>NZ_CM182091.1:0-4800000 GCF_059428125.1 Frankia sp. BMG5.60 | reverse complement strand
GGACCTGCTGTTCACGCCGGGCACCGACGGCACCGCCGACGCACCCGGCCACGTCGGCATGTACATCGGTGACGGCCGGGTCATCGCGGCCAAGGGGGCGCGCTGGGGTGTCGTGGAGTCCGACATCTCGGACTGGACCGGCACGGTCGCGGTGACCAGGCCGTTGGCCAAGGAACTCCGTTAGCCCGGCCGGTCCGCCCGGCCGGTCCGCCCGGTGTCGCGGGCGGCCGGCCGGATCGGCGACGGTTCAGGCGGTCGCCTCGGACACGAAGTCCGACAGCCCATTGGCCACCCCGCCCAGCACGCCCACGGTGTTGTGCACCACGTCAGCGGCGTCACTCGGGGCGGTCACCGCGAAGAACAGGATGAACAACCCGATACCCCACGGCCAGATCAGTCTCTTCATGCAGGACCTCGCAGCACAGCCAGCCGATAAGGCCGGACGGACACCAACGTCGATAAGTCACCGACAGCATGTGTGTACTCACCTTGAGTAGTCGCCGCAAGGGGAATCGCCGAGGGGTGGGTGGCGCCCCAACGGACGGCCGGCTCTCCACCCGGTCTGGGTGATGCGCAGCCCCGCCCGTCCTCGGACGCGCCGGCGGACACCGTCGCGGACACGGCGTACCCCTCGGCGGGATACCGAACGGACAGTGAGATGACCACCTGTAGCCAATTGGCGACCTTGAAGTGATGGGCTCTAATGGTTCAAGCCACCCCGGGCCGGCTGACGTCGACTCCTGGCACGGGGTGGCTACCCAAAGTGACCGATCATCGCCGCGGCCCGGCGGCTCGAGACCTTGCCTCCTCGCCTGGCGGGGTGGAGCCCGACCTGGAATGGCCGGATCACCCGGCCGCCGCGGTCAGGCCGGCGTAATGCCCTGCGCGAAGCGGAACAGGTCGTCGGGGTCGTAGGCCCGCTTCACCTGCCGCAGCCGATCCAGGTTCGCCCCGTAGTACGCCTGCGCCCAGCCGGCGAGCTCGGGGTCGATGTAGTTCTGGTAGGCGGACTGGGAGACGAACGGCGCCGTCACCTCGACGGTGGAACGCAGCCAGCGGCGGTTTGCCTCCTTCGCGGCCGGCGTGGCGTTCGGGGCGTAGCCGGCGACGTACTGGGCGCTGGCGATCGCGCTGCGGTGGACGAACGCCGTTTCGCCCGGGGCGACCCGGTTGATCGCTCCGCCCCAGGAATCCAGGATCACCCCACCCGAGCCCGCCCCGGCGGTCCGCTGGCGCTCCTCGACCGCGCCCAGCAGTACCTCGACGCCGCGCGACGGCATCGGCTTCAGCAGGAACGCCGACGCGGCCCGCTGGGCGACCCGTGGCACCAGGCCGCCCGGCGTCCGGCCGCGCAGGTGGCAGGACTCGACCGCGCGGCCCGCGCAGCCGCCCTCGATGAGCATCGCCTCCAGATGACCCCGGGTGGTGACGTAGGTCCCGGTGGGCCGGTGGCCGGCCGCAGCGACCAGGTCGGCGAGCCGCGCGCGCAGGCCGGCCACCGCGTCGTCGCCGGCACCGCCCGACAGCACCCCGCTCACCCGCAGCGTCGGGGTGCCGCCGATGCCGGCCGACGGCGCCGAAAAGGCGACACATGTCGACCACAGGCTCTCCGGTGCGCCGCCGGGAGCGGAGATCCAGTCCTGCCAGGCGGCCACCACGTCGGCGGCGCCGTCCCAGGCCCAGTGGTAGGTGAACAGCACCAGCGGCGTCGCCCGGTGGGTGGCGAAGGTGAACGAGGTGACGATGCCGACGTTGCCGCCGCCCGCGCCGCGCAGCGCCCAGAACAGATCCGGTTCGTGGTCCGCGTCGGTGTGCACCACCTCTCCGGAGGCGAGCACCACCTCGGCGGACACCATCCGGTCGCAGGTCAGGCCGTAGCGCCGGCCGAGCACGCCGATCCCGCCGCCCATGGCGAGCCCGGCGATGCCGACGGTCGGGCACGAACCCGCCGGCAGCGCCAGCCCCGCCCGCGCGAGACCGGAGTACACGTCGACGAGCAGGGCGCCCGCCCCGATCCGCGCGACCTGGCCGGGCGCCGCGGCCACCTCGGCCATCGGGGTGACGTCCACGACCAGGCCGGTCGTCGTCGAATAGCCGCCATAGCTGTGCCCGCCGGCGCGGGCGGCCAGCGGCAGCCCCGTCCGGCGGGCGAACTCGACGCAGGCCTGGACGTCGGCGGTGGACGTGGCCCGGGCGACCGCCTGCGGTCGGACCGCGTCGAAGGCCGGGTCGAACAGCATGCTGGCCGCGGCGTAGCGCGGGTCCGCCGGACGCAGCAGCGGGCCGGTCAGGCGCGCATCGAGGGCCTGCCAGTCGACGGCGGAGGGCGCCGGACGGGTGTCCCCGCGGCACCCGGCGAGCAGCGTGCTGCCGAGCCCGGTGCCAGCGAGCGCCAGCCCGCCGGCGCCTGCGGCCCGTAACACCGACCGGCGGTCGGGTCCGCCCACGCGTCCTCCCAGAGAGCCGTCCGGCAACCCACCACCCGCTCGCCACTGTGGCCGCCACGGGCGCTCTGACCGGCCGGGGCAGCATCGGCCTGCGGCCCGTGGATCCGACCGGGAGCGGCAGCGTCCGGCCGGCGGCACCGACCGGGCCGGCGGCACGACCGGGCCGGCGGCACGACCGGGCCTGCGGGTCGCACCGGCAGGCAGGCCTGACGGGCGGGCAGTTCTATCGGCGAAGGTATGCCAATCCAGGCGGCGACGGCGCCCTGGCGGCACGAGTGGGCTGCCGGCGGCCGGCCCAGGCCCACGCGAGGACACCGAGTCGGGCGTCCACGCCCGGAAACTCCGACCCGGGACGGCGGCCGCGGCGCGGCCGGGACGGACCGGCTCGGTGCGGGTCAGTGCTCGGGCGGCCCCAGGGCGGTCGTCATGAATCCGTCCCGCCCGACCCGTCGCACGGTCCCGTCGGAGCAGGCGATGTAGACCGCGCCGGTCGGGTCGACGGCCACCCCGGCCGGGTCGCTCAGCCGGGTCTGCGTGGCCAGCGCCCCGTCGTGGTCGCCGGCGGAGTAGGAGGCGGTCCCGGCCACCGTGGTGATGATCCCGTGCCCGTCCACCCGGCGGATGACGTCGTTGCCCGAGTCGGCGATGTACAGCGAGTCGTCGGGACCGAGCGCGAGGCCCGCGGGGTCGTCCAACAGGGCCGCGGTCGCGGCCTTGCCGTCGCCCCGGCTGCCGTAGGTGCCGGGCCGGCCGGCGACCAGAGTGATGCGTCCCGACGGGTCGATCCGCCGCACGGTGTCGTCGCCCCTGTCGGCGACGTACAGGCTCCCGTCGTCGCCGAGCGCCAGGCCGCTGGGCTGGTACAACGTCGCGTTGGCGGCCGGGCCGCCGTCGCCGGCCGAGCCGAACTCGGTCGCCTTGCCCGCGACCGTGGTGATCCGGCCCTTCTCGATGCGCCGGATCCGGTAGCCCTCCGCCACGTACAGCACTCCGTCATCGTCGACGGCGACGGCGCTTGGATCGTCCAGGTGCGCCTTGGAAGCGTCGCCGACGTCCGCGGTGAACCCGTCGGAGTAGTCGGGACCGGCCCCGGCCACCGTGGTGATGACCCGGTCCCGGCCGATCCGCCGGATCCGCCCGGCGTCGCGTTCGGCCAGGTAGACCGCGCCGTCACGCCCGACCGCCACCCCGGCCGGATCCTGCAGGTCCGCGGCGAGGGACGAGCCCCCGTCGCCGATCACCGGTGGTGGGGACGGCGACGGTGACGGTGCGTCGGCGGTCGGCGTCGGCCGCGGCCCGTCGCCGCCGATCCGGTCGGCGCGGCCGGCGGAGGTGAGCCGGACGACCTGGCCCTGCCCGGTGCCGACGCCGGGGTCGGTGAGGTAGAGCGAGCCGTCGGCGCCGAGCGTGAGGCCGCCGGCGTCGGACAGCCCGGCGAGGGCGACCGGCGCGCCGGCGTAGGCGGGATGCCGGTCGCCGTCCCCACCGCCGCCGAACGCCCCAAGGCCGACGAGCAGCCCGGCCGCCACGGCAAGCGCGCCCACCGCCGCCACCGAGGTGACCACCAGCCGCCGGCGGCCACCCCATCGCGCCCGCCGTCCGCCCCGTCCCCCGCGTGCGCCCCGTCCGCCCCGTCCGCCCCGCGCAGGGTCGCCGGTGCGGTGCGGCCCGGGGGCGTCCGGCGGCCCGCTGCGCGGCCCGAACCCCCCTGGACCGGCCGGATACGCCGGTTGGGCTGCGGCGTCGCCATGGCGTTGGGCGCCCAGGCGGGCCGGGTCGTCCCAGTGGGGCGTGGGGCCCCAGTGGGACGTGGGGTACAGGCGGGAATCGCCGGGGTGCCGGGTGGTGCCGGGGTGTGGGGCGGTGCCGGGGTGTGGCGCGGTGTCGGGGTGTGGGGTGGTGCCGGGATGTGGCGCGGTGTCGGGGTGCCGGGTGGAGCCGGGGTGCGGGGTGGAGCCGGGGTGCGGGGTGGTGGCGGGGTGCGGGGTGGTGACGGGGTGGTGGCCGGCCGCGGAGAGCACGTCGTCGGGGAGACGGACCGGGATGCCGCTCGCGGCCAGCCAGCCGGGACCGAGAGTCGCGGTCATCGCCGCGGCGAGGCGCACCGCGAAGTCGAGTGCGGACGGCGGTCGCCATGACGGCTCCTTCGCCATGGCCGAGACGATCAGGTCGGCGACCGGTCCCGGCGCCTCGGTGAGGGGCAGCGGTGCCACGGACAGGTGGTGGTGCAGCAGCGCGGCGACCGGCAGGTCGGGCGGGAACGGCGAGCGGCGCGCGAACAGCTCGTACAGCACCACGGCGAGGGAGTAGAGGTCGGTCCCCGGACCCAGCCGCCCACCGGTGATCTGCTCCGGCGCCATGTACCGCGGGGTGCCGACCAGCCCGGTCGTGGTCGCCGCGGTCGCCTCGACGATCTTGGCGATGCCGAAGTCGGTGACCTTGGGGACGCCGTCCCCGGTGAACAGCAGGTTGTCCGGCTTCACATCGCGGTGCAGCACGCCCCGCCCGTGCGCGGCGGCCAGGGCCACCGCCGCCGAAACGCCGATCGCGCCCACCTGCGCCGGGCCGGTCAGCGTCCGGCTCCGGTGGCGCAGGCTGCCGCCGGTGAGCTGCTCCATCACGAGCAGGCACAGTCCGTCGCGCTCGACGTAGTCGTAGATGCGCACGACATGGGGATGGTCCAGCCCGGCCAGCACCCGCGCCTCGGCGAGGAACCGCGCGCGCAGGTCGTCGGCACCGCCGGCGCCGCCGGCATCGCCGCCGCCGGCGCCGCCCGGGTCCAGCAGCACCTTCACCGCGACGATCCGGTCGATGAGCCGGTGCCGGCCGGCGAGCACCGCGCCGAATCCACCGCGGCCCAGCTCGCCGCCCAGTTCGTAGCCGGGCAGTGCGGCGGCCACGCGCCCGGTGTCCACCTGTCCTGTCATCGGGTTGGGGGCGTGCGGACCCCGCCGTTCACGGTGGGAAGGAAACGCCGCTCCATCATGGTGGGCACCTGCCGATATCCCTTCCGTAGAACCGGATGCGGGGCGTCCCGGCCATCGATTGCCCGTGCCGGGCCGGCGCCTGGGCGCGGTTCCCACGCCGCCGGGGACGCGCCCGG
Organism: Frankia sp. BMG5.60; assembly: GCF_059428125.1. NCBI lineage: Bacteria > Bacillati > Actinomycetota > Actinomycetes > Frankiales > Frankiaceae > Frankia > Frankia sp. BMG5.60. The sequence goes on along the minus strand of NZ_CM182091.1, from coordinate 4,794,450 downwards.
CGTGGCGGCGTCCCCGGACGGTCGGCTCAGCCCGGCTGGGCGATCGTCGCGATCGTGCCGGCCGGGTCGATGCGCCGGACCCGGTCGTTGCCGTTGTCCGCGACGTACACGGCGCCGCTGCCGTCGACCACCACCGAGCTCGGGTTCTTGAACTGGGCGGCCGTCGCCGGGCCGCCGTCGCCGCCGGAGCCCTCGGTGCCGGTGCCGGCGATGGTGGTGATGACGCCGTTCGGGTCGATCTTCCGGACCCGGTTGTTGCGGTAGTCGGCGAGATAGAAGGTCTTCCCGTCCGGCCCGATCGACAGGGATGGCACGTTCAGCTTGGCCGCCCGGGCCGGGCCGCCGTCGCCGGAGAAGCCGGCCTCCCCGGTGCCGGCGATCGTGCTGATGACGCCGTCCGGGGTGACCTTCTGGATGGTGTCGCTGCCGAGATCGGCGAAGTAGAGCGTGCCGTCGTCGGTCATCGTGATGTCGTTCGGGCCGTCGATCTTCGCCTGGGTCGCCGCGCCGCCGGCACCGGTGTAGCCGGCGACGCCGGTGCCCACGTACGTCGTGATGATCCCCGTCGGGTCGATCTTCCGGATGCGGTGGTTCTCGTAGTCGGAGAAGTACACGCTGCCGTCGGGCCCGGTGGTCACCTTCTCGGCGCTGTTGAGCTGGGCCGCGGTGGCCGGCCCGCCGTCGCCGCTGTAACCCGCGGTGCCGGTGCCGGCGACCGTGGAGATCACCCCGGCGGGCGTTACCTTGCGGATGCGGTTGTTCTTCGCGTCCCCGATGTAGATGTTTCCGGCCTTGTCCCGGGTGGTGGAGCCCGGACCGTCAAGCTGGGCCGCGGTGGCCGGGCCGCCGTCGCCAGCGCTCCCACCCGCGCCGGTGCCCGCGAAGTCGTCCGCGGCACCGGTCGAGGTGATCTTCTGGATTCGGTCGGTCGCCAGGCTGGACACGAGCAGCGACCCGTCGGGGTCGAGGGCAAGGCTGTACGGGCTCAGCCCCTGCACGGACAGCGCCTGACCGCGGTACGCGGTGGCGACCCGAGGCGCGGCCTGGGCGGCGCGGTCGTCGCCCCCGCCCCCGCCGCCTCCGCCGCCGGAGGTCGCCACGGCCAGGACGATGCCGACGGTGGCCGCCACAACGAAGGCGAAGACGATGCCGCCGATGATCCAGGAGGCGCGGATGCGCGTGGCCGCGGTCTGGCGGTGCCCGGCCTGCCGGGTCGGGTCGAGCGGCACGCCGCCCGGACGCGGGCCGAACTGCGCGCCGCCCGGTCCGCCGGCCCCGGGCGCGCCGCCGTAACCACCGCCCTGGGGGCGTGGCGGCGGCGTGTAGGGCGGAGGCGTGCTTCCCGGCGGGTATCCGCCCCACCCGCTCGGTCCGGGCCCCTGGTTGCCCCGCACCGTGGGGGCACCGGTGAACCCGGGGTCGCCGGGGCCACCGAGCCCTCCGGGGCCGCCGCCGGAACCCGGCTGGCCGCCGAGGCCGGCCGGCGTGCCGGGAAGCCTCTGGTAGCCGCCGGGCGGCGGGTAGCCGCCCATCCCCGGCCCACCCGTCCCCGGTCCACCCATCCCCGGTCCACCAGCCCCAGGTCCGGAAGGCCCAGCCCCAGGTCCGGAACCAGGCCCAGGTCCAGAAGGCCCAGGCCCAGATCCGGCGGGCCCAGGCCCAGGCCCGCCAGGCCCAGGCCGGGCTCCGGGACCGCTGGGTCCGCCTGGTCCGCTGGGCCGACCCGGGCCACCGGCGCCGACGGGGTTGCCGAACGCGCCTGGACCGGCCGGGTAGCCGGGGCGGGCCGGGCCGGATCCGCGGGCGGGTCCGGCCGGGTAACCCGGCGCGCCCGAGACCGGCGGCCGCGGGGTGGTCGAGACGCCGAGCGCCGACTCCCGGATCTCGTCGTCCACCCGGACCTTGATCTCCGACCGGGACAGCCAGTTCGGCCCGAAGGCCCGGCTGCCGGCCCGGGCGAGTTCGAGGGCGAAGTCGGTCGCGTCCGCGAACCGGGCGCTCGGGTCCTTCGCCAGCGCGCGCATGATCACGGCTGAGATCGGCGGCGGAACCGTGGTGAGCGGCTCCGGCATGACGGTCAGATGGTGGTGGGTGAGCGGTTGCACCGCCATCTGGCGGCCGAACAGGGGCCGGCCGGCGATCATCTCGTAGAGCACCCCGGCGAGGGCGTAGAGGTCGGTCGACGGGAACAGCCGCACGCCCATGATCTGCTCGGGGGCCATGTACCGCGGGGTGCCGAGGATCGCGCTGGCGGTCGTCTCCGCCCCGTCGAAGATCTTGGCGATGCCGAAGTCGGTGACCTTGAGCAGGCCGTCCCCGGCGAACATGATGTTGTCCGGCTTGACGTCGCGGTGCAGCACGCCCTGCGTGTGCGCGTTGGCCAGGGCCGCGGCGGCGGCCAGGCCGATCGAGCAGGTCGTCTCCGGGGACACCGGACCCGCGCTGATCCGCTGCTTGAGGGTGCCGCCGGAGAGCAGCTCCATCACCAGCAGACAGGTGCCCTCGTGCTCCACGTAGTCGTGGATGCGCACGATGTGCGGGTGGTCGAGTTCGGCCAGCACCCGGGCCTCGGCCAGGAAGCGGGCGCGCAGATCGGGGTCGTCGGAGGTGTCCAGCAGGATCTTGATGGCGACCTTGCGTCCGATGAGCCGGTGCTGCCCGGCGAGCACGAGCCCGTAGCCACCCCGGCCCAGGTCGCCCTCGACGGTGTAACCCGGAAGCGCCGCCTCCACGAGTGATCTGTCAATCAACAAGGTTCAGATCCGTCCGCTAACGCCGTCGGGCACCCTGCCGCACCGCCGTCCCCGTCCCGACCCGCGGCATCCTGGCCTGCAATGACGCCTTCGTCGGGTTCCTGGCGATCCTACGACCCCGACCTTCCCATTCCGCCGCCCGTCCGGGGGCGCCCTGCGACGTCGGATCGGCGACATGTGCATGCTGCTGGGGTCGACGAGTGTCGGCGCCGCCACGGTCCGGATGATGCAACAGGTGTCGGGATGACGGGCAGGAGTCCGGATGATGTGCCACGGGCACCGATGGTGGTTGTGGCGGCAACGTGTTGAACCTGCGAGGAAGGGCGTCCACGTCATGTCGACAACCGAGTCCGCCGCCCTGGCGGCTCCGCCCGACATCACCGCGACGGAGGAATGGACGGCGCTGAGGGCGCATCTGCGCGAGATGTCCGAGGTGTCGCTGCGGGGTCTGTTCGACGCCGATCCCACCCGGGGTGAGGCGTTCACCGCCGAAACGGACGGCCTCTATCTCGACTACTCCAAGAACCGGCTGACGGCGCGCACCGTCGAGCTGCTCGTGGCGCTCGCCCGGCGGGCCCGCCTCGCCGAGCGCATCGAGGCCATGTTCCGCGGCGAGCGGATCAACGTCACCGAGAACCGGCCGGTGCTGCACGTGGCGCTGCGGGCCCCGGCGGGGACCCGCATCGAGGTCGACGGCGTGGACGTGGTGCCCGAGGTGCACCGGGTGCTCGACCGGATGTCCGCGTTCGCGGAGACGGTGCGTTCGGGGGAGTGGCGCGGGGCGACCGGCGAGCGGATCACCACCGTCGTCAACATCGGCATCGGCGGCTCCGATCTGGGCCCGGCCATGGCGTACGACGCGCTGCGCGACTACTCCGACCGCGGGATCGCGGTCCGGTTCGTCTCCAACGTCGACCCGACCGACGTCTGGGAGGCGACGGTCGACCTCGACCCGGCGCGGACCCTGTTCATCGTCGCGTCGAAGACGTTCACCACCCTGGAGACGCTCGCCAACGCGCGGGCCGCCCGTTCCTGGCTGACGGCGGCCCTCGGTGAGGACGCGGTTTCCCGGCATTTCGTCGCGGTCTCGACGAATGCCGAGAAGGTTGCGGAGTTCGGCATCGACACCGAGAACATGTTCGAGTTCTGGGACTGGGTGGGCGGCCGTTACTCGGTCGGCTCGGCGATCGGACTGTCCGTGATGATCGCGATCGGGCCGGCGGCCTTCCGCGAGTTCCTGGCCGGGTTCGCCGCGATGGACACGCACTTCCGGACCGCGCCGTTCGAGCGGAACCTGCCCGTGCTGCTCGGGCTGATCGGCGTGTGGTATCGCGACTTCCACGGATTCACCGCGCACGCCGTGCTGCCGTACAGCCAGTACCTCGACCGCTTTCCCGCCTATCTCCAGCAGCTCGACATGGAGAGCAACGGCAAGAGCGTCGATCTCGCCGGCCGGCCGGTGGGGGCACAGACCGGCCCGGTCGTCTGGGGAACGCCGGGGACGAACGGCCAGCACGCCTACTACCAGCTCCTGCACCAGGGGACGACGATCGTCCCGGCCGATTTCCTCGGCTTCGCCCAGCCGAATCACCCCGGCGTGGGACCGGCGGACGGGCCGGACCAGCACGCGCTGCTGCTGGCCAACTTCCTCGCGCAGACCGAGGCCCTCGCCTTCGGCAAGACCGCCGAGGAGGTGGCGGCGGAGGGGGTCGCACCGGAACTCGTCCCGCACCGGACGTTCCCGGGTAACCGGCCGACCAACACCCTGCTCGCCCCGAAGCTGACCCCGTTCGTGCTCGGGCAGCTCATCGCGTTGTACGAGCACAAGGTGTTCACCCAGGGGACCGTCTGGGGCATCAACAGCTTCGATCAGTGGGGCGTCGAACTCGGCAAGGTGCTCGCCGGGCGGATCGTGCCGGAGCTGACGGCCCCGGACTCGCAGCCGCGCCACGACAGCTCGACGAACGCGTTGATCAGGCGCCTGCGCGGCGCCTGAGAGCCGCCGGACGGGCGCCCAGCCGACCTCCTCATGTTACTCTCCGTAAACAGTTCGGGGGGGCGGCCCCGCACGGTGACGAGGACTTCGGGGGGGCGGGCAGCATGCGGGTCGACGCCGGAGCCCTGACCATGTCCGTGCGGCGGTCGGGCGAGGACGTGGTCATCGAGCTTGTCGGTGAGCTCGACACCGCCGGCCGGCTGCGGTTCCGGGAGCAGATCGGCGAGCTGCTGGGCCGGGGCGGGGGAACGGTGACGGTGGACGTCGCGGGCCTGCGCTCGATCGACATCCCGGGGCTCGCCGCCCTGCTCCGGGCCGATCTGCTGCTCCGCCGCGTGCACTGCGAGCTGCGGATTTCCTCGCCGACCCCGGCGTTCGTCGCCCTGTTGCACGAGACCGGCCTCGACGGTCGCCTTCGCGTCGGCGAGGGCGTTCGCCGACGCTGACCGGGCCGGGCCGGACTTGGCTGGACCGGACTTGGCTGGACCTGGCTTGGCTGGACCTGGCTTGGCTGGACCTGGCTTGGCTGGACCTGGCTTGGCCGGGCGCCGTCTTCCGTTCCGGAACGGAAGACGGCGCCCGCGCCCCGGCCGGCTACTGCCGCCGTCAGCCCGCCAGCGGTGGGGAGCTCGCGGCGGGAGCCGGCTGGGGGCGGTCCAGCGGGTGGGTGTGGGCGGCCGAGACCGCGGCGGAGCTCGCCACCGCGGCCGCCATGCTGGGCGCCAGGGCAGACGCCAGGCCGGGCGCCGTGGTGTTCCGCGGAGCGCGGGTGCCGTCGTCCGACATCACTGTCCGTAGCGTGAAGCGGAGTGGAGCGGTCGGGACGTCGTCTGTCCGGAAGGGGCCCATAAGTGCCGGATGTGGCGGGAGCCCGCGACCGGCGGGGTTCTCGGTGTCACCCGCGGACCCGGCCGCGGCGGCGGCCTCCTCGGCCACCCGGGACAGCATGCTGCGCGAACCGATCAGCTTTTTCTCGATCCCACCCATCATCAGCATTCCAGCCATGACGAGAAGCGGAAATCCAAGCACCATCAGCAGGACGGGTGGTGTGAGACTCACCGAAAGACCCCCAGGCCGGACTTACGGATCCGATCGACGCCGCCGGCGCCGTACCGTATGCCTTCCCTCCGATCCCGGTTGCTCACATCCGGGCGGCCATCTCACCCGACCCGGGTATCCCCCGGGGTGGGGTGGAAGGTCACCGATCTGTCCACCCCCGGTACTGTTCCCGGGGGCGGTTCGCTCGTACGCTTCAAACAACATGTCTGTGCGGCCCGTACCGTTGCCCGCCTACAGCGGCCGTCCCGGGGTCGGTGATGCGGACCTGTTGGCGCGGCTTCACCTGCTCACCGAGCAGGTCGACTACGCCCTCGCCGAGATCGTCCTGCGCCGCGCCGCCTACCGGCGGGCCTGCGAGGAAGAGGCCGACTGGCAGTGGTCGCCGTCCGGGGTCGAGGCGCTGAGCCGGCCGGCGGTCGCCGAGGCGCTTGCCCGGCAGCTCGCCGCGGTCGAGCGGCTGCGGCTGTGGGCCCAGGAGCTGCACTGGCTGCAGGAACAGGCCCGGCTGCGCGGCCTGCTGCGCTGACGGCCCGGGGGCCCAGGCCCGGTGGCAGACGCAGGCCCGGTGGCAGACGCAGGGCCGGTGGCGGACGCAGGCGGCGGTGGTGAGCTCAGCCGGACAGCGACGACGGCCGGTCGAGGGTCTCGAACAGCCTGCGCCCGAGATTCGCCGCCGCGATGTTGCCGCGGTGCAGGTACCGGGTGATGCCGGCCTCCATGCTCTCCGCGGCGTCGTCCTTGCGCCCGGCCCGGTAGAGCACCTCCGCCCGCGACAGCAGCGCGTGGCCCTGCCCGTCGACGTCGTCGGTGCGTCCGGCGAGGTCGACGGCGGTGTCGGCGAAGCGCAGCGCCTCCGCGTCGCGCCCGCGCAGGGACAGCAGCCTGGCGTGCACCCCGCACCAGCCGGCCTGGGCGGGTAGCTGGTCGGCCGCGGCGGCGTCCCGGCAGCGGGTCACGTACTTGCCGGCGTCGTCGACCTTGCCGAGGCGCACCAGCACGTCGGCCAGCGCCGCGGCGCGGTTGGCCAGCAGCGCCCGCTCCCCCATCCGGGACAGGGCCCGGCAACTGCGGCGCAGCTCCCGCTCGGCGACCGTCAGCTCGTCGGCGAGCAGGGCCACCCGCGCGACGATGAACCCGCCGTGGAACGGATCGGCCCGCGGGGCCCGCAGGTCGTGGACGATCTCCTCGGCGGCCTTGAGGTGGATGCGCGCACCCTCCAGGTCGCCCGACATCGCGGTGAGGACGGCGAGTTGGGCGAGCAGCGCGCGGCGCAGGGCCCGGTCGTCCCCGGCCGCGTCGAGGGCCTCGCCGGCGCGTGCCAGGCCGCTCGCGACCGGCCGCGGCCCCCAGCTCATCAGCAGCGTGAGTTCGCGGCGCAGTGACTGCGCCGCCCGCGGCACACCGGACTCCTCGGCGTGGCGCACGGCGTTCTCCATCGCCCGCTCGGCCGCGGCGAACTGGCCGGCGGCCAGGTAGGCGTTGGCCTGGCTGCGGCAGGCCAGTGCCGCGCCGACGTCGTCGCCGGAGCGGACGAAGTTGGCCAGCGACGCGGCGGCCTCGGTCAGGGTGGTGGCGACCAGGCCCTCCGGGTCGGTGGAGAACAGCACCCGCAGGTGGGCGAGCCTGGCGTGCGCCCGCAGCCCATCCTCACCGGCGCGCCGGGCCCGCTCGGTGACCTGGCGAAGGATGCGTTCGGCGTCGGAGAACCGGCCGAACGAGTACAGCGCCCAGCCGAGGTCGATCTCGGCGCGCAGCCGCAGCGGGTCGGTCTCGGGCAGCAGGGTGATGGCCCGCTTGAGGAGCTGGGCGGCGCCCGTCTCGTCGCCCTGGCGCACCCGGTCGGCGGCCTCGATGAGGCAGGTCGCCGCGGAGCGGCCCAGCTCGACGGTCTCCGCGTCGCGCTGGCCGATCTCCACCCGATTGCGGAACGCCTGCTCCAGGTGGTAGCCGACGAGCTCGTCGTGCTCGCCCGGGCCGCCGACGAGACGGGCCTGCAGCCAGTGGGCGAACTGCTGGTGCAGATCGGCCCGGCGCTGCTTCGAGGTGGCCTCGTAGGCGCAGTCGCGCAGCAGCACGTGCAGGAACCGGAAGGCCTGGACGCCCGGCAGGTCCGAGCGGTCGGGGTGGACCAGCTCCTTGCGGACCAGGTTCAGGCAGTGCACGGCGACCATCGACCGCTCGGCCGGATCGGACAGGTCGATGACGGCGTCGAGGTAGAAGCGCTCCCCGACGACGGCGGCGCGTTCCAGCACGCTGCGCTCGGGCGGGTCGAGGCGGTCGAGCCGGGCGGCGAGCAGCGAGGAGATCGTCGGCGGCACCGTCACGTTGCGCAGGCTGCCGGTGGCGATCCAGCGGCTGCCCTCGCGCCGCAGCAGCCCGTCGTCGACGAGGGCGGCGACCATCTGCTCGACGAACAACGGGTTGCCGGCGGCCGAGGTGGTGATCCGGGTGACCAGCGCCGGGTCGAGGTCGTCGGAGCCCATGAGGCTGCGGATCAGGCGCTGGCAGCGGGCCTCCGTCAGCGGGGCGAGCAGCATCGAGGTGGCGTTGAACTTGCCGCCGCCCCAGTCCCGCCGGTCCTCCAGCAGCTCCTGGCGGGCCAGGCAGAGCAGCATGATCGGTGCGTCGCGGGACCAGTCGGCGATGTTCTCGATCAGGTCGAGCAGCGTCGGCTCGGCCCAGTGGACGTCGTCGAACCACAGGATCAGCGGGCGGCGCGCCGCCAGAGCCTGGAAGAACGAGCGGACCGCCCAGAAGCTCTCCTGCGGGCCGAGTTCGGCGCCACCGAGCCCCACCAGCGGCGCGAGCGCCTCGACGATCTCGGCGGCCTGCCCGACGCCGTCGAGCAGCTCGCGCAGCCGGCGCCGGCCGTCCGGGGCGGCCTCGTCGGCGGTCAGGCCGGTGGCCTGACGCACCATCTCCATCAGGGGCCAGTAGGCGATGCCCTCGCCGTAGGACAGGCAGCGGCCGGTGAGCACCGTGGCCCGGGTGGCCATGGAGGTGCAGAACTCGCCGACCATCCGGGACTTGCCGATGCCCGCCGAGCCGAGCACGGTGAACAGGTGGCAGGCGCGCTCCTCGGCGACCGCCTCGAACGCGTCCTGCAGGCGGCGGCGCTCCCGGTTGCGGCCGATCACCGGCGCGGTGAAGCCGTGGATCTGCGCCCGGCTGCCCGGGCCCGCCGTCGGGTCGACCAGGCCGGTGAGCCGGTGCACCCGCAGCGGGTCGCGTTTGCCCTGCACGACCAGCGGGCCGACCGGGGTCACCGTGACGCTGTGACGGATGAACCGGTGGGTGGTGTCGCCGATGAGGATCTCGTCCGGCGGCGCGGCGCTCTCCAGCCGGGCGGCGACGTTGACCGCGTCCCCGGTGACGCCGCCGCCGGCGACGGTGACCTCACCGGTGTTGATCCCGATCCGCACCCGCAGCCGCAGACCCCACTTCTCCTGCAGGTCGGCGTTGAGCGCCTCCATGGCGGCCCGGATGTCCAGCGCCGAGCGCACGGCCCGCAGCGCGTCGTCCTCGTGCAGCACCGGGATGCCGAAGACGGCGAAGACGGCGTCGCCGATGAACTTCTCGACCGAGCCGCCGTGGTTGTAGATCACTTCGCGCACCGTGGTGAAGAACCGCCACATCACCTGCTGTAGCGGTTCCGAGTCGATCTTCTCGCCGATGTCCGTCGACCGGGCGATGTCCACGAACATGATCGTTACAGTCTTGCGCGCCCCGCTTCCCGCGGTGGGCAGGGGATTCCCACACCCGGAGCAGAAGCGCGCCCGCTCGGGATTGTCCTCCGCGCATGTCGGGCACGGCACCATGTGCCGGATGGTAGGCCGATCTCGGGCCGGCGCGGTGGGGGATGCGTCTACCCGACGCGTCGGAGGTGATCCGTCCCACACCGGTGCTACTTTTCTGTCCCGTCCGTGCGGTGGGCCCGCGGGGCGCGGCGATCGGTCCGGATCGCGCGGGCCGCCGGCCGGTGGGCGAGGTGCCTCGATCATGAGGACAGGTCCCGTCCCACCGCGAACAGCCCGGCGACCAGGGCAAGTACCCCCCAGCCGACCGCACTCGCCAGGGCGGCGGTCTCGAGTTCGGTCGTCAGGGCCGCCGTCCGATGGCGGTACTCCTGCGCGACGACGAGGACGCCGAACGCCATCATGGCGTAGCCGGTGAACAACCCCGAGCGCGACCGCAGTCCGTGCCAGCTCGCCGCCGCGTTCTGGCCGGCCCACAGCATCGGCGGCACGTGCAGGATCAGGACCGCCGTCAGGGCGACCGGCTGCCAGCGACTGCTGGCGACCTTGAACAGCTCGGTACGCACCAGCAGGCCCACGCCGGCCTGTCGTCCGGGCATCTCAGCGGGCACCCTGCGGTGACCCCGCCCGGCCGGGTGGCCGGTCTGGCCGATCGAGGTGACGGTAGGCGCGACCGAACACCAGGGCCGCTCCGGAGGTCGGGGCCACCAGGCCCAACAGGGCGCGCAGCGTCGTCGTCTTCCCGGAGCCGTTCGGGCCGAGAAAACCGGTGACGTCGCCCTCGCGAACCGCGAAGCTGATCGTCCGCACGGCGTCGTGCGACCCGTATCGCTTGGTCAGGCGGTCTACCTGGACGACGGCGGTGACGGGAGCCTCCCGGCGGATCGTCCGATCGGGGCGCCTCTACGGTAACCGCTCGGTCGCCGCGGTCTACCGTTGGGCTGCCCCGGAATGGGTGGTGGATCCGGGCGCGGCGGGTACGTGCCGCGGGATGGAGGCCAGCAACTCGACGAGCTGGGCCCGCTGCGCCGCGGTGAGATGCCGGGTGAAGCCGGCCACCGTCTCCGCCCGCCGTCGGCGGCCGACGGCAAGCGCCTCCCGGCCCGCCGGGGTGAGCGCCAGCAGCACCGCACGCCGGTCGGTGGGATGCGAGCGGCGCGCCACCAGGCCGTCCGACTCCAGGTCGTCCACCGTCTCGGTCATCGTCCGGGGCGCCACCGCGACCGCGTCGGCGAGGTCGCGCAGCCGGCAGGGCCCGCTGTCCGCGAGCAACTGCAGGACCTTGAACCGGCGCAGGGTCAGCCCGACGCTCGCCCGCAACGCCTCGTCGACCGCGTTGCGCACCTGGTGGCCGGCGGCGAGCAGCAGGTTCACGACCTCGTCGCCGGTGTCCGGTGGCGGCATCCGGGTGCCCTCCTCGTCTACGGTGGTGGCGGCGTTATCTTAGGACGGTGCTCCTCATAGTGAGGGTACCTCGTCAATGAAGGAGTCCCACGTGGATGCCCTCGCCTGCCTCATGACGCGTCGCACCGCGACCCGCCTCGTCGAGCCCGGGCCGACGACCGAGCAGCTCGCCGTCCTCCTCAGCGCCGCCACCACGGCGCCCGACCACAAGATGCTGCGGCCATGGCGGTTCGTCGTCGTCCGCGGCGACGCGCGGGCGACCCTCGCGGGCGCCATCGCCGCGGCGGCACAGGCCGTCGGTACCCTGCCCGAACCGGTCGTGCGCAAGGCCGCCGGCAAGGCCACCCGCTCCCCGGCGCTCATCGCCGTCGTCGCGGCCCGCGTCGAGTCGAAGGTGCCCGTCGCCGAGCAGGACGCCTCCGCCGCCGCCGCCGCGCAGAACATCTGCCTGGCCGCCCACGCCCTCGGCCTGGCCTCGGCCTGGAAGTCGGTGCCGCTGCCGGACAGCGCGCGTGTCCGGGCGGCCTTCGGGCTGGCCGACGGCGAGGAGCTGGTCGGCTGGGTCGAGCTCGGCACGCAGGCCCAGGCCGCGCCGCTGCCGCCGCGGCCCGCGGTCCCGCTCGACCAGGTCGCCGCCGAGCTGGCGGTGGACGGCACGCTGCGGCCCGTCGCCGCGGTCGTCCCGGACCAGGTCGCGACGACCAGCGGGGCCGCGCGGCCGGTCGGTTCGGCGCGCTCGGGCCCGGTCGGGTAGGTGGCCGCGCTGCGCGTGCTGCGCCCCGCCGACCAGCGGACGGTCGTCGCCGTCGTCTTCGTGGCGACGACGTTCGTCACGATCATGGACACCACGATCGTGCCGACGTGGCGCTCCCGTCGATCGCCAGCGTTCTGGGGACCGGCATCGACTCCATCGACACGGTCGCGACCAGCTACCTGGTCAGCCTCGCGGTGGTCATCCCCGCGTCGGGCCGGCTCGCGGACCGCTTCGGCGCCCGGCGGGTCTTCCTCGCCGCCCTGACCGTGTTCACCGCGCCGTTCTGGCGCTGCCGGACGCGGGCTCCAGCGCGGCCGACGCGCTCACGCGACGTTGGGTCCTTCTCGTCTCCGCATCGCTGGCGTTGGTGGGTGCGGTGCTTGCGTTGTTCGTTCGTGACGTGGATGCGGCCACGACAACGCGCAGCGTTGCCCAACGGGTCCCCACATCGCCGGGAACGAGCCCGGACGGCCCAGTTCCCGGCAAGTTGCCCCGACGGGAGCAGGCGGCTACCTAAGCTGGACCGGGGGCCTTGGTCGGCCGGGCCCGAAACCGGGTATGACTCGGCTCCCGACCTGCGACGGGAGGTTCGCCGTGAGTGGTGCGCAAGCACCGGGACGGCACGGGTCCGCCCGCCCGCGTCCGGGGTACGGCCGGCCGGCCGCCCGTTCGGGCTCGGGGCGGCTCGGCCTGGCCATGACGGGCGGCCTGCTGCTCGCGGTTCTGGTCGGCTGCTCGGAGTCCGGCTCGACGGGTGAGGACGTCGCCGCCCGGTCGGACACCTCGGTCGCCGCCAGCCCCTTCCCACCGGACCAGGGCACGTCGGCCGCGCCCACCGGGACCCCGCCGGCCGCCAGGGGCGCCACAGAGTCGGCGAGCGCCGCGCCCGACGGCGCCACGGCCGGCGGTGGTTCGTCCGGCGCCTCCGGGGCAGCGGGCTCGGCTGGGTCTGGGGGCACGGCTGGGTCTGGCGGCTTGGCTGGGTCTGGGGGCACGGCTGGGTCTGGGGGCACGGCGGGCTCGGCTGGGTCGGGTGCGGGCGCGGCGCCGGCGGCTCCCGGGGCGAGCCCCGCCCCCGGCGCGGCCAGCGGGGGTGCCGGTGCCGGCGGGGTTGCCGCGACCACGGCGGTGCCGGCCCCGCAGCCGTCGGCGGTGTTCCTCGGCGAGGCGTGCGCACCTGACCGCAACAAGGCCCCGGCGATGGCCGTCAACGGCCTGGTGCTGTACTGCGTCCCGGACGACGCTGGTGCGTCCGCCGCCGGCGGTGGTGTGTCCGCCGCCTACGGCCGGTGGTCCACCGAGCCGCCGACGTCCTCCGCCCAGTCTCCGCCGGAAGAGGGCGGATCGTGCCAGCCGACGGACGTCGGCCGGGTCCTGCGGGACCCCGCCGGGCGGCCGGTGTCCTGCCTGCGGGACCCGAACGGCATGCTGAGCTGGTCGGACGTCTCCTGAGCGACCGCGGCGGAGCCACCCGGCCGGCGCTCAGCCCCGGCGGCGGGCCCGGCGAGTGGTGAGGGCCTCCGCGAGCGACCAGGCACCGGGCAGCACGAGCGCTCCGAACACGGTCGCCCACGCCCAGGGATGGTCGGCGAGGTAGGGAACCGCGTCGTCCTCCAGCCAGTCGAACAGCCGGTCGTGCAGCACCGGGAACACTCCCGCCGCCGCGATCACCGCGATCAGCCCGGCGGCGAGCACGGCCAGCCCGCCGGGCACCCGTCGCCAGCTCGTCAGTCCGATCATCAGCAGCCCGAGCAGGGCGACGAGGATGCCGAGTCCCCCGACCACGCCGGAACTGACCAAACCACCGGCGATCCCCAGAGCCACCAGCGCCGCCCCCAGTCCGATCACCACCCGCCGCCGGCCATGGGACACGTCCCGGACCAGCTCGTAGGCCAGCCGCGCCGCCGTGCGCACCACGAACGCCGCCGGTCGCAGGGGCCGCGGCAGGACCCGCATCGTGGCGATCCAGGCGGCGGCCACCGCGACGATCTGGACCAGGGCGGTGACGAGGATCGGGCCCTGCGCCCGGTCGGTGATGCGTTCCGTCGGGACCTGGCAGGCCCGCAGCACATCGTCGACGGCTCGTGGCGCGAGCATTCCCGGTGCCACCGGCACCCCGCTGAGGCCTGGCGGTCGTGGCGGGGCTGAGGGCCGTGGCGGGGTCGACGGCTGTGAGGTGGCGGGCGTGGCGGGTGGTGGCTCCTGCGCCGTCGCCGTCGCCGTCGCCGGCGCGGCCCGCTGCTCTGGCGTGCCCCGCTGCACTGGCGTGCCCGGTTGGTCTGGCGTGCCCGGTTGGTCTGGCGTGCCCGGCTGCTCTGGCAGGCCCGGTTGGTCTGGCGTGGCCCGCTGCGAGGCCGCGACCCGGGCGGCTGCGGCCGCCGCCAGCGAGATCACCTCCGCACCGGTGGAAGCACCCGCCGTCATCCCGTCGGCGCTCCCTGCCGGGGAGGTGCTGGCCGGCGGGGTGCTGGCCGGCGGGGTGCTGGTCGGCTCGGGGGCGAGGGCGCGGTCGACGGCGGCGAGGAAGTTGGCGGTGGGTCGCGGATCGAGGCCGGAGTCGTTGTCCTGGCGGACGGCCCGGGCAAGGCCGACGAGCTCCTTGGCGGCGATGTCCCGCTGAATTCCGGCGGCCACCCAGGTGGCCGTGACCGGCAGGCTGAGCGGCACCGGCGCGTCCGGATCGGTGAGGAAGGCGAGTTCGTCGAGCGCGTCCTGCGGGACGGGGGTGCCCGCGACCTCGGCGAGGTCGTCGACGAGCGTGACCAGCCAGCCCCGGCGGGCCAGCGCCGCGGTGCCGGCGACCCGCCCCTCGCCGGCAACACCGCCTGGGTCGACCGGGGGGCCGGTGGGCACGGCGAGGTCCCGCCGCAGCACGAGCCGGCGCGGGTCGAGCAGGATGCGCACGAGCCAGCCGGCGCCGTCGAGCCGCCCCCACATCCAGTCGTTGGCCCGCCAGGAGGACTTCGCGAAGGCGCCGAAGTTGCCCAGTTGCAGGCCCGTGACCTTGTCTTCGGCGAGGCGGCGGGCGGGGTCGAGGGCGGTTGGAAGGTCGGCACTGATCTGGACGAGCTCGACCGACTGGTCCAGCACGCCGCCGGTCGTCGTGCGTTCGACCAGGTGCAGATCGAGCAGGGCGATCAATGCGTCCGCACCGGCCGTCGGCAGGTAGTGGACGAAGTCGGTGAGCGTGCGGGCGGCGAGCGCCCGGCGCTGCCCGACGCTGAGCCCCGCCGGCTGGATCCTGGGCCCCGCGGGGGGTGGCGTGGGCGGGGTCCAGCGACGGACGAGGGCGGCGATCTCACCGCGCAGCTCGCCGACGACCGGAGCGAGGGACGCCCACCCGGACCCCGGCTGCGCCGGGTCGTCGGGACCCGCTGGGCTGCCGGGTTCCGCTGGGTTGCTGGGACCTGCTGGGCTGCTGGGACCTGCTGGGCTGCTGGGACCCGCTGGAGACGCCGCCCCTACGGGATCGGAGCGCAGCCACCGGCGGGTCGCCTCCTCGAGAACGTCGAGCAGCGGGGCCCCAGGCATCGCGGCGAGGGTCTCGCTGACCGTCGTGAACACCCCCGGCCGCGGCGACGAGGTGTAGAGGGAAGCGGGCCCGCGCGCGTCCGCGATTGCCGACCCGGCCGCGCCCGCCCCTCTGTGGCCGGATCCGGTCGGGCGCGGTGGGCCGCCGGCTGCGGGCAGGGCGGCGTCGTGCACGGCGGCGGCGAGCCGGGCGAGGCGGGCCCGCTCGACCGGCTCGGGGCACAGCACGTACCCCTCGTTGATCATGGAGACGAGGATGCCCCGGACACCGTCGAGGGCGGGCTGCCCGAGCCGCCACAGCTCGTCGAGGTCCCCGACGCCCGGCAGCCGGCCGGGCAACGTCTCCAGGACGGCGCCGACGGCGGCGTTGGTCATCCGGGCACGGCCCGCGGCGTCGGTGCGCAGCGCATCGGCGTCCGGCGGGCGCGGCAGGTCCGAGCGGTCGGTGAGCACGCGCAGCAGTGCCTCGACGACCGGCACCGCGATCTGTTCGGCCACCGCGCGTCGGTAGGCGTCGTAGACGCTGTCGTCGGCGAGCCGGGCCGAGCCCGCCGGAGCCAGCCGCAGCAGACGCCGGCGGCCGGCCCGGGCTCCGCGGACGGCCTCGTTGTGCTCGCGCAGCGCGGCGAGGTCCGTGCCGATCGACTGGTTCAGGGCCGCGCCCAGCGCCCCCAGCAGGGTGCTGCTCACCGACGGCAGGGGCGGCGCCGGCGGCGCGTCGGTCGCCCGCCCCGGCTCGCGCTGTGTTCCGCGGAGCAGCTGTGTCCCGCGGAACAGCCGTGGTCCGCGCAACAGCCGTGGTCCGCGCAACAGCCGTGGTCCGCGGAACAGCCCAGGCCCCCGTGTCTGGTGCGTTCCGGTGAGCTGGTGCGTTGCGGGGGCCTGCCGCCCACTGGGCTGCGCGTCGGGCATCGACGAGGTCGGGCGGGGGGAGGGCACGACGTAGGTCAGCACCCGGCGGACCTGGCGTTCGGCGGGGCGGTCGAAGATGGCCGCCAGCGCCGGGCCGATCGGCCGGTTGACGAGGATCCCGCCGTCGGAGGCGTGGAAGGAGCGGGCGGCGTTGACGAAGCGCGCCATGTCCGGGTGGGCGTCGTCGAGGGCGTGACCGACCGGCACATAGGCCGGCTCGAACGCGCCAGGGAACGCGGAGCTGGCCCGGGCGGAGAGCGCCAGACGGGGGATTGCCGCGGGATCGGTGAGGTCCGGCGTGCCGAACACGAACAGGCCCCGGTAGTCGACGTCGTACATCGTGCCGCCGAGGGAGTCGGTGTGTTCGGCGACCTCGCCCCGAAGGATCGTCGTCGTGACGAACACCGAGGTCGGCCGGGCGGCGGCGGATTGCTGCGGCGCGGTCGTCCCGGCCACGGCGCCGAGGGCGGTGTGCAGGGCGGGCAGTACGGCGGCGTCCCCCCGCAGCAGCGACGGGTACGCCCTCTCGTCGGGGGTGCGCATGAGCGTGTCCAGCGAGCCCAGGGACAGCCACAGCTCGCGCAGCGGGGCGAGGTCGCCGTGACGGGCGTTCGCGAAGCCGAGCATGGTCGCGTTGATCCCGCCGGCGGAGGCCCCGGCGAGCACGTCCACGCTGAGCTCGACGTCGAGGATGGCCGCGAGCCGCGCGTACCGGGCGGCGACCGCGGCGTCGGCATCGTCGGCGCGAGTGTGCCCGGGGCTGGTGGCCAGGTTGATCTCGGTGGCGACTCCGCCCATCCACACGGCGAGGCTGGCGCCACCGGTCATGACGACCGCAAGCCGCACTTCCTGGGTCGTCTCGTCACGCATGGTGGCAAGGGTAGACGTGCCGGACATCGACCGATCCGTGCTTGTCGCGGTCGGTGCGCGTTGGTGGAGCTGCCTACCGCGTCGCCCTACTTGTCAACGGGTTACTCGTGGGTAGCATGGGAACACCGTACTCACGAGTAGCAAGCCGGTCCCGGCCGTGCGCGCCGCCCGGCGCTCCCGGAAAGGAGCCGTTCATGGGCCACTACCGGAGCAACCTGCGGGATCTCGAGTTCAACCTGTTCGAGGTGTTCGGCGTCGATCGCACGCTCGGCACCGCTCCGTTCGAGGAGATGGACGCCGAGACCGCGCACGAGGTGCTCGCCGAGCTGGAGCACCTGGCCACCGGCCCGGTCGCGGAGTCGTTCGCCGATGCCGACCGCAACCCGCCGACGCTCGACCCGGCCACCGGCTCGGTCACCCTGCCCGAGTCCTTCAAACGCTCCTACCGGACGGTCCAGGACGGCGAGTGGTGGCGGCTGTTCGTCCCGACGGACCTCGGCGGGCTCGGCGCGTCGCCGACGGTCGCCTGGGCTGCCGCGGAGCTGCTGCTCGGGGCGAACCCGGCCGTGTTCATGTACATGGCCGGCCCGACCTTCGCGGCGATCCTGCACCGGCTGGGCAACGAGTGGCAGCGCACACTCGCCGGCTTCGCCCTCGAGCGGCACTGGGGCGCGACGATGGTGCTCACCGAGCCGGACGCCGGGTCCGACGTCGGCGCCGGACGGACCCGGGCGGTCGAGCAGCCCGACGGGACCTGGCACATCGAGGGCGTCAAGCGGTTCATCACCAGCGGCGACTGGGATGTTCCGGAGAACATCTTCCACCTCGTGCTCGCCCGGCCGGAAGGGCACGGCCCGGGCACCAAGGGCCTGTCGATGTTCGTCGTGCCGAAGTTCATGCCGGATCCGGCGACCGGAGCGCCCGGGGAGCGCAACGGCGTGTACGTCACCAACATCGAGAAGAAGATGGGCCTGAAGGTCTCCGCGACCTGCGAGCTGAGCTTCGGCGAGCGGGCCCCGGCGGTCGGCTGGCTGGTCGGCGACGTGCACGAGGGCATCGCGCAGATGTTCCAGGTCATCGAGTACGCCCGGATGATGGTCGGCACGAAGGCCATCGCCACGCTGTCCTCCGGCTACCTCAACGCGCTCGACTTCGCCCGCACCCGGGTACAGGGCGCCGATCTCACCCGGTCCGCCGACAAGACCGCGCCCCGGGTGGCGATCATCAACCATCCCGACGTCCGCCGGATGCTCATGCTGCAGAAGGCGTACGCCGAGGGCATGCGTTCACTGGTGCTGTACACCGCGACGTTCCAGGACCGGGTGGCACAGGCGGCGGCGCGCGGCGAGAGCGACGAACTTGCGGTCCGGATCAACGACCTGCTGTTGCCGATCGTCAAGGGGGTCGGCTCCGAGCGGTCCTACGAGCTGCTCTCGACCTCGTTGCAGATCTTCGGCGGCTCCGGCTACCTGCAGGACTACCCGATCGAGCAGTACATCCGGGACGCCAAGATCGACACTCTCTACGAGGGCACCACCTCGATCCAGGGTCAGGATCTGTTCTTCCGGAAGATCGTTCGCGATCGCGGGCAGGCGCTGACCGCTGTGCTGGGGGAGATCCAGACCTTCGTGAAGGCGGAGGCCGGCAACGGCGCACTGCAGTACGAGCGGGAGGCGCTGGGGGCCGCGCTGGACGACGTCCAGGCGATGGTGGGTTCGCTGGTCGGCTACCTCACCGGTGCCGCCGACGACGCCCGGCAGGTCTACAAGGTGGGCCTGAACTCCACCCGCCTGCTGCTCAGCATCGGTGATGTGCTCATCGGCTGGCTGCTGCTGCGGGGCGCCGAGGCGGCGCAGCGCGCCCTCGACCAGGCGGGCACCGGCCCGGACCGGGGCGGCCACCAGGGCACGGCCTTCTACCAGGGCAAGGTGGCCGCGGGCCGCTGGTTCGCGGCGAACGTGCTGCCAGAGCTCAAGGCGCGCCGGGCCGTGGTCGAGTCGACGGAGCTCGGACTCATGGATCTCCCGGAGGACGCGTTCTGATCTCGATGATCCACGAGTCGCGGTTGGTCCGCGAGGGTTGCCACGGATCGCGGAAGGTCTCACGCGATCCGTGGCAATTGCCGTCCCGGCGGGGTTGTATTGGGCGGATCCGGGGGTAGATGGGGCTGCATGGGAATCCCGTTGAGCCTCGCCTTCTTCGCCCTCGGCGCCATCCTCGCCTTCGCCGTCCGCTCCGATCCCTCCGGCCTCGACCTCGACGTGGTCGGCCTCATCATGATGCTCGTCAGCGCAGTCGGTCTCGGCATCACGCTGTACCAGAGCCAGTGGCGCCGCAAGATCGTCGAGGAGTCGGTGGAGAGCGGCGTGCCGACTCCGATCTCGATCGACGACACGGTCCTGGTCGACCCGGTCACCCCGGTCGAGGCGCCGCGCCGGCGTGAGCCGGGTCTGACGCCCGAGGAGGACCGCAAGCTGAACGCCACGCGTCACCTGGAGGCGGACCCCGACCCGCAGCCTGTCGTCCACGTGGGCAGCGAGGAGCGCTACGCACCGCGGCGGTGAGTTCCTATCCCCTGCCGGCCCGTCCACCTGCCCGCCGCCGCCCGGCCCGCCTCCCGGAACGACCCGTGAACCCGGGTCCGGGGAACCGGGCTCCGGGCGGCGTGGTCGTCCGGGTCGCCGTCAGGACGTACGCAGCGGCGGGAAGGCCTGGTCCAGCTCGTTGCGCATGTCCCGCTTCAGCAGGTCGTCGGTGTCCGAGGAGGACTGCCCCTCCAGGAGGAACCGGGCCACCCGGAGCGTGAGGTCGACCCGTTCGGCCAGGTTCAGCGTGCCGGTGAACCGGCCGCTGGAGTTGGCAGAGGTCAGAACCTTGGCGACGAACTCGTCCGCGGCCTGAAGTGCCTCCACTCGCGTCATGGTTCCACCTCTTTGTGCCGGAAGCCGGTCAGAGGCGCAACCGTACCAGGGGGCCGACTGTGCGCCGTTGTGCGCCCCTCTCGCGTGCTTTGTGGCGTGCTGGTGGATCCGATGAGTCGATCACGACCAGGCGAGGGCGAGCGTGGGATCCGTCAGCACTGCGCCCACATCCGCGAGCACCGCCGCACCCAGTTCCCCGTCGACGATGCGGTGGTCGAAGGACAGGGCGAGCTGCACCACCGTACGTACCGTGAGCTGACCGTCGTGCACCCAGGGAGTGGGACGGATCGAGCCCAGAGCAAGTATGGCGGCCTCCGGCGGGTTCAGGATCGGCGTTCCGACGTCGACGCCGAGCACCCCCACGTTGGTGATGGTGATGGTCCCGCCACGAAGATCCGCCGGGTCGAGCCGGTCCGCCCGGGCCGACGCGGTGAGCCCCGCCAGTGCCCGCGCGAGGCCGACGAGATCGAGCCGGCCCGCGTCGGGGATGTTCGGCACGACGAGGCCGCGCGGCCCCGCCACGGCGATGCCCAGGTTCACCCGGTCGGGGACCTGGATCTCCGCCCGGCCCGCGCCCCCGTCCTCGACCCAGCGAGAATTGATCATCGGATGCCGGCGCACGGCGACGAGCAGGGCCTTGGCGACGAACAGCAGTGGCGTGACCTTGATGCCGCCGAACTCCGGCAGCGCCGCCACGCGCTCGCGCGCGGCCATGGTGGCGGTCACGTCGACGCTGAGGAACTCGGTGACGTGCGGCGCGGCGGCGACGCTGGCGACCATGGCCTGTGCCATCGACCGCCGCACCCCGATAACGGGCACGTGCCAGGCACCGGTCCCCGGGGAGAAGGCCGCGTCGGCCGGGACCGCGCCGATCCGCCGGGAGGCGGCCGGCATCGCATCCGGTGTGGGTGCATCCCGTGTGGTGGGTGCGTCCCGTGTGGTGGGTGCATCCGGTGTGGTGGGCGCGGTCGGCTGCGACGCCGGGGTCGCCACGGGCGTCGCTGGGGCGGCGGTGCGCACGGCGGCCTGGACGTCGTCCCGGCTGATCGTGCCGTCGGGGCCGGTGCCGGCGATCCCGGCGAGGTCGACACCGAGGTCGCGAGCCAGCTTACGGACGGGTGGCTTGGCGAGCACCGCGGGTTTGGCGAGCGCCGCGCCGTCCACCCGCGCCGGTCCGCTCCCGCGGGCGGGCCCCGGGGCGGCCTGGCGGCGGGGACTGCGGCGACGTTGCTGACCCTGGCGCGGCCCGTAGCCGACGAGCACCGGCACGCGTTCGCCGGCACCGCCGTCGCGGGAGGCCGGCAGCCGTCCGCCGCCCGCCGCGCCGCCGGTGGACCCGGAGGCGGCCGCCGCCGGTTCGGGGGCCGCGTCCGCGGGCTCGGGCTGCCCGGCATCGGCCGTCCGGACCGTCAGCAGCGGTTCGCCGACGGCCAGGGTGCTGCCCGCTTCGCCGTGGATCTCCACCAGGACCCCGGCGAACGGACTCGGGATCTCGACGACCGCCTTGGCGGTCTCGACCTCCACGAGCGGCTGGTTCACCGTGACGGAGTCGCCGACCTGGACGAGCCAGCGGACGATGTCCGCGTCGGTCAGACCCTCGCCCAGGTCGGGGAGCCGGAACTGTCGCTGCGCCACGGGGAACCCCAGTTCGGATAGTGCGGGCGGGTCAGTAGCCGAAGGACCGGTCCACCGCGTCGAGGATGCGGTCGACGTCGGGCAGGTAGTGGTCCTCAAGGCGGGCGGGAGGGTACGGGGTGTCGAATCCGGTGACCCGCAGCACCGGCGCCTCCAGCGAGTAGAACGCCTGCTCGGTGACGCGGGCGGCGACCTCGGCGGAGATCGAGACGTTCGACGGCGCCTCGTGCACCACGACCAGCCGTCCGGTCCGCCGCACGGAGGCGAGCACCGGCTCGAGGTCGAGGGGGGACAGCGAGCGCAGGTCGACGACCTCCAACGACCGGCCGTCGTCGGCCGCGCTGACCTCGGCGGCATCCAGGCAGGTCCGCACCGTCGGGCCGTAGCCGACGAGGGTCGCGTCGGTGCCCGCGCGCACCACCGCGCTGCTGTGCAGGCCGGTGGTCCCGTCCGGAGACGGTTCGCCCGGCGGCCGGGGGTCCACCACCGCTTTCTCCCAGTACCGCCGCTTCGGCTCCAGGAAGATGACCGGGTCGTCGGAGCGGATCGCCTGCTGGATCATCTGGTGGGCGTCGACCGGGTTCGAGCAGGCGACGACCTTCAACCCCGCGGTGTGGCAGAAGTACGCCTCCGGGGACTCGCTGTGGTGCTCGACGGCACCGATGCCCCCGCCGAACGGGATGCGGATCGTCACCGGCAGCCTGATCCGCCCGCCGGAGCGGTAGTGCAGCTTCGCGAGCTGGCTGACGATCTGGTCGAACGCGGGGTAGACGAAGCCGTCGAACTGGATCTCGCAGACGGGCCGGTAGCCGCGCATGGCCAGCCCGATCGCGGTCCCGATGATCGCCGACTCGGCCAGCGGCGTGTCGATGACCCGGGCCTCGCCGAACTCCTTCTGCAGGCCGTCGGTCACCCGGAACACGCCGCCGAGGGTGCCCACGTCCTCGCCCATCACGACCACCTTGGGGTCCGCCGCCATCGCCGAGCGCAGGCCCAGGTTCAACGCCTTCGCGAGCGTGATCGGTACGGGGGTGGCGGGCTCGCCGGTCCGCTCCCCACCGACCTCGGCGGGCTGCTCGCCGGTGATGACGGCTCCGCTGGTCACCACGCCTCCCCTGGTACGTGCGCCTCGCCCGCCACGAGTCCACCCTTCATGTCGAGCCCATCTCTCACGCCGAGCCCATCTCTCACGCCGAGTCGATCCCCGGTGCCGAGTCGATCCTCCAGGTCGAGCCGGTCGTCCGTCCCGCCGTCACCCGGGTCGAGCGTCGCGGCGAACGCCGAGCGTTGCTCCGCCACCAGCCCATTCTCGGTGACCTGCACATGGTCGAACAGGCTGGTCGGGTCCGGGTCAAGCATCGCCGTGCAGCGGGCGCGCAGCTCATGGGCGAAGGTGTCGGCCTCGAGGGCCAGGTGTCGGTCACGTTCCTCACCGAGCAGGCCACGGGCCGCAAGATGGGCGCGCATCCGGTCCAGGGGATCACGCCGGCGCCACGCCTCGAGCTCGATCGGCGACCGGTAGCGGGTGGGGTCGTCGGCAGTCGTGTGCGCGCCCATCCGGTAGGTCACCGCCTCGACGAGCACCGGCCCACGGCCGGCCCGCGCGGTCGCCAGCGCCCACCGGGACACGGCGAGGCACGCCAGCACGTCGTTGCCGTCGACGCGCACGCTGGGGAAGCCGAATCCGGCCGCCCGCTGGAAGATCTCGGTCCGGCTCTGCCGGCGGGTCGGTTCCGAGATGGCCCACTGGTTGTTCTGGCAGAAGAACACCAGCGGGGCGCAGTACACGCTCGCCCAGCCGAACGCCTCGTTGACGTCGCCCTCGCTGGACGCGCCGTCGCCGAAGTAGACGATCGCGGCGCCGGCCGAGCGGTCCCAGGTCATCCCCATCGCGTAGCCGGTGGCGTGCAGTGTCTGCGAACCGACGACGATCGAGTAGAGGGCGAAGCCGTGCGTGGCCGGATCCCAGCCGCCGAGGTTGACGCCGCGGAAGATGGCCAGGACCGCCGCCGGGTCGACGCCGCGGCACCAGGCCACCCCGTGCTCGCGGTAGGACGGGAACGCCATGTCATCGGGTCCGAGCGCCCGTCCGGACCCGACCTGCGCGGCTTCCTGACCGCGCAGGCTCGCCCACAGCCCGAGCTCGCCCTGCCGCTGCAGGCTGGTCGCCTCCTCGTCCATGCGTCGGACCAGCACCATGTCCCGGTACAGGCCGAACAGCTCGTCGTCGGTGAGGTCGGCGACGTACGCGGGCAGGTCGATGTCGACGGCGGTGAGCGCTCCACTCGGCCTAACGGCGTCCGGCCCGTCCGCCGGCCGGCCGGGCGTCGGCCGGCCGGGGGGCGGCGGTGTGTCTGCCGGCCGGTCGGGCGCCGCGGCGGGCGGCGCGTCCGGTTCGGGCGTCCTGGCCCGGGACGCGACGGTGATCCGATGACCAGCCGGAGTGAGTAGCTGCATGAGCTCCGTCACACTCGGCAACGATAGACCTCAGACGGAAGCCGGCAACCCGATCTGTGAGTCCGCCGCGCGCGTGGTCACGCCGCCCCGCTCGGTGCCGGGGTCCCGGGTCGGTACGGTGTCGCGGTGACGAGTGCGCAGGACGTGCCCCGCCCGCCGGCCCGCCGCGACATCGGGAAGGTCGGTGTCTGGAGCGGGCAGTTCGACTTCTCCCCGGCCGGTGTCGTCCGGGAAGCCATCGCCGAGCTTGACGAGCTCGGCTACCCCACCCTGTGGACGGGTGAGGTCAAGGGCCGGGAGGTCCTGGTCACCGCGAGCCTCGCCCTCGCGGCCACCGCACGGATCACGATCGCGACCGGGATCGCGCAGATCCTCGCCCGCAACCCGCTGACGATGACCGCCGCGCAGCTCGCCCTCGCGGAGGCGTACCCCGACCGTTTCCTGCTCGGGCTGGGCGTCTCCCACGCCGAGCTGATGCACATCCGGGGCGCCCCTTACACCCGCCCGCTCGCGCAGATGGCGGCCTACCTCGACGAGATGGACCGGATGGCCGCCGAGCAGTACCGGGCGGTGGCGCCGGTCGAGCCGCCGCCGCGAGTTCTCGCCGCGCTCGGGCCGAAGATGCTGGGTCTTGCCCGCGATCGCGCCGACGGCGCGCACACCTACTTCGTCCCGCCCGAGCACACCGCGGCGGCCCGCGAGATCCTCGGCCCGGACAAGCTGCTCGTTCCCGAGCAGGCGTTCGTCCTGCACGACGACCCCGAGCAGGCCCGGGAGCTGGCGCGCCGGCACACCGGGTCCTACCTGCGGCTGCCGAACTACACGTCCAACCTGCGCCGGTTCGGGTTCGACGACGACGATCTCGCCGGCGCGGGCTCCGACCGCCTGGTCGACACGATCGTCCCCTGGGGCGACCCCGACGTCCTGCTCGGCCGGATCAAGGAGCATCTCGACGCCGGGGCCGACCAGGTCGCCGTGCAGGTTCTGGACTTCGACCGCCGCGGGCTGCCCCGCCGGCAGTGGCGCGAGCTGGCACCGGCGCTGTCGACCCTGTGACCGCTGTCAGCCGGGTGACTGCTGTCGACCCTGTGACTGCTGTCAGCCGGGTGGCCGTCAGCTCGGTCTCGGCTGGTCGCCCTGTCCCGACTGTCGGTCCGGTGACGTCCACTGGCCCGGCGCGGCCGGGTCGGCGAGGCTTGCCGGACGGGGACGTCGGACGGAGGAACGCGGCATGGGCGGCGACGGGGGGGTCGCGCGGCGGTTGACCGGGCGTCGGTCGAGAGCCGCGGGGTTGGCCCTCGGCACGGCCGGAGTCCTGCTGGTCGGGCTCGTCGCCTGTTCGATGCCCTACGGCGACGACGCGGATCCGACTCCCGCGCCGACCGGTGCGACCGCCTCGGCTGCCAGCCTGGGCGGGACCGGTTCCCCGGCTGCCCCGGGTGCGGCCGCCGGGAGCACCGGTTCGGCCGACGGCTCCAGCCCGGTCGGGAACGGCCCGCGACGGCCGACGGGGCAGCCCGTCACCATCGCGTTCGGCGGTGACATCCACTTTGCGGGCACGCCCGGCCAGCGCCTCGCGGCCGATCCCGCCACGGCGATCGGGCCGATCTCGGCGACCCTGTCCGCCGCGGACCTCGCCGTCGCGAACCTGGAGACCGCGGTGACCGACGGCGGCACCCCGGCGCCGAAGGAGTTCACCTTCCGCGCCCCGCCCACCGCGTTCGACGCGGTGCGCGCCGCTGGCATCGATGTCGTGACCATGGCGAACAATCACGGCATGGACTACGGCCTGACCGGGCTGCAGGACTCGCTGCGCCACGCCCGCGACGCCCACTTCCCGGTCATCGGCATCGGCGAGGACGACACCAGCGCCTTCACCCCGTACACGACGACGGTGAAGGGGCAGCGCATCGCCGTCATCGGAGCGACCCAGGTCCTCGACGACCAGCTCATCCCCGCCTGGACCGCCGGGCCGCACAAGCCTGGCCTCGCCTCGGCGAAGGAGGTCGACAAGCTGATCGCCGCCGTGCGGGGCGCGCGGGCGCGGGCCGACACCGTTGTCGTGTTCCTGCACTGGGGGGTCGAGCAGCAGCAGTGCCCGAGCGACGCGCAGCGATCCCTGGTCCCCCGGCTCGCGGCGGCCGGGGCGGACGTCGTAGTCGGCAGCCACGCCCACGTCCTGCTCGGGGCGGGTTGGACCAGTGACGGCGTCTACGTCGACTACGGCCTGGGGAACTTCGTCTTCTACTCCTCCGGGACCGGACGCAATACCGAGTCCGGGGTGCTGCGCCTGACCGTGGCCGGCAGGGCGGTCACCGACGCCACCTGGGTGCCGGCCCGGATCGTGGGGGGCGCGCCGCGGCCGCTGAGCGGCGCCGCCGGCAGCCAGGCGCTCGCCGCCTGGAACGCCCTGCGTGGCTGTACCGGCCTCGCGGCCACTGCCCCGTGACGGTTCAGGAGGCGGCCGACGCTGCCGCGCAGTCGGCGCACGTGCCATAGATCTCCACGGTGTGCTCGACGTCGACGAAGCCCTCGGCGTCGGCGACGGCGGCGGTCCACGCCTCGATCTCCGGGCCGGCGATCTCCACGGTCCGCCCGCAGACCCGGCAGACGAGGTGGTGGTGGTGCGCCGCGGTGGCGCAGCGTCGGTAGACCGTCTCGCCGTCGTCGCGGCGGATCATGTCGACCTCACCCCGGTCCACCAGCACCTGGAGATGGCGGTACACGGTGGTCAGCCCGACCCCGGCGCCCCGCGAGCGCAGCAGGGCGTGCAGGTCCTGAGCGCTGGTGAAGGCGTCGGTCTCGGCGAGGGCGGCGCACACCGCGTCGCCCTGCCGGGTGGCGCGCACCGTCGTGCCGCGGCCGGGTGCGCCGCGCGCCGCCGCGCCGGGGACCGGCCGCGGGGACGGGTCGGCATCGGCCGATCTGGGCTCGTTCCTCGCGATGCTCACCGCCACTCCCTTCGCCACGTCCGTGCTGCTGTCCGAGAGGCCCAGAGGTCCGAGGTGCCGTCGCCCCCGGCCGGGCCGCGACGTCCTTGCGGCTCGGGTCGCGGCTCGGGGTGCTTCACGGTCTCATTTTCTCACCTTCGCGCGCTGTCAGGGCCGTTCGGCCGACCCGGATGGCACTCCGATGGCAACGTTATTGACAATGGAATCCATTTCCGAAAGAGTGGATCACGGCGGGGACAGGCTCGCCACCACTCCTGGAGGTTCCGATGTCACTTACGGTCACTCCGCAACTCGTCGAGGCCGCCCGTGTCGGCGAACTGACCGACGAGGCGTTCCTGGACTGCGTCCGCACCTCGCTGCCGTTCGCCTATGAGCTGGTCGAGCGGCTCGCGGCCGAGCTCGAGTCGGCCCGCGCCGCCGGGTCGGACTTCACCGCCTTCGACGGCACGCCGCCCACCGACACGGAGGGCGGCCAGCTACTGCGGGCGATGGCCAGCACCTCCATCCGCTCAGCGTTGGAGCGGCGTTTCGGCGTGGCCCTCGTGTTCCAGAACTGCCACCGGGTCGGGATGTTCGGCCTCGACGCGGTCGGCGGGGAGCAGTACCGGCAGTTCGTCTCCCGTGAGGCGCAGGTCCTCAATCAGAAGCCCGAGCTCGTCAACTGCTGAGCTCCCCCGACGCCGGCCGGCCACTCCCCGCGGCATAACCTTTGCGCTGCGTCGGGTGTCAGGGCCGGATGGGCAGAGGAGGATCGGCATGGCGCGGCAGGGCGGCCGGCCGGGTTGGCTGCGTGAGCCGGACCCGTTGCAGAATCCGATGGGGAGCCGGCTCGCCATTCTCGGCGTGATCGCGCTGGTCGTCGGTGGCTCCGTGGCCATCTTGACCGGAGGCGAGCAGCCCGCGTCCGGCCTGCCCGGCGGTGGTGCGCACGTGAGTACCCCCACCCCCGTCTCGGCCATCCCGGTGTCCGCGGAGAACGACGCCGCGGAGCTGGCCTCCTGGTACCACGGGAGCGAGGGACTACGGATCCGGGTGGCCACCGACGTGGCCACCGTCCGTTCCCAGCTCACCGCGCAGAACGGCGCCGCCCTGAAACCCGCGTGTGCCACCCTCGGGACCGACATCTCGGCGGCGATCACCGCGCCGGTGCCACCCACCGCCGGGGCACGGGCCCGTTATGACGCAGGAGGCCGTGGCTATACCGCGGCGGCGGCCTCCTGCGCCCAGTTGTTCGACGGCACCCGCATCGAGGTCGGCGTCCTGCAGCAGCGCATGCTCACCTCGCTGGCCGACGGTGACCGGCAGTGGGCGGCGCTGGCGGCGATCATCGGCCAGCCGATGGCGACGGCGGCCCCCGCCGCCCCGTGACCGCGCAGCGGTCCAGCTCGTGCAGCGTCCCGGTCAGCGGGAACGAGCGGACGCCGCGGTTGCACCATCCGCCGCGGCGCAGGGTGGTGAGCTCCGCGGCCGTGCCCCGGCGGTCGTAGGCGAGGACGAACAGCAGGACGCGCCGCGGCGGATGCTGGCGGGTCCGCACGGCCTGTTCCGCCCCGCCGCGACCGATCGCGTTCAGGAACGTCGTCGCCGAGCGCGGCACCCGCGCGCCTGGTCGCCGCGGGCCGTCGGCGCTGAGCTCCATCCCGTACAGCCAGCCCGCCCGAGCGAGGCGGCCACCGACGATGACGGCGTCACCCGGGCGGTACTGCTCGCGCACTGCCAGAGTCGCGTTGACCATGCCCTCGATCGGGCGCACCTCGTGGCGCTCC
This sequence comes from Frankia sp. BMG5.60, assembly GCF_059428125.1. Classification (NCBI taxonomy): domain Bacteria; kingdom Bacillati; phylum Actinomycetota; class Actinomycetes; order Frankiales; family Frankiaceae; genus Frankia; species Frankia sp. BMG5.60. The sequence goes on along the minus strand of NZ_CM182091.1, from coordinate 4,765,686 downwards.
CGCCACATGGTGCCGATCCCGGCGGCCGCGCAGACCGGCGTCGCCGCAACGCCCGCGAGGCAGAGCACGCTGGCCGCACTGATGACGCGTCCGCGGCCACCCGCGCCGCCCGTGCCGCCCGCACCGTCAGCGCCGCCCCCACGGCGGCGCCGACGGGCCACGGCCGCCAGTTCGCCCGCGCCGACCGCCGCAACGATGGTCAGCAGCGGGACGAGGAACAGGTTCGGTCGGCATGCCCCGAATGGCCAGTAACGTCCGCCGCTCGCCACGAGCTGAAGGAGCTCGGCGCCGACCAGGCTCCACAGCAGGGTCGCGCCGTCCGCCCGGCGGCGCAGCGCCCGGGCGCCCGCGAGCACGGCGACGGCCGTCGCGGTCCCCACGAGGGTCGTGGCGAGTCGGTGGCCCTCGAGCAGGGAATGCACCAGGTTGGGGTCGTAGCGGTCGATGCCGGGGGGCGCACCGCCCAGCACCGCGCGTGCCTGGTCGGCGGTGAAGCGCAGCCCGCCGAGAACGCCTCGCCCGGCGAGGAACTGATCATCCCAGAAGTGGCTCGCGCGCTGGCTGGACTGGTGGGAGACGAACAGCACCGTGTGCCCGCCGGCCAGCAGCAGCGCCGGCGCGGCGCGCCAGCCGGTCCGGCGGTCGCGGACGAGGTCGCCCACAGCCAGCGGTACCAGCAGGAACACGGCGGGCAGCGAGACCGCGGCCAGGGCGCCGGCGGCGGTCCGGTTCCGCAGCGGCGCGCCGGGCGCCGTCCACAGGGCGAACACCGCGAGGGAGACGACCGCCTCGAGGACGTACGGCTTGAGCTGGGTGCCGGAGTCGACGACGGTGCCGCTCAGCGACACCGCGACCGCGCCGCCCGCGGCCGGGAGGACGCCGGTGAAGCGCCGCGCGGACAGGAACGTCGCCACCGCCAGCACCGGCAGCCAGATTCCGGCCGTGACGGTGCGCAGCGCCCAGGCATGCCAGCCGAGAACGTCGCCGGTCATCCGGGTCAGTGCGATCGATCCCAGCGACGACGGCGCGTTCGCCGACTTGAGCTCCGACCAGAACGTCGGCCATGGCTCGCCGGCGAAGTGCGGGCGCCAGAGCTCGTCGTACCAGAGCGGCCGCCCGATCCGGGCGTGCAACGCGATCTCCACCCCGATGGCGGCGACGGCGAGCAGGAGCGCGACCCGTAGGTCGCGACGCGAGTTGTCCACAGGTTGTCCACAAGCCGCCGCCTGCCTGTGGACAACCTCGTCGATGGTGTCGATAGGACTAGTTCTGCTTGTACCGAGCCAGGAACCGGTCGATCCGCCCGACGGCGTCGGTGAGATCGTCCACCGAGGGCAGCGTCACGATCCGGACATGGTCGGGATGCGGCCAGTTGAAGCCGGTGCCCTGGACAAGAAGGATCTTCTCGGCTGCCAGCAGGTCGAAGACGAACCGCTCGTCGTCCTCGATCGGGTAGACCTCGGGGTCGAGCCGCGGGAATGCGTACAACGCGCCTCGCGGGGGCACGCAGGACACGCCCGGGATGTCGTTGAGCAGCTTCACGACGGTGTCCCGCTGTTCCCGCAGCCGGCCGCCGGGCAGGACGAGATCGCCCGCACCGCCGTCCTCGGCGAGTGCGGCGAGTGTGGCGAACTGCCCAGGCACGTTCGCGCACAGCCGCATGTTCGCGAGGATGTTCAACCCCTCGATGTAGGACGAGGCGTGTCCACGCGGGCCCGACAGCACCATCCAGCCGGAGCGGAAGCCAGCCAGCCGGTACGCCTTCGACAGCCCGTTGAAGGTCATGCAGACCAGGTCCGGAGCCAGCGACGCGGTCGCGATGTGCTCAGCGTCGTCGTAGAGGATCCGGTCGTAGATCTCGTCGGACAGCAGCATCAGATGGTGGCGCCGCGCGACTTCGACGATGTCCTCCAGCACCCGCCGGTCATAGACGGCGCCGGTGGGGTTGTTCGGGTTGATGATGACGATCGCCCTGGTCCGCGGGGTGACCTTGCGAGCGATGTCCGCCACGTCCGGCGCCCAGCCGGCGGTCTCGTCGCAGAGGTAGTGCACCGGCCGCCCGCCGCAGAGGCTCACCACGGCCGTCCACAGCGGGTAGTCGGGCGCCGGCAGCAGCACCTCGTCGCCGTTGTTGAGCAGCGCCTGCAACGACATCATGATCATTTCGGACACGCCGTTGCCCAGATACACACTGTCGGACGTGATCCCGGTGATGCCCTTGCGGTTGTGGTAGCCCACGACCGCCTCGCGCGCGGCGCGCAGGCCCTTGGAGTCGCTGTACCCCTGTGCGCCCGACAGGTTTGCCACGACGGCCTCAAGTACCTCCGGCGGTGCGGAGAAGCCGAACGGCGCCGGGTTGCCGATGTTCAGCTTGAGGATGCGCGCGCCCGCGGCTTCCAGCCGGGTCGCTTCGTCGAGGACAGGCCCACGGACGTCGTAACAGACGTCGGCGAGCTTGTCGGACTGGGTGAACTCCATCTACCCAGAGTAGGTGGGGCGTCCAGCGGATTTTCGGCGGCCCGCAGCCGCGACGGCCAGTTCACCCCACGGGAGTGACCGCAACACCAGCGAGATCATGAAGAATGCGGCGACGGAGAGGACGATCGCACCGCCGGCCGCGACGTTCCACTGCTCGCTGACAGCGAGTCCGATCACCCCTGAGGCGACGCCGACGCCGACGGCCACGACGGTCATCGTGGATGTCCGGGAGCACCAGAGCCGGGCGGTCGCCGCCGGACCCACGATCAGGGCGATCGCCATGATCGTGCCGACGGCGGGCAGGGAGGTCACCACCGTCGCCTCGAGTGCCAGCAGCAGAACGAGATCGAGCCGGCGGGCCGGATAGCCCGCGGCGGCGAGGGCGTCCGGATCGAAGGCGGCGAGGAGCAGCTCCTTGCGCAGCGCCGCCAGCACCCCCAGCACGACCGCCGCCGTCACCGCGCTGACGGCGAGATCGCTCGGCTGGACGGTGAGCACCGAACCGACCAGAAAGGCGGTGAGGTCCCGGCTGAAGCCCTCCTGCGTCGACATCAGCGCCATCCCCAGGGCGAAGCCGCCGGAGAGCACCACGGCGGTGACGCTGGTGGTCTCCCGTCCGTGCTCAGCGCCGCGCGGGCCGGTCAGCGCCGCCACGACAGCCACGAGAAGCACGCCGAACACCCCCGCGCCGAGGACGAGGCCCAGGCCGAGCAGCGTCGCGATCACCACTCCGGGGAAGGTCGCGTGGGTCAACGCCGTGGTCAGAAAACTCAGCCGACGCAGCACGACATGGACGCCCACTGCACCGCAGAGCACTCCGACGATCACGACCTCCAGCAGCGCGCGTCGCACGTAGCCGTCGCCGAGCGAGGAGAACAGGATCATCGCCGCACCAGCCGCCGGGTGGCCTGGCCGAGCGTCACCAGGGCATAGAAGGCGACGAGGACGAGCACGATGGTGGCCCCGGCGGCGAGCCGCAGGTCGTGACCGACCGACGCCTCGTAGCTGGTGGCGAGCCCCAGCCAGGCGCCGACCATGCCGACGAGCACCGCCACGGCGGCGATGACGCCGAGCCGCTCGGACAGCAGCCGCGCCGCCGCAGCCGGCACGACGAGCATCGCGATCACGAGCACGGTCCCGACAGCCTGGACCGAGGCGACCACGACCAGCGCGATCAGCATGTTGCCGACCAGGTCGAGCGCGGTGATCCGGTAGCCCGCCGCCCGGGCCCACTCCGGATCGAAGGCCCGCAGCAGCAGCTCCTTGCCCAGCCCGAGCAGGACCAGGCCGGCCAGGACGGTCACCGCCGCGGTGACCACGATGTCCGCCGTGTCGATGGTCAGCACGTGCCCGAACAGAAAGGCTGTGAGATCGGCGGTGTACGAATGCTGCCGCGAGATGAGGATCACCCCCACCGCGAAGAAGGCCGTCAGCAGCACGGCCAGGGTCGCGTCCTCGTTCACCCGCCGGGTGGCCGCGATCGCCGTGAACAGGGCCGCCGCGGCCACCGCGCAGACGAGCGCACCCGGCACGATGCCGGACCGGCCCGAGACCAGAAACCCGACGACGACCCCGGGAAAGACGGTGTGGGTGACGGCGTCAGTCAGAAACGCCAGCCGTCGTAGCAGCACATACACGCCGACCGCGCCGCAGAGCGCACCGAGGAGCAGCGCCTCGACGAGAGCCCGTGTCATGTACGGCCGGTCAAACGGCGTGACCAGGATGTCGATCATGAGCGGGCGACGATCAGCCCGTGATCGCCCAGCTCCAATGCCGCTCCGCCGTAGGCGGCCCGCAGCAGGTCGGGGGTGAGCACGTCGGCGGGTGGTCCGAAGCCGAACTGATGCCGATTGAGCAGGCAGATACCGTCGCAGGTCAACTGCGCCAGGCCAAGGTCATGGGTGGACACGACGACCGCGGCGCCGCCGGCGGCGAGAGTCTTGATCGTGGCCAGCAGAGCCTCCTGGGAGACCGCGTCGACCCCGTTGAAGGGCTCGTCGAGAAGCAGCGCCTCCGGTTGTGCCGCGATCGCCCGCGCGAGCAGCACCCGCTGCCGCTGCCCCCCGGACAGCGTGCCGAACCGGTCTGGCGCCCGGTGCGCGAGGCCCACCGCCGCCAGTGCTTCGGCGGCCGCATCCCGATCAGCCCGCCCGGGCGGCCGCAGCCAGCCGATCCGCCGGTAGCGGCCCATCAGGACGACCTGTGCCACTGAGATCGGGAAGTCCGGGTCGAGCGTGTCCGCCTGCGGCACGTAGGCGACCAGCCGGCGCGCCTGCGCGGGCGGCCGGCCGAGGACGGTGATCGAACCCGACGCCACCGGCACCAGGCCAAGCAGCGCCTTGATCAGGGTCGACTTGCCGGCGCCGTTGGGCCCGACGAGCGCGACGATCTCCCCCTGACGCACCGTGCCGTGAACCTGCTCCAGCGCAGGCACCCGCCCGTAGGCGATGCTCGCCTGGTCGAAGACGATCGCGGCGGGTCGGGACATGACCTAATTGGAAACGATTGTCGATGCCGATGTCAAATTGGACTCACTGGTCGCCGTAGGTGATGGTCACTCGGCGGTTGATTGCTCGTCCGGCCGGGTCGTCCGACCCGTCGGGCAGGGTGTTGGGGGTGATCGGATCGGCGGATCCGTGCCCCCTGGCGGAGAAGAGCACCCCGGCCGGCGCCGCGCGACGGAGGAGATCGGCGACGGCGCTGGCGCGCCGTTGGGAAAGGATCACGTTGTAGGCCGGGGTGCCGAAGCTGTCGGTGTACCCGTCCACCCGGACCGGCGCCGCGGCGGACCCGGCGAGTCGGCCTGCCACGTCGGCGATCTGGCGACGCGCCATCGCGGTGAGCTCGGCTGAGTCGAAGGCGAACAGGACGTCGGCACTCAGGGTGATCATGGTCTGGGTGCCGCGATGTTCCTCGGTGCGAAGCTCGACGACGCTCCTGTCAAGGTCGATCGGGCGGACCGCCTCGTCGGTCCGCAGCTCGTGCACCGCGGTGCGCAACTCGTCGTCCGGTACCGGGGCCGCGGCGACGAGCACCAGCACCGCGACCAACGCCAACGTTGCGCGGACCGGACCACTCGCGAGGAGAGGTCCACTCACGGGGTGATGTCCACACCGTCGAAGGCGATCTGATCGTCCAGATAGACGTCGATCTTCTTGACCTCGGCCGGCGGCGCGGCGAACGTGAAGGTCGCATCCAGTGGGCTGTCGTTGGCGGTGCGGACCACGGCCGGGATCGGACCGAGTGGCTCATTGCGGCTGTCGCGCACAACCAGGTAGCGACGCAGGTTCACCGTGTCGACCAAGCTCACGCTGCCGCCTCGACCACCCGCCATGTCCAGCAGGGAGACGCCGCCGGGGCGGTCTGTGCGAAGGTGCGGCGTGAAGGTCAGCCGCAGGACGGCGAGTCTGCCGCTGATACGCAGGTCGACGAGCCCGATCTCGACCGGGCCGTCCTCGCCGGCAGTGAGCCGAGTGGTGCGGGTGACTACAGGGTTCTCGCTCCTCGGCGACGCCGGACTCGCCGGCCGTGCGGACTCGGCGGCCGATCCGGGTTTGTCGATGCCGTCCGATGCACCGGAACAGGATGCGGTGGTCAGTGCCGCGAGCGTGGCCAGTGCCATGACTGCAAAACTCAGGCGGTGACGCGATCGCGGCATCTGAGCCTCCGGGCGCGGGGCAGAAACGTCCGGAGCCGATTATGGGCGTCATTCCGAGGTGTTGGCCGACTGGTCGAGCAATCGACGTAGTTCGCGGCCGAGGGAGCGCGGTTCGACGAGCGGCTGCCGGAAGGCGACCCGTACCTGCTGGGCTCCGCCGCCGTCAACCCGCCACAGGTCCATGCCGTACCGATCCAGGCCGCTGACCTGAACGCCCGCGATGTCGCCCTCGATCGCCGCCGGCAGAGCGTGTCGGGCGAGCTGGCGCATCTGATCCGCATGTCCCACGTTGAGATGCTCGATGAGCTCCGGCGCGTAGGCACTGATCAGGTCCGGCTCGGCAAACGCGTAGGAGGCAAGGTCGATCCGCCGACCCACCGTGGCGGAGGGCCATCGGCGTGCACGGCCGTCCCTGACCACTGTGGGTAGGCAGAGCACGACGTCGTCGACCGAGAGCGCCAGCACGGAAAGGCCATCGGCGACGCCATCCTCCGTGCTGACCGTGCGACCCAGATCGGCGAGCCGGCTCAGGATCTGCTCCGTGGTGCCCGGCACCACCCGCAGCGGACCGGCCAGGATCAGGCGCTCGCCAGCGTGTCCTGGCACCTCGACCCAGCTCCGCCTCCCGTTCCTGGCGGCGCTGGCCAGCCGGCCGTCGGCGCTCGCCATCAGCACCGGCTCCCCCCCGTCGTCGATCACTCCCACCCAGCCCCGTGCCTGCTCACAGGGGAGAGTCAGCAGTGCCGTGCGGCCACCGGCAAGGACCGTCCTCGCCCGTCGAGCCATAGTGATCATGTCTAGGGTATGGGCTGGCGACGTCATCGCGACCTCCGTAAACTCAGGTTAGGCTTACTTAAGCCAGACCTGACGTAGAGGTCAAGGGATACGCCGGCTCGATGCGGGGATCCGCCACACGGCCGTGGTCCTGATGTCCACCCGGTTCCCGCTCCGGGCCGACCGGGGTCTTATAGACGGGGCGGGGATTCTAGGCTGTCGTAGTCGACGGATGTCTCGCCCTCGAGGAGGAGGTGCCGGTGATCTTCAAGTTGGTCGGAGACGGTCGCCCGTACCCCGAGCACGGCCTTGGCCAGCGGGACTGGGCGGCCATACCCCCTCGCCAGGTCCGGCTCGATCAGCTCGTCACGACGAAACGGGTACTGGCGCTCGATGTGCTGCTCGATGAGGACTCGACCTTCTACGGAGACCTCTTCCCGCACGTGATCGAATGGGGGGGCGCTCTCTACCTCGAGGATGGCCTGCATCGGGCGGTCCGCGCGGCGCTGCAGCAGCGCACCTCGATACACGCCCGTGTCTATGTGCTCACGGGACCCGCTTTGAGCGACTCCGCTCAGTCTTCGGTGGCGCGGTAGGTCACGTAGACGTCCTTGCCGACCTTGGCGAACAGATACTGCGGGCAGGTCGAGGACGGACGGTGGGCGGTGATCGGCCGAAAGACCGGTGACCGCATCACTGGCTTGAGGTTTCCGCCAGCGGTCCTCCTGGCCTGTCGGCCGGTGACATCCGGCGTGTCGGCTCGCTCGTACCATCCGCCGCAGTAGCGGATGTCGTGCGGACGCGACGTCCAGGCCGGGGTGTGGAAGAACCACAGGAGGTAGGCCGTCCGCATCATCAGAACGAGCAGAAGAATGATCAACACAGATCGGAGGAAGTTCCCAGCTCGTCCGGACGCGAGGATGGGGCTCACAAGACCGGGAGCCTACGGGCATCGCCTCACGTAGCCACGCAACCGACCTCGTGTCACGCCAGATTAGGTCACGAGACGGGACGCCGGGTCGAGTGCGACGTGTGCAGACCGACCGGCACTCGGCCCGCGAGGAGGCGCTCACGCGGCCTGTCCGGCCGAGGATCCGTGGCCTGGGCCACGGGACGCGGCGGAGCGGAAGAAGCGCAGCGGGTCAGGATCGCTGCTGATCGGTGGCGCCTCCTGCGTGACCGTTCCATCCGGATCGAAGACCAGGAGCTCTCCGGTCGGTCGCCGCTCGAGAATCAGGCCTCTGTCGTGAATCAGCCGGTGATGGAGTGAACAGAGCAAAACCAGATTTGCGGGGTCCGTCGTCCCGCTCTCGGACCCCCATTCCTGCAAGTGATGGATCTGAAGCCATTGGGTGTGCCGACAGCCGGGATACCGGCAGACGCCCTTATCTCGTGCATAAATGGCCCTCCGCAGCTTGGTGGATGGACTCCGTCGGGTGCGGCCGAGCGCGAGCGGGTTTCCCTTCGAGTCGGTCAGAAACGCACGGAGAAGGCTGTCGCAGGACAGCCGTCGGACGACACTTGGCGCGAGCGTGGCACCGCCCTCGATCTCGCAGGTCCGACCGTTCGGATCCTCCTTTCCTGCCCTCTGTGCACGGTCGTCCCGACGAGTTTCGGCTCCGCCGATCAAAGTGTCGACATCGACATGCACGTTGACGGTGTAGGAGGTCGGATCAGTCAGCCCCGGTGCGCCGTGGGCAAGGAAAGACTCCGCGACTCCAGCAAGCGCGTCGACTCGCAGGGCCCGTGGCACCGCCTTTTCCAGGTCGTCATCCGCAGAATCGGTAGTGCTCTTTCCGTCGTCGCGTGGTCCGGTTGACTGGTCGAGACTTGACGCGGCCATTGCGAGAGCCTTCGCGACCACCGCGCCACGCTCCGAGTCGAGATGGGCGATCAGAAAGAAAGTGCCGTCTTCGTTCCAGTGCCAGGAACAGCGCACAGAGTCCTTCCTGTCGCTGTTCTTCGCGCGGTCGTTACGCCCATCCGACTTGATCTTCGACTGGAGGGAGACGAGCCGTTCGAGCTCGCGGGCTGAGCATCGCGCGGCCGTACGGGCCCACTCGGCGTCCGTGTCCGGGGTTGCGACGCGCGTGACGGCTCTGACCTTGGAGTAGGAGATCTCACCTCGGGCGAAGGTCGCACTGATCTGCGGAAGCGTCTGGAGTGCGCGAGCGACGCGCAGATACTCGTAGCTCGCACGCAGGCCGATCCCGCAGCGCCAGGCCAACCAGTGCGCACAGGTCGGCAGCCCGGTTGCAGACCAGCCCTTCCGGCGGTCGAAGGCCGCGATCAGAGTCAGCCAGCGGCAGGTCGCGGCCGAGATGCGACCAGCCCAGCTGCAGACTTCCACCTCGAGGTCAGGGAGGGGGACGACATTCAGATCATCATCGAACATGCGTTCGATTGTGCGTCGTGTCGGCATCCTCGTCAAGTGTCGCGTGCCGACGCGATTCTCGCCGAGGAGGTCGGCCGGCATTGTGGTCGGATGCGGTAGTCCCCCTTGGGGTTGTGGCGGCCAATACCAACGCCAATACCAACGCCAATACCAACGCTTCTGTGCTCCGCAGAGCGCATCTTGTCCTTGTGATCGCTGGCGCGTCCACTGGAGCGGTCTGGATGGACATGCTGTTCTTGCTTGATCCGTTGGTGAGCCCCGGGCCTGCTTGACAAGGGCGCGCAAGAGCCACATAATCGATCAAACATTCGAGCCGCTGGAAGGAGGTGAGCTGCCGATCGAGCCGCTCAGCTTCGCAGATAGGCGAGGACCGCCAAGACCCGACGATGGTCCTTCGTGGTCGGCTCGAGTCCGAGTTTCGAGAAGACATTTGATATGTGTTTCTCGACGGCGCCACCGCTCACGACCAGGTGTGCGGCGATCGCGGTGTTCGATCGGCCTTCTGCCATGAGAGTGAGGACCTCTCGTTCCCGAGGAGTCAACGAGGACATGGGGTCGTTACGACGATTCCGGACGAGAAGCTGTGCTACCACTTCCGGATCCATGACGGTGCCGCCTGCGGCGACCCGACGTACCGCGTCAACGAACTCACGCACGTCGGCGACGCGGTCCTTCAGGAGATAGCCGACGGCGCCAGCGCCGTCAGCGAGAAGCTCCGCCGCGTACTGTTTCTCGACGTACTGGCTCAGGACGAGAACCGGTGAGCCAGTGACCTCGGAGCGAGCCCTGATCGCGGCTCGTAGCCCTTCGTCGCGGTGGGACGGAGGCATCCGGACGTCCACGACGGAGACGTCGGGCTGGTGCGTGACCACCGCATCGACCAGGCCGGGCCCGTCTCCGACCGTGGCGACTACCTCGCAACCGGCGTCGGTGAGAAGGCGGCGCAACCCCTCACGGAGCAGTACCGAATCCTCGGCGATGACCACCCGCACGATGCATCAGCCCTTCTTCGGGATCCTGGGCTCCGGCGTCGGAGAACGCCGACGCTACCCGTGGATGGGTGTTGACCGTCCGAGGTTGACGGATTTCGGGGGGTGCTGCCAGCAGGACAACTGACGGCTTGGCGACGTTGCGGGAGGGGGTATGGCGATGAGCGGGCCGGACATGGCAGTCTTGGTCCCTGTGAGCACAGGTTGGTCGGCGAGTGGAGGGACGGCTCGCCTTGGACGAGCTGCCACCTTCGCGTCGTCCTCCGTGTGCCTGGCATGGGCGGCGCACGTGGCTGGTGGTGCCCAGCGGTCGCCGGCCACAACTATGATCATCGCCTTTCTCCTGCTCACCCGGATCGCCTACGGCCTCGGTGGCCGGGAGCGGCGCCTTCCGATGCTCATGGCAGGCGTCGCGGGGACCCAGGTTCTGCTCCACATCACCTTCGCTCTCGCGCACCCGCACACGCATCGGGTGGGCGGCCACTTGATCGAGGCGCGGATGGTGTTCGCGCACGGTCTGGCGGCGGTGTGCGTCGCGGTGCTGCTGCGCCGCGCGGAGCGTGTGCTGTGGTCGGCGTCCGGGCTCCGTCCCCATGCGGTCCTGTTCCGTCTGTTCCGGCCGGTGGCGAATCGCGCCGTGCCCTCGGTCCCGCCAGTGCCACGCGTCGACGTCCGCCGACGGGCCCCCCGCCCCCACACCCGGCCACTTGGGCCATCCGCCCGTAGGCGTGGTCCGCCGCCGGGCCAGCCGGAGGTCGGTCGGACGGAGCGGTGTGCCACGGAATGCTCGCCGCTGCTTTTTGCCATGGCCTGACGAACGACACTCCGGCGCCCGAGAGACACGGAATCTCTGTGTTCCCGCTGCGCTGTGGGACCGTTTGGAAGGACTTACATGTTTCGCCTTTTTCGGCGTGTGGGCGTACTCGGCGTGGTTGCCGGCGCGGCCGTACTCGCCATGACAGTGCCGGCCTCCGCGCACGTCACCCTTCAGCCGTCCACGGCGTCCGCAGGTAGTTACGCCACGCTCTCGTTCAAGGTGCCGACCGAGGAGGACAACGCTTCCACCACCGGCATCGATGTTCAGTTCCCCGTGGACACGCCGCTCGCGTCGGTGTCGGTGCAGCCCAAGGCCGGCTGGACCTACAAGCTCGCGAAGGCGGCGCCGGCGAAGCCCCTGAGTACCGATGACGGCCAGGTGAGCGAGGTGGTCACCCGCATCACCTGGACGGCGCAGGGGAGTCAGGGGATCAAACCGGGGGAGTTTGACACGTTCACCGTCTCCGCCGGTCCGTTGCCGGACAAGGCCGGCCAGCTCACGTTCAAGACGCTGCAGACCTATTCGAACGGGGACGTGGTGCGGTGGGTCGATGTCGCGCAGCCTGGAGCCGGCGAACCGGAGAGGCCGGCGCCATCGCTGACGGTAACGGCAGCCGGGGCGGTCGCGGGTTCATCCACCGGCGGCCACGATTCGGTGTCGACGCAGAACGCCGCCGAAACCTCGCAGCCGGATGGCAGCGACGGGACCGCCCGCTGGCTCGGGATAGTCGGGGTGGTCCTGGGCGGGCTCGGTCTGCTGGCCGGTGCCTTCGCGCTCGTGACCTCCCGGCGGCGGGCGTAGCTCCGTGCGAAGAGTGATGGTGGTGACCATGGCCGTTCTGGCCATGGTCACCACCTCGATCGGGCTCGGGCTCGGCGTCGCGCCGGCGTCTGCTCATGCCCTGCTGACGGGCACCAGTCCGGCGGACGGCGCGGCGCTCGCCGCGGCGCCGACTCGAGTTGTGATCAGTTACAGCGAGTCGGTTCGGGTCTCGCGGGATTCCATCCGGGTACTCGATTCGGCCGGTGCCCGGGTCGACGACGGACAGGCGCGCTCGGGGCAGAAGGCGTCCCAGGCGATGGTTGCGCTGCGACCCAATCTGCCCAGGGGTACCTACGTGGCCAGCTGGCGGGTCATCTCTGCGGACAGTCACCCGATTTCCGGTGCCTTCGCCTTCGGCGTGGGCGGACCGCCGGAGGCCGGGGCTGCCAGTGCGGAGGCGGACACCTCCGGTTCGCGGACGGTCGGATTCCTGTTCGGTGTCGCGCGGTTCGCTGGTTACGCAGGTATCGGCGTTCTGCTGGGGGCCTGCTTCTTTCTGCTGATGCTGTGGCCGTTGGGGCTGCGGACGAGCGGTGCAGGCCAACTGGTGGCGGCGGCGTGGGGACTGTCGGCGCTCGCGGGGCTGGGGCAGCTACTCCTCCAGGGGCCCTATGCCGCCGGGCTGGGAGTGAGCGGGCTGGGCCGCTGGTCGGTGCTGTCGGCGACCCTGGAGGAGCGGTTCGGTCACCTGTTGCTGATCCGACTGCTTGCGCTCTGTCTCGCGGTTCCGCTGCTGCGCCGGATGCTCCGGATCGGCTCGCTGGATGTGTGGCGCACGTGCGAGCTGGCGGGTCTCGGCGTCGTGGTGGCGGTCACCCTGGCGGCGATCGGCCACGGCAGCGCGGGGGATCTGGTGTGGCTCGCGACGGCCAGCTTGACGGTGCACGTGCTTGGCATGTCCGTGTGGATCGGCGGGCTGGTCGTCATTGCGCTCTTCCTGGTCCGGCGGGCCGCGGCGGTGGAGCTGGCGGAGGTGCTTCCGCGTTGGTCGAGAGTGGCCGCCGTGGCCGTGGCCCTGATCGTGATCAGCGGCCTGTTCCAGAGCTGGCGGGAGATCGGGACGCTTCGAGCGGTCATCGACACCGGCTACGGGCGATTGCTGCTCTACAAGGTGTGGTTTGTCCTTGGCATGATCGCTCTCGGCGCCCTCGCCCAGCGCTGGGTGCGCCGCCACTATGCTGGTGATCATGCCGATGTCCGCTCCGGTCCGGATGGGACGGGGACGGGGACGGCGCCCAGCGTCGGCGCACTGACCGGGCTGCGGCGTGGTGTCGTTTCGGAGCTGGTCGTCGGGGCGGTGGTGCTGGGGCTCACCGCGACGCTGGTGAACATGGTTCCCGCACGCACCAGCTATGCACCGCCGTTCACCGGGACGGCGTTCGCCGGCCCGATGACGGTGAAGGTCCGGGTCGCTCCGACCAGGATCGGAGCCGAGTCGCTCGACGTGTACACCTGGGCGCCCAGTGGCAAGCCGCAGAAGCTGGTGCAGGCAAGCGCGGCGCTGTCCCTGCCGACCGCGGATCTTGGGCCGTTCGAGGTGCCGCTCGACCTGTCTGCGCCGGGGCACGCACGCAGCGACCGGGTGCAGGCGCCCTTGGCGGGGAAATGGCAGCTCCGGCTGACCCTGCGGATCAATGACTTCGACCAGTATGTGACGACGCTGTTCTACACCGTCCGCTGACGGGCGTCGGCTAGACGGAGACCGGTGCCGCCGCGGTGACGGGGCCGACGATTCGCCCGTCGGACTCGGACGGGCCGACGCCGGTCGAGCTGGTGCCTTCGGTCCTGCCAGTGCCCTCGGTACTCCGGGTGCCCTCGGTACTGCCGGTCCTCGGGCCCGCCGACGGCCGGGCGGATTGTTGTTGGGGGCTGGACGGGGCGGCTGGCGCGGACGGGGCATTTCCACCCGGCGGCGTCGTGGGGGGCGACACGGCGCTGGTTGGTGGCACGCTCACCAGCGGTGGGACGGTGGCTGTCGGCTGTGGCGCCTGTGCCCTCGGCGGGATCGTCGATGCGGAGGTCCCCGGGGTCCCAGGGGTCGGAGAGGTCGCAGCCGTTGTGGACGTAGCGGTGCTGGCCGGGAGCTTCGGCGGAGTGGTGCGCGGCGCCGTGGTCGATGGCACCGCCGAGGTTGCGTGGGGGCGGTTGGTGCTTGGCGCGGCGGAGGGCTCGGACCTGTGCACGTCTCGAGCGATCGGCTCCACGAGGCGGGGCCGTACCTCCCTGGGCGCCGCAGCCCGGCTGGTGAAGGCGCCGGCCACCGTCGGGACGACGGTGGGGCCAGCCGCGGTGCCCCCACTGGGGGCGGCGGGCGCGGTGGCGGGGCGAACCCTGTCGGGGGACCGCAGCGGACTCACCACCGCCACACCGTTCTCGGACATCAGACGGGGATCGGACGACGGCCAGTTCATCGCCGCGGTGAGACCGACCACGGCGACGACGACCGCCGCCGCGGCAGCCATCGCCGGCCGACTGCGCCAGTCCAGAGTTCCCCGGCCCAGCGCCGAAGCGGTGTCGGCGGGTTCGACCTCGGCGTCCATCCGCATCAGCGGCAGCGCGCGCACGGTGGCGGGGGCGATCAATGTCTCCGCGGCGTCGGACATGGGGATGGCCGCGGGCTCAGCCGGCGCCTTGACGAGGCTGATCTCTCGGGGCGCCGCAGGGGCGGCGGGCGGGGCGACTCGGCGGCTGGCGGCCGCGGCTTCTGCGACGGCGGCGGCGCGATCGAAGGTGCGGGCGAGACCCACCCGCAGGCTGGCGGGGGCCGGCACCACGGAGCCGACCAGGAGTTCCTCGGGCGGCACGCCGTGGGGCACCGGGATGCTGCGGGCCTGTGGGGACCCCGACCAGGCCAGGGCGCTGCCGCGGGCGAGTTCCAGCAGCCAGGACCGCAGCCGGGCCGGGTCGCTCAGCGGGTTGAGCCGGGTGCGGGCGACCAGGGCGAACGCCGTACCGGCGGCCGCCCGGGCCACCGTGGGATCACCAAGGATCAGCAGACACATGGAGAAGACATCGTCCGCGTAGAGATCGTAGAGGTCGTCGAACGCCTGCCGATCACCGCGTCGGACACGGGCCGCCAGGTCCGCGTCGTCGTCCATACTTTAGCTTCTCCCCGGTCGACTAACCGCGAGCCCGGAACGGATCGTGAGGTCAATGCTAGGAGGTGGGCCTCCCTAACGGGTGAACGTTGTGCGGATTTTGTTGTCGTCGATTCGACAGCGCGAATCGCTTGACCCGCACGTCGGTAGCGCTTTGATAGCTTTCGCCTACTTGTAGTCACTATGTTTGGCGATGCGCGTGGCCGAGGTTGGCATGTCCCGCCGGCGGACTAGTCAGAAAGACGGGCGGACGAATAGCCCGCCGACGGTCATGCCCCGAATTCCACGACCGATCGGGCCCAGCGGGCCTTCCACGCCGGCCCGGCCATTCGCGACCGTCCGCCGGATTGGCTCACGATTATTGCGGGGTCGGTATGTCGGCTCCGAAGCGGTACGACGGCGACGATCAGGGCGTTGCTCAGGGCCGTGATCAGGGCCGGGATCAGGAGGTCGGTGGCTGCTGGGCGAGCCGGGTCTTCACGGTGCCGGTCTGGCCGTTGCGGGTGTAGGTCACCTCGACCTCGTCCCCGATGGCGTGCGAGCGCACCGCCGCGATCAGGGAGTCGACGTCGCTGACGGCCCGGTCGCCGACCTTGGTGATCACGTCTCCGGGGCGCAGGCCGGCGCCTTGCGCGGGGCCGCCGGAGACCATCGACCGGATCTGCGCACCGGTCCCGCTGGACGCCGTCGAGCGCGTGTTCTCCGCCGCGGTCGACGCGGTGACGCCCAGGTAGGGATGCTGCGCGCGCCCGGTGGTGATGAGCTGGGTGGCCACAGATTCGGCGTAGTTGCCGGGGATCGCGAAACCGACGCCGATGTTGCCGGACTGCTGGCTGCCGCCGAACGGACCGCCCCCCCCGCCGCCGACGGTCGCGATCGCGCTGTTCACCCCGATGATCTCGCCGCGGCTGTTGACCAGCGGGCCGCCGGAGTTACCCGGGTTGATCGGCGCGTCGGTCTGGATCGCGTCGAGGACGGTGTTCTGCTGGTCCTGCACGGTCGAGTCGCCGGTGCGGACCGGTCGGTGCACGGCGCTGACGATGCCGGAGGTCACCGTGCCGTTCAGGCCGAGCGGGCTGCCGACCGCCACCACCAACTCGCCGATGCTCAACGAGTCGGAGTTGCCGAAGGTCGCCGCGGTCAGCCCCGAAGCGTTGATCTTGATGACGGCGAGGTCGGAGCTCGGGTCGGTCCCCACGACCTGCGCGTCGAAGGTGCGGCCGTCCTGCAGGGTGACCGTGAGGGTGCCGCCGTCGGAGGCGCCCGAGACGACGTGGTTGTTCGTCAGGATGTGGCCGTCCGAGCGAATGATCGTCCCGGAACCGGTGCCCGCCTCGCTGCTCGACTCCTCGGAGATCGTCACCACGCTGGGGAGGATCTTCTGCGCCGCCGCGGCGACGGTGCCGGAGGCCGCTGGGGATGTCCCGCCGGAGCTGTCGCTGCTGCGTTCGAGCCCGGCGGTGGTCACGACCGTGTTCCCGCTGTCGTTGTCGGCGACAAGGGCGCCGACGCCACCCCCGATGCCGGCGGAGACGAGGGCGATGGCGAGCCCCGCGGCCACCAGTCGGCGCCGCCGCCAGGGCGGCGGGGAGGCTGTCGCCGTCGCGAGTCGGCTGCCGTGGATGTCATACGTGGTAGGAGGAATGCCCCCACCGGGAGCGCCCCACTGGCCGCCCCACGGCTGCCCCCCCGCCGGTGGACCGGGCGGCTGAGCAGGACCGTGCGGCCCGCCCGGGCCGCCGGCTCCCGGGGCGCCCGGAGTGCCCGGGCCGTAGGGACCGCTCACCCCGCCGGGACCGGCGTTCGCCCTGACGACGCTCTGGCCCGGGCCGCCCTGCCCCGGGCCGCCCTGCCCCGGGCCGCCCTGCCCCGGACCCGGGCTGGGCTGGCCCCAGGACCCGGACGCGAGACCGCCCGTGTTGAACGGCGCCGTCTGGCCGGGGCCGGCGGCCGGGTGGATCGGCGCCGGGGCGCCGTAGGGCGCCCCGGGCGGGCCGGAGGGCGATGACGTCACGGGACGGTCGGGCGCGGAGCTGCCGGGGCCGGCCGGGTAGGGCTGTTCTGCCCGGGACCCGAATGCGCCTTCGGCGGGTGGGGCCCAGGGGGACGGCGAGTCGTGCCCGGCGCCGGACTCCTCCCGGCCGCTGTCCGCCTGAGCGTCCTCGGCGCCGCTGCTGAAGGGGAGACGCGGTGTCATGGTAGGCACTTTCCCTTGCGAGCCTGAGCGATTCCTGAATGCCGACCAACGTTCGGGTAAGCGATCGACACGATGGATCGGTGCGGAGTCCCTCCGCGATCGACCGGGTCAGGAGGTAGGACGGCGTTCCGCCAGTAGATCACGAATCTCGGTGAGCAGGCGTGCCTCATCGGTCAGCACCAGGTCCTCCTCGGGCGGGATCTGGCCCCGGGCGCGCCGGTCGTTGATGGTCTTCAGGGGGAGCACCACGACGAAGTAGATCACAGTCGCCACGGAGAGGAAGGCGATGACACTGTTGATGAACTCTCCGTAGCGAAAGACGCTGCCGTTAAGCGTGAACGTGAGGGCCGAGAAGTCCGGCTTGCCGAAGATCGCCGCGATCAACGGGGTGAAGATGGTCTTCACCAGCGACGTCACAACGGCGGTGAATGCGGTGCCGACCACCACGGCGACCGCGAGGTCGACCACGTTCCCCCGCATCAGGAACTGCTTGAAGCCCTTCAACGACGATCCCCCCATCGGGCGCCTAGTGCGCCATGGGAGGATATCGCCCCAGGTCGGTGGTATCCGGCCCGGCCCCTATGCCCATGACGGGCTGTTGTCAACTAGGCGCGCGCTACGTGTCGGCAACTCCGTGGTACACCGGTGGGACGAACGAATGTGTGCGGGGGCTCGGGATCGGAGGTCGTCTGGTGACGGACGGTGCGCGACGGGCCGAGTGGGACGACGACCACAACCAGCCCGCCTACCGTCGGCCCGGGGGAAGCCTCCCGCCGCGCGGGCCTTACCCGCCGGCCGATCCAGCATCCCACCCGGCCGCGGCCGCGGGATATGGCGGTCAACCCGCCCCTGGCGGTCACGGCGGCCCGCCCGCCGCCGGTGGCTATGGCGGCCCGCCTGCTCCCGGTGGCTATGGCGATCGGCCTGCCGCCGGTGGCTATGGCGGTCCGCCTGCCTCCGGTGGTTACGGCCACCGGCCGCCGGCCGCGAGCTATGGGACGGAGACCGGCTCCTACGACCCCGGCGGCCTGCCGACCGGTTCCTATGTCCCCGGGGGTGCGGGCGGCGAATTCGGGCCCGCGGACGGCGCGGGAGACGATCCGTACGGTCGAGGCCGCCGCCCGCAGGGCCGAGACGACGGCCCGGGCCCGGCCGGCTCCGCAACCTCCATGCGCAGGGCGCTCGTCCCGCCGGTCGGCGATCGGCGGATGGCGGGCGAGCCCGGCGGCCCGACGGCGCGGTCGGGTGCCGCCACCGGGACGACGGGCCGACACGCGGTCGTGCGGTCGCGGCCGGTCCGCGCGGCCGGAGCGGATGATCCGGCCCCCGACGGGGAACCGGCGGGGCGGCCCGGCCGCTCGGGTCACGCCGGCCCGCGGGATCGGACGACCCCGCCGGGGTTCGGGTCCGGCGGTGGCCAGGCCGACGACGGCCCGCCGCCCGGCGCTGGCAGGCGGGCAGGCCGCCCCGGGAGCGGGGGCAGGCCCGGAGGCACCGGCGCGCGGGCACGCTTCGCCGCACCCGAGGGCGTCGAGGACACCCGCCTCGACCGGTCGCGCCCGCGCCGGCCGGCGCCTGGTTCCGGCGACGACCACAACGATCCTGGTCGCTCCGACCGGCCCGCGGGCGCGGCACGCCCGTCCCGGGCACAGCGCTCGGGCGGCCAGGGACAGGCCGGCGCCGGCGGCCCCACCGCCGGTCGGGGTGGCGAGCGGCCACCGGACTCGCCACCCACCATGATCAGGAAGCGCACGGGGCCGCATCGAGCTGGCGGCGATCGGGCTTCCGCGCAGCGCCGCTCGGGGGGTCCCCTCACGGCGGCGATGGAGCGCGACTTCCCCGAGCCCGACGACGTCAACGACCTCGACGAGGCCGACGAACTCGACGGTCGCCGCGATGGTGGCGGTGCCGACTCCATGTCCTTCCTGCACCGTCTCGGCGTCGCGCTGGTGGTGCTGGCGGTCGCGCTCGGGGTGGGGGTCGGTGCGGGCGTCGTGTGGGAGAAGGTGCGCCCCAGCGGCCGCACCGCCACGGACGCGCCCGCGGTGCCGTCCCCGTCAGCCTCCGCTGGCGCCAGCGCGCCGGCGGCGACCGGGCCGGGCGCGTCCGCCGCCGCGAGCACCGGCCAACCGGCCGCGGGGCAGATCGCCGTGCCGGCGGACTGGGCCCCGTACACGGACCCGTTGCAGAAGGCGACCTTCTCCCACCCGCCGGTGTGGAAGCAGCGTCGCGACAACACCGGCATCTTCTACGGTGAGCCCGGCACCGTCTCGGACTACGGCCCGCAGATGATCGGGGTCGCCCGGATCGCCGGCGCTGACCAGACGGCGGCGCTCACGCACGTCCAGGCGGGCGAGTTCGACGCGGTCTCGGGGCTGACGAAGGAGCGTTCAGGCCCGGCGACGGACACCAGCGGCCAGCCGACCCAGGAGCTGGCCGGTTCCTACGACCGTGAGGGCCAGCGCGTGTCCTACCTGATGCGGACGGTCGCGGCGGATGGCGCCGTCTACGTGCTCATCGCGAGGGTCTCGACCAGCGCGGCCGCCACGCTGAACACGCTGATGGGTGCCTTGCGCGCGTCGTTCTCCCCGGCTGCCTGACGGGCGTTCGCCGTCACATCCGGGGCCCGGGGCGGGCCGACCGCGCCGGCGCCAGCAGGTTCCAGATCACCCCGGTGGTGGCGAAGGAGTTCGGTCCGGTGGCGGGCGGCCAGCCGTGGGCCATCGAGGGCAGCAGGTACTGGACGACTCGGGCCGAGGATGCGCACCGGGCCTCGCGGCGGACGGCCACCGGTGCGGCCGTCACGGGCACGGCAGGGGGGCCGGCGGGGGCGGCCAGACCGTCGGGCAGCGGTGTCGGCGTCCCGGAGGGCGGTGTCGGCACCGCGGAGGGCGGTGTCGGCGTCGGCGCTGCGGACGAGCCGGTGGCCACCCCGGGCTGCTGCCCGGCGGACAGGCCGATGGGTGACTCCGCGGCGTGCCAGGGCACCCCGGTGGAGTCGGTGAGGATCGTGTCGCCGGGTTGGCTGGGCAGCGGGCACTGGTCCACCGCGCGGAACGGCGCCATGCTCTCCTCGACCGGCGTGATCGCCGTCTGCAGCACCGGTGACCACTGCGAGCCCAGGTAGGGGACGTGACCGTCTGCTCCGCCGTGCACGACGACGACGGTCAGCGGGGCCGCCGGCTGGCACTGCGCCACCTGCCGGCTCGCCGCCACCACGGCGATGCCGGCGAGTTCGTCGCCGTGCTCGCAGGCGTACCGGTAGGCGAGCATCCCGCCGTTGGACAGGCCGATCAGGCTGACGCGCGTGCGATCGATCGGGTAGTTCTCACTCAGGTGGGCGATCAGGGCGCGCAGCCAGTCGACGTCGTCCGTATTATTGATCTTTGCGGTGTCGCAGCAGGTGCCGGCGTTCCAGGCCTTGCCGATCCCGTCCGGGTAGACGACGGCGAGGCCCGCGGTGCGGGCGAGGCCGTCGAGATCCCAGTGCGCCTTGGGGTCGGTGCCGTCGTAGTGCAGGCTGTGCAGCGCCACGATCAGCGGGTACGGCCGGGGCGTGCCGGGCGGCGGCAGCGTGATGCGGATCGGCATGCCGCGGCCGGACCGCTCGAACGCGTCTGGCCCGGTGGTCGGCGTCGCGGTCGGGGCGGTCTCGGGGACCACACTGCCGCGACGGGTTCCGCTCAACCCGCTACAGCCAGTTACAGCCAGTATCACGGGGAGCAGGAAGGTGAGGAGCCAGACCGCGGTGACGCGGCGGCGACGAACGGCCGGCACGGTGGCCATTCTGACCCGCCGGGCGCGGGCTGGGCGTCACCGGTGCCGGTGATTACTCTTCGTGTTGGAACTACTACGAGCGAGGTCGCCCTCCGGGGCGCGGACCACATTGAGGCGGGGGCGCTCCGCCGCGGCCGGCGGCGCCCAACGGCCGGCCGGACGCGCCGGGGGAGCCGGGGTGCTCTCCGCGGCGGTGCGGTAGCGGTCGAATGCCTCCTGGGCGCGACTCTCCAGGTCGTCGACGAGCGCCAGCGACTCGCGCACCCGACGTTCTCCCGCGGGACCGGCGGCGAGCAGGTCCGACAGACAGTTGTCCACCGCGCGCCGCGCCGCCAGCCAGCCGAGGAGCAGTCGGGAACGCTCCATGTCCGAAAGCTCCTCCACCGAGATGTCCCTCCGCTCGCCACTCGTGACGTTGATGAGGTTCCTGCCGCGAAGATCGGTCATGTGGAGATCGATCGGCGGGTCTCCTGGCTGGGTCAGGTGTCTGGATGCAGGTGTCCGGGTCAGGTGCCCGGGTCCGGGCGGTATGGGCGGTTCAGGTCCACGACCGGCATTGACATCCCGTCCTCTCCCAGAGTGCCCCACCCAGGGGCCGAACGCGCCGTAGTTCGCCTAACGCACACCCACTGGTCCCTGCGTGACGGTAGAGGCGGGAGCGAGCCACAGGCTACGGGGGTCCCTCCGGTCGGGGCCGGTCGGCGGGCCGGGACGGGTCGTTCGGCCGTGGCGGCGAGGCGGATGCCGAGGTCCGGTCGGGCGCGGCGGGTTCGAAGGGGACCTGTTCACCCGGCGGCGGGATCGACGGGCGGGGCGCGGTGGCGGCGACCGCTCCCGAAGCCGGGGCCGGGATCGACGGCGTCACCGGGCCGGCGGTCGGATCGGGTTCGACCGGCACGTCCGGGTCGGCGGCCAGCTCCGCGGGCTCCGGCCCGCTGCCTCCCGGCCCGGCGGCGTCGACGTACGAACCTTCCCCCTCGGCGGGGTCCCTGCCGGCGGCGTATCTGTCGGTAGCGGATCGGTCGACGGAGGGTGGGTTGGCGAGGCCTGAGCCGCCGAGGTCCGCGCCGGCGAGGTCCGCGCCGGCGAGGTCCGCGCCGGCCATGTCCACGTCGGCGGGGCGCACGTCGGCTGGGTCTGCGCCAATCAGGTCCGGGTTGCCACGCTCCGGGACGCCGGGGTCGCCGGGGTCGGCGGCGCTGGGGTCGGCCGTGCTGGGGCCCGGGTTGGCGGGACGGGGGTCGGGGTGGCGTGCGCGCCAGGTCAGCCGAGCCTGGGCGGCGGTGTCCTCGGCATGTTCGAGGATCTCCTCCCAGCGAAGCTGCATGGGGCGGACGAGGCCCCCGCCGACCCCGACCACGATCACCCCGGTCAGGGTGGCGAGGACAGCCCAGAGCACGGGCGTCGTGACCGAGGTCGCGAGGCCCACCTCGTCGAGCCCGGCCTTGCCGAACCCGATCACGAGCACGGCGGCCACCGTGTTGCCGGCCGCGCGCGCATAGCTGAGTTCCCGCAGCGCCTCGCGCACGAAGGTCCGGGCGAGCCGGGCGAGGCTGACCCCGATCGCGATGATCACGGTGGCGAGCATGGTGTGCAGCAGCAGCGCGAGCAGGTCGGTGACGGTGTCCTCGGCGGCGCTCGGGCCGAAGACCCCCACGGCGACGCGCAGAACCGCGAGCAGGCCGAGCGCGGTGAGCACCCGCATCGCGCCCGTGCGAACGTCCGCGGCCGGCCGACGCAGCAGAGCCGGCAGGCCGCACCGGTCAAGGACCCCATCGATTCCCAGCCGGGTCGCCAGGGCGGTCAGCAGGCGTGCCCCGGCCCGGACCAGCAGGCCGCCGAACAGGCAGATCGCGAGGAAGACGCCGATCTTCGGCCCGGTTTCCGCGATGCGGGACCAGGCGTCCGAGAAGCCGCGATCCCACGCGATGGCGACGGTCACCTGCACTCGCCGATTATAAGCTCACAGTAGTCTTCCAATGACGCACAGCTATAGATCGGCGGGTCCTTTGGGCGTCGTCCCGCGCTGCCGCGGGGAGGGCCGGGCGCCGGTCTACCGTCCGGTCGCATGACGGTGTCGGTCTGCTGGCTGCGGCGGGATCTGCGACTGAGCGACAACCCGGCGCTGCGCGCGGCGGCGGACGGGGTCGACGAGGTGCTGGTGCTGTTCGTCCTGGACGACGTGCTGCGCCGCCCGGCTGGGCCGGTCCGGCTCGCGTTCCTGTACCGCTGCCTGCGGGAGCTGGACGACCGGCTGGGCGGCCGGCTGTGCGTGCGCGTTGGCGATCCGGCGGACGTCGTCCCCGCGGTCGCGCGGGCCGTCGACGCGCGCCGGGTGCACATCGCCGCGGACTACGGGCCCTACGGGCGGCGTCGCGACGGCGAGGTCGAGCAGGCGCTGCGCGCCGACGGCCGAGAGCTCGTCCGGACCGGGTCGCCGTACGCGGTCGCGCCGGGCCGGCTGGCCACGGCGGGCGGAACGCCGTTCCGCGTCTACACGCCGTTCTACCGGGCGTGGAAGGAGCATGGCTGGCGCCGCCCGATCGGCGAGCCGGCCGGCGCGCGCTGGGCACGGTTGGCCTCGGACGGCATCCCGGCCGATCCGGACCTCGGGGGTACCCGGCTGCCCGCGGCGGGCGAGAAGGCCGCGCGCGAGCGGCTGGCCGAGTTCCTGCACGGCTCGCTGACCGGCTACGCCGAACGACGCGATGTGCCTGGGCAGGACACCACCTCGCGGCTGTCGCCCTACCTGAAGTACGGCTGCATCCATCCGCGGACGATCCTCGCCGAGCTCGACCGAGCCACCTCCCCCGCGTCGACGGCTCCCCCCGCGTCGACGGCCCCCCCTTCGTCGACGGGGTCCGGGGGGAGGGAACAGGCGGCCGGCCGGGAGCGTGACGCCGAGAAGTTCCGGTCGGAGCTGGCGTGGCGGGAGTTCTACGCCGAGGTGCTCGCGGCGAATCCCGCATCGGCGCGGGCGGATCTGACCGGCGCGCTGGCCGACATGGCATACGACCCGCCGGAGGCCGGATTCGAGGCCTGGAAGTGGGGGCAGACGGGGTTCCCCATCGTCGACGCGGGCATGCGCCAGTTGCTCGCCGAGGGCTGGGTGCCCAACCGGGTGCGCATGATCGAGGCGTCGTTCGTGTGCAAGGACCTGCACGTCCACTGGACCCACGGGGCGCGGTGGTTCCTCGACCATCTCGTCGACGGAGAGCTGGCGTCGAACCATCACGGCTGGCAGTGGACGGCCGGTACGGGTACAGACGCCGCACCGTACTTCCGGGTGTTCAACCCGGTGTCGCAGGGCCGCACGTACGACCCGGACGGGACCTACGTGCGCCGGTGGATACCGCAGTTGCGTGACGTGCCGGGGGCGAAGGTGCACGAGCCGTGGACGCTGCCCGGCGGCCCGCCCGCGGGGTATCCGGCACCGGTGGTCGACCATGCCACCGAGCGGCGGGAGGCGCTGGCCCGTTACGAGGCGGCCCGCCGCCGCGGCTGAGCCGGCTCGGACAGCTCCGCACTCGAGAAGCGGAGTCGGTCATCGTTCGGATCTTTTAGCGGATAGATGGCTTGCCCGCAAGCGCGACACGTGTCGCGAATCCGACAGGCGGGTTGTGCGGTCCGATGGGTACGGCGGGCGGGGATTGGCCACCCTTGTTCCAGGGCAGGGAGTGTGTGGGCAGGGATCTCCCGCTCGAAGCCCGGTGGAGAAGTGACGGGCTCCGCCGGAGGTGGTCGCGCCCGCGTGGGGTGTGGAGGGCAACCCACGTGTGGCGCGCCACGCCCACCCCGGCGGGGCTGCGGATGGGCGCGTTCGATTGAATCTCAGGATGGACACACAGCCCGTCGCGGTCCCCCCCGGCGCGGACCTGCCGGCGCTGGCGGCGGCCGCCGCGAGCTGCCGGGGCTGTGACCTCGCCGAATTGCCCGGTACCCGGACCGTCTTCGGTGCGGGCCCCGCGCGCACGTGGCTGGTAGTGGTCGGTGAGCAGCCCGGAGACGTCGAGGACCGCCGTGGCCAGCCCTTCGTCGGCCCCGCCGGCAAGCTGCTCGACCGGGCGCTCGGCGAGGCGGGGCTGGAGCGGGCCGAGCTGTACGCGACGAACGCCGTGAAGCACTTCGGCTACCGCACGGGCAACGGACCCCGGCGCATCCACCAGACACCGCAGGCGCGGCACGTCACCGCCTGCCGTCCCTGGCTTGCCGCCGAACTGAACGTCATCCGGCCGTCGCTGGTCGTCGTGCTGGGCGCGACGGCGGGTGCGTCCCTGCTCGGGCCGTCGTTCCGGGTGACCCGGATGCGCGGACGGCTGCTGCCCGGGCCGCCCGGGTCGAACGCCCGGCTGCTCGCCACCCTGCACCCCAGCGCCGTGCTGCGGGCGGACCCGGCGAGCCGGGACGAGGTGTACGGCGGGTTTGTCGCCGACCTGAGGATCGCCGCCGAGGCCCGGCCTGCCCCGGTCGGCGGCGAGCAGGGCTCCCCGCCCGCCTGACCGGCCCGGCTGCCCGATCGGACGCCCGCCTGGCTCCACCCCGCCACCTGAACGAGCCGGCCACCTGAACGAGCCGGCCACCTGGACAAGCCCGCAACCTGGACAAGCCCGCAACCTGGACAAGCCCGCAACCTGGACAAGCCCGCAACCTGGACAAGCCCGCAACCTGGACAAGCCCGCAACCTGGACAAGCGGCCGCCTGGACGGGCCGAGTCGGCCGGCGGATTCGGAGTCGCCAGTCAGGCGACGATGTCGACCGGAGTGCCCAGCGGGACGGTCTGGGCGAGACGGGTGATCGCGTCGTTGCTCAGCCGGATGCAGCCGTGGCTGACATCCTTACCGATCATCTTCGGTTCGTTCGTGCCATGCAGGCCGATCACTGGCTTGCGGCCGTCGAACGAGCTCAGCGACGTGGAGAAACCGTTCAGACCGAATGCGTACGGGCCGTACGGGCCGTTCGGGTTGCGCGGCCGAAGCAGCTCCATCAGGTAGAAACGGCCGCCCGGGGTCGGCGTGTCGGTGGTGCCGATGGCCACCGGCTCCTGCGCGATCTGCTTGCCGTCGCTGAACACCTGCAGCAGGTGGTGACCGCGGGACACGACCAGCCGGTAGGGCGTCTCCGACGCGCTGACCTGGTCGGCCTTGACCCAGCCGGTGCTGCCGTTGGGCTGGACGGGCAGCATCACCTGCCACCAGCCGGGCATCTTGGCCTGGACCAGGAAGACCCGCCTGACGCCGTTCTCGTTCGGACTCGCCAGCGTCGACGATGGCTGGGTGTCCGTGGGGGCGCTGTAGATGTCAATGCTCGTGCCGACGGCGGTGACCACCGTGCTCTTGCTCTGCCCGAGGCCCGCGATCGCGGCGAGCTGGTTGCGGACCTGCGGTGAGAGGTTGGTGGCGGCGTCGTGGCTGCCGTCGCCACCGCCACACCCGGTGAGCACCACGCCGCCGAGGACGGCCGCGAGGATTCCCGCGGCCGTCCTGGAGCTGAGCCGGTTGATGGTCATCCGGTGTAGTACGGCTCGGCCGTGACGGAGCTGCTGGCGGCGGGCGCCGCGACCGGCAGCGCTGCGGGCACCGGGATCGCCGGCGGTGCGCTCGTCGCGCCGCCGCAGTTCGACACGCCGACGGTGGGCACGGTCACGAGCAGGAGCTTCGTCTCGGCGTCCCAGGGCGAGCCGACCACGGCGAGGGCCTTCGACGGGATGTCGACGGTCTGCTTCGGACCGATGTCGAGGATGCCGCCGCCCAGGTTGGTGTCGAACCAGCCGAAGCCGAAGCTCTTGTTGCCGGTGTTCTTCAGCTTCCAGGCCGGCTCGCTGCCGTTGCAGGTGAAGGTGAGGACGAGGGGGTTCACGTCGATGTCCTCGACGCCGTTGATCTCCTTGTCCAGCGGCACCTTGAACGGCAGCAGGTCGAGGAACCCGTCGAGGGTCGGGTCACCGGTGCCGCCGGTCGACGCCGCCGCAGCGGCCGGGGAGGCCGAGGCCGAGGCCGAGGCGTTCGGGTCGACGCTCGCAGTGGCGCCGGCCACCGGGCTCGGCGTGGCGCTCGGGTCGACGCTCGGGGTCGCGCTCGGGCTGGTCGCGGCCAGTGCGGCGGTGGTCGGGGTCGGCGATGCGCTGGAAGACGCGCCGACGGTCGCGGGGGCGGTCGGAGTCGGTGAGCTGACGGCGGCGGTCTCGGTCGGCGTGGGTGACGGCGTCTGGGCGGACGCCGGCGAGGCCAGCGCGATCGCTGCCACGCCGAGAACGCCGGCCACCACGGCCCGCATTCGAGTGCTGCGCATGAATCCGTCTCCCTCGACATCTGCCGGGTCAGGAATACCTCGACGGGAAGCTTTGATCGGAAAGAAGATAGCAACGCGGTCGACGTCCCGGTACGTCCGGGTCGGTCGTAGCGGGACCGTTGGGTGAACGGCGCGGTGATTCGTGGTCATCCGGTGGTGTTCGCCGCAGCCGAGTGGCGTCCGGATGAACCCCGACGCTGAACGACACCGAACTGCGAACAGTGATCGGCTCGGATGAACCGGTGACCGCGCCGCCGCGGCAATGGCGCCCCGTCACGGCCGACCGCAAAGCCGTCGCGTTCGCCGCCGGTATCCGCGTTCGCAAGCGGTATCCGCGTTCGTCGGCGGTATCCGCGTTCGCGGCGCGTTCGCCGCCGGTATCCGCGTTCGGGGGAGGCGGCGGGGTTCGGTGCCCCGCCGGCGTTCGATGCTCCGCCGGTCGCCGCCCAGATCCGCTCGGCCGGTGGCTGCGCCGGCGGCGAGGTTCCTGGCTCCGTCCCACTCCCGGCCGCCCCCCGTCCGAGTCGCCCCTGTCCGAGTCGCCCCTGTCCGCGGCGCCCCGCGTGGGCTGGCCCGTTTCGGCCGTGCGCCCTACCCCGTCGGCGCGGGACGGCGCCCTGTCCGTCGGCACGGGTTGGCGCGCTGGCCCGGCCCGTGGCCGCCGCGGATTCCGGCATGGCGGTTCCGCGTCGAGGGAGCGGCTGAACCCGACAGGCTGTACGTGCCTTCATCTCAGCCGCGTCCCCTAGGGTCCGGCCGGTCGAGTTCAGCCTGCGGCGGGGCGGCCATGGAGGCACGGCCGCGCCTCACCACGCGGAGACATCGGCGGGTTGTGCGTCGGGTCCGCGCGGTGGGAATCCGGCTGCGGACGGGCGGTTCCGAACAAATGTCGCCGGGACACCGGATCCGGAAAACCGGCCGGATTCGGGGAGGCGATTCATGTGGGCGGCGGCGTGACCACCCGGTGCCGGCGCACCGGTTGTCGCCGGACCCGACCGGCCGCAATCACACCGGTCGGCGACGGCGTCGCCGGCACCCCCGCCGAGAGCGTGGACGACAGGGCGGTAGCCGGGATCAGCCTGGGCCGGGTGAGAGCCGGGTGAGAGCCGGGTGAGAGCCGGGCGGGGGCCGGGTGCGAGCCGGGCGAGGTCGGGGCGGGGGCCGGGTGTCAGGGGGACAGGCGTTCGACGGCCCAGCGGTCCGCGGTGGAGGCACGGCGGTAGCGCAGCCGGTCGTGCAGCCGGTTCGTCCGCCCCTGCCAGAACTCGACGGTGTCGGGCACGAGGCGCAGCCCGCCCCAGAACGGCGGGGTGGGCACCGGGGTCCCCGCGGGCCAGCGGGCCGCGAGCTCGGCGGCGCGGGTGTCCAGGACGTCCCTGGACTCGATGATCTGCGACTGGTGGCTGGCCCAGGCACCGAGCTGGGACCCGCGGGGCCGGGAGGCGAAGTAGTGCTCGGTCTCGGCCCGGCTGACGCGCTCCACCGCGCCGATGGCCACGACCTGCCGTTCCAGGGCATACCAGGGGAAGACCAGCGAGCCGAAGGGATTCTCGGCGCTCTCCCGACCCTTGCGGGAGGTGTAGTTCGTGTAGATCACGAAGCCGCGGTGGTCGAAACCCTTGAGCAGTACCGTGCGGGCGCTCGGCCGGCCGTCTGCGGACGCGGTGGCGAAGACGGCCGCGTTGGCCTCTGGGACGCCCGCGCCCGCGGTGCTCGCGTCGGCGAACCAGCGGGCGAACTGCTCGACCCAGGTCGCCGCAAGCTGTTCCGGTTCCAACCGACCGGTGTGGTAACTCTGCCGCTGCCCGGCCGGGTCTGGCCTGTCCGGGAGGTCTCCGCCGGCGGGAGAGTCCGTGCCGGCGGGAGAGTCCGTGCTGGCGGAGAAGTCTGTCCTGGCGGGGACGGCTGTGCTGGCGGGGACGGCTGTGCTGGCGGGGACGGCTGTGCTGGCGGGGACGGCTGTGCTGGCGGGGACGGCTGTGCTGGCGGGGACGGCTGTGCTGGCGGGGACGGCTGTGCTGGTGGGGACGGCTGTGCGGCGTGGGGAGGCACCGGACGGCGGGATGGAGGCCATCGAAGGATCGTGCCAGCCGCGCCCCCGCGCTCAGCCGAGCTCGCGCAGGACCTCGGCTACCCCGCGATCCCAGTTGGTGGTCAGGTCGAGGCAGGGCCGCCCGCCGAGCCGGGTGGGGGCCTCGGCACCGGAAAGGGTCACGGGCAGCATGATGATCCCGCGAGACGAGAGGTCCGCGGCGAGCGCCGGCAGGAATTCCTGCGCTATCCATGGTGCGTGAATTCCGAGGGTGGAGTGGCCCAGCACGAGAAAATCCGCGGTGGCGAGGGTGTCATTCATGAACATGGGCACGGTATCGCCGATGCGCACCTCCCAACGGTCCAGGTGCACCGCATGGCCCACCGCGTTGACCGCCCGCCCCAGCCGTTCGGCGCTGGCGATGTCCGCCGCGCGATGACTGATGAAGACGAACGCCATGATCTCCCGAGCTCCTGGTCCAGTTTTTGCGCAGCGTGACCGCCGGTCGGGCGGGCCATTTCCTCCTGCCGACCGTAGCGCGGCGAGATCTCCGCTGGTCGGCCGTCCCTGACGTCACTTCCGGCAGCTTGTTGCAAATAGCCGCACAAACGGACAAAGTGACTGTGAGGGATCTCATAAATTGTCGTGTGAGTGTGTCAGGGTTGGTGAAGTGTGAGGCTGCGGCGAGCGTCAGCGGGCCGGCTGGAACGGCGCGAAGCGGCGGCGCTCTGGCGCGTCCGGATGCCGCGGGGCAGGATCGGATGGAGCAGGACCGACGAGGCAGGCACGGCGGGCCGCCGGTCGAAGCGACAGATCGCCGGTCGAACCAACAGACAGAAGCGGAGATCCGGACTCGATGGCCGAGAAGACGAGCGATTTCAAGCCAGGTCTGGAGGGCGTGATCGCCTTTGAGACGGAGATCGCCGAGCCGGACAAGGAGGGCAGCGCGCTGCGCTACCGCGGGGTCGACATCGAGGACCTCGTCGGCAAGGTGGACTACGGCCACGTCTGGGGGCTGCTGGTCGACGGTGCGTTCGAGCCCGGGCTGCCGCCGGCCGAGCCGTTCCCGGTGCCGGTGCACTCCGGTGACATAAGAGTGGACGTGCAGAGCGCGCTGGCGATGCTCGCCCCCTACTGGGGCCTGGGCCAGCTCATCGACATCGCCCCTGAGCAGGCCCGCGACGACCTCGCCCGCGCGTCGGTGGTGGCGCTGTCCTTCGTCGCCCAGTCCGCCCGGGGCCTGGGGCAGCCCGCGGTCCCGCAGAAGGAGGTGGACCGCGCCCGGACGATAACGGAGCGGTTCATGATCCGCTGGCGTGGCGAGCCGGACCCGAAGCACGTCCAGGCCGTCGACGCCTACTGGGTGTCGGCCGCCGAGCACGGCATGAACGCATCGACGTTCACCGCGCGGGTGGTCGCCTCGACCGGCGCCGACGCCTCGGCCGCGCTGTCCGCCGCCGTCGGTGCGCTGTCCGGGCCGCTGCACGGCGGTGCACCCTCCCGGGTGCTCGCGATGCTCGACGAGGTCGAGCGGACCGGGGACCCGCTCGGCTACGTCCGCCGTGCCCTGGACCGCAAGGAGCGGCTGATGGGTTTCGGGCACCGGGTGTACCGCGCGGAGGACCCGCGCGCCCGGGTGCTGCGCCGCACCGCGCGCGACCTCGGCTCCGACCGCTACGAGGTGGCCGAGGCGCTGGAGGCGGCGGCGATCGAGGAGCTGACCAACCGCTTCCCCGACCGCCCGCTGCGCACGAATGTGGAGTTCTGGTCGGCCGTGGTACTGGACTTCGCACAGGTGCCCGCCCATATGTTCACGTCCATGTTCACCTGCGCCCGCACCGCGGGCTGGAGCGCCCACATCCTCGAGCAGCAGCGCACTGGCCGGCTGATCCGCCCGTCCGCCCGTTACGTCGGCCCGGACCCGCGTCCGCTCGGCGACGTCGTGCCGGGGGTGCCCCGTGGCTGACGCCGCCGCGATCGAACTGCCAGACAGCCTGCGCCCGGCCGACGGCCGCTTCGGCTGCGGCCCGTCGAAGATCCGCCCGGACGCCGTCGCCGCCCTGGCCGCCAGCGGCGCGACCTACCTCGGCACCTCCCACCGCCAGAAGCCGGTCAAGGGCCTGGTCGGCCGGGTGCGGGCGGGGCTCGCGGAGCTGTTCTCGCTGCCCGCGGGCTACGAGGTCGTGCTCGGCATCGGTGGCGCCACCGCCTTCTGGGACGCCGCCGCGTTCAACCTGGTCCGTACCCGGTCGCAGCACCTCGTCTTCGGCGAGTTCGGCGGAAAGTTCGCGGACACGACGAAGGGTGCGCCGTTCCTGGCGGAGCCCTCCGTGGTGTCCTCGGACCCGGGCACGCACCCGGACTGGGCGCCCGAGGCCGGCATCGACGTCTACGCCAGCCCGCACAACGAGACCTCCACCGGCGTCGCCCGCCCGGTGCGCCGCCCGGTCGGCGCCGACGCCGGCGCCCTGCACCTGGTCGACGCCACCTCCGGCGCCGGTGGCCTGCCCGTCGACGTCTCCGAGGCCGACGTCTACTACTTCGCGCCGCAGAAGAACTTCGCCTCCGACGGGGGCCTGTGGACGGCGCTGTTCTCCCCGGCGGCGATCGATCGGCTCGCCGAGATCGCCGCGACCGACCGGTGGATCCCGCCGTTCCTCGACCTCACCACGGCCCGCGACAACAGCTCCAAGGACCAGACGTACAACACTCCGGCGGTGGCGACGCTGTTCCTGTTCGCCGACCAGATCGAGTGGATGCTCGCTCAGGGTGGCCTGGAGTGGTGCGTGCGGCGCACCGCCGAGTCCTCGTCGATCCTCTACACCTGGGCGGAGAAGACGGCGTACACGACGCCGTTCGTCGCCGACCCGGCGCAGCGTTCCCAGGTCGTCGTGACGATCGACTTCGACGGCGTCGACGCCGCGGCGGTGGCCAAGGTGCTGCGGGCCAACGGCGTCGTCGACGTCGAGCCGTACCGCAAGCTCGGCCGCAACCAGCTCCGCGTCGCCTGCTTCCCGGCGATCGAACCGGCCGACGTCGAGGCCCTGACCGCCAGCATCGACTACGTCGTCGAACGCCTGTAGTACCCAGGCTCTGACGAATTGCCGAGCGGGTCGGGGAGTGTTCGCTTCTCGGCCCGCTCCGGGCCTGCGTCACGTTCGTGGACGCGTGCCGCCCGCTTCGATGAGATAGTTGGCCAAGGCCGAGACAGCGCTGGAGGGGTTCGGCCCGCGGGTTCCAGGAGCGCACTCGGGCGCGGCTTGTTCTGCTCTGCCACAGGCTGCGGGGTAGTTGCCGAATGGAAAGCTGGCGGGTAGCGCCTTGTTTCGATGACCATGGCCGCGAAGAATCTGCCGGAGCCGGTCGCCACTCGCATGCGCCGTATGGTCCGCGTAGTGCCAGAGTAACCAAATTTCGAAGCACGGGTTGCTGACAGCGATCTTGACCCCTGCCGAGGACGCGAGGGCGATCGCACGGTCTAGCGTTGCATGTGCGTCGACATCTACCACGCACCAGCAGGCGTCCACATCTCCCGCCCGCTCCCGATGGGACATCGCACTGCGGACCACCGTCTCGGGATCACGTCCCGTTCCGATGACCTTCGGCTTGATGACCCGGACACCGGTTGCACGGATCGCTCGTGCCAACCCGTTGAAGTAATCGGGTTCGGTGCGTTCGCCCTCGGTGACAATGATGATCCGTGGTCGTTCCGTCCGAGTCCCTCGCCTGCGCCGGAGTTCCGATTTGCCCGGTTGACCCGCGGGGCTCATGTTGCAACCCGGCCCAGAATCCCTGCGAGCGCGTCGGGGTCCACCAGCGGCACGGCTCCGTACCGGCCGTCGAGGTACCTCTTGGAGAAGTTGTCGGACCGGCGGGTCGGGTATTCCGCCAGTGAGTAGAGCTCGGTTGCTCCATCCGAGTTCTTCTCAGCGAACCAGATCTCATCGGGTTCGAGCGCGGCCGGGAACGACGGGCTCATGAAGCTCACGTCGTGGGTGGTGAAGACGATCTGCGCCCCGGACTTGTTGATCTCCGGCGCCTTGAACATCCCGACGAGAGCCGCGGCCAGGTGGGGATGCAGGCTGGCGTCCAGCTCGTCCACCAGGAGGACGCCGCCGTCCTGGAAGGCGTGCAGCGCGGGCACGGCAAGGCTGATCCAGGCGAGCGTGCCACTGCTCTGGTCGACCTCGGGTATTTCGAACTCTGCTCCGTCGGCGGTCGTATGCACGAAAGAGAGCCTTTTTCCGACCGCGGCGATCGCGCGTGCGTTGACGTCATTTCTGCGTTCATCGTCGTCGGTGGCGAGGATGGTCTTCAGGATAGATTGCCGCCCCCGATCGCGAACCACCACGCTCTTGATGCCGAGATCGGCCATCTTGAGTAGCGCGACCGTCTTTTCTCGAGAGTCCTTGTCCTCGACGACGTCTCTGACCAGGCGGAGTCGGGTTCGTCGGTCAAATTCCGTGTACCTGGCGTACTGGATATGGCGGGTGATCTGATGCTGGACGCGTTGCAGAAATTTCTGATTGGAGTTGGCTGCGACCGAGAGGAAGAGGCTGCGTGGGCGCAGCAGACTGGCCGCCAGAGCCTTGTCGCCGGGGAGGTGGTTGCTGAATGAGATTGGAACATCTCCGGTGGAATTGCGTACAAACAGCCGTCGCCGCCTGCCTTCCGGGTAGCTGTAGAGCCATTCGCTGTGGACGCCCTGGTCTGTGCATCTGAACCCGTAGTCGTAGCGGACGTCATCCACGGTCAAGGAAAACTCGTAGAATGAAGGTTGCGCTTCCTCGGTCTTGGTCAGCCGAAAAGGTTGATATGGGAAGCTTTCACTCTCGGCCCAGGTGGTGGCTGAATGGCGAACTGCGTTGATGGCGAAATCGAAGGCGTCGAGCAGATTTGACTTCCCGGCCGCGTTGGCGCCGTAGATGGCCGCTACGCGGGTGGTCGCGCCGGTCCAGTCGCCGTCAGGTGGGGTGATCGTCCGCAATGAGGACGAAACGAGCGAAAGTTCCGCTTCGTCCCGGATTGACCTATGGTTGGCCACCCGGAAGCGCAGAAGCACCTCTGGCCTCCCTCTGGGCACGGTTTCGGTCCGAATCTCGGCGAACTTCCCCCGATTCGCGTCGGTAACTGAGGTCGATCGTACAGTCGGCGCCTGTCGACAGCTAGCGCCTTACTGGTGGGCGGGCCCCCTTGGGCGACAGATGACGCTGGTGCCTCCCTGACCACCGCGCCAAGCGCGACCAGGGAAACCGACAAGGCCGGCGAGCTGGACAGCTCGCCGGCCTTGTGTCGATCATCTGAAGGCGCTCGCGCGTGGCTCTGGCAGGCGGCTGGAGTGCCGCAGACCACGCTGACGCCGGGTGTCGCTCAGCGCAGGGGGCGCTCCGGGGCGGCCTGGGCGGCCTGGGCGGCGATCGGGTCGGCCTCGGTGTCGGCGATCGCGCCGCGGTCGTCCATCGGGACGTACGGGCGCTGGTCGTAGCCGACGTAGAGCTGGCGCGGGCGGGCGATCTTCTGCTCGGGGTCGAGCAGGCCCTCCTCCCACTGGGCCAGCCAGCCGGGCATCCGGCCGATGGCGAACAGCACCGGGAACATCTCCACGGGGAAGCCCATGGCCTGGTAGATGATGCCGGTGTAGAAGTCGACGTTCGGGTAGAGCTTGCGAGCGATGAAGTACTCGTCCTCCAGCGCGATCCGCTCCAGCTCCATGGCCAGGTCCAGCAGCGGGTTCGTGCCGGTGACCTTGAAGACCTCGTCGGCGACCTGGCGGATCACCCTGGCGCGCGGGTCGTAGTTCTTGTAGACCCGGTGGCCGAAGCCCATCAGCTTCTTCTTGCCGTCCTTCACCTGGGCGATGAAGGAGGGGATGTTCTCTACCGAGCCGATCTCGGCGAGCATCCGCAGCACCTGCTCGTTCGCCCCGCCGTGCAGCGGGCCGTACAGCGCGGCGATCGCGGCGGCGGCCGCCGAGAACGGGTCCGCCTGCGAGCTGCCGACGGCGCGCATCGCGTTCGCCGAACAGTTCTGCTCGTGGTCGGCGTGCAGGATGAACAGCACGTCGAGGGCGTGCTCCAGGTTCGGGTCCGGCTCGTACTTGAGCTCGGTGGCCTTCCACATCATGTTGAGGAAGTTGCCGGCGTAGGACAGGTCGTTGTCCGGGTAGACGTACGGGAAGCCGACCGAGTGCCGGTAGGAGTACGCCGCCAGCGTCGTGATCTTGGCGATCAGGCGGACGATCTGCAGCCGCCGCAGGCCCGGGTCGTCGATCGTCTTGGCGTCCGGGTAGAAGGTCGACAGCGCGCCCACGGTGGACACGAGCATGCCCATGGGGTGGGCGTCGTGGTGGAACCCGTCGATGAACTTCTTGATCGACTCGTGCACCAGGGTGTGGTGCGTGATCTCGTCTTCCCAGGTCGACAGCTCGTCGGTGGAGGGAAGCTCGCCCGCCAGCAACAGGTAGGCGACCTCCAGGAAGCTGCTCTTCTCGGCGAGCTCCTGGATCGGGTAGCCGCGGTAGCGCAGGATGCCGGCGTCGCCGTCGATGTAGGTGATGGCGCTGCGGCAGCTCGCGGTGTTCGTGAACGCCGGGTCGTACGCCATCAACCCGAAGTCGTCGTCGCCCGTCTTGATCGAACGCAACGCACTCGCGCGTACCGTGCCGTCCGTGACCGGGATCTCGTACGTCTTACCGGTTCGGTTGTCGGTGACGGTCAGTGTGCTGACCTGCTCGGACACGCCGGGCTCCTCTCGCGGTGGCGATGCCGCTGGTGACGGCTCTGGCCCCAGCCGGGGCGCGCATCCGGGTACGGAGCGCTCACGCCGGTTTGCTGGCTCACATGGTTCTTCCCAAGTCTGGCCGTTCGCGGCTGCACATGCGCGTGATCGGTGAGCCTCATCCCACGTGTGCTGCGCCACCCCTTGGCGGAAAACACATCCCCTGGCTGCGGTGATGGGGCGCGGCACGCTCGGTGAGCATGCGGCCGGCCACCGCGCGGGTGGATTGCACCTACCCGAACGGGGAGAAGCCACTCTGGTGCCCGGGGCCACTCGTCGAGCGGGTTCCCGGCGTGATATCGGATGACGCGCCGGCGGGGGTTCCCGCGGCGGCACCCGGCTCGCCCGGGCCGGCGGCGGCGTTGCGCAGCCAGGTGAGCACGGCGAGCACCCGACGGTTGTCGTCCGTGGACGCCGGCATCCCGAGCTTGCTGAAGACCCCGGCGATGTGGTTCTCCACGGTCTTGGGCGCCAGGTGCAGGCGGGCACCGATGCCCTGGTTGGACCGGCCCTCGGCCATGTGCGCGAGCACCGTGCGCTCCCGCGGGGTGAGCTTGGCCAGCTCGTCGGCACGCCGCCGGTGGGCCAGCAGGCCCGCGACGATCTCCTCGTCGAGCACGAGGCGACCGTTGATCACCCGCCGCAGCGCGTCCTGCAGCGCCCCGACGTCGTCGACCCGATCCTTGAGCAGGTAGCCGAGGCCACCGCTGCCGTCGCCGAGCAGGCGCAGCGCGTAGGGCGTCTCGGCGTAGGTCGACAGGACGAGCACGGCGATCGCGCGGTGCTGGGCGCGGATCCGCTCGGCCGCGACGAGACCCTCGTCGGTGTACGTGGGGGGCATTCGGATGTCGAGGATCACCGCGTCCGGCCGGCTGCGCCCGAGCCCGCGGATGAGGTCCTCGGCGGTGGCTGCCTGCGCCACGACCTCGGCGCCCGCGGCGGTCAGGAGCATCGCCAGCCCCTCGCGGAACAGGGTCGAGTCGTCCGCGATCGCTACCCGCACGGGTCCGTTCTCCTCTGCTCGGTGCTGGCCGGCCGTCTCGGTGCTGGCCGGCCGTCTCGGTGCTGGCCGGCCGTTTCGGTGCTGGCCGGGACGGCGTCTCGATGTTGGCCGGGACGGTCAGCACGGGATGCTCGCCGTCAGCCGGGTCCCGCCGCCCGACGGGCTGACGATCACCAGGGCGCCGCCGAGTGCCCGGACGCGGTCGGTGAGCCCGGCCAGCCCCCCACCCTCGACCGCGGTGGCGCCGCCCTTGCCGTCGTCGGTGACGTCGATGCGGACGACGCCGACGTCGTGGCGCACCGCGACCCGGGCCCGGCTGGCCCCGGCGTGCTTGACCGTGTTCGTGAGCGCCTCGCAGATCGTGTAGTAGGCGCCCGCCTCGAGGACCGCCTCGAACCGCGCCGCGGGGACGTCCAGTTCGACCTCCACCGGCAGCGCGGCCGTGACGACCTCCAGGGCTGGCAGCAGCCCACCCTGGCTGAGCACGGCCGGATGAATTCCCCGCGCGAGGCTGCGCAGGTCCGCGAGGGCGTGGCGCAGGTCCTCCCGAGCGGCCTCGATGGCGGAGATCGTATCGGGATCGGTTGCCTTCGTCCGGGCGAGACCAAGTCTGGTGGCCAGCGTCAGCAGCCGTTGCTGGGCGCCGTCGTGCAGGTCGCGCTCCAGCCGGCGCCGCTCGTGCAGGCCGGCCTCGACCAGCCGGGCCCGGGAGGCGCGCACGGCGTCGAGCTGCGCGGCCACCGTGGCGTGCAACTGGGCGTTCTCCAGGGCCATGGCGCTCGCGCGCACGGCCGCCTCGACCAGGTCGCGGTTGCGTCGCATGGCCGGCGCGGCGGCGATCACCGCCAGGGGCGCCCCGACCGCGGTCCGCACGGCCATGACCAGCTCCGGCGCGCCGGGCGGCGGCGGGGGCCGGACCGCCCCGTCCGCGTCGACGTGGTGGTCCTCCCCGGGCAGCCACAGGTGGATCTCGGCGGATTCGTCGTGCAGCGCCGCCCGCAGCGCCGCGCGGACCGCCCGCACGTCCGGCGGGGTGGGCAGCGTCGCGAGGAGCTGCGCGATGCGGGCCCGGACGAACACCCGGCGAAGCACCGCCGCCGCGAATGCCAGGGGGATCGTCAGGAGGGTGAGGGAGATGACGACGAACTCGGGCCCGACGTCGCCGTTGCTCGGGTTGTAGACGAAGAAGTTCACCGTCGCCGCGAGGACGAACGCCAGCAGCAACGCGACCGCTACCGGCCGGAAGACCCGCCGGTCCAGCTCGGAGTACCGCCGCAGCCGCCTGCGGACGACGAGCAGGAAGGCGGCGGCGAGCACGAGGGTCAGGCCGTCGAGGATCCAGACCGTGGTGTCGAACGCTCCGTGGCCGATCGGCTCGCCGTACCACCACACGTCGGGGTGCCCGGAGTAGCCGAACCATTCCGGCCGGCCGATACCGATCAGCCCGAGGTTCGCCACCGGAATGACGAGCACCGCGCTGCCCAGCAGCACCCGTTCACCCTTGTTCTGCAGCCGCCCGGTCGGGTAGCGCAGCACGCCCCACCCGAGGCAGACCCAGAAATGGGTGTAGGCGAACGTCGACACGAGGGCGGACGGGCCCGCATCCCAGCTCGCCGTCCATGACAGCGGCCACAGCAGCCCGCCCAGGACCAGCGCCGCGGTGACGCTGCCCAGCGACTCCTCGCCGTTGAGCATGGCGGCGGTGAGCACGAACGCGAGCGCCACGACGACATTGAGGGTCGCGAAAAGCGGACTGTGCCCGAAGGAGGGCCACTGGCAGGCGATCGCACCAGCGGTGACGGCGGAGCCGCCGATTGCCAGACACCATCGGCGGTGGCGGGCGGCGCACGCGGACAGGCGACCGGGCAGACGCGGATGCGGCACGTCAGTCGACGTTATGTAGCCAGGAACTCACCCGACAAGCGTTGCACACGCCGATTGTCGGATTGCGGGTTACCCCCCACTCCCCCGCCAGGAGATCCCCCGGCGAACTGCGGAGCTCTCCCCGAAGTCAGCGAGTGCGCGGCGGTGGAACCTGGGTGGCGCGGATCGGTGTCGTCGGTGGTCGCATCCGGACGCAGGACACCGCACCGTGCGGGGGTCGGCTGCCGCCGGGGGGTGGCCGACCCCTTTTCGTCCTCTTGGCGATGCATCCCCCGAAATCACCCTTTCTCCGGTCCCCCGGCCGAGTACCGTCAGAAGATGGAGACCGAGACGGCGAGCGACGCCGAACTCGCGTCCGCGCTGCGGCTGTCGGTGATGCGCCTTTCCCGACGAATGCGCCAGGAGCGGTCGAGTCAACTCACCCCCACGCAGACGTCCGCGCTGGCGTCGCTGGAGCGCCACGGCCCGATGACTCTCGGGGAGATCGCGGCGCACGAGCGCGTTCAGCCGCCGTCGATGACGCGGGTCATCGCGCATCTCGCGGTCGCCGGGCTGGTCGAGCGCCGCCCGCACCCCACCGACGGGCGGCAGGTGATCGCCGAGGTCACCGCGAAGGGGCGGACGCTGCTCAGCGACGATCGCCGGCGCCGGGACGAGTGGCTGACCGACCGGCTCGCGGCGCTGTCGGCCGAGGAGATCGCCGCCCTGACCCGGGCGGCGCCGATTCTGGACGCCCTCGCCGGCTCGTAGTACTGCAACGGCACTGCCGCGTCACAGCTCGACCCAGCCGCCTCGCTGGCGGGAGGTGCGGGCGGCGGCGATGAGCCGGTTCGCGGTGAGCAGGTCGTGGAAGGTGGCGCC
The DNA here is from genome assembly GCF_059428125.1 of Frankia sp. BMG5.60. Lineage (NCBI taxonomy): Bacteria > Bacillati > Actinomycetota > Actinomycetes > Frankiales > Frankiaceae > Frankia > Frankia sp. BMG5.60. The sequence continues at coordinate 4,725,836 of NZ_CM182091.1, read as the reverse complement.
CCGCACCGTCCGCGCGTCGTCGAGTTCGGTGGCCCGCACGACGTCGTAGGTGGCCTCCATCAGTCCGGGCCGGGCGGTCGGCGGGGTGGGCATCAGCAGGTCGCGCACGCCGGCGTCGTCCTGGCGGCGGACGCGGCGGCCCTGGACGACGATGCGCCCGGCGTCCCCACACACCGTGAGGGTGGCGGTGTCCAGATTGCCGCCCATCTGCTCGTTGATCAGTACGGTGGCACCGCTGGCGGAGAGCAGGGCCAGGGTCACGGGCGCGTCGGGCGTCAGCGTGGGGGCGGGCATCGCGGCGGGATCGGCGCAGACCGCCAGGATCTCCCCGCACCAGCGCATCGCGAGATCGATGATCTCGACCCGGCCAGCCGGTCCGGTCGGCGCGCCGACCACGGTCATCTGGGAGAGCCGACCCAGTGACGGGACCGTGGCCGCGACGTGGGTCGCCGCCGGCCAGGCACGCCCGTCCAGGGCCACCACGTGGGCGAGATCGCCCTCCTCGGCCAGGTCGGCGACGGCACGCAGCGTCTCCGCCTCGGCGGTGGCGGGGCCGGCGAGCAGCACGTGCAGGCCGATCTCGGCCGCCCGCCGGGCGACGATGTCCGAGCCGGGCGGTGGGGTCTCCACGCAGACCGCCTCGATGTCGTCCGAGAGCAGGGCCAGCAGGTCGGCGTAGGCGCGGGGAACCCCCGCCTCGGCCGCCCAGGCCAGCGATTCCAGCGGCTCCGGGGCGAGCAGGCCGACGACCGCGACCCCGGCGTCGCGCAGGACCCCGGCCGTCGTGCTGTCGGAGCCGTCGGTGACCAGCGCCATCGCGAGCGGCAGGTCGGGCTGGCGGCGGCGGACGAGCCGCCGCAGTTCTCGCCAGCTCGCGGACAGTGCCGGATCACGCGGTGGCACCAGCTCGGGGAGCGTCGTCACGGCTCTGATAGTGCCCCCGGGTCGCCCGTGGTGGTCGGCGATGGCCCCGATTGTCGCGGAGAGCGGACAGCGTTCCCTCGTGTCAATCAGAATTGACACGCCGCGTGTGTCAACGTAAGTTGACAGCCATGAACATGACCGCCACGAAGCTCGCCGGGGCGGCCTCCGACGACGACCCACGGGTGGGTCTCGCCGCCGTCGCCTCGCTGCGAGCCCTGTTGGAATCACTCGAGGAGCTCCAGGTCGCCAGTGCCCGGCACAAGGGCTGGTCCTGGCAGGAGATCGCCGATGTGCTCGGCGTGAGCCGGCAGGCGGCGCACAAGAAGTACGGGCGTCGGTTCGGAAAGGGGAGGTAGGCGGTGTTCGAGAGGTTCACGCCGCAGTCCCGCGCGGTCGTGCGCGCCGCGACCCGGGTCGCGGCGGCCTTCGAACACGACCGGGTGCACAGCGGCCACCTGCTGTTCGCCATCGTCACCGAGGGCGGCGCTGTGGGGCGTGCCCTGGCCGACCTCGGGCTCGACGAGCCGTCGCTGCGGGCCGAGCTGCACGGTGCCCGGGTGCTCTCACGCGGCGGCCGGGAGGTGGACACCGATGCGCTCGCGGCGATCGGGGTGGACTACGAGGCCATCCGGGCCGCCGCGGACGAGCGGTTCGGCGCCGGCGTGCTCGGGCTGACGATGGTCCGCAAGACCCCGCGGCGGTCCTGGTGGCGGCGGCGTCCGCGCGCCCGCGGGCGGCGCTTCTCGGCCGAGGCGCGGCGGGCGTTGGAACGCTCCGTGCGGCTCGCGGCCACCCGCGGCGAGGGCGACATCACGCCGCTGCACCTGTTGCTGGGGATGCTCGCCGACCGGTTCTCGCTGGCCGCCGGGATCATCGAGCGCCGAGGGAGGAGCCTGGAACAGGTCCGGCTCGCGGCGGCGGCGGTAGCGGACGACGCCGACCCCGGAGCGCGGAGCTGACCGCGCGGCTGTTCGTGGCCGCCGTGCCGCCGGCCGCGGTGACCGATGCGTTGTGTACCGCGGTGCACCGGGCCCGGGGGGCCGCCCCCGACCTGCGCTGGTCGGCGCCAGACCGGTGGCACGTCACCCTTGCCTTCCTCGGCCAGGTGCCGGACGAGCGGCGCGGCGACCTCGACGCCCGGCTCGCGCGGGTGGCGCGGCGGCACGGCCCGATCGACGTCGAGACCGTCGGCGGCGGTCACTTCGGTGACCGGGTGCTGTGGACGGCGGTGCGGCCCCGGTCCGCGGCGGCACAGCCTCGGGGCGCGGGGGCACGGCCTGGGGGTGCGGGGGCACCGCCTGGGGGTGCGGCGGCACGGCCTGAGGGCGCGGCGGTACCGGCCGGGGCGCTTGGGGCGCTCGCGGCCGGCGTGCGGCGGGCGGCCGAGCGGGCCGGCGCCGCCGCCGGGGCGGACGACCGGCCGCTGCGGGCCCACCTGACGCTCGCCCGGGTGCCCGACCGCGGCCACCGCGAGCTCGGCCCGCTCGTCGAGCTGCTGCGCGCCGATGTGGAGCCGCTGCCGTGGACCGTCGACCGGCTGGTCCTGATGCGCAGCGTCGATGCCGGCCCGGGCGCCGCCCCGGTCTACCGGCAGGAGGCGTCCTGGCCGCTCACCGGCCGGTGACGGCCGCTCTCAGGACGCCACGGCCGGGTCGAGCGGGCGGTAGCGGTAGCCCACGCGGCGGACCGTCTCGATCCGGTACCGGTGCTCGGGGCCGAGCTTGCGCCGCAGCCGGGTCACGAGGACGTCGACCGTACGCACGTCCGGGGACGTGGCGTCGTCGGCCTGGTGTCCCCACACCGACGACAGCAGTGCCTGCCGGCTGTGCGCCTGCCCGGGGTGGTGGACGAAGAAGTCCAGCACCTCGAACTCGAGGTAGGTCAACTGCAGCGCCCGGCCGTCCACGGTCGCGAGCCAGGCGGTCCGGTCGATCCACACCCCCGAGCGGGGCGGGGTCTGGGCGGTCGGGCGGTGGTCGGGCCGGGCCGGTGCCGCGGTCGCCCGCGCGTGAGCCGGGGCGGGCGCGGGCTGACGGGGGAGGGTCGCCGCCGTCCCGAGGGGCGTGCGCGGCGGCGTGGTCACCAGGCGCGGCCGGTACGGGAGGGTGGTCGTCTGCGGGGGCATCGCTGGCCTTTCGGTCAGTGGTTCTCCCGGTCGCCGGGAGCTGTGGGCGCGGAGCCGGGTGGGCTTGTGGAGCCGGGTGGGCTTGTGGAGCCGGTTGGGCCTTGGAACCTTGAGCCTTGGAGCCCTGGCGGGCCCTGAAGTCTTGGCGGGCCTTGGAGCCGGGCGGTCCCTGGGCCGGGGCGGGAGTCCTGAGTGGGCGTGGCGGCGGGGCTGCTCCCGTCCCGGTTTCGGTGGGCTCGGGCCAGGGGCTGGACAGCGCTCGGGCACCGCGACGATGGGGCGGCCGAGCAGGTGCGGACCGGGCGTCGATGGTGCCGGGCGTCCTCGCCGGTGGCGTGGAGGGATGTGGTGGCCACCGCGACGACGCGGTGCGCCTGATCGACTACGGGCCCGTGGTGATGACGGCGGGCCTCGGCAGGCCGGGGCCGGACCTCACGGGGCCGGAAACCGCACTGGGCCGGAGTCCGGAGCCCTTGCGGCGGCTCCGGTCGGCCCGCAGGCGTGGGCACCGGTGGTGCGGTTGGCGGCCGCCCGTCAGACAGCCGGACAGGCAGCCGAGGCGACGCGGAGCAGATCGATATGGCTCCGGGTGACCAGGATCAGCCGCTTCAACACAAGAGCAACGGAAGCACACTGCTCCGGTCGCCGCCAAGAGAATAAAAGTGTGACTTGATTCACATGATGGTATGAGATGTATCGAATGGGTGGCGGCGGGGGCGTGGGACCCCAGGTCCGCGCGGTCGGCCGGCGGTTGGGTGAAGGTTTCCGGGCGGGCGGATCGTGTCCGCATCCATCCGATTAGGAGGGTTTCGGCCGGAATCTCGCGAGTCGCGCCGACGGTCGAGCGAAGTCGATTTTTCCGGTGGGGAAGCCGGGAATATACTGGCAGATCATTCGGCACCCGCTGGTCGGGGACGCGAAGTGGCCGAGAACAGGAGATCTCATGGCGCTGCCTGATTTCCTCGTGATCGGTGCGCCGGACGCGGGGATGGAGGTCCTCCTCGCCGATCTGCGCCGCTGCCCGGCCGTCTTTCTCCCCGGCACCGCTCTCACCCCGCCGACCGCGCTTGGTCCGCCCGGCGATCCGGACTCGGATGCCGGGGGAACGGCGCAAGGCGGCGCAGGAGCATCGGGCCTGGATGCGGCGCGTCGTCGGGCGCGGTTCGAGGCCCTGGTGGACCCCGCGCCCGCGGGCGTCCTGTGCGGCGTGAGTGCCCCGTACCACCTGGCGGACTTCACGGCGCTGCGGCACCTGCACGAGGTGCTGCCCTACGTGCGGCTCATCGCCCTGCTGCGGGACCCGGCGGCGCGGGCCCACGCGCACTGGCTGCGGATGCGTTCGTCCGGCCTGGAGCCCATCGCCGACTTCGAGGGCGCCCTGGCGGCGGAGGCGGAGCGGGCCTGCGCCCCCTCGTCCTGGCCGTGGCGGTATCTGGCCCTGGGCCGGTACGGGGCCCAGGTGCAGCGCCTGTACACCCTCTTCGCGCGCCAGCAGGTGCTCCTCGTGCCCTACCCCGAGCTGAGCGCAGATCCGGCGATCGCGCTGGGGCGGGTCTACCGCTTCCTCGGCCTCGGCCGCCACCGCGGCCCCGCCGGTGCCGACCGCGCGGACCATCCCGCCGAGGTCCTGGTCGAGCATTGCCGCGACCCGGTCGGCCCGTGGTGCGCCGAGCCGGCGGCGGCTGCGGCGGCTGCGGCCCGGCGGCTCGATCCGGCCGTGGCCGCGCGGCTGCACGCCGGTTTCGGCGCCGATCTCGACCTGCTCGATCAGGTGACGGGACGGCGCTGGGCGCTCGGTCCGTCCCCGGACTGATCCCTGCGGGGACCTGTTGCCGGCCGGGGCGGGTCGGCGCCCAGCGCCGCCGGGTCAGCGGGAACCCTGGGTGAGGGCGACCGAATCGGGCACCCGGACGGCCTCGGGCACGGTGAGTGGGATGACGCCCTGGATCTGAGCGATCACGTAGTGGGCCGACATCATCGCCCCCTCCTGCCAACCGGGCAGCGGGGAGCTCTGGTCACCCAGCACGTAGAAACGCCCGTCTCCCTCGGGCTGGAGAAGCTGCTTGTAGGCCCGCATGTGGTCGGGGTTCCCCGGATCCCAGGCGGCCCAGCCGCCGAGCTGGTACGGCACCTTGTGCCAGGCGATCGTGATGCCCTTCGTGGTGGGAACGACGCCCTCGTCGGTGAACTGCGGGTGCAGTTCCGCCGCCCCGGCCCGGGCCTGCGCCAACCGCTCCGGCGGTGCCAGGTCGCCGAACTTCGCAGCCACGCCGGCGAAGTTGTAGGCGCCGGTCACGGTGCCTGCCGCCGAGAAGTAGTCGTTGCTCGGATACCAGAGCTGGGTGATCGGATGATTCGTCCAGCTGATCCCGCCGTAGATCTGGTCGGCGTCGCTCTCCCAGAAACGCTCCTCGGCCTGCCAGCCGACCTTGCAGGTGTTCGCGAACTCGACGGCCCTGATCGCCGCGTCGAACTCGGCGGAGAAGTTCGTCGAGATTCCCCGCAGTACCGGCAACGGGATACTGCTCACGCAGTAGTCCGCGACCAGCGTCCGCGGTTGGCCGTCGCGCCGGTATTCGACGGCCACCTTACCCTCGTCGAGCAGCCGAATCGTGGTGACCTCGGAGTTCAGCTCGACGACCTCGCCGAATTCACTGCGGAGTTTCCGGTCGAAGGCGCTTACTATGCGATCCATGCCGCCGACCGGCTGGAACATCGTGGCCTGCCACAGATAATCCACCGGCTGGTAGAAGCTGTGCCGCCAGAATCCCGACTCCAGCAGATCCTGGAGGGGGATCGGCGGCGCCGGGCGGGGAAAGTCGTGGACGTCGGGGTCCTCGAGGTACCCGGAGCGGGTGGAGCCGTCGTAGCTGTGGTCGTCCGCCAGCGAACCGAACACCCGCAGCAGGTCCAGCAGTTCCCCGGTGCCGGCGTCCCGTCGTACGAGCGTCCTGGCGAGCATTGCCGCGAGGTGCCCGCGGGTGTCGTTGGCGACCTGCCGGTTGCGCCACCGGACGACCCGACCGTCGGCGAGGTGGATGACGTCCGCCGTCGTTTCCATGATGTACGGCTCGAGGCCGACGCCGAACGCGCGGCAGTAGTCGAGCACCCGGCGGTGGTGATAGGGGATGCGGCCGGGGCCCAGGTTGAGGTAGAGCCCGTCGTCGAAGGAGCACCGGTGGGTGGTGACCGGCTCGCCGGTCGGGCCGAGCTCGCGGAGCACGTCGCCGCCGCGGGCGGTGCGGTTGCGGCCGCCTGCACGGTCCGACGCTTCCAGCACGGTGCACCGGTAGCCCAGCCGGCCGAGTTCGTACGCCGCGGTCAACCCGGCGACCCCGGCGCCGAGGACGGCGACGGTGGCGCCCGCCCGGGGCGCCGGGGGCAGCTCGAGCGAGCCCGTCCAGCCTGTCGCCTCCGGCCCACCCTGGCCGATCATCGCCTCGCGCAGTGCGTCGGCGGCACTTCGCGCGGTCACGGGAGTCGTCCCCGGTCGGCGTCGCGCATGGTTTACCCACCTGCCTTCATCGTCGTCCGGTGTCTGGTACTCGTCCGGTGTCTGGTACTCGTCTGGTGACCGGTACTCGTCCGCGGTCGTGAGCGGGCCCGCCCCGTCCGCCGGCCGGAGCCGGCCGGCGGACGGGACCCGGCGTCACCCGGTGAAACCGAGGTCGATGACCTGGTAGAAGCCCTTGGCGGTGTCGGCGATCTCCCAGACGCTGAGCAGGACGTGGTAGCCCTGCCGCTGCGGCAGCACGATCGTGTGGCGGGTCGGGTTCTCCGGCAGGAGGTCGTCGGCCGACCAGTAGGGCTGCCCGCTGTTCTGGACCTGATGGATGGGGTTCGGCTCGAACTGGGCCCGGCTCAGCGGGGCGTTCGGATCCCAGCCCTCCCGGGTCAGGAAGTAGTTCCACCGCCGCGTCTTGTGGGGGGCGTGGAAACTCCAGTTGATGGTGAGCCGCTGGCCGGCGGCGACGGAGTGCTTCTGCCAGTCCGATCCCGGCTTGTCCAGTTCGGCGGCATAGTCCTGGCCGGCGCTGGCAATCTTCCCGTCGGCGGGCGGGGCATCGTTCCGGACATCGTCCGGCGCATACGGGTCAGCCAGCCCTGCCTGCGTCTCCGGGAAGAACTTGCCTGATTCCAGGCCGGCGGACTGCCATTCGGCAAGATATATGTGCGCGCGGGAGGCCGGTTCGGAGACCGTACCGTGCCGCGGCGCCACTTTGCTCTGAGTCATGGTGTAACGGTAGCGTCGGACCTCTTGGTTTGCATTCCCGAAACACGGGAAAGAGTCGGCCTTCCGTGATGATTTTTTGAAACTCGACCGAGTCATTTAAGGAGTTTTCCGCGGAAAGCCCCGGACCGGGATCGTGTGCCGCGTTCCGGTCGAGCGGGGGCGTCCCGGCAGCCCCGGCCCGCGGGCGGCGGGTACCGTCTGGCGGGATGAGTGCGTCAGCGAACAGCGACCCCGCCGGGGGCGTCGCCGCCGGGCCGGTCTCGACCGACCCGCCGGCGCCCCAGCCGCTGCCCTACGACGGCGTCGTCTCCGTCGCCGTCGGCACGGTGCTGTGGGCCGTCGCCGCGCTGGTCATGCTGGTGTTTCTGGACGACCTGCGCGACGACGGCCACCTGTGGTGGCTGGCCACCGCGATCTGCGGCTTCGGGCTCGGGCTCGCCGGGCTGTGGATCGTGATCCGCCGCCGCAACCGGCTGCGGGGCCGGCAGGGGTAGCTGGCCCACGCCGGCCCACGCCGGCTCACGTCTCGTCGAGATCGTCCTCCGCCGCGCGGAAGGCTGCGCCCGCCGGGTCGCGCAGCTCCGCGGCGAACGCGTGCCGCCGATCCCACTGGCCGCCCCGCCAGGCCAGCGCCCGGGCCAGCGCGTCCGGACCGGCGTCGGCATCGACGTGCACCTCGCCGCCGATCCCGCCGAGCACCCGCCACGGCACCCTCGTCGGCCGGCCGGTCAGGTCCTCGACCAGCAGCGGGCGGTGCACGCGGTACGGGGTGCCGTCCGGGGCCCGCCGCAGCTCGCCGTCCGGGCCGTCCAGGCCCCACTCGGTGGCGGCGCCCCCGGCCCCGTCGGCCGCGATCTCGCAGGGCGCGATCTCCGCGGCCAGCGGCACCCCGAGGACGTGGGCGACCTCGGCCGCGCGGTCCAGCGGCAGCCGCAGCGCGCCCCGGCCGGTGCCCAGCAGGCCCAGCAGGTCGGGCGCGTCCACGACGACGGCCTGCCCGCTCGGCACGACCCCCTCGGGTGTCCGCACGGTCAGCGGCGGGTCGAACCGCTCCCCGCCCGCGGACCGGTCCGGTACCGCGAGCACCCGGGCCATGGCGTCGACCGCGGCGATGTAGAGCGTCCGCGCCGCTGGCCAGGGGACGTCCCGGTCGGCGTCGCCCAGCCGGTCGAGCAGATCCATGACCGCGCCGAGGTCGCCGAGGACGTCGTCGAGGGTGAGCCGGGCGCCGAGGTGGCGCAGGAACTCGTCATCGACGCCGGCCAGCGGGGCGGCGGGGGCGAACAGACCGGCGAGCAGCGGATCGGCGGCGGGAAGCAGCAGCTCGCGCGGCGGCAGCACCCGGCCGGTGCCCGCCACGGGCAGCACCGCATGCCGCGCCAGCCACCACCGGGTGTACGACGGTTCCGGGGCGAACACGGCCTCGCGCAGCGGCGGGCGGGCCAGCTCGGCGAGCGCCTCTGGCCAGGCCGCCGGGTCGACGAGTTCGAGGTCGCGCACCGCGACGAACACCCCGATCATGGCCGGCGCGGGCGGTCCTCCTGCCGGCGGACGGCGCAGGTTCGCCGAGCCCCCCGGCGCGCCACCATGATCGTCCGCTGCGACGTCGTCGACCCAGATGTCGCTGTCGTCGAGATCGAGCAGGATCTGCTCGTCGGCGTCGAGCGGCAGGTCATAGGTGCGAAGCACGCCGAACGAGTGCAGCACGCCGACCCGCTCCAGCACCTGCGCGGGCCACGCCCGGGCGACCTCGGGCGAAAGCGTCGAGAACGGAGCGTCCTGCGCCAGCACGCGGTCCAGCGGGCCCCCCTCGACGAGCAGCTCCCCGGCGGGGGTGAACTCGCCGTCGGCGGCCGGCAGCAGCAGGTCCTCGAGCCAGCCGAGCTCCGCCGGGTGCTCCTCGCCCGCGTCACGGACCAGGGCGAGCACGGCGGCGGCCAGCGCCAGCAGGTCGTCGGGGTGGTCGTCCGGCTCGGCGTCGAGCACCGCCTCGCGTACCGCCGGATCGCGCAGCACCCCGGCCGGCGTGCCCTCCAGGGCGCCCAGCGTGCGCAGCGCGTCCCGAGCGCCGCCGGCGCAGGCGTCGGGATGGACCACCCGCAGCGGCAGCCCCGAGCGCACCAGGGCAACGATGTCCAGATCGGCGGTGGGCAGCAGGGTGCCTCGCGGGCCGGTGACCATACGGGTCCGCAGGCCGCCGTCACCGGTAGGCCCCGCAGCCGCGGGGGCGGCCAGCGCGTCGGCCGCGTCGGGCCCGTCCGCGCCGACCTCGGCGAGCGGCACCGGCAGCGCCCCCAGGGCGTCCCGGTCCGGCGCTGCGACCAGCAGCGGGTAGAGCCGTCCCCACCAGTCCGGCGGGCGGGAGACTCCGGACAGCATCTCGACCAGCGCGGCGCTGTCCACCCGCCGGACGCCGAGCAGGTCCAGTGCGGTGCGCCACCGACGGGCGGCGTATGCCGCCGGAAGCAGGCCCGCCACCAGCTCCGCCCCGCCCGCACCCGGATCCGTATCCGCACCCGGACCGCCCGCGGCGATCGGATCGGCCGGGTTGGCGGTGTGGGCCGGGTTGGCGGTGTGGGCCGGGTTGGCGGTGTGGGCCGAGTTGGCGGTGTCGGCCGGGCCGGCGGGATTGATCTGGCTGGCGGGGTCGGCCGGGGGGCCGGGGGCGCGCAGCAGCTCGGTCACGGCGTCGGTGGCGGGGCCGAGGTCGGCCACGGAGCAGTCCCGGCCACTCAGGGCGCCGGGGAACAGCGCCGAGTCGGGAAGTAGCCGTAGCAGGGACTCGCGCAGCCGTCCGTCGACCTCGCCGAGGGGGAGCCCCGTCGGGATCAGGGTCAGGGCGGCCAGCGGATCGGGCGGCTGCCCGCCTGGCCCGGCCCGCCCGACCGGTGCGGACTGCTCGCCGGGGCCGCCGCCGGCCTGCGCCTGGTTGCCGGGCTCCAGCCCGGTGCCAAGGTATTCGGCCAGGACCACGGCGGCCGCAGCCAGCTCGTCGGTCAGTCGATCACGCAACGGGCCGCCGACGGTGTGCCGTCGGGACGGATCCAGCGGCAGCTCGACGCTGGCCAGGACCGGCAGCGACAGCAGCTCGTCGGTGGGCTGCGGCGCCCGCAGCACCCGGGCCACGCTGTCCGGCCACCCGCCGTCGCGGACCATCACCCGGGCGGTGAAACCGGTCCGTCCCCGTTCCTCGACCGGGCGGTCGGCGAGCAGCGCGGCGGGGATCACACCGCTGCGCGCGATCCCGCGCCACCGCTCGCCGTTCAGGTCGGCTATCTCGACGCGTTCGGTGACCGGATCGCCGGCCGGCCCGGCGCTGCCCGCCGGTGCCGCATCCCGCTCGCCGTCCCGGCCGCCGCGCAGCCAGTGACAGGTGACGGTCCGCACGGCGCCGTCCACGTCGACGACGATCTCGCCCGGGCCGCCGAGCACCAGCGGCAGGGTGGGATCGAGCCCGGCCAGCAGCTCCCGCGCGAGCGCCGCCGCGGCGCCGTCGCGCAACGGGAGCCGGACGACGGTGTCGTAGCCCTCGGGCGGCGGCCCGGCGGTGATCGTGAACGGCAGCCGGAGGATCGGCACGGCGCCCTCGCGCCGGGCGAGCTCCTGGCCCAGACGCACCGCCTGACCGCCGCCGTTGCCGCCGACGCCGTCGGGAACATCGAGGAGTGAGCCGGGATTCGTTGCGTCGCGATTCGTTACGTCGCCGCTGATTACGTCACCATCGTTCGGTGCGGTGGCCGGCGCGGCGAGGGCCGTCACCGCCTCGATCACCCGGGTTCTCGACCAGGCCACGCCGGTCGCCAGCGGGTCCGGTCCGCCGCGGGAGACGATCGCGGGTTCGTCCGTCACCGCGAGGACCGAGGCGAATCCGGCGCCGAACCGGCCCACGGAGGCGCTGTCACGTTTGGCCGAGGCCCGCAGGGTCGACAGCGCCTCGACACCGGCGGCCGACAGCGCCGCCCCGGTGTTGGCGATCTCCAGCAGGCCGCCGGGCCCGGCATCCGGCGCGGTGGCGTCGGTGCTCAGCCGGAGGAGCACCCGTGCCGGCACGCCGGCCTCGCCCGCGGCGTCGACCGCGTTCTGCAGCAGCTCCACCACGAGACGGTCGTGGTAGGCGCCGAGGGCGGCGTCCTCCTCCGCGTTGGCGTCCTCCCGGAAGCGGGCCGGCGAGGCGACCCAGGCGTCCAGCACCCGCCGCCGGATCGCTGCGGTCCCGTACACGTCTGCCGCAGCATGTGCGGCGGTCACTGACACCCGCCCATCCTCGTCTTCCCGCGCCGCCCACGGCGGGAGCGGGTTGGCCCGGATCGCGCGCGGCGCAGTGGCCGGGCCGTCACTCGGGCCGTCGCCGCTCGGGCTGGCATCGCTCGGCCAGGCCTGGCATCGCTCGGGCTGGCATCGCTCGGGCTGGCATCGCTCGGGCCGGCGCCGACCGGGCAGGATGGGGCGATGCCTCCCCGAACCCGTCGCCGGGACGCCGCGGCGGCGCTGCCCGAGCTCGCCGCGGCCGTCGTGCCCCAGTGGGAGCGCGTCGCCGGTGCCGTGGCCGATCTGCCGGACGCCGCGTTCGCCGCGCCGAGCGTGTTACCCGGTTGGACGGTCGGAGAGCTGGTCATGCACGTCGGTCGATCCGCGACCGCGCTGTCGCTGGCCCTCGCCCCGTTCGCCGCGGACGGGCCGGCCACGGCGCCCGCAACCGCACCGCGGCTCGTCTCGGCAGCCGACTATCTCACCGGCACCGGGGCACGGGCGGAGGCGATCGCGGGCACCGCCCGGGCCCTGGCGGCGCAGACCGGTCCGGCCGGGACGCGCGCGGGGCTGGCGGGCGAGGTGTCGGCGGCGGCGGCCGCGCTGGCGCGGGTCACCGACGGCGACCCGGTGGTCGCGACCCCGGGTGGCCCGATGCTGCTGACCGAGTTCCTGCGCACCCGGGCGGTGGAGGCGGTGGTGCACGGGCTCGACCTCGGCGTCGAGCCGTTGCGGCCGGCGTTGAAGGTGGTGACGAGGCTGTTCGCCGAGCTGTTCGTCCACCGGGTGCCCGGGCACACGGTGGAGCTGCGTGTGCCCCCCTTCGCCGCCATCCAGGTGGTCGAGGGGCCCCGGCACACCCGCGGCACCCCGCCGAACGTCGTCGAGGCCGGGCCGGTCGCGTTCGTCCTGCTCTGCGCGGGACGGCTGGCGTGGGACGACGCCGTGGCCGACGGGCGGATCTCCGCCAGCGGCGAGCGGGCCGATCTGAGCGGTCACCTGCCCCTGTTGTGACGGAGGGGTGAGGCGCGGGGGAGGCTGCGGGGTAAGGAGCCGGCACGCGAGGCAAGGGCCGATGTGCGTCGTCGCTGCTAGCGTGGAGAGAGGTAGCTGCCGGTCGAGGCGGTGGCCGGAACCGGTCCGCCACGTCTCGTCACGAGTGAGGACGGGCCGGCGTGGACGCGGTCCCGCGTGTAACCCTCCGCATTTCTCCGGTGTCCCTGACCAGTCGAGGAGTCCTGGTGCCAGACGTCGCCGCCCGCATTGGCGCCACCCCCGCAGCGGGGTCCGAGCTGTCTGATGATCCCGGTCCCCGGGATGCCTGCGGAGTCTTCGGCGTCTGGGCGCCCGGTGAGGACGTGGCGAACCTGGCCTACTACGGGCTGTACGCCCTGCAGCACCGCGGCCAGGAGGCGGCCGGCATCGCGGTCGGCGACGGCCGGACGGTCGTGGTGTTCAAGGAGCTCGGGCTCGTCGCGCAGGTCTTCGACGAGATCACCCTGTCCAGCCTGAGCGGCCACGTTGCGGTGGGGCACACCCGGTACTCGACGACCGGCTCCTCCACCTGGGAGAACGCCCAGCCGTCCTACCGCACGGCCAGCTTCGGCGGCCCGATCGCGCTCGGCCACAACGGCAACCTCACCAACATCGTCGAACTTGCGCGAGGGCTCGGCGCCGGGCGGGACCGGCTGCGCGCGACCACCGACTCCGACCTCATCACCGCGATGCTCGCCGACCATCCGGGGCCCACCCTCGCCGACGCGGCGATGGCCGTGCTGCCCCGGCTCGCCGGCGCCTTCTCGCTGGTCTTCTCGGACGCCTCGACCCTCTACGCGGCCCGCGACCCGCACGGCATCCACCCCCTCGTCCTCGGCCGGCTCGACGACCATCCGGCCGGGGCGTGGATCGTCGCCAGCGAGACGGCCGCGCTCGACATCGTCGGCGCGACCTTCGTCCGCGAGGTCCAGCCCGGCGAGATGATCGTCATCGACGCCGCCGGCGTGCGGTCGCGCACCTTCGCCGAGGCGAATCCGCACGGCTGCCTGTTCGAGTACGTCTACCTCGCCCGCCCGGACACGGCGATCGCCGGCCGTTCGGTGCACGCCACCCGGGTCGACGTGGGCCGCCAGCTCGCCCGCGAGGCGCCCGTCGAGGCGGATCTCGTCATCCCGGTGCCGCAGTCCGGGGTGCCCGCCGCCGTCGGCTACGCGGAGCAGTCCGGCATCCCGTTCGGGGAGGGGTTGGTCAAGAACTCCTACGTGGGTCGCACCTTCATCCAGCCGTCGCAGACGATCCGCCAGCGCGGGATCCGGCTCAAGCTGAACCCGCTGCGCGACGTCATCGAGGGCCGCCGCCTGGTCGTCGTGGACGACTCGATCGTGCGCGGGAACACACAGCGGGCGCTGGTCCGGATGCTGCGCGAGGCCGGTGCCGCCGAGGTCCACATCCGGATCTCCTCACCCCCGGTGCGCTGGCCGTGCTTCTACGGCATCGACTTCGCCACCCGCGACGAGCTCATCGCCAGCGACGCCGGCGTCGAGGAGATCCGCGCCTCGCTCGGCGCGGACTCGCTGGCCTACGTCTCCCTGGAGGGCCTGGTCGCCGCGTCCCACCAGCCGGCCGAGTCCCTCTGCCGGGCGTGCTTCGACGGCGTCTACCCGGTGCCGCTGACCGAGTCGGACAAGCTTGGCAAGCACCGCCTGGAGCCGATGGCCGGCGCGCAGACGACCGCGGACATGATCGCCGAGGCGATGCGCCGGGAGGTGACGCTCGGCATGAACGGGGGCGATCCGTCCCCGGACGGCCACGACGACGTCGACCTGGCCGACGGCGCCGACCTGGCTGTCAGCGCCGACCTGGCTGTCAGCGCCGACTTGGCCGACGACGTCGACCTGGCTGTCACCGCCGACCTGGCCGACGGCGCCGAACCGGTGTCCCGCACGGTCGACGGCCCGCCGACCCGAGGGGAGAACGGTCGGGCGCCCGTGCCCGGCTTGGACCCGCCGTCGGCGGCGGAGCGCCGCGGCGCGCACCGGCCCGAGCCGGCCGGGGCGAGGCCGGCATGAACGGCGCCGAGCGGAGCACGGCCGAGGCGGCCACCCCGGCCTCGACGGCCGCTCCCATGTCGACGAGCGCCCCGACGTCATCGGGCACTCCGACGTCATCGGGCACTCCGACGTCATCGGGCACTCCGACGCCCGCGAGCGCCTCGTACCGGGCCGCGGGGGTCGACGTGGCCGCGGGGGACCGGGCTGTCGAGCTGATGCGCGGGCACGTCTCGCGGGCGACGCGGCCCGAGGTGGTCGGCTCGCTGGGTGGGTTCGCCGGCCTGTTCGCCCTGGACACGGCGCGCTACCGGCGCCCGCTGCTCGCCTCGTCCACGGACGGCGTGGGCACCAAGATCGCCCTCGCCCGCGCCCTCGACACGCACGACACGGTCGGCATCGACCTGGTCGCCATGGTGGTCGACGATCTCGTTGTCTGCGGCGCCGAGCCGCTCTTCCTGCTCGACTACATCGCCTGCGGGGCCCTGGTACCCGCGCGGATCGCCGAGATCGTCTCGGGGATCGCGGCCGGCTGCGAGCAGGCCGGCGCGGCGCTGGTCGGCGGCGAGACCGCGGAGCATCCCGGGCTCATGGGTAGCGACGACTACGACCTGGCCGCGACGGGGGTCGGGGTCGTGGAGGCCGACGGCGTGCTCGGGCCGGAGCGGGTCCGGCCCGGGGACGTGGTGGTCGCGATGGCATCATCCGGCATCCACTCCAACGGCTTTTCGCTCGTACGGCACATCTTGTTCGGTCCCGTCGATTCTGGCCAGCCTGGTGGGGTCTCCGAAACCGCTGCGGCGGGTCTGAGGGCATACGTCCCCTCGCTGGGGGACACACTCGGCCGGTCCCTGCTTACCCCGACCCGCATCTACGCGAAGGACTGTCTGGCCCTGGCGGCGGCGGTGGAGGTGCACGCCTTCGCCCACATCACCGGCGGCGGCCTCGCCGCGAACATCGCCCGCGTGATCCCCGCCGGCCTGGTGGCGACCCTCGACCGCGCGTCCTGGACGGTCCCCCCGATCTTCGGCCTGCTCGCTGAGCGCGGCGCGGTGGCCCAGGCGGACATGGAGAGCACCTTCAACCAGGGCATCGGCATGGTCGCGGTGCTGCCGGCCGGCGTCGTCCCCGAGGCGCTCGCGCTGCTCACGGAGCGCGAGGTGCCCTCGTGGGTCGTCGGCGAGATAGGTGCCGCGGCCGACGAGTCCTATCCCGGCGGTGAGCCCGGCGAGGACAGGGTGGCCGGGGTGCGGGGCGCGGCGGAGGCCGGCGAGACGAGGACGGACGCTACGCCGCCGGCCCGGGCCCGGCTGGTCGGGCGGCACCCGGCCTGAGCTGCTCGCAGGCGGGCGTCGCCCGGCCTGAGCCGGTCGCGAAGGCGGGTGCGGCGTCCGGCCCGGACGCCGCACCCGCCGGAGCGGGTCTCCGGTGAGTGTCCGCCGGCCAGAGCCCCCCGCGCGTGTCGCTACGGGCGAGGCGCCTGCGAGCATGGCTGTGGGCGCTGTGGCCGAGGTGCGCGCCAGCGCGGCCCGGCCGGACAGCACCAACGCTGGCGCCATCGGTCTGCGATGCCTCCGACTGCGGTGCGATCGGCCTTCAGCTATCAGTCTGCGCGATACGCCCGCCCATGCGAGGACGGCTCGCGTGCCGACGACTTCGTGCCCGACGCGGAGCGCGCCACGACGACGGGGCGCGTGCGGAAGCGACGCTGCGCTTCTCGGCCGCGTACCGAGGATGGGCACGGCAGTCAGCGTCATCGCGCGTGCACGGAGGCAGCACGACATGCGGTGGATGCCCGGACCGAAGCCCGGGCCGCCACCATCGGCGACGACCGCCGGGGTGAGCCTGCCGCGGCGGGACGGCTACCGACGTGACGCTATGTCAGCGGGAGGAACGGCGGTCGTCCTCGTCATCTGCGTAAGCGTCGTATCCGTAATCGTCATCTACGTACGCGTCGTCGCTGTTGTTCTCGCGCGTCGAGCCCGCGCCCAGATCCGCCTTCAATCGGTCGAGATCCATATTGGGCGAGTTGTACTTGAGCTCGCGGGCGACTTTCGTCTGCTTGGCCTTAGCTCGGCCGCGCCCCATGGCTCGACCCCCTCGAACATGACGACGGGGACCCGCCCCGGTGCTCTCACTGTCTCGTGCTTCCCGAGACTACAGGGACCGGAGGCTTCTCGGCACGCCAACCCGACAGTTGCCTGTCCTCGGACAAGATCTCCACGATCGGAATCGCTCCGTGAAGCCTGCTGTCCGGTGGGGCCGATCGGGGAATCGGGGCCGCTCACCGGCTCGCGGGCGGCCCGACTCGCCGCGTCGCGATGTGCGCACCGTCACATTCTCTCGATCGTCCTGACCTGCGCGGACGTGCCGTGACCCGGCGCCCGGGTCCAGGCCGGGTCACTCGCCGCAGGCGCGCGTCACTCGGCGCAGCGTGTATGACTCAGCGCAGCAGGAGCCCTCGTAGCCGGCCCACCTCGGCCATCCGGCGCTCGGCGAGCCGTTCGGCTGCCTCCGCCGGCGTCACGCCCTCGTCCTCGGCGAGGCGGAGGACCTCGGCGGTGGTATCGAAGATCCGTGCCGCCCGGGCCCGGGCCCGCTCCGGCGAGTACCCCTCGATCTCGTCGGCGACCTGGATGAGTCCGCCGGCGTTGACGACGAAGTCGGGCGCGTAGAGCACCCCGGCATCGGCGAGCCGTTGGCCGATCTCGGGCGTGGCGAGCTGGTTGTTGGCCCCGCCGCAGACGATCTCCGCGCGCAGCCGGCCGATCGTCTCGGCGCCCAGCACCCCGCCGAGCGCGCACGGCGAGTAGACGTCGAGGTCGAGATCGAACAGCTCGTCGGGGTCGGCCGCGGTCTGCGCGGTCGGGAACTCGGCGCGCAGCCGGGCCAGGGCCGCCGGGTCGACGTCCGAGACGATCACCGAGGCGCCGTCCGCCACCAGGTGCCCGACGAGGCGGCGGCCGACCTTGCCGACGCCGCTGATCCCCACCCGGCGCCCGGCGAGGTCCGCAGTCCCCCACCGGTGCCGGGCGGCGGCGCGCATGCCCTCGAAGACTCCGTAGGCGGTCAGCACGCCGGAGTCGCCCGACCCGCCATGGGCCGGCGAGCGCCCGGTCACCCAGCGCGTCTCGCGGGCGATGACGTCCATGTCGTCGACATAGGTGCCGACGTCGCAGGCGGTGATGTAGCGCCCGCCGAGGGAGGCGATGTGGCGGCCGAAGGCGCGCAGCAACGGCTCGGACTTGTCGCGGGCGGGGTCCCCGATGATGACCGCCTTACCGCCACCGAAGTCCAGACCCGCGCAGGCGGCCTTGTAGGCCATCGCCCGGGACAGTGCCAGGGCGTCGGCGAGCGCGTCGTCGTCGGCGGCGTAGGGGTGGAAGCGGGTGCCTCCGAGGGAGGGGCCCAGCGCGGTCGAGTAGACCGCGATGATCGCGCGAAGCCCGGCATGCCGGTCCGAGCACAGCAGCACCTGTTCGTGGTCGCGAACGGCACCGAACAACGCTGTCATGGTGCACCTCCTGGGGGACGGACCCGGCTGGAGACCCGGACCGTCGCGGCGCCGTCCGCCAGGCGGACCTGTGGGTCGGTGGCCGGCTGGGCGCGGGCGGCGGGGTAGGCCGGGTCCTGGCGAACCCTACGGCCCCGGTAGCGCGCACGGCTTGCGTGCGGACGTGCCAGGATCGAGCCATGCCAGGTTCCAGGGCATCCGCGTGGGTGTCGTCCGCGGCGCTGCGGCGTCTGACGGGGCTCGCCCCGCGGCGTGGGTGGCACGCCGCCCGCGCGTGGCCGGGGCCCGGGCCGGACGCGGTCTGTGGGAGCTGAGATGGCTGTCGTCTCGCCCGCGGCGTACCTGCGCGTGTACGAGCCGCTCGCGGCGTTTCCGGCCGCCGAGCGCGGGCGCTGGCAGCGGTATGCGGCCGCGGGGCCACCGTCCCGGCGGGCCGGCTCGCGCCGGGAGCGCGCCGTAGCCCTGGTCGCGACCATCCGGCCGACCCTCGACGTGGCCGACGAGTCGGCGTTCGTGCAGTGGATCGACGGGTTGATGTTCGTCTGCCCGTGGTCGACCCAGTTGCGGGTGTGGCAGGCGGCGCTGGAGTTTCGCGGCCTGATGCCCGAGCGCGTCGCCGAGGCGTTCCTGCCGCGGCGGATCACCGAGCCGGCCGAGATCGAGCTGGACCGCTGGAAGGCCCGCCGGCCGAGCCTGAAGGTCCACGTCCAGACGTGTACCTGGATGGTCCCGCCGCCGTGGTTTCTGCTGTTCGACCCGGCCGAGCGGTCGTTGGTGACCGGGGACACCGCCGAGCGGTCGATGATCTACCGGACGACGATGAGCCTGGCCCGGCGCCGGGCGAACCGCGCCGTGGAGGCGGTGGAGACCCTGCGGGGGGGTTCGAGTGAAGCCCCCGCGGTCGAGGGCATCGGTGATCTGGCCCGTTGGCTGGGGTCCTTCCATCCGCAGAGCAGGGTCGAACTGGACTACGACGGGCTAGTTGACCTGCTCGACGATGACATGCTTCGGCGCGACAGCTCGGTAGAGGACATCGTCGAGGCTGTCAGCGCGTTACGCCGTGGGCGAACAGACCTAGCGGTCGAAGCCTACGAACGGGTCCTGATGAGGTGGAGACCCTTGCAGGCGCGGGAATCCGCAAGCTGATCGACGCATTCCGTTAACCGAGAGTCGCCGTCCGCTTCGGACGAGCTGTGACTAGTCAGCAGATGGTCCTGACGTGCCATGTCCGAAATGCCCCCGAAGGATGCACGATCTGTATGGGACGGAGCGACGCTCTGTGACGGGAGGCCAACACAATGACGACACGAACGCCGGACGCCGAGCCGCTGCTGACGCCCGCCGAGGTAGCCACGATGTTTCGGGTTGACCCGAAGACCGTGACCCGGTGGGCGAAGGCCGGCAAGCTGACGTCGATTCGGACCCTTGGTGGGCACCGCCGGTACCGGGAGGCCGAAGTGCGTGCCCTGCTGAAGGGGGTCCCGAGCATCGGAGGCGACATCTAGATCGCGCTGACCTGGCGTGTAGCCGGAAGCACCTCCTTTCCCTCGTCCGGGCGGCACTCGCCGCTAGTGCGAGGGTGTCGGTGGTCCGAGGTCGTGGAACAGGGCCGAAGGTCCGCAAGGCAGTCCGTTCGGTTGAGAACGAGGCAGGCCGGCCGGTCCGGGCCCCCACCTTGGGGCCACGCGACGTAAAGGAAGTGTGAAGATCCGAATGCCGGGCTGCCCGGCCGGCGGGGAGGCCGCCGGGCGGGGTCCGGTTCGCGTCGACGTCCGCGTCAAGGGCCACCTGAGCACCGGGAGGGCGCAGGGTGGACCTGTTGGGGAACCGGCGGACGGCCTGATGGGCCGTCCGCCGGCCTCGGCGCACGCGACGACGACGTCGGACGGGGCCGCCGCGGCCCGGCGGCGCTGCACCGACTGCGGCGTGGCGTACCGCTGCCGTGCACCGACCGCCGCGTTCACCGAACGATGACCGGCACCCGCCGTCTGGTCCGTCCAGGCGGTGTGGGGTCGGGCGAGGGGCAGCACCATGGACCGTGACCGCCCCCAGGGCTGGGTGGTTCGTTCGACCGTGCCCGGGTTCCTGCCCGGCGTCAGCGCGTTCCGGTTCACGAACAGCTTCGACGTCCAGCCGCTGTTGGCGCTGCGGCTGCCCGGCATGCCCTGGGTCCTCGGGATCGGTGACGCCAGCCGTGGCCTGTGCGGCGGCATGATCTTCGCGGTGCGCGACCTGTTCGAGGCCGGCCTCGCCGTGCCACCCGACGCCGAGCCGCCCCGGCGGGGCTCCCCGCTGTACGGCTATCTCGTGCGCCGGCTGCTGGCGAGCTTCGACCTGCCTCGCGGCGTCGCCCGCTACTACGGGCTCATGCGGGCCGCCGACGCCTACCCGCGACCGCACCGCGGGGTCGCTTGGTTGCCCGGCACAAGCCGGCCGGACCGCCGCGGCTCTACCTCTGACCCCCGCGGCTCCATTACTGACCCCCGCGGCTCCGCCTCTGACAGTCCCGGCTCTGTCCCCAACCGTCCCGGGTCTGCTCTGGGACGGCCCGGCAGCGCGCTGGGCCGCCTTGGTGTCGGACGGCGCAGCCTCGCCGACGAGTGGCCGCGGATCCGGCTCGATCTCGACTCCGGACGGCTCGCCCCGATCGGCGTCATCACCGTCCACTCGGCGGACCCTCTGCAACTCGGCCTGAACCACCAGGTCCTCGCCTACGCCTACACCCAGGTCGACACGGCGGTGACCCTGCGCGTCTACGACCCGAACACGCCCCTGGAGCGGGCCGACGACGTCACGATGTCCTTCGACCTCGCCGACGGTGGCGGTGGCGGTGGGTCCGACGGTCCCGGAGGTGGCGCGCAAACCGTGCGTATCTCCCACTCGATCGCGATCGGCGGCCGGCCGGTGCGAGCGTTCTTCCACTCCCGCTACCGCTGGGCCGACCCGCGCCCGGCCCTGCGCGCTCACGCCGCCGGCATCGGCTGACCGGACTGGCGCGGACGGGTTTGTCGGCCGCCCTGGCCATCCCCTATGCTTGCAGTGCTTCAGACGATCGACGATGTGGCTGAGCGGCTGCTCCGCCACGGCAGTGGTCGTCACCGCGCCCCCATCGTCTAGCGGCCCAGGACGTCGCCCTTTCAAGGCGGTAGCACGGGTTCGAATCCCGTTGGGGGCACCAGAGTGTAGCTAATCAAATACGGAATGTAGATAGCTGCCGATAATTCACCGGTTTCTGGTGACACCGTGGGATCCGTCAGAGGAATTCTCGCTACGTTGCGTGGCTGGCGGCTTGTTCGCGCCTCGCGCTACCCAGCAACAACATGCACGGGTTCGAAGTCCACTGTTGCGCGAATTCAAACCCCTGTGGCCGGAACCGCTTAACATGCCGTCCAGTCCGTGCGACACCGCGTCCGCGAAGCGGCACATCTCACGGGCTCCGAACGGGGCCCTGCCAAGCAGCCAGACGCCTGCACAGGCGGCGCTCGACGCCTATGGCGCGGCCAGGTGCGATCGACTGGTCCTCGGGGATCGTGGTGCCAAGGGCCGATCCACGGATCGACGTGTTTACCTCGGCCCGGTTCGTGGTGCATCTGGCTGGCCTCGCGGGATTGCGCGCTAGGGCGCCCTCCTCGTCGATGACGAGGAGGGCGGGTCGTGTGGGCCCGGCCGCGCGGGCTTCGTCGAGTACGACGTCGAATGCGTTCCCGATCAGTTGGCTCTATCGGGGGCCGAGTTCCGGATTGTGGTGAGGTCCTGTGTCCGGTGCCGGATCCGGGTGCGCCTGCCGGGATTCCTGAGGGGTCGTGTCCGGAGCCGGCCGGGTCTGTGGGGGGGATGCGGCAAGCCGGTCACGCATCTCGGTGAGTCGCTGCCTGATCGGGCTGTGCTCTTCTGGTCCGCTCGCCGAGGACGGATCGGCACGGTGAGCGGGATGCGCGGCGAGACCGCGGGCAGGCTGACGAGCCGGGGGCCGGAGCACTGGGTCGGTGCGTTCCACTGCCGCGGTTGTGAGCAGTCGAGGGGTCAGCTGGGACAGCAGGTCGGCGGTGGCGGCGGTGCTGGTGGTCCAGGGGTGCGCCAGGTGAGGCCGGGCGAGGTCGACGACGGCGTCCACCGCCTGCCGTTCGTCGTGGGTCCTGGCCAGGGCGTGCAGTCGGCGTGCAGCTGTGGCGAAGTGGACGGTCTCGCGGGGCGTCCATAGCCTGGTGCGTTCGGTGTGGATCATCATGGCGGCCTGTGGGGGTTTGCGCCAGTTGCTGTCGGGTTGCCGGCTGTTGAGGTAAAGAGCGGTGTTCCCTCGAAGGACCACGCTGGTGACGTGGACGGGGACGGTGCTGGCGTCGATCGCCTGGGCTTCGCGGTGGATCGCGGTGTAGGAGGCGTCGTGGACGGCCGGGTCGATCGGCCGTCCGTGGCCGTGGGCGGCGACCTGCTGCCAGTACCGGTCGAGGACCCCGAGCCGGCTCCACGCGGCGGGCACGGCGAGAAAGAGGACTTCGACGCGGTAGCCGGCGGCGGCGAACCGCCGGGCTGGTAGGTCGAACTCGTCCGGCAGCCGCATCGCCGACTCCATGATGACGTCGACACGCTGGCTGATCGCCCACTGCTGGGCCTTCTCCATCCAGCGGCGGCCGTCGATGCTGGTGTAGGCGCCGGCGGTGGTGTCGTCGGCGGCCATGAGCGCGGGGTAGCGCGGATGGTAGGGCTTGAGTACGTCGAGGTCGATACTGACCGCGCCGCCGCGCAGGTCAAGGGCGCGGCGGACCATCAGCGCGGAGGCGGTCTTGCCGGCGCCGGTCTGCCCGGCGACGAACACGACCACCGGGGTGGTCTGCGACGGCCGGCCGGCGTACTCGTTCGGCACGATCGCCTCGCGGAAGATCGCCTCATTGTCTGCGTCGGAAAGCTGGTAGCGAGTGCGGTCGACGTCAGCCATGGAACTGCCGCAGGTAGGCGAGTGCCTCGGCGGCGGCCTGCCGGGTCTCGTCGATGAACGCAGGGTCGGTGGGGCTCAGCGCGCGACGCCGGGCGATGAAGGCTGTCTGCTGGGCCTCCCATGCGGCGACGTCGGTGGCCGGGTAGGCGGCGGGGTCGCGCCGGGCCTGCCACAGCAGGGCGGCGTAGCCACCGACAACCTGGTTGATCTCCTCGACTGCGATCTCGCAGCGTGCCGCGACGGCATCGTCCCAGTCGAACGGCTCAAGCCCACCAAGAACACCGTCCTGCTCGTCGACCATGTCTCCTCGTCTCCTTCTGATGGTGGATCCGTGCCCGCCCGTTCCGGACGGCATGCGTGGGGATCTGGCGCGGGTCAGGGAGCTGGTCGATGGCTTAGGCCACGGCTTTGTCGACCCACCGGCGGGTGTCCTGGTCGATCACGGTATCGAGGTCGGTGACGGCGAGTCATTCCGCTTCGGCGGGTCCGATGGCTGCGGCGGAGGTCTGCAGGTCGATGAAGGTGGCGAAGTCGTTGTCTTCGTGGGCCGGGGCCGGGCCGCGTTCCTTGTGCGTGCCGATACCGCAGCGGGGGGACCGGTGGGCTAGGCGGGTGCGGACGCGGGCGAGCCAGTCCAGCCAGCGGACCGGGTCGTCAGGGTGGGCGTCGGCGTGGTAGGTGCCCTGCCAGGCCAGCCACAGGCCGGTGAGCTCCTCGACGAGGTCACCGTGCAGGCCGCCTACGCGTCAGCGCATGGCGTGCGGCGACACAGCGATGCCCCGGGCACCGGCCTCTGCGAGATCAGCTAAAAGACTTTCGCCACGCTCGGTGGCTATTGGCCTGTTCGCGGCCTCGCATCAGACGGCAGCGACATGCACGGGTTCGAAGACGCTTTCGCGTAAATTCGAACCCCTGCGGCCGGAGCAGATCGTTCCGGATGATGGTCCAGTCCGCGCGACACCGGTCCGCGAGGCCGTCGCATGCTGACGCCCAACATGCAAGAGGGGCCGTGACGCCCGACGAACTCGGACACCAGAAGCCGCCTCCCGGCTGCGGGGTGCAACCGGTGGTACATGATGGCCGATATGGGTGCTGACGAGCCGGCGCAGAGCGCATGGTCGCGGGTGGACACGAGCGTGCCGCACTCCGCTCGGGTCTGGAACTACTGGCTCGGGGGCAAGGACAACTTCCCCGCCGACCGGGAGCTGGGAGACAAGGTCTTCGAGGTCTACCCGGACATCGTGCACGTCGCCCGTGCGCAGCGGGAGTTCCTGGTCCGAGCGATCACCTACCTCGCCGGCGAGGTGGGCATCCGCCAGTTCCTGGACATCGGCACCGGCCTGCCGACCGCCGACAACACCCATGAGGTCGCGCAGCGGATCGCGCCGGACTCCCGCATCGTGTACGCCGACAACGATCCGCTGGTGCTGGTGCATGCCCGCGCGCTGCTGACCAGCGCACCCGGTGGGGCGACCGCCTACGTCGACGCCGATGTGCGCGACCCCGACACGATTCTCGCGGAGGCCGCCGAGCTGCTGGACTTCACCCAGCCGATCGCTCTCGTGATGTTCGGCATCGTCGGGAACGTCGCCGACAACGACGAGGCGAGCGGGATCGTGAAGCGGCTGCTCGATGCGGTGCGGCCGGGAAGCTATCTCGCGCTCAACGACGGCACCCACGGCGAGGCCGTCGACAAGGCCATCGAGATCACCCAGGCGGACGGGCACCCCTACAACCTGCGCACCCCCGAGCAGGTCGCGTCCTTCTTCGACGGCCTCGAGCTCGTCGAGCCCGGCGTGGTCTCGACCCCCCTCTGGCGGCCCGCGCCCGGGCCGGTGCCGCAGCCGCTCCACATCTTCGGCGGGGTCGGTCGGAAGGTGTAGCCGCCGTTCCCGGCGGGGTTGGTCGCGGGCCGCGGCTGTGCATCGAACCGACCATCTCCGCGTTCATGGCCGTGACGGTCGTGGCCCACCTGTGGCAGCCGATCGGCCGCAGTCAGCGCACCGCGTCGTCGGCTCACACTTGGGCCGCATGGGGCGTTCTTCTTGGCATGGGGCGAGAACCGTTCGAGGTCGTCGTCGAACGCTACGGGCCGATGGTGCTGCGGGTCTGCTGGGCCGTCGTCGGGCCGACGCTGGCCGAGGACGCCTGGTCAGAAACGTTTCTCGCGGCGCTGCGGGCCTACCCGGGGCTGGCGCCGGACAGCAACGTCGAGGCATGGCTGGTGACGATCGCCCGGAACAAGGCGATCGACCAGCTTCGCGCTCAGTCACGGCGTCCGGCGCCGACGGAGCGTCTCCCGGAGTCGATCAAGTGGGAGGAACGCGACGCCGGCCTGGACCTGTGGGACGCCCTGAGGCGACTTCCCCAGAAACAACGGGAGACCGTCGCCTACCACTATCTGGCCGGGCTTCCGTACACCGAGGTCGCCCGGCTCCTCGGCGGCAACCCGGCGTCCGCGCGGCGAGCCGGTGCCGACGGCATCGCGTCGCTCCGGAGCATGCTCGCTCCTTCGGCGCAGGAGGAACGGTCGAGATGACTGGTCGAGACATTCCGGAGCTGGACCCGTTCGCCACCGTGTCCGGCGCCGAGGTGAACCTGAGCCGGCTGCGTCTGCGGCTGCTGGCCGAGGCGGAGCGAGACGGCCTCCTCGACGTGGTGTACCGCACCGTGGACGCGCCGGTCGGACGGCTCCTGCTCGTCGCGACCCGCCGGGGGCTGGTGCGGGTGGCGTACGAGGTGGAGGGCCACGACACCGTTCTCGCGATCCTGGCCGAGCGGATCAGCCCTCGCATCCTGAAGGCAGGTGGCCAGCTCGACGCCGTTGCCGGGCAGTTCGACGACTATTTCTCCCGGGCCCGGTCCGGCTTTGACGTGGATCTCGACCTGCGGCTCGCGTCCAGGTTCCGGCTCACGGTGTTGGAGCACCTGCGGGAGATTCCCTACGGCAGCACGGCGAGCTACGCGGCGGTGGCCGCGCTGGCCGGAAGCCCGCGCGCGGTCCGGGCTGTCGGCACGGCCTGCGCGACGAATCCGCTGCCCATCGTCGTCCCCTGCCATCGCGTGGTGCGCAGCGACGGCGGGATCGGCCGGTACGTCGGGGGCGACGAGGCCAAGCGTGCCCTCCTTCGGCTGGAAGGAGCGGTCTGACGCCGGCAGGCCGCTGGCCGGACACTCGGAGCGCCGGAGCGCCGGAGCGCAACCGGCACCTCACGTTCCGGGCGGTCCCGGCGTCTTCCGGGTGGGAGACGCACCGGCGCTCTCGCTGCTGATGCCGCGGGGGCGTGTCGACACTCGGATTGGACACGTATGTCTGTCGCACTCGTCACGGGAAGCAGCCGCGGCCTGGGCTTCGCCACCGCGCAGGCCCTCGGCCGCCTCGGCCACCGGGTCATCGTCACCGCACGCGACCAGTCCTCGGCCGACAAGGCCGCGGGCGACCTGAGGGCGAAGGGGTACGACGCCGCCGGGCTGACGCTCGACGTCACGTTGCCTGCCGGCGTCGAGGCGGCCGCGAACCGGGTGCTGGAACTGGACGGTGGGCTGGACATCCTGGTCAACAACGCCGGAATCCTGCCCGAGGCCACCGACGATGAGCAGCACGAGTTCGCCTCCCTCAGGCTGTTCAAGGAGACGTACGCCACCAACGTCTTCGGCCCGGTCGCGGTCACCGAGGCATTCCTGCCCCTGCTGCGCAGGAGCCCGGCCGGACGGATCGTCAACGTCTCCACGACGATGGGTTCGCTCAACGACCAGGCCAGTCCCGAATCGCCGTACTACTCGACGGTCGTGCCGGCCTACCAGAGTTCCAAGGCGGCGCTGAACAGCGTCACGATCGCCCTGGCCAAGAGGCTCGCCGGCACCCCCATCAAGGTCACCTCCGTCTGCCCCGGTTTCGTCCGGACCGACCTGACCCCCATCAACCGGGAGCAGGCTCCGCTCACCGCGGAGCAGGCATCGGAGATGGTCGTCCGGGCCGCGACCCTGCCCGCGGATGCGGCCTCGGGAACGTTCCTCGACCAGAACGGCGCGGTCGCCTGGTAGGCGAGGTCATCCGCGCCGCCTCGATCCGCGTCACCCCGATCCGCGCCACCCTCATCCGGACGGCGCCGGCCGAGCTCCTCGCCGAGGCGTGCTGGACGAGGTCGGTCGGCTCGGTGGGGGGAGCCTAGGGTGAGTGGGTGTTCGTGGCGTATCTGTCGGCTTTCGCGTGCGCCGTCTGCTATGGGGTCGGTTCGATCCTGCAGAGCGTCGGCGCCCGCCGGACCGCGACGGCCGTCGGCGTCCTGGATCCCCGCCTGCTGGTGCGGCTCGCGACGCAGGCTCCCTACCTCGTCGGGATGGGGCTGGACCTGGTCGGCTGGTTGCTCTCGCTGGTCGCGGTGCGTGCGCTGCCGTTGTTCGCCGTCCAGGCGATCCTGGTGGCCAGCGTCGGCGTGACGGCGGTGCTGGCCAGGGTCTTCCTGGGGCTTCGGCTGCGCCGGGCCCAGGTGGGCACTCTGGTCGTCCTCGGGCTCGGGGTGGTGCTGCTCGCGGCCACCGCCGCGCCGGGGAAACCGCGACCGGTGGGGTCGATGGCCGCCGTCCTGATCGCGCTCGGCATCCTGCCGACGGCCCTGGGTTGTTTCTGGGTCGGCCGGGCGCTGTCCGCGGGCCGCGCCGTCCTCGCCCTCGGCGGCCTGTCCGGCCTGGCATTCGGCGGAACGGCGCTGTGCGCCCGCGCGTTGGAGGCCGATCACACGCTTGTCGATGTCGTCGCCGATCCCTTGTCCTGGGCGCTGCTGGTCTACGGGGCGGTTGGCATGGTTGCGTTCGCCGCGGCCCTGCAGCGGGGCTCGGTCACGATCGCCATGGCGGGGCAGGCGACGGCGGAGACCGTCGTTCCCGCGATCATCGGGCTGACCCTGCTGGGCGACCACGCCAGGTCCGGCAGCGATGGGATTGCGGCGACGGGATTCGTGCTCACGGTCATCGCGGCGGCCTGGCTCGCCGCCCACAGCCACGTCGAGCCCGCCGCGGTCACCACACCGCTCCCGTCGGGAGCTGGGAGTGCGGACGTCCCGACGGCTCCGGCCCAGGCTCCGGCTCCGGCTCCGGCCCAGGCCCAGGCCCGGGTTCCGGCTCGGAGCCCGACCTCGCGTCGGACCGATCGGCGTCGGTGACCGCCCGCGGGGCAGGTACCGGCTGTGGCAGTCGCGCGGCGCGGGCGAGGTGGCGGGAATGGGTGATGTCTTGATCGGGACGGCGTCCTGGACGGATCCGACGCTGCTGCGGTCGGGGTGGTATCCGCCGGAGGCGACCACCGCCGAGCAGCGGTTGCGGTACTACGCCCGGCAGTTCCCGCTCGTCGAGGTCGACGCCACCTACTACGCCCCGCCCGCGGAGCAGACCGTGCGGATGTGGGCGGCGCGCACCCCGCCCGGGTTCACCTTCAACATCAAGGCGTTCTCGTTGCTGACGGGGCATCCGACTCGTCCCGGGGCGCTGTACAGGGATCTGCGGGGCCTCGTCCCGGCGGAGCGCAGGAACCTGTACCTGAAGGACGTCGACGCCGCGGTTGTCGATCAGGTGTGGGAGCGGTTCCTCGCCGCGCTGGGTCCGCTGGCCGCCGCGGGCAAGCTCGGCGCCGTGCTGTTCCAGTTTCCCCAGTGGTTTCCGATCAGCGCCGCGAACAAGCGGTACATCCTGGAATGCCGGGAACGGTGCCGGCCGCTGCGGATCTGCGTCGAGTTCCGCAACCACACCTGGATGGACGAGCGCAACCGCGACGAGACTCTCGACTTCCTCGCCTCCTACGCGCTTCCCTACGTCTGCGTCGACATGCCCCAGGGCCACCCGAGCTCGATTCCGCCGGTGCTCGCCGCGACCGCGGATCTCGCGGTCGTCCGCTTCCACGGGCACAGCGAGAAGTGGACGAGCCGCGACATCCACGAGCGCTTCGGCTACCGCTACAGCGAGGACGAGCTGCGGGAATGGGCGCCGAAACTGCGCAGGCTGGCGGACACCGCCGCCCGGACCCAGGTGCTCATGAACAACTGCTGCGCCGACTACGCGCAGCGCAACGCCCGCCAGCTCGCCGGCCTGATGGCCGCGCTCGCCGGCGCCAGGTGTTCGCGGTCCAGCTCTCCCCGCGCTGCGGCGGTCGCACCGGGTGGTGTCGGTCAGGTCGGGATGCCCGGTCGCCCCGAGGGCCTGCCGCCCGGTGCCTCCGTAGGCTGAAGGTCTGTTTCATGACGACAAGGAGCACGAGCCAGTGTCGACCGCGTCTGCTTCCTCCCCGCTCGAATCCGCCGCCGGCGGCGTGCGCATGCCGGCGATCTACGCCACCCAGGGCGCCCCGCCGCTGATCGACCACCCGCACTGGACCGCCGAGCTCGCCGCGTGGGGCCGGGCGCTGCCGCGTCCCCGGGCGATCCTGGTGATCTCGGCGCACTGGGAGCAGAACCCGATCGCCTACGGGGCGACGACGACGCCCGTCCCGCTGTACTACGACTTCTACGGCTTCCCCGAGCGCTTCTACCGGCTGCGCTACCCGGCTCCCGGGGCCCCCGACCTCGTGGCCGAGGTCGCCCACCTGCTCGGTCCCGGCCAGCCGCTCGTCGCGCAGCCCGATCGCGGGCTCGACCACGGGGCCTTCATCCCGTTGATCTACATGTACCCGGACGCGGACGTCCCCGTGTTGCAGATCTCGCTGCCCACGGAGGAACCGGCCGGGCTGCTGGAGCTCGGCCGACGGCTGGCGCCGCTGCGGGACGACGGCGTGCTGATCTTCGCCACGGGGCTGCTCACCCACTCCACCGGCCACGCCGACCTGTCGAACCCGGACAGCAGCCCCCATCCGGACGTGGCCGCCTTCGACGCCTGGGTGGCCGACGCGCTCGGCCGCGGCGACCTCGACGCTTTGGTGCACTACCGCGACCGCGCGCCCGGGGTGCGCCGGGCCCTGCCGAGCCAGGAACACTTCGTCCCGCTGTTCGTGGCCCTGGGCGCCGCCCTCGACACCCCCGGGCCGGTGATCTTCCCGCACCACGGCTTCTGGTACGGCAACTCGATGCGCTCGGTCCAGTTCGGCGCGGCGGCGACGGCCGACGTCCCAGCCTGACCCCCGGCGGGCGCCGGGAGCGGCGCCCGCCGAGAGGAGTGCGGCAGGGGAAGGCGCGGCCCGGAGGGGCGAGGGTCAGGAGGCCGGCCGCGGGGGCGGGTCGAGGCGGCGGGTGGGGCGAACCACCATCTCGGTCACGGTGGTGCGGGGTGGCAGGGTGACCGCGGTGGTCACCGCGACCGCGATGTCGTCCGGGTCGACGAGGTCGTCGGCGTTCCACCGGCGGCCCTCCGCCGCGAAGATCTGCTGCTGCATCGGGGTGGCCGTGCGGCCGGGGAACACGCTGCACACCCGCACGCCGTCGGCGGCCACCTCGGCCCGCAGGCTGTCGGCGACGGCCCGCAGCGCCTGCTTCGCGGCCGCGTACGCGCCGACATCGGGGCCGGCGGCGAGACCCTGGGTGGAGTTGACGAACACCACGTCCCCGGTCGCCGCGATCAGGTCGGGCAGCAGGGTCCGGGTCAGCGCGTAGGAGGCGCGGACGGTCACGTCGAGCAGGCGGTCCAGCTCGGCCAGGGAGGTCTCGGCGATGGGGCCGCGGTGGTAGAGGCCCGCCGAGTGCACGACGACTGCGAGGTTCGGCAACTCGCCGCGGGCCGCCCCGGCGAGCAGCGCGCGGTCGGCCGGCCGGGTGACGTCCGCGGCGTGGTGGTGGATGGCGAGGTCGAGCTCGCCGGCCTCCTTGGCCAGCCGCGCGAGCGCGTCGTGGTTGCGGCCGGTGGCGAGGACGGACGCGCCGGCCTCGGCGAGCCGCAGGGCGATGGCCCGTCCGATGCCGCTGGATGCTCCGGTGACGAGCGCCCCGCGGCCGGCCAGCGGCGCCGAGGACCGGGACTGCCTGCTCCGCAGGACAGTCCGCCGGTCTGCTCCCATCGCCCGGTCAACCCCCCTCGTTCCCACCGTTCCGAGTCCCGGCCACAATACAGTTACGTAAGGGGCGATTGGTCCCGCGTGGCGGCCTTGACGGCGACTCCACGTCTACCCCTTGGAGCCGCTCGTACTCGTGGAGCGACGGGCGGACCGATTGGCGCTTCGTGGTGGCCGATCGTCGTGGCCCGCGGCCCCGATGATGCGGCCCTGTCACTACGGGGGCATCACCGTGGCGCGGTCACCGCGTCGTCGGCGCGGCCGGCGGTGCGGACCTGGCGGTGCAGGTGGTACAGCCAGGGTGGGATCGTCGCCCAGAAGACGATGATGTTGCCGACGACGACCCCCTTGGCGCCGCCGACGAACAGGCCGGTGATCGGGCAGGCCAGCAGGAACGGCACGAAGAACAGGTTGATCCAGAAGGTGAGCCGGGTCTTGCCGAAGGCGTAGAGCACCGCCGCCGGGCCGACCGCGAGTCCCGGGCCCACCTGCGCGACGACGGCGAGCAGGAGGAGGTCGTGGGTCTGGCCCCAGGTGTCGCCGAGCAGGGCCGCGCCGAAGTCGGCGGGCAGCAGCATGAACGCCAGCCCCCACAGCGAGCTGGAGACGACCACGAGCCCGGAGACCAGGTAGGCGCCGCGGATGACCCGGCTGGGGGGCATGTGCTTGCGCCGCGCGAACTCGGGGATGGCGAAGCTCATCAACGCGACAGCCAGGTTCGTCGTGGGGGCCAGCAGGGTCTGCAACCCGCGCAGGGCACCGACGAGCGACGTGGAGCCGACCGCCCCGATGATCAGGGTGGACGTCTGTTGGGCGCCCTGCAGCGAGATGAACTCCGCGGTCATGAAGCCGGTCGTCTCGCGGTGGCCGGTGAACCAGGCCAGCGCGCGCTTCGGAGCGGGCCAGGCGTGGTGCTGCGCGACGCCGACCAGCGCGGCGAGGGCGGCCGCCGCTCCCCAGACCAGGACCATCGCCGCGGCTCCGCCGCCGGTGTCCGAACCGGCGGCGAGCAGGCCGACGCCGACGGCCAGCCCCGCCGCCCAGACGAGGTCGTTGCCGACGGCGAGCAGGGGGCGGCCCTGGGCGAACGAGGCGTAGCGCCAGGCGTCCTGCACGAGCAGCGCCGGCATGATCACGCCCATCGCGACGAGGTTCAGCCCCACCGCGCCGCGCAGGGCGGCACCGACGACGAGCAGACCCACGCCGACGGCGGCGCCGAGCGCCAGCGCCGTGCCGGCCGCGGCCCGCACCGCCGAGCGGAACGTCGACGCCGGGACGTCGGCGTAGCTGATCCCCAGGGGCGCCGTTCCGGCCGCCCGGGACAGCCCGACGACCATCGCGAAGATCGTGTAGGCGATCGCGAACGCGCCGAACTCGCTCGAGTCCACCCGGCGGGCGATGATGAAGTTGATCGCCGCGTTCGTGCCGCTCGACACCACCTGGTCGCCGACCGTCCACAGCGCGTTGACCCGGCTGCGCGATCGCGAGGGCGAGGGCACGGGCGCGGGCTCAGCCGGGATGTCCCCGTGAGCCAGATCATGGTAGGCGTCCGTGTCGCCGAGCCGGATCGGGCGGTCGGCGTGGCCGAGATGTCCGGGATGGTCGAGGTGGTGTTCCGGGTGCTGGAGGTGGTGTCCGGGGCGCTCGAGGCGGTGTTCGGGGCGCTCGAGGTCGCGTTCGGGGCGTTCGAGGTCGCGTTCGGGGTGCTCGGGGCGGTCGGGGTGCCGCGGTTGCGGCACCCTCTCGCCACTGCCGGTCGCGCGGTCCGCGCCGAGCCTCACGTCGTCATCCACGTCGGTTCCCTCGCGCCTGTCTGGGGTCTCCGCGGGACACGCGGGCGTCGGCGGGCGGCCCGAGGCCGTGGTCGGACGGGTCTGCTCGCCGGCGGCCGCGCCTTGCCGCGCTCGGCCCCCGGCCTCGTCCGATCACGTCACCGCGGCTCCGCCCATGCCGGTCCCGACTCTACCGTGACGTAACTGTCATCTTTGGGTAAGCGGGCGAGCACGTTGGCGCCTTAGCGCAGCGCGGCGACGATCGTGCGGGTGTTGTGCTCCTCCATCTGCAGGTAGGTGGCGCCGGCGGAGCCGGCCGGGCCGAGGGTGTCGCCGTAGAGCGAGTCCTCCCCGGCCTCGACCCGCACGCCGGCCTCGGCCGCGATGGTCCGCGCGGTCCGCGGCGGTAGCGACGACTCGGAGAAGACGGCCTTGGTGCCGGTCTGGCGGATCTTGGCGACGATGTTCCTGATGTTGCTGCCGGACAGCTCCGCGGCGGTGTCGAAGCTCGGGATGATCGAGCCGACGAAGGTGAGGCCGTAGCGGTCGATGTAGTAGCCGAAGGCGTCATGGTTGGTGACCAGCTTGCGGTCGGCGGGCGGGATCGTGTCGATCTGACGCCGGATGTCGCCGTCGAGCACGTCGAGCTTCTTGTCGTAGACGATCCGGTTGGCGTGGAAGTAGCCGGCGTTCGCGGGATCGGCCTGCGCCAGCCCGCGTTCGATGTCCGCGACCATGATCTTGGCGTTGAGCGGGTTGTGCCAGATGTGCGGGTCGCCCGCTTTCTCCTCCTCGTCCCCGTTGCCGGTCCGGATGGTCACGCCGCGGCTCGCGTCGACCCGGATGCCGTCGAAGCCGGCGGCGCCGACGGCGTCGTCGAGCCAGCTCTCCAGCCCGACGCCGTTCTCGACCAGCACCTTGGCGTCGCCGACCGCCGCGATGTCGGCCGGGGTGGGCTCGTAGTCGTGCGGGTCGACGTTGGGTTTCAGCAATTGGGCGACGCGCACCCGGTCCCCGCCGAGGACCCGGGTGAAGTCGGCGACCTGGCTGGTCGTGGCGACGACAGGCAGCCGCCCGCCGGCGGCGGCGCCGTTGCCGCCGCCGGCGGAGGACGGGCCGCAGCCCGCCAGGAGGGCCGCGAGCAGGGCCAGGCCGGCGACCCCGGCCGCGAGCCGGGTGGGGAGGGGGATGACGGGCAAGGGATCCTCACTTCGCAGAGCGGATGCCCCTGATGAAAACGATTCCGAAAACGGATGTCAATAAGTCGCGTGCCGGGGTCGTCCCGGCCGGCGCGGGTTCGTCCGCGTCGCAGCAGGCCACGGGGTGGTTCGGCGGTGGTCGGGTCAGGAGATGATCCGAGGTTGCTGCTGGGTGATGCAGTGGATTCCGCCGCCGTTGCCGAAGATCACCCGGGCGTCCACCGGTTCGACCCGGCGGGTGGGGTACAGCCGGGCAAGCAGGTCGAGGGCGTCGGCGTCGCGGGGGTCGTCGAAGACGCCGGCGACGACCAGGCCGTTGGCGACGTAGTAGTTGAGGTAGGAGTAGCCGGCCGGGCCCCCGTCGATCTCCAGCACGGTGGGCGCCGCGATCTCCACGACCTCCAGCGGGCGGCCGGCGGCGTCGCGGCTGGCTCGCAGCAGCGCGGCCAGCTCCCGGGTCGTGGCGTGGTCGGGATGCGCCGGGTCGGGCTGGCTGTGCACGGCGACGAGGCCGGGCCGGACGAACGCGGCGACGACGTCGACGTGCCCGCGGGTGCCGAACCGGTCGTAGTCGCGGGCGACGCCGCGCGGCAGCCAGATCGCCTTGGTCGTGCCGAGCTGGGCGTGCAGCTCCGCCTCTACCCGGGCGCGGTCCCAGCCCGGGTTGCGGTGCGGGTCGAGCTGGACCGTCTCGGTCAGCAGCACGGTGCCGGCGCCGTCCACGGCGATGCCGCCGCCCTCGTTCGTCAGCGCCGAGCGGCGCACCGCCGCGCCGGCCCGTGCGGCGACGGCCGTGGCCAGCAGCCGGTCCGCGTCCCAGCTCGCCCAGTCCTGGGCGCCCCAGCCGTTGAAGACCCAGTCGACGGCGCCCAGGTGCCCGCCGCCGTCGATCGTGAACGTCGGGCCGCTGTCGCGCATCCAGGCGTCGTCCAGCGCGATCTCGATCACCGTGACGGCGGGCGGGACCAGCCCGGCCGCGGTCGCTCCCTGACCCGGGCCGGCGATCAGGGTGACCGGCTCGTGGCGGCTGACCGTCGTCGCCACGCGGGCCCAGGCGGAGCGCGCCTCGGCGAGGCCGGGGGAGCCCTCCGCGCCGAAGGTGTCGTTCGGGGGCGGGAACGCCATCCAGGTCCGGGCATGCGGCTCCCACTCGGCCGGCATCCGGTGGGCGGCGGGGGCGGCGGTCACGGTGGTCATCCTCGCAGGCCCGACGTCCGCTACCCGCCGGCCGCCGATCGGCGGCGGGGCACGGCGGGGCAGGCCGCGGGAGGTCGGTGCGGGCGCGCCGGTCATGAGAGCATCGGGGCATGCTGACGATCACCAGCATCGGGGCGCCCGCCTCGCCGGCCCGGGTGGCGCCGCCGACGCGCGCGCCGCTGCGGATCGCCGCGGTGCAGCACCGCTGGCATCCCGACCCGGCCGAGCATGCCGCCGCGCTGCGGGCGGGCGCGGTCGCGGCGGCCGAACTCGGCGCCCGGCTCATCTGCTTCCAGGAACTGACGCTGTCGCGCTACTTCGCCGACGTGCCGCCGGACGGCCGGCCGCCGGTAGGTCGAGGTTCGGACGGGCACGTGTCGGACGGGCAGCCTGCGGGGAGCGGCGGCGGGCCCGCGGCGCTGGCCGAGAGCGTCGACGACGGGCCGACGCGCACCCTCGCCGCCGGTCTCGCCGCCGAGCTCGGCGTGGCCGTGCACATGTCGCTGTACGAGCGGGCGGACGGCCCCGACGGGCTGGGCTTCAACACCGCCATCGTCGTCGGCCCGGACGGTGCGCTGCTCGCCCGCACCCGCAAGCTGCACATCCCCGTCACCGCCGGCTACCACGAGGACCGGTACTTCCGGCCCGGGCCGGCCGGGGCGGACAGCTTCCCGGTCGTCGAGCTGCACCAGGGGCGCTTCGGCTTCCCCACCTGCTGGGACCAGTGGTTCCCGGAGCTGGCCCGGGCGTACTCGCTCGCCGGCGCCGACGTCCTGGTGTACCCGACGGCGATCGGCTCCGAGCCCGATCATCCCGGCTTCGACACCGAACCACTGTGGCACAACGTGATCGTCGGCAACGGGATCGCCAACGGCACGTTCATGGTGACGATCAACCGGATCGGGACGGAGGGCGCCCTGACCTTCTACGGCAGCTCGTTCATCAGCGATCCCTACGGCCGGGTGCTGGTCCGGGCTCCGCGGGACGTCCCGGCGGTGCTGGTCGCCGACCTCGACCTGGACCAGCGCCACGACTGGCTCACGCTGTTCCCGTTCCTCACCACCCGCCGCCCCGACGCCTACGCCGGCCTGGCCGAGCCCGGCGCGGGCGACGTCGAGGACCGCTGACCGGGACGCACCCGCCCGTCGACATCGGTGCACCGTCTTCGACGGGTCGTAGAACTACGGGCGGTCGACCCCCTAGACTGTGGCGGCATGGAGGCGTCCATCCGACCGGTAGCGCGCGGCCTGCGGGCCGGCGTGTTCGCCGCGGTGTGCGTCGCGCTCAGCCTGGCCGCGCACGTCGCCGCGCACGGGGCGGCTCCGGACCCGTGGGTGCTGCTCGCGGGCCTCGCGGCCGTCGCGGCGGTCGCCGCCGCCTGCGCCGGCCCGGCCCCCTCGCTGCCGGTCGTCGTCGGGTTGATGACGGCCACGCAGGTCGGGCTGCACGCCGTGTTCAGCGCGTGGCCCGGCACCACCGCCGCGCCGGACCTGGCGCGGCTGCTGTGCGCCGCGCCCGGTACCCACGCCGCCGCGGCGGCGGCGTTGCTGCGCCGCGACGGCCTGCTCGCGAACGTCGGCGGTCCGGCCCCTCGTTCGCCGCTGATGCAGGCGGCGATGGCGCACGGTGGCGGGATGCTCGTCATGTCCGGCGCCCACCTGCTGGTGGCGGTGCTGGCCGCGTGGTGGCTGCGGCGGGTCGACGCCGCCGTCGGCGTCGCCGGCGCCCTGGTCGGGATGCTGGCCCGGGGCCTGCGCCGGCTGCTGCGCCCGCGGGACGTCACCGCCCCGGCACCGTCGGCCGTCCGTCGCCGGATCGCCGTCGCCGCGGTGGCGCCCGCCGGCTGGCGGGGCCCCGTCGGGCTGCGCCACAGCGTCATCCGCCGTGGCCCCCCGCGACTGGCCTGACCCAACCGACCCCCGTACCGGACACCCCCGTACCGGCGCTGACGCCACCGACCGGGGCCGAGGTCCGCCGACCGGTGCCAAAGCTGCTGACCGGCGCGAAGTCCGCTGACCGGCGCGAAGGCTGCTGATCGGCGCGAAGTCCGCTGATCGGCGCGAAGTCCGCTGATCGATGCGGAGGCTGCTGACCGGTGCGGTACCGGCGCCACGCTGCCGACCGGGCGATGTGGCCGCCAGCCAGTGAAGTGGCCGCCGTACCGGTGAGCGCCCGCGGGATCGACCTCTGCGTCGATCCGCATCACCCGTGATCGATGCGGGCGTCGCCGGGCGTCTCGTCCGCCTGCCCGCGCCCCGCGGGGACCTCACCTTCACGAGCTCTGCCCGTGCGTCCTGGAACGCCACCGCGCCGGCCGTCCACCGGCACCGTGCTCCCAGGGCGCCGCACTCACACACCATGGAGTTCCCATGCCACACGGAGTTCCACTCCGTCCCATCCCCCGGCGGGCCAGGGCCGCGTCCGCGGTGACCGCGGTCGGGCTTGCCGCCGCGGTCGCGCTCGGGGCGTGTTCCGGCGGCGGGTCCGCGGGGACCGGCGGTGCCGCGGTGATCGTCGGCGGTGCCGAGAAGGCCGGGCCGGGGGTGCGCGGCACGGCGCTTGGCGCGCCGATCGATCTGCCCGACCTGCGCCTGACCGACACCACCGGCCATCCGTACGACCTGCGCGCCCACGCCCCGGGCCGGGTGACCCTGCTGTTCTTCGGCTACACCCACTGCCCGGACGTCTGCCCCACCACCATGGCGGATCTGGCGGCCGCCCTGACGCAGGTCTCGCCGGACGTCCGCCGACGTACGTCGGTGGTCTTCGTCACCTCGGATCCGCAGCGGGACACCCCACCGGTCATCCGGCACTGGCTCGACTCCTTCGACAGCGGGTTTGTCGGGCTCACCGGGCAGCTGGCCACCATCGACGCGGCCGCCCGTTCGGTCGGGGTGCCGCTGGAGCCACCGCGCCGCCAAGCCGACGGGAGCTGGATCGTCGACCACGGCGCCCAGGTTCTCGCCTTCGGTCCGGACCGGCGGGCGCGGGTCGTCTACACGGCGGGCACCCCGGTGGCCGACTACGCCCACGACCTGCCGCTGCTGGGGAGCGCCGCGTGAACGGCGGGGAGACGTCGAACCATCCGGCGCCGGATCCGCCGCCCGCCACTCCGGGCACTCCGGCCATCCAGCCCAGTCCGGCCATCCAGCCCAGTCCGGCCATCCAGCCCAGTCCGGCCATCCAGCCCACTCCGGCCAGGCAGCCTGATCCGGCCACGTCGGTCACTCCCGCCACGTCGGCCAGCCCGGTTACTCCGGCTGTGGATCGCCGACCCGGGCTGCACCGGCGTCGGGTGCTCGCCGGCGCCGGCCTGTTCGGCCTGGGCGCCAGCGCCGGCGCCGGCGCGACCCTGGGGACGCAGCGGCTGCTCCCCGAGCGGGCCGATCCCGTCGGGGCGGCCCGCCGGGCGGCGCTGGCCCCCGTGGCGGGCGACGGCGTCCATCAGCCGGGCATCGCCGAGCGCGCGCCCGCCCATCTGGTGTTCACCGCCTACGACCTGGCGGCGACCGAGCCGGCGGCAGCCCGAGCGGCGCTCGGCACGGTGCTGCGGGCGTGGTCGGACGGCGGCCGCACGCTGATGCGCGGCGCGTCTGGGAGCGGTGCGTCCCAGAGCGGCGCGGTCCAAAGCGGCGTGGTCCGGAGCGGTGGGGCGGGGGTGGGTCGGGAGGCGGCGGGGCTGGGGCCGGCGGGGCTGACGGTGACGGTGGGGATCGGGGCGGCGGCGCTGCGGCGGGCGGGCCTCGACGCGCGGGTCCCCGGGCCCCTCACGGACATCCCGGCGTTGCCCGGCGACCGGCTGGAGGCGGCCCGCGGCGGCGGGGACCTCGCCGTGCAGATCTGTGCCGAGGATCCGATGGTCGCCTTCGCCGCGGCGCGGCAGCTCGGCCGGCTCGCCGCCGACCTGGTCCGGCCCCGCTGGGTGCAGCGCGGCTTCCAGCGCACCGCGGCGGCCGCCGCCGACCCGACGGCCACCCCGCGCAACCTGATGGGGCAGCTTGACGGCACGAACAACCCGCGGCCGGGCTCGGCCCAGTTCGACCTCGCCGTGTGGGCTGCCGAGGGCCCGGCCTGGATGCGCGGCGGCACCTACCTGGTGTGCCGGCGGATCCGGATGCTGCTGGAGAGCTGGGAGCGGCTGACCGAGGACGCCCGCGGCGAGGTCGTCGGGCGCCGGATCGACGACGGGGCGCCGCTGTCCGCACCGCCCGCGGCGGCCGGGGGCGGTGCGGACACGGCTTCGGACTTCGCCGCCCGCGGCCCGGACGGCCGGCCCCTGATCGCCGAGAACGCCCACATCCGCCTGTCCAACCCGCAGTTTCACGGCGGCATCGCGATGTTCCGCCGCGGCTACTCCTACGACGACGGCCTCGACGCCGGCGGCGAGCCGGACGCCGGGCTGTTCTTCCTGGCGTTCCAGGCCGATCCGCGCACGGCGTTCGTGCCGGTGCAGCGCACCCTCGCGGCCTCCGACGCGCTGAACACGTTCATCCGGCACACGTCCAGCGCGCTGTTCGCCGTCCCGCCGGCGCCGCCGACCGGCGGCTACCTCGGCCAGAGCCTGTTCGAGGAGGCCTGACGCGGCTCGGTTCTCGGTGACGGCTTGGTGCTCGATGGCGGCTTGGTGCTCGGTGACGGACGGCTCAGTGCCCGGCGGCCAGAGAGGCGAGCGCCCGGGCGTACCGCTGTGCGCAGTACGGCGCGGGATGGACGAAGTCCACGATGCACCGGTGGCCGTCGAGTTCGGTGTTGAAGGCCATCGCCGGATGGATCGCCCGCGCCGCCCGCTCCGAGTAGCGCACCTGTACCGGGAACTCGTCGGCGAGCTCCCGGTACAGGTCGTTGAGCCGCGCGCTGCCCAGCATCCAGCCATGGAGGCGGGAGGCCGGCGTCGTCCAGTCGACCTGGCCGGACGTGCTGTTGAACGAGGACGGCACGGCGGCCGCCAGCACGATCCGGGTCACCCCGTGGCGCAGGTACCAGCGGATCTGCTCGGTCAGCTCGGTGCGGTAGGCGGCGACGAGCTGGGTGCCGACGAGGTTGCCGGGGTTGTTGCCGTTCCAGTTCAGCACCACGGTTCGCGGCCGGCCCGCCGCCGCCAGGTCATCGGAGATCAACGGCGAGGTGGCGTCGGCGTAGACGCTGGGGGCGAGTCCCGAGTAGCCGACGAGACGGACCGGGGCCGTGTCGGTGGACCTGGCGGCGACGGTGACCATGGAATCGCCGACCACCAGGGCGGATTGTGGGGGCCCGCCGCCGCCCGCCCGGCCGCCGCCGAGGATCACGGCTACCGCGAGCGCGGCCAGCACGGCGAGAGTCAGCCATGGCCTGGCCGCGCCTGGGGTGGCGCCAGGCGCCGCGGGCGAACTGGGCCGATGCGTCCCGGAATCCGGCTCCGCCCGCGGCGTCAACGGGCCGCCGTGCACGGATCGGCGTGGGGTCGGCGAGATCTCGGGACCTTCTTTCCGTCCGGGGCGCCGGTGGCCGTGGTCGGGAGGTTTTCAATCTCCGGATACCCGGGAGCGTCGCGATAAACCGGTTGACCGGGTACGCACCATCGCCCGCCGTCGCCCATTGGGAGAAGCGTGGTGAGCCTCCGGAAATCGTTGATAAATGCGCTCTCGGCCGGTCCGGCGGAACGGGGTCGTTCAGCCGAGGGAGTGGCTGCGCTGGGCATTCAGTGCTGCCACCGTCGGGACAAGATCGCCGATGGTGGTGAAGTCGGTCGCGAGGAACGTCGGGGTGAGCCCGGCCCGTTCACAGCGGCGCAGGTGGGCGAGCAGGGCGGGTTCCCGGTTGACCGCGTCGGCGTAGGTCCGGCCCGGATCGTCGCCCTCCACCCAGTGGTTGACGAGCAGCATCGGCGCGGTGCGCGAACCACGCCCGACGCGGCAGGTGAACCCCGCGGGGGAGGGCACGTCGAACGGCGTGTCCGCCCCATACCGGAAGAACCGCCGATACCAGCTCTTCGGGACGTCGGCGTTCTCCGCGAAGACCACCAGCCGGCGGTCGGTCGCCACCAGGTGCCCCAGCGTCGGCCAGCGCCCGTGCGGGTCCGCGGGCGGCGTCACGATCCGGTGCAGCAGCCCGACCCGGCGGAAGGCGGCGATCACCTCCCTGGGCGGCACCGAGTCCTGCAGGACGAACGTCACGACCTCGGACGGGTTGCGCGCCAGCCAGTCGTCGACCGAGCGCAGGGCCTCCTCGAAGTTCACCGAGCCGAGCTGGCACACGCTGTGGCACAGCCACAGGCCGGGCCGGGCGGAGCGGGCCCCCCGGGCCAGCGGCGCCAGCGCGTCGCGTTCCCGCGGGCGCAGGCCCGCCAGGAACGTCTCCACCTGCGTCGGCGTCGTCCAGTGCTGCACGTCGAGCAGCAGCGCCCGCACGCCGGTGTCGAGCTGGCCGACGAGGTCCGGATCCTGCGTCGCGCCGACGAAGTCGGCGGCGCTGGAGGCCATCGCGTTGTGGCTGGCGGCGTAGACCGCCTCGTCGTAGCGCAGCCCGCACAGGCTCCGGCTGCCGTTGCAGCTCGCCGCCTCCCCGCCGAACCGCGCCGGTGTCGCCAGCCACGAACAGCTCAGCAGCACCGCCGCGGACAGTGCCATGACCACCGAGCGGCGCCGGGTGAACGGCCGGCGCCGGCGCCGCACCAGCAGGCCGACGAGACCGAGCAGGCACCCCGCCAGCGTCACCCCCGCGGCGACCTGGCCCCACACGGTGCGGATCCGGCCGATCAGGTTTCCCTGCAGGTCGTGCAGCAGATCCCGCACCCGCAT
Organism: Frankia sp. BMG5.60; assembly: GCF_059428125.1. Classification (NCBI taxonomy): domain Bacteria; kingdom Bacillati; phylum Actinomycetota; class Actinomycetes; order Frankiales; family Frankiaceae; genus Frankia; species Frankia sp. BMG5.60. Next base: position 4,683,898 of record NZ_CM182091.1, on the reverse strand, counting down.
GGGCAGGGTCGGGTTGGCGCCGACCACGCCTGCCGTCGGGTCGCCGACCAGGGTGGGTAGCAGCAGTCCGAGCAGCAGTGCGGCGGCCCCGCCGGCCACCATCCCCCCGGCTACCAGCAGGATCGTGTCGCCGCGCCCGAAGCGGACGTGCCGCGCGGCGAGCATGGCCGCCAGCACGGCCACGGCCGCGAACAGCGCCCCCAGCGTGACCGTGCCGTACCGGCCCAGGTCGTGGAGCACGTGCAGCAGGCCCACACCGGCCGACTCGTGCGCGCGGGCCAGCGGGGTGCCCAGGTCGAGCTGGTCGCCGGCCAGCCGCTGGCGCAGGTCGGCCAGGGCCGCCTCGTCGCCCTGGAACAGCAGGGGCCCGACCACGGCGAGCGCGGCGGGCACCTTCCCCTGCCGCAGCAGCCCGATGACCTGGTCGTCGACCCGGGCCCGCTCGGCGTCGGGGAGCCGGGCCAGCAGCACCGAGCCGATCTGGTCGGCCTGCCCGCCGGTCAGGTCCATCGTCGGGATCCCGGCGGGCCGGCGTCCCTGCGCCATCTGGTCGAGGCCGCCGACCAGCACCTGCGTGACGGCGGCGACGTCGTGAGCCTGGAAGGTCGGTGTGCCCGACACCTGCCCGGCCAGGTAGATGGTGGCAAGCTTCGCGATGGCCGCGAACGTCGGGCGCAGGTCGACGCTGAGCGTCAGCGCCGGGCGCTGGCCGGCGAGATAGCCCGAGATCTGCGCGCTGAGGCTGTTCACGGCGCCGCGTACCGCCGGGGCCGGCGCGACCAGCCGCAGGTTGTCGACGACGACGTCCGGCGGGACGGGCAGCCCGGCGAGCAGGTCCCGGGTGACTCCGGCCAGGGCCGGGTCGGCCAGCACCTCGTCGTAGAGCCGACGGTAGAGGTCGGTCTCGTCGACGGCCTGCCGGTAGTAGCCGGCGCGCTGGACCGTCAGGTTCGTCGTCAGCGCCACGACCGCCACCGGCCAGCACAGCATCGCGCCGGTCAGCGCCAGGACGATCCACGTCCGCCCACGCCGCACGGCCGCGGCGGAGACGTCGAGGCGGCGCACCGTCGGGACATGCCCGGTCGGGATGGCCCCGATGCCGCCACGGCACCGGGGGTCACACTTCTCACCTCATCGATGGTCGACCGGCCACCCCCGGCCGGTTCACCAGCATCCACCCGGCCGGGCCACCCGTCGCCGCGGGGCCGCCGCGCGTCGCCGCGGGGCCGCGGCCCGCCGCCGGGCGGTGATCCCGGGTCTGGCGGCGGGGCCTGCGGTTCGGCGGTCGCCGGGGCTAGCGCTCGACCTGGGTCTTCAGGTCGTACAGGGCGGACTCGACCAGCTTGTCCTCCGCCTTGCGGCGCAGCAGGCCGGGGATCGGCACCTTCAGCTCGACCGTCAGGTCGTAGGTCACCTCGGTGCTGCCGTCGCCGAGGTCGGTCAGCGTGTAGCTGCCGTCCAGCGTGCGCACCCGGTCCGACTCGAGCATCGTCCAGGTGACGGAGTTCGGGCCGGCCCAGTCGTAGACGAGGGTGTAATCCTCCTTGCCGAAGGTCGTCTTCGCCTGGAAACGGGCCTTCGCCGGCCGGCCGGCCGGCGTGGTCTCGATGACCTCCGCGGACTTGATCGGCTCCGACCAGTCGGGGTAGCGGCTGATGTCGGCTATGACGGCCAGTACCGCCGCGGGCTGCGCCTTGATGACGATCGTGGACGAGACGTGATCGGCCATAATGGCAGGTCCTCCACATATTCCGGGTACGTACGGGATTCGCCGGCAACCTTTTGTGGCAGCACGGCCGATCTTTCCTGACGCGAAACGGAACGTATAAGAACCCGGCGTATTGGTAAACATAAAACACCCGAACGTGTGGAGTTACGGCGGGCCTCGAGTGTTCGACCGGTCACGCGCGTAAGGGCGGTTTTGGTGCGGCGGCCGCGAATAACCCGTCGCGGATATGCTCCCGCGGCCCGGCGAGATCGTTCCGCCGGGCCGCGGGCGATGGTTGAGGTCGTTTGCGGTCGGTTTGCGGTCGCTTTGAAGTCAGTTGTTACGTGGGGTCGTAGGCGAGGTTGGGGCGCAGCCAGCGTTCGACGTCGCCGACGCCGAGGCCGCGCCGGCGGGCGTAGTCGGTGACCTGGTCCCGGCCGATGCGTCCCACGGTGAAGTACTTCGACTCCGGATGGGCGAAGATGAGCCCGCTGACGGCCGACGCCGGGGTCATCGCGAACGACTCGGTCAGGCCCAGGCCGGCCTGGCCGGCGTCGAGCAGATCGAACAGCGCCTGCTTCTCGCTGTGGTCGGGGCTGGCCGGGTAGCCGAGCGCCGGGCGGATGCCGCGGAAGCGCTCCGCGTGCAGGTCCGCCAGGCTTGGCTCGGCGTCGGGCTCGAACCACTCGCGGCGCGCGGCCAGGTGGATGTACTCGGCGAACGCCTCCGCGAGCCGGTCCGCGAGGGCCTTCGCCATGATCGACCGGTAGTCGTCCTGGCGCGCCTCGAACTCGGCGGCGAGCGTGTCCGCGCCGTGGACGGCCACGGCGAAGCCGCCGAGGTGGTCGCCGGCGGGCGCGACGTAGTCGGCGAGGCTGCGGTTGGGCCGGCCGGCGGGCTTCGCCGTCTGCTGGCGCAGCATCGGCAGCCGCAGCCGCCCGTCGCGGGCGCCCGCCACCTCGCCGGCCTCGATCACCAGGTCGTCGCCGTCGGCGAAGGCGGGCCAGAAGCCGTAGACGCCCTTCGCCTGCAGGCTGCCTTCCTTGATGATCTGGTCGAGCAGCACGTTCGCCTCGTCGTACAGCTCGCGGGCGACCGGCTGGTCGAGGATCGCCGGGAACTTGCCCTTCAGCTCCCAGGCGAGGAAGAAGAACTGCCAGTCGATCATCTCGCGCAGCGCGGTGAGGTCCGGCGTGACGACCCGCAGCCCGGTGAAGGCGGGGACGGGCAGTTCGTCGAAGGACACCTGCTCGCGGTTGGCCCGCGCCTGCTCCAGGCCGAGCAGCGGCTGCGCCCGGCGGTTCTCGTGCTGCTCGCGCAGCTTGGCCTGCTCGGCCCGGTTGCGGGTGTCGAGCTGCTCGGCCCGCTCGGCGTCGAGCAGATCCGAGACCACCCCGACGACGCGGGAGGCGTCGAGCACGTGGACGGTGGTGGCCTCGTAGGCCGGGGCGATGCGCACCGCGGTGTGCTGGCGCGAGGTGGTGGCGCCGCCGATGAGCAGCGGCAGGGTCAGCCCACGGCGCTGCATCTCGGCGCCGACCGCGACCATCTCGTCCAGCGACGGTGTGATCAGCCCGGACAGGCCGACCGCGTCCGCGCCCTCGGCGACGGCGGTGTCGAGGATGACCTTGGCGGGGACCATGACACCGAGGTCGATCACCTCGTAGTTGTTGCAGCCGAGCACGACGCCGACGATGTTCTTGCCGATGTCGTGCACGTCGCCCTTGACGGTGGCGAGCACGACCTTGCCGTTGCCGCTGCGGGCCGCCGGGGCGTCGCCGGCGAGGGCGGCCTGCGCCTTCTCGGCCTCCATGAACGGCTCCAGGTAGGCCACCGAGCGCTTCATCACCCGCGCGCTCTTCACCACCTGCGGCAGGAACATCTTCCCCGAGCCGAACAGGTCGCCGACGATCTTCATGCCGTCCATCAGCGGACCCTCGATCACGTCGAGGGGTCGCGCGGCCTGTGCCCGCGCCTCCTCGGTGTCGGCCTCGATGAAGTCGACGATGCCGTGCACGAGCGCGTGGGAGAGCCGCTGCGCGACCGGCGCCTCGCGCCAGGACAGGTCGACGACCCGCTGCGTGCCCTTGCCGTTGACCGTCTCGGCGAAGGCGACGAGCCGGTCGGTGGCGTCCTCGCGCCGGTCGAACAGCACGTCCTCGACGAGTTCGAGCAGGTCGGCGGGAATGTCGGCGTAGACGGCGAGCTGGCCGGCGTTGACGATGCCCATGTCGAGCCCGGCGCGCACCGCGTGGAGCAGGAACGCCGAGTGCATCGCCTCGCGCACGACGTCGTTGCCGCGGAAGGAGAACGACAGGTTCGAGATACCGCCGCTGATCCGCACTCCCGGGCAGCGCTGCTTGATCAGCGGAAGTGCGTCGATGAACGCCTTGGCGTAGCCGTTGTGCTCGGCGATGCCGGTGGCCACGGCGAGCACGTTCGGGTCGAAGATGATGTCGGTGGCGGGGAAGCCGAGCTTGCCGGTGAGCAGGTCGTAGGCGCGCCCGCAGATCGCCACCTTGCGCTCGGTGGTGTCCGCCTGGCCCTTCTCGTCGAACGCCATGACGACGACTCCGGCGCCGAAGTCGCGGATGCGCCGGGCGTGGGAGAGGAAGACCTCCTCGCCCTCCTTGAGGCTGATCGAGTTGACCACGCCCTTGCCCTGCACGCAGCGCAGCCCGGCCTCCAGCACGCTCCACCGCGAACTGTCGATCATGATCGGCAGGCGGGCGGCCTCGGGCTCGGTGGCCAGCAGGTTCAGGAACGTCGTCATCGCCTGCTCGCTGTCGAGCAGGTCGGCGTCCATGTTGACGTCGAGCAGGTTTGCCCCGCCGCGCACCTGCTCCAGGGCGACGTCGACCGCGGCCTGGTAGTTGTCGGCCTCGATGAGGCGGCGGAAACGCGCCGAGCCGGTGACGTTGGTCCGTTCACCGATCATGACGAAGCCGGTGTCCTCGCCGATCTCGAACGGCTCCAGGCCGCTGAACCGGGTCCGCGGCGTGGGCGCCGGCACCTGCCGCGGCGCCGTCCCCTGCACGGCGGCGGCGATCTGGGCGATGTGCGCCGGCGTCGTCCCGCAGCAACCACCGACGATGTTGACCATCCCGGCGGCGGCGAACTCGCCGATCAGCCGGCCGGCCTCGGCCGGGGTCTGGTCGTAGCCGCCGAAGGCGTTGGGCAGCCCGGCATTCGGGTGGCAGGCGGTGTAGGTGCCGGCGATGCGGGACAGAGCCTCGACGTGGGGGCGCATCTCCTCGGCGCCCAGCGAGCAGTTCACGCCGACGACCAGCGGGTTCGCGTGGGCGATGGAGCTCCAGAACGCCTCGACCGTCTGCCCCGACAGGGTCCGCCCGGACAGGTCGACGATCGTCACCGAGATCCACAGCGGCAGGTGCGGCGCGACCTCGCGGGCCGCGGCGATCGCGGCCTTCGCGTTGAGCGTGTCGAAGATCGTCTCGATGAGCAGCAGGTCGACCCCGCCGTCGGCGAGAGCCTGGATCTGCTCGGCGTAGGCGGCGCGGACCTGGTCGAAGGTCACCGCCCGGTACGCCGGGTCCTCCACCCGCGGGGACAGTGACAGCGTGACGTTGAGCGGGCCGATGGAGCCGGCGACGAACCGCCCGCCCGCCTCGTCCGCGGCCTGCCGGGCCAACTGCGCGCCGCGCAGGTTCATCTCCCGCACCAGCGACTCCAGGCCGTAGTCGGCCTGGCCGATGCTCGTCGCGGTGAACGTGTTCGTGGTGGTGATGTCCGCGCCCGCGGCCAGGTACTGCCGGTGCACGTCGAGGATGACGTCCGGCCGGGTCAGGTTCAGCAGGTCCGGGTCGCCGGTCACGTCCTTGGGATGGTCACGCAGCGAGTCAAGCCGGTAGTCCGCCGGGGTGAGCCCGGCGTTCTGCAGCATCGTGCCCCAGGCGCCGTCCAGAACGACCACCCGCCGCGCGAGCAACTCCCGCAGCGCGGCCGCGCTGTCACGGGTACCGGGGCGACCCGCCACCTCACCGACGGAAGCGGTTCCAGCCATGAGACACCTCCCTGTCGTGGGAGGCGCCCTTGGTGACCGGTTCGGGTCGAGCGTGGCGGACCTGGGTCCGTTGCAGCGCCTCTCGACCTGACAACGACGATACCGTGCCCGCGTGATCGCTTGGCGACAGCTCGGGTAGTCGCAGGTCGGCGCGGGCTTCCCTGGCCGGCGCGGGGTTCCGCCGCCCGGCACGGCGTTCCCGGGCCACCACACGGGGTTTCCAGGACACCACACGAGGTTTCCTCCCCGGTGCGGTCAGCCGGCCCGGTGCCGCCCCGGTGGACGGACCCGGGCCGCCGACCGCGGACCTTGGCCCGTCAGGCTTCCTGGATCAGGCCGGTGACGTTGCCGTCGGCGTCCAGCACGGTCGCCGTCAGCTTGCCGCCGCCGACATCGCTGACCGGCTGCCCGGCCCGCGCCCCGGCGGCGACGAGCCGCGCCACCGTGTCGGCGATGTCGGGGACGTGCCAGTAGCCGACCGGGCCGGTCATACCCTTCTCGTGGCCGTGGGGGTCCAGACCCACCTCCACCGCGCCGGCCGCCGCGGCGCCGCCGCGGTCGGCCCCGGCGTCGCCCAGCCGGAACCCCACGTAGTACGGCTCGTCCAGGTAGGGCTCGACGCCCAGCAGCTCGCGCAGCAGCGCCGTCGCTGCCGCCGCGTCGCGGACGGGGTAGATGACGGTGCGCAGTCCCGGGGTTGTCATGACCAGCTCCTTCGGTTCACCGCGCGATGTGCGCGCGGTTCGGCTCGGTTCGTCGATGTCATGACGGCGGGCGGCCGGGAAAGGTAACGATGGACGACCAGGACCGGTGGGCCGAGCTGTTCGAGGGACATCGTCCGCGGCTGCGAGCGGTGGCGTACCGGATGCTCGGCTCGACCGGCGAGGCGGACGACGCCGTGCAGGAGACCTGGCTGCGGCTGGGCCGCGTCGACCCCGCCGGCCTCGCGAACCTGGGCGGTTGGCTGACCACCGTCGTCGCCCGGGTGTGCCTGGATCTGCTGCGCGCGCGGGCGGCCCGGCGCGAGGAGCCACTGGACGCGCACCTGGCCGGCGCGGTGGGCACAGCCGCGGCTGCGGGCGTGACGGCATCCAGCATGACGGCGTCCGGCAGGGCGGCGTCCGGCAGGGCGGCGTCCGGCGTGGCGGGGTTGGGCGTGGCGGGGTCGGGACTCGCGGCTGGGGGCGCTCGGGACGGTGGGCTCGCGCGGGCGGGGATGGGCGGCGACCCCGAGCAGGAGGCGCTCGACGCCGACGAGGTGGGCCTCGCGCTGCTCGTCGTGCTCGACACGCTGACGCCCGCCGAGCGGCTCGCCTTCGTCCTGCACGATCTGTTCGCCGTGCCGTTCGACGAGGTCGCGCCGATCGTCGGCCGGTCGACGAACGCGGCGAAGATGCTCGCCAGCCGGGCGCGCCGGCGGGTCCGGGAGGCCTCCGCGGCGGACACCGGGACGGACCCGCGCCGACGCCGGGAGATCGTCGGCGCCTTCCTCGCGGCCTCCCGCGACGGCGATTTCGCGGCCCTGTTGGCGATGCTGGACCCGGACGCCCTGCTGCGCGCCGACCGTGCCGCCGTGGCGATGGGCGCCGCCGAGCTGGTCCGCGGGGCCCGGAACGTGGCGCAGACCTTCGCCGGCCGGGCCCGGGCGGCCCGCGCCGCCCTGGTCGACGGCGTCGCGGCGGCCGTGTGGGCGGCGGGCGGGCGGCCCCGGGTGGTGTTCGCGTTCACGTTGGCGCACGACCGGATCGTCGGCATCGACCTGCTCGCCGACCCCGACCGCCTGCGTGATCTCGATGTGGTGTTTCTTGATGCGTGACGCTGGCGGAGGGGAGCGCGTGATGGGGTCTGGCATCGCGGGACGGGCGGGGTACTCCGGGACGCCGCTGGCCCGCAAGCTGGGGGTGAAGGCGGGCCACCGGCTCGTGCTCGTCGCCGCGCCGCCCGGGTGGGCGGTTCCGGAGCTGCCCGAGGGCGTCGAACCGGTGCACATCGCCGGTCTGCCCGCTGACGGCACCGACGACGGCGGGGGCTTGGCGGCGATTGACGTGTGCGTCGCGTTCTGCCGGAGGGAGGTCGACGTTCACGCGGCCGTGGCGGCGTTCGCCGAGGCGATCCGGCCCGCGGGTGCGCTGTGGATCGCCTGGCCCCGTCGGGCCGCCGGTCATCGCAGCGACGTCAGCGAGAACCTCATCCGCCAGGTCGTCCTGCCGCGTGGCCTGGTCGACACCAAGGTCGCCGCGCTCGACGAGGACTGGTCCGGGCTCAAGGTCGTCTGGCGCCGCGAGCGACGCTGACCGGTCGTGCCGGCACCGCCACACCCACCCCGCAGGTCAGCCCTCCCCGTCCGCGCGCACGCCCGCGAGGTGCGTCGCCGTGTTGAACTCGGCGAGCGTGAGCTGATCGCCGTCGCGGGTGAAACGGGTGATCCCGGCGTTGCGTATCCCGCCAGCCCCGGCGATCCGACCCAGCTCGTCGTAGGACAGCCCCTCGACGAGCTGGCGCAGCATGACCACGACGGCGTCGTGGGCGACGATGAGGACCCGCCGGTCGGCGTGGTCGCGGTGCAGATCGGTCAGCAGCGAGCCCAGCCGGCGGGCGATGTCGGGGAAGTTCTCCCCGCCCGGCGGGCGGTAGTCCCACTGGCCGGCGGCGCGGCGGCGCTCGGCCTCGGCGGGGAAACGAGTCTCGATCGCCGCCATGGTCATCAGCTCGAACCGGCCCATCAGCCGGTCGACCAGCCGGTCGTCGATCACCGGCTCGGGCAGCGCCAGGCCCCCGCGGGCCGCCGCCTCGGCGGCGATCCCGTAGGTGCGGCGGGCCCGCAGGTAGGGGGAGCAGACGACGATCTCGGGCGGCCGGATGATCGGCGGGTCGGCGGCCAGCGCCCGGCCGAGCGCGGCGGCCTGCGCGCGTCCCAGCGCCGTCAGCTCGACGTCGGCGTCCCGGCCCGAGACGCCCGCGTCGAGCCGCCCCGCCGCCCGCGCCGCCGGGAAGGCGACGTTCGCGACGCTCTGCCCGTGCCGGACCGCCGTCAGTTCGGCGACCAGACCCCCCACGCCCACCCCCGCCTCGTCGCCGCCGCGACCGCCGACGACCGACCCGTGGACGCGCCGGCTCCCCGCCGCGGCCGGCGGAACCTCGACGACGACCATCCCATAACCCCGCCTCGCCGCGTCCGGCCTCCCCGTCCACTGTCCCTCGCCTTTCAACTGTCCCTCGCCTTTCAGCGGAACGAACCGGACACGGAACCTGGCCCGGACACGAAACCCTGGCAAGGAAGGAAGGTGAGGAGGAAGCGCGCGTCGCGGCTGCGGAGCGCGGGCGTCAACGGGGGCCAGCCGGGCAGGGCCGGCCGGGGCGGGATCAGGCGGCCGGGGCGGGATCAGGCGGTGGGGGCGGCCGGCGGGCGGAAGGCGTCGAGGATGAGGCGGGTGAACCGCAGCCGGCTGTCGATGTCCTGCTGACCGGTCTCGACCAGGCGCTGGGCGCAGCCGCTCATCATCGTGCGCAGGTCGGCGGGGGTGACGTCGAGGCGGACCGCGCCGGCCCGCTGCGCACGGACGACCACCTGGTCGACGAGGGTCGTGATGCGATCGATCTGGATCTCCGCGCTGGCCAGGGTCCGTAACCGCATCACGTCCTGGACCAGCCTGTTCGCGACGAGCCGGTCGAACCAGCTCGTGATCAGCGTCTCGAAGCCGGTCGCCGGGTCGGGGTCGTGCAGCGCGGTCGTGGCGATCGTGTCGAACCACTGGAGCTGGCGTTCGACGACGGCGGTCAGCAGCTCGTCGCGGCTGGGAAAGTTACGATAGACGGTCGCCTTGCCGACACCGGCTCGGGCGGCCACGTCCGGCACGGTCGCCGACAGCCCGAGCTCCGAGAACACCTCGACCGCGGCCCGGACAACCCGCTCATGGTTACGCCGCGCGTCCGACCTGCGCATCTCGGACGTCGTCACGGGACCATTTGAGCACACCACCTTGCAGCGGGCCCGGCCGCGGGAAGCGGTCGGGCCCGGACGGGCAGCTGCGAAAGGCGCGTGCTCGGGCGCCGGTGGAAGGCGGATCAACCGACGGTCTGGCGTCAGCCGACGGTGCGGTGTCAGCCGACGGTGCGAGGCGGATCGGCCGACGGCGCGGAGTCGACCGACGGTGTGGACGCGGTCAGCCGCCGGAGGCGGCGGGTGTGCCGGCGTTTGCGTGGGTCGCGTCGACGGTCGCGCCGCTCTGGGTCGGGATCGTCGCGACCTGCGGGGTGGCCGCGATGGTGGCGGTGGCCGGCGCCTCGTGCCGGCGGTGACGCAGGCCGGGGAGGGTGAGCGCGGCGAGGCCGGCGACGAGGGCGACGAGCGCCGAGACCGCGAACGCCGTCTGGTAGGCGTCGGCGGTCGGCAGCCCGGTGGCGTCGGCCTGGGAGACGAGGATGCTGGCGCAGATCTGCGAGCCCAGCGACGCGCCCACGGAGCGCAGCAGGGTGTTCACCCCGGTGGCCTCGCCGGTCTTCTCGGCGGGGACGGCGTCGACGATGAGGTTCGGGATGGCCGCGAACACCATCCCGATCCCGCCGAACAGGACTATGCACTCCACGATCAGCGTGCCCTCGGAACCGGGGACGCCGGCGAGCAGGACCAGGCCGACCGTGGCCAGCAGGCTGCCGGTGAACAGCGCCGCCCGGCCACCGAAGCGCTGGCTGATGACCGTGGCCAGCGGGCCGGTGACCAGCATCATCAGGGCGCCGGGCACCATCAGCAGGCCGGCGGTCGTGGCGCTCGCGCCGAAGCCGTAGCCGCTGGCCTTCGGGGTCTGGGCCAGTTGGGGGATGAGCAGGAAGGCGCCGAACATCCCGAACCCGACCAGCAGGGTCGAGATGTTGGTGGTGAGCACCGAGCGCCGGGCGAGGATGGCCACGTCGATGAGCGGCTCGGCCTGGCGCCGCTCGAAGGCGAGCAGCCCGGCGAGCACGACGACGCCGCCGATGATCATGCCGAGGGTCGTCGGGCTTGTCCAGCCCCAGCTCTTGCCCTGGCTGATGGCCAGCAGCGGCAGCGCGAGGCCGACGCCGAGCAGCAGAGTGCCGACCACGTCGATGCGGCCGGGGACGCGGGTGGGCGACTCGGGGATCAGGAGCTGGGAACCGACGGCGGCCAGGGCGGCCATCGCCGCGCCGCTCCAGAAGATCCAGTGGTAGGTGGCGTGGTCGACGAACAGCCCGCCGAGGACGAGGCCGAGCCCGCCGCCGAGCCCGGTGACCGCGGAGATCAGCCCGATCGACACCGAGCGCTTCTCCACCGGGAACTCGTCGCGGATGATGCCGAAGCACAGCGGGAAGATGCCGCCGCCGGCGCCCTGCAGAATCCGTCCGACGATCACCAGCGGGAGCTGGGTCGCCATAGCCGCGATGACCCCGCCGAGCGCGAAGATCGCCAGGGACGCCACCAGCATCCGCCGTTTGCCGAACATGTCGCCGAGCCGGCCGATGATCGGCGTCAGCACGGCCGCGGCCACCAGGTAGCCGCTCATCGTCCAGGTGACGCTGCTGACGGACGAGTCGAGCTCGCGGGCCATGTCCGGGATCGCCGGGGCCACGGTCGTCTGCGCCAGGGCGAACGACATCGCGGCCAGCAGGAGGACGGTCAGGGTGCGCCCGGGCTTCGGGCGCGGTTCAACCACGCTCATGGTGCTCCTTGGGTGCTCCGCCTGCGGGTCCGGTGCGTCGACGTCACCGGCGGAAGAGGGGCGGAAAACGGACTCAGTGAGTCCACATACTACGTGGACTCATCGGGTCCGTTTCGCGTTGCCGCGCCAGGAGCCCCATAACGTCGGTCACAAAGTCCCGGCACCATCGGGGTTGTCCCGCCGGCGCCCGAGGCGTCCGGGCCCGGGCGCGGGCAACCGGGAAGTGCGGGCAACCGGGAAGTGCGGGCGAACGGGGAGCGCTGCCGAACCCGGAGCGTGGGGACTACTGAACGTGGGTGGCTCAGCGCGACCAGTCGCTGAGTGCTTCCAGGTGACGCCGCATCCGGTGCCGGGCGAGCCCGCGGTCGCCGGCGATGACGGCGTCGATGATCGCCCGGTGCGCGGTCCGGGCGTCACACACGGGCTGAGCGCACCCGCCGCCGGGCGCCGGTTCGCCGCCGCCGACCGCGGGGGCGGGATGGGAACCGTCGACGTGCCGCCGCCAGATCGCCGTCAGCACCCGGACGAACGACGCCAGCGCCTCGTTGCCGGTCAGCCGGGCCAGCTCCATGTGCAGGTGGTGCCCGGCGTAGGCGGCCCCACCGGGCGCCTCGTCGGCGTCGGCGGCGAGCAGCGCCTCGAGCCGGGCGGTGAGCTCCGGCCCGCGGCGTTCGATGAGGATGTCGACGCAGCTCAGCTCCAGCGCGTCGCGCACGATCCGCAGGTCGTCGACGCTGGCCTGGCTGTACTCCAGGTACAGGGCGGTCGCCTCGACGGTCGCCGCCGGGTCGGGTTCGGTGACGACCAGGCCGCCGCCGGGACCGCGGCGCATCTGCGCCACCGAGTGGTATTCGAGCAGCCGGACGGCCTCGCGCAGCACCGCGCGGCTCACCCCGTAGCGGGCCAGCAGCTCGCTCTCCGAACCGATGACCACCCCCACGGGAACGCCCTCGCGGGCCACGTCCCCGCGGATGCGCCCCGCGACCGTCTCGGCGAGCTTGCCCGCCGGCATCGTGCCGCCCGGGCCCGACCCCAGACCCGCTTCGCGGGGCCGGATCCGCGGCCCGCTCACCCGCGCGACTGTGTTCGCGTCGGCGACTGTGCTCTCGCCGGCGGTCGTGCTCTCACCGGCGACTGTGCCCTCGCCGGCGGCCGTGCCCTCGCCGGCGGTCGTGCCCTCACCGGCGGTCGTGCCCTCGCTCGCGGGCGTGCCCTCGTTCATGGCTGTGTCTCCGCCTGCGGCCGTGCTCTCATGCCGGGCCCGGTCCGAGCCGTCGGCAGCGGTCGGCGCGGTCATCCACTCGTACATGGCCTCCAGGTGCACCGCCGCGAGGTGCTGGGCGCGGGCGGCGTCGCCGCCGATCACCGCCTCGGCGATCGCGGCGTGGTTGCGGTGCACCTCCTCGGCGACCTGGGCGCGCCGCGCCGGCGAGGCGCTGCTGCGGGTCGTGGCGTACTGGTGAGCGGCGTAGCGGAAGGTCAGCGAGTTGAGCACATCGACAAACAGCACCAGCACCGGGTTGCCGGTGGCCGCCGCGATCGCGTGGTGTAGCTGATGGTGGGAGCCGAACTCGGTCGGGTCCGCGGTCTCCCGCCGGCCGATGATCTCCCGCAGGGTGCGGATGCCGTCCTCGGTGATCCGCGCCGGGGCGAGGGTGGCGGCCAGCGACTCCATGATGAACCGCGCCCGCAGGATCGACTCGATCGTGACGCCGACGTACTCCAGGTAGACGCCGAGCGCGGTCGTCACCGCCGCCTCGTCCGGCGCGCGGACGATGAGCCCGCCGGACGGGCCCCGGCGCATCGTCGCCACCTGGTGGTGCTCGACGATCCGCACGGCCTCCCGGAACACCGCCCGACTGACCTTGTAACGCTCGATCAGCGTCGGCTCGGAGCCGATGACCGCGCCGACCGGCCAGCCCGCGCGGACGATGTCGTCCTCGATCCGCCAGGCGACCTGCGCCGCGAGCTTGCCACGGGCGTCGCCCCGTGGGGGATGCCTGACACTGATGGCCGGGCCGCGCGCCGACTCCACGAGCCTGTCCGTGGAGGGCATCGCCGTCGGCCTCCTCCCGGGATGTGGCATGACGCGACGGGATGGCGCGGTGCCCGAACCGGGCCGGCCCCAATCGGCGGGGCAGGTGAGCGGAACGGGCATCTCGCCCGGGCTGCCGTCGTACACGCTCGGATGTCCAAGGATATGCGTGCTGGGACACGCCCGGGAGTGCCCTCCGGAACGCGCCGGCCGCTTTGGGTAGCCCGAACGGGGGTGCCCACGACCTCCCGTGCGGCCGGGGCGCCAGGGGTCCACCTGCGGTTGGACAGCCGACACGGGGTCATCGGCCCGGCGGCGGTGGACGGCCTGCCGCCCGGCGGAGACGGCAACCCTCGCCTCTCCTGGTGGCCCTCCTCGGCCCGACCATGGCCCGAACGGGCGCCCCGGCGAACCCGTCCGTGTGGTGCCCGCCGGCCGGAGCACTCGATCGCTCGCGTCCGGCGACTCCCTGTCGTGCCCGCCCGGGGCGTCGTGCCCAGGTAGCGCCCGGCGAGTGCTCGGATGCCGGAAGCGTTGGGCAAGAATCCACCGCCCCCGCCGGTTCCGCTCGGCCCGCCGTCGTGTAGCATCACTTCCAGATCCTGATGGACAGCACCTCGAGGTCCGCCGGGACGACAACTGAAGATCGCTGCAAGAGCATGGTCCCGTGGTGAAGTCTGGAGTTCACGCCGCCCTGTCAAGGCGGAGGTCGCGGGTTCGAATCCCGTCGGGACCGCGTTCGTATGGCCGGAAACTCGTTTCGGCTCCTACGATTCTGCACAAACCGGGGCAGGTAGCTCAGTCGGTACGAGCGTCCGCCTGAAAAGCGGAAGGTCGGCGGTTCGACCCCGCCCCTGCCCACCCTTTTGACCTGCGGAAATGCCGGATTTTTCGATCAACTCTAGATCGTTATGTGGCAACGAGACCGTGCAATCCCGGCGGTGACCCATCTCGAACCCCGGCTGACCTGGGAAGACGGCGAAACTGACTGCCCGCTTCCGGGGTGGAAGGTTGCGAAGATCGCTTCCGTGACGACCAGCCGCCAGGGCGTCTCGGCGCCGTTTGCGCTGGTAGGAGGCCACGGTAGAGCTCCGGGAGCCGGGGCATCCGTTCGCCAACGTCCGCGGACGTTGCCACACGGAATGGCCTCTGTATGGCAGCGGAGCTTCGCCGGTCCGGCCGGCAGTGCCACTGACCTGCGATGATGAGCAAGATCGAGGACGGTGACCGTCCGTTTTTGCGGCGGCCGGTCCGCGCGGCGCTCTCCCCGTGGCGGCGCCTGCGATGGGCCACGTAGGCGCCGGACTCGAGGGCCCGACGAACCGATCAATGGTAACTACTCGCTCACCGTCCCTTTCCGCCGATCAAGTGCGCAGATCATGCCTGTCGTCCCTTGGGACTTGTGGTCCTGAGTATTGGGGGAAGAGCCAGGTTCGGGTAGGGGCGAGGCGTCGAGCCGTCCGCGGGGCGGAACATCGGGGGTGGCTACGTTGCGATCAGTGAGTAGACCGAGCCGTCAGGCATGGCGGAGCGGACCTCGCGTGTATCTCTTTGGCCGGGGGGCCGGGACTCGCGCTCACGTGGCGACCGCCGGCGCTCCTACCAGGTGATCGGCATCTCGGCCGGACCTAACGCCTGGATCGAGTGGTACTTGTACGTCAGCTCCGCCTCGGGCACCGTCAGCGCGAGCGCGGAAGCCCGCTCGAAGAGCGTCGTGTAGACGATCTCCAGCCGTTCGAACACCGCTGATTACCACGAACCCGGCCGAACTCGCCGCAGAGCTCCGCGACGGCGGCGGCTTCTTTGATCTCGTCGCGCTGACAACACCGGACGGCCCGGACGACCCCGACGACCCGATCTACCTGGACTGATCACCCACCGTAGCCGCATGGAGAGCGTAGCTCGGCGAACTCCGGCAGCTCGCGGAGCTGGTCGAGCAGTTCCATGGTCGCGGTGACGTCGACGGTGTGGAACACCGGGACCTGCGGGACCTGCGGGACCTGCGCACTGGCCACCATCGTCCGGGCGGTCGCGGCCCGCACGCCCCGGCCGGCGGTGGGTGAGAGGGACGTGGGCGGTGAGCTCGATCAGGGCGACGTGGATGGTAGATTCTAACGAGCGCACGATTTATCACAGCAAGCGGAGGGTGATGGAGATGCTCGCGGTCCAGGTGGAGGCGCCGGGTGGGATCACGTCCCTGGTCGTGCGGTCCGTCGAGGACCTGACGCCGCGGCCGGACGAGGTGAAGATCGAGTTGATCGCGTCGTCCATCAACCCCGCCGACGTCAAGATCCGCACCGGCGCTGTCGTGCCACTGCGGGGGGCCTATCCCTTCACCCTGGGATACGACCTCGCCGGGACGGTCGTCGAAACGGGTGCGGAGGTGATTGACCTGGCCCCAGGCACACAGGTACTCGCCATGTCGGCCGTGGCGCTCACGGGGGTAGGCGCGTGGTCCGAGCGCGTCTGTCTGCCTCGGACGTCCGTGGCGCGCCTGCCCGCGCACATGGATCCGCTCTCGCTGGCCCGACTCCCTCTCGCCGGTCTCACCGCCTACCAGGCGGTCCAGCGAGCGAAGCCGGGGCCGGGGACGGCCGTCCTCGTCTGCGGGGCGGCCGGCTCCGTCGGTCGTCTCGCCGTCGAGCTGCTGCTTGACCGGGGTGCGCGGGTCCACGGACTGGTTCGCCGCCCGGAACAGGCAGATCAGTTGCCGACCCATGAGCTGTTCACCCCACACGTCGGCCAGCCGCCGACCCGTTCGGTCGACGTGGTCATCGACGCGGCCGGAGCCGACTTCTCCCCGGCTCTCGTCGACGGCGGCCTCTACATCTGCCTTGTCCCCGACCGTGCGCCCGCGCGTGACGTGCTCGCGCGACGGTCGCAGCGCCGCACCGTCCTCGTCACCGAGGAGTCCGGCGCCGATCTTGAGGAGTTGGTCGAGCTCTTGGGCGCGGCCGTCCTCACCCTCGAGACGACGAGCATCTTCCCCATGAAGAACATTCACGCCGCGCACAGGGAGTTCGAGCAGGATGGTCAACGAAACGTCGTCCTCATCCGTGAGGACTGGTGACAGCATGCTTCTCGAGAACGCGTTCGAGCATATCGAGATTGAAATCAGTGGCGCCATTACCACCGTCTGGCTCGCGCGTCCACCGGTAAACTCGGTCTCGCAGGCCATGTATCGTGAGATCGAGGCATTTTTCTCGTCTCACGACACCTACGCCCCCAGCACGAAGGCCATCGTGCTTGCCGGCCGGGGTCGTCACTTCTGCGCGGGTAATGATCTGCACGAGTTCGGAACGCTGACCCCGGAGAACTCCGACGAAAGAATGGCCGAGGTCCGCGCCGCGTTCTTTGCCATCCAGGACTGCCCGGTCGCCGTGGTCGGCGCGGTACAGGGCGCGGCGGTGGGCACCGGCCTCGCGATCGCCGCCTCGTGCGACTTCGTGGTTGCCGCCGACAATGCGCGGTTCTGCACTCCGGAGATCGGCGTCGGAATCATGGGGGGCGCCCGTCACCTCGCCCGCCTGGTGCCCGAGCCGATTCTGCGCTGGATGTATCTGACCGGAGAGCCGATCGATGTGCGCCGGCTCGAGGCGTTGGGTGCCGTCCTCGCGGTGACCACACCGGACGCGGTGGTCGCTCGGGCTCGAGAGCACGCAGGCCGCGTCGTCCGGCACAGCTTGGCCGCGATCCGGATGGCCAAGCGCAGCTTGAACGCCATCGAGCTCCTGGATCTTCAGCCCGGCTACACCTTTGAACAGGGCCTCACCCGGGAGCTTTCGGGTCATCCTGATTCGGTGGAGGCGCGCCGGGCCACGCTCGAACAACGGATCCCGAACTACTCTGCGTGATGTTGTTGCCCCGGTCGGCTGAGATCAGCGCGTACGCGGGGCGACCCACAGGCCTTCCGCCTCGGCGACCAGCCTGTCGCCGTGGCACAGTTCGCCGCGGATGAAGCGCTTGCGGCCATCCACGGCCTCGATCCAGACCCGGCAGCGGAGCTCGACATCCAACGGAGCCAAGCTCCGGTAGTCGATTCGGAGGAAGGCGGTGCGGGCTACGCCGCCGGTCACGGATCCGTTGGCGACCATTCCGAGCGCGTCGTCGAAGAAGAGGCTGAGCGCACCGCCGTGAACGGATGCGGTGCCGCCGAACCGAGGGCTGAACTGAACGCGTCCGACCAGCTGCCCAGTATCCCCGGCGTCGATGGCGAATGCCGGGACGAGACCGCGCTCCGCGGGGTTGAAGCGAGGGTTTCCGGGCGCATGCGCGGGTGCTTCCACGTCCTCAGGCAGAGTTGGCAGCGATCGCAGGGCATCCTCCACCTGCGTCAGGGCTCTCTCGCATTTTCTCAGCGTGTCGGCGTCGGGCTCGATCACCGCAAGTCGATCGAGTATGCGAACCGCGGCGTCGACGGCGTTTCGGTAGGTCCTGCGCTCGAGCGCGGTCGGGACGCTTGCGACCATGGCATGAATCCTTTCCGTCACAAAGAACGGTTGGTGGGCTGAACGACATGTGCTGATCTATTGACGCGACATCTGGACGTGGCCTACGGTACCTAACGAGCGCTCGATCGAATCTAGCCCGGAGGGATGTCCGATGAGCCATACCGGGGCACGACTCTTCGACGAGTTCACCTTGCGCGAGGTCACCCTGCGCAACCGCACGGTCCTCTCTCCGATGTGTCAGTACTCCGCCACCGACGGGCTCGCGAACGACTACCACCTGGTCCACCTGGGGCGGTTCGCGCTGGGTGGATTCGGTCTCGTCATGGCCGAGGCCACCGCGGTAACCGCTGATGGGCGGCTGACCTACGGTGACCTCGGACTATGGAGCGACGACCAGATCGACCCGTTGCGCCGGATCGCCGACTGTGTGCGCGGGGCGGGCGCGCGCTTCGGGATCCAGCTCGCCCACGCCGGCCCGAAGGCGGCTACGCTCCCGCCCTGGGCGTCGGAGCCGGACCGGCCGGCGTCGGGCCGGTGGGAGATTCGGTCGGTTACGGACGCGCCGTACCTCGAGGGGTGGCAGCGCCCCGTGGCGCTGCGGTCCGAGGAGCTCGCGGCGCAGCTCGATCTCTGGCGCTCCGCCGCCGAGCGTGCGCACCGGGTCGGTGCGGACGCCATCGAGCTGCATATGGCCCACGGGTATCTCTTGCACTCCTTCCTCTCGCCACTGAGCAACACGCGTGAAGACAACTACGGCGGCTCCCTCGAGGGTCGGATGCGGTTCCCTCTTCAGGTCGTCGACGCCGTGCGGGCCGCCTGGCCGGACGGCAAGCCGTTGCTGGTCCGCGTCGCAGCCGTCGACAACGGCACCGACGGCATCGACATCGAGCAGACCGTCGAGTTCGCCCGGCGCCTGAGGGCACTCGGGGTTGACGCGGTCGACTGCTCCTCGGGAGGCTACGGAGGCAGTTACACCCACGGGATCCGACCCGGCTACCAGGTCGGTTGGGCCGGCGAGATACGGGCCCGCGCCGGCGTGCCGACGGTCGCGGTGGGTCTGGTGACCGAACCAGCGCAGGCGGACGCCATCGTGCGGGACGGGCACGCCGACCTCGTCGCACTCGGCCGTGAGGCGCTCGCGAATCCCAGCTGGCCGGTGCACGCGCGCGAACAGCTCGGCCAGTACGATTTCGCCGATCGCTTCGACCTCCTGCCGATCCAGAGCAGATCCTGGCTGGCCAAGCGGCAACGGCAGTTGGACCGTCTCGCGCGTGGTGAGCGGCCGGCGGGTGGGCGGTGATGAGTAGTCCGGAGGAGTCGGTCGACCGGCTGGAGGAGCTCTGGGTGCGGGCGAAGTGCGTCGAACTCGGCGCCCGTTACTGTCACAGCGTCGACCGGGCTGACCAGGAGACGTTCCTGTCGATTTGGCACAGCCGAGGCGAGTACGTCATCGGCCGGCGATCCGGGCGCTTCTCCGGTCACACCGAGCTCGCCACCGCTCTGGACTTCGTGCGCGCGGCGTACGCCTCGACGCACCACTGGACCACGAACCAGGTGGTGACCCGGTCGGGCCCCGACTCGGCGACCGGGGTCAGCGACTCCTTTGCGATCTGCGTCGACCATGACGACCGGCCGAGCCTCGTGGCGGCCACGTACGATGACGAATACCGGCTCGTCGACGGTGAATGGAAGATTCTTCGTCGTATCGTGCGCAGGTGGCTGGTCACGGATGGAATCGAGGTGGCCGTCCGGCACCCGGCATCGCAAGGGATGGGGAGGAAGGCAGACCCGTGAGAATCGCAGGGTCCAACCGTGACGAGACCTGGAAGCGGGTGCGTGCCGCTGGTGTGAGTCTGCTGTACCGCCACGGCTTTGAAGCTATGAACACGCGACAGCTCGCTGAGGCGGCCGGTCTCAAGCCGGGGTCGCTGTACTACTACTTCTCCAGCAAGGAAGATTTTCTGCACCGTCTCCTGGTCGACCTGCTCGACGAGATCCTCCTGGACCTCGAGCAGAACCTCGAAGGCCTGACGGAGCCCGTCTCTCGACTCGAGGCCTACGTTCGCACCCTCGTCCGGTGGCACGTCGTCCGACGTGAGGAGACATTCATCGCGAGCATCGAGGTCCGGTCGCTCACGCATGATCGACAGGAGTCTTACCTGCAACGGCGGGATCGGTTCGATCTGATCCTCGCCGAGATCCTTCAGGACGGCGCTGCTGCCGGGATCTTCGATCTCACCCACCCTCGGATCACGCGGAACGCCATCCTGTCCTCGCTGACCGCGATTTCCAGCTGGTATGACCCTGCCGGCCCCTTCGGGCTCGAAGTGCTGACCATGGACTTCCTTGAACTGACGCGCCGCATGGTCGGCCTGAAATGAGCTGGCTGACGCGCCGCCGACGGTGTGCGGCGTAGCCCCGGCGCGCATCTCGAGGTCGAAGCACCGGCGTTACCGACACATTCGTCGTCCTGACCACCCGGTAGTTGTCCGGGCTGGTCTCTGATCGCGCGCCAGGGCGGTCGCGGAGACGCACCGGCCGCTTCCAACACCAGCCACCTGGTCAGCGCGATCACCTTCGGTACCTCAACAGCCGCGGGCGCCGCTCGGGCGCGGGCGGCTGGAGCGCGTCCCCGCGCTGGCCCCAGCGCCGGATCGGCCGCACCGGCGTCCGCCGTCCCCGTTGACCACGCGTGGCGAGTGACAGTAGTGTAATGAATCAAGCGTTCGCTCGAATAGTGAGACCGACCACAGGCGCCGCACGATCAAGGAGACGGCGATGGAGCGCAAGCAGCTCAAGGGAACCCGGCTGGCCGCGGGGATGCGTTTGTTCGATCCGGCCGAGGTCCAGCGTTTCCGGGCTGAGGGACAGTGGCGTCATCGGACCTTCCTGGACGACTTTCTCGATCATGCCGACAGCACTCCGGACAAGGCCGCCGTCGTCTCCTACGCCAAGGGCCGCCTGCTGCCGGAGACCGTGACCTATGGCCAGCTGCGTGCCTATGTCGACCGGTTCGCCGCGGCGTTACTTGACATCGGCACCGGCCCGGGGAAGGTGGTGTCGATCCAGGTCGCGAACGGCTGGGAAGGCCCGGCACTGGCGCTCGCCACCATGCGCGTCGGTGCGGTTCCCAACCCGATCCCGATCATCTATCGGGAGCACGAGGTGCGGCACATGCTCGAGGAGGCGGGGAGCGCGGTGTATGTCGCGCCCCAGCACTTCCGCGGATACGACTTCGCGGAGATGGGGGCTCGTCTCCACCGCGAGATCGCGTCGCTGGAGCACGTGTACTTCATCAACGCCGACGATGCCGTCAGCAGCGAACTGCACTTCACGCGCCAGTTTATTGAGCCTCGGCGGGAGTTAGATCCGGCTCTCGGCGCGACACTCGATTCGCTGCGTCCGGGAGCCGACGACCTCGCGATGCTGGTATTCACCTCCGGCACGACAGGCAAGCCCAAGGCGGCCCTGCACACCTTCAACACCGCATGGTCCGGCTATCGCAACGTCATTGTGAACGCCCTGGATCTGAAGTCCGACGACATTGCGTTCATGGCATCGACCCTGGGGCATCTGACCGGATTCATCCACGGTATGCTCGTCCCCCTCTCGCTGGGGCAGAAGGTCGTCTACCAGGACCAGTGGGACGTCGACCAGATGCTGGACCTGCTGGAGACCGAAGGGCTCACCTGGACGCTCTCGGCCACCACCTTCGCACTTGACATGGTCGACGCGCAGAAGCACCGCCCCCGGCCGCTCGCCAGCAAACTTCGGGCCTTCGCCTGCGGCGGTGCCTCGATCCCGCCCGGCGTCGCGGTCGACATGGACCAGATCTTCTCGACGAGCCTGGTCCCCCTGTGGGGGTGCTCCGAGACCGGGATCGCCAGCATCCACCATCTTGGTGCCGCGCTGGACGTGCTCGACGCGAGCGACGGCTACCCGGTGCCCTGGCAGGAGACCCGGGTGGTGGACGACGACCTGGCGCCGGTTCCCGCGGGGACGATCGGCAATCTGCAGGTACGCGGGCCCGGGGTGTTCGCCGGCTATTTCGGCCGGGAGGATCTCACCCTGGATGCGTTCACCGCGGATGGGTGGTACGACACCGGAGACCTCGGCAAGGTCCTTCCGGACGGCGCGATCCGGATCGCGGGGAGAAGCAAGGACATCATCATTCGAGGTGGCCAGAACATCTCCGCGGTCGAGATCGAGAGTGCGCTCTACAAGCACCCGGAGGTCCAGGAGGTCGCGGTCGTCGCCTATCCCGACGAGCGGCTCGGCGAGCGGGTCTGCGCCATGGTCGTTCCGCGCCCGTCCGGCTCCTCGCTCACACTGGAGAACGTCGCCCGCTTCCTCGACGCGGCCGGCATGGCGAAGCCGTTCTGGCCGCAGCGTCTGGTCCTGGTGGACCAGCTCCCTCGCACGCCCTCAGGAAAGGTCCAGAAGTTCGTGCTGCGCAGGGAACTCGCCGACGTACTGCGCGAGGAGCAGGCATGACCGCCCGCTCGCTGCCAGGCGCCCGCCGGTGGGCGGACGGATGAGTGCGAACCAGGGCCCGCCGGTCTACATCTCCGGATCGGCTCAGGAGATCGTCGGCCGCGGCCGGCCGGCCCCGGCGTACCTGAATCTGCTCGCCGCGGCCGCCGCCGATGCCGTCGCCGACGCGGGCCTCGACCGAGCGGCCATCGATGGTCTGGTGCTCTCCTCCTCGATCCCGCAGCCGTTCGAACGTAATCCCGCCGAGGTCGCCGAGTATCTGGGCCTCGGGGCCGCCTATACGGCGATGGCCCCCTACGGCGGTCGGCCGGCCACCGACGTCCTGCACCTCGCCCGTTCGGCCGTTCGCGCCGGACTCGCCACCAACGTGCTCGTGCTGTCGGCCGACACCTTCGCCACCACGCTCGGCCTCGAGGGGGCGATCGACCTCTATATGAAGAGTTTCGACGCCAGCTACGAGCGACCGTTCGGTCCGCTGATCCCGACGGCTTTCGCGCTCATGGCCGCCCGGCACGTCCACGACTACGGCACCAGCATGGAGCAGCTCGCCCAGGTCGCGGTCAGCATCCGCAAGCACGGCCTGCTCAACCCACACACCGAGGTGTCGGGCGAGCTGACCGTGCGATCCGTCGTCGACGACGTCCTGGTGTCGACGCCGCTGACGCGGTCGATGCTCGCCCTGATCTCCACCGGTGGGGCGCAGGGCTTCGTCGTGACCCGCGAGCGGGTCGACCGCCGCTCGGTGGCGCTGCTGGGGTACGGCGAGGCGAGTGCGTTCATGAGCCTGTCCCAGGCGCCGAGTCTGGTCCACTTCGCGCACATCCGCCGGGCCGCGGACCTCGCCCTGCGACAGGCGGACGCGGAGCTGACGGACGTCGACTTCGTGCAGTTCTACGATCCGGCCACGATCGTGCCCCTGATCCTGCTGGAGTCGATCGGATTCTGCGGTCCGGGCGAGGGCGGCGCCTTCGTCGAGGACGGTGCCATCGAGATCGGTGGCCGCCTGCCGATGAACACCCACGGCGGCACGCTGGCCTTCCGCCATCCCGGCATGGGCGCCGCCCTCGACTCGGTCGTCGAGGCGGTCACCCAGCTTCGCGGTGAGGCGGGGCCGAGGCAGGTGCGGGACGCCGGGCTCGGGCTCGTGCACGGACAGGGGAGCTGGCTGGCGAACAATGGTTTCCTGATCCTGGGGAGTTCGTGATGAACGACGGCGCCGACGCGGTGAGGGCCGACGGGGTGGGGGCCGACGCGGTGCGGAAGGTCGACCCGTCCGGCGACGTGGAGGCCACCTTCTGGGACGGCTGCTCGCGCCGGGAGTTCTGGCTCCAGCACTGCACGGCCTGCGACGCCTGGCAGTTCTACCCGCGTAGCCTCTGCTCGCACTGCTGGGCTCCCACCTCGGAGCTCGAGTGGCGTCGGCCGGCTGGCGGCGCGGTCCTCGAGTCCTTCAGCGTGGTGCACCGCGGCAGCGGCCCGTTCGCCGACTACGCACCGTACGTCGTGGCCCTGGTCCGCTTCGACGAGGGGCCGATCATGATGTCCAACGTCGTGGGTGACGTCGAGGGCCTGGCCATCGGGGACCGCCTGGAGCTGGACTTCGCCGAGCGGGCCGGCCGTGTCGTCCCGGTCTTCACCCGGGCGGGCAAGCTGTCATGAGTGAGAGCGTGCTCATCACCGGGGCCAGCGCTGGCCTGGGCGCCGGCATGGCGCGGATCTTCGCCGCGCGCGGTGCTGACCTCGCGATCACGGCTCGCCGCCTCGACCGGCTGAACGAGCTCCGTACCGCCGTCGTGACGGAGCACCCGGGCCGGACCGTCGCGACCTACGCCCTGGACGTCAACGACCACGACGCCGTCTTCGAGGCGTTCGAAGCCGCGGCGCAGCACCTCGGGCACCTGGACCGGATCATCGTCAACGCCGGGCTGGGGAAGGGCTCGGCGGTCGGGGCGGGGCACCTGCGCGGCAACCGCGACACCGCTCTGACCAACTTCGTAGGCGGCATCGCCCAGTGCGAGGCCGCCATGCGCATCCTGTACCGGCAGGGCCGCGGCCAGCTCGTGGTGATCTCCTCGGTGGTGGCCGCCCGAGGCATGCCCGGACCGATGAACGTGTACGCCGCCTCGAAGGTGGCACTCACCCACCTCGCCGAGGGCATCCGCGGGGATGTCCGGGCCAAGGGGCTTCCCATCACGGTCTCGACGATCCGGCCGGGCTACATCGACTCGGAGATGCAGAGCAGGTCCGGGCGACGCCACCCGCTGCTGATGGACGCGGACGTCGGCTGCACGGCGATGGTCGACGCCATCCAGCGAGAGGTCCGTGACGCCTGCGTGCCGCGCTGGCCCTGGACGGCGTTCGCCGCCGGCCTGAAGGTCCTGCCCATGTCCGTCGTCCGTCGGATGGTCTGACCCGGCGCCCTCTCTGTGCGGAAAGAGGCTCCTGATGAGCTACCAGCATGTCCGGTTCGAGCGGGTCGGCGCCACGCGTGTCGTCACCATCGACAACCCGCCGGTGAACGCCCTCCATCCCGACGTCGCGGCGGACATCGAGCGAGCGGCGCGCGAGGTCGAGGAGGACACCACGGCCCGGTCGATGATTCTGACCGGGGCGGGACGGTGTTTCGTTGCCGGTGGCGACATCCGGTACTTCACCGAGATCGACCGCCGGGGCGCGGCCGACATGGCACTGCGGGTGCAGCGCATGCAGAACGCCCTGTTCGATCTTCGGGTCCCGGTGATCGCGGCGGTCAACGGGCACGCCCTCGGGGGCGGTCTGGAGCTCCTGCTGTCCTGTGACTTCGCCATTGCCGACGAGCAGGCGAAGATCGGTGTCACCGAGGTGCAACTCGGCCTGATCCCCGGCGCGGGTGGAACGCAGATGCTGTTTTCAGCCCTTCCCGTCGGCACGGCGAAGCGGCTGCTGTTCACCGGCGACCGGTTGACGGCCACCGAGGCTGCGCGGATCGGCCTCGTCGACCAGGTGTGCGACGCAGGGAAGGCCGTCGAGGCCGCGCTCGACGTCGCCGCCCGGATCAACTCCGCGGGGCCGTTGGCCGTCGAAGCGGCGAAGCGGTCGGCCAACTACCGCCTGCGGCACTCGCTCGACGAGGGACATCGACGCGAGGTTGAGATCTTTGCCGCTCTGTTCGAGACCGCCGACCACCGTGAGGGCATCGCCGCCTTCCTCGAGCGCCGCGCTCCCGCGTACGAGCGACGGTGAGGACTGTGGACGGGGACGTCGCCGTCGTCACGGGGGGCGGTGGAGGTCTCGGCGCTGCGGTGTCCCGGCGCCTGGCCGACGACGGCTGGAGCGTGGTGGTCGTCGACATCGTCCCGGAGGGTGCGCGGGCGGTGGCGGAGTCCATCACCTCGGTCGGCGGCCGGGCCGTCGTGGCGGTCGCTGACATCAGCGACCCGGCGCGGGTCGACGAGCTCAGGGACGAGGCTGCGGCGGCGTTCGGCCGACCGGTGGCCGCGCTCGTGAACCTGGCCGGTGCGGTGCGTAACTCGGTCCTGTCCAAGCTGTCCGACGCCGACTTCGAGCTCGTGCTGCGGACGCACCTGTTCGCGACGATGCACACGGTGCGTGCCTTCGGGCCCGGGATGAAGGCCGCGGGCTTCGGCCGGATCGTGAACACGAGCTCGGTGGCGGCGCGTGGGGTCGTCGCCGGGATCAGCTACAGCTCGGCCAAGGGCGGGATCGAAGGCCTGACCCGGTCGGCCGCGGTCGAGCTGGCCCGCCACGGGGTCACGGTCAACTGCATCGAGCCCGGCGTGATCGCCACCGGAATGTTCCTCGGCACGCCGGCGGAGTTCCAGGCGGCCCAGGTGGCCCAGATCCCGGTGGGCCGGGCGGGCCACCCCGAGGAGATCGCGGCGGCCGTCTCCTTCCTGGTCTCGCCCGAGTCGGCCTACATCACGGGGCAGACCCTGACGGTCTGCGGCGGGCTTTCGGTCGGCGCCCTGCGCTGAGCTGGTGCACGGCTCTTGACCCCGGGACCTGTGTTCCCCACAATATCGAACGGGCGCTTGATTTTATTTCAGGGAGATGCGAGATGCGACTTGCCGTCGTACACATCAACGCCGAGCGTGGATCCGAGCCGTACACCGAGATGGTCACCGAGGTCTTCAACCGCGTGAAGCGTCCGGAGACCGAGATCGTTCATCGCTGGGCCAGGCTCAGGCGCGCCTCCGACACCGTCTTCGGCTACCCGTACCTGCTGAACGCCGTCGACGTGATCCACAACA
The DNA here is from genome assembly GCF_059428125.1 of Frankia sp. BMG5.60. Lineage (NCBI taxonomy): Bacteria > Bacillati > Actinomycetota > Actinomycetes > Frankiales > Frankiaceae > Frankia > Frankia sp. BMG5.60. The sequence continues at coordinate 4,657,261 of NZ_CM182091.1, read as the reverse complement.
TCCTGGATGCCGGTCGCAGCGGGGTCGACGGCGCGATGGTCGCGTGCAGCGGGGACCCGGGCATCACCGAGGCGCGCACCCTGGTCGACATCCCGGTCGTCGGCCCCTGGGAGGCGACGCTCCATCTCGCGAGCTCCTACGCCTACCGGTTCGGCGTGGTGACGGTCGAGGACCGCGCCTGGGCGGAGACCTGTCACAGCCTGATCGCCCGCAACGGTCTGCTTGACCGGTGCGTCGGCGTCGAACGGATCGAGACGCCGTCGGCGAAGGCGTTCACCGAAGGCTTCGGCAATCCGGACTTCGTGGTGGAGGACATTCGCCGCCAGGCCGGGAAGCTCGTCGACCGGGGCGCCGGTGCCATCGTCATCGGCTCGGCCGGTCTGAGCACGATGGCGGCGGCCGCGGGTCTGCACAGCATCGACGGCGGAATCCCGGTCTTCGAGACCCTCAGCGTCGGGCTCAAGACACTCGAGCTGCGCGTCGAGCTGACCCAGAAGGGCGGCCTTCCCCCGACCAGTCGCACGGGCTACACCCAGCGGCTCGCCGAGGCCGACACCGATCGCGTCCGCGCCCTGTTCGGGCTCTGAGCGCGGGTTCAACCAGAGGAGAAGAAGATGGTGAACGCTTCCGTTGCCCACTCGCTGCTGACCGAGGAGGAGCGCGAGTTCCAGACGGTGGTGCGCCGATTCATGGACACGCACGTCCGGCCGATCGTGCCCGACATGGAACGCGCGGGACGGCCGCCGGCCGAGCTGCTCAAGCTGATGGGGGACCAGGGGCTGCTCGGCTGCTTCGCTCCGGAGGAGTACGGCGGTGGCGGCGGAAGCCTGATGACCCGGGCCATCGTGGCCGAGGAGACGGCGCGGGTGGATGCCGGCCTCGATGCCACGCTCTTCGTGAACATGAGCCTGATCGCGCGCCACCTGATCAAACGAGGCACCGAGGGACAGAAGCGCAAGTACCTCGTGCCGCTCATCGCGGGAACGTCGTCGGCGTCCATCTGCCTGACCGAGCCGCACGGCGGTTCGGACGCGCTCAGTCCCAGGACGACAGCCCGGCTCGACGGGGACGAGTGGGTCATCGACGGCTCCAAGACCTTCATCACCAACGCTCCGATCGCGGACGTCTTCCTGGTGTTCGCCCGGACCAGCGGCGAGAACCGCCGAGCTCGGGGTGGCACCGCGTTCTTTGTCGAGAAGGACACCCCTGGCCTGTCGGTGGGCCAGCCCTTCGACAAGCTTTCGCTGCGGAGTTCGCCGACCGCCGAGGTCTTTCTGGACAACGTGCGGGTCTCGCGGGACCAGGTACTCGGCGAGGTCGACATGGGCTTCTACTACATGCTCGAGGGCCTCGACCTGGAGCGGGTGTTCGAGGGGGCGTCCAACACCGGCATAGCCCAGGCCTGCCTGGAGCTGGCGGTGGAGTACTCCGGCCAGCGGACGGTGTTCGGCGAACAGCTCTCGTCCTACCAGCTGACCCAGGACAAGATCGCCCGGATCGCGACCGGTGTGGAGATGTCCCGCGTGATGTTCTATCACCTCATCCGCGAGCTGGAGCGGGGCGAGGAGCTCACCAGATCCTCGGCGATCCTCAAGCTCTACAGCTCGCAGGTGGCGGTCGAGGCTTCGCGGGAGGTGGTCCAGATCCTCGGCGGCTACGGCCTGATGGAGGAGTACCCCGCCGCGCGGCTCTACCGCGACGCCAAGCACCACGAGATCGGTGCGGGCACCAGCGAGATCATGAAGGTGATCATCGCCCGCGAGACCTACAAGGCCGCTGGCGCGGGACGATGAGCATCGAAACCAACCGCTACCTCACCGAGGACGCGCTCGAGCTCCGTTCCGTCGTGCGCCGGTTCGTGTCCGAGAAGATGTCGCGTTCCGACGCCGCGGGGTGGGACAAGGCGGCGCATTTCCCTCGCCCCGTCCTCGACGAGTTGGCCGAGCTGGGCGTGATGGGCCTGGCCATCCCGGAGGAGCACGGCGGTGTCGGTCGCGACATCCACGCGACGCTGATGGTGATCGAGGAGCTGTCGAAGCGGAGCATGGCCGTGGCCATCCCGTACATCATGGCCGCCTGCTACGCCGGGATGACGGTCGTCGACTGCGCCTCGAAGGAACAGAAGGCGCAGTGGCTGCCGGAGATCGCGGCCGGGCGCATGCTGTTCGCCTACGGCTGGACGGAGCCGGATGTCGGGGCCGACCTGGCGAGTGTGAGAACCACGGTGCGGCGCGACGGTGACGAGCTGGTCATCAACGGTGCCAAACGCTTCTGCACCGGCGCCGGCCTCAGCGACTACATCTACACGCTGGCCAACTCCGACCCCGGCGGAGCGAGGTACCGCAACCTGAGCCTGGTCCTCGTCCCGCCCGACGCCGAGGGCGTGACCATCACGCCGATCGACGCGATGGGCATCAAGGGCAGCCAGACGACCGATGTCGTCTTCGACGACGTGCGAGTGCCGGCCGACCTGCTGATGGGGGGTGAGGACGGGTGGAACCGCGGTTGGTCGATGATCACTGGGACCGGTCTCGACGTCGAGAAGCTCGAGGTCGCGGCCATGGCGCTGGGCCTGGGGATCGCCGCGTACGAGGACGCGCTGGCCTACGCCGAGCAACGCGAGCAGTTCGGTGTGCCGATCCTGAAGCACCAGTCGGTCGCGCACACCTTGGCGGACATGCGGGTCCAGCTCTACGCGTCGCGCCTGGTTCTCGACGATGCGGCCGAGTTGGCCGACCGGAACGACGTCTGTGGCGTGCAGACGTCCATGGCGAAGCTCTTCGTCACCGAGACCTGCCGGCAGGTCGTGCTCGACGCCCAGACGATCCTCGGCGCGTACGGGTATGTCGCCGACTTCGATGTGGAGCGCTACGTCCGCGATGCCCTCCTGATGCCGATCATCGGTGGCTCGTCGGCGATCCAGCGCAACAACATCCACAACTGGTCGCGTCGGCGCTGATGGCCGTCCGTCCATGACCGGACCCTGGAGGAACATCGTGCGTAGGGCGGGTGCGGCTGACCTGGCACCTCGAATACCGATCTACCGGTCGCACGCTCGAATCCTTGTTGACCAACTTCCCGCATCGCTCTAGTCTCGAGCGCTCTCACCAGATTCAGCGGCGTCAGGTCGGAGCTGTCATGACATGTTCTCCCGTTCCTGCCGACCTCACCCGCTTCGTGGGCCGGGAGCAGGAGTGCGTCCAGATCGCGGAGCTCCTGTCCTGCTCGCGGCTGATGACCCTGACCGGACCCGGCGGGGTGGGAAAGACCCGATTAGCCAAAGAGGTGCTGCGCCGGCAGGCGGGCGACCTGGTGGACTCCGTCGTCTTCGTCGAGCTCGCCGAGGTCGCCCACGGCGACCAGGTCACGGCGGCGATCGCCGCGGCGCTGGGCCTGGCGCTGGACAGCGGCGGCGAATCGCTGCCGAGCCTGGGCCGGGCCCTCCAGGAGCGCGACATCCTGCTGGTACTCGACAACTGCGAGCACCTCCTCGCCGCGTGCGGGCGGCTGATGGGCGCCCTGCTGCCCACAGCGCCCGGGGTCAGGGTTCTCGCGACGAGTCGTGAGCCACTCGGCATCTTCGGCGAGCGCACCTGGCGGGTTCCCCCGCTGAGCCTGCCGGCGCCGTCGTCGAACTCCGCTGCCGACAGCGATGCCGTGAAGCTCTTCCTGGACCGGGCGCTGTCGGTCGCACCGGACTTCGTGGTCACCGCCGACCGGCTCCGGATGGTGGGTGAGCTCTGCCGCCGCCTCGACGGCATCCCTCTCGCCATCGAGCTGGCCGCGGTCCGCACGCGCTCCTTCGATCTTCCGCAGATGCTGTCGGATGACGTGCCGATCTTCCGCGTGCTCGACCGGGGGAACGAGGCTGGCCCACTCCGCCACCACACCCTGCGCAAGGCGATCGAGTGGAGCCACGATCTCTGCACGCCCCAGGAGCAGGCCTTGTGGAGCCGGCTGGCGATCTTCAGCGGGTCCTTCAGCCTCGCCGCCGCCCGGGAGGTGTGTGCCGGTGACGGCCTGACCGGGGACGAGATTGTTCCACTGATCGGGAATCTGGTGGAGAAGTCGGTCGTAACCTGCAACGTGATCGAGGCCGCCCCACGCTACCGGCTTCTGGAAAGCCTGCGCGTCTTCGGGCTCGAGCGTTGTGAACAGGTGGAGACGTGGCGTCGTCGGCACCGCGACCACTACCTCGGGCTGGCGCTGGAAAGTACGCACACCTCGACCGGGGACGAGCAGCTCGTCACGGTCCGGCGGCTTCAGGGTGAGCTTCCCAACATCCGCTCCGCCGTCGGCTACTCCCTCTCGCGGAGCTCGGAGCGGCTGATCGGCCTCGAGATGACGGGTGCGCTCTGGTTTTACTGGAATGCCTGTGGCCACCTGCGTGACGGCTGTCGTTGGTTACAACGCGCGCTCGCGGAGAATCCCGAGTCGACGCCGGCGCGCGCAAAGGCCCTATGGGTGCTCGGGTGGTACGAGATGGTCCAGGGAGACAAGGCCAACGCTCGGCTTCACCTGGAGGCGGCCCGGGACATGGGTCGGGCGATCGGTGACGCCTCGGCGGCCGCGACCGCCATGCAGTTCCTCGGCACGCTCGAAGAGCTGGGCGGGAACTCCGAGGGCGCACTACTGCTGCTCGAGGACGCCCAGCGCCGCCACCGGAAGGCCGGAGAGGACGGGGCGCTGAGTATCCTCTGCGGCGCCCAGCTCGCAATGCTCCACACTCTCGCCGGCCGGATCGATGAAGGGCGGCGACAGTGCGACGTGGCGGTGGCCCAGGCGGAAGCCCACGACGAGCGGTGGGCGGCCTCCTGGGCGCACTGGAACCGCGGACTGGTCCACCACTTCGCCGGAGAGCCGGCACGTTCCGTCGAGTCACTGCGTATTGCCCTCACCGCCAAGGCATCCCTGCGTGACTGGCTGGGCGCTTCAGCCTGCGTCGAGGTCATGGTGTGGGACGCGGTCGACCTGGGACGGCTGGAGTACGCCGCCCGGCTGCTCGGGATTGGTCGCATGCTGTGCCGGGCCATGGGCGGGCGGCAGCCCCTGTTCGGATCAGCGTTCTTGACGGCGCGACGGGCGGAGTACGTGGAAGGCATCCGTCATGCGACGGGAGTCGAGAACTTTGAGCGTGAGTTCGCCGCGGGGCTCGCCCTGGACATCGAGGAAGCCATCGACTTCGTCCTGGACATGTCGTCGGTCCGGGCCAGCCTCACCGTCCCGCCGGACCGCTCGCACGGCGACGCGCTGACCGCTCGCGAGCGGGAGATCAGCCGCTTGATTTACCAGGGGCTGAGCAACGCCGACATCGCCGGGTCGCTCACCATTTCGCGCCGCACCGTCGAGGGCCACGTGAACCGAATCCTGGCCAAGCTGAACTTCCGCTCCCGATCCCAGGTCGCCGTGTGGATGGCACGCCGAGAGCCGGTCGAGTCCGGGCGTTAGAAGCCTGCGACCGTTCACCACCTCGAGTCGACGGGATTGCGGCGGAATACCCGGCGAGGGACGGGATCCCGCGCGTCACCGCGCGGAATACCCGTCGATCCCCGCCTCACCCCGCCTCACCCCGGCGAGATGTCCACCGGCGGTCTAGTGCTCGTGCGCGATGATGCCGCGGATGTTCCTGTGCGCCATCAGGTCGTCGTAGCCCTCGTTGACCTGCTCCAAGGTGTAGATGCTCGTGATGAGCTCATCCAGCTTGACGTGGCCGGTGCGGTAGAGGGAAAGCAGCTTCGGAATGTCGTACAGGGGGTTGCACCCGCCGTAGAGGGAGCCCTGTATCCGCTTGCCCCAGAGCGCCAGCTGAACCCCGGAGAGCTTGATCGTCTCGTCCTCGTACTGACCCATCGACGTGATGACGATGGTTCCGCCCTTGGAAGTCGCCTCGGTGGCCTGCGACACGACCTCGGCGGTCAGCTCGTCGACCGTGATGATGGTGCTGTCGGCGCCGACCCCGCGCGTGAGCTGCGTGACCAGCTCGAGTGCCTCATCCGCCGTGGCGGCGGTGTGCGTCGCCCCGAAGCGCTTCGCGCTCTCCCGTCTGTCCGGCGCGGGATCGACGGCGATCAGGTGCTGCGCGCCGGCGTAGGCCGCACCCTGGACCGCGTTGGTGCCGATGCCGCCGATGCCGTAGATGACCACGGTGTCACCGGGCCGGACCTCGGCCGAATTGACCGCGGAACCCCAGCCGGTGGGCACCCCGCAGCCGACGAGGGCCGCCTTGTCCAGTGGGAGGTCGTCGTCGATCTTGACGATCGAGTTCTGGTGCACGGTCGCGTACTGACTGAAGGTGCCCAGCGTCATCATCGAGCCGTACTCGCCGCTCTTGCCCCTGAAGGGGAAGCGGCCACCCGGGAGAAAGCCTTCCAGGCCGTTCGCGCCGAGGTCGCACAGTCGGGAGTTGCCGGTCGCACACCAGCGGCACCGGCCGCACACAGGGTAGAACGAAGCGACGAAGTGGTCGCCGGGATGGAAACCGGTGACGTTGGACCCGACCTCGAGGATCTCGCCGGCTCCCTCATGGCCGAAGACCATCGGGGCCCGGAAGGGGAGGTGGCCCTTCACCATGTGGAGATCGGAATGGCAGAGGCCGGAGTAGTCGTAGCGGACGAGCACCTCCTCGGCCCCCGGCTTGACGATCTCGAGCTCCTCGATCTCGAACGGCTTGCCCGCCTCGTAGAGGACTGCGGCCTTGGTCTTCACGTCAGTGGTCCCTCTCCTGCTTCAGGTGGATGGCTACGCGTGTCGACGCATCAGTCGCCCCACGCGGGGGCGGGGGTGGACAGTGCGAGGCCGTAGGCCCGCTTCTGAATGTCCGGCTCCATGCTGATCTGGATGGACTTGGCCTCCGTGTAGGCGTCGAGGGCGTTCACGCCGAGTTCGCGACCCACCCCGCTCTGCTTGAACCCACCGAACGGGTAGTTCTCGTTGGCCATGTGGAAATCGTTGATCCAGACTGACCCGGCCTCCAGCCGTCGGGCCACGTCCAGTGCGGCGTCCACGTTGCTGCTCCAGACGCCGGCGGCCAGGCCGAAGTCGCTGTCGTTGGCGATCTCGATGGCCTCGTCCACCGTGTCGTAACGCAGGACGCACAGGACGGGGCCGAAGATCTCCTCCCGAGCGACCCTCATGTCGTTCGTGACGTCGGTGAGGACGGTCGGCTCGACCCAGTACCCCTTGTCGGTGCCCGCGGGCACGCGCCCGCCGCACGCGACGGTGGCCCCCTCCACTCGGGCCAGCTCGACGTACCTGAGGACCCGGTCCCGCTGCGCCGCGCTGATCAGCGGGCCGAGGTTGGAGGTGGGGTCCAGCGGGTCGCCGATCCTGACTGTGGCCAGCCGCTCGACCAGCCGCGCGACGAACCGGTCGTGGACCGAACTCGGCAGCAGCAGGCGGGTCCCGGACTCGCAGGCCTGTCCGGCGTGCATGAGGAAGCCCCAGATCGCGCCGTCGACCGCCATCTGCATGTCGGCGTCTGCCAGCACGATGTTCGGGCCCTTGCCGCCCAGCTCGAGCGTGACTCGCTTGAGGTTGCTCCGGCCCGCGGCCTCGGCCACCTTCCGGCCGACCTCGGACGAGCCGGTGAAGCCGATCTTGTTGACATCGGGATGGGCGGCGAGGTGGGCGCCGACGACCTCGCCGTCCCCGGTGACGACGTTGAACACGCCGTCCGGCAGACCAGCGGCCTGCAGCTCCCGCGCCAGTTCGAGGGCGCCGATCGGGGTCTTCTCGTCGGTCTTGAGGACCACGGAGTTGCCCGCCGCGAGGGCGGGGCCGATCTTCCAGACCGCGAGGGCCAGCGGGAAGTTCCAGGGCACGATCGCCGCGCAGACGCCGATCGGCTCCCTGCGGATGACACCCCCGTGCGCGATGCCGCCGACGACCGGCCCGGGAGCCTCGAACTGGTACCGGCGGGCCAGCTCGGCGAAGTACCGGAGATTGGACACCGGCGTGATCGCATTCAGGCCCATGGAGAGGTACAGCGGCGCGCCGCCCTCGCGCGTCGCCGTCGCCGCCAGCTCCTCGGAACGAGCCTCGAGAGCGTCGGCCACGGCTTCCAGAACCGCCGCGCGGCGCACCGGCGGAAGACTGCGCCAGACGCCTTGCTCGAACGCACGGCGGGCCGCCGCGACGGCGGCGTCCGCCTGGTCAATGCCACCTTTGGCCGCCGTGGCGACCGTCTCCTCCGTTGCGGGATTGACGATGACGTACTGTTCCGAGGTGTCGACCCATTGTCCGTCGATGAACAGCCGATAATGTGGGACCGAGACCTCGCTGGACGCGAGAGCGGGGCTTTCGATGGTGGAAGTCATAGCCTGTCCTTGCCGAGAGGGGCCCTTGCCGAGAGGAAGGACGGTTGCTCGCGAGGGAGCCGTCAGCTGGCGGGGGTGAACTCCACGATGAGAGATTCGGGACCGCGGGTGAACAGGCCCGCGTCGGTGGGTTCGATGCCGTCCGCGAAGCGGATGTCCGGCATCGCGGCGAGGATCTGGTTGATGGCCGTTTCGGCCTCGCGCTTGGCCAGCAGGGAGCCGACGCAGAAGTGGCGGCCGAGTGCGAAGGCGATGTGGTCGGCCGAACCGGCGAAGGCCTGCCTGATGTTGATGTCCGCGCGGAAGATGTTGTATGTGTCAGGGTCATCGAACCGACGCTCGTCCCGGTTGGCCGCGCCGTTGACACAGCCGACGACGCTCCCCACCGGGATCACGGTTCCCGCCACCTCGACGTCGTCGGTCGTCGTGCGGAGGATGATCTGCACGGGTGGGTGGTAGCGAAGCGTCTCCACCAGCGCGCGGGTCGCGAGGGAGGGGTCCTGGCGGACGGCCTCAAGCTGCTCAGGGTGCATGATCAGATATTTGAGCGTGCTCGCGATCGACTTGTCGGTGGTCTCGCCACCCGCGATCAGCAGCAGGCCGATCAGGGCCTTGATCTGCTCGTCGGAGAACTGCTCGTCGTTGATTTCGGCCTGGGTGAGGCGCGAGATCAGGTCGGTACCGGGATTCCGTCGACGCTCGGCGATGATCGGCAGAATGTAGGCCGGATACTCCTGCTGGGTGCGCATTCCCCAGGCGTGGATCTCCGGGTCGTTCGTGAGATTCGCGAGGAACGCCATCAGCGAGGAGTACCACTCGTGAAACTTCGGCAGATCTTCACGGGGCAGGTCGAGCATCTTGACGATCACGTTGATCGGGAACCATTTGGTGAAATCCTCCGCCAGGTTGACACGACCGGCGGTCCGGAACTTGTCGATCATCTCGGTCGCCAGTTCGTCGACCTGGGGGAGCAGCTCCTCAAGGTAGTTGCCGCGCAGGGCCGGCGTGATGAGCTGCCGGTTGATGGCGTGTTCGCGTCCACCCATCTGGATGACGGTCTTGCCAATGACGGGCTCCATCTGGAACGCGTAGTTCTCGTTCGAGAAGCCGATCGAGTCCTTGTAGATCCGGGCCACGTCCTCGTACCGACTGACGAAGTAGTAGCCGCTGACCTCGTGGTGCAGCACCGGATAGAAGTCGCGCATGATCTTGTAATAGGTGTGCGGGTCGCGGGCGAACTCTGCGGAGAGGACGTCGGGCTTCTCCGGGACGGTGGTGGGGGTGGTGGTCACCGTTCTCCCAACTCTCGGTAGTCGGCTGGCGGAGCCGGTCGATGTGACGAGCGTCTCCCTCTGGACGCCCGTCGTCTTGCGCGAAAACACCTGATCTGACACCTGACCCGGCACCTACTCGTCGACGGACGTGTGTGAAGAGTCACAGCATGTGACGAGGTGCGACTGCGCATATCGGTGCAAAGCCGGCTGGAGGTAAGCGCTGGTCAGGCGGGCGGTGCGACAGCGGCTCGCCCCCGAACACGTGAGCAACCGGGTGTTTTCACCTGAGACACACGTCACCAGGCGATGGGACAGTCCTCGACGTCACGAGGGTGCCTCGCACCGGCCTGACCGCCCTCACCGTTCTGACTCCAGACACCAGACACCAGCGCCGCTGAAGCGGCCGGCGGCTGCCCACATTCACTTTGGGCTATCGGAGGACAGCAGTGCGTACGAGAAAAAGGATCGGCCTTAGCCTGGCGGCGGCGGCCGCAGTGCTTGTGGGCGTCGCCGCGTGTGGCTCGAGCGGTTCGTCGGACACCGCCGGCGCGTCTGGCGCCGCCGAGCCGCAGAGCACGGCCAGCTCGTCGTCGGAGGCGGCAGAGTACCTGGCCAAGGTCGTCGCTGCCCCGTCGGGGATCGGCTACTCGACGCCGATCACCAAGAAGGCTCCTCCCGGGCTGAGAGTGGTCGTCCTGGAGGCCAATGTGCCCATCGCTCGCCGTATCGACGAGGAACGAGCGGCCGCCGCGGAGGCGTTGGGCTGGAAGTATTCAAAGATCGTCATTGGTACTGGCGCGGAGGACGCCGCCAAGGCGATGTCGCAGGCTCTCGATCAGAAGCCGGACTTCATCTTCGAGGCCGGCTACAACATGTCGGCGTTCGGCGACCAGGTGGCCCGCGCGCAGAGCCAGGGCGTGAAGATCATCGCACAGTGCATCACCGACAAGCCGTCCGGCCCGCTCATCGCCGTCGACTGCGACCTGCACTCGACCGACCTGATGGCGAAGGCCACAGCCGCCTATATCGCGGCTCACGGCAACGGCGAGGACGTCATCCAGCTCCTTTCGTCGACGGCGTTCCCCATCGACGACTACTACGGGAAGTCGCTGGCCAACCAGCTCAAGCCGTGGTGCCCCAAGTGCGAGGTCAAGACGGTGTCGTTCCAGCTTTCCGACCTCGGGACGAAGCTGCCCGGCATGGTCGTCAGCGCGCTGCAGCGCGATCCCGACACCACCTACATCGTCTCGTCCTTCGGTGACGCCCTGACCGGGGTCGAGCCGGCGCTGGCGGCGGCTGGGCTGACCGGCAAGGTCAAGATCGGCGGCTACCTGCCCGGCGTCGACCAGTACCAGGCACTGCGCGACAAGAAGCAGGTCTTCTGGGCCCAGGATCAGGCGCCGATCGCTGGATGGCGAGAGATGGACATCGCGGCCCGGGCCGCTGTCGGCGATCCCATCAGCACGGTGACGAACACCGCCCCGGTGTCCCAGGTGCTCACGTCGGACAACATCGGCAGCGCGTCCTTCGACACCTCGGGTTTCTGGCTCGGCGTGCGCGACTTCGCCGACACCTACAAGAAGCTCTGGCTGCTGTCCTAGCAGCCTCGCCCACTGGGTCGCTTACGATTGAGGATTCTGGATGAGTAACTCGTCGTCACCAGCCCTGCGGGTGGTGAACCTTGCGAAGACCTTCGGCGGGGCCCGGGCGTTGAAGGACATCAGCCTGGAGATCGCACCAGGCGAGATCCACGGGCTCGTCGGCGAGAACGGGTCAGGGAAATCCACCTTTGTGAAGATCCTTTCGGGCTACCACAGCCCGGAGCCGGGCGGTGTGATCGAAGTCGGTGGGAACGAGCTTTCCTTCGGTAAACCCGCCGATTCGCACGCCGCCGGGCTCCGGTTCGTGCACCAGGATCTTGGGCTTATCGACGACCTCAACTGCGCCGAGAATCTGGCCCTCGGCCGGGGATTTGACACCGCGTTCGGCCGACGTATCCGGTGGCGCTCCGAGCACGAGGCGGCGCGCAGGGCGCTGGCCGCACTCGGTTACGAGATCGACGTCCGCCGGCCGATCGGCCGCCTGTCGGTCAGCGAGCGAACCGCCATCGCTGTCGCCCGGGCGGTGTCCGACCACGGCGGGCGGACACACGTCATCGTCCTGGACGAGCCGACCGTCAATCTGCCCAAAGCGGAGATCCAGCGGCTCTTTCGGCTGCTCCGACTCATCCGCGACCGGGGCGTAGCGCTGATATTCATCTCCCATCATCTCGAGGAGATCTTCGAGCTCGCCGACCGTGTGACCGTCCTACGCGACGGCGAGGTAGTCGTGAGCCGTTCGGTGACCGAACTCAACCATGACTCCCTCATCGAGCTGATGCTCGGCCGTGCGCTACGCGCCGTGCGGAGTGACGCGCGGGCTGCCGCCGGCGCACCGGTGCTGACCGCGAGTGGCGTGTGCGGTCAGGTCGTTCAGGACGTCGACCTGACTGTCCACGCCGGCGAGGTGGTCGGCGTGGCGGGCATCACCGGGTCGGGCCGCGACGAGCTGGCTCGGCTCATCGCTGGCAGCGCGCCTTTCACTGGACGCGTCGCCATTGACGGTGAGCCGCTGCGGTCCAATCGCCCGGACCTGTTCATCAGAGCCGGCGTGGTGGGCGTCCCGGCGGAACGTACGGTGAACGCCGCGCTCCCCGACCATTCAGTCCGTGAGAATCTGACGATTTCCCACCTTGCGCCGTACTCCAGTTTTGGATTGCTGCGGCGCTCCGCCGAGCGCACCGACGTGCGCACCCTGCTGGAGAAGTTCGACATCCGCCCCGCGCGTCCGGAGCAGCCGATCGACTCGCTGTCCGGCGGTAACCAGCAAAAGGTCATGATCGCCCGAGCAATGCGGCTGGGACCGAAAGTACTCGTCCTCGACGAACCGACGCAGGGCGTCGATGTCGGAGCGCAGGCAGAACTGCACAGACTCGTCCGCGCGTCCGTCGAGAACGGTCTGGGTGTGCTCGCCTGCAGCTCCAGCAGCGAAGAACTCTCAGAGATCGCCGACCGGGTGCTGATAATGCGCAGCGGCCGCGTCGTCGATGAGCTCACGGCGCCGCTTGTCGCCGACGATATCAGCGCCGCGACTCTCGCTAAGCAGAAGGAGACAACGTGAGCACCACCGACACCGCGGCAACTTCGGAAGCGACGCGAGTAACCGGCCGCGACTCGGCTGGCCCCACGAAGCGCTCAGGCCGGATCATTCCGCGGCTGGGCCTCGATCGGTTCAGCGGCCTGTACGTGCTGGCCGCATTGATCATCGCCTACGGCATCTGGCTGCCCGACACGTTCCTGACGAGCCAGACGGCGCGCAGCGTCGCGGACGGCCAGGCGATAGCCGCCATCGTCGCCCTCGCGTTGGTGGTGCCGCTCGCCGCCGGAGTCTTCGATCTTTCCGTCGCTGCGACTCTGGGGTTCAGCGTCTGCCTGGTGGCGTGGCTGCAGGGTCATCATGTCAATGCCATTCTTAGCGTGCTGACTGCTGTTGCTGCCGGCATCGTCATTGGTGCTGTCAACAGCCTCGTCATCATTGTACTCCGGGTCAATTCTTTCATCGGGACCCTGGGAATGGGCAGCCTGCTGGCTGCCGGCTCCTACTGGATCACGGATGGCCAGACGCTGATCAAGGGTTTCTCGCCCGATCTACTCAAGGCCGGGCGCGCGCAACCAGCGGGCATTCCGGTGACGGTGTGGTACCTGGTTGGTATCGCCCTGGTCCTGTGGTTTGTCCTCGAGTACACGCCGGTGGGCCGGTATTTCTACGCGGTCGGCGCGAACCCGCAGGCCTCTCGGCTGGCCGGCCTCCGAGTGGACCGCCTGGTGGCCCGCTCGCTGATCCTCGCGGGGTTCCTGTCCGCCCTGGGAGGCGCGATTCTCGCCGCCAAACTGGGGCTCGGCAGTCCCGACGTGGGGCCGCCCTACCTGCTGCCCGCCTTCTCGGCCGCGTTCCTCGGCGCGACGCAGATCAAGTCAGGACGGGTCAATGTTCTCGGCACTCTTGTCGCCGTCTACCTGCTAGGTGTGGGAGTGAAAGGCCTCCAGCTCGCCGGTGCACCGTCGTACGTCGGTGACCTGTTCAACGGGGCTGCGCTCATCATCGCCGTCGCGCTCGCCGCCCGGACGAGCCGGAAGTGATTCGGCCGCTGGACCGACCGCAGCCAGGGAAGGTGCTGCTTGGCCTGTATCTCCAGTACCCGGTGTTCGGTGTCGTGCAATGTCTTCGCCGGTTGAAAACTAACTGCGGGGCGAGGCGGCAGGCAATCTTTCGGCCGGCACGGCTTCAGCCGACCAGAATCAGCTTGACTCCGACCGCATCATAGGTTCCACGCGCGCGTGCATCCCTTGTCTCGAGGGCCAGGCCATGCGCTTTGGCGGCGAGCGCCACCAGCCCGTCATACACGGCGCCCCCGGCGATGCCGAGTTGGCTCAGGGGCGTGTGGATTTTCTGGGCGGGCGGGGCGGGCCGCTCAGACCATTCCGATCCCAGCTGCGCCGCTGCCACTTCGATGCTCATCGGAGACCCGCACGGCCGTGGTCAGCTGCCAGGCGTCGGCGGGTCTCTGGGGTGGGGCTGTCTGCTTCGCCCTGGCTGCTTCCGTACCGGTTGCCACACAGGGGCGGAACGAGGGCTCGGCGCTGGCCCTCTGGGGAGCGAGGGATGTGTGGCAGTGCAGGTGGCAACGCTGGCCACCAGAGGGGTACTCCAACGGCCGGCTATGGACGCCAGGGCACGTGTGCGGACGTTCCTGGACGGTAGGGACCGGCCTGAAAAGCGGAAGGTCGGCGGTTCGACCCCGCCCCTGCCCACCACCTCTGAACAGGCCTCTTGTCTCTCCATGGAGATCGACTAGGGTCTTTTGTGGATCGCTATGTAGCAACGGGTGTAGCAACCTAAAGCGGCGGTCGGTCCGGGCATACCCCGCTGATCTGCATAAATACTCTAACTTGACCGTCCGCCGCAACATTTCGGGTCGTTGCTACACCGAGGGGCCCCGGCGGAATGCGGACTCACGGCAGTGGGGCAGGGCGCGCCTTGGACCTGCGGCAATGCGCGAAGGCGCGGTAGATGAACGTCCGCTGCAGCGGCGGATGGTCCACATTTCGCTCTCGCGGTAGTGCGTCAGCGATGGCCGACGTCGGCGACGTACTCGAGGACCCGCGGCCACCACTAACCGACCCATCACCTACCCGCCACGAGACCCATGTACTGGGTAGTCGGAGACTCCCGCCGACAGCGGTCCACAGCATTCTGGCACAGTGATGTCATGGCTGAGCAGGCTCCGGCCGCTTCGGATAGCCCGATGTCCAGGCGGCGGGAACAGGCACTTGTGGAGGTGATGCTGCGCCATCAGGTGCAGATCGATCCTGACGATCTCGGTGCTGTCCTCGATTTAGCTGCAGTCGGAATCGTCAACGGCGCCTGGCGCAACAGCCCTGTCGAGGACTGGCACAGCCAGGGACGACTGCGTGACGGCGACATGCTGCGGACCAATGCCCACACCTGCTGGCGGGTGCGTGAGATTGTCCGGCGATGGCGCGGCGACCTGGGACTCGGACCGCAGTCTCTGCGGGAGGCCTGCGATGGTCCTGACAGCGATGCGACCGACTGGCTCGCCGAGCGGATCTGGCGATGGCTGGTTAACCCCGCCAGACGGCTGCCAACAGGACCGACACTGGCCGAACTCGCCGGGAGCGACCTGAACGACTACCGCGACCACGCCGACGAGGCATTAGGCGGATTCGCGGCGATGGCGGAAGAGCGCGGGATGCTCTACGCGTTCTGGAAGGCGGCGGCTCTCGCGAACCTACATATAGCCGCCGTCCCTTGACCGGGCCGGCAGCGCTCTACTCTGCGGACGCGGTCGACTCGGTTGGGAGCACGTACTCCTCAGCCAAATTCGCCTTCCTCCACCGTTCGAAGAAGCCGTAGACGGTCTTCCAAGGCGGGAGGTCCGGGGGTCACGTCCGGTGGCGTGGTGTACGGAGGGTGACTCCGCGTGATCCTTGGTTTAGTTTATGCGGTGAGTGTTTCTGGTGTCACGCTGATCTCGGGTGTGTCGGCCGGCGTGTTCCCCGCGTCGGCTTTCCCGAGGATTTCCAGGCCGAAATAGCGGTGGGTTTCGATCCACTCGTCGTGTTGCTCGGCCAGGACCGCGCCGACGAGACGTATGATCGCACCACGGTCCGGGAAGATACCCACGACGTCGGTCCGCCGGCGGATCTCCTTGTTCAGCCGTTCCTGCGGATTCGACGACCAGATCTGCCGCCAGATCTCCCGCGGGTAGCCGGTGAACGCGAGCAGATCCGCTTTCGCCTCTTCCAGATGTGCGGCGGCGCGCGGTAGTTTCTCGGTGAGAGCGTCGACGACCCGGTCGAACTGCACGGCCACCTCGTTCGCGTCCGCCTGATCAAAGATTGTCCGGACCAATGTTGCGACCCACGGCTGCGACGACTTCGGTGTGAACGTCAACAAGTCGCGCAGGTAATGCGTCCGGCATCTTTGCCACGACGCGCCCGGCAGCGTCGCCCCGATCGCCGCGACCAGGCCCCGGTGGGCGTCCGAGGTCACCAGGCGGACCCCGGACAGGCCGCGGGCGACCAGCCCGCGGAAGAACGCCAGCCAGCCGGCCCCGTCCTCGCTGGACACGACGTCGAGGCCGAGGATCTCCCGGTGCCCATCGCCGTTGACCCCGACCGCGAGCAGGCAGTGGACGTTCACGACCCGGCCGTCCTCGCGGACCTTCATCGTCAACGCATCCGCCTGCACGAACCGGTACGGCCCGGCGTCCAGCGGCCTCGAGCGGAACGCCTCGACCTGGCCGTCGAGATGCTTCGCCAACTCCGACACCTGCGACTTCGAGATATGCGCCACCCCGAGCTGTTCCACGAGCTTGTCCACTCTTCTCGTGGAAACACCGAGCAGATAGGACGTCGCGACCACCGAGATCAACGCCTGTTCCGCCCGCCGCCGGCGTGTCAGCAGCCATTCCGGGAAGTACGAACCGGACCGCAGCTTCGGAATTGCTAGATCAATCGTCCCGGCGCGCGTGTCCCACTCCCGCATCCGGTACCCATTCCGACGATTCGTCCGATCCGGTGATATCTCCCCGTACTCCGCACCACAGATCCCATCTGCCTCAGCGCCCATCAACGCCTCCGCAAACGCCTTCACCATCGAACCCAACAGATCCGGACTCGCCGCCACCAGTTCCTTGCCCAGCCCGTCGGCGTCGGTCACAGTCGGACGCACGGCCATCGCGTTTCCTCCTCATCGAGTTGCCTTCGCATGTTTCTCGAGAGGATCACGCGGTGGCCGTCCCACGTCACGGACCGCCACTCCGGCGAGTCGTCAGACGATCACAACCCGTACACCACGTCTGTGGACTCAACTGGTCCGGGCAGCGCCCGCCACACGACTCCGTTGTGGGTCACGTACAGGATCGCGCCCACGATGTCGCGCCGGTCGTGCTTCTCGGGCCGGCCGTCTTCGGCTGCGGAGGTAGCAGTGGCTGTACGTAGGCCCACTCCGCGTCGGACATGCGGAAGGGCAGCCGCGGACTGCCGCGTCTGCCGCGCCGGCACCCGGACCAGCTCGTGAGGAGCCTCCGCCGACCGCTTCACCATCCCTTACGCGCCGCGCATACGCCTGGCTCCCCTGCGTGGAAGCCGCGTCCACGCCGCCAGCAGAAAGGTGCGAAACGGATAATTCGGGACAATCGATCGGTGTCCCGTGACTTTCTCGCTGCAGATCGGCGCAAGGGACCGTAAGTTCGGCGTAGAAGCGGTCTATAGTCGCCGATAGCTCCGCATCTGCGGGTTTTGTGCAGCGTCGCACACCCTGCGTTACACGCGCGGACGTTGCCATCCCCGGTGCGGACGGGCACATCTGCCCGCGTCGCGCACCCCTGACGCGAAGGTTGACGTGAGATCACATCTGTCCGTGCGTACGCGCACAGCGGGAACAGCACTGGTCCTGGGCACCGCGCTGGCGGTTGCCTTCCCGGCCGCGGCGTACGCCAACACCGTGGGCGTCACGGTGAAGTCACCCGGGGCTACCAGCGGTCCTGCAAGCGCCAACTCCGAGATCTCAACCCACGCGGACTGCAGTAGTGGCCTGATCTCCGGCGGTGGGATCAACCAGGCCACCGGCACCGGCAACGGCAACCACGTGATGGGCACCTCGCCCAGCTCGGACGGCTCCACCGAATACACCGGTTCCACCGGGGTTGTCGGCACGGACGTGACGCATTGGCTCGGGATCGGCGGAAGCGGCGGCCAGGTCGACAGTTCCTTCTCCACCACCCCCTTCGCGGTGTGCTTCACCAGCAACCTGATCAACCACACCCAGGTGGTCATGAACAAGACCAATGCGCCCACCAGCGGGTCGACGGTGGGCCTGGTCACCGCGACCTGTCCGGCGAACACGGTCCTGCTCGGCGGTGGGGCGCGCGCCACCCCGGCCAGTGTCGGCAACTTCAAACCGATCGCCAGCTTCCCCACCTTCACGGTGAGGTGGTGCCCGTTCTTCGGACAGTGATCCCTGTGGGATAATTGATCCGTGGACGGAGGATATTGATGGCGCAGTCACGCAGGCGGTTCACGCCGGAGTACAAGGACGAGGCGGTGAAACTCGTCCTCGATTCGGGTCGGCCGGTCTCGGCGGTCGCGAAGGATCTGGGTATCAACGAAGGCACGCTCGGCACCTGGGTCGCGTCCTGGCGGCGCGCGCACGAGAACAGCGAGGACGAGCCGCTGACGATGTCGGAACGGGCCCGGCTGCGGGAGCTGGAGAAGGAGAACCGGGAACTCCGGATGGAGCGTGAGTTCCTCTCAAAAGCGAGTGTGCCACGAACGCTGAAAGTTGCCTGTTAGCTGGGTGACGGACGGCGGTGCTGTACGAAAGATGGAGGATTGCAGGCCCTCCGGAGCCGCCCTTCGGGGGGAGGCTTCAAACCGCCCTCTGCCGCGTTGGCTGAAGACCGTCGTGGTGAGCGATGAGGGAAAAGGCGCACGTGATGCGTCAGGTGGGGTCCAGGAAGGGGCGACCTCAACAGGTCAGTGCATCAACCGCTATGCGATAGTAACAGCTGATCTAGCCTTTCGGCGGGCGTTTCCCACTCCAATGTCTGACGCGGCCGCCGGTTGAGGAGATCGGCTACGCGGTCGAGCTCCGCCTGTGTGTGCTCCGACAGATCAGTGCCTTTCGGAAAGTACTGGCGGAGCAGCCCGTTGGTGTTCTCGTTGCTCCCTCGCTGCCACGGAGAATGCGGGTCGCAGAAGTAGACCGGAACGCCGGTGGCGACGGTGAAACGGGCGTGGTCGGCCATCTCTGTGCCCTGGTCCCAGGTGAGCGACCGGAAAAGTTCCTCGGGTAGCGTCCGGACCTTCTGGGAGAGGATGAGCGCGACCCGGTCGGCATATCGGTCGTACGGCACGCGGGCGAGCATGACGAAACGCGTCTGGCGTTCGACCAGCGTGACGATCTGACTCTTCCCGCCCTTTCCGATGATCAGGTCGCCTTCCCAGTGCCCGGGCACCGCACGGTCGGCGACCTCGGCCGGGCGCTCGGAGATGCCGACCATGCCGGCGATCCTGGCCTGCTTCGGCCGGGTCGACCCCCGCGGCCGGCGCTCCGCTCGGCCCGACCGCAGCGCGAGCTTCAGCTGCGTGTTCAGCTCGCCGCGCGCCTGGACAAAAAGCGTCTGGTAGATCGTCTCGTGCGACACGCGCATCTCCGGGTCGTCCGGGAAGTCCTTCTTCAGCCGATTCGACACCTGTTCCGGCGAGAAGTCAGCCGCCAGCCGCTCGGCCACCACGTCGTGCAGCCGGACGTGCGTCTCCAGCTTGAACGCCTTCGGTCGCCGACGCTGCCCGTCGGCGCGTTTCTGCGCGTCCGCGGCGCGGTACCCGGCATTGCCTCCGTTGCGCGAGACCTCACGGCTGATCACCGACTGGTTCCGGTCCAGCCGCACCGCGATCATCCGGTGTGACAGTTTCTCGGCCAAGCCCCTGGAGATCGACTCCCGCTCCTCCAAGGTCAACTCGACGCCGCGCACTCAGCCCTCCGATCGGTGGATCACCTTTCTACCAGGACTGATGCACTGATCATCTGAGACCGCCAGGCGTTGCATCGAAAGTCCCGCGAGGGATTCACCGTTTGATAGCGTCGTTATTTAGAAGGTGTTTGAGATCGTCGGTTAGATGATTCTCTGTAGCGGTCGGGGACCGGGCCGGTGGGCGGGGGTGCGCCGGTCGATGCGACGGACCATGGTGCTGATCATGGCCCAGCGGATGAGGGATTCGGCGTGGTCGGGGCGGCGTTCGTAGTCGCGGGCGTGCCGGCGATGCGCGGTGATCCAGGAGAGAGTGCGTTCCACGACCCAGCGCCGTGGCAGGACGGCGAAGCCCTTCTGTCCGGCCGGCTTGCGTACGACCTGCACGGTCAGAGTCAGGATGCGGGCGGCCCAGTCGACGAACGTGCCGGCGAACCCGCCGTCGGCGAACACCAGCCGTAACCGCCGGCCGGCGAAATAGGTGTCGAGGAGAAGCCGCCGGCCGCCGACGGTGTCGTGCGTGCTCGCGGGCACGACCAGCACGGCCAGCAGCAGACCCAAAGTGTCCACGACGACAAACCGCTTACGGCCGTTGATTTTCTTGCCCGCGTCGTAGCCGCGGGAGACCGCGGGAACGGTGTCGGCGCCCTTCACCGACTGGGAGTCGATGATCCCCGCCGTCGGTTCCGGGTCACGTCCGTCCTGCCGGCGAGCCTGATCCCGCAGGGCGTCGTGGACACGTTCGGTCACACCCAGATCGTGCCAGCGGGCGAAGTAGTAGTAGACCGTCTGCCACGGCGGATAGTCCGACGGCAGCGCCCGCCACGCACAGCCGTTGCGCACGACGTACAGGATGGCGTCGACGAGATCGCGACGGTCGTGCTTCTCGCGGCGGCCGATCGACGCCGCCGGCGGCAGCAGCGGCTCGACCAACGCCCACTGGGTATCGCTCAGATCAGACGGATAGCGGTGACGGTGACGTCGCGGCATCCCCTGACCGTCACCCGCCCAACGACCCGGTCAGGCCCCTTCCCGGTGAGTGCACACCCATTGCACACCCCGAACATCACAGCCAGCTACCAGCCGGAGATCTCAAACACCTTCTTAGAGAAGTGGCATCAAAACCGGGTGTTATTGCTTGGCCCGGGATGAGCCTGGCGGTTGCCCGGATCGCTGGCCAGGTGGTGCCCGGCGCAGAGGTGGCGCGAGCCTGGACTGCGGCTTTCGTGCGGAACGTGGGAGGGCGTGCCCTGACACTGCCACCTTGGAAAGTGCGGCGAGAGGGAGAGTTCCAAGCGTTTGAATCGCAAGGAACTGAGTACCGTCGCGGGGCGCGCAGGCGGACCAGCTCGTAGTAGCGGTGAGGTTCCTGCCTGATGCGGTGGGAGCGGAGCGAAGGGGCTGGCTTGTCCGTGGTTCGTTTGCAGGATCAACCAGCGTGGCTGGGAGGAATCAGGTGAGCGGGCAGGTATCACCAGGAAAGTCGTTTGACATTTCCAAGTGGGAGGTGTGGCAGGCATATCGGAAGGTGGCGGCCAACAAGGGCGCTGCCGGGGTCGACGGGGTGGGCCTGGCGGAATTCGAGTCCGATCTGAAGGGAAACCTGTACAAGATCTGGAATCGGATGTCGTCGGGATCGTATTTCCCGCCTCCGGTAAAGGCGGTCGAGATCCCGAAGGTGCATGGCGCGGGAACAAGGATACTCGGTGTTCCCACCATAGGTGACCGGATAGCGCAGACCGTGGTCGCGACCCGACTGGAGAGCGTGGTGGAGCCAAAGTTTCACCCCGACTCCTACGGGTACCGGCCACGGAAAGGCGCGCTGGACGCCGTGGGGAAATGCCGGGAGCGGTGCTGGAAGTACGACTGGGTCATCGACCTGGACGTGCGGAAGTTCTTCGACACCGTTCCCTGGGACCGTATCATCGCGGCCGTCGAGGCCAATACCGCCTTGTCCTGGGTGATCCTCTACGTGAAGCGGTGGCTTGCCGCTCCCGTCAGGATACCCGACGGAACGCTGGCGGAACGCGACCGCGGAACCCCACAGGGATCCGCGGTCAGTCCCTTACTCGCTAACCTGTTCATGCACTACGCGTTCGACCTGTGGATGGTCCGGGAATTCCCGGCCTGCCCTTTCGAGCGCTACGCCGATGACGCGGTCGTGCACTGCAAGTCCCTGGCCCAGGCCCGGTTCGTACTGGACAGGCTGCGGAAGAGGATGGAACAGGTCGGCGTCAGCCTGCACCCGGAGAAAACCCGGATCGTGTACTGCAAGGACGGGAAGAGACGTGGCTCGCATGAGCACACGAAATTCACCTTCCTCGGCTTCACCTTCCGGGCGCGAGGGGTGCGGGCCCGGAACGGGAACGTGTTCACCGGGTTCGCCCCGGCGACCAGCAAGGACGCCATCAAGAAGATGAGCAGGAAAGTGAAGTCCTGGCGGCTTCACACGCTCACCGGTCACACGATGGACGGGATCGCCCGTGCGGTCAATCCTGTCATCCGGGGCTGGATGCAGTACTACGGCGCTTTCTACAAGACCGAGCTGTATCCGCTCCTCTACCGCATCAGCGCCTATCTGCTGCGGTGGATACGGAAGAAGTATCGACGACTGAAGACATTCGCCAAAGCGCACAAGGCGTGGAAGAGAATCACCTTGCAGTACCCCACGCTGTTCGCGCACTGGCGGTGGATTCACGGTTTCTGGTGAGAAGGGCGAGAAGAGCCCGGTGACGCGAGAGTGTCACGCCGGGATCTGCGGGAGCCCGGGGGTGCGATTCCCCCGGGCTACCCGACCCGCCTTCTTCGCGCAACGCCATCAGTGACCGACAAGTATCAGCTGATCGCCGCGGAGAAGGACTGCTACCCGGTACGAAACATGTGCCGATGGCTTGCGGTGTCCGCATCCGGTTTCTACGACTGGACCCGCCGGCCCTCCCCGACGAGCACGCGGCGGCGCGCCACGTTGGAAACCCGGGTTCGGGCATTGTTCGCCGCCTCACGGCAGACCTACGGGGCCCGGCGGATCGCCGCTGCCCTAGGGCGTGTCATGACGACTGTGTAAGCCGGAGGTGGACCAGGATCGATCTACCTTGATCGGGTAGGTCGGAAAGGGACACCGAATGACACAGAGCACGACGCTTCGGACAAAAGACGAAGCGGCGGCGAAGAGGATCGCCGAGGCTTTCGCGCCGGAGGCGATCGACACGTTGTTGAAGGACGCGAAAGCGACCGGAACACCGATCGACGGGGTCGATGGCCTGTTGAACCAGATGACGAAGGCTGTCCTCGAGCGGGCCTTGCAGGTCGAGATGACGGGCCATCTCGGCTATGAGGTGGGTGATCCGGCCGGTCAGGGCACGGGAGACTCCCGGAACGGGAAGTCCACGAAGACGGTGTCGACCCGGAACGGGCCGGTCGAGATCGAGGTACCGCGTGACCGGAACGGTTCGTTCGAGCCGACGATCGTGCCGAAACGGGCGCGGCGGATCGGGAATCTTGACGACACGATCCTGTCGTTGTACTCGCGGGGCATGACGACCCGCGACGTCGAGGCGCACCTGCGTGAGGTCTACGGGGTCCAGGCCTCCCGGGAGCTGATCTCGAACGTGACCGAGGTCGTCGTCGACGAGATCAAGGCCTGGCAGTCCCGGCCCCTCGACGAGGTCTACCCGATCCTGTACGTCGATGGGATCCGGCTGCGGATCAAGGACAACGGGGTGGTCACGACCAAGGTCGCCTACCTGGCCGTGGGTGTCGATGTCGATGGCCGCAAGCACGCGCTGGGCTGTTGGATCAAGGACACCGAGGGCGCGAAGTTCTGGCAGAAGGTCCTGGCCGATCTCCGCAACCGCGGGGTGCGCGACGTGCTGATCGTGTGCTGCGACGGGCTGTCCGGCCTGCCCGACGCCGCGGTCGCGGTCTTCCCCGAGACCGTCGTGCAGACCTGCGTTGTGCACGTGATCCGCAACGCGATGAGGTTCGTGTCCTACGGCGACCGGAAAGCCGTCGTCAAGGCGATGAAGGACATCTACACGGCACCGACCCTGGAAGCCGCCGAACTCGGCCTGGCCGCGTTCGACAAGAACTTCGGCGTCCAGTACCCCGGCGCGGTCGACGTGTGGCGCCACGCCTGGACCGAGTTCATTCCGTTCCTCGACTACCCACCCGAACTCCGGAAGATCGTGTACACGACCAATGCGATCGAGTCGATGAACTTCCAGCTCCGGAAAATCACGAAGAACCGCAGGCATTTCCGGCTCTTCGAAGTTAAGCGGGGTTGAGGCATCCGCGGGCTCGGCGGGTGGTTGCGCAGCGTGTGCGTAGACGCTGGTTTTCGGGGTTGCGGTAGCCGTAGGCGTTGCGGGCGTCGAGTTTGACGACGCGGTTGTAGCCTTCGCTGGCGGCGTTGGTGATCCCGGTGTGGAGGAACGCCTCGATGCAGGGCCACCAGGTGCTGATGGTGGTGGCGAGGCGTTCGAGTTCGGGGATGTCGGCGTCGGCGCACCAGGTGTAGAACCGGGTGAGCCGGTGGGCGATCACGGTGCGGTCGGGGTGGGTGCGGGCCAGCGCGAGCAGCGCGCGGAGTTCCTCCTTCCCGATCCAGGCGGCCAGGATCATCTGGCCGGGTTCGCCGAGGTCCATGAGGGTGTTCCACAGTTTCGCGAGTTGGCGGTCGGTGAGGTTCTCGCGGTTGCGGCGGAGCAGGCCGCGGATCTGCCACTCGGGGTCGCCGCTGCGGCCGCGCCGGCCTCGGGTCGTGGTGGTGATCCGGCGGCGGACCTCGTTGAGGATGTCGTTCGCGAGCTTCACCACATGGAAGTGGTCGACGACGACGATGGCCAGGGGTAGGTAGCGGCGGATCGCGGCGACGAAGACGGAGCACATGTCGATCGCGACGTAGGCCACCCGGTCGCGCCACGCCGCCGGCTGGCTGGCGAGCCAGTAGGCGACGTCGTCGCCGGTGCGGCCCTCGACCTGACCGAGCATGCCGTGGGCGCCGTGCGGGTCGGTGAACCCGACGTGCCACCGGTCGGCGAGTATCCGGGCCTTCGCCGGCTCGCCACCAGCGGGCCCGCCGTGGGCTTCGGCGTCCTCGGGCTCGCTGGCAGCCCGGCCGGGTGGGGGGCTTTCGGGGGGCCGCCAGCGGGGCCGGCCCCGGCGCACCTCGTCGATCCCGAGTACCTCGATCGGTGGTGGCGTGCTCTCGGTCAACGGCGCGGCCGCCTGGCGGACCGCGTCCATCGTCGTCGGCCACGACAGGCGCAGCGACCGGGCGGTGGCCACGACCGTCGCGCAGACCCCGTCGACGACGCGCACCGCGGCCTGCTGACGTAGCCGGGCCGTCAGCCGTGCCCGGGCGGGCACCGCGGGCAGCGACTCGGTGAACGACCCCCGCGCGCACCGCGGCTCGTCGCAGTACCAGCGCCGCTTGACCCACTCCAACCGCAGATCCCAGGACCCGCAGGGCACGTCCCGCGGCCGGGTGCGCACCACCCCCTTGACCCGCGTCGCGAACACCCCGCATGACGGGCACGCCCGCGCCGTGTCGTCCGCGGTCTCCAGCAAGGCCAGCCGCGACCCGTCCGCCTGCCGCTCGATGCGCCGTACCGCCAGACCGTCCAGTTCCAACAACAACGTCGCGGCACACGTATGATCGTCCAAGCCCGTAACCCCTGTGGCGTCTTGATTGCGTGAGAACAACCAAGATCGCCCGGGTTGCGGGCCTTTTCATGTCACGACATGCCGCAATGCCACACCAGGCACACAAGCCCACGGCAAGCCAACATCACGCACGGTCATCAACCGGATGGCGGCCCCACAGCCCACCCCGATTAACTTCGAAGACCCGCATTTCCCCGACCGTGACGCGGCGATGAAGCTACTCTACCTCGGGCTCCGTAACATATCGAGCCAACGCGGCGGCGAGTCCGGTACCGGGACCCACGGATGGAAAATCGCGCTCAACACGCTCTCCAGCCTCTTCCCCGGACGCCTACCTTTCTGATAGTGTGAACGCGTAGGCCAAGCTATTCACCTCTGGCTTACACGGAAATCGTGACAGGCTCCCGCCCTACGCGCCTCGGGGACACCGGCGTCGGTGCGCCTGGTCCGCCGGGTCATGCGCCAGGCCGGGCTGCAGGCCTGCCAGCCCAGGGCCTACCGGCGCACCACCATCCCCGGCCAGGCCCCCGCGCCCACCGACCGCGTCCGCCGCGACTTCACCGCCACCCGACCAGGAACCAAACTCGTCGGAGACATCACCTATATTCGCACCGACGAAGGCTGGCTGTACCTGGCCACTGTCATCGACTGCTACTCGAGAAAAGTCGTCGGCTGGTCAATGGCAGATCACATGCGCACCGAACTGATCATCGACGCGTTCACGATGGCCGCCACCCGCACCCGCATACAGGAAGGCGCGACCTTTCACTCCGACCGCGGCTCGCAATACCTGTCCGACGCCTACCAACGAGTCCTGCGACACCACCAGGTACACCCCTCGGCCGGAGAAACCGGTGTCTGCTGGGACAACTCGCTCGCCGAATCATTCTTCGGAACCCTCAAGAACGAACTCATCCACCGCGAGACCTATCCAACCCGCCGCGCTGCCCGCACCGCGATCATCCAGTACATCGAGGTCTTCTACAACCGGCAGCGACTCCACTCCACCCTCGGCTACCAGACCCCCGAACACGTCGAAAACCTATACCACACGGCCACCGCAAACATTGCAGACGCCGCATAAGCCAGATAGAATCCCGCTACGCAGGTGTCCGAGAAACAGGGCTCACCTCACGGGAACAACCCGCAGGGAATTGTGATCACACCCGACGGCAAGACCGTGTACGTCACGGACAACGCCGACGCTGCCAGCGCCACCGTGACGCCGATCGATGTGGCCACCAACACCCCCGGCAAACCGATTCAGGTCAGCGACCGCCCGGTCGGGATCGCGATCACGCCCGATGGTCGAACCGTGTACGTCACCAATGAGCGTGACGCCGTGGTGACGCCGATCGATGTCGCCACCAACACCCCCGGCACTCCTATCTCCACCGGAGGCATCGAACCGTTCTACATCGCGGTCACGCCGGACGGCGTGGCCGCCTATGCGGTCAACCGCGACAGCGACACGGTGACGCCGATCGATGTGGCCAGCAACACCGCCGGCACCCCGATCCCCGTCGGTGACCGGCCGGTGGGGATCGCGATCAGCGCACCACCGAAGGCCGTACCATCTCCGCCGGTATGCGGGACGACCGGAGTGCTGTCCGGGACGACGACAATGACCTGCACGTATCACACCATCGGATCGGACACCTTCACGGTGCCCGCGGGAGTGAGCTCGGTCGAGGTCGTGGTGACCGGCGCCCAGGGCGGGCACTACTTCATCGCTGGTGACGCGGCACACCCGTCCCCGGCAGGGGACATCACCGGGCGTCCCGGAGGTGGCGGTGGCCAGGTGTCCGGGGCACTGGCGGGGCTGAAGGGCAACCAGGTCCTGCAGGTGAACGTGGCGGGCAAGGGCGCCAACGGAACCGGGGCCTCGCGCTCGGGCGGAATGAGCAATGGCCCGTCCGGCGGATCGGGAGCACTCGGCGGATTCGGTGGGTCCGACGCCGGCGTGTCAGGTGGGCCTGGTGATGGCTCCGGTGCGAACGGCGGAACAGCGTTCAACGGTGGTAACGGCTCCGGCGGCGGCGGTTCCTCCGACGTCCGCGTGGCCGCGGCGGGATGTGTCGCACGGAAGTGCGACCAGTCCACCCGGGTGCTGGTCGGTGCCGGCGGAGGCGGCGGCGGCGGCGTCGGCGGGCAGGGCAACGCGCTCGGCGGCGCCGGGGGTGCCGGCGGCGGTGACGTCGGCGCCGACGCTGGGTCGACCGTCGATGGTGGTAATGCCGGACTCCCGGGTAAGGGCGGCACCCAGACCACCGGAGGCGCCGGAGGGCTGAACGCGTGCCGGCACGGTGCTGGGAATCCCCCGACCACCGATCCGCTGACCGATCCGCGCTGCGGCGGGGACGGTACTGAAAGCACGTCCGGTGCCGGCGGTGCCGGCGGTGCCGGGAACCTGCCCTGCACCGGAGTGCACACCCCACCCTGCCTGGACCCGACCGCCACCACGGCCGGTGGTGGCGCGGGCGGTGGCGCGGGCGGGAGCTCGTTCGCCGCGTCGACCATCGAGAACCCCGTCCTGACCGCCGGGGTCAACTCGGGCACGGTCAACGACGGCAACGGTGAGGTCACGATCACCTGGACTCCGCCCGTTATCTCGGCTCCGGCTCAGATCGTGACCGCCATGCCGACCCCGACCCCGACCCCAACCCCAACCCCCATACTGGCCCCAACGCCCACACTGGCCCCGAAGCCCGACCAGGCGTAGACGAACCCTCAGAAGTAGCGCACGCAAGCAGAGCAGGACCCTGCGCTCGGCCGGTGATCGACTCAGTCACCGGCCGAGCCAGGGTTCGACCCAGGCACATCAGCCGGTGGACGGAACAGTCCAGGCCTACCAACAGGGCTTCGGCGTGTTTGAGGATTGACCGGTTCACCCGGCCTGTCCGATCGGCGCTGATCGTGAGGGTTGCCGGTCGGGACACCGCGCGGGACACGTGTCGCTGGCAAAGGGGTTTGGCGTGCCTGTTGGCGCATTGTCCCGTGTCGCGGCGCACGACGGTGGGGTGGGTGAAGTCGACCATGCGCGGGCACAATGGGAGCAGGTCGACGCCTATATCCGGGAGACAGCCGTCGGCGCCGGGACGGGCACGGACAAGATCTCAGGCTTGTCGAGTTCAAGGCGAGTGGCGACCTGTCCGAGATGGAATGCCAGCGTGCCAAGGAGAAGATCCTGCGCTTGAACCTCTCGACGAGGACGGTAGGAGCGAGCCGCGCCCCACCTGATCGCGGCGGAGCGGTTGTGAAGCTCGGAAGGGTGGTTAATCGTGCGTTCCTGGATGGTTCGCCGGTCGGGGCGGCGTGCGGGAACGCCGGTTTCCCGGTCCCGGCGGGTGGCGGCTTCAGCGGCGTTGGTGGGCTTCGCCGCGGCGGTCGCTGTCGTATTCGCCCGGCTGATCGACCGGCCGATCGCCTTGCCGGTTTCGGTCGCCGCTGTGACGATCGCGTTGCTAGCGGGCTGGACGGCGCTGGTCGGACGGCGGCTGCGCCGCCTGAGCGCGGCTGTCGTGGCGGCCTTCGCAGTCGGCGGCCTGATCGCCTTCGCGGGGGTGGTCGGCCTGACCACCGTGCTGGTCACCGCGTGCCTGCTCGTCACGTCGGGAACCGCGGCGCGCGGCGCCTTCGGACGACACCGACCAAAGGGGCTCATGGTTGGAGCCGCCCGGCGCGGCGTCCTGCTGGTGAACCCGCGCTCCGGGGGTGGCGCCGCCGACCGCCACAATCTCGCTCAGGAGGCCGCCCGGCGCGGGATCGCGGTCGTTACCCTCACGGAACGCGCTGATCTTCGTTCCCTCGCCGAGGACGCCGCCGACCGCGGAGCCGACGTGGTGGGCATGGCGGGCGGCGATGGTTCGCAGGCACTGGTCGCGGACGTGGCGCGGCGGCGAGGGATGGCGTTCGTCTGCGTCCCAGCCGGTACCCGTAACCACTTCGCCCTTGACCTTGGCCTCGACCGGAAGGATGTGGTGGGGGCGCTCGACGCGTTCGACCTCGCTGTCGAGCAGCGCGTTGACCTTGGTCAGCTCGGTAACCGCGTGTTCGTCAACAACGTCTCGTTGGGCGTCTACGCCGAAATCGTGCAGTCCGACAGCTACCGCGACGCCAAGGTGGGAACGGCGGCCGCGATGCTGCCCGACCTGCTGGGCGTGGACCGCGCTCCGCCGGATCTTCGCTTTACCGGCCCGGACGGCCGCGCCGGATCGACCGCGGACATCCTGCTCGTGTCCAACAACGCCTACCGGCTGAACAGCCTTGGTGGTTTCGGTACCCGGCCCCGGCTCGACAGCGGCCGGCTTGGCGTGGCGGCGTTGCGTGTCGATCGCGCTCGCGACCTACCCGCACTCGTCGCGCTCGAGTCCATGGGTGCTATCAGCCGGTTCCGCGGTTTCCACCAGTGGAGCAGCCCCACCATGAGAATCGACTCCGCGCGACTGGTCAGCGTCGGCGTGGACGGGGAGGCGCTGCGCCTGCCGCCGCCGCTGGATCTCCGCTCGCTTCCGGCGGCTGTGCGCGTTCGGATCCCGCTGCACGCTCCCGGGGTCCCCGCCGCGCGGCCGGGTGTCTGGGGGATGGTCCCCGCGCTGATCCGCATTGCGGCCGGCCGGTCGCCGGCGTGAGCCGGGCCGCGCGGCCTCGGCCTGGGTGTCAGCCGTCCCAGTCATCGTTCTCAGGGATTCGTCTGCTCGATCGGAGTGGTCGGCGGCTTCACGGCGTCACGGCGTGGCTTCAGGGCGTGGCTTCCGGGCATCGGAGGGCCTGCCGTCGGGGCTCGCGGGCCCGGGTTGTGTGGTGCCGGCGGCGGCAAGGATAGCCAGGGCGGCCAGGGCGACCACGACTATAAGGAGAACGAGGGCGACCGATGACGGCGTCGGCGAGTTCCACAGCGCCAGGGCCAGCGCCCCGGCGCCGATGACGATCCCGCTGGTGAAGCGGCGATGTCTGTCCAACCAGCGGCCCGTGCGGCCGGTGCGCACACCCACCCGGGCCGCGGACCGACCGATGGCTCCGGTGGCGTGGGCGGCACCGGAGCGGATGGCGCGGGCGCCGCGTCCCGGCCCGTAGAGATATCCAGCGACCACGGTGATGACGGCTATGGTCAACCAGGTAAGCGCGTTGTTTCGCAGGAAACGGACGAGAGTGTCGTAGATGGCCGCTGCCGCGTCCTGAGGCTGGGTGTCGGACGGGACGGAGTCCAGATAGATCTGGCGCATGACGGCCAGTCCCACGAGCAGCACGATCATCGTCACGCCGATTCCGGTGCCCGCGGCCATGAGCCCGGCGCGGTGCGAGGGCGCCAGCCACACGCCCAACGCGACGAGTGCCACAATGGCGACCGGCAGCCAGAGGCCGAGGATGTCGAGTAGACGCAGGGCGTCCTGAGCCTTGGTCAGTTTGTCCGTCCGCAGCAGCACGATCTGCCGGTCGACGTCCGGAATCTTGCCGGCCTTCTCGAAGCCGGCGTCGGCCAGTCGCTTCTGCACGCTGTCGACGACCGGGCCAATGTCCAACACGATCGTGTTGTCCTTGGCCTGCACGGCGCTGCCGCCCTCACCGGTGAGAACCTTCACCACGGCGGCATGTGCCCGACGGTTCGCGTTCTCCCACACCAGGGGGAACTGGTCACTGGTGACCACCCCCTGAACCACCTGATGCACCGCGCTGGTCAGGGCGGTCTTCATCGCGCCGGCCAGTGCGTCGGCGTGGTCCACGACAGCGGGGCGAGCGCCGTTTCGCGCGAGGACGCCGGCGAGCGACGAGGCGACCTGATCGACGTTGACGTTGCTGACGACCCGGTCGGTCAGACGGTTGATCACCATGTTCTGCACCGCGGGGTCGGTGGCGAGCGGGGCGACGGTATCCACGTACCGGTCCGTGTCGGAAATCGTCGTGTCCGCCCAGGTCGCAACCACGCCGAGCGGCGCCAGCACGGCGGCCAGCAGGAGCAGGAGGGACGCCCCGACGGTCCGAAGCCGGTCGTGCCGCACCGCCACCGCGCTACGCAGCCGCTCGTACTCCGCCCGCTCCCCGACGGACAGGGAACGCTTGTCGGCGGAATGCGCCGGGCCGTCGGAGCCGTCGCCAGCACTGGCAACCATGGCACAGTCCCTCCCGCATTCTGCCCGGCGCGGCCGCCATCACGGTCTCGCGGCCGCGTCCTTCCCTGCGAGGAGTAGCTGAAAACTGCCGGCGGGCGAGACGGGAACGTGGTGCCGAGAAACTGCGGACAAATAACGAAAACTACTTCCTCCGCCTCGATCCGTTGACGTCGTATGTTTGCGGGCAGCCGGTCTCGGGCAGCCAATACTAGGTAAATATCCTCGAATTTCAAGTGGCCAAGACAGCAAGTGGTCAAATAGGGGGAGAGTAATGACGACACAGGCTCCTGAGCGGACACTCGGCGCTATCGCGCACGGCGACGCGCCGGTCTTCGAAGAGATTGTGCAGATGCACCTGGACACGCTCGAGCGGTCGGGCCTGGACGAGCGCACCTACCATCTCGTGCGCCTGGCGGCACTCGTCGCCGTGGACTCGGCGCCCGCTTCCTATCTGATGAACCTCGCCGCCGCCCAGGAGGCGGGCCTTACCGCCGCCGACGCGCAGGGCGTGACCACCGCCATCGCGCCGATCGTCGGAAGTGCCCGGGTCGTGTCGGCGGCGGGGAACGTCCTGCGCGCGCTCGGCTTGGAGGAGATCCTGAACGAGAACCCGGAGTAATGGGCTCGCGCCGGCCGAAAGGGACCGTCGGGGTCGACGGTCCCTGGCCCGGGCCGGCGGGATGCGCCGACGCTCACTTTGAGTAATGCTACGGGGGTGGGTCGGCGATGGGTCCGACCGGCCGCGAATGCCGCCGGTGGTCGGACCAGGCGGGGGTACCGGCGCACCGTCAGGTACGCCCAAGAGCGGGCACCGAAACCGCGCGGTGCGTTTCGGGAAAGATGGGGCGGTTCGTCCGCGGAGAACCTGGCCCGCCAGTTGCGCCAGAGCGATCTGATAAATGGTGCGATGACCCTCGCCGCGCTCATCCTGATGCTGTTCTTCCCATTCATCATCACACTGGCGGCGGTGTCGCCGCTGCGCCCCGGCGGTGCGGCCGAGATCATCATCAGACGGATGGGGCTGAACCACGAGGCCGCGATGGCCGTCGAGCGTCTCTTCATCCCCCACGGCGGCGGCGGATCCGCGCAGTCCGGCTGGACGGTTCTCGGCGCGCTCTGGCTGACCCTGGGCGGACTGAGCCTGGCCGGGGCGGTGCAGTCGGTGTACCTGCGGGTCTTCCGGCTTCCGGCGTTCGGCCTGCGCGGTGTGCCGGCTCAGGTGGTCTGGCTCGCCGGACTGATCGTCTTTCTTGCTGGTACCACCGCCACCGGGGCGGTGCTCACCGGCACGGTCGCCGGCCAGGTATGCCAGGGTCTGATCGTTACCGCTGCGATGGGACTGCTGCTCTGGAGCGGTACCTGGGTTCTCCTCCGCGGCCGGCTGGGCTGGCGGGAAATCCTGCCCACGGCCGTGTTCACCACGATCGGCCTGACCGGCCTCGGGGTGGTGAGCCGCCTGCTGTTCTCGGCGTCGATCGTCGAGAACGAGCGGAACTACGGCGAGATCGGAGTCGTTTTCACGTTTCTTTCGTGGCTGATCGGGTTCGGAGTCGTTCTCACCGGAGGGGCGATCGTCGGCGGCTGGTACAACGAGCAGGGCCTGTCCGTCCTCCGTCCGGTCAGGCGACGTTTGAGATCTCTGTTCAGGTGATTGTCCCTCGCTCGCCGTCAGGGTCGCGAACCGTGTGGTGACGTGCAGTTGCGGGTAGGTCTCTCAGCGACACGTCATCGATATCCGATGTCGGTCTGCGCTAGGGGGCTTCGTCATGGATTATCCACTTCTGTCAGCCTTTTGGACGATGCTGCTGTTCTTCGGATTTCTCCTGTGGCTGTACCTGCTCTTCGTCATCGTGTCGGACATCTTTCGCAGTCGTGACCTCTCCGGCTGGGGGAAGGCCGGATGGTTGACCGCCGTCATCATCCTCCCGCTTCTGGGTGTGCTGGCATACACCATATTCCGTGGCGATTCGATGGGTGAGCGGGCGATGGCGGACCGACAGCGACAGCAGGCCCTGTATCAAGGGTTCCAGCCGTCCGCGGTGCAGTCGCAGGGGGTTGCCGACGAAATGGCGAAGCTGGTCGACCTCCGCAGGAACGGTGAGATCAGCGAGGAGGATTTCCAGCGGGCGAAGTCCCGCGTTCTGACCTGAGCGTGCTAGGATCTGCTGCCTCCGACCTGATCCGGGGGACCATCGGTCTGGGGCGCCGCGGACGGCTGCCGGGTCGGGGTACGGCGCGCGAAGAACAACGCGAGCAGGGCGAATACCGCGAGCAGGGACAATGAGGCGCGTAGTCCGTCGAGGCGCGCATCTGCATTCTCGTCGATGATCGCCTCGGCTGCCCTCGGGGGCACACCAGCCTCGGCGAGGGCGGTCTCCAGGTCCTTGTCAGACAGAAAAGGAATGCCCTCCGCCAATTTCACCTCGGCGGTCGAGACGAGACCTACGGGCACTTCGGGGTTGTGCTGGACACCGGTGAGGAACGATGTAGTGAGTGTCGAGATGAGCACCGCGCCGGCCATCGCGGTGCCGATCGACGCTCCGAGGTTTGTCACCGTGTTCTGCACTCCGCCGATCTCGGCACTGTGTTCGTCAGGCACGGCGGAGACGGTGACGCTGCCCAGCTGCGATGCCAACGCGCCGACACCGAGTCCCGCAAGCAGCATCGGCCAGGTCACGATTTCTGGACCGGCTCCGACGTCGAGCGCCGCTATCATGATTATGATGCCGATGAACAGGGCGAGGAATCCACTCCGGATGATGCGACGCGGCGAGCTGTGCGGCAGTGCCTTGGGAATGCCCGCGGCGGCCAGGAGCAGGGTGACTGACAGCGGCAGCAGCCTGACCCCGGTCTCGACTGCGGAGAGCCCGAGCGCCACGGACAGGAACAAAGGGATGGTGAAGAAGAGGCCGGCCTGGAGCAGGTACTGGAAGAAGAACGAGGTGAGGCCGCCCCGAAGGGTTGGGTTTCGCAACAGTTCCGGATCGAGTAGTACGGCGTCGCCCCGGGCGAGGCGGTTGTCCTGCCACCAAACAAAGATCCGGAGCGTGCAGCCGCCGGCGAGTATCAGCCAGATTGCTGGTGACAGTCCCAGCCAGCTGGGCATTCCTCCCTTCGGTTGGATGAAGCCCCAGCTTCCCGACCGCAGGATTCCGTATACGATCAGGCCGAGGCCGAGTGCGGACAGTGTGGTTCCGACGAGGTCAAGGTGGCGATGTTCCCTCGGCGACGTGTCGACGATGCCGCGGGCGAGCGCCAGAATGATGAGAACCACGAGTACCTCGCCGGCGAACACCCAGCGCCAGGAAAGATAGGTGGTGAACATGCCGCCGACGAGGGGGCCTGTCGCGACGGCGATCGCTCCGGCCGCGGCGACGAGTCCATATGCGCGAGGTCGTTGGTCACGGGCGAAGTTCTGCGCGACGAGTGCGACGATCGCAGGCATGATCAGTGCTGCGCCGGCCCCCTCGAGAAACGACCAGCCGAAGATGAGGACCGTGAGATTCCCGGCGAGTGCGGTGGTCAACGATCCGCAGCCGTAGATGACGCAGCCGATGGCGAACGCGCGTCTGTGACCGAGGATCTGGCCGAGCCTACCACCGGTGATCATGAATGCGGCCATCATCAGCGTATAAAAGGTGATGGCGGTCTGAATTCCGGTCACCGTCGTGTCGACATCCGCGGCGACTGTCGCGATCGACACGTTCATGACCGAGCTGTCCAGTGTCATGAGGAACTGCCCCGCCGCAAGCGTCAGGAGAACGGTCCTGGCTCCCCCAGCTTCTTCTCCGCAGGCGTGGCCGTCTTCGCCGACCCGGTCTCGGTCTGGCCCGGCCTTGTGGTATCGACCCGCGCGCCAGCTCATATCCTGATTTCCGGGCTCGGTCGCGGCCCGGTCCACCAATTACCAGCCAGCACACTCCCAGTACCGTCCACCCGGTGAGGATGGTTCCACACGCGGCCATCATCACTCGTACGCCGGATCCGGGGCATAGCGTCCTCTCGGTCGCAGGGCTCATCTCCAGATTCACCCACCTCCCAGAACCAGTGTCAAAACTCATCCGGGGCAGGCAGGAAGAGCCGGCCTGTCAGATCTCCTCGAATTCCGCGTATCGTGGGAAGAGGTGGGAAAGTCAGGTAGGCGTCCCGGTCGTGTTCGCCTGGCCGTCGTGTTCGGTCGTTCGACGAAGGGGTGCGGACCCCGCCGGGGTTCGTCACGGCCGTCGAGTGTCCGGCGCGGGCGCGGGTGTCTCCGGCGGCGCGGTCTTGCGCCGTTGCCCGTGCTCGACCGCGCTGAGGACCGCGCGTATGAGCAGCCCCAGCACGAGCAAGTCGGCGAGCATCTGCACCATCGTGACGATCCGGACTGTTTCCGATTTCGGCACTATGTCGCCGAATCCGACGGTGGCGAACACGGTGACGGTGAAGTACAGCGCGTCGGTGCGGTTCATCGGTTCGGTGAAGGTCTCCGCCCCCGTCCGGCTCATCAGGAAGTACGTGCTCGCGAACAGGATCAGAAACAGGGGGATCGACAGCGCAAGCGCCTCGATGGCCCGGACCGCGGGGTACTGCGACCGCAGGATCGAGCGCAGCTGCCAGCCGGCGAGCACCGCGAACGCCAGCAGCCCACCGACGAGCAGCAGGATCGCCGGCGGGTCCAACGCCCCCCGCAGTGGCAGCACGTAGTAAAGCGTCACGAGCACCGTGACGTTCAACGCGGCCCGCCGCACCGCGTGTCGCATCAGACGCCGCCGGATGGCCGGATCCGGTGGCTGGGGACGCTCCCCGCCCACCCCAGGCGTGGTCATGGAGCGGGTTGCGCCGCGCGGCGGACGGCCGGGGCCACCGCGGCGAGGCTGATCAGCGGAGTTTCCGCCGCATCCGGGTACAACGGTTCCTGGCATCGGTGAAACGACGGGCCACAGGACATGACGGTTAATCACCCCGATGGTGGATCCAGCCCGGTTAGCACGTCCCGCGGCGGGGCACGGTGGCGGTAAGGCTGACAGGAGATACCCGTTCCCGTTTCTCGTGGAACGCGAACGGGCGTACGGTGGCGGTTCGGCCGTCGCCGCCGGGGGCCCGGAAGAATCGCCGCCGGCGGGCGCGTAGCGGGACGGCCGGCGGAAAGGAGCGACGGATGCGTACGGCGCTCAACATCATCTGGCTGGTGCTCTGCGGACTGTGGCTGGCAATTCTGTATACCCTGGCCGCAATACTCTGCTTTATCCTGATCATCACCATCCCGTTCGGGATAGCCGCCTTGAGAATGGCGAACTACACGCTCTGGCCATTCGGACGGACGCTGGTCCCGCGACCGGACGCCGGGGCCGGATCGCTGATCGGGAACGTTCTGTGGATCATCGTGGCCGGGTGGTGGCTCGCGATCGGTCACCTTACAACCGGCATCGCGCTCTGCCTGACGATCATCGGCATTCCGCTGGGCCTGGCCAACTTCAAGCTCATCCCGGTCTCGCTGATGCCGCTGGGGATGCAGATCGTCGACGTCGACGAGTACGAGGAGAGGGGCGTGCCGGCGTTGCGGTGACCCTGCTCGGCGAGCCGGCCAGGAGCTTGAACCGATGGCGACCGTCACCCCGAGGGTGGTGACGAGAGGCCCTCCCACAGGCCACGAGAGGTCGAATATGACCACTGATGTCACGCATCCCGCCGCGCGCGGCTCCCAGCCGCGACGGCCAGCCAGGACAGGGCCCGACCGGATCCCGCCGACACCGGCAGAGCGCACGGCCCGGGGAAAGGAGGCGCGGACCCGGGCCCCGCGCCGGGCCCACGCGGAGTACGACCCGGCGCCGGACCGGGCCGACCCGATCGACGTGATCGACCGGCAGTCGCGGACCCGCCTGCCTGAGCTTGTGCCCCTCCGCTACCAGCGCATGATGGAGTCGCCGTTCCGGTTCTACCGAGGCGCTGCCGCGATCATGGCGGCGGACCTCGCCGGGACACCGACGTCGGGAATCGACGTCCAGCTCTGCGGCGACGCGCACATGCTGAACTTCCGGCTGCTCGCGTCCCCCGAACGGCGCTTGGTGTTCGACATCAACGACTTCGACGAGACCCTTCCCGGCCCGTGGGAGTGGGATGTGAAGCGGCTCGCGACAAGCCTGGTCATCGCCGGTCGCGCCAACGGCTTCGCCCGGTCCGAACGGCGCGGGATCGTCACCGCGGCGGTCGGGGCGTACCGCATGTGGATGCACCGGTTCGCGGCGATGACCAACCTCGACGTCTGGTATGCGCACGTCGACGTCGCCGATCTGACCACGCGGTTCGCCGACGTTCTGGGTCGGCGGACGTCAAAGCGCCTGTCGCAGGCGACGGCGCGCGCCCGGTCGCACGACCGGCTGCGGGCGTTCGCCAAGCTGACCGAGGTGGCGGACGGCGAACGGCGCTTCGTGACCGACCCTCCGCTGCTCGTCCCGGTCAACGAGCTGCTCGCCGGGACCGAGCAGGAGCTGCTGATGGGATGGCTCGGCTCGATCGTCGACCGGTATTCGACCACCCTGTCGGCCGATCGGCGCTCGCTGCTCGCCCAGTACCGGCTCGTCGACTTCGCGCGCAAGGTCGTCGGCGTCGGTAGCGTGGGCACCCGCTGCTGGGTCGCGCTGCTGCTCGGCCGCGACGGCGGCGACCCGCTCCTGTTGCAGCTCAAGGAGGCCGGGACGTCGGTCCTTGCCGATTACCTGCCCGGGAGCGAGTACGACAACCAGGGCGAACGGGTGGTCGCCGGACAACGGCTCATGCAGGCGACCACCGACATCTTCCTCGGCTGGCAGCGAGTGGACGGCATCGACGGGCGGCGGCGCGACTTCTACGTCCGGCAGTTGCAGGACTGGAAGGGCATCGCGGTGGCGGAGGACATGGTCCCGCACGGAATGACGCTGTTCGGGCGACTGTGCGCCGCCACCCTGGCCCGGGCCCACGCACGGTCGGGTGACCGCATCGCGATCGCGGCCTACCTCGGCACCGGCGAGGCGTTCGACCGGGCGGTCGCGCAGTTCGCGGAGGCCTACGCCGATCAGAACGAGGCCGACCACGCCGCGCTGGCGGAGGCGGTCCGGACCGGACGGGTCAGCACCGCTGTTCAGGAGTCCGGGCGTTCAGGCGTTCGCAGGCACAGGTGCTCAGGTGCTTAGACGCCGGTATCGGGCGAGGCGGCGTACCCCGTCCGCGGCGGGGCGGTCGGTGGAGGGCTGGAGGGCCGCCTCGAGCCGGGTGCGGACGGCGGGCTCGTCGAGATGCATGCCGATCGCGACCAGGCCGTCGGGACCTTCCGTCACGGGCCTGACCGCGACGTGGATCTGGCGTCCGACGACATTGACGACGTGGCCGCGCATGCCCCGCCCGGTGTCCACGGTCACGGTGCCCTTGAGCCGGTACATGTCCGCGGGCAGGTCCTCAAGCAGGTCGACCAGCCGGCCGGGATCGACCGGGCCGGTGGCGGGAACGGTCACCGCGTTGACGCGCGGGTGCGGCTCGCCGTCGTGGTCGTGATCGTCCCGGGCCAGGGCCGCGAGTGGGAGTTCGTCGACCGGGTCGTGCGGGCTGGCTGCGTCGAACACGAGAACCGGGTTGATGCGGCCATGGGTGGTCTGGACGACGTGGGCGTGGGGGTTGCTCGCGTGAATCCGGCCGGCGATCCGCGCCACCGTCTCGGCGCGGTGCGCCGGCGCAATCCGGTCGGTCTTGTTGATCAGGACGAGGGAGGCCGACGCGAACCGGGCCGGCGGTAGGCCGCCCGTGTCGACGGTGTCGAAGTAGGCGGCGGCGTCGACCACGTCGACAAGACCGCCGGGGCGCACGCGGTCCACGCCGCTGAACCGGATGAGCCTGGCGAGATGTGGCGGGTCGGCCACCCCGCTGGCCTCCACGATCACCGCGTCCAGCCGCAACCGCGGATGGGTCAGCTTCGCCAGCGCCTGGTCCAGGCCGTCGGTGTCCGGCAGGCAGCACAGGCAGCCGCCCGCGATCGAGGCCGGCTCGTCCACCTGGCCGGTGACCAGCGCGGCATCGACGTTGATCGCACCGAAGTCGTTGACCACCACCCCGAGGCGCGCTCCAGGCGCCTGGAGCAGGTGGTTGAGCACCGTCGTCTTGCCCGCGCCCAGGTATCCGGTGAGCGCGATCACGGGTACCCGCACGCCCATCCCCGCCTGCCTCCCCCCGGGCCGCGCTGCGCCGGTGGCGCGATCCGCATCGCCAGGTGTGCGGATCCCGGGCTCGGGCCACGAAGACTATCCACCCGGGCCGGCCGTCGACCCGGCGGCCACGGGCCGCCCCGCCCCGGGTGCTTCACAAATGGGAACCTCACGGGGAGCCATAAGGCCCCGCCACCAGAGTGGAAAGGCGTCGCCGAGCCCGAAGGTTGTCGTCGGATTGCTTGCTAGGATCGGCGCGCGGGCGGCAGCGCCGAGGTCCGGCGGTCGAGAAGTCCGGTCGTGACCGGCGTCCGCGGATACTCTGGAAGGACATTCCCGTGAGCAGCAGGCTCAACTGGCTCGTCTGCAAGGTCGGCTGCATCGAATGCGGCATGATAGAGGACCCGGCGCTGAGAATCATCGGAGTCTATGCGGACGAGCAGGAGGCCATTGCCGCCGCACGCAGTACTGCCCAGACGATTGCGCGACGTTGGGGGATGACCAATCCCGAGGAACCGTATCCGGTAAACGCGACCGAGACGCTGGGTTCGCGCACGGGCGCCGGCTGGATGTGGACGCCCGCAGACCACGAACAGGTCTTCGCGGTGCAGGTCCCGTCCTGACAGCTCGGTTGCCCGGGGGTGGCGGACCTGGATCGATCCGCTTCCGAACGCAGCCGAGGCGGTTATCCTGCGGTGACGGACTTCAGCAGCCGGCCATTGGCGTCGTAAAACCGTAGGGTGGACGCCTTTGACCGATTCCAGTCGCCCCCGACCATAGTCCGGTCGGTCGATTCGGGTCCGTCCACCTGAACGGACCGCGTGATGAAGTAGCCGTTCTGGATCGGGACCTGGATAGTGTGTCCGTTGGGCGTGGTCGCCGTGATCCGTACGACCTCGGTGCTCACCCGTCCGCCGACGGTGTGCACTGTTCGTGTTTCATCAGGATTGGCCAGCCATCCGAAGCCGTGGGAGCCGGAAATGTCGATCGATACGGGGTTGGGGACGGAGAGGGTGGTTCCCGTGCTGCTCATAAATCCGTACGCCAATGAGATGTCCGGCCGTCCGGCGGAATCGAGTGGGATCTCGCACTCGGTCGCCGTAGAGCCAATGGCCAGCAGCACACTCATACTGATCCCCAGACCGTCGCGGACCGCCGCTCGCGGGATCAGACCGAAAGTGGGGGACCGGGCCGGATCCGCCTGACCGGGACCCGACTGCGCGCATTCCAAGGGGATCGCCGCCTTCTCCGCCGGGGAGAGGTGAACGGCCGTCATCGTGGGGTGACCAGCGGGATCGTTCGCCTCGCCGCCCGGCGTCGGCGTTCCCCGGATACCCGCGCCTCGACGCTCGTCCAGATGCGCTCCGAAGGATGCGCTCGCAGATCCCCGGCCGCCGCACGCAGCCACGCGACGGTTGCCTCGTCGGTTGTCACGCGGAACCTCCCGTCATCGATTCAATGTCATGGGTCGCAGCGTCAGACGCCGCGGTGTCCTGTGCCGATGCCACCTGCTGGTGGTGACGCCCCCGATCAAGGGGCCTCGGTGACCCGGCCCACTCGGAATGCAGCGCGGGGTGCAACCGCAGCTTCGCCAGTCCCCGGGATGCCTGGCTCTTCACGGTCCCGACCGACCGGCCGAGCACCTTGGCCACCTGATCCTCGGAAAGGTCGTCGCAGTAGCGCAGGACGACCACCGCACGCTGGCCCGGCGGCAGCGTGGCCAACGCCGCGGCCAGCCCGGCCCGGTCCTCCACCGCGGTGAACCCACCGCCGTGCTCAGCCGCCTCCGGCACCGTCGCCACGAGATCCTCGGCCACCCGTCGCCGGCTGAACCGCCGCCTGTTCGCGTTCACCAGGATGCGGCGTACGTACGCGTCCGGATGGTCGCTGTCGCGGACCCGACGCCACGCCACAAACGCCCGCGCGAGCGCGATCTGGGTCAGGTCCTCCGCCTCCGTGGCGTCCCCGCAGAGCAGGTAGGCCAGTCCCAGCAGCCGCGGTAGCCGCGGCGCGAAGAACTCTCGGAACTCAGGCCGGCACCGCTGGCCAGCTGGGTGGCGGCTGTTGCCCTGGGCGCGTCGAGGACGGTGTACTGCTCGAGGCGGCAGGTCGGGCCCAGGTGACGCAGACGGAGACCACGAGGGCGGCGCCGCCCGACGAATGGAGACGCGGATGAGCATGGCCACGGGAACGGGCACGGGGACGGGCGCGGACTCGCCTGCGCTGCACGTTGCCGATCGCCACGAGCTGATCCGCGTGCAGGGTGCGCGGGAGAACAACCTCAAGGACGTCAGCATCGAGATCCCGAAACGCCGGCTGACGGTGTTCACCGGCGTCTCCGGCTCGGGCAAGAGCTCGCTGGTGTTCGGCACGATCGCCGCGGAGTCGCAGCGGATGATCAACGAGACGTACAGCGCCTTCGTGCAGGGTTTCATGCCGACGCTGGCGCGCCCCGAGGTCGACCTGCTCGAAGGGCTGACGACCGCGATCATCGTCGACCAGCAGCGGATGGGTGGCGACGCCCGTTCCACCGTCGGCACCGCCACCGACGCGAACGCGATGCTGCGCATCCTGTTCAGCCGGCTCGGGCAGCCGCACATCGGCCCGCCGGGCGCGTTCGCCTTCAACGTCCCCTCGGTCCGGGCGAGCGGTGCGATCACGGTTGAACGCGGCGCCGCGAAGGCGGTACGGAAGACGTTCACCCGCACCGGCGGAATGTGTCCGTGCTGCGAGGGCCGGGGCGCGGTCACCGACTTCGACCAGACGCAGTTGTACGACGAGACCAAATCGATCAACGAGGGTGCGCTCATCGTCCCCGGCTACAGCGTCGACGGCTGGTACGGCCGCATCTTCGGCGGCTGCGGCTTCTTCGACCCGGACAAGCCGATCCGCCGGTTCACCAAGCGGGAGCTGCACGACCTGCTCCACAAGGAGCCGACCAAGATCAAGGTCGACAACGTCAACCTGACGTACGAGGGCCTGATCCCGAAGATTCAGAAGTCGTTCCTGGCCAAGGACGTCGACGCGCTGCAACCGCACGTCCGCGCGTTCGTGGAGCGGGCGGTGATCTTCACCACCTGCCCCGACTGCGGCGGCAGCCGGCTCAGCGAGGCCGCCCGATCGTCGAAGATCTCCGGGATCAGCATCGCCGACGCCTGTGCGATGCAGATCAGCGACCTCGCCGGGTGGGTGCGTGAGCTGGCCGAGCCGTCGGTGGCGCCGCTGCTCGCCGCGCTGCACCACACCCTGGAGGCGTTCGCGGAGATCGGGCTGGGCTACCTCTCGCTCGACCGGCCGGCGGGCACGCTGTCGGGCGGCGAGGCACAGCGCGTCAAGATGATCCGCCACCTTGGTTCCTCGCTCACCGACGTCACGTACGTCTTCGACGAGCCCACCATCGGCCTGCACCCCCATGACATCGCGCGGATGAACGACCTGCTGCTGCGGCTGCGGGACAAGGGCAACACGGTGCTCGTCGTGGAGCACAAGCCGGAGACGATCGCGATCGCCGACCACATCGTCGACCTCGGCCCAGGAGCCGGCGCGGCGGGCGGCACCGTCTGCTTCGAGGGAACCGTCGCCGGGCTGCGGGCCGGCGGCACCCTCACCGGCCGCCATCTCGACGACCGGGCCGCGCTCAAGGACACGGTGCGCACGCCCACCGGGCGGCTTGAGATCCGCGGCGCGACGACGCACAACCTGCGCGACGTCGACGTCGACATCCCGCTCGGGGTGCTGGTCGTCGTCACCGGCGTCGCCGGTTCCGGCAAGAGCTCGCTCGTGCACGGGTCGCTGCCGTCCCTGTTCGAGTCGGACGGCGGCGCGGGCGCGGGGTCCGGTTCCACCCGGGGAGGCGACGGCGGGGCGGCCATCGGGGCGCTGGTGTCGATCGACCAGACGGCGATCCGCGGCTCGCGACGGAGCAACCCGGCGACCTACACCGGGCTGCTCGATCCGATCCGCAAGGCGTTCGCGAAGGCCAACGGAGTGAAGCCGGCGCTGTTCAGCGCGAACTCCGAGGGCGCCTGCCCCACCTGCAACGGCGCCGGCGTCATCTATACCGACCTGGCGATGATGGCCGGCGTCGCCAGCACCTGCGAGCAGTGTGAGGGGAAGCGGTTCGAGGCCTCGGTGCTGGACCACCACCTCGGCGGCCGTGACATCAGCGAGGTGCTCGCGATGTCGGTGACCGAGGCCGCGGAGTTCTTCGGCGCCGGCGAGGCGCGCACGCCGACCGCGCACGCCATCCTCGGCCGGCTCGCCGACGTCGGGCTTGGCTACCTCGGCCTCGGCCAGCCGCTCACCACATTGTCCGGCGGCGAGCGGCAGCGACTCAAGCTGGCCACCCACCTCGCCGCCAAGGGCGGTGTCTACGTCCTCGACGAGCCGACCGCCGGCCTGCACCTCGCCGACGTCGAGCACCTGCTCGGCCTGCTCGACCGGCTCGTCGACGCCGGCAAGTCGGTCATCGTCGTCGAGCACCACCAGGCGGTCATGGCACACGCCGACTGGATCATCGACCTCGGCCCCGGCGCCGGCCACGACGGCGGCCGGATCGTCTTCGAGGGCACCCCCGCCGACCTCGTCGCCGCCCGCTCCACCCGCACCGGCGAGCACCTCGCAGCCTACGTCCGCACCTGACCGGTGCACGACCGTGTCGGCCGGCGCGGGCGTGGCACCGTGGGCGATGGGGTAGCCGTCCCGGCTATGAGCAAATAGGAATTTCTGCTGGTTAACGCTCGAACCGACCTGCGTGCGCCATATGCCCGGTATGTCTGCGAGAATCGCGCCGCTGGGATGCTGGACGCAGGGAGGGCGGCGGGCGTTGGCGAGAAAGCTGGGAAGTTCCTACACCCTGGACACGGTGATCGGTCGGGGTGCGATGGGCGAGGTGTGGCGTGGCCGCGATGAAGACGGCGCGCCGCTCGCCTTCAAACTCCTGCTGCCGGAGCTCATGGTGGACCCGGACATCGTCGCCCGGTTCATGCGGGAACGCTCGGTGCTCCTCCGGGTCGACTCACCCTTTGTCGTGCGGGTCCGGGATCTCGTTGCCGAGCGCGGGGACCTGGCCATCGTCATGGACTTCATCGAGGGTTCCGACCTGCGTCGTGAACTGATACGGCGCCGAACGGTCCCACCGGCGGAGGCCGTGGCGACGACCGTCGACATTCTGACCGGGCTCGATGCCGCGCACGCGCTCGGCATCATTCATCGCGACCTCAAACCCGAGAACGTGCTGCTCGACCGGCATGACGGCGGGTATCGCCCGAAGATCTCCGACTTCGGGATCGCCGGGCTGACGGACGCGTCGACGCGGCTGACCATGCAGCCGGGCATCCTCGGTACTCCGCTCTACATGGCGCCCGAGATGATCGAGGAGGGC
This sequence comes from Frankia sp. BMG5.60, assembly GCF_059428125.1. NCBI lineage: Bacteria > Bacillati > Actinomycetota > Actinomycetes > Frankiales > Frankiaceae > Frankia > Frankia sp. BMG5.60. The sequence continues at coordinate 4,612,266 of NZ_CM182091.1, read as the reverse complement.
GTCGCCGGTCCGCCCGCGGACATCTATGCCGCGGGGCTCGTGCTCTACGAGCTGCTGTGCGGGGTCACGCCGTTCGCCGGGCGAGCGCCGCTGGCGATCCTGCGGGCGCACGTCGACCTCCTGCCCGGCCGCCCGCCGAACCTCAGCGACGAACTGTGGTCCGTCCTCGCCGCCATGCTCGCCAAGGACCCGGCCGCGCGGACCGGGGCCGATCAGTTACGGGCTCTCCTGCCGGACCTGTACGGGTTGCCCGCGAGCCCGCCGCTGACCACCCCGCCGCTGGCCACTCCGCTGCCGGGCACCCAGCCGGGCACCCTGCCGCCTGAGACCGCGCCGCCTGAGACCGCGCCGCCGGGCACCCCGCCGCCCTGGGCGGTCGGCAACGGCGTGCCCGCCGAGCGGGTGCCAGCGCCGCCGTCGGCATTTGGATCGACCCCGCCGGGCGGCGCCGTTGCGATCGGCTCCGACGTCGACCGACCTGGGGATTCCTCCGTCGAGCCGGGCAGGCGGCGCCGACGTCGCCTTCTCGTCGTCGCTCTCGGCATCGTCGTCGTGATTGCGGCCATGGCTGCGGCCGTCGTGTCGACCACCGGCTCACCGTCCGACCCGTCGAAGCGGCTCCTGATCCAGGCAAAGGCCAAGGACACGCAGGCGATGGCGGGGCACCCTGCCCCCACGGCCAGCCCGAGTCCCGGTGCTTCCGCTCGTGCCGACGGCGCCGACGGCGCCGGGTCACCGGCACCGACATCGATGCCGGCATCCGCATCGACACCGGCACCGGCACCGGCATCCGCACTGGCACCGGCATCCGCGCCGGCACCGGCGGCCGCCATGCGCGTGGCGAATCCGACGGTCCTGCCCCCGCCACGCCAGGCCGGTCCCGTTGCCGCGGCGCCGCCCGCCGCCGCGACCGCGCAGGGCGGTCTCGGCAGGACATTCACCGACGTCGCGACCCATAGCTGCCTCGACAGCAATGCGCAGGGGCAGGTCTACACGCTGGGTTGCAACCAGGGCAACTACCAGCACTGGGTGTACACGGCCGGGAACGGCGGGGTGCGGCTCAGGAATTTCCAGACCAACAACTGCCTGGGCAGCCGGGCGAATGCCGCGCCGGACGGAACCAGGTACCAGGGCACGGTGTACGCCACCGGCTGCGACGGCGGGGCCGCGCAGCTCTGGACCATGTCCAGCGACAGTGGCGGAATGACCTTCCGAAACGCCTCCACCGGCGAATGCCTGGACAGCAACGCCGATGGACGCGTCTACACCCAGGGCTGCAACAACGGCGACTACCAGCGCTGGGGTTAGTACTACGGGCCCGTCCTGGTCGAGGGGAGGTCCGACAGAGCCGCCAGCCGGATCCTATTCGTCGGCGATCCAACAGCCGTGGAATCCGGCGGGCACCCGACGGGGCAGGGATACCGACGCCACGGTGTCAAGGTCGGAGGCGGCCAGGACGAGCAGCTCGGAACCGCTCCCGTCCTGGTCGGTCACGATCGAGATCAACCAGCCGTCGTCCTCCGAGCGGGCCCCGGGCGCGGGGACGAAGATCGCTTCGCCGGTGGTTGCAGCGAGGGTGCGGACCCTGCTCGCGCCGGTCCGGACGTCGTATTTGACGATCGTGTCCTGGCCGACGGAGTAGAGGAAGCGGTTCGGCCGCCCCACCCGCTGCTCGTTGAGGGTGGGGAACTCGACCGCCCGGTCGTCGAGTGCGTGCTCCTTGACCACCCCGTTCGCCGGGTCGATCAGCCAGCGGTGCACGAAGCCGTCGGCGATCAGGCCTGCCTCGGCCGGGGCTCCGCCGAGGCGAGGCCAGGTCGCCGCGAAGCGGGCACGGTCGTAGCGGACGGCGTCGAGCGAGACCCGTCCGGCGTCGTCGACGTGGGCGTTGCCGACGTGGAAGACGTAGCAGGGGTCGATGTCGAACCACCGCGTCTCGCCCCCGTCGCGCGCCATGACGCCGATGCGCGCGCCGTAGGCGTCGTCCCACCGGTAGGGCATCCCCTGCCCGAGGAGCGCGAGGTCGAAGACGACCGGCAGGTCGAGCCACACGACGTGGCTCTCGGTGATGGCGAAGTCGTGCATCATCGTCGGGCCCGGCACGTCGATCACTCTGCTCTCGACGAGCTCGCCGGCCGCCGAGAGCCGGTGGTAGGTCAGGTACGGCGGGGCCATGCCGTAGCCGAAGAACAGCAGGTCACCGGTGAGCGGGTCCCGCTTTGGATGCGCGGTCATGGCGGTGGTGAGTCTCCCGCCGAAGTCGCACGGCCCGGTCGTCGCCAGCTCGGGCGTCAGCTCGTACGGCAGGCCGACCTCGACCAGCGCGAGGATGTGGCCGGCGTGTCGGATCACGCTGGTGTTCGCGGGAACGGCCGTCAGATCGAATCCGGCGGGCCCCACGAACGGCGCGCCCGCCAGCTCGCGGGTGCGTACCCAGCGGTTGCGATACCACTCGGCGCGGCCGTCCCGCAGCCGGACGCCGTGGATCATCCCGGATCCGGTGAACCAGTGCCCCGGATCGGCGCCGGGGGGCGGGTTGGGGCCGTTGCGGAAGTAGCGGCCGCGCAGCGCGCCGGGCAGCGCGCCGGAGACCGGCAGGTCGACGGCATCGATCTCGTCGGCCACGGGCGCGAGCAGGCCGCTGAGGTAGGTGGGGGCGCTCGGCGTCATCGGCTCTTCTCCGATCAGAGTGACGGCCGACCCGTGTGCATGGCCTCCACCCCGGCCGGCGATATTCCATCCTTGACATGTCAATGATAGAACATCCAACTGTGACCGGTCAAGGCTGACCTAAGCTGGGAGCATGAGCCTCCGTCATGCCGTGCTCGGCCTGCTCGCCGACCGCCCCGCCAGCGGCTACGACCTGCTCAAGACCTTCGCGATCTCACTGGGCAACGTCTGGTCGGCAACCCAGAGCCAGGTCTACGCGGAACTCGGTCGCCTGGCCGACGCCGGCCAGGTGACCGTCACGGCCGAGGGGGCCAGGGGTCGCAAGGAGTACACGATCACGGAGTCCGGGCGGGCCGAGCTGCACCGTTGGCTCACCACGGTCGAACCGAACCGGTCATCACGCAACGACATGCTGCTTCGGGTGTTCTTCCTCGGCCTGCTCGAGCGCGAGGAGGCCCAGGCATTCATGCGGCGGGAAGCCGAGACCGCGGCGGCCCACCACGAGGAGCTGTCCGCGCTGACGGCGGTCGCCTCCGGGCCGGACTCCTTCTCCGTACACGGCCGCCTCGCGCTGGAATGGGGCCTGCGCGTCACGGCCGCCCAGCAGGAGTGGGCGCTGTGGGCGCAGAAGCAGCTCGTCGACCGCGCCGCGAGTGGCGTCAGCGACCCGGACACGCCCGCTCCGGCCCCGGGTTGTGCTACGCCGCCCGCCTGGACTGAACCGTGAGTGAACCGTCGCTGGACCCCGCAGAGGCAGGCTGTTAGTTGCAGGTCATAAGTTGCACGGTCAATGAGTTGGGAGCCGAGGCCGGAGTGTTGGGCCACCGACGGCAGTCACCGGAGCTGGCCGAGCCGCCCGGGTATGACCGGCTCGAACTCGGAGGGGAAAGGTATGAAGGCGACATATGAGGCGCCGGCCCTTCAGGGCCAGGGGTCGTTCCGGCAGGCCACCGGCTTCGTCGGCTTCTTCGGAGGCTGGGGCTGGGGTGGTTGGGGCGGCCACCGGCATCACTGGGGCCGCTGGGGCCACCGGGGCCACGGCGGTTGGGGCGGTTGGGGCGGTTGGGGCTGATAACCCGATCGCTCGACAGCGCACCAACCCGACGGTCCGACATCATCAACCAGCAGGAAACGAGTGGCGACGAGCCGGCGAGCGGCCGTCGCCACTCGCCGTTTCCGGTCGCCGGGTCCGGCGCGGCCCTGGTCGATGTGGAACGCCGCGGAGCCGCGGTGATTCCGTGTCCTTTCAGCCCGGCGACGTTCTGATAGCTCCTGACGCGACTCGGCTCGAGCCAGCCGGGCTTCGTGAACTCCCTCGTGCCCGGCGAACGTGCCAGCTGTGCGACGAGATCCGGGTCCGGTCCTGGACAGAGGGGAGATGCGTGATGATCCGAGCGCTCCTTTGGGACCGTCCACCACGCTGGGACCGATCGTCATCTTGGGTGATGTGTCGACGGCATGAGGTGATCGCCGTCGGTGTCACATGGTGACCACTCTGACCCGGATGGGTCTCGAGGGGCCTTCGGTCGAGGGCACGGCCCGGGCTACCGCACTGGTCGTGGAGGCGGTGGCCTACGCCCGAGGGCTTGCTGACCTGAAGGAGGCGGGCTACCAGGCGGCGGCGGACCTCGACCGGCGGCTGACGGGTCGATCCGCCCTCACGCTGGCACTGGACACGCCGCGCGCGGCGCGGCTGCTCGCCGAGTCGGAGGTGGTGCGCCGCGCCCTCGCCACCGGCGCAGCGTCCGCCGCCGAGCAGGCCGCCGCGGACCGGGTGCGTGCGGCCTGCCACACGCTCGGGTTCGACCCGACGGCGCGCGACGCACCAGGCCGGCTCGTCGGGGACCTGACCGTGGAACAGGTCGTCGCCGCGGCCGCGGCCGTCGGGCGGATGTCGCGGCTGGCCGACTCGCTCACCGACCGAGCCGCCCGGGCGTCGGCGAGGCGCTGGTCGGCCGCGCTGGCTGCCGGACCGTCCGTGGAGCGGGAATTCACGGCCATTCGCCGGCGACTCGACAGCATGCTGACGCCGTCGGGACCGGGCGGTCCCGAGACGGACCCGTCCCGCCTCGCCACACGCCTGCTGTCGGAGTCGGAGCTCGTCCACTGGCCGGTGCTCGCGGCGCGGCTCGCCCGTATCGGCGAGGCCATCGGCGACGCGCGGATCGCCGCGATGGTGCGTGCCGCGAAGGCCCGGCTGACCGACCAGCAGGCGGAGCGCCGCCGGCAGGCGAGCGTGCGTGGTGGCGTCCACCTGGCCGTTCGGATGGGCCGGGCGGCGAACCTCCGCCCGCCGGCCTGGCCGCTCGCGGCTCCCCGCGGCGAGACGCTGGCCTGGCTGCGCCGTCTGATCTGCGCGCCGCTGCACACCCCCGACGCGGAACGGGTGCTGGCCGCAAGGCTGGGCGCGGACCTGTTCGACCTGCGCAGGCCACCCCCGGCGCCGGCCTTCCTCGCCGGTGTCGACATCGGGAACCTGCGGCCCGAGCATGTCGCGCCGTTCCTGCGCCGCATCAGCATGACCCGCCCCGCTCCGAGCGCCGAGGAGTTGTCGGAGGAATCCCTCGAGGCCGACCGCGGCGCTGTCAGCTGGGCGCGGCGCTCGGCGGACGAGCGGCGCTGGGGGCAGGCGGCCGGCACCGGCGTGCCGCTGCTGCCGGAGGTGGTCGGAATACCGCATGTGGTGCACGGAATCTGGTTGGGCCAGCCGATGCCCGCGCGGACGGCCTTCCGCGACAACTACGGTGCGGCGGCCCGTCGGTACGCGGGCCAGGTCACCGTGGTGCTGTGGACGGATGTCCCGCGTGCGCAGTGTGCGGCTGTCCTGGCCGAGCCCGCCCCCCCGGTCGGCGCGGCCGACCCGCTCCGGTACGTCCGCACCCTGGCGACCTGGGCCCGTGACAACGACGTGGCGCTGGTCAACGTCGACGAGGTCTTCCACGCCGACCATCCGCTGTACCTGCGTCCGCAGTACGTCCTGGAGATGGCGAAGCAGCGTCCCCGCGGCTACACGAGCGCGACCGATCATCTGCGGGTGGAACTCGTCCACACCTTCGGGGGTCTCTACATCGACGGCGACATCAGGTTCGACGCCGGATCGCCGGAAGGCGGGCACCCCGGCTCGGTCCCCGACCTGCTCGCGGCCGTCGCCGCCTCCACCTGTGGCTTCACCCTGAACATCCTGCCGATCGACATCGGCATCAGCAACGACCTGATCGTCGGATCCGCCCGCCATCCGGCGCTGCGCCTGTGGATGGAATGTGCCAGGCTCAACTACTTCCCGCTGCAGCGGGAGATCGTCGGCGGACTCGGGATGATGGCGCGGCCCTACGTCGGAGCCCCCCACCAGGGGCTGCGCCACCTCGCCCCGCACCGCACGGGACGGGTCCACCACGTCCCCCTCAAGCTGCTGGGCATCACCCGCGACGACCTCACCCCCACCGGGGGAGCCGTCATCACCACCAACGAGATCACCTGGGTGCCCCGCGGGCGGGAACGAGTCGAGTTCGACGTGACCGGCGCCGATCCCGCCGATCCGGCCACCCGGGACGAGGTGCTGACGCGGACGATGGGGCTCGTGACGTTCCTGCTCTGGCAGCTCGTGGCCAGGGAGGGCAACCTGTACCTGTCGGCGGTGGAGCCCGTCGTCCTCGCCCTGCCGGACCCGGACGCGGTCTGGATCGCCCTGCTGGGTTTCATCGCCGCTGTCGGCGCCGCGCGCGCGCTCGTCACGTCGGTCACCGACCACCGTCGCGGTGAGGACGGCACCCTCGAACACATCCGGCTACCCCGTGAGGCGGAGGCGTTCCTGGATCGGGAGGCCGGTCCGCCGTCCTGGTTCGGCAGCGAGCTGGCCGAATTCGACCGGCCGGTGTGGCTCCTCGACGAGGCCGTCACCCCGGTCGCCCTGCGGACGCCGTCGGCGGCAGCCGCGGTGCTCGCCGGCCGGGCATGATCCGGACCGTTCGGCAGGCCGAAAACTGACGCGACGCGGGGGGATCGTCTGAGCAAGACTGTTCAGTCGTGCTGCTGACCATCGCCACGACTCACCCGCCGGCCCGCGACCTCGGGTACCTGCTGCACAAGCATCCCGACCGGGTGCACTCGTTCACCGAGCCGATGGGCACGGCGCACGTGTTCTACCCGGAGGCGACCGGCGACAGGTGCACCGTCGCCCTTCTGCTGGAGGTGGATCCGGTCGGCCTCGTGCGGGGACGCAAGGGACCGCCGGGGGAGGGGTTCGCGCTCACCCAGTACGTCAACGACCGGCCGTACGCGGCGTCGAGCATGCTCGCGATGGCGCTCAAGGACGTCTTCCGCACGGCCATGACCGGCCGGTGCGACGCGCGACCGGAGCTCGCCACCGCGGCCATCCCACTCGAGATCCGCGTGCCCGCGGTCGCCTCCCGAGCGGGCGCGGACCTGCCGCGTCGCCTGTTCGAGCCGCTCGGCTGGCAGGTGGCGGTGGCGACCAGCCCGCTCGATCCCGACGTTCCCGACTGGGGCGTGTCGCCCTACCTCGACGTCCGGCTGAGCGGGACGGTCCGGCTCGCCGACGCGCTCAACCACCTGTACGTGCTGCTGCCGGTCCTGGACGACGCCAAGCACTACCGGGTCGGCGGCGACGAGGTCGACAAGCTGCTGCGGGCCGGTGCCGACTGGCTGCCGAGCCATCCGGAGTCCGAGTTCATCGCCCGCCGTTACCTGTCCCACCGCCGCGAGCTGACCCGTTCGGCGTTGGCCCGCCTCGCCGAGGTGGACGACACCGAGCCCGAGCAGCTCGACGACGCCCTCGGCGGCGCCGTCGACCTGGACCCGCCGGACCGTCCGCTCTCCCTGGCCGAGCAGCGCCGCGGCGCGGTGCTCGCCGTGCTGCGGTCGCATGCCGCCCGCCGGGTCGCCGACCTCGGCTGCGGCGAGGGTCTGCTGGCCCGGGACCTGCTCGGGGAGGTGACCATCGAGCACGTCCTCGCCGCGGACGTGTCCGCGCGGGCGCTGCGCATCGCGGGGGAACGGCTGCGGGTGGAACGGATGAGCGACTCCCAGCGGGCCCGCCTGACCCTGATCCAGTCCTCGCTGACCTACCGGGACGAGCGGTTGACCGGGCTGGACGCGGCGGTGCTGATGGAGGTCGTGGAGCACGTCGACCCCTTGCGGCTCGGCGCCCTGGAGGCGACCGTCTTCGGCTACGCCGCCCCTGGCCTGGTGCTCGTCACCACGCCGAACGTGGAACACAACGTCCGCTTCGCCACGCTGCCCGCGGGGGCGATGCGCCACCGGGACCACCGCTTCGAGTGGTCGCGGGCGCAGTTGCGCGCCTGGGCCGGGCGGGTGGCCGCCGAGCACGGCTACACCGTTCGCCACCTGCCGGTCGGTCCGGACGACCCGGAGGTCGGGCCGCCGACGCAGTTGGCCGTCTTCAGCCGGGCGGTGGCCGCATGACGCCCGACCACACCGAGCCTTCGCCGCTGTCGGCCTCGCCGCCGTCGCCGTCGCCGTCGCCGCGTCAGCTCGCCGTTCCCGCGCTCAGCCTGGTCGTCCTGGTCGGGGCGAGCGGCTCGGGGAAGTCCACGTTCGCGCGGACGCACTTCCGGGCTACCGAGGTGATCTCGTCCGACTTCTGCCGCGGCCTGGTCGCCGACGACGAGAACGACCAGTCCGCGACGCCAGAGGCGTTCGAGCTGCTGCGCTACATCGCCGGCAAGCGCCTGGCGGCCGGTCGGCTGACGGTGATCGACGCCACCAACGTCCAGCCGGACGCGCGCCGCCCGCTGGTCGCCCTCGCCCGCGAGCACGACGTGCTGCCGGTCGCGATCGTCCTCGACGTGTCCGAGGGGGTGTGCGCGGCGCGCAACGCGAGCCGCGCGGATCGCGACTTCGGCCCGCACGTCGTGCGCCGCCAGCGCGACCAGCTCCGGCGCGGGCTGCGGGGGCTGTCGCGCGAGGGGTTCCGCACCGTCCACCTGCTGCGCGGCGAAGGCGAGATCGCGGACGTCGGCATCACCCGGACACCACTGTTCAACGACCTGCGGCACGAGACCGGCCCGTTCGACGTCATCGGTGACATCCACGGCTGTCGCGCGGAGCTGGAGACGCTGCTGGAACGACTCGGCTACGCCGTGCGCCGAGACGAGGCGGGCAGAGCGGTCGGCGCCGCGCACCGCGACGGCCGCCGGGTGATCTTCGTGGGTGATCTCGTCGACCGCGGCCCGGACACCCCGGGCGTGCTGCGGCTGGTGATGGGGATGGTCGCCGCCGGCGAGGCGTTCTGCGTGCCGGGCAACCACGAGAACAAGCTGCTGCGGGCGCTGAGTGGTCGGGACGTGCGCATCGGCCACGGCCTGGCCGAGTCGCTTGCCCAGTTGGCGACGGAGCCGGCGCCGTTCCGGGCGGAGGTCGAACGCTTCCTCGACGGTCTGATCTCCCACTACGTGCTCGACGGGGGCCGGCTGGTCGTCGCGCATGCCGGCCTGCCCGAGCGCTACCAGGGCCGCGCCTCCGGGCGGGTCCGGGAGCTCTGCCTGTACGGGGAGACGACCGGCGAGAGCGACGAGTACGGCCTGCCGGTGCGCCACCCGTGGGCGCAGGAGTACCGGGGCAGGGCGACGGTGGTCTACGGCCACACGCCCGTGCCGACCCCGGAGTGGGTGAACAACACTCTCTGCGTCGACACCGGGTGCGTCTTCGGCGGGAGTCTGTCGGCCCTGCGCTATCCGGAGCGTGAGCTCGTCGCGGTGCCGGCGGCCGAGGTCTACTGGGCGCCGGCGCGGCCGTTCCCGGCCAACCCCGAGGCCGCGGACTCCGCCGAGCGGCCCGCGGCGGGATCCGTCGCGGTGGGCCGCCGGGATCCCGACGTCCTCGACCTCACCGACGTGCTGGGCACCCGGGTCGTCGAGACGCGCCACCAGAAGCGGATCAGCGTGCGGGAGGGGAACGCCGCCGCCGCCCTGGAGGTGATGAGCCGGTTCGCGATCGACCCGCGGTGGCTGCTCCACCTGCCGCCGACGATGAGCCCGGTGGCCACCTCCACCGTCGCGGACCTGCTCGAACACCCCGACCAGGCCTTCGAGGCCTACCGCGACGCCGGCGTCGACGCGGTGGTCTGCGAGGAGAAGCACATGGGTTCGCGGGCGGTCGCACTGGTGTGCCGGTCGCTCGACGCGGCGCGGGCACGGTTCGGCGCGCCCGGCGACCGGGCCGGCGCGGTGTGGACGCGCACCGGGCGGCCGTTCTTCCCCGGCGAGCTCACCGCGGAGCTCGTCGACCGCCTGCGGGCCGCCGCCGAGGCGGCCGGGCTGTTCGACGAGCTCGACACCCCCTGGCTGCTGCTCGACGCCGAACTGCTGCCCTGGAGCGCCAAGGCCGGGCAGCTCCTGCGCGAGCAGTACGCCGCGGTCGGTGCGGCTGCGCGCGCGTCCCTGCCGCTCGCGGTGGACCTGCTCGACCAGGCGGCCCGGGCCGGACTGGAGATCGGCGACCTGCCGACCCGAACCCGGTCCCGGGCGGCGAACGCCGCCGCCTTCAGCGCCGCCTACCGGCGCTACCAGTGGCCCACCGACGGCCTGCGTGGGGTTCGGATCGCTCCCTTCCAGGTGCTGGCGAGCGAGGGCGCGGCCCATCACGGGCGGCCGCACGCCTGGCATCTCGACCTCGCCGACCGGCTGGTGGCCGCCGACCCCGACCTGGTCGCGCCGACCCGGCGGATCTTTGTCGACACCACCGAGCCGGAGTCGGTCGCGACGGCGACCGCGTGGTGGGCCGAGCTGACCGCGGCGGGCGGCGAGGGGATGGTCGTCAAGCCCGCGGCAAACCTGACCGTCGGCCGCCGCGGCATCGTCCAGCCGGGGCTGAAGGTGCGCGGCCGGGAGTACCTGCGAATCATCTACGGCCCGGACTACACCGAGCCCGCCAACCTGGAACGCCTGCGGGAACGCGGCCTCGGGCACAAGCGCTCACTGGCGCAGCGCGAATACGCCCTCGGGCTGGAGGCACTCGACCGCCTCGCGCTCGGCGAACCCCTGTGGCGGGTGCACGAATGCGTCTTCGCCGTGCTCGCCCTGGAATCCGAGCCGGTCGACCCGCGGCTGTGAGCCGCCGATTGATCTTCATTGGTCATCGGGTTGGCTGCCGCGGTGGGGTTCGGGGTTGAGCAGGGCGTGGATCGAGTCGATGAGACTGAGTCGGCCGCCGTCGGGGGTGTGGATGGCGGTGGGGGTGATGTGGCGGGTGGCGTGGGCGAGTCTGCTGGCGGGTTCGGGTCCGGGCAGGATCGGTGGGGCGGCGGTGAGGACCCGACCGTCGGCGGTGCGGGCGGTGACAGTGCCGTCCGCGGCACGGTCGAGTCGGATGTCGTCGTCGTGGACGGCCCGATGATGGGCCGAGCAGATCAGCAGCAGCCGGTCGATGTCGGTGTCACCTCCCCGGGTCCATTCGGTGAGGTGGTGGATCTGCAGGAAGCGGGTGTGTCCACAGCCGGGGTACTGGCAGTGGCCGTGGTCGCGGGCGTAGACGGCGTCGCGCAGCCTCTGGCCGGGGTGACGCTGCCGCCGGCCCAGGTGTAGCGGGTCGCCGGCGGGGTCGGTGACCAGGCCGCGCAGGAACCCGTCACAGCCCAGGCGTGCCACGACCTGCCGGGAAAGCCCGATCCCCCCGTCGACCTGCGCCCACGCCCCGATCCCGATCCGCGCCATCCCCACCGGCCCTGAGGCGCCGCCCGCTGCCCCGCCGGCCGGGGTGCTGTTCCCGGCGCCGGTAGCACCGTCGCCCGCCGGACCGTCCTCGCCGCCGCTGGCCGTGCTGTCGGGGCTGGCCGTGCTGTCGGGGCTGGCGGTGCTGTCGGGCAGGGTCGTGGTCAGGTGGACGGTCAGGGTGTGCTCGGGGGCCGTCAGCCCGGGCGCCTGCCGGTCGAGGAACGCGTCGGCCAACGCGACGAGCGCCTCGGCGTCCCGCGTGCGATCCCGAGCCCGGACCACACTCTCCCCGTCCGCGGGCACCTCACCGGCCTCGGCATCACCGGGGGTGTCGAGGGGGGTGGTGGTGTCGAGGCTGGCCCGGGCCGCGTCCAACGCCGCGATCAGCCGGGCACCGTCGTCCGGGGAAAGCACCGCGCACACCCGCAGCATGCCGTCGTCGTCGTACTGCCACCCCAGCCGCGGCGCCGACCGGCGGGTCTTCTCCTGCCCGCGGGCCTGCCGGGCGCAGCGCACCAGCCGCTCGATCTGCCCGGCGGTGCAGAACCGGGCATGGGTCAACCACGCCTGCTCGGAATGCTCGTCGGCGATCCGGGTCACCGCGCGGACCTTCGCATACGACAGGGTGCCCGCGGCGAACGCGGACCGGATCGCGGGCAGACGCTCCAACGCATGCCCGGTCGCCACCTGCTCCCGCGCGGTCCGCAGACCGATCCCGCACCGCCACGACAACCAGTGCGCACACGACCCCAGCCCCATCCCCGACCAGCCCTCCCGCCGATCGAACGCCGCCACCGCCAGCAGCCAGGCACACGTCGCCGCCGCGATCCGCCCCGCCCACCGGCAGATCACCTCCTCCACCTCCCCCAACGACGCCGACTCCACATCCACCCCCAGCGCCGAGGAGGCGGCAGGATCGGCGGGAACGGGGAACACAGGAACAGCCATCATGATCACCGGGCCAGGGGTGTCGTCGAACAGGACTCGAACATCGTCCCACCCCCCACCGACAAAAACCCAACCAAGATCAATCGAGCAGCAATGCCCACACTCCAGGCCCCGACTTTCGGGGTGAGACCGCAACCCGCCCAGAAGGCGACAGTCGATCAAGGTGTTCGACGGAGCTGGCACCGGCTCAGAACACGGGTCCTCTGCCCGAAGCCGTCAGCCCGGCAGTTGATCATGGTGTTCCGCGGAACCGCACCGGCGCGAGCCCCGGCCAGAACGCGAAACCTGGGCGGAAGCCGACAGCCAGGACCGGGAAACACGCCACGCACGGATGGTGACTCGCCGCCGTGATCCGGATATGGGCCGGCCGACCCATCGAGACCTCAGGCATATTGACTTGTTAGTCGGTCGCGTCGACCTCGGTAGGTGTCGCGTCCGAGCCCGCGCGCAGGTGGCCGGCGCCTTCGAGGCTTCTGGTGTCGATCAGGTCGCGGACCCGGCGGACGAAGTCGGCCAGCGGCATCAACGTCTCCTGGCCGGACCGGTCCCGCACCGAGACGGTGCCCTCCTCGACCTCGCGCCGACCGACGACGACGATCAGCGGAATCTTGCGGGTGACCGCGGTGCGCACCCGGGCCGGGAGCCGGCCGTCGCTGGCGTCGACGTCGACGCGCACGTCCGCGTCGAGCAGCGCCTGACTCACCGTCTCGGCATACCCGTCGAGCTCCGGCATGATCGGGATCACCCGAACCTGCTCCGGGGCCAGCCAGACCGGGAAGGCGCCGCCGAAGTGCTCGGTGAGGAACGCGACGAACCGCTCGTGTGAGCCCAGCGGGGCCCGGTGGATGACGACGACCTGCTTGTCGGTCCCGTCGGCGTCGTGGTACTTCAGGTCGAAGCGCTGCGGCGTGTAGAGGTCGACCTGGTTCGTCGATGCGGCGAACTCCTTGCCGGTCACCGAGCGGATGATGAAGTCGACCTTCGGGCCGTAGTGCGCCGCGCCGCCGAGTTCCTCGACGTAGGGGATGCCGGACTCGTCCATCGCCTCGCGGGTGATCCGTTCGGCGTCTTCCCACATCTGCGCGTCGTCGTGGTACTTCGTCGTGTTCGCCGGGTCCCGGAGCGCGAGGACCATGTAGAAGTCGGTGATCCCGAGCGCCCGGTAGTACTCGTCGTGCATCCGCATGACCTCGAGGAACTGTTCCTTGGCCTGCTCGCGGGTGCAGTAGATGTGGGCGTCGTTCTGGGTGAAGCCGCGGGCCCGCATAAGGCCGTGCAACTGGCCGCTGCGCTCGAACCGGTACACGGTCCCGTACTCGGCGATCTTGTAGGGGAGCTCGCGGTAGCTCTTCGGCCGGGCCTTGTACACCATGTGGTGGTGCGGGCAGTTCATCGGCTTGAGGTAGTAGTTCTCGCCCTCGATCTGGATCGGGGCGTAGAGGTCCTCGCTGTAGTAGGGCAGATGCCCGGACAGGAAGTAGAGGTCCTCCTGGGTGATGTGCGGCGTGACGACCCGGCGGTAGCCGAGGCGCCGCTCGGTCTGGCGGGCCCAGCCCTCCAGCTCGTCGCGAATGATCGTCCCGTTGGGCAGCCACAGGGGCAGTCCCTTGCCGATCTCCGGGCTGAACGCGAAGAGGTCGAGGTCCTCGCCGATCCTGCGGTGGTCCCGCTTGGCGGCCTCCGCCAGCGCGGTCAGATATTCCTTGAGCGCCGGCCGGGTCGGCCACGCGGTCCCGTAGATCCGCTGGAGCTGGGGGTTCTTCTCGTCGCCGCGCCAGTAGGCGGCCGAGTTGCGCAGCAGCGCGAACGCGGGGATCAGATGGGTGGAGGGCAGGTGCGGACCGCGGCACAGATCGGTCCAGACGACCTCCCCGCTGCGCGGGTCGACGTTGTCGTACATCGTCAGCTCGCCGCCGCCGACCTCGGTGGCGGCCGCGCCCGACGCCTCCCCCTTGATGTCGACGAGCTCCAGCTTGAAGGGCTCGGCGGCGAGCTCCTCGCGCGCCGCCTCCTGCGAGGTCAGCACGCGGCGGCGGAACCGCTGGCCCTGCTTGACGATCTCCTTCATCCGGGCCTGGATGCGTTCGAGGTCCTCGGCCTGGAACGGCTTGGGCACGTCGAAGTCGTAGTAGAAGCCGTTCTCGATCGGCGGCCCGATGCCGAGCCGGGCCTCGTCGAAGAGGTCCTGCACCGCCTGGGCCATCACATGCGCCGTCGAATGCCGCAGCACCGCGAGGCCGTCCGGGCTCGACATCGGCACCGCCGTCACCTCGGTGTCGACATCCGGCACCGCGGTGAGGTCGCGCAGCGTGCCGTCGGCGTCGCGGACGACCACGATCGCGTTCGGACCCGACATCGTCAGGCCGGCGGCCTTCACCGCCTCCGCAAAGCTGCTACCGGCTGGAGCGGACACGCGCTCCTCGGGCACCGTGGGCATACGTGCCGACATGGCCGCCTCTCAAGATCCTCAATGCTCTGCCTTCCTCCGATTGATCGTAGTCGCCCGCGCCGGGCACGCCGACGCACCCGCCCGGGCGCCGGACGTTCCTTCGGGGGGCCTCGTTCGGGGCGCTCTTCACCGAATTGCCCGCCCTGTGGTCCGAACCCGCCAGCCCGCCCCTGGGTTGCAGAGCGTGATTCCGATCGGCGCGCATCGGCACCCCCCTGCGTACCGGTGGAGCAATGACCGGGCGAGGCCGGCGCCCCGCAATGAACCGATATTGCCGCTTCGGGTCGGAGCCACCGGAAATCCTCTCGGGAGAACCCGGATATCGACCGCGGAATCAGCCGTAGACTGAAGATCTAATCCGTCGCAATCCCGCACGGATCGTCCCCGCGGCCGTGACACCGGCCCGGGAATGCGGCCCGTCGAGGCGCCTTCGCCGTGCGGGGCGCACTCGGACCGGGCGCAGACAGGACTCCGGGGCGGGCGACCCACCGGCGTGAAACGCCGACGAGGTCGATCGGACTCCGGATCCGCGCCGACTCCGGACCGGCACGGGTCTTGGGCCGGCACGGGTCCCGGATCGGCACGGGTCCCGGATCGGCAGGGCCTTGGACCGGACCGGCACGGGGTACTCGGCGGGTCGCACCCGTCCGGGCGCCGACACCCGGGCCGCGCCGGGGTCGGGCGACGGGCGGCCGCTGACCATGGCATCCGCATGCCGTCGCCCACCCGCCCACCTGCCCACGCGCCGGGCGCCTCGGCGGCGAATGTGCTCGCATTGGTTCGCGGTCACGAAGTGCTACGGATGGCGATCTCAAATCTTTGTCGCGGCGCAGGTCACCGCTTTTCCTTTAGGCGCAGGCATGGCTGTGTCGCTGCGCTGCGTTAACCTTTGCCGGGCGTCGTAGATGCACCGAGGGCGCCGTCCGAGGCGGCGGTGATCCGGCGGAACATCCGGCTGGATGCGAAGACTACACGTTCAGGTCAGAAGCTCTTGTCCGGTGCGACTCCGTGATTTACTCTCGTTGGGCGGCTGCTTTCGCACGGCCTATGCTTGGAGGGCTCATGGCTGAACTCCGCCCGCTTCCTCTCTTTGCCGGCCCATTCACCACGCTCGACGGCCGGTACTCCGCCTTCGCGGACGGAAAGGTCCTACGAGTGGGCCTGAAGATGAACACCCCGCCGACCTGCAACTGGAAATGCCCCTATTGTTATGCGGGTGATCCGGAACTCCACGGGCGCCCCCGTCAACCCACGGTCATGACGGCGAGCGGGTCGGGATCGGTGCCCCTGCACCGCGACCCGACCTGGGAACAGCGGATGGAGGGCTGGCTCGAGCAGGCGATCGCGCTCGGGCTGCAGGCGGTGACGGTGAACGGCACGTTCGAACCCCTCGCCGCGCCGTACTGGCAGGACACGATCTCCTTTCTGCAACGGCGGGACATCGCGGTCACGCTCGTCACCAACGGGGGACTGCTGACGCCGGAGTCGATCGACTGGATCGTCGCGAGCGGCGTCAACCTGCTCACGAAGCTGAACGTGCCGGTGGTGGCGCCAGACGATCCGCGCCGCGCGCGGCTGGCCGAGGTGCAGAAGTACCTGTCCGGGCTGCCGCGGGACGCCGAGACCGTCTACGCCGAGCAGGTCGCGCTGATCGAACGTCTCGTGGCCGCCGGCCTGACGACGACGGACGAGCCCGGCCGTACCAGGCTCGGCGTCGAGTCGGTCATCGCCCGCGACAACCTGGAGTTCCTCCCGGAGCTGGTGGGCCAGTTGCGCGAGCGGAACATCTACTCGCACATCGAGCTCAGCAAGCTGCAGGGCTTCGCCCGGACCAACCCCCACCTGGTGATCCGCCGGGCCGAGATCGAGGAGCTGTTCGAGACCGTCCGCCGCCAGGACGCCGCGATGGGCTACGAGCCGTACCAGGCCAAGCCGCCATGCCTGGCAGGCGCCTGCTACGAGAACCTGTACCGCCTCGACCTGCATGCCGACGGTGCCATCCGGCCATGCCCGGGGATCGAGACGACGATCGGGGACCTCAACCGGCAGCCGCTGGCCGAGGTGCTCGGCAGTCCCGCGCTCGCCGTCATCCGCAACCTCGACGACCACATCCAGGGGGACTGCCGGGACTGCGACCTGCTCGCCACCCGGCAGTGTTACGGCGGCTGCCGGGGCACCGCCTACCAGGCGATGGCGAACTCGGGACGCGGCGAGTACGAACGCTGGACCGCGTCCGATCCGTCCTGCTGGCGGGTGCACCGGGTGCTCGACGACGGCACACTCGCGCAGGACGTCCTCGACCGCCCGCTGAGCACCGAGGAGATCGCGCGGCTGCGGCTGCCCGATCTGGTCGAGACCGGCGCGGGCGGCGCGACCGGCGCGACCGGCGCGGCCGGCGCGGCCGGCGAGGGGGCGCTGTGAACCGGCCGCTGATCTCCGCGGACTCGCACCTCTGCGAGCCGCCCGAGCTGTGGACATCCCGGCTGCCGCGGCGGTACCAGGAGCGGGCGCCCCGGGTGGTGAACCTCGACGGGCGGGCGGGAGAGTACTTCGTCTGCGAGGACATCCAACCGCGCAGCGTGTACGCGGCCAGCGCCGCCGGCGTGCCGTCCGAGGAGCTCTCCCGCCGGGCGGCCCAGGGCTTCGCCGCGGCACCACCCTCCGTGTGGGATCCGCGGGCGCGGCTCGCCGAGCAGGACGTCGACGGCGTCGCCGCTGAGGTCCTGTTCCCCACGTTCGCGGACCTGCTCTTCGGCTGCCGTGACGCCGAGTTTCGCCGCGCCTGCCTGCGCGCCTACAACGACTTCGTCGCCGAGTACTGCGCCGCCGACCCGAACCGGCTCGTCGGAACCGCCCTGGTGGACGACGCCGACCCCGGGCTCGCGGCGGAGGAGGTGACCCGGGCGGCGGGTCTGGGTCTGCGCGGCGTCGTGTTACGCGCGGACCCGGACCGGTCCTACGCGGACGCCTCCTTCGACCCGGTGTGGGAGACCGCCGTCGGCCTCGACCTCCCGGTGGTGATCCACCGGGGCGCCGTCCGGCGGGACATCACGATCGACGTCCACGGCGCGCTGCTCGACTACGTCATGATCCCGGCCCAGGCCCAGCGCGCGCTCACCGCGCTCGTCTTCGGCGGTGTCTGGGAGCGGTATCCGGGGCTGCGGCTGATCCTCTGCGAGTTCGACCTGCTGTGGATGCCGCATTTCCTGCAGCGGCTGGAGCACGCCGACCACCGCTTCGGGCGCTCCTTCGGCGTCGACCTGTCCCGGCCGGCCCTCGACCAGGTGACCGACGGCGTCTGGGTCACGTTCCAGCATGAGACCGACGAGGTGACCCGGATCCTGCCGAACTGGTCGCGGGAGCGGCTGATGTGGGCCTCGGACTACCCGCACGCGGACTCCACCTGGCCGCACTCGGTGGACAAGGTCGCCGAGCTGCGCGCGGCGGTCGGGCCCGACACCACGACGATGCTCACGCACGACACGGTGTCCCGGCTTTTCGGGCTGCGCCTGCCGGCGCCCGCCCCGCCCGCCCCGCTCGAGGCGGCACGTCCATGAGCGACCGGACCGCCATGGCTCGGCTCGACGTCGAGCGCTACCACGCCGAGGGCCTCGTCATCGCTCCCGAGCCGGTGCCGGCCGATGTTCTCGACGAGGTGCGGTCGGACCTCGCCGGTTACCTCTCCCGGGATCCGAGCGAGGTGCCCGACTTCGTTCCCGACCTGATGGCGAGCGGCTTCGGCCTGCGCTACGGCAGCCACCCGGTGCTGCTGGACGCGGTGTCCGCCGTGCTCGGCGACGACGTCCTGCTCTGGGCCTGCGGGATGTTCGGCAAGCCGGCGCGGGTCGGCAAGCCGACGCCGTGGCATCAGGACGGTCACTACTGGCCCATCCGGCCGCTGGCCACGTGCACGGTGTGGCTGGCGCTGGACCGGTCCGGCCCGCACAACGGTGGCCTGCGCTACGTCGCGGGTTCGCACCGGGCGCGGACGCTGCTCGGGCACCAGCGCTCCGACGGGCGGGACACGACCCTGAACCAGCGGCTGGAGCTCGACGAGCCGCAGCGCGCCGCCGTGCGCGTCGCCGAGCTGGAACCGGGTCACTTCTCGCTGCACGACGTCCATCTCGTGCACGGCTCGTCCGCCAACGTCTCCGGGGCGCGCCGCGCCGGGATCACCTTCCGGTACATGCCCGCCACCTCCTACTACGACCGTGACCTGGCCCGCCGCCAGCACCGCGAGCTCGGCGTTCCGGACATCTCCGAGCGGGTGCTCCACCGGGTCCGCGGCGTGGACCGCACCGGCCGCAACGACACGGTGGACGCGACGGTCGGGCCCTGGCCCGCCCCGGCTGCCAGGCCCGCGTCGCCCGCGTCAGGGAGACCCACATGAAAGTCGCCTTCGTGAACGTCAACGCCAAGCAGGACGCCATCCTCGGGCGGGAGCTGACGTTCTACGAGAACAAGTGCAGCATCGAGCTGGGCACCCTCTACCTCGAGGCCAACGTCGCGTGGCGGCCGGAGGACCGCACGCTCCAGGTGAACCTGCTGCATCTGCTCAGCCGGGGCGAGGACTGGCGCTCGGCGCTCGGCCGGTTCGCGCCCGACGTCGTGGCGCTCAGCGCGTTGACCTACTACGCGCCGGAGCTGGCCTTCGTGGCCGGCTGGGTCAAGGCGGAGCTCGGCAGCGTCGTGGTCGTCGGCGGCCCGCACGCGACGGCGCTCGGCCGGGGCGTGCTCGACGACGGCAACATCGACTACGCCCTGGTGGGGGAGGGCGAGGCCGGTTTCGGTGACCTGCTCGAGCTGCTCCGCGACGGCGGCGCCGACGGCGACGGCGGCGGCGGCCACGGCGGCGGCCATGGCGGCCACGGTGGGACGCCGCGCGCGGACGTCGTCGGCCTCGTCTACCGCGAGCCCGACGGGACCGTCCGGGCGAACCCACGCGGCGTCGTGCCCGACCTCGACGCGCTCGCGACGCCCACCCTCGCGCACCTGGACCCGACCCTCTTCGCCGACTACACCTCGCTGCTCAATCTCAAGGTGCGGTACGTGCCGATCGTCACCACGCGGGGCTGCCCGTACCAGTGCGTGTACTGCCACGACATCATGGGGAAGTCCGTGCGGTACCGGTCGGCGGCGGCGGTGGTGGCGGAGGTCGACTACTGGCACGAGGCTGCCGGCGTCGACACGTTTCTCGTCTACGACGACATTTTCAACATCCATCGCGGTCGGATGCGGGAGATCTTCGCGGAGTTCGCCAGGCGGCCGGGGCTGCGCTTCGCCTTCCCCAACGGCCTGCGCGCGGACCTGCTCAGCGAGGACATCGTCGACCTGCTGCTCGAGGGCGGCACGTTCTACGCGATGGTCGCGGTGGAATCAGGTGACCAGCGGGTGCAGCAGGTAATCAAGAAACGGCTGAACCTTGAGCGCACCCGCGACATGATCGAGTACATGGGCAACGCGGGCGTGATCCTCGGCTCGTTCAACATCTTCGGTTTCCCGTCCGAGACCGAGGCGGACATCGAGCGGACCATCGAGTTCAACGCGTCGACCACGGGGTTGAGCAAGGCGAACTTCTTCGTGCTGTCTCCGCACGAGGGCACCGAGGTCTGGGAGATGGCGATCGACCAGGGATATGAGCCGCCGCGTGGTGGTGCCGGCCAGGGCTATTTCAGCGCGCCCGAGAGTTCGCCGACGGCGGAGGTCTCCTGGGACCGCCTGGAGGAGCTGCGCCGGGAGGCGTACAGCCGCTTCTACCTGACGCCGGCACGGGTGCGGAAGGTCCTCACCGACACCGCGCGAAACATGACCCCGCAGGAGAAGCGCACCTTCCACAGCGTCGACTACTCGTTCGTGCTCCGGCAGTTCCTCGACGTCGACTCGCTCGATGCGCTGCCGCGCGGGGAAACCGCCGAACTCCTCCACGACCTCCTGCCGGCCGGAGTGCTGTCCGGCTACTGATCGTGGGCGGGACAGGACGGCCGCGACGGGCCGGCAGCCCGTGGGATGGCCGTCCTGGCGATGGGAATCAGCGCCGTCAGGCCGTGACGAACCGGATGCGTTGCTGGGCCCAGCGGCCGAGGTCCTCCGCGGTCGCGAAATCGGCCGCCGCGACCATGACGTGGACCGTGCAGTGGTCCGAGCGCGGCGCGCGGCGGATGTAGGTGCCCGGATGCTCGTAGACGCAGACCTCCACGACGTCCGGGTGCGACCGCACCTCGTCCAACCCCTCGATCGCCCGCAAGATCCCCTCGGCGGCGAACAGGCCGAACGTCATCACCGCGGGGCGCGGCCGGTCCGGCTTCGAGTCCGAGTCCGAGTCGGGCGCCGCGTGCCCGCTCGCCCTCGGCGCGCCGGTGGCGATCCGGACCATCGCCTCGACGAGGTCGACGCCGTGGGCGAGCCGGGCCGACCGGAAGATCGGGCCGCCGCCCATCCGCGCCGCGACCTCGAGCAGCACCGGCCCGGTGTCGGTCGTCCGCATCTCGGCGTGGAACACGCAGTCCCGCAGGCCGAGCGCGCGCACGGCACCCGCCGCCACCTCGTCCACCCGGGTCAGCAGGTCCGCCGGCAGCCGGGAGGGCGACGACCACAGCACCTCCTCGAAGAAGGGGCCGTCCGCCGGCAGCGGCTTGTCGTGGCGGGCCAGCACCTGCACCTCGCCACCGACGACGCTGCCCTCGACGCTCACCTCGCCGACCGGCAGGTCGAGGGAGCTGGCGAACCGCCGTCGCCCGCGGATGAGCTGCTCGACGAGCAGGCGAGGCGCCGCGCCGCCGCGAAAGGTGGCGTGCACCAGCGGGTCGCCGGCGACGACCTGGGCGCCGCCGCGGAGCACGTCGTCGAACGCGGCGGCCAGCTCGGCCGGGTCGTGCACCGTCCAGACGAACAGGCTGCCGCCGGCGAGCAGTGGCTTGAGCACCACCGGATAGCCGATGTCCGCGGCGATCGCCAGCGCCTCGTCGAGCCGCTCGGCGGTGCCGAACCGCACCGTCGGCAGGCCGTGCTCGGCGAACGCCGCCCGCATCCGGGACTTGTCCCGAGCCCGCTCCAGCACGTCCGACGGCGTGAACGGCAGGCCCAGCTCCGCGGCCACGGCCGAGCAGAACGCCAGACCCGTCTCCGACAGCGAGACGATGCCGTCCGCGGCGCCCCCGCGGCGGGCGAGCAGGTCCCGCGTGGTGCGGATGGCGGCCGGCGCGTCGAGCCGGTCGATCCGCACCACGCCGGCCAGTAACTCGTCAGCCCAGGACGGGACGTCGGTGTGGTCCTCGGCGAGCAGGACGACGCGCGGGTGGAGTTCGGCGAGGCGGGTGAGCGCCGGCCGGCGTGGTTCGTTGAGAGGGCTGTAGACGAGGAGCGTGCCCTCAGCCATCCCGGCGCGCGATGCAGGCATAGAAGTTGCGGGTGAAGACGAACTCGTCGCGTTCGGCCCCCGCGGCCAGCTCGGCGAGCCACCGGTCGGCCTCCGCGGCGGCGAAACCGGCGGTCACGACCCAGTCCCGGATCCGGGTGAAGAATGCCCGGTCGAAGGTCCGATCAATACGAACTGTCGAGTGGAAGCCGGTGACGGTGAAACCGGCGTCCCGCATCAGCGAGGGCAGCTTTCGGCCGATCCAGCCGTCCTGCCAGAAGTCGGTCGCCGCATCGAGGATCCGGCGGCTGAGGTCCCGGTCGCCCGGGTGGATCACGGCGCTGCCGAAATCCTGGTCGAGGACCGCCGCCGTCCCGCCGTGACGGGTGAGCCGGTGCATCTCCCGGAGGATGCCGGCCGGGTCGGCGGCATGCACCAGCACAGTCGCGGTCGTCGCAAGATCGAACTGCTCGTCGGGCAGCGGTACCTGCGTTCCGTCGGCGGCGAATATCTCGAACCGGCCGAAGCGTTCGGCCGCCCGCCTGGCGAGATAGGCGCTGCGATCGATGCCGACGGCCCGCTCGACACGGTCGGCGCCCAGGTGGCCCACCAGCCGATCGAGAACCTGCCCGGTGCCGCAACCGACCTCGAGGACCCTCGTCGCCTCCCGTGGCAGCAGATCGAAGAACCAGTCGAGGACGGCGGGATAGTAGTGCCCGGCTATCCGCTCGAGAAGAATGCTCTCCTCGAAAGCTGGGTCTGACCCCGAGTCGATGGTGTCGAACGGGTCGACGTTGCGTTCGATCGAGACTGTCACTACTGCGCTCCCGGGGTCCGAAGGGCACTGAGCGAACGGGTCGTGGCAAGGGGGAATCGGCGACGTGAGCGGCGTCGCGCCCAGCGCGTCGGCCGGCGCGCTGGGCGAGCATCTCGTTGACGCCGTCCTGTCGACCACGATTTCCGGGCCGCTGCGCGCCGTCAAGCGCGACTGCCGGCACCGATAGGCAAGATGAACCTTTGACTGTATTTTGTCGATGCGCGGCGATCATCCTGTTATCGCATGAACTGCGAACTGCGGCGCGGAGCGGGCCTCGGTGGATGGGCCGCGGGCAACGCCGCTGCGGCCCCGAGTCGACGGCCGCATGGCACCATCGGGGTAGATGGCGGGTTTCGTCCGTGGGGCGATCTGAGGGGGACGGGTGGAGACTCTGCGGGTCGAGCTGTTCGGCCACTTTCGAGTCACGGTGGGTGATCGGGTGGTCCCGGCTGGGGCCTGGTCGCAGCGCAGGCCGGCCGCGCTGGTCAAGCTGCTCGCGCTGGCGTCCGGGCATCGCCTGCGTCGGGACCAGGTGATGGACGTCCTGTGGCCGGAGCTGGACCCGGCCGCGGCCGGCCGCAACCTGCGCAAGGCCCTGCATGCGGCCCGCCGCGCGCTCGACGGCGAGCAGGGCGCGGACCTCATCGCGTCGGTCGGTGACCTGTTGTGCCTGCCGTCGGAGCGGCTTTCGGTCGACGTGGACGAGTACCGGTCGGCCGCCGCGACCGCACGGCGCACCCGGGCCCTCGGCGCCCACGCCGGCGCGATCGAGCTCTACCGGGACGGGCTGTTGCCGGAGGACGTCTACGACGACTGGGCGGTCGCGCCGCGCGAGGCCCTGCGCGACGACTGGCTGGCGCTGATGGCGGAGTTCGCGAAGCTGCTCGAGACGCGCGGCGACCTCAACGACGCCGCCCGGACCGTGCAGCGCCTCGTTGCCGCGGATCCGTTGAGCGAGGACAACCATGCCTGGCTGATGCGGCTGTACTCCGCGGCCGGGCGCCGTGGCGAGGCCCGGCGGCAGTACCAGCGGCTGTGCGACGTGCTGGAGGCCGAGCTGGGGGTCGAGCCGAGCCCGTCGACGCAGCGGTTGTACGAGGAGATCCGCAGCAACCTCGCGGCCGAGCCGGAGCAGGCGATCGAGGTCTGGGAGCGGGTCGGGGACCTGCGTGCCCAGTCGGGCGACGCCGCGGCGACGATCACGGCGTACGAGCGGGCGCTGCGGGCTGGACCCGACGCGGCGACGGCCATCCGCCTGCACCGCAAGGGCGCCGCCGCGCTGGTGGCGCAGCAGCAGCTCGACGAGGCCGAGACGCACCTGGACGCGGCCGACCGGCTCGGGCCGGACGCCGCCGACCAGGGCCGGCTGGCCGGCGTGCGGGCGAGTGTGATGCGGGAACGCGGCGACTTCGCCGCCGCCCGCCGGCTGGCCGACCGGGCGCACCAGGTGGCCGTGGCGCACGGTGACGCCGACGCCGTCGCCGAAGCGCTCGAGGAACAGGCGATCCTGGCGCACATCCAGGGCACCTGGCGCACGGCGCTGCAGGTCCAGATGCCGCGGCTCGCGGCCGTGGATCTGGGCGGCCGGGTCAGCCGGTTCTTCGAGATCAACCACTGCATCGGGCAGTACCAGCTCTACGAGGACGCCCTCGCCGGCGATGTCGAGCAGTACGCGCGCGAGACGCTGGCGCTGGCCGAGCGGGCCGACGCGGTGGCGGTGCAGGCCTTCGCCTGGTGTCTGCTCGGCGAGTCGCTGCTGTTGCGCGGCGACTGGGACGCCGCGGGCGCGTGCCTGGACCGAAGCTGCGAGCTCTACACGCCGATGAGCAGCCGGTCCGTCGCGCTGCCCTGGCTGCGCCGGGCCGAGCTCGCGATCTACACGGGTGCCTTCGACGAGGTCGCGGCATACCTCAAGCGGGCGTCCGCCATCGCGGCGGTCACCCCGCTTGCCCGGCACGCCTGGGGGCGGTTGCACGCCACGGCGGCGCTGGCGGCGTTGGAGCGGGACGATCTCGACGGCGCCGTCGAATCGGTGCGGGCGGCGTCGCGCACCGCGGCCCGCTACGGCGACTGCGCCAGCTGCGGCCTGTTGCTCAACCCGATCGGCGCGGAGACGCTGGCGCGGACCGGCGACGCGGCGGGGGCACGGGCCTTCGCCGAGGCGGCCAGGCGGGCGGCGTCGTTCCACGACAGCATGGCCTGGACGGCCATGGCCGAGTCGGCGGCCGGTAGTGCCGCGGCGGCCGAGGGCGACCCGGTCGAGGCCCGCGCGGGGTTCGAGACGGTGGCCGCGCTGTACGAGAAGGCCGGGCAGCCGTTCTGGGCCGCCCGCTCGCGCCGCCAGGCCGCCGCCGTCTGAGAACCGCCCCGGAGACGGCCGGCAGACCTGGTCCGCGACGCCCAGCCCGAGCGCCGCGACCGGCCGGTTCCGGTGTGGCCTGCGGTCAGTGGCCCGTCCACTCGCGGCCGAACCAGCGGCGGATCCGGCTCGAACCGAACTCGGACTTGTCCGCCGCGTACAGCGCGGAGGGGTCGTCGAACTGACCGCTGGGACGTTGCCCGCTGCGGAAGGTGACATCGACCCGGGCGACCTGGGCGGCGCCGAACTCGACGTAGCAGATCCCCCGGCCGCTGTAGGTCGAGGAGGTGGCCTGCTCGCGGTGGCGTGCGATGATCTGATCGGCCACGATCGCGGCCTGCCCTTCGGCGAAGACGCCCGCTTTCGGCGTGCCGACGCTGGTGACGTCGCCGACCGCGTACACGTTCGCGAACGAGGTCTCCAGGGTCAGCGGGCTGACCGGGATCCAGCCGTCGACGCACATCCCCGACTCCTGCACGACCTGCGGCGCCCGATGCACGGGGACGCCGAGGAACAGGTCGAACGGCAGCTCGTCGCCATCGGCGAGGACCGCGACCCGGCGCTCCGGGTCCAGCGACCTCACCAGCCGTTCCGGGTGCCAGGCGATCCCTCGCTCGGCGAACGCCGCGAGCAGCGCCGCCGACGCGGCGGGCGAGGGCGGGATGGGCGCGCCCAGCGGCATGACCAGCGAGATCTCGCTGGTCTCGCGCAGCCCCCGGCGGACCAGGAGGTCGTGGACGAGCAGCGCCGTCTCACTCGGGGCGGGCGGGCACTTGAACGGGGTCGAGGTGACCCCGACGACGACCCGCCCGCCGTCGAACCGGGCCAGTACGTCGCGCGTCGCGAACGCCCCGGCCACCGTGTAGAACTCGTGCCCGGCCTCGACCAGGCCCGGCGTCGCCGACGGGTGCAGGTCGGCGCCGAGGGCGACGACCAGGATGTCGCCCTCGAACGGCCCCGCATCGGTCTCGACCCGCCGAGCCTGCGGGTCGATGCCGCGGATCGCCGTCCGCACGAACCGCACCCCCGGCCTGACCAGGTCACGATAGGGGTGGCGCACCGCCTCCGCGGTGGTGCGCCCGAACATCACATCGAGCTTCGAGAAACCGAACACGAAGCCGTCGGCCTGATCTATCAGGACGACGTCGACGTCGTCGCCGAGCTCCTCGGACAGTCGGGTCGTCAGCTCCAGGCCGCCGAATCCTGCCCCCAGTACCAGTACTCGCACCACGCCCCCGACCCGACCCGACTGCTGTGTGGCTCTGACTGCTGTGTGGCTCGGACCGCTGTGATCTTGCCCGGCTTTGGCGATCAGGCGACGGGTCAGGCCGTCGGCTGCGGGACGATGCGGATGTAGGGCTTCGGCTCGTTCCAGGTGCCGAAGATCTCCTTGGCCTGGTCGTTGGAGACCGAGCCGGCGATGACGACGTCGTCGCCCTGCTTCCAGTTCACCGGGGTGGCGACCTTGTGCTTCGCGGTGAGCTGCAGGGAGTCGATGACCCGCAGGACCTCGTCGAAGTTGCGCCCGGTCGTCATCGGGTAGACCAACACCAGCTTGATCTTCTTGTCCGGGCCGATGACGAAGACGTTGCGCACGGTCTGGTTGTCCGCGGCCGTCCGGTCCGACGGGTCGCCGCTGACGTCGGCGCCGAGCATGCCGTACGCCTTGGAGATCGAGAAGTCGGCGTCACCGATCAGGGGGTAGTTGGGCGCGGTGCCCTGGGTCTCCTCGATGTCCTTGGCCCACGCGCCGTGCAGCTCGATCGGGTCCACCGAAAGGCCGATGATCTTGACGTTGCGGCGGTCGAACTCGGGCTTGATCGACGCGACGTAGCCGAGCTCGGTGGTGCAGATCGGGGTGAAGTTCTTCGGGTGCGAGAACAGCACCGCCCACGAGTCGCCGATCCACTCGTGGAACTTGATCGGGCCCTCCGTGGTCGCCGCCACGAAGTCGGGTGCGGTGTCACCGATCGTCAGGGACATTGTTCACTCCGTTCACAGAGGAAGCTCGGTGTGTGCGCCGAGCTGGTGCGTCGTGAAGGACTCTACGGACACGGCGTTCCCTGAACGTTCCCTTGGCACGCAGGCGTCCGCCGGTGCGCGAGGCTGTGCCGACCCGGGGAGCCGACCAGGGGACGAGATGACCCTGGCCGACGTCATCCAGGCGGCGGACGGGCCAGCGACCACCGTGCGCGGCGAGCTCCCGCAGGATCTCGCCTACGAGGGGACGGCGGTGTTGTTGCAGAAGGGTCTGGATCGCCAGCGCGCCGGCCTCACCTGGTCAGGGTGGTACAGGGCTCGTCAGGACGGTGGTTGGCAGCCGGGGCACCAGAACAGGTTGCGGCCGGCCAGGCCGGTGGTCAGCACCGTGGCGGTGCAGATGAGGCAGGGCTGGCCGGCGCGGCGGTAGACGTAGACCTCGCCGCCATGGTCGTCGACCCGAGGCGGGCGGCCCATCGCCTCGGGGGTGTGCTCGGGGCGCACGGTGTCGATCCGGCCCGTGCGCACCCCGTCGGCCATCAGCGTGACCAGGTCGGCCCAGATGGCCGTCCACTGCGGCCGGGTCAGATCACGTCCGGACACCAGCGGGTCGAGGCCGGCCCGGAACAGCACCTCGGCCCGGTAGATGTTGCCGGGGCCGGCCACCACCGTCTGGTCGAGCAGGAGGACGGCGATCGGGACGCGGCTGCGTTCGATGCGTCGCCGGGCCAGGTCCGGGTCGGCGTCGGCGCGCAGCGGGTCGGGGCCGAGCCGGTCGTGCAGCGTCTTCACCTCGCCGGGTTCCAGCAGTTCGCAGGCGTTGGGGCCACGCAGGTCGGCGTATCCGGTGTCGGCGGTGAGCCGCAGCCGGACGGCGCCGGTCGGCGCGGGGGGCGGGAGCGGGCCGACGGTGTACTTGCCATAGATGCCGAGGTGCACGTGCAGGACCTGGTCGTGGTCGAACCGCAGGAGCAGATGCTTGCCGTGCGCCTCGGCGGCGGTGAGCGGCCGCCCGTCCAGCCGGCGCGCGCCCTCGGTGAACCGCCCCTGGGGGCTTGCCACGGACACCGGCTGGCCGGCGAACATCCGCTGGTGAACCGCGGCCAACCTGTGCACAGTGTGACCTTCGGGCATAGTCGGGCGATCATACTGCCGCGGGCGGGGTATGGCTCACTCCGACGAGCGGCCCCGTGGACCTCCTCAGGTGGCCGCCCGCCGTGAACCGGACGTCGGCCACGGGGGGATCATGCGAGCACCGTGTCGGGTAGGGGCTGACGCGTTGGCCGAGGCATGCGTGGCCGTGGGGGAGTTGCCGCTTCCGGGGGGCGGCCGGACGCTCGAACGCTGGTCGGCGCTGGCGGCGCTCGCGGCGGACGACCTGGTGCTCGCGCGGCTCGCCGAGGCGCACGCCGACGCGGTGGCCATCGTCGCGGAGCTCGCGGGAGCACCGCTGCCGCCGAGGTCCCGCTGGGGGGTCTGGGCCGCGGAGGACCCCACCGGTGTCCTGACCGCCGTCCCGCTCGACGGGCAGGGGGCAGGCTGGCTGCTCGACGGTGCCAAGGCCTGGTGTTCGGGTGCGACCCTGCTGACCCACGCGCTGGTCACCGCCCGCCGCGGACAGTCGCGTCAGCTCCTCGAGGTCGCGCTGGACGCTCCGGGGATCACCATCGCCGCCGACGACTGGGCCGCCCCCGGCATGAAGGCAGCCGACACCCGGCGGGTCCGCTTCGACCGGGTTCCCGCCCGCGCGGTCGGCGGGTCGGACGACTACCTGCGCCGTCCCGGGTTCTGGATCGGCGGGATCGGCGTCGCCGCCTGCTGGTACGGGGGCGCCGTCGCCGTGGCGGCACCGTTGCGGGAGCGGGTCGGCGGCCACGGGGACGACCCGCACGCGGCGGCCCATCTCGGCGCTGTCGACGTCGCGCTCGGTGGCGCCCGCGACGTGCTGCGGGCGGCGGCGGACGCGGTCGACGCCCGCCCCGAAGCGGATCACGCGCGCCTCGCCCGGCGGGTTCGGGCGACCGTGGCGGGGGCGGCGGCGGAGGTGATCCGCCGGGTCGACCGGGCGCTCGGACCGGGGCCGCGCGCCCGCGACCAGCGGCATTCCGCCCGCGTCGCCGATCTGGAGGTCTACCTCCTGCAGGAGCACGCCGAACGGGACCTGGCCGCTCTCGCCGCCGTCGTCGCCGCGGCCGAGCCCGACTGGTCGCTGTGACCCGCGAGCGGCGTTCCCGCTGTCGTTGCCGACCCCAACCCGGGTACACAGCGGGAAGCCGGACCGCGAAGGTTCACGGAGGGTTCGATGACGCTGCCGCCGCAGTACTTCGACGAGATGTACGCGGGCGACGGCGACCCGTGGGGCTTCGCCGACCGCTGGTACGAGCGGCGGAAGCGGGCGCTCACCGTCGCCCTGCTTCCCGACGACCACTACGCGACCGGCTACGAGCCGGGTTGCTCGATCGGCCTGCTGACCCGCGATCTCGCCGCCCGCTGCGGGTGGCTGCTGGCGACCGATGTGGCGCCGGCCGCGGTGTCGGCCGCCACCCGCCGGACCGCCGACCTGCCGAACGTGCGGGTCGAGGCGGCGCGGCTGCCGGGGGACTGGCCGGCGCGGGCCTTCGAGCTCGTGGTGCTCTCCGAGGTGGGCTACTACTTCGGCCAGGCCGACGCCCGCCTCGTCGCCGCCCGTGCCACCACCTCGGCGGGCACGCTGGTCGCCGTCCACTGGCGGCATCGCGTCGAGGACTACCCGTGCGGGGGCGACGAGGTGCACGCGCTGCTCGGGCAGGCCGCCGCCGGTGCGGGACTGACGCGCCTCGTGCACCATCTCGAGGACGATCTGGTGGCGGACGTCTGGGCCCGCGACGCCCGCTCGGTCGCCGCGCGAACGGGCCTGCGGTGAAACAGAAGCAGGCTCCCACGAGCCGCGGTAGGCCCCGTTACCCCCTGAACCGGATCAGCCGCCGATGAACCGGATCAGCAGGGTCGCCGTGGTGGTCCCGGCCCATGACGAGCAGGACCTGATCGGGGCCTGCCTCGACGCGTTGGGCGAGGCGGTCCACCACCCGGGTCTGCGCGGCGTCGGCGTCGAGGTGCTGGTCGTGCTCGACGACTGCGGCGACGAGTCGGCCCGGCACTGCCGAACGCGGGCCATGCCGACGCTCGCCGTGCGCGAACGGAACGTGGGAAGGGCCCGGTCGCGCGGATTCGCGCACCTGATCTCCCGGGCGGCGGTGGCAGCCTCCCCGGTCAGTCCGCGCGCGGTGTGGCTCGCGACCACCGACGCGGACAGTCGGGTCTCCCCTGACTGGCTCGCGGCCCAGGTGGAGTTCGCCCTCGACGGCGCGGATGCGGTGTTCGGCGTGGTCGACATCGACGACTGGGACGGCTTTCCCGCCCCCGCGCAGCGACGTTTCCTGCGACACTACCGCGGGACGGAACCTGCGGAGTCGGGCTGGCACCGGCATGCGCACGGTGCCAACCTGGGCATCCGCCTGGACGCCTACAACCGGGTCGGCGGCATTCCCCCGCTTGCCGTCGGCGAGGACAACGCGCTGGCCGCGAACCTGCACCGCCATCCCGACCTGCGCGTTCTCCATACGACCGCGGTGCGGGTCACCACCAGCGCACGCCGCGACTCCCGTGTCGACGACGGGTTCGCCCACATCCTGAGCGGCTTCGAGCAGTCCGGGGGACCACACCGGCAGGCCTGCGCCCGTCCGCGGTCCTAGCGCCGTTGCGGTCCTAGCGCCGTTGCGGTCCTAGCGCCGTTGTGGTCCTAGTGCCGTTCCAGTATCAGGAGTCCCGGCTCGGGGCAGGACGAGGTGCGAGGCCGAGGCGGCGGACGATCGCGCGATCCTCGTCGGCGATCATCTGCCGGGTGACCTGGGCGCTCTGGATGAGCCGGGACCCGTGGAAGGTGCCCGGGTAGAGGTGCAGCTCGGTGGGCACCCCGGCCTGGACGAGCCGTTGCGCGTATGCGAGGCCCTCGTCGCGTAACGGATCGAACTCGCAGACCGAGACGAACGCCGGCGGCAGGCCCGACAGGTCCGCCGCGCGTGCCGGCGCCGCGTAGGGCGGCACGTCCGCGTCGGAGCAGCCGGCGCGGTCGGCGAGGTAGTAGCGCCAGGTGAGCGCGACCTTTCCGCTGTTCCACATCGGGGTGTCCGTGAGCGTGCGCATCGACACGGTGTCGAGACGGTCGTCGAGTTTGGGGGCGGTGAGGAATTGAAAGCAGAGGGCCGGGCCCGCGCGGTCGCGGCTGAGCAGGGTCAGGGCGGCGGCGAGGCACGCACCCGCGCTGCCGCCGGCGACGGCGATGCGCGCCGGATCCACCCCCAGGCTCGGCCGGGCCTCGCGGGCCAGCCAGACGAGCGCGGCGTAACAGTCGTCGACCGCGGCCGGGTACGGGTGCTCGGGCGCAAGCCGGTAGTCGACGCTGACCACCACGCAACCCAGCTCCGCGAATCGCAGTGCCTCGACGTGCGCCATGTCGAGATCGCCGAGAATGAAACCGCCGCCGTGCAGGAAGAGCATGGCCGCACAGTCGGCCGGCGCCGTGACGGGACGGTAGAGCCGCACCCGGACGTCCGGTGCGCCCGCCGGTCCCGGGACCGCCCGGTCGGTGATCGAGACCGTTCCACCGGCATCGGGCTGCGGGGCGGCCGCGGCAAGCTGACGCACCAGCGTGCGGGCCCGCGCGACGTCGGTGATCGGGACGTCGGCCAGGAGCGCGACCCAGGGCGCGACTTCCGGGTCGAGGGCATAACCCACCGGCAATCCTCCCGTCTGTGACCTGGCACCCGGGGGCCGGGACGCCTGGCCATCGTCGAGCCCGGGACCGTTGCGTGTCCACCGGCGGCCGCGAATCCGGGCGCGGCCGTCGAGCGGGTGAGGCTGTCGGGCGGGTGAGGGCTGTCGGCGGGTCGCGCTGCTGGCGGGTCGCGCGGCCGGCGGGTGTGCGATTGGCGGGTGTGCGATTGGCGGGCCGGGCGGCGGCTGGTGGGCCGGGCGGCCGGTACCGTCGTCCGCCCTGCGCGCGTCGCCGGTACCCGCGGGCCTGCCCACGGTCGTAGTCTCCTGGCATGGAAGGGCTGATCCTGCGGCTGGCGGACCTGGACGAGGGTGCGCTCGGTGCGGTGCGGATCATCGCCTTCTTCGACAGTTTCGTCGAGCACCGGGCCAGCCTGGAGGCCGTGCTGTCGGCCACCGCCCAGTTCGCCGGGTGCGAGGTCGGCCTCGCCGGTGGTTCGGTGCCGCCGTTGGTGGTGCGAGCTGGTGGGGGAGTCCCGCTCGCCGGCGACCCGCCGGACGGTGCGGCCCGGGCGCCGGTTGGCGACGACCGGTGGGTGTGGCTCGCGCGGCCGGGACAGCCGCTCGCGCAGGATCGGATGCTTCTGGACCGGCTGGCGCACGCGGTCCGCGCGCTGTCCCCTCGCCCGCGGCTCGACCATCCCGGGACCGGGGATCCGGCGCTGCTGGAACTGGTGCTCGGCGCGGGCGCCGATGATGCCGGCCGGGCACGTGCCCTGCGGCTGCTCGGCATCGAGCCGACCTGTTCGGTCACGGTCTACGCCGTCCGCTCGCCCGACCCCGCGGCCGGCGCCGGGTTCCTGGCCGGGCTGCATCCATGGGTGCGCGCCGTGCGGATCGGCGACGTGCGCGCGGTGGTCGGGCGGGAGGCGCCCGTCGACGAGCCGACGATCCCGACCGGCGTGCGGGTGGGCCGGTCCGCGCCGATGCCGGCGTCCGCGGCGCAGCGGGCGTGGCGCGGCGCCCGCACGGCGTTGCGGTTCACCGGGTCGGGGTTGCCGGCCGGACTGGCCACGCTCGCCGGTGGGGCGGCGCTGGTCACCGAGGAGAGCCTCGGCGTCTGGCGGGACGTCGCCGAGCAGGTGCCCGGCGAACGGCTCGCCGCCTCGCCCGACGTTGCTGCGCTGCGACGGCTCGGCGCCGAGGCGCAGGGCCCGCAGACGCTGGCCATGCTCGTCGCCGTCGGCGCCACCGCCTCGCTGCGGCAGGCGGCGGCCGTGCTGTACGTGCACCACAGCACTCTGATCGCACGCCTGGCCAAGGCCGAGCGCGTCCTGGGTTTCTCCATCGACACCCCGGCGGGCCGGACCCGGCTGACGGCCGCACTGATCATCCGGGCCCTCTGCGCAGATCTCGACGACCTTCCGACCTGAGTCGACCGGACCGGGCTCGCCCCGACCCCTTCGGCTCGCAGGGCCCCGCTCGCGCGGACTACCTCTACTCGACCGGCGAGAGCACTCGCTCCGGGCAGGGCCGCGGCACCGAGCCGGGCAGCCTCTTCCAGGCCAGGTGGCACGCCACCTGTGCCACCGCGCCGATGAAACCCTCGTCGTCGAGCTCATAGACCTCCGGGGCCTTCGCGTGAGTCATCACGCAGCGCGCGATACGAAAGCCGGACATGGTGATGGGAAGCTATCTCCGACCGCGCGGCTCATCCCGGTGCGACCGCCTACCAGATCCGGAACGGGTTCGAGATCTTGAGGCAGTCCAGGCGTCGCGGAGGGCGCCACGGGGCCGCGGCCGATGGCTCAGTCACGGTGGGCAGGCGTACCCACGCGTTCGCGCGGCCCGGGAGCGAAGCGGACTGGGAGGTGCTTTACCGCGTAGACGTCGCCCGCGTCCGCAAGGCGCTCGATGGGAGCCGCGACATGCACGTCCGGCAGCCGACGCAACAGTTCGGTAATCATCACGCGGAACATGGCCCGCGCGAAGTTCGAGCCCAGGCAGCGGTGGACACCCAGCGCGAAGGCCATGTGCCGATTCGTGCCACGATCAAGATCGATGTCGTGCGGGTATTCGAAGGCGCTGGGATCGCGGTTGGCCGCCGCGAACATCAGCATGACCCGGTCGCCCTTCTTGAGCTGGCGGCCGTGGAACTCCGCGTCCCGCGTGACGACTCGGGTGAGGCCCTGCACCGGGGTGTCGTGGCGCAGGAACTCCTCCGTCGCGCTCTCCAGGACGGCCGGGTCCTCGAGGAGCCGGCGGCGCAGTGCGGGATCGGCGTTGATGCGTAGGAAGGCATTGCCGGTGGGTCCTGCCGTGGTGTCCATGCCACCGAGCAGGAGCAGCACGACAATGCCGGAAAGCTCCTCGTCGGAGAGCTTCTCCCCGTCGATCTCCGCCTCCATGAGATCGCTGAGCACGCCCTTGCCCCGGCGGAGCCGGCGCTGGGCGATCTCCTGGGCAATAGTGCCGTAGATGTTGGCCGCGGACTGGGCGGACCGCTCCGGGGCATAGGCACGGTCATGGATGAGGGAATGCAGCCAGTCGATCCAGTCCGGCCAGCGGCTCTCGTCGAAGTCGAGGAGCTGCAGCGTCCACCGGGCCGGCAGCGGGGTGAAAAGCTGCTCGGCGAGGTCGGCTTCGCCGCTCTCGATGAAGGCGTCGATCAGCTCGGTGGCGGTGCGCCGCAGGTCCGGTTCCCGCCGCTCCGCCTCCTTGGGCGAGAGGTAGGGAAGCAGTAACTTCCGGTACTTCTGCAGCATGGGCGGGTCGATGTCGATCGGAATGAAGGACACCTCGACCGGCAGGGCCGGAATAGCCTTGCTCATGTGGTTGCTGAAAAGATCCGTGTCTCGACAGGCGTCGAACACGGCCTCATACGAGGTGAAGAGCCAGTAGCCGCCCCAGGCCGAAGACTTGGCCACCGGGCAGCGGTTCTGGAGATCCGTCATAATTTCGTAGTTGTGTTCCCGGAATCTTGCGCTGTGATGGTCCAGGTCGGTGTCACTAAATGCTGCTTCGTCAACGGTGGTCACGGTTCGTTCGTCCCTCTCGTTTTGCGATTATGATCTGACGCCCGACCGGACGGTTGTGCCGAATTTCGGGCGCCGTTTCACCGTGCCGGTGATCGGTGGCATCGGCAAGTCTGCCGGCCTGTTCCGCCGGCCTGTTGTGGGACGCAGTCAAGTGTGATGAGCGCAGTGGGAACTACGGGAAAGAGTGTGTACACGAGAACGTTGCGTCCCGCCGCGCCGGCTCTCGACCCGGCTCGGGAAACGGCTGCCGGGTTTCTCGGGGGGATGGAGAGGTCGGCGAAATACTTCTGGTCGGGCACCGCGTCGCGCGCGACAAAGGCGATGGGCGGCGACCGTGTCTACGGAACGATTCGCACTGACGGCCACGATCAGACCACCGTCGGGAGCGGACCGGCGGTGCTGGGCCGAGCGGTGCTGGGCCGAGCGGTGCTGGGCCGAGTGGTGCGGTGCCGGCGGTGCTGGGCCGAGCGGTGCTGGGCCGAGTGGTGCGGTGCCGGCGGTGCTGGGCCGAGCGGTGCTGGGCCGAGTGGTGCTGGGCCGAGCGGTGCGGTGCTGGCGGTGAGGCGCCGTCGGTCTGGTTGCGAGTCGCCCGAACGGTCGGGGCGACGCGCGGTCCTGATCTGGTCAGACGCCGGGGGTCTCCACCCTTTCTCCGGGACTGGGGCACGCCGACCACCGCACGGCGTGCCGCGCCCGCATCCGCGCGGTGGCCCGACGACTCGGTGGTGGCTGTGCTCGGCAACGTGCGACTGTGGTCTGCGACACGCTGATAGGCTAGTCTTATTGAGTCAATAGAGTCAATAAAGTTCTATTCGATCATCGTCAAGAGGATTGGGTACCTGGTCGATCGCCTTGGGTGACGCCGGAGAGCCTCGTGGGTATCGGCGGCTTCTTGACGGCTCCGGCGCACAACACCTTGATCCCGAGAGTCCTCCTACCGTCGGCCACGAGGGCACGCTTGTGTGGACGAGGTCGGGAGCGGGTCGTCCCGCCGTCAGGCTGGAGGCACGCAGTCAGGCTGGAGGCACGGCGTCAGGCTGGAGACACGGCGTCAGACTGGGAGGCGCGGCGTCAGACTGGAGGCACGCAGTGGGGAACAGGTTCGAGACGCCCGCGAAGATCCTCGATGCGGCGTTGGGGTGCATCGCGGCCCGCGGCCCGGCCAAGATGTCCCTGCGCGACGTTTCCGCGGCTGCGGAGGTCTCTCGTGGCACGCTCTACCGGTACTTCAAGACCAAAGGTGAGCTGCTCACCGCCATCAGCGACCACGTCCGGCGGGGGGTCAGCGCGGCGCTCGACGAAGCGGTCGCCGGGCAGGCGGTCGCCTCCGAGCGCCTCCGCGCGATCGCCGATGCCATCATGCACTACGGAGACGATCATCCCGAGGTTTCCCGAGTCATCGAAGCGGAGCCCGCCTTCGCTCTGCAGTTCATCCGCGACATCTTCCCGACCTTCGTGGCCCAGGTGGCGGGACTCCTTGAGCCCGTGTTCGACGATCTCGGCATCGTCCAGGAAGGCACGGTGAGACGGGAGGTCCTGGCGGAGCTTCTGCTGCGAGCCACGAGCTCGCTGTATCTGATCCCGTCCCCCAACCCGGACGAGCTGACCGACGCGATCGTGACCCTGTGGGCTTCTGTCGCCGCACCCGCGAAGGTTGGCGATCCCGGCCCGGAAGACGACGCCTGACCGGACCCGGAGGTTCTCCATCCAGGGAATGTCTCGGCGGTTCGAAGAGGGGTGATGTCACCAAACGGATACTCCAGGGCACGGATACTCCAGGGCGCAGTCTCAGTCGGACGAGGCTGTGATCACCGAAATCCTTCACCACCGGGGTTCGGGAGTTCCTGCATGCCTGCCTCCCAACTCCCGGGGCCGGCTGGTGAACCCGGCCGGTGGACCCGGCCGGCAGACAAAGTCCCGTCTTGGCCGGAGGCGGCGACTGTTTCGAATAGCCGTCCTGCCGCTCCCGCAGTGACCAAAGCGGGATCGCGGTTCGGCATGCCCGAAATATTCTCCGGGGGGCCGATCGATCGCTCCGGCGTGCGACGGACTTTCGCGCAAAGGGGCCGATCGTCCTCGTGTGCGCATCCGGGCCCACACGTAGACATCGTGTCAGATGCGCTGTAACTTTCCTCGACGCACCCGCCCCGTCAGGACGGGTCTTCGATGGCGAGGGAGTCTGATCGGCGATGACGACGGCATCTGAGGCGGTGTCCTTACAGGGCGAGCCGCGGCTTCTGATCGACGGGAAACTCGGCGAGTCGGCGGCGGGCAGCCGCTACGACAACATCAACCCTGCCACCGAGGAGATCCTCGGTCAGACGACGGACGCCACGGCGGCGGACATGGACCGGGCCATCGCGGCGGCGCGTCGCGCGTTCGACGAGTCGTCGTGGTCGACGGACCGGGAGCTGCGCAAGCGGTGCCTGGCCCAGTTGCAGGCCGCGCTGGACGACGAGAAGGAGGCGTTGCGCGCGGAGCTCATCGCCGAGGCGGGCGCCCCGATCGCGGTGACGCACCTCGCGCAGCTTGACTGGCCGCTGGCGGACGGCCTGCGCGGGCCGCTGGAGCTGATCGACACCTTCCCGTGGGAGCGCACGCTGCCCGACACGAACCTGTTCGGGCCCAGTCACCGCGCGGTCTGGAAGGAGCCGGTGGGGGTGGTCGCGGCGATCGTGCCGTGGAACTACCCGTTCGAGGTGACGATCAACAAGCTGGGGCCGATCCTGGCGACCGGCAACACTGTCGTACTCAAGCCGGCGCCGGACACGCCCTGGAACGCCACCCGGATCGGCCGCATCGTCGCCGAGCGGACGGACATCCCGGCGGGCGTCGTGAACGTG
Source organism: Frankia sp. BMG5.60 (assembly GCF_059428125.1). NCBI lineage: Bacteria > Bacillati > Actinomycetota > Actinomycetes > Frankiales > Frankiaceae > Frankia > Frankia sp. BMG5.60. The sequence goes on along the minus strand of NZ_CM182091.1, from coordinate 4,574,366 downwards.
GTCCCGACCTCGGACAACGCGGTGGCCGAGCTGCTGGTGACCGATCACCGGGTGGACATGGTGTCGTTCACCGGGTCGACCGGGGTCGGCCGGCGCATCGTCGAACTGTCCGCCGGGACGATGAAGCGGACGCTGCTGGAGCTCGGCGGTAAGTCCGCGATGATCGTGCTCGAGGACGCCGACCTCGCCTCGGTGCTGCCCGGGGCCGGGCTCGGGGCGTGCATGCACGCCGGGCAGGGCTGCGCGATGACGACGCGGATTCTGCTGCCCCGCTCCGTCTACGACCAGGGTCTCGAGATCCTCACCGAGGTGTTCCGCAACCTTCCCTACGGCGACCCGAACGACCCGGCGAACCTCTCCGGCCCGCAGATCAACGCCCGCCAGCGCGACCGGGTGCTGGACTACATCGAGATCGGCAAGGCCGAGGGCGCCCGGGTTGTCGCCGGCGGCGGCCGCCCGGCGCACCTGCCGGCCGGCTACTACGTCGAGCCGACGCTGCTCGCGGACGTGGACAACGGCATGCGGGTAGCCCGCGAGGAGATCTTCGGCCCGGTGGCGGCCGTGATCCCCTTCGACGACGAGGCGGACGCCGTGCGGATCGCCAACGACAGCCCGTACGGCCTGTCCGGCGGAGTGTTCTCCGCCTCGCTCGACCGCGGCCTGGCCGTCGCCCGCCGGATCCGCACCGGGAGCATCAACGTCAACGGCGGCAACTTCTACGGCTCGAACGGCCCCTACGGCGGCTACAAGTTGTCGGGCAACGGCCGTCAGGGCGGCATCGAGGGCTTCGAACAGCACCTGGAGAGCAAGTCCGTCGGCTACGGCGGCTGAGCTGCTCACACTCGGGCCGCTGATCCTCCGACCCGCCGTTCGTCCGGGCTGCTCACACCCGGGCCGCTCACACCCGGGCTGCTCAAATCCGGGCCGCTCAAATCCGGGCCGCGTTCGCCGGGCCGCCCACATCCGGGCCGCCATTCTGCCGGGCCGGTGCTTGCCTGGGCCGTTCACACCCGGACCGCCGCTATCCGGACGGTCCACCACCTGATCGCACGCACAAGCAGAGGAGCAGGACAATGTCAGGTCGCCTCGAGGGCAAGGTCGCCTTCATCACGGGCGCGGCGCGCGGGCAGGGCCGCAGCCACGCGGTTCGCCTGGCGCAGGAGGGCGCCGACATCATCGCCATCGACATCGTCGAGCAGATCGAGTCGAACCCCTACCCGCTGTCCACCCCGGAGGACCTCGCCGAGACCGTCACACTGGTCGAGAAGCTCGGCCGGCGCATCATCGCGACCAAGGCCGACGTCCGCGAGCGCGACCAGCTCCGCGAGGCCGTCAACAAGGGCGTCGCCGAGCTCGGCCGCCTCGACATCGTCGTCGCGAACGCCGGCATCCTGCCGATGGCGATGGGCGACCCCCAGGCCACCGACTTCATCGACGCCGTCGACGTCGACCTCATCGGCGTGATGAACGCCGTCGCGGTCAGCGTCCCGCACCTGCCGGACCGCAGCTCCATCATCGTCACCGGCTCGACCGCGGCCATGATGCCCAACACCACCGACAACCCCGCGATGGGGCCGGGCAGCGCCGGCTACGGCTGGGCAAAGAAGATCCTCATCGGCTACGTCGAGGAGATGGCGCTCCACCTGGCCTCGAAGTTCATCCGGGTCAACGCCATCCATCCGACCAACGTCAACACCCACCTGCTCCACAACGACGGGCTGTACGCGCAGTTCCGGCCCGACCTGGAGAACCCGACCCGGGAGGACGTCGAGCCCGCGTTCATCACGTTCCAGGCGATGCCGATCCCCTACGTCGAGCCGGTCGACATCTCCAACCTGGTGCTGTTCCTCGCCTCCGACGAGTCCCGATACATCACCGGCCAGCAGATCCGCGTCGATGCCGGCTCCCTGCTCAAGTTCCCGAACGGTCCCACGGGCTGATCTCCGCCGAACCCTGTGGAAGGCAGTGCTCGGGGCGCGTCGAGGTGCTCGCCGAGCACCGCCTCCCACGAGGTTCCGACATCCGGATCCGGGGCCGCTCACTGGTCTGGCGGGGGGCTGAGGAGGGTTTCGAGAGGCTGGGTGTAGGGGTTTCGGCGGGGTGTCTGGGTGGGGTCGACCCAGCGAGGTGGGAGGAACTCGGGTCGGCGGTCGGCGCCGAGTCGGACGGTCCAGCCGTGGTGGTGGAGGAAACGGTGGTGCCAGCCGCAGACGAGCACGAGGTTGTCCAGGCAGGTGGTGCCGTTGTCGGTCCAATGCCGGATGTGGTGTTCCTGGCACCAGCTCGGCGGCCTGCTGCAACCGGGAAACGTGCAACAGCGGTCGCGGGCGACCAGGGCGCGGCGCAGGTCGGCCGGGACGGTGCGTTGCGTCCGGCCGACGTCGAGGGGGACGCTGTCCAGGTTGAGGACGATGCGGCTGACCTCGGCGTCGCAGGCGAGGCGGCGTAGCACGGAGCGTGGTAGCGGCTGGCCCCAGCTCGTGGACGCGGCAGGGCCGCCGCGGCCGACCAGCGTCGCCCAGGGGACGGTGACGGTCAGGTGGGGGCGCACACCGCCGGAAACAGGTACCGACGAGGCGTCGAGTGCGCGGTGCAGAAGCTCGACGAGCGCGTCGGCTCGGCGGCGGGCGGGGCTGCGGGGATCGGGCGTGCCGTCGACGGCGGGGCTGGGGGCGGCGAGGCTGTCGAGGGCGGTGCGCAGGAGTGCGGCGCCCTCGGCATCTAGTTCGCCGCTGATCCGGGTCATCCCGTCGGACAGGTCGGTGATCGACAGGTGGCGGCGCGACGCCGGATCGTCGCCACCGCCACCACCGCCACCAGCACCAGCACCACCGCCACCAGCGCCACCGTCGAGGTTGCCACCGTCGGGGTTGTGATCACCTCGGCCATCGCCATCGCCATCGCCATCGCCATCGCCGCCGCTGTTGTCGTCGGCGGGGTCGGTGCTGTTGCCACCGGGGCTGGTGTCAATGTCGGTGAGACGCTCGCGGATGTGGCGGCCGAGGAGAGCGAGATCGGCGGGGTCGAAGGTGTCCGCGCAGCGGAGCAGGAGTGCTTCGGCTTCACGCCGCCTGGTGAGGTCCGCCCCGCGGGGTAGGGCGCGCAGCGCCGCGTGGATCGCGAAGGCCTGGTCGATGCTGATGGTGCCGGCGGTCAGGGCGGTGCCGGTGGCGGTGAGATCGCCGTCGACTGCCAGGGCGAGACCGAGCAGCCGCTGGGCCTCGCCGGGGCGGATCCGCAGCCGGGCGCGGAGTAACGCGGCCGTGCTGGTGGCACCCTCGCGTTGGGCGCTGCCGCGGCCGTGCAGCTCATGGATCAACCCCAGACGCAGCGCGGCGAGCCGGGCCAGCAACGCCGAGCAGTCCAGCACCGCGCTGTCCAGGTCGCCATCGGACAGGGACCAGCCGGGCATGTCCACCGCCTGCCCGACCAGCTCGTCGAGCTCGGACAGCGCTGTAAGCAGCCGTGGACAACCCCTCGGGTCGAAGCCGAAGGTGTGACCCGGGACGGCGTCGGCTTCAGGATCGGAAGTGGCCTTGAGTCCGGGGGCGGGGACTGGGTTGGGAGCGGGGTCGCGGCCGGGGCTGGGGCCGTGCGTGTTCATGAGTCGACGGTAGATTCGCAGCCGCCAGATGTCGAACGTATGTTCGTCTCCGTGAGCGATGTGGGGCAGCGGTCTGCCGCAGGCCGCCGGCCCGGCCACATCCTCAAGGCTGCGACTGCCGGCGAGGAGGAAGGCGGAGGGTGGGGCCGTGCCCAGCACATTCGTCGCGCCGGGTACGGCCGCTGTGACTGCCGGCGAAGAACGAGGCCGGACGTCAGGAGCCGGGCCGGGCGGCGAGGGGCGGCCGGATGTCGCGGGGCCGAGGCGACGGCTGAGGGCGGGGCTCGGCTGGTGGTGGGGCGACGGTTGAGGGTGGGGCGACGGTTGAGTGCGGGACGACGGTTGAGGGTGGGGGCGCATCCGGTGGCGAAGCAAGCGGTCCGTGGTGGGCGGCTTCCGCGCAATCGTCGGTAATTTGGGTACGGATTTCCGACACTCGGCGGATAACTGTCGGAGTGGAGAGGGTGACGGTGCACGCTATCCCGGCTTCGACCAAAAGGAACGTCCTTGTCAAGAAGAGCTTTACCCCATGGTGGGGTGCCGTCCACGGTCGAAGTCCCGTAACGTCGGGATCACAGCATCGTGAACGAGTGATTCCAGGAAAGCCCCGAAACGGGTTCCGGCGAATTGCCAGAGCATTTCCGGGGGCGTTCCGGCGCCAGCCCCGGTTGCTTACACGGCCGGGGCCGCGCATGGTGATCGCTCGCGAAGCCACCGATGTTGACGTGTGTCGCGGCTCGGCGGAGGCAGGTCGGGTCGCGGCGTCCCTCGCCGTAAAGGACGTGACCATGACAATGATGGCCAGGTGGCGGACCCGCCGCCGACGGATCGCGACGACTACGGTGGCCGCGCTGCTGACCGTGACCGCCGCCGGGGTGGCCCAGATCGCGACTGGCTCGGCCGCCCAGGCCGCCACCCCCTCGGCCGCCAGTCCCACTGTGACCGGGCCCGTCACCGGCGGTAAGGGCGTCCCTGTGGTGGGCGCCACCGCATTCGACTTAGGTAAGGTCGGGTACCGGCAGTCCGAGTACTTCCTCGCCGGCTCCGCGACCGCCTACCAGGCGTCGGGGACGCTGGGATCGGACGGCACGTGGACCGTGACTCCGGCCGCCACGGCGCCCTACACGACCCGGATCGTGGTCAACCGCCCGGCCGACGCGAAGAAGTTCAACGGCACCGTCGTCGTCGAATGGCTCAATGTGTCCGCCGGTTTCGACGGCGCCCCGGACTGGACCGCCGCCCACAACCAGCTCATCCGGGACGGTTACGCCTGGGTCGGGGTGTCCGCGCAGGCGGTCGGGCTCAACGCGACGAAGAACGCCGACCCGGATCGCTACCAGGCGCTGTCCCACCCCGGTGACAGCTACTCGTACGACATCTTCTCCCAGACCGGCCAGGCGGTGCGGAAGTCGGCCGGCACGATCCTCGGCGGGCTGAAGCCGAAGAAGGTGCTCGGCGACGGAGAGTCGCAGTCGGCCTTCCGGCTGACGACCTACGTCAACGCCATCCACCCGCTCGTCAACGTCTATGACGGGTACCTGCTGCACAGCCGCGCCGGCACCGCGAGCGCGCTGTCCCAGGCCCCGGAACGTCCCGACATCGCCGCGCCGGCCGTCGTCCGGATCCGACCCGACCTCGCCGTTCCGGTCCTGACCTTCCAGACCGAGACGGACCTGCCGACCGGCCTGCTCGGCTACGTCGACGCCCGGCAGGACGACACCAACCGGTTCCGCCTGTGGGAGGTTGCGGGGACCGCCCATGCCGACGCCTACACCATCGGCATCGGAGCTACGGACGTCGGCGACGGGCAGGGCAGCGTCGCCGCGTTCAACGCGCTACGCAACCCGCCGACCGGGGGCGCCGGCTTCTCCTGCGCCAAGCCGATCAATGCCGGCGAGCAACAGTACGTCCTGCAGACCGCGTTCTCGCAGCTCAACCGGTGGGTCACCACCGGGCAGGCGCCGTCGAAGGCACCGCGGCTGCAGATCGCGAACAACGCCTACCTCCTCGACGCCAACGGTAACGTGAAGGGCGGCATCCGCACTCCCGCGGTCGACGCTCCGGTGGCGAAGCTGTCCGGGCTCGGCCAGGACACCGGTTCCTCCCCGTTCTGCGCCCTGTTCGGCACCACCGTCCCGTTCACCCCGGCGCAGCTCCACGCCCTCTACCCGTCCCACGACGCCTTCGTCGCCGCCTGGATGAAGGCAACGACCAGCGCCGTGAACGCCGGCTTCATTCTCCCCGCGGACGCGAAGCCGCTCGTGGCGGCCGCAGCGTCGTCCACCGTGCCGGAATGACGGAGGTTCCCTGATGCCAGGTGTTCCCCGGTGCCAGGTGTCCCCGATGACGTCGTCGCGCTGACGGGCGCCGGCCGCACCTGAGCACCGCCGACCGCCCATCCCCCAGCGCCAGCGGGGATGGGCGGTTCGGCCGCCAGCCCGGTAGCGGAGCCCCGTTCGGCAGCCGAGCCCAACTCGGTAGCGGAGCCCCGTTCGATGGCCGGGTCCGTCCGGCAGCCGGGTCCTGCCCGGCAGAAGAGTCCCGTTCTCAGCCGAGACGGTCCCACGCGGCGCGTTCGGCGCCGGCGGGGTCGTCCTCGATCCGGGTGGGGACGTCGAACAGAACGGTGGCGCGTTCAGGCAGGGAGTACGGCGGCCATCGGAGATCGGGCCCGGCGGTGGGCCGGCCGTCGCGGGCGAAGGCGACCCAGGCGTCGCCCATCCGCGCCGCGAGGGCGCGGCGTCCCTCGGCGTCTCCGGCGTCCGCGCCGAGGGCGGCGGCCGTGGCGGTGTCCACCGTGTCGAAGAAGAACGGGACGTCCGATGCCGCCCATCGAGGCGGCGGCGTCCACCAGCCGCTGCGCCGGCAGTGTCAGCACCTGCTCGGCCTGATCGGGACGCAGGCCGAGCAGGTCGAGCGCCCGCGCGGTGACAGACTGGGCGTGGGCGGGGTCGGTGCCCTGCAGGCCGAACCACCCGCTCATGATCACGGCACGGTGGAACAGGCCGTGGGCGGACGGCATCGCCAGCAGGGTCGCGACCTTGGAGCCGCCCCCGGACTCGCCGGAGATCGTGACGTTGCCGGGATCCCCGCCGAAGGCCGCGATGTTGTCCCGGACCCACTCGCCTTATCGGGGCGGAAGTGCCGGCGCCCGGCCGATCTATCCCGCGGACACCCGGGCGTGGAGCTCGCGGATCGCCGGACGGGGATCGTTCTCCACCCGGGACTCGGCATCGAAGATCATGGTGGCGCGTCCGTCGAGCGTGTACGGCGACCAGGTGGGCAGCCCGGGGTGGTCCGGAACGCCCTCCTGGGCGAAACGCACGAACGCCTCACTGATCGCGCGGGCCACCTGCGCGTTCTCGGGCCGCTCACCGGCCATCGGGGTGAGCGGGTAATTGTCGAACACGAAGGGGATTTCACCGCCGTGGGTGGCCCCGAGAATCCCGCCGAGGGCGGGCGTGGCGAAATCGAAACGGTAGACGTACACGGGAGCGCCGGCCGCGGCGATCTTTCGCTGGGCCCAGTCGATCCCGCCCCACCACATCACCCGGTCGGTCACGAAGGCACACGCGAGCTCGCTCGGCGTCGCGTCCGGCCGCTCCGCACGGTAGGCGCGCACGAACTCCGGCCCGGCGGTGCCGAACATGCCGCCGGCCAGCGCCGCCAGGCCGGCCTCGTCGAGGGAACCGAACCATGGCATCCCCAACATGATCATCTTCATGTCGTCCCGGGTCGACCCGACGAGGACGGGGACGTCGGCGCCCAGCGGCGAGGCGTGCGGGTCCATCGGGTGGGCGGGCAGGACGTGGCCGTCGACGACCGCCTGGAAGGGCATGAACTGCTCGCTGCCGGCGGCCCCGGCGAGCCCGGAGCCGATCGGCACCCCGATCGACTCCGCCTCCGCGATCAGCAGTTCGGCCGGCACGTCGTGCAGCTTCGCGACGTCGGCCGGGGCGATCCCGAGCCGGCCGAGCAGCTCCTCGGCGTTCGCGGTCGCCACGTCCGTCGGGCAGGAGCGGATCAGCGGGCCGCTCATCACCGCCGCCCGGTGGAACAGGCCCTTCGCCGCCGGCATGCCCAGCAGGATGGAGGTCTTCGACGCGCCGCCCGAGTCGCCGAACACCAGCACCCGGTTCGGGTCGCCGCCGAAGCCGGCGATGTTGTCGCGAACCCACCGCAGGGCGAGCACGATGTCGAGCATGCCGGCGTTGCCCGCGTCGCGGTAGCGGTCCCCGGCCAGCTCGCCGAGGTGCAGGAAGCCGAGCGGCCCCAGCCGGTGGTTGATCGTGACGACCACGGCGTCGCCCCGGGCGGCCAGGGCGGCGCCGTCGTAGAGCGGCCAGGAGCCCGAGCCCGTGCTGAAGGCGCCGCCGTGCAGCCACACCAGCACAGCGCGGGCGCGTTGCTGGTCGACGCCGCCGGTCCAGACGTTGAGCACCAGGCAGTCCTCGTCCTGGGCCGGTTCGTCCCCGGCCAGGCCGTGCAGGAATGCCAGGAACGGCGCCATCCGCGCGGTCGCGGCGGGATCGGCCGCGCCGCCGCCGCCCGCCTCGGCCGGGCGTGCCTGCGGCGCGGTCGGACCGTAGGCTAAGGCGTCGCGAACGCCCGTCCACGGCTCGGGCGGGCGAGCGGGTTGAAACCGGTTCGCGCCGGCGACGGATCCGCCGTACGGAATTCCCTTGAAAACGTGCACGCCCGATGGTGTCGTCGTGCCGCGAATCCGGCCGCTCGACGTTTCGATGACGATATCCGGCATGATCGGTCCTTTCTCGCATGGGCCCGTTCCCGGGCGCGAGTGAGGTAGCTCGATGCACCGGAAATTAGGCGCCGACCGAGGGCGTGTCAACACTGTTCACCGAGCCCGGTCGCGACCGGTTGACGCGGTCGAGGCCACTCTGAAACGCTGCCCGGTACCCGCACACGGGCCGCGGGTACCGGGCGGGGCCGTGGGCGTCGGCGCGGGGTTGGGCTGTGCTGGCCCGCGGGCAACAGAGGACGGAGCTGTCTGATGGGCGCGAGCGAGCTGTCCGGGAACGTCGATTCCGCACCGTTAGCCCACTCCACGGCGACGGCGGCCTGACGGGGATGGCCGAGCCCACCGCGGGACCCGTTCCGTCCGCAGCAGCCAAGCCGTCCCCGGCAGCCAAGCCGTCCCCGGCATCCGTTCCGTCCCCGGCCTCCGAGGCGGCCCCTGGCCTGGGCCAGACAGGTCGGCTCGCCGGGCGGGTCGCCGTCGTCACCGGTGCGGGTCAGGGCCTGGGACGGGGGATCGCCGCGGCGCTGGCCGACGAGGGCGCCGCGGTGGCCCTGCTCGGCCGCACCGAGTCGAAGGTGATCACCGCCGCCGAGGAGCTGGCGGGCAAGGGCGCCCGGGTGCTGGCGTTGCGCTGCGACGTGGCCGAGCGGGCCGACGCGCAGGCCGCGGTCGCGGCGACGCTGGCCGCGTTCGGCGGGGTCGACATCCTCATCAACAACGCCCAGGGCGGAAACAACACCGTCCGCATCCCCACGGTCGACGCCACCGACGCCCAGCTCCTCGAATCCTTCGAGACCGGCCCGCTGGGCAGCGTGCACATGATGCAGGCCTGCTTCGAGGCGTTGCGGGACTCCGGCCACGGCGCGGTCGTCAACTTCGGGTCGGGGATCGGGGTGCGCGGGGCCCCCGGCCTGCTCGGGTACGCGATGGCGAAAGAGGCCATCGGCGGCCTGACGAAGGTCACCGCCATCGAATGGGGCCGCTACGGGATCCGGGTGAACCAGGTCTGTCCGGCCGCGTGGTCGCCGGCGGCCGAGGAGTACATGAAGCAGAGCCCCGAGCGCTGGGAGCTGCAGCGCCGCCAGACTCCGCTGCGCCGGCTCGGCGACCCCTACGCCGACATCGGCCGGGCGATCGTCGGCCTGGTCAGCGACGACATGCAGTACCTGACCGGGGCGACGCTCATGCTCGACGGCGGCCAGGTCCTGTTGCGCTGAACCGACCACGACCATCGCGCGGCGGCGGCCGGTCGCCGCGCGCACGAACGGTTGCGGCGCGCACGAACGGTTGCAGTGCGCACGAACGGTTGCAGTGCGCACGAACGGTTGCAGTGCGGTGCGGTGTACACGATCGCCGGCTTCGGACCGCGCACAACGCACCGCAACCGGCCCCGCCCTGGTTCGGACTCGTCCGTCCAGTGCGGAAGACCGTCACCAGCCAGCACGGACCGGAAGGGAACGGCGATGCCGGACAACCTGGTGGGCAAGACAGCGATCGTCACCGGCGGCAGCAGTGGCATCGGCCTGGCCAGCGCCGAGGCGTTCGTCGCCGAGGGCGCGCACGTGGTCATCGGCGACATCCAGGACGAGCGCGGCCGGGCCGCCGCCGAGCGGCTCGGCGACGCCGCGCTCTACGTCCACGCGGACGTCTCCGACGACGACCAGGTCGCGAACCTGGTCGACACCGCGGTGCACCACTTCGGCGGCCTGGACATCATGTTCAACAACGCCAGCGGCGCCGGCGACCAGGCCGGGCTCGTCGATCTCGGGCCGGACGGGCTCGACCGGTCGCTGCGCCTCATCGTCGGCTCGGCCGTCTCCGGGCACCGCCACGCCGCCCGCGTGTTCATCGAGCAGGGCCGCGGCGGCTCGATCATCACCACGAGCAGCGGTTCGGGGCTGCGCGGGGGCCTGGGCCAGCCGAGCTACACGATCGGCAAGCACGCCGTCATCGGCGTGGTGCGCCATGCCGCGGCCGAGCTCGGCCGGCACGGCATCCGCTCCAACGCGATCTGCCCCGGCATCACCATGACGCCGGTGATGGGCATGGGCATCGCCCGGGACCGCCGGCCGGCCTTCATGGAGCACCTCGCCGAGGCGCTGCGCGACGAGCAGCCGGCCGGCCGGGTCGGGCAGCCCGAGGACATCGCCGCGGCCGTGGTGTTCCTGGCCAGCGACCTGTCCCGGTTCGTCAACGGGGTGATCCTGCCGGTCGACGGCGGCGCCGACGCGGTGAGCCTGGGCCGCTACTCCGAGATCACCACCGCCGTCCGCGCCGACTTCGGTGGCCGCTGACCGCCCTACTCGACGTCCTTGAGGATGTTTTCGACGGACCGCAGCCGGGTCTGCATCTCCGCGAGGCGACCGCCGAGCTCGGCGAGCTGGCGTTTGGTGCCCTCCTGGAACAGGACGGCCCGGTCCGCGATCGTCCGGTACTCCTTCTCCCGGGCGAGGGACGCCTTCGCTCGCCAGGTCGCGGCGAACTGCCAGATCGACACGATGACCACGGACGTGACCAGGGTGAAGGCCCCGATGACGCCGATGATCTCCTGCCAGTCGTAGGGACTCATGCCGTTGATCCCTTCTCCTGCGGGCTGAGGGTGCGGGCCGCCTCTGCGATGGTCCGCGGGGTCAGATGGATCACAAACGCTGTGATCTCGTAGAACTTCATCGCCTTGCCGTCCTCCGAGAGCTCCAGGCGGGCGGTCACGAGGCCGGCGGCCTCGAGCTTGCGCAGATGGACCTGCAGCAGGGCCCGGCTGATGTCCAGGTCCCGGGCCAGCCGGCTCACGTAGTTGCGCTCGCCGGCCAGCGCCGCGAGGACCCGCAGCCGGTGCGGGTTGGCGAGCGTGGCCATCATCTGCACCAGCTCGTCCCCGGATGGATCGGATCTCGTCACGTGGGCCCATCTCTGTCACGTGCACATTGCCGTCACGTGTGAATCTCTGTCGCGTGCGAATCTCTGGCACGTGCAAAGAAATCTTTGCAGGTGATGGATCACGCTAGCACGTGAAGACCGGAAAGCAAGGCCCGCGGCGCGACCGATCCGCCGGCGGTGCAGGCGGTGCCGCTGGGGTGGGCGGTGCCGACGGGTGGGCGGCGCTGGCGGGTGGGCGGTGCTGGCGGGTGGGCGGTGCCGGCGTCGCCCGCCGGCGGGGCGGGCGCAAACGCGTCGCGGGGCCGGCTGCGCGACGATGCGCAGCCGGCCCCGCGACGGGCTGGGGTGATGCGGGTCAGGTCACGACGATCCGCACGGAGGCGACGTTCGGGATGCGGCGGTGCACGGCGTCGCGGTCGCCGTCGCGGTGCGACCACACCCGGGCGGTCGCGAACCGGGTGCCCGGCGTGGGGTAGGTGACCGTCCTGGTGAGGCTCACGGCGGTGGGGGTACCGACGACGTCGGCCGGCTCGGCGAACGCACCCGAGCCGTCGAGGTCCCACTCGACCGCGACGATCGTGCCGACCCCCGGCGGCACCTCGGCGTCCACCCGCAGGGTCACCGCCGTGCCCGCCGGCACCTCGGCCCGCTCGCCGCCGTCCACCGTCGCCGAGACCACCGGCTGGATGCCGCCGCGCTCGGCCGCGGTCGCCGGCAGCACGACCCGCCCGTCGCGGAACTCGTAGCGCGAACCGGCCGGCTCGACCCCCTGCTCCACCCAGGCGACCAGGTCGAGCAGGCTCTGCTCGATGACGGGCAGGTAGTCGATGAGCCACGTCGAGGTGGCCCGGTCCGGCGCCGAGGGCAGGTACGCCGGCGGGATGTGCTCGGCGTTCTCGGTCCAGCGCAGGCGGAACCGCTCGGCGGCCGCCTCGGGGCCCCGCACGGCGCGCACCGCGGCCTCGTAGACCAGCCCCTGCGGCGGCCACAGCGAGGCGTCGTGGGTGTGGTGCACCCACAGCAGCTTCCCCTCGTACTGGCCCGAGTAGGCCACGCCCATCAGCGGCGACATGGTGGGCACCCGGTTCTGCGGGTAGATCGGGCGGCCGTCGGGGCGCAGGAAGTCGAACGCCGGCTCGTCCATCAGGTGGTGGCGGTAGTAGTAGCAGAACGCCAGGAACCGGCGGTTGTCGACGTGGATCTCGTCGCCGACCTCGACGTCGCGGAAGCGCAGCAGGTTGGCCTCGGCGACGCCGTCGGCGCTCAGCAGGTCGCCGGCGTGGCCCATGCAGTAGAGCTGGCGCCCCTTGGCCTTCCCGCTGAGCAGTTGCAGGCCCGCGCCGAGGCGGTAGCGGTCGCCGAGGCCCTCGACCTCGATCGCCATGGGCAGATCGGGCCCCGCGCTCATCAGCGACGCCATCACGCGCAGGCCGCCGAATTCCGGTCCGGCGTACGCGGGGTCGGTCAGCAGCTCGCGTCCGGTGACGACCCGGCTCACCGTCGTGGTCACGTCGAGGAGGTCGTTGGCGACGGCGTCCGGCGCGTCGTGGCCGACGTAGCCGGGCTTCGTCCAGAAGGCCGTGAAGTACTCGGCGTCCTCGGTGGCGAGCCGGTCGGCGATGGACGACCACAGCCAGATCTGCCCCATCGGCGAGAAGATCATGAACTCGTCGCCGCGGGGGTAGCCGAGCTGGTAGAGGTTGGCGAGCTCCTCGCGCTGGTGCGTGGTCAGCCCGGCGTACGGGTCGCCGCTGCCGCCCGGCCGCATCGCGTCGACGACCCCGGCGGCCTGGCGGCGCAGCAGGCGCTGCACGTTGAACATGGACGCGAAGGCCATCACCTGGGCGCCCTTCATGAGCGTGGTCGTGCCGTGCGCGGCGATCTCGCCGCCGCCCATGAACGGCAGCGCGCCGTCGTAGACACCGGTGCCGTACTCCAGGCACAGCGGCGAGCGCCGCCCGCCGCCGCTGCCGCCCCAGACGTAGGCGTGGTGGGGCGGGGCGCCGTACACCTGGGCGGCGACGTGCTTGGAGAACCGCGCGGTCTCGACGCTGGCGCGGTGGCCGTAGAGGGTGGGGTCGTCGCCGCCGCGGGGGTCGATGTCGTCGCCGATGTGGCCGGAGTTCGACTCGATCATGTAGCCGCCGAGGCGGGAGATCAGGACCAGCCCGCCGATCACGTCGCCCATCGGGCCGCCGAAGGCGTCCTCGTGGCCCGCGTGGGCCCCCTCGAGCGGGTGGAACAGGCGGCCGTCGTAGGAGTCCTCGGTGGGGAAGTAGAAGGTGAAGCGGGTGTCGGTGTCCTGAAAACCGCCGTGCACGTGGCGGTGGGGTAAGGGGCTCTCGCGCCAAACGTCTGAGTCGATGTAGGGCGAGCCGAAGAATGAGTCTGCGGGAATGTAGGAGGCTACCTCGATCTTTCCGTCCACGTCCATGACAGCAGTCATCCTCCACGCGTTTGGTGGGGTACTGGGAATGCCGGCCGCAGCCGCTGCCGAGCGACCGGTGCGGGCGCAGCGTACGTCCGCGGCGTCCTCCGAGTCAACGGCGTTCACCTGCTCGGGGTGAGCGGGTAGGACGGGCACCGACGAGCCCCCTCGGGAATGCGCGGTGCGACCGCCGGAAGGGCCATGGACATCGGCCGTCCGGGCGGTACCGTCCTCGCATGACGACCACTTCGGGTATCCCGGCGCCCCAGCCCAACGGCAACGTCCTCTTATCGTCCGAACGCTCTCCGTCGCCGCGGCTGGAAACCCGCGGCCTGTCGGTCGGCTACGGGTCCACCCCGGTGGTGCACGACCTGAATCTGATCCTGCGGCCCGGGGAGGTCGTGGCGCTGCTCGGGGTCAACGGCGCGGGCAAGACGACCACGGTCCGGGCGCTGGCGGGGGAGTTGCGGCCGCTGCGCGGGGAGGTGCTGTTCGACGGGCGCCGCACGACCGCGCCGCTGCACCGGCGCGCCCGCGGCGGGTTGCGCTACATCACCGAGGAACGGTCGGTGTTCATGGAGCTGTCCGCGGCCGACAACCTGCGCCTGGGCGGGGGCGAGCGCGATCGGTGCCTGGAGCTGTTCCCGGAGCTGGCGCCACTGCTGCCCCGCCGGGCGGGCCTGCTCTCCGGTGGCGAGCAGCAGATGCTCACCCTGGCGCGCGCGCTCGCGGCCGACCCCCGGGTGCTGCTCGCCGACGAGCTCTCCCTCGGGCTCGCGCCGCTGGTCCTCGAGCGCCTCCTGCTGGCCGTGCGCGCGGCGGCGGACCGGGGCGGCGCGGTGCTCCTGGTCGAGCAGCATGTCCGGGACGCCCTCGAGGTCGCGGACCGCGCGTACGTGCTCAGCCATGGGCGGGTGGTGCTGGAGGGCGAGGCCCGTGAGCTGCGCGGCCGCATCGGCGAGATCGAGCGGACCTACCTGTCGAGCGCCGAGCTGGCGACCGACTGAGCCCGCCTCCGGCGGCGGGCCTGGCACTTTGGTGAGGTGAACGCTGTTGACAGCGCGGCGGGGTAAGGGCAGGGTGAGCGGACTCGATCTATGAGGTGAGTCACATGGGACAGCGATTGGTCCTCGTCTCCGCCGACGGTCACACTGGAGCTCCCCCGCAGGCCTACCGCGACTACATCGAGCCCGAGTTCCTCGGCGACCTCGACCGCCTGACGGCGGAGAACGACGAGTGGCTGTCCGTCGTGATCACCGCCGGCGGCTCGTCCGACGAGACCCTCGAGGTGATCGACGGCCGCCGGGCCATCCGCACCGGCGGCGAGCTCGGAGCGTTCGACCTGGACCGGCGGGTACGTGAGCTTGACGCCGAGGGCGTCGCCGGCGAGCTGCTGCTGTCGGGCCACCAGATGTGCACGCTGCCGTTCTTCGGCGTTGTGAACAACCCCTACCCGCCGCGGCTGCGCGCGGCCGGCACCCGGGCCTACCACCGCTGGCTGGCGGACGCGATGGCCACCGCGCCCGGCCGGTTCTACGGCATCGCGGAGGCGGGGCCGTGCCTGGACATGGCGGCGACCGTCGCCGAACTGGCGTGGGTGGCCGAGCACGGATTCGTCGGTGTCCTGCTGCCCGGCATGGTCGCCGACCCCGCGCTGCCGCCGCTGCACGACCCGTACTACGACCCGTTCTGGGCGGCCTGCGCCCGCCTAGGGCTGGTGGTGACCGTGCACGCCGGGTGGGGCGGGGTCCAGGGCCAGTTCCAGGCGTTCCTGCGGCAGGTGCACGAGGCGATGGGCGGGACCGGCGAGATCGACCTGAACCTGCAGCAGCGGCTGCGGGAGCAGATGGACGCCCGCGCCGATTCGCCCCTTCAGCTCGACCTGGGGCCGCGCCGGGCCATGTGGCAGCTCATGCTGGGCGGGGTGTTCGACCGCTTCCCGGACCTGCGCCTGGCTCTGACCGAGGTGCGGGCCGACTGGCTGCCGGCAACCCTGCGTCGCCTCGACGAACGCGCCGCCCGCCCGGGCGGAACCCTGAAGCGGACGCCGAGTGAGTACTTCCGGCTGCACTGCGTGGCGATCCCCTCCTCGCCCCACCGCGCCGAGATCGAGATGCGACACGAGATCGGCGTGGGGCGACTGCTGTTCGGCGTGGACTTCCCGCACCCGGAGGGGACCTGGCCCAACACCCGCGACTGGATCCGCGCCGCCTTCGCCGGCGTGCCCGAGGGGGAGGCCCGGGCGATCCTCGGCGAGAACGCCGTCGACGTCTTCGGCCTCGACCGGGTGGCGCTGGCCCGCGCGGCCGCCCGCATCGGCCCGCGGCCCGAGGAGGTGCTCGGCGAGCACGAGGTCGACCCGCGCCTGCTCGCGCACTTCCACAAGCGTTCCGGGTATGCCCGCCCGGCCGAGGACGTCGACCTGGCCGCCGTCGACCACGCCTGGGACGACGACCTCGTCGCCCTCGCCCCCGGCGACTGACCGGCCCCGGTCGCCGCCGGCCGCCCCCAGCCGCCCCCAGCCGCCGCCTGCCCCTTCCCTGCCTGCCCCTTCCCTGCCTGCCCCTCGTCTTCCGCCACCTGGCTGGCCCGCCCCTGACCCCGCCCTCTGCCCCTTCGTTTCCTGCCTCCTCGCCCTGCCCCGCCTGCCCCGCCGGCCGCCATCCGTGCCCCCGCCGGCCTTCACCCGACGGCGCCGAATGCCGCCGAGAAATCGATCCGTGGAATATCCGGAGCGGATCGAGGCGCCGACCCTATTTCGCCTTCTGCTGCCTGCTTTCAGGAATGCCTTACGAGGCGCTCCGCCAATACTTGCGGACCGGGATACGAGCTGGTAAAAAGCAAGCGGTAGCCCCGGTATGAAACAGCTCACACCTCTTCTGGTAAGGTTCGGGACCCGTGGGGAGCACATGGTCGGGAGCAGGAATTTACGCACGGCGACGATTGTCGTCGGATTATGTCTCGCGCTAGTAATGGCGGCATGCGGAGGATCGTCTTCGGATGACGGCAAGGGTGGCTCGCCGAGCGCGCCGCCGGCCATAACGTCGAACGTCAGTGCCAAGATCATGGTGATCGGCGACCTGACCAGCACCATTCCCTTCAAGGTGCCGGAGGTCGTGCCGGTGGCGCGCGGGGTGCTCCGCGGCTTTCCCAACGTGCGGATCGAGACCTGCGACGCGAAGGGAACGTCCGGCGGCTATCAGATCTGCGCCCGGCGGGCGATCACCGAGAAGGTCGCCGGGGTGATCCAGGGCTTCGTCACCGCACAGGACCAGACGGCGCTGACCAAGGCCGGCATCCCGGTGGTCGGGGTCAGCGACGACACGAGCCCCAACTCCTTCCCGGTCAGCTCGTCGTTCGCGCTCTACGTCTCCCTCGGGGTGGGCCTGGCCAAGACGGGCTGCACCAAGCTCGGCATCGTCTACCTCGACGGCTCGGACTTCCTCATCGACTACATCAAGCGGGGGTTCGAGTCCCGGGGCGGCAAGGAGGTCGCGCGGGCCCCGGTCGCGGCCAACGCCGCGGACCTGTCGCCCGCGGTCGCCAAGCTGACCGGCGCCGGCGCCACGTGCGTGGCGGTCAGCCTGGTCCCGAGCGGAGCGGCGCAGGCGCTCACCGCCCTGCGGCAGAGTGGCCGCACCCTCACGATCGGCGGGATCTCGGCGATCTTCAACGAGGACCTCCTCAGCTCGCTGGGCAGCCTCGCCGACGGCCTCATCGTCGTCGACAGCCAGCTCAACACCCATGACACCGCCGCCACCGGGATCGGGCAGGTGCAGGCGGACGCGCGGGCCGTCGACTCCAAGACCAAGATCACCGAGCAGGCCGTCGTCGCCTGGATCGCTGCGCGGCTCGTCGGGTCCGCGCTGCGCACCACCACCGGCGAGGTCACGCCCGCCTCCCTCACCACCGCGCTGAACGGCCTGCACGGCGTGGACCTCGCGGGCGTCGTTCCGCCCTGGACCTCGCAGCCGCTGGACAACCCGTCGTTCCGTCGGGTGTTCAACCACTACGGGATCAACTACGAGATCTCCGGGGGCAAGGCGGTTCGCAAGGGCGACTTCTACGACATCGCCCCCATCCTGCGGACCAAGTGATCCACGGGGGATCGAGATGACCGAGGTATTCAGATTCGCCGCGCTCGGCGTGGGTGCCGGAGCGCTGTACGCACTGGCCGCCGTCGGACTCGTCCTGGTGCACCGCGGGTCGGGCGTGGTCAACTTCGCCCAGGGCGCGATGGGCATGGTCGGCGCCTACGTGTACTTCGAGGGCCGCGGGGCCGACCTGCCCGATGCCCTCTCGGTGGTCCTCGGGCTGCTCGCCGCCGCCGTGCTCGGCACGGCGTTCCATCTGCTGGTGCTGCGCCGGATGCGGGGGGCGTCCGGCCTCGCCCGGATCGTGGCGACCCTCGCCCTGCTGGTGGTCCTGCAGTCGGTGGCGGTGCTGCGCTACGGGGACCTGCCGAAGGTGATCCCGTCGATGCTGCCGATCGAACCGGTCGGCGTCTTCGGGGCGCAGATCGGCCGGGACCGCCTCTACATCCTCGCCATCGTCGTGGTGCTCACCGCCGCGCTGTGGGCCGTCTACCGGCTCACCAGGTTCGGCGTGGCGACGAGCGCGGTGGCGGAGAACTCCCGGTCGGCCGCGGCCCTGGGCGTCTCGCCGGATCTCATCGGGGCGGCGAACTGGGCGATCGGCGCGGCCCTCGGCGCGCTCGCGGCGATCCTGCTCGCGCCGATCACCGGACTCGGGCCCGCGAACCTCACCTACCTCGTCATCCCGGTGCTGGCCGCGGCGGTGGTGGGACGGTTCGCGTCGTTCCCGATCACCCTCGCCGCGGGCCTGGTGATCGGGATCGGGCAGTCCGAGGTGACGCGCTACGTCACCGCGCCCGGTCTGGCGACCGCCATCCCGTTCGTCCTCGTCGCGGTGGTGCTGCTCGCCCGCGGGCGGACGACCGCAGGGAAGGGCGACAGCTTCGGCCGGATGCCGCGGCTGGGCGCCGGTCGTCCCCACCGGCTCGCGACGGGAGTCGCGGTGCTCGCGTCGGTCGTGTGCATCTGGTGGCTGCTGCCCGCCGCGTGGGTCAACGCGTTCGGCCTCCAGATGATCGTCGCGATCATCCTGATGTCCTTCGTGGTGGTCACGGGCTACGCCGGCCAGGTCTCCCTCGTCCAGATCGGCTTCGCCGGGGTCGGGGCGCTGATGACGGCCTGGCTGGTGGCCGACCACGGCTGGCCGTTCTGGCTCGCCGCCCTCGCCGGCGTCCTCGCCGTGGTTCCGGTCGGGATCGTGGTCGGCCTCGGCGGGCTGCGCACCCGCGGGGTGCACCTCGCGATCCTCACCCTGGGACTGGCGATCTCGCTGGAGGCCGTCGTGTTCGGCAACTCCCGCTACACCGGCGGGGTGGAGGGTTACCAGGTCGGCGGGATCCGCGTGTTCGGGCTGGCGGTCGACGCGCTGACCTTCCCGAAGCGGTACGCGAGCCTCGTGCTCGTCGTCCTCGTCGTCATCGCCCTGGCGATCGTCAACCTGCGCCGGTCCCGCGCCGGGCGGCGGCTGATCGCGGTGCGGACCAACGAGCGCGCCGCCGCGGCGCTCGGCATCTCCGTGGTCGGCGCGAAGCTCTACGCCTTCGTCCTGGGTGGGATGATCGCCTCCCTCGGTGGCATCCTGCTGGCGTTCCACGATCCGGTGCCGAGCTTCGGCGCCTTCGCGGGCCTGCAGTCGGTGACGGCCCTGCAGAACGCGGTCCTCGGTGGCGTCGGGGCCACCACGGGGCCGCTGGTGGGCAGCTCGTTCGCCCCGAACACGCTCGGCCAGCAGATCTTCAGCTTCCTCGGTGCGAAGGTCGCGCTCTACCTGGCGCTGGCGAGCGGGGTCGGGCTGCTGTTCATGCTGACCTCCGCGCCCGACGGCCTGGTGTTCCTGCGCCGTCGCGCCGACGACCGGTTGCGCGCGCTGGTGGCCGAGCGCCTTCCCCGGCTGCCCGGGCTCCAGTCGCGGGCGCGGCGGGCGACCACCCCCGCACCCGAATCGTCGGCACCCGAATCGTCGGCGTCCGAACTGTCGGCGGCCGAGGTCGGGGGGGCGGGGCGCGCGGTGGGCCGCGAGCAGCATCGCGTCCCGCCGCTCGCGCTGGAGCTGCGCGAGGTGTCGGTGCGCTTCGGCGGTGTCGCCGCGCTGCGCGAGCTGAGCCTGCGCGTTCGCCCCGGCGAGATCGTGGGCCTGATCGGGCCGAACGGCGCCGGCAAGAGCACGACGATCGACGCGATCACCGGTTTCACCACCCTGGCCGGCGGCGAGGTGCGTCTCGGCGAGACGCGTATCGACGGCTGGAGCCGCGAACGGCGGGCGCGGGCGGGGCTCGGCCGGTCGTTCCAGTCACTGGAACTGTTCGAGGACCTCACCGTCCTGGAGAACCTGCAGAGCGCCTGCGACCGCCGGGACAGCCTCGCCTACGTCACCAACCTGGTCGTCCCGGACCGCGGCCGGCTCACCCCCGCCGGCTGGGCCGCGGTCGCCGACTTCGGGCTCGCGCCGTTCCTCGACACGCCGGTCCAGGATCTCGGCTACGCCCACCGGCGGATGCTCGCGGTGGCCCGTGCCGTGGCGGGCGGCCACAGCGTCCTGCTGCTCGACGAGCCGGCGGCCGGCCTCGGTGACGCCCAGACCCGCGAGCTCGGCGCGGTGCTGCGCCGGCTCGCGGACGAGCGCGGGATGGCCGTCTTCCTCGTCGAGCACAACGTCGACATGGTGCTGCGCACCTGCGACCGCGTCTACGCGCTCGACTTCGGGGTGCTGATCGGCGCGGGCACGCCGGCCGAGATCAGCGGTACGCCGGCCGTCGTCGACGCCTACCTGGGCACCGCCCGTTTCCGCGCCGACGGCGCGCGACCTGCCCCGGACGGACCGGGCGACGTCATGCGACCCGGGCCCGACGGCGTCGGGGACGCCGTGCGGGAGGAGACCCCCGAACCCGCCCACGGCACCGCCTGACCCAGTCCGGCACGACACCCGCCCACGGCACGACACCCGCCCACGGCACGACACCCGCCCACGGCGACGAGGAGACGATCGGCATGAGCGAGGAACTCACCTGGCTGCCCGCGTGGCGCATCCGGGAACTGATCGGCAAGCGCGAGGTGTCCTGTGTGGAGGTCACCGAGCACTTCCTGGGCCGCATCGAGGAGTTCAACCCCACCCTGCGCGCCTTCGAACAGGTCGACCGCGCCGGCGCCCGCGAGCAGGCCCGGCGCGCCGACCGGGCGGTGGCCACCGGCGAGGTCCTCGGGCCGCTGCACGGGATCCCGACGTCGGTGAAGTCGCACATCCGCGTCGAGGGGCTGCGCTACGTCCAGCCTGGCACGGACGTGGTGTCGACCTTCGACGACATCTGCGTCGAGCGCCTGCGCCGGGCCGGGGCGATCATCATCGGGACGAACACGATGATGGGTGCCGGCGCCGACCTGACGCTCGCCCGGGACCGCCCCGGTGTGTTCAGTCCGTTCAACTGGGACGCCGAGGCGCTCAGCCCGTGGGACACCACCCGGGTCCCCGGCTGGTCCAGCTCCGGTGGCGCCGCGACGGCGGCGGCCCGGCTGCTGCCGGTGACCATCGGCTCGGACGGCGGGGGCTCGACCCGGCTGCCGGCCGCCTACTCCGGGGTGGTGGGCCTGCACACCTCGCGCGGGCTCATCCCCCACGTCAACTACGACAAGCCGACGATGCTGCTCACCGCCAGCTACGGGCCGCTGGCGCGGTATGTCCGCGACGCGGCGCTGTTCACCCGTGCGATGAGCGGCGGCGACGGACGGGACTACGTGTGCCTGCAGGACGACACCCCCGATCCGGTCGAGGCCCTCGACCGGGGTGTCGAGGGGATGTCGATGGCGTGGACCGAGGACTTCGGCTTCGCCGCGACCTACGCCACCGCCGACAGCGCGCGGATCATCGACGTCGCCCGGGCGGCCGCGCACAGCCTCGCCACCCTCGGGGCCACCGTCGACCCGACCGAGGAGGTCTGGGAGGACCGCGCCGAGCGGGGCACCGTGCGCTGGACGGTGGAGCCCTCCGTCTACGAGGTCATGGTCGGCACCAACTCGGCCCCGCTGCCGGCGCTGGACCCGGTGCTCTACCGCGAGCAGGCGCAGTCGCGGGCGCGCAACTGGGAGCGTTTCCAGCGCCTGTTCCGGCGCTACGACGTCATCCTGTCGGTCACCGCGCAGCGGATCGCCGCTCCCGTCGAGGAGTGGGAGCGTGCCTGGACCGTGGACGGCCCGACCTTCCCGGGCGGCAGCTTCGCCCCGGTGTACTGCAGCCACACGATGATCTTCAACTGGCTGGGGTTCCCCGCGGTGACGGTGCCCTGCGGCTTCGTCGACGGCCTGCCCGTCGGGTTGCAGATCGCGGCCTGGCACGGCCGCGAGGACCTGGTCCTCCGCGTCGCCGAGGCCTTCCAGCGGGCGTTCCCCCGCGACGAACACCCGGCCGTGAGCTGACGGCGGCGGCTCGGCTGATAACGGCTCGGCTGGTTTCGCTCGGGCGGGTCCGGATCAGGCTGGTCCGGATCAGGCTGGTCCGGATCAGGCGGTGGCGGCGCGGTCGCGTTCGAGGGACCGGTGGACGCCGTCGAGCACCAGGTCGAGCCCGGCGGCGAACTCGGCGTCCGCGTGCTCGTCCGGCGTCAGCGGCGCCAGCATGGCCCCGGAGGTGTAGAAGAACAGGACCCGCACCACCCGGTCCGCGCCGATCGGGGTGAAGCCGACCTCTCGCAGCGTCCCGTTCAGGGACGTGTAGAGCCCATGCGGCATCGGGTCGGCGACGTGCGCGGAGATGTGGCCCGCCATCCCCGGGTAGGCGCCGACGACCTCGCGGAAACGCAGCAGGAACGACCGGATGCCGGCACTCCAGTCCGCGCCGGTCGGCTCGCACGCGCCGACCCGGGCGTAGAGCTCGAGCGTGACCAGGCGCAGGAGGTGTTCCTTCGTCGGTACGTGCTTGTACGTCGCGCCCACCGCCACGCCGAGGCGGTCGGAGAGGCGGCGCATGGTGAGGCCCTCCACCCCGTCCGCCCCGATGATCTCCAGAGCCTCGCCCACGATCTCGGCCTCGTGCAGCGCGCCGCGCCGCGGCCCGCCGCGGCTACCCCCCGCTGCGGCAGCATGCATGAGGACAGCCTAGATCCGTGGGCAGGGTGGGATCGGATGGTGTCCCGCGGTAGAGCGGAACACCACGCCGGCCGCCAGTGGCGGGCTGCGTAAGGTGACGGGGCATTCCGAGATGGTCACGCCGTTGGTGGCGTGATGGTCACCGGCTGGGCTGCGCTGGCGGGTACCGGGGGACGGGCCGGCATGGCGTTCGAGGGGAGGTGGCCGCCGTGTCGGCGGGCAGACCCGAGGCGGAGGAACCGTTCCCGCCGAATCCGGACGAGCCGCACCCGTTGGTCCCGGACGAGCCGTTCCTGCCGGTCCCGGACGAGGCCGCCGGCGACCATCCCGATGCCTCGGCGGAACGTCCGACCGCGTCGGTGGAGCCGTCGGATGCCGGGACCGAGCTCTCCGCCGGCGACGTCGTGCCGGGCGGCTTCGGCTGGGCCCGGGTGGCCGGCCGGGTCGTCCCGCTCGCCGCGACCGGCGTGGCGCTGTACCTGCTCATGCCGCAGCTCCTCGCGGTGTTCTCCGCGTTTCCCCGGCTGCGGGCGTTCCAGCCCCTGTGGTACCCGGCGATGGTGCTGCTGGAGGCGGCCAGCTTCGCCTGCGTCTGGCAGCTCCAGCGGATCGCGATCAGCGGGTTGAGCTGGTTCCTCTCGGTCACCTCGCAGCTCGTCTCGAACAGCATCAGCCGGATCGTGCCGGGCGGGATCGCGGTCGGCGGCGCCGTGCAGTTCCGCATGCTGAACCGGGGCGGCTGCGATCCCGCCGCCGCCGGTTTCGCGCTGACCGCGACCTCCATGGTGACCACGGGCATCGTGTTCGGCCTGCCCCTGGTCGTCCTGCCGGTGATCACCTTCGGCCAGCCGGCCCCGTCCGGGCTCACCGCGATCGCGACCACCGGCGGGCTGGCGTTCGCGCTGCTCGTGATCGTCGGCGTGGTCCTCGCGCGGTCGGACACGACGGTCCGACTGCTCGCTCGGGCGGTCACCTGGCTGGCCCGGCTGGCCCGGCGGTCGGTGCCCGCGGACCTTCCCGACGTGCTCGTCGCCCGGCGCACGGACGTGGTCCGCTCGCTGGGGAGCCGCTGGCCCGGGGCCGTGCTGACCGCGGCCGGCAAGTGGGGGCTGGACTACCTCGCGCTGCTCGCGGCGCTGGCCGGGGCCGGCCAACATCCGCGGGTCTCCCTCGTGCTGCTCGCTTACGTCGCCGCCAATGTCCTCGCCATGATTCCCATCACGCCCGGTGGTCTCGGCTTCGTCGAGGCGGGCCTGACCGGAACCCTCGCGCTCGCCGGGGTGCCGGCGGCGGCCGCCGCGGTGTCGACGCTGGCCTACCGGCTGGTGTCGTTCTGGCTGCCGCTGGCCGCCGGCGCCCCCGCCTGGGTCGCCTACCGCGTCCGGTACCGGTGACCCGCTCTTTCCGGTGGCCGGGGCTGGCGACCGGTGGCTGTCGGCGGCCGACAGCTTCGCGCTCATCGCGGTCATCCCTCCGCTGCGGCCGGCGCGCTCAGGCGGCGGCGACGGCGCCGACCTGACGCAGGGTGGGGCGGCCGGCGCCGTGCCGACCGCCCCACCCAGGTGGGTCGGGGACCTACCCGCTCAGGGCCCCCACCGTGTCCAGGGCGTCACCGCCGGCCGTGCCGCCCAGCACGTACACCCGGCCGTCACCGCCGGTGGTCGCGGCGGCGTCCGCCCGCTTGGCGGCCGGACCGGTGGGGCCGGCGGTCCACTGGTCGTCGTCCGGGGAGTAGACCTGCACCGCGTCGGTGACGTCGCCGCCCGCGTCCCGGCCGCCGACGACGTACACCCGTCCGTCCGGCCCGGTGGCGCCGGCGGCCTGGGTCACCCCGGTCGGCAGGTCGGACACCTGGGTCCAGGATCCGCTGCCACCCGTGCCGGGCGTGTAGGCGTACACGCCGGACGAGGCGCCGCTCGCCGCGCTGCCACCGGCGGCGAGGATGCGGCCGTCGGGCAGGGCGGTGAGGACCGGCGCCGTGACGGGGGTCGGCGGCGCGTCCGCCGTGGTCCAGCTTGCGGCGTCGGGGTCGTAGATGGCCAGCGTGTCGCCGTCGAGGACGTAGATCTTCCCGTCGGCCGCGCGGGCCGCCCGCGGCTCACCCATCGGCTTGGGCAGCGCCGTCCCGCTCGTCCAGGTGCCATCGGACGGCTTGTAGACCTCGACGGTGTCCGTCGGGTCGTTCGCGGCACCGGATCGGCCACCGATCGCGTAGATCCGGCCGTCGGTGCCGGTCGCCGCGGCGAGATGCGTCCGCGGGGTCGGCAGGTCGGCCGCGTTCGTCCAGGCGTTCTTGCCCGGATCGAAGACCTGGACGGTGCCCACCGGCGGCACGGCCGCGCCGGGCGCCGCACTCGGCGAGCCGGTGCCGGTCGGCGACCCGCTCGGCGTGGCCGACGTGCTCGGCGTCACCGACGACTCGTCGGTGGGTGAGTCGGTGCTGGTGGGTGAGTCGGTGCCGGTGGGCGAGTCGGTCAAGGGCGGTGCGCCGTTGTCGCCGGGCGCGTTCGGCGCGTTGGACAAGGGGCCGAACGTCGGTTCGCCGGTCAACGCACCCGGGATGATCGTCGAGCTGGTGGTCGGACCGCCTGCGGGCGCCGTGGTCGGGGCCGTCTGCGACCCCGTCCGGGTCGAGGTCGGAGCTGAGGTGGAGGTCGGCGTCGAGGTGGACGTCGCGGTTGGGGAGGCAGTCGAGGTCGGGGAGGCAGTCGAGGTCGGGGAGGGAGTCGAGGTCGGGGAGGCAGAGGCGCTCGACGGGGAGGCGCTCTGGGTGGGCGAGCCGGTGGCCGAACCCGACGCGCCGCCGGCTCCGCCCGCGACCCCGGCGGTCTGCTGGCCGCCGATCGCATAGATCCGCCCGTCGCAGCCGGTGGTGGCGGCGAGGTGAGCGCGGGGGGCGGGCAGGGCGGTGACGGTCTCCCAGCTACCCAGCGGGCCGGCCGTCGACGGGTAGGACGGGCAGCCGCCGCCCGCGGGGCTCGAAGCAGCGGAGCTTGAAGCGCCGGGGCTCGCGGTGGCGGCGCTAGCGGTGGCGGGGCTCGCGGTGGCGGGGCTGCCCGTCGGCGCCGGGCCGCCCGGGGCGCCGGTCGGTGTCGCGGCGGCGCCCGTGCCGAGCAGGCCGGGCGAGGCCAGCGCCGCCGTCAGCGTGGCGGCCAGGACGAAGGCGCGAGATGGGCACCGACGTGGCGTGCGGGACCAACTCATGGGTTCCCCCCTCTGGCCCGCGTCCGCGGACCCGACCGACGGGTGGATCGCGTGGATGGATGGCGTCGCGTGGATGGATGGCGTCGCGGGGCCGGACGGCCTGAGCGACCGGCTGACCGGGCTTGTCGTGGCCGTGGGGACCAGCCGGGTGGGCAGGGGCGTCCGCGCACAGAGCAGTCACGGACTGTGTTCCCTAAGTTTCAGAACGTAAGCTTGTCGTTGCGGGTGGTTGCGGTGAGGCCGCCTCGGGCCGCCCGAGGCCCGCCGCCCACCACCTGCGGCCCGCCGCCCGCGGCCGCATAGCCTCTCCCCGTGCCCAGTCAGCCGCCGCCCGTCCCGTCGAAAGTGACTGTCCTGCACGCCCGCGTGCTCGCCCGGCTGACCGGCGCGGCCGAGGCCCGGCGCAGCGAGCGCTTCTTCGCCGACCAGGGGCGGGTCGTGGCCGCTCTCGTCGGCCTGTCCGTGCTCGGATCGGCCGCGGTCGCCGCGGGGCCGTTCATCCTGCGCCACCTCATCGACATCTCGCTGCCGACCGGTCGGGTGCGCGACCTCGCCGTCCCCGTCCTGCTGCTGTGCGCGGTGCTGGTGTTCGAGTCGACCGTGCTGTCCCTGCGGATGGCGCTCATCGCCCGGCTCGGCGGGGTCGTCTCAGTGCGCATCCGCCAGACCGTCAACGCCCACCTGCAGCGGCTGCCGTTCGCCTTCTTCCCCCGCAGCCAGCAGGGCGAGGTGATGACGGTGATGTCCTCGGATGTCCTGGCCGCCCAGAACGCGATCTCCGCGACCGTGCAGGCGGTCATCTGCCGGCTGGCGGACATCGTCGTCGGCACCGCCGTCGTCTTCGCGCTGGACTGGCGACTCAGCCTCGCGGTGATGGTGTTCGCCCCGGCCACCCTGGTGATCATCCGGTCCGGGCGGCGCCGCCTGGCCGCGCTGTCGCAGCGCCAGCGGGAGCTCGACGGCCAGCTCATGGCCCAGGTGTCCGACACCGCGTCGGTGTCCGGGGCGCTGCACGTGCGGCTGTTCGACCGGGTCGACTACGAGCGGGAGCGGTTCGACGCGGCCGGCGCCGAGCTGCTCGCCGCCGCCCGGGAACAGGCCCGGCTCACCTCCCGGGTCCGGTTTCTGGTCAATCTCGGCATCGTCGCGACGATGACCGCCGTGGTCACTCTCGGCGCCTGGCTGGTCTCCTCCGAGCGGACGACGCTCGGCACGGTCGCCGCCCTCGGTGGCGCGCTGCTGGTGTCGTTCGGCCCGCTGTCCTCCGCGGTCGACCTGCGCTCCGAACTGGCCGGCGCCGGGGCCTCCTTCCGGCGGATCTTCGCCCTGCTCGACGTGCCCGAGGACGAGGCCGCAACGATGCTCACCGGGCCGCCGGCCGCCATCGCGGTGCCCCGGGCCCCGGCAGTGGACCCGCGCGTCGGCGCGGACGCGGTGCCGGTGGGCCTCGACCTGACGCTCGACGACGTGTGGTTCGCCTACGACCAGGCCGTGCCGGGGCCCGCACGGGCGATGGACGCCGCGGCGCACGAGCACCCCGGCCCCGACGATCCGTCCTGGAACCTGCGGGGGGTGACGCTGCGCGTCGCGGCCGGGACGACCACGGCCGTCGTCGGCGCCAGCGGCGCGGGCAAGACGACGATCTCCTACCTGGCCAGCGGGGTGCACCGCCCGCAGCGGGGCCGGGTCCTGCTCGGCGGCGTCCCGCTCGACACGATCCCGCCGGCCCGGCTGCACGCGGCGATCGGCGTGGTCCCGCAGGACCCGCACCTGTTCCACGACACGATCGCGGCGAACCTCCGCTACGGCCGGCTGGACGCGACCGACGACGAGCTGCGGGCCGCCCTCGACGCGGCCAGCCTGTCCGCCCTGCTCGACCGGCTGCCCGAGGGGCTGGCGACCCGGGTCGGCGCGCGGGGCTACCGGCTGTCCGGCGGCGAGCGCCAGCGGCTCGCCATCGCCCGCGTCCTGCTGCAGTCGCCGCAGGTGCTGGTCCTCGACGAGGCGACGTCCGCGCTGGACACGGTCTCCGAGGCCGCGGTACGCACGGCGCTGGACCGGCTCGCCGTCGGCCGGACCTGCCTGGTGATCGCCCACCGGCTGTCGACGGTGATCGACGCCGACCGCATCTACGTCATGGACCACGGCCGCGTCGTCGAGGACGGCACCCACCGCGACCTGCTCGCCGACGGCGGTGCCTACGCCCGCCTCTACCGGCCGAGCTCCGTGTGACTGGCCGGGACCCGGTCGGACCGGTCGGACCGGCGGGATCGGCGAGGCAGTCGGGATCGGGGAGACCGGCAGGACGGCCGACGCGGCTGTCCCGCCGGGTCGCGGGACGGTGGGCACCGCGAGGGGCAGGATGGCCAGAAGCGTCGTGGGCGGAACGTGGTTTAACGCCCGCGGGAGGAGCATTCCGGTAGTGGATCCGGTGCGGCCGGCGCCGTCGTGGCACCCGCCGACCCGGACCGCGACCGGCAGGTCGAGAGGAGACACACCCGCATGACCTCCACTGCCGGGAAAGCCACTGCTGCCGGTGGCACGGACGCTGCCGGTGGCACGGACGCTGCCGGTGGCACGGACGCCGCCGGGCCCACCGCCCACGGCGGCTACTCGCACCGCCAGATCATGGTCATCCTCTCCGGCCTGCTGCTGGGGATGTTCCTCGCGGCGCTGGACCAGACGGTCGTCTCCACGGCGATCTACCGGATCGGCGAGAGCCTGCACGGGCTGACCGCGCAGGCATGGGTCACCACCGCCTTCCTGATCACCTCGACGATCGCCACCCCGCTGTACGGCAAGCTGTCCGACCTCTACGGGCGCAAGCCGTTCTTCCTGTTCGCGATCGCCGTGTTCATCACCGGCTCGGCGCTGTGCACCTTCGCGACGTCGATGTACATGCTCGCCGCGTTCCGGGCGGTGCAGGGCATCGGGGCCGGCGGCCTGTTCTCCCTCGCCCTGGCGATCGTCGGCGACATCATCCCGCCGCGGGAGCGGGCGAAGTACCAGGGCTACTTCATGGCGGTGTTCGGCACGTCCAGCGTCCTCGGGCCCGTCGTCGGCGGCGCGCTGGCCGGCCAGGACACGTTGCTCGGCGTCGCCGGCTGGCGGTGGATCTTCCTGATCAACGTGCCGATCGGCATCGGCGCGCTCGTCGTCGTCGCACGGGTCCTGCACATCTCCCACGAGCGCCGCGAGCACCACATCGACTACCCCGGCGCCCTGACGCTGATCGTCGCCCTGGTGCCGCTGCTCATCGTCGCCGAGCAGGGCCGCGAGTGGGGCTGGGGCGCGGGCTCCTCGCTGGCCTGCTACGCGATCGGGCTGGTCGGCATCGCCGCGTTCGTGGTCGCGGAGCGGCGCGCGAAGGACGATGCCCTGCTGCCGCCCCGGCTGTTCCGCAACGGGGTCTTCGCCGTCGGATCCGCCCAGTCGGCGATCATCGGGATCGGCATGTTCGGCGGGATCACCCTGATCCCCCTCTACCTGCAGCTCGTCAAGGGGAACTCGCCGACCAAGGCCGGCCTGCTCACCCTCCCGCTGGTCCTGGGCATCATGCTGCTCTCGCTCGTGGCCGGGCAGATCACCGCGCGGACCGGCCGATACAAGATCCTGCCCGTGATCGGCTCGGCGCTGCTCGTCGTCGGGATGCTGTTGCTGTGGCGGCTGTCGGCCGACAGCAGCCTCGTCTACATCGATCTGGCGATGTTCGTCGTCGGCGCCGGGCTTGGCCTGAACATGCAGACGATCGTCCTGGCGATGCAGAACGCCGTACCGCCGCGGGACATCGGGGTGGCGACATCCTCGACGACGTTCTTCCGGCAGCTCGGCGGCACCCTCGGGGTGGCGGTGTTCCTGTCGATCGTGTACTCGATCGTCGGTTCCCGGATCACCTCCGCCTACGCGGACGCGCGCGGCACGGCGGCGTTCGACGCGGCCGCGCGCAGCCATCCCGACCAGCTCAAGGCGCTCGGCTCCGCGTCCTCGGGCGGCTCGGGCAGCCTCAACGACACCTCGTTCCTCAGCGGCCTCGACCCGGCGCTGACCCACCCCTTCAAGGTCGGCTTCACCAACGCGATCACGGTCGCCTTCCTGGTCGGCGCCGCCGTGCTGGTCATCGCCTTCGTGCTGTCCCTGCTGCTCAAGGAGGTGCCGCTGCGGGAGACCGGCGCGGCCTTCGCCGACCAGCCGGCCGCGCCGGACGGGGCCGGGTCCCCGGGCCCGAGCGGCACCGAACCCGATGCCGCGGCGGCCGGTCCCGCGCGGTCCGACGGTCCGCGCGTCGGCGGCTAGCGTCCCGCCCGCCTCGCCGCTCCGCTACAGGTGGCCGCGGCGGACCATCAGCGCGAGCACGCAGGCCGAGGGCGCCATCGGCAGCCACACCGTGACCAGCCGGTAGCCCAGGACCGCGGCGAGCGCGACGGCGGGGGACTGCCCGGCGGCGATGATCGCCGCGGTCAGGGCCGCGTCGAGCGAGCCGAAGCCGCCCGGCGAGGGCACCAGAGCCGAGGCGGCGCTGGCGGCGAAGTACAGCGCGAAGACCGCCCCGACGCCGAGCGGCAGGTGCAGCGCACGCATGATCGCCCACAGGGTCGCGGCGTGCAGCAGGGGGATGGCTGCCGAGCCGCCCCACAACATCGCCGCTCGGCTGGGTGAGCGGATCGTGGAGCGCATCGACCGTAGATGGTCGACGACCCGTGCCCACACCCCGTGCGCCACCCGCCGGGCCGCCGGCACCAGCCAGCCCAGCAGCGCGGCGACGGCGACGGCCGCCGCGGCCACCGCAATGCCCAGGGCCACCGGGCCGCTGTCCGGCAGCCGGGCGGAGTCCACCGGCAGGAATCCCCCGGCCAGCAGGACGGCCAGCACGGCGAGATGGGTGGTGACCCCGGCGGTGGCGTCGAGGCCGACCGCCGTCAGGGACTCCCGCAGGGAGAAGCCGTGCCGGTGCAGGAAACGCAGCTTCACCGCGCCGACCCCGAACCCGGCGGGCAGCACGTGGTTGGCCACGCTGCCCGCCACCTGGGCGGCGAGCAGCCGGCGGACCGGCAGCGACCGCGGCACCGTCCCCTGCTGGCAGGCCGCGCCGGCGACCCAGGTGAGCTGGGCGACGGCGACCGCGCCCACCAGCCAGAACGGATGGGCGCTGGCCAGCGCGTCGATGCCGGTCCGCACCGTCGACCACGACCGCACCAGCCACACCACCGCCACCAGCGGCGCCGCGCAGGCCAGCAGCGGACGAACCAGCCAGAACCGGCCGCGACGGGGCGCGACGGCCACGGCCGCACCCGCGCTCGGACCGGCGAGGACGAGGTCCCCGCCCGGCAGCGTGGGTGCGGCCGAGCCGGTCCGGGCGATGACCACTGCCGGGGCGGCGCTGAGGGCCGGGGCGGCGCTGAGGGCCGGCGCGGGCAACGCCCCGCCGCCCGCCGCCGACGCCTCCGGTATCTGGCGCATCACGGTCCTCCCGTCCTGGCGTCCGCGTGGCCCTGGGCCACGTCGACCCGGTCCATCCCGATGCCGTCCGTGCCGATGCCGTCTGTCCCGATGCCGTCTGTCCCGATGCCGTCCGGGATGATGCCATCCGGAGTGATGGTCCCCGACACGTCCTCGCCCAGAGTTCCGCGACGCGTCCGTGACGGTTCACCAGAGTGTCGCGTGACCGGATCGAGATCGGCACCCGAGCCGCCCGCGAGCAGCCCGGCGAGGCGTCCGGCGAGCCCGCCCCAGCTCCATGCCTCGCGCATCCATTCCCGCCCGGCCAGGCCCATCCGGGCGGCCCGGTCGGGGTCGTCGAGCAGCTCCACGACGGCCCGGGCCACGGCGGTGGTGTTGCGGCCGTCGACGACCTCGCCCGTGCGGCCGGGCAGGACGACGTCGGGCGCGCCGCCCTGGGCGCCGGTGATGACGGGCAGCCCGCTGGCCGCCCCCTCCAGGGAGGACAGGCCGAGCCCCTCCAGGTCCAGGCCGAGCCAGCGGGTGCGCGACGGCATGGCGAACACGTCGGCGGCGTCGAGGTAGGCGGGCAGCTCCTCCTCACCGACCGCGCCGGCGAAGTGCACCTCGTCGGCCACCCCCACCTGCCCGGCGAGGCGGCGCAGCCGGCCCTCGGCCGGCCCCTGCCCGACGAGCAGCAGCCGGGCCCCCGGGTGGCGGCGCCGCACGGTGGTCCAGCCGCGGATGAGGGTGTCCTGCCCCTTGCGCGGCACCATCCGGGCCACGCAGATCACGACCGGGCGGTCCGACCAGCCCAGGGCTCGGCGGATGTCGGCCCCGCCGGCGCCCGGCCGGAAGCGGCGGGTGTCGACGCCGCCGGTCAGCCGCGCGAGGGTGGTGCCCCGCGGGGAGACGGCGACCAGCCGGCGCCGGGTGAACGCGGTGAGGTACGTCAGCACGTCGGCGCGGGCGGCGACGGTGCGCACGAGCGACCAGCCCACCGGCAGCCGGGACCAGGCGACCTCGTGCCCGTGGCTGGACGCCACCACCCTGGTGACCCCCGCCTCGCGCAGCGTCGGGCCGAGCATCCCGTACGGCGCGGCGGTGGGGAACCAGGCGGCGTCGCAGCCCTCGCTGCGCACCAGCGAGCGCAGCAGGCGCCGGGACCGCGGCGAGGTGAGGATCCGCTCACCGGCCCGGACCACCGGGAAGGGCAGCGTGCGGTCGAACTCCTCGGCGCCGGGCGCCGCGGGCGCGACGACGACGACCCGGTCGGCGGGCAGACCGGCGGTGAGGTGGCAGGCGAAAGTCTGGATGCCGCCGAGGACCGGGGGGAACTTGTCCGCCACCACCAGCGTCCGCGGCAGGTCGACGGCACCCGCGGGGCGGGCCGGCCGGGACCCGGGCGGCGCCGCCGGTGCGGGCACGGCGCCCGCCGGCGGCACGGACTCGTCCGGCCCCGCCGAGCGGGGAGTCCGCCTCACGCGGCGTCCGGCCGGCGCGGGGGTGCGGCGTGCGGCGGTGGGAGGCAGGCGTCGTCCCGTTCGACGGGCAACGACGGCAGTCGGCGACCATCCATGAGGGGAGATGATTGCAGGCGGCCGGTGTGAGCTGGATGAGTGCCGCGAATGGGATGCCCCCCGCGGCGGCGGGCTGGCGGGCCGTGGCCGGTCAGCCGGCCGCGGGGACGGGTTCGCTCAGCGCACCGCGAAGCCGGCGTCGATCGGCAGCGCGACGCCGGTGATGTACTTCGCGGCGTCCGAGACCAGCCAGGCGACCGCATCGGAGATGTCCTCGGGCTGGAGGATCTCGATGGGCAGCGCGTTCTGCATCGCGGCGGTGGCGTTGTCCGACTCGGCGAGCAGCTTCGCCATCGACTCGTTCATCGTCATTCCGGTGGCGACGCCGGTGGGGTGGATCGTGTTCACCCGGATCCAGTGCTTGGCCAGGTCGTTCGCGAGTACCTGCATGAGCCCGACCAGGCCGCGCTTGGCCGCCGTGTACGCCTGCGGGCCCGCGGCCGGGCTGCCCGTTCCTCTCAGGCCCGCGCTGGAACTGGTCAGGACGATCGCCCCACCGCGCCCGCCCTCGATCAGCGCCGGTAAGGCGGCCCGCACCGTCTTGAAGACGCCCGTGAGGTTCGTGTCGATGACGTCCTGCCACTCGGTGAACGGGTCCTCCTCCGGCGACAGCCGGATGATGCCGGCGTTCGCGATGACGATGTCCACCCGGCCGAACTCGGCGAACCCCTCCTGGAAGGCGGCGGAGAGCCCGGGGAAGTCCCGCACGTCCGCCTGGCGGGCGACGATTCGCCCGCCCAGCTTCTCGACGAGCTCCACGGTTTCGGCGAGATCGGCCGGCGAGGCGTTCGGATAGTCCATCGACGCGATGTCGGCGCAGATGTCCACGCCGATGATGTCGGCCCCCTCGCGGGCCAGCCGCACCGCGTGCGCCCGCCCCTGCCCGCGGGCGACTCCGGTGATGAAGGCGGTCCTGCCGTCGAGCGTGCCCATCCGACACTCCTTCCGGAAAGCAATTCCTGACTTCGGTGTAGCGCAGGTCACAAACGTTATTGCGGACACGGAGCGTCCGCAAGGGTCGCCGCCGGCCGCCGCGCGATGATGGACCGCAGACGGCGGGCGACACCGCTGGCGGCAGGCGGTACCGCGGACGGCGGGCGACACCGCTGGCGGCAGGCGACACGCTGGCGGCGGGCGGCACGCAGGCGGACGGGGGACGAGGAGACCGATGGTGCAGACGACGACGGGGCAGGCCGTGCGCGGGCGGCCCCGGGACCCCGACCTGCAGGCGCGGGTCCTCGACGCGGCGTTGGCCGAGTACGCCCGATCCGGCTGGGCGGGCTTCACCATGCACGCCGTCGCCGGGCGCGCCGGGGTCGGCAAGTCGTCGATGTACCTGCGGTGGCCGACCAAGGAACAGCTCCTGGTCGACGCGATCGACGCCTACACCCGCCCGCTCGTCGTCGACCACGACACCGGCTCGCTGCCCGGGGACGTGCTCGCCCTGGCGTCGAGCCTGCTGGCCCACTTCCTCGACCCGATGGGCTGGGTGACGGTGCGCATCGCCGTGGA
The DNA here is from genome assembly GCF_059428125.1 of Frankia sp. BMG5.60. Classification (NCBI taxonomy): domain Bacteria; kingdom Bacillati; phylum Actinomycetota; class Actinomycetes; order Frankiales; family Frankiaceae; genus Frankia; species Frankia sp. BMG5.60. Next base: position 4,539,796 of record NZ_CM182091.1, on the reverse strand, counting down.
CGCCGCCGTCGAGTCCCTCGACCTGGGCGGCTTCCACGAACGGATCGTCACGAAGCACACCGACGCGGCCCAGCGCATCGTCGACCGGGCGATCGGTCGCGGCGAGCTGCCGGCGGGGGTCGACGGCCGGCCGCTGCTCGAGGGCCTGTTCGGCGGCGTGCTCATGCACGCGCTGGCGATGCCGCCCCACGAGCGCGCCGCCGCCCGGGCCGCTCTCGCCGCGCACGTCACGCCGCTGGTCGACCTGCTGCTGCGCGGAGTCGGCCCGGCCGCGACCCCCGCGGGCGGCTGACTCAGAACTCGAGCAGGTTGTCCCGGAACAGCTCGTGCGGGTAGGAGGTCCGCATGAGGCCGCGGCGCTGCAACGCGGGCACCAGGCCGTCGGCGATCTCGGCGACCACGCGGCGGTGCACCGGCGTGGCGATCAGGAACCCGTCCCCGCCGACCTCCGCCATCACCTCGCCCATCTGCGCGGCGACGGTGTCCGGCGAGCCGACGAGCTCGACCGACTCGACGGTGTCGTGGTCCATCACCGTCTCGCGCAGCGTCCGGCCGGCGGCGGCGTTCGCGAATCGGGTCATCGAGCTCTGGTGGCCGTTGACCCGGCCGGTCAGGTCGGGGAAGGGGCCGTCCAGATCGAACTGCGCGAAGTCGATTCCGCTGAAGTACGACATCTGGGCGAGGACCGTCTCCATCACCTCCGGGCTGCGCTGGCGGGCCCGCCGGTGAGCCAGCAGCTCGCGTGCCTGGTCGTCGGTCTCCCCGATGACCGGGTTGACGAGGTACAGCACCTTGCAGTCGGCCGGTTTGCGGCCGTGGCGGATCATCCGGGCCGAGACGTCCTCCCGGTACGCCTTCATCCCCTCGATGCCGTGCGGCACCGCGATGATCGTGTCCGAGTGCTTGGCGGCGAACTCCCGGCCGGCCGGGGAGCCACCGGCCTGGCAGATGACCGGGCGTCCCTGCGGGCCGGCGGGGGCGTTCAACGGCCCTCGGCTGCGGTGGAACCGGCCGGCGAAGTTCACCGTGTGCACCTTGCGGAAGTCGGCGAAGATGCCGGCCTGCTGGTCCGCGACCACGGCCTGCGGTTCCCACGACGCGCACAGCCGGTCGACGAGCTCCATCCATTCGTCGGCCATCTCGTAGCGCAGGTCGTGCTCGAAGTGCTCGTCGAAGCCGAAGTTCTGGGCCGAGCGGTGACTGCTCGAGGTGACGAGGTTCGCCCCGACCCGCCCGGCGGAAAGATGATCGAGGGAGACCAGCATGCGGGCCGCCATGAACGGCGGGTAGAACGACGTCGACAGGGTGGCCACGAGGCCGATCCGCGAGGTCGCCTGGCTCATCACCGCGACCGCCGCCATCGGGTCCAGTCGGGGCGACTCCCAGGCGTACTTCAGGTCGACCTCCATCGATCCCCGATACGCGTCGGTGATCATCAGGCCGTCCTCGAGGATGAGATAGTCGAAACAGGCTCGTTCGAGGGATCGGGCCAGCTCGGCGTAGAAATCGCCCCGCGTCCATTCGGCGCCGTGCGTTCCCGACCACTGGCTGTTCCAGGCCTGCGGGCCGAATCCGCCCCCGACGAACCACCCCAGGTGGAACATGTGATCTCCCGTCGTCGACTTGCTGGGGCAGTGTGCGGGGCCGCCGTTTCCGTCCATTGATCCCTCCGGTTACCGCGCGATTGCGCCGCACCGACCGGCTCGCGCACCGCCGCACACCGCGGCCACGGCCGCGAATGCGCCGCCCCGACCGCGCCGCCTGACGTCACCCCCGGCGGGACCACCCGACCCGACCCGGACCTCCCGACCCGGACCTCCCGACCCGGACCTCCCGACCCGGACCTCCCGACCCGGACCGGGCGGCGCCGGTTGCGCGGCCACGCCGTCCGGGTAGGCACAGGGACAGAGCAGGGACGGGGCCAGCCGCGGCCCGGCGCATCGGCTCGAGGGCTGTCGGCCATGCGGCGCGGAAGGAGCACGACGATGGTGGGCACGCTTACCGTCACGGAACGTCGCAGGTGGCTCGACTGGGCGCTGGACATCTTCGACACGCAGGTGCGGGCCGTGCCACCCGGGTCCTGGGCGGCGCCGACACCGTGCGGACAGTGGGACGTGCGGGCGCTGGTCAACCACCTCACCGTCGAACACCTGTGGGTTCCGCCGTTGCTGGCCGGTCTCACCCGGGAGGACATCGGAACCCGGTTCGACGGGGACCAGCTCGGGGACGATCCGGGCGCGCGCTGGACGGTGACGGCGCGCCGCAGCCGGGACGCCTGGGACCGGCCGGAGGCCTGGGCGTCGATCCCGATGTTGTCGTTCGGACCCACCCCGGCGAACGAATACGCCTTCCAGCTCACCGCCGACCTGCTCATTCACGCCTGGGACCTGGCCCGGGCGATCGACACCTCGGGCCGGCTGCCCGGCGACACCACGTCGGCGCGGACCGTCGGCAACAACCGCGAGCTTGTGCACTGGGTCCACGACAGCCTGCGCCGCCAGATCGACGCCTGGCGAGTCGTCGGCATCTTCGCCACACCGGTCTCGGTGCCGGACGACGCCGACGAGTGGACCCGGCTGATCGCCCTTACCGGCCGCTCACCGCACTGGCAGCCCCGCCTCGACGGGGGCCGGCATCTCGACGCCGGGCAGCACCTCGACGCCGGGCAGCACCTCGACGGTGGTCAGCACAGGGGGTAGATGAGGATCGGAGCCCCCGGCCCGCCGGCCGCGGCGGTGGGCGGAGCCGAACAGCTACGCAGCGGGGCCGGGGTCGTCGGCGCGGGGGAGCCGTCGGCGTCGGGCACCGGGTGTTTGACGGCCCCGGACGGTGCCGTCGGCGCCTGTTCCGGCGACGCCGCGAGGTCCGAGGACGGCCGCGTCGCCACCCCCGCGCCGTCGTCCGCGCCGAGGCGGCCGATGGCCGCGGACAACGCCCCCGCCGACCCGGCCGAGTCGTCGCCGCCGCGCCCCCGGCTCACCTGCACACCGGACACCGAGATCAGGCCACCGACCGCGAACGCGGCCACCGCGCTCAGCACGACGACCAGCACGACGAGCAGCCGCACGGTGCCGCGGTCCGGGGAGCCCGCCGCAGCGCTCATCCGCGCCCCCGGCGCCCCGGCGCGCGGGCGGCCCGCGTCACCGGTCCCGCGCCGGCGGGAATGCGCCGGCATCGGATGGCGATCTCGGCGTCCCTGCGCATGGGCCGACCGTAGCGGATCGGGCCGGTTCCGGTGGGACGGTGCCGCGCAGGCTACGGATGTCGGCCGAGAGACGATCCGTCGGATGGGTGCCGATTGATGGTTAGTCTGCGGAATTTCGGGAGACAAAGCCGATATCAGCGCCGCTCGTTCCTCGTCCGCTCCCTGCGACTGCCCCTTTCCGGAGGTATCTGATGGGACTGCGTTACACCCGCCGACCGCGGTACGGACCGTTTCACCTCAACGTCAGCGAGCGGGGGGTGTCCTCGGTCACGCTGAAGATCGGGCGCGTCTCCTGGCGGGTCTGGTCGCGCAACCGCCGCGGCGGCCTGTCCAGCGTCGACCTGCCGGGGCCGTTCTCCTACCGGCGGGAGGGCCGCAGCCGTCGGCAGGCCGAGGGCTGATCCCGGCGGGCGCACCCTCAGTCGGCGGCCCGCGCGGCCCGCGCGGCCCGCGCGGTCGGGGCGGTCGGGGCGGTCGGCGCGGTCGGCGCGGTCGGCGCGACGATCGGGAGGGGTTGCCGTTCGGCCAGCAGGATCGCGAGGTCGTCGTGCAGGGCCCCGCCGGCATGGGTCCCGACGGCGGCGATGAGCCGGTCCAGAGCCTCCTCCTGGCCGCCGCCCCGCAGCAGGTCCAGGCGATCGTCCAGCGGGAAGAAGCGCCCCTGGGCGTCCCTGGCCTCGATCAGCCCGTCGGTGAACAGCAGCAGCCGGTCACCGACCTCCCAGTGTGCCGTCGTGACCGTGAACCGCTCGGCCAGCCCGAGCGGAGGGCTGGGCGAGCGTAGTTCCAGCGTCGCCGACCCGTCCGGCGAGACGAGCCGCGGCGGGTGATGGCCCGCCGAGCACATACCCAGCCGCCCGTCGGGATGGATGTCCAGGACGAGAGCGGTGACGAAATCCTCGGGCCCGGCTTCGCGCCCCACCGCGCGGGCGCACGCCGCCGCCACCTGTTCGGGGTCCAGCCAGGTCACCGCGGCCTCGCGGAAGGCGCCAAGCACCACCGAGGCCAGCCGGACCGCCGGCAGCCCCTTGCCCCGGACATCTCCGATGATCATCCGGATGCCGTTCGCGGTCGGCACGACCTCGTAGAGATCCCCGCCGACGGACGCCTCCTGCGCCGCCGACAGGTAGCGGGCGGCGAAGCCGGCCCCGTCGAGCTGGCCCGGGACCGCCGGCAGCAGCGCCCGCTGCGCGACCTCGGCGACGGCCTGGACGCGGTGTAGCTTCGAGCGCTGCCGGTCCCGGTACACGCAGATGTAGACCGCGATCGCGGACTGGACCAGGACCAGGATGATCGCGGCGATGTGCGGCTGCGTGCCGAAGCGGTGGTCCCAGAGCCCGGAGATGATCGCCACGATCACGGTCAGGCCGCCGATGCCGGCGGTGATCAGCGGCGGGCAGGCGGCGGCGAGGATCAGCGGCCCCAGGCCGAAGTAACCGGTCAGCGCGACGCCGGGGCCCAGATCGACGACGAGCGCCAACGTGAGCACGGCCGCCCCGGCGACGATCAGGCGTACGTTCTCCGGCCCGCCCACCGCATCGGCTCCTGCGGGCGCGGCAGGGTTCGTCCGGGCAGTTCGCATGGCTCATTCTCCCGAGCAGACCAGGCGTTCGACCACACACCCTCGCAACCAGGCCCTCGGGTGACGGAAACCTGTCCAGGAGGTCAGGCCGCGTGGGCGGCGCGTTCGCCCGGGTGATGCAGGTGCCAGCGTTCGCTGTCCTCGAGCTGCGCGGCCAGGGAGATCAGCAGAGCCTCGCTGCTCGCGGGCCCCATGAGCTGGGCGCCGACCGGCAGACCGGCGGTAGTGCGGCCGGCTGGCACGTTGACGGCCGGCCAGCCCAGCACGTTCCACGGCCAGGCGAACGGGCAGGCCGCCACGATCGCCTGGTCGGTGGCCCAGTTGGTCTCCCGGTTGAGCTCGCCTATGTGCGGCGGGGGGGTCGCCGTCGTCGGCGCCAGCACCACGTCGATCCGGCGGAAGATCCGGCCGATGTTGAGCCGGGCCAGCGGCTCGGCCGCGCGGGTCAGCGGCAGGAACGGGCGCAGCGCCCGGCCGGTCCGCGCGTTGGCCACGGTCCGCGGGTCGAGCTGGGACGGGTCCGGGACCCGTCCGGCCCAGTCGCGGATGCCGTCCATGGACCGCGGCAGGAAGATCGTCCCGAGCAGGCCGTAGGGCGGCTCCACCGGGACGACATCGTGCCCGAGCCGGGCGAGCACCTCGGCCATCCGTTCCACCGCGGCGCGCACCGCCGGATCGAGGCTCGCCGGCATCCCGCTGTAGGGGCGGTGCAGCGACAGCCCGATCCGCAGCCGGGGCGGGGGATGCCCGGCCGCGGACAGGAACGGCTCGACCGGCGCCGGCGCGGAGTCCCGGTCGACGGGCAGGCTGCCGGCCAGGGCGTCGAGCAGCAGGGCGCCGTCGGCGACGGTCCTGGTCAGCGGGCCGTAGACGGTGAGGCCGTTGAACTGCTCGCGTACGGGCGCGCTGGAGATGCGACCGCGCTGCGGCTTGATCCCGACGAGATGCGTCCAGGCGGCCGGGATGCGCACCGATCCGGCGCCGTCCGAACCGATCGCGCCGGGCACCAGGCCCGCGGCCACCGCCGCCGCCGCGCCGCCGGAGGAGCCGCCGGGCGAGTGGTCCAGATCCCACGGGTTGCGGGTCACCCCGAACGCCGGGCCCTCGGTGAACGGCCACTGGCCGAACTCGGGCGTGTTCGTCTTGCCGACGACGACGGCCCCGGCGGCCTTCAACCGCCGCACCATCTCGCTGTCCCGGGCTGCCGGGGGGAACTCGCCCGCAGCGCCGAACGCCGTCGGCAGGCCGGCGATGTCCGTGTCGTCCTTGATTGCGATCGGCACGCCGAGCAGGGGGCGGTGCCGGTCGGCCGCCGGTCCGCCGGGGCCGCGGGCTGCCCTGGCCGCGAGCTCCTCGTCGGCCGCCGCCGCCTCCGCGAGCGCCTCGCGCACCCGCACCCGGCGGAAGGCGTTGAGAGTGGACTGGGTCGCCTCGATCCGGTCCAGCGCGGCCTCGACGAGCTCGTGGGAGGTCACCTCGCCCCGCGCGAGGCGGGTGGCGAGGGCGGCGACGCCGTCCAGCGGGCCGTCTCGCTCCGGATCGACGAGCGTCCCAGGCGCGTCCGACATCAGCCACCCCCCTGCCGCATCGGGCCTTGCTGCCCGCACCGTAACCGACCGCGGACCGCTCGCCCCGCCCCTCGCGCTATACCTCCCATTGTCCGTCGCCGTTACCGGTTTGGCAGAGGCATGTGGAAGAGAACGGTTTGGCGCACGTCACCATGAGATCGGGTCATATCGCGCGTTGTCGGACACGTGATCGGAGGGACGCCGTATCACGCACCCCACATCGTGTTATCAACATCGGAGACGGGGTACCGCCGTCGGGAGAATGGATCGTGAACATCTCGCGGCGGTACCGCGGGCATCCCGGCGGCCACCACCGGGGTACCCCCCGCAGCCGCCGCGACTCGCCGCCGGCCTGACCGGCCTGACCGGCCTGACCGGCCTGACCGGCCGGCGACCGCAGGTTGGCCGGACCCGACCCCGGGCCGGCAGGGCCGGCTCGTCCCTGGCGGGGCCGGCCGGGGCGCGCGGGCGGCGGCGCCGGTGCGTCGACGCGGCAGATCGCCGCGCCGAGACCGCCAGGGCCGCCGGATCCGCAGACCGTCGAGATCGGAAGACCTCGAGACGAAGTAAGACGATGAGGGAGGAACCACCCGATGTCAGTGGACCCGAACGCGGCCCTGCCGGACCCCGCGCCGATCACGCCGCCGGCCGGCGCGGCGCCGTCACCCCCCCGCGGGGCCCGGCCGCCCTCGCCCGAGCCGGAAGAGCCGACCAGCACGCCCGCGCTGAACGGTCACAGCCCCGCCGCCGCGCCTTCCTCGCCTTCCTCGCCTTCCTCGGCTACCTCTGCCACCTCTGCCCCCTCGGCGGCCTCCGCTCCGGAGCCCTCCCAGCCCCTTCCGCCCTCGGCCGCGGCGGGCGAGGGAGCGTCCGGCGGGGAGGGGGAATCCGGGTCGGGGGAGGCGTCGAGTGCCCGGGAGCGGGTGGCGGTGGGCGCGGCCGAGGTGCGCGAGCGCGTCAGCGGCGCGGCCGCGACCCTCGCCCCGCATGTCGCCGCGGCAACCGAGCGGACCCGCGGCGCGGCGGAGAAGGCCGCCGGGACCGTGCGGGAGAAGGTCGCCGAGAGCCCCCGGGTGGCCGCCGCGACCGAGCGGACGATCGGCGCTCGCGACCGGGCCGTCGGAACCGTGCGGGAGCGGCTCGCCCAGCACCCGCAGGTGAACGCCACGGCCGAGAAGACCCTCGCCACCAGCGGCAAGGCGGCCCGTTCCGCCGGGCAGCGGGCCCGGAACAACCCGCGGGCCACCGGTGGCGTGCTGGCCGGCACCGCGCTGGTGCTGCTGGTCCGGCGAGCCCGCCGGCGCCGCCGCCGCAGCGCCGACTGAGCACGGCCTGCCCGAGGTAGGTGGGTACCCCCGTCCTGCCCTCTTCCTCCGGCCTGTTCCCTCCGGTCCGGAAAAGAGTGCGCATACCGGTGTTTATGCCGATCGGGTGCGGGGACAGATGACTCAACCACCTCGGCAGGGAGAATAAAATGGTCACATTCATCGTCGTCATGATTCTGCTCGGTCTGGTCGCCGGCGCCGTCGCTCGTGTGGTGCTGCCCGGACCTGATCCGATCGGCATTCTCGGCACCATTGTCGTGGGCATCATCGGTTCTTTCGTCGGCGGTTTCCTCGGTTACGTCCTGTTCAACAAGGACGTTGGTGAGGGCGCGCTCCAGCCGTCCGGGATCGTCGGCTCGATCATCGGTGCCATCCTGGTGCTGCTGATCTGGCGCAACGTCGGTGGCCACAGCAACAGCCGGTCGCGTGGTCGCAGCCGCCGCTACGCCCGCCGGTGACCGAACCGACCGTCGGTCACGGCGACACCCATCGGTGATCTCCGGGACTGCCGAGAAGCCGACGCCGCGAGGTCGGCCGGCGCGGGCCCAGCCCGCCCCGCGCCGACCTCGCTGGCCGGCCCCACCCCCGACGTCCCTCCCGCGCCAGTGCACAGCCGCCCTCCCGACTTCGCCGCCGGCCCCTCGGTCCCGGCGGCTTTTTGCTGTTCCGGGGTCGGTCGGTGTGGGTGACCCGACGCGCGCCTGGGCGCGTCACAGGTGGACCGGGCGGGATCATCTCGGGTTGGCCGGCGGTTTCACGTGCCCGGCAGGGCGAAGATCGCCGCAAGGTGAACCGGCTCCACGAACCTGCCGCCCGGGGAGCATGTGCGCAGCGCCTCGGTGATCTCCTTCTCGAAGGAAGCTCGCCGGTCTCCCAGGAGCCGCCTGATGGGGAAGGACGTCGAGTACGGATAGCCGACGATCTGGTCGGCCGTCCACTCTCGCTCGAACTCGTAGACGATCCGTTCCGCACGCCGGAACGGAGATCGGCCCAGGACGATCTCGTGAGACTCCGCGGGTGGCGCGAAGACGCCGCTGCCAGCGCGGCGCACGGTTCCGAGGAACCGCGCCTGGATCTCCTCGATCGCCCGCTGCCAGTCGGTGGCAGGCCGGACGAGGCAGTTGTCGTTGACGATGACGAGGCCGCCGGCCGGAGTGACCATGTCGGCGAGCGTTGCCAGGACACGGTCCCGGTCCATCCAATCGACGCCGACGGCTTCTTTGAACTGGTCGGCCAAAGCGAGGGTAAGAGTGCCGGGCCCGCAACCGAGATCAAGGAGTCGGCCTGTCCCGGAGAGGGAGAAACGCCGCGCGACCTCTGTCAGGAATGCCTGCGGGTAGCCAGGTCGGTGGCGAGCGTAGTACGTAGCGGTTCCCGTGAACAGCTCGCCGATCCTGCCGCCAACCTAGCGGCCGTTCGCAGTTACGTCTTTCCCTTCCGCGAGGTTCCGCAGAACCGCGCCACGCTGTCCGGGGCAGCCCGGCGTGACCTTTGGCGATCTTGGTGTTCCGCGGAACCGCGTCCCGGTCCCCGCGCTTGCGCGGCTGTTCGCCGGAGCCTGGGCCGAGCCCCGGACCGCATAGTTACTGACGGTGACGGTCGAGGGGGGTGGGAGCGGGGGTGTGCGGGGGGCCGGCGTCCTGTGGTTCTTTGCCATGGACAGACCGGACGCCAAACCGGCTACAGGGACCACGGTGGTCGCTTCCTCCCACGCATCCACCCCGAACATCTACCTGTCGCCGCCACGCTCCGCGATCGCCGCCGCCAGGAGCACGTGACACGGTCATGCAGATTCCGCGGAAACCGCGCCACCGGCTCCGTGCCCGGGTTCGCGGTCGCCGGCGGCGGTGGTGGCGGCGCTGTCGGTGGCAGCGGCTTCCGTGAAACGATCACCGATCGGCTGCGTCCCTCCCGGGGCTCGGGTCGTCGCGGGCGTCCTCGTCGCGGGCGTCCTCGTCGCGGGCGTCCTCGTCGTGGTGGTCCTCGTCGTGGTGGTCCGGGTCGGGCGTGTGGTCGGTGGTCTCGCTGAAGTCGCGGGCCCGCTGGGCGGCGTCCGGGCTCGCGCCGGAGAACAGCCGCGCGTCGTCGGCGGCGTCGGCGTGCGGGGGCTGCGGCTCGTCCGGGGCCTCGCCGGTGCGGCCCGGGCCGGCCGGGTCGTCGGGAGTGCGGGGCGTCGGTGGGAGGCGGCTGCCGTCGCCGTCCCGGGTGGACAGGGTGATCGTGGTGATCGGCTCCCAGCCGCGGCGGGCGCCGTCGCGCTTGCGGAGCCGGTCGCTTGGCGTCCCGCCGCGGTCCTCCCGCTCGCGCACCAGGGTGCCGATGGCGCCCCCGTCGCGGTCGCCGGCTCCGTTCTGGCGGCTGTTGGCACCGTAAGCGCCGGCACCATTGTGCTGCTCTTCGCTGTACCGACTTTCGTCGCGGCGGTCGTCGGCGAGGTGGCGGTCGTCGGCGGGGCGGGCGGGGCCGGCGAGGTGGGCGGTGGCGTCAAACTCGATGCGGGTTCGCGGCAGTGCCCGGTGATGGTTGCGCTGCAGCCACAGCACGAGTGCCTCCCGCATGTGGCAGCGCAGGTCGAAGGTGGTCGGGCCGTCCTTGCCGCTGACCAGCACCCGGATCCGGATGTGGTCGCCGACGGCGTCGGTCACCTGCAGCACGCAGACCCGCTGGTCCCACAGGTCGGTGGCCTCCAGGACCCGGTGCATCTCGGCGCGCATCTCCTCGAGCGGAACTTCCCAGTCGAGGTCCAGCTCGACCGCGCCGAGCACCGCGGACTCCTTGCGGGTCCAGTTCTGGAACGGCGTCGTGGTGAAGTACGTCGACGGCAGGATCATCCGCCGGTCGTCCCAGATGTGGACGACGACGTAGGTCAGCGTGATCTCCTCGATCCGGCCCCACTCCTCCTCGACGACGACCACGTCGTCGACCCGGATGGCGTCGGTGAACGCGAGCTGCAGGCCCGCGAAGACGTTGGCCAGCGAGGTCTGGGCCGCCAGGCCCGCGACGATGCCGACGACGCCGGCGCTGGCGAAGATGCTGGCCCCGGCGACGCGCACGCCCGGGATCGTCATGAGCATCGACGCGCCGGCGATGATCGAGATGATGGCGACGGTGATCCGCCGCATCAACGTGACCTGGGTGCGCACCCGCCGGGCGTGCCGGTTGTCGACGACGTCGACCCGGTAGCGGGCGAGCGCGAGCTCCTCGAAGACGAACGCGAGAACGGCGACGCACCAGCCGATCCCGGCGATCAGCAGGATGTCACAGACGTGGATCGCCGGCTGCGTCCAATCCTGTTCATGGGTGGCATTGAGGCCGATGAGCAGCGCGAGCAGGATCAGGGTCAACCGGACGGGCCGCCGGCCGCGGTGCGCGAGATCGGCGACGATCCGGGAATGCCGGCCGATGCGCAGCGCGACCCGGTGTAGCAGTATGGCGGCGGCCACGGCGACGACGACCGCGCCGACAAGGACCGTCAGCACGGCAATCGTCGACTGCATGTTGGAGAAAGACAGATCGGGCGCGGCGCTTGCACGCACAGGCGGGCTCCTCGTCCCTGGGGGGCATGGCTCCCCGGGTGCTCTGCCCCTGATCCGGCGGCTCATGAAGTGATCCGCGTCATAGTCCTGTGGAGGTGTTAACCGCCCGAGGGCATTCGCGTCGGTCCGGGCATACAGGCAGACCACTTCGGGGTAGCGGAGTTGCGGATCGTGTGCGGCTGTGTGCGCTACGGACGATGATGGGGGCGGAGCGCACGGATCACACGGATCGTGGTCGCGACGGAGTCGGACCGGCGACCGCGCGGCGGACGGCGGACGGCGGACGGCGACACGTCGCGGCACGCTCACCGGAGGCGGGCATGGGTTCCTTCCCGACCATCATCAGGCAGGTCCAGGAAAAGGATCTGGCGGCCCTGGCCGCGCTGGATGAGCTGATCTTCGGCCATCTTGCCTATCCCTACTTCGTCCTGAGACAGATCTTCGATGTACACCGCGGCGAGCTGCTCGTGCTGGAACAGGCGGGCGGGATGCGCGGCTACTCGATCGCGGTCCGCTCGACGACCCGCGGCCTGGCCTGGTTCCTCGGACTGGGGGTCGAGCCGGACAGCCGGGGCCGGGGGTTTGGCCGGCGGCTCGCCGGCGCCTCCCTCGACCGCCTGCGCGCCCAGGGTCTTGACCGCGTCAGGCTCACCGTCGACGGCGAGAACGCCGCCGCGGTGCGGCTCTACCGCCGGCTGGGCTTCGTGCGGCTCGGCGAGATCGCCGACTATCTCGGCCCCGACGAACCCCGCCAGCTCCTGGAACTGGCGCTCAACCCCGTGGACCGGGACAGGCACACGGCAACCGCGGCGGGAGGTCAACGCGACCCACTCGGTTCGCGAGCCGAGAAGTTCCGGAACAATGCAGGACCGATAGCCGAGTAAGCCGCCCGACAGATCGCTACCGATAGTCGCGCGGATCGCGCCCGCCGCCCGCCGTGAGCAGCACGGCATAGGTGTGGGGTTGACCGGAGGTGGGGGTGGACGCGGTTGTCGCCCCCGCAATCGGGAAAAATGTCCTCCTGATCGGATCCGGGCATCGTGGCCGACCTCGCGCGCTGGTGTGTCGGTCGCCGTCGCGTCCGTTCGGAGTGGGACCGTCCGACCGAGGGATGTGACGGGGAGCAGATATGTCCACCACCGGTGCGAACTGGGTGGGTAGCCGCCCCTGTCAACCTTCGGACCTTTTCGGCCGTGCTCGTTCGGCCGTGCTCGGTATTTGATAGCTTGAATCCAAGAGGTGTATACCATGTCGGAGCCGCAGATGGCCCAGGTCGATTCCCGTCACCGGTTCGGTACTCGGCAGACCGGTCGCGGCCCCGGTGGGGAGGCGCTTGAGCGGCTGCCCTCCTCCGTCGGCGCGCCGCGTAACGCCGACTTCCCCTGGGACGAGTTCGACACGGCCTCCTACCTGCGCCACAACTATCGCAGCCTCCGTTCGGACGATCGGCAGATCCTCGAACTGGTCCGGGACTTCTTTGCGGACTCGCTGCCGGCCGGCGGGGCCCGCGGGCTCGACGTGGGATCCGGGCCGAACCTGTACCCGGCGCTGGCCATGCTGCCGTTGTGTCGCACGATCACGCTGTTTGAGCCGTCCACCAGCAACGTGGCCTGGTTGCAGGACGAGATCGGCGACTACGGGCGCTCGTGGGATCCGTTCTGGGAGTTGCTGTGTGAACGGTCGCGCTACCAGCAGGCGGGTGATCCGCGCCAGGCGCTCGCCGACCGCGTGTCGGTGCAGCAGGGCAGCGTGTTCAAGCTGCCCAGGCGCGGGTGGGACGTCGGCACCATGTTCTTCGTCGCCGAGTCCATCTCGGAGCGACCGGAGGAGTTCGAGGACGCGGTGCGGCGGTTCGTCGGGGCGTTGCGCGAGGGCGCCCCGTTCGCTGCGGCATTCATGGAGAACTCGGACGGATACGACGTCGGCGGGCACCGCTTTCCAGCCGTCGCCGTCGAGGAGGGCTACATCCGGAGAATTCTCGAGACGGCGGCCACCGACCTGCGACTGGAGCGGATCGGCATCGGCAGCGACGTCCTGCGGGCCGGGTACACCGGGATGATCGTGGCCTGCGGCCGGGTGCGTGCCGCATGAGCCGGGGCCGATGGTCCCGGGACCGGAGGTGAAAGGTGCGCATCCGACCTCGGCAGTCGCTTCTCGAGCTGTGGCGGGCGACTGTCGACTACTCCTACCGCGACGGCGTGTGGACGCCCGCCGGGCGGGCCGAGCCGAATTCGACCAGCGATGCCGAGCAACTGCTGTGCCTGATGTATCCGGCCTCCCAGATCGCCGCCTTCAAACTTGACCGGCCGGACGAGACGGCCCGGGACCTGCGTGAGGCACTCGCCCAGCTCGGGGACGCGGTGGAGATTCCGCGTCGGCTGATCACGGCGATGCGCGCCTACATGGAGCGTTACACGGCTGGCGCCAACACGCCGGTCTTCGCGGGCGGCAGCTACCTGGAGCCGCGGGTGGAAGGCGAACTGCTCACCCCGGAGCAGCGGCGGCTGGATGTCGTCGACTCCTTCTCGATGTCCATCACCCTTTCGCTGGCCACGCTGGGCTTTCTCAACGTGTTCGAGAAGGTCGTGCGGCGACCGGCGCTGCTGGCCCAGATCGCCGAGCTGGAGGAGATGGCCAGCCGCCGGCTCACGGCGGCGATGGTCGGCCTGCTGCGCAGCTTCACGGTGCACTCGTTCGCGCCGGACTCGCCCGCGGGCCGCGTGCTGTGCCAGACGGTCAACCAGCGCGGCCTGCCACCCAAGAAGATCGTCGCCGAGCTGCACGAGGCGCTCGCCCAGGTCCGTGCGGGCCTCGCCGAGGTCACCCTCGGTTCCGGCGGTGCCGAGGAGCTCGACAACGAGGAGCATCTGTTCGAGTGCGGCTGGTCCTGGGGGATCATCAAGGACGCGCCGGAGGTGCCCACCGCGGAGCCGCTGGACCAGCCGGTCGGTGTCGCCGTCCGGCGACCGTTCCTGTACTTCACGGTCGTCGCGCTCGACGGCATCCTCGATCTGTTCTCCGAACGGACCCGCATCCTCGACCTGCTGACCGAGGAGCAGCAGGGGTTCATGCGTGCCCTGCAGATCCGCTGGGACCTGACCCAGCAGTACTGGTCCATCCTCGCCGGGTTCGGCGGGGAGCGCTGGCCGCTGGAGGACATCCCCTGGCGGACGACCGACGGACGCGAGTCCGACTACTACAGCCTGCTCGTCACCTCCGTCACGGTCGAGGCGCTCGTCCAGCGCCGGGCCGTCGACCTCGACCTGGCCCGGGTGGGCCGGGTGCTCGAGGAGCTGTCAGCCCGGGGCCGCGTCACGCGGCGGGCCCTCGAGGAGGACTCGGCGGTCGAGATGCACGTCCCGGGGGTGCGGCTGAACCTCTACGGTGCCGAGGACCTCCCCTCCGGGGAACGGGGCCCCGAGGTCGTCTGGCCGGTGGCCGACTTCGCCACCGCGCTGCTGAAGCGGACCATCCGCGTCGCCTCGCTCGCGGGCGGGACGGAGCTGCGGGACCGGCTGCTGCGCCTGACGGACGATGTCTGGGACCATCTCCATCTGCGCCGGCTGACCACCGGCCCCGCGGCCGGGCTCTGGGACGACGCGAGCGCCGCCTTCCCGCAGCTCAAACCGGACGACCAGGCACCCTCGTGGTACCTCACCGAGCGGGTGATGGAGTGCCTCGTGGTCGCGGCCACCATGACCAACGAGGCGCCGCTGCGCAACGACCGACTGATGGTCATGGCCCAGGACCTCGCCATTGAGGCCGATCACCTCTACAGCCAGGAGCTGCTGCGCGGCGCCACGGACGCGGGCCCCGTGGGCCGGCGGCTCGACCACCTGGGCCGGCGGCTCGAACGGGCCCGCGCCGTCGCCGACAGCAGGCCCGGGACGGCGATCGCGATCCTGTTCGAGGTGCTCGGAGAGCTCGACGAGCTCGTCGCGGCGCGCCGATCCAGGCAGGGTGATCCCGAATGATCCTCTTCGCGACCTCCGACAAGGGCGGTACCGGTCGATCGGTGACAAGCTGCAACGTGGCGCTGCGCTGCGCGTTGCAGGGTAGCGACGTCTGCTATCTCGACTTCGACTTCGGCTCGCCGACCGCGGGTGCGATCCTGCACGTGGACTCGGCCACCCGCGGCATCAACGGCGGCCGCGGCCTGCACAGCTACCTGGAGGGCTCGGTCGCCGCACCGGCCGAGCTCGATCTGTGGCGGCACATCGAACGGGCCGAGCTACGGCCCCGGCCCGCGGGCGCGGGACGGCTGGTGCTGCTGCCCGGAGACGAGGGCGGCGGCGAGTTCCCGATCGACGACGAGATGACGGACCGGTGCCAGCGGCTGCTGCGGCGCCTGGCGGAGGAGTTCGAACTCGTCATCGTCGATCTCAGCGCCGGGCGTTCCTACGCGCTGCAGCTCGTCCTCGAGGTCACCGCGCGGCCCGCCCTGCAGGCGGTCGTCACCCGCTGGCTGGTGTTCCACCGGTGGACCCGGCAGCACATCGTCGCGGCCGCGGGCCTCGCCTACGGCGAGCACGGCATCGTGGACACCGGTGCGGCCAAGGGGCATCACCGCGACCGGCTGCACGACTCCGTCCGGTTCGTCCGTACCGCCGTTCCCGATCCGGACTCGTCCCAGTTCGCCGGCCTGCTGCCGACCCAGGCGGCATGGTTGCAGGAGACCGACGCGGAGCTGCAGAAGCTCGCCGCGCGACGACGGATCGGGCGCAGCGTCCTGCTCGGCTCGGTCCCGCTGGATCCCGTCCTGCAGTGGCGTGAACAGCTCATCCTCGACAGTGATGTCTGGACGCTGCGGATCGCGAACCCGGAGACCAACACAGCCCTCGACGACCTCGCCAAGAACGTCCTGGACGACGAGTCCTGGGAAGGACTGTGACGGGGCGTGAGGGCGTGAGGGCGTGACGGGGCGTGAGGGCGTGACGGGCGTGGAGGTCGTCGTCGGGGAGACGAGCGCCACCGATCGGACGGTGGAGATACCCCTGTCCCACCTGTCCGTCGAACTCGGACACCTGTACATGGAGGAACTGGTCGACGGCAGCGTCGACCTGCCCGCCTACTTCGGCCGGATAGCGACGTGGACCGGCCCAGACCAGTTGGCGGACCTCGCCCGCGTCCCGCGGTCCCGGCTGCGGGCGAGCACCTGCGTCCTCGTCGACGACTACGCCGCCGCGCCGCTCGGGCCCGACGTCGTGGTGCCCCAGCTGATCGCGGCCGCCCGCTGCGCGGGCCTGACCATCGACTACATCGCGCGTGAATCGGGTTGCGCCGCGCCGATGGACGGTGCCGCCGCGCTGGCGGGGCCCCGGCCGGCCGCCTCCCTCGCCGATCTGGTCGAGGGCCTGATCGTGGCTGACCCGGCGGCGGGCTTCAACGGCAACCGGCCGCCCGCGCACGAGAACGGCTGGCTGTGCAACGGCGTCCGATCGCCCGCCGGGGGCGCCCGGCAGGCCATGCGGGCACCCGTGGCCTGGCAGCCGCCGGTGGAGAACCGGGCGCACCGGCATTCGATCTTCCTCGATGTGGAGATCTGGCGGGAGCAGGGGTCCGGCCGGCGCTGGTCGTGCCCGTTCCTCGCCACCGTGTGGCAGCTTCTCCGGCTCGGCCAGCTACGCGTCCTCGGTCAGCCCGCCGCGACCCCGGTCGGCATCGACCCGGACGACCTGCCGGCCGCCTGGGCGCAGTTTCCGACGATCGCCCGGTTACCGGGCCGCACGGCCCCGTTTGCCGCGTACCGCTCCCTGTCCGTGCTCGACGGCCGGTTCCTCCCCGTCGAGCACGCGGTCCGGATGACCCTCGGCCAGATCGCCGTCGACCCGATCGTGGCCGAACAGACCCTGCGCCGGGCCGAGCGGGAGAACGTGCCGCTGCCGGCGGAGCTGCCCGACCGGGTCGGCCATGTCTTCCTCGGCGGATGAGATGGCAGATCGGACGGGGGATGAGATGGCGGATGGGACCATCCCGCCTGCCGGCGTCGCCCGCGACGGGTCGCGTGTTCTCGTGGGCGAGGTGCGCACCGGCCTGCTCGCCCAGTCCCGGGCGCTCACGGAGCCGGAGGCCACGGCGGTCGTGGCGCTACGGCCCGGGGCTCAGGTGCGGGTCTCGGCGCGCCCCGTGCCCCACTGCGTCTCACCCGATGTGACCCTCGGGGTGCACTGCCCCGTCCCCAGCGCCTCCGGGGCCCGCCGCGACGGCCTCGGCACGGTGCTCAGTCGAGCCGCGGTGACCAGCGGCCGGCTGGTGCAGGCCAGCACCCACGTCCGGATCGTCCTGGGCGGTGCGCGGCCGGCCGGGCGCCGCCGGCCCTGGGCTCACCATCTCGCCCACCCCGGGACGATCGAGGTGGGTGGCCGGCTGTCCGCCGACGACCTGGTCGACGGCTTCCTGCTGGCCGAGACCGGCGACGGGCCCGGAACCACCCTCGATCTGGGGGCGGTCTGCGGCCGGCTGCTCGACCAGGTGCAGGAAAGCCCAATTCTCGACCAGAAGCCTCCTTTGCGGGCGCGGCGGACGCGGTTCAGGTTCGCGCTCCTCCCGTGCGCCCATCCCGCGGCCGGCGAACCGGTCTCTCGTTCAGGATCCGCCGCCGCCCACACCACTTCTGGTCGTCCGCCGAGGCCGGGTCATGTCTGCCGCGTTGGTTTCGTCGTCGCGGACGAAACCGTACGCACACTGCGTATTCATGGATCCGGGCTGGACCTTGTGAGCGTCGTCGGACTATGCGAGGATCTCGCTCTCCACGATTGGCTTCTCACCACAGTCCAGCATGTCGTCGCGGGCAGCCGGGTTCGGGCAGGCGGAGGAGGTCGGTTGCCATCACAGTTGAAGCCGGTAATAGATCATCTGCTGCATGTGTGGATGCCAGGCGCGCGGATCGGCGAGGAGCTGCTTCCGGTCTGGACGGGTCTCGAACAGCGGCTCGGCTTCTCTCGCCAGTGGGAAAGTCTGGTCGGCTGGATCCGCGATCAGCTTGCTCTCTCGCTCCTCGCCAGCCTGGGCGATGGAGCCCGTTAGGTTCGGGGGAACCGTGAACGATCAGATCCGGGCCGGTACGACATCCGAGGTGTTGCGGAAGTCGACGATCAGCATCCTCATCGGCGGTCTCACCTGGGTGATCGCCAATCTGACGGGGCAGCAGAAGGAATGGGCGCTGCTGTTCTCCGCCTTCGTCGGGTCCGTCGTCCTCATCGTGCAGTTCCTCGTCGACTTCGAGCGGCGCATCAAGTTGGTCGAAGCCTCGATCGCGGCACATCATTCAAGTATAGAATCCATCGTGCAGCGCCGATTCGCCGAGATCAGCGAGATTGCGGAGTTGTTCAGCCTGGTAGAGACCTCGGCGATGCGCACCGATGTCGTCGTCCAGTTCCTGCGTAACGCGGTCGCGATCGGGGAGTCGCCGCGGTTGCGCTACGAATTCGCCCATGCGGAGATCCATCGAATGTCCGAGTTCCTGCGGGAACTGAAGAGCGGGACAGCGACCTACTTCGGCGAGGACCGGGACTGGCTGCTCGGGCTGACCCGGGAGGCCAGCAACTCCATCGACGCCATCAGCCTGCCCTCGGTCGACGGCGGCGTGCACGGCTTCGCCGACGGTTTCTGGGAGAGCGACCTCGGTCATCGCTACCTGGAATGCCAGCGCGAGGCGGCCGAACGGCGAGGCGTCCGGATCCGGCGCATCCTCGTGCTGGAGCGGGAGAACGTGCTGGCCGAGGAGAACCTGCACAGCCTGTGCTCCCGCCATTCCAACCACGGCATCGAGGTGCGCACCCTGCACCCGGAGTCGATCCCGCTGGGCGCCAGCCGCGCCCTGCTCGACTTCATCGTCTTCGACGACGTCATCGGGTACGAGGTCACGCCCGGAGCCCATGCGGGCACCGCCATGCCGCCGACGATCGTCAACACCCGACTCGTTCTGCGGGCGGACGTCGTGCAGGCCCACCGGCTCCATTTCGACGAGCTGTGGAAGGTGGCCGAACCGTTCGACCCGTCCGCCCCGCGGGCCGCCTGAGATGGCCTGAGCCGGCGTCGCGACGGCGTCAGCGCTCGCGCGGCGGCAGGAAGCGGTACATGACGTAGAGGTCGACGTTGCCGAGCCAGGGGTGGCGGTACGCGGCGGGCAGCGTGCCGACCTGGCGGAACGCCAGCGACCGCCACAGCGAGACCAGCTTCGGGTTGGCGGCGACGACGTGGACCTGCATCGCCTGGTAGCCCAGGTCCGTGGCGTAGTCGATCATCTCCTCGGCGGCCTGGCGGCTGACACTCTCCCAGTGACCGCCGGCACGCCCACGGGTGGGGGACACCGGGCCACCGTAGGGCCCGTGATCCTCGTACGGACCGGCGCCGGCGCGAGGCCCCCCCTGGTCGACCCGCTTCGGATCGACCAGCAGCATCGCCTGCGCCACGTGGTTGCCGAGGCCCGGCAGGCTAGGCGTCAGCAGCGCGGTCGCGACGACGGCCGCCGCGCCCGGGAGCCCGTCCGCCGCCTCGTCCGCCTCGACCTCCTCCTCCATGACCAGCACCTGGGCCGGCGGCGGGAGCATCCAGACGGCGCGGGCGGTCTCCTCGCCGGTGTCGGGTTCCCAGGGGCAGGTTTCACCCTCGATCACGACGGCCCGCCAGACCGGCCAGATCCTGTCCCAGTCCTCCTCGGACGCCCGCCGTATGCGCACCTGTCCGATCCTGCCCGTTCGCCGCATCGTGCGGGTAACGGTGATGCGACACCGGCGCCCGCGGTCCGGTGTGAGCGCGGCGAGATCTGCCCGTGGACGGGACGAAACAGACCGGGATTACAGTCCCCGCATTCGTGCCGGGACCGCGTCTGCCGGCCGGCACCGTACTGGAGGGTGCGATGCGAGTTCCCCGGCCTCCCACCGCCTGGGTCGCGACCCTGTCCACGAGCTGGAGCGGCTCCGCCCGCGAGGCGATTCTGCGCGAGCTGAAGCGGGTGATCCTCGACGGCGCGGCGGCGCCGGGCCTGCCCATCCCCGTCGACGAGGTGGCCGCGCGCTACCAGGTGAGCCGGATTCCGGTCCGGGAGGCGCTGATGAGCCTGGTCGGGGAGGGCCTGGTGGAGCACCGTTCCCGGGCGGGCTACACCGTCGCGACGCTCACCCCGGGCGAGCTGCGCGAGTTCTACCTGGTTCGGGAGGCGCTGGAGGCGGCGGCCCTCGGCGCCGCGGTGCGCCGGGCGACCGCCGCGGACGACGCCCTGGTCTCCCAGGCGCATGCCGCCACGTCGGAGGCGATCCGGGCGGGCGACTCCCGCGGCCACCACCGGGAGAGCCGGCGGTTCCACCTCGCGCTCGTCAACGCGGGCGGCATGCCGCGCCTGGCGCGCATGTTCGAGTCCGCCTGGAACATGACCGAACCCGCCCGGCCGATGGACTACGCCTCACGGGATGCCGTGGACCTGCTCAACGACGACCACGAACGGATGCTGCACGCTTTTCGGGCCCGCGATGCGGCCGCGCTGCTGGAGGTCTCGCGCCTGCACCACGGCCGACTGCAGAACTTCGTGCTGGCGCTACCGGAGTCCGGCGAGCTCGGCCAGGGCTGAGCGCGGCCCGGCGCGGACGGGGCGGCTCGGTGGCTCGGTGGCTCGGCGGCGATCCGGGCTGGCCCGGATATATCTGTCGCGTCATTCGACAGAAACATCGCCGCCCTACGCTTTCTCGACAGCAGCCGGACACCGGAATCATCTCGCTCGGCCAGGGCGGTCCGGTGCCGATGCCGGCCGTGATGCCGGCGACCGTCGGTGCTTTCGGTATGTCGGCCGACGCCCGATCAACCATCCGGGGCGCGCAGCCAATCGAGGGAGAAACAATGACCGAGTCCGTGACCTCCGCGGCGCGATCCCCGAGCCCGGAAACGGCTCCCGGTGGTCTCGTCGAGACCGCCGGACTGGCCGGGGTTGCTGTCGTGGAAGAGAGTTACGATCCCCGGCTCTACAATGCGGACCTGGCACCGCTGAAGGAACAGAGCTGGTCCGCATACAACATCTTCGCCTTCTGGATGTCGGACGTGCACAGCGTCGGCGGATATGTGACCGCCGGCAGCCTGTTCGCGCTCGGGCTGACAAGCTGGCAGGTCCTGGTCGCGCTGCTGGTGGGCATCACCATCGTCTATTTCTTCTGTAACCTCGTCGCTCGGCCGAGTCAGCAGGGCGCAGTGCCCTACCCGGTGATCTGTCGGGCGCCGTTCGGCGTCCTCGGGGCGAACGTCCCGGCCGTGATCCGTGGTCTGATCGCCGTCGCCTGGTACGGCATCCAGACGTACCTGGCCTCGGCCGCGCTCGACGTCGTGCTGCTGAAGCTCTTCTCCGGGCTCACCCCGTACGCCGACGTCCACAGGTACGGCTTCCTGGGTCTTCCGCTGCTCGGCTGGTGCAGCTTCGCGGTGCTCTGGGTCCTCCAGGCGGCCGTGTTCTGGACCGGGATGGAGACGATCCGCCGGTTCATCGACTTCTGCGGGCCGGCCGTCTACGTCGTCATGTTCGCGCTCACCGGCTACCTCATCTACAGGGCCGGCTGGGGCGCGATGAGCCTCAACATCGGCAGCGGGGACCACCATGGCTCGACCATCTCCCTGATGCTCGGGGCGATCGCGCTGGTCGTCTCCTACTTCTCCGGCCCGATGCTGAACTTCGGCGACTTCGCCCGGTACGGGAAGTCGTTCGGCGCGGTGCGAAAGGGCAACCTGCTCGGTCTGCCGGTGAACTTCCTCGTCTTCTCCCTGCTGGTGGTGCTCACCTCGTCGCTGACGATTCCGGTGTTCGGTGAACTCATCACCGACCCGGTGCAGACGGTCGCCCGCATCGACAGCACCTTCGCCATCGTCCTCGGCGCGCTGACCTTCACGACGGCCACCATCGGCATCAACATCGTCGCGAACTTCATCTCGCCGGCCTTCGACTTCTCGAACGTCAGCCCGCAGCGGATCAGTTGGCGCGCCGGTGGCATGATCGCCGCGGTCGGATCGGTGCTCATCACCCCGTGGAACCTGTACAACAACCCGGACGTCATCCGCTACACGCTGGAGACACTCGGCGCCTTCATCGGCCCCTTGTTCGGGGTGCTGATCTGTGACTTCTATGTGATCCGCCGCCGGGTCGTGGTGGTCGACGACCTGTTCACGATGTCCGAGCAGGGCACCTACTGGTACCGCCGGGGCGTCAACCCGCCGGCGGTCATCGCCACCGCGGTCGGCGCGGTCGTCGCGATGCTCACCGTGGTGGTGCCGTCCTCGGCGATCTCCTGGATCGGCACCGCGGGCCAGTACAGCTGGTTCATCGGAATGGGCCTCGGCCTGGCCGTCTACTACGTGCTCGCCCGGCGTTCACCGATCACGGCGACGTCGCTGCGGCCCGCCGTGCCGGCGCCGCGGGTGCCCCAGGCCAGCCAGGCGCCGGCCGTCCGCTAACCGCCGCCCGGCACGGGCTCGGGCGACCGACCGGCGGGGACGCAGCCACCTCCCCGCCGGCCGGCACCGCCCGTCCCCGTCCCCGTTCCCGTCTGACGTCCCCGTTCCCGTCCGACGTCCCGATTGCCGTCCCACGTCTCGGTCCCATCCGGGCCGGCACGTCGGCCCCGGCCCCTGCCCGTGCACGATCGACCTGGACGGCCCGCGCACATGCTCATCAGGGTCATCAATCCGAACACCACCGTCGCCATGACCAAGCTGATCGATGAGTCCGCCCAGCTCGCGGCCCGTTCGGGCGTCGTCGTCGAGGCGGTCAACCCGGCGATGGGCCCGGCGTCGATCGAGAGCCACTACGACGAGGCCCTCAGCGTCCCGGGCATCCTCGCCGAGATCGCCACCGGCGAAGAGGACGGCGCCGCCGGATACGTCATCGCCTGTTTCGGTGACCCGGGGGTCGACGCGGCCCGCGAGCTCGCGGCCGGGCCGGTGCTCGGCATCGCCGAGGCGGCGATGCGGGCGGCGAGCTGCCTCGGCCGGGCCTTCAGCGTTGTCACGACCCTGGACCGCACCCGCGGACGGGCCGCCGAACTCGTCGACCGTTACGGGATGCGTCCGGTCTGCCGCAGCGTGCGGGCCTGCGACCTACCGGTCCTCGACCTCGACAGCGACCCGGGCGCCCCGGCGCGGGTGCTCGCCGAATGCCGGGCGGCACGCGACACCGACGGCGCCGACGTCATCGTGCTGGGCTGCGCCGGGATGGCCGACCTGTGCACCGCGTTGTCCGCCGACCTCGGCATCCCGGTGATCGACGGCGTGTCCGTCGCCACGGCGGCGGTCGCCGGCCTCGCCGGCCTTGGGCTGCGCAGCAGCGACCGGGGCGAGTACGCTGCGCCGCCCCGCAAGCCGTACACCGGGCTGCTGCGCGGCTTCGGCTCCTGACGCCCCGGTCAGTCGTGACGGCTCGGTCAGTCGTGACGGCTCGGGCCGGTACGGCTCGGGTCGGCCGTGGCGGCTCGGTCAGCCGCGGGGGACGTCCCGCCAGGGCTTTCCGGTGTCGACGCGGACGTCGCCGGGCAGCCGGAGCACCCGCTCGCCCAGCACGTTGCGCAGGATCTGCGATGTCCCGCCCTCGATCGTGTTGGCCCGGGCCCGTAGGAACCGGCGCTGCAGGCTGTCGGCGGGGTCGTCGTAGGAGTCGTAGAGGGTGCCCTCCGGGCCGAGCATGTCCATGCAGAAGTCGTAGATCTTCTGGTTGAGTTCGGCGCCGACGAGCTTGCCGATGGACGCCTCCGGTCCGGGCGGCCCGGCGGTGCGGGCGACCCGGGCACGCTCCCCGGTGAGCCGGTAGGCCTCCGCCTGCGTCCACAGGTCGGCCAGCCGCAGCCGCAGCGCCGGGCTGTGCAGGTCGGGCCGGTCCCGCCACAGCTCCAGCGCGTCGGCGATCGTGCCGGAGCCGCGGCCGAGGGCGGAGTCGCCGATCGCGGAGCGCTCGTTCATCAGCGTGGTCATCGCGACGTTCCAGCCCTGGCCGACGTCGCCCAGGCGGTGGGCGTCCGGGACGCGCACGCCGGTCAGGTAGACCTCGTTGAACTCGGCCTGGCCGGTGGCCTGCCGCAGCGGCCGGACCTCAACGCCGGGGGCGTGCATGTCGACGATGAAGTACGTCAGCCCGCGGTGCTTGGGCAGGTCCGGGTCGGTCCGGGCCAGCAGCAGCGCCCAGCTCGCCAGGTGCGCGAGGCTCGTCCACACCTTCTGCCCGTCGACGATCCAGTCCTCGCCGTCGCGCACCGCGCGGGTCGACAGTCCGGCGAGGTCGGAGCCCGCGCCCGGCTCGCTGAACAACTGGGCCCACATCTGCTCGCCGGTGTACAGCGGGCGCAGCAGCCTCGCCCGGAGCTCCTCGCCGGCGTGGCCGTGCAGGGTCGGGCCGGCCATGCCGACGCCGATCGGGTTGTTCAGGAACGGGTCGGGCCGCCCGCCGGCGGCCAGGATCGCGTCGGCGACCGCCTGCAGACCGGCGGGCAGGCCGAGGCCGCCGAAGCCGACGGGGAAGTGCACCCAGGCCAGGCCCGCGTCGTAGCAGGCGCCGAGGAACTCCGCCGTCGTCGCGGTGGCCGGGTCGATGCCGGCGACCACCCCGTGGGCGGCCCGTTCGACGCGCGCCCGGTCGTCCTGCGAAGCCCCCGCCGCAGTTGGGGCGTCGGCCGTGTCGGCGCTCATCGCCGTCTCCCGCCTGTCGTCGTCACGTCGTGTGCCGTAGGTCGCTGGTGCCTGCGTGGGTCGCTGATGCCTGCGTGGGTCGGTGATGTTGGTGTGGGTCGGTGATGTCCGTGTTGGGTCGTGGGCTGCGCCGGCGGGCTAGCGGCCGTCGGCGTCGTCGAGGACGAGCTGGGCCAGCCGCTCCTGGTGCGCGTCGGCGCCGCCGAACAGGGCCGCGTCGGTGTAGGCGCGCTTGAGGTACAGGTGCGCGGGATGCTCCCAGGTGAAGCCGATCCCGCCGTGCACCTGCACGGCCATCGCCGCGACCTGCGTGAACGCCGTCGAACACACCGACTGGGCGAGGCTCGCCGCGATCCGCGGGTCGTCGGTGCCCTCGTCGAGCGCCCACGCCCCGTGGTAGGCCACCGAACGGGCCTGCTCGACCAGCACCAGCATGTCGGCGCACAGGTGCTTGACCGCCTGGAACGACCCGATCGGCCGGCCGAACTGCAGCCGGGTCCTGGCGTACTCGACGGAGAGATCGAGCAGGTACTGGGCGGCGCCGACCTGCTCGGCGGCCAGCAGCACGGCGGCGGTCTCCGCGGTGGTGGCGAGGACGGCCGCGGCCTCCGGCGCCGCGGCGAGCAGCCGGGCCGGGACGTCGTTGAAGCTGACGACGGCCTGCCGGCGGGTGAGGTCCATCGTGGGCGTGGACTGCCGGACCAGTCCGGCCGCGTCGGAGCTCACCGCGAACAGCCCTACGGTGTCCCCGTCCCCGTCCCCGTCCCCGTCCGCGCCGCCGATCGCCGCGGCGACCAGCAACAGATCCGCCGCGGCGCCGTCCAGCACGTGCGCGACGGATCCACGCAGCGTGTGCCCGGCGGTCGCGGTGCCGCCCGGCGAGGGGGTTCCGTCCGGTGCAGCGGCGCTGTGGCGGGCGGTGGCGGTCACGGTGACGGCGGTCGGGTCGAACCCGCCCCGGTGCAGCGGCGCCGCCAGCGCGGCGGAGGTGCGGCCCGCGACGAGCCCCGGCAGCAGCTCCGCACGTGCCGTCTTGTCGCTCAGGCCCCCCAGCGCCGTGGCGCCGAGGATGATCGAACCGAGCAGCGGCCCGCACACGAGCGCCCGGCCCAGCTCCTCGATCACCACCGCCTGGGAGACCAGCCCGTCGCCGACGCCGTCGTATTCCTCGTCCGTGGCGAGGCCGAGCACACCGAGTTCCTCGCCGAGCCGGGACCAGACGGCGGGATCGTGGCCGAGCGGCGACGCCATCAGCCGCCGGACCTCCTCCTGTGGACTGACCTCCGCGGCGAACGCACGTACCGTCCGGCGCAGCTCGACCTGCTCAGCGGACCAGGCGAACTCCGAGCTCATGGGCCACTCCCCGCATGGACGACAGGACACCTCGGATGCCGATGCGACCCCGCCACCGATCCTGCGATCGCCTCCGCGCCCACCCGTGCACCCGACCGGCCCCCGACCCTTCGGCGGGGCCCGGAGCCGACGGACGGCCGGGCACCAGGATGACGTGCGGAGTGTGAGCTATGCCGCATCTCGCCATCCGACCTAAACAGGTCTTCCAGACCGCAGTCAACAAGTGCGCGGCATCACAGGGACGGGCCTGGTCACCTGTGGATTGATCCTCGGTTGAGGAGCGGTGTCGCCTCGCGGCCGCCCGCCGTCCCGGCAATCACTGAATTAACACGAGCAATTACGCCTTGCTGTCGACGGTCGCGGCTGCGGGCCTGGATCGATGGCGGCGTGACGACCGCCTCGGCTGTTCCTCGCCGTCATTGTCGGTGGGCTGACCGCCGGCCCGTACGCTGCAGTCTGACGTCGGCGTGTGGGTCGCCGAACCGGGACAGGAGCGAGCAGCGCATGATCGACGGGGACGAGGCGTTCGAGTCGGTTCTGCCCGATCTGTCCGAAATCGATCTCGCCGATCTCGCCGACCGCTCCCATCCGCGGCTGCGCGACGCCCTGGCCAGGCTCCGGCAGGAAGCCGTGCGCCCCGCCGACGCCATGTCCGGGTTCACCTCGAGCATTCGGCCCGGCGGCGGTCACTGACCGTACGGGCCCATCTCACGGCGGGGGCGGATCGATCTCAAGGTCCACCCGCTCGCCGTCACGTGCTCGAACGCTGACCGGGTGGTCGGCACCGAGTCCCGCCTCAAGATCCTCGAGAATGTTCGCCTGCATATTTCGAGTCAAGGTCGCGGGATCGGTTCTCGCCAGGCTGGTGGCATGGTTGATGGAGACGATCATTGTGATGGGATGGCTGTCGCCGAGCTTTGCCCGCAGGCTGGCCTCGACCTCCTGATCGAGTCGTTGGGCGGGGATGAGCCGGTTCGTGTCGTAGTAGCAGTTGGCGAGATTGGCCGTGCAGTAGAAGATGAACGGATGATCCTGGGGCAGTGACCTCCGCAGCATTTCGACGGTCTGTTCCGCGAGTTGGGTGGCGGCGGCCGTGCTCCCTTCCGAACGGAGGGCTGTGATCAACGCATTTGCGGCGGCAAGAGTGTAGAGACTGTCGGGTCCGAGCTGACCACGCGCGCGCCGGAATGTATCCTCCGCCAGGCTGCGGGCGGCTGAGGTCTCCCGGGCGAGGCACAGGTCGGAAACCAGGCTGACGGCCGTCGCCAGAGTCTCCGGATGGTCCTTTCCTGCCAGGGCGCCAAACCTGCCGAGCGTGTATGCCGAATCTTGGCGGGCGCGGTCGCTCTGGCCGCACCACCGCAAGGAGATCGCGCGGTTCCGTAATGATCTGAGGGTGTCGGCATGACCCTCACCCAGGGCCTCGCGGCAGCGTTCCACGGTTGCCTCCAGGAGCGTGAGTGACTCCTGGTAGTGCCCGCACTCACGGAGATCGCGGGCATGGCTGTCCGCCAACTGCAGGGCGTAGACGGGGTTCTCGCTGTTCAGCCTACGCACCCGTTCATAGATCTCTCGACTCATGTCGAGGGCGGTGGCAAAATCACCGACGAAGCGCAGGGAAACCGCGAGATCGTTGGCGCTCAGGATCCCGTCGGGGCGATCGAGCCAACCGCGAATCCGGAACCGCTCGTAGGTCTCCTCGTCGAGCGTGCGGGCATCCTGGTACCTGCGCATCCCGCGGAGGTCGCCGCCCAGCGCCATCGCCGCCCGCAGCGTGAGGGGAGCATCCGGCCCGAGAACGCGTTGTAGCCGTTCCCGGGCCGACTGGTCCAGCCGGCGGGCCCTTTCCGGCTCGCCCAGAACGCGCAGGCTGTCGGCAAGATTCAGGGTGAGTTCCAAGGTCTGCTGATCGTTCTCGCCCAGGCTGTCCTGCCAGATGCTCAAGGTGTCGTCGGCGAGGTCCCGGCAGTCGCTGTAGTGGCGTTGCATGTACAGGCTGCGAATGATGTTGAGGACCAGTTCGGCGACACCCCGCGAGGTGGAACGGGCGGCTCCCGCCGGCCCGATATGGGGGCGGAGCAACGCGTAACGGGGCCAGTTGCGAGGCTCGTCGGGCTCGCCGGGATCCGCAGCCGCCAGCAACGCCTGCACCCGTTGACGAATGCCCGCCTGCCGATCCGGGGAGAAGTCGTCGCGGATCGCCGCCTGCACGAGCCGGTGCATCTCCAGGCTCTGATCTCTCTCGTCGACCCGGGCCAGCGCGTGCTCGGTCATGTTCCGGACGGCGGTGGCCAGCGTGAGTGGATCTCGGAACTCCTGGTCCCGACGGTCCTCGACATCTCGCAGTCCCTCGCCGGTGAAGAGCCGCAGACCGATCGGCTCCGGGCCGAAGAAGGCACACAGCTCGGCGAGCCGCGCGGCGAGGGGAGCCTGCTTTCGCAGCCGATCGACGGACAGCAGCCAGGTCCGGGCGATGGTGCCCGGATAGCTCGGAACCTCGCCCTCCAGTAGCAGCGGGCCGGGGCTGCTGTCGAGTAGCTGCAGGTAGCTCTCGGCGCTCATCCCGGTCTCGGCATGCCAGGCCGCCGCATGCTCGAGGGCCAGCGGCAGGTTGCCCAGCGCGTCGGCGAGCCTGGTCGCGACCTCCGCCGCCAGCGCCGGAGCTCGGCGGCGCAGCAGGGCGACGCTTTCTCCCTGACTGAAAACCCCGATCTCCATCCGCTCCTGGCGGCCCTGCCAGCGCTGGTTGCGGGAGGTGATGAGCACATGCCCCGGACCGTGGGGAATCAGCGGGGTGATGTCGTCCGGGCTGTCGGCGTTGTCGAAGACGAGCAACCATCGCCGGTACGGATCGCCGCGGCGCAGGGCGTTCAACACGTCGTCGACCGGCTCGTGCCTCGGGTGCGCCGGCAACCTGAATCTCCGGGCGAGGGCCGCCAGTCCACTGCGCAGCAGCGCGGGCTGATCACAGCCGATCCAGCAGACCAGATCGTACGAAGCGGCGAAACGGTAGACATACTCCGCGGCGAGCTGGGTCTTGCCCACGCCGCCGAGGCCCTGCAACACCTGGATGTGGGCCGGGGCGGTGCCGACGCCGACGAAACGGTCCCGAAGCTCGGTGAGGAGCGCCTCCCGACCCACGAACGCGAGGTTGCGGGCGGGCACTCCCGCCCAGATCTGCGGTGGGGCGCCGGGGAACCGGATCGTGGCGTCCGCGCCGGTCCTCGTGAGTGTGGGTGCGGTACGGCGGTCGGGCCGTCCCACCGCGGCGAGCAGCGCCCGCCGGGCAGGCGTCTCGGTCAGGCCGGCGAGGTCGGTGTAGTCCTGCTCGCCGAACTGGGCGGGGAGCGGAAAATCCTCGACGCGTACGGGTAGGAAGAGGCGGGCGAGCCCGTTCGGATCGCGGGCGGTCGCCTGACGCCATCTCTCCTGCCCGGAGGAGCGGAGGTATGCCCGGGACAGGACGGCGACCGTCCGGAACCCCCCGCCGGGCGCGATTGCGGCGGGGCCATCGCCGGTCCAACCTGGTGGCACGCCGGTGGCCGACTCCAGCGTCACGGCGAAGCCGACCGCCGCCAGTTCCCCGGCGATCCAGTCGGCCCAGGTGCGATCCTCGGCGGCATGATTGATGAGGATGTCCGTCGGGATGGGGATCTGCGTGCGTTCGAACATCGCGAGAATGCGTCGGCGCTCCCGCTCGTCCTGCGGGGCAAGAGTGTTGACCTCGCCACCGGTGAGACAGGACGCGAGCCGCTCGTATGCGGCCAGCAGCGTTCCCTCCTGCTGGGGGCGGTCACCGAAGACGGCCAGGATCTCCTCGTACGCGTAGTAGGGCTTGTACGGTATCTCGACATCACCCCAATACCGTTCTCGCTCGCGGCCGTCCATACCGTGCAGGAAGGCGTCGAAGGTCGCTCGGGCGAGGTCGCGGCCCACCTCCAGCTTCTTCTGCTCGCCGTCCTCGACTCGCATCGGAACTGGGAGTATACGGATTTTACGTGCATCGTCCTGGCTGTCGATCGATCGGGCGGCGGCGGCGGCCCCCTCGATGCTCTGTGTGCTGAGAGTGAAGCAGTTGACAACGATGTCGGGTAGCTGGACGGTGCAGATCCCCGCGGTGTCGCTCAGCCCGGTCCGGCTGTCGACGAGTATCCACTCATAGGACGCGCGCATGTTCTTGGCAACGGCGTCGATGAAATCTGCGCCGCCGTGCGCGTCGTAGAAGGTGCTCCAGTCGAAGGTGCTCAGGCGCTGGGAATATGCTGGGTCGTGGCGGCCGGAACAGACGAAGTCAATTGTGCCGTCGTCCGGGAAAGTCGTGTTCAGTGATTCCGCGTAGGGCGTGATCGCGGTGGCGCGCTCAAACCAGTCCTCCTCGCCGGGAACCGGTGGGGACATCACCGCCGCGGTGAAATCCCAGATCATGTCCATCACGCCGCGGGTCGAGCGTAGTTCGGGGTCGTGGAGAAACGGGTGAAAGTATCGCTGCAGACCGGGCGCCTCCAGATCCCAGTCCACGACGAGGACGCGTCGGCCGTTGCTGGCGAGCAGCCAGGCGATGTTGGCCAGCGCCATCGAGCGGCCCGTTCCGCCCTTGTACGAGTAGAACGTGACGATGGTGCCCGGCGGTGCTCCTGCCACCGTATCTCCTACGGGCTCTGGAGGAACGGCCGGCGGCGGGGCTGGGCGTCACGGGTACGCAACGATGAATGAGAGGAGAAGATGCGAGCCTGCAGGTCGGCGAGCACCTGGATGAGGGTCCTCCCGAACTCGTCGTGTGAGCCGACGTCCATGCGAAGGAGGTTGTCCTGCCGAACCACGTTGTTGCGTAGTGTCTGGGTCAGGCTGGCCCTCAGCTCGGCGGCGTTCTCGATCGTCTCGGCGTCGTGCGGATTCCACGGTACCAGGACACCCGTGGTGGGCTCGTTTCGTCCGTCGTACTCGATGAGTGCGGTATGAAATGGCTCCAGCATCGCGGTCCACACATCGATGATGAAGATGACGACCTCGTTGCGTTCCTTTGAGGTCTCGAGTAACGCGCCTATGCCGGTGTGCAGCTTGACGATGGTCGAGACCATGTCCTGGCTCGCGGCGACGGACTGCGCCAGGACGCAGACCCGCTGGCGGAAGTGCGGGTGAAACGGCGTCCACTCATCGTACTGACCACCGTAGTAGTCCAGCCGCCGACGCAGCGCCGCAAGCTCGTTCGCCGAGGTCACGGCGAGGACGAAGGTAACTCGTTTGGGACCGCCACCGGGATCCGTACCGGCCCCGCGGGCCGCCGGCGCGGACATCCGGCGGGTGGCGCCGGGATCATGGAAATCCCAGGCGTTGCCGGCTGATTCGTCGGCGGCGGATGCCGGTGCGGTGGCCTCCTGCGCGTGCGGCGAGTCCGGCTCCCGCGGCGAGACCGGCTCGGCGCCGCGCGCCAGGCCTGGTGACGGCTCAGATCCTGGCGGCGGCTCGGCTCGACGTGCCGTCGGCGGCGCAGGACTCGTCATCTCGCGGCCGTTCCAGGTGACCACACCGTTGTCTTCCGCGGGCCGGGCCGCGGGCGCGGACGGGTGGGCGACGATCTCCGCCGGCCCGAAAGCATTGCGAACCGCATGGAAGTCGGGGGCGGTTGCCATGGGCGGGAGTGGGGAGTCCTCGGCCAGAAATATGATCCGCTTGGCCAGCGCCACCAGGAACTCCTGGTACTCGTCATGGTTCCGCTTCAGTTGCAGGAGATATCGCAGGCCGTGCGTGGCGTAGCCGTCCCCGAGATCCCTGTGACTATACTGCAACCCGGAGAGGATTGCGGGGGTTGGCCGCAACGGCGTCCAGATCACGGGGAGTAGCGCTGGCGGGCGGGTCGCCCCGTTGGCCGTCTGGTCCCGGAGCCGGTCGTCGAAAACCTGCCACTCCCGGCCGCAGTACTCGCTGGCGAAGAGGCTGGGTGAGCAGATTGCCACGAAGGTCCGGCATCGCCTGAGGGCGTCGCTCAGCTCCTCCGACCAGGCCTCACCCGGGCGGATGCTCGAGGTGTCGAGAAATCCGACGTCATCGAGACTGGGATAGCCGCAGCGGGCCCGAACCTCCCGCCGAAGATCCAGAAAGAAAGTGCTGAGAAACGGGCCGTCGGTGATGTCAAGCCGCGCATAACTGAGGAAGAAGTACAACGGAAGCGCAGTCATCGGGCCGGGAGGCGTCCGGAGAGGCGGGCGCCGGCGTGGGCCTGGGCTGCCCGATGGATTCGGGCCGCGATGCGGCTCGGTGAGGGTGGGCGTTCTCGGCCGGCTATCTGGCACCGTGTCGACTGACTGACCCATGACCCGCGGACGATCTCCCCCGGTTCCACTGGTCCCCTCGTTTCCTACCCGGTCGGCACCGCACCCGCTGGTCCAGCCGGTGCCGGGTATCGATGAGTGAGAAGAGAGTCTACGTCGTGGGAGGTGGAAGGAGGCATGGCGCCGGTGCGTCGGAAACCAGGTAAGTACGGTTTCCGATGGGCCCGGCAGAGGTATACGTCCCGCCGGCCGTACGCCGTCGGCTTGTCCCGGTGACGCCGGCTCCCGCCGGACGAAGCTTTCTGTGTTGCTTTACGGGCGCCGGGTCGCGGGCCAGGCTAGATTGGAAGATCGGGGCCCCTTGAGGAGGTCGCGGATGGATCGGTCGTTGGCAGGTTTCGAGTCGTGGCTACCCGACATGACCGAGGTGGCGCTTGACGCGATCGGGGTGGTGGACAGCCCTGGGCTCCGGCGGGCGTTGGCGCGCCTGGATCGCGAGGCTGCGCAGGTCTCCTCGCCGCCGACCGGCTTCAACTCGAGTGTGGCTTTCACCTCCGCCCTGTCGGCGCTTTAGACAGGGGCAGGGTGCAGATCTCTGACGCCGACGCGAGGCGACTCCGGCGGATGGAGTGGCCCTATGGCTCGCTTCCCGACAAAAAGCTGGACGGCTCGGGTTGGCGACCTGAGCCCTTCTCGCAGTTCGTTCTCAAGGTGCACAGTCGCTGCAACCTGTCGTGCACCTACTGTTACGTCTACCATCAGGCCGATCAGAGCTGGCGCGGTCAGCCCGCGGCGATGAGCCACCGGACGGTCGCCGCGACGGCAGGGCGAGTGGCGCGGCATGCGCGGCGGCACGGTCTGACCGCCGTCCACGTCGTTCTGCACGGCGGCGAGCCGCTCCTGGCCGGGGCCGACCTGCTCGACTACGTGGTCACGGCTTTCCGGGACGCGGCGCCGGCCGGAACGCGCGTCGCGTTCAGCCTCCAGACGAACGCCGTGCTGCTGACCGAGCGCATGCTCGAACTCTGCCTGGGCCACGGCATCCGCGTGGGCGTCAGCGTCGACGGCGGCGTCGACCACCACAATCGACGGCGGGTCCGACGGGACGGGTCGGAGAGCCTGGCGGACACACATACCGGACTCGCCCGGCTGACCGCGGAGCGGTTCCGCGACATCTTCGGCGGTCTGCTCTGCGTCATAGACCTGGAAAGTGATCCGCTCGAGGTGTACGAAAGCCTGCTTGCCTGGAACCCGCCGGCGGTCGACTTTCTGCTGCCCCACGGAAACTGGCTGGTCCGACCGCCTGGGCGGGGGGTGGACGAGCGGGACACGCCGTACGCGGACTGGCTCGGGAGGTTGTTCGACCGCTGGTATTCCGCCTCGGACCACGAGACGGACCTCCGCCTTTTCGACGAGATCATCGCTCTGCTGCTCGGCGGGCGAAGCCGGGTCGAGACCGTGGGACTGACCCCGTCGACGGTGGTCGTGGTCGAGACCGACGGCTCGATCGAGCAGGTTGACGCGCTGAAGTCCGCCTATCAGGGAGCCGCGTCGACCGGGTTGCACGTCGACCGGGACGACTTCGACGCCGCTCTGCGGCACCCGGGCATCGTCGCCAGGCAGATCGGTGCCGCGGCGCTCGGCGAGGAATGCACCCGATGCCCCATCCATCGGGTCTGCGGTGGTGGGTACTACCCGCATCGATACCGGCCGGGTACCGGTTTCCGGAACCGCTCGGTGTACTGTCCGGATCTGTTCCACCTGATCTCGCATATCGGAACCCGGATCCGCGCGGATCTCGAGCGCGCCCGACGCCGCACAGGGTGAGCGTGAAATTTCATCGGCTGGCCGCCGCTGATTTCGATGAGCTGGCGGTGGGGGGAGCCGGGGCGGAGGTTGTCCACCGTCTCCGGGCGACGCAGCTCAGCAAGCGGCTGTTGACTCTGCGCGCGGTCATGGATGATGCCGACCGTCTGGCGCCGGGAGCCGGCGACGGTCTCGCACGCAGCTTCGACGTGCTTGTCGCCGCGCAGCGCGCCGCGCCGGACTCGGTGGAGGAGCTGTTGGTCTCGCCGGGGTTCGGGCTGTGGGCGATGCACTGCCTGCGGCGGATGCGTGGCGCCGTGTCCTCCCCGATTCCGCTCGAGGACGATCTGGCCGGGCTCGGTGCGCTGGCCGTCGTGGCGGCCCTGCGTGCCGGGCTGGACGCGGAGGTCCCCGTGCTGATCAGAGAGGACGAGCTGGTTCTGCCCACCCTTGGCCGCTACCGTGGTGTGTCGTCCGGCTGGGTTCAGGCACGGACCGCCGGTGGCGCACTGACGTTGCGTACGGCCGGTTCACCGCAGGAGCGCCAGGTTCTGATCGCCCGGGCAGCGCGGGCGGCCGAGCAGGACCTGATCCGCGACGCCGGTTCCGGCTGGGAGCCGGTGCCCACTCTCGACGCGCAGGCGGCGGGTGAGCGGATCGAGCTGCGCCTGGACTACCTCGATCCCGGCCGCCACCTGCTCGACCTGCCCATGACGTCCGAGGTCGCCCCGGAGGCGCTCGACCTGTGGCGCCAGCGGCTTGCCGACGGCTGGCGGATCCTGTGCCGGTGCGATCCACGCGCGGCGCGGGCGATCGCCGCCGGGCTCACGACGGTCTTCCCGTTGCGGGCGACGAGCGGCGCGACCGAGCTCAGCGCCTCCGCCGGCGAGGCGTTCGGGGCGGTCGCGATGACGCTGCCGAAGGACGGCCTGTCGTGCGCGGCCGCCCTCGTCCACGAGTTCCAGCACAACAAGCTGTCCGCGCTGCTCGATCTCGTCACCCTGTTCGAGCACGTCGAGGGACGGCTGCTTTACGCGCCCTGGCGCGCCGATCCTCGCCCCCTGCCCGGGCTGCTCCAGGGCGCCTACGCCTACCTCGGACTCACCGGATTCTGGGACTTCCAGCGGCGGGTGCTCCCCGAGCCGGGCTACGCGCACTTCGAGTTCGCCCGGTGGCGGGAGGAGGTGTGGCGGGTCCTCGTCGCGATCCGGCTGTCCGGTGCGCTGACCCCGCTGGGACTCCGCTTCCTCGACGGCATGCGGACGGTGGTCTGGCGCCACCGGCAGGCCGCGGTGCCGGCTGAGCCGCGGATGCTGGCCCGGCGGATCAGCGCGGACACCTGGACGACCTGGCGGCTGCGCAACGCCGAGCCCGCCGCGGACCGGGTGGCGGCTCTCGTCCGGGCGTGGGCCGCCGGCCGCCCGGCGCCGGCCGGGATGCGGGTGCCCACGGGTATCCGGGCCGGCAACCGCGGGCTGGTCCACAGCGCCCGGCTCAGCCTGGTGCACCTCCGGTTGAATGAGCCGAAGGTCTTCGCGGCCGTGCGCGAAGGCGTTCCCGGTGTGCTCGAGGAGGACTTCTCGCCGGCCGATCGGGCGTATGCCTGCGGCGACTTCCCGGCGGCCGCGGCCGCCTACAAGCGGGAGATCGCCGAGGATCCGGACCACCTCGGGGCATGGGCCGGTCTCGCGCTGTGCCGCCGGGAGACCGGCCCACACGGCAGCCGGGTCCTCATCGCCCACCCCGAGCTCGTGCGCGCGGTGCACCGGGGGGTCGAGGAGCTGAGCGGGGACCGCGTCGACCCGGATGATCTTGCGGCCTGGCTGCCCGAGCCGGCCCCCGACGGGACCGCCGGGGGAACGGGGCTATAGCGGCGGCGGCTCGAAGTCGAAGTCCAGCCGCTCACCACGCAGGCCGGCCAGCACGTCCGGATGGTCCTCGCCGAGAACCCGCCGGTAGCGGCGCACCGTGTCCTGGGTGAGGGCTTGGCTCTCCTCCGCCCGGCCGACGGCGGCGAGGTCCAGCGCGACGTTGGTCGCGCAGACCAGCGTGTGCGGATGATCATAGCCGAGGAGGTCCCGGAACCGGGGGAGCGCGGCCTCCCCCATCTTCACCGCCTCGTCGGTCCGCCCCAGCGCGGATCGTGCCGTCGCCAGGTTTGCCACACAGGTCAGGGTGAAGTGGTGGTCGGCGCCCAGCCTGGCCTCCAGGCCGGCGAGCGACTCGGTCAGCAGGCTCTCGGCCTCCTCGACCCGACCGAGCTGCCGGTGGACGAGGGCGAGGTTCAGGCCGCAGCCGTAGGTGTAGGGATGGTCGGGGCCGAGCACGTCGCGGTAGCGGCGGACAGTCTTCTCGATCCGGACGGTCGCCTCGTCCGGATCGCCCGCCACCCGCTGCGCGTTGCCGAGGTTGATCCCGGCGGCGAGGGTGTCCGGGTGCTCGGAGCCGTACTGCGGGCTGTTGGTGTACCGGCCGTGTACCTCCCGTGCCAACTCCAGCGCGGCGGCGAAGTCACCGGCCTTGCGGCGCGCCACCGAGAGCTCCTTGGCATGCTGGACGACGTGCCAGTGCCCGGCCGGCAGGATCCGCCGTTGCACCAGGTCGCGGTAGATCAGGTACGCCTGCTCGGCCAGCTCCCGGGCCTCCAGGTACTGCCCGGCCTGGCGGAGATCGCGGGCGAGGGCGGCCATGGAGAACACCACCCACACCGCGTCATCGCGGGTGTATGCGGCGCGCCGATCGGCGAGGTTGCGCTGGTCTGCTTCGAGAGCGCGGGCATACGAGCTGGTGAGGCTGTAGTCGACGGCGAGGTTGTTGGCGGCGTTGAGGGTGGCCTGGTGCTCCTCG
This sequence comes from Frankia sp. BMG5.60, assembly GCF_059428125.1. NCBI lineage: Bacteria > Bacillati > Actinomycetota > Actinomycetes > Frankiales > Frankiaceae > Frankia > Frankia sp. BMG5.60. The sequence continues at coordinate 4,502,655 of NZ_CM182091.1, read as the reverse complement.
CCGAAGACCGCCCGATGGCGGGCGAGGGAGTCCTCGTCGAGTTCGCGGGCCGCCTGGAACTCGCCGAGGGAACGCAGGTCCGCACCGTGACCGTTCAGGACGAGCAGCGTCTCCTCGTGGTCCGTCCCGAGCACTTCCGTGATCGCCTCGAGAGTGGGGCGCCGCAGGTCGTAGGCCTCGCGATACCGGCCCAGCGCCCAGAGAATGTCCGCCTTGATCCCCTGCAGGACGAGGACGTCGGGATCGCGGTGGCCGGAGTCCGCGATCCACCGGGTCAGCGCCCGATCCGCCTCGACGAGGCCGGTGGTGAAGTCGCCGGTCTGGTAGAGGTACCGGACTACATGCTCGATGAGCTGGCGCGCCGGCGGCTCCTGGGCCCGGTAGACCTCGGAGGGCACGATGTGCGGCAGCAGCCGGCCGAACAGCGGCCAGTTGTCCTCCTCCGCCTCGCCCGGGTCCGCCCCGACGAGCAGTTGGTGCACCTCGTCGCGCACCCGCCGCTGGTCCTCGGCCGGCAGGTCGTCGCGGATGAGCTTCTGGACGAGCCGGTGGACCTGCAGCGTCTTGTTGGTGGTGTCGATGCGGGCCAGGGCGTAGCGGCCGAGCTCCCGGACGGCGCGGCTGACGACCAGCCGGTCCTGCATGGCGGCGCCGAAATCGGACTTCAGGATGTACTTGCCGCGGTCGAGCATCTCCATCGAGATCGGTTCCGGGCTGAAGAACGCGCAACGGCGCAGCAGCTCCAGGGCGAACGGCGCCTGTTCCTGCAACCGGCTCACCGACAGGCTCCAGGCCGCCGCGACCGGCCGGGAATAGTCGGCGGGCGTGTTCTCGGCGAGCAACCGGCCGCCGGCCTCGCGCAGCAACTCCAGGTACTCCTGGGCGCCCATGCCCGTCTCGGCCTGCAGAGCGCCCGCCTGCTCCAGAGCGAGCGGCAGGTCCCCGAGAGCGTCGGCCAGCTCGTCGGCATCGGTTCCCGAGATTCCCTGAACCCGGCGACGGAGGAACTCCAGGCTTTCCGTGCGGTCGAAGACGTTTACCTCGATCGTGTCGACGTGGCTCAGCCAGCTCCGGTTGCGCGAGGTCACGATGACGTGTCCGGGACCGTGCGGGATGCTGGGACGGATGAGTTCCGGCTGCTCGGCGTTGTCGAAGATCAGTAGCCAGCGACGGTAGGGGTCTCCCCGGCGCAGCGCGTCCAGTACCAGGGCGACGGCGTCGTCGACCCGCAGTGGGGCGGCGTCCGCCAGCCCCAACCGGGGCGCGAGGGTGGCGAGGGTGGACCTGACCAGCGAGGGCTGGTCGGCGGGCACCCACCACACGAGGTCGTAGTCGGTCTGGAAACGGTGGGCGTACTCGATCGCCAGATGGGTCTTGCCCACCCCGCCGAGCCCCTGCAGCGCGTGCGGCAGGACCGCGGTGACGTCACGCGTGTCCGAGGTGATTCGGGCGCGCAGATCGGCGAGCAGGCCTTCCCGACCGGTGAAGTTCTTGTTCCGTTGTGGCACGTTGCCCCACACGGTTGGTACCCGCCGACCGGTGTCCTGCGCCGGAACCGACTTCACCACCGAATCCACCATTCCCCCGCGTTGTTCGACGCGAGGTGGTTCGTTTGTCGACGTCATATCTCGCCCAACGTCATACCTCGCCCAACGTCATGCCTTGCCCATGCAGAAAATCTCCAGCTCACCGAGCGCCTGGATCTTACCTCTGGAAGGGGTTGGGAAGGCACCCCTAACCGGGCTGCGTGTCGCCCCGCGTACTCCCAGAATTTTTCTACCATATAGTGATGAAAGGGATGGTTGTCCGGTTCTTGCCAGGTGACATCCGGACGACTCGGGAAAGCCCAGGTCAAGGGGCGGCTTCCGGTGCGCGTCGCGGCGAAAACCGCCCCTCCGACGCTGGCCGCGCTGTCTGACCGATGTCCAGGGTGTGCGTCCAGGGTGTGCGTCCGGGTGGGCGGATACGGAGCCCCTGGGTGTTGCGGAGCCCCAGGTGTTGCGGAGCCCTGGGTGTGACTGTCGTGGCGGCGGCCGTGGTCGCCTCGGTGTCAGCCCGGCCGCATCCCAGGCCGCCGCAGTGCGGGTGCCCGTGCCGGTCTCGGCCGGGAGCTCCGACCTGTTCGCACCCCACCCGGCGCGGCTGGCGCGGCTGGTGGGGTGCCATCCGGCCATCCGGCGGTGGGGCCACCGGGAGCCGAGCCGTGCGCCGGAGGGCCCCATTCCCGGCAGGCCGGCGAATACGGCCGGTGTGGTCCACCGGGCCGTTGTCCACCGCCAGCGATCCGGGGTCGGATAGTATTCACCGAGGTCACGGGGCTGGCAGCGAGGGGCTCTACCACATTGGGTACTGAAGCGGCCGCGGCGGGCGGCGTGAATGCGATTTTCGCGGGCGAGCTCGTCGCGGGGACGGTTCGCCCATCGCCGGGCGGAGCTGCCAGCGGCGGGTGGAGTTCGTGGATGCCGGCCGAATCTTCTGCGCTCGGAGCGTCGTCCCGGCCGAACGGGGCGCGCCGCTCCCGGCACTGTAGCGGACGAGACGCGCGATGACGGTTGTTCCGGGCGCCTCGCCGTTTCCCGGTCTGCGGCCTTTCACGGAGATCGACTCCGCCCGGTTCTTCGGGCGCACCGCGACCGCTCACACCCTGTTGGCGAAATGGCTCGAGAACCGCCTGGTGGTCGTGTACGGACCAACCGGAGCGGGAAAGAGCTCGCTGTTGCGGGCGGGAGTGCTTCCACACCTTTCTCCCGAGGTGGCTCACGTGCTGCCGGTGGGTCGGATCTCCCCGGGACCGGGCGCGGCCGGCGCCGGTGCCGGTGCTCCGACGCCCGACCGGGCGGCCAACCCGTTCGCCGAGTCGGTGCTGCGCACCTGGTCCGGCGCGGGCGACACGTCAACGTTGCCACCGGCCCTGCGTGACCGCCTGAACGGGCGGGGACCCGGCCCTGACGGCCGTCGGCGGCCCGCCGACCCGAACCGGCCGATCCTCGCCGCGGTGGACCAGTTCGAGGATTTCTTCGCCCCGGGCACGTCCTACCTCGATCCGTTGCGGGAACAGTTCATCACGCTGCTCGGCGAGGCGGTCGCGGCGCTGCCCAACCTGCGCCTGCTCCTGGTGATCCGGCAGAACGTCCGGGCCCGCCTCGCCCCCTACGAGGCGACGCTCGCCGGTGGCGAGGGCGTCGCCCGGGTCCGGGTCGGTGCGCTGGACCGGCGCTCCGCGATCGCCGCGTATGCCGAGCCGATGCGGCGGGCCGGCCGGCCGCTGCCGCCCGAATCCGCTGCGGCCTGCATCGACGAGCTCCTGCGCAGCCGGGTGGTGGACGCAGCCGGAACCGTGTCGGTCCTGACCGCGGACGCCGTCCCGCCGGCATACCTCCAGCTCGTGGCCGCGGCGCGGTGGCGAGACACGGCCGATCGCGCCGCCTCGCTCGGGCCGGACTCCGTGGAAGCCGCCGCTCGGGTCGACGCGGTCCTGGGGGCCCACCTCACGCAGGTCATCGTGACGGAGGCGGGGCGGCACCACCTCGACGCCGGAGACGTGCGCCGGTGGCTGATCCGTACCTTCGTCACGGAACGCGGGCGTCGGGCGACGGTCGACGAGGGTCTCGTCACGACCGCCGGGATGCCCAACGCGCTGTTGGTGGCGCTGGCCGAGCGGTACGTCCTCGTCAGCGAGTGGCGTTCGGGCTCCCGCCGGTTCGAGCTCTTCGACGACCGGCTCATCCCCCCGCTGCAGGCCGCGGTGCCGGACTGGCCGGCGGCCGACGCGGCGGCGGCGGAGATCGGTGCGATCGACTACCTTCAGGCGGCCCTGATCAGCCTCGCGGACGGTGACCTCGCGGCCGCCCGGATCCACGCCGACGAGGTGCTGCGGCGCGACGCCGAGGATCCGCGCACCCTTGCCCAGGCAGTGATGCTGCGCGCCGATCTCGACGACGCCCAGGGGCGGATCGAGCAGGCCGAGCGCGGCTACCGGCAGGCCGCGCAGCTTTACGAGTCGCTGCCGGACGCCGAGTCGTCGGGCCGGGCGCTGGCCGCGGCCGGGCGGCTGCTGCTGCGGGCCGGGCGGCTCGGCTCCGCGGTCGAGGACCTTCAGTCGGCGTCGGCCCGGCTGCCGGCCGAACTCGACGTGCAGACCGATCTCGCTCGGGCCCTGTGGTACTCGGGCCAGCGATGGGCCGCCGCCGCGATCTTCTCGACGGTGCTGACCATCGCGCCACTGACGCCGGCGGCCCTGGCCGGGCGCGGTCAGCTACGGGTCGAACTGGGGGACGACGCCGCGGCCCTGGACGACCTCGACCGAGCGGTCCGACTGGGCCCGAGCGGCCCGGACACCGCCGACACCGCCGACCCTGGCGGCCCCGCCGGTCCTGGGGACACCACCGAGACCCGGGCCGCTCGGGCTCTTGCGCTGGCCCGGCTCGGACGGTCGGCCACCGCGGCCGCGGAGACGTCGGCGGTGCTCGACGACGCTCCGGACAGCGGGCCGGTCCTCTGGCGTGCGGCGGGTGTGCTCCAGACGATCGGTGACGACTCGCGGGCGGCCGACCTCCTCGAGCGGGCTCTGCAGGCGCGCGCGCCGGCGTTGCTCGCCCACCAGCGGGAGCAGGTTCACCGGATGCTGCGCCGCCCGGGAGCCATGGCCTGACCGATCGGCTTCCCGAGCGGTCGGGCGGTGGGTGGTGGGGTGCTTACCGGGAGCGGGTGGACGTGAGACGTCGGCGTTGCAGGTGACTGGGAGGTGGGACCTGGATGGCGCTGCACGGCAAGGCGAGTGGGTCGCAGGCGGAGCAGACGGTCGACGTGCGGCCCCAGCTTGTCCGGCCGGGGGAGGACGTCGCCGTCCCGCGGTTCCGGCTCCCGCGGGAGTCGATCTCGCCCGAGACGGCCTACCAGATCGTCCATGACGAGCTGATGCTCGACGGCAACGCGCGGCTGAACCTGGCGACGTTCGTGACCACCTGGATGGACCCCCAGGCCGATCGGCTGATGGCCGAGTGCGCGCCGAAGAACATGATCGACAAGGATGAGTACCCGCAGACGGCGGAGCTGGAAAAGCGCTGCGTCAACATCCTCGCGGACCTGTGGCACGCCCCCGACTCGGAGCATGCGGTCGGCTGCTCGACCACCGGCTCCTCCGAGGCGGGTATGCTTGCCGGCCTGGCGCTGCTGCGCCGCTGGCGGGCCCGGCGGCGAGCGGCGGGCGCTCCGGCCGACCGGCCCAACCTCGTCATGGGCGTCAACGTCCAGGTGTGCTGGGACAAGTTCGCCCGCTACTGGGACGTGGAGCCGCGGCTGGTGCCGATGGCGCCGGGCCGCACGCATCTGACCGCCGACGAGGCCGCCGCGCGCTGCGACGAGAACACGATCGGCGTCGTGGCGATCCTCGGCTCGACGTTCGACGGCAGCTACGAGCCGGTCGCCGAGATCGCCGCCGCGCTCGACCGTCTGGCCGCCGGGGGCGGCCCGGACGTGCCGGTGCACGTCGACGGCGCGTCCGGCGGGTTCGTCGCCCCGTTCTGCGATCCCGAGCTGGTCTGGGACTTCCAGCTCGACCGGGTCGTGTCGATCAACGCGTCGGGGCACAAGTACGGGCTGGTCTACCCGGGGGTCGGCTGGGTGCTGTGGCGCGACCGCGCCCACCTGCCGGACGAGCTCGTGTTCGAGGTGGACTACCTCGGCGGGAAGATGCCGACGTTCTCGCTGAACTTCTCCCGCCCCGGGGCTCAGGTCGTCGCCCAGTACTACACGCTGCTCCAGTTGGGCTTCGCCGGCTACCGCCGGGTGGCCCAGGCGTGCCGGGACAATGCCCGGTGGCTCGCCGACGAGGTGGCCCGGATGGGTCCCTTCGAACTCGTCTCGGACGGCAGCGGGATCCCCGCGTTCGCGTTCCGGCTGCGCGACGAGATCACCGACTACACCGTCTTCGACGTCTCCGAGCTGCTGCGCACCCGCGGCTGGTTGGTGCCCGCCTACCGGTTCCCGCCGGACCTGACCGACCTCGCCGTGCTGCGGATCGTGGTGCGGCACGAGTTCAGCCGCGATCTCGCCGGGCTGCTCGTCGCCGACCTGCGCCGGGTCGTGGACAGGCTGTCCGGCGCCGCGCGGCGCCTCCCGCCGCCCCCGCCGGACGGCGAGGCGGCGTCCTTCCACCACTGACCCCGCCCGGCTCGCCGGACCGGCTGCCCACCTTGCCCTTCCAGAGGGTTCCACGTCCGATTCGTCCCTCTGGATCTGCAAGGAAGTCGGCTCGGGTCAGGGGGAGGCGGTGAGGACGGGGCGCAGGGCGTCGAGGACGGTGGCGTCCTCGATGGTCGGCGGGACGGCGGGGGAGCGGCCGTCGGCGATCTCGCGCATGGTCCGGCGAAGGATCTTGCCGGACCGGGTCTTGGGCAGGGCCGCCACCACGTCGACCCGCTGGAACGCCGCCACCGGCCCGATCTCCGCGCGGACGCGGGCGACCAGTTCCGCGGCGAGCGTGTCCCGCTCGATCTCGACCCCGGTCTTCAGTACCACCAGCCCGCGCGGCACCTGGCCCTTCAGCGCGTCCGCGACGCCGACGACGGCGCACTCGGCCACGGCCGGGTGCGCGGCGAGCACGGCCTCCATCGACCCGGTGGACAGCCGGTGCCCGGCCACGTTGATCACGTCGTCGGTGCGGCCCAGCACGAACAGGTACCCGTCGGCGTCGAGGTAGCCGCCGTCGCCGGTCAGGTAGTACCCGTCGAAGGCGGACAGGTAGGACGCGACGTACCGGTCATCGTCCTCCCACAGGGTTGGCAGGGTGCCGGGCGGCAGCGGCAGGCGCAGGCAGATCGCGCCCTCCGTGCCGGCGGGGACGGGCTGGCCCGCCGGGTCCAGCACCCGCACGTCGTAGCCCGGCATCGGCACGGTGGGGGAGCCGGCGCGGGCGGGCAGCGCCTCGATGCCGATCGGGTTGGCGCAGATGGGCCAGCCCGTTTCCGTCTGCCAGTAGTTGTCGACCACCGGGATGCCCAGGGTGGCGACGGCCCAGTCGTAGGTGGCCGGATCGAGGCGTTCGCCGGCCAGGAACAGCGCACGCAGCGACGAGCGGTCGTACCCGCGCACCAGGGTGCCCGCCGGGTCCTCCTTCTTGATCGCCCGGATCGCCGTCGGCGCGGTGAACAGCACGTTCACCCCGTGCTCGGCGACCACCCGCCAGAAGGCGCCGGCGTCGGGCGTCCCTACCGGCTTGCCCTCGTAGAGCACGGTCGCCGCGCCGGCGAGCAGCGGGGCGTAGACCGCGTACGAGTGCCCGACCGCCCAGCCCACGTCGGAGGCCGCCCACATGACGTCCCCCGCCCGGATTCCGTAGATGTTGCCCATCGACCACGTCAGGGCGACGGCGTGGCCGCCGTTGTCGCGCACGATCCCCTTCGGCCGGCCGGTGGTGCCCGACGTGTAGAGGATGTAGAGCGGGTCGGTGGCGGCGACCGGCACCGGCGGCTGCGGCGCGGCCGCGGCCAGCGCCGCGTCCCAGTCATGGTCCCGGCCGGGGACCATCGAGCAGCGCTGCCGGTCACGCTGGACGATGAGGGTCGCGGCGGGAGCGTGAGTGGCCAGCGCGATCGCCTCGTCGAGGATCGGCTTGTACGGGACCAGCCGCGTCGGCTCGATGCCGCAGGAGGCGCTGACGACGACCTTCGCCCGGGCGTCGTCCATCCGGGCGGCGAGTTCGGCCGCGGCGAACCCGCCGAAGACCACGGAGTGCACCGCGCCGAGGCGAGCGCAGGCGAGCATGCTCACCACCGCCGCGGGGATCATCGGCAGGTAGATGATGACCCGGTCGCCGCGGCCGACCCCGAGCGCGGCCAGCGCCCCGGCGGCGCGCGCCACCTCGTCGGTCAGCTCGGCGAAGGTGAAGCGGCGGACCGTGTCGGTGACCGGTGAGTCGTAGATCAGCGCGAGCGCGTCGCCCCGGCCCGCGGCGACATGCCGATCGAGGGCGTTGGCGCAGGTGTTGAGCTCGGCGTCGGGGAACCAGCGGGTGAACGGCGCCCTGGCGGCGTCGAGTATCCGCCGCGGCGGCCGGGTCCAGTCGAGTGCCTGCGCGGCGGCCGCCCAGAATTCCTCGGGATCGTGTGCGGCCCGTTCGTACTCCCGCTGGTATGCGCCCATGGCCGCCATCCTCCCGCGCCCGGCGACCGCTGGAGCGAATTCCCGACCCCCGGCCGCCCCGATGGCGGTCGCCTCGCGCGGCACCGCCGGGCGTGTCACCCCGCCCTCCCCGGCCGCCGCTGACCACGACGTCGGCCCAGGTGATGGTGTTACGTTCCGCGCAAAGGCGCATCGAGACAGGGAGAGCAGCCATGACCAGACCGCTGGAGGGCGTCCGGGTCCTCGACTTCTCCGAGCACGGCTTCGTACCGTCGGCCGCCGCGGCGCTCGGTGACTTCGGCGCCGACGTGGTCAAGATCGAGCGGCTGGCCGGCGACGCCATGCGCCGGATCATCGCCAGCGGCATGGTGGCCACGAAGGACGGTTACGACTTTCAGTTCGAGCTGTTCAACCGCAACAAGCGCGGCATCGCCTTAGACGTCGAGCAGCCCGCGGGCCGCGAGATCTTCGAGAAACTTGTGCGCTGGGCCGAGGTGTACATCACCAACCAGCTTCCCCGCGTCCGGCGCAAGCTGCGCACGGAACCGGCCGACGTCTTCGCGCTCAACCCGACCATCGTGTACGCGCGTGGCCACGGCCAGGGGCAGCGCGGACCCGACGCCGAGGCCGGCGGTTTCGACGGGGTCTCGTACTGGGCGCGCGGCGGCGTGGCCCACGTCCTGACCGACGCGGACGCGACGCGTCCGACGAAGCAGCGCCCGGCCCTCGGCGACGGCCCCAGCGGGATGTTCCTGGCCGGCGGGATCTGTGCCGGGCTCGTCCACGTGGGGCGGACCGGCAAGGGCATCGTGGTCGACACCTCCCTGCTCGGCTCGGCGGCGTGGACGCTCGGGCCCGACCTGGCCTACACCACCCTGGCCGGCGAGCAGATGCCGATGGCGGCCGACGAGCAGATATCGCCGCTCGTGCGCCAGTACCGGACCGCCGACGGCCGGTGGGTGTCCCTGATGATGATCGACGAGGCTCGCTACTGGGAGCAGGCCTGCCGGGCGCTCGGCCTGGACGATCTCGTCGCCCGTTACCCCGACCCGGCCGCGCGCCGGGCCGGCTGGCCGGTGATCCACGAGCGGATCAACGCGGTGATCACCACGCTCGACCACGCCGAGCTGGAGGCGAAGCTGCGCGCCCAGGGCTGCATCTTCTCGTTCTTCGCGACCCCGATGGAGGTCGTCGCCGATCCGGCGGTGGTCGAGAACGGTTACCTCATGCGGCATCCCGAGCATCCCGACGTCCGGCTCGCGGCCGCTCCGGTGCAGTTCGACGACGAGCTGCCGTCGGCCCGGCGCCCGGGACCGACCCTGGGCCAGCACTCCCGCGAGGTCCTCACCGAACTCGGCTACGGCGAGACGGAGATCCTCCGCCTGCTCGACGACAAGGTCATCGCCGAGCCCTGAGCGTCGGGCCCGCAGGCCGAATCCTGAGCGCCGGGTCCTGAGCGCCGGGTCCTGAGCGACGGCCGCCACCGGTGACCGGCGCCGCGTGGCCCATGCCGGGATGCGCCGATCCGGGCGTGGGTACGTCCTGGTCACGGGTGTTCCGTGCCACCGGCGCCGCCCGGGTCGGCAATCCCGCCGCAGGTCCGAACCGTGTTCTCGTCGTGGCCTCAGGGCGGCGTCCTGCCAGGCGACGAGGAAAGACTGTCGGTGGTGGGGTCCAGGGTGGTGGCACGGTTCGCAGCACTCGAAGGAGTCACGATGCCCACGCGAGACAACATCCCGGCCGGCGCCCCCTGTTGGGTCGACCTGATGACCTCCGACGCCGTCGGCGCCAAGGCGTTCTACGGCGAGCTGTTCGGCTGGGGGGCCGAGGAGCCCGCCCCCGAGTTCGGCGGCTACACCAACCTCACCAAGGACGGCGTCCGCATCGGCGGTCTGATGCCCAAGCAGCCGGGGATGGACGCACCCGACGGCTGGTCGGTCTACCTGTCCACGCCCGACGCGGAGAAGACCGTCGCCGCCGCGACCGAGCACGGGGGTGGAGTTGTCGTCGGGCCGATGGCCGTGGCCGACCTCGGTGTCATGGCCGTGGTGACCGACCCGGGCGGCGCGGCCATCGGCATGTGGCAGCCCGGCTCGCACAGCGGCTTCGGGGTCACCGCCGAGCCGGGCGCGCCGGGCTGGTTCGAGCTGCTCACCCGGGACTACAACGCCGCGGTCCCCTTCTACCGTGATGTCTTCGGCTGGGATGTCCACGTCGCCGCCGACACCCCGGAGTTCCGCTACTCGACCTATGGGCCCGGCGACGCCGCGCACGCCGGGATCATGGATGCGAGTGGTTTCCTGCCGGACGGCGTGCCGGCGCACTGGTCGGTGTACTTCGCCACGGCGGACACGGACGCGACCCTGGAGCGGGTCGCCGCGCTCGGCGGCTCGGTCGTCCTGCCGGCCGAGGACACCCCGTACGGCCGCCTCGCCGCGGCCGCCGACCCCACCGGCGCCGTGTTCAAGCTGCTCGGGCCGAACGTGTCCACGCCTGCCGCGAGCTGAGCCTGCCGCGTCTAGGCGGAGGCCGGCTCGGCGCGCAGCAGGCCGGCGAGGACCGATCCGGCGTGGCGGATGCCCGCGTCGTCGACGTCGAGGTGGGTGACGATCCGCAGGGTGGTCGGGCTGGTCGCGCCGATCAGGACGCCCTGCTCCGCGGCGCGGCGGGAGAACCGCCCGGCGTCGGCGACCTCGACGAGGACCATGTTGGTCTCGACCTGCTTGGGGTCCACGTGGCCGGGCGCGGCGTCCGCGAGCAGCGCGGCGAGCTCGCCCGCCCGCTGGTGGTCCTCGGCGAGGCGTTCGATGTGGTGGTGCAGCGCGTGCAGGCCCGCCGCGGCCAGCACGCCGGCCTGGCGCATCGCCCCGCCGAGCCGCCGGCGCCAGTTCCGGACCTCGTCGACCCGGCCGGCGTCGCAGATCACCAGCGATCCGACCGGGGCACCGAGCCCCTTGGACAGGCAGACCGACAGGGTCGTGAACGGCGCCGCGAGCCGGCGTGGTTCGACGGCGCCGGCCACGGCCGCGTTCCACAGCCGGGCGCCGTCGCAGTGCAGGGCGATGCCGGCGGCGGTGGCGAGGTCGCGGAACCGGTCCAGCCGGGCCGGCGCCCAGACCCGCCCGCCGGCTCTGGCGGCGGTGTTCTCCACGGCCAGCACGCTCGTGCGGATCATGTTGTAGTTGCCGCCGACGCTGTGCGAGCGGATCGCCGCGGCGACGTCCGCCAGGTCCGCGGTGTCGACGAGGCCGGGCAGCGTGCGTGTCTGGATTCCGCCGAGCGCGGCCAGGCCACCCATCTCGTAGGTCACGATGTGAGCCTCGGTGTCGGCGATGATCTCGGTGCCGACCTGGGCGCTGGCGCGCAGGGCGACGAAGTTGGCCATGGTCCCGCTCGGCATGAACACGGCCGCGTCGTGGCCGAGCAGGTCCGCGGCGTACTCCTCCAGGGCCCGCACCGACGGGTCCTCGCCGTAGTGGTCGTCGCCGACCTCGGCCTGCGCCATCGCCTGGCGCATCGCCGCGGTCGGCCGGGTCACCGTGTCGCTGCGCAGATCGACCGGCCCGACCGGCCTGGCCGCCGGTCGACCCGCCGACCGCGAGGCCGCCGCGGCGATCTGATCGCCCCTGCCCGCCGCGTCGTCCGTGGGGATGCCGTCACGGGAAGCGTCGATGGTCACGGTTGGCGATGCTAATGGCCCCTGCCCATGCCGCCGCCCGCGCGTTGCGTAGTGGCCGGCGGCTCGGCGCGGGCGGGGCCGGGGCACGTGCGTCGGCGGCGGATGCGTGGGAGAGCGCCTCCATGGCTCTTCCACAGGGTTCGGCGCCCGATTTATCCCTGTGGAGGAGACAGGCGGTGCCGCTCCCCTGCACACCGCCTGGCGGGGTGGGCCCAGACGGGGGAAGGAAGCTCGGCGCGCAGGGTGGGGGAAGCCCGGCAGGAGCACGACGGGCGCGGAGAGTACGACGCAGGCCGGGAGTACGACGCAGGCCGGGCGTTGACCTCAGTTGCCGGTCAGTAGCGGGGCCAGCCGTTCGAGCTGGTCGACGGCCGCCGGAAGGTCGGCGGCGAACGGGTGGACGAGCACGTGGTCGGCGCCGGCGGTCAGGTGGGCGCCCAGCCGAGCCGCCACGGCGGCCTCGTCTCCCCAGGCGAGGATGTCGTCGACCAGCCGGTCGCTGCGTGCGCCGGACAGGTCCGCGTCGCCGTAGCCGAGGCGCCGGTAGTTGCTGGTGTACGGGGACTCCGCGGCTCCCGCCCCGGCGTTGAAGACGGCGCGCAGCCGTCCCCGAGCGGTCGCCGGGTCGGCCTCGAGCGTCACGGCCTGATGCGGGATGACCAGCCGGTGCGGGCCGACGGCGGCGCGGGCCGCGGCGGTGTGCGCCACCGGCTGCAGGAAGGGGTGCACCCCGTCGGCGTGGTCGCGGGCGAGCCGGTGGGCGCGCGGTCCCAGGGCGGCGAGCACCCGCGGGTAGCGCGGCGCGGGCAGGAGCCAGGCCGCGACGTCGTCCACCGCCCGCAGGTAGTCGCCAAGCGCGGTCAGCGGGCGTGACCCCTGCTGCCCGCCGAGCCCGAGCACGAACCGGTCCGGATACGCCTCGGCGAGGGTGGCGGCCCCGGTGTGCATGGTGGCCGGCTCGCGGACGGTCACATTGGCGATGCCGGTGCCGACGACGATCCGCTCGGTCGCGGCCAGCATCAGCGCGTGCTGGGTGAACGCCTCCCGGCCACCGGTCGGCGCGCCGGCCGGTGGTTCGGCGCCCCACAGCGAGCCGTAACCCAGGCGCTCGATGCGGTCGAACTGGCGGCGCTGGACCGCCACCGGCGTGGCCAGCAGGGTGGCCGCCGCCAGCCACACTCCGTACCGGCCGAGCCGCCGGCGCGTCTCGGCGACCACCCGCGCCGTGCTCACCGCCCCGACCGTCGCCGCCTGCGTGCCCGCGGTCGTCGCCATCCCCACGTCCACCGTCGTCATGGTCGCTCCCTCGCCTGCTGATGAGCTAACCGGAGGCTGCCTCCGATCCGTGGCTCCCCACCATAGTGGAGGTAGGCTCCGGTTGACCACGTTGTGGAGGCACCGGACAGCCGGGGGTGGAGTGTGGGCGGCGCGACCGAGATGCGTACCATGCGCGCCGACGCCCGCCGCAACTACGAGAGGCTGCTGGCCGAGGCCCGCGTGGCCTTCGCCGAGCACGGCACCGGCGCCTCCCTGGAGGACATCGCCCGCCGCGCCGGTGTGGGGACGGGCACCCTCTACCGGCACTTCCCGGCCCGGGACGCGTTGCTGGAGGCCGTGCTGCGCGAGGAGTTCCAGCGCCTGACCGCCTCCGCCGTCGAGGTGGCGGCCGCCCGGCCTGCCGGCCCGGCGCTGCTCGCCTGGCTGCGCGAACTCGTCGCGTTCAACGGCACCTACCGCGGGCTCACGGCGGCTCTCATGCAGACCCTGCTCGACCCCGCCAGCGAGCTGCACGCCGCCTGCGAGGCGATGCGCACCGCCGGCGGCGATCTGCTCCGCGCCGCCCAGCAGGCCGGGCAGATCCGGCCCGATGTCACCGTCCTCGAGCTGTTCACCCTGGTCAGCGGGCTGTCCTGGGCGCACGAGCAGACCTCGGCAGCCCGGCCCGGCAGCCTCGCCCCCGACCGCCTGCTGCACCTGACCGTCGAGGGCCTGGCTCCCCGCCCCACGCAGGCCGGCGCCGTGCAGTCCGGCGCCCTGCAGGCCGGCGCCGTGCGGTCCGGCGCCATGCAGGCCGACGCCGGGCGGTAGGCGCCCGAGGCCCCACGGCCTCGTCATCCCTGTTTCGCCGCCGGACTCGAGTGGTGACGCCCGGCGGGGCGGCATTACCTCGCGCGTAATCGACGGGATCTGCGGGCGACCGGAGGATCGGGCGCGGCGGGGAGGTTCCCTCGCCGCCACCGATCCGATCCGTTCACGGCACCCCAGCGGCCGGCCGCTCGCGCGGGCGGCGCCGCCGTGGGGATGCCGGCTGCTCTGGGAGATCCGTGACATCGTCTATGACTGCTCCGCCGCGGACCGATGGTGCGCGGACGGCCGGCTGGCTGCCGCTGGTCGTGGTGCTCGCCGGCACGTTCGTCACCTTTCTCGACTTCTTCGTCGTCAACGTCGCGCTGCCGTCGATCGAGACGGACCTGGCCGCCGGGTCGGCGACGCTGTCGCTCGTCGTCGCCGGCTACGGGCTCACCTTCGCGGTCGGAATGATCATCGGGGGGCGGTTGGGTGACCTCTACGGCCGGCGCCGGATGTTCCTGGTGGGGCTCGCGCTGTTCACCCTCACGTCGGCGGCCTGCGGCCTCGCTCCGAACGCCGAAGTGCTCGTGGTCGCCCGGTTCCTGCAGGGCGCCGCCGGCGCGCTGCTCACCCCGCAGGTGCTGGCCATCCTCGGCACCCTCTACGCCGGGCGGCGCCGAGGGACCGCGTTCGCCGCCTACGGGCTCGCGATGGGGATCGCCGGGGTCCTCGGCCAGCTCATCGGCGGCGCTCTCATCGAGGCGGACCTCGCCGGCTCGGGCTGGCGGGCCGTGTTCCTCATCAACGTGCCGGTCGGCCTGCTCGCCCTGCCCGCCGCCCGGCGCGTCCTGCCGGAGTCGCGCGGCCCCCGGGCACGGCTGGACCTGGCCGGCGCCGCGCTCGTGACCGCGGCCGCGACCCTGCTCGTCCTGCCGCTGGTGGAGGGGCGGGAGCACGGCTGGCCGGAGTGGGTGTGGTGCTGCCTGGCCGCCGCGCCGGCCGTGGCCGCCGGGTTCGTCGCCCGACAGCGCCGGCTTGCCGCTCGCGGCGGGGCGCCGCTGATCGACCTCGGCCTGTTCCGGCATCGCGCCTTCGCGGTCGGCACGTGCGTCGCGCTGGGGTTCGCCCTGATCCCGAGCTCGTTCTTCTTCGTCCTCGCGCTCGACCTCCAGCAGGGACGCGGCTACGGCGCGCTGTTCTCCGGGACCGTCTTCGCCGCCGTCGGCGCCGGCTACTTTCTGGCGATGTTCCTGGCCGGGCCGCTCGGCGACCGGCTTGGTCACCGGGTTCTCGCGGTGGGCGCACTCGGTGTCGCCGCGGGCTGCGCGCTGCTCGTGGCCACCGCGTCGGCGGCGAGCGCCCTCGCCCTGGTCCCCGGACTCGCGGTGACCGGGCTCGGCATCGGCCTGGTGCTCGTCCCGGTGTCCTCGACGGTGCTGGCGGGCATCGACCCGCGCCACGCGGGCACCGCGGCGGGGGTCCTGTCCATGGCGCAGCAGATCGGCGGCGCGCTGGGAGTCGCCGTGATCGGCATGGTGTTCTTCGGCGCGGGGTCGGCCGAGGGTGCGTTCACGGCGAGCCTGTGGGTGCTGGTCGGGGTCGCCGTCGCCGTGGCCGGTCTCACCCGGCTGCTGCGTCCGAGCGCAGCAGCCGGGTGGAGCGCCCGGGTGGGGGCGCCGGGGGCGGGGTCGAGCCCGGCTCCGACCGGACGGATGACGGGTCCGGGATCAGCCGCCGAACAGACTGGCCGAGTCCACGGTCCGGTAGTCGGTCGCCCTGGTGCCCTTGACCGTGGCGACGACCGAGCCCGTTGAGCACAGCGCCTTCAGGCTCGGGATGGCGGTGCCGTCGCAGGTGAACGTCAGCCCGTCGCCGGCCGGTAGGACGATGTCCCTGGCGGACTTGAGCGTGCTGGTCACGGAGGCGGGGGTGACGTCCCCGGTGAGGCCCTTCAGCGCGCGGACGAGGCCCAGCAGGTTCTGGTAGCCGGTCACCGCGTAACCGTCGAGGGCCGTCTTCGGCGCGTACCTGCCCATCACCGTCCGGTAGAGCCGGGACTCGGCGTTGTCGCTGTCGGTGTCGCCAGGGGTGAACAGCGTCGCGCCGTCCAGCGCGCCGGGGGCGGCGTCCTCGACGGTCTTCGACAGGCACGGCTGGATGACGAACTTCGGCTGGGTGGCGTTGACCGCGACCAGGCCCTTGAGCACGGTGCTGCAGAAGGTCCCCTCCCCGACGAGGATCACCGCGCCGGGCTTCTTGCCGATCGCCGCGGTGACCTGGGAGGTGGCATCTGGCGTGCCGACCGGGACCGGGACGATGTCGAGGCCGACGCCGGCCTTGGCGAACACCGGCTTGCCCAGGGCGTTCGCGCCGGCGGTCACGGCGGGGGCGTCCGTGACGAACAGGGAGACGCTCTTGTAGCCCTTGTCCTTGGCGGTCTGCGCCATGACGCCGAGCGTCGCCGGGAAGCCGCCGGTCCAGGAGAAGGCGCCGTCGGTGACGAACTCGGCGCCGCTGGCCGCCACGCCTGTCGTGTAGGGGATCCTGGCGCCGGTGATGACCGGGACCATCGAGTCGGCGAAGGCCGTGGTGCCGATGTTCACGGCGGTGACCTTCTGTTCGACCATCTCGTTGGCGCAGGTGCGGGCGGAGGCCGCATCCTCCTGCGACTTGCAGATGACGAGCTGGATGGGCCGCCCGCCGATGCCGCCGAGGTAGTCGTTGGCGTAGGCGGTGGCGGCCTGGGCGCCCTCGCGGACCTCGGGCAGGGAGATCGCGCTGCCGCCCTCCGCGGTGATGAATCCGATCTTCACCGGCGCACCGGTCGCCTTCGTACCCGGGGGGAGCGTCGCGGTCGACCCGGCCGCCGGGGTCGCGCCTCCGCCGCCTCCCCCGCTGCCGCCGCCTCCCCCGCTGCCTCCGTCGCTGCCGCACGCGGCCGGTAACAGGCCCAGGCCGACGGCCAGGAGCGCCGCTCCCACCCGTGCCCGGCGCGGACGCCTCCCCCACACACCTGTGCTGCCCACAGCCCCTCCATCTCGTCCCACTCGGCCCGTCGGAAGGGCTCGGCGGCGAGAACCGGGTATGTTACCCAGCTCACATGGTGAGCTATGTTATCCAGGTCATAGATCCGGTCAAGGGGGTCGGCCGTCGACGGATCACCCGGCGGGGGCGCCGTCCTCCAGGTAGACGGGCAGGAGCGGGGCGGCGAGGCACGCGGCGATCCGACGGGACAGGCGCGCCGCGGCCCGCTCGGCGACCTCGGCGGGAGTGCAGTACCGGGCCGAGCGGATCTCCTCGGCCTGCAGGACGAGCGCGTCCACCGGGATCGGCGGACCGTCCACGGCGAACAGGAACCGCAGCGCGTCCGCCCGGTGCGGCGTGGCGGCGAGGTGATCGACGCAGATCAGCCGCCCGACCGGCAGGTCGAGCCCGAGCTCCTCGCCCAGCTCGCGCTGCGCGGTCTGCCGCGGTGACTCGCCGGGCTCGGCGATCCCGCCGGGGACCTCCCAGTTCGGCTTGTACGTCGGCTCCACCAGCAGCACGCGCCCGGCGGCATCGCGCAACAGGCAGCCGGCCGCCACCGCCTTCCTCGACCGGGCCACGTAGTCGTCGAGCAACGCCGCCATGGCCGGCACGCTACCGGTCCCGGTCAGCCCATCCGGCCCGAACTCTGTACCTGACGCACGGGATACCTGACGCACGGGATACCCGACGCACCGGTCGGGTCGTCACCGACCTGCGGGTCACCGCCGCGTCGGCGTCGCCCGGCGGCTGGAACGGCCCGGGGAGGTGGCCGGCACGGTTCCGATCCGGATGCCGGTCGTGTGCATTCGGTCTCGCAACCGGCTGCCGGTGTGCGGCTGCTCCCAGGAGTCGTTCTCGGCGCGCGCCTGCCCGTCGTGCGTCCGTCCCCAGGGGCCGCCGCTCGCGTGCGGCCGGTGGTCGGCCCTCGGGTCGGCGACCCCGTCACGGTCGAGCACGATGAGCGCGTCGGCCTGGGCCACCAGGCGCGTGTCATGGGTGATCACCAGGACGGTCCGGTGGGCGGCGAGCCGGCGCAGGGAGTGCACCACGAGCCCGGCGACGTCGTCGTCGAGCCCCGCGGTCGGCTCGTCGAGGATGAGGACGGGCGAGTCGCGCAGCAGTGCCCGCGCGATCGCGACCCGCCGCCGCTGCCCCCCGGACAGCCGTCGGCCGCCTTGACCGAGCGGCGTCTCGTAGCCGTCGGGCAGCCGGAGCGCGAAGCCGTGCACCCCGGCGGCGCGCGCGGCCGCGACGACCCGGTCGGGGTCGGCGTCCGGGATGCTCCAGGTGAGGTTCTGCCACAGTGTGCCGTCGACGAGCTGGCTGTCCTGGGCCACCACCGTCACCGCCCGGCGCAGCGACGCCAGGGTGACGTCACGCAGGTCCTGCCCGTCGAGCAGCACGCGACCCGTCGACGGGTCGTGCAGTCGCACCAGGAGCTTCGTCAACGTCGACTTTCCCACGCCGCTGGGGCCGGTGAGCACGGACAGCTCACCGGGGCGCAGAGTGAACGAGACGTCGTCGAGGGTCGGGCGGGTCGCCTCCGGATAGGTCAGGCTGACCCGCTCGAAGCGGATGTGCCCGCGTACCCGCTGCAACGGGCGGGCGTCGGGATGATCCTCGACCTCGGCGGGATGGTCGAGCAGCTCGATGATCCGTTCGCCGGAGCTCACCGCGGTGCCGATGGACACGACGAGTTCACCGAGCTCCTGCACGGGGCCGTACAGATAGCCGAGGAAACCGGCGAAGGACAGCAGGCCACCGACGGTCAGCCGGTCCTGGGAGATCTCCCAGCTGCCCATGCCCAGCACGGCCAGCACGAAGACCGTCTCCAGCAGCGTGGCCAGCACGGCGTTCGCCGTCGCCATCCGATAGGCGACCAGCCGGGCCTCGAACCAGGCCGTGCCGTGATGACGCAGCCGCCGCCGTTCGTGCTTCGCCATCCCGTGCGTCTGGATGAGGGCGTTGGCGGAGATGTTCTCCTCGACCACGCCGGCGATGCGGCCCTCGGCGGCCCGCTCCTCCTGCGCGACCTCGTGCACCCGGCCCGCGAGCCGGCGGGTAAGCAGCCAGTACAACGGCCCCGCGGCGCAGGCCACCAGCGCCAGGTCCCAGCGCAGCACGAAGGCGGCCGTGGTGAAGCACACCACACCGCAGACAGCCGTGGTCGCTCCCACCAGCCCGCTGGCGGCGAGCTCGTCGACGGCGTCGACGTCCGAACCGAACCGGGTCATCAGGTCGCCGGCCGGCCGCTCGGCGAAGAAGGTCTGCGACATGGTGTGTAGGCGGTCGAGCATCAGCTCGCGGATCCGGGTCAGCAGCCGGCCCGACGCCTTCGCCTGCAGGCAGTGGCCCACGTAGGAGCAGGCACCGCCGGCGACGGCGACGACGAGCCACAGCAGCGCCGGTGTCAGGAACGCCTGCGGCGATGCCTTGACAAGCGCGGAGTCGGTGAGCCGGCCGAACAGCCAGATCGTCGCGGTCTCGCCGGCCGTGCTGGCCAGCACCAGCGCCGTCGCGCCGAGCAGCAGGCCGCGCTCGGGCCGGACCAGCGGGAGCAGCCGCCGCAGCACCCGGCGGGCCGCGTCGGTTCCGCTTTCGTCCGCGGTCGCGTCGGCCGCGTCGGCCGCGTCGGCCGCGCTCGCCGCGGCACGCGCCGTGTGTCGCGCGGACATCTGTACCGCCCTTCCCGGCGGGCCCCGGGGTGCGGCGGCGCATGGCCGCCGCACCCCGAGCTGACATCGCGGAATCGCTCTTACGGGTGGAACGGCCTCTTCGGCTGCGGGGGAGGAAGCGGCTTCTTGTGCTTCTTCGGCTTCGGCGGCGGGGGAAGAATTTTCTTGAGAGGCATTTTGTAATTCCCTTCTGAGGTGCCGGCTTTATCGCCGAACGAGACCAACGATAGTGCGCGGAAAGAGATCTCAACTGTGGATTACCTGGGTGTTCCTGTGATTTTGCTGTGATGAGGAAAATCATCATAGAGATTTTCGAGGGGGTTTTCGTTCTCGCTTTCATGGAGAGCTTCCACCCCCCTGGGTGGGCTTGCTGGCGCTGAGCGTTGCGAGATCCGTGCGATCAGTGGCTTGTTGACCTCGTGTCGTGAGAATTGCGGCGGCGGTGACCCGTGGTGGCGCATCGGCGTCGGGCGGCGGTGACGGCCGGGAGACGGGCGCGTCGGCCCCCGGGGGCGGGACCCGTGGCGTGGGGGGCGCCCGTACCGGGGAGGGTCGGAGCGGGCGGAGTCCGGGCGGGCGGAGTCCGGGCGGGCGGAGTTCGGGTGGGCGGGAGACGGGCGGCGGCGGCCGGTTGCTGGTAGGCCTGTCTGAGTGCATCCCGCGCCGGCGGGACCATGTGAGCCTGAGGCGTCTGACCGCAGCACTGGTGACCGTCAGACGTATGACCGCGACGCCCTGTGAACGGAGACGCTGATGAGCCCGGAGTTCCGGACCCTGAAGTTCGAGCGTGACGGCGGGGTGGCCCGGATCACCCTGAACCGCCCCGACGCCGCGAACGGCCTCAACCAGGAGATGTCCGCGGAACTGGCCCGGGCGGCGGCCGCCTGCGACGGTGACCCGTCGGTCCGGGCCGTGCTGCTGACCGCGACCGGCCGTTTCTTCACCGCCGGCGGCGACGTGAAGGAGATGGCGGACCACGGCGACCGCATCGGCGTGGAAATCAAAAAGCTCGCAGACGACCTGCACCGGGCCGTGTCGATCTTCGCGCGGATGAACGCGCCGCTGATCGTCGCCGTCAACGGCGTCGCCGCGGGTGCGGGAGTCAGCATCGTGGCCGCCGGCGACCTGGTTCTCGCGGCCGACTCCGCCACCTTCACCATGGCCTACACCAACGTGGGGCTCAGCCCGGACGGCAGTTCCTCCTACTCGCTGCCCCGGTTGATGGGGCTGCGCCGCACGCAGGAGTTCATGTTCCTCAACCGCCGGCTGTCCGCCGCCGAGGCGCTCGAATGGGGGCTGGTCACCCGGGTCGTGCCGGCCGAGGAGCTCGCCGGTGAGGCGGCGGCGCTGGCGCAGCGGATCGCGGCGGGTCCGGCCGACTCGCACGGGGCCATCAAGCGCCTGCTGGTGCAGACGTTCGCCAACGGCCTGGAGACGCAGATGGAGCTGGAGGCGCGCGAGATCGCCCGCAGCGCGGTCGGCGACGGCCGGGAGGGCGTCACGGCCTTCGTCGAGAAGCGCGCCCCGAAGTTCACCTGACCGCCGCGTCGCCGCGGCCGTCCGGTTCGTTCGGGTCCTCGCCCGTCCTGGTACGAATTCTCCCCACCCGAAATCACCGCCTGTGGGTGGGCGGATGCGAGGAGCGCACGTTGAAGAGCCTGCGGCGGTGCGCCGGTGAGCAGGTCGGAGCGTCCGGGCGCACCAGTGGGCAACGACGGCGCCGCCCGCGGCGGCGGACCCGACGACTCCGTCGTCTTCCACGCGCTGACGGCGGCGGGCGCCTCGAGCTGCCGTCAGCGCCGGACATCTGCGGGGACGGCGACGTCTGCGTGCCAGCCGGCAACGGCTCGGGTCCGATCATCCTGGACGGCCGCACCGGTGCGCCACGCAACTCCGCGGCGCAACCCGCGAACCTCGTGGGCCCCGGCCAGATTCAGCGCCCGCTCCACCACCCCGCGACGGCATCGATCGTGACGGCATCGATCGTGACGCCGACGGCCAGATCCGCGGCGGCCACGTGGGCTGAAGCTCCACCGGCGTCCCGCGGATCCCCGCGCTGGCCTGGTCCACGCCCAGCGGTCGACCCGCCAGCAGACTCGGGCGAGGGCGTGGGATCGCCGGCGGCATACCGTGAGCGTGCGTGCGGCTTGTACTGGAGGATGCTGCTGTGACTGACTTCGGGCTGGTTCGGCCGCCTGTGCTGGCGGGGACGGCCCTGCTGCGGGACGAGCCGTTGCGGCAGGACACCGGGCGACAGAAGGAAGGCTGGGCGACGGCCCGGGTCGTCCTCGTCGACGAGGAGGGCCGCAGCCCCGTGCTGTGGGGGCCCCCGATTGACCAACCCGACGCCGGGGACGTACCCGGCGCCGGTGAGGCGGATGCCGGCCCCCGGCTGTGGACGTGGGCGGCGACCGAGATCGCCGGCTCCCCGCCGTCGGACGCGTTGCTGCTCGGCGAGGCCGACGGGGTCGCGTACTGGGCGGTGCGCGGTGGCCCGGACCAGCCGGCGACCGGCGGCGACGAGGTTCGGTGGCTCACCCTGTTCTCGGTCGGCGCGGAGCTCGGTGGGCGCGACGCGGCGCTGCTGGCCGCGGCGGTCGCCCTGCTGAACTGGCACGGCCGGGCCCTGTTCTGCGCCCGCGACGGCTCGCCGACCCGGCTGGCCAACGCCGGCTGGGCGCGCGTCTGCGAGGCGCAGCACCACGAGGAGTACCCGCGGACAGACCCGGCGGTGATCTGCCTGGTGCACGACGGCGCGGATCGGATGCTGCTCGGCCGCCACCGGGCCTGGCCGGCGGGGCGATTCTCGGTACTCGCCGGCTTCGTCGAGGCGGGCGAGTCGCTGGAGGCGTGTGTGGCGCGCGAGATCGGCGAGGAGGTCGGGCTCGACGTCACCGATATCCGCTACCTCGGCAGCCAGGCCTGGCCGTTCCCGCGGTCGCTGATGCTCGGCTTCCACGCGGTGGCGGATCCCGCCCAGCCGCTGCGCCTCGACGAGACGGAGATCAGCGAGGCGCTGTGGGTGACCCGCGACGAGGTGCGCGAGGCCCTGGCCCGCGGCGACGACTGGGCGGTCGCGGACGACTCGCCTGCGACCGACTCCCCGCCGCCGATCCGCCTGCCCGGCCGGATGTCCATCGCCCGTACCATGATCGACTCCTGGGCCGCCGCCGGCTGACCGATCCCGGCAGCCGCCGCAACCACGATGCGGCAGCCGCCGCAACCACGATGCGGCAGCCGCCGCGACCACGATGCGGTCCATCGGGTTGCGGTCGGCCACCGCGGTCAGCGCATCATGGCTTGCGCGCTATACCGCCGTAGACGCTGACCTGCGCGTCGGTGAGGTTCTCGGTTGCGTCCTCGGGGCGCCAGCGGTGGACGACCTGGACGCCCGGGTCGATGAGCTCCAGGCCGTCGAAGAAGCGCTCCACCTCGGCGCGGTGGCGCAGCCGCATCGTGACGCCGCGGCGCCGGTAGGTCTCCGCGGCCGGCTCGAACGTCGGGTCGTGGTCGCCGGTCGCGTTCGTCAGCGCAAGGTAGCTGCCGGACGGGAGTGCGTCGACGAGCCGACGGACGATGCCGTACGGGTCGTCCGCGTCATCGATGAAGTGGAAGATCGCGATGAGGGAGAGCGCGACCGGCTTCGTCAGGTCGAGGGTGTCGCGCAGTTCGGGGGAGGCCAGGATGCGCTCGGGATCGCGGATGTCGGCGTCGAGGTAGGCGGTGCGGCCCTGCGCCGTGCTGGTCAGCAGCGCCCGGGCGTGCGCGAGGACGATCGGGTCGTTGTCCGCGTACACGACGCGGGTGTCCGGTGCGATGCCCTGTGCGACCTCGTGCAGGTTCGGCGAGGTGGGGATGCCGGTGCCGATGTCGAGAAACTGGCGGATGCCGACCTCGCCGACGAGGTGGCGCACGGCCCGGATCAGGAACGCGCGGTTCTGCCGGGCGGCGTTGCGGGTGTTCGGGAACGCGGCGATGGCCTGCTCGGCGGTCTCCCGGTCGGCGGGGAAGTTCTCCTTCCCGCCAAGGTAGTAGTCGTACATCCGGGCCGGGTGCGGCACCTCGATGTTCAGGTCAACCGGTTTGACGTCCGCCGCCACCGGCGTGAACCAGTGTGTCCCGGTCGTGCCCGCCTCGGCCTCGCTCATCGTCGTCGACCCCCTACGTTTCGGCGCGATCATCCCGAATCACCTTAAACGGCATGCGGCGCCGGGATGGCCGGTGGTCCGCGGGAACCTCGCGTGGCCGCGCCCGGACAAGCGCCGTCCGCCGCCGGCGCCGTTCGGCCGGCCGAAGGACGCGGCGGCGCGCCGACGGGTCAGGTATAGGTCAGGTAGGCGACTCGGCGGCTGCGATGCCGCCCGCGCGACCGACCGATCGTGACCGAAGGAGCCGCATGACCGAGCCCGCCGTCATCACCGGAGCCGACCTGGGCGCCGCCGAGCAGGCCGTCCGCTACGAGCTGGCCACGCTGCACTTCGGCCTGGCCGACGGTGGGTCGGCCGCCGAGGGGGTGCTGCCCTGGGTGGAGGGCCCGGGCGCGCGGGGTCGCCTGCTCGGCTGCTGGCAGACCGAGCACGGCACACTCGGCCGGCTGTTCGTCCTGAGGTCGTTCGACGATGACGGCGAACTCGCGGCCGAGCGGACCCGCGCCCGCCTGTCCGCCGCCCCCTTCGGCGCCGGGCCCGGGAGCGTCGTCACCGACCTCTCCCTGGCGAGCTTCGCGCCGTTCCCGTACGTCCCCCCGGTCCGACCCGGCGAGTTCGGCAAGGTCTACGAGATCCGCGACTACCACCTGCGCCCCGGCGGCCTGCCGCCGACCATCGAGGCCTGGCGCGGGGCGCTGCCCGCCCGCCACGTCATCGACCCGCTGACCGTCGCCATGTACGCGCTCGACGGCCCAGCCCGCATCATCCACATCTGGCCGTTCGCCGGCCTGGACGAGCGGGTCGAGATCCGCCGCGACCTCGCCGCCCGCGGCCTCTGGCCCCCGGCCGGGGCGCCGGAGCAGATCCTCGACGCCCAGTCGAGCATGGCCTGGCCGACCGACTTCTCCCCGCTGCACTGATGCTCGGTCGCGGGCCCGCGGGCCCGCGGGCTATGCCGGGCGGCCCCAGCCGTCGTGGTAGGTGATGTCCTCGACCGGGGGCCAGACGGCGGGGCGGAATGTGTCGGTGGTCGTGTAGGCGACGGCCAGCATCGAGATCTGGGTGACGTCGGCCGGGATGCCGAGAATGTCGGCGACCTCCTGCTCGCGGCCGATCAGGTGGTAGCCGACCATGGTGCTGCCGAGGCCGCGGGCGCGCAGGGCGAGTTGGAAGCTCCAGATCGCCGGGTAGGCCGAGCCGTAGTAGGCGGACAGCTCCCCGTTGTCGCCGCCGGGCCGACCCTGCATGCACGGCACGACCAGCACCGGGATGCGGTGCAGGGTGTCGAGCAGGTGCTTCCCCGAGGCGAGCGTACGGGCGTCGACCAGGTGCCCGTATTTCGCCTGGGACTCGCGGCCCACCTCGCGGACCGGCGCCGCGATCTTCTCCCGCAGAGCCTGGTCGCGAACCACGATCCAGCGCAGGGCCGAGCGCAGCATGCCGGCGGCCGGGGCCTGCTGGGCGATGCGCAGGCAGTCGTAAAGGACCTCGGGTTCCACCGACCGCTCCAGATCGAGCTTGCGGCGGACCGAACGGGTGGTGGTGAGCAGGGTCTCGGCGTCCACGGAATCCTCCACTGAAGCCAATACTTATCCCGTAAGCTTACAAGGTAAGTATCGTAATATCACACCCGCCGACCAATGATCCGCCAACTTCTTTTCGGAGGTGATCCGTGCCGCGTCAGACCCTGAGCCGGCGGACGGTTCTCGACGCCGCGCTGCGGCTTGCCGACGAGCGCGGCCTGGCCGATCTGACGATGCGTCGGCTCGCGGCCGAGCTCGGGGTGGAGGCGATGTCGCTGTACAACCACGTCGCGAACAAGCGTGACCTGCTCGACGGCATCGCGGCGCGCGTGTACGAGTCCATCCCGTTGCCCGATTCCGCGCTTGCCTGGGACGAACGGTTGCGCTTGCTGGGCAACAGCGCGTTCGCCGCGTTCGCGGCCCATCCGGTCGTGGCCCGGGCGATGGTCGCCAACCAGGCCGACCCACGTTCGATCCGGGCGCTGAGCGTCATCGACGCGTTCTTCGGCGCGCTTCTCGACGCCGGGCTCGACGAGCCGACCGCCGTGCGCCGCTACCGGTCGCTGGTCGGGCTGCTGTTCGGCGCGGTCCTGGTCCAGACGGCGAGCCCGGCCGGAGTGCAGACGCACCAGGCCGAGCTGCTCGACGACTGGTCGCGCACGGCGGCGCGCAGCGAGGAGCTACCGCACCTGCGGCTCATCCTGCCCGTCATGGCCGCCGACGAATGCCGGTCGGACTTCGGCCCGGAGCTCGACCTCTTCATCGACGGCCTGCGCCGGGCGCGCCCGGCCGCCTCCGCTCCCGCCTCCGCCTCCGCTCCCGCCTCCGCCTCCGCCTCCGCTCCCGCTCCCGCCTCCGCTCCCGCCCCGGCCTCCGCCTCCGCGCCGGGGCTCTGACGCGGCCTGTCGCCGTCGACCGATTTCCCTGGACCGCCGTTAGCGTAAGGCTTACGCTAAACGCCTTCACTCCCGGACGACGATGGGATGACGCCATGGACGGATCGGTAACGACGGGGGCCGCGGGCCGCCGGTCGCCCCGCGATCGGGTCGCGGCATGACGGGCCTGGTGCAGGGCGTGCGGCGTGCCTCGGTTGCGCGGACCGTCGCCGAACTCGCCGCGATGCTGGGCAGCGAGGGCGGCACGCTCGCGGTCAGCGCGGTCGACGAGCACACCGGCACGGTGGACCTGTCGTTCAGCCTCGACGACGCGGACTGCGGGGACAACTGCGCCCTCCCGCCCGACCAGTTACGGCAGGTGGTCGAGACCCGGCTGCGCAGCGCCCTGCCCGGCCTCACAGCGGTGCGCATCGACGACTCCCGCCAGCCGGCTCCCGCCGGTGACGGCGTCGCCGCACCCGCCGGCCCGGCGCCTTCGTCGATCACCGTGCTGGACCCCACCGGCGGCGTCATGCCCGGTGACGCCGACCCGGGGCCGGATCTCGGCTCGCTACGGGGCCGGCGCATCGGGGTGCGGGTCGACGTCCTGTGGCAGGCGTGGGACCAGACTGTCGACGAGTGGATCGCCGAGCTGGAGCGGGCCGGCGCGATCGTCACGACGTGGCGGCGCGCCCAGGGGCTCAAGGGCGCCGAGGGCGAGCGCAAGCAGGCGGAGTACGACGCCTTCGTCGGCGGCGTCGACGCCGTCATCTCGGGCCTGGCGAACTGCGGTTCGTGCACCTCGTGGAGCGTCAAGGACGGCCTGAACGCCCTCAACCGCGGGCTGCCCACGGTGGTCGCGGCCACCGAGCACTTCGTCGGCCTCGCGCGCACCCTCGCCGCCGACAACGGTCGGCCGGGCCTGCGCCTGGTCGAGTTGCCCTCGTCGCTGAACACCCTGCCCGAGGAGCAGGTGCGCGCGCACGCCCGCTCCTCGTTCCCGGCGCTGCTCGACGCCATCGGGGCGGTCGTCCGATGACCCCGGCGACCCCGGCGTCCACCGTCGCCCCGGCGATGTCTGCGACCCCGGCGTCCACCGTCGCACCGGCGACCGCGGCCACCCCGGCGACCGTGCCCCCGGCGCTGTCGAGCGTGGTCCACGAGGTGCCCGCCGACCAGGAGGCCTTCGACGCCCTCGCGCGCGAGCGCGGCTGGAGCGACGGGCTGCCGCTGGTGCCGCCCACGCCCGAGCGGGTGGCGCGCTACCTCGCCGAGTGGGGGACCCCGCCGGACGAGGTGATCGGCGCGCTGCCGCCCTCCAGGGCGGCCGTCACCGCGGAGAAACTCGCCGTCAACGCGGTGATGGCCGGCGCGCCGGCGGCCGCGCTGCCGCTGCTGCGCGCCGCGGTGGAGGCCGTCGCCGACCCCGGTTACGAGCTGCACGCCCTGAACGCCACCACCGGCTCGGTGACGACCGCCCTGATCGTCAACGGCGCGCAGCGGCATGCGCTGGGCATCCCGTTCGGCGCCGGTTGCCTCGGCGGAGCGGATGGACGGGCGGCCTCGATCGGCCGCGCGTTGCAGTTGGTCATGCGCAACGTCGCCGGTCAGCGGGTCGGCGTCACCTCGCAGAGCACGTTCGGTCAGCCCGGCCGGGTCAACGGCATCGTCTTCGGGGAGTGGGAGGAACGCTCGCCGTGGGCGCCGCTCGCCGAGCGCCGCGGCGTGCCGGGCGACGCGGTCACGGCGTTCGGCACGATGGGGACGGCCAACATCTGCGAGGTGGTGGCCACCGACGCCGACGTGCTGCTCGAGTTCGTCGGGCGCGCGCTGGCCCATCCCGGGGCCAACGGCTACCTCGTCCAGCTCTCGTTCGCCGAAGTCGTCATCGCGCTCAACCCGGTCTGGGCCGCGCTCGTCGGCAGGGCCTACCCGGACGTCGACGACGTGCGCCGCATCCTGTGGGAGCACGCCTCGATCCCGCTGTCGGAGTTCCCGCGCCAGCATCAGCGCCAGTACGAGGACATCGGGTGGGTCGACGCGCGCGGCCGGGTCCCGCTCACCCGCCGGCCCGAGGACGTCATCGTGATGGTCGCGGGCGGTCTCGGCGGCCTGCACGGGGCCGCGCTGCACAGCTGGGGCACGACGATCACCCAGACCCGGCCCGTCCGCCCGTGACGCCCGGCCCCGCCCGCAGCGCGCCCGCCCGACCTGGTCGTCGGGCGCGGCGCAGCGTTCGGGCGGGGCCGTGACAGCGCGGCCCTCGGGCGGAGCCCTGACAATGGCGGGCGTGCGTGAATCTGCCGAAGGCACCCAGCCGCCGACCGTCGGGCGACGCCGGCGGGCGCGCGGCTCGCTGAGCAGCGGCGAGATCGTCGCGGCCGCGCGGGACCTCGCCGCGCAGGACGGCCTCGCCCGGCTGAGCATGCCGGCGCTGGCCCGGCGGCTCGGCTGCGGCGTGATGAGCGTCTACCGGTACTTCGACACCAAGGACGACCTGCTCGCGGCCCTGGCCGACCAGGTGATGTCCGATCTGCACCGCCAGTTGCCGCCCGCCGGGGACGGCCCCTGGCGTGACGAGCTCATCACCTACTTCACCGCCTACCGGGATCTGATGGAGAGTTTCCCGGTGTACCGCGAGGTGGTGCTCTACGCCCCCACGTTCGTGATCCGCGCGGCCCTCACCCCCGCCCAGCTTCGCCGGCTCGACACCGGCATCGGGCTGCTGCTGCGCGCCGGCCTGCCTCTGGCCGACGCCGCCGCGGTCTACAACGTCTGCTTCAACTACACCCGCTCCTTCGTCGCCTTCGAGCACGCTGCGCAGGCCACCACCGCCGTCACCACCGCGGCCGGTGGGGCCAGCGGGGTCGGCGCGCCGGTCGTGGCGCCGCCCCCCGGCCGGCGGCTTCCTGCCGACGAGTACCCCCAGCTCAGCCGGCTGGCTGACATCGACGGCGTGCTGGGAGTCGACGAGCGGGGTTTCCGGCTGGGCCTGGAGCTGCTCGCCACCGGGATCGCCGGCCGCTACGACGTGGCCGAGAGGTAAGCCAGATCCCCCGCGGACCCGTCACGGCTCGCCGAGGCGGGGCCGATTGCGGTGCGTCCGGCGCGATCCGAGCCCGCGGACCGTGCACATCGCACCGCCATGCCTCCCGTGTACCGCGCGGCACACGCTGTGCGGTGCGCCGGCTAGAATGCTAGCATCGCGTCCGTGGGGGATGAGGACGTCAAGCAGTTCAACGTGTACCTGCCGATCGGGCTGATCAAGCGGGTGAAGCATCGCGCCATCGAGTCGGAGCTGTCCCTGTCGGCCCTGGTGGCCGACGCGCTGCGGACCTACCTCGACGACCAGGACGGCCTCGACGCACACGGCGACCACGACGCACACGGCGACCACGACGACCTCCGCGACCAGCGCGGGCAGGCGTCCGGGAAGGGGATCTGACATGGCGACCGAGGGCATCGAGGGCATGGTCGTGGAGACCCACAACTGGGGCCGGGCGGCCAGGTTCTTCCAGTCCCTCGGGTTCACCCTGGAGTTCGAGACCGACCACGGCTCGGGGCTGCTGCGAGCCGGCGACGGTCCCTACGTCTTCCTTCGCGAGGTTCCCGCCGACGAGGTGCCCCGGATCCAGCCCGTGCTGACGGTGGCCGACGCGGACGCGTTCCGCCTCGACCCCGCCGTCGAGGTGGTCACGCAGTTCGAGGAGACCCACTACGGCACCCGCGAGATGACCGTCCGCGACCCCGACGGACGCACCTGGAGCCTCCAGGCCCCGACCAAGCCCACGCCGATGAGACTCGTCGACGAAGGCGACGGTGTGGTCGCCGCGGCCGACGCCGACCTGCCAGTCCTGACCGCCGACCAGGTCCGGGAGACGCAGGAGCGAACCCGGCGGTGAACGCGGTCGACTTCAGCGTGGTGGTGGCCGCCCGACCCCGACGAGCCTAGATCGGCGTGCCGCGGTGACCTACGAGGCCGTCGAGGTCAGCGTGGAGCAGCTCGCGGGCTGGCGCCGGTGCGTCGGCGGGTTCGCGCCGCGTCGGGTCCTTGCTCGGGGACGACGCTCCTTGCTCGGGGATGACGCGCCGAACTACGGTGCTGGTGGGAGCAAGTGCCGGGCGATGCCCTTGTCGGTCACGATCGGCGTGGGCGGTCTTCGGTGCGCGGACGGGGCGGTTGCTGCCGTGGTCTCCTGGTCCCAGGCCGAGCCGCCCCCGGCGCCCGAGGATGGGCTGTCCCAGCCCGAGAGGACGAAGCCGGCATGACGCAGCAGGCAGACTTAGCGAGGCCCGCGCCCCCCGAGATGGTGATCGACGCGTTGAGCGCGCCGTTCTGGGCCGCGGCGCGGGAGCGCAGACTGGAGCTCCAGCGCTGCCAGGACTGCGGTCTGTTCATCCACCTCCCGCGACCGGTCTGCCGGCGCTGCGGCTCCTTCCGGCTCGAGTTCGAGCCGGTGTCCGGGCGGGGATCGGTGTACAGCTTCACGGAGACGCGCCGGGTGTTCCATCCGTTCTTCGCCGACCGGGTCCCCTACCTGATCGCGTCGATCGAACTCGCCGAGCAGGCCGGCCTTCGGATGCTGTCCAACCTGGTGGGGATCGCCGAGCCCGACGTCCGGTTCGGGATGCAGGTCGAGGTCACCTTCGAGGACCTCTCCCCGGACCTCACGATTCCGGTGTTCGTGCCCGCGGGGAGCCTCGCGTGAGGGGCGGGCGCCGAGTCGCCATCGTCGGCGTCGGCTACTCCGACGCCGGGCGGCGCACGGGGTTGAGCGAACGCCACCACGCCGCCCAGGCGGCTCGGGCGGCCCTCGCGGACGCCGGTCTCGAATCCGCCGACATCGACGGGCTGACCACCTGGGGCGGCAACCCGATCGACTTCGCGCACATGCTCGGCTTCTCGCCGCTGCGCTGGCACCTCGACGTCGGCATCTCGCCGGCCTTCATCAGCCCGGCCATCCATGCCGCCCACGCGGTCGCCAGCGGCCAGGCCGACGTGGTGGTGGCCATGCGGGTGATCCTGCAGCAGCCGAGCCGGGCCAACCTGTGGGCCGGCGGGACCGGGATGGCCTTCGACGCGCAGTTCCAGCACCCGTTCGGCGACCTGATGCCGGCGCAGTGGGCGGGCCTGCTGACCAACCGCTACCTGCACGAGTCCGACGCGACGGAGGAGGACTTCGCGAACTTCGCCGTCACCCAGCGCGGCTACGCCGCCAACAATCCCGAGGCG
The DNA here is from genome assembly GCF_059428125.1 of Frankia sp. BMG5.60. Classification (NCBI taxonomy): domain Bacteria; kingdom Bacillati; phylum Actinomycetota; class Actinomycetes; order Frankiales; family Frankiaceae; genus Frankia; species Frankia sp. BMG5.60. The sequence continues at coordinate 4,471,304 of NZ_CM182091.1, read as the reverse complement.
CTGTTGCGGGAGCCGCTGACGGTCGAGGACTACCTCGCCGCGCCCTACATCAGCAAGCCGCTGCGGCTGCTCGACTGCGACTACCCCTGCGACTCGGGTGCGGCCGTCATCTTCACCACCGAGGAGCGGGCCCGCGACCTGCGCCAGAAGCCGGTGTTCGTCGAGGCGACCGCGCTCTCGGCCACCCACGACATGACCTTCGAGCTGCTGCCCGACATGGTCCGGACGTCCCCGGTGCACTGCCTGCGGGAGCTGTGGTCCCACACCGACCTCACCGCCGCCGACCTCGACTGCGCCCAGCTCTACGACGGCTTCAGCGTCATCACCCTGCAGTGGTTGGAGGCGCTCGGGGTCTGCGAGCCGGGGCAGGCCGGTCCGTTCGTCAGCAGCGGCGGGACCAGCCTCACCGGCGCGCTGCCCACGAACACCGACGGCGGCGCGTGCAACGTGGGCCGCCGCCACGGCGCGAACTTCTGCATCGAGGCGACCCGGCAACTGCGCGGCGGCCAGTCGGGCGAACGCCAGGTCGCTGACGCCGAGGTCGCGCTCTGGGCCAACGCGGTCGGCCCCTTCACCGGCGCGATGCTGCTCACCGGGTCGTAAGCGGCAGGCCTGGCCCGCGTCACCGACCGGAGACCGTCATGCGTTCGGGCGCGCGGCGGTCATCCGTCGGATGCCGGGGACGGCGGGCTCGACTGGGCGTACGGGGGGCTCGACTGGGCGTAATGCCCGGGGCTGGTCCCCAGGAACCGCTTGAAGTGGCGGGTGAGATGCGACTGGTCGTAGAAGCCGGTCGCTGTGGCCACCAGACGAGGAGGCATGCCGTCCAGCAGCAGCCCGCGTGCCCGGTCCAGTCGGCGGCCCGTCAGGTACTGATGAGGCGCGATCCCGAACTCCCGGCTGAACATGCGCACGAGATGGGTCGGGTGCGCGTGGAGCAGGTTGGACGCCTCCTGTAGCGAGATCCCCTCGACATAACGCGCGTCCAGAAGCTGCCGGAGCTGCTCGGCGATCTCCGAGTCGCTCACGGTCGGCTTCGCCTCGACCCGGCCCCGCAGGTGCTCGCGCAGGCGCGCGGCGATGAAGCTGAGCCGAGCCTCGGCTTCCAGTTCGTGGCCGGGCGAGGTGAGGGCGCTGTGCAACTGGTCGACCCGGGTGCGTAGCAGGGAGTCGTCAAGGCTGGGATTGTCCACCGCCCGCCCGATGAGGTCCTCGCCGAGCTGCGACGGTTCTAGGTAGAGCACCCGCTTGCGGAAGCCGCGCGGGCTGGCCGAGCAGCCGTTGTGCGGCACATGCGGCGGCAGCAGCGTGACCAAACCCTCCAGCGCCCCGTGCCCGTGCCGGTCGAGGTCGTACCTCACCATCCCGTCGTCGACTATGAGCAGCGTCCACGAGTCATGGGTGTGCATAGGATAGGCGTGGTTCGTAAAATATGCGTGAAATACCTCCGCTATTCCGTCGACCGGCGGCCGCCATGCCTTCACCCACGGCCCGGACATGGTGGTTGACGACATCTCAGAGCTCCCGGAAGCATCGGTGTTCGGTCCGGTGCACCGCCGAGCACCCAGGTGCGAACCGTTCCAGTCTCCGAGCCCGGCGCCCGTCGGTAGCCGACTGCCCAGCCGTCCCGCTCACGGGAGCCTCCTCCACTGCCATCAAAAAACCTATCACAAGGAGTCTCGGTAGTGTGGCTTAGCGTCGCAGTCTCATTGCCCTCCGCCATCGATCGGGTTCTTTCCGTGGCGGGAGAGTCGCGCCGATGCCGGTGGGCCTCGGTCGACCGCGGGATCGTGGTGGTCAGGTTGCGCAGTTCGGCCATGACGCGGGCCCGTCGCCGCCGCGGACGGCATCCTGCGAGACCGCCGGGCCGAGCTGGGAATGGTCATGATCGATCCAGGTGCCGCGCCATCTTCAGAAAACTCCGCGTGCCGCCCCGGGCCGTTCCTGGGCTCACGCGCCTGCTGTCGGCTTGACGACAGATCCCTGCTCCGGGACCGTGCGAAGTAGGTCAGGGCTGGTTCGGGCCGCGCGACGCGGTGCAGGCGGGATCGCGTTGAATTCGTCACACGCAACATGTCAAGTTCGTACAAGACGTCTCCGTGACGGCCATGTCAACATCCCGAGTATGGAATCCGAGCTCCCGCCCGTCCGTTTTGACACCAAAATCGCGGTCCTGCTCCGGGAAGATCTGCAGACGTGGCAGCGCCTGAACGTAACGGCCTTCCTGGTGAGCGGTTTCGGCACGAAGATTTCCGAGGTGATCGGCGAGCCCTACGCCGACGCCGACCAGACGGAGTACCTGCCCATGTTTCGCCAGCCGGTGCTGGTCTTCGAGGGCGCGAAGGAGACGTTGGTCCAGGCGCACTCGCGCGCGGTCGGCCGCGGTCTGCCGATTTCGGTTTTCACCGCCGATCTTTTCGGTACCAACAACGACCGGGACAATCGGGCCGCGGTGGCCGCTGTTCTACAGAGCCAGCTCGATCTGGTCGGCCTGGCCGTGTACGGCCCGCGTAACGCGGTGGACAAGACCCTCAAGGGTTCGCGTATGCACCCATGACGCCGGCCGCATGCGGCCTTCCCTCGTCCGGTCAGGAAATTAGATGACAATCGAAGACTCGCAGATCGACGATGCCGCAGCATACCGATATCTGCTGGTTACCATGGCCTTTTTCGGCAGCGCGTTCTCCAGTTCAAAGGTCGTCGTCGAGAGCATGCCGCACCAGGTGGCGGCGGTTCTGCGCTTCGGCGGGGGTGCGGTGATTCTGCTGCTGCTGACCTTCCTGTCCCGTCGCGGGGCGCCGAGCGGTCGGCGCCTTACCTGGCCCCAGATCGCCCGAGCAGCCGGGGTGGGGCTGCTCGGCGTGTTCGCCTACAACGTCTTCTTTTTCTGGGGTCTTTCGCTCGCGCCATCCGTCGACGGGAGCATAATAGTCCCGGTGCTGAGTCCGGTGCTGACCACGATGGTCCTGCTTGCCGTCGGCAGCGAGGTGGCCTCACCCGCGCGGCTCGGCGGCCTCGCGCTGGGCGTTGCCGGGGCTGTGGTCTTCTTCGTCGGGGCCGACGGTTCCGGCACGGGCCTGAACGGTTCGCGGCTGGCCGGGGATTTCATCTATCTGCTCGGCGCCGCCTGCTGGGCTGCCTACAGCATCGCCTCGAAGAAGGTACTCACAGGCATGGATCCGTTGCGGGCCACGACCTACGCGACGGCCGCGGGGGCGGCGGCTCTGCTGGTATTCGCTGCCCCGAACCTGCCGTCTGCGGACTGGTCCGGTATCTCCGGCACGGCCTGGGCCAACGTCGCCTACCTCGCCATCGGACCGACCGCCGTGGCCTACCTCTTCTATTTCCGCGGGCTACGCGTCGTGAGTCCGTCCACGGCCACCCTCGTCATGTTCACGGTCCCCGTCTTCGGTGTCACCTGCTCCGTCATCTTCCTCGACGAGTCCTTCGCCGATCTACAGATTGTGGGAGCGGTCGTCATGCTCGCCGGGGCTTTGCTCGCAGTGACCCAGGGTCGACTCGGTCAGCGCGCACCGCTCAAGCAGAACTGACCTTTGGCGCAGCGACCGCCGTAGGCCGGACCTGCTCTGCCGCGCGAATTTAATACCAGCACGAGGGGGTGCTTCGACTCATGATCCACGTCGATTTCCGGGTTCTCGGGCCGTTGGAGGTCCGGATAGCCGGGAAGCGTGTTCCTCTACGGGGCACGAAACATCAGACCGTGCTTGGTCTGCTGCTGACGGCGGACGGCGGGGTGGTGTCGGTCAGCCGCCTCGTGGATGCGGTGTGGGGGGAACATCCGCCGACCACGGCCGAGAAGCAGATCCGCAATGCCGTCTCCGATCTCCGGGCAATTCTTGCCGGCGGCGACGCCAGGATCGACGCTGCCGGAGCCGGTTACCGCCTCGATACCGGTTCGGCCGCGTTGGACCTCAGGAGCTTTCGCCAGGGGCTGGACCACGGGCGCCGGTTGCGCGCCGACGGCCGGGCCGCGGACGCGGTCGAGGCCCTGCGGGCCGCGCTGTCCCTGTGGTCCGGCTCGGCGCTGGCCGGTCTGGACCGTTCCGTGGTGCGAGCCGAGGTGACCAGCCTGAACGAACTGCGGCTGTCGGTTCTCGGGGAGTGCGTCGATCTCGAGCTGTCCCTGCACCGCGACGGAAGTCTGCTCGGCGAGCTGTCGGGCTGGGTCGCCGAGTATCCGCTCCGGGAGCGGATCGTCGCCCAGTACATCCTGGCCCTCCACCGATCGGGCGCCCGGGCGCGGGCCTTCGAGGTGTACGAGCGGACGCGGCGAGCACTGGCCGACGAGCTCGGCATCGGACCCGGCCCGGAACTGCGCGACGTCCATCGCCAGATGCTGGCCGACGACGGCGCTGCGGCGGCTGTCCCGAGGTTGGCCGGCGCCCTGCGCAGCAGCCTGCCGCCCGACATCGCGCACTTCGTCGGCCGCGAAGAGGAACTCGACGCTGTGCTGCGGGCTGGCGAGGAGGCAAACCGCGCGGCCGGGCGCAGGGCCGCCCTCCCGCCGGCCGCGACGCCCTCGAGTGCTGCGATCTTCACGATCGACGGCATGCCCGGGGTCGGGAAGACCGTGCTGGTCATCCACGCGGCCCACCGGCTGGCCGAGCACTTCCCCGGCGGCCGCTTCTACCTCGATCTGCAGGGCCACAGCCCGGGCCGTGAGCCCCTGAACCACCACGAGTCCCTGCTCGCGCTGGTACGTGGGATCGGGCTGCCGGAGGCGGCGATGCCGGGATCGGTCGAGGGCCTGGCCATGCTGTGGAAGCACAAGCTCGCCGGGCGCCGCATCATGCTGGTTCTTGACAACGCGGCGAGTGTCGAGCAGGTCAGGCCGCTGCTCGTCGGAGGTCCGGGCTGCCTGGTTGTCGTCACGAGCCGGCGCCGGCTGCCGATGACCAGACTCTCGCCCATCCGGACGCTCTCACTGGGCGTCCTGCCCCGCGAGCCCAGCCGCGAGCTCTTCCGTCGCCTCACCGTCGGCCGGTGCTCGTTCCCCGAGACCGAGCCCATAGACCGGATCGTCGACTACTGCGGTCGCCTGCCGCTTGCCATCTCGGCCGCCGCCGCCCGGTTGCGACACCGGCCGACCTGGCCGGCGGAATACCTGGCCGCCCGTCTTGCAGACCCGGAGCGTCGGCTGCGCGAACTGCAGACGGAGCACGGCGGACTCGTCGTCTGCTTCGAGTCGTCGTACCGGTACCTGGGACCCGCCCAGCGCAGGTTACTGCGGTTGCTGGCGGCCATCGCCCCCGCGACGGCCGACGCTCGGGTGGCGGCCGAACGGCTGCGGATCCCGGTTCGGGTGTCCGAGCAGCTTCTCGAAGCACTGGTCGACGAACACCTTCTGGAACAACCCGAACCGGCCCGCTATCGGATGAATCCGTTGCTCGCCGTGTACTGCGCGCACGTCGCCGACCCCGGTGACGAGCGCGACCGCCAGGGGGCTCCGGTGGAGCGGGCGATGGTGAGCTGCATCCATCTCAACGGGCAGCGGCCCGCCGCGGGCGCGCGCATCCACTGATCAATCTGATCGGCGGCATTTTTCTCCGGTGCGGGCGGCGACCCGGAACCTACAGGAAATCCGTCCGGGATCTGTCTTTGCACGATTTTGTCGCGAGCGCCGTGGGTCGGTCCGTCGGAGTAAATGACTGGGCAGTCGACATGCACTCGACGAAGGAGATGAAGAAGGAAAAGGGCGGTGGCGGGAGGACCATGTAAGGACAGGTCGAGGACGCCTCCCAATATGTTTCCTTCGGCAGCCAGTTGAAGCATCAATCGCCGATTGAGCACCTCCTTCGCGGGGGTTAGGGAGGCAGAGGATGATTGCAGTGCCGCCGCCACCATTCGTTCCGTCGCAGCTCACCTCCCCGGCGGGCGCGGCCCGCCCAGGGCAGCCCTGGTGGAATCCGCAGCGCGCGTCATCGATGCCGGCACAGCGGTACGTCAGGACTCAGCCCAGGCTGCCCGAGAACCTGCTGGACCGCACATGGCCGTCCCGGTCGACCGAGTACCCGCCGTTGTGGGCGTCGGTGGACCTGCGCGACGGCAACCAGGCGCTGGCCCAGCCGATGGACGTCGACCGCAAGACCGCGATGTTCGACCTGCTGGTCCGGATGGGCTTCAAGGACATTGAAGTCGGCTACCCTTCGGCCAGCGACGCCGACTTCACGTTCATCCGAAGTCTGATCACCGGAGACCGGATCCCGGACGACGTGACGATCTCCGTGTTCACGCCGGCCAGGCCCGAGCTGATCGACCGCACCTTCGAGGCCATCGAACACGCCGACCGGGCCATGGTTCACCTGTGCAACGCCACGGCGTGCCTGTGGCGCGAGGTCGTCTTCGGCATGACCACCGACGAGGTGGAGCAGATGGCGGCCCGATCGGCCGAGCACATCCTGCGGCTCGCGGACAAGGCTGCTGGTAGCGCACTGCGGTTCGAGTACTCGCCGGAGACCTTCAACATCACCGAGCCCGACTTCGCGCTGCGCGTCGCCAACATGATGGTGCGGCGATGGGATGCCAGTCCCGACCGCCCGGTCACGTTGAACCTTCCGACCACCATCGAGACCGACTCCCCGCAGGTCTTCGCCGACCAGATCGAGTGGATGCACCGCAATCTGGAGCGGCGGCACTCGATCATCCTGTCAGTCCATCCTCACAACGACCGGGGAACCGCGGTGGCGAGCGCAGAAATGGCCCTCCTTGCCGGCGCCGACCGGGTCGAGGGGACGCTGTTCGGCAACGGCGAGCGCACCGGCAACGTCTGTCTGGCGACCCTGGCTCTCAATCTTTTCAGCCAGGGTGTCGATCCCCAGCTCGACCTCTCCGACATCGACGAGATCCGCCGCACCGTCGAGTACGCAAACCAGCTCCCGGTGCACGCCCGCCACCCCTACGTCGGCGGCCTTGTCTACACCGCATTCTCGGGCACCCACCAGGACGCCATCGCGAAGGGGCTCGCCGCGATGGAGCGCCGGGTGACGGCGAATGGTGGCCGGGCGGGCGAGGTCGCCTGGGAGGTGCCCTACCTGCCGATCGACCCCAAGGACGTGGGCCGCAGCTACGAATCGGTGGTCCGGGTGAACAGCCAGTCCGGTAAGGGGGGCGTCGCGCACGTGCTGCGCAGCGAGTACGGCCTGGACCTGCCGCGGGGAATACGGGTCGAACTGGGTCGCCTGGTTCAGTGGGTGGCGGACCGCGACGGGACGGAACTGACGCCCAGGCAGATCCGGGCCATCTTCGAGGCGGAGTACCTGAACGTCAAGCAGAGGCGCCTGGTGCTCAGGGACCTCCAGGTCGTCTCCCGCGGGCCTTCGACCTCCCTGGAGGCAATGCTCATCCGAGGGGACGGTCGGCAGGCCCGGATCACCGGATCGGGGGCGGACGCCGTCTCGGCCCTGGTGACGGCGCTGGCCGCCGAAGGCCTGGCGTTCGAGCTGGTGGGAGTGGACTCCCACCCACTGCCCGACGGCCTGGGCACCCGGACCGCGGCCTACGCGGAGATCCGCATCGACGGTGCCAGCCAGTACGGGGCGGCGGTGGACGGCGACGAACAGGCAGCGCGCCTGCAGTCCGTGCTCGGCGCGATCAACCGCGCGCGGTAGCGCATCAGGTACCGGTCCCTCATCCGCCTGCACCGCACATTGTCGTAAGGAGCATCCGATGGGCCTCACCGGCGCGCGTGCCCCTCTGCCGCATGTACGGCTTGTACACAAGGTCGTCGAGGAACACGCGAGGAACCACCCGGACCGCCTGGCGGTCACCTGCGCAGACTCGGAGCTCACCTTCGCCGAACTCGACGCCGAGGCGAACCGGTTCGCCCACCGGCTCGCCGAGCTGGGGACGGGGCGCGGCTCGATCGTGGGCATCTGCCTCGACCGCACGCCGGAGCTGATGGTGAGCATCCTGGGCAGCCTCAAGGCCGGCGCCGCCTACGTACCGCTGGATCCGACCTATCCCCGTGGCCGGCTGAAGCTGATGCTGTCCCAGCTCGGCCCCGTCCAGGTCATCGTGGCCTCGGCCGACACCGCGAAGCTGGTGGAGGGAGCCGACCGCGGCCTGTTGCTCGTCGAGGAGCTGGCCAGCCAGCGGGCGGACCTGTCCGACCTGAGCCTCGACGTCAGCCTCGACAACGGCGATCTGTGCTACATCGTCTTCACCTCCGGCTCCACCGGCGTGCCGAAGGCACTCGCGGTTCGTCACGAAGGCTGGTACAACCTGCTCGCATGGCTGCGCACGGCGTACCGCCTGGACAGCCGGTCGAGTGGGCTCAGCGTGAGTTCCTTCGGCTTCGACATCAGCCAGCGGGGTCTGATGGCGCCGTTGTTTGCCGGCGCCCCGATTCACCTGCTACCCAGCCGGTACTTCGACCCGATGCTGGCCTACCGAGTGATCGCCGACCGCGGGGTGAAGACGCTCCACTGCGCGCCGAGCACGCTGTACCTCCTGATCGACCAGGAGAAGGCGCACGGCACGGATGCCCTCGCGAGGTTGGAATACGTATTCATCGGCGGTGAACCGCTGAATGTGGCCCGGGTCGAGGAGTGGGCCGCCCGGCCTGGCAACCACTGCCAGATGCTGCACCAGTACGGCGTCGCCGAATGCACCGACGTGGCAACCTCGCATCTGCTCCAGGACTACCCCCGCTACCGTGAGGGCCCCACACCGGTAGGAACTCCGGTGCACAACACCGAGATCTACCTGCTCGACGAGGACCTGCGCGAGGTGCCCGACGGCGAGCCCGGCGAGATCTGCATCGCCGGAGCAGGGGTCAGTGCCGGCTATCTCAACTCCTCTCCAGCCGACGCGCGGCGTTTCACCTCTGCCGATGTCGGCGGCCGGACGCAGCGCATCTACCGGACGGGAGACCGGGGCTATGCGAACCCCGACCGTGAACTGGTGGTACTCGGCCGCATGGACGCCCAGGTCAAGATCAACGGCATGAGGGTCGACCTGGGGGACGTGGAACACGGTGTGCGGCGAAGTGGCCTGGTGCAGGACGTGGTCGTGCTGGCACCGCCGGACGAGACCGGGGACCTGGGCCTGGTGGCCTTCGTGGTGCCGGCCAGCGATCCGCTCGACATCCGGGCGCTGCGGACAGCGCTCGTCGAGCTGCTGCCCCGCCACATGGTGCCGCGGGAATTCGTCGTGCTGCAGTCGTTCCCGCTGAACCCCAACGGCAAGATAGACCGCCGCGCGCTGGCTGCCGGCGTCGCGCCGCCCCCCGGCGCCGGGGCCCTCGTCTCCCCTCGCTGAACGCCCGCGCTTCCTGGTGCAGCGATTCCTCTCCGCCGCACGAACGTTCGCCAAGGAGTACAGACATGACTGACATTCAGCGGCCGGTTCCGGCCGCGCGGATTGCTTCCAACGCCGTCGTGCCGGACGACATCAAGCTCGACATCGAGCGCTTCGGAGATGACGGCTTCATCGGCCCGATCAAACTGTACGAGCCCGAGGAAGCTGCCGAGATGATCCGTGAGATCCGCATCAAGAACCACGATTCCTCGTCGGCCCTGTACAGGAACAGCGTCAACTACGATCGGCATTTCGACATCCCGGAGCTGACCCGGCACATATCCCATCCGACGGTCGTCAAGTACCTGACCGCGATCCTCGGCCCCGACGTGCTGGCCTGGCGTACCGAATGGTTCCCGAAGTTCCCCGGAGCCGAGGCCACCGAATGGCATCAGGTCCGTGACTACAGCTATGCGAACGGCGAACCACAACTACTCCCGACCGAGTCGGCCTGGAACGCCTACATCGACATCACGGTCTGGACCACCTTCACGCGTGCGACCAGGGACACCGCCTGCATGAGGTTCGTCCGCCGCTCGCAGCATGACTGGATCTTCGACGAGCACAAGTCGACCGGCGCCGGCCGCGGCACCGACTACGACGTGGCCGAGGCCAAGACCGGTTTCTTCGGCTACGACTTCTCCGACTTCAAGGTCGATCCGGACTGGCAGCCGCGTCCGGAGGACGTGGTGGAGATGGAGATGAAGCCCGGTGAGGCAGTCATCTTCACCGCGTCGTGCGTCCACGGGTCCACGGCGAACATCACCGAACGCGAGACGCGGTTCGCCATCGCCACCCGCTACGTGCCGACCCACGTCCGTGTCTACCCGAATCAGAATACCTTCAGCGCGCACGGCGCCACGTTCGACCTGTCCCGGTACGGAGCCGTCCTGGTGGCCGGGGAGAACCGATACACCCACAACCGGGTCCGGACGGAAAGCAACCGCGGCGAGAGGTTCGTCACCCGTTCTTGCGGCGAGGTCGCGCCGTGACGCGAGTTCCCGCATTCGTCCCCGGCCACGAGACAGGGAGCACAAAATGATTGCGGAACAGGTCCACGCCATCTGGAGCCGGGAGCTCAAGCTCGATCACTTCGCCGACACGGACGACTTTTTCGATCTCGGCGGCCATTCACTGATCATGAACAGGATCCAGCAGCAGATCACCGAGCAGCTCGGTATCGAGGTGCCGATGGACCAGCTCTTCCGCAAGTCGACGGTCGCGGCGATCTCCGCGTACCTCGAGTCGGCACTGGCTGCTTCCTAAGCTTGCAGGCGCCCCGGCACCGACCTTCGGATGATTGTCGGCGCGCGGGTGACCCGGGCCGGCCGGCGCCGCGGCCCTCGGCCGTTCTGGCCGGCTTCTCGGTTCGGAAGGAAGTTTGTTCAGTGCAGCTCTCGGCCTGGGGTGCGGAGATGTCCGGTATGACCGGCATCCGGACCATCTTGGAGGACATCGCGGTGGCGGGGGCCGAGGAGGGCGAGGGGGACTGGCTCAACCTCAGCCCGGGCAATCCCGCGCCGATCCCGGAGGTCGTGGCCTGCTGGCGGCAGCTTACGGGAGAGGCCCTGGAGGAACGGTTCGTCGAGGCCGTGTGCCAGTACGGCCCGTCCCGCGGCGCGGACTCCCTGGTCGAGGCGATCGTCTGGTATTTCAACACCACCTACGACTGGTCGATCGGGCCGGAGAACGTGGTGGTGGGGCCGGGCAGCCAGATGCTGTGCTTCGCCGCCACGACGCTGTTCACCGGGCCGGCTCCGGGTCGGAAAGGCCGCCGGCCGCTCGTCCTGCCAAGACTGCCCGACTACACCGGCTACCACGGACTCTCACTCCAACCGGGCGGAGTCGTAGGGGTCGCCCCGACGATCGTCACCGACGGCATCCGGTCGTTCCACTACAAGCTGGATACCATGGGTCTCCGCCATATCGACGACATGGGAATGATGCTGCTGTCGAATCCGGCCAACCCGACCGGCGGGACGATCGAGGTGGCCGAGCTGAAGGTGTTGACCGCGCTGGCGGCGGAGCGGGATGTGCCGTTGGTCATCGACCATGCCTACGGGGAACCGTTCCCGGGAGTCGCCCCGACACGCGTAGCCCCGATGGTCGACCCGCATGTCGTCAACTGCTTCACTCTGTCCAAGGCGGGTTTGCCGGGCGAGCGGCTCGGGTTCGCGATCGGTCCGGCCGAGCTGATCGATCCGATGGTCTATTTCATGGCCCGGGCCGCCCTGCACGCTCCCCAGCTGGTGCAGTCGGTGTTGGAAAAGGCCCTGTCCACCCGGCGCATCGATTACCTCACCGCCGCGGTGATCCGGCCCTACTACCGGGCCAAGCGACAGATGGCCGAAAGTCTGCTGACCGCGAGTCTTCCACCGTCGATCGACTGGCGGCTACATGCCAACGACGGCGGCATGTTCTGCTGGTTGTGGATCGACCACGACTGGTTCGACGACGTTCGCCTGTACGAGCTGCTCAAGCTCCGGCGCATGTTCATCGTGCCCGGACGGCATTTCTTCACCGACCCGCTGACGGTACCGGCTCTGGCCGGCCACGGGACCCGTTGCATCCGGCTGAGCCTGAGTTCCGACGACTGGACCATCGCGGCGGGGATCAGTCGGCTGGCCGACGCGCTGGTGGACCTGCGCCCCTGACGTTGGACCGCGGCCAGACCGGCACCGCGCCCCCAGACGGCGGCTGCGGTCAGGACACGTGAAGGAGGAGTCATGGGATCGTGGCTGCGCCGGGCGGCGACCCGTGGGGACCGGAGGATGAGGCTCGTCTGCCTGCCGCATGCCGGCGGCACGGCCAGCTCGTTTGGGACGTGGCCGGCGCTGCTGCCGGACGGCGTCGAACTGCTGGCTGTGCAGTACCCGGGCCGGCAGGATCGCCTCGACGATCCCCTGGTCGGCGACATGCACGACATGGCGGACCAGCTGGCCGCCGAGCTGCGGCCGTTACTGGATCTTCCCATGGTCATGTTCGGGCACAGCATGGGTTCCGGGCTGGCCTACGAGGTGGGCCAGCGGCTGGAGGCGATGGACGGCTTCGTGATGGACCGCATCGTGGTGTCGGCCCGCGCCGCCCCCCACCGCATCGACGGCGAGCACCGGCATCGCCTCTCCGACGCCGACCTGGTGAGCGCCATGCGGCAACTGGGCGGCCCTGACACGGAGGTCTTCGAGGTCCCGCAGTTGTTGCCGCTCATCCTGCCGCCGTTGCGCTCGGATCTACGGCTGCTCGACAACTACCTGCCCGACTCCCTGATCGAGCTGCATGCGCCGATCAGCGCGTTCGGCGGCGAAGACGATCAGACCTGTTCCATGGCCGACCTGATGAGCTGGGCGGACGCGACGACCGCCGAGACGGACGTCCGCCTGTTCCCGGGCGGCCACCACTATCTGAGGGCCTGCGACGGGGACGTCGTGCGGGCCGTGTGCGAGGCGTCGCGCGCCCCGCGGTGATCGGCTCGACGTGCTCCGGTCATCAGATGCGGTGGCCGGCGGTTATCTCGATGCCGTCGGGGACGTCGTCGTGACGGTCGCCGACGGTCAGTGTCCCGGTCGGGTCGATCATCAGGATCGATGCGCCGCCGGGCGCCACCGGCCTGTGCTCGACGCCGCGTGGGACGACGAAGACGTCGCCCCGGTTCAGGGTCACGAAACGTTCGGCTCCGTTGTCGCGCAGCCAGATCTGCAGGAATCCGTCGACCACCAGGAAGAACTCGTCCGCGTTTTCGTGCACGTGCCAGATGTACTCGTCGTGAAACTTGGCGACGCGCACGTCGAACCCGTTGAACTGGGTGACGATGCGCGGGCTCCACAGCTCCTGGAAGGTGTCGAGGACTGCCTGCAGGGAAACCGGCTGAGACATGGTGATCTCCATTCGGGGTGACGCGTGTCGGCGTTGAGCTCATGATGGGGACCGGCATCCTCGCCGCATCCCTCATCGGTCCCTCCGTCCCCGATCAGAGCGCTTCCGGGCCGGCCCCCGCCGCGGGCACTAGTGACTGTCCTGGCGCTCGCGGCGGACGGCGACCCGGCGACCCTTGATCGTGCTTCCCCGCAGCGACGCGATCACCTCGTCGGCCGCCCCGTCGGGCACCTCGACGAGCGAGAACCGCTGCGCGATCTCGATGGCGCCGATGTCGCGGCCCGACAACCGGGTCTCCCCGGTGATCGCGCCGACGAGGTCCTGCGGCCGGACGCCGGCGCCACGGCCCGCACCGACGAACAACCGGGCCATGCCCCCGCTCGCCGGTCGGGGTCGCCGCTCCCGGCGGCCGGCGCCGTCGCGTCCCGCCCGTTCGCCGCGCGCCTCGGTCGCCGGCGGCAGGTCGGGGATGTCGTCGTCGCCGTCCGGCACGAAGCTGGCGTCGTGGGCGAGCTTCACCGCGGCCAGCGCGATCTCCATGGGATCGAATTCGTCGGTGAGCGTCTCGACGACGACGCGGAATCGCTCCAGGTCGTCCTCGAGCAGGCTCTCCTGCAACGCGGCACGGGTCAGTTCCAGCCGCCGGGCGTGCAGATCGGCGACGGTGGGCACCTTCTCGACGGCGATGCGCTGCCGGGTGACCCGCTCGATCGTCTTGAGCATCCGGTGCTCGCGCGGCTCCGCCAGGGTGATGGCCACCCCCTCCCGGCCGGCCCGCCCGACCCGGCCGATCCGGTGGACGTAGGAGTCGGGCGCCGACGGGACGCTGTAGTTCACCACGTGGGTGAGCTGCTCGAAGTCCAGGCCGCGGGCGGCGACGTCGGTCGCGACGAGCAGGTCGGCCGTCGCCGTGCGCAGGCGCTCCATCACCCGCTCCCGCTGCTCCTGGCTCATCCCGCCGTGCAACGACTCCGCCCGGTAGCCGCGCCCGTTGAGTGAGTCGGCGAGCTGGTCGACCTCCTCCCGGGTGCGGCAGAACACGATCGCGGATCTGGGCGCCTCGACGTCGAGGATGCGGCCCAGCGCCGCCGTCTTGTACGCCCGGGGGACGACGTAGGAGACCTGCCGGACGAGCGGCGCCGCGCCCGGCTCCGGCGCCGCGCGGCCGATCTGGATGCGGACCGGATCGCGCAGGTGGCGGCGGGCGATCTGGTCCATCCGAGGCGGTAACGTCGCCGAGAACAGCACGGTCTGGCGGTCCTGCGGCGCCTGCTCCAGGATCGCGTCGATGTCCTCGGCGAAGCCCATGTCGAGCATCTCGTCGGCCTCGTCGAGGACGACGGTGTGCAGGCCGTCGAGCCGGAGTGTCCCGCGACCCATGTGATCGAGCGCGCGGCCGGGCGTGGCGACCACGACGTCGATGCCCTGCACCAACGCGCGTACCTGCCGGCCGATCGGAGCCCCCCCGTACACCGGCAGGACCCGGGCACCGAGATCACGACCGTAACGGTGGATCGCCTCGGACACCTGGACGGCCAGCTCCCGGGTCGGGACGAGCACCAGGGCCTGCGGGCCACGGTCGCCGCTGCGGTCATCCGTCAGGCGGTGCAACAGGGGCAGCGCGAAGGCAGCCGTCTTCCCGGTGCCGGTCGCGGCCTGACCGAGCAGGTCGCGGCCCGCGAGCAGGGGCGGAACGGCCTCCCGCTGAATCGGCGTCGGCTCCTCGTACCCGAGGGTGGCCAGGCTGCGCAGCAGTTCCGGCCGCAGCGCCAGCTCGGCAAAGCCGGCCCCGTCGTCAGCCGGGTCGGCGTCTCGTGCCGGGTCGGCGTCTCGTGCCGGGTCGGCGTCCCTGGCCTGGCCCACGTCCCTCGTCGGGTCCGGGGCCGGGTCCGGGTCCGGGTCGGTGGTCAAGCTCATGCGCATCCCCCAGTCGCGACTCGTGTGATCCGGGCATCCGCGCTGGTGCCGGTAGGTCTGCTCCGAAGGTAGTCGCTTGCCCGGCGCAGGTGCGGCGGGCCGGCCGGCGGACGCCCCGCCGGCGACCTCCTCACCGACTGCTCGCCGCATCCGGCCCTTTCGCCGGCGACGACCGCACTACTGTATGAATCCGGACGGAAACGGTCTGATGGGGACTCGACGGTCAGGTCAGGCTGGGAGAATCGTCGACGATCGCGGCGGCGCCACGGAAACGTCGGCGGCGGGGACTCCGGGCGGGAGGGCGGCCGACCTGCGCACGGACGTGGCCCACTCGGCCCGGATCTACGATTATCTGCTCGGCGGCAAGGACAACTATCCGGCTGATCGGGCGGCTTCCGGAGCAATCTCCAAGGACTGGCCGAATCTGCCCACATCCATGCTGGCGAACCGGGCCTTCATGGCCAGGCTGGCCCGTCACCTCGCCGCCGAGCACGACATTCGTCAGTTTCTGGACATCGGGACCGGCCTGCCGACCTCGCCGAACCTGCACGAGGTGGTCCAGCAGGTGCGGCCGGACGCGCGGGTCCTCTACGTCGACAACGACCCGTCTATCCCATGGACGCACACACCAAGTAAGGCCCCGCGGCTGTCGGACCCTCAGCGCCGCGCGCTGACCTTCGCCCACGCGGGTGTTCTGTACTACCGGGCCGACAGTTTCGGCCACGGCTACTACGGGGAGCAGGATGGCGCCCCCGTCCGCATCGGGTGGAATACGTTCGAGGCGATCGAGCGTCGCGGTTGGGTTGTCCGGGAGTCGGCGGGAGACCTGGATCTGCGCGGCGGGACCGTGACCATTCTGGCCTACGTCCTGACTGACGCGGGCCGGACGGTGCTCGGTGTCGAGCGGGACGAGGCCCCCGGGCGGGGAAGGCGCCTCGGGGCGAGGCACCGGTCATGGTCGATGTTGCCGACGTGCGGGTTGGGATGGCTACGCCGTTGGGCTGGGTTGACTTCGCTGATCGGTGCCGTCAACACCTCGGCTGTTCACCTGGAGCTGCGAGACGTCTACACGCCAAACGATCCACTGTTCACCGCATGGCGTTCCGGGACCCCTGCGGACGAACTGGCCTCGCGGATGAAAGCATGGTCGGATCTCGTCCGTTCCGCAGTCGCTCGTGGGGTCTCGTTTCGGCGAGCATGCCGGTTGCACGGGCTGGTGGTCACCAGGGGACGACGCCGTGTCGGTTGACGTAGGCTCCGGTCGGGCCGTCCGCGGGAAGCGTCGCCAATTCGACGATGGCGTCAGTGCCCTCTTGCACGGTCTGGATGCCCCGGAAGTTGTTGAGGTCGGTCGCCGTCCAGCCAGGATCGGCGGCATTGACCCTCATATCGGGCAACGCGTGCGCGTAGAAGACCGTCAGTTTGGTCAATGCGGTCTTGGTCGCCGCATAGATCGGGGGCACATGCTCCGGATCCCACCAGCTGTTCTTCTCGGTCAGCGCGAAAGAGCCCGTTCCGCTGGAGACGTTGACGATGCGCGGGTTGCCGCTGGCGCGCAGCAGCGGCAAAAAGGCGGTGGTCACCCGCACGACGCCCAGCAGATTCGTGTTGAAGACACCCGCGACGTCGGCCGCGGTGGCCTGGTCGATCGGAATCGACGGCCCGTTGATGCCCGCGTTGTTCACTAGTACGTCGAGTCGTCCGTATTGATCGCGCACCCAGGAGGCGGCCAGCGCCACGCTGTCCTCGTCGGTGACGTCGAGATGTACGAACGGGACGGCCAGCTCTCCTGCGGCAGCCTGGCCGCGTTCAGGATCGCGTGCGGCGAGCAGCACCGTGTGTCCCGCCTCGCGCAGTCGGCGGGCACTTTCGTAGCCGAGGCCCTTGTTGGCCCCCGTGATCAAGGTGATCGTGTCCATGCCGGTGAGTCTGTCGGGATCGACCGCACCCGAGGAAGGTACGGCTCGTGGGTGGGACTGACAGCACCAGTCAGCCGGTCCGCCGTAGTGCCATACTGGTTCCGTGTTGAGTGAGTTCGGGTCGCTGCTGCGCGGATGGCGGGACCGCACCAGTCCAGCGTCCGTCGGCGCGATCGAAACGAACCGGCGCTCGCCGGGACTGCGCCGCGAGGAACTCGCCGCGCTAGCCGGTCTCTCGGTGGACTATCTGGTGCAGCTGGAGCAGGGCAGGGCGGCTCGGCCCTCACCGCAAGTGGTCGCGGCGCTGTGCCGAGCGCTGCGCCTGGCCGAGGACGACGCCGCCTTGCTGCACCAAGCCGCCGGTCTCGCTATACCGAAAGGCGCGGTCAGCACCGAAATGCCGTCCGGAATCGAGCGTCTACTCCAGCGCCTCGACGACTGGCCAGTCGCCGTCTACTCCGTCGACTGGTGGCTGCTGCGCTGGAACCGCCTGTGGGCCGCGCTTCTCGGCGACCCGGGCGCTTTGCTCGGCCGAAGCCGCAACCTGATCTGGCACGAGTTCACCGACACTCCGTCTCGGGTCGCGTTGGCCCCGTCCGAACGTGACGCCTTTCGCGATGCCCTGGTAGCCGATCTTCGAGTAGCCTCCATCGAATATCCTCACGACCCTGGTGTGCGGCAACTGGTAAACGAACTTCGCACCCGCAGCACCGACTTCGTGAGTAGGTGGATCGCCGGTCGCCCCGTCCGACATCAAACCGCCCGCAAACGCATCGAGCAGCCTCACGTCGGTCACCTCACGCTCGACAGCGATGTTCTACAAACCCCCGGCAGCGCTCTCCGAATCATCGTCTACTCCGCCGAGCCGGACAGCCAGGACGCCAGCCGCCTCGATCTACTCCGAGTGCTCGGTACCGAGGCTTTCGCTCACTAAGTGACTCTTTTGGGTCTTGATTCTTGTATGCTGAGTGTGGTCGTCGGGCTGGGGGGCTGGCGTGTTGGGGTGATCGGTGGGGCTGGGGTCGCGACGGTCGGGTCATGTCTCGTTCTGACCCGTATCCCTCCGATCTGTCCGACGCGGAGTGGGCACTGGTGGAACCGTTGCTGCCGCCGGTGTCGAGGGACGGCCGGAAGGTAGCGCATCCTCGCCGGGAGATTGTGAACGCCATTCTGTATGTGACGCATTCGGGATGTACGTGGTTCGCTGCCGCGGGACTTCCCGCCGTGGGAGACGGTGTACGGGTTCTTCGCCCGTTGGCACGACAGAGGGGTTGTCTCTGCTGTTCACGACGCGTTACGGGACACCTCCCGGGAACTGGAGGGCAGGGACCGGCAGCCGAGCGCCGGGGTGATCGACTCCCAGTCGGTGAAGGGCGCCCAGACCGTCGACGCGTCGACCCGCGGCTACGATGCGGGCAAGAAGGTCAACGGCCGCAAGCGGTTCATCGTCACCGACACGCTCGGACTCCTGCTCACCGTGCTCGTCCTGCCCGCCAGCGTTCAGGACCGCGACGGCGGCAGGCGCATCATGGTGGATCACTACTTTGCGCACCGGAACTGCCGGCACATCTTCGCTGACGGCGGCTTCGCCGGCCGTTTCGTGGACTGGAAACGCGATGTCATGAGAACCACCGTCGAGATCGTCCAGAAACGCCCCGGGCAACGTACCTTCGAGGCCCTGCCGAAACACTGGGTCGTCGAGCGCACCTTCGCGTGGATCACCGCGCACCGCCGCCTCGCCCGCGACTATGAAAGAAAACCCGCCATCTCCGAGACGTTCATACGCTGGGCCATGATACGAACGATGGTTCGCCGCCTTCCCCGTCGCATCGCGGCCAGCGGTCAGACCACTCTAAAACACCTTCTAGGGTGTTCGATCCCTCTTCGGAGATTGTTGACTGGTTCGTTTCCCGCCGATGGTCACGCGTAGCAGTTTTACGCCGAGATCCATGCGCGATCCAAGCTGCTTTGGCCGATACGACGCCCATGACAGCGCCGCGTTAGCGCCTACTGCCGCACCTCATCGAAAGCCCTGACGGACGCGGGGAAGCACCGCGATCAGGTCCCGGCCGCACCGCCGGGGCCCCGTTCAACTGGTGGAGTGTTGTCATCTGAAGTTTCGCCATTGGGAGTGTGCTGAATCGGCTCATCCAAGATTTTCGTAGCCGGTGATCGTCGGCGCCGACGAGGCGTGACTTCGCGCTCGTGCGGCGGGGTGCTGGGGCGTGTCCGACGAGGTGTTGGTCGTGCTGCTTGCGCGACTCAGGCCCGTGGTCGTCGAGTCGGTCGCGGTCGTCGACGGCGTGCTGGTCATCACCGCCCGTACCCGGGGCGGTGATGCTAGAGACGTGTCGCAGTCCGGATGAGGTCGGCGACGGCTCTGGACCGGCTGTGCGGTGGCCAGGCGATCACGGTGGTGACTGTCGGCGCGTCCAGCACGGGCACGGCGGCGAGGTCCCCGTGCAGTTGGGCTCGGCACGACTCTGGTGTGATCGTGCAAGCGCGGCCGAGCGCGATCAGCTGCAGCAACTGCGCGTGGTCGCGGACCTGCGGGCCGGGGCCGGGCGGGTAGGCGCCGTCGGGGTCGGGCCAGCGTGGCAGGGGCAGGCCTGGCAGCGCGGTGATGTCGGCCATGTGCACGTGGGCCCGGACGGTGAGCGGATGCCCGGCCGGCAGGACCACAACCTGGCTCTCCGTGCTGAGCTCTGCGGTGTGGAACCCGGCCGTCGAGTCGAACGGCCGGTGCAGTAGCGCCACGTCGGCCCGGCCCTCGCGCAGGAGTCGTTCCTGCTCGGCCGGGCCGCACAGGGTGACGTCGACGGGGACCGCGCCGGGTTCGGCGGCGTAGGCGTCGAGCAGTTTCGCCAACAGTTCGCTGGACGTGCCGGCTTTCGCGGCCAGGACCAGGCCGGGACGGCCGGTCGCGGCGAGGGCGGCGCGGCGGGTCCGGCGGTCGGCGGCGTCGACCGCGTCGAGGGCCGCCCGGCCCTCGGCCAGCAGCACCGAGCCGGCCTCGGTCAGCGTGACGGTGCGGCTGGTCCGGTCCAGGAGTGCTGCCCCGAGCCGGCGTTCGAGCTGCTGGATCGCCCGTGACAAAGGCGGCTGTGCGATCCCGAGCCGCTGTGCGGCGCGCCCGAAGTGCAGCTCTTCAGCGACAGCGACGAAGTATCGCAGTTCCCGGGTCTCCACGCAGCCACGCTATCCCGGGATCGATACCTGGGCGGTATCGTTGGCCACCTGATCGGTGTTGGACCCCTCACCGGGGCCGGGTCAGCATTAACCCTATGAGTGAACCGACGATTGCGCTGGTCACCGGCGCGAACAAGGGAATCGGGTACGAGATCGCCGCGGGCCTGGGTGCCCTCGGCTGGAGCGTCGGCGTCGGCGCCCGCGATGATCAGCGCCGGGAGGCCGCGGTGGAGAAGCTGCGCGCGGCCGGCGTTGACGCGTTCGGTGTACCGCTGGACGTGACCGACGACGCGAGCGCGACCGCCGCCGCACGGCTGATCGAGGAGCAGGCCGGGCGCCTCGACGTGCTCGTCAACAACGCCGGCATCACTGGTGGTATGCCGCAGGAGCCCACCCGGGTCGATCCGGCCACCATCCGGACGGTCGTGGAGACCAACGTGATCGGCGTCATTCGCGTCACCAACGCGATGATGCCGCTGCTGCGCCGCTCTGCCTCGCCGCGGATCGTGAACATGTCCAGCAGTGTCGGCTCCCTTACCCGGCAGTCAGGAACCGCTGGTGAGCAGACGACGGGTCCGGTGGCCGTGGCGTACGCGCCGTCGAAGACGTTCCTGAACGCCGTCACCCTCCAGTACGCCCGGGAGCTGAGCGGTACGAACATCCTGATCAACGCCGGCTGCCCCGGCTTCGTCGCGACCGACCTCAACGGCTTCCGCGGCGTGCGCACCCCCGAACAGGGCGCGGCGATCGCCATCAAACTCGCGACCCTGCCCGACGACGGCCCGACCGGCAAGTTCTTCGAGGACGCTGGCGTAGTGCCCTGGTGATGTGCACGGCGGTCATCACCCGCCGGGTGAGGCGGCTTCGCCCGCGCGTCTCGAACAGGTTCATCGACTGTGGCGGCCATCCCGGCCAATTATTTGGGCCGAAACTGTCAGGAGACTGTTGTGCACATCGCGGTCATCGGCAAGGGGAAAGTGGGCTCTGCTCTGGGAGCACGGCTCGCGTCCGCCGGTCACGAGGTGGCCTACGGCTCACGTACCCCCGAGGACCACACCGGGTCGGTCAGTCAGACGGATGCCGTCCAGGGCGCCGAGCTGGTCATCATCGCCATCCCTGGCACTGCTGTCCTTTCTACGTTGGAGGGGATCGGCGAGGATGTCCTCGCCGATCGGATCGTGCTGGACGTGTCGGCCGCCTTCACGCCGGACATGGCGCTGGCCTACCCCAACGACAGCGTCGCCCGGCGGGTGCAGGCGCGCTTCCCCCGGGCCCGGGTCGTCAAGTCTCTGAACACCATGAACGTCTCGATCATGGTTGACCCGCTGGCCTCGCTCTCGCAGGCAACGGTGTTCGTCAGCGGTGAGAACCAGGACGCCAAGGCGGCCGTCAAGGGGTTGCTGGCCGACCTGGGCTGGACCACGGAGAGCATCCTCGACCTCGGGGGCGTGGCCAGTGCGACAGCCACCGAGCACGCCGCGCCGTTGTTCTTCGCGACCTACATGGCCTTGCAGACGATGCGGTTCAACATCGCCATCACGCGCTGACAGCAAGCGATTATCCCTCAGCGCCGAGTCGCTCGTCAGGAAGGCATCACTCGGTGAGGCCCACCGTCGGGACGCACTCGCACGGCTCTGACGCTGGGACGAAGGTCAAAGCCCGAAACGAAAGGACTGATGCTGCATGCCGCAAACACCCCGGCCCAGCTTCGGGATCATGACCGCCCCCATGCAGATCGGCTACCACGACATCCTGCGGGTTTGGCGCGAGGCGGACGAGATCGCCGAGATCGAGCACGCGTGGCTGTTCGACCACCTCATGCCGATCGGCGGCGACCCGGACGGATCGTCCTACGAAGGGTGGACCCTGCTCGCGGCCCTCGCCGCCCAGACCCGGCGACTGCGCCTCGGCCTGCTCGTTACCAGCAACCGCATCCGCCCACCCGCGATGCTGGCCAAGATCGCCACGACTGTCGACACCGTCTCCGGTGGACGTCTCGACTTCGGCATCGGCGCCGGCTCACGACCGGACCAGCCCTTGGCTCGGCGGGAGTACGAGGCGCACGGCCTGCCCTTCCACGACGCCGCTCACGCCGTGGGCAGCCTCGCCGAGGCGTGCACGGTTATCCGGCGGTTGTGGACCGAGCCCGAACCCTTCGACTTCCACGGCACCTACCACCGTCTCACCGATGCGTTCGGCAATCCGAAGCCTGTCCAGCGTCCCCACCCGCCGATCCTCATCGGCGGCCGTTCGGCCGCCGTGCTGCGCATCGCTGCCGAGCACGCTGACCTGTGGAACATCCCGGGCGGCGACATCGACGACGTCGTCAGCCGCAGCGCGCTGCTGGACCGCTACTGCGCCGAGATCGGGCGCGACCCTGCCGCCATCACCCGCTCGATCCACCTGCCGGTCTCCTACGACCAGCCCGGCACGACCCGGGACGCAGTCGGCAAGGCGATCGACGCCGGCTTCCAGCACATCGTTCTCGGCCTGCCGGCGCCCTACCCCGCCGGTGCCGCCCAGTGGGTCGCCGACGAACTCATCACCACGTGGATCTGACACCAGGCGAAGCACAAAACTGACCGGGGTGGGCCTTGATGCCGGTCAGCGTACCGCCGTGGGCGTCGAATCGGTCGCGATCATGAGGTCTCTCGGCCCTGACCAGGAGTTGGCGCGGACGTCGCCGATCGCGATGGTGCCGTGATCAGTCCGCCAGGCCATGACGAGCCGGTCGTGGGTGACGACCGCCGTCGGGCCGGCCGAACAGTGCGCGTCGACGTACGTCGTGCCGGTCGCCTCGATCCGTGGGAAGACGACGACCTGCTGACCACGCCAGGTGGACGATCCGGAGAACAGTGTGCTGTGGAAGATCCTCGGGTCGTCTCCCGCTCCCTTCCAGAACAGGTGCAGGCGTCTCTCGAAAGCGGCGAGGAACGGGCTGTCGGAGGTACCGACGCCGTTGATGACGCTGGGCCGCGACCAGTACAGCGGGACGCCGGGGTGCCAGCCGTCGGTGAGCGAGGCGCGGCTGAAGACGATGGCGCTGTTGTCTAACGTCGGGACCGGGCGCACCAGGGAGACGTTGTCGGGACGGGCGGCGGCGGGGGAACTGTACCTCCCGCGAGGACGTGTGGCGTGACCTCCGGCGAGTGGGCGGCGAGGAGGCTGTGATGACCGGCCACGGGTGTCGAGAACGCGGCGCCGGCTCCGTCCCAGGGACACGAGCGGCCACGAGGGCCGCGCGACACAGGAGGAAATCATGACGGTCCACCGGATGGATCACGCCGGCGTTGTGGTTGAGGATCTCGCCGCTGCCATCGCGTTCTTCGTCGAACTGGGCCTGGAGCTGGAGGGCGAGACAGCAGTCGAGGGTGAATGGGTGGACCAGCTCGTCGGGCTGGAAGGCGTCCGAGCGGACATCGCCGTCGTGCGGACCCCGGACGGCCAGGGCCGGGTCGAGCTGTCGACGTTCCACTCGCCGGTGGCCACCAGCACTGCGCCGAGGGCGCCGCTGAACACCGCGGGCATCCCTCGCCTGACGTTCGTCGTCGACGCCGTTGACGACGTCCTCGACCGCCTGCGCGCCCACGGCGCCGACCTCGTGGGTGAGGTGGCGCAGTACGAGGATTACTGCCGGTACTGCTACGTCCGCGGCCCCGAGGGCGTCATCATCGGGCTGGTCGAGGAGCTCGGCTGAAGCAACACCGAGCGGGCGTTGCCATGGCCGTTGGCCGCGCCGATCTCCGCGACGCGCCACCCCGCGGAGTTCGCGGTCTGCGCGGTGACCGCCGGCCCGGTCAGCGTCCGTAGGCCGGACTGTCCGTGCCCGCGGCGAAGCAACGCTCGAACGTGCCCTGCGGTTCCGTCATGACCGGCTCTCCGCCGTAGGCGCTGGGCGACGCGGCCCTCGCATGCATCCGCTGCGCGCCATCCTGCAACCATCACACCGATGTGAAGGCCAAGGTCTCGCGTGAAGGCCAAGGTCTCGGCGGGCCGATGGCCGCGCTCTCCTGTGGCAGGTGCGGCAGGCATGATGATGATGTATTACTTGGTTAGCTATCATCATCGCAGATGGAAATCGTCTGGGGTTCCCGTGGTGTCGCGTGGCCGCGGGCCCGCGGCGGGCGGAACCCGGAACGGCTGGGAGGTCGGACGTGGAACGCACGCTCTACGAGGAAGATCACGAGCTGTTCCGGGAGTCGGTGCGCGCGTTCGTCGAGCGGTTCGTCAGTCCCGGCTACAGCCAGTTCATCGCGGATCGGGTCATCACCCGGGAGGTGTGGCACGAGGCGGGCCGCGCGGGCTTCCTCGGCCTCGGCGTCGCCGACGAGCACGGCGGCAGCGGCGTCCACGACTACCGTTTCAACGCCGTCTGGGTAGAGGAGCTGTCCAAGGTCAGCGCTGGGGTCGCGTCGTCCTTCAGCGTCCACACCGACATCGTCGCGCCGTATGTGGCGGACCTGACCACCCAGGAGCAGAAGAAGCGCTGGCTGCCCGCGTTCTGCTCGGGCGAGATGGTCGCCGCGATCGGGATGACGGAACCGGCGGCCGGCTCCGACCTGGCCGCGTTGCGGACGACCGCGGTCCCGGACGGCTCGGACTGGATCATCAACGGGTCGAAGACCTTCATCACCAACGGCTACTCGGCCGATTTCGTGGTGCTGGCCGCGCGGACCGATCCCGGGGCGAAGGCCGCCCGCGGCATCACGCTGTTCGGCGTCACGGCGGACACCCCGGGGTTCTCCCGGGGTCGCAAACTACACAAGGTCGGCCAGCCGGAATCCGACACGGCCGAGCTCTTCTTCACTGACATGCGGGTGCCGGGAGACGCGGTGATCGGAGAGGTCAACCGCGGATTCCCGCGCATGATGGAGCGGCTGCCGCAGGAACGCATCAGCGTCGCCGTCTCCAGCATCGCCCACGCCACCCAGATACTCGGCGAAACGCTCGAGTACGTCGCCGAGCGCAAGGCGTTCGGCGCCGCCATCGGCAGCTTTCAGCACAACAAGTTCCTGTTGGCGGAGCTCGTCACGAAGATCGATGTCACCCAGGCGTTCGTCGACTCGTGCGTCGCGGCCCACAGCCGCGGACAACTGTCCGCCGTCGACGCGGCGAAGGCGAAATGGTGGTCCTCGGACGTCCAGAATGCCGTCCTGGACGCCTGCGTGCAGCTCCACGGCGGATACGGCTACATGACCGAATACCGTGCCGCGCAGGCCTGGATGGACGGCCGGGTCACGAAGATCTGGGCCGGCACCAACGAGATCATGAAGGAGATCATCGGACGCAGCCTCGGCCTCTGAGCCCCGCGGCGACCCCTCCCCGCTCGTTTCCCACAGGCGTGGGAGGGGCGTCGTACGGCGGGGATGAATCCTCAGGCGTTCCGATACACGAGGTAGACGTACTTGCCGCCGGCGCCCTTGTTCAGGTCCACGTCGATGCGTCGCCACGGCGCCTGCGGCTGGATCCCGCTGTTGTCGCCGAGAATGACGTCGAGACCGTCGATCGGGCTGCCCAGGTGGGCTTCGCGGGTGAAGGCGGCGTAGATGTAGGCGCCGCCCGCGCCCTTGTTCAGGTCGACATCGATGCGGTGATAGCTCGGCGGCGCCGACTCGTCCTTGCTCAGCAGGAAGATGATGTTAGTGATAGGCGCCCCGGAACCCTGCTCGTAGGCGAAATACAGGTAGGCGCCCCCCGCGCCGGCGTTGAGATCCTTACCGATCTTGACCCAGCCATCCGGTGCCGGCTCGTCATCGACGAGAACGGTCAGGTTCGTGACACCACTCATGTGAACATCCCCCATGCTGGTCGGTTGCTGCCGGTCGGCAGACCCGATATCAGCATCGTTGCACGGAGAATCGGGCCTCGTCCGCGGAAAAAGGGAATGTCGAGGGCTGCTGGCAGTGGTCCGGCCTAGGTATTTCATGGCCGGGCAACAAAGGCGTCGTGCGACCGTGGAGGTGACTCGCGTCAGAAGAGGGTCGCGGGCTCGGTCGGTATCGGCTGCGGCAGGGGCGCCAGCGCGGGCACGCGTGCCCGTACCTCGTCGTGGAAGCGACGGGCGAGTTCCGGGGCGTCGGCGTTGTCCGGGGTGTGGATGAAGACGGTGGGGGAGCGGCCCTCGCGCAGCCAGTCGACGACGACGTCGAGCCAACGCTGCCAGCCCTCGATCGTCCGCGCGGAATCGTCGCGGCCGAGGTAGCGGACGATCGGCCGGTCGGTCAGCGCGACCGATCGCAGCGGCACGCGCGGCTTCTTGGTCCAGGCGTCCCGTTCGGCGTCGCTGGTCGGCGGGCTCCGGAAGAGGGCGGTGGTGTCGAAGGGAATCCATTCGGCGGCCGCGACGGCGAGTGCCGCCGCAAGCGTGCGCGTCGCCCGGGGGTCGTCGAAGAACGCGGGATGGCGGACCTCGACGGCGTACCGATGGGACCGGGGGAGCCGGCCCAGGAAGCGGGCGAGCGCGGGGACGTCGGCGGGCGCGAACGATCCCGGTAGCTGTATCCAGATCGCATGGGTCCGTGGGCCGAGTGGCTCGATCGCCGCCAGGAAGGCGTGCAGGGCCTCGTCGACGTCGGTGAGCCGGCGCTCGTGCGTGATGAGCTTCGGCAGCTTGAGCACGAAGCGGAAGTCGGCGTCGGTCTGCTGCGCCCACGAGGCCACGGCGTCCCGGGTCGGCGTCGCATAGAAGGTGGTGTTCCCTTCGACCGCGTTGCACCAGCCGGCGTAGTGCCGCAGGCGTTCGTGCGGCGCAAGCGGATGCGCGAGGAAGCGCCCCTGCCACGACTTGTGCGTCCACATCGCGCATCCCACGTGCAGCCGCATGGCCCCGCTCCCTTCGTGCATCAACCGCTTGTCGCCTCAGGTCGCGGCGGTGAACGATCCGGTGCCCGCACCGGGCGTGAAAGTGCCGATCACGTCGGTCGGGTTGCCCGCCGCGTCGTGGAAACGGACGGTGCAGGTCGTGGTGCGCGTGCCGGCGCGCCAGCTCTCGGCGGGGATCAGGTGCCAGCCGCTTTGCACGGCCGCGCCGCCGAACTGCGGTTGCTTCAGATACGGCGCCAGCAGGGGCGCGCAGGCGGCGGCCGCCAGCTCGTTGAACCGTTCCTCCGACGGCGGCGCTCCGCCCGGAGTATCCGCCAGCGTGACCGCTCCCACGCTTTGCGCGAGGTGCGGCTCTGTGCACGGCACTTCCTCGTCCTTGCCGTCGCTGTCGCCCCGGAAACAGGCGCCGGCGGGATAGGTGGCCGCCTGCTCGGCGCCGCGCACCGGCCCCTCGAACTCCGCCAGCCGGTGCGGGGTGGCGTGTTGCAAGCGGGCGATGAGTCCGCAGACGATGCGCCGGGTGCCGGTCTCCCATTCGCCGCGCAGCGGGTGGATGGTGCCGGCGCCGAATCGGCCGAACGGATCAAGCGAATAGCCGAGGTACGGAGTGATGAGCGGGCCGCAGTGGTACTGCGCGATCGCGACCCACTCCGGATCGGACGGGTACCGCTGGCCGGCCGGATAGGCGGGGCCGATGTCCAGGTCGCCCACGGCCTCGAACAGGTGCCGTCCGGCACACGGCACCTCGTCGACCCTGGTCCGGGGGTCGGGCTGGTCCCAGTTATAGCACCGTTGCGACTTCCAGTCCCAGCGAAGAAGTTCCGGTTCCCGCTCCTCGCCGGAACCGGAATCGCTGGGGGCGCCGGCAGCGGCGGACCCGCTTGGATCGACCGCCGGGAGGGCCGTGCGCGGGGCGTCGTCCGTCGGCCCGAGCGTGGCATAGGCGGTCCAGGCGAGCAGGGGGATGCCGATCAGTGCGACGACGATGCTGCCCCGCGACCGCGACCGCGACGTCCGGCCGCGCCCCGGCCGCGCCGCGCGCCGAGGCCGGACTCTCCGCCCGGCGGTGGCGTCGTCGGCGGAGCCGAAGCGGGCGAGGGCCGCCCTGGTCCTGGCCGGGGGTTCATATCTGGTCGCGGCCTGGACGAAGGTCTCGTCGAGCACCAGGTCGGCGAACGGATCGGGCTCCTCGGCGCCCACACGGTCCTCGTTGTTTTCCGGAATGCCGCTCACTCCTCGGAGCACATGGGGTCAGGACGCGGCGCGACGGATCGCGGCCGTCCGCAACAACTCACGGCACCTGGAACGCCATCAACCCACGTCGGCGATTGATGGGCCATGAACGAGCGGCCCGTCATAATAGCGAGCACAGCGTCATATGTGGTCATCGGCCGGTCGACGCGCGGATGTTCGACGAGCGCCACCGATCCGTAACAACGCTGGCGGACATTCGGAGGGCCCCGTGGACGGAAGGAGGTGTGTCGGATGGTGAAGGACCGTCAGGTCGACGTGCGTCGCCACGTCCACCGGCACGCCTGGACCCGCGGGCGGATCGCGCACGGCGCCTGACGCCGACGACGTCCACACCCAGGCCCGCCGGCGGCGACCCCGCCCCGGCCGGGGCCGACACGTGTGGCGTCCGACGACAGCCCACCGATCCCCCCACCGATCTCCCGCTAATCCCCCGCTGATCCCCCGCCGTGCTCCGCACGCCCCGAGGCGCGCGGTCCCACCCTGCCGAGGCGCCCTGTGGTCGACACCCGTACCGCGCTCGCGACGGTTCCGCCCGACTGTTCCTTCGACCCGGACGACTGGGCGATCCTGGCCCGGCACTGGTACCCGGTCGCGCTGTCGCGTGAGGTCCGCGACCAACCGGTCGCGGCCCGGCTGCTCGACGAGCGACTCGTCGTCTACCGTGCGGGCGGCGAGGTGGTCGTCGCCCGCGACCTCTGCCCCCACCGCGGGGTCCCGCTGACGATGGGCACGGGGGACGGCGAGACCGTCGCCTGCGCCTACCACGGCCTGCGGTTCGGCAAGGCGGGAGCCTGCGTCGCGATACCGGCGCACCCGACGGCGAAGATCCCCACCCGGATGGCCCTGACCGCCTACCCCGCCACCGAACGCTATGGGTTGGTCTGGACCTGCCTACGCCCCGACCCCGGCCCCGACCCCGGCGCCGATCCCAGCTCCGACCCCGGCTCCGACGGGCCGCCCGGGCCGCCGATCCCACGGATGCCGCACTGGGACGACCCCGGCTTCCAACGAGTGACCTGCCCCGGGTTCGACGTCGCCGCGTTCGCCGGCCGCCAGGTGGAGGGCTTCCTCGACGTCGCGCACTTCGCCTTCGTCCACACCGCCACCTTCGCCGACCCGAACGACACCGAGGTCCCTGACTACACGCCCACCCCGACCCCCCACGGCTTCACCGCCGACTACTGGAGCACCGTCGGCAACTACCCCCACGGCGGCCGACGCGGCGAGCCCGGCTTCCGCTGGCTCCGGCGCTTCGACGCCCACCTGCCGTTCACCGCCACCCTCGTCGTGCACTTTCCCGACGGTGGCCGCCTCGCGATCATGAATGCGGCGTCACCGGTCTCGGCCCGCCAGACCCGGATGTTCGCGCCGATCGCGAAGAACTTCGACACCGACCAGCCCGACCAGGAGATCTACGACTTCAACCTACGGATCTTCGAGGAGGACCGGGCCATCGTCGAGGCCCAGCGCCCCGAGAACCTCCCGCTCGACCCCCGCATCGAGGTCAACATCCCCGCCGATCGCAGCTCGGTCGCCTACCGGCGCGGTCTGCGGGCGATGGGCCTGAGCCACTTCTTCACCGCCTGAATCCGAGAAGGGCCCCACCCGCCATGAGCCCCAGCCCCACCGACCCGGCGACGCCCCCCGCCCCCCACTCCGACGCCCCCCGCCCCGTTGCCGCCTCCGGGATCGCCGCCCTCGGCGTCACCCTGCCCGCCTGGGTGGACGACGAGGTCCACACCGTCGGCACCGTGCTCCCCGACGTCGAACAGCGGATGGACCTCGTGCACCGGCTCGCGGCACGCAACCATCGGGAGGGCTGCGGCGGCCCGTTCGCCGCCGTCGTCGCCGACCCCGACACCGGCGAGATCTACGCCGCCGGCGTCAACCTCGTCCTGGCCACCGGGCTGTCCGCGATGCACGCCGAGGTCGTCGCGCTGTCCTTCGCCCAGGCCCGGCTCGGGCGCTGGGACCTCAGCGCCGTCGGCAACCCGGTCGAACTCGTCGTCAACTGGCGGCCCTGCGTCATGTGCTACGGCGCCGTCATGTGGTCCGGCGTCCAACTGCTGACCATCGCCGGGGAAGGCGAAGAGGTCGAACAGCTCACCGGCTTCGACGAGGGACCGATGCGCGACGACTGGCAGGACCAGTTCGCCCGCCGCGGCATCACGGTGCGCACCGACGTTCTGCGCGAACAGGCCCTGAAGGTCTTCGCCGACTACGGTCGCCGGGACGACGTCGTCGTCTACAACGCCCGCCGCGGCGCCGCCACGACGACCTGACGGGTCGCGAGAGCGACCGGACCCATCGAGTGGGCGATCGCACGGCCACTGCAGGGAACCGGTGCGCGTTATCCTGACTGGCATGGGTCGGGCAGTGCACATCCCCTACACGGTGGAGCAGGACGAAGACGGTGTCTGGTGCGCCCACGCCTACGTCGGTCGTGTCGGGTGCAACGGCAACGGGGACACCCGCGAGGATGCATTGGCGGATCTGTATGAGGCCGTCCTCATGATTCTCGAAGACGACGGCGCTCCCGACGAGTTCACCATCATGCTCGACGTCGCCTGAGCTGCATGCCGTCTTTCCCGTCCACGCAGGACGAGATATACCCAAAGGAACACTGCGCCAGATACTTGCGGACGCGCGCCTGAGTATAGAGGATCTTCAATCGCTTCTCTGACGCGGGACTGGGCCGCTAGGCGCGGTCCTCGTCGGCGTCGGGGAAGTACAGGTAGAGGTCCATGGCCTGCATCATCGTGCGCAGGACGTGCCGTAGCTGGCGCTGCTGCTCGGGGTCGAGGAAGGCCAGGGTGCGGTCCTCGGCCTTCTTGGTCGCGGCCTGGGCGCGTGCGAGCAGCTCGGTGCCCTCCGGGGTGATCCGGACCTGAAGGATCCGCCCGTGGGTGGGGTGCGGCGCGCGGTCGACGAGTCCTCGCTCGAGCAGCCCGGCGATCGCCGTCGACATCGACTGCGCGGTGACCCCGTTGCGCTGGCCCAGGGTGGCCCCGGACAGTGCCCCGGGGTCCACGAGGCCGAGCTGGGCGAGCGCGCCGAGCTGGGTGTGGGTCAGCGAGAACTCCCGCAGCGCGCGGTCGACCTGCTGGGCGAGCGCTGTGCTCACCCGCCGCATCAGGTACGGCAATCGCTCCTCGAAGTTCTCCGCCACCGTGCTCCCTGTTCCGTTCCTCCGGCGTGCCCGTGCTTGCGTGGCCACGCTAGCGGTGTGGACAGATGTCAGGCACCTGATAAGGTGGCTGATATTGGCACGATCCGGCTCGAGAGGAGCAGAGCTATGAGCGCAGCACGCACCGTCGTGGTCACCGGCGCCGCCGGCGGCATCGGTTCCGAGATTGTCGACCGGTTTCTGGCCCATGGCGACACCGTCGTCGCCGCCGACGTCTCGTCGGAGGCGCTCGCCACCTGGCGCGCCCGGTGGGACTCTGGCGCGCCCGGTGGACAGCACCCGTCGCTGTACGCCGTCGCCACGGACATCTCCAGCGAGGAGAGCGTCGCCGCGCTGGCCCAGGTCGTGCAGCAGAGCTTCGGCACGGTCGACGTTCTGATCAACAATGCCGGCCATTTTCCGCAGACCGCCTTCGAGGAGATGAGCGCCGATGAATGGCGTCAGGTCATCGACGTCAACCTCACCGGCACCTTTCTCATGATCCGGGCCTTCGTCCCCCTCATGAAGGCGAGCGGCCACGGTCGCATCGTAAACATCGGGTCCGGCTCGGTCTTCAGCGGCACCCCCATGCAGTCCCACTATGTGGCCTCCAAGGGTGGCGTCATGGGCCTGACCCATGTCCTGGCCCGCGAACTCGGCGGATATGGCATCACGGTCAATCTGATCACCCCGGGACTTACCGTCACCCCGGCGGCCGCCGCGGTGCTTCCCGAGGCCCTGCTGGCGGAGCAACGCAGTGCGCGTGCGCTCCACCGCGACGAAACTCCCGCGGACCTGGTCGGACCGATCTTCTTCCTTGCCTCGGACGACGCCGCCTTCATCACCGGCCAGACGCTCAACGTCGACGGTGGTCGCCACCTGCTGTGACCTTCCCCGTCCGCGGCCGGTCCGGTGGCCCGCTGACGTCAACGAACGACGAGGTTCTCGGAAACCTCGAGGGCTGCGGCGCGAAGCGCATCGGCGAGGCGGGCGGCGGGGTCGGTCAGTGGCTGGGGAAGTCGCGCGAGCAGGATGCGCCGTTGTTCGGCAGGCCCGCCTCGGACGGGCAGGACGCGTACGCCGGCGGGCACCGCGGGGGCGAGCGCGGTGGGCACGGTGGTGATGCCGCAGCCGGCGGCGACGAGCCGGAGCTTGGCGAGCCAGTCGCGGGCGGTGTGGGCGATGTCGGGCCGCTCGTCCAGGCCGGGCCAGACGCCCATGACACGATCCTCGCCCGGGCCGGCGATCCACCGTTGGCCGCGCAGGTCGGCGACGTCGACGAACTCGCCCCGAGCGAGTGGATGGGTCGCGGGCACGGCGATGTGCAGGCTGCGTTCGGTGAGGGTCTGCAGCCGCAGCGGCGGTGTTTCGGCGTCGGGTGGGCGAAACGGCGGCTGCGAGGCCAGCAGCGCGAGGTCCAGCGTGCCGGCGCGCAGGGCGCGGACCAGCGCCGGGGTGGCGCCCTCCCGAGTGGTCACGGTGATGGCCGGATGCGTGTCGCGCAGTGCGGCCAGCGCGCGGGGCAGCAGCACGGCCCCGGCGCTGGTGAACCAGCCGAGCCGAACCGTGCCGGGCTCGGCGGGCAGCCCGGCCAGCTCCCGCGCCGTGGCGTCGACCTGGTCGACCACGGTGGCGGCACGGCGCAGCACGACGCGCCCGGCCGGGGTCAGGCGCACCCCGTCATGGCGTCGCTCCAGCAGGGGCGCACCCGCCGCGCGCTCCAGCGCGGCGATCTGCCGGGACACCGCGGACTGGGTGTAGCCGAGCGCGGC
Source organism: Frankia sp. BMG5.60 (assembly GCF_059428125.1). Taxonomy (NCBI): domain Bacteria; kingdom Bacillati; phylum Actinomycetota; class Actinomycetes; order Frankiales; family Frankiaceae; genus Frankia; species Frankia sp. BMG5.60. Next base: position 4,438,074 of record NZ_CM182091.1, on the reverse strand, counting down.
GGCCGCGGCGGTGAGCGTGCCCCGCTCGGCCACCTCGCAGAACACTCGCAGCGCGACGAGCGAGGCATCGGTGAAGGCCATGAGAATTACTCATACCTAGCTTGAGGATTTTTCGCTACCGGCATGGACGGCCGCCGCCTAGCGTGGCCGGCATGAACCTGATCCGAGCATCATGACCACCGCACCGAGGACCGCTCTGATCACCGGGGCGACCCAGGGCCTGGGCCTGGCGCTGGCCGAGGGACTCGCCCGGCGCCTCACCTCCGCGGACACCGTCTACCTCACCGGGCGCACCGTCGACCACGTCAACGAAGCGGTCGCGGCCATGCCCGGCGGGGGAGCCCGCGTCCGAGGCGAGATCCTGGACGTCGCCGGCCCCGGGGCCGCCGGCCGCCTCGCCGCGCGACTGGCCGAACGGCACGGCGGCATCGACATCGTGTTCAACAACGCCGTCATGCGGGTCGGCCCCGACGACGACCCCCGGACGATCGTCGACGCTTACGCCGAGGTCAACAACTTCGGCACCACCCGCGTGCTGCGGGCCTTCGCCCCGCTGCTGCGCGACAACGGCAGGCTCATCGTCGTGGCCAGCTCGCTGGGCACCCTGCACCATCTCGCGCCCGTGCTGCACGACCGCTTCGACGGCCTGGCGTCGCTGGACGAGGTCGACACGCAGGTCGCGGCGTGGCGGGACGCGGTCCAGGACGGCAGCGCCCGCGGCGGTGCCTGGCCCGGCTTCGTCAACATCCCCTCCAAGATCGGCCAGGTCGCCGCCGTGCGCGCGCTGGCCGACCAGCGCCGCGAGCGGGACACCGAGCGGGGCATCCTGGTCGCCGCCGTCTGCCCCGGCATGATGAACACGCCGACCTCCGCGATGTGGTGGGACGTCAGCGCCGCCCCCACCCCGGCGCAGGCCGCCGTCGCCGTTCTGAGCCTCGCGCTCGATCCGGTCAACCCCGAGCACTACGGCCAACTCATCCGTGACGGAGGTGTCCTGCCCTGGGCTCCCCGTCGGGCGGTCGTACGGCAACGGACCTAGGACGATCTCTGCTGGTCTTCGGCGTGCCAGCGCCGCCCGACCCGCCGCTCAGCGGGGCGGGGCGACCGACGGCTGCGCCGTGTGTTCGATGGTGGCGCGGCGTTCGAGGGTGGCGAAGAAGCTCTCGGCCGCGTCCTGGACCCGGTCCCGGTCACCGGTGGCGAGCAGGTCGAGCAGCAGTCCGCGGATGGTGGCGATCACGAGGGTGGCCGTGCGCGTCGCGGTCGTCAGGTCGGTGTCCGGCCCCTGCGCGTCGACCAGGGCGCTCATCCAGTAGGCGACGACCTGCTCGAGGAACGCCGCGAACTGTTGCGGAGCCTGCAGTGCGCGCCCGTAGACCGCGAAGAACAGCCTGAACTCCGCTTCGTGTTGCGGGTCGGAGGCCCGCGTCCAGGACGCGCGGGCCTCCGCGGCCAGGTCGGGCTGCTCGCCGGCCAGGTCGCGAGTGGCCACGAAGATGCGCTCCCGCAGGCGTCCGAGGATGGCCTCGAGCATCTGCTCCTTGGTGCCGAAGTGATGCACCAACGTCGTGGGCGACACCCCGAGGGCGGCGGCGACGGGCCGCCACGTCAGCTCGGAGAACCCGTACTCGGCCGCGTACTCGACCGCCGCGTCGAGCAGCTCGGCCCGCCGCTGATGGTTGACCGGTCGTCCCACCATGGCCGCCTCCTCGGTCAACGTGGTTTGACGTTTCTAGCACGGCTGCATACGGTCTTTTCTAGTACGGTCGTACTATCAATGGTAACGGGCATCCCGGGTCGCTCGCCGCGGATCCGCCCGGTGCACGCCCCTGTCGTGGAGGTTTCCCATGCGTGTGTTCGTCACTGGAGCGTCGGGCTGGGTCGGCCGCGGGCTCGTCCCCGACCTGATCGCCGCCGGCCACACGGTCACCGGGCTCGCCCGCTCCGAGGCCGCGGCCGTCGCCCTGCGGGCGGCGGGGGCCGAGGTCCGCGCCGGATCGCTCGACGACCTCGACACCCTGCGCGCCGCCGCCGCGGCCGCCGACGGCGTCATCCACCTCGCGTTCAAGCACGACATCGCCTTCGCCGGCGACTTCGCCGGCGCCACCGACGCCGACCGCGCGGCGATCGAGACCTTCGGCGAGGCCCTCGCCGGCACCGACAAGCCGTTCGTCATCGCCTCCGGCATCCTCGGCGTGCTCGGCCTCCCGCCGGGAGTCGTCGCCACCGAAAACGACGGGCGCGCGGCGCAGGACGCCGATCGCGAGGTCCCGATCAGCGGGGCGAACGGGCGGATCGACAACGCCAACCACACGCTCGCGCTCGCCGCCCGCGGGGTCCGCTCCTCGGTCGTGCGGCTGCCACCGGCCACCCACGGCGACGGCGACAACGGGTTCATCCCGACCGCGATCGGCTTCGCGCGCCAGAAGGGCGCCGCGGCCTACGTCGGCGACGGAACCAATCGTTGGCCAGCCGTCCACCGCGACGACGCCGCGCGCCTGTTCCGCCTCGCCCTCGAATCGGCGCCGCCCGGTTCGGCGCTGCACGCGGTCGGCGACGAGGGCGTCCCCATCCGCGAGGTCGCCGAGGTCCTCGCCGCCCATCTCGGCCTTCCCGCGGTCTCGGTCACTCCCGACCAGATCGGGGACTACGTCGGCTTCCTTGGCGGCTTCTGGGGATTCGACGGCCCCGCCTCCGCGCAGATCACCCGCGACCTACTCGGCTGGCAGCCAACCCGTCCAGGCCTGATCGCCGACCTCAAGGAGGGCCACTACTTCACCTGAGGTCACGAACGCCTCCATCTGGGCTTTGCTGGACGTTGGGGCTGTCACCTGGACGTCGGGGCTGTCACAACGAGCGGATGACCCTCACCCGGTCGGCCATGGCCCGGCGTGCGGCGTCGCTCTGGTAGGCGATGGCGTCGTACTCGTGCGGGGCGCCTGGGGTGAGGTGAAGCTCGACGGGCACACCGCCGCGACCGAGCAGCAGCGCGTAGGCCAGATCCTCGTCGCGGAAGATGTCGAGCTGGCCGACCTCGATGTAGGCCGGTGGCAGCCCGGTCGCGTCCTCGAGCCGCGCGGGAGCCGCGAGTGCCGGTACATCGGTGCCACCGGCGCGCGCGCCGAGGAACGCCTGCCAGCCGGTGATGTTGTCCTCGTAGGTCCAGGCGGCATAGGGCTCGATGTGCGGGTCCGGAATCGTGGTGCGGTCGTCGAGCATCGGGAAGATCAGCAGCTGTCGCGCGATGGTCGGTCCGCCGCGGTCGCGGGCGAGGATCGACACCGCGGCTGCCAGGCCGCCGCCCGCGCTGTCGCCCATGACGGCGATGCGAGCCGGATCGACATCGAGCTCGGTGGCGTGCTCGTGCAGCCATTGCAGCCCGGCGTAGACGTCCTCGACCGGAGTGGGGAACGGGTGCTCGGGGGCGAGGCGGTAGTCCACGGCGAGGAAGGGCACGCCGCTGCGTGACACCAGGCGGCTGACGGCGCCGTCGTTGATCGACACACTCCCGAGGATCATGCCGCCGCCGTGGAGGTACAGCACCGCCGGGCCGGGCGCGACGTCGTCGGTGTCGCTGGTTCTGTACCAGCGCAGGAGCAGTGTGGCGCCGTCCGCGGTGGTCAGCTCGTGATCGGTGATGCGGACGTCGTCGGCGGTGGGCTGAAGCCGGTCGACGGTGGCGAGCATCGTGTTCAGGACGACGCGGCGGCCGTCGACGTCGCCCACCGGCGGCGGTGCCACATCGGCCAGCCCGGCCGTGAGCGGGCCGAGTGCCTCGGCGATCTGCGGATCGAGTTCAAGCGTCATCGGTCCGACGTCCTTCCCTGGGCTTGAAGGTCCGACAGGCGCCGCGACGGGTCGGCGGGCGGTCAGCCCCCCGGCAGGTCATGACGCACCCAGTCCGGATGCGCCGAGTTCTGCGATGTAGGCGGCCAGTGTGCCCGGTTCGCGCCGCAGGATTGTGCGGAGCACGAGTGCATTGCCGCCATGGAAGCCGTGCCTGTCGTACTCGGCGAACATCGCGCCCAGACCGGCGGCCTGCCCGGGCGGCAACGTGAACCCGGCGGGCAGGTCCTCGGCGGTCACCTCGCGACCGGCGGCCTCGGTCATCAGCTCGGCGAGCCGCACGCGGTCCACCGTGCCGGGTGCGGCGAGCTCGAACGTGCCGAAGGAGAGCCGATCGTCGACGAACGCGAGCGTGGCGGCCTCGGCGACATCGCGGTAGTCGACGTACGTCATCTGCGAGTGCTTCGACCAGGGCATGACGAGCGCGCCGGTGCGGCGGGCCTGCTCGTAGGCGCCGTCGAGGCCCTGCATGTACATCGCGGGCTGCAGGATCGTGAAGTCCAGCGTCGAGGCGTAGAGGGCCGCCTCGATCGGCCGGGTGCTGGCGTGGTTCTCCAACGGTAGGGAGGGGTGGTAGACGCCGTTGTAGACGATCTTCCGGACGCCGGCGGCCTGCGCCGCCTCGACGACGTTGAGCCCCATCTTCGTCGCATCCGGCGAGAAGGCCGGGGTGATCAGAAACGCGCCGTCGACGCCGTCGAACGCGGCGCGCAGACTGGCCGGGTCACCGAGGTCCGCGGTGACGATCTCGTTCGCGCCGTGCCCCAGCGGGATGTCGCGCTTGCCCGGGTCGTGCACGACCGCGCGTACGTCGATCCCATGGCGCACGAGAGCGGGCACGACCAGCCCGGCGAACGTGCCGGTCGCCCCGGTCGCGAGGATCTTCATCGTTTGCTTTCCTTCGGCGGAGGGGTCGATCGGGGTCAAAGCGACCAGTGGGATCGTGCGGGTGGGCTTCCGCGGCTGTCGCGGGAATTAACTTCCGCGCGGTCGGTGTGGACGGTCCGCGTCAGCGCGGCGGTCCGACGACGATGTTGCCGAACTTCTCGGCCGCTTCGGCCATCCGGTCGGGGGAAATCTGAAAGCCGTCGGGCCGCGGGGTGGACTTGTCGCGACCGGCGTAGCGGAACATGCCCTCAATGCCGGCCGGCGTGTTGATCATCAACAGGTCGGCCTTCTTCGACGTGATCCGGTAGGCGTGCGGCTTGCCCTTGGGGAGGAAGACCACGCCGCCTTCGGACAGCTCGTACTCGCGGTCGTCGTACCAGACCAGCGCGGTACCGCTGATCAGCATGAACACCTCGTCCTCGAGGGTGTGCGTGTGATAGGGCGGCGCCTCGCCTTCGCTGACGTCGAATCTGCCCATCATCAGTTGGCCGTCGGTCGCCGCGCCGTCGAGCACCATCGTGAGACTTCCGCCGTCGAGCCATTCGAGCTGCTGTTGCTGCTGGGCCTGGGCGAGATAGAGCATGCTCACGTCGTTCTCCTTCGCATCGTCGGTGCGACGTCCATCGCGTCGTCCAGCCCGGGACCGGCACGGCGCCACGCGGGACGGAGCCCTCAGCCGGGTGCGATCTCCGGCATCCACGCGCTGAGCCTCGTGGTGACCACACCTCGAGCCTAGGCGTACACGCATCCGGCGCGCATGCGCTCGATTGCTAAAAAGGTGTTCCTTATTGCGGCGCTCGCGTCTCAGGTTCGGTCACTGACGGTCACTGATGCTCGCGGTTGGCTGCAGTCAATCGCGGCCGGTCACAGCCCCTACGTCGCGCAGCGGCGACGGAACGTCCGCGGCGCCATACCGGTCTCGCGGCGGAACGCGGTCGAGAACTGGCTGGCGCTGCTGAACCCGCACTGCCGCGCGATGTCGGTGACGGACAGATCGCTGTCCTCGAGACGACGCCGCGCCACGTCGATCCTCATGCGGGTGAGAAACCGGCGCGGCGGCAGTCCCGTCGAGGCGTGAAAGACGCGCAGGAAGTGATACGAGCTCAGCCCGGCGCTGCCGGCCAGGTCGGCGAGCGACAGCGGCAGGTGAAGGTTGTCCCGCATGAACTCGATCGCCGTCCGGACCCGGGCGTCCTCCCTCCCGACGCCGACGGGGCCCGGCGATCCGGTCCCGTAGTGGCTGAGCACGTGAGCGAGCAGGAAGGCCGCCGAGGTCTCCGCGTACAGCTCGTCGACTCCCGCGGCCATCGCGTGAGTGAGCTCGGTCAGGACGCTGCGCACGACGTGGTCCTCGGTCAACACCGGCTCCGCCAAGGTGACCGGCGAGGACCGTCGATGGCTCAGCAGACCGGCGGTACGCGCGAGATCGTCTGCCGGGAGAACCATGACAACGAGCTCGCGCCTGCCGCTCCCCGCATGCGTCCACTCATAACTCAGCGGCACTCCGGCTGGGACGATCCACGCCTTCCCCGGCGCGAGCTGGGCGGATCGCCGCGCTACTCCGTCACGTCGTTGCACGGCCACGCTTCCACGGGTCACGAGCATGATCCGGGGATGGGGCAGGACGCCCATGTCCGCACGTCCCGAAGAATCACAGCGCTGAGCGACCCGGACGAGCACCGACTCCCAACCGGCATCCCGCACGCTGCAACGTCGGATCTCACACCGCGCGTCCTGGTCGAAGCGCTGCGCCAGGTCAGTCGCGGCGAAACGCATCGCCCCCGAAGCCAACGAATCTGTCGTCACGCTGAGCTCCCGTGATCTCGTCCCCAAAACCCCGCGGCGCAGGCCACGTCGCCGTGTCCAACCCAGTCTGTACAGCCACGGTGATGCTGTGACAGGCACGGTGGTCAATAGCGTCAGCGGTGATCCGTCTGATCTTGGTTCGGGGTCCTGAAATCACCATCCGGCCGGTCTCCGCCGACGCGGTTGCGTCGGTCGCAGGACACGGACACAGGGTGGCGCGGCAGGCGCGGAGGGCCAGGTCGACACGGGCGGCCGGGGGCCCGTTCTCAGCCGGCGGACGTGGGACACGCGGTCACCGGCCGATCGCCACGAGTCGTCCGACCCGCGATGACCGGCCGGTGGCCGCATTGCCCGCACCCCCGCGCCGCGGGCCGAGCGGAGCACCGCCATGCAGGCGCCCCACTCGGCCGACTACCCAACTGCGGCTGCCGTACTAGCCAGCGAGGCCGACGCCCTCCGCGTCATCCCCGGGACCGTTTGAGTCTGAGTCGTGCTGCTCCGACGAGCCGTCCCACTTCTTGTGGTGGTCATTCTTGTGCTTCTTGTCGAACCAGGTCACCCGCTCGAAGGTCGCCTTCTCCTTCTTCTTGGTGATGTCCCGCTTCTTGTGGTCCCACTTGTGCTTGTCCGGGTCCCACCCAATGATGTTCGCCTGATCCGCGTCGTCCCCCGTCGGCTCATCACCGAGCCATGTCGGGTCGTCGCCTGGCCCCTTCTTGTCGTCCCACTTGTCGTCCCACTTCTTGTGGTGGTCCTTCTTGTCGAACCAGGTCACCCGCTCGAAGGTCGCCTTCTCCTTCTTCTTGACGACGTCCTGCTTCTTGTGGTCCCACTTGTCCTTGTGCGGGTCCCATCCCTGCAAGGAGCCCGCGAGCCACGGGTCCTGGATTCCGGCGTCCTCGGCAGCGACTGTGGGGGGAGCGGCCACGGTCGGCTCCGCAGCCTGTGCCATGGCCACTCCCGGCCCGAGCAAGACGACGCCGGTCGCGACACCAGACATGGTGAGAAGAGCGGCGTAACGTCCGGTCCTGTTCTTCATTCCGTACCCTTTCCCGTAACTTGCATCGACCCAACTACTGCGAGCGACAACCTAGCTGGTTGATCTGTTGAATCGGCGCAGCCGGCCGTACGGGTTACCTGCGGGATAGTCGACGGAGCCGAATCTCCATAGGCATCAGAAGATTCACGCTTTGGCCTCCCAACCGCCGGAGTTCCGGGTTTGCGTCCAGGCGAAAAGTGTCGGAAGGATTCCCGGAAGACGGAAATAGACGGCGCCGCGCCACCAGATCAACGGCCCGCCGACGAGCCAGAAAGCAAGATCTGCAGCCCGGGTGCGGCGCGTCATCGCGGCAGCAGCTAAAGGCGCACCTTCCCCGAATGATGCGCAATGCTATCGGTTACCGGCTGCCCGGCGAGGACATCCGTTTTACAACGTGTTTATGTGATCACACGGATGCGGGCAAGGATGTCCTGCGGATCGTCCAGGTAAACGATGTCGAGCCCAAGTCGCCCCGTCAGCCCGCGGGGCTCCAGAACGAGGCGCAGCCGATCATCTCAGCCAGGATCGGCACCCCTCTGGCCCTCGCATGCTCGGCCTCCTCCAGCACCCTGATCCCCGCTCCGGTGCAACGGATGCGGGCGGGCCGCCGTCGCCGCGGGAGCCCGGCAGCGCACCTGCTGCGGTCGACTGGTCAGGCGGCGGCAGAGACGGTCGCGACCGCGGTTGTCCCAACCGGGTGAGCGGGCGTTTCACGCTGGTCAGGCGAGTGACACCGTCCAGGCGCCGTACTCGCGGGCCACGTCGGTGACCGTCAGGGTGCCCGACCGTGCCGGGCCGTGCGTGCTCAGGGCCTGATCGAGCGGGGTGATCAGCATGTCCTCGAGTGCGGAGCCGATGCTGTGGTCGTCGAGGTGTAGGCCGGCGGTGAGCTCGACTAGGAGGCGGGCGCGGGCGCGCGGGCCGAGGGTGAGATCGATGCCCTGTTCGGTGCGCATGCGGACGACGAGCCGGCCGACGAGCAGATCGACGATCTGCTCGATGTCGGCGCGGTCATTATGGTTCGACACCACACAATTGTCGCCGGGGATGGTGAGGCTCAGGCCGGTTCAGGCCAGCTCGGGAACAGCCATGCACCGCCCCCGCCGACGGCTTCACGTGGCCGCCCCCGGACAACTCACCCACCCTCGGCGGGGCGGAGGCGGTTCGTATGGCCGTGACGTGGTCGTCCAGATGGGGCTCGAACCAGCTGCCGCGGTCCTCGCCAGGGAAGGCTCGCCGGCGAAGGCGGGCGCGCTCATAACCGCGGCCCAGACGAGGGCCGCCCGCTCGTCGACCGGATCAAGGGAAGCAAGCTGCACCATCTGAAGGAGTTGCGCCCAGCCAGCACCGGCGAGACCGAGATCAGAATTCTGTTCCTGTTCGACACCGTCAGACAGATGGTGCTCCTGGTCGCCGGGGACGAGTCCGGCAACTGGCAGGGGTGGTACGAGGTGGCGATTCCGCTCGCCGAGGCACGCTACGCCGAACATCTGGTATCGCTGGAAGAGGGATGTTGATCGACGATGAGTAGACGAACCGCCGCCGGCTGACCTAACGCTGCCGACCACCGATGAGCTGGGCAGGGGCGACCATCCATCGATCAGTGGCGACCGGACGAGCATGCCCCGGGCGCCGCGCCCCGGGTCAGGCGCCGGCCCAGTGTTCAGGGATAGACGGAACCAATCATGATCAGGTGCCAGGTCCCGTCAATACGTGCTGCTTCTACGTACATGCTCCAGTGAGGCTGTACCAGCGCGCTTATCTCCACCGGGATTTCGAACGGGCCGACAATCGTCCCATCATAGTGGTGGAAGGAGATCTCGCCCGCGCCCACCTCGACGGTGTAGACGACGTCCTCGAACCGGTCCTCGAACGGAATTGAGCCAACGTCGACAGCGGGCCTGCTGTCGAGGTAGTCGTCGATCAGGTCTCGAAAGTCGTCAGCCGCCGAGAGATCGCGTCCCGCGTCCCGCGCGTGATCCGCTGCGTTCCGAGCGGTAGACTCGTCGAGATATCCACGCTCGGACATCCAATTAACCAACTTCCGAGTTACCGTCCCCGCCGCTCGGATCTGTTCTTTGCTGGCGATTACCTTGCGGACCATATAGTAGCCGAGGAACTCGCTCAGATAATCCGGAATCGTCTCCGGGCCGTCGAGCACACTACCGAGCTCTCCGTCCTCGACCGTCCTCGCGATGCACTTTCCCAAGAGCGCTATGATCCCCTCATAGTTACTCATGGTCCTCTTCTCGAGGCGGGTGCGCTGTTCGGCGAGGAACTGGTCGAGGACCTCCTCGATCGAGGGTCCGGTCCGCGGCGGCCTGACGACAACGTCGAGATCGCTGGCGACATACGGTCGGCCGGGGTCTTGGTTCCCGTACACGGTTTCCTTGTAGCACCCCACGGCGGTGTCCCGGTCGTCGTAGTCCGACGTCCACCGGAAGTCGCCGGCGGTGTAGTCCAGCGCGTAGCGGGTCGAGCTGTCGACGGGATCGGTGTACTCGTAGACCAGTATCGAGCCACCGACCTCCGGGTGGCTGTCGGTCCGCCGGAGCACGATGCCGGCCTCCATCGCGATGACATATCCGGCCCAGATACGGTCCTGATACCGGCCCCAGCTGCCGTAGAGCGAGTGCCCTCCGGTGAGATACAGCATGCGTGTGCCGTCGTAACTGACGGCGGGATTCCGTAGCTTGGCGTCGCATGGGACCACTTCCCACCGCCCACCGTGGCAAGCCATCAGTCGGCGCACCGCCAGCCAGGCAGCCTGCTTGTCGGTGAACCGGCGGCAGCCGAACCCCGTGTGCTCCACATACCATGCGCCCCCGGTTGAACTACTGACCGAGACGTGCGCCTGCTCCCACTCGCCAGCGTCCCGCAACTCCCACCGCATGACGCACTCATGCCCTTGGACAAGTAGCCCCGTGACAAGCTCACCAGGTTCGGTCCCCACCTGCTCCAGAGTAATACCATGGCTGCCTATATCTTGGACGACTCATTACCGTTGTCCTCGCATTGGGTTCAATGCTGCTGTGAATGTGCGAGGACCATCGGGATAGCTGCGCGTGGTGCCGATCGCGGAGTCGCCTCTTGATCGCCTGGAAAACGCGGTCAGGGAAGAACTTCGGGTCGCCATTTACGAACGGCGTGAGCTGGCGCAGGGCAACTGCCCTGCCGCGCTGGATCTTTTCTAGATCGTCTCGGAGGTCGACGATCTAGAAGCCGTGCTTCGAGTCGGGCGCCAGTACGTAGAGCAGGTCGACATCCGACTCGTCGGTGTCGTCGCCGCGAGCCACCGAGCCGAAGACGGACCTCTCGGCGACGTCGTAGCGCCGGCACACCGGGCACACCTCGGCGATCCGGGTGTCACGAAGGTCGACGGTCACATCCCTCGTCGAGGTTGCCGAACAGCCGTGTGCGGGACGTATCGGACATGATCAGGCCCAGTCGGACCAGGCCGGTGAGATGGCCGACGTCGGTGAGGACACGGTTGGCGATCTCACCGCGTGTTCGCGGGGCGCGGCATGGGTCCGACCCGACCCGGGGGGCTGGCTGATACATGGCGCCCCAAGCTCACGTCGCCAGCGGCATATACATCCATGCAGCGTCGTCACCGCAGTGTTGTCCGCTGATCGATCGAAAAAGTCGGGAATAGCGGACCGGCGGTGGGCGTCCCAGTACAGGATTGAGACTGTGAGCGCGGTGACGGTCCGCGCGGACGACGACGGGAGCGGGTGCGATGGTGCTGTCCGCGCGATCGGCGCGGTGCCCCGTCACCGAGGTCCTGGCCACCGGCCCGCGGTGTCGACATCGAACCGATGACCAAGGAGTCCTGGATGAGCGTGAAGATCTATTTCGAGGAGTACGGCAGCCCGACGGTGCTGGTGCAGGCCGAGGAGACGGTGGGGGAGCCGGGCGCGGGGGAGGTCCGGATCGTGAACCGGGCGATCTCGGTCAACCCGGTCGACTGGAAGGTCGTCGCCGGCTACCTGAAGGACTTTGTGCCACTGCAGTTGCCCGCCGTGCCGGGTAACGAGTCGGCTGGCGTGGTCGACGCGGTCGGCTCGGGCGTGGACGGGTTCGCCGTCGGCGACGAGGTCATCTGGTCAGGCTTCACCGGTGGTTACCGCGCGCAGGCCAACGTGCCCGCGAGCTCGCTGATCGCGAAGCCGGCCGCCGTCGACTTCGAGCAGGCGGCGTCACTGCCCGTCGCGGCCGGGACCGCGTACTCCGCGGTGCACCAGATCGGTGTCCGGGAGGGCGAGACCGTGCTCGTCCACGCCGCGGCCGGGGGAGTCGGGACGGCGACGGTCCAGATCGCCAGGGCGCTCGGGGCCCGCGTGATCGGTACGGCCTCCCCGGCCAACCACGACTACCTCCGCTCGATCGGCGCGGAGCCCGTCACCTACGGGGATGGTCTGGTGGATGCCGTGAAGGCGCTCGGAACGATCAACGCCTCGATCGACAATGTCGGCGGTGCGGCGTCGGTCGCGGCGACGGTGGCGCTTCTTCCCGACCTCTCCCGTGCGGTCACGGCCGTAGCCGACGAGCATGCCGCCGGCGCCGGGATTGCGGCGGTCGCCGCGTCCGAGGACAGGCTGACCGCGGTCGCGAAGCTGGCCGAAGAGGGCGTGATTCGTTTCGAGATCCAGGACCGCTTCCCCCTCGCCGAGGCCGCGAAGGCGTTCGAGCTCAGCCTCACCGGCCACGTCCGCGGGAAGATCATCCTCGTCCCCTGACCCGAGGCCCTGATGACCTGGGCGGATCGCCGCACCCATGAGACACCGAGGCCGAGGGCCAAACACAGCCCTCGGCCTGTCTCCTCAAGGCATCCCGTCATGCGTCAGGCGTCTTGTCGTCCCCCGCTGCTGCCATGTCTGCGCACCCAGTCCTTCGCCAGCCGTCGGGCCGTTTGAGCCCGTGGTGGTCGCCAGGTTCCGCCGCACGAGCAGGCCGCCGCTTCGATCATGTCGACGAGGTACAGCTCGTCACGCCGCGTAGAGGACCCTGGCCTCCGCGAGCACCCGGTCGCGGATGACTCACTTCAGTCGGGACTTGGGTACCAGGTCGACGTGACGTCCGACGATCTTTTCGAGATCATCCCGAAGATCGGCGACCTCGAAGCCAAGCGTCGGGTCGGGCACTGACACGTACAGCAGGTCGATGTCCGAGGAGCCGGTGTCGTCGCCGCGAGCCACCGAGCCGAAGACCGACAACTCGGCGACGCCGTAGCGCCGGCACACCTCGCCGATCCGGCTGTCACGAAGGTCGACGGTCACGCGGCTGCGTCGGCGACCTGCTGGCCCACTGGACCAACGACCGGTGGCGTTCCACCCTGCACCGGGTCGTCCTGCCGCCGCCGGCCCAGGACGCGGTATCGGGCGTTCGTCACTGATATATGTTTCTGCCCGAGCGGGGCGATGCGTGCGGCGGGGGTGACAGATTGGCCGGGGAATGTCCGCCGGCATCAGCCGGACCGGAAGCCTCGGACCGGGGACGGGAACTCCGCGCGCACGGGATGGTCGAGCGCGCCATCGTCAGTGTGCTGCTCGGCGAGGAGCCGGTCGGCGTCGGCTTTCTCGTTGCCGATGATCTCGTCCTCACCTGCTCGCATGTGGCGGCGGCAGCCCTGGGCGGTGAGCTGCCCGAACTGGGCGCTGCCGTGAATGTTGTTTTCCCCCTGCTCGGGACGGAGAACGTCCAGCGCGCCGAGGTGTGCCGGGTGGCCGACGACGGCGGGCCGGATGCCGTCGGGCTGCGAACCCACCCGCCGGCAGGCGCACGCGCCGTCCGCCTCGTCGATGTCGATGACATCGCCGGTGACCGGGTCGTGACATTCGGATTTCCCGCGGGCAGGTCGCGCGGGGTATGGGCGGCGGGATTCATTCGCGGAAAGACCGCTCAGGGGCGAATACAGATCGAGGACGATCGCTCCTGGGGGCTGCCGGTGAGTCGCGGCTTCAGCGGCGGCCCGGTCATCGACCAGGACCGAGGCGCTGTCGTCGGCATGACTGTCGAGGTCGAGAGCCGGGCGGATCGCCGGACCAGTTACGCCCTCGCCGCCGCGACGCTGCACGATTTCTGGCCCGAGCTGGGTGACCACGCCACGCAGCCGAATCCGTTCCGAGGCCTGGCGGCCTTCCGGGAACGGGACGCCCAGTATTATTTCGGCCGCGGCGAGGAGGCCGACGGCCTGGCCCGCCGGCTGGAGACCGAGGACGTGCTGGTGATCAGCGGTCCGTCCGGGTCCGGGAAGTCCTCGCTCATGGCGGCCGGGCTGCTGCCCCGGCTGCGCAACGACACGACGGCGTCGATGCTCTTTCGGCCGGCGGCCGGAAGCGGCCCCTGGCATTCCCTCGCCACGTCGTTCCTGGAGCTGCTGGACCAGGGCGGCGGGTTGGCGCAGACCGAGGAGTTGGCCGCCCGCCTGTCCGCCGGCGGCACCGAGGACGCCGTGAACCGTATCCTGGTCCGCCGTGGGCTAGACCGCCTGCTGATACTCGTCGACCAGCTGGACGAGGCACTCACCCGGTTCCCGGCGGAATGCGACGAGATGCTCGACGCACTGCTGGCGGCCACCGCTCCGCTGACGCGGGCCCCGCGGGCCAGCCTGGTGCTGACCGTAGGCTCGCGTCATCTCGACGCGTTGCTCGCGCACAGCGGCATCGGCGCGCGGCTGAGGAATCGGATCGTGGTTCTCGGCATCCCAGGCGCCGGCGAGATACGCGACATCATCACGCGGCCACTGGAACCGGCGGGCATGCCCGTCTACCAGGACGGCCTGGTGGACGTGCTGCTCGCGGACATCGCATCCGAGAGTAACCCGCTGCCACTCACGGAATTCACCCTGGCGCTGCTCTGGGAAAACCAGCGGCGTGGCGTTCTCACCCACGCGTCCTATCGTGACCAGGGCGGCGTGTCCGGGGCGCTTGCACGGTATGCCGAGCATGTGTGGCAGCGCATCGCCGTCGACGCCTCGACGGAACACGATGTGCGCTGGCTGTTCTGCCAGCTCATCACCCCGCTTCCGGACGGGGGTGCCACCGGCCGGGCATTCACACTGTCCGACGCGCCCGCGCTGGAGGGCCTCGCGGGAGATCTGTGCCAGACGCGGCTGATGGTGATGAGAACGGGCGCCGACGGCCTGACGAAGGTCGAGCTGACGCACGACGCGCTGTCCGTGCACTGGCCGCGGTTCAGGGCCTGGATCGAGGACGAACGCGAATTCCGGCTCTGGCAGGACGAGGTCGGTCGGCATGCCGCGCGATGGCAGGCGCGAAAGGAAAGAACCGCACTGCTGCGCGGCACCGCGCTGCGCACCGCGGTGTCGATGCTCGGCCGCCAGCGGGACCTCACCGCGCCGCAGCGCGACTTCATCCTGCGCAGTCAGGCCAACCGGCGCCGGTCGCTGCTCCTCCGGTTGCTGTCCCTCTCGCTGGTCATCGATCTCGTGGTGATCGTCGTCGCGGGTGTCTGGATTGTGCGGCAGCAGAACACCGCACGGCGCGACGCGCTCGCGGGGGGCGCGCTGCTGAATGCCGAGGTGAACTACTCCAGTGCCCGCGACCCGTCCCCCGTGCGACTGGCACTCGACCTGCGGGCATTCCGGACCGTCGACGACGAGCGGACCCGCAGCGCGCTGCGTGAATGGTATCGGGCCCTCCGCTTCAGCTCGACGATCCTGCCGGCCGACAGCCAGGAACTGGCTATCGAGGCGGTGAGCCCGGACGGGGCGCTGGCGCTCGCCGCGGCCGGCACGGATGAGATGGACGTGCTGGATATGGACCGGCCCCGGACCGCGCTGACCCGGCTACGGATTCCGCGCACGAGCTCCGGAATCCGGGCCGTGGCCTGGCTTTCCCCGGGCGCCCTGGCGATGGGTAACAGGGACGGAATCGAGATCAGAGACGCCCGGGACGGGCGGCTGCTCAGGAAGGTGCCCGCCGAGCTCGACCGCGTCATCACCGATCCGGGCGGGCGATGGCTCGGCTGGGGCCGCACTGGGGATCCGGTATTCCACCTTCTCGACCTCCGGGACACCGCGGCGGTCACGAGAACGGTGCGCCTGCCCTCTCCGCTCGGCGCCACCCGGCAGGGCTCGGCGGATGACATCCAGGTCCGGGCGGTACTCGATGACGGTTCGCTCGTCGGCACGCGCGACGCCGCCGACTTCCGTGTCGACGACCGTGCAGCGACGCCGTTCGACCTTCCGTTCGGCACCGTCCTGGCGAGCCCGGACGGCCGGTCGGTGGTGGTCCGCTGCGCCGAGGGCGTCGGCATGCTGCTTCAGGCCGTCGCCACCGGGCAGACCGTCGCCACCCAGCGGGTCGCGGACGCGCACTGTGACCAGACAATGGGCGGGGCGCTCCATGCCGCCTTCAGCCCGGATGGCCGCTCCATCGCGCTGACGACGTACGACCCGGCGCTGGAATCGAGCGTCGGCCCGGTCCAGGCGACCGACACCCCGCCGACGGTGGAGGTCGGGGAGGTGGGCACCGAACTGCGGCGGGTGCCACGCCCCAGGGGGTATCTCCCCACGCACGTCTCGGCCGAGGCTGGCGGCGTCCTGCGGGTCGTCCTCGAGTCGACGTCCGGGGTGACCGTGCTTCGGATTCCCCCGGCCGGTCCGATGGAACGCGCAGTCGGCACCTCGGCTGACGCGCTCCTGTCGCCCGATCGGCGGTATGTCGTCCTGACCCAGGCCTCCGGTCTGACCGAGGTATGGGACACCGCCACCCGCCGCCGCGTCGCCGCCGCCTCGTTCTCGACCGGACCCCCGCCCGGCGGGCAGGTCGAGAACGGGCTCGGTAAGCCTGAGCTGACCGCAGACGGTCAGGTCCTGGTGATCAGTCGGCCCGGCCTGGCAACCGTGCGGATCGTGCGGCTGCCAGATCTTCGCCCGGTGGCGAGCTTCGCGCTGCCGAAGGATGTCTACGGGGACGGCGGGTTCTTTTCCGTATCCGCCGCCGGCGGCCGAATCCACGTTGTCGGGAACGGTGGCGTCGTCACCGTGTGGGGCGAGGACGGCACGGCGCGGTCCGCGCCGATCAGCACCGACGGTGGGGACGTCATCGCCCGCCCCGGGCACGCCGAACTGGTGGAGGTGACGGACAACAGGGTGTGGCGGCTGCGGACCTCCGACGGGCGCGAGATCCCCGGATCGGCGTTCACGGTGGTGCGGGACCTTCCCCGCTCCACCCGGTGCCAGGCTGCGCCGGCCATCGATCCGGCTGGAAAGGTCGTCGCACTCTGCGCCGGCGACGCGTTGGAGGTGTGGAGCCTGGAATCCCACGAACGGCTGGGCACCTACGATCTCGGGCAGACCCGGACGGTCGACGCGATCGCGTTCAGGGGCGGCGCCGACGACCTCGACGTCACCCTGGGCACACAGTGGCCGACCGCCGGATCGGCCACCGCGGTGGCGCACTGGTCGCGCAACCGCTTCTTCGGTATCCCCGGATTTCTCGGGCATCCCGTGCAGTCGTTCACCATAGCGGACAGCCGTTTCCCCGGAGGCCCGCTCGCCCTGGCGGGCATCGGATTCTCGACTGATCACGCCAGCGTTCTCGAATCCACCGAACCAGCGGCCTGGGCGAGGCGGGTCTGCGCCGTTGTCGCCAACAGCCCGGCCATTTCCGAGCCCACCGTCCGGCAACCCGGGATTCACTCCGGACCGCTCTGCCCCCGGTAGCCAGGAATCGCGAAGGGACCATCATGACCGAATACCTAGAGGTACGGACCCCCGACGGCGATATCGTCCTGTTCGAATCCCTGGAGGACCTTGACGGCGTCGTTCCCGCGGGCCGCCACCGGGGTCCCGGTGGTCACCGTGACGGCGGCAGCCTCCGGCAGGGACTGCGGGCAATGCCACTTCCACTATTTGGATCTTGACTGGTTGCGGTGTGTCGGTTCGGGTGGTTCTGCCTGGTTGGCGGCATGATCGTGGGCTGTGACGGACACGGGTAGCCAGCTGATGGACTGGATCTCGTTGGGGGTCCTGACGTCGTTCGTGTCGCGGGATGCGGTCGACGAGGCGATCGAGGCGACCGGGACGGGTGCCCGGCGCAGCGACACGACGATCCCGCCGCGGGTCGCGGTCTACTTCGTGATGGCGCTCGCGTTGTTCGCGGACGACGACTACGAGGCGGTCGCGCGCCGGCTCGCTACCACGCTTGACGATCTCGACGTGGTCGGGCCGCGATGGGAACCGACCTCGGGCGGGCTGACCAAAGCCCGCCAGCGGCTCGGTGCGGCACCGCTGGCGGAACTGTTCTCGCAGGTCGCCGGGCCGGTCGCGGACCTCGACACGGTCGGGGCGTTCCTCGGCCCGTGGCGGCTGATGAGTATCGACGGACTGGAGTGGGACGCGCCCGCCTCGGCGGAGAACATCGCCGCGTTCGGCCTGCCCGCGGGCCGCGACGGCGCGCCGGGGGCGCTGCCGAAGGTCCGCGCCCTCACCGTGTCCGAGTGCGCCTCGCACGCGCCGGTGCTGGCCGTGCTCGGCCCGGCCGGCGGCGCGAAGCCCGCCAGCGAGCAGGCCCTGGCCCGCACCCTGTACCCACGGCTGGCCGAACGCTGGCTTCTGCTCGCGGACCGCAACTTCTACTCCTGGACCGACTGGTGCACGGCCGCGGACACCGGCGCGGCACTGCTGTGGCGGGTCAAGGCCAGCCTGCGGCTGCCGCCGCTGCGCGCGTTGTCCGACGGCTCGTACCTGACGGTCCTGGTCAACCCGAAGATCACCGGGAAGGCGCGGGACGCCCTGGTCGCCGCGGCCCGCGCCGGTGAGGTACTCGACCCGGCGAAGGCCCGCTACGCCCGTCTCGTCGAGTACGACGTGCCCGACCGGGACGGCGACGGGAAACACGAGGTCATCGCCCTGCTCACCACGATCCTCAACCCACGCGACGCGACCGCGTCCGCGCTGGCCGGGGCCTACCGGCAGCGCTGGGAACACGAGACCGGTAACAGGCAGCTCAAGACCTACCTACGCGGCCCGGGGAAGGTCCTGCGCTCGAAGCACCCCGACACCGTCTACCAGGAGATCTACGGCTACCTGCTCACCCACCACGCGATCAGCGCGCTGACCTGCCAGGCCGCGACCGCCGCCGGGATCGACCCCGACCGGATCAAGTTCAAGCGCACTGTCAGGATCATCCGGGACCGGGTCGCCACCGACCCGGCTTTTTCCCCCTGACCAGCGGGCACGCACCCAAGGCGAGATCGCCACCGACATCACCCGACCGACCCGGCTCAACACCCGCCGCGAACGCACCTACCCCCACGTCGTCCGCCGAGCCCGCCACAACCAGTACCCGGTCAAGAAACCCGGCCAGCACGGCATCCGCCACCATGCCCCGCCCACGATCAGACTCGCCAACCCGGTGAAACCCCAGGTCACAGCTTGATCAACTTAGCGGAAGTGGCATTGGGACTGCGGGTGATCCGAGCGGTTGCCGGTGCGGTCTCGGAGAACCTCGACACCCTGGCGGCCCCACCGAACCGGATCTCCGTGGAGATGGGCGTGAAGGCGGTGGGCGAGGTGGGATTCGCCATCACCAAGTCCACGGCCGAGGCGCACCTGGTCGTCACGCTCGAATGGACGTCGGCGCGCAGGCGGCCATCGGCTGCCGGAGAGCCCGGCGAGGCACCTCCGGTGGGAGCTGAGGCGGCACCTTCGCCGTGATATCAGGGTCGTGACGTCGGCGCCGGGCGCCGGTGGTGGTGGCGGTGGCCCGCCGAGGGGTCTGGTGCACGGGCTGCGGTCCACCCCGGCGGCCGGCATGATCAGGTGATGCGCCGCCGTCGCCAGCACGTCCGACCAGCCGTCCCGGTTTCGGAGTTCGCCGGGTTCCGGTTCCCACCGGAAGTGATCGTCCTGGCAGTCCGGTGGTACCTGCGGTACGGCCTGTCCTACCGCGACGTCGAGGAGCTGCTCGCGGAACGCGGCATCACCGTCGATCACGTCACGATCTACCGGTGGGACTCCACTGCTCGTCGACGCCGCCCGGCCCTGCCGGCACGGCACCGGAGACAGACGGTTCGTCGATGAAACCTAAGTAGCTGTTTTGGATCTTGATGCTTGTGTGCTGAGTGTGGTCGCTTGGGTTGAGTTCGGGGTGTTGTTGCGTCACGAACACGGAGAGGAGTCGGTCGGTAGGTAGCGACTACTCGATGTGATGCTGTGCAGGAGATGGAGGATTGTGGCCCTCCGGCGTCGCCCTGCGGGGGGAGATGTCAAATCACCTTGAGCTGCGTTAGTTGACGACTGTCGTGGTGAGCGTCGAGGAAAAGGCGGTGTAAGAGCCGTCAGATGGGGACCAGAAAGCCGAACGTGAGTGAACCGCTGATGACGTGTCGAGATTTAGGAAACGGCGTCGAAACCGGGGTGTCAATGCGACTCCGGGATGAGCCTGGCGGGTGCCCGTCTATTGGCCAGGTGGCGTCCGGCATGCAGGCGGCGGGATTCTGGTCTGCTGCTCCTGTACGGAACGTGAGAAGGCGCGCGTCGATACAGGGTCCACCGGGCAAAGATGACGGTGGCTCCGAGAGGGAGTGCGTCGAGCGGC
Organism: Frankia sp. BMG5.60; assembly: GCF_059428125.1. Lineage (NCBI taxonomy): Bacteria > Bacillati > Actinomycetota > Actinomycetes > Frankiales > Frankiaceae > Frankia > Frankia sp. BMG5.60. The sequence continues at coordinate 4,417,926 of NZ_CM182091.1, read as the reverse complement.
GGGAACCGTGAGGCGTTGAGTACCGATGCGATGCGCGCTGGCGGACCGACTCGTAGTAGTGATGAAGCTTCTGTAATGGGAGCGGAGCGAAGGGGTCGGCTCACCTGTGGTTTGCGCACACGAGCAACCGGAGGGGCTCCCTCCGGGAGGACGAGCAACCAGAATATTCTTCTGGGAGGACACGAGTGGGCAAGTTGGATCCGGAAAGTAAACCGTTCGATATATCGAAGCGACTGGTGTGGGAGGCGTACGAGAACGTCAGGGACAACAAGGGTGCCGCCGGGGTGGACGGGTGGTCCGTCGAGGACTTCGAGAAGGATCTGAAGAACAACCTGTACCGAATTTGGAACAGGATGTCCTCGGGGACCTACTTTCCGCCTCCGGTTCGGGCGGTCGAGATACCAAAACCGCACGGCGGAGGGACAAGGATGCTAGGTGTTCCCACCGTCGCCGACAGAATCGCACAGACAGTGGTGGCCCGGCACCTGGAACCCCGTACCGAGTCGATCTTTCATGAGGACTCGTACGGGTACCGGCCAGGGCGGTCGCCGCTGATGGCGGTGGAGAAGTGCCGCCAGCGGTGCTGGGAGAAGAACTGGGTGATCGATCTTGACATCCAGAGCTTCTTCGATTCGGTTGATCATGATCTGGTGGTCAAGGCGGTGAAGGCCAACACCGATCAAAAGTGGGTGGTGTTGTATGTGGAGCGGTGGCTGAAAGCGCCGATCCGGATGCCCGATGGCAGGCTGGTGGAACGGGATCGCGGTACTCCCCAGGGATCGGCCGTGTCACCCGTGCTCGCTAATCTGTTCTTGCACTATGCGTTGGACCTGTGGATGGTCCGGGAGTATCCGGCTGTCCCGTTCGAGAGGTTCGCGGACGACGTTGTGGCGCACTGCGCGACCGAGCGGCAGGCCAGGCAGCTGCTGGGGGAACTGACCGAAAGGTTGGCCAGTGTCGGGCTGCGAGTGCATCCCGACAAGACGCGAATAGTGTACTGCAAGGATCGGAAACGGCGTCAGAACCATGAACAGACGTCGTTCACGTTCCTGGGCTATACGTTCCGCCCCCGGAAGGCCCCGACGAAGGACGGCGGGAGCATGTTCACCGCGTTCCTGCCGGCGATGAGCGGGGAGGCCCTGAAAGACAAGGGCCGTACTGTCAGGCGCTGGCGGCTGCACCTGCGTACCACCTCGGACATCGGGGAAATCGCCGTGTGGATGAACCCTGTCATCCGTGGCTGGATGAACTACTACGGCAGATTCTACCGGACCGAGATGTATGTTCTTCTGCGACGCATCAACACCTACCTGGTGCGGTGGGCGCGGCGGAAGTTCCAACGGTTGAGGGCGTTCAAGCGCGCCAAGCGATGGTGGAACGGGCTCCTGCGAAGGCAGCCCCGGCTGTTCGCCCATTGGGCGTGGATGCCCGATTTCTGACGGATCAGGTGAGAAGAGCGGAGTGACGAGAGATCGTCATGCTCCGTTCTGTGGGAGCCCGGGGGTGAGATCCCCCCGGGCCACCCGGCGGGCTGGCGGGTCGGGACGGTCGGGTCATGACTCGGTCTGATCCGTATCCCTCTGATCTGTCCGATGTGGAGTGGGCGTGGGTGGAGCCGTTACTGCCGCCGCCGTCGAAGGATGGGAGGAAGGAGGCGCATCCCCGCCGGGAGATCGTGAACGCGATTCTGTATGTGACGCACACAGGGTGTTCGTGGCGTTCGTTGCCTCGGGACTTCCCGCCGTGGGAGACGGTCTATGGTTTCTTCGCCCGGTGGCATGACAAGGGGGTCATCGCGCGGGTTCACGACGGGTTACGGGACGTCTCCCGCGAGCTCGAGGGCCGGGACCGGCAACCGACGGCGGGGGTGATCGACTCGCAGTCGGTGAAGGGCGCCCAGACCGTCGGCGCGGCTTCGCGTGGCTACGACGCGGGCAAGAAGGTCAACGGCCGCAAGCGGTTCCTCATCACGGACACGCTCGGGCTCCTGCTGAGCGTGCTCGTGCTGCCGGCCAGTGTCCAGGACCGCGACGGCGGCAGGCGGATCCTGGTGGATCATTACTTCGACCACTGGCACTGCCGCCACCTGTTCGCCGACGGTGGATTCGCCGGGCGTTTCGTCGACTGGGCGGTCGAGGTCATGAAGACCAGCGTCGAGATCGTCCGGAAAAACCCCGGGCAACGCGGCTTCGAGGCCCTCCCGAAACGCTGGGTCGTGGAACGAACCTTCGCCTGGATCACCATGCACCGCCGGCTCGCCCGCGACTACGAAAGAAAACCAGCCATCTCCGAGACATTCATCCGGCTCGCCATGATACGGACCATGGTCCGGCGCATCCCACGCCGACTCGCGAACAGCAACCAGACCACACCGCCCATCACGGAGAGTAACCCGAGCAAGATCTAAAACACCTTCTCAAAGGGCGTTTGATCCCTCTCCGGGGATTGTCGACTGGTTCGTTTCCCACCGATGGTCACGCATAGCAGTTTTACGCCGAGATCCATGCGCGATCCAAGCTGCTTTGGCCGATATGACGCCCATGACAGCGCCGCGTTAGCGCCGAAAGATCCTGTCTCATCCCGCCATCTGACGGTCTACGACCTTGCCAGTGACGGAAAGAAATCCGGGTAGCCACCGCCGGTCCGCGGTAGGCCACAACCATGACCGAGCAGCGACGCTACCCCAGCGACCTGTCCGACGCCCGATGGAGACTGGTCGAGCCCGTGCTGACCGCCTGGCGCGCCGAACGACACCGCAAAGGCCTGACCATCGGACGCCCCCCGGCGCATGACCTACGCAGCATCCTGAACGCGATCCTGTATGTCGACCGGACCGGTATCCCCTGGCGCTACCTTCCCCACGACTACCCGCCCTGGGAAACCGTCTACGGCTACTTCGCCCACTGGCACAACGACGGCATCCTCGACCAGCTCGTCGCCCTGACCCGGTGCCACGTCCGCACCGACGCAGGCCACGACCCTGAACCCACCGCCTGCGTGATCGACTCCCAGAGCGTCAAGACCGCCCCCACCGTTCCGGCTGCCACCCAGGGCATCGACCCCGGAAAGAAGATCATCGGACGGAAACGCACCATCATCGTCGATACCCTCGGGCTGCTGCTCACCGTCCTGGTCACCACCGCCGGCACCTCCGACAGCCGTGCCGGCCTCCAGGTACTGACCACCGTTGCCGCCACCCATTCCAGAATCCGTAAAGCCTGGGCTGACAGCGCCTACCGCACCATGGTCATCGAGCACGCCGCCGGGCTGGGCATCGACGTCGACACCGTCCACCGCGACCCCACAACCACAGGGTTCATTCCTCTTCCACACCGTTGGATTGTGGAACGTACCTTCGGCTGGCTGATGGGCTACCGCCGCCTCGCCCGCGACTACGAAGCCCACCCCACCCGCTCCGAAGCCATGATCAACCTTGCGATGATCGACCTCATGGCCCGCCGCGCCACCGGCGAATCCACCTCAACCTGGCGAGGAACATAAACCCGAACAAGACAGAACCCACAGGATCGAACACCCTGTCAAGTCAAAGTCGCCGGCCGGTGGACCTACTTGTACCGGGCAGTGGACCAGTTCGGGTTGCCGGCCGTCGGGGTGGACCGCAGCCCGTGCAACAGACCCCCGAAATCCGTCATCCGCTCTCACCGACCCAGCAGGGCGCCGCCGTTGACGTGCAGGAACTGGCCGGTGACGTAGCCGGCCTCCGTCGAGGCCAGGTACCGGATCGCCGTGGCGACGTCCAGGGGCTCACCGACCCGGTTCACCAGCGTCTGCGCCGCGCGCCGTTTCCGCTCGTCGTCATCGACGTCGGCGCCGAAGAACTCGGTCCCCGCGACGAACCCGGGGACGACGACGTTCGCCGTCACCCCGCGCGGGCCGAGTTCGCTCGCGAGGGTGAGGTTCCACCCGTGCAGCATCGCCTTCGCCGCCCCGTAGGAGCCGTTGCCGCGTATCGCGGCGAGGCTGCTCACGGTTACGACCCGCCCGCCGGGCGACCGCAGGCGGTCGGTCAGGGCGGTGGTCAACAAGACAGCCACCAACACGTTGTTGTGAAAGTCGGCCGTCCAGCGCTCGGCCACCGCCGTCAGATCGCTGCCGGTGAGCGCCACGCCCCGGGCGCCGGCATTGTTCACCAGGACGTCGACAACCTCGGGCAGGTCGCCGACCGCGGTCTCGACACTGAGCGGGGAGCGCAGGTCACACACGACCGGGTGCGCCTGAGGCCCGAGCTTGTCTGCCGTGGCGGCGACGACCGCTTCGCGCCGACCCAGCAGGTACACCTCCGCTCCTTCGGCCACGAACAGCTCGGCGGTGGCCGCACCAATCCCGGTACCCCCGCCGCTAATCACCACAATACGCATTCGAATATTCCTCGATCTCCAGGCCAAGAGTGACATTCGACTTGTCAGTCGACATCCTTTCACATCTGGGATAATCGCTGCCCGGGCGCAGGCTCTTCGTGGAGCGCGCGGATGACCGAGCCCACACCACTGTCGTACCTCGTTCGTCAATTGCCGGACGGGTATAGGGTCGGCGACCCGATCGATCTCGTAGGGCACTGTTACATTGAGGGTGGGCAAGACATGGCTGCGTCCGCCGAACGGCTGATCAGAGTGCCCGGGCGAGCTCGGTGAAGGCAGCCGGCATCCGCAGCCGTGGGTCGACCTCCACGCCGGCGCGACGCCGAGCGCGACGGGGTCGGACCGGCATGGAAAAACGGCACCCTGCCGAACCAGCGCGGGGAATTGGTACAGCTCATCGGGCTGATCTTCACCCGCCTCGACGGGAGGCGCCTCTCGCCGGCATACGTCACGAGCCACATGCAGGTGATTGCCCGACGGGTGGGGCTGTGCTGCCAAACGGGGCGCAAAGACGCTGACGGTCGGTAAGCGGTACCGGGCGCCAGAAGGCATATGGTGGGTCTACCGGGATCGGGAGCCGCGCGGGCAGGTCACGGTGATCGGCTGCACCCGACGTCGCGGCTCCGGCGCGGTGCTACACCTCGCCGAGGCGCTGCCGATCGACCTGGACACCGGCATGGAGCTCGGCAAGAAGCTGCTGTCCCGCAAACGTCTTCATGACCTTCGGCACGGGAGCGCGAGCATCCAGATCGCCAAGGGCGTGGACATCACCCTCGTGTCCAAGCGGCTCGGCCATGCCTCCCCTGCGATCACCGGCCGTCTGTACGCGCACCTGTTGCGGTCGGCTGGGCGGGAGGTGGCGCAGACCGCTGCGAACGCCGTTCCGCGGCGTGTGGTGCGGCCGGCGCGGCCACACCCCGGCCACAACGATCAACGGCCGTGAACTACGCGAGTGGGGCCTGCCAACCATGCAGGTCGCGCCTCTATTTCGTTGTGGGCCATGTGTACCAGCATCCGAACCGTTTGATCTTGGTTGTCGGCCCTGAAATCACCGTCCGACCGGTCGCCATACGCGCCCCGAACAGGGGCGATGCCCGGTGACCGCGCCGACCGGAACATCGTCTATCGAGTAGAACAAGTGTTCCGAACACCTGGCGGTTCCGGGCACTTCCAGCCCGCCTGGTAGCCGTAATCGTCGGGCGTCGTGGTCGCGTCGGCGTTCCTGTTCCGCCCCGGGATGTGCTTGTGCTCAGGCCGCGATCGCGCCGAGGAGGGGCTGACGGCCAGTAAGTCCACACCCAGGGCGATGGTGCCCGTGGTCAGTGTGGCTGGTCGAGTTGGCTGGCGACGAGCGGGAACTCTGCCCTGAGGAGCAGTATCAGTTGCTCCTGGAGCTCGCGCAGTGCGGCCGTGGCGATGCGCCACACGATTGACCAGTCGACGTCGAAGTATGTGTGAACGGCGATGTTGCGGAAGCCTGTGACGGATCGCCACGGCACGTCCGGCCAGCGCGCGCGGATCTCGGGTGAGACTCGCCCGGCCGCCTCGCCGATCACCATGAGCTTCTGCAGCACAGCGCTCTGGATCAGGTCGCTCGCTGCGAACGCGACCTCATCGACGTCCTGGACGAACGTCGTCGCGGCCGCTGCCGCTTCGATCATGTCGACGAGGTACAGCTCATCACGCCGCATAGAGGACCCTCGCTTCCGCGAGCACCTGATCGCGGATGACCCACTTCAGCCGGGACTTGGGCACCAGGTCGACGCGACGTCCGACGATCTTCTCGAGCTCGTCTCGGAGATCGACGATGTCGAAGCCAAGCGTCGAGTCGGGCGCCAGCACATACAGTAGGTCGACGTCCGAGGAGCCGGTGTCGTCGCCGCGCGCAACGGAGCCGAAGACGGACAGCTCGGCGACGCCGTAGCGCCGGCACACTTCAGCAATCCTGCTGTCACGCAGGTCGACGGTCACCTGACCATTATCGCCCCCGTGACAGGCCACGACCGCACGACTGCGGCGCCGCCTCACGCGCGTTCCCGCGCGACGCCCGGCGGGTCCTGCGTGCCGCGGGCGGACCACGGCCCAGCAGTGAGCCGAAGCGTGAGGAAGTAGTCCGACGCGCAAGGTGCATCTGATCGACTGTCCCAGTCGACAGCGCCCGAGGTGAGTTGCTCGATCCACCCCGCGGACAGCTCGCCGCAAGGCTCAGACCCGGAGTCCAGTACGGGGGCGTGGTCGCAGCGTTCGGGTGAGTGAGGATCTCGGCGCTGTCGATGGCCTGGTCGATCGTGCCGGGGAGATGGCCGTGCAGCCCGACGGGGCGGTGCCCACGCTGGGCGGGGAGCGCTCGCAGCCACGGATAAGTCTCTGTCACTCTGTGGCAGCGCGATGGACACTGCCGATGAAACAGATGAGGGCGTAATCGAACTACGCACTTGATTGCTACAGGGGGCGTCTGCGAACGTTGCCGCCATGAGATCAGCGGGTGCGGGGCGGCCTTGGCCGCCGTGGAAACTGCCGGGAGGGGTCTGGGGGCATGGGCGGCTGCCCCGAGCCGCTCCGGCCGTGTTGGGTCTTGGATGGAGCCCGTCGCTGCCGGGCTCGGTGGCGATTGTGCTCGTCACTGCCACTCTTATCGGGTTCTTGAGCTGGGTGGTGGGCAGCGACGCCCGCACGCGGCGGCTGGCTCGGCTGCTGCGTTCCCGACGGGGTGACCAAGGATGATCGGTGAAGGGGCCGAACAGCTCGTGACCCGGGAGGAGATCGCCTCGGCAGCCGGCGTGACGACGCAGGCGGTCAGTAACTGGGCGCGGCGGTACACGAACTTCCCGCACCCGGTAGGGCGATCAAGCCCGCAGCGGTTCGCGGCGGTCGAGGTCGCGATCTGGCTCGACACGCATACGATCGACCGCCCGCGACGACGGCCGGACGAAACATCGGGGTCGACGTTCGGTCACCGGTTCCGCGAGAGCCTGCGGCTGCCACCGGCAGACGCGGCGGCCTCCGGTGCGGGCCACGGGGCCGCGTCCAGACGACTGCTGTCGCCGCTGTGGCAGCAGCTCTCGACGATGTGGGATTCGGCAAGCACCGGAACCCGCGCGGAGCGCCTGCTGGCCCTGGCATATCTTCGTCAGGCAGACCCCGAAGGCTGGGCCGCGCTGCGCCGCTCCCATGCGCAGGGCGCGGACATCGCTCAGCTTGAGGCGATGATGAAGGCCCAGCACGTTCACTCCGCCGGGCTCTGGGATGTGCTTCGTGACGTTCTCGGCAGCCTGCCGCCAGAACCGCGGATCCTGCATCTGGCCGGGGCCATGGAGAACGCGCTCGGCACACTGCCGGGAGCGGGCGTACCGGAGGCGGAGATCGGGCCGGTCGTCAGCCAGTACGTGCTCGGACAGGACGCGGAGGAACGCAGGCGTCCGGGGTCCGACTTCGTCACCCGGCCCACCGTCGCCCGCCTTGTCGCCGATCTGCTGGCGCCGCGTCCCGGCGAGCGGATCTACGACCCCTGCTGCGGCTCCGGGGAGCTGCTGATCGCCGCTGGACTGCGGGCCCGGACCGGACGTGCCAAGACCAGCGAGCCCGAACAGGTCGTGCACGGTCAGGCCCGCGGCGCACACTCCTGGCGGATGGCGAAGCTGATCGCCGCCATCCACGGCCTGCCCGCCGACCTGGGCCCCGGGCCCGACAACGCGCTACGCCATCACGGCACGGGACTGCTCGGAAGCTTTGACGTCGTCCTGACCAACCCGCCGTTCAATCAGAAGGACTGGGGCGCGGAATTCGTCCACAGCGACCGATGGGAGTTCGGCCAGCCGCCACGAGACGATGGCAATCTCGCCTGGCTGCAGCACTGCCTGTCCATGCTCGACGAGCGTGGGCGGGCGATTGTCATCATGCCCACCAGCGCCGCTGCGAAGACCAAGCCGCAGCAGCAGCGGATCCGTGGTGACATGGTGGACGCGGGGATCGTCCGCTGTGTCATCGCGCTACCCGCGAAGCTGTTCTCCGAGAGTCCCGTCGGAGTGGGCCTGTGGGTGCTCGATCGCCGTACCCGCCCTCGCCGCGACGAGGTGCTGTTCATCGACGCCACCCGCCTGGAGACAGGCGCGGTCGCCCACGACCGGCGCCATCAGCTCAGCGACACGGCCCATGCCACGATCGTCGGCGCCTACCAGACATGGGCGGCCAGCCCACCCGGACAGTACGTCCCGGTGGACGGCGTCACTGCCACCGCAACCGTGCAAAAGATTGGGCAGCTGGACTACCGGTTGGAACCGAGGCTGTATCTCCCGATGGTTCCGCAGTTCGCGCCCGCCACCGAGAGTGTCACCGTGACGGCGCACGCCCTTCACGAGGAGCTTGAGGAACTCAACCACCGGGTCGCGGACGCTCGCGAAACACTTCGCCGTCTTCTCACGGAACTCAGTCCGGATTCGTCGGCAGCGGACAGCCGGGAATCCTGCGAGCTTGGGACCATATGCGATGTGAAGACCGGGCCATCCGGCAGAAAATATCTTCCCCGAAGCCGCGAGCCGGACGCGGTCCCGCTACTTCGACCTCCCGACATCAACAAGCACCGCATCGCGACCGACGACCTTTACATGATCGACCGCGTGGCGGCCCGGAAGGATCTGGCCCAGTACCTGCTGCGGCCAGGAGACATCGTCTACAGCCGGATCGGGGACAGCGGCCACCGAGCCATGGTGGAGCCCGGCCATGAGGGATGGGCGTTCGGAACCGCGCTGATCAGACTGCGGCCGACCGCGGACTGGCTTTCGGCCGACTACCTCTACTACTACCTCGGCACCCACTCGGTTCGGGACACCCTGGCCCGGCGGAGCGTCGGCGCGACGGTCCGTGCCCTCAGCGCCGACAGCCTCCGCCGCCTGACCATCCCGCGGCCACCCCATAACACCGACGCCCTCATCACCTATCTCGCCACGTGCGATGAGGCGAGCGAGATCAGCCAGCGGATCGGGGAAGTCGTCACCCGCCTTCGAGACCTGCTCGCGGACCACTCCATCGTCGGCGCGGCACGACCTGGCACATCAGTGGTCAGTGAGCCATTCCCGGCAACGGCCAGCAACGCTGTGTGATGCCGCTCAAACGGATCCACTACCGGCCCGACCTGATCGACGGCTGCTATCCCGTGACGTATCGAGGTGCCAGAGCTTCCATCTGCTCGATCACCAGGCGGATGGCCTCCGGCTGCTTGTCCGGCGGGTACTTGTACTTGACGAGTAGCCGTTTGACCGACGATCGGAGCTTGGCGCGCACGTCGTCACGCACGGTCCAGTCGGTCTTGACGTCACGGCGCATGACCGCGACCAGCTCGCGGGCGATCTGGGCCAGCACGTCATCGCCCTGGAGCGCAACGGCCGACTCGTTGGTGCTGACCGCGTCGTAGAACGCCAGTTCGTCGCCGGAGAGCGGCGGGCTGAAGTGCTGGCCGCGGTTGCCCTCGGCGGCGATCTCCTTGGCCAGTTCGATGAGCTCGGCGATCACTTCGGCCGAGGTGAGCTGCTGGTTGGTGTACTTCCGCATCAGTTCGGCGATGCGCTCGGAGAACGCCCGCTGACGCACCAGATTGTGCCGCGAGACCTGGCCCGACTCCTCGACGAGGAGCGCCCGCAACGCCTCGATCGCGAGATGCGGGTTCGACGCTGACTGTGCCTTGACGTGGAACTCCGGCCCCAGGTCGGAGAGCGACGGCTTCGGCAGGCCGGCGGCCTCGTAGATGTCGATGATCTCGCCGGAGGCGGTCGAGGTCGCGACCAGCGCGGCGAGCATCCGCTGGATCTCTTCCGGTACCGGTTTGCCCTCGGCCTGCCGCTGCTGGGCGTCGAACTTGCCCATCCAGACCCGGACTTCCTCGTAGAACCTCGCCGTGGAGCGTAGGTGCTCGAGAGTCTGGCTGCCCGAACACAGCGCCCACGCCCGGGCCAGTTGGTTGGACAGTTTGCGGAAGCGGTCGCCGAGGGTCTCCTCGCCGTCCGCCACCTGGTTGCCGGCGGTGGTCGGGGAGCGCAGGTAGTTGGTGAGTCCGTAGACGGCCTTGACCCAGCTTTTCTGGGCGCCGGTCAGTTGCTTCCGCCACGGATAGCCGGCGCACAGCTCGTCCAGGGAGGCTATGAGCGTGGTGGTGAGGTCGACGGCCTCGTCGATGCTCTTGCCGACCGGCTTCTTGGCCCGGTCGGTGTCGGTGTACTCGGCAAGCGCCCGGCTCAGGTTGTCGACCAGGGGGGCGAAGGCGACGAGCAGCCCGTCCGGCTTGCCGCGGAAGGTGCGGTTCACCCGCGCCAGCGTCTGCATCAACAGGGCGCCCTTGAGCGGGCGGTCGAGGTAGAGCGTGTGCAGCGGTGGCGCGTCGAAGCCGGTGAGCATCATGTCCTTGACGATGACGATCTGCAGTTCGTCCTCGGCATCACGCAGCCGCTTCTGGATGGTCTTGTTCTGCCCCTCGCGGCGGACGTGCTTCGCCACCGGCATGACATCCTGCACCGAGCCGGAGTAGACGACCTTGATCACACCCTTGTCGACGGCGTCGTGGTGCCACTCCGGCCTGAGCTTGACGATCTCGTCATAGAGGCGGGCGCAGATCTCGCGGGTCGCGCCGACGATGAACGCCTTGCCCGGGGAGCCGATGAACTTGCGCATCTCCCCCGAGCGGGCCTCCCAGTGCGTGACGATCTCGCCCGCGAGCGAGGCCAGCCGGGCCGGCGCCCCGTACACGGCGTTGATCACGACGACCGATTTCTCGATCTTCGCTCGCTCGACCTCGTCCAGCCCGGCCGTGGCCTCGTCGGCGGCCCGGTCGAGATCCTCCTCGCTGACGTCCTTGGCCAGGGCGACCTTCGGCAGCCGCGGTTCGAAGTAGACGGGGACGGTCGCCCCGTCCTCGACGGCCCGGGTCAGGTCGTAGATGTCGATGTAGTCGCCGAACACCTCGCGGGTGTTGCGGTCCTCGAAGGAGATCGGCGTCCCGGTGAAGGCGATCAGCGCGGCGTTCGGAAGGGCGTCCTTGAGGTGGCGGGCGTAGCCGTCGAGGTCGTCGTAGTGGCTGCGGTGCGCCTCGTCGGCGATGACGATGATGTTGCGCCGTTCCGACAGCAGCGGATGGTCCAGGCCGGCGTCCTTCTCCGCCTTGCTGAGGCCGAATTTCTGCAGCGTGGTGAAGTAGATGCCGCCCGTCGCCCGGCTGGACAGCTCCTCGCGTAGCTGCGCGCGGGTCGCCACCTTGACCGGAGACTCGCTCAGCAGGCGGGAGCGGTTGAAGGCCTCGAAGAGCTGGCCGTCCAGCTCCCGGCGGTCGGTCACCACGACGAGGGTCGGGTTCTTCAGCTTGGGCTGGACGGCCACCAGATGGGCGTACAGCTCCATCTCCATGGACTTGCCCGAGCCCTGGGTGTGCCACACGACACCGGCCTTGCCGTTGCTTTCGACGGCGGCGACCGTCGTGCCGACCGCCTTGGCGACGGCGAAGTACTGATGGGGCTTGGCGATCCGCTTCGCGTAGCCATCGGCCCCGCCGTCGAAGGCGGTGAAGTTCCGCTGCAACTGGAGGAACCGCTCGGGGTTGAACACCCCTTCGATCAGGAACTCCAGCTCGGTGCCGAGGTGCACGTCGTCGAGCGGCTCGCCGAGCTTCACCGGCTTGCCGTCGTCGTCGACGTTCCAGGGCGAGTAGTGGTTCAGCGGCGTGAACGGGGTGCCGTAGCGGGCGGTGATCCCGTCGCTGATCACCGTTACGACGGCGAACCGGAAGGCCATCGGGAACTCACGCAGGTACGTCGCCAACTGGGCGTGCGCGGCGTCGAGGTCGGCCTTGGCCGACCCTGCCTGCTTCAGCTCAAAGATCGCGACCGGCAGGCCGTTGAGGTAGAGCACGACGTCGAAACGGCGCTCGACCTCCGCCGTCCGGACGGTGACCTGGTTGACCGCGAGCAGCTCGTTGTCGCCGACCTGATGACCGACCAACCGGATGGTGGGGTTCTGCTCGACACCGTCGGCGTCGATGTAGCTGATCCCCCGATAGCCCTGGACGCAGATCTGGTGCAGCCGGTAGTTCTCCGCGATGGCATCCTGCGAGGTCGGCTGAATGATCTCCGCCAGCGCCTGTTCCAGGTACTCGGCAGGCACCTGCGGGTTCAACGCGCGCATGGCGGCCAGCGCCCGCCCCGGAAGCACGATGTCATCCCACGACGCCCGCCCGTTCGTGGCGCCCGGCGCGACAGCGGTCCCCGGCAGCGGCTGCCACTCCTGCTCGCCAAGCGTCTCCAGCGCCACCCCCTCCCAGTCCGCCTCACTGAACCCCTGCCGACCAGCCATCACACGACACACTCCACGATTTTCTCTGCCTCCCGTACGCGAATCTTTCCGGACATGAGAAGCGGCAACAATTCGTCCCTCGTCGCGGCCAATCTGTCTGATTCTCTCCGAAGGCCCACACTCAGCTCGTCGAGTGCCGAAAGTTCAGATCCAACCGCACCCTGCAATACTGCGTCTGGTACGTCAATTTCGATACCGGCGAGCAGATCTCGTCGAAGTTCAGTCTGGCCAGTACTACCTTCAGCTAGACCTTCAATCTCCTTCTCAACTCGAAGGAGGCCGAATCCCGCGCAGACGGGGTCGATCAAAGTGTGATCGAAGCGCACTATGGTGACATGCGAATCAACGGTTGCGTGGACGTCCTGCGTCCACCGCGCGACGCGCCCGAGCGTTCCTGCGCCCGTGGAATTAACTAGCACGTCATCTAGTCGAAGCAGCTTCTCTGTGCGCAAAGAAGACTCTGCCGTCATTCGTGAGGGAGTGAGGCTGATTTGCCGATCACGCACACATTTCTGGTTTAGGACAGTCACGCCATCGGCCACAACATACTTCGGAGCGACGCCCCGCGTGACCAGTTGAGCCACATCGCGAACCTTAACTCTGTATCCTCGACGAAATATAGCCCGATCGAACTTCGCGTAAGCCAGTTCGCGGGAAATGGCACTCGCCGTACCATTAACGGCGATCTTGTCGTCGAGCGCCCCCAGCACACCTGCAATCTCCCGCTGTCGAGCGAGAGTCGGTATGGGTATCAGTTTGCTATTAGAGAAAGCCGTATACTGAAATCGCGCAATTCCCGTGTGTTGCACCTGAAACTCGAAAGTCTCCCCCCTTGCATAGATTGCCTGCAGATACCAGAAAAGGTACCCTGGATCAACGATATCTGAGTTCGCACGCAAGAATCGCGTGAAGCTCGCGCCAATTACTGGGAACTCGAATCGCCGTAGAAGCTGTTCGGTTACCAGGAGTGTGCGGCCAGTGGGGCGGTCTCGCGTACCTCCAGCCGTTTCGATCAGAATGTCACCAGGGCGCAGAACGCGTCGACCTACCGTGCGGACTGGAATATATCGAAGCGGAACACTTTTGATCGCAAGCTTGCGAGCGCCCGGAAAGTCTGCACCTCGAATGACGTAATGTGGTGCATGGCCATCGACTTCGGCATCAAGCCCCCAGTCACCGTCTTTCGTATCGACAAGAAGATCTTTCAGAAGCCTGTGTTCCATTACGGTAGTCGCTCCAATTTTTCGCGGACGACCTTCTCTAGGCGTGCCGACTCGTCGAATGCGGCCAACAGCTCCTTGGCCAGCCGCTCGATCTTTTCGTTGAGGGGTTCGCCGTCGTCCGCTACGTCAGCGGCGCCGACGTAGCGGCCTGGGGTGAGGGCGTAGTCGGCGGCTTTGATGTCGGGGATGCCTACGGACTTGCAGAAGCCGGGGACGTCCTCGTAGCTCAACTTCTTCTGGGCGGCGGAGCGGGTGCCGCGCCACGCGTGGAAGGTGTCGGCGATCTTGGCTATGTCTTCGTTCGAGAGGGCGCGCTCGGCGCGGTCGACCATATAGCCGAGGTTGCGGGCATCGATGAACAGCACCTGGCCGGAGCGGTCCACCCCTCCGTACTCCCCGGCGCGTTTGTCCTTGGCGAAGAACCAGACGCACACCGGGATGCCGGTGCTGCGGAACAACTGGGTCGGCAGGGCGACCATGCAGGAGACGAGGTCGGCCTCGACGATCTGGGCGCGGATGGCGCCCTCGCCGTTGGAGTTCGACGACATCGAGCCGTTGGCCATCACCACACCGGCGCTGCCGCCCGGGGCGAGCTTGTACAGGATGTGCTGGATCCAGGCGTAGTTGGCGTTGGTGGCCGGCGGCACGCCGAACTTCCAGCGCGGGTCCTCCGTGTTGCGCGACCAGTGTTTGATGTTGAACGGTGGGTTCGCCATCACGTAGTTCATCTGGAGGTCCGCGTGCTGGTCGCGCGCGAACGTGTCACCCCACCGTGCCCCGAGGCCCTTGTTGTCGATGCCGTGGATGGCGAGGTTCATCTTCGCCATCCGCCAGGTCTCCTCCAGGCTCTCCTGGCCGTAGATGGCGATGTCCTTGGGGTCACCGTTGTGTTCGTAGATGAACTTCTCGGTCTGGACGAACATGCCTCCCGACCCACAGCACGGGTCGTACACCCGGCCGTGTGAGGGCTCCAGCAGTTCGACGATCACGCGCACCACACTCGGCGGGGTGAAGAACTCGCCGCCCCGCTTGCCCTCCGAGCGGGCGAAGTTGCCGAGGAAGTACTCGTACACCTCGCCCATGAGGTCGCGGGCACGGTGCTCGCCCTGCCGGCTGAACCTGGCGCTGTTGAACAGGTCGATCAGCTCGCCGAGGCGGCGCTGGTCGATGTTGTCCTTGTTGTAGAGGCGCGGCAGCGTGCCCTGCAACGCCGGGTTGGCCTTCATGACCAGGTCCATCGCCTCGTCGATGAGCTGGCCGATGGTCCTGGCCGGCTCGCTGCCCTCGGCCGGCCTGCCCTTGGCGTTCTCCGCCAGGTAGGTCCACCGGGC
The DNA here is from genome assembly GCF_059428125.1 of Frankia sp. BMG5.60. Lineage (NCBI taxonomy): Bacteria > Bacillati > Actinomycetota > Actinomycetes > Frankiales > Frankiaceae > Frankia > Frankia sp. BMG5.60. The sequence goes on along the minus strand of NZ_CM182091.1, from coordinate 4,402,662 downwards.
CAGGGGCGGCACGACGAAGACCCCGTACCCCTGGTACTCCTCGGGGTCGTCGATCAGATCCTCGATCTGCTCGTCGTCGTAGCCCTCGGCCGTCAGCTCGGCACGGATGGTCTCGCGGCGCTCGTCGTAGGCGTCGGAGACGTACTTGAGGAACACCAGGCCGAGGATGACGTCCTTGTACTGGTTCGCGGACAGCGAGCCGCGGAGCCGGTCGGCGGCCTTCCAAAGGGTGTCCTTGAGCTCCTTCATCGTCGAGGGCGCCGACGGTTCCTTCTTGGTACGGGGCGGCATGCTGCCCGTCCTTCCTCCTGCGTCGTTGCTACCGAGTCGTGGTGCTACTGCGTGCGTACGGTCAGGGTCACCGCACCGGCGGCGACCCCCTCGATCATGGCGGCGACGAGATCCCCGGTCGCGGCCAGGTGGCGCCGCAGGTTCGCCTCGTGGTTCGCCGCCGCGACGAGCGCCGCGTCCAGTTGCTCCATCTCGGCGGTGTCGAGGATCGGCACGTTCCAGGTCTGCCACTCGGCGGGCTCGTCCGGCAGCCGGTTGATGATCGCTGCCACCGCGTGCGGGCCGATACCGGCACCCGGTCCAATCCTGAGAATCTTCGACGGTGAGGCCACCAATGATCCGCCGTGGTCGTCGACCGTCGCGACGGGGCGGGGCCGCTCCGCGATCACCACATCCCCCGGGTTGGTACGGGCTGCCTGCGGGTACAGCCTCTCCGCGTCGAACGGGTCCAGCAGCATCGAACGGTGTGGGTCGATCGCAGACAGAATTCGCACCGACCCGGCCGGATCGGCGTGTCCGGGATTGATTCGGCTGCCGCGCAGTACCCGTAGATGCTTCATGTCCTTCAGCTCGCCGAGCGACCGCCGACTCAGCAGCATCGACCCCGGGGCGCGCTCGACCAGGACGTCGAAAGGTCGGATCGGCTCGCTCGTCACCAGGGTGCCCGTGTTGATCGCGGCAATGTGCCGGTCGAGCTCCGTCGTGGCCAGCCGCGCCGCCCGCGCCCCGCGCGGCACGACGACGGCGCGGGCACTCAGGATGCGCTGGAGATCGTGCGGGCGAAGGTAGCGGAACGCCCGGCTACGGACGGCCAGTGCCGTGGGGGCTATGGCGGCCGTCACGTCAGAGGCGAGGTCGTCGAGGTCCAGCTCGTCCCGGGTGAACGCGGCCAGGTCGGCCACCAGCGGGTGCCGCGTGAAGCCGCCGGGCGCGCAGACCCACAGGCCCAGCGCCTGCCGATGCGCCTCCCGCCACAGACCCCGGGGCAGCCGGAGCGCGACGGCGAGGCTTTCGGAACGAAGTGTCTGTGCGCGGTGCTTCTCCTGCTCGCCGTGAAGGTCGTCGCACAGGACGGCGGCCGGGCCGACAACCACCGCGAGTTCACCGTCGCCGAGGTCGAGGACGAGGTTGTCGAGCAGATCGAGGATCTCGTCCGCCGTCCTACCGACGACCGACATCACGCGGACACTCGGCGCCACCGCTGCTCCGGCCGTCTCGATGGCGCGTATCGCTGCCCGCCGCCTGAGGTCGCGAAGGTCCGCGGTGTCACCGGCGACCGCGAGCTGGGCGAACGACTCGGCGATCGCCAGGGTCACGCTCGTGGCGGGGCCAACATGCACGAGCGGCACGCCATCCGGGTCGAGGTGGAGTGCGCAGGCATCAGCGACGGCGTGGATAAGGCCGACCGCCTCGGACGTGAGGTCGCGAGCCCCCCGCGATCGGGCCGCCCGGCCCCGCTCCAGGCGGTCAAGTGCCTCGCGGGCGCCGTACGACGCCTCCACCAGGTCGTCGACAAACCCCAGGGTGCTGGCCACCGGCGCAGCAACCGCTATCTCGCGTAGCAGCATCTCGTCATCGGGGTCGACCGAACGCGCTCGCGCGAGGCGTTGCTCCGGTGTCGTCTCGGCCAACTCCTGCCCGGTAAGCGTCGCCAGGCAGAGCCAGGTGACGAGCTCGTCCAGCGAAACGCCCTCCGGCACGCTCAACGCCGGTGCGTCGAGATTCGCCTCCGCGTTGTTGCCCCGGCCGGTACGCGCCAGCCACGCGACGATATCTTCGCGCGGGAATCGCTCCATCCCGCCGGAGGTCTCCACCGGGTCGGGAAAGGGCAGGTACTGACCGCGTACGCGTGGGCGGTTACGCCACATGCTCACGACCGGACGACGAACCCGCGCCAGATCCGCGACGTCCTGCAGCGTCAAGGTAGCCCCAGCGTCCTCCACCGCGCACCTCCCCCGATCGCTCCGGCGACTCACACAGGCTACTGGGATGTATGCCATCATTAACGCCGGCGAGTGATAAGCCAGGTTATCAGCTCGCTCATTATGATTTTAGGGTCTCGAGGCGCACAGTGATCTCCGTCCGGGCCGCTCGGGGGGCGGCTCGGGCACCACACCCTCTCGCCCCCCGCGGAGGTCACGACCATGGACCCGACGCGAAGCGCCCTCTACGAGCAGTTGTTCGACGAACTGGCCGAGGCCTGCGCGTCCGACCTGGCCGCCGATCTGGTGCTCGCCGCCTTCGAGGGGGCCGACGCCCTGGCCGGCGTTCTCGGTGGCGCCACGACACCGCGCCTGTCAGCGCCGCAACGGGCCGTCCGTTCCGACGCAGCCGCGATCCCGGGCATGTATCTCACGTCCATCTCGGTCTGCAGTTTCCGCGGCATCGGCCCGACGAAGACGCTCAACCTGCGGCCCGGCCCCGGCCTCACGCTCGTCACCGGTCGCAACGGCTCCGGGAAGTCGAGCTTCGCCGAGGCCGTCGAACTGGCCCTCACCGAGACGAACGAGCGCCTCCAGCGCGGGAAGATCTGGCGGGACGGCTGGCGCAACCTGCACTGCGAGGACGCACCCAGGATCGAGGTGGAGCTGACGTCGGAGGGCGCGCCACGGCCCATCCGGGTCGTACGGGCCTGGCAGGCAGACGACACCGACCTGCTGGCCGCGACGACCACGGTGCGCCTGCCCGGCGAGACCGCCCGACCGCTGGCCGACCTGCCGTGGCGGGAGGCACTCGCCGACTTCCGGCCGTTTCTCGCCTACTCGGAACTGAGCGGCCTGATCACGGACGGCAACGCGAAGATCTTCGACGCGCTGGGCGGGCTGCTCCGGCTCACCGAGCTGACCGACACCCATACCCTGCTGCAACAGGCGCACAGTGACCTCGACAAGGCGCACAAGGCGGTCCGCGACGGCCGGACGGTGCTGCTCGCCGCCCTGGCAACCTCGGACGACCCGCGGGCGAAGGCCATCTCGGCGGCGCTCGCCTCGAAGGTCTCCAAGGCGTGGGATCTCGACAGCGCGCAATCAGCGGTCAGCGGAGGCAGCGGCAACAGCCCCGCTGTCGACGGCAGTGGTGTCGACGGTGAGGTGGCGGCGCTGCGGCGCCTCACCGTGCTCACCGTGCCCGACCCGGCCGACGTGGCCGACCGCGCGGCACGGCTGCGGTCCGCCGTCGCGCGGGCAGATGCCACGGCCGGAACGCCCGCCGCCGACGCCCGCCGGGTCGCCGGGCTGCTGCGCGCCGGGCTCAGCCACCACCAGGAGCACGGAGACACCACCTGCCCCCTATGCGGGGTCGGCACGCTTGACGAGACCTGGCGTGCGGCCGCCGCCGCCGAGGCCGACAGGTTCGGCATCCTCGCGAAGGAGGCCGACGACGCCGACCTCCGGCTGCGCGACGCTCTCGCCGCAGCCCACACGCTGGTGGAACGGCGCCCGGACATCCTCGGCACCGATCCCGCGCGTGGCCTGACCGCCGCCGAGGTCGTCGATGCGGTCGCGGAGGGCGCCGCCGGAGCCCGGGCCGCCTGGCATGCCTGGAACGGGCTCCGCGCCGTCGTCGACCCCGCCGCACTCGCCGACGAGCTCGTCGTCCGGCACACGGCACTGGTCACCGCCGTGGACGCACTGAGGTCCGCCGCCCGCTCCCGCCTGGACGACCTCGAGACCGCCTGGGCACCGCTGGCGCGGCAGGCCCAGGACTGGCTCGACGCCGCCCGCCGCGCCCGTTCCCGCCAGCCCCACCTGGCCGCCCTCAAGGAGGCCGGCGACTTTCTGAAGCGGCTGCTCGAACGCCTGCGGGACGAGCGGCTCGCGCCGTTCGCCGCGCAGCAGCAGGCCATCTGGGCCGAACTCCGCCAGGAGAGCAACGTCGATCTCGGCCCCATGCGGCTGCGCGGCATGGCGACCCGACGCCGGCTCGTGCTCGACGTCACCGTCGACGGCGCGGGCGGCACCGCGCTCGGCGTGATGAGCCAGGGCGAACTGCACGCCCTCGGGCTCGCGCTGTTCCTGCCGCGCGCCACCGTTCCCGAAAGCCCGTTCCGGTTCGTCGTCATCGACGACCCGGTGCAGGCGATGGACCCGGCGAAGGTCGACGGGCTCGCGCGGGTGCTGCTACGCACCGCCGAAACCCGTCAGGTTGTCGTCTTCACCCATGACGACCGGCTCGCCGACGCGGTGCGGCGGTTCAGCCCGCGTGCCTTTCCCACCTACCATTTGGACGTCATCCGCGCGGAGCAGTCGGTCGTCGACATCAGGCCGTCCCTCGACCCAGCAACACGGTGGCTGAACGAGGCCGAGGCGCTGGCGCTGACCGACGGCCTGCCGGATGACATCAAGGCGGCGCTGGTCCCCGCCTTCTGCAGGTCAGCCGTGGACGCCGTGTGCCTCGACATCCACCGCCGCCGACGGCTCGCCGCCGGCGACCGCCATCACGACGTCGAGGCCGCGATCACCGCGGCCCGCCGGACAGGGTCGAAGGCCGCGCTCGCGATCTTCAACGACACCGCCCAGGAGAAGAAGGTCGCGTCCTACATCACCAACCGGTGGGGCGCGTCGGCTGGGAGCTTCTACCGGACCATCAAGGAACGCGGCCACGAGCCCTGGGCCGGTGACCTCAACGACCTGGTGCGGCACTCGACCCGGTAGGTGTCAAGTCAAATGAGACAGTTGGTCGTTGCTCGGCTGGCTCGGAACTGGCTGGTTGATCCACACGGTCTCGGGTAGCCGGGGTGGCCGTGGCCGGCGGGCGAACCGCTCGGGATGCGTGGCGTGGGCGCGGTCGAGGGTGGCCTGGCGGTGGGCCTGGACATCGTCGGCGGTGCCGAAGTGCACCGAAGCGGGCGTGTGAAACCCGATCCCGGAGTGGCGATGGTCGTGGTTGTAGGCCGTGAAGAACCCCTCACAGAACGCCCGGGCGTCGGCCAGCGACCCGAACCGGTCCGGGAAATCGTAGCTGTACTTGAGCGTCTTGAACTGCGCCTCGGAATAGGGATTGTCATTCGACGTTCGTGGCCGGGAATGCGACCGGTGGACGTTGAGATCGGCGAGGAGTTCGGATACCTGCTTCGAGACCATCGCCCCGCCACGGTCCGCGTGGATCGCCCGGGGCGCGGTACCGTTCCGCGTGATGGCGTCGGCGAGGAAATCCTTCGCGACCACGGCGTCCTCGCCGGCGGCGACGAGCCAGCCGGTCACATATCGGGAGTAGATATCGAGGATCACGTAGAGCTTGTACCAGACGCCTTTCGCGGGTCCTTTCAACGCGGTGATGTCCCACGACCAGATCTCGTCCGGGCCGGTCGCGGTCAGCTCCGGGCGGACCCGGGCCGGGTGGGTCGCCTGGGCGCGGCGTTCCCGGGTCTGCCCGGCCGCCCGGGCGATGCGGTACATCGTCGACAGCGAGCACCGGTACCGGCCGGCGTCCAGCTCCCGTGCCCAGACCTGCGGAATCGCCAGGTCCTGGTAGACCGGGCTCGCCAGGACCGCCAACACCTCGGCGCGTTCGACGTTGGTCAACGCGCCCGGCGGCGGTGTCCGCGCCAGCCACGGGCCGTGGCGCCGGCCGCCTGGTGCCGCATGACGGTAATACGTTGCCCGTGACCGGCCCGTGTGGGAGCACGCCCGGCTCACCGGCACCCCCGCGGCGCGCAGCTCCTCGAAAGCACCATCCAACACCCGGTCTACGGCCGTTCGGTGTCCGCGCTCCCGGAGATCTGTTCCAAGAGCGCGCGCGCTTTTCCCATGATATCCAGCGCGGTTTCGGTCGTCGCCAGCCGGTTTTTCAGCCGTTCGTTCTCGCGGCGCAACTTCTCCAACTCGATCTGCTCCGCCGATTTCCCGGGTTTCTTCTCCGGACCGAGAGCCGCGGTGCCTGTTCCGCCCAGGGCCCCCGCGTCACGGGCCCGGGTCCACTCCACCAGATGCGAGGAGAACAAACCCTCCCGACGCAGGACCGCTCCTTTCTCCCCATGCGGGGCGTTCTCATACTCGGTGACGATCCGCAGCTTGTACGCAGCGCTGAACACTCGCCGCGACGGACGCGGCGCCGGATCATGCCGCGGCGAGGACCCGCCCGGACGGTCCTGCGACTCTGACTCCACGAACACAAGGATCTCCGATCACGTCCCCCGTAGCCAACCCGCACCCAGCGGGTGTCTCACCCGAGACTGACAGGGAGGGACCGACCTCGTCGGCAAGCTCGGCGAGCTTCGATGAGCGCCACCGGTCGCCACGCGAACACCGCTGATCACTACCTGAAGGCGGCGGATCGCTACCTGGACGCCGCCGATGGCCTACTCCGTGGCGCACCAGCCGGTGCCGCGGGGTTCTGGCCACGGGCCTGCGCCTGGTTGCTGCGGCTCGCGCTCGAAGCCGCGGTGAACGAACTGTGGGCCCGGGAGCGCCCGGAGGTCGTGCTGGTGTCGATGCGCGCGCGGCTGCTCAGCCTGCACAGTGCGCGAGACCTCGGACCGACCGTTCCCGGCCGCGCGGAATACCTCTGGGCGGCCCTCTCCCGCACAGTGCACCACCACCCGTACGAACTCTCCCCGACCGCCGCCGAACTGCGCGGCTGGTACCAGGATGTGCGGACGCTCGCGGACGAGCTGCGCAGGATCTGCATGTACTCGACAGACCGGAGCGACCATGATCTTGACGCCGACGCTTGGCACAGTGGGGACGGCAGACGCGAGGAGCGCCGCCGCGCCCGATCCCCGGACGGGCCACACGGGTCACCGGTCGCTCCGGATGCTGCATCGAGCGGTCTTGCCCCCAACGTAGAGCCCGTGCTCGCTGAACCAGGCGCCGCAGCAGGCGCACAGGCCGGAGCTGCCGAAGATGTAACGAAAGGTAATTAAGATCGGGAAGTTGGACTCGAAAACCGCCGTACGCCCAGGTCGGACGGCATGGGCCACCCACCCAAGGGTCGGATGGTGGGCCGTCAGGGACTCGAACCCTGAACTCGCCGGTTAAAAGCCGGCTGCTCTGCCAATTGAGCTAACGGCCCCGCGGGGCGATCCTACCCGGGTGGGGGGTGGTCCTCGAAGCCTCCGGCCGTGGGGGATGTGCACCGTGGCGCCGTCCTGATGTGATGCGGGACACAGTGCGCAGGGTTGTCGCTTCCGTCGATGATGGCGATCTACGACCTCACCTCCCGCTTTCCGGACGCGACACGCTACCGGGACGGGCCGGGGACGAGCATCCGCGAGTGTCGAGGAGCCCACGTGACCGACATCAGCCCGGCCGCCGAGTCCGAACCGAACGCCGCGAGTGCGGGGCACACGATCGTCTTCATCCACGGGCTGTGGCTGACGTCGGCGAGCTGGCAGCCGTGGATCGACCGGTTCGCCGCCCGGGGGCACACCGGTATCGCCCCGGAGTGGCCGGGGATGGACCGCGACCTCGACGCGCTGCGGGCCGAGCCGACCGCCGACAACCACGTCGGCGTGGCCGAGGTGACGGACAGCTACGCGAAGGCCGTCGCGGCCCTGCCGGAGGCGCCGATCCTCGTCGGGCACTCGTTCGGCGGGCTGATCGTCCAGCTCCTGCTCGACCGTGGCCTCGGGGCGGCCGGGGTGGCGATCTCGCCGGCGCCGGTGAAGGGCGTGCTGCGGCTGCCGATCGCCACGCTGCGTTCGTCGGCGCCGGCGCTGACGAAGCCGGCAACCCGCGGCCGACTGGTCGGGCTCACCGCGGGCCAGTGGTACTACGCCTTCGCGAACACGGTCAGCCGGGCCGAGTCGGACGAGCTGTTCGCGCGGCTGCATGTGCCCACCCCGGGCCGGCCGCTGTGGCAGGCCGCGTTCGCGAACGTCAATCCGAAGGCGCCGAGCAAGGTCGACTTCGCCAAGGCCGACCGGGCGCCGCTGCTGGTCCTCGGCAACGGCGCCGATCACACCGTCCCGCCGTCGCTGAGCCGGGAGACGTACACCCGCCAGCGCAAGTCGGGCGCGATCACGGCCTACCACGAGTTCCCGGGCCGCCCGCACCTGACCGCCAGCCTGCCCGGCTGGGAGGAGGTCGCCGACCTCGCCCTCACCTGGGCGTTGGCCCCCCGCTCCGGCGAGGTCTGAGCTCGGCGTCCCACCGGCAGGCCAGCGTCTCGGCGGCAGGTCGGCGGCAGGTCGGCAGGTCGGCAGCTCGGCGGGTCAGGACGGCGAGAAGTGCACCGGAAGGGCGGACAGGCCGCGCATCCACGGTGACGGACGCCAGACCAGCGCGTCGGGGGAGACGGCGAGGACGGCGTCGGGCAGCCGGTCGAGCAGCACCTCGACGGCGCCCCGCACGATCGTCTCGGCGATCTCCTGCGCGGGATACGGGCAGCGGTGCTCGCCGTGACCGAACGACATGTGGGCGTGGTTGCCGCCGGGGCCCTCGAAGGAGTCCGGCCGCACCTGCGGGTCGCCGTTCGCCGCCGCGCAGCTCAGCACGAGCATGTCACCGGCCTGGATGTGCTGGCCGGCGAGCTGGGTGCTGCGGACCGCCCAGCGGCCGGACATGTTCTGCAGCGGCGTGTCCTCCCACAGCACCTCGTTGAGCGCCTGCCCGACGCTGCGCCGACCCCCGGAAAGGGTGACGGCGAACCGGCTGTCGGTGAGCATCAGCCGCAGCGTGTTGCCGATCCAGTCGGTGATCGGCTGCTGGCCGATCCCGACGATCAGCAGCAGGTCCCAGGACGCCTCCTCGTCGGTCAGCTTCCCGGGATGGCCGAGCATCGCGGACGGGAGGTCCGGCCGCGGGCGTGCCCGCCGGTCGGCCAGCAGCGCGTTGATGATGGCGACGAACCGGGAGTGGCCGGCGACCGCCTCCGGGCCGGAACCGTCCGTGGCCGCGTTCATCGACGCGAGCAGCTCCGGCAGGCCGGCCTCGGGGATGCCGATCATGCGGCCGATCAGCAGCATCGGCATCGACTGGGCGTACTCGGTGATGAGGTCCGCCTCGCCGCGCCCGGCGAAACCGTCGATCAGCTCGTCGCAGGTCCGCTCGCACAGCGCCCGCAGCTCGAACAGGTCCACGTCGCCGAGCACATCGTTCATGATCGCGGAGCGACGCTCGAACTCGGCGCCCTCCAGGTGCATCGTGTACGGCTGGTAGCCGACGACGGGGAGCAGCGGCCAGTCCGGCGGGACGCGGTCCCAGGCGTTCCAGCGACGCGGGTCGCGCCCGTACAGCTCCGGGTTGCTCGTCACGTAGTGCAACTCCCGGTAGCCGAGGACCAGCCAGGCGGGGATGTCGCCGTCGAGCAGGATCGGCGCGACGGGGCCGTGGACGCGGCGCATCTCCCGGTACATCTGCGCCGGGTTGTGCTGGAAGCGCGGGCCGTACAACCGGACCGCCCCGGGGTGGTCCGGGAAGCCCGGGGCCGGCGCCGCGAGCTCGGTGGCGGCCGGCGCCGCAGCCCAGTTGTCGACGCGGTCGTGGTGCGGATTTGTCACGGCGAGGTCTCCTGGGCGGTGGACAGGGCGTAGAGGTGGTTGACCAGTGCGATCAGCACCGACTTGCTCGACGCGCGGTGCCGGGCGTCGCAGTCGATGAGCGGGACGTCGTCGGACAGCGACAACGCCTCGCGTAGCTGCGGCAGCGTGTGCGCCGGCTCGCCGAAGTTGTTCCGCGCGACGATGAACGGCATCCCGTGATGTTCCAGCCGGTCGATCGCGTACCAGGAGTCCGCCACCCGGCGGGTGTCGACCAGGACGACCGCGCCGAGCGTCCCCGCGAACAGCCGGTCCCACAGGAACCAGAACCGCTCCTGCCCGGGGGCACCGAACAGGTAGAGCACCATCCGCTCGTTGAGGCTGATTCGGCCGAAGTCGAAGGCCACGGTGGTCGTGGTCTTCTCCCGCACGCCGCCCGTGTCGTCGATGCCGATGCCGGCGCCGGTCATCGTCTCTTCGGTGCTCAGCGGGCGGATCTCGCTGACCGCGCGGACCATCGTGGTCTTGCCGACGCCGAAACCCCCGACGATCACGATCTTCAGCGCGTCGTCGACCGTGCTCGCCAGCGGGGCGCGGGAGCGGGGTAACGCCCGGACGGCGGGCTCAGAGCTTCTTGAGTCCAACGAGCACCTGCTTCAGGATTTCGGGATGGGGCAACGGCGTCCTGACGACGGAGGCCGAGGGATGGCGCGCCGCGATCCGACCGGTGTCCAGCAGGTCGCAGAGCAGGATCTTCACCACGCTCACCGGCAGTTTCAGCTCGGCGGCGAGTTCCACGACGGCGACCGGCGTCCGGCACATCCGCAGGATCGCGGCGTGCTCGGACTGCATGCCCGGCGCCGCGTCGCTCTCGCTGACGATCAGCGTGACGAGGTCGAAGGCGTTCTCGTCGGCGCGGCTGCGCCCGCCGGTGACGGTGTAGAGCCGGTCGGGGTTCTCCCCGTCGATGGCCTCGCGGATCACGAGGCCGCGAACCCGGGGGCGGCCTCGCGGGGCGGGGCGCTGAGGTAGTCGCCGATCTGCTCGACCAGCTCGTTCATGTTGTGCCCGATGACGCCGGCGTCGGCATCGTCGGTCGCCACGACGGCGAGGTGAGCGCCCTGGCCGGCCTCGATGATGAACAGCAGCCCGCCGTGGAACTCGGTCATGGACTGTCGCACGCCCCCGCTGCCATCCCCGAACTCCACCGACGCGCCGTGCGAGAGGCTCTGGATACCGGAGGCGATGGCGGCGAGCTGGTCCGCCTGATCCACGCTGAGCCCGGAACTGCGGCAGAGCTTGAGCCCGTCCTTGGACAGCACCAGGGCGTGTCGGGTTCCCGGAGTCCGCTCCAACAGGTTCTCCAGCAGCCAGTCGAGGTCACGGGTTCTCGTGTTCATGCTTGTCTCCGGCCGTGCGTAGGAGCGATCAGGAGTTGCCGTTCCGCCTGGTGGGGCGGCCGCCGGGGGTGGGCCCGTCGGCGTCGGACCCGCCCCGCGTCTGGAACCACGTGCCCGTGTCCGGACTGCTGGCGGTGCCCCCGGCATCGGGGTGCGGTTCCGCCGGATCCGGCAGCACGGTCCGTCCCGGCAGCGCGGCCGGTCCGGTCAGGACGGTTGGTCCCGGCAGCGCGGTCGGTCCGGTCAGGGATGGCGGCAGCGGGGGAAGTGCGGGCGGTTCGGCCGGTGACGGCGGCGGGGGCAGCGCGGTCGGCCCCGTGCGTGATGGAGGCAGCGGCGGCAACGGCGGGCGACCGGCGTCGGGCCGGTCGGTCGCGGCGGAGGTGTTCGAGGTGTCCGCGTCGGTCCGCCCGCCGCGGGTCGCGCGGCGGAAGGCGCCGAAGCGGGCACCGGCGTCGGCGGGCGGGGAGGCGCGCGTCGGCGCGGGCGGGACCGGCAGCCGGCCCACCGCGTTCGCCATGGTCTCCCCGCGACGCCGTTTCGGCAGCGCCTCGCGGGGTGCCGGCGGCGCGGGCGTGGCCGGCGCGCCGGGAACCTCGGCGCGCGCAACCGGACCCGTCGGGCTGTCCAGGACGGGGGTGCCGGGCGCGGCGGGTCGCCCTGCCGCGGCACCGCCCGCGAAGCCGGCGCCCGCCAGCCCGGTGCCGTCGAAGCTGGTGCCGTCGAACGTGATGCCGTCGAACCCGGGCTGGACCGAGACGGGGCGCTCGAGCATGCCGATCGCGCCCCGAGGCGCCGCGCCGGCGGCGTCCGCGCGCGCCGCCGCGCCCGAGGTGTCCGCGGCCGCCCCGGCGATCTCGCCCACCGGCAGCCCGGCCGCGGCGGGGGTCGGCCGCGGCTGGGTGATGAGCCGGCGGGGGATCATCACCACCACGCCGGTGCCGCCGCGCGAGGACGGCCGGAACGACACCGTCAGACCGTGCTTGCGGGCAAGCACGCCGACGACGGCCAGGCCCAGGCGGGTGCCGGACAGCGTGGTCAGATCCAGCGGCTCCGCCGAGACCGCGGCCTCGGCGCGGCGCAGCGCGGCGGGTCCCATGACCAGGCCGCCGTCCTCGATCGTCACGACGATGCCGGCCTGGACCTCCTCCACGTAGACGTGCACCTCCTCCGACGGAGGCGAGAAACTGGTCGCGTTGTCCATCAGCTCGGCGAGGGCGTGCATGACGCCCTCCGCGGCGTAGCCGGCGACCGCGGCCGTGCTCGTCGAGTGCAGGCGGACCCGCTGGTAGGCGCTGATCCGGCCGACCGCGCCGCGCAGGATGCTCTCCATCACGATCGGCTTGGTCCACCGCCGCCCGGTACGGGCGCCGGTCAGCACCGCGATGCTGTCCGCCAGCCGGCCCGCCTGCGCGGTCGCGTGGTCCAGGCGGAGCAGGTCGCCGAAGACCTCCTCGTCGTGGCGCTCCTCCATCTCGCGCAGGTCCGCGAGCATGCTCGTCGCCAGCGCCTGCACCCGGCCGGCCGCGTTGGCGCAGGCGGACATCGCGGCGGCGCGCATCCGCTCGCCGCGGCCGATCTCCGTCGCCAGCGTTCGCAGGATGCGCCGATGTGTCTCGCGCGCCTCGCGGTCCTCGTCGCCGACCCCCCAGCTCGGGGCGGCGTCCCCGGGACCGACGGTGCCCGCCTCCTGGACGATGACCGTCCGGCTGGCGGGGACCGTGCGGCCGGCTGGGTCCGTCCATCCGGCTGGAGCCGGCTGGCCGGCTGGGTCCGGCTGGCCGGCCGGGTCGCTTCCGCGGGCGAGGCCCGGGCCGGTGGTGCCTGCGGCGCCGATCTCGGCGATCTCGGCCAGCGCGGCCTCGGGCGAGGCGCCGTCACGCAGCCGCTTCACCACCGCGGGCAGGATCTGGTCGGCGAGCTGTGCGGCGCGGGTGTTCTGCGTCTGGACCTGCAACTGCGCGCCGGCGAGCCGGTTCTCCAGGTCGGTGACCTGGCTGCGTAACCGGCGGACGTCCCGACCGCGGCCGAGCGCGAGCGCGACGGTGAGCAGCACGACGGCGGTGGCCACCACCGCGGACACGATCACCGGCGGTCGGTCCGGGCCGGCGGTCGCGGCGTTCGCCCACGCGCCCGCGCCGACGACGGCCAGCACGGCGATCAGCAGGGCGACAGGTGTCTGATCGGTCAGGGTGCGGGGACCACGGCGGGTGGGCGAGGCATGTGTCGGCATGAGGCAGTCCTCGTCAGCGGCTGGTGGCGAGCACGCGGGGACGGTCCGGGCGGCCGCCGAGGGCGTGCCGTGGGCCGTGGGCGCGTTCGGGGTTGGACGTGCGTCGGCCCAGATATGTGACTGCCACGGTTTCGACCCCCCGGTCTCGCCTGTGTCGCCGGTCCCGCCTGTGGACTTCGCTGGTCCCGCCTGCGAACCTCGCCGATCCGGCCGGTGGACGAGGTGCCCAGGCCGTCGGCGGCGGCCGGCCCGGGTTGGCGGCGATGTCGGACAGCCTAGGCACGCATTCCCTGCTCGCCGACGGTCAGCAACCAGCATTGAGCGGGACGATCGACCCCTAGTGGCAGGGATGGGGCACTGTTGTCCCCGAATGGTCCCCGGAGCTGCCCGGAACCATCCGGGGACAAGGGAGCGGTTCCGCCAGAGGCGGCGGTCCCACATATGCGCGAACGGCCTAGACCCCCGGCCGCCTTCCCGGAATGCCCTGTTTGCCCGGAGCATTGGTGATGATTTGGTGGTATCTGGCCGATATGGCGGCGCCACGTCGCCGTCTCGCGGATTCCCCGCATAGCGGTGACGTGGTGGTGTGGATGCCGGCGTGGACCGGGCCATGGGCGGACCGTTGGCACTTTCGGGCCATCGGGAGAACCTGGAAGGCTCGCTGCCGGCGACGGGCACAGTGCAGTGCGGCGCAGCGCGGCGCAGTGCGGTGCGGTGCGGTGCGGTGCGGTGCGCTCAGCGACCCCGGGCCGCGGCGGGGCCGGGGTAGGGCAACAGCGCCATCTCCCGGGCGTTCTTGATCGCTCGGGTCACCTCCCGATGCTGGCGGGGAGTCAGCCCAGTGATCCGTCGCGCCCGGATCTTGCCCCGGTCCGAGATGAACTGGCGCAGCAGGGCGATGTCCTTGTAATCGACGTAGGTGATCCCGCGTTCGCGGAGAATGTTCGACTTCTTACGCTGTCCCGGCTTCGGGGCGCGACGCGTGGGCATGGGATGACCTCCTGTCGACCGTCGGCGTCATCTCGGTTATCTCACGCAGCGCGCAGTGATGGTCGGGCGACGACGATCCGCGCTCGGTCGTCATGTCGGTGCCGCCCACGCCGGTTTGGCGGCAAACCGCCGATCCTGCACATCGTTCGGATCGGTCAGGTCACCGGCCTCGTCGGCGGCGACACGAGCCTCATCGGGACCGACTACCGGGTATCGACTACCGGGTGCAGAACGGCCGGCTCTACGGTGTCGGCAACCTCGGCGGCCTCTATGTGATCAACACGTCCAACGCGGTCGCAAGCCCCGTGTCGCACCTCACGGTGGCGCTCAACCGACCCGCTGACCGGGCGGTTCCGCGTCCACGGCTCGTTCCCGAGCAACGCCCAGGTCTCCGACATCGCGATCCCGCCGAACCAGTAGAGGGCCTGGCCAGTCGGGACTGTCACCAGGCCCGCGGGCGGGTCGGGACGGTGCCCACACCGTCTCGACCCGCCCGCGGGGTCCGGCCGACCGCCGCGCCCGCGGGCGCGCCCCAGGCCGGGTCAGCTCCGCTTGCGGTCGGAGCCGTCGAGGGTGATCCGGTCGCCGGTGACGATCCCGGCCCGCCGCAGCGCGTCGGCGATGGCGCCGTCCGGCGCACCGCCGCGTCCGCCCCGGCCACCACCCGCACCGCCGCCCCGGCCACCACTGGCACCGGCGCCGCCCCGGCCACCACCCGGGCCGCCGGCAGCCACGCCGCCGGAACCTCCCGTCCCGCCGCGGCCACCCCCGCGCGCGCCGGGACCCCGACCGGCCGATCCGTCGCGGCCGCCGCCCCGGCCCCGGCCACCGGCGCCGTCGCGGCGCTCACCGCCGGCCTCGCCGCGCCGCGTGCCCTCCCGACCCGTGCCGGCGCCGCCGCCAGGAGCCCGCCGCTCGCCGCCACTGCCGCCACTGCCGCCACTGCTACCACTGCTAGTGCCGCTAGTGCCGCTACTGCCACTACCGTCGCCGCCGCGGCGTCCCGAACCGCGCCCGGCGCCGCCCGTCGGCGCCCCGATCTCGTCGTCCAGGCGCAGCGTCAGTGAGATCCGCTTGCGCGGGATGTCGACGTCGAGAACCTTCACCGTGACGATGTCGCCGGGCTTGGCGACCTCCCGCGGGTCGCTGACGAAGTTCTTCGACATCGCCGAGACGTGCACCAGGCCGTCCTGGTGCACCCCGACGTCGACGAAGGCGCCGAAGGCGGCCACGTTGGTGACGGTGCCCTCCAGCGTCATCCCGGGCATCAGGTCCGCGAGGGTCTCGATCCCCTCCGTGAACGCCGCCGTGCGGAACGCCGGCCGCGGGTCGCGTCCCGGCTTCTCCAGCTCGGCGAGGATGTCGGTGACCGTCGGCAGCCCGACGGCGTCGTCGACGAACTCGGTCGGCTTCAGCGACCGCAGCACGGCGCCGTTGCCGATGAGCGTGCTCAGCTCGCCGCCGGTGGCCGCGAGGATCCGCCGGACCACCGGGTAGGACTCGGGGTGCACGCTGGAGCCGTCCAACGGGTCGTCCCCGCCGCGGATGCGCAGGAAGCCGGCGCACTGCTCGAACGCCTTCGGGCCGAGCCGGGGCACCTCCCGCAGCGCCTCCCGGGTGCGGAATGGGCCGTTGGCGTCGCGGTGGCGGACCAGGTTCTCGGCGAGGCCCGCCCCGATTCCCGACACCCGGGTCAGCAGCGGCGCCGACGCGGTGTTGACGTCCACCCCGACGGCGTTCACGCAGTCCTCCACCACGGCGTCGAGGGACGACGACAACCGCGTCTCGGACAGGTCGTGCTGGTACTGGCCCACCCCGATCGACTTCGGATCGATCTTGACGAGCTCGGCGAGCGGGTCCTGCAGGCGGCGGGCGATCGAGACCGCGCCCCGCAACGAGACGTCCATCCCGGGCAGCTCGGCCGCCGCGAAGGCGGACGCTGAGTACACCGACGCCCCCGCCTCGGAGACGGTCACCTTTGTCAGGGACAGCTCGGGATGCCGGCGGATGAGGTCGTCGGCCAGCTTGTCGGTCTCCCGGGACGCCGTCCCGTTCCCGATCGAGATCAGGTCGACGTGGTGCTCGGCGGCGAGGCGGGCCAGGGTGGCGATCGACTCGTCCCACCGCCGGGCCGGGACGTGCGGATGGATGGTGTCCGTGGCAACCACCTTGCCGGTCGCGTCGACCACGGCGACCTTCACGCCCGTGCGGTAACCCGGGTCCAGGCCCATCGTCGCCCGGCTGCCGGCCGGCGCCGCGAGCAGCAGGTCGCGCAGGTTGGCCGCGAACACGCGCACGGCGGTGTCCTCCGCCGCCGTCCACAGCCGCATCCGCAGGTCCACGCCGAGGTGCACGATGATGCGGGTGCGCCAGGCCCAGCGGACGGTGTCGACGAGCCAGCGGTCCGCCGGCCGGCCCGCGTCGGAGATCCCGAAAGTCTCGGCGATCCGCTGCTCGTAGCTCGTCGGCCCGGGCGCGGGCAGGGCGCCCGGCTCGGCCGGGGTGTCCGGCTCCAGGGTGAGGTCGAGGATCTCCTCCTTCTCGCCCCGGAACGCGGCCAGGATGCGGTGCGAGGGCAGTGAGGTGAACGGCTCGGAGAAGTCGAAGTAGTCGGCGAACTTCGCGCCGGCCTCCTCCTTGCCCTCCCGCACCCGGGAGACGAGCACGCCACGCGACCACATCTGCTCCCGCAGCGCGCCGATGAGATCGGCGTCCTCGGCGAACCGCTCGACCAGGATCGCCCGTGCGCCCTCCAGCGCGGCCCCGGCGTCCGCCACCCCCTTCTCCGGGTCGACGTAGCCACTCGCCGTGCCGTGCGGGTCTCCGGTGGGGTCGGCCAGGAGTGCCAGCGCCAGCGGCTCCAGGCCGGCCTCCCGGGCGATCTGCGCCTTCGTCCGCCGCTTCGGCTTGTACGGCAGGTAGATGTCCTCCAGCCGGGCCTTGGAGTCCGCCGCCAGGATCTGCGCCTCCAGGGCGTCGTCGAGCTTGCCCTGGGCGCGGATGGAGTCCAGCACCGCGGTGCGCCGCTCCTCCAGCTCGCGCAGGTAGCGCAGCCGCTCCTCCAGGGTGCGCAGCTGGGTGTCGTCGAGGGTGCCCGTCGCCTCCTTGCGGTAGCGGGCGATGAAGGGCACGGTGGCGCCCCCGTCGAGCAGGTCGACCGCCGCCGTCACCTGCCCCTGGCGCACGCCGAGCTCGTCGGCGATCCGCTGATGGATGGACCGCTGTGGGACAGATGTCGTCGTCACAATGCCTGATCCGCCTTCTCGTCCTCGTCGCTGCTGTGCGCGTCAGCGCGGTGCCGGGCCGTCCGGTCGATCCGCGCTGACTGCGAGACTACGGGCGATCACCCGCCGCTTTCCGCCCGGGCGGCCATCCGGGCTGATGCGCCGGCCGCCGCCTGAGGGCCGCGGTGCGGCGATCGGCCGGGCCGCCGTCCGCCGAGGTCATCCTCCGTGGTGGTGGCTGGTCCGGCGTGATCCGGTGTGATCCGTCCCGTTCGATTCCGTTGCTGGGCATATCCCATTGGTTCGACATGACCTATGATGTGCGCGTGCGCATGGGGGGTGGGGCCGCGGATGCGGGACGCTGTTATTCTCCGCATTCCGGAGGCGGTCCGGCCGGATGCGGCACGTCCATGCTGGCGCGGTCCGCTGCCGGATTGCGACCCAGGGCGGCGGAGTGACTCGGGAGAGTACTCTGGGTCCCGTCCGTGGCCCGGCCCTGAGCCCGGCCGGCGTCGGCGGCGTTCGGCACGAGGCTTTCCTGTACCGGGGTGACGTCGGTTTCCTGAGCGCGACCAGGGATTTCATCCTTGCCGGCCTCGCGGCCGACGAGGATGTTCTCGTCGCGGTGACTCCCTCTCGGATGGCGCTTCTTCGGGCGGCGCTCGGCCGGGCCGCGAGACGAGTCACGTTTCTCGATCTGACGGCGGTCGGCCGGAATCCGGCGCGCATCATCCCCGCCTGGCAGGAATTCCTCGACCTCGGGATCGAACGGGGCCGGACGGTCCGCGGCATCGGTGAGCCGCTGTGGTCCGGGCGCCCCGTTCCCGAGCAGCGGGAATGCATGCTCCACGAGGCCCTGCTCAACGAGGCCTTCGCCGCCCCGCCGGCCTGGCGGCTGCGCTGCCCCTACGAGGTGACCGCGCTCGATTCGGTGACCGCCGACGAAGTGTGGCAGACCCATCCGGTGGTGGTGGACGGCGGCCTCGGCCGCATCAGCGCGCGCTACCGGCCGCCGGCCGGACCGGCCGCGTCAGTGACGGCTGCCGCCGTCGCCGCCGTGGTGGCCGAGGCCGGGGCCGCCTCGGCCACGGCCGCCGCCGTGGTGGCCGAGGCCGGTGTCACGTCAGCCAGCGCCGCCGCTGTCGCCGCCGCCGCCGCTGTCGCCGCCGCGGCGGTGGCCGACGCTACCGTGGCCGTCGCGACAGGCGTTGCCGCCGGCCCGGGCGGGGGGGCCGAACCGCCCGGGCGGCCAGGCACGGCTACCCGATCGGATCCGTTTGCCGAGCCGCTACCGGACCTCGGTTCGCCGCAGGCCGAGGTTGCGTTCGGCGCGGCTGACCTCGGCCTGGTCCGCGAGGCGGCCACCCGCGCGGCCCTCGCCGACGGGCTGGGGGAGGACCGAGCCGGCGATCTCGAACTCGCCGTGCACGAGGTCGCGACGAACAGCATCCGCCACGGCGGCGGGCGGGGCGTCGCGCGCTTCTGGATTTTCGCTGGCTGCCTGATCTGCGAGGTCACCGACTCCGGTCAGCTCGCCGACCGGCTCGCCGGGCGACGGCGCCCGGACCTCGACCTCAGCGGCGGGCGCGGACTCTGGCTTGTCAACCAGCTCTGCGATCTCGTGCAGCTCCGTTCGGGGAGCGCCGGCACGACCGTGCGGATGTTCATGTACGTCTGACCGGTCGCGGCGCCCGTGCGCACGCCCGGCGGGGGAGGAGACTGCGGTGACGTCAGCGGAGCGGACCCGGGTCGGGCGCGGAGCCTGGCCCACGGACGGGCGGGGCGGCACCGTCGCTCCGGCGGGTGGCGGATCCGCCGCCGGCCCGGGCCGGTGTTACGGCGTCGGCGCGGGCGAGGCCCCGCCCGCCGGCAGCACCGACGCGGACATCCTCGCCGTCCGGGCCGGCGTCACCGCGCTCAGCCGGGCGCTGAACTGGCACGGCGGGCCGGGCACCCCGGTGCCGACCGACGGCCACTTCACCGCCGCCACCAGAGCGGCCGTCATCGCCTTCCAGGAAAAACTGCAGCCCGTGATCAACCGTGACATGTACCTGCCGGCGGTCGAGCGAAGCCCGGCTGGATTCGTCAACAAGGAGACGTCCTACGCGTTGTTCATGCCGATTGCGGACCGTTACGCGTTGAAGTACACGGTCCCCCGCGGACTCCTGCGTGGAATCACCACCATCGAGAGCAACTGGGATCCCGGCGCGGTCGGTTACTGGACCAACTCGGATTTCGGGCTCTGCCAGTGGAACACCACGCTTCCGGAGATCACCACCGCCCGGGCACTCGATCCCTTCTGGGCGCTCGACTCCACTGCGCGGGCGATGCGAGAACGCTTTGATTCCGACCGCTGGGGCCACAACTGGCTGTATGTCATTGCGGCGCACAATGTCCCGACCTGGGCCGCGCAGTGGGCCCAGGGCGAACTGTCCGCCACCGATCCGGCCGACAAGCCAAAACTCGACCGGATGAACGGCTACGTCAGCAACGTCCTCGCTCGCGTCTGGTGACGGCGGCGGCCGGTCCGGTGCCGAGGGGACGCGGCGGGTCAGTCCGGAAGAGCCGTGACCTTGTCCATGACCGCGGTGTTCAGCCGGCGGATGCCGATCGGGGCGAAGGTGCGTTCGAAGAAGCCGCCGACGCCGCCAGCGCCGTCCCACGTGGTGGTCGCCGTGACCGTGCTCTGCCGCTCGCCGGCGCCGGGCGCCACCTGCCACCGGGTCTGCAGCGAGGAGTTCTGGTCCGCCTCGACGAGGGTGGTCGGATCCGGGGCGGACACCGTCGCGTCGACCTGGCGGACCCGCTTGCGAGTGGCCTGCAGCCGGTAGGCGATCCGGCTGCCCGCGCCGGTGCCGCCCGCCAGCACCCGGTACTCCGAGACGTTCTCCGGCCAGGACCGGGCGCGGGCGCCCTGGTAGTCGGCGAGCTTCGCGACGACCTGCTCAGGCGTGCCGGGCACGGCCCGTTGGACCACGACCTTGATCTGTCCCACCGCTGTTCCTCCCTCGCTGCCGGGCGTCCGCACCGGTCAGATTCGCACGCCGGCCGCGGACGTCGCACCAGGGCCGCCCAGGCACCGGTCGGGGATGGCCGGATCGATTACTCAGAGTTACATTGCGGGAGACGCTGGCGACGGCCCCGAGACCGGCCGCGGCCACGGGGGCGCCGATGAGGGGGTAGGCCGATTTCTCGCGTATGGCCAGGTTATCCGCGTGCCTTCGGGGACTTCCTCGTCTTCTGCGCGGGTGCGGACAGTCGCGCGGTAGGTCCGCAGGACCGGCCCCGTTTCGTCACCGCCGGTGCACTCATGCTGCTGACCGCCGGGTTCGCCGCGTACGCGGGGGCCACGGTCGCCGGGATGGGCCTGCACCGCTCGACCCTCGGCGCGCTCCCGTTCGGCCTGTTCTACGCCACGGTGATCTTCTTCCTCGACCGATCGGTGCTGCTGTCCACCCGCCCGTACCGCCACGGCCCGGACGGGTCCGTCCGGGTGGGCCGGGCCGGGCCGGCCACCGCCATGCGGATCTTCATCGCCGTCTGCGCCGCGTTGCTCGTCGGGGAGACGCTGCTTCTGAGGATCTTCGCGCCGTCGATCGCGCCGCGGGTCACCCAGATCCGGCAGGAGGATCTCGGCCGGGTGCTGCGCGGCTGGGATGCCAACCAGCTCGGCGAGCAGCGGGTCCTGCGCGACGACCTCGCCGCCCGCCAGCGTGCGTTGGACGGCGCCCACGCCCTCGTCACCGGCAAGACCGCCGAGGTGAACTGCCAGCTCACCGGGGGTGACGGCTGTCTGAGCGGCGAGGGGCCGGTATACCGGATCAAGCTCGGCGAGCTCGGCGCCGCGACCGCGGCGGTGACCACCGCGACCGGCCAGCGCGATGCCGCCCAGGCCCGTCTGGACGCCTTCGACCAGTCCCGCGACACTCGTCGCGCGCACTTCCGCGATCAGCAGACCGCCACCGTCGACGCCGCCGACGACCTGCTGATCCGGGAGAAGGCGTTCTGGCGGCTGACGGTCGCCGACCGCTCCGTGCTGCTCTGGCGGACGGTGCTGACCCTGCTGCTGCTCGGCATCGACCTCGGTCCGCTGATGTTCAAACGGATGCTGGAGCAGACGGAGCTGCGACGCCGGGAGCGGCTCGTCCAGTGGCAGGGGGAGGCCACGGACGAGGTCGACGCCCTGCAGATCGGCCAGACCGCGCGTCACCGCGGCGAGCTCGCCGCGGCCCTCGCCGAGGGCGCCGCCGATCGTTACGGCCAGTACGTGCGGCGCCGGGACGAGATCGGCATCTCGCTGCGGGTCGCCGCCGATCTCGCCGACGCGGACGTCGGCCGCGAGCAGATCCGCATCGACCGGGACAGCCGGATCCGCGACCTGCGCGTGCGGTACCGCGTGCCGGACCCGGCGCCGGTGCCGGACCCCGCCGACCCCGCCGACCGCACCGACACCGACCGCGCCGACCGCGCCAACCGTGCCAATCGCGCGGCGCCGTCCTGAACCGCCGCGCCGTCCTGACCGCCCGGGGCATGGCAACGCCCGGGCACGTGGGGTCAGTCCCGCACGTGCCCGGGCGTCCGGTGGCCGGATCTCCCGGCGAGGGTCGTCAGTCGAGCGTCTCCGCGCCCTGGCGTCGGTGGCGCAGCACGACCAGCAGCAGCGCGAGCAGCGCCGCCGCGGCAGCCGCGGCCGAGCCGGTGGCCCTGGGGTTCGCGGCGGCCTTCTGCCGGCCCGCGTTGACCGCCCCGCCCGCGGTGTCGCGCACCTGGCTCACCTTCGCCGCGACCTGCGGGTGGGAGTCGAGCTGGCGGTGGACCGTCTGGCTGGCGGAGCCGGCGGCGCTGCCAGCGGTGTCCCTGGCCCGCTGCGCGGTCGCGGCGACCTGCGGGTGCGCGTCGAGCTGGCGGCGCACCGTGGCCTTGGCCTGGTCCGCGGTCTGGTGGGCCTTTTCGGTGACGGTACCCGTCGTCGCGGCCACCTTCGGCCGCACCGACTCGGTCGCCGAGCTCACCCGGCGCCGGAGGTCCTGCGCCGTGCGCCCGGCCACCTTCTGCGGGCTGACGCGGTCGGAGAGCTCGTCGAGATCGTCGCCGAGCCGGGCCCGGGTCGCCTCGATGTCGGACCGGATCTCATCCGGACTCGTGCTGGTCACTGCCCACCTGGCCTTTCAGTCGGTATCTGCGCTGGTGAAATCCGAGCCGCGCACGGGAAGCGGGGAGAAGGAGGGGCTTACTTGCGTCGGCTCTGCGCCCACTGGACGTCCTCGCGCAGCGTCTCCACGGTCTGCGTCGGGGCGGGGTGGACTCTGCGAACGGTGGAACGACCCTTCAGCGCCAGCACCGCGGCGACGGCGCCGAGCACGACGGTGACGATGAGAGCCGCCCAGCCCAGCGCCATCACCTCCCCGAGCCCGAACATGACGGCTAGCAGGGCGAACAGCAGCGCGAAATACCCGGCGCCGCCGGCGCCGGCGAACATGCCGGCCCCCTTGCCGGCCTTCTTCGCCTCCTCACGGACCTCCGCCTTCGCGAGGGCGACCTCCTGGCGGAACAGGGTGGAGATGTCCGTGACGACCTCGGAGACGAGCTGCCCGGTCGAACCGCGGCCCGCGGCGTGCCCCTCCCCGTCATGACGCGCGGTCGTGGACCGGCTGCTGGTCGAGGTCGCGGCGGCCGGGGCGCGCAGCACCTGGGTCGACTCGTCCGGCGCGTCCACGTCGACACCGCCCCGGTACGCGGTACTATCGTTCGGGTACGGATCGGCAGTGACGTCTGGCTGCTGACGGTATGTGCTCGTCATGGGTTCTCCTCGCGGGTTCTCCTGGCGGGGCGTCCGCGTGGCGGCACCCGTGGAACATCGTGTGGTCTGCGGAATTCCCCACCTTGGGCCGCTTAACCACGCCTCTCGCGACGCCTGAGACGGATACCCGTCCTGATCCGTTCGGCCGCGCCCGCCGGGCGGTCGTCGGCGGTCTCCCCATCCCGATCAGCCTCGTCGTCGGATTCCGGTCGGTCCCAGGGGCGGCGCACGCCGACGGGGGAGGCCTCCGGATAGGTCTCGGGCGCGGTGGCGCCGGTCGCCTCGCGGGCCGCCTCGGCGTTGAGCAGCGCGCCGATGAGCACGACCGTGACGGCGTAGTACAGCCACAGCATGAGGATGACGACGCCGCCGAGCGCGCCATAGGTCTTGTTGTAGTGGCCGAAGGCGCGCACGTAGAACGAGAACGCCACCGAGGCGACGATCAGCGCCACGGTCGCGACCATGGCCCCGACCGACGCCCACCGCCAGTTCGCCGGGGTGTGGGCCGGCCCGAAGCGGTAGAGCGTGCCGACCGCGGCCATCACGATCAGCGCCAGCACGAGCCACTGCACCACCGTGAGCAGCACCCGGACCGTCCCGTCGGCCACATGGTGGGACAGCAGGGAGCCGCCGGCGGTGATGCCGCCGACGACCAGCACCGCGACGACCACGCCCCCGAGGCTCATCGCGACCGCGAGCGCCCGCAGTCGGACTGGCCCCCGCGTCTCCTCCTGCTCGAAGGCCACGGTCACGGCCTTGATCAGGTTCTGCGTGCCGGAGGAGACCGCCCAGAGCACCCCGGCGAGGCTTAGCAGCAGGCCCAGGCCGAGCCCGGAGTGGTTCGTCGAGACGATGCCGTTCAGCCAGTCCCGCAGCACCGTGCTCGTCGACGGCGACAGCGAGCCGGACAGGTGGGCGATCTGGTCGCTCACCGTCTGGGGGCTGGCGACCAGGCCGTAGACGGTGAGCACCGCGATGGCGGCCGGGAAGATCGACATGATCGCCCAGAACGCCACGCCGCTGGCGATCAGCGGGATCGACAGGATGCCGAGCTGTGACTTCACCCGCTTTGCGACCGAGAGCCAGCCTCGCGCCGGGACGGACGTCGGGCCGTGCTCGGGCGGGTCGACCTCCCGCACCGGCCGGCTGGTCCGGTGCCCGTGGTCGTCGTGGCGGTGCCCGAGGAGGGCGGACGGATTCATGACGATCTCCACTGCCGTCGTGACATGACGGCAGATGTACCCGTCCGACCCTGGTCAACCCACCTTTCGGGCCGTCACCCGGGCGCCCGCCGCGGCGGAGTCCTCGGTCGGTGCGCTCCCGGGGGTCAGTCGGTGCGTTCCTGGGGGGAGGAGTGCTCCCAGTCGGCCAGGATGGTGCGGATGCCCGTGACCAGCAGCAGCGGCCGGTCGAGCATCACATGGTGACCGGCGAGCGGGATCTCGATCACCGGCGCCACCCGGCCGAGCAGGTTGTACATCTGCACCCCGATGTCCGGCGTCAGCAGGCCGTACTCGGCCCGGAACAGCGCGACCCGGCAGTGCACCTTGCGCAGCACCTCCGGGGAGGGCGTGCGGTTGCCGAACACCTTCGGGTCGAACTTCCACGTCCAGCCGCCCTGGACCGAGCCGATCGACCCACGGGCGATGTGGTCGATGATGAACGGCAGCGAGGTCGGCTGGTCCGGAACCGTGCGGAACCGGGCCAGGGCGTCGGTCGCGGTCGGGTAGACCCGCAGCGGCCCGAAGGCGGTCCGGTCGCGGGCGGCCCGCTCCTCCGGGGTGAACTCCTGGACGGGGGAGTCGACGACGACGATGCCGGCGACCCGGTCCGGGTACTCGGCGGCGGTCATGATCGTGACCCAGCCGCCCATGCTGTGGCCGATGATGATCGGCGGCGAGGTGATGCCGGCGTGGTCGATGACGCCGATGACCTCCGCCGCCCATGTGCTCAGCGTGTAGTCCTCGCGCCGGTCGCTGTCGCCGTGGCCGGACAGGTCCAGGGCGACGACCCGGTACTCGCTGGGGATCAGGGGGGCGATGTGGTCCCACCACCCCGCGTGGGCGGCGCCGCCGTGGACCAGTACGATCGCCGGCCGCCCGGCCGCACCCCAGCAGCGGTAGCTGATGGTGGCGCCGGCGACCTCGGTCTCGTGCCGCTGCGGTCGGCTGTCAAGGGCGGCCTCGAACCAGGCCGGTGCTTCGTCTTCCATCCCAGGTCTCTGCCGTTCGGGTCGTGGGGCGGGTGGCTCCGGTCGCCGGCCGGGCGGCCTGCGACGTGTCCCACCCTGATACAACACCGCTTGCCCGGAGTTCCGGCCCTTCCGGGGCAGGTTGTCGGATTGACGATGTGTCACCTGGCGCCCTGCGACGGAGCCGTGACGCGCATGTGACCTCCCGGGGAGCGGTGTGGACCGGCGGTGATCGGCCGACGGCCGGTCAGGCGTGGCCGAGGCCGGTGATGTGACCGGCCAGCACGGGGGTGCGCCCCCCGTCGGGCCAGCGCAGCGTGACGCCCGTTCCGGGTAGCAGGATGCCGCACCTGGCCGAGGTCGCGGGCCCGGTCGGCGGCACCGGCCGGTCCGCCCGGTCGGCGGTGATCATCCCATAGCCGGGGAAGCAGGTCAGCCAGTCACCCATGGTCACCCCCGCCGGGCACGGCACGGCCGCCACGTCCAGTTCGGCGGCGCAGCCGCTGGCCTCGGCGAGCATCCCGAGGGTGCCGGCGATGCCGGCCATGCTGACGTCCTTGGCCGCACCGGGCCGATGCCGGCCGGGCATCCGCACCATCGCCTGCAGCTCGGCGGTCCGCCGGGTGGCGGCCGAGTCCCACTGCCGACCGGTGTACCCCGGGCGCCAGCCGCCGCCGAGGTCGACCGTGAGGGAGACGGCGTGGCCGGGCAGCCCGCCGCCGGCCGGCACCGGGTGCGCCGCGCGCCCGAGCGCCGTGACGGCCAGCGCCGCCCGGACGCCGAACTGGCTGTGCCCGCCGAGGATCTGCACGCCGTAGGCGTCCGCCGCCGCGCGCAGCCCCCCCAGCACCCGGGCGACGTGCGACGCGGTCGGGCCCGCCACCGCGTCGAGCAGGCCGATCGGGGTGGCCCCCATGGCGGCGAGGTCGTTGATGCTCACCTGCGCCCCGCACCAGCCGGCCCAGTGCGGGTCCCGCTCCACCATCGTCGGCATGATCGCGTCGCAGGCCGCGACGATGTCGCTACCCGGCAGCGGGGCGCCGTCGTCGCCGACGAAGCCGGGCCCACCCGGACGCAGCCCGGCGAGCACCGCGCCCAGCGGGGCCTTACCGGTCGCGACCAGCGCGGCGATCCGGTCGATGGGCCAGCGCATCAGCACCCCCGGCCCGCGGGCGAGGGGCGTCGGACCTGCCGTGGACCAGCCCAGCCGGCCGAAGAAGCGCTCCAGCTCCGGGCGCACCGCCGCCTCGAGCCGGAGCACCCCGCAGTCCTCCGCCCGGGCGGCGGCGGCACGCACGAGCGCGGCGGCGACGCCGGGGAACTCGTGGCGGGCTCGGGCGGACACGGCGAGCCGATCGCAGTACCAGGCGCCCAGGTCCGGCCCGGGCCACAGCGGTCCGAGCCGGATCCCACCGAGGACGGCGCCGTCGCCCCCCGCGCCGACGGCCCGTGCGACCAGGACGACCGTCCGCGGATCGTCGGTCCGTGGATCGTCGGTCCGCGGACCGCCGGTCAGGGGATCGTCGCCCCCGGAACCCTCGGATCCGGTGCGGGTGACCAAGCTCGCGAGCTCGCGGTAGGCCGCGAGTGTCGCGGCGTCGCCGGCCTGCTCGATGCGGTACGGGGGCAGGCGCTCCAGCGTCCGCCGGTCGCCCCAGATCGCGAGGGTGTCGACCGGCTCGGCCGCCACCGGCGGCGCGGCGCCCGCGGACAGCAGCGCGTCGAGGACCGGCCGGGCCACCCGTGCGCGCCGGGGTGGGGCGGACGGCGCGCCGTCGACGGTCATGTGGGGTTGTTTGTCGGCATCGAGTGCATCCAGTCGGTCGGAGCATGATCTGGTCGGTCAGAACGTGGTGGAGTCGGTCAGAACATGAAGGTGGAATTGATGATCGCGCCACGCCGGGTGTACTCGATGACGCAGTCCTGGATGTCCAGCGGATGCGCGGGTATCACCCCGTCGATGACGTCCTCCTCGCGCAGGCCGTGCAGCGAGAGTCCGAACCGGCAGACGTAGACCTTCCCGCCCTCCTTGATGAACGTCTCGATCTGGTGATTGATGTTGTGCTCACCCGGAAACGCGGAATCGCCGGTGTGTGGAAACCCCCGGGTCGCCATCGTGTTCATCGCGCCAGGCCCGTAGAAATAGAGCACGGACTCGAAGCCCTTGCGCAGGGCGCGGGTGGCCTGCAGTATCGCGACGAAGCTGACCGACGACTCGTGCGCGATCCCGTGGACGAGGGTCAGGTAGCACTCGCCGTCGCGGGCCTGGTAGTCCGGGAAGATCTTGGTTGATCCGTACAGGTTGCTACCCGGTGGAAGCGCCGGATGGGGAACCTCGTTGAGGCTCTGCCGATCGTTCTCCGTCAGCTCCATGAACGCTCCTCGATCGGGCCCGGACGTGACCACGCGGATCGCCTGTCGCCGGTCTGGCCGGAGTGCAGCCGGTCATCGTCGACGACAAAACGCGGGACGGTACCGGTGGTCGGCACGTTCCGCGGAGATCCCCTCGATGCACGGGTTGCAGTCAAGCACCTCGCCGATTCCCGTGTGCGCCGAACACGACGATCCGCGACGAAGCCCGTGCTTTCTGGTCCCGGTATGGCCGCGGCGGACCAGACGGCATTGTCCGTCGCTCCGATTGGCTCTTTCCTTGCAACGATTGACCGGCCTGGGGTGCTTTGCGCACCCGCCCGTCGGCGCCAGCCCGAACCAGCGATGGTTCGCCGATTGCCGGGCGATTCGTGCCTTCCTGGTGGCCGAGGACCGCCAGCCGGCACCGTTGAGCGGCGAACCGGGGATCGCCCGGCAGCGCAACGGCGGACCGGGGATGCTGGTGGGGTGCGATATGCCGTGCTTGCCGACCTCCACGGCCGGCCGGGGGCACTGCGGCGGATCCTCGCCGCCGCCGCGGCGGCGGGCGCCGACGAGATCGTCTGCCTCGGCGACTACCTGGAGGCGAAGGTCCCGCGCCGCTTGCATGATCCCTCGCGGTTCTGGCCGCTGGAGCGGGTCGTCGACCCCGATCCGGCGCTGTGGGCGCGCCTCGCCGGCATCCGCCGGGTGCTGGGCAACCAGGAGCTGCGCATCCGCGATCTGCTGCGGCCCGAGCAGGTACCCGCCGACCTCGCCGCGCTGCTCGACGCGCCCGAGCGGGATCGCCTGCACGGCCTCGTGGGTCTACACGGCCATCAGATCCGTTGGTCGACCGGCCGTGCCGAGCCCGCCGGCGGCCCGGGCGAGCCGGTCGGGACGGCAGCCCACGGCGTCGTGGACGGGCGGGACCTGCTCGTGCCGGTCGCCGCCGACGTCCCCCGGGTGCCGGTCGTGGTGGTGGGGCACACCCACCAGGAGGCCATGTTCGAGATCGTCTGGTCGGACACCGCCGCCGGCGGCGAGGTGGCGGACGACCCGGCGGCGGGGCTGGTGGGGCCGGTGGGGCTCGTGGGGTCGGCGACGGTCGTGCGGGCGCTGCCTCCCGTCGAACCCGGCCGGCCGGTCCCGGTGCCCCGGTCGGACCGCGGCGGCGGCCTCGCGGTCGTCGGCCCGGCAAGCGGACCGGCACCCGTCCCCGGTCCGGCCGGTGCGGGCCCGTCCGTCGCTGCCACGCTGGTGGTCAACGTCGGGCCCGCCCGAGGCAAGCCGTCCCACTGGATGTTGTACGACACGGACCGTGGCGAGATCAGCTTTCGGCGGGCGGTTCGATAGCTAATCGTCCATTGTCAAGCACGTTGGGGCGTCAAATGGCAAGAGTCAGACGTGAGTGACTTTGGTCCTGTCGCCTCCGACAGATGGGGGTCGTACACTTTCACTAGTCCCGGTGAAGTTCTGCACCTGCGTTCCCCCCGTACGCCAGGTGAGGTGGCTTCACCGGGACTTCTTGCGTCCGAGTGGGTGCGGAGCGTTCCCAGGTCGGGGCAATCCCAGGTCGGAGCGTTCGCCTCCGTGCCGGTGGTCATGGGATGGCGTCGTGCCGCCGCTCACCCCCACGGGGTGAATCCGGCCCCCGGGCCTGGGCGCCGACGCCCCCGCCCATGGCCGGCGACCACCGCCGGCGCGATCTCCCGGTGGTCGCCCGGCGCGCTGCCCGCCCCGCCGATCAGCCTCGCCCGGCGGGGATCCCCGACCGGTCGACCCCCGTCTCGCGGAGTGGCGCGTCACCGCGCCGGTCTCGCCGGTGGGCCACCGGCGGGCCAGGCCCGCCCGGTTCGCGATTGGTGATGGGAGGGTGACCGACTGCCACAACGGGTATCGGAGGCGCGACGAAGCCCCGTGCGCCCGGCGGCCTCCGGACCGTCGGCGGGGAGGGAGAGGGGGCACCCACGATCGATCACCGTCCGTCCCGGAGTGCGTGTCTTCGGCGATGTGGATGAACGACCCGACGGTTGGCGTCGCTTTGCCGACAGGTTCGGCTACTTTCGGATAGATGTGAGATGTTTCGTAGATAACCAGTGTGGGCCGTAGCTGCGCCGTCGACCGGGGTCGATAGCCTGTTTTGGGCATGTACTGACAAAGCTGGGCGTTACATCCGGACGAGTTGGAGGGGGCGCGGTCGCGTCGGCGGGAGGCCGGCGTAATCCGGGGCCGTGGGGTCGCGAGGGTCGCGGCCGCCAGGGGAGTTCCGCATCGCGGCGATGCCGTCTCGCGGACGCCCGCGGACCCGACATTGCGGCTGGGCCGCGATGCCGGGCGACCGGGGTCCGCGCATCGGCGCGCCACCGCGATACGGGGCATCCGGAGCAGTGCCCGCTCACACGGATAACTCGGAAGGCAGGGGTGAACAGGTGCATGTCCCCGCGGCGCGCATCGTCTTCTCACCGGAGGATCGCGCGGAGATCGCGTCGGCCACGATCGAGATCCTTTCCACCGGCGCGATGACCTTGGGCGCTCATACCGATGAATTCGAGGCGGCATTCGCCGCCGCTCACCGAGCCCCGTTCGCGGTGGCCGTGAGCAGCGGCACGGCCGCACTGGAGATCATTCTCCGAAGTCTGGACGTTCAGGGTGCGGACGTCGTCGTTCCCACCAACACATTCGCCGCGACCGCCTTCGCGGTACTCCGGGCCGGGGCCACCCCGGTCTTCGCGGATGTGAGTCCGGACACCTTCGCGTTGACCGCCCGTGACGTCGAGGCGGCCGTGACCCCCAACACCCGGGCCGTGGTGCTGGTGCACATCGGCGGCCTGATCGCGCCGGACGTCGCCGAGTTGGCGGCGTTCTGCGCCGACCGCGGCCTCGCACTCGTCGAGGACGCGGCGCACGCCCACGGCTGCCGCCACGGTGAGGGATACGCCGGCTCCTTCGGGGTGGCGGGCGCGTTCTCGTTCTACCCCACCAAGCTGATCACCAGTGGCGAGGGCGGGATGATCGTCACCGCCGACCCCGCCATCCACGAGGCCGCGCTGATCTACCGCGACCAGGGCAAGGCGGGCTTCCTCGGCAACACCCACATCAAGCAGGGCTACGCCTGGCGCCTCAGCGAGATGCACGCCGTCACCGGCAAGGTGCATCTGCGCCACCTCGGCGAGTTCCTGACGACCCGCGCCGCCGTGGCCGCCCGCTACGACGCCGCGCTCGACGCCCTCGACGGCGCCGGCCGCCTGCGGGTGCCCGCGGGTGACGTCTGCAACTACTACAAGTACATCGTGCTGCCCCGACCCGGTGTCGACCGGGCGCGGCTGAAGAAGGAGCTCAAGGAGCGCCACGGGGTCTCGCTCAGCGGTGAGGTCTACGAGGCGCCGCTGCACCAGCAGCCCGTGTTCAGCGACTACGCGGGCCGTTCGCTGCCGGTCGCGGAGGACCTGTGCGCCCGGCACGTGTGCCTGCCGATCCATTCCGACATGACCGACGCGGAGGCCGACCACGTGGTCACCTCCTTCGCCGCCGCGCTGGCGAGCCTGGACCTGGACGGGTGAGCGTGAGCATGAAGATTGCCGTTACCGGAGGCTCGGGGTTCATCGGCAGCCACGTCGTGGACCGGCTCCTCGACGCCGGCCACGACGTCCTCTCCCTCGACGTCGACTCCCGCCCGAGCGACCCGCGGGCGACCAGCCGGCAGGTCGACGTGCTCGATCTGCCGGGGCTGACCGCGGCGTTGGCCGGGGTCGAGGCGGTGTTCCACGTCGCGGGGATGTCCAACGTGGACTTCGCCTACGCCGACCCGGCGCGCACGGTGCGTCTCAACGTCGAGGGCACCGGCAACGTCTGCGAGGCGGCCCGGCAGGCCGGCGTCGCCCGCGTGCTGTTCGCCAGCACCGTGTGGGTCTACGGCGCGGTCGGGGAACGGGCGGATCCGGCGCCGCTCACCGAGGACGCCGAGATCACCCTCGGGCGCGCCGGCCACGTCTACACCTCGACGAAGCTCGCCGCCGAGCTGCTGCTGCACAGCTATCAGCAGACCTACGGGCTGCCCTTCACGATCCTGCGCTACGGCATCCCCTACGGCCCCGGCATGCGCGACGAGCTGGTGCTGGCCCGGTTCGTCCGCAAGGCGCTCGACGGCGAGTCGCTCACGGTCGCCGGCGACGGACAGCAGTTCCGCAACTACGTGTTCGTCCGCGACCTCGCCGACGCCCACGTGCTGGCGCTGCGGCCCGAGGCGGAGAACGCCACCATCGCCCTGGAGGGCGCCGAGGCGGTCAGCGTGCTGGAGATGGCGCAGGCGGTGTGCCGCCACTTCCCCGGCACGGCGATCGAGCACGTGCCGGCCCGGCCGGGCGACTTCCGGGGCCGGGAGGTGTCGGCGCAGCGGGCGCTGGAGCTGCTGGGCTGGCGACCGACCACCCCGTTCACGGACGGGGTACGGCAGTACATCGAGTGGTACCTGGCAAACCGACGGCCCCCGACGCAGGCCGTCCAGCCCGTCGACGACCTAGACGTCTCCGCAGCGTCCTCGGAGTAACCATGGCTCAGATCGGCGGTATCACGGTGAGCGGACCATCCGAAAACGGCGATCCGGCGGCGACCGCCGCTCCCCCGACCCGACCCTCCGCGGAGGGTCGGCCGGCGGGGGTGGCGTCGGCGGTCGGACGCCTCGGCGACGACAAGGCGCCCGACCGCGGCGGACCGGTGATCAACGGCCTCGCGGTGGAGGAGGCCGCGGCCGCGGCCCTGTTCGCCGGGGCTGGGGCGCGGCAGCCGGCGACCCGTCGCGGATCGGCGCTGCTGCTGTCCGGTTCGCTGGGCATGGGGCACGACGTCATGGCCGAGGCGTGCGGGGCGTCGCTGGCGCGGCGCGGGTTCACCGCCCGGACCGCCGACAGCCTGCGCATGCTCGGCGGGCGCAACGGCTCCCGTGGGGAGAAGGTCTTCCGCGGGATGATCGCCGTGCCGGGCCTCTACGACGCCGTGCACTTCTCCCAGATGCGCACCGGTGGCCGGTTGGCCCTGGCGATCGAGCGGGCGTCGAGCCGCTACGTCGTCCCGGCGCTGCGCCAGGAGCTCACCGAGCAGCCGACCGATCTCGTCATCTCCATCTTCGCCACCGGCGCCGCGGCGACCAGCCGGGTCAAGCCGGAGTTCCCCGGCCTGGTCACCGCGGTGTTCTCCACCGACTGTTGCGTGCACCGGCTGTGGGTGCACGACAACACCGACCTGTACCTGGTCACCTCGCAGACTGCCGCCCGCTACGTGCGGCGGTTCGCGCCGGGCGCGCTCGTCTCGGTCGTGCCCACCCCCGTGCGCGAGCCGTTCTACGACCCCCCCACCCAGGAGGAGGCGCGCGCGGCGCTCGGCATCCCGGCCGACGCCCCGTGCGTGCTGCTGATGTCCGGCTCCTGGGGTCTCGGGCCGCTGGTCGAGGGTGCCGCGGCGATGGCCGCGGCGGGGATCTACGTGCTCGCGGTGGCCGGGCGGAACAAGCCGCTGGCGGCGCGGCTGACCGCCCTGGCCGAGCGGCAGCACAAGGTCATCCCGTTCGGCTTCACCGACCGCATCCCGGCGCTGATGGCCGCCAGCGACCTGGTCGTCACCTCCTCCGGGGACACCTGCAGCGAGGCGCGGGTGATCGGCCGGGACCTGCTGCTCATCGACGTCGTGCCGGGGCACGGCCGGGACAACCTGCAGAAGGAGCTTGAGCGGGGGCACGCCGAGGTCACCAACACCGATCCGGTGTCGCTGACCCGTTCCGCGCTCGCCTGCCTCGACCGGGTCAAGCCCCCCTCGGACCGGGTGGCGATCGGGCCGCAGGCGTGGGAGCAGGCGTTCGGCTCGGCGCTGGCGCAGATCGGCTTCGGTGCCCACTGGTGATGCGGTGCCCACTGGTGATGCGGTGCCCATTGGTGAGACGCGTCGGCGGTGGGACGCATCGGCGTCGGGCGGGCGCTCGTCCGGCCCGGGACGTTCCACGCGGCCCCCGGTGTTGACCCCGTCAGATGTTGTCGTCCCGGGTGTGGGCCCGGGGCGGCGGGGGACGAGTGAGGCGGCCAGCGCATGGGCAGGGCAGGGGGACCCCGGCATGAACGGCCGGATCCAGGCGCGAACGACGGCACGCCCGTGACCAGGATGGCGCGCGTATGAGCAAGGCGTTGGCGCTCGGCCTGCCCACCGCGATGGTGTCGGCCGCGCTGTACGGGGTCGCGCCGCTGGTGCAGGCGCGGGCCGCCCGGCGCGAGGAGGACAGTTCCGGCCTGGGGCTGGGCCTGCTGGCCCGGCTGGTGCTGCGCCCGCTGTGGCTGCTCGGGCTCGCCGTCGAGGCGGCCTCGTTCCTGCTGGAGGTCTACGCCCTGTCGGTCGCGCCGGTGGCGATGGTCGCCCCGGTGATGGCTCTCGACATGATCATCTTCACGTTACTGGCCCAGCGGGTGCTCGGTGAACGGATCAGCCTGACGGGCTGGCTGGGCGTCGGCTCGATGGTCGCCGGGGTCGGCCTGCTCGCCTATGGCTTCGCCAGTCGCGCCGAGGTCGGCAGCGCGGCCAGCACGGACGTCCTGCTGGCCTTCCTCGTCCTCGGCCTGATCTTCGCCCTGGTGTGCGCGTTCCTCGCGAACGTCGCCGCCGCCCGGAGCATGATCGCCGGGGCGGCGTTCGGCTTCGGCGCGGCCGCCGGCGTCTGCTATGCGATCGCCACCCTCGCGACCCGTCAGATCGGCCTGGCGGTCAACGATCGCCGCGAGGGCCAGTCCGCGCTGGCCGACCTGCTCACCACCCCGACGCCGTACGTCCTCGTGCTGTTCTCCGTGCTGGCTCTCGGTCTGCAGCAGCGCGGGCTGCAGGGCCGGGCGGCGGTGATCGCCTTCCCCGTGACCAGCGGGGTGTCCGCCTTCCTGCCGGTCACCCTGGGGCTGACGCTGTTCGGCGAGCCGGCCCCGGACGGCGCCCATCGGGTGGCGTTCATCGTCGCGATGGTGATGGTGGCCGCCGGCATCGCCGCCCTCGGGCGCGACCGGATGGCGGCCAACCGCTCCGTGGACGAGCTGGAGGGCGCCGCGGCACGCCCCGACGGGCCGGATCCAGGTCGGCCGGATGGAGGTCGGCCGGATGCAGATCGGCCGGATCCCGGTCCCGGTCGGCCGGATTTGCGTGGAGCTGATTCTGACCGACTGGACCCCGCCGAGCGGTTGGACTCGGAACGGCTGGATTCCGAGCGGCTGGAATCGAAGCGGATTGACCTGGAGCGGGTGGATCTCGGACGGCGTTCTCGCCACGGCGACGAACCGTGGAACCCGCCGGGCCGGGGAGACGGCGGGCCCGGCGCCGCGCTGCGGGAACTCGGCTGACTCGGAGGGTTGCCGGACCGGGCGACGAACCATCACCAAGGGCGCGGACCGGCACGGTCGCTAACCCTGACGGCATGACCCCAAACTTATAGTGACACCGCGTGTGCTTTCGGTGAGATAGTCGAGGTGGCCGGCCGCCCGGGTTCACCCCCCGATCGCCCGGGCGCCCGGCCATCTCCCGCCCGCGGCCACCCATGGCCCACTCAGGGTAGCCGCGGGACGGGCCGGAGCATCGCGGGATGCAGCACCGTGGCGTCGCCCTGACGGTACAGCTCCGCGGGCCGGCC
This sequence comes from Frankia sp. BMG5.60, assembly GCF_059428125.1. NCBI lineage: Bacteria > Bacillati > Actinomycetota > Actinomycetes > Frankiales > Frankiaceae > Frankia > Frankia sp. BMG5.60. The sequence continues at coordinate 4,367,115 of NZ_CM182091.1, read as the reverse complement.
CCCGTCCCGGGTCGTGAAGCGCCCGGTCGGGATGAGGAAGCCCGCGGTCCCGGTCACCTTGCGGTGGAAGTTGCGGGGGTCCAGCCGCGAGCTCCAGACCAGCTCGTAGATCCGGCGCAGCTCCGCCACCGTGAACTCGCCTTCGCAGAAGGCCGTCGCCACCGCGCTGTACTCGATCTTTGCCCGGGCGCGTTCCAGCCCGTCCGCGAGGATCGCCGCATGGTCGAAGGCCAGCCCGGACCCGCCGCCAGGGGTCGAGACCGGCTCCCAGCGGCTCGCGGCGGCGTCCGTGCCGGCGATCGGCGTGCGCGACTGCGGCGCGAGCGCCAGGAACGCCACCGTGACGACCCGCCCGCGGGGATCGCGATCCGGCGCGCCGTAGGTCGCGAGCTGTTCGAGGTGTGCCGGCGGGTGGCGTAGCCCGGTCTCCTCGGCGAGCTCCCGCACGGCCGCCTCGGCGAGATCCTCCCCCGGCCGGACGAAGCCGCCCGGTAGGGCCCAACGGTCCCGGTAGGGCTCGATACCGCGGCGCACCAGCAGCACCTGGAGCTGCTCCTCGCGGACCGTCAGCAGGACCAGATCGACGCTGAGGGCGACCGGCACGACGTCCGCCGGCAGCCCGACCGCCCCGCCGCCGTCGGCGTGGGTGGTCGTGGCCGCGGACGACTCAGGGCGGGACGGCATGCGGGGAACCTTACTCGTCAGGTTGACGAGAACCGCGTTCCCGGATTATCGTCAGTTCGACGATAAAGAGAGGACCTCCTCATGGCGGACATCAGCCGGGCGCCGTTCCTGTGCCACCTGCGGGGCACCCCCACCGCGTACATCCGCCACCAGCGCGGCACGGCCGTCGCCCACGAGGGCGTCGGCCTGGTCTTCTGGTATCGGCCGCGCACGGCGGTGATCAGCGAGGTGCCGGTCGACGACCGGGAGCTCGCGGTGCTCTTCCACGCGCGGACCGCCGACTTCCAGGACGTCGCGGTGCAGGCCACCGTCACCTACCGGATCGCCGACCCGGTGCTGGCCGCCACCCGCCTCGACTTCGGCATCGACCCCGAGCTCGGCACCTGGCGGGAGAAGCCGCTCGACCAGCTCGCCGGGATGATCAATGAGTCCGCCCAGCAGTACGCCTCGGACCTGCTCGCGCGCACGTCGCTCACCACCGCCCTCGCCGAGGGGGTGCCGGTCATCCGGGCGCGGGTGACCGACGGCCTGCGCGCAGACGCCCGCCTCGTCCAGACGGGGGTGAGTGTGGTCGGGGTGCGGGTGGTCGCCGTCCGCCCGTCGCCGGAGGTGGAGAAGGCGCTGCGCACGCCCACCCGCGAACAGATCCAGACCGAGGCCGACCGGGCCACCTACGGCCGCCGCGCGCTCGCCGTCGAGCAGGAGCGGCGCATCGCCGAGAACGAGCTGCAGAGCAAGATCGAGCTGGCCGTGCGCGCGGAGCGGCTCGTGACCCAGGAGGGCGCCAACGAGCAGCGCCGGATGACCGAGCAGGCGGCGGCGGCGCGCATCGCCGCCGCGGCGGAGGCGGAGCGGGCCGAGACGGCCGCCCGCTCGCAGGCCGAGCAGGTTCGGGTGGAGGCGGCGGCGCGGGCCGAGGCCGTGCGCCTGGTCGGGCAGGCTGAGGCCGACGCCGAGGCGGCCCGGGTCGCCGCGGTCACCGGCCTGGACACCTCGGCGGTGGTCGCGCTGGCGGTGCGGGACCTGGCCGACCATCTGCCCGCGATCGGGGCGCTCACCATCACCCCCGACGTGGTCACCGAGGCGGTCGCCCGGTTCGTCCGCGCCGGCACCCCTCGGTGAGCCTCGCCCCGCGCGCGGTGCTCGTGCACCGGCGCACCGAGTACGCCGAGTTGCTGGACCGGCACGGCACCCGCGGCCAGGCCGCCTTCTTCCTGGCCACCCGCGGGCGGGAGCTGGCCGAGGTGCAGGCCGCCCACGACGCCGCCGAGGGGGCCCGTCGGGCGGTCGCCGCGGCGATCCCGCCGCACTGGCGTCGCGGCGAGGTGGAGCGGACCGACCTCGACCGGTTCCTGTTCGCTCCGGATGACGTGGTCGTCTGCGTCGGGCAGGACGGGCTCGTCGCGAACGTCGCGAAGTACCTCGACGGGCAGCTCGTCCTGGGGATCAACGCCGAACCCGCCCACACGCCGGGTGTCCTGGTCCGGCACGCCCCGGGAGAGGCTGCCGCGCTGCTGCGCGCCGTCGAAGGATCGCCCGCGGATCCCGCCCGGGGGCTGGGGCGCCTGCTGCGCGAACTGACCATGGTCGAGGCCCGCTCCGACGACGGCCAGCGCCTCGTCGCGCTCAACGAGGTCTACGTCGGCCACCCCGGCCACCAGACCGCCCGATACCGGTTGCGGGTTCCCGGCGAGGGCACGCCGGTGACCGAGCGGCAGGCGTCGTCCGGTCTGCTGGTCGGCACCGGCACCGGTGCGACGGGCTGGTGCCGCTCGGTCTGGGCGCAGCGGCGCAGCGAGCTTTCGCTCCCGGCGCCGACCGCCGGCGCGCTGGCCTGGTTCGTCCGCGAGGCGTGGCCGTCACCGGCCACGGGCACCGCCTGCACCGAGGGCCGCCTCGCCGGGCCGGCGCGGCTGGAGGTCCTGGTGGAGGCCGATCGGATGGTCGTGTTCGGCGACGGCATCGAGACGGACACGATCGAGCTGTCCTGGGGGCAGCAGCTCACCGTCGGCGTGGCCGACCGTCGCCTTCGCCTCGCCTAGTACATCGCGGGCGGGTTCGCACGGCGGGACGTCGCAGCCGGCGCGCGGGACCTGCTGGGATCCACCGCCGACGACACGGACCCACCTGGCGCGGGGCGGCTTCAGCCGGCGCGCCCGGCACCGCGATCGGGTGCGCTCATGTCCCCCGTTCCGGGCGTGCCGTCGGCGAGCCCGTAGCGCAGGTACACGGTGCCCTTCGGACCGGCTACCGGCGGTTCGAGGAGGGTGACGTTCGTGGGCACCGCGCCACCGTCGAACACCTTCTTCCCGACGCCGAGCACGAGCGGGTGCACCCAGAGGTCGAGACGGTCGAAGAGTTTCTCGCGCAGGAGGGTCTGCACCAGGTTCAGGCTCCCGACGACCTTCACGTGCTCGTGCCGGTCACGGATCTCGCGCACCGCGCCGGCGAGATCCGGGCCGAGCTGCGTGGACCCGGTCCACGAGAGGTCGGGCCTGCCGCGGGAGGCCACGTACTTCGGGACGCTGTTGAAGAGCGTGGCGATCTCGTTGTCCTCCCCGCCCTCCTGGTACGGCCAGTAGGCGGCGAAGATGTCATACGTCCGCCGGCCGAGCAGGAGGGCATCCGTGCCCTCGTACGCGGCACCGACCTGCGCCCCGGTGACCTCGTCCAGCAGGGGCGCCTGCCAGCCGCCGAACGCGAACCCCACCGGGTCCTCGTCGGGGCCGCCGGGTGCCTGCCCGACGAGGTCGAGGGTTGCGAACAGCTCGATGTGGATGAGGCCCATGCCCTACTCCCGATGAGTCGGTTGTCTCGGTCGGAAGGTAGACTTGTGGGCGCCGCCGCCAGACTCATCGCTGCGACGACACCCAGCTTCGTACTCGTCGACCGCCTCGCCCGGTGCATGTGGCTGCCCTGCGTTCAGCGTCACCGCAGGTCACCGGCGCGATCTACGGCTGTGGTACTGGCAGGCACCTCGCCCGCGGCGCGCCTCGAACGTCAGCCGCGGCGGCGAGCCCGGCGGCCTGGCCGGGAGGTCCAGGGTCGGCCAGGCCGGCGGACCGCGCCGGTCGCGGACGGGCCGGCCGGCGGACGGCGCCGCCCGCCGGGCCTGGGCCGGCCCATCACACCCCGAAGCGTTCGAGAGCCTTGCGTACCCGGAGGTTCGCCTGCGCGTAGGTGATCTTCCCGTCCACGTACGCCGACAGTGCCGCGCGCCGAACACGTTCGACTCGCTGATCTTTCATCGGGGTGTTGAGCAGGTTGGTCGTGGCGGTGGCCACGGCAATCACCTCCCAGTGGCAGGGGAACAGGATGGTGCTACGCGGTGAATCTCGGAAGCCGTGCCCGCAACCCGGGATCCGTCGGGGACGTCCATGCCCGGCGGATCCAGATGCGGACCGACCGTGATCAGATGTGAGAGGGTGCCCGGCGCGCGGGCGGGATGCGCCGTCCTCAGCTAGGACGGCGACGGGATGGCGGCTCCGCCGGCCACCGAGCCTGCCCGAGGCCCCCCTGCCGGCGGGCGACAACACGCGGCTGTGAGGACTGAGGCCATACGCGCAGCCTGATGGCCGCCGGGGTCGAGCACCGCCTGCGACGCGGCCACCCGGACCGTGGCGTGGCGGCGCTGTACGCGGGTAGCCGTACCGTCAAAAATGATCACAACGACTGCCCTCCTCCGCGTTGGGCGGGCATCTGCAGCCCGCGTGGCCCGTCCAGTGGGCGAAGGTGGCCGAGCGCCGCCCCATGCCGCCACGGCGCCGGGAGCGTCCGGTCCGCCTGCCCACCCTGCGCGATGGACGACGCGGACGTCGTGCCCCGGAAATGCCACGACCACAACGGGACGAACACTTGAACAACGAGGACCGACTGAACATCTACAAGAGTGCGCGACCGGGGGGCGTTGCGCAAGAGCCAACCGGCATGTCGAGCGGCCGCCACCGCACCGTCAGAACAGGAACCTCGACCCGGTCGGGGCGGGAACGTCGACGTTGATCGGATCGTTCCGCCCCCACGACCGGCGGCCGTCCCCGGCCCAGCGGTCCCCGACCGGCCCGGGCGCATCCGGTGGAGGCGTCCGGGCCGGACCTGGCGCTGTCGGGCGCAGGGGGAGCGCAGGCTCGGGCCAGGCCGGTCTCGCCAGCCGCTTCGTCCGGCCGGGCTCTGGTCAGCTCCGAGTCCGAGTCCGAGTCCGGCCGAGTGCGAGGCCGGGTCAGGCCGGGTCAGGCTGGGTCGGTCGGTCGGTCGGGCTGGGCAGGTCGGGCCGGGGTGAGTCAGGCCTGGCGGACCCGGGTTCGGTCGAACTCGCCGTCCCGCGCGCCAGCCAGGAAGGCGTCCCACTCGGCCGCGGAGAAGGCGAGCACGGGACCGCTGGGGTTCTTCGAGTCACGAACCACGATGCCCTCGCCCAGGGGGGCGACCTCTACGCACATGCCACCTGCTCCGTTGCTGTGGCTGCTCTTGCGCCAGGCCAGCTCGGCGGGACCGCCCACATCGGGCTTCGCAAATCTGGTCATTTGAGTTCCTTTGCGACGGAAAGTATCATCTGTATGGATTCTTCTGGCCGCAGGGCGGCGGCCAGAAGGTGATTCATCTTCAACTTATAGCGCCGGACTTCGGCGGCACGCTCGATGTAAAGGCTGCCGGCCGCCTCTTCTATATAGACCACTTCGTGGTCTTCCGAATCGGGGAATCCGAGTATGGAGAATGCGCTGCCCAGGCTGGAGTGTGCGCCCACCGCGAACGGCAGGACCTGGATCGTCACATTCGGGAGTTCGGACCGTTTGGCGAGGAAATCGAGCTGGTCGCGCATGACCGCCCGACCGCCGATCTCCCGGCGCAGCACCGCCTCGTCCAGAATCACCCAGAGCCGGGGATGGTCGGGGGCGGTGAGCCGACGCTGCCGGTCCATCCGCAAGGCGATCTTGCGCTCGACCTCCTCCTCGTCGGCCTCCGGGTCATCGGCCCGGATGACCTGCCGGGCGTAGTCTCCGGTCTGGAGCAGCCCGTGGACGAGCTGGGACTCGTACACCTGGATCGACGCCGCGTCACCCTCGAGGCCTATGTAGATCTCGAACCAGGCCGGGACGACATCGTGGTAGGAGTGCCACCAGCCGTGCCGGCGGGACTCCCGGGCCAACGCCAGCAGCGCGTCGCGCTGCTCACCCTCCGTAACACCATACAGGTTGAGCAGGTCCGACACGTCGCGGGTGCGCACCGGCACCCGCCCGTTCTCCATCCGGCTGACCTTCGAGACCGAGCATCGCAGCAGTTGGCACACCTCGTCGACCGAGACGTCCGCCGCCTCTCTCAGGCGCCGTAACTCGGCACCCAGCCGCCGCCGCCGCACAGTCGGACCGCCGCTCGTGGCCATCGCTAGTCCTTCGGTCTGTTCGGAGTGATGGGTGCATCCTGCCACTGGATCGCCACTCCTCATACACAGTGCGCAGCTCTGGGTAGCGAGACTCTTACAGAAGCTCTTGCAGACGGTCGAGGCAGGGGCCATGCTGCGAGTCTTGGTTTACTTTGAGTGGCGAACACAACGCTCTGGGTGAGAACTTGGTACGGTGAGGAATCACGGGGAGTAGTCGATGGCGATCGCGCGGGGTCCGAGGCGTCGATCCTGCGACCATGCCGGGATGACCGCCCGGGAGGCGTCGGTCGTGCTGCCCGCCCCCACCGCGCTGTCCACCTCTGCCACCCCGCTCATCCCGTCCATCCCGTCCGCTCGGGAGATTCGGACCGCCACGACCATGGCGCGGCCCGCCGTCGCGAGGGCTGCGGCCACGTGGCCGGCGACCAGGCAGTCCACGACCACGCGGCACGTCGACGCGCTGGCCGGGGCCGGTGGGGGCGGCCGCCGATCGCCGGCTCCGGGCGGGTGGGCGTCGAGCCCCGCCCGGAGCCGGCCAACCCACCATCGCGGGCCGGACCGACGCCCCACCAGACGTGACCGCGCACCGTGGACAGCTCCACGGTTCTCATTATTCGGTAATTGGCTGAAAGGCGTGACAATGGCGACTCGCCGATTCCAGGTCTATGACGGCGATGGCGAACTGGTGGCCACCTTCCTGGAGTGGGAGGCGGCGCACTCCTGGGCGCACCGCCGCGCCACCGAGGCAGGGACCCGAAACCCCGTGCAGGTCGAGGACCGGGTCGAGCGGCGGACCTGGACGATCGAGGCCGATCAATGCCGGCTCACGGTGTGGCGGCGCCGCGTGGAGTACGGATACTGCGGCCGGCCGGAGGCGCGTCCCGCCGCTGCCGGCCGTAAGCACGTCTACGTCTCCTGAACGGGCCGGGCGGTCCCGATGCCGGGGTGTCCGGCGCTGGCGCTGGTTTCCTGGCCTTCGGCGGCGTAGGCCGGCTGCCGGACGCCCGCGCGTAGGGCCTCGAAGATGGCTACGCCCTGCCCGACGAGTCCGCTGGCGATCTCACCGATGCCCTCGGCGCCGTTGAGCACCGTGACGTTCGCGCCCGCCAGCCCCGAGGCCGCCTGCCGGACGATCTCCGGAAGCTGGTCGATGAGCATCCGGTCGAGTGCAACCCGGTTGTGCGACGCGGCGGCCTCCGCCTGGATCCTCATCTTCTCGGCCTCGGCGAGAGCGAGGACGCGGACCCGCTCGGCCTCCGCCTCTGCGGGTTTGACGACCTCGGTGACGAGCTGCTGCTGGCGCAACTGAGCCTCGCGTTCGGCCAGCTCGGTCCGCGCCGCGGTCACCGCCACCTCCGCCTGGGCCTGCGCAAGCGGCCCGGCCTGTGCGGCCTCTGCCTGGGCTCGGTCGATCTCCGCCCGATACTGGGCCTGGACGATGGAGGTCTGCCGGGCGTACTCCGCCTGCGCCCGCTGCGATCGCTGCTCGGCCTCGGCGGCCGCCTGGTTGGCCTCGGCCTGGGCGATCTGAGCCTGACGCTGGATGGCGGCGTTGTGCGGCGCCGCGATCGCCGCGATGTAGCCGAGTCTGCCGTCGTCGATGGACTGGATCTGCAACGCGTCGATGGTCAGCCCGATCCGGGCCATCTCCGCCTTGGACCCGTCGAGTACCTCGGTGGCGAGCTTCTGCCGGTCGCGGATGATCTCCTCGACCGTCATCGAGCCGATGATCGAACGCAGGTGGCCGGAGAAGATCCGCCCCGTCAGCACGGCCATCTGGCCCTGGTCGGACAGGAAGCGCTGGCCGGCGTTGACGATGCTCTCACTGTCGTTGCCCACCTTGAAGGCGATCACGGCCCGGACGTTCAGGGAGATTCCCTGGTAGGTGACGCATGTCTCCGCGACCTCGGCCTCGCACATGGCCAGGGTCAGGAAGCGCACCTTGCGGAAGAACGGCAGAATGAACCCGCCGTGACCGGTGACCACCCTGAAAGGCATCCCACCGCGGTTCTTCCCGCCCGAGATCAGCATCGCCTGGTCGGGTGCGGGGACTCGGTAACCAAACACGCCGCGAACCTTTCGTCAGAGATCGCCGCCGAAGACGGCGGCGGGATCCAGCCACGGCACCACCTCGACGGTCCGAGGCCCGCGCGTCCCGATGACCAGCACAGACACGCCCTTGGGCAGCGGGGTGTCGGACAGCGCGAGGAATGTTTCGATCCCGCCGCGAACCCGCACCACCACCTCGCCCGGCCCGGCGTCACCCCGGGTGCCCACGATGAGCGCGCCGACGCGGCCGATGACGGACGGATCGCCCACCATCCTCGAACCTCCTCCTCGCACGCGGCGGGCGCGGAAGGCCATGGCTGAAACGGTCGTTGCAGGCGAGAAAAGACTACAAGTCGCCATCCTTGGGATCAGGGTCTCGTCGCTGTCGACTTCTGTATTGACCAGACGCTGGTCGTCTGGAGCAGCCCGATCGGCGCTGGCCGCCTATCCGCCCCGCCTCACCCCACGGACCGTTCCCGCCCGCCCACGGAACGTTCCCGCCCGCCCACGGACCGTTCCCGCCCGCCCCGCGGGCCGTTCCCGATCCGGTTTCCCGACCTGCTCGACCTTTTCTGTCGCTCCCTCCGCTCAGCCGCTGTCCGCCGGACCGGCCAGTCCGGGCGCCGGTCGGCCCGGCCCGAACCGGCTCCGGTAGGCGGTCGGCGTGAGGCCCGTGCGTCGCCGCAGCGCGACCCGCAGACCCGTGGCGGTCCCGAGACCACTGGCCCGGGCCACGAGATCGAGGCGATGTTCTCCGCGTTCGAGCAGGCGGCAGGCCAAGGCGACCCGTTCGGCGGTCAGCCACGCCAGTGGAGTGACACCGAGTTCGGCGCGGAACCGGCGGTACAGCGTGGCCGGGCTGACCGCGGCCTGGCTGGCGAGGTCGGCGATCGCCGTAGGTCGGTCGAGCCGCTGGCGGGCCCAGTCCAGCAGCGGCGCGAGGGAGGTGTCGGGCACGATCGGTACGGGCCGTTCGACGAACTGCCGCTGCCCGCCGTCACGGTGCGCCGCGAACACCAGCCGTTGGCTGACCACATTCGCGACCTCGGCCCCATGATCACGGCGGATGAGATGCAGCCCGAGGTCGAGGGCGGCGGCGCTGCCCGCGGCCGTGCACACGTCGCCGTCGTCGACGAACAGCACATCGGGTACGAGCCGTACCTCGGGGTAACGGCGGGTGAACAGCTCGGCCCACCGCCAGTGGGTCGTGGCCCGGCGACCGTCGAGCACCCCTGCGGCGGCGAGGGTGAATGTCCCCGTGCAGAAGCTGACCAGGCGGGCCCCGCGGTCGCTGGCCGCCCGGATCGCGGCCAGCACTGCCGGTGGCGGTGTGACGAGCGGATCCGGCCGGTTCGGCACGATGACCGTGTCGGCGGCGGACACCACGTCGAGCCCGGCGACGCCGGACAGGGTGAACAGCCCGCCGTGCATGCGGACCCGCGGGATGGGCGCGCAGAGCGTGCAGGCGTACCAGGGTCGGTCGAGTTCGGGGCGGCGCAGCCCGAACAACTCGGTGGCGACACCCAGCTCGAAGGGATTCGACCCGTCATCCACGATCACCGCAATTCGATGCGTTGGCGCGCGATCCGGTTGCGAGGATCCATGCGACATGCGCGATTCCTAGCACTCGTCCATCCCTTCGCCGGGCGGGAGTATCCACGCATGACCGCCGAGCCAGTCTCCGGGCCCGACCGCCGCCCCGCACCCGCTGACACCTCCGCACCCGCTGGCACCTCCGCGTCCGCCGCCACCCCGGCGTCTGCTGGCTCCGCGCACGCTGTCCCTGAAGCAGCGGCGGCCGAGCCTCCGCGAGGTCCATGGGCGGATCCGGTCGACCTCTATGCCGCTTTCGGCAGCTTCGAGGAGCTGTGGAGTCCCCGCATCGTCGCTCGGGTAAACGATTACGACATCCGCATCGCCAAGGTCGCCGGCGAGCATGTCTGGCACGCGCACTCCGATACCGACGAGCTTTTCCTCGTGCTCGCGGGCACTCTGCACATCACCGTGCGCGACGCGCCTGGCGGAGGGGAGCGAGTCGTCATCCTGAACCGGGGGGAAATCTTCGTCGTCCCGCGCGGTGTGGAGCACCGTCCCGCATCTCCGGTCGGCGCGTCGATCCTCCTGGTCGAACCGACAGGCACCCTGTCTGTGGGGGACCGCCATGACCCGTTGCCCGACCACGTCGAGGCGACCACGGGGCACGCCCTCGCCTGAATCGTTCTCACGAGCGGTCCCTTCCCGGCGCGAGCGGATCGGCGCCGGGGATTACCACGCCGGACTCGTACGCGGCGACGACGAGCTGCGCCCGATCGCGCGCCCCAAGCTTGGTCAGTAAGCGGCTGACATGCGTCTTGACGGTTGTGACGCCGACGAGTAGCCGCCTGGCGATCTCGGAGTTCGACAGTCCCGCTGCGACCTGGATGAGCACCTCGCGCTCCCGCTCCGTCAGCCGGGTCAGCTCTTCACCCCAGGCTGCGGGCCGCTGCGGCCGCTGGGCGAACTCGGTAATGAGCCGCCGGGTGACGCTCGGGGTCAGCAGCGCGTCGCCGGCGGACACGATCCTGATCGCGGCCAGGAGGTCCTCCGGACGAGTGTCCTTGAGTACGAATCCGCTGGCGCCGCCACGTAGGGCCGCGAAGACGTGCTCGTCCTGATCGAAGGTCGTCACGACGAGGACGCGCGTCGCGGCGGTGCCAGGGTCCGCAGCGATGATCCGCATCGCCTCCAGGCCATCCATGATCGGCATACGGATGTCCATGAGAACGACGTCCGGGCGTAGGTGCCTGGCCAACCGCACCGCCTGGGCACCGGTCTCGGCCTCCGCGATCACCGCGAGGTCGGGAGCGGACTCGACCAGCACCCGGAAACCGGCGCGGACCAGGGCCTCATCGTCGGCGATGAGGACCCGGACGCGACCGTCGGCCGCCGACAACGGGCGGGACCCATAGTCGGCTTCAGCGCGGTTACCGGGCCCATCATGGCTCTCCGCCGGCGCGGAGCCATTGGATGTCAACATCATCAGCCTGCATCCTGCCCGACAGGGCACGGCCGGACAGACGCCGGTGGGAGCCCACAAGACTGATCCGCGATCACGGTGGCGAGTGAGACGGGGAATCGGGCCACGACCGCGAATCCCCCTCGTTCCCGGGGGCCCGCACTGAGCGTGCCGGCGAAGAGCTCCGCTCGCTCGCGCATCCCGACCAGGCCCAGCCCGGGTCCTGATGCTCTGTCCGGCTCGGGTCGCCGCGGGGTTCGGCCACTCGGCTCATCAGCCGGGTCGTGGCGCGCCTGGTCGCTCCGGCGATCTGCCGGCGTCTCGACGCTGTGGTGATGCTCTGGACCGCCCGGTGAGGTGTGGCCGTCATCGACGATGCTCACGACCAGCTCCCGCGGCCCGTCGTGCACACTGACCTCGGCCTCGGTGGCGTTGGCATGCCGGACCACGTTCGTCAGTGCTTCTTGGACGATGCGGTACACCGAGGTCTCCAGGACCGGGAGATAGCAGCGCTCGGTGCCTGTGCGCCGGTATGACGTGCGGAACCCACGTCGCTGCAGCCCGGCGACCAGATGGTCGAGGTCTGCGAGCTTCGGTTCGGTGACCCTGGCTGGCTCGTCAGCACTGGCCTGTTCGCCAGCTCGCGCGGATTCGGTGCGCTCGGGCCGCCCACCCGACGAGACCGCCTCATCCGCCCGGCCCGAGACTCCGGTCGGCTTTGTCTGCGGTCGCGCTGTCAGCGTCGCGTCTGATCGAAACACTGGCTCCCGGATCTCCTGGCGGGTACTGCGTAGGACGCGGCGCACCTCGTCGAGAGCCGAGCGGCTCGTCGTCTCGATCACGCTCAGTGCCTCACGCGCCTCGCGTGGGTCCTCGAGCAGCCGGGCGACTCCGGAGCGAACCGCGATCAGGCTCAGCGTGTGCGAGACGACGTCGTGGACGTCTCGAGCCACTCGAAGCCGTTCTTCGGCGCGGATACGGCGCTCCCGCTCCGCGGCCTCTCGGCTCGCCTCCAGCGCCAGCCGGGACCGGTAGCGGCGGCGGGTGCGGAAGGCATCGCCGACCAGCCAGGCCGCTGCGGCGATGAGTGCCTGGACCAGATCCTGTTCCTGATCGGGATACAGCCGCATGGCGACGGCGGTGGAGACCGCGATCGCTGCGACTGCCGCCGTGCTCGCGGCCAGTGACGTCCGCCTTGGGTGATGATCCGCGACGGTGAGGACGGCAATGCCGAGCGCTGGTCCGGCGTTGCTGACCAGCGGCGTGAAGCGGACCCCTGCGAACGCGGCCGTGCAGAGGACCGCGGTAACGCTGGCGAGAACCGGAAGCGGCCAGCGTCGGGCCGCTATCAGTGGCGCGGCGGCGAGTGCCCCGAACAGAAGGATGTGCGCGGTCGAGCCGTAGGCGTCAGCCTCAGTCGCGACCGTCGGAGTCAATGCGGCCGGCACACTGAACAGGGCGAAGGAAGCAAGGACAACCGCGATGTCGACGGCGCCGGGTCCAGCACTTCGGCCAGCCTTAGCGGAAACGTCGACCTTGGCGGACCCGACGAATCCCTGCATGCATGCGGGCCGGTGGGTCGGGCCGGACGGGGCCGGCGTGATGAGCGCCATAGGACATTACGGTAGACGCCGAGGTCGGCTCCCGGCGTCCCTCCGCAGGATGACTCGGGCCATCCGTCTCAGGTCGGATCGAGCCGCTCCGAGTCCACCCCTCGAAGGACCTGGAGGGGGTTCCGGCGATGGACGACAGGCCGGCCAAAAAACGCGAGTTTGATGGACATGAAGCCGCGTCCATCCGCTCCGCCCCAACCAGCCGCCGCGTCGCCGCGCAGGGTAGCCAGCGTCCGTCCACGGCTCCGGCATCGGCCGCATCCAGGTCTCTGGACCGTTTGCCGGCAGCGGGCGGCCGCCGGGATCTCGCCCGTTCTGACCGGGTTCGCTATGAGCGCTTTCAGCGCAGGTGTCCTCTCCGGCGGTGTCATGTACCAGCACCGGTCCGCCGTGCGCGCGGGGCACAGCGCGGGCACTGCCGCCTGGGGGCCACACCTTGTCGTACTGATCCTGGCCGGGGCGCTCGCCATCGGTGCCTGGCTGCGCCGCCGGCGGCTTCCGGCCGAGCGGCGTGCCCGGGGCGCGCTGCCTGCGCCGCTCGGCCGGCCCGCGGCGCGGCGAATCGGGCTGACGGCGCTCGCTGTCCGTCGCCACCCGGTGGAGCTCTGGCGGCTTGCCGTTCTCGCCGCCCTGGCCGTGCTGCTGCTCTACCTGTGTTGGCGGACCGGGGTGCAGGTGCTGGCCGGACTGGACCCGAACTTCACGGTGAACGCGTGGGGCGGCCCTAGCTATGCGGGGGCGATGGCCTGCCACTACCTCGATCTTGCCGTCATCGGCGCGGTCGTCGCGGGGCTGCTCGATTGTGCCCTGCTGCCGGTTCCAGTGGGCCGTGCGTAGTCCCTGGTAGAGCGAACTGGTTCTGGTACTGTAGGCGCAGTCAGAGATGATCTTTTTGAGGAGGTGGGACCCATTTCCGCGGTATCAGGGTGGGTGTACTCCTCCCATGATCACATGCGGGTCGACCGGGCCTGGTGATCGGGAGGGCGCCCTTCGGTGTCCCGAAAGGCTTCCCGTGTCGTCAATTCCATCGCCCCTTCCGCCGTCTCCATCGTTGCCCGATGTCGTTCGTCGGCTGCGTGCCGCAGGTTGCGTCTTCGCCGAGGACGAAGCCCGACTGCTTGTGGGCGCCGCCCGGACTACCGCCGAGCTCGCCGCGATGGTCGACTGTCGGGTCGCCGGCAAGCCCTTGGAACACATCCTCGGCTGGGCGGAGTTCTGCGGCCTGAGGATCGCGGTCGAGGTCGGCGTGTTCGTGCCCCGGCACCGCACGGAGTTCCTCGTCCGACAGGCCCTCGACCAGGCCGGTGGCCGGCCCGGCGAGGTCGTGGTCGACCTGTGCTGTGGATCCGGTGCAGTGGCGGCCGCGTTGCTCGCAGCTCTGCCCGACGCTGAGGTACACGCCGCCGACATCGAGCCCGCCGCAGTGCGCTGCGCTCGGCGCAACGTCGCCGACGGCGGCTTGGTGCACGAGGGTGACCTGTTCGCCGCGCTCCCCAGGGCGCTGCGAGGACGCGTGGATCTCCTGGTGGTCAACGCGCCGTATGTCCCGACCGACGCGATCGGCCTGATGCCGCCCGAGGCGCGGGAGCACGAGCCCCGGCTGGCTCTCGACGGTGGAACGGACGGTCTCGACGTGCTACGCCGGGTCGTCGTCGGCGCGCCGTCCTGGCTGGCCCCGGGCGGCAGCCTGTTGTTCGAGACCAGCGCGCAGCAGGCGCCCTCGCTCGTCGACGCGGTCTCCCGCACCGGGCTGATCGCCCGGATCGCCATATCCGACGAGTCGGCAGCCACCGTGGTCATCGCGGTCTCTCTGACCGGAGACGCGGCAACGTCGGACCGACAGTGAGGCCTTTTCCCAGAGGACGACTACCGCCGATGGTGGAGGGCGGGCGGTAGTTGTCCTCCGACGCACGTTCAGGCGCCCTCCTCGCTCCTACCGAGCCCTGTGATCGTGGCGCGGGGTAGGGAGCGGTCAGCCCGGTGAGGTGGCGCCGGCGGGGCGGGCGGGGGCGAGGTGGGGCGGGTTGGGGCCGCGACCGGCGGTGGTCAGGCGGCTGCCGAGCCAACCGGCAGCGGCGGCGGCCGGCCAAAGTCGAGTCGCTGCGTTGCGGGCGCGGATGCCGGTCCAGGTAGTGGGGATGAGCAGGTGGGCAGCCTGATCGACGCCGCGCTGGCGGGGTTCGACGAGACGGCGGTGGCGCGCCTCGTAGCGGCGCAGGGCCGAACGGTGATCGTCCGGGGTAGCGGCCAGCTCCTCGGCGAGTGCGAACGCCCCGGCCATCGCCAGGGAGGAGCCGTCGCCGAACAGAGACACGCAGGAGGCCGCGTCGCCGACGAGCGTGATCCGACCCGTCGACCAGGCGGGTACGTCCACCCGGCTCACCGCGTCGAAGTACAGGTCCTCGCTGGCCTGCGCCCGCGCCAGCAGCTCCGCCGTCCGCCATGATCCGGATGCGTAGGCGCCGGCAAGCAGGGTGCGGTGCTGGTCGATGTCACGATGGTTGAAGTCCGCCAGATCCGGGCGGCGGAAGGCGAAAAACGCGATCGGTCCGGAGGCCGACGGGTGCAGGGCGACGGCCCGACCCGGGGTGTTGTGCATGACCACCTCACGCCGGTGCTCGATCGGCCCGTTGAACGGCACCGTGGCGATGTAGAGGCCCAGGTGACGCACGAAGTTCGCGTCTGGTCCGAAGGCGAGCCGGCGCACCACCGAATGGAGGCCGTCGGCGCCGATGACCAGGTCGAATCGGCGGGAGCGACCGTGGTCGAAGGTCACGTCGACGCCATGCTCGTCCTGCGCCAGACCGGCGATGGAGTCGCCGAACACGAACTCCGCGTGCTCCGCGCTCGCCGCCTGCAGGATCGTCGCGAGCGCGCCGCGAGGAAGCTCGACGTCGCCGCCGCCGGTCGCGCGCGCGAGCGCGCGCAGGTTGACGCGGCCGACGCTGCGGCCGGCCGCGTCCACGAACCGCATCCCCGTCACGTTGGTGGCGGCGGCCCGCAGCCGCGCGAGCACCCCCATCCGCTCTGCCACCCGGAGGGCCGGGCCGCGCACGTCCACCGGGCTGCCACTGGTCCGCTGCCACAGCCCGCGCTCGACCACCATCGGCCGAAAGCCGTGCCAGGACAGCCAGTACGCGAGCGTCGTACCGGCGATGCCGGCGCCGGAGACGAGCACCGTCCGGTTGCCCATGCGTCCTCCGCAGGTGGGGTCGAGGCCGATCGGACCGTCAGCGTATGACCAGATTTCAAATCTGGTCAAAAGTTGAATGCGCGGTGTGATGAACGTTGACCAGATCTCGAAAGCGGTCATACGGTCGTCGCGTGAGCCCGACAGCCGGCCGGTCCCGGGACCCGTCGCGCGGGCGGGAGCGCGCCACGCGCATCCTCGACGCCGCCGAGGATCTGCTGCTGCGTCACGGCGCGCGGCGGGTGACTGTCGAGGACGTCGCGGTCGGTGCCAACATCGGCAAGGGCACGGTCTACCTGCACTGGGAGACGCGGGAGAAGCTGTTCGCCGCTGTCTTCGACCGGGCGGTGGCCCGAGCGATGTCCGAGCTGCTCGTCGCGATGCGCACCCGGCCGAGTACCTGTCTGCCGCACCAGTTCGCCCACGACTACTTCCTCGCAGTCATGCACCGTCCGCTGCTGCGAGGGCTGCTGCTGGCCGACCCGGAGCTGCTCGGCCGGCTGGCTCGCCAGCACGACCCCGCCTGGGACGAACGCCACCACCTGGTGTCCGAACGGTACTTCCGGCTGCTCGCCGAGTACGGCGTGCTCCGTGCCGAGCTCGGGGCCGACGAGGTCGCCTACGCGTTCCAGGCGACGTTCGAGGGTTTCGTGCGGGCCGAGGGCGAGCTGGCCGGCGGCGAGAGTGCCGCGCCGCGGGCCGCCGCCCAGCCCGCAGTCGCCACCCTGGAACGGCGGGCGGACCTGCTCGCCCGGACCGTCGAGCTCGCGTTCGAGAACAGCCGCCCGTTTACGGCCGACGAACTGCGTTCGCTCGCCGCCGACGTCGTGGACCTGTTCACCGACCTCGTCGACCGCCGCGGGTTCGCCGACCTCGTCGACCTCGTCGACCGTGCCGAGCTCGGCGCTCCCGCCGCCTCCTGATCGTCCAGGCCGGGCGTCCCCGTCCCCCGTCGGACGTCCGCCGGGGGACGGGAGGTCAGGGCAGAATGTCGTAGCTGTAGAAGGCCGCAACGTCGAGGACGCCACCCGGGGTGTCCGGCTTGCGGGCCGGGGCGAACGGGGAGACGAGCGGATCGTCGATCCGGTGGCCGAGCAGGCTCGGTGGGGCCGTCATATCCGGCTGGTACTGGCGGCCGTTGCGGAGCATCCAGCCCTCCCAGAGCCGGTCGACATTGCAGTGGTGGACGAAGAACACCGGGTCGTTCGGGGACGATGCCGGGGCCATGTCCCCGCCGACCCACAGGTGGACCTGGTTGTGCAGGCCGGGGCCGGTGAAGCCCTCCAACCGGTTACGGAAGCCGCGAGATGAGACGTCGAAGGGCGGCCGGTCATAGTCGGCGAGGCTCGGGTCGGCACGCGCGTTGTAGGCCGCGCGGACGTCGCTGGTGCGAGGCAGCCGCGGCGAGCCGAACGGCGCGTTCTGGCCGAACCTGCGGGCGAGGCCGCGCTCGGTGACCTGGCGCAGCGCGCCGCTGGAGTTGGTCGCGATCCGCACCCGGAAGCTCGTCGGGTCGGCACGGTCGAAGGCGAACGCGCCGCCGCGCACGGGGCTGCCCTGACCGCCGAACCCGTCCGGGGTGTCCCGCCACAGCGCCGAGGCGGCCGGATTCGCCACCCCGTCCGGCGCGGGCGGGGTGCCGTCGAGCGCCCAGTCCCAGTAGGGCAGGCCGAAGTCCGGGTCACGGAGAACCCGTTGCAGGTGGGCCTCCAGCCATCTGAGCATCACCCGGTGCCAGGGCAGGAAAACCGGCCCGCGGTGCGCGGCGTTGCGGGTTCCGGCGTCACCGCCCGGTGGCACCGCGGTGTTCATCGCGAGGACGTGCCAGATGACGAACAGGTCGTAGGTGTACACGGGGCGGGCGGGCCCGGAGACGCCGAACCGGTCCGTGGTCAGCGTGGTGGGCTCGTGCTTGAGCAGCTTGACGCCGCGGATGTAGTCGGCTCGCGACTTGTCGTCGCGGAGGATGTCCCGGCGGACCGCGGCCACCTCACCGCCCTCCCGGGGTCTCGTCGCCGTGGGTGTGGGTGTGGGTGTGGGTGTCGCCGTCGCCCTCGCCATGGTCGCGGACGTGGTCGAGGTGCTCGGGATGGTCGCTGGATCCGGCTCCGCCGTGATCGCCGCCGTGATCGTGGCCGTCGTGACCGTCGTCGGGCGTCGGGTGCGGGGAGAACTCGTCGGGGAAGGTGCGGATGAGCACCCGCACCAGGTCCACGAGCGAGGGGAGCTGGTAGGCGGGCAGGCCGTGGCAGTGCGCCGAGCCGTCGTTCGACAGCCCGATGTGCACGTCCAGCGGCCGCCCGTCGACGGTGATCTCGTAGGTGGTCGTGATGACGACGTGATGGCCGTCAAAGTCGTCCTCGCGCACGCTGCGCGCCGGGCCGGTGTGATCATGTTTGGGCTGTGGGAGTCCGGCCAGGTAGGTCGCGAGGAAGGCCGGTTGGGTGGGGTCGGCGGTGTCCGGTTGCATGGAGGTTCCCCCGAGGTCTGATGGCTGCCACGATGCGACGATGTGGCCGCAGCATCTACCGTGAGTGAGGGATTCACAACGAACTGTCGCCTAGGTGTCGCCGATCGCGTGGCGGGCCCGGGGCAGCAGCTCGGCGCAGGGCGGGTTCGGCGCAGGGCGGGCTGGGCGCAGGGCGGGCTGGCACTGACAGCCCGGGATGAGAGCGGGCAGGTCAGGTCCTCTGCTCGCCTCCGACCGGGATGGGAGCGGCCGGCGCTGGCTCCGGTGGGGTGACCCTGGCCTGCGGTCGGGCCGGGACGAGCAGCAGGGCCAGGATCGCGGCGAGCGCTAGCAGGCCACTCCTGACGCCGACCGCGGCGGCGTAGCCCGCGGCCAGCGCCGTGTCCGGGGCGCCGCCGTGGTGCTCGGTGACGGTGATCGCCGTCGTCGCCAGGGCCGCCAGCCCCACCGCGCCGCCGATCTGGCGTGAGCTCTTGATCAAGCTGGACGCCATGCCGACCTCCGCCGGCGCCACGCCGATGGTCGCCGCGGTGCCGATCGGCACGACGCACAGGCCGATGCCGACGCTGGTCAGCAGGGATGGGCCGAGGACAGAGGAGAGGAAGCTACCGTCGGCGGTCAGCGTCGCCGCAAACCAGCCGAACCCGGCAGCGGCGGTCAGCCCACCCGCGCCGAGCAGCGGGCGTAGACCGAACCGGTTCACGGTGCGTGCTGCGACGCCCGAGCCGAGCACGGTGCCGAGCGCGAACGGCACGAACGCCACCCCGGTCGCCGTCGGGCCGTAGCCCAGCACCTGCTGCAGGTAGAGCGAGACGAAGTAGAACGCGGCAGCCTGCCCGGCGAACAGCAGCAGCACGAACAGGTTCGCCGTGACGACCGCACGCTGGGCCAGCAGGCCTATTCGCAGAAGTGGCTGTGCGCTACGCGACTCGATCACGACGAACATGGCCAGCAGGACCCCCGCCCGCGCCCCGCGGTGACCCGCGGCCACCCGCGGGCCCGTCACTCGCCGGGACTCCGCGGCGCCGACGGGCGGCTCACCGTCGTGGCGGCCACTTTTGCGAAGCAGGGTTGACGGTTTCCGCGATGCGGCGGAGCCTTTATGTGCGCCGCGTTTCGCCCTTGGCAGTCGGGCTGCCCTCGTCGGCTGCTCGCCGTCGGGGTGTCCGCATCCGCGGGGTCCGTCTGCGGGCCCGGTCGGTCTGGAGGAAGCCTGATGTCGCGAACGGTCCTGTTGCCGAACGCAGACCATCCGATCACCGTCGAGCCGACCCGCGGCCGGGTGGTCGTCCGGATCGGCGGGCGGGTGGTCGCGGACTCGCACGACTCCCGCACCCTGCGCGAGGCCGGCTACCCGGCGGTGCAGTACCTGCCCATCGCCGACGTCGACCAGAGCGTGCTGCGCCGGAGCGAGACAACCAGCTACTGTCCGTACAAGGGCGACGCGAGTTACTACGGCGTCGAGACCTCGGACGGCACGACGCTCGGCGATGTCATCTGGACCTACGAGACCCCCTATCCGGCCGTTGCCGACATCGCCGGCCGGGTCGCCTTCTACGCCGACCGCGCGGAGATCACCGTTCCCGACGCCGCTGCGTGAACCCGGCGGCGCAGCACCCCTTCCGGCTCCGTTTCGGCTGGGGTCGAGAGGACTTGGACGTCCTCGCCGCCCCAGGCGGCATTGTCGTGATCGTCGATGTGCTGCGGTTCTCGACGGCAGTCTCGGTTGCGGTCGGTCGGGGCGCGCGGGTCTGGCCGTGCCGGTGGCGCGATGAGGACGCGGCCCGGCGGGCCGCCGAGCTGGGCGCGGTTCTCGCCGTGCCGGGCCGGGACGACCCGACCGCTCGCTGGTCGCTGTCACCGGCGGACCTGACGGCCGACCGGCTGGCGGACGGCGGGACCGTGGCCGTCATCGCGGCCGGCGAGCGTTGGCCCGATCCGTCCGGGGCGTCGCACGCCGGCCCCCTACGCCCGGCGGTCGAGGATCTGCTCGGCGCCGGCGCGGTCCTCGCCCGGATCCTCGAGGCGGGGCACCTGGAACGTTCGGCGGTCGCCCCGGAGGCGCGCGCCGCCATCGCCGCGTTCCGCGCCGCCGAGGCCGATCTGGCCGGCGAGCTGCGCGGCTCGGCGTCCGGCCTGGAGCTGCTCGCGTTGGGCTGGGACGACGACGTGGCCTGCGCGGCCGACCTCGACGCCGACGCCACCGTTCCCGTCCTCGACGCCGACGGTGCCTACACCGGCGCGCCCGAGCTGTCGTCCTGACCTCGGGCGAACCGGTCGAGTGCGCCGCGCAGCCGGCGGCCCAGGGCGTCGCTGCCGGTGTGGCCGGAGTCGGTGATCGGGACGAGTTCGGCGCCCGGCCAGGCGCGGGCCAGCTCCCAGGCGACGCGGAACGGGCCGCCCAGGTCGTGGCGGCCGTGGATCAACACCCCCGGGATGCCGGCGAGCCGGCCGGCGTCGCGCAGCAGCACGCCTTCGTCCAGCCAGGCCCCGTGTGCGAAGTAGTGCGAGCAGATTCGCGCCAGCGCGAGCCGTGCCCGCTGCGGGCGGCCGCCGTATGCACCTGGCTGCCCGTTCGACTCCAGTGAGATGACCGCGTCCTCCCAGGCGCACCACTCGTCGGCGGCCCGCCGGCGCACCGCCGGGTCGGGGTCCGCGAGCAGGCGTGCGTAGCCGGCGACGATGTTGCCGTTGCCGTTGCCGTCCGCGGGCGGCAGCCCGTCTCGGAACCGCTCCCACTCCTCGGGGAAGTACCGGGCCACACCTCGGTAGAGCCAGTCGATGTCGCGGCGACGGGTCATCGTCACGGCCACGAGGATGATCTCCGAAACCCGAGACGGGTGGCGCTCGGCGTAGGCCAGGGTGAGCGTCGAACCCCATGAGGCGCCGTACAACAGCCACCGGTCGATCCCGAGGTGCTCGCGGAGCAGCTCCATGTCGGCCAGCAGGTGATCGGTGGTGTTGTGCCGCAGGTCGGTGTGATGGTCGCCGGCATGCGGGGTGCTGCGGCCGCAGCCGCGCTGGTCGAACAGGACGACCCGGTAGCGGTCCGGATCGAACCAGCGGCGCGCCCCCGGGGAGCAGCCCGAGCCCGGGCCGCCGTGGACGACGAGTGCCGGCCTGCCGGCCGGGTTGCCGCAGACCTCCCAGTAGACGAGGTTGCCGTCGCCGACGTCGAGCATCCCGGCGTCGTACGGCTCGATCGGCGGATATTGCGATCCCATCAGCCGATCCTGACCTACTGGTCACGGCGAGTATCGGCAGTCGACGAGGTCGCGATCGTCGTCGCTGCCGTGCCGTGCCGTGGAGCGGGCTCGTGGGCGCGGTGGGCCGGCGTCGCGCTACAGGTTCTGGCCGCCGGACAGTTCGATGCGGGTGCCGTTGGCCCAGCCGAAGCCGTCGGCGAGGATCAGCGGCACGGCCGCGCCGATGTCCTCGGCCTCGCCCACGCGGCCCAGCGGGATGGCGCTCGCGACCGCCTCGTTGAGCTGGGCGTTGTCCCGGAGCCGGCCGCCGCCGAAGTCGGTGGCGATTGCCCCGGGCACGAGCACGTTGACCCGGATGCCTCGCTCGCCGAGCTCCTTGGCCTGGTACCTGGTCAGAACCTCGATCGCGCCCTTCGCGGCGGCGTAGGCGGAGGTGCCCGGATGAGTGAAGCGGGCCAGGCCGGAGGACACGTTGAGGATGCGTCCGCCGTCGGCCAGCAGCGGCAGCAGCGTCTGCGTCAGGAAGAACGGCGCCTTGACGTGAATCCGGAACAGCTCGTCGAACTGCTCCTCGGTCGTCTCCGTGAACGGCGCGTAGAGGCCGACTCCGGCGTTGTTGACGAGGTAGTCGATGCGTTCGGCGCCGAGGCCGGCGAGCGTCGTGCGGACGTCGGCCGCGAACCGGGCGAAGTCGGCGCTGTTGCCCACGTCGAGCTGCAACGCCGCCGCGGGTACTCCCTGCCCCTCGAGCTCCGCCACGAGCCGATCGGCCTCGTCCTTGCGGCTGTTGTAGGTGCCGATGACGCCCACCCCGGCGCGGGCGAGGTGCGTGGCCATGCTGCGCCCGAGGCCGCGGCTCGCGCCGGTGATCAGGGCGATTCTGTTGTCGGACATGATTCCTCCCGTGCCATGCCAGTGGTGCTCGCATTCCACCCTGGCACCTCCGCCGGCCGTCAGCGGCGTCTCGGTCATCCCCGGATCGCGAGTCCGGCGATAGTCCGGCCGGCCGCGGTCATGATGGAGATGTCTGATGGGCCGTGGGCGCACGGCCGAGTGGAAGCCGGTCGAGTGGAACCGCGGAGGGACCGCCGTGCAGCGCCAGGAGCTGGGTGTCTTCCTTCGTCACCGAAGAGAGCTGCTGCGGCCGTCGGACGTCGGGCTGGTCGCCGGCGGTCGGCGACGGGCGCCCGGGCTTCGTCGCGACGAGGTCGCCGTGCTCGCCGACATGTCGACGGACTACTACGAGCGGATCGAGCAGGGCCGCGGGCCGCGGCCGTCGCCGTCGATGCTCGGCGCGATCGCGCGGGCGCTGCGCCTCACGCTGGACGAGCGCGACCACATCTACCTGCTGGCCGGCCACGAAGCCCCGCCGCGGCACCGCTCCCTCGGCTACGCCGACGCCGGCCTGATGTGCGTGCTGGACGCGCTCGCACCCACCGTGCCGGCGCTCATCTCGGATGACCTTGCCAACGTCGTGGCGCAGAACCCGCTGAACGTCGCGCTGCTCGGCCCGATCGCCCGCGCGCCGGGTCGGGCGCGCAACTTCCTGTGGCGCTGGTTCACCGACGGCGAGCTGCGCGCGCGATACCTCGCCGACCAGCACGACACGCTTGGCCGCGACCACGTCGCGGACCTGCGCGTCACGCTCGGCCGGCGGCACGAGGACGAAGCGGTCCGTTCCCTCGTCGCCGAGCTCTCGGCGGCCAGCGCGGAGTTCCGCGAGGTGTGGGCCCGTCAGGAGGTGGCGGTGCGGCGGACCACCCGCAAGGTGCTCATCCATCCCGAGGTCGGCCGGCTCGACCTGGAGTGCGACGCGGTGGTCAGCCCGCCGTCGGGCCAGCGACTGGTTCTGTTCCGCCCGCGGCCCGGCTCGGGGGCGGCTGAACGCCTGGAGATGCTCGCCGTCCTCGGTACCCAGACCTTCCTCGAACCCAGCCGCTCGCGCTGACGCCCGCCCCGCCCACGGCGCCGAGGCCGGACGAACCTGCTCGCCGGTGCTCCGCGCCGCAGGGTCGCCCCGCAGCCGACGTGGTCCCCTCCGCATCCTCGTCGTCAGGCCGGAACGAGGCCGTGCAGCGCCGCCCACCGGCCGACCTCCTCCCGGCGCAGCGCTGTGGCCAGCAGCTCGGGGAATCTGTCCGGGGTGCACGCGAAGGCCGGCGCGCCGAGCTGCGCGCAGGTCGCCGCGAGTTGGTGGTCGTAGGCGGGGGCGCCGTCGTCGGACAGCGCCAGCAGCACGATGACGGCGACCCCGGCATCGACCAGCCCACGCAGCCGGGCGATCAACGACGACTGGTCGCCGCCCTCGATGAGATCGCTGATGAGGATGAGGACGGTGTCGGCGGGCCGGCGCACGAGACTCGCGCCGTAGCCGACCGCGCGGTCGATGTCGGTGCCGCCGCCGAGCTGGACCCCGAAGAGCACGTCGACGGGGTCGTCGAGGGAGTCGGTCAGGTCCACCACCGACGTGTCGAAGACGACCAGCCGGGTGCGCAGGGACCGGATACTCGCCAACGACGCGCCGAGCACCCCGGCGTAGACGACCGACGAGGCCATCGAGCCGCTCTGGTCGATGAGCAGGATGACGTCGCGCAACGCGGCCATCCGCCGGGCCCGCTGGTATCCGATCAGCCGGTCGACGATGACGGTGCGCTGCTCGGGCTGGTAGTTGCGCAGGTTGGCGAGGATCGTCCGGTTCCAGTCGACGTCGGGCAGCCGCGGGGTGCGGGCGCGTTCGCCGCGGTTCAGCGCGCCGAACACCGCCGAGCGCAGCGAGTGCGCCAACCGCCGCTCGATGTCCTCGACGACCTTGCGCACCACCATCCGCGCGGTCTCCCGGGTGCGTTCGGGCAGCGCCGAGCGCAGCGACATCAGCGTGCCCACCAGGTGCACGTCGGGCTCGGCCGCCGCCAGCAGCTCGGGCTCCATCAGCAGCCGAGCGAGCCCCAGCCGCTGGACGGCGTCGTGCTGGAGGACCTGCACCACCGACGACGGGAAGTAGTCGCGGATGTCGCCGAGCCAGCGGGTCACCGCCGGCGCCGACCCGCCGAGCCCCGCCGAGCGCCGCCGGCCGCGACCACCGCCGGGCTCGCCGCCGGGCTCGCCGCCGGCGTCGTAGAGCGCGCCGAGCGCGGTGTCGATATCCGCGTCCCGGGTCGACAGCGCACACGCCGAGTCGAACGCGGGCGCCGCCGGCGCGCCGAGGATCAGCCGCCACCGCCGCAGCCGCTCCTCCTCCGCCGCCATCTCGCCGGCGGACCGCGTCGGCCCCGGACCGTCGATGTCCCTGGTTGTGTGGTCAGGCATCGGAATGTCCCTCCTCCGCGCCGGCAAGCGCGGTGCTGGCCGGTCTGGTGCTGGCCGGTCGTGTGCCGGCCGGTGCGGTGCCGGCGGCGGGTGCGGTGCCGGCAGGACCGAGCAGAGTGGTGAGGGCGGGCAACACGGCCGCGACCCGGCCGAGGTCCCAGGCCGGGCCATCACCGGCAGGGACCGCGCCGGCCGGCGAAATGGCCGCCGGGGCCGGACTCCCTCCCGCACGCCCTCCCGGGCTCCCGGAGTCGGCCGGGTCTGTCGCGGTGCCGCCCGGCGGGCCGGCGGTCGGCCGGGGCAGGCCCGAGCGGACCCGTTCGCCGATCAGGCGGCGTTCCGGGCCGGCGAAGTCGGCGAACGTTCGGCGCAGGGGCGCCAGCACGATCGTGAAGGCGTCCCCGTCGAGGCTGGCCAGCCAGGTGTCGACGAGCGAGAGCATCGCGGGGTCGCGGGCCAGCACCGCGCCGGACCGGCCGAGGAGGCCCGCGAGCCAGCGCGCGGCGTCTGCGGGGGCGCCGCCGGCCGCGGACAGCGCCCGGGCCAGCCTGGTCGCCACCTCCGCGGCCGCGAGCACGCCGGCGTCGGACAGGATGCGGGTGCACCGCCCGGCGACCAGCGGGTTACCGCCGGCCATGGCGGCGGCGATGCCCACCGCCGCGTGCCACCGGGCGACGTGTTCGGGGTCGGCGACGAGCCCGAAGGCGGTGTCCGCGGTGTCGACGGCGGCGACCATGGCGTCCGCGGCGTCGTCGTCGAGGCTTGCGCAGGCCGGCGGTAGCCCCGCGCAGATGCGGGTCGTCAGGCTCGTCGTCAGCCCGACGACCAGGCCGGTGTCGGTGCCGCGCACGTCGCCGTAGCGGTGGACCCGTGCCAGCGGGGCCAGCGCCAGCATCAGGTGGGCGACGTCGCCGGTCGTGGCCGCGCGCTGTTCCAGCCCCGCGCGCACCGCCTCCAGCGCGGCGGCCAGATCCGCGAGGACCACCTGCTCGAACAGCCCGGTGATGGCGGCGAGGTCGGGCGCTGCACGGATGCGCTCGGCGACGACGTCGCCCGCGGCGTCCTCGACGGTTGCGCCGTGCCTGGCGGCTGCGACGAGCGCCAGCACGAACGTCGGCTTCCAGGCGAGCGTCCAGCCCTCGGCGAACGTGCCGGTGCTGTTGGTCGCGGTGGGGATGCCCCAGTCGACGTCGAGCAGGCGCAGCCGGTGCAGCAGGGCGCTGCGTTCCCGGTCGAGCTCGCGGCGCAGGTCCAGGCGCAGCGGCTTCTCCACCGGCGTGGGCGCGAGCCGCAGCCTCTTCTGCGTGCGGGCGACGTCGGCGGCCAGGGGCACGGTG
This sequence comes from Frankia sp. BMG5.60, assembly GCF_059428125.1. Lineage (NCBI taxonomy): Bacteria > Bacillati > Actinomycetota > Actinomycetes > Frankiales > Frankiaceae > Frankia > Frankia sp. BMG5.60. The sequence continues at coordinate 4,340,888 of NZ_CM182091.1, read as the reverse complement.
GGCACGTCGGGGCCGACGGCGCCGACGATGTCACCGACGACGAGCTGTTCGCGGACGACGGCCAGCGGCACGGGGTCACCGGCGCAGAGCCCGGCCAGCACCGCGTCGGTCAGCTCGGTGAGCCCTGGGACGGCTCGCTCGCGCACCGCGGCGAGGGCCTCGGCCAGCCGCACGGTCTCCACCACCGAAGCCGTCGAGGCGGGCAGGTCGGCGGCGCGCAGGAGCGCCGCGACGCGGGCGACCCAGCGGGCGCCGACCTGGTCGGGCGCGGTCCACAGGTGGTGGTACCAGCCCGGTGACGTGACGCCGGCTCCGTAGCCGGAGTCGGCGCTCAGCAGCGCGTGCGTCCACGGCACCCACGTCGTGGCGGTGCGCACCGGCCGGACGCCGCGCAGCAGCTCACGGTCTGCCGCGACGGTGATCCGGCCCGTCCGGCCGGTCAGCGCCGGGACGTGCCACGCACCGCAGAGCACGGCGACCCGTGCAGCGGCGTCGGCGCCGGTGCTGGCCGCACGGATCTCCAGGCGCATGTGCGCCTCCCGTAGGTCCTCCCGCCGAGCGTGCGCCCCCCGCGGCGCGTCCGGACCGGGCTGGTGGTCGGGATCGCGCAGCGCCGCCATGGACTCGGCCACGGCGGCGAACAGCTCCAGCGCCGAGGAACGGCCGCCCGCGTCGGCCGCCGGAGCGCTCGCGGGCCGGTGGTGCTCGACGAGGTCCTCCCAGAATCGTTCCGGGTCGTCGTGGCCGGCGGCGAGCGCCAACCAGCCGAGCGGGTCGGCCGCCAGCTCCGGGACCGTCTCGTCGCCGGCTTCCGCCGCGTCCTCGCCGGCTTCCGCCGCCTCCTCGTCGGAGTCGGTCTCGGCGTCGCGCCGGCGCAGTGCCAGGTCGTGACCGAAGGGCAGGTCGATGAACCGGGTGGGCACGCCCGCCGCGCGGCCGTGCAGCAGGGCCTGCCACTCGGGGGAGAACTCGGCGAAGGGCCAGAAGGCGGCGTCGCGCGGCTCGTCGACGGCGTAGGCGGTCAGCGCCACGGGTGGGGTGAGGGCGCCGACGTGGGTGAGCGCGCTGTCCCCCTCGGGCGGTCCCTCGACGAGGATGAGGTCCGGATCGAGCTCGGCGAGCGCCGCCCGCACCGCCCGCGCCGAACCGGGGCCGTGGTGGCGCACTCCCAGAACGGTGACGGGCATCAGGCGCCGCCGGAGACGCTTGTGCCGTCGTCCAGGTCACGGCAGGCCCGGTACAGGTCCGACCAGCCCTTCCGGTCCCGGACCACGCCTTCGAGGTACTCGCGCCAGGCCACGGGGTCCGCCGCGGGATCCTTGATCACCGCGCCGAGGAGCCCGGCGGCGACGTCCTCGGCCCGCAGTCGGCCGTCGCCGAAATGGGTGGCCAGCGTCATTCCTCCGGTGATCACACTGATCGCCTCGGCGGTGGACAGGGTGGCGGTCGGGGTCTTCAGCGTGGTGCGTCCGTCGCTGGTGACGCCGGCGCGCAGCTCGCGGAAGATCTGCACGACGCGGCGCACCTCGCTCGCGGCCGGCGGCTCGTCCGGCAGCGCCAGCGCCCGGCCGAGGTCGGCGACCCGCCTGGTGACGATCTCCACCTCGGCGTCCTCGCTGGCGGGCAGCGGCAGCACGACGGTGTTGAACCTGCGGCGCAGCGCCGAGGACATCTCGTTGACGCCGCGGTCACGGTCGTTGGCGGTGGCGATCACGGCGAACCCGGCGACGGCCTGCACCTCGCTGGCCAGCTCGGGGACGGGCAGGGTCTTCTCCGACAGCACGGTGATGAGCGCGTCCTGCACTTCGGCGCCCATCCGGGTGAGCTCCTCGACCCGGGCGATCGACCCGCGGGTCATCGCGCGCATCACCGGCGAGGGCACCAGCGCGTCGGGGGAGGGCCCCTCGGCGATCAGGCGGGCGTAGTTCCAGCCGTAGCGGACAGCGTCCTCGGAGGTGCCGGCGGTGCCCTGCACGACGAGGGTCGAGTCGCCGCTGACCGCCGCGGCGAGGTGTTCGGACAGCCAGGTCTTGGCGGTGCCGGGGCTGCCGAGCAGCAGCAGCGCCCGGTCGGTGGCGAGGGTGGCGACCGCGACCTCGACGAGGCGCCGGGAACCGATGTACTTCGGGGAGATGACCGTCCCGTCGTCGAGCACGCCGCCGAGCAGGTAGGTGACGACCGCCCACGGCGACAGCCGCCAGGACGGCGGGCGCGCCCTGGTGTCGGCGGCGGCGAGCGCGGCGAGCTCGCCGGCGTACGCCTGCTCGGCGTGCGGACGCAGCAGCGGCGCAGTGTCCGCGGCGGGCGCGGGACCGGTGTCGGGCGCGGCGGTGCTGGTGGTGGGGGGCGCCAGGGTCATCAGGGGCCTTCCTGAGGGAGGGGCACCGGGCCGGCCGGCCCGGTGTCGGCGGAGGGCGGGTCGGTGAGTGCGGCGCGCAGCCGCCGTCGGGCGCCGAGGATCGTGCGCAGCCGGGTGTGCCCGCCGCGGTGCAGGTACGTCTCCCGATCCGGGTCGGGATCGCCGAGTTCGATGTCGGGGTGCAGCCGCCAGGCCATGGGCCCGAGCAGCTCGCGCAGGACGTACTCGTCGCTGTAGCCCTCAGTGGGCACGGCGGCGAGCGCGATCCACGCCGTCTGGGAGAACGGCTCGGACCACGGGCCGGGCACTGCGGTCAGCAGCGACGTGATCCGCTGGGCCGGGGTCTCGCGTTCCCGGCCATCGCGTTCCCGGCCGGTCGGCCCGCCCGCGCCCGAGGAGCCGAGCTCCGCATCGCGCAGCGTGAGCAGGAGCACCTGCGAGCGGGCGGGTTCGGCCAGGCAGGCGATGAGCCGCCCCTGGTGCGCCCGCCCGACACGAGGGAGGAGCGCCGCGACCCAGTCGGGATCGCCGTGGCGCAGGACGGCGGGCAGCAGCCCGATGCTCACCAGCCGGCTCACCGGGCTGGTCGCCCCGGGCAGGTGGGTCACGGCACCGAGGAACTCCTCGGGGGTCAGCCCGGTGCGGCGCGTCCACACGGTCGGATCGACGCGGGCGAGCTCGGCCATGAACATGACCTCGCCCGCCGTCGCCGTGCTGATGTTCGAGCGGGTCGGAACCGTGTCGCTGATGCCGTCGCGGCGCATCTCGTCGCTGCACTCGGTAGGCAGGACGATCTCGAGATGGTGGCGCCCGCTCAGCCTGCCGCGCCGTGACGTGATCATTCCTTCGGTGCGTGTCTCGGCGCGTGCCTGCAGGCCGGCGCCGGGCAGAAGCAACGCGATCTCGACCGCGGCCCCGCGGACGTCGGCGCGCCGGTCGTCCAGGGCGTGCTCGAGCAGGTCGACGTCCCAGGGACCGAGACCGACCCGCAGCGCCTCGCAGAAAGCGAGGCGTTCCGCGGCGCTGGCCCCGTCGAAGGCGGCGAAGGCCGGACCGTCCGTCGGGCCGCGCAACAGTGCGATCGCGGCGGCCGGGTCGCGCTGCCTCAGCTCCTGTACCAGCGTGCGCCGCTCGAGGGCGCTCGCTGTCGGCCAGTCGGTGAGGCGGGTGCGTGCCACCCACCGGCCGTCCGGGTGCAGGCCGGCGAGCCACCGCCCACGCTCGCCAAGAACACCGGCGATCGGGCCGCGGATCGCCACATCCCGCAGGCCCCGGGACAGCAGCCCCGGCAGCAGGAGATCCGGGGCGCGCCACCCTCCTTCGGCCACCAGCTCCAGGCACGAGCGGGCTCCCTCGGGCTCGGAGCCGGCCAGCGCGTCCTCGACGATGCGCGCCGCGTGGGGCGCCAGCGCCGGTACCCGCTCGGGCGCAGCGGGGGCGGGTGCGGGCAGCGCGCGGGCGTCGGCGGCGAACAGGCCGGCGCGGCGCGCGCAGGACGCGAGGGCCGCGGTCTGCAGCAGAGCGGTGGCGCGCGAGGGTCCGTCTCCGGCCGCGCCGCCACCACCACCGCCGCCGCCACCGGCATCGGCAACGTTGCCGAGGCCGGGGATGACGGGCACAGCGGCGCGCGCCGTGCCGACGACGGCCGCGTCGACCAGGCTCGACCATCCCGGCGTCGGTCGCGGACAGGCAGGTTGCTCAGGGGGCCCGCTCGCGAGGTTCGCAGAGCTCGTCGGGGCGGGCAGGTCGGCGCCGGGCTGCGGCTGGGACGGCATCGCCGCCAACGGCACCAGGGCGAATCCGTCCCACTCCACAGCCAGGTCGAGGGGGCGGCCGCCGCCGAGGGCCAGCAGGTGCCAGCCCCACCGGACGCCCGCGTCGGCCGCCAGCGGCAGGGCCTGGCCGGCCCGGTCGCGCAGCAGCCAGCGAGCATCGACGCCCGATGAGGGCCCACCCGCCGGACCTTTCCTCGCCGCCGCACCCGTCGGCGCCCTGTGGGGAGCATCGACGGGAGGCGGCAGCACGGTGAGCTGGCGGACGACGAACGCGACGGGGTCGGCCCACGGGTCCTCGGTCAACGCCGAGGTGAGTGCCGTCAGCGCCTCCTGCCAGGTCCTCGCGGTATCACCGGCATCGTCGCCGGCCAGTTCGGCGAGTGGTCTCGGGGCCGTGGTCGTCTCGGCGAGGGCCAATCTGGTCGGGCGACGCCCCGGATACGCGGCCACCTCCGCCTGGAAGCGGGTGAGGACGGGCAGAGTCGGCGGGGGGGCCTCTTTGGCCGAGCCGTAGGTGACCAGCAGCGCGAGCCGGTCGAATCCGGCCACCCGTAGCCACTGCCGCCGACCCTGCAGCTTTCCGGTGGTGAACCGGCGCTCGCCCAGGACGTCGATCGGCCCGGTGAGCCGCTCGCCGGCGAGCACGTCCGACGCGCTCCGGGAGAAGCCGATCCGGTCGCGCACCACGTCGACCAGCGCGGGCCCCACCTCGCCCCGCCTCGACCAGCCCTCGCAGAGCAGGTACAGGCGGCCGATCCGGTCGGTGAGCCGCGCCGGCCAGTCGGGACCGCCCGCTGCGGCGATCCGCGCCATGTCGCGGATGACCTCGGCCAGCCCCGGTGCCTGCGCATCGACCATCCGCGCCGCGGTCGCCTCCCACCAGGAGGCCGGCCGGGCCTGGGCGGCGCCGAGCCCGCCGTGGGCGAGGTCGACCAGCCAGCGGCTCAGCTCGGCCACTCCGGCGTCGACCCGGGCGTCGCGGCGGGCCTGCGTGCGCGCCGACGACGCGGCGCGCGACGCCCCGGCCTTCCCACCGGCTCCGGCCCCGTCCGTTCCCGCGGACTCAGTCGGTGCCACCTGCGGTGAGGTTGCCCGCGCGGCGCGGGCGGCCCGCCGCGCGAGCCAGCCCGAGACCCAGTCCGGTGGATCGTCGTCGGCGGCGAGCGCGGACGGGGCGCCGCAGGCGAGGAACAGCAGGCCGAGGGCGTGCTTGCAGGGGAACTTCCGGCTCGGGCAGGTGCAGGTGGAGGCGAACTCGGCGCCGGCCAGCACCACCACCCGGTACGGCGCGGCCCCGCTTCCCCGGCACGCCCCCCACAGCGCCTCGCCGGACATGCCGAGATCCGACCAGCCGCCGGGGCCACCGAGGCGTTCACCCGCTCGGGCGGAAGCCTGGTCGGGTGCCAACGCGAAGACGGCCTCGCGGGTCATGGCCAAGGCAGGTGTCAGCGACATGCCACGCAGTCTGGCCTCGGCCTCCGACACTTTTTCCCGGCGCAAGCACGCCGACGAAGGCTGTCACACCGACCGGAGGCGCTGGTGGGCCGAGGTGACGTGCGACGCGCAGGCACTGCGTCACATGGTTCAACCATCCGCGGGTCTGAATTCTCACACCGCACCCGAGTCGCTCAACCGGCCGAGAAAGGCGGGCCTCACCGACCTGGCGGGACCCGGCTTCCCGGCGGGACCACGCTTTGCCTGGGCTGCCGACCGCACGGCAGATGGTTGGCGCGGTCACCGGGCTGCGGGACGGCAACGGTGGTCATCGCGCGCGTCGGCCGCCGACCGCGCTCAGCCCGAGCATCCCGACGATGACGGCCAGGAGCAGCAGGATGGCCCAGAGGGGTCCGTCCTCGCCGACGAGAACCTTCTCGCCGATGGCGGCCGGGACCCAGACGAACGCGGCGGCCAGTTGGATCCGGCGTCCGACGACGCGGCGGCGGGTGATCCTCTCCTGATCGGCCGCATCCGTGATCACCTGCCGGTGCCGGTGCAGCCATCGGACCGGGTCCTCGAACCGGGTGGCTCCGGCGGCGAGGAGGAGCCGCTCCAGCCCCGGTGGGTTCTCGGCACGCAACGTCACGCCGTCGACGTAGGCCCCGCGCTCCGCCCGCGTCGAGAAGTAACCGAACGGAAGGTCGGAGTTTGGCGCCATCGCGGGCCCGAGCCGAAGCGGCGGCACCCGCTGCGGCTCGGTGAACATCAGCAGCAGGTTCGGCCGGGTCAAAGGCCCCGTGGTGAACAGATAGGGAATCGTCACCTGGCGGGCCAGAACCGGCTCGGGTTCTGGGATGTCCTCCGGTAGTGGCGCGCTGCTCAGGTCGCGCACGGCAACCCGATCTACCGGGATGGGCCATGGCCGGCCACCGAAGTATCCGGGGAGAACCAGCGACACCGTCCCGGCCTCGTGGACCACCCGGGGCTTGCGGATCGCGTACCAGTACGCCTTCAGTCGTGTCGCTTCGGCCGGCGTCACCTCGTCCGACAACATGCTCTTCCCCTTCGCAGTGCCAGGCAACCTGGCGTTGTCAACGATGGACGTTGTGGATTCACGATGAATGATCACTGTGGGCCGTCGAATCGGCGCGCGAGGAGTCGAATCGGCGAGCGAGGGGTTGAGTCCGCAGACCGGGACCGGGTGAGACCGATGGTCGTCGGAGAAAACCGGTGCTGTCGGGCCGTTGGATGGGCCGAGGCCACGGGGTGATGGTCACCGTCTGCCTCCAGGGAATGGTCGGACACTAATCGCCGACCAGTCTTCCCGGCACACCGCGAAAAACTTTACCTGAAGGCGCGGGTTCCGTTCGAGCTTTCGTCCGGCTGCACGAGGCGACGGCGGCGGCTGGAACGCCGGGAGATCAAGAAGATCGCGAAGTCGCGGCCGTCCGGCCACCCCCGAGCAGGCACATTCCGACGGCAACCTGTGAGACGCCCCGGATCCGGGCGCAGTCAGCCGGCGAAGCGGACAGGCAGGGTGGTCGAGGTGCGGCGAGCGGAGACCGGGGCGGGTTCCCTGGTTGGCCCGCAGGTGTTTTTCAGGTTCGGCATCGACCGTGGTCAGGCACTTTTCAGCCTTGTGACCGACCGTTGCCACATGACGTGGATGCCTCCTCCGGCGCCCGAGCCGCGCGCTGGCCTCGGGCTGAAGCCCGGGCGGCCGCGCGTCACGGCGTGGTTACACGAGCTGCTGTCCGAGGACCGGCTCCCCGAGCTGGCGGTGCGCCTCGGGCTCACCGCGGTCGGCGTCGCCGTCGTCGCCCTGTGGTGGGTGGACACGCCTTCGTCCCGGGTGCAGACGGCGGCGGCCACGATGACCGCGCTCGGCCGGGTGGCCGGCCTGCTGGCCGCCTACCTCGTGCTGGTGGAGCTGATGTTGATGGCCAGGGTGCCGGCGCTCGAGCGGGCGATCGGCTTCGACCGGCTCGCGTCCTGGCATCGAGGTCTGGGCACGAACATCGTGCTCCTCATCGGTGGGCACGTCCTGCTGACGGTGTGGGGCTACGGGCTGAGCGCGCACGAGCAGCCGCTGTCCGAACTCGTCACCGTGATCATGCAGTACCCGGACGAGTGGGAGGCGACCATCGGCGCACTGCTGTTCGTCGCCGTGGGGATCAGCAGCGCCCGGTCGTTGCGCGCCCGGATCTCGTATGAGGCGTGGTACGCGGTCCACCTGACGGTCTACGCGGCAGTCGCGCTCACCTTCTTCCACCAGGTCGCGAGCGGCGAGGACTTCGTCGGCCATCCCCGGAACAGGCTGCTGTGGACGGCCATGTACCTGGCCGTGGCGGCCTGCCTCGTGGTCTGGCGGATCGTCCTGCCGGTGCGGGCCGTCCTGCGACACCGGATGACCGTCGACCGGGTGGTGGTGGAGGCCTCCGGGGTCGTGTCCGTCTGGATTCGGGGGCGGCGGCTGGACCAGCTCGGCGCACTTCCCGGACAGTTCCTGCTGTGGCGGTTCCTCGCCCGCGGACAGTGGGCGTCCGCCCACGCCTACTCGTTGTCGATGCCCCCGCATCCGGATCTGCTGCGGATCACCGTGAAGGATCTCGGCGACCAGTCCCGGGACCTCGCCCGGCTCCGGCCCGGAACCCGCGTGCTCGCGGAAGGGCCGTTCGGGCACTTCACCGTCGCCCACGCCCACGCCCGCAAGGCGCTGCTGATCGGCGGCGGCAGCGGCATCGGGCCCGTCCGGGCGGTGGCCGAGGACCTCGTCAACCGAGGCCGGGACGTCATCGTCCTGCAACGGGCGAGCCGGCCGGACGATCTACCGCTCGGCGGCGAGCTGTCGCTTCTCGCCGCTCATGGGCGTCTCGTGTTCCACCAGGTCGTCGGCAGCCGGCGGGAACTCGGCTACGACCCGCTCGCATCCGGCATCATCGCCGTCTCCGTCCCGGACGTCGCGCAGCGTGACGTCTTTGTCTGCGGACCCCCCGGGATGACGGCAGTTGTCGCGCGCGGGCTGCGTGATCTCGGCGTCCCGGCGGGTCAGATCCACACGGAGGAATACAGCCTACGTTGAACGACATCGACAGTCGCCGCTACCGGGGTTCGCTCGGCTTCGCCGCCCTGGCGGGCGCGGTCGTCCTCGTCGTCGGCGTCAAGACGATTTCCGGCGACGGGTCCACACCGAGCTCCGCGCTGGCCTCCGCGCCGCCGGGCCGGGCCGCGACATCCGAAGCGGCCCCCTCGACTTCACCCGATTCCGACCCGTCCGATCCGTCCGCCGCGCCCGACCCCTCCGCCGCGCCCGACCCCTCCGTCTCGTCCGACCCCTCCGTCTCGTCCGGTTCCAGCGGCTCGTCCGGTTCCAGCGGTTCGTCCGGCTCCGGGGGTTCGACAAGCCCATCGCCTGCGGCCGGCTCCGGCGGCTCCAGCGCCCGACAGACGGTGCGAGGGGACGCGATCGACACCAGGTTCGGGCCGGTACAGGTCGACGTCGTCCTCGCCGGCAGCACGATCGTCGACGTGGTGCCGGTGGTGGTGCCGGATCAGGATCCACGCGACCGCCAGATCAACGAGTACGCCGTGCCGCTCCTGCGGCAGGAGGTCCTCGACGCGCAGAGTGCGAAGATCGATTCGATCTCCGGTGCATCGTTCACCAGCTACGGGTATGCGTGGTCCGTCCAGTCGGTACTGGACAAGCTGGGTGCCTAGCCCGACGAGTGCGCCGAGGCCACCCGGCCGGACCGGCCGCGTTCACCCCGAGCCGGTGATGGGCACGGTCGTCAGCATCGACGTGCGAACCCCGTTACCGGCGCCGGCCCTCGACGCGGCGATCGAGACGGCCGTCGCCGTCCTGCATCAGGCGGACGAGGACTTCAGTACGTTCCGGCGGGAGTCCTGGGTGTCGCGGCTGCGGCGGGGCGAGGTCGACCTCGCCGACTGCCCGCAGCCCGTGCGCGAGGTGTATCGGCTGGCCGCGCGTTGCCGGGACGCCACCGGCGGCTGGTTCGACCCGGCCTGGCGGCGCGATGGCACCCTCGACCCCACCGGGCTGGTGAAAGGCTGGGCCGCCGATGCGGCCTCCGCCGCCCTGCTCGAGGCCGGTGCCCCGGACCACTGCGTCAACGCGGCCGGCGACCTGCGGATCCGCGGCGCGGCCGGAGGACCGTCAGCCGTGCCGTCAGCCGTGCCGTCGGCCGAGGGATCGGGGCCCGGCAAGCCCTGGCGGATCGGCATCGTCGACCCGTTCGACCGGGGCGGGCTGGTCGCAATCGTCGAAGGCACCGATCTCGCCGTGGCCACGTCCGGTATCGCGGAGCGCGGCAGCCACGTCGTCGACCCGTCGACCGGCGCACCCGCGAGCGGTCTCGCCTCCGCGACGGTCGTCGGGCCCGACCTGACCTTGGCGGACGCCTACGCGACCGCGGTGCTCGCCGCCGGGTCGGAGGCGGGCGGCCTGCTCGCCGAGCTCACCCGGGGCGGCTGGGCGTGGCTTACCGTCACGACAACCGGCCGGATCCGCGCCTGCAAGGCCTTTCCCGGCCAACTGGCCGCCAGGAGACAGCAGCCGGGAACGCCGGCACTGTAGCGGATGGATTCCCCGGGACGGCCGTGTCCGCTCGGTCCCGGGGTGCCCGATGCACGGCCTGGCCGCAGCCGACCCGGGCGGTGCAGCCTGAGACGGGCTGACGGCCGATGAGGACGAAGTGAGACGGGCGATGACGGAGACGATGCGCGCGGTCGTCGCGGAGGACTACGGGCCTCCGGAGACCTTGCAGGTCAGGGAGATACCCGTGCCTCGGCCAGGGCATGGGCAGGTTCAGGTACGGGTGCATGCGTCGTCGCTCACTCCGGGCGAGGTCCGGAAGCTGGGCGGCGCGATCTGAGTCCTGGGGCCGGGCGATGCCGGCTCCAGGCCGGACGGCGCGCGGCTTCGGTGAGCAGTGTGTCGTAGCGGAGCATTCGCCGGGCGGGTCAGCGTGCCGAGTGGTGATCGTCTATTCGTTGCAGGAGACGGATCAGTTCCGCGCGTTCGGTCGGGGTCAGCGGGGCGAGCAGTTCATCCTGGGTCTGGTCGACGAGCCGGTCCAGGGTGCGCAGCCGGGAGCGCCCGGCCGGGGTCAGCGTGACGATGTTGCGGCGCTGGTCGGCGGGGTCGGGGGCCCGTTCCACGTACGCCGCCTCGGTCAGGCCGCCCAGCACGGCCACCATGTCGCTGCGGTGGATGCCGGTGCGCTCGCTGAGTGCGGCCTGACTCGCCGGGCCGCCGTCGCGGAGGGTGACAAGCGTCGCGTACTGCCACCGCGTCGCCCCCACCGCGGTGAGGCGGGCGTGCGAGATCCGGTCCGCGTGCACCGCGCCGCGGCCGAGGAGCCGGGTGGCCAGCGATCGTAGGCGCGCGGGGACGGCGGTGGGGTCGATCGACCCGTGACGGCCGCGCTCCGGCATGAACCGCATCGTAGCGCCTTGCGTTCGTCGCACCAACGATTTACGTTAGTGTCCCGAACGTTAGGATGACCAACGATGAGGATCGAACCCTTCCGTGTCGACGTGCCGCAGGCCGACCTCGACGACCTGCACGCACGCCTCGACCGCACCCGCTGGCCCGACGAGTTGCCCGGCGCCGGAGACGAGTTCGGCGTGCCGCAGGCCAGGGTCAGGGAGCTGGCCGACCACTGGCGCCGCCGGTACGACTGGCGGGCGGCGGAGGCCGAGCTGAACAGCCATCCGCAGTTCGTCACCGAGATCGACGGCCAGCGGATCCACTTCCTGCACGTGCGCTGCCCGCGGCCGGATGCGCTCCCACTGGTGCTGACCCACGGCTGGCCGGGATCGGTGGTGGAGTTCCTTGACGTGATCGGGCCGCTCTCGGCCGAGTTCCACCTGGTCGTCCCGTCGATCCCGGGCTGGGGCTTCTCCGGCCCGACGCGCGAGCGCGGCTGGGATGTCGACCGCGTGGCACGTGCCTGGGCGGAGCTGATGCGCGGCCTGGGCTATCGGCGGTACGGCGCCCATGGTGGTGACTGGGGGGCGTCGGTGTCCCGGGCGCTGTCGCAGCACGACGCCGAACACGTCGTCGGGATACACCTCAACTATCTCCCGACCCCACCGCTGCCCGGCGACCCGGACCGCGCCCGGCTGACCCCGGGAGACCAGGAGCGGCTCGCCCAGACCGAGGCCTACCTGCGCGACCAGCCGGCGGTTCGGAAGATCAACGGCACCCGGCCGCAGACCCCGGCATACGCCCTCAACGACTCGCCGGTCGGGCTGCTCGCCTGGCTGCTCGACCCGATGACGATGTGGGCGGCCCCGGATTTCTCGATCAGCCCCGACCGAGTGCTCACGAACGTGACGCTCTTCTGGCTGACCGGCACCGCCGGCTCGGCACCGCGCCTGCACCGGGAGACCGGCGGCCCGCCATCGTGGCGGACCGTCCAACCGGTGGGCGTCCTCGTCCTGCCCGAGGACATCACCCGCCCGATCCGTCCGTACGCCGAGCGGCGGATGCCGATCGCCCGGTGGACGGAGGCCGACCGAGGCGGGCACTTTCCGGGGCTTGAGGTACCTGAGCTGCTCGCCGCCGACATCCGTGCCTTTTTCCAGAGCCGGTGAGGCCGACAGCCCCGGCGTGCGATTGCCCGTTTGACGACTGCGAGGGCTGCCTCATGCTCGCTGGCCGGGTCTCCTCTGCAACCAGCGGAACAGCGACAGGCCGGTCAGGAACAGGACGAGGACGGCGGGGCCGACGTGCACGGTGATGAACTCAATGTAGTGGGGGCCGCCCCAAGCTCGTCGGTAGGTCTCGGGACGGCCGGGGTGCTCGGTGGCGAGGATGTATCCGGCCCGTGCGACGAGGAAGGCACCGGCCGCCAGGAGGAGAAGGCGAGCCGCCGCGCGCCGTAGTCGGGCGCCCCAGCCACCGGCTGGCGGTGGCGCGGACCGGCGTGCCACGATCAGACCCAGCGTGATCAGGCCCGCCGCGACCAGCGCCGCTACGAGCAGGCCCGTCATGCCGGTTCGTGATCGCGGCGCCGGACGCGCCGCCTGGTCGTGGAGCCGGCCACCAGCGTCGTCGGTGCCAGAACCGCCACCAGCGCCAACGCCCGGAGCGGGGTGGTCGGAGCCCAGAGGATGTTGTCGGTCAGCCCTGCCCGCGAAGCCATGGCTTCGACGGCGGCCGTCGCGAGTACCGATCCCGCGATCCGGGCGACGTGTGGCCTGGCCCGGAGGCGGAGCCCGACGGCGTGGCGCAGGACGTCGACGATGGCGGCCAAGGTAAGCGGAGTCTCCCGGAGGAGCGGTCCCGGCTTATCTGGCAGGACCACTCCTTTCCGCCCCTTCTCCTCCGCGTGATGTAAGGACTGTCCGGCGGGCGCGACAGTCCTCACCGCGATCGGGCTCGCCCACGGCGATGGCAGAGCCGCCGATTACCCACCGGCACCCCTGACCCCTCCCGCCCGGCAGACACCGTGGACGAGCCACGCCGAGATGACATACCGCGGTAGTTGCTACCCCGGTATTCTGGGGCGGTGAAGGTTGACAAGATGAGCGTCTCGTTCGACGGCGAACTGGGCGACGCGGTTCGGGACGCCGCCCGGCGCGCCGGCGTCGGGCTGTCGGCCTGGCTCGCGGGCGCCGCTGCCGCGAAGCTTCGAGCCGATGCCCTCGCCGAGTTCCTCGACTCGTGGGAGACGGCAAACCCGGCGTTGACGCCGGAGGAACTGGCGCGGGCTGAGCGCGAGCTGGGCCTGCGCGCGGATCAGTCGGCGGCGTGAGCGCGCTCGTTCTCGACGCGGGCGCGCTCCTGGCTGCCGAACGCGGCGATCGGGAGATGGCCGCCCGACTCCGGGTTGCGCAGCAGCGGGACATCGGGCTACGGAGCAACGCCGTCGTCGTTGCCCAGGTCTGGCGGGATCACGCCGGGCGGCAGGCCGCGCTGGCCCGCCTGCTACGCGCGGTGGAGGTGTGCACCGTTGATGAGCGGACCGGCCGCGATGCCGGTGTGCTACTTGGTCGAGCCGGTACATCCGATGTGGTTGACGCGACGGTCGCCCTGCTCGTCCGTCCGGGCGACCGCATCCTGACCAGCGACCCCAAGGACATCACCCGGCTCGTTCAGGCGGGCGGCGTACCAGCCGTGGTGGTGCGCTGCTGACAACCCCACAAGCCGGCTTCCCGCGGCGGACGATCCGCTGACGAACGATGCGGGTGCAGTCGCTCTGCCGGTTGATCCTGGACTCCTCTGACGGCGACGTGGCGGCGGTCTGGACGATCGCGGCGGACGGCCGTGTGCTGGTTGCAGCAGGCCGCGGCACTGCCGGGTTTCGGCGCACAGAAGGCGAAGAGCCTCGTTGCACTGCTGGCAAGCAGCTCGGTGTCGATCCCAGGGGACTCTGCCTCACCGAACCGGCGATCCGCACGGATCATTCACCGACCTACCGGCTCAGCTCGTACCTGCTGCGCGACGGGTCTCTGCGGCGCAAGGCGATCGAGCACCGGCCACCGTCCGGCCCCGGCCGCCGCCGCCCGACTGTCGGCACCACACTGGGGCTGGAGAATCGCTACCTGCCACCGCCGGATTCCCGCGCGGCACCGCCGATCAAGATCGGTGCGCCGGCGCGACGGGCCTTCGGCTACCTTCCCGCGTATGCGCAACATCTGCTACAGGAGCCCTTCCTGGACGGGCAGGAGATTCTGCGGACCGAGTGGCACTACGAGGGATACGACAACAACGGCTGGCCTTCCGAGCTCGCCAACCACACGACGTCGTCCAGCGGATCGGACGACGACCCCGCTCGGACGACTGATTCGCGATCTCGGTGACGACAATGCCTACGACATACTCGGGGTGACCAGCACCGCCAGTCAGGCGAAAATCCACCGGCCGTACCGGGCCCGCGCCCGGGAAAACCATCCCGATAATCCCGCGCGGCATCGACCAGCCAGAACTCCAGGAACCCACGCCGGACCAGCCTGTGGGATCAGCCCTCACCTCAAGGTCCAGCACAACCGCCGCCGCCTCCACCGCCGCCGCCTCCTCCGCCATCTTCGTGGCCGACCGGCGGGTCTTACCCGGGTGCCTACCAGCGGCCGACAAACCGGTACTATCCAACCGGTCACTACGAGTGGCGGAATTATCCGCCCCGGGGAAGCCCTTCGCCTTTTCCTGGCCAGCCGCGAGTGTTTCCCAATTCCACGATGTCGCCGCCATCGCTGCTGGCAACCGAAATTTACGAGATCACGGTCTTCTTTGCGGTAATCCTGATGCCGCCGGCCGGACTGCTCGCCGTCTGGTATCGCAGAAGATGGAGGAGGGATCTCACGCGGAACGATCTCCAGGCTGCTCGCAGAGCATGGCAGTGGAGCCGGATCTTGGTCGTGATCGGAGTCGTGGCCGGCCTGCTCTGCGCGATGATCATAGTCGGGGCACTTTCCGACGCCTCGTCGTCATAGGCGACTCGGGACGGGCGTCAACCTCCGCCTCGACGGGGGATTGATCCCTACCGTCAACCGCCCACTCCGGTCAGCTCGCACGCGTGCACCTCTGGCCACCTCCCCGCGTATTGATCGCCGGTAAATGGTTGGCGAGGGTTCCGGTCCTGCGTGATGATTCTGCCGCCCGCGGCCACGATCGGGTGCACAGCATCCGCGCAGGAGGAACCATGACGACCGCCGTCGCCGGCCCGGCGTCTGCCGGGGCCCAGCCCGAAGTCCGCGCGGCGGGCGGGGCACTGCGCGGCAGCCTGGAGTCGGGTGTGGCGGTCTTTCGCGGCATCCCCTACGCCGCGCCGCCGGTCGGCGGGCTCCGCTTCGCCGCACCGCGGCCGGCCGCGAGGTTGGACGGAGTGCGGGCGGCTCTGTCCTACGGCCCCCCGCCGCCGCAGACCGACGTGCTCGGCCGGGACCCGTCGTCCCAGGGCACGGCGGGCGACAACTGGCTGACGGTCAACGTCTGGTCGCCCGCACCCGACCCGGCCGCGAAGCTTCCGGTGATGGTCTGGATCTACGGCGGTGCCTACGCGATCGGCGCGTCCAGCCGGCCCGAGTTCGACGGCGGTCACCTGGCCCGGGACGGCGGCGTGGTCGTGGTGACCTTCAACTACCGCCTCGGGATGGAGGGCTTCGCCCAGATCACGGGAGCACCCCCCAACCGCGGCCTGCTCGACCAGGTCGCGGCCCTGGAATGGGTACGCGACAACATCGCCGCCTTCGGCGGCGACCCGGACGACATCACGGTCTTCGGCGAGTCCGCCGGCGGCGGATCGGTCGCCGCCCTGCTGGCCATGCCCCGGGCGGCCGGGCTGTTCCGCCGAGCCATCGCCCAGAGCGTGCCGGGCACCTTCTTCTCGACACAGCTCGCCGCCGACATCGCCACCACCTGCGCCGACGAACTGGGACTGCGTCCCAGCGTCGCGGATCTGGCCACCGTGGACCCGGCTCTGCTGGTCCTCGCCGGTGACACCGTCGCCGCCACGATGGCCGCTCGGGCGCAGCGCTGGGGTCAGGCCGCCCACCGGTCGATCCTGTTCGCGCCCGTCGTCGACGGCGAGGTCCTGCCGGCCACGCCGTGGCAGGCCGTGGCCGCCGGCTCCAGTCGGGACGTCGACCTGCTCGCCGGCCACACCCGCGACGAACAGCGGCTGTTCACCGCCTTCACCGGCCTGCTCGGCCAGGTGACACCCGAGCAGGCGGCGACCGCGCTCCAGGACTTCGCCCCCGTCCCGGACGGCGCCCGCCGTTACCGGGAGGCCTATCCGGACGCGGGCCCCGACGAGTTGTACGAACTGGTGCACTCGGACTGGCTGTTCCGGATGCCCACCCTGCACCTCGCGCAGGCGCAGGTCGCGGCCGGCGGACGGGTGCACCTCTACGAGTTGACCTGGCCGGCCCCGGGCCTGGGCGGCGCGCTCGGCGCCTGCCACGGCCTCGACGTTCCGCTCGTGTTCGGCACCCTCACCAGCGGCCAGCCGGCCCTGCTGATCGGCGAGCACCCCACCTCCGAGGCGACGGCGCTGTCGGCGCGGATGCGGACCGCCTGGACCGCCTTCGCCACCCGGAGCGACCCCGGCTGGCCGCCTTACGATTCCGCCCGACGCCTCACCCAGGTCTTCGACACCACCTCGCTCGTCACCGCCTACCCAGAGGAGCGATCCCGGCTGATCTGGCAGGACCACTCCTTTCCGCCCCTCCTCCTCCGCGCGATGTGACGACTGTCCGGCAGGCGTGGTCGGCGATGGGCGGACCGCCGGACGTCACCTGAGCCAGATCGCCGAGGCAGACGAGCTGCTGACCGACGATCCGCTGGCGTTGCTGATCGGGATGGTGCTCGACCAGCGGGTATCGGAAAGAACGGGCGAAATGGTGTCGTAGGCCCAGGCTCCGAGCCGTGATGTCTGGCAGGGATAGCGGTCACCGGACTCCGTTGTCCCCACCAACATGCGGATGCCCGCTCTGGGCCGGGATCGGGCGGTAGCCCACCGACCGGGACACCCCGTGATCGGTGAAGAGCCGACTGGTCCTGGTGCCCTCACAGAACCAGCGCAGGACCATGACGGCCTGTTCCAGCGTGGACAGCGTGCGGGTGCCGTTACGGGTACCACGGCGCTGACGCTCCGCGACGAGAAGACCCGCCAGGCGGAAGACGGTGTGATCGCGGAGGGCAGCTCGGCGGTGTATGTGAAACTCATGCAGGCGCGGGGTTCCTTCGGAGTTGCTCTTTGGTCGGAACACCTTCCCATCGGAGCCCCGCGCCTTCGTCGTCGCAGCCCCGGGGACACTCACACCGCGCAACGGTCACTGAAAGTCACGGATCGTTGCTGGGAATGGCTCACTCTGTGGGCCGCTGGAACGTAGGATCTGAGGTCGGCTGACGTGACGGCGGTGACCATCCCCGCCGTCCTCGACCGGTGAGCTACGCCGGCTCGGGCTGGGTCTGCCCGGCGGCGGTGCTGCGGTGGGGCCAGCTGACGCAATTCGTTCTACCAGGAGGTTAGGTCAATCCGCCGGGAGCAGTGGGGATCGGTGTCGAGCTCCGTCTCGCGTTCCTTTTCGGTGATCAGGGACGGTAGGGCCGCGATCAGGGCGGTGACGGGGCCAGAGGGCCGTACGTCGACGGCGAGCACATCGGGCCTTTCCTCGGTGTCGAGGTAGAGACGCAGTAGGTCCTGTTCGAGGAACAGGAAGCCGCGCAGGAGGGGGTTCGGTCGTTCCCCGACGAATGGCTGCGCGACACAGCGCAGAATGGTCAGGGCATGGTCGTCGAGGCTCTCGGGAGCCGGCTCCACGGTCGTATGGTTTAGGTGGACGAGCGGCATGCCCATCACGGTGGTGACGCTGTCGCTGGAGAAGTAGTGGGGGCCGCTGGTCAGGGTGCGCAGAAAGGCAAGGATGTCCCTGGCGGTGAGGTAGTGGTCGTTCGCGCGGAGGGGGATCTCGTACGCCGTCAGACTGTCCGGGGTATGAGCGGCCTCGTCCCCGGTGACGAGGCGGATGGTCTCGGCGGGCGGCGGTACGGGCAGGATTCCCCGGATGCACACGGCGTCCACACGTGAATCCTGGACCAGGGGTGTCTGAACATGGTGGAGCAGCAGGCGGGTGATGTCCGCCTGCTGCTCCACCAGCTCGTCATACGTAGATGTCATCCATTGATCCAATTGGGGCACACGTTCATGCCTACACAGTAAGCGGTGATAACGCCGATCTTACCGCCAGGTCCTGCATCATACCTTCCGTCGGCCGTCCGTTGTGCATATTGGACAACGACTCTGATCGACACATGGCGGCGGCCGTCAAAAACGTCACCCCAGTATACCAGCCGGTCGCCGTTCCTCTCGTCCACTCGGCCGGCGAGTGCGGCATTGACGATCCCACAATTTCTGATGTTGTGGTTGGCGGAGAAGTGCTTCCAGCCGAGTTCGCTGTTGCCGAGCCGGGTCGGTATGACCCGGCCGTCCGGGTCGGTCTGCTGGCACATAAGCCTGTGGTCCCAAGAGGGCCCAGCCCAGGCGGGTGCGGCGGGTGCGCTGAAGGCAACGGCTGCCGCGATAATCGAGAGCGTCAATGTGACGATCTTCTTCATGGAGAAAACGTAACACCGTATTAGTCCTATTTATAGGGCCTTTGGTCACCTGCGGGGCGCTCTGGTAGCTTCTGTGACTTGAGTACGGGAGTGCATTGATGCCTGTCTTCCCTGGTCACGGGCCTGACGTCAGGGTCGCGGGTTGCGGGTTGGCGTGGGTGCGCTGTGCTGGGAGGTATGGCCGAGCATAAGCCGTACCTCAGTGACCTGTCAGATGAGGAGTGGGACCTGATCCGCCCGGTGCTGGAGGTGTGGAAGGCGCGCCACCCGTCGGCGTTGGGCACCAAGGGCCGCCACGAGCTGCGGGAAATCGTTAACGCGACCCGCACCTCAACCGGACCGGGCACGCGGCCGCCCTTCCCGTCGCTGGTATCACCGCCTGGCAGGCGGTGATCGAGCACGGCCGCGTCGCACCTGGGAAGCGGGTGCTCATCAACGGTGCCGGCGGTGGCATCGGCGGGTTTGCCATCCATCTGGCCAAGCGCGCCGGAGCACACGTCATCGCCACAGCCAGTCCGCGTAGCACCACGGCGGTCCATCAGCTCGGCGCCGACCAGATCATCGACTACACCGCCCGCTCCATTGCCGATGGGCTTGATCGGCCGGTCGACGTGGTCCTCAACCTCGTCGCTCTGAGCCCGCCACAGACCGCCACCCTGGTGCCGCTGGTCCGGCGCGGCGGTGTTCTCGTTTCCGTCACCACCCCGGTCGAGCCACCGGCCGGCGTCCCCGTGACGGCCACGCGCTTCGTGGCGCAAAACGACGCAAGCCAACTCGCCGCACTGGCCAAGCTCGTCGACGCAGGCGCCGTCCGTGTCGACATCGCCGCTACCCGCCCGCTCGCCGACCTCGCCTCAGTGCACCGCGACGCCGAGGCCAATCGAATTCGCGGCAAAATCATCATCATTCCGTGACGACGTTCCCCAGGGGGGCCATCGCCGGCCATGCAGGACTACGCCTGACTGCACGGCGATGCGACAGACGTCCCCATGGCCGCCCGACGCAGTCGGCTACGGTTGTGCCGTGGGACTGCATCTGAGCCAGATCGCCGAGGCGGACGAGCTGCTGACGAACGACCCGTTGGCGCTGCTGATCGGGATGGTGCTGGACCAGCAGATTCCGCTGGAGCGGGCGTTCGCGGCTCCGCTGGAGCTGTCGCGGCGTCTTGGTCGTTCGTTGGATGCCGCGGATCTTGCGGGGACGGATCCGGACGAGCTGGCCGGGGTCTTCTCGATCCAGCCCGCGTTGCATCGCTTCCCGGCGGCGATGGCGCAGCGGAGCCAGAAACTCTGCCAGATCGTCCTCGACCAGTACGACGGCGATGCCGCTCGGGTGTGGACCACTGCCGCCGACGGCCGACAGCTGTTGAAGCAGGTTTCTGCCCTGCCCGGCTTCGGCGTGCAGAAGGCCAAGATCTTCGTGGCGCTGCTCGGCAAGCAGCTCGGGGTCACACCGCCCGGCTGGCGGGAGGCCTGCGAGCCGTTTGGTGAGGACGACAGCTACCGGTCCATCGCCGACATCACCAGCCCCGAGTCCCGGGTCAAGGTCCGCGACTACAAAAGGGCGATGAAGGCGGCAGCCAAGGTTTCCGCCGGCTGAACCGCGGTTTTGCAGTTCAGAGTGCTTCGCGATCTGAACCAG
Source organism: Frankia sp. BMG5.60 (assembly GCF_059428125.1). NCBI lineage: Bacteria > Bacillati > Actinomycetota > Actinomycetes > Frankiales > Frankiaceae > Frankia > Frankia sp. BMG5.60. The sequence goes on along the minus strand of NZ_CM182091.1, from coordinate 4,320,592 downwards.
CCCACAGGAGTCCGCGGGGTGCGGTCGCGCCCGGCGTCCCGCTTCGCTGGTCAGGTGGGTTGCGCTGACCGTTCTCCCAGCGGACAGGGCGGTTTACTCGTCGTTACGGAAACATTCCGCGACACGGGAGAAAAGCCCTTCCGGGCTCGCTTCCCACGCCTCGATATCCACATCGGCGGCGCCGCCATCTTTCCCCAGCGTATCCTCGCCACATCCCCATCTACCCCGATGGTCACATGACAGTCGTGTCGCGCACGTACAGGGGCTAGTCGCTCAGCGCGATGAAGCGCTTGAGCTTGCCGGTCGAGGCGTGCCGGGGGAGCTGCTCGACGACGCTGACACTGATGTCAGGATTCGTAAGTCCATACGGCCGTAGCGAAGAGGTGAGTGCCGCGGCTACCGCGGCGGCGTCGGGTGACCCGACCACGAGCACGTCCGCCCCGCTCGCGGTCTGACGCACCTGATACTCCGAGATCAGCGGGTCGGTACCCAGCACGTGCCGGAACGCGCTCGCCGGGACCGTTCGCCGCCCGTAGCGGAAGTCGTCGTCACGCCGACCGACGATGTCGGCGACGCGCGGCATCGAACTGCCACACGCGCAGCGGCCGGGCAGCAGCGTGATCTCGTCACCGAGGTCATAGCGAACAAACGGGAACGTGCGCCCGGCGAGCCCGGTCGCGAGCGTGCGCGCCGCCGGCTCGTCGGGGGCGACTGGCCGCCCGGCCGCATCGACCCGCTCGAGGATCACCTCGTCCGCGCAGATGTGAAGGCCGTCGCCGTGGCCGCAGCCGACCGCCTGGACGCCGATCTCGGTCGAGCCCCACAGGTTGTGGACGGGCGCGCTCCAGGCAGTGTCGATCGCGTGGCGGTCCTGTGCGCTGAGCGGCTCGGAGTTGGTGCTCACCCGCACCGGCCGGATATCGAGTTCTCCCACGATCGCGGCCCGGGCGAGGCGGCCGATCACCGAGGCGTAGCCCACGAGATGGGTCGGCCGCGCGTCCGCCACCGCGCGCAGCACCTGATCGAACGGCGCCGCCGCCGGGATCACGACGGTCTGCATCGACGGCCCGGTCGCGACGTCGAACAACGGCGTGCTGGCGTGTGGCGGCTCACCGGCCTCTATCACGGCCAGTCGCACCGGGCGGCCGGCCGAGCCGGAAGCGCGCTCGTCACGCGCCTGCCATCGCCAGGCGAGACAGGCGAGCGTGACGAACTGCTCCCAGCCCCAAACGTAGACGCCGCGCACACCGCTTGAGCCGCCCGAGCTGAATACCTGGAGTCCCGCGGGCGTGTAGGAGAACCAGCCCTGCTGGGCCAGCACCCGCTCGGCGCCCGCACGGTCGATATCGGGGGTGGTGACAATCCTGTCCCATTCGTTCTGGATATCCTGCTTGACCATGGCTGGCAGCCGTGCGAGATCCTCGACCGTCGCCGTGGCCGGGTCGATGTGGGCCATCCGGGCCGCGTGGAACGGCGAGCGCTCGCGCGCGAACCCCAGCAACGACCGGAGTCGTTCGGTGCGGTAGCGATCGATTCGCTGGCGCGGCCACGCCAGCCGCGCCACATGATCCTCGAGCGTGGCCTGCACAGCGCTCAGGTGCGCTGCGCGTAGACGCTGGTACGCCGCCTTGGCATCCTCCCGGTACACGCACACAGTGTCGGCCACCAACGCTTCTGCCCGGCGAGCCGATGGTCAGGGGCCGCGCCGTGTCGGGGACCGTCCTGTACAACCGGGTCCGCTTCCGGCTGGGCAGCCCGAGCCGAGGCATCGCGGTGGTCCGGGCATGCCCGGCACTGGTAATCAGTTGATCGCCGTGCGTACCGGTCCGCTACGGCGCCGCCGTGGGTTGTACCCGCGGCGGCGCCTGCCAGTGGGAGGGCCGGCAGCCTGACGGCTCACCGGCAGCGACAATGGTCAGCCCATCAATGCTGCGAAGTCGGTACCTGCTCGCCTCAGCCCGGGCCCTCCTCGCCCTGGCCGAGCGAGTCAGGGCGTCGGCGCGGGCGCGGGCGCGGGGTCGAACGCGGTGTCCCGTGCCGGCTTCTCCCAGGCGTTGATGTCGGTGCGCACCGCGTCGAGATGGCTGAGCACGGCGTCGACCCCGTCGGCGCCGACCGGTAGCCGCAGCGGGACCCGGCCGGAGCCCAGCACCTCGACGGCCAGCCGGGCCAGCTTCGCCGGGTCGCCCGCCTGGCCGCCGTCGCCACCGGCGACCATCGCCCGGGTGCCGCCGACGGTGTCGGCGTAGACGCCCTGGTCGGTGCTGAACGTCCGGCGCGTCGGGTCGAACAGGCCGGTGCGGAACGCCCCCGGCTCGACGTGGGCTGCTCCCGGCGCTGCGGTCGCGGTTCCGGTCCCGGCAGCCGGCGGCGGACTTCGAGTTGCGGCAGGTCCAGTGGGATGATCCGACGGCCGGACTCGCCGACGGCTCCTGCGACCTCGCCTTCGTCTGGCTGCCCCTGTCGTCGGCGCGGCACTACGCAACCATGGTGATCGCCCAGGAGCCGCCCGTTGGCACTGCTGATCGGGATGATGCTGGACCAGCAAATCGGATAAACAAGGAGCGGATCTGGGCCGCGCCTCCCGATCCGTACGTCGCCGATAACGAAACGTGGCGGCGGCTGGGATGGGCGCGTCGCGGGCACGTACGCGTGCGATGCACGCTCGGCGTGACTAGAATGATCTCCATGGAGCGAGCTGTCCGGCTGACCGCGGTCGTCACGCACGAAGGCGACTGGTACGTGGCGCGGGCCCTCGAAGTCGAAGTGGCCAGTCAGGGACCGAGCGTGGAGGAGTCGCTGGCGAACCTACGTGAGGCGCTGGAACTGTACTTCGAGGACGAACCGGTTCCCTCGGTCTCTGCTGACGGGCCGATCGTCGCGCCCGTTGACATCCGCCTGTCAGCGTGATAACCGCGCTGCCCAGAGTCTCAGGTCCGGAGGTTGTCCAAATCGGACAAACAAGGAACGGCGGGTAGACAGATCAGCGTTGATGCTCCCCACGGGTCGCGGAGCTGTGGTGGGTACGGCTTTGGCTGCGGTAGCGCCCTGGCGGAATCGCCCGGTGGCGTGAGAAGGCGCGGGAGAACGCGTACTCGGAGGTGTAACCGACGGCGCGGGCGATGACGTCGATCTGGTCGTCCGTGTCACGCAGCCGCCGGGCGGCCAGGTCCATGCGCCATCGGGTGAGGTAGGCGGCCGGGGTTTCACCGACGAGGGTGGGAAAGCGGCGCGCGAGGGTGGCGCGGGAGACGGCGACGTGGTCGGCGAGGGCGTTCAGCGTCCAAGCGCGACCGGGGTCGGCGTGCAGCGCGGTGAGGGCCGCGCTGACCGTGGGATCGTTCAACGCCCGCAGCCAGGAGCCTGCCGGCGCCGTGGGCTCGGTCCGCAGCCAGACCCGGAGAACCTGGATGAGCAGCACGTCAACGAGTCGGTCGAGCAGTGTGGTGGTGGCCGGACCGGGTTCGGCGAGCTCGCCCGAGAGCAGTCGGACGGTATCGGCGAGCGGACCAGCCCCGGCCGCCCCGGCGGGGACGTGAACCAACTCGGGCAGCACGGTGAAAAGCGGGGTGCTGACCGCGGGATCGTGCCGGTAGGAGGCGCACAGGATACTGGTCCGCGCTGGCGGGGGCCCGACGTCGAGCCGGCCGTCTGTGGCGAGCGCCCGTTTCGACGCGGCGTGATCGAACGGTTCCAGCGGGCCGTCCGGATCTCCGGCCAGTCCGTGCGCGGACCCGGTGGGCAGGAGGACGACGTCGCCGGGCATGAGTCGCACCGGGGGCTGGCCGGGCAGGCGTAGCCAGGCGGTGCCGGCGGTCACGGCGTGGAAGGCCGCCGCGGAGATCCGGAACAGCTGTAGCCCCCACGGATCGCCGGCATGGACCGTCGCCGCTACGGTTCCGCGCACGCCGGCGACGCTCAGCACGTCGGCAAGCAGATCCATGGCCGCAGCTTACCGATGAACATACAACGGGTCGGTAGCTGAGACGAACAGACAAGATTCTGAGACTATTCGGCATCGATTTTCGCACATGTGCGTCATACGGTTGATCTACTGAACGCGTCAACCGGAAGGCGAACCATGAATGTCAACGGCAGCATCGCTCTGGTGACCGGTGGAAATCGGGGTCTTGGCGCCCGCCTCGTGGACAATCTCCTCGACGCCGGTGCCGGCAAGGTCTACGTCACGGCCCGGGATCCCCATGGCGTCGCCTCGACGGTGAGCGCCGACCCGCGAGTGAGCGTCCTCGCACTGGATGTCACCGACCAGGCGAGCGTGGACGCCGCGGCCAAGGCGGCGAACGATGTCACCCTGCTGGTCAACAATGCCGGTGTGCTCGGGTTCGGCAGTGCCCTCGAAGGTGATCTGGACCTGTTCCAGCGCGACATGCTGACGAACCAGATTGGCCTGCTGCGGGTGAGCCGGGCCTTCGTCCCGGTCCTGACGGCGAACGCCCCGGGCGCGATCGTCAACGTACTCACCCTGATCGCGTTGGCGCCGGTGGTGGGAATGGCGGGGTACTGCGCATCAAAGGCCGCGGCGCATTCGGTCACTCAGTCCTTGCGGGCGGAGTTGCGTGACAAGGGCATCGAGGTCCTCGGTGCCTATCCCGGCGGTATCGACACCGACATGCTTGCCGGGGTCGACGCCGACAAGGCCGCCCCGGAGGTCGTCGCCGAGCGGATCGTCGCCGGCGTCGCCGCCGGACAGGCGGTCATCTGGCCAGACGACGCCTCCGCCGGTGCGAGTTCGGTGTACCTCGCCGATCCGGTGGGCCTCGAGCGCATGCTCGCGGGCTGAGCGATGGCCGCCACCGGCCCGGTGACCACGGCCCCTACCGGCGACGGCGAGTTGATCCACCGCCTGCTCGCGGCCGCGGGGAGTGGGAAGTGGGAGGAGCTGCCCGACATCCTGCACCCGGACTTCACCATCATTGAACCCCGGTCGCTGCCTTGGGGTGGGACGCACGTTGGCATCGACTCCTACGTCACGCTGATGACCACCATCGCAGCGACGTTCGCACTCGACTTCCGGACCGAATGGATTGTCCGGGACGGCGATCATCTCGCGCTGAGGGCTACCGTCACCTTCACCGATCGGGCAACGGGAAATGGGGTGGTGATGCCGACCGTGGAGCTGTTCACGGTCGCGGACGGTCGTCTACGCACTAGCGAGGTGTATTTCGCGGACCCGATGGCACTGCTCGCTGCCCTGCCGGCGGCGTGCTGACGGTGTGCTGACGGCGGGTCCATGTGCCCGGCGGGTCTCTCTGGACCCGCCGGGCACGCGTCAATCCTGCTGTCCGGCGGCGGCTGCGCCGGCGCGATGAGCGACGGGGAACGCGGGTCGGCGGGGAGACCAGCGGCGGGGCGTCCGCCGCTCCAGGCTGGATACGGTGTTCGCGTGGCACTTGACCTGAGCCAGATCGACGAGGCGGACGAGCTGCTGACGAACGATCCGTTGGCGCTGTTGATCGGTATGGTCCTGGACCAGCGGATAGCGGATATTCGGAAAGGACGAGTGAGACGTCAGCGTTCGGGCGTGGCCAGGATCTTGAAAAGCATGGTGTTGGCGTTGGTGAGCGTCTGGATGTCGACCTGGCGCAGGCACTTGTCTAGAGTGGCCTTGGCTACAAACGTGATCAGGCCCATCACGGCCCACTGACCCTCGCCGAGCCTGACACAGAATCCCTCGTCGGTGGCATGTTCCACGACCAGCGCGACCAGTACGGTCGGCTCGTCGGCGATCTCGTTGTAGACCGTGGAGCTGATGACCAGCACCGCCTGGGGGGCCGGTCCGGTGCGGGTGGTCCAGATCTCGCCGCGCCGCGGCGATCTCATTCTGCGGTGCCCGCCAGGTTGGGCAGCCCGGCTGTCCTAAGCGCCTGCTGGTTGGCCTCACCGAAGGCGAGGGCCGCGTGGGCGACCGCCGGGTTCGCTCGCACCCAGGTGGCGTGGGCGGCGCAGCGTCGGCGCATGTCCTCGGCGTCGAGCACGCCCTCGACCCAGGCGTTCATCGACGTGTCCTCGGCCTCGGCATACCGCTTGACCGCCTCGTAGGCCTCGTTCGAAAGCCGAAGCGTGATCGTCCGAGTCATGCACAACATGCTAGCAAGATCTGATAGCAGAACCAGCGGCAGGCCGGAACGCGTCTGGCTGCGCACCGGCGGTCAGCCACTCCTGCCCGGGTGGTTCGCATGGACCTGCTTGCGCGGTTCGACCGCCGCACCGCCCGAGCTGCTTGCCTGCCGCCGCGACGCGCTCGGTCCCGGCGATGCCACGCCTCCATCGACCAGCCGAATGGACGGTCGAGTGAGCCGTGCAGGTGCATCGTGCGGTTGGGGCGGGACTTGTTGCGTCGGGACGCCTATCCTCAGATGAAATCCGATGCGCAGGAGAAGGGCATCGACGTCGCGCTTGCCGTGGATTTCGTGCGTCTTGCCTGCGAGGGCGCGTACAAGGTCGGTGTCCTGTTCAGCCGCGACACGAATCTTGTGCCCGCGCTTGGACCGTTCGCGATCTCGGTGTTCAGGTGGAGATCGCGAGCTGGAAGGGCGCGGGCCGACTCCGCTTCCCCGACTCGCAGCTTCCGTGGTGCCGCTACCTGGACACCGGCGACTACGAAGCCTGCCGGGACTACACCGACTACACCGCAGTCTGACCGCCGGCCACGGCGGCCGGCCAACGCAGTCGGCTACGGTGATGGCGTGGGACCGCACCTGAGCCAGATCGCTGAGGCGGACGAGCTGCTGACGAACGATCCGTTGGCGTTGTTGATCGGGATGGTTCTGGACCAGCAAATCGGATAAACAAGGAACAAAGTCGGGCGTCTCGTCTTGCTGCTGGTGGTTCCGCTGCTGCAGGTCTGGTCAGAGTGTGCCGAATCCTTGTTGCAGCCGGGCCAGGGCGTCGTCGACCGCGGCGGCCGGGTCCCGATCCGGCGAGGACGGCGAGGGTCGCCTGGACAGGTCGAGTTGGGTGATCATCATGATGCCGATGATGGCGCCGCTGACCGCGACGATGTCAGGGTCGTCCGCGCTGCGCCCGGCACGTTCTGCCACGGCCAGAGTGAAGTCGTGCGCGGCGGACGTGAGGTGGTCCAGGTGCGCCGCGCGTACTTCGGGTATCGCGGCCATGAGCTCGGTGCGGTGCTGCTCCAGGGCGCGCTGCTCGGGACTCAGGGTGGCGTAGCCGGCGCGCAGCGCCTCGCGGAAGGCCGTGATGACGCCCTCGCCTGCCGGGCGGGCGCGGAAGTGGGCCAACATGTCGTAGTCGGCGGCGTCCCACAGGACCATGTCGGGCTTGGTCGGGAAGTGGCGGAAGCAGGTCCGCGTAGCCACGCCAACCTCTTCGGCGATCATGCTGACCGTAGTCTCGGCGTACCCCCGTTCGGTGAACAACCGCAGCGCGGTCGACTGGATCGCCTGCTTGAGCGCGATGGTCTGCGTCTGACTCCACGATGGCCGCTCCGGCGACAATTACTCGCTCCCTCCGACAACGGTGTCAGTGCGTGCTGTGTCGATCATTGCCTCGCCACCCGCCTGGCTGACAGGCGACGGCCGCGAGGCGCCCGCGGCAATGCTGTCGGTTTCAACAGCGTCGCCTTCATCGCCGGCGTCGGTCGTGTCTGGCAAGGCGATGGTTGCTCGGCGTGGGAACAGCGTCAGCGCCAGAAGCGCCCCGGTGAACGCTATCCCGCCGCAGACGAGCAAGGCGGTGTCGATGCCGTCGACGAACGCCGAGCGGACGTCGGCAAGCAGGGCTGGTGAGTGGAGCTGGTGGGCCAGCGCGGTGCCGTCGAAGACCCCGCCGCGCGCGACACCGGCCTGGGCCGGGGTGAGTCCGGTCATCGCCAGGGTGATATCGAGGTTGGCACGGTAGCTGGCGAGTGCGGCGGTGCCGAGTACCGCGGCACCGAACGGGCTACCGGCATCCTGCAACGCCTGGATGAGGGCCGAGGCGACACCGGCCCGGGCGACGGGGATGCGCCCGAGCGCGGCGGCGGTGGCCGTGGCGAGGACCGCACCGATCCCGGCGCCGGTGATCAAGGTCCAGACGGAGACGAACCCGAAACCGCTGCCGGTGCTCGTCTCGGACCCGAGTATCAGGCCGGCGCCCAGCACGGCGAAGCCGCCGACGAGTACCACCTTCGCGCCGATCGCCTTCGTGAGTGGTTCGGCACCGATCGCGCCGACGGCGAGCCCGCCGAGCAGCGGGAGGAGGCGTAGGCCGGAGCCGATGGTGTCCACGCCGAGCACGGCCTGGAAATACTGCGGCAGGGTGAATACCACCCCGATCATCACCAGCGAGCACAGGAAGGCCAGGACCGTGCCCCAGACGTAGGCGGGGATGCGGAACAGGCCGACGTCGACCAGCGGTTCCCGCGCCCGATTCGACATCGGCGTCGCGGGCAGGTCACGGCCGAGGCGACGTTGCCAGAGCGCGAAAACGATCAGCAGTAGGGCGCCGGCCAGCAGCGCGGAGATTACGACCGCCGAACCCCAACCACGGGTGCCCGCCTCGGCGAACCCGTAGACCAGCCCGGCCAGTCCGGCACCGAACAGAGTCATCCCCACGAGATCGAGCCGGCCCCGGTGTGACCCCCGGGACTCTGGCACGAGCGCCACCACCGCGACCAGCGCGATGACCACGACCGGCACGTTGATGAGGAAGACCCAGCCCCACCAGAACCGGTCGAGCAGCCAGCCGCCCAGGATCGGTCCGGTCGGCAGGGCCAGGAAGTTCACGGCCGCCCACACGCCAACCGCCCGGGAACGCTCGTCCTCGGCGAACATCACCGTGACCGCCGACATGGCCATCACCACGATGCCGGCCCCGGCGATTCCACCCACTGCGCGTGCGGCGATGAACATGCCCGCCGAATCCGACCAAGCGGCCCAGGCCGAGGCGGCACCAAAGGCGGCGAGGGAGGCGGTCATCACCCGGCGCCGCCCGTACCGGTCGCCCAGCGACCCCAGCGGCAGCATCGCCGCGGCCCAGGTCAGCAGATACGCCGAGGAGAACCACACCAGATCCGTGGCCGAGGCATGCAGCTTCGGCGCAAGCGTCGGCAGCGCCACCGCCAGCACCGTCCCGTCCACGCCGACGGCGAAGACGGCCACCGCGACGCCGGCCAGCGCCAACCACCTCCGATCCATCCCGACCCCCTTTGTCACTCGATGCGTGTATGTCAGCGAGTGACACTAACACAGTGAATGAAAGACGGGCAGAGGATGACGAATGATCATCTGTGATCGCGGCAGTCTGACCGGCGGCTTTCCGGCCGCCGCGATGCGGTCGGCTACGGTGATGCCGTGGGACTGCACCTGAGCCAGATCGACGAGGCGGACGAGCTGCTGACCGACGACCCGCTTGCGCTGCTGATCGGGATGGTGCTGGACCAGCAGATCCCGCTGGAGCGGGCGTTCGCGGCGCCGTTGGAGCTGACGCGTCGGCTTGGGCATGGGCTGGACGCGGCCGACTTGGCGGCGATGGACCCGGATGAGCTGGCGGGGGTCTTCTCGGTCCAGCCTGCGCTGCACCGGTTCCCGGCGGCGATGGCGCAGCGGACGCAGAAGCTGTGCCAGATCGTGCTTGACAGCTACGGCGGTGACGCTGCTGGGGTGTGGACGACCGCCGCCGACGGCCGGCAGCTGTTGAAGCAGGTCGCGGCGCTGCCCGGTTTCGGCACGCAGAAGGCCAAGATCTTCGTGGCGCTGCTTGGCAAGCAACTCGGCGTCACCCCACCCGGCTGGCGGGAGGCATGCGAGCCGTTTGGTGAGGACGGCAGCTACCGTTCCGTGGCCGACATCGTGAGCCCCGATTCCCGGGTCAAGGTCCGCGACTACAAGAAGGCGATGAAGGCCGCCGCCAAGGTAGCTTCACCCTGATCCGGGAGCGCCGGGGGCCGTGGGGTCGCGCGGGCGCGTCCGCCCATCCTCGCGACTTCCTCTCGACCAGACCGATCATCCATCACTGATCGACGCCATTTCGATGGCCGAACGGCGGTTTCTGTTATCGTCAGGCCCTGATGGACAAGATGGAAATCGGTCCTTTCTGGGTCGGGGTCGGCCTCGTCTGGAAGATGCTGGCGGCCGGAATGTTCTGCCTCGCCTGCGCGGGATATCTTTTCTCCGTGAACGTCGCGTTCACGGAACATGGGATCAGGGCCACCGCCGAGGTGCTGGACGCCGGCGGCCCACATGAGCAGCCGACAGCCCGTTTCATCACGCGCACCGGCGTGCCGACTGTCGCAAAGATCACCACCGACGGCAAGGACCTGCGGGTCGGGGAACGCCTGACGGTGGAGTACGACGAGCGTGACCCGAACCGGGCGCGTCAGCGCGGAAGTCGGTGGTACTGGGAACTTCCCGTGGGTGTGACTGTGCTTGGTCTCGGGATGCCTGGCGTCGCCGTCTGGACGTTCTTCCGGCGTCGTCGCGAGTATCCCGGCTGGGAGCCCTTGGCGACCGCCGAGGTCACCGACAGATTCGCCGGTCTTTCGGTGCCGTGGTGGCTGGCGCCGTTGTCCTCTGGTGCGGCCGGTGAGTCGCGGGATCGCGAGGAACGCCGTGTCCTGATGTTGCGCCGGGACCAGCAGGCGATCCATCGGGTGCTTCCGGGATGGGATCTCTGGGGAGTGGGCCCGGAGAGGGAACGTGTCCACTGGAAGTCCGGTCAACGGCTGAGCATGACGATCGACGAGGTGTGGTGCCGGCGTCGCCGAGGTGAACGGTGGCGGGTAAAGGTCGGCCTGCTGGAACAGCCGCCTCCTCCCGGGACGGGCAGCGTCGGCCGGCGCACGCCGTCGTCGGAATCGCGCTGATCCTGACCAGGAGCGGCGACCTCCTGCGGCGGTGGGCGGTGGGCGGTGGGCGTCCGGCGGCGGACGGAGACGATGGGCATCCGGCGGCGGACGGAGGCGACGGGCATCCGGATTTCGCCCAAAGTGGTTTCGATAGTTCGGGGTGACGTGATTAGCGTGGGCGACATGATCCCGATCGGGCTCGTCCTCGCGCCACCCGGACCCGAGGCGTCGAACGCCATCGACGTGTTGGTCGCCCAGGCCAGAGACGCCGCGGCGGCCGGCATCGGCTCGGTCTGGCTGGGCCAGTTGTACGACCTCGACGCGCTCACCGCCCTCGCCGTGCTGGCCGTCCATGTGCCCGGGATCGGGCTCGGCACCGCCGTCACCGTCACCCACAGCCGGCATCCGATCACCATGTCCAGCCAGGCGCAGACCGTTCAGGCGGCAAGTGCTGGTCGGCTCACCCTCGGCCTCGGCGTGCTGCACCGGCGGCAGGTCGCGCGGCGCTTCGGGATCGATCTCGACGGCCCCGCAACGTACATGCGGGAGTACCTCCGCGCCCTGCAGCCGCTGCTGCGCGACGGCACGGTCGCCTTCGAGGGAGACATGATTACCGCCGACACCAGCGGATTCTCCGGTCACGTCGCAGGGAGCACCCCGCCCGTCGTCCTTGTCGCCGCACTCGGCACGGCCATGTTGCGCGTCGCCGGCGAACTCGCCGACGGAGCAATGACCTGGATGGCCGGGCCCCGGACGATCGAGCACCACATCGTGCCCGCCATCACGGCCGCCGCTGCCGCAGGGGCGCCGCAGGTCGCGGTCAGCCTGCCGGTCTGCGTCACCGACCACCCCGAGGAGGCCCGCCGGCGCGCCGCCGCCCATCTCGCCTGCTATGCCGAGCTGCCCTCCTACCGGGCCATGCTCGACCACGAAGGCGCCGCCAACCCCGCCGAGGTCGCGATCATCGGCGACGAGCGACACCTCGAAGCGCAGCTCCGCCGCCTCGCCGCCGCCGGCGCCACCCGCTTCATCGCCAATCCCACGGGGGTCACCACCGCCGCCGAGCGCCATCGCACCCTCCAGGCCCTGGGCGGCCTGACAGGGTGAGCTCGACGGGCGACCGTGGCCGTCGGCAATCCGGATGCCTGCCATTGCTCACTGCCAGGCCGCCGAGAATCGGAGCGAGGCCAGGGGCGACCGGGGCAGGATACGAAGGGTCAGGGCTGGCCGCCTGGCCGGGTGTCCACTCCGCCGCGCAGGATGTGCAGCAACCGGATGGCGTCCGCGGAGTCGGCGCCGGCCAGAGCGGTGGCGTTGACGAGAGCCATCAGGTCGGCGGCGCTGAGGTCGCGGCGCACCGCGCCGACTTCCTGCGCCGGGGCCAGAAGAGCCGCCGCCGTCGAGCGCATCGCCGCGTGCCAGCCTCTCGCCAGTTCCCCGCGCCGTTCGTCGGGCTCCTGCGAGATCGCGGCCAGGGCGAGGGCGCGCCTGGTCGCGGCGTGCACGACGAACAGGTCCAGCCACGCGAACAGGGCCTCGCCTGGAGTGGCCGTCTCAAGGAGGGCGACGCCGCGCTCGCACAGGGCGTCGACCTCTTCGGAGTAGACGGCGACGAGCAGGTCGCCCCTCGTCGGGAAGTTGCGGTACAGGGTGGCGTTGCCGACGCCGGCGCGGCGGGCGATCTCGTCGAGGGGTACCTCGGTACCGCGTTCGTCGAACAACGCCCGCGCCGCCGTCACCAGCAACTCGACGTTGCGTGCCGCGTCCGACCGGAGCCGTCGCCCGGCCGCGCGCGTTCCCGAGGTGCGCGGCGGCAGGTCTTGCGTCACGGCGGCTCCTTGCGGACCAGGGGTGGCTCCCATTATCGTCGAGTGATAAGTGGGGACTCCACCACTTATCGAACGCCGGGTGCAAAGAGACGTGGGAGCCGACCGATGACGTTGACCGTTGAGGACCGGAATGCCGTCACCGACCTGATACACCGGTACGGCCATCTCGTTGACGCCGGAGAGCTCGACCGGTTGGAGGAGCTGTTCACCCGCGACGTGACCTATGACCTCGCCGACTTCGGGCAGGGGACGCTGGCCGGGGTGGCGGCCATCCGATCCGCGGCCGTCGCCCTCGGCGACGCGAACCCCGTCGGCCACCACGTCACCAACGTCGTGCTCACCGAGGGGGCCGACGGTCGGGTCCACGCCCGGTCGAAGGGCATCGGGATCATGGCCGACGGCACCTGCGGCAGCGTGGTCTACGACGACGTGATCGTCCGCGACGGTGACCGCTGGCGTATCGGCCACCGGAAGATCGTCGCCCGCCGTGCGCCGCTCGGCCGTGTGCCCCGCTGACAGCACGTCCACGGGTAGGGCCATCTCGTCGGGATTCGACTCCTGTGCGTCATGGCGTCGAACCTGCTTGTTCACCCTGATGGGTGAGGCTTACGCCGGCGTCGCCAACCGGATTCGCCGCCGCGGTGGTCTCCCTGAGTTCCCTGGAGGAAACGTGGTCGCCTCGTCGGTCGTCATTACGGGAGCGGCGTCCGGCATCGGGCGAGCGTGCGTGGAGTTGTTCGCTGCCCGGGGGTTCGGGGTCGTCGCGGTCGACCTGGACGAGGCCGGGCTGTCCGCCCTGATCGAACGGCCGGCATCGGAGCAGGTCGTGCCGCTCGTCGGGGACGTCTCCCGCGAGGAGACCGGCACGGCCATGGCACAGCTCGCGCTTGATCGGTTCGGGCGGCTGGACGTCGCGGTCCTCAACGCCGGGATCGGCGGGACCCTGCCGTGGGAGGACGCAGATGCGATCGATCGGCTCGACCGGATCTTCGCCGTCAATGTGCGAGGCGTCGCGATCGGGATACGTTCGGTCGTTCCGGCCATGCGCGCCGCCGGCGGTGGCGCGATCGTCGTGACCGCGTCCAGTGCTGGGCTTCAGGGTGAGCCGGGGAACTGGGCGTACAACGCATCCAAGGCGGCGGTGATCAACATGGTGCGCGCCGCGGCACTCGATCACGCGGCCCAGCACATCCGGATCAACGCGGTGGCGCCGGGCCTCAGCGAGACCCCTTTGACGGCGCGGCACCGGACCGAGCCGGAGTCCGCGGCGGCGGTAGGCCGGCGGATCCCGATGCAGCGCTGGGGACAGGCGCATGAGCACGCGGCGGCCATCTGGTTCCTCGCCTCGGCCGAGGCGTCCTACATCACCGGGACGACGCTGGTCGCCGACGGAGGGCTCACCGCCCACCACGGCGCGGCGCCCCTGCCGTCTCGCCCACAGCCCTGACCGGGGAATCCGGCCGGAACGGGCGGCGATCGGCGGCCTGAACGACAAGGTCCTCACCGAGGCGCTGCGCCGGCTGTGCGCCCACGGTCTGGTGGACCGTCGCTCCTTCGCGCAGGCCCCGCCCCGGGTCGAGTACGCGCTGACCCCGCTGGGGCACAGCCTGGTCGAGGGCCCGCTGAAGGCGCTCGGCGACTGGACCCGTGAGCACGGCGACGAGCTGCTCGACGCCCAGGAACACGCGGCCCGGACGCTGCCGGCGGCGCCCCGCCTTCGCTGAGTCAGGACGCGATCGCGCCGTCCTTCCTGCGGTGGCCGCCCGTTCGCCGTGCCGCGTCGCCCCTGTGCTCAGGACCGACGTTCGGCCTCCTGCCTGGCGAGCTCGGCGCGCAGCAGCGCAGCACCCGCGAGGATCGTCAGCGCGCACCACAACCTCCTGGTACGGCGCAGCCGACCGTCGACGTCCCCGAGCGTCGCCTCGAACTCCTCCGCGTAGCGCTCCTGCTGGCCGTCGGACGCCGCGATCGCGGCCGCCAGCCCGACCAGGCCGTGCGCGAACGTACCCGGCCGCAGCAGGCGCACCAGGCGGACCACCTGCCTCGCCGGCAACGACGACCGGAGTGCGGTGCTCCCGGCTGACGGGGCGTACGACGGTCCGAGTCCGCCGGCGGCCACGGCCGCTCCGACTGCTGCGCTGAGGACGAGCAGGAGGGCCGGAGAGACACCGAACAGCATCGCCGGGACCGGCGCCCCCGCGAAGACCCCCGCGAGCGCACCCAGCACGCGCCGCCCCTGGCGCGGCCAGCGTGCCGTGAGACCTGCCAGCAGGCCAAGCACGGCACCGGCGACGACGGCGGCGCAGACGTTGACGTAGACGGACATGGCGTCCGGTGGGTGCCAGTTCCCCTCAAGAAGGCCGTAGGCGTAGTCAGAACCGACGGTGAAACCCGCGAGGGCACCGAGAGCCAGCCCCAGCAAAGGGCGCGCGAGCCGGGATCGGTGGTTGGCGAGCGCGCCGAGCACCAGCCCTGCCGCGGCACCGGCCAGCAGACCCACGACCTCCGCCCAGCGGCTGTCAGATGGGTGGTTGTACGTGTAGTCGACGGCGAACAGGTACGTGTCCGCGGCCACGCCGGCTGCCGTTTGGCCGACGAGGGCGCCGAACACCAGGCCCAGCGTCGGCCTGACGAACCGGGGATACCGATCAGCGAACATGCCGGCGCCCAGCCCGACGACCACGCAGGCCAGCGCGAGGACAGCAATCCTGGTTCCAGGAACGTCGTCGCTTGGATACGAGGGCGCGCTGCCGAGCACGACGAAGTTGTAGTAGCCGGCGCTGACCGCGGAACCGGTCGAGATGGCCAGCGCCAGACCCGCCAGGGGCTTGAGGAGCCGAAGGCGACGGCCGGCGAGCAGGCCGGCGACGCCGCCCAGCACGACGCCGCCCAGCATGGCGACGACCTGGCCGTTGCCGTAGCTGAACCCGAACGACGTGGCCGTGCCGACGGGCTCGCTCCCTCCCGACCAGGTGAGCGAGTTGGGCCAGTCGGAGGACGTGCCGTAGGTGGCCCTCAACCCAGCACCGGCGATATGACCGACCACACCACCGACCGCAACTCCGAGCAGCGGTGACGCAAGCCGGTGCCAGCGCTCGGCGAGCAGGCCGAGCAGCAGGCCCATCGCCGCACCACCTGCCACGAGGGCCAGCCCGTGGCCAAGGTCAAGGTCGCCGAGATAGCCGACGCCGACGAACTTTCCGACGGAGTCGGGAGATCCCGTGCCGTCGATGATGATCGGGCTGGTGAACGCGGCGTACATGCTCCGGCCCGCGGCGACGCCGAGGCCGCCGAGGAGGGCGCCGAGCGCCAGCCCCAGCGCTGGGCGCGCGAGCCCACGACGACGCTCGGCCACCAGGCCGAGGAGCAACCCCAGCACCGCGCCACCCGCCACGAACACGGCCGAGGCGTATCCGTGGGCAAACCCGTACCCGGAGACGAGTACGTCGGCGTGACCGGCACCGTCGAGGAGGTCGAGACGCGGCCCGGTGCTGTCGGCGACGAAGCGACCCTCACCGGTCTTCGCGGCAAGACTGGCGAAGTGCCCGCCCAGGGCGCCCAGCGCCAGACCCGACACGGGCTTCGTGAACCGCGGACGGCGTTCGACGAGCTGGCCGAGGGCCGCCCCGAGCGCCGCGAGGGACACCAGGGTCACGACCGGCTGGTAGCCGTAGTCGACGGTCTCTGCGCTGAAGGAGGTCTGGGCGACCGCGACGGGGACGACGGGGTTGGCGACCAGGCTTGCGACCGCGCCCGCCGCCAGGCCCAGCGACGCCGGCGCGAGTCCGCGGCGGCGGACCGTCAGCAAGCCGAGGAGCAGCCCGAATAGCGAGCCGGCAGCGATCACCGGGTAGGCGGGGCTGCCGGGGAAGAACGCGGACAGGGCGTCGCCGAGATACGTCCCGATGACGATGCCGAGACCGATGCGGGCAGCGACCCGTCGCGGCGAGCCGGCCACGCGGGCACCGCCGGCGACTGCCGCACCTGTCGTCGGGGCGTTCACCACGCTCCCTCGGGCGCGATGAACGTGCCATGGCCCTGCCCGTACCCGCGACGTGGCCTGCGCTCGGCGAGCAGCGCGCGGGCGCCGGCCATCCCCTCGGGGGTGAACTGGTACAGCCGGCGGCGGGGGCCGGGGCGGTCGGACTCCTCCCAGTAGGAGTTCGCCCATGCGATGCGTTCCAGGCGGGCCAGGATCGGGAACACGCTGCCGGTCGCCAGTCCGGCCTTCTTGGCGATCGCCAGGCCGTACGGCTCGACATCGCCCTCGATGAGCACCTCGAGGACGTCGAGCGTCGCTGGCGTCACGCGGGACAAACCTGCCATGCGCCTAAATTATATATGTAGATTTAGACCGTCAAAGTCGATCATCCTGGCTCAAAAAATCAGATGGTGCCGCCGCCGCTGCCGAGATCATCGCGGCAACCGCCCGTCACCGGTCACCGCTCGCGAGTCAGCGTGCCGGTCGGGTTACCGGTGCCGGGGGCGTCGGCGGCGAAGCGGACCATGCCGTCGGCCTGCAGGAGCAGCGAGATCCGGCCGCCGTGGGAGCACGCGGAGATGCCAAGGATCTTCGGGTCCGAGCCCGTGCCGGGGATGTCCTGCAGGGTCAGGCCGGCGGAGACGCCGACGAGCCGCAGATCGGCGGTGCAGCGGATGAGCTGCCCGTCGGGCTGGGTCAGCCCGTCGACGGTGATCTCGGAATGTGCCACGGCCTGCCCGGTCAGCCCCGCACGCACCGTGACGACGGCGTTCTGCGCCAGGCCCGACGGGGTGGTGATCTCGCCGCGCCAGGTGCCGACGTAACCGACCGGCACGGCCGCTCCGGCGGTCGCGGCCGGGCTCGGCGACGAGTTCGTCCCGGTGAGCCGTTCGGCGCCGACTGATCCCGATCCCGACGTCGCGCCCGCGGTTGCGCCGGACGCGCTACCCGAGCGGGCACCGCCGGCAGTGGCGGTGCCGCCGTCGGAGCTGCCGCCGGAGCCACGATTGACGATCAGCACCATGGCCAGGGCGACCAAGACCAGACCGACGCCGGCCGCGCCCGCGAGGACCGCGAGAACGCGAGACCGCCGGTGTGGCGTCGCCGGCTGCCTGGGCGTGGCCGGCGGCCATGGCAGGTCCTGCCCCGGCCGGGGCCCGGGCGTCGAGTCGGTGCCGGGTGGCGGTAGGGCGCCGGGTGGTGGGAGGGCGCCGGGCGGTGGAAAGGCATCGGGCGGCGGGGTGGTGCCGAGCGGTCGGTACGCATCGGGTGGCGGGGTTGCGCCAGGAGGCGGATACGCGCGTGGGTCGGAGGGGACGTTCCGGGTGCGGCCGTGATCCGGCCGCGGTCCGTGGCTCGCGTCCGGGCCGGTGGTGGTGGTCGGCGGCTCGGGGTGGTTCGGAGCGCCAGCCTGCGGCGACCTGGTTCCGGACAGGTCCTGCGCAGGGGGCGGGCGGGTCGGGGCATCGAGGTCGAGCAGGGCGACGGCACGGCGGCTCAGGGCGGTGACGAGCGTCGCGGGCAGCCAGCCGGCGGCGATCAGCTCGGCCGCGCCACCGGCGGGCGCCAGCGCCGCCAGCACCGCGGTAGGGGAGGGACGCTCGCCGGGGGTCTTGCGCAGGCAGGCGCCGATCAACTCGCGCAGGTCGGCCGGCACGGCGGCCAGGTCCGGCTCCCGGGACAGGACGGCGTACATCATCGCCGGCACGGTGGGCGCCCGGAACGGGCCGGCGCCGCTCGCGGCGTGCACGAGCACCGCGCCGAGCGCGAAGATGTCGGTTGCCGGGCCGACCTCGCCGGCGGCGATCTGCTCCGGCGCCATGAACGCCGGTGAGCCGACCGCCGCCCCGGTGTGCGTCAGCGCGGTCGCGTCGACCGCCCGTGAGATGCCGAAGTCGATGACTCGCGGGCCGTCCAGGCTCAGCAGCACGTTGGACGGCTTGAGATCGCGGTGCACGAGGCCCGCGCCGTGCACGGCGATCAACGCCTCGGCCAGGCCCGCGCCGAGGGCCCGGACGGTACCGGCCGGCAGCGGGCCGTGGGTGCGGACGGCCTCGTGCAGCGACGGACCCGGCACGAAGGCGGTGACCAGCCAGGGCCGGTCGGCGTCGGGGTCGGCGTCGAGCACCGGGGCGGTCCACATCCCGCCCACCCGACGGGCCGCGTCGACCTCGCGCCGGAACCGCTGGCGGAACTGCGGGTCGTCGGCGAGCTCGGACCGGATCACCTTGATCGCCACGGTGCGTCCGCCCGGGCTGCGGCCGAGGTACACCCGGCCCATGCCGCCGGCGCCGAGCCGCTGCAACAGCCGGTAGTGGCCGATCAGCTCCGGATCGTCGGGACGCAGGGGTAACACCGCCGTGGCCCTCCCGATCCTGGTTCGACCCGCACTGAGGATACGGGCGTGCCCCGGCTCGGATCCCGGCCGGGCCGGCGACACCGGTTCGGGGGGCGGAAACTCCGTTGCCGGTTCGGACCGGCCGGCCTAGCCTGGCTCGCAGACCCGTCGGGCAACGGCCCGATGGCGAACATGGAGGATGCCATGGCTGCCCCGGGCCCCGTCCCGGGTCACCGGTGATCGCCCGGCCACCCCGGTCCGGCGGCGGTCACGCGCAGCACCGCGCCGGCCTCGGGCCGTTCCGCGGCGCACAGCCCGTCCGCGGCGTACTGCCGTCCGCGGAGCACTGCCCGTCCGCGGAGCACTGCCGTCCGCCGTCGGGCTGACCGTGCGCGGCTGTCCTTCTCCCGGTGCCCCGAGACAGCAACGTCCTGTCGAGGTACCTCATTCGGGAGCATCCTGCGTTGTCCGAGCACATCTCGTCCGAGCACATCTCGTCCGAGCACATCCCGTCCGCGTGGTACGCGGACTTCTTCACCGACCTTCCCAACGAGTTCTGGCGGCGCGCCGCCTCACCGGAATGGACCGCGGCCGACATCGACTTCGTCGAGGCCAGGCTCGGTCTGCCGGACGATTCGCGGATCCTGGACGTCCCGTGCGGCAGCGGCCGGCACAGCCTCGCCCTCGCCGCGCGCGGCCACCGGGTGACCGGGGTCGACCTGTCCACGGAGGCCATCGCCCACGCCCGGCGTGCGGCGCGGGTCGCCAGGCAGGCTGTGGCGTTCGAACACGGCGATATGCGTGACATCGGCCGGTTCGGCGTCTTCGACGCCGCGGTCTGCCTGGGCAACAGCTTCGGCTACCTGGACCTGGCCGGCACCCGCGCCTTCGCTGCAGCGCTCGGCCGGGCTGTCCGCCCGGGTGGCGGGCTGGTCGTCGACTTCGGTGCAACGGCCGAGTCGATCCTGCCCGGCTTCACCGGGGCGCCGCGCACCATGCGGACCGGCGACATCACCGTGGAGACGACCACCGAGTACGACGTCGCGGCGAGCCGGCTGATCAGCCGCTACCGCTTCAGCCAGGGGGCCCGGCGGCTCGACGCCACCGCCCTGCACCACATCTACACGAGCGCCCATCTGGGCGACCTGCTGACGGACGCCGGGTTCACCGACGTCCGACGCTACGCCGGCCCGGACGGCACGCCCTACACCCTGGGCGCCGACCGCCTCCTGCTCACGGCCCGGCGCGAGCCGGAGTGACGCCGATCGGCCCGGTGGTCGGGGCGGTCGGGGCCGTATAGCGGTGGGGAAGTGCTGGAGGTTGGTGACGGTCCCACGGGCTTGCCATCGTCATCAGCCTCCAGCAACTCCCCGTGCTTCGCCGATCTCGTCGCGGCGGACAGGACCGGCGGCGGCGCAGGTACATCGCGAGACCGTTGCAGTAGGCTAAATATTGTTGCGTTACAACTATCTGGGGCGTGGTCAGGCTCGGGCGCCGCGCAGTGCCGTCGGTGCCGGCCACGCCGCTCGCTGGGGAGCTGCCGATGTCCGACCTGACCCGGGGACGGCGACTACTCGTCCTGGCGATCTGCTGCATGAGCCTGTTCATCGTCGGGCTCGACAACACGATCGTGAACGTCGCGCTGCCGTCGTTGCGCCGTGACCTGCACGCCTCCGCCTCCGGTCTGCAATGGACGATCGACGCCTATACGCTGGTTCTGGCCAGCCTGCTCATGCTCGGCGGGTCGACGGGCGACCGGCTCGGCCGGCGCCGGGTCTTCCAGACCGGGCTGGTCCTGTTCACCATCGGGTCGCTGCTGTGCAGCCTCGCGCCGAGCCTGACCTGGCTGATCGTCTTCCGGATGGTGCAGGCGGTCGGCGGGTCGATGCTCAATCCGGTCGCCATGTCCATCATCAGCAACACCTTCACCGACTCGCGGGAACGGGCCCGGGCGATCGGGGTGTGGGGCGCGGTGATCGGCGTCAGCATGGCGCTGGGACCGGTGCTCGGCGGGACGCTCGTCGAGTCGGTGAGCTGGCGGGCGATCTTCTGGGTCAACGTCCCCGTCGGCGTCGCGGCCCTGGTGCTCGCGGGCCTGTTCGTCCCGGAGTCGCGGGCGGCCCGGGCCCGCCGGTTCGACCCGGTGGGGCAGGCCCTGGTGATCCTTGTCCTGGCCTCGCTCACCTACGGGATCATCGAGGCTCCGTCGGCGGGCTGGCTCGCCGCCCGGACGCTGGCACTGTTCGCGGTGTCGGCGGTGGCGGCGACGGTGCTCGTCCGCTACGAGGGCCGCCGCGCCGAGCCGTTGCTGGACGTCCGCTTCTTCCGGGCGGCGCCGTTCGCCGGGGCGACCGGCATCGCCGTGTTCGCCTTCGCCGCGCTGGCCGGCTTCCTGTTCCTCAACACGTTGTACCTGCAGGAGGTCCGGGGCTACTCGCCGCTGCTCGCCGGGATCACCACCCTGCCGATGGCGGGGATGACGGTGGTGTCCGCGCCGATCGCCGGGCGGCTCGTGGCAAGCCGTGGGGCCCGCACGCCGCTGCTCATCGCGGGCGTGACGATGACGGCTGGCAGCGTGATGCTGACCGAGCTGGGTGTGAGTACCTCGATACCCTGGCTCGTGTCGGCGTATGTGCTCGTCGGGCTAGGATTCGGCATGGTCAACGCGCCGATCACCAACACGGCCGTGACCGGCATGCCGCAGTCCCAGGCCGGGGTGGCCGCCGGCATCGCCTCGACGAGCCGCCAGGTCGGGCAGTCCCTCGGCGTCGCGGTCATCGGGTCGCTCGCCGCGGCGCGCGTCGCCGGCCGCGCCGGGGTCGTCGACCCGACCAGCGCCGTCGCCTGGTGGACCATCGCGCTGTGCGGAGCGGGCGTGCTGCTGCTCGGAGCCGCGAGCACCGGCACCTGGGCGCGCGGCACCGCGCAGCGCACCGCCGCCCGGCTCGCCGCCGACGCCGCCGACGCCGACGGTGCCGATGCCGATGCCGACGCCAGCCGGACCCCAGCCGCCCGGGCCGCCGCGTCGACGAGGCGGGCAGAGGGCGGCGGACCGGCCGCGGCCGGCGCGCGCCCCGGGGACACGGAGGGGGGCGGGCGGCACCGGCGATCGGTGCGGCCTGCGGCGGCAGGGATTGCCGCGCGCGACGAACACCGTGCCGGCCGCCCCGACGGGCGGCGGGGCGCTTTCCGGCGGCGGTCTGGGGCGGGGCGCGCCGGCGCCGCGGCCCGGTCTCGGTCCCACGGTTCCTCCGGGCAGGATGGTCACGATGAGTTCGCTCCCACGCGCTGACCGGCGCGATTCCACGCCGACCGCCACGGCGGTGGCCGACCCGCCGGAGCCCGTCGGCGTCCCCGGCGGGCAACCCGAGCCGGCTGTACCGGCCGACATGGTCGGGCCGTTCGATGCGCCCCAGCCGGCCCATGCACCCGGGCCGGCCGATACGCCTGGGCCGGCCAGCGCACCCGGGCCGGCCGATGCACCCGGACTCGCCGATGCAGCCGGACCCGCCGACGCGGGCGTGCGTTCCGCCGCGCCGGTGCTGTCCGGGCGGGCGGAGAGGTCGGCGCGAGCGGCTCGGGTGTGGCGGCGGATCCGGGCGGTCGTGGTCGATCGCAACGAGCGCCGGCGGGAGGTCTGCGAGGCGCTGGACCTCAGCTTCATCCGGGTCAAGGCGCTCCTGGCGCTACAGGCCGGGCCGCTGACGCTGGGCGAACTCGCCGCCGCCCTGTCGATCGACCGCCCCTACACCACCCTGACCGTGCACGAGCTGGAACGGCGCGGCCTGGCCGAACGCACCGTGCACCCGGACGACCGGCGCTCGAAGCTCGTCGAGCTGACCGCCTCGGGCCGGACGGCGGCCCGACTCGCCGACGACATGCTCAACCGGCCGCCCGCGGCACTCGTCGCGCTCAACGCGGCCGACCTCGCCACGCTCGATCGGATCACCGCGCTGTTGGCCGGAGAGGACGCCGGGCTGACGAACTGACCGGATGCTGGGACGGTAGCTCCATCTTCGTACTCGCCAGCTCTTCGCCGCGGTGGCCCAGCCGGCTGCTTCTGCACCTGGCCTGTGACGTCGGCAGCGTGGAGTCATGAGCTGCTGATCAGCATCCAGGGTCGATTGTTCGTGGAAACATGTAAAATCGAGAAGAACCTGTGCGAGTAGGGGATCCCGTGTCGTGGGTCCGGGCACCGGTAGGTCCTGTCGTGCTTTGGTGTCCGCCTCGGGTCCGGTCGGCGGCCGGAACCCGAGTGTGTCGATCCTGTCATAGGATCAGCGCGTGCCGCGGTCAACGGAGGATCACTTCGCCAGTGCTGGACGCCGTCACCATGAGGACGCTCTCTACCTCCACGACGACGGCCGGCTGGCCAACGCCTCCTATCACTATGGCTTCGCGGTGGAGTGCGCGCTCAAGAGCATCCTGCTGAGACATTTGCAGGCGACAGTCTCACATACTGCTCCCGATGGATCGTCGATAGGGAAGCCTACGATATCCGGGGTGGTCGGCAAGCAGAAGGCTTTTGGTCACCTTCCC
The DNA here is from genome assembly GCF_059428125.1 of Frankia sp. BMG5.60. Taxonomy (NCBI): domain Bacteria; kingdom Bacillati; phylum Actinomycetota; class Actinomycetes; order Frankiales; family Frankiaceae; genus Frankia; species Frankia sp. BMG5.60. Next base: position 4,297,097 of record NZ_CM182091.1, on the reverse strand, counting down.
GAGCTGTGGACGGAAGTGGCGCTGCTACTACATGGCCGTTCAGGTAGCAAGCTGCTTGGTCTGTTGAGTGGCGCGACGCCGTTCGGTGACTGGTCGGTCAGCCACCGGTACAACGATGGCAGCGTCATCACCGCGGCCGCGGTCGCCAGCCATCGTGAGGCGGCGGGCCGGATTCTGGCCTTGCACCAGCAGGCTGTTATGTCTGGGATTCTCCAATGACGACGCCGCAGGAGCGGGTCCGCTTCGACGCCGCTCACCCGCGGGCTCTCAGCGTCGCCCTTGACGTGGTTCGCACCGGCATCGACGTGCTGCTGGTGCGGGATATTCTCGGCCGGTTGTCACTGGTGCTCGATGATCGGCATTTCTCTGCTGATCGGCGCGACGCTCTCAGGTCAGACGCAATTGGCGGCTGGCGTAAACAAATGATCACACTTCTTGGGCGGTATGCCGCTGAACAACCCGTCCTCCTTGGATCCGACCTGTATCTTTCCGACGTTCTGCTTGCCTCGCCGCAGGTGATCGACGAGTTCGGCCATGTACCCGGTCGCGGTGAAGGGCGCCTTCGTTGGCTTGACAACGCTGTTGTGGGTGAGGATTGGGCGCGGGTACGAGTTCCAGATCCGCAGGGCGAAAGTACTGCGCGACGGGTGGCACTGTACGGATTCAAAGGCGGAGTAGGTCGCTCGACCGCAACCCTGTTGCTGGCCAAACATCTTGCCGACCTCGGCCGATGCGTTCTGGTGGTCGACCTCGATCTTGAATCGCCAGGTGCTGGGACGATGCTTCTCCCCTCCGACCGGCTTCCCCGATTCGGTCTAGTGGATCAATTTGTTGAATCGGCGGTGAACAATGACGCCGGTCTCGATCTGGTGGCTCGCGTGACCGATATGGTGCAACGCGGCAACGGTGAGCTCTGGGTGGCTCCCGCGCGTGGCCGTGGCTTGGACGATCTTCCGTACTCCTACGTGGAAAAACTCAACCGGGTCTATGTGCAGCATCCTGATGGGCGAGACTTCGGTGATCGGCTGCAGGCGGCGGTGGATGCGGGGGAACAGGCAGTAGGCCGGCTCAGCAGGCGCCCTGACGTCGTGCTTCTTGATAGCCGGGCAGGCATACATGATCTCGCGGCAGTCACGATTTCACGGATCAGCGATCTAGTCCTGCTTTTCGGAGTCAATAATCACTCGACCTGGACGGGCTATGGAGATCTCTTCTCGACATGGAGATTGACCGGGCAGGCTGCGAAAATCCGAGAGAAATTGCATATGGTGGCGGCAATGGTTCCTGATGCTGGTGGCAGGCCACGGAATACTTATTTGGATTCTTTTCGGGAACAGGCATGGAACTGCTTCTCGGTACTCTATGACGACCTCACTTCGGACGATCCTGAGGGTTTCAACCCCGGTCCGGAAGATGATGCTGCTCCGCACACTCCGATCCCTATTCTTTTCACACAAGAGCTCGTAGGTCTGGACGTCACCACAAGCTCGGGATGGTACGATCGGACCTTCATCCAGGCTGCATACCGCAATTTTCTTGACATCTCTACCAGACTGATCGTCGAGGGTTGATGATGGCCGACCGGGCATTTGGGGTCGAGGACTACAGGGGCCTGTTGGCCACCGCTTTGCCTCCGGCCGAGGATGCTGACACGGTACAGCCGTCGCTGAGTAGGCTGTTTACTCCAGATAGTCACCGTCTGGCATTGGACGTCGATGCGACCGTCGTGCGGGGCGGCCGTGGGGTCGGCAAGACCTTCTGGTACCTTTCCCTCCTCAAGTCCGAACTGCGCCTAGTGGCAGCGACGGAGTACCGCATGGACCAACTTGGCCGGGCGGACGTCGCCGCCGGATTCGGGGCCAAGCTCGATACCAGCCGATATCCAGGGGCCGGCGAACTTCGTCAGCTCATCGATGCGGGTACTGACCCCTACGACCTCTGGAACGCTGTTCTTCTCGCCGCACTGAAGCAGCCAGATCTTCAACGCATTCGGACCTGGGCCGACCGCGTCTCGTGGATTCGAGGCCATGCCGCCATTCGGGACCAATGGATCGAGCAGGAGGATCAGCGGGCGGGGCGAGACGGCCTCGTCCGACTCATCCTCTTCGACGCGCTGGAACACCTGCATGCCGACCGCCGTCTCGCGGATCGCTGGGTGGCGGGAATTCTTCAGCTTGCCCTGGAACTCCGCCTCCGCACCAACAATATCAGGTTCAAGATCTTTATTCGTCCCGACATGTTCGACGGGGCCGTACTCCGCTTCCCTGACGCATCCAAGCTCGGAGCGAACGCGGCCAGTCTCAAGTGGTCGACCACAAATCTGTACGGTCTGTTCTTCCATTATCTGGGCAACTCTTCCGGCGAGGCCGCTAAGAACTTCCGCGAACTGCATGCAGGTTGGGGAGAGCCGACGCCGAGGCGTTATCTTCCACCGCCGTCGCTACTTGGAGATGCCGCTGTGCAGACGGAGGCATTCAAGGCGATTGCGGGCCCATACATGGGCGGCAACTATCGCAAGGGAATAACCTACACCTGGCTTCCTAACCATCTGATGGACGGCGCCGAACAGGTTAGTCCCCGAAGTTTTCTCAATGCGCTGCGCAAGGCTCTACAGGAGACCGTCGAGGAGTATGCGACGCATACCTATCCACTCCACCACGAGGGAATACGCCGTGGTGTCCAGTCTGCCTCACTTACGAGGGTAGCGGAGATCAAAGAAGACCTTCCATGGGTGGACACCGCCATCAGGCCGCTGGCCGGCCTGCAAGTCCCGATGGAGGAGAGCGTAGTGCTCGAGCGATGGGAAGACCAATCCCTCACAGCACAGCTCCAGCGGATGGCCGACCGCATCGGTATCGGGGACGAGACAGATGTCCGGACAGGTCCACGGTATGCGGACGACTATCCTCGGCTCATGGAGGAACTCGTCGAACTCGGTGTCATGCGGCGTCGCAGGGACAAACGCATAGACCTGCCTGACGTCTACCGCATTGCATTCTCAATCGGTCGACGAGGTGGGGTTCCCAAGGTCACGGTCTGAAATTTCGGAGCCCTGCCGAGACGGCCCTTCGGCCCTTCGGCCCTTCGGCCCTTCGGCCCTTCGGGCCTGACGGCACTGTCGCGGGACTGCCGCCGCGCGGGTGCACGACGGCAATCTCCGTTATGGCATCAGACCGAGTGAACCGGGCCTGCCGCCGATCAGGTCAGCGCGCGGAGAAGGACATCGCGTTGATCGGTGGAGAGCCGGCGGGCGAAGGACCGCAGGACGCTGTCGGGATTCTCGCCGCGAAGCAGGAAGTCGAGCATCTGCCCCGCCGCGTGGTCGGCGGCTCGCCGCAGGGGGCGGTAGGCGAAGCCCCTTCCGCGCGGCGACCGCTGGACCATCCCCTTGTTCACCAGCCGCAACAGGGTCGTCGCGATCGTGCTCTGCGCGAGACCGGCGCCGAGGCGTTGCTGGACCTGGAAGGGCATCAACGGCTCGGCGGCCGACCACAGCAGGGTCAGGACGGCCCGTTCCAGATCCCCGGCGGCCCTCTTGGGCTGGGGCATGGCGGAGGTGGCCGGCGCTGCCATGACCGTTCCAGCCGTCCTGGCGGTCCGCCGCGCCATGGTGGGGGCGACGGTCGATCTGACCGCTCCTACCGTCGCCTGGACGGCTGTGCCTGCTGTGCCTGCTGTGGTCGCTGGATCGAAGGTGGGTGCCGGGCCGATTGTGGTCGCCGGGCTGATCGTGGTTGCCCGGCCGATGCGGCTCATCGGGGGGCGTGCCGCCGGCAGTGGCGGATTCGATGCGGAAAGTGCCGGAAATGAGCGTGACATAGTTGCTCCGAGTCCTGGAGACCGGTGCTACGAATCGGATCCTCTGCGCCGCGACGGGCGGCGGTTCGTCAGGCCGCGAAGCGTGGCGGCCCGCGCCGCACCACCACATGCCGAAGCCACAGCGAGCACGCCGTGTCGGGCGGCCCGGAGGTGGCGGGAAACCGCCGACTCGCGACCGTCGCGGGCACACCGCCGGCCGAGCGAGGGCGGTGCAGCCGGTCCACCGCGCGGCGGGCCACCCGTGCCGCGCCACGAGCGGCCTGCCAGACCAGGCGCTCGCCGAGTGCCAGCCACCCGGCGAGGAGCAGCGCGGCGGCCAGGTGCAGGCCGAGCATCGCCGCACCGCCGGGCACCAGGTCCGCCGGCGACGCCGCCGCGAGCCCCGCGTGGCCTCCCCCGCCCGTCATGCCGGCATGGCCGGCGGGAGCGGACAGCCCGAAGGCCACGTGCAGGCATCCCTGGACGGCGAGCACCAGTCCGACCAGCCGGGGCATTGACACCCTGCGTTCCGACACGCCCCAGCAGATGCGCATCACCAGGACGATCCCCACCAGCGCGACCGCGACGGCCGGCGCCCTGCCGCAGGCGAGGACATGCGCGGCCACCGCCAACCCGACGGTCAGCAGTGATGCCACCGCGGTCCGGGCGATCCGTCCGCTGCGGGTCGTGGCCCATCCGGCCGGCGGGCGTGGCACGGCGCCCGCGCAGGCGGCGGTGCCGGCGCCGGTCGTGGGGTTGAGGTCCTCGGGCGGTGGCATGGCCGCCGGAGCCCCTCCCGTACCCCGCGGACCGACCTGACCCGTCACGGCATCAAAGTCTAGTGCGGGGACGGCGATGATCCGCCGCATTCGGAGCCGCCTCGTACCCGTCTGATCACTCGGACGGCGCGGCGGCCGATCGTCCGGCCGATCCATCATCCGGGCGATTCGCCCGATGGTGGTTTCTGCGCGGGCGGCCGTAGAGAAGGCGGCGTGGTGCGGGCCGGGCGCACGGCACCGTCAGTGGGTGCCCGCCGCGAGGCCGTCCACGCCCAGCTCGGCGAGCAGTGTGGCGCGCAGCCGGTCGAAGGCTGGGTCGGTCCGGCGGGGTGAAGCCACGTCCACCGGGACGTCCAGGGAGAACCGGCCCTCGGTGAGCACGAGCACCCGGTCGGCGAGCAGGATCGCCTCGTCGACGTCGTGCGTCACGAACAGCACCGCCGGCTGGTGGCGCCGGCACAGGTGCTGGAGCAGGGCATGCATCCGGATCCGGGTCAGGGCGTCGAGGGCGCCGAACGGCTCGTCGAGCATGAGCAGCTCCGGTTCCCGCACCAGCGCCCGCGCCAGCGCCACCCGCTGCGCCTCGCCACCGGACAGCGCCGCCGGCCACGACCGCTCCCGGCCGGCCAGACCGACCTCCGCGAGCGCCACGCGGCCGCGTTCGGCGACGTCCCGGCCGGACAGGCCGAGCGTGACGTTCGGCAGGACCCGCTTCCACGGCAGCAGCCGCGCCTCCTGGAAGACGACCGAGCGCCGCCGGGCGGCCAGCACCTCGCCCTCGACACCGCCGTCGAAGCCGCCCAGAATCCGGATCAGCGTGCTCTTCCCCGACCCGCTGCGGCCGAGCAGGGCGACGAACTCGCCCGGTGTGATCGTCAGATCGAGCCCGTCGAGCACCACGTGCTCGCCGAAGGCGCGTCGCAGCCCGCGGACGCGTACCGCGGCCCCGGCTGCGGCCACGCCGACGGCGTCATCGGTGCCGGCTCGAGCGAGGACGGCGACCCCGCCACCCACTCCCGGCGCCGGGTCCGCCCCCGCCGCAGACGCCGGGTGCTGCGGGTCCTGCGTGCTCACGTTCCGTCGAAGCCGCGACGCCATGACAGCAGTGTCCTTTCCAGGAGGCGGACCAGGCCGTCGCTGACCAGCCCGAGGATTCCGTAGACGACCAGGCAGAGCACGATGATGTCGGTGCGGTTCCAGGACTGCGCGCTGTTGAGCAGGTAGCCGAGGCCGGAGTCGGTGTTGACCTGCTCGGCGAACACCAGCAGCAGCCAGGCGACGCCGAGCGCCCAGCGCAGCCCGACGAGGAAGCCCGGCGCGGCCCCCGGGACGATGACCGAGCGCACCAGCCCGAACCGGCCCAGTCCGAAGGTCTGCCCGGCCTCCACGAGCCTGGCGTCGACGCCGCGGATCGCCGCGTAGGTGTTCATATAGATGGGGAACGCGACGCCGACGGTAATGAGGAAGATCTTGGCGCTCTCGCCGATCCCGATCCACACGATGATCAGCGGCAACAGGGCGACGACCGGAATCGTGCGCAGAAAGTTCATCGCCGAGTCGACGACGTCCGAGGCCGCCCGGAAGAAGCCGGCGACTACGGCGAGTGCCAGCCCGATGCCGACGCCGAACAGCACGCCGGCCCCCACCCGGTACAGGGAGGCACCGAGACTGTCGAGGAGGTCGCCGCTGCGCCACAGCTCACGGGCCGCGTCGAGGACGGCCGCGGGCGAGGCCAGCGCGCGATCGCTGACGAGGCCGAGCCCCGTCACGGCCCACCACAGCGCGAACAGCAGCGCCGGGCCGAGGAAGCGGCGCACCTCCGGCGGCACCCGACGCCGCCTGGTGGTGCGGCGCCGCCCGGCGGTGGGGTCCACCAGGACGACCGGGGGCCGCCCCGGCGTCGTGACCACGGCCGCCGCCGGCTCGGCCGCAAGCGGACCTGGGGACGCCGTGCGCGACCGGGCGACATCGCGGTGCGAGATCAGTTCGGTCATGTCGATCCTTCCGTCGCGGGCGGGCCCGCTCAGGTCGCCGGGAACGCCTTCGCGAAGGCCGCGGTCAGCTCGCCGTTGAACGCGGGGTCGAGCTCGTTGTCGACGTCGAGGGACTTCGGCAGCTCACCGACGCCGCCCAGCAGCCGGGCCTGTCCCCGCTGGCTGTCCACGAAGGCGGGGGAGACCGGCCGGTAGCGGGTCTCAGGCAGCGAGTCGAAGTACTTCCGCGAGGCGACCGGATCCTGTTTGAGCTGGTCGACGTAGTACTGCTGGACCCAGGTGGCGGCGTTCGCCTTCGGCCAGGACGACGCCCGCGCCAGCCGCAGGACGAAGTCGCGCACCGCGGTGCGCTTCGCCGGGTCCTTCAACGCCGACTTCGAGGCGAGCAGCACCGAGTACTGCGGCAGCGGACGGGTCTGGATCTCGTAGGAGCCGGGGGTCTGCCTGGCGACGGTGGCCGCGTTCTGCCGGACATAGACGATCGCGTCGACCTTGCCGGAGGCCAGCGTCGAGGTCAGGCTGGTGACGGGCACGTTGACCGTGCTGACGTCCCCCTGGCCCAGGCCGACGAGGTCGAGCTGGTTGAGCAGGTAGCCGTGCAGCGACGTGCCGAGGGTGAACGCGACCCGTTTGCCGCGCAGATCGGCCGGCGTCCGGATCCCGGAGCCGGCTCTCGCAATGATCGTCTGGCCGTTCACGGGGTTCTCGGCGACGGAGATCGCCACGACACCGGCGTTCGCGGCGTTCGCGAACAGCACCGGCGTGTCACCCATGTAGCCGACGTCGAGCCGCCCCGCGCTGAAGGCGGCATTCATGTGCGGCCCGTCGGCGAACGTGCTGTAGGTCAGGCCGTACGGGGCGCCCCTGGCCGCACCGGACAGCGTCAGCGGCAGCTCGAGGGTCTTGCTCTGGTCACCGATCCGCAGCGTCACCCGCCGGTCGCCAGCCGCCGCCCGCGCGCCGTCCCCGCCGCCGCTGCCGCAGGCGGCCAGGAGCACCGCGATGAGCGCGGCGAGTCCGGCGGTCAGGAGGGAAGGACGCCGCGCCCACGGTTGTCGATGATGCATCGAAGATCTCCCTGTTGGTCATGGAATCTCGGCCGCTGGTGCGATTCCGGCCGGTGGTCGGCGGCCGTCCGGCGTGCGCCGAGAGCCGCGAGGGAGATGGCCCTCGCGGCTCTCGGCGGATTTCTCGGCCCTCGGTTCGGGGCCGTCGGTGGGGCTCTGCGGGCCCGCTGGGCGGGATCCCGTCAGGTCCCGAGGAAGGGCTCGCCGGTGACGAGTTCCGACTCCCGACCGTCCACGCCGACCGGGATGTCGCCCTCAATGGTCACCCGGTACAGCACCCGATCGAAGTCGAGGTGGCCGAGGTCGGACGGCCCCAGATGAGCGGTCGCCCGGTTGTCCCAGAACGCGATGTCGCCCGGGTTCCACTTGAACCGCACGGTGAACTCGGAGCGGGAGATCTGGTCGTAGAAGACGTCGAGGATCTGCCGGCTCTGCTTCGGCGAGAAGCCGATGATCTCGCCGTCCTTCGCGGTGAAGCTCGGGCTGACGAACAGCGCCCGCTCGCCGGTCTCGGGGTGCACCCGCACCACCGGGTGGATCGCCACCAGCGGGTTGGCAGCCACCCTGCGGCCGTACTCGCTGTCGCTGGGGAAGTTCCCGAAACTGTGCCGGGCGCGCAGGCCGTCCGCCAGGTTCCGCAGCGGCTCGGGCAGCCCCTGGTAGGCCGCCACCAGATTCGTCCACGCCGTGTCCCCGCCGTACGGGGGGATGACCTCGCCGCGCAGGATCGACGCGGTGGGCGGGTTCACCAGGGCGGTGACGTCGGTGTGCCAGCCGTTGTCATAGGTGGCCTTCCGCCTGCCGAAGACTTTCGCGTACCGGCGGCTGTCGATCGGCAGGATCTCGGGGAAGCCGGCCGGCGGCGCCTCCTCGTGCGGGTGCGCCGGCGTCAGCCGGCCGAACCGGCGCCCGAAGGCGACCTGCTGGGCGTGGTCGATGTTCTGGTCCCGGAAGAAGACCACCTTCCACTGGTGCAGCGCCGAGCGGATCTCCGCCACGGTCGCGTCGTCGAGCTCCTCGCGCAGGTCGATCCCGTGGATCTCGGCCCCCGTGTGGCCGGAGAGCGGGCGGACGTCGATGCCCAGGGCGGTGGGCGTGGTGCTGGTCATCCTGCAGTTCCTCCAAGGGACGGAAAAAGGGATGGGTGGAGCCGGAAAGGGGGTGTCCGATGCTTTCGCGCACTGCCGCGTCAGGCTTTTGGCCGCATGCCGTCAGTGCAGCCGGGATCAGTCGGGATCAGTCGGGATCGCCGACGGTCGAGTTGGCAGCCTTGGCCCAGGGTCAGCCGAGGGTGCAGCCTGGAATGCGGGCGAGAATGGCAGGATCGGCGACTTCGCCGCGTGCATGCCTCTTTTTCCGCTCGGCGGGGATGCGGCGTAGAGAGGGCTTCAGCCCGCCGAGACGTGGCGGTGGATATCCCGCATCAACATCGACGACAACACCGGTCGTGAGGCGGAGAAATACCCTCGCCGTCGCGTCCGGTGTTGTTCACAGATCAATCTTCGGTGATGACCGGTGGGCCGTCAATATTTTGCGTTCCGTTGAAATTAATTGCGTCGGCGGGCGAGCGGGGTGGCCGGTTGGCGAGTAGAGGCCGCCCCCGCGGCCGGGGCGGGCCGGGGCGGCGCCAGGTCGGCGGGCAGGCTGTGCGGGCGGCGGTGCACCGCGTCGAGCACCGTCGCGCCCGCGGCGACCGCGAGCACGTCGGGGCCGAAGCTGCTTGGCAGCACCATCCGTTCGGGTTCGGCACATACCCGGGAGTGCGCGGAGATCTCGGCGAACAGGTCGCCCCGCAGGGCTGGCAGGAACAGGGTGGCGGCCTCGGTGAGAACGACGATCTCCGGATCCATCATGTCGACGAGCAGGGCGATCAGGCGTCCCACCACCCGCAGCCGGTCGCGGAAGAGCGCCACGGCGCGACGGTCGCCGCCGAGGGCGGCGGCCAGCAGGTTCTGCAGGTCCGGCCGGGAGATGATCCCCTCGCTGGCGGCGTGCCGCAGCAGCGTGCGCTCGGACAGGGTGGCCTGCACGCAACCGGACCGGCCGCACCGGCAGGGCGCGTCGCTGTCGGCGAGCCGCAGGTGGGCGATGCCGCCGGCGGCGGAGTTCGGGCCGATGTGCACCGAGCCGTCAGTGGCGAACGCGGCGTCGGCGACGTTGCCCACGAACAGGTGCAGCAGGCTGCGCCGGGCCCGCGGGTCGCCGAAGAGGATCTCCGCCTGTGCCAGTGCCCGGGCGTGCCCGTCGACGTGCACCGGCAACCCGGTGGCCGCGGCCAGCACGTCGCGCACCGGGACGTCCCGCCAGTCCAGCGGCTCGTGCTCGACCACCAGGCCGAGCTCGGGGTCGACCCGACCACCGGTGACCACGCCCAGCCCCAGCACCCGGCTTCCGCCGGCGTGCCGAGCGAGGAACCCGGGTAGGTGCCGGATGATCATCTGGAGGACGGCCGTGGCGTCTCCCTCACGCGGCCGCTGCTCCCGCGCGACCACCTGGCCGCGAAGGTCGACCACGCTGAAGGTCACGAACGGGACCGCGATGTGCACGCCGCAGGCGAGATGGCGCCGGGTGTCGACGTCGAGCGGCACGTGCGGGCGCCCCGCCCGCGGGGACAGCGAGCTCGCCGGGAGCTCGCGCAGCAGGCCCAGCGAGATCAGCCCCGCGGTCTGCCGCGACACCGCCGCCGGGCTGAGCCCCGTGGCCCGGCCGATCGCCGTGCGGGCGACCGGCCCGTGGTCGAGCACCGTCCGCAGGATCGCCGCCGCGGCGCCGGAGCCGACGCCACCACCGCCGGTCGAACCGGCCCCTGCCGGGCCGGCTGGCGGCGCTGTGGCCAATCCGGGGGCGCCCCCGCGTCCGGGGGGACGGGTGCGCGGGGGGCGGGTCGTCGGCGGCTCGCCGCGCAGACCTACCTCGTTGCGGACTGACACGCTGTGCTGGACGGACACGCTGTGCTGTACGGACACGGGGAACCTCCTCGCGTCACAGCCGGGCCACGTGCGGCTGCTCCGCGGCGCGGGCGTGAGGCGTGCCGAGGCGCACGCCGTGGCGGCGTCTCGGGTGGATGACCGGGGCGGGATCCCACTGGCAGCCCGGGGGTGCCATGACCGGACACGTCGTGACCGCGGCGCGTGGCGGTGACCGTGGTCGCCGGCCATGATCGGCGGACCGGGTGGGAGGGGAGTCGTACCGGACCTCGTGCCCCGCGACGGTAGCCGGATCGGTGGGAGCGCCCCCGACCAGCGCGGCGATCGGCGACGCTCGGACCGGTCGGGCTGCCTCAACGGCAGGAGCCGCCCCGCCCTTCCCGACTGTTCCGGCTCACGCGGCCGACCCCGGCGCGCGGCGTTGCCCTGAGACTCGGAAGGATCAGCGGCCAGGTCGACAGAGCGCGCTTGCGACGCGATGGAGGTCGATGTGGGCACGGCATACCAGGAGAAGGCGCCGGCTCATGCATCCGACGGTAGATAGGGTCCAACAGTTTGTCAACCAAGACAATTGAGAAGCTGTGAAAGGGCGGTCCGGTCCGGTTCGGCGGCCGGCCTACGGATGGTCAGCCGGTGTTGCGCAGGCCGGCGGCGATGCCGTTGATCGTCAGCAGCAGCGCCCGGCGCAGCAGGGGATCGGCGCCCTCCCCGGCGGCCCGGGCGCGCGCGAGCAGGGAGACCTGCAGGGCGTGCAGCGGGGCGAGGTAGGCGTCGCGGACCTCGAGGGTGTGGCGCAGCGTCGGGGCGTTCTCCAGCAGCTCGGCCTGGCCGGTGACCGCGAGGACCTCGGCGACCGTGCGGGCGTGTTCGGCGCGGATCGCCTCGAAGATCGAGCCACCGTCGTCGCCGGCGAGGGTCGAGACGTACCGCTGGGCGATCGTGAGGTCCGACTTGGCCAGGGTCATCTGCACGTTGCCGAGGAAGGTCCGGAAGAAGTGCCACGACCGGTACATCTCGGCGAGGGTGTCGCCGGCCCCCGCGGCCCGGGCCGCGGCCAGGCCGGTGCCCACGCCGAACCAGCCGGGCAGGATGATCCGCGACTGCGTCCAGCCGAACACCCAGGGGATCGCGCGCAGATCGGCGAGCCCGCCGGTTCCGCCGGGCCGCCGAGACGGCCGTGAGCCGATGTTGAGGTTGCCGAGCTCCTCCACCGGGGTGGCGGCGAGGAAGAACGGCACGAGCGCCGGATCGCCGACGAACGCCTGGTAGGCGATTCGGGCCGAGTCCGCGACGGCCTGCATGGTCTCGTTCCACCCGGCGAGGACGGTCGGGCTCAGCCGGGAGGATCGGTGCAGGATCGACGCCTCGACCACGGCCGCGAGGGTGATCTCCAGGTTGTGCCGGGCGAGCTGGGGCAGCGTGTACTTGTCCGAGATCACCTCGCCCTGCTCGGTGACCTTGATCGAGCCGTCCAGCGTGCCGAACGGCTGCGCCATGATCGCTTCGCCGCTCGGGCCGCCGCCGCGGCCGACGGAGCCGCCGCGGCCGTGGAACAGCCGCAGCACGACGCCGTGGCGGCGGGCGACGTCGCGTAGTTCCCGCTGTGCCTTGTGGATCTCCCACTGGGACGCGGTGATCCCTGCGTCCTTGGACGAGTCCGAGTAGCCGAGCATGACTTCCTGCACGTCGGCGCGGGCACGCACCAGCGAGCGGTAGGAGGGGTCGGACAGCATGCCGTCGAGCAGCGAGCCGGCCGCGCGCAGCTCGGCCACCGTCTCGAACAGCGGGACGAAGCCGATGCGAGCCCAGGCGGGGCGGTCGGCGAAGCCGAGCCCGACCAGGCCGGCCTCCCGAGCGAGTACCACCACGGCCAGGATGTCGTCGACGTCGCGGGTCATCGAGACGATGTAGCTCTCGATGACATCCCCGCCGAAGCGGTCCAGCGCCTCCCGGACGGTGCGCATCAGCTCCAGCGTGCCCAGCACCGCCGGGGGCAGCGGCGGCGGCCCGGCGCCGAGCAGCGGCCGACGACGGGCGAGCTCCGCGGACAACAGGGTGCGCCGCCCGGGCCGGTCGAGCTGGGCGTAGGGGACGTCGAGCTCCCCGACCTGGTCATACACCGCGGCCAGGGCCGCATGGTGCTTGTCGGCATGCTCGCGGATGTCGAGGGTGGCCAACGACAGCCCCATCGCGCGCGCGGTGCGGATGACGCGCAGCAGCGGGCCGTCCGCGACGAGAGTTCCGTCGCCGGCAGCGAGCGAGGCGCGCATCACCTCCAGGTCGTCGAGCACCTCGGCGACGCCGCCGTAGTCCCGCCCGGGCACGTGCGGCGCGCCGGCGGCCAGCCGTTCCCGGGTGCCGGCGAGCCTCGCGAGGATGTAGCTGCACTTGAGCCGGTACGGCTCCTCGGCGTTGAGCCGGATGTAGCGGTCGTGGACCTCGGGCAGCGCCTGGCGGTCCGCGGCCAGCGAGGACAGCAGCTCGTCGCCGACCCCCACCACCCGGGTGGACGCCGTCAGCTCCTGGATGAGCCGTTCGACCTGGGAGGTCAGCAACCGGATACCGAACTCGTGCTGGAGGGTGAGCACCTCCAGGGTGACCGCCGGGGTCACGTTCGGGTTGCCGTCCCGGTCGCCGCCCGCCCACGAGCCGAACCGCAACGGGTGCGCCCCGGCCGGCAGCGCGAGCCCCACCCGGGCGAGCGCCAGGTCGAGTTCCTCCAGCAGGTCGGGCAGGACCTCGGTGGCGATCAGCTCCAGGTAGTAGGCCGCCGAGCGGGCCTCGTCCGCCGGCTTCGGCCGCTCCACCCGCAGCTCGTCGGTCTGCCACAGCACGTCGACCATCTCGGCGAGGCGCCGCTGGGTGCGGTCCCGGTCGGCGGCCGGCGCCGCGCCGTCCGGGCTGTCCGCGTCGAGCAGGTCGGCGATGCGGCGCAGCGTGTCGAGCACCGAGCGGCGGCTGGCCTCGGTCGGATGGGCGGTGAAGACCGGGCGCAGCTCCAGGCGCCGCGCGATCGACTCGGCCAGCGACCGGTCGAGGGTGCCGGTGTCGAGCGCGGCGGCCATCCGGTCGAAGGTCTCCGCCAGCGGGCCCTTCGCCCGGTCGGACAGCTCCCGGGACCGGTGTAGCTGCTCGGTGATGTTGGCGAGCTGGAAGTAGGCGGTGAAGGCGCGGGCGAGCACGATGGCCGTCTGGTCGTCCACGGTGGCGAGCAGCCGACCGAGTTCGGCGCCGTTGTCGGGCCGGCGGGCCAGCGCGCGGACCTGCTCGACGAGCGCGAGCGTCGCCGCGCCCTCGTGCCGGGTCAGGGCCTGGCCGAGCAGATCCCCGAGACGGCGGACCCCCGCCCGCACGGCCGCGTGGCGGGCGTCGGAGGAGACCCCACCGGCGAAGGCGCCGGGATCCGCGGCCAGCTCGTCGAGGGCCGTACTCGCGCTCCGCTCGGTCGTCACGCCGCCTCCGGTGGTTCGCCTGGGTCTGCCGTCTGCCTTGGCCCGAATGGGTCTGCCTGGGTTCGCCGAGATGCCGGACACGGCGACTGCGATGTCGCCGGGGGCCGGCGAGACCGTTCTGCGCCGACGCGGCCTAGTCTGCCGACTTGCCTGCGCCTTGCCTATGGGCGAGATGGCGGGAGAGAGATAAATCGTCTCTTGCGTGCTCCGCCGGCCCTTGCCGAGCCGGCGCCTACGGTCGCGAACCGCCGGTGACCTGCGCGATCAGCCGATGAGGACGATCATCGGGGGGGCCGCGAGGACGGCCGCGGCGGCCAGGTAGGCCCCGGCGGGCAGCCACCAACGGACCCCCGGCGGGTCGAGCAGCCGGGCGATGCGCGAGATGACCGGATTGGCCGTCCCGAGCCGGAGGCCGGGGGTGTCCGGTGCCGCCGCGGCGGCACCGGCCCCCGGGCTGCCACCAAGGCCGCCACCCGGGCCGCCGCCGAACCGGACTGCCGCCCGGGCCGCCGTGGCCGGCAGCGGATCCTCGGCGCCGAGGGCGGGCAGCACGGCGGCCGGGTGCCCGGTGATGCTGAGCGCCCCCGCGGGGACCGGGGCCCGCGCCACGCCGAGTCGGGCCAGCGCCCGGGCGAGCGAGCGGCGGCTGGTCTCGCGGGCGGCGGCGTCGTCGGCAAGCATCTCGACGAGTAAAGACACGGCCGCCGTCGCCTCCCGGGCCGGCCGTAGGAAGGGGAAGGTGCGCTCCCAGGCGACGAACGGCTGGATCACCAGATCGTGCCGCCCGGCGACGTGCGCCGCCTCGTGGGCGAGCACCGCGTCCAGCTCGGCGGCGTCGAGGGTGTTCAGCAGACCCTTGGAGACCACCACCCGGGCGTGGCGGACCCCCGGGACGCAGTAGGCGACCGCGATCGGATGATCGAGGATCCGCAGCAGGATGCCGGCCCGGTCGCGGTGTTCGCACAGGCAGCAGGTGGTGGGATCGGCGCTGCTTTCGCCAACGCCGCTCCCGCCAACGCTGCTCCCACCGCCGCCGCTTGGGCTCAGGCCGTCGCCGTCGCCGTCGCCGTCGCCGGGGTCGGCGTCGCCGTCGGCGGCAGTGGTGGGCGGGTGGAGGTGCGTGTGGTCGGCCGACTCCCGCGCGCCGTGCCCGCGATGGCGGCGGCCGGCGAGGTCGACCAGGTGCCGGTGCCGGTGCCGCTCGCGCAGGGTCGCCGCGGTGGAGGCGCAGAGCACCCCGAACAGCCGGCAGGCCAGGGCCGTCGCCGTGGCGAGCCCGACGAGGTTGACCCAGCGCAGGCCGGTGAGGGGGGATCCGGCCGCGATGTTGCCGAGATGGTCGTTGATCGCGGTCGGGGTGTTCGACGACAGCGGGGAGACGGTGAACGCGATCGCGGCCAGCAGCGCCGAGACGCCACCAGCCAGCCCGATCGCCTGCCACAGCACGATCGCCGCCCGCGGGCAGCGGTGCGGCCAGCGCGCGGCGGCCAGCAGGCGTGGTACCGGCCAGGCCAGCACGCCCGCGAACAGGGCGAGGAGGGCCGCGGTCGTCATCTCGCCGGCAACGCTACCGCCCGTCCGGTGGAATCTGAACCGTTCGATCCGAGTCGGTGGTCACCGCGTCCGGTCCGTCCGGCCCGTCGGTGGCCGTCTCGAGTGGGGGCGGGATGGCTGGATCCGGGGCCTCGGCGGCCGGATCGCCGCCCAGAGGTTCCAGCGCCCTACGTAGGATCTCCGCTTCCTCGGCCGAGACCGATCCGACGAAGCGGACCAGCGCCGAACCGCGGTCGTCCGCGGTGCCCAGCGCCTCCATCATCGCCTCGGCGACGACGGCCTCCCGGCTGTCGGACGCGGCGTAGCGGTGGGCCCGCGCGGCCCGCTGCCGGCGGACGAAACCCTTGCGTTCCAGTCGTTCGAGCACGGTCAGCACGGTGGTGTACGCGAGATCGCGCTCGTGGTCGAGGCGGGCCGCGACCTCGCGGGCCGTGAGCCAGCCGTCGCTCGACCACAACACGTCCATGACCGACCGTTCGAGGTCACCCAGGCGCGCCATACGTCGATCCTACGTCCCGTAGAAGTTCAGGGCGGCGGAACGCTCTCGTTCGCGTCGCCTCCTACGTCACACAGCCGCGCGACCTCGGCGTTCGCCTCGCGACGGCGGGTGCGGGCGGCCTCGCACCGCCGGCAGCCGGCCCGGGCCGGCGCCGCGGACGTCACAACTCGCCCGTGGCCCGAAGGTCGCACCGCCCGGCCGGCCGCCGGCCGGCGCCGCCCACGCGGCGTCGGGACCTTCTTCCCGGCCCGATTCGGCGCGACGCCGGCACATTCCTCCCACGCCGCCCCCGGCCGGGCGCACCTCGGGGACCGTCCCGGCGCACCCGCGTCCGGCCGGGCCCGACGGCGGCGTCGGCAATTGCATTCGCCGCCGTTCCCGGCGGCCTTGTCGCGGGTTACCCGCTTGGCGGCGTCGATGTGTTATCCGAAAGTTATTTTTTCGGTGGAGCCGACCGGCCCGGCCCGGGGGTGAACTTGTTCCGGCCCGCCATGACCAGTTGCGCGGAATGCGCGGGACGGGCCCTTTGGTGCCGCGGTGAACGCGGCGAATGCCAAGGTCCGCGGCTGACGGGCACGTCACACGGTGTTTGCGGGGGGGAAGTGGCCGGAAGACGGCGTATGCAGGTGAAGGGGACGCGCGATGCACCGCCCCGCCGGCCGGCGTCGCGCATGTCGTGGACCTCACGGAGGCCCGACCGCCGACCGGATCACCCCGCTACGTACCTTAGGACCTTCTACTTTGGGTAGAAGGTCGACTGAATCCCGGTCGATTTCTTCCCGCGGTCCTTCGAAGGAGCCGTGCGCATGGTTCTCGCCGCCGACGCCGTCGACCTCGCTCGTGCCCAGACGGCGTTCTCCCTCGCGTTCCACATCTGCTTCGCCGTGTTCGGTGTCGGTTTGCCATGGCTGCTGATCTACACCGAGCGACGTTGGCTCAAGACCGGCGATCCGGTCTGGCTGGCGCTGACGAAGAAGTGGTCGCGTGCCTTCGCCGTTCTCTTCGCGGTGGGGGCCGTCTCGGGAACAGTGTTGTCGTTCGAGTTCGGGCTGCTCTGGCCCGCGTTCATGTCCAAATACGGGGGCGCCCTCGGGCTGTCGTTCACCCTGGAGGGCTTTGCGTTCTTCACCGAGGCGATCTTCGTCGGCATGTACCTGTACGGCTGGAAGCGCCTCTCGCCGCGGGCCCACTGGCTGACGCTGTGGCCGATCGCGATCTCCGGCACCCTGTCGACGGCGTTCATCATCACGGTCAACGCCTGGATGAACGTGCCGCGGGGGATCGTGGAGCAGAACGGCAAGCTCCTCGAGGCCAAGCCGTACGCCCCGTTCATCAGCCCAGGTACCCCGCCGCAGCTCGTCCACATGCTGCTCGCGGCACTGATGTGTGCCGGCGGCGTGGTCGCCGCCATCTACGCGGTGGGCATGCTGCGCGGCCGTCGCGACACCTACCACCAGCGCGGCCTGAAGATCGGGCTCGCGGTCGTGCTGGCCTGCGCGCCCCTGCAGCTCATCGTCGGGGACTGGGCGGCCCGCGTCGCCGGCGCCAACCAGCCGTTCAAGCTCGCGGCGATGGAGGGTCTGTACCACACCGGGTCGCATGCCCCCTTCGCCCTCGGCGGGATCTACGACAACAAGACCGGCGAGATCCGCTACGGCCTGGAGATCCCCGGCGGGCTGTCCCTGCTCGAGGGCTTCAGCACCGGCCATGTGATCAAGGGCCTGGACGGTGCGCCGCCGGACGAGCGACCGAACGGCACGCTGGTGCACGGTGCGTTCACCACAATGGTCGGGGCGGGTTCCGCCCTGATCGGCCTGTCGTTGATCACGGGCCTCGTCGTCCTGCGGCGGCGCCGTCGCGGGGAGCGCCCGCTGCTACCCACCAGCAGGCCGTGGCTGATCGCCGCGGCGTGCACCGGGCCGGCGGCGATGCTGGCGATGCTCACCGGCTGGGAGGTCACCGAGGGCGGCCGCCAGCCGTGGATCGTCGGCGACCACATGCGGGTCGTCGAGGGCGTCACCGGCGGCGACGCGGTCGCGCCGATGTTCGCCGGCACCCTGGTGCTGTACCTGGGGCTCGCCGGCGCCCTGCTGCTCATCCTGCGGCGGATGGCCACCGGCGGCCCCAGCGGCGAGCAGCTTCGCCCCGGCCAGCCCGCCGGTCCCTCGGCCCCCACCGCCCCCCGGCCGCGCGACGGCGGGTCCGGTAGCGGCGGCTCGGGCCCGGCCGGCTCCGGACCGGAGCAGGGCAGCGGCGGCGACGAGTCCGGCTCGAAGGAGTCCGTCCCCGCCGCGCAGCACGTCCCCGCCGCGCAGTACGTCCCGGCCGCGCAGTACGTCCCAGCAGCCAGGGGAGTACACGCCGGCGAGGGAGTGCCGCCCGCCAGGTCCTTTCCTGCCGCCGAGTCCGTCCCTGCGGTCAGGTACGTTCCGGCCGCCAGGTCCTTCCCTGCGGCCGAGTCCGTCCCTGCGGTCAGGTACGTTCCGGCCGCCAAGCACGTTCTCGCCGCCCGGTACGTTCCGGCCGCCGAGTACGACCCGGCCGCCGAGCCGGTCGCCTGGTACACGCCCCGGACGGACCTGCTCTCTGAGCGTGACCAGACGGGCATGCCGGTGGCGGTGCTCCTCCCCGGCCGCCTCCCCATGACCTCCGCCGGCGCACCCGCTCCCGCCGGCGGCACCATGGTCACCGGGGTCCGCGACCCGTCCGATGGATCCGACCCGGCCAAGGGGCCCGACCCGGCCAAGGGGCCCGATCCATCCATTGGGCCCGATCCATCCATTGGGCCCGATCCATCCAGGGGGCCGGAACCATCCAGTGGGTCCGAACCGTCCACCGGGTCCGAACCGCCGACCGAAACTGAGCCGTCCCCAGAGGCCGAGCCGTTGACCGGCGCCGAGCCCGGCGTGGACCCGAGCCTCAACCCGCCGCCGACCATCAGCCCGCGGCCGGGCGGCGCCGAGCCGCCCGCGCCGTCCGCGACGCCGGCTCCCGCGTCGCCCACCATCCCGCGGCCCCGGCCCGAGCCGCACCCCACCGGATCCTTCGGGGGCGGGCGGCCCGCGCCGTCGAACCGGCGTGGCGCGCCCGGCTGGTACAGCCTGCTGGGCCGGCGCTCCACCGGGGGCCGGCACGCCTCCACCAGCCGCCGTCCCGACACCGGCGCGCGCACCGCCGGCCGCACCGACCGGGGAGAGACCCGATGACCTCCGCCGACCTGCTCCTCGTCGTCATGGTGATCGGCCTGACCGCCTACGCGCTGCTCGGCGGCGCGGACTTCGGCGGCGGCGTGTGGGATCTGCTCGCCCGAGGACGGGACGCGCGGGCCCAGCGCAAGCTGATCTCGAACGCGATCGGGCCGGTGTGGGAGGCCAACCACGTCTGGCTCGTGTTCATCGTCGTCGCCCTGTTCAGCGGGTTCCCGCCCGCCTACGGGGTGGTTGGCTCCTCGTTGGAGGTCCCGCTGTCGGCCGCGCTGGTCGGCATCGTGCTGCGTGGCGCGGCCTACGTCTACCGCGCGTACGGCGCCGGCGCGGCGGGTCCCGACCACTGGTGGGGGCACGTCTTCGCGGTGTCGTCCACGATCACCCCGTTCGCGCTCGGGGTGGCCGGGGCGGCGCTGGCCACCGGGGACATGTCGCCCGACGACCCGTTCGCCCCGGTCCGCAGCTCGTTCGGCCTCGTCTGCGGGCTGTTCGCGGTGGCCGCGACGGCCTTTCTCGCCGCGGTCTACCTGTGCAAGGACGCGGCGGCCTCGCCGGCCACCGAGCACCTGGTGGCCGACTTCCGCCGCCGCGCCGTCGGCGGGGCCGTGGTCTGCGGCATCCTCGCGCTGATCCTGCTGCCGCTGTTCTGGGACCAGGCTCCCGTGGTGGCTCACCGGTTCGCCGACCGTTCGCTGCTGCTGGTGGTGCTCTCCGCGGTCGGCGGGATCGGCTCGCTGGTCGCGCTGGCGCGTAACCAGTTCGTCGCCGCCCGGCTGGCGGCGGGTCTCGCGGTCGCCGCCATGCTCTGGGGCTGGGCGATCGCCCAGTACCCCGACCTGATCGTGGGGCAGGTGACGGTCGACGACGCCGCGGCCCCGTCGACCAACATCCACGCGATGCTCTACGCGGTCGTCGGTGGTCTCGTGATCGTGCTGCCGCCGATGATCGTGCTGTACCGGCTGTTCACCCGGCCCGAGCCGGTGGACTGACCGGACGATCCGATCGGCGGCCCTGGATCGGCCCGGCGGTGCGTCACCGCCGGGCCGATCCGTGGTCGTACCGCCCATCCGGGTGGGCTACGGTCGACCGGTGACGGATGCCCCCGCGCAGGCGCCGGTCACGGCCGAACCGCTCACCCGGCGGGTTCTGGCCACCGAGGTCTGGCTCGTGCTCGGGGTCTCCTTCGCCGCCTCCGCGCTCTACGCGCTCATCCGCTACGTCGGCGTGCTCACCCGGCCGGGACCGGTCCGTTCCCAGGTCGCCCGGCTGAACACCTCGGCCGCGCCGGGCCGCCCGTGGCTCGACCTCGCCCTGCAACTGGCCGACGTCGCCACCGGCGTGGTACCCGTGCTGCTGGCCGTGCACCTGCTGGCCCGCCACGGCGGCGGGCGGCGCGTGATCGGCCTCGACGGCCGGCGACCCGGCCCGGATCTCGCCCAGGGCGCCCTGCTCGCGGCCGGGATCGGCGGTCTCGGCCTCGGTTTCTACCTGCTGGCCTGGCACAGCGGCGCCAACCTCACCGTCGCGCCGTCGAGCCTGCCCGACGTGTGGTGGCGGGTGCCGGTCCTCGTCCTGAGCGCCTGCCAGAACGGCCTCGCCGAGGAGGTCATCGTCACCGGCTACCTGCTGGTGCGGCTGCGCGAGCTCGACGTCACGCCGGGGCGGGCGCTGGCGGCCGGCGCGCTGCTGCGCGGTTCCTACCACCTCTACCAGGGCCTGGGCGGGTTCGCGGGCAACCTCGCGATGGGGCTGCTGTTCGCCCGGCTGTTCCAGCGCAACGGCCGGGTGCTGCCGCTGGTGATCGCCCACTCGCTCATCGACACGGTGGCCTTCGTCGGCTATGTGCTCCTGGTCGGGAAGGTCTCCTGGATTCCCGCCCCGCGCTAAGGTTAACGGCAGGGAAACACAAATCGTCCATCAGGTGTCCGAAGCTATCCTTCCCGGTGCTCCGACGGACCATCGGACAACCACGGGGGACTGCACCGGCTGCCCGGGTGCGCCGCGGGCGGTGTGAGTGAAGTGACGGTGTGAGCGAAGTGACGGTGTGGGCGAGTGACGAGGAGGGCGGGGCGGATGGCCACCGGGGTCCGTGAGATCGAACGCAAGTACGCTGTCGAGCCGACCTTCGTGCTGCCGAAGCTGGGCGGCGTGCCCGGGGTCGCGACCGCGCGGACCCGCCGCGCGATCAGCCTCGAGGCCGTGTACTTCGACACCGACGATCTGCGCCTTGCCCGCAACCGGATCACGCTGCGCCGGCGCACCGGCGGCTCCGACGCCGGCTGGCACCTGAAGCTGCCGGTCCGCGTCGGTGAGCGCGACGAGCTGCAGCTCCCGCTCGACGCCGCCGACGGCGTGGTCGACGTGGCCGCGGGCGCGCGGCACACCCCGCCGGCGGAGTTCGTCGACCTGGTGACGGTGCACCTACGCGGTGGCGAGCTGCGTCCGGTCGCCCGGCTGCGCACCCTGCGCACCGCCCGGCGGCTGCGCGACGCCGCCGGAGTCGATCTTGCGGAGGTCGTCGACGACCAGGTCTCCGCCCAGACGCTCGGCGAGGCGACGGTCGTGAGCACTTGGCGGGAGATCGAGGTCGAGCTCGTCGACGGCAAGCGCGGCCTGCTCGACGACGTCGGCGAGCTGCTGCTGGCGGCCGGCGCGGTCGCGGCGGCGGACTCCTCGAAGCTCGGCCGGCTGCTCGGGCCCGCGCTCGCCGCCGGACCTGGGCCGGACGTGCCCCCGCTGCCGCGCCGCCCGCGCCGGCGGGCCCCGGCCGGCGAGGTCGTGCGCGCCTACCTCATCGAGCAGGTCCGCGCCCTGCTCGCCGCCGATCCGCGGGTGCGTCTCGACGAGCCCGAGGCCGTCCACCGGATGCGGGTGGCCTGCCGGCGGGCCCGCAGCACGCTGCGGACCTTCGCGCCGCTGTTCCCGGCCGACACGGTGACGCTGCTCGACGGGGAGCTGCGCGACCTGGCCGGCGCGCTGTCCGGTGCCCGCGACGCCGAGGTGCAGATCGCCTACTTCGACGGCCGGCTGGCCGAGCTGCCCGCGGACCTGGTCGCCGGGCCGGTCCACGAGACGGTCAGCGCCCACCTCTCCACCGGGATGGCCGCCGCCCGCGAGGAGGCGCTGGCGATGCTGCGCAGCGACCGGTACTTCGCCCTCGTGGCCAGCCTGCTCACCCTGGTCCGCGCGCCGCTGACCGGCGCGGCGCGGCGCCCGGCCGGCAAGGTCCTGCCCGACCTCGTCCGCGGCGCCGACCGGCGGCTGGCCAAGAAGGTGACCGCCGCAGCCGGGCTTCCGGTCGGCCACGACCGGGACGAGCTGCTGCACTCCGCGCGCAAGCAGGCCAAGCGGCTGCGGTACGCCGTCGAGGCGGTGACCCCGCTGTACGGCCAGGACGCGACGGCACTCGTCGGCCAGGCGGAGCGGGCGCAGGAGCTGCTCGGCACCCATCAGGACGCCACCGTCGCGCGCGACCTCCTGCGTGGCTGGGGCGTCGCCGCCCAGGCCCAGGGCGAGCCCACCGCGTTCACGCTCGGGGTGCTGCTCGGGCTGGAGGAGTGCCGCGGGCGGCTGGCCGAACGGGACTTCTTCGACGCCTGGCCACGGATCTCCGCCGCGAAGTACCGCCGCTGGCTCGACTGAGCGGCCGCCGCGCGCCGGGGCGTCGGCCGGCCGGGGGAGGGTAGCCTCCGGTCGACTCCGCCTTCGTCCCCGGTGCCGCAGGAGGCTCGCGATGACCACCTCGACCACGCTCCCGACGACGCCGCTGGGCCCGACGGGCATGCAGATCACCCGGGTGGGTTTCGGCGCCTGGGCGATCGGCGGAGCAGGCTGGGCCTTCGGCTGGGGTGCCCAGGACGACGCCGAGGCGGTCGCGGCGATCCGCCACGCGGTCGCGGCGGGGATCAACTGGATCGACACCGCCGCCGTCTACGGGCTCGGGCATTCCGAGGAACTCGTCGCCCGGGCGCTCGCCGACATCCCCGCGGCGGAGCGGCCCTACGTGTTCACCAAATGCGGCCTGGTCTGGGATGACGCCGACCGGACCGTCCCGCCGGCCCGGGTGGGCGCCCCGGCCTCGATCCGGGCCGAGGTCGACGCCTCGCTGCGCCGGCTCGGCGTCGAGCGCATCGACCTGTACCAGCTCCACTGGCCGCCGCAGGACGGCACGCCGATCGCCGACGCCGTCGGGACGCTGCACGAGCTGCGCGCCGCCGGCAAGATCCGTTCGGTGGGCGTGTCCAACTTCTCCGTCGACCAGCTCGACCAGGCCGCGACGGCCGGCGGGGTGGACGTGCTGCAGCCACCCTTCTCCCTGATCGACCGTGCCGTCGCGGCCGAGATCCTGCCGTATGCCGCCGCCCACGGCATCGGCACGATCGTCTACAGCCCGATGCAGTCCGGGTTGCTCTCCGGGCGCTGGAGCGCGACGCGGACCGCCGAACTGCCGGCCGACGACTGGCGGCGCCAGGCCCCGGAGTTCAACCCGCCGGCCTTGGAGCGCAACCTCGCGCTCGTCGACGTGCTCACCGAGGTGGCCCGTCGGCACGCGACCACGGTCGCCGCCGTCGCGGTCGCCTGGACGCTGGCCTTCCCCGGGGTGAGCGGCGCCATCGTCGGGGCCCGCCGCCCGGATCAGCTCGACGGCTGGCTGCCAGCCGGCTCGCTGACCCTCACCGGCGCCGATCTCGGCGAGATCGCCGCGGCGGCCGAGCGGCTCTCGGCCGGCCGCGGTCCGCTGCGGCCTGCCGGCTGACCTCACCCTGCGACCGCTCACCGGCAGCGGCCGGTGGCGGGGGGCGTTGCGGTGCGATGTGCACGGTGCTCGGCTGGGAGCCGGACCGGCCATCGGCGGTGTGGGCCCGATTGTGGGCCGAGATGTGGTCTAGGGCGTGGTCGGATCGAAAGGCCCGTCGGTCACCCGTCCGAGTTGCCACGTCTGGGCCATCTACCGCCCGGTCGGCGCCGCACGCTGCCCACGCTGGGAAATCCCTGTCAGCGCGACGGATTGCGGGACGGCCCGGGCGTACTAGCCCGTGGTCGGACCAGCGGTGTTGTTCTGTTACCGGGGCATGAAGTGGACTTCCTTGCTCGGAGGACTCCCGCGAAGCCCTCCGTCCGTGTAGCGTCGTCCCTGGCCGGAGTTCGCCGGTTCGCGTCTCAACCGAGACGCGGCGGAACAGCGCCAGGAACTCTTGTGGCTTCCTGGCGTTCGGTCCGGGGCCCGCGCGGTGCGGGTCCTGACTGCACCAGCAGGGAGAACGGCACGTGGCTCAGGGCACGGTGAAGTGGTTCAACTCGGAGAAGGGCTTCGGCTTCATCTCCGTGGACGGCGGCGGCTCCGACGTCTTCGTTCACTACAGCGCGATTGACATGGACGGCTACAAGGCACTAGAGGAGGGCCAGCGGGTCGAGTTCCAGGTGACCCAGGGTCAGAAGGGTCCGCAGGCCGACGCCGTCCGCGTCGTCTGAGCCACGAGAGACTTCACGGTCAGCCCGCCCATCGGGTGCTCCGCCGGGCGGGCTGACCGCTTCTCCGCGTCGTTCGTCACGTGGCGGAGTCGATTGCACGACTGCCCGATCGTGCCGGAGGGCTTCGTTTCCCCGGCCCTGTCGGGTGTGTCGCCTCGGTCGGAGCCTCGATCGGACAGTTCTCCAGAAGGCGCCTTTCCCCTGGCCCAGCGGGAATGGAACGGCCTTCGGCGTCCCACCCTCGGGACCGGTTGATCCGCGTTCCAGTGGGTCGTCGCACTTTTGCCGATCGGCGTGATTTCGGTGACGGATCGCCGCCGGGGCGATGGCTGTTCGTGCAAAGCCGGGTAACCGCATCCCGGTTCTCCGACCGCTCGTTCTCGGTCTTCGCTTGCGGCTCCTCTCGGCGACCAAAGCTTAAAGGTTGCTGAGAAACGCACGGAAAGCGAATGTATCGCTGTCGCGACCCGACCAATCACGGCTCGGCGCGGATGGCGTGCGGGGTTCGTGACAGGCCGGCCGCGCGTCAGCGCGCCGGCCGGCCCACCACTCGCGGAGTCCGGCCCCGCTTCAGCCGGTCGTCAGCCGGTCGTCGACGCCGCCTGCTCGGCCTGCCCGGCGACGAGCAGTTCGGCGATCTGCAGCGTGTTCAGCGCCGCTCCCTTGCGCAGGTTGTCGCCGCAGAGGAACAGCGCGATCTCGTGCGGGTCGTCCGGCGACTGCCGAATCCGTCCGACCCAGGTGGGATCGGTGCCCACCACGTCCGAAGGGGTGGGGAACTCGCCGGCGGCCGGGTCGTCCACCACCGCGACCCCGGGGGCGCCGAGCAGCACCGCGCGG
Source organism: Frankia sp. BMG5.60 (assembly GCF_059428125.1). Taxonomy (NCBI): domain Bacteria; kingdom Bacillati; phylum Actinomycetota; class Actinomycetes; order Frankiales; family Frankiaceae; genus Frankia; species Frankia sp. BMG5.60. The sequence goes on along the minus strand of NZ_CM182091.1, from coordinate 4,271,509 downwards.
GCCTCGTCGCCGGTGACGGGACGCGCGAAGCGGGCGTGCACCGCGACGGCATGGGTGGTGATCACCGGCACCCGCACGCAGGTCGCGGACACCCGCAGGTCCGGCAGGCCCAGGATCTTGCGGGACTCGTTGCGGACCTTGAACTCCTCGGACGACCAGCCGCCGTCGCGCAGCGACCCGGCCCACGGCACGACGTTGAGAGCCAGCGGCGCGGGGAACGGGCCGAGGCCCTCCTCGCCGATCGCCTTGCGCACGTCGCCGGCGGTCTGGCCGAGCTCCCGCGTCCCACCGACCGTGGCGAGCTGGTCGTAGAGGGTGTCGATGCCGGCCTGCCCGGCGCCGCTGGCGGCCTGGTAGGAGGCGGCGAACATCGACTCCAGGCCGAACGCCCGGTGCAGCGCGCCGAGCGCGACGATCATCGACAGCGTCGTGCAGTTCGGGTTGGCGATGATGCCCCGCGGGCGGGCGGCGATTTGGTCGGCGTTGACCTCGGGGACGACCAGCGGCACGTCGTCGTCCATCCGGAAGGCGCCCGAGTTGTCGACCGCGACCGCGCCGCGCGCCGCCGCGACCGGCGCCCACTGCGCCGACACGTCGTCGGGGACGTCGAACACGGCGACGTCGACGCCGTCGAAGACCTCCGGCGAGAGCACCTGCACGGCGACGTCCGCGCCGCGCACCCGCACGGTGCGCCCGGCCGAGCGGGCCGAGGCCACGGGCCGGATCTCCCCCCAGACGTCCGGACGCTCGGCGAGCATCGACAGCATCACCGTGCCGACCGCGCCGGTCGCGCCCACCACCGCGAGCGTCGGCCGCCGGCCGGCCTCGTTGCCCGTCATGCCCCATCCTCCAGGTGAGCCGTGATCAGTGCCGCGCGTTCTGCGATCGGAGCCGTGCTGTCCGCGATCAGTGCCGCGCTGCCGGCGGTCGGTGTGCTCATCGGCCGGTGCCCGCGTAGACGACCGCCCCGCCGTCGGGGTCGCCGAGCTCGAAGGCGCCGTGCACGGCGCGCACCGCGCCCGGCAGGTCGGTGTCGCGGACCACCACCGAGATCCGGATCTCCGAGGTGGAGATGATCTCCACGTTGACGCCGGCGTCGGCGAGCGCGCCGAAGAACCGCGCCGACACCCCGGGGTGCGACTTCATCCCGGCGCCGATCAGCGACAGCTTGCCGATGTGGTCGTCGTAGAGGGTCCGCTCGAAGCCGATCTCGCCCTGCACCTTCGCCAGCGCGGTCAGCGCGGTCCGCCCGTCGGCCTTGGGCAGGGTGAAGGAGATGTCGGTGCGGCCGGAACCCGCGACCGAGCCGACCTGGACGATCATGTCGAGGTTGACGTCCGCGTCCGCGACGGCCCGGAACACCGCCGCCGCCACCCCCGGCTTGTCCGGGCAGCCGACGACCGTCACCTTCGCCTCGCTGACGTCGTGCGCGACGCCGCGGATGATGGCCTGTTCCACGAGCTGTGCCTCCGGAATCTCGGTGACCCACGTGCCCGGCTTCGAGGAGAACGACGAGCGGACATGCACGGGGACGCTGTAGCGGCGCGCGTACTCGACGCAGCGCAGCATGAGGACCTTCGCGCCGCAGGCCGCCATCTCCAGCATCTCCTCGTAGGAGATCGTGTCGATGCGGCGGGCGTCGGGGACGATGCGCGGATCGGCGCTGAACACGCCGTCGACGTCGGTGTAGATCTCGCACGCGTCGGCGTGCAGCGCCGCGGCGAGCGCGACCGCGGTCGTGTCCGAGCCGCCCCGACCCAGGGTGGTGATGTCCTTGGTGTCCTGGCTGACGCCCTGGAAGCCGGCGACGATCGCGATCGCGCCCTCGTCCAGGGCCGCCCGGATCCGGCCCGGCGTGACGTCGATGATGCGGGCCTTGCCGTGCACCGAGTCGGTGATGACGCCGGCCTGGGAGCCGGTGAACGACCGGGCCTCGGCGCCGAGAGTGGTGATCGCCATCGCCAGCAGGGCCATCGAGATCCGCTCGCCGGCGGTGAGGAGCATGTCGAGCTCGCGGGCCGGCGGCAGCGGTGACACCTGCTCGGCGAGGTCGAGCAGCTCGTCGGTCGTGTCACCCATGGCGCTCACCACGACCACCACGTCGTTGCCGTCGCGCCGCGCCTCGACGACCCGCTCGGCGACTCGTTTGATGCGGTCCGCGTCGGCAACGGAGGATCCACCGAACTTCGCGACCAGGAGCGCCATGGCAGCCAGGTTACCGAGCGCCGACACCTGCCCGCTCCGCTCGCCGGGGATTGCTCCGATGTGACCTGGGCGCACGTCTGCGCAGCGTGCCCGGGGTCCGACCGGAGGCGACCCCGCCCCGACGCAACGCTGTCGTCCCGCCGACGGCACGCTGGGCGGATCCGATCCGTTGTGCCAGGGTGACGGCACCGACCGCGTCATATCGACCGCGTCCCGCGCGGTTTCATGCGATGGTCCCCGACGCATCAGTCCAGGAAGGACGATCCGCAATGGCAGTCAGCCTCGCCAAGGGTGGCAACGTAAGCCTCACGAAGCAGGCCGCGGAGGCCGGCACCGCCCAGCTCACCGCGCTGAACGTCGGGCTCGGCTGGGATGCCCGCACCACCACCGGCACCGACTTCGACCTCGACGCCTCGGCCATCGGCCTGCGGGCGGACGGCAAGGCCCTCAACGACAGCTACTTCATCTTCTTCAACAACCTCGCCTCGCCCGAGGGTGCGATCACCCTGACCGGCGACAACAAGACCGGCCAGGGCGAGGGTGACGACGAGTCCATCATCATCAACCTGCCCGCGGTGCCCGCCGAGATCGACCGGATCGTCGTCCCGGTCTCCATCTACGACGCGGTGAGCCGCAGCCAGAACTTCGGCCAGGTGCGCAACGCCTACATCCGGGTCGTCGACCAGGGCGGCAACGAGCTGGTTCGGTACGACCTGTCCGAGGACTACTCCACCGAGACGGTCGTGATCTTCGGTGAGGTCTACCGCAACGGCGCCGACTGGAAGTTCCGGGCCGTGGGCCAGGGCCACAACGACCTCGGCGGCCTGGCCCGCGACCACGGCGTCAGCGTCTGAGCCGCGGGCCAGGGCGGGGCGGGCCATGCGGGCCTGGCAGGTCGTGACGCCGGGACCGATGGGCACCGGGCCGCTGCGCGCGGCCGAGCTGCCCGTGCCCGAACCGGGGCCCGGGCAGGTCCGGCTGCGCGTCGACGCGTGCGGCGTGTGCCGGACCGACCTGCATCTCGCCGAGGGTGACCTCGTGCCGCACCGGCCGCGCACCGTGCCGGGGCACGAGGTCGTCGGCCGGGTCGACGCGATCGGCCCCGGGGTGGCGCTGGCCCCGGACACGGATGCCGCCACACTCCCGAGCGCCGAGCCCGGCGACGAGGGGCCGGGCGGTGCCGTCGGCGTCGGAGTCGGAGTCGGCGTCGGCGTCGGGCCGCGCGGGGTTCGCCTGGGTGACCGGCTGGGCGTGGCCTGGCTTGCCTCGACCGACGGGACCTGCGTCTACTGCGCCCGCGGCGCGGAGAATCTCTGCCCCGCGTCGACCTACACCGGCTGGGATGCCGACGGCGGGTACGCCGAGTACGTCTGCGTCCGCGCCGACTACGCCTACCGGCTGCCCGCCGGCTACAGCGACGCGGAGCTCGCCCCGCTGCTGTGTGCCGGCATCGTCGGCTACCGGGCGCTGCGGCGCGCGGAGCTGCCCCCCGGTGGCCGGCTGGGCATCTACGGCTTCGGCGCGTCCGCCCATCTCGCCGCCCAGGTGGCGATCGCCCAGGGCGCGCGGGTTCATGTGCTGACCCGCTCGGCCCGTGCTCAGGCCCTGGCCCTCGACCTCGGCGCCGCATCCGCGACCGGGGCGTACGACGCGCCGCCCGAGCCGCTGGACGCGGCGGTGCTGTTCGCGCCGGTGGGCGAGCTGGTGCCGGTGGCGCTCGCGGCGCTCGACCGCGGCGGCACCCTGTCCGTGGCGGGCATCCACCTCAGCGACATCCCGCCCCTCGTCTACGCCGACCACCTGTTCCAGGAACGCGACCTGCGCAGCACGACCGCGAACACCCGGGCCGACGGCGCGGAGTTCCTCGCGATCGCCGCCGAGCACCGGCTGGCGGTGACGGTGTCGCCCTACCCGCTCGCCGCGGCCGACCGGGCCCTCCGCGACCTCGCCGCCGACCGGGTCACCGGAGCGGCCGTCCTGCTGCCCTGACGGCGCGGCCGAGCCGGGACCGGCCGGTCAGGACGCGCGGGCGGGCAGCCGGCGCAGCAGCACCGTGCCCGCGACGGTGAGGGCCGCGGCCGTAGCCACCTCGCGGGGCAGCCGGTGGCGGGCCTCGTTCTGGATCTTCTCGTGGAAGCGGTCGAACCGGCTCGGCCAGGGACTGGAGCCGACGAAGTATCGGCCCACCTTGTCGGTGTCGGGCAGGCAGGCACCGGTCATGCCGGCGAGGACGGCCAGGCGCCGCCCGGCCGGGGCCGACGCGGTCAGCAGGGCCATGGCGGCGAGCCCGGCGACCCCGTCCCGGCGCGCGATCGGCAGCCACTCCGACTCGGTGTTCGGGCCGGTGCCCCAGTGCGGCAGTGCGTCCATGGCGAGATGCGAGAGGAATCCCGCGGCCAGGGCGGGTACGGGATGCCGGATCGCCATACCCACGAAGGCGCCCGCGCCGACATGCGAGCTGATGATCATACGAAGGACCTCCTGGTGGACGGTGCGGACCGGCCGGCGATGCCGGTCGGTCCCGGTGGTCGGCGAGCGGCGTGTCGGGTGCGGCGTGCGGGCCGTGCGGGCCGTGCGGGGTGTGCGGGGTGTGCGGGGTGTGGGCGGGGCCATGCCACAGCCGACCGCCTCTAACCATGCCGCCCGGCTCCGCGTCCGCTGACCGCGGGGGTCGCATCGGGCCTGGCGACGGCCCTTGCCGTGGTCGTTGCGTGGTCCGTGGAAGCGGTCGGACAGGCGGACGTATCGGGCATATGCACGTGCGAACGCTCCGCTGGATGAACGTTCCAAGGCGATCGCCGACGCCCGTTCGGACGCCGGTGCCGACGCGCGTCCGAAAGCGTAGGCGGACGGGATCGCGAAAGCGCGCGCACATGCTCGCGCGAGTGCACATGATGGGCACATGGGCGCGCGGCGTAGCATCTGGGCGCATAGCGCAGCGAGGCGTTGCAGATCCACGCATGGTCGGCTGTCGGCAGCCGGGTCGGATAGCGGAACGTGACCGTATGTGCGGACGGTGACCGGGGGCAGTGGGGAGGTGTCGGATGATCTCCAGGGGGAAGCTCGGTCCACCCGGAGGCGGGCTGGGCCCCAGGGGGGCGGCCCCGGGGCGTGCGCGGGCGCGACGGCACCTGAGCGGCCTGGATGGATAGGTGGATCCGAGGCGTGCGGACCTGTCCCTTACGTCATGCCGGTGATCTCGGCGCCGCGCTGCCACCGGGCGTCGTCATCTCGGTGGCCTGGCGGTTGGACGGCGCCGGACGGATCATCGGGGGAATGCTGCCCCGCGGGCATCCGCAGGGCGGCCCGCAGGGCAAGCGGGTCCTGCACGGGGAGGGCGTCTGGGCGGCCGAGATGTTCCCCCAGGACCGGGAGATCACCACGGAGCTTGACCTGGTCGAGCCCGGTTCCGCGGCCCGCCCCGCCCGGCTCGTCGTGCATGGCCCGGAGCGGGACATCGTCGGCTACGTGGACCAGCCGCGGCTGCCCGTGGACCGGTTCACCCGGGTGACGACCGGAATGCGGCGCGACGCCCGCCAGATCCGGGTCCGGGCCGCCGGCCGGATCTGGTGGATCAGGGCGACGAAGGTCTTCGGCGTGCGGGTCATCCGCGACCACGGTGTGGACGTCTACCGCACCCGTGGCCTGCACGCCGTGTTCAGCGCCGAGGCGGACCACCTCGATGTCAGCGTCGTCCTGCTGACCCTCGCCTCGATCCCCAGCTCGACGTACGCGCCCATCCTCGGCTTCTGACCGGCCGGCCCCCGCCCGGTGGGTCAGGCGTTGACGACCCGGCGTCCCTCGAAGGCGCGGCCGAGGGTCACCTCGTCGGCCCACTCCAGGTCGCCGCCCATCGGCAGGCCGCTGGCCAGCCGGGTGACCCGCAGCCCCATCGGCCCGATCTGGCGGGCGAGGTAGGAGGCGGTGACCTCACCCTCGGTGTTCGGGTCGGTGGCGAGGATCAGCTCGGTCACGGTGCCGTCGGCCAGCCGCGCGACGAGTTCGCGGATGTGCAGGTCGTCGGGCCCGACCCCGCCGATCGGGTTGATCGCCCCGCCGAGCACGTGGTACCGCCCGCGGAACTCCCGCGTGCGCTCGATCGCGACGACGTCCTTGGGCTCCTCGACCACGCAGATCAGGGCCTGGTCGCGGCGGGGATCGGCGCAGATCCGGCACAGCTCCGACTGGGCGACGTTGAAGCAGCTCCGGCAGAACCGGACCTTGTCCTTGACCTCGGTCAGCGCGGTCGCCAGCCGGCGGACGTCCACCGGGTCGGCGGCCAGCAGGTGGAACGCGATCCGCTGGGCACTCTTGGGGCCGATGCCGGGCAGCCGCCCGAGTTCGTCGATCAGGTCCTGGACAATGCCCTCATACATCGGTGCTCCCGCCCGTCAGCCCAGTCCGGGACGACCGGGACCGCGCGGCGCCGCGCCGCCGCCGGCCAGCAGGCCACCGAGATCACCCAGCCCGCCGAGCGCCCCACCGGCAGCGGCGGCCCCACCAAGCCCGCCGGCGCCCAGCCCGCCGGCGCCCAGCCCACCCGCGCCCAGCCCACCCGCGCCCAGCCCACCCGTGAGCGAGCCCATCCGTTCCGCGGCTAGCCGGTGCGCGTTGGTGGTCGCGTCGCGGACCGCCGCGAGGATCAGATCGGCGAGCGTCTCGGTGTCCTCCGGATCGACCGCCTCCGGGCTGATCGTGAGGTCGACGAGCTCGCCGCCACCGTTGACGGTGGCCCTGACCAGGCCGCCGCCGGCCGTGCCGTCCACCCGGGCGGAGGCGAGCTCCTCCTGGGCCGACAGGAGCGCGGCCTGCATCTTCTGCGCCTGCTGGAGGATCTGCCCCAGGTGGGCCCCACCCCCGGCGGGCAGTCCACCGCCGGCCGGGGTCCCATCGCCGGCGGAGGTCTGCGAGTTCGACATATCGACGAGCCTACTTTCCCGTCAGCTTGTCGGGATCTGTTCGATGACCGTGGCGCCGAGCCCGGTTCGCAGCAGGGACATCGCCGCCTCCGCACCGCCGCGGGCTCCGCCCGCCTGCCCCGGGGCATCGTCGTCGTCGAGGGACGGCTCGTCGTTGACCGGCGGTGCAGCGGCCGTGCCACCACTACCCGGCGTGCCGCCACTACCCCCCGTGCCACTGCCCGCCGAATCGCGCCCACCGGCTCCGGCCGGGCCGGTGCTGTTCTGCCCGGTGCTGTTCTGCCCGGCGTTGTACTGCCCGGCGTTGTCCGGGCCGGCGTTGTTCTGGTCGGCGGCGTGCGCACCGGCGTCGCGCTGTCCGACGATGCCGTGGGCAGCGCCGGACCCCTGGCTGCGGTCGCCGAAGTGGGTACCGCTGCCGCCGTCCCCGATCTGATCGTGGGTTGGCGTGGTGGGCTCGGGGAATCGGGGGTTGTCGCCCCCACGGCCCGGGTGATGATCATCGCCCGGCCCCCCGCCGGGGCCGCGCCAGCCGCCGTCGACTCCGCCTCGCCCGGGCCCGCCCGCGGGACCGTATGCGCCTGCCGCCCGGCCGGCGCCCCCATCGTCGGCGCGCGGCACGGGACCGCCCGGACCGGGTGCCCAGCCCGCCGTGGCGGGCGGCCGACCGCCGCCGTCCACGCCGCCAGGTCCCTCACCGTTGGGCGCATAACCCGAATGGTCCTGGTGGTCGGGGTAATTTGCGCCGCCCGGCCCCTGCCAGTGTCCCGCCACGGGTTGCCCTGGGCCGGATTGCCCTGGGCCGGATTGGCCTGGTGTGGGCCCGCCGGCTCGGCCGCCCGCCGCCGGGGCCGGCCTACCGCCACCGGCGCGCTGATCAGGACCGGCCCAGGCTGGTCCTGATCCCGGCTGGCCAGCGAAGCCACCGCCGGGCGGTGGCGGTCCCCCGGCCGGCCGGCCGCCGCCACCACCCCGCCCAGGACCGGAGCCTCCCGCGGGTCCCACGCTGACCCGCCAGGTCCCGCCGATCTTCTCCGCCAACGCGGTGCAGAATATTTCGGCGTTGTTGCCCTGCCCGAACATCCGTCCCATCGTCGGGCTGGCGAAGGCGAGCACCACCTCGTCACCGCGCACGTCGGCGACGGTCGCATGGTCCTTCAGGATCGCGTGCGTCTTGCGACTGCGACGGCCGGCGAGCACGAGGACCTCGTCCCACAGCATCCGCAGGCCAGCGGCGTCGATCCGCCCACCGCCCGGCCCGGCCCCGCCGCGTTGCCCAGCCCCACCGCCTTGCCCAGCTCGGGGGCCTTGCCCAGCTCCGGCGCCCTGCCCGGCTCCCGGGCCCTGCCTGGCTCCGGGGCCGCCGCCGGCTCCCGGCTGCGGCCCGAAGCCGGCGCCTGCCTGCGGCGGCCCGTAGCCGACACCACCGGTCGGGGCACCCGCTCCCATTCCGGCGGCCGCCGGGGCCGCGTCCCACGATCCGCCGGCCGGACCCTGGGACGTGGGAGCCGCGGCGGCGCGCGCCGGGTGGGCGGGTGCCGACCGGGCGGGCGCCGCTTCCCGCGCGCGACCCGCCGCATCGTCGGGGCCATGCGGGCCATCCGGGTCCTCGGCACCGCCGAACGGGGAACTGCCCGCCACCGGGCCCGCGCCGAAGCCGGGCGCCGAGGCCGGGTGACCGGCGGCCGGATCGGGAGCGGCGAGCACGGAACGCCGTTCCAGTCGTTCCAGCCGGGTCAGCAGCGCCGCCGGGTCCGCCGAGGCCGCGGGCAGCAGCGCGCGGGCGAGGATCAGCTCGAGCATCAGCCGTGGGCTCGTCGTGCCCCGCATCTCGACCAGGCCGCCGTGCAGCACGTCCGCCGTGCGGGACAGCTCCGCGGGGCCGACCGCGGCGGCCTGCGCGCGCATCCGGTCGATCTGGTCGGGGGAGAAGGACTCCAGCAGGCCGCGGGCGTCGGCGTCCGGGACGGCCGCCATGATGATCAGGTCGCGGAACCGGTCAAGGAGGTCGGTGGCGAACCGCCGCGGGTCGTGCCCGGCGGAGACGACCTTGTCGACGACGGTGAACAGGGCGGCGCCGTCGCGCTGCGCGAGCGCGTCGACGGTCTCGTCGAGCAGGACCCCGTCGGTCACGCCGAGAAGGGCCACCGCGCGGTCGTAGTGCAGGCCGTCGTCGTCCGCCCCGGCGAGGAGCTGGTCGAGGACGGACAGCGAGTCCCGGACCGATCCCGCTCCGGCCCGCACGACCAGCGGCAGCACCGCCGGATCGACGGTGACGCCCTCCTGCTCGCAGATCGACGCCAGGTGCGTGCGCAGCACGCCCGGCGGGACGAGCCGGAAGGCGTAGTGGTGGGTGCGGGACCGGATCGTCGGGATGACCTTGTCCGGCTCGGTGGTGGCGAAGACGAACTTCAGGTACGGCGGCGGCTCCTCGACGACCTTCAGCAGGGCGTTGAACGCCGCGGCCGTCACCATGTGCGCCTCGTCGACCACGAACACCTTGAAGCGGGCCGACGCGGGGGCGAAGAAGGCCCGTTCGCGCAGGTCCCGGGCATCGTCGACGAGGCCGTGCGAGGCCGCGTCGATCTCGGTGACGTCCATCGAGGCGCCGGTGCGGATGCCGACGCACTCGTCGCACACGCCGCAGGGCTCGGGGGTGGGCCCCCGCTCGCAGTTCAGCGAGGCGGCGAGGATCCGGGCCGAGGACGTCTTGCCGCAGCCCCGCGGGCCGCTGAACAGGTACGCGTGGTGCAGCCGGCCGGTTCGCAGAGCCTTGCGCAGCGCGTCGGTCACGTGTTCCTGGCCGACGACCTGGGCGAAAGTCGCAGGACGGTACCGGTTGTACAACGCTGCGCTCACTGGCCTGCTCCGCGTGCTCGACGAGACGATCGGCGAAACGAGAGGACCCCCCGCACACCCGTCAGAGCCCGCTTACCCTTGCTGCCTTCCGGCCCTGGGGGGTTTCACGAGGGTAACGCCGCACGAGGGGTCTGCTCCGCAGTCTAGCCCGTCCCGGACGATCATGAATCCGGAGGTCCGCCGCCCCGCCCGAACCGGCCGCCACCCCGCCCCGGCGGTCGTCCGCACCCGACCGCCCTCCGCGCTGGCGCCGGGCCAGTGTCGCTCCCCCTTCAGGCCCGACCCACGCCGGTTACGGCAGCACGGGACGGTCCGGCGGCCGATGCCCCAACGGCCGGGGCCGGTACGGGCCGAGCCCAGGCGGACCAGAGTGACCCGAGGGGCGCGCTGGGCCTGACTGCGCGCGGCTGGGCGACCCCGCGTCCACGGACCGGCGACGATCAGATAGTCTCATCGACGGAGGATTCGCCTAGTGGCCTAGGGCGCACGCTTGGAAAGCGTGTTGGGGGCAACCCCTCGAGAGTTCGAATCTCTCATCCTCCGCCGTGATCGCTTCAGGCGCTTCCCTTCGCTACCAGCGGGAATCTCGCCCTTGTCAGCCGAAACGACCCCCTCCGCGGGTTCGGTGCCCACTTGGTGCCCGCGGCGCGCGGAGCGGGGCACCGCCGCCGCCACCGCTTCGGCCGCCTTCTGGCCGGACGAGCGCAGCAGGTGGACGTACAGGTTCCCGGTGATCGACGTCGAGCTGTGCCGCATCCGCTTCGACACGAGAGCGAGATCCATGCCTTCGGCGAGCTGAATCGACGCCGACGAGTGCCGCAGATCGTGCAGCCGGCGGCGGGACAGCAACGACCAGCCGAGCTCCGCACCCACCCCGACGTCGACCGGCAGGGGAGCGGAGAGCGTCAGCCGGGCCCGGGTGCCGCTCATCCGGACGGCGGACACGACCGTGACCTCTCCGACCGGTTCCCGGTCGACGTACAGCGTCCAGGTCCCCACCGGCTCCCGGTAGCGCATCCCGACCACGATCTCGACGGCACCGGCCGCCGCTGGCGCCCGCACCGTCGTGCACAACCCCGCGCGGCGGGCGATCTGCCACATGCGACGAGCGACCCACTGCGGATCGAGGTACCGCCCATCCGGGCGGGTGAACATCAGCTCCTTGAGCTGCACTGGCTTGCCGTGCTCGTTGGGCAGGATGCCGTTGTCCCACCCGGCGCCGACCTCTTCCCGCTCGGTGTCCTGCGCGAGCTTGTGCGCGAGCAGCGAACCGAGCGTGGTCCCGTCCAAGTCCAGCTTCGCCTTACTGCTCGACGTCTTCGGAGGCCACACCCCGGCCGTGTCGCCGACTTCGGTGATCTGCTGGGTGATCCTGAGAACCGCCTGTTCTTCATCCAGGGCCGGCCAGGACGCGCCGCACGCCTCACCGCGGCGAAGACCGTGCAGGGCGATCAGCTCCCACATCGCGGCGAGCCGGTCGGCCGCCGCCGCCTCGTCCAGGAACACGCCGACGTCCTCGGCTGCCCACGGCTCCACCTCGGGCCGGTTGTACGAGGGCAGTTCGACGCCGTCAGCCGGGTTGAACGGTCATCCGCTGCCTGACCGCGTCGCCGAGTGCGCTCTTGAGCGTCGCGTGGGCGTCGGCGATCGTCGACAGGCCGACCTTGCGCCGCCGGGTGGCGCTGTCGGCCTGGACGCGTTGGTACGCCTGGCTGATCTGGTGGGCCCGCAGGGAGGCGAGCGGGATTTCGCCGAGGTAGGACCGCACGGTCAGGCCGCCGATGTCCTGCTGTCCGGCGTGGACGCGGGCGACGGCCTTCTCCGCCTCATCTTCGGCGAGCTTCTTCGTAGTGAACCCGGAGTCGCTGATCTCCGTCTTCCCGACCAGGGGGACGAGCGCCTGTGTCGACGACCTTCCGGGTCCACGGTGACCATGAGCCGGTGGCGCAGGCTGGGCTTTGTGGCTGGACGTTTCCCGAGTTCGGGAGCCGGCCGCTGCTCCTGCCGCTTCGAGGTGTGCGCAGTCCGAGTAGTCCCTCGGCGAAGACTTCGGCGTGTATGGGACGACTCGGCGTTCCCAGTTGGCTTGATGATCTTGGAGACGTTTACATTGTTACCGTCTTCGGTCATCTCTGTAGAACCCGGCAGAGCCTGATCGAACAGGTCGCGGAGGCGGCGCGCCGCAGTACATCCAGCCGAACGCCAACCGCCGCCCCACCCGGAACCCCGGGCAGGACGGCGGCACACCCTGGCCGGCTAACCCTTGGCCGCCACCGTCCACGCACACTCGGAGATGATCTGCAGGTGGAAGGTGCCCTTGTCGTAGAAATGCTCGGTGGACGCGCCCTTCGCACCCAGTTGGTTCACATTGTCCGTGGTCAGCTTGTCACCGGAGTCCTTGGTGACGATAACCGCGAAGTTCCCCTGGCTGCCGAACGCCGAGCAGTCGTAGGTCCAGTCGAACGTCCACGCCCCGCCCGTCGTGAACTGCGCGGTCGTCTTGGTGCCGTTGCCCTGTTCCTGCAGGAGAACAGCCGGCGCGGCGGCGGTGGTCGCCGGGGCCTGCTGCGCTGCTGCCCCCGCAGTGCTGCCCGCCGCACCGCCGGTGCCTGCTGCCGTGCCTCCGCCCGAGCTGGTGTTGCAGCCGGCGAGGGCCGCGGCTGCGGTCAGCATCAGGGCAGGGATGATCCGCTTGTGCATAGTGTTCCCCCCATGTTCTGTTCCGTGAGGGATGCACCTTATCGTGCTGTCACACAGTGGATCGGGTGGCCTGTCGTCTAGCGACGCGGCCGGTCAGCCAGCCGACTGCCAGCCGGTCAGATCCTCCCCGGCTGCGGCGATCGCCTTCACCGCCGCCACGCGCAGCGGGCGTTCCGCGCTCATCGGGTCCTATCTCTGAACCAGCGTCTACCATCACGCCCTCGACACAGAGATGGCCGCGGAACATGCCCGGATTCGGCCGCTGTAGACCTCGCCGGGAATCCCCTACGACACGGCCGACTGCGCCGGACAGCTCTACGGGGTGGAGGCCATCCCCTCCCCGGCCTCGCCGGACAAACCGGGAGACGACCGCTACGCGCACATCGCTCGTTGGGTCCGCGACTATCGTTCGTGGCTGAGCGGTTTCCCGGCTCGCGCCGCCACCCATCTTATGCGGATCAGGATCCGATGGTTGATGCTGCTCGTGAGACCCACTCGGCGCGGGTGATCGCGTAGATCGAGTACTCGCCGCCCTGGATCGTCTCGGTGCGGTCGAACGTGAAGCCGAGTTTCGTGGCGACGCTGATTGAAGCGGTGTTCTCCGCGGTCATGATGGAGATCAGGTCGTCTCGTTTGACGACGTCGAACGCGAACTCCAGCGCGGCGCGGCCCGCCTCGGTCGCCAACCCCTGGTTCCACCGGTCGCGGCGGATGGTCCAGGCGATCTCGCAGCCGGGCCAGCCGAGCGCCTCGTAGAGGCCCGCGCGGCCGAGGAGCTGCCCGGTGGCCCGGTCCTCGACGGCCCACATGCCGTAGCCGCGCAGCGCCCAGTGTCCGATCTGGAAGGCGGTCTGCGACCAGGCCGCGGCCTCGGTGCGCGGCTGCGGGGTGTGCGCGGCCATCCCTTCCTCGGAGACGATCTCCAGATATGCGGGCACGTCCTCGGGTCGCCAGCCGCGCAGTACCAGCCGGGGGGTGAGCACGGTGGGGACGCCCTGGTCGTTGGGGGTGCCGTAGTCGAGGGTCATCCGCCGCTCCCTGCTGGTAGTGCCTGCCGGTGCACCTGGAGTCGTTCGCCGAGTTCGACGACGGCCCGCTGGCCTTCCCAGCGTGCGCCGAGTTCCTGCCAGAGCTGGCCGGTTCGCTGAATCACGGTCCTGGTCGGCCTGCCCTCCAGCGCGGCGAGGGCGCGCGACGCCGCGTCGGCCGCCTGTTCGGGATCTGGTCGGCGGCGGCGTAGGAATGCCTGCGCGAGCGCGTTGTAGGTGCCGCCGATGTCCTCGTATCCGCCGCCGGTCGCCTGCAGGATCGCCAGCGAGCGACGCGCGTGCGGCTCGGCGAGTTCGCCGTCTCCGAGCCGGCCGGAGACCACGGCCAGAAAGCAGTGGATCATCTCTTCGCCGAACGGTTCGGTGCCGACCATCGGCTCACCGAGCCAGACGGCGTCCTGCATGTCGCGCAGGGCTTGGCGGGCCTGGTCGTGCTGGCCGGCGGCGGCGCGGGCCCGCGCTTCGTAGGCGGCGAGCCGTGCGCGCAGGTAGGGGTGGGCGCCGGCGCGGGCCTGGCCGGCGATGTCCGCGGCGGCGGTGTGCCGGCCGGTGTAGTAGGCGATCGACGTCTTCAACGTTGCCACCGAGCCGCTGAGTAGCGGGTCGTCGACGTCGCGGGCGTAGAGCTCGGCGAGGGAGGCGAAGCGGCGGGCGGCCGCGTCATCGCCGAGGTTGAAGGCGAGCCGGCCGGCGGTGAACGAGAACAGGCCCGCCATCACCGTCACCCGGGTACGGACCCGCGCTGACAGCCGGCTGTCGAGGAGCCGTTCGGCGTCCCGCCATCCGCCGAGGACCAGCGGGGTCAGGGTCGCGTGCGGCATCGTGGTGTACCTGCTGCCGATGTCGTCGAGCCGTTCGTCGAGCTCGTCGAGGGTCAGCGGATCCGGGTCGGCGGAGGCGACCCGCCGGGATACCTCGGCGGCGATCCCCGCGGCGACCGTCAACGCGCCGGCCTGGACGAACTCTCGTCGGTCCGTGGTCGTCTCCTCCTCGGCCTCTCGGGCCGGACCGTCCTGGTCCTGGCCGCCGCCAGCCTCCGCGCGGGCTCGCAGTTCACCGAGTCGCAGCGCCTGTTCCGCCGCGCGGATCCGATCACCCAGCCCGGTCAGCTCTCCGCCGGTGCCGAACACGTCGTCATAAGCCTGGAGAACATGCCGGGCCGGGAGCCGGCCGTTGTTCCGGATCGCGGAGGCGTTCTTGCGGTCGTAGCGGGTGCGTGCTTCCAGTTGGACACCGGACAGATCGTGCCGCTCCTGAAGCTGTCGGAACCGGGCCGCGAGCTGCTGCTTCAGACCCTCGACGTCGTCAGCATCCACGGCGGTTCCCCTCAGCCGTCGGTGGGTGTCGGGTGGGACATCGTCTCCCACCCCCCGGGCGAACGATCTCACCGTTCCAGCGTCGAGTCACCCGCTGTGTCATGGGTCGTGCACGGCGGGAAACAGTCCGGCCACTTCCCCACACGGACCGGTCAGCGCCCTGCCTGCGAAGCCCCCACCCGCGGCGCCCTCGTCGTGTCCACACGCCGCGGGTGGGGAGCCTCAACCCACACCATCGAAAAGGAGACCCGGTCATGAACCACGAGAACACGGCCACGACCGCCCCGGCTCCGCCTCAGGGCGCCGTGGCACTCGTCGACCTGCCGAGCCCGCACACTGCCGGCGAGCGTGCCGCGGTGATCCTCGACGCGATCGAGGCGCACCCGGAGTTCGGTCGGCTGCGGGCGAGCACCCTGCAGTACCCGACGTGCTGGGCGACGTTCACCGGCTACCCGCTGATCGCCGAATGGGACCTCGACGCCGACGGGTCGCACCTGTTCGTCGAGGCGCTGCGCACGATGGCGATGAAGGCCGCCGTGTTTGAGCTCACCCAGGACGAGCGGGCCGCGGAGTTGGACGTGTCCGCGCCGGTCGACGAGATGGTCCACGCGCTGACCGCGCAGTTCACGATCCTGTCCCGGATTCAGCAGGACCTCACCGTCACCTTCATCCACAGCACGGACAATGAGCGGTTCCGCTACGACGAGGACGGTTACACCGACGAGGTGTACCGGGCCGCCGGCTGGGGTGAGCTGCCACGCCGCTACTGGATCGGCAAGGACGAAGCCCACCGCCGCCTGGACATCCTCTTCGAGCACTACGAGTCGATCGGCGTGCAGAGCGGCGGCCGGTCGCACTTCATCACCTTCGGCCGCTAGACCTCGGCCAGCGCGGCCCGCAGAGCGTCCACCACCAGATCGGCCGGGAACCGCTGCGCCGCGGATCGTTCGGCCGCGGCCAGCACCTCAGCCACCGCGTCGACGTCGGCGTGCCGGACCAGCGCCACCATCCACCCAGCCAGCGCATCCGGATCGTCCGGCATCGGCCCCGGGTGCGGTGCCGGTTCGACCTCCGCGGGCCAGAGTTGCCCCGCGGAGGCGTACCGGCCCGGGGGAAATCCGAGCTTGTCAGGGTGGATGCACACCGGCACCCCGCTGGCCGTGTCCCGCCGGTAGCCGGCCGTCATGTCGTACCGGCTGCCGGGACCCGGCCCATCGACGATGTCGAACCTGCCCGGATCATGGACCTGTCCCGGGCAGACCGCGCACAGCGCGTCCACGTCCCAAGGATGATCCATGTCGGAAGTCACCCGCCCATCATCACCATCCACCGGCCCGACCCGAC
The DNA here is from genome assembly GCF_059428125.1 of Frankia sp. BMG5.60. Classification (NCBI taxonomy): domain Bacteria; kingdom Bacillati; phylum Actinomycetota; class Actinomycetes; order Frankiales; family Frankiaceae; genus Frankia; species Frankia sp. BMG5.60. The sequence continues at coordinate 4,255,117 of NZ_CM182091.1, read as the reverse complement.
GATCTGTCCTCACCGCGCCCCGCCCGCGGATCGTCGCCGCCGCGCTCGACATCGCCCGCCGCTGGTGCGCCGGACAGATCATCGACGGGGCGCCGGCGCTCGGGCACGCCGTCCGGGTGGCGCTCACCCTGGGCCGGCACATGCCCGACGTGCCGCCCGAGCTGCTCGCCGCGGTGCTGCTGCACGACGTTCCCGACTACGCCCGGGCCGACGTCGTCGACGCCGAAGTCGGCGGCCGATGCGGCACCAACACCCTGATCACACTGTGGGCAATCCACGACGAGCACACCACCATGAACCTCTACCGCACCGGCCCGGCCAGTGCCGTCCGCCGGCTGTCCCGACTCTCCGACGGGGTCGCTGCCGCCCTTGCCGCCGACAAGACCGTCAGCCTGCGGTACGTCCTCGCCGGTGCCCGCAACGCGCCCGACCTCGCCGCCTTTTGGGCGACTCGCCACGCATTCCTCACGCTGGTGCCCTACCTGCGTGCCTTCCATGCCGCGACCGCGCACCGCCTACCCGAAAGCCTCGCCCGAGACCTGGACCAGCTCGTCACCGACGCGGAACAGGTCTCCGCGGCCGTCTGACCGCCTACCCGCCCGGGAGGCCGCCCGCGACGGCGGCGGGCAGGCACCCAACCCCACGGAGAGATCATGTCCTGGACGGCTACAGCACAAGCCACCCCGCAGGCGCCGGCCGTCCAGGTCGCCCGCTCCGGCGCCGAGATCGTCATCCGCTACCGCACCACCGACCGCCACGATGACCTCCGGCTGCCGCTGGTGGTCTGGTTGGGCTTGGCTAACGCCACGCGGGCGGGCCGGCTCGACCGGCTCGGCGAGGCGTGGTTCTCGTGGACGTCGTCGGGTGGTCGTACCCGGCTCGACGGTGACCACGTTGTGCTCGGCTTCGGCTACCTGCACCAGCGGGAGGCGCGCCTTCCCGAGCCGGTCTGGCGGGCACTTGCCGCCGCTCTCCGCGCCGGCACCCTCGATCTTCTCCCCGCCGCGGACCAGGGTGAGCTCGGAGACATCGGGACAGCGGACGCCGAGCGGTGAGCGCGAGACTCCGGCCCATCGACACGGTCGACCCGGCCGAGTTACATCGCGTCCTCCTGTGGGCGCATGCTCGCTCGGGCTCCGCTGATCGGATGTTCACCGCGCAGCGGGTTGCCGATCGGGTTCGCGTGTCGGCCGTGGAGATGGGGATTGCGCTGGACGTGCTCGCCGTCGTCGGACTGCTCCGCGGCCAGCGCACCCAGGTTGGGCTCACCATCTACAACCGGGGCGGTCTCGCCGACCTCGGCGGTGTCGAGCAGTGCCGGCCGGGGGTGGCCGCGATCAGCCGGCGGGAGCTGTGGGCCGCCATCAGCTTGGCCTGGCAGCGTGCCGGGGCAGCGTCCACGGACGACATCGCCGCCGGGCTGGACGCCCCCGCCGGACGGGTCGACCGGACCTGGCTACACCTGCGGCTGGCCACGTGGACAGCCGCGGAACTGCTGGTCCTGACCAGCGGCCCGGCGTGGGCGCTCACCGCGCGCGGCCTCGACCAGCACGAGCAGATCCGCCGGACGCGGCTGACCGACCCGCAGGTGTGGGCGGCGATCGCCGCCGAGCAGGCCCAGCGGCGCCCCCACAGCGGCCTGAATCTGGGCGCCGTCGCCGACCGTCTCGGGGCGCCGATGCCATGGCTGAATGTCTGGGCGGATGAGGCCGCCCAAGCGGGGCTCCTGGCTCGAACCGACGGCGGATTGCTGCCCAGTGCGGCCGGATGGCAGCGAGTCGACGACTTTGTCGAGCTCCCTCCTGGACGAGAAGGAGACAGTGCGCAAGCAGGTCGAGGCCGCGCGTCTGACCCGGGTCACGGAGGAAACAACTCATGATCGAGGGATGGCAGCTCCACGCCCGCGCCCTGGCCAACGAGGTCACCCATCCCGGCTCCCGCTGGTACCCGATCGTCGCCGACACCCCGCGGCACGAGTTCGTACCCGCCTGGTGGACGCCTACCAGCGGCGGGTGGGCGCTGCGCCGTGGGCCGCTCGGGGACGCCTACTCGAACCAGTCGCTGATCACCCGCGTCGGCCGCGCCCACGCCGATCACGCGATCGAGGGCGAACAGCGGCAGGGACGACCGACGTCGTCCGCGACCCTGCCGGCACTGCTCCTGCGCATGTACCAGCACGCCCAGTTGGCCGAGGGTCTGAACATCCTCGACGTCGGTACCGGGTCCGGGTACGGCGCCGCGCTGCTCGCACGGCGCTACGGTGACGTCCGCGTCACCACCATCGATATCGACCGGTACCTGGTCACCGCGGCCGCGGAACGCCTCGCTGACCGCGGCCTGCATCCCGCCGCCCTGGAGGCGGACGCAACCGGCCCGCTGCCCGGCCTGTTCGACCGGATCGTCTCCACGGTCTCGGTCCGATCGATTCCGCCGAGCTGGTTGGCCGCGTTGCCTCCCGGCGGCCGGCTGGTCACGACCATCACCGGAACGTGGATGGTCCTCACCGCGACCCGGACCCCGACCGGGGTCGTCGGCCGCATCGCCCGGGACTGGGCCGGGTTCATGGCCACCCGCACCGGCCCCGACTACCCGCCGGCGGCGGTCGATTTCGGCGTGCTCGCCGTGCTCGACGGCGAACAGATCGGAACCGGCCGGGGGCCGGTCATCGACGTCGCGGAGACGTGGGAGCTCGGCACGCTGTTCGCGTTGGCGGTCCCGGACGTACAGCACCGCTACCGACGTGGACGCGACGGCCAGCACACCGCGATCATGGCCCACCCGGACGGGTCATGGGCACGGGCCACCGCGTTCGGCAGCGAGGCCCCGACGGTCCACCAGGGCGGGCCCCGCCGGCTGTGGGACCTGTTCGAGACCGTGCGTGACGACTGGGCCTGGCGGGGATGGACACCCTGGCTCGGCGCCCGCGCGAAGGTCGACGACGACGGCACGATCCGACTCGCCTCCGGAACCTGGAAGGCCACCATCCCCGCCGCGGAGCCCTGACCGCGGCTGGCCATCCCTGTTCCTCTCGCCACCCGGCCGGCGACGTCCCGCGCGGCGATCCCGCGCGCCCCCGCCGGGTGGCGAGGGCTACCACTCCCTGACCGGGGATAGGGGGGCGCGGGACCGGGCGCGACCCCGGTCCCGCGTGCTGGCTCGCCGGGCTCAGAGCTCCGCCCCCGCGCAGGTGAGGGCAAGCCCAGCCACCTGGTGAAAATCTGGGGTTCACCCGGTTATCCCAGGTGATCGCCAAGGGTGGCAAGCTCTCCCCCTGCACGATCTCAGGGGGGATCTGATGAAGAAGATCATGGCGGCCGTGCCGCTTGCGTTGGCGCTGGCCGGATGCGGAGGCAGCGACACAGCGCCGACGCCCGCCACCGGAGCGGCCGCGACGCCGGCCACGCACGCCGGGATGCCGACCGCCGAGCAGGTGGTGAACGCGCTACGTACGGCCGGGGCGCCGCTGGCCGCGGTGACGGTCTACACGGCCGAGTCCGACCCGAAGAAGCTGCTCGGCCGGCCGGGGGCTACGCATCCAAGGCGACGTTCAGCGACACCCGGATTCCGCCCGCCGACCTCGCTGAGGGCCTGGCCCCCGACTCGGTCGACCGTGGCGGCGTCGTCGAGGTGTTCCCGACCGCCGAGGGTGCCACCGCCCGGTCGACGTTCATCCAGGCGACTCTGCAGGGCGCTCAGGGTGTCCTGGGCACCGAGTACGACTACACGGACGGCCCGGTGCTCGTCCGGGTGACCGGCAATCTCAGCCCGGCCCAGGCCGCGGTGTACCAACGGGCGACGGCGGGCACCACCAGGTGACCGACTGCCCGCCAACCCGGTGCTGCGGGGTTGGCGGGTCGGCCACGGGTCCTCATTCCACGCACCCCATCGTCATCGTCGGGTAGATGGTTGGGTCTAACGGCAGAGGCTGCGATCGTGGAGACGCTTATCGCCTGCTGGCGCAGCAAGGAGCGGCGCTGTGTGCTCCGGCGACCACCGGAGAGAAAACGCCCGATTGGTATCTCCCGGCGGCCATCGATCCTGCGCCAGGTCCGCCGAGTCTACCAGCCTCGTGGTTGCTGCCGGGCCTGCTGCGCCATCTGGTTCAGCATGTCCCGGACCCGAGCGGGTTCGGACACGGACTGTAGGACAACAGCCTCCTGGCCCCAGCCGCGACGGACGTGGACGATGACATCCCCGACGCTTCGGGCCCGTTGAACGAGGGTCTGCCGGATGTCGATGTCGAACAGCCAGCCGAGCTCGTACTGTTCGGTTTTCGTGGTGGCGATGCCTTCGGTGACGTACAGCCGGATGTTCGTGAGCCGGTAGCGGCCTGCAGCCCGCCCGCCGGATGCCATGCCTGCCAGGGTCTGGCTGGTGGTTTCCCACAGGGTCTGCTCGCCGCCCGAGGCGGGTCCCGTCGGAGCCGGGGGAGGCGGGTAGTCACCGTACCGGGGGTCTCGCTGCCCTTGGTAAGGGGGCGGATACGGATGGTTGTAGGGCTCTGGCGGTCCTTGCCGGTTCATGATGATCCCCCCTGCGGTCGAAAGGGGGACGCTAGTAGCTGTCTCCTAGGCAAATGGGAAGAAGGGGTAACGGTTGCCGGGTCGTTGCCCTGCCCGTGGGCGTCGGCGGGCATCCCGCGACTCGCCCGTGGACCTCTCGCGGCGCCCGGCGGGCCGGAAGTCTCAGGCCGGGGCGGTGGCCGAAGGCATGCCGAGCCGACCGGCCCCAAAGTCGCCGTCCCGCGGCGCTGGTGCCCGCGTGGTGCCCACACTGCGCGGCGAAACTTCCGTTTCCGGCCGATCATCAGCGATCTTCCGTGTTCCAGGAACCACTGTGGCATAGAGGATTCCGGCAATCACTGATCCCCTCCGACTGTCAGTCCGGAGAGTTCGAATCTCTCATCCTCCGCAACGATCTTCCCGGGATCGCCGGACTGTCCAGGCTTCTGACCAGGACAACGCGATCGCCCCCGATCTCTCCCGAGACGTCTCCCGCTTCCGTGCGGACATGGTGCGGACGTCGCGTCGCGCGAGGCACAGCCGCCGCGACCGTCTCGGCCGCCTTCTGGCCCGCCGATTCCTCGGAGGATGAGCCCCCGACATGAGCACCTGCCAGGGCTTCACGGTCCTCGGAGCACCCTGCCAGCGCCCGGCGCCCCGAGGCCTCCGACCCGACGTTCGATGACTACCGCGCTGCGGATGCGGTAGAGCGTGAGCGGTTGCGTGGGGCAGCGCCCTACCGTCTAAGGAAGGCAAGATCCGCTTCTTGCTGCGTCGGCTTGTCCACAGGTCGCGATGCACGTCGGCGTACATGGTCGTCCGCCGACGACGCGCCCGTTGCTACGGGCGCTGCTACCCCCGGCCGGGCGGGCATGGCGCCAGACAGGACAGAGCCCACGTGGCGAGCATCACCCATCAGGGGTGGGCGACGGAGCTCGCTGCGTGGACCGATCAGAGAATATTGCGGGTCGTGTCCGTTCCCATGCATGTAGGAGCAGGAGGCCGTGGAGTGTCCACCGTCGAGGAGCGCGTAAAGAACGTGGTCGTGGGGCAGTTGAACGTCAAGCCGGACGAGGTGACGAACAACGCGTCATTCGTCGAGGACCTGGGAGCGGACTCCCTGGACCTTGTCGAGCTGGGCGTGGCCCTGGAAGAGGAGTTCTCCATCGGTATATCCGACGAGGACGCCGAGGAGATCAACACCGTGCAGGATGCCATCGACTGGATCAACGCGCGCCGGCGGTAGGGCGCGCTGTCGGGCTGTCCACGCGATCCGCGCGCCGTGGGACGACGGCTACTCGGTCCTGATGGAGGAGATCCTGCTGCCGCCTGCGGGCCGCGAGGGACTGTGCCGGCGCCGGCCAGAGCCTGTCACGATTTCGGCTCTGTCGCACATCCGGTGGTAGCTAACGTGACCTTCTATGTCACTATCCGTCATGGTTGGCGTGGACTGTCTGGTTGCGTTGGTGTTTTCCGGGTTGGCGCCGCTGGTCGTAGAGGACATGGCGGACGAGGGTGACCGCATCCGGGTCACGGCGCGGACCCCGGACAGGCCGGCCGCCTGCCCACGGTGCGGCGCGCTGTCGGCGCGAGTGCACAGCTACCATGTGCGGACCCTGGCGGATGTGGCGCTCGATGCGCGCCGCGTGCTCCTGGCCGTGCGGGTCCGTCGGCTCCTGTGTCCGACCCGGGGCTGTCTGCGGACGTTCCGGGAGCAGGTCCCGGGCGTGCTGGAGCGTTACCAGCGGCGCACCGTCCGGTTGGCGGCCCAGGTCGGCGTGGTGGTCCGGGAACTGGCCGGCCGCGCCGGGGCCCGGGTCCTGACCGCATTGTCGGTGGGGGTGTCGCGGCACACCGCGCTGCGCTGCCTGCTGCGCCTGCCCCTGCCGCCGTTCGAGGTCCCGCGGGTTTTGGGGGTGGACGACTTCGCGCTGCGCCGCCGCCACCGCTACGCCACGATCCTGATCGACGCGCAGACCCGCCGCCGCGTCGACGTCCTGCCCGGCCGAGGCGCTGACGCCCTGGAGGCCTGGCTGCGGGCCCATCCCGGAGTTGAGGTCGTCTGCAGGGATGGCTCGGGTGCCTACGCCGAGGGTATCCGCCGTGTCCTACCTGACGCCCGGCAGGTAGGAGACCGGTGGCACCTGTGGCACAACCTCGCCGAGGCCGTCCGCCAGGAGATAGCCGCGCACAGCGCCTGCTGGGCGAAGGCCGGCCCGCCGCCCACCGACGGGCCCCGCGCCCAGACCACCCGGGAACGCTGGCACCAGGTCCACGACCTGCTCGACCAGGGCGTCGGCCTGCTCGACTGCGCACGAAGACTCAACCTCGCCCTCAACACCGTCAAGCGCTACGCCCGCGTCCCCGAGCCCGAACGCCTGATCCGCGCGCCGGCCTTCCGCCCGACGCTGGTCGACCCCTACCGCGACCACCTCAAGCGCCGCCGGGCCGAGGAACCCGCCGTCCCGGTCCTGCGCCTGTTCCGCGAGATCAGAGAGCAGGGCTACACGGGCAGCCACAACCTGCTCGTCCGCTACATCAACCAGGGGCGCCTCGACGGCGACCAGCCCGCGATCTCCCCACGCGCCCTGACCCGCCTTCTGCTCACCAGGCCCGACACCCTCACCGACCCTCAGCGCGACCGGCTCGACGCGCTCACCGCCGCCTGCCCCGAGATGACCACCCTCGCGGACCTGGTCCGCGGCTTCGCCGCGCTGCTCGACCCAGCCGACGGCAACAACGATCTCCTCACCGCATGGATCACCACCGCGCAGGCCGCCGACCTGCCCCACCTGCACGCCTACACCCGCGGTCTCGACCTCGACCGGGACGCCGTGAACAACGCGCTCACCCTGCCTTACAGCAACGGCGGCACCGAAGGCGTCAACACCAAGACCAAGAAGATCATGCGCCAGATGCACGGCCGAGCGGGCTTCCCGCTTCTCCGCCACCGGATCCTGCTCGGTTAACTCTCAGTCACCACCGGATGTGCGACAGAGCCGTCGTCATGACACGCCCGCCGGCCATCCCGCCGGTGAAGCCGACCACGGCGCCCAAACGACTGCAATTCTTCGCCGAACGGTTCGGTGCCGACCATCGGCTCGCCGAGCCACACCGCGTCCTGCATGTCCCGCCCAGGGTCGTCGTCGACGTTCTGCCCGTCTTGTCCTTCCCCGCCGCCCCCTTTTTCCGGGTCTTCTCCTCCTCGGCAGCGGCCTGTTCCAACACGTCGATCACGTCGGCGGCCAGATGCATCCCCGCGGCGTCGTGATGCGCCCGGGCGGTCGTGGAGTCCACGCTGACCAAGGACAGATCCACCTCACCCCGGCGCGCAGCCTCGGCGATCATGCCTTCTAGCAGGGTTGTGAACACCCCGGCGTCCCGGCACTGCCGGAACCGGTTGGACACCATCGGCCACGCCCCGAACTCGACCGGCATCTCCCGCCACGGGCTGCCCGTCCGAAACCGCCACAGCACACCGGCGAACTGCGCCCGCAACCCCGCCGGGTACGGATCGAACTCGCCGATCGGCAGATACGGCTCGATGAACTCCCACTCGGCATCCGTCAACTGCACCCGCGTCATACAAGACGATCTACCGGCCCGGCACCCGAAACCACGGCAAAACCGGCAGAGAGATCACAACAAGATACACACCCTAGACCCCAGCTCAGACGGCGTGCTCGCGGCCCACGCTCGGCCGCTGTCCGCCCTGGACGGCATCGCCGAGCTACGCGCCAGACTCCCGCGACCCCATCAACGCATCGTCAACCATCGAACGCCTTGAGCGTCCGCTCCAGGGCCGATCGCTAGCATGCGCCCTCGGACGTACGAAACGGGGGAATCGCACTATGAGTTACGGCTATGACGACCGGGGCTATCCGCCCAACGATCGTGCCGGCTGGCGTGATCCGCGCTACGACTATCCGCCACCGGCCCGCGATCAGTATGCCGGCCACCGCCCGTCCACATCGCCCCCGCCGCCAGAGAAGAGGGGCCTTTCCCGCAACGCGAAGATCGGAATCGGCGCGGGCGTCGCGATCCTCCTCATCGTGATCGGCGTCGCCGCCGGCGGGGGAAACGGAACCTCTACCGCTCCGGCCGCGGCCGCCGCGGTGGTCGCCAATTCTCCCGCAGCCACAGCACCCGCAGCCACAGCACCCGCAGGCTCCGCGCCGGCAGCAGCGGTCACTGCAGCTCCGGCCGCACAGAAGGCCGTGCCGAACTTGGTCGGGCTGAACCATCAGACCGCCCAGGACACCCTCCAAGCGGCCGGCTTCTACAACCTGGCGGAAGAGGACGCGACCGGCCAGGGGCGGTTCCTGGTATTGGACCGGAACTGGCATGTCGTTTCCCAGCAACCCGCAGCCGGAACAGTTATCAGCACCGACGCGCAGGTGATGCTGCGGTCGAAGAAGTACACCGACCCGTGAGCCCCCACCGCTGACGCGGCGAAGCCCCGGCCCTTGACGAGCCGGTGAGTTTCTGGCAGGACCGTGCGTATCGGCCAACGAGCCGCGCGCCGAGGTTCTCGCTGGCCGGCTGTCCGCCCACGCCGCAATGGTGCGCGCAGGCTTTCGGCCCCGGACCGTCTCGGTGACTGTCCCCGACATCCGGGTGGGACGCCAGCCGGCGGCTGTAGGTGCCCCAGCTACCCTGACCCCTTTCATCGAGGGGGGCAGATGAGGACACGACGCGCATCATTGGCGCTTCTGGTCGCGGTGGCGGCCGCCGGCTGCGGGAGCCGGGCCCACGATCCGAGAGACGTCCAACCAACGCGGTCCGCTGAGGCGATCCAGCGAACTCCCGCACCGCCGAGCCCGACCCCGGTCCTCGACGCCAAGGCCGGGGATGCCTGCACGCTTGTTGACGCGGTCGTCGGCGGCCGAGACGCCCCGGGGTGGTCTGGAGACCCCTCGGAGCGGTTCGGCGCCTGGAGCGCGATGTTCACGGGATGGCTGCAGGCCCAGACCGCAGCCATGGAATCCGAGAACGAGGAGATCAAGCAGATGGCCCTGTCGTGGGTGGGCAAACACAACCAGGCGCCTCCGTCCACCCCGGACAGCGCGGCGAACCCGGGGCAGGTGGAGCAGCTTGTCTCGTGGTGTCTGGCCCACGGCTTCGCGCAGCCCCACTCACGCGGCGGGAGCGCGTAACGCTGAGGCCGCCGAACCGGCCGACGACAGACTGTAGGCGCTTCCCGGATCCGGGAAGCGTACTCTCGTCGGTGTCCTGGCCGGTGAGGCCGAACCGCCAGGAGCACGGCCGTACGCTGATCTATGCCACCCGGGGCCGCCGAGCCGGGAGATGGGGACCCGGACCCAACCGCGGGACGCGAACGCTCACCGGCGCGTCCCCCAGCAGGGCACGCGCCACAACGAGAAGGGCGTCCACACCGTGGACACCTGGCGGCCGACCCGCGACGTGCCAGCCCAGACAGCAACCATCCCGCCGTGTGGCTCGAACCGGGCCAGGTCACGGAGCGTCACGCCGACGAGGGAACGCCCGGTGCGGACACCCGGCCCACTTTCAGCCCCTCGACGGCCATCGTCCACACCCGTCCGCGACGCGAAACCCTTTACGTTGCAGGTACTTCCGCCTACTCGCACTCGCGGCCACTCGGCCGATGGGAAAGTTCGAATCTCTCATCCTCCGCCAGAGATCTTGACGCCCGGTCAGGGCGTTTGTTGTGGCTTGGTCTGGGGGCTCAGACTAAGCCACGATCGGGCGGTCTCAATCTTGGTCTCATTCCTTCCTTCTGGGGCGTTCCGTCGAGCCTCGCGCCTCCTCCAGAGCCGCGGGCCGAGCCTGGTGGTCGTCGCCGGGGACCAGCACGCCGACAACGTCCGGTCGAGGCGGGGTGGTCCGATAGCGGCTCGGACGGCGCGTGCGGGTGCCGTCGACCTTGCTGGTGGGCCATGATGTTGGGGTGACCGTCAGGGTGGTGGACCGCGAGGTCTACTCGATGAGCGAGGCGGCTCGCCTGCTCGCGGTGAGCCCGGCCCGCCTGAGAGGGTGGATCGACGGCTACACCCGCGGCGAGATCCACTATGACCCGGTGATCCGACCGGAGCGGACCGGGAACGAGGCGGTCACCTGGGGCGAGTTCGTCGAAGCCGGTTACCTCCGGGAATACCGCGTCAAGGGGATCTCCCTGCAGAAGATGCGGATCGTCGTGCAGCGCCTGCGCGAGCGGTTCGGCGTGTCCTACCCTCTCGCCCACGCCAAGCCCTACGTGTTCGGGATGGACGTCGTGCTCGCGGTCCAGGAAGAGGTCGCCCTCGGCAGCTCGCTGTCCATGGTCCGGATCAGCGACGGGCAGCTGGTGCTCGCTCCGAAGGCACAGCACTTCTTCGACATGGTCGAGTTCGCGCCGGGTGCTGGCGTCGGCGAGGATGAGGCATTGCGCTTGTTTCCGGACAGCACCGCCCGGCAGGTCGTCCTCGATCCGCTGCGGCAGTTCGGTTCCCCGGTGGTGCGCAGCACTCGCACGGCGAACCTGTACGAGCTGTGGGCTGCCGGTGAGTCCATCGCGGAGATCGCCGAAGCCTATGAGCTGCCAGATGCGGACGTCGAGGCTGCGGTGCGCTACGAGAGTCGCCTCCGCGGGCAGGAGATCGCAGCCTGAGCATGGACGCCGGTGCCGCATTACGGCCGCGCTTCTTCGTTGACGAGAACACCCTCCCGCTGGGCAAGGCACTCGCCGCGGTGAGGCCTGACGTTCTCCACCCAGGCCACCGGCGTTGCTGACACGCGCAGGCATCGGCGAACTGAAGCTGCCCACGTTGCCCGCCGCCGAGGGCTGACCGACCCGATCGATCGTCGATCTTCAAGGGGGGTCTCACTGATCCGTTCTCCGCGGATCTGGACCGCTCGCTCAGGATGACTCCGGCTGCGCGGCGGGATCGGGTTCCGGCCGGTGTGAGCCCAGAGTGAGGGCGAGCGCGTGCACGTCCTGGTGCCAGCGGCGCAGTTCGGTGGCGGTCGGTGAGAGCTCGTACGGGTGGTGGTGAACCGCGCGGGACAGGGATTCCCAGAGGTACTCCGCCGCGGCGGGAGGCTCGGGGCCCAGCGCGCGAATGCGGGTTCGGCTGATCGAGGCCGGTCACGCGCCGGCGGAGGCTGAGGCGTGGGCGGTGACGCGGGCAGGGTGGGCCGTGGCGGATCACGCGTTGTCCGCCTTTGCCGCCTTCGTCGTTGGCCTGTGGTCGTACCGGTCGGTCACCGATCACAACCGTGGCGTGCGCCGGGCTCGGGTCGCCCGCGAGTACGCGGCCTGGCGGGCCGGCATCACCGGCGCATAGAGAGGCGGTGAGCCTGGGCGCGCTCGCTTGTTCGTCCGGCCTTGGGGGTGCGCAGCGTCAGCTTCGTCCGGTGCCGGGATGTCCGCCGAGCCGGCCGGGCGCGGGCCACCAGCTCGCGGATGCGGGTGCTGACCTCGTGCGGGCGTTCCAGGATGACCGCGTGTCCGGCGCCCTCCTCGACCGAGAGCTGAGCCCTGGGCAGGGCCTCGGCCAGCGTCCGGCTGTGCGCCAGCGGGGTCATGACGTCGGCGTCGCCGACGAGCAGCAGGGTGGGGACGTCGCGCAACGCACCGGCGGCGGCGAGCCGGTCGTGGTCGAGCAGGGTGGGCAGGAAGGCACCCACCACGGGAATCGGGGTACTCGCGATCATCTCCTCCAGGGAGTCGACGACCGGCTCCGGCACCTGGGTCGCGCCGAACCCGAGCCGCCGGGTCAGTGCCCGCGACACGCCGCTGCCCCGCCAGCGGATTCGTTCCAGCAGCGACGGGGCGTGCTGCATCCCGACGGCCACCCCGGGCAGGACCCGCCGTGCGGCCGCGGTGACGGTCGCCGGCAGCCCGAACGCCAGGCGGGCCAGTTCGCCCGCGCTCGTGGACAGCAGGGCCACCGCGATGATCCGGTCGCCGAACAGCTCCGGGTGCGTCTCGGCCAGGCCGAGGATGGTCATGCCGCCCATCGAGTGGCCGATGAGCACGACCGGGCCGGTCGGCACCCGGTCGTCGAGGACCCGGTGCAGGTCGTCGGCGAGCTGGGCGATGGTGCAGTGCTCGACGTCGGACGGGCCGGACCGGCCGTGCGCGCGCTGGTCGTAGCAGACCGTGCGGCCCAGGTCGGCGAGGTCCCGGCGCTGGAAGTGCCAGGCGTCCGAGGTCATGCAGAACCCGTGGACGAAGACCAGGGTCAGCGCGGCGTCCGACGGCCCGGCCTCGGTGACGTGCAGCCGCACCCCGTCGGACGCGGTCACCGTCGTCTCCCGGTTGGCGTGCGCGTCGGCCACCGCGGACTTCGTCGCCCGCCGTGCTCGCCTCGGGCGCTGTGCCTGCTCCGGGCGCTGTGCCTGCTCTGAACGCTGTGCCTGCTCTGAACGTCGTGCTCGGGGGCGTCGTGGGCGCTGTTTCCCGGGCGGCTCGGCCGCGCCTCGCTCGCTCTGAGCCACCAGACCCACCCTCGCCATCTCCTCGCCACCTGCTCACGCCACTTGCCGCCTGCTCACGCCACTTCATGCCCGTTAAAGGGTGGATTAACGGGTCATCGCCGGTAAGGGAGGAAGGCCGCCCGGCCCGTGAGTCGGCCGCGGACCGGGCGGGGGCGGCGCTCAGCCTTCGGAGCGCAGCCAGTGGGCGGCGTAGGCGTCGAGGTCCAGACGCAGGCTGCCGTCGTCGTCCACGGCCCGGACGGCACCGGCCTGTTCGCCGAGCAGCTCGACGAACCGGGCGCCCGCGCCGACCTCCGGGAGCCTGAGCGTGACGTGCGCCGATGAGGCGGCGAAGTTGTGCAGGGTGAGGACGGCCCGTCCGTCGTGCTCCGTCCAGTGCGCCAGCACGGACGCGGTGTCGTGGTCGAGGGTCGCCCCGGCGCCCCAGGCCAGCTCGGGACACTGCCGGTAGCGGCGTACCAGCGCGGCCACCCAGGAGAACAGCGAGGTGGGATCGTGGCGCTGGGTCGCCACGTTGACCTTGGCCGGGCCGTACTCCCCCTGGACGACGGGGGCGGGCAGGCGGTCGGAGTCCGCGTCCGGGTCCACGGTCGAGAAGCCGCCGTTCGGGCCGTCGGACCACTGCATCGGCACCCGGACAGCCTCCCGGCCGGGGATGTCGAGGTTCTCGCCCATCCCGATCTCCTCGCCGTAGAACAGCGTCGGCGTGCCGGGCAGGGCGAACAGCAGGCTGTAGACCATGCGGATGCGGGCGGGATCGCCGTCGAGCATCGGGGGCAGGCGCCGGCGCAGACCTCGGCCGAAGAGCTGCATGTCCTCCCGCGGACCGAAGGCGGCGAACACCTCCTGGCGCTCGTCGTCGTCGAGTTTGTCGAGGGTGAGCTCGTCGTGGTTGCGGACGAAGGTCGCCCAGTGACCGTCCTTCGGCGCGGGCGGACGTTCGCGCAGCGCCTCGAGCAGCGGTGTCGCGTCGTGGCGGGCCAGCGCCAGGTAGAGCCGCTGCATGCCGGGGAAGTCGAAGCACATCGTGAGTTCGTCGCCGTCCTCGTCACCGAAGAACCGGCGGGTGTCGTCGTAAGGCAGGTTGACCTCGCCGAGCAGGATCACCTCCCCGTCGCGTCGGGAGATGAAGGCGCGCAGATCGCGCAGGTACTCGTGCGGGTCGGGCAGCTCGACGGCGTCGGCGGCGCCGTCGGTCTCCAGCAGGAACGGCACCGCGTCCACCCGGAAACCGGACAGGCCGAGCTCGATCCAGAAGCCCATGATCCGCGCGATCTCGTCGCGCACCGCGGGGTTCGCCACGTCCAGGTCGGGCTGGTGCCTGTAGAAACGGTGCAGGTAGTACTGACCTGCCTGGTCGTCGTACTGCCAGACGCTGTCCTCCTGGTCGGGGAAGACGACGTCGGACGGGCCGTCCGCCGGGGGCTCGTCCCGCCAGACGTAGTAGCCGCGGTACGGGGAGTCCCGGCTGCCGCGGGCGCTGACGAACCAGGGGTGCTGGTCGGAGGTGTGGTTGACGACCAGGTCGGCGATCACCCGGATGCCCCGGTCGCGGGCGACCAGGAGGAACTCCACCAGGTCGCCGTGGGTGCCCAGCCGGGGGTCGACGCCGTAGAAGTCGGTGATGTCGTAGCCGTCGTCCCGGTCGGGCGTCGGGTAGAAGGGCATCAGCCAGATGCAGGTGACCCCGAGTTCGTGCAGATAGTCGACCCGCTGGGTGAGACCGCGGAAGTCGCCGCAGCCGTCGCCGTTGCCGTCGGCGAAGGTCTCCACGTCCAGGCAGTAGATGACGGCGTTCTTCCACCACAGGTCGGCCGTCCGGCTCAGTCGCATTTCGCCGTACTGCCCCGCGATCAGCGGTGTATCCCCTTCGACGGAATCTTGTCGTCGTCGCCGCCGCCGCCGTCGTCGCCGTCTCTCAGTCCCGAGTGACCCGGATCGTGGCGAGCGCGGATGAGCGGCGGGGAGAAACCGGTGTGACCCGCTCGCGGCGTTACCCGAGTACTCCGGTCGCGCCGTCGGTCAGTTCCCGGACGACGTCGGCGTGGCCGGTGTGCCGGGCTGTCTCCTCAATGAGGTGGAGGTAGATCCAGCGCAATGACACCCGGCCCAGGTGGGGATGAGTGAAGTCGTCGTCGAGCGCGAACCGGGCCGCGGTCGTCCGGGACACCTCGCATGCCTGGTCGTACTCCGCCAGCAGGGTGTCGAGGGCGTCGGCGTCGGTGACAACCCAGCTCGCGTCGTCCTCACCGGCTGGGGAGGCATCGGGACCGTCCTCGGGCAGTGGGTGAAACTGCCGCCAGGACAGCCCGATCGCCGTCCCCTGTTCGCGGCCATCGCCGCCGGCCAGAAGTTGTCGGACCCTCGTCGTAGCCTCGCCGCGAGCGGAGGGATGGCGGATGACACGGAACGAGGGCGGCTCGGCGACGGCGGCCGATGCGGGTTTCGAGCGGGTCTGGCGGGTGCCGGATGGGCAGGTGGCATCCGGACGGATACCCGGGTACGTCGGCGCGCTGCGGATCGGTGGGCGGGTCGAGGTGCGTGCGGGTGGGCGGATGTCGCTCGGGTCGGCGAGCGCGCCGATGGCGGCGGACACGCGCTTCCGGCTCGCCTCGCTGACCAAGCTGACTTCGGGGGTGCTCGCGCTCGGCCTCGAGCACGACGGGCTGCTCGGCCTCGACGATCCGGTGGCCCGCTGGCTGCCGGAGGCGGCGGCCCCGCGGGTGCTGGTGGCCCCGGACGCGCCGCTCGACCGCACCGTCGAGGCGCGCCGGCCGATCACCGTCCGGCACCTGCTGACCCTGACCTGCGGCTGGGGCGCGGTGCTGGCGCAGACCCCGCTACAGGCGGAGATGCTGCGGCGGGGGGTCTTCCCTGGGCCGCTGACGCCGCGGATGTCCGCCGACGAGTTCGTCGCCAGGGTCGCCGGGCTGCCGCTGGCGTTCCAGCCGGGCGAGGGCTGGCTGTACGACACCGGCATCGACCTGCTCGGTGTGCTGCTCGCCCGCTGCGCCGGGCGCCCGCTGTCCGAGCTGGTCGCTGAGCGGATCACCGGCCCGCTCGCCATGGCGTCCACCGGGTTCTGGGAGCCGGCCCCGAGCCGGCTCGCGACGGCCTACCGGCCCGGACCCGACGGGCTGGAGGTGTTGGACGCGGCCGACGGAGAGTTCGCCCGCCCGCCCGCCTTCGAGGAGCTCAGCTCCGGGCTGGTGTCCACCGCGCCCGACGTCCTGCGGTTCCTGTGCGCGCTCGCGGACGGCGGCAGCCCGGTGCTGCCGGCCGGCGCGGTGGCGCGGATGACCGCCGATGCGCTGACCGACGCCCAACGCGGCCAGGCCCGGCCGATCGTCGGTCCCGGCGGGTCGTGGGGCCTGGGCACCGGGCTGGACGTCGAGCCCGCCGAGCCGTGGATGGCCCCCGGGCGCTGGGGTTGGGACGGCGGGACGGGAACGACCGGCCACGTCGACCCGACCCGCGACACCGTCGGCGTCCTGCTCACCCAGCGGGCGATGACCGGCCCCCTGGACGGCTTCGGTGAGTTCTGGACGGCGGTCGCCGCCACCCGATGACGCCGCTGGGCGGGTCGCTTCGTGCAGCAGGACGGCGGCCTCCAACGCGGCCAGAATCAGTCTCACCGAGCCGGGGAGCGGGAGGAACGGCACCAGGAGAGTCAGCAGCCGGATGAGACGGTGCACCCGTCTTCCACGGTTTGGCTGGTCGCTCGTGATCCGGGTCCACCCGATTCTTGTGAACAATGGCCTGGTCATGGCACCTCCGGTGGGAATAGGCAGTCCCTTTGTGGGCCCTTCGATTGGTATCACCGGGGGTGATTGGCGGAATGTGCGTTGCGTGGTTGTGAGCGCGCAGGACGATGCGCCGCAGATTTTTTGCGCGAGCGGCGCACAATCCGTTGGCGGCATGATTCCCGGGTGGCCGTCGGTCGGTCTATGATCTGCCCAGTCCGGGAGATGTGAGGCGAGCGCGTCCGGCGGAAATGCGGGGGGTGGCCGTGGCCAGACAGCATCCGG
Organism: Frankia sp. BMG5.60; assembly: GCF_059428125.1. Taxonomy (NCBI): domain Bacteria; kingdom Bacillati; phylum Actinomycetota; class Actinomycetes; order Frankiales; family Frankiaceae; genus Frankia; species Frankia sp. BMG5.60. The sequence goes on along the minus strand of NZ_CM182091.1, from coordinate 4,238,127 downwards.
CCAGGTGCGGGCGGGACATCCGTTCGCGGCTGGCGAAGGCAGGCGTGGGCGTGCCGGAGACGGCCGACGCCGTTCATCGTCATTGCGGGGTGAGCCGGTTGCGGGCATACCGGCTGGCCTACGGCTGGACGCAACAGGAACTCGTGCGGCGGATCCGCGAGCACGAGACCGAGGCAGGGCGCAGCGATCCGCCGCTCGGGCATCAGCGGATATCGAGATGGGAACGCGGCGAACGGCCATCACCCCGGTATCTCGACGCGCTGTGCGCCGTGCTGCGCACGCGCCCGGATCGGCTCGGTTTCGGATTGGACGGCTCCGCCCACGACATCGGCCCCGCCCCGGCCGGATCGTTCTGGGCGGATTCGGTCGTGCCGGCTCAGGTCCGGTACGGGCATGCCGCGGGGCCTGATGCGCCGCCACCGGCGGTGGGAACCACCGACCTGGAAGCGCCGTGGTCCGCCGTTCCGCTTCCCGATCCCGGTAGGTCGGCGGCGGCCGTGCTGGCGCGTGCTTTGGAGCTTCGGGATGCTCTGGACCGGTCGCTGTGGGTCGAGGTGCCGGCCGAGCAGGTCGACCGTCTCGACGAGATGGTGCGTGACCAGGGATTCCGGTACCGCATGGAGCCGGTGGTCGGGATGATCGGTGACCTGTCCGTCGACCTGGCCGAGGTCGGCCGGCTGCTGGGCCGGCGCCAGCCCCTTTACCAGCAGCGCAGGCTGCGCGGCGTCGCCGCGAAGCTGGCCGGCATCACCGCCCTGTCGTTCTCCGACCTGGGGCACCGGGCCGAGATGCGCGGCTGGTTCGAGACGGCGTACCGCAACGCGAGCGAGCACGGCGCCGCGGAACTGCTCGCCTGGGTGGTGGCGAAACGGGCCAAGTCCGAGCTGGAGAACGGCGCGTCCGCCCAGCTCGTGCTCACGATCGCCGCGCGGGCGGAGGCGCTCGCCGGCCGCACTCCGAGCGCCGGAAAGCTGATCGCCGTCACGATGCAGGCCCGGGCGTTGGGCGTGCAGAAAAAGCTGCCCGACGTCCTGCGGCAAGCCCGGCAGGCGCTGGATCTGTTCGACCGACTCGACCCGGAGGCCACCAGCAGCAGCGTGCTGGCGATGAGCGAACAGCAGCTCCACCTCTACATAGCCGACGCGCTGCTCGCCGCCGGCGACTGGCGCCGCAGCCTGCCGCACTTCGACCGTGCGGTGCGCCTGTTCCCGCCGGGTGAGCCACGCGACCCGGTGCTCACCCGGATCAGCCAGGCCGGAGCGCTGATCCTCGGCGCGCAGGTCGACACCGGCTGCGAGCAGATCATCCGGGAACTGACCGGAATCGCGGAACACTGGCGCAGCCCGCTCGTGCTGCGCTGGGCCATCGACGGGCTACGACGCGTGCCCGAGCGGTACCGCGGCCAGTCCACCGTCCGCGAGCTGCGGGACCTGATCGCGACCCTCACGCCGATCGGGTCGATGGGGCCGATCGGACCGGTGGCGGCGATCGAGTTGTGAGCTCGGCGTCCCGCTGGATCTCGCCGGCTAGCCGACGGACCGGGCGCTGTCCGAGCTGCGCGCGGCGGGGCTGTCCCGCTCCCTGGGTAAGGCCCGGTCGGCGGTCGCGGTCCGGGCGTACCATTCCTGCCGGCTCATCGCGTAGACGTTGCTGGCCAGCCACGGGCCGACGTCGGCGATCCCGCGGAAGGTCATCCCGAGCCGGTGGGCGATCGCGTTCATGCCGGCGTTGTCCCGGTGCGTCGAGGTGATCAGCTCGTCCACCGTGAGCCGTTCGAAGCCGAATTCCAGCGACGCCCGGACCGCCTCCGTACCGAGCCCCTGACCCCAGTGGTCCCGGCGGATGGACACGGCGACCTCGATCCCCGGCCAACCGTCGGCGAAATAGGCTCCGGCCCGGCCGAGGAACTCCCCGCTGCCCCGTTCCTCGACCGCCCACATGCCGTGACCGTGGATCGTCCACATGCCGATGAGATGGGTGACGAGACGCTCCGTGCCGGCCAACCCGAACGGGCCGTCGAGATAACGCATCGTCTCCGGGTCGGCGTTCATCGCGGCGTACGGGTGCAGATCCTCGGGACGCCAGCCGCGCAGGATCAACCGGGAGGTGATGACGGTCGGTATCTCGATCCGGGTGGGCAGGCCGTATGTCAACGTCATGTAAATGATGGTCCGCTGACGGGCACCGGTCGGGAAGCACCCGGTGCGACCGATTCACCGCGCCCTGTCGCTGATTTTGTCCGGTATGGGCTGGATCGGTATTGGCGGTTGGTCGAAAGAGGGAGGTCCCGGTCCCGCGGCCGGTCAGGTTCGGCGCCGGCGCGACGGATCGCGAATCGGCGGGTCATCGCGCGCAGGTGGGGCGGTAGGGGACACCGGGCAGGTAGAACTGCCAGGACGAGGCGTCCAGCCCGCCCCCGGCCTCGGCGCAGGCAGCGGTGACCACCTGTTGCCGGGAGGCGTTCACGGTGGACACCCGCCACAGCCGGAGCATCCCGTCGTTGCCGCCCGAGGCCAGCACCCCGCCGCCTCGGGAGAAGGCGAGCGAGAACACCGCGTGGGTGTGTCCCGTCAGTGGCAGCCCGATGGGGCGCAGGCTGGGCGCCGGCAGATCGCGGCCGTCGCGGGCGGAGGTGTCCGCCCCGTCGCCGGCCCGTCCTTCCCGTCCCTCCCGTCCTTCCCGCGCCGGGTGAACCTGGGTTTTCTCGTTCTCGCTCGCGCAGGCGTCGAGGTCCGCGCGGCCGATGCGGTCCGCGATGTCGGCGGTGGCGGGAGGAAGCCGGGCGGCGGTGCGGGCGTCCCACAGGCGCACGCCGCGCCCGGAGCCGACGGCGAGGATGCTGCCGTCGGGGGAGAACCTGACCGCCCGCGCCTCCCCGGGGCCGGCGGGCAGCCAGCCCAGAAGGCGGCGGTTGCCGGTCCCGTCGCCGACGGACCACAGGCTGACTCCGCCGAGCTCCTCGCCGACCGCCTCGACGGGGGCGACGGGGGACCGGTCGACGCAGGTGTCGACCGGTCCGAGGGCGGGGGCCGTCCGGCCGTCCGGCTGCGGCCGCGCCGAGTCGCCGATGTCCCAGGCCATCCGGGTACGGTCGAAGCCGGTCGCGACCAGCCGCCGCCCGTCCGCCGAGAACGTCACCGCGGTCACCAGGCTGTGCAGGCCGGTCAGCGGCGGCCCGACGCGCCGAGGCTGATCCGGGCCGGCCGCGACCGACCACAGCAGCACCGATGCGTCCGCGCCGCCGGTGGCCAGCAGCTTCCCGTCGGGGGAGAACGTCACGGCGGTGACGGGGCTGCCGTTGGCCAGCGCCGTGCGGCCGCTGGCGAGGGTCTGGAGGCGTTCCTGGCTGGCGGCGTCCGGATGCACCGCCCAGGCGGCGAGCGACAGCCGCAGCGCGCGGATCCGGTCCGTCGCGCTCACGTCGTCCGCCCTGGTCAGCAGGGCCTGGGCGATCACCGCCTGCTGGGCGCGCTCGGCGGCGTGCTGCGCCTGCCGGGCGGAGACGCCCTGCCAGCCGGCGGTCGCGGCGCCGGCGAGCGTCACCGCGAGCAGGCCGGCCAGCACCGCGATCGTCCGGCGCCGGCGGCGGCGCTCCCGACGGCGCGCCGCCTCGACGCGGCGGTTGCACTCGGCGAGGAACCTGCGTCCGATGTTGTTGAGGTTCACGACCGGCCGGCCGCCTGCACGGAAGCGGTCGTAGGACCCCCACAGGATGGTCGTGGCGGCGGTGAGCCGGTCGACGTCCCACAGCGGGCCGCCGTGTTCCCAGGCCGCGGCGGCCCGCTCGACCTGCCCCTCGCTGAGCAGCGCGGCCTCCCGCTCGCGGATCGCCGAGTCCAGCGGCTGCCAGACGGAGAGCAGCGCCTCGTGGACGACGCCCACGCCGGCGCCGCCGAGGCTGTCGCTGGCCGTCGACAGCAACCGCTGCTCCACGAAGACGCCGAACGCGGTGCGCATGGCCTCCGACGGCAGCTCCGCCACCTCTATGCGGCGCCGGGTACGCCGGCCCCCCTCGTCCAGGGTGGCGAGCTCCGCCATGCCGGCGAGGATCTCCTCCCGGGGCAGGCGGGCGGCGGCCACCGCCTCGTCGAGCACGGCGTCCGCCCGGCGCGCCAGCGCCCCGCGCACCCCGCCGAGCTCCTCGTAGCGCTGCGCGGACAGCCGTCCGCCGCGGGTCTGGTTGCGGGCCAGCTCGTGCAGGGTGAAGGCCAGCAGCGGCAGCGCCTCGCCGCCGTCGGTGTCGGCGACCATCTGGCTGACCAGCTCCGGCTCCACCGACAGCCCGGCGACCCGGGCCGGCTCGGTGATCACGACGCTGAGCATGTCGCGCGCGAGCGGCCGCAGCGGGAAGGCGTGCAGGTGGGTGCCGTGCAGCTCGGGCAGCGCGAACAACTGGTCCTGGAACTCCGACCGGACCGCGATGACGACCCGGATGGGGCCGTCGAGCCCGCGGGAGAGCACCCCGGCGAACTGGGCCCGCTCGGCGGCGTCCGCGCGGGTGAACAGCTCCTCGCCCTGATCGACGACGAGCAGCAGCCGGTCCCGGTGCTGGCCGTAGCCCGCGCTCAGAAGTTCCTCGGCGAGCCCGACCAGGGCGCGGTCGTCAGCGGCCAGCCGCTGGTGCACCTCGGCCGGATCCCAGCGCAGCCCGACGCGGATCGCCGTCTGCGCCAGCGCCAGCGCCAGCTTGCGGGTCGGGTCGCGGCCCGGCAGGAACGGATCGGCTACCTCCCAGCCGGGCTCGGCCCCCAGCCGCGCCGTCAACCCCGCGGTGACCAGCGACGACTTGCCGCACCCGGACCCGCCGACGACGAGCAGCAGCCGCCGGTCGCTCAGCGCGCGCAGCCGGTGGGCCAGCCGCCGAAGCTCGTCGGCGCGCCCGTAGAAGACGCGCGCCATGTCCCGGGTGAACGGCCGCAGCCCCGGGAACGGCGAGCGGTCCCACGCCCAGCCCAGGCCCCCGGCGGCGTCCACCCGCCGCAGCGGGCCATCCAGATCGCCGATCCACCCGCTGTTGTCGACGACGGCGACGTGCTGGCGGTCGTCGAGCAGGGGCGAGGCCACCCCTGCCTGGGCCCGCAGCGGCAGCAGCAGGCTCCCGACCTCGTGAGCGATCCCGATTTCGTAGGCGCACCAGGGGGAGGTGTTGTATGCCTCGGTCACGACACAGATGACGGCGTCCGCGGCCCGCAACTCCTGGTGCAGGCGCTCCTTCCAGACCTCGCCCGGCCGGATTCCCGTCCGGATGTCGCGGGCCAGGAATGCTCGATGGCCGAGATCGGCCAGCGTGCGGTAGATCCGGTCGGCCAACTCCGCGTCCGAGCTGGCGTGGCTGACGAAGACGCGCGCCACTCTCATCCCCAGTAATCGCCGCGCACATTGCCGTGCAAACGCGGTAGGGCGTCGATACTACCGCCCCCGAGTACCGCACGGCCGGTACAAATACGGGTTCGCGGCAGGCGGCGGCCAACCGGTCGCGGGGAAAATCTCGGAATCGACCCGCCGGCGGCGGAGTATTAACTTAAGCGCGGATGAACAGATGGTGGAGCTCGGGGAAATGATGGATAACGGGACGCCGGGGTCGGTTATCCGTCGCCGAGCCGGCCCGCCCGCGAGCCATCTCCACCGCCATGCCCGCCGCCTCGCCGCCTCGCCGCCTCGCCCGCCGTTGCCGCTGTCGCCGCCGTCCCGGGCGGCGAACGTGGTCAGCGAGAGGGTGTTGCCGTCTGGGTCCGTGAACCCCGCCGTGCCGCCCCGCCCCGCCGTGCCTGCCTCGCCGTGCCGCCCCGCAGTGCCGCGCGCCGCCGGATGCGGCGTGCGGTGAGCCGGCGGCCGCGTAGTGGTGGCCGTCACCTGATCTCACGACGCCGCCGCACCCGGGCATGGCGCGGGCCACCCGACGCCCACCCCCGTGCGGGCGCGCCGCGAAATCGCCTTCGCGGCGGCGCCTCCTACGAAGATTGCCCCGCCATACGGCACCTGTCCCTGCCCCGCACGGGGGACGCGGCCGATAATCCGGCGGCCCGGCCGCACACCCGGGCACCGTTCATGGCATGCTCGGTTTCCGACGGCAGAGGCAAGCGCCAGCCGGCCCGGATCGGGTCGATCGGTGGGGCTTCTCGCCGGTTACGGTCCGCCGTCGTGGATGTTGCCGGTTTTGCCGTCGTGTTGACGTGAGTCCTCATCGTGGAGGTTTGTTGTGAAGCGTGTCGGAGCGATTGTTCTGCTGGTTGCACTCGTCGGTGGCGGCTTCCTCTTCCGTCGGCAGCGCGGCAAGCAGGACGCATAGGTCCGCGCCGCGTCGGCGCCGATCGGCGGAATCCACCGCGCGCCTCGATGAGGCACGGCAATCGGTCCCGCCGGGTTCGGTTGTGATCGGATCGCCGTTTCGGCGGTTGCCTGTCGAGCAACGTGGCGTGGGACGGTCCGTACGTGCATCAGTTTGACGCCGAGACGGCCGATCTCCTGCAGGCGATCTTCGACTTCACCGGGGTCCGCCTCGGATTCGATCCGGTTCCCCTGGACGGTCCGGCGACGCCGGCGGAACTGACCGCCAGGGCCGGCCGGACGATCACGGCGGACGGGATCGGCGGTCGCCGAGCCCTGGAGACCTTCGACGAGGTGCTCTCGCGCGCCTGTATCTCGGCGGACCATCCGCGCAACCTCGCCTTCATCCCCGCCGCCCCGACCCGGTTGTCGGTGCTGTTCGACGTGGTGGTCGGCGCGTCGTCCATCTATGCCGGAAGCTGGATGGAGGGTGCGGGCGCGGTCCACGCCGAGAACGAGACGCTGCGTTGGCTGGCCGACCTCGCGGGCCTGCCCGCCACGGCCGGTGGCGTGTTCGTGCCCGGTGGCACGGTCGGCAACCTGTCCGCGCTCGTCGCCGCCCGCCAGGCCGCCCGGGCGAGGCTGGTCGCCGAGAGCCGGCCGGTGCCGGCGCGCTGGCGCTTCGTCTGCGGGGCGGAGGCCCACTCGTCGCTCTACCAGGCGGCAACCGTGCTCGACGCGGACATCGTGGCCGTGCCGACGGGGGAGGAGGGCCGGCTCACCGGCCCGCTGCTCGCCGCTGCGCTCGACGACCTCGCCGGACAGGGCGAACCTGGCGCGCCCGACGGGGTCTTCGCCGTCGTGGCGACTGCGGGGACGACCCAGTTCGGCATCGTCGACGATCTGCGGGGCGTGGTCGACGTCGGTCGCGACCGCGGTCTGTGGGTGCACGCGGACGGTGCCTACGGCCTGGCGGCGCTCGCCGCGCCCTCGGCCCGGCCGCTGTTCGACGGGATCGCCGACGTGGACTCGTTCATCGTCGATCCGCACAAGTGGCTGTTCGCGCCGTTCGACGCCTGCGCGCTGATCTACCGCGATCCCGCCCTGGCCCGGGCGGCGCACGGTCCGCAGCGGGCCGGCTATCTCGACGTGCTCGACTCGGCCGCCAACTGGAATCCGTCCGACTACGCCATCGGGCTGTCCCGACGGGCTCGTGGGCTGCCGTTGTGGTTCTCCCTGGCGGCGCACGGCACCCGGGCCTACGCCGAGGCGATCGAGACCACGCTGACCACGACGCGGGCGGCGGCGGCGCAGATCGCGGCGCGACCCGAGCTGGAACTCGTCCGCCCGGCGGAGCTTTCCGTGGTGGTGTTCCGCCGGCTCGGCTGGCGGGACGCCGACTATCACCGGTGGAGCGACAACCTGCTCCGCGAGGGATTCGCCTTCGTGCCGCCCACCCGGCACGACGGGGAGACCGTCGCCCGCTTCGCCGTCGTCAATCCGCGCACCACCCCGGCCGACATTGAGGCCATTCTGAACACGATGGCCTGACCGCGATCGCGAGTTGCGGTGTTCGGCGCCGGAAACCGTCTGCGGTATGCGGTGCCGGAAACCCGCGGCTTGTGCTCCGCGATCCCGTGGCCCACGTCTGCACCGGGCCTGCACCGGGCCTGCACCGGGCCTGCACCGGGCCTGCACCGGGCCTGCACCGGGCCTGCACCGGGCAGAGTCGGGCGGCGCGAGTCCTTTCGACCCGCGCCGCCCAGGCGTGGCGACCGGCGGGCAGCCGTCGCCTTCCACCGCCCGGCATCGTCGGCGGTCCGGCGTCGGCGGCGGTGAGCCGGCCGGTGCCACGCTTCAACCCTGGCTTCGCCCGGGCTGCCTTTCAGTCGGGAAGGTCAGTTGCCCACCGTGAAACGACGGTTGCGGTTACGCGGCTTCTCGACCTCGTCGACGACGGCGATCGCGAAGTCCTCGTGGGAGATGCCCATCTCGCCCTGAGCGTCCACCACGGGCCGGTCGTTACCGGTGCGGTAGGCGCCCCGACGCTGCCCCTGGCCCAGGTTGCGCGGCGGCGGAGCGATGGCCGCCCAGCGCACGTTGCGCGCACCCCGGTACACGTCGAGCGCGTCCACCTGGTCGAGCGCGTCCTTGCGCTCGGCGGCGGGGAAGTCCGGGCTGTCCACGAGCCGCTGGCCGTTGTCGTCCTCCAGAGTGCCGCCGCTGGAGACGTGCAGGACGGCCGGAGCCTGGTCGCCGATGCGGGGCAGGACGTCGACGAGGGTACGCGCGGCGTTCGCGTGCACCGGACGGTCGACACCACCCACCGCCACGACGATGGCGTCCGCCTCCTGCGCCAGGCGCTGCACGGAGTCGCGCGACGTGACGTCGCCCTCGACCCCGTTGGCCTTGCGCGGAAGCTTCTTCACGCGGGCCGCGTCGACCTCGACCGCGGTGACCTCGTGTCCCCGTCGAATTGCTTCGTCGGTGATGCGGCGCCCGATCTGACCACCGGCACCAAAAATGACGATCCTCGCCATGCCATTGCCTCCGACTCACCGGTCGTGCAACTGATGGATAGTCGTGCGTGTGATGAATGACGTCGTCGCCCCATCGCGCCGGCGCCATGGTCAGTAAGTGAATTACTGTCCGCGCTGACTATTTCACGCTCCGCAGCCGCTGCAAGTTGACGTCGACCGACGCAGCCCTGAGGTCGCCCGAGTCGGGTGGGCGAAAAGGGATCGGGCCGCGCGCCTCGCATTCAGGGCGCCGCGATGGAGCGTTCCGACACCTCCGGGACATGACCCGCATTGCACTCAGGGTGTCGCATCGGTTCGGGGGTGTTGGGCTGCGCTCGGAGGGCAGCCGAGAGCAGAAGTGAGATCAAGACGACGAAGCCGGGCCGACGTGGTGAGCGTCGGACCCGGCGTTCTGCCTGGCACACGGGCGGTGGAGGTGGGATTTGAACCCACGGAGGGGTTGCCCCCTCACACGCTTTCGAGGCGTGCGCCCTCGGCCACTAGGCGACTCCACCGTAGGCGAGCTTACCGGACGTCTCGTCGGTCCGGTTCGCGGGGGTCGTCAGGCCGGTCCCAGGGACTCGCCGCCGCCGGCTGGGCGTCGGCGTGCGGTTCCGCGGAACCGCGCCACGCGGGGCCGACGGCTCGCGCGTCAGCGGCGGATGCGTGGGAGAGCGCCCACCTGGTTCTTCCACAGGGTTCGGCGTCCGATTTATCCCTGTGGAAGAGACAGGAGGCGCCGCTCCCATGCACACCGCCGACGGGCCGACGGGCCGACGGGTCGACGGGTCGACGGGCTAACGGGCTAACGGGCGGGTGGGCGGCGGCGGGCGGCGAAGAAGTCGGCGAGCAGGGCGGCGCACTCGGCGGCGCGGACGCCGGAGATGACCTCGGGGCGGTGGTTGAGGCGGCGGTCGCGCACGACGTCCCACAGCGAGCCGACCGCGCCGGCCTTGTCGTCGACGGCGCCGTAGACGAGCCGGTCCACCCGGGCGAGCACGAGGGCGCCCGCGCACATCGTGCACGGCTCCAGGGTGACCACGAGGGTGGCGCCGGACAGCCGCCAGGAACCGACCCGCGCCGCCGCCGCCCGCAGCGCGATCACCTCGGCGTGGGCGGTCGGGTCGCCGTCGCGTTCGCGGGCGTTGCGGCCCTCCCCGAGCACCGCGCCGTCCCGGGCGATCACGACCGCGCCGACCGGGACGTCACTGTGCTCCGGCGCCAACCGTGCCTGGGCCAGCGCGAGGCCCATCGCCGCCCCGTGGTCGGGCCCGCCCGCCGGGCCATGGCCGTTCGCTGTGTCGTGGCCGTTCGCTGCGCCGCGTTCGGTGGCTGTGCTGTGGTCGGGCCCGCCCGGTGGGGCGGGATCAGCCACGGGCGTCGTCGAGGATCTCGCCGGCGCCGGCGCGCTCGCTCAGGGCGCTGATCAGGTCGGCGGGCAGCATGCCCTCCTCGCCGATCAACTCCAGCAGCGCCTCCTCGGAGGTGCCCAGGTCGACGAGCACGTCGAGGTCGCCGACCGGGGCCGCCTGGGTCAGCGCGGAGGTGTCGTCGTCCTCGTCGTCCTCCGTGGCCAGGCCCGCCATCGACGGCAGGGCGTCGGCGAACAGGCGCTCGGCGAGCTCGGAGGTGATCAGGACCCGGCGGTCGGAGAGGAAGACCTTGGGGTCGGGTTCGTCGGCGCCGACCCGGACGATCGCGAGGTACTCGTCGTCCTCCTCCAGGAAGGCCACGATGGTGTCGTCACCGAAGTCGCGCATCGTGTCGGTGAGGGCGTCCAGATCCTCGGCGCCCGCCGGGTCCAGATCGTGCACCGACCAGCGGCCGTGGTCCCGTGCGATCGCGATTGCCTTCGTCGTCACTGTGCGCCCTCACGTCCCTTCTGCAACCGCGTGGTCCCTGGCGCCCGGCCGCTGCCCGGCCGGGGTCCCGGGCCCCGCGCGGCCCCGGCCGGATCGGTGGCCGGCCGTGCGTCGCCTGTGATTCTCGTCCCGAGGGCCGGCCTTGGGTATTCCGGTTCACCCCGTCGGGTGAGTTCTACCGCGACGCCGGGTTGATTCCCCCATGGTGGTCCGGTTGGCACTCGTTCGCACACCGGGCGGTAACACGGAAGTTCCGTCGGCGCCGGCCGGACGGTCACGCGGTTTGACCTGCGGCGACGGCGTCAGGCGTGCAGACTCGGCCACGACGGGGGCGACGGTGGTTCGCCGCCGGCGGCAGCGGCGCCGATCGGGATGTAACCGAACGGAAGCGGGGGTGGTCTTCGTCTCCCGGCACCCTCGTGGCACTGTAGAAAGCGCGATGACGACATCATTCCCGCGCAGGTTCACCGCCCGGACCCAGGCCGCGCTCGCCGTCGAACGCCTGGCGGCCGAGGCGTCACGCCGTCTCGGCCGCGGTTCGGGGGAGATGATCGGCGGCAAGCTCGCCCTGCGGGTCTCCCCGGGGGCGCTGGCCGAGGTCGGTTCCCACCGCCGCACCGCCTGCGTGTCGGGCACCAACGGCAAGACGACCACCACCCGGCTGCTCGCCCGCGCGCTGGGCACCCTCGGGCCGGTGAAGTCGAACAGCGGGGGGGCGAACATGGCGCCCGGCGTCCTCGCCGCGCTCTCGCGACCCCCGTTCGACGCCGCCGCCGCCCTGGAGGTCGACGAGATCTGGCTGCCGAAGGTGGCCAGGGAGATCCTGCCGCGGGTCGTGCTGCTGCTCAACATCAGCCGCGACCAGCTCGACCGGTCCAACGAGACCCGGCGCATCGCGTCGATGTGGCGGGAGCTCGGCGCCGAGCTGCCGGACGCCACGGTGGTCGCGAACGTCGACGACCCGCTGGTCGCCTGGGCGGCGGCCGGCTGGCGGCGGCAGGTGTGGGTGTCGGCCGGCCAGAACTGGACCGCCGACGCGATGGTCTGCCCCCAGTGCGCCCGCCTGCTGCACCGCAACGAGGCCGGCTGGTGGTCCGAGTGCGGGCTGGCCCGGCCCGAGCCGATCGTCGCGGTCACCGGGCCCCGGGAGCTGCTCTGGTACGGCCGTGCCATCTCGGCTCACCTCGACCTGCCCGGCCGGGTCAACCTCGGCAACGCGGCGATGGCTGCCGCCGCGGCCCGCGAGCTCGGCGTCGAGGTCGAGGCGGCGCTGGCCGCCATGGCCGGCCTCGGCGACGTACAGGGCCGCTACCAGGAGGTCGTCCTCGGCGAGCAGGGCCGTCGCGGCCGGCTGCTGCTGGCGAAGAACCCCGCCGGCTGGGTGGAGATGATGGAGCTGCTCGCCGACGCGCCGCCCCGGCCCGTCGTCATCGACTTCAACTCGCAGACCGCCGACGGCCGGGATCCGTCCTGGATCTGGGACGTCCCCTTCGAGCGCCTCGCCGGCCGGCAGGTGCTCGTCACCGGCGGGCGCAAGGAGGACATGAGCGTGCGGCTGGCCTACGCGGAGGTGCCGCACAGCGTGCACGCCAGCGCCGAGGACGCGGCGCTGGCGGCCAACGAGAAGGTGGTCGACGTGGTCGCCAACTACACGGCGTTCCGGGATCTGCTGGTCCGGAGTTCCCGGTGAGGCGCGGCTCGGCGACCCGGATCGCGCTGATCTACCCCGAGCTGCTCGGCACCTACGGGGACGGCGGCAACGCGATCGTCCTCGAGCAGCGGCTGCGCTGGCGGGGTCTGCCGGTCGAGGTGGTCAGCGTCCCCGCCGGCTCGCCGGTGCCGGAGAGCTGCGACATCTACCTGCTCGGCGGGGGGAGGACGCCCCGCAGGTCCTCGCCGCCGACGGCATCCGCCAGAACCGGGCGATCGTGCGCGCGGTGGGATCGGGGGCGGCCGTGCTCGCGGTCTGCGCCGGCTACCAGGTGATCGGCGCGACGTTCCCGTCGGGCGGGGAGATCCACGAGGGGCTGAACCTCGTCGACATCGAGACCCGTCGCTCGTTCGCGCCACCCGAGACGCCGCCGCCCGGACGGGCCGTCGGTGACATCGTCGTCGAGCCCGATCCGCGCCTCGGCCTACCCACCCTGTACGGCTACGAGAACCACGCGGGGCGCACGAGGCGGCTGCCCGGGGCCGGCGGCTTCCCGCTGGGGGTGGTGCGCCGCGGGATCGGCGACGGCGACGGCGGTACTGACGGTGGTGGTGGCGGTACTGGTGGTAGCGCCGGCGGCGGCACCGATGGCATCGTCGACGGCCGGGTCATCGGCACCTACCTGCATGGGCCGGTCCTGGCGCAGAACCCGGCGCTCGCCGACCTCCTGCTGACCTGGATCCACGGCGAGCTCCCGCCGCTGGACGCCCCCCGGGAGGCGCAGGTGTTGCGCGAGGCCCGCAGTCGCGCGCTCGCCACCCCCTGACCCGGACGCCGGTCCCATGACCCGCTCGGTCACGTGGCCGCCTCGGACGAAGGAGTAGGTCCGAGCGTCATCTGGTCGCCCGTTTTCGGCGTTTCCCGGCTACCGGTGTGGTTCGGTTGGATCGTGGCGTCGAATCCCCTTGCCGGCTGGTGGGGCAAGAACAAGCGAACCGTACTCATCGTCGGGGTCGTCATCGTCGTGCTCTGGGTTTTCGTCGAGCGCGGCAACGGCCCGAAGACCAAGCGCGTCAGCATGCCCAAGGACTACGGCTCGGCCGACCGGGAACTGCTCGTGCACGCCCCGTCGAACCCGAAGGATCCGATCCCGCTGGTGCTGATCCTGCACGACGACAACGTCGACGCCAAGACCCTCGACCATGACAGCGCCGCCGGCTCGGTGGCGAACGCCCGCGACTTCGCGGTCGCCTATCCCGAGGCGGTCGGCGGCACCTGGCGGATCGACTCCCCGGACGGCGCCGACGCGAAGTATCTGCGCGACGTGGTCAGCTACGTCTCCGCGAAGAAGACCAAGGTCGACCCCAACCGGATCTACGTGTGGGGCGTCGGCGAGGGAGCGCGGCTCGCGTTGAGCGTCGTCTGCGGCGGCGCCAAGCCGATCTTCGCGGCCGTCGGCGTGGTGGGCCAGTTCACGCAGGAGCCGCAGTCCGCCTGCCCAGGTCGGGCACCGGAGGCGAGGGTCGCCGAGACCAAGTGGAACAAGAAGGTCAGCGAGACGCTGTGGACGGCCTCCGCCAAGCACCACCTGGGAGCCTGAGCCCGAGAACCTGAGCCCGAGAAACTGAGCCCGAGTCCGAGAACCTGAAGCGGGGCCCGGGCCCGCCGATCGACCGACCGCTGGCCGCCGAGGCCGGGCCCGGGCCCGGGCCCGCCTGACGAGGCGTCCGGTGGCGGCCCTCCACGGCCTCCAGCGGCCGCGTACGCGCCCGGGACGGGTGGGTAGAAGCACAGAAGGGAAGAAGCCCGCCGATGCCACCGGGAGGGGGGTAGCGGCATCGGCGGACCTCAGCGGCCGGATGGAACCCGAGGGCCCGCCGGCCTCCCGCTGCGGATGGGGGGGGAATCCGAGGGAAGGCCGGCGGGGTCGGGGGCCTTCCGGCCGGACGGACGTCAGATGGGGGGGAGATCTGACGTCCGTCCGGCCGGAAGGAGGCGTTGCCCGGCTGGCGCTGAAGCGAGGTCGGGTCGGTGCTGCCGCGAGCGGTGTCAGGGCCCGCGTACTGGAGCTGGTCCCGGCTCGGCCGGGACCACGACGCCACAGGATTTCGGACGCGCGGAGCGGGTGCAGGTGCGGGTGGTCCGGCGTTATCTCGGCGTCAGCCGCGTCGTGGAACTGCGTCCGGGGCAGCGGCGATGGTGACCCGGACGGGTCGGCGATGCGCGCCTTCCGCCTGCCGGGGGGAGCAGGCCCGGCGGGGCGGGCATGACGGGATGCGGAACGCTGGGTCGACCGATGACTGCCCAGCAGTCTGACCGCACGCGCGACCGGAGGGGGAGGCCGCGTCGCGGTCGGCTCGAGGCTGGACGGGCTTCGTCGCTCTTCCAGCCGAACGAGGTGACCACCGGATGGCCGGCGCCTGCGCCGCAGGGCACGATGCGCTGGCGTGGACGCTCTTAGACGCGTCCGACGTAGTAGGAGGTGGTGTAGATCGACTGGAGCTTCACGACGCTGCCGGTGTGCGGGGCGACCCACATCTTGCCGTTGCCGGCGTAGATGCCGACGTGGTAGATGTCCCCGGGCGAGCCGAGGAAGATCAGGTCGCCGGGCTGCTTGTTGTACTGCGACACCCGGGTGGTGGCGGCGAACTGGGCGTCCGTGGTCCGCGGCAGGCTCTTGCCGAGCTGCTTGAAGACGTACTGGACCAGCCCGGAGCAGTCGAACGAGCTCGGGCCGTCGGCGCCGTAGACGTACGGCTTGCCCGCCTGCAGGGAGGCCAGGTAGACGGCCTTCGCGCCGATCGAGCTGGACGGAACCGGCACGGACACCTGGGTGGAACCGACAGAGACGCCGCCGGCGAGGCTGCCCAGGCGGGAGGCGACGCCGGCGAGCTGGGCGGTCCGCTGCGGGCGCACGTTCAGGGTCGCGTCGTTCACCGAGTGGGCGGACTGCAGGGCGTCGGTGCCGTCGAAGATCGCCGTGACGTTCGTCGTGGTGAGCACCCGCGCCGTGTAGGACGCGTACCCCTGCGCGTTCGTCTGCAGGTGCTTGAAGGTGGCCCACCCGGTGGGGAGCTTCACCTGCACCTTGACGAGCTGGTTCGCCAGCGGCTCGTGGGTGGCCTCGTTGTACAGCGAGAAGCCGATGTCGACCGGCTCGTCCGCGTTCACGGTCACGTTGGGGTTCGTCACCCGCAGGCCGACCTGGACCTTGCCGGCCAGGGGCGGGGCGTCGAGGCCGTTCGTCGCGCCGAGAGTGATGCCCGAGGAGCTGTGCTCGCTGACCGCCGCCGCGGCGATGCTGCCACCGAGGGCGGCATGCGAGCCGATCTGCGCGGCGAGGGTGATCGGGGCGGTGTTCGGCGACTCTTCCAACGCCGTGTCGGCGTGGACATCGGTGGCGCAGCCGGCCAGGGCCACTCCGGAGACAGCGACGGTCCCGGTGGTCATCGCGGCGAAGGCGCGAGCACGGGCCCGGCTACGGGCGACCGGCGGCACGGACTGGGCGCGGTGACGGCCGCGACCGGCGACGCGCGAATCTTCGTCGAGCTGCACGCTTTGCGCGGACAACGGTGTATTCCTTCCCGTACGCCTGCGAAGTGAGCTGTCGGGTTCGGGCTGGGCTGCCCGGTCCGAGGCGTGGCCTTCACGCACATCGGACTTGACCCCGAGGCCAGCACCGCGGGTCGGTGTCGGCCGGTGGAGGTGGGTCCCCCGCTCCTGCCCCAGATGACGACTCGGAGGGGACACCGTGGCCGGGGGCAGGATTCGGCGTTCGGCCCGGTGTTGTCGTGACGTCGGCGTGAGACTAGTCCACATTGACCGGGTGGGTAAACACTAGTCCTTCCCAACTACAGCGAGTGTGCACCGAAGTGCCCCTTGGCATGGCACTCGGTCCGACCCGTACCGGAGGCCACCGCGGCGGCCTCATCGGCCGCCGGAACCGGGTATGGCCTGCGGTTCCGCCCTCGCCGCGAGGGTCGGTGCGGAAGGCCGGCCCGACGCCGACGGAAGCCCCGGCCCGCCCCGGTCGCTCCGGTCGAGCACCATTCGATTACGTCATGTAGTCGAACGGGTGGGGGTACCGGTATCCCCGGTCGGACGCGGGCTCACCGGGCCCGGCCGCGCCGGGTCAGGAATCCGGCCGCGTCGAGCACCTGGAGTTCGACGGCGAGCTCGTGGACCTCGCGGGGCAGGGAGCGGTGGTGGGCCAGAGCGGCCACGGCGGCGCGGGCGTGATCGGCGAGTTCGTCCAGCGCGTGCTGGCGCTGACGCATGCGGGCCCGCTCCTCCTGGATCGTGCGGACGGTGTCCTCCTGCCAGCGCCGGGTCCGGATGAGGTGCTCGCTGGCGTCGGCGGCCTGGCGCTCGGCGTCCTCGAGCCGGTTCAGCAGCGCGTCGAGGGCTTCGAGTCGCCCGGCGAGCTCGGCGATCAGGTCGCCCCGCTCGGGCAGGATGGCGGTCTCTCGCCGCTGGGGGTCAGACGAGGGCATGTACTCCCCTGACGGGTGGGGGATCGGGGAACCGCTCCGAGCGGTGGGCACAAGACCCGGTTGCTCCGACACGGTTGGTTACGGTAACCGACGGGGAGGGCCGGGTGTAACCCATCGTACGGATACGTCATGGCAGTCAACTGATAGCGAAAATGAGCTATGGACCGGCTACCCTTGCCAGGTTTTCGAGTGCATAGCACGCCCTGTGTTGTTTGTGGGCCCTTTCGCCCGATTCGGGGACCCCTGTCACCCAACGGATCGGCGCCGTCGGGGTAGGAGTCGCCGGCCGCCCCGTTCGGGTCGTCCTCGCGTCCAGGGTGTGATGGCCGGCCGGGCGCCAGCCGGCCCCACAACTTCTGTGACGTTGAGTAACGGCAGGGCTGGCGTCGAGGGAAAGTACGGCGGCCGTCGGCGGCGCTAGAGCCAGCCGTTGCGTTTGAATGCCCGGTACAGAAACAGGCATGCCGTCGCCATCACGGCAAGGACCGCCGGGTAACCCCAGGTCTGGCGCAGTTCGGGCATGTGCTCGAAGTTCATTCCGTAGATCCCGGCCAGGGCCGTGGGAACGGCGGCGATCGCGACCCAGGCGCTGATCCGCCGCATGTCCTCGTTCTGGGCGATCGTCACCTGGGTCAGGGTGGCCTGCAGCACCGACGACAGCAGCTCGTCGAAGTGTTCGATGCGCTCGCTGACCTGCTCGAGATGGTCGGCGACGTCCCGGAAGTACCGCCGCATCGCCGCGTCGACCAGCCGCAGGCCGTCCGTCGTGAGCGTGCGCAGCGGGCCGGCCAGCGGCTGGACGGCGTGCTTGAGCTCCAGCAGCTCGCGCTTCAACTGGTAGGCGCTTTCCGTGGACGGGATCTGGTCGCGCCGGAACACGCCGGCCTCGATCTGGTCGACGTCGACCTGGATCTTCTCCACCGTGTCGACGTAGTTGTCGACGACGCTGTCGCAGATGGCATGCAGCACCGAGGTCGGCCCGTGCCGAAGCATCTCCGGGGCGGCCTCGAGCCGGCCCCGCAGCCTGGTCATCTCCCCGTGCTGGCCATGCCGCACCGTCACCACGAAGTCCTCGCCGAGGAAGATCATGATCTCGCCGGTGGTGACCACCTCGGAGGTACCCGTCACCTCGGTGTGCGCCACGTAGCTGGCGGTCTTGAGCACCACGAACAGGTGGTTCTCGTACTGCTCCAGCTTGGGCCGCTGGCCGCCGGTGACCGCGTCCTCCACGGCGAGCTTGTCCAGGCCGTACTCCTGCGCGATGGCGGCGAGCTGGTCGTAGCTGGGCTCGAACAGGCCCAGCCAGGCGAAGCCGTCGCGTTCGGTCCGCGCCACCCGCAGGGCGTCAGAATGATCGACCTCCATCGTCACGCACCGTCCGTGGCTGTAGACCCCGCACGCCATCACCCGGCCGTCGGGCGTCACCGGCAGCTCGACCCGCCGCGCCCGGCGGCGCTTGCGGCCGACCCGGACCAGCGACACCGGCCGGCTCAGCGCGCCGGCGAGCCGGTGCGCGTTCGCCGACGCCTGCCCCAGGGCGTCCTCCAGGGCGTCGAGCACCGGATGCTCGCCGCCCACCTGGCCGGGCACGCCCGGCTGGTCGGATCGCCCCCTGCCGGTCCCGGCCGTTCCGCCGCTGCCCCTGCCGCCGCCAACCGTGCCGCCGCCGGCCGCTGCACCGCCGGCCGTCCTTCCATCGCCTGGCCCGCCACCGGCTGTCCCGCGGCCGCCTGATCCCGGGTGATCGCCCGGTTCCGCGCGCATCGGCTCCGCGCTTGCCGCGTCGTCTCGCACCATCGCCTCTTTTCCCGTCGCCCACGTTGCCAGTTGCCCTCGTTCCCGAGTTGCCTCGTTCCCGAGTTGCCCTCGTTCCCGAGTTGCCTCGTTCCGAGTGCCCACGTTCCGGGGTGCTCACGTCCTCGGGCGCTCAGGTGACCCGTCGCCGGTCTTCGGCCGCTCGAGCGCCCGGCCGCCCACAGTCGGTGGTCGCCGAGCGTCGCCGCGATGCGCCGGGCGGCCCGCGCGCCGCGGGGTCTCTCCCTCCATGGTGACAAGCCGGACCCGGCCGCCGGACGTGAGCCGCGGCTCGGCCCCGGACGCGGCGGCGCGGGGACTGTGCCAGCGTGAGCACGAGGGCCGGCATCGGACGACGAGGGCCGGCACCGGGCGACGAAGGCCGCACCGGGACGACGAAGGCCGGCACCGGATGGACACCGACGGCCTCGCCGGCCGACCCACGGGAGGAACAGGTGAACGAGCTCGAGGTTCGCGTGCTGCGGGTGTTCGCCGACGAGACCGGAGCCGGGGGGAGCCTGCTCGCGGTCATCCTCGACGCCGGAAAGCTGCTCGCGGACCCCCGTGATCGCGCCCTGACCGCGCACCGCCTGGGCACCCCGGCCACGGTCTTCGTCGACGACCCGGAGCAGGCGGACCTCGCCGTCTACACCCCTGATCGGCAGCTACCGACCGCCGGCGATGCGCTGGTGGGTGTGGCCTGGCTGTTGGGCCGGCTGCTCGGCGGACATCCCGAGACCCTGCGGCCGGCGGGCGGCGACGCGGTGAGCTGGCAGGAGGACGGTCGGGTGTGGATTCGCGGCGCGCTCGCCGCCGTTCCCCCCTGGGCGCACCGCCAGCTCGCGGACGCGGCCGAGGTCGACGCGATCGACCTGCCACGCCCACCCGGCGACGACCTGATGCAGGTCTGGGCCTGGCTGGACGAGACCGCCGGGATCGTCCGGGCCCGCGCCTTCGCCGAACGCCACGGAGTGGCGCAGGACGAGGCATGCGGCTCGGCGTCCATGCTGCTGGCCGTCGCGCTCGGGCGGCGGCTGACGATCCGGCACGGCGCCGGTTCGATCGTGCTGGCCCACCCCGGCCCGCCGGGGTTCGCCGACGTGGGCGGCCTCGTGGTCGAGGACGAGACCCGCGTCGTGTCCGATCTTGACGAGTTCCTCGCCGTACCAGGCTGATCCGCGGCACGGCAGGGGCGGTCCGCGCACTAGGCTGATCGGTCATGGTGACCGACGACCTGCCGCAGCCCGTGCGACTCGACGCGCCGATCGCCGCGGTCGCCATCCACCCCCGGGGGGCCCGGATCACCCGGCGGGGCCGGATCAGGCTGCCCGCTACTGCCGGCGACGGGTCCGCGGGGGCGGGCGTCCGGGTGGAGCTGGACGGCCTGCCCTGGGAGCTCGCGCCGGACTCGGTCCGCGTCGGCGGCCGGGGACCGGGCCGGGTGCTCGGGGTCGACGTGGTCGCCCGTACGCACCCGGAGCCCGCCGACACCGCCGGCGCGGATCTCGCCGCGCGTCGGCTCGCGCTGGCCGCCGAGCTGTCCATCGTCGCCGACGAGGATGACGCCGAGCAGGCACGGCGGGGCTTCCTCGACATCGCGGCGCGCACCGGAGCCGCCGCCCTGGCGCGGTCCTGGGCCTCGACCTCCGGTGCCGCCGAGGGGTTGGCCGCTGCCGAGGACCTGCTCGCGGCCCGGATCGGCGAGGTTCACGCCCGCCGCCGCGCCCTCGCCGAGCGCCGGGCCGACCTCGAACGGCGGATAGCGGCGCTCGAGCGGACGATCGAGGCCCGGCAGGCCCCCCGTGTCCCGGACACCCGCTCCGTCGTCGTCGACCTCGATCTCGACGCCGATGCCGATACCGGCGCGGATATCAACACCGGCGCGGACATCGATACCGGCGCGGACATCGACACCGGCGCGGACATCGACACTGACGCGGACATCGATCTCGACGCTGGCGACGAGGCCGCCGGCGAGGGGGCCGAAGTCGAGCTGGAGGTGTCGTATCTGGTCCCGACCGCGGGCTGGCGGGCCGGCTACGACGCTCGCCTCGACGGGGAGCGGGTCACGTTGACCTGGTTCGCCTTGATCACCCAGCGCAGCGGCGAGGACTGGCCGGCTACGGCCGATCTCGTGCTCTCGACGGCCCGCCCGGCCGCACACGCGGAACTGCCCGAGCTCACCCCCCAGTTCGTGGACCTGAGCCAACCGCCGCCGCCCCCGCCACCGGCCGCGGCCCCGACGACGGCGATCTTCGCCGCCGGTGGGACGCCGCAGGGCGGGTCCCGAGGCCGGGCGAAGGCGAAGCAGGTGAAGGTCCTGAGGACGGCGGTGGCCGACGAACCGGAGATCGACTTCGCCGGGTCCGCGACGTACCGGCCGCCCCGGCGGGTCGCGATCCCGGCCGACGGCGACCGGCACCGCCTCACCGTCGCGGAGATCGAGTTCGACGCCGCCCTCGATCATCTGACCGTCCCCAGGATCTCTCCCGACGCCTACCTGCGGGCCACCATCACCAACACCTCGCCGCACACCCTGCTGCCCGGCAAGGTCTCGATCTTCCACGGCGGGGACTTCGCCGGCAGCGGCACCATCGGCACGGTGCCACCAGGGGCCGAGGTCGAGCTGCATCTCGGCGTCGACGACCGGGTGCGGGTCGAGCGCGAGCTGGTCCACCGCGCCACGGGACGCCGCGTGGTCGGCGGCAACCGGCGGATCGAGGCCGGCTACCGCATCGAGGTGACCAACCACACCCCCCGGCCGGTCCGGACGGTGGTGCGCGACCAGATCCCGGTCTCCCGGCACGAGAGTGTCACCGTCCGGGACTTCCAGGCACGGCCCGAACCGGACGAGCGGACCGACGTCGGCCTGCTGTCGTGGACGCTTGCGCTCGGTCCCGGCGCGACCGGGCGGGTGGAGTTCTCGTTCCGGCTGGAGCATCCTCGCGGGGCGGAACTGACCGGCTGGCGCGACTGAGCCGCCAGACGGGCAAGGCCGCCCCGAGAGGCAGTGCCAGTCGGAGAAGGCGATGCCGGTCGGAGAAGGCGATGCCGGTCGGAGAAGGCGATGCCGGTCGGAGAAGGCGATGCCGGTCGGAGAAGGCGATGCCGGTCGGAGAGGCGATGCCGCTCAGGCGGTCGTGTCCGCCGGGGCGCGCAGCCGGCGGGTCCACGCGCCCTCGACGATCTCGCCGCGGGCATCGATGATCGCCCAGTCGACGACGTCGGCGCTGCGGATGCGCAGGGGCCGGCCCATCCGGATGTGCGCCACCGACGGGTGCGCGCCGTCGTTCAGGCTGCGCCCGCCCAGCAGGGCCCCGTGCTGCCAGTTGGACACCAGGGCCCAGGGCCATTCAGCCCCGTCCGGGACCGCCACCTGATGGCGGACGATCAGGTTCCCAAGGGGCGGAAGGTCATGGCCGAGAAACCGGCGCCGGACGTCGGCGAGGCGCGAGCGGGCGGCGAAGACGGCCTGGTCCCGGGCCATGGGGACATTACTGCCTACCATGCCCGCAATAGTAGTGGAATCCTTCCTTACGGTAGGCATCGGTGTGGGCGACCGGCACCTTTTGTGACGCTCTCGGTCCCGTTGCGTGAGGACCGTCGGGATGCGGCCCCGGTCGTGAAGGCGTAGCTTCACAGTGCCGGTAACTCTCCGCTACGTTTCGACCCATCATGGGTGAGGTGATCATGGCTGAGACGTTGACGACCCTGGTGGACGCGGCGCACGAGGATGCCGTCCATCTCCTTGAACTGTCCCGCGACGACCGCGACGCGGCAGACCCCCCGGACGCGACCACCGATCCGCGCCAGGCGCTGCACGCCAGCGACGCGGCGGTGGCGGCCGTCTCGGCCCACCTCAGTGCGATGGAGGCAGTCGTCTACCCGGAGATGGCCCGCCGGGTGCCGGGAGGCCGGGCGCGGGTCGCGGAGCTGGGCCGGCTGGCCCGCCGGTGCTCGTCGGTGATGCGCGGCATCGAGCAGTACGTGCAGGGGGACCTCAATCGCCCGGCGGGCAGTGTCGCCAGTCTGCGGCGAGACCTCGCGGCGCTGCTCGCCGAACACGCGAAGGCGGAGGACGGGCTGCTGCGTGAGCTCACCGAACGGCTCTCCGACGCGGACCGCCAGCACCTGCTCGACCGCTTCGCCGACGCCATGCGCCACGCCCCGACCCGGCCCCACCCGCATCTCGGCCACGGTGGGATCTTCGGCGGCAGCCTGGCGGTCCGGCTGCTCGGCAGCTTCGATCACCTGCTCGACGTGATGGATTCGCGCGAGGTGGCCGGCGCCCCGGTGCGGGCCCCCGCGCCCGCCGGGTTGTGGGGCTGGTATCTGCTCGGCCGGCCCACCTCGCCCGCCCCGGAGTGGCCACCGGCGGATCAGCCCGCGCCGCCAGCCGACCAGTCCCAGTCGGAGTCCCGGACCGCGTCCGCGTCCGCATCCGAGACCGCGTCCGGGCCCGAGACCGCGTCCGGGCGCTCCCCCGCCCGCGGGACCGGCCCGCGGCGCTGAGCCCGGCGGCGCTCGCCCATCCCGGGGCCCGGTGTGGTCGGCCCCCGGCTCTCCGGCGGATCGAGCACCGCATGGCCTAACTCGATGGTGAAATAGTCCTAACCTCGCTCAGGTGGCGGCCGTGGCGCACGGCGCGTTCGGCGTTCCGCTGCGCGCGTTCGCCCATGGACATGCCATGCTTCGGGTCCAGGATGGGCCTAAATGGCCCGCGTGTCGTGCACTGCCGAGGAGATGTGTCAGGAACCGAGAGCACCGCGGTCCGGGTGCCAGGAACGGAACCGGCGGATGTGGTCTGGCCGATACTCCTCGTCGAGGACGATGATGCGGACGCCTTCCTGGTGTCCGAGCTGCTCGACGAGGTTGCGGCGCCGGTCGAGTTGACCCGGGTGCGCACCGTGGCCGAGGCGGTCCGCCGTAGCGAGCAGGTCGCCTGCGTGCTGTTGGACCTCGGGTTGCCGGACAGCGAGGGTCTCTCGGCGCTGCGCCGGCTGCTGGCCGTGGAAGCGGGCGCGCCGGTCGTCGTGCTCACCGGCCTGGTCGACGAGTACCGGGGCGCCCAGGCGGTCGCCGCCGGCGCCCAGGACTACCTCGTCAAGGGCCAGGTCGACGGGCGGAACCTGGTGCGCGCCGTGCGTTACGCGATAGAGCGCAAGCGGGCCGACACGGCGGCGCAGGCGCTGCGCGAGTCGGAGCTGCGAGCCGACGAGCGGGCCCGGCTCGAACGCGGGCTGCTGCCCCGTCCGCTCTACGACGACCGCCGGCTGCGCCACGCCGCCCGCTACCGGCCCGGTCGACAGCAGTCGCTGCTCGGCGGTGACTTCTACGACATGGTTTCCACCCCCGACGGGACGGTCCACGTGCTGCTCGGCGACGTCTGCGGGCACGGCCCGGACGAGGCCGCCCTCGGGGTCAGCCTGCGCATCGCCTGGCGCACCCTCGTACTGGCCGGAGTGGCGGAGGCCGACCGGCTCGGGTATCTCCAGCGGGTGCTGGTCAGTGAACGCGAACACGAGGAGATCTTCGCCACCGTCTGTGCCCTCTCGATCGCATCCGACCGGGGCTCGATGCGGATGCGGCTGGCCGGCCACCCGCCGCCCGCGCTGCTGCACCCCCGTCTTGCCGCGCTGCCCGGTGACGTCGTCGGGCCGGCGCTGGGCATCCTCGACGAGGATCTCACCGAGGAGGTGCTGGTCGAGCTCGGCCCGCGGTGGGTACTGCTGCTGGCGACCGACGGCCTGCTCGAGGGCCGGGAGGGGCCGGGCGGGGAGCCCCTCGGCTGGGAGGGTGTGCTGCCCGAGATCGCTCAGCTCTGGCCCCCGGACGGGCCGGACGGCCTGCTCAACAGCCTCATCGACCGGGTCGAGGCCCGCAACGGCGGCCCACTCACCGACGACGTCGCCCTGCTGCTGCTGATGTGGGGGGCCGACTGATGACAGTGCCCAGTGGGCCTTCCGGCCCGGACGGCTCTTCCGAGCCGAACGGGCCTTCCGACTCGAACGGCCCTTCCGACTCGAACGGCCCTTCCGACCCGAACGGCCCTTCCGGCCCGAACGGGGCGTCCGGGCGGACCGGGTTCGGGTTCGGGTTCGCTCGGAGCTGGCCGTTGCGGCGCCGGCTCGGGGTGACCTACGCGGTCGCGGCGGCGGCGCTGCTCATCATCGTGGGGCTGGTCGTGTCGTCGCTGGTGCGGCTGGACAACGCCATCCACACCCGCAGCGACATCATGGCCCCGGCCCTGCTGGGCTCCGCGCAGCTCGTCAGCAGCCTGGTCGACCAGGAGACCGGCATGCGCGGCTACCTGCTCCAGGCCCGCGAGGAGTTCCTCGAGCCCTACGACTCCGGCCGCCGCGACGAGAGCGTCCAGCTCGCCGACCTGCGACGCCGCCTCGCCGACCGGCCCGACCTGTTCGGGAAGCTCACCACCCTTCAGGACCGGATCCGGGCCTGGCACCGCGACTACGCCGACCCGGCCATCACCGCCGTCCGCAACCGGGGGCCGAAGGCGGCGACGCTGCTGTCGCCGGAGCTCGGCAAGCAGCGCTTCGACGCGGTTCGCGCCGCGTCCGACGACCTGGAGTCGGCGCTGCGGGCGAAGGCGATCAAGGCCCGGGGCAACGTCGGCGAGGCGCTGCGCTTCCTTGTCCTCTCCCTGGCGATCGGCGCGCTGGTCCTGATCGTCCTGCTGGCGGCGATCGCGCGGGCGTTGCGGGTGTGGGTCACCCGGCCGATCGAGCAGGTGGCCGGCGACGCGCGCATCGTGGCCTCCGGCCGGCTGGACCACGTGGTCGAACCCGCGGGGCCGCCCGACATGGTCGCGCTGGCCAGCGACGTGGAGTCGATGCGCCAGCAGCTCCTGGGCGAGCTGGGGGTCGCGCGGGCGGCGCGCATCGCGGTGGAGACGCAGGCCGAGGTGCTGCAGCGGTCCAACCGTGACCTGGAGCAGTTCGCCTACGTCGCCTCGCACGACCTGCAGGAGCCGCTGCGGAAGGTGGCCAGCTTCTGCCAGCTTCTGGAGCGGCGCTACGGCGACAAGCTCGACGAGCGGGGGACGCAGTACATCGCCTTCGCCGTCGACGGCGCCAAGCGGATGCAGCAGCTCATCAACGACCTGCTCGCCTTCTCCCGGGTCGGTCGGACCACCGAGGGCTTCGTCGACATCCCGCTCGGCGACGTCCTCGGTCGGGCCACGACCACCCTTTCCCTGTCGATCGAGAGCCTGCAGGCCGAGGTCACCGCGGACGAGCTGCCCGTCGTGCGGGGTGATCCGGTGCTGCTCACCCAGTTGCTGACGAACCTGATCGGCAACGCGCTGAAGTTCCGCGGCGACGAGGTCCCGCGCGTGCATGTCAGCGCCGTCGAGCGGGCAGAGGACTGGGAGTTCGCCTGCGCGGACAACGGCATCGGCATCGACTCGGAGTACGCCGAGAAGATCTTCGTGATCTTCCAGCGCCTGCACGGCCGGGACGTGTACGAAGGCACGGGCATCGGGCTGGCCCTGTGCCGCAAGATCGTCGAGTTCCACGGTGGCAGGATTTGGCTGGACGCGACCGTGGATCACGGCACGACCTTCCGGTTCACCCTGCCGAAGCGGTCCCTGTTGGTCTCGTCCGAGCCGGCCGCGCTGGTCGGCGCCGTCGAGGCCGCCGGCCTGTCGTCGCCGTCCGCGTCGTCGCCGTCCGCGTCTCCGCCGTCGGCGGCACCGCCGTCGGCGGCACCGGCGTCCGCGGCACCGGCGTCCGCGCAGGAACCGCCCGCACCCGCCCCGTCCACCCCTGACCCCGACCCCAGCAGCGCAAGGCCGACCGGAGGATCATCGTGAGCGAATCGCTCGTCCCTGTCGAGGTGCTTCTCGTCGAGGATGATCCCGGCGACGTGCTGATGACCCGGGAGGCGTTCGAGGACCACAAGCTGCGCAACCACCTCAACGTGGTCAGCGACGGCGTCGAGGCGCTGGCCTACCTGCGTGGCGAGGGGGAGTACGCGGGCGCGCCCCGCCCCGACCTCATCCTGCTCGACCTGAACCTGCCGCGCCGAGACGGGCGGGAGGTGTTGCGCGAGGTCAAGGGCGACGAGCGGCTACGGCGGATCCCGGTGGTGGTGCTCACGACCTCCGAGGCGGAGGAGGACGTGCTGCGCAGCTACGACCTGCACGCCAACGCCTACATCACCAAGCCCGTCGACTTCGAGCGGTTCGTGGCTGTGGTGCGCCACATCGACGACTTCTTCGTCACGGTCGCCCGCCTGCCCGGGCAGTAGGTCCGCCCCGCCCGCCGCCCGCGGCCGCACCGCCGGGCGGCACGGCGCTGGTGGGACATCTCACCGGTGACGCCGGTGGCATCGGTGCGGTGGCCGGCCGCGAGGTGGATGACCTGCCGGGCGGCGCTTCTCCCGCCGCTCCCGGGCGGTCCCGCACGGGGCAATGGTCGGGGAATCGGTGTGCGGCGCCAGTCGCGGTGCGCCCCGCCACGGCCGGTGTCGCCTAGAGTGCGGCTCATGGCGACCGGACCGGAACCCGCCCAGCGCCGCGCCCGCGCGCAGCGGCAGGCGCTCGCGGATCTGCTCACCGACCTCGGCCCGGGTCATCCCACCCTCTGCACCGGGTGGACCAACCACGATCTGGCCGCGCATCTCGTCACCCGGGAGCGGGTGCCCTGGGCCGCACCCGGCCTGGTCATCGGCAGCCTGCACGGCATCACCGAGCGGGCCGAGCGTTCCACCATGCGGGCCCACTCCTATCCCGAGCTGGTGGAGACCTTCCGGGCCGGGCCACCGTGGTGGCAGCCGACCCGCCTCGGGCTGATCGACGATGCGGCGAACTTCGTCGAGTTCTTCGTCCACGCCGAGGACATCCGCCGCGCCGACGCCGGCTGGGAGCCGCGGAAGCTGGACGACACGAGCCGCGACGCGATGTGGATGGCCCTGCGGCTGATCGGATGCGCCGGGTTCCGCCGGGCCGGTGTCGGCGTCGTCGCCGAGCGCACCGACCGGCCGGGCCGGCGCACCCTGCACGCCGGCGAACCGACCGTGGAGATCATGGGGCCGCCGGAGGAACTCGTCCTCTACGCGTTCGGGCGGGCCGAGGCCGCACGGGTCGAACTGCGCGGCGCCGACGACGACGTCGAGCTCCTGCGCGCCACCCCCGTCGGCATCTAGCCCGCTCCCGGCGGTAGGTGGCCGGCGGCGATTCGCGCCACATCGAGGGGTCGGGGCGTCGATGGGAGCTCGTGCGGGGGTTCGGGCTGCGAGGCTGGCGGGATGGCCCCGCAAACCCGCCTGGCCGCGCGGGTCGTGCTCGTCGACCCCTCCGACGCGGTACTCCTGCTCCGGTCGCACGATCCGACCCTCGACGACGCGCCGCAGTGGTGGCACGTGCCCGGCGGCGGCCTCGACGCGGGGGAGAGCGCCGAACAGGCCGCGGTGCGGGAGGTGTTCGAGGAGGTCGGTTACCGCCTCACCGACCCGGGCCCGGCGGTCGCCACCCGCCGGGCGTCGTTCACCTTCCTGGGCCGCACGTTCCAGCAGTTCGACACGTTCTTCGTCGCTCGGGTCCCGAACCGCTTCGAACTCGACTCGTCGTTCTGGACGGAGACCGAACGCGGGTCCATCCTCGGCTGGGCCTGGTGGACCGTGCCCGAGCTGCGGGCGACGGAGCAGACGGTGTATCCGACGCGCCTGGTCGGCCTCGTCGAGGGCTGGCTGCGCTCGGGACCGCCGGCGACGCCGATCCGACTGTGACGGGCGGCGTCGGGTGACGGCGCGGCGCGGGGTCACCGCGGCGCGCCGCCACCCGTTTCACCACAGCGAGGCGTAGGCGGCGGCGCCGCTCGGGTTCTCGTTCGGGCCGACCAGGGACGAGTGCACGTTGCCGGCCTCGGAGTTGTTGAAGTACGTCTCGTAGGCGAGCACGTCCCGGTTCGCGGCGAACGTCTGGTACATGTTGCGGATGTAGACGGGGTTGTCCCCGCCGGCCTGCCCGGCCCGGCCCGCGCCCGTGTCGGACCTGGCGACCAGGCCCCACTCCGGGACCGAGAACTGCTTGCCGTGCGTCCGCGCGAACGCGATCACAGAGCACAGGCCGGTCGGGTCGGCGCACTGCTGTGCGAAGGCCGCGTCGGTGGTGCTCGCCGGCCACTGGTCGTAGCTGTCGATGCCGATGATGTCGACGTACTGGTCACCCGGGTACACCGACCAGGCGCCGCCGCTGTGGGCGTTGAGCGCCCAGTCGATGCGGGCCTGCGGGTCCGTCGAGCGGATCGCGCCGACGACCTGCCGGAAGCAGTTCACCCAGGTGGTGGCGCTCGTCTTGGACACCGACCAGGGGAACCAGTTGCCGTTGAACTCCCAGGCGAGCCGGATGATGCTCGCCGGGCGGCCCTTGTTGACCAGCCAGCGGCCGAAGTCGGCCCAGTGGCCGGAGTAGGCGCCGCTCGCGCACGAGTTCATGTCGCCGCCGCCGGTCGGAAAGAAGGGCTGCGAGATGATCCACGTGCCGTTGAACGTCGAGAACTTCTCCGGCCCGCTGCCGACCCAGGGGTTGGTGATGGTCTGCCAGCTCGACCGGTCGGCGAAGGTGAGCACGGCGTTGACGGGCGAGCCGCGGAAGCTCTCCCACGCTCGCACCTGGGTCATCGAGCCGGCGGAGACGCCGCTCATGCCGCCGGGCACGGAGCCGCCCCCGCCGCCGACGGGCACGACGGGTACCTGGGCGGCCGGTGGCTTCGTCGTCGGCTTCGTGGCCGGGACCGCCGGCTTGGTGAGGGCCGGTACCACCGGCTTCGCGATGGTCGTGCCGGCCGGCGCGCCCGCGACCGATCGACTTGGAGACGGCGAGGCGACCGTGACGTGACTGTGGCCCGTGCCGCTCGGCCGCGCCGACGCGCTGGGCGTCGCCTTCGGGTTGCCGCCGCGATGGCCCGAGTTCACGTGGACGGCGGCGGCCTCGACGGTGGTGGAGCCGTCATCGCCGGCCGAGTCGTTTCCGGGGGCGATGTTCCAGCCGAGGGCGGCTGCCAGCAGGGCCAGTACGCCGAGTGAGGCGATCCAGGCGGGATGGTATGGGCGGCGGCGTCGACGTCGGGATCCGGCTCGGGCTCTGGGCGGGCTGGGGTTGCCCTCCGATCGGTGTTTCACCGCGGGTATCCCTCCGTGCGTGGCGGTGGCGTCGTCAGAACCCCCCCGGGTCCCTGCTTCGGCGTCGAAGCTGATGACCTCCGTGTCGCGCAGCGGCCTGAGATGTGTGGATTGCCGCCGGGTTACCCCCTCGGTGCCCCGGCTGGGTGCCTAGTTAGATAGGACGAGACCCTACACGGACGGAATCCGGGGCGTTGTCCCAGGTCGGGCGCTATGGGCTATTCGTCCGGGCTGGTAGCTCTCGAGCCATGTGTACTCCTTGTGTGAGCCGTGGGTTTGATGGGTTCGGTGGTTGCCCGGGGACCCCCGACCGCTCGCCGGCCGGCGGCCCGGTGCCCGGGTCGTTCCGATCACGCCGTGTGGTGTGGAACGTATGGCGGGCAGAGGTTCCGGTTGTGTCACAATGTGCGCGCGGACAGGGGTGCCGTGGTGGTTCACGTCGGTGACCCACGGATTCCGCAGGGATCGGGAGTCATGGCCGGCGCGCGCCGGCGACTGCTGGTCTGGTGCCCCGTGGTCATGGCAGCCAGGCGCGGCGGCGGCCGGGTTTCGGCCTGGGCGCCCCGCCGACATCAGGAGCGCACCGTATGTCCCAGCCACCCGAGTACCCGCCGGGCGGGTACCCGCAGGGCGGTCACGACCAGGGTGGCCACGGCCAGGGCCAAGGCGGCTACGGCCAGGGCCAGGGTGGCCATGGTCAGGGCCAGGGCGGCTATGACCAGGGCCAAGGTGGCTACGAGCAGGGCCAAGGTGGCTACGAGCAGGGCGGCTATGGCCAAGGCCAGGGCGGCTACGGGCAGGGTCAGGGCGGCTATGGCCAGGGTCAGGGCGGCTACGAGCAGGGCGGCTACGGTCAGGGGCAGGGTGGCTACGGCCAGGGCCAGGGCGGCTATGGCCAAGGCGGCTACGGGGCCCCAGCGCCTGGCTACGGACCGCCGCCCGGTGGGTACGGGGCGCCGCAGGGCTTCGGCAGCCCGGAGGGCTACGGAGCGCCGCCCGGCTATGGGGCTCCCGGCGGTTTCGGCGGCCCCGGCGGATTCGGCCCGCCGCCGCCGTATGGCCGGCCGATCTCGAACTACCTGTGGCAGTCGATCGTCGTGACCGTCCTGTGCTGCCTGCCTGCAGGGGTCGTGGCGATCGTCTATGCGACCAAGGTCGACGGTCGCCGGCAGATGGGCGACGTCAACGGGGCGCTTGACGCCTCGAAGAAGGCGCGGATGTGGTGCATCATCTCGGCGCTCGCCGGTGTGGCGTCGTTCGTCATCTTTCTCATCGTGGCCCTGGTCGGCGGTTTCGACAGCAGCTCGAGCACGTCGTACTCGACGCTCGGGCCGGCCGCGGTCTGAGGGCGCCCCGCGGTGTCCAGTCCGCCCGGTGGTGAACGTCCGGATCCCGCCGGCGTCGGCCCGTCCTCGCCGTGGGACCAACCCGCCGGCGACCCGCGCCACTCCGGCGACTCCGGCCATCCCCGCCACCCCGACGACTCCCGCCACCCCGACGACTCCCGCCACCCCGACGACCCGGGCCATCTCCACTACGCCGACGGTCCAGGGACCGTCGGCTGGCCGGACGGGCCCGGTCAGCCGGGCGGCTGGCCACAGCCACTGCCGGAGCCGGGCGGCGCCGTCGCGACGCCCGCCGCGGACCGGCCCATCCGGACCTACCTGTGGCAGTCGCTCGTCGCGACGCTGCTGTGCTGCCTGCCCACGGGGATCGTGGCGATCGTCTACGCCACCCAGACCCAGACCCGGCTGCAGGCCGGCGATCTCGCGGGTGCCCGAGAGGCGTCGGGCCGGGCCAGACGCTGGTGCATCATCTCGCTCATCGCCTTCGTGGTGGTTCTGCTGGTCTACGTCGTCGCCATCGTGATCATCGTGGCGATCGTGTCGCGCAACGACTGATCTCGCCGCTGTCGCCGTCCCGGTCCCTGGTCTCGCCCACCGGCGCGGCGCGGGGCGGGACGGCCGCCCCCGGCGACCAGGCGGGATGCTCCCGGGCGGCCCACCAGACGGGCACCGTGCCGGTGCGCATCCCGACCCGTGCGACCGGGTCGTGGGCCGCCATCCACAGGTGCCCGACGACGCCGAAGAACAGGCCGTAGGCCAGCAGATCGTGCACGAAAGTGGCGCCGGTGCGGTAGCCGACCGGAATCGGGCCCAGCGGCCCGGCCCCCCACTGCATGATCACGCCGGTGCCCAGCATCACGAGGGCACCTCCCGCGACGAAGGCGGCGAACAGCTTCTGCCCGGCGTTGAACTTGCCGACGCCGGCCGCGATCCGGGCGCGGGCGGCGGCCCGCCGCCAGGAGCCGAACCGCAGGCTGGCACGCAGCCAGGCGCGGTCGGCGGCGGTGAACCGGTTGAGCGCCCGCAGGTCGCGGCGGTAGCCGGCCGAGGCGGCGGCCGCGAACATGGGCACCGGCAGGGCGAGCCCGGCATAGAGGTGAACGGTCTCGACGAGCGGGCGGCGACCGACCAGGCGGCCCAGCGGCGGCAGGTAGAGCGTGGCGCCGGTGAGCAGGCAGCAGCCCATCAGGGCCGCCGTCCACCAGTGCACCCACCGGGGCACCCGGCCGAACCGGCGGACCAGGCCCGACGCGGACGTGATCTGCCCCGATCCGGGTGCCGGGAAGGACGCGGGTGCCGGGGAGGCGGCGGGCGCGGGCAGGTCGGCGGGCGCGGGCAGGTCGGCGGACGGCGCCGGATCAGACGGCTTCATCGGCCCGACCGTTCGACCGGCCGACCCAGCCGTCGACGTCGTACCCCTGGCGCTCCCAGTAGCCCGGAGTGACCGTGTCGACCACCTCGATCTCACCCAGCCATTTGATCGACTTGTAGCCGTACATCGGCGCCACGTACAGCCGGACCGGTCCGCCGTGGTCGTGTGTCACCGGTGCGCCGAGCATGGTCAGGGCTACCAGGACGTCCGGTCGGGTGGCCTGGGCGAGGGTGAGGCTCTCGGTGTAAAGGCCGTCGAAGGACCGGAAGGTCAGCGCGGTGGCGGCGGGCTGTGAGCCGGCCGCCGCGAGCAGGTCGCGCAGCAGCACGCCCGACCAGTGCACCGCCCCGACCCGCCAGCCCGTCACGCACTGGAAATCGCGCACGAGGGTCGTCTGCCGCATCCGGCCGAGGTCGGCCAGCGTCAGCGTCAGCGGCCGATCGACCAGGCCGTGCACGCGAAGCCGGTAGTCGTCCGGGCCGAGCCTGGGGACGCTGGAGGTCACCGTGTAGTAGCGGAAGCCACCGACGGGCACCAGGTCGGACAGCCCCGTCGGGTCCTTCTCCCGGATCGGGGTGACCACCCGCTCGACGGCGCGCTCCACCGGCGCCCCGAACGCGACCCCCGCGGCACCAAGGGTGATCATGCCGAGGACGACCCGTCGTCCCACCGGCGAGCCATCGGATGCCACACCGTCCAGTGAACACCGCCACCGGTCCGGCCGGCCGCCGCGCCCAAGATCGACAGCGTTCCGTAAGGTTCGGGCCGCCGTCCGCCGGGCCGCCGTCAGCCCGGGCCGTTGCGTCCCCCGACGGCGGCCAGGACGCTCAGCAGGACGACGCCGGCGGCGGTCGCAGCCAGGCACCAGGCGCGGCAGCGCCGAGAGGCCAGCCGCGCCCCGGCCACGTCGCCCCGGGCGAGCCGGTCGCTGGTCCGCAGCGAGTACACCAGCCCGAACGCCCCGACCGGCGCGCACAGGATGGTCGCCACGATGGACAGCCCGAGGTGGTTGCGGACCCGCACGGCCCGGTGGCTGGGCGCCCGCCGCTGCGGCAGCCGATCCCCGCCGCTTGCTCGCGTGCGGGTCGGCGGCCAGGCTCGAGGATCTCGCGAATCGGGGCGCGGATCCGGCGCGCCCCGGGGCCCGCCCTCGGCATGGACGCCGTTCTCGCCTCGGGTACTGCTCGTGCCTCGGGTACTGCTCTCGGTGCGGACGTCGAAGCCGGTGCGGATGTCGGTGCCGATGCCGGAGTCAGTGCCGATGCCGGAGTCGGTGCCGATGCCGGAACCGGTGCGGAGATCGGAGCCCGCGGGGGCGGCGGCTGCGCCGGCCGGCCGAACCGGCGGGTACGCCGACCAGGCCGCCCGGCGGTGGGGGTGGGTGCCCGGCCCCTGAGACCGGCTCGTCGGGTAGCCGGTCGAGTAGTGGTGGCCGCTGGAGAAGAAGTGGTGGCCGGTGGTGTCCCCGCCGCCCGCTACCCGGTGGGTGGAGCGCCGGGCCCGGACGTCCGTGGTTGGCGGGGTCGATGCGGTTGGCGGGGTGGATGCGGCTGGTGGGGTGGATGTGGTTGGCGGGGTGGTCGCAGGTCGCGGGGTGGCGCGTGCGTCCCGGTGCGGGCGGCCGAGGCGGCCGGTGCGGGCGTCGTAGTCGTCGCGCCACTTCTCGAGCAGCTCGTGCGATGCGACGATGAGCTGCATCGCGCGGATCGAGCCGGGATGCCGGCTGGCCGGGTTGTCGGGGTGGTGGGCGCGGACCCGGGCCCGGTAGGCGCGGCGGATCTCGGCGCGGTCGGCGGAGCGGCTCACGCCGAGGACGGCGTAGGCGTCGGTCCCGTCGAGTTCGCGCAGGAGCCGGTCGAACGGGCTCACCGGGCAGGGCGATCGCCGCCGGCGGAGCACCGCTGGCGTGACGGAGGCGCCATCCGATCCCCTGTCGTCGTCGGCCGGGCACGTTAGGTGGTAATCATAGGCTTTTGTCTGGCCCGCCGTCTGCTCCCGAGGCATATGCGTGATCAGGCGGTGACATCTCCGTGCGACAGGGTGATCGCGCCCAGCAGGGCGGCCCCGACCGCGTAGGCCGTCCCGACGAGCAGCGCGGTCCCGTGGCCGGTGTCGCTGACGCCGCCCCGGCCGATCGCGTCGAACACGAGGCCGGGCAACACCCGGTTCGAGCCTGCTGCTCGGCGTCCCCAGAGCCCGCGGCGGCGTGCCATCCGTCCACGGGCGTACTGCCATCCGTCTGTGGGAGTACATGGCGTACCGATCGCGGCGTACCCACCGCGACCCGCCCGTCTTGTTACGCTCCCGACCGGATCCGGTCGCCGCCGGGCCGGCCGTAGACTGCGCCCGCGGCGGCGACCGGATCCGGTGAACGTCGTCGACGGGGAGGCCGCATGCTCGTGTCGGGAACGCCGCCGACGTTGCTGTCGCTGTGGTATCTGGCGGCCTGCCTGGCCGAGCGGGGCGACCGGCTGGAGTACCGGCACCCCCTGGTCGCGGTCCGCAACGCGAACAACCTGGTCGTCGGCGGCCTGGACGTGGTGCGGGGCGAGCCGGCGGCGTCGGCGGTCATCCGCGGGGATGGCTGGTGGTCGCGCGCGGTGCTCGGCACCGCCGCCGCGGCCCTTCCGCCGATCGATGGCCGGGCGCTCACCGGGCTGTGGGCGACCTTCCAGGGCAAGGCGGGCGCGGTCGCGCTGCTGCCGTCCGAGCTGCGCTACGCCCGGATCGAGGCGGCGGCGGCTCGGGCGGGCATCCCCGCCACCCTCGCCGGCCGGCTGTTGAGCTGGTCCGACGCGGTCGTGGAGCACTTCCGCCGGCAGCCGGTGATCGGATGATCATCGCCATCGAAGGCGTCGACGGGGCGGGCAAGAACACGCTGACCGGCAGGCTCGTCGCCCGGCTCACCGACTCCGGGCGCAGCGTGGCGACCCTCGCCTACCCGCGCTACGCCGCCGAGCCCCTCGGCCCGGCCATGCGCGGGCTGCTCGGAGGCGATGCGCGGCTCGCCCCGCTGGCCGCGGCCCCCCGCGCCACGGCGATGATGTTCGCGCTCGACCGGGCGGCGTCGCGGCCCGAGCTCGACGCCCTGACCGACGCCAACGACGTGGTCATCCTCGACCGGTACATCGCGTCGAACGCCGCCTACGGCGCGGCGCGGCTGCCGGCGGCCGAGCGGGCCGGCTTCCCCGCCTGGGTCGCCGATCTCGAACTCGGCTCGCTGGCCCTGCCGGCCCCCGACCTGCAGGTGCTGTTGCGGGTGCCGGTCGCCAAGGCGCGGGCGGGCGCGGCGGCGCGGGCCGGCGACGACCCGGACCGGCCGCTGGACGCCTTCGAGACCGACGGCGGCCTGCAGGCCCGGTGCGCGCGGATGTACGAGGATCTGGCGGCCCGGAACTGGGTCTCACCGTGGTTGATCGTCGACCGGGACAGCGCTGTCGGCATCATCGAGGGATGGCTCGGCGCGCTGCTGCGCTGATCGCGTCGCGGGTCGGCGAGTCAGCAGTCGACGAGGCAGTCCGGCAGGACGATCGGCGGCACCCGCACGACGACGACGGAATCGGCGCGTGAGCCGCGTCCGCGCGGCGCGGGTGTCGGAGCGTGGATCGACCCGGACGGTGCCGCCGCGGTCGTGGTCGGCCGGCCGGCGCCCGCGGGGCTGCCGGCACTCGGGCCGACCGAGACCGGATTCGTCGCCGACGCGTGCCGGACGGTGGCGGGCCGAGGCGGGGACACCGGGTCCTTGCGCCCGCCCGACGGCGATGTGGTGCCTCCGCCGGCCGCGACCGAAGCGGCGGCGGAGGGGCGGCCCGCGAGAGACCGGCCGGGAAGGGGCGCGGCGGTGGCCACCGGTGGCGGAGGGGAGCGGCTCCCTGGCGCCGACCGCGTCGTCCGGCGCGGCGGCGCCGCGCTGCCCGATCAGCACCGCGACGGCCACGGCGGCGATGGCCACGATCCCCAGCCCGAGCTGCGGGAAGGTGATCCGGTGGATGCTCCCTCGGTGCACGCTCACGCGGGCTCCATCCGTCGACGGCGGCGACGGCGACGGCGACGGCGACGGCGACGGCCGGACCGTAGCACGTACCTCCCAGATCGGGACACTACCTCCTGATCGGGGCACTACGGACACTCGGTGAAGCCGGCTCGGACGTCCCGGTCAGACGGAGGTCAACGCCTCCGCGCGCCGCGCCAACCGGGCCTGGGTCTGTTCGAACTTCGCCTGCTGCTGCGCGGCGGCCGCGTCGAGGCCGGTAAGGAAGGTGGCGACCTCATCGCGGGCCTGTTCGCCCGCGGCGTCCAGTCCCGTCAGGTCGAAGAAGCGCCACTGGCGCAGGACCGGCGTCACCACGTCGTCGTGGTGGATGCGCAGGTTGTAGATGCCGGCTCGGGCGATCTGGATGGCCTTGCGGCCGAAGTCGCGGATGCCGGCGCCGGGCATCTCGAAGTTGAGGATCTCGTCCCGGATGGCCTCCACCGTCCGGGACGGAGCGATCTCCAACGCGGCGGCCACGAGGTTCCGGTAGAAGATCATATGCAGGTTCTCGTCGGCGGCGACGCGGGCGAGCAGCTTCTCGGCGATCGGCTCCGCGCAGAAGCGACCCGTGTTGCGGTGGCTGACCCGGGTCGCCAGCTCCTGGAAGGACACGTACGCCATCGACTGCAGCGGCGTGATGCCGGGCCGGTCGAAGCCGCGACCCATCTGGTACATGCGGTCACGTTCGAGGGCGACCGGGTCGACCCCCCGGGTGACCATCAGGTAGTCGCGCATCGCGATCGCGTGGCGGCCCTCCTCGGCCGTCCACCGGTGCACCCAGGTGCCCCAGGCGCCGTCCCGGCCGAAACCGTCCGCGATGAGCCGGTGATAGCTCGGGAGGTTGTCCTCCGTGAGCAGATTGACCTCGAAGGCGATCTGCGCCGCCTTCGAGAGGGATGACTGGCCGGGCTCCCAGGGAACGGTGTCGAAATCCCGGCCCAGGCTCCAGGGGACGTACTCGTGCGGCATCCACTCGGTGGCGATGCCGAGATGGCGGTTCACGTTCGCCTCGGCGACGGGCTCAAGCTCGCGAATCAGCTCGGTGTCCGTGAGTGATCTCATTGGGAGACTGTTCCAGACTGGACGCCCGTCAACCATGTCCCACGGGTGTGGATTCCCGCTCGCGAGACTGTTCCGGCCGGCCAGTTCGCCTGCGCGACCAGGACTTTCACCACCGGCCGAGGGCGGCCCGGCCGACGTGCGTTTCCGGTCCCTTCACATGAAACTCTCACGATGCTCCGATGAACTCGGCATCCGGACCAGGCTTGGTCCGCACCCGGACCCGGGCCGGCCGGCGGGTCGCCGGGCCCCTGCCACGAGACATCGAGGGAGCCGGACATGGTCGTAGCCCCGCGGGTGCTGGTCGTCGACGACGAGCCCAACATCGTCGACCTGCTCCGGATGGCCCTGCGCTTCCACGGCTTCGACGTCCTGACCGCGGCGACCGGGCGGGCCGCGCTGGAGCTCGCGGCCCAGGCCCGTCCGGACCTGATGATCCTCGACGTGATGCTGCCCGACCTCGACGGCTTCGAGGTCTGCCGGACCCTGCGGGCCGGCGGCCAGAGCGTGCCCGTCGTCTACCTCACCGCCCGGGACGCCCACCGAGACAAGATCGCCGGCCTGACCTACGGCGGGGACGACTACGTCACCAAGCCGTTCGCGGTGGACGAGCTGGTCGCCCGGGTGCGGGCCGTGCTGCGCCGGACGTCTCCGCCGCGGCCCGAGCCCGCGCCCGACCCGCCGGCCACCCTTCGCTTCGCCGACGTCGAACTCGACCCGGACACCCACGTCGTCCGCCGAGCCGGCGAGCCGATCGAGCTGTCGCCGACCGAGTTCTCCCTGTTGCGGTACTTCCTGACCAACCCCAACCGGGTGCTGTCACGGGCGCAGATCCTCGACGCGGTGTGGACCTACGACTTCGCGGGCGAGCCGACCGTGGTCGACCAGTACGTCAGCTACCTGCGGCGCAAGCTGGGTCGGCACGGGCCGTCGCTCATCCACACGCAGCGCGGCTTCGGCTACGCGCTGCGCCTGCCCGCAGCGGGGAGCGGCCGGTGACCCTGCGACTGAAGCTGATGGCCGGGCTGGTGGCGCTGTGCGCCCTCGGCCTGACCATCGCGGGCACGGCGAGCGCGTTCGCGCTGCGTTCCTACCTCTACGACCGCGTCGACCAGCAGCTCGGCCGCGCCGAGGTGCTCGGCCGGCTGCAGATCGGGACCCTGCTGACCCGCCCGTCGATGCTGGACCGGGCCGGGGTGCAGCGGGCCGTCGGCCCCACCGACTACCTGGTGGAGATCCGCCGTCCCAACGGCACGGTGCTGCGGGTGGCCGGCTCCGCGAGCCCCCCGCCGCCGGCCACCCCGCTGCTGGACGTCGTCGGACGGTCCGGCGTCGGACGGTCCGGCGCCGGCGATGCGGGCGGCGCGGGCGGCGCGGGCGGCGCTGCCGGGACCGGTCCGGGCTCGTCGCGGCGCCCGGCCCCCTTCACCGTCGTCTCCGACCGCGAGCGCTACCGGGCGGTGCAGCGCGCCTTCCCGGGCGGCACCCGGGTGCTCGTCGCGCTGCCGCTACGGCCGGTCGCGGACACGGTGCGCCGGCTGGTGCGCATCGAGCTGGCGGTCGGGGCGGCCGTGCTCGCCGCGGTGGCCGCCCTGGCCTGGCTGTGGCTCACCCGCGGCCTGCGCCCGCTGCGGCAGATGGTCGGCACCGCGGCGGCGATCGCCGGCGGCGACCTCGACCGGCGAGTGCCGGCCGGGCCGCCCAGCTCCGAGACCGGGCAGCTCGCCGCGGCGCTCAACGCGATGCTCGGCCAGATCCAGGCCGCGTTCGCCGCGCGGGTCGCCTCCCAGGAGCAGGTGCGCCGGTTCGCCGCGGAGGCCTCGCACGAGCTGCGGACGCCGCTGACGTCCATCCGCGGCTACGCCGACCTGCTGCGCGCCGGGATGGTGCCGGCGGACGAGGCCGACCAGGCGCTGCGCCGCATCCAGCAGGAGGCGGCGCGGATGGGCGACCTCGTCGACGACCTGCTTTACCTCGCCCACCTCGACGAGCAGCGGCCGATGCGGCGGGTCGAGCTCGACCTCGCCGACCTCGTCCGCGACGCCGTCGCCGACCTGCGCGCCGCCGCCCCCGACCGCCCGGTGCGCGCCGAGCTCCCGGCGAGCTGCCCCCTCCTCGGCGACCCGGACGCGCTGCGCCAGCTCGTCGGCAACCTGCTCACCAACGCCCGCGTCCACACCCCGCCCGACGCGGCCATCGAGGTGCGCCTGCGCGACGTGCCCCCACCGGCCGCCGGGTCCGCAGGATCACCCCACCCGGCCGGGCCGGGCGGATCGGGGGGCCGTCCCGCACCTCCGCCCGGTTCCGGCGGGCCGATGCCGCCCGGCGGCGCCGTGCTCGACGTGATCGACCACGGGCCGGGCCTGCCGCCCGAGGTCGCCGACCACGTCTTCGACCGTTTCTACCGGGCCGCGGACAGCCGGGCCCAGGGCCGGGGCGGCAGCGGGCTGGGCCTGTCGATCGTCGCGGCGACGGCGCAGGCCCACGGCGGCCGGGTCGAGGTCACCAGCGCCGTCGGCGCCGGCAGCACCTTCCGCCTGATGCTGCCTCCGCCCCGGGTCAGCAGCCTCCGGGTGGCGCCGTCGGCCTGACCTCGCCGGGTGGTACCGGGGCCGCGACGTCGTAGAGGCGGGCGAGGGCGGCCGCCGCGCGAGCCAGGGTGGCGCGTAGCTCGGGCGGATCGAGCACCTCCAGCTCGGGGCCGAGCGCCAGCAGCTCGCCCTGCGCGTGGCGGACCGACTCGATCGGCAGCCGCGCGCGGACCCACCCGTCCCCCTCCGGCGGCCCGGCGCTGTCCCGGATGCTCCGGCTGACGGCCGGTGGCAACCGGTACGGCGCCATCGCGAACCCGGCCGGCGACAGGCGCACCGTCGCCGTCGCCCGGTAGACCTCCGCCTCGTAGCGGGCCGTCCAGGCGGCCCAGTAGGCGGCGAGGTCGAAGTCGGGCGGCCGGTCGAAGCCCTCCCCTGTCGGCGTCAACGAAAGGATCTTCCCGACCCGGTACACCCGCGGCCCGGCCGGGCTGTCCGGCTCGGCCGATCTCTCCCGCTCGGCCGATCTCTCCCGCTCGGCCGGAGCCTCGGAACCTGCCGGAGAGGCGGGTGCGGAGCGCGAGGCGACGGCCGCGACCAGGTACCAGACGCCGCTCTTGAGGACGACGCCGAGCGGGTCGAGGACGCGGTCGACCTCCCGGGGGGCCCGCCAGCGCCGGTAGGTGACCCGCAGGCGGCGCTGCGCCCAGACCGCGTCGGCGACCTCGGCGAGCAGTGGCGTGTCCTCGGTCGCCCGGAACCAGCCGGGCGCGTCGAGGTGGAAACGCTCGCGCACCCGGCCGGCCCGCTCGCGCAGCGGCTCCGGGAGCGCCGCCAGCAGCTTCAGCTCGGCCGCCGCGAGCATCGCGCCGAGGCCCAGCTCGGCGGCGGCCCCCGGCATCCCGGCGAGGAAGAGCGAGTCGGCCTCGTCCGCGGTCAGTCCCGTCAGCCGGGTCCGGTAGCCGGCGAGCAGCCGGTAGCCGCCGGTGACGCCGCGTTCGGCCAGCACCGGGATGCCGGCCTGCGCGAGGGAGTCCAGATCCCGGTGGACGGTCCGGACGGACACCTCCAGCTCGTCGGCGAGCTGGCGCGCCGTCAGCTTGCCGCGCGTCTGCAACAGCATCAGGACGGACAGCAGCCGGCTGGCACGCACCCCCGCATTCTCGCCCGCCAATCCTGACAGAGGAAGTCAGGTATCCGGCCCAGGATGGGTAGAGCAGGCAACACACCAGGCCCGATGGGAGACGATCATGACGGGAACGGAGACGGCCGGCGGCACCGTGGCCGAGGACGCAGCGGCCTCGGCGAGCGTCGCGCCGGCGGCGTGGGCAGGGTTGATGCTCGACTGTCCGGACGCCAAGGAGCTCGCGACCTTCTACGGAGAACTGACCGGCTGGGGCGTCGGCGGCGCGGACGACGCGGGCGCCTGGGCCTACCTGAGCCCGCCGGGCACCGAGATCATGATCGGGTTCCAGCAGGTGGCGGACTACCGCCCGCCGCGTTGGCCAGATCAGGAGGCGCCGCAGCAGTTCCACCTCGACTTCCGGGTCGCGGACCTGCCCGCCGCTGTCGGCCGCGCCGAGGAACTCGGCGCCACCCAGGCGGAGTTCCAGCCCGGCGGCGAGCGCTGGCGGGTACTGCTCGACCCCGCCGGGCACCCCTTCTGCCTGTGCCCGCCGGCTCCCGCCGAGGCAGGCTGACGTCGAGCCCGGTCTGATGCCGCCGCCGCGCCGCCGGCTGACGGAGGGCCGGCCCACAGCGCGGGATACGGCGAGTCAGCCCATGGTGCGGGCGCCGTCGAGTGACTCGCGCAGGATGTCGGCGTGCCCGCAGTGGTGGGCGGTCTCGGCGATGAGGTGCAGCAGGACCTGCCGCACCGACCAGCTCGCGCCGGGCTCGAACCAGGGCGCCGCGGGCAGCGGGTGGGCGTCGTCGAGGTCCGCGACCTCGGCGACGATCCGCTCGGTGCGGCGGGCGACCTCGTCGAAGCGGTCGAGCATGCCGGCCAGCGTCTCCCCGGGCAGCAGCCGGAAGCCGTCGCGGAACTCCTCCTCGCGGGCCGTCATGTCGCCGTCGAACGCCGCGGCGCCGACGAGGACGAAGTCCAGCCACCGGTGTTCCATGGTGGCAACATGCTTGACCAGGCCGGCGAGGGTCAGCTCGCTGACCGTGGTGCGCCGCGAGGCCTGCTCGTCGTCGAGGTTCTGCACGGTGAACCGGAGGAAGGAGCGGCGCCGGGCCAGGTTCGCCAGCAGGTCGGCGCGCTCGCCGGTGAGCGCGGGCGGGGCCGTGTCCGCCCCCTGCCCACCGCTCGAGGTGGCGGTGGTCGTTTCGGTGGCGGTGGTCGTTTCGGTGGCCGTGGTCGCGTCGGTGCTCGTGGTGGTCATCGTCTGCCGCCTTTCGTCGTCGGTCCGATGACGTCGACGTTAGGGGCTATTGCGGTCAGGATCCGACCTCAATCGCCGGGTCGGATGCCAGCGGTGGTCGGCTGTCGGCGTCAGCACCGGCCCGCGGCTAGGGCAGGGCGTAGACCCGGCGGGCGTTGTCGAAGCAGACGAGCCGGGCGATCCGGGCGGCGTCGGCGGCGGTCCAGGCGTCGTCGTCGATGCCGTCGGTGAGGAAGGCGGCCAGGCCGCGGCGGAACAGCGTCGCGCCGAGCAGGAACAGCTCGCCGAGGGCGTAGGCGTCGGTGGAGAACAGGAACTTGCCGAACGGGGCGAGTTCGAGGGCCTGCGCGATCAGGCCGATGGAGCCGCGACCCGTGTTGTTGATCGCGAGCCCCAGGTCGAGGTGGACGTTGGCGAACACCTGGGCGAGGTAGGCGGCCTCGCGGTGGAACGGGTAGCAGTGCAGCAGCAGGACGGCGACCTCGGTCGGCGCGATCGCCCGCAGCAGGCCGGTGAGCAGCAGCGGGTTGCCGCGGGCGAGGTCCAGATCGGCGTCACCGTAACCGACGTGGATCTGCACCGGCAGCCGCGCCTCGACCCCGCACCAGATCAGGAACGAATGCAGGACGGGGTCGTGCAGCCGGATCGCGGCGCCACCCCGGATCTCGTTGATCCAGGTGCGGGTGGCGGCGGCGACCTCCCGATCGGTGGGTCGCCGCGCCGGCAGGGCCAGTCCGGCACGGTAGGCGGCGACTGACTTCACCGCGACCGTCGACGGGGTGCGCTCCGCCAGCCGGGCGCGCACCGTGTCGGCGAGGTGGGCGACCCCGATCTGCCCGGTGAGCACGTCGACGGCGGCCCGTTCCGCGATCCGTTCGAGGCGCACGACGTCGAGACCCCGTCCGCCGGCGAACGCGGCGAGGTCCTCGGCGCAGGTCAGCGGCTCGGGCTGGAAGCCGGTGTCGACGCAGAAGGTGCTGATTCCGGACGCGCCGAGCAGCCGCCGGTGCACCTCGGTGTGGCCGAGCTCGGCCCGCCGCTCCAGGTAGGTCTCGGGCTCGGCGTGCGGCGGAAGGTCGAGCGCCGGGGCGCACCAGCGCCGTAGGGCGAGGCCGATCTGGCTGTCGAACAGAGTCGTTCCGAGTGGACCGGGCCGATCGGCCTCGGTGAGCATGCTCTCGAACTCCGGGCGGGTAAGGTCACGCCGGACGAGGCCGTGGCAGTGATGGTCGACGAGCTCGAGGTCGACGAGCTCGAGGTCGGCGAGTCTGTGATCGACGAGGTCGGGTCCGCCGACGCCTCCGGAGCGCCCCATCCCTGACTGGTCCCCGCGGGGCGGCGCGGTCATGCCTGGCCACGGTAATCACCTTGCGTAACCATGCTCTGTGCACAGCGCCTGTGGATAACTTGTGGATTACTTCGGGCCTCCTGGGGACAGTCGAGCCGAACATCGGTGATGTTGGCGTGTTTTCAGATCTTCTTGCCGGGGCGAAAGCTGTGGACAACTCCTCGAGCGGCCGACGGATGCACGGTGGGCATCCCGGCGAGATCGCGATTCGATCTTACCGTCCGTGACATTCTGACTGGTGTGGGAGGGGTCTCGTCCGGTGTCTCACCCGACATCGGGCCCGCCGGCGCGCGAGCATGGTGCCAGGCGAGACCCACCCGGGGTGGGATCCGTGGGGAAGGCGACATCCGTGGGACAGCGATATCCATGCCGCACGCGGCATCCGCGGGAGGGCCGATCATGAACGACCCTGGGTGGGACCGGGCCGCGCCGCGGATCGGCGTCACCGGCGGCCACGAGCGCGACCGGCTTGCCGCGGCGGCCCGGCATGCGGCGACGAACCTGGAGGTCCGCGGCGTCGTCTGCGTCGCCTGCACCTTCGTCGACAACAGCGGCATCACTCGGATGAAGGGCGTGCCGGTCGGCCGGCTGGACGCGGCGGTGGTGTGGGGCGTCGGCGCGTCCCCGGTGTTCGACGCGTTCGGCGCCGACGACGAGATCATCGCCGGCCGCGTCGCCGGCGGCCCGGTCGGCGACCTGCGGCTGCATCCGGACCTGGACCGGCTGACCGCGCTCGCCGCCCAACCCGGGTGGGCGTGGGCGCCGGTGGACCGCCGCGAGCAGAGCGGCGCGCCCCATCCCCAGGACGCCCGGGAGCTCGTCCGGGTCGAGGCGGCGCGCCTGGCCGCACGCGGGCTACGGGTCGCGATGGCCTTCGAGATCGAATGGGCCGTCGCGCCGGCCGGTGCCGACGGGTTCACCCCCGCCGCCGGCGGCCCCGCCTACGGGATGACCCGGGTCGCCGAGCTCGGCGACTACCTCCGCGACGTGGTCGCGGCGCTGACCGAGGAGGGGC
Organism: Frankia sp. BMG5.60; assembly: GCF_059428125.1. NCBI lineage: Bacteria > Bacillati > Actinomycetota > Actinomycetes > Frankiales > Frankiaceae > Frankia > Frankia sp. BMG5.60. Next base: position 4,193,308 of record NZ_CM182091.1, on the reverse strand, counting down.
TCGTCGTCGAGCAGATCCATCCCGAATACGCGGCCGGCCAGTTCGAGGTCTCGGTCGCCGCGCAGGACCCGCTCGCCGCCGCCGATACCTGCGTGCTGGTGAAGGAGACTGTGCGCGCGGTCAGCGGGCGTCACGGTCTGCGCGCCTCGTTCGCGCCGAAGGTCCTCGCCGACGGCGTCGGCAACGGCGGGCACGTCCATCTGAGCCTGTGGGGCGATGGCGGTGGCGATGGCGGCGATGGCGGCGATGGCGGCGGTAGCGGCGGGGGCGCGGGCGCCGGGTGGAACAGCGGTGGTCGGGTCAACCTGATGGGGGGCGGGGACGGCCCGGGCGGCCTGACCGCGACCGGCGAGGCGTTCACCGCCGGGATCCTCGCCCGGCTGCCCGCGTTGCTGGCGCTCGGCGCGCCGAGCGTGGCCTCCTACCTGCGGCTGGTGCCGTCCCAGTGGGCGAGTGCCTACGCCTGCTGGGGACTGGAGAACCGGGAGGCTGCGCTGCGGATGATCCCCGGCCCGCCGGCGGCCGCGGGCCGGGCGGCGAACCTGGAGATCAAGTGCTTCGATCTCGCCGCCAACCCCTACCTCGTCGCGGCCGGGCTGCTCGCCGCCGGGCACGCCGGGCTGGACGGCGAGGCGCGGCTCCCCCCGCCCGTCGACGTCGACCCGGCCTCGCTCGACCCCGCCGAGCGGGCCCGGCGCGGCATCGCCCGGCTGCCGACCCACCTCGGCCTGGCCGTCGCCGCCTTCGCGGCCGACGACGTGCTGCGCCGCGCCTGCGGTCCGGCGCTGCACGACACCATCGCCACCGTCCGGCGCGCGGAGGTCGCCCGGTTCGCCGACGTCGACGCGGCCACCGTCGTGGCCGCCACCCGCTGGCGCTACTGATCCCCCCGCCTGATCCCTCCGTCGTCGCCGTCGCCGCCGCCGCTGCGGGGTCGGCCGGCGCTCAGGTGACGCGGTGCAGCCCGGCCGCCTGGACGGCCCGCTCCAGGTCGTCCACGCCGAACGCCTCGACCGGGCCGAGCGCGCCGACGTGACGGACCGTGCCCGCGGCGAGGTGCCCCGCCATCCAGGCCATGATCCGCCCGGTGAACGTGTACGGGTCGTGGCCGGCCAGCGCGACGGTGGCGAGCTCCCGGCCGGCGCCGTCGCGGGCGCAGGCGATCACCCGAACCTCGGCCTGTGCCCGGCTCGTGGCGTCCGGGCCTCGCCCGCTGGTCGACCGGGCGGCGCGGGCCAGCGCGCCGAGCGCCGCCCGCGTCGGCGGCAGGCGCCGCAGGCCGGCCAGCGGGAACGACAGCGCCTGCGCGGCTCGGGCGCCGCTACCGCCCCCGAAGTAGGTCGAGACGTCGGTCAGCGACGGTGCCAGGCGGGGCAGCGTGATCGCCTCCCCACCGGACCACAGCGCGGCGCGCCGGGCGCGCCGTGCCGCCCGGCCGGCGCGCCCGGCCCGGTCGTCGGGGGTCGAGAACGCGCGCACCTCCCGGGCGAGGGGACGCTGCACGAGCCGGCCGCCGCGCAGGGCGAGGACGCCGTCGCCGAGCGCGGCCAGCAGCGTCGCCCGCGTTCCGCTGCTCATCCCCGACCGGCCGGTGACGAGGTAGCCGACGTCGAGCCGACGGGCCGCGCCGCCGGCCGTGTGCAGGGCCAGCGCGCCGGCCAGGTTGCCCGGCACGAACTCGAAGCCGGCGCCGGGGAGCAGCGCGCCCCCGGCCGCCGCCGCCCGCCGCCCGACGTCGGCGAAGACGTGGCGCAGGAACGCCCCCTCGCCGGAGCAGTCGACGTAGTGGGCCCCCGCCGCGGCGGCGGCCGCCACCGCCGGGCGGCCGAGCTGGTCGAACGGGCCGACCGTGGAGACGAGCACGTCGCCCGCGTGCAGCAGCCGGCGCAGCGCCGCACCGTCCCCGGCGTCGGCGACGGCGGTCGGCAGCCCGTCGTGGGCTGCGGCGAGCGCGGCGACCCGCTGGCCGGCGCGGCCGGCCAGCACCGGCCGGTGCCCGGCCGCGACGAGCTCGGCGGTGACCAGCCGGCCCGTGTAGCCGGTCGCCCCGAACACCACGATGGTCCCCGGCGGACTCCCCGCGCGGCCGGGCGGGGGCGCGGAGTCCGGCGATTGCATGAAGTTCTCCGGCCGGGTGGGGGCACCACCCGCCGCGGCCGCCGCCGCGCCTTGGTTCTCCATAGCGCCGTCCTTGTGGTGACGTTAGTCCGAACAGTCGATCGTGACCCCCGACACGTTGCTTTGGCGCGTGGGAGCGTCGGCCCCTCACAATGATGCGCACCCCGTCCGAGGAGGCGCGCGTGCGTAAGGTTCTGGTCGCAAACCGCAGTGAGATAGCCGTCCGCGTCTTCCGAGCCGCCCAGGAACTGGGGCTGCGCACCGTCGCGGTCTACACCCCGGAGGACGTCTCCGCGCTGCACCGGACGAAGGCGTCCGAAGCCTACGAGCTCGGCGGGCCGGGCCATCCGGTGCGGGGCTACCTCGACATCGACGCGCTGCTCACGGTGGCCAAGCAGGCGGAGGCGGACGCGCTGCACCCCGGCTACGGCTTCCTGTCGGAGTCGGCGGTGCTGGCCGAGGCGTGCGCGGCGGCGGGGGTGACCTTCGTCGGGCCGCCGCCGGCGGTGCTGCGGCTGACGGGGGACAAGGTCGCCGCGCGCAACGCGGCGATGGCGGCCGGGCTGCCGGTGCTGCGCGCGTCGACGCCGCTGCCGGACGGGCAGGGCGCGGCGCAGGCGGCCGAGGAGGTCGGGTTCCCGCTGTTCGTGAAGGCCTCGGCAGGCGGCGGCGGGCGGGGCCTGCGCCGGGTGGAGCGGGCGGCGGACCTCGCCGACGCGGTGGCCAGCGCCTCCCGGGAGGCCGCGGCGGCGTTCGGCGACGGGACCGTGTTCCTGGAGCAGGCGGTCGATCGTCCCCGCCACATCGAGGTGCAGGTCTTCGCCGACTCCTACGGCAACATCATCCACCTGTACGAGCGGGACTGCTCGGTGCAGCGCCGCCACCAGAAGGTCGTCGAGATCGCCCCGGCGCCGATGCTGGACGAGGCGATCCGGGCGAGCATCTGCGCGGACGCGGTCCGCTTCGCCCGGCACGTCGGCTACGTCAACGCCGGCACCGTCGAGTTCCTCCTCGGCGCCGACGGCCAGTACACGTTCATGGAGATGAACCCGCGCATCCAGGTCGAGCACACGGTCACCGAGGAGGTCACCGGCGTCGACCTGGTCGCGGCCCAGCTGCGCATCGCCGACGGGGAGAGCCTCGCCGACCTCAACCTCGGCCAGGAGCAGATCGCGCTGCGCGGCACCGCGATCCAGTGCCGGGTCACCACGGAGGACCCGGCGGACGGCTTCCGGCCCGACACCGGGACGATCAGCTTCTACCAGTCCCCGGGCGGCCCCGGCGTCCGCCTCGATGGCGCGACCTACGCCGGCGCCGAGGTCAGCCCCTACTTCGACTCGCTGCTGGTGAAGCTGACCGCGCGGGGCAGCACGCTGGAGAAGGCGGCCCGCCGCGCGCGCCGGGCGCTGAACGAGTTCCGGGTCCGCGGCGTCCGGACCAACATCGACTTCCTGGGGCGGGTGCTCACCGACCCCGACTTCCTCGCCGGCGGGGTGACGACGTCGTTCATCGACGAGCGTCCGGAGCTGCTTCTGCCCGGCCGGGGCACCGACCAGACCAGCCGGACGCTCGCCCGCCTCGCCGAGAGCACCGTCAACGGGTTCCGGCGACCGGCGCACGCCCTGGTCGACCCGCGCATCCGGCTGCCCGAGCTGCCGCTGCTGCCCGACGGCCAGGGGGTGGCGATCGGCCCCGGCTCGCCCGCCTGCCTCGGCACCGGCACTGGTGGCGGCAGTGGTCAGGGGCTGTCCGGCGCGGGCCTCACCGGCGTCGCGGTGCCCGCCGGCTCGCGGCAGCTGCTCACCGAGCTCGGCCCCGCCGGCTGGGCGGCGCGGCTGCGCGCCCAGGAGGCGCTGGCCGTCACCGACACCACCCTGCGTGACGCCCACCAGTCGCTGCTGGCCACCCGGCTGCGCAGTTTCGACATCCTCGCGGCGGCGCCGTCGTTCGCCGCCCTGACGCCGAACCTGCTCAGCCTGGAGGCGTGGGGCGGGGCGACGTACGACGTGGCGCTGCGCTTCCTGGCCGAGGACCCGTGGGAGCGGCTCGCGGCGCTGCGGTCCACCGCGCCGAACCAGTGCCTGCAGATGCTGCTGCGCGGCCGCAACGCGGTCGGTTACACGCCGTACCCGGACGACGTGGTGCGGGCGTTCGTCGCCGAGGCCGCCGCGACCGGCGTCGACATCTTCCGGATCTTCGACGCGCTCAACGACATGGAACAGATGCGCCCGGCGATCGAGGCGGTCCTGCAGACCGGCACGGCGATCGCCGAGGGCACCCTGTGCTACACCGGCGACCTGTCCGACCCCGGCGAGCAGATCTACACCCTCGACTACTACCTGCGTCTCGCCGACCAGCTCGTCGCGGCCGGCGTGCACGTGCTGGCGATCAAGGACATGGCCGGGCTGCTGCGCCCCGCCGCGGCGGCCACGCTGGTCACCGCCCTGCGCGAGCGGTTCGACCTGCCCGTCCACCTGCACACCCACGACACCGCCGGCGGCCAGCTCGCCACCCTGCTCGCCGCCTCCGCGGCCGGGGTGGACGCCGTCGACGCCGCCGCCGCGCCGATGTCCGGCGGCACCAGCCAGGTGAACATGTCGGCGCTGGTCGCCGCGACCGACCACACCCCGCGGGCGACGGGGATCGCGCTGTCGGCGCTGTCGTCGATGGAGGCCTACTGGGAGGCGGTCCGCGACCTGTACGCGCCGTTCGAGGCAGGGCTGCGGGCGCCGACCGGGGCGGTGTACCGGCACGAGATCCCCGGCGGGCAGCTCACCAACCTGCGCCAGCAGGCGATCGCGCTGGGGCTCGGGGAACGCTGGCCGGCCGTGCAGGAGGCGTACGCGGTCGCCAACGAGCTGCTCGGCAAGCCGATCAAGGTGACGCCGACCAGCAAGGTCGTCGGCGATCTGGCGCTGTTCCTCGTCGGCGGCGGGGTGGACGTCGCCACGCTGCGGGAGCATCCGGAGCGCTTCGACCTGCCCGCGAGCGTGCTGGGCTACCTCGCCGGGGAGCTCGGCACGCCGCCGGCCGGGTTCGCCGAGCCGTTCCGGGAGCGGGCGCTGGCCGGCCGCCACCCGGCGGCGCCGTCCGCCGACCTCGACCCCGCCGACGCCGCCGAGCTCGCCGTCCCCGGCGCCCGGCGCCGCGCGGCGCTGTCCCGGCTGCTGTTCCCCGGCCCGTGGAAGGACTACCTGGCCGCCGCCGACAGCTACGGCGACTCCTCGCTGGTCCCGACCGAGCCCTACCTGTACGGGCTGCGGCCGGGCGCGCCGGTGGCCGTCACGCTGGAGCCCGGCGTCGAGATCATCATCGAGCTGGAGACGCTGTCCGAGCCGGACGACGCCGCGATGCGGACCCTCTACCTGCGGGTCAACGGCCAGCCCCGGCCGGTCCGGGTCCGCGACAACTCCATCACGGCGACGACGGCCTCGGCGCGGCGCGCCGACCCGGCCGACGCGAACCAGATCGGCGCCGGGCTGCCCGGCATCGTCACCTTCACCGTCGCCGCCGGGGACACCGTCACCCCGGGCCAGAAGCTCGCGGTGGTCGAGGCGATGAAGATGGAGGCCGCCGTCACCAGCCCCGTGGCCGGCACCGTCGGCGAGCTCGTCCGCGCCAACGGCGACTCCGTCGAGGTCGGCGACCTGCTGCTCGTCGTCCGCCCCTGACCGACGGGCTCGACTTCGCACGCGCATGGCCCGCCGCGCGATCCCGGCGGCGGGCCCTGCGGGTCGAATCCTGCGGGTCGAATCCTGCGGGTCGTGCGGCCCGTGGGGGGCCTTTGGTCGGTTGCGCCCGGACCTCAGCCTCAGGGGGCCCCGGGCGTCGCCGGGCGCGGGCGGAACACCCAGGCGCGCAGCAGCAGGAACCGGATGACGGTGGACAGCAGGTTCGCCAACACGAGGACCGTCACCTCCAGGCCGCGGCCGGGATGGTCGCTCGCCGCATGCAACGTCGCGAGTGAGCCGCTGGTCAGCCCCAGCCCGATGGCGAACACCACCAGGCCCTGCAGGTGGTGGCGGCCGGCCTGGGCCGCACCGGAGAGCCCGAAGGTGAGCCGCCGGTTCGCCGCCGTGTTCGCCACCGCCGTGATGAGCAGCGCCAACAGGTTCGCCGCCTGCGCGCCGGTGGCCGTCCGCAGCAGGACGAACAACACCAGGTAGGCCAGCGTGCTGGCCACGCCGATGACGGCGAAGCGGACGAGCTGACCCGGCAGCCCCCGCGGCACTCCCGGCACCTGCACCCCTCCCACCGCCGCCCCGCCGCTACCGTCCACACGGCTACCGTCCACACCGCCGCCATCCACACCGCCGCCGCGACCATCCGTGCCGCCGCCTACGCCCACACCGAGGCCGGCCATCGCGGTCAGCGGGCCGCGGCCGAACTCCCGGCGCAGCTCGGCCAGCGGCAGCGCCCCGGTGCCCAGCGCCCGCAACAGCCGGACGACCCCCTTGAGGTCCGCGATCGCCGTGGCGAGCACGTCGACCCGGCTGTCCGGATCGTCGATCCAGTCGACGGGCACCTCGTGGATGCGCATCCCGGCCCGTTCGGCGAGGACGAGCAGCTCGGTGTCGAAGAACCAGCCGGTGTCCTCCACCAGGGGCAGCAGCGCCGCGGCGGCGTCGGCGCGGATCGCCTTGAAACCGCACTGCGCGTCGGAGAACCGAGCGGCGAGCGTCCCGCGCAGGATCAGGTTGTAGCAGCGGGAGATCACCTCCCGGCGCGGCCCGCGCACCACCCGGGAGGTACGGGCGAGCCGGGTACCGATCGCAAGGTCCGAATGCCCGCTGATGAGCGGCGCGACCAGCGGCAGCAGCGCGGCGAGGTCGGTGGACAGATCGACGTCCATGTAGGCGAGCACCGGCGCGGGCGACATCGCCCAGGCGGTGTGCAGCGCCCGGCCGCGTCCCTTCGCGTCGAGGTGCACCGTGCGCACCCCGGGCAGCTCCTCCTCCAGCGCCAGCGCGATCCCGAGGGTGCCGTCGGTGCTGGCGTTGTCGGCGATCGTGAGCTGGAACGGATAGGGGAACGTGTCCCGCAGGTGCGCGTGCAGCCGGCGCACGCAGGGGCCGAGGTCGTCCTCCTCGTTGTAGACCGGGATGACGACATCGAGCACCGGGAGCGGTCGGCCGTCGTCCTCCACTGCCGTGCTGGCGGGCGTCTGCTCCACGGGAACGCGCTGCGCGGGGGCACCGGTTCCGGTCGCCGAGGAAGGCATCCACGTCGTCATGCTCCTCACCCTCGGTCGGCGAGCTGTGCCGCCCGTGTGCCCATGCTGTGCGCCGCCTGTGAGACTCCAGGTCGCGCCCCGAGCGCAGAGACTTGCGGGCGAGGGTCCCTCTCACGACGATCTGAGGCCCTCGATCGCCCACACTCGGACACCGCACAGCGCGGTCGAGTCCACTTCGCCCACCTGATAATGATCGTGTGGCCTTCGAACGCATCACCGTCGATCCCGAACGCATGGGCGGTCTTCCGTGCGTTCGGGATCTACGTGTGACGGTCAGTGCCGTCGTCGGGCAGCTTGCTGCCGGTAGATCCGTCGACGAGGCCCTTGCCGACTATCCCTACCTTGAACGAGCCGATGTCCTGGCCGCGCTCGCCTACGCGGCAGCGGCCGTCAGCGAGCGAGAGCTACCCATCCGTTCTCCGCAGTGAGTTGCGGCGGCCGTGTGCTCCGGGCCTGGGGAAGGACCCGGAGCACACGGCCGGCCTGACGATCGCGGTGGATCAGGTGGTGCGAGCGGTGGTGTTGGTGGCCGAGGTGCTGGTGCTCGCCTTGGGGGCGGTCAGGTCGTAGAGGGTGACCCCGCCGACCGTCTTCTCGGTGAAGTTCTCCGTGATCCAGGTGGCGATCTCCTGCGAGGAGTTGCTGCCGCCGTTGGCCTGGCCGAAGCCGCCGCCACCGATGAAGTAGTGAATCTTTCCTTCGGTCACGTACTTCTTGAACTGCGCCAGGGTCGGCGACGGGTCGCTGCCGTTGAAGCCACCGATCGGCATGACCGGTTCGCGGGTCGCGAGCTGGTAGCCGGCGGCGCTGTTCGAGCCCACCGCCGCCGCGACCCAGGTGTAGGAGTCGGCGTTCTGCTTGAACAGCTTCACGATGGCGTCGCTGGGCTTCGCGGCGTCGAGCAGGCCGCCCATGCCGCCGCGCATGCCGCCCCGGCCCTGGGTGGTGCCCGGGCTGCCCGTCGCGCCGTTGCCGGTGCCGCCGCCGGTCGTGCCGCCGGCGCCGCCGGTCGTGCCGCCGGGGAATCCGGGGAATCCGCCGGTCTGGCCGCCGCCGGGGAAGCCGCCCTGGCCGCCGCCCGGGATTCCGCCGGTCTGGCCACCGCCCGGGAAGGTGCCCTGGCCGCCGCCTGGGAGGGTGCCGGTCTGGCCGCCGCCCGGGAAGGCGCCGCCTGCCTGGTTGCGGCCTGTGCCGCCCGGCTGGCCGTTCAGGCGGCGCATGAAGCCGCCCGGGCCGCCCGGGCCGCCGAAGCCGGCGCCGGCCGGGCCGGCCGAGGGGATCGAGCCGGTGTGCGGCGTTCCGGCGGTGGCCACCGCGTACGCGCCCGGACCGAGCAGGCCGGCGACGAGGGCCACCGCGGCGACCCCGATGGAGGCCCGGCGGGGCAGCCGGACGGTGGCGAGGAAGCCGAGCGTGGCGATGATGCCCGCGACCAGCACGGCGTAGCGGATCCACGGGTGCCAGTCGGCGGTGCGGTGCAGCAGGGTCCACGACCAGGCGGTGGTCGCGGCGATCGTCGCCGCGCCGGCCAGCGCGGCGGCGGGGTGATGCCGGTGCCGCCACAGCAGGACGGCTCCCATGCCCACCAGGGCGCCGACCGCCGGGGCCAAGGCCACCGTGTAGTAGGCGTGGAAGATGCCCTTCATCTGGCTGAAGATGATCCCGGTCACGAGCAACCAGCCGCCCCAGAGGGCGAACGCGGCCCGCAGCCGGTCGGTGCGCGGCGCCCGTCGCGTGATCCACAGCCCGGCGACCAGCAGGATCAGCGCGGCCGGCAGCAGCCAGGAGATCTGACCGCCGACCTCCGAGCCGAACATCCGGGTCCAGCCGGTCGAGCCCCACATGCCGCCGCCGCGGCCGCCGCCGGGGCCACCACCACCCGGGAACGGCATCCCGCCGGCGGCGCCGTTCGCCAGCCCGGCCGCACCGCCGGCGCCCGTGCCGGTGCCGCCGCCCGGCAGCGCCGCGGCCGCGCCGTTCTGGAGCAGGCCGAGGCGGCGGCCGCCGGCTCCACCGCCGCCGACGCTACCGGTCTCGTTGCCGGTGAGCCGGCCGAGCCCGTTGTAACCGAGGGTGAGCTCCAGCAGGCTGTTGTGCTGGGAGCCGCCGATGTACGGCCGTGACGAGTCGGGGACCAGCTCCACGATCGCGATGAACAGCCCGGCGGGGATCAGCAGCCCGAGGCCGCCGGCCAGCGTCTGGCGGACCCGGCGCCAGAACGACGTCGGCGCGCAGGCCAGGTAGACCAGCGCGAAGATCGGCACCACGACCAGCGCCTGCAGCAGCTTCGTCAGGAACGCGAAGCTGACGAAGACGCCGGCCAGCACCATCCAGCGGGTGCTGGCCTGCTCCACCGCGCGCAGCGTCGCGTACGCGCCGGCGACGAGCAGGAGGACCAGCAGCGCGTCCGGGTTGTTGAACCGGAACATCAGCGCCGCCACCGGGGTGAGTGCGAGCACCGCGCCGGCGAGCAGCCCCGCCCCGGCGGAGACCTGGCGGCGCACCGTCGCGTAGAGCAGCCCGACGGTGCCCACACCCATCAGCGCCTGCGGGACGAGCAGGCTCCACGAGTTCAACCCGAAGATGCGCGCCGACAGCGCCATCACCCACAGGGAGGCCGGTGGCTTGTCGACGGTGATCGAGTTGCCGGCGTCCGAGGAGCCGTAGAAGAACGCCTTCCAGCTCACCGAGCCCGCCTGGACCGCGGCCGAGTAGAAGGCGTTGTTGCGTCACGAACACGGAGAGGAGTCGGTCGGTAGGTAGCGACTACTCGATGTGATGCTGTGCAGGAGATGGAGGATTGTGGCCCTCCGGCGTCGCCCTGCGGGGGGAGATGTCAAATCACCTTGAGCTGCGTTAGTTGACGACTGTCGTGGTGAGCGTCGAGGAAAAGGCGGTGTAAGAGCCGTCAGATGGGGACCAGAAAGCCGAACGTGAGTGAACCGCTGATGACGTGTCGAGATTTAGGAAACGGCGTCGAAACCGGGGTGTCAATGCGACTCCGGGATGAGCCTGGCGGGTGCCCGTCTATTGGCCAGGTGGCGTCCGGCATGCAGGCGGCGGGATTCTGGTCTGCTGCTCCTGTACGGAACGTGAGAAGGCGCGCGTCGATACAGGGTCCACCGGGCAAAGATGACGGTGGCTCCGAGAGGGAGTGCGTCGAGCGGCGGGAACCGTGAGGCGTTGAGTACCGATGCGATGCGCGCTGGCGGACCGACTCGTAGTAGTGATGAAGCTTCTGTAATGGGAGCGGAGCGAAGGGGTCGGCTCACCTGTGGTTTGCGCACACGAGCAACCGGAGGGGCTCCCTCCGGGAGGACGAGCAACCAGAATATTCTTCTGGGAGGACACGAGTGGGCAAGTTGGATCCGGAAAGTAAACCGTTCGATATATCGAAGCGACTGGTGTGGGAGGCGTACGAGAACGTCAGGGACAACAAGGGTGCCGCCGGGGTGGACGGGTGGTCCGTCGAGGACTTCGAGAAGGATCTGAAGAACAACCTGTACCGAATTTGGAACAGGATGTCCTCGGGGACCTACTTTCCGCCTCCGGTTCGGGCGGTCGAGATACCAAAACCGCACGGCGGAGGGACAAGGATGCTAGGTGTTCCCACCGTCGCCGACAGAATCGCACAGACAGTGGTGGCCCGGCACCTGGAACCCCGTACCGAGTCGATCTTTCATGAGGACTCGTACGGGTACCGGCCAGGGCGGTCGCCGCTGATGGCGGTGGAGAAGTGCCGCCAGCGGTGCTGGGAGAAGAACTGGGTGATCGATCTTGACATCCAGAGCTTCTTCGATTCGGTTGATCATGATCTGGTGGTCAAGGCGGTGAAGGCCAACACCGATCAAAAGTGGGTGGTGTTGTATGTGGAGCGGTGGCTGAAAGCGCCGATCCGGATGCCCGATGGCAGGCTGGTGGAACGGGATCGCGGTACTCCCCAGGGATCGGCCGTGTCACCCGTGCTCGCTAATCTGTTCTTGCACTATGCGTTGGACCTGTGGATGGTCCGGGAGTATCCGGCTGTCCCGTTCGAGAGGTTCGCGGACGACGTTGTGGCGCACTGCGCGACCGAGCGGCAGGCCAGGCAGCTGCTGGGGGAACTGACCGAAAGGTTGGCCAGTGTCGGGCTGCGAGTGCATCCCGACAAGACGCGAATAGTGTACTGCAAGGATCGGAAACGGCGTCAGAACCATGAACAGACGTCGTTCACGTTCCTGGGCTATACGTTCCGCCCCCGGAAGGCCCCGACGAAGGACGGCGGGAGCATGTTCACCGCGTTCCTGCCGGCGATGAGCGGGGAGGCCCTGAAAGACAAGGGCCGTACTGTCAGGCGCTGGCGGCTGCACCTGCGTACCACCTCGGACATCGGGGAAATCGCCGTGTGGATGAACCCTGTCATCCGTGGCTGGATGAACTACTACGGCAGATTCTACCGGACCGAGATGTATGTTCTTCTGCGACGCATCAACACCTACCTGGTGCGGTGGGCGCGGCGGAAGTTCCAACGGTTGAGGGCGTTCAAGCGCGCCAAGCGATGGTGGAACGGGCTCCTGCGAAGGCAGCCCCGGCTGTTCGCCCATTGGGCGTGGATGCCCGATTTCTGACGGATCAGGTGAGAAGAGCGGAGTGACGAGAGATCGTCATGCTCCGTTCTGTGGGAGCCCGGGGGTGAGATCCCCCCGGGCCACCCGGCGCCCAGCCCGAGGCGCTCAGGTCCCACAGGTAAAGCACGCCTGTGCCGACCAGCAGGACGATCAGCGCCGGGCGGACCCAACGTGGGTCCGGCTCGGCGGCGACGGGCGGTGCGGCGCCTTCGGCGGCGGGCCCGAGGACGGTGGGCGCGTCGTGGTCCGCCGGCACAGCGGGGTCTGTCGGCGCAGCGGGGCCCGCCGGCGCGGCGGGCTCCGTCCTGCTCCACGGCAGCCGGCGACGGTGTCCCTGAGCGCGCCGACCCCCGTCGCGCGGGATCGGGTCGGTGAGTGTGGGCGACATAGGGATCACCCTGGGCCAGCGACCTTTTGGGTCCTTGTGTTCCGCCTGTGCGCAACCTGTGAAGCTCGGCTGGGGACCCTCGCGGTGCCGCGGCCCCGGCCGCCGATCCCGGTCCAGGCGGCCCGTCCCGGCCGCCGATCCCGGTTCTTGCTCCGGTTCCGGGCCCGGTCCTTGCTCCGGCGCCGCCGGCGCGGTTGAGACGTGCTCAGGCGCGGCGTGTCGGCCCGATGAGGCCGGCCGCCGCCGTCGGTGCGGGTGGTGCTGCCGGCGACGGTCCCGGCAGTGCGGTCAGGACCGGGGTCGTGGTGGTCGGGATCGGGGTCGTGGTGGTCGGGATCGGGGTCGTGGTGGTCGGGATCGTGGTGGTCGGGGTCGCCGGCTCGCCCTGCGTCGAGACCGCGGCCGACCAGCGCGGCAGCGCGACGACGAAGGCCGTGCGCCCGGGTTGGCTGGTCGCCTCCACCCGGCCGTGGTGGGCCTCGACGACGGCGGCGACGATGGCGAGGCCGAGCCCGGTGCTGCCCGCGGCCCGGGATCGGGAGCTGTCCCCGCGGGCGAAGCGCTCGAAGACCTCGGGCAGCAGGTCGGGAGGGATGCCGGGGCCGTCGTCCACGATGGCGACGATGACCTCGTCGTCGGTGACGGCCAGGCTGGCCGTCACCCGGGTACCCGGCGGGGTGTGGGCGCGGGCGTTGGCCAGCAGGTTCGCGAGCACCTGGTGCAGCCGGGCCGCGTCGCCGGTGACGGTGACCGGCTCCTCGGGCAGGTCGAGCGCGAAGCGGTGGTCGGGGGCGGCGACGTGCGCGTCGCTGACGGCGTCGACGACCATCCGGGAGATGTCCACCGGCTCGTGCTCCAACGGCCGTCCGGAGTCGAGCCGCGCGAGCAGCAGCAGGTCCGAGACCAGGGCCGTCATCCGCGCGCTCTCCGACTCGACCCGGCTCATCGCGTAGGTGACGTCGGGTGGGACGGGTTCGCGGGTGCGCCGGGTGAGCTCCGCGTAGCCGCTGATCGCGGCGAGCGGGGTGCGCAGCTCGTGGCTGACGTCGGCGAGGAACTGCCGCATCCGCGTCTCGCTGGCATGCCGGGCCGCCAGGGCCGCCCCGATGTGGCCGAGCATCCGGTTGAGCGCCGAGCCCACCTGGCCGACCTCGGTTCCCGGGTCGGTGTCGACATCCGGCACGCGGATCGACAGCGCCACCTCGCCCCGGTCGAGCGGGATCTCCGCGACGCGGGACGCGGTCGCCGCGACCCGGCGCAGCGGGCGCAGGGTCACCCGGACGATCACCGTGCCGGCGAGCGCCGCCGCGGCCACCCCCGCCAGGGCGACCGCGCCGGCGATGGCGGCCATCTTCGTCAGGGTCGCGTTGACCTGCTTCATCGGCAGGCCGGTGACGACGGTGGTGCCGTCCGCCTGGGTGCGGCTGAGCAGCCGGTAGTCGCCGGCGTCCGCGAGACCGCGAGTGTGCGTTCCGTTGTCGCGCGGGACGGCCGCGACGGCGGCGGCCTGACTGGCGGAGAGCACCTGCGGGGAGTCGGCCGTGCCGATGTAGGCGCCGTAGATGCCGGAGTCGTCGATGACCGCGGCCAGCGTGCCGGGTTCGACCGGCCCGGTGAAGAAGCGGCTGAGCAGGGTGCCGCCGCTCACGCCGTACAGCGTCTGCGCCGCGGACGTCGTCGAGCTGGTCGTGGCGCGGATCGTGCTGGCCGTGGTCGTCGCGGAGGCCAAGGCGGCGCTGGTGGTCGCCGTTGTGATGGAAGGCCGCCAGGCGGTCGTCGTGCCCGACCCCGAGCCCGCGCCGTAGCCCGCCCCAGAGCCCGACCCCGACCCCGAGCCTGAACCCAAGCCGTAGCCCGAGCCCGAACCCGAGCCGTAGCCCGGCGCGGGAAGTGTGCCCGATCCGTCGCCGGGGAGCTGCTGCAGCGGGGGGGTGTCGAAGAACCGCGACGGGGCACGTTCCCACCGGCCGCTCGCGTCGTGCAGCCGGCGGTCGAGCTGGTCGAGTAGGACGCCGCGCAACGCCACCGCGGTGACGAACACGATCGCCAGCGACACCGTCGCGAGCAGCACCATGAGCAGGGCGAGCAGCCGTGTCCGCAACGACCAGCGGGACGGGGCGACCGGCCAGCCGTGGCCCGTACGGCGACGCCCGGGACCACCACGCCGGGATGGCTCGGCCTGGACGGCGCCCGGGGCGGTATGCCGTGCGGCGGCGGCCACGTCGATCAGCTCCGCCGGGCGCGGCGCAGGCCCCCGCCCGGCCTGCTCTGGTCCGGCCGGGCGGCCCCGGCGCCACCCAGCCCCGGCCCGAACTGCGCCGCCGAGCCGTAGTCCGCGCGCGACCGCGGCGCGGCGGCTGCGGCCGACGTGGCCGACGTGGCCGAAGTCGTGGCCGAGCCCATGGGCCCGCCCGAGCCGGCGCCGGTCGACCCGGGCGCCACTGCCGCCGCGGACCCGCCGGCCAGGCCGAACGCGCCGTCACGTGTCGGCGCAGGCGCCGGGGTGGCCGAGGCGCCATTCGACCGGGCGGGATGGTCGTACTCGGCCGGACGCAGCACGTAGCCGGCGCCCCGCATCGTGTGAATCATCGGCGGGCGGCCGGCGTCGATCTTCTTGCGCAGATAGGAGACGTACAGCTCGACGACGTTCGCCTGCCCGCCGAAGTCGTAGTTCCAGACCCGGTCGAGGATCTGCGCCTTGCTGAGCACCCGGCGCGGGTTGCGCATGAAGAAGCGCAGCAGCTCGAACTCGGTGGCGGTCAGGTGCACCGGGACGCCGCCGCGCGCCACCTCGCGGCTCTCCTCGTCCATGGTCAGGTCGCCGACGACGAGCCGCGCCCCCTGCAGCGCCTCGGTGGTCCGCGCCGCGCGGCGCATCAGCCCGCGCAGCCGGGCAACGAGCTCCTCCAGGCTGAACGGCTTCGTCACGTAGTCGTCACCGCCGGCGGTGAGCCCGGCCACCCGATCCTCGACGGCGTCGCGCGCGGTCAGGAACAGCACGGGGACGTCCGGGCTCTCGGCCCGCAGCCGCCGCAGCACCTCCAGCCCGTCCATGTCGGGCAGCATGATGTCGAGCACCACCGCATCGGGCCGGAACTCGCGCGCGAGCCGCAGCGCGCCGCGCCCGTCACCGGCGCTGCGCACCTCCCACCCCTCGTAGCGCAGCGCCATCGACAGCAGCTCCGCCAGCGTCGTCTCGTCGTCCACCACGAGTACCCGCACCGGTTGCATAGGGGACAGCTTCTCCCGAATGCCTAGCCGTAGCCTGAGACTCCCCTGTGAACTTCCTGTGAGCGGTCGAGACGACGCGGTTGGATCGGTAGGTGCAGCACCCCGGCCCAGACCCAGCGGGCGGCGGGAGCGCCGACCTTACCCCCGGTGGCCGCGGCTGCCAGCCGTTTGGCCGCGACGAGCTTTCCCTGAGATCTCGTGCAAATCGGACAGAGTGACCGTATCGTTGCCCAGTGCATCTAGATGACGCTTTAAGCGGTTTGACGATGCTCCGGAGCGCATCGTCTCGGGGCGTCCCGCTGCCGCACCAGTCGTTGACGCTGCTGTGGGCGGTGGAGCGCATCGCGGATGGAGTGCGGCTCCGTCGCTGGTCGGAAGTCCGCGACGACCTGGCGGCTGCGCTGGTCGCGGGCGGGGTCGAGAACCGTGGACGAGTAGCACCCGAGTATCCCGTGGTGGCGCTGAGGCATTCCCCGCTCTGGGAGATCCGCGCCAGCTCAGCAGCGCCTGCGGCACACAGCTCGCAGCCACGCCGGTGGCTGGATCGGGAGGATCCTGAGTTTGGGCTCTCCGCGCCCGCCTTTGAACTGCTGCGAGACGAGCGCAACCGTGAACAGTTCGCGGCGGCGCTGCACCGTCTCCTTGGCCAGGCGGTAGGCCCCGCATACCCGGGCACTGGCTTCTGGGAGATCCAGCCGGGGGTTGTGGTGGTCCGTCGTGATGTCCACGCGCAGTATGGCGGTCGACGGCAGGGCGGAATTGGCCCGTCCCGCGTCACTCCCAATGTGCTGCTCTTCACGGACCCGGTACGGGGGAGGTCGCACGGCTACTTCGATGGGTGGGGCGACGACGGATGTTTCCACTACACCGGGGAAGGGCAGCTCGGTGATCAGCGGATGGTGCAAGGGAATCTGGCCATCCTAGGTCACCGGAGGGACGGCCGCACCCTTCGTCTCTTTCGCGTCGTGCGGGATGGTGTTGAGTATCTCGGGGCGTTCGAGATCGATCCCGATCGCCCGTGGTACACGAGCGAAGCGCCAGAAACCAACGGTGGGCCGCTGCGGACAGTCATCATGTTTCGGCTACGTCCGCAGGGGCTGGTGCAGTCGATCGATGCAGACCTCCCGGAGACTCCCACGGCGATCAGCAGGGTCACCTCCGTCCCGGTGGAGGTGTCGAACGCTGAACAGTACGCAATGACCTCTCCGGCTGAGCCAACCACCGCCTTCCGGCGGGAAGCCGCGCTCGTCGGCGCCTACAGCGAGCATCTTCGGTCTCTCGGTCATGAGGTGTGTCGAAAGCAAATCCTGCCCCCCAACGAGCTTCGTCCCCTGTTCACCGATCTCTACGACGAGACGACTGGCGAGCTCATCGAAGCCAAAGGCACCGTCACGCGGGAGGCCGTTCGTATGGCCATCGGTCAGCTCATCGACTACCGCCGCTTTTTTGAACCACAGCCCCGCATGGTCCTCCTGGTGCCCACGAAGCCGCGTCCCGACCTCCTAGACCTGTGCTCCGCTGCAGACGTTTCGGTGGTATGGGGATCCGACGCCGGATCGACCCCGACCTGGACGATCAACTAACCGTCATCTCCGGGCCTGACCGCTGGCGAGGGTACGCGCGCATCACCCGAACGTCCTAGGCCAGTCCGACCTGACCAATGGCGCTGTCCGGTAGGTCGCGGGGCCCGACCGTGCCACCAGTCGGCGGACCGGTCTACGACGGTGTCGGCGGCGTCTCGCGGTGACGATCCCGACGTCACACGGCTGTCACCCAGGTGACGGTGGGTACCCCTGGGGAGCACGCTGTGATCTGTCGTGAGGACGACCAGGGAACTGCACCCCAAGGGGGGGTTCACCCGCGCAAACTGGGTACGTGCTCCGCATGGCTCGACACCGTCGTCCTCAGTCCGCCCGCCACGGCGTGCGCCCTCGCGTGGCGCGTCGGGTGGTACTGCCCACAGCCACTCTGGTCACCGCGGGAGTTGTCACGGTGGGAACTGCCTTCGCCTGTACCGGGTCCACTGCCGCCACCGCGAGCACCGGCGTGGTCGTGGCGCCCGTCCGCGACGCCGCCGCCGAGACCGTCGCCCCCTCCGCGCGCGATGCCGACGCCATCGACAAGGCGGTGCGCACCAGCCCGTACACGGCGCAGGTTCCGGCGAAGGACTACGAGGTCGCCGGCACCCGCCTCGCGAGCAGCGACCCGAGCTGGGCGTACACCGAGCTGCACCCGACGGTCGAGGACCTCGACCGGGCGGAGGGCGTGCTGCACCGCACCGACGGCGGCTGGAAGCTTGTCCAGCTCGGCACCTACGAAGTGGGCTGCGGCGTCGCGCCGACCGCCGTGCTCGACGACTTTGGCCTGGAGTGCCCGCCCGCGGACGCGACGGACCCCGCCGCCGCAGCGGACTCCGCGCGTCCCGCCTGAGCCTTCCGGCTCCGACGTCTCCGCCGCGTCCCGCCGCTTGACCCTGCGCGGGGACCACTCCCGCGCCGGGGCTGCGACTCCTGACGTCGCGCATCTCGGACAAGTCTGCGCCGAGTCGGTCGCCTGACGTGGTGGCGCGGGCGCCCACCGCAGCCGCGGGGGCCGTCTTTATCCTCTCGGCGCGGCATGGAGGATGCTGCTTGCCGCATGGCTGCGCCCGGCACGAGGCCGGGACGGTACCAGCGGGAGGCGAACCGAGTGCCCGTTACCGAACTCGATGTACGCACGGCCGACGGTGTGATGGACGTGTACCTGCACACCCCCGACGACGGCGGGGGCACGACGCCGCCGGTCGTCATCTTCTATCCGGACGCCGGTGGCGTCCGCCCGGTCATGCACGACATGGCCGCCCAGTTCGCCTCGCGCGGCTACGCGGTGGCGCTGGTGAACTTTTTCTACCGATCCGGCAAGATCTCGTTCGACGTGGGCAAGGTGTGGTCCGATCCTGATCTACGCGCCGAGTTGATGGCCGTGATGGGCAAGGCGGCCCCGGAGTTGGTCGTTCAGGACACCGCGGCGCTGCTCGCGGTGCTCGACGCCCGGTCCGACGTGCGGGCCGACAAGGTCGGCACCGTCGGCTACTGCCGGGGCGGGCTGATGGCCTTCACCGTGGCCGGCGCGATCCCGGACCGGGTCGCGGCCGCCGCGTCCATCCACGGCGGTGGCATCGCCACAGAGGAGCCGACCAGCCCGCACCTGCGGGCGGACGACATCAGCGCGGCGCTCTACTTCGGTGTCGCGGCCAACGACCAGTCCTGCACGCCGGAGCAGCAGGAGCTGCTCACCACGGCGCTGGACAAGGCCGGCGCCCGCTACGAGCTGGAGCACTACACCGCCGCCCACGGCTTCGCCGTCGCGGACAACCCCAGCCACGACGCCGCGGCCGAACAGCGGCACTGGGAGAAGGTCACGGCGCTGTTCGCCCGGGAGCTGCCCACCGGCTGACGCCCACCGCCCCGCTCACCGCCCCGCCCGGCCCACGCCGCCACCTGGTCGCGCGGGCCGGGCCGGGGAGGAGCACCGGTTACGGCGTGTAGATGATGTCCCAGAGGCGGGCGGTCATGTCCGTGCTGGTCGTGGCGAGCAGCAGGCCGAACGGGGCGAAGGCGCAGCTCATCACGGTGCTGCTGTGCCCGGTGAGGGTGGCGATCGCCGCGCCGGTCGAGACGTCCCACAGCAGGGCCGTGTCGTCGGTGCTCGCCGTCGCCAGTAGCCGCCCGTCGGGGGAGAAGGCGCAGCTCTGGGCCGAGCCGGGCAGGGTCGCGACGGTGCTGCCGCTGCCCGCGTCGGTCAGCCGGGTGCCCTCGTTGCCGGCGGTCGCCAGCAGGCTGCCGTCGGGGGAGAACGCGCAGCCGCCGGCGAAGTTCGTGTGTCCCGGCAGGTTCATGAGGGCCTCCCCGACGGAGACGTCCCACAGCAGCGTGGACTCGGCGCCCGCGGAGACCAGCAGCCGGCCGTCCGGGGAGAACGCGCAGCCGTAGACGGTGCCGCGGTGCCCGTTGAGGGTGGCGATGTTCTTGCCGGTCGACGAGCCCCACAGCCGCACGGTGCGGTCGGTGCCGGTCGTCGCCAGCAGACTGCCGTCGGGGGAGAACGCGCAGCCGTAGACGGGCCCCCGGTGCCCGGTCAGCGTCACCGTCTGCCGGCCGGAGGCGACGTCCCAGATCCGGGCGGTCTTGTCGCTGCCGGTAGTGGCCAGCAGCTTGCCGTCGGGGGAGAACGCGCAGCCGTGCACGACCAGGCTCTTGCGCCCGCTCAGAGTCAGCGACGTGCGGCCGGTCGCCACGTCCCACAACCGGGTGCCGTCCTTGCTGGTGGTGGCGAGCAGCGCGCCGTCGGGGGAGAAGGCGGCGGAGGTGACGTCGCGTTCGTGGCCCTTGAGCGTGGCCCGCGCGGTGACCTCCACGCGCAGCGACGGGCGGCTGCTGCGCTCGAAGCCGCGCAGGTCCGCGGCGCCCGCCGACCCCAGCGGCGCCGGCCCCGAGGGCAGGGTGGTCGCGAGCCAGTCGGCGTCGCGGACCGGCGTGCCCGGCTCGGCGTGGGTGTGGACCAGGCTGCCCGGCCCCTCGACGGCCAGGTCGAACAGGGAGCCGTCGGTCAGCCGGACGCGGGCCAGCACGGCGCCCGCGTCGAAACGTTCGCCCGGTTCGACCAGCCAGCGGACCATCGTCGCCCGCCCACCGGGGATGTCCCAGCGGGCCGGCTGCTCCACGGGGTTCGGCCGCGCGGCGGTAGTCCGCCGGGTCGACACCGACGACGCCCAGGCCGCCGCACCGAGCACCACGGCGAGCTCCGGGTCGACCGAGGAGAACAACTGCTGACCGGGCCAGTCGGTACCGACCCCGAGCCGCCCCTCCAGGACGTCGGTGACCACCGGGATGCGTGAGCTGCCGCCGACGAGGAGCACCCCCCCGAGCTTGTCCGGCCCGTACCCGGCGCTTTCCAGCAGGTGCTGGCAGCAGGCCATCGTGCGGGCCAGGGTCGGCGAGGCGAGCTGGGTGAACCGGTCGCGCTGCATGCTGACCAGCAGGCCGGCCGGGCTGAACACGTCCTCGACGACGGCGATGTCGGTGAGCTGGTGCTTGACCGCGCGGGCGAAGTCGAGCAGCTCGTGGCGGGTACGGCTGGCCGTGGTCTGGTACATGTCGCCGGGGCCCGGCGGGTTGAGCAGCGGCTCCAGCCCCGGGCCGTAGAGGCCGAGGATCTCGTCGTAGAGGATCTGGTCGAGGTCACGCCCGCCGCAGTCGTGCAGCGCCGCGTGCGCGATCATCTCGTGCCGGCCGCTCTCGCCGACCGAGACCAGCGCCCCCTCGAACGTCCCGCCGCCGAGGTCGTAGACGAGCATCAGCGAACCGGGCTCCGGCTCGGCGCCGACCAGCGGCGACCAGGCCGCGGCGACCGGCTCGGCGAGCAGGTCCACGTCGACGAAGCCGGCGGCCTCCGCCGCCGAGATCATCATCCTGCGCAGCGGGCCGGCCGGGTCGTAGCTCGCCGGCACGGTGACGACGGCCCGGGTCAGCGACTGCCCGCCGAGCTGCTGCTCAGCCTCCGCCTTCAGGGCGCCGAGCACGGCGGTGACCAGCACGTGCGCGGGGTAACCGCGGCCGTCCAGGGGGACGGCGCCGTCGCGGGCCAGGTCGCGCTTGATCTCGCCGCGGTAGGCGGCGGGCCAGATCCGCTTGCGGCGTTCGGCGAGGGTACCGACGATCAGGTTGCCCCCGTCGGCGAACACCGACGCCGGCCAGCTCACCGAGCCGCTGGCGGGTTCCCGGACCGGTTCGATGCGGCCTTCGACGGCAAGAGCCGCCCGGGCACTGCAGGTACCGTAGTCGATCGCGAGGATCGGCTCGCCCACGGCACCCCCTGTCCTCGATTCCGGTGGGCAGATCGTAGCGGCGCCGACCGGAGCACCGTCGACACCCTCGTCAAACGGCAGGATAACGGGACCGACCGTCCGTATGCGGTCGCCGCCCGTGGTTGCGCTGGGTCGTGGGCCGTCGGGCGCCGGGTGGCCCGGCCGCGGCCGGTCGGGTGCCGGCGGCGGCGCGGTGAACCGGGACGCGGCGACTGGGCGCGGGACGCGGCGACTGGGTGCGGGACGCGACGACTGGGTGCGGGCCGGGGCGACTGGGTGCGGGGCCGGGGCGACTGGGACGCGGCGACTGGGTGCGGGGCGACTGGGTGCGGGGCGACTGGGGCGGGGAACGAGCGGCGGGCTGCCGGCCTCCCCCGAAAAGGCCGGCAGCCCGCGGAACCACGCCGGTGCGCCCCCGATTCGGCACCCGGCCGTCTCGTCCCCCCGACGAACTGGCCTGACCCGTCGCACCGGCGTGGTCCCTGAACCCATCGTGCGGGATGCCGACGGCGCCCGCCATCCCCGATTCATCGGGGGAAAAACGCCGGCGCAAGCCGTCGAAGGCTGGTTTCTCCGCGGATTTTCCCCCGTCGTCAACGGCCCGGTCGGGAAATCCACCGGGCGGGGTGCCAGGCAGGCCGGCGCAGATCCAGAGCCGCGCCGTCCAGCGCCGAGATCTGGCGCGCGACCAGCCGTCCGAGGTCGGCGGCGAGGCCGGCTGGCAGCGCCGAACCCTCGCCAGGGACGGCCTGGAGCCGCGCCACCACGGGCCCGGACTGGAGAACGCTCACGTGGCCGTCGCCCGGGGTGTCGCGGACGACGTGCAGCCGGACCTGTCCCGAGCCCCTCCCGCCGGTACTCGGCCCAGCGCCACCCACCCCGGCCACCGCCGGGTCGTCGCCCCCGCGCGCACGGAGTGGGTCGTCCGTCGCACCTGCGAGCGGCGCGGTGGTCGGCGGTCCGAGCAGCTCCCGGGCGAGCTCGCCTGCCCGGCGCGGGCTCGGCAGCAGCCAGCGCGTGTCGTCGAGCCGGTAGAGCTCCGCGTCGGGCGCGCCCAGCCAGATGGCCTGGCCCTGGTGCACCGTCCGGCCGCCGGACGACGGGGCCGCGGCGTCGGGCGGCCTGATCCGGCACATGCCGGGCGGCAGCGCCGCCGCGTCGAGGAAGGAGGCGAGGAACACCGCACGCAGTCGATCCGCCCGCGTCCGGTCCCCCTCCTCGCCGCCGCCCCCCATCCTGACGAGGGTGTGGGCGCAGGAGACGTCGGGCAATCCCACGAAAACCGGGGGCGGGCGGGGATCTAACGGTTCGGGCGCGGATCGGACGGTTCGGGCGGGAATCGGACGGTTCGAGCGGGGGGAGGTGGCGCTCAGTCGAAGCCGAGCTCGCGGGCCCAGATCGCGGCGGCGGCGCTCGGGGGGATCGTCGGCGGGGCGTCGGGATGACTCGCGATGTACTTGGCCCGCACCGTGCGCAGGTAGTCGGCGACGACGCTGGCCTTGACGTTCATCGCCCGGGCCGCCTCCTTGTGGGACAGCCCCCGGCACCCGACGAGGACCATCACCTCGGCCTCCCGCGGCGAGGGCCGGTGCAGGCGGCGCCGGCGGCGGGCGGCGTCGAAGATCCGGGCGAGGAGGCCGTGCGCGTCGGGCGCCGCGAGCCCCCACTCGGCGCACAGCTCGTCGAGATGATCCCCCTGGGCGAGGCCGCGCAGCAGGTTGCGTTCGTCGGCGCCGATCTCGCCGCGCGACAGCGGCCGCCGCTGCGCGTCCTCCAGCAGGAAGCCGGCGAGGCGGGCGGAGACGTGGTATCCGCCCGCGGCGACGGCGGTCACCGCGGCCACGAACTGCTGCGCCGGCGCCGTCTTGTCGACGAACCCGCGGGCCTGCGCGGCGATCGCGTCGAGCACCTCGTCGGGCGTCGCGACCCCGGACGTCGTCAGGACGGGCAGGCCGCGGGCATAGAGGTCGGCCACGGCCGCAGCGCCGGAGATCCCGGGCAGATGCAGGTCGCAGACGACGACGCCGGGCGCGGCGCTGCGGTCGAACGCCTCCAGGCTCGGGGCCGGCGCGAGAACCGAGAACCCGGCGCCGGCGAAGCGGGCGGCCAGCGACTCGGTGGCGATCGGATGGTCGTCGATGATTGCCACCGAGATCGGCCGGCGCTCGGCGCTCACCGCGGGCCTGTCTGCCCGGGCGCCGAGGACGGCGCGTCGTCACCGGACGGGGAGGAGGACGTCCCACCATCGGGCGAGGAGGACGATGCACCGCCGTCGGGCGAGGAGGGCGGTGCCCCGCCGTCGGGCGCGCGGGATGGTGCGGCGCCGTCGGGTGGCGTGGGCGGGGCCGGCCAGCGCAGCGTCACTTTGACGCCGTCGCCCGGTCGGGCGGTGACGAGCGCCTGCCCGCCGTGCCGGCGCACGGCCTGGTAGCTGCCGCTCATCCCGCCGCCCGGACGGACAGTCGCCGGGTCGAACCCGACGCCCCGGTCGCGGACGACCACGAGAACCGCGTCGGCGTCGCCCTCGACGAACAGGCTGACCTCGTCCACCCCGCCGGCATGCCGCACGACGTTGCGCAGTGCCTCCCGGGTCGCGGCGACCAGCGCCTCGCGCACCGGCGCGGGCGGCTCGCCCTGGATCGCCACGAAGGGGACGAGCGCGAGGCCCTCGTCGGCGAACACGTCGACGACCGCCGACATCATCGCCTCGAGCCCGGTCTCGCCCGGCTCGGACGTCCGGCCGCCGTCGCCGTCGCCGTCGCCGTCGCCGTCGCCGTCGCTGTCGCTGTCGCTGTCGCTGTCGCCGTCGAGGACCCGCGGGTCCAGCCCGCGCGGGTCCATGATGATCCGTCGGGCCCGCTGCGCCCCGCGGCGGGCCTCCCGGACCAACGCGGGCGAGGGCATGCCGCCGCCGGCGACGTGGTCGACGATGGGCAGCAGGTAGTCGTGGATCTCCCGGTGGGTGATCTCGCGCTGGCGCAGGCTCTCGGCCTCCCGTTCCTGCTCCACGGCGAGCCGGCCGGCGACCCTGGCCGCATCCTGGGCGGCCGCGGTCGCCCCGGACAGCGTCCGCAGCTCCCGAGCGATGAGCATCGCGACCACATACCACAGCGCGAAGCCCAGCAGGTCCGAGCCGAGCTTGAGGGAGACGTCCGGCAGCACCGCCAGGCTCCACGCCGTCATCAGGATCACCACCGCGGCCACCGCGAGCAGCCCGAGCCCCAGGCCGAACCCCACGCCGGCCGAGGCCACCAGGCTGAACGGCACCAGCTCGGTCATCAGCTTGTTGCGCTCGTGCGGCTGCGCCGCGCGGGAGCCGACCAGCATCAGCGCCACGCAGAAGGTGACGTCGGTGAGCACCAGCCGCCGGGACAGCCGGTCCGGCCCGTGCCACGCCCGCCAGGCGAACCAGCTCGCCTCGCCGGCGGCGGCGGCCACGATCAGCACGGCGAGCCAGGGGTGACGCAGCCGGTCCCACCCGAACAGCGGGATGACCACGAACGTCGCGCAGGCGGCCCGCGCATACCCGACCATCCGCGACATGCGCTGCTCGGTGCGGTGGACGACGGCCCAGGGCGGACCCGCGGATCCGTCCAACCCGGTCATACGTTGCAACGGTAGTGATCGAGCGGTGGCGCGGCCACCCCCCGCGTCCGATCGGTCGTGTGCGGTGTGCGCCGGGCGTCGCGTGGGCACCGCCACGAGATGGACACCATCTGCCTCATCCCCGCTCCGGGGCCGGGCCAGCGCGCGGAAGGGGGCACGGCGGTCCTGCCGCCGCCCGGCCCTGGCCCGCTTCCGACGCCGCCGGACCCCGTCCCGCCGACCCCCGTCCCCGACCCGGTGCCACCCGGCCCGGGACCGGATCCGGTCCCGCCCGGCCCCGGTCCGGATCCGGTCCCGCCCGGTCCGGGGCCCGATCCCGTTCCGCCGGGCCCCGAGCCGGATCCCGTCCCGCAGCCCGGCCCCCCGTCGGTTCCGCCCCCGATGTGACCACGGGCCGGCTGTCACCGTGGGTCGGTTGCGCCCACGGGCCGGGGATCGGCGCGAAAGCTGGTGGCAGAGCGGGTACACCCAGGTCATGACGCACCGACCCGAGGGCATCCCCGCCCCCAACCTGGCCGACGACGACCTCGTCCGCGAGCTGCGGCACCTGCACCGCACCCGGCACGACGCCTTCATCGCCGGCAGCGAGGACGCGTTCGAGACCCATACGGCACGCATGCTGGAGCTCGAACGCGAGTACCTGCGCCGCTTCCCCCAGGCCGCCAGCCCCGACCCGCGGCGCACCCGGGCCGGCCGGCGCCGCGCGGCCGGCGTCGCGGGCTGAGCCGTCGGCGCGTTGGCTGAGCCGCCGGCGTCGCGGGCTGAGCCGTCGGCGTCGTGGGCTGACCGCGATGCGTCGCGGGGCGGTTCGGTTCGGGCTAGGCGCCGGTCAGCGTGTCGACGTAGATGTCGAACAGGCCGTCCGCGTCCGGGGCGAGGTACGCGTGGCCGCCCGTGGCTCCGGCCAGACGCTGCAGGCTGGCGAGATCCGCGCCGGGATCGCAGGCGATGACGATGAGCTGGACGGGACGGTGCGGATCGGCGGCGGCCCGCAGCGCGGAGATGGCCTGGTCGAGCGTCGGCTCGCGGCTCGTCGCCGCGGGCCGCCCCGACTGCTCGCCGTCGGCGTGATCGTCGCCGCCCGTGCCCGCGTCGCCGTCGGTGAACAGGACGACCTGGTTGAGCCGGTCGGGGGCAAACCTGGCGGTCAGCTCGCGCACGGCCGCGACGGCGGTCGAGTACAGGTCGGTGCTGCCGGTGGGTTTCAGGTCCGCCGGCGCCGAGGTCAGGTCGTCGCGCTGGGTGCCGGCGTGGCCCGCAGCGTCCAGCCGGGCAAGCGGGGCGAGCTCCCGGTGGCCACCTGGCAGTTCGGCGGAGGACTGCCAGAGGCCGACCTCGCTGTCCGGCGCGAACAGCCGCAGGCCGGTCAGCGCCGCGTCCGTGGCCGCCTGGAGGCGCGTGCGACCGGCGTCGCCGGTCTGCGGCAGCGCCATCGAGCCGGACGTGTCGAGCACGGCGAGGGTGGCCCCGCGTTCACGGCTGTGCCGGAAGAAACGGCGCGCGGTTCCGAGCACGCTGTCCGAGGCGTCCGTACTGGCGATTCTCGGCGGGGTGGAGCGCACGCCGTCGGTCGCGTTGAGGGTCGCCGACAGCCCGCCCGGGTCGTCGCGGCCCTCCAGTTCCGCCGGGGTGCGGAAGCCGGCCGCGGTCAGGGCCCGCCGCCCGGCGTCGCCGCGCAGGTAGGCCGCGAAAGCGTCCGCCGCGGCGCGCCTGGGCACCGAATCCGTCGTCCGCTTCAGGACGATGTAGGGCACCGTCGCCGTGAACGCGCCGTCGGCGGGATAGGAGGCGACCAGGGTCGTCGCGGACATGGGTCCTGTCTGGGCCGCCAGCGCCCGGTTGTAGGCGATGACGTCGGACTCCAGGGCGGGGAAGGCGGACGGCGCGCTACCGGCGGCGCCGTTCTCCGTGCCGCCGTCGCGGACCGAGTCGAAGAGCTGGTGGTCGTACTGCGGCAGCCAGTCGATCGAACGTTCCAGGTGCAGCACCGTGGTCTGGGCCGCGCGGTCCTGGTCGAAGGTGCCCGGCGTCATGTCCGCGGGAGCCAACCGCCGCGCCGCGCCGACCGTGCCGATGACCGCCCGCAGCGCCGCCGCCGAGTTCTCGGGGTTGGCCATGGCGAGCCGGAACTCCCCCCAGCGGGGCTCCCCGCGGCCCGGCCAGAAAGCGGTCCCGTCCGCGTCAGCCGCGAGATCGGCCCAGGTCAGGTGATGTTCGGGCCAGCCGAGCCGCTGTGCCATCAGCCGGGGCATCGCGATGACGACGGGAGAGCCGGCGATCGTCGTCGCCCGCGCCGGCAACTGCTGTGCCGCGGTGTTCGACTCCTGCCCCAGCTCCAGCCAGTCCGCCGACTCCGGGATCCACACGTCCGGAACGGTCGAACCGGGCGCGTTTGCCCGCGACAACGCGTCGAGTGCCCGGTCGGATGGCGCGGCGGACACCTCGAAGGCCACGCAGGGCCCGTCCCGGTCGGAGTGCGCCCGGCTGAACTCGGTGGCCAGCCGGCTGATCGGCGCGGTGAGGGTCGGGGCGGTGGTGATCGTCAGCGTGGTCCGGGTGGTGCCGTCGGCACACTCGTCCGGCGAGCCGCCGTGCCAGACGGACGCCGCCGCGAACCCGATGCCGGTGACCGTGAGGCCGCCGAGGACGAGCAGCGCGGCACTGCTGACCGCGCCGAGCCCGACCCCGCGGGCCCGCCAGCCCCGGCGTCGCCCGTCGGCGCCGACCCGTCCGGGCCGCGCGGACCGCCCACGCGGTGACCTGCGGACGCGCCGGTCAGGCCGGCGCGGCCCGGCGCCGCGACTGCCTCCACCTGGGGACCGATGACGGGCGCCGGACACACAGACGTCCTTTCACGGGAGGCGCCGCGCCTGTTTCGAACCCGCCGCCACCACGATGATGTGACTACTTCTCCCGCCGAGCCCACCGCGCAACGGTCGACCGCGCTCCCCGTCGTCCCCCGCCGATTCGGGAATCGGGAGCGTTGTGCCTCGTATCGGTTTTCGTGCCGCCGATACTGCCCAGCCGCGGGCCGGTCGTCAGCTCATCTTGGAATGCCGGGGCTCGGCGTTGTTCCTCCGTTTCTCGCGTCGTTGGCATGGTGTCCTACCAGCCCTGACGTTCGCTCTGCGGCGGACGGCCGCGGCTCATGCGTCGGCGGCGACGAGATCGGCGTAGGCCGGATGGCGTTCGATGAACGCGCGGATGTAGGGGCACTGCGGGACCACGGCGAGGCCCTGCCGGCGAACATCATCCAGCGCCGCGGTGGCGAGAGCGGAGCCCACTCCCTGACCGGAGAACTCCGGACTCACCTCGGTGTGGATGAAGATGATCCGATCCGGCCGCTTCTGGTACTGGACGAAACCGGCGACCTCGCCGGTGGGCGTGAGTGCCTC
This sequence comes from Frankia sp. BMG5.60, assembly GCF_059428125.1. Taxonomy (NCBI): domain Bacteria; kingdom Bacillati; phylum Actinomycetota; class Actinomycetes; order Frankiales; family Frankiaceae; genus Frankia; species Frankia sp. BMG5.60. The sequence goes on along the minus strand of NZ_CM182091.1, from coordinate 4,164,885 downwards.
GTAGCGGAAGCGTTCCGGATTATCGGTGACAGACAGGTCCATGGGGGCATCCTCCTCGATACCGGCGAGGTCGGCAGGGGTGTCGACGTCCGCGGGGGTGCCGAGGCCGTCGCAGGCGACCCGGCCGACGGCGTCGGGATGTGCACGCAGCCAGGCCCGCGCGCCGACCTCCCCGCGGGCGAGGCCGGCGACCTCGGCCCAGACCGCCCGGCGCAGCAGGACGGGATGGCCCGGCCGCCCGCGGTAGGTGGCGGTCAGCGCCGCGCACCGCCGGTATTCGCCAGCCGGCGCGGCGGCGTCGACCAGGCGGCGGACCGCCGCCGCGGTCAGGCCGGGCTGGTCGACCAGCGTCACGACGGCGGCGTGCGCGCCGGTACCGGCGAGGGCTTCGAGCCCGGCCCGCAGAGAGGCACCGATCCCCTCGGCCCAGCCCTCCGCCCGCACCAGGCGCGGACCCACCCACCCGGGCCGCCCCGCCGCCCCGCCGGGAGGCTGCCCGGCCCCGCCGGGAGGCTGCCCGGCCGGGCCGGGAGGGGCGCCCGACCCGCGGTCCGCGGCGGCGAGACCGGCCAGGGCCGCGCCGACCTCGTCCGCGGCGGCGCCGACGACGACCACGACCGGCGCGCACCCGCCGGCGGCAAGCATCCGGACACCCCGCGCGGCGAGGGTCTCACCGCCGAGCTCCACCAGCGCCTTGGCGCGCCCCATCCGCCGCCCCGCCCCGGCCGCCAGCAGCAGGCCGGCGACCGCGGGCGGGCCAGCATCCTCGGCTGGGGTCGCGTCCGGTGCGGCGTCCATCGAGTGCAGGCATACCCCACCGGGTGGGGGACGCCGGTCAGCCGGTGGGACCCAGCACCAGGCGGGGCCGGATCCGGCGCTGGAGGAAATCGAGGATCCGCACGTCGAAGACGGCGTTGTCGTCGCCGGCCACCATGTGGTGCGCCCCGGCGACGTCGCAGTACTCCGCGTGCGGGGCGAGGTCGAGAAACCGGCGGGCGTCGTCCTCGCCGAGCACGTCGGACTGGCCGCCCCGCACGAGCATGGTCGGAATCCGTAGCCTCGTCACGATGGCGGACAGCTCCTCCAGCGGCGTGCGCAGCCGCAGCCGCGGGTCGTGGCCCTCCGGTGGGAAGACGAACGCCGGATCCCAGTGCCAGTACCAGCGTCCGTCGGCGAAGCGGAGATTCTTGCGCAGCCCGGCCGGGTCGCGCGGGCGCTCCCGGTGCGGCAGGTAGGCGGCGACCGCGTCGGCGGCGTCCTCCACGGAGGCGAAGCCGTCCGGCGCGGCCCGCATGAATTCCATGATCCGTCCGGTGCCCCGGGGCTGCAGGAACGGCGACACGTCGACGAGGACCAGACCGCGCGCGACGTCGGGGTCCCGGCCGACGGCGGCGAGGGAGGCGATCCCGCCCAGCGAGGCGCCGATGAGCACCGGCGGCCGGCCGAGGGCGCGGCGCAAAGCGAGCACGTCGTCGGCGAAGGCGTCGAGGGCGTAGTCGCCCTCGGGGGACCAGTCAGAGTCGCCGTGGCCGCGCAGGTCCACCGTGAGGGTGTACCAGCCGTCCGCACCGAGCCGGCGGGCGGTGCGCCGCCAGGAGTGACGGGTCTGGCCGCCACCGTGGAGTAACACCACCGGAGGATCGGTGTCGTCGCCGTAGGCGTCCGCGGCGAGGGTCAGCCCGCCGCTCGGGATGCGCAGGGACGGGCCGGACGTCGCCGCGGCCAGCCGTCCACTGTCGGAGTTCGTAGGCACGTAGGTCAGTATGAGCACACTCTTCGGCCGGGCGCCCCCGTGTCGTACCCGTGCCGCACCCGGCGGTGGGTGCTGGGCGGTGTGCTCAGACCTGGGTCGACTCCGCCGGCTTGCGCTCCGGCCGCCAGGCGGTCACCAGCAGCAGGGCGGCCCCGCCGACGCCGAGCAGGATCGCGATCAGGCCGCCGGCCCAGCCGTCGAGCTCGATGCCGATCGCGTGGTCCAGCGACGCCTTGCCGGGGCCGAGGATGCCGATTGCCGCGCAGACAACCGCGATCATCAGGACGTACTCGTAACCCTGGCCCGGCTTGAAGATGAAGAAGCCGTTGTTGCGGTGCGCCGTGATGCCCGCGACGACCATCGTGCCGATGATGCCGCCGGCGCTGAACGGCGTGAGGAAGCCGAAGACCAGCCCGAATCCCGCGGCGAGCTCGACGAGCCCGGAGGCCCAGGCGTGCACGATGCCCGGACGCAGCCCCATGCTCTGGAACCACCCGGCCGTGCCCTTGATCCCGCCCGGCCCCCAGACGTGGTTGTAGCCATGGGCGACCAGAGTGAGACCCACGATGACCCGGAGCACCAGGGCCGCGGTGTCAGGCGATGTCACGTGTCTCCTCCTTGGGGCGGGCTACCTGGGTGGACGGCGTGGCGTCACACCGCTGCCGCAGCGCAGACAGTATCGGGTCGACGGCGAAGACACGCTAATTGCACTAGGTTCGATCTATTGTCACTCGTTCGGCCAGGGCGGACTGGGTCCGTGGCAGTTCCCCGACGGGCGGGAGCTCTGCGGATGGCCCGGCCGACGGCCGCCGCGATCCCGTGCGTCCGCGGCCGCCGGCGGCTTATCCGGCCCGATCCGTGCCATCGCGTCGGCCCCCTGCCGGTCGCCCGGCCGGACTCCGGGCGCTGGCAGGCCCGCCAGGGCGGTCCGGGGGTGGATCGCGGGGAACCCGGTCGACCCGGACGCCGTCGGTCGAGCCGAGCGCCCCGACGGCCGTGATCGTGCGCCGCCAGGAGGCAGCCAACGGCGCCTGATCCTGCGCGGGCGTGCCGCGGTCGTCCAGTCTGTCCGCGATCGGCCAGGCTGCGGCGCCGGAGGGATCCGCCCAGGTCGGCGTGTAGGTGAGGCCGGCCACCGTCCAGCCCAGGGCCGTGCGCCGGACCTGGATGGAGAGCAGCACGCCGTCGCGGCCCGGCCCGGGCGATCCGCCGGCCGCCGGCCTGTCCGCCGTGGCGCCCGGGCGGCCGCCGGACGCCTGCGCGCCGATCAGGGTGCCCAGGTCGTAGGCGACGTAGCGGCCGGCGATCCGCTCGATCGGCAGCGGGCTCCCGCCGCCGGTGCCGAGGATCAGGTCCACGTCGGACGACGTGAGCAGCGCGCGGGCCAGGTCGCGCTGGTGCGGCGTCACAGCCTGCTGGCCGGGCCGGCCCCAGGCGAGCTGCGCGACGACGAGATCCGCGCCGTCGGAGCGGGCGCGGGCGGCGTCCTGGCCGATCCGCTCGGCGGTGAGAGCGGTCGTGCCGGCGGGGACGAGGTAGGAAAGCAGAGCGATCCGCATTCCCCGGACCGTCTCGGTCCCGATCGGCGCCCGGGCGCCTGCGTCCGCCGGGACGGACGCGACGATGCCCACGCGGTCGAGGGCCGCACTGGTGCGCTGCTGCGCCGCGCTGCCGGGCGGTCCGACGCCGCCCGTGTCGCACCGGTCGAAACCGGCGCCGGCGAGGGCGCCGGCGGCGCCATCCCCGCCGTCGGGCCGGCGATCCGGGGCGTCCCCGGTGCTCGCGGCGTCCCTGGTGCTCGCGGTGCTCGGAGTGCTCGGAGTGCTCGGGGTGCTCGCGGTGCCCGGGGCGTTCGCGGTGCCCGGGGCGTTCGCGGTGGTCGGGGCGTCGGGGGACGCGGGCAGGGGCGCCGCCAGCCGGCAGAGGGCGAGATCGGCCGCGGTGCCATAGCCGCGCAGCGGTATCACGGCCGCCCGCGGGTCGACCGCCCGGGTCAGGTCGATCTCGCCCGCCGCGACGACGGTGATGGCAGTGGCCTCGGGACCGAACGAGGCACTGGCTCCATGCGGCCGAGTCTGACCCGGCCGAACGTCGTGCGGCGAGCCCCCGCCGGTCGGGTCACGATCGGCGGGCAGGTCGGGGCCGGCGGCGTGCGTACCGCCGTCGGGCTCACCGCGGTCGGGACGGCCCGCCGGGATGGAGCTGGCGGGCCTGGCGGCCTCGCGCCCGTGGAGCGGGGACGAGGCGGTGATGCCGACGGTGCCGACCGCGAGACCGGCGAGCCCGACGACAGCGAGTCGCCGAAGTGCGGACTGACCCGGGAGCGGGGCGCCAGTGGAACGGGTACGACGCCGCGCGTCGGGCCGACGGAGTCGCAGCATCGTCCTCGGTGCCGGTCGGATCGAATCGAATCGACGTCCTAGCGTTACCGAATGTAAACGATGGGTGGCGATCTTGCTAGCGCGGGCCGCCCTGGTCGACGATCCGCGTCAGCATGGAGAGCAGCGTGCCCTGTTCCTCCCGGGACAGGGGGGCCAGCAGCTTGTCGTTCATCTGTTCGATGCGGTCTGCCACCTGGCCGTGGGTCGACTCGCCTCGCTTGGTCAGCCGTAGCACGTTGCGGCGGCCGTCACGCGGGTCGCGGACCCGGCGGATGAGACCTCGCTGGACGAGCCTCGCCACCACATCGGCGACCGTGGATCTGTCGAGCGACGCCCGTTCGCCGAGCGTGCGCTGATCGATGTCGGGATCGGCGAGGAGGCTGTTGAGGACCACGAACTGCGGCGGGGTGGTCTCGGTGGAGACGGTTGTCGTCCATAGCTGGTAGGTCACCTGCTGCAGCCGACGAGCGAGCTGGCCTGGATGGCTGGACATGTCCACCACGCCGCTGGTGCTGGGCGGCTCGGCCGGCTGCGGGGACAGGGTGGCCGTCCCGGTGGCGCGTTGCCCGGGTAGGCGCTCGCCGGAATGTTCCAGCACGCCGGTGTCTTCACCGACACCCCTGGGCAACTGGTCGGATCGTGTGCGCGCGTTCAGGGTTCGCTTCCAATCCGGTGTCGAAGTGGGCGGCCGACGAGTTCGCCGCAAAGGTCATCATCGCTCATGCCGACGCTCGTTGTCGCCAGGGTGTGAGAATCGGGTGGCGCTCCGACGTCGAAGCCGTAACTCCTGTGGCATGTAGTGAAATTATAACTACGGATAGCCGGACATCCCGGCACTTGCGTAGTACTCTTGTCACCGCTTTGGGGTAGCCATTCCGGGATGTCGCGATCGTGACAGGGGCACCCGCGACCACCCGGCGCCGCGCGCGAGGTGCATCACAGGGCACAGGCGGGTACGGGCTGCGGTATGGAGGATGCGCCCAGAGGTCTGCGGGAGAGTCTGAAACGGGTTGCCGTGACCCTGAAGGAGGCGGACATCCCGTTCGCCCTCGGGGGGAGCTACGCGTGCTGGGCCCGCGGTGGCCCCGAACCCGTTCACGACGTCGATTTCATGCTGCGGGAAGAGGATGTGCCGCGGGCGGTCGAGGTTCTGGCCGCGACAGGACTGCGTCCGGTGGATCCGCCGGAGGACTGGCTCACCAAGGTGTTCGACGGCGAGGTGCTCGTCGATCTCATCCATCATCCGGTCGGTCGGGCGGTCACCCCGGAGATGCTGGAACGGTCCAGCGAGATGTCGGTGGACTCGGTTCGGATGCCCGTCCTGGACGCCACGGACTGGTTCGAGATGACCCTGCTGGCCCTGGAGGAGCGCTACTGCGATCTGGCCCGGGTCCTGCCGATGATCCGGGCGATGCGCGAGCAGGTCGACTGGGACCAGGTTCGCCGATCCACCGCCGCCTCGCCCTTCGCCGAGGCCGCGTTGCTGGTCGCCGCCCGGCTCAATCTCATTCCGCCGGTCGATGCCGACCAGGTCGCCGCCCGGCCCGGCGAGATTACCGCGTCGGGTGGCGGGATTGCGCTGTCCGGGGCGGCGCAGCGCGGAACGAAAGCCGGCAAGGCGGAGGGCGGCAAGGCGGAAGGAGGCAAGGCGGAAGGACGCGCGCCGGAAGGCATTGGATTGCGGGTCGGCAAGAAAGAAGACGGCCGCGAACCGGAGGGACAGTTGCACCTGGCGGGGGAGTTGGACCTGGCCGAGGCCGACGAATACCTCGCCGGGGAGCTGCACGAACGCCTTGCCGAGGATGCGCGGGTCGCGGAGCTCGGGCTCGAGGTGGTGGTCGCCGACGGGTGCATCCTCGTCGAGGGCGAGGTCGCCACCGATGCCCGTCGCCGGGCGGTCGCGGACGTGCTGGCCGAGGCCGCCCCCGGCCGGCTGGTCCGCAACGAGGTCACGATCACCGGTCGCACCACGGCGGCCGATGAGACTGCGAAGGTGGAGACCATTTCATGATGCGCATCGCCGCGGTCGGCGACATCCACCTGGGAACGGACAGCGGCGGAACCTTCGCGCCGGTCGTCCGTGGCCTCGCCGGGCGCGCCGACGTGCTGCTGCTGGCGGGCGATCTCACCCAGCACGGGCTGCCCGCCGAGGCCGAGGTTGTCGCGGCCGAGGTGGCGGGCGCGCCGCTGCCCGTCATCGCCGTGCTCGGCAACCACGACTATCACAGCAATGCGGAGCGGGAGATCACCGCCATCCTCACCGCGGCCGGCGTGACGGTGCTCGAGGGCACCGGAACGGTGGTGGACATCGACGGTGCGCGGCTCGGGATCGCCGGCGTCAAGGGATTCGGTGGCGGCTTTGCCGGGGCCAGCGGAACCGACTTCGGTGAACCGCTGATGAAGGCCTTCGTCCGGCATACGAGGGAGGTCGCCACTCGGCTCCGGTACGCCTTGGAGGCGCTCGACTGCGATACCCGTGTCGCTTTGACCCATTACGCCCCGATTCCGGACACTCTGATCGGTGAGCGGGCCGAGATCTATCCCTTTCTCGGCAGCTATCACCTCGCCGAGGCGATGGATGCCGGGGGCGCCGCCCTCGCCCTGCACGGACACGCCCATGCGGGCTCGGAACGCGGGTCGACGGCGGGCGGAGTGCCGGTCCGCAATGTTGCCCGGCCCGTGATCGGAAAGCCCTGCGCGCTCTATGCGGTCGACTCCGGGGCGACCGTCGACGGGGCACGGATGGGGGCGCCGTCGCCGTCGCCGTCGGTTGATCTCGCGGCCCCGACGGCGCTGTGACCGCCGTTCGACGGCCCCGTCGACAGCCGGTCCTCCGCCGCCCGATTGTCGGTCCGCCGGCCTGCCGCGACGACCGGAGAGGCGTCGGCGGATCTGAATAGTCAGAGTGGGGGGCTCCCCCATGGCACAGGTGGGGGATGCACTCCCGTGTTGCTCGAGCGGGTGTGGGTGGGGAGCACCCGCCCGAACGGGCCCGCCGCCCGGGCGGCCACCGCCCGCGTGGGCCCCCCGCGCGGACATGGTCCGTCCGGGCGCGTCACCAAGGCCGTCGATGGTCCGATCCGGGGCTTTCTGCCCCTCCCGGGCGTGCCCGGTCGGGCCATCCACTCCCCCGCGCGGGGCAGACCGGCCACCATGGCGAGTCACCGGGCGTCTGACTCGACCGGACCATTTACTGGCCGAACGTATGGCCCGCCCGTGGTGCCCCCGGATCGTCCATACGGGGCATGCGGTGCACTCGCCCGACGGGCCCGGAGCGTCCAGCGCCCGCGGCGGACGTCTCGGGGCCCCGGTGGACGTCACGAGACTCCGGCGTCGGACAGTCGCACCTCGACGTCGCCGTGGGAGACCGCCACCTCCAGGCGGGGCTGCCCGGCGGTCGCGGGGCCGTGCGCGACCGCCCCGTCGGCCAGCCGGAACGTGCTGCCGTGCCAGGGGCAGCGTATGCAGGTGACGCCGTCGTCGATCACGACTCTCCCCTCGTGCAGTGGTCCCGCCAGGTGGCTGCACCGGTCCGCGAGGACGTCGACGTGATCCCCCTGCCGGAGCAGCAACAGCGGCACCTCGCCGAGCAGCCGGACCGCCGGGCGGCCCGGGGCGAGCTCGTCCAGCCGGGCGACCCGGTGCCAGCCGGGCGGCAGCAGGTGGGCGACCTCCTCGGCGTGATTGACCCCCGACGCCTGCCGGTAGGCGAGATGACCTCCTAGATAGGCCGACATTCCCGCGACGGCGAGCCCGGCCAGTCCCAGCCGTCGGCCCAGCCCGTCGTGCCCGCCCCAGCGGGCCAGCAACGACGCGAGGTAGCAGCCGGCCGCCAGGCTGTTGGCGCCGGCATGGGCCACGCCGACACGCAGTTGACGTTGGCGCAGCTCGGAGTAGTCGGCGAGGCCCGCGGCCGCAGCCGCCCCGGCGGCGATCAGGCCCGAGCCGATCAGGACCCGCACCGCCCGTTCGGACCGTTCGTCGCGCCCGCCAAGCAGGTCCACGATCCCCGCGGACAGCCAGGTCCCCAGCGGGAGCTGGGCCAGGGCGGGGTGCAGCGGATGCCCGAGCGGCACCCCGTTGAGGAGGTCGCGCGCAGCACCGGGCCCCAGGCTGTGCCGGACGCGGTCGCGGACCTTCGTTGCCACCGGATCGAGGGCTTCGGCCCGCTCCAGGCGCTCGGCCGGTCCGACGAGGACATCGTGCGGTGTCCGCCTCATGTCTCTGGGTGTTCCCGTCCGGGCTTGCCGGTGAACCGCGCTGCCCGCGGAGGGTTTGTTTCGTGCCTCAGCGTGTACATCCACTGCGCGACGCGGATCCGGCGGGACGAACGGGGTGACCGCCCCTCCCGCGCGCAGTCCGCCGCGCGGGCCGTCGGTTTCTCGACCACCCGTCGCCGTCCGCGATGGCGACGGAGGGAAGGAACGAGACATGGCAGTGGATCGGGGAAGCTCCAAGCACGGTCCGTGGCGGGACGACGCCATGGCGCACGAGGTCTCCGGGTTCGTGCGCAGCGGCCGGGACACCCGGGCGGAGGAGTGGCGGTCCGTCGAACCGACGGACGAGTTGCCCGGCGACGCGCAGTTCCCGGACCCCGCCCAGTCCCGGACCGGGGCGGCAGCCGGCATGACGCTGGCCGACGTCGAGGAGCGGTCCGAGCTTGCCCGCTGGCTCGGCCGGGCGGTCTTTCCCGCCGAGCGGGAGGAGATCATGGATCATCTCCGCCACCAGCACGCCCCGGACCGGGTGATCGAGGAGGTCGCCCCGGCGCCGCCCGGCGTACAGTTCACCTCTGTCGGCGAGCTGTGGCGGATGCTGCGGCAGGGGACCGACGCCCAGTCGCTGCGGCGCTGACGGACCGCGTTCGGCCGGGATTCGGACCGCGGTGCGGGGTACGGGGCTGCGATCCGCTCCGCGCGACAGGCGCGGGTGTCCGCTATCCGACACCGCGGCGCCGTCCGGTGGGAAAACCGTTGAGTGGCAGGGGAATGTGGCGGTCGTCATGAGGACGATTGCATGACGCCGGCACCACCGGGGCACAGAGCAGCCATGGGACGCACCGTGCTGGATCGACGGCCACGCACAGCTACCACCCGCGGCTCCGCAACCCGGGATTCCCGAGGGGTAGCCCGGGACCCGGCGGCATCCCGGGCTCCCTCGCCCGGCTCAACCCGGGCTGCCCGGCCCGTCTCGGCCGGGGCGGCCGCGTCCCGCCCTGCCGCCCCGCCCGCTCCGGCCCGGACCGCTGGGCCCATGTCAACCCGGGCTTCCGGGGGCGCCGGACCGGTCGCGGTGGGTGGTTCGGCCGCTGGCCGGGACCTGAGGTCCCCCGCCGCGCGGGCGGCGCGCCCGGCGTCGGTCCGGGCGGCGGCATCCGCGTCGGCCAGGCCGCCCGCTGCTCGGCGGGGACCGGCGGAGCCGATCAGCCTTGGCCGCCTGATCGGCTGGGGGTTGACCGCGAGCGTCGCGTTCCTGGTGTTCTTCGCACTGTTGGGTGGCTTCGGAGCTCTGGCGTTCGGAGCCCTGGCCGGCCTGTGGGCGCTCGGTGTCGCCTGGATCATGATCTTCGGGCCGCCCACCTTCGACCGGCGTGTCGTGCACACCTACAGCCAGTCGGCGCGGGCCTCGCTGGGCGACGCGGGTTCGGCTGCGCTGACGTTCCTGCGCTCGTCACACCGCTCGCTCGGCTCGTCCGTCCGCTCGGCCCGCAGGCCGGCGCGCCCGCAGCGGGCAGAGCAGTCGACGCCGGCAGGGCAGTCGACGCCGGCAGGGCAGTCGACGCCGGCAGCGGGGGCGGCGCAAGCAGCGAGGCCGACGCCGGCAGCGAAGCCGACGCTGGCAGCGGGGGCGGCGCCGGCGACGAGGCCGACCTCAGCAGGTCAGGCGACGAAGACGGGGCTGGCGACGAAGACGGGGCTGGCGACGCGGACGAGGCTGGCGGTGCGGACGGCCGGAGGATTTGGCGCGGCGAGCGTGTTGCGGGCGACCGGGCGGTGGCCGGCCGATCGTTCGCGGCGGGCCGCCGCCTTGGGCGGGCGGGCCGATCGTCCGGGGGCGTCGGGCTGATCCGCGGCCCCGGACGCGGCGGCGGTGACCGGCCCGGTCCGGCCAGGCTGCGGGCCGGCGCGCGGCCCGTCACCTCACGCGGGTTCCGGACGGTGCCGCGTGACGTGTCACACCCGTGGGTAGGAGTGAGTTCATGGGTACGCGTGGGCGCGGTAACCGTGACCGACAACCCGGATCGGGCGGCCTGTTGCAGACCCTCGTCTCCGGCCTGAACCAGACCGAACGGGACGAGACCCTGCGGCTGCTTCGCCGACGCCTGGTCGAGGACCGGGCGGCGGCGTCAGGCGGCCAGCGCGACCGCCAGGTGGACGTCGGTCCCCGCAGCCGGGCGGCCCGTGGGCCGACGAAGAGCCGCGGCGCAGGCCGCCAGCGGTGAGACGGGGCGGCGTCAGCCGCAGCAACCCCCGCCGCAGCACGCTCCGCCGCCGCCCGTCGGCGCCGCCATGGCCGGGGCGGCCGCGCCGCGGCTGACGGCCACCGCGGAGAAGACCCGCGAGGTCTCGGCGTGCCCGGACGGGCAGCTCACCCCGTCGGTCGGGGTGGAATCGGTGATGCTCCGACGAACCTCGAAGGAGGCGTCGCACACCCGGCAGCGGTAGTCGTAGGCAGGCACGTCATCAGGGTATGCGGCCCGGTCACGTCCGGGTAGCGGTTCGACTGGCGCGGGGAGTGGCCGTTTTCGCCGGATGTGGGGGATGTGGCATGGTGCCTGCCCCGGCGGCAGCGCCGTCGTACCCTGACAGCCATGGAGCCACCGGAGGGTCCGCAGGTGGTCGCCGAGGTCGTCCGGGGGTTGCGCAGCGGCGCGCCGTTCGTCGAGAGCCTGCATCACGGCACCGTCGTGGGTCTCGGCCGCGATGGTGCCGTCGCCCTGCGGGTGGGCGCGCCCGACCGGCCGGTGTTCCCCCGTTCGGCCGCCAAGCCCTTCCAGGCCGCCGCGATGCTGCGGGCCGGTCTCGATGGGGTCTTCCTGAGCCGGGACATCCCGGGCGACCTGCTCGCCGTGGTCGCGAGTTCACATAGTGGCGAGCCGGCCCACCTGGCCCGGGTGCTGGAAATCCTCTCCGTCGCCGGCTTTTCCGCGGACGCCCTGCGCTGCCCCGCCGACCTGCCGCTGGGCACCACCGCAGCCGAGGCTCACCTGCGCGCCGGCGGGCGCGCCGAACCGGTCCTGATGAACTGTTCGGGCAAGCACGCCGGAATGATCGCCTGCTGTGTGGCCGCCGGCTGGCCGGTGCGGAACTACACCGAACCGGACCATCCGTTGCAGCAGGTGATCCGCCGCACGGTCGAGGACCTGACCGGCGAGGAGATCGCCGGCACGACGGTGGACGGCTGCGGCGCGCCGCTGTTCGCGTTCTCGCTCACCGGGCTTGCCCGCGGGCTGCGGGCGATGGTCCAGGCGGCGCCGGGCAGCCCGGAGCGGCGCGTCGTCGACGCCATGCGCGCCCATCCCGAGCTGGTCGGCGGGGTCGGGCGCCCCGACACCGACCTGATGCGTGCGGCGCCGGGCGTGCTGGCGAAGAACGGCGCCGAGGGCGTCACCCTGGTCGCGACGCTCGACGGGCACACCGTCGCCATCAAGATCGCAGACGGGGCCGGGCGGGCGGGCATCCCGGTCGCGCTGGCCGCGCTGAACCGCCTGGGTGCGCTGCCCGGGGTGGACACCCCGGGACATCTCGAGCTGGACATGGCGCAGCTCGCCGTGCTTGGGGCGCCGACGGTGCTCGGCGGCGGGCGTCCCGTCGGCTCCCTGCGGGTGCGCCTGCCCGGCTGACCAGCCTCGGGAGCCGGGCCGCCGACCGGGATCGCGTCTCTGGCCACCCGCCGGCTGCGGCGCCGGCGGAAGAGGGCTTGTGAGCGGCTGCGCTAGCCTCCCCGCCCTGGCCGGTGGTGATGGGTCGGGCCCGGGGGTTGGCGGGGACGGCCCGCGACGGTGACGGCCACCGGCGGGATGATCGCCGCGATCACCATCATGATCATGGCGGCCGGGAGGGAGTAAAGCCGGACCACCGTGCCACCCGCGATGAACAGGGCGAGTGCGATCGACATCATGATCAGGTAGCGCCGCCGCACCACCGGGTCGGCGCCGGGCCGCGGCGCGGGCGGATCGGCTCCCGGCCGCGGCCGGGGCGCTCCAGCAGCCCCCGGACTGCCGCCACTCGGGGCCTGCGGCCCGCCGGGGGTGTACGGCGCGCCTGGGGGATAGGCCCCGGTGCGGGGATACGCCCCGGTGCGGGGATTCGCCCCGGTCTGGGGATTCGACTCGGCGTGGGGATGGGGCCCGGTGTGGGGATGGGGCGGCCCGGGCCGAGGATGGCCCGGTCCGGTGGTGCGCGGCCGGCCCTCGTCGGTGAGCCGTAGGTCGTAGCGGCGGCGCAGGCCGGGGTCGCTGAGGATCCGGTAGGCCACGTTGACCCGGGCGAAGGCCGGCGACGAGCCGCCGGCGTCCGGATGGGTGCGCCGCGCGGCGACCCGGTAGGCGTGGCGGATCTGGTCCGCGGTGGCGCCCGGCGCCAACCCCAGGACCTCGTACAGCGAGGGCTTCGCACCCACGGGCGCCTCCCCGGCCGTCCTCGACCACCCGATCGGGTGGTCCGGCGGCACCGCGTCATGGCGAAAGTTCGGGCACGTGACCAGAATGAGCGCCGAACCGCCCGAAGGCGAGCGCGAGACCGGCAACCCGACCGACGCTCAAAGTAACATTCTACGCACTCTGCGATTTGAGTGATCGTTTCTTGCTCGCGACTAGCCCCCTACGTGCGGGGCCGGTCACGCCCCCGGCTCCAGCCGGTGGCGCGCCGCCAGGGCCGGCGCGGAGCGTGCGCACGGGTAACACGGGATGGGGACATGGCGCAGGTCGCGAAGATCGTCGATGAGGTCGCGTCGCTGGTGGGGGAGCCTGACATCGCGGACCGGCTGACCGTCACCGGGCCAGCAGACGTCCTGCCCAGCCTCTACCGGGTGACGATGGTCGCGACCGCCTCGGTGGCGGCCGCGGCGGTCGGGGCCGGGCGGCTGCTGGCCGCCCGCACCGGCGGCGGCCCCCCGGACATCACCCTCGACACCCGCCACGCCGGTGCCGCCTTCCGCAGCGAGCGCCACCTGCGCATCGACGGGAAGGCGCCGCCCGGCCCGTGGGACCCGATCTCGGGCTACTACCTCACGGCCGACGGCCGCTGGATCCAGCTTCACTGCAACTTCCCGCACCACCGCAACGGGGTGCTGGATCTGCTCGGAGCGCCGAACGACCGCGCCGCCGTCGAGCGGGTGATCCGGCGCGTCGAGGCCGCGCCGCTGGAGCTTGAGCTGCAGGCCATGGGGCTGTGCGCCAGCATGGCGCGCGCGGAGCCGGAGTGGGCCGAGCACCGGCAGGCCGGGGCGGTCGCCGAACTGCCGCTGATCGAGGTGACCCGGCTCGGCGACGCCCCACCGGCGCGGTTCGCGCCGACGGAGACGCCGGCCGCCGGCCTGCGGGTGCTGGACCTGACCCGGGTCATCGCCGGCCCCATCGCCGGGCGCACGCTCGCCGCCTACGGCGCGGACGTGCTGCGGGTCGGCGCCGCCCACCTGCCGGAGGTGCACAGCCTGCTGGTCGACACGGGGTTCGGCAAACGCAATGCGTTCCTCAACCTGCGGGTCGCCGCCGACGCCCGCCGGCTGCGGGAGCTGATCGCGTCCGCGGACGTGGTCCTGCAGGCCTACCGGCCGAGCGCGCTGGACCGGCTCGGGTTCGGCCCGGACGCTGTCGCCCGGATGCGACCGGGCATCGTCTACGCCAGCATCAGCGCCTACGGACGGCAGGGGCCGTGGAGCGGGCTGCGCGGCTTCGACAGCCTGGTCCAGACCGCCTCGGGGATCGTCCTCGCCACGGCCGAGGCGGCCGGCGCGTCAAGCCCGGTGCCGCTGCCGGCGCAGGCACTCGATCACGGCACCGGCTACCTCGCCGCGTTCGGGGTGCTCGACGCGCTCGCCCGGCGGGTGAGCGAGGGCGGGAGCTGGCACGTGCGGGTCTCCCTGGCCCGGACCGGGCGGTGGTTGCAGGATCTCGGCCATCACGACACCCTGGCCCACCCCGACCCGACCGCGGACGACGTCGACGCCTACCGCTCCTGCCTGAGCAGCGAGTTCGGTGAGCTTTCCTACATCCGGCCGGCGGCGACCGTCGCCGGGGTGGCCCCGCGCTGGCTCTCGGCGCCGGCCCCCCTCGGCACCAGCCAGGCGGTGTGGTCGGCACCGCGCTGACCACGGCAGGAGCAGTTTCGGCGCGGCGCTCGCAAGGTTGCGGCACGCGGACGACCCGCGCGGACTGTAAACAGCGAACGCGTCTGGGCACCACTTTTGTGTCAACCAGGTAACAACCTGATATGAGTACTTTCGGTCGATCTGCCCGGGGACTACGTTTCCGCCATCTCGGCGGAGAGTGCGTGCGGGTCGGCCGGATCATCCCGCCGGTCCGGGCGGATTTCCGGGGGGCGGTCGGGGGCGGCGCGGGGGGGCGCGTCATCCTCTAGGCGGTGGCGCGCCGGTTCGACGTCGGTGGCGCCGGGGGTAGCTCGTAGCTGGGTCGGTCGTGGCATCGGGCTTGCGATCGGCGGACCGGAGGAGGAAATGCATGCGTAGGCGCCCGCTCCTGGGAGCGATAGCCATCGCCGCGGCCGTGACGATGACCGCCGCGGCCTGTGGGAGCGACAGTGGCGGTGGTTCTTCCGGGGACGGGAAGAAAACGATCACCATCGGCTTTCAGGGCGTTCTCTCGGGCGACAATCAGCAGCTCGGACTGAACGCCCTTTATGGCGTCCGGACCGCGATCGCGGAGGTGAACGCCGACACGAGCTCGCCGTTCCAGCTCAAGCTCGTCGAGTCCGACGACGGCGGTTCCCCGGACCAGGGTCCGACGGCCGCGCAGAAACTGATCGACGACTCCAAGGTCGTCGCGGTCGTCGGCCCGATGTTCTCCGGCGCCACCAAGGCCAGCGAGCCCGCCTACACCCAGGCCGGCCTGCTGTCGGTCAGCCCGTCCGCGACGAACCCGGCGTTGACGACGCTGGGCTTCAAGACCTTCTACCGGGTCATCGCGCCGGACACGGTGCAGGGTAAGGCCGCCGCCGATTATGTGGCCTCCGTCCTGCAGGCGAAGAAGGTCTATTCGCTGGACGACAAGAGCGAGTACGGCACCGGCCTGTCCGGCGCGCTGGAGCCCGAGCTCACGGCCAAGGGCGTGCAGGTCATCCACGACGGCATCAACCCGACCAAGGACTACACCTCCGAGGCCACGAAGATCATCGCTGCGGCGCCGGACGTCCTGTACTACTCGGGCTACTACGCCGAGCTCGCCCTGCTGTCCAAGGCGCTCAAGGACAAGGGCTTCACCGGCAAGATCGCCAGTGGGGACGGCTCGCTCGACCCGCAGTACGTCGCGCAGGCCGGCGCCGCCGCGGCCGAGGGCACCTACCTCACCTGCCCCTGCGGCGACGCGAACACCGACCCGAAGGCCGCCGCGTTCGTCGCCTCCTTCAAGAAGGTCAACAAGGGCGCGAAGCCCGGGACCTACTCCGGTGAGGCGTACGACGCCACGCTCGCGCTCGCGGACGTCTTCAAGAAGCTCGGCGACGACGTCAGCCGGGAGTCGGTCGCGAAGGCTTTCGGCGACGTGAACTTCCAGGGCATCACGAAGACCGTCGCCTTCGAGTCCACCGGCGAGGTCAAGGGTTCCAACGTGTTCGTCTACCAGGTCAAGAACGGCGCGATCACCGTTCTCGGGAACACCGCGGATCTGATCAAGTCCTGACACCGTTGCGGGCGGTGGCCGGGTGCGTGCACACCCGGCCACCGCTTCGCTGCGTCGGGCGAAACATCCGCCTGGCAAAACAGACGTACCAGTACCAGAATCAACATCCATCACCGGAACGCGCATCTTCCACCGGCACGAAACTTCTGCCAGGCGAACGAGCCACGCGACGAACGAGGCACACGTATGGGTTTCCTCGACCAGTTCTGGCAGTTGACCATCGACGGACTGATGGTCGGCTCGCTGTACGCGGTCATAGCACTCGGGTACACGCTCGTGTACGGGGTTCTCCAGCTCATCAACTTCGCCCACAGCGAGGTGTTCATGCTGGGATCCTTCGGCGGCCTGTTCGTCGCCCGAGCCCTGCTGCCCGATGACGGGTCGGTGCCCGGGGGGCTCGCGTCGGTGGGGCTGGTGGCCGTCGGCCTCGGCGCCGGCGCGATCTGCGGGGGGCTCGCCGCGTTCACCCTCGAACGCGTGGCCTACCGGCCGCTGCGGCGCCGCTCCGCGCCCCGGCTGGCCTACCTGATCAGCGCGATCGGGGCGTCGCTGTTCGCCGTCAACCTGGCCGGCAAGGAGTTCGGCCGGCAGAACGTCGACCTGCCCGACCTGTTCCACAACGGCACGGTCTTCACGGTCTTCGGCGCCGACGTCTCCACCCAGTCGCTGGTCATCTTCGCCGTCGCGGTCGCGATGCTCGTCGGGCTGGACCGCCTCGTCGCCGGCACCCGCCTCGGCCAGGGCATCCGGGCCGTGGCCCAGGACGCCGACACCGCCGTCCTGATGGGGGTGAACGTCGAGCGGATCATCATCGTCACGTTCGTCGTCGGTGGCCTGCTCGCCGGCGCCGGCGGCTTCCTGTACGCGATGACGTTCAACGCCTCGTACAGCATGGGGTTCGTCCCCGGGGTGAAGGCGTTCACCGCGGCGGTCCTCGGCGGCATCGGCAACGTGCGCGGCGCGATGCTCGGCGGCCTGCTGCTCGGACTCGTCGAGAGCTATGGTGGCTACCTGTTCCAGGCGTCCTACAAGGACGTCATCGCCTTCCTCGTCCTGGTGGCGATTCTGATGATCAGACCGTCCGGCCTGCTCGGCGAGCGGCTGGGGCGGGCGGCATGAGCACGCCACCCGCCGCCGGCCCACCTGGCCCGACCGACCCGGCGGGCTCCGGCAGTGGGGCCGCCACCATGCCGCTGCGCGTCGCCGGGAGTCGATCCGGCCCCAGCGGCTCGGGCGCGCCCACCGGCGCCGCTGATCCCCTCGCCTCCGCCGGCCCAGGCGGCCCCGGCCCCGGCCCCGGCGGCGGCCCGGCGCTGCCCACGTGGCATCCCGCGGTGCTGTTCGCCCCGGCCCGGCTGCGCCAGCTCGGTGCGCTGCTGCTGGTCGGCGTGCTCGCCGCGATCGTCACCGGCCCGACCGGCAACTCCGACAAGCCGCTGCAGGCGGCGAAGGACTCGATCGTCGACGTCCGGATCGTGCTCTACCTGGGGCTCGCCGTCGCGCTGTGGGTGCTGCTGGTGCTCGGCGCGCAGCTGCGCGGCACCCTGGAGCGGGCGAGCGCCCCGGTGCGCGCGCCGATCGGCGCGGCCTACGGCCGACGCGGCGGTCCGATCGCGCTGAACCTGGCGCTGCTCGCCATCGCGGTCGTCGCGCCCCTGGTCGTCTCGACGGCCGCGCAGCAGTCGATGGTCAACGACATCGGCATCTACGCACTGCTCGCCCTCGGCCTCAACGTCGTCGTCGGCTACGCCGGCCTGCTCGACCTCGGCTACATCGCGTTCTTCGCCATCGGCGCCTACGCGACGGCCTACTTCACCTCGCAGACCGCGATGCCGTGGCACGCGCCGTTCGTGCTCAACCCGTTCTTCGTCTTCCCGATCGCCCTGGTCCTCGCCGCGCTCGCCGGGGTCATCCTCGGCGCCCCCACGCTGCGGCTGCGCGGGGACTATCTGGCGATCGTCACCCTCGGCTTCGGCGAGATCATCCACCTGGTGGCGAACAACGCCGACGGCATCACCAACGGGGCCCGCGGTGCCTTCGGCGTGCCGCACCTGTCGATCGACCTGCTCGGCATCGACTACAAGTGGGGCATCGACCCGCTGCCGTACTACTACCTGCTGCTCGCCATCGTCGTCGGGGTGATGATCGCCTTCGGTCGGCTGGAACGCTCCCGGATCGGGCGGTCCTGGGCCGCGATCCGGGAGGACGAGATCGCCGCCGAGGCGACCGGCGTGGCGACGCTGCGCATGAAGCTGCTCGCCTTCGCGATCGGCGCGTCGGTGTCGGGCTTCGCCGGCGTGCTGTTCGCGTCCAAGCAGTTCTTCAACCCGCAGAGCTTCAGCCTCCAGGCGTCGTTCTTCGTCGTCGCGGTGGTGATCTTCGGCGGGATGGGCTCCCGGCTCGGCGTGGTCGTCGGCGCCGTCGTCCTGCAGGGCCTCGCCTTCTATCTGCGGGACAAGGTGCAGCCCGCGGACCGGTACATCTACTTCGGGGCCGTCATCGTGATCATGATGATCTTCCGTCCGCAGGGGCTCGTACCCTCGCGCCGCCGCCGGCGCGAGATCGAGCTGGCGGAGGAGGGCATCGGCGCCGCCGACTCCCTCGGCGCCGCGCCGACGGGAGGGCAGCGGTGAGCCGGGCCGGTGCCCACCGCGGGGTGCCCGGCGCCCGCCGCCCGCGCGCCGACGAGACCGCACCCGGCGACCTGGTCGTCGAGGCCCGCGACCTGGCGTTGCGCTTCGGCGGGGTGACCAGCCTCGACGGCGTGTCGCTGCGTCAGCGCCGCGGGGAGATCCTCGCGGTGATCGGCCCGAACGGGGCCGGCAAGACGTCGCTGTTCAACTGCCTGACCGGGGCGTACCGGCCGCAGGAGGGCTCGGTCACCTTCTGGCCGCGCCCGGACGGCCCGACCGAGCTCGTCGGCCGCCGCCCGCACGCGATCACCCGCCTCGGGGTGGCCCGCACCTTCCAGAACATCCGGCTGTTCCCCGCCCTGTCGGCCCTGGAGAACGTGCAGATCGGCACCGAGGTGCGCCAGCGGTACGGGCCGGTCGGCGCGATCCTCGGCCTGCCGCACGCCCGGCGCGCCGAGCGTGACGGGGTGCGCCACGCGCTGAGCCTGCTCGACCTGGTCGGGCTGTCCCACCGCACGCACGAGCTGGCGGCCTCGCTGCCATACGGCGAGCAGCGCCGGCTGGAGATCGCCCGGGCCCTGGGCACCGGGCCCAGCCTGCTGCTGCTCGACGAGCCGGCCGCCGGCACCAACCCGGCGGAGAAGCGCGACCTCGCCGCGCTCATCACCCGCATCGCCGGCACCGGCGTGTCCGTGCTGCTCATCGAGCACGACATGCGGTTGGTGATGTCCGTGGCCACCTCGGTGGTCGTGCTGAACTTCGGCCGGGTGATCGCCCACGGCACACCGGGAGAGGTCCAGCGCGATCCGGCGGTCATCGAGGCGTACCTCGGCGTCACCGACGCCGAGGCCACCGGTGGCGATGCTGGCGTCACCGCCGGGCCCGGCGCCGTCGTGCGGAAGGACGCGCGTTGATGCTGCTGACACTGAGTGACGTCGAGGTCGCCTACGGCGCGGTGACCGCCCTGCGCGGGGTCAGCCTGGAGGTCGCCGAGGGCGAGATCGTCACCCTGCTCGGCGCCAACGGCGCCGGCAAGACGACGACCCTTCGGACCATCTCCGGCCTGCTGCGGCCCCGGGCCGGCGAGGTGCGCCTCGACGGCCGGCCGCTGTCGTCCATCCCGGCACACGGCCTCGTCGGCGCCGGCGTCAGCCATGTGCCCGAGGGCCGGCGGGTCTTCCCCAGCATGAGCGTCCGCGAGAACCTGCTGATGGGCGCCTATCATGATCGTCGGCATGCGCGGGGGGACCTGGATCGGGTCGTCGCGCTGTTCCCGCGCCTGGCCGAGCGGATCGGCCAGGCGGGCGGCACGCTGTCGGGCGGCGAGCAGCAGATGCTCGCGATCGGCCGGGCGCTGATGAGCCGGCCGCGGCTGATCCTGCTCGACGAGCCGTCGATGGGGTTGGCGCCGATGATCGTCCAGACCATCTTCGAGGTGATCGCCGAGATCAACCGGGAGGGGGTGGCGGTGCTGCTCGTCGAGCAGAACGCGGCCTCGGCGCTGCGGATCGCGGGGCGGGGGTACGTGCTGGAGACCGGCCGGGTCGTCCTCGCGGACGCGGCCGCGGCCCTGCTCGCCGACGACCGGGTCCGTCAGGCGTACCTCGGCGAGGACGTCGCCGGCGGGCCGGAGGGGGCGGACGGGCCCGCGCCGACCCGCGGCGGCGCGGCGGCGGGCCCGGCTCACGGCGCCGCGATCCGCGCCGACTCCGCCTGAGCCTCCCGCTCGGCGCCCCCTCGGTCGTTCCCTCCTCGCGGGCCGAAGCCGCTGCCCGGTCCGAAGCCGATTCCTGGACTGATCCCGGCGTTGCGGCGGGCCCAGTCCAGCCCGTCGCGGGTGTCGGGTCCCCAAAGCCAGGCGGCGAGGCCCAGCAGCACGGCCCCGCCCGTCACGATCACGTACATCATGATCCCTAGGATCCGGGTAGGCGCCTTTGCAGTCCATCTAATTTTTCTGCGGTCCACAGCTAAGATTTCCTACATGATCGACGTGCGCCGCCTGCGCATCCTGCGAGAGCTCGACAGCCGGGGGACGGTCGTGGCCACGGCCGCGGCGCTGCACCTGACGCCGTCGGCGGTCAGCCAGCAGCTCGCCGTCCTGGCGAAGGAGACCGGTGTGCGGCTGCTCGATCCGGCGGGCCGGCGGGTCCGGCTCACCCCGGCCGCCCGGGTGCTGGTGGGGCATGCCGACGTCCTGTTCGCCCAGCTCGAGCGGGCCGAGGCGGACCTCGCCGCCTTCGACGAGGGCCGGGTCGGGTCGGTGGCCGTGGCCGCCTTCACCACGGCGATCTCCGGCATCGTCGTGCCGGCGCTGGCGGCGCTGCGGGAGAGCCGGCCGCGGCTGCGGATGTCGGTGTCCGACGTGGCCGAGCCCGAGTGCTTCGACCTGTTGCTGGCGGGCGACCTGGATCTGGCGGTCTGTATCACCCACCCGGGAGCCCAGCCCCTCGACGAGCGGCTGCTACCGATCCCGCTGCTCGACGACCCGCTCGACGTGGCGCTGCCCGCCGGCCACCCCTACGCCGCCGCCGCGGCCGTGCCGCTGGAGGTGCTCGGCGGGGAGGACTTCATCTCCAGCCGCCCCGGCACCCCCTGCCACGAGGTCACCCACGCGGCGTGCGCCGCGGCCGGGTTCGTTCCCCGGGTGCGCCACCGCGCCGACGACTACACCGCGGTCCTCGGCCTGATCGCCGCGGGTTGCGGGGTCGGCCTCATCCCGCGGCTGGCGAACCTGTCCAGCACCCCGCAGGTCGCCCTGCGACCGATCGCCGGCATCCCACCGATCCGGCCCGTCTTCGCCGCCGTCCGCCGCGGCTCCCAGCAGGCCCCGCACCTGTCCGCCACCCTCGCCGCCATCGTCGCCGCCGCCCGGTCCCCCGACCTCTACCGCGCCTTCCCCCAGGGACTGCGGCGCGGTGCTGATTCGGGTGGTCTACAGGCGGGCGTGGCGGATCGACTGGACCTTGTTGAAGATCAGGTTGTCCAGTAGGGTCTTCCCGAGAACGCCGCCGGTGCCGAGGTTCCACAGCGAGAGAACCTCGATGTTGCGCAGATTGGCCTGGTCCGGCCTGGCCGCGACCACGATGTGGTCGAAATCCGCGCCGGAGGACTTGATCATGATCGCGTCACCCGCCTGGATCTGGTTCGCCACGGCGAAATCCGAGCGGCCGTCGTTCTGGATGTCGACCCGGCCGTGGGAGCTGAACAGGGCGAAGGTGCCGGCGCATTTGTTCCCCGCGTAGGCGGTGCGCAGTTGCGCGATGGAGTAGATGCCGACGCTTGCGGCGGCGAGGAGAACGATCTCCCAGCAGATCAGCCGGGTATCGGGGCCGGGCGGATTCGCAAGAGGGGGCGGGCCGGCGAGCCAGGCCTGGTAGTCACTGATCCCGCCAAGCTGGTTCTGTTCGGGCTCGCCCTGCCAGGCGAAGTCACCCCGGTGCGCCTCCAGCCAGTCGATCAGACGCTCGACCTGGGTCGCCGGGACGGGTCGGGGGTGGTCCGTGTTCACCATTCCGAGCACCGCCTCGGCCTGGGACAGCTCGTTCGTGACGACCGCCCGCGTGATCCGCGCATGCAGATTGATCGCCGTGAGCGACGCGGCGAGCAATTCGGAGGTCAGCGTCCGGTTGTGCTGGTAGTTCGGATAGCGTCGGTCAAGCTCCTCGAGGAAAAGGTGCGTGTGCTCGCGGTCCAGGAGTTTCTTCGGCTCGTGCTGGCCTAGTGGCGCCAGTTTGACCCCGTCGAAGATGTGAGCGTTGAGTTCGGATTCACTGATGGGAATTTCTGGCCTCCGGGCACACGGGAACGACGCCGACGACGATCAGCCGGGATGAAACGGCAGGAGAACCCGTGGTGACGATTCGGATGACGCCGGCGTCGTGAGCGGAGATGCCACGCTACCAGTCATACTGCGCCACAAGTACCGGAACGGTTTACGAAACCGCAGGTCCTGGGGGCGGGCCGAGGACGCGGTCGAGGTGGGCGTTGGCGAACACGCCGGCCGGGTCGACCGCGTCGCGGACGGCCAGGAAGTCGTCGAAGCGTGGGTAGCGTTCGCGAAGCTGCGCCGCGGCCAGCGTGTGCAGGGTGCCCCAGTGGGGCCGTCCGCCGGCCGCCAGCATGATTTGTTCAGCGCGGCCGAAGTAGTCCTCGTGCGGGCCGCGACGGTCGGTGCGCACGGCGATGTAGGCGGTGTCGCGGCCGAAGGCGGGGGACAGCGGGATCTCGTCCGCGGCCGCGCAGCGGACCTCGACGGGGAAGGCGGTGCGCACCCCGGATCGGGTCACGGCGGCGGTGAGCTCGCCCATGGCGGCGGCCAGCTCGGCGCGGGGGACGGCGTACTCGATCTCCTTGTACCGGATCGCCGGGTGGCCCGCGATCGCCGGGCGGCCCGCGGCGAACACCCGGTAGCAGAGGTCGAGTGACGCTCGACCGCCCGCTGGCGGAGCGCCGACGCGGGCGGCGAGCTGGGCGGCGGGGCGGTCCGCGGCCGGCAGCCGCCGGGCGGCCACCATCAGGGCTTCGAAGACGCCGCCGGACACCGGACCGCCGGTCAGCCGGTCGCGTCGCCGGGACGGTGGGGCCAGCTCGTCCTCGACCGGGCGACGGTCATCCCAGCGGACCAGCGCGGTCGCGGTGTGTGGGAACCAGGCGAAGCGGACGTGGTCGGCCTGCTCGACGAGTGCGCCGTAGCCGTCGAGCACCTCGGCCAGCGGCAGCCGACTCTCCCGTACGTGCAGGGCGAACAGCGGCACGGCCTGCAGCGTCACCGAGGTCACGACGCCGACGGCGCCGAGGCCGAGGCGGGCGGCCGCGAACAGCTCGGGGCGCTCCCCGCGCGAGCAGGTGACCACCTCGCCGTCGGCGAGCACCACCTCCAGCGCCCGCACCTGCGTGGACAGCCCGCCATAGCGGGCACCCGTGCCGTGGGTTCCCGTGGCGATCGCCCCGGCGATCGTCGCCTGTTCGCCGTGGCCCTGGTTGGTCAGGGCCAATCCCGCCTCGGCGAGCAGCCGGTTAAGCCGGCGCAGGGTCATCCCGCCGCGCACCGTCACCAGCCCGCTGCCACCGTCGAGCGCGACCAGATCGGCACAGCGGTCCAGGGCGATCTGCACGCCGCCGTCGTCCGGCCGGCCGATCGCGTTCATCGCGTGACCGGCGCCGGCGGCCCGGACCCGCCGGCCGTCCCGCACGGCGGCGGTCACCACCGCCGACGCCTCTTCGGCGGTGCGGGGTCGGGCGAGCCGGACCGCCCGGGCGGTCTCGTTGCCCGCCCAGTTCCGCCACGCCGCGGGTTCACCGAGGGGCGAGCTCATGTGCACCTCCGTCCGGGGGAGCCGACGACCGGCGGCGCGAGTGGGCGACCCACCGGCGCGGCCGGTCCCCATCGTGGACCGCCGAGCCGGCGTCCTGCCCGGCGGGTCCGTCCGACGGTCCGCGAGGGACCACGCCTCGCCCCCGTAGTCGGACGCGTACGGTGCGCTGTCGGCCCCGCCATCCGTGTTCCCGGCGTGTTCCGTAGGCCGTGCCCGAGGTGTGGCGAGCGGGCCGCCGATCACCCGGTGAGGTGAGATGCTTCACATGCGCGAGCGGGCCGGAGCCGCCGGCTCGCCGACGCGCCGGCGGAAGGCGACGTGCGGATGGTGAGTGCAGCCGGCTCCCGGCCGACCGGGATCAGCCTGGGCAGGCTCGCGGAGCTCGCCGTGGAACGCACCGGCGGCACCGAGGAACTGATCTTCGAGGGTCGGGTCGAGTCCGGCGCGGCCCGCTTCGTCCGATCCTGCCGGTTCAGCGCCGGCCTGCGCGGCGCGGGGCTGGTCGCCGGCGACCGGGTGGTCGTCCACATGGCCAACTGCCCGGAGGTCGGCATCGCCTACCACGGGGTGTGGCGGGCCGGCGGGGTCGTGACGCCGACGCTGTTCCTGCTCGACGAGGCCGAGCTGCGCCACGTGCTGGTCGACAGCGGCGCCCGGTTCGTCGTCACGACCCCCGAGTTCCTGGCCAAGGTCCGCGCGGTGGCGAGCGGCTGCCCGCAGGTGCGGGCGATGATCGTGGCGGACGATTCGCCTGGTGCTGGTGCTGGTGCTGGTGCTGGTGCTGGTGCTGGTGCTGGTGCTGGTGCTGGTGCTGGTGGCGGTGGCGATCTGGCCGGCCGGCGCGACCTGGACGGGGCGGCGGCGGCGCGGGCGCCGGTGCCGGTGCTGCGTTTCGCCGACCTCGCTGCGGGCGACGAAGGTCCCCTCGCGCCGGCCGACCCGGACGCCATGGCCGCGCTGCTCTACACCGGCGGCACCACCGGGCGGGCACGGGGAGTGGTGCTGTCCCACGACGCGCTGTCCGCCGGGGCCTTCGCGGCCTTGTCGGGAAGCGCGGACGAGGAACTCGTCGGCCTGCTGCCGCTGCCGTTGTCGCACGTCTACGGCCTGACGATCAGCGTGATGACGCTGCATGCGCGCAAGCCGGGCCCGGCGGTCCTGATGCGCTGGTTCGATCCCCGCCAGTGGCTGCGCCTGGTGGCCGAACACCGGGTGGCCCTCAGCGCGCTGGTGCCGTCCATGATCGACCAGTTGCTCGCGGAGCCGTTGCACCTGGCCGACACGTCGTCGCTGCGCCGGATCACCAGCGGCGGCGCGCCGCTGCCGAGGGAGATCGCGCTCGAATGGCGGCGGCGCCTGCCCGGCGTCGAGCTGGTCGAGGGGTACGGCTGCACCGAGAGCGCGGGGATCATCGCCACCTCGCCGCCGGGTGCGGCGCGGCTGGGCAGCGTCGGTCTGCCCGCACCCGGGGTCGAGGTGCGCGTCGAGTTGCCCGACGGCGCGCCGGCCGGCCCCGAGCAGGACGGGGAGATCTGCGTGCGGGGCCCGATGCTGATGACGGGGTACTGGCAGGCGGCGCGGGCCACCGCCGACGCGTTGCGCGACGGCTGGCTGCGCACCGGCGACGTGGGGCGGCGCGACGGCGACGGCTACCTGTTCGTCGTCGACCGGATCAAGGATCTGATCATCCGCGGCGGGGTCAACGTCTACCCGCGCGACGTCGAGGACGGCCTGCTCGGCCACCCCGACGTCGCCTCGTGCGGGGTCGTCGGGCGGGCCGACCACCGCCACGGCGAGGAGGTGGTCGCCTACGTGCAGCTCGTCGGCGGCGGCACCGTCTCCCCGGAGGAGCTGGTGCGCTGGGGCCGGGCCCGGCTCGGGCCCCTGCGCTACCCGCGCGAGGTGCACATCATCGAGTCGGTGCCGCTCACCAGCGCGCTGAAGACCGACCGCCGGGCACTGCGGTCGCTGACCGCCGCCTCCTCGGCGTCCCCGCGCCCCACGCCCGGCGGTGGGGCTCTCGGCGAGGGGGCTCCCGGCGGCGAGTCTCCCGGCGGCGAGGATCAGAGTGTCGAGTGAACCCCGTGGCTCTGGACCGCGCCCCGGGCCAGGCTCAGCGCCCCGGGCGAGGCGATGTTGGACGCGTCCATGAAACTGAACGCGAACAGGCCGTCCAGGCTGAGCTGGCGCACCGCGTCCCCAGCCAGCAGCGCGTGCATGTCCGCCTCCCACGTCGTCTGCGACTCGGACTTGAAGTGGGCCAGCATGACCGGACCGTACTGGCCGAGGGCTCGCGTCATGTCCCGCACGTCCGCGGCGTTCGAGTCGGTGCCCATCGCCTGGAAGCTCTCGAAGTCCGAGGCGCGCAGCACGTCCGCGAAATGGGTGATCAGCGATCGGCCGCCGCCGGCGACCGGATCGTCCCAGCGGCTCTGCCAACCGCCCCAGCCGAGCGACACCCGCGCGTTCGGCGCGCCGGAATGGAAGATGTCCAACGCCGCCAGGTACTGGTCCTGCAGCGTGAGGTAGTAGTTGGTGGTGTCCGGCGTGGTGGCCCACGCGTTCGGGTGGCACGGGTACGTCTGGAACTCGGTGAACAGCGTGACGTAGAGCGCGGGACCGTTCGCGGGACCGGAGAAGATCGAAGCGAGTTCCCGCGCGTCGTTGAGGAAGCCGCTCGACAGCGGGTACTCGCGCCCGCACGCCGGGCCGTGCGCGGTCTGGACGGTGCCGACCTCGCCGGTGCCGTCGAGCCAGACGATGAGGTGGATGCCGTGCCCCGAACGGTAGACCTCGGGAATCAGGTCGGCCTTCCACCTGCGCAGGAAGCTCAGATCGTTCGGCCCGTTGTACCAGGTGCTGAGGAAGTCCAGGTCGGGCGCCAGCGGGGAGGTGTGGGCGCTGTCGAGCCCGGGCCCCAACCCGAAGCGCAGCTTGCCCGCCGGGGTGGCCGGGACGGCCCTGGCCGCGGCGGTCAGCGGCCGGCGCGTCGGCTCGGCGAGTCCGAGCCGCCCAGCCGGGCCGCCTGCCTTCTGGTCGCCGACCACCGGACTGGCCGAGTGGGCGCCATCCCCGTCGGCGGCGTCACCCCCGCCGCGGCCGAGGAACGGGAGCGCGATGGCGGTCGCGGCGAGCAGGGCGACAAGGGGAACCGCGAGATGTCGGAAACTCCGGCTACGCATTGATACATTCCTCCTGCGGCGACCATCCGATAGGAGTGAAACTGTAGCCGGTCAGATACTTTTCGGAGTCGAATGTGCTCCGTGAGTCGGCCGGTACGGCAGGCCTGCGCGGGCGGGCGGCGGTTCGCAGGGGCGAGAGTTTGTCGGTCGGTGTCGAAATGGCGGGGAGTGGGCTGGCGAAGGTTGTCCCCTTCGTGGTCGTTCGAGGGTGGGGGTCCGTGGTGAGTGGGTACGCCCAGCGGCACCATGAGCCGTCGTGATCAGACCACCAGACTGCTGACTGCCTGGATCCGGGGTCGGCGCCGCCCTGCGCCCGCCGCCGGTGCCACCGAGGCACGGGCGCGGACGCCCTCCGAGTCGGGCCGGCGCCGGTCGCCGGGCACCGCCCCGCAGCCGGATGTTTCCCGCGAACCGGCGGCGACCCCCCGGCCGAGCATGGGGCCGGAACCGAGCATGGGGCCGGAACCGAGCATGGGGCCGGAACCGGGCACGTCGGTGGAAGTGGGCGGGCCGGAGGAGTCCGCGGTGGCGGGGCCGGGTGCCGAGCCGGGTGCCGGGGGCGACGACGAGCTGGGCGACCTGATCCGGTTGGTCGCCCAGGAGGGGTTCGGCTTCACGGAGCTGCGGGACGGTCAGCTCGACGCCATGCGGGCCGTCGTCGAGGGCCGGGACACGCTGTGCGTGCTACCGACCGGCCGGGGCAAGTCGGCGGTCTACCAGATCCCGGCGCTGGTGCTGGCCGGCCCGACCATCGTGGTCTCGCCGTTGATCGCGTTGCAACGCGACCAGGTGCGCGGGCTGACCGAGCGGCTGGCGGGCCTGCTGGGCGACGATGACCCGGCGGCGGCCGCGGCGAACTCGGACGCCGGGCGGGCGGCCCGGCAGGCCGCCTTCGACGCGGTCCGGCAGGGGCGCACCGAGTTCCTCTTCCTGGCGCCGGAGCAGTTGGCCTGCGACGACGTCCGGGCGGCGCTGCGCGAGGCGCGACCGTCCCTGTTCGTCGTGGACGAAGCCCATTGCATCGCATCCTGGGGGCACGACTTCCGGCCCGACTACGCCCAGCTCGGGCAGGTCATCGAGGACCTCGGGCATCCGACGGTCGTGGCGCTGACGGCCACCGCGGCCCCGCCGGTGCGCCGGGAGATCCGCGAGCGGCTACGGCTGCGCGACCCGGTCGAGGTCGTGCGGGGATTCGACCGGCCCGAGATCTTCCTTTCCGTGGTGCCGTTCACCGATGAGGAGGCCAAGCGGGCGAGCCTGATCGAACGCATCGCGGGGGAGGCCAAGCCGGCGCTGGTCTACGCGGCCACCCGGCGGGCCACCGAGGAGCTGGCCGACGAGCTCGCCGGCCTCGGGCTGACGGTGCACCCGTACCATGCCGGCCTGAAGGCCGCGCGCCGACGCGAGGTCGAGGCGGACTTCATGGCTGACCGGTGCGACGTGGTGGTCGCCACGACCGCGTTCGGCATGGGCATCGACAAGCCCAACGTCCGCACCGTCATCCACGCCGAGGTGGCCGACTCCCTCGACTCCTACTACCAGGAGATCGGCCGCTCGGGGCGGGACGGCGAGCCCGCGGTGGCCTGCCTGTTCTACCGGCCGGAGGATCTCGGGCTGCGGCGCTTCTTCGCCTCCGGCCGGGTCGACGAGACGGCGTTACGGCGCGTCGCGGTGCTGCTGGGACACGCCGACGCGCCGGTGACGGCGCGAGAGCTGGCCAAGGCGGCGGGGCTGCGGGACACCGCGCTGACCCGGCTGGTGGATCTACTGGCCAGCGCGGACGTGGTGGCGGTGGGCGACGATGGGCGCATCGCCGCGCGGGCCGACGCCCCGGACCCGGAGGAGGCGGCTCGGCGCGCGCTCGGGGTGGCCGAGGCGCGGGTCGAGGTCGACCGTTCCCGCGTCGAGATGATGCGCGGCTACGCCGAGACCCGGGACTGCCGGCGGGCGTTCCTGCTGGCCTACTTCGGGGAGACGACCGGCGGCCCGTGCGGGCGCTGTGACAACTGCCTGGCCGGCCTGCCGGCCCAGCGGCGGGCCGAACCCGCCGGCGGCGAGGCGCCGTTCCCCGCCGGCGCCGCGGTGCGCCACGTCTCGTGGGGCCGGGGGCAGGTCGTCAAGGAGGATGGCGATCGCATCACCGTGCTGTTCGATGATGTCGGCTACCGCACCCTGTCGGTGGGGGCGGTCCGGGAGCGTCACCTGCTCGACCGGACCTGAAGGACCTGCGCCGCAGGGCATCCCCCCACCGAAGGGCCCGCACCTACAGGTACGACCGCCGTTACAGCGACTGCCCGGTCCGTCCCGAGATGTCCGATGATGTCGTTTCCTGACATCGTCGCGTGCCGTGCGTTGGACCCAAGCATGGTCACGCGCCCGGCAGAGCAGGGAGGACCATGACCGCGCAAGCGGATCTCAAGATGAGCACCGCCCTGGTCACAGGGGCGTCGTCAGGCATCGGCGCGGCCTTCGCGCAGGCGTTTGCGGCCCGGGGTGCCACGCTCGTCCTAGTGGCGCCGGCGGAGCCCAGACTGAGCGAGGTCGCGGAGCGGCTGAGCACCCGCTACGGGGTCGACGTGCACGCCGTGCCCATCGACCTCGCCGAGGAGAGCGGCCCCGATCAGCTCGCCAAGGCGGTCGCCGAAACCGGCCTGGAGATCGACATCCTCGTCAACAACGCCGGCTTCGGGACCCGTGGGCCGTACCACGAGCTGTCCGCGGACCGGGACCACCGCGAGGTGATGGTGAACGTCGTGGCGGTGGAGCGGGTCGCGCACCTGTTCCTGCCCGCCATGATCGCCCGCGGCTCCGGCACCATCATCAACGTGTCGTCGACCTCGGGCTTCCAGGCCGTCCCCTACATGGCGGTCTACGGGGCCTCCAAGGCCTTCGTCCTGTCGTTCTCCATCGGCCTGTGGGCCGAGTGCCGGCCGCGTGGGGTGCGCGTGCTCGCCCTGTGCCCGGGGCCGACCGACACCGACTTCTTCGAGGTGCTGGGCTCGCGGATGTCCGCCGGCGGCCGGTTGCGGACCACCGACGAGGTGGTGGCGGCGGCCTTCCGCGCCCTCGACCGGGGCCAGGCGTACGTCATCGACGGCCGGTTGAACTACCTGACGTCCAACGCCTCCCGGCTGCTGCCCCGCGGCCTGGTCGCGCGGATCACCGAGCGGGTGCTGCGGTCCGGGTCGCTGGCCGCGCTGCCGGGCGCGGCGCCCACCAAGCGTCGCGTCGCCTGATCGGGCCACCCCTGCCCGCCGTTCCGTGCGGTCCGATCGGACCACCCCGGCCGCC
Source organism: Frankia sp. BMG5.60 (assembly GCF_059428125.1). Classification (NCBI taxonomy): domain Bacteria; kingdom Bacillati; phylum Actinomycetota; class Actinomycetes; order Frankiales; family Frankiaceae; genus Frankia; species Frankia sp. BMG5.60. The sequence continues at coordinate 4,134,473 of NZ_CM182091.1, read as the reverse complement.
CACCGTCGTGAGGGTTCGCGGCGCGGCGCGGCCGTCCGGCGGCCGACGGAGCCATCCCCCGACCGGGCGACCCCGCAGTGGCCCGGTCGGGGGGCGACCGGCGGCGGGCCGGCTGCCGCTGAGCACCGCCGGCTGCCGCCGAGCACCGCCGGCGGGCCCAGCCATGCGTGGGCGCGCCCGGTCAGGCGCGGGTGGCCCGGTCAGGCGCGGGTGGCCCGGTCAGTGTGAGCCGGACGCTCCCACCGGGGCGAACGCCGCAGCGACCGGGTCGGCCGGGGTCAGCCCGCCGAGCTCGGCGACCAGCTCGTAGGAGCGGATCCGGTCCGCCAGCCGGTGGACGTTCGTGGTGATCATGATCTCGTCGGCACCGGTCACGTCGAGCAGGGCGTCGATCCCGGCGCGGACGGTCGACGGGGAGCCGACGATGTGCGACGCCGTCGCGTTCTCGGCCGCGGCCCGCTCCTGCGGGGTCCAGGTGTGCGCGGCGGCCTCCTCGGGGGAGGGGAAGACGCCGGGACGGCCGCCGCGTATCCGCAGCATCGCCAGCCGGACGGGCGCGGCGAGCCATTCGGCGCGCTCGTCGTCCTCGGCGCAGACCACGGCGGCGGCCACGATCGCGTACGGCTGCTCCCGACCGGGCGAGGGGCGGAACGACCGGCGGTACAGATCGAGCGCCGGCACCGTGTTCGCCGAGCTGAAGTGGTGTGCGAAGGCGAACGGCAGGCCCAGCATCCCGGCCACCTGGGCGCTGTAGCCGCTGGACCCCAACAGCCAGATCGGCGGCACCGGGGACTGCGGGAACGCGTGCACGCCGCGCATCGGATGGTCGGCGGCGAAGTCGCCGCCGGCAAGGAACGTGGTCAGCTCGGCGAGCTGCTCGGGAAAGTCGTCGACGGCGAGCAGCCCTGCGGTGCGCCGCAGCGCCCGGGCGGTGGCGGGATCCGTGCCGGGGGCCCGGCCGATCCCCAGGTCGATCCGGTCGGGGAACAGGGCACCGAGCGTGCCGAACTGCTCGGCGACGGCCAGCGGCGCGTGGTTGGGCAGCATCACGCCGCCGGAACCCACCCGGATCGTGCTGGTGGCCGCGGCGACCTGGCCGATGAGGATCGAGGTCGCCGAACTGGCGATGCCGGGCATGCCATGGTGCTCCGCCAGCCAGTATCGGGTGAATCCGAGCCGTTCGGCGTGTCGGGCGAGCTCGAGCGACCCGCGGACCGCATCGGTGGGGGTCGTCCCGGTGCCGACCGGCACGAGGTCCAGCACGGACAGGGGGACGCTTCGGGTCGGTTTCACGACGTGGTGCAACGACGTGGCGGGGCCGCTGTCTTCCCCGCCCGCCACGTCGGAGCCGGTTGCGGTCACGTCTCTGCCGGCCACGGTCACGCCTCAGCCGCCCACGGTCTCCATGTAGTCCTCGGCGACCTCGTCGAGGGCGTCGCTGGGATGGCCGAGCGCCACGCGCACCCGGCGGCGTCCGACGAGCAGAAGATCGAGCAGGAAGTCCGGCACCGGGGCCCGCTCGCAGCGGTGGTAACCCATCGTGAACCAGGTGTGGGCGTCGTCGAGCTGGCCGACCGCCTCCAGGCTCTCGGCCACCGCCTCGTACACGCCCGGATCGGCCGACTTCGCCGCCTTCAGGTCCGCCCGCAGCGCGCCGGCCTCCTCGGCCTGCCCGTCGCGCAGCAGCCCGTCGTGCAGCCAGACGCGGGGATCGACGGGGCAGGCGCTGCCGTCGGCCACGGCGGCGCGGTAGCAGCGGATCGCCTCGCTCCAGTCCTGGGCGAGCCCGTACTGGCTGCCCGCGTCGACCAGCAGGGAGGCCCGAGTGATCGTCTCGCTGTGGGTGTCGGGCCGCTCGGCCAGCGTCTCCAGGGTGCCCGCCGCGCCACGGTGATCGCCGCTGCCCGCCGCGCTGAAGACGATCTCATCCACGTCGTCGTCCGAAAGCATGCCGCTCATTCTCCCTGCCCGGGGTCGATCCCTGGCGGACGGGCACCGGTGGCGTGGCTGCGCGGAGGGGATGCCGGCCGTCCGCCCGGGCGGAGGGGATGCCGGCGGTGTGGAGGGATGCCGGTGACGTGGCCGCGCGGAGGGGATGCCGGCCGTGCGCCCGTGGCGCCAGGGGGTGCCGGCCGACGATCCGGATCCGGACGGGTCGGCCGACCCGGATCGGGGAAGGAGGTGATCGATCGCCGCCACGGACCGCGAGCGGTCGCCGCAGGACTGGACGGTTCGGTGGAGGCGAGCGGTTCGGTGGAGGCGAGGGGTTCGGTGGATAAGGGCGGTTCGGCGGATGGGGTGTGGGTGGACGCGACATCGGCGGGTCGGGATGAGCGGCCAGGGCTCCGGCCCGGGCGGGCGGTGGGCCTGCAGACGGATGCGGCCGGCGGGGCAGGGGTGGCCGGCGGGGCGGGGGTGGCCTTCGTCCTCGGCGGGGGCGGCATCCTCGGCGCGAGCGAGGTCGGCATGCTCGCCGCCCTGTTCGATGCCGGCATCCTGCCCGACCTGGTGGTCGGCACCTCGGTCGGCGCGATCAACGGGGCCGCGGTGGCGGCCGAACCCGCGCCCGCGACGATCGACCGGCTGACCGATCTGTGGTCGCAGCTCGGCATCTCCGACGTGTTCGCGGGGGGCCCGGCCCGGCGGTTGGCCACCGTCGTCCAACACGGCCACCTCCACTCCAACGCCCCGCTGCGCGCGCTGCTGCGCACGCACCTGCCGGCCGAGCCGATCGAGGACCTGCCGGTGCGGTTCCAGTGCGTCGCGGCGAGCATCGAACGGGCCGCCGCGCACTGGTTCGACCGCGGGCCGCTCGTCGAGGCGGTGCTGGCCTCCTGCGCGGTCCCGGCGCTGTTGCCGCCGGTGCGCATCGGCGAGGAGCACTTCATCGACGGCGGGATCGTCGACAGCAATCCGGTCGGGCGGGCGGTGGAGCTCGGGGCCCACACGGTCTACGTCCTGCACGTCGGCCGGATCGAACGGCCGCTACGGCCGCCGCGCTGGCCGTGGGAGGCAGGTCTGGTCGCCTTCGAGATCGCCCGCCGACGCGGCTTCACCGAGGCGATGGCCCGGCTGCCCAGCGGTGTCGCCGTCCACGTGCTGCCGGTCGGGGAGCGCGGCGCCCCGCTCGTGCCGCTGCGCTACCGCTCCACCTCGGGTCTGAACCGGCGCATCCAGCAGGCCCGGCAGGCCACCGCCGCCTATCTCGATCTCACCGCCGGCGGCCGCACCCGGTCGCTGGACGTGTCCTGACGTGAAGGGTTGACGCCGTGGGCGTTCCACCGTGGGCGATCCGCCGGTTCCTGGTCGACCCGTTGTTCGTGCCGCTGGCGGCGGCGCTGGCCCTGGTCGGGATGGTGGTCGCCGCGCTCGGCCTGCTGGGCGCGCCGGTCGACCGCCGGCTGCGGCTGCCGCGGGCGGCCCTGCTCGCCGCGGTCTACCTGACCGCCGAGGTGGTGCTGATCGTCGCCCTGCTCGGGCTGTGGCTGGCCCGGCCGGCCCTCGGCAGGCGGTGGGAGGCCGCGCACCTGTGGCTGTTGCGCCGAACGCTCGCCACGCTGGTCGCGGCCGCGCGGCGGCTCGTCGGGCTGCGCCTGGAGGTCACCGAGCCGCCCGCGGGGACGGTCGACGCCGGCGCGGCGCCCATCCTCGTGCTCAGCCGGCACGCCGGGCCGGGGGACTCGTTCGTGCTCATCCACCTGCTGCTCAGCCGCTACCACCGGATCCCGCGGGTGGTGCTGATCGACCGGCTCCAGCTCGACCCGGCGATCGACATCCTGCTCGGCCGACTCGGCGCCTGCTTCCTGCGCAACGACGGATCGGACGGCCACGCAACCACCCGGGTCGGCGGGCTCGCTCGGGGGCTGGCCGCCGGCGAGGCCTTGGTGATCTTTCCGGAGGGTGCGAACTTCACGCCGTCGCGCCGACGTCGGCTGATCGCCCGGTTGCGGGCGCGCGGCCAGTGGGAACGGGCGGCGGTCGCCGAGGACCTCGACGCCGTCCTGCCGCCGCGGCCCGCCGGGGTGCTCGCCGCGCTCGCCACCGGCCGGATCGCCGCCACGATGATCGTCGCGCATGCCGGCCTGGACGAGTTCAGCGCGCCCGGCGAGGTCTGGCAGGCGCTGCCGTTCGCGGCGCCGCTGCTGGTGCGCTGGTGGTGGGTGCCGGCAGCGGAGATCCCGGGCTCGGAACGGGCCCGGCGGCAGTGGCTGATGATGCACTGGGCAGTGGTGAACGCCTGGATCGGCGCTCAGCGCACCGTCGGCGTCGGCGTCGGCGCGAGCCAGCCACCGGCCGGCGACTCGCCGTCGCCGGCAGACCCGGTCAACCCCGTGAGGTAGGCGGGGGCCGAGCCGGCCGACTGTCAGCTGACGGTGGCCAGGAGGTCGGGTGGGTGGGTGTAGGGGTTTTGGCGTGGTGTTTGGTGGGGGTCGATGTGCCAGGGTGGGATGTAGGCGGGGTGTCCGTCGTCGGTGAAGGTGATGGTCCAGCCGTGGTGGTGGAGGAAACGGTGGTGAGTCGGCGGCGGGATTTTCACCCGCCGCCGCTCGCAGAACCGTGCGTGACAGTCTCCCGTCACACGGCTCCCGTTGCCGCGCCGCTCGGGAGCGCTCCGTGACGCCAGTGTGCGAACAGGTCCGGGATGTTGCTGGCGATCTGGGCGAGTCGCCTCCGGGCCTTTGCTGGCGCGCGGTGCAGGTGCTTGTATTTCCGGCATGCCCACTTGACGAGATGCGGATTGATCCGATCCGCCAGGAAGCTGGTCAACAGGGATTTGTAGAAGTGCCCGTAGTAGTTGATCCAGCCCGTCACGATGGGGTTGATCCACGCGGCGAGCTGCCTGAAGTCCAGGCTGGGGCGACCTCAACAGGTCAGTGCATCAACCGCTATGCGATAGTAACAGCTGATCTAGCCTTTCGGCGGGCGTTTCCCACTCCAATGTCTGACGCGGCCGCCGGTTGAGGAGATCGGCTACGCGGTCGAGCTCCGCCTGTGTGTGCTCCGACAGATCAGTGCCTTTCGGAAAGTACTGGCGGAGCAGCCCGTTGGTGTTCTCGTTGCTCCCTCGCTGCCACGGAGAATGCGGGTCGCAGAAGTAGACCGGAACGCCGGTGGCGACGGTGAAACGGGCGTGGTCGGCCATCTCTGTGCCCTGGTCCCAGGTGAGCGACCGGAAAAGTTCCTCGGGTAGCGTCCGGACCTTCTGGGAGAGGATGAGCGCGACCCGGTCGGCATATCGGTCGTACGGCACGCGGGCGAGCATGACGAAACGCGTCTGGCGTTCGACCAGCGTGACGATCTGACTCTTCCCGCCCTTTCCGATGATCAGGTCGCCTTCCCAGTGCCCGGGCACCGCACGGTCGGCGACCTCGGCCGGGCGCTCGGAGATGCCGACCATGCCGGCGATCCTGGCCTGCTTCGGCCGGGTCGACCCCCGCGGCCGGCGCTCCGCTCGGCCCGACCGCAGCGCGAGCTTCAGCTGCGTGTTCAGCTCGCCGCGCGCCTGGACAAAAAGCGTCTGGTAGATCGTCTCGTGCGACACGCGCATCTCCGGGTCGTCCGGGAAGTCCTTCTTCAGCCGATTCGACACCTGTTCCGGCGAGAAGTCAGCCGCCAGCCGCTCGGCCACCACGTCGTGCAGCCGGACGTGCGTCTCCAGCTTGAACGCCTTCGGTCGCCGACGCTGCCCGTCGGCGCGTTTCTGCGCGTCCGCGGCGCGGTACCCGGCATTGCCTCCGTTGCGCGAGACCTCACGGCTGATCACCGACTGGTTCCGGTCCAGCCGCACCGCGATCATCCGGTGTGACAGTTTCTCGGCCAAGCCCCTGGAGATCGACTCCCGCTCCTCCAAGGTCAACTCGACGCCGCGCACTCAGCCCTCCGATCGGTGGATCACCTTTCTACCAGGACTGATGCACTGATCATCTGAGACCGCCTGGTGCAGCGGCCGAGTCTCCATCCTCGGACTAGCCGGGACATTGCTTTCCCGGCTGCCTTGCTGAACGCGGGAAGGAAGCCGAGTTTCCATCTTCCGTCCCTGAGTCGCGCGCAGCGTGGCCGGAACGTGTACCCGAGGAAGGTGAATTCCACGGGGCTGCCTGGGCGGCGCTCACGGCCGTCCTGATGGCAGTACACGACCCTGGTCTTGTCCTGGTTGGTCTTGAGGCCGAACTTCCACAGCCTCGCGGCGATGACGTTGCGAATGTACTTCGCTTGCTTCTCGCTGCGACAGTGGACGACCACATCGTCGCTGTACCTTTCGAACCTGACCGTGGGTTGCGTCCGGGCCATCCAGGCATCGAACGCGTAGTGCATGAACAGGTTCGTGAGCACGGGAGAGACGGGAGACCCCTGTGGGGTTCCTTTGTCTCGTTCCCGTAGGGAGCCGTCGGACATCTGGACCGGTGCGGTGAGCCACCGTTGGACGTAGAGCGTTACCCATCGGTGGTTGGTGTGGCGTTCCACGGCCAGCAGGATTTCCTGGTGCGGCACGGTGTCGAAGAACTTGTGGATGTCGAGGTCGACGACCCACGCTTGTTCCCAGCACCGTTTCCGGCAGGTCGCCACCGCGTCCAGCGCCGAGCGTCGGGGCCGGTAGGCGTAGGAGTCCGGGTGGAAGATCTTCTCTCCCTGGGGCTCCAGCACCATCGCGACCACGGTCTGCGCGACGCGGTCGGCCACGGTGGTTATGCCGAGCGTCCGCGTTCCTCCTGCTGGTCTCGGGATCTCCACAGCCCTCACCGGCGCCGGGAAGTAGCTTCCCGACGACATCCGGTTCCAGACGCGGTAGAGGTTGTTCTTCTCGTCCCGCGCGAACTCCGCCAACGACTGCTCGTCGACGCCGGCGGCACCCTTGTTCGCCTTGACTTTCTGGTATGCCTCCCAGACGAGCTGTTTCGGAATGTCAAACGACTTTCCCGAGGACGCCGCCTCGACCATCCGGTTCCTCCCGTTCCCGGTTGACCTTCGATCGGAAGCCTGACAACCCGCCCCCTTCGCTCCGCCCCCATTACAGGAGCTTCGTCGCTACTACGGGGCGGTCCGCCCCCCTGCCCCGTGACCGGTACTCTGCCCCTCACGGCTCTTCACCGTTCGGAGTCCTCCCTCTCGCCGACCACGTCAACCCGCGGCCGTCGTTTCCGGGGCGAGGGGTTCTACCGTTCCGTGCTGAAGCCTGGACCGGGCTCACGCCACCTAAACGCCGGACACCGCCAGGGCAGTAGACAGGCACCTCCCTGACTGCTCCCGGGATAAACACCAGACCCCGGTTTTGATGTCGTCTTATGCGTTACGACGCTTCGTCGGTGGTTCACGGTCGTTCGTCTTCCCGGCCCGTACCTGCCGCCTCTCGGGCGACGTTTCCGTGTCGCTCACCACCCCGCCTCATTCAACGGAGCGGCACCCGGTGGTTTGAGACCTTCTCCTGTAAGACGATCCCGAAGGGCCTACCTTCATCTTCAGCACAGCACCACAACGTCGAGGATCCGCTTCTACATCATTACCTCTCAGTCATGTTCGGTATCGCACGGTGGTGGCCGCAGAGCAGGACGAGGTTGTGGAGGGCGGTGACCCCGCCGTGTGTCCAATAGGTCACGTGGTGTGCTTCGCGCCAGGAGGGTGGCCGGTCGCAGCCGGGGAAGGTGCAGCCTCGGTCGCGGGCGGCGAGCGCGCGGCGTAGCTGGGGCGGCACGACGCGGGTTGATCGTCCGACGTCGAGGGGGACGCCGGCGGGATCGAGGATGATCCGGCTGATTTCGGCGTCGCAGGACAGTCGGGCGAGGGTGCTGTGGGGTAGGGGAAGTCCCCGGCTGGTCAGGGCGGGGGTGGCGCCGCTGGCGAGCAGGGTGTTCCAGTGGATGGTGACGGTCAGGTGTGGGCGTACCCCGCCGCTGTCGGGAACGGCTGCGGCGTTCAACGCGCGGGTGATCAGGTTGATGAGGGCGTCGGCGCGGCGGCGGGTGGGGGTGCGCCGGTCGGGGGTGCCGTCGGTGGTGGGCTGGGGGGCGGCGAGGCTGTCCAGTGCGGTGCGCAGCAGGGCGGCGGCTTCGGCGTCGAGTTCCCCGTTGATCACGGTGGTGCCGGTCGGGGTGTCGGTGAGGGTCAACCGGCGGATGTCGGCCGGGTCCGGGCTCGGCTTGTCCCGGCCGTTGTTCCCGCCACCGGCACCGCCTGCTCTGCCACCGCTGCCGGTCTTGCCGCCATCGCCACCGCCACCAACGCCGCCGCCGCGGCTGCCGCTGCCGGTGCTGGGGTTGGTGTGTTTGTCGGTGTGGGGGTCGTCGCCGCCGGGGGAGGTGTCGGTGGTGGTGAGTGTTTCGCGGAGGCGGGCGGCGAGTTTGACCAGGTGGATGGGGTCGAACTGGTCGGCGAAGCGTAGGAGGGCCTGTTCGGCGGCGGCCCGCTGGTCGGGGGTGACTTCGGTGGGTAGGGTGCGCATGGCCTCGCCGATGACCACGGCCTGTTCGGCGGTGATGGTCCCGTCGGCCAGGGCCGCGCCGGTGGCGGTGCAGGCGGTGGTGTCGCGGGCGAGGGTGACCTGGCGTCGCGGGTGGTCAGCCGCAGCCGGTCGCGTAGCCAACCCGCGAGATCGGTGGCGCCGTGGCGCACGGCGAAACCACGATCCTGGGCCTCCACGAACAGCCGGCCCCGCACGGCGGCGACCCGGCCGGTCGGCCGGCTCACCCCCTCGATCAGTCCTTCCGGTTCCCCGTCCGACAGCTGCCATGCCTGCGCGGTCAGCAGCCCGTCGACCTGCCGGGAGATCGTGGCGAGGCGGGCTGGCGGGTCAGGGCCGTCTCCGAGGTCGTCGTCGAAAACCATGGGTCAACGGTAGAACAACACAGGCCGGATGTCGAACATATGTTCGTACGCTGTGGGCGGAGACGACACGGGAACCAACCCGCACCCCGCACGCCCGGGCAGCTCCGGTCGGGCCCGGATCCCGACCTCGACCTCCTGCCCAGGGACGACCGCGCCCCCTTGGAAACCGCACCCCCTGGACGGGGCCGCACCTGACCGGCTGCGGACGGCATCCCTTGCTCCACGGGGTCGGGACGAGGGGCTCCGAAGGCCGCCCGGTCACCGTGGTCTGGGGTGAGGCTGGCTAGGACCGGCGGGCCATCTTGATGGTCTTCTCCAACTGGTCGCGATCCACCTCGGCGACCCGCCCGTTCGTCGGCACGGTCGGGATGTGGCCGCCACCGAGCACCAGGTCGGTGGTGTGGCGTAGGCCCATGTCCTTCTGCTCGACGTCGAGGATGGCCTCCTCGACCCGGTAGAGCTTCTCGATCTGCGACACCTTCGCCTCGACCTGGGCGGCGACGATGCGCAGCCGGCGTTCGGCCTTGGCCAGGCGCCGCTCCAGCCGCCGGTCGACGATGTTCGGCATCGGCTCGTCGCGCTCCGTCGGGTCGTGCAGGTACAGCTCGACCGCCACGGCGACCAGCGGGATCAGCGCCTGGAACAGGATCACCGCGCCGCCGGTGCTCTCGCCGGCCGTGCCCTGCGTGCGCACGAGCACCCCGGCGATCGACAGCAGCAGGAAGATCGCCGTGGTCAGGCTCAGTGCCAGCGGGGACGACTTCGACTCGACGAGCTGCTCGCGGATGTCCAGCTCGATCTTGAAGCGGCCGGCGTCGGCGTCGGCGAGCATCTGCTTCTGGGCGCGGGCGAGGATGGACGCCTTGATCCCGTGCGCGAGCGCCACCCCGGCGATGAAGACGGCGACGCCGAGCAGGCCGCCGAGCCACCACTCCGGGCCGTAGCCGCCGACGTCGGCGAGCACCGCGTAGGACTGTGCGAACACGTAGAAGTCCAGCGCCGCGAGCAACGTCAGGACGACCGTGCGGGCCGGCCCCGCCAACGCCATCTGCGGGATGCGCTCCTGCACCCCGACGCTGCGCCACAACCGGCCCTGCTCGACCTTGTTCTTGATCAGCTCGGTCCGCCGCTCGCGGCGCTCGGCCCGGGAGTCGATCTCCATCCGGAGCTCGGCGATCAGCTCCTCCAGAGTCCGCCCGTCGGCCCGGACGGAGGCCCGGACCTCCTGGACCTCCGCGTCCTCGAGGCTCTTGAGGACCTTGGGGCGGGTCTCCGCGCCCGCCAGCGCGATGTCGGCGTCTCCCACCCGGCGGATGAGCTGCTTGGCCAGACGCCCTGGCTGGTTTCCCCTGCGCAGCACCGTTTCAGGCTCCTACTTTTCCGATGTCGGTCCCGGTGGGCGGTTTAGTCGATGGGGGATGAGCGGTGAGTCGAGGGGATGAGCGGTCAGTCAATGGGGATGAGCGGTCAGTCAATGGGGATGAGCGGTCAGTCAATCGGGCGAGCGAAGGTGCCGCCGACGAAGCAGAGCATGGCGCAGACGATGCCGAGCACCGAGGCGACCATGGCCTCCCGCGCCCCCTGCTGTTCGTCGCCGGAGAAGACCATGGTCAGCACGAGGGTGCCGACGCCGACCACGGCGCCGACGGCGCCGAGCATGAAGCGGCGGGCGATCGTCTCCCGCGGCGGCAGGGTGGACAACGCGTCGATCGGGGCGATCCGGCCGGCCCGAGCTCGGTTGCCCACCCGGCGCCGGATGTCGCGCAGTCGGAAGGTGTTGCCGGTGATGAAGAAGCTGAGCGCCGTCACGATCATCGATCCAGTGACGGAGACCTTCGCGAACGGGGACGACAGGGTCAACCAGACCCAGATCTCCAGCACCGCGAGCATGACCAGGCAGCCGGTGATCACGACCGTCGATCGCATCAGTGCCGGGCTGAAATGCTGGTCCTCGGGCTCGTGTAGAACGCCCATCGGTCGTCTCCTCGGCTTGAGTTCCACCGGCGCCGTCGTGGCCAGCAGCGGTTCGGATGGATCGGCGTGGTGTGTGCCGCGGCGGTTGCGGACGGGATGCTCCGGGAGCTCGGGGACTGCCGCGACGAACGTGGGCGGACGGGCGGCTGGGACGGTCGGGTCGGTCGGGTCGGTGGGGATGGTCGGGATGGCCTGGTCGGTGGGGATGGCGGGGTCGGCGGGGTCGGTGGGGATGGCGGGGTCGGCCGTGATGGTGGAGCTAGCTGCAGTCACTGCTGATCCGTCGACACAGCTCGCCCTTGAGGTAACGGGCGAGATCCTGCTGCGGCCGATCCGCCGCGCCCTCGTTGACCCCGAGGAACCGGACCTTGTCGTTGCCCACCGCGGTGATCTGCTGGGTTTCGAAGCACCGCTTCACCAGCGCCTCGGCGATGGACGCGGACGCCTTCTTACCGTCGACATTGAGGCAGTCGGAGTCCTGACCGGTGCCGAGCAGGTCGCTCCAGACGAGGACGGTCACGTCGGTGACCTTCACGTCGGGTGTGGAGCGGACGGTGTTGAGCTCATCGTTGATGCCGGCGAGCAGACCCGTGGCGCTGCCCTTCGTGCTGATCCGCTCGGTCTGGACGACGTGGTCGATCTCCGTGCCGAGGGCCTTGGCGGCGGCGACCCGATCCTTCTCCTCGCGCCGGTTGTTGTTCCGTTTGATCTGGAACATCCGGTCGCCATGGAAGCAGTCCGAATACGTCATGGCCGTCCCGCCGCTGGCGACGAGCCGGATGTAGGCGCCGTTCTTCAGCGCCGTGTCGAGGTAGGGCTGGACCCGGGTCGCGACGCGCTGCGCGGTAGCGGCCGAGTTGTCGGTCACGTCGAGCAGTACCAGCAGCAGCGGTGCGCCGGCCGCGGGCGTGGACTCCTGGTACTTGGAGCAGTCGAGCGGGCCGTCCGCCTTGGACGTGCCGAGCAGGCCGCCGTCGCAGGCGGCGAGCATCGGCGTCGCCAGCATGGCCGCCGCCACCAGCCCGGCCAACCGGCCGCGCAGGCGGCGGCCCCGGCGCCGGGCCGCGGCTTCACCCGTCCCGGCCGCGCCCGGGGTCACCGGCGGACCGGCGGAAACGTCGCACGTCATCGAAGCACGATCTCCACTCGGCGTCGGCTCGCGTCGGCGACGCCGTCCTGCGCGCCTTGTTCGCCCCTGCCCTCGACATCCAGCACGGAGCTGGGGATGTTCTGCGTTGCCAGCCACGCCTCGACGGACTTCGCCCGTTCCAGCGACAGCTTCTGGTTGTCCTCGGTCCGCCCCAGCCCGTCGCTGTAGCCGATCACCGAGATGGGGCCGGGATGCTCCCGGATCGCGGGCAGGACCTGCTGCAACGCGGTCATCGCCTCCCCCCGCAGCTTGCTGCTGTTCGAGTCGAACAGGTAGTCGGCGCTGACCGTCGTCACCTGGCTGCCGTCCGGCCGGGTGATGAACTTGCTCAGCGGCGGCAGCGGGTCGGCCTCGACGGTGGGCGCGACCCGCGTGGCGTGCGGCGCCGGGGTGAACGCGGCGGTGTCACTGGCGGAGCACCCGGCCGCGAGGCCGACCAGCGCCAGCGCGAGCGCCACACCAGTGCACGCGCGAACCCCCGGAATGCCGCGCCTGAACGTGGCATCTCCGGGTGTGGAGTGAGCGTGATACACGGTCTGCCCCCAACGGCGAATGCGGGGCTCACCATAACGGGGGCGATCGGGGTACCTCCCCGCGCCCTGGGGCGTTGTGTGCACCGTGGGACAAAGCGGCGTCGCGTTGAGCGGAGCGTTCCTCGCTCGCCGCGTCCGTGCCGACCGGTGTTCGTGTTCGCCGGCTGCGGCGGTTCGCCGGTGGGAGACCTTCAGACGGCAGACGACCCCGGGGTTCTGGACGGGCGCCCGTCCAGAACCCCGGGGTCGCCCGGGTCCGTCGCCGCGACTGCGATCAGCAGCGGGTGTCGATCAGCGATGAGTGCCGATCAGTGGTGAGTGCCGATCAGTAGCGGGTGCCGGTGGTCGTGGTGGTGGAGGCGGTCCGGCTGCGCCGGCGGCGCAGGCGTCGCAGCCCGCGGGCGGCGGAGCGGTCCGCCTGATTGACGTCGTGCCGAACCCCGTGTCGCATGCGACGCAGAATCTTCATGGTGATGCCTCCCCTTCGTCGGTTTCCGGGCCGGTCTTCGAGCCATTTCCGGCTTATCCGGTGACGCCTGAGGAGGGTTTGCCCGGGATCGATGCCCTAACACCAGCCGGGTGGCGAAAACTAGCGGGCCGGTGGCCGGCTCGTGACGAAGATGGAGGTCGAGGGCACGTACCCGCCGCGCATCGGCCCCCACTGCCCCCAGGTTCGCTCCTGGCCGGCCGGCCATTCCGGCTCGATGATGTCGTGCAGGATCAGCCCGGCCGCGACGATCTCACGGACCCGGTCGCCGATCGTGCGATGCGTCTCCGTGTAAATCGCCTGGCCCTGTTCGTCGTGTTCGGTGTAGGCGCGCCGGTCGAAGTAGCTGTGGAACACCCGCAGCCCGTTCTCGTCCGGGTCGTCCGGCAGGCACCACACGAACGGGTGGGTCGTCGAGAACACCCAGCGCCCGCCGGGCCGCAGCACCCGGGCGACCTCCCGCATCACCGCCCCGCTGTCGGCCACGAACGGGACCGCGCCGAACGCGGAGCAGGCCACGTCGACGCTCTCGTCCGCGAACGGGAGCGCGACCGCGTCGGCCTGGACCAGCGCCACCTCGATGCCGGTGCGGGCCGCGTAGGCGCGGGCCTGGGCGAGCTGCCCGCCGGACAGGTCGAAGCCGACCACCCGGGCTCCCTGGCGCCGCAGCCACCGCGCGCACTGGGCGCCGCCGCAGCCGACCTCCAGGACGGTGCGGCCGGCCACGTCCCCGAGCAGGCGCAGCTCGGACTCACGCAGCCCCTCGGGGCTCCAGCAGAAGTCGCTGTCACCGAGGAAGGCGCCGTGTTCGGCCTGGTAGTCCGCGGCCGCGTCGTCCCAGTAGATGCGGCTGGCCCGCCGGGCGGTCTCGGGATCTATGTCGAGGTATCCGTAGGCGGGTGGCTGCTCACCGCTGCCGGTGCCATCGATCGTGCCCACGCTGTCGACCGTGCCCACATTGTTGTTCGTGTCTGCCCTGTCGATCAGGTCTGCGCTGTCGATCGTGCCGCTGGTCGCGGCGTCGTCTTCTGGACTGCCCACGGTGGTTCATGCTGGCATCCGGGCGCGCGGCGGCGCCCGCCGGGGCGGTCCCCGCTGGCGTGGCCCCTCGCCGCGGGGCGGCCCGCGTGCGCCCGGACGCTCCTCCGGCGGCTGGCCCGGCCGGCCCGGTCGGGGGATGATCCCGGTCATCCCGCAACATCACTGACGATGGGGAGGTCCGCTGGTGGCGGTCGAGGTCGGAGCGGTCGAGGTCGGCGCGATGGCTGCGGGTGCGATGACTGCGGGTGCGATGGCTGTGGATGGGGTGGCTGCGGATGGGGTGGCTGTGGGTGGGGCGCGTACGGGTGGGGTTGCCGTGGCGGCCGGCGCCGCGGTGGTGAGGTCGTCACGGTGGCGGTGAAGCCGTCCGGGTCCGCGGCCCGGGTCGGCCGCCTGCTGAGTTTTCTCGGCGGCCACGGCGAGTCCGGTTACTCGCTCTCGGAGCTGGCCCGGGCCGTCGGCATGGACAAGAGCACCTGCCAGGCGATGCTGCTCGCCCTGGTCGAGCAGGGGTTCGTCCACCGCGACGATGGGCACCGTACGTACGCCCTGGGCCCGTCGGCGCTGGCGGTCGCCGCCGCCGACGGGGACCGGGCGCGGCTGGCGCGGCTGGCCCGCGCGGAGCTGGAGTCGCTGACCGCGGACCTCGACCTCGAGACGTTCGCGACCACGACCTTCGCCGGCAACCTGCTCGTCCTGGCCCGTGTCCCCCGCTCCGCCCTGTTCGGGCTGTCCATGCGGGTCGGCCAGACCCTGCCGCTACGCCCGCCGGTCGGCGCCGTGCACCTGGCCTGGGCGCCCCCGGCCGCCGTCGATGCCTGGCTCGCCGCGGACGGGATGCCGGCGGGCGCGTTCGCGGTGGACGTCGTGCCAGTGGACCTGGCCCGGGCGGGGGGGCCGGCGTGCCGGCATCGGCGGGTGATCGAGGTGGTGCGGGAACGGGGCTACTCGGTGACGGCGGAGGAGGCGTTGCGATGGCGACTGCGCGACGTGGTCGACCAGGTCGCGGACGCGCCGACCGACCCGGACCCGCGCCGGGAGCGGGACGAGCTGCTGCGGACCCTCGCCGAGCGGGACTACGAGATCCTGGACCCGGACGAGGCGAAGTCGTGGCCCGTGGGGGAGGTCTGTGCGCCCGTGTTCGACCGGGACGGTCGCGTCACCGTGGCCCTCGGCCTGGTCGCCGCGCAGACCCTGGACACGGCCCGGCGCGCGGCCGTGGTCGACCGGCTGCTGTCCGCGACGACTCGGCTCACGGCGCTGACCGGCGGCCGCCGGCCGGACTGACGTCGGCCTCGGTGGCGGTCAGACCTCGCTGTGGCTGACCGCCGCGCCGATCACGGCCCGGTCCTCGGCGATCGTGATCGGCGTGTAGACGACCGTGCCGGTCGCCTGCGGGTCGACGAGGCGTCCGCGGCGGCTCTGCCCGACCAGCCGGGCCCGGCCCTCCAACGAGCCCACACCGACCTCGTGGTCGGCTGGTCCGAACGGGCCAGTTCCGGCCAGTCCGGCCTGCTCGGGAGCCTCCGTCGCGTAGATCCGGACGATGGCTCCGGGCACGGTCGTCCACCCCAGCACGGTCCCGCCGAGCGTGCTGCGCGCCTCCAGGTCCAGCACCGGCCGCGGGCGGGCGACAACCCGGACCACCACCTCCGCCGCCCCGGAGGGGGCCAGCGCGTCCGAGCCGTCCGGCCCGGCCGCCCAGAC
Organism: Frankia sp. BMG5.60; assembly: GCF_059428125.1. Taxonomy (NCBI): domain Bacteria; kingdom Bacillati; phylum Actinomycetota; class Actinomycetes; order Frankiales; family Frankiaceae; genus Frankia; species Frankia sp. BMG5.60. Next base: position 4,118,761 of record NZ_CM182091.1, on the reverse strand, counting down.
CCGGTAGCGATAGACCGCGCCGGGCGCGGTGTCCTCGTCGAGGAAGTAGCCGCCGGCGCCGCGGAAGCGGCGCTTCGCCCCCGACAGCGGAGAGGTCTCGGCGAACGTCCGCTCGATCATCACCTCGTCGCACTCCGGCATGGGCCGCCAGGACAGCGCGACCGCATTGTCGGACATGCCGGCCCGCAGCGCGGTGACCGGCGGCAGCAGCGTGCGGGTCGGCGTGCGGACCGGCGTCGAGCGCAGCCGGCCCGAGGCGCCGGCGACCATGGCGACCACCTCGTGCCAGTGCGGGACGCCCCGGGGCGCCCCGGCGTCGAACAGCTCGGTGCCGGTGGTGATGCCCAGGCTGCGTTCGCGGCGGCCGTTGGGCGCGGACGGGTCCGCCAGCACCCGCGACACCCGGTATGACGCCCCCGGGGTGACCGACGGCGCCCAGCGCAGCAGCACCGCGCCGTCCTGCTCCACCGCGGTGAGCTCCGCCGGTGCCGCCGGGCGATCCGCGATCGCCGGCTCGGCCGCTGGCCCCGGCTCGGCTGCCCTCCCTGGTTCGGCTGCCCTCCCCGGTCCGGCGGCTCGTGCCGGTTCGGCGGGCCGGGGCGGCGCATCCGCAGCGGCGGGCTGCGGCGCGACGGCCGACGCCGTTCGTGGGCCGGCGGCGGCGGGGGTGGCCGGCGGCTCGGGGAACCGCGTCGGCGGCAGGTCGGGGGGCGGCTGGTGGCTGGTGCGGCCCGCCACCCGGGTCGCCTCGTCGCAGTCGTCGACTCCGCCGGCCGGCCCGCTCGCGCCGGTGGGGCTCGCAGCGCGGAGCGAGCCGGGAGCCGCCGAGGCTTCCGGTAGCGAAGCGGCGAACCGGGCCGGCGCGTCGCCGTCCCCGCCGGGCGGCACGGAATACCGCAGGTGCCAGGACAGGGCGTCCACGCGGCTCACCCCGGGTTGCGGCCGGGATCGGGCGGCCTGCTCGAGCAGCTCCCAGGCCCGGGCCGGAGTCAGCCGCCGGGCGGGGTCCTTCGCCAGCAGGCCGTCGAGCACCGGGTCGAGGGCGCCGGCCCGCCGAGTCGGGGCGGGCGGGTGGAGCAGGATGGCGGCCAGCATCGCGCCGAAGCTGTCCCGCTCGAACGGCGGGTGCCCCTCCACGGCGTAGTACAGCGTGCCCCCCAGGCTGAACAGGTCCGCCTCGAAGGTCGCCGGCCGGTTGTCGAGCCGTTCCGGGGCCATGTAGAGGGGGGTCCCCAGCACGCCGGTGACCGTGAGTGTCGGATCGCCGTCGCCGGTGGCGATGCCGAAGTCGGTGAGCACGACCCGGCCGTCCGTCCCGATCAGCACGTTGGACGGCTTGACGTCGCGGTGGACGATGCCGTGATCGCGGGCGGCGACAAGCGCGTCGAGCATCGCGATCCCGATCCGGGCGACCTCGGTGGCGGGCAACGGGCCGTCGTCGCGCACGACCTCGAACAGGGACCGGGACGGCACGAGCTCCATCACGATCCAGGGCAGGCCGTGTTCGAGGACGACATCGAGGATCGTGACGACGTGGGGGTGGCCGCGCAGCTTGGCGGCGTGCCGCGCCTCGCGCAACGCCCGCTCGACCCGGTCCGCCCGCTCGGCGTCCGCGACGCCGCCGGCGAACTCGATCTCCTTGAGCGCCGCCTCGGTCTCCAGGACGGAATCGAAGGCGCGCCAGACCGTCCCCATCGCACCCGCACCCAGACGCGCGACGAGTCGGTATCGGCCCGCCACCACGCGGTTGCCTACCGGAACGGCAGCCACGACACCCCCTTGGCTTCGTTCATTGTCGCAGGCCAGCTTCCCAGGTGAACCGAAATATCACGACCGGCGCCGGGTCGCCGCCTCGCGCCGACCGGCGCGCCCATACTGATCTGCGACTTCGTCGTGTCGTCATGGTGTTGGTCACCCGCGGCGCGGCCGCGGGCGGCGCCCGTCCCCGGCCGGCCGCCGGCAGTCAGGGCGCCGGGCGCAGCAGGGAGCGCCCGGCGTCGTCAGCGTCCTGCCCCGACGCCCTCGGATCGGGCGCCGGACCCGCGACGGTCGGGTTTGCGGCCACATCCGGGCGGGCGCCGGTGGTGGCCGGTCGGGGCGGCAGCATGGCGAACGCGCCGGCCGCGGCCACGACCAGGGCGACCGCCACGCACAGCAGCACCCGGCCGGGCTCGTCGACGTCCAGGGCCCGGGCCAGCAGCACCCCACCGCCGGACCCGGCGAAGGCGGCCAGGACCGTGACCGCCGCACCGATCGCCCGGTTACTCAGGAACAGCATCTGGGCGCAGATCGCCCCGGTGACGGTGGCCGCCGCGGGGCCGAGGACCGCGTGGCCCGGCCGGGCGGTACCCGCCGCCCAGATCCCGAACGCGCCGACGAGCCCGCCGGCGGCGAGCAGCGCGACCAGCATCCCGCTCGGCACGGCCGGCGGCCGGACCATCGTGAGCGCGGCCGGTGGGGCGGGAAGATCACCGTTCGCCTGGTCGTCGGCGGGGGATCCGGCGGGGGTCGGCGAGCGGGCCGGTGGCGGCAACGGGGTGGATGGTGGTGGCGGCGGCGGGGTTGGTGGCGGCCCGGGTTGCGCCAACCGGGTCTCGTCGTGATCCTCACGGTCGCGGTCCTCGGCGCCTTGCGGGCGGGGCTTCAGGGCATCGGGCGTCAGGGGATCGGGCGTCGGCGTATCGGGCGTCGAGGGAGGGGCCGGCGGAGAATCGGGCGTCGGCCGATCTGTCGGCGGGGGAGTGGCCAGCGTTCCGTGGCCGTTGGTCGCGGGCCGGGAGAGCCGCCGGCTGAGCAACCGGACGAGCTCGCCGGCCGGGGGGCGCTGAGCGGGATCCTTCGCCAGACAGCGGGATACCGCGTCGAGCAACCGGTCGGGGGTGCCGTCGAGATCCGGTTCGGCCGCCCCGATCCGCAGCGCGACGATCTCCTGGGTCTCGCCGCGGAACGGGCGACGCCCGGTCGCGGCGAACACCACGCAGCAGGCCCACGCGAAGATGTCCGCGGCGGGGCTCGCGGTCTGCCCGTCGAGCTGCTCGGGGGACATCCACGCGATCGTGCCGACCAGCTCGCCGGCCTGGGTGTAGCCGGTGTACTCGGCCGAGCGGGCGACACCGAAGTCGATGACCTTCGGCCCGGCCCAGGACATGACGATGTTTGCCGGTTTCAGGTCGCGGTGCACCACCCCGGCGTCGTGGATGGCCTCCAGGGCGGCGGCGAGCCCGATCGTGAGGTTGTCGAGATGCCGGTCGACGAGCGGCCCGTGCTCCAGCACGGCGGCGTGCAGCGTCGGGCCCGGTACGTACTCCGTCGCCAGCCAGGGACGCGAGCCCTCCACCTCGGCGTCGATCACCCTGGCGACGGTGCTGGCCTCGACGTGCCGCGCGGCCGTGACCTCCGAGCGGAACCGCGCGCGAAACTCCGGATCGCTGGCGTACGCCTCGTGCGGCACCTTCACCGCGACCGGCCGATCCTCGTCCGCGAACCCGAGGTAGACGACGCCCATGCCGCCGGCGCCGATGCGGTTGTGCAGGCGGTACGGCCCCATCATCCGGGGGTCGGTGTCGGTCAGTGGTCTCAGCACGGTGTGTCCTCTAGCCCCAGTCTCCGGCGGCCCCGCCTTCGGGCACCATGCTTTTGCGGGTTCCGGTCACGTCAGGTCGTGCCGCAGCTCGGTACCCGCCGGAATTCTCGAAGGTAGTATTCCGCGGCTGCCGGATGCAGCGGTATATAGCAGAAAAGTGGCCCTTCGTAAATAGACAGGGCGTCCGGGATACGCCGGTGCGCGGGGTTGGTACCCCAGAGCGCCGCCTCGTAGTCGCCCTGGTCCCGGTACAACTCGGCGGTCGCCCGGCGGACCAGGGCCGGGTCGGTGTCGGTGCGGGCGATCAGGCCGTTGGGAATCGTGACGGTCTGGATCTGGCGGATCCCGGCGTAGTCCGCGGGGCCCAGGGTGCCGGCGCCGAACACCTCGCCGGCGTAGAAGTGCTGCCGGTTGCCGTAGAACGTGTTCCAGTCCTTCGTGATCGGGGCCCGGAACTCGGAAAGATCGAGCAGGCGCAGCCGGGCGCCGGCGGCGATGGCGGTCCTGATCTGGCGGGTGCCCGCGCCGCCGGCCCAGATGACCGCGTCCACCGTGCCCCCCGACAGCCGCCGCAGCGCGTCGTCGACGGACGAGTCGTCGAGATCGGGGTGGCAGTCGGGCAACCCGACCCGTAGCAGGACGTCGCCGATCTGGCGGACGCCCGAGCCCGGGCGGCCCGCCGCGATGGTCCGGTGGCACAGGTCGGCCAGCTTGTCGACCCGCTGGTCGTCGGGGCCGAGCGGGCGGTCGCGGACGATCATGTGCAGCAGGTCCCGGTGCACCGGCCCCAGGGTGCGCAGGCCCGCCACCGGGTGACCGCCGCGGGTCGGGTCGAACTGGTTCACCCCCTCGGTGGCGTCCACGGTGGTGTTGAGCTGGGCGATCGCCAGTCCGCAGCGGGGCGGCTCGGGGGATTCCAGGTCGTAGATGTTTTCCGTCGAACCGGCCGTCTCCACCACGTCGACGTCGAAGTGTTCCGGCGCCGCCTCCAGCCGGGCACGGAGCACCCGGGCAAACTGGTTGTACGGGGAACCGACGCTGCCGGTGAAGATCTGCACGGATCTGCATGCCGAGTGGCCGGCGGGCGGCCAGCCGTCCGCCACCGAGGAACGCGTGGATGTCGCGGCGAGGACGGCGGCGACGGCGACGGCGAGCACGACGACGCCGCCCGCGCCGGCACGTTGGCGTCGGGTCAGCCGTTCCGGCCGGCGGCCCGCCGGTTGATCCGTCGACACCGCGCGTCCTCCGCTCTGGACTGTTGGCCGGCGACAACCGTGGTCGCGGAATGCGGGAAATCGTAGAGGAATCGTCGTCGCAGGTTCCCGGCCGGGCGGCGCGATTGTCCGTCCTTCGGTCAGCTTCTCGCCAAAACCTTCCGGACGGCGATTCTTCCCGGCGGCTCGGCTTGTCCGCTGGGCGACATCGGTGCGGTCGGCATCGGTGCGGCTGGCGTCCGTGCGGTCGGCGTCGGTGTGGTCGGCGACGGGGTCGGTGCGGTCGACATCGGTGTGGTCGGCGTCGGTGTGGTCGGCGTCGCGGCGGGTGGCCCCGGTGCGTGGCGTGCGTGCGGGCGGTGCCCGCGGCAGGTCACCCCGCGGGCAACCACAGGTCGACCCCGCCGACGTGCCGTGGCGGGTGGCCGACGAGACTGCCCAGCAGCGCGCGCAGCTCGGCCGGCCGGCGGGCCGGTCCCAGCACGACCGCGTCCGGGGACAGCCGCTCGTACGCATCGCGGATCTGGGGCGATCCGGAGACGGCCGCCGCCGTCGTCGTGCCGTTGTCGATGTCGATGAGGGCGGAGGTCAGGGCGTCGCCGGGGCCGTGGAACGAGGCCCGGCCGGTCGGCCCCGGCACGGTGCAGTAGCAGCCGGGCATGACGAAGCGGAAGTCCGCCTCGGCCTGCCACAGCATCGCCTCCGCCTGCTGGGGATGCGGGTAGGGGACGACGAGGGCGGTGGCGTCCGCCGGAATCTGCCGCACCCCGTCACCGGTGAAGAACGCGGGCGTGTGGGCCGGCGTGGTGAGCAACGGGGCGGGCACGAGCGTGGCCAGCGCCCCGGCGGTCACCAGGGCGGTGACCGATCGCGCGAGCCGGCCGCGCCATCCACCCGGCCCCCCGGCCTGCCCCAGCCGGCTGGCAGCCTGATGCCGGCCGCGACCGCCGACGGGGCTGCCGACGGGGCTGCCGCGACCGCCGACGGGGCTGTACAGGTCCGGGAACGTGCCGTCCACCGGCGGGACACCCGCCGCGTCGATGGTGCGCCGGCCCCGCTCGGCCACCCGGTCCAGGCCGACGGCCGTCACGGCGGCCGCGCACATCATCACGTACAGCGCGAACCGCGAGGGCAGCGCGTTGTGGAGCACGGGCACCCGTTCGAGCACCAGCCAGGGCAGCGGGATCGCCGTGGCGCGGCCGTCGACGTGTAGGTGATCCCCCAGCGAGAGGACCGCCATCACCAGGCCGACGGGGGCGAGGACGCCGACGAGCGGGTGGCGGCGCGCGCGGACCGCCGCGGCCAGCGCCAGCAGGATCAGGGGAATCCCCAGGTAGCCACCCACCTCCACGGCGTTGCCGGTGAACCGCAGACTGTGCCGCAGGGCGAGGTCCGGGGCGATCTCCTGCAGCGGCGTCGGCGTGACGAAGCTCCACAGGTCGGTCACGGCGATGCCGGACGGTTGGATCGAGCCGTGGACCCGCTGCCCGCCGAAGAACTGCACGCCCAGCGGCCAGGCGAGCAGGGCGGCAGCCACCAGCGCGGCCGTCGCGAGGCCGCGCAGCACGGGGCCCAGCCGTTCGCGGGCCACCGCGCGGTTGCGCCCGGCGAGGACCGCGAGCCCGACCGCCGCCGTCAGCGCCGAGGTCGCGAGGATCTCCTCGCCGATGAGGGCCTGGGCGGCGACCGCGAGCCCCAGCAGGATCCCCGTGCGCCGCGGGCTGCGGCCGCGGACGACCAGGTCGTCAAGCAGCAGCAGCACCAGCGGCGGGAACGGGGCGAATGCCAGGTGCAGGTGGCCGTAGGAGCTGCCGATCAGGTACGGCCCGAAGCCGTAGAGCAGGCCGGCGAGGGCGGCGGGGCCGTCGCGGACCCAGCGGCGCAGCACCCAGAACAGGGCGAGGCCGCTGACCACGGGGGCGAGCGTGAGCAGCACCGCCAGCGTGGTCACCGGGCCGCCGAGCAGGGTGATCGGCGCCGCGAGCAGGCCGAGCAGTACCACCGGCGTGCTCCAGAGGATGTTCGCACCGGCGGGCGAGTTGATGTGGTGGGTCAGGAACGGGTCGAGCCCGCTGCCGAAGGCATGCGGCGTCCAACCGAGGAACCACGAGAACAGGTAGGCGTCATTGCCGCCGTAGGTGACCTCCCCGAGATGTCGCCAACTTGCGCGGAAGATCCAGACGGACAGGACCAGGTAGCCGAGCGCCACCGCGAGCGGCACCAGCCGGCGCCCCCGGTCGCGGGCGTCCGGCGTGGAGAGCTTCCGCTGCCCGGCGGGCGTGACCATCGGATACGCGCCGGCAGCCGCGGTCCGCGGGCTGCCGGTCTTCGGAACTCCACTTCGCGGGGTTCCGGTACTGCTGATCTCGGAGCTGGTCACGACGGTCCCCCCCTCGCGTGCCCCGCGGCCCGACGCGCTGCCCGCACTCGTCGGGATGCGTGACGTTGCCGACGATATCCGCCCCGGATACCTCCATTGGGAGCAAAACACACCGAATGTGGTGCGCAGTGTGACCGGCGTTGGTGGGAGTGGTCCCGCAGGAGATACCCGTTCCTGGGCGCGTCCCGACCGGCTGGCGGCACATCGGCCGCGGTGGCGCGTTATTTGGCCGGATTCATCCCGCGATTCGATCGATGCCCGTCGCCTCGGGCCCGGATGGCGTCCACTCGGCGACGAGGGCGGAAAAAGTGCGATATCTCGCGACGGCGTAGCCGGTGGACACGACGCCGTGGCGGTCGAGCACGGCGACGGGATAGCCGCGTTCCGCGCGGAAACCCCGCTCGCCGATGATGATCCGCCCGCCCAACCGGACCACGCCGACCACGCAGGGCAGCGCGGTCCAGCGAGGCCGCCGCGCCGCGGCGAGGATCTCCGGGGTGCGCCAGGCGTACAGGCCGCACAGGCAGTGCTCGTCCGGCACCTGGTGCTCGTCCGGCACCCGGTCGTGCCCCGGCCGCCGTTCGCTGGCGGTGGTTGAGTCGGGCCGCTTCGTCCGCAGGCAGCGTGCCTGCGTGATGCCGTCGGCCCGCCACAGCAGCATGCCCGGCGGGAACGGCGACCACGGCGTCCAGGCCGGGCGTAGCTGCCCCTGGCCGTCCACCGCCCACTGGCGCCAGCCGAGCAGGCTCACCCGGGCACCGGCTCCGGTTCAGGTTCCGGCGCGGGGGCGGCCGGGACGACCGGGATCGTCAACGGCTCGGCATCAGGGAAGCTGATCGGCTCGTCCTCGACGATCCGTTCGGGTTTGCCCACATCACCCACGTGTCCACGGTGAACGCCGAGGCCCGCCGGCGTCAATGGCAACTCGGGACCGGGCGGCCCGCCGCACCGGCCCGCCGCACCGGGGCGCCGGGGTCGTCCCGGCCGAGCGGGACCGGTCGCCTGCTGGTCGCGGGGTCGCGGGGGCCGGTCGCGCACGGCTGCGCGGCGCGGGGAACGCCGGTGCACCGGACGGCACCGACGGGTGCGTCGGGCTAGTTCGGCACTGGTGTTCAATGTGGCCTTCGCATAGTCCTGTGGGGTGATGTCGTTGCTGGGCACGTCCGCGGCCGATCGGCTGCCCGATTCCTCGTCACCGAGTCCGGACCGCGCCGATGTCGGCACGGCTCGCGCGGACATCCCGGCTTCCGAGGTCGTCCCGGCTTCCGAGGTCGTCCCGGCTTCCGAGGTCGTCCCGGCGTCCGCACGTTCCACCGACCCCGTCCCGGCCGTCGACCCGGCGGGGGATGGCCCGTATGAGATGGCCGCGACGCTGCTGTGGGCCCGCGTGCTCGGGGTCGCCGCCACCGGCCCGCACGACGACGTCGTGGGAACCCCTGGCGGGCAGGCGGCCGCGGGCGAGCTCGCGGCGATCCTGCGCGACGAGTTCGGGGTGGTGCTGGACGTGTCGGAGATCGTGGCGGCCCGCACGCCGGCCGGGTTCGCCGCCGTCTGGGCCGCCCAGCAGGGTGAGGCGGACCGCCATCCCACCGTGGTGTCCCTGTCCGCCGCCGCGCCCGGCACCCCGCTGTTCTGCTTCCCTGAGGCCGGCGCACCCGCCATCGCCCTGCTGCCGTTCGCCCGGCACTTCGCCGCCGAACGCCGCGTTTACGGCCTGCAGGCGCGCGCCCTCGAACAGCGCGGCATTCCGGACTGGTCGGTGGCGGCCGCGGCCCGCCGGCATGTGGCCGAGCTCCGGCTGCTGCAGCCGACCGGCCCGTACCTGCTGGTCGGGCACTCGTTCGGCGGCCTGATCGCGCTCGAGGTCGCTCGGCTGCTGCGGCGGGCGGGCCACGAGGTCGGCCTGCTGGCGTTGATCGACACCTACCTGCCGGGCACCGCCCGGCTGACCCGCACCGGCGCGATTATCCCGACGAGCCAGTTGGAGGGCCGGCACCCGGACCGGCCGGCCGACGTCCCGAGCTCGGCCGGCCCCGGGCCGCTTGCCGCCGACGACGGCCCCGCGCTGAGCCCGCGGGTGGTGGCCGACCGGCTGCGGCAGCTCGTCGAGCTCCCGCTCGCCGGGGTCGTCCGCTTCCGCGGGACGCACCGCTACGACATCTTCCACAACCAGGGTCGCATTCTCACGATGGCCTACCGCCCGCATACCTACGAGGGGCGCACGGTCGTCTGGCTCGCCGACGACCACGACGAGATCGAGGCCTGGCGCGGGGTGCTCACCGGTCCCGCGTCGATTCGGAGCATCCCCGGAGACCATCGGGCGGTCCTTCGCCAGCCTCTGATCACCGAGGTGGTCGCCGGTCTGCGCGCGGATCTCGCCGCCGTGCCGGGCATCGACACCACCGCTCGCTGAGCGTCTGCTGCCCGACACGAAGCGCGCGGGCAGCGGGATCGCGGCCGCTCGGTGCCGGCTGGCGGGCATCGTCGGAGGGACTCGGGGCCCGCGCGGTGCCCGCGGCGGCGACACATGGTCGCAGGTAGTGCCCACGCCCGCAAAGGTGGCCACGCCCGCAAAGGTGGCCACGCCCGGAAAGGTGGCCCACGCCCGCAAAGGTGACCAACGCCCGCAAAGGCGGCCGACGCGCGCAAAGGTGACCCACGTCGCTCGTTCAGCGCCCACTATGGAGCGGGGGCTCGGGCGTCGACGGATCCCGGGCCGGGATGGAGAGCTGATGAAGGTCCGGATCGGCATTGGCTTCGGCAGCGTGGCGCCGGCCGGGTTCGCGGCCCTGGTGGACCGGCTCGAGAAGCTCGAGATCGACTCGCTGTGGCTGTCCGAGCAGCTCTCCACCCCCGCCGTGGACCCGCTCGCCGGGATGGCCTTCGCTCTGGGCCGCACCAGCCGGCTGAAGATCGGTACCGGGGTGGCGGTGCTGCCGGGCCGCAATCCGGTGCTGCTCGCCAAGCAGTTGGCGTCGCTGGCGCTGCTCGCCCCGCGTCGGGTGCTGCCGGTGCTCGGCCTCGCCCCGGGCCGGCCGGTCGACCGGCCGGCCTACCCGCTCCCCCCGGGGCGGACCGGGGCCCAGGCCGGGCCGCCGGCCGGCCGCGGTGAGCCGCAGCCCGCGGGGAGCACGGGCCGCCGAGGCGAGGTGTTCGACGAGGCACTGGATGTCCTACGCCGGCTGCTGCGCGAGCCGCGGGTGACCTTCCACGGCGAGTTCTTCGACTTCACCGACGTCGGCATCGGGGAGCTGCCGACCCGACCGCTGGACATCTGGCTCGGCGGCGCGGCCCCGGCCGCCCTGCGTCGGATCGGCCGCTTCGGCGACGGCTGGCTGGCGAGCATGGTCAGCCCCGAGCAGGCGGCGGCCGGCATCGCCGAGATCAACGCGGCCGCCGCGGCGGCGGGCCGGCGGATCGACGACGATCACTTCGGGCTGAGCCTGCGCGTCGCCTTCGCGCCGCCGGCCGCGGACTCGCTGGCGGCGCTGCGGGGGCGCTACCCCGATGTCGATCCGGCGCGGCTCATGCCGGTCGGGTGGGCGGCGGCGCGAGAGCTGATCGGCGAGTACCTCGCCGCCGGGGTGAGCAAGTTCGTCATCCACCCGATGACGACGCCGGACGGCTGGCCGAGCTTCCTTGATTCCTTCGCGGCCGAACTGATGCCACTTGAGAACTGAGGCCATCCGGGGAACTGAGGCCAAGCCGAGAATTGAGGCTGTCCGGAGAACTGGTGCCACCACCCAGAGACCGCGACGCCATCCGGGACCGCCACGCCATCCGGGAGACGCCATCCAGGACCGCGACGCCATCCAGAAAATGCGACTCAGTCCGGAGAACGGACTGCGTGCCAAGAACGCGAGGCCGTCCCGAGGAAGGCGACCCGGAGAACCTCGCCCACGGACGATCCGGGCTTGCCGGACAACCCGGACGGTTCCTGGCCCGGTTGGCGGTTATCGGTCCGGACTCCGATCGGCGGTACACGGATGGTTTGACGGACGCGATCCGGGGGCGGTGCATCACGTGATGCTGAAACCGCCGTCCACCACGAGTGTCTGCCCGGTGACAAAACTGCCGGCGTCCGAGGCCAGGAAGAGCAGCGCGGCGGTCAGTTCCGCCGGCTCCCCGAAGCGGCCGTCCAGGACCCGCGTCAACTGCGTCTCGATGTAGCCGGGCTGGTACTCGTCCGTCATCTCGCTGCGGAAGAAGCCGGGGGCGAGCGCATTCACCCGGATGCCCTGGCGGCCGGTCCACTGCTGGGCCAGATCCCGGGTGAGCCCGAACAGCCCGGCCTTGCTGGCCGTGTAGGCGGCCTGCGGCAGCCCGGCGGTCGTCAGGCCCAGCACGCTGGAGATGTTGACGATGCTGCTGCCCGGCCGCATCACCCGGGCGGCGGCCTGCGCCATCCAGTAGCAGCCGCTGAGGTTGACGTCCAGGACGGAGCGGAACTGTGCGGGTGTCTCCTTCAGGGCCGGCACGGCCGTCCCGATCCCGGCGTTGTTGACCAGGACGTCCACCCGGCCGAAGGCCTCCATCGCAGCCGCGGTGATCCGCTCGGCGCTGGCCGGGTCGGCCACGTCGGCGGCGACGGCGAGGGCCCGCCGGCCGGCCGCCTCCACCAGCTTCGCGGTGGCCTCGAGCCGCTCGACCCGCCGGGCGCCGAGGACCACGTCCGCGCCGGCCTCGGCGAGACCGCGGGCGAAGTCCACCCCGAGACCGGAGGACGCCCCGGTGACGATCGCGACCCGACCGTCCAGCCGGAACCGGTCCAACACCGACATCTGCTGCTCCTTCGTGCCGAGGGTGCCACCGCCGTGCCGGCGGCGGTCGTCACGCGACCCGTGGCCCGCCGGTGCGGACCCGCCGCGAACCGCCGACGGACCCGGTCCCGCCATGGTGGAAGCGTCGCAGGTGAGGCGCATCGACGCGCCGGGAGTACCGGAGGTGATCGCCTGCGTCTCCTGGGTCACGGTCGGTCGGTTCGGCCCACTGGTGGGAGCACTCCAGGGCCCATTGGTACCGCCAAGGTCTTCCCCTTTCCGGTCTCGCCCGCCACAATCAACCGGGAACGGTGAGCGGCTGACGGGCGGTGCGGATCCGGCATCTGGCGGTATTACCCCGCCGGAGCGGCCGGCGTCGTGCCCAAACGCGATCCGGAACAGATGATCTGCGGGTAGAGGGGGTACTGACGATGAGTCGGTTACCCCGACATCGCAGGCCGTGAAGCGAGACAATCCCGTTCACACCGACAGTCGATCGACGACGCTGGGGAAAGCCTCGCGGGAGGAAACGTGGAACGGGCAGAGCGAACGGAAGTCACCCCTCGGGTTCGGACCGAACGTCATGTGGTGGTCGGCGTTCGCTTCGGAGACGTGTCAGATATGGCCGATGTATTGCTGGCCGCCGACCTCGCCGCGCGGCTCGACGCCCATCTCGTGCTCATCGCGACGATGGACCGCTGGTCCCGCTGGGCGAGGTGGACGGCGGGGGTGTACTGCGCCTTCGGCGTCGAGACGGTCATGTGCGCCGCTCGGATCGCGGAGGAGGAGACTCGCGAGGAGCTCGAACGCCGGCTGCGTTCGCTGCTCGACCTCGTCGGCGTCGACTGGAGCGTCCAGTGGGCCACCGGCTCCCCTCGTCGGGCCGCCGTGCGCTACACCCGCCGCCACCCCGACGCGATGGTGATCCTGCGCCCCGAGCGCGCCCGCTGAGCCCACCGCGGTGCCGGCGGCCCGGTCACCGTCCACCGCTCACGTCCAGCACGGCCCCGGTCACGTAGGACGCCTGCGCCGTGCAGAGCCAGGCCACCGCGGCCGCCACCTCCTCGGCCCGGCCCGGCCGGCCCAGTGGCACGGCCGCGCCCAGCCGCCGCGCCCGATCCGGATCCCCGCCCGAGGCGTGGATCTCGGTGTCGATGTATCCCGGGCGAACGCCGTTCACCCTGATGCCCTCCGCGGCGACCTCCTGGGCGAGCCCCAGCGTCATCGTGTCGAGGGCCCCCTTGCTCGCCGCGTAGTCGACGTACGTCCCCGGGCTGCCGAGTCGCGCGGCCGCGGAGGAGACGTTCACGATCGAGCCGCCCGGCCCGCCGTGGCGCGTCGACATCCGGCGCACCGCGGCCCCCGCGCACAGGAAGGCGGCGGTGACGTTGACGGTGAACATCGTGTGCAGCCGCGCGTGGTCCATCTCGTCGATCCTGGCCGCGGGGGCGACCACGCCCGCGTTGTTGACCAAAGCCGTCACCGGGCCGAGCCGGTCCGCGGCGGCGAACAGGTCGGTGACGGCGGTGGGGTGCGCGAGGTCGGCGGCGGCCGACGCGGCGGCGGCGCCGAGTTCCCGGCACGCCCGCGCCACCCGTTCGGCGGCGGCGGAGTCGTTCCGGTAGCCCACGCAGACGTCCCAGCCGAGCCGGGCGAGCGCGACCGAGCAGGCCGCGCCGATGCCGCGGCCACCACCCGTGACGACCGCCACGCCGCGCGTGCGCGGTTCCGACATACCCATCACTCCTCGTGCTTATCGAATGACTTCCAGGCTCGCGGTCGCCTGCGCGCCGCCCGGCGAAGCCGTGGGGATGCCCGAAGTGTCGTGGTCCGGTAGTCCCCCCGGCAGACAGAGGAGCTACCACTACCGCGCCCGAGCGTTGAACATCCGACACTGACGGTGTCAAATCGCGGTGGAGCCGTCACATTGCCCCCCTCCGATGCGTCCCTCAGGTGCGTCGGTGCCGTGACGCGACCGGCTCCGTCGTGGCTCGACCGTTCATGTGACGGATGTCTGACAGCGCATATCGCGTGGCGTGAAGGCGGTTCGGAGGAGCACAGTCGTCATCGACACGGTGACCGGTGGGCTCGCGTCGGCCGATGGTCTGCCCGTAGGTCCAGGGCATACCGGACGGTTCGCGATGGTTGTCGGTCTCGGGCGGGTGGCGGGACCGGTGTGGCCGGGGGTTGGGCCCACCATCCACCGAGGATCGATCGGCGTGGCGCGTCGTGGTGGCCGCGGGACGTTGGGAGGAACACCGATGAGCTGGGCCCCATCCACGGACTCGGCCGATGGCCGCCGCCCGGCGGTGAGCTCGCCCCTGGTCCGGCACGGTCTGGGGACGCTGGGCTGCCCGCTGCCGCGAACCTCCAGCGCGACGCCCGACCACCTCGGCGGGATCGGCCCGGGCGCCCCCGCGCCGGCGCGGCCGCTTGCCCAGGCGCGCCGGGTGGCCGGGGCGGTGGCGTACGCCGTCAGCCAGCTCCTGCTCATCGCCGTGCTCTACGGGACGTACAGCTTCAGCCGCCACCTCGCCAGCGGGCGGGAACCGGCGGCGCTGGCCGCCGCGAAGGACGTCTGGCGACTCGAACGATTCCTGCACCTGCCCAGCGAGGTCGCCGTCCAGCGGCTGGCGCTGCACTCGCACCTGCTGATCCGGGCCGCGGACTGGTTCTACATCCTCGTCCACTTCCCGTCGGTCATCATGCTACTGCTGTGGGTGTTCATCCGGCACCGCCGGCACTGGACGCGCATCCGCAACGTTCTGATCATGACCACGGGCCTGGCGCTGATCATCCATCTGCTGTACCCGTTGGCGCCGCCCCGCTTCCTGCCGTCGGTGCTGCACGTTCCGCTCGTCGACACCGGCGCCGTCTACGGCCCCTCTCCCTACGGGGAGGGCAGCGGTGGGATCGCCAACGAGTACGCGGCGATGCCGAGCCTGCACGTCGGGTGGTCGCTGCTCGAGGCCTGGGCGGTCATCACGATCCTGCACCACCGCGCCCGGTGGCTGATGGTGCTGCACCCGATCCTCACCATCATGGTCGTGGTCGTCACCGCCAACCACTACTGGCTCGACGGCATCGTGGGTTCCTCGCTGGTGGTGCTCTCGATCGCCGTGCTCGACCAGGTCAACCGCATGTGGGCCCGGCGCGGGCTGAACCGGCACGAGACACCCCTGCGGATCCCCGCACCGGCGCCGTCACCGGATGTGCTGGCGTCGACCGTGCCGGCGTCGACCGTGCCGGCGTCGACCGTGCCGGCGTCGACCGTGCCGGCGTCGACCGTGAACGTATCGGCCGTGACGGCATCAGCGGTGCCGACGGCCGTGTCGCCGAACCAGCCGGCGGCTTCGTCGCCGGAGGCGGGGGCTGTGCCGGAACCGCGTCCGGAGCCCGGCGGCGGGACAGGACCGTAGCCGGGGGTACGTAGAGCGGTGGGAGCACCGCGACCGCGGGCCCACGGACACGGGGTGGTGGCCATGCAGACGGCCGATGTGGCGATCGTGGGGGCGGGGCTCGCTGGGCTTTCGGCCGCCACGCTGCTCGCCGACCAGGGTCTCGGCGTGGTGGTCTGGGAGGCGGCCGACGACGTCGGCGGGCGCGTCCGCACCGATGAGGTCGATGGGTTCCACCTGGATCGCGGCTTTCAGGTGCTATTGCCGTCCTACCCCGAGGTCCGGCGCCAGATCGACCTGCCGGCGCTGCGCCCGCGGCCGTTCCTGCGCGGGCTGGTGCTGCGCGACGGCGTGCGGTCGGTGGTGCTCGGCGATCCGACCGGCGACGCGGACGCGCTCGCGGGCCTGATCCCGGGCCGGGCACTGCGGGCCGCGGACCTGGCCCGGCTGGCGGCCCTCACGGCGCGCGACCGCCTGCGGCCGCCGTCGACGCTGGTCGCCGGACCCGAGCGCAGCACCCGCGAGGATCTGCGGGCCCGCGGTCTGTCCGTCCACGCGATCGACGGGGTGCTCGCGCCGCTGCTGCGCGGCATCTTCCTGGAGGAGGACCTTGCGACCTCGGCTCGGTTCTTCCACCTCGTCTGGCGCAGCTTCGCCAGCCAGGCGCCGGTGCTGCCGGCCGAGGGCATGGCGGCGCTGCCCCGCCAGCTCGCGGCCCGGCTGCGGCCGGGCACGGTGCGGCTGAACTGCCCCGCCGACATCGTCACCCGCGGCGGCGTGCGTTCCCGCGACGGGGAGTCGCTGCGGGCCCGGGCGGTGATCGTCGCCACCGACGGCTCCACCGCCGCCCGGCTGGTGCCGGGGATCGCCGAACCCGCCTGGCACGGCGTGACCACCTACTATTTCCGGGCGGACGAACCGCCGCTGCGCCGCGGCGCGCTCGTCGTCGAGGGGGCCGTCGACGCCCGGCGGCCGGCGCGCCCGTCCCGGACCGGACCGGTGATCAACACGGTGGTTCTCAGCGAGGTGGCGCCCTCGTACGCGCCGCCGGGGTCCGCGCTGATCGCCGCCTCGGTGCTGGGCGTGCCCGAGGACGCCCCGGCCGCCGCGGCGCCGCCCGGTCCGCTCGACCTCACCGACCCGTTGCGCGCGACGGGTCCGCTCAGCCTGACCGGCCCGAACGCGGCGGCCGCGGCACCGTCCGGCAGCGAACGGGCCGTGCGCGCCCACCTCGGTGCCCTCTACGGCGCCGACACCGCCGGTTGGACGCTGCTGGCCACCTACCCGGTGGCGCGGGCGCTGCCCGACATGACCAGCCCCCGGGTGCTGCGCCGGCCGGTGCGCACACCGTCCGGCGTCTACGTGTGCGGCGACCACCGGGACACCAGCTCGATCCAGGGCGCCCTGTATTCCGGCCGGCGCGCCGCCGAGGCCGTCCTGGCCGATCTCGGCGTCGCCCACCCCGGCCCCTCCGCGGCCAGCACCAGCAGATGGACCGAGGTCAGTGACGCCGACGCGAGCATCTACGCCGCCGCCCGGAACCGATGACGGCCGGCCCTCGGCCACTCCCCATCACCAAGGCGGCGGTCTAGCTGGACCTTTGGTGCAGTTTGGGTCGAGTTCTACCCGCGTGGGTGATGATGAAGCCCGGCATCGGCGCTACGATCTGTCCGTCTGTAGCACGATGTTCACCCCGTGGGGTGGTTCACCTGGATGAGAGCACGAATTCCCTGGCCCGCGGCCTGCTGGACGCCGCGCCGGACGCGATCGTGGGCGTCCGGGCGGACGGCCGGATCGCCCTGGTCAACGCCCAGGCCGAGCGCCTGTTCGGCTACTCCCGAGAGGAACTGCACGGCGAGCCCGTCGAGATCCTGATCCCCGAGTCCGGCCGCCGCCTCCACCCGTACCACCGCAATTCCTACCTGCACGACCCGCAGCCGCGGCCGATGGGCGCGGGGATGGAGCTCGCCGGCCGTCGCCGCGACGGCAGCGAGTTCCCGGCGGAGATCTCCCTGTCGGCCATCGAGAGCGAGGACGGCCTCCTCATCACGGCGGCGGTCCGGGACGTCACCGACCGCAAACGGACCGAGGCCAAGTTCCGCGGCCTGCTCGACTCGGCGCCGGACGCCATCGTCGCCGTCCTGTCCGACGGCCGGATCGCGCTGGTCAACACCCAGGCCGAGCGCCTGTTCGGGTACAGCCGCGACGAGCTGCACGGCCAGTTGGTGGAGATCCTCGTGCCGGAGGTCGGCCGGGGTCACCATCCGCAGCACCGCGAGCGTTACTTCCACGATCCGCGGCCGCGGCCGATGGGCGCCCAGATGCAGCTCGCCGCCCGCCGCCGCGACGGCAGCGAGTTCCCGGCGGAGATCTCGCTGTCCGCCCTGGAGACCGAGGACGGCCTGCTCGTCTCGGCGGCGATCCGGGACGTGACCGACCGGCTGGAGGCGCAGGCGGAGCGGGAACGCCTGCGCGCGCAGGCCGAGCGCAAGCGGATCGAGGCCCAGCTCCACCAGTCACAGCGGCTGGAGAGCCTCGGCCAGCTCGCCGGCGGCGTCGCGCACGACTTCAACAACCTGCTCGGCGTGATCATCAACTACACCGCCTTCGTCGGCGAGGTGGTGGCGACGGCGGCCGAACGCGACGGCGGCCAGTGGGAGGCGGCGCGCCGCGACATCGAGCAGGTCCAGCGGGCCGCCGAACGGGCCACCCAGCTCACCCACCAGCTACTCGCCTTCGGCCGCCGGGAGGTCGTCCAACCGCGGGTGCTCAACCTCAACGACGTCGTGCACGACATCGAGGAGATGCTGCGGCGCACCCTCGGGGAGCACGTCGAGCTGATCACCCTGCCGACCGCCGATCCCTGGCCGGTCTTCGCCGACGCCGGTCAGCTCGAACAGGTGCTGGTCAACCTGGCCGTGAACGCGCGCGACGCGATGCCCGGCGGCGGCAAGCTCACGATCGACACCTCGAACATCCTCGTCCACGAGGACATCGCCGGCGACCGGCCCGGCCTGAAGGCCGGCCGGCACGTCAACCTGCGCATCAGTGACAGCGGCAGCGGCATGGCCGCGGAGACGGTCAGCCGCGCCTTCGAGCCGTTCTTCACCACCAAGCGCAAGGGGGAGGGCTCCGGCCTCGGCCTGGCCACCGTGTACGGCATCATCACCCAGGCCGGCGGCCACGCGGAGATCTTCTCCGACGTGGGTCTGGGGACCACGGTGAGCATCCTGCTGCCGGCGGTGGACAGCGTCGCCGCGACTCCCGAACCGATCTCCGACGGGGTCATCCTCACCGGCGGCGAGACCATCCTCCTCGTCGAGGACGAGCGGGCGATGCGCGAGGTCACCCGGCGTCTGCTGGCCCGCAACGGCTACCAGGTCATCACCGCCGCGGACGGGCACCGCGCCGTCGAACTCGCCGTGAGCCACCCCACCGAGATCCATCTGCTGCTGACCGACGTCGTCATGCCGCAGGTCCTCGGCCGGACCGTGGCCACGCTCGTCCGCCGGCACCGGCCGGGCATCCGCGTGTTGTTCATGTCCGGGTACGCCTACCCGGTGCTGGCGCACAACGGGACCCTCGATCCGGGACTGACGCTGCTGGGTAAGCCGTTCTCCGAGCAGATGCTGCTGGCGAAGGTGCGGGACGTCCTCGACAACCCGGTCGAGAACTGAGTTGCATCACGATCCGGGCGGCGGGCCGGTTTGGGGCCTGGTGTAGCCGCTCGCCTGTTCCTTCCCAGTGTTCTTCCTTCCCACTGTTCGGTGACGGCCTGTGTTCTCGGACGGCGCTCGCCTCGCCGCCGGCCGGTCGGCCGGCACCGCCCCGCGACAGAGGTGCAGGGGAACGCGGGGAAGCTCGGCTACGTGCTGGGGCGGCCGAGGCGGAGCGCGGCGCTCCAGCCGCCGGTGGCGGGGTCGTGGCGCAGCTCGACGCCGAGCAGGTCGGCGACCGGGAGCAGCCGCTCGGCCCGCGCCGCGTCCGTGGGCGGCTCGTACCCGGCGGGCCGGACCCGCAGCCGCAGGTCGACCGCGG
Organism: Frankia sp. BMG5.60; assembly: GCF_059428125.1. Lineage (NCBI taxonomy): Bacteria > Bacillati > Actinomycetota > Actinomycetes > Frankiales > Frankiaceae > Frankia > Frankia sp. BMG5.60. The sequence goes on along the minus strand of NZ_CM182091.1, from coordinate 4,099,388 downwards.
CCGGCGAGGAGCGCACCGCGAGCCAGGCGTGCTCGCCGGTGCCCACCGGATCGCTCGCCATCAGCAGTAACTGCGCGGCGGCCAGCACCACCGAGATCTCCGCGCGGGTGGGCGGATGGTCGTCGACCTGGAGGTCGATGTCCAGGCGGGTGACCAGCAGGCCGGCGATCCGCAGGGCGAACCCCGCCGTCAGGGACCGGCGTGCGTCGTAGCCGAGTCGGAAGGCGCCCGGCGGGAGCTGTAACGCACTCGTCGTGGACCGCAGGTGGTGCTCGATCCCGGCGACGCGGTCGGCGAGGTCGGCGAGGTCGGAGAGATCGGAGAGGTCGCCGGACAGCCGCCGCCGGACGCTGGCCAGTTCGAGCAGGACGGCGGTGAAGTCCTGCATCGGGCCGTCGTGTAGCCGCTCGGCCAGCGCCCGGTGGCCGCGCTCCTGCAGGGCGACCATCAGGTGGAGCAGGTCGAGCGCCGGAGCGGGCGGGGAGCCGTCCGGTCCCGGCGAACGGGGGACGGGGCAGGCCGGGGTCCGCGCCGGAGCGGTCTGCGTCGCGGTCGCCGGTTCGTCGCCGTCGGTCTGCGCCGTCACCCCCCGTCGACTCCGTGTTCCTGGTCGGTGCCGTGTTCCTGGTCGGTGCCGCGCGGCCGGTCCGCGCGGAGGACCTCGCGAACCGCGGCGACCAGCTCGTCGGCGGTGAACGGTTTGGTCACCACCGGGAGACCGGCCGGCACCGGATCCAACCCGGCGGCACCGGTCAGGACCAGGCAGCGCGCCGTGACGGCCGGGTCGATCCGGCGCAGCTCGTCGATGAGATCCGCGCCCGAGCGGCCACCGAGACGCAGATCGATGAGCAGCACGTCGTGGGCGGCGGCGTCGAGCAGCAACGCCTCCTCGACGGAGCCCGCGGCGCTCACCCGGAACCCCTCCGCGCACAGGATCCGGCCCAGCAGCACGCGCAGCATCTCGTTGTCGTCGACGACGAGCGCCCTCGGAGCGTCCATTTCCCCACCAGCCTCAGCCGCCGCATCCGCCCAGCACACGTCCCCTCCGCCGCAACGGTACCGGTAACCGGTCGGGCACCAGGGGCTCCCGCCGACACTCGCCGGCAGTTGGGCCGGCCGGCTGCGCAGTAGCCGCGACCGTGGACGGCGGGTGAGCCGCATCACCCCTGCACCGGCCGGTCCTTATGGGCCGCCGCCGGTCAACAGGTCGTCGAGCTCCGCCCAGGTCGGCATCGCGGGGCCGGCGCCCGGACGCTGCACGGCGATGGTGGCGGCGAGGTTCGCGTGGAACAGCGCCGTGGCCGCGGGCAGACCGCCGGCGAGGCCGGCGCCGAACGCCCCGCAGAAGCAGTCGTCGGCCCCGGCCGTGTCGACGACCGGGACGCGCCGCGCGGCGAGGGTGACGACCGTCCCGGCGATCCGCGCGCACACCCCGGCGCCGCCGAGCGTGACGACGATGTTGTCGTTCGGTCCGGCGCCGTCGGCGAGCAGGCCGCGCACCTCGACCAGGGCCCGCGGTCCGGGCAGCGAGCCGACGCCGACGGCGGCCGGGACCAGGCCCGCGAACTCGTGCTCGTTGACCATGAGCACGTCGGCCTCGGCGAGCAGGTCGGCCTCGGCGAGCAGGTCGGCGGCGGCGAGCAGGCCGGCCGCGGAGGACCGGTGCGGGGCCGCGTTCAGCAGCGTCCGGGCGCCCGCGGCGCGGGCGCGGTCGAGCGCGGCCGCATTCACCGACGCGGGGATCTCGTTCTGCAACAGCACCACGTCACCCGGGCCCAGCCGCAGCGCATCCAGGCCACTCGCCGACACGGTGGCGTTGGCGCCCGGCACGACGACGATCACACTGTCGCCGGCCTCGTCGACCGTTGTCACGGCCGTGCCGCTGGGCCCGGCGACGACCGCCAGCGGGGTGACGTCGACCGCCTCGCCGCGCAGGAACTCCCGCAGCGCCGAGCCGAAACCGTCGGAGCCGACGGCGCCCACCATGACCGTCTCGGCGCCCAGCCGGCGGGCCGCCACGGCCTGGTTGGCCCCCCTGCCGCCGGGGGACAGCGTCACGGAGTTCCCCGTCACCGTCTCGCCCGGCCCGGGGATGCGATCCACCCGGGCCGTCACGTCCATGCTGGTCGAGCCGACCACCACGACCCGTCCCACCGCGCGCCTCCCGCGACCTGGTCACCGGCGTGCCGCCTGGGTGTCGCCGACGGCCGGGCCAGCCCATCGTGGCAGAGCCGAGCCGCGGCCGGGGGCCGGACGGCCGGGTACCGTTCGGACCAGGCACCCGGCCGCTCTGTGGTCGGCCGCTCTGTGATGGCCGCTCTGTGATGGCCGCTCTGTGGTGGCCGATCAGTGGGTGGCGGGGAACATCTCCTGCTGGGCCCGGGCGGCGCGCTTCGCCGCGTACATGTCCGCGTCGGCGTGGCGGACGACGAGATCGGGATCGCGCGGTTCGGCCCCGTCGCAGACGGTGCGTGAGGATGCCAGCCCCACGGTCGCCCCGACGACGATGGCGTGGCCGGCGGAGAGGATCGGGGCCGCGACGGTCTCGCGTACCCGCTGGGCGATGTGCCGCAGGGCGTCGGCGTCGACGTCGGGCAGCACCATGACGAACTCGTCGCCGCCGAGACGGAACACCGTGCCGTCCGGCGGTTGCGCCCGTAGCACCTCGGTCAGCCGGGCCGCGATGATGCGCAGCACGTCGTCGCCCGTCTGGTGGCCGAAGGTGTCGTTCACGGGCTTGAAGCGGTCGAGGTCGACGAGCAGGATCGCGAAGGGCGACCGCTGCTCGGCGAGGTGGTCGAGCAGTTCGGTGAGTGCCACCCGGTTCGCCAGTCCCGTCAGCGGGTCGCGGGTCGCCCGTTGCCGCAGTTGTTCCTGGAGCTGGCGCCGCTCCCCGACCTCGTGGCAGGTCAGCAGCAGGCCGCCGTCCAGGTAGCCCGGCCCGGAGGCGGCCCGCCAGGCAGTGGCCTCGATGTCGAACCACCGGTACCCCCCGTCGGCCGTGCACAGCCGGACGTCCAGCAACGACGCCGGGTTACCCCGAAGCCGTTCGTCGAGGAAGCCCCGCATCCAGTCCCGGTCCTCGGGATGGACGAGCTCGAGCAGGGGCAGCCCGATCCTGGTCTGGACCGGGTAACCCAGCAGGCTCTCGATCGCGGAGCTGATGAAGGTCGGGGAACCGGCCCGGTTGAGGTTGATGATGATGTCGTGCGACTCGTGCAGCAGGGTCTGCAGCCGCGCGCCGTCGCGCCGAATCGCCTGGTCCTCCCGCAGGATCGCGCGCATCAGCCCCGCCACGGTGACGACGACGATCGCGACGAGCAGCAGGTCGCTAAGGGCATGGTTGGGCCGCGGCCCCTCCGCCGCCCCGCGGCCGTCGCGCCGCACGACGAGGTACGCCGGCACGGGACTGGCGGGGATCCTGGTGGCCACCGCGACGCGACCGCCGCCGCGGCTGTCCCGCACCGTCACGCGCCGGCTGTGCCCGGGCGTGATCGGGCGCAGCTCACCGGGGTCGACGACGGTCCGCCCGACCGTGGCGGCGTCGTTCGACATCGCCGCCCGGCCGTGCTCGTCGACGACACTGATCGTCATGCCGAGGTCCAGGGCGCCCGTGCCGGCGGCCGCCGCGGTTGTTCCCCGACCGAGGGTGCGGGCCATCTCCGCGGCCGGCGACCCGTGCAGCGTCCGGCCCAGCACCAGGAACGCGGCGCTGCGACCGGCTCGCCGGACGGGCACGATGCTGTAGATCCGGGCCCCGCCGGCCTCGTCGAGGACCGGGAGGCTCAGGCCGCCGGCGCGAGCGGACGTCCAGATCCGGCTGTGCGCCGGGAACGGCACCGCCGCCCCGGGCGGCTGGACCGCCCGGGAGTGGCCGTCGAGGTCGACGAGGGCGAGCAGGGTGCCGGGCGTCGACAGGCTCGGCCCGGCGACGGCGGCCAGTGTCCGGGCATCGGCCGCGGGGTCCGTCAGCGACCAGGGCAGTCGGGAGACCGGGTCGATGAGATGCCGGGGCTGGCTCAGGTCCGCCGCGAACCCGGCGAGACGGACGGAGAGGGCGTCGCTGTCGGCCACCCGCTGGGCCTCGGCCCGCCGCCGGTTGGCGTTCTCGATCCCCAGGGTGACCATGGTGGTGGTGAGGATCACCGCGCCCAGGACCAGCAGCGGGAACGCCCGGGAAAGGTGGGCGCGGACGCTGGTCCGCCGCTGCCGGGACAGCCGCCGCGGATGCAACCTGCCCCGCGGCCCGAGCTGGAACGGCGCCGCCGCGCCGTCGGCCATCTCCCCGGGCTCGATTCCGGGGCGGGGTCCGGCCGACTCGGCCGGGCCCGGGGCCGCAGCGGGCGCCGGCCCCGCCGTCGCGGGATCGACGTCGTCCGCGGTGCCGTCGAGGAGCTCGACCAGGAGCGGCTCGGAGATCGCGAATTCCGCGGCGTCCGCCCCGACCACTCCGGGCTCTCCGCCGACCTCGCGCTCTCCGCCGACCTCGCGTTCTGGGCCGATCTCGGGCTCTGGGCCGATCTCGCGTTCTGGGCCGATCTCGCGTTCTGGGCCGATCTCGCGTTCTGGGCCGATCTCGCGTTCTGGGCCGATCTCGGGCTCTGCGACCGAGCCGGGCGGGCTCGGCATCGCCACCGCGTATCGCCCGGGGCCGGCCTGCTTCGCCCGGTACATCGCCTGGTCGGCAGCCCGCAGCAGCCGCTCGGGTCGGCACGGACCGGAACCCGCCAGGGCCAGCCCCACGCTCGCGCCGACCCGCACCTCGTCCCCGTCGACGAGGATCGGCTGGCCCACCGCCCGGATGATCCGGGCGGCGACCACCCGGGCGGCGGGCTCGTCGGTGCCGCGCAGCAGTATGCCGAACTCGTCGCCGCCGAAGCGCCCACCGGCGTCCGACGCGCCGAGCTCGGACCGGATCCGCGCGCCCACCGTCTGCAGCACCTGGTCGCCGGCGGCGTGCCCGAAGGTGTCGTTGACCTGCTTGAACCGGTCGAGGTCGACGAACAGGACCGCGATCGACTCGGCCGGGCACGGGGACGCCGCAGAGGTGGCAGAGGCTGTGGTGGCGAAGGTGGCGGTGGCGGCGGCGGTGGTGGCGGTGGCGAGCTCCTCCTCGAAGGTCGACCGGTTGAGCAGCCCGGTCAGCACGTCGTGGCCCGCCTGGTAGCCGAGCTGGTCGAGCAGCCGCTTGCGTCTGCCGACGGCGTGGCAGGTGATGAGGACCTCGGGGGCGCCGGCCCGCTGCGGCAGCCGGCGCGCGGCGACGTCGAACCAGCGGTCGGTGCCGGCGGCCCGCGTGAGCCGGACGTCGAGCAGTGATCCCGCGGTCGGATTCTCGACCAGGCGCAGCAACCGCGCGGCATCGTCGGGATGGGCCAGCTCGGTCACCAGCCGTCCCAGCCAGGGTTCGTCCGGGTGGCCGAGCAGGGGGACGATGGCCGGGCTGACGAAGGTGAGCCGGCCGGCCGGGTCGGTGACGAGGACGATGTCGTGCGCCGCCGCGAACAACGCCCGCAGCCCCGTCCGGCTCCGCTGGGCGGCGGCCTCGCGCAGCAGCCCGAGAAAGACGATGCACAGCACGCCGGTCAGCGCGACTGCCAGCAGCGTCAGGTTGCGCCGGTCGCCCTTGGCCCGCAGGTCGGCGTAGAGCGACTCGGTGGGCTGTTGGAAGTAGGTGAGATACCCGGTCGCCGGCTGCTGTGCGGTGATGTGGGTGATCGTCCCGCCGGGGCCGGATGTGCGCCAGATCCGCGGGCCGCCGCCGGGGGCAGGGGAGGGGCGCAGCTCCGCGGCCGACAGGATCCGCCGGCCGGGCAGCGCCGGGTCGGTGGAGGCGATCGGGACGCCGTTCTGGTCGATCGTCGAGACACTGCCGCTGCCGGCTCCGAGCGTGGTCGCGATGCCGCTCGAGAGCCGAAGGTTGATCTCCTGGGTGGAGACGGCCACCAGGACGGCCCATGGCCGCGGCGACCCGACCGGCACCACGGTGGCGCGGACCGGGGCGCCCGCGAGCGTGAAGACGGGGGAGACGGCGCCCCTGCCGGCCCACGCCGACGACAGGGCCGGGCCGAGGTCGCGGGGAGCCACCGCGCTGCCCCACGGGTACGCGGCGGTGACGGTGCCGGCCCGGTCGAGCAGGGCCAGCAGCCGGGTGACGTCGCCAGACGGCGAGAGCTGCAGGCCGGGGAGGAGACCCGCGTTGGTGGCGCGGTCGTTGGTGGCGCGGTCGTCCGGCCGAAAGGGGACGCGCGCGACCGCGGCCGACAGCCCCGCGGGGGCGTCGGCGTCGGACTCCCACTGCGCGAGGCGTTCGACGAGCCCTGCCCGGGCCGCCAGCCGCGACGCCTCCTCCCGGTGCAGCAGGTCGGCGCCCACGTGGAGGGCCAGGGTTCCGAGCACCAGGATGGCCAGCAGGATGGCCAGCGGCGAGAGGAATCGCCGCCGGTGAGCCGGCTTGCGGCGGGCCGGCCTGCGGTGGGGCCCGATCGCGGCCATGACGCGGCCGAGTGATCGTCGCCCGCCGATCCGGCCACCTCTGATCATCTTTCGCGCCCCGCCCGACAACGCTGCCCGGACTCGACGGATCTCACCGTGAGTAAACGTATTCTGATTTCCGGGCGGCGAATCCTCCCGGTTGTGGGTGAGCATACGAGTATCCGCGCCGCGAGTTTCATCGGCCGCCGCGCATCCGGTATCGGCCGCGCCCGCGCGTGTGCGGCGCGCAGCAATGGGATGCGTGTCCGCGCACGCCGGTCCGTTGGTTCGGATTCTCTGCCGGCAGAATGGCGGATACCGAGAGTCGTCGCACCGATACCTGTCGTCGATCCCGGCGGGAGTCGCTCCTGGTAGCGTCAACCTTGGGTGTTTGATCGTGACGTAAAGTATTGCCCTGGCGGCGAATTGTTGTCGTGATGCTGCCACCGCTCGCGATCGTGCTGGCGGGGCCACTGTTACTTTCGGTGTTCCTCGGGACTCTCCGTAGCACCCGGGAGGTCTAGCCCGTTCGAGCATCGCACAGCATGATCAAAGGATCACGGCGTGCTCTGAGCCTCCGTCGGGGATCCGTTCGGGCCCGGCGACCTCGTTCCGCGACGGACCCGTGCCGGCGGGCGGGTGCCCTGGTCCGCGCGCACCGTGCGGGCGACGCCGGAGTGGACCGCCCGGCTGGCCGCGTCCGTTCCCGGCGGTTCGATCCATCGCGGTCCGGTCGTCCTGCAAATGCGCGATCTGCCCCCCGAAGATGGGTCGCGAATTGTCCGGAAGGCGGTTATAACCCGCCGGGAGGACGGTTTCCCTGGTAGCCGTCGGTCGCCGGCAACCAATATGTTGTTCTCGTTTACGGGATCGGGTAGACCCGCCGCCAGAGGGCGCGCCGGCCGCCGGGTCTCCCGTCGCCGGTCTGCCGCCGCCGATGGCGCCCCGCAGCGGAGCGCGAGATGAGGAGTGGCGATGAGCTCGTCGATCGAGGCGCAGCGGCCCACCGTGGCCCCGCGGTCGTCTCCCGGCCGGACGCATGAGGTGACGAACCAGCCGCCGCCGCTGGTCGGCCACGACGCGTCCGCGGATCCGGCGCTGCTGGCGGCACTGGTCCGGGAGGACGCCGGCTGGCACGCGGACGCCCTGCGCCGCCTGGGCCGGCTGGCGGGCACCGAACAGGCCCGGCGCTGGGCGGAGGAGGCCGACCGGTTTCCGCCCGAGCTGCGCACGCACGACCGCTACGGCAACCGCGTCGACGAGGTCGACTTCCACCCGTCCTGGCACGCGTTGCTCGAGGTGGCAGTGCGGGAGGGGCTGACCGGGGCGCCGTGGACGGACCCGCGCCCGGGCGCGCACGTCGCGCGGGCGGCGAACATCCTCGTCTGGGGCACCGTCGAGCAGGGCCACCTGTGCCCCGTGTCGATGACCTACGCCGTGGTCCCGGCGCTGCGGGCCGCGCCCGATCTCGCGGCCAGCTACGAGCCGTTGCTCGCCAGCCGGATCTACGACCCGGGGCTGCGCCCGCCGGAGGGCAAGGCGGGGCTGCTCGCGGGCATGGGCATGACCGAGAAGCAGGGCGGTTCCGACGTCCGGGCGAACACGACGACGGCGACGCCGGCCGCCGATGGCACCTACCGGCTACGGGGCCACAAGTGGTTCACCAGCGCGCCGATGAACGACGTCTTTCTGGTCCTGGCGCAGGCACCCGGCGGATTGTCCTGTTTCTGGGTGCCGCGGGTGCTTCCCGATGGCAGCCGTAACACGTTTCGCATTCAACGGCTGAAGGACAAGCTCGGCAACCGCAGCAATGCCAGCAGCGAACCGGAGTTCGACGACACCGTGGCCTGGCTGGTCGGTGCGGAGGGGCGTGGGGTCCGCGTCATCATCGAAATGGTGGCCATGACCCGGCTCGACGCCAGCCTCGGGTCCGCGGCCGGGATGCGGGCCGCGGTCACGGCGGCCGCGCATCACGTGCGCCACCGGCGGGCCTTCGGGACCCGATTGATCGACGCCCCGCTGATGCGCAATGTGCTGGCCGATCTGGCCCTGGAATCCGAGGCGGCGACCACCTTGGTGTTGCGGGTCGCGGGAGCCGTCGACCGGGCGGCTCGCGGCGACCGCGATGAGCAGGCGTTCAAACGCCTCGCGACGGCCGTGGCGAAGTACTGGGTGTGCAAACGGGCGCCGGGCGTGGCCGCGGAGGCCCTCGAATGCCTCGGCGGAAACGGTTACGTGGAGGAGTCGGGCATGCCCCGGCTCTACCGGGAGGCGCCCCTCAACGGGATCTGGGAGGGCTCCGGCAACGTCAATGCGCTCGACGTGCTCCGGGCGCTCGACCGGGAACCGGACGGCCTCGACGCGCTGTCCGTGCAGATCGAGGCGGCCCGCGGCGCGGACGCCCGGCTCGATCGGGCCTGGGACCGGCTGCGCGCGGAATTGCCGAGCGCGGCGGCCGATCCCTTCGCCGCGCGCCGTGTGGTCGAGCGGTTGGCACTCGTTATGCAGGGTTCTCTGCTTGTCCGGCATGCGCCGCCCGCCGTTGCGGATGCGTTCTGCGCGAGCCGGGTGGCCGGTGACGGGGGTCTCGCTTTCGGTACGTTGCCGTCGGGGGTTGATGTCGCAGGTATCCTCGACCGGATTGCTTCGGTGGATACCACTACCGATTCGGTTGGTGATATCCGTCACGGGCAGGATGATGACAGAATCTCTTTGTAATTCCCTTGCGACAAATAGCGATGGATCGCCCCTAGCCTGGTAGGCGACTGCGCCCGGGGGGTTTCCATGATGTACTTCTGCCTGGCGGTTGCCGGGCTGATACTGATTGCAGGAGTTCTCGGTCTGCTCCGCGGACGGGCCGAGTGGGCATGGATCCCCGATCGCCGTCGGGCCGGGATTGTCACCGGCGCCGGATCGGTGGCTCTCGTTGCGTTCGGGCTGCTCGCGACGCACGGCGTCGGGACCGGCGACGGCGGCGATCGCGATCCAGCCTCGAACAGCGTCTTCCTGGTCCCGCCCCGGCCCGGCTCGTCCTCGGCCACGCCCGGCCGCGGCGGCCAGCCGGGCGCCCCGGTGCAGCAGGACGCGACGAATGGTGACAAGGCGTATGCCGAGCCCACCGATGACGTGACGAACGGTCGCGCGCCGGGCGGCTCGAACTACCCGCGGGCCACTTCGTCCAGCCGGGCGCGGACCGGAACCCCGGGTCTGGTGGCGGGTGTGCCCCGCGCGCCCGCCGGGCCCCAGCGCGCGGGCGGCGCGAGCACGCCGCAGCGAGGGACCACCCGCCAGCCCCCGAAGACGGATCGGCCGCCGGCCGCCTCTCCCGCACGCCCAGGGGGCGCGGTCGTCCGGACCACATCGCCGCCGCGCGGCGGCGGGGCGGGGACCGCACCCTCGACGCCCACCGGGCCCAAGGGCGGCCAGACCCCGACCGGCAACGGCAACACCGCCGGGTCCGGCGGTTCCGGATCCGGCGGTTCCGGAAGCGGTGGTTCCGGTGGTTCGGGTGGCTCTGGATCCGGCGGTGGTACGGGTGGTTCTGGATCCGGTGGTTCGGGTGGTTCGGGTGGGTCCGGCGGGTCCGGCGGCGCGGGCGAGTCCGAGGGCCCCGACAAACCCGTGCCGGGTAGACCTACGCCGAGAAGGCCCGTAACGAGCAGACCTGCGCCGAACAAACCTGCGCCGAGTAAGCCCGTGAGCAAGCCCGCACCGAGCAAACCTGCATCGAGCAAACCTGCATCGAGCAAACCTGCACCGAGTAAACCTGCATCGAGCAAACCTGCACCGAGTAAGCCCGCACCGGGTAAGCCTGCACCGAGTAAGCCCGCGACGGGGAGACCTGCAGCAGGACGGCCCCCGACGGCAAAGCCTGCGACGGGCAGTTCCGAGGCGGGCAAGCCCGTAGCGGGGTCTTCCGGCGGGACGAGTCGCCCCACCGCCAGCTCGTCCATACCTCGCGCCTCGGCGCGCCCCCAGCCGATCCCGCCGACCAGAAACGGTTCCCCGCCCGGCCGGTTCGATGACGAGACCGACGATCCGTCCACCACGAGGTCCTCGGGCGGAACCTCGCGTCGCGACGGCAACCGCCCCACCTACACCGCCCGCCCGACGCCCCCGCCTGCGCCGACCGGCGCGGGTGAGGTCGACGGGGACAGCGGATCTGGCGGCGCGGGCGGGTCCGGCGGCGCGGGCAGGTCCGGCCGCGCGGGTGGGTCTGGTGGCGTCGGCGGTGGATCCGATGACGGCACCGGAGGCTCCTTCGGCGGGGGAACCGGCACGGCCGCCGGCGCGTCCGCCGATTCCGAAAGTGTGGGCTTGATCGTGCGGCGTTAGAGCGCACAGCTGGTCGTGATCAAGAGGTTCGTTCGCGACCCCTGATCCGGCTGGCTCGGGCGCCCAGTAGGACACGCCACTCGCTTTCACGCTCGCAGCTGACCGCCAGCGACTCGCCAGTCTCGGCAGGGGTCCGCCCGCCGTCCGGCTGCTGCGGATCGCGCCGCGTCGCGTCCACGGGCCGTCGGCCGGTGCGCCGGCACACCGACACGACGTTCACGGTATCGGATCTACTACTCTGGGTGAGTTAGGGTTCGGGCTCCCGTGGAGACGATGCGACCTGGGGGCCTGATGCCGGTGTTTGCCATGGCCATGGCGCTGTTCGCCGTCGCGGTGATGCTCGTGGGCATCGCCGGCACCCTACGCGGGCGGGTGGGTTGGGCCCGCATCTTCGGCCGGCGCCGCGGGTTGACCGTCGCGGCCGGCGGCTTCACGGTCGCCGTGACCGCCTTCGGCTTCTCCGCCCCCGCCGGTTCGGGCGGGGACGACGCCCGGCTCCGGACGACCAGCGCCGCCGACACCCGGCTCGGGCTCGGCGACCAGCCGCAGCGCGACAACCCGCCCTGGCAGCCGGGCGGTGCGCCGGTCTCCCCCCTGCCGACGCTGCCACCGTTCCCCGCGTCGATCTACGGTTCCCCCGACACCGCAGGCGGTGCCGCCGCCGCGGACGGCCTCGGACGGGCGGCGCCGACGTATCCCGCCTCGTCCCGTGATGGTGCGCCCGACGGGAACGGCCTGGCCGCCGGCGATCCCGCCCGCGTCGGCCGGGGCGGGGACGCCGACCAGGACGAGGACGGGGAGCGCTTCGCCGCGGACCCGGCCGGGGGGGACCTCGACGGGTGGGACGACCGGTCTGGTCGCGGACGCTCCGGGTCCGGCCGGGGCGGGTGGTCGGCCGGTGACGACCCGGACGGCAATACCTACCGGGACAACACCCACGCCGGCGCCGCCGCCGGCCCCGGGGCCGCCGGCCACCGCGGGGCCGGCGGATATCCCGGGGCCGGTGGGTACTCCGGAACAGGCGAGTATTCGGGGGCCGGTGGGTCTCCGGGAACAGGCGGGTACGTGGGAGCCGGCGGGTATTCGGGCGCCGCAGCCTATCCGGCCGATGGCGGCGCCCCCGCCGGCGCCGCGGCGCGGGGAGCCGCGCCGCGCGCCGGGTCTCGGGGGTCGGCCACGACCGGGGGAGCGTCGGCGGCGGGCGCGGGCACCGCATCGAGCGATTCGGCCGGCGTCACCCCGCGCACGCGGGGGCAGGGCCGGCCCACCGCGGGTCCCGGGTCGACGTCCGCCGCGAGGTCCGGCTCAGGCCCCGACAGCCCTGGTGCCTCCGACAGTCGTGGTGTTCCCGACAGTCGTGGTGTTCCCGATGGGCGGGGCGCCGCGGGCTCTCGCGGGGGCTCCGCCGGGAACGGTGCCGGGGCGCGGCCTGCGGGCCCGGCGGCGCCGGGCGCCGGTCGGGCGTCCGCGCAGCCCGGCGTGGTGATCGGGCCACTGCCGCAGGTCCGGGTGGACCCCGAGATCGCGGGAGTCGGTTAGGGCTGCTCCGCGGACGTTTCCGCGCCGATGGTCGTGGTCGGCGCCGACGCCGCGAGGTGCTGATCGACGGCCCGGCCGGGACCGGTGGTCAGGCGGACGGCGCCGCCACCGCGCGTCGGGCCGCGACGAGGGCGCTCACCGCCGGGAGGTTCACCGAGCCCCAGGCGTCGAGCTGCGTGGGGAGCTCGGCGAGTGCCGAGTCGAGGACGAACAGCCCGGTGGTCGGGCAGGCCGCGCCGATCTCGACGAGCACGGGGCGCAGGTGCACCTCCACCGCCAGGGCATGCTGCGGCGCGGCGGCCACCTGGACCGGGATGGCCGGCAGGCCGGCGAGCTCACCGCCGCCGATCTGGTCGAGGAGCAGCTTGAGCAGCCCGGTGTAGGTCGCCTTGTAGGTGGGCGTGGCGATGACGAGGACGTCGGCCGCCCGGATGGTGGCCAGTGCCGCCCCGACGGTCGGGTCGCCCCAGCCGAGCAGGCCGGCACCCAGCTCGCCGACCTCGATGACCTCCGCCGACGTCTCGAAGCCGCTCGCGGCCAGCGAGGTGGCGACGCGGCCGGCCACCGCCTCGGCGACCTGCCTGGTCCGGGAGGCCGCCTTCGGGTTCCCCACGACGCTGACGATCCGGCACGGTTCCATCGGGCTGCCTCCCTGTCCGGTCGCGGGCCTGCCCGCGAGTCGCTGGAACCGACGGTGCAAGCGCCCGGTGTCGGCCGGCCGCAGTCTATCCGCGATCCGTCGGTACACGGCAACAGTCGGGCCTGCATCAACCCGGACGGTTACCCGATGATGGCCGTTTTGTTGCGCCACCCGCGGCGCCCTCGGGCCACCGGCGGACCGGCCGGATCAAGCCGCGCGGTGGACATGCCGATCCGGCCCGGGCATCGGTGCCGGAGCCGGATGTGGCGGGGTGCGGAGATGCCGGGTTTGGTGCTGGTGGAACGGGGGAAGGCCGCGTCCGGCTCTCTCGAATGCCGCGCCGGCGGTCAGCGGGTGTGGAGCGCGAAAGTGTAGAAGATGGCGAGCGGCCACAGCAGTGTCGCGACGAGGGCGGTGAAGAAACTGCTCAGCGCGTGGCCGTCCCAGTCCGTGAAGTTCCAGTAGTCCTGGCTCGCGGTGATGACCACTCCAATGATGAGATAGAGAAGCGTACCGAGGCTGATGCTGCTGGTTCGGGTCCCAACCCGGGTGGCCATGACTGCTCCTTCAGCGGGGGTGATACCTGACTGTCGCAGGATTACCCGCTATCAGCCCACCTACACCCACCTGTCCGGTTAGGCTTTATGCCGGAATATCCCTTCGGGGGCCGGGCCGGCCGGCGCCCGTCCGGGCGGACCGGCGAGGCGGGGCAGCGCATCGAGCGCGCCCCGGTGGCGGACCGTCCAGGCCGCTGCGGCGAGGCCCGCCTCGACGGCGGCCTCGACGAGGCCGGGTGGCCGGCCGCCCGACGCGGGCGCGCGGGGCTGGGCTGCGTCGGCGTCGCTGCCCGCGGCCTCGCTGCCCGAGGTATCGGCGTCCGTGTCCGCGGCGTCCGTGTCCGCGGCGTCGGTGTCCGCGGCGTCGCCGGCGAACAGGACGTGGGTGAGCGCGGCGGTGAACGCGTCCGAGGCGGCGGTGGTGTCGACGACGGTCGTCGGATGGGCCGGGCGAGCCCATCCCCGGGCGCCGTCCCACACGGCGACCCCGTGTTCCGCCCGGGTGACGCACACCAGCGGCGTCCCGAACCGGCGGCCGAACGCGGCCGCCAGCTCCGCCCCGGGGCCGGCGGCCGCCGGATCGCCCGCCGCCGCCAGCAGCAGCCTGGCCTCCTGCTCGTTCGGGGTGGCGGCACTCACGCGGTCCCAGGGCAGGTCGACGAGAGCCGCCGCGGCGGACTGCTCGGGCGGCGCGGGATGGACGACCAGCGCCGCGCCGGCGGCCAGGGCATGGTCGACGGCCGCCCGCACGGTGGCGGGTGGCGGGTCGAAGGTCACGATGACCGCGCGGGCGGAGCGGAACGCCTCCCGGGCGGGTGCGAGGTCGGCGGGGGTGAGCTCGACCGCCTCCGCCCAGCGGCAGAGGAACGCGGTGCGACCGTCCGGGTGGGCGAGCACCACGCAGACCGGTGTCGCCGCGGTGGGACGGACCGCCATCGTGGCCGGGTCGACCCCCTCGGCCCGCAGCGCCGCAAGCAGCTCACGGCCGGTCGTGTCCCCGCCGACGACGCCGACGGCGCGGACCGGCACGCCGCGGCGAGCGAGCGCCACCGCCTGGTTCAGGCCCTTGCCGCCCGGCCGGGTCCGCACGGCGTCGACCCGAAGATCGTCTCCCCAGGCCGGCAGCGTGTCCGTGGTGACGATGCAGTCGAGGCAGAACCCGCCGACGACCACCACGCCCGTCCTGCTCACCGGGCTCACGTTAGCCGGCCGGCCCCGGCTACGGCGTGCAGATACCGTGCAGTCGGTGCAGAAGTCTCCGGAATAGAGGATACTCAGATCGCGGAGGAGTCCGGCGCCCCACGCTGGGGTGTAACCCGGGTGTGGCCTGATACGGCCTTCTCTGTGGCCCTCTCCTGTCCCGGTCGGACCTCTTTGTGAGTATGTGCAGGACCGCTCGGAACTATCGTCGCGCCCCGACCTGCACGTCATTGTCGGCCACCCGATAATGTACCGCCGTGCCTATTCCCTATCCCGTCGCCGCGCGGGCGACCCCGCCACCGTTGCCGATCGTCCCGAATATTGCACCATCAAAATCCGTGCACCTCGGTCCGTCGAACGTCATGCCTCATTCCGATATATTCCCGTTCCTGGCCGTTCTGGTCGTCGTCCTGGCCGGCCTGCTCGTCGCCCGTGGACTGCGAACCGGTTTCGCCCGGCGGCGGGCTGGTCGGCCCGTCGGCGGTCAGACCGGTGACCATTCCTCTGCCTGCGCGACCAGTCCGGACCAGTCCGCTCCCTGGCCTCTGGCCCGCTTCGCAAGCGAGAGAATTCCGTTCGACAACCAACTGCTCGGCCGGACCGCCGAGGCGGCCAGCGCCCTCGTCGCCAGAATCTCCGCCTCGTCCAGATCGCGCGACCGCATCGCCGCCGACGCCTGGTAGAGCCGCACGGCGGCGAGCGCGCCGGACGCCCGGGAGCGGCCGAACAGATCGGCGGCCTCACCCAGCCGCTGTTGGCCCTCGTCCAAAGCGCCCGCGGCGACGAGCGCCGCACCCCCGAATGTCGGCAGATAGCCCGGATGAATGCCGTCGAGGCTGTATCCCAACGAGCCCTGGGGCAGCTTCGCGGCGATGGAGTCCGCCGAGCGCAGCACGGCCACGATGCCGTCCGTCGGCATGTGCCGGGCGGCCATGATGTGCGCCTCGGTGGTGATCGCGAGGATCGCGGTGTGCGCGTGCGGCGCCGCGGCCCGGGCGGTCCGGGCGAGCCGCAGGCCGTCGGAGGTGCTGTCGAAGGCGTAGGCCGCCAGTTCGGCCAGCACGACTCCGGCGTGGGCGGCGGTGGTGGTGTCCCCGACGTGTTTCGCGAGGACCAGCGCCGCCCGCGCCGCGATCGTCGCCCGGCTCGGCTGCCCGCTGTCACCCTGGGCCACCGAGGTCATCAGGAGGATCCGGCCGTGCGCCCGCAGCCAGTCCTGGCGCAGGGCCGAGCCCAGCCGCCAGCGCCCGATGGTGCGGGCGTGGTGCTCGAGGGTGCCGAGCCGTTCGACGAGCTCCGCGGGCGGGGTGGTCTCCCAGCGGCGGGCGAGGGTCTCCAGCGTGGACTCGACCCGCTCCAGGGCCCCCCGGCTGTCCGCCGCCGAGGAGCTCATGTCGGCCGCACCGACCCCGAGGAGTGCACCGACGACGAGCGCGCTCGAGGTGACGAGCGTCCGGCGGTCCGTCGAGGCGTCCATGCGGCACTCCTGACGGTCGCGACCTGGCGGGCCCGGCACGTGTACGGCATACCTGCACGTGCTGCCATGATGTTCTCCGCCCGAGGATCTCAACTCAGTAAGCCAACGATAACCGCTTAAGGTTCGCTATGTCGGCCCGGCGCTCACTTCGGGACTTTCGTCGGCCGTTTTCCCCCACCCTGGTGCTGTTGTGCACCGACTTTGCCGCCGCAGGCCAGCGGCGGAGCTAAGCGGAACGGGCCGAAAGCCCGTCCAGGGCCCGCCGCAGATCGGCCGCGAGATCGTCGGCCGATTCGATGCCGACCGAGAGCCGCACGAGCTCCGCCGGCACGGCGAGCGGCGAGTCCACGACCGACGCATGGGTCATACTGGCCGGATGCTCGATCAGGGATTCCACCCCGCCGAGTGACTCGGCGAGAGTGAACAACCGGGTCCGCCCGCACAGCTCGACCGCGGCCCGCGGGCCTTCCCGCAGCGTGAACGAGACCATCCCGCCGAAGTCGCGCATCTGTTTGGCGGCGATGCCGTGCCCGGCATGACCGGGCAAGCCCGGGTAGTACACCGTGGCGACGGCCGGATGCGCCGCCAGCAGGTTGGCGATCAGGCGGGCGTTGGCGCAGTGCCGGTCCATCCGCACGGGAAGCGTCTTGATGCCGCGCAATACGAGCCAGCAGTCGAACGGTCCGGGGACGGCGCCGGCCGCGTTCTGGAGGAAACGCAGCCGCGTGCCGAGCTCCGGATCGCTCACCACGATGGCGCCGCCCACGACGTCGCTGTGGCCACCGAGGTACTTCGTGGTGGAGTGCACCACGGCGTCGGCGCCGAGGGTCAGCGGCTGCTGCAGGTAGGGCGAGGCGAACGTGTTGTCCACGGCGAGCAGGGCGCCCGCGTCGTGGGCGAGCGACGCGAGCGCGGCGATGTCGGCGATCGTCAGCAGCGGGTTCGTCGGCGTCTCGCACCACACCAGCCGGGTCACGCCCGGGCGGACCGCGGCCCGGGTCGCCTCCAGATCGGTGAGGTCGACGCTGCTGTGCTCGACGCCCCACTCGCCGAGGACGCGGGCGATCAGCCGGTAGGTCCCGCCGTAGGCGTCGGCCGGGATGATCACATGGTCGCCGGGACGGCACACCGCCCGCAGCAGCGTGTCGGTCGCCGCCATGCCCGCGGAGAAGGCGAGGCCCACGCGGCCGCCTTCCAGCGCGGCGAGGCAGGTCTCCAGAGCCGCGCGGGTCGGGTTTCCGGAGCGGGCGTACTCGTAGCCGCCGCGCAGGCCGCCCACCCCGTCCTGGGCGAACGTCGAGGACAGGTGGATCGGGGGGGCCACCGCGCCGGTGCCCGGATCGGGCTCCTGACCGGCGTGGATCGCGATCGTCTCGAACCCGTCGGCGAACTCGTCGGCATGCATGACGTCACGCTACGGTGCCACGGCCAGGAAACTCAGTAGGTCGGCGCGAGTGAGGATGCCGACCGGGCTGCCCTCGTCGTGCACCAGGACCGCCGGATCGTCGCCGAGGACCGCGACGATCCGGGACACCGGCTCGCCGACGCCCACCATCGGCAGCGGCGGGGACAGGTGATCGCTCACAGGGGAGTCGACGGCGGACCGGTCGGCGAAGACCGCGGCGAGCAGGTGACGTTCGATCACCGAGCCCGCCACCTCGGCCGCGCGCAGCGGCGGCTCGTGGCGGACCACCGGCATCTGCGAGACGTTGTACTCCCGCAGGTAGGAGATGGCCGCGCCGACCGTCTCGTCCGGATGGACGTGCACCAGGTCGGGCGGGCCGCCGGCCTGCTCGCTCTTGTGGCTCTGCTCGCTTTTGTACCGCAGGGCGTCGGCGACGGTCGGGCCGCTCGATGGCGGCTCCAGGAAGCCGTACTCGTACATCCACTCGTCGTTGAAGATCTTTGACAGGTAGCCGCGGCCCGAGTCGGGCAGCAGCACCACCACGACGTCGTCGGGCCCGAGACCGCCGGCGACGCGCAGCGCCGCCACCACGGCCAGCCCGCAGGACCCACCGACCAGCAGCCCGCACCGCCGGGCGAGATCCCGGGTCATCAGGAACGAGTCGCGGTCGCTGACCGCCTCCACCCGGTCGACGACCGTCTTGTCGTAGGTCGTCGGCCAGATGTCCTCGCCGACCCCTTCGACGAGATAGGGCCGCCCGCTGCCGCCGGAGTAGACCGATCCCTCCGGATCGGCGCCGATGATCTTTACGGCGCCGCCGGACACCTCCTTGAGGTAGCGCCCCACCCCGCTGATCGTGCCCCCCGTGCCGATCCCGGCGACGAAGTGCGTGACGCGGCCGTCGGTCGCCCGCCAGATCTCCGGCCCGGTGGTGGCCTGGTGCGCTGCCGGGTTGTGCGGGTTGGAGTACTGGTCCGGGCTCCACCCACCCGGGGTCTCCCGGACCAGCCGGCGGGCCACCTCGTAGTAGGAGCGGGGATCGTCGGGGGACACCGCCGTCGGGCAGACGACGACCTCCGCGCCATACGCGCGCAGGACCGCCCGCTTCTCCTCGCTGATTTTGTCCGGCATCGTGAACACGCAGCGGTAACCCCGCCGCGCCGCCACCAGCGCCAGGCCGACCCCGGTGTTGCCGCTGGTCGGTTCGATGATGGTGCCGCCCGGCCGCAACCGGCCGGCCTCCTCGGCGGCGGCGACCATCGTCAGCGCCACCCGGTCCTTCACCGAGCCGCCCGGATTCAGGTACTCGAGCTTTCCCAGCACCAGCGCCGGGGTCTCGGCGATTCCCGGCGTCAACCGGACCAGGGGCGTGTCACCGACGAGGTCGACGACGTGGTCGTACACCTGCATACCGGGCATCCACCTATCGCTGCGGTCGGGAACGCGGGCCGGTCGTGCGTTGCCCGGGCCGTGCGTTGCCCGAGCCGGTCGGGTGTTGCCCGAGCCGGTCGGGTGTTGCCCGAGCCGGTCGGATGTTGCCCGGGCCGGTCGGGCGAAGCCCGGGCCCTGCCGTGCCCGGGCCACTACCGTCGACGGTAGCGAGTCGGGCCCGCCGCCGCCCGCCGCCCACCGGATCCGCCGGGGACTGACGGTGAACTCGTCCCAAGTGGGGTAAAGGTCGGCACCCCGTGGGTAAAGTTCCGCGGGCGATATCCGCCCGCGTTGCGGCCGACGCCCGCGGGCCTCGGCGACGACCGGTCCCGATTCCGGGAGAGAGTGCGGGTGGGCGAATGCGTGTCCTGCTCAACGTCATCTGGCTGGTGCTCTGTGGTATCTGGCTGGCCATCGGTTATGCCCTGGCGGCGCTGATCTGCTTCATCCTCGTCATCACGATTCCGTTCGGCATCGCGTCGCTGCGGATGGCCAACTACGCGTTGTGGCCGTTCGGCCGGCGGGTCGTCGACCGTCCGGACGCCGGTGGGGCGTCCCTGGTGGGCAACATTCTGTGGATCGTTTTCGCCGGCTGGTGGCTGGCCCTCGGGCATCTCACCACCGGGATCGCGCTGTGCCTGACCGTCATCGGTATTCCGCTCGGCCTGGCGAACTTCAAGCTGATCCCGGTGTCGCTGATGCCGCTGGGCAAGGAGATCGTGGACGTGGACAGCCCGGTCCCCGTCTGAGCGGCGGCTCGGCCGGCCGCCCCGCTCTCAGCGGCCCAGCGCCGCCTGCAGGTCGCGGACGTGCTCCTGGGTCTGTTCGAGCAGGGGGCGCAGTGCCTCGGCGACGTCGGCCAGCCCCAGCTCGTTGGCCTGGCCGAACCGCTCGCGGTAGCGGTCGAGCTGCTCGGACTCCAACCGGAGATCGTCCTGCAGCGCCTCCTGGGCCCCGCTCGACGGGTGGACCTGGGACACGTCGACGGTCGGCGTCCCGCCGAGGAAGGAGATCTGCTCGGCCAGGATCTGGGCGTGGCTGAGCTCCTGCGGCAGGTGCCGCTTGATCTCGTCGGCGACGTTCAGGTACTCGGCGCCCGTGATGACCGCGCCGTGCTGGATGTACTGGACAATCGACTGGTACTCGGAGCTGAGGTCGTCGTTGAGCAGCTTGACGAAGGTCTCCCGATCCATGCCTTGTGGCCTCCCCTGTCTCAGTGCTCCGCCGGACGGTGCGTCCGGGCGGTCTGAGCGGGATGCCCGTTCCCGGGCCACTCATGCCTCCACGGCACCTCGGCGGCCGGCCCGGGACCCCGATGGTCCGAGGGCCGGGCGGGTCGGTGCCGGTGCCGGTGCCGGTGCCGGCCCATCGTCACCGGCCGCGCCCGCGCCGCTTGCGTTCCGGCCCGGCGAGGATGTCGGGTTCGGCGCCGGACGCCTTGGCGGCCCGGCGCCCGCGGGCGTTGTCCGCGGCGGCGTTGGCGCGCGTGGCCTCCTGGGCTCGTCGCTGGAGCGCCTCGATCACGGGGGTGGGGCCGGTCGGGGCCGAGTGCAGGGCATTCGCCGCCGGGTAGGGCAGCGGGCCCGGCGCGCTCCAGCCGGCGGGGCTCGGCTGCTCGGCGAGGAGGTCGCTGAACGCGACGATCGGCCGGTCCCGGCGGTGGTGATGACCCCCGCGGTGGCCCTGCCGCCGCTGGATCGGCGCCGTGGCCGGGTCCCCGGACTCGGCCGGCGGCCCCGGCGTCCGCTCGGACTCCTCGGCCGGCTCGCGGGTCTGGAACCAGCCGAAGTGCGCGTTCTTCCCGCGGAGCACCGCGTTCTCGGATCGGACGATTACCAGGAGCGCGGTGGCGAAGGCGGCTCGCATGCGGGCCTCGACGAGCTGCCGTTCGAGATCGGCGACGTAAGCCGGATCGACGGCCCCGTCCGGCACCCGGTCGGTGTCCGAGTCGCCCGGCGGCCCGAACGCCTGAAGATGCAGCGGCCGGCACCGCTCGAGCTGCGCCACCCGCTGCGACTGGTCCTCCGGATACAGCAGCTCCACGTAGTTCTCGATGACGTTCCAGTCGATCTGCTTCTCGCCCCGGAACTGACGGCTGAGATCGCGTGCCCGCGCGCGCCGGATCTTGATGTCCTCGCTGTCGGACCAGACTTTCCGCACCACCATCTCGTAACTCACCCGGTAAGGGTGGTTGAGTTCATGAAGATGGTGCAGCAGCGTGAGCTGACTGCTGTTCTCGAGTTCGGGTCTTGGTCCTCGAGGGCGAGCACCGGAAAGAGTCATCGACAGTCCATCCGATTGTAGTGACGGTGCGCCTGCGAGCAAACTGGCGTCGGCCTCCATCCCCATACGACGTCACTACGGGTCATCGGCGTCCGGTCCCCCCGGGGGGCGGCGCCCCCGGCATCGGTCGACGCGCAGCTCACCCTGACACTATCGGTTCCTTTCCACCACGGACCGGTGGTTGCGCACCTACGACTACGCGCGCCCACGCTCCGGTGTCAACTGTCCTGGTCCGGTGCTCCCGAGCCGGAATAACATGGCTCGTTGAGCCGCTTCGCCGAGGTCTGTTGCATCGACAACTCTGTCGGCGGAGTCGGGGGGCATGGGACGAAGTCACGTATCGGCGGCCGGCGTCGGACCCGGTGCGCTACCGTTGGGCGTGCCTGCCGTGGGCATGCGGAGGATCGGCCCCGGCAGCGATCGCCATCGCTCTTCCGGGGCGGTTGGGTGGACCCGGGGTATCGCCGGCCGTCAAAGCGGCCCCGGGAAACACCTCCCGCCCAAGAATTCGGGCCCGGAATGAAATCCGCCCGGCGGCCGGCGGTAATTCGGTGGGCGCTGGTCGCGGCCGGGCGTGGCGCGCGGGGCCGGCGGTCGTCCGGCCGGCCGCGGCCGCGGATCGCGAGGCGGTCGCGCTCGATCGGAAACGCCTTGACCTGACGTTGGGTTGAGGCCGTAAGGTCGCCACGCGTCCATGGCGCGTCACCTGCCGTCGGGCGGAGCGTGCGACCGCTGTCCCGTCATCCAGGCACCCGGCGGTGGATCATGGGGGTCGCCGCCCGCCGTGGCCGTCATGACGGTGGGAGGCCTGCTCGGCGTTCTCGCGACGGATGCGGGACGCCCTGGTCGACCGGGTATCGCCGCTGCAAGAGAGGGACCGCATG
Source organism: Frankia sp. BMG5.60 (assembly GCF_059428125.1). Lineage (NCBI taxonomy): Bacteria > Bacillati > Actinomycetota > Actinomycetes > Frankiales > Frankiaceae > Frankia > Frankia sp. BMG5.60. Next base: position 4,077,163 of record NZ_CM182091.1, on the reverse strand, counting down.
CTCATCCGACTTCTGCGGGCGCATCTGGCCCGCTACCGGCGGCCCATCGCGATCCTCGTGACCCTGCAACTGGTCTCGACGATCGGCATGCTGTACCTGCCGACCCTCAACGCCGACATCATCGATCACGGGGTGGTGGTCGGCGACACGGGTTACATCCTGCGCATCGGCGGGCTCATGCTCGGCGTCAGCATCGTGCAGCTCGTCTGCGCCGCCGCGGCGGTCTTCTTCGGCGCGCGCACGGCGATGGCCATCGGGCGGGACCTGCGGGGGGCCGTGTTCGACCGGGTGCAGGCGTTCTCGGCCCGCGAGGTCGGCCGCTTCGGTGCTCCCTCGCTCATCACCAGGGCGACCAACGACGTCCAGCAGGTGCAGATGCTGGTGCTGCTGAGCTTCACGCTGATGGTGTCCGCGCCGATCATGTGCATCGGCGGCATCATCCTCGCGGTGAACCAGGATGCCGGGCTGTCCCTGCTCCTGGTCGTGATCGTCCCGATCCTCACGGTCATCATCACGCTGATCGTGCGGCGCATGCGCCCGCTCGGGCGGGCCATGCAGGAACGTCTGGACACGGTCAACCGGATCCTGCGCGAGCAGATCACGGGGCTGCGGGTCATCCGGGCCTTCGTCCGCGACGACCACGAACGGCAGCGGTTCGGGGTGGCCAACACCGAGCTGACCGACGTCTCGCTGCGTTTCGGCCGGCTGATGGCGTTGATGTTCCCGCTCGTGCTCACGGTCGTGAACTTCTCCAGCGTCGCCGTGCTCTGGTTCGGGGCGCACCGCATCGACGCGGGCCACATGCAGATCGGCGCGCTGACCGCTTTCCTCAGCTATCTCATGCAGATCCTCATGTCGGTCATGATGGCGACGTTCATGTTCATGATGATTCCGCGGGCCGAGGTCTGTGCCGAACGCATCCAGGAGGTGCTGGCGACGGACTCCTCGCTGCGGCCGCCGGACAGTCCGGTGCGCGAGCTGCGGGCCCACGGCCTGCTGGAGCTGCGGGGGGTGGGCTTCCACTACCCGGGGGCGGAGGATCCGGTGCTGCGCGGCGTCAGCCTCACCGCCCGGCCCGGCCAGACCACCGCCGTCATCGGCAGCACGGGCAGCGGGAAGACGACCCTGCTCGGCCTCGTCCCGCGGCTCGCCGAGGCGACCGAGGGCGCCGTCCTGGTCGACGGCGTCGACGTGCGCGACATCGATCCCGTCGTGCTCGCGCGCACCGTCGGCGTCGTGCCGCAGCGGCCCTACCTGTTCTCCGGGACCGTCGCGTCGAACCTGCGCTACGGCAAGCCCGACGCCACCGACGACGAGCTCTGGCAGGCCCTGGAGACGGCGCAGGCGAAGGAGTTCGTCGAGGCGATGCCGGCCGGGCTCGACTCCCCGATCGCGCAGGGCGGCACCAACGTCTCCGGCGGGCAGCGCCAGCGGCTCTGCATCGCCCGGCTGCTGGTCCACCGCCCCGAGATCTACCTGTTCGACGACTCGTTCTCGGCCCTCGACTACGCCACCGACGCCCGCCTGCGGGCGGCGCTCGCCCGGGAGACGGCCGACGCCACCGTCGTGATCGTCGCCCAGCGGGTGGCCACCATCCGCGACGCCGACCAGATCGTCGTGCTGGAACGCGGCGAGGTGGTCGGGGTGGGCACCCATCACCAGCTCATGGCCGACAACCCGACCTACCGCGAGATCGTGCTCTCGCAGCTCACCGAGCAGGAGGCCGCGTGAGCGGGACCGCTCCCACCCCGGCACAGCGCCGCGGCCCGGCCCCGATTGCCGGGCCGGCGCGCTTCCTCGGCGGTCAGGGTGCCGCCGAGAAGTCCGCGGACTTCGCCGGTTCGAGCCGGCGGCTGCTGCGCCTGCTGCGGCCGCAGCGGCTGCTGCTGACGGTCGCCGTCGGGTTGGCGACGGTGAGTGTCGGGCTCACCGTGACCGGACCCCGGCTGCTCGGCCACGCCACCGACCTGGTGTTCGCGGGGATCTTCAGCCGGCGGCTGCCCGCCGGGACGACGCAGGAGCAGAACGTCGCCGCGTTGCGGGCCGCCGGGCACGGCACCCAGGCCGACCTGCTCGCCTCGCTGGACGTCACCCCCGGCCGGGGGATGGACTTCGGCGCGATCGGCACGGTGCTGCTGTGGGTCGCCATCATCTACGCCCTCGCGGGGATCTGCGGCGTGCTGCAGGCCCGGCTGACCAACCTGGCGATCCAGCGGGTGATCGGCGAGCTGCGCGAGGACGTGCAGCGGAAGATCTCGCGGCTGCCCACCCGCTACTTCGACGGCCAGCCGCGCGGGGAGGTGCTCAGCCGAGTCACCAACGACATCGACAACCTCGGTCAGAGCCTCCAGCAGAGCGTGTCGCAGATCGTCGTGTCGGGGCTGACCATCGTCGGCGTGCTGTCGATGATGTTCTGGATCTCCTGGCTGCTCGCCCTGATCGCGCTGGTGACGGTGCCGCTGTCGGTCGTGGTGGCGACACGGGTCGGCAAGCTCGCCCAGCCCCAGTTCGTCGCCCAGTGGAAGATCACCGGCCGGCTCAACGCCCACGTCGAGGAGATGTACACCGGGCACACCCTCGTCCGCGCGTTCGGCCGTCAGGAGGAGTCGGCGCGGACCTTCCAGGAGTACAACGAGGAGCTGTACACGGCCAGTTGGCGGGCCCAGTCCATCTCCGGGTTCATGCAGCCGGCGATGATGTTCATCGGCAACCTCAACTACGTCCTGGTCGCCGTGATCGGCGGGCTTCGGGTGGCCTCGGGGGCGCTGTCGATCGGCGACGTCCAGGCGTTCATCCAGTACTCGCGCCAGTTCAGCCAGCCGCTGTCGCAGGCCGCCAGCATGGCGAACCTCGTCCAGTCCGGGGTGGCCTCCGCGGAGCGGGTGTTCGACCTGCTGGACACCGCCGAGCAGGAGCCCGACCCGATAACGCCGGCACGGCCCGAGCGGCTACGCGGCCGGGTCGCGTTCGAGCACGTCGCGTTTCGCTACAAGCCGGACAAGCCGCTGATCGAGGACCTCTCCCTGGTCGCCGAGCCGGGCCACACGATCGCGATCGTGGGCCCCACCGGGGCCGGCAAGACGACGCTGATCAACCTGCTGATGCGCTTCTACGACGTGACCTCGGGGCGCATCACCCTCGACGGCGTCGACATCGCGGCCATGACCCGCGACGGGCTGCGCGCCCAGATCGGCATGGTGCTGCAGGACACCTGGCTGTTCGGCGGCACCATCGCCGAGAACATCGCCTACGGCGCCGAGGGCGTCACCCGGGAGCAGGTCGTGGCGGCGGCCCGGGCCGCTCACGTCGACCGGTTCGTCCGCACCCTGCCGGCCGGTTACGACACGGTGCTCGACGACGAGGGGAGCGGCGTCAGCGGCGGCGAGAAGCAGCTCATCACCATCGCCCGCGCGTTCCTCGTCGAACCGCTGATCCTGGTCCTCGACGAGGCCACGAGCTCGGTGGACACCCGCACGGAGGTCCTCATCCAGCAGGCGATGTCGACGCTGCGGGCGGGCCGGACCGCCTTCGTCATCGCCCACCGGCTGTCGACCATCCGCGACGCCGACACGATCCTCGTGATGGAGAACGGGGCGATCGTCGAACAGGGCGATCACATGAGCCTGCTCGCCGCGGGCGGCGCCTACGCCCGGCTCTACCAGTCGCAGTTCGCCGAGGCAGCCGTGGAGATCTAGCGCGCGGACGCCGGCAGACCGGCCCACGACCGGCAGGTCTCCAGGTGCGACTTGAGGTTGGACAGCGTCGTGGGCCACCCGCTGTAGAGGTCGTGGTCGGCGCCGTCGCGGATCTGGTCGTGGACGACGGTGAGCCGGCAGGCGTCACCCACGGTCTCGATGGCCCAGGTCACGCGGGTGATGCCCGCGTCGCGCACGTCGTCGCTCCACAGCGCGACCGTGCGCTGGACCAGCCGCCGAGGCGGCACGACCTCCAGGTTGACGCCGGAACCGAGCCGCGCCCCGGTCCCCGGGTGGCGCAGCTCGAAGCAGGAACCTGGGGTCCAGTCCGAGGTCACCCGCGCGCCCAGGTCACGGGTGACGCTCGTGTCGGGCGCCGTGATCGCGGCCCAGAGGCGGCGCGGCGTGGTGCGGATGTAGATCTCGAACACCTTCTCCATCGGTCTCTCCCGACTGCGTGCGCGCTCGCTGTGCGTGACTGATCGAAGCGGCGTCCGCTCCCATCCTCCGAAGATGGCCGGGCGGCGGCAAGGGGCCGGCGGGGGGCACCTTCGGGCCATTCGGGGCCCGATCGGCGGCACGACGGTGTACGGGCCGAAGCAGGGGAATGACGCCTCCGCGCCGAATGTCGGTCTCCGGTCGATTGCCACAGGTCAGGAGGATTCATGGGCCGCCTTCAGGGTTCGTACCGACCATCGTTGGGGACGCCCGTCGGGCAGGTTCCCGACGATCAGCCGATCGATGTCACGGTGGTGCTGCGCCCCGCCGCCGCGGACGACTTCCGTGCCGACCCGGACGACGTCGCCGCGGTGCGCGCGTTCGCCGGGCGGGCCGGGCTGGACGTCGCCGAGGTCGACGAGCCCGCACGCACCGTCCGCCTGCGGGGCCCGGCCGCCAGCGCGCGCACCGCCTTCGACACCCCGTTGGCCCTCTACGACTCCGGCGGTCGCGCCATCCGTGGCCGGGAGGGCACCGTCGGCCTGCCCGACGAGCTCGACGACCGCGTCGTGGCCGTGCTCGGCCTCGACGAGCGTCCCGCCGCCCGGCCACGCTTCCAGCCCGCCGCGTCCGTGCGGCAGGGCCTGACGGCCCTGCAGGTCGCGCAGGCCTACGACTTCCCCGCCGCGACCGGTGAGGGCCAGACCATCGCGGTCATCGAGCTCGGCGGCGGGTTCGGCCAGGCCGACCTCGACACCTACTTCGGCGGGCTGGGCCTGCCGACCCCGGCGGTGTCCGCCGTCGGCGTGCAGGGCGCTGCCAACGTCCCCGGCGGCGATCCGGACGGCGCCGACGGCGAGGTGCTGCTCGACATCGAGGTCGCCGGGGCCGTCGCCCCCGGCGCCGCCCAGGTGGTCTACTTCGCGCCGAACACCGACGCCGGCTTCCTCGCGGCGATCAACGCGGCCGCCGCCGCCACCCCCCGCCCGGCGGCGATCAGCATCAGCTGGGGCGGCCCCGAGTCGTCCTGGACCGCGCAGGCGATGCGCGCCTACGATCAGGCGTTCGCCGCCGCCCGCGCCGCCGGCATCACCGTCCTCGCGGCCGCCGGGGATGCCGGCGCCGACGACGCCACCGACCGGCTCGTCGCCGACTTTCCGGCCGGCTCGCCGAACGTGATCGCCTGCGGCGGCACGAAGCTGACCATCGACGCCGCCGGCGCCCGGTCCAGCGAGGTGGTGTGGAACGAGGGCGCCGACTCGGCGACCGGCGGCGGCTACTCGGCGACGTTCACCCGGCCGGCCTGGCAGCCCGCCGCCGTCGGCCGCTACCGCGGCCTGCCCGACATCAGCGGCAACGCCGATCCGCAGACGGGCTACCGCATCGTCGTGGACGGCCAGCCGGCGGTCGTCGGCGGCACCTCCGCCGTCGCGCCGCTGCTCGCCGGACTCGTCGCCCGGCTCGCGCAGCTCACCGGCGCCCCCGTCGCGGACCTCGCCGCCGTGGCCTACGCCAATCCCGGCGCGTTCACCGACATCACCACCGGCGACAACCAGGGCTACCAGGCCCGCTCCGGGTGGGACCCGACATCCGGCCTCGGCAGCCCGGTCGGCACGAAGCTGCTCACCGCGGTCGGCGGCCCGACCCCGCCGCCGACGACGCCGCCGCCGACGACGCCGCCGCCGACGACGCCTCCGCCGACGACGCCGCCGCCGACGACCCCGCCGCCGACGCAGACCGGGGACGCCACGGACAGGGCGCTGTGGTCCGCGGTCTCCGCCTGGGCGGGCGGCGCGCACACCGGCGCCAACGGCAGAGCCGCGAAGGCGGTCCGTGCCTGGGCCCACGCCAAGGGACTCGCCTGACCGTGCGGCTGACCGGGCGATCCGGCGCCCGGTCAGCCGCTTGCGCCGCGTCTGGCGAGGCGGCGTGCCGCACATGCCGCCGAGGGCGGCGGAGTACGGAATCGGCAGTCGTCGGGAAGCGTCTCGGTACCGCGATTGACGCTGAGCGGATTGCCCGCGCTCGCCTCCCGGCCCCGGCTCATACCGGAGCATTTTTCGCGAAAACCGAGGTCAGAGCCCCGTCAAAAGGGATGCAACGGGACGGGTCGCCGGCGGGCGACCGCGGGATTCTCGTGCCCGACCGCCCGCCTGTCCGCTTGCCGCTCAAGAATCCCGGCCGAGGCGTCCAGCCGGGATCCGGCGAGGCCCGGCATCTGGGTATCGCCCCGAGATGCCGGGCCTTCCGACCAACTGCTGGATGTTGTCGTACGGTTCGGCCGCCGGCGATCGCCATTAACCTTCAGTGCTTCGGCGACCTTCAGCCCTCGGCGCCCCCTGGCCTCGGGCGACCTGCCCGCCCCTGGTGGCTCGCGGTCAGTTGATCAGGGTGATGAGCTGGCGGCCGTCCTGCCAGGTCCCGGTCACGTCGGAGAAGGAGTTGTCCTTCCAGCGCAGCAGCCGTACGGCCGTGTTGCAGATGGCTGGGAAAATATCGATCTGCTTGTTGTCGCAGGTATACGGATGGGACATGACGTTGGGCTGGTCGTGCGTCGCCCGCAGCGCGGCGAGCAGGCCGTCCGAGCTCGGCTGTGGGGTCTTCGCCAGCAGGGCCCGCAGGTCGAGCACGGTCGAGAAGGCGCCCTGCGACGCCGAGGTCCGGTCCGCCTCCGGCACGGCCTTGCGGTAGGCCACCGTGTCGGCGTCCCCGCCGCTGGAACCGACGGGGAGATAGCTGGAGGCGAAGTAGAGATTGTCGGTGCGGCCGCCGGCGGCCCGCGGCACCGCTGGCGTGGCGCAGGCGCCAACGAAATAGATATCGCTGTGAATGTTCAGTGCTGCCGCGGCCTGGACGATTCGGGCGCACGCCGCCGCCTGGAACACGACGATGATGGCGTCCGGGTTGCCGGCGGCGGCCTGGGTGAGTGCTGGTGCGAAGTCCGCCGCGTCAGATTTCTCGGCGATCAGCCGGACGTCGGTCACACCCTTCTTGCGAAGAACGTTCTGGGATCCCTTGATGGCGGCGGTGAGCAGGCCGGGCAGGTCCACGTACAACGCATGGGCGCTGCGGATGTGTCGGGTGGCGGTGAGGTAGTCGGTGAGGCCGAGCAGTTCCGCGACCGAGCCACCGGAAAGCGCGAACGCGTTCCTGGAATCGAGTTCCCCGCTGAGCTGCGGGGAGCCGGTGACATACGGGATGTGGGCCGCCTCGTATATCGGCATGGCGGCCTGCGTGCCGAAGTCGATGCCGCCGACCACCGCGATCGGCTTTTCCGCGACCAGTCGGTTGGCGCAGTTCTGGGAGGATTCCGGGGAACCGTCGGTGGCGCAGGTCGCCAGCCGCAGCGGTCGCCCGCCGACACCGCCGAGCGCGGCATTCGCGTGGTCCACGGCGGCCTGCGCCGCCCGCCGTGGCTCCGGGTATGACCCGAAAGTGCTGTTCTCGACGGTGACGAAGCCGAGGGTCACCGGTGGCCCGGTCAGGTGGGTCGCCGAGGCGCCGCCGGCCGCTGCGCCACCCGACGAGCCACCGCGCTGGCTCGTGCATCCGGCGCCGGCGACGGCGACGGACAGGGCGACGGAGAACGCGAGGAGGACGCGGGAAGCTTGTCTCACGGGCGCTCAAGCTACACTCCATCTCACCCGGTTCCTGGGTGAGACCGCCGGCCGGCGGGACGGGAGTGATTCGGTGACCGCGCGCCCACACTTCCGACCCGCCGCCCGTCCGTCGGCTTCGATGCTGGACATGTGCTCGGGAGCCCCGTGACCACCTATGTAGCCGCAATGCTGCTGGGCCTCGGCCCGGGCGCGGTGTACGCGGCGCTCGGACTCGGACTCGTGCTCACCTACCGAGCCTCCGGTGTCATCAACATCGCCCACGGCGCCTTCGCCATGTACGCCACTTATCAGTATGCCGAGCTGCGCGAGGTCGGCGATCTCGTCCTGCCCGTCGTCGGATTGCCACCGCGAATTCATCTTACCGACACCCCCACGTTCGGGCTGGCATTGTCGGTTTCTCTCGCGATGGCCGCCCTGCTGGCATTGGCGTCCTATCTGCTGGTCTTCCGGCCGTTGCGGCGGGCCCAGCCGATGATGACCGTCGTCGCCGCGGTCGGGCTCACCATCGCGTTGCAGGCCGTCGCCGTCGTCCAGTTCGGCTCGGACAACCGTTTCCTCGACCCCGTGCTGCCCCAGTCGCCGCTGCACCTGCTCGGCGTCACCGTGCCGAGTGACCGGCTGCTGCTGGCGGGCCTCGTTGTCGTGGCCGCCGCCGGTCTGTGGGCGATGTCGCGCTGGACCATGTTCGGCCTCGCGACCCGGGCCGTCGCCGACGACGCGGAGACCACCGCGCTGCTCGGCCGCCGGCCGGGCTGGATCGCCGCGGCGAACTGGATGCTGGCGGCGGTGCTTGCCGCGCTGGCCGGCATCCTGGTCGCGCCGATCAGCGCGTTGAACCCGACGAGCTACTCGCTGTTCGTCGTGCCCGCGCTCGCCGCGGCCCTGCTCGGCGGGCTGTCCTCGTTCGGCCTGACCGTCGCCGGCGCGCTCGGTCTCGGCGTCGCGCAGGGATTCCTGCTCCCGCTGCAGCAGGACGTGGGCTGGCTCAACCAGCCGGGGCTGCGGGCGCTGCTGCCGATGATCCTCGTCCTCGCCGTGGCGGGCCGGCGCGGGACGCTGATCCCCGGCCGCGCGGCCGGGGCGGTCGTGTCGGTACCGCTGCCCGTGGTGGAGCCCGCGCGGCGTCCGCTCGGCGGGCTGCTGCTCGGCGTGCCCGTCGGGGTGGTCGCGCTGCTCCTGCTCACCGGCTCCTGGCGGCTCGGGCTCGAACGCAGCCTCGCCGGCGCCGTGGTGTGCCTGTCCTTCGTGGTGCTGACCGGATACGTCGGCCAGCTATCGCTGGCGCAGATGTCGCTGGCCGGCGTCGCCGGTTTCCTGCTGGCCCGGCTGGAGGGCGAGCTCGGCGTGCCCTTCCCGATCGCTCCGCTGATCGCCACGTTCGCGGCCGCGCTCGCGGGGCTGTTCCTCGGCGTGGTGTCGCGCCGGCTGCGCGGCGTGGACCTGGCCCTGATCACGCTGGTCGCCGGGGTCGCGATCCAGGAGGCGGTGTTCGGCAACCCGCTGGTCACGGGCGGACTCGCCGGCTCGTCCGTACCCAATCCGAAGATCTTCGGTCTGGACCTCGGGATGTCCGGGGCCGGCTTCCCCCGGGTCCAGTTCGGCCTGCTGGCGCTGGCCGTGCTTGCCGCCGGCGGCTACGGCGTGGCCCGCCTGCGCACCGCCGACCTCGGGCGGCGGATGCTCGCGGTGCGGGCGAACGAGCGGTCGGCGGCCGCGGCCGGGATCGACGTGCGCCGGACGAAGGTGCTGGCGTTCACGCTGTCCGCGGCGCTCGCCGGCCTCGGCGGCTGCCTCATCGGGTACGGCCAGGGCCGGCTGTCCTTCGACTCGTTCGGGGTCACCGCCTCGCTGTTCTTCCTCGCCATCGCGGCCGTCGGCGGGGTGACCAGCGTCGGCGGGGCCCTGGTCGGCGGCCTGCTCGCCCCGGGCGGCCTGGCCTTCACGGCGCTGGACCGCGTCGCCGGGCTCGGCGAATACCAGCAGGTGCTGTGCGGTCTCGCGGTGGTGGTCCTGGCCGTTCTGCGGCCGGCCGGGCTCGTCCACCGGCCCGGCCGCGCCGGCCGGCCGGTCGGCCCGGGCCAGCCCCGGCGCACCGGCTGGCCCGGCGGGAACCTGTGGCCCGGCAGGACCGCGCGGCCTGATGGGGATGGGCGGCCTGGTGGGGATGGGCGGCCCAGCGGGGATGGGCGGCCTGGTGGGGACGAGGGACCTGGTGCGGACGTGCCCGAGGGCGTCGACGGCGGGTCACCGCGTCCCGTGGAGGGGAACCGGCCGGGCCTGACCGCGTTCCCGGTCAACCCCGGTGGCGTGTCGTGACGGCGCTGTTGTCCGTCGACATGCTCGCCGCCGGGCAGGGCGGTACCCGCATCGTCGAGAATGTCTCCTTCGGCCTCGAGGCGGGCAGCGTTACCGGCCTCATCGGGCCGAACGGAGCCGGCAAGACGACGCTGATCGACGCGCTCACGGGCTTCGCGACGATCTTCGCCGGCAGCGTGAACCTGGACGGCACCGCGCTGACCGAGCTGCCGGCGCACGAACGGCAGCGGCTCGGGCTCGCCCGCACCTTCCAGGCCCTGGAGCTGTTCGACAGCCTGGCCGTGGCGGAGAACATCGCCGTGGTGGCGCGCCCGACGGCGGGGTCGATGGATGCCGGTCGGCTGGGACTCGCGGCGATCGCCGACCGCCTGCCCGTGACGCTCAGCCATGACGAGCGAGCCGCGGTGGCTCTCGGCCGCGCACTCGCGGCCACGCCGAAGGTCCTGCTGCTCGACGAGCCGGCCGCGGGGCTCGACCCCGGGGATCGGCGCGAGCTCGCCGCGCGCATCCGGCGTATCGCCGGCCGCGGCGTCGCCGTCCTGCTGGTCGATCACGATGTCCAGCTCGTCTTCGACGTCTGCGACCGGGTTCTCGTCCTGGACGGCGGTCGGATCGTCGCCCGCGGGCTTCCCGCGCAGGTCCGGGCGGATCCGGCCGTTCGCGCGGCCTACCTGGGCGGCTCCGACGGCACCGAGCCCGCCGCGCCGCCTGAGCCCGCCGCGCCGCCTGGGCCGGCTTCGCCGCCGGGGCCGACCGCCACGGCCGCGCAGGCCGCTGCGGCGTCCTCGCCCGTGCCTCCGGCCCGGTCACCAGCGGCCCAGACCGCCCCGGGCGCGGCGGCGTCCTCGGCTGTTTCCTCGTCGCCGGTCGTTTCCTCGCCCCGGCGGCCGCCGACCGCGTCCACGAGGCCGGCGGCGGGCACCGCGCTGCTCGAGTTCGAGCGGGTGAGCAGCGGCTACAACGAGGGACCGGTGCTGCGGGAGGTGTCGCTGGTCGTCCGTGCCGGCGAGATCGTGGCGCTGCTGGGGGCGAACGGAGCCGGCAAGACGACCCTGATCCGCACGGCTGCCGGCCTGGTGCCGGTGAGCGCGGGCCGGGTCGGAGTGTTCGGTGAGTGGTTCCGGCGTCCCGCGCCGAGCACGCTTGCCCGGCGGGGGTTGGCCGTCGTCCCGCAGGGGCGGGGGGCGTTGGGCCGGCTGACCGTCCGGGAGAACCTCCGCCTGGCGGCCGGCCGCAGCCACCGCGGCGAGATCGAGCGGGTCCTGGGCTGGTTCCCGGCGCTCGGCGGCCTGCTCGACCGGCCGGCCGGGGAGCTCTCCGGCGGCGAGCGCCAGCGACTCGCACTGGCCGTCGCCCTCGTGCGCCAGCCGCGGTTGCTGCTGGTGGACGAGCTGTCGTTCGGCCTGGCGCCCGGCGTCGCGCCGCGGCTGCTCGAGCTGCTGCGCGGGATCGCGGCCGAGACGTCGACCGGTGTGCTGCTCGTCGAGCAGTTCGCCGCCCTCGCGCTGCGGGTGGCCGACCGCGGCTACGTGCTCGACCGCGGTCGGGTCGCGCTCGCCGCACCCGCCGTGCAGCTCGCCGCCCGCCCCGACCTCATCGAGGCGAGCTACCTCGGCGAGGCGCCGGCCGCGCCCTCCGCGCCGCCCGCTGGCCCACCGCCCGGCCTCGGGACGGCTAACTCCTGACGGATTTCGCCAGCCGCCGACCACGGCCGGTCGGCTCCGTAGCCGTCCCCACCAGGCGCGGGGTCGCGGCGCCACCGATAAGCGCAAGGATCAGTGCCCTGATCAATCCGTCATACATGCCCCAGTTCGTGGACGGCTGAACGTCCATCCTGCGTGACGACGGCCATATGAAATATCTGGGTGCCGGCCTCGACGGCCTCGTAACGACATGGGAACCGCGGGCAGTCGACGCGTCCGTCCCGGTCGGCACGAGGAAGGTCTTCGGAACGAATATCTGACGAAAAGCAAAGGATTCTCGCCGGTGTGCCCGGCTGGTTCCTCCCTTCTTTCTGCATGGCAGCGATCGCCGAGATCATCCGGGGCCGCCGGAAGCGTGCGCGGACTCCCGCCGGGGTGCGCTGTCGCCGACCGCATCACCTGTGTCGAGCCGCATCACCTGTGTCGAGCAGCATCAGCTATGTCGACCTCATCACCTGGTCGACGAGGGCTCGACACCGGCGCCCCTAGCGAAGGTCAGATCGATGGCTGTCATTCTTGCCAACCTGTTCACAAGAAAGTCGACTCCGGCTGACGACAGTTCCTCGGAGCCACGTCATCCGCCGTGCGCGGAGCCAACCCGGAGGCGAACGTCGCGCGCCGCCGAAGAAAGCCGGGACGGCGCGTACGGACCAGCTCAGACGGTCCGCCCGCCCGACCTCCTCCGGGATCGCGTGGAACCCGGTGACGCGGCGGTCGAGACGCTGCGGGAGGGCCGCCGCCGGCTGCGGCCGCTCGGCGGCGACTGCATCGTGGGCCTGTTCTACCTGCCCGAACTCGACCCGCCCGATGGCGACCGGATGGACGGCGACCCATCTGACGGCGACCCATCTGACGGCGACCCATCCGACGGCGAGCTGTCGGACGGCGACTGGACGAGAGGCGACCGGTCGGGGAGCGACTTCCCGCGAGCGGCGCCGACCTCGGCCGGGCAGCGGGCGCTGCTCGACCAGGTCATCGCCCTGGTGGGCGCCCGGCACCGGCGGCGCGGCGCGACGGTCGGCCGGGGCGGTCCCGGCGAGGTGATCGTGGTCCAGCCCGTCCGGGTGGGCCGGTCGGCCGAGGGGACGCTGGACCAGATCGTGCGGACGATCGCCGGCCACGAGTTCGCCGTCGAAGGCCGGCGGCTGCGCGTCACCCCGGCCCCGGGCTATGTCCAGGTTGACGACGCCGCGGACGATGTGTTGGTGATCCGCCGGGCACGACTGGCGGCCCAGCACGCCGCCCGGCAGCTCGACCTGGTCCCCGTCGGCTACCACCCGGCGATGGAGCCGCAGGCAGGGCGGTCCCGACGCCCGCTTCGGGATCGACTGCGGCCCGGCGAGGGCCTGCAGATCGTCCTGTCGACCGGGCTCTGCGTCGGCGTGCCGTTCCTCGCCTACACCGCGCTGTTCGCCCACGGGATCGACCCCACCGCAGCGGTCTTCGCCTTCCTCGTCGTCGCCCTGGTCGGCACCGCCCTGACGATCTACCTGGAGCAGTTGGCCGCGCTCGAGGCCGAGCGGTGCCCGGCCGCGCCGGGCGCGCCGTTCCCGCCAGCCAGCGCCGTCATCGCCGCCTACCTGCCCAACGAGTCGGCCACGATCGTCGAGACCGTCCGCGCGTTCCTCCGGCTCGACTACCCGGGGCCCCTGCGGGTGATCCTCGCCTACAACACTCCCCGGCGGCTGCCGGTCGAGGATGTCCTCCACCGCATCGCCGCCGCCGATCCCCGCCTCCTGCTCGTGCACGTCGCCGACAGCACGTCCAAGGCGCAGAACGTCAACGCGGCCGTTCCCCTGGTCGCCGGCGAGTTCGTCGGGATCTTCGACGCCGACCACCATCCCGCGCCGGACTCGTTCGAGCGGGCCTGGCGCTGGCTGTCGAACGGCGCCGCCGTCGTCCAGGGCCACTGCGTCATCCGTAACGGCTCGGACTCCCGGATCAGCCGCACCGTCGCCGTCGAATTCGAGTCGATCTACGCGGTCAGCCATCCCGGCCGGGCGCGCATGCACGGCTTCGGCATCTTCGGCGGTTCCAACGGATACTGGCGTACCGACCTGCTGCACCAGATCCGCATGCGTGGCTCGATGCTCACCGAGGACATCGACGCGAGTCTCCGCACGGTCCTCCGTGGTGGGCGGATCGTCTCGGACCCGGAGCTGGTCTCCTACGAGCTTGCCCCGACGACGGTCCCGGCGCTGTGGCGCCAGCGAATGCGATGGGCGCAGGGCTGGCATCAGGCATCGCGGCGGCATCTGCACCGTGCGCTCGGTTCGGGGGACCTCAACGCCCGTCAGAAAGTCGGCCTGTTCTGGCTGCTCGGCTGGCGAGAGATCTACCCCTGGCTGTCGCTGCAGATCTATCCGCTCATCCTCTTCAGCCTGCTGCACCCGAAGGCGGGGCACGGTTTCCGAATCAACATTTCTCTGTATGTCGTGGCCGCCTTCTTCTCCACCCTGGTCGGCCCGATCCAGGCGTTGTTCGCGTTCGCCCTCGCCGATCCGTCGATCCGGCGCCATCCGGGCTGGTTCGTCAGGTTCGCCATGGCGAACATCGTGTACAGCGAGTTCAAGAACGTCATCGCCCGGCTCGCCCCGGTCAAGGAGTTCCTGCGAGATCGGGAATGGCACGTCACGCCTCGTACCGAAGCGGCGCCGCACGGGGCCGGCGGGGGCGCCGGGTTCCCGTACACCGACGAGGCCGAGCGGTACGCCGTGCCGCGTTCCGAGCCATACGCGCAGGCCCCGTCGTGACGCCGCCGCCCACGGAACCACCGTCCACGCCGGGCGCGCGGGTCGCCGACGGGAACGACGCGCCGCCGGGCAACGCCGCGGCGGAGCTGGCGGATCTTGGCGGCTTCCGCGGGGTCGCCGCCGTGTCCGTGATCGTCTTTCACGCGTACCAGTTCTGCCGGGGAGGCGGCCGGACCCCGTACGAGGGCACGTTCTTCGGCCACGTCCTGGGCGCCTTCGACGGGATGATCAGCTGGTTCTTCCTGGTCTCCGGCTTCCTGCTGTTCCTGCCGATGGCCACCCGCGTCCGGGACGGGCGCACCCAGCGCTCGGCCAGGCAGACACTGCTGCGCCGGGGCCTGCGGATCCTGCCCCTCTACTACACGGCGCTGATCGTCGTGTGGGCCGCGCGGAACCCGGGTCTACCGGGCGACTGGCTCGACCTGCTCGAACACCTCACCTTCACCCAGGTGTTCGACAGCAGGCGGGTGTTCTACACGATCGGCCCGGCCTGGTCGCTCGCCGTGGAGGTCTTCTTCTACCTCTACCTGGCCCTGGTCGCTGCCTGGCTGCGCCGCCGGCAGACCCACCGGGTGCCGGTCGAATACCGCTGGCGCCTGCTCCGACGGCCGGCGTACGTGCTGATCGCGGTGTCCGCGGTCTGGCTCGGCTACGCGGTCTGGATCGTGCACGCGGCGCATGATCAGTGGGCGTACTGGTTCTGCCCGCAGAACTATGCCGACAACTTCGGGTTCGGGATGCTCACGGCGATCGCCTACGTCCGGTGGGGCCGGGAGCGGCCGCTGGCGGCGGGCCTGGCGTGCGCCCTGCGGTTCGCCGCCGGCGGGATCATCATCGCGGCGGCGCTGGTGCGCGGGAACGACGCGGCGTCGTCGGCGGCGTTCTCGACGCTGAACTCGGCCGGCTTCGCCATCCTGTTCGCCGCGTCGGTGCTGGCGCCGCGCGAGTCGCGGTGGCGCCGGTTCTTCGCCACCCCGGTCTTCGTGTGGCTGGGCATGATCAGTTACAGCGTGTACCTGTGGCACGAGCCGATCCTGTTGCTTGTGCTCGACCGGTACGGCCTGGTCAGCCACGCGCCGTCGGCGTTTCCCTGGGTGGCGGCGGTGCTGGTGGCGGCCGGCGTCCTCGGCGGCTGGCTGAGCTACCTCGTCCTCGAGCAGCCGGGACGGCGGCTGGCCATCCTGGTGAGCAGGCTGCGCTGGGGCCCGCCGAGCGGCATGTCCGGCCCGCCGAGCGGCATGTCCGGCGCGGCCGTCGGTGGGGCAGGTGGCGCGAGACCCGTCCAGCCCGCCTCCTGACATGCGCCGTCCTGGCGGGCGTCGTGCCGGCGGGCCTCGCACCAGCGGGCCTCGCACCAGCGGGCGTCGTGCTGGTGGGCTGTGTGCTGGTGGGCGTCGTCGCCTCGTCCTCGCCGTCTCGCTGGTGGTGCTGCTCGCGGTCGCGCTGACGGTCACCGTGGTCGTCCGGCGCGGTGGGGCCTCGGGCGGACCGACGGCCCCGCCGCGGCCGCTCGGCGCTGCCGATGCCGGCGGACCGGCGTTCCCCGCGGCCCGGCCGATCGCGGCGGTGCGCGGCCTGGCCGGCTGGTCGACAGCACCGGATGCCGAGCGGCTGGCCGTCCTGGACGCTGCCCAGGTCGCCGCCGCCGACGTGGGGACCGCCGGCGCGGGTGCCAGCGGGACGGGCACTGCCGGAACGGCCACCACCGGGACGATTACGGCCGGGACGGGCACTGCCGGGACGGGCACTGCCGGGACGGGCACTGCCGGGACGGGCACCGCCGGGACGGGCACCGCCGGGACGGGCACCGCCGTCGGCGCCGGCGGCACGACCGCGGGCGCCGACGGGTCGGGCGGCGGGTCGGGGGTGCGGCTGGCCGTCGATCCCGCCGCGCGGGGGCAGCGCATCGACGGTTTCGGTGCCGCACTGACCGAGTCGTCGGCGCGACTGCTGTGGGGGCTACCCGCCGACCAGCGGGCCGCGGTGCTGCGCAGCCTGTTCGACCCGGTCGCGGGTGCCGGCCTGAGCGTGGTGCGGGTGCCGATGGGCGCCAGCGACTTCGCCACCGGCCAGTACACCTACGACGACATGGCCGCCGGTACCACTGACCCGGGCCTGGCCCGGTTCTCGGTCGCCCGCGACGACCGGGCCGTGGTGCCCGTGCTGCGGGAGATCCTCGCGGTCAACAGCCGGGTCCGCGTAGTGGCGAGCCCCTGGAGCGCACCCGCCTGGATGAAGTCCTTGGGTCGCCTCGGCGGCGGTTCGCTGCGGTCGCGCTGGTACGGCGCCTGGGCCGAGTACTTCGTGCGGTTCGTCCGGGCCTACGCCGCCCGCGGGATCACGGTGTCCGCGGTGACGGTCCAGAACGAGCCCGGCCACGGCGACCCGTCCTACCCGACGATGACCATGTCCGCGGCCGAGCAGGCGCGGTTCGTGGCCACCGCGCTCGGGCCGGCGTTCGCCGCCGCCGGGCTGACCACCGACATCATCGGCTACGACCACAACTGGGACACCCCGGCCGTCCCGACGCAGGTGCTCGGCGACGCCGCGGCCGGGCGTTACCTCAGCGGCGTCGGCTGGCACTGTTATCGGGGTGACCCGTCCGCGCAGTCCCAGGTACACGCGGATTTTCCCGGGAAGGCGACCTGGCTGACGGAGTGTTCCGCGGGGGACTGGCACGGCCGCCCGGCGGACGGGTTCGGCTGGCTGGCGGACGTCGTGGTGAACGCGCTGCGTAACTGGGCGTCGACGGCCCTGCTGTGGAATCTCGCGCTGGATCCCGCGGGCGGCCCGCACCTGGGGGGCTGCGGGGGCTGCCGCGGGGTTGTCACGATCGGGCCCCGGGCGGGGACGGACCTGCGCGCCGTCGATCGGTCGCCGGAGTTCGACCTGCTCGGCCTCGCGGCCCGGGCGGCGCCGCGCGGGGCCGTGCGGATCGGCGCGCGGGCGTCCGGCGCGGCGGTCGGCGCGGTCGCCTTCAGCCTGCCCGACGGACGCCGGTCGGTGCTGGCGCACAACCGGACCGACCGCGAGGCCGCGCTGACGGTGGACGACGGCGGCGGCGCGTTCACGGTTCGGCTGGCCCCGCACGCGCTGTCCGCGTTCCGCTGGCGGCGCTGACCGGCGCACCGGCGCGATGGACGCAATCGACTGACGGCCGATAGCCGGGTGGTTTATGGTGACCATGCGCGAATTGATCGCGGGAGCTCCACCGAGGGGCTGAGAGGGTGGCTAGGGCCGCCGACCGCAGAACCTGTCCGGGTAATGCCGGCGTAGGGAGTTCATATGATGTCGCCAATCGACCATTCTTTCTCGTCTCCTTCTTCCGAGAAGTTTCCCGGCCTCGGCGAGGCGAATTCCCGGCCGGAATCCGAGGCCATCCCCGGGGAAATTCCGAACGGTTTTCCGGCGGCCTCGCCGGGCGGGACACCGGACCCGTCCGCGTCCCCGGGGTCGCCGGCCGCGCCCCGGGCGACGGCCGTCTCGACCGGGCCGCTGGCGGGCAGCCGCAAGACCTGGCTCGTCGGCGCGGATCCCGACCTGCGGGTGCCGATGCGGGAGGTCGTCCTCACCACCGGGGACAGCGTCGTGCTCTACGACACCTCCGGCCCGTACACGGATCCGGCGGCGGATGTCGACGTGCGCCGGGGCCTGCCGCCGCTGCGGGCAGGGTGGATCGCCGCCCGCGGGAACACCGCCCCGGCCGGCGGGCGGGGTGCGCTACGGGCCCGGCCCGGCGGGGGAGCCGTCACCCAGCTCACCCACGCGCGCCGGGGAGAGATCACCCGGGAGATGGAGTTCGCCGCCCTGCGCGAGGGGTTGCCCGTCGAGACCGTGCGGGCCGAGATCGCCGCCGGGCGCGCCGTCCTGCCGGCGAACGTGAACCATCCCGAGTCCGAGCCGATGGTGATCGGCCGGTCCTTCCTGGTGAAGATCAACGCGAACCTCGGCAACTCGGCCGTGACCTCCTCGATCGAACAGGAGGTCGAGAAGATGGTCTGGGCCACCCGGTGGGGCGCCGACACCGTCATGGACCTGTCCACCGGCGCGGACATTCACCGGACCCGGGAGTGGATCCTGCGCAACTCTCCGGTCCCGGTCGGCACGGTGCCCATCTACGAGGCGTTGGAGCAGGTCGGCGGCCGGCCCGAGGCGCTGACCTGGGAGGCCTATCGGGACACCGTCATCCGCCAGTGCGAGCAGGGGGTGGACTACATGACGGTCCACGCCGGGGTGCTGCTGCGCTACGTGCCGCTGACCGCGCGGCGCCGGACCGGGATCGTCTCGCGCGGCGGTTCGATCCTGGCCTCCTGGTGCCTCGCCCACCACGAGGAGAACTTCCTCTACACCCACTTCGCCGAGCTGTGCGAGATCCTCGCCGCCTACGACGTGACGTTCTCGCTCGGCGACGGCCTGCGGCCCGGCTCGATCTCCGACGCCAACGACGACGCCCAGCTCGCCGAGCTCGCCACCCTCGGCGAGCTGACCCGCGTCGCGTGGGAGCACGACGTGCAGGTGATGGTGGAGGGGCCCGGCCACGTCCCGCTGCACCGCGTCGAGGAGAACGTCCGGCTGCAGCGGGAGATCTGCCACGACGCGCCGTTCTACACGCTCGGGCCGCTCACCACCGATGTCGCCCCCGGCTACGACCACATCACCTCGGCGATCGGCGCCGCGGTGATCGGCTGGCACGGCACCGCGATGCTCTGCTACGTCACCCCGAAGGAGCATCTCGGTCTGCCCGACCGCGACGACGTCAAGGCCGGCGTCATCGCCTACAAGATCGCCGCGCACGCGGCGGACCTCGCCAAGGGGCATCCCGGCGCGCGGGCGTGGGACGACGCGCTGTCGGACGCCAGGTTCGAGTTCCGCTGGGCCGACCAGTTCCACCTGGCGATGGACCCGGACACCGCCCGGTCCTACCACGACGAGACCCTGCCGGCCCCCGCGGCGAAGACGGCCCACTTCTGCTCGATGTGCGGGCCGCACTTCTGCTCGATGAAGATCTCCCACCAGGTGCGGGCCGCCGGGGACGGCGCCGACCCGGCCGACCGGACCGCCCCGACCGACCTGGCCCCGCCCCCGACCACGGGGGACGAGGCGGTCGCCGCGGGGCTGCGGGCCAAGGCCGCGGAGTTCGCCGCCGCCGGCAACCGGATCCACCTTCCGATCGCCGGCCCCTGAGCGTCGCGGCTGCGAGCCAGGCCTGCGGGTCGTCGCCGCGGGGTCGTCGCCGCCGGTTGTCGCCGCGGGTTGTCGCCGCGGGTCAGGTCCGCGCGGGAGAGCCGGGGAAGGGCGGCGGCTCGCTCGGCCGGTACCTGCCCTGGATCGCCCACTTGATCCCCTCGACGAAGGTGCGCCGCGCCGCCTCCCCGTCCAGGCCGACGAGGTTGATGCAGCTGATGCCGTGCAGCAGCCCCTCCGTCTCCTGCCGGCACACGGCGACCCGCACCGGAATGAGGCGCCGCTTCATCCCGGTCGGGTCCGCCAACCATGCCGTCTGCCACTCGGCCTGCACCTTCTCGGAGGCCAGGTAGTTCTCGGAGAGGATTACGAGGGTCCGCCGCGAGCGGGACACCGCCTCGTCGAGGCGGCCCACCCGGTGATCCCCGGCGACGACGTCCCACGCGTCGAGATGTACCTGGTAGCCCTGCTGCTCGAGCAGCCAGGCACACCATTCACCCCAGGCGCTGTCCTCCTCCGCGGTGGAGACGAGGAAGTCCCACCCGGCCGCGGTGCGCGGCTCCTCGGAGACGATCGACGCCACCGGCGGCGGAACCGACCGCTGATCCGCCGCGGGGCCCCGCGGGCCGCCGGCCGGCTCCTCGTCCGCCGCGGGCACCTGGACCCAGGCGGGGCCGGCGAGGCCGGGGACGTCCGTCTCGACCCGCCGGAACGAGCCGGGGTCCAGATCGCGCCGCCGTCGATCGACGGCGGCCGCGAACAGCGTGCCCGAGATGATGACGGCCATCTGCGCGGTGGGGAACTCCCCGAGCAGGCGGCTGAGGGCGGGCGTGTCGACGAGGCGCGAGGCCGCCTGGGCGGCGTCACCTCGGGCGGCGTCACCTCGGGCGGCGTCACCTCGGATGGTGTCACCTCGGATGGTGTCACCCCGGGCGGCCGCGCCTCGAGCGGTGGCGCTGTCGCCGGCGACGGGCGGCCCCTGGTGCAGCGCGACCCGCAGCCGGACCCGACCGCTCTCGCTGCGCGGTCGGTTGTAGGCGTGCAGCACGCCCCGCAGCTCCCGCACGAGATCCGCGACCACGCGCTCCACCGGCACGTCGTCGCGGACCACGCCGAGCAGCCCGCCGCCCCGATTCTGGATGCTCACCGCGTCGGCCGGCAGGTCGCAGCGCTGCGCGGCGAGGCCCACGAGCTGGCGCAGGCCGTCCCGCCAGGCCACCGGCACCCCGATCCCCGCCGGGCCGAACCGCACCGGATCGATGGCGAACAGGACACTGCCCGCCGGCGCCCGCACCCCCCCGGAACCCGTCCTGGGCGGGCCAGCCGTCGGCGCCGCCCCGCCGGCCGGTGGGCCCGCGGCCGGTGGGCCCGCGCCCGGCGCCGACCCGGTCGGTGGGCCCGCGGCCGGCGCCGACCCGGCCGGCTCGCCGACCGCGGCGAAGACCTTGTTGGCGGGGTAGAGCGCCGCCGCCGCCGCCAGGATGTTGACCCGGCCGTCCGCCAACACCCCCAGGTGGAGCTGGTGGTTGACCTCGTCCCAGTACTCCAGCGGGGTCTGCGCCGTCCAGGACGGCTGCCGCCCGCGTTCCAGACCGGCCCGTTCGAGCATCGCCATGGCGGTGGACGGGCGGCTGAAGGCGCGCGCGAGCATCTCCACCTCGATGTCGGTCAGCCGCTCCGTCACCGCTCCCCCCGAACCGTCCCGCCGCGCCGGCAGCCAGACCTGGCGAGCGCCGCGCCGCCGCCGTCCGCGCCGGGTTCCGCGACTCCCGCCGGATGCTGCTGGCCGATCTGATGCTGCTGGCCGATCTTACGTTGCGGCCGACTCGGGCGCACAAAGCGTGCATTCACCGGCACAGTCGGTCAGACACCAGACACCAGACACCAGGCGTCGGACACCGGGCGTCAGGCACCGGGCGTCAGGCGTCAGGCGTCAGGCGTCAATGCAACGCCGCGCGCGGGCGGCCAGTCGGTGACCGGCCGCCCCGCGGGGACTGTCGTTCTCACGGGCTGCTTACCTGCGCTCATCGCACGGGCAGGAGGAATGGCGGACCACCGAGAACACGGCCGCCGGTGGCCCTCACCCACCGGTGCCCGGGGCCGGGTGAATCGGCCGTTCGTGGCGGCTTGACCGGGCAGCCGGGCCACTCCATACTGCAACAAATCTGTCGCGTCGAGCTTGCGAACCATGACGGAGAGTAGCCCGAGGGGTTACCTGTTCCGGTCGGGGACGTTCGCTGCCGGCGCCGTGTCGGGGGGCACCTTATTTTCACTGTTCGTCCTGTGCGCATCGACGCGCACGGCGCCGTGCCGCGCGTCGCGGACGCCGTCGTCCGGGCTCGGGGAGTGCGGCTGTGACGGCGCCGGTGGGGCAGCCGACGCAGCTCGCCCGCATCGGTCTGTGGGGCGCCCCGCAGAGCGGGAAGACGACCTTCCTCGCCGCGCTCAACATCGCCGCGATCAGCCAACCCACCACCCCGGGCAGCCCGTCCTGGATCGTCATCGGCGGCGACGACGACGCGGGGGCGTTCCTGTCCGAGAACACCGACCTGTTGCAGAGCCGGCACGTCTTCCCCTCCGCGACCCCGGGCATGACGGCGCTGAGCTGGCGGTTCATCGGTCCGGCGCGGGGCGGCCGGCTTGGGGGCCGCCCCCTGCGCCGCAGCCCACGGCCGGAGAACACGGTCTTCGTCGTCGAGTTGCTGGACGTGGCCGGCCGCTACTTCGGCAGCTCCACCCCGAAGAACTCGCTGCCCTCCTCCTCGGTGTTCGATGACGAGGGGGTCGGGCTGTTCGACGGCGAGCCGGACGCGCCCGACGAGTGGGAGTTGCTGCTCGACCACCTGAGCATGTGCGACGGGCTGGTCTATCTGTTCGATCCGGTCCGGGAACAACGCAACAGCGACGCCTACGAGTTCTTCCAGCGCACCCTGGAGCAGGTCACCCGGCGGTGTTTCGAGGCCAACCGCCTGCGCGGCGGAAAACTGCCGCACTTCCTGGCGGTGTGTGTCACGAAGTTCGACGAGCCCGCGGTGTTTCGCCAGGCGTTCCGGACGGGTGTGGTACTCACCGGCGACGAGCCGGAGCGCATCCCCCGGGTGCCCGACAACCTCGCGAAGACCTTCTTTGACCGGCTGTGCGACGAGGGCCATGAGGGCTCGGCTCGACTGGTCCGCGGCAGCATCAACAACTACTTCCACCCCGACCGGGTCTCCTATTTCGTCAGCTCGTCCGTGGGCTTCCATATCGGGCCGTCGGGGTACTTCCGCGCACACGACTTCGCCAACGTCGTGAAGACCGGCGGGGAGGCGCGCATCCGCGGCGCGATCCGGCCGATCAATGTGCTGGAGCCGTTCCTCTGGCTGGAGGAGAGCACGCGGTCGGCCGCCCGCAAGAGGTGAGCGCGCCGGTGGCCGGGAACGCCGTGCGCCTGCCCGCCGGCTGGGCGGTGATGACGAAGGAACCGGGCAGCGACGACGACTACGCCGTGCTGCGCTGCGGCGGCTACTTCAGCCGGCCGCAGTACGAGCAGATTCTGCGCCGGTTCAACCCGGGCACGCCGCCGGCCCGGTCACTGTCCGACCCCAGCGGCGAGTCGCTGCCCTGGGTGACGGTCTGCTACGCACCGCGTGGCACGGACACGGTGCTGGGGGTCGCCGTCCGCTCCTGGACGGAGCACGTCGACGGCGCGCACCGGCCGATCGCGGCGACCCGCTTCGTCTGCGTCCCCTTCTCCGCCCTGCGCGAGACGCCGGTGTCCTACACCGACCTGTACGCCGCCGCGATCCGCCTCGACCTCGACGGCCTGCCGGACGGCGCCGGCACCGTCGAGCTGACCGTGGGTCGGCTGCGCGCCGCGGACGTCGAGGCGACCCTGGCCGCGCTGGACGTCGACCTGCCGACGGCGGCGGCGACCGCGGCGACGCTGCTCGCCCGCCCGGTGGCGGTGCTCGGCGCCCCCGTCAGCCAGCCGGACGACCAGGCGCTGACCCGCCTGCGGTACCTCGACGCGGTCGTCTCGCTGCTGCCCTACGGCCAGCGCGCCCGTCTCGTCGCCAGCACCTGGTTCGATCAGGGCGGCGCCCGGCACATCCGGCTCGGCTTCGGGGCCCGGGAACGGGCCGACCACGCGGGCGCGCCGTGGCAGCAGAGCGAGCGGATCCTTCGCCCGCTGCGGGGCGACGCCCGCACCTACCACCACCTGCTCGTCGGCCTGGTCGAGGGGCAGGCCTGGCCGCTGACCCGGGTTGTCGAGCTGCTCGCCGCCGAGACCGAGCCACGCCCGGTCGACGACGTCGCCCACGCGGTCGGCTGCCTGGCTCGCGCCGATCCCGTCACCCACGTGCGCGGCCAGCTCGCCGCGGGCACCGCGACCGCGGCCGACCTGCTGGCGCTGGTCACCTCCGGGCGCGTCGACATGCTGCCGGGCAGCGAGGTGGAACGCGCCGCCCACGTGCTGGTGGCGGACGCGGGCGCGGAAGGTCTGGACGCGCTGGCGATCTGCTGGCCGCGATGGACCGACCGCGCATTGGTCGGCCCGGACCAGCGGGCCCGGCTGATGGGCGTGGTGACGCGCACCGCCTGGGCGGCGCTGTGGGGCCCGCGGCCGGATCCGGCGGCGGCGAGTCGGCTGGCCGACCTGGCCGCCGCGCTCGACTTCTGGTCGACGCTGACCGCCCACGTGGCCAACCCGCGGCTGGACGACCTGCAGTGGGCGGGGGACTCGCTGGGGGTTCCCGCGGCGCCCGCCCGGTTCCTCGCCGAGCAGATCCGGCTCGGCCGGCTGTCCGTCGACCGCGGGCAACGCGTCGCCGGGCACGTCCGCCACGCGCTCGCCGCCGCGCCCGCCGTCGTGCTCCTCGACCTGGTCGCGCTGGTACTCCCCGTCGATCCCGACCGGACCGGCGGCTGGTTGCGCTGGCTGGCGTCCGCCGACCGTGCCCGCGAGCTGGTCGCGTTCACCGACGCCTGGGCCGGTGAGACGTCCGCGTCGGCGGTGGGGCGCATCGCCCGGCACGGGGAGCGGCACGTGCTGACCCTGCTGCGCCTCGCCCGCCAGGGGCCGTCGGAGCTGCCGTTCCCGATTACCCCGGTGCTCGACCGGCTGCTGCGCACGCTGGTGGCGCTGCCCGAGGAACGCCGCCGCGACTGGGCGGCGGAGCTCGCCGAGTGGCGCAGCGGCGACCCGACCATCGCGGCCCGGCTCGACCTGCTCGAGCTCGCGCTGACGGCGGCGGTCCGGGTGCCGCTCGCCCGGCGGTTCGCCGGCGAGGGATGGCCGCAGCCCTACCGGACCGCGTTCCTGGAGTACTTCGCGGTTCTGCGTGACGCCGGGGACCGTGACGCTGGGAGACGTGACGCCGGGAGACGTGACGCTGGGAGACGTGACGCCGGGGGCCGTGACGCCGGGGGCCGTGACGCTCGGGGACGGGCGGCGGGGGGGCGGGCCGACGCCAGGTCGGCGTGCGAGCGGGTGGTGGCGGGGCTGGCGGCCGACGTCGCCGCGCACGGGCTGCCCGCGCGCGGGTCCGCGGCCCAGGTGATGCTGTACGTCCTCTACAAGGTCGCCGCCGCCGACCACGTGGACGCCGGCGCCCTGGTGCTGGCGATGTACGGGGTGCTGGAGCGGCGCCGCGAGCTCTACCAGGTGGCGGGTGGCAAGGAATGGCGCCGGCTCGTCACCGACGACTATCCGGCCACCCGGGCCGCGCACCTGACCGCGCTGGTGCGCGCCCTGCCGGCCGATCCCGACGTCGAGGCGGTCGCCGACCTGTGCGCGGACGCCCTGCTGGTCGGGGTGCGACCGGCGGGGCTGCTCGCGGCCCTGCGCGCGAGCGCCTGGCAGCTCGCCGGGCCCGACGCGCTGGAGATCGTCGTCGGCTGCGCGGACGAGGTCGCCCGGCGCGCGGTGAGCCCGCGGGCGATGCCCGCCGGCTTCAGCATCCGCGTCGCCCTGCGCGAACTGGTGCGCGGCGTGTGCCGCGGGGAGGTGGGCGAGCTGCTCGTCGCGGACTTCGTCGCGGGGCTGGGCTCGCTCGCCCTGTTCGAGACGGGCCTGCTCACAACGCTGCTCGGCGCGGCCGACGGGGTGGAGCCGGCCGGCCTCGCCCTGATCCAGCGGGCCGAGCACAACCTGCGCGGCGTGCTGGCCGGTGAGGTCGCGGCCGGTTCGCGCCCCGGCCACGGGGCCGCGGACGTGGCCGGCTGGGGCGTCCCCGCGTTGCGCGCGGACTACCTCGACCTGGCCCGGGGGATGCTCGCCGAGCTGGGCAGGGCCCCGCTGACGACGGTGCTCGCCCGCGCCGCCGCGGACTCCCGGCGTCCCACCGACGGCGAGGGCCTGTACCTGCTGCTGGGCGAACTCGCGGCGGCAGCGCTTGCCGAGGACCCGCCCGCGGCGAACCTGCCCGCGGCGGACCTGCTGGCACCGGCCGTCCGAGCGATCGAGGCGGGCGGGTTGGGCGACGACCTCGCCGATGACCTCGCCGGCTGGCTCGCCGACGTCGCGCCGGCCCGGCTGTGCCTGCGTACGGAGGCGCTCGCCGCGCTGGCCGCCGAGCTCGACCCGCCGAGCCGCGAAACCCTGCTCGACCGGCTGGCGCCGCTCGCCGCGGGCCTCGCCGAGCTCGTCGAACGCGCCCGGGGGCGGGGCGGCATCCGGGTGCTCTCCGACCGGGCCGGCGCGGTCATCAAGGGCGTGCGGCACCGTGGCCGACCGGGAGACGAGTCGTGACAGCCAGCCGTCGGGAAAGCCCGATCCAAGTCCTGATCCAAGTCCCGACCCGCCGACGGCCGCGGCCGGTAGCGGGCGCCGACCGAGCAGCGACGGCGCCGTCGCGCCGGTTGGTCGGGTCGGCGGCAGGGCGGTCGCGGGTTCTGGTGGCGCTGCTCGCGGCGGTCCTGCTGGCCCTGGCGCCGCTCGGTCCGAGCGCGGCGCGGGCGGGCGGACCCGGGACGGCGACCGGTGTGGCCGGTGTGGCCGGTGGGGCTGGTGGGACCGGTGTGGCTGGTGGGACCGGTGTGGCTGGTGGGACCGGTGTGACCGGTGTGACCGGTGGCCGCGGGGTCGCGCAGCTCGGGCGGACGGCGGTGCTCGACGCGCTCGGCGTGCCGACCCTGCCGGCCGACTACGTCGTGCTCGTCGACACCTCGGCGTCGATGTCACGCGGCGGGCTCTACGGCCCGGTCCGGTCCACCCTGGCCTCGTTCGTCGCCAGCCTCGACCCCGCCGACCGGCTCTCCGTCGTCGGCTTCGACGAGGTGCCCCAGGTGGCGTTCAGCGGCCCGGCGGCCAACGCCCGCTCGGCGATCGGCCGCCTGCCGGCCACCGCGACCGGGGGTAGCACCGACATCGGCGCGGCCCTGTCGACCGCGATCGACCTGCTCGACCATCCGGACGCGCCGCGCTCCGGCGCGGTGATCCTGCTGACCGACGGCCGCCACCAGCCCCCGGCGAACTCGCCCTTCCCCGCGGAGACCGGCCGCCCCTGGACCGACCTCGCCGAGCGGGCCCGCACGCGGCTCGCCGGCCGCGACGTCGCCGGCTACGCCTTCGCCCTCGACAACGCCGGCGCCGGCCAGTCGGGGGCGACGCTGCTGCGCAGCGTCCTGCCGGCGACGACCGTGCTCGCCCTGCCCCCCGACCAGCTCCCCGGGTACCTGTCCCGGGTCCAGCAGCACGCCCGGGCGCAGAAGGCGGCCGACCTGCTGGCCGACGACGTGCGCGGCCCGGTCGTCACGGTCGGTTGGCGCTGGACGTCGGCTGGTCGCACGCTCGCCGACGTCGACCCGACCGCGGGGGCCGGCAGCGTGGAGGTCACCGTGACCTCGACGGCCCGGCGCCTGCCGGTGGAGCTCACGGGCGTGCGCGTGGTCGCCGAAGACCCGTCGCTGACCCTCTCCGCGCCGCCAGGCGCCTCGCCGGCGGCCGGCGCTCCTGGCGGTGGGCTGCCCGACCGCATCACCCTCGCCCCCGGGGAGCGGCGCGTCTTGCAGGTGCCGGTGTCGTGGTCCCCGCGCGCGGGCGGGGCGGTGCGGCGCAGCCAGCGGGTCGACGGCCGGTTGCGGCTGGAGGCGACCGTCGATTCGCCCTGGCGCACCGTCCTCACCTCGGAGTTCGGGCTGCGGATGGACCCGGCCCCGCGCGGCGCGTCGACCCGCGTGCACGGCTCGGTCGCGGCCGGCTGGAATCCGGCGGCCATCGCCGAGCTCGTCGTGCTGGTCGCGCTGATGATCGCCCTCGCGCTCGGCGCCCTCGACCGGCGCCGGCCACGGATGGCCGGCGTGCTGGCCGCCGAGGCCGCCGACGGCCGGCTCGACCGGGTGGCGATGCGCGGCCGGTGGCTGCGCCTGGGACCGGAGCCGGACGACGATGTCGTGGTCCCCGGCACCGGCAGCGTGCACGGTCGGCGGGTGGTACACGGTCGGCGGATGGTGCACGGTCGGCGGGTGGGACGCGGGCGGGCCACCGCTGGCGCCCGGCCCGAGGGCGGGACCGGGCGGGACCGGATCGACCTGGTGATCGACTACCAGCCGCCCGGCATCACCGGGCTGCCGCCCTTGGTGCTGCGGCCCGGCGACTCCCGCGGGCACGGCGACGTCACGTTCACCTACACGCTGCCCGGCCAGCCCGCCCGGACCGACCCGACCCCCCACGCCGACGGCTTCGCCAGTTCGCCCTAGTTCGCCCTAGCCAGAGCGGACGGCGGCGACATCGGGGTCGCGCAGCCGTCGGTCGGGTGGCGCCCCGCACCGCTCACGCCTGTCATGCTCGCCGCCGGTCGTCGTCACTCGGGAGGGGCAGGGTGTCGCGGCGCGGCAGCGGCGGGTCGTAGCGGATGGTCAGCGGCTCGTGGTCCGGGGTGACCGTGGGCTCGTCCCCGTTGTAGGCGGGCTCGTCTCCGTTGTGGGGGAGGTCGCCGTTGTAGGTGATGTCGTCGTTGTAGGGGAGGTCGTCGGGGGTGCGGTCGGCGAGATCGGGCCGCGTGGGCGGCGCCGGCGGCCGGTTCGGCGGCGCGGGTCGGCCGGGCCGGGCGGCCGGCGTTTCGAGCGTCGTGTCCCAACTCCGGGCCCGCCCGGACGGGTCGGGCGGGCCGCCCGGTACCTGGAGGCTGCCCGTGCCCGGCGGCGGTGCCGTGGCGACATAGTCGTCGAGGGAGTCGTGGATCCGGCCGAGCTCGCGGTCGCGCCAGGCGTCCAGCGCCGCGTTCGCGACCTCTTCCTGGACCGCGACCGTCCGCCGGGCCAGCCGCTCGATCGCCGGATCCTTCTCCTCCCTCGTCACCTGGGCCTCGAGGTAGGCGTCCTGGCCGTCGAGGAGCACGGTCGCCCGCCGCCGCGCCGACATCTCCTCCTCCGCGATGAGCTGGTTGCGCTCCTCGATCGCGACGACCCTCTCGTAGGTGGTCAGTTTGCCGAAGGACATCAGGAACTTGACCAGGATCGGCAGGCATTCGATCGCGGTGATGAACAGCAGCAGCACCAGGTGCGCGTTGGCGAGGGTGCGGTGGTCGGGATCGCTGGTGATGCGGTCCAGCGCCTCCATCCGGATGAGCAGCCCGGTGTTGTCGCCGTTCTGGCGGTTGAACGCCGCCCGGTCGTTGCGCTGCCCGGTCTCCAAGGCGGCGATCTGGGCGTTGAGCGCGGGGAGCTGGTTCTTCGCGTTCTGCGTCGCGCTCGACTGGCCGGCCTGTTGGCGGGACCGCGCGGCGTCGATGGCGGCGGTCAGCTTCGGCTGCAACTCGTTGATCTGCGCCTGGATTCCGTCGCGCAGCGAGACCTTGAGCCGGTAGTTCGAGCCCTGACCCGCCTTGTTCGGCTGGCCCGGGCAGTTACCGAGGCTCTCGCAGAGCATGTCGGCGTTCGCCTGGGCCAGCCGGGTCTGCAGGCCGTCCATCTGCCGTTGCAGGGGCGCGACCTCCGGGTCGGTGCTCACGTCCACCCCGGTGGTGCCGACCTTGACCAGCGCGTCGCGCTGGGCGCGCAGCCGGGTCAGCTCCTGGTTGCGCGGGTCGGTGGTGATCCGCTGCTCGAACGCGGCCGCGTCCTCGGCGTGCATCTGGGTGATCTCGGTGTCGATCTCCGGCTGGAAGATCCGCAGGACGAGGGGGGTCGAGATGACCAGCCCGATGAGGATCGCCAGCACCAGCCGCGGCAGCATGAGCAGCGCGTTGAGGTACCAGTGGTCCTGACGCTGCACGGACGCGACCAGCCACCGGTCCAGCGCCATGATCGCCAGACCCCAGCCGAGCCCGACGAGCAGGCAGACCGGGATCGGCAGCTTCAGCGCCATCCGCAACGCGAACGTGGACGAGAGGGTGGCCATCGCCGCCGTCGTGAGCACCGCGCTGCCCACGCCCACGTACTTGGCCCGGTCGTGCCGCAGCCGGCCGAGGATCTCCCGGTCGGCGCCGGACAGCCAGAGCAGGAACCGACTCACCGCGCGTCCACCCTCCGCCACCACAGCCTGGTCGACGGCCGGCGCCGCGGTGCCCCGGCCGGTCGCCGCGATCGCGACCAGCCGGAGGCCGGCGGGTCCGCCCGGTGCCCGACCTCGTGCGCCAGCCCCGCCGTCGAGCGCCACCGTCCGCCTCCGATGCCGCGTCCCCTGCCGGTCGAGACGCTGCTGCCACCGCGCAAGGCTTCGCCGGCATGGCGGCTGGCGCTGGCCATGCGGATGGCACTGCTCATGCGGATGGCATTGCTCATGCGGCTGGCGGCGGTCGTGTGGCTGTCCGTGGTCGTGCGGCTGTCCGCGGTCGTGGGGCTGTCGCTGGCGGGGAAGGCGTGGCGTGGGGCCATGGGCCCGGCGCCGGCCGGCTTGGGTGCGCCGGCAGCACCCGGCGAGGCGGCAGCACCCGGCGAGGCGGCTGGCCTGGGCGGGACACCGGCTGGCCTGGACGGGGCGGCCGTCGCCCAGGGCCGGCGGGGTTCAATGCGGTGCAGGGCGTCAGCGGCGGCCAGCCGGCGCGCTCCCTGCGTGCGCGGGTCCCGCAGCGGGGACCCGCCGATGCCGGTCCGCGGCGGTGCCGGCACCTTCAGCAGGACGATGATCGGCGTCGCGAGGACCGGGCCGGGGTCCGTCCGCCGGTACGCGAAGTCGGGCGACTCTGGCTGGAGATCGTCTTCGTGCAGCCCGGCCATCCCCGATCCGTCCGCAAGGGGCCAACAAGATCACTGCCCGCGAGGACGAAGCCCAGAGTCCAGTACGCCCGAACGTCCTGGTTCATGCGGGACGTCGAAGCTTCTCTCCCCCCGAGAGCTCCCTCATGGTACGCGGAACAAGTGCACGTAGCGACCACGTCGATGCGTGTTGTGGCAGCCGCGTGATGCTGCCACGCTGTGCCGCCGCTCGCCGGCCTGCCCCGCCGCCTGCATGCCCGCGTCCCCGGGTCCCTCCTGCGTCATCGGCACCTTCCCGGTGAGCCCGTGCGGACGGCGCGGAGCGACCCGCGGCTCCGTCGTGGGCGCCGGCCAGGGGGCGGCCCACATCCGCCACTCACCACGAGCATCGAACAAACTACAGATGGCCCCGCGTCGACGCGGCCCCTGAGTCGCTCCGGCGGTGCTGTAAGCTGGCACCGCCGGCCACCACGGTGGCGGGCGCGCGCTCGTAGCTCAACGGACAGAGCATCTGACTACGGATCAGAAGGTTGGGGGTTCGATTCCCTCCGAGCGCACCCCGAACACCCCCAACCCCATGTCGGGGTTAGGGGTGTTTTTTATGGCACTGGTCACTCGAGCGATGGTGGGCAGGCTCGGCTCGTCGACGCGGACTGTGCATGCGACGAGGTTCACGCGCGCGTCGTAGGTGATCTCGAGGCTGTAGGCGTCGAACAGCTCCCTGAGGAGCTCCTCGGATACGCGGTCGAGGTCTGTTCGGGTGATGGTTCCGAGAAGATCGAACAGCTCCGTGTCGCTGCCTGCTTGGGTGGGGGGGTGAGCTCGGAGCTCGGCTAGCTCCTGGCGCTTGGCCGCCCGCTCGCTGGTGATCTCGGCTGATCGCCTGTTGATGTCCTGGAGCAGATCTCTGTCGATCTCGTCGGTGATCTCGAGGGTGTTGAGGAGCCGTCGGCGGCGTCGGTCGAGATCGTCGAGGGTGCGTTCGATTGCGGTTATCTTCTCCTGCCATTGTTGTCGGGTGCGTTGATCCGCTTCGGCGATCTCGCGGTCGAACAGGTGGCGGCGGTCCTGTCCGTAGACGCGGTCAGCGAAGAAGTCCAGGACTCCTTCCAGGAGGAGCCGCTGGGGTAGGTAGAGGTCTGTCGGGTGGTCGGACCAGCGTTGCCTAGGGTCGTGGCCGTCCGATGGGCGGATGCGGCAGCGGAAATAGACTATGTCCTTCTTGCGGGTGGTTGCTTCCATGCGTCGTCCGCAGATCGCGCATTGCACGAAGGATCTCATGACGTAGAAGCGTTTGCGGGGACCACTGTTGCCGGTGGTGGCTGACCGGGACCCGCGTCGGGTCTTTCCTACGGCAGGCGCGGCGCTATAGGTGTTGAGGCTGATGATCGGTCTGTGGGTGGGTTCGGGAGACCAGACCCAGCGCTCGGGGGCGTTCCGCTTACCTCGTCCGGTGTTCCGCGCACGGCGGTTCCACACCATGTATCCGGTGTACTTAGGGTTGTCGAGTATCTCTCTTACGGTGGAGGCGCTCCACGATCCCCGCGTTCGCCGACCATCATTGGCCAACGGCGGAGGATACAGATCGCGATCTTCGTTTAGGAGGTTGGCGATGTCCTGGCGCGACTTCTTGTCGACCGTTCTCCACTCGAAGATCTTGTGCACGACGGGCGCGCGCACCGGATCCCAGGCTAGGCGCAATGCCACTTCCACTATTTGGATCTTGACTGGTTGCGGTGTGTCGGTTCGGGTGGTTCTGCCTGGTTGGCGGCATGATCGTGGGCTGTGACGGACACGGGTAGCCAGCTGATGGACTGGATCTCGTTGGGGGTCCTGACGTCGTTCGTGTCGCGGGATGCGGTCGACGAGGCGATCGAGGCGACCGGGACGGGTGCCCGGCGCAGCGACACGACGATCCCGCCGCGGGTCGCGGTCTACTTCGTGATGGCGCTCGCGTTGTTCGCGGACGACGACTACGAGGCGGTCGCGCGCCGGCTCGCTACCACGCTTGACGATCTCGACGTGGTCGGGCCGCGATGGGAACCGACCTCGGGCGGGCTGACCAAAGCCCGCCAGCGGCTCGGTGCGGCACCGCTGGCGGAACTGTTCTCGCAGGTCGCCGGGCCGGTCGCGGACCTCGACACGGTCGGGGCGTTCCTCGGCCCGTGGCGGCTGATGAGTATCGACGGACTGGAGTGGGACGCGCCCGCCTCGGCGGAGAACATCGCCGCGTTCGGCCTGCCCGCGGGCCGCGACGGCGCGCCGGGGGCGCTGCCGAAGGTCCGCGCCCTCACCGTGTCCGAGTGCGCCTCGCACGCGCCGGTGCTGGCCGTGCTCGGCCCGGCCGGCGGCGCGAAGCCCGCCAGCGAGCAGGCCCTGGCCCGCACCCTGTACCCACGGCTGGCCGAACGCTGGCTTCTGCTCGCGGACCGCAACTTCTACTCCTGGACCGACTGGTGCACGGCCGCGGACACCGGCGCGGCACTGCTGTGGCGGGTCAAGGCCAGCCTGCGGCTGCCGCCGCTGCGCGCGTTGTCCGACGGCTCGTACCTGACGGTCCTGGTCAACCCGAAGATCACCGGGAAGGCGCGGGACGCCCTGGTCGCCGCGGCCCGCGCCGGTGAGGTACTCGACCCGGCGAAGGCCCGCTACGCCCGTCTCGTCGAGTACGACGTGCCCGACCGGGACGGCGACGGGAAACACGAGGTCATCGCCCTGCTCACCACGATCCTCAACCCACGCGACGCGACCGCGTCCGCGCTGGCCGGGGCCTACCGGCAGCGCTGGGAACACGAGACCGGTAACAGGCAGCTCAAGACCTACCTACGCGGCCCGGGGAAGGTCCTGCGCTCGAAGCACCCCGACACCGTCTACCAGGAGATCTACGGCTACCTGCTCACCCACCACGCGATCAGCGCGCTGACCTGCCAGGCCGCGACCGCCGCCGGGATCGACCCCGACCGGATCAAGTTCAAGCGCACTGTCAGGATCATCCGGGACCGGGTCGCCACCGACCCGGCTTTTTCCCCCTGACCAGCGGGCACGCACCCAAGGCGAGATCGCCACCGACATCACCCGACCGACCCGGCTCAACACCCGCCGCGAACGCACCTACCCCCACGTCGTCCGCCGAGCCCGCCACAACCAGTACCCGGTCAAGAAACCCGGCCAGCACGGCATCCGCCACCATGCCCCGCCCACGATCAGACTCGCCAACCCGGTGAAACCCCAGGTCACAGCTTGATCAACTTAGCGGAAGTGGCATTGAGGCTAGGCGGGTTTTCATGTCGCCGGCAGCTCGCTTTGCTGGCACGGGGTGCGGAAGACGTTCAGCGAGATACCCGTATGGCGCGGCGCCGATGTTCCAGCCCTGGGTTGCATGTTCGCAGAAACCATCCCACGCCTTCTCGAGGGTCTCGAGGACATACCACTCCGCCGTGGCTTGCTTGACGCGTCTCGTGAGGATCTGGGTAGCTCGCTTACGCAGGCTTTGTATACCCTCGTCGGCGGCGAGTAGCGGAACCCCGAACTTTTCGAGATCATGTTCAATTTTCACGCCGTAGTAGGTTCTTCGGGCGACTCGGTCGATCGCCTCGCAGATAACCGCGTCAAAGGTGGGGCCGCTGGAGGCGG
This sequence comes from Frankia sp. BMG5.60, assembly GCF_059428125.1. NCBI lineage: Bacteria > Bacillati > Actinomycetota > Actinomycetes > Frankiales > Frankiaceae > Frankia > Frankia sp. BMG5.60. Next base: position 4,042,700 of record NZ_CM182091.1, on the reverse strand, counting down.
ACTCTAGAAGATCGCGGATTCCCCCATCTCGTGGAACTGGAATCGAGAACTTCTTGTAGGCGTCGGCGACCTCAACAGGTCAGTGCATCAACCGCTATGCGATAGTAACAGCTGATCTAGCCTTTCGGCGGGCGTTTCCCACTCCAATGTCTGACGCGGCCGCCGGTTGAGGAGATCGGCTACGCGGTCGAGCTCCGCCTGTGTGTGCTCCGACAGATCAGTGCCTTTCGGAAAGTACTGGCGGAGCAGCCCGTTGGTGTTCTCGTTGCTCCCTCGCTGCCACGGAGAATGCGGGTCGCAGAAGTAGACCGGAACGCCGGTGGCGACGGTGAAACGGGCGTGGTCGGCCATCTCTGTGCCCTGGTCCCAGGTGAGCGACCGGAAAAGTTCCTCGGGTAGCGTCCGGACCTTCTGGGAGAGGATGAGCGCGACCCGGTCGGCATATCGGTCGTACGGCACGCGGGCGAGCATGACGAAACGCGTCTGGCGTTCGACCAGCGTGACGATCTGACTCTTCCCGCCCTTTCCGATGATCAGGTCGCCTTCCCAGTGCCCGGGCACCGCACGGTCGGCGACCTCGGCCGGGCGCTCGGAGATGCCGACCATGCCGGCGATCCTGGCCTGCTTCGGCCGGGTCGACCCCCGCGGCCGGCGCTCCGCTCGGCCCGACCGCAGCGCGAGCTTCAGCTGCGTGTTCAGCTCGCCGCGCGCCTGGACAAAAAGCGTCTGGTAGATCGTCTCGTGCGACACGCGCATCTCCGGGTCGTCCGGGAAGTCCTTCTTCAGCCGATTCGACACCTGTTCCGGCGAGAAGTCAGCCGCCAGCCGCTCGGCCACCACGTCGTGCAGCCGGACGTGCGTCTCCAGCTTGAACGCCTTCGGTCGCCGACGCTGCCCGTCGGCGCGTTTCTGCGCGTCCGCGGCGCGGTACCCGGCATTGCCTCCGTTGCGCGAGACCTCACGGCTGATCACCGACTGGTTCCGGTCCAGCCGCACCGCGATCATCCGGTGTGACAGTTTCTCGGCCAAGCCCCTGGAGATCGACTCCCGCTCCTCCAAGGTCAACTCGACGCCGCGCACTCAGCCCTCCGATCGGTGGATCACCTTTCTACCAGGACTGATGCACTGATCATCTGAGACCGCCGTCACTTCGTCCGCGCAGAGACGGGTCTATGCGCCCAGATTCAATATCCCAATAGTAGGCCACGATGCGCGATCCAGGTGGCAGCACTGCCTGGCAACTTGCCACCTGTCGTGGCATGGAAAGAGTTGGATCCTGGAGCTCTTCGTCGGAGACTCTCCCAAGAAAGGCAAGATTGAGCGGGGCGGTGTCGGCCGTCTGCGTTCCGTACATGGGTGAACCAGGAAACGCCTTTCCTGGTGTCGGCCCAAAAGGCGACTCACTCACGGTGTCTCCGGGATCTCGCTTCCAGTCACATCCTGGTGGTCTTGGCGTATTTCCTTGATTCGCGCAAGAATCTTTCGATTGACTTCTGACTGGATATTTCTTCGGCCCGCTCTCTGGTCGCGGTTCTCGGTCACTATTGAAACAGTGAAGGTGTAGATATTTTCGCCGATTTCGTATGTGCCAGTATATGCAATATGGCTGGCAATGTGGAGCGGCGTGTATTCTGTACCCGTCTCACTTGGGTTGCCTTGTGAGTCGTCGTCTTTTCGTCGACTCATGTGTCGTTGCGAGAGATTTCGGCGGCCGGCGTCTGTGCCGTGAAAAGAAGATCGAACGTGATTGTGGTGCGGGTGCTCGTGCCGGCACAAGCATGTCGGTCCCGATCCCTCAACGCGTCTCCTGATGTGTGGCGGCCTCGCGCGCCTCGCCAGGCGGCGCGGGAGGGCCGCCCGGCGAGGCGCGCGGATCGGTAGGGAGCCGTTAGGTGGTTCCGCATGGGCCTTGCGGTGTACCGGCAACGCCCGGCAGCCGGACTGTCAGGGGAATCGCCAACGGACTGTCAGCGGATTCGCCAAGGAACTGTCAGCCCGGCGCCGGACGTCGTCCCCGCGGCGGCGCTAGGCATTGCCGCAGGTCGCGGCCACTGTCAGCCCGGTGTGGTACGAGTGCGCAGGAGAAGGATGTCTTCGTGGGCGATGAGGTGCAGGGGGTGGCCGGCGGCGCGGGCTGCGCGGATGTTGTGCCGGGCGAAGAACGTCGCGCGGGACACGAGGGTGCCGTCGTGGTGGAGGGCGGCGAGCAGGGCTGCGGCGCGGGCGTGCAGATGCAGGCCGGTTTCGTCAGCGAGGTCGAGCAGGGCACCGGGCAGGTCCACCAAGGCGCCGGAGTGGCGGAAAGGCCGGACGGCGAGTGCGACGATGCCGCCGGGGGAAAGCAGCCGGTGGGCGCTATGGAGAACGGCGGCGATGCCGTCGAGGAGACCGTCGAGGTCAGTGTTCGCCAAGTTAGCGGGGCTGTCGGAATAGCGGTAGTCAGTTTTGTGGACGCCCTTCCCCGGGGCGACGGTGATGGTGCCGTGGGTGGCCTGCCCGTAGGGCGGTGAGGTGAGTAGCAGGTTGATCCTGCCGTGATAGTCGGCGGGAATGACCTGCTCGAGGCGGCGGGCGTCGCCACGAAAAAGCCGGCCGCTACCGGCGGCACCTTGCTGGCGGGCGAGGCGCAGATTGGCGCGGGCGAGGGAGATCCAGCGGGATTCCAGGTCGATCCCGAGGCTGTGCCGGCCGAGATGCGCGGCTTCGACCAGTGTGGTGCCGATACCGCACATCGGGTCAAGAACGACGTCGCCGGGGCGGCTGTAGGTGGCGATGAGGTGGCGGGCGAGAACGGGCAGCATGCGCGCGGGGTGCTGGGTGGAGGCGGAGGTGTAACGGCCGGTGCGCTGCACGCGGGGGTGTTGCTGGCCGGCGGGAATGAGGCTGTAGGCCCGCCGCGGAGTCGGGTTGGTCGCGGTCAACGGCTGCTCCGAACCAGTCCGACATCGCTGGGGTTCATCTGCGGCGGGTAGCCGTAGGTGCTGTGGTCCAGGTGGTTCTGGCTCTTGGCGGGCCTGCGTGCCGTGTTGACGCGGCCTCGGACTTCTTGAAGGTTCCTCACGTGGGTTGCGTTCTCCGCTGTCTGCGTGAAGGTGAGGTGCTCGGATTGGCGCTCGCGGTGGTACGCGATATTCGGGACGCGCGGCAGTCGGCGGCGTCCGCTGAGGAGTTGGCGACGTTCGAGACGGACGTGCTCGCGGGGTTCGTGCTCGCGCGGTCTTCGGCCGGCCTGACCGACGGGACGATCCGGAGCGACGTGGGGAACCTGGAACAGGTTCGGTCGTGGTTCGGCCGCCCGCTGTGGGAGCTGCGGCCATCGGACGCCGACGACTATTTCGGGCGGATTCTGCGAGGTGCGCCGAGCGGGACGCGGCTGGCTCGGGCCGCGGCGTTGAGGACGTACTTCGAGTTCCTGGAGCTGCGGCACAGCGTCGAGATCCACGCGATGGCCGGCATCGTCGTTCAGTGCCCGCTGGACGAAGTGAACCAGCCACGTGGGAGCAAGGACGCGCGGCTGCGGATTCCGCCGGACAGTCGTGAGGTCGCTGAACTGTTCGCGGGCTGGTCGCAGGAGTTGGCGACCTGCCGCAAGTTCGCGCCCAGCGCCCGTAACTACGCTGCGGCGCGGTTGATGGCCGAGGTGGGTCTGCGGGTGAACGAGGCCCGCTGCCTGGACCTCGCGGACGTGCGGTGGGAGTTGGGCCGCTTCGGCAAGGTCCACGTCCGTCACGGCAAGGGGTCGCGGGGATCGGGTCCACGCGAGCGGATGGTCCCGCTGGTCAACCATGCGGGCCGGACGCTGCGCTGGTATGTCGAGGACGTCTGGGGTCAGTTCGACGACGACCACACCCGGCACGGCGCGCCGTTGTTCCCGTCGGAGCGGCGCAACGGCGACGGGTCGCCGGCACGCGTCGGCTACGACGCCCTGCGTTCGGGGCTGGCAGCGGCGGCGATCGCCCATCTGCCAGCGTGGGCAGGCCGGCTGACGCCCCACGTCCTGCGCCACTACTGCGCGTCCCAGCTCTACCTGGCGGGTGTGGACCTCATCTCGGTGCAGGAGGTGCTCGGGCATGCCTGGGTCGCCACCACGATGCGTTACGTCCATGTGCACCGAACCCGGGTCGAGGACGCCTGGCTGGCCGGGCAGGAACGCGCCGTCGCGCGGCTGGAAGGACTGGTCCGGTGAGGTGGAACCTGCGGCTGGCAGCCGCGAAACGCGACATTTGGAAGGCGTCTGAGCTTCAACGCCGCCTTGCCGACCACGGCCTGGTCGTCTCGGCGGGAAAGATGTCCGGGCTGTGGTCGGGCCAGCCCATCTCGTTGAAACTCGACGACCTCGACGTGATGTGTGTCGTGCTCGGCTGCGAGATCGGCGAGTTGCTGATTCCCGAGCCGGCGAAGGTCCCGAGTCCTGACCAGGGCGAGGAACAGCCGGCCACGGCCGCCGGGAACGCGGTCGTCACCGTGGTGCCGCGGCGGCGTGACGGCCGTTCGTTGCCTCCGGCCTGACCGGCCGTGACAGCGGCTGCCGGCAGCCGGGCGGACGCCGTCGCGACGGCGACCAGCTGCTCGTCCTGCCTGGCGTGGGGGCTGGCCTACCGGCCGGGCGTGTGCCGGGCCTGCCACGACTTCACAGCACCGCGCTACGGCCATGACCGGGGCGTGTGCGGTGCCTGCCACCGCACCGAGCCGCTGAAGAAAGGTTTCTGCCGGCTGTGCTGGTGCCAGGCGCGGCTGGAACGCACGACCGGCACCTACACGCTGCTGGCACCGCACGTGCGCCGGGTCCGCCATCACCAGCTGTTCCTCATGGACACCGCCGGCTACCGGGACCTGCCCCGCGCACGCCTGTGGCGTGCCGACGACGACGGCCGCAAACCCCGGCCCCGGCCCGCCGTCCGGCCGCAACCCCGGCACGTCCAACTGCTGCTGTTCGACGAGCCGATCGCTCGGCGCTACCGGTACGGCCGCGTCGACCTCCGCCGCGACCCGATCCCGGACAATCCCTGGCTGGCGTGGGGCCTGCACTTGGCCCACGAACTGGCCGACCTGCGTGGCTGGGGCCAGACGGTTCGGGGAGGCGTGCAACGGACCCTGATCATGCTGCTCGGCGGCCACGCCGACGCCGACGTGATCCGAGTCAGCGACTTCTACGACGTCGTCGCGGCCCGCAGCACCAACGTCGACGACATAGTCGAGCTCCTCACGACCATAGGCGTCGTCGTTGACGACCGGCAGCGCGCCTTCGACCGGTGGCTGGCGGCCGAACTCGACGGCCTCGCCCCGGCGATCCGACGCGACACCCGGACGTGGGTACTCCTGCTCGCCGACGGGAGCCCACGCACCCGACCCCGCGCGCGGAGCACCGCCACCAACTACCTGCACGCCCTGCGACCCGCGCTCGCGGACTGGTCTGCCCGATACGGCCACCTGCGGGAAGTCACCCGCGACGACGTCGCCGCCTACCTTGATGCCCTCGTCGGCTACCCCCGCAAGACCGTCTTCTCTGCCCTGCGGTCGCTGTTCGGCTGGGCGAAGCGCACCCGGGTCGTGTTCCGGAACCCGACCACCAGCCTGCGCTGCGGCCCCACCCAGCGCCGGCTGTGGCAACCCGTGCGGCCCGAAGAACTCGCCCGCGTCCTTACCACGGCCACCACCGAGCACGCCCGACTGGCGATCGTCCTCGCGGCCGTGCACGCCGCCCGTGTCGGACAGATCCGCGCCCTTCGCCTCGACGACGTCGACCTCGGCAACCGCCGCATCACGATCGCCGGGCACGACCGGCCGCTGGACGAGCTCACTCGCCAGATCCTGCTGGCCTGGCTGGACCACCGCCGCAGCCGCTGGCCACACACCGCCAACCCGCACCTGCTCGTCAGCGTCTGCACCGCCGGCGGCCTCGGCCCCGTCAGCTACCCGTTCCTTGCCCGCCCCCTGCGCGGGCTGCCCGCCACCCTGGACCGGCTGCGCATCGACAGACAGCTCGAGGAAGCCCTGATCAGCGGCGCCGACCCCCTGCAGGTCGCCGCCGTCTTCGGTGTCTGTGACGCCACCGCGATCCGCTACGCCGACAACGCACGCCAGCTGCTGACCCGCCCTCACGAGAACGGCCCCTCGGAATCACCGTGAACCCGAGCGCCCGGACCGGCAAACCCGCCTGACCACCACTTGGGTTCGGGCTGAACAACCTTCGGATGGCGTGAACCCACGGACTTTAGCGCGACCGGCCGGCTCGGCACCGGTCACCAGCTTGTCATTAGTTCCCGCTCCGTCGACGAGCTGCACGCACTGCTCCTGCCGATGATCAAACAGCACGGATTCGAGGTCGACCGACGGCACGCGGGCACCTTCTTCGACCAGCTCCGGCTGCTGTCCGGGCGCCTCGCCTTCAAGATCGCATCAACGGCACCGAACCAGCGCACCGAGGTTCTCGGACTCGCACTCGCCCGGCTCTACCTTGACTACCAGGGCGCACTCGACGACCAGATCCTCGTCCCGCTTGACTCCCACCTCGAGCTGTATCGGGAGGCACGGCGGCGAGCCAACGAAGTCGCCTCCAGCGTGAAGCTCGAACGGACCGACCTCGCACTGTTCTCCTTGGACGCCCGTGCTCGTACCATCGCCTGCCGGCTCGTCGAGGTGAAATGTCGGGCGGACCTGAGCCGCCTAGTCGATCTGCAGCGCGTCCGTGACGAGGCAGCCAAGCAGCTCAACCGCAGCGCCGAGGTGCTTGCCGACGACTTCGACCCGATACTGCGCACCCCGGATCGGGCCGACCGCACCATTTACAACTCCCGGCTCAACGCATTGCTAAAGTTCTACCTGGGCCGAGCCGTCCGGCACGAGATCATGCGGGGCGACGCCGCCGCCGAGGCCGATTGGTTCCTCGACCATCTCGATGACGGCTACCGCTGGGAGTCGACCCGTACTGCCTTGGTCTTCGACCTCGCGGGCCGGGGCGCGCGGGTCGACGTCGAGGGCGGCGTTGAATTCCACACCCTCGGCCGCGACGTCGTCGACGAACTTCTCAGCGCCCTGCCTACCGACCCGCACCTCGCCGCCGATCGGTCCACCGCTGATCGCGACGAGTCCACCGGAGGCCTAGCAGCGGCGGCCTACGGCCCGCCCGCCTCTCCGGCACGAACCGAAGACTCAGCGGCGTGGCGCGAATCATCCGTGCCGCGCCTGGAGCGAGCCGGTTTCCTCGGGCCGCGCCGATCGCACGAGATCCCGCCTCCCGGCGGGGAGGAGGCCGACTCGCCTGGTGACGATCGGGCCGTCGGAACCGACACCGGCCATGCGCCGACTGGTGCCCCCACGACCCAGATCGATTCCCAAGATCCCTCTGGAGATGGTGGCGCGGTCGCAGCGGCAGCCCCGCCCGGGGACGCCGCACGCGACGACGCGCCAGAGCCTGCCGTCTCCTCGGCCGACGACGGCCCGGCCGTGTCCAGCGAGCATGCGGCCGACAGGGATAGCAGCACGAGCGATCTGACCACGCCCGATTCGTTGCTCATCGCCGCCGGCCTGGCTTCGCCGAACGCCGATAACATAGCGGGACAACCGGTTACGTCACGTCGTACCGCCGCCCGGCCGCCCGACATCTACCTCGGCTCGTCCGGTACCGCGCCCCAGTACGGAGTCCTCGGCGACTCCCTTGGGCGCCGGCTCGCGCTCGACCTCAACGAGACCCATACGATCAGCCTCTTCGGCGTCCAAGGCGGCGGCAAGAGCTACACCCTCGGATCCATCATCGAGGCCGCGTCTCTACCGGCCCCGCCGATCAACCAGCTGCCCCGGCCGCTCGCCACGATCGTCTTCCACTACAGCCCGACCTCGGACTATGCCCCGGAGTTCACCAGCATGACCGCCCCCAACGACGCGCCTGACCAAGTGCGCGCCCTCTGGGAGCGCTACGGAGTCGAGCCCGCAGCGCTCGGGGATGTGCTCATGCTGGTCCCCGAAAGCCAGCTCGACGACCGACGGACCGAATATCCAGACATCGAGATCCGCCCCTTGGCGTTCGGTTCGGCGGAGCTCCAAGCCCGACACTGGCGCTTCCTCATGGGCGCCATCGGAAACCAGTCGACCTACATTCGCCAGCTCAACCGGATCATGCGGTCCGTCCGCGACCACCTGACCCTCGACGCGATCCGCGACGGTGTCGCGGCCTCCACCCTCACCGATACGATCAAGAACCTCGCGTACCAGCGGCTTGAGATGGCCGGTGACTACATCGATGACTCGGTCCGCGTCGGCGACCTGGTACGCCCAGGCCGCCTGATCATCGTCGACCTACGCGACGACCTCATGGAGAAAGACGAGGCTCTCGGTCTGTTCGTCGTGCTCATGGAACTGTTCGCCGCCGCGAGCAGTGACGACGAACGGTTCAACAAGCTCGTCGTCTTCGATGAGGCCCACAAGTACATCGAGAGCCCCGACCTCGTTACCAGCCTCGTCGAAAGCGTCCGCGAGATGCGGCACAAAGGCATGAGCATCCTGGTCGCCAGCCAGGATCCTCCGTCAGTGCCACTCGCCCTCATCGAACTATCTGACGTCATGATCCTGCACCGCTTCAACTCGCCCGGCTGGCTAAAGCACCTTCAAAAGGCGAACACAGCCCTCGCCAACCTCACCTCAGCTAAACTCAACGCGCTGGCTCCCGGAGAGGCCTACCTCTGGTCCAGCCGCTCCACTGACCACGCCTTCACCCGGGGTGCTGTTAAGACCTCCCTCCGCCCCCGCCTAACCCGCCACGGCGGCGCCACCAAGACCGCCGTCAGGGAACCCTAAGATGAGTGGGTTAGTTGCCGATGTCAAGCGTACGCCCGACCTCCGTCCCCAGGCGGCTCCCGCCTCCACCAGTACCGGAATTAGGTGTAAAATACTGCTTGAATTTATCAGGTCACCGGTACGCGGCCTCCTTTGCCTATCTCGTAAGTCTGTGACGCCCACATCGGACGGAAAGGAGTCGAGGTGCCGCTCTCGCCACTCCGTCCCGGCGATCCGGGGATGCTCGGAGGGTTTCGAGGGCACTGTTGCATCGGCGAAGTCCGTCATCTCGGCCATCGCTCAGTCATCATCAAACGATGCGCCGACGTCGTGTCCGTCCACCGGCTCCGACATCGGAGTTCGCCGGGTTCCGGTTCCCGCCCGAGGTGATCGTGCTGGCGGTCCGCTGGTACCTGCGTTTCGCGCTGTCGTACCGGGACGTCGAGGAGCTGCTGGCTGAGCGCGGCATCGACGTCGATCACGTAACTGTGTATCGGTGGGTCCAACGCTTCACGCCCTTGCTGATCGATGCCGCGCGGCCCTGCTGGCACCGTCCTGGGGACAGGTGGTCCGTCGACGAGACGTACGTCAAGGTCGCCGGGCGCTGGACATACCTGTACCGGGCGGTTGACCAGCACGGGCAGGTCATCGACGTCCTCGCCAGCGAACGACGCGACCAGGCCGCGGCCCGAAAGTTCTTCACCGCGGCACTGACCCACGGCCGCCGGCCGGTCGAGATCACCACCGACAAGGCCCCTGTCTACCCTCGAGTCCTCGACGAGCTACTCCCCGAAGCCTGTCACGTCGATGCCGCGCGGGAGAACAACCGGATCGAAGCCGATCACAGCCGCCTGAAAGCCCGGCTCCGGCCGATGCGCGGACTGAAACGGCCGCGCTCAGCCCAGACGATCAGCGCAGGGCATGCGCTCGTCCAGAACATCCGCCGCGGTCACTACGAACTCGCCATCGACACCGACCCGCACACACGACTGGCAGCCGCGTTCACCGAGCTCACCGCCGCGATCTGATCAACTGGTCGGCAGGGTCAGCCATGCCCCGCCATCCCGTAACGCAACAGAACCCTCCAGCTGGCTGAACCGGATCGAGGCCCAGTTCACCGCCCTGCGCTACTTCGCCCTCGGCGGCACCGACCACCGCAACCACCGCGCCCAGGCATCCATGATCCGCCGCTACATCATCTGGCGGAACAAGCACGCCCAGGACAAGCACCTACGCCGACTCGTCGACAGGGCGAACGTAGCCTGACGCGGCACTAGAACTGGACATACTGGAGGATTCTCAAGGTAAGGTGTAATGCCCATGAGTGAAATATATGAGGAGAGCGACTACTACACGGGGCCGCCGATAGATCGATCCCTGGTGGTCCGCGCCGAAAGAAAACTAGGAGTACGTCTACCGGGCAGCTACATTGAGATATTGGGCCAACGTAACGGCGGAGTTCTCCGGAGGCGCTGCTATCCGACTAGTTTTCCCACTTCCTGGGCGTCCGACCATTTCGAAGTTGAGGCGCTGCTCGGAATCAATGGTCGCTGGGGTATTGACTCGCCCGAGATGGGCAGCGCCCAGATGATTAAGGAATGGGGCTACCCTGACATCGGAATCGTTGTCTTTCAGACACCCTCTGGCGGGCATGACACTGTAATGATCGACTATTCGGCATGCGGGCCTGAGGGAGAGCCGAGCGTGGTCTACGTCGATGAGGACCGAGTTCCACGCCGGGTGGCTGGGACCTTTCAAGAGTTCATCGATGGGCTGGTTTACTGTGACAGAGGGCGGTCTTGAGATGTTGATCTGACGGTCCTGGAAATAGGAATAGCTTCTATGGTGTAGTCCCGGTGAACGCCATATGGGAGACGTTATTCCTGTCGCTGAGTGAATGACTTCCCTGATGGTGTGCCCGAATCGGGATCGGCACCCTCCGCCGCTGAACAAGACGCCGGATAGAAGCGACGGGAGTACCGGAGCTGGTCGCGGCAAGGGCTTGTCTCGCCTCTGGGTTCTGTTGCGTTACGGGATGGCGGGGCATGGCTTGAAGTTGACCCGTTTCTGTTCACACCTGGGCTCTTTGGGATAATGGTCCCAGGGAGGAGTGCAGGTGTCGAGATCACAACCGCCGTACACGGAGGAGTTCCGCCGGCAGATGGTGGAACTTGTCCGGGCTGGCCGCTCACCCGAGGCGCTGGCCAAGGAATACGGCCCGTCGGGGCCGTCAATCCGTAACTGGGTACGCCAGGCCGAACAGGAGGAAGGCGCACGGGCCGACGGGCTGAGTGCCGCCGAGCGTGAGGAGTTGAAACGGCTCCGGAAGGAGAACCGGCAGCTCCGCGAGGAACGTGACATCCTCCGCAAGGCAACAATTTTCTTCGCGACGGAGACCGATCAGAGATGACGTTCGCTCTGATCGACGCGGAGAAAACACACCATGCAGTCTCCGTCCTGGCCCGCGTGCTCGGTGTGTCACGCGAGGGCTACTACGCCTGGCGTCGCCGCGGCGGCCTGTCCGCCCGCTCCGCCGAGGATCAGACCCTGACCACAAAGATCACCGCGGTGCATGCGGCGTCCCGGGCGACCTACGGCGCCCCACGGGTCCACGCCGACCTGGCCGCCGCCGGCGTGCGGACCAGCCGTAAGCGGGTCGCCCGGCTGATGAGACAGGCTGGCCTGCAAGGGGTCCACCGCCGCCGGCGGGTCAGCCTGACCCGCCGCGACCGGGCCGCCCATCTGCCGCCTGATCTGGTCGGACGTGACTTCACCGCCCCGGCCCCGAACCGGGTCTGGACCGCCGACGTCACCTACATCCCGACCGGGCAGGGCTGGCTCTACCTCGCGGTCGTCCTCGACCTGTACTCCCGCAGGATCGTCGGCTGGTCCATGGCAGACGAGCAGAAAACCCCGCTCGTCGCCGACGCGCTCACCATGGCACTCCGACACCGCCGTCCCGCCCCCGGCGTCATTCACCACTCCGACCAGGGCGGTCAATACGTTTCTCGAGAGTTCGCCAGGATCTGCGAGCGGCACCAGGTCCGGCGCTCCGTCGGAACCGCCGGCGACTGCTACGACAATGCAGTCACCGAGTCATTCTTCGCCACCCTCGAATGTGAACTTCTTGACCGCACCAGCTTCGCCACCCACGACCGGGCCCGGACCGCCATCTTCGACTTCATCGAAGGCTTCTACAACCGGCGACGCCGCCACTCCACCAACGGATATCTCAGCCCCCACGAACACGAAACCCGCTTCTACGAGTACCATGAAGCCGCATAGCCGTTCAAAGCCCTACCTGTGAACGAAACCGGGGCAGCTTCAGCTGACCCTGCCGACCAGTTGATCAGATCGCGGCGGTGAGCTCGGTGAACGCGGCTGCCAGTCGTGTGTGCGGGTCGGTGTCGATGGCGAGTTCGTAGTGACCGCGGCGGATGTTCTGGACGAGCGCATGCCCTGCGCTGATCGTCTGGGCTGAGCGCGGCCGTTTCAGTCCGCGCATCGGCCGGAGCCGGGCTTTCAGGCGGCTGTGATCGGCTTCGATCCGGTTGTTCTCCCGCGCGGCATCGACGTGACAGGCTTCGGGGAGTAGCTCGTCGAGGACTCGAGGGTAGACAGGGGCCTTGTCGGTGGTGATCTCGACCGGCCGGCGGCCGTGGGTCAGTGCCGCGGTGAAGAACTTTCGGGCCGCGGCCTGGTCGCGTCGTTCGCTGGCGAGGACGTCGATGACCTGCCCGTGCTGGTCAACCGCCCGGTACAGGTATGTCCAGCGCCCGGCGACCTTGACGTACGTCTCGTCGACGGACCACCTGTCCCCAGGACGGTGCCAGCAGGGCCGCGCGGCATCGATCAGCAAGGGCGTGAAGCGTTGGACCCACCGATACACAGTTACGTGATCGACGTCGATGCCGCGCTCAGCCAGCAGCTCCTCGACGTCCCGGTACGACAGCGCGAAACGCAGGTACCAGCGGACCGCCAGCACGATCACCTCGGGCGGGAACCGGAACCCGGCGAACTCCGATGTCGGAGCCGGTGGACGGACACGACGTCGGCGCATCGTTTGATGATGACTGAGAGCCTGTCCTGAATCTTGATGGGTTATCGGTCGGTCGTCGGTCTGGGTGTCCAGCGTTGGACCAGGGTGCCGCGGGCGAGGCGGCGTGCCATGGTGCGGATCATCGCCCAGTGGATGAAGGTGGCGGAGCTTGCAGGGTCGCGTTCGTAGTCGCGGGCGAGGCGGCGGTGGGCGGTGATCCAGGCGAGGGTGCGTTCCACGACCCAGCGTCGTGGGAGAGCCTGGAAGCCTTTCTGGCCGTCTTTCTTCCGGACGATCTCAACCGTGGTCTTCACGAAGCGGGCGGCCCAGTCGACGAACTTTCCGGCGAAGCCGCCGTCGGCGAACAGGTGCCGGCAGCTGGGGGTGGCGAAGTAGTGATCGATGAGCAGCTGGCGGGCGCCGTCCCGGTCTTGCCGGCTGGCCGGGACGATCAGCACCCCCAGCAGCAGGCCGAGGGTGTCGACGACGATGAACCGCTTGCGGCCGTTGATCTTCTTCCCCGCGTCGTAGCCGCGAGAGGCGGCGGTAACGACCTGGGAGCCTTTGACCGACTGGGAGTCGATCACACCGGCGGTCGGCTCGGCCGCTCTGTGCTCGGTCTGGCGGACCGTGTCGCGTAACCCGTCGTGGACACTGATCGTCACCCCTTTCTTCTTCCACCGGTCGAAGAAGCCGTAGACCGTCTTCCACGGTGGGAAATCCACCGGCAGCGCCCGCCACACGATGCCGTTGTGGGTCACGTAGAGGATCGCGTCCACGATGTCGCGCCGGTCGTGGCTCTCGGGCCGGCCGTCCTTCGGGACCGGGGGCAGCAACGGCTCGACGTAGGCCCACTCCGCGTCGGACATATCGGAGGGATAGCGGCGAGATCGACCCATGCCCCGACCGTGGCCAGCCCGACCCGTCCGATCACGCCACCACACCGCGAAGATCAGAAACAGATCACGCGCAGGCCACACAACCAAGATCTAAGACAGGCTCTGAGCGATGGCCGAGATGACGGATTTCGCCGATGCAACAGTGCCGTCTGGCCTATGGCGTTACGCCGCAGGTCATCGGACAGCCCTCGATCGGCTCCCCCGTGGCCGATTCATTTCGTGGTGGCAGGTAGACATTTGAGGCTGTTGACGGAGGTTGAGCGAAGATGTTGGGGCTCGCCGGTTATGGTGAGGTTGGGGAGCTGTCTAAAAATCTCGCGGTAAATGGCGGTGGTTTCGGCGCGAGCGAGGTGGGAGCCGAGGCAATGGTGGGGGCCTGGGCCGCCGAAACCGAGATGGGGGTTGGGACGGCGGGTGAGGTCGAGGTGGTCGGGTTCGAGAAAGACAGTGGGATCGTGGTTGGCAGCGGCATAGTAAAGAATGACCTTGTCGCCAGCTGTGAGGGGGTGTCCGGCGAGGGTGGTGTTGCGGGTGGCTGTGCGGCGGATGAGAGTGACGGGGCTGGTATAGCGGATGATCTCTTCTATAGCGGTGGGGGCGAGTCGGTCGTAGTCGGCGGCCCAGGCGGCGCGGGTGCCGGGTTGGATGTGGAGCGTCCAGAGGCCAAGGGCGATGGCGTTGCGGGTAGTTTCCTGGCCGGCGAAGGCGAGGAGGGTGAAAAAGGATGCGAGTTCGGCTGTGGTGAGGCGCTGGCCGTCGATGTCGGCGTGGACGAGGGTGGTGAGCAGGTCGTTGGCGGGGTGGCGGCGACGGTGGGCGGCGAGGTCCGTGGCGAGGGTTGCGAGGTAGGTGCCGGCGTCGACAACGGCCTGGACTGGGTTATGTCCGTCGGGGATGAGGTCGGGGTCTCCGCCGGAGACGATGGTGCTGGCGGCGGTGTGCAGGCCGGGGCGGTGGCTGTGGGGGACACCGAGGAGGTCGCAAATCACGGTGAGCGGGAACGGTGTTGCGAGGTCGGTGACGATGTCGATCTGAGTGTGGGTGGCGGCGGTGCGGACGGTTTCGACGGCGGCCTGGTCGATCTGGCCGCGCAGGGCGCGCAGGGCTCGCGGTGTGAACGCCTTTGCGGCGATGGCGCGTAGGCGGCTGTGGCGTGATCCGTCGAGGTGGATGATCGATCCGAAGAAGTCGTTGAACGCGGCAGGTAGGTCGTTGATCCAGAGAGCGCCGAGGCCGGAGCAGAAGTCGACCGGGCGGCGGACCGCCTCGATAACGTCGGCGTGTCGGGTCACGGCCCGGTAGCCGTCACCGTGAGGCAAGCCCGGGATCCTCGGTTCGTCGAACAGGGGGAGGCCTGGTGTGGCGCGGATCTCCGCGAGGTAGCGGAGTCGTTCCTCGTGACCGGCGTCGCGGAACTGCCGGCCGGACGGGCTGACGAAAGTGTTGACGGCGACGGGTGGCATGTCAGGACTGGTAGGTGTAACGGACGGCGGGGGGCTGGTCGAAAAACGAGGTAATCGAGGTGAGCCGTCCTTCGGCGGTGAAGCGAATGATCTCGATGCCGGTGAGCATGCTACGGCCGGTGCGGTCACGCAGGTCCCACGTGTAGCGGGCGGCATCGTGGTGTGCATCGACGCCAGAGGATCGGACGGGCCGATAGCCGGGATATGCGATAGTCAGTTCCGTGATCAATTCGGCGAGGGCCGGGATGCCGACCGCGCTGTGTAGCGGGTTGGAGTAGGCGATCTCGTCGGCGCAGGCCTCAGTGAGGATCGCGGCACGTGCTGCCGTGTCGCGGGCTGTCCACGCGTCGAGGACTTGGCCGGCGGCTGCCACCGCGGACCGCGCGGCCGCTAGGTCGATGTCGGCGCCGAGAGCAATCGGTTCCTGGCGGGAGACGGATCCGCGGATCATGACTGGCCTCCTGCGAACAAGCGGGCGGCGTCGGCCCGCTGGAGCTTTCCGGATGGGGTCTTCGGGATCGATCCCGGTGCCAGCAGGTGGGCGGTTCGCGGCCGGACACCGACGGCGGCGAGCACGGCCGCAATGACCTGTGCGCGGATAGCGGCCTCGTCATGCCCGGGCCTCGTCTCGAGAGCGACCTCAACCTGGTCGGTCGCCGAGCCGTCGGGTCGGGTCGCGAAGGCGACGACGTTGCCCGGCCGGACTCCCGGGACTCGGCCGGCTGCCTGCTCGATCTCCTCGGGGTGGATGTTCCGTCCCCCGACGATGATCAGATCCTTGGTCCGGCCACAGACGACAAGTTCGCCGTCCACCAGATAGCCAAGATCTCCCGTGACCAGCCAACCGTCGGCGGCGCGTCGTGCAGCCGGGCCGTCGTCCGCGTTCTCGCTGTGGTAACTGGCAACCGAGAGGCCGGCGATGTGGATCTCTCCGACAGTCCGTTCGGGACAGTCGAGGCCGGTGGCCGGGTCGACGACCCGCAGCTCCGTCCCCGGCACCGGCGGGCCGAGTCTGGTCAGCCGTCGAACTCGGCCGCCGGGGCCGGCCGGCACGGCCAGTTGCTTCTCTGCAAGGACATCGGCGTCGACCGCATCAACCCGAAGGCCCAGGTAGGGCTCGGACGCGGCGACAGTTAGCGTCGCCTCGGCCATGCCGTAGGCTGGCAGAAACGCCTCTCGTCGGAAACCGTGCCGCTCGGCGGCAGCCAGGAAGCTCTCGATCGTGTCAGGGTCGATCGGCTCGCCGCCTGACAGCGCCGCCCGAATGGACGACAGGTCCAGAACCGGGCCGGTGTTGAGGAAGCGGCTCGCCATCGTGTAAGCCGATGCCGGGCCCATCAGCACAGTCGCCCGGTACCGGGCCGCGTTGCGCAACCACGAGGACGGCGCAGCCAGATAGTCAGCCGGCGAGCCGAGGAGCACGTCACAGGCTCCGCAGGTCAGCTGAACTGCTAGCGCCCCGATGAGCCCCATGTCATGCGACAGCGGCAGCCAGCTCAACAGCCGACCATGGATCTCGTCGTGGCGCAGCCGTTCCCGGGTCGCCGTTATGTTCGCCGCCAGGTTCCCATGGCTGACCCGGACGATCTTCGGCGTAGACGTTGTCCCGCTCGTCAGCTGGAACACCGCCGGGTCGTCATCTGTCAGGTCGGGCCCCTTCCACGGCCTCGACGGCTGGGCCGCAACCACGTCGGCCAGCCGTTCCACCCGCGCCCCACCCCTGGCCAGTTCGCCGGCCAAGCCGTCGTAGGGTGCGCCCACCACGACCAGTGGATTTCCCAACACGGCAATCCGACTCCTAGTCTGATCCACGAAGCGCGCCAAGCCCACCGTCCGCGCCGGGGTCGGCACGACGGTGACCGCCCCACCGGACATCCACACCGCCACGACCGCCGTCACCATCTCCCTCGACGGCAACCCAAGAATCGCTACCCGCCGGCCCGGGCCAACATCCCGATCCGCCTGAAGCCAGGCCGCAGTCAGTTCCGCCGCCGCGAAGAAATCCGACCAACTCAGCTCCTCATCCGTCTCCGAGCCGAGGAATATGATCCGGCCCCCGCGCCTCCGCGCACGGCAGATCCCGTCCAGAAGATTGACCACGGACAAACCTCCCAACAATGAACGCCCGGTCCGCCGTCGCCCGAACGTTCAGGGAAGTCATGGACGAGGTAGGGGCCGAGGGAGCAAATGATTCGACAAATCGAGCGCTTCGAGCGCCTGGCGGCCACGGCCGCGCTCGCGGAAAAACCATTGGCCACGGAGCCGCCTCGCAATATCAGATCGCAAATTCGGTGGCCGCCAGTGGCTCCGCGCCGGGCCGGTAGGTAGAAAGGATCAGCCGGTCCCAACATCGGCCCTGGTAGTAGTCGTGTTAACGCATCCGCACCTGACATGCAAGCCATGGCCACCCGCAGACGCGAATTTCCAGTAGTTGGACTCCGGCAGCTCCATATACAGCTTCTCGAACGGCCACGTCGAACACATAATTGATGAAGAGTCGCACCAGCCCCGCCGCGATCCCCGAGCCCATGTACTGCCCAGCTATCGCCGCGCCGGTGCATGCATAGCCAAGATCAGGCGATATGGAGTTCACCCTCGTTGCCTGGGAGCGCCTCGGTATCGCCGTCCCGGCCAAACCGTCCCTGTTAGGTCACGGTCCGCCGCTGAGAAGATAGGGCGCGTACCGATCTCCGGTGGTGCGCAAGTAGACAACCATGGCGCATGGACGAGGTAGGTTGCCTGCCCGGGCCTGCTCCGAGAGCGAGTTTGCGTAAATGGCCAGCCCGAGACCACCGACCCCGTTACGGCCGACGTGCCGTATGGTGCCGTTCTCACGCGCTCCCGCCTCGGCCAACGTGACCGGACGGCCTGGTCCGGTGTAGTGGCGGTCGCAGTACGTCACCCTGTCTGGCAGGCTCGAGGGCCAGGGCCAAGCACGGAATCTGGCGCGGTACCAGCCGGTGAAGACCACGGCGATGACCAGCAGAACGACCAGAGCCGCCGCGAGAAGGCGAACCACCGAACGACGCGCCGGACGTCCTCGCGATTGACCAGGGACGGACCGGGTGATGATCTGTTCGGACACGAGGGCGGCTCCCAGGGACATACAGATCCTGCCAAGGAACTAAGTCTATCCCGTCCCGCCGGCCTTTCGCGTGCAGACGCCAGCGGGACCGCTCACTGTAGGCGCGTCGGGACGGCATGTTGGTAATCCTGCTGCGGCTGCAGAGAAGCGCATATAGGCCAGCCGCCCGTGCTCCTAGGTGCTCGCCTGCTTGGAAAGCGGCTGTCTTCCCATAAAGTAATGGAAGACAGCCCAGGGAGTACGACTTCTACCGGTCGTTCCTCGGTGCCGGCCTCACAGGCGCCTACCGGGCCGGTCACCTCGACGCCGCGGGATACAGCTGGTAAGGCCGCGGCGGAAACGGCTACCGCGGCGCGCCGTTGCCCGATGGTGCCGCTGGTGAACTGGAAGACTACCGGGTCGTCGTCCATCAGGTCGGGTACCTTCCAAAGTCCGCGCGGCTCACTGGTCACCCGCCTCAAACAGCATGCCAACCCGGGTACCAGTTTCGGCGAGGGCATATGCAAGCCCATCGTCGGGAGCCCCCAGCATGACCAGCGGGTCACCGAGCGCCGCGACCCGGCCCTGTGCCTGCGCAATATCTGTCGCCAGATCTGTCGTACGAGCCGGCGTCGGCGCGCACGGCATAGCCGCGCCCGCCATCCATACCCCGACCAACGCGGTCGCGACAGATCGGGACGCCGGAGCGAGAAGCACAACCCGACTACGTTGACCGATTCCATGCGTCACCTGTATCTATGCCGCGACCCGCTCCGAATTGTGGAAGAACTGCGAACAGGTCAGATTCTCGTCCGCATCGGGGTCAAGAAAAACCGTCCGGCCGCTCGACGGTATGGCCTGGGCAATCCCTTTAAGGGGTCCAACCACTGGCTACAGCACGCCCTGAAGTCTGATTTCCGTGCGAGCCGAGATCAGCGGATCCTGGTCTCGGTCCGCATCGGATTCCGCAGCCGTGGCGAGCTGCCACTAGGAACCCGATACGTAGAAAAATTTCCCGGATATCGTACAACAGGCTCAAAGTGGAGTAAATCTTAGATTGCAGCAGATATGGCTAAGCGGAGAGGGACCCTACCTCAGGACTGAATCTCGGTCGAGAGACAGGATATATTCATCCCAGTATCGCCCATCATAGTACGTATAATCTTTGAGGCACCCTTCCACTTCGAAATACTTCCCCTGCCCACTCTTGATTAGGGTAAAATTGTAGGCCGGAATCTCCATATAAAGCTTTCTAAACGTCCAAATGCGGAAGACGTAACGGATAAACATATCGAAGGCCTCGATCGGGAGACCCGAATGCATCAATTCTTGGACGAAGACAGCTCCCACATATCCGGTTCCTCGGGAGGGATCCGCATTGTAAAGCTGAACCAGCCCTATGGGCTGCGAGTTAATTTCGTTAAAGACGACGAACTGCGCGAAGATTCCTTGCCAGAGCCCAGCTTTGAACACATCAGGGCTCGGCACGGCGCCCCTGTATCGCCATCTGAAGCCAATCTCCTCCGATGCGGCCAGATGGTAAAGGAAAGGTATCGTCTCTGGCGTCAAAGGCCGCAATGAGAAGTACTCATTGTGCATTGTTGGCGGCCCCGCTGCGGCAGGGGAGGGTCCAACCTCTTGCGGATTTGCTACCCGATCTGGCTGGTGTTCAGAATCGAGCACAGAGTCAAGGATCTTCTCGATATCTCCCACAGTCTTCAGGTCCAAATCGGGAATGGCAGCCTCATCGACACCTCGGTCAGCCATCCATGCCCGCAGTTCGACCCACTGCAGCGAGTCAATACAGAGATCTTCGTTCAGCCTCGACTCCAGGCCAATCGAATCGACCTCCAGGTTGAAATTCCTTACCAAGAGCTGCATAACTTCAGGCTTTATGTCCAAGATGACTCCCAATCAATTGTGAACTGCATATTCCTCATTTACGACCCAGCTACGCCCGCGTCCAGTTGATCTGCTTCGCGAGCCTTCAGCTTGGCCTGACACTCCAGCAACCATCCCGAGGACACCCGGCAACGTCGATGTCCTGACCTCGACTGGGCGCAGGTCAGGACATCGGCATTTCGCGATACCTACAGCTCAAGCGACGGACCGCAAGTGCTCTTCTATCGCTCTAACTTGGCCTCTAAAGACAGCCCAAGCGGAAGATCAGGGCTCGCTCCCAGGGGCGAAGGTCCAGGTGAACTTAGAAACTCGCCGAATATTATCTGCGCCGAGGGTCACGGTCGCGTCAAACTGAATAATATTGCTAGGCGCCGCCGATACCAGGTGGGTGTTGTTCTGGATCTGCGCTACCTGCGACCAGGTCCTCGCGCTTCCCTTAAGCTCGAGCGTGGAGCTATCGATAGCGGCGACGTTGTCGTATTTGAACGAATCGGCTCCACCGTCCAGAGTAAGGATGTCCAGCTTAGGCAGCTGGTTTGCCCAGTGGGTGAGAACCGACTTCTGGGTCGTGAGTTCCGTCCCGGTATAGACAGCCTCGAGCTGGGCAGAACCTTTGTCAATCATGCTCTGGCTGTCATTCACCGTCGGCCGGAATACCGATGCGTCGGCAACATCCAGCGAAGCCTTCGGATCCTTTGAGATCTGCGGCTTCGCTGCGGGCGGCACCAGCATGGTCTGCTGGAGTGTGATCGCCCTCGACAGAGCGGATTCGGCATCTGACACGTCCTGCGTGCTCGGGCCCGAGGGCGCCGAGGCGTGAATAGTACTCGAGGCGCCGTTCCTGGATGTCACCAAGAGAGTCGCGACGGCAACTGCCGTGACCGTCAAGAAGCCGATCGATAGACTAGTTATCAGATTCCTTGAGCGCGCTTTCACGGTCGACCCTTCTGGTCATTACGCCAAATCCGTATATTCTTCACGGCGCTTCTCGGTCCCGG
This sequence comes from Frankia sp. BMG5.60, assembly GCF_059428125.1. Lineage (NCBI taxonomy): Bacteria > Bacillati > Actinomycetota > Actinomycetes > Frankiales > Frankiaceae > Frankia > Frankia sp. BMG5.60. Next base: position 4,021,563 of record NZ_CM182091.1, on the reverse strand, counting down.
CGGCCGGCCGCCAGAGCTAGCGGCGACTGCTAAACGATGTGGTATTCTTTAGTGTCCGTCGTCGAAGCCCGCGAGTTATATGGCCAGAGGTGCCAGATCGCCTTTCCGCGATTGCTGGTGTGCTCGTCAACCAGATTTCCCACCCAGCCGCTGTCGGGATCGGTCCCTTGTCCCACCTGGATTGACGCGTGATCGTACGGCGTCGGATTGGAGGCATTATCCCAGTCGTAGAAAACGACGTCGCCGGTGACGATGTTGCCGGGTGTATACGGCGTTCCTTTCTGGGAACCCGGGCCCTGGATCCCGGTCCCACCATTGTGCGAGTCGAGATACTGCCGGAGATTGTCTGCAACCGTCCACGCGAGGGTGGGGCCACCGCCGTGCGGCGTCAGACTGACATCAGCCGACCATCCATGACCGTTGTTATAATTCAACGGAAAACCGCCGGCATAGAGCGACTGCGAGACAAAATTCGTGCAATCGTCACCATATTGAATCCAAGCCGTATTTGGATTGATCGCGTATGTACCGGCATAGTCTGCCGCGCTCTGACCGTTATATGCAAGGGCGGGAGTCGCGATTGCTGCAACAGATCCACCCACGCCTAGTGCGGCGGCGCGAAGAATATTCCTTCTCAAAGACATAGAAACTATTTCCCCCTTTTCTCGTGTGCATGCACGCACGAGCCGAAAGTGCCCACAACCGCTGAACGGCCATCGCGTTCTTATGTAGCAACTGATGAGCGGAGATCTCGGGCCGGACATATATCCATACCGACCAAGAGTCTGCTTTGGGTCTTATGACCCTCTCTGCGTTTGGGACACTAGCGCACCATTGTCCTATGCGCAAGGTGGTTGTTCGACTCCTCCCAGGCATGGTCGACCGTCTCCCGGTCGGGCTCCAGGCGGCATCGGCGGGGTGTAGTGACGCAGAGTCGCGGCGCGCGGTCCACCGTGACTGCCTGCTGCGGAGTACCTTCGGGGGCTGCGCTGTTGCGTTCCGAGACGTTCGCTGCTCTCCACGCCGCGCCGGGCGATGCGGCGCCGACGCAGGAAACGACGCAGGTACGGGTAGTCGTAGCCCTTGTCCGCCCGCAGCTTGGCGGGTCGGCGTCGCCGCGGCCCGCGCCGGGACCGGATCGCCGGGATACTGGCGACCAGCGGGATGGGGTCTGTTGCATCGGTGAAGTCCGTGGTCTCGGCGACTCCTACCCAGGGTGATCGATTCATGCGTCGACGTGCCGTCCAGCCACCGGTTCCGGTCTCGGAGTTCGTCGAGTTCCGGTTCCCACCCGAGGTGATCGTCTTGGCCGTCCGCTGATATCTGCGGTACAGCCTGTCCTACCGCGACGTCGAGGAGCTGCTCGCGGAACGCGGCACCACCGTCGATCACGTCACGATCTACCGCTGGGTCCAGCGGTTCACTCCGCTGCTCGTCGAGGCTGCCCGGCCGTGCCGACACAGCCCTGGAGACAGGTCGTTCGTCGACGAAACCTACGTCAAGGTCGCCGGCCGGTGGACCTACCTGTACCGGGCGATCGACCAGATCGGGCAGGTCATCGACGTCCTCGCCGCCGAACGGCGTGACCTGGCCACGACCCGACGGTTCTTCACCCGAGCCCTGTCCCACAGCCGGAAACCAGCCGAGGCGACCACCGACCGGGCACCCGCCTATCCCCGTGCCCTCGATGAACAACTGCCCACCGCCGGCCACGTCGACGTCGCCCGAGCGAACAACCGGATCGAAGCTGACCACAGCCGACCCAAAGCCCGGCTCCGCCCGATGCGCGGACGGAAACGCCTGCGCTCAGCCCAGACGATCAGCTCCGGACATGCGCTGATCCAGAACATCCGCCGCGGACACGACGAACTCGGCACTGACACCGACCCACGACTCCGACTGACGACCGCGTCCGCCGAGCTCACCCTCGCGATCTGATCACCGACTCGGCAGGAACAGCCATGTCCGACCGCCACAATGCAACAGACCCCTCGGCGTCGCGGACGCCATCGCCGACGTCGTCGAAACCGGACGCACCCTCGCGCAACTCGGTCTCACTGTCTTCGGTGACCCAATCATGATTTCCGAAGCGATCGTGATCCGCGCTGCCAGCGCCGACACGAACCCCGCCGTGGAACGGCTCCTGCGTCGGCTGCGCGGCGTCGGGGTCGCCCGCGACTTCCGCATGGTCGACTACATCGTCGGCGATGACCTCCTTGACCAGGCCGTCACCATCACACCCGGCCTCGAATCGCCGACGATCAGTCCGCTGCATCGCCCCGGGCAGGTCGCCGTGCGCGCCATGGTCCCGGCCGCCACCGTGCAGGCAGTCATGGACGACCTGGAAGCCCTCGGGGCGACGGCCATCATCGCGGCCCAGATCCACTCCTGCCGCCTCTAGCGCAGAGCTTCGGCGCGGGCCCGCTCGACCAGGCTCTGCGCCAGGGCTTCATCGACCACCACCGGCGCCGCCGTGGCACCGGCCGCGGCCGACTCCTCCGTGGCCGTCTCGGTCATCAGGTGCCTCCTCTACCTGCGTATCTATACACAGTGTGACAGTGAAGTTGCAATTTTGTTGTTCTTACGGTCCCCGCTGCCCCGCATCGGAGCCGGCGAAGCATTCGGATCGGGCAGTGGTAGTGACCTCGGATCGCTTGGAACGGATTCGGGGGTCGACTGTCGTGAAGTAGGTATGACTGGGATCGACGAGCAGGCAGCCCAGTACGCGGAGCGGCCCATGCGGAACCTGTCAACCTCTTTGAGGCAGGATGTTGTGGAAATTAGCTGGTCTCGGCCTCTGCCTCCGGTGTCTGGTCTTCGTCGTTCTGGGGTCGGTTGATCCAGGCGGGTTCGGGCATGGCCGGTGGGCTTGGCGGGCGGACGAACCGTTCGGGGTGCGCGGTGTAGGCGGTGTCGAGGACGGCAGCGCGGGCCCGGCGGACCGCGGGCGCCTGGCCGTGGTGGACGACGGCCGGGGTGAGTAGCCCGAGCCCGGAGTGACGGTGATCATTGTTGTAGTGGTCGAAGAACGCCCGGCACCAGGAGCGGGCGGTCTGGATGGTGTCGAAGGAACCCGGGAAGTCGGGCCGGTACTTCAACGTTTTGAACTGGGCCTCGCTGTAGGGATTGTCGTTCGACACCCGGGGCCGGGAATGGGAACGGGTCACGCCGAGGTCAGCGAGGAGCAGCGCGACGGTCTTCGAGGTCATCGAGGTGCCCCGGTCGGCGTGGATCGTCAGCTGACTCCGATCGATCCGCTGCTTCTCACAGCTGGCGATGATCAGATCCTCGGCGAGGGTGGCGGATTCCCGGTCAGCGACCATCCACCCGACAACATAACGGCTGTACACATCCAGGATCACATACAGGTAGAAGTAGGACCATTTCTTCGGGCCGCGGAGTTTCGTGATATCCCAACTCCACACGGAGTTCGGTTTCTCGGCGACGAGTTCGGGTTTGACGTGGGCGGGGTGCGTCGCCAGGCGGCGGCGCTCACCGGTCTCACCGCGTTCGGCCAGCAGCCGGTACATCGTGCGCTGCGACGCCAGGTAGACCCCTTCGTCGAGCAGGGTCGCCCAGACCTGCGCCGGGGCGGCATCGACGAACCGGTCCGAGTGCAGCACCTCGACCACCCGCTCCCGCTCCGCCGGTGACAACGCCGCGGGCTGCCGGCGCTGGCGGTGCGGGATCGGCGCCGGCCGCGGCGGGGCGGGGGATTTCCGGTGCCGGCGGTAATGCGTCGCCCGCGCCCGGCCCAACGCCGCGCACGCCGACGCCGTACTCACGCCGGCCTGTTCGGTGAGGCGGGCGAGTCCGTCCTCGATTATCCGTTCCGCCTGGTCGGCGAGTTCGGGTCGTCGGTGGTCCCGGGCATGCCCTCGGAGAGTTTCTCCAAGAGCTCGGAGACTTTTCCCTGGACTTCTATCACGAAGCGGGCTTTCGCCAGCTCCTTTTCCAACCGTTCCTTCTCCACCCGAAGTTTCGCCAGCTCCCGGTCCCGGTCGTCGACCGCGGGCCGGCCCTTCGGCTTCGACATACCCGCCAACGCCCCCGCGTCGCGGGCCTTACGCCACTCCACGAGATGCGCCGAATACAGGTTCTCTCGGCGCAGGATCGCGCCTTTCGCACCCGGCCCGGTCGCCGCCTCGTACTCGGTCAGGATCCTCAGCTTGTACGCCGGCGAGAACGACCGCCGCCGCGCCTTCGGCTCGACCTCCGGATCCGGCCGCGACCGGTCGGCCTCACGATCTCCCACCCGACCATCATCGACCAGGCCCCGCCTGGCCGTCACCGACACCACCACGATCTTCTTCTCCCAACCCCGCCCCGGTCACAAGATGGTAGCTGCTACCTGACTCACCTCATGCTGACAGGTAGGGATGGCAGTGGACCCCGCGGGTGGCGAGCGTGAGCCGACCGCGGCCGAGGTGCTGGCATGGCGCCGCGATGCCGCGTTCCTGCCCGACGCCGAGGCGACGCCGGAGCGGTTTCCGCACTTGACGAACATCTCGGCGGGGTTCTTTTTCGACGGGGTGATCCGCTCGCTGGAACCGGCGCGGCCAGAGTACGTTGCGTTGGAGATGCCCCATCCCTCGGGCCTGGAGATGGCCGCCGCGGTAGGGCAGTGGAACCTGCTGTGGGAGGCAGCCCAGTTCCGGCGCCGCTTCTTCGACATGGATAAGTTGCCAGGGCCGATGGCCGCGATCGCGGACCTTGGGGATCTCAACGTGACGTTCGTGCCGCGCACGCAGTCCCGGTATTTCGAGTACGCGCCGCTGTTCCACCTGCTGCCCAAACGGGTCCTGGACAGGTTCGGGCTGCCGACGCTTCGCGGCGGCCAGTGGCCGTTCCTGGCCGACCATGCCGACATCGATGACCTCCTGCCGGCCGACTTTTCGGCGCGGCTCGCCCGCGCGTGGGCGGCGACGGTGTGGCCGCACCTCGTGTCGGGCTCGACGATGAACGCGTTCTCGACCAACGACCCGATCCGGCTACTGGCCCACAACCTTGACTTCTGGGTACCCGCGGTCACCGCCACGATCCAGACCTGGCTGCAGGACTATCCGGAGGCCGACAAAGGCAAGATGGCCGGACCCGTCACCCTGACGGACGGCAGCGTCCTGCCCGGGGCAGTAGCAGGGGCGCTGTTGCGTTCCGGGGAAGCTGGGCATGCCAGCGGCCTCGATGATCGGCGGTCAGACGGCGGCGGCGAGCTCGGTGAACGCGGCTGCCAGCCGCAGGTGTGGGTCGGTGTCGATGGCGAGTTCGTAGTGGCCGCGGTGGATGTTCTGGATCAGAGCATGCCCGGAACTGATCGTCTGGACCGAGCGCAGCCGTTTCAGGCCGCGCATCGGCCGTAGCCGGGCTTTGAGGCGGCCGTGGTCGGCTTCGATCCGGTTGTTCTCCCGGGCGGCGTCGACGTGGCAGGCCTCGGGGAGCAGCTCGTCAAGGATTCTCGGATAGACCGGTGCCTTGTCGGTGGTGACCTCGACCGGCCGGCGCCCGTGGGACAGTGCGTGGGCGAAGAACCTACGGGCGGCGGCCTGGTCGCGTCGTTCGCTGGCGAGGACGTCGATGACCTGCCCGTGCTGGTCAACCGCCCGGTACACGTAGGTCCACCGACCAGAGACCTTCACGTACGTCTCATCGATGAACCATCTGTCGCCTGGTTGGTGCCGGCAGGGCCGGGCCGCGTCCACGAGCAAGGGCGTGAAGCGCCGCACCCACCGGTAGATCGTGACGTGGTCGACCTCGAGGCCGCGTTCAGCGAGGAGCTCTTCGACGTCCCGGTAGGACAGCGCGTACCGCAGGTACCACCGCACCGCAAGGACGATCACCTCGGGTGGGAACCGGAACCCGGCGAACTCTGACGTCGGAACCGGTGGATGGACACGACGTCGACGCACCACCCGATCATGAATGATCGGTCGCCGAGATGGCGGACTTCGCCAACGCAACAGTGCCGGCCCGGCTCCCCCAGACGGGAACCGGGCCGCATCAAAACATGATCGTTGTGGCCGGGATGTGGGCGCGAACGGCGCGGTCAGGCGTGTACTTCCCCGACACGCTCCGACATTACACAGCGTGAAACATGCTGGTGAGGAACCCTATTCGACACTATCGGACAGCGGTTGACACACGGTCGGGCCGGCTTTTAACCGGCGGGTTCAGTGTTTGGGTTCCTGGTGGCGGTCGGACTGTTGCCTGCCGGCGTCGAGTCCTGGGCGAAGGGTGATCCCGCTGCTCCCGGGGCACGGACCGCTGGGTCTCGCCGGCAGCGGAACCCTGGCGCCGACCGCCTGACCCGACTCGCCGGGCTGGCTGGCCTCGGTGACCTGCAGGCCGAGCGAGACGTGCCGAAGCGCCTCAGGCCCTCCTGCGATTGACTGGCCGGTCGACCTGTTCGCTTCCGTACACCGCCAGGAACCGTCCGATTGCGGTCCACAGTCCGTCGGCCTCGGGTGGAAGCTGTCCTTGCTGCCGCCAGGTCTCCTCGATCCGTGCGTGCACCGTGTGCAGGGCGCGGGCGTGTACGTGCGCCAGGTCGCGGTAGGCGGCGTCGGAGGGGGGCTTCCGCGGGGTGGGTCCTGAGGCGTGCTCTCCCGTGGGGTCCGGTGATTCGTCGGCGCCGAGGATGGCGAGCAGGGGTGCTGTCGGCACCACGTAGCGGGTGCCTGTCTTGATGAGCGGCACCGGGAACTGATCGTTGTGGACGAGCTCGTAGGCTTTGCTGCGCCCGATGCCCAGCACGCTGGCTGCGGTTGCAAGGTCGGTCGTGACGCCGAGCGCGCGCACGGTCTCGGGAGTCCAACGGTGGCCCTTGGCGGTGTCGGTCATCTTGGATTCCTTCTGCTGTCAGCTGCCGTGACGGTCGTCCAGGAAGTCGAGCACGATGTCTTCGGCGCGGTTCGAGGACGCGAGTAGCGCCGGTTGCTGGAACAGTTCACGGAGCGCCACCTGGCAGATGCGTAGCGCCTTGTCGCGGTCGGTGGTGGCCTCGTGAGCTGGTGGCTGCTTCTTTGATCGTCGGGTACTCTGGCGTTGGTGCCGGTAGGTTCACCTCCTGTGATCATGGTCGGGAGGTTCGGGAGTCCGATTCTCCTGCGGTGCACGCCGGTTGAGGCAGGTCAGGGCCCCATGTCGTCCACACGACGTGGGGCCCTGATGTATGTGGCGATGTGCGTCGGCGAGATGGGTGATCCACCCGGTGGTGAACGCCGCGGCGCGGCGGCCGGCCTGAGGCGGACGCGGACAGCCGGCCCGGCTGCGAGGCAGGTCCTTGTAGGACTTTGTTAGGTCTTTGATCGTCTGGTTTGGCTGTTGGGATCTTCGCCTGGTTCGCTGCCTGCTGTGACGCCGGAGGAGATGGAGCAGGTGCGTCCGGTCGTGGAGGAGTTCGCGGCCCGGATGTTCGCGGACCTGCCGCGTAAGGACCAGCGGGCCAAGGGCGAGGCGTATCTGCGTGGGCTGATGCTGGACGGGAAGCGCAAGAGCCTGGTCCCGATGGCCGAGCGCCTCGGGGTGGATCATCAGGGGTTGCAGCAGTTCCTGCGGAACTCGACCTGGGAGCATGGTGAGGTCCGTGCCCGGCTGGCGGGCTGGGCGGTGGACTTCGTGGCCCCGCAGGCGCTGGTCGTCGACGACACCGGTTTCCCGAAGGACGGGCCCGCCTCGCCCGGAGTGGCCCGGATGTACTCCGGGACGTTGGGCAAGGTCGGGAACTGCCAGATCGGGGTGTCCGTGCACGCGGTCACCGACTGGGCGTCGGCGGCGCTGGACTGGCGACTGTTCCTGCCGGCCAGCTGGGACGACACATGCTGCGATGATCCGACCGAGGCCGCGGCGGTCCGCGCTCGCCGGACCCGGGCCGGGATCCCCGCCGACGTCCGGCACCGAGAGAAGTGGCGCCTGGCGTTGGACATGCTCGACGAGTTGGCCGGCTGGGGCGTGCCCGCCCGGCCGGTCGTCGCTGATGCCGGGTACGGCGACGCCGCGCAGTTCCGCCAAGCCCTGACCGACCGGCACCTGGTCTACGTGCTCGGGGTGACCCCCACCGCCACCGCGCACCTGGCCTCGGCCGCACCGGTGACCCCGCCGTACTCCGGGACCGGACGCCGCCCGGTCCCGGCCTACCCGGACCCGCCGTCCACCCTGAAGGACCTCGCCCTGGCCGCCGGCCGGGCCGCGCTGCGCACCGTGACCTGGCGGCACGGCACCCACCACAGCGCGAACAACCCGACCGCGGCGATGCGGTCGCGGTTCCTGGCCCTGCGGGTCCGCCCCGCCGGCCGGTCGGTCACCCGCGCCGACGACCGCAGCCTGCCCGAATGCTGGCTGCTGGCCGAATGGCCCCCCGGCAAGACCGAACCCACCGACTACTGGCTCTCGACCCTGCCCGCCGACATCCCCCTGCGCCAACTGGTACGCCTCGCGAAGATCCGCTGGCGGATCGAACACGACTACCGCGAACTCAAGGACGGCCTCGGCCTCGACCACCACGAAGGACGTTCCTTCCTCGGCTGGCACCGCCACGTCACCCTCGTCTCCGTCGCCCAAGCCCTGTGCACCCAGCTACGCCGCACCCCAAAAGCCCCTGCGCCGGCCTGACCCTCTACGGAGTCCTCCGTAGCCTCCAGACCCTGCTCAACGTCTGGACCGGCGCCTGCCGCACCTGCCACCGCCCCTACGACCCGTCACAGGGCAAATCGCCACAACTCCTCGGAGTCACCTAACAAAGTCCTACTTGTCGGGGTGCGAGGAAGACTACGGTGTCGCGGGCGACGAAGTCGACGAAGGTCGGGCAGCACCCGTCGACCACTCCCGGGTCCTGCCTTCACGCGACGATGTGATCATGTTTCAGTCATGGGATCGGGCGTAGGGGAGACGGGCATGGCTCGGGCGACGTCGACTGCTGTGCCTGATACCCGATTCTCCAGCGTCGTTGTGCCAGGCGAACTGTTGGCACAACGGTCCTCAGCGGCCCGTCGGTGCACCTGCAGTACCGCCGCCGGTAGCATCCAGTGTGAATGTGTGCGCGATGCGTAGCATCATCGGCAGGGTCGGTTGGGGGTGTTTGGGGTGCGTTGCCGAGCGCACGCACGGTTGAGACAGGCCGGAGCCCCGCACCCCCATCCAAGGTGCGGGGCTCTGCCGCTTCCAGGACCGCAAGTACTGCAGTTAGTACTGCAATTGGCGGACGGTACTGCAGGACGACTCAGGCGGCGCCCTCCTCTGTCTCACTCTCCGTAGCGGTGGCCGGGTTCCGGAGCCGAGTGAGGATGTCGTCCATGCTGCGGGCCGTCCCCCGCCGGACGTCCGCCAGAACGTCGATGTAGATGTCCGCCGTCGGGGCAGCTTCAAGCCGGGTGTGCCGCAGCAGCGCGCGAATCTCGTTCAGGTCCACGCCGGCCCGAAACAGCATCGTCGCCGCCGTGTGGCGGAAATCGTGCACGCGCGTGTGCCGCACCTCGGCCCGCTCACACACCGCGTCCCACCACCGGTTGACGTTGCGCGGGTCGACCTTCCGCCCGAGTGCGGTGGTGAACACCAGTCCAGGGTCTTCCCACCGGATGACCTTCAGGTTCGCCGGAGCCCCGGACACCCCTTCGGGGATGTCCTGTTCGGCTATGGCCGCCAGGTCCTTTTCTGCCTGGTCCGCTTTGGCGCTGACGTCGGCTTTCGCGTCGTCCTGCCGCCGCCGGTGCTCGCGGAGCATCGTGACGACCATGTCGGGCAGTGCGAGAACCGCCTTTGAGCCCTTCGTCTTCAGGTCCTCCTCCTCGACGAGTTCCCAGCGCTGCCGGCCGGTCTCCGCATCCATTCCCGCCTTGCGACGCCGCTGCTTGCGTACCACGGCGACCGTGCCCGCATCGAGGTCGAGCGCATCCCAGCGCAGTGCGAGCGCCTCTCCCTTGCGCAGCCCGAGCGCCAGCAGCACCAGCCACAGCGCGGACATCCGGTCCACGAGCGCGACCGCGACAACCCGACGGGCTTCTTCCTCGGTGAGCGCCCGTATCGGCGCATCGGCCTTCCTCGGCGGCTGAACGAGAGCGGCGACGTTCCGGGTCAGCAGTTCCTCCCGGACCGCGTCATTCAACGCCGCGGTGAGGATCACCAGCAGGTAGCGCACCGACCGGGCCGACAGCGGCTTGATCGGCTTGGGCTCGGGTCGAGCGGCCGGCTTCTTCGGCGCCGCCGAACGTCGAGCCGGGCGGGACTGGTCTGCCTTCTCGCGTTCCGCCGCCTTGCGGGCCGCCTCAGCCTCCCAGGCCGCGCGCTGCGCCAGACCCGCGGACGACGGCTCGGTGAGCTTGCGTGTCATCCACTGGCGGACGTGCGCGGTGGACAGCTTGCGCAGCTCGTGACGGCCGAGGATCGGCGTGATGTGCAGTCGGACCTGATCGGCATACGACTCGGCCGTGGACTCGGCGAGCGTTCCGGCGACCACGCGGGAGGGCAGAACGACGGTCACCCACTGATCGAGGTAGGCAGCCACCGTCATGCGTGTCGTGACGAGTGGCACCCCGTCCTGCACCGCCCGGAGCGCGACAGTGATCTTCCCTCGGACGTCGTCCTTCGTCTTGCCGTAGAACGTCGGGCGGGTGCCGTCCGGCATGCTGACCTGACCGGCCCAACCGTTGCGGTACCGGTAGATCGAGCCTTCGCCGTTGCCGCGTCTGCTGCCCTTTCCCTCGGCCATCAGGCCACGTCCAGGGGGTTGCCGTCGGGCCATTCGACGGCGTCGCACCAGGGGCAGCCGTAGGGGCTGTCTTCCATGTCGCAGGCGAATTTGGTCTCTCCGTCGGTCTGCGGGTAGGCGCGTCCCTGGCCGCGGTTGGCGCGGTCGAGGTGGTCGTTTAGCGCCTGTACGAGGCTCACCCGGGTTGGGGGTGGGGTGTTCGTGGGCATGGCGGGCTTGGCTCCTTGCCGAAAGAACGGGCGCGCGGGTCGCGGGTGGCGTTGTCCGGCGCGGGTGGGGTTTCCGTTCTCTGGCGCTGGGATGGTCTGTCGGGTCGCCGGCCGCGTCCAGGGCGCTGCGCGTCGCTACGCGATCGGCCTGCGGCCGACCCTGGACCCGTCCACCGCCCCGACAGCTTCAGGCGCTACCAGAGAACGGAAGAAAAATGGGTGGGGCAGGGGGTCCGCTACGGGCGGGTTCCGCTCGCCGCCGCCGGTGCCGTCGGGGTGATGCCCCCGGTGGGCACGGGGTTCGGGTCGTCGGGCATCGTGCGGAAGATCATGGTGAGGTCGATGTCGCCGAAGTGCTCGGTCAGGAAGGCGTCGACCGGCAGTCGGGCGAGAACTTCGGCGATCTCGCGGGCATCCGCGCCGGGGCGAACCGTCAGCGCGTACACGCCGGGTCGGATGACGCTGGCCACGATCAGCGGCAGGTCTCCGCCGGGGGTCGGGCGGGGGTCCGGGGTGTCGGACGGGAAGATGGGCATGGGTCTCTCTCCTGTTCGCGCAGGAAGGGATCAAGGTTCCGGTCGGGTGTTGGCGCACTCGGCCGGAACCGCCTCAACGTGACTGGACGACCGTCCAGTGGCGCCTACGGTACACGTGGCGCTGGACGGTCGTCCAGTAGATTGCGGGTATGACGCAACCGCTCATGGGAGCGGCGGAGATCGCCCGCCGGCTTGGTGTCGGGCGAACGCGGGTGAACCAGCTTCTGAAGGAAGACCCGACGTTCCCCGCGCCGTATGCCTCCCTGGCCGCCGGTCACATCTGGCGGACCGCCGACGTCGAGGCGTGGATTGCCGAACACCGGCCCGACCCCCCGCCGTCCGGCGGGCCGTGAGGGCGGTCATGCTGCCTGTCCGTCGTCGAGGCCGCGGAGCCGGTTGACGAAGGCGTGCAGTGAGGCCGATGGGATGCGTCGGGCGCGTCCGATGTGGACGGATTCGAGGTCGCCGCTGTTCAGCAGGTCGTAGATGGTGCTGCGGCTGACGCCGAGCAGGTCAGCGGCCTCGGTCGGGGTGAGCAGGAGCTTGGTCACGCGGGCTCTCCAGGCTTGCCGGGACGGGGGGTGGTCAGGCCGCGTCCGCCAGCGGCGGCCCGGTTGCCGGAACCTCGCCGGTGCCTGCCCTGCCTCCTGCTCCGGTGTCCTGTCCGAGCTGCGCGCGCCAGGCGTGGCGTTGCGCGATGGCGTGCAGGATCAGGTGTTCGCGGCGGGGTGCGGCCGGGTCGCCGGGGCGTAGCAGGGTCCAGGCGAGACGGGTCGGATCGTCCTCGGGTGCGGCCGGGCCGGTGCCGGTGGCGCTGAGGGCTGCGAGTTGCTGGCGGATGAAGTCGACCCGGTCGTGGCGGTGATCGGTGAGGGTCTTGCCCGACCAGCGGCGGGAGACCAGCACCCGCCGGCCCCCGAAGCCCAACGTTTCCCGCCGGTGAGCTTTGCCGGTGCACCGGCCGGGGGTGAGACCCCGGCGGGGGCTGCGGGGTTGGATGCCGAAGCGCAGCCAGTTCGCGCACGTCGGGGAGCACGGTTCGTAGCGCAGGGCGTCCGCGAGCCGGTCGACGTGCGCCCGCTGCCGGTCGCTGTCGATGACGTGGCAGGCGTCGAGGCTCTTCGTCAGGTACTTGGTCAGATAGCCGATCATCCGGCCGGTGTTCGTCGAGTTCGCGGTCACCCCGTCGGCGCGGAGCTGCGCGCCGAACCGCACCACGTGCGCTGGTTCGTCGTCCTCGCCGATCGCGTCGAGCGCCGCATCCCAGGAGGGCAGCGGGACGCCGGTGGTCGGGTCGAGGTAGTCGCCGGTGGTGTCGTCCCAGACGGGTAGATGTTGATCGTCGTAGACCGGTCGATCTGCCATCGGCCACCAGACCTGGTGGTAGGTGGCCGCCGCAACCAGGCGCAGCATCGCCCGGGGAACGGTGCCGCGGATCGCGGCGTGCAGGTGTGGGGCGAGGCGCCGTTGGGGTTCGAGCGCGGCGAAGTACTGGACGTCCCAGCCGACCGCGCGGCGCAGGTTCTGCCAGAACCGGTCCAGCAGCTTCGGGAAGTGGATCGCGTCCCGCGCCGCCCGCCGGTAGTCGTACGAGGCCGGGTCTACCGGGGTGCCGTCGGAGTGCACCCGCCCGTACGAGTCGCAGGTCAGGGTCAGGAACATCGACGGCCGCCATACCGTCCCGTCCGGCGCGGTGAACGTCCGCCCGACCGTGCGCCGCTCGACGGGAAGTCGGGGCAGGTCGGGGGCATCCTGGCGACGCTTCGTCGAGCGGACCCGACGCGGCCGGTCCCGTTCTTCCGGTGCGATCCGCCCGCGGACGCCGAGGTCGGACAGTTCCTGGTCGACCTGGCCGATCAGTTCGTCGATCTCGCCGACCTGGCCGGTGTCGCCGGCCGCCAGGACCTCACCGCGCGCTTCCTCCAGGTCCGCCCGCAGCGTCGCCAACGCTTTGGCGTCGTCCGTGGGCGGGTCGGGGTCGGGAAGGGGTTCGTCGTCGAGGTGCCATCCCGTCTTGCACTGCGCCATCCGCAGCCGCCGGGCCCGGTCCGCGCACGGCGGGCACTTGCTCGCCAACGTGGCGCCGCAGGGAACGGGGATGATCTGCGTTTCGCCGGTGTCCAGGCTGGTGCGACGCATCGCCAGCGGCCGGACGCACACCCCGTTGTCCAGCGCGACCGCCTCGACGACGTGGCGGGCCAGCGGCGAACGCATCCGCGCCGCCCGGGAACCAGGCCGCTCGGTCGGGGTGGGGGTGGAGGTGGGAGGGGTCATCGACAGGGGGGATTCCTCCGGTGGGTCGGGGTGATGGTGAAGCGGGTGCAGCCGCAGCGCAGACCGGCGACGTCGGCCCGGCAGCCCCGCCGGCCGTAGAGAGGGCAACGGGAGGCAGGGGTCCTGGTCCGACGGCGGCGGGTCCGGCCGGGTCACGCGTCCGGGCCAAGTGGGCGGCCCGGTCAAGGACGTCAAGCGGATCGTCGGAGCCGCCAGGCAAGGCGCGGTGTCGAACGCGATCTCGGCCGCATCGCACCGCGTTCGACGGCCCGCGACGTGCGACAAGGGGTAACGGTACGAGAGGAGATATAAACTCTGGGCATGGTCACTCCAATGATCAACCTTCGTGCGTCCACAGAGGCAGCATCACGCCCGAATAACCGAAGTGGCGCGCGTGGCTGACTTTCGCGTAGCGGTATTTGCCTCGCATACCGGGACCAATCTGCGGGCACTTCACCAGGCTTCCTTCGTGGAGGATGGGGCGTTCCGGCTGGCCCTGGTGCTGAGTAACAACAGGGAGTCCGGGGCTCTTGCCTACGCCCGGGCGCACTCCATCCCGGCGGCCCACATATCGGGAATCACGCATCCCGATCCTGGCCAGCTCGACGCGGCCGTATGCGCGCTGCTGCATGCACATCAGGTCGATCTTATCGTTACGGCGGGTTACATGAAGAAGATTGGCCCCCGTACGCTGGAGTCCTTCGCCGGTCAGATCATCAACGTGCATCCATCCCTGCTGCCACGGCACGGCGGGAAGGGTATGTACGGTAGCGCAGTGCATGAAGCCGTCCTGGCCTCTGGCGACCAGATGACCGGCCCGTCGGTCCACATTGTCACGGCGGAGTATGACGAGGGTCCTGTCATCGCGCGCCATGAAATAGCCGTCCATCCGAACGACACGGTTAAAAGCCTCGCCAAGCGAGTTCTCGCGGCTGAACACATCCTGCTTCCCGCCGTAGTACAGGACCTTGCCGCTCGTGCGATCGAACGACGGCGATCGGACAGCGCTGCGCGGCCCTCTGTGTGAAGGTCAGCTACCAGGCCCGATCACGCGGCCTGGCGGTGGTCGAGTCCGTCGAGCGGGTCGCCGTCGTCGTCGAGGTAGTCGCGGACGTCCGGGGTCCAGCCGCCCGAGGCAGCCGGCCGGTAGTAGGCGACGACCCGGCCGATCTCGACGTCATCCACGTAGGCCGCGCGGACGCGGATCGGGTCGGGGTTGCCGTCGTGCAGCACGTAACCGACCCCGGGCAGCGCGCGGGGAATCTCCTCGGCGCGGGCACCGCGTTCCCGGGCGCCGTTGCCAAGGACGAGGTCGGCTTGGTCGGTTTCGGTCATCCGCAGCGCGACGCGGACCGGGAACAGGTCCCGGAACGGCAGCACCTCCTTACGCGGGTCCTGCACCGCGGCCACGACCACCACCCCGGGTGCGCGGCCCTGGGACAGCAGCAGCGGCAGCGCCGCCCCGATCCGCTTCTTGAGTTCCCGGTCGGTCACATAGGCGGTCAGTGAGGCGATTTCGTCGACCACGACGACGATCAGCGGCTCTTCCCGGGTCGGCAGGTGCAGGCGGGTAGTGCCCGCCAGCGCGGCCGTACGGTCCTGCATCCGGTGAACGGCGTCGTCGAGGAGATCGGCGATGGTGTCCGTGGTGGTGGCGAAGCGGGTGAACAGCGGACGGCCGAAGGCCAGTTCCATCCCGCCCTTCGGATCACACACCCACAGCTCCACCAGCCCCGCGGCGACCGCCGGTGCCAGGCCGCGCAGTAGCCCCCACAGCACCGAGCCCTTGCCCGCCCCGGTCGCCCCCGCGATCAGGACATGCGAACCACGCACGGGCAGCGTCCAGGCGGATCCGTCCTCGCAGCGGCCGACCGGCACCGCCGACAGGCCCGCCACCAGCTCACCCACACGCGACGACCGGTCGGAACGTGGACCGTCACCGGCAGCGCCGGCCGGGTCAGGGCCGGCACCGTCGGAGTCGTCGAGCGCGGCGGGGGGAACCGGGCGGGTCAGCGAGTCATGCCGGTGGAACACGACCCGCACGAACCGGAACGTCTCCGCATGCACCTGGCAGCGGCGCGCCCGGAAAACGTGCCGCAGCGCTTCGGCCTGCTCCGCCCACGCCGCCGGGGTCTGGCCGGGCAGCAGTTCCACCCGCAGCACGTCCACGGACCGCGACGAGCGGATGGAGCGGATCCGGGGGAAGTACTCGTCGAAGGTCACCTGGTCGCCGGTCGACGCGGGCATGCGGATGGCAAGGTCGATGTGGACCATCGCCGGCTTCCACCGCCACCGGTAGACGAACGTCAGCCGGGCGCGGCCCCACAGCCACCAGGCCACCGGCCAGAACGACCGGCCATGCACCCGCCACCACACCACCCCGACCGCCACCAAGCCGCCGAGCAGGATGCCCAGGGCAGGCAGGCCGAAGCGGTGCACGAACAGCAGCACTCCGACCACCGAGCCGACCGCGACCCGGTGGCGCCAGCACGCGCGTACCGCCAGCACCAGCCCCTTGCCGGCCACGGCCAGGAGAAGCATCCACAGCGGCACCTGCACCTTCTCGGTACGGGTCGGTACCCGCGGGAAACGCTGGTCACCGTTGATTCTGGACATGGCAATACCACCCGCTTTTCGAGCGCACGAAACCAGGGACAGGAAAGGTGAAAGGAGGAGGGCCGGGCGGCCCGGAATCCGGAAACGGGTATCCGGGCCGCCCAGTCGAACCGGCCGAGTGCGAGCTACGCGGCCCGCGGATCCGCCGAGTCGGCGGCATCGTCGGAGTCGAACCGGATGCGTTCGCACTCCACGAGGTAGTCGTTCACCGCCGCGATCAGTTCATAGGCGAATTCGACATGATCCGAGGTGACCGCGTTCGACAGCGCCGACACCGACACCGACGTCAGCCCGAGCCGGACCGCGAGGATCGGCGACCGGTCCGGATAGGTGTGGCAGGCCACCGACCAGTCCGCGCCGACGTGAAGACTGTGATGCGTCGAGGAGCGCAGACCGTCGATGGCCGGCCGAATGCGTCCGGTCATGCCGCCACCGCCGGACCCGAACGCCGCCCCGGCATCGTGCCCGGGGGTCGCATGTTGGCAGCCCGCAGAGAGTATGCGATCTTCGGCCGTTCGGCGTTGCGCCGGTCGATGTAGGGAGTGATCGACAGCCCGTCGAACTCGACCGGGCGGAACGGCGTACCCGGCAGCAGGTCGGGCGGCACGGGTTGTACCGCCGCCGTCATCCGGATCTTCACCTCGTTCGTCCGGGCCGCCGGGTCCGCGTCGATGACCTTGACCTGCCAGACCAGCTCTCCGGTCTCCTCGTCCCGCTGCTGCGCGTCGGCCACCCCGGCCCTGACCTTGTCGAAGTCGTTGACCGGGTCGACGCCGACCACGAAGGCTCCCGCCGGGAACACCGCGTCGAACGCGGCAGGAATGCGCCTCGGTACCGCCATGGATCCCCCTTCCTGAGATCGTCCCCACCGGCCGGATCAGCCCCACCGGTTGGGTACGGATCGAGAATGCTCCGCCGGAAGAGCGCTTTTCAAGCGGTATATCGGCGGTGCATGAGCAGTCGGGATCGAAAAAGGCCGTGACGGCATGAAGCTATGCACGCCATGCCGGGTCGATATGGCCATTGACCAGGTCAGCTACGGGCAATGCGAATTCGCTAGCATGCCGTGCATGACTGATCGTCCCGGTCCCGTCCGCGTTCCCGATGCCGATTCCGGCCGGGACTCCGACGGCGAGGATTGGACGGCCGTAGCGCAGGCCATCAACACCAGGATGTCCGCCCGCCGTATCGGGCAACAGGAGCTCGCCGACCGGGCCGGTATCGCCGTGTCCACGCTGCGGCTGGTGCAGCACGGCGCGACCCGCCGCGTGCGTACCAAGACCCTGTCGGCCATCTCCCGGGCCCTCGACTGGCCCGACGATCACCTTGTACGTGTTCTGACCGGTGACCACGTGGCAGTGCCCGCGGCAGTGGACGAGACCGCGGCGCTGGGGCGGCAGATCCTCGAAGGCGTCCGCGACATCCGCGACGACCTACGGGCGCTCGTTCGCCGCCTGGACGACCTCGACGGGCTCCAACGCTGACGTGCCGCCGCGGCGCTCACTCCCATGGACTGTTGCCCGCCGGAGTCCTGGCGCACCGCGGACGTCCGCGCACAGGCGAAGACCCCGGACCTCGGTCGGAGGGGAGAGGTCCGGGGTCTTCCTGTGGCCGGCGGTGTGCGACCCGTCGGATCACCGGCCACGTTCAGGGTGGGAGGACCCCACCGCCCCCGGGTTGGAGGAGGTGGAAGGGCAGGGTCCTCCCAGGTGACAGGTCGGACGGTCGATCCCGGCCGGTCACCGGCTCAGGTGGGCAGTGTCAGCTCCCACACGGTGTGTTCGGTCCAGGACCCGGCGGCGCTCACCCGCACCTCATGCGGTCGGCCCCGATAACCACGCTGGAACCGGGTCGCGGCGACGACGGGAGCGCGTTGGCCGATCGGACCGCGTCGGATCGGTGGCAGATCCTGGGCGTAACACAGCGCCACGGTCGTGCTGGCGAACGGGGTGCCCTGCCGGTGGATCGCCACGGTCGCGGCGGTCCCCAGGACTGCGGCCCGCACCGCGGCATCTTCCAGGAACGGCGCTATGACGGGCTGGAACTCGGCCACGAGCGCCACCAACGGCCCGCCCCGCGTGGACTCCACGGCCCCTGACGGCTCCGCGATCAGCAGCCCGTCCACGTCCGGCACGCCCAGCGAGGGCAGCGGGCTCCCCAAAATCATGATCTTAGGCACCGGGCAGCAGCTCCCACGCCGTGTAGTCCACGGTCCGACCGCCGGTCTCCACCCGCATCCGGTGCGGCACCGGTGTGACGGCAACATCGAGATCCTCCGGCCCGGGGGCCACGCCGACCGTCACCACGGCCAGATCTCGATCACCCGCCCATTCCCGCTCCCCGCGGATGTACCGGCCGATCAGGAACGCCACCCCGGTCTCCATCACCGTCGCCCCCGATGGCCACACCGTCACCGTCCCCCCGCCGGTACCGGCCACGGTGCTCAGCGCCCAGCCGACCAATCGCCTCCCGCCACGCGCCGGCAGGAAGTCGGTGTGCACACGACCGCCGCTGTCACGGGCCACCAACGGCCCGGCGACGAGCAGCCCGGCGCAGCCAGGATGGAGCAACCGGGGGATGTCCTCGGCCGGCACGTCCCACGTCCGCGGTTCTACCCGAGCTCCACTCACCGCGTCGTCCCTGCCGCAACAGACAGGCCCGGCAGCACGAGCGCGTTCGCATAGCCCTGTTCCCGCGCGTAGTCTCTCGCCTCTGTTCCGGACAGAAACCAGCCGATCACGCCCGCCAGGGTTCCGCGGGGACTGCGCACCACCAGCGCCCACCGGATCCGGTGCACCCTGGACGCCGCGTCGGCGGTGTTTCCCGGCCCCGCCGTCCTCCCTGTGGCCGGCTTCCGCGGCAGGAACAGGTCCCGCCTGGAACACGTCGAGCTCACCCGGACGGACGCAGACACGGCACCCGCACCCGCATCGCTGACGCTGCCCGCCTCACCACACAGATCAAGACGCGGCAGCGCGGCACTCGGCGTGCCCGTCCCGCGTGCCCGTTGCCTGCCGTTCATCGCTGTCCCCTTCGTCGTCTCCTCGCCCACGCCACCCACCCCGACGAGTCGGATGCCCGCAGGGTCGCCCGGCGACCAACCACGGATCGGCGCGGATGTCGTGACCAGCTCTGGTGTCGACGCCGCCCGCGGAGGAACACTCGGCACGGACGGCGCCGACTGCGGACAAGACTCACCGGAACCGGGCAGCCACGGAATGTCGAGACGGCATGGAGCGACGGCATTCCGGCGCCGCCGTCGCCACGGCAACTTGGCCAGCTCAGCGCCGGTCCGGCGCCCTTTGACCGCTCGATCCGGACTTGTGATGCCGAGACGACATCGGCCCAGCTATGCTCACCGTGCTGATCTGCTTACGCGGCTTGCCCTGATCTGCCACCGACCGAAGAGCGACGAATGACCGCCGATCCCGAATCCGCCTGGCAGCGCTACACCGTCTCCTCGGAGCTGCTACACCGCGACGACATGGCCGACGCCCTGCGCGGCCGGGACTTCGGCGCCGCCTTCCTGCTCATGCGCAAGTGGGATCACGTCAGCCAGGACCGCATAGCCTCCTCGATCGAGGGCTTCAGTCAGTCGAGGATCAGCCGCATCGCCGGGGGCAAGGCGAAGGTCGAGGAAGTCGAGGTCGTCGAGCGCATCGCCGACGGCCTGCGCATCCCTGGTGCGATGGTCGGCCTGGCGCCTCGCCCCTGGGAAGTCCCCGGAGCCGCGGGCGTCGTGCCCCGACCGCCTCGGGAGACGCTGCGGGTGCCCACTCACCTTCGGGAACAGGCGGGTGGGGCGTTCGGCGCGCCGCCGGTGGTGCCCCGCCGCGACGAGGTCACCGACTCCATCCGCCAGCTTCTCGCCAGCATCGAACCCCCCGCCGCCAGCCGAGGCCGCCGGGTCGAGCTTCCCCCGATCGACCTCGAAGCGAAGATCCTCAATGCGTGGAGTTCGGGTCGGCCGCGGGAGGGCTCCCCGGTCCTGGTGATGGTGGCCGGGTTCCCGGGCTCGGGGAAGACGGAGTTCGCCCGGTTCATCTGCGAGATCACCGGCTGGTCGCTGCTCGACAAGGACACGATGAGCCGCCCGCTGACCGAGTCCCTGTTGCTGTCGATGGACACCGACCCGAACGACCGCCAGGGCGAGGTCTACACCGGCCGGATTCGCCCATTGGAATATCGGGCGATGTTCGACACCGCGTTCGACAACCTGCGCTTGGGCCTGCCGACGGTCGTCACTGCGCCGTTCGTGCGCGAGCTGACCGACGCCGCGTGGATGGAGCGGATGAAGAAGCGGTGCGCGAAGGCCGGCGCGGCGATCGCCGTGGTCTGGCTGCGCTGCGACATCGACTCCCAGCGCGACTACCTCGAATCCCGCGACGCCGCCCGCGACACGTGGAAGCTGTCCTATTGGGACGAGTACGTGGCCACCATCGACCCCGACCAGCGGCCGGTGTGCACGCATTACGTGGTCGACAACAGCCGCCACGCCCGCAGCAACCTTGCCGAGCACGCCCGCCGTCTGGCCAGCCGGATCCGCGATGCGTCCTGACGCCGTCATCCTCTACGGCCCCCCCGCCGCCGGAAAGGACACCGTTACCGCTGCTCTCACCGCGCTGGACGATCGGTATGTGCACTTCGATCGGCTGAAAGTCGGCGCGACTGCCGGTGCCCCCTACCGGGCGGCGTCCGCCGACGAGCTTGACCGGCTCCAGGCCGAGGGGGCGATTCTCTATGCGAACGAGCGGTACGGGAACGTGTACGCCATCGACCGGCCCCGCCTCGACGACCTCACCACCGCCGGCCACGTGCCGGTCGTGCATCTCGGGCAGGTCGCCGGCATCCACGCGCTTCACGCCAAATACCCGGCCCGCTGGGTGACGGTCCTTCTGTGGTGCCCCCGCGAGGTCACCGCTACCCGAGCCCGCGAGCGCGGAAGCACCGACGTTGCCGAACGACTGACCGTCTGGGACGAGACGAAAACCGATCTCGCCGCAGCGGACATGGACGTGTTCGACCTGGCGCTACGCACCGACCAGCGACCGCCCGACGAGGCCGCCGTTCACATCCACCGCACGCTGACCAACCGAACCCGAGCCGTCCCACCGGTACGGGACAAGGTGGACTGACCGCGATGCAGCTTGTCCTTCCCGCCCTCACCTTCCGCACCCCAGACGGCGACATCGACACGGTTGCTACCGCCGCCTACGCCCGGCGTGCCGCGGAAACATGGGCGCACCGCTTCATCCTCTCCGGCACCACGACCGGCGGACACCAGGCCAGCGAAACCGACCGCGCCGCGGTCGTCGACCTGTGGGCGGAAACGATCGGAGTGGACCGGCTCACCGCGTGCTGCTGGACTCCCGCCGACATCACCCACGCCACCCGCGCCGGAGTCGTCCCGATGGTCGTCCTACGAGACCTCGCCAACGACGCCGAGGCACTGGACCTGTTCGCCGCATTGCCGAGACCGAGCTACCTGTTCAGCCACCCGGAATTCAGCCCAACCACCCTCACACCCGAGCTTGCCGCCGCCGCCCGCACCGCCGGCATCCTGCCCGCGGCCGCGAAGGTCTCCAAGGTCCCACCACGCGGCATCGCAGCTCTTCGCACCGCGACCGGCCCGGACTTCACCCTGTGGGACGGAACCGCACGCCACATCGCCGCCAGCCTCAACGCCGGAGCCGACGGCATCGTGACCGCACCCCTCAGCCACCTACCCAACCCGTTCCCAGCCGCCCAGGCCGACCAGCTCCAGACCGCCATCGACGCCGCCCAACACCACCTCGACACCCAGACTGGCCGAGACGCTCGGACCGCCGCCCTGTTCGTGATGGCCACGGCTGGACACCCGAGCATCGGCACCTGACGTCGTGTCTGCCGAATTGCTCGTTTTAGGATCAAGAGCCAGCGGGCACGACGTCCCGCACCGCGCGACGGCTGCGCGTGGCGCTGGCGCGCCATGCTCGCCGGCCCGTCGCGGTCTGGGCCCCTGGCACCTACGGCGTTTCTCTCATGAACCCGGAAGATTTCCGACTCTGCTAGCCAGCAGATACATCTGCAAGAGCGTGTCATAGTCCACGATCTCTACCGGCATCATTACCCGAAGGGCTTCGGATACCTCCGCATTCACTACATTCTCACCGGTGCCAACGATCAAACCGCACTTGGGATCGTCTACCTCAACGCCGTATTTAGTTCGAGCGAATTCCCGATTCCGTTCAAAAGTAAAGTACTCCCGATAGTGAGCGAGTTGAGCAACCCCTTCGGTCACGGAGTCGACGAATCTCCGACGCTTCCTACCCCCCTTAGTTATACTCCTTCTTTCAAGTAGGGGGAGCTTTAGGTCATAAATGTCCCAGCGTCCGTCGCTTCTTTTGACCAGTAGGTCAGGGTTGATCGGACTCTCATCACCGACGCCACCTTCCTGCCAAGGAAGGTATGCTTCGCTGACAAAGTCCAAGGCGCCCAGGGCGCCCAGAATAATCTCGCGATGATCCTCAAGAAACGTGCCGATTGTTGTCTCGCGGAGGCCCCTCGTAAGGTACAGGTTTGCCAGCTGTCCCGCTATAACCCCAGATTCCGCTACGCCTTTGGGCACCACGGGGATCGCCCTGACAGATCGCCTATCCTCGACCCGGGTCAACTGGCGTAGATACTCGCGATATTTAGAAAGACCCGTCTCCTTTCGAACAATTAAGAGGAAGATCGGGTTCCTGATATGAACGGTCGAATTTCTCCGCTGTACCACAAGGACGTTCTCGAGGCATACAAAATTGGTCTCGTCCGAAAACTTTAGGACGCCACCGCTTCCACCCTCGACCGCGTCGACTAGCACTATCTTGGTCGGATACAGTTCCGACATTCCCGGGAAGCGGGTTTCAAGTAAGACCAGCTCCCTCTGCCCCGAAAAAAGAATATTAGCTATGGTCGTATCTTGCCCCGTTATATCAATGAGCGAAGGCCCTGTGAGACCATCCTGGCCCAAGTACTGGTCGATACTCCCAGCCTTGTGCCGCTTCATCTTCAAGGAACGATATTGGCGCCTCGCTCCAATAAGCTCCACGCAAAAATAACTTCCGGCGTCAATAACAAGAATCGTCTGTGGATACAACAATACGGCGCCCGTGACACCGAAGGAAATTTCCCCCTTTTCTTTGAAGCGTGCAATCGATGCAAAGTACTCATCAAATGCATCTTTGCTTGCACATTCAAACTCGACTAGCTTAATATCCGCTCCATGCCCGGCGGTGGCGCCCGCAAGTAGGGCCGCCAGAAATCCAAGATCAAATACTCTCTGACATGTGGTACTCTCGCTGAACCACGCACAATCAGCGTGCCGAGTCGACGAGTAGCCCTTGCGAGCCAAAAGCGATTATATACCCTTTTCGGCTACGCCTGGACGAGGGTGTACGGCTGGCCCTGGAGACGGTCTAACCGCTACTTGCTGAAGATCCCAGAGCGGGCCACGAATAGCTGCCGCGACGCTTCCGCTCCGCGACGCTTCCGCTCCTCGGCGCTGGCGCGCCTGCGGTGCGGGTCGGCTTGCCAACGGGTGTGACCAACCGTGTAGCCGAGCCGGCGGACGTCCACGGACGACGGTGGGCAAGTGCGGTACCGGCGCCCAGGCTCGACCGGCCCCGGGGAGAAACGGGGGCGACCGTGGACGACCGCGACCGCTTCGCGTCAGGGGCCAACCGTTCGCCGGCCTGGCAGCCAGAGCGGCAGCCAAGCCCACGGAACAGGGCGGACGACGGTGGAGCCTGGCGGACGACGCCGAGTCCGAGACCAGCACCAGCGGACGTCTGTGGACGTCAGCGGATCAAGCGCTGACGTACTCATAATCCTCCGGTCATCCGCGCGGATGGCGTCGACCAGCGTTGGAAGGCGCTGGGGTAAGATCAGATTGGCGGGATGAGGTCGGCTCAGGAGCCGAGGCTCATGCCCAGGTCGCGAGTTCGATCCTCGCGGCGCTGCTCGGAGTGACACTCGGCCTGGAGATGTTGAACACGATCCTTGCCGAACGCGGTGGAGAGGAGGGCGCGATGAAGAAGACACTGTTGATCATTGCTCGGGCGGTCGTCGGAACCGCGACCGCCATCGTCACGCACATCGCAGCAGCCGGACTGGCGTCCGCCTGGGCCGGCCTGATCCCGTCAACCAACTTCGCGCCTACAACATCACCTCTCGCCGTCCGGATCTGACAGCCAACCTGACAGCCGAGACGGTGGACGATGGCGGACGTCCATTGAAGATCCAGATGAAACTACGCATTACACGCATGTGGAGAATCATGGCAGTCAAGTCCGCAGACGGCCGCGGGACTTGGTGCACGAGGCTGAGCCCGCGACCAGCACTGGCAAAAAATTTACGGAAACCGGTGGACGGGCGACACGAATGACTAAGTTGCTGCACCCTCTCTAGGGTTTGATGTTTGTTCTAGCTGTAGCTCTTTCTTGCGCTGTTCTTCCTTCAGTTCTTCTACTTTCTGGGCGAATTTCTTTAGCGCCTCTCCTTCGCTGCAATCATAGCGATCAATTCCTAGCTCCACGGCTTTCGCTTCTTTCGCTATCGCGTCGGCAGTCTGCTGCTGATTGAAGCTACGTTCGCGATACTTGAAATATCCCGTGAATCCAGCAGAGATACTTACCAAGGCTGCGAGTCCAGCACCGGACCAGCGCGTCCATGGATTTGTCGAACCTGCACTCGTGAGACTCGTGACAGCGATAGAACCTATAATGATCACGGCTTGGAATATGTTATGGATCCGGCGATTTCGTGAAGCCTCTTTACTGTAGTTCTCTATGTCCGACTGAGATCTTATTCGGTAGACCCGAAGGGCGGTTAGAGGGTCAGTAGCGCTCGCTGCCGCAAGATTCAACTGTTCGTTTTGTAGTACAACCAGTCGATATTTAAGGTTAGCGAGGCTAGGGCGTC
Source organism: Frankia sp. BMG5.60 (assembly GCF_059428125.1). Taxonomy (NCBI): domain Bacteria; kingdom Bacillati; phylum Actinomycetota; class Actinomycetes; order Frankiales; family Frankiaceae; genus Frankia; species Frankia sp. BMG5.60. The sequence continues at coordinate 3,996,286 of NZ_CM182091.1, read as the reverse complement.
GTGCAAGAATCTGCGCCGCCGCGAATGCCGTCGAGATTGCACCAGCAATTAGTCCAATGTAACTAAATGGAGTGGAGTAGGATCGCCAAATCCCAAGAATAGTAGCAGATCCGAGAAGTGCCGCGACGACAAGGCTAGAAAGCAACCAGATATAGCGCAGCCTTTGCGCTACTCTAAATTCGCGGATTAGTGACTCTTGTAAGTCGAGATTCTTCGAGTTTTCGTTCCGTTCCTCGCCTATGTTGCCTTCCGTCAACGCCGTTTCTCCCTCCAAAGCAAAATCAACATCGAAGAATATATCTGTCGCTTAGTGTGCTAGATCGTACACGGGGCGCGGTGTAAAAGTCTCCCTGAGTGACGAATGCCGAGGTCAGATCGGGTGGCCACCTAGACGTCCGCCCGTTGCTGGAACCGCTGTGGCAACGTTTGATGCTCCGCGCCGCCTCCGCTGCTGTAGCGCTCTGGAAGCCCGGCTGGCAGCCAAGCCGGCGGACGATGGCAGATGAAGATGGAGACCCGTGGTCGTGGTTAGGGCCATGACCTGCACCGTGGGACCTTGGCGACGTCGACAGACAGACTGCCAGTGATCACATAATCCGCTGGTCGGATCGGTCGACGCTCCGTAACTGCCGCCGGGTGGTCCGCTGTACGGCAGTTGTACTGCAACCGGGGTGGACGTCGATGGACAGCGGTGGACGTCGGTGAGGCCGTGACCTGCGCCGGTGGACGCTGGCGGACGTCCGTGGATCAGGTGCCGAGGGCTACGGATCAGAAGGTTGGGGGTTCGATTCCCTCCGAGCGCACGCACGGTTGAGACAGGCCGGAGCCCCGCACCCCCATCCAAGGTGCGGGGCTCTGCCGCTTCAAGATTTCTTGCGTGGTGGTTCGTCGACGCAGGCGAAGAACGCGGTCAGCGCTGCTGGCGACCCCGTGCGGGCGGGGTTCAGGGCGATCCGTCCTCGCGCCGGCCGAACGGTATCGCGGAAGGGCCCGCGACCAGCGCTAGGCCGCCGAGCAGCAGTCCCAGGCCGAGTAGGTCGATGCGCGGACTGAAACGGCTCCGCTCGGTCCAGACGAGCAGCACCGGACATGCCCTGGTCCAGAACATCCGCCGCGGCCACTACAACCTCGCCGCCGCCGCCGCCGTCTGACTGCCGATCATCAGGGCCGCTGGCAGGCTCTTGCTCCCTCAGGACGCGGCAGTGCCCCGCCGCGCGCCTTGACGTGCGCCGAACGAACCCTCCGAATGCGGCAGCGGCGTCCAATTATTGTGGCGGCATGGGATTGCTGGGGGATCTGGTCAAGATCGTGTCCGACCTGGTGACGGGCGGCCGCCGCCAGGGTGAGGCACCGCCGCGGGAGGCGGGACGGGAAGGTCAGCGGCGGTCGGCACCAACACCGAAGGCCCCTTCCCCTGCTTCGTTCTCCCCTTCGCCCTCGGGGGCAGCCGCGCGCAGTCACCCGGCCCGGGAGCGGGCGCGGTCGTCCCGCGCGAGTGCGGGGGTCTCGCCGGGCGAGTTCGGGCCGGACGCCACCAGGGAGGTCGATCCGGGTCGCATCGGGCCGGTGCGGATGAGCTACGCGCCGCAGTCGGACGGGGCTCCGGATCCCGGCGAGATCGTCTGGACGTGGGTGCCGTTCGAGGAGAACGACGGACGGGGCAAGGATCGGCCGGTGCTCGTGGTGGCCGTCGAATCCGCGGGCACCTACCTGGCCGTGCAGCTAACCAGCAAGGACCATGACGGCGAGGGCGACTTTGTGCCCGTCGGCGCGGGCGGGTGGGACAGCGAGCACCGACCGTCCTGGGTCAACCTGGACCGGGTGATCCGGGTGCACGAGGGCGGGATGCGCCGAGAGTCGACGGCCCTGCCGCGCGAGCCGTTCGAGCGGGTCACGGACCGGCTGCATCAGCGCTACGGCTGGCGCTAGGCGCTGGTTGGGGAGGTCTTCTTGCCGCCATCCGCTTTCGTCGGCGACCACGGCGGGCCTCACCCGGCGAGCGTTGCCAGGCCGGCCATCGTGGCATCGGCCGCCGAGGGCAGCGTGGGCTGGTCGGGTATCGCGACGTTGTCGGCCGAGGCGGCCACGGCGACACAGACGACGTCGACCCCGTTCACCACGAGAAGAACTCGCCACTGCATCGCGACGTAGATCGAGTAGCTTGTCGCCGCGTATCCGTCCACGTCGTCCAGGGAGATTCCGGTGACGCCGGTTGGACCGCTGGTCGCGCCGGTACACCCCTGGATCACACTTCGAAACCTCGAGAAGAACCCCGAGGCGGCATTGCTGGTGCCGAACTGGATTACCTGCGTGGTGAAGGCCACGCCGCCGCTGGAGTCATATCTCGTGAAGGCGTATCCGTTCTCGCCGGGGTAACTGGTCGGCGCGGCCCCGTCAGAGGACCGGTCGAGCAGAAATGGCCCGACGTAGCCAGGAGCGATCTTCTGGCAGTCGATGTCGGCGAGTTCGGTCACCGGGCTCGACGGCACACCGATGGTTCCCCCCGAATCAGTGAGGAGCGGATGCTCGACTCCCGGGAGGGTCGAGTAGCCCGGAACGAAGAAGGCGCCGGGCAGCAGGGCCGTGGCGAGCTGTGCGCCGGACCACTGCCTGGCGAGCGGGGTCGTCGACACGGCGGACACGGCCCGTGCGAGCCTCGTGCCGATGGCGACCCCGCCACGCTGACAGGTCTCGTAATCACCGGACTGCGTCGCCCCTGCCACACTGGTGTGGGCGCAGTCCCAACCGTCGACCGTCGCGACACCGGCCGATCCCTCCCGCTGGTGGTCCGCGCGGTAGGCGTCCAGCACCTGCCGGGCCACCGCGCAGGTCGTCTTCCCGGATTTCACGACGAGTTCCAGGCCGCCGCCCGCGATGCCCGGCCCCGCGCCACCGCAGCCACCGGTCGGGCCGGTGTATTCCTGATCCTGGGATCCCGCGGTTCCCGCCGGCCGCTGGAATGCTTTTCCGGTCTGCGTGTCGACCAGGACAAAAACCTTGATCGTGGTCGTTCTGGGCTGCACGCTGATGATATTCTTTTCGCCGAATCCGGACCAGCGCGGACCGGTGTACTCGGCGGTGGAGTAGCGAGCCGGCGGCGTCAGCGGGTTACCGCAGAAGCACTTGACCACGGGCGTGCCATGGCTGTCGACCAGGACCGCCGTGCCGGCCTGTAGAACCGCCGGGATCGCGGTGGCGTGCCCGTTCTTGAAGCCGTGGTTGGTGACGGCGGTGTCCGCCCGCAGCGTGACGGGCGTCAGGCCGCGCACGTAGCCGTCGAGGTCGCCCGGCCGGATGCCGAGAACGGAGGACCAGGCCGCCAGAAGATCAGCATGGGCCTTGGCCTTCAGAAAGGTCGTCATCGTCGCCGCGTCGCACCGGGCCATGTCCCGGGTTCCACCGAACAGGCCGGGGGTGTCCGCAACCTCACTGCCGTGAACGTCCTTGGGCGGTGTCACTGCCTGGGCATCGTCCCCCAGACTGGGCATGAACGGGTTGCCCCCGGCGCTCCTGACCGGCTGGAGGGCCACGTTCAGTGCGGCCGCCACCGACGACCCGCCGCCATCGCGCAGGACGACCGCCGTGATCGCTGTCGCCAGGACGGCCACCACCGCGAGACCGGCCACGGCCACGGGAGACAACCGGCGGCGCCGGCGTCCGGCCCTGCCGTCCGAGGCAGCATGCCCCGGCCGGTCCCCGGGCGGCACGGCCCTCCGCGCCGGTTCGGTGTCGTTGCCGGTGGGGACAGTCGGGGTCGGCGTGATACCCGGAAACGACGGCACGTCCGTTCGGCCGGGAAAACGCGGCGGGTCGGAGGACTTCAACCGTCCGCCTCGCACTGCGTGTCCGAGGCCGGACTGCAGGGCGGCAGCCGCGGCGGCCTGGTCCAACCCGACGAGGTCCACATAACGTCGCTCTGCGAGCAGCCCCTCCGGGTCGCAGGCGACGACGCGCACCGGAACGACGGGCGGCCGCCCGTCGGCTCGTCGGACGGACCAGACCGACCGCCAGACGCTGTCGTCAGTCCCTTCCCCCGCGATGGAACGGGGCGACAGGACAAGGACGACCTGGGCCGACCGGAGCAGTGCGCGGTCGACGGCGCCCAGCATGCTCTGACCGGGAACAACGTCCCATTCGTCGAGGAACACCTGTGCCGGCTCCCCGTCGACGAGCACGGCGTCCTCGATCTGCCAGGCGATCCAGCGCGCCCACGGCGCGTCTTCCCGGGCGTAGCTGACCAGAAAGGTGTAGCCGGCGTCCGTTGTCACAGCACCCCCCGTTGACCCGAACGCCGACACCATACCGGTATCTGTATTCGTCGATTCAGGGAGCATCCACCCGGTGGGGAGGCGGTCAGGGCCAGCAACATCCAGTGTGAATGTGTGCGTGATGCGTAGCAGCATCGGCAGCAGTGGCAGGGTCGGTTGGGGGTGTTCGGGGTGTGTTGCCGAGCGCACGCACGGCTGAGACAGGCCAGAGCCCCGCACCCCCATCCAGGGTGCGGGGCTCTGCCGCTTTCTTGTAGCAACGGGGGCGGCAACGGCATCTATGGTGCAGGCACTGTTGCGTTCTGAGACGTGCGTCGTCCCCGGCGATCCGGCCCGCGACCGTATTTGGCCTGCCTGCAGTGACCGGCCGGATCAGTCGCGCTGGTGGACGACCAGGACGGCGCCGGGGGCGTGGGCGACGACCGAGGTGGCCACGCTGCCGAGCAGGTGGCCGGCCAGTCGGGAGTGCCGATGGGCGCCGAGAACGATGAGTTCCGCCTGGCGCTCGGCGGCGGTGGCGATGATGCCCTTCCAGGTCGGTGCCGCCTGGACGGTGGCGCTCTCGGCGCGGAATCCGGCTTCGTTTGCGAGGTGGGCACCGTGCGCGGCGATGCCGGCCGCCGCCTTCTCGACCTCGGCGGCATTGTTCGCGTCGAAATGCTGCGAGCCGACCGGGGTGAATCCGACGTCGGCCGGCTGCCAGGCGCACAGGATGAGCGCCTCGCGCCCGGGCGGAAGCTGCGTTGCGGCGTACTGGATGGCGTGGCCGGCGACGTCACTGCCGTCATAGGCGAACAGCACCGGGCCGGTGCGGCCAGCTAGGGCACCGGGCTGCACGGCGTCGACGTCGGTGTGGGGTGAGGTCATGTCAGTCGATGCTTTCCGGGACGGGGAGGGCGATGTCCAGATCATCGATCTGGGGGGTTCGGCGGAGCCTGCTCAGCAGCGGGGGTGAGTACCAGGCCGGACGCAGGGCACCCAGGAACGTGTCGACGTCGGGAGTCTGCGGGCGGGCACCGCTCAGGGCGTAGATCGCGACGCCGAGGGCGCCGCCGGCGAGGGCCAGACCAAGGCCGATCCACAGGGCGATGTTCGTTCCCTCGTTGAGGTCGCCGGTCACCGTCGCCGCGAAATGGGCGAAGATCGGCGCGATCATGAAGGCGGCGACCGCACGTAGCAGTTCGACCAGGGCGAACACGCGCTGAAGGTTGGCGGACGGCAGGGAGAAACCGGCCACGAACAACGCCGGGGCGACCGTGGCGCCGAGGGCGAGCCCGGTCAGTCCCGAAGCGACGAGCGCCAGCGGCTGGCTCGCCGGCATCGCGAACCAGAAGACCAGGATTCCGGCGGCGAGCAGGACCATGCCCACGAGCGGCATGTAGTGCACGGAACGCCGGGTGACGACGAACCCGAACGTGATCGCGGCGATCACCGCGCCGCCCAGTTCGGGGAGGTAGAGCAGCCCGACGCGCACCGGTCCGTAGGTCTCCGCGAGCACCGAGGCGGTCAGTCCCGTCGCGGACACCGACGCCGCCGCGGCGAACAGCGCGATCACCACGCCCGCGACCGGGATCGAGCTGGTGAGCATCTCCCGGACCATCAGCAGCGGCTGCGTGGCCCGGTACTGGTAGACGACGAGGACGACGATCAGTGCCAGACCGCCGAGCAGCGGTGCGATCACCTCGACGTCCAGGAAGCTGTGGCTGGTCAGTTCGGACGCGCCGAGGAAGGCCGCCAGGCTGCCGACCGCGGACAGCGCGATCGCCGGCAGGTCGCGCGGGGCGTCGGGGTTCGCCGGCGGTGCGTCCTCGAAGGTGAGCACGACCAGCAGCAGCGCCAGCACCGAGACCCCGGTGACGACCCAGAACAGCGGTCGCCAGGCGTCGGCGTCAGCCTGCAGACCACCGATGAACGGGCCGAGTGCGACCGCGCCGAAGATGCCCATGTTCATGATCATTACGGTGGTGCGCAGCTTCTCGCGCGGGTAGCCGATCGCCAGCGCAGGGGCCGCGGCGATCAGCAGCATGCTGGTGGCCAGGCCCTGCAACAGGTGGCCGACGATGAACATGGCCGCGTCCTGCGCCGCCGCCGTCAGCACCGATCCGACGACGAGCACGACCGCGTAGACGAGCAGCATCCGCCGTTGCGGCAGGTGCAGACCCAGCTGGACGGCGAGCACCGTCCCCAGCGCGTAGGCCGCGTTGCCCAGGCCCGAGCTGAGGCTCATCGTCTGCGCGCTCATGTGCAGTTGCTTGGCGACGATCGGCGCCAACGGCTCCAGCGCGGCCGACAGAGCCAGGTAGGGAATAAGCGCGAATATAACCATGGCTGCGGACGCCGCGTATCTGCCAGCAAGAGGACCTTGACGCATCAATACCTTCTGGTTTTAGGCGTGCGGGATCCAGGAGAAAGATCGGGGTGTGAAAACGGGGACTTTCCCCCCAATACCCTTACTCGTCACCGGCCGGACGAACAGAGGGGCGGGCGGACTGTGAGAATCGTTACCATCGACTAAAGACCGGCTTTGCCAGGAATACCCGACGCGCCTCCGGCATTCGCCGCCCGCCTCCGGCCCGGGTCTCGGCTTCGATCCTCGCTCTGGTAGGTATGGGCTTCGATCCATGGTCCGGCCCCGGCCTCAGCTCTGAATCCGGCTGCGACCTCGGCCTTTGCTCGGCTGTGTCGTCCCTCGGCGGGACAGGAGTCGTCCGGCCGGCCGGACGGCCGGGCGGTTGGTGGGCGGGGCGGGTGCCGTGTGCGTCCGCCAGCGCGGTGGGCGGCGGACCGAGTCGTCCCGGCCAGCCGGGCCGCTGCAGCCCGGAGTGGAGAGTGGAGTCCACGCACGTGATGTACGCATAGCGATGTTTAGGTGACTTGATGGGGCGGTGGTCCGTGATGTAGGGCGACCACTGCGTCGTCGGGCAGGCCGTAGCCTGCCCAGTGCAGTGCAGCCATCGGTACAACCAGTCCCGCGGACACTGGCCGACCACCTCGCCACGATGCTCCCCGACACCCGCACCACCGTCGTCCCCGGCGAGAACCACCTGCTCCCCCTGCGCGCCCCCACCGCCCTCGCGACCCTCCTTCCCACCCCGACCCCCACCTTCTGACCGGTCCGACCGCGCGGTGCGCGGTCCCTCGACGAGCACTCGGTGACCGCGCCTGCGCCCGCACCGCCCGCACTGCTCACTCCGTATGCAGTCCCCGCCGGCGCGCAACCGATCATGGTGCGGCTGCGCGCCCCGGATCGCTCGACCAGACCGGCTCCACGGGATTTGAACGGTTCGGGCTGGAGCATTCCGCCGTGCTACCCGGCCGAACGCCGTAGGGACCAGGATTTTCCTGCTTGGACGGCCGGGTATTACCCGGTCTTTCGGGTGATCTGGCTCGCCTGCTATCATTCTTCCCGCAACGGACTCTGTGCCGGGTCCGCTGGGAGCCGGGGGAAAGCGTGAGAAGCGCGAGAACACGCCGGCGTGGCCGAATGCGCCGGTACGCCCTTGTCGCTGCCGTGGCGGCGGGGCTCAGCTGCCTGTCCACGACGGCTGCCACGGCCGTGCCCACGGCGCTGGCCGGCAGCGAGACGCTGTGGCCGAGGCAGAGCATTCATTCGCCGGACGGCGTCTGGGAACTCACGATGCAGGACGACGGGAATGCCGTCCTGTTCGGCCGCGGGCACGTCGCCAGATGGTCGACCGAAACCGATGGAAATACCGGCTCCACGCTGGAGATGCAGCCGGACGGCAATCTCGTCGTCTACGCGCCGGGCCACCGGGCCATCTGGAGTACGGGTACGGACGATCACCGCGGCGGGCAGCTGGAGCTTCAGAACGACGGCAATCTCGTCCTGTACGCGCCTGGCCATGTCGCCGTCTGGGCGACCGACACGCACGCTCCTACGACCTATGTCGCCCTCGGTGACTCCTATTCCTCTGGCGAGGGCAACCCACCGTTCGACGACGGCACCGCGACCACGAAGGACGACTGCCACCGCAGCCCGCAGGCGTGGCCCCGTCTGCTCGGCGTCGACGGCTCCGGCAGCATCGCCGGGAATGGTCATCTCGCCTGCTCGGGGGCCGAGATCGACGATGTCCTGTCCCGCGGCCAGCACCCGGGCGGACTCGACTCCACCTCCCAGGTGTCCCGGCTCGAGAAGATCAACCGGGATAAGCCGGTGGGCGTGGTGACCGTGACCATCGGTGGAAACGACCTCGGATTCAGCTCCACGCTGGAGACCTGCTTCGTGTGGCAGTGCGTACAGCAGCCGGAGAAGGAGGAGCGCAAGATCGACGACGTGGCCGCCCGTGTTCAGCAGGAGGTGATTCCTGCCATCCAGAAGGCCGCGCCGCAGGCCCGCGTCGTCGTGGTCGGCTATCCGCGGCTCTTTCCGCGGCTCATCGCGGACACGACGCGCTGCGGGTGGCTGACGCCCACCGAGCTGACCCATCTGAACCAGGTGCAGGACTACCTCGACGGCCGCCTTCGGGTCGCCGCGACCACCGGCGGAGCCACCTACGTCTCCGTGGCGGACGCGCTGAACGGCCACGAGCTGTGCAGCCGCGATCCGTGGATCTACGGCCTCGGCCGCAACGGCGGCAACCTGCGCGGCCACCCTCTCGCGGACGGCCAGCGCGCGATAGCCGCCGTCGTGGGTGCCAGCGCCGGCGCGCCGCTCCGCCCGCCCCCGGTGGTCCCGACCTTCTGAATCGTTCGTGTCCATCCATAGCCGTGGCGTGGACGTGACCTTGGCTGAGGTGGATTGCCTGAATGCCCGTTATCCTGCCGAGGTGGCTGTCACTCGTGTCCTGATCGTCGGTCTTGACCCGAACGCGCTGCCAGGTGTCGATGCCCAGACGATTGAGCACGGTCTCGCGTAGCCGCTGCTGGAGTTCTTCGAGACCGTGGTCAACCTCATTCATACCAGCGCGCCGACTGCCAAGATTGCGTTCAACTCCGACGGCGGATCCAGCCTCGAAGCCATCCAACGGGTCCTGTCCTGACGAAATCCGTGGCACCCGTCCAGCCCGCGGTGGGCGCGAGCTGGGCTGCGAGACTGCGCGCCTGGGGCATCAGGTCGGTTTGGACGCGATGCCCTCGTAGGCGAAGGCGAGTTGGGCCGTCCCGCGCATCGGATGGTTGTTGGCCGAGGCGAGGGTCAGTCCGGACTTCTCGACCAGGTCGTCGATCTTGCGGTTGAGGTGGCAGCCTCCGGCGATCCTGCTCCAGGTGGGGGTGAGCCGGTCCTGCCAGCGGGCGACGGTGGGCAGGGGTGAGCGGCCGTGCTCGGCGAAGTGCAGGGTGCCGCCGGGCCGTAGTACGCGATGGATCTCGCGCAGTGCCCGTTCGGTGTCGGGGATGGTGCACAGTGTCCAGGTGGTGAGGACGTGGTCGACCGACGCGTCCGGAAGGTGTAGCGCCTGACCGTCGTCGCCGATGAACTCGACCGTGACGGGCGCGGCGGCGATGCGGGGTGCGGCGAGCGTGCGTCCGACGGCGGCGGGCTCGACCGCGAGCAGGCGGGTGACTCCCGCTGGAAGGTGCGCGATGTTGCGTCCCGATCCGAAGCCGATCTCCAGGACCTCGCCGGACAGCCCGGCCGCGACGCGCGCCCTGGCCTCCTCCACCGGCCGGCCGAGGACGAGATCGACGATGCGGGGCAGCACCTGGTCGTCATAGAAGCCCATCACGACTCCTCATCGGGGGCCTGGGCGGCCGTTTCGCCGAGCAGTGCCGGTAGGAGGGATCATGCCGGACCTCGCAGATCCCGTCGGGTCGATCGTATTCTCGTACGATGACGGTCACGAAGCAAAGGCAGTTCCCGTGACGTCGCTCGCTATGTGAACCGACTCGTGGCCGTAGACGTCGGGTCGGTCCACTCGCAATACCAGGCAGAATTCGCGTTCAGCACCATAGGTGCTGCGCAGCTCCTCGAACCGGCGCCGCAAAAAATGTGCGCCGGCGAGGTTGGTAATACCCGTCTGGCCGGCAATCAGAAATAGCGGCCGTGCCTGCGGGGAAGGAAATACTCGCGCAAGTATTGCATATTCTCGCAGGCCGGGTCGGAACCTGTCAACCTCTTTGAGGCAGGATGTTGTGGAAATTAGCTGGTCTCGGCCTCTGCCTCCGGTGTCTGGTCTTCGTCGTTCTGGGGTCGGTTGATCCAGGCGGGTTCGGGCATGGCCGGTGGGCTTGGCGGGCGGACGAACCGTTCGGGGTGCGCGGTGTAGGCGGTGTCGAGGACGGCAGCGCGGGCCCGGCGGACCGCGGGCGCCTGGCCGTGGTGGACGACGGCCGGGGTGAGTAGCCCGAGCCCGGAGTGACGGTGATCATTGTTGTAGTGGTCGAAGAACGCCCGGCACCAGGAGCGGGCGGTCTGGATGGTGTCGAAGGAACCCGGGAAGTCGGGCCGGTACTTCAACGTTTTGAACTGGGCCTCGCTGTAGGGATTGTCGTTCGACACCCGGGGCCGGGAATGGGAACGGGTCACGCCGAGGTCAGCGAGGAGCAGCGCGACGGTCTTCGAGGTCATCGAGGTGCCCCGGTCGGCGTGGATCGTCAGCTGACTCCGATCGATCCGCTGCTTCTCACAGCTGGCGATGATCAGATCCTCGGCGAGGGTGGCGGATTCCCGGTCAGCGACCATCCACCCGACAACATAACGGCTGTACACATCCAGGATCACATACAGGTAGAAGTAGGACCATTTCTTCGGGCCGCGGAGTTTCGTGATATCCCAACTCCACACGGAGTTCGGTTTCTCGGCGACGAGTTCGGGTTTGACGTGGGCGGGGTGCGTCGCCAGGCGGCGGCGCTCACCGGTCTCACCGCGTTCGGCCAGCAGCCGGTACATCGTGCGCTGCGACGCCAGGTAGACCCCTTCGTCGAGCAGGGTCGCCCAGACCTGCGCCGGGGCGGCATCGACGAACCGGTCCGAGTGCAGCACCTCGACCACCCGCTCCCGCTCCGCCGGTGACAACGCCGCGGGCTGCCGGCGCTGGCGGTGCGGGATCGGCGCCGGCCGCGGCGGGGCGGGGGATTTCCGGTGCCGGCGGTAATGCGTCGCCCGCGCCCGGCCCAACGCCGCGCACGCCGACGCCGTACTCACGCCGGCCTGTTCGGTGAGGCGGGCGAGTCCGTCCTCGATTATCCGTTCCGCCTGGTCGGCGAGTTCGGGTCGTCGGTGGTCCCGGGCATGCCCTCGGAGAGTTTCTCCAAGAGCTCGGAGACTTTTCCCTGGACTTCTATCACGAAGCGGGCTTTCGCCAGCTCCTTTTCCAACCGTTCCTTCTCCACCCGAAGTTTCGCCAGCTCCCGGTCCCGGTCGTCGACCGCGGGCCGGCCCTTCGGCTTCGACATACCCGCCAACGCCCCCGCGTCGCGGGCCTTACGCCACTCCACGAGATGCGCCGAATACAGGTTCTCTCGGCGCAGGATCGCGCCTTTCGCACCCGGCCCGGTCGCCGCCTCGTACTCGGTCAGGATCCTCAGCTTGTACGCCGGCGAGAACGACCGCCGCCGCGCCTTCGGCTCGACCTCCGGATCCGGCCGCGACCGGTCGGCCTCACGATCTCCCACCCGACCATCATCGACCAGGCCCCGCCTGGCCGTCACCGACACCACCACGATCTTCTTCTCCCAACCCCGCCCCGGTCACAAGATGGTAGCTGCTACCTGACTCACCTCATGCTGACAGGTAGGGGGTTCACGAACAAACTCGGAACTGCCTGTGACTATCGCGATCGAGTCCGGCTGATCTCGGTTGTATGGTGTGAAACTTGCGCCGGGGAGGTAGGTCGCAATGTGCCCGGCTGTTCTATCATTGGCAAAGGGTCCACCGATACAGAACTCAACCCGACCGCCAATGCCTCCGCGGAACTGATCGGGCTGAAAAATGCGAAACTCCGTGCCTCCGTCGTTGGCGATACTCGCCACCTCAACTAACGCTCTGACATCGGAGCGCTGTACGCCGGAATGGGTTGTTCATCTGCTGCCCGATGACGACGACACACTCTCTGGTGGCAGAGAGCCCGAAGAACGCTCCGTACCGACCCTTTCTTCGAAGAAACTCGACTCTTTGCCAGCTCCAGACCAGACTCCCGGTTATGACGCTTGTCAATATGCCGATCGCGACATTGACCGCTATCGTTGACATGCGACTCCCGAGATGAGACGGCGAGACCTGGCCTTGATGTAGCTTGTTCGCGCACGCACGGATGAGCGTTCGAAGTGGCTAGAGGCTGCCAGCGTACGAGATCCTGGCCGGCTCCCACAGAGTGGGCCAGGCGGGATCTCCGCGTTCCATGTGTGCTCTGCACGAGTCGGCGGGGTCTGATGCAGGGCTACGGTCGACCTCGGCAGCCGGCATGATCAGGTGATGCGCCGCCGTCGCCAGCATGTCCGATGGCGGCGTGTGGGGCTCCAGGGGCCGAGTTTTGACCCGAGAGCTGGTCTCTTGTGGTCAAAGTGATCTTCTGGGGAAGTGGTCAGGCGGCGATGCGGTACTCGTCACCGAATACTTACTGCGTATTGCTGGCTTCCTCTGGTGATTCGTTTCGTCTTGCTTCGGCGAGACCCAGGCGACGGCGCACCACGCGGCGACCCAGGTCCAGTACGGAGGGATCGTCGTACATCACGAAGCTCGTGTCGGCCGCCAGGAGCGTGCCGTTGAGCTCCAGGGCGAGCGCTGCCGGGTCCTCGTCGGGTGGCAGTTGCTGGAGTCCGACCGCTGTTCGCACGAAGTCGCGGATGAGCTGGACGAATCCGGAGTGGAACTCGGCGACCTTCTCCTGCACTGGTCCACGGTGCGTCCCCATCTCCAGCGCGGCGCCCGCGAAGAAGCAGCCGCCGGGGAAGCGTCGCCGGTCGAGATGATCGAAGTAGGCGTCGCAGAACGCGAGGAGCTGTGGCACCCCCGGGTCGGCCTTCAGTGCGGGCTCGATGACCTCCGCCTCGAAGACGGCGCCAGCCGCCTCGACGGTTGCCAGCTGCAGGTCCTCTTTGGAGTCGAAGTGGGCGTAGACACCGCCCTTGCTCATGCCCAGGTCCTTGGCGAGGTTGCCGATGCTCAGGCCCTCGAGGCCGTCGACGGTCGACAGTCGCATCGCCGAGTCGAGGATCGCGGCGCGGGTGCGCTCCCCGTCAGCTCGTCGCTGGCGTGTGTGCGCTGCCCTCTCCGCCATGACCCACATCCTAGTTGACGCGCAAGACGATCGTTCGTACTCTAATCTGGTAAACACGAACGTTCGTTCTGACTCTCGTTGAAGGAGGGGGTTGCCGATGGCGAGCAAGGCGGTTATCAGCCTGACCACGGGTCTCGAGGACCTGGAGAAGGTCACCGTCGCGTTTCTCGTGGCGGTCGGCGCCGCGGAGACCGGCAAGGAGACGCTCATGTTCCTGACCCAGGAGGCGGTCCGGCTCGCCCTGCCCGGCGACGCGAAGGGTGAGGGGTGTGCCGGCTGCCCACCGCTGGAGTCGCTCGTCGAGCGATACAGGATCGCCGGTGGCCGCTACTTCGTGTGCCCGATCTGCGTCGACGCCCGCAAGATCGACGCCAGCGTGCTGATTGAGGGCGCGGAGCTGAACGGCACGGTCCCGATGTGGAACTGGATCGGCGACGACGGCGCGACGACCTTCAGCTACTGAGTCGTCGGCCGCGACGGCCACCTCATCGCCCTGTGGGTAGTCAGCGGCGGAGACTGGCGCGGCCTGGCCTGCGTCAGTGACCGAGGACGCGGCGCAGGATCTGGTCGGCGCGTTGCCAGGCTTCGGGCGGGATGGCGCCGAGCCGGTGCGACAGGCCTGAGGTCGGCATCCAGGCCACGAGCTCGGGCAGCACCGTGCCCGGGACGGGAACCGTGATTCCGACGTCGGCGGCGTAGTCGTCGAACGGCAGCGGCTCGCCCGGCACGACGGGGCAGACCACGACCCGGCCGGTGTTGGCGTTGTTGTACATGTCGGCGGACACGATCAGCGCGTGCGCGGGAGCGTCGGCCCGCGCCCACACCTCACCCTGCCGCGCGGCGTCGCAGTTCCTCGAGTCGGGCGAACTCGCCGGTCAGGTACTCGAAGGTGACCCCGAGGGCGGCGTTGCGTTCCTGCTGCCGGGCGAAGCGCCGCGTCCAGACGGCCTCGGCCAGCGTCCTGTCGACCCAGGCCGACAGGGTGAGCCCGGCCGCGGCGGCCTCGGCCCGCGCGGCCTCCAGCGTCTCCGCCCGCACCGACACGCTCATACTCGGCATGGGATCGACCATAGGACACAGCCTCACATGAACAACAGACCGAACCCGCGCTGACTGTCCCGTCAGGTCCACCTCCCGGCATCACACGCCGTCCTCGACAACCCGCTCGCGGCCGGCAGCACCGACGCCGACCGTGTGCTCGCCCGCCTCGCCCGCCTCGCCCGCCTCAGCGCCCTCGGCGTCACCCAGACCTGGGTGGCGCCACCGCCGCTCCCGGGCCTCGAGGCCTACCTCGACCACCTGCGCTGGGTCGCCGAGGAGGTCATGCCCCGCGCCTAGGCCCGCTCCACGGTTCGGCGTCGACGGCGAGCCCCGCCAGCCGAGGCGATCCGGACGGCCCGTCGCTCATGTCGTCCGGATAGCCCGTCGCTCATGTCGTCCGGATAGGGAGGACGACATTCGTGGGAAAGCAGCATGACAACCCCGCTGCCAGGTGTCGTTTCCCTATCTTCCGGCCGCGTACGATCGGCGGGCATGGTCCGTCCGGGAGGGGCGACGGTGCGCGGCATCCACCGTCGCGGGCGTTCCACGTGACGGCCTGGTCTCGGGGGAATGGTGACGGACAGGTTGACTGAACAGGAGGTGCGGGAGCTCGCGCGTGCTTTCCACCTTCCGGAAAACGCCAGGTCCCTGCTCGAGCAGGCCGGGTTGGAGCGGTCGCAGCAACCGGTGTGGACCTCGCAGCGTCCGCTGGACTATTGGCGTGAGATCAACGTGCGCCTTGGCTTCGGGGCAGTCGTTGACGGACGGCGCCAGATCCTCCTCGCCGCCAGCCGGGTCTACCCCGCCAACAAGGTCTTCGCCGCCATAGCTGTCAAGGCCCGCGATGCCGAAGCCGGCGCCGACGGTGAACCGGCAGCCGACGCCGCCGCCACGCCGCCGGCGTCCGGTCATGCGGACGATCCTCCCGACGACGCGCAGACAGCCGCCCCGGCGAATGTCGACGGGGTCTCCGGGCCGGTGCCGTTCCCCGGCCGGCTGTTCTCCCCGGAGGAGACCGCGCCATCCCACCGGATGACATCCGAGCCGGAGGCCGTGTCAGCAGCAGTGGCTACGGCGGGGCCCGCGGCTTCGGTGGAACCGCAGGTAGCGCAGGGGCCGGCGATGTCCGAAGAGCGCGCGCCGCAGAACGATGCGTCGGGGAAAGCAGGCCGCCCCGCGCACGCGGACAGCGCCGCGCAGGAGGCGGTGCGAGCCGGCTCGACGAGCGCGTGGCACGGCCGGCCGACGCGGCGTGGCGTTCTTCTGATGGCGGGGCCCGTGGTGGCCCTGGGGGCGACCGTTGGCGCTGTGGCCCTGACCAGACAGGGTGGCTCCGGGCAGGCCGCCGACCTTCCTGACGTGCGGAACGCGGCAGTTTGGGCGGCGCCGGTGCGTGGTGCTCGCCCGCTCGGCCCGACGCTTCACGGGCATTCGGAGTCGGTGCTCTCGGTCGCGTTCTCTCCGGACGGCACGACGCTGGTCAGCGGCAGCGACGATCACAGCGTGCGGCTGTGGGACGTGCGCCACCCGGAGACCGCTCATGCGCTCGGTCGACCCCTGACCACGCACAGCGCGGCGGTGACCTCGGTTGCTTTAACTCCGGGCCGGCCGATCATGGCCAGCGGGGGAGCGGACGGAGCCGCCGAGCTGTGGAGCCTCGCCGACCCGAGCTCTCCTCGGCCACTCTGGGATCCGCGCCAGCCACTGGCCGACCCGGACAATCCGCTGTTCGCGGTGGCGTTCTCGCCGAAGGGGACCATCCTGGCGACCGCAGGGCAGGACCATTCGGTGCGACTGTGGGACGTCACCCGTCCTGCACAACCCCGCCCGCTCGGCCAGCCGCTGCCCGGACACGACGACACCGTGCGGGCGCTGGCGTTCTCCCCTGACGGAAAGATCCTTGCCAGCGCCGGCGCCGACCGCACAGTGCGGCTCTGGGATCTTGACGACCGGAAGAACCCGCGGGGGTTCGACACGGCGCACATCATCACGCACGACGACGCAATCTGGACGGTGGCGTTCGACCCGCGGGGGCCTTTTCTGGCCAGCGGCGGCGACGACCGCACCCTACGGCGGTGGGATCTCACCGACCCCACCGCACCCCAGCCCCTCGGCGACCCATTGGCCGGTCACACCACCAACCGGGTGTCGGCGCTGGCGTTCTCCCCAGCCGGAACGCTCCTGGCCGAGGGCGGCAATGACCGTCTGATCCGGCTGTGGGACGTCACCGACCGGAGCGCCCCCCGCCTGCTGCTCGGCCAGCCGCTGGAAGGCCACCGGGACTCGGTATGGGCGGTGGCGTTCTCCCCGACCAGGCGCGTTCTGGCCAGCGCCAGCGGTGACGCGACCATCCGCCTGCACGCCCTGGAATAGCCGCCGCACACCTGGGTGGCGGACTGTCATGACCCGTCACTCGGTCTGTGTGTGGGTGCATAGCGCATCGCGGCTGGGCGCCCGACGCATCATGAGTTCAGCCCAGCCAGCGTCCGAAGGGCTGCATCGTGTGATGGGCGGCCATGGCGGAGCCGGCGGGGCCCATCAGGGCCTTGTATCGCTGCCAGCGCCGGTTGAACAGGACGACGAGTTCGGCGTCGTGGCGTCCCTCGTCGGCCAGGACGAAGTTCTCCAGCGCCGTCTCGCACTCGTCCCAGCTCTTCGGCGCGCGGCCGATGAGCCGGGCGAGGTCCTCCCGGTCGGCCTCCGTGACGGCCGCGCCGATCTGGTCGGCGCGTTCGAGGTGGCGGGCCAGGCGGAAGGCGATGCGGACCTGGTAGGCGACGTACGGATCCTCGACCGAGATCGACCGCAGCGAGCGGGACAGGTGCTGGTGCGGGGTGGAGACGGGCGAGGAGACCGGCTCGGGGATCTCGACGGGGTCGAGGTCTATGCCCAGGTATTCGGCCAGGGTCTCGACGGCGTGCAGGTTCGTCTCGCTGACCCACTGGGCGTAGGTCATGTAGTCGGTGTTCAGGATCGGGCGGGCCAGCGGGCCGTGGAAGGACAGTTGGTTGGTGAGGGTGAAGAACAGGTGGTGCCACTGGATGGCGGCGAGGTCGACGGGCCGGCCGGTCAGTTCGGCGTACCGGTCGTACAGCGTGGTGAACTCGCCGTAGGGGATGACGGTGTCGCGCATGCGCCAGGCGGCGAGGTCCATCATCGGGTCGCCGATGTGGCCGATTTCGACGTCGACGAGGGCCACGAGATGCCCGTCGGCGTGGTGGAACTGGCCGGAGTCCCAGACGACGGGCGCCTCCCGGTCGGACGCGGGCAGCGGGTGGCGGCGCAGCCAGCCGAGGACGAACTCCATCAGCGGGTCGGGGCGCACCTTGCTCGACCGGTAGTGCTGCTCGAACCGGCGTACTCCGATCATCGCGGAGTCGGCCGCCGACGTCCCGGAGATGACCCCGGCGGCCTTGAACGGTTCGACCGGGAGCTGGTGCATCCGCGCCAGTGCCTGCAGATACTCGTCGACCACCACGCGGCGCTGCTCGGCGGTCGTGTCGGCGAAGTCGGGCCGGCCGGGGACGGCGGCCATCGCGTACGACCGCGGTTCGTCGCACCAGCCGTGCACGTGCGGGACCGGGATACCGTGCTCGTCGAGAAGTCGCTGGAACAGCATCTCGTGTTCGAGAGGGAAGATCAGAGACGTGTCGGACCGTTCGCCACGCACGACGACGCGTTCGGTGGCGCCGCCGCGGTCGATGTCGACGAACCACATGGGCCGCCATCTCGGCTGCCGCTCCCACGACACGACCTGGCCGTCGAGCAGGGACTCCAGCCAGGCGATGACGCGGCCGTCGTCCTTTAACTCCGTGTCGCGGGCATCCGATGCTGCCATGATCAATCCTCCGGGGTCCAGCGGTCCTCGACTCGGCTCCCCACACCCTCGCACGGGCAGTCGCGCCGGTCTTCTGACATGCGCGGCCGGCACGCGCCGGCGGCTCGTCGACCACACTAGCCTAACGATTGTTAGGCTGCTGGCCGGAACGGAAAGGTGCCTCCTGAGGGCCCCGCACGCCGGGCAGGCCCGGCGGTGAGCCAGGTGGCGGGCCGGGCGAACAAGCGCGACGCGGTGCTGCGGGAGAGCGCCCGCCTGTTTGCCGAGCGAGGCATCGAGGCCACGACGATGCGCGTCATCGCCGACGCCTGTGGCATGCAGGCCGCCAGCCTTTACCATCATTTCGCGTCGAAGGACGAGCTCGTCGCCGCCATCCTGACCCGCAGTGACGCGCAGATCTCCGGCCTCTATGACGCCATCCTCGACGGCCCGCTGGAGCCTGCCGACCGGCTTGAGGCGATGATCCGGGCGACGCTCGACAACTTCGGCCACCACCGGGACGCCGCGCGAATCTACTATCGCGACCGGGCATATGTTGCGCAGTCGCCGCTGCTCACCCGGGTCCGCGACAACGCGGTCGCCCATGACGAGCTCTGGGATCGGTCCATCGAGGCGGCCATCGCCGCCGGCCGCATCTCCCCGCGGTTCGAAGCCATCAACCTGCGGAGACTTCTGCAGGAGCTGATGTGGTCGACCGCCCGGCTGCGCGGAGACGCCGTGAGCGCGGACGACATCGTGCACGTCCTGCTCCACGGAATCCTCGCCCCGGAGCCCGGCCACGGCGGGCCGTCACCCCGACCGGGGTCGTAGCGCCGCGCGGGGATACTGGGTGGTGGAGGTCGGCCTATGACAATTGATGGTGGCGCGGGGCGGTCGATCCTTGCCTTCGAACGGCGTTACTCGGCTCGACTCACCAACGCGGACTTCGACCGACTCGTCAAACAGGTGGGGAAGGCCGTCGCGGGCCGGGAGTCCGCGGCGTGCGAGCTTCTGGGGAAATGGCTCGCGGATGAAGCGTCGGACACCCGCAGGGTCGTCATTCTCGACGTGATGGCCGCCTCGTCGTGCCGGCAGGCGCCGAGTGACCTGCTGGTCGAACTCGTACAGGTGCGCCATACCGACCTCGCCTCGGCCGCCGCGCGGCTCCTGGTCCTCTCGGGCGCGGATGGCGAGGCTGCTCTGCTGCGTGCGCTCCCGGCCGTGCGAGGATCATATGCACGGTACCGCTGTCTTTCCGCTTTGCTGTACGGCCGGGAACAGTTCAGCAAGGAGGCTGTGCGGGCAGTCGCCGACCTGACGGAGGACGGGGATCGTGAGCTGAGACGGGTCGGATTGACTGTACTCGCATTGCGGGGGGACGGTTCCTGCACCGATCGGCTGGCGGAGAGTCTGCGGCGGCGAGATCCGGCTACCCGCGAAGCGGCGCTGAAGGCGCTTGCGGTGGTCGGTGACAGCCGTGCCGTTGACGCCGTGCTCGCGCGGCTCGAGAAAGATGTGGTACGTGGCTCCGATCCACACTCGCCCATGATCGATCTGGAGCTGACCTACCTCGCGCAGCACGCGGAGCTCTACCCCGAGGCATTCAAACACGCCTGCGACGCAGTCGCGAAGAACTGGCGACGGCGCGACAGCGCCGAGCGCGAGTGGATCCGATCCTTCCTGCATCAGACCACGCCCGAGGGCCTGCGGTCTGTCGGTATCCCTGCCGACGCCGAGATCCAGCGGATGCGCAGCCACGTGGTGGACAGGATGCGGGCGAGGGAATTGCCTCCGAAAATCGAGGAGATTGATGGCTGACGCCATCGCGGGCACGGTACCCGTGAGGTATAAGTCCGCCTGCGTCCAACCCGAGCGCGAAGGGGTAGGCGCCAACGGGTTCCCGAACGGGGCTCGGACGCACGCGAGGGTGAGCCAGCCCAGAGCCCCGCAGCCGCCCTCAACCCCGATGGTTCGATCAGCTACCGGGGCCGCGTCGACGAGTTGATCAATCGTGGCGGGCTGAAGTTCAGTGCGCGGTCAACCGTCCAGCTGCCGGCGCAGCACCGTCTGGAATTCGATCAGATTCGGGTTCGCAGAGTTGCGATCCAGCCACGTCATGGTCATCGTCGTGTACAGGTCGCTGCCCTCGATCTCCACCACGGCCACCTCACCTCGGTCGGCATGTCCACGGACCGAGACCAACGGCAGCAGTGCGCAGCCCATTCCGGCCGCGACGCACGCGCTGAGCGTGCCGATGCTCGACACTTCCGCGATGGGCTTCTTGCCCGTCATGACTCCGAAAGCGCCGTCGAACATCTCCCGGAAGCCGCATCCCTGCTCAGTGGCCAGGAAGGGTTCCCCCATGAGTTCCGCCAGACCGGCCCGACCACGCTCGGCCAGCGGGTGCGTCGACGGCACGATGATCACCAGTGGTTCCTTGAGTAGCGTCTCCGAACGCAGGGACGCGTCGGGAGGCGGATCGCCGAAGGTCAGGCAGAGGTCCAGGTCTCCCTACTCCGCCCCGGTCACAAGATGATAGTCATCGCCTGTCTCATGTCATCCTGACAGGTAGGGGTTCGCGCTCGAGCGACTGAATCTGATCACTGATACTGGACTGCGCGTAATGCAGCTCCCTGGCCGCCTGCGTGATGCTGAGCGTCCGGGCAACGGTCTCAAACGTCCTGAGATGCCTCAGCTCCATGATCCTCGCGTCCTCGTCGGTAACCATCGGCTCATCCGATGATACCCAGCGGGTATTCCCTGCGCCGCCACCCGTAATTCTCCTTCCGGGGCAGATTGAATGGCCCGTGCCGCCATCCGACAACGCGGGTGTGGCAACGAGAAAAGTGATCCTGGAACTAGGAGAACACATGACAGCGCAGGTGGGATCGCAGCCTGTCGAGACGCCGGCACGGTCCGGCAGGCCCTCGCGCACCCTGCTGGTCGGGCTCTCGCTCGGCTACTTCATGGTCCTGCTGGACACGACGATCGTCTCTGTGGCCCTCCCCGCGATCTCCCGAAGCATGCAGGTCGGGCTGAGTGGGCTGCAGTGGGTCAGTAACGGCTACACGATCACTTTTGCCGCCCTGCTGCTCACCGCGGGCTGGCTGTCGGACCGATTCGGCGGCAGGCGAGTCTTCCTCTGGGGGCTGATCGCGTTCGGGGTGCTCTCCGGTGTCTCGGCCGCCGCCACGAGTCTCCCCGTCCTGGTTGTGCTCCGCCTGGCCCTGGGCGTCGCTGGTGCGCTGCTGCTCCCGTCCTCACTCGCCGTGATCACTAACGCTTACTCCGAGCCTGCCGAGCGCGCCCGCGCGGTCGGATCCTGGGCGGCGATCACGGGTGCGGCGCTTGCCGCCGGTCCCGTGGTGGGCGGCGTGCTGACCGAAACGGTCGGCTGGCGTGCGATCTTCCTGGTCAATGTGCCGCTGGCCCTGATCAGCCTTGTCATCACGGTGCGACAGGCACCCGAGACGGCGCGCAAGCAGCGCGGCGGGCTGGACCTGCCCGGGCAGGTCAGCGGCGTCATCGCCCTGGCGGCGCTTGTGTACGCGCTGGTCGAGGGCCCGGTCGAGGGCTGGGCAGCCGCCGAGGTGCTGGGCGCCTTCGCGCTCACGGTGGTCGCGGCGGCGGCCTTCATCCGTGCGGAAGTGCGGGCCGGAGACGCGGCGATGCTTCCGACCCGCATGTTCCACAGTCGCGGCTTCTCGCTCGCGCTGGTGGCCGGGCTCCTCGCCAACTTCGGCCTGTCGGGACTTCTGTTCGTACTGTCCCTGTTCTTTCAGGACGCCCGCGGGTATTCCGCGGTCAGCACTGGTCTGGCCTTCCTTCCACTGACCCTCCCCACAGCCGTCAACCCGATTGTCACCGGGCGCCTCGTGGGCCGGATCGGTCCGCGCGGTCCGGCCACGATCGGCTTCGCCCTCATGGGCGTCGGCGCACTGATCCAGGCGCCGTTCACCGGCCACTCGGACCTCGCGCTGGCAGCCACCCTGGTAGGTCTGCTGGTCTTCGGGTTCGGCATCTCCTTCACCTTGCCCGCCCTGGTCGCAGGGGTGGCCAGCACCGTCCCGGTCGAACTGGCCGGCATAGGCGCGGGAGCGCTCAACTCCGCTCGCCAGGCGGGCGCCTCCATCGGTGTAGCCGTCCTCGGTGTGGTCCTCGGCCAGGCTTCGTCCGACTCCGCCGGCACCCGCTCCGCACTGCTCGTCGGCGGGGTGGTTCTGCTGACAGGCGCGCTCATCGCAGCCATCGGGTTGCGTGGGCGCGACCCGGTCAGCCGGCGTGGGTGGGCGGCAGGCCGCGGGAGGCCCCTTCGGCGCGGACGGCCGGGATGATGTCGCGGGCCACGACCTCCTGTTCGGCGACGGTCGGGATGGCCAGCAGCAGCGCGGTGAAGCCGACCGCCACGATCTGCAGGAGCTGGTCGACCACCTCCTGGACGCTGCCGGTCACCGCTCCCGAGCCCGGCTGCGGCGGCGGCCCGATGCGCACGATCACGTTGCAGGCGCAGGTGATCGCGGCGGGGTCGCGGCCTGCGTCGCGGGCGGCCGCCAGCACGGACTCGCGCATCCTACGGGCGTTCTCGAGGCCGATCCGGCCCACGGACGGCAGCCAGCCGTCGGCGAGCTCACCGGTCAGCGCCAGCGCCCGCGGCCCGTACGATCCGAGCCAGATCGGGATCGGATGGTCGGGTCGAGGCTCGATGCGGGCGCCGTCGACGGAGAACTCGCGGCCGCGCACGGTGGTTGATTCGTTCGACCAGAGTCCGCGGATGATCCCGATGGCCTCGCGCTGACCGGTGATCTTCTGCCCGGGGGTCCGCTCGGGCAGGCCGAAGGCGCGGAACTCCTCGTCGTAGCCGCCCCCGCCCAGGCCGAGGACGAACCGGCCGCCGGAGAGCCGGTCCAGCGTCTCGGCCGTCTTCGCGACCACCGCCGGCGGTCGGTAGGGCAGCGCGAGGACGTTCGTGGCCAGCTCGATGCGGCGGGTCTGGCCGGCCAGCCAGCTCAGGGCGGCCAGCGGTTCGACGGTCCGGTTGTGACTGTGCAGGTGGTCGCTCAGGCTGAACAGGTCGTAGCCGAGCTCGTCGGCGCTCTGGGCGAGGTCCAGGGTCTGCGACGCGGACAGCCCGCTCACCGCGCCGCCGGCGCCGAACACCAGCCGGGACCCGTGCAGGCCGCTCACCGCGTACCCACACGGACGGTGCGCCGCCGAGCCCGCGTCGGGGCTATTTTTGTATGTATCACAAACAGTATGTATCACAAATTAAAAAGGTCGGCAATGCAAACTGCCGGCGGTACAGTGTTCGCACGGCGACGCGAGGGGAGATCCGCGGTGGGCGCGACGTTCCCGACACCGGTGGCCCTGGTGCGGCTGTCCTACCTGGTCAACTCGATCTACGCCGACGTCTGCGGCGGTCACGGGGTCTCCGTGCCGCAGGCCCAGCTCATGTGCGTCCTCAAGGACCAGCCGCGCGGCATGGGTGAGATCAGCGCGATGCTGCGGCTGGACAAGTCCAGCGTCACCGGGCTGGTTGAGCGGGTGGAGCGCCGTGGTTACCTGCGTCGCGCCATGTCGGTGACCGACCGGCGCGCCATCACCGTCGCCCTCACCCCGGACGGCAAGCGGCTCACCGACGCGTTCTACGACGAGGTCAGCCAGCGGCTGAGCGACCTTGTCGGCCATGTTCCGGCCGCCGATCGAGACCAGCTGACCCGCGTCGCCACCGGCATCGTGCTGGCCGAGGGTGTCCCCGACGTCTTCGGCGCGCTCGTCTCGTAGCGCCCGCACCGCGGACGGGTGAGGGCGGTCGAACGGCCGGTCAGAAGCGGCAACGCAGAGGATCGGCGAAGGTCGGGGGTGGCGCGGCGAGTGCGGCCCGGATCGAGCGTTCCAGCACCGAGTGGTCGGCGTCGTCGCCGCGGTCGAGGCGCAGGGGAGCGTGCAGCCCCGCCTCGGTGTTGCTGATGAACCTGGGTGGTCCGGTCCGCTTGAAGCCGCGGGTGTGGAACAGGAACGGATGGGCGAGGACCACGTCCCCGGCCGCTCCGGTCAGCTCGGTGAAGGTGCCGATGGGCTCGGCGAGGACGGCGTCGAACAACTCCCGGTGCGTCAGGCCGCCGGGATGGTCGGCGAGCACCCGCGCGGTGCGCCGGTGGGAGCCCGCCGCCACCAGCGTTGCGCCGCCGCCCGGCTCGACGTCGGAGAACAGGCCGATGACCAGCAGACCCTGCTGGGACGCGTCGAGCGTGTGTCGGAACCAGTTGCCGTCGACGTGCCAGCCATCGGTCGGCACGGGACGCGGATCGCCGGCGCCGTGCCGGAAGTTCACCGGCCAGAAGCCCCAGCCGCGGTCACCGCGCCACCGGCCGGGACCGACGAGCTCCTCGATCGCGCGGGCGAGCGGGTCGGTGAAGCAGTCGAGCACCTCCGGCGCGGTGAGGCGCTCCTCGATGTCGTAACTCGGCGGCCAGGTGCTCGGGTCGTCCTCGCGGATGCCGGCCTTCTGCGCCATCCGCCGCCACACCACCGCCCGGGCGGCCGCCGCCTGCGCGCCGGTGAACGCGCCCCGCCGCACGCAGAAACCGCGTTCGACGAACGCGTCGCGGTCCGCCGTCGTCAGCTCCGCCATCCCGGCTGCTCCCGCCTCCTCAGTCCGCGCAGCCTTCCCAGTCCGCGCAGTTTCACCAGTAGAGCAGCCAGGAGCCGCCGCTCCAGATGCCGTGGCCCTGCAGCGTGAGGCGCTCGTCACCCGGACGCACCGCAGCCGACGGGGCGATCTGGTGCAGCAGATGACCGGAGTGCACGACGAGCTCACCGAGGCTGTACGGCACGTACTGGAGCGGGTGGAAGCGACGCAGGTCGCCGGCGCCGTCGATCCAGTCCCGCCGCATCGCCTCCTGGAACGTCGCGTGGCTGACCGGCCAGGTGTTCAGCCCGCCGCCGGCCGCGGGCACCCGCAGCGGCAGGGTGAACGAGAACACCCGGCTCGCGTCGACCTCGTCCGGCCAGTCGAACAGCCTGTACTGGAGGTCGAAGTGCACGGACGCGCGTGGACGGGTGAACACGGCCTCGGCGAGCCACACGTGGAACCCGGGCAACGCGAACCGCTCGGTGTAGCGGACCGGGGCGTCGAGGACCTTGGTGAGGGTGGCCCCGAGCCGGTCGTAGAGCCAGCCGAACCGGTCCCACAGCAACGGGCGGTGCCACGCGGCACGATCGTGGTAGTCGCCCGGCCGCGCGTTCTGGGCGAGGTCGAGATAGCTGGGCGTGCCGAGGGTGTGAAAGCCGGCGCCCCGCTCGATCCAGCTCGGCCGCTCCCGGTGCACCGCGTCGCGGACGTCCTCGGCCTCCTGTGCCGACAGCATCCGTACGGTCGAGATGTCCGGCGGGGTCGTGGCCGTGGCCGTGGTGGCGGTCGTGGTCACGGCCGGGGGCGTGGTCATTCCATCCTCCTCGGAGCGGGGCGGGTGAGGAGCTCGACCAGGGCGGCGGTGACGGTGCCGCCGGACCGGCGGTCGTACCAGTCGTAGCCTGGCATCGGGTTCGCCTCCAGCACCCAGTGCCGGTCGGCGTCGACGCGCAGGTCCCAGCCGGCGAGCAGCAGGCCGGACTCGGCGGTCGCGGCGACGAGCAACGCCGCCAGGTCCGCGGGCAGGTCGACGTCGCTGAACGCGAGGTCGGCGGCGTCGAGCTCGCGGTAGTCGACCGCCGCGGCGGCGCTCTGGCCGTCCCCGCCGGGGTGGCGCCGAGCGATCCGCTGGGCGTGGACGGTGCCGCCGCAGACGTGGACGCGGACATCCACCCCCGGCACGTACCGCTGGAGGTGCACCGGGCCCTGCCTGACGCTGAAGCCGGCGGCCCCGGTGAACTCCCGTGGGTCGACGCGGCGGGTCCGGGCGCGGACCCCGGACAGCGGCTTCACGATCGTCGGCCCGGCTGCGGCGAACGCCCGCAGCCGGTCGCCGTCGGAGCTGGTCAGACTCGCCGGGACCGCGAAGCCCGCCCGGGCGAGCCGAGCCTCGTGCAGCGGCTTCGTGCCGTTGTCGGCCCAGGCGTTCGGCCGGTTGACGACGGGTCCCGGCACGTGGTCGAGCCACGCCGCCAGCGCGCCGATGAGCGCCCGCCACCGGGCCGCCAGCCGCGGCACGGCCTCCAGGCTGGACAGATCGGCGAGCCGGACGAAGTACCCGCCCGCGGGGTCCAGGTCGACCGAACGTCGGCCGGTGATGATTCGGCTGGCGCCGTCGTCCGGGATCGCCAGCCGCCAGTCGCCGGCGCGCACGACGTCGGCGAGGTCGATCGCGACGACGTCGGCCCCGTGCCGGCCCGCCTCGTCGAGGAAGTGCCGCCAGGTGCCGTCCGAGGCCAGCCCGATCGCGTAGACCGGTGCGGGGCCGCGGTCGGGCGCACCCTCGCCCGCGCCGTCGCCCGCGGCATCGCCCGCACCCTCGCTCGTTTGGTCGACCGCGCCGTGAGGCTGCGCGGTCCGGCCGTCGGCATCCGCCACCTCAGGCCTGCGATCCGGGGAACAGGACGGCGAGCAGCCGCGGACCGAGGCCGAGCCAGGTCATGCGGAGGATCTCGAGCCCCGGGAACGGGTCGACGTCGACGAGGCAGGCGCTGCGACCGTCGTCGCCGACGCGCCAGATCAGCGCGGCGAGGGTGAGCCCGAGCCGCTCGACCACCGCCAGGCTGCGGGCGGGCAGGTCGAGGTCGTCGATCTCGGCGGTCGTGCATCGCCAGGCGGCCCCGGCGAGGACCACCACCACCTCGAAGACCGGGTCGGTCGCCGACCACCGCGCCCGGAACGGACCGCCGGCCGCGGGCGGCGCAGGCCAGCGCGTCGTCTCCCCGGTGACGGCGTCCTGCACCCACCACGCCTCATCGGCCGGGTGCGCCGGGTCGGGGTAGGTGGAGGAGAAGACCTCGACCGAACTCACCGGTTGCCCGGCCGCCAGGTCGGTGAGGGCCGCCGAGCCGGAGACGGGGGCGCCGAACGCGGCGACGGACGGCCGGTTCACGACGGGCAGGTCGGTGAGGGCGGCCGCCGCCCACAGCAGGGCGACGCACTCCTGGTACTGGAACTGCGCGTCCTGGCGTGCGCCGGCCCCGACGACGGGAGGCGGGGGTACCCGCAGCAGCAGCGGCACCCGGGGCGTCACGAGGGCGGACCCGCCGGTCACCGCGACGGTGAAAAGCTGCGCCGCGTCGAAGGGATCGAGGACGACGGCATGCCGGCCGACCTCGGCCAGGTACTCGACGACGAAGGAGGCGACCGCGTCGCCGGGCTCGGCGACGATCAACAGATCGTCCTCGGTCAGCGGCGCGAGTGAGGTGGTCACCGCGGCGTCGGTCTCGGCGGTCATCGCGGCGGTCGTTCAGATCACCACGCCGGCCAGCCGCAGGTAGCGGTTGATCCGGGAGGCGCGCAGCGTGGCGGCGACGTCGTCGTCGTCGGGGTCGATGTCGTCGTCGATGCCAGAGGCGATGTCGATGCCGGAGGCGATGTCGGGGCCGGAGGCGATGTCGGGGTCGACGCCGGGCGGGTCGACCGGCCGGCCGGCGGGTGCGTCGGCCGGGAAGCGCGTGGTGGGAACGCCGGGATCCGCCCGGTCCCACCTGTCTTTCCCGTCTTTGATGTCTTTTGCGTCTTTCCCGTAGTCCTTGGTGTCCTTGAATTCCTTCCCGTCCTTGCGGTCCTTGTTATCCTTGATCTCCTTCCAGTCCTTTCCCTCCTTGCTGTCCTTCCCGTCCTTGCCATCTTTGCCGTCCTTGAAGTCCTTGAACTTGCCGGCCGGCGTCCTCGCGATGGTTCCGGACACCCCGGCGGTCAGCAGTTCGCGGGCGGTCTCCTCCGCAGACTCGGGCGAGTCCTTCTGCAGTCGTGACCACAGCACCGCCATCACGTTGCGTCGGTCGTCAGCCGTCAGGAACGGCATCACGCGGGCCTCGTCCAATGTCCAGGGCATCGGCGGCCAACCTCCATGTCGTTGCTCTCGGTGCGGCAGTTCTTCAGCTTCTCGGCCAGCAGACGTAGAGGGAGGACGGTTGTTTCCACGGATATTCGGAGACTGGAAGCACCACGCCGACTCGTACCGCGGCCCCCTCGAAGCCGGACCGACTTTTGTCGGTGGCCTCCCGCGATCTCCATCGTAACCAGCCGCGGCTTCGTTCTCGAGCGGTTTTCAGATGTCTCCCCGGGCGCCGGCGTCCGCGGCGAGGCACTGGCCGGGGAAGGCGGGGATCTGGAGGGACGGAGTTCGCCGGTCGGATGGTCCGGCGATTCGCCCGCGACCAACCCCGGTGTGCACGGATCCCGGTGCTGACCTCCGTCGCGCCAGGCGGGAATCCGGCGGCATTGCGTCGCCCTGTCGATTCCCGGCGTGGGGGCCGCACGGAGGACGGGGACGGGACGGGGGCGGCGAGAACCGGGGACGAACCTCTCATATGGTCGTGGCAGGCACCCGGGCCGTGTGCGCCGATCGGGGCGGACCAGCGCAGTGGAGGGCAGTGGTGAACACGGAGATCGGCACGGATCCGCACGGGTCCGAGGGCTCGGGCGAGACGCCGTGGTGGCGGTCCATGGCCGCCGACCCGAAGCCGGTGGACCTGCGGGTGGACCTGCCGCACCCGGCTCGGATGTACGACTACTACCTGGGCGGGAAGGACAACTTCCCCGCCGATCGGGAGGCCGCCGAGCAGGCCCGGGCCGTCGCGCCGAACGCGAGCATCGCCGCCCGCGCCAACCGGGCGTTCATGGCCCGGGCGGTGCGCCACCTGGCCGGCGAGGCCGGCATCGACCAGTTCCTCGACATCGGTACGGGGATCCCGACCAGCCCGAACCTGCACGAGGTCGCCCAGCAGGCCGTCGAGGGCGCGCGGGTCGTCTATGTGGACAACGACCCGATCGTGCTCACCCACGCCCGCGCGCTGCTCACCGGCACCCCGGCAGGGCGGACCGCCTACCTCGACGCCGACGTGCGGGACGTCAAGCGGATCCTGACCGCCCCGGAGGTCACGGACACCCTCGACCTGTCCCGGCCGGTGGCGCTGTCGCTGCTCGCGGTGGGCCACTTCCTGCCCGACTCCGACGACCCGGGCGGCATCGTCCGCCGGTTCGTCGATGCCCTGCCGGCCGGCAGCTACCTCGTCCTGTCCCATCTCACCCCCGACCACGACCCGTCGATCGAGGCCGGCGCGAAGGCCTACCGCGCGCGCGGCATACCGCTGCGGCCAAGGACCCGGGCCGAGGTCGAAGCGCTGTTCGCCGGGCTGGAACTGCTCGACCCGGGGCTGGTCTCCGTGCACCGCTGGCGGCCCGACGCGGCCGTGCCGGCCGACCTGACCGACGCGCAGGTCAGCGCCTACGGGGCCATCGGCCGCAAGTGGTAGCCCGCCCGCCGCCCGCCGGCGGCCGCCCACCGCCCGCCGGCGGCGCTCGGCGGGCGGTGGTCAGCAGGGGCGCAGCGCGGTGAGGCCGGAGCCGCGGGGGAGGGAACGACCCGAGGGGGCGGTCGCGGTGACCGGGAGGCGGCCGCGCGGCGGGGCGGCGCCGGTGAGCACGGCGGCCAGGGCCGCGATGGAGGCCGGGTCGGTGGAGTAGGTGGCCAGCCACGCGGCGGCGGCGGTCGGCGGGTGGTAGGGCGTGGCGGTGGAGACGACGACCGTGCCGGGGTCGGTGCGGGCGGGCGGGCCGGCGCCTCCCGCGAGGACGATCGTCACCGGGGCGGCTCGGCCGGCGCCGCCGGTCCCCGTGGCGGGCCCGCCGGCGGTGGCCGGCGCCGGGGCCACGATTCCTCGGGCGGCCAGGGCCACGCGCAGGCGGGCGGCCGCGGTGGACGAGCCGGCGACCGTGACCGCAGCGCCCGCGCGCAGGGGAAGGATCCCGCAGTCCTGCGTCAGGAGGGTGACGGACCGGGACGCGACCCGGTCGGCCACGGCGGGTCCGTCGCCGGCCGTCGCCGGGGTGGCATGCGCGAGGCGCCACTTCAGGCGGAGCACGCGCCGCGCCGAGTCGTCGATGCGGCTGGCCGGGATCCGGCCGCTGCGCAGCGCGGCGAGCAGGCCGTCGCGGGCCTCGACGAGCCGCGGCGGCATCAGCAGCAGGTCGTCGCCGGCGAGCACGGCGCGCACGGCGGCCTCGCCGGGCGAGTACCGCTTGGTGATTGCCGCCATGTTCAGCGCGTCGGTCACGACCACGCCGTCGAAGCCGAGCTCCCGGCGCAGCAGCGAGGTCACCACCGCCGGGGACAGCGACGCCGGCGACCCGCCGTCCAACGCGGTGGCGAGCAGATGCCCGACCATCACCATGGGCGCCCCGGCGGCGACGGCGGCCCGGAACGGCGCCAGATCGACGGTGTCGAGCCGCTCGCGGGAGGACGCGACCACCGGCAGGTCGAGGTGGCTGTCGACCGACGTCGAGCCGTGCCCGGGGAAGTGCTTCGGCGCGGCGGCCACCCCCGCCGAGGCGAACCCGCTCACGGCCGCGGCGGTGAGTCGGGCGACCGCGGCCGGGTCGTCGCCGAACGACCGCTCGCCGATCACCGGATTGGCCGGATTGGTGTTGACGTCCGCGTCGGGGGCGAAGTCGACGTTGATCCCGAGCGCACGCAGGTCCGTGCCGGTCACCCGGGCGGCGTCGCGGGCGTCCTCGACCCGGCCGCTCGCGCCCTGGGCCATCTCGTCGGGCAGCAGGGTCACCCCGTCGCGGATCCGCATCACCGGCCCCTGCTCCTGGTCGGCGGCGACGAGCAGGGGGATGGCCGCGGCGCCCTGCAGCCCGGCGGTGAGGCCGAGGACCTGGCCGGGGGCGACGACGTTGTCGGGTAGCGCGCCCGGCCCGGTGCCCCCGGCGTCGAACAGGACGACGCCGCCGAGGCCTAGATCGCGCACGGCGGCGGCGGCCGTGTCGGTGCCCGCGACCGCCCGGTTGCCGGCCAGCGCGCTCGGCGCGCGGTCGTCCGCCGTCGTCCCGAACACGTAGCCCATGAGCAACTGGCCGATGCGCTGCTCGGGCGTCATCCGCGCGAGCGTCGAGTCCACCCACGCCGTCTCCGCGTCGTCGGCCGTCGGTTCCGGGGAGGGGCCCGCCGTCGCGGTGGGTTCGGGGGAGGAGGTCGGCTGCGCCGCCCCGACTGCCGCGGCGAGCGCATCCCGGGCCGGGGGTGTGGCGTCGCGGGCGCCGTCCCCGCCGGCCCGGTCCGGACTCCGTCCGAGGCAGCCCGCAACCAGCAGGAGGCAGGCCAGCAGCACGACGACGGCCCGGGGCGGCCGGCGCCGCCGTCCGCTCACCACAGATCGCGTCACCACAGATCGGGCCCCGCGTCCGGAGCACCGAGACTCATCCCATCGATGAGTGATCGACCGCCTTCCTGATCATTCTGGTGAACGAGGACGGCCGTGGGCCCGCCCTGCGCGGGCCGACCCGACTGGATGACTCAGGTGCTGGGGCGCAGGCCGCCGTCGACCTCGATGACGGTGCCGTTGACGAACGACGAACCCGGCGCGGCGAGGTCGCGGACCACGGCGGCTATCTCGGCGGGCTCCCCGCCGCGGCCCACCGAGATGCCCGCGACGATCCGCTCGTGCCACTCGGCCGGGATCGCCCCGGAGTACAGCTCGGTGTCCGGCACGTAACCGGGGGCGACCGCGTTGACCGTCACCCCGTCGGGGCCGTAGTCGTTGGCGAGGCCGACGACGATCCGGTTGAGCGCCGCCTTGGTGGCGGCGTAGCCGGGGTCGCCGCCGGCACTGCGCGCCGACCTGGAGCTGATCATGATGATGCGCCCGCCCGGCCGCCGGATCGCGGGGCCGAGCGCCTGCGTGACCAGCAGGGCGCTGACGACGTTTTGCAGGTAGAGCGTCGTGTGCCTCGTCGCCAGGTCGCGCAGCGAGGTCACCGGCGCGGGATGCGTGCCACCCGCGTTGTTGACCAGCACATCCAGGGTGCCGAACTCGCCGGTGACGAACCCGGCGAGGCGTTCGACCTGGTCGGGGTCGGTGACGTCGGCGGCGAAGGGCAGCACCGGCGGCCCGCCGACCTCGGCGTTGATGTCCTTGGCCGCGGATTCCAACCGGTCGGGGCGGCGCCCGACGATGACCACCCGGTCGCCGCGTTCGGCCAGCGCCCGCGCGATCGCCCGGCCGATCCCCGTCCCGCCGCCGGTCACCACGGCCGTCCCTGCCTGCTTGCTCCCTGCTTGGTCGCTCCCTGCTTGGTCGCTCCGTGCCTGCTCGCTCATCGCAACGCCTCCTCGCGCCGGTTCGATGTCGCAATGCATCGGCTTGTACCCAGACGTCTCCAGTCTGGTCGATGCCCCGGCGCGGGGCGCCCGTCACCCCCCGGCGCCCGCCGGGGTAGCGGTGCGGGTGGGGAACCGAGGTGATCCGGTAGCGCGGGCGGCGGCGATGATCTCGGTGGCGCGTGGAGGTGGATGACGCCGCCCACGTCAGGTGCCGTCAGGCTGAGGCGGGACGGTCCGCGCCGCCGGGGACGCGCTCGCGGAACTGCGGGGCGCGCTTCTCGCGGCGGGCGGCGACGCCCTCGTCGAAGTCGAACGCGCGCAGGCCGGCGCGCATCACCGGCACGGTCGCCGCGTAGTGCGCGGCGAGCGGCGAGACGGCAGCGTCGTCGATCATGCTGCGGATCATCGCCAGCGAGTCCGGTGAACAGTTCAGGGCCAGGTCGCGGGCGTAGTCCAGGGCGGCCGGCAGCACCTCGGCGGCGGGCAGGACCCGCTGGGCGAGGCCCAGCTCGCCCGCCTCGGCGCCGAGGAAGACCCGGCCGGACAGCAGCAGGTCCGCGGCGGCGCCGGCACCGATCAACCGGGGCAGCAGCCAGGCCGCCCCGTACTCCGAGTACAGGCCCAGCCGGGAGAACGGCAGCGACAGCTTCGCGTCCGCGGCGACGAACCGGACGTCGGCCGCGAGGCTGACCGCGAACGCCAGCCCGGCCGCCGGACCGTTGATCGCCGCGATCACCGGCAGGCGCAGCGAGCGGATCATCGCGGGGCCGTTCTCCGGCGAGACGATCAGCGCGTCCCGTCCCTCGACCGGGGTGTGCGCCAGCATGGCGAGGTCCGCGCCGGCGGAGAACGCCCGCCCCGCCCCGGTGATCACTACGGCCCGGACCCGCGGGTCGGCGTCGGCCCGCCGCAGCAGCGCGAACAGCCGGTCACCCATCGCCACGGTCAGCGCGTTCAGCTTGTCCGGACGGTCGAAGATGATCGTCGCCACCTGATCGGCCACGTCGTACCGGACCGGGGCATCGTCGTGCCCCGCGGTCGTGCGGGTGTCCACCGGCATCGTCCACCTGTCTCTGTCGCTCCGGTCACATCGGGCTGCCGTCTCTTCATACCGCCCGCGATGTTTGCGTGCGCGCTGTCGCCGGGTCCGCCGGGTCCGCCGGCCGGCCGGCGACCCGGGACACGGACGAGCCGGGCGGCGTCGGCGGACCGGCGCCGAGCCGATCCTGGTGGCGTCGGGCGGACTGCGCGGCGTCGAGCCGGGGTGCCCGCGGAGCGGTCGCGGTCGGCGTCCGGTGTGAGATGTGGCGCCTGCGGCGCCCGAACGGGGACGGATGAACGACCGCTGACCGTCATCTGGCCACCGGCATGACACCCTGTGGGGAACCGGCCGACGACGCGGCCGGGCACACGCCGGGGGCCGGCGTCACGAGGCGACGGACGGACCGTCGCCGGCGGGCGCGACGGGACCACGGCGGGATCGAGGAGGCGTGGCGACCTATCTGCTCGGCCTGGGAGCCGCCGTGTGCTTCGGGGTGGCCGCCGTCATCCAGCAGCGGGTGGCTTTCCGCGCGCCGCCCGGTGACGTCCTGCGGTTGCGGCTGCTGCTGTGGCTGGTGCGCCGGCCGCTGTGGGACTTCGGCGTCGCCATCGGCGCCCTGGGCAGCCTGTTGGCCGGGGCCGCGCTGACGCACGGCGCCGTCGCGCTCGTCGAACCGTTGCAGATCTGCCAGCTCCTGTTCGCCCTGCCGCTCGCCGCGTTGCTCGCGCGCCGGGTGGTGCCGCGGCGGGACTGGATGGCCGCCGCCGCGACCGCCGCCGGGCTCGCCCTGTTCGTGTTCGCCGGCAACCCGGACGCGGGCGATTCCGAGGCCGCGACCTCCGGCGGCTGGGTCCTGACGGGAGTCCTCGTCGGGCTGATCGTGTTCGGCGCGGTCTGGGGGACGCGGGGGCTCGCGGCCGTGCGGCGCGCGCCGCTGCTGGCCGGCGCCGCGGGCCTGCTGTCCGCGCTGCAGGCCGCGCTCGTCAGCGCCACCGGCCACCTGCTGACCGCCGACGGCGTCGACGCCCTGGCCCGGTCCTGGCTGCCCTGGGCGGTCGCGTCCGTGGCAGTGATCAGCGCGTTGCTCGCGCAGAGCGCCTACGAGATGGCCCCGCTGCCCGCGTCGCTGCCGGCGTCGGTCAGCATCGAGCCGCTCGCCGGCGTCGCGATCGGCGTGGGGCTGCTCGGCGGCGAGCTGCGGCTGACCCCGCTCGCGGTCGCCGGCGAGCTGCTCGGCCTGATCGTGATGACGGTCGGCGTCCGGACTCTGGCGCGTTCGCCGCTGATCACCGGCCAGCTCTCGCGGCTGGCGGCGCGGCAGGCGCAGGGCCGGCTGTCCCGGCTGGAGGAGCAGGTGCACCACGACCTGGAGCGGCTTCGCCACGATCTGCGGCGCAGCCGGCAGGCCGGGTCGAGCGGCCCGGCGGTACGACGCCTGCGCCGGCGCCTGCAGCGCGACCTGGACCGCATCGGCGAGGAGCTCGCGTGCCTCGCGGACGAACGGGACCGTTTCGAGGAACAGCTACGGCCGCGACGGCCGGCGCGGGCGGTCGCCGCGGTCCGGGCCGCGCGCCCCGAATCCCACCGGCGGCGCCCGATGCCGCGCGCCGCCGGTGCCGACGTCCTGACCGGTGCCGGCGATGCCGCCGCCCTGACCGATGCCGCCGCCCTGACCGATGCCGCCGGTGCCGCCGGTGCCGCCGGCCTGACCGGCGCCGGCGTGGCCTGGGCCGGCGCCGCCGCCCGGACGGACCTCGACGGCCGGACCGTGAGCGCCGGTGCCCACTCGCCGATGCCGGGTGCCGCGGGTCCTACGGGCTGGGCGGACGCCGACGGGCCGGGCCGGGGCAGCGGCCATCCGACCGAACCGACCGTGGCCGCCACCGGGCCGGGTGCGCTCCCGTCCGGTCCGAGCGTGCCCGTTGCCGTGCCTATGCCCGTTGCCGTGCCTATGCCCGTTGCCGTGCCTATGCCCGTGCCGGGGCTGCCGCGGGACGTGTTCGGCGGCGACGCGGTGCCCGCGGAGGGCCTGATCGCGGCGCGGCGCGAGCTGGACGCGAGGGCTGAGGAACTGCGGCGGCAGGCCGACCGGCTGCGTCGCGCCACCCGTCGGATCCTCGCCGCCGACGCCGGCGGTCTGAGCCCCGGACGGTCGCGTCGTCGTCTGCAGGGAGCGCGTCGCTAGCGGGTGTCGGTGACGCGGTGGTGCAGGTGCACCACGCCGCTGGCGAACTGGCGCTCCCCGAGCAGCTCCAGCCGGACCCGGACGCCGTCCGGCAGCGCGCGCACGCCCCCGCCGACCACGACCGGCGTGAGGAAAAGGTGACAGTCGTCGACCAGGCCGGCCCGGATGGCGTGGCCGGCGAGGGTGGGCCCGCCGATGGAGACGTCGCCGTCGGCCGACGCGACCAGCCGGCGGACCGCGTCCGGGTCGAACCCCCGCTCGATCCGGGTCCGCGACGTGGACGCGCCGTCGAGGGTCGTCGAGTACACCACCTTGTCCGCCGCCTGCCAGAGCCGGGCGTAGTCCAGCATCACGGGACGCCGATCGCCGTCGGTGGGGCGGGTGTCGGTGGGGTGAGAGTCGGTGGGCATCGTCTCCCAGGCCGCCATCACCTCGTACAGGCGGCGCCCGTACAGGTAGGTGCCGATCGTCCGCTCCAGATCGTTGACGAAGGCGTGCGCCTCCTCGTCGGGTACCGCCCAGTCGAAGTGTCCGTCGGCGTCGACCACGTAGCCGTCGAGCGACGTGATCGCCGAGTAGATCAATCTGCCCATCATGCGCTCCCTCGGTTCACCCGGCCGGTCGGCAGCGGGTGTAGGACGACGTCGGCGAGGCGACCGCGGGCGACCACCGCGGTCAGGTATGTGGCCGCGGGCTGGCGGCGACGGTCGGTGGGGGAGCCGGGATTGAGCAGGCGCAGCGTGCCCGGCGCCGCCGATGGCGTCCGCGCCGCCGGGTCGGCCGCGCCCGCCGGCCCGGGGGAGCGTTCGACGGTCGAGTCCCACGGCACGTGCGAATGACCGAAGACCAGCACGTCGGCATCGGGGTAGGCGGCGGCCATCCGACGTTCCCGGCCCCGGGCCGGGCCGGTCTTGTGGACGACCACGAAGCGCAGACCTCCGAGCGTTGCCCGGGCGACCTCCGGCAGGACCGCGCGGACGTCCGGGCCGTCGTTGTTGCCGTAGCAGCCGATCAGCCGCCCCGCCCGCGCCGCGAGCTCGTCGACGGCGTCCCGGCTGATCCAGTCGCCGGCGTGCAGCACCACGTCCGCCTCCTCGACCGCGGTCCAGACCTCGGCGGGCAATGCGCGTGCCCGCGCCGGGAGATGCGTGTCGGACAGCATGACCAGCCGCATCCGGCCAGTATCCGACGCAGCGTCGGAGCCGGCCGGGTGACCCCGCGGGCGGGCGGCCGGCTGGAGGCCGGGTGACGGGATGGGGCGTGCGGCCGTGACCGGCGGGAACGGCCCGTCGCGGCGTCGGAGCCTGGGCCGAGCTCGGGCGGCGACCATGATCGCGCTGTTCGTCCTGGCTCTGGTGTTCGCGAGCTGGGCGCCGCGGGTGCCACAGATCAAGACCGACCTGCGCCTCGGGGACGGGCGGTTGGGGTTGGCCCTGCTGGGCGCGCCGGTCGGTGCCGTCCTGACACTGTGGCTCGTCGGCATCGCGGTGTCCCGCTTCGGCAGCGTCCGGGTGGCGCGCGCGGCCCTGCCCAGCTACTGCGCCGTCGGGTTGTTGTTCCCGCTGGTGGGCGGCCAATGGTCGCTGTTCGCCCTGCTTGCTCTATGGGGCGCCACCAGCAGCGGCCTGGACATCGCCGCGAACGCCCAGGCTGTCGGGGTCGAGCGCGGCTACGGGCGGCCGATCATGGCCACGGCGCACGCGGCCTGGACGGCCGGCGCGCTGAGCGGCGCCGGAATCGGTACCGTCGCCGCGGCGCTGGCGGTGCCCGTCGGCGCCCAGTTCGCCGCGCTCGGCGGGATCGGCCTGGCCGTCGCCCTGCCGGCCACCTGGTGGATGCTGCCGGACTCGCAGGGGCCGATGCCCGAATCGTCTGGCGAGCGGTCGGGGGCGCAACCCGCTGCCGAGCGGCCGGTTCCGACGGCGGTGGCCGAGCGGTCGCGCGCGGGGGGCCGTCGTCGGTGGTCGGGGCGGTTCGCCGCGCTGTGCGCCGTCTCGTTCGGGAG
This sequence comes from Frankia sp. BMG5.60, assembly GCF_059428125.1. Taxonomy (NCBI): domain Bacteria; kingdom Bacillati; phylum Actinomycetota; class Actinomycetes; order Frankiales; family Frankiaceae; genus Frankia; species Frankia sp. BMG5.60. Next base: position 3,958,503 of record NZ_CM182091.1, on the reverse strand, counting down.
CTTCCTGTGCGAGGGGGTGGCCGCGGACTGGAGCGCCGTCTACCTCGCTGAGGTGACGGGGGCGGCCGCCGGGGTCGCCGGTGCGGGTTTCGTGGCGTTCACGGTGTGCATGTTCGTCGTACGCCTGGTCGGCGACCGCGCGATGGCGCGGTACGGGCCGCCACGGACGGTGCGAGGCCTCACGGCGGTCGCGGGCGTGGGGTTCGCAGGCGCGCTCACGGTTGGCACTCTGCCGTTCGGCTCCGCCGCCGGTGTGTTCGGGTTCGGCGCCCTGGGTGTCGGCACCGCCTGCGTGGCGCCGGCTGTGTTCTCCACCGCCGGCCGGCTCGGCGAGTCGGCGGGAACCTCGATCGCCGTGGTCAGCACGGTCGGCTACGCGGGCTGGCTGACCGGACCTCCCGTCGTGGGCGGCCTCGCCGAGCTCGTCGGCCTCCACCGTGCCCTGACGGTCGTGCTCCTCCTGCTCGCGACGATCGCCACCTTCGCGCCCGCGCTGCGCTCCCCCCGTGCCGGCCCCGCGACGGACGAGCGAGTCTCCGGCCTGCCGGCGACCAACACCGGCGGGCCGGCAACCGAGACCGGCGGGCCGGCGACCGACGTCGGCAGGCCGGGGACCCCGTGAGCCGCACGCCTTACTTCCGCGCGCGCCTGAACCCGGGCAGCAACGTCTGGACCAGTGCATCCGTCTCGGCCTCGGCCCGGCCTCCCCGACGTCCCCCACCGGCGCCGATGGTCCGGTACATCTCCGTGGTCACCGCCTCCAGCGTGCGGCGATCGCCTCGGGCCGACACGGTGCGCAGCAGGTCGCGCCACAGCACCTCGGATGCCGGCACCGCCCGTAGGCCGGTGCGGCAGGCGGCCATGGCCGTCATCGTGTCTCCGAAGCCCAGCGTGAGCTCGGCGAGGCGGTGGGCCACATCGACGACGCCGGCCCGGGTGCTGCGCGCGATGGGGCCGGTGGTCGCCCACCGGTACCGGTCGGCGGGCAGGTTCGTCCACAGCGGCCCGCTGACCATCCGCAGGGCCGTCGTCAGGTCCGCCTCGGTGTCGCCCCCGGGCATGCCGGCCCGATGGGTGTAGGCGACGAACAGCTCCCAGTCACAGCGCACGTCCGGACTCAGCCGCCACCGACCCTGCGGATCGACGGACAGCCGAGGCCGCCCCTCGGCGTCGGCTCCCAGCCAGCGGCGGGCCTCCCGCAGCGCTGCGTCCACGACGTCGTCGTCGGACTCGGCGTCGGCGGGCCAGATCTCCTCGGCGAGCAGCCGGCGGTGCGCGCCCTCACGGTGCAGGGCAAGGTAGACGGCAATTTCGGTGAGGAGATCGAGGTCGTCGGTCGGTTGCCGGCCGGGTCCCTCGACGGTGGGCACCCCCAGGACGCGGACCTGGGCCTCCCCCGTGGCCATCGGCTCGCCGGGCCGCGGCTCGCGCACGGGCGGGAGTCCGATGGCAGGTGCCGGTTCTGGCGCTGCGGTCGGCGGCGCTGCTGACGGTGGGGCTGCCGACGGGGGGGCTGTCTCCGGCGACGGCGGGACCGGGCCGGCTGGCCACATGCGGTCGCGCGGAATGGTCGCTTCCCCGTCGGAATAGGTGACCGGCGCCTGCGGGCGCGAGGTCTGCGCGGGTGGCGGTCCGGGGGGTTCCGGCGCTGCCGGTGATGGTTCCCGGGGCGGCGCGGCGGCAGGGCTCCGTCCGCTCGGCATCTCGTTGGGCGGCGGGATCGGCGGGCGCGGCGGGGTAGCTGGACGTGGCGGGGTCGGTACCCGCTCGGGAGGTACCGCGAACCGCGTGGACCCGGGTGGTGGGCCTGGCATCGCGGCGGTCGGCGCTGGCGCCGCGGGGTACGGCGCTGCGGGGTGCGGCGCTGCGGGGTGCGGCGCTGCGGCCGGAGCGGCTTGCTCCGCCCTGCCCGCCGGGGCCTGGGTTTGGGTTTGGGTTTGGGCCGCACGGTTGGCCCGCATCCGCGGGGTCTCGAAGTAGAGCACGGGCGGCACGCGGGGAATGTCGGTCGGCCGGATCAGCGGACTGCTCGGATGGGACAGCAGCGTGGAGTCGGTGTCGTCCGGGCCGGCGTCGCCGGGTGCCGCCAGGTACGGCGTGGGCGGCGGGGCGGATGCCGGTGCTTTCCCGGGCACCGGCTCGGCGCCGGAGGCTGCGGAGTCCGCTGACGCCGCCGGTCCCGGCGACCCCGGACCGCTCGGGGAGGTGAGGGGAACGGGCGGCGGTCCGAGCGGCGCCCGGCGACCGTTCGCCGGCGGCCGGGTGAGATCCTCGTCCGCCGCTGACGGTGGAGCGTAAGCCTGCCGGCCGGTTGCGGGCGGGATCGCTGCGAGCTGCGGCGTCCACGGCAGGACGCCGGGAACCGAGTCGGCTCGGGCCGGCGGTCGGGTGATCTCGTCGTCCGGCGTGGGATGTGCCGGCGCGGGCACCGCCTCGCCGGGGTCCGCCTGCGCCGCCCCGATGGCGCGGGCAGGATCGGTCGTCGCCCGTGGCGGTAGGGGCGGCGGCGACGGCGGGGCCGCGATGGACGAGGCAGGCGCAGGGGCGGCCTGCGGCGGCGGGTCGTCATCGTTCGGTCTGGCGGGAGCCGGAACGGCCGTCGCGTCGGCCGCGCGGAACAGGGCCGCGATCGCCCGGTACTCCGGCCGAGTGATGGACTGTGCCCATACCTCAACACCCAGCACGCCCAGCGACATCCGCCGGTCCGGCCCGACCGTGAACCGCCACCGGGCGGCCGGGGAATCGCCCAGGGTGAGGACGCCGACCGCATGCCGGCGTCCCTGCGCCATTCTCATCAGCCGAGCGGTGTCGGCCTCGGCCGGCGGCGCCGCGAGGACAAGCAGGTCCGGCGCCAGTGCCCCGGGGTTGCCGGCGATCCGCTGACCTGCTTCGAGCGGAAAGTCGTCACCGTCGGCTCCGACTTCGTGGACCGTATCCTCGTCGTCGGGTCCGGACAGCTCGTCAAGAGCCTCTGCGACGCTGACCGCGGTCCACAGCCGATCCGGAGCGATCGTCAGCAGCTCGTCGAGGTCGCCGAGGTCGGGAAAACCGATCAGGCAGACCCGCAGGTCGTCCGACCAGACGTTCGTGGCCAGCTCGAGCGCGACGGCAATCACCACCTGCGTCGCGATGGTGCGGTCGCCGAGGAGGCTGATCACACCGGGCGCGCCCTCGAGGTCGACGAGAATGCGCGAGCCGGCGTCGTCATGGCCGAAACTGACCAGCGCCGGGAACGGCGCGGGCACCCCGGGGGCCGGCTGGGCGAGGAAGCCGCCGCCCGCCTCCGCCAGGAGTCCCGGTGAGCGCTCGATCCACCAGGATCCGGGAACCTCACCGACCGCCCAGGGCGGCGGTGGCGGCTCCTCTTGAGCCGGCGCCATGTGCAGGATCAGCGCGTCCTCGGTGAGGATGGCCGCGTAGACCGCGGGAAGCAGACGCGCCTGATCCGTGAGCGAGGCGGACAGCACCCGCAGTGACCGGTCGATGAAGCGGGCCGCCTCGGTGTCCGAGGCGAGCAGCAGCGCTCGTTCCGTGGCGTCCTCGGGTGGCTGCGCCGGACCGCTCCGGCGCCCGGTCAGCGCCACCATCACCCCGGCCGCGAGCAGGCCGGCGGCCGCGACTCCCAGGAAGTCCTGTGGCGGCACGAGAGAGGCGGCCAGCACCTGGCCCGCCGCCTGCTCCGGTTCGTCCGGCACCGCCGGCAGGCGTGATGCCTCGTACCGGTCGTCGGCTGTGTACCGGTCGTCGGCTGCGCCGGGCCCGGCGTCGAAAAGGGCGTCGTCGGCGTCCGTGGCGTCGCCGAAGCTGTCGTGATCGAAGAGGTCGTCCAGGTCATCGTCGCCGTCGGCGCCCGCCGAGGTCTGCGGCCAACCGGCGGTGCCTTCGGGCATCCGCAGGACGCGCAGCCCGTCGCCCTGGGCGTCGGCGGGCAGTAGCAGGACCCACCCGGCGTGGATGAGGGACGGCTTTGACAACGTCCGGCCGTCCGGTTGGGTGCGGCCCTCGTTCAGATCGAAGATCTCGCGGTACCGCAGCCCGTCGCCGAGAAAGCGCTCGGCGATGCCCCAGAGGGTGTCGTGATGACGCCCCTCCGCCGGGCGCACCTCGTACAGCTTCACCACGCGCTCGCCGAGGACCAGGCGGCTGTGCTGGTCCGCGGCCGGGCTGATCAGCTCCGGGCGGTCGGCATGCCAGGGTGGCGAAAGCTCGTCCTGGCCGATGACAGGCTCCTGCGCCGGGGGAACCGACCCCGCGAACTCCGCCGTCCGCGCCCCGACCGGGCTGACGCCGTCTGCGCCGACTTCGTCCGGGCCGAAACCGTCCACGCCGCCGACGCCGCCATACCGGTCGCCGGGATAGGGAGCGTGCTCATATCCGACGTCGCTCAGGGGCTCGTCGGGAGCCGAGATGCCATCACGCGGCGAGGCTCGATCGGTGGCCCGGGCGGGGCGCGCGGCAGGTGGGACGGGCAGGGCGGTCGATCCGCGGGGGACCTGGGCCGGTGGACCCGCGCCGTTGGGTGTGCCCGTGCCGTCGGGTGTATCCGTACGGTTGGGCGAATCCGTGCGGTCGGCGGCGCCAAGGCCGTCCCTGCCGTTCGTGACGCCGCCCCGCGGGTCGGCGCCGTCCGCGACCCGGGGTGGCGCCAGTTCCGGGCGCGGACCCGGCGCAGGCATCCCTCGCAGCACCTCGGCCGGCCCGGGGCGCTGCCCGCGGGCCGTCTCCTGCCCATAGGTCACCGGCACCACGAGGGCTGTGGTGCCCGAGAGCAGCAACGCGGTGACGACGAGGCGGCGGGCGAGCATCTGGGGCGCGCCGCCGAAGGGAATGCGCGGAGCCAGACCGCTGCCGCGAACCTCCGCGCGCCACTCCGCGACGAGACAGGCGATGAAGTGCGCCCACGCCGCCCAGAACAGCAGGGAAAGGACCGCCCGGACGACGCCGCCCGCCCCGCCGCCGCTCCGGATCGGTGGCCCGAGCACCAGCGCGAGGATCACGGGGATGCCGAGGACCGCCACGGCAATCGCCGCGAGCGCGCCCGCTGCCTGCAGCCGCTCCCGCGCGCGATCCTCCGGCGGGACCGTCGGCACCGCCTGCCGGGTCGGCACGGCCTCGCCACCAGTAGCGCGCCCGCCGCCCGCCCCGCCGCCCGCGGCCCTGGCGGCCGGGCCGCGCCGTCGCTTCGCAGCCGGCCGCGGTGTGGGTTCCGGCGCGGCCGGCTGGGCCCCCGTGGGGTCAGGCGGATGCGAGGGCGAAGGTGCCGAGGGCAACGGTGTGGTCGACATGGTTCGTCCCCGATCAGGCGCAGGGTCGGGCGCACGTGTGTGCCGGGCGGGGGGCGGCGTCGGTCCGCGGGGCACGTCGCGTGGCGCTCATGCTAGGTCGACTGCCGCGGCGATCCGGGGCGAAGTGAGAGTTCTCTGGCCTTCTTGTGACGATTAGCCAGATCGCGATCCTGGGCGCCCGGGTCGATGGATGCGCAGGCCCTCCGGAACGACGGATGGGAAACGCGGCGCGGCCGTGACGGCTACCAGGCGGCGTCCGGGGCTCCCTACGCGGGCGGCGCGCAGTGGGCATCCGGCCTCCTCACGCTGCTGCGCCGAGACGGCGACAACGGGACGAACCCGGTGTAACCGTACCAGTGCGATCGCGGAGCGGGAACGTAGGGATGACAGATCCGGGATCTCTCACGCACGATGAGCATTCGGTAGCCGATCCAACGCTAAATGTCCGGATTCAACCTTGCGCTGAGTAATCTCCGCATCCTGACGCTGCGGTATTGATCGGCGCGTGTCGAGTACAGGGATGTGGCTTGAGTGGATACGCGGCGGCGAGCCGGCGAGCTCCGGATCGTTTCGCCATCACGGTGCCCGAGAGCTGGTTCATGTTGGATCTGAGGTCCGGCATGCCCATGCGTTCGATCGATCCTCTCGTTCACGCCCGTATCCGCGGCACGCCGATGCTGGCCGGCCGCCGGGCGGTCATGTCCGCCGTGCTGCGCGACGCGGTGCGGCGCGCGAGGGCAAGCGGCGCGGTCTACTGCGGCGTGGTGGTGGAGGCCATCGACGGCGCCGGCCTGTCGGCCACGGTGTCGGTCTCCTCTTTCCGTCATGACGCGGGGCCGGGGGAGCCGGTTCCCACGGTGGGTGAGCTCGTGTTGGGGTTACAGGAGGAGCCCCTGCCGTCCTTGTCGGGTACCTGGCGCAAGGTGCAGATCGTGGATCTTCCTGCCGTCGGCCTGGCCGCCCGCGTGCTCGGCGTGTTGGCCTCCGGCGGTGGACTGGACATCGAGCCGAGCCTGGTCGCGAGCATGCGCACGCTGATCCCCGTGCCGGGTGCGCCGTGCGTGGCCCAGGTCGAATGCCGGAGTCCGAACGTCGCGGTGACCAACGCGCTGCACCGCCTGTTCGACGCCGTGACCGCGACGTTCCACTTCGTTCCCGACGGCCCCGACTTCCGGGCACCTGTCTGACCGGCCGTTGACGGCACAGGTCGGCGGGGGCGTGGCCCACTTCCGGCGCCTCCAGGGCCGCCGTCCGTGACGCGGGAGCGCCGTCCGGGAGGGGAACGCTGCGGAAGGATACAAAGCGTGACCGCCAGCTTGTGGCGCATCGTCTCCTCCATTAAGTTAGGCAAACCTAAGTAGTCTCGTGGTTTGACGTGGAGGCACGGATGACGGACCAGCGGCGACGTGTCGACAGCGCACCGATCACGGCGGCTCGGTCCCTGATCCGGACCGCCCCGTACGGGAGCCTCGCGCTGTGGGGTGGCCAGGTCGCGCACGGTCTGCGCTTCGCGACGGCGGCTGTGGACATGCCGTCGGACGCGCCGACCGGCCCGGCCGCGGTGCCGGGGCCGCAGCCCCGCGTCTCCCCCGCTCACCCGGTCAGTGGGTGGATGTCACCTGTGGAGGAGCCCGCCACCGAGGCGACGGTGAGCGGCCCGGCGATTCCCCGAGTGCTCCTGCTCGCTCCGACGTCGTTTGCCGGAGGCCTCGGCGGGGGCGACTTCGCGACCCGGCTGAACCTGTGCGGGTCGGCACCTGGATGCGGGCGCTGGGTCTCGGTCTCGTTCGGGGGATGGGTCTCCCCGCTGCCGGCAGCCGCCTGGCCGGCAGCCGCCGTCGGCTTCTGCGTGCGACATCCGACTGCCGATTTGCTCGATCTCGGCGCCGGCTGGTCGCTGCTGCAGATGGAGATTGCCGAGGCCGTGGTGCGGACCGCCCGCTCCTGCGTCCTGCTCGGCACGGCGGCGGCGGCCGGTCTGCTGACCGGTGCGTCCAGGCTCCGTCCGTGAAATGGCGGAGCCCTGGCCCGGCGGAATCCCTGGCCTGGCGGAGTCCCTGAACCGGCGAGGTCCCTGAACCGGCGAGGTCCCTGAACCGGCGAGATCCCTGAACCGGCGGGACTGGCATCGGTCATCCGGCACTCTGAATCTCGCTCTGGATCTCGGCAAGCCGGGTGCGTAGCTGGTCGAGCCGAGCGTGCAGCTCGGTGAGCGTGCGCTCGTAGCCGGGCCAGACGGTCGTCCGGAACTCGGTCGCGCCGCGCCCGTCCCAGCTTTCCGGGTCGGTGAGGGTTCTCGCGGTGGACCGCAGCTCGTCGAAGTGGGTGAGCAGCGGTCCGTTCACGATCGAGGCAAGGTCGGAGATCGCGGCCACGGCCTGCGGGGTGCTGCGAACGGTGACGTCGGACGACGAGGTCACGGTGTCCTCCATGCGGATTGCGGTCGACAGGCGAACGGCAGCCGAGGGTGAGGCGGGTCCGGGGACGGCGATCAGCTTCCCGCCGCGGCAGTCCGCCTGTTGATCTCGGTGATGCCGCGGGCCAGCTCGGTGAGGTTGGCGTGCAGGTCCGTGAGCGCGTGCTGGACCTCCGGCCAGATCTGCGCGCGGAAGACCTGTGCCTTCGGGCCCTCCCAGTTGCGCGGGTCCGCGAGGGTGTTGCCGTGGTCGATGAGGTTCACCGCTGTCGTCTGCAGGCCGGGCAGTAGCTGGCTCATCCGTGCGGCGGCCTGCAGGGCCGCCGGCGTCGTGACAGTTCTCATGCGATTCCCTTCGCACTGTGGCGCGACTGGAGCAGATGTCGAGGGTGGAGCTGGTGTTGGGGGTGGAGCTGGTGTTGGGGGTGGAGCAGGACGGGAACGGCGGCTGGTGGGCAGGCGACCTGGACGGGGAGCAGGACTCCACGCCGGATGAGTACCCCCCGACCCGCCGGCACGGGGCCGGGGCTCGTCCGGGGGAGCCGGATGCCGAGGAGTTCCCCGTCGACCGGCCGTCTAGGGGCGAGGAGCAGCCCGTGCCCCTCGCGACGCACGTCGACGACGACGCCGCGGTACTGAAGAACCAGCTCCTCCGTCGAGCCGGCGATGACGAGCGCGCCCCCGGCGTCGCGTGCCTGTTGCCAGAAGCTCGCCAGCTCGGCGGCCGCGTGCTCGCCGATCAGCTCGGCGTCGTCGACGAGGACGACCGGTGGCCTTCTCCCCGGCGTGACGGCCCAGGGCGCGGTGACGCCGGCGCCGAGGTGGGCAGTCCCGAGAGGTGGGACCGGCCGGCCCGGGCCGGCCCCGCCGCCAGCCCCGGCAAGGTGGCCCAGAACGGAATCCACCACGGCCAGAACACCCGGATGGCCCGCAAGCGCACGTAACGCTGAGGGGCGCGGTGTCACCGCGACGACGTCGGCACCGCCGGCCAGCAGTGACAGCGCGATGGTGAGCAGCGTCGAGCTGCGTCCCGAGCGCGGCGGCCCGCCCACGACGAAGCCGGGCTCCTCGTCAAGGTCGAGGTCGACAACGTCCAGTTCGTCCCCGCCGAGTCCGAGGGCGGCCCGCAGCCGGGGCGCGGGTGAGCGGCGGGGGGCGGAGGCGGGCCGGTGAGCCTGGGCGGTCGCCATTCGGGCGCTGGTGACGCACTCCGGGAGCGCTTCGACGCGGAAGGGGCGGTCGCCGTCCCGATCCGGTCCGATTGCGCCGGCGCCGGCGCGCAACCGCGCACCCATGTTCCGCAACGCCGCCACCTGCGCCCGGCCGGTCGCTTCCGCGTCGAGCACGGCGACCTGGATCTCGACGGGAGTCGGGAATCGGCCTCCGACCGCGACGCCCCGCCCGGGAGACAGCCGCTCGGGCATGTCCGCGGCGGAGATGCCGGCCAGCGCGTAGTCGCCGGGATCGGCCATCCGGAGGATCAGCCGCTCGTCGATGAGGGAGGCCAGCCGGCCGGTCAACCCGCGCCGATCCGTGGACAGGATCACCCGCAGCCCGGCCGCCGGGCCCTCCCGCAGCAGCCGGAGGAGGCACTCGACGAGGTCCCCGCCGTCGGCGTCCTCGGCCGCGGCGAGCAAAGCCTCGAAGCCGTCGACGAGGAGCACGAGGTAGGGCGGGCGGCCGGCGGCGCTGCCGCCGGCCGGGGTGACACCGCGCCGTGCCTCCCGCAGATCCGCCACCCCGTCCGCGGCGAGTCGCCGGCGGCGCTGCTCGACGGCGACGGTCAGCCGGGCGAGCATCCGTCCGACCCGCTCCGGATCATCCCGCCCGACGATCGCGCCTGTGTGCGGCAGGCTGCTCAGGGCGGCCAGCGCGCCGCCGCCGTAGTCCAGCCCGTAGATGTGGACGTCGCGCGGGGGCATCGCGTCGGCGATTGCGCCCGCGGCAGTCCGCAGGACCGTGGAACGACCGGACCGTGGCGCTCCGGCGACCATCAGATGGCCGCCGTTCTCCAGGTCCAACGCGAAGGGCTGTTGCGCCTGGCGGTCACAGCGGTCGGACAGGCCGATGGCGACCGGGGCGAGCACCGTGCCGGGAAGTCGGGGCCCGCCCCGGCGGGGCCCGGGACGACGCCGCCCCGGCGGACCCGCTGGGTGCGTGTTCAGCTCGTCGGAGCCGGCGACGGCCGGCAGTGCGGGCAGGCCGATGCGCTCTGGCAGCGGTGGAAGCCAGGGACTCGGCTGGGTGGGGATCCCCATGGCCGCGGCGGCCTCGCGGACCGCCCGCACCAGAACGGTCAGCTCGGTGTCGCCCGGTGCGGAATCTTGCGACGCGGCGCCGGGATGCGGGCCCGGTACCGACTCCGGTGCATCCGGCCCGGGCCACGCCAGCAAGCTCACGCGCGGCGCGGCCTCGCCGGTGTCGTCACCCTCCGCGCGGACCGGGCCGCCCACCCAGGCGGTCTGCACGGTCGTGACCCGCTCGGGCCCGGTGCGCACCACTGCCCGGCCGGGGGTGGCGGCAACGATCGCCGCGGCGTCCGGACACCCGACGACGTCCTCGCTTTCGGCCACATCGGTCACCCGCAGCGCGATGCGCAGGTTCGTGTTCGCCCGGATCTCGGGGGAGACGACGCCGCTCGGACGCTGGGTGGCCAGGAGCAGGTGGACGCCGAGGGAGCGTCCGCGCTGGGCGAGGCCGACCAGGCCGGTCACGAAGTCGGGTAGCTCCCGGGCGAGGGTGGCGAACTCGTCGACGACGAGTACCAGCCGGGGCGGGACCGTCAGCTCGCCCGGACCTGCACTCGGCGCCGCACGACGCAGGGCGTCGAGATCCTTGGCGCCGAACCGGGCGAGGAGCGCCTCCCGGCGGTGCAGCTCGGCGGACAGTGAGATCAGGGCCCGGCGCACAAGGTGCGGGTCGAGATCCGTGACGAGACCCACAGCGTGCGGCAGGGCGGCGCATTCGGCGAACGCGCTGCCACCCTTGTAGTCGACGAGCACGAACACCAACTCGTCCGGCCGGTAGGTCACGGCATGTGCAGCGATGATCGTCTGTAGCAGCTCCGACTTACCCGATCCGGTCGTGCCCGCGATCAGCCCGTGTGGGCCGTCACGAGGAAGATCGACAGTGAACGTCCCGCTGCCCGCGACTCCCACCGGGACGGGACGGCTTCTCGGCGGGGTCCCCGAGCCCGGGGCGAGCGACCACGCCCGCCGGATCGCCGATGCGGCCTGCCGGCCGCCGCCGGTGATGTCCGACAGCCGCACGGCCACGGGGAGAGCGGCGTCATCATCCGCCGCCAGGCGAAGCGGCGCGAGTGCCCGCGCCACCGACTCGTACCAACGGGCCGCTCCGGACGGCGCGTCGCCGCCGTCCCCGGCCGGACCGATGAGGTCGGGGCGAACGTGTCTGATCACCTCTGCCTGATCCCGACGCACCGTGAGACAGCCGCCATCGGGTGCGACGACGGCCCGGCATTCGGCCGGGAGATCCCGGACGTCGGACTCCAGGCAGATCGTGTGGATGCCCACGGTCGGGCCGGCGCGCAGCACCGGGATCAGGCCGGGGATGGACCGCAGCGAGCGTGCACCGTCCAGTACGAGCAGGATGTCGGGGCCGGCGGGTCGGTGGTCGGGCGGCAGACTCTGGCGGCGTTGCAGCAGGGACCGGAGTTCGGCGACGCTGGCGACCCGGCCCACCGCGTCCCCCGCGAACCAGGCCGTTGGGACTGTGGTGGCGGGGCGGCAGTGCGGCAACCAGCGAATCCAGCGCCACCTGGCGGCGCGGCCGGCATCGGCCACCAACACGCAGATCGCCAGCTCCTCGGGGCTGTGCAGTACGGCGGCCTGGGCGAGGAGCCAACAGCCGAGTTCCTGGGACCGGACGCCCGCGACCCCGACGATGCCGTCCTCGCTCAGGGCGACTACGGCGGGCAGATCCGCGTGCATCGGGTCGGCCGGGTGGTCGGTGCCGGTGATCCTGACCGCGCTTGGCTGGTTCGCGATTCCGACGCGCAGCCGCAGGTAGTCGGCGTCGCCCCGACGACGTCGCCAGAGCCCGGAGTCCCGCTGCCAGGCCGTGGCGAACAGGCTTGCCGGGTCGGGCTGTTCAGCGTGGCGCTCGGCGCACTCCGCCTCGAGTGCCGCCTGCGCCGCGTGTTCCACCTCGTCGCGCAGCCGTCGATGGCGCGCGGTGGCCTCGCGGAACTCGCGGCGGTCCCGCCGGCGCCCGCTCACCATGGACAGGGCCAGGTTCAGCGGTCCGAGGACGGCGAACAGCAGGACATAGACCGTCCGCAGCACCGCGGCCATGCCCAGGGCGGCGAGCAGGGGGAGGAGCGTGGCCAGAACGGGGACCGGCGCTCGGTGGGGCTCCTCGGGCGCCGCAGGCAGAGCGAAGGCGGCCGCCCGCTGCGGTGGGCGCAACCGCGGCGGCGGGTTGACATCGAGCCTTCCCGCAACGGCGGTGGAGGGAAGGGCCAGGGGGGCGACCGCTGCGGGACGCAGGAGCCGCAACGCCGTGCCTGGAGTGTGCACGGAGGCGAGGACCGAGCCGTCGCCCTTCGCTCGGTCCCACCCGACGATCCTGGCGCCGGGGCCGGGAGTGACCGAACAGCTTCCATCGGCGGCGACCCGCACCGTCAACACGGGTTCGTCGGTGGTGGCGGGGCCGGGAAGCAGGATGGCGTTGCCGGGAGCCGAACCGACGGTGTGTTCGCCGACCGGCAGCGGATGGATGACGCCGGCGCCGGGGCCCGCGGTGATCATTAGTTGGACCAGGCCCGCGCCAGTGGCCCGCCGGGCCGGCGGCGCGTCGAGGATCACGACCGCGCCCTCGGTCAGCGGCGAGCGGGCGAGCGGCAGGCTCGGGCTGAGCGGGCGGCCGCTGCCGGCGAGGGTCAGCGAGGGGCTGGCCCTCGCCGGGGCTCGGCCCGGGTGGGGCGGCCGGACGACGGCCGCCAGCGCGTCGGCCACAGCGCCCAGCGGAGTGTCGGCGCCGGCGCGCAGAAGCACGTCGACGCTTGTTCCGGTGCGGAAATCGCGAATGGTGAATGCGAGCTGCATGGGCCGAAGATACGACCCGAAACGCCCCCCGGCGACGTCGGCCGACGCTGCGTATATGAATTTGGTCTTGTGGTCGTCAACCTATACTTTCGACGACTGGAAAGTCGAGTTACTGACCGGAGCGGGACCGGCGGTCGTGGCCGGCCCGTAGCCTGGCCCGGGCGCGGGTCACTTCTGCTCCGGCGCGTGCGACCAGAGCGTCCCCGTCCTCGGCCGGGGCGCCGGCGGCCCCCCGATTTCCCGGCTGGCGTCCCTGTTCGCGCTGCTCAGGACGTTTGTCGCCGGGGTGGGGCGGAGTTGCGCCCACGAGGGCGACCCCCACGCTCACCGACACCCGGATGCGGTGGCCGTGCACGTCGAGCGGTTCGTCGAGGGCCGCCACCAGCCGCTCGGCGAGGTCGGCGACATCGGGCGCATCTCCGGAGCCGACAAGCACGACGAACTCGTCGCCATCCCATCGGCCGAGAATGTCGGCGGGGCCGAGTACGCTCGAAAAGCGGTGGGCGACGGCATGTAGGGCGGCATCACCGGTCGGATATCCGAAGGAGCTGTTGATTCGACGAAATGCGTCCAGGTCCAGGAAGAGAACGGCGGTCCCGGCCCGGTCCGGGGAAGGAGGTGTTCGTGCGGAAGAGGTTGCGCGCACGGCCCGTGCTCTGGTGCCGTCCGACGCGCCGGATCCGCCGGTGGTGAGCCTGGCCGCGAGCAGGGCTCGCAGTGCCGTCCGGTTCGCCATCCCGGTGATCGGATCCGTCGTGGCCTGACGGCGGAGGTCCTCTTCGCGATGGTGCCGTTCAGTCACGTCCTCGACGACGACGACCAGCCCGTCGCTGCGGATGAGGGCGTTCAGGCGGACGTCGAGCCAGCGGTGACCGCGCGGCGCCGGTTGCGGCAGCTCGATGCGGGCCCGGGTCCGCCGCCGGTCGATCAACTGCCGCGAGAGGAACGCCAGGGTCCGGACCGACGTGACCGGATCGACCGCGGTGAGGTCGACCGGGCCGGCGGGCGAGGAACGGGCCTGGTCCATATGGGTGCCGGCCGCCCGCGCCGCGGCCTCGGCCGCGTGGTCGCAGGCCGCGAGCCAGCTCATGCCGGGCCGCACGGGGAGCAGGGCCACCCCGGTCGCGGCGCTGCGGCGCCACGCCTCGTTCAGGCGGGCCACCATGCCGTCCGGCCCGAGTACCGCAATGGGAGAAGGGAGGGAGTCGAACACGGCCGCCGCGACGTCATCGGTGGGCACGGAGTTGGAATCCTTCCGGCTGCCGCACCGTGGCGTCGATCGGGCGCGGGGCGCGTCCTCGACCCGCACGGCGCGGGTGATGTGCCGTGGGACCGCCCCGGGCGGGTGTCTCCCGCGCCGAGCAGGGCTGCCGCGGCGGTGCCTTTCTGATCCTCGGGCGGCTGCCGACGGATGGATTCCGTTTTATTGAACGGTGTGCAGCGAAAGGTGGTGGCGAGAGCATTGGATGTGTGGGAGTAGTGAATTCCCTGGCGGATCGGTGCCGCCCGTGGCTCGATGAAGGCTCGGCGGGAAAACCGGGAGCGGGCTCGGCGCGGCGGGATGGTGGCCGGCGTCGCAGTCACCATCCCGTCCTGCACCGTGCGGGTCAGATCCTGGTAAGCAGGTCCTGCATGCTGATGATCTCGGCCGCCTGAGTACGTTGAATGTTCTCGGCAAGCTGTTTCGCCAGCTCGTGGCGGCCGTCACGGATCTCGGCCTTCGCCATGGCGACGGCGCCCTGGTGATGCTCGATCATCATGGCGAGAAACATCTCGTCGAAGGCCGGTCCGGTCGCGTTCCTCAGGGCGGTCATGTCCGCGCTGGACATCATTCCGTCCATGGCGGCGTCCGGTGCCTCGGTCTGGATCCCGTGATCGGCCGTGCCGTCGCCGGCCGTGCCGTCGCCGGCCGTGCCGTGGTCGGCCGTGCCGTGGTCGGGTGCGCCGGGGTCGGGTGCGCCGGGGTCGCCCGTGCCGTGACCGGAAACACCCGCGTCGGCCGGGGGAGCGGTGGGCTGCCCCCAATCGGTGAGCCAACCCGCCATGGTTGCGATCTCCGGCGTCTGCGTGGTCCGGATCTGCTGCGCGAGGGATCTGACCTGCGGGTTCTGTGTGTGGGACGGGGCCAGCTCGGCCATCTCGATGGCCTGCCGGTGATGGGGGATCATCTTCTGGGCGAAGGTGATGTCGGCCGCGTTGTGGCCGCCGGTCGCGGCCGTGGCCGTGGCCGTGCTGGTGGGCGCGCCGGTGCTACCCCCGCTGCCGCAGGCGCCGACGGTGACCGCGGCGAGAAGCGCCGGGATGAGCAGGATGAGTCGTCTCATGCTGAAGTTCCTCGTCCTCAGATGCGTGCGGACTCCGGATGCGTGCGCAGCCGAATACCGGTCCGCCGGGCGGGAGTCGTCGAGGACCCACGCCGGCGGAGCGGTCGGTCTACACGCGCAGCACGCAGAGGCGGGCGAGTGAGGGCGCGCGGGGGCGAGGTAGTCCCCCGGGAGGTGACCGCTCGGGGCGACGGGGCGCTGGGCGCGAGCGGGCTCGTGCGCGGACGGCCGTCCGGACGGCGCGGGCGAGCAACAGGGCGACGAGCAGGATGCCCGTCAGGCGAAGGAACGCCAGGCACAGCTCGCCGGCGTGCCCGCCGTGATGGTCCGCGGTCGGGTCCGACGCCAGGGTCGCGGACCCGCCCTCGAGGCTGCCTGGGTGGCCGGGGATGGACCCCTGGTGCGCTGCCCCGCCGTGCGGTGCGCTCGGCCGGCTCCCCGCCGCGACCAGCGGCCCGTCAGAGCCGCAGAAGGCGCCCGGGTGGTCGTGGTGGTCGTGGTGGCCGGCATGCGCGGACAGGCCGCCGTGCATGACCAGAATGCCGAGGAGCACGGGCACGAGGAGCACCAGATACGGCCCCCGAGCGGAGATCTGTCCGCGGGTCCCGACACTCACCGCGCCATGATGCCTGAGGGGGCGTGCGGCGACGGGATCCGACGCCACCTCCGATCCGTGCCCCCCCCGCGGGTGACGGGGGGCCGGGCCTGGTAGCCGGCGCCGAGCGTGCCGGTCGGCCAGGATGATCGATGCGGTGGAGAAAGCCGCGTCAACGGGAGAAAGCTCCGTCAACGGGATGAAACTGTCACGCCGCCACCCAGCGCCAGCCGTTGTTGTCCGCGCAGACGATCGCCCTGCCGTCACCCGCGACCCCCTGCACTCCATGGTCGGCATTGCGGCAGATCTGGCCGGGTTTGTAGCAGTTTCCGCTGGCGGCCCGGGGATTACAGGCGGGAGCAGCCGCGGCCGGTGGGGGCGCCGCGGCGGGTGGCGCTGCTGCCGGTTGGTGATCGGCCGGTTGGTGATCGGCCGGTGGTTGCGCGGCCGGTGGCGCTGCCGCATGGGTTGCGGGCGACTGGGCCGGGAGATGGGTGGGGCCTGGGACGGCGACGCTACGGGTGCTGGGCGCGGCCTGCACCACCGAAGCCGCCGTCGCCCAAGGCGCCGAAGCCGCCGTCGTCGAGGGCGGCGTCGCCTGCACCGGTGCCGCCAATGATGTCGGGGCCGCCGATGACGTCGGGATTGCCGATGGTGTCGGTGTCGCTGAGGGTGTCGGTGTCGCTGAAGGTGTCGGTGTGGCGATCGTCAGCGACGCCCGCCGGATCGCCGCCGTGTCTTTCTTGGGCGGATCCGAGGTCGCACCGATGATGATGAACAAGGCGAGCAGGACGGTGACCGCCCCGCTGGTCTTGGGATGGCGCCGGCACCAAAGCCAGGCGCGCCGAAAAAAGACCACCGTTCCCCCCGAATGTGGCTTCCAGTCAAACCGGGGTGGGACGATACGCCCTTCCCTGAAGGAAGAAGAAGAAAAGACGCACCGGATCCCCTCGCGAGGGAAAATTTGGTGTGTTTATTGATGTAGGGGGTCGGCTGTTGTGCCGTGTGGGGCTCACTCAGGCGCTGCGCGGCCCGGCCGAAATGCAGCTCCCCGGCGACCGTCGCGAAGCACCGCGGCTCCCGCGTGTCCATCCGACCAGGGCGGCGTGCGATTGATACTCGGAGGGTATCGCTGGTGTGCCGGGGAGTGTTGGTCCGTGGCCGGGGCGAGGGCACGATCGAGACATGAGCGAACTGACCTGGTCCGCGGACGCCCTGGAGCGGATCGACTCGGCCCGCGAACTGGAGATCGCGGTCAGACGCGCCGACGGGACCCTGCGACGCCCGCTGCCGATCTGGGTCGTCCGCGTCGGTGACCAGGTGTACGTGCGGACCTGGTACCGGCGCGACACCGGCTGGTTCGGTCACGCCCTCGCCTCACGCCGGGCCCGCATCCGCGTCCCCGGCCTCGAAGCCGACGTCACCGTCGAGGACATCGGCGAAAGCACCGCCCGTCTGCGCGCGGACGTCGACGCCGCCTACCGTGCCAAGTACGGCAACGCGGGCGCCGAATCCATGGTCACGGCCTCCGCCGCGATCACGACCCTGCGGCTCGGTCCCGCCTAGCGCATCTGTTGCGTTCTTCGGGGCAGAAGGCGGCTGAAACGATTTCCGCAGCCATCCCGCGTGCGGCCCGTTCTGGGGACCGTCTGGGTACCCGACCCGGCGAGGAGGCGAGGGCAATCAAACCGGCTGGTGTTCCTACTGGTCAGCGGGCCAGCCTGAGAGGCTGGCCGCGCGGACGAGGGGCGGAGGCTCCGGGATTTGAACCCGGGAGGGGGTTGAAGCCCCCAACCGCATTAGCAGTGCGGCGCCATAGACCGGACTAGGCGAAGCCTCCCAACGTGCTCGCCCATCATAGCGTCTCCCCTGAGGGTGCCAACGGCCCGGGTGCCGGACCGGGCGGGCGGGATGGATCACAGCCGTTGGCCGACGGAGTCGGCGGAGCCCACGGAGCCGGTGCGCTCGGCCGGCGCCGATTGGCCGGGGAGATCCTCCGCCCCCAGCGCGGCGAGCACCGCGCGCGCGATCTCGCGGCGGCGGGCGTCGTCCGCCACCGGCCGGCCGTCGGCCTCCTGGACGTAGAAGGCGTCGACCACGTCGAGCCCGAGGGTGGCGACGATGGCGGTGGCGACGTCGAGCCGCAGCTCGGACAGCGCCCGCACGATCCGGAACAGCACGCCGGCCCGGTCGGGGGCGCGCACCTCGAGGACGGTGGTCGAGCCCAGGCCGTCATCGAAGATGACCTGCGGCGGGCCGGGGGTGGTCCACTGCTTCGCGCCGGAGTAGTCGCGTTCCCGGGCCGCGAGCCGCTCGGCGATGTCGAGGGTGCCGGCGAGGGCCGCCCGCAGGTCCGCGAGCAGCTTCGCCTCCTCCGGCACCCGGCCGTGCGGGGCGGCGACCGCGGCCTGCAGCAGCGCGCGCCCGTCGGCGCTGCGGGCGGACGCCCGCCGGATGTCGAGCCGGTTGAGCGCGAGGACACCGGCGGTGACGGCCAGCAGCCCGACCTGGTCGGCGCTGACCACGACGATCTCGAACATCCCCTCGTCGGGCAGCGGGTTGACCTGGACGGCGTGCTCCGCCGGCAGGGCGAGCAGGCTGCGCTGGCGGTCGTCCAGCCGCGGCGGGCAGGGCACCCGTTCGCCGCCGAGCAGCGCCCGGGACCGTTCGACCAGGTCGTTGATCAGGCGTGCCTTCCAGGCGTTCCACGCGGTCGGCCCGGTGGCCCGGGAGTCGGCCTCGGTCAGGCGGTGCAGCAGGGTGAGGATCCGGTCGCTGCCGGCGGCGGTGGCGACGGCCTGGATGGTCGCGAGATCGTCGATGTCGCGCCGGGTGGCCGTCTCGCCGAGCAGCAGGTGGTGGCGGACCATCGCGACGAGCACGTCGACGTCCTCGGCGGGCAGGCCGAGCCGGGGGCCGAGCAGCCGGATCTGCTCGATGCCGGCGTCGGTGTGGTCGCCGGGGAAGCCCTTGCCGATGTCGTGCAGCAGCGCGCCGAGCAGCAGCAGGTCGGGGCGGTCCACGTCGCGGGTGAACGCGGCGGCGTGGGCGGCGGTCTCCATCAGGTGCCGGTCGACGGTGTAGCGGTGGTAGGGGTTGCGCTGCGGGCGGCTGCGCACGGCGGCCCACTCGGGCAGCAGCCGGACCAGCAGACCCACCTGGTCGAGGGATTCGAGCACGCCGACGGCGGCGTCGCCGGTGGCGAGCAGGGCGACCAGCGCGTCGCGTGCGGCGGGCGGCCACGGCTGCGGCATCGCCGGCGCTTCGAGGGCGAGCCGGTCGACGGCGTAGCGGCCCAGCGGCAGCCCGGTGCGGGCGGCGGCCGCGGCGACGCGCAGCACGAGGACCGGGTCCTTCGCCGGTTCGACGTCGAGGGCGAGCTGGATCTCGCCGCCCTGGTCGATCACTCCCTCGTCCAGGGGGCGGCGGACGGGACGTCGGCCGCGCCAGCGGGAGGTGTTGCGCAGCCCGGCGGCGGTGCGGTACCAGGTCGCGTCCCAGGCCCAGGAGATCGTCCGGCCGGCGTCGGCGACGGCGTGGGCGAGGGCCATCGAGTCGGGGTAGCCGAGCGCGGCGGCCACCGCCGTGCCGTCCTGCAGCAGCAGCCGGTCCTGCGGGCGGCCGGCGGCCAGCCGGCGGATCTCGCCGCGGGCGTCGAGCAGCACCTCGGCGGCGGCGAGCACCCGGTCGGAGGGGACCTCCGCGACCCAGGCCGCGGCGAGGGCGTGCAGGGCATGCACGTCGCGCAGCCCGCCGCGGGACTCCTTGAGGTCCGGTTCGAGCAGGAAGGCGACCTCGCCGAGCCGGGCGGCGCGCTCGGCCACGGCGGCGGCGAGGTCGGGCAGCCGCTTCGGGGCGCGGGTGCGCCAGCGGGAACGGGCGCGGCGGGCGAGATCGGCGGTCAGCGCGGCGTCGCCCGCGACATGGCGGGCGTCGAGCAGGCCGAGCGCGGCCTTCAGATCATCGTCCGCCACCGTGATCGCCTCGTCGACGGTGCGCACGCTGTGGTCGAGGCCGACGCCCGCGTCCCACAGCGGATACCAGACGGCGTCGGCGAGGGCGGCGATGTTCCGGTGGGCGCCGTCGTGGAGGAGGACCAGGTCGAGGTCGCTGCCGAACGCCGGCTCCGCCCGGCCGTAGCCGCCGACGGCGACGAGGGCGATCCCGGGGTCGGGATCGCCCAACAGCTCGGCCAGGGCCGCGTCGGCCAGGTCGGTGAGAAGGCGGCGCAGCGTCGGCCCGGTTGCCGTGGGCAGCGGCTCGGCGCGTCCCCTGAGGATCTCCAGACGGTCCTGCATGGCTCTGTCCTCCTCCGGCGCCGGCCACTCCAACGGACTCGGCCCGCGCGGGCCGGGCCGGCACATGGCGCGGCACCGCGTCGATGATCGCGCGGTGCCGCCTCATGTGGTCGGGCGAGGAAGGAGACGCCCGGGCTGGGGCCCGGAGCGTCCGCGACCTCTGGTGCTACCTGCGTGGTGCGATTTCCGGGTGATGCGTGGGGAGCATTGCGTGGCGCCCTGGAGCCGCAACGTGGTGCTACAGCGCGTCGGTGCCCCGCTCGCCGGTGCGTACCCGGACCACGGAGTCGACCGGGACGACCCAGACCTTGCCGTCGCCGATCTTGCCGGTCTGCGCGGCCGTCGTGATCGCCGCGACCAGGTCGTCGGCGGCCTCGTCGGTCACGACGACCTCGATCTTGATCTTCGGAACGAAGTCGACCTTGTACTCCGCGCCGCGGTAGACCTCCGTGTGGCCCTTCTGCCGGCCGTAGCCCTGGACCTCGGAGATCGTCAGGCCGTGCACGCCCAGGTTCTCCAGCGCCGCCTTCACGTCGTCGACTTTGAAGGGCTTGATGACGGCGGTGACGAGCTTGGTCATGCCTGGGCCTCCTCAGGCACCTTGACGGGGGTGACGCTGGTGGAAAGCGAACCGCTGCCACCGATGGTGGTGAACCGGTACGCCGTCTCACCGTGCAGCGCCTCGTCCATGCCGGTGAACTGGTCCTCGTCGCTCAGCTTCAGCCCGATCGTGTACTTGATCGCGAGCGCGATGATCGCCGTCACGACGGCCGAGTATCCCAGCGTCGCGCCGACGGCCAGGGCCTGCTCGCCGAGCACGCTCCACGGACCGCCGTAGAAGATGCCGTCGTGGCCCGCCGAGTTGGTGTCCACGGTGGCGAAGAAACCGGTGAGCAGAGCGCCGAGCACACCGCCGACGAGGTGGACCGCACCGACGTCGAGCGAGTCGTCGATGCCGACCTTGCCCTTGATCGAGGTGGCCAGCGCGCAGACGACGCCGGCGATTCCGCCGACCGCGATGGAACCCATCGGGGAGACGAAACCGCAGGCCGGGGTGATGGCGACCAGGCCGGCGACCGCACCGGACGCGGCGCCCAGCGTGGTGGCCTTGCCGTCCCGGATCTTCTCGATCGCGAGCCAGCCGAGGATCGCCACGCCGGTCGCGATCTGGGTGTTGAGCAGGGCGAACCCGGCGAGCTTGTTCGAGCCCAGCGCCGAACCGGCGTTGAACCCGAACCAGCCGACCCACAGGATGCCGGTGCCGAGCAGGACGAACGGCACGTTGTGCGGGCGGAAGTCCCCGGTCGGCCAGCCGGCCCGCTTGCCCAGCACCAGGGCCAGCACGATCGCGGCGATACCGGCGTTGGCGTGGACGACCGTGCCACCGGCGAAGTCCATCGCACCGCGCTTGAACAGCCAGCCGTTGGCCGACCACACCCAGTGGGCGATCGGCGAGTAGACCAGCACCGACCACAGCGGCACGAAGACCGCGAAGGCGCTGAACTTCATGCGGTCGGCGACGGAACCGGTGATGAGCGCGGGAGTGATGATCGCGAACATGAGCTGGAAGGCCACGAACACGACATACGGGATATTACTGTCGCCCTCGGACAGGTTCTGCAGCGCGAAGAAGTGGAATCCGCCCCAGAAGCCGTTGCCCGCACCGAAGGCGACGCTGAAGCCCACCACCGACCACACGAGTGTGACGATGCCGATGCAGAAGAAGTTCTGCATGATCATGCCGAGGACGTTCTTCGCTCGGACCATGCCGCCGTAGAAGAACGCCAGTCCGGGCGTCATAAACAGCACGATCGCGGAACTGATGAGCATCCATGCGGTATCGCCCGTATCCATTTTGACCATGTCTCTCCTGTCATCCCCCCGCGCGGTGCGCGGACTGCGCTCACCCGGTCCCCGGCCACGCTGCGCTCGTCCCGGATCCTCGGGTCCGAAGAGTCGATAAGATCTGTTCCCGACCTGTGTCTTAGCTGTTTCTGACGTGTGAAATCGCTAAATTGGGCGGGCTGTGGCCCGTTTCGGTCGCCTAGCGGTGGGCGCGCGGAGACTCTCCGACCGGATCGGCGTGCTTCCGTGACTGTATAACTGCGTACAGTTACCGTCCGGCGGTGTGAGCAGTGTCCCTACGGAGGGCTGGCATAGCGTCGGCGAACCGGACCCCGAGACCCGCCACCCCAGCGCCGCCGGCCGGCGCGTCCCCATCGACCCTATTGGCGGCACTGATCTCGGCGGATGCGCCGAACCGGTCCTGTCCATCCCCAGACAACGAGCGGGCTTGTCGAGCACGCGCCGCGGCAGCCCGAAAGTCGCAGCGGGCAAAGTGGCCCGCGACAACGTCGCAGGCCCGAAAGTCGCAGGCCTCATTGTCCTTGGCCTGGCCGGCATTCTGTTCGCCGGCCAGGCGACGATCGGCGGCCCCGTGGGCCCCGCCTGGGCGGTGCCTGCGTCGTCGGCCGCTCGACCGACGTCGCAGAGCCTCGCCGACGTTCAAGCCGAAATCGGACGTACACGCTCGAAACTAGATGAATCGGCTCGTCGGGCGGCGAGCGCCGCCGAGGCCTTCAACGCCGGACGGATCCGGCTCGCCGAGGCCGAGCGGGCCGCCAAGGACGCCGCCGCCCGGGTCGACCGGTCCGACCGGGCGGTGCGCGAGGCCGCGGATCAGCACCGAGGCCTCGCCGTGTCGGCGGACCGGGCGGGGGGCTTCGCCCAGTTGTCCCTGCTGCTGACCGGCGATCCCCGCCGGGCCCTGGACCGCGCGGGCGCCGTCGACGCCCTGGCTCGCCGGCAGCGGGTCGCGGACACCGGCCTGCGGCTGGCTCGCCGGGATCTCACCGAGGCCCGGCGAGGCGCCGACGCGGCCCTCGCGGACAAGAAGAAGATCATCGCGGATCTCGCCGAGCGCAAGCGGACCATCGAGGCTGCGGCCGACGAGCAGCACGGGCTGTTGCAGCGGCTGGAGTCGCGCTACGCCGAGCTGGAACGGCAGGCCAAGGCTCGGCAGGCGGCCGCCGCGCGGGCCCGGCAGGCGGCGGTGGCCGCCGCGGCGGCACAGGCGGCCCGGCAGGCGGCGGCAGAGCGGGTCCGCTACGGGCAGGAGTCCGGGGTGGCCGCAGCGGCGGGCCGGGCCTTCGCCGCGGCTCCGGTCACCGCTGCGGTGGCCGCGCCGGTGCGTGGGGGCGGTGGGGCGGCGACCGCGGTGCGGGAGGCCTACGCCCAGCTCGGGAAGCCCTACGTGTGGGGGGGCGAGGGGCCGGC
Source organism: Frankia sp. BMG5.60 (assembly GCF_059428125.1). Classification (NCBI taxonomy): domain Bacteria; kingdom Bacillati; phylum Actinomycetota; class Actinomycetes; order Frankiales; family Frankiaceae; genus Frankia; species Frankia sp. BMG5.60. The sequence goes on along the minus strand of NZ_CM182091.1, from coordinate 3,935,243 downwards.
AACCTTCGACTGTTCCGGGCTGACCCAGTGGGTCTGGGGGAAGGCGGGCGTCGCTCTGAGCCACTACACCGGAGCGCAGTGGGACGAGGGGCGTCGGGTGAGCCGCGCCGCCCTGGTGCCTGGCGACCTCGTGTTCTTCCATCCGGATCTCGACCACGTCGGGATCTATGTGGGGAACGGAAAGATGATCCACGCCCCTCGCACCGGCGAGGTGGTTCGAGTGGAGAAGGTCTGGTGGACGAGCTTCCAGGGAGGCGTCCGGCCGGGTGCCTGACGCCGGCCACCCGGGGATCCCCGGGTGGCCGGCAGGTGCGACGTCAGGAGGGTGCGACGTCAGGAAGTGCGACGTCGGGGGGTGCGGCGAGGTCAGCGGTCCACGTAGACGAGGGCCGCCGTGCTGCGACTGATCTCCGCGTCGCTCTGGCCGTTCGGGGAGACGATGTGGATCAGGTCGCCGCGGGAGCCCGGCATGATCTGCGCGCCGGGCACGATCGCGGCGTCCTGCAGCCGGCGCATGGCGCCCTCGTCGGTCTGCAGCCGTTCGGAGATCCAGCTCACCGTCACCGGCCGGCTGCCGTCCGCGGCGGCCCGGTCGGCGGAAGCCAGCAGGCTGACGGGCGCGGAGGCGGGCCGTGGTGCGTCGCCGCGTTGGGCGGGCGGAATCTCGTTACCGAACGGACAGCGCTTCGGATCGCCGAGCAGGACGGTCAGCCGGGCCTCGACCTCGTCGGAGATCACATGCTCCCAGCGGCACGCCTCGTTGTGCACCAGGGCCCAGTCGAGCCCGATGACCTTGGTGAGCAGCAGCTCGGCCAGTCGGTGCTTGCGCATGACGGCGGTGGCCCGCAGCAGACCCTTCTCGGTGAACTGGACGGTCCGGTCGTCGGCGAGGGAGACCAGTCCCTCGTTGGCCAGACGAGCGGTCGACTCGCTGGCGGCAGGCGCGCTCACGTGCAACCGCTCCACCAGGCGCGCGCGCAGCGGGGGGATGCCCTCTTCCCTCAGTTCGTACAGGGTGCGGAGGTACATCTCGGTACTGTCGATCAGTCCAGTCACCGGTCTCCTTCGTCCCATCCAGAGTACGCCCCGTCCACAGGGTGCAAGGGCCATGCGTCCCGTGTATGCCGTGTCCCCCGGACAGTTTGCCGCGCGGGCCCGACTCGCGGACGCGCCGGTCCGGCGTCCGGCGGCCGGCCGCCGCCGGACGGGGCTCACCCGCCCGGGACACCGGCGGTGACCGCACTAGAATCGACATCATGAGCACGACTCAGATCGCACCTGAGACGTCGGACACCCGCACGGACGAGGGCGACGACCACTCCCACTACGCCCGCCGGGAGGAGATCGTCCGCGCGTCCATCGAAGGCGGTCGGGTCACCGCGCTCTGCGGCTACAAGTTCGAACCCGTCCGGGACCCCTCGCGGTTCCCGATCTGCCCGAAGTGCAAGGAGCTCGTCGAGATGGCCCAGCAGTTCGGTTGACGGGGGGGCGCCGCGCGACGCGGACGAAGCGGAAGAATCGGGACGGATCTCCGATCTCTCAGGGAAAACCGCGGTCGTGATGCGTCACCCTGCCGCCGGCATCCCGCCGACCGGCCGTACGATCACCCATGGCGTCGATCCGATGCCCCGTCCGCCCCAGTAGCTCAGTGGATAGAGCGACCGCCTCCTAAGCGGTAGGCCGTAGGTCCGATTCCTACCTGGGGCACGTTCCCCTGCCGCGCAGGGAGTCTCCGGGTCTGGCCGCCCCCGGGGGAGGCGGTGTGACGAAACAGCACCCACCGCCTCGCCGGCCGACGGCGTGGGCGGCGGCGGGCGCCCAGACCGGGCCGCCGGAACGTGCTCACACAGGTGGCGCGTCCGACGCCGCTCGGGTCAGGATCTGGGTATCGGTGAGAAAGTCGGCCAACCGTCGGAAGTGCGCATAATCCGCTCTCGCGAGCGGTGGAGCTTCGCCGCGGCGGTGGCGGGCCCAGCGATGGCGCGGCGTCTCCGCGTCGCCGGACCGGACCGGTCCGCCGGCTCCGTCCCGGATGGGACGATCATGGAGAGTGGCTCGTGACAGGGCGGGTACCAGGCCAGGGCGAGACCGGCGGGTCCGGGCCGGCCGCCGCGGCCAATCCGGCATACAGCGTCACGATCCGGGTGCCGCGCGGAGCGCGGGCCGACATCGACGCGGTCATCGCCGCCGGTCCCGGCACGATCACCTGTTACGCGGACGAGCCGGACCCGGCCGGCCGCCGGATCACGCTCGACGCCGACAGCGGCGCGACGCTGACGTGGCTCCTGAGCGCCCTGCGCAACCGTCTCGGCGCCGACCTGCTCCAGACCGAGGACCCGGTCTTCGTCGTCGCGTCGACGGGCAAGCTCACCCAGTCGCTGTGCGCGTCGGTGACCACGGGGCACGATCTCGCGCTCCTCGACGCGGACGCGGACCGGCGGGTGATCCGTCATCTGGCCACCCACCCGACCCACACCGACCTGTTCACCGGGCGACCCCGCCGGGTGGCGCTGCTCTCCGACGCCAGCGCCGTGCTGGACTTCGAGCCGCTCGCCGCCGAGGCGGCCCTGCCAGCGGTGGAGTCCCAGGCGGTCCACCTGCACCGGGCCACCGGTCTCGACGTCATCCCGATGCCCATCGCGGCGCGGGATGCCGCGGAGCTCGGCCGGGCGATCGGCATGCTCGCGCCCGGATTCGCCGCCACGGTGCTGGTCCACACGCACGTCAGTCACATCGACGCGGTCCGCGCCGCGCAGCGGCCGAGCGCCACGCCGCTGCTCGACACCGTCAACGACGGCCTCGCCGTCGCCGCCACCGCCGCCGTCCTCAACCACCTGCGCGGCCGGGGAGTGCGGCCGCAGTCGGCCCGCGTCGCCGTCGTGGACCCCGCCCGCGGCGGCGACCTCGCCGGCCTGCTCCTCGCAGCGGGGATCCGGGATCTCACCCTCTACGACCCGCTCGCCTACGGGATCCAGCCGCTGCACCGGCTCGCGGCCCACCTCGACCTCCTCGTCGACCTCATCGGCCTGGCCTCGCCGCCGGAGCAGGTGCCCGTGCTGCGCACCCGGCCCGAGACGCCCCCGCCGCTGGCCTCGGCGACCTCGGGTCCGCGCCCGCTGCATGCCCTGCCCGGACTGTTGCGCGCGGCGGTGCGCACCCACCGACCGATCAGCGCGCAGGCGCGTCTGGCCGCCGTCCAGGCGCTGGTCGACCTGACCCCGCCCGGCAGGCTGCTGCCGCCTGTCGACCATCCGCGCCTGACCCCGACCGTCGCCGACGCGGCCGCCCGGGCACTGGCCGCGGACTGACGGCGAGGGCGGTACGTGACGGCGGCGGTATACCGCGGCCAGGACTGGTCGAGGATCGGTTCGCGGACCGAAGCGGCGGCCCGCCCGGTCGGCTGGGCCGGTCGGCGGCCCGCCCGGTCGGCTGAGCCGGATCAGTCGGACGAGGAGGGCACCAGGTCGAGCAGTGCCTGGGCGGCGAGCTCGTAGCCCAGCGGGCCGAGGCCGACGATCACCCCGCGGGCCAACGCCGACAGAATCGACTCGTGCCGGAAGGACTCCCGCGCCCAGACATTCGACAGATGGACCTCGATCCACGGATTCGGGTAGTTCGCGAGTGCGTCCCGCAGGCTCCAGCCATACATCATGAGCGCCCCGGGGTTGACGATTGCGCCGACCGAGTCGTAGTTATCCTGAATCGCGTGGATCAGCTCGCCCTCGGATTCCCGTTGGACGGAGACGAGTTTCCAGCCGCGATCGGCGATCCGGTCGGTGACGGCGGATTCAATGTCGGCCAGAGTGGCCGTGCCGTACACCTCCGGCTGCCGCCGACCGAGTATGCCCAGGTTCGGGCCGTTAACCAGAAGTAGCGTGCTCACCAGACCTCATCACTCGTGCCGACACCGGTGCCGACCGGCCCGCTCGGCCGGCGTCCCGTGGACGATATCGCAGGTGCCGTGCGGTCATGGACGGGCCATATCGGCCCGTATCCGACACGGCTGAGCGTGTCGGTCGTGTCGCCATGGCGTGTCGATTGCTCGTCCGTTGGTCAAACTGTAGTCCCGTCCGGGGGACGGCAGGCGAGTCGGGAGCGTTGAGGTACCGTCCGTCGCGCACCTCTCGCGTAGATTCTTCGGGCAGCTCACGGTAATGAACCGTAGACGGCCAGGATCCTTGCGCGAACCTTATCGTCACGTAAGAAAAGGGTGGGGACCATGAGCGGTGTAGTGCGACGCGCACCGGAGTTGCCGGCCTGGCCGCAGTACTCCGACGAGGAGCGCGCCGGACTGATCCGAGCCTTGGAGCAGGGTCAGTGGTGGCGCATGGGCGGCAGCGAGGTCGAGAGCTTCGAGCGGGAATTCGCCGACTATCACGGCGCCGACTACGCGCTCGCCGTCACGAATGGCACCCACGCCCTTGAGCTCGCCCTCCAGGTGCTGGGCGTGGGCCCGGGCACCGAGGTGATCGTTCCGGCGTTCACGTTCATCTCCTCATCCCAGGCGGCGCAGCGTCTCGGCGCGGTTGCCGTGCCGGTCGACGTCGACCTGGACACCTACTGCATCGATCCGGCGGCGGCGGCGGCCGCGGTCACCCCCCGCACCAAGGCGGTCATGCCGGTGCACATGGCCGGTCAGGTCTCCGACATGGACGCCCTGGCAAAGCTGTCCGCCGACACCGGCGTCCCGCTGATCCAGGACGCCGCCCACGCGCACGGCGCCCAGTGGCTCGGGCGAAAGGTCGGCGAGCTCGGCTCGGTGGCGGCGTTCAGCTTCCAGAACGGCAAGCTGATGACCGCGGGCGAGGGCGGCGCCGTCACCTTCCCGGACTCGGAGCTGCACGAGATCGCGTTTCTGCGGCATAGCTGCGGACGGCCCCGCACCGATCGCCGGTACTTCCACCAGACCTCCGGGTCGAACTTCCGGCTCAACGAGTTCTCCGCCTCGGTCCTGCGCGCCCAGCTCGGCCGCCTGGCCGGCCAGATCGACACCCGCGAGCAGCGGTGGCCGGTCCTCGCCGACGCCCTTGCGGCCATTCCCGGCGTCGTGCCGCAGAGCCGCGACGAACGCTGCGACCGGAATCCGCACTACATGGCGATGTTCCGCCTTCCCGGATTCAGCGAGCAGCGACGCAACGCGTTCGTGGACGCGCTCGTCGAGCGGGGCCTGCCCGCCTTCGCCGCCTTCCGGGCGATCTACCGCTCCAACGGGTTCTGGGAGACCGGCGCTCCGGCGGAGTCCATCGACGACATCGCGCGGCGGTGCCCCAACACCGAGGCGCTGAGCGCGGACGGCGTCTGGCTGCACCACCGGACACTGCTGGGCACCGAGGAGCAGATGCACGAGGTTGCGGCGGTCGTGGCCGACACCCTGGCGGCGCAGTGACGGCGGCGGCGCCGGTGCGGGTCGCCGTCGTCGGGCTGGGCTGGGCCGGCCGGTCGATCTGGCTGCCCCGGCTGCGCGAGCACCCCCGGTTCTCGGTGGCCGCGGTGGTCGATCCCGATCCCGCCGCCCGCGCCGCGGTGGCCGCCGAGCACCCGGACCCGGACCTGGAGCTGCTGGCCGACGTCGCCGAGCTGGGCTCGGCCCGGTTCGACCTCGCCGTCGTGGCGGTGCCCAACCATCGGCACGCCGACATCGCCGAGCGGTTGCTGACCGCCGGCATCCCGGTCTTCCTGGAGAAGCCGGTCTGCCTGAGCTCGGCGGAGGCGGATCGGCTCGCCGCGGCCGAACGGGCCGGCGACGTCACCTTGCTGGCCGGGAGTGCCGCACGGTACCGAGCCGACGTCAGCCGGCTCTACGAGGTTGCCGCGGAACTCGGCGCGATCCGCCACGTCGACCTCGCCTGGATCCGCGCCCGCGGCATCCCCGACGCGGGTGGCTGGTTCACCCGCCGGGAGCAGTCCGGCGGTGGCGCGCTGGTCGACCTCGGCTGGCATCTGCTGGACACCCTCACCCCCCTGCTCGGCAGCGTCGAGTTCCACCAGGTGGTCGGGGCGACGTCCGACGACTTCGTCAGCGACGGCGCGTGGGCGGCGTCCTGGCGGCACGGCGAGCAGGCCGCTGCCCCCGGCGGCGGGGGCGGGGACGTGGAGGACACGGCGCGCGGATTCCTGGTGACCGAGAACGGGACCTCGGTGTCGTTGCGGGCGAGCTGGGCCTCACACGAGGCCCGCGACCTCACCGCGATCAACGTCGAGGGGGCCGCCGGCACCGCCTCGCTGCGCTGCACCTTCGGTTTCGGGCCGAACCGGCAGGATCGTTCGGTCCTGTCCCTGACCCGGACCGGGCAGACGACCGCGGTGCCGCTGCCCGACGAGCCGATCGGGACCGAGTACCGCCGCCAGCTCGACGAGCTGCCGGCGATGCTGGCCGACCCGGCCTCCCGGGGGCGGGCGATCGCCGAGGTCCGGCCGACGATCGCGGCCATCGAGCGCCTCTACGATTCGGCCCGCTCGCACCGCCCGACGCCGCAGCTCGTCCGTGCGGGCTCATGATGTCCCGCAGCTAAAGCACCGTTTGTTCTCGTCGTCGAGCCCGGGGGGGCATGTGGGAACGGAACCGGGGGGCCGGCCGATGGCCGGCGGCGCGCACCGGCAGACAGTGATCTTCGATCTCGACGGCGTGCTCGTCGACAGCTTCGGCGTGATGAGGCAGGCGTTCACGATCGCCTATGCGGAGGTCGTCGGTCCCGGCGAGCCGCCGTTCGAGGAGTACAACCGCCACCTTGGCCGCTACTTCCCGGACATCATGCGGATCATGAACCTGCCGCTGGCGATGGAGGAGCCGTTCGTGCGCGAGAGCTACCGGCTCGCCCGCGAGGTGGTTCTCTTCGACGGCGTGGAGGAGATGCTGCGCCGGCTGCGCGCCTGTGGTCACGGGCTGGCGGTCGCCACCGGGAAGTCCGGCCCGCGGGCCCGCCACCTGCTCGGAGAGCTCGGCGTGCTGTCGTTGTTCGATCACGTCATCGGCTCCGACGAGATCCCGCGGCCGAAGCCCGCCCCGGACATCGTGCTGCGCGCGCTCGACCTGCTGGGAGCGGCGCCGGGCGAGGCGATGATGCTCGGTGACGCGGTCGCGGACATCGACAGCGCCCGCGCCGCCGGCGTCATGGCGGTCGCCGCGCTGTGGGGCGAGACGGACGGCGTCGAGCTGCTCGCGGCCCGCCCGGACGCCGTGCTGCACCGTCCCGCGGAGCTGCTGGCGCTGCTCGGCGACGCCGGTGCCGGCGGGGATCTGCCGGCCGGACCGCCGACGATGGCGACCGCGGCTCGCGGGGCCGGGAGTCTGCTCGCGCGCGACTGACCCGTCGACGAGCGGGTCCGGTCAGGACGCCTGGCGTGCCAGCAGGATCGCGCCCGACAGGGACGACAGGCCGCCGAGCGTCGCGGCCCGCACCGGCGCGGGCGGATGACCCGGGCGGCCGAGCTCGCGGGCCCGCTCGTCGACGGCCTGGGCGAACCCGGGCAGTCCATCGGCGAAACCGCCGCCGACCACCGCCATCGCCGGATGGAGCAGCTCGGTCAACCCGACCACGGCGACGGCGGCCGCCTGCGCGCTTTCCCGCACCGCCCGCACCGCCCAGCCGGTCCCCGCGAGCCAGGCCGCGCGTAGCTCGGCGAAGGTCACCTCCGCGCGAGCCACCGCTGGGCTGTCCCCGCCGCGGTACCGGGCCGCCCGGCGCAGGGTGGCGGGGCCGCTGGCCGTGGCCTGCACGCAGCCCTGCCGCCCGCAGGTGCACGGCGGGCCCTCCGTGGAGATCACCAGATGTCCGATCTCGGCCGAGCCGCGGCCGGGCCGCGGGCAGGGCCGGCCGTCCAGCACGATCCCGCCGCCGACACCCGTGCCGAGGCCGAGGTACACCAGGTCCGGGCAGCCGACCGCGTGCGCCTCCGCGAGCGCGGCGAGGTCACCGTCGTCCGCGCAGGCGACGGCCGCTCCCGGCACGAGGTCCCGCAGCGCGTCGGCCAGTGCCAGTCCCGTCCAGCTCGGCCGACCCGGCCAGGTCGTCACCCGGCCGGCAGCGTCGAGGGTCGCGGGTATCGCGACCCCGACCGCGGCCACCGACCCGGCCCACCTCACCCGCAGCGCGGCGACGTGGGTGACAAGATCGTCGAGGTCTTGCGTGGCACTCGCCGACGGTGCCCAGCGGAACGTCGCTTCGACCGGCGAGCCTGTGCCGTCGGGAGCGTCGACGCCGCCAGGGACGTCGACCTGGACCGACCCCCCGGCGGTGGTGGGGCCCGCGGCGGTGGTGGGGGTGGCGGTGGTGGGGGTGGCGGTGTGGGCCGGTTCGATGCGCAGCGCGACCTTGGTCCCGCCGATGTCGATGCCCAGGACGCCGGGCGTCACCGGCGGGGCGAGGGTGTGCATGCGGAGCCTCCCGGGCCCGTCAGGCGCGGTCCGCCGGGCCGAGTTGGAAGAACGACCGGTACAGGTCGAGCTGGTGGGCGAGCATGTGGATGCCCGGATGGGTCGGCAGTCCGAGTGCCCCGGCCGCGTCCAGCAGCCGGGTCCGCGGCGGCTTCATGATGATGTCGGCGACGACGCACCCCGCCGGCAGCGCGTCCGGCGGGAAGGGCAGCGGGTCGCCGGGGCGCAGGCCGAGCGGGGTGGCGTTCACCGCAAGGTCCGCGTCTCCCAGCGCCGGTTCGGCCGCGGCGACGGCCCGGCCCGGCCAGTGCTCGTCCAGTCTGGCGAGCAGGTCCGCGCACTTCGCCCGGTCCGGATCGTAGACCGACAACGGCCCGCAGCCGGCGTCGAGCAGCGCGACCGCGATGGCGCTGCCGGCCCCGCCGGCCCCCATGAGCGCGACCCGCGTACCGCGCACGGGATGGCCGGCGGCGGTCAGCCCGCCCACGAACCCGGCCCCGTCGAAGTTGTCGGCCAGCCAACCGCCGCCGGGCAGCCGGCGCAGCACGTTGGCGCTGCCGCTGATCCGCGCGGCGGGGCTGTGCTCGGTGGCCAGGGCACAGGCGGCGACCTTGTGCGGGATCGTGACGAGAACGCCGTCGAGGTTCCCGGTGGCCGCGAGCCCGCGCAGGACGGTGGCGAAGTCCGCCGGTCGGGCATGCACCGGGACGAGGACGGCGTCGATCGCGAGCCGGGCGAACAGCGGGTTGAGCAGCGACGGCGCCTGCACCTGGGCGACCGGGTCGCCAATGACGGCGTACAGCCGGGTGGTGCCGCTCACCGGCAGCGTCGTCGGGGTCGTCGTCGTCGGGGTCGGGGCCGGGGCCGGGGTCGTCGGGGCCGGTGGGGCCGGTGGGGCCGGTGGGGCCGGTGGGGTTGCCGGAGGTGCCTGGGGCGCGATCACGAGGGTCGGCGACGGCGAGGCCGGCGACGTCACGCCGGGTCCTCGCGGGGCATCGCGGCGAGCGCCGCCAGCACCAGCTTCTCGTCGACGTCGGGCACGAGTTCCGGGCCGTCCGCGCCGTCGAGGACGAAGGTCAGCCCGGTGTTCGTCGACTTCTTGTCCAGCCGCATCACGGCGACGAGCTCGGCGGGCTCCACCCCTGCGGGCAGGGTGGCGGGCAGACCGTAGCCCCGCACGACGTCGAGGTGTTCGCGGACCCGCTCGGGCCCGATCCGGCCGAGCGCCCCGGCGAGCCGGCCGGCGAACACGGTGCCGACGGCGACGGCCTCGCCGTGGCGTAGCGCGTAGTCGGTGGTGCGTTCCAGGGCGTGGCCGAGGGTGTGCCCGTAGTTGAGGATGTGGCGCAGGTGCGAGTCCCGCTCGTCGCGGGCGACGACCCCGGCCTTGAGCGCCACGCTGGCCGCGATCTGCTCGGCGACCGGCCGGCCGAGCAGCCCGGGCGCCCCGATGAAGTGGGCTCGCGCGATCTCGCCGTAGCCGTTGATCCATTCCCGGCGGGGCAGGGTCGTCAGGTAGTCGGTGTCGCAGAGGACGGCGCTGGGCTGCCAGTAGGCGCCGACCAGGTTCTTGCCGGCGGGCAGGTTCACCGCGGTCTTCCCGCCGACGCTCGCGTCGACCTGGGCGAGCAGCGAGGTCGGCAGGTGCACGACGGCGACGCCGCGGTGGTAGAGCGCGGCGGCGAGCCCCACGACGTCGGTGGTCGTCCCGCCGCCGCAGGAGATGACGATGTCCGAGCGGGTCAGCCCGAAGTCCGCGAACCGGCTGCACAGTGCCTCGACGTTGGCGAGCGTCTTGTCCGCCTCGCCGTCGCGGGCGGGCAGCCGCAGCGCCGGCACGCCCGGGTCGGGCACGGCGTCGAGGGGCCGGGCGGACACGATGACGGCCCGCCTCGCTCCGACGCGGGCCACGACGTCGGGCAGGGTCCGGCGGACGCCGGCGCCGATGTCGACCGGGTAGCTGCGCGGGCCGAGTTCCACCGGGACGCGCCGGTGGTCGGCGGCGATCCGCTCGATCGGGCTGATCGGCAGGGTTGCAGGCATGCCCGTCACGTTTCGTCTCCGGATCCGCGAGGTGTCGTGGCTGTCCGCCGTGCTCCCCGATGGTCCGCCGCGGCGTCTGTGCCCCAGTCTGCCGAAGTGCGGTCCGGACGCCCCACCCGGGGCACCCGACCCGAAGATCCCGTTGTGTTCGGTCGACGCGGCGGGGCCCGGTCGGGGCCCGGTGTCCGCCACATGCCGGCCGGCTCGTGCACCGTGCACGCAGAGTAAGGTCGAGCGGTGAGATCAGAGGACGGCGCCAGGCTTGCCGCCGCGCTGGGGATGCTGCTCGCGCGGCCGACCCGGATGCGGCTGTTCGGAGACCTGCTGGCCGCGGGCGATGTGAACCTGGACGAGGCGACCTATCCCGTGCTCAGCGGTCTGGCGCGGACGGGCCCCACAACGGCGCGCAAGCTCAGCACGGAGATCGGCATCGACCGGTCGGTGGTGAGCCGGCACAGCGACCGACTCGAGGCGCTCGGGCTGCTGCGTCGCTCGGCCGATCCCGACGACGCCCGCGCCACCCGGCTCACCCTGACCGACGAGGGGCACGCCGCCATCGAGCGGCTGCGTGGCCGGCTGGCGGGCGCGTTCCAGCGCAGGCTCGACGCCTGGCCGGCCGAGGATGCCCGCGCCTTCGTCGCGGGTATGGAGCGTTTCGTCGAGGAGAACCTGGCCGAGCGGGGCCGCTAGCCGGATTCACCGATGGCTGCGGGCGGTGGCGACCTATGTCACGGTCGGTGGCGCTTTCGGGTGGCGGACGCTTCCGCGCGGCGCGCCTTTCGCGAGGATCTGGGACACCGGCGGGATTCTGCGTCAGGCTCTGTGGCCAGGGGCCGGTGCTCCGACCGCAGATCCGTCGAGAAACCCGGATAGTTCGTAAACGAGGAGTCCGTGATGACCAAACCGACCCCTGTGACCAGCGCCGATTCCGGATCGGTTCCAACGGGAACGCCCGCGGGCGCGCCGGGCACGGTGCCGGGCGGGTGGACTGCAGCGCAGGTCGGGGATGGTCAAGGGCGCTCCACGCCGGCGCCGGAGGGGCCGGAACAGGCCGGGACCATTTCCTCTGGTCCCGATGGCACCCCACACGTTCCGTACCCGGACAATGGCCGGGCCCAAGCGGAATACGGCGCGTCGGCGGCGCCGGAGGAGGCGGAGCTGCCCGGCGCCCGCGCGCTGTGGATCCTCGCGTTCACCTTCGCCGCGCTCGGGCTGTTCTTCCCGCTCGCTGGGCTGATCGCGATCGGCTGCGGGGCGATGGCCTGGCGAAAGGGCAGCGGGCGAGGCAAGATCGCAACCTTCGTCGCGATCGCGACGACCCTGGTCGGGCTGATCCTCACGATCGTCGTCGTCACCACCTGACCGCGACTGGGGCGCCGCGGGGCGGGTGTCGGCCGGTCCGGCGGGCGAACCTCCTCGTCGGCAGCCTCTGACGGGGGCGGCGGTCTGTAACCGCTCGGCGGTGTGTAACCGACCGGCGTTCTGAAACCGCGCGGCGGTCTGTAACGAACCGCCGGAGTGTAACCGTTCGGCGGTCTGTAACCGACCGGCGGACTGTAACGGGATCGGCGGTCTGTAACCGCTCGGCGGTGTGTAACCGACCGGCGGGCCTTTTCGTCGGCCGGCGTCGTCCCGGCCGGCGGAACGTTCTTTCCCGGCGCCCAATGCGCGGTCGGGAACGCGGCGCGGCCCGTCGGCCGACCGCCGCGGCGCGTTTCGCGGGATCCATCGACGGCACGTACTGCGGAATTGTCTGCGCCCGGCGGGACCCTCGCCCGGCGGCGCCTCGATGGCACAGGTGAGGCCGCCCAGCTCGGGGGGTGCCGGGCGGCCTCTGGGCCGATGATGACATTCAACGGGTCGCCGGCACAAGTCCACCGGGATCGCGCCACGGCGTGCCGGCGGTCAGGCGGGCCAGGATGAACCGCTTTGGACCAGGTCGACCAGCAGGCCGGAGCCGGCGTCCAGGTAGGCCTCGGCCGGATGCCGCGCATCCGGCCTGACCTGCTCGACCCTGGCCCCGGCGGCGACCGAGACGCGAAGCTGGGCCGCCACGTCGTCGACCAGGTAGCCGATGGCGAAGACGCCCTCGCCGCGCCGGTCGAGGATCTCCCGCGCCGCCCACGGCTGGTGGCCGGGTGCAATCAGCTCGACCAGGCCGGCGCCAAGCCGCCCGATCGCGACACGGGCGCCGTCGAGCGCGACGGGTCGGCCGCGGTGCACCGCGGCCCCGCACAGCGCCCGCGTGTGCCAGGAGTCGATGCCGAGCGAGACGGTGTAGAGCTCGCGGGCGAGCTCCAGATCCGCCACCACGATGGCGAAGTGATGGAACGTCAGCCCCGCCAGCACCGCCTCGACGGCGCCGACGCCGGTGAACCGCGCACCGGCCGGCGGGGGATCCACGGCGCCGTGACGTGCGGGAATGACCCCGGCCTGCATCCAGGCCTGGGGGTGAAAGACCGATTCGGTTGTCACGACGCCCCTCCCACGTCCCGCCGGTATCGGGGGAGCGCGACCGGATCGTACCGTCGCCGTCGCGACCTGCGTTCCACCGTCGTCCCGCGACAGCGCCGTTCCGTCCGAGAGCGCCGTCCGACAGCGCCCGTAACGTCCGGCAGTGTCGCCCTAGCCGGCAGTGTCGCCTCGGTCGGCAGCCAGGCACGATGATGCATCCCATGCCGACCTTCATCGAGAAGCCGACCGTCGTCGAGGCCGCCGGGAACCTTCCAAAGATCATTCGTGAGTACGTGGGCGGGGTGAACACCGACACGCGGAGCCTGAGCATCGCGCACATGTCGAGTCCGGGCGGCTGGGCCGAGCCGGGTCAGCGGCCGGAGTTCGACGAATACACGATCGTTCTGCGCGGCTCGGTGACGGTGGAGCACGCCGACGGGATCATCGAGGTCGCGGCCGGTCAGGCGGTGCACACCGCCGCCGGGGAGTGGGTCCGATACAGCACGCGCGGGGAGGACGGCGCGGACTACATCTCGGTGTGCCTGCCGGCCTTCCTCCCGGAGACCGTCCACCGGGACGAGGGCGAGTAGGCGAACGTTTGTTGCATATGCAACAATTGTCGTACCGTTGGCGGATGAGTGGACCCGTCCTGCCCGTCGACGTCGCCCCCGTGCCGGCGGAACCGCCGGTGCCGAGCCCGCCATCGAGCCCGCCGTCGGGAGCGGAGCGGGCCTCGGCGCTCGGGTCGGAGCTGGCGGTCGGGCCGGAGCTGGCGATCATCGAAGGGCGGACCGCCGACGTGGGCGGCATCCCGGTGCGGCGGGTCCTGCCCCGCCGGGTCCGCCGGACCATCGGCGCCTGGTGCTTCGTCGACCATCTGGGCCCGATGACGATCTCCCCGTCGAACCCGGTGGCCGTCGGGCCGCATCCGCACATCGGGCTGGCCACCGTCACCTGGTTGCTGAGCGGTCGCCAGGTGCATCGGGACAGCCTCGGCTCCGAGCAGGTCCTGCGTTCGGGTGAACTCAACCTGATGAGCGCCGGGCACGGGGTCACCCACGCGGAGGAGTCCGAGGATCACCGGGGTGAACTGCACGGCGTGCAGCTGTGGGTGGCGCAGCCCGAGCACACCCGGCACGGCCCGCCCGCCTTCGCCCATCACGCCGATCTGCCCGTCGCCCGGTTCGGGGCGGCCGAGGCGACGGTGCTGCTCGGCGAGCTCGACGGCAACGCCTCCCCGGCGCGTACCGACACCCCGCTCGTCGGCGCCGACCTCGCGTTGCGACCCGGCGGCGCCGTCCTGCCACTGCGGCGCGACTTCGAGCACGGGCTGGTGGTCCTGGCCGGGTCGGTGCAGGTCGGCGCGCAGGTCCTGGGCCCCGGCCGGCTGGGCTACCTGGGCGTCGGGCACGACGAACTGCCGCTGCGCGCCGGCGAGGGCGCCCGCGCGCTGCTGCTCGGCGGGGAGCCGTTCGCCGACCGGCTGGTCATGTGGTGGAACTTCGTCGCCCGCTCCCGGGCCGAGATCGACGCCGCCCGCGCCGACTGGCAGGCTGGCGCGGACCGGTTCGGCGCCGTGACGACCATCGCCCAACGGATCCCCGCGCCCGAGCCCCCCTGGGCAGCCGGCTGACCCCGGGGGTCGGTGGGTGGTGTCCCCGCCTCCACATCGAACCTGGATCGAGAAGCGCAGCCAAGCCCATCCGGTCAGAGGCGAATGCGTGGGCTAGTCGGAGGTCCGGCTCCGGCGGGCGCCCAGACCCTGGACGACGAAGCCCAGTCCGATGCCGAGCAGCCAGACGTCCTTGGCGATGGGCAGCCCCTGCTGCGTCGGCCAGATCGTGCCCTCCTCGTGCATGCCCTCCGTGCGGGCGTAGAGCCGAGCAGCCCACCGGAGAAGGCGGACAGGCCGAGCCCGGCGAGCGCGGTCGGGACGACGAGCGCCGTACCGAGCGCAATCTCGGCGCCGGCGAGCACCTTCGTGAAGGTCACCGGTCGAGCTTCGCCAGGAACGGGTATGTGTTCGCCGCCATGCCGTGCAGCCCCTCGGCGGTGGCCCGGTCGGCCTTCCACTTGCCCAGACCCGAGTGCAGGATGAACGCGCCGGCCGCGGCGCGGCCGGGAACGTCACGTGCCTTGAGGGGCAGTCCCATGGCGGGCAACCTTCCGTCGGGCGGCGCTTCGTCGGCTGGCCGCTGGGCGCCGGACGGCTCGCGCCGCCGGCGTGTCGTCCCAAACGTAACGTCGCCCGCGGCCGGGGGGCGAGCGGGACTGCCCGACGCCAGCCCGCCCGGGCCCAGGGGTGTCAGAAGACGGCCGGTTGCGGCTTCCCGCCCGTGCGAGTCAGCAGCTCGTCGAGGTCGTAGTCGTACCAGCGCCGCAGCGGCGTCGGGGAGTCGGTCCGACCCCACTCGTACATCCGGCGCTGGGCCTCGAAGGAGCCGTCGTGCCAGCGTCGCAGCACATCGCCGAGCCGCAGCGGCGCGGGCAGGAAGTCGGCTCCGCCGAGCAGGCCGGCGAGCCGCTCGACGGCGGCCGCCGGGGCCAGCCGGCCGGCTTCCACGTCGACCATCACCGCGCTCAGGGAGTCGAAGAACGGCTGGAACTCCGGCAGGTCCGGGCAGAAGGTGCCCAGGTGCGGGGCGTCGAGCAGCCGGTCGAACAGGGCCCGGTCACCCTTCTCGAGATAGCCGAAGTAGGTCCCGACGATCCTCGCGATGCCCATGTTCCAGCCGAGGAACCACACCTTCGACCAGGCCCGCCACAGGTCGAAGTCCCGGAAGGAGACGTACGAGCCGTGCACGAGCTTGTCGTTGACGTCGAGGATCGTCTGGTTGAGCGTGTCGATGTGGCCGAACCGCTCGGCGGAGAAGTCGTCGTCGTCGAGCGCGGCCAGCAGGGTCGGCGTGAAGGCGTAGATCACCTGCATGGTGTTGGCCATGCCGCGGGAGAACAGCGCGTCGATGGCCCCGGCGGCGTGGCTCATCATCGCCCAGCGGTCGCCGACCGTGCGGGTGCTGGAGTACTGGGTGCGCCCGGTGGAGACCCACTCCCAGGCGGGCCGGGCACCGGCGAACTGGCGGGCCACGCTGGGGAAGCGGTCGAGGTAGGCGGCCCACTCCTGCTCGGCGGTGCGCCCCGGCTCCTTCGGGAAGCGGCCGGCGTCCAGGTTGAGCCCGACGCTGCACAGCGGGTTGGTGGCCTTGCGGTGGTTGTCGAACGGGATGACCCACAGCCAGCCGCCGTCGAAGATGTGGTGCAGGGTGCCCTGGTGCCACAGCGACGGCTGACCGCTGGGGGTCGTCACGTCGTCGAACGGGGTGACGCCGACCATGTGGGTGAACAGCGTCCGGGAGTTGGTCCGGAACCGGCAGGGCTCCTCACGCAGGGCGAACTGGTTCGCGAGCACCGAGTTGCGGCCCGAGGCGTCCACGACGTACCGGACCCGCAGCGTCTCGCCGGACTTCGTCGTCAGGGTCGCCGCGTCGGCGGTGAACTCGACGCGCTCCACCATGGTCCGCTGGCGGGGGTCCGCTCCGTAGCGGACCGCGGAGTAGAAGAGGTAGGAGTCGATGTCCTGGCGGTGCATGTGCATTTCGGGGCCGTTCGGGAACTCCGAGACGCTGCACTGGGTGACTTCCTCGGGGTTCTGCACCTGCCCGTCCCGGTGGTACACGAAGCCGAAGTTGCGCTTGACGCCGCAGGCCGAGGTGACGTGCGAGCGCACCCCCTCGAAGCTGCTCACGTGGCCGAGCTCGGGTACGTCGAAACGCTCGGCGAGCAGCTTCAGCAGGTATGTCGTCTCTCCGATCGTCGACTCGCCGAGCGCGAACCGTGGGTGGGTGCCGCTGTCGACGAGGACCACGCTGTGACCGTGCCGGGCGAGGATGTTGGCCAGTGTCGAGCCGGCGATGCCGCTACCGAGGATGGCAACCGAATAGTCGTACCCGCTCATTACGAGACTCCCTGTAGGCCGCTACACGAAGTGGGCCGGCTGCGTCCGTCCTCTCGCAGAGATCACAATCGTCGCAACCGGTGCACAAATAACACCTAACCAGCTCGACGGATCATGGTTGTAGTAAACGTTGCATCAACGCCAATGCGTAAGCGACCATCCCGAATCTGAGCTTTTACCTATATGTCGGAAACTTCCCTCTTGGGCGGAATTTCTGACGGACGGCCTGGGGTATCGACGGCTGGTGACCTGCGCGGACGGGCGCCGGTCGCGTCGACGCCGGCTCGCATCGTGAACCACGTGTTTCCCAACCATTGTCGAGGTAATGCCGGTGCGCGCACCGGCCGAACACGGATGATCGGATCTTGCTAGGGGTCGGATCTTGCTAGTGGTCGGCCAACCGGCCGACGCTCGTGCCCCGCGTCGTTCTCGCGGCCCTCCGGGTGGGGCTGCGGGTCCGCGTCCGAGCGGACCTCGATGAGCCGGACCGACCGCCAGTTGACCAGCATCGTCCGGCCGTCCGCGAGGTGGAGCTGCTCGACCTCGCAGCGGAAGACCGCCTGGGCGACCCGCCTGCGCAGTTCGTCCGGATCGGTGCCCACCGGCAGGAGGTAGGGCTGCCCGTCGATCACGATCTGCACTGCCACGGCCCAACACTCGCACGCCTGTTCGATCCATGCAACGCCGGTGGCCCGGACGGGTCATGCGCTCGTCCGGCGGGCACGGCCCGGCCGTGAGAGGAGCTTGGCCCGTGCGGGGCAGCCAGGGGCCGGGGCGGTGACCGGTAGGGAAGAACCATTCTGGTATCAGGTGGAGGCATTCGTCCGGTCGGAGACGCGCGTCGGGCGCACGATCGTCGTCGTGGTCCCCCGCCGGTGGCGCGCCGGCCGGCGACGACGCGATGGTCCGAGAGGGGCATGCCGGGCGTGCCGGGCGTGCGGGACGTGCGGGACGTGCAGGCGTGAGGGGGTGCGCGGGCGTGACGGGTTCGCGGATGTGAGAGGGCGGGTGGATATGGCCGGGAACATGAGCCACGTCAGCGAGGCCGCCGCGGTCGCCCCCCGATCACCGCTGGCCAGGGTCTTCGACGACGCGCTGGTCACCGCGGGCTCCCGCGCCGACGTGGGTGAGCGGGTCGCGGCCTTCGTCGACCTGGCTCGGCGCTACCAGGAGCCGGGTCGGCACTACCACACCCTGCGGCACGTCGCGGAGATGTCCGCCGCGCTGCGGGTGCTGCTCGCCGCCGAGCGCCGGCCGCCCGCGGAGCGTGCCGCGCACGTCTGCGTGCTCGCCGTGTACTTCCACGACGCCGTCTATGAACCACGGCTGGCGGACAACGAGCAGCGGTCCGCCGAGCTGGCGATCGACATGCTCGCGCGACTGGGCTGCCCCGGGGGGATCGGGACGGCGGTTGCCCGGCTGGTCCTCGCCACGGCCTCGCACCGCTCGACCCACGACGACGAGGCCCTCGTCAACGACGCCGACCTGCGGGTCCTGGCGCGACCACCGGCCGCCTACGACCGCTACGTGCGCCGGGTCCGCCGGGAATACGGCTGGGTGGGCGAACGCGCCTGGCGCGAGGGACGGGCGCCGCTCCTGCGCGGCCTGCTGGACGGTCCGCTCTATGCGACCGCGTGGGCGCGGCGGAACTGGGAGCCGCTGGCCCGCCTCAACCTGGCCCGGGAGCTGCACGCCCTCGGCTGAGCCGGCCGCCCTACCGCCCGGGTGCCGGGCGGCCTCGGTCGGGTTGGCGGGCGCCGGCCGGCGGCGGGTGGCGTCGGGCCCACGCCGTCGCGACGACACTCGCCAGCAGCAGCCCGCTGACAATCGGACCGATACTGAACTCGGTGGGCGTGGGCTCCAGGCCGGGCCAGGCCACCGCGAACAGCGCGAGGGAACCGGCCGCCCCCGTCCCGGTCGCGGCCAGCCGGTACCGGCGTGCGATGGGCAGCCCGGCGAGCCCGGCCCCGCCGACGGCGTGGCCCAGCACGGCGGCGGCCAGCAGGACCCCGCTGACCGTCCAGACCGCCCAGAGAGGCAGCCACCCGAGCAGCTCCGTCTCCCCGTCCCAGCCGTAGCGCTCGTCCGGCGTGCCGGTCGGGGCGCCGGGCCAGACCAGCAGATGGACCAGCCCGTAGCAGAGGAGGACCGACCCACCGGCCGCGCCGGCGAGCCGGCGCCCGGCGTCGGCGACGGCGGGGATGTCGCGCAACCGGGTGCGGCTCACGGCGCCCGCCGATCCGCTACGGCGGTGGGCGGGATCGCCATGGACTCGACGGTCACCATGTCCGCCGCCGCGACGGAGCCGCCCGCCACCGCCGGGACGCCACCTGCCATCGCCGACCCGCCCACCATCGCCGACCCGCCCGCCACCGCCGGGACACCACTCGCCATCGCCGACCCGCCCACCACCGTCGACCCGTCCTTTGCCGCCGACCCGCCGACCGTGACGACGGTGTCGGCCGCCGCCGTGCTGTGCGGCTCGGTGGGGGCGTCGGTGAGCATGGCGGCGCCGGCCTCGGTCGCCGCCGCGAGCACGGCGGCGGCGAGCACCGGATCGAGCTCCGCCGGCACCGTCCGCAGGTCGAGCAGGCAGCAGCCCTGCTCGACGCGCCCCAGGACGGCCGGTTCGCCATGGCGCAGCGGCGCCGCGATCATCGCGTCCAGTGCGACGGCGGCGCTGGGCAGCTCGGCCCCGACGCACCCGAACCCCCGCGCGCCGCAGGCCGCTCGCCCGGCGGCCTGATCAACTCCGGCGGCGTACCCACGCCGGCATCCGCAGGCGTTGGTGTCCACCGCCGCGCCGATGCCGCCGTCGATGAGCGCGCGGCTGGCGACGGCGGACGCCGCGATCCCGGCGCGGCGCAGCCAGGCCGCGAGTGTCTCGGCGCGGGCGGCAAGGCGTTCCGGCCGGGCGCGCAGGGCCTGCCGGACCGGCGAGTCGGGGTGGCGCAGGGTCGCCTCCAGCGCGGCGAGGGTGAGCTTGCCGGCGCGCAGCGCCCGGGACATCGGATGGCGGCGCATCCGGTCGATCAGGTCGGCGCGGCCGAGGAGAAGACCGCACTGCGGGCCGCCGAGCAGTTTGTCGCCGCTGGTCGTGACCACGCCGACCCCCCAGCCGAGCCAGCTCGAGACGTCGGGCTCGGCGAGCAACGGCTCCGGATGGAGCAGGCCCGAGCCGCAGTCGCCGACGAGCGGCACCTCGAAGTCGGCGCAGAGGGCGGCCAGATCACTGATGGCGGGGCTGTCCGTGAACCCGATCACCTGGTAGCTGGCCGTGTGCACGCGCAGCACCAGGCCGGTGTCGGGGCCGATGGCGTCCGCGTAGTCGCCGAGCGTGGTGCGGTTGGTCGTGCCGACCTCGCGCATCCGCGCGCCGGCGGCGACCAGCAGCTCCGGCAGCCGGAAGCCGTCGGTCGTCTCGACGAGCTCCCCCCGGCTGATCACCACCTCACGCCGCCCGGCGAGCGCGGCCACCGCGAGAGCGAGGCCCGCCGCGTTGTTGTTGACGACGTGCACGCCCGCCGCCGCCGGCACCGCCGCGGCGAGGGCGGCCAGAGCAGTGCGTCCCCGGCGGTCGCGGCGGCCGGTGCGCAGGTCCAGCTCGAGATCGGTGGTGCCGGCGGCGAGATCCACCGCGGCGCGCGCGGCCGCGGACAGTGGGGCCCGGCCGAGCGCGCCGTGCAGGATCACCCCGGTGGCGTTGATCACGGGGCGTAGTCCCGTCGCCGTGCGGGCGAGCGTCATCGGCGCCGGCACCGGGCCGTCCCCGGCGCGGTACGCGAGGGGAACCGCGTCGTCCATCACTCCACGTGAAGTTAGTGCTTCTTTCCGAGATTTTCACGGAGGCCACCACCGATGGATGGTGTCCTTTCGTGTTCCCGTGCCTCGTTTCACGTCAGGACGGAGTCAGGGTGGATCGAGGTGAATGCCGGCGATCCGCGCAGCCTGTACTGTCTCCCCCGAAGGGGAGTAGCCCCGCCGAGCGGCCTGTCTCCGGTGCGCACGGCCTGGGACGACGGACGTGTCCGTCGCCAGGCCGGGCCGGGTGCGGCGTCCGAGCGGTCCGGTCGTCGACATACTGGCGCCCGCCGATCGACCCGTCCGGGGCCGGTCCGCGGGCACCCGGCGGCCGGGCCCGGCCCACGCGGCCGGGTGGGCGAGACCTTCGACACGGCAGGCATGCCGGGTCGAAGGCGCGTCCCCGCTCCCGGCCCGGTTCCACGGAGAGGTCCCGGGCATTGAGCATCACCGCAGCACTCATCACCTTCGGCGTAATCTTCCTGGCCGAGCTACCCGACAAGACGATGGTCGCGAGCATCGTGCTGGGCAGCCGCTTCCGGCCGCTGCACGTCTGGGCCGGGGTCGCAGTCGCCTTCGTCGTGCACGTCACCGTGGCTGTGGCGGCCGGTAGCGCCTTCTCGCTGCTGCCGCACCGGATCGTCGACACGATCACGGCGGTACTCTTCATCGCCGGAGCCGTGCTCGTGCTGCGCGAGGGCCGCGAGAGCGACGGCAAGGACCAGGACGGGGACCAGGACCAGGGTAAGGACCAGGACGAGCCGGATCGGGCCGACGCCGCGGCCGAGCGACCCGCCTCCGCGGCGCCGGTCGAGGCCACGACGTTCTGGCGGGTGGCGGCCACCTCCTTCGGGGTCGTCTTCGTCGCGGAACTCGGCGACCTGACGCAGATCTCGACGGCGAACCTGGCCGCCAGGTTCGACGCGCCGGTGGCGGTTTGGATCGGTGCGGTGCTGGCGCTGTGGACGGTGGCCGGCCTGGCCATCGCCGGGGGACGCGGGCTGCTTCGCCTGATGCCCATCGCGGTGATCACCCGGATCGCCGCGGGCGCCTTCCTGGTCCTGGCCGTCGTGTCGGTGATCGAGGCGGTGCGCGGCTGAACCCGGCTCGCCGCAGCTACCGGGGCGGGGGCCAGCGCGGGTCGTCCGTGGCGAACACGAGGACGACCTCGGTGTCCGAGGTGAAGTCGACCAGTCGCGCCCGCGCCGGCAGCAGCGCAAGCGCGTGACGCAGCTCCTCGGCCGCGGATCCCTCGGCGACGCAGACGACATGGTGGGAGCGGACGGCGGCCCGTCCGCCGCCGTCCTCGCCGCAACGGTCGGTGGGGGCCAGGGGCGGCGCCGCGGCGCCGGCGGCCGCGGACAGCAGTCGCGCGAGCCGGTCCGCCTCGTCCGGCGCCAGCCGCAGGACGGCCGGGTCACGGTGGGGACGCTGAGCGGTCAGCACCACCTCCGGCGCCGGCGGCGCGCCGGGAGGCGGCCCGACGGAGACGGCCGCGCCGTCCAGTTGGCTGAGGAAGGTGACGACGTTCGGGTGATCGGAGCCGCCAGGGGTCCGGGGCGGGTTGGTGTTCATGCGTCGACGCTCTCACCCGGCGACTGGTCATCCCATCCCGCGCGGCGGGGAGAAGACGGGAGGGAGTGCCCGGGGGCAGGCCGCGGCCGGCGGGTCGGCCCGGCCGGCGTCACGGGTCGGTACCGGTGGTGGCGGCGTCGGTCCCGTGTGAGGAAAACCGCTCCCCGGTGGGAATCGGGCGGGTGTGGGAGTGGTGTGGTGGGGGTAGGTGACCATCGTCGCGCTTGCCAGGGGCGCGGCGCGTAGCGGGAGGCAGCCCGGCCGGCTTCTCGTGGCGCCCATGCCGTCCGGTCGTCAACGGAGCCATGGAACCAAGCGTTCGCGTCGAAGTGATCGGCCGTGAGGCCATCGTCGTGCACCCGGTCGGCGATATCGACTACTCCTCCCTGGACCCGCTGCGCGAGGCGCTGTTGGACGCGCGCGTCGCCGGAGTCAGGGACATCGTCGTCGACCTGGCCCAGGTGAGCTTCCTGGACTCGCAGGGGCTGGCGGTCATCCTGTTCGCCCACCAGCGGCAGCGTTCCGCCGGCGGCCGGCTGGCGTTGCGCAACCTCAACGAGGACGCCTACCGGCTGCTGCACGTCACCAATCTGACCTCGGTCATCGAGGTCGATCACGGCGGTGCGGCCGCGGCGTCCGGTCTGGCGACCCGCCGGGGTGCATGACCGGCCTCAGCCGGTGGCCGCCCCGCGCCAGTGGTAGGACACGTCGCGCGTGTGGACGGTGAAATCGAGGCCGGTGTACATCCGCACGGCTCGTTCGTTGTCCTCGTCCACGTACAGCAGGACCGCCGCGAGCCCCTCGGCCTGCAGGTGGCGTAGGCCGATCAGGGTCAGGGCGCGCCCCAGCCCGGCGCCGCCCGCGCCGGGCAGCACCCCCACCACGTACACCTCGCCGATCGGCCCGGGCCGCGTGCCCGGCGGCGGCGTCTCGTCCACCTCGTGGACCTTCGTCCAGTGGAAGCCGACCAACCGGCCATCGCGTTCGGCGACGAAGAAGCCGCGTGGGTCGAACCACGGCTCAGCCCGCCGCAGGGCCAGGTCGTCGAGCGTCCAGCGGCCCTGCTCGGGATGATCGGCGAAGGCGGCGGCGTTGACGGTCAGCCAGGCCTCGTCGTCGCGGCCGGGGACGAACGCGCGGACGGTGACCCCGGCGGGCAGGTGCGGCTCCGGCAGCGGCGCGCCCGCGCCCAGCGGCCGGCGAAGCTGGAACAGCACCCGGGTGCGGGCGAACCCGAGCCGCGCGGCCAGTGCCGCCGCGGGGGGGAGATCTCCGTGCGCCCACACGTCGAGTCGGGCCGGCGGGTCGCCGAGCGCCTCGGTCAGCGCGGCGGCCAGGGCGCGACCAATCCCCTGGCCGCGATGCCCGGGATGGACCACGACCTCGGCCTGACGGCTGTCGAGCGCGCCGCCGAGATGCGCGTAGCCGACGATCGGGCGCCGCGGGCCCGGCGCCTCGACACCGGTCGCGGTCACGGCGAGCAGGTGACGACCCGCCCCGACCCGCTGGTCGGGGCGCAGCGTCAGCCGGACGTCCTCCGACACCGGCCCGGTGCCGTCCGCCCGCTCGGCGGCGGCGAGCAGGCTCACGATGTCGTCCACGTCCGCGCCGCTGAGGGTCGGCTGCCAAGTCAGGGAGGCGGTCACCGTACGACCGTATGGGCCTTCGGCCACAGCTGTCCCGTCATCCGTCGCTCCGACTCGACGATGCAGGGCGGGAGACGTGGACATCTCCCACCCGGCATCGTCAGGCCGGATGCGCCGCCCGACGATCGGCGCGGCCCGCCGCTGCTAGACCCGCTCGGGCGTGCGGGCGTCGTCCCGGTCGACGCGGGCGGCCGGCCCGGAGGCGTTCTCCGGCAGGGGTGCGATCGGCGGCGCCACGAACTTGTAGCCGACATGCCGCACCGTGCCGATCATCGCCTCGTGCTCGGGGCCGAGCTTCGCCCGCAGCCGGCGGACGTGGACGTCCACGGTCCGGGTGCCGCCGTAGTAGTCGTAGCCCCACACCTCCTGGAGCAACTGCGCCCGGGTGAAGACCCGGCCGGGGTGCTGCGCCAGGTACTTGAGCAGCTCGAACTCCTTGAAGGTGAGCTCGAGCGGGCGGCCCCGCAGCTTGGCCGAGTAGGTGGTCTCGTCGACCGACAGGTCGCCGGACCGGATGACCCCGGCCTCGGCCGTGCCGCCGGCGGCAGCGACCCGGCCGATGGCCAGTCGCAACCGGGCCTCGACCTCCGCGGGACCGGCGGAGTCGAGGACGACGTCGTCGACCCCCCAGTCCGCGGACACCGCGGCCAGCCCGCCCTCGGTCACCAGCGCCAGCAGCGGCGTCGTGAGACCGGTCGTGCGCAGCAGCCGGCACAGGCCGCGAGCAATGACGAGTTCCCGGCGTCCGTCCACCACGATCACGTCCACGGGCGGAGCGTCCAACAGAGCACTCGCCTCCAGTGGGGCGACCCGTACCGTGTGGGTGAGCAGACCAAGGGACGGAAACGACTCGGCGGAGGGACCGGGGGCGTTGGTGAGCAAAAGGACGACGCTCAAGACGACTCCTCCAGGTGGTGTGTGGTGGGGCAGCGTCGACCCGGTGAGTAACTCGATGCCCGGCCCTGGGCGTCTCACGACCGTCATGGGCATGAAACGAAGGCCGGTATGTGGGGAGGATAGCGGAGTGTCCTACTCGGCTCCTACCGTCTACGGGCTACTGCCTACCGCTGATTCTGAGATTCTGGCCACGAACCATGATCAAAGAAGCGGGGATGTGCACGGAGAGTCGCGGGACCTGGCGGTTGTGATCGCTCATGGCTTCTCCTGCTCGATGGCGCATCCGGCGTTACGGCATGTGGCAGCCGGGTTACGAAAATATGCCGGAGTGCTGGTCATGGACCTGCGCGGCCATGGTCATTCTAGTGGATCATGTACGTTCGGTGATCGCGAGGTCTTCGACGTCGATGCCGGTGTCGGCGAGGCTCGCCGGCTCGGCTACCAGCGCGTTATCACCATGGGATGGTCGATGGGCGGGGCGGCGGTCCTCCGTCATGCCGGATTGGCCAAAAACGGTACGCTGAGTCACGAACTGCGCCTGCGCCATCCCCCGGATGCGGTTGTCAGTGTGAGCGCCACCAGCAGATGGTTCGTCCGCGACACCGCGCCGATGCGGCGGATCCACTGGCTCGCCGAGCATGCCACTGGCCGGATGGTGGCACGAGGTGCGTTACGAGTCCGTATCGACCCCCGCGCTTTCGTGCCAATTCCCGCCGCTCCGGTCGAGATCGTCGGCACCATTGCGCCGACGCCTTTACTGATCGTTCACGGGCATCGTGACCGGTATTTCACCCTGGAGCATCCGCGCGCGCTCGCCGCGGCCGCTGGAGAGCCGGCCCAGATGTGGCTGGTCCCCGAGTTCGGCCACGCCGAGGCCGGGCTGTCCCCGGGCCTGCTCGACCGCATCGGCGCGCACCTGGCGAGCCTTGTGACAGCCGGCCCCGGCGGGTCGAGGGAGACGGCCGCCTCGGCGCACCGCGGCGGCACGGTGGTGCAGGCCCGGTGACGGCGGCCCCCGGCCCAAGGCCGACCACGCCGGTTGCGCCGACCACGCCGGGTGCGCCGGCCGTGCCGGGCGTGCCGGCCGCGCGGGTCACCGTCCGGTACTGGGCCGCCGCCCGCGACGCGGCGGGGGTGCGCGAGGAGACGATCGAGGCGGACACGCTGGCGGCACTGTTCACGGTCGTCGCGGCCCGCCACGGGGGAGACCTGCCCGCGCTGCTGCGACGCTGCTCCTACCTGGTGGACGACCAGCCCGTGGGCCGGCGCGACCCGGCCGGGGTCGTCCTGCGCGACGGGGCGGTCGTGGAGGCCCTGCCGCCGTTCGCCGGCGGCTGACCATCGGCGTCGTGCGCATCGGTGTCGTGAGCGCGTTGTGATCACTGGCGTTGTGATCACTGGCGTTGCCGCCGCCCGCCGCCCGCGCGACCTCGCCCGCGGCCGGTGCGGCGCCGAGCCCGCGGGCGGGGCATGGCAGCATGTCGGCGTGAGCGCTGGCGAACCCGGGCTGTCCCGCGGCGTGCTGTCGGGACAGACGGCCCTGCCGGCCGCCGTACCGCCCCGGCGGGTGCTGCTCGGCGCGCCCCTCGCCGCGCTGGTCGCGATGGGCCTGGCCGTCGGCGCGGCGGTGCTGGCCACGTGGGTGCTGGCGGCCGTCCTGGCCGTCGAGCAGGTCGCGTTCGCGTGGGCCTGGGGCCGCGCGCTGCGTGCCTCCCCGGGCACGATCCCGCTGGTCGCGGCGGGGGCGGTGCTCGCCGACGTCGTCCTGCTGGTCTCCGACCGGCACACCTACGGTTCGGTCGCCGGTGTCATCGGGGCCGCCGTCGCGGTCGTGGTGCTCTACCAGCTCGGTCTGCGTCGGGCCCTGACGCTGCGCGCCCCGGCCGCTGCGCGCGCCGGCGCCGAGGCGGACCCGGCGGGCCGTCCGGACACCGTCGCGCCGCCGGCTCCCGCGGCCCGGGTGAGCGCCGAACTGGCCACCGCGCTGAGCGGGATCATCCTCGTCGCCCTGTTCTCGGGGTACCTCGCGCTGCGGGCGGGGCACGGCGCGCATCATCCGGCCGATCTGCTGGTGATCGCCGGCCTGCTGGGTGCGGGCAGCGCCGTCGTGGCCGCTCGGCTGCTCGGCTGGGCCGGCCTGGCGGCGGTGCCGGCCGACCTGCTGGGCGTGGCGGTCGCGGTGGCGGCGGGCGCGATCCTCGGTGCGCTGGGACCCGACGGCCTGACCTTGAACGCCGCGCTTGCGACGGCCGCGTCGGGTGCCGCCGTCGCCGCGCTGGTCGATCTGGTGCTCGCCCGCGCCCACGAGACCGGCCCGCCCGCCGGCGAGGTGGACGCGACGGCGGGTCCGCCGGCCGCGGATGTCCTGCTCGCCGCGATCCTGCCGCTGGCGTGCGCGGCGCCCCTGGTCTACCTGGTCGGACGGCACCTCCCCGGATGAGCGGCCGCGGCCTGCGCATCACGGCCGTGGTCGTGGTCGTCCTGCTGATCGTGCTCGTCGTCGTCGATCGGGTCGCCGCGCGCGTCGTCGCCGGCCAGATCGCCACGCAGGCGCAGCGGGCCGAGCACCTGCCGTCGCGTCCCACGGTGTCGCTCGGCGGTTTCCCGTTCCTCACCCAGGTGGTCGCCGGGAACTACCGGGACGTGCGGGTGGACGTGCGCGGTCGGGTCGAGCAGGATGTCCGCGTGGACCGGGTGCACGCGGACCTCGCGGGCGTGCGGGTCCCCCTCGCCGACGTCCTCCGTGGTGACGTGCGGCGGATACCGGTGGACCGGCTCGCCGCCCGGGTGGAGCTGACGTTCGCCGACGTCAACGCCTACCTGCGCAGCCAGGGTTCGGCCATCACCGTCAGCCCGGACGGGCAGGCGATCCGGGTCGCGGGATCGGTGCAGGTTCTCGGGACCGCCTACCCCGTGTCCGGGACGGCGGACATCGGGGTCCAGCCCGCCGCGGTCACGTTCACCCCCCGCGAGCTGACCGCATCGGTCGGCGCGATCCTGCCGCCCGCGCTGCGCCAGGTCGCCACCGAGCTGCTCACGGTGCACGTGCCGGTCGCCGGCCTGCCGTTCAACATGCGGCTGACCTCGGCGACGGTCGCGGGCGATCGCATCGCCTTCGCCGCCGACGGTCGCGACGTCGTGCTCGACGCCGACGCCGACGCCGCCACCGCGGGCCGCTGACGCGCCAGATGGTGCCAACCAGGAGAGCGGTGCCAACCAGGAGAGCGGTGCCGGCCCGGGAAGTGGTGCCGGTCCGGGAAGAGCGGGTGCCGCCGGGATGCTGTAGGAGCTGTGACGGGAGTCTGGGTACTGGTCGGGGCCGTCGTGGTGGCGGTGGCTCTGGGTACGGTGATGCGCGCGCGGGACGGGCGGTTCCGGGGGCGGCGGGTCGCTGCGGCCGGCGGGCCGGTCGTGGCCGTGGCTGAACCGTCCGGCGCCGACGACTCCTCCCGGGTGGCGGCGGGTCCTGACGGTGGGCTGCGGGCGGAGCTCGCCGCGCTCGGCGAGGTGCTGGGGGAGCGGGCGACGCTGGTGCAGTTCTCCACGGCGTTCTGCGCGCCGTGCCGGTCGACGCGACAGGTGCTGGCCGGGGTCGCCGCGCTGGTGCCCGGGGTGCGCCACGTCGAGGTGGACGCGGAGGCGCACCTCGATCTCGTCCGCCGGCTTGCCGTCCGGCGGACGCCCACGGTGCTCGTCGTCGACGCCTCCGGCCGCGAGGTCAGGCGGGCCAGCGGCGCACCTCCGACGCGGCAGGCGGTGTTCGCGACCCTGGCGCAGATCGTCCCCGCGGATGGGATCAAACGGGCAGATGGTGATTCTTCGGAACCACCGCCAGCGACTTAACACAGACGTGACTTTCGCTGCTACCGTTGCACGAACCATGTTCCGGACGCAGCTCGTGAAGCGCCGCGCGGTCGACCTGTGCCGCGTGGGTAGCTGCCTGTGTCGTCTTTCCTGATCGCGGGGCGGCGCCCCTGATGTGATCGGTTTCCCCGATGCATCGCTCCGCATCCGACCGGACAGCTCGAGCCGGCAGTCAGGAGAAAGTCTCGTGGTGGATCCTCGTGGCCTGCGGTTCACCGCCGCCGTCACCTCGGTCGTGCTCGCCGTGGTGCTGGTGACGGGCAGCGGATGGCTGTTGCTCGCGCAGACCGTGGTATTCGTCGTGGGGGCGGTGGCCGGTGTGCGGTACGCCCCCTACGGCCTGCTGTTCCGGGCGCTGATCCGGCCGCGGCTTGGGCCGCCCGCGACGACCGAGGACGCTGCACCGCCCCGGTTCGCCCAGCTCGTCGGTGCGATCTTCGGTGCCGTGGGGGTCGCGGGGTTCCTCTCGGGCGTCGCCGTCCTCGGTTTCGTCGCCGCCGCGGCCGCCTTCATAGCGGCCTTCCTCAACGCGGCGTTCGAATTCTGTCTCGGGTGCCAGATATATCTTTTCTTCCGTTCCATCACCGTAAGAGGAGCGCGCGCATGAGCCGCGAGAAGGCATTGGTCGACGCCGCGTGGGTCGAGGCGAACCGGGACGACCCCAAGGTCGTTCTGGTCGAGGTCGACGAGGACGTCTCCGCCTACGACAAGGGGCACATTCCGGGTGCCGTGCGGCTTGACTGGAAGTCCGAGCTGCAGGACCCGGTCATCCGGGACTTCGTCAACAAGGAGCAGTTCGAGAAACTGCTGTCCGGCAAGGGCATCGCGAACGGCGACACCGTCGTCCTCTACGGCGGCAACAACAACTGGTTCGCGGCCTACGCCTACTGGTACCTCAGCCTGTACGGTCACGCGGACGTCCGGCTGCTCGACGGCGGCCGCAAGAAGTGGGAGCTCGACGGCCGTGAACTGACCGCCGAGGTCACCCCGCGGCCGGCGACGACCTACACCGCCAAGGAGGCGCGTACCGACATCCGCGCGTTCCGCGAGGAGGTCGTCGCCGCGATCGGCGAGAGGGCGCTCGTCGACGTCCGTTCTCCCGACGAGTTCTCCGGCAGGCTGCTCGCGCCGGCGCACCTGCCGCAGGAGCAGTCCCAGCGGGCCGGTCACATCCCCACCGCGAAGAACATCCCCTGGGCGAAGACCGCGAACGAGGACGGCACCTTTCGGAGCAACGACGAGCTGACCAAGCTCTACGGCGAGGCCGGCGTCGACCTCTCGCAGGACATCATCGCCTACTGCCGTATCGGCGAGCGTTCGGCGCACACCTGGTTCGCCCTGCACGAGTTGCTCGACCTGCCGAACGTGAAGAACTATGACGGGTCGTGGACCGAGTACGGCTCGCTGGTGGGCGTGCCGATCGAGAAGGGTGCGTGAGACATGTGCGGCGCGACCCGCGGTGGACCGTCTGTGGAGGGAATTGACGTGGCCAAGGAGACCGTGATCCAGGGCGTCGTGGTGCAGGGCGGCGAGCCGGTCTCGACCGGCTACGCCCGGCTGCTCGACGAGGGTGGCGACTTCACCGCCGAGGTTCCGCTGTCGGCAACCGGCCAGTTCCGCTTCTTCGCGCGGCCGGGGCAGTGGACCGTGCGGGCGCTCGTGCCCGGCGCGAGTGGTGAGCAGAAGGTCGTCGCCCGCCAGGGCGAGCCGGTCGACACGCAGGTCGAGGTCGCGGCCTGACGGTCGTCGCTGGAGACGGCCTGGTTGGCGCGGTGGAGGGGACAGCGGGCAGTTTCCGCTGTCCCCTTTTTCCTGATGCGGAGTAGGTCCCTGGCTACGGATCCCGGCGGATGAGTGGTGCGGCTGTAGCACTAGGCTGCGGAGTCGCCGCGCTCCGTGCCTGCGTGGACGGCGGTGGGCAGCAGCGGGCGGGGACCGCCCGACAGGCCCGCGCCGGGCGGCACCGTCGTCGGCACCGCGAAGTGCATCGGACCCACCGAGAAGCAGCGCAGGCCGTTGTCGCGGGCGAACGCGACCGCGGAGCCCCGGTCGGGGAACGGCGCGATGATCCGGCGGACGGTGCGCTGCCCGGCGGCCGCGAACAGGACCACCGCGAAGAGTATGTCGGAGTCTGCCACCATGCGATCATGAAAGCGCATGCGATGGCCGCCGGCATGCGTTTCGGCGTGTCCCGTTCGTGGTCTGTTGTTGCGCCTGCGGTGGCTTCTGCAACGGCTTCCCGGTCTTCTGTAACGGCTTGTCGGCCTCAGTAGACGAGCGCCTGGACCCCGTCGGCGAGCACCTCGTCGACGAACGCGGCCGCGCCGGCGATGCGGATGCCGGGGATGACGTCGTCCGGGCCGAACGAGCGTCGGGCGGCGCACTGGGTGCACACGGTGACCCGGCCGCCGGCGAGGATGCCGGCGAGGAGGTCCGGCAGCGGCGCGGCATGCGGCAGCTCGAACTCCGCCGCCCGCCCGGGCAGCGCGAACCAGGCGGATTCGCCGGTGAGCCAGACCGAGACGTCGGCCCCGGCGGCGACGGCGACGGCCGCCACCGTGAACGCCTGCGAGCAGCGCTCCGGCGCGTCCATCCCAGCAGTGACCTTGACGACGAGGGGACGGGTCATCGACCCAGTCTGCCCCATCGGCCCCCGCCGGCGTGTCGTCCGCGCAGCCCGCCCGACCCCGCCCGCCCGACCCCGTCGGCCCGGCGCGGGGCTAGGCTGCGGAGCGTGCTGCACTACTTCTTCACCGGGCTACTGGTGGCGATGTCCGTCCTGATCGCCTGGTTCTCCGGCTACGTGGTCTACAAGCTGTACGAGGGGCAGCGCTGAGCGCCCGGGGCCGGTCGGCCGCCGGGCGGCCGCGGTCCGAGACCGGGACCGGGCCCGCCGATCTGCATCCCAGCCTGCTGCCGCTGGCCTTCCTCGTCGGCACCTGGCGCGGCGAGGGCGTGGGCGGCTACGAGGACCTCGAGGGCTTCCACTACGGCCAGGAGATCACCTTCGCCGCCGACGGCCGCCCGGCGCTGGGCTACGTCTCCCACACCTGGTGGGCGGACGAGCCGCGCGACGGTCGGGAGCCCGGCAGCCCGCTGGCCACCGAGACCGGTTTCTGGCGCGTCCAGCCCGGCGAGGACGGCAAGAAGGTCGTCGAGGTGACGCTGGCGCACCCGTTCGGCATCGCGGAGATCTACGTCGGCACAGTGGCGGGAACCCGCGTCGACCTCGACCACAACGTGCTGATCCGCACGGCGACCGCCCGCGACGTCACCCGCTCGGTGCGGCTCTACGGGATCGTCGAGGGCGGGGACCTGGCCTACGCGATCGACATGGAGGCCGAGGGCAAGCCGTTGCAGTCGCACCTGTCCGCGCGCCTGCACCGCGTCACGGACTGACCGGTCAGCCGGGCTTCGCGGCGTTTCCGGCGTCGGCGGCGAGCTTGGCCCGCCACGCCTTCTCCCGTTCGATCGCCGCGGCGAACCCGAGGGCGATCGCCGGGTCGAAGTTGTCGTCGGCGTAGGTGCCGACGCAGCCCAGAATCCGGTCGATCTCCTCCGCCGTGACCGCGAGCAGCGGGATCTGCCCGGTCAGGAAGATGTCGCCGACCCGGTCGATGGAGAAGTGCACGCCATAGGTCTTCGCGTTGCGGCCGAGCAGGAAGGCGTAGGTGCCCGCCGCGTTCTCCGCCGGGGCGCGCATGAAGAACGCCTCGACCAGCAGGGTGTGGTCCTGCACGACGAGCCAGGTCACCGTGCGCAGCTTGTGCTCGCCCTCCAGGGTGACCAGGAACGAGCCCGCGTGAACGCGCTCGTAGGCGAGGTCGAGGTCGGCCAGGGCTTCGGAGATCAGGCCGTCGAGCCGCTCGCGTTCCGCCGTGTCGATGGGTGCCGTCATGGCTCCAGACCTCCCCGCTTGCAACTGTGACGATGCCGGATGCGGTGGAGATCCTCCCACCCGCCTCGACGATTCACACCGCGACGGCGGCGGGGCTCAGCGCGTGCCGGTAGCTGCGCAGCACCCCGCGGGCGGTGGCCGACCAGCCGAAGCCGGCCGCCCGGCCGACCGCGCCGGCGGACAGGCGGCTGCGCCAGTGTGGCTGGCGCAGCAGCCGGTCCAGGGTGTCGGCGTAGCGGGCCGGGTCACGGCCGGCGACGAGCAGGCCGGAGACCCCGTCGGCGACGGCGGTGCGCAGGCCGCCGACCGCGGCGGCGACCACCGGCGTGCCGCAGGCCTGGGCCTCCAACGCGACGAGGCCGAAGCTCTCGCTGTGGCTGGGGACCACCACGGCGGTGGCTGCCCGGTACCAGTGGGCCAGCTCGTGCTGCGGCGCCGGCGGCTGGAACCGGACGAGATCGGAGATCCCCAGGTCCGCGGCGAGCTTGACCAGGGCGTCCGGCTGCTCCAGCCCCGAGCCGCTGGGGCCGCCGACGACGGCGACGGTCAGCCTCGAACGGCGGGTCGGATCGCGGCGCAGCAGCTCGGCGGCGGCGTGCAGCAGCAGGTCCGGCGCCTTGAGCGGCTGGATCCGGCCGACGAACAGCAGCAGGTCGCCGTCCCGGTCGAGGCCGAGGCGCGCCCGCGACTGCGCCGGGTCGCCCGGCCGGAAGATCTCCAGGTCGACGCCCGGCGCGACGACGTCCACCCGGTCGGGGGCGGCGCCGTAGAGGTCGATGAGATGGCCGCGCTCGTCCGCGGTGGAGGCGATCAGCCGGGTGGAGCCGGCGATGACCTCCTGCTCGCCGAGCAGCCGGCCGGGCGGCTCGGGGCGGTCCCCGACGGCCAGCGCGCCGTTCTTGATCTTTGCCAGGGTGTGGGAGGTGTGCACGAACGGCACGCCCCACCGCCGGGCGACCGCGAGGGCGACCTGGCCGGACAGCCAGTA
Organism: Frankia sp. BMG5.60; assembly: GCF_059428125.1. NCBI lineage: Bacteria > Bacillati > Actinomycetota > Actinomycetes > Frankiales > Frankiaceae > Frankia > Frankia sp. BMG5.60. The sequence goes on along the minus strand of NZ_CM182091.1, from coordinate 3,901,748 downwards.
GTGCGAGTGGATGACGTCGAAGTAGCCCGGCTCGTGCCCCGCCTCGGTGCGCAGCACGTCCGCGGTGAACGCGCACAGCCAGGCCGGCAGGTCCTCGCGGTGGACCTCCTCGAACGGCCCGGCGTCGACGTGGCGCACCGTCACGCCCGGGGCCAGCTCCGCCGAGGTCGGCAGCTTGCTGCTCACCGCCCGGGTGAACACCTCGACCTCGACGCCGAGCGCCGCGAGCTGTCGCGAGAGCTCCACCACGTAGACGTTCAGCCCGCCGGCGTCCCCCGTGCCCGGCTGCTCCATCGGCGAGGTGTGCATGGACAGCATCGCCACGCGCCGGGGCCGGGCGCCCCGGTCGGGCTCGGCGCGGGCCGCGGCACTGCTCCTGATCAACCGCACCGGCCACCTCCGCATCCATCCGTCTGGGTCGCCTGCCCGGCACGACCAACCCTGCACAGGACCGACACGACAACCACCGTTCTACCCGCCCCGTTGTCCGGTCAACTGGTCGCCCCCCCGCCCCGGCGCCCGCGACAGGCCGCAATAGGTGCTGTCATTGCAGGTCAGAGGGGTGCGTGCGGCGAGGCCGCCGGGCCGGCGGTCACAAAGCTGTAAGGAAACAGACGCGCAGACGCGCAGACGCGCACCGGGCGCCGGCCTGACCGGGCGGTCGACCGTGGTCCGGGTCACCGCCGCGGCGCGGGGAGGCGACGACGTCGGCGGTCGGGCCGGGTGCCCGACCCGACCGGAACGGCCGATCTGCGAGGCTGGTCGGGTGTCGAATCCCAGCCGCGCCCCGCGCCTCGCGGCCGGCCGGGCCCGCGCCCTCGGGGTACCCACCCGGGGTACCACGGCGCCGAACCGGCTGCGGCGGGTCGACCGCTGGCTGCTCGACGCCGCCGGCCCCCTGCTGCGAGGCAGCGCGGACCCGCTTGTCGTCGATCTCGGCTTCGGCGCGTCGCCGGTCACCACCGTCGAACTCCACCGGCGGCTGCGGACGGCCTGCCCGCGGGTGCGCGTCGTCGGCCTCGAACTCGACCCGCAGCGGGTGGCGGAAGCGGCGGATGCTGCCCGGCCGCCCGGCCTGACCTTCGCCCGCGGCGGGTTCGAGCTGCCACCCGCGGCCGAACGACCCGTCGTGGTCCGCGCCCTGAACGTGCTGCGCCAGTACCCCGAACCGGCCGTCGCCGGCGCCTGGGCGACGATGACGGCGCGGCTGGCCCCCGGCGGCCTGCTCGTCGAGGGGACCTGCGACGAGATCGGCCGACGGGCCTGCTGGTTCTGCCTGCCGGCCCCGGGCAGGGCGCCGGGCTGGCTCGCCGCCGGGCGGGTCGCCGCCCGGCCGACCCTGACGCTCTCGGCCCACCTGCCGAGCCTCGGCCGCCCCTCCGAGCTCGCCGAGCGGCTGCCCAAGGCGCTGATCGAACACAACGTGCCCGGTCACGACGTCCACCGCCTGCTCGCGGCGCTCGATCGGGCCTGGGAACGGGCCGCGCCACGGGCGGTGTTCTCGCCGCGGCAGCGCTGGATCGCCGCGGCGGGCGAGCTACGGGCGCAGGGCTGGCCGGTGCGCGGCGACGCTCGGCGCTGGCGGCTGGGCGAGCTCACCGTCGACTGGCCACCGCCAGCGCCGCGCTGAACGCGCGGTACGCCCGATCGTCGAACAGCACGAAGCGCGCCTGCGCGACCCGGGTGTCCGCCGCGAGGACCGCGGTCACCGCCAGGCGGGCGGCGTCGTCCAACGGCCAGCCGTACACCCCGGCGCTGACGGCGGGGAAGGCGACACTGGCCGCGCCGAGCTCGTCGGCGACCGCCAGCGCCCGCGTGTAGGCGGACCGCAGCAGCGCCGAACGGTCCTCGGCCGGGTCGTACACCGGGCCGACGACGTGGATGACGTGCCGGGCGGCCAGCCGGCCGGCCGTCGTCGCCACCGCCTCACCGGTCGGCAGCCCCCGCGGCAGGGAGGTCGTGCGCAGCCGCTCGCAGGCGGCGCGGATCTCCGGGCCGCCGGCGGCGTGGATCGCGCCGTCGACGCCCCCACCGCCGAGCAGTCCGCTGTTGGCGGCGTTGACGATCGCGTCGGCCTCGATGAGCGTGATGTCGCCCTGCTGCAGGGTCACGTGCACCATGCCGCCGAGTCTCCCCGACGCGGAGCCGGTGTACCCGTCCGCGCCGGGGGATCGCGCCGGGGGCCGCTCGTCGGGACGGCCGTGGCCGGCCTCGGGTGCCTCCGCGGTGGGACCGCAGCGCCATGGGAGCATCGCCGGATCCGCCCGACGAGGGATCGGAGGGGCCCACACGGAGTGGCGCGTTTGCGGGTGGACGGGGACTGCGATCCGATGGAAGATGTCCGGTCTCGCAGCGGGGCCGGGTGGCGCAGGAGAGGAAGCCGGAGGGCTGGAAGGGATGGCGGCGATGGCGGAGCAGCTCGTGGTTCTCGGGTTCGACAGCGTGGAGCAGGCGCGGCAGGCCTGGTCACACGGCCGCCGACTACGCCGGGACAAGCGGCTCGATCTGGCCGACGGCACGCTGGTCTGGCGGGATGAGCGCGGCCGCGTCACGATCCGCCGCGTGGCCAACCCGGCCCGGACCGCCGCTCTCGGCGGGGCCCTGTGCGGAGGGGTGATCGGAATGGTGTTCCTCGCCCCGTTCGTCGGCCTCGGCATCGGGGCGGGCGCCGGGGCGCTCGCCAGCCGGTTCAGCGGGCCGGGCGTGGACGACGATCTGGTCCGGCGCATCGCCGGGCACCTGCAGCCGGGCCGGGCCGCGATCTTCGCCCTGGTGCGCCGCTCGGCGGTCGACGAGGTCACCGACGCGCTGCGTCCCCACCATCCGGTCGTCATCATGACGACCCTGCCCCCGCAGCGGGAGCACCGGCTGGCCCGGGCGTTGGGCCGCCGGCCCGCGCCTGCTGCCTGACGGCCCCCGTAACAGGGCCGGCCGCGGCACGGCGGCCGGACGTGGCTGGGCCGCCGCGCCGACGGTCGCCACCACCGGGGGCGGGGGGCCGGTCGCGGCGGGCGCGGTGGCCGCCCGCCGCCGTCCTGGGCGTCAGGAACCGGCGGGCCGGCGAGTCGGCGCGATCTTGTCGAGCACCGCGAGGTCGTCCGGGCGGGGCTGCCACTGGCCGGCCGCGGCGTTCGCCCGCACCTGGACCGCGCTCGTCGCGCCGGCGATGACCGAGGCGACGCCGGGCTGCGCGGCCAGTCCGCCGATCGCCACGTCGAGCAGGGAACGGTCCCGCTCCCGGGCGAAGGTCTCCAGCACCTCGATGCGGTCGAAGACCTCGTCGGTCAGCTCGTCCTGCCGCCCGGCGAGCCGGGTCCCGGGCGCCGGCGCCTCGTCGCGCTGGTACTTGCCGGTGAGCAGCCCGTTGGCGAGCGGGAAGTAGGGGAGGACGCCGATGCCGTACTTCAGCGTGGCCGGCACCAGTTCCGCCTCGACGCCGCGCTCGAGCAGGCTGTAATGGTTCTGGGCGGAGATGAACCGGGTGGCGCCGGAGGCCCGCGCGGTCCACTCTGCGTCGGCGACCTGCCAGGCGTCGAGGTTGCAGGCGCCGATGTAGCGGATCTTGCCCTCCTTGAGGATCTCGTCGAGCGCCTCGAGCGTCTCCTCGATCGGGGTGAAGGCATCCAGCTTGTGGAGCTGGTACAGGTCGATGTAGTCCGTCTGCAGCCGGCTCAGCGAGCCCTCGACGGCCTTGCGGATGTACCGCCGCGATGCCCGGGCGCTGAAGTCCTGGCCGTACATGCCGCCCATGTCGCTGCCGAATTTCGTGGCAAGGACGACGTCATCACGGCGGCCCCGTAGAACGTGCCCGAGCAGAGTCTCCGAACCACCCTTGTTCCCGTAGGTGTCGGCGGTGTCGAAGAAAGTGATCCCGGCATCGAGCGCGGCATCGACGACCGCGCGGGTGCCGGACAGGTCGACGCGTGAGCCGAAATTGTTACATCCCAGACCGACGACTGACACGAGCAGTCCGGACGATCCCAGCGGGCGATAGCGCATGTACTCAATACAACACATCGGAGTGCCGCCCGCGGACACCAGGTCCGCGGGCGGCGGTCGACCTGTGCACACCGGTGGTCGTCCATAGCGCGTCCGATGTGTGCTGGTTTGCCGGGTGTTACTTCTCCGGAGCGGCGTCGACCACCGCGCGGCCGACCGCCTCCGCCGCCCGGCGGGTCGACGTGCGCGCCGCGCGGGTCTGGCTGACCGCGGTCCTCGTACGGTGCTCGGCCTCCGCGGTGGACGGGCTGCGCCGGATGCTCGCCACCCGGCGTTCCCCGCGCGACGCGAAGGTGTTGTAGAGCTGGGTGGCACGGTCCTGCAGGTCCGAGATCTGGGAGGTCACGGTGGCCGGCAGCGCGCGAACCGCGGTTCCCACCTGGGTGGGGACCCGGGCGGCCTGCACGGGCAGCGACCCGACCCGGTCGGAGAGCCGGCGGACCTCGCTGCTCGTCGTCGTGGGCAGGGCGAGCAGCTTCGCGACGGCGAGGTCGGCGGCCCCCACCGAGGCGTAGATCGGCTTGCGGACCTCCGCCAGCGGAACCCTGACCTCGGCCTTCACCTCGGCCTGGTCGCCGCGGGTCTGGGCGGTGGCGCGGGCGCTGGGGCGGGCGGCGGACTGGTTGGCCGGGCGGCTCGCGGTGCGGGATGTCGTGCGCGTGGTGGCCATGGTGTCTCCCTCGGGTCGAGGATCTGTTGTCGTCGTGTAGGTGATTCCTGGGGTTTCGGCCGTCGCTCCGGGTGCGCTCCGGTGGCGGCTGTCGGGTCAGGGTGGTGCGGTCGACGTTGTGTCGTGGCGACGGTTCGGCCGGCCTGGTCGCGGCCGGGCGGACCGGTGCCGGTGTGGCGCTCCCCTCCGGCTGCGGGGCGGACGCCCGGGGGCAGGTATGGCGCCGGTCCCACCGCCGGACCCGTCGTGTCCGGCCCTGGGGGTGCCGTTCGAGCCGTCGGTGCCGTTCTAGCTGCTGGTGCCGTTCTAGCTGCTGGTGCCGTCCGAGCCGCTGGTGGCGTTCGCGCCGGTGCGGGCGTCGGGACCAGCGGTGGTGTCGGAACCGGGAGTGGTGTCGGGGCCAGTGGTGGTGTCGGGGCCGGGGGCGTCTGGCGGGGTGGCGGTGCGGCGAGGTGAACGGGTGGTGGCTGCGGTCGGCGAGGTGCCGCCGGCCGACCTGGTCCGCCCGGTCCCCGCCGAGCCGCCGCGGGTGGTCGTCGTCGCCCGCTTGGGGCTACGGCGCTTCGGCGCTTCCGGGGTGGCCGGTTGCGCCGCCGCATCGTCGGCCGGCACCGCCGCGCCCAGGGCGTCCTGCGCCGCCTCGGCGGCGGCGCGACGACTGGTGGGCCGCCGCCGGGCGGGACCCGCGGTGCGGGTCTTCGCCGCCGCGGTCACTCTCGCGCCGCCGACGGCGTCGCCACCGGCAACGGCCGCGTCGCCTGCTTCGCCGCCGGCACTCGCATCCACGCCGGTGCCGTCAGCCGCAGCGGTGCCCTCATCCGCTCCGACGCCGTCATCCACACCGGCACCCGCACCGGTGCCGCCGCCCACGGCCGGGCCGCCGGCCGCCGCGCCGGCTCGGGCGGCGACGGCGTTCTCCGTGCAGAACGCCTCGTAGATGTCGAGCACCACCTGCTTCTGCCGCTCGGAAAGAGAATCGTCCGCGAGGATCGCCGCCATGACGTCCTCGCCGCCATGCCGTTCCTCCAGAATTCCGGCCTGGACGTAGAGCACCTCGGCAGAGATGCGCAGCGCCTTGGCGATCTGCTGGAGAATCTCCGCGGACGGTCGGCGCAGACCTCGCTCGATCTGGCTGAGGTAAGGGTTGCTCACCCCCGCCTGCTTGGCGAGTTGACGAAGGGAGATCTGCGCGGCGCGCCGCTGATCCCGGATGAAATCGCCGAGGTCGCGCACATTCAGGGCCGCCACCGGGTCACACGCCTCCTTCGTCGGACGGGTCGGGCGGCGCCCGACCGCTGCGGGCATCCCGCGCCGAGGACGCCGCCGACGGTGATCGGCGCTCGGCCACCGGGACGGGGAGCCCGGCACAACGCAACGTCAACGCGATCGACGATACGTCCGAGTGCTAACTCTGGCAAGCGCGCGAGTTAGCACCTTTGGGGCGCTCCGTCCGGCGGGCGCCGGATATCCGCAGGCCCGGGCGGGCGACCGGTGAACGGGCGGCGATCGCCCACGACCGCCGCGACCCCGGGGACCGCCGCGACCGCCTCAGGCCTGGCTGGGATGGTCCCGGGGCGGTCAGTTCTCGGCCTGGGCCAGCCACGCGCGCTGGGTGGCCAGCGCAGCCTCGGTCTCGGCGATCTCCTTGGTGCGCCCGGCGGCCTGGGCGCGGGCGAGTTTGGCCTCCAGCTTGGCGACGGACTCTCGCAGCCTGGTCACGAAGGGCGAGGCGGCGATGGAACGTTGCGCCCACCGGGCGTCCGCGGCCTCGCGCAGCTTGTCGCCGATCGCCGCCATCTGGCGTTCGAGCGTGCCGGCCGATTCGCGGGGAACCCGGCCGATCTCGTCCCACCGGTCCTGCAGCTCGCGCAGGCGCCGCAGCGAGCGCTCGGTGTCGGCCGGGTCGAGCGCGGTCGCCTCGGCCAGCACCTTCTCCTTCTGGACCTGGTTGTCCCGCAGCTCCGCGTCCCGCTCGGCGTTCGCGGCGTTGCGCCGGCTGAAGAAGACGTCCTGCACCTCGCGGAACCGGTTCCACAGCGCGTCGTCGACGTCCTTGGCCGCTCGCCCCGCCGCCTTCCAGTCGGCGAGCAGGGCCCGGTAGCGGGCGGTCGTACCGGCCCAGTCGGAGGAGTCGACCAGCGCCTCCGCCTCGGCGATGATCGCCTCCTTCCGCTCCCGCGAGCGGGCCCGCTGGGTGTCCAGGGCGGCGAAGTGCGCGGTGCGCCGGCGGGTGAACTCCTCGCGGGCTCCGGTGATGCGCCGCCACAACGCCGAGTCGGTGCGCTTGTCGAGGGAGCCGACGGCCCGGAACTCCTCGGCGAGGGTGCGGAACCGCTCGCCGGCGGTCTTCCACTCCGAGCTGCGACCGAGCCTTTCGGCCTCGGCGACCAGCTCCTCCTTGGCCGCGGCGATCCGGGCGGTCCGCTCGGCCCGCTCGGCGGCGAGCACGGTGCGCCGTTCCTCGGTGCCCGCGAGGACGGTCTCGAGCCGGGCGCGCAGGGCGTCGAGATCACCGACGACGGCGGCGGAGTCGAGGGAGTCGAGCAGCCGGCGGGCGCTGCCGGCGATCCCGCCCGGATCGACCCCGCTGAGGGTCAGCCGCCGTTCCAACAGCACGACCTCGGCACTCAGATCGTCGTAACGGCGCTCGAAGTGGGCCAGGCCCTCGCTGGGGCTCCCGGCCCGCCACGATCCGACGGCGCGCTCACCGCTCGCCGTGCGAACGAAGACGGTGCCGTCGTCGGCGACGCGCCCCCAGGGGGACGCTTGGCCGGATTCGCTGCGGTCACTCATCGTGTTCCCGAAGATCGACTGACGTTTCCTGTCATTCTTGCAGGCGTCGGCCGCGGAGGGGACGGCCGCCACGTATCCGGACACCATGAATCGGTGCCCGGACCGCCGCGGCGCGCTGGGATCCGGCTCGTGGGCCGCCGATTCCCGCTGGTGGCGTCGGGCCACGAGCCCACCAGCCGGCCGTCCGCGGCCCCGGCCGGGCGGCTCGCCACCCGGAGGGTCACAGGAAGGCACTGGTTGTTCATGCGGTGGCCCGACCCCGGTCTAGGCATCCCGCCATGGGTGGGGCCAAGATGCGTAACCGTGATGAGTGGGGTGCATGGATGACTGGGGTGGTTGGTGGCCGGATGGGCTGGCGAGTTGGCGCGTTGTTGGCCCCCGCCTTCGTCGGGCTCGGCGTGTTCGTCATCGGGCCCGCCCTGGTCTCGGCCTTCATCGCGGGGACCGACAAGACGCTGACCGGTCCGCATTTCGGTTGGGTGGGCACGGCGAACGCCCGCACCGCCTTCTCCGACGGCGACCTCGGCGGGGCCGTGCGCAACACCCTCGTGTACTGCCTCATCACGGTCATCCCCGCCGTCGCGATCGGGCTTGCGCTGGCGCTGGCCGCGGAGCGGGTGGCCCACGGCCGCGCCCTGGTGCGCTTCGCGTTGTTCCTGCCGGTCAGCGCGAACATCGTCGCGATGGCGGTGGTGTTCGCGTACATGTTCGACAGCAGTCCCGACGGGTTCGCGAACACGGTGGTCGGTCTGTTCGGGGTGGCGCCGGTCGACTGGCTCGGCGACACCTCGACCGCCCTGCCGGTGGTCGCCCTCGTCGGGGGCTGGCGGCTGACCAGCTTCGTGTTCATCGTCTACCTGGCCGGCCTGACCGCCATCCCGCGCTCGGTCTATGAGGCGGCCGACGTCGACGGCATCCGCGGGTTCGCCCGGCTGCGCCACATCACCCTGCCGCTGCTGGCGCCCACCACGGTCTTCCTGGGCGTCTTCGTGACGATCCTGACGCTGCAGACCTTCGAGACGGTCGCCGTCCTCACCAAGGGCGGCCCCCTGCATTCGAGTACCACCATCATTTACTACATTTACGAGGTCGGTTTCACCGGATCGTTCCGCATCGGATACGCCTCGATGATCGCTCTGTTGCTGCTCGTCGTCATCGTGGCGCTCGGCGCCGGCGGAGCGCTGCTCGGGCGGCGCATCCGGCGGGCGCGGGAGGCTGCCGCGTGAGCACCGGGACCAGCAGCGACGCTCCGGTCGGCCCATCCGGCCCATCCGGCTCACCTGCGCCGGCTGGTCGCCGCGGCCTGGCCGCCCCCACGCCGACGGCGGCCCGCGCGGCGCGCCCGCGTCGTCGGCTGCCGGGCGCCGCGACGCTCGCGCGCCTCGCCCTGCTCACCGTCGGAATCGTGGTCGCGGTCCTGCCGTTCGCCTGGATGCTGCGAACCGCGATCGGACCTCCGCAGACCGCCCTCGCGCTGGACTCCAACCCCATCCCGTCGCGGGTGCAGTTCCACTCGTTCGACCAGGCCTGGCACGCCGGCGACCTCGGACCCGCGCTGCTCACCGGGGTCGCGGTCAGCCTCGCGATCCTCGCGCTCCAGCTCGCCACCGCCGTCCCCGCCGCCTACGCCTTCGCCTGCCTGCGCTTCCGCGGGCGCACCGCCCTGTTCGCCGTGGTGCTGGCCACGCTGCTGGTTCCCGCTCAGGTCACCGCGGTGCCGAACTACGTGACCATCTCCGCGCTGGGCTTCGCCGACACCCGCGTCGGCCTGGTGCTGCCGTTCATGACCCACGCTGGCATGATCTTCATGCTCCGCCAGTACATGAGCACCATCCCCGCCTCGGTTCTCGACGCCGCGCGGATGGACGGGTTGGGCACCTGGCGGACGCTACGCTCGATCATCGTGCCGCTCGCGGCACCGGCGATCGCCTCGGTGTCCGTGTTCAGCTTCCTGCTCTCCTACAACGAGTACCTGTGGCCGCTGCTGGTCGCCCGGTCACCCGGCATCGCCACCCCGCCGCTCGCGCTCGCCCGTCTGCTGACGGATTCCTCGTCGATCATCCCCGATTTCGCCGAGCTCGCCGCCGCAGCGCTGATCATCAGCCTGCCGTCGCTGGCCGTCTTCGTCGTCGCCCAACGCCGTCTCGCCGCCGGGATCACCGGCACGGGCGCCGGTGCCTGAGAGGAACATCGCGTGATCCGCATCCGCCGCTTGCTGCCCCTGTCCATGGCGGTCACCATGCTCACGTTGACGGCGTGCGGCGGGGGTGGTGACTCCGGCCCGGCGAACCCGGCCGAGAGCCTGCGTCCCACCGCGCGTTCCGCCGCCGCCGGCGTCGACAACGTGGCCGGCGCGACGGCGTCTCCGGAATGCGCCGCCAAGGTGAAGACCCTGCGGATGGCCGCCGTCGGCACCCTCAACGACGTGGCGAAGTCGGGCAAGGCGTACATGGAGAAGGCCCATCCCGGCCTCACCGTGGACCTGAACGCCACCGCCCCCGACTACACCGCGCTCGTCCAGCAGATCAGCGCCGACCGGTCGGCGGGCCGCTCCGTCGACGTCGCGGTCGCCGGCTTCGACCTGCTGCCGGTCTTCGCCCGCGAGCTCGGCGCCCAGGAGCTCTCCCCGCGCCTGCTGCGCGCCTCCTACGACCAGCGCCTGCTTGGCCTCGGCACCGTCGGCGGGAAGCAGATCGGGATCCCGCAGCAGGTCTCCTCGCTCGCCCTGGTCTACAACCTCGACGTCCTGACCAAGGCCGGCGTCGACCCCGCCACCCTCGCCACCACCGCCGGGGTGCTCGCCGCCGCGGACAAGATCAAGGCGTCCGGGCAGAACGTCCAGCCGATCGACCTGCCGACCGGTCAGCAGTTCGGGCAGTGGATCCTCAACACGCTGGCCAGCTCCAAGGGCACCCCGATCCAGGACGCGGCCGGCCGCCCGGCGCTGACCACCCCGGCGGCGAGCGAGGCCGCGGCGTTCCTGGCGAAGGTCGGCACCTACGGCCCGCAGTCCGCCGATCCGACCCAGCAGGGGCTGCTGCGTTTCGGCATCCGCAAGCAGACCGCGATGACCGCCGTGTCGGTCGCCTCGCTCGCCGGCGGGCTGAAGTTCATCGCCGGACAGGGGGCGAACGGTTTCCGGGCCGGCGCGATCCCGTTCCCGACCCTGCCCGGCGGCACCCAGCACCCGATCGCCGGCGGGAACGCGCTGACCGTCCTGGCCACCGACCGGTGCCAACGGGAGATGGCGACCGAGCTGGTCGTCTCCCTGCTGTCCCCGGACGTCGTCGCGGCGAGCACCGAGGCGCTCAGCTACATCCCGGTGGACACCCAGGCCACCAGCCAGCTCGGCTCGTTCTACGACACCTACCCGCCGCTCAAGCCGTTCCTCGCGCTCACCGGTTCGCTGGTCAAGGCGCCGGTGTGGGGCGGGGCCCGCGGCGGCGAGCTGCCGACCGCGCTGTCCGACCAGGTGGTGCGCATCTTCAAGGGCGAGGATCCGGCGAAGACGCTGGCCGCGGCGCAGGCCGAGGCCGTGGAGCTGACCCGTTGAGCGCCCCGGCGGCCGCCCGGCCCGTTCCCCCGCTCGGGATGATCACCGGCGTGCCGATCGAGTTCGACCGGATCAGCCGCTCGTTCGGCTCCGTGCACGCGCTGCACGAGGTCTCGCTCGCGGTCGCGCCCGGGGAGATCGTCGCGTTGCTCGGGCCGTCCGGCTCGGGAAAGTCGACGCTGCTGCGGATCTGCGCCGGCCTGGACGAGCCGACCACCGGCGACCTGCGCTTCGACGGGACCAGCCAGCTCGGCCTCCCGCCGCACCGCCGGGACGTCTCCATGGTGTTCCAGCACTTCGCGCTCTACCCGCACAAGTCCGCGCTGGACAACCTGACGCTCGCCCTGCGCCACGGCCGCGGCCTGCCGAAGGCGGCCGCCGTGGCGAGGGCCCGGGAGACGCTCGCCATGCTCGGCATCGCCGACCTCGCCGGCCGTCGTCCCGCGCAGATGTCCGGCGGCCAGCGCCAGCGGGTCGCGATCGGCCGGGCGCTGGCCACCAGGGCCCGCGTCATCCTCCTCGACGAGCCCATGTCCGGCCTCGACGCCCAGCTCCGGGTCGAACTGCGGGTCGAGATCGTCGGCCTGCTGCGCAGCCTGGGCACCACCGCGCTGTTCGTCACCCATGACCAGGCCGAGGCGATGGCCGTGGGGGATCGCGTCGCGGTCCTCGGCGAGGGCCGCCTGCAGCAGATCGGCACCCCGGACGAGATCTACGACCGGCCCGCCACCCGCTTCGTCGCCGCCTTCGTCGGCAGCCCGCCGATGAACGTCTGGGACGGCCACTGGCACGACGGCCGCCTGCGCGCCGACGGCTTCGATGTGCCGGCGCCCGCGGGCGCGGCGGCCTTCGGAGTTCGGCCCGAGCACCTCGCCCTCGACACCCTCGATGTCGACACCCTGGACGTCGACACCCTGGACGTCGACACCCTCGACGTCGACGTTCTCGGCGTCCCCGGGCAACCCGGGCGCCTCGGTGGGGCGCGCGGGGCGGGCGGTTCTGATGAGCTGCGGCTGTCGGGCGAGGTCGTCGTCTCGGAGCGGCTCGGGGCGGAGCGGACCGTCCACGTCCGCACGGGCGCCGGCGTGCTCGCCGTCCGCGTGAATGCCGCCCTCCTCCTGACTCCCGGTGCCCCCGTGGTGCTCCGGGCCCCGACGTCGGCGCTCACCTTCTTCGCGCCCGGCGGCGACCGCCTCGACCATTCCTGACTGCTGCTTCTGGCTGCTGTCTGCTTCAGGGACTGCCGTCTGCTTCTGCTTCTGGAACTGCTGTCTGCTTCTGGAACTGCCGTCGCTCCTGACCACGGCCGCCTGATCCCGCGCCGTTACGGGAAGACCTCGACGTCCGCGACAGGGACGATCCGCCGTCGCCGCCATGCGCAGTGCGGCCCGCGAGGTGGCCCGGGGAGAGCCTGCCGGCGTTTCCGCGGGAGCGAAAGACGCCCCGACTCGGAATCGCCGTCATCGAACAATTGTATTGCGATTGATCCGGATTCTGGTCGCAGGTGGCGGCGTTTCTGAAAATAGGTGACGGCGGGCGGCACCATGTGCTTTGCTGTCTGTCAAACGCCCATCGCGCGGATGGTGTCCGACCGGGTCCTGGTCCTCGGATTCCGTATGGTAATTATCGGGAAAGGCGCATATGACCAGGATGCGTCGAGTGCGCCGTCCATGCCTGTATCGGCCGGGCGGCGCCCCAGGTCGCGGCCGCGCGACCGCATCGTTCGAGAACTGGACATTACGCCCGGATACCCGGGCAGTTCCGGCGACATCCGTGCAATCAAGGCCGCCAGTGGTCCGGCCGTGACCTCTGTGCACGCATCGCACCGGGGTCATCACTATGGACACCAAGATGTCGCGACATAGCGTCAGTGGGCGCTCACAGAATTGATCCAGGAGTTCCGACTCGAGGAGATCGTCGATGCTGACGGATAACGCGCACGCCTGCACTCATCCGCTCGCATTCGTCCGCGCGCAGCGTGGTTGGTCCTACCAGCGACTGGCCCGTGTGGTGGCCCGTCGCGCCCGTGACCTCGGAGTGGCGAACATGGCCGCCGAGCGCCAGAAGGTCTGGCGCTGGGAGCACCGCGGTGTCGTCCCGGACCGGGTCTCCCAGCTCGCCCTCGCCGCCGAACTCGGCGTCCCGAACGACCGGCTGGAGTCGCATCCGTGGCCGGCCTGGCTGCCGACCGGCGACGCCGTGCGCACCGAGTACCCGTGGACGCCGGCCGGCGGCATCACGTCGATCATGGACGTCGTCGAGGACGCCCTCTCCGACCGGCGTGGTTTCCTGACGATCACCGGGGTCGGCGTCGCGGAGCTTGCGACGCAGTGGCTCGGCCTTGAGCCCAGCCGGCTGTCCGCCGCGCTGAACGGCGGACGGGTCGACGATCAGATCGTGAACCGGATCGAACACAACATCCCCGGCCTGCGGGTGATGGACGAGCGCCTCGGCGGCGAGAGCGTCCGGCGCCTGGTCGACGCGGAGCTCGGGGTGGTGGCGGACCTGCTGGTCCGCGGGTCCTACACCGAGCAGGTCGGCCGCCACCTGCACGTGGTCGCGGCCGAGCTCGCCCGGTTCGCCGGCTGGGTCTCCTTCGACGCCGGCTTCCAGACCGCCGCCCAGCGCTACTGGATCACCGCGCTGCACTCCGCGCACGCCGGTGGCGACCGGATGCTCGGCGCGAACGTGCTGAAGAACATGTCGTTGCAGTGCGTCGACTTCGCCCGCCCACGGGAGGCGGTGGATCTCGCGGAGGCCGCCGTGACCAGCATCGGGGGGGCCAGCGGTCGGGTCGGCGCCATGCTGCACATGCGTCGCGCCCGCGCCCACGCGGCGCTCGGCGAGGCCAGCGCGTGCGCGGAGGCGCTGGCCCGTTCGGAGGAGGCGATGGACGCCGCCCGGCCCGAGGACCCGGCCTGGGCCGACTACTTCGACGAGGGCGAGTACCAGGCCCAGATCGGCAGTTGCTACATCGATCTCGGCCATCTCGCGCAGGCAGACCGGTGGCTGGAGAGATCCCTGACGATCCTGCCGACCTCGCGGGCCCGGGACAGGGCGACTTACCTGCTGCGCCGGGCCGCCGTCCAGATCGACCTGGGCAACGTCGAGCACGGCTGCGCGCTGACCCGGGAGGCGATGCCGATGCTGGAGGCGACGCGCTCCAAGCGCAACGCCCGCCGGGCCGACGAGCTGCGGCGCCGGTTGCGCCGGCACAGCACCGACCCGGAGGCGCACGAACTCGATCAGGCCCTTTCCCGCGCCTTTTGAGCGGGACCCCTCGGGATCGTCAGGAGGAGCGCAGCAGCCGGCCCGCCGGGCGCTTCGGCGCGGCCGCCGCGTTGCCGTCATCGTCGTCCGGGTCGATCGCGGCGGCGACGGGGGCGCCGTCGGGGTCGGTGACGACGAGGACGGCGCCTGCCGGCACCGAGCGCTTCACGATCGCCAGGGCGATGGGGCCGAGCTCCTCGTGCATCTCGGAGGTGCCGACGAAGCCGACCTCACGCCCGTCGGCCGTCACCGCCGAACCCGGGGCGGCCACCGCGCCGTCGAGGTGGAGCAGGACGAGCCGGCGCGGCGGACGGCCCAGGTTGTGCACCCGCGCCACCGTCTCCTGGCCGCGGTAGCACCCCTTGTCCAGGTGCACCGCGTCGGCGAGCCAGCCCACCTCGTGCGGGATCGTGCGATGGTCGGTCTCCCGGCCCAGCCGCGGTCGGCGGGCGGCGATCCGCATGGCGTCGAAGGCGGACAGCCCGGCGGGCACCGCGCCGGCCGCGAGCAGCCGTTGCGCCGTCGCCGCGAGCGCCGCCCGGTCGACGAGCAGATCGACGCCGTACGCCATCCGGCGCACCAGCGTGCCGTCCGCGGCTCGGGCCACCGGGTAGGGACCGGTGACCGGCGCGCCGGTGGGCTCGAGGGCGAGCGGCTCGGGCAGGTCCAGGTCGGCACCGCCGAGGGCCGCGGCGACGGTGGGCACCGCGGCCGGCCCGACCACGCTGAGCACCGCCGTCTGCGCGCCGACGTCCACCGGCTCCACCCGGAGCAGGAAGCGCATCGACTCCAGGTAACGCAGCAGCCCGGCGGCCGTGCCGGGTTCGACGTCCACCCAGGTGGCCGTGCCGTCGTCGGCGAGGACGAGATGGTGTTCGACGTGGCCCTGCGGGGACAGCACCAGCGCCTCGCTGCCGCGCAGCGTGCCCAGCCCGGACAGGTGCTGGGAGGTGATGCTGTGCAGCCAGGACAGCCGGTCCGGGCCGCCGATGCGGACGACCTCGCGGTGCGACCGGTCGACGAGGGCGGCGCCGTCCCGCAGCGCGCGCTGCTCGCGCAGCGGATCGCCGTAGTGGGCGGCGACGGTCGCGTCGTCGCCGGCCGCCGGCACCGCGCCGGGCAGGTCGAGCAGCGGGGATCGGGTGGCTGTGGTGCTCGGGGTGGACCCAGCGGTCATACCGTCGAGTCTAGGTCGCCGCCCGGGGCCCCGCGCCGCCGTGCACGGCCCGGCTGGGCCGACGAGATCGCTCGACGAGCGGCCTGACCAGGTTATGCCGGCAGGCCGGCATAACCGGAGTCTCAGCCGACGGCTGCCAGCTTTCCCCGGCCCTAGTAGGACTTTGTTAGGTCTTTGATCGTCTGGTTTGGCTGTTGGGATCTTCGCCTGGTTCGCTGCCTGCTGTGACGCCGGAGGAGATGGAGCAGGTGCGTCCGGTCGTGGAGGAGTTCGCGGCCCGGATGTTCGCGGACCTGCCGCGTAAGGACCAGCGGGCCAAGGGCGAGGCGTATCTGCGTGGGCTGATGCTGGACGGGAAGCGCAAGAGCCTGGTCCCGATGGCCGAGCGCCTCGGGGTGGATCATCAGGGGTTGCAGCAGTTCCTGCGGAACTCGACCTGGGAGCATGGTGAGGTCCGTGCCCGGCTGGCGGGCTGGGCGGTGGACTTCGTGGCCCCGCAGGCGCTGGTCGTCGACGACACCGGTTTCCCGAAGGACGGGCCCGCCTCGCCCGGAGTGGCCCGGATGTACTCCGGGACGTTGGGCAAGGTCGGGAACTGCCAGATCGGGGTGTCCGTGCACGCGGTCACCGACTGGGCGTCGGCGGCGCTGGACTGGCGACTGTTCCTGCCGGCCAGCTGGGACGACACATGCTGCGATGATCCGACCGAGGCCGCGGCGGTCCGCGCTCGCCGGACCCGGGCCGGGATCCCCGCCGACGTCCGGCACCGAGAGAAGTGGCGCCTGGCGTTGGACATGCTCGACGAGTTGGCCGGCTGGGGCGTGCCCGCCCGGCCGGTCGTCGCTGATGCCGGGTACGGCGACGCCGCGCAGTTCCGCCAAGCCCTGACCGACCGGCACCTGGTCTACGTGCTCGGGGTGAGAGCCTGTCACGATTTCCGTGTAAGCCAGAGGTGAATAGCTTGGCCTACGCGTTCACACTATCAGAAAGGTAGGCGTCCGGGGAAGAGGCTGGAGAGCGTGTTGAGCGCGATTTTCCATCCGTGGGTCCCGGTACCGGACTCGCCGCCGCGTTGGCTCGATATGTTGCGGAGCCCGAGGTAGAGTAGCTTCATCGCCGCGTCACGGTCGGGGAAATGCCCGCGGTTCTTCGTGATTTTCCGGAGCTGGAAGTTCATCGACTCGATCGCATTGGTCGTGTACACGATCTTCCGGAGTTCGGGTGGGTAGTCGAGGAACGGAATGAACTCCGGCCAGGCGTGACGCCACACGTCGACCGCGCCGGGGTACTGGACGCCGAAGTTCTTGTCGAACGCGGCCAGGCCAAGTTCCGCGGCTTCCAGGGTCGGCGCCGTGTAGATGTCCTTCATCGCCTTGACGACGGCTTTCCGGTCGCCGTAGGACACGAACCTCATCGCGTTGCGGATCACGTGCACAACGCAGGTCTGCACGACGGTCTCGGGGAAGACCGCGACCGCGGCGTCGGGCAGGCCGGACAGCCCGTCGCAGCACACGATCAGCACGTCGCGCACCCCGCGGTTACGCAGATCGGCCAGGACCTTCTGCCAGAACTTCGCGCCCTCGGTGTCCTTGATCCAACAGCCCAGCGCGTGCTTGCGGCCATCGACGTCGACACCCACGGCCAGGTAGGCGACCTTGGTCGTGACCACCCCGTTGTCCTTGATCCGCAGCCGGATCCCATCGACGTACAGGATCGGGTAGACCTCGTCGAGGGGCCGGGACTGCCAGGCCTTGATCTCGTCGACGACGACCTCGGTGACATTGGAAATCAGCTCCCGGGACGCCTGGACGCCGTACACCTCCCGCAGGTGCGCCTCGATGTCGCGGGTCGTCATGCCCCGCGAGTACAACGACAGGATCGTGTCGTCGAGATTCCCGATCCGCCGGGCCCGTTTCGGCACGATCGTCGGCTCGAAGGAACTGTTCCGGTCACGCGGTACCTCGATCTCGACCGGCCCGTTCCGGGTCGACACCGTCTTCGTGGACTTCCCGTTCCGGGAGTTTCCCGTGCCCTGACCGGCCGGATCACCCACCTCATAGCCGAGATGGTCCGTCATCTCGACCTGCAAGGCCCGTTCGAGGACAGCCTTCGTCATCTGGTTCAACAGGCCATCGACCCCGTCGATCGGTGTTCCGGTCGCTTTCGCGTCCTTCAACAACGTGTCGATCGCCTCCGGCGCGAAAGCCTCGGCGATCCTCTTCGCCGCCGCTTCGTCTTTTGTCCGAAGCGTCGTGCTCTGTGTCATTCGGTGTCCCTTTCCGACCTACCCGATCAAGGTAGATCGATCCTGGTCCACCTCCGGCTTACACAGTCGTCATGACACGCCCCGGGGTGACCCCCACCGCCACCGCGCACCCGGCCTCGGCCGCACCGGTGACCCCGCCGTACTCCGGGACCGGACGCCGCCCGGTCCCGGCCTACCCGGACCCGCCGTCCACCCTGAAGGACCTCGCCCTGGCCGCCGGCCGGGCCGCGCTGCGCACCGTGACCTGGCGGCACGGCACCCACCACAGCGCGAACAACCCGACCGCGGCGATGCGGTCGCGGTTCCTGGCCCTGCGGGTCCGCCCCGCCGGCCGGTCGGTCACCCGCGCCGACGACCGCAGCCTGCCCGAATGCTGGCTGCTGGCCGAATGGCCCCCCGGCAAGACCGAACCCACCGACTACTGGCTCTCGACCCTGCCCGCCGACATCCCCCTGCGCCAACTGGTACGCCTCGCGAAGATCCGCTGGCGGATCGAACACGACTACCGCGAACTCAAGGACGGCCTCGGCCTCGACCACCACGAAGGACGTTCCTTCCTCGGCTGGCACCGCCACGTCACCCTCGTCTCCGTCGCCCAAGCCCTGTGCACCCAGCTACGCCGCACCCCAAAAGCCCCTGCGCCGGCCTGACCCTCTACGGAGTCCTCCGTAGCCTCCAGACCCTGCTCAACGTCTGGACCGGCGCCTGCCGCACCTGCCACCGCCCCTACGACCCGTCACAGGGCAAATCGCCACAACTCCTCGGAGTCACCTAACAAAGTCCTACTAGTAGACCGTCGTCGCTAATGTTTGGGGTATAGGTGGCGGAGTTTGGTGCGGGCGTCGGCGGTGATGAAGTGCCAGTGGACTTGGCGCTGGTCGGCGTTGACGGCTGTCTGCCAGGCGGCGAGTTCGGTGTTGAGGACGTCGAGGTCGTCGATGCGGCGGTCCAGGCACTGGCGGGTCAGTGCGGCCAGTTCGATCTCGGCGATGTTGAGCCAGGAGCCGTGTTTGGGGGTGTGGTGGATCTCGAGTCGTTGTGCGAGTGCGAACGCGGTGTCCGGGTCGAAGGCCTCGTACAGCGAGGCGATGCCGTGGGTGCCCGAGGTTGTCCATGACCAGCACCACCCGCTCGGCGTGGGGGTAGTCGATGGTCAGCAGGTGCTGGACCTGGTGGGCCCAGTCGACCCTGGTGCGGTGGGGTTGGGCGTCGACCCGGCGCCAGCCGGCCAGGGGCTCGACCCAGCAGAAGATCGAGCAGGTCCCGTGCCGGACGTACTCGGAGTCTTCGCGGGCGTCACGACCGGGGACGGCCGGTAGGGGGTCGCGGGCGTGTCCCAGCAGCTGATAGGGCTTCTCGTCCATGCACACCACCGGCACGCCCACGTCGTGGGGGCGGGCGTAGACCGCGAGGACGTCTTCCATCCGGGCGGCGAACTGCGCGTTCGCTTTCGGTGGGATCGTCCAGCACTTCTTCAGATGAGGGCGAAGCTTCGTTTTTTAGCACCCGGCCGATGGTGGAGTGGTCCACCTCCGGCTTACACAGTCGTCATGACACGCCCTGACGTCCATGCCGACGCCGAGTTCGAACCGAAGAGTCCTGTCTCATCCCGCCGCCTGATGTTCTGCGGCTTTCGCCGGCGACGGATCGGCGGCAGTCCGGGTAACCATCGGCAGTCTGCGGTAAACCGGAAACATGACCGAGTAGAGACCATACCCCAGTGACCTGTCCGACGCCCGGTGGAACCTGGTCGAACCCGTACTGGCCGCCTGGCGTGCCGAACGCCACAGCAAAGGCCTGAGCATCGGCCGCCCCCCAGTGCATGATCTACGCAGCATCCTCAATGCCATCCTGTACGTCGACCGGACGGGTATCCCCTGGCGCTACCTTCCCCACGACTACCCGCCCTGGGAGACCGTCTACGGCTACTTCGCCCACTGGCACAACGACGGTGTCCTCGACCAACTCGTCGAGCGGACACGACTCCACGTCCGCACCGATGCAGGCCACGATCCCGAACCCACCGCCTGCGTGATCGACTCCCAGAGCGTCAAGACCGCCCCCACCGTTCCGGCTGCCACCCAGGGCATCGACCCCGGAAAGAAGATCGTCGGACGGAAACGCACCATCATCGTGGACACCCTCGGGCTGCTGCTCACCGTGCTGCTCACCGTGCTGGTCACCGCCGCCGGCACCTCCGACAGCCGGGCCGGTCTCCAGGTACTGACCACCGTTGCCGCCACCCATTCCAGAATCGGCAAAGCCTGGGCTGACAGCGCCTACCGCACCATGGTCATCGAGCACGCCGCCGGGCTGGGCATCGACGTCGACACCGTCCACCGCGACCCCGCAACCACAGGGTTCATTCCTCTTCCACACCGTTGGATTGTGGAACGTACCTTCGGCTGGCTGATGGGCTACCGCCGCCTCGCCCGTGACTACGAAGCCCACCCCACCCGCTCCGAAGCCATGATCAACTTTGCGATGATCGACCTCATGGCCCGCCGCGCCACCGGCGAATCGACCCCAACCTGGCGAGGAACCTGAACCCGAACCAAACAGAACCCGCAGGATCGAACACCCTGTAAGCAACCGTCGGACGAACCTGCCCCGATGGAGGATTCGACCAGATGGTCCCGAGATCTGTCGCAAGCGTCTCAGCCGGCCCGGCAAAGACGCATGTTCACGCCTTCGCCGGGTCGGGGCCGAGACTCTTCCGGTTCGAGACTGGTCGGGTCACAAGCTCTTCCGGGCAGGATCTGTCCTGTCTGGGGTGCCCTGCACGGATGCGTGATCAGTAGGCGCTTGTCTCCCAGGTCGGCCCACCCGGGTAAAGGATGGCCTTCGCCTTGGTGGTGAAACCGGCGTCATTGATGTGATCGGTGATGCAGTACACGCCGGACGTACCGCAGCCATAATGGTCGGTCTCGTAGCCATCGGAGCGGTGGACCCAGCCCACCGAAGGCCCCCCGTCACCGCCGTTCCCCGCCCACTTTCCCCAGGCCGTCCGGCAGTTCGGGCTGTACCAGAGCTGGACCGCATCGTCGGCCGCCGACGCAACCTTGTAGCCGTCGCTGTCGTCGCACGACGACTGTGTCACGGGAGCACTGGCAGCCGACTGCGCGACGGAGGTCCCGACCCCCGTGTCGGGGGCAGCGCTGGCCGTCGATGCCCAGCTGCCCACGACCAGTGGCGCCGCCACCGCCAGAAAAACCCCCGCCTGAGTACTGCGCGCTTGCAACATCCTGATTCCTTCCTTGAGACGAAGAAAAGGGTCGCTAATTCGAAAATGAAGGAGAGGGGGTGCACTCTGGCGTTGGTGAATCGTTTCCGCTGCGGGTCCTTCGCCTTCCAATGTCCTTCGCATGAAGAAGCGTACCGGAATCGACTGCCCCGCGTTGGATATCGGAGGGAATTAGGCCGAGATTTTTTGCCTCCGCGGAGTGCAGGCCGTGCGCGACTAGTACACACATTCGGGCGTGGCTGTTGGTGCGTCGGGTGCCGGCGCGGCAGGAGTTGGGCCGTCCGTCGGCTCGGAACCGACAGAGGGAGTAGTTGTCGGTGACGCGGCGGACGGCTCGGCGGCGGTGAGATCCGTCAGTCCGCTGAAGCTCGAACCGACGATCAGTTGGACTCCGTCGACTGAGGAATCGGCGGCAAGCTTCGCTCCCGGGATCATGGCCTGCAGCCTGCCCGCCGCATTCTGCTCACCCGGGCCATAGCGTATGCGGGTCGTGACGTAGTTCCTGGTGATGGCGTTGCCGGCGTTCGTGGCGGGGAAGCCGTGTGCCGTCAGGTCGTCGACGGCCTTTGCCGCCAGCCCCGACACGGTGCTGCCGTTGAAGACGGTGACGGTGGCGGGAACGGCGGAACTGGGCGTGCCCGTTGCCTGGGTGGTGCCCGCGCCGCCGCCGAGCGGACCGACAATCCTTTCCAGGTCCCGTGGGTCGTAGAACTGCACGGCAGCCCGTTTCCCGCCGATCATGATGTCGCCACTGTCGTCGATGGCGCCCTCGGCGCGGGTGGGGGCATGGGTGGGCAGGGTCTCCGTCGCGAGGGAGCCGCTGGATATCCCGTGCAGCCGGCCGGCCAGCTTGCGTAGGTCCGCAATGTCCGTGCCGTCGTCGAGCGTCAGCGCCGAGGTCACGGTAGAGAGCAGCCCCTCCAGTTTCACTGGACTGGTCAGGACGCCATCCTGCATGATCTTACGGAGAACGGCGCCGATGAAATACTGCTGACGCTTGATGCGGTCGAGGTCGACGTTGGGTAGACCATACCGTTGCCGAACGAACGCGAGAGCCTGATCGCCCTTGACGGTAATCGTGCCCGGGCCGCCCACGAATCCACTCATCGGGTCGTTGGTGTTGGTGCTGACCCGCCCGTCGACCGTGATGTGATTGCCGGAGGGGAGGATGCAGACCTGCACACCGCCGATGGCGTTGGTGATGTCCTTGAACCCTTCCAGGTCCATCGAGACGTAGTGGTCGATCCGCAGGCCGGTCAGGCCTTTCACCGTCTGCACCAGCAGCGACGGCCCGCCGTCCGCGATGGCGGAGTTGAACTTGTTCTTGTGCGCGCGGTGCAGGGTCCCCTTGGCGTCAGTGTAGCTCGGGATGGTCACGTAGGTGTCCCGTGGGATGGACAGGAGCGTGACCTTGTTGTCTTTGGAGATATGAACGATGATCGTCGTGTCTGACCGCTGCCCGTCGACCTTGCCGTAGGCCCCGTTCGTGCCCGCGCGACTGTCGGTGCCGACCAGAAGATAGTTGGTCGCGTCATCCTTTGAACCTGATCGGCCGTTCCCAAGACCGAGGTCGACCTGGTGGATCTTGCCGTTGAAGTAGCTGTACACCATCCACCCGCCGCAGCTGACGAGAAGCACGGTAAAAGAAACAAAGATCAGGAAGGCGCGGAGTAGCCTCGAGGAGGCGGAGGCCGGCGGGCGACCGGTGCGAAGGTCGAACGGCAGTGGTGGGGGTCCGCCGGGAACGTTCTTGCGGACCGACACTTGTCCGTTCACCCGCGTCCTACCCTCCTCCACCGGCAGTCGGGCTGCCGAGGACGAAATATCCCCCTATTTGGGTTAAGTGTACTCCAGTGGAGGATCTTGAGAGGGAGGGGTCCGTAAGCTCTTCCCTCTTGGTGGGTCGTCGGGGTCCTGGCCTGCGGATATCTCGTGTCGCCATCGGCCGGCAGGCCCAGCTTTACCGATACCTTGACGCCTAGGCGGCCCCCGGAGTTGCGAGACGCCCGGGTTGACGGGATACGTATGCCCCGCCAGCCTCCCGTGCTGGCGCCCGGCGGCGTGCGGCCGTGATGAGCCGCCCCCGGTCCAGCGGCGCGGAGCTGTCACAGTCATTGCAGGCCCTCAATACCTCGAGGGCGGGCGAGCGCGTCCGCCGCCATGAGCTGACCGTACCGCTCGTCCCCTGGCGAGTAGACCGGGCAGTTGGTCGACGAGCTATGGGTCACCGGACACAGATGGACTCCGTCCGGGTTCCTGATAGTGATCAGGCCCCATAGGTCGCACCCCTCATCCTGCCAGCAGGGCACCGTCCGGGTCCATCGCCCGTTGTCGGTCAGCACCCGTCCCGCGGTGAGTACGTGCACATGTGGCTGGCTTTTCGCAAGCCTGATCCAGAGTCGAGCCAGCGCCGTCCTTCCCTGCCCATCGACTGGCTCATTGCGGCGGGTGGGTGATTCCACGAGGTCCACGGTGACGCCGGCCGCCGAAAGGAGACTGATCGCGCGCTCCGCGTCCTGCTCGTAGGCGGCAGTCGGATCGCGGTCGTGCATGCAGGCCGTTCCCGAGTTCCCGGAGAAGGACAGCATCGCGATCGTCGGCGCCCATTCCTTCAGTTGGCGTTCCATGTCGCCGAACCAGTCGCAGATCGCGGTACCCCCGAGAGTCCGAGTGAGAACGTCGGCACCACCAGCGCGGGCCGTCAGGGTGAACGCCTCTCGGGACTCGTTCGCAATGGAGTCGCCCCAGAGCACGATGCGGCTTCTGTCCGTCGGAGTAGATGCTACGGGACTGGCCAGCAGCATGACCAGAGTGAACGCGGGGGTACCGACCAACCAGGAGAATCGCCATAGCGGCCTCGGTACCCGCCAGGTGATTTGGCCCGAACCGCATCCGGGGCCGTGCGACGGCGTCGGATCCACCAGATGCTACTGGGTCTCGTCGCAAGCCGCGGTTCCGGCGGCCACCAGCTCCGCGGGAGGATATATCGCCAGCAGGTACTGATCCCAATATTGCCTCGCGTAGTAGGTGTGCTCTTTCAGGATACCTTCGATCTCGAACTGGTGGCCCTCGCCCGCCCGGAAGGATGCGAAGTTGAAGGACGGCACCTCAAGATAGATCTTGCGCATGTCCCACGTGGTGAAGAGGTACCGCACGAACAGCTCGGAGGCCTCGATGGGAAGTCCGGTCCCGACCAGCGGTGGAACGAAGACCGCGGCGAAGTAGCCGAAACGCTGCGCCGTGTCGTAGTTGTAGCAGACCACGTGTCCGATCGGCTCGTCCGTCTCGTTCGACAGGACGACGAACTGGACGAGGACGCCGGCCCGGAACCCGCTGCTGAACGTGTCGAAGTCGGGTACGAAACCACGGAACTTCCAGCGGAACCCGATGCGCGGATCAGTTGCCAGGCGGTAGAGGAAGGGCATCATCTCGGGCGAGATCGACTCGAGCCGGAACCGTCTGGTCGCGAGCGGGGCGGGTGAGAGCTCGAAATCCGGTCCGACCGCGGCTGTGCGCGGCCGCCGGCTGATGCCCGTCTCGGCCCGCAACAGTGTCCGGGAACCGCTGAAGGCCGTGTAGAGATCACTTACCGATCGAAGGGAGGTCAGTTCCTCGTTGGTCATCTCCACGCCCATGTCTGCGAGCACGGTGATGAGTTCCAGGCGGCGCAGCGAATCCACACCGAACGCGTCGTCCAACGTCGCCTCGGAACGGATCCTGGTCGGATCCCCGCCGACTCGCGCGGCGAGCTGCAGTTCGAATTCGTCCTGGGTCATGTGCATGCTAGGGATTCCTCGTATCAGGGTTGACTCGCCAACGAGAGTGCGGGCACCGGAGTTGCCGCTGGTGGGCGGCTACCAGGAGGTGGTCTTCAGGTACTGAGCATCGCCGACCGGTGGATAGTGAAAGGTGAACGCGTAGGATGTGAATCCGGCATCGTTGACCTGGGGGCTCACACAGGACGATCCGTAGACCGGGGATGTCGGCGGCTCATACCCGTCACTGCGATGGATGCTGCAGTTCATCTCTTCCTGGTCGGCCGAGTTGTGTTTGAGGGCCTTCGCCCATACCGTCCGGCAACTCGGGCTGTACCAGAGCTGGACCTCTCGGTCCTGTCCGCCGATGGTCCCACGCACGCTGGCGACGGGCTGATAGCCGTCGCTGCTGTCACACGTGGCGCTGGCCGTGGTCGTCGCCGGCTCGGCGGCCGGGAGCAGGGTCTGGGCAGCGTAGGCGACCGAGCCGGACAGACCCACCGCCGCGACCGGCAGTGTCATCACCGCCGCCGCCCGGGCCATTTTGATCACGGTCTTCTCTTCTCTCTAGAGCGTGGCGGCCGGTGCCGGATGCGACCGAATAACGGATGACGGATCAACACGGACGGGCAGCCGGCGCAGTCCGTTGATGAACTGTGACCGAAGCAGGTCGGGCGCTGCCGTGACCTCAATCTCCGGTAGGTGCGCGAAGATCTCCCTGAACATCACGTCGATCTCCCGTCGGGCGAGGTGGGCGCCGAGACAGAAGTGGGGGCCGGGAGCCCCGAAACCCAGATGCGGGTTCGGGCGCCGGCGTACGTCGAACTCCTCCGGGTCGGTGAAGACGGTCTCGTCGCGATTCGCCGAGCCGTAGAAGAGCAGCACCTTCTCGCCCGCCAGGAACCGGTGGCCTCCGACGACGGTGTCGCGGGTCGCCGTTCTGCGCATGAACGTGATCGGTGAGCTGTAGCGGACCACCTCCTCCACGGCCGTGGCGCCGATTCCCGCTACGTCCGACCGCCAGATCTCCTGTTGGTCGGGATGGCGATGCAGCGCCATCAGCCCGTGGCACAGTGCGTTTCGGGTCGTCTCGTGACCGGCGACGAGAAGGAGGATGAAGAACGACACGATCTCCTGGTCGGTGAGCCGCTCTCCGGCGATCGTGGCATGAACGAGCGCGGAGGCCAGGTCGTCGACCGGTCGCCGCTGGCGTAGTTCCGCCAGCTCCGCCATCAGCCCGGACAGGGCCGCGCCGGCATCGAGCAGGGCGGTCGTCGGGTCGGTGCCCTTCGACACGTACTCCCGGTCTCCCCAGGACAGGATGATGTTCGACTGGTTGAGGACGAAGTCATGCTGACTCTCGGGCACCCCGATGAGGTCGCAGATGACCGCAAGCGGGAACCGCGCCGCCAGGTCGTTGACGAAGTCGAAGTCGCCGCGGTCCGCGACCGACCTGACGATCGAGCACGCGCGGGCCTCGATCCGATCGAACGTGTCACCGACCATCCTGGGGGTGAAGGCCCGCGAGACGATGCGACGGAGGCGCGCGTGCCGTGGATCGTCCAAGCTGATCATCGATCCGTAGAACTCGTTCAGACTCGCCGGGAGATCATTGATCGCGAGTGCGCCGGCGGCTGAGCTGAAGTCCTCCGGTCGGCGGCTGATCTCAAGGATGTCCTGATGACGCACGACCGCCCAGTAGCCGGGACCAGGCGGCGCGCCGGGAAGGTCCGGTTCCGGATGGAAGCTGAAGGGATGACTATCCCTCAGCATCCGGTATGCCGCATGGCGGTCTTCTAGCGACTGTCCCCAGAAGGCTATATCGGTCAGGTTCATCGCGGGCAGCCGAGAAATCGCCCCCGAGTCCTCCCCTGGGTGAGGAGGGGGCTGGCGGGTAGACATTCCCCGGCCTACCGAACCGAATTCATATCAGGCTTGCCCTCCTGGGCTCCGCGGAACCCCATAGGAATAGATCCGGGTCCGCATCGGGCCGAAAAAGGAGATGATCTGCGTCAGCCGTGGCTTGGTGTCAAATGTCACGACCTCCATCCCCTGGACCAGGGCATGGCCGGTGTCGTCGCGCATGCTCCACTCGAGCCGGCCGAAGGAGTGGTGAAAGTCAAGGCCACTCGTCAGCACCGGCCGGTAGCCTGGATACTCGCGGCGGATCTCGCCGAGAAGTCCGGCGAGTCCGGTCACGCCGTCCGCGGCATGCAGCGGGCTTCGGTAGACGATGTCAGGTGCGCAGGCGGTGGAGAGCGCTTCCCGCCGGGCGCCTTCATCCTTTTCCGCCCAGGCCGAGTACACGCGGCGGACGAGTGCTTCGATGTGCTCGCTGGTGGTTCCGGTACTGCCGGGTTCAGGAGCCGAGCCGGTCTGGCCGGACGCGGTCGAGATCTCGCTCATGATGTGAACATCCGGGCAGCCTCGCTCCGCCGCAGCTTGCCGGAAGGTGTTTTTGGAATCGAGCCGGGCGGCAGGATCACGACCGAGTGGGGATCGAGACCGAGTGCTCCACGGATCCGCGTTGTCACGTCTGCCCGGACAGTCTCCACATCGGTTTCTCGTGATTCGGCTGCCACCGCGAACCCGTCACTCCCGAAGGAGCCTGCGGCCTCGACTCGGAAACAGATGACGTTGCCCCGCCGGACCCCGGGAGCTTGGCAGGCTGCCAGCTCGACCTCCTCCGGATAGATGTTTCGGCCGCCGATGATGATGACGTCTTTCGAGCGCCCGCAGATGACCAGCTCGCCGTCGACGAGGTAGCCGAGGTCTCCGGTTCGCAGCCAGCCGTCCGCGGTGAAGAAGTTGTTGTCGCCCGGGTCCTGGTATCCGGCGGTCACCGACGTCCCTGCCACCTGGACCTCGCCCACCCGGCCCTCAGGAAGGCGCTCCCCGAAGTCCTGGTCCACGACGCGGACGGAGACACCCGGTGCCGGGGGCCCGAGCCGGGAGAGGCGTCTGGTTCGAGATCCGCTGACCGCGCCACGTGCCTCGCCCCGCGTTTCGAGAGCCTCGACGTCCACCTCCTCTACGAGCAGTCCTCGATGCGGCGGTGGGAAGGTCACCGCGAGGGTGGCCTCGGCGAGGCCGTATGCCGGCAGGAACGCTTCCGGTCGGAACCCGTGGGGACGGGCACTGCGTAGGAATTCGTCGACCGTGTCCGGGCTGATCGGTTCGCCCCCGCAGAGAGCCATGGTCACGGAGGAGAGGTCCATCGGTGTCGCGGTCGTCCGCAACAGACGTCCCGCCAACGCATACGCGGAGGCCGGGGCCACGAGGGCGGTGGCGCGGTGGCTCGCCGCCAGACGCATCCAGCTCGCCGGCCGCGACAGATAGTCCGCCGGGGACATCAGGAGTAGGTCACAGCGCCCACAGGTGAGATGGAGCGCCACCGCGCCGACCAGACCCATGTCGTGTGAGAGCGGTAGCCAGGACAGCATGCGGCCGTGGTTCTTATCATGGCCTCCCGCCGTCCGAATGGCACGTATATTGGCGCCTAGGTTGGCGTGGCTGACACGAACGATCTTGGGTTGATCGGTCGTCCCGCTCGTCAACTGAAGGACCGCCGGATCATCGTCTGACAGCGCCGGCCGCTGGTAGTGACCGAACTTCTCGTTGATGACCTCGTCAACCAGTAGCGCCGGATGGCGTGCATTGCCGAGATCCGGGAGCGACGCTTCAAAGGGATGGCCGACCAGTACCAGCGGGTGCCCGAGACGAGAGAGGCGGCGGCGAGTCTCCGCGAGATACGTGGAGATGTCCACTCCCCGGGCGGGCAGCGGTGCCACAGTGAGGCTTCCGCCCGCGAGCCAGACGGCGACGATGGCCGTCACCGTGGCCCGCGAGGTCAGCCCAAGCACGACCACCGGCGAGCCCGCGCCGATGCCGCGTTCCTGCAGTCCGCCGGCAACCCGGGTTGCGTCGGCGACCATCTGTGTCCAGCTGAGGCTTTCGTCTCCGTCCTGAGTGAGGAAGACTACATTGCCTTCATCTGGCGGGATTCCGTCTACCGCGTCGAGGAGGTATGGCATTCTGTTCGTTCCTTCTCGTCGAATGCCAGGCTGGTAGTCTGCGGCTCCTAATAGGACGGGGTATTGAAGTATTTGTAGCCCCCGTTGGTTTCCAGATATCCCTGGGCGTAGGACGTGTAGGGGTGGTCGTAGAGATGGGACGTGGCGCAGGTGGTGTTCCCATCGGTGATCTCGCAGCCGACGGTCGCTCCGTCACTGCGGATGAGGTTGACGCCCCTAGCCCAGCCGTTGACGGGATCACCCGAGTCTGCCTTAGCCCAGGCCGTCTGGCAATTCGGGCTGTACCACAGCTGGGCATGGGGATAACCGCCGTCGTACGTGGCCGTGTAGACGGCGTACCCGTCGCTTTCATCGCAACTGGCGCTGGCAGTGGCCGACACCTGCGGTGTGGGAACTGTCTCTGTAGTCGCCGCGGGGGTGGTGCCTGCTGCCCATGCGGCGGGCCCAAATGCGACCGTTGAGACGACAGGTGCCGACAGGACAACGACCCAACGGGTCTTGACGGACGCCTTCACGATGACTCCTTCCAGAGTGGCCGCGCGAGACATCCAGAAGCCGCAGATTGCCAGCCAGCGCCGATTCGGCTGGTTCGGACTCCCGCGGAAATATCTCGCGATGGATGCCTACGGACTAAGTAATCGCAACTTCCAAGCGACGAACCCGTAGGAGAAGATAATGATCTACTGGCGGCGCATGGCGTCGCTGCCATCGGCCGAATGAATTGAAAACAGACTATCCGTGCGCCGAGCGTGATCGCAACGAATTCGGGTAATTGGTCCCTCTCTGTGGCGGCCGTCCCGGTGGGAAGGCCGGTGAACGCTGGAACTGATGACGCTCGGTGATTAGTCCTAATAAACCGGCACGTCTGCCTACCGCGGCCAGCGGGCCCTCTCTTTGGCGTCGTAGGGCTGCCGTTGATGTGGACGAAGTTCCCTGTCGGGACCTGGCTCGGTTCGGCGTACTGATCGGGGCGAGTGTGGCGGGGTGAGACGATGCCTGTGATCGTCTGTACTCCATGTGCCGCCGCCCCTACACCTTTGCGGCAAAGCCGCTGGGTGGAGGTCCGGAGTGGGCAATCTCCTGATGGGCGGACCTGGCTATGCGGTCCGCCTGGTGCCGCTGCCGCCGACGACGAGCGGATCGACGGGTGCTTCTCGCGCCGCTCGGCGCACAAGGTAGCCCAGATCGAGTGAGGCCCCAAACGGCTGCGCCGTCGTAGCTTCCGATGTGTGTATCGAGTGTGTGAGATTTGTCTTCCATGAGATTTCTGTGAGCTTCCGGCTGCTGTGGCCGCACTTGGTGACCCTTCGTGACCGTAACGACGCGGGCGGCTGGGAGGTGTGGGCGCGGGGCCCGGGCACCCGCTTCGATCTCGCGAACGGGCAGGCTCGCTCTCGAGGCTGTCATCGGGCTGGAGATGGGCTGGCACCTGGCACCTGTGCGGAGCAGCCCGTCTTGTTCCCGGCAGGCGTGTCGCGAGAGTCCCATCGACGGGCCCGGAAAAGGCGTTGCGAGGTGGCCGCCGGTCCGCGTAGCGTCTTGGGTACACGAGAAGGGAGGTGGTCCAAACTTTGTATGCTCATAGGACTCGTGAGGTGACTGTCCGCTAGCCGGTCTCGTGGTCCTCACCTCTAGCCGGGTGGCCCCACGGGCACCGGCACCGGCGAGTACCAGGCAGATCACCCGACCCCCGGGCGCCGTCGACAAGTCCCGACGGCCCGCCACCGCTTCCAGCGGCGGCGGAGCGCCCGGGGGTCGTTCATTTTCCGACCCGAGCGACGTGTTCCGACCCGAGCGACGTGTTCCCGACCCGAGCGGCATCTTCCCGACCCGGGTGCCCGGCCCCTTCGGTGGGCCTCGAGGTCCGCTGGACCCCGCCGCGACCGGCGGAGATCCGGCCGGCCGGCGGCGGGAACCGGCAATGCTGGCCGAGGGCCCGGGCGAACAGGCAGGATCTCGGGTATGACGACCCTCGTCCTGCTCCGCCACGGTGAGAGCAACTGGAACCGCGAGAACCTGTTCACCGGCTGGGTGGACGTCGACCTGTCCGAGAAGGGCCTGAAGGAGGCCACCCGCGGCGGTGAGCTGCTGGCCGAGGCCGGTGTCCTGCCGGACGTCGTGCACACGTCCCTGCTGACCAGGGCGATCCGCACCGCCTGGCTGGCGCTGGACGCCGCCGGGCGGACCTGGGTACCGGTCCGCCGGAGCTGGCGCCTGAACGAACGGCACTACGGCGGCCTGCAGGGTCTGAACAAGGCCGAGACGCTGGAGAAGTTCGGCGAGGAGCAGTTCCAGCTCTGGCGTCGCTCGTATGACACGCCGCCGCCGGAGATCGGTCCGGAACAGGTCAGCGGGGTGGACGAGCGCTACGCCGACCTCGCCCCCGACCTCATCCCGCGCACCGAGTGCCTTGCCGACGTCGTCGCCCGCATGCTGCCCTACTGGTACGACGCGATCGTGCCGGACCTGCGGGCCGGCCGCACGGTCCTGGTCGCCGCGCACGGCAACTCGCTACGGGCCCTGGTCAAGCACCTCGACCACATCAGCGACACCGACATCGCCGGGCTCAACATCCCGACCGGCATCCCGCTGCGGTATGAGCTCGACGACAACCTGAGCGTGCTGAGCTCGGGGTACCTCGACCCGGATGCGGCCGCGAGTGCCGCGGCCGCCGTCGCTGCCCAGGGGAAGAAGTAACGGCGGTCAGCCTCCAGGCCCGCGGTACCCGCGCGGGCCTGGCGCGTCGTCCCCCCGGGGGGTCGCCGGACCGGGCGCGCCGGTCAGGCCTGGGCAATCTCCCCGGTGACCAGGTAGATGACCCGGCGGGCCACGGAGACCGCGTGGTCGGCGTACCGCTCGTAGTAGCGGCCGCAGAGGGTGATGTCGATCGCCGCCTCCATGCCGTGCGGCCAGGGCTTCTCGATCAGCACTCGGAACAGGGCGCGGTGCAGCCCGTCCATCGCGTCGTCGTCCGCCTCGAGCTGCTTGGCGAGCTCGGTGTCACGGCTGGCGATCACCGAGCCGGCCTTCGCGACGATGCGCTGGGCGACCTGGCCCATCTCCAGCATGGTCCCGCGCAGCTCCGGCGGGACTGCCCGGCCCGGGTACCGGCGGCGCGCCACCTTCGCCACGTGCAGCGCCAGGTCGCCCATCCGCTCCAGATCGGCGACGATCCGCAGGGTGGTGACCATCATCCGCAGGTCGGTGGCGACCGGAGCCTGGCGCGCCATGACGTCGAACGCGCGTTCCTCGATCTCGTTGCGCAGCAGGTCGACCGTCTCGTCCCCGCTGATGACGTTCTCGGCGAGCTGGAGGTCGGCGTCGAGGAGAGCGGTCGTCGACCGGGCCATGGCCGAGGCGACCAGGTTGGTCATCTCGATCAGGGACTGGTTGATGCTTTCGAGTTCGTCGGTGAAGGCGTCCCGCACGGACGGCTCCTCCTGTTCGCTAGTGGGCCAAGGGGCGGCTGTCGGGATGGTGCGGGTGTCGGGATCGTGCGGCTGTCGAGTGAGCTTGGGCCGAACTAACCGAACTATTGGGACGAATCGCCGCGATCGCGATGACGGCGCCGTGTCGCGCCGAACCTCGACGATGATGCGCACCTCTCGCGGTCCGGTGAACATCGACGATAGGTCCGATGAACAACTGGCGACCATCGGCGGTGGAGGCTTGCGGAGTGATGCCCGGGCGGCATGTAGGCACCTAGCATGCGGCGAGTGGGTGACAGGTCGGCGGATGCCGTGACAACTCGTGCACACCACACCGAGCCGCCCCCGCCCATCGGGCGGCCCGACACGATGGATGGACGATGACGGTGGTACCCGGCAGCAGCGCCCCGCCAACCGGCCCCGACGGGGGCGCGGACGGCGGGGCGATGCTGCCCGCGAAACTGGTCCGCCGGGTCATCTCCGGCCTGCCGACCGGCCTGATCGTCCTGGATGCCAGCGA
Source organism: Frankia sp. BMG5.60 (assembly GCF_059428125.1). Taxonomy (NCBI): domain Bacteria; kingdom Bacillati; phylum Actinomycetota; class Actinomycetes; order Frankiales; family Frankiaceae; genus Frankia; species Frankia sp. BMG5.60. The sequence goes on along the minus strand of NZ_CM182091.1, from coordinate 3,869,039 downwards.
CCGGGTCGTCCTGGTCAACACGGTCGCGAGGCGGATGGGCGTGGTCGACTCCGACGAGCTCGCGGTGGCGGAGCTGGCCGAGCTGGTGCAGGCGACCCGCGGCGCGGGCAGTGCCCGGGAGCGCCAGATCGACCTGCCGCCGGTGCCCGAGCCGCCGCTGACCCGACCCCGGCCCGACCAGGAGGGCGTGGCGGTCCGTGTCCGGGCACGCCTGCTGGACTCGTCCGGTCATGTCGCCGTCATTCTGGATGACATCACGGAGTCGCGCCGGGTCGAGGCGGTGCGGCGAGACTTCGTCGCCAACGTCAGCCACGAGCTCAAGACGCCGGTCGGCGCGCTGCACGTCCTCGCCGAGGCGGTCGCCGCGGCCAGCGAGGACCCGGTGGCCGTGCGCCGGTTCGCCTCCCGGATGACGCACGAGTCGGCCCGGCTCGCCCGACTGGTGCAGGAGATCATCGACCTGTCCCGGCTGCAGGGCGCCGAACCGCTGCCCGACCTGCGGCCGCTGCCGACGGCGGCGCTGCTCGCCGAGGCGGTCGACCGCACCCGGCTCGTCGCCCAGGCACAGGCGATCTCCATCGCGGTGATCGGCGACGGCGAGCTGCGGGTGCTCGGCGACGAGAACCAGCTCGTCACCGCGGTGGCGAACCTCCTGGACAATGCGATCAGCTACTCGCCGCGCGGCACCCGGGTGGTGCTCGGCGTGCGCCGCAGCGGGACGACCGTGGAGATCTCGGTCGCCGACGAGGGCATCGGGATCGCGGAGAAGGACCTCGAGCGGGTCTTCGAGCGGTTCTACCGCGCGGACCCGGCCCGCTCCCGGGCGACGGGCGGGACGGGGCTCGGCCTCGCGATCGTCAAGCACATCGCCACCAATCATGGCGGGTCGGTGACCGTGTGGAGCGCGGAGGGCGCAGGGTCCACGTTCACCCTGCGGCTGCCGCTGTTCACTGGTCCGACGCCGCCGTTCACCTTCGAGGACCGCCGCGTTACGGCGACGGCCGGATCCGAGACCACCGCCGCGGATGGCGCGCCGGGTAACCATCCCGACATCATCGCCGGTGCCAGTAACGGTGGCGGTGGCGGCAGTGGCGGTGGTGGTTCTGGTGGTGCCGGCGGCAGTCGCGGTGGCAAGGCCGTCGGGGCGGCGCGCCGCCCCGACGGGAACAGGAAGCGGTCCGGGTCGGCCGGTCCGTCCGATGTGACAGGTGGAGCGAACAGGTGACCCGGCTGCTCGTGGTCGAGGACGAGGAGTCCTTCTCCGATGCGTTGTCCTTCATGCTGGAACGGGAGGGCTTCGAGGTGGGGGTCGTCGCCGACGGCCCCAGCGCGCTGGCCGAGTTCGACCGGCGCGGCGCCGATCTCGTCTTGCTCGACCTCATGCTGCCCGGCCTGTCCGGCACCGAGGTGTGCCGCACGCTGCGGACCCGGTCCAGCGTGCCGATCATCATGTTGACCGCGCGGGACAGCGAGATCGACAAGGTGCTCGGCCTGGAGCTCGGCGCGGACGACTACGTCACCAAGCCGTTCTCCGCCCGCGAGCTCGTCGCCCGCATTCGGGCCGTGCTGCGCCGCCGGTCGGAGACGGAGGAGGTCACGGAGGCCACGCTGGAGGCCGGACCGGTCCGGATGGACGTCGAACGTCACGTCGTCACGGTCGACGGCAGCACGGTCACCCTCCCGCTCAAGGAGTTCGAACTACTCGAGATGTTCCTACGCAACGCCGGGCGGGTACTCACGCGGGGTCAGTTGATCGACCGGGTGTGGGGTTCGGACTACGTGGGTGACACGAAGACCCTGGACGTACATGTCAAGAGGCTGCGGACGAAGATTGAGCGCGAACCTGGGAATCCGCGGCACCTGGTGACCGTGCGGGGCCTGGGCTACAAGTTCGAGCCGTGATCAGGTAGGTCGCGGCCGGAGGGGGCGGTGTTCAGGTGCTCGGTGGCGTGCGTCCGACAGGGTGGTTCCCGCTCGGGGCCAGCCGTACGACCTCTCGCGCCGAGCATGCCGCGCAGAGCCAGGACTCCGCGGGCGACGGTGGCGACGCGAAGGACCGTGACCCGGCCGATGCCGTCTACGCCACGGGCGGCGGGGACGCGGCGAGTGGCGGGGACGCGGCGGTGGGCGTGGACGCCGCGGGGGACCGTGAGGCGGCCCGTGGCCGGCAGGCCGTCGAGGCCCGGGACGCCGCCGAGGTCGGGCCGGTCGGGCTGGTCGGGCCGGTCGGCACAGCCGTGGCGGTGGTCGGCGGCCCGGTTCCGTCCGGGCCCGCGCGGCCCGCGGTCGACGTGAGCCCCCTGCCGGCGGGATCGCATCCCGGTCCGATGCGGCTCGGCGTGATCGACATCGGATCGAACACCGTCCACCTGCTGGTCGTCGACGCCCATCGGGGTGGGCAGCCGCAGCCGGCCGCCAGCGTGCGGGCTCCGCTGCGGCTGGTCGAGCTGCTCGACGCCGACGGATCGCTCGGGCCCGCCGGCGAGCGGGATCTGACCGCCTGCGTGCTGGACATGCGCCAGCAGGCGGACGCCCTCGGGGTGCACGATCTGGCCGCCTTCGCGACCTCGGCGCTGCGCGACGCGGCCAACGGCGAGCAGGTGCTGGACCGGGTCAAGGGGGCGACCGGGATCGCGATCGGGGTCCTGCCGGGCGAGGAGGAGGCCAGGCTCACCTTCCTCGCCGTGCGGCGCTGGTTCGGCTGGAGCGCCGGGCGGCTGCTGGCCCTGGACATCGGCGGCGGCTCCCTGGAGATCGGCGCCGGCATGCACGAGGACCCGGAGGTGGTCGCCTCGCTGCCGCTGGGCGCGAGCCGCCTCAGCCGGGACTGGCTGGCCGACAGCGACCCGCCCAAGCGGGCCGAGCTCGCCGAGCTGCGGCGCTACGTGCGGGCCCAGATCGCGCCGGTCGTCGGCACGATCTACCACCTCGGCGAGCACACCCGGGCGGTGGCCACGTCGAAGACGTTCCGCTCGCTGGCGCGCATCGCCGGCGCCGAGCCCTACAGCCGCGGGCCGTACACCCGCCGGGTGCTGCGCCGCGACGATCTCACCGAGGTCCTGGCGAGACTGTCCCGGATGCCGGTCGAGGAACGGGCCGGGCTGCCGGGCGTCTCCGCGTCGAGGGCGGGGCAGCTCATCGCCGGCGCCGTCGTCGCCGCCGAGGCGCTCGACCTGTTCAGCATCGACGAGGTGGAGATCTGCCCCTGGGCGCTGCGGGAAGGCGTCATCCTGCGTCGCCTCGACTGGCTCACCTCGGCCTGATCGGCCTGATCGGTTCACCCCGGCCTGATCGGATAGGCGGAAGGGGGCATCGCCGCGGGGCCGGTGGGCGTGGGGCATAGGGGTATATGTCCTGTTGCGGGCGGGACGCGGTAGCGTCACGATAACGGGATGTTGCCGTTGTCACGCACGATGTGGGGCTACGCACCCTCGTCGGGCGGGCATGGGAGCGAGCGGGTTCGAGAAGATGGCCTAGCCTGGATGAGGGGAACGGTCGAGCAGACCGGTTCCCGGTCCGTACGGCAGGGAGATGGTTTGCAGGCGTCGCGTGAGGATGCGTGGCCGGTGCCGCCGGCCGTGATGGCAGCCGCCCAGGTGCCGCCGGAGCGGGCCGCCCCCGTCGCGGCCGCGTCGGCGGTCGCCCGGGCCCCCCGGTCCGCGGTCGTCCTGCCGCGTGGCGCCCCCGCCCCCGCCCCCACCCCGCCCAGCGCGCGGGTTGCGCTGTCCACCGCCTCGACCTACCCGGAGTCCACGGCGTCCGCCTTCGAGATGGCGGCGCGGCTGGGCTACGACGGGGTTGAGATCATGGTCTGGACGGACCCGGTCAGTCAGGACCCGGAGGCGCTGCGCCGTCTGGTCGACTACCACGGCATCCCGATCCTGGCGATCCACGCGCCGTGCCTGCTGCTCACCCAGCGGGTCTGGGGCACCGACCCGTGGGCGAAGCTGGTGCGGGCGCGCACCGTCGCCGAGACGCTCGGCGCCCCGACGGTCGTCGTCCACCCGCCGTTCCGCTGGCAGCGGGACTACGCCCGGGAGTTCGTGACGGGCATCGAGCGGATGGCCGGGGAGACCGCGGTGCGGTTCGCGGTGGAGAACATGTTCCCGCTGCGCGCCCGCGGCCGGGAGGTGTCCGCGTACGCGCCGGACTGGTCGCCGGTCGAGGACGACTACGCCCATGTCACCCTCGATCTGTCGCACACGAGCGTGTCGCGCTCGGACCCGATCGCGCTGGCCGGCGTCCTCGGCGAGCGGCTGGTCCACGTGCACATGGCCGACGGCCTCGGAGCGGCCAAGGACGAGCACCTCGTCCCCGGCCGCGGCACGCAGCCCTGCGCGGAACTGCTCGAACTGCTCGCCATCGGCAGTTTCGACGGGACGATCGTCGTCGAGATCAACACGCGACGCGCCGAGTCGCGCGCCCAGCGGGAGGCCGACCTGGCCGAGGCGCTCGCGTTCACCCGGCTGCACTTCGCCGCGCCGTCCACCGCAGGACTCCACCACACCTACGGCTGACACGTCGGCGGTTAGTCGCCACCATGGTGGCATGTCCCGAGGACGGACCCCGACCGGCTCGTTGTTCGACCCGCTGGCGGACGCCTACGCCGCCGCCCGGCCGAGCTATCCCGAGCATGTCTTCGGCGACATCGAAAGGATTCTGGGCCGTCCGCTGGCGGGGACGGATGTCATCGACGTGGGCGCCGGTACCGGCATCGCCACCCGGCTGCTTCTCGCCCGCGGCGCGCGGGTCGTGGCGGTGGAGCCCGGTCCGAGCATGCTCGCCCGGTTGCTCGACCGTAGCCCCGGCCTGCCCGTCGTCCGGGGCGACGGGGAGGCGTTGCCGCTGCGGGCGGGGATTGCCGACCTGGTCTGCTACGCGCAGGCCTGGCACTGGGTGGACGTGCCGGTCGCCGCGGCGGAGGCCGCGCGGGTGCTGCGACCGGGCGGCGCGATCGCCGTCTGGTGGAACGACGTCGACGCGGCGGAGTTCCGCTGGTGGCAGCGCCAGCAGGAACGGCTGGAACGGATGAGCCCCGGCTACCGGCGCGGATACCGCACCCGCCCGTTCGCCGACGAGCTGCGCTGGACCGGTCACTTCAGTGAGGTCGTCACCCTGACCGGGCGCTGGCGTCGGCGCATCGGAATTGACGACTACCTCACGTGGCTGCGCTCCAAGTCGTACGTCGCGGCAATCGGTGATCGCCTCGACGACTTTCTTGACGCCGAGCGTCGAACCATGCTTCGGGCCTTTCCCGACGGCGTCGTCGTCGAGCCCTTTCGCACCCTGCTGGTGATTGCGCGGATGCCGGAGGGCTGAGCCGTCCGGGCCCGCCCGCGGGTGGCTCGATGCGCATTCCCGAACCGGCCGGTGACGCCCCGCCGCCTTCGATGTCCTATATGTAATGAATCGGACACTGTGGGTGCAGGTGGCGGTCATGTCATATTCAGGACCGAGTACCCCACTCGCCCTGGATTTACCGGTCCGTTAGTCTTGCGGCGTTCGCGGGGGTGGTGTCCAACTTTGTTGGCGAAGCGCAGTGTTGCGGGTACCGAGTGCTGGTCTGGTCTGGCTGGGATGGGCGGATCAGTGCACGGACCGCAGCACCGTGGCCGGCCCGTCCCGGCGCCACAGGTCACCCCTGGGTCGGACGCCGACCGCCGGCGTTCCGCTAGAGGAGGCGACGGTCATCATGCGGCGTGGTCCGGAACGGGCTGGAGCGGCGGACTCCTGGGCGGCGGCTACCGGCCCGATGACCTCCTGGCAGACGGAGACCGGTGCGATGGACCCGCGCTCCGGGAATCAGCGCACAGGGAATCAGCGCACGGGAGATCTGCGCACGGGAGATCTGCGCGCAGGGGATCCGCATTCGAGGGACCAACGTAGGGGGAGCCCTCGAACGGGGGATCCGCGGGCTTCGAACCCGCGTGCGCGGGAGGCGCGGGCCGGGGACGGACGTGAGCGCGGCGGGGCGCAGGACGGCGCCGGCCCGCGGCGCGGTGCCCAGCCGCCGCCGCGATCGTCGGCGCCAGCCCGGCAGACCGGAGCCTCGTCCGCGGACGCCGCCGCGAAGTTCGCCTACAACCCGGCCCTCGACGGGCTGCGGGTCGTCTGCATCTACATCATCCTTGCCGGACACATGGGCGCGATCCATGCCAGCAACGTGGCGGTCGACGTCTTCTTCGTCCTCAGCGGATTCCTCATCACCGCGCTGCTGCTGGCTGAGCGCAGCCGGACCGGGACGATCTCCCTGGGCCGATTCCTGGTCCGGCGTGCCTACCGCCTCATGCCCGCGATGTGGGTCTACCTGCTCGTCGGGCTCGCCGTCACGGTGGCGTTCAAGTGGAACGACGTCCCCTTCCGGGACGACTACATCGGTAGCGCGCTGTCCGCGTTCTTCAACGTCAACAACTGGTACAAGGTCGTGCACCCGGCGGCGGGCGGTCGCTGGCTGGCCCATGTCTGGTCGCTGTCGCTGGAGGAGCAGTTCTACCTGCTGTGGCCGGGGCTGTTCCTGCTCGTCTCCCGGTCCGCGCGGCTGCGGCCGCACCTGATCAAAATACTGCTCGCGATGATCGTGGTCTGCGCGGTCTGGACGTACACCGTCGCCAGCGGCGGTGCGCCGCACTCGAGGGTGTACCTGGCGCTCGACACCCACGTCGCCCCGCTGTTGATCGGCTGCCTGCTCGCCGTCTGGCGCGACGCCCGACTGCGTGCCCTGGCCGAGGAGGAGCCGGTCGCCGATCCGGCCATGGGCGGGCGCCGCCGCCGGCACTCCCCGCAGCCGGGGAACAAGGTCGCGCCGGTCACCTCGGCCGCCGTCGAGCGCTGGACGGTGGGGCGGCGCATCGCCGACCTCGGCCTCCTCGCCGGGATCGGGCTGATCTTCTTCGCCTTCCTCGGGCCGAACAAGGACACCCACGACGCCAACTGGCTCGATCATGCGGCGTACATCCCGAGCGCCCTGCTCGGCGCGATCGTCATCCTCAGCGCCGACCTACGCCGGGACACCGCTTGGGTCCGCCTGCTCGGCAGCCCGCGGATGGCCTTCCTCGGCAAGATCACCTTCAGCATCTACCTGTGGCACTACCCGGTCATCTCGGCGGCCAACGGTCAGCTCGTACCCCGGATCGGGCTGTGGCCCTCGGTGGTGTGCGCCGCCGCCGCCAGCACGTTCATCGCCTACTTCTCGAACCGGTTCGTCGAGAAGCCCGCGCAGCGGGCCCGCCCCAAGTGGGCGGACACCCCCCGCGGACCGGCGACGACGAAGAGCTCCGCCGGCCGCCCGGCGCCCGAGCCGGCCGGACGGTCCGAGGACACCGGCCGGTTGGAGGGGGCTGGCCGGTTGGAGGGGGCTGGCCGGCTCGTGGGGGCTGGCCGGCTCGAGGATGACTGGCGGTCCGAGGACACCGGCCGCGGCGAGGACACCGCCCGGCTGGAACTTCCGGGCAACGTCGGCCGAGCCACCGCCGGCCACCGCCACGGTGGAAACAGGCGCGGCGATGCTTGGTACGCGGACCCCGGCCTCGTTGACGCCCCGCCCGCGGACTCCGGGTACGTCGAGGCGGGATACGGCAGCGACCGCCTGGGCCGCGGCGAACGGGCCGCGGACGACCGGCGGTACCCGCAGCCAGTCGGGCGGGCCGCGGGCACCGAGCCCGGTGTCCGCGGTTGGCACCCGGATCGGGATGGCGGGCGTCTCAACTCCGGCGATGACGACCGTGCCCACGGCCCGGCCGCCCACGGGTTGGATGCCTACAGCGACGGCCGGGATGGCGACGGTGCCTACGCGAGCGGCCCGCGGACCGACCCGTGGTGGCACGACGCGGGCCAGGACCGTGCGGGCCAGGACCGTGCCGGCCGAGGCTGGGGCGAGCAGCAACCGCCCGGCTTCTACGACCGGGTATCGGGCGGCCGCCCGAGCACCGATCCGCGCGTGGGGGGATCGCCGGGCATCGCGGAGCCGGACACCGACGACGATGCTGACGTGTGGATCGATGAAGGGTACGCGCGCCCCCGCGCCGGTTACGCGACCACGCCGGCCGACCGGACCTGGCCACCGCGCACCGGTCCGGCCGCCCACTCCGCGTCCGCTGCCCACTACACGTCCGCTGCCCACTCCGCGTCCGCTGCCCACTCCGGTCCGGTTGGTTACCCCGATTCGGCTCGCCACAGCGGTCCTGGCGGCTATGCCGGTTCCGGCGGTCCGGGTGGCCGTAACGGTGCCGGCGGTTACAGCGGTCAGACCGACTACAGCAGCCCCGGCAGCCCCGGCGGTCAGGCGGACTACGAAGGTCCCGGCGGCGTCGGCGATTACAGCGGCGTCGGCGATTACAGCAGTCAGCGAGGTTATGGCAGCGTCGGGAACTACCAGGATCGCGACGGCTACGGCGCTTCGGGACGTTACGGCACTCCGGGGGAATACGGCGGCTCGGCGGGCTACGGCGGCTCGGCGGGTTACGGCGGCGCCGGCGGTTACAGCGGTCTGGGCGGTGACCCGCTGACCGGCCCGACCCCGCCGCCGGTCGGGCCCGCCTACGTGGACCATGCCTACCTCGAGGAGCCGAACCTCGGGCCGAACCTCGGGCCGGGGCCGGGGCCGGGGCCGGGGTCGGGGTCGGGGTCGGGGTCGAGGGCCGACGCGGGCGAGCGGCCCCGGATGCAGGGGTACGACTCTCACCCGGCGAGCGACCCGCTCACCTACCGTGGGCCTGGTCCGGACCAGGGCGGCTACGCCGACGGCGGCGGCGGGTACGACCGCGGGGCGGGTAGCGGCTGGCCGCCGGCCGCGGGCCCCGATCCCGGACGCGGTACGACCGACGGTCGTCACCGGGGCGACGAGGGCGGGCGCCACGGCGGGTACGACCGGTGGTCCGGCCACGGCGGTGCGCCCGGCGGCGGCCGCTGATCCGAGCACCCCAGCTCCGAGGGCGACCCGCGTTCCCCGGATCGCCCGATCGGGCCGTACCCTCCAGGTCGAAGCGGACGGAAGGGAAGGACGGTCATGATTGTTGCGGTCATGGGGGCGGGACGGCTGGGCGGGGCGGTGCTGTCCGGCCTGTTGGGCTCCGGGCACGCGGCCGGGGACGTCGTCGTGGCCGAGCGGGACGCGGGCCGGGCCGCCGAGATCGCGGCCCGCCACGGCGTCGAGGTGCACCCGCCGGCGATCGCCGCGGCCAAGGCCGACGTGCTGCTCATCGTGGTCAAGCCGCAGGACGTCGCCGCGTTGCTGACCGAGATCGCGCCGGAGGTCTCGGCCGGCACGCTGGTCGTGTCGCTCGCGGCCGGGGTCACCACGGCGGCGATCGAGCAGCGGCTGCCGTCGTCGCCGGTCATCCGGGTCATGACGAACACCCCGCTGCTCGTCGGGGAGGCGATGTCGGCGATCTGCGGCGGCCGCAATGCCGCGCCGGAGCATCTCGCCGCCGCGCAGGCGCTGCTCGAGCCGGTCGGGCGGGTCACTCAGGTCGCGGAGTCCCAGCTCGACGCGGTCACGGCGCTGTCCGGCAGCGGGCCCGCGTACTTCTTCTATCTGGTCGACGCGATGGTCGAGGCGGGCGTGTTGCTCGGCCTGCCGCGCCCGCTGGCTACGGAACTCGTCACCCAGACCGCCCTCGGCTCGGCCCGGATGCTGCGCGAGAGCGGCGAGCATCCCGCGCTGCTGCGGGAGGCGGTCACCTCGCCCGCGGGAACGACCGTCGCGGCGCTGCGGGAGATGGACCGGCGGGGGGTGCGCGCGGCGCTGATGGACGCGTTGGAGGCCGCCGCCGACCGCTCCCGGGAACTGGGCCGTTCGTAGTCGGGACACGGGCGCGACGTGGTTGGTCCCCGCGGCGGGTAGGCTCGCCCGGTAACTTCCTCAACAGATCGGTCGGGTACGTGGGCTCAGTCATCAAGAAGCGTCGCAAGCGGATGGCCAAGAAGAAGCACCGCAAGCTGCTGAAGCGCACGCGCGTTCAGCGTCGCAACAAGAAGTAGGTTCCCGGCCCACGGCCGGCGGGGGGGACAAGCCGGCGGCCGGAGGATGGTCGGCTGGGCCCACGTTCCCCGTCATCGGCGTCTTTCCGACGTTTCATCCCTGCCTGGCGTAGGGCTCCCGTGCTGACAGGAGCCCCGCCGTATCGCTCTGCGTGCTTAAGCCATGACTCTGTGGCAGGCTTGCTCCGCTGGGGCGGCAGCGCGGCCGGTCCGCAGGCAGGGGGACGGCATGGCGGGATCGTGGATCAACTTTCTGTCCGACTACGGCGTCGACGACGCCTGCGTCGGGGTGTGCCACGGCGTGATCGCGCGGCACGCCCCGTCTGCGCGCGTTCTCGACGTGTGCCACTCGATCGCGCCCCAGGACGTGGGGCACGCGGCGATCACACTCGCCGGGGCGGTCGGCTACCTGCCAGCCGGGATCCATCTCGTCGTCGTCGAACGCCTCGACGCCGACGGTTACACCCGTGGGGTCGCGGTCCGCGCCGCCGACGGCTCCGTGTTCGTGTGCCCGGACAACGGAGTTGCGTCCCTGGCTTGGGAGGCCCTCGGCGGGATCGTGGACGTCCACGAGATCGCCAACCGGGAGCTGTGGCTGCCGCTGCCCACCGCGGTGTTCCGCGGGCGGGACGTCTACGCGCCGGTCGCGGCACGGCTCGCGATGGGCCTGGACCTGACGGATGTCGGTCCGCGGCTCGACGCCGCCTCACTCACCCGGTTCCGGCCGCGCGCGTGCAGCGTCGACGACGATCACGTCCACGGCGAGGTCGTGTCCATCGACCACTTCGGCAACCTCTCGCTCAACGTGACCCGCATCGACCTGGAAGCCGCCGGCATCCTGCTCGGCGATCCGGTCGAGGTTCGGGCCGGCAACCGGCTCATGCGGCTGACCTTCACACACACCTACGGCGAGGTGCCGCGGGGCGGGGTCACCGTGTGCGAGGACGCCCTGCGCCGTGTGATGATCGCGGTGAACTGCGGCCGCGCGTCGGACGCGCTGCGGTTGCGCCGCCAGGACGCGGTCGTGATCGCGCAGCTTCCCCGGGACCCCTCCGCGTTCCGCATCGTCCAGGATCTGCCGCTCCCCGCCTGACGACGTTCACCTGCTGTAGTCGACACGCCGAAAAATCTCACGCTGCGCAGTGAGGGTGGGAAGTGTGGGCGTACGATGACCGCGGCGGGGGCGCGTGCATCGTCCCCGACCGTACGGCCACCGGCGATCGGCGGTGGCCGACGGGTCAATCCGGCCGGCCCTTGCGGCCCCGGCGCCGGAGGGACACCTGCGGGGCGTTGCGGGGAGACTGCCATGAGACCACGCCGGGTGCTGGTTACCGGTGTCGCGCGGCCGCTGGGTGCCCAGGTGGCGGTGGCCCTCGCCGCGGATCCCACCATCGAGGCCGTGGTCGGTGTCGACACGGCGGCGCCCGACGCGGATCTCGGTCGCACCCGGTTCGTCCGAGCAGACATCCGGCACCCGTTGATCGCCAAGGTCATCTCCACCACGGAGGTTGACACCGTGCTGCATCTCAACGTCATCGCGACCCCGCTGGGAGCGGGCGGCCGGGCCGCGATGAAGGAGATCAACGTGATCGGCACGATGCAACTCCTCGCCGCCTGCCAGAAGGCGAGGAGCGTCAGCCGGCTGGTCGTGAAGTCGACGACGTCGATCTACGGGTCCTCCCCGCGCGACCCGGCGCTGTTCACCGAGGACACCGAGCCGCGGTCCCTGCCCACCGGCGGCTACGCCAAGGACGCCGTCGAGGTCGAGGGCTACGTCCGCGGGTTCAGCCGGCGCCGTCCCGACATCGCGGTCACCGTGCTGCGCTTCACCAACATCCTCGGCCCGCAGGTGGACAGCCCGCTTGCCCGTTATCTGGACCTGCCGGTGGTGCCGACGGTGCTCGGCTTCGACCCCCGCATCCAGCTACTGCACTCCGATGACGCCCTCGCCGTCCTCCTGCGCGCGACCCGCGGCGACCACGCGGGCACGTTCAACGTCGCCGGCGACGGGGTGCTGCTGCTCTCCCAGGCGATCCGCCGGGCGGGCCGCCCCTACCTGCCGGTGCCCTTCCCGGCGATCGGCGCGCTCGGCGGTGTGGCCCGCCGGCTGCGACTCGTCGACTTCTCCGCCGAGCAGCTCGACCTGCTCGCCCACGGGCGCGCGGTCGACACGGCCCGGCTGAAGACGGTCTTCGGCTACCGGCCCCGATACTCGACCGTGGAGACTTTCGACAACTTCGTCCGGTATCGCGATCTGCGGTTCACCATCGACCACGAGCTGGTGTCCCGCATCGAGCACGGCCTGCTCGGCTCGCTGGACCGGCGCTGGCTGGTGGGCTCGCCGTGACGCGTCCGACGGGTGGGAGTGGCCGGCCACGGCGGCGGACGGGGGAAGGCGGAGCGCATGGCGGACCGTGACGAATCCCGGGAGAACGCGCAGATCATCCCGCTGAACAGCGAGGGGCGGGCGGCCGCGGGGGACGGCGTCCGGCCACCCCGGCGCACCCGCCCGCGACCCGCCGCTCGCACCCCGGCGGCCCGTCCGGCGCGGCCCGGCGGATCCGCTGCGGGCGCCCCGTCGGCGGACGCGGTCCCGGCGGCATCCGAGGCCGGCACCCGCGGCGCTGCGGGCAGCCTCGATCCGGCCGCCGCGGATGCCGCAGAGCCGGCTCCCCGACGGCCGGTCGACCCGGGTGTGCGCCCGCTCAACGGTGCCCGCCCGTCGCGCGCGAAGCGGCCGACCAGCCACCCAGGCCCCCCCGCCACCGACTCGGCCGCCGGCAGTGACGGCACCGGCAGTGACGGCACTGGCCGCACCGCCGCAGGCCGCACCGCCGTCGACCGGGCCAGTTCCGGACCGGGCGCCACCGCGAGACCGGGCCCGCGCAGCGGCTTGGACGGCGGGGCCGGGAGTGGCACCGAGCACGGCACCGAGCACGGCACCGCGGCGAGCGTCCGGGTCGCGCCCGGGCGCGGCGGGCGAGCCGGTCGGGCGGCGGGCACCGGGCGGACGGGTATCGCGGGCGCGGAGCGCGGCACCAAGGCCGCCGGGTTCGGAGCGGCCGGGCCCGAGGCCGCCGGGTTCGGAGCGGCCAGGCCCGAGGCCGCCGGGTCCGAGGGCGCGGGGTTCGAGGGCGCGGGGTTCGAGGGCGCCGGGTCCGAGAGTGCCGGGTTCGAGGGCGCCGAGGCCGTCGGGGCCGGTGGCCTGGAGACGGCCCTGGCCGGCGTGCTGGCCTTTCTGCGCCGGCGCATCACCGGGGACTACGTCATCGATGAGCACGGGTTCGATCCCGACCTCACCGAGCACGTGATCGCACCGCTGCTGCGCCCCGTCTACCGCGACTACTTCCGGATCGAGACGCGCGGGCTGGAGAACGTTCCCGACGTCGGCGGGGCGCTGGTGGTGGCCAACCATTCCGGCACCCTGCCGATGGACGCGCTGATGATGGCGATGGCGATCCTCGACCACCATCCGGCCCACCGCAACCTGCGGATGCTCGCGGCGGACCTGGTGTTCGCCGTGCCGTTCCTCGCCCCGTTGGCCCGCAAGATCGGCAACACGCTGGCCTGCCAGGCGGACGCGGAGCGGCTGCTGACCGCGGGGCACCTGGTAGGGGTCTGGCCGGAGGGCTTCAAGGGCGTGGGCAAGCCGTTCAGCGAGCGCTACACGCTGCAGCGCTTCGGTCGGGGTGGCTTCGTCTCCGCCGCGTTGCGGACCGGGGTGCCGATCATCCCGTGCACGGTCGTCGGCGCCGAGGAGATCTACCCGATGATCGGCAACGCGAAGTCGCTCGCCCGCCTGCTCGGCCTGCCCTACCTGCCGATCACGCCCACCTTCCCGTGGCTGGGCCTGCTGGGCCTGATCCCGCTGCCGTCGAAGTGGATCATCGAGTTCGGGGAGCCGGTGCCGACCGATTCCTACCCGGCGGAGGCGGCCGACGATCCGATGCTCGTCTTCGAGCTCACCGACCGCATCCGCGAGACCATCCAGCACACGCTGTACAGCCTGCTGATGCAGCGCCGGTCGGTGTTCTTCTGAGCCGGGCGACGCCGCGGCCGGACAAGCCGGCCGCGGCCTGCTGCGGCGATCAGACGCTGGCCACCCGGCGGCGCAGCGCCATCCCGGCGGCGACACCGCCGGCCAGCGCGCCGGCACCGGCCGCGGCCGGAATGCCGATCTTGACCGCCCTCCGGGCCGTGCGGAAGTCCTTGATCGGCCATTCCCGCTCGCGGGCGACCGTCTTGAGGTCGGGATCCGGGTTGATCGCTACCGGGTGGCCGACCAGCGAGAGCATCGGCAGATCGTTGATCGAGTCGGAGTAGGCCCAGCACCGGGACAGGTCCAGACCCTCCCGTTCGGCGAGCGCCTGCACCGCCTCGGCCTTGGCCTGGCCGTGGAGCAGCCCGCCGACCAGGTGGCCCGTGTAGGTGCCGTCGGTGACCTCGCTGACCGTGCCGAGCGCGCCGGTCAGGCTGAGACGTCGGGCGATGACCGAGGCCAGCTCCACGGGCGTCGCGGTGACCAGCCACACCCGCTGGCCGGCGTCCAGGTGCTGCTGGGCCAGGGCGTGCGCGCCGGAGTAGATCTGCTCGGCCATCCGTTCGTCGTAGATCTCCTCGCCGTAGCGGACGATCTCGGCTACCGAGCGCCCGGCCACGAACGCCAGCGCCGTCTCCCGGGCGTCGCGCATCCCGTCCGGGTTCTCGTGGCCGCGCAGCCGGTACGTGACGTGCTGCCAACCGAACTTGAGCAGGTCACGAGAGTCGAAGAAGTCCCGCGCGGCGAGGCCGCGGGCGAAATAGAAGATCGAGGCGCCGGCCATCATCGTGTTGTCCACGTCGAAGAACGCGGCGGCGGACTCGTCGAGCGGGGGCCGGGGAACCTCTTCGGCCGCAACCTTCAACGCGGCGATGGCGGCCGCCTCGGCCGCCTGCCTGGTCTCGGCCACACCCCTGCGTCGCACCCTCATCAGTCATCTCCATGCAGTTCGCGGTGGAGCGAGGGGCTTGGCCCGGACGGTGACGCTCGGCCCGGACGGTGACAGGCCCACCGCCCACTCGTCGTCACCACCTCGGCGCGTCAGATTCCACACCTCGGTTCGTCGGCACGCCGTCAGACTACGGCCCGACCCCGGTCGGTGGCTGCAGGCGGTTCAGATCCGGCAGCGCAAAAGTGCCGGTGGGGCAAGAAAGGTGCCGTGGTCCACAGGTGATCCGAAGATCCGTCGCCGCCGCGCCGGTGGTCCGGTCGGTCAGGCCGGCCCCGCCGCGGGCAGGCTGCGGGCGAGGGCGCGGACGGCGCGCAGCTGCAGCGCCCGCACGGCACCCTCGTTGCGGCCCATCGCGAGTGCCGTCTCCCGGACCGAGAGTCCCTCCAGGAAGCGCAGCGCGATGCACTCCTGTTGGTCCGGGCGCAGCCGGCGGACCGCGTCCAACAGCTCGCGGTGGGTCAGCACGGCGACGATCGACTCCTCCGGGCCGGGCACGGCGAGCGCGGTGGCCCGCTCGTCCGCCGCCGCGAGGATGTCCGCGGTTGGGATCTCGAACCGGCGCCGTGCCGAGCGGGCCTGGTCGACCAGCAGGTTGCGGGCGATGGTGACGAACCATGCCCCGATGTCGCGGCCCTGCCAGCGGAACGCGCCGATGGTGCGCAACGCCCGCAGGAACGTCTCGCTGACGATGTCCTCGGCCGCCATCGGGTCGCCGCCCAGCCGGTACAGCGCATACCGGAACACCAGCTCGGCGTAGTGGTCATAGAGCAGCCCGAATGCCTCGGTGTCGCCCTGGCGGGCCCGGGCGACGAGTGCGGCCCGCTCCGACTCCGTCGGTCCGTCGGGGGTGGCCGTGTCGTGGCCCTGGGTGGGGGAGCCTGCCCCGAGCCCCCCGGCGGCAGTAGTCCGGCCGCGTCGTGCCGCGGGGCCCACCCGGACGGCATCGGCACCGGCGGGTGGGATCGCGGGCACCGTCGCCGCCGGGGCTGCCCCACCTGCCCCACCTGCCCCACCTGCCCCACCTGCCCCACCTGCCCCACCTGCCCCACTTGCCCCGTCCGCCGGGGGCGGCGTCTCGGTGGTCGGCCCGGCCGCCGGCAGGGGCGAGGTCACGGCCGCGATCCCCAGCCAGAACCGGCTCAGGGTGGCGCCGACCTGCGCGCGGGTGGGCAGCAGGGGGGCCGGCGGCCGCGCCCACGCGCCCGGAGCGCGCCGCACCGCGGCGAGGCCGGCGGCGAGGTCGGCGAGCGTGCAGTCGGTCACAGCCCGGCTCCGGAGGATGCAGTCGCGACAGGGCGGGCCGGCAGGCCCGATGCACGTGAGGGCGCAGGTAGCTGAGTGTAGCCGCAAGACGAACGCGCGGCAGTCGTAGATCGAGGCCGTGCCCGTCCCGGCCGCCGTCGCGATCATCGGAAGGCGCCGCGTGGCGGACTTACCATCGGGTTATGGACGACGACGGGTCGGGACCGGCGGAGCCCGGCGGCGGGGGCGCTCGGATCACCCTGCTCACTCGGGTGGGCTGTCATCTGTGCGACACCGCGCGGGCCGCGATCGCGCGGGTGGCGGAGCAGGAGAGGGTCGGGTGGCGCGAGGCGGATGTCGATGCCGATCCGCGGTTGGCCGACGAGTTCGGCGACCGGGTGCCGGTCATCCTGGTCGACGGCCGGGAGCACGGTTACTGGCGGGTGGAGGAGGACCGGCTGCGGCGGGCGCTGGCCGGACGCCGGTGGTCGTTGCGTTCCGGCGGGGGTCGCTGATCCGCTGGTCGGCCTCTCCCCGGCACTTCGTGAATCCCTTCACGAAGTCGTACACTGCCCGTCGACAGCCGACTTGTGGCGCCGGCAACCGCATGCGGAGGGTCGGCGGGGCCACGGATTCGGGCGCACAGCTCCGGGCGGCGACGCGCGCCCACAGATCGGAGCCGCGGATGAGCCAGCCCCGGCGTCGCCCAGCGGTGATCCGGCGACGAGCCCGCAGTGAACCTCATTCCGGCCGCTCCGTGGTGCCGGAGGCCACGGTCGCCCGGCTGCCCCTCTACCTCCGGGTACTGACCACGCTCGCCGAGGGCGGGGTTCACACTGTGTCTTCGGACACCCTGGCCGCCGCCGCCGGCGTCACCCCGGCGAAGGTCCGTAAGGACCTGTCCCACCTCGGCTCCTACGGGACGCGGGGCGTCGGTTACGAGGTCGACGTCCTGCTCGACTGCATCGCCGCGAAGCTCGGCCTCACCGAGGACCGCTCGGTGGTGCTCGTCGGCGTCGGCAACCTCGGTCACGCCCTGGCCGGCTACGGCGGGTTTCACGCCCGCGGCTTCCGTATCGTGGCTCTGGTCGACGCGGATCCGGACCGGGTCGGCGAACGGGTCGGTGCGGTGATCGTCCGTCCCGTCGACGAGCTGGAGCGGGTCATCGCCGAATGTGCGGTCACGATCGGCGTGATCTGCACTCCGGCCGCCGCGGCGCAACTGGTGTGTGACCGACTGGTCGCCGCGGGGGTCACGAGCATTCTCAACTTCGCCCCCACGGTGCTGTCGGTGCCGGAAGGGGTAGACGTGCGTAAGGTCGACCTCGCCGTGGAACTTCAGATCCTTTCGTTCCATGAGGCACGGAAGCGTCCATCCTCGCCGCGTGAGGGGTCGCCCGGTGGGCCGACGCTCGCCGGCCCCGGCGCCGCGGCGGGCCCCGACGGGGCGTCGCCGCACAGCGCGTGGCCCGACCGGGCCCGCCAGGCACCGCCGGGGCTTTCCCCCGCCGGGCCCGGGGCGGATGGGCGATCGGCCGGTGAGGTGCCGGGCGGTGAGGTGCCGGCGGGTGAGGCCCCGGGGCGCGACGGTGAGACGTCTCTCGCCGCGGGCGCGGACGGAGCGGCGGGCGCGGAGTGGGCGCTGGGCAGGGACGGGGCGGCGAGCACGGACGGGCTGACGTTCCCGGGCGGGTCGACGTTTCAGGAAGGGTCGACGTTCCCGGAAGGGCAGACGTTCCCGGACGGGCAGACGCCTCGAACAGACAGGGTGAGGACCGAGACGGATGAGGTCGTGCGGGTGACTCGTCAAGCCGGACAGACGCGGCCGGCGCAGGCGGTTCGTCAGGTCGGGCCGGTCCGGGAGAGCCGGGCCGGGCAACCGGCACCGCACCGGGCCCATGCCGGTGAGCCGTCCCCGCCGACCCGCGGCAACCCGCCGGGCGCGGACGCACTGCTCGCCGGCGACCGCCGGTGGGGTCTGGCCGGGGGAGTCGCGCAGGGTCCTGCGGGGGGTGGGGTGTCGTGAGCCTGCTGGTGGTGGGCCTCAACCACCGGACCGCCCCGACCTCACTGCTCGAGCAGGCGTCGGTGTCCGGCGATGACACCCCGAAGGTTCTGCACGATCTCGCCGCCGCGGCGCACGTCACCGAGGCGGTCGTGCTCTCGACCTGCAACCGGACCGAGATCTACGCCGACGTCGAGACCTTCCACGGCGGTGTGGCCGACATCTCCGACCAGCTCAGCCGGATCTGCGGCATCGATCTCGGTGATCTGGCCGGCCATCTGTACGTCCATCACGACGCCCGCGCGGTCGGCCACCTGTTCGCAGTGGTCTGTGGGTTGGACTCGATGCTCGTCGGCGAGTCGCAGATCCTCGGGCAGGTGCGCGGAGCGTTCCGGGCCGGGCAGTCGGCCGGGGTCGCGGGCAGCGCGCTGGCCGGGCTGTTCCAGGCGGCGCTGCGGGTCGGCAAGCGGGCCCACTCCGAGACGTCGATCGACGCCGCCGGCGCCTCGATCGTCGCGGTGGGCATCCGGCTGGCCGCCTCCAGCCTGGGGATCCTCAGCGAGGTGCCGGCTGTGCCGGTCGTGCCGCCGGGCGGGTCCGCAGGCGAGCTCGGGGGTGCCGGGGTGCTCGTGGCGCCCGTGGCCGAGCCCCCGCCGCTGGCGGGCGCCCGGGTGCTGCTCATCGGCGCCGGCGCGGTCGGCTCGCTGGCCGCGCAGACCGCCCGCCGGGCCGGCGCCGCGGAGATCGTGATCGCCAACCGGACCCCGGCCCGGGCGGCCCGGGTCGCCGAGATGCACGACGGCCGAGCCGTCGGCCTGGCCGACCTTCCGCACGAGATCCTCATGGCCGATCTGGTGATCTCCTCGACCGGCGCCACCGGTCTCGTCGTCGAGCACGACCTCGTCGCCGCCGCGCTGCCCGGGCGCGGCGGGCGACCGCTGGTGTTCCTCGACCTGGCCCTGCCGCACGACATCGACCCGGGCGTGCGCGCCCTGCCCGGGGTGAGCCTGATCGACCTGGAGGCGCTACGGGTCGCGCTCGACGGCGCCCAGGTGGCGCACGACGTGGAGGCGGTCCGCGCCCTGGTCTCCACCGAGGTCGCGGGGTTCCTCGACCGCCGCCGCGCGGGCCGGGTCGCGCCGACCGTGGTCGCCCTGCGGGCGCACGCCGACTCCGTCGTGCACGGCGAGCTTGCCCGGTTGCACTCCCGCCTGCCCGACCTCGACGATCGGGAGTGGGAACTGGTGGAGGGCGCGGTCCGCCGCGTCGTCGACAAGCTGCTGCACGCCCCGACCGTGCGGGTGCAGCAGCTCGCCGGGGCGCCCGGAGGCGATTCCTACGCCGAGGCCCTGCGGGAACTGTTCGATCTTCCGCGCGAGGTGCCCGCCGTGGTGTCCGCGCCCGACCTTGATCTTGTGGAGCGTTCGTGACGGCGATGGAGCCGACCAGCACCGAGACCGATGCGACGGCCCGGGGTGCAACGCTGCGCGCCCGATTTGCGGGTCGCCGGCTACGGCTGGGGACGCGCCGCTCCGCGCTGGCCATGACCCAGTCCGGGATGATCGCCGCGCAGTTGCGGGAGAGGGTGGGCTGCGCGGTCGACCTCGTCCCGATCGTAACCGCAGGTGACCGGTCGCCCGCGGAGATAAGCCAGATCGGCGGGACCGGCGTGTTCGTCAGCGCGTTGCGCGACGCCCTGCTGGCCGGCGAGATCGACCTTGCCGTGCACTCCCTGAAGGACCTGCCGACGGCCACCCCGCCCGGCCTCGTGCTCGCCGCCGTCCCGACCCGGGAGGACACCCGGGACGTGCTCGTCTCGCCCAGCGGGCGGGGGCTCGCCGAGCTCGGACCGGGCACCCGGGTCGCGACCGGCGCCCCGCGCCGCGCCGCCCAGTTGCGGGCGCTCGGGCTCGGGTTCGACGTGGTCGCGATCCGCGGCAACGTCGACACCCGGCTGAAGAAGGCCATCGACGGCGAGGTCGACGCCGTCGTCCTCGCGTACGCGGGACTGGCGCGCCTGGACCGCCTGGACGCCGTCACGGAGATCCTCGACCCCGAGGTCATGCTGCCGGCGCCCGGCCAGGGTGCGCTGGCGGTCGAGTGCGCCGGAGGGGTCGGGCTCAGGCTGGCCGGACCGGCCCGCGCGCTGGTCGCCACCGGGGTCGGGGACCGCGCCGGCGGGGAACCCGCGGGCGGGGATGCCGGGCGCGACGGGCGGGGCCGGGGTCCGGATGTGGGACGGAACAGTGGCCAAACGCGGTCAGATCATGGTCAGCCCGTCGATGGCGGCCTTGCCGAGCTGCTACGGTTTGTGCTCGATGACGCATCGTCGTCCGTCGCGATCAGAGCGGAACGCGCGTTTCTCGCTGGGATCGAGGCTGGATGCACCGCCCCGGTCGGCGCTTTGGCAGTGGCAGAGCCTGCGCCGGCGGCGGCCGTCGGCACTGTGGCACCGGCCGGCGATGCGTCCCCCGCGGGTCGACTGCGCCTGCGGGCGGTCGTCGCCGCGCCGGATGGCAGCACCGTCCTCCGGCGTGACGTGGCCGGGTCCGCCGTCGACCCGGAGGCGCTCGGGCAGCGCCTCGCGGACGACCTGCTGTCCGCCGGAGCACACTCGCTGATGGGAATTCGCTGAGCATGGCCACCCGACGCACGAAGAAGCCTGTCTCCCCGGTCGCACTCGTGGGTGCCGGCCCCCGTGACCCGGGCCTGCTGACCGTCCTCGCGGTCGAGACCCTCTCGTCGGCCGACCTCGTCGTCGCCGACCCCGACGTCGCGCCCGCCGTCGTGGAGAATCTCTCCGCCGAGGTGCTGCGCATCGGGGACCTGGAGGCGTCCAAGCCGGTCCGGGACGCCGAGGCGGCCACCGCCGCGGTGGTCAGCCGGGCCCGCGCCGGGGACAGGGTCGTCCGGCTCTACGCGTCGGACCCGTGGCTGACCCGCATCGGCGCCGCCGACGCCCAGGCGCTCGCGAAGGCCAAGATCCCCTACCGGGTCGTGCCCGGGGTCCTCACGGGCGCCGCGGTGGCCACCTACGCCGGCGTCGCGCCCGGCTCGCCGATCACCTTCGCCAGCACGTCGGGCGTCTTCTCCTCGTCGGGGACGCTCCCGGCGCCGTCGCCGTTCGGCGCGGGCGAACCCGTCGGTCCGTTGACCGGCCCGCCCTTCGGCGCCGGCCGGCTCGGCGCCCGTCCGATGACCGGGCTGGGCGGCGGCCTCGGTGGCGGGCTGGGCGCCGGCTTCGGGTCGCCCCTGGGGCTGGGTAGCCCCGGCGGGTTCGGCGGGTTCGGCGCGCCGGTTCCCTCGCCCGGCGACGTCGACTGGGCCGCTCTCGCCCAGGCTCCCGGCACGCTCGTGGTCACCGCGGCGCCGACCGAGGTCGGCAAGGTCGCGGCGGCCCTGGTGGAGCACGGCCGCCCCGGTGACACCCCGATCGCGGTCACCGTGGACGGCACCACCACCGACCAGCGCACCGTCACCTCGACCCTCGACCGGGTCGAGGCGGACGTCGCGCCGCTGCTGACCGCCGCCCCCGTGCCCATCACCCAGGTCGTGCTCTCCGTCGGTGCCGTCGTCGCTACCCGGACGAAGCTGTCCTGGTGGGAGACCCGGGCGCTGTTCGGCTGGACGGTGCTGGTGCCGCGGACCAAGGAGCAGGCGGCGATCCTGTCCGACCTGCTGCGCTCGCACGGCGCGAGCCCGCTGGAGGTGCCGACGATCGCGGTCGAGCCGCCGCGGACCGCGGCCCCGATGGAACGCGCGATCACCGGCCTGGTGTCCGGGCGTTACCAGTGGGTCGCCTTCACCTCCGTCAACGCCGTGCGCGCGGTGCAGGAGAAGGTCGAGGAGCGCAGCCTGGACGCCCGGGCGTTCGCCGGGGTCAAGGTGGCGGCGATCGGCGAGGCGACCGCCGAGGCCCTGCGCGCCTTCGGGATCCGTCCCGACCTGGTCCCCACCGGGCAGCAGTCCAGCGAGGGCCTGCTGGAGGACTGGCCGGAGTACGACGAGTCGCTCGACCTGCTCGACCGGGTGCTGCTACCGCGGGCCGACATCGCCACCGAGACGCTGGTCGCCGGCCTGAAGGACCGTGGCTGGCAGGTCGACGACGTGACCGCGTACCGCACGGTCCGGGCCGCCCCGCCGCCCGCCCCGATCCGCGAGGCGCTCAAGGGCGGCCGGGTCGACGCCGTCGTGTTCACCTCCTCGTCCACCGTGCGCAACCTCGTCGGCATCGCCGGCAAGCCGCACGAGACCACGGTGATCGCCGTCATCGGCCCCGCCACCGCGGCGACCGCCCAGGAGCTCGGGCTGCGCGTCGACGTGCAGGCGCCGGAGGCGTCCATCCCGGCCCTGGTCGGGGCGCTCGCCGAGTTCGCCGCCGAGCACCGCGAGGAGCTGGGCAAGATCGGTCCGCTCGCGGCCCGCCTGCCCAAGCCGCGCCGCGGCTCGAGGCGGTAGGCCGGCATTCTCCTGGTCTGTCCACAGGGTTCGCGTCCAGATTGTCCCTGTGGACAGGCGGGATGACTGCTGCGGCAGGGCGGGTAGCGTCGAGGTGGGCCGGCCGTCGTCGTCGAGAGGTGCGGGGCTGATGAGCGGGATATCGGGAGCGCGGGGCGCCGGCAGCGCGGGAGCGGGAAACTCCGGTCCGGGGCGTCCGGGGTCGGGCGGTTCGGGGTCGGCCGGGTTTCCGGCGGTGCGCCCCCGTCGGCTGCGCCGCTCGCCCGCCCTGCGCCGGCTGGTGTCGAACGTGCGGCTGCACCCGGCAGACCTGGTCCTGCCGATGTTCGTCAAGGAGGGTGTGGACCAGCCGGTTGCGCTGACCTCGATGCCCGGCGTCGTCCAGCACACCCGCTCGTCGCTGCTCAAGGCCGCCGTCGAGGCGGTCGAGGCCGGGGTCGGCGGGCTGATCCTGTTCGGCGTGCCGGCGGCCAAGGACGCCCGGGGCTCGGCCGCCGACGACCCCGCCGGGATCGTCCAGCTCGCGCTGGCCGACCTGGTCGCCGAGGTCGGCGGGGACATCGTGCTGATGACCGACCTGTGCCTGGACGAGTACACCGACCACGGCCACTGCGGCCTGTTGACCGACGCTGGCGAGGTCGACAACGACGCCACGCTGGCGCGCTACGCCTCGATCGCCGTGGCGCAGGCCCGCGCCGGCGCCGAGGTCGTCGCGCCGAGCGGGATGATGGACGGCCAGGTCGGCGCGATCCGGGGGGCGCTGGACGCCGAGGGCTTCACCGACCTGCCGATCCTCGCCTACTCGGCGAAGTACGCCTCGGCGTTCTACGGTCCGTTCCGCGAGGCGGCCGAGTGCGCCCCCCAGTTCGGCGACCGCACCGGCTACCAGCAGGATCCGGCGCGCTCGGTGGCCGAGGCGCTGCGCGAGGTGGCCCTGGACCTCGCCGAGGGTGCCGACGCCGTGATGGTCAAGCCGGCGCTGGCCTACCTGGACGTGCTGCGCGCGGTCGCGGACACCGTGGACGTGCCCGTCGCCGCCTACCAGGTGTCAGGCGAGTACGCGATGGTCGAGGCCGCCGCCGCCGCGGGGTGGATCGACCGAGACCGGGCGATCGCCGAGACGCTGACCGCGATCTCCCGTGCCGGCGCCGACATCATCCTCACCTACTGGGCCGTCGAGGTCGCCCGCGGCCTGGCCGCCCCCCGCTGACCCCTCCGCCCTTCGTCCTCCGCCCACAGGCAAGCCCCCGGCGGCGGCCTCCCACCGCTGGTCCGGAGGGACGAATCGCCCGGCGAGGGCTCCGGACAGGCGGGACGTTCGACGATCGGGCTGGTGGGGTATGCGGCCGGATGGTGCCGGGCCCTCAGGGGGGTCGCGTCGATGTGAGGCTTGACCGGCGTGCGTCGATGGTGGCGCCGGGCTGTTGCCGCGACCGGCCGGATGCGGGCGACCGGCGCGAGCCGCGGTTCGTCGGACCGCGCACCGCCGATGTTCTCCCAGGCCGCCGGGCGGCCATCCCCCGTCCGGGGGATCACCCCGATCAGCACGGCCGGCGCTCGTCGGCTGGTCAGGGGCGTTCCGGGCGGTGCGGGTCGGGAGGCGGTCCTGGCCGCTGCCGGCGGGCCGGAACGTTCGGCGGGCAGGGCGGGGGCGGAGCCCCTCGGCCAGGGGTCGAGGGTTCGCGTCCAGAGCTGCTCCCGTGACTTCCGTCGCCGTCTACCAGATACCCCCAGGGGGTAGTTGTTTGCTATACGGGGGAGGGGTATGTTCGGGCCTGCCGGGCGGGCCCGCCCGGCCTGGGGACTGTGGCTGAGGAGACGAGGATCGCGATGACCGCGAACGCCTACACCGTGACCGGGATGACCTGTGAGCACTGCGCCCGCTCGGTCACCGAGGAGCTGGAGCGGCTGCCGCAGGTGTCCAGCGTCGCGGTGGATCTCGCGGACGGTCGGGTCACGGTGGTCAGTGACGGGGCGCTGGCGGACGGCGCCGTCCGCGAGGCCGTGGCGGAGGCCGGGTTCGAACTGGTCGGCCGGGCCTGACGAGTCCGCGGGCAGTGCGCCACCGGGCGGATCGGGGGAGGGAGATCGAGTGACCAACGTCGGGGTCGAGGCCGGCGGGCCGGCCCGGGTCGAGCTCGCGATCGGCGGCATGACCTGCTCGTCCTGCGCGGCCCGGGTGGAGCGCAAGCTCAACCGGATCGACGGCGTGAGCGCTTCGGTGAACTACGCCACGGAGAAGGCCACCGTCACCCTCGGCGAGCCGGACCCGGCCGCCCCGCACGCCCCCGTGACCGTCGACGACCTGATCCGGGCCGTGCAGGCCGCCGGCTACACCGCGGTCCTGCCCGCCCAGACCCGCAAGGCGCGCCCGCGCCCGACCGACGCGGACTCCGCGCGCGCGGCGCCGTCCGTCCGCTCTCGGGCCACCCCGCCTGCCGCGGCCGGTTCCGGCGCGGCCGGGCCCTCCAGAGCGATGGGCGTTGCGGCCGTGGCCGGGACGGCGGAGGCGGCCGGCGGGACGGCCGAGGTGGCCGAGGTGGCCGGCGGGACGGCCGAGGTGGCCGAGGTGGCCGGCGGGACGGCCGAGGTGGCCGAGGTGGCCGGTGGGACGGCCGATGCGGCCGAGGTGGCCGGCGGGGTGGACGATGCGGACGTCGACGGAGCGGCGCCTGCGGACGCGGACCTGCGGGCGATGCGCCGGCGCCTGACCGTCTCGGCGGTGCTGGCGCTGCCGGTGCTCGTGCTCGCGATGGTGCCCGCCTGGCAGTTCGACTACTGGCAGTGGGTCAGCCTGGCACTGGCGACGCCGGTCGTTTTCTGGGGCGGCCGGCCCTTCCACGCCGCGGCGGCCCGGGGCGCCCGGCACGGTGCGGCCACCATGGACACCCTGGTCTCCCTCGGCACCCTCGCGGCCTTCGGGTGGTCGCTCTACGCGCTGATCTTCGGCGGGGCGGGTGACCCGGGGATGCGGCACTCGTTCTCGCTCACCGGCGGCCTGTCCGACGTCGGCACCGGCACCGGCGGCGTCGAGATGTCCCACGGCGCCGGTGGGCCCGACGGCGGCGGCGCCACCGCGATCTACCTGGAGGTGGCCGCCGGGGTCACGGTGTTCCTGCTCGCCGGGCGGTTCCTCGAGCTGCGTGCCCGGCGCCGCTCCGGTGCGGCGCTGCGGGCCCTGCTGCACCTCGGGGCGAAGGACGTGACGGTGCGCCGTCCGGTGTCCGGGCGCGGGGGCCTGACGGTCGAGACGCGGATCCCGGTCGACGAGCTGAGCCTCGGTGACGAGTTCGTCGTCCGCCCCGGCGAGAAGATCGCGACCGACGGGGTGGTGCTCGAGGGGGTCTCCGCGGTCGACGCGAGCATGGTCACCGGCGAGTCGGTACCGGTGGAGGTCGGGCCGGGAGATCCGGTGGTCGGCGCGACCGTGAACGCGGGCGGTCGACTCGTCGTGCAGGCGACCCGGGTCGGGGCCGACACGCAGCTTGCCCGCATCGCGCGGCTCGTCGAGCAGGCCCAGAGCGGCAAGGCGCGCGTCCAACGGCTGGCCGACCGGATCTCGGCGGTCTTCGTCCCGGCCGTGATCACGGCCGCGCTGATCACCCTGGGCGCCTGGCTCGCCACCGGGCAGCCGGCGACGGACGCGTTCACCGCCGCGGTCGCCGTCCTGATCGTCGCCTGCCCCTGCGCGCTGGGCCTGGCCACCCCGACCGCCCTGCTCGTCGGCACGGGGCGGGGTGCGCAGCTCGGCATCCTCATCCGTGGCCCGGAGGTCCTCGAGTCGACGCGGCGGGTGCAGACCGTGCTGCTCGACAAGACCGGCACCGTGACCACCGGCCGGATGCGGACCGCCGCCGTCCACTCGGCGCCGGGGGAGAGCGCCGCCGACGTGCTCCGCCTCGCCGGGGCGGCCGAGGACGCCGCCGAGCATCCGATCGCCCGGGCCATCGCGGATGCCGCCCGAGCCGCGGCCGCCGGGTCGTTGCCGCCGGTGACGGACTTCGCCAGCGACGCCGGGCTCGGCGTGCGCGGCACCGTCGAGGGCCGGTCGGTCGTCGTCGGCCGGGACCGCCTGTTCGCCGAGCTGCCGGCCGAGCTCGCGGGCGCCCTGGCTCGGGAGCGCGACGCCGGGCGCACCGCGGTCGTCGTCGGCTGGGACGGCGCCGCGCGCGGGCTGATCAGCGTCGCCGACACGGTCAAGCCCACCGCGGCGGAGGCGGTCGCCGCCCTGCGCCGGCTCGGCCTGCATCCGGTCCTGCTGACCGGGGACGCGCAAGCCGTGGCCCGCGCGGTCGCCGCCGAGGTCGGGATCGCGCCCGAGGACGTCATCGCCGAGGTCCTGCCCGAGGAGAAGGCGGCGACGGTCCGCCGGTTGCAGGGCGAGGGCCGGGTCGTGGCGATGGTCGGCGACGGGGTGAACGACGCCGCCGCGCTGGCCCAGGCCGACCTCGGCCTGGCGATGGGCGGCGGGACGGACGCGGCGATCGAGGCGTCCGACCTGACTCTGGTCAACGCCGACCCGCGGCTGGTGGCCGACGCGATCCGACTGTCCCGGGCGACGCTGCGCACGATCCGGGGGAACCTGTTCTGGGCGTTCGCCTACAACGTGGCGGCGCTCCCGCTGGCCGCGGCCGGCCTGCTCAACCCGATGATCGCCGGCGCGGCGATGGCGTTCAGCTCGGTGTTCGTCGTGACGAACAGCCTGCGCCTGCGCCGGTTCGCCCCGCTACCGCCAGCCGCGGCTGCGGCGTTGCCGTCGGCGCGGCCGACACCCGCGGTCGCGGCGCGGCCCTAGACGACTGAGTCCGAACCAGGGCGGGGGCCGATTGCGGTGCGTTCTGCACGGTCTGACACCGGCGGATCGTGCGTATCGCACCGCAATCCTTCCCGCGCACCGCGACCGGCCGTCACGAATGCAGCGGCGGCCGCCGCGGCCGGGGCGGCTCGACTCAGGCCGGGGCCTCCAGGCGGGGGAACACGGGGGCGGGGTCGGCGACGCGGGAGCCGCCGTCGCCGCACTGGGCGGCGATGCGCGGCGCCGCGTCGGGCAGGAACGGCGTGAGATGTGCCGCGAGTTCCCGGCAGGTGGCGACCAGCTCGGCGAGCACGGCATCGAGGGCGGCCGGGGCGGCGCCCTCCTTGCGTTCGGCCTTCGCGAGGTCCCAGGGGCGCGCGGCCTCGACGTACCGGTTGCCCTCGTTGCCGATCGCCGTGACAGCCTCGGCGGCGCGGCGGAAGTCGAACGCGGTGAACGCCGCGTCGATCGTCGCCGGGGCCTGCTCCCGGGCCGCCCGCAGCGCCGCGGCCCCCGGGTTGTCCGCCGCGACGGGCGGGATCACCCCGTCGCGGTAGCGCTTCACCATCGACACGGTCCGGTTGACCAGGTTGCCGATGTTGTTCGCGAGGTCCTCGTTGGCCCGGGTGATCAGCCGCTCGGTGGTGTAGTCGGTGTCGCCGCTGCGGGCGACGTCGCGCAGCATCCACCACCGCAGCGCGTCGGTGTTGTACGCGGCGACGATGTCCGCCGGGTCCTCCGCGTTCCCGGCCGACTTCGAAATCTTCATGCCGTCCGCGGTGAGGTACTCGTGCACGAAGATGGTGTCGGGCAGGCGCACGCCGGCGGAGAGCAGCATCGCCGGCCAGTAGACGGCGTGGAACCGGATGATGCCCTTGCCGATGACGTGAACGCGGGCGTCGCTGTCGTTCCACCAGTGCTGGAAGCTGGCGTCGTCGGTACCGTACCCGGGCGCGGTGATGTAGTTGCCGAGGGCGTCGAACCAGACGTAGATGACCTGGTCGGGATCGCCGGGCACCGGAATGCCCCAGCCGCGCGCCCGGCTCATGCTCCGGGATGCGCTGAAGTCCTCGAGCCCGGCCTCGATGAACGACAGCACCTCGCGCTTGCGGGTGGCCGGCTCGATGCGCAGCCGGTCGCTGGAGATGAGCTCGTGGAGCTGGTCGGAGTAGCGGCTCAGCCGGAAGAACCAGTTGCTCTCCTCGACCAGATCCGGCACGGTCCCGTGCTCCGGGCAGCGACCGTCGACCAGCTCGTCGGGGGAGTAGAACAGCTCGCAGCCGACGCAGTACAGGCCGGCGTAGCTCTTGCGGTAGAAGTCGCCGCGCTCGGCGCAGGCCGTCCACAGCTTCTCCACGCCCGGCCGGTGCCGCGGGTCGGAGCTGGTCTTGATGAAGTCGTCGAAGGAGAGGTTCAGCGGCTCGCGCAGGGAGATGAACCGGGCGGCCACCCGTTCGACATATTCCGTGGGGGTGATTCCCTCGGCCTCGGCGCCCTGCACGTTCTTCAGCGCGTTGTCGTCGGTGCCGGTCTGGCACCGGACCTCGTCACCGCGCGCCCGCAGATGCCGGGCGAACGCGTCGGTCTCGACCAGCTCCAGCGCGTGCCCCACGTGCGGCTTGCCGTTGACGTACGGGATGGCCGTCGTCACGAAGTAGCGACCCATCGGTTTCGGATCCTCCCGCCCCGGTGCGCAACCTCGCTGATGAGGCTCCGTCGGGGCCTCATCGGTGGTCTGTCAGGACGCGCGGAAAAGGCCGGATGGCATGGACATCAGCATCATCCGGGGGCTCGCCGCCTCGGCGGTGACACGTGCCGTCGACACAGGGAAATCCTACCCGCCCGCCCCACCACAGCCGCCGGGAGCGGGGGCAGGTGAAGATCCGGTCGAGGTGGTGGTCGAGGATCGCCATGGCCTGCTCGGGCGGGTGGAGACCGACGAGGAGCATCACGGCCGCCCGGGTGATCCGAGCCGACCGGGGTCCGATCACCCATCTTGGACATCCAGGTCACAGCGCATGAAGACCCGGGCGTCGACCTTCAGACCACGCTCCGCCTCGCCGGCTCGGATCGCCGGCATGCTCGGCGTCCACTCGGCGGGGCAGAGGTCCCGGAAGCCGTGGCGGCGGTAGAACGGCCCGTTCCACGGCACATCGCGAAACGTCGACAGGGTCACTCCCGGCAGGCCGCGCGAGCGAGCCCAGTCGCCCACGGCGGCGAGCAGACGCCCCCCGAGTCCCCGCCGGCCGTACGAGGGCAGGACCGCGAGTTCCTCGACGTAGCCGAGCCCGTCGCGTACTGAGGCGATCACCATGCCGACCGGGACGCAGTCGTCTCCCAGGCAGCCCACCCAGACCTGGGACAGACCGATGAGGCGGGCCAGTTCGTCGGGCGGGGACGGTACGTCGAGAGCGTCGTCGATCAACCCGAGGCCGTTGAAGAGGGTGCCCGCCTCGTCATCGACGGCCCGTAGCCGGTCGGCCTCGTCGGCGCGGGCCGGCCGGATCGTCCATAAGGGCTTGTTCATGAGCGATGAACTACCAGCGGATCGCCGGCGGCGCATCCGAGTTTCCGGCCCCAGCCCCCGCCACGAGCGGCGGCGCCGATATCCGACGTGATGTGTCGTGGCCGGTCACGATGGTGAAAGATGCTGTGCTATGTCGGGGGTTGGCGATGGTGCGGGCGGTTGGGACTTCTTCATCTCCTATGCCGCCGCTGATCGGCGGTGGGCGGAGTGGATCGCCTGGCAACTCGAGGTGGAAGCCGGCTACCGGGTACTGATCCAGGCGTGGGACTTCGTGCCCGGCTCGGACTGGCGGTACAAGATGGAACAGGGCATCACCCAGGCCACGCGGACCATCGCCGTGCTGTCGAAAGCCTACCTGTCCTCGGTCTTCGGCGGGCCGGAGTGGCGCGCCGCGCAGGCCGCCGACCCGGACGGGCTCACCCGCAAGCTGCTCCCAATCCGGGTCGAGGACTGCGAGCGTCCTGGGGTCCTTCGGACGCTCGTCTCCGTCGACCTGTTCGACCTTGCCGCCGACACCGCCCGGCGGCGTCTCCTCGACGCGGTACGAGGGGCCTTGGCTGGCCGGATGAAACCGGACGTCGAGCCGGAGTTCCCCCGCCACCCCCGTCGAACGCCACCGACCTCACCGGCGCCATTCCCTAACCGCAGCGTCGACCCGCATCCGGGGCCACAGCCTGACGAAGTCAAAACGGAAGAGCAGGTCCTCGCCGGACCGGGCCCGGGAGGCGGCCCCGATCCGGGCGGGCCGCCCGTGAACGGTCGCCGGCTTACCTTCCGATCCGTCGCGCCTGGGTTAGGCGGAATCGTAGCGATCACGGCGTCGGCCGGCGCGGTCACGTCGCCAGTGTGGTGGGCCGGACGACCAGGCGAGGTGCTCGGCCCGGTCGGGGTCGGATCGGCGATGGCGATGCTCGTCGTCGCGATTTCCCCGGGCCCGCGCTGGCTGGCCGGTTTGATGGCGGTTGCCGCGGTGGAGGGCGCGGGCCTGGGCGTGGTCGTGACCCGCGTATTCGGCGTCAGCCCCGGGGTGCTCCGTACCGGGATCGAGGCCGCGTTCGCCCTGTTCGTCTCGCTCATCATTAAATGGATGCCGCCGTGGGGTGCCCGCCCCCGGCGACACCACCGAAAGCCGCGAGGCACGCCGTCTGACCGCTGACGCCGTCTGACCATTGACGCCGTCTGACCGCCACCGTGGGCCTACTCGGCGGCCGCCCCACGCCCGCCCGTCACACCGGCCGACTCCTCCCTGTCGGCCGTTTTCCTACGCCTTTCCGCAGTTCGGCAGCGGAAGGTGGAACTGCGAACGGTAGACGTCGGCCGCGGCCGGATGCAACGGCACATAGCAGAAGAGGGATGACACCAGGTCGTCGTCCATATAACTCCTTACATCCGCCAGTTGGTGGCTGCGTCTCGCGTCATTCGGCCAGACGGCCTTCGTGAGAGCGCCGCGGCTCTCGGTTGACGCCAGGATATGGGCCAATGCTGCCACCAGCGCAGAGTCGGTGGAATCCCGGACCACCAGGCCGTTGGGCACTCCGACGGTCGTGACGTCGTTCTTCGTGTCATAGTCTTCTGCGAAGATCCTTCGGGACAGTATCACGTTCTGCTCGATGAATTCTCCACCCGCCTTCTTCCGGTAGAAGTCCCGCCAGTTTTCGTTCATCTTTGCTAGCACGTTCTTCTTGTCTTGATCTATCACGTACGACGGGATGTCGACATCGAGTAGGTGAGCCTGCTGGTTTATGATCGCGGCTCTAATATCCTCGGTCGGTGTGGCGTTCACCCAGATGACCGCGTCCACGGCACCGTCACCGAGGAGGGCGAATCCCTCCTTCAGCGTCTTCTCGTATATCTTCTCCTGGCCCCCCTGCAGTTCTTTGCCGCATATCGTGCGATAGAAGACCGCGGTCAGTTGCCGCGAGCCCGACAGTGGCAGGCCGATGCTGAGGGGCTTGTCGCAGAGCTGTTCCAGCTTCGTAATCTTCGGGTCCCGGACGACGATCTGTAGTAGATCATCGAACGCTGGCCCGACCGTCCGCAGCCCCAGTATCTGGTTCTGAACACTGCGGGCCGGTGGTCCCTGCTCTGGGCTTAAGGCGATGGCGGAGTTGAACTGGTAAACCCCGTATGTTGCGTCCACCGCAACATTGAGCTTGGTCATCGCGATCGCGCACCGGGCGGCGTGCGAATCATTGACTTGCGGATCCTCGAGGTGGTAGAGATTGTCCGCGCCCCCCTCCGTTTCCTGTAGTTGTACGTTCTTCACTTCCGGCAGAGCTGCCGCGATCTGTTTTTCAACTCCACCGCAAAATTCCTGTACGGCGACTGCTGGTTGCCGTAGAATATATACACCGTCGGGCAGGTGGAAGGCTGCACGGTAATGCTATGAATGTGCGCCGAGGGTGGCCCTGAAACCGTAGCCAAAAGTGCCAACACGATAACGGCGATTCCTGCGACAGCGTACCCGACGCGCCAAACCCGCTTGTCTTCCCGCAAGTGCGAATCGGTCTTCCGCTGACCTGCGTCCGTCATGCCCCTGTCCCCCTGACTCGGCATACGCCCCACGGCGTTCCGCCCGGTTCCGGACGGAGGGTGTCGAGCTGTCGTCACTCTACCGGTGGCATGATTCATGCGGGTCTCTGCCACGGTGGGACGGCGCCTCCCTGTCCCCGAAACGGGAGCCGAGTGGAGCTTCTCGACCTGGTGTTGGACGAGGAGCTTCCGCATTATGCCGAGGCCCTCCGACGGCTCGGTGAATGATCTGTTTGGTGCTTCGTGAACTGCTGTACATCGCCGGACGAACCATCGGCTCAGAGCTCGCCCGCAACCACGCCCGCGTCGACTGCCCGGACGACTCGTGCTCGCCGTGCTGATTGCCTTCCACGGTCTGAACTGCCGCCGGCTGACTCTGAACAAAGCGGCGGCGCGTTTTCGGTGGCTCCCCGGTCCTCGCGGCGTTCACGACCCGGCGAGCCGCGAGGAACCGGCCGACCTCGACCACCCGATCGTCTCCCGCGAGCACGTCCGCCGTGCTGATGCTGACGCAGGCCACGCGGCGACTCGACGCCCTCGGGCACGAGGTGGGGCAGCGGGTGTCGCTCATCCAGCACCGGCACTGGGTGCCCTTGACTTCATGTTGACTTCAGGTTCGAGGGTGGTGCGCGACCGGGTGTGGTGGAGATTCCGCCGGACGGCCCGGGCCGAGGAGGACCGTGATGGCAGGCAGTTCGCCCAGGACAGCCCCCGACCGTCCAGGTGCGCCGAACCCACGGGCCGGTGAAGCCGGCGCCGCGCACGCACCCCGCGCCACTGCGGGCGCTGCCGCCGTGCCGGGGCAGGAATACGGCACGTCGGCCGAACCGGCGGCATCGCCGCCGTCGGCCGGGTCGCCGGCATCGCCGCCGTCCGCCGGAATCGACCGGCAGACCCGGCTCACGCTCGCCGTGCTGGTGCTCGGCGGGCTGATGGTCGTTCTCGACGTGACCATCACCAATGTTGCGATCCGCAGCCTCTCCCGGGATCTGCACGCTCCGCTGGCGGTGATCCAGTGGGTCACCACCGGGTACACGCTGGCACTCGCGGTCGTGGTGCCGACGACCGCGTGGCTGGCCGCGCGGCTTGGCACCCGCCGCGTCTACGTCGCCGCGCTGGCCCTGTTCGGGCTGGGTTCACTGCTCGCGGGGCTGGCCCCGAACATCGGTTCACTCGTCGCCTTCCGCGTGCTGCAGGGGATCGGCGGTGGGCTGGTCAACCCGATCGCGATGACGATCGCGATGCGCAGCGCGCGGCCGGAGGTCCGGGGCCGCACGATGGGCGTGCTGGGGCTGCCCGTGCTGGTCGGCCCGCTCGCCGGGCCGACGCTCGGCGGGTGGCTCGTCGAGTACTCCTGGCGGTGGATCTTCCTGATCAACGTGCCGATCGCGCTGGTCGCCATCCCGCTGGCGCTGTGGCTGCTGCCGCGCGACGCGCCGGAGGGTGTCCGCGAGCGGCTCGACCTGCCGGGCCTCGCGCTGATCGGGCCGGGTCTGGCCGCCGTCGTGTACGGGCTGGCGGAAAGCGGCCGGCGCGGGACCCTCGTCTCGGCGGCCGTGCTGGTCCCGGCGCTGCTCGGTCTGGCGCTGTGCGTCGTGTTCGTGCTGCGGGCGCTGCGGCTGCGCACGCGGCGCCCGCTGGTCGAGGTGCGCCTGCTGGGCCGGCGTGCCCTCGCCGCCGGCACCGCGACGCTGGGTCTGTTCGCGGCCGCCTACTTCGGCTCGATGTTCATCGTGCCGCTGTACTGGCAGCTCGTCCGGGGGCAGAGCCCGGCGGCGGCCGGGCTGCTGGCCATCCCGCAGGCGCTGACCACCGGCCTGTCGTTGCAGGTCGCGAGCCGGCTGATCGACCGGGTCCCGCCGGCGCGCGTCGTCGGTGCGGGCATCGTGATCGCGACCGCCGGCCTGCTGACCACCCTGCTCCAGCTCGACGCGAACACGCCGTACTGGCGTCTGCTGCTGTCCATGGCCGTGACCGGGATCGGGACCGGCGCGACGATCATGCCCACGATCACGACGGCGATGCGCCACCTGCCCGACCGGGACACCGCCGCCGGCAGCACCCTGCTGAACATCACCAACCAGGTCGCCGTCTCCGTCGGCACCGCGCTGACGTCGGTGCTGCTCGCGTCGAACCTGGCGAGCCTGGCCGGCCTGGACCAGGGCGCCGACCTCGCCGGCGACATACCCGCCGCCGCGGCCGGCGGCGTCGTCGCGGCCTTCCGCCACACCCTGCTGCTCCCGGTGGCCCTGATGGCGGCCGCCGGGGTGGTGGCGCTCCTGCTGCTGCCCCGTCCACCCCGGGGGCGGACGGCGAGGGACGACGCCCTGGCTCCGGGCGAGGTGGCCCGCGCAGGACGATGATCACCGACTGGATGGCGACGCTGATCGGGAAGCACGATCAGCCGGCACCGCCCGGCTCGGCGGGTGCTCGCCCGGTTGGGCAGGCGCGGATGAAACGTGCGGACGGCGTGAGAGTGGTCACGCCCGAACGGACCAGCCGCGGGGTGGGTCGGCGGGAAAGTCCACTGCTGCGGCGAACCGCCCGTCGGGGGACCCCCGGCTAGGCCAGGCTCGCCTATCGATCAGTAGTTCGGGACCGGGCGCGTGGCCGATGCACCGGGCACTATCAGGACAACGTCGCCATCCCCTCCGCCACCGCCGCAGGCCCGGCATCCCTGTCGAACCACCCGCGACGGCAGTCCCGGAAGGCGGCCTCGGAGCTGCTGCCGGGCGCGATCCGCCCGCCGGCCGGCCGGGGTCCTGGCGCACAGGCCGCCGCCGGTGGGCGGCCGGGGCAGACCCCCGTCCGCCGGCGGCGCTCCACCGCGGGCACTGGGCCGCGGGTGCTGGTCCGGCGTCCGGCGGAGCGCCGACGGGTGGCGGCAGGCGTGCCGCTGGCCACGCGAGGCGCGGGTGGCCGCGTGGACCTGCGAGGATCGTGGGCATGGTGGTTCCCTCTGCCGCGCCGGCCTCCGAAGAGCTGTTCCGGCGCGCCGAGCGTGTCGTTCCCGGTGGGGTCAACTCCCCGGTCCGCGCCTTCCGGGCTGTCGGCGGCACCCCGCGCTTCATGGTGTCCGGCGACGGCCCGTATCTGACGGACGCGGACGGGCGTACCTACGTCGACCTGGTCTGCTCCTGGGGGCCGATGATCCTTGGCCACGCCCATCCCGCCGTCGTCGAGGCGGTGTCCCGGGCGGTGTCCGCCGGCACCAGCTTCGGCACGCCGACGCCGGGCGAGGTGGAGCTCGCCGAGCTGATCGTGGAGCGGGTCGGCCCGGTCGAGAAGGTGCGGCTGGTCAACTCCGGCACGGAGGCGACGATGAGCGCCGTGCGGCTGGCCCGGGGCTTCACCGGCCGGTCCACGATCATCAAGTTCGCCGGCTGCTACCACGGGCACGTCGACGCCCTGCTCGCCGCCGCCGGCTCCGGGGTGGCCACCCTCGGACTGCCCGACACCCCGGGCGTGACCGGCGCCGCGACCGCCGACACCATCGTCCTGCCCTACAACGACCTCGCCCTGGTCGAGGCCGTCTTCGCCGAGCGCGGCGACACGATCGCCGCGGTCATCACCGAGGCCGCCGCGGCCAACATGGGCGTCGTCCCGCCGCTGCCCGGCTTCAACGCCGGGCTGCGCCGGCTGTGCGACGTCCACGGCGCCCTGCTCATCTTCGACGAGGTGATGACCGGCTTCCGGATCTCCCGGGCCGGCTGGTGGGGCAACGAGGGCGCGATGGAGGACTGGTCGCCGGACCTGTTCACCTTCGGCAAGGTGATGGGTGGGGGCCTGCCCGCGGCGGCGTTCGGCGGCCGCGCCGACGTGATGGCGCGGCTCGCGCCCGCCGGCCCCGTCTACCAGGCCGGCACCCTGTCGGGCAATCCGATCGCCGTCGCCGCGGGCCTGGCCACCCTGCGGGCCTGCACCGACGACGTCTACACCACCGTCGACGCCCGCGCCGCCGACGTCGCCGGCATCGTCTCGACGGCGCTGACCGAGGAGGGCGTCGCCCACCTGCCCAGCAGCGCCGGCTCTCTGTTCAGCTTCTTCTTCACCGACGCCGCGGCCGTCGTCGACTACGCCGGCGCCCAGGCGCAGCACGCCGCCCGCTACGCCGCGTTCTTCCACAGCATGCTCGACGCGGGGATCTACCTGCCGCCGTCGGCGTTCGAGGCGTGGTTCGTCTCGGCCGCCCACGACGACGCCACGATGGAGCTGATCGCCGCCGCCGCACCCGCCGCCGCCCGCGCCGCCGCCGCCGTGCCCGAACCGGCGTCCGTGCCCGTGACCAGCGGGGGCCGGTCATGACGGGCCCGGAGCAGGAGCGGCCGAACGCCGAGCCGGTGGGCACCGCGTCGCCGGGCGCCGGGCCGGTGGTCGCGTCCCAGGGCCAGCCGCGGATCACCGGACCCGGACCCGGATCGGGGCCAAGCGGCGAGGTGGAGCAGGGCCCGCTTGGACCGGCCGGCACCCGCGGCACCCCGACCACGATCGTCGAGCCGGTCGCGCCGAGCGGCGGCGCTCCCGCGGCCGGCCAGGGCCCGCTGACGAGGGTGCATCTGGTCCGCCACGGGGAGGTCTTCAACCCGGAGAAGGTGCTCTACGGCCGGCTGCCCGGCTTCGGGCTGTCCGAGACCGGCCACCGCCAGGCCAAGGTGACCGCCGAGTTCCTCGCCGGCCTGGACGTCGCCGCCGTGGTCGCGAGCCCCCTGGACCGTGCCCAGCAGACGGCGACTCCCATGGCCGCCGCGCACGGTCTGCCCGTCGAGGTCGATCCGAGGCTGATCGAGAGCCGCAACGCCTTCGAGGGCAAGCCGTTCGAGGCGGGCCCGGCGGTCCTGCGCTACCCGCACCTGTGGCGGCTGCTGGCCAACCCGTTCCGGCCATCCTGGGGCGAGCCGTACGACGAGATCGCGCAGCGGATGCTCGCCGCCGTCGCCGAGTGGCGCGACGCCCATCCCGGACGGCACGTCGTGCTGGTCAGCCATCAGCTCCCGGTGTGGACCACCCGGCGGGCGTTGGAGGGGCTGCACCTGTGGCACCGCCCCGACCGGCGCCAGTGCGGCCTGGCCAGCGTCACCACCGCGGTCTACCGCGGGCGGGACCTCGTCGGGATCGAGTACGCCGAACCGAACGGTCCGACCGCGAACCTGCCCGGATCGGTCGGGGCCTGACCGGCCCAAACCCGCCCCGACCGCCGGCGTCGCCCCAGCCCGCCGTCGTCGCCGGTGGTGGTGACGCAGGCGTCGCCGGTGCCGGTGGTGCCAGCGCCGCCGGTGTTGGCGGTGTTGGCGTCGGCGTCGAGGGTGTCGTCGGGGGCGTCGGTGGTGTCGTCGGGGGCGTCGGCGTCGAGGGTGTCGAGGCGGTGCTGCCGGTGCTGCGCTGCCCGGTGTGCGCGGGTGCGCTGCACCGGGACGGCGGTGCCCTGCGCTGCGCCGCCGGGCACGGCTTCGACCTCGGGCGCGGCGGCTACGTGAACCTGCGCACCGGCCACACCCGCCGGATCACCGGCGACACCGCCGCCATGGTCGCCGCGCGGGAGTCCTTCCTCGGGGCGGGGCACTACCGGCCGCTCACCACCCGGCTGGCCGAGCTCGCCGCCGCCAGACCGGGCAGCTCGGGGCCGGTGGTGCTCGAGATCGGGGCCGGCACCGGCCACCACCTGGCCGGAGTGCTCGCCGCGCTGCCCGCCGGGGCGGCCGGGGTCGCGGTCGACGTGTCGAAGTACGCGCTGCGCCGGGCCGCGCGGGCCCACCCCCGGATCGGAGCAGTCGCCTTCGACGCCGCCGGCCCGTGGCCGGTCGCCGACGGCTGCGTCGACGTGCTGCTCGACGTCTTCGCCCCGCGCAACCCGGCCGAGATGCGCAGGGTGCTCCGGCCGGACGGGTTGCTCATCGTCGTCACCCCCGAACCGGGCCATCTCGCCGAGCTGCGGGGCCCGCTCGGGCTGGTCGGAATGCAGCCGGACAAGGGCGACCGACTCGACGAGCGGACCGCCGACCGGTTCGACCCGGCCGCCGTCGAACGCCTGGACATTCCGCTCGTGCTGTCCGCCGACGAGGCCGTCGACCTGGCCCTGATGGGCCCGACCGGCCACCACCGCACGGTCGAGGACCTGCGCCATCGGGCCGAGGCGGCCTGGCCGCGGCGTCACGCCGCCGTGACCGTCCGCCTCGCGGTCCGGTGCTACCGGCCGCGTGGAGGAGGGACCGGTCCCGGCGCGGTACCCGGCGGCAGCGTCACGCCTTCCGTCATGCAACCCAGGACCGGGACCGGCCGACGGCCCTAACCTGCCTGCGAGGCGGCTCCGGAGGGCGCCGCCACGGCCCGCACGGGCACCGGCGGTCACGGCCGACGGGCGGACGGTTCTGCCGACAACGGAGGTTCGGAATGGACATGGGACTGCTCGGGCGGATCGCCGTCGTCACGGGGGCGAGCCGGGGCATCGGCCTGGCGGTGGTTCGGGCGCTGGTCGCCGAGGGCGCCACGGTGGTGGCCGGAGCCCGTCGCAGCTCGCCCGAGCTCGACGAGCTGGCGGCCACCGGCGCGGTGCGGGTCCACCTGGTGGACCTGGCCACCCCCCACGGTCCGGCCGCGCTCGTCGAGCGGGCCGGCGAGCGGGTCGACATCCTGGTCAACAACGTCGGTTCCGCGCCCGCCCGGCCCGGCGGGTTCGGCTCGGTCACCGACGAGATGTGGCTGGGAACGCTCAACCTGAACCTGCTCGCCGCGGTGCGGGCGACCCGGGCGGCGCTGCCACTGATGCTCGCCGCCGGCAGCGGTTCCATCGTCACGATCAGCTCCGTGAACTCGGTCCTCGCCGATCCGGCGGTCATCGACTACTGCGCGGCGAAGGCCGCGCTGGCGAACTTCTGCAAGTCGCTGGCCCGCGAGGTCGGTGGCCGGGGCGTGCGAATCAACACGGTCAGTCCCGGCCCGGTCGCCACCGACCTGTGGCTCGGGTCCGACGGCGTCGCCGCCACGGTCTCGCGAGCCACCGGCGCGGACCCCGCGAGTGTCGTCGACGCCGCGGCCGGCAGCTCCGTGACCGGCCGGTTCAGCACGCCGGAGGAGGTCGCTGCGGCCGTCGTCCTGCTCGCCGGGGACCGCGGCGGCAACATCACCGGCGCGGACCTCCGGGTCGACGGCGGGATGGTACCCACCTGGTAGCCGCCGAGCCCAGTGGTGTCCGCCGTGTCGAACTCCACGCGCGTCCGCCGGCCTCGCCGCCTACGCTGAGTTGAGTTCTACAGTTGGTCGTAGACGGGTTCCGAGCCGGGAAGGGGCAGGGCACATACTGGTTCGCGTGGCGGAGAAGGGACGGCGGTCCGCGTCGGGTGACAGGTCGGACACGCCGGTGACAGGCGTTGTCCATGACCGGGCCGCGGGGTCGCGCCGGCAGCGGACGCGGATCAGGCGGGTCGGGCTCGCCGCGGTGGTGCTCGCGGTGGCGGGGTTGGTGGCGGCCTGTTCCGGCGGGGGAGGCACGGTCGACGCGACCGGCGGCGGAGGCTTCAACTTCGTCCAGCAGTCCGCCGGCAAGGACTTCGTCCCGGCCGGAAACCGGCACGAGGCACCCAAGCTCGCCGGCAAGAACCTCGACGGAGCCGCGTTCGACGTCGCGTCCCTGCGGGGGAAGATCGTCGTGGTCAACTTCTGGGCCTCGTGGTGCGCCCCCTGCCGGGCGGAGACGCCCGGCCTGGTGCAGCTTTCCAAGGCGAACCCGACGGTGGCGTTCCTCGGCGTCAACGAGAAGGACCCGTCGGGCGCCAAGGCCTTCGTGCGCGACAACGGCGTGCCGTACCCGAGCGTCGTCGACCGGCTGGGCACGCTCGCCGCGGGCTGGCCGGTCGCCCCGGGGTTGCCGTCGACCTTCGTGCTCGACGCGAACGGGCGCATCGCGGCCCGCTTCACCGGCCCGGTCGTGCCCGAGGACGACCTCAAGCCCGTGCTCACCCGGTTGCAGGCCGAGGCGTGAGCGGGCGGCGGCCGGGCGGGACGGGGGACCCGCGGTGAGCGTGGTCGGGCTCGTCACGGACGGGCCCGTGCTGCTCGCCGCCCCGGTCGCGGCGGCGGCCGGGCTGCTGTCCTTCCTGTCCCCGTGTGTGCTGCCCCTCGTTCCCGGCTACCTCAGCTTCATCACCGGCCTGTCCGGCGAGGAGCTCCAGGACCGCGAGCGGCGCCCCGCCCGCCGACCGTCAGGGTCAGCCGATCGCGCCGCGGCATCCGAGCCGGTCCTGGCGGCCGCCGTCGCCGCGCCGCCGCTGCCGGCACCGGCCGGGGCGGCACCGCAGGTCGGCCGCGGCGGTCCGACCGGGTCCGGCGGTGGTCTGGCCGGGTCCGGCGGCGGTGCGGCCGGATGGTCCGCCACGGGCGGGAATGCTTCCGCCCCGGCCGCCGGGTCGACGGCGGCGGAGACCGGGGACGGCGGGCGCGGCGGGCGGTTCGCCGGTCTCGGGCCGCGGCTGGGCCGGCTGCGCGTCGGCGGGCGGGTCGCCGCCGGCACCGGGCTGTTCGTGCTCGGGTTCACCGCGGTGTTCGTCTCCTTCGGCGCGGCCTTCGGTGGACTCGGTCAGTGGCTGGTCCGCCACCAGGTCGGGATGAGCCAGATCCTGGGAGCGTTCACCATCGTCATGGGCCTGGCCTTCGCCGGGGTGTTCTCCCAGATGTCCTGGGCGAACCGCGAGTGGCGCATCCACCGGCTGCCGCGCCCCGGCCTGCTCGGCGCGCCGGTGCTCGGGGTGCTGTTCGGCATCGGCTGGACCCCCTGCCTCGGCCCCACGCTGGCGGCAGTGCAAGGGCTGGCGGTGGCGAGTGCGACGGCCGGCCGGGGTGCGTTCCTCTCCGCCGTGTACTGCCTGGGACTCGGGCTGCCGTTCCTCGCCGTCGGGCTCGCCTTCCGGCGTGCCGTCGGCGCCCTGCACCTGCTGCGGCGACACACCCGCGCCCTGACTCTGTCCGGTGGCGCGCTGCTCGTCGCGGTCGGGGTGCTCCAACTCTCCGGGGAGTGGGCCGACCTGATCGCCAATCTGCGGCCCTATGCCCCCGGCTTCTCGGAGACGCCGCTGTGACCTCTTCCACCCGTCCCCACCAGCCTGCCGGCGCGGCCACCGACCTCGCGCCGAAGCCGGGCCCCGACGACACGGACGCGGTCGATCCGGCGGACGTCATGGACGATGAGGCCGTCGGGTTCGACCCGGACTCCTCGGGCGGACGCCGGCTGCCCGAGGGGCACGCCGACGCCCGCGTCGCGGTCGCCGTCGCCGTCGCGCCGGACGCGTTCGCGCCACCCGGGCCCGACGGGGCTGACCGAGCTGACGGGCTCGACCCGGACCCGACGCCTGTTGTCGGGGGAGCTCGCCGGTCCGCGGCCGGGAGGCCCGGCGGCGCCGCCGGGCAGGATGCGTCGGCGTCCGGCGGGACCCGGCCCGGGCGGCATCCGGCGCTGGCGCTCGCCGTCCGCTCCTGGCGGCAGCTCACCAGCATGCGCACGGCGTTGGTGCTGCTGTTCCTGCTCGCCCTGGCCGCCGTGCCGGGGTCGCTGCTGCCGCAGCGCAACATCAACCCGATGCGGGTCGATCAGTACCTGTCGAAGCACCAGACCCTCGGGCCCCTGCTCGACAAGCTTTCCGGCTTCGACGTCTTCGCCGCTCCCTGGTTCGCGGCGATCTACCTGCTGCTGTTCATCTCGCTGATCGGCTGCCTGTCGTCGCGCATCCGCTGGCACGCCAGGGCGCTGTTCACCGCCCCGCCGAAGGCGCCGGCGCGGCCCGGTCGGCTGCCGGGCGGCAGTTCGTGGGCCAGCCCGCTGGCCCCGGCCGATGCGACGGCCGCCGCCCGCGCGGCGCTGCGCCGGCGCCGGTTCCGCGCCAGCGTCGCCCCCGCCGGGACGCGGCGGCCGGACGGCTCGGCGGACCACTCCGTCGCGGCCGAGAAGGGCTACCTGCGCGAGACGGGCAACCTCGTCTTCCATGTCGCGCTGGTCGGGCTGCTCGCCGCGGTCGGCTTCGGCTCCTGGTTCGGCTACCAGGGGACCACGCTCGTCGTCACCGGGGACAGCATGGCCAATACGATCATCTCGTACGACCAGTTCAGCGGCGGCAAGCTCGTCGACACCGCCAAGCTGCGCCCGTTCTCGCTGACTCTGAACCGCTTCGCGGCCGCCTACGAGCCGAACGGCGAGCCGTCGGACTTCCGCGCCGACGTCGCTTACTCGCCCGACCTGGACACACCGACCCGGCCGGCGACGATCCGGGTGAATCATCCGCTGGTCCTCGGCAACGCCAAGATCTACCTCATCGGGCACGGGTACGCCCCGCACTTCCTCCTGCGCGACGCCCGGGGCCGGACCGTCTGGCAGGGCAACGTGCCCTGCACCCCCCGAGACGGGATGTTCACCTCGACCTGCACGGTCAAGATTCCCGACACAGGCCTGGCGCCGCTCGGCGTCCGCAAGGAGCCCCAGCAGCTCGCCTTCAGCGGCGTGTTCACGCCGACGACCCACCTCGACCCGACCCAGGGCTATGTCTCGACTTTCCCGGCGGCCCGCGCACCCGGCCTGACGATCACCGGCTTCGTCGGCAACCTTCACCTCGACGAGGGCGTGCCGCAGAACGTGTACACGGTCGACACCCGGGACATGCGCCAGCTCACCCTGAACGGTCCGGCCGGAATGGCACGCAACGCGCAGGTGCTCGCCCTGAACAACCCCCGGCAGCGGACCCTGACCGGGCTGCCCGGCGGGCTGAGCCTGGAGGCCGACAGCGTCGCGGAGTTCGCCACCTTCCAGGTGAAGTCCGACCCGTTCAAGCGGGAGGCGCTGATCTTCGCGGTGCTCATCATCGTCGGGCTGATCGCCAGCCTGCGGGTGCACCGCCGCCGCCTGTGGGTCCGGGCGAGCCCGGCACCCGGCGGCGGTTCGGTCGTCGAGATCGGCGGCCTGTCCCGTTCGCACGGGGACGGCTTCGCCGTCGAGCTCGGTCAGCTCACCACCCTCGTCCGCGAGGCGACCGGCCCGGCCGGCGGGCAGGACGCGGCGGCGCGGCCCGAGGCGGCGTCACCGCCGCCGGGCGAGCCCACGGCGGGAGGCGGCGCCGCGGCGCCGAGCACCACGGAATCGCGCGGCACCGCAGCCGGTGGCGCCGCGTCGAACGCCAGCGAACGGGAGCACTGATGGCGGTCAACGAGGGCGTAGCCAGCCTCTCCGATCATCTGTTCGGTAGCGGCATGGCGGTCTACGCCGCAGCCATGCTCGGCTACGCGGCCGAGTTCGCGTTCAGCCGCCTGGGCGCGCGCCGCGGTGCCGCGGAGCTGGCGGCCGAGATTCCCGCCGCCCGCGCGGCCGACCGGTCGGCCGTGCTCGTCGGGGCCGGAGCCCCCGCGGACGCCGGATCCGGCGTGGAGATCGACCCGGACGATCCCGCCGCGGCCGCGCTCGCGGCGGCGCGTGCCCGCGAGATCGAGGCGGTGCGCCAGCGGGACACCGCCG
Organism: Frankia sp. BMG5.60; assembly: GCF_059428125.1. Taxonomy (NCBI): domain Bacteria; kingdom Bacillati; phylum Actinomycetota; class Actinomycetes; order Frankiales; family Frankiaceae; genus Frankia; species Frankia sp. BMG5.60. The sequence goes on along the minus strand of NZ_CM182091.1, from coordinate 3,825,026 downwards.
CTCACACCCTGGTCGCCGGCAACGACGGCGACGTCGAGGTGCCCGCTCGCGCCCGGTGGATCGGGCGGATCGCCGTGCTGCTCACGGTGGTCGGCTGGGCGCTGCACCTGGGTTCGGTCGTCACCCGTGGCATCGCGGCGGACCGGGTGCCCTGGGGCAACATGTACGAGTACTCGTCGATGATCTGCCTGATCGCAGTCACGACGTTCCTCGCCCTGATGACCCGGCAGCAGGTCCGTTGGCTGGGCGTCTTCGTCATGGTGCCGGTGGTGCTCTACCTCGGTTTCGCCGGCACGGTACTCTACGTCGCGCCCGGGCCCCTGGTGCCCGCGCTCAACTCGTACTGGCTGAAGATCCACGTGGTCGGCGCGATCGTCTCCAGCGGGGTGTTCCTGATCTCCGCGGTGACCACGGTGCTGTTCCTGGTCAAGGAGCGCTGGGAGAACCGGCTCGCCGAGGTGGCGGCCGGCCGGGCCGACGCCAGCCGCGCGATGCAGAGCCGCGGCGGCATCGTGATGCGCCTGCCGTCGTCCGCGGCTCTCGACACCCTGTCCTACCGGGTCATCGCGTTCGCGTTCCCGATCTGGACCTTCGCGATCATCGCCGGGGCGATCTGGGCCGAGGCGGCCTGGGGCCGGTACTGGGGCTGGGACCCCAAGGAGACCTGGTCGTTCATCACCTGGGTCTGCTACGCGGCCTACCTGCACGCGCGGGCGACCGCCGGCTGGCGGGGCCGGCGGGCCGCCGCCATCTCCCTGGTCGCGTTCACCGCGCTGTTCGTGGACTACTACCTGGTGAACCTCGTCATCACCGGCCTGCACTCCTACGCGGGCGTCTGACCCGCGGCGGTCGGGGGGCGGACCTCGGTCCGCCCCGGTCCGGCCGCCTGGCCGGCCTCCGAGGCTCACGGCCGGCCAGGCCCCGCAGCGTCGGCCGCAGCGGTCTCGGCCGGCGGCGGAGCACACCCGGATCCGACCCAGTGCCGGCCTGGGGAGTGGGGAGCCGGGCGGGCGTGCGCGACGCGCGCCGCCGACTCTCCCCGCCCCTCTGGAGGGCTCTGCGTCCGGTTTATCCCTCTGGAGCGGCAAGGTCGCCCTTGCCGCTCGTTCTCCTCCAGTCCCGTTGTCACGTTCCGTGACGTCAGCGGTGTGGCTGGGCGGGTCGCGAAACGGGTGACGGCTCGTGCGTCGGTGGCGGATGCGTGGGAGAGCGCCTACCTGGGTCCTTCTGGTGGGCCCGGCGTCCGGATGTCCCACCAGAGGGACCCAGGTGGCTCCGCTCCCGTGCACGCCTCCTCGCGGCGTGGTGCTCGTGGGCCGTCCGGCGGCGAGGCGGGCGCCAACCGATATCGCACTCAGTCACCGAACGCCGGAAAGGGCTCCATGAGGAGCTGCACTCGGGCCGTCGCCGGTGTGGCTTGGTGCGTGCGTGCGTGCGGCTCGTCTCGGCGGATGGTGTGGTGCGGCTTGGTAGCAGCGTCAGCCGCGGGCGGACGGCGGCTCGGCGTCGCCGCCGCGGATGCGATCCGAGAGCTCGCGGAGGAACTCCGGGTCGTCGTCCGGACCCTTGGGCCGCACGGCGGGGCGCCGGGTACCCATCCGCGAACCGGGCCGTCCCAGGCCCCCCTCGCGGCGGTCGACGTCCCAGGTCGAACGCTGGCCGAAGGCCGGGTGGTCCGAGACCGCCCGCCGCGGCGGCCGCGCTCCGAGCCCGTTCGCCCGCGGCCGGCCGAAGAAGTACCACGCGGTGGCACCAGCGAGAACGAAAAGAATCACGACCACGATCCAGATCGGTTTGGACAGACCGCGTACCTCATCGGACGGGGTCCCGAACACGTCGGCGACCATGTACGCCCAGAATCCGATGAACACGAAACTCAGTGCGAGGCCCAGCACAGGCTGGTCGCTCCTTCCGCTCTCCATGATCGATTACGTCCGGTTCGACATATCGGGTATGAACATCGGTCGGCGGGTATGTAGTCCCGGCCAGGCGCGGCATCGCCGAAGGGGCAGACGAGCGTGCGGCGCCCTCCCCGGAGAGCGCACATGTCGCGGTGATGGCCGGCCCGTGTATCCCTAGTGTGCCCTCCGGCCCCGGCCCGCGTCCGGCCGGTCCGCCATCGGCCGCCGCCGGCGTCCGCCCGCTCACCGTCACAGCGGTGCGTCGTGACCCCTCGGGTTTCCATGGTGACTGATGGTGGGAGGCCGGACGGCCGGGCGCGCCGGCTGCCAGGATGGAGGCATGGCCTGGGCGGATCTACGCGCGTTCCTCGCTCATCTCGAACGGCGAAAGGAACTGCGGCGGATCTCCGTGCCCGTCGACCCCCACCTGGAGGTCACCGAGATCGTGACGCGGGTGGTCCGCGAGCGCGGGCCGGCGCTGCTGTTCGAGTCCCCCCGCGGCGCCGACATGCCGCTGGCCATCAACCTGTTCGGCACCGAGGCCCGGATGGCCGCCGCGCTCGGGGTCGACCGCCTCGACGAGATCGGCGACCGGCTCGCCGCGCTGCTGCGCCCGGAGCTGCCGACCGGCCTGTCCGGGCTGCGCGACGCGCTGGGCAAGGCCGCCTCACTCACCTCGATCCCGCCGCGGCGGGTCCGCACCGCGCCGTGCCAGGACGTCGTGTTCAAGGGACCGGACGTCGACCTGTTCCGGCTGCCCGGGGTGCACGCCTGGCCGAACGACGGCGGCGCCTTCCTCAACCTCGGCCTCACCCACACCCGCCATCCGGAGACCGGGGCGCGCAACCTCGGGATGTACCGGCTGCAGCGGCACGATGCGCGCACCGTCGGCATGCACTGGCAGATCCACAAGGACTCCAACGCCCACCACGCCGTCGCCGAGCGGCGCGGGGAGCGGCTGCCCGTGGCGATCGCGTTCGGCTGCGACCCGGCGGTGACCTACGCCGCCTCCGCGCCGCTGCCCGCCGACATCGACGAGTACCTGTTCGCCGGCTACCTGCGCGGCGAGCGGGTGGAGATGGTCGACTGCCTGTCCGTGCCGCTGCGGGTGCCGGCGAACGCCCAGATCGTGCTGGAGGGTTGGCTGGAACCGGGCGCGCGGCTCCCGGAGGGCCCCTTCGGTGACCACACCGGCTTCTACACGCCGGTCGAGCCGTTCCCGGCGCTGCACGTCGACGTCATGACGATGCAGCGCGACCCGGTCTTCCAGACGATCGTCGTCGGCCGCCCGCCGCAGGAGGACGGGCCGATGGGCAAGGCCACCGAACGCATCTTCCGGCCTCTGATCAAGATGATGATCCCCGAGATCGTCGACTACGACCTGCCCGAGGCCGGCGTCTTCCACAACTGCTGCATCGTCTCGATCGACAAGCGCTTTCCCAAGCACGCCCAGAAGGTGATGAACGCGGTCTGGGGCGCCGGGCTGCTGTCGCTGTCGAAGCTGATCGTCGTCGTCGACGCCGACTGTGACGTCCACGACTACGCCGAGGTGGCCTGGCGGGCGTTCGGCAACGTCGACTACGCCCACGACCTGATCACCACGATCGGCCCCGTGGACCACCTCGACCACGCCTCCTACGAGCAGTTCTGGGGCGGCAAGGTCGGGGTGGACGCGACGCGCAAGCTGCCGACCGAGGGCTACCGCCGCGAGGGCGGCTGGCCCGAGGAGATCGTCATGGACGACGCCGTCCGCGCCCAGGTCACCCGCCGCTGGAAGGAGTACGGCCTTTGATCACCTTCACTCCGTCATCCTTGCCTCTCCCCATTTCCCTGTCTTTCGGTAGGGACGAATCGGACACCGGGGCCCCCGAAGGGCAGGAAAGTCCGACCCCGCGACCCGAGCCGGGAGGACGCGATGAGTGACGCGGCGTTCCTGCCGGGCGCGTCGGGTGGCACCGCCAGGCCCGGGGGAGGCGCCGGCGGTGGCCAGGAGCAAGCGATCGGGCACGTACGCGCGTTCCTGCGGCTCGTCGCCATCGAGCACTCCGTCTTCGCGCTGCCGTTCGCCTACATCGCCGCCCTGGCGGCGTCGTTCACCGCGTCCGGGTCGGTGCACTGGGCCGCGCTCGGGCTCGTCACGGTCGCCATGGTCGCCGCGCGGACCTTCGCGATGGCCGCGAACCGGATCATCGACCGCGCCATCGACGCCCGTAACCCGCGCACCGCGGGTCGCGAGCTCGTCACCGGCGCCGTGTCGGTGCGCGTCGCGGTGGTCGGCTCCGTCGTCGCCCTCGGTGTGTTCCTCGCCGCCGCCGCCACGCTGTCCTGGCTGTGCCTCGCGCTCGCCCCGATCGCGGTGGCGCCCCTGGTGATCTACCCGTACGCGAAGCGCTTCACCGACTTCCCGCACGCCGTGCTCGGCATCGCGCAGGCCGTCGCGCCCATCGGGGCCTGGATCGCGGTCACCAACCACTGGTCGTGGGCGGCGGTCGTGCTCGGCCTCGCGGTGGGTGCCTGGATCGGCGGCTTCGACCTCATCTACGCCTGCCAGGACGCCGAGGTCGACCGCCGCATCGGCGTGCGGTCCGTGCCGGCGCGCTTCGGGGTCCGCGGCGCGCTGATCGGCTCCACGGTCACCCACGTCGTCACCTTCGCGCTGTTCGTCACCTACGGGCTGATGGAGAACAACGGCGCCTGGTGGTGGGCCGGCCTCGCGGTCACGGCGGCGGCGTTCAGCTACGAGCACGCGATCGTCTCGCCGAAGGACCTGTCCCGGGTCAACCGCGCCTTCCTCACCGCGAACGGCTTCGTCGGCATCGCCCTGTTCGTCTTCGCCGTCGCCGACCTGATCAGCCGCGGCCTGTCCGCCTGAGCCGGCCGCGCCCCCGACTGCCGTGACCACCACCGACCGCGAGCACCGCGACCCCGCCACCCCGGTGGGTGGGCGGGTTCCCTGGGTGGTCGGCGTGAGCGGGGCCAGCGGGACCCCGTACGCGGCCGCCGTCCTGCGCGGCCTGCTCGCCGCCGGGCTGCCCGTCGACCTGGTGCTCTCCCGGGCCGCCCGGCTGACCCTGCTCGACGAGACCGGCATCGCCTGGCACGACGCCGCTTGGCCCCGACCGCTGGCCGCCTGGCTGTCCGCGCCCCTCGACAGCGGCGACGCCCGGCGCACCAGCGTCAGAAGCGGATCCGCGGACGTCGTCCAGGACAGTGCCGCGGCCGTCGTCGAAGACGGCGCCACGGACGCCAGGGACGGTGCGGACGGCGTGGAGGCCGTGGACGGCGCCGGGAGTGCGCCCTCCGCGCTGGCCGACGCGGTGGCCGCGCTCGTAGCGGTGCACGCCGCCGGCAACCTCGCGGCGCCGACGAGCAGCGGTTCCTACCCGACCCGCGGGATGATCGTCGTCCCGGCGAGCACCGCGTGTCTGGCCGGGATCGCCCTGGGCCTGTCGAAGGACCTGTTGCAGCGCTCGGCGGACGTGACGCTCAAGGAGGGGCGCCGGCTCGTCGTCGTCCCCCGGGAGATGCCGTACACCGCGGCGACGCTGCGCCACATGGTCGCCCTGCACGACGCCGGCGCGGTGGTGGCGGCGGCCAGCCCCGGCTTCTACGCCGGGGCGCGCACCGCCGCCGACCTCGTCGACTTCGTCGCCGGCCGGGTGCTCGACGCCGCCGGCGTACCCCACACCCTGTTCCGGCGCTGGACCGGGGAACTCGGCGGCGCCCGCCGCCCGCCCGGCTGAGCGTCTGTCGCGATCCGCACCCGTCCCGCTGCCGGAACGGGCGGGATGCGGTTACCCCTGGCCGAGACCCTGCCGGGGCGGGCAGAGTGGTCGGGGACGGCTCCTGATGGGGCGTCCGGTCAACGGCCCCACGCGGGGCGACGAGCTCGGCGAATCGGGGACGACATGGCGACGGGTGGGCGCGGCGCGGCCAAGGGCCGGGGACGCGGTTCCGGCCGATCGAAGGCGGCCGCGACGGGCCGGCCCGACCCGGCCACCGGTGGCAAACCGGCGACCGGTGGCAAACCGGCGACCCGTGGCAACCCGGTGGCAGGCGGCAACCAGCCGTCGGGCGGTGCCCGTTCGTCGGGCCGTGGCCGTTCGTCGGGCGAGGGCCGGTCGGCCGGCGCTGGCCGGTCCGACGAGGCGGGCCGGCCAGCCCGCCGGGAGCGGCCGGTGCAGCAGGACGTCGACCTGCGGGTGCAGTTGCCGTACTTCCTGATCCGGCTGGCCGCCCTCGTGGTGATTACGGTCGTGCTCGCGGTGGTCGGGGTGAATCTGCTGCTCGCGGTACTGATCGGGTTCGCGGTCGCCGGCCTGCTGACCTGGCCGCTGGGGCGCATGCAGCGTCGGGCAGCACAGCGGGCCGCCGAGGCCAAGGGCGGGGGCGGCCCACCGCCACCGGGCGCCGGCAAGGGCAAGGGCGCGTGAGCGGACCCCGCCCAGGCCGCCGGCCGGTCGTGACGGGTCGGCCCGGTCGGCTGTCGTGGTTGTGACGGGTCAGCTCGGCCGGCTCGGGTGGGTCTGACGGCGTCGCGGGCTAGTCTGGACGTCATGGATGCTGGGCTCAAACGGGAGATCGAGGCCAAGGTTTCCGCCGGCGAGCGGCTGAGCCGCGCCGACGGGGAGGCGCTGTACGCCAGTGACGATCTCGCCTGGCTCGGTGGCCTCGCCCACGAGGTCCGGACCAGGAAGAACGGTGACCGGACGTTCTTCAACGTCAACCGGCACCTCAATCTGACCAACGTCTGCTCGGCGTCCTGCGCCTACTGCTCGTTCCAGCGCAAGCCCGGCGAGGCCGACGCCTACACGATGCGCATCGAGGAGGCCGTCCGGCTCGCGAAGGAGATGGAGCCGGCCGGCATCACCGAGCTGCACATCGTCAACGGCCTGCACCCGACGCTGCCGTGGCGCTACTACCCTCGCTCGCTGCGGGAGCTGCGCAAGGCGCTGCCCGGCGTCGCGCTCAAGGCGTTCACCGCCACCGAGATCCACTGGTTCGAGAAGATCAGCGGCCTGTCCGCCGACGAGATCCTCGACGAGCTCATCGACGCGGGTCTGGAGTCGCTGACCGGCGGTGGCGCGGAGATCTTCGACTGGGAGGTCCGGCAGAACATCGTCGGCCACGACACCCACTGGGAGGACTGGTCGCGCATCCACCGCCTCGCCCATGCCAAGGGTCTGCGCACGCCGTGCACGATGCTCTATGGGCACATCGAGGAGCCGCGGCACCGGGTGGATCACGTGCTGCGGCTGCGTGAGCTGCAGGACGAGACGGGCGGCTTCGCGGTGTTCATCCCGCTGCGCTTCCAGCACGACGCCTCCGGCGACCCGCGCAACCGGCTGATGAACCAGCCGATGGCGACCGGTGCGGAGGCGCTGAAGACTTTCGCCGTCTCCCGGCTGCTGTTCGACAACGTCGACCACGTCAAGTGCTTCTGGGTGATGCACGGGCTGACCACGGCGCAGCTCGCGCTGAACTTCGGCGCCGACGACCTGGACGGTTCGGTCGTCGAGTACAAGATCACCCATGACGCGGACCGCTTCGGTACCCCGAACACGATGACGCGCGAGGACCTGCTGGCGATCATCCGGGACGCCGGCTTCCGGCCGGTCGAGCGGGACACCCGCTACCGGGAGATCCGCGCCTACGACGGTCCCGATCCGGCCCGCCGCGAGATCCCCACCTCGATCGACGCCTGAGGCGGATTCGATGGCCAGCAAGGACGACCCGACGCCGGCCCGCGCGGCGGGCCAGCCCGCGCCCACGGGCGCTCCGGCCGCGAACGCTCCGGCCGCGAACGCTCCGGCCGCGAACGCTCCGGCCGCGAACGCCACGTCCGTAAACGCGATGTCCGTAAACGCGATGTCCGTAAACGCGATGTCCCCGGACGCCGCGATGTCCGCGAATGCCGGGTCCGCGAATGCCGGGTCCGCGAATGCCGGGTCCAGCCCCCTCCCGCGGGTCCGGCCGCCCGGCGCGCCGGGCATCGGTTCGATCTTCGTGCTCGCCTTCCTGGTGATCCTGGTCCCGGGCGTGGCGGTCTACGTGCTGCTCGACTGGGCCGGTCTGCCGATCGGCGGTGCCAGCCTGCTCGGCCTGCTCGTCGTCTTCCTCGGGCTGGGATTCTTCCCGACCGTGCTGCGCAGGCTCGGCTGGGTGCCGACGAAGAAGCGGAGGTCCTGATGGAACTGCGCAAGCGCCCCATCGTGCGCCCGAGGCGGGCCCCGGCCGCGGCGCCGGGGGCCCCGGCCGCGAAGGATCGCGGCCTGCTCGGCATCAACCTGCGCTACTTCGCTCTCCGCGCGGTGCTCTTCGGGGTGGTGCTCGCCGTCGTCCTGCTGCTCGGGGCGGGCGGGTTTCTCGCGTTCGTGCTGGCATTGGCCGTCAGTGGGCTGATGAGCTATCCGCTGGCGCTGCGGCAGCGCCGGGCGGTCCTCGCCGTGATGGAGAACCGTCACGGCGGCCGGCGTTGACCGGCCCGGCGGGCGCCGAAGCCCGGCCGCGGGTCGGGCACATCCAGTTCCTGAACTGCCTTCCGCTTTACTGGGGGCTGGTCCACTCGGGTGCGTTGCTCGACATCGAGCTGACCAAGGACGCCCCCGATCGCCTCAACGAGGCCCTCGTGGCGGGCGATCTGGACATCGGCCCGATCAGCCTGGTCGAGTACCTCCGGCACGCCGAGGATCTCGTCGTCCTGCCCGATCTCGCGGTCGGCTCCGACGGGCCGGTGCTGTCCGTCGTGCTGAGCACGGCGGTGCCGCTTGCCGAGGTCCGCACCGTCGCGCTCGGCTCGACGTCGCGGACCAGCGTGCTGCTGGCCCGGATGCTGCTGGAGGAACGCCACGGCCTGCGCCCGACGTACGTCACGATGCCGCCCGACCTGCCGTCGATGCTGCGGGAGGCCGACGCGGCGGTGATCATCGGAGACGTGGCGCTGCGCGCGACCTACGATGCCGAACGCGGCGGCGAGGGCCATCCCCTGGGCCTGATCGACCTGGGCGCGGCCTGGCGGGAGTGGAGCGGGCTGCCGATGGTCTTCGCGGTGTGGGCGGCCCGGAGGTCGTTCGCGCAGCGGCATCCCGGGACGGTGAAGGAGGTCCACGACGCGTTTCGTTCCGGGCTGGACCTCGCGCTGCGCGATGTCGACCAGGTGGCGGCGCGGGCGGCCCGCTTCGAGGTGTTCGACCCGGCGACGCTGGCCCGCTACTTCACCACCCTCGACTTCCGGCTGGGTGAACGGCAGCAGGCGGGCATCCGCGCCTTCGCGGACAAGGCCGCGCGCCGCGGCGACGTCCCCTCGCTGCGGGCGATGACCTTCGCCGAGGTCTGATCCGTCGCCTGATCTGTCGTTGCCTGATCGGACGGCGCCGGACCGGGGCGGGGGCCAGCTCGGCGCCCGGGGTCAGACCGGCGGGCGGGGTCAGACCGGCGGGCGGGGTCAGACCGGCGGGCGGAACGCGTGGGAGATGCCGGACGGTGGGACGGCCCGGTGGGTGTTCGCGGTCGCGAAGCGGGCGATGCGCCCCTTGACCAGCGCGATCAGCCGGGGCGGCGTGGCCCGCCCGCCGGGCGCGATCAGCATCTCGTCGAGTGATTCGCCGCCGTCTCCACCGGGCAGGACGGGTTCGAAGGCGGCCGAACCCTCCGATTGCGCGCCGGGGCCGGCCGGCGTGAACGCCTCCGCCGACGCGCCCGACCCGACCGGCGACGCCGGCCCCTCCACGGGATCCAACCTGGCCGGCGGGGTGGCGTTCGGCGGGGGAGTGGGCATCGCCGGGGTGCGACCGGCAGCCCCCGGCCGCCCGTGCAGCGGGATGACGGTCGACCCGCCGAGCCCGCCGTCATCGACCCGGCCGTCGACAGTCGCATCCGGCGCGGCGGCGTCCGGCGCCTGGCCGGCGTCGGCGGCGCACTCCCGCCGGGCGGCGGCATCGATGAGCCCGTTGACGGCGAGGGTCCAGGCCCGCAGCCCCTCGTGCCCGGTGAGCTCGGTGAACACCGCTGCCTCCAGGCAGCAGGTGCTCGCGTCCGCGAGCTCGTCGACGTCGAGCAGCGAGATGGCGAGCAGGCCGGCCAGGTGGCCGGCGAGCATGAACAGCCGGAACTGCTGATGCGGCAGCAGCGGGGTGCGCAGCAGGTTGTCGACCACGCTCTGCTGGTCGAGTACCCGGGCGGTGACGTCCTGCGGGTCGAGCCGGTCGGCCTTGGCGATGAGGTCGGCGACCAGCCGATCGAGGTAGTCGAGTTCACGGTCCGACCGGCGGTGGTCGAGCAGGTCCGACACCCGGCGGCGGGACTCCCGCTCCGGGTCGGGCCGGCGACGCAGGCGCTCGGCCCGCGCGGCCACGGCCGCCTCGCGCAGGTCGACCAGGGCGCCACCGGCCTCCAGCGCCGCGTCGACGGCCGCGATCACGGGCCGCGAGGGAATCCCACGACTGGGCTGCTCCAACTGGGAGATGTACTGGCGGCTGTAGCCGGTGCGTCGGGCGAGATCGTCCCGAGAGAGAACGCGTTCACAGCGCCGCCGCCGGACCTCCACGGGGAGCAGGTCTTCAGCGGTCGCCGTGCCCTGCCGGCCTCGGCTCCGTTGCCGCATCTGTTGACGTCCTTCCGCGTGGCAGAGGTCGCCTCCCACCGAGGGAGGCCAGTCGTCGTGCGCCGCCTCTCGTGCCCCCCCGAGAGCCGGCAGGAATTCACCGGTAGTGATCAGGCTACTCCATGGCGCACCCTAGTAGACTAGAGGCCAAAAGTCCCATACGCGAACGCTTGCGATGATTACTCTCCGTCATAAGTTGGGATGTTCTGTCGGGCGGTGTCGCTCCAGGTACGTGATCGGATCCAATCCGTTTGGAGGGTCGGACGGGCGTGGCGGACCCGTCGAGACATTATGCCTGTATTCTTGGGCTCTTGTTGGGAAACGGGAGTGTTGCTGAGGAAGTCCGGGCGGAAAGCCGCGGAATCATCGAGAGATCGTCTCCGGCGGCCTATTCCCGCAACGCGGGCTATCACTGTCACGCCGGGCGTGCGGCACTTCGCCACGGTCTGTGGGTATCGCCGGGATGACCGACATGGGTCATCCTCGGAAACCATCCTGAATGACGATGCGCGGGGTCGGGTGGGGCGCGTACAAAAGAATGGTGGATACCGGCCGTTCGGTGGACGCCGACACCGTCGGGCCCGGCCGGGACGACGTTGTCGCCCCGGCTCGGGGCTCCGCCGGGACGGCCCGCAGCCCCGAGTCAGGCCGGGAAGCTGGCCGCGGCCCGGGTGCGCAGACCGGCCGCCCGGTCGCATGGGCCGCGATCCCGGATGGCGGGCGGCCCGGGGACCCGGCCGCCGGTGACGGCGCGGGCCCGGGCGCGGCCGAGCCGCCGCCTGCCGTCGCCCCGCGCCGAGTGGTCGTGGTGGACGACGCGGACGGCGTGCGCGAGCTGCTCTGCCTGCTGCTGGGCGCCGAACCCGACTTCGTGGTCGTCGGCGCCGCCGCCAACGGGGCGGAGGCCATCGACGAGGTCGTTCGCACGGCGCCGGACCTTGTACTGCTCGATCTCGCGATGCCCGTGCTCGACGGCCTCGGCGCGCTGCCGCGGATCCGGCGGGTCGCGCCGCACGCCACCGTGGTCATCTTCACCGGCTTCTCCGAGGACGCGCTGCTCGATCGGGTGCTTGCCCTGGGCGCGGACGCCCTGCTGGAAAAGGGCCTGGCCACCGGCCCGCTGGTCGACCAGCTCCGCCGCCTCTGCGCCGCCCGGCGCACCGGCTGAGCCTCGGATCACCGATCTCCGGCGTCGATCGCGTTGTTCATTTTCCCCACCGGTGCGGTAGAGTTGTGGCGGCGGTGTCGGAGGGTCGGGGAAGTTCACCGGTACCTGCCCGATTTGGCCCGGTTCGCGGGGTGATACTCGCCGGTGGTGTGGTCCTGGGACCCACAACGCGCCCATCGGCGTCACTTCTGTGGAAACATGGGGTCGTGATTACGCGTGCCCTCACCCTCGGGGCGCCGGCTGAGCGAGCGACGGATCTGGTCCGCGTCTCGCCCCGGCGCGGGTTCGCGTCGTCCCCCGCGGCCGCGTGCCTCGTGATCGAGCCGATGCTCGTCGCGCGCCTGCACGTCGACCTGCTGCGGGTCTCCAGCGCCGGCTGTCGCCGCTCCCGCTGACGTTCCCGTTCGCGGCGCCGGTCTGCCGGTGTCGCGTTTCCCCGCGCATCGAGAGATCTCATGACTTCTCCTGCCCGTCCTGCCCGTTCCGCGCGCCCGTCCCGTCCCAAGGGAGCGGGCCAGTGGGCGTTGGGCTACTCCGAGCCGCTCAACGCCAACGAGCGCATGAAGAAGGACCAAGGCGGGCTGGAGGTGCGCGACCGCATCCTCAACCTCTACCCGCACACCGGCTTCGACGGAATCGACCCCCAGGATCTGCGTGGCCGGTTCCGCTGGTGGGGCCTGTACACGCAGCGTCGGCCGGGAATCGAGGGCGGCCGCACGGCGGTCCTCGAACCGGAGGAGCTCGACGACTCCTACTTCATGCAGCGGATCCGGCTCGACGGCGGGCGGATGACGGCCGACCAACTTCGGGTCATCGCGGACATCTCCACCCGGTACGGCCGGGACGTCGCCGACGTCACCGACCGGCAGAACATCCAGCTCCACTGGATCCGCATCGAGGACGTGCCCGCCATCTGGGGCGCCCTCGAGGGCGCCGGGATGACAACCGCCGAGGCGTGCGGCGACACTCCGCGGGTCATCCTCGGCTGCCCGCTGGCGGGCGTCGACGGCGACGAGGTCATCGACGGGTCGGCCGCCATCGACGAGGTGGTCGAGCGCTTCGTCGGCGACCCGACGCTGGCGAACCTGCCCCGCAAGTTCAAAAGCGCGATCTCCGGCTGCGCGGACCACTGCACGCTGCACGAGATCAACGACATCGCGTTCGTCGGCGTCGTTCATCCGGAGCTCGGCGCGGGCTACGACCTGTGGGTCGGCGGCGGCCTGTCGACGAACCCGAAGCTCGGCGTGCGGCTGGGGGCGTTCGTGCCGCCGGCGCGGGTCGCCGAGGTCTGGCACGGCGTCGCCTCGCTGTTCCGCGACTACGGCTACCGCCGCCTGCGCACCCGCGCCCGGCTGAAGTTCCTCGTCGCGGACATGGGCGCCGAATGGGTGCGTACCACCCTGGAGAAGGAGTACCTGACGGCCGCGCTGCCGGACGGGCCGCCGCCGGCGCCGCCGCGCAACGAGGGCCGCGACCACATCGGCGTGCACCGCCAGCGCGACGGGCGCAACGCGGTGGGCTTCGCCCCGCGTGCGGGCCGGGTGTCCGGGACGATCCTGCGCGCTGTGGCGGATCTCGCGGACCGGTTCGGACAAGGCCGCATCCGCGCGACGACGACCCAGAAGCTGGTCATCCTCGACGTGGCCGACGAGGCCGTGGCGCCGCTGGAGGCCGAGCTCGCGGCGCTGGATCTGGTCGTCCGGCCGAGCGTGTTCCGCCGCGGCACGATGGCCTGCACCGGGATCGAGTTCTGCAAGCTGGCCATCGTCGAGACCAAGGGCAACGCCCGCGACCTCATCGAGGAGCTGGAGCGCCGCCTGCCCGACTTCGACGAGCCGATCGGGATCAACGTCAACGGCTGCCCGAACGCCTGCGCCCGCTTCCAGGTCGCCGACATCGGGCTGAAGGGTTCGCTGGTCCCCGACGACGCCGGCGAGATGGTCGAGGGCTTCCAGGTCCACCTCGGCGGCCACCTGGGCACCCGGTCGCGGCTGGGCCGCAAGTCGCGCGGCCTCAAGGTCACCGCGGACGGGCTGCTCGACTACGTCGTCGGCCTGCTGGAGACCTACCGGCGCGAGCGTGCCGACGGGGAGAGCTTCGCCGACTGGGCGGAGCGGGCCGACGAGGCGTCGCTGGCCGCGGTCGGCGCCGTGGGTTCCTCGGCTGGTGCCGGCACCGGCGCCGGCGCTGGCACAGAGCCGGCGGTCGGGGGGGCCGATGGCCGGCAGTGATCGGGCGGTGCCCTTCTACTGCCCGTACTGCGGCGAGGAGGACATCGTCCCCGAACTGGCGCCGGACGGCGCCGGTTCCGGGCACGGGCACTGGGCGTGCCGGTCCTGCCGGCGAGCCTTCCGGCTGAGCCTGACGGCCCTCGCGGTCGCCGCGGGCCCGGTCGCTGCCACGCCGGCGGGCAAGCCCGGCGCAACGGGGGACCAGACGGCACGGCGAGGCGCCGCGCGCGACGACGAGGAGACGAGCTGATGGGTGCCACGGTGCAAGCCCGGGCGTTGCGGGCCGGGGACGAGCTCGAAGGCGCGCCGGCCGAGGAGATCCTCGGCTGGGCGGTCGAGGAGTTCGGCACGAAGCTGGTGGTCGCCGCGTCCATGGCCGAGGCGATCCTGGTCGACATGCTCGCCCGGATCCGGTCCGACGTGCCCGTGGTCTTCATCGACACCGGCTACCACTTCGCCGAGACGGTCGGCACCCGCGACGCGGTGGCCGCGACCTACGACCTGCCGCTGATCAGCGTCCGCCCGCAGCTCACCGTCGTCGGCCAGGACGCCGTCTACGGTCAGAACCTCTACCAGACCGACCCCGACCTGTGCTGCCGGATGCGCAAGGTGGTGCCGCTGGACCGGGCACTGGCGCCGTACCACGCCTGGGCCGCCGGATCGCGGCGCGCCGAGTCCACCGGCCGGGCGAACCTGAAGGTCGTCGACTGGGACGCGCGCCGGGGCAAGGCGAAGATCCACCCGTTGGCCGCCTGGACCGACGAGGACGTCGACCGGTACGTCGCCGAGCACGAGGTCATCGTCAACCCGTTGCTCTCGGACGGCTACGAGTCCGTCGGCTGCTGGCCGTGCACCCGGCGGGGCGCCGGCCGTGCGGGCCGCTGGGCCGGCACGAACAAGACGGAGTGCGGCATCCACTGACCGGCCGCTGACCCGGCCGCGCTGTGGCGCCGCCCGCGTGAGCGCTCGCCGGACGCGGACGAACAGGTACGGTGCACGCCGTGACGGACGGGCGATTCGCGGGTGAGGTCTGGCTGGTCGGGGCTGGTCCGGGCGATCCCGGGCTGTTGACCGTGCGTGGTCGCGAGCTGCTCGCGACCGCCGACGTGGTCGTGGTGGACCGGCTCGCCGCGGCCGTCCTGCTCGACGCCGTGCCGCCCGACGCGGAGATCATCCATGTCGGCAAGAGCCCGACCGCCCGCTCCTGGGCCCAGGAGGAGATCAACGCGGTCCTCGTCGACCGGGCCCGTGCCGGCGCCCGGGTCGTGCGGCTCAAGGGCGGCGACCCCTACGTCCTGGGCCGCGGCGGTGAGGAAGCCCAGGCATGCGCCGAGGCGGGCGTGGCCTGCACCGTCGTCCCCGGCATCACCGCGGCGCTGGCCGTACCGGCGCTCGCCGGCATCCCGGTCACCCACCGCGATCTGGCGCAGGAACTCGCCGTCGTCTCCGGTCACCTGCCGCCCGGCCACCCCGACTCGACCGTCGACTGGGCGGGGCTCGCCGCCTCCCGGGCGACGATCGTCATCCTCATGGGGGTGGCGCGGTTGATGGACATCGCCGACGCCCTGCTCGCCGGCGGCCGCCCGGAGGCCACCCCGGCCGCGGTGATCGAGCGGGGCGCCACCCCCGCCCAACGGGTCCTGCGCACCACGCTCGACGCTCTGGCCATCGACGCGATCGCCGCGGGTGTGCGCTCACCGGCGGTGATCGTGGTCGGCGAGGTCGCCGCCCGCAACGACGCCCCGGTCGCCGGTGCGGCGCCGCTCGCGGGCGTGCGCGTCCTGGTCGCCCGCACCCGGCCCCGCCCGGGCCTGCTGGCTCGCCGGCTGCGACAGCTCGGCGCGGACGCGGTCGAGACGGTCGTGGCCCGCCCCGCGCCGCTCGACGACGCCGGTGCGGCGTTGCTGGCGGCGCTGCCCGGGGCCGCGGGCCTCGTCCTCGCCGACCCGGACGAGGTCGCCGCGGTGGTCGCCCTGCTGCGCCGGGCGGGCACCGACGTGCGCGCGCTGGCCGGGCTGACCCTGGTGGCCGCCCGCTCCGACGTCACCGACGCCCTCGACGCGCTGGGCCTGGCCGCCACCACGCTCGACGAGCTCGCCGCGGGCCCGGTCGGCGGGTTCGCCGTGGGCCCGGTCGATGCCGGCAGGGCCGCGCGTGGGGCGGGTGCCGGGGGGGCGGCGGGCGCTGGGGTGGCGGGCACCGGGCGGGGGGTGGCGGGCGCCGGGCGGGGGGTGGCGGGCCGCCGGCCGGCCCCGGGGACGGAGGTGCTCGTCGTCGGCGCGGCCGACCTGCCGAAGGGCGGGCCATGGAAGCCGCGGCGGGTGCCGCTGCTGACCGACGTGACCGCCGATCCCGATCCGCGGATCGCCGACGAGCTGCGGCACGGCGACTTCGACGTCGCGGCGTTCGCCTCCTCGACGGCCGCCCGCAGCACCGCCGAGCTGTACGGGCCGCTGCCCCCGGACCTACTCGTCGCCGCCATGGGCCGGCGCAGCGCCCAGGCCTGCGAGGCCGCCGGGATCCGGGTGGACATCGTGCCGGCCGAGCCGGGGGTGCGCCCGCTGGCCGCCGCCGTCGCCGACTTCGTCGCCGCCAGCCGCGCCGCCGCGGCCTCCTAGGGAATCCATCTCCCAGGGCGGTGCCGCAGAGGTCTCCTTCCCATCATGTAGTCACGTTCTGCTGATCAGCCGGTGGGGTGTTCGGCTGCGGCGACCAGGTCGCGCAGGGTGTCGTCGAGCCGCGCCCGCACCGCCTCGACGACGCAGGTGTGCAGGCCGAGGGGCTCGGAGAGGATCCAGCGGGTCGTCGGGTGCCGTTCGCGCGCCTCCTCCAGCGCCGCGGGAAGGTCGCGGCGGGTGTGGTTGCCGCCGAAGAGGAAGAACGGGTAGACGACGATCTCGGTGCAGCCCGCGTCCGCGAGCAGGGCGTAGCCCTCGCCGATGTCGGGCCGGCTGACCTCGAGGAACGCCGTCTCGACGACCCCCCACGGCCGAGGCCCGGCCGGCGCGGGCGGCGGGCGACCCGCGCAGCCGTCGCCGTCCTGGCGGGGTTCGGTCGCCAGGCGGCGGGCCAGCTCGCGGACCGTGGCGTTCGCCTCGTCCCGCCGTGAACCGTGGCCGATAACCAGAAGACCGCGCATGACACCAGTGTGCGCCGGATGCCCGACCGCGGCCGCCGGTCGTCCGGTCAGGCGGCGGTGCTGTCGCCGGAGCTGTGCCCCGGGAACACCTTCGCCGCGGGGTCGACGACCGGCGCGGCGTTGTTGACGGCGGTCGCGACCTCGCCGAAACCGGTGGCGATCAGGCGGACCTTGCCGGGGTACTCGGTGATGTCCCCGGCGGCGAAGACCCGGGCGACGCCGGTGGACATCGTCGAGTCGACCGCGATGTGGCGTCGGGACATGGTGAGCCCCCAGCGGGTCAGCGGCCCGAGGTCGGCGGTGAAGCCGAGCGCGGCGACCACCGCCTGCGCCGGGCGGACGTGCCGGTCCCCGGTGCGCGTCTGCACCACCTCGACCTTGTCGATCCGCTCCTCCCCGTGGATGGCGGCGATCTCGGAGAAGGTGAGGATCTCCACGCTCGACGCCTCGACCCGCACGATCGTCGCCGCGTGCGCGCGGAACCGGTCGCGGCGGTGCACCAGCGTGACCGAGCGGGCGATCGGCTCCAGGGCGAGCGCCCAGTCGAAGGCGCTGTCCCCGCCGCCCACCACGATGACGTCCTGGTCGGCGTAGGCGTCCAGCTTCGGCACGAAGTAGACCAGGCCGCGGCCGAGATGGCCGGTCCCGGTCGGCAGCGGCCGCGGGGTGAACGTGCCGAGCCCGCCGGTGATCACGACTACCTTGGCGCGGACCCGGTGGCCCTGGCTGCTGGTCACCACGACCGCATCCGGTTCGTGGGCGAGCTCGGAGGCCTGCTGGTCGAGCAGGTAGGTCGGGTCGAACTGGGCCGCCTGGGTGACGAGGGCGTCGACCAGCTCGCGACCGCGGATGGCCGGGAAGCCGGCCACGTCGTAGATCACCTTCTCCGGGTACATCGCGGTGACCTGGCCGCCTGCCTCGGGCAACGAGTCCATCAGCGCGACCGACATGCCCCGGAAACCCGCGTAGTAGGCGCCGTAGAGCCCCGCGGGGCCGGCACCGACGATCAGCATGTCCACGCTGGTGTCGACGTCGCCGCCCGCGGCGGCCTCCGGGCGGACGGCAGCGCCGCCGTTCGCCTCGACCGACTGCGTGACCATGAGCAGCTCCCCGCACCTCGCGGCCCGCGGCCCGACCGGTCGGACTGGAGTGTCCGGTCGGTGCCACTGGACGTTCCTTCGCCTCATCCTGCCGGAGATCCGGCCGGCACGCCGTCATCTCCGCTGGTGGGCGGTCCCTGACCGGCCGGCACCGCGCCGCCAGGGCGTCGGCGGCGCCGGGCGATGCGCCCGGATCGCCGGCGGACCCCGGTCCCGGTCAACGGGAGGAGGCGTTGCGCTTGTATCGTTTCTCCGTTGTACGGTTCGTCGCCGCTCATGCCGGCTGTTCAGGCAGTATTCCAGGACGTTCCCGGCGGAACGGTGGCCCGTCGCGGCCGTCGGATGGCGGACAGCGCTCCCCGCGCCGCGTCCGGCGGGGGCTAGCGTGAGATGGCAGGCACCCGCAGTCGCCGGGCCGCACCGAGCGGCGGTGGGGACTACAGCGGACACGGGCGGGAGAGCGGTGGCGGATCGATCGACGGGCCGGGACGCGCCGGACGGCACCCGGGGTGAGGCGCTGCACCCGGACGACCCCACCGTCATCGGCGCCTACCGGGTCGTGCGTCGGCTCGGTTCGGGCGGCATGGGCACGGTGTACCTCGCCCGCGACACCGCCGGAGCCCTCGTCGCGATCAAGGTGATCCGCTCGGACCTGGCCGCCGACCCCGAGTTCCGCGACCGGTTCCGGGACGAGGTCGCCGCGGCGCGCCGGGTCGCCCCGTTCTGCACCGCGCAGGTCCTCGACGCCGACCCCGCCGCCCGCCGCCCCTACCTGGTCACGGAGTACATCGACGGCGTCCGCCTCGATGACGTCGTCACCCGGTCCGGGCCGCTGCCGATGTCGACCCTGCAGGGCGTGGCGATCGGCGTGGCCAGCGCGCTGACCGCGATCCACAAGGCCGGCATCGTCCACCGTGACCTCAAGCCGAGCAACGTCATGCTGTCGTTCTCCGGCCCCCGGGTCATCGACTTCGGGATCGCCCGGGCCCTCGACGCGGCGCAGGGACGGACCCAGACCGGCCTCGTCCTCGGCTCGATCGGTTGGATGGCCCCCGAGCAGATGGAGGGTTCGACGATCGGCCCGGCGGTCGACGTCTTCGCCTGGGGCCTGCTCATCGCCTACGCCGCCGTCGGTGCCCACCCCTACGGGCAGGGCACCTACCTGGAGATGTCGGAGAAGATCCAGACGGGTCGGCCCGACCTGCGGGACGTGCCGGCGCAGCTTCAACCCGTCGTCCGCTCCGCGCTCGCCCGTGACCCGCGGGACCGCCCGTCGACCGAACGGCTGCTGCTGACGCTGCTCGGGGAGGAGGCGCCGCCCGGCGGGGACACCCGGGTCGCGGCCACCGCCGTCCTCGACGGCACCTGGCCGCGGGGCCGCAGCGCCGCCGCGGCCGCGGCTGGGGCCGGGGCGGCCGGGGCCGCGGGTGCCGCAGCGGGCGCGGACGTCTTCCGGACCAGGCGCTATGACGACTCGGTGGCCGCCGACGGCTCGACCGGACCGGACGTCGACCCCGCGGCGCCCGGCGCCCGGCGCGTCGACGCCGCCAGGCCGGAGCGGACCCGCGTCGCCGACGCCGGCGCCGGCGAGCAGCACGGCTCGTGGGATGGCGGCGCTCCGTCGGCGGGGGAACGCTGGTGGGACGAACCGGCCGATCTGCCGCCGCCGGCCGGGCCGCCCGTGCCGCCGCCGGCGTTGGCCGGTCTCGGCGTCGAGGACCGCGCCCCGCGCGCCCGCGCCCGCGTCGGAACCGTCGAGGAGGCGGGCCGCGCTGGCGACGCTGGCTTCGGCGACGCCGGCTTCGGTGGCGCTGCCGGCGGTCAGGGGGTGCCGGGCCGCCGACGGCGGCGCGCGGGGTTCGTCCAGTACGAGGATGAGCAGCCACCTGCCCCGGCCGCCGCGCCCGGACCGGCCGCCCGCGACCGCCGCGCCGAGCCGGCGCCGCCCGCGGACGACCGTCGCTCGCCCCCGTCGCCCTACCCGCCGGCGGCACCGCCCCCGTCTGCGACACCTCGCCAGGCGGCCCGCCCGTACCCGCCGCCTCAGCAGCAGCCACAGCCGTATCCGCAGGCTCGGCCAAATCCGCCGGTCCAGCCCTACCCTCAGGCCCAGCCCAACCAGCGGGCCCAGCCGTACCCGCAGGCCCAGCCGTACCCGCAGGCCCAGCCATATCCACAGGCCCAGCCGTATGCGCCGGCCCGTCCCGAGGGGCGGCGCGCCGAGGGGCGACGGGCGGCCGACCGCGGCGATGCCGCGCGCCCGCAACCGGCGCCGCGCCCGGTCGCCGAGCGCCCCCGCGACCGGGCGCCGGAACCCCATGACCCCCCGGCGCCGCGCCGCCCGCGCCGACGGTTCCGGCTGCGGATCCCCTTCAAGCGGACGATCCTGTTCGTTCTGGTCGTCCTGCTCCTGCTCTCCGCGGCCGACCAGATCGCGTCCATGGTCGACGAGCAGCGCAGCCGGCTGTGGGACAAGGTGGCCACCTCGGTCAGGAACGGCGTGGGCGACCAGGTGGACAGTCTGTGGAACCAGGCAAGGGACACCTTCGGCGGTTCCTCGGGCGGTCCGGGGTGACGGAGCGCGGAACGGCTGACCGGCAGGCGTAAAACCACCGCCGGATAGGTACACCGACCTCATGGCGAGCATCTCAAGCAAGATCAACGAATTCCTGCACAGCCCGAAGACGCGAGAAATGGTCGACAAGGCCAAGGCCGCGGCCAACAAGCCCGAGAACCGAGCGAAGATCAAGCAGGTGCAGCAGAAGTTCACCAGCCGCACCCACGGCCCTGGTCATCACAACGCCCCGGGTAGCCCCCCGACCGCCGGCGGCCCGACCACCGGCTCGACCCCGAGCCACCCGGGCGGCGGCGCGGAGCAGGGCTACGGTGAGCGAGCATCCGGCGGCCCCGGATCCGGCTACGGTGAGCGGCCGTCCGGGTCCGGCGGCTCTGGTTCCGAGCGGGGCTACGGCGAGCGGCCGTCCAGCGGCTACGACGCGGACGTCCCCCCGGGTACCGGTCCGGCCGACACCGGTGGTCGTTCCGGCTACTGAGCGTCCGGCAGTCTCACCCCGACCGGTCCCGGTGCCGGCCTGAGAACTGGTCCGGCACCGGGACCCAGGTCGTACCATCGCGCCATGAGCCTTGTGGATGCCGGCGGCGAGTCTGCGGTGGGTCGGGGCGACGGCGCCGGCGAGATCCGGTCGGTCCTGGACCGGGCCGCCGGGGGCGGCCGCATCTCGCCCGAGGAGGCCCTGCTCCTCTACACCCGGGCACCGCTGCACGCGCTCGGCACGGCGGCGGACACGGTGCGCCGCCGCCGGTATCCCGACGGCATCGCCACCTACATCATCGACCGTAACATCAACTACACGAACATCTGCGTGACGGCCTGCCGGTTCTGCGCGTTCTACCGGGCGCCGAAGCACGCCGAGGGCTGGGTCCGCGACGTCGACGATCTCGTCACCAAGTGCGGCGAGGCCGTGGAGCTTGGTGCCACCCAGATCATGCTCCAGGGCGGCCACAACCCCGACTTCGGCATCGAGTGGTACGAGCAGGTGTTCGGCGCGATCAAGGCGGCCTACCCGCAGCTCGCCCTGCACTCGCTGGGTGCCAGCGAGGTCGTGCACATCGCCCGCACCTCCGGCCTGACGTTCCCGGAGGTCATCACCCGGCTGCGCGACGCGGGCCTGGACAGCTTCGCCGGCGCCGGCGCCGAGATCCTCACCGAGCGCCCCCGGCACGCCATCGCCCCGCTCAAGGAGCCCGGCCACGTCTGGCTGTCGGTGATGGAGACCGCGCACACTCTCGGCCTGGAATCGACCGCGACCTTCATGATGGGCACCGGTGAGACGAACGCCGAGCGCATCGAGCACATGAAGATGATCCGGGACGTGCAGGACCGCACCGGCGGCTTCCGTTCGTTCATTCCGTGGACCTATCAGCCGGAGAACAACCACCTCGGCGGGCGGACCCAGGCCACGACGCTGGAGTACCTGCGCCTCGTCGCCGTCGCCCGGCTGTTCTTCGACAACATCGCCCACCTGCAGGGCTCGTGGCTGACGACCGGCAAGGAGGTCGGCCAGCTCACCCTGCACATGGGCGCCGACGACCTCGGCTCGGTGATGCTGGAGGAGAACGTCGTCTCCTCGGCGGGCGCTCGCCACCGGACCAACCGCTCCGAGCTGATCAGCCTGATCCGCACGGCCGGCCGCATCCCCGCGCAACGCGACACCCTCTACCGCCACCTCGTCGTCCACCGCGACCCGGCCCAGGACCCGACCGACGACCGGGTCGCCTCCCACTTCTCCTCCACCGCCCTGCCGCTGGTCTCGGCCACCTGACTCGTCTTTCCTGTCTTTCCAGGGGGACGAATCGGGCGCCAAGGCCCTCTGGAACGGCCAGGAGACCCAGAGCCCGCCGCCGGCACGGGGGCCGCACCCAGGCACCCGCCGGGCGGGACGCCATAGATTGGCCCGATGAGCGAGTCCGCCGGGTCCCCGGCCGTGGTCCCGGCGGCTACCGGGCCGAAGATCGAGCTGCATGTCCACCTGGAGGGGACGGTCCGGCCGGCGACGCTGCTGGAAATGGCGCGGCGTAACGAGGAGGCGCTGCCTTCGCGGACGGTCGAGGGCCTCGCGGAGCTGTACCGCTTCCGCGACTTCAACCACTTCATCCAGGTCTGGGTCATGACGACGCATGTGATGCGGACCGAGGCCGACTTCCGCCAGGTCGTCGTCGACTACGCCGCCGAGGCGGCCGCGCACGGCGCCGTCTATGTGGAGGGCATCTTCTCGCCGTGGTTCCGCGTGCAGCGCGGCGTCCGGGTCGAGGAGATCTTCAACGGCTACGCCGACGGGGCGATCGAGGCCAGGGAGCGGTTCGGCGTCGAGGTGCGCCTGACCCCGGACATCGACCGGGTGCTGCCCGTCGAGGCGGCTACCGAGGTGGCCCGCTGGGCGGCGCGCTTCGCCGAGCGCGGCGTCGTCGGCCTCGGGCTCGGCGGCCCGGAGATCGGCCATCCGCCGGAGCCGTTCGCGCCCGCGTTCGCCCTGGCCGCGGACGCCGGGCTCGCCGCGGTGCCGCACGCGGGGGAGACGGACGGTCCGGCGTCCATCCAGGGCGCGCTCGACGCGCTCGGCGCCCGGCGAATCCGCCACGGCATCCGCGCGGTCGAGGATCCGGCGCTGATGAGCCGCCTGGTCGACGCGGGGATCGTGCTGGACGTCTGCCCCGTGTCGAACCTGCGCACCCGCTCCGTGGTCCGCCTGGGTGACCATCCGCTCGCCACGTTGCGCGCGGCCGGCGTGGCCTGTTCACTGGCCACCGACGACCCGGCGATGTTCGGCACCGACCTCGGCACCGAGCACGCCGTCGCCGCTGGACTCGGAGCCCGCGCCCGTGACCTGTATGCGGCCGGCGTCGCCGGGGCGCTGTGCGACGAGGCGACCCGGGACCGGCTGCGCCGCCTCGGTGCGGCCACCGACTGGGACGCAGCCGAGGAGGCGGCCCGCGCCGTGGCCCCGGCGGCCCTCGCCCGGTTCGACGGTGAGCTGCTCGGCAGCGGCGGATCGACGGCCGGTGCATCGACGGGTGGGGGAGGCGCTGCGGCCGGCCCGCTGGCCGGGGGATCTGCGGTCGGGAGACCAGCGGTCGGTGGACCAACCGGTGGCTGAGCGCAGCGGCGGGTTCGGATCGGTGCGGCGTGGATCGGGGTCGACGACAGAGGGGGTCGCGGTGGGCAGGGCCGGGCTGGACAAGCGGCCACAGGAGGTCGCGGCGATGTTCGACGGTGTGGCCGGGCGCTACGACCTGACCAACGCCGTGCTCTCCGGCGGCCTCGACCGGACCTGGCGGCGCGCCACCGCCAGCTTCCTCGACCTGAGCCCCGGCCTGCGGGTCCTCGACCTCGCCGCCGGCACGGCCACCTCCTCGCGGGCCTTCGCCGAGGCCGGCGCTCAGGTCGTCGCCTGCGATTTCTCCCTGGGCATGCTGCGCGCCGGCCAGCGCCGTCTCGCCGAGAAGCCGCCGCCTGCCAGCCCGGCGGGACGGGTGGTGCTGACCGCCGGGGACGGGCTGCACCTGCCATTCCCCGACGCCGTGTTCGACCGCACGACGATCTCGTTCGGGCTGCGCAATGTCGCCGACACCGTGCGCTGCCTCACCGAGCTGCGCCGGGTCACCCGGCCCGGCGGCTCGCTCGTCGTCTGCGAGTTCTCCCGCCCGGTGTGGGGCCCCTGGCGGACCGTCTACCTGGAGTACCTGATGCGGGCGTTGCCGAGGGTCGCCCGCGCGGTCAGCAGCAGCCCGGACTCCTACGTCTACCTGGCCGAGTCGATCCGGGCCTGGCCCGCCCAGGCCGAGCTCGCCGATCTGCTGCGCGAGGCCGGCTGGTCCCGCATCACCTGGCGCAACCTCACCGGCGGCGTCGTCGCCCTGCACCGCGGCCACGCCCCCGACTGACCACGCCCCCCGACTGACCACGCCCGCCGGGGATTAGCCGGGCAGGTGCGAGTCGAGCCAGGTCAGGGTGCGCGACCAGCCGTCGCGGGCGGACGCCGGATGGTGGGACGCCGGGCGGGCGTCGTTATGGAAGCCGTGCCCGGCCTCGGGATAGCGGATGATCTCGGTGGGCACGGGGGCCTCGGTCGCAGCCGCCCGCAGCGCCTCGACGTCCTCAACCGGGATGCTCGAGTCCTGGTCCCCGTACAGGCCGAGCCACGGTGCCTGCAGCCGCCCGGCGATCTCCAGCGGGCTCGGCTCGCCGAAACGTCGGGTGCGGATCCCGCCGCCGTAGAACGTGACCGCCGCACCGAACGGGCGGGCCACCGCGGCCTGGAAGGCGATGCTCCCGCCCAGGCAGAAGCCGACGACCGCGCAGCGGTCCAACGCCGTTCCCTCCTCGGCGAGGACGGCGAGGGCGGCGTCGACATCATCCAGCAGGTCCGTGCCGTCCAGGTCCTCGACCACCTTCACCGCCGAGGCGATGTCGTCGTAGTCGAAGACCGGCGAGCCGACGCGGTGGAACAGGTCGGGCGCGATCGCCCGCCAGCCGGCCCGGGCGAAGCGAGCGCACAGTCCCTGCACGTGCTCGGTGAGGCCGAACGCCTCGTGCAGGACGACAACGCCGCCGCGCACGGGACCGTCGGGTTCGGCGAGCGTCGCCGGGGCAGGCCCGTCGGCAGTGGGGAGGACGACGGTCTCTTCGGTCATCGGCTCTCTCGATTCGGAACTGGGTCGTGTCGGCCGGGTTGTAGCGGGTTTGCCGGGTCGTGTCGGTGACGGGTGTCTCGTCGGGCCGGACCGCGCCGGTGGTGGTCCGCCCGTCCGGGCAGTGGCCGTGCGATCCGGGCGATTTGGCCTACTTTGCGCCTCTTCGGGGTTAGATGACACGGCGTGGACGATGCGGCGGGCGGTCGGGTGGACACGTGGGCGGGTCGGGTCGGGACAGAATGTCGTGGCCGCCAGGTCAGGGTGGTCCCTTCCGGCCGGGCGTCACCCGCTTGGGCCGGTCGAGATCGCCCGTTCGGGCGGTGCCGCCTGGTCCGGACGTGCCCCACGCGGTCCAGGTGGCACCGCGACGACGCACCCGGCGCCCGCGGACGAGCGCCGCGTTTCGGGCGGCCAGCGGGTGACTACCCCGCACAGGCGGTGATCCCACTCCGTGGGGAGAAGGTGCCATGGGCCGTTTCCGGCTGTCGGCTGCATGTAGTGGGTTAATTGCGATGCGTGACACGCCGGAGGGCTTGGCGCGGCTGGCGCGCCGACGACCAGCGGTCATGCGAGGAGAGGGGTCGGCATTATACGCTTGCCTAGAAGTTGCGCCAGGACGCTGCGGCGGGTCCGTGCGGGCCGGGAGCCGGAAACGGTCGCTCACAGTGGTCATTGGGTGCGCGAAGTCGACTCGTCCGGTCTTCAGCGCATCCTGGTTGGTGCGATTGGCCTGCGTAGGGCCTACACTCGCCGAGGACGCTCGTGAAGAATTTCACGAGCACTCAAGCGGAGGGTCCCGGCCGGGAGTGCTCCCGGGACGGGTGGTCGAGCAGATCCGGAGCAATGGGTGGCCATGGCGACGACAAGGACTGACGGCGTGGGCGGCGGGTCGACGACCGACGCCGACGTCATCGTGGTCGGCGCCGGCCCCGGTGGTTCGTCGGCTGCCTACCACCTCGCCAGCACCGGGCTCGACGTCCTCCTGGTCGAGAAGACGACCTTCCCGCGCGAGAAGGTCTGTGGCGACGGGCTGACCCCGCGCGCCGTGCGCAGCCTCGTCGAGATGGGCATCGACACCTCGCCCGCCGCCGGCTGGGCGCGCAACAAGGGGCTGCGCATCGTCGGCGGCGGCGTGCGGATGGAACTGCCCTGGCCGGACCTGGCGAGCTGGCCCGACTACGGCCTCGTCCGCCCCCGGCTGGACTTCGACGACCTGCTCGCCCGGCACGCGGTGAAGGTCGGCGCCCGGCTGCAGGAGAGTACGGCCGTCACCGGGCCGCTGCTCGACGAGCGCACCGGCCGGGTCGTCGGCGTACTGGCGCGTACCGGGCCCGACCGGGAGCCGGTGACCTACCGCGCGCCGCTGGTCATCGCCGCGGACGGCAACAGCGCCCGGATCGCGCTGGCGCTCGGCATCCGCCGCCGGGAGGACCGGCCGCTCGGCGTCGCCGTCCGCCGCTACTACCGCAGTCCGCTCACCCACGACGACCACCTCGAGTCTCACCTCGAGCTGTGGGAGGGCCGTCCGCGCGAGAGCCGCCTGCTGCCCGGCTACGGCTGGATCTTCGGCGTCGGCGACGGCACCAGCAACGTCGGTCTCGGCCTGCTGAACACCACCGACGCCTTCCAGAACACCAACTACACCGACCTGCTGCGCCGCTGGCTCGCGGCGCTGCCGCCGGAGTGGGGCTTCACCGAGGACAATGCGATCGGCCCGGTGCGCGGCAGCGCCCTGCCCATGGGCTTCAACCGCACCCCGCACTACCGCGACGGCGTGCTGCTCGTCGGCGATGCCGGCGGCATGGTCAACCCGTTCAACGGCGAGGGCATCGCCTACGCACTGGAGTCCGGCCGGTACGCGGCCGAGGTCGCCGTGCAGGCGCTCGCCCGCGCCGAGGGGCCCGCCCGGGAACGCGCCCTCGGACACTACCCGGCGGTGATCCGTGCCCAGTACGGCGGGTATTACACCCTGGGCCGATACTTCGTCCAGCTCATCGGGAACCCGACCATCATGGCGCTCGGCACGAAGTACGGGCTGCCGCGGCCGACCCTCATGCGTTTTGTCCTCAAGATCATGGCGAATCTCACCGACCCCCGGGGAGGGGATGCGATGGACCGACTGATCAACGCTATGACCCGGCTCGCTCCCGCGGCCTGACGTGTTACCCAGGTCGATCCGGTGGCGTGCGGCACGGGCCGGATCGGCGGAATTGCGGTATATCGCGCACTGCGGCGCCGGCGCTGGTGGACCGGTGCCGGAGCGGAGTGTGGCAGGCCGTCGCGGCGTATCCGGACCGCTTTCTCCGCGGACAGGACTGTGGGACCAGCCCGCCGGCGGAGATCCTGGGGCCACGGGTCCTGGGGGGAGCCGGCGGGAGCGGCCGGCGAGGCGGCGAAGTACCACCGGGCCAGGGGATCTGACCCGGGACTCTATGAGGGCGCCCCGCTTCCGGCGCCGTGACCAAGTGGCCAGAAACGTGACGAACACCGAGCACGGACCGTTTGCGATCCGTTCACCGGAAAGCCATTCCTCATAACGTCCGGCAACACTCTTTCGAAGGGGAGGAGTTCGGCATGCTCTCGAACTACGTGCCGATCCTCGTTCTGCTGGCGATCGCGACCCTGTTCGCGGTCGGTTCCGTCGCGGCGGGCGCGCTCATCGGCCCGCGCCGGTTCAACCGCGCGAAGATCGACGCCTACGAGTGCGGGATCGAACCCTCTCCGGCCCCGGCCGGACCGCAGCGTTTCCCGGTGAAGTACTACAACACCGCGATGCTTTTCATCGTCTTCGACATCGAGATCATCTTCTTGTTCCCGTGGGCGGTCGCGTTCGACAGCCTCGCGGTGTTCGGTCTCGGTGCGATGGCGCTGTTCATGGCGACGATCTTCGTCGCGTACGCCTACGAGTGGCGTCGTGGAGGTCTGGAATGGGACTAGAGGAGAAGCTGCCCGGTGGCGTGCTCCTCGCCAGCGTCGAGAAGCTTGCCAACTGGTCGCGGCGGTCGTCGCTGTGGCCGGCGACCTTCGGGCTGGCCTGTTGCGCGATCGAGATGATGTCCACCGGCGCCGGCCGCTACGACCTGTCCCGGTTCGGCATGGAGGTCTTCCGGGCCAGCCCCCGCCAGGCCGACCTGATGATCGTCGCCGGCCGGGTGAGCCAGAAGATGGCGCCAGTGCTGCGGCAGATCTACGACCAGATGCCCGAGCCCAAGTGGGTGCTGTCGATGGGCGTCTGCGCCAGCAGCGGCGGCATGTTCAACAACTACGCCATCGTGCAGGGCGTCGACCACATCGTTCCGGTCGACATGTACCTGCCCGGCTGCCCGCCGCGGCCGGAGATGCTGATGGACGCCATCATCAAGCTGCACGAGAAGATCCTGGCCGGACCGGTCACCGGCAAGACCCCGCACACGGAGTCCGGTTCGTCGCCCTACCCCAAGCCGATCGACGTGGCCACCGCCCGCGCCGGGCTGCCCGCGGGTGAGCTCGACACCCGGACCCTGTCCGTCAACGACCGCAAGCGATTCCGGATCCCCGCCGGCGCACCGGTTCCGACGGGGCGCGGCGCCGTCGAACCCGTTCTCGACGCCCGCCGGCCGGCCGCGATCGTCCCGTCGTCGGTGTTCGGGCGGACCAAGGGGATCCCCGTCGACGCCAAGCCCGCCGACGAGTCGCGGGCCCACGGCCCCGGCCCGAGCACCGCCGACATCGCCGACAGCGACGCCGCTGCGGGCGGCGCCACGGCAGGCACCGGCGCCGCGCAGCGGGACGCCGACCCAGGAGCGACCCATGACACCCCCTGACGGCACCCCCCCTGACGGCACCCCCTCCGCCGGCACTCCCGCCAACGGCATCCCGGCCAACGGCCGCCGGGGCGCGGATGGCGGCGCCCTCGACGAGAGCGGGGCCGCCGCGAACGGCGCCGGCGAGCTGGTGGGGGGCGGCAACGGCGCACGACCGGGACGGCGCCACGACGCGTTCGGTTCCGGCGGCACCGGCGACACCTCCGGGTTCGGCCGGCTCGTCGCCCCGGCCCCGGTGCTGGCGGCCAGCGAGCGGCCGTTCGGCGACCCCGACGCCGACGCGGTGTACGACACGCTCGAACGCGTCTTTCCGCAGCTCGGCGACGCGGTCGAGCGGGCCGTCGTCGACCGCGGCGAGCTGACCCTGCATGTGCGCCGCGAGGGCCTGCCGGCGCTGGCCCAGACCCTGCGCGACGACCCGGGACTGCGCTTCGAGCTGCTGTCGTCGCTGTCCGGAGTGGACTACCCGGACGACATCACCGGGCGCCGGCTGCACTCGGTGGTCCACCTGACCTCGATGACCTACCGCCGCCGGCTGCGCCTGGAGGTCTCCGTCGCCGACGCCGACCCCACGCTGCCGAGCCTGACCTCGGTGTGGCCCACCGCGGACTGGCACGAGCGGGAGGCCTACGACCTGTTCGGCATCGTCTACACCGGCCACCCCGGGCTGACCCGGATCATGATGCCGGACGACTGGATCGGGCACCCGCAGCGCAAGGACTACCCGCTGGGCGGCATCCCGGTCGACTACAAGGGCGCCACGGTCCCGCCGCCGGACGAGCGCCGGAGCTACTCGTGATCCCGCACCCGGCCCTGACCGGCCGCCTGCATCCCCGAGGCGACATCCGAGGTTCGCTATGACGCCCAGCACGTCGGCCCCGCACACATCCTCCGCCCAGCACACATCGACCGCCCAGCCCACCGACGGCACCGCCCACGCCCAGCCCACCGACGGGTCCTCGGCCTACGAGGCCGGGTTCACCGAGTCCGCCGCCGGGCGCGTCTACACCGTCACCGGCGGCGACTGGGAGGAGATCCTCGGCGCCGGTGAACAGGACGCCGAGCGCATCGTCGTCAACATGGGGCCGCAGCACCCCTCCACCCACGGCGTGCTGCGCCTCGTGCTGGAGATCGAGGGCGAGACGGTCACCGAGACCCGCCTCGTCATCGGCTACCTGCACACCGGGATCGAGAAGAGCTGCGAGTACCGGACCTGGACCCAGGCGGTCACCTTCCTCACCCGTGCGGACTACCTGTCCCCGCTGTACAACGAGGCGGCGTACTGCCTGTCGGTGGAGAAGCTGCTCGGCATCACCGACGACATCCCCGAGCGGGCCACCGTGATCCGGGTAATGGTGATGGAGCTGCAGCGCATCGCCTCGCACCTGGTGTGGCTGGCCACCGGCGGCATGGAGCTCGGCGCGACCACCGCGATGATCTTCGGGTTCCGGGAGCGGGAGAAGGTCCTCGACCTGCTGGAGCTCATCACCGGGCTGCGGATGAACCACGCCTTCATCCGCCCCGGCGGCCTGGCCCAGGACCTGCCGGACGGCACGGAGCGGGCCATCCGGGAGTTTCTCGCGGACATGCCCAAGCGCATCCGCGAGTACCACCGGCTGCTGACCGGCCAGCCGATCTGGAAGGCGCGGATGGTCGACGTCAACGTCCTCGACGCCGCCGGCTGCATCGCCCTGGGCGTCACCGGGCCGGTGCTGCGGGCCGCGGGCCTGCCCTGGGACCTGCGCAAGACCATGCCCTACTGCGGCTACGAGACCTACGAGTTCGACGTGCCGACCGCCCTGGAGGCGGACTCCTTCGCCCGCTACCTGGTGCGGCTGGAGGAGATGGGCGAGTCACTCAAGATCGTCGAACAGTGCCTGGACCGGCTGCGGCCGGGCCCGGTCATGGTCGCCGACAAGAAGATCGCCTGGCCGGCGCAGCTCTCGATCGGCGCGGACGGGATGGGTAACTCGCTGGCGCACATCCGGAACATCATGGGGACCTCGATGGAGGCCCTCATCCACCACTTCAAGCTGGTCACCGAGGGCTTCCGGGTGCCGCCCGGCCAGGTCTACACGCAGATCGAGTCACCCCGCGGCGAGCTCGGCTACCACGTGGTCAGCGACGGCGGCACCAGACCGTTCCGCGTCCACGTCCGCGACCCAAGCTTCGTCAACCTGCAGGCCGTGCCGGCGCTGACCGAGGGCGGCCAGGTCGCGGACGTGATCGTCGGAGTTGCCTCGGTGGACCCGGTGCTCGGGGGAGTTGATCGGTGATGGCCTTCTCGCCCGAGATCCACGCCGCCGCGGCCGAGATCATCGCCCGCTACCCGGCCGGCCGCTCCCGCTCGGCGCTGCTGCCGCTGCTGCACCTGGTGCAGGCGGAGCAGGGCTGCGTGACGACCGAGGGGGTGACCTTCTGCGCGGACACGCTCGGCATCACCCAGGCCGAGGTCGGCGCGGTCGCGACCTTCTACACGATGTACAAGCGCCGGCCCGTCGGCGACTACCTCGTCTCGGTCTGCACGAACCTGTCCTGTGCGCTGCTCGGCGGGGACGAGGTCTTCGCCCGGGTCGCCGAACGCCTCGGGATCGGCCACGACGAGACGACCCCGGACGGCTCGATCACCCTCGAACACGCCGAGTGCCTCGCCGCCTGCGACTACGCGCCGGTGATGACGGTGAACTACGAGTTCTACGACCAGGTCGACCCGGACTCGGCGCAGGCGATCGTCGAGGGCCTGCAGGCCGGCGAGCGCCCCGCCCCCACCCGCGGCGGGCCGCTGTGCTCGTTCGCGGAGACGTCCCGCCAGCTCGCCGGGTTCGCCGACGAGCGCCCGGCGGGCGTCGCGGGACCCGGCGTCGGCGAGCCGTCGGTCGCCGGCCTGCTGCTCGCCGAGGCCGCCGGCTGGCGGGCCGACCAGGCCCCCGCGCCGCTGGTGACCGCCGCGCCGCCCACCGCGGACCAGGGCGCCGCCGCGTCGGCCCCGGCCGCGGGTCCGGCCTCGACCTCGGCTCCGGCGCCGGCCTCCACCGAGCGGAAGGGGAACTGATCGATGCCTGTCACCCCGGTCCTCACCCGGCGCTGGAACACCCCGGAGTCGTGGACGATCGAGACCTACCGCCGGCTCGACGGCTACGTCGCGCTGCGCACGGCCCTGGCCGGCGACCCCGACGAGCTCATCAAGCTCATCAAGGACTCGGGGCTGCGCGGGCGCGGCGGCGCAGGCTTCCCCACCGGGATGAAGTGGGGCTTCATCCCGCAGGGCGACGGCAAGCCGCACTACCTCGTCATCAACGCCGACGAGGGCGAGCCCGGCACCTGCAAGGATGCCCCGCTGATGAAGGCCGACCCGCACTCGCTCGTCGAGGGCATCATCATCGCGGCGTACGCGGTGCGAGCCAACCGGGCGTTCATCTACCTGCGCGGCGAGCTGATCCACGCCGGCCGCCGGCTGCGCGCCGCGGTCGCCGAGGCGTACGCCGCCGGCTACCTCGGCCGCGACATCCTCGGCAGCGGCTTCGACCTCGAGCTCGTCGTGCACTCCGGCGCCGGCGCCTACATCTGCGGCGAGGAGACGGCCCTGCTGGACTCGCTGGAAGGCCGGCGTGGCCAGCCGCGGCTGCGCCCGCCGTTCCCCGCGACGCACGGGCTGTACGCGTCCCCGACCGTCGTCAACAACGTCGAGACGATCGCGACCGTGCCCTACATCGTCAACTACGGGGTGGACTGGTTCCGCACGATGGGCCGGGAACGCGCCCCGGGCCCGAAGATCTTCAGTCTGTCCGGCCACGTGACCCGCCCCGGCCAGTACGAGGTCCCGATGGGCACCACCCTGCGCGAGCTGCTCGACCTCGCCGGCGGGGTGCGCGGCGGGCGTGCGCTCAAGGCGTGGACGCCGGGCGGATCGTCCACCCCGATGCTCACCGCGGAGCACCTCGACGCCCCGCTCGACTTCGAGGGCATGCAGGAGGCCGGGTCGCTGCTCGGTACCGCGGCCCTGATGATCATGGATGAGACGACCGACATGCTCCGGGTCGTCCGCCGGCTCACCCAGTTCTACGCCCACGAGTCGTGCGGCAAGTGCACCCCGTGCCGCGAGGGCACGAGCTGGATGGTGCAGATCCTGTCCCGGCTGGAGCGGGGGCAGGGCGACGCCGAGGACGTCGACACCCTCGTCGACGCCTGCGACAACATCTTCGGCCGCGCGTTCTGCGCGCTGGCCGACGGGGCCACCTCCCCGATCGTCTCGGGGATCAAGTACTTCCGGGACGAGTTCATCCCGGTGAGCGCGGTGACCTCGAGGCCGGACGCCACCCCGGACGCCGTCCCGGGTGGCGCCGCGGCCGGCAACGGCTCGGCCGCGCCCACCCCGGGCGCCTACGCGGGAGCGCACTGACCATGACCGTCGCACCAACCCAGCCGGCCGCGCCGGCCGCCACGGATCTCGTCACCCTCACCGTCGACGGGCTGCCGGTCAGCGTCCCCAAGGGCACGCTGATCATCCGGGCGGCGGAGCTGCTCGGCATCGAGATCCCGCGGTTCTGCGACCATCCGCTGCTCGACCCCGTCGGCGCCTGCCGGCAGTGCATCGTCGAGGTGGAGGGCCAGCGCAAGCCGGTCGCCTCCTGCACGACGACCGTCACCGCCGACATGGTCGTGAAGACCCAGCTCACCTCGCCGGTGGCCCGTAAGGCCCAGGCAGGCAACATCGAGTTCCTGCTGCTCAACCACCCGCTCGACTGCCCGATCTGCGACAAGGGCGGTGAGTGCCCGCTGCAGAACCAGTCGATGGCC
Organism: Frankia sp. BMG5.60; assembly: GCF_059428125.1. Classification (NCBI taxonomy): domain Bacteria; kingdom Bacillati; phylum Actinomycetota; class Actinomycetes; order Frankiales; family Frankiaceae; genus Frankia; species Frankia sp. BMG5.60. The sequence goes on along the minus strand of NZ_CM182091.1, from coordinate 3,791,073 downwards.
AACGGCGGCGCCGACTCCCGGTTCAAGGAGGCCAAGCGGGCCTACCCGAAGCCGCTGGCGATCTCCACCGAGATCCTGCTCGACCGGGAACGCTGCGTGCTGTGCGCCCGTTGCACCCGGTTCTCCGCGCAGATCGCCGGCGACCCGTTCATCGAGCTGTTCGAGCGCGGCGCCGCTGAGCAGGTCGCGGTCAGCGACGGCCAGCCGTTCTCCTCCTACTTCTCCGGCAACACGGTGCAGATCTGCCCGGTCGGCGCGCTCACCAGCGCCGCCTACCGGTTCCGCGCCCGCCCGTTCGACCTGGTCTCCACGCCGACGGCCTGCGAGCACTGCGCGTCGGGATGCAGCCTGCGCACCGACCACCGCCGCGGCAGGGTGATGCGCCGCCTCGCCGGCGACGACCCGGCGGTCAACGAGGAGTGGAACTGCGACAAGGGCCGCTTCGCGTTCACCTACGCCCGCGCCGCCGACCGGCTGACCACACCGCTGATCCGCGACGACGACACCGGGCAGCTCGTCGAGGCGACCTGGTCCGAGGCGCTCGAGTACGCCGCCCGCGGGCTGGCCGAATGCCGCGACCGCCACGGCGTCGGCGTGCTCGCCGGCGGCCGACTGACCCGCGAGGACGCCTACGCCTACGCCAAGTTCACCCGGGTGGCGCTGGCCACCAACGACGTGGACTTCCGCGCCCGGCCGCACTCGGCCGAGGAGGAGCAGTTCCTCGGCCACGCGGTCGCCGGCACCGGCATCGGGGTGACCTACGCCGACCTGGAGGCGGCGCCGGCGGTCCTGCTCGTCGCCTTCGAGCCGGAGGAGGAGTCGCCGATCGTCTTCCTGCGGCTGCGCAAGGCCGCCGACAAGCACGCCACCGACGTGCACGCGCTCGCGCCGCTGGTCACCCGCGGGCTGGCCAAGCTCGCCGGGACACTGGTCACCACCGAGCCCGGCGCCGAGCCGGCCGTCCTCGACGCGCTGGCCGACGCCGGCCCCGGGGTGGGCGATTCCCACCCGCTCACCGCGACGGTCCGCGCGATACGTGAACCCGGCGCGGTGATCCTCGTCGGCGAGCGGGCCGGCGAGATCCCCGGGACGCTGTCCGCCGCCCTGCGCCTCGCCGCCGCCACCGGCGCCGCCCTCGCCTGGGTGCCGCGCCGCGCCGGGGACCGCGGCGCCGTCTCCGCCGGGCTGCTGCCCTCGCTGCTGCCCGGTGGTCGCCCGGTCGCCGACCCCGCCGCCCGCGCCGAGGTCGAGGCGTTCTGGGGTGGCCGGCTGCTCGGCGCGCCCGGCCGCGACACCGCCGGCATCCTCGCCGCGGCCGCCGCCGGCCGCCTCGACGGGATCCTCGTCGCCGGGGTGGACGCCGAGGACCTGCCCGACCCCGCCGCCGCGCTGGCCGCGCTGGCCCGCGTGCCGTTCTGCGTGTCGCTGGAGGTGCGGCGCTCGGCCATCGCCGAGGTCGCCGACGTGGTACTGCCGGTTGCGCCGGTGGCGGAGAAGGCCGGCTCGTTCGTCGACTGGGAGGGCCGGCTGCGGCCGTTCCAGCGGGCCCTGGACACCCCGGCGCTGCCCGACGTGCGCGTGCTGCACCTGCTCGCCGCCGAGATGGGCATCGACCTGCGGCTGCCCGACACCGGCGCCGCCGCCCGCGAGCTGCGCGACGTCGGCCGGGCCGGGACCGGCGTCTCCCGGGTGCCCGCGCCGTCCGATCCCGCCGAGGCCGCGAGCGTCCCCGGACCGGGCGAGGCGGTGCTCGCCACCTGGCACCAGCTCGTCGACGACGGCGTCCTGCTCGCCGACGAGCCGTACCTCGCCGGCACCGCCCGGCCCGCCCGCGTCCGCCTGTCCGCGGCGACCGCCACCGAGATCGGGGCGGCGGCCGGGGACCTGGTGACGGTGCGCAGCGGCCGAGGGTCGGTCACCCTGCCCTGCGAGCTCGCCGCCATGCCCGACCGCGTCGTCTGGGTGCCCACCCACTCGCCCGGCTCGCACGTGCGCCGCTCGCTGGCCGCCCGGGCCGGCGTCGTCGTCCGGATCGCGGCCGGCGGCACCCCCCGGCCCGCCGGCGCCGACACGTTCGGCGTCGACCAGCGCCGCGGCACGGCGCTGGGGGCCGAGCTCACCGCCGCCCGCGACACCGCCGTGACGGTCGAGACGTCGCCAGCCGGCTCCCGGCCACCCGCGGCCGGACCGCCGGGCTCGGCCGCGCCGCCGGCGCTGCCCACAGCCGCGGACCCGATCGCGCCGGCGCCGCGCACGGTCGGCGACGAGCCCACCGGAGGCCGGCCATGAGCGTCACCGCCTCCGCGCTCGTGCTCGCCGCCCCGGCCGACCCGGACCTGTCCGGCTTCGGCGACGACCCGTTCTGGCTGATCCTGCTCAAGGGCGTGGGAGTCTTCGCCTTCCTGCTGCTGATGACGCTGTTCTCGATCGTGTTCGAGCGCAAGGTCGTCGCGAAGATGCAGCAGCGGGTCGGGCCGAACCGGCACGGCCCGAAGGGCTGGCTGCAGAGCCTCGCCGACGGCGCCAAGCTGATGCTCAAGGAAGACCTGATCCCGGCCCTCGCGGACAAGCCGATCTTCATCCTGGCGCCGATCGTCTCGGCGGTTCCGGCGTTCCTCGCCTTCGCCGTCATCCCGTTCGGCCCGGAGGTGTCGATCTTCGGTGAGCGCACCACGCTCCAGCTCGCGGACCTGCCCGTCAGCGTTCTCTACATGCTCGCCGCGGCCTCCCTCGGGGTGTACGGGCTGATCCTGTCCGGCTGGTCGAGCGGGTCGACCTACCCGCTGCTCGGTTCGCTGCGTTCGGCGGCCCAGATCATCTCCTACGAGGTGGCGATGGGCCTGTCGTTCGTCGCGGTGTTCATCTACGCGGGCACGCTGTCGACGTCCGGGATCGTGGAGAGCCAGTCGGGACGCTGGTACATCGCGCTGCTGCCGTCGTTCGTCCTGTACTGCATCTCGATGGTCGGGGAGACGAACCGGACCCCCTTCGACCTGCCCGAGGCCGAGGGTGAGCTGGTCGGCGGCTTCCACACCGAGTACAGCTCGATCAAGTTCGCCTTCTTCTTCCTCGCCGAGTACATCAACATGGTCACCGTCTCGGCGATCGCGACCACGCTGTTCCTCGGTGGCTGGCAGCCGCCGCCGATCCCGGGCCTGTCCGGTCTCGACCACGGCTGGGTCCCGTTGATCTGGTTCGTCCTGAAGCTGCTGCTGTTCCTGTTCTTCTTCATCTGGCTGCGCGGGACGCTGCCCCGGCTGCGCTACGACCAGTTCATGGCGTTCGGCTGGAAGGTGCTGATCCCGGTCGGCCTGCTGTGGGTCCTGGTCATCGCGACCTTCCGCGTCTACCAGAAGGACGTCGACGACCGCACGCCGTGGCTGATCGGCGTCGGGGTGGTCATCGGCGTCATGCTGATCATCGCGCTGCTCGATCCCGGTGGCGCGAGGCACCAGCGGGAGCTGGAGGAGGCCGAGCGCCGCAAGCTCGCGGAGGCGCCGAGCCTGGAAAGCATCCCGTGGCCGCCCCCGCCACCGGGCGGTGCGCGCCACCGTTCGGCGGTGCCCGCGGGTACCTCGGCCAACGGGTCGTCCACCGTCATCCCCGCGGACCCCCCTCCGCGTCAGGAGAGCTGAGTCATGGGCTTCTTCGACCCCTACAAGGGCTTCGGCGTCACCTTCTCGACGATGTTCAAGAAGCCGACGACGGAGCAGTACCCGGAGCAGAAGAAGGAGACCGCGCCCCGGTTCCACGGCCGCCACCAGCTCAACCGCCATCCGGACGGGCTGGAGAAGTGCGTCGGCTGCGAGCTGTGCGCGTGGGCCTGTCCCGCCGACGCCATCTACGTCGAGGGCGCCGACAACACCGAGACCGAGCGCTACTCGCCGGGGGAGCGGTACGGCCGCATCTACCAGATCAACTACCTGCGCTGCATCCTGTGCGGGCTGTGCATCGAGGCGTGCCCGACCCGCGCGCTGACGATGTCGAACGACTACGAGCTCGCCGACGACAACCGCCGGGACCTGATCTTCACCAAGGAGCAGCTCCTCGCCCCGCTGGATGCCGGCATGGAGGCGCCGCCACACCCGATGCGGCTCGGCTCCAGCGAGACCGACTACTACGTGCGCGACCCCGACGCGCCGCTGCCCTGGCAAATGACCGACGAACAGCGCGCGGCCGCCGGCGGTTCCGACGCCGACCGCGCCGCCTCTGACCGCGCCGCCTCTGACCGCGCCGCCGACGTGATCGACCGGCGCACGGCCGGCGAGCACTCCCGGGCCGACGAGGTGCCCGCGCACGGCGCCGGGTCGGAGCGGCCGCGATGACCCACACGACCCTGCTCGCCGCCGCGGGCGAGATCACCAGCACCTCCACCGGCGAGGCCGCGGTGTTCTGGATCCTGGCGCCGATAGCGGTGCTGGCCGCTCTCGGCATGGTGTTCGTCCGCAGCGCCGTGCACTGTGCGCTGCTGCTGGTGGCGAACCTGTTCTGCGTCGCGGTGTTCTACATGGTCCAGCAGGCGCCGTTCCTCGGGTTCGTCCAGATCATCGTCTACGCCGGCGCGATCATGGTGTTGTTCCTGTTCGTGCTCATGCTTGTCGGCGTGGACTCGTCGGACTCGCTGGTGGAGACCATCCGCGGCCAGCGTCTGGGCGCGGCGATCTTCGGGCTCGGGTTCGCCGGGCTGCTGGTCTTCCCGATCGGCTCGGCCATCGACGGCGGCAGCGCCAAGGGCCTCGACAAGGCCAACGAGGGCGGCAACGTCCAGGCGATCGGCCGGCTGCTGTTCAGCGACTACGTCTTCGTCTTCGAGGCGATCTCGGCGCTGCTCGTCGTCGCCGCGATCGGGACGATGGTGCTCGGCCACCGCGAGCGCGAGGGCGGCCGGGTCGACCAGCGGGAGTGGATGCGCCGCCGGTTCACCGAGTCCGGCCGCCAGGTCACCCCGCTGCCCGGACCCGGCGTCTTCGCCCGGCATGACTCGGCCGACACCCTCGGCCTGCTGCCCGGCGGCGGCCGCGCCTCCGGGATCGGCGGCATCCCCGGCATCCCCGGGGCCGCCGACGAACCGGGCGCCACGGACCTCCCCGGCGGCCGGGAGGCGGCGGAGACCCCGGACACCCCGGGTTCCCCGGGCGCCCCCGGAGTGTCCGACGGCCCGGGGTCGGCGGGTCCCGGCGGCCCGCGGGGATCCGGCGGGCCCGCCGGGCCGGGCCGGCCGGGCGGACCGGGCGCGGGCGGCGGCTCCACGCCGGGCGCGCCGACACCCCCGGCGCCACCGTCCGCCGCGGCGGACGGTGGCGCGGGCGGAACGGATCCGATCGACGCGAACGGCTCGGCGCTGGCGGGCGCCGGTAAGGGGGACGAGCGGTGAATCCCGCGAACTACCTGATCCTCTCGGCGCTGCTGTTCACCATCGGCACCGTCGGGGTCCTCGTCCGGCGTAACGCGATCGTCGTGTTCATGTCGATCGAGCTCATGCTCAACGCCGTGAACCTGACCCTGGTCACGTTCTCCCGGATCAACGGCACCCTCGACGGCCAGATCATGGCGTTCTTCGTCATGGTCGTCGCCGCCGCCGAGGTCGTCATCGGCCTGGCCATCATCCTCAGCATCTTCCGCACCCGTCGCTCGGCGTCGGTGGACGACGTGAACCTGCTGAAGTACTGACCTGCGACCCAGCGGCCGCGGCGCCCCCGGCGGTCATGGAAGAACGGACGAGACTGCAGTGACGCTTTATCGCCAACGACGCGCCGTGGCGGGGTCGCGATGAGGGTCGCCCCGGCTCTGCTCGCCGCGACCGAACCCGGCGGCCAGCCGATCCACTACGCCGCCGCCTCCGGGGTGTTCTCGCTGTCCTGGCTGCTCATCGTGCTGCCGCTGGCCGGCGCCGCGGTGCTGCTGCTCGGCGGGCGGCGCACCGACCGGGTCGGCCACATCATCGGCACGCTCGCGGCGGCGGCGAGCTTCGTGCTCGGCGTGGTGCTGTTCGCCGCGCTGCTCGGCCGCGACGGCGACGGCCGGGCGCTGTCGCAGCACCTGTACTCCTGGATCCCGGTGAACGGCTTCCAGGTGGACGTCGGCCTGCTCGTCGACCAGCTCTCGATCGTGTTCGTACTGCTGATCACCGGCGTCGGCACGCTGATCCACATCTACTCGATCGGCTACATGGCGCACGACCCGAACAGGCGGAAGTTCTTCGCCTACATGAACCTGTTCCTGGCGTCGATGCTGCTGCTCGTCCTGGGCAACAACTTCCTGTCGCTCTACGCCGGCTGGGAGCTGGTCGGCCTCTCGTCGTACCTGCTCATCAAGTTCTGGGAGGACCGGCCGGCCGCGGCCACCGCGGCGAACAAGGCCTTCTACATGAACCGGGTCGGCGACGTCGGCCTCGCCCTGGCCATCATGTTCATGTTCGCCACCGTGGGTTCGACCAGCTACGCGGACGTGTTCGGCGCCGCCGCCGCGGGCGTCATCGGCTACGGCACCCTGACCGCGATCGCGCTGCTGCTCCTGCTCGGCGCCTGCGGCAAGTCCGGCCAGTTCCCGTTGCAGGCATGGTTGCCGGATGCCATGGAGGGCCCCACCCCGATCTCCGCGCTCATCCACGCGGCGACCATGGTCACCGCCGGGGTGTACCTCATCGTGCGGGCCGGGCCGATCTTCGACGGGACGCAGGCGGCGCGCACCGTCGTCGTCATCATCGGCGCCGCGACGATCCTCATCGGCTGCGTCATCGGCTGCGCCTACGACGACATCAAGAAGGTACTGGCCTACTCGACGGTCAGCCAGATCGGCTACATGTTCCTCGCCGTGGGCCTGGGGCCCGCGGGCTACGCGCTGGGCATCATGCACCTGCTGGCCCACGGCTTCTTCAAGGCCGGCCTGTTCCTCGGCGCCGGGTCGGTGATCCACGGGATGGACGACGACCAGGACATGCGACATTACGGCGGGCTGTGGCGGTACATGCCGATCACCTGGGTGACCTTCGGCCTCGGTTACCTGGCGATCATCGGCTTCCCGGGGCTGTCCGGGTTCTTCACCAAGGACCGCATCATCGAGACCGCGTTCGACAAGGGCGGCACGTCCGGTTACCTGCTCGGCTCGATCGCGCTGCTGGGCGCGGGCATCACCGCGTTCTACATGACCCGGCTGTTCCTGATGACCTTCCACGGCAAGCCGCGCTGGTCGGCGGAGGGGGCGGATGCCAAGCACCCGCACGAGTCGCCGGTGTCGATGACCGGGCCGATGATCGTGCTGGCGGTCGGCTCGGTGTTCGCCGGCGGCCTGTTCGTCCTCGGCCACTCGTTGCAGGACTGGCTCGAACCGGTCGCCGGGACGGGCGTCGAGGGCGTGCACACGTTCTCTCCGGTCGTGCTCACCCTGCTCACCCTGGTGGTGACCGCGGGCGGTTTCGCCGGCGCCTACCTGCGCTACCAGCTCCGGCCGGTCGAGTCCGTGGCCCGGCCGGACACCGAGGTCAGCCTGGTCACCTTCGCCGCCCGGCACGACCTGTTCGCGAACACGTTCAACGAGACCGTCGCCATGCGTCCCGGCCAGTACCTGACCCGCTTCCTGGTCTGGCTGGACCTCGTCGGCATCGACGGGCTCGTGCGGGGCAGCGCCGCCGCCATCGGCGGGCTGTCCGGGCGGATGCGCCGCCTGCAGACCGGCTTCGTCCGGTCCTACGCTCTGTCGATGTTGGGAGGTGCCGTCCTCGTGGTCGGCGCACTGCTGCTGGTGAGGGCGGGCTGACGTGAACACAGTCCCCTGGTTGACGATCCTGCTCATCGTCCCGGCCGCGGGAGCGGTGGTCGTCGCCGCCCTGCCGCGGCGCCACGCCACGCTCGCCAAGCAGCTCAGCCTCGGCATCACGCTCGCGGTCCTGGTGCTCGCCGTGCTCGCGACCTTCGCCTACGACCCCGACAAGGCCGGCTTCCAGTTCGGCCAGTCCTACGACTGGATCTCCACGTTCGGCATCTCCTACTCGGTCGGGGCCGACGGCATCTCGCTGGTGCTGATGCTGCTGGCCGCGCTGCTGGTGCCGGTCGTGGTGCTGTCGTCGTGGGACGAGGTCGACGGCGACGCCACGGGCGGTGGCCGCGTCCCCGCGTCCTCGGTCGCCCCGGACGCCACGGGCGGCACGCCCGGCGGGTCCGCCGGGGGCACCGGTTCCGCCGGCGGAGTCGGGCCGATCGGCGCGGCCGGAGAGAACGGCGGTGTCGGCGGCCTCGGCGGTGATGACCTGGGTGGCGGTGATGACCTGGGTGGCGGGGGTGGGTCGGGTGGCGGTGGTGGGTCGGGCGGGACCGCGGTCGCGCTGGCCGCCCCGGCCCCGGCGCGGACCGCGACGATCCCGCCAGTCGAGACGCGGGGCGAGGCCGCCGAGAGGCACGGCCGCCGTTCGGTGCCGGCGTTCTTCGCGCTGCTGCTCGCGCTGGAAGCCGGGATGATCGGAGTGTTCGCCGCGACCGACGTCTTCCTGTTCTACGTGTTCTTCGAGGCGATGCTGATCCCGATGTACTTCCTCATCGGCAGCTACGGCCCGGTGAAGGAGCAGGCGCAGCGCTCCTACGCGGCGGTGAAGTTCCTGGTCTACAGCCTGCTCGGTGGCCTGCTCATGCTCGCCGCGGTGATCGGCCTGTACGTCGTGTCCGCGGACAACCTCGGGCACGGCACGTTCGACTTCGCCACCCTGCGGCAGATGGAGATCACCCCCGGGGTGCAGAAGCTGCTGTTCCTCGGCTTCTTCGTCGCGTTCGCCATCAAGGCTCCGCTGTTCCCGTTCCACACCTGGCTGCCCGACGCGGGCGCCCAGTCGCCCACCGGCGGCGCGGTGCTGCTCGTCGGCGTGCTGGACAAGGTGGGGACCTTCGGGCTGATCCGCTACTGCATCCCGCTGTTCCCGGACGCCGCGGACTACTTCGCCCCGCTGGTGCTGGGCCTGGCGGTCGTCGGGATCTTCTACGGGGCGCTGCTGGCCATCGGGCAACGAGATATGAAACGCCTCGTCGCGTACACCTCGCTCGCCCACTTCGGCTTCATCGCGCTGGGCCTGTTCGCCTTCACCAGCCAGGCCGGCACCGGCGCGGTGCTCTACATGGTCAACCACGGCCTGTCGACGGGGCTGCTGTTCCTGGTCGTCGGCTTCCTGGTGACCCGCCGGGGCACCCGCGACATCGCCGCCTACGGCGGGCTGGCCAAGGTGACGCCGCTGCTTGCCGGGGTCTTCCTCCTCGCCGGGCTGTCGTCGTTGGCGCTGCCCGGGACGAACAGCTTCGTCAGCGAGTTCCTCGTCCTCGTCGGCACGTTCACCGCGAACAAGCCGCTGGCGATCGTGGCGACCTGCGGCATCGTGCTCGCGGCGATCTACGTGCTGTACCTGTACCAGCGGACGATGACCGGTCCGGTCGTCCACGAGGAGAACCGGGTCCTGCACGACCTCGGCCTGCGGGAGAAGCTCGTCGTGGCCCCGATGGTCGCGCTCATCGTCGCTCTCGGGGTGTACCCGAAGCCGCTGCTTGACATCATCAGGCCGACGGTGACGGCGACCTACGCCGACATCGGCAAGTCCGATCCGGCACCGACCCACCCGGCGGCCGCCAACCCCGCGGCGGCCCATCCCGGGGCCACCCATCCCGGAGGCCATTCGTGAGCGCCGAGACGACCGTCCTGCTGGCGCAGACGCAGAAGATCACGCCGCCGTCGATCGAGTACTCCTCGCTCAGTCCGCTGCTCATCGTCTTCGTGGTGGCGCTGGTCGGGGTGCTCGTCGACGCCTTCGCCACCCGCGGGGCGCGTCGGGTCATCCAGCCCGTCCTGGCCGGTGGCGGCTTCATCGCCGCGCTGGTCGCGGTCGCGGTGCTGCACGGCCGGCACGCGGTGCTCGCCAAGGGCGCGGTGGCGATCGACGCGCCGACGCTGTTCATGCAGGGCACGATCCTGGTCTTCGCGCTGCTGTCGGTGCTGCTCGTGGCCGAGCGCCGGCTCGACTCCTCCGGCGGCGCGATCGTCGCCTCGGCGGCGATCACGCCCGGCTCGAAGGGTTCGACCGCGCAGCAGACCTCTGCGGACATGCAGACCGAGGCGTACCCGCTGATGGTCTTCTCGGTCACCGGCATGATGCTTTTCGTCGCCTCGAACAACCTGCTGGTGATGTTCGTGGCGCTGGAGATCCTGTCGCTGCCGCTGTATCTGCTGGCCGGGCTCGCCCGGCGCAGGCGCCTGCTCTCGCAGGAGGCGGCGATGAAGTACTTCCTGCTCGGAGCATTCTCCTCGGCGTTTTTTCTCTACGGCGTCGCGTTCGCCTACGGGTTTGCCGGCAGCGTGGAGCTCGGCAAGGTCGCCGACGCGGTCGGCACCGTGGGGAAGAACGACCTCTACCTCTACCTCTCGCTCGCCCTGCTGGCCGTCGGTCTGTTCTTCAAGATCGGCGCCGCGCCGTTCCACTCGTGGACGCCCGACGTCTACCAGGGGTCCCCGACCCCGGTGACCGCGTTCATGGCCGCCGGGACCAAGGTCGCCGCCTTCGGCGCCCTGCTGCGCGTCTTCTACGTCGCCTTCGGCGGCCTGCGCTGGGACTGGCGGCCGGTGCTGTGGACCGTGGCGATCCTCACGATGGTCGTCGGCGCGGTGCTGGCGCTGACCCAGCGCGACATCAAGCGGATGCTGGCCTACTCGGCGGTCGCGCACGCCGGCTTCCTGCTCGTGGGGCTCGCCGGCACCAACACCGACGGCCTGCGCGGCTCGATGTTCTACCTGGTCACCTACGGCTTCACCACGATCGCCGCGTTCGCCGTGGTCTCGCTGGTGCGCACGAGCGATGGAGAGGCCAGCGACCTGTCCCAGTGGCGCGGTCTCGGCCGCACCTCGCCGCTGCTGGCCGGCACGTTCTCCTTCCTCCTCCTGGCGCTCGCCGGCATCCCGCTGACCAGCGGCTTCACCGGGAAGTTCGCCGTGTTCCAGGCGGCGATCGAGGGCGACGCGACCCCGCTCGTGGTCGTGGCGCTGGTCTGCAGCGCGATCGCGGCCTTCTTCTACGTGCGCGTGATCGTGCTGATGTTCTTCTCGGAGCCGCTCGCTGAGGGGCCCGTCGTGGTCACCCGACCGACCCTGACGTTCGCCACGGTCGGCATCGGCACCGTGGCGACGCTTGTCCTGGGAGTAGCGCCACAGCCCCTTCTGGACCTCGCGAATACCGCGGCGACGTCCGGCTTCGTACGCTGACGGTGGTATGAGCGCTATCGGGCTGGACGTCGTGGGGATCAGGACCGATCCTGATCTGGAAAAAGCCGTGCGAGATGGGCTTGGTCAGGTGGAGGAGCTGCTACGCGCATCTGTGCGCAGCGAGTTCTCCTTCGTGACCGAGACCTCGCGGCATCTCGTCGATGCGGGGGGTAAACGCTTCCGCCCGATCGTCGTGCTGCTGGCGGCGCAGTTCGCCGATCCGCACGCCCCCGGGGTGGTGCCGGCGGCCGTCGCGATCGAACTCACCCATCTGTCGACGCTGTACCACGACGACGTGATGGACGAGGCCCCCAGGCGCAGGGGAGCGGCGTCCGCCAACGCCCGGTGGACGAACACGGTCGCGATCCTCACCGGCGACTACCTGTTCGCCCGCGCCTCGGACATCACCGCGGACCTGGGCCCCGCGGCGACCCGGATCCTCGCCCGGACGATCGCGACCCTGTGCGAGGGCCAGATCCGCGAGACCGTCGGCCCCGCCCCCGACCAGGACCCGGTCGAGCACTACCTGCGAGTGGTCACGGAGAAGACCGCCTCGCTGATCGCCACCTCCGGCCGCCTCGGCGCGATGCTCGCCGGTGCGGACCCGCTCACCGTCGACACCCTGGCAACCTTCGGAGAGCTGTTCGGGGTGGCCTTCCAACTCTCCGACGACATCATCGACGTCGCCTCCGACCCGGCCGACTCCGGCAAGACCCCCGGCACCGACCTGCGGGAGGGCATCCCCACCCTGCCGGTGCTCTACGCGCTGCAGGCCGACGACCGGCCCGCCGCCCGGCTGCGGGAGCTCATCAACTCGGACTTCGCCGCCGGGGGTGGGAACCCGGAGGAGGGCGTCGCGGAGGCGATCGAGCTGCTGCGCGCGCATGAGGGGATGGCCAGGGCGCGCCAGGAGCTCGTCACCTGGTCGACCCGCGCCCGGGAATGCCTGGCTCCGCTGCCGGACAACGGGGCGAAGGCGGCTCTGGAGTCCCTCGCCGACTTCGTCATCGACCGCACCGGCTGACGCCCCGGCCACGCCGGCACCTCGCACCCGGCCCACCTGCGCACCCGGCCCACCTTCGCGACTGGCCTACCCGCGCTGGCCCGGTCGGGCGGCTGATGCCCCGCCCCCGTCGGCCCGAGACCGGCCGACCGATCGCCTCCGGCGCAGGGCCGCTGCCGCGCTGGAGCTTGCCGCGCCGGAGCGGACGCCCGTGTTCCGGGACAGGAGCGGGCGTCCCGGAGGGGTGGCGGCCGCCCCGGAGGCGGCGGCTGCGATCAGTGGGTGGTCTGGGACGCGCTCGGCGTGCTGCTGGACCGTTGAGCCGGAACCCCGGACGTCGTGGACGCCGACGACGCGATCGAGGATGAGGCGGTCGAGGACGGGGCGGTCGAGGACGGGGCGCCGAACCAGGAGCCGAGCAGCGGCTGCACATCGATCGGGTGGAACGGCAGCGCACCGGTGCCCGGGGACGCGGCGGCGCTCGGCGTGGCCGACGGGCTCGCGGCCGGGCTGGTGGCTCCGCCGCCGTCGTCGGACGCCGACGAGATCGCCGTGGTGTTCGGGGTCGCCGTGGCGGAGGTGCCCGTCACGGTGCCGGCGCTCGGCGCGATGGAGCGTAGATCGGTCGGCCCGGTCGTCGGCTGGTCCCGCGGGGTCAGGGAGATGATCGGAATCGGGGCGGTGGTGGGGCCCAGCGCGACCGTGGTGACGGCACTCGACCCCGACGCGCTGGACCCGCCGGTCCCGGTGCCCGCCTTGTCGGCGCTCGGCGCAAGCTCGGCTCGCGGCGGCGAGCTCTGCGTGCGGTCCCGCGACGCCTGGGTCTGCGACGCACCGTAGGCGAGGGTCTCCGTGCCGGTGTACTGGATCCGCGATGCCTCACCGGCGTTCGGGACCGCCGCGCCGCCACCCCCATCGCCCCCGAAGGCCACCCCGGCGACGAGCGCCGACAGCCCGGCCAGCGAGGCTGTGCCGGCGGCGGCCAGGCGCACCCGCCCATTGCCGCGCCGGACCGGAGCCCGGTGGGCACCCGTGACCCGCTCGGCCGGCGGGAGGTTCCGCGCGGCCGTCGACGCCGGCCCGCTGCGGCGGGGGCCGGTGGGCATCCGCCCGGCGGCGGGCGTCCGGCTGGTGGTGGGCATTCGGCTGGCAGTGAAGGATGCGCCGAAGGAGGGGGTCACCAGCCGCGAGGAGGCGGCGAACCGGGAGCCCTGCTCCCAGGAGGGCACGCCGTGCGCCGGGAAGCCCGACCACCGGTTGTCGTCGAACCGATCGTCCTCGTCGAACCGATCGTCCTCGTCGAACCGATCGTCCTCATCAGACTGGTCGTCTGCGGCGAAGCGGTCGTCCGCGGCGAAGCGGTCGTCCGCGGCGAACCGATCGTCCGTGGCGAACCGGTCGGCGTCGAATCCCGCGTCCGGGAATCGGCCGGCGCGGAAACGATCCTCCGCGCCGAATCCGTCCGCGGTGTCGTACCAGTCGACCGAGTCGTGCTGTTTGTCCGTTTCGTGCTGACCGTCCGTGCCGTACCAGTCGTCGTCGAGCCGGTCGTCCGCGTAGAACCGGCCGTCCTCAACCCCGTCGCCGTCGAATCGGCTCTCGCCACGCGGACCGCCCTCGAACGGGTCGGCCCCGTACTCGTCGGCCTCGCACCGGTCGTTGTCGTACTGGTCGGTGTCGAACTGACCGCCCACGGCGAATCGGCCGTGTCTCGGCCAGCCACGCCGCTGCCCGTCCGCGCGGTGGTCATCCCAGGCGGGTGCGGACTGCCGGGCCTGGCGGGCGGTGGTGCTGACCGACAGCGGGCCGGTAAGGGTGTCGAGCTCGCCGGGCGGGGCGAACGGAGGTCGCGGCGGGATCCGCCGCGGGGTCGAGGAAGGCCCGGGGCCGTACCAGCCGGAGCGGTCCGAGGTGTCCCAGGCCGCGACGGTCCCGGTGGGGGGCGTTGAGGCGTAGGCGCGGTCGTCGAGACCGATCGAGGACGGGACGGCTGGGCGGCGCGGGGCGGCGCCCCGGGAGTGCCGGCCGGCGGAGTGGCTACCCACGGCAGCCCCCGGCGGGCAGCAGCGCCTCGGACCCGGCCGGTCGGGCATGGCCAGCCCGAGAACAGGGCAGTTGCAAACAGGCCGCCTCGGCGGCATGGTCGGTGCCCACCGACGAACGCGGACTGGCCGCGGACCGCGGGCTGAGGGCTCGATGACCCCGCACTACGCCTCCGGCTGCATTGGTGTTGTGAGCCCCCCCGGGCCACACGGCACCCCCACGCGCAATCTGACCTTACCCGACCTGGTCGGAGCAGCAAATACCGGACTTATCCGAAGTAACTAGTTAAATGTTAGTGCGAGGGGGGATGGTCCGTGGCCGGAACGGTGTCGTCAGACCGCTCCGTGCCCCATTCCGCCGGCCTGGCCGAGCCCCATCGGGCCGGCTCCCGGCCGCCGCGGCCGCCCGTCAGCCGGCCTTGTGGGCAGGCCATGGTCGGCTCCAGGCCGGACAGTTCACGACGAGGCCCGTCGGGCTGCCGGACGCCGGGCCGGCCGGACGGCGGGCCGGCGGCTGATTGTTCGGCGGGCGGGTTCTGGCTGCCGCTTTCGGGGTCCCCCGCTGGTCCCCGGGACGGCCGTTCGGGTGCCCCCGGGGGGGACCCCCAGGACGCCGAAAGGCCGGGGCGGCGTCGATGCGCGCGCCCCGGCCTTCATGCCGGTCGGCTGGTCGACCGGACCGCTCGGCTGACCGAGTGGTCCGGCCGGTCGGCGGGCTTCCGGGTCGTGCAGGCCGGTCGGCCGGCGGGTGCCGGCCGGTAGCGGCCGACCAGACCCGGACGGCCACCCCTGGATCAGTCGATGGTCCAGGTCTCCCCGCCGGAAATCAGCGACATCAGGTCGCCCTCGCCCTGCCGGGCCCGAGCGTCGCTGATCTGCGTGTTGAGCGCCTCGTCGTACGTGGGCGCGTCCACGCTGCGGAAGATCCCGATCGGAGTCACCCCGTGCGTGTCGCCGGTGAGCCGGGACAGCGCGAAGGACTGGCTCGGGTCCGCCGCGGCGGCGTCGTGGACGAGGACGCCGGGGCTGCCGGCGGGCACGACCTCCAGGCTGCCGTCCGCCGCGCGGCGGATCGCCTTGTCGCCTTCGGCGCCGAAGACGAGCGGCTCGCCGTGGGTCAGCTTCAACGTCACGTCGTCGCGGCTCGACCGGTCCTTCAGCGTGTCGAAGGCGCCGTCGTTGAAGATGTTGCAGTTCTGGAAGATCTCGACGAACGCGGTGCCCGGGTGCTCCGCCGCGGCGCGCAGCACCGAGGTCAGGTGCGCCCGGTCGGAGTCGATCGACCGCCCGACGAAGGTGGCCTCCGCACCGAGCGCCAGCGACACCGGGTTGTACGGCCGGTCCAGCGAGCCGAACGGCGTCGACTTGGTGATCTTGCCTACCTCGGAGGTGGGCGAGTACTGGCCCTTGGTCAGACCGTAGATCCGGTTGTTGAACATGAGGATCTTGAGGTTGACGTTGCGGCGCAGCGCGTGCAGCAGGTGGTTGCCGCCGATGGACAGCGCGTCGCCGTCCCCGGTGACCACCCAGACCGACAGGTCCGGCCGCGAGGTGGCGAGGCCGGTGGCGATCGCCGGCGCGCGACCGTGGATGGAGTGCATCCCGTAGGTCTGCAGGTAGTACGGGAACCGCGAGGAGCAGCCGATTCCGGAGATGAAGGCGATGTTCTCGCGGGCGACCCCGAGCTCGGGGAGGAAGCCCTGCACGGTGGCGAGGATGGCGTAGTCACCGCAGCCCGGGCACCAGCGCACCTCCTGGTCGGAGGTGAAGTCCTTGCGGCTCTGCTGGGCCGGGGCGGCCGGCACCAGGTCGAGCAGTCGATTGCTGATACCGGTGTGGTTCGTCGTGACGGTCACTGGTTGATCACGTCCTCCAAGACGCCGGCCAGCTCCGCCGCCTTGAACGGCAGCCCGCGGACCTGGTTGTAGCCGATCGCATCGACAAGGAACTCGGCCCGGATCAGCGTCCGCAACTGGCCGAGGTTCATCTCGGGGATCAGCACCTTGTCGTACGACCGCAGGATCTCCCCGGTGTTGGCCGGGAAGGGGTTGAGATGGCGCAGGTGTGCCTGGGCGACGTGCAGGCCCTTGGCGCGGACCCGCCGGCAGCCGGCTGCGATCGGGCCGTAGGTGGAGCCCCAGCCGAGCACGAGCACGCGCGCCTGTCCGGAGGGATCCTCCACCTCCAGCGGGGGGATGTCGTTCGCGATGCCGGCGACCTTGGCCGCGCGCAGGCGGACCATCCGGTCGTGGTTGGCGGGGTCGTAGGAGATGTTCCCCTGCCCGTCGGACTTCTCGATGCCGCCGATGCGGTGCTCGAGGCCCGGCGTACCGGGGACCGCCCAGGGCCGGGCGAGGGTCTCCGGGTCGCGCAGGTAGGGCCAGAACTCCGGCCCCTTCGGCCCGGTGTGGTTCGGCTCGGTGGTGAAGGCGACCGTCAGGTCCGGCAGCTTCTCGCGGGTCGGCAGCAGCCACGGCTCGGAGCCGTTGGCGAGGTAGCCGTCGGAGAGCAGGAACACCGGCGTGCGGTACTTCGTCGCGAGTCGCGCGGCCTCGATCGCGGCGTCGAAGCAGTCCCCGGGCGAGCGGGGCGCCACGATCGGCACCGGTGCCTCGCCGTTGCGGCCGAACATCGCCTGCAGCAGGTCGGACTGCTCGGTCTTGGTCGGCAGCCCGGTGGACGGCCCGCCACGCTGAATGTCGACGATGACCAGCGGCAGCTCCAGGCTCACCGCCAGACCGATCGTCTCGCTCTTGAGCGCGACCCCTGGACCTGAGGTGGTCGTGATGCCGAGCGAGCCGCCGAAGGAGGCGCCCAGCGCGGCGCCGATCCCGGCGATCTCGTCCTCCGCCTGGAACGTCCGCACGCCGAACCGCTTGTGCTTGCTCAGTTCGTGCAGGATGTCCGAGGCGGGGGTGATCGGGTACGACCCGAGGAACAGCGGCAACCCGGTCAACTCGCCGGCCGCGACCAGCCCGTAGGACAGCGCGAGGTTGCCCGTGATGCGCCGGTAGGTGCCGGACTTCATCCGGGCTGGCGCCACCTCGTAGGTGACGGTGAAGGACTCGGTGGTCTCGCCGTAGTTGAACCCGGCGCGGAAGGCCGCGATGTTGGCCGCGGCGATCTCCGGCCGCTTCGCGAACTTCTTCTCCAGGAACCCGACGGTGCCCTCCGTCGGACGGTGGTACAGCCAGCTCATGAGGCCCAGGGCGAACATGTTCTTCGCCCGCTCCGCCTCTTTCTTGTTGACCGCGCTGCCGACCCCCTCCGCGGCGTGCACCGCGTTGATGGTCATCGAGGTCAGGGGGACCCGATGCACCGAGTAGGGGTCGAGCGTGCCGTCTGTCAGCGGGTCTGTCGCATAACCCGCCTTCTTGAGGTTTCCGCCCGTGAACGAGTCCGTGTTGACGATGAGATTCGCACCGGGAGGCAGATCCTTCAGGTTCGCCTTCAACGCGGCAGGATTCATCGCAACCAGGACGTCCGGTGCGTCACCCGGGGTGAGGATGTCGTGATCGGAAAAATGTAGTTGGAATCCGGATACACCGGCCGGGGTGCCGGCTGGGGCACGGATTTCGGCGGGAAAGTCCGGGAGCGTCGACAGGTCGTTGCCGAACGTGGCCGTCTCGCTGGTGAACTGCTCTCCGGTGAGCTGCATACCGTCGCCGGAGTCGCCCGCAAAGCGCACGACCACCCGGTCGAGCCGGCGGGTCTCCCTCTCCCTGACCTGCTCAGACACCTTCAGTAACCTCCTCGGGTACCACACCAGCCTACCGGCTGTAGCAATGGGACGCGTGCGGCGTGCCGGGCCGACCGATCGCACGCGGTCGCCCGACGATCAGACCCGAATTTGTTGATCTCGGCATGCTCTGGCTTAGAGTGATCGCCTGTCGACTCTGCGTATGTTCGCCCCTGTCCTGACGGTCGGCTGCTGCCACCCGTGTCCGGATGGTCGGGATGCGTCGCCCGCCCGATGGTTGTGGGCGGTACGGATTCAATACGCTTCCGGGTGGCTTTCCATACAGGTCTGGCCGGGCGGCCTGTCGGCGAATAGACATATTCGCAACTTTGTTTCGATTACTCCATGTGCGCGACTCGCTATCTTCCGTTGTCACCGCGGTGGGAGCCGCACCACGCAGCGTATCGGTCGGGAGGCACTGGCCGGATGGTGCCGAGGTGCCATCGCGACCGGTGCGCGGGCGGGGGAGCAGCATCGCAGCCATGACCTCGCGCCCCCGCCCGGCCCAGTCCAGTCCGGCGTCGGAACGGCTGGGGCGAGCCCCCGAAGGCAGACGCCGGGAGACGGTCGGGCTCGTCGGGGCAGGTAGGGCCGGCAGCGCCGTCGCACTCGCCCTGGCCGCCGTGGGGCACCCGGTGGTGGCGGTGACCACCCGGTCCCCCCTCGGCCGCGAACGCGCGGCCGCCCGGTTCCCGGACGCGCGGATCGGCGCGGTGCCGCAGGTGGCGCCGTGGCTGCGGGCGGCCGAGGTGCTGCTCGTCGCCGTCCCGGACGACGCGATCGCGCCGGTGACGGCCGAGCTCGTGGCCGCGGACGCCGTGCGGGCGCAGCAGATCCTCGCCCACCTCAGCGGCCGGCACGGGCTGGGCGTGCTCGCCGCCGGCGCATCCGTGGGCGCGGCCAGGGTGGCCCTGCATCCGATCATGACGCTGCCCGACGCGGTGGGGGGCCCCGACGCGTTCGTCGGCGTGCCGTTCGGCATCACCGCCGACCCGGGCGCCGAGGCCCGGGCCCGGGGGCTCGTCGCCGACGTCGGCGGCGTCCCCCTGCTGATCGAGGACGGTCGGCGTGATCTTTACCACGCCGCGCTGGTCCTCGGTGGCAACTTCCTGACCAGCCTGACGGTGGCCGCCCGGGAGACGCTCGCGGCGGCGGGCGTCGCCGATCCGGGCGCCGCCCTCGCCCCCCTGCTGCGGGCATCCCTGGACAACGCCCTCACCGGCGGCTGGCCGGCGTCCACAGGTCCGGTCCGCCGGGGCGATCTCGGCACCGTCCACGCCCATCTGCGGGCGCTGGACGCCATGGATCCGACCGTCGCGGACGTCTACCGGGCACTGGTGGCGTACACCACCGGTGGACTGGAGCGGGCCGGCCTGCTTGATGCGCCCGTGGCCGACCGGCTGCGCGCGGGTGCGGCCACGGACCCGCGGCGAGCGGCCGGCCCGGACGAATCCCATGGACGGGACTGGCCTGACGGGCCGGTCACCCCCGGCTGACGAAGCGGCCGGCGGGGAAGAGAGAAGGCTGCGGCGGGAGGCCGGGACGACCACGGGGAGGCATCGGCCACACGGCGGCCGGGAACGTAGGTACGCAGTCCCCGCGTTGAACAGCCCGTACCGGCTCGACAGGATGGACACCCGATCGCCATGCCACACCGCCACCTCAACGGTCTGAAGACCGCGCTGCTGCTGGGCGTGCTCTCCGCAGCCATCCTGCTGGTGGGGTCCCTGTTCGGGCGGGGTGGGCTGCTTATCGCGCTGGTGCTCGCGCTCGCGATGAACGGCTTCTCCTACTTCTTCTCGGATCGGATCGCCCTGCGGGCGATGCGGGCCTATCCGGTCACCCAGGTCGAACAGCCACGGCTCTACGCCATCGTCGGGGAGCTCGCCCGCAATGCCCGCATGCCGATGCCGCGGCTGTACCTGAGCCCGACCGGCTCGCCCAACGCCTTCGCCACCGGCCGTAATCCGCGGAATGCGGCGGTCTGCTGTACCGAGGGCATCATGGAGCTGATGGACGATCGCGAGCTGCGCGGCGTCCTCGGGCATGAACTCAGCCATGTGTACAACCGCGACATCCTCATCGCCTCGGTCGCCGGCGCCCTCGCCAGCATCATCGTCTACCTGGCGAACATGGCCCAGTTCCTGGCCATCTTCGGCGGGCGGGACGAGGAGAACGGCCCAGGCATCTTCGAGCTGTTGCTGCTGATGATCCTCGGTCCGGCCGCGGCGACGATCATTCAGCTTGCCATCAGCCGCTCCCGGGAGTATCAGGCCGACGAGTC
This sequence comes from Frankia sp. BMG5.60, assembly GCF_059428125.1. Taxonomy (NCBI): domain Bacteria; kingdom Bacillati; phylum Actinomycetota; class Actinomycetes; order Frankiales; family Frankiaceae; genus Frankia; species Frankia sp. BMG5.60. The sequence goes on along the minus strand of NZ_CM182091.1, from coordinate 3,770,779 downwards.
GGGCGCGACGCTCACCGGTGACCCGCTCGGGCTGGCCAGTGCGCTGCGCAAGCTGGAGGCGGGCACCTCCGCCCGGCCGCTGCCGCAGAACTCGAAGCTGGGGCCCGCGGCCGCGCTGATGATTGCCAACCCGTTCCGCGGCGGCGGGGTCGGCCGGCTGTTCTCGACCCATCCGCCCATGAACGAGCGAATCGCCCGCCTGGAACAGCTCGCGCGTATGAATCCGTATCGGTGACGGGCAACCGACCGCAGTGTTGTCCGCGGTGGCATCGCCGTATTACAGTGGATGACTCAGAGTAGGCTCGTACCGTCGACCGCGTACCGCGGGACGGTAGCCGGGAACGTAGTCGTTCCACGGCCACGACGGCGGCGGAGCGAACCCCCCAGGTTCCGCCGCAGGCACCCCGCCCGAAACCCCCCATCGGGCGGGGTGCGCCGTTTCCGGGTACGGACCTCAGCGGTAGTTGACGAACTGGAGCGGGACCTCGAAGTCCTCGGCCTTCAGTAGCTGGATCACCCGCTGCAGGTCGTCCCGCTTCTTCCCGGTGACCCGGAGCTGGTCGCCCTGAATCTGGGCCTGCACCCCCTTGGGGCCGTCCGTCCGGATCTTCTTGGCGATCGCCTTGGCCTTGTCGTCCGAGATGCCCTGCTGGACGGTCACCGACAGGCGGAACTCCTTGCCCGAGGGCTTGGGCTCGTCGAACGACAGCGCCTTGAGCGAGATGCCGCGCTTGACGAACTTCTCCTGCAGGACGTCGAGCACCGCCTTGACCCGCTCGTCGGTGTTCGCTACGAGCAGAATCGACTCGCCGGACATGGCGGCCGACGCGCCCGTGTCGCGGAAGTCGAAGCGGGTCCGGATCTCCTTGGCTGTCTGGTTGACGGCGTTGTCTATCTCCTGTGCGTCGACTTTGCTGACGATGTCGAAGGACGGGTCTGCCACGTGCGCGGACCTCCAGTTCGGTTCGGGGCGGGATGTCTGGCCGAGCATGGGGTGTCGAGTCAGGCACCGTACGTGGTCATCACGGGCGATACCCGCCTCGGGGGGTGGCCACTCGCCGTTGTATTCGATCGACGACAGCCTTGCAGGACGCCTCCGCCGTCCCGGTGGTCCGGCGGGACCGGTATGCTCCTCTACGAAGGCAGGTTGCCCGAGCGGCCAAAGGGAACGGTCTGTAAAACCGTCGGCTCAGCCTACGATGGTTCGAATCCATCACCTGCCACCATCCCCGGGTTCGACCCGGGGACACGTACCGCCCTCAGGCCCGGAGCATCGCTCCGGGCCTGCTTGCTTTCGGGCTGGGTTGCGGGTCCGGAGGTAGGCCGCCGGTCGGTCCCGCGGGCAGGCGGCGTGGGCCGGGTCCTGCTCGACGGAGCGACGGAGACCCTGCGCGGTGGCGTGCCGCGAGGCCCTAGGTCGCGTATCTGCGACCTAGTCGGACCCGGACGCTCAGTGGGCCGCGGCGGCGTCCAGTTCGGCGCGGGTCAGCAGCGGGCGCAGGGTCAGGCCGAGCTCGGCCAACCGTTCCCGGCCGCCCTCGCCGCGGTCGATCACACAGAGCACATCCTCGACGATCGCGCCGTCGTCGCGCAGCACCTTCGTCGCGTCGAGCACGGCGCCGCCGGAGGTGACGACGTCCTCGACCAGGACGACACGGCGGCCGGTGACCTCGCCGCCCTCGGCGATCCGCCGGGTGCCGTACTCCTTGGCCTTCTTGCGTACGAACCGAGCGGGCAGGCCGGTGCGCTGGGAGAGCAGGGTGGCCAGGGGCACGCCGCCGAGTTCGAGCCCGGCCAGGACCTCGGTGCCCGGCGGCACCAGCCCGGTCAGGCCGTCGATGATCGCGGCGAGTAGCTCCGGGTCGGCCTCGAACAGGTACTTGTCGAAGTACTCGGTGCTCGTCCGGCCCGACCGGAGCAGGAAGGTGCCGGTCAGATGGGAGGCGGCCCGGACCCGGGCGGCCAGCGCCGCGTTGTCGCTCACGTCAGTGCACTCTAGGGGGCTGGGGCCGGGCGGCGTGGCGCGGTTGCGCGGAACACCACGATCGCCGGCCCCGTCCGCGGGCGCCCACACCCGGCGCATCGGGACGTCCGCCGCGCAACCGGCGCTACGGTCACACCATGTCGCGATCCGCCGCCGAGCGCCGCCCGCCGGTCCCGGTGGACGGCTCCGGCGCGCTGCTGTTCGTCTACGGGACGTTGATGTTCCCCGAGGTCGTCTCGACGCTGATCGGTCGCGTGCCGCCGATGGAGTCCGCCGCCGCCCCCGGGTGGCGGGCCGCGCGGCTGCGCGACCGCCTCTACCCGGGGCTGGTACGCCGGGTGGCTCGGGACGAGGCGCCGGCCCTGGGCCGGGACGAGGCGCCGGCCGTGGGCCGGGACGAGGCGCCGGCCGTGGGTCGGGTGCTCGTCGGCCTCGATCTGCGGGAACGGGCCGTGCTCGACGCGTTCGAGGGCTCGGCCTACGAGGCCGCTCCGCTCGTCCTGGCCGACGGCCGCCCGGCGGCCGCCTATCTCTGGCTGGACGCCGCCGAGGTGACCGACGAGGTCTGGGATGCCCGCGCGTTCGCGGCCGGGCACCTCGGCGACTACGTCCTGCGGTGCGCGGCCTGGCGAGCCCGGCTGACCGACCCGGTGCCCTGAAACGCGAGCGGTGCCTTGCTTGTAGCCCCGACCTGCCTTGTAGCCGCGGCCGGCGCCCTGAGCCCCGACCCGGCTCCTCCACCAAGCCGGGGCCCTGCGCCGGGCGCGCCCTTGGCGGGCCGGTCGGCCGCCGGCTCAGCCGTGGACGGCGGGCGGTGGACCTTCGTCGCGCCCAGTCCTGCCCGGTCCTTCCGAGCCTGCCGGTCCACGCCCGGTGAATCCGCCGGAGCCCGGCTGGACTCCCGCCGTCTCCGAGTGACGGCCGCCGACGCCGGCGCCACGTCCGGCGGCCTCACCGACGCCGGCTCGGTCGCCCGGGTACGGCTCCTCGTAGCCGCCGCGGGTGCGGGCGGTGTCGTAGGTGCACAGTGCGTAGATCACCAGGATGTCGATCGCGATGATGACGACCGACCACACCGGGAACGCAGCCATGAAGGCAAGCTGGCCGATCGCGTTGATCGCCGCGATCACGATGCCGGCCCACCGCGCCGCCTCGTTGCGGATGTAGATCCCGTAGGAGATCAGCATCTCGACGACGCCGATCGCGATCCACAGCCACCCCCAGAAGTTGACGTCGGCATAGAGCACGTTGGTGCCGCCGTTGAGGTTGTTCACGACCACCGTGTAGTCGTTCAGGGCCGCGATGCCGTAGATCAGGTTGTGGAAGCCGACGATGAACATGATCACGGCGGCGAAGGTGAGCCATCCGCTCAGCGGGCGTACCGCCCGATTTCCTGCCATCTGATCCTCCCCGTTCGACGCCGACGCCTCGTCCGACCGGTGAACCGCCATGCCCCCGATGAGGGGGCCACCGGGACAGGGTGGGGCGCGACCTCGTGGTCGCGGCGGGTCGACACCGACACCATGCGGTCCGGTGTGCATCTCGTAGTCAGACAACTACGGTCCGCCGCTTAGGTGCGATACCCGCCCCGCCCCGACGTCACCCCTTCAGTCGAGGGTGGCCGGCAGGATCCCGTCAGTCGGGGGCGCCGGCAGCGTCGTGATCTTGTTTGTGGCGGCGTCCCAGTGCAGCCGGCCGTGCTGGAAGGTGCTCTCCCGCCCGCCCGGCACCGAGTACTCGTCGGTCGTGGGCAGACCGAGGCTGGACGCCGTGCCGCCGAGGGACAGATAGGTCTGCAGGATGCGGCCGTGGACCTCGTGGGCGCCGGTCGAGGGGTGCCAGTAGATCCAGCCGCCCTGGAATCGGGCCTGCTGGGCGCCGGGCGCGCTGGCGATCTCGATGTTGCTCACCGGGCGGCGCAGGAAGCTGTTCGACCCGCCGAGGCCGAGGTACTTCGTCGAGATCGGGCCGTACAGCGCGTGTACCCCGGTGGCGACGGACCAGAAGGCCAGGCCGTCCGCGTACTGCTGCCAGCGGCCCCCGCCGCCCGCGGGATTCTCGACCCCGACCGGGGCGCCGAGCATGGCCCGGGCCGGCCCGCCGGCCGCGTACCACTTCTCGATCTCGCTGTGGGTGCCGTCCGCCTGCGCGGCGAGCGCGGTCGACGTGCAGCACAGCACGTTCATGTCCACATTGCCCGTGATCCCGGGCACCGTGCCGCCGGAGGTGTACTGCCACAGCGCCCAGTTCGGCCAGCCGCCGGGTAGCCAGCCGGGGGTCGCCTGGTCGTTGTAGATCGCGAACCAGAACGGGTACTTCGCGAAGTCGTGGGTGTCCGCCAGCTTCCCGGTCCAGAACGACCGGTAGGTGTAGAGGATGGGGGCCCGTCCCGTTGCGGACTCGACCTCCTCCAGGAATGCCCGGGTCCAGGCCGCGAGTGCCCTGGGGTCGAGTCCGCCGGTGTCCTCGAGGTCCAGCACGGGCGCGAGATGGCCGGCCGTGCGCGTCAGCCCGCTGACGGCGATGAAGTGCCGAGCCTGGTCCACGGCGGTCGACAGTGGCTGCGCCGGGCGGGCGTAGTGGTAGGCGCCGACCACCAGGCCGGCCTTGGCGGCGGCATCGCGATCGGTCACGAAGAACGGATTGGTGTAGTTCGTCCCCTCTGTGGCCTTGATGATCACGAAGCTGACACCGGAGGCGTGAGCCGCGTTCCAGTCGATCGGCCCGCCACCCGGATGCTGCCATGAGGCCACGTCGACCCCGTGCGGCCACAGCGGTGAGGGGGTCGCCCCCTGGGCCACGCCGGCGGTGCCGGACATGGTCAGTGCGGCGGCGGTGAGCGCGGCGACGCTGAGCAGTCGCCGGGGCAGCGGGATCGCGAGCGCTGGCCGGCCCGGCCAGCCCCGGTGGCGGGGGGCGGAGTCGGGTCGAGGGAACACCGTGCCGGGCGGCAGCGGGGTGCCGGGCCGGATCGGGATGCCGACCGGGCCGGCGTCGCCGCCGGAGCCGCGGGTCGTCGGATACCGGCCAGGACGATGCGTGGAACGCATGGGCAACCCTCGGATGCTTGGGAGGCGACGGTCGGGGAGGCTCGTGAGCCGGTTGGCCGCGCCAGGCGAGGCGCACCAACAGGTGAGCCACACGCTAAGCATTCAAGGAATTGCATACAGCTATCGAAGGTTGGGGAGTCCGAGTTATTCGCTACGGACAGTTGCTCCCGCCGGCAATCTGCGCATCTTCCGGTCGGAACGGCCGCCGGGTCGGGCGTGCCGGCGTGCCAGGGGGCAAGGCTGGCGATGGGGATGTTCCGCGCATCCGGCGGCGTGTGGTCGCCGCCGATGGGCCGGTCCGAGCGGCGCTGTCATGATCGGGGACGAAGCGGACGGGGGTGCCTCCCCAACCACGCTCAGCGTCGTGTAATCTGAGCACCGCGACCTTGCGCCCCTTTAGCTCAGTCGGCAGAGCGTCTCCATGGTAAGGAGAAGGTCTACGGTTCGATTCCGTAAAGGGGCTCCACGTTCCGGTCCTCGGGCGGGTTCGTGTCCGGGATGGGCGGTTCCGCCGGTTCTCCCGGGTAGACTTGTGGTCGGGTCTCCGGGCATCCTGGGGACCATCCTGGCGGTGTAGCTCAGTCTGGCAGAGCAAGCGGCTCATAATCGCTGTGTCGCCGGTTCAAGTCCGGCCACCGCTACTATCGGGGAGCGGCGCGCCGTGGCCCCTGTAGGGGCTTGCGGCCTGCCGCATCGCCCGATCAGTTCAGCATCCGACTCAGGAAGAGGCATCACGCCGTGGCCGCCACTGACGTCCGCCCGAAGATCACGATGGCGTGCCAGGTGTGTAAGCACCGGAACTACATCACCCGCAAGAACCGGCGCAACGACCCGGACCGCCTCGAGCTGAAGAAGTTCTGCCCGAACTGCGGCAAGCACACGGAGCACCGCGAGACCCGCTGACGATGTCCGGCGCCGCTGCGTCGGCCACGCCGCCGGACGCGTGTTCGGGTTTCCACGGGTCACCGCGCGATCACAACCGGCCAGGGAGCGCCCTGGCCGGTTGTTTGCGTGTCGGCCTGCCCAGGTACGGCGGCCCTGGTCGCAGGCCCAGGGAAGGCGGCATGATGCCTGGCGCACCGTCGTGATACCTGGCGCACCGGCGTGATACCTAGGACACATCGACCAGTCCGTCGATGGGTCGGCTCATCAGGTTCGTGGTGGGATGCTTCACGACGCAGCCCGTCCGGCACGTCCACCGACGCGCTGCGGCCAGGTGCGCCACGGCATCCAGGTCTGCCGCGGACGTCGAGATCGGAGCCTTGATGTCGCTGAACCAGGACTTCGTGGGACGGAGTTTCGTCTCGCCCGTCCCCTTCCAGGTCGGACGCGAGCAGATCCGGCAGTTCGCCCAGGCGATCGGGGACGACAACCCGCTCTACCACGACGTGGAGGCGGCCAAGGCCGCCGGCCACCCCGATCTCGTCGCGCCGCCGACGTTCCTGATCACCGCGATCCCCGGGGCCCTGGGGCTACCCACCGACGATCCGGCGCTCGGGCTGGACTACGCCCTGGTCGTGCACGGTGAGCAGCGCTTCGCCCTGCGCCGGCCGGTGGTGGCGGGCGACGAGTTGGTCACCACCTCGACGCTGACCGGCATCCGCGCGGTGGGCCGCAACGAGGTTCTCGTCACCACCTACCGTTACAGCACCACGAGTGGCGAGGAGGTCGCGGTCGGCACGTGCACCCTCGTCTCCCGCGGCACGGCACCGCCGCGGGCATGAGCGCGCGTCCCATGGCGCCCGGTGGGAACCGGGCCGCCGGTCCGGCCGCACCCCCGAAGCCCGTCGGGAGTGCCTCACTCTGGGGAGAACAACGATGACGGCGACCGTCGCCTATGACGACGTCGAGGTCGGCACCGAGCTGCCGGAACGGCTGTTCCCACTGCGACGGGTCGATCTCGTCCGCTACGCGGGAGCGTCCGGGGACTTCAATCCCATCCACTGGAGCGAGCGGGCCGCCGCGGACGCGGGCCTACCCGGCGTGCTCGCGCACGGGATGCTGACGATGGCGACCGCCACCCGCCTCGTCACCGACTGGGCCGGGGACCCGGGCGCCGTTCTCGAGGTCGGCGTGAAGTTCTCCGCGCCGGTGGTGGTGCCGGACGACGACGAGGGCGCCTCGGTGTTGGTGCGCGGCGTCGTGGAGAAGAAGCTCGACGACAACCGGGTGGTGGTGAACCTCACCACCCGGTGTCGCGGCGAGAAGGTGCTGATGGCCGCGCGCGCCACCGTCCGACTGAGCTGAGCCGTCAGACCCAGGGGGTCGCTCAGGCGGCCTCGCCGAGCAGGGCTGACAGCCGGCTCACGCCCTTGACCAGGTCCTCGTCGCTGAGCGCGTAGGACAGCCGGGCGAAGCCCGGGGTGCCGAACGCCTCACCGGGGACGATGGCGACCCCGGCCTCCTCCAGGATGAGCTGGCACAGCTCGGCGCTGGTCGTGGGCGTCCGGCCGCGAAGGCTGCGGCCGAGCACGCCCTGCAACGAGGGATAGCAGTAGAACGCGCCCTCGGGCAGCGGGCAGCTCACCCCCGGGGTCTCGGTGAGCATGCGGTGCATCGTCTGCCGGCGGCGATCGAAGGCGGTGCGCATCTCGGCGACGGCGTCGAGGGGCCCGGCGACGGCGGCGAGCGCGGCGGCCTGCGAGACGTTGGCGACGTTCGAGGTCGCGTGCGACTGCAGGTTCGCCGCCGCGGCGACGACGTCCGTCGGCCCGATCAGCCAGCCGACCCGCCAGCCCGTCATCGCGTAGGTCTTCGCGACGCCGTTGACGATGACGCAGCGCTCGGCGAGCTCCGGCACCTGCGTGAGGATCGAGGCGAACCGCGCCTCGCCGTAGACGAGGTGCTCGTAGATCTCGTCGGCGAGCACCCAGATGCCGGCCTGCTCGGCCCAGCGACCGATCTCGCGGACCTCCTCCGGCGTGTGCACGGCGCCGGTCGGGTTCGACGGCGAGTTGAACAGCAGCACCTTGGTGCGCTCGGTGCGGGCCGCCTCGAGCTGCTCGACGGTCACCCGGTAGCCGGCCTCCGGCCCGGTGACGACGTCGACCGGCACACCACCGGCGAGGCGGATCGACTCGGGGTAGGTCGTCCAGTACGGCGCGGGCAACAGCACCTCGTCACCCGGGTCGAGCAGCGTCGCGAACGCCTCGTAGACGGCCTGCTTGCCGCCGTTGGTCACCAGGACCTGGCCCGCGGAGACGGTGACGCCGGAGTCCCGGGCCGTCTTCTCGGCGATGGCCTGCCGCAGCTCCGGCAGGCCGCCCGCCGGGGTGTAGCGGTGCATGCGAGGTTCGCGGCATGCCTTCTCCGCGGCGGCGACGATGTGGTCCGGAGTCGGGAAGTCCGGCTCCCCGGCGCCGAAGCCGACCACGTCCTGGCCCGCGGCGCGCATCGCCTTCGCGGTGGCGTCGACGGCCAGCGTCGCGGACGGGGCGATGCCGCCGATGCGGCTTGAGATCCTGCTCATAGTGCCCATGCTGCCATGGCGTCCGGATGGGCGTCGTGCGCAGGCGGCCGGGATCCGGAGTCCGTGCGGACCGGTTGCGGGGTGGCCACAGGACCCCGTCCCCCGGGTCCTGTGGACGGCGCGCCGTGGGTCCTGCGGACGTTGCCGCGAGGGTCCTGCGGATGGTGTTCCGTGGGTCCCGTGGACGGTGTCCGGAGGTTGCTGCGGACGGTGCCCGTGGGTCCTGGGGACGGTGCCCGCGGCGCCCGCGGACGGTGCGCGGCGGAGTCGGGGCGATGAGGGGGTATGCTCGATCCGCTCGGGTACCCATTCCGGTAACCGGCTCGCAGGCTGGACTGTGCGCTATGGTGCAGAAGCGCAGCGTGTGGGTTCGATGTGGTCGCGGGGATCCGGGCGTGTCCAAGGGGCGTGGCTCAATTGGTAGAGCACCGGTCTCCAAAACCGGCGGTTGCAGGTTCGAGTCCTGTCGCCCCTGCGCTGTTCGACGGTTGGCTGGTTCGGCGACGGAGTTGGGTGGAGTTGAGTGGCGACCGATACCCGTGACGCGGCACCGCGTCCCAGGCGGGCCACGCGTACCGCGGGTCGGCGTCGGTATCGGCCGCTTCAGTTCATCCGCGAGGTCATGGCGGAGCTCCGGAAGGTCGTCTACCCGGGCCGGAGCGAGCTGATCACCTACGTGCTGGTCGTGCTCGTGTTCGTCAGCGTGATGACGGCCTTCGTGGCTAGTCTCGACTTCGGGCTCACGAAGGCGGTTCTCGCGATCTTCGGCTGACGGGCCCGCCAGCCGGCGGGGTCGGGCAGTACGGACGGACGGGTCCGGGCGGATGATCGATGCCGGTACGCCGGTCGGTCGGCTGCCGCCCGTTCGGCACCACGCCCGCGCAGCGCCCGCTCCGCGGAGTCCACAGCAGCAGAAGTGTCCACGAGAGAAGGAACGTCCGCGTGTCCCAGTCGCCCGAGCACGCCTCCTCCGAGCAGGGGGAGGCCCTCGCCCGTCTCGATCTCCTTGCGGCGTTCGAGCACGACGAGGTGGCGAGTACGGACGCCGGCGCCGAGCTCGACGACCCCCACGCCGACTCCGACGACGCCGACGAGTCGAGTGCCGAGGCCACCAGCGAGGCCGATGAGACCGACGCCGGCGTCGGCGCCGAAGCCAACGAGGCCGGGTCCGTGACCGACTCGGGCTCCGAGCCCTCCGCGGCGAGCGAGCCCGCCGCGGACGCCGCGCCCGCGAGCGCCGCGCCGGTCCCCGTGGCCGACGACACCGATGACGAGGACGACCTGCGTCGCGCCATCGAGGACGCGCCGGGCGAGTGGTACGTCGTGCACTCGTACGCGGGCTACGAGAACAAGGTCAAGACCAACCTCGAGACCCGTATCTCCAGCCTCAACATGGAGGACTACATCTTCCAGATCGAGGTGCCCACCGAGGAGGTCCCGGTGGTCAAGAACGGCAAGAGGCAGTTGGTCCAGCAGAAGAAGTACCCGGGTTACATCTACGTCCGGATGGACCTGACGGACCAGTCCTGGTCCGCGGTCCGCAACACGCCGGGTGTGACCGGGTTCGTGGGGCTCACCAACCGGCCCTCACCGCTGCGGCGCGAGGAAGTCCTGTCCATCCTCGCCCCGGCGGCGCCGAAGGAGAAGAAGGTCGAGACCGTCCGGGTCCAGGAGTTCGAGGTCGGGGAGTCGGTCACCGTCATGGACGGCCCCTTCGCCACGCTTCCGGCGACCATCAGCGAGATCAACCTCGACGCCCAGCGGCTGAAGGTGCTGGTCTCGATCTTCGGTCGGGAGACGCCCGTCGAGCTGCAGTTCAATCAGGTCGCGAAGATCTGATTCGGTCCGTGGAACTCCGGTAGGAAGACGAGCACATGCCGCCCAAGAAGAAGAAGATCACCGCCATCATCAAGCTCCAGATCAACGCCGGCAAGGCCACGCCGGCGCCGCCGGTCGGCCCCGCGCTGGGCCAGCACGGCGTGAACATCATGGAGTTCTGCAAGCAGTACAACGCGGCGACCGAGTCGCAGGCCGGCAACGTCGTGCCGGTCGAGATCACCGTGTACGAGGACCGGTCGTTCACCTTCGTCACGAAGACCCCGCCGGCCGCGAGGCTCATCCTCAAGGCCGCGGGCGTGGAGAAGGGCAGCGGGACCCCGCATCGGGACAAGGTCGCCAAGCTGACCCCGGCCCAGGTGCGCGAGATCGCCCAGACCAAGCTCCCCGACCTCAACGCCACGACGATCGAGGCGGCCGAGAAGATCATCGCGGGGACCGCCCGCTCGATGGGGATCACGGTCGGCGACTAGCCCTCCGCACCTCGCCACACCGGACCGACGCCGTGGGAGGGCGGTCGGTGCCAGCCCCCGCGGCACGGAGAAGATCCGTGCCGCGGCGAGCCCGGCCGACCGTCCGCCGGCACCACGAGGAGACAGCATGAAGCGCAGCAAGGCCTACCGGGCCGCCGCCGAAAAGATCAATCCCGAGAACCTCTACAGCCCGCTGGACGCCGTCCGGCTCGCCCAGGAGACCTCGACGACGAAGTACGACGCGACCGTCGAGGTCGCGATCCGCCTCGGGGTCGACCCGCGCAAGGCCGACCAGATGGTCCGCGGCACCGTCAACCTGCCGCACGGCACCGGCAAGTCGCCGCGCGTCGCCGTCTTCGCCGCCGGTGAGAAGGCCGCCGAGGCGACCGCCGCCGGCGCCGACATCGTCGGCAGCGATGACCTGGTCGCCCGCATCCAGGAGGGCTTCCTGGACTTCGACGCGACGGTGGCGACGCCGGACCAGATGGCCAAGGTCGGGCGGATCGCCCGTATCCTCGGCCCCCGCGGGCTGATGCCGAACCCGAAGACCGGCACCGTGACGCTGGACATCGGCAAGGCCGTCGCCGACATCAAGGGCGGAAAGATCAACTTCCGGGTGGACAAGCAGGGCAACCTGCACATCGTCATCGGGAAGACGAACTTCACCGACGCCCAGCTCATCGAGAACTACACGGCCGCCCTGGACGAGATCGTCCGGGTGAAGCCCTCGGCGGCGAAGGGTCGTTACCTGAAGAAGGTCACCTTCGCCACCACCATGGGCCCGGGCATCCCGGTCGACCCGAACCGCACGCGCAACCTGCTCGAAGAGGGCGTCCCCGCCTGAGCCCGCCGGCCCCGGGGAACCGGGGCCGCATCGCGCAGTCCCTTGCCTTTCCACCGGCGTCCGTGCCCGTTTCGTCCCGGTGGAAAGGCAAGGAAACGTGTACGCGAGATCGTCGCGTACACTTTGTACGAACACGTTTCACGCCGAAGACCGCTGGTCGCCGTCGTCGCCCAGGTGGGGGAGATCCCGCCCGGACATAGCGACGGCCGAAGGCCCGACTTCCCCGGGCGGCCCGCGCAGGTGACGGATGCCAAGGACCGCGGCAGCTCCGAGGCGGTCGGCGCAGGTGCGCCGTCCTCCCCGCCCGATGTCGCTCTTCACGCCCCGTGCGCCTGCGCCGGGGCGTTCGTCGTCTCCCGGGGTTGAACGGATGACCGGCCGACACCCCGAAGGAGCCCCATGGCGAAACCTGAGAAGACCGCCGCGGTGGCGGAGATCGCCGAGGAGTTCCGTGGCGCGACCGCCGCGGTCCTCACGGAGTACCGCGGTCTGACGGTGAGCCAGCTCACCGAGCTGCGGCGCACCCTCGGCGAGGGCGCGCGTTACGCGGTGGTCAAGAACACGCTGACCAAGATCGCGGCCGAGCAGGCCGGCGTCACCGGGCTCGACGATCTGTTCGTCGGCCCGACCGCCGTCGCCTTCGTCACCGGCGACCCGGTCGAGGCGGCCAAGGGCCTGCGCGACTTCGCCCGCGCCAACCCGGCCCTCGTGGTCAAGGGCGGCGTCGTCGAGGGCAAGGCCATGACGGCCGACGAGATCCGCAAGCTGGCGGATCTGGAGTCCCGCGAGATCCTGCTGGCGAAGCTCGCCGGCGCGATGAAGGGCTCGCTGTCCGGCGCGGTCGGCCTGTTCGCCGCCCCGCTGTCGCAGGTCGCCCGGCTGGCCGAGGCGCTGCGCGAGCAGCGGGCGAGCCAGTCCGCCGCCGAGACGCCTGCGGAGACGCCCGCCGCCGAGGCCGCCGAGGCCCCCGCGGAGTAGGCCTCCGCGCCGCGGGATGACGGTCGCCGGTCCGGCGGCCGCCGCCCGCGGAGCACCCGCGCCGGCCGGGCCACCGCGCGCCCAGCCGGCACCACCCACGAGCCACCCCGATCACCGGTCGCCACCCGGCCGGCCGAGATCATCGGCATGACGAGGAAGGAAACGCCATCATGGCGAAGCTGTCGACCGAAGAGCTGCTCGACGCGTTCAAGGAACTGACCCTGCTGGAGCTCTCGGAGTTCGTGAAGCAGTTCGAGGACACCTTCGGCGTGACCGCCGCGGCGCCCGTCGCCGTGGCCGCGGCGCCGGCCGCCGGCGGCGCGGGCGGCGAGGCTCCGGCCGCCGAGGAGCAGGACGAGTTCGACGTCATCCTCGAGTCCGTGGGTGACAAGAAGATCCAGGTCATCAAGGAGGTCCGGGCGCTGACCAGCCTCGGGCTGAAGGAGGCCAAGGACCTCGTCGACGGGGCGCCCAAGCCCGTCCTGGAGAAGGTCGCCAAGGAGGCCGCCGAGAAGGCCAAGGCGGCCCTCGAGGGCGCCGGCGCGTCGGTCACCGTCAAGTAACACCGCCCGTCTTCCGGGTCCGGTCCGGGCGGCGTTTACGCGCCGCCGCGGGCCGGTGCGGCCGCTCGACGCGGCCGCGGCGCATCCCGCGTGCCGGGGCACCTCCGAGGTGTCCCGGCACGCGGCGTCTGTGCCGCCGAATCGCCGAGACACGCTGCAACGTAAGCGGATGAGCAGGTCGGGTCGTTCGTGACGTTTTCCGAAGGGGGTTGACGGCCCCTGTAGATCGGAGTTCCATCATGTCGCGAACGCTCGTCGGGAAGCAGATGCGGTGCTCTACGTTCCCCCCGCGTGGTCCTGCCACGCACGCCCTTGCCAGCGGTGTGCCCTTCGGCTATACTGCTAGTTTGCGCTGCCCTTTTCGTCGCATCGGCTCCGCCGACACCGGTTCTCCGGTGAGGTCGGGCTCTCTGTGGGGGTCCGGTACGCGCCGTCGGGCGGTCTCGACCATGGTGTCGGGGCCGCGTACGCGGTGGGTTCCGGTTCGACGTGAAGGCGCGTTGGCCGTGCTGGTGCGTGGCACGGCTGTATGGCAGCCACACCGAGGACTCTGAGCAGACCTTTGCCCGTGCACCGACCCGTTGTTCTCAGCGGACACCGGCGTCGCCGCGCGCTTGCGCCGCGACGGCGCTTTGGCGTGCCCGCAGTCAGCCGAACGCCTGCCGCGACGGATTTTTGCGGTTCTGCGGACCGACGGACTCCGGATCGGCGGACTTGCTGCGGGACGAGGGCCGACTCCGGCCGCGCGACCGGCCGCCGGGACAACCGGCACCGCCGCACCGATGCGCCTCGCGGTCATCCTCTCACCGGCGGGGCACCCCCCGTCGCTGTTCCCCACAACCGTAGCGAGACACTGATCACCTGACCACCCCCGACGGATCCTTGACGTCCGCGACGCCAGCCCGACGATCAGGCCACCCGGAAGGACCACCTTGGCCGCCTCGCGCTCTTCCTCCCGCATCTCGTTCGCTAAGATCATCGAGCCCCTCGAGGTCCCGGATCTCCTTGCTCTTCAGACGCAGTCCTTCGATTGGCTGATCGGTAGTGACGCCTGGGCGGAGCGGGTTCAGGAGGCCATCGACTCGGGCCGGGACGATGTTCCGATCACCTCCGGTCTGGAGGAGGTCTTCGAGGAGATCTCCCCGATCGAGGACTTCTCCGGCTCCATGTCCCTGTCCTTCCGGGACCACCGGTTCGAGCCGCCCAAGTACTCCGTGGAGGAGTGCAAGGACAAGGACATGACCTTCTCGGCCCCGCTGTTCGTCACGGCCGAGTTCACCAACAACACCACCGGTGAGATCAAGAGCCAGACGGTGTTCATGGGCGACTTCCCGCTCATGACCCCCAAGGGCACCTTCGTCATCAACGGGACCGAGCGTGTGGTGGTCAGCCAGCTCGTCCGGTCGCCGGGGGTGTACTTCGAACGCAGCCTGGACAAGGCGTCGGACAAGGACCTGTACTCCTGCAAGGTGATCCCGTCGCGCGGGGCCTGGCTCGAGTTCGAGATCGACAAGCGGGACACGGTCGGGGTCCGGATCGACCGCAAGCGCCGGCAGTCGGTGACGGTCCTGCTCAAGGCGCTGGGCTGGGACGAGGCGCGCATCCTCGAGCGGTTCGGCGACTTCCCGTCGATGCGCATCACCCTGGAGAAGGACCACACGGCCAGCCAGGACGACGCGCTGCTGGACATCTACCGCAAGCTGCGCCCGGGCGAGCCGCCGACGCGGGAGTCGGCGCAGACCCTGCTGGAGAACCTCTTCTTCAACCCCAAGCGCTACGACCTGGCGAAGGTCGGCCGCTACAAGGTGAACAAGAAGCTCACTCTGGAGATCGCCCACGACGTCGGCGTCCTCACCGAGGATGACATCGTGCGCACGATCGAGTACGTCGTCAAGTTGCACGCGGGCGCCGACCCGGCCGAGTACGAGGTCGACGACATCGACCACTTCGGCAACCGGCGGCTGCGCACGGTCGGCGAGCTGATCCAGAACCAGGTCCGGCTGGGGCTCGCCCGGATGGAGCGGGTCGTCCGCGAGCGGATGACCACCCAGGACGTCGAGGCGATCACGCCGCAGACCCTGATCAACATCCGGCCGGTCGTCGCCTCCATCAAGGAGTTCTTCGGCACCAGCCAGTTGTCGCAGTTCATGGACCAGACCAACCCGCTGGCCGGCCTGACCCACAAGCGCCGTCTGTCGGCGCTGGGCCCCGGCGGTCTGTCCCGGGAGCGGGCCGGCTTCGAGGTCCGCGACGTGCACCCCAGCCACTACGGCCGGATGTGCCCGATCGAGACGCCGGAAGGCCCGAACATCGGCCTGATCGGCTCGCTGTCGACGTTCGCGCGGGTCAACCCGTTCGGCTTCGTCGAGACGCCGTACCGCAAGGTCGTCAACGGCCGGGTTACCGACCAGATCGACTACCTGACCGCGGACGAGGAGGACCGGCACGTCAAGGCACAGGCCAACACGCCGCTGAGCCCCGACGGCACGTTCGCCGAGGACCGCGTGCTGGTCCGCCGCAAGGGCGGTGAGGTCGAGTTCATCCCGCCGGACGAGGTCGACTACATGGACGTCTCGCCGCGGCAGATGGTGTCCGTGGCCACGGCCATGATCCCGTTCCTCGAGCACGACGACGCCAACCGCGCGCTCATGGGCTCCAACATGCAGCGCCAGTCGGTGCCGCTGCTGCGTTCCGAGGCGCCGCTGGTCGGCACCGGGATGGAGGCCCGCGCGGCCAAGGACGCCGGCGATGTGGTCGTCTGTGTCCAGGCCGGTGTTGTCGAGGACCTCTCGGCGGACTACATCACCGTCATGCACGACGACGGCACCCGGCGCACCTACCGGCTGGCGAAGTTCCGCCGGTCGAACCAGGGCACCTGCATCAACCAGAAGCCGATCGTGTTCGAAGGGGACAGGGTCGAGGCCGGCCAGGTCATCGCGGACGGCCCGTGCACCGACAACGGCGAGATGGCGCTTGGCAAGAACCTGCTGGTCGCCTTCATGCCGTGGGAGGGGCACAACTACGAGGACGCGATCATCCTGTCGCAGCGCCTCGTGCAGGACGACGTGCTGTCCTCGATCCACATCGAGGAGCACGAGGTCGACGCCCGGGACACCAAGCTCGGCCCGGAGGAGATCACCCGCGACATCCCCAACGTCGCCGAGGAGGTCCTCGCCGACCTCGACGAGCGCGGGATCATCCGGATCGGCGCCGAGGTCTCGCCCGGTGACGTCCTGGTCGGCAAGGTCACCCCGAAGGGCGAGACCGAGCTGACCCCCGAGGAGCGGCTGCTGCGGGCGATCTTCGGGGAGAAGGCCCGAGAGGTCCGCGACACCTCGCTGAAGGTGCCGCACGGCGAGTCCGGCAAGGTCATCGGCGTCCGGGTGTTCTCCCGCGAGGACGGCGACGAGCTGCCGCCCGGCGTCAACGAGCTGGTCCGGGTCTACGTCGCCCAGAAGCGGAAGATCACCGACGGCGACAAGCTCGCCGGCCGGCACGGCAACAAGGGCGTCATCGCCAAGATCCTCCCGCAGGAGGACATGCCGTTCCTCGAGGACGGCACGCCGGTGGACATCGTGCTCAACCCGCACGGCGTCCCCCGCCGGATGAACATCGGCCAGATCCTGGAGACCCACCTCGGGTGGGTGGCCAAGACCGGCTGGCAGGTGGACGCCGGCACCGAGGACTGGAAGGAGCGGCTGCGCGGGATCGGGGCGGACTCGTCCACCCCCGGGACCAACGTGGCCACGCCGGTCTTCGACGGCGCCCGCGAGGAGGAGATCACCGGTCTGCTCGACTCCACCCTCCCGAACCGGGACGGGGTCCAGCTCATCGGCTCCTCCGGCAAGGCCACGCTGTTCGACGGCCGCACCGGCGAGCCCTACCCCTACCCGGTGGCGGTCGGCTACATCTACATCCTCAAGCTGCTCCACCTGGTCGACGACAAGATCCACGCCCGGTCGACCGGCCCCTACTCGATGATCACCCAGCAGCCCCTGGGTGGTAAGGCGCAGTTCGGTGGCCAGCGGTTCGGCGAGATGGAGGTGTGGGCGCTGGAGGCGTACGGCGCCGCCTACGCCCTGCAGGAGCTGTTGACCATCAAGTCCGACGACGTCGTGGGCCGAGTCAAGGTCTACGAGGCGATCGTCAAGGGCGAGAACATTCCGGAGCCCGGCATCCCGGAGTCGTTCAAGGTGCTCATCAAGGAGATGCAGTCGCTGTGCCTCAACGTCGAGGTCCTCTCCAGCGACGGTGTGCAGATCGAGATGCGTGACACCGACGAGGACGTCTTCCGTGCGGCGGAGGAACTCGGGATCGACCTGTCCCGGCGGGAGCCGAGCAGCGTCGAGGAGGTCTGAGCGGGCGCCGGGGGCCCGATCCGTCCGCCGTGAGGCGGCGGCGGACCCCCGGCGGTCCATCCGACTCCAGCGTCCCGACCGAGAAAGAGAGAGCAGGCGACAGTCTTGCTGGACGTCAACTTCTTCGACGAACTGCGCATCGGTCTTGCCACCGCGGACGACATCCGTCAGTGGTCGCACGGTGAGGTCAAGAAGCCGGAGACGATCAACTACCGCACCCTGAAGCCGGAGAAGGACGGGCTCTTCTGCGAGAAGATCTTCGGTCCGACCCGGGACTGGGAGTGCTACTGCGGCAAGTACAAGCGGGTCCGGTTCAAGGGCATCATCTGCGAGCGCTGTGGCGTCGAGGTCACTCGCGCCAAGGTGCGCCGTGAGCGCATGGGGCACATCGAGCTGGCCGCCCCGGTCACCCACATCTGGTACTTCAAGGGTGTGCCGAGCCGGCTCGGCTACCTGCTGGACCTGGCGCCGAAGGACCTCGAGAAGGTCATCTACTTCGCCGCCTACATGATCACCAAGGTCGACATCGAGGCGCGGCACCGCGACCTGCCCACCCTCGAGGCCCGCATGGGCGTCGAGAAGCAGCAGCTCGAGGACAAGAAGAACGCCGACGTCGAGACCCGGCAGAAGCGGCTCGAGACCGACCTCGCGCAGCTCGAGGCCGAGGGCGCCAAGGGCGACGCGCGGCGCAAGGTCCGCGAGTCGGCCGAGCGCGAGATGCGCCAGATCCGCGACCGCGCGCAGCGCAAGATCGACGATCTGGACCGGGTCTTCGACCGCTTCAAGAACATGAAGGTCCAGGACCTGGAGCCGGACGAGCTGCTCTACCGCGAGCTGCGCGACCGGTTCGGCCAGTACTTCGACGGCGGCATGGGCGCCGAGGCGCTGCAGCGCCGGCTCGCCGACTTCGACCTGGCCGCGGAGGCGGAGTCGCTGCGCGAGACCATCCGCAGCGGCAAGGGGCAGAAGAAGGCCCGTGCGCTCAAGCGGCTCAAGGTCGTCTCGGCGTTCCTGAACACCCGCAACTCCCCGATGGGGATGGTGCTCGACTGCGTTCCGGTGATCCCGCCGGACCTGCGGCCGATGGTGCAGCTCGACGGCGGCCGGTTCGCCACGTCCGACCTCAACGACCTGTACCGCCGGGTGATCAACCGGAACAACCGGCTCAAGCGGCTGCTCGACCTCGGCGCGCCCGAGATCATCGTCAACAACGAGAAGCGGATGCTGCAGGAGGCCGTCGACGCGCTGTTCGACAACGGCCGCCGCGGCCGGCCGGTCACCGGCCCGGGTAACCGTCCGCTGAAGTCGCTGTCCGACATGCTCAAGGGCAAGCAGGGCCGGTTCCGCCAGAACCTGCTCGGCAAGCGGGTCGACTACTCCGGCCGGTCGGTCATCGTCGTCGGTCCGCAGCTCAAGCTGCACCAGTGCGGTCTGCCCAAGCAGATGGCGCTGGAGCTGTTCAAGCCGTTCGTGATGAAGCGCCTGGTGGACCTCAACCACGCGCAGAACATCAAGTCGGCGAAGCGGATGGTGGAGCGGGCCCGCCCGGTCGTCTGGGACGTGCTCGAGGAGGTCATCACCGAGCACCCGGTGCTGCTCAACCGGGCGCCGACCCTGCACCGCCTCGGCATCCAGGCCTTCGAGCCGCAGCTCGTCGAGGGCAAGGCCATCCAGATCCACCCGCTGGTCTGCACGGCCTTCAACGCCGACTTCGACGGTGACCAGATGGCGGTGCACCTGCCGCTGTCCGCCGAGGCGCAGGCCGAGGCGCGGATCCTGATGCTGTCGAGCAACAACATCCTCTCGCCGGCGTCCGGCCGGCCGCTGGCGATGCCCAGCCTCGACATGGTCACCGGCGTGTTCCACCTGTCGACGCTGGCCGAGGGCGCCGTCGGGGCGGGGCGGGCGTTCTCCTCGGTCGCCGAGGCCCAGATGGCCTACGACGCCCGGGAGATCGCGCTGCAGGCGCAGATCAGCGTCCGGCTGCGCGACACCACCCCGCCGTCGGACTGGGTGCCGCCGGCCGACTGGGTCACCGGGGACGTGTTCACCCTGGAGACCACGTTCGGCCGCTGCCTGCTCAACGAGGCGCTGCCGGAGGGCTACCCCTTCATCAACGCCCAGCTCAACAAGAAGGCCCAGGCCGCGATCGTCAACGACCTGGCCGAGCGGTATCCGAAGATCCAGGTCGCGGCGACCCTGGACGCCCTGAAGAGCGCCGGTTTCTACTGGGCCACCCGGTCCGGGGTCACCGTCGCGATCGAGGACGTCGTCGCGCCGCCGAACAAGGCCGAGATCCTCGACGACTACGAGCAGCGGGCCGACCGGGTGCAGAAGCAGTTCGACCGCGGCTTCCTGTCCGACGAGGAGCGCCGCAGCGAGCTGGTGCAGATCTGGACCGAGGCGACGAACAAGATCGCCGAGGCGATGGAGAAGAACTTCCCGCAGACCAACCCGGTCTACGTGCTGGTCAACTCCGGAGCCGCCGGAAACATGATGCAGATCCGGCAGCTCGCCGGCATGCGTGGCCTGGTCTCCAACCCGAAGGGTGAGATCATCCCGCGGCCGATCAAGGCGAACTTCCGCGAGGGCCTCACCGTGCTCGAGTACTTCATCTCGACCCACGGTGCCCGTAAGGGTCTCGCCGACACCGCGCTGCGGACCGCCGACTCCGGCTACCTGACCCGCCGGCTCGTCGACGTCAGCCAGGACGTCATCGTCCGCGAGGAGGACTGCGGCACCGAGCGGGGCATCCTGACCCGGATCGCCCGGCGCGGCGCTGACGGCGTGCTCGTGCGCGACCGTTACGCCGAGACCTCGGCGTACGCGCGGACGCTCGCCTCCGACGCCGTCGACGAGCACGGCGAGATCATCGTGCCCGCCGGCACCGACGCCGGGGACGTGGCGATCGGCCAGATCATCGAGGCCGGCATCGAGTCGGTCCGGGTGCGTTCGGCGCTGACCTGCGAGTCCCGGATGGGGGTGTGCGCCCAGTGCTACGGGCGTTCGCTGGCCACCGGCAAGCTGGTCGACGTCGGCGAGGCCGTCGGGATCGTCGCCGCCCAGTCCATCGGCGAGCCGGGCACCCAGCTCACGATGCGTACCTTCCACAGCGGTGGTGTCGCCGGTGATGACATCACCCAGGGTCTGCCGCGTGTCGTCGAGCTGTTCGAGGCCCGTAGCCCGAAGGGCAAGGCGCCCATCACCGAGGTCTCCGGTCGGGTGAAGATCGAGGAGACCGAGAAGACCTTCAAGGTCGTGGTGGTGCCGGACGACGGCAGCGAGGAGATCGCCTACCCGGTCTCGCGGCGCTCGCGCCTGCGGGTCCGCGAGGGCGACCGCATCGAGGTCGGCAACCAGGTCGTCGACGGTGCCGTCGACCCGCACGAGGTGCTGCGCATCCTCGGCCCGCGCCAGGTCCAGCTCCACCTGGTGGACCAGGTCCAGGAGGTGTACCGGTCGCAGGGTGTGTCGATCCACGACAAGCACATCGAGATCATCATCCGCCAGATGCTCAAGCGGGTGAACGTGCTGGAGTCCGGCGAGACCAACCTGCTGCCCGGCGAACTGTGCGAGCGGGCCCGGTTCGAGTCGGAGAACCGCCGGGTGGTGGAGTCCGGCGGCCAGCCGGCCTCGGCCCGCCCGGTGCTGATGGGGATCACCAAGGCGTCGCTGGCCACCGAGTCGTGGCTGTCGGCGGCCTCCTTCCAGGAGACGACCCGAGTGCTCACCGACGCGGCGATCAACGCCCGGTCGGACTCGCTCGTCGGCCTGAAGGAGAACGTCATCATCGGCAAGCTCATCCCGGCCGGCACCGGCATCTCCCGGTACCGCAACATCCGGGTCGAGCCGACCGAGGAGGCGCGCGCCGCGATGTACTCCGTCGGTGCGTACGAGGACGGCGGCAGCGTGGAGTACGGCGCGTTCGGCACCGGCTCCGGCCAGGCCGTCCCGCTGGACGAGTTCGACTACCGCAGCTCGGGCGACTTCCGCTGATCGCGAGCCCCTGAGCCGACCCGCCGGCCCGGTGTCCCCCGTCCGGGGACACCGGGCCGGCGGCGTTCCAGGCCCGACTCCGCGCCGTGTCCGCGCCGGTTTCTTGCCGTTCTGGGGGGACATCTCGGACGCGGAGCCCCCCAGAACGGCAAGGAAGTCGGACCGGGATGGCCGAGATGACGATGGCTGACCGACGAGTGGGGGCTGATGATGGACTGGGCCGCTATCCGGCGTCTGCACGCGATCTACGAGGATGAGGCGGTCCTCGTGCTCGACAAGCCTGCCGGCATCTCGGTCATGGGGGAGCGGCACGACACCGACCTCGTCCAGCTCGCGGCCGACACCGGCGAGGAGCTGTTCCCCGTGCACCGGATCGACAAGGTCACCTCGGGAGTCGTGCTCTTCGCCAAGGAGCTGGGCTTCCACGGCGACCTGACCAGGCAGTTCCAGCAGCGCACGGTCGCCAAGCGCTACCTCGCGCTGACCCGCACCCGTGGCCTGCCCGCGGCGGGGACCATCGACCTGCCGCTCAGCGTCGGCCGCAAGAGCCGGGTCCGGGTTGCCGCGAACCGCGCCGACATCACCGCGTCCCTGCTCGGGTCCGAAGACGCGCCTGCGTCCGGCCATCCGCTCGCGTCCACAGAGGGGACGGACGAGGGGCACTGGTCCGTCCCGCCCGGAGCGGTCTTCGGGCACGTACGCACCTATCCCTCGGTCACCACGTTCGCCCGCCTCTGGGAGGGCGGCGAGCACACCCTGCTCGTCGCGACGCCGCAGACCGGACGGCGCCACCAGATCCGGGTGCACCTGGCCTGGATCGGCCATCCGATCGACGGCGACCCCCTGTTCGACAAGGCGCCGGCGACCCGCACCTTCCTGCACTCCTGGCGGCTCGCCTTCGACGCCGCCTGGGCCGGCGGCGCGCGCATCGAGGTCGAAGCGCCGCCCGACGCCGACTTCCTCGCCCCCGTCGGCGACCGGCTACCCGCCGACCTGCTCGAGGACGCTCGACGCTAGGGCAGCCCCGCAGGGGTTCCTTCCCGTCCGCTTGTCACATTCCGTGACGTCCGGCGGTGTGACGGAGGCGGGTCGCGAGACGGGCGACGGCTCGGGCGATGGGGCGGATGCGTGGGAGAGCGCCTTCCTGTCTCTTCCACAGGGTTCGGTACCCGATATATCCCTGTGGAAGAGACAGGTGGGGCCGCTCCCAGGTCATCGGGCCGGTCGTGGTGCCGGCGCGGCGTGCGTGTCGCGGCGCGAGGACGGCGTCGGACCGACTGCTCCGGGACTCCGGCGTCACTGGTCGGCGTAGGCCGCCTCGTGGAGCTCGCCGTATACCCGGACCAGGTCGGGTAGCTGGTAGTGGGCGTTGAGACCGCTGGGGTTCGGCAGCAGCCAGATGCCGGCGGGGCCCAGGGGCTCCGGCTGCCGACCGACCTGCGCACGGCGCCGGCCGAAGCCGACCCGGTAGGCGGCCAGGCCGAGGAAGGCCACCCAGGGAGGCGAGATCCGCTCGACGAGCTCGGTGAGCCGGGCGACACCGGCCCGCACCTCGTCGTCGCTGATCTCGTCGGCGCGGGCTGTGGACCGGTTGACGAGGTTGGTGATGCTGATGCCGCGGCTGGTCAGCTCGGCGGTCTCGCTGGGGTGCAGCCGGCGTGGGGTGAACCCGGCGAGGTGCAGGACCGGCCACAGCCGGTTGCTCGGCGTGCCGAAGTGGAAGCCGGTCGCCCCGGACTCCAGGGACGGGTTGATCCCGCACAGCAGCACGGTGGTCCGCGGGGCGAGGAGGTCGGGGACCGCGGTGTCATAGGCGGCGAGCAGCTCGGCCCGGGTCGGCCGGGCGGGTGGGGCGGCCGGCGGCTGCGAGCCAACTGCGTCAAACATGTCCTCGTGGACCTCCGGTGCCGGTATCGTGCTGTCTCGTACAGCGTGCCAGGCCCAGTGCCACGGATGTACCAGTGCGCGGATGTACCAGAACCATGGATGGACCAGGGCCGAGGGGTACCAGGGACGCGGAGGACCCCGGGTCCCGGTGCTCGGCTCGCTGCCTTCGGTGCTGATGCCGGAGTCCGGCCGCCCCGCCATGCGGGTAGTGGATTGTCGGCTCCGGTGGGCCCGTTCGACGCGGGCCGGGTCGGGCCCGTTCGACGCGGGCCGGTGGGATTCCCGGGCTTTGTCGGGTTCTGGGCGATTGCGAGTTTCGGGGCCCGCCGGCGCGGCTGTGTCGCGTGCGACGGCCGCGCCCGCCGTCCGAGGTCGTGGGCTTGTGGGGCTGCGGTGTCTGCGTCGGACGTCGGCCGATACCCCGTTCGACACGTGACGCGGCCGTGGAGTACTGTTGATTCCTGTGGCCGGAGTCCACGTGACTCCGGCGTGCGTCTTGCACTTCGATGTGGCGCCGTGGTGCCTGGCGGGTTGACGTAAAGTCACCGCCCGGGTGTCCGTCGGCGACTGTCGGGCTCGGTTCCGCGAAGCGGCCGGGCGGGATGGCGCGCTGTCCACCGCGGATGGATCAATCGAATTCTTGATCCTTTTCGGGCGAAACGGCGCGACACGCCCGACCGCGTGGGTCGGAGAAGCCGGTCGAGGCCACCGCGGTGGCCCTGGTGCGGTTCGCAAGGAAAGCAGGTAGGCCGGCGTACCGGTCTGGTTGCCCAAGGCAGTACGACGAGGCGTCACAGGAACGGGAGCGGCGTTGCCCACGATCCAGCAGCTGGTCCGCAAGGGCCGGCAGGACAAGGTCGAGAAGACCAAGACCCCGGCACTCAAGGGGAGCCCTCAGCGTCGTGGTGTGTGCACCCGCGTCTACACGACCACCCCCAAGAAGCCGAACTCGGCGCTGCGCAAGGTCGCGCGTGTCCGGCTGAACAGCGGGATCGAGGTCACCGCCTACATTCCCGGCGTCGGCCACAACCTGCAGGAGCACTCGATCGTCCTGGTTCGCGGCGGTCGAGTGAAGGACCTTCCGGGCGTTCGCTACAAGATCGTCCGAGGCGCTCTCGACACGCAGGGCGTCCGTAACCGCAAGCAGGCTCGTAGCCGCTACGGCGCGAAGAAGGAGAAGGGCTGATGCCGCGCAAGGGGCCCGCGCCCAAGCACGCCGTCGTGGTCGACCCGGTGTACGGGTCGCCGCTGGTGACCGCGCTGGTGAACAAGGTGCTGATGAGCGGCAAGAAGTCGGTCGCGGAGCGCATCGTGTACGGCGCGCTGGAAGGCGCGAAGAACAAGACCGGCAACGACCCGGTCGTCACGCTCAAGCGGGCGCTCGACAACGTCAAGCCCACCCTGGAGGTGCGCAGCCGCCGGGTCGGTGGCGCCACCTACCAGGTGCCGGTCGAGGTTCGCGCCGGCCGCAGCACGACTCTCGCTCTGCGCTGGCTCGTCGGCTACTCCCGGGCTCGTCGTGAGAAGACGATGACCGAGCGGCTGATGAACGAGCTCATCGATGCGAGCAACGGCCTCGGCGCCAGCGTGAAGCGCCGGGAGGACACCCACAAGATGGCGGAGTCCAACAAGGCCTTCGCCCACTACCGGTGGTAGTTCGACATGGCATCTGACGTACGTTCCTCGCTGGCCAGTACCCGCAACATCGGGATCATGGCCCACATCGACGCGGGCAAGACCACCACGACCGAGCGCATCCTCTTCTACACCGGTGTGAACTACAAGATCGGTGAGGTTCACGAGGGCGGCGCCACGATGGACTGGATGGAGCAGGAGCAGGAGCGGGGGATCACCATCACCTCCGCGGCCACCACCTGCATCTGGCGCGACCACACCATCAACATCATCGACACGCCCGGCCACGTCGACTTCACGGTCGAGGTCGAGCGGTCGCTGCGCGTCCTCGACGGCGCCGTGGCGGTGTTCGACGCCGTCGCCGGCGTCGAGCCGCAGAGCGAGACGGTCTGGAAGCAGGCCGACCGGTACAACGTGCCGCGGATCGCCTTCGTCAACAAGATGGACCGGGTCGGCGCCGAGTTCCACCGCTGCGTGGACATGATGGTCGAACGGCTCGACGCGACGCCGGCCGTCATCCAGCTCCCCTGGGGCGTGGAGTCCGACTTCCGCGGCGTCATCGACCTGATCCGGATGAAGGGCCTCCTCTGGCAGAGCGAGGACAAGGGCGCTTCCTACGAGACCGTCGAGATCCCGCGGGACCACCTGGAGGCCGCGCAGGAATGGCGCGACAAGCTCCTGGAGACGGTCGCGGAGAACGACGACGAGCTCATGGAGCTCTACCTCGAGGGTGAGGAGCCCTCCGAGGAGCAGCTCATGGCCGGCCTGCGGCGCGGCACCCTCGCCAGCAAGCTCAACCCGGTGCTGTGCGGCTCCGCGTTCAAGAACAAGGGCGTCCAGCCCATGCTCGACGCGGTCGTCGACTTCCTGCCGAACCCGCTGGACATCGGCACCACCATCGGCCACTCCGTCAGCGACGAGGACGCCGAGGTTCGCCGCGAGCCCAGCGAGGACGAGCCGTTCTCGGCGCTCGCCTTCAAGATCATGAGCGACCCGTACGTCGGCAAGCTGACCTACATCCGGGTGTACTCCGGCAAGCTGACCGGCGGCTCGCCGGTGCTGAACTCGACGAAGGACCGCAAGGAGCGCATCGGGCGCATCCTGCAGATGCACGCCAACCACCGGGAGGACCGGGAAGGCGTCACTGCGGGGCAGATCGTCGCCGTGGTGGGACTGAAGAACACCACCACCGGGGACACTCTGTGCGACCCGAACGCGCCGGTGATCCTGGAGTCGATGACCTTCCCGGCGCCGGTCATCCACGTCGCGATCGAGCCGAAGACGAAGGCCGACCAGCAGAAGCTGGGTACCGCGATCCAGCGGCTCGCCGAGGAGGACCCGACCTTCCAGGTCCGGACCGACGAGGAGACCGGCCAGACGATCATCGCTGGCATGGGTGAGCTGCACCTCGACGTGCTGGTCGACCGCATGCGCCGTGAGTACGGCGTCGAGGCGAACGTCGGCAAGCCGCAGGTGGCCTACCGGGAGACCATCCGCCGCAAGGTGGAGAAGATCGACTACACCCACAAGAAGCAGACGGGTGGCTCCGGTCAGTACGCTCGAGTGATCATCAACCTGGAGCCCTCCGGCGGCGACGGCGGCGGCTACGAGTTCGAGAACAAGGTCACCGGTGGTCGCATCCCCCGGGAGTACATCCCGTCGGTCGACGCCGGCTGCCAGGAGGCCATGGAGTTCGGCGTGCTCGCCGGCTACCCCCTGGTCGACGTCAAGGTCACCCTCCTGGACGGCCAGTACCACGACGTGGACTCGTCCGAGCTCGCTTTCAAGATCGCCGGCTCGATGGCGTTCAAGGACGCGGCACGCAAGGCCGACCCGGTGCTTCTCGAGCCGCTGATGGCCGTCGAGGTCACCACGCCCGAGGACCACATGGGCGACGTCATCGGCGACCTGAACTCCCGCCGCGGACAGATCCAGGCGATGGAGGAGCGCGGCGGTTCTCGGATCGTGCGTGCCCAGGTGCCACTGTCGGAGATGTTCGGCTACGTCGGCGACCTGCGGTCCAAGACGTCCGGCCGGGCCAGCTACTCGATGCAGTTCGACTCCTACGCCGAGGTTCCCGGGAACGTCGCCAAGGAGATCATCGCCAAGGCGAGGGGGGAGTGACCGCCCTCGTGGCGTGAGCACCTCCCCGACCTGACTACACAGCACGACACCACCCGTCCTTGGAGGGACACCCGTGGCGAAGCAGAAGTTCGAGCGGACGAAGCCGCACGTCAATATCGGCACCATCGGTCACATCGACCATGGCAAGACCACGCTGACCGCGGCGATCACCAAGGTCCTGCACGACGCGCACCCGGACCTCAACCCCTTCACGCCGTTCGACCAGATCGACAAGGCGCCGGAGGAGAAGGCCCGCGGTATCACGATCTCGATCGCGCACGTCGAGTACCAGACCGACAAGCGGCACTACGCGCACGTCGACTGCCCCGGGCACGCGGACTACATCAAGAACATGATCACCGGAGCCGCCCAGATGGACGGGGCGATCCTGGTGGTGTCCGCGACCGACGGCCCGATGCCGCAGACGAAGGAGCACGTGCTCCTCGCGCGTCAGGTCGGCGTGCCCTACATCGTCGTCGCGCTGAACAAGGCCGACATGGTCGACGACGAGGAGATCCTGGAGCTCGTCGAGCTCGAGGTTCGCGAGCTGCTCAGCTCGTACGAGTTCCCGGGCGACGACGTTCCGGTCATTCGCGTCTCCGCGCTCAAGGCGCTGGAGGGCGACAAGGAGTGGGGCGCCAAGCTCCTCGAGCTCATGGCCGCGGTCGACGACTCGATCCCCGAGCCGCAGCGTGACATCGACCGGCCGTTCCTCATGCCGATCGAGGACGTCTTCACGATCACCGGTCGTGGCACGGTCGTCACCGGCCGCGTCGAGCGTGGAATCGTCAAGGTCAACGAGACCGTGGAGATCGTCGGCATCAAGCCGGAGACCACCACGACGACCGTGACCGGCGTCGAGATGTTCCGCAAGCTGCTCGACGAGGGGCGTGCCGGCGACAACGTGGGCCTGCTCCTGCGCGGCATCAAGCGCGAGGACGTCGAGCGCGGCCAGGTCATCGTCAAGCCCAAGACGATCACCCCGCACACGGTGTTCGAGGCGCGCGTCTACATCCTGAACAAGGACGAGGGCGGCCGCCACACGCCGTTCTTCAAGAACTACCGGCCGCAGTTCTACTTCCGCACCACCGACGTGACCGGCGTCGTGACCCTCCCCGAGGGCACCGAGATGGTCATGCCGGGCGACAACACCGAGATGACGGTCGAGCTCATCCAGCCGATCGCCATGGAGGAGGGTCTGCGCTTCGCCATCCGCGAGGGTGGCCGGACCGTCGGCGCGGGCCAGGTCACGAAGGTTCTCAAGTAGTGGCGGTGGGCGGTGGGTCCGGAGCCCCCGGGCCCACCGCCCACATTGCTGCCCGGGCGGCGCGATTGCCCTCACCACCCGGGCGGCCCGGCTGCCGGCGCCACCCGGCTGCCGACGTGGCAGGTAATCCGGCCCGAGCGTCGATCGATCGACGCGGGGCCGGCACGAGACAGCGGTAACCGGCAGATTCCCTTCGCCGGCGGCGGGGCACGGGCCTCGCGCCACCGGCGGCGGCGTGGATCTACGGGCGGTGACCCGGTAGCGGTACCGGCCGGACGAGACAGACAGGACAGGCGAAGCCCACCATGGCGGCACAGAAGATCCGCATTCGGCTCAAGGCCTATGACCACGAGGTCATCGACAGCTCGGCGCGGAAGATCGTCGAGACGGTGACCCGGACGGGTGCGCAGGTCGCGGGACCGGTGCCGCTGCCGACGGAGAAGAACATCTACTGCGTCATCCGGTCGCCGCACAAGTACAAGGACAGCCGCGAGCACTTCGAGATGCGGACGCACAAGCGGCTGATCGACATCCTTGACCCGACGCCGAAGACGGTCGACTCGCTGATGCGGCTCGACCTCCCCGCCGGTGTCGACATCGAGATCAAGCTGTAAGAGGGGCCGGCGCAGTCATGCTCATCCGCAACTACAGAGGGCTCCTGGGCACCAAGCTCGGGATGACCCAGGTATGGGACGCGAACAACCGCGTCGTGCCGGTCACCGTCATCAAGGCCGGACCCAATGTCGTCACGCAGGTCAAGACGCCTGACTCGGACGGATACTCGGCCGTCCAGCTCGGTTACGGCGAGATCGACCCGCGTAAGATCAACAAGCCGGCCCGTGGGCACTTCGCCACGAGCGGGGTGACGCCGCGGCGCCACCTCGTCGAGCTGCGCACCGCCGACGCCGCGAACTACCGGCCCGGCCAGGAGCTGACCGGCGAGGTGTTCGTCCCGGGGGCCGTCGTCGACGTCACCGGCACCTCCAAGGGCAAGGGCTTCGCCGGTGTCATGAAGCGCCACGGCTTCAAGGGCCTGGGCGCCGGGCACGGCGTCGAGCGCAAGCACCGCTCGCCGGGTTCGGTCGGCGGCTGCGCCACCCCCGGCCGCGTCTTCAAGGGCCTGCGCATGGCGGGCCGGATGGGCCACGCGCGCACCACCACGCCGGGCCTGACCATCCACGCCGTCGACACCGAGCGTGGCTTTCTGCTGGTGAAGGGCGCGATTCCCGGCCCGGACGGCGGCCTCGTCTTCGTGCGCAGCGCGGCCAAGCGCCCGGCGCCCGAGGCGATCGCCCCGACCGCGACCGTCGGCGCCGGTGAGGAGGTCTCGGCATGAGCCCGGTGGCGACCGCATCCGATCCGGATGCCACCACCACGCGCACCGTCTCGGTGCACGCGCCGAACGGCGGCGACGGTGGCAGTGCTGAGCTGCCCGGTGGCGTGTTCGACGTGCCGCTGAACGTCCCGCTGATCCACCAGGTCGTGGTCGCGCAGCTCGCGGCGGCCCGACAGGGCACCCACGCCACCAAGACCCGCGGCGAGGTCCGCGGCGGTGGTCGCAAGCCGTACCGGCAGAAGGGCACCGGCCGCGCCCGGCAGGGCTCACTGCGCGCTCCGCAGTTCACCGGCGGTGGCGTTGTGCACGGCCCGACGCCGCGCAGCTACGACCAGCGCACCCCGAAGAAGATGAAGGCCGCCGCGCTGCGCGGCGCGCTGTCCGATCGGGCGCGCAACAACCGGGTCCACGTCGTGTCCTCGCTGGTCTCCGGCGAGGCGCCGTCGACCAAGGCCGCGGTGACGGCGCTGCGCACGGTCGCGGACACCCGCCGCGTGCTGGTGATCGCGAGCCGCAGTGACGAGCTGACCTGGAAGAGTCTGCGCAACGTCGCGGCGGTGCACCTGCTCGACCCGGGGCAGCTCAACACCTACGACGTGCTGGTGAGCGACGACGTCGTCTTCACCGAGGAGGCGCTGGCCGCGTTCCTCGCCCGCGACAGCCGCCCGGCGTCGCCCGCCGCGGCCGGGGCGGAGGAGAACAAGTGATTCCCGACCCGCGTGACGTGATCCTGCGGCCGGTCGTCTCCGAGAAGAGCTACGGCCTGCTCGACGAGAACGTCTACACCTTCATCGTGCACCCGGACGCGAACAAGACCCAGATCAAGCTCGCGGTCCAGCAGATCTTCAGCGTGCGCGTCCTGCGGGTGAACACCATCAACCGGCAGGGCAAGCGCAAGCGGACCAAGCACGGCTGGGGACACCGGTCCGCGACCAAGCGGGCCCTGGTGAGCCTGGCTCCCGGTGACACGATCGAGATCTTCGGAGGCCCCGGTGCCTGAGCGCGTGCGCCGCGCCGCGGCGGCGGCCCACCGGTCGACGGGCCAGGGACGGTAGGAAGCCATGGGAATTCGTAGGTACAAGCCGACGACGCCGGGGCGTCGCGGCGCGAGCGTGGCCGACTTCGTCGAGATCACCCGTGACCACCCGGAGAAGTCGCTGGTCCGCCCGCTGCACTCGAAGGGCGGACGCAACGTCCACGGCCGGATCACCACCCGACACCAGGGCGGCGGCCACAAGCGGGCCTACCGGATCATCGACTTCCGGCGGGACAAGGACGGCGTGCCGGCGAAGGTCGCGCACATCGAGTACGACCCGAACCGCACGGCCCGCATCGCACTGCTGCACTACGCCGACGGCGAGAAGCGCTACATCATCGCGCCGGTCAAGCTCAAGCAGGGTGACCAGGTCAGCTCCGGGGTGGGCGCCGACATCAAGCCCGGTAACGCCCTGCCGCTGCGCAACATCCCGACCGGCACCGTGGTGCACGCCATCGAGCTGCGTCCCGGCGGCGGCGCGAAGATCGCCCGTAGCGCCGGCGCCAGCGTGCAGCTCGTCGCGAAGGACGGCCCCTACGCCCAGTTGCGGATGCCCTCGGGCGAGATCCGCAACGTGGACGTCCGCTGCCGCGCCACCGTCGGCGAGGTCGGCAACGCCGAGCAGAGCAACATCAACTGGGGTAAGGCCGGCCGGATGCGCTGGAAGGGCCGCCGGCCCACCGTGCGTGGTGTCGCGATGAACCCGGTCGACCACCCGCACGGTGGTGGTGAGGGCAAGACCTCCGGTGGTCGCCACCCGGTCAACCCGAAGGGCCGTCCGGAGGGGCGGACCCGCGCCAACCACAAGTCGTCCGACGCGCTCATCGTGCGTCGTCGCAAGCAGAACAGGCGGCGGTAGTGACCTCACGCACCCGGACCCCGGCGCCCGTGAGCCCGCCGTCCGCCCCCCGTACCCACCGGATCTGAGCAGGAAGGAGGAGACACAACCATGCCACGCAGTCTGAAGAAGGGCCCGTTCGTCGACGACCACCTGCTCAAGAAGGTGGACGTGCAGAACTCGAAGGGCACCAAGCACGTCATCAAGACCTGGTCGCGGCGCTCCACCGTGATCCCCGACATGCTGGGGCACACGATCGCCGTGCACGATGGCCGCAAGCACGTCCCGGTCTTCATCACCGAGGGCATGGTCGGGCACAAGCTCGGCGAGTTCGCCCCGACCCGGACGTTCCGCGGCCACGTCAAGGAGGACCGGAGGTCGCGCCGTGGCTGACGATCTCGTCGAGGGCGTGACCCGAGCCGGTCTGCCGGGCGCCAAGGCGTCGGCCCGCTACGTGCGGGTCTCGCCGACGAAGGCTCGCCGGGTCGTCGACCTGGTGCGCGGCCGGTCGGTCAGCGAGGCGCTGGACATCCTCCGGTTTGCCCCGCAGGCGGCCAGCGACGACGTGTACAAGGTCGTCGCCAGCGCCGCGGCGAACGCCGAGAACAACCACAGCCTCGACCCCGCCACCCTGTGGGTGGGCGAGGTCTACGTGGACGAGGGGCCGACGCTCAAGCGCATCCGGCCCCGCGCCCAGGGCCGGGCCTACCGGATCCGCAAGCGCACCAGCCACATCACCGTCGTGGTGGAGAGCCGGGAGCCGGTCTCCGCGGCCGGTCGGGGCGCGAAGACGACTAGGAGGGCCCGGTAGTGGGACAGAAGGTCAACCCGCACGGGTTCCGGCTTGGCATCACCTCGGAGTTCACCTCCCGCTGGTACGCCGACAAGCAGTACAAGGCGTACGTCGGCGAGGACGTGAAGATCCGCAAGATGATGTCGCGGGGCATGGAGCGGGCCGGTATCAGCCGGGTCGACATCGAGCGGACCCAGGGTCGGCTGCGGGTGGACATCCACACCGCGCGTCCGGGCATCGTGATCGGGCGCCGCGGCGCCGAGGCCGACCGCATCCGCGGCGACCTGGAGAAGCTCACCGGCAAGCAGGTGCAGCTCAACATCCTCGAGGTCAAGAACCCCGAGGTCGACGCGCAGCTCGTCGCCCAGGGCGTGGCCGAGCAGCTCTCCAGCCGCGTCAGCTTCCGCCGCGCCATGCGCAAGGCGATGCAGACGGCGATGAAGGGCGGCGCCAAGGGCATCCGGGTCCAGTGCTCGGGTCGCCTCGGCGGCGCCGAGATGAGCCGGTCGGAGTTCTACCGCGAGGGCCGGGTGCCGCTGCACACCCTGCGGGCGGACATCGACTACGGCTTCTACGAGGCCCGGACGAACTTCGGCCGCATCGGCGTGAAGGTCTGGATCTACAAGGGCGACATCGTCCAGAGCCGGGCCGAGCGCGAGGCGCAGGAGGCGCTGCAGCGTCAGACCCGTCGGGACCGCCCGCGCCGCGGGCCGCGTTCCGGCTCGTCCGGCACCACGCAGGGCGGTACCGACGCCGGTCGCGCCGCGGCGCGCAGCGAGCGCCGGGGTCGTGGCGGGAACGCGCCGGCCCCCGAGACCGCTGCCCCCGAGACCGCTGCACCTGAGACGACCGCAGCTGAGACGACCGCACCTGAGTCGACCGCACCCGAGACCACCGCGCCCGAGGCCGCGCCGTCGCAGGCCCCGGCGGCCGAGCCGACCGCGCCCGCCACCGCCGCGACCGAGTCGGCCGCCACGCCGGCCGCCGCCGCGACGACGGGCACTCCGGAGAAGGCGGAGGAATAGATCATGCTGATTCCCCGGAAGGTCGCGCACCGCAAGCAGCACCACCCCGGGCGGACCGGTGCGGCCAAGGGCGGAACCCGCGTCACGTTCGGTGAGTACGGGATCCAGGCCCTGGAGTCGGCCTACGTGACGAACCGGCAGATCGAGTCGGCGCGTATCGCGATGACCCGCCACATCCGCCGTGGCGGCAAGGTCTGGATCAACATCTACCCGGACCGCCCGCTGACCAAGAAGCCCGCCGAGACCCGGATGGGTTCCGGCAAGGGCTCGCCCGAGTGGTGGGTCGCGAACGTCAAGCCGGGCCGGGTGCTGTTCGAGCTGTCCGGAGTCGCGGAGCCCGTGGCCCGGGAGGCGATGCGGCGCGCGATCCACAAGCTGCCGATGAAGTGCCGTTTCGTGGTTCGTGAAGGTGGTGCGTGATGGCTGTCGCTACCGCGGACGAGCTGCGGAGCCTGTCGGGCGACGAGCTCGTCGACAAGCTCCGGGAGGCCAAGGAGGAGCTGTTCAACCTCCGGTTCCAGGCGGCGACCGGGCAGCTTTCCAACAACCGGCGGCTGCGTGCCGTGCGGCGTGACATCGCCAAGATCTACACGGTGATGCGCGAACGGGAGCTGGGTATCACCGGCGATCCGGCGCTGGTCGCCGGTGCGGCGGACGATGACGCGACGCAGTCGGAACGGGCGTGAGGGCAGTGGCAGACGAGACGGCCTCCCAGGAGGCTTCGCAGAACACCGAGGCGGCGGTCACGGACCGCGGCTTCCGCAAGGTCCGCGAGGGCCTCGTGGTCAGCGACAAGATGACCAAGACCGTCGTGGTCGCGGTCGAGGACCGCGTGCAGCACCCGCTGTACGGCAAGACGATCCGCCGGACGAAGAAGGTCAAGGCGCACGATGAGGCCGGCACCGTCGGTGTCGGCGACCGCGTGCTGCTGATGGAGACCCGGCCGTTGTCGGCCACCAAGCGGTGGCGGGTCGTGCAGGTCCTGGAGAAGGCCAAGTAGTTCCGGGGCGAGGCAGCCCCAGGGGCAAGTCGGCCCCGTGGGCGAACCAGCCCCCGGCGCCCGGGTGACCGGGTCCGATGCAGTACCGGTTGATCAGCGGTACCGGGTGATCAGGAGCGGAAAGTGATTCAGCAGGAGTCGCGACTTCGGGTCGCCGACAACACCGGAGCGCGGGAGATTCTCTGCATCCGGGTGCTTGGCGGCTCTGGGCGTCGTTACGCGGGGATCGGCGACATCATCGTCGGCACGGTCAAGGATGCCCTGCCCGGCGCCGGCGTGAAGCGCGGCGACGTGGTCAAGGCGGTCGTGGTGCGCACCACCAAGGAGCGCCGGCGGCCGGACGGCTCCTACATCCGTTTCGACGAGAACGCGGCGGTGCTCATCCGGGACGGTGGTGACCCCCGAGGCACCCGCATCTTCGGGCCGGTCGGCCGGGAGCTGCGTGACAAGAAGTTCATGAAGATCATCTCGCTGGCGCCGGAGGTGCTGTGACCGTGGCCACTTTGAAGATCAAGAAGGGTGACACGGTCCAGATCATCACCGGCAAGGACCGCGGCCTGAAGGGGAAGGTCATCCGGGCCTACCCCGAGCTGAACAAGGTCCTCGTCGAGGGCGCGAACCGGATCACCCGGCACACCCGCGTCCAGCAGAGCTCGCGGGGCTCGCAGTCCGGGGGCATCGTCACCCAGGAGGCGCCGATCCACGTGAGCAACGTGATGATCGTCGACCCGTCGGACGGACGGCCCACCAGGATCGGGTACCGCATCAACGAGGACGGCACCAAGGTCCGCATCTCCCGGCGCACCGGCGCCGAGCTGTAGGCCGAGCGAGCAGTCGAGCAGTTGGGAATCGAGATCAAATGACTGTGACCACCGAAGACCGGACCACCGGTGCTCGCCCGGTTCCACGGCTCAAGCAGCGGTACCGCGACGAGATCGCCCAGGGGCTGCGGGAGGAGTTCTCCTACCGCAACGTCATGCAGATCCCCGGCGTCGTGAAGGTCGTCGTCAACATGGGCGTCGGCGACGCCGCCCGGGACGCGAAGCTCATCGACGGCGCCGTGCGCGACCTCGCCGCGATCACCGGCCAGAAGCCGGCCGTCCGGCGGGCGAAGAAGTCCATCGCCCAGTTCAAGCTGCGCGAGGGCATGCCGATCGGGGCGAAGGTGACCCTGCGCGGCGACCGGATGTGGGAGTTCCTCGACCGCCTGGTCTCCATCGCGCTGCCGCGCATCCGTGACTTCCGCGGGCTGTCGCCGAAGCAGTTCGACGGCGCGGGCAACTACACGTTCGGCGTCACCGAGCAGTCGATCTTCCACGAGATCGACATCGACCGGATCGACCGGGTTCGGGGCATGGACATCACGGTCGTCACCACCGCGACCACCGACGACGAGGGCCGGGCGCTCCTGCGGGCGCTGGGCTTCCCCTTCCGGGAGAACTAGACAGATGGCCAAGAAGGCACTGATCGAGAAGTCGAACCGCAAGCCGAAGTACGCGGTGCGCGGCTACACGCGCTGCCAGCGTTGCGGCCGCTCCCGCTCCGTGTACCGGGTCTTCGGACTCTGCCGGGTCTGCCTGCGGCAGATGGCGCACCGCGGCGAGCTGCCCGGCATCACCAAGAGCTCCTGGTAGACGGGAGCAGCCCGGTAGACACGGGAGCAGCCCGGTAGACCGCTCCACCTCCGCACCTCCCCCCGATCGCGGCAGGCCCACACGACGGCTGCCGGGGACGATCCCCGGCGCCGGCGGGAACCGCCGTGAGAAAGGCGTCAAGCCATGACGATGACCGACCCGATTGCGGACATGCTCACGCGTGTCCGCAACGCCAGCCGGGCGTACCACGACAGTGTGGTGATGCCCCACAGCAAGATCAAGACCCACATCGCCGAGATCCTCCAGCAGGAGGGCTACATCTCCAGCTGGCACGTCGACGACGCGACCCTGGCTGGCGGCGTCGGCCACACCCTGGTCATCGATCTGAAGTACGGCCCGAACCGCGAGCGTTCGATCGCCGGGATCAAGCGCATCAGCAAGCCGGGCCTGCGGGTCTACGCCAAGGCGACGAACCTCCCCAGGGTGCTCGGGGGACTGGGCGTTGCCATCATCTCCACCTCGTCGGGGCTGCTGACCGACAAGCAGGCGGGCAAGCGGGGCGTGGGCGGGGAAGTCCTCGCCTACGTCTGGTAAGGAAGGCGAGCGATGTCTCGGATCGGGCGCCTGCCCATTCCCGTCCCCAGCGGTGTCGACATCACCGTCGAGGGGGCGACCGTTACCGTCAAGGGGCCCAAGGGCACCCTGAGCCACGTCGTGGTCGAGCCGATCGGGGTCAACCGGGAGGAGGGTCAGCTCGTCGTGACCCGCCCGGACGACGAACGCCGGTCCCGCTCGCTGCACGGCCTGACCCGCACCCTCGTCTCCAACATGGTCACCGGCGTCACCACCGGGTACTCCAAGACCCTGGAGATCGTCGGCGTCGGTTACCGCGTCCAGGCGAAGGGCTCCGACCTGGAGTTCGCGCTCGGCTACAGCCACCCCGTCCCGGTCAAGGCCCCCGAGGGCATCCGCTTCGAGGTGCAGACCCCGACCCGCTTCGTGGTCCACGGGATCGACAAGCAGTTGGTCGGTGAGGTCTCTGCGAAGATCCGCGGACTGCGCAAGCCCGACCCGTACAAGGGCAAGGGCGTGCGCTACCAGGGCGAGGTCGTCCGCCGCAAGGTCGGGAAGACCGGGAAGTAGGAGATAGATCATGGCAGTGAGCCTCGGCGCCAGCGCGCGTCGGCGGACCGCGAAGCTCCGTCGGCATGTCCGCGTGCGCAAGAAGGTGGCGGGCACCCAGTCCCGTCCCCGGCTCGTCGTCACCCGGTCCTCGCGGCACATCTACGCCCAGGTCATCGACGACGCCGCCGGCCACACGCTCGCCTCGGCGTCCACCCTGGACGTCACCCTGCGCGATGGCGAGGGCGACAAGTCGGCCCAGGCCCGCAAGGTCGGCGAACTGGTCGCCCAGCGGGCGAAGGCGGCCGGGATCGACGCGGTCGTGTTCGACCGCGGCGGCCGGACCTACGCCGGTCGGATCGCCGCGCTCGCGGATGCGGCGCGGGAAAGCGGGCTGGACTTCTGATGACCGCCCAGCCGCAAGCCACCCAGTACAGCCAGCACAGGGAGATGTTGTAGATGCCAGGCCAGCAGCGCCGCGGCGGCGGGTCCGGCGGCTCGGACCGTCGGGAACGCCGGGACCGGTCGGGCGGCGGCCCGGCCCAGGAGAAGAACGCCTACGTCGAGCGAGTCGTCGCGATCAACCGCGTCGCCAAGGTCGTCAAGGGTGGTCGTCGCTTCAGCTTCACGGCCCTCGTCGTGGTCGGTGACGCGGACGGGACCGTCGGCGTCGGCTACGGCAAGGCCAAGGAGGTCCCCGCCGCCATCGCCAAGGGCGTCGAGGAGGCCAAGAAGCACTTCTTCAAGGTGCCCCGGATCGGCTCGACGATCCCGCACCCGGTGCAGGGTGAGGAGGCGGCGGGCGTCGTCCTGCTCAAGCCGGCCTCGCCCGGTACCGGTGTGATCGCCGGCGGTCCGGTGCGCGCCGTGCTGGAGTGCGCCGGCGTGCACGACGTACTGTCGAAGTCGCTCGGCTCGTCGAACCCGATCAACATCGTGCACGCGACGGTGGCCGCCCTGCGCGGCCTCATGCGGCCCGAGGAGATCGCGGCTCGGCGCGGGCTGCCGCTCGAGGACGTCGCCCCGCCGGCCATGCTGCGCGCCCGCGCGGCCGGGGCCGGTGTGTGATGGCCAAGCTGCGCATCACGCAGATCCGTTCGGGGATCGGCGGCACCCACAACCAGCGGGCCACGCTGCGGACCCTCGGCCTGCGGAAGATCAACGCCACGACCGTCCGTGACGACCGTCCCGAGGTCCGCGGGATGATCAGGACTGTGACCCATCTTGTCCGGGTCGAGGAGGTGGACTCCTAGCCATGGCCGAACTGACCAAGACCGACAAGGGTGGGACCCCCAGCGGTGAGACCGCCCAGGGCGACGCCGGCTCGGCGCAGACCGAGCGTGGCCGCGGCCTGAAGGTGCATCACCTGCGTCCGGCGCCCGGCGCCCACCGCAGCCGGATCCGCGTCGGTCGCGGTGAGGGCTCCAAGGGCAAGACGGCCGGTCGTGGCACCAAGGGCTCCAAGGCCCGCAAGCAGGTGCCCGCCCGGTTCGAGGGTGGCCAGATGCCCCTGCACATGCGGCTGCCCAAGCTCAAGGGCTTCAGCAACCCGGCCCGGGTGGAGTACCAGGTGGTGAACCTGTCCACGCTGGCCGAGCTGTTCCCCGAGGGCGGCGAGGTGGCCAAGGCCGACCTCGTGGCCAAGGGGGCCGTGCGCGCCAAGCTGCCGGTGAAGGTGCTGGGCAACGGCGACATCGACGTCGCGCTGCACGTCAGCGCCGACGCGTTCTCGGCGTCCGCGCGGGAGAAGATCGCGGCCGCCGGCGGGAGCGTCACCCAGAGTTGAGACCCCGGGCGAGGGGCGGCCCCACGGCCGTCCCTCGCCCTGCTTGTCCGGGCAGCCCGTGCAACAGGCGGCGCGCACCGGCGCCAGACTGGTTCTTCCCGGCCACCGCTGCTTACTGGGCGTGATGTCCGGACGAGTGGACCGGGTGTCCTGTTACAGTCGCCTAACCGACGTCGGCCGCCGGCCGTCGTAGGCGCTCCGCACAGGGCAGGATGTCCACTCCCCGTCGGTCCGCAATCCCAGCAGGAGGAGCCGTGCTCACCGCCTTCACGCGGGCATTCCGCACTCCTGACCTGCGCAAGAAGCTGCTGTTCACCGTCGGGATCGTGGTGCTGTTCCGGTTCGGCAGCGTCATGCCGTCGCCCGGCGTCTCAACCCGCGCGGTCAACACCTGCCTCAACAGCGCGAGCGCCGACAGCAGCAACGTCTACTCGCTGATCAACTTGTTCAGCGGCGGCGCACTGCTCCAGCTCTCCATCTTCGCGCTGGGCATCATGCCCTACATCACCTCGAGCATCATCATCCAGTTGCTCGTCGTCGTGATCCCCCGCCTCGAGCAGCTCAAGAAGGAAGGCAGCTCGGGCGAGCAGAAGCTCACCCAGTACACCCGCTACCTGACGATCGCGCTCGGCGTCCTGCAGGCGACCGGCATCGTGGCACTGGCCCGCAGCGGACGGCTCTTCCCGAGCTGCTCGGCCGCCATCATCCCGGACACGAGCCTGTTCCGGGTCGCGACGATCGTCATCACGATGACCGCCGGTACCTCGGTCATCATGTGGATGGGCGAGCTGATCACGGCGCGCGGCGTCGGCAACGGCATGTCATTGCTGATCTTCACCTCGATCGCGGCGCGGCTTCCCTCCGAGGGCAGCCGGATCCTCCAGGTCGCCGGCGGTGTGGTGTTCAGTCTGGTGATTCTGCTGGGGCTCGCGATCATGGTCTTCGTGGTGTTCGTCGAGCAGTCCCAGCGACGGATCCCGGTCCAGTACGCGAAGCGGCTGATCGGTCGGCGGATGTACGGGGGCACCTCCACCTACCTGCCCATCAAGGTCAACCAGGCCGGGATCATCCCCGTCATCTTCGCGTCCTCCCTGCTCCAGCTCCCGCAGCTCGCCGGGCAGGTGTGGAGCAACCAGGGCTTTCAGGACTTCGAGCAGAGGTATCTCTCTCGCGGGGACCATCCGCTCTACCTCGTGACGTACTTCGCACTCATCATCGCCTTCACCTACTTCTATGTTGCGATCACCTTCAACCCAACGGAGGTCGCGGACAACATGAAGAAGTATGGTGGGTTCATCCCCGGGATCAGACCGGGTAACCCGACTGCGGAGTACCTCAAACACGTACTAGACCGGATCACTCTCCCCGGCTCGCTGTTCCTCGGAGTGATCACCGTCCTTCCGTTGGCACTGTTGAACCTGACCAAGGACCAGCCGTTCCCCTTCGCGGGCACCTCGGTCCTGATCATGGTGGGGGTGGGGCTGGAAACCGTGAAGCAGATCGAAAGCCAGCTCATGCTCCGCAATTACGAAGGTTTCCTCCGGTAGTGCGCCTCGTACTGGTGGGACCGCCCGGTGCCGGAAAGGGTACGCAGGCCGCGTTCATTGCCCAGGCGCGGTCCATCCCCAAGATCTCTACTGGGGACATCTTCCGAGCGAACGTGCGACAGGGAACCGAACTGGGCGTCAAGGCCAAGACCTTCATGGATGCCGGTGACCTCGTGCCCGACGAGGTCACCATCGGGATGGTTCGCAACCGGCTCGCCGAGGACGACGCGGTCAAGGGCTTCCTGCTCGACGGGTTCCCCCGCAACGTGCCCCAGGCCGAGGTGCTTGGGCAGATGCTCGACGGGATGGGAACCCGCCTGGACGTGGTCCTGGAGCTCGTCGTCGACGACGACGAGGTGGTGCGGCGGCTCTCCGGCCGGCGGACCTGTCGAGCCTGCGGTCACATCTGGCACCTCGACTTCGACCCGCCGTCGGTCGAGGGCCTGTGCGACCGGTGCGGCGGCGACCTGTTCCAGCGCGACGACGACCAGGCCGCGACCGTGCGCCACCGGCTCGAGGTGTACGCGGACCAGACGTCGCCGCTGGTGGCGTACTACGCCGAGAAGGGCATCCTGATCGGCATCGACGCCACCGGCCCGGTGGACAACGTCACCGATCGCGCGCTCGACGCGCTGCGGCACTACGGGGACTGAGACGCCCGCCGCCCAGCGCCTGCCCGTCCTCGCGGTGGGTGGCGGCCTGGCGGCGGTCCTCGGCGTGGGTGCCGGCGGCTCGGATGATCGTCCCTGCTGCCGGCATCGGGTCGACGGTTAGCATCGGGTATCGGACCAGGACACGGACACAGACCGAGGCGAGAGCGTGGCGCGACGAGAGCACGTCCAGATCAAGACCGCGGCGGAGATCGCCAAGATGCGGGTGGCCGGCCTGCTCGTCGCCAAGACGCTCGCCCGGCTGCGCGAGGCGGTCGC
This sequence comes from Frankia sp. BMG5.60, assembly GCF_059428125.1. Taxonomy (NCBI): domain Bacteria; kingdom Bacillati; phylum Actinomycetota; class Actinomycetes; order Frankiales; family Frankiaceae; genus Frankia; species Frankia sp. BMG5.60. The sequence goes on along the minus strand of NZ_CM182091.1, from coordinate 3,729,308 downwards.
CCCCGGCGTGACGACCGCGGACCTCGACGCCCTCGCGGAGAAGACGATTCGCGGCGACGGCGGAATCCCCTCGTTCAAGGGCTATGCCCAGCCGCCGTACCCGGCGTCGATCTGCAGTTCCGTCAACGACGAGGTCGTCCACGCGATCCCGACGCGCAGGCGGGTGCTGCGCGAGGGCGACATCATCTCGATCGACTGCGGCGCGATCGTAGACGGCTGGCACGGGGACGCGGCGATCACCGTCCCGGTCGGTGAGGTGTCCCGCGAGGCCCTCGACCTGATCGCGGCCTGTGAGGGCTCGCTGTGGGCCGGCCTGGCCGCCGCCCAGCTCGGCGGCAAGCTCACCGACATCAGTGCCGCTGTGGAGCGCCACATCCGCCCGCACGGCTACGGCATCGTCGACCACTACGGCGGCCACGGCATCGGCACCGAGATGCACCAGCCCCCGCACGTGCTCAACTACGGCCGGCCCGGCCGCGGCATCCGCCTGGTCGAGGGGCTGGCGCTGGCGATCGAGCCGATGATCACCACGGGCTCGCCGGACACGACAGTGCTCTCCGACGACTGGACCGTCGTGACCCAGGACGGCAGCCTCGCCGCGCACACCGAGCACTCGGTGGCGATCACCCCGCGAGGCCCCTGGGTGCTGACCGAGCCTGACGGTGGGGTCGCTCGGCTCGCCGCACTCGGCGTCGCCTGCGGGCAGCCCGCGGACGCCCCGTCCGGCATCGGCTGAGCCTGTGTTGGCCCTTGACGGATGGGCCACGTACACTCTTCAGTTGGCGGTCTCCTCACGCCGGTGTGCTCCACCGCGTCGATAGCAGTCCTGTTTCGTGGCAGTTGCGGTCGGTGGCAGTGTGGTTGGCGGTCTGTGGTCCCCTCTGGGTACCCGGACTTCTGACCTGGGTCTTTCCGGACTGATGTCCGGTCAGCTCGACCGGTCGCGGCCGAACCGCCGATTCAGTCGTCGACGTCAGGACAGCGGAGGACATGCCGAAGAAGGACGGGGCCATCGAGATCGAGGGCCGGGTTGTGGAGCCGCTCCCGAACGCAATGTTCCGGGTCGAGCTCCAGAACGGTCATCGCGTTCTCGCCCACATCAGCGGCAAGATGCGTCAGCACTACATCCGGATCCTGCCGGAGGACCGCGTCGTGGTCGAGCTCTCGCCCTACGACCTGTCTCGCGGCCGCATCGTCTACCGCTACAAGTAGTCGATCTCCTCCACATCGCCCGTACCACCATCCCATCGCCACGCGCGGCCCGCGGCTGCGCAGGAGGTCCGCAACAGCCGTGAAGGTCAAGCCCAGCGTCAAGAAGATCTGTGACAAGTGCAAGGTGATCCGCCGCCACGGGCGTGTCATGGTCATCTGCGACAACCTGCGTCACAAGCAGCGTCAGGGCTGAAGCCTCTGACGGGTGGGCTTCGCCCCGCCGGCGGCGCGCTCCTGTGCGCCGCGCGGCCCGGGTGAGGAGCACCGCACCCAAGCGATGCCAGGCGTTCCGCGCGGGACGTCTCACCCCCGGTCGGAGGCCGGGGCCCGGCCGGCACTGTGCCGGTCGGGGCGGCATCGCCCGAGACCTCCGGTTGCAGGAAGGAAACATCCGTACATGGCACGCCTCTCCGGCGTCGACCTCCCCCGCGAGAAGCGGGTCGAGATCGCCCTGACCTACATCTTCGGGATCGGGCGTACCCGCTCCCGGGAGACCCTCGCCGCCACCGGGGTCAACCCGGACACCCGCGTCCGCGACCTGAGCGAGGACGAGATCGTCCGGCTGCGCGAGTGGATCGACGCGAACTACCGGGTGGAGGGCGACCTCAACCGGGAGATCAAGCAGGACATCCGCCGCAAGATGGAGATCGGCTGCTACCAGGGTCTCCGGCACCGGCGGAACCTGCCGGTCCACGGTCAGCGGACGCACACCAACGCCCGCACCCGCAAGGGCCCGCGCCGTGCCATCGCCGGTAAGAAGAAGGCCGGCAAGAAGTAGTCAGGGCGCCCGGCGGGCCGCTCGGCCCGGCCTCGGACGACCACTGATCGACGACCTCGCAGACGGAGACCACACGCGAAGATGCCTCCCAAGACTCGCGCCGCCGGCGCCAAGAAGGTCCGGCGCAAGGAAAAGAAGAACGTTGCCCACGGGCACGCTCACATCAAGAGCACGTTCAACAACACGATCGTCTCGATCACCGATCCCACCGGGAACGTGATCTCCTGGGCCTCCGCCGGCCACGTCGGCTTCAAGGGCTCCCGGAAGTCCACCCCCTTCGCCGCGCAGATGGCCGCCGAGAACGCGGCCCGCAAGGCGCAGGAGCACGGGATGCGCAAGGTCGACGTGTTCGTGAAGGGCCCCGGTTCCGGCCGGGAGACCGCGATCCGCTCGCTGCAGGCCGCTGGCCTGGAGGTCGGAGCGATCCAGGACGTCACCCCGACCCCTCACAACGGTTGCCGCCCGCCCAAGCGGCGCAGGGTGTGACCGTGCGGCGTGACGACCGCGGCCGGGATGGCGTCCCGGCCGGAGTCGTGGCGTCGCGTTCGAGTTCGCGCCAGGAGACGAGAGAGAAGGACTAGATGGCCCGTTACACCGGCGCGGACTGCAAGCGTTGCCGCCGCGAGAAGACGAAGCTGTTCCTCAAGGGCAGCAAGTGCGACACCCCGAAGTGCCCGATCGAGATCCGGCCCTACCCGCCGGGCGAGCACGGTCGCGGCCGCACCAAGGACTCCGAGTACCTGCTGCAGAAGCGCGAGAAGCAGAAGTGCGCGCGGATCTACGGCATCCTGGAGAAGCAGTTCCGGGGCTACTACGACGAGGCGAACCGTCGGGCGGGCAAGACCGGTGACGAGCTGCTGAAGATCCTCGAGTCGCGGCTCGACAACGTCGTTTACCGGGGTGGCTTCGCGCCGTCCCGCGACGCCGCCCGCCAGGCCGTCCGGCACGGCCACGTCCAGGTCAACGGGCGCAAGGTCGACATCCCGAGCTACCGGATCAGCGAGAACGACATCGTCGAGATCGCGCCGAAGGCCCGGGAGCTCACCCCGTTCATCGTCGCCCGGGAGACCGCAGGCCAGGGCCGGGCCGTCCCGGCGTGGCTGGAGTCCATCCCGAGCCAGATGCGGATCCTGGTGCACTCCCTGCCGGCCCGGCAGGTCATCGACACCCAGGTCCAGGAGCAGTTGATCGTCGAGCTCTACTCCAAGTAGTTCCGGACGCCCCCGCCGCCGGCGGCGGGGGCGAGCCGTCCTCCCGCCACCGGGCCGGTGGTACCGTGCCCGCCGCCACCACCGCGTGGCGGCGAGGCACACTGGAGGAGCGACAACCGGTGCCACGCGCGCCGCCCGGGTGGTTCAGCGGGTGGGCGGGCGGGCATCGGGCCCGCGGGTGGAACGGACCGATGTCCCACCCGCCGGCTCCCGAACCGGGAGCCCGCACCACACGGCGTCATATGGCGGTCGCCGTGGTCGGAAGGACGTACTCATGCTGATCGCTCAGCGTCCCACTCTCGTCGAGGACCCGATCTCCGAGTTCCGGTCACGTTTCGTGATCGAGCCGCTGGAGCCGGGCTTCGGCTACACGCTCGGCAACTCGCTGCGCCGGACCCTGCTGTCCTCCATTCCCGGCGCCTCGGTGACCAGCATCCGCATCGACGGGGTGCTGCACGAGTTCTCCACCGTGCCCGGTGTCAAGGAGGACGTGACCGACCTGATCCTGAACCTCAAGGAACTGGTCGTCAGCTCCGACAACGACGAGCCGACGGTGATGTACCTGCGCAAGCAGGGCCCCGGCGAGGTCACGGCGGCGGACATCGCCCCGCCGGCCGGCGTCGAGGTGCACAACCCCGAGCTGCGTCTGGCCACCCTCAACGACAAGGGCAAGCTCGAGATCGAGCTGACCGTCGAGCGGGGCCGCGGGTACGTCAGCGCGGCCCAGAACAAGCAGGCCGGCCAGGAGATCGGGCGGATTCCGATCGACTCGATCTACTCGCCGGTGCTGAAGGTGACCTACAAGGTCGAGGCGACCCGCGTCGAGCAGCGCACCGACTTCGACCGCCTCATCGTCGACGTCGAGACGAAGCCGTCGATCTCCCCGCGCGACGCGATGGCGAGCGCCGGCAAGACCCTGGTCGGCCTGTTCGGGCTGGCGCAGGAGCTCAACGCCGAGGCGGAGGGCGTGGACATCGGCCCGTCGGCCGCGGACGCGGCGCTGGCGGCCGACCTCGCGCTGCCGATCGAGGAGATGGACCTGACCGTCCGCTCCTACAACTGCCTCAAGCGCGAGGGCATCCACACGATCGGCGAGCTGGTCTCCCGCAGCGAGGCCGACCTGCTCGACATCCGTAACTTCGGGCAGAAGTCGATCGACGAGGTCAAGACGAAGCTCGGCGCGATGGGCCTGCAGCTCAAGGACTCCCCGCCCGGATTCGACCCGCGTCAGGCCGTCGACACCTACGGCACCGACAGCTACAACCCGGCGTTCTCCGACCCGTCCGACGACGGCGCGGAGTTCGTCGAGACCGAACAGTACTGACCTTCACGAGGGCCCCCACCCACCGGCGGGGGCCCTCGACGACCTCCGGTGGCGCACGCCGCCGTCCTACGGGCGGGCAGCCTGGCGGGACAGTGAAAGGAACGAGGAGCACTCATCATGCCCACGCCAACGAAGGGCGCCCGGCTCGGCGGCAGCCCCGCACATGAGCGGCTGCTGCTGGCCAACCTCGCCACCGCGCTGTTCGAGCACGGCGGCATCACCACCACCGAGGCCAAGGCCAAGCGGCTGCGCCCGTACGCCGAGCGGCTGGTGACCTTCGCCAAGCGCGGCGACCTGCACGCCCGGCGCCGCGTCATGCGCCAGGTGCGGGACAACTCGGTGGTGCACACCCTGTTCACCGAGATCGGTCCGCGGTACGCCAACCGCAACGGTGGCTACACCCGGATCGTCAAGCTCGGCAACCGCAAGGGTGACAACGCCCCGCTGGCCCGCATCGAGCTGGTGGAGGCGCTGACCGTCGGCCAGCAGGCCGTCGACGAGGCCGAGCGCGCGCGCGGTACCCGCTTCTCCGAGCGGCGCAAGCCGACCGGCGCCACCGCCGAGGCCGCCGAGGACCTGGCGAGCGAGTCGCCGACCGCCGCCGCCGTGGCCGCGCAGTCCGCCGAGGAGCAGGCCCCCGCCGAGGAGACGCTCACCGCCCAGGCGGCCGAGACGTCGGCGGCCACCGTCGACCTGACGGACGACGACGGTTCGGCCGAGTCGAAGTCCTGACCACGGCGATTCCTCGTCGAGGGCGCGGACTGCCGCCGCTGCCCGCGTCCCGCCACTAGCTCCCGCAAGGCCCGCCGCCCATCATGGGCGGCGGGCCTTCGCCGTTCACGTCGCCGCGTTCGTTCCATCGTCGGGGTGTCGTCGGTGCCGTCGGTGCCGTCGGGGTGCCGTCGGGTCCGCCGCGGCGTGCCCCACCGGCACGCCGCCGTACCGGGAGAGACAGATGTCCGAAGTCGTGGGATCCGGTCCGCGTGCGCCCCACGCGGTGCCCGGCGCCGTGACGGACGTGGCGGCGAGGGCGGCGGGCCTGGTCCGGCTGCGGCTGGACATCGCCTACGACGGCACGCCGTTCGCCGGCTGGGCCCGCCAGCCTGGCCAGCGGACCGTCCAGGGCGACGTGGAGGACGCTCTCATCCGGGTCGCCCGGCTGCCGGCCGTGCGCCTGACGGTGGCCGGGCGCACGGACTCCGGTGTGCACGCCGCGGGACAGGTGGCCCACGTCGACCTGCCCACGGACGCGCCGCTCGGTGGGCTCGCGCGGCGGCTCAACGGCGTCCTCGACCGGTCCGTGCGGGTCACCGGCCTCGCCCCCGCGCCGGCCGGGTTCGACGCCCGGTTCTCGGCGCTGTCCCGGCGTTACGTCTACCGCATCACCGACGCACCGTTCGGCGCCGAGCCGCTGCGGCGGTTCGACACGCTCGCCTGGCCGCGGCCGCTGGACGTACCGGCGATGGCCTCGGCGGCGTTGCTGCTGGTCGGCGAGCACGACTTCGCGGCCTTCTGCCGCCGGCGGGAGGGGGCGACGACCGTGCGCACCCTGCTGCGCCTCGATGTGCTGCGCCGCCCCGACGGGGTGATCGTCGCCGACGTCGAGGCGGACGCCTTCTGCCACTCGATGGTCCGGGCGCTCGTCGGGGCGCTGTTGGCGGTGGGTGAGGGACGCCGGCCGCCGCAGTGGCCGGCCGCGGTCCTGCGCCGCGGACTGCGGGATCCGGCCGTCACCGTCGCCCCCGCGCACGGACTGACGCTGGTTGAGGTGCGCTACCCCCCGGACGCGGAGCTGGCGGCGCGGGCCGAGGTCACCCGGGCCGTGCGCGTGCCCACCACCCCGTCCGGCTGAGGCCGGCCGGGAAGGGGGGCCTTCCGGCGGGCGCTCCCGGCCCGCCCGGTCCGTGGGGTGGTGGGCGGTGAGCCCGCAACGTCAGCGGCGCGGGCCGTGCCCGAGCACCGCCCGGTCGCCCATCGGCTCGGTGGCGAGCGTGGCCAGGTCGGTCTGGGCGTTGCGCAGCGCCGGGTCGGTGGCCGCGCCCGAGGTACCGTCGATGTACGCGATCTGGGTGTAGACGAGGTAGTGCCCGCGGCTCAGCGCGCTGCGCCAGGAGTTGTTCCCGCCCGGCCCGGTGATCTGCGCGTTCTGGATCGAGCCCGCCGGGATCGGCAGCGGCACGATGCCGCCGCGGCCCTGGTTGAGCACCTGCGCGGCCTGGGTGGCCGTCGCGCTGGTGTCCAGGGAGAACACGGTCGCTCCCGCGAGTACCTGCCGTCCGCCCTGCTGGGGGTGGCTGAGGAACAGCGAGCGCACCACCTGCCGGCAGTGCGGGGCCTTCAACTGGCCAATCAGGTCGCCGGTGAGGTTCGGGCAGCCGGAGTCGAGCTTGCGGGCGAGTCGCTGGTAGCTCCGCCCGTCGACCGCGACGGACGGCTCGGGGAAGAACTCCTCGGGGGTTATCGGATCCGAGTCGACCGCGGCGCTGTCGAGGAAGTTCGCCGGTATGGGCGGCAGTGAGGCCGTCGCGGCCGGCGCGGCGGCGCCCTTGTCGTCCCCGCCGCGCAACGCGACGATCGCCACGGCCGCGATGAGCACGAGGACGGCTCCGGCGACGATGGCCAGCAGCCGCCGGGAACCGCCGGCCCGGCCCGCCAGGCCGGGCCGCTCGCCCTTCTCCGCCGGGGAAGGAGGACCGGCGTCGGTGTGTTCCCCGCCGCCGGGCTCGTCGGGGTACCCGTCCCCGTTCGGATACCCGTCCCCGTCCGCGTATCCGTCGGCGGCTGCCTGGTCGTCCAGGTCGCCGAGGTCGGTCCAGGCGGGAGGGGTGGTCGTGCCGGTCGGGGAGCTGGTGGCGGTCCGGGGATTCGGCTGGGTCCGGGGATTCGGGGTGGTCCGCGGATTCGGGGTGGTGAGGGGAGTGATGCCCGTCAGTCGGTCGGGCGCGCCCGACCAGCCCCGGATCGACCAGCCGCTCGCCGGTTCGGACGGGGCGTGCTCCGTCCCCGGCCGCGACGGGAGGCCGGTCCCGGCGTCCGCGGAAATTCCGGGGGCAGAGCTCGTCGGCGGGGGGTCGCCGGCCGGCCGAGACGCCGGGCGTTCGTGGCGGCCCGGCCAGGCCGCCGTGGCAGAGCCTGGGTGCGTCCCTGCCCCTGCCGTACCGGTGCCGTCCGTCGGGCCGTGCGGCGCGGCCGACCGGTCCGGGTAGGTCGTCATCGGCTGCTCGGACGAGGGCCATCCGTACGCCGGCTGCCCGTACGCCGGCTGCGCGGACGCCGGCTGCCCGTACGCCGGCTGCGCGGACGCCGGCTGCGCGGACGAGGGCTGAGCGGACGAGGGCTGAGCGGACGCCGGCCACTCGGATGGCGGCTGCTCGTGCAAGGGCTGCTCGGATGGCGGCTGCGCGGACGATGGCCACTCGGACGCTGACGACTCGGACGTCGAGGCCTCGGACGAGGTCGATCCGGCCGGGCCCGGGCTCGCCCCGGCGGCGGCGAGGTGGTCGAACGAGAACGCGTAGCTGCGTGGGCCGCCGAACAGGGGATCGTCGCTGGGGGGCGTCCAACCGTCGTAGCTGACGTAGCGACCGCGCAGGTCCTGACCTCCGGCCGACGCCGGACTCGGCAGATCGGCCGCGCCGGTGGGAGCCGTCGCGCCGTCCCCCGCGGGTCCGGCCGGACTGCCGGCGGAACCGGTCGGGTCGTCCGACCGGGCGGCGTGGTCCGGTCGGTCGCGCCGCGGAGCGCCCGACTCCGCGCGCTTCTCGTGTCCCTCGCCACCGAATTCAGTCATCTCGGTCAGAATAGCTAGCTCGCTGGAGGGTGCCAGCCCGTCCGCGGGCATCCCCGCGCGGGCGCCCCGCCCGGCGTCCGTCCGGCGTCCGCCCGATACACTCGGCAGCCAGCGAGGTTTCGACGGGCCGGGTGGGTCGGGCACGCGTGGTGCGGCTGGCGTCCTACCGGCGATGGCTGGTCGGGCCGCTTGGCGGTCCGCTCCGATCGCCTGGTAACCTCAAAGACTGCTGCGCGTGACACGTCCCGTCTGCGCGCTCACCATTCTTGACGAGTTCCGCCCGAGCCCCTCGGAGTTCCAGGCGGGATCGTCCGAACGAGAAGGCAGACCTGTGCGCACGTACCAGCCCAAGCCCGCGGATGTCCAGCGTGTGTGGCACGTCATCGATGCCACCGACGTGGTGCTCGGTCGGCTGGCGACCCAGGCCGCCACGCTGCTGCGCGGCAAGCACAAGCCGTACTTCGCCCCGCACATCGACACCGGCGACTTCGTCATCGTCGTCAACGCCGGCAAGGTCGCGCTGAGCGGGAACAAGCGTCAGCAGGCCCAGTACCACCGGCACTCGGGCTTCCCGGGCGGTCTGCGCAGCACCTCGTACGGCGAGCTGCTCGACACGCGGCCGCAGATCATCATCGAGAAGGCCATCAAGGGCATGCTGCCGAAGAACAGGCTCGGCCGCGCCCAGGGCACCAAGCTGAAGGTCTACGCGGGGCCGACGCACCCGCACGACGCTCAGCAGCCCACCCCGTTCGAGATCATTCAGGTCGCGCAGTAACCGCTGACCTCCTCCAGCCGGTCGGCGGGCGGTGTTGATCCGCTCCGGGCGCCGGCTACGGGAACCACGCATCAACCGAGGAAGGAACGCGACGTGGCTGTCGTGACCGACGTACAGGGCAATCCCCGCGCCACCGGGCGGCGCAAGGAGGCGGTCGTCCGCGTGCGCCTGCTCCCCGGCAACGGGAAGTGGACGCTCAACGGGCGGACGCTGGAGGAGTACTTCCCGAACAAGGTGCACCAGCAGCTCGTCAACGAGCCGCTGAAGGCGCTGGACAAGGCCGAGTCGTACGACATCGTCGCCCGGCTGCACGGCGGCGGGGTGTCGGGCCAGGCCGGCGCACTTCGACTCGCTCTCGCCCGCGCGCTGACGCTGGCGGAGGAGGAGTCACGGCCTACTCTCAAGAAGGCTGGCTTCCTGACTCGTGACGCTCGGGTCAAGGAGCGCAAGAAGTACGGGCTGAAGAAGGCCCGCAAGGCTCCGCAGTACAGCAAGCGCTGACCTTGCGTCCCCCTCGTCGGCGTGCCCCTGCGATGGGCGCGCCTGCGAAGGGGACGGGTGCCGCCGGTGCGTGCCTCGGTCTCCGCCTGAACCTTCGACTTCATGGGAGACCTCAGTGACGAGGCTCTTCGGCACCGACGGCGTCCGAGGCGTGGCGAACGTCGACCTCACCGCGGAGCAGGCGTTGTCGTTGGCCTCCGCGGCCGTGGAACTGCTGGGGGCGCCGGGCCGATCTGCCGGGCTGGCGCCGTCCCGGCCGCTCGTGGTCGTCGGCCGGGACACCCGTCCTTCCGGGGAGTTCCTTGAGGCCGCGGTCGTGGCCGGCCTGGCCGCCTCGGGTGCCGACGTCGCCCGCATCGGTGTCGCTCCGACCCCGGCCGTGGCGCACGCGGTCGCCGCCAGCGGGGCGACCTTCGGCGTGATGCTCTCCGCCAGCCACAATCCGATGCCGGACAACGGCATCAAGCTGTTCGCCGCCGGCGGGCTCAAACTCCCCGACGAGGTCGAGGACGCCATCGAGCGGCGGATGGCGCAACCGCCCGGGCCCCGACCTGTCGGCGCCGACGTCGGGCGGGTGCGGGACGAACCGGCGCTTCTCGACCGGTACGCGGACCATCTGCTCACCGCCCTTCCGGTGCGGCTCGACGGCCTGCGGGTCGTCGTCGACTGCGCCCAGGGCGCGGCCTCGGCGCTCGCGCCGCGGGTGCTGCGTGCCGCCGGCGCGGACGTGGTCGCGCTGCACGCCGACGGCGACGGCACGGCGATCAACGACGGCAGCGGCGCCACCCACCTGGACAGCCTGCGCGCGGCGGTCGTCGAACAGGGCGCCGACGTCGGCATCGCCCACGACGGCGACGCGGACCGCTGCCTCGCGGTGGACGCCGCCGGTGACGTCGTCGACGGCGACCAGATCCTCGCCATCTGCGCCCTCGCCATGGCCGAGCGCGGCGAACTCGCCGATGACACGGTCGTCGTCACCGTGATGTCGAACCTGGGTTTCCGGCACGCGATGCGCGAGGCCGGGATCACCGTCGTGACCACGCCCGTCGGCGACCGGTACGTGCTGGAGGCGATGCGCGCCGGCGGTTACGCGCTCGGCGGCGAGCAGAGCGGGCACGTCGTCTTCCTCGACCACGCCACCACCGGCGACGGGCTGCTGACGGCGCTGCGGCTGCTCGGCCGCGTCGCCGAGACCGGCCAGCCCCTGGGCGAGCTCGCCAAGGCCATGACCCGGCTGCCGCAGGTGCTCGTCAACGTGCGCGGTGTCGATCGGACCCGGGTGGGCACCTCGCCGGAGCTGCGGACGGCCGTCGCCGTGGCGGAGGCCGAGCTCGGCGACGGCGGCCGGGTGCTGCTGCGGCCCTCGGGCACCGAGCCGCTGGTCCGCGTCATGGTGGAGGCGGAGACCGACGCCGTTGCGCGGGACACCGCCCAGCGCCTCGCGGCCGTCGTCCGCGCCGCGCTGCCGGCCTCCCGCTGAGCCCGTCCGCGCGAACCCGCCGGCGAGGCCACGCCAGGACAACTCGCCAGGTGTTCGGCCGGCCACGTCCGCCCGCCCGGGGAACCTGCGTACGCTGAGTCGCATGTGCGGGATCATCGGGTACGTCGGTGACCAGTCGGCCCTGGACGTCGCGTTGAACGGCCTGCGGCGCCTCGAATACCGCGGCTACGACTCCTCCGGCGTCGCGGTCGTCGGCGCCGGCGCCCTGCGGACGGCGCGGCGGGCCGGCAAGCTCGCCAACCTGGAGAAGCTGCTGTCCGAGGGCTCCGAGGCGGATCCGATGCCCGGGACGACCGGGATGGGGCACACCCGGTGGGCCACCCACGGCGGCCCGACCGACGCCAACGCCCACCCCCACACCGACTGCACCGGCGCGATCGCCGTCATCCACAACGGCATCATCGAGAACTTCGCCGCGCTGCGCGCCGAGCTGGAGGCGATCGGGCACGAGCTCGCGAGCGAGACCGACACCGAGGTAGTCGCCCACCTGCTCGAGGTTGAGCTGGGCAACGCCGCCGCCGCGCCGGCGGCGGCGGTCCCGGAGGACGTCACCCCCCGGCCCACCCGCCCCGGCACGGGTCCCGCGCCCGGCCCCGGCGAGCCGGCCGACCGCACCGCCGAGCCGGGGACGCACCCGTTGACCGTGGCGCTGCAGCGTGTCTGCCGGCGGCTGGAGGGTGCCTTCACCCTCGTCGTTCTGCACCGCGACTTTCCCGAGGTGGTCGTCGGCGCCCGGCGCAACAGCCCGTTGGTCGTCGGGCTGGGAACGGGGGAGGCCTTCCTCGCCAGCGATGTCTCGGCGTTCATCGCGCACACCCGCGAGGCGATGGAGATCGGCCAGGACCAGGTGGTCGAGGCCCGCCGGGACGGCGTCACCGTGACCGACTTCGCCGGGGAGGTCGTCGAGGGGCGCCGCTACCACGTCGACTGGGACGCGGGCGCCGCGGAGAAGGGCGGCTACCCGTACTTCATGCTCAAGGAGATCAACGAGCAGCCGACCGCGCTCGCCGACACCCTGCGGGGTCGGCTCTCCGCCGACGGCGCGATCGTCCTCGACGAGGAGCGGCTGTCCGCCCAGGACTTCCGGGACGTCGACAAGGTCTTCATCGTCGCCTGCGGGACGGCCTACCACGCCGGCCTGATCGCGAAGTACGCCGTCGAGCACTGGACGCGGCTGCCCTGCGAGGTCGAGATGGCCTCGGAGTTCCGCTACCGGGATCCCGTGCTGGACCGCTCCACCCTCGTCATCGCGATCAGCCAGAGCGGCGAGACGCTGGACACGCTCATGGCCGTCAAGCACGCCCGGGAGCAGAAGGCCCGGGTGCTGGCGATCTGCAACACGAACGGGTCGACGATCCCCCGGGAGTCCGACGCGGTGCTGTACACCCGCTGCGGGCCCGAGGTCGGTGTCGCCTCGACCAAGACCTTCCTCGGCCAGGTCGCGGCCTGCCTGCTCGTCGGTCTGTACCTGGCGCAGGTGCGCGGCGTGCTCTACGGCGACGAGGTCGCCGCCTACGTCGAACGGCTGCAGCGGATGCCCGACCTGGTGGAGCGGACGCTGGGCCGGCTCGAACCGATCCGCGAGCTCGCCCGTGGCCTGGCCGACGCCAAGGCCGTGCTCTTCCTCGGCCGCCACGTGGGCTACCCGGTGGCGCTGGAGGGGGCCCTCAAGCTCAAGGAACTCGCCTACATGCACGCCGAGGGGTTCCCGGCCGGCGAGCTCAAGCACGGGCCGATCGCGCTCATCGAGCCGGGCCTGCCGGTGATCGTCGTCGTGCCCTCACCGCGCGGGCGTGCGAACCTGCACGGCAAGATTGTTTCGAACATCCAGGAGGTCCGGGCGCGGGGCGCGCGGACCATCGTGATCGCCGAGGACGGCGACGTCGCGGTGGAGCCCTACGCCGACCATCTCATCCGGGTGCCGGCGACGTCGTCCCTGTTCGCGCCCCTGGTGACGACCCTGCCGCTGCAGGTGTTCGCCTGTGAGCTCGCCCTCGCCCGCGGCCTCGACGTCGATCAGCCGCGCAACCTCGCCAAGTCCGTCACGGTCGAGTAGCCATCCCCCGTGAATCGCCTTCGGCGGTTCACGGGGACCCCTGGCCTCGGGGTGGCAGCCGATTTCCGTCAGATCGCCTTCGGCGATCTTTCTGGGTCGGTCGGCGGGGCCTTCGGCGGTTCACGGGGACCCCTGGCCTCGGGGTGGCAGCCGATTTCCGTCAGATCGCCTTCGGCGATCTTTCTGGGTCGGTCGGCGGGGCCTTCGGCGGTTCACGGGGACCCCTGGCATCGGGGGCGTGGGTCAGGAGGAGGGTGCGGCGCCGTGCTGGCGGCCGTGCCAGGCGACGGTGGCATCCCAGAGAGCGTCGGAGACCGCTTCGTTGTCGTCCGCGGCGTCGAGCAGGGTCTCCACGAGCTCGGCGCGGGGGACGCGGCTGAGGAACACCCGCATCGCGGCGTGCACCGGGTCGTCGGTGAACAGCGAGCTCTCGCCGATGATCCCGCCGTTCTCCTCGTCGTCGTCGGCATCCTCGTCGTCGTCGTCGGCGAGGCCCGCGGAGCCGGTGGCGACCAGGGCGACGGCGACCGCGTGGCGGCAGAACGAGCCGGTCGCCCCCTCGGGGCAGGTGCAGCCGGTGCGCGGCCCGTCGTCGGCCGCCTCCAGGCGGACCTCGTGCGGCCCGTCGTCGTCGACCGTGCCCGACGCGTTGGTGGGCCGGATGCGGAGCTGCTCGACGCGGCCGAGCAGGGCGAGGTTCACCCCTTCGATGAACACGTCGGTACCCGCGCGCTGCGCGCAGGCACGTTCCTCGAAGGCTGCTTCGAGCGGGGTGACGGCGTCCCCGCCGTGCCCGTTCTCTCCGGACACAGAAATGATCACTGCTCAATCCTACGGAATGCGAGCGCGGATCGTACCGGCCAGGTCCCCGGCATCGCCAGCGCCTTCTTGTCGGACGTACGATCGCGATATATCGTGAGCGTACGCGACAGCGAGCGGATGACCTCCGTTGGTCTTCCGTGGAGACGAAGGGAAAGATCGTGACATCACAGGCGATTCCAGGCCCCTGGGGGCCCTGGGGCAGGTGGGGGCGCGCGGCGGGGTTCGATCCCGCGCGGCTGTCGGAGTTCTTCGAGACGGTGGCCGGTTGGGCGGAGCGCGAGGCCGGCGGTTGCGGGACGAAGGAGTCGGCGGCTCGTGACGGCACCAGCCGCACGGCGCGCGGCGGACACGGCGGCGGGCGGCATGAGCACGGCGGGCCCGGTGAGGGCCGGCCGCGCGGGCGCCGCGGCGGCGGTCCGGGTTGGCCAGCGTTCGGCGGCTTCCCCGGTCCTGGGTTCGGTCCTGGGTTCGGTCCGGGCTTCGGCGGTCCGGGTGGCTTCGGCCGTGGGCCGCGGGTGGGTCGCGGCGACGTCCGCGAGGCGTTGCTGGCCCTGCTCGCCGAGCAGCCCATGCACGGCTATCAGATGATCCGCGAGCTGGCCGAGCGCAGCGGCGGCACCTGGCGGCCGAGCCCCGGCTCGGTCTACCCGGTGCTGTCCCTGCTCGCCGACGAGGGGCTCGTGCGCGCGGAGGAGGCGGAGGGCAAGCGGGTCTTCCACCTCACCGACGCCGGGCGGGCCCACGTCGAGTCCCGGGTGGGGCAGCGCAAGCCGTGGGAGACCGCCGCGGCCAGCGCCGACGACGAGCTGGCCAGCCTGCGCTCCCTGGCCTTCGCGGTGGGTGCCGCGGTGGTCCAGGTCGCCCAGGCCGGGGACGACGCGCAGATCGCCGCCGCCCGGTCCCTGCTCACCGAGACCCGCCGCAGCCTCTACCGCATCCTCGCCGGCGACGAGGGCGAGCCGGCGACCGCGGAGGGGGCCGACTCGGCGGAGGGGGCCGACTCGGCGGAGCAGACCGACACCGCCGGGAAGGACGCCACGGGCAGGGACGGTGAGGGGAAGGCCGACGGTCCCGCGCCGGGCTGGGATGCGAAGTCCTGACCCCGGGCGGGTTCCGCCGGGCCCGCGGGTCCGGATCCGCCGGCGTGCCACCCCTTCGGGCGGGGCGAGGCCCTGATCCGAGGGGGTGCGCCCGCCCGCGGCGCGATCGGCGCGTCGCGACGAGGCGGGTGCATGGTCCGCCATGGGCCGCGGCGCCGGTATGGGACGCTTGCCCGATGGCGGTGGTCGGTGTCGGCGTCGACGTGGTGGACGTCGACCGTTTCGCCGCGACGCTGTCCCGGACGCCGGGGATCGCGCTGCGCCTGTTCACCCCGGCGGAGCGTGGTCTGGCCCGACCGGAGCGGCTGGCCGCCCGGTTCGCGGCGAAGGAGGCCGTGGCGAAGGTGCTCGGGGCGCCCCCCGGGTTGGAATGGCACGACGCCGAGGTCGTCCTGGGCGCGGGTGGGCGGCCGTCGCTGCGGATCCGCGGCACCGTGGCCGCCGCGGCGGCGCGGCTCGACATCGCCTCCTGGCACCTGTCCCTCACCCACGACGGCGGGGTCGCCATCGCGATGGCCGTCGCCGAGAGCTGATCGCCGGCCACTCGGTGTCCGTCTTGTCGAACGCCGCCGGTCTGGCGGCCCCGGCGTCACGGGGCTCCTGCAGCAGCCACGGGGCTCCTGCAGCATCGGCCGCTCGGCGCGGGGCAGCATGGCGTCATGCGGAACGCGCACACGGTCAGTCAGATCCGGGACGCCGAGGCGGCGCTGCTCGCCGCCCTGCCGCCCGGTGCCCTCATGCAACGCGCGGTGTATGGGCTGGTAGCCCATGTCGCTCGCCGGCTCGGCCGGGTCTTTGGCGCCCGGATCGTGGTACTCGCCGGGGGCGGTGACAACGGCGGCGACGCCCTGTGGGCCGGCGCGCGCCTGGCCGCGCGCGGCGCCAGGGTCGACGCGATCGCGCCCGGCCGCACCCACCCGGAGGGCACCGCCGCCCTGCTGGCCGCCGGTGGCAGACTGCACGGTGCTGCGCCGGCCCTCGATGACGAGACGCTGCGCGGGCTGTTCGACCGGGCCGAGCTCGTCCTGGACGGATTGCTCGGCATCGGCGGCCGCGGCGGTCTGCGGGCGGACCACGCCCGGCTGGCGGCCCTCGCGCCGCCCGGGCGCACCGTGGCCGTCGACGTTCCCAGCGGCGTCGACGCGGACACCGGTGCCGTCACCGGACCCGCCGTGCGGGCCAGTGCCACCGTCACGTTCGGCACGTACAAGCGCGGCCTGTGGCTGATGCCGGGCGCGGCCCACACCGGGCGCGTGGAGCTGGTCGACATCGGGCTGGCGCTGCCCGAACCCGACCTGCGGGCGCTCGACGACGCCGACGTCGCCGCGATGTTCCCGGTGCCGGGCCCGGAATCGTCCAAGTACCGCCGGGGGGTCCTCGGCCTCGTCGCGGGCAGCGACGCCTATCCGGGTGCCGCCGTGCTCGCCGTCGGCGGTGCACTGCGCGGTGGCGCCGGCTACCTGCGGGTCGTGACCGAGGGCCACACCGTGCCGGAGCACGACCCTCGGCGCGAGGGCGCCTCGGTGCGGGAGGGCGCCTCGGTGCGGGAGGGCGACGCCGGCGCGACCGCCGGCGGTTCCGGGACGGGGGTCGCCAGCCGGGCGGGGGACTTCGTCCGGCGGGCGCACCCCGAGGCGGTGGTGACCGCCATCCGGGCCGGGGACCGCGCGGCCATGCTCGCCGTCGGCCGGGTCCAGGCCTGGGCGATCGGCCCGGGCCTGGACCCGGGGCCGGCGGTCCGGGAGCTGGTGGCCGGCCTGCTCGGCACCGACCTGCCGGTCGTGGTCGACGCGGGCGCCCTCGACCCGCTGGCGGAGATCCTCGCCGCCGATCCCGCGGCGCTGCGCGCCCGGAACGCGCCGGTTCTCCTCACCCCGCACGAGGGAGAGTTCGGCCGGCTCACCGCGGCGGCGCTGGGCTGGGATCCCGACCGAACGACGGAGGAGCTCGCCGCCGACCGCCTCGCCACCGTCCGGCGGGCCGCCGCGGCGACGGGCGCGGTGATCCTGCTCAAGGGCACCCGCACCCTGATCGTCGAACCGGCCGGGGCGGCCTGGGTGAACACGACCGGTTCCGGATGGCTGGGCACCGCCGGCACGGGGGACGTCCTGACCGGGCTGATCGGCTCGCTGCTCGCCGCCGGGCTGCCCGCCGCCGGTGCCGGGGCGGTCGGCGCGCACCTGCATGGGCGCGCCGCCGAGCGGGCCGCCGTGCCGCTCGCCGCCGGCGACCTGCCCGACCTGCTGCCCCGCGTCATCTCCGGCCTGCTGGCATCGCCGGGTCGGGGGCTCCCGGGGGGTGGTCACGGCGGGTAGCGTGACCGCCATGAGCGTGCAGGGGACCGAGGCGTCGGCCAGCAGCGAACCCCGGACGTATGCCGCCGTCGACCTCGACGCGGTCCGCGACTCGGTGGCCGCCCTCGCGGCCCGCGCTGGCGACGCCGCCACCATGGCCGTCGTGAAGGCCGACGGGTACGGCCACGGCATGATTCCCTGCGCCCGGGCCGCGCTGGACGCCGGGGCGAGCTGGCTTGGCACGGCCGTCCTCGAGGAGGCGCTCGCGCTGCGCGCCGCCGGGATCACCGCGCCGGTGCTGTGCTGGCTCGCCACGCCTGGTGAGCGTTTCGCCGAGGCGATCGCGGCCGGCATCGACGTGTCGGCGTCCGCGACCTGGACCCTCCAGGAGATCGCCGCGGCGGCGCGGCAGGCCGGCCGGCCGGCCCGGGTGCACCTCAAGGCGGACACCGGCCTCGGCCGGGCGGGGGCGATGCCCGACGAGTGGCCGGGGCTGTGCGACCTGGCCGCGGCGCTGCAGGCCGAGGGCGTGATCGAGGCGTTCGGGGTATGGAGCCACTTCGCGTTCGCCGACGCCCCCGGGCATGCGACGGTGCAGGCTCAGATCGGGGCGTTCCGGGACGCCGTCGACATCGCCGAGAAGGCCGGGCTGGCGCCGACCGTGCGGCACCTCGCGAACTCCGCGGCGACCCTGGTCAGCCCCGAGGCCCATTTCGACCTGGTGCGGCCCGGGGTGTCCGTCTACGGGCTCTCCCCGGGCCCGGAGGTCGGCCCGCCCGCGCAGTTCGGCCTGCGGCCGGCGATGTCGCTGGTCAGCCACGCCGCGCTGGTCAAGCGGGTGCCGGCCGGCACGGGCGTGTCCTACGCCCACCGCTACACCACGGCGCGGGAGACGACGCTCGCCCTGGTACCGCTGGGCTACGCCGACGGCATCCCCCGGGCCGCCACGAACATCGGAGAGGTGCTGTTCGGTGGCCGCCGGCGACGCATCGCCGGCACCGTCTGCATGGACCAGTTCGTCCTCGACGTCGGGGACGACGAGGTGGCCGCAGGCGACGAGGTACGGCTGTTCGGCCCGGGCGACCGCGGCGAGCCGACCGCGGACGACTGGGCCGCGGCGCTGGGCACCATCAACTACGAGATCGTCACCCGGATCGGCCAGCGCGTCCCGCGCGTCTACGTCTAGCAGGCGCGGCCGCGGCGGCGGTCCCGCGGGATCAGCCGCAGCCGCCGGAGGAGCAGCCGCCGCCGGTGGGGGCGCTGCCGCCGAGCGCGCCGCGCTCGATCCGGCGGCGCACCGGACGGGCGGCGGCCTCGGTGGCCTCCCGCTCGGCCTGCTCGATCCTGGAACGGGTCGTCAGCGTCAGCATGACCGGGCCGGGGGCGGCCGGCGCCGCCGCGGCGGGCTCCAGCTCCAGCTCCGCCTCCGGCTCGGACTCGTCGACCATCCCGAGCGCGGCAGCCCGCTCCGGGCCGGTCAGGCCGCGACCGGCGTTCATCGGGATGTCCCTGCTCCTGCGCCACGCCAGCTTCACGATTCCCGCCTCCGCAACGAAACATCCACCGCCCCGGCCGGGCGTCCCGGCCTCGTTCCACGGTAAGGGACACCGCCCGGCTCGGCAGGGCCTGGCGGCCCGGATGTGACCCGGCAGTGCTGTCGGCCAGCCGACCGACCGGACCCCGGGCGCGGCGTGACGGGCGCCGTACCGATCCGCGTCAGATCGTCGCCGGCGGTCCTCCGGCGGAGAGCTTTACTGCGTATCCAGAGGGTTCGGCGTCCGATTCGTCCCTCGGGACACGGAGCAAAGGGGGGCGGTCGGCGGCCGGCGAGGTCGGCCTTGCCGGGGTCCGGGCTGCCTGATGGCTAGACTTGGGCGAGAGTCGCGACTGGCGCACAGAGGTGGAACTGACCACCGGGGAGCGATGAGCGGGTCGGTGCCGTGCGCCTGGGTGCCTCCGGCCGGATGAGACCTGCCGGAGGTCAGCATGCACAATCCCCCGCTTCCCGAACTCACCGTCGCCGATCCCGAGCTCGCCGGGCTGGTCGAGGCCGAGGCCGCCCGCCAGCACGCGTCGATCAGGCTGATCGCGTCGGAGAACTACGTCTCCACCGCGGTGCTGGAGGCGTCCGGATCCGTCCTGACCAACAAGTACTCCGAGGGGTACGTCGGCCGGCGGTACTACGAGGGTCAGCAGGTCGTCGACCCGATCGAGACGCTGGCCGTCGACCGGGCCAAGGCGCTGTTCGGCGTCGAGCACGCCAACGTCCAGCCGTACTCCGGCTCGCCGGCGAACCTGGCCGTCTACCTCGCCTTCGCCCAGCCCGGGGACACGGTCATGGGACTGTCGCTGCCGATGGGCGGCCACCTGACGCACGGCTGGAGCGTGTCGGCGACCGGCAAGTGGTTCCGCAGCGTCCGCTACGGCCTGCGCGCGGACACCGGCCGGATCGATCTGGACGAGGTGCGCGACCTCGCCCGCACCGAGCGGCCGAAGATCATCTTCTGTGGTGGGACGGCAATCCCGCGGACGATCGACTTCCCGGCCTTCGCCGAGATCGCGCGCGAGGTGGGGGCGGTGCTCGTCGCCGACATCGCGCACATCGCCGGGCTGATCGCCGGCGGTGCCCATCCCTCCCCGGTCGGCCACGCTCCGGTGATCTCGACCACCACGCACAAGACGCTGCGCGGCCCGCGCGGAGCCATGCTGCTCACCGACGCCGAGCACGCCACGGCGATCGACAAGGCGGTCTTCCCCGGCCTGCAGGGCGGCCCGCACAACCACACCACGGCGGCCATCGCGGTCGCCCTGCGGGAGGCCTCGACGCCTGCGTTCCGCGACTACGCCCACGCGGTCGTGGCGAACGCCCGCGCCCTCGCCGAGGCGCTGGTCGAGCGCGGGTTCGACCTGGTCACCGGGGGCACCGACAACCACCTCATCCTCATCGACCTCACCGGCAAGGACATCGGCGGAAAGCCGGCGGCGAAGGCGCTCGACGCGGCGGGGATCGAGCTGAACTACAACGCGGTGCCCTTCGACAAGCGCAAGCCGTTCGACCCGTCCGGCATCCGGCTCGGCACCGCCGCGATCACCACCCGCGGCCTGACCCCGGCGCACATGCCGGTGCTCGCCGGCTGGATCGACGACGTCGTCAAGGCCGCCGGCGCCGCCGACACCGCGACGATCGGTCGGGTCCGGGAGCAGGTCACCGAGCTGGTCAGCGGCTTCCCGATGCCCGGTTTCGCCTGATTATCGCGGCGCCCCACGCGTGACCACGCCCCGACCCGCCGGGGCCGGAGCGTGGTTACGCGTGCGTCACGTGACGCCTGCTCCTGGCGCCCCCGCGGTGCATCATCGGTTCAGGGCAGCCCGGAGGAGGGAGCACCGATGGTGAGGACCGTGGGCCCGTTCGCGGGTTCCCGGGCGGCGCGCGCCGCCACGGGATCGGTCGGTGTGGTCGGCGCGGCCGTCACGGCCGGCCTGGTCGCGCAGCGGCGGGCGATCCACCGCCGCCGCAACCGGCCGGACGCGCCGCCGGAGCCAGAGCTGAGGCCGATCGGCGGCCGGGTCGCCACCGTGATCGCGGCCGACGGCGTGCCGCTGCACGTCGAGGAGACCGGTCCGCCGGACGCGCCGCTGACACTGGTGTTCGTCCACGGGTTCTGCGTGTCCGCCGAGTGCTGGACGCTGCAGCACCGGGCCCTCGCGGACCTCGGCCGGATGGTCTTCTTCGACCAGCGCGCGCACGGGCGCTCCGGGCCGTCCGAGGTCGGCAACTGCACCATCGACGTGCTCGCCGACGACCTCTACCGGGTGATCCGCGAACGGGTGCCCGGCGGGCCGATCATCCTCGTCGGCCACTCGATGGGGGGCATGGCGGTCCTGGGTCTGGCCGATGCCCACCCCGAGCTCTTCGACGACCAGATCGTCGGGGTGGCGCTGCTGTCGACCAGCGCGTCGGAGCTGGCGCAGGTGACCCTCGGGCTGCCCGCCCTGGCGACGGCGGTGGTGCGTCGGGTGCTGCCCGGCATCGCCGTCGGCATGCGGCACACCTCGGGCCTGCTCGAGCGGGTTCGCGGGCGGGGCAGCGACATGTCGTGGGAGGTGACCCGCCGGATCGGGTTCGGCGCCACCGATCTGCCGCCGGCGGTCGTCACGTTCCTCGAGACAATGGTCTCGGACACCTCGGTCGCGGTGATCGCCGCGTTCCTGCCCACCCTGCTCGACAACGACCGGCTGGCCGCCGCCGCCCGCCTGGTGGGGATCCCCACCGTGCTGGTCGTCGGCGACGCCGACCTGATCACCCCGGTGGCGCACAGCCGGACGATCGCCGAGATCCTGCCCGACGCGGAACTGGTCGTCGAGGAGGACGCCGGCCACGCCATCATGTTGGAGCGGCCCGAGGCGGTGAACGCCGCGATCCGCCGGCTGGCGCAGCGGTCGCTGGCCGAGGTCTCGCTGCCGCTGCCGCGGTCGCGGACCGGACTCCCGCCCGCCTCGGTCGGCGCCGCCGCGGACGGTGCCCCGCCGGCCGAACGGGCGGCGGTCGCGGACCGCGACGGCGGCGGGACGGCCGCCTGACCGGTCCCGGCGGACCCGGCGAGGGACCCTGGCGAGGGAGCCCGGCGGGTGCGAGCCCGGTGGGATGGCGGTTTGGTGGGGTGCGGGCCTGGCGGAGGTGAACGCGAGGTCGGGGGCGAACGCGAGGAGGTGATGGGCGTGAACGCCGCACGGCAGCGTGACGTGGTCGTCGTGCCCACGGCGGACCGGATGCGCGACTTCGGCGCCCGGCTGAGCGTGTTGCTGCGCCCCGGCGACCTGCTCGTGCTCTCCGGCCCGCTCGGCGCGGGCAAGACGGTCCTCACCCAGGGCATCGCCGCGGGGCTCGGCGTGCGGGAGACGGTCACCTCGCCGACGTTCGTGCTCGCGCGGATCTACCCGGACGGCCGGATCCCGCTCGTGCACGTCGACGCCTACCGGCTCGGCGGGGTGACCGAGGTCGACGACCTCGACCTCGACGCGGACGCCGACACCTCGGTGACCGTCGTCGAGTGGGGCGCCGGGCTGGTCGAGGGACTCGCCCAGGACCATCTCGAGCTCGTGCTCACCCGGCCCACCGCCGACGAGGCCGGCGAGACCAGAACGGTCCGCCTCGTCGCCACCGGCCCGAGCTGGGCGCGGCGGCTGCGCGACCTCGCCGCGGACTGACCGCACCGCCGGCGCCGGGCCGCGCTGGGGCGGGTACTCGTCGTGGCCGATGCGGCGGTCCGTAGTCTGGACGAGTGCTGGTGCTGGCCCTCGACACATCCACGGCCGCGTGCGCGGTGGCGCTCGCCGAGTTGACCGCGTCCGATCCCGCGCGGCCGGTGAGCGCGGCGGCCGGTGATCCCGCCGGCCCCGGCGTGCACGTCTGGCCCCGGGGGAGCGTGGTCACCGTCGACGCCCGCCGCCACGGGGAGCTGCTCGCGCCGTCGATGCGGGCGGTCCTCGACGAGGCGGGCGCGCGCCCGACGGACCTCGCGGCCGTCGTCGTGGGAGCCGGTCCCGGGCCCTTCACCAGCCTGCGGGTCGGCATGGTGACCGCCGCGGCCTTCGCGGACGCGCTGGACATCCCCGTGCACGGCGTCTGCTCACTCGATGGCATCGGCGCGGCCACGGCCGGCTCGGTCGGCGTGGTCACCGACGCGCGGCGCCGCGAGGTCTACTGGGCCCGCTACGCCGGCGGGGTGCGGGTCGGCGATCCCGCCGTGGGTCGTCCGGCGCAGGTCGCTCAGATGTTGCGGGAGCTCGGCGTCGACGCCGTCACCGGCCCCGGCCGGGCGCTGTACCCGGAGCCGTTCGCCGGGTTCGCCACCACCGACGACGCGGCCGGGGCTGACGGGGTGGGGGCTGACGGGGCGGGCGTGGACACGCCGGCGGGCGGGTACCCGCGCCCGGAGCTGCTCGTCGGTCTTGCCGGGGCGGACCTGCTGGCCGGTCGCGACCCGAGCGTCCTGGCCCCCCTGTACCTGCGGCGGCCGGACGCGACCGAACCGCACGCGCCGAAGCCGGTCAGGGTGTGACGCGGCGGCCACCGCATCCTGACGGCGTGGCGCCGAGCGCCGCCACGCCGATCGAACCGGACTGGAATCGTGTGCCGGACCGGGCCGGGGAGCAGGCCCGGGACCTCGAACAGGATCGGGACCGCGAACAGGAAGAGGATCTGAGGCAGGACCGGGACCTGGTGCTCATCCCGATGCGCTGGTGGCACGTCGCCACCGTCGCCGAGCTGGAACCGACCGTCTTCGCCACCGACCCCTGGACCGCCGAGCTGTTCTGGTCCGAACTGGCCCAGGGCGACCAGCGGTGCTACCTGACCGCGCTGTGGCGGCCCCGAGGGGTGGCCGCGCACGACCTGGCGGCGATCATCGGCTACGCGGGCCTGGCGCTCGCCGACGACGGCGCCTACATCCAGACCGTCGGCGTCGTGCCCCGGGTCCGGGGCCGCGGCGTCGGCGCCCGGCTGATGATCGCCCTGCTGCGTCACGCGCGTCGGGCCGGGGCCCGCTCCTGCGGGCTGGAGGTCCGCACCGACAACCATGCCGCGCGGGCGTTGTACAGCCGGCTTGGTTTCGTCGACATCGGCGTGCGCCGCGGCTACTACCAGCCCTCCGGCGGCGACGCCTACGTCATGCGGGCCCGGCCGATCGACACGGTCGGGTACGCCGCGCTGCTCGACGAGGTCGAACGCGCGCTGCCCGGCCGGGTGCGCCTGGAGCCGTGACCGGCTCGTCGGGGCGCCCCGGCCGGCCGCGCTGACTCAGGCCGCCGCCCGCGCCCGCAGGGCACTCTCGCCCGCGGCCCGGCTGCGCTCGTACACGTCGGTGAAGTCGGCCAGCGCCGGGTTGACCGGGGCGAGCGTCATCTCCACCCGGACCAGCTCGACGTCGGTCGCCCCGAGCGACTCGAGGACGTGGGCGATGAAGGGGAGCTGGTGGTCCCAGCCCTCCTTGGGAGTGCCCACCCCGTACGAACCGCCCTGGGTGGCGATGACCGTGACGCGCTTCCCGGTGAGCACCGACTCCTCCGGTGGCTGCCGCATGGTGCGACCGACCAGGATCACCTGGTCCACCCACGCCTTGAACGTGGACGGCACCGAGTAGTTGTACATGGGCAGCGACAGCAGGAGCTCGTCGGCCGCCTCGAGCTCGCCGATCAGCTCCTCGCGCAGCTTGACGCCCTCGGTCTGCTCCGGGGTGTGCTGCTCGGGCGGGGTGAAGCCGGCAGACAGGGTGGCCCAGTCGAGGTGCGGCGGGGGCGTGAGGGCGAGATCGCGGTAGGTGACGGTGCCCTCGGGGTGGGCGGCGCGCCAGGCGTCGATGTAGGTGGCGCCCAGCGATCGGGAGGTCGAGCCCTCCACAGCCAGGCTCGCGTCGACGTGCAGCAGGTTGGGCATTGCGGCGTCTCCCTGTTGGTCGAGAAGTCGTCAAAGACTGAGATCTTCTGCTCTCGCGAAGATCTGAACAGAGACTATCTGATGGAGAAATCGTCTCTGCAAGCACTCATCTGAGGGGAGATTACTCTGACCGGGACGGGTACCCTGGGGCGGTGAGCGACGCCGCAGCGGCCGTGGGGCCCGAGGTCGGGGCCGACGGCCTGCCCGAAGACCTCGGGCAGGATCTGGGCTGGCTGCTGGGCCAGGTGCAGTACGGCTACCTCGCGGCCTCGGCCGCCGCCGTCGGCGAACTGCCGGGCGGCCTGCGCGCGCTGCACGTCCTCGGGGCTGCCGTCGGCGGCGAGGCGCGCAACCAGATCGAGGTGGCCCGCCGGTTCGGCATCGACCGGACGGTGATGGTGCGCCTCGTCGACGATCTCGAACGGGCGGGCCTGGTCGAGCGCCATCCCGACCCGGCCGACCGGCGGGCCCGCATCATCACCGCGACCGACCAGGGGGCGCGGCTCTACGCGTCGACCCAGGAGGACCGCCGCTTCGTCGATCAGCATGTGCTCGCCGGGCTGGAGCCGGAGGAGCGGGAACGGTTCGTCGCGCTGCTGCGCCGGATCGCCGCGCGGCTGCTGGCCGTCGATCCCACCCACGGCGCGGCCGCCTGCGACGCGGCTCGGCGGGAGATCGAGGCCCACGAGGCCGCCGGATGCCCGACGGAGGACGACTGCCCCACGGGCGGCGAACCGACGCCGGGCGGCGACCGCGGGCAACGGGCGCCCGCCGCCGGCTGACCGCGGGCCAGGCGGCGGCCGCGGAGGCACCTGGGCGGCCGGGAGTGGACCCTGGGCGGCCGGGTCAGCGGGGCGCGCTGGGGCTCTGCGGGGCCGGGCGGGTTGGGCTAGCCGGGCGGGTTGGGCTAGCGGGGCGGGTTGGGTTCAGCGGGGAGGGGTGGGCTCGGCGGGGCGGGGTGGACCTGGTGGAACGGCCAGGCGTGGGGGGTGCCGGCGACCAGTCCCTCGGGTGGCGCGGGCAGCGGGGCCGCGGCGGGCCCCTTGGTGGTGTTGTCCGGGCCGGCGGTCGCCGCGTCGGCGTCCACGTCGGTCGGCGGCGCGTCGGGCAACCGGAGGATCACCACGACGAGGTCACCCCCCGGTTGGCGACTGAGATATACCTCACCTCTGCGGCCGTCGAGGGCGGCGATCGCCCAGTCCCGCAGGTCTGCCAGGCGGCCGGGGGTCGCCCTGGCCTCCCACATCCAGATCATGTCCGGGTCCCATCCAGCGTGGCCGAAGGCGGTCGGGGCCGGTTGCGCGGCCGCGCGCCGGGAAGGGGCCGGGGCGAGTCGGCGCGGCCGGCGCGGTCGGGCGGGCGTTGCCCGGTTCCCGGCCGTCTTGACAGATCCGACCTTGTTGGTTGACGTGTGTGGTGCGGGTGCTAGGTTGGCACTCGGCACGTGAGAGTGCCAGCGACAACAGGCGCCTGTTCACCCGCGACGG
Organism: Frankia sp. BMG5.60; assembly: GCF_059428125.1. Lineage (NCBI taxonomy): Bacteria > Bacillati > Actinomycetota > Actinomycetes > Frankiales > Frankiaceae > Frankia > Frankia sp. BMG5.60. The sequence goes on along the minus strand of NZ_CM182091.1, from coordinate 3,703,022 downwards.
CAGGCCGCCAGGGTCGCTCTCTCATCCAGCGCAGGAAGGGGGAGGTCGATCGTGACGACCGCCACCAAGGTTGCTATCAAGCCTCTCGAGGACCGCATCGTTGTGCAGCCCTCCGACGCCGAGCAGACCACCGCATCCGGCATCGTGATTCCGGACACGGCGAAGGAGAAGCCCCAGGAGGGCACCGTCCTCGCAGTCGGCCCGGGCCGGTTCGAGGACGGCAAGCGCGTCCCGCTCGACGTCAAGGTCGGCGACGTGGTGCTCTACAGCAAGTACGGCGGCACCGAGGTCAAGTACTCGGGCGAGGAGTACCTCGTGCTCTCCGCCCGCGACGTCCTCGCGATCATCGAGAAGTAGACCGCTCGCCGGTAGCAACGCAAGGGGCGCGCCCCGCTGGTGGCCGCCCGGTTTCCGCCGGGCCCACCGGCGGGGCGCGCCCTTGCGGTTTCCCACCGGTCGCCGGTGTCGGGAGGACAACCAGGTATGCCGAAGATTCTCACATTCAACGAGGACGCCCGCCACGCGCTCGAGCGCGGGGTGAACGCGCTGGCCGACACGGTCAAGGTGACGATCGGCCCGCGTGGGCGCAACGTCGTCATCGACAAGAACTACGGCGCGGCGACGATCACCAACGACGGGGTGACGATCGCCCGGGAGATCGAGCTGGTCGACCCGTACGAGAACCTGGGCGCCCAGCTCGCCAAGGAAGTCGCCACCAAGACCAACGATGTCGCCGGCGACGGCACCACCACGGCGACGGTGCTCGCCCAGGCGATGGTCCGCTTCGGTCTGAAGCAGGTCACCGCCGGCGCGGCGCCGCTGTCGCTGAAGCTGGGCATCGAGGCCGCCGTCGAGGCCGTCTCCGCCGCCCTGCTGGAGCAGGCGATCGAGGTCAGCTCCAGGCAGACGATCGCCCAGGTCGCCGCCATCTCCGCCCAGGACACCCAGGTCGGGGAGCTGATCGCCGAGGCGATCGACAAGATCGGCAAGGACGGCGTCATCACGGTCGAGGAGAGCCAGACCCTCGGGCTGGACCTCGAGCTCACCGAGGGGATGCAGTTCGACAAGGGCTACATCTCGCCGTACTTCGTCACGGACGCCGACTCGCAGGAGGCCGTCCTCGAGGACGCGTACGTCCTGCTGTACCCCGGCAAGATCGCGGCGCTGAACGAGATCCTGCCCATCCTCGAGCAGGTCGTGCAGGAGCGTAAGCCGCTGCTGATCATCGCCGAGGACATCGAGGGCGAGGCGCTGTCCACCCTGGTCGTGAACTCGATCCGCAAGACCTTCCAGGTCGTCGCGGTGAAGGCGCCCGGCTTCGGGGACCGCCGCAAGGCGATGCTGCAGGACATCGCCGTGCTCACCGGCGGCCAGGTGGTGGCCGGCGAGGTCGGGCTCTCGCTCGACGCGGTGACGCTGGCGGACCTCGGCCGGGCCCGACGCGTCGTGGTGGACAAGGAGAACACCACCATCATCGACGGCGGCGGCGAGGTCGACGCGGTCGCCGACCGGGTGCGCCAGCTCAAGGCGGAGATCGAGACCAGCGACTCGGACTGGGACCGCGAGAAGCTCCAGGAGCGGCTCGCCAAGCTCGCCGGCGGGGTCGCGGTCATCCGCGTGGGTGCCGCCACCGAGGTGGAGCTCAAGGAGAAGAAGCACCGCCTTGAGGACGCCGTCTCGGCGACCCGTGCGGCGATCGAGGAGGGCATCGTCGCCGGTGGCGGCGCCGCCCTGGCGCACGTCACCTCCATCCTCGACGACGGCCTCGGCCGCACCGGGGACGAGCTCGCCGGCGTCCGGATCGTGCGCACCGCCCTCGACGCCCCGCTGCACTGGATCGCGCGCAACGCGGGTCTGGAGGGCGCGGTCATCGTCGCCAGGGTCAAGGACCTCGAACCGGGACACGGCTACAACGCCGCGACCGGCGAGTACACCGACCTGATCGCGGCCGGAGTCATCGACCCTGTCAAGGTCACCCGCTCGGCGGTGGCGAACGCCGCCTCGATCGCGGCGCTGCTCATCACCACCGAGAGCCTCGTCGTCGAGAAGCCGGCGGAGTCGGAGGGCGACCACGGGCACTCCCACGGCCACGGTCACAGCCACGGGCACAGCCACCCGCAGGGCCCTGGTTTCTGATCGGAAGCCGTCCCGCGAGGCCCGGCCGGGCGACTCCGGCCGGCGCCCCGCCCGCGGCAGTGAAGCGGCCCGCTCGGTCCCCGGTCAGGGGTCCGAGCGGGCCGTCGTCGTTTCCGGGTGGTCATCCGGCGGCCGACCGCCGGGCGCCACCCGAACGGCTGGGCGAGACCGGCCGGTGGGCCCCCTCACCCGTCGCGGGTGATCGGCATGGTCGGGATCGGTTGTCCGGCCATGTCGCCACCCGCCGCCGGGCCGGTCAGCAGGCCGGCGCGAGCCCCGGCCGGGCGGGGACGCGGCGAGCCGCCCCCCGCCGCGAGCGGCCGGTGAGGATCGCCTCCCGTTCCGATTCGCTGAGCCCTCCCCAGACGCCGTACGGCTCCCGGGCGGTCAGTGCGTACTCCCCGCACGCGCGGATGACCGGGCACCGGGCGCAGATCGCCTTGGCCGCGGCCTCGCGGGCGGCCCGGGCCGGCCCGCGTTCGCCTTCCGGGTGAAAGAACAGCTCGGTGCTCTCCCCGCGGCACGCGCCATGCAGTTGCCACTCCCACTTCTCCGCGCCGGGGCCGGGAAGTCGTCGGACGTCGGTCATCGGCCTGAGCCCCCCTTTCGACCTGAGCGGCAAGCGCCGCGGGCTCAACGTAGTACCGGTCACCCTCTCGGTGATCTTGAAAAATTCACCCGGGCGTCCCCCCGCGTCGCCTGCTGTCAGGTCCGGTGTGCCGCGCCGGCACAGCCTCGCCCGGACGCGGCGCGGATCCACGGGTTGTCCGATCGCTCCGTGACCGGGCCGCCCTCGCCCGCTCGGTGCCACCGGCTGCCCAGACGCGTCCGAGATCGGGAGGGACGTCCAGTCCGCGGGTCCGGCGGACAACTTCGTGGACGGTGATTCGCCTACCCCGGCGATCGCCTGGTCACACGGCCAGGCCGGGAACGTCGCGGCGAATGCTGCAACCCGGGGCCGCCGGGGCGGCCTTCGCGGCCCGGTGGATCCCCGGCAGAGTCACCGAACCGGACGAACCTGACGATCGGGCTGGCCGAAGTTCGGCGGCCGGGGAGCGCCCCGGGTCGGCCCCGGCTGGCAGGGACATGCCAACGGGCGGCGGGTGGCGCCGATCGGCTGGGCGGACTGTCCGGGAACGGACAGTCCGGGCTGGCCCGAAAGTCGTACCGGCGGCGGGCCGACGGGGGACGCGCGGTGGCGCTGGGAGACCGCCCCAGGCCGAACGCGACCGCCGCGATCGACGAGAACAGGGCTCAGGAGGCCCCGAGACGATTCGGCTGGAGGAGGGTCGTGCGGTGTGGGCGAGCCCGGTGGTTCACCGGGGGCACGCCAACGACCTCGCATGCGGCCACGGCTGACACGGTGCGGCGACGGCGGTTGTCGCGACGGCGCGGGTGCGCCCCAGGCGGCCCCCAGGGCGCTGTCCGGCCCGCAGGAGCTGTCGTGCCCGCGGGGCTGCATCCACCCCCGCCCGCGGGGCTCCCGCCCAGGCCGTGACGCGCCTGGCGGTCAGCGGGAGTCGGCCTCCGAGGCGGCTGACGCCTCGTACACGCCGTCGGCGAAGCCGCGGGCGTACTCCCAGCTCACGTAGCACGAAGGGTCGGGAGAGAAGGCCGGCTCGTGGACGCGCGTCCGCCCCTCGTTGAGGAGGTTGCGCAGGTTGCCGGCCAGTAGCTCCCAGTCGAAGTAGTGGGGCTCGGCGCAGCCCTCGCAGTCGACGACGAGGCCGCGGTAGCCGCGCGGCTCGAGCAGCGTGCGGAAGACGTCGAGGTCTCCCAGCTCGGCGAGGACCTCCTCCCGCTCGTGCAAGGACAGCGGTTCGAGCAGGTCGAGGTCGTCGACAGAGTCGAGGCGCGCGAGCTCGGCGGCCGGATCCTCGGGGTCACCCGCGAAGGGGTCGACAGGCTCGTCGCTCACGTGGACCACGCTACGCTTGCCCGGACTGCTAAGTGGTCCCGATCAGGAGTCTCGGCACCGTTGTGCGGTGCTTGTGGACAGGTCCGTGTAGGTCCGTCTTCTGTTGCGCAACCCGCGTGGTGCTGGTCGGCCGCCGGAAAGGCCCGCTCCCGGCGGCTCCACCGCGATCTCCGTCACGCCGCGACCGCCCATAAGCGCCGCCGACCTCTACGATGGGGTACATGCCGCCACCCGGCGACCGGCTCGCCGGTAACGGGTTGATGCCCCGTTCCGCCTGGTGGGCGGCCGGGCCGGCCGCCCACGGGCACCCGGCGGGGCCGTGGCCGCCGGGCGGGTATCCCCAGCGCCGCGGCACCGGTCATCGCGGAACGGAAGGTGCCATGAACGCTCCCGTCGCCACCGATCACTCCACGTCGGCTCCCCGCACGTCGGCTCGCGCGGCGTCGGCGGGCGGCTCCGCCGACTCCCAGGTGGACCTGCTGGGGGCCGACGCACCGGTGCCGCCGAAGCTGGCGATGCTGGGCCTGACCTTCGACGACGTCCTGCTGCTGCCGGCGGCCTCCGATCTCGTGCCCGTCGAGGCCGACACCACGACCCGGCTGTCGCGGTCCATCTCCCTCGCCGTGCCCCTGGTGTCCTCCGCCATGGACACGGTGACCGAGGCGCGGATGGCGATCGCGATGGCGCGCCAGGGCGGTGTCGGGGTGCTGCATCGCAACCTCTCGATCGAGGACCAGGCGCAGCAGGTCGACATGGTGAAGCGGTCCGAGTCCGGGATGATCACTGCGCCGGTGACCTGCGGGCCCGAGGCCACCCTCGAGGACGCGAACGTGCTCATGGCGCGCTACCGCATCTCGGGTGTTCCGGTGACCGAGCCGGACGGCCGGCTCGTCGGCATCGTGACCAACCGCGACATCCGCTTCGAGCGGGACTACTCCCGCCGGGTGCAGGACGTCATGACGCCGATGCCGCTGATCACCGCGCCGGTCGGTGTGTCGACCGAGGACGCACTGGATCTGCTGCGCCGGCACAAGATCGAGAAGTTGCCGATCGTCGACGACCAGGGCCGGCTGCGGGGGCTGATCACGGTCAAGGACTTCACCAAGCGTGAGCAGTACCCGCACGCCACCAAGGACGCCGACGGCCGGCTGATGGTCGGTGCCGCGATCGGGGTGGGCGAGGACGCCTACAAGCGGGCGCAGGTCCTCGTCGCGGCGGGCGTCGACTTCCTCATCGTGGACACCGCGCACGGCCACCAGCGGGCGGTGCCGGACATGGTGCGCCGGATCAAGACCGACATCCCGACCGGGGCCGACGGTCGGCCGCTGGACGTGATCGGCGGCAACGTCGCGACCGGCGCGGGCGCCGCGGCGCTCATCGCCGCGGGCGCGGACGCGATCAAGGTCGGCGTGGGTCCCGGCTCGATCTGCACCACCCGGGTGGTCTCCGGGGTCGGTGTCCCCCAGGTGACGGCGATCTACGAGGCGTCCCGGGTCGCCCGGCAGCACGGGGTGCCGGTGATCGGGGACGGCGGCCTGCAGTACTCCGGTGACATCGCGAAGGCCATCGCGGTCGGGGCGGACACGGTCATGCTGGGCAGCCTGCTCGCCGGCGTCGACGAGAGCCCGGGCGAGCTGATCTTCATCAACGGCAAGCAGTACAAGGCCTACCGCGGCATGGGGTCGCTCGCCGCGATGCGCAGCCGGGGTGGGACCCGTTCCTACTCGAAGGACCGCTACTTCCAGGACGACGTGCTCTCCGACGACAAGCTCGTCCCCGAGGGCGTCGAGGGGCAGGTGCCCTACCGTGGCCCGCTCGCGGCCGTGGCGCACCAGCTCGTCGGCGGGCTGCGGGCCGCGATGGGGTACACCGGCTCGCCGACCATCCGGCGACTGCAGGACGATGCGCAGTTGATCCGGATCACCTCCGCGGGCCTGACCGAGAGCCACCCGCACGACATCCAGATGACCGTCGAGGCGCCGAACTACAACTCCTCGCGCTGAGCTACAGCTGCTCGCGCTGAGCCGCCGCCGCGGTTGCGCCCGTCGTCACTACCGGCCGTCCCGACACCGGCGATCAGGTGCCCGTGACGGGGGTCGGCGCGCGGGCGACGTGGAGCAATACGTCAGTGTCCGGCCGGCGTGAGCCCGCCGGCCCAACCAGGAGGCGCCAGCAGTGGCAGAGGTCGAGATCGGTATCGGCAAGAGCGCGCGGGTCGCGTACGGTCTCGACGCCGTCGGAATCGTCCCGTCGCGTCGGACCCGTGATCCGCAGGACGTCTCGCTGGCGTGGGAGATCGACGCCTACCGCTTCGAGCTGCCGCTGGTGGCGGCCGCCGCCGATGCCGTCACCTCGCCGGCGTCGGCGATCGCGCTCGGCCGACTCGGCGGGCTCGGCGTCCTGCACGTCGAGGGGCTGTGGACCCGGTACGAGCAGCCCGAGAACCACATCGCCGAACTCAGCGAGATCGGCGACAAGGAGGGCCAGCAGGCGGCGACCGAACGGCTGCGCGCGCTGTACGAGTCGCCGGTGCGTCCGGAGCTCATCGCACAGCGTCTCGGCGAGCTGCGCGACGCCGGGGTGGTCGTCGCCGCGGCGCTGCGCCCGCAGAAGGTGCGCGCGCTGAGCCAGCACGTGCTGGCGGCCGGCGTCGACCTGCTGGTCATCCACGGCACGGCGGTCTCCGCCGAACACCAGTCCCGGCGCAGCGAGCCCCTCAACCTCAAGCGGTTCATCGGCGAGCTGGATGTCCCGGTGCTGGTCGGCGGGTGCGCGTCGTTCTCGACCGCGCTGCACCTGATGCGCACCGGCGCCGCCGGGGTCATCGTCGGCGTCGGTTCGGGCCTGGGCGACCGGACCCATGACGTGCTCGGCGTGGGAGTCCCGCTCGCCACCGCCATCGCGGACGCCGCCGGAGCCCGGATGCGCTACCTCGACGAGTCGGGCGGCCGCTACGTCCACGTCGTCGCGCACGGCGACCTGCAGACCGGCGGTGACCTCGCGAGGGCGATCGCCTGCGGCGCCGACGCGGTCATGGTGGACGCGGCGCTGGCGGCGGCGCAGGACGCGCCGGGCCAGGGCGGGATGTGGCCGATGGACGTGCTGCACTCCGACCTGCCGCGCGGCCGGTGGGCGCCGGTCACCCCGACGGGCACCCTGGCGCAGATCGTCACAGGGCCCGGCGCGGCCACCGGAACGGGCCTGCTCAACCTCGCCGGCGGTCTGCGGACCGCCATGGCGACGACCGGGTACGCGACCCTCAAGGAGTTCCAGAAGGCCGAGATCATGGTGACCGCCGCCTTCTGACCGGCCCGGGGGTCGTTGCCGCCGGAGCTGGCCGCGGCCGTCCCGGCGGGCGATCGGCCGCGCGGTGGGCCGATACCCGACCCCGGCAGAACAGTCCACGCCCCGACGGTGGCGGCGGTACCCGGCCGATCCGGACCCCTGGTGGACATGGCACCCTGGGAGCGTCCGTCTCCGGCACGAAGGACGACAGATGCGCCTCGACGAGCACGGCCGCTGGGTCAGCGATGACGGCGCCTACCTCTGGGACGAAGCCGCCCAGACCTGGCAGCCGTCTTCCGCCGTGCCGCCGGCCAGCTCCGGCGGCGATCCGGCGCGGGCGCAGACGGCCGGCACCGTCGACGCCGCGCCGCGTGACGGCGGCGATGCGCGCACGGGCGGTCTTCCCGACGCCGCCGCGGCGGGTTCCTCGGCCTACCCGGGTGCGGGCTTCGGGTCCGGCCCGGGTGGCACGCCGGATGGTGGGCGGGGCGCCGCCGCCCCGGCGCGCGGCGCGGGGCTCGGATCGCCTGCCGTGGTGCGGCATGAGGTCCGTCCGGGGGCGCCGCGTCCCGGCGGCTCGGTCGCGGCCGAACCGCCGGCCGGTGCGAACCCGCCGGGTGTCCGCGGCCTGTTCGGTGACTCCGGCCTGATCGGCGGCGTGCGCTCGGCGGGCGGCGCGGGTTCGGCCGGTGGCCCCGACGGAAGCGGCGCTGGCGGCCCGGCCGCCGGCTCCGGTGTGGCGGCCGGCTCCGGTGCGGCGACGGGGGAACTGGCGTCCTACGGTGGCACGGGGCAGTTTGGGCGGTGGGCGTCGCCAGGTACCGCGCCCGACGCCGACGCCGACGCCGACGCAGCCGGGCCGAGCGCCCCGCCGCACGTCACCGCCCCGACCGCGGCTACCGGGATGACCCTGGCCGGCACCACGGGCGCCGGCCCGGCCGGCCCCGCCGGTACTCCCGGGGGCTGGCACGACGGCGACTCGACCGGCGAGTTCCGCCGCGGCGGCGCGCCGGCGGGCACCGGCGCCCCGCCGGCGCGGGCCACCGGTGTGGCGCACTGGGATGATGACCTCGACGACGAGGCCGACTCCGACGACGACCTTTCCCGCGGCAGGGAGTCGTTCGGCGACGGGGAGCGTTTCCGCGGCGCGGAGTTCGGCCGCGGCACCGAGTTCGACGGCGAGCCCGAGTCCGGCTGGGCACCGTCGGGCCCCCGCAGGCCGGCGCCGGCGGCGGGCCGCCCGGCCGCCGCGGGGGGTCTGGCCGGCCGGGTCGGCGGGTTTCTCCGGCAGGCGCGCGAGCGTCCCCCGCTGCTGATCGCGGCCATCGTCGTGCTGGTCTGCGTGGGCCTTGGAGTCGCGGGATTCCTCGCCTTTGGCGGAGGCGGCTCGGACGGCGGGTCGGCCGTGGGCGCCGCGGCAGCCGGCAAGGGCCACTACACCAAGGCCGTCCGCGAGGCGTATCTGAGCTCCTGCCTGGACGTCAGCAACGGCAACGAGGGCTACTGCACCTGCACGCTGGACAAACTGGAGGCCACCTACACGGAGGAGGAGTACAAGCGGTTCAACGCGAGCGTCCAGTCGGAGTCATCGCGGCGGATCGTGCGCGAGATGTACGCCGCCTGCCGTGACAAGCGATGACCCCAACCCGTGTACAATGGTCAGTCGGAGCTAATACCCCATATTCTTCCGGGCTTGTGGGCGACCCGCCAGAGAGCTATTGCTTTTTTGTCGGCTGTACGGTAGGACGTCCATCACGCATAGCCACACGATCGCGGCGAGGCGGAGCACGGGGCCGCAGGCCGGGATCCTTTGTCTCCGAGCGGCGCTGCTCCCGACCGACTGATCTGGCTGGGTGCGGGTTGCGACGACACGGTTCAGACAATGCACGTCCACACGATGGCTGCCCACATCGTGCTGATCTGGGGGGCAGGAGATGCCGCCCGATGACCATGCACCGTAGCCCGAGGCTCGAGGGTCCTGCGTCGACCGTCCCGTCCACCCGTGCGCCGAGGCGGGGGACAGTCCGGTGACGACCCACGATGCCGATGTGAACGGGCCGGCCCGGCCGGTTTCGCCCCGCCGCGACGACGACTTCTTCGCCGTCGAGCGGGTCGGCGAGCCCGAGTCCCGCCCGTCCGCCGCGCCGTCCCAGGTCTCCTTCGCGCCGACTCCCTGGCCACCGCAGTCCGCCGCCCCGCCGAACTCCGGGCCGCCGAACTCCGGGCCGCAGGCGGCCCAGCCGCAGAACTCCGCCGCGGTGCCGCCCGCCGGGCCGCCGCGCCGCGCCGATCCCTTCGACGTCACCAGTACCTGGGATGGTCCGGCGCCGCGACCCGGGGGCGGATCCTCGGCGATCTCCGTGGCGCCTCCGGTCGACGCCGCCTCGCCGGCCGGTTCCCGGCCGATGGCCAACCTGCCGTCGATGTCGCCCCCGGCGCCGCCCGCACCCGCCGGGGCCGCCCCGGCCGGCCTGCCCGCCCGACCGGACCCGGGCGTCGACCGGCTCGGATCGCCGGTGGTCGGTGGTCGGACCGGGCCTGGCGGCCAGCAGGCGTGGGGTGGTCCGCCCGCGGACTCGGTGCGCGTCGGTGACTCCCCCCGGCTTGCCGCGCCCGTGGCGGACCGGTCCGCTGGCGGTTACACCGACCCGTTCACCGGCGGTTTCCCCATCTCCGCCCGCCCGGTCCCCTCGACCGGGCCGCGCACGGGTCCGACCCCGCTGTCGTCTCAGCCCCAGGCGCCCTACCCGGCCGCGGCACCGCGGCAGGCCGCGTACCCGCCGCCCGCACCCGCCGGCTCGCCGGGGTCCACGGGCTTCTCCGCGGCCTCCGCCATGCCCGCGGCTGGAGCCGCGCCCGCAGCCGCAGCCGCGCCGCCGGGAACGGCCAGCCGGCCAACCGGCTCGCCGTCCGCGCCGGCACACCAGCCGGAGCCCGGGACGCAGCAGCGAGTGGGGCCGGACGGCTTCGGCGTGACCGGCGCCGGCCCGCAGCCGGCTCGGCCGGCGCCGCCCGGTGGTCGCGGCACGGGTTGGACCGGCTCCGGCGGCTACGGTCCGCCGGGCGGGGCCGACCTGCCCGCCACCGCGGGCAGCGGGCGGGAGGCCCCTCGACAGACAGATCCGTGGAACGGCCACAGCTCGCCGCGGCTGCGGTTGCCGGAGTCACCCGCGGGCGACCCGGCCCAGGCGGGCTGGGGGACGGGTGGCCAGGCCCCCGACTACCCGTCGGTGCCGCCGCGCGGCTTCGGCGGGGTGGGCGCCTACCCGGCTCCGCGGGAGTCCGGCCCCGCAGCCGCGGGCGCCGGCCGACCTGGGGACCTCGGGGGGCGCGGCCAGGCTGCCGGCGAGGCGTTCGCCGCCGGCGCGGCGGCGGCGCCCGTGAGCGAAGGGTTGTACGACCGCGCGGGTTCCGGCCCCCTCCTCAGCGCCGGCGCGGAGCCGGCAAGCCCGTCGGGACTCGCCCCCGGGAACGGGCAGAGGCCTGCGGTCGGTCGCGGTCGGTCCGGCGCCACCGCGGCGCCCACCGCTCGACCGGACCGCCCCCGGGATGCGCCGCAGGGCGTGCCCGGTGCTCAGGGCGTGCCCGGCGCTTCGGCCTGGCGCAACCCGTTGACCGATACCGGCAGCTTCGTCCGCCCGCAGCCGCCGCCCGGCATCCCCGGGTCGCTCGCCGACCGGGACGATCCCCTCTCCGGGCCGTTGCCGACGGGACGCCGCCGCCGCGGGCCCGGAGCCGGGGCGCCCGGAGCCGGGGGAGCCGGCACCGGCTGGCGCGCGCCCGCTGCCTCGCCGGCGGGGGAGCGTCTCGTCCCTCCCGCCCGGGAGGGGGCCTCGACGGGCGGAGACAGGTCCGGTGGCGCGCCGGTTGTGCCGGACGCGGCCCCGGTCGGCATGCGAGCCGGCGGCCCGCCCCCGCGGCGGGTCGAGGAGACGATGACGACGGCCCGGCCGCTGTACCGGCCGGATGCGCCGGCTGTCGGCGGGCCGCCCGCCGGCAGTCCCGGGCAGCCCGGCAAGGCGGGTGGGCGCGGCGCAGGCGCGGCCGGCCCGACCGGGCGCCGGCCCGAGACGCCGGCCGAGATGACCTCTCTGGTCACCCGGCGAGCATCGGGCCGGGGGCGGGGCAGCGCGGCGGACCCGGCGGGGGACGACGACAGCGGCTGGCAGCCGTCCCGGACCGTGCGGAAGCCGAGCGGCCGCAGCGTGCCCGCCGATCGCCGCCGCACACCGAATCCGGTGACCGACACCGACAGCCTGCAACCGGTCTCCGCCCCGTCCGCGGAACGGTCCACCGCCGGTGGCCGCGCGGACGGCCCCTCCGACACCGGCGAGCGGCGGCGGCGCACTGCTGACCGGGCGGCCCGGGGCGGTGCTACCGGGCCGGGAGCCCGCCGCGCCGCGGGTCGGCGGGCGGACACCAGCGGCGGCCATTCGGGCCCGCAGCGGCGGTCCGCACGCGCGGCGACGTCCTCGGGTCTGCTGGAACCGACCGACCGCCGGGACTCGACACCCGGCGACGAGCCGCCGCTCGAGGACCGGCTGGCCTGGCTCCGGCAGGGCTGGATCGGCCCGCTGGCGGTCGCGCTGGTCGTGGCGCTGCTGGCGGTCGGCGGCTACGTCCTGCTGCGCGGTGGCGGCAACGGGGGCGGCGGGACGGCCGCCCCGAGCCCGACGGCCGACGCGTCGGCCACCCCGGCGACGACCAACCCGGACGCCCTCACCGGCAAGGCGATGATCGACGGTAGCTGGCAGTGCCGCCTGGTCACCGTCACCGACCCGATCAGTCTGTCCCACGACGTGGTGGGGGTGCTGGTGGTCGAACGCACGGCCGGTGCCTACACCTGGAACGGTGCTGCCGGCCAGTACACGATCACCCCCGTGGCCGGCAACGACGGCGGGAATGTGATCGGCGACGTGAGGTTCACCAGCGGTCCGCTGAAGGATCTGTCGGCGATGCACATCGCCAAGCCGGGGGACGGAATCCGCGGCAAGGCGCAGGGCACCCTGGATCTCAAGGCTGGCGGGACTGCGCCGCATCGAATCTGCGGAGTGAACTGAGAACATCCGTCCCTATGCTGACTGTAAGCGGGAACGGCGAAATGTCTGTTCTAACCGGCGGGTCGGCGATGCCGGCCGGTCGGCTACCTACCCCGGTTGTCGGGTTTAGACGGCGGTGCGGCAGGATCAGGTGCCATGCTCAGGTCTGACCGTGGTATGGGTGGCTGGCGGCGTTCAGCCGCCGGCAACGAGAAGGATATGGCCGGCGGGGTGGGCGGCGGCGTCCCGGCGGCTGTCGGGACCGGTCGACCGGCCGTCGACCGGCGCAGTCTGCTCCGCTGGGCCGGGACCGCCGCGGTGGCCGCGCCGGCCGCCGGGCTGCTCGCCGCCTGCGGCGGGTCGTCGTCCTCCGATGGCCCGCGCAAGGTGCGTCTCGGGTACGTGACCTCCCGCACCGGGCCGCTCAGCTCCTACAGCGTGGTCGATTCGTACGTCGTCCAGACGATGCAGTCGCTCCTCGCCGACGGGGTCAAGGTGGGCGGCCGCAACTACCCGGTGGAGATCTTCGTACGCGACTCGGAGTCCGACCGGCACCGGGCCGGGCTCGCCGCGACCGACCTGATCTTCAAGGACAAGGTCGACATCGTCCTGGTCGGTGGAACCTCGGACACGGCCATTCCGGTCGCCGATCAGTGCGAGATCAACCAGGTTCCCTGTATCTCGACGAACGCCCCCTGGCAGTCCTGGTGGAACGGGCGCGGCGGTAACGTCGACATGCCCTTCCACTGGACCTACCACTTTTACTGGGGGATGGAGGACGTCGTCGCCACCTATGTGGCGATGTGGCGCCAGCTCGGGATCACCAAGGTGGGGCTGATGTATCCCGCGGACGATGACGGCCAGGCATTCGCCAATCCGGACTTCGGAATTCCCACCATCCGCAACTTTGATTTTCAGCTGATCTCGCCGGCGAGCTCGGGCTACCAGGTGGGAGCGCCGTCGTTCGACTCGTACCTGGACGCCTTCAAGTCCGCCGGCGTCCAGGCCGTCGTCGGGATTGCCCAGGCCGAGGACTTCGCCGCCTTCCGGCGCCTGACCAGAACCAAGGACTTCACCCCGAAGGCGCTGACCGTGTCGAAGGCGCTGACCTTCCAGGAGGACGTCCGGGCGCTCGGGTCCAACGGCGACGGGCTGACCACCGAGGTCGCCTGGTCGCCGTCACACCCCTACCGCAGCTCACTGAACAACAAGACCTCCCAGGATCTGGCCAGTGACTTCGCCAGCGCCCGCGGCCGCGGGTGGACGCAGGCGCTGGGCTTCACCTACGCGCTGTTCGAGGTGGCGGTGAAGGCGCTCGGCGGTGCCGCCTCGCTGGACCGGGAGGCGATCGCCGCAGCCGTCAAGGAGGTCGACGCCCAGACGATCGTCGGCCCGGTGGCGTTCGGATCCCAGTCGAACGTGCCGAAGAACGTGGCCCGTACCGCCCTGGTCGGCGGGCAGTGGGACCAGGTCGACAACGACTTCGCGCTCAAGGTCGTGAACAACAGCGGCAACAGCAAGGTCGGGGTGGACGCGCAGTTGCGCCCGCTCCCGCCGCCGGTCTGAGCGGCGCGCCCGCCGACGCACAACGCGAGGGGCCCCGGGACTCGTGTCCCGGGGCCCCTCGCGGGTGTGGCGGGTCAGGCGCGAGCGGCTGCCCGCGACATCGTGTGCTCGACCACGGCGATCAGCGCGCTCTTGGTCGAGTCCCGGTTGCGGGCGTCGCAGGTGATGATCGGCACGGTCGGGCTGATCTGCAACGCCTCGCGGACATCCTCGATGGAGTGCCGAAGGATTCCGTCGAAGCAGTTGACGCCGATCACGAACGGCAGTTGACGCTGCTCGAAGTAGTCGACGGCGGCGAAGCAGTCCGCCAGCCGGCGGGTGTCGGCCAGGACGATCGCGCCGATGGCGCCACGGACGATGTCGTCCCACATGAACCAGAAGCGGTACTGCCCAGGCGTCCCGAACAGGTACAGGATCAGGTCCTCGTCGAGGGAGACGCGGCCGAAGTCCATCGCGACCGTGGTCGTGGTCTTGTCGGACAGGTGGGTGAGGTCGTCGACGTGGGCTCCCGCCTCGGTCATGACGGCCTCGGTACGCAACGGGACAATTTCCGACACCGAGCCCACAAAGGTGGTCTTCCCGGCGCCGAATCCTCCCGCCACCACGATCTTCACCGAGGTCGTGGCGACGGAGGAGTTGACCCGTCTGTTGTCAGAGCTTTCGAAGGCCACTGAGAACCCTTTCGAGCAACGCGAGATCCGGTGCCTCGTCGCGGTCAGGCTGCTGGTGGACGCGGACGAAGCCTTCGTCCGCCATGTCGCCGACCAGCACACGGGCGACTCCCAGAGGCACCCGGAGCCCGGCGGCGATCTCCGCGATGGATCGCACCTGCCGGCACATGGCGGCGATGGTCTGTTGCTCGAGGTTGAGGCCGATGGCCCGTTCCTCGCCGAGCGGCGTCGTGAACACGAGCGCCTCGATGGCGAGCTCGTAGCGTGACCGAGTACGCCCGCCGGTCATCGCGTAGGGACGGACGACCGGACCGGGCGCGTTCTCGGGATCGATACTCACCCTGACTCCCTGTGCTGCCGCTCGTTCACCGCGGAAGCGTTCCCTGCAGCTCGGCGCGCAGCGCCGGGGTGAGAACATCCTTCGCCCGGCTGACCAGCAGGGCCATCTCGTAGCCGACCAGGCCGATGTCGCACGACGGCGCCGCCAGCACGGCCATGCTCGCCCCGTCGCTGATCGACATGATGAACAGGAAGCCGTGTTCCATCTCGACGACGCTCTGCGTCACGGCGCCCGCCTCGAACACGCGCGCCGCCCCCTGGGTCAGGCTCACCAGCCCGGAGGCCACCGCGGCGAGCTGGTCGGCCCGGTCGCGGGGGAAGCCGTCGGAGACGGCCAGCAGCAGCCCGTCCGCGGACACCACCACGGTGTGGGCGACACCCGGGACGCGATCGACAAAATTGTTGATCAACCAGTTGAGGTTCTGAGCCTCAGAACTCACGGGTGTCACCGTTCCTCCTGCGGGTCACGTCGAGGATTCCTCGTGGTGTCGACTCCGACATCACGTCCCTGCCGCACGCCCTGGTAGAAGCTGGCAAGCCGGCCACCGACGGCCTCGGGAGACCTGGTCGAGGTTTCGGCGGGACCCCGGCTTGGCGCGGGTTCGGCGCTGCCGGGCACGAGATGGGTCATGGGAACTCGCACCGGCAGGCCCGATCGCGTCACGCCACCGGTGCTCGGCTGGCGCAACGACTCGGCTGCCTGCCAGCCGGCGTCCCCGGGAGAGCTCCAGCCTCCCCGGTCCGGCGGCTGTGCTGCCTGGTGCTGTGGCACCGACTGGTGCGGTGGCACCGACTGGTGCGGTGGCACCGACTGATGCTGTGCCGCCGGCTGGTGGGACTGGGCCGCCGCGGGCTGGGGCTGCGGGCTGGGGCTCGGCTGCCCGGACCCCGGCCGTCCCGGGCCGCTGGGAAGCGGGGACTGGTGCGGCGCCGCGAAGGCGGGTACCGACGCCGGGGCGGGCGGCTCGGCCGCCGCCGGCCGGGCGCCCGTGCCGGGCTCGGCGGCCGGACGGGCCGGACCGCGCTGCCCGAAGGCCCCGCCGATGCCGGGACGCCCGACCGGCCGGGCCGGGGCCGCGGCCGGCGGCTCACCTGCCGCCCGCGCGGCGGCCGCGGGGGCCTGGCGCTGGGCCGATGCTGCGGCGGCCGGCGTCCGGCGCTGGAACCACGCGGATACGGAGTCGAAGATCGGCGAGGTTTCGACGTCGTCGGTCTCCGACTCGGCCGTGGCCTGCTCGCCGGTGATCTCGGCAGGCGCCGGCTCCGCGACACGGCCGGGAGCGGTCGGCGTCTGTGGGCCCGTCTGTGACTGGGGCCCCGTCCGTGCCTGTGGGCCTGTCTGTGACTGTGGGCCTGTCCGTGACTGGGGACCGGTCGGCGTCTGCGGGCGGATCGGCGGCCGTAGCCCGGTCGGTGACTGCAGGCCGGCTGGTGACTGCGATCCGGTGGCGGGCTCGGGGCGCGGCCGTGCCTGTGGTTCGGGCCGGTCCTCGGCGCGGGCGAACACGTCGCCCGGGCGTGGGGTGGCCGGCTCGACCGGCTGCCGGGGTGCGTCGTGATCGGCGCGGTCCCGGAGGCTCGGGCGCTCCCGGACGGGGAGCTTCGGCGCCGCCTCGGGCTGCTCGCCCGCGGCGGGCTCGGTGTCCGCGGGCCGGGGGCGGGTGGGCCAGCGGTTGTCCCCGAACGACACGGGGCTCGTCACGTCCGGTGCGGGCTGCTCGCGCCGGGCGGCCGGCCCACGCCGGTCGATGGACTCGGTGTCGGGGGTGACCCCACCGGGTGACGTGCCGCGGGAAGCCGTGCCGCCGCCAGCGGCACCGCCGGGCGGCGTCGCGCGGCCGCGTGGCCCGGTGTCGTGGCCGGGCCGGACGTCGAGGTCGATCTCCTGGCTGTCGAAGTCCCGCGGGTCGCGGTCGTCGTCTGCGGGGCCGTCGGACGCCCGGTTCTGCGGGGCGGTGCCCGGGAACTGCGCGGCCCGGCGTGGGGTGCCGCCGTCGACCTCGCGTGGCGCGGTCGGTGGAGTCGGTGCCGTGCCGCCGGTCTCGCTGTCGCGGTCGTTGCGGTCGTCCAGACCGGGGGAGAACTCCTCCAGACCGAAGCCGCGCCGGTCCGCGGTGGGCAGCGGACCGGTTCGGTCGGAGCCGAGCTGCGCGGCCAGCGGGCCGGTCAGCGGAAACGGACCGGTGTTGGGGAAGCGCCGTGGACCGCTGGAGTCGTCGAAGATGTTCTCCCGCGGCGCGGGTTCCGACTCGGGCCGGTGCCCGTTGTTCATCCCGTTGCTCGAGCCGGTACCCGCCGGGCTCGGCGCTCCGTTCGCACGATCGGGCGCCACGCCGTTACTCGGCCGCTCGGCGCGTTCCGCGGGCCGTCCGCCGCCGGGGCCGCCGATCGCCGGGGTGGTCGCGGGCCGGTTCAGGGCCGGGGGACGACCGGGCAGGGCGCCGGCGGCACTGTCGCCGGTGACCAGCTTCGCGGGCAGCCGGACGACGGCGGTGATGCCGCCCGACGCCGACTCACGCAACTGGACGCGAATGCCGTGCCGGCCGGCCAGCCGGCCGACGGCGAACAGGCCCATCGTCCGCGACACCGACACGTCGACGACCGGGGGATTGGCCAGCCGCTCGTTGACCCGCTCGAGCTCCTTGGCCGGCATGCCGATGCCCTGGTCCTCGATCTCGATCATCGCACCGGCGCCGGGGCCGAGTGAATGGCTGGTCACGAGCACCTCGGTGACCGGCGGCGAGTACGAGGTGGCGTTCTCCAGCAGCTCGGCGACGAGGTGGACGACGTCGCTGACACCGTTGCCGGCGATGGACACCGGCGCGGCCGAGGTCTGCTTCACCCGGGTGTACTGCTCCACCTCGGAGATGGCGGCCAGGACCACCTCGTTGAGCGGCACCGGGTGCGTCCAGCGGCGGGCGGTGTCCGTGCCGGCGAGGACCAGCAGGCTCTCGTTGTTCCGCCGCATTCGGGTGGCGAGGTGGTCCAGCTTGAAGAGGTTGGAGAGCTGGTCGGGGTCCTGCTCGCGGTTCTCCAGGTCGTCGATCAGGCGGAGCTGGCGTTCGACCAGCCCCTGGCTGCGCCGGGAGAGGTTCACGAACATCGCGTTGACGTTGTTTCGCAGCGACGCCTGCTCGGAGGCCAGCCGGATCGCCTCACGGTGGACCTCGTCGAAGGCCCGGGCGACTTCACCGACCTCCTCGTCGGTGTTGATACCGACCGGTTCGATCGAGTCGTCGATGTCCTGGTCGGTGGAGTCACGCAGGCGGCGGACGGCCTCCGGCAGCCGGCGGTCGGCGATGTCGAGCGCCGCGGTCCGCAGCGCCAGCAGCGGCCGGACCAGCGACCGCGCCACGACGAGCGCGGACAGCAGGGCGGCGGCGAGGATGAGCACGATGAGCAGACCGGACAGCAGCGCCCGGTGCTGGATGTTGCCGCGCAGGGTGTCGACCCGGTCGTCGACGAGCGCCAGGAGTTTGTCCGTGGCGTCGGTGCTGGTGTCGATGGTCTCCTGGGTCGCCCGGTTCCACTTCTCCGACTCGACGACGGTCAGCGGCTGGCCGATGGGCGCGTCCAGGACCTCCTCGACGTAATTCTGGGTGTTGCGGATGTCGCCATTGTTTTCGGTGTCGATTGTCGGGTTGTAGATGGCGTGCTGGGCTGGCCCGGCGACGTTTTCGAGGTCGTCCCGCTCCCGTGCTCGCTGAGTCTCGGCCGAGAGGAACTCGCGATAGTCACCTTCAGTGAAGACCTGGTTGCTGCCGCGCGGAAGCAGGCCGTAGACGAGGGCCTGCTGCTGCGCGAGGAGTTCCGTCCCCGACATGAGGAAGTAGGCCGTATTGACGCCGTCGTCGAGCTGCTGGTCGTCATTTCCCTGTGGGATGAGCTGGACCAGGTTGATCAGGGAGTCGATGATCGGCTGAAAGGCCGTCTGGACGGCTTTCGGGTCGACAACTCTTTGGATCGTCTGCCGCTTCGCGGGCAGCGAGTCCATCCGGGTCTGGACGTCGTCGAGGGCTCGCCGAACCTCGCCGCCGAAGGAACCGCGCCGTCCGTTGGCCACCGCCTTGTAGGCCTGGTAGGCATCGTTCACCGCCGCCTGGCGGGGCGGGACGGCGGCGGCGTCGCGGGAACCGACCGGGCCGCTCGCCACGAAGCCGGTGCTGTACGTCCGTTCCGTCTGCAGGGCATGGGCGAGCGTCGACGCGGACCGGCTGATCTCGGTGAGATCCGAGATCCGGTTGACGTCACGGGTGCTGGTCAGCACCGTGCTGGCCTCGATGGAGGAGTAGACCAGGATCGCGACGACCGGCACGGCCAGAATCGCGATCAGCTTGGTACGGACCCGCCAGTTGGTGGGGTTGGTGGCGGCGCGACGAAGGCGCACCAGACCGGACCCCGCGGGGTCCGGTGGCGCCGCGGGGCGATCGTCGCGCTGCCCGCCGTCTTCGGTGTCCACGGGCAAACCCGGCGCCGAGGTCGGCTCCGGATCTGCGGCGATGCCCGTGCTGCTGGCCATCGGTTGTCTGCGCACGTACCTTCGCAACCTCTCCGCCAGCCTCCCGGAACACGTCGTACCAGGATGGCTCGGTATCGGGCCCTGATGTCCCTTGCCAGGCACCATAGCGGTACGAAGTCGGCATCCGAAAGGCGCCTACCGTAAGCGCGTTGGTGGCTGCACGCCAGTTGTGGTCACGGCGCACGGAGTCACCGTCTGCGTAACCCTGGCGAAGCCCGACAACGTACGCCCATCGTGACGTAGCGGTTGTCCCAGTGAGTGGCACTGAAGGCGCAAAGCAGGCATCTGCGACATCCGTCCTTACGGGTCTTCGAGGGTGCCCTCGATGCGCCGCCCGCTCGCGTGAACGGCGCCCACGGGCGGCGGCGGGGCCCGGAAGGCCGCCCGAGCAGGCCTGGCCCACAGGTGCCGCGGGGTCCGTAGGCTTGCGGGGTGAGCGAGTTGCAGCGCAGCGATGCTGGTCACGATGCGAGACGGGGGGCCGCGGGCCCGGCGGGAGGCGCCCCGACGGCGCCGGTGACCAGGCCCGGCACGCCTGCGGGCGCCGGGGCGCCGGGGCATCCCGGATACGACACGGTGCTGGTGATCGATTTCGGCGCGCAGTATGCCCAACTGATCGCTCGGCGGGTCCGCGAATGCCACGTGTACTCGGAGATCGTGCCGTGGGACATGCCCGTGGACGAGATCCTCGCCCGCAGACCGTCCGCACTGATCCTTTCCGGTGGGCCGAAGTCGGTGTACTCGCCGGGAGCGCCTCGGGTCGACCCCGCGTTGTTCGACACCGGGCTGCCCATTCTCGGCATCTGCTACGGCCACCAGGTGATGGCCCAGGCGCTGGCCGGCTCGGTCGCCCGGACCGGAACAGCGGAGTACGGAGCGACTCACCTGTCGGTGACCGAGCCGGGCGTCCTGTTCCACGGCCTTCCGGTCGCCCAACAGGTGTGGATGTCGCACGGCGACTCCGTGACCGCGGCCCCGCCCGGCTTCCGGGTGACGGCGTCCACCCCGTCGACCCCCGTCGCCGCCTTCGAGGATCCGGCCCGCCGCCTCTACGGCGTCCAGTTCCATCCGGAGGTGGTGCACAGCGAGCGCGGACTCGACGTGCTGCGGCACTTCCTGCTGGTGGGCGCGGGCTGCCGTCCGACCTGGACCATGGTGAACATCGTCGACGAGGCGGTGGCGGCGGTGCGCGCCCAGGTCGGTTCGGGCCGGCTGATCTGCGGGCTGTCCGGCGGGGTGGACTCCGCGGTCGCCGCGGCGCTCGTGCACCGTGCCGTCGGTGACGCCCTGACCTGCGTCTTCGTGGACCACGGCCTGCTACGGGCGGGCGAGGCCGAACAGGTCGAGCGGGACTTCGTCGCGTCCACCGGCGTCGATCTCGTCCACGTGAAGGCGGCCGACCGGTTCGCCGCGGCGCTGGCCGGCGTGACCGATCCGGAGCGCAAGCGGAAGATCATCGGTCGGGAGTTCATCCGGGTCTTCGAGGAGTCGGCCCGCGAGCTGGAGGCCCGGGCCGAGGCCGAGGGCGCGACGATCGAGCACCTCGTGCAGGGGACGCTGTACCCCGACGTGATCGAGTCTGGTTCCCCGACCGCCGCGAAGATCAAGTCGCATCACAACGTCGGTGGCCTGCCGGAGGATCTGCGGTTTGGACTGGTCGAGCCGTTGCGCACCCTGTTCAAGGACGAGGTCCGCCGCCTCGGCGAGGAGCTCGGCCTGCCCGAGGAGATCGTCTGGCGCCAGCCGTTCCCCGGCCCGGGACTCGCCGTTCGCATCATCGGTGAGGTCACCCCCGAACGGCTCGACGTGGTCCGGGCGGCCGACGAGGTGGTCCGCGACGAGATCCGCCGGGCCGGGCTGGACCGGGAGATCTGGCAGGTCTTCGCGGTGCTGCTCGCGGACGTGCGGTCGGTCGGCGTGCAGGGCGACGAGCGCACCTACGGGCACCCGGTGGTCCTGCGCGCGGTCACCAGCGAGGACGCGATGACCGCCGACTGGGCGCGACTGCCCTACGGGCTGCTCGAACGCATCTCCAACCGGATCGTCAACGAGGTGGGGCAGGTCAACCGGGTCGTCTATGACATCACCTCGAAGCCCCCGGGCACCATCGAGTGGGAGTAGGCCCGACCGCCCGTCGGCAAGGGGACCGGCCCGGCGGCCTGACCGCCGCCGGGCGTCCCCGGGTTTGACGTCCCGGCAAGTCCGGAGCAGGCTGGGAGCCGTGACCGTGCACGAGATGGCCATTACCTAGGCGCGCACCCGAGCTCCGGGTCCGCGCGCCATGCCTTCCGCCTGCTCGGCGGGGGGCTTTTTTGTTGCCGCGGTCACGGCGAGGTGGCCGCACAGCCGCCGGGAGAGGCATCATGACCGCACCAGCCGCAGACGATCAACCGACCGCCGGGGGCGGTGACCCCGGGGCCGGCGACGCGGACCTGAGCATCGAGGCGGATCCCGATGCCGAGGCGGATCCGGACGTCGAGGCGGATCCGAGTGTCTCGGCGGATCTGAGTGTCTCGGCCATCGAGGCGGCGGCCGGGGTGCTCGACGGCGTGGCGCGGCGGACCCGGGTCGTGCATGATCCCGGCCTGTCGGCCGCGCTCGGCACGCCCGTGTGGTTCAAGTGCGAGCACGAGCAGCACACCGGTTCGTTCAAACTGCGTGGCGCCTACCACCGGGTGGCGACCGCGGACCCGGCGGAGCGTGCCCGGGGGGTCGTCGCGGCCAGTGCCGGCAACCACGCCCAGGGGGTGGCTTTCGCGGCGGCCACCTTCGGCGTCCCGGCGACGATCTTCGTGCCGGCGGGGGCGAACCCCGTCAAGGTCGCCCGGACTCGCCGGTGGGGCGCGCGGGTCGAGGAGGTGCCCGGAGGGGTGGAGGCCGCGCTCGCGGCGGCCGCCAACTTCGCCGCTCGCGGCGGGCGCCTGCTCGTGCATCCCTTCGACGACCCGGCCGTGGTGGCCGGGCAGGGCACGATCGGCCTCGAGCTGCTGGACCAGGTGCCGGACCTGGGCACCGTCCTGGTCGGGGTGGGCGGCGGTGGGCTCGTCAGCGGGGTTGCCGCGGCGCTGCGAGCCCGCCGGCCCGGCGTGCGCGTGATCGGGGTGCAGTCGGTGCTGGCCCCCGCCTTCGCCGCATCGCTGCGAGCCGGCCGGCGGCTCACCGCAGTGGTGGGTGCCGATCTGCCGGGCGCCGTCTCGCTGCCTGCCGATCTGCCGGTCACCGATCTGCCGGTCACCGATCTGCCGCGCGCCGCGGCCCGCGGCCGGGTCGTCCCGGTCATCCCCGGCAGCCGGCTGTCAGGGCGGCCGATGGTGCCCCGCTCGGCGGCGAGGCCCCGCACGATCGCCGACGGTATGGCGGTGAGCGAACCGGGTGCGCTGACCTTCGCGCTCGCCACCAGGCTGGTCGACGAGGTGGTGACCGTGGACGAGGCCGCCTTCTGGGAGGCGATGGTGCTGCTGCGGCGGGCCGGCCTCGCGGTGGAGCCGGCCGGAGCCGCGCCGATCGCGGCGCTGCTGCGCCACGGCGGCCTCGCCCAGGGGCCGACCGTGGCGATCCTGTCGGGAGGCAACATCGATCCCGGGGTGGCCAGCCGGGTCAAGTCGCTGGCCGCGGTCGCGACCGACGACGTCGGCGAGCTGCGGACCACGGCCTGAGCCGGCCCGCCGGGCGGCGGGCGGCCGAGGTGACCATAAGGTGGCGATACGTGGGTCGGTGACGTCGCGGCCGGGTGGCACTTCGCGGCGGGTCGCCCCGCGGCAGGCCGCCGCCCGGTCCGTCCGGGAGGCGGCAACGTCCCCGGCGAGCCCGGCTCCGACCAGTCCGGCGTCGAACGTATGATCGAGGTCTGATGAGCACTCTGTTCGGTGAGTCCCCCCGCGCCTTCGGCGAGTCGGCCGCGGGCGTCGGCGGCGGCGTGCCCTACGACCTGTTCGGCCCGGCGGTGCTCGCCTCGCCCGTGGGCGGCGACGCGGGCGGCGGGGCACCCCGGCTCGACGCCGAAGGCCTGCTCGACGGGCTCAACCCGCAGCAGCGGGCCGCCGTGGTGCACATCGGCGCGCCCTTGCTGGTCGTGGCGGGCGCGGGCTCCGGCAAGACCCGGGTGCTGGCTCACCGCATCGCCTACCTGCTGGCGGCCCGGGGCGTCCGGCCCGGGGAGATCCTGGCGATCACGTTCACGAACAAGGCCGCGGCCGAGATGCGGGAGCGGGTCGGCGCGCTGGTGGGCCCGCGGGCGCGGGCGATGTGGGTCAGCACGTTCCATTCGGCCTGTGTGCGCATCCTGCGGTCAGAGGCGAAGCGGCTCGGCTATGGGTCCTCCTTCTCCATCTACGACGCCGCGGACGCGCAGCGGCTGATCACGCTGGTCACCCGGGATCTCGACCTCGACCCGAAGCGGCATCCTGCGCGCGGGCTGGCCGCGCAGATCAGCAACCTGAAGAACGAGCTGATCGACTGGGAGGCGGCCCGGGACCGGGCGAGCAGTCACCAGGAGCGCACCGTCGCCGAGGTCTACGCCGCGTACCAGCAGCGGCTGGCCCAGGCCAACGCGCTCGACTTCGACGACCTGATCATGATGACGGTCAACCTGCTCCAGGCGTTCCCCGACGTGGCCGAGCACTACCGGCGCCGGTTCCGGCACGTCCTGGTGGACGAGTACCAGGACACCAACCACGCCCAGTACATCCTGGTGCGGGAACTCGTCGGGCAGCCCGCGCACGGCGAGACCGACGCCCCGCGGCGGGAGGCGCCCGCGGAACCGTCGGGCTCGACTGTCACGTGGGCGTCGGGCGCCGTGCCGCCCGCGGAGCTCTGCGTCGTCGGTGACGCCGATCAGTCGATCTACGCCTTCCGCGGGGCGAACATCCGCAACATCGTGGAGTTCGAGGAGGACTTCCCCGACGCCGCGGTGATCCTGCTGGAGCAGAACTACCGCTCCACCCAGACCATCCTGTCCGCCGCGAACGCGGTGATCGCGCGCAACAACCAGCGCAAGGCCAAGCGGCTGTGGTCCGACGCGGGCGACGGGGAGAAGATCGTCGGATTCGTCGCGGACAACGAGCACGACGAGGCCGCCTTCGTCGCCGAGGAGGTCGACCGGCTCACCGACGCGGGGCTGGCCCGGCCCGCGGACGTCGCGGTGTTCTACCGGACCAACGCGCAGAGCCGGGTCTTCGAGGAGATCTTCGTCCGGGTCGGGCTGCCCTACCGGGTCGTCGGCGGGGTGCGCTTCTACGAGCGCCGCGAGATCCGCGACCTGCTCGCCTACCTGCGGGTGCTGGCCAACCCGAACGACACGGTGAACCTGCGCCGCATCCTCAACGTGCCGCGGCGCGGCATCGGGGACCGGGCCGAGGCGGCGCTCGCCGGCTTCGCCCAGGTCGAGCGGATCGGGTTCGCCGAGGCGCTGGAGCGCGTCGGTGAGGTGCCGGGGATCGCCACCCGCTCGGCGAAGGCCGTGCGCGATTTCGCGGCGTTGCTTGCCGCGCTGCGCGCGATCGAGGCGGACGGACCGGTGGCCGTCGTCGAGGCGGTCCTCGAACGCACCGGCTACCTGTCCGAGCTTCTCGCGGAGGACACGGTCGAGGCCCAGGGGCGGGTGGAGAACCTGCAGGAGCTGGTCGGCGTCGTCCAGGAGTTCACCGAGCGCAATCCGGAGGGCACCCTCGCCGAGTTCCTCGAGCAGGTCTCGCTGGTCGCCGACGCCGACCAGGTCCCCACCGACGACGGCTCCGACGGCGTCGTCACCCTCATGACCCTGCACAGCGCCAAGGGCCTGGAGTTCCCCGTCGTCTTCCTCACCGGCCTGGAGGACGGCGTCTTCCCGCATCTGCGGACCCTGGGCGACCCCACCCAGCTGGAGGAGGAGCGCCGGTTGGCCTACGTGGGGGTCACCCGGGCCCGCTCCCGGCTGTACCTGACCCGCTCGGTCGTCCGTAGTGCCTGGGGGCAGCCGGCGTACAACCCGCCGTCGCGGTTCCTCGGCGAGGTGCCCGACGCACTGGTCGACTGGCGCCGTCTCGTCGAGGCGGCGCCGGAGCCGGCCGCCCGGCCGTGGGGCGGGTCCGGCGCCGGCGGGTTCGGGTCGGGGGGGTTCGGGTCGGGTGCGGCCGGGCAGGGCGGCGGCAGTGCGGGCGGTGGGGGCGCGCCGGCCCGCAAGGCGCTGCCGAACTCACCGTTCGCCGGCCGCGGCCGCCCCTCGGCGCGGCCCGTGCTGGAGCTGCGCCAGGGCGACCGGGTGACTCACGACAGCTTCGGCCTCGGCGTCGTCGTCGCCACGGGCGGGGTGGGGGATTCGGCCGAGGCGACGATCGACTTCGGGGCGGACGCCGGGACCAAGCGTCTGCTGTTGCGCTACGCCCCGGTCGAGAAGCTCTGAGCCCCGGTCGAGAAGCTCTGACCGCTCCGGCGCCGCCGTCTCGGCCAGCCAGCCGGCAACCCGGCGCGTCACCGCCCCGTTGAACGCCAGCGAGTGATGACCGAGCCCGGGGACGGTGACGTTCACCGCGTCCAGGTCCGGATGGTTGAGCGCGGCCTGGGCCGGGCGGACCACCGTGTCCCGCCCGGCGGCGACCGCGACGAACCGCGTCCGACATCCCGGCGCTGGGCGGCCGAGCTCGACGAGCAGCGGCGAGCCCGGCCGTAGCTGGGCGAGCAGCGGATACGGCAGCGCCCGGGGTACGAGCTCGGCCAGCCGGGTGCCGCCGTGCGGGGTGGCGAGGGTGATCAGCGTGTCGACCTGTCGGTCGCCACCCATCCGCTGGACGAGGTAGCGGGCGACCAGGCCGCCCAGGGAGTGGGCGACGATGTGTACGCGGCCGCCGCCGTCGCCCGCCGCGGCCGCCACCGCATCGGCGAGCACCCGGGCTCCCACCTCGACGGTGGTGGTCCACAGGGGCAGCTCGACCGCCCGCACCCGGCGAAAGCCCCGCCGTCGTAGCTGATGGTGCAAGCGGACGAAGACCGACCGGTTGTCGACCAGCCCGTGGACCAGCAGGATCGGCGTCCCGGCCGCATCGGGCGCGCGCACCAGCAGGCCGCGCTGCAACGGCGGCAGACCGTCGAGGGAGTACGGCTCGTCGTCTCGGTCCGGCTGTCGGCGCAGCGCGCTCGCCGGGTAGAGGGCCAGATGGGCGGCGATCCAGGCGGTCTCGACGGCGAGTCCACGGGCGTTGTCCCCGGTGGCGCGTAGACCCGCGACGAGCGCGCGGTGGGTCGGTGCCTGCCTGGGTGCTGGTGGTACCGGCTCGCCGATGGCCGATCACCCTCCTTCGTCGCGCCGTCACGCTGCGCGGGGCGGACCCGTGCGCGTTCGCCCGATCTCGCCGGGACCGGATCGATAAACGCAGAGAGATTACAGACTGTCACGTAGTTCTGTCGACCATCGCTGCTGGCGCCACTCCCGCCGCTGCGTCGGGTCCTGCCAGGAGAGCTCGGCGAGCAGCCTCGCGGCCGCCTGCGCCACCTGGTCCGCGGTGGTCGCGGGCAGCAGGCAGTCGGCGAAACCGAGCCGGTGCAGATCCGTCGGGCGCAGCCCCGCCCGGTCCGCCGCCTGCTCGACCGGGATGCGCAGGGTCGTCGCGGCGCCCTCCGGGGAAAGCGCCGTGAAGTAACTGTTCGGAGTCATGGCCACCATGTCGGTGACCGCTGCGGCGAGGGCGCCGCCCGACCCGCCCTCGCCGAGCACCACTGACACGGTTGGGGAGGGGCAGGCCAGGACCGCCGCCATCGCGTCCCCGATCGCCGCGGCGATCCCGGCGGCCTCGGCGGGCGCGCCGCCGGCCGCGCCCGGGGTGTCGACGAGCGTCACCAGCCCAACCCCGAGCTTGCCCGCCAGCCGGGCGGCCCGGGCAAGCAGCCGGTACCCCGCCGGGCCCGGCGCGCTGCCGCGCCGGGCCCCGACCGCGACGACCACCGCGCGGATCCCGCCACCGTCGTGCAGCGCGGTCCCGGCACCGAGCAGGGCACCGACGCGGGCACCGACCAGCGGATCGGGCCCGACGAGATCGACCCCGTCGGGCAGCAGCGCGCGCAGCACCGTCGTACCGTCCGGACGCTCGCCGGTCCGGGTCGCCACCACCTGCTCCCAGCCGGAGCGAGCGGCCACCTTCTCGAAACCCGCCGGCAGACCGGCCCGCGCCGGGCGCACCGCCGACGCCGACGCCGACGCCGACGCCGGCGGTATCGGCGGTATCGGCGGTATCGGCGAAGTCGCCGGCGGGCCCGGCGGCACCGGCGGCCTCGCCCGTGCCGCCGGCTCGATCGGGCTCGGCGGGGTCAGCGCACTCAACGCCCGGCGCAGCCAGTCCGCGACGCCGTCGGGTGCGGGCGTGGCGTCGACGAGGCCGGCGGCGAAGGCGGAGGCCGCGGTGTGGCTGCCGGCGGGCGGCGGCGCCCCGGTCATCGCCGCGACCACGCGGGGACCGGCGAAACCGACCGTCGCCCCGGCAACCGCACAGCGCAGGTCGCAGCGCGAGCCGATGGTGACCCAGACCCCGCCGGTCGTCGGCTGGTCGGCGACGGCCACATGGCCGACCCCGGCCGCGTCAAGGGCCGCGAGGGCGAGGGCCGCGCGGGGCAGCCCGACGAGCCCGGCGACGCCCTCCTGCAACCGGGTACCGCCGCTGCGCAGGAACGACACCAGCGGCCGGCGGCTCGCGACCGCCGCGGCCGCAGCCTCGGCGAAGCCGGCGGCGTCCGCCTCGCCGAAGCTGCCGCCGTGGACGGTGAAGTCCCAGACCGCCGCGACCGCCGGCACTTCCGCGATCAGGCCGGCACCCCACCTAAGCGCCGGCCGTCCGTCGTAGTCCGGCCAGCCGAGACGGTTGACCGCGGGCGCCGCCGACGGCCGCAACGTGATGCCGGCGAGCAGGTCCGCCCGCCAGTCGGCGGACGTCTGCCGCCCCGGTCGGCTGTCACTGTCCATCTCCGCATCTTGGGGCCGGCAACGGCCGGATCGGTGGCCCAGGCGGAGGCGGTGTTGCAGGACACGCCGCATCGGGACGCTCACAGGCGGCACCCCGGGCGATGCTCGGATGTCTCCCGACGCCAGAAGGGAAGGGACATCTGTGACCTACCGTGCAGTCTGCTTCACGGCAGTCAGCGACATACCCTTTCGTTCACAGCTCCCTGAGTGGGTGGGTGCCCGCACCACACCCGCGAGATCAGTACCCGCGAGATCAGTGGAGTGAGGAGAGGGATGCTCACACCGCTGCTGGAGGACGACCCCCGCCAGATCGGCCCGTACCGGCTACAGAACCGCATCGGCGCCGGGGGGATGGGGACCGTCTATCTCGGCTTCACCCCGGAACAACATCCGGTCGCGGTGAAGGTGGCCGCCGAGGAGCTCGCCGAGGACGCCGAGTTCCGCAGCAGGTTCGAGCGCGAGGTGCATGCGGCGCTGCGGGTTCGGGGCAATGCGGTCGCTGCCGTGCTCGACGCCGACACCGACGCCCCGGCACCGTGGATGGTCACCGAGTATGTCGAGGGCATCAGCCTGGCCGAGGCGGTCCGGGCCCGCGGCCGGCTGGAGAACCACCTCGTCCGCGGCCTCGCGGTCGGGTTGGCCGACGCGCTGGTCGCCATCCACGCCGCGGGCGTCGTGCACCGTGATCTGAAGCCGTCGAACATCCTGCTGGCGTGGGACGGGCCGAAGGTGATCGATTTCGGTGTCGCCCACATCAGCGACAGCAGCACGCTGACCCGCACCGGGCACGTGATCGGGACCCTGGCGTGGATGTCGCCCGAGCAGATGCGCGGGGATGCGTCGGACTCCTCGGCGGACATCTTCGCGTGGGCGAGCTGCGTGACATACGCGGCGACCGGCCGCCACCCCTTCCACGCCGAGACGCCGGACAAGCTCGCCCTGCGCGTACAACGGGACACCCCGGACCTCGACGCACTGCCTGCCTACCTGCTCACGTCGGTGGCCGGGGCCCTGTCCAAGATCCCCCGGCAGCGGCCGACCGCCTCCGCCCTGCTCGCCTCACTGGTCGGCCGGGAGGTCCAGGGGGTGACCGAGGCCGACGCCGTCGCGGGTGACTTCCTCGAACGGACCTGGACCGGCACGGCCCGGGCAGCGAGCGACGGTCTCACCGTCCTGCCCGCCGGCGAGTGGTCCGGCGCGGACCGCGCGCGGGCCGCCAACAGCCCCG
Organism: Frankia sp. BMG5.60; assembly: GCF_059428125.1. Classification (NCBI taxonomy): domain Bacteria; kingdom Bacillati; phylum Actinomycetota; class Actinomycetes; order Frankiales; family Frankiaceae; genus Frankia; species Frankia sp. BMG5.60. The sequence goes on along the minus strand of NZ_CM182091.1, from coordinate 3,673,395 downwards.
AGGGGGACGGGCGGTCCGACCCCGCCCCGTCGGGTGGCGGGCGGCCGTCCGCCGCGGGTGGCTGGTCGCCCTCCGTCCAGGGGCCGCCGCCCGCCTCCGGTCCCTGGCCGGTCGGCCCGCCGCCGCCCGCGTCCGCGTTCCGGCCCGCCGTCTCGCCGCCGCCGACGATCCCGCCGCCACCGCCGCTGCCGGCCTCCCGCCTGACCCCGTTGCCGCCCTCGCCGCTACCGCCGTCCGCGCCGCCGCCGTCCGCGCCGCCGGGCCCGAGGCCTCCGGCCGCCAGGGTTCCCCCCGGGGCCTCCCCGCCCGCCGGATCCCAACCGGTCGTCTCGCCCTGGACCTACGACATGGACGAACCCGATTCGCGGGCGCCCGTCCGGCCCCGGCGCGAACCTCCGCCTGACCCGCACGCCGCGGGCGAGACCCGCCCGCGATCCCGGACGGACCAGGCGGAGGACACCATCCGGCCGCCGGACCCGACCCCCCCGGCGCGGCCGCCGGATCCGTCGGAGTTCCAGGTGTGGATCAGGCCCGCGAGTGCGGCGTCGTCGTCGGCCCCCTCGTCGTCGGCCCCGCCGTTGTCGCGCCGGGTGTCGTCGAGCCCGTCGCCGAGTCGGGCGCCGACTCGCCCGGCACCTGCGCCGCTGCCTGCCTCACCGCCGCGCCGGTCGGCCGCGGCGGCGCCGGGCGGGATCGCCGCGGCGTCGGGTGGCCGCGGGCACCGTATTCCCGTGGCGGTGGGTGGTGGGGGCGGGGAGGGCTCGGACGCTCGCCGGTTTCCGCCCACCACCCCGGTGGAGCACGGGCTCAACGGTCGGGCGTTGCTGTCGGTTGTCCTGGCATTGGGTTGGCTGTTCGGGCTGGGTAGCGTCGCCGCGATCGTGGTCGGCTCGGTGGCCCAGGCCCAGATTCGACGGCACAACCAGCGGGGGCGGCGGCTCGCCGCCGTCGGGATCGCGCTGGGTTGGACCGGAATCGGGCTGACGGTCGTCAGCCTGCTGATCGTCCTCGCGCTGCGGTGAATTCCGCGCCGCTGCGGCCGGAACAGCCAGAAGGTCGACCACGATCGGTGTTGTTCCCGTGTGATTTCTGACATATATCCGATGGTCAACTCCGTGACCTCGGCCACGGCAGCTCGCGGTGCCGCGTGCGGTGGTCACGCTCAGCGTCTTTTCTCGTACCTGCGATCCGGCCCCGCGCGACGTGCCGGCGCCGCTCGGGGCGCGATGTGCACCTCATTTGTCCTGTATCGATGGGCCTGACGTGGGCACCCGGCCATCCGGGCCCGGGCGATGGCACCATCGGCGGCACCGGCCGGCCCCTGTGCCGCCCGGCTCGTAGCCGCCGGTGGCTGTGCACGGGGGCACTCCGCGTGACGCGCGCCGTAACCGCCTCGTCAGTAGGCTCGCAGGCGTTCTGTGCCCCCCTACGTAACCCAACCTGTACGACCGCATCCGACTGGACGGACCGTGGATCTCTTCGAATACCAGGCGAAGAAGCTGTTCGCCGAACATGGCGTTCCGGTGCCCACCGGGAAGACGGCGACCACCCCTGAGGAGGCGCGCGCGATCGCCACCGAACTCGGTGGCAAGGTGGTCGTCAAGGCGCAGGTCAAGGCCGGCGGCCGAGGCAAGGCCGGCGGTGTCAAGGTGGCCGACGGGCCGGATGACGCCTTCGCGAAGGCGACGGCGATCCTCGGGATGGACATCAAGGGCCACACGGTCCACTCGGTGCTCGTCGAGGAGGCCAGCAACATCGCGGAGGAGTACTACGCCTCCTTCCTGCTGGACCGGGCGAACCGGACCTTCCTCGCCATGGCCTCCCGCGAGGGTGGCATGGAGATCGAGGAGGTGGCCGCGACCAACCCGGACGCGCTGGCCCGCATCGCGATCGACCCGCTGACCGGCGTCGACGCGGCGAAGGCCCGCGAGATCGCGGTCGCCGCCAAGCTGCCCGAGACCGCGCTGGACGGGGCCGTCGAGCTGCTGGTGAAGCTGTGGACCGTCTTCGTGAAGTCCGACGCCACCCTGGTCGAGGTGAACCCGCTCATCCTCACCGCCGACGGTCGCGTCATCGCGCTCGACGGCAAGGTCAGCCTCGACGAGAACGCCGACTTCCGCCACCCGGAGAACGAGGCGTTCGTCGACGTCTCCGCGGTGGACCCGCTGGAGCAGAAGGCCAAGGAGAAGGGCCTCAACTACGTCAAGCTCGAGGGCGAGGTCGGGATCATCGGTAACGGTGCCGGCCTGGTCATGTCGACGCTGGACGTGGTGACCTACGCCGGCGAGGAGTTCGGCGGCAAGCGCCCGGCGAACTTCCTCGACATCGGCGGCGGCGCGTCCGCCGAGGTGATGGCGAACGGTCTGTCGATCATCCTCGGCGACCCGTCGGTCAAGAGCGTCTTCGTCAACATCTTCGGCGGCATCACCGCGTGCGACGCCGTGGCCAACGGCATCGTGCAGGCGCTGAAGATCGTCGGTGACGTCACCACCCCGCTGGTGGTGCGCCTCGACGGCAACAACGCCGAGGAGGGTCGTCGCATCCTCAAGGAGGCGAACCTCTCGGTGGTCAAGCCGGTCGACACGATGGACGGCGCGGCGAAGCTCGCCGCCGAGCTCGCCGCGGCCGCGGCCTGACCAGGGCGAAGGGATTGCGAACCGATGGCTATCTGGCTTGACGAGAACAGCCGGATCGTGGTGCAGGGCATCACCGGCTCCGAGGGCACCAAGCACACCAAGCGGATGCTCGCCGCGGGCACGAACGTCGTGGCCGGGGTGAACCCGCGCAAGGTCGGCCAGCAGGTCGAGGGCGTACCGGTGTTCGGCACCGTCGCGGACGCGATCGAGCAGGCCGGCGCGAACGTGTCGGTCATCTTCGTTCCGCCGAAGTTCACCAAGGACGCGGCGATCGAGGCGATCGACGCGGCCATCCCGCTCGCGGTGGTCATCACCGAGGGCGTGCCGGTCCACGACACGACCGAGTTCTGGGCCTACTGCCAGTCCAAGGGCACGACCCGGATCATCGGGCCGAACTGCCCGGGCATCGCCAGCCCCGGCCTGTCCAACGCCGGCATCATCCCGGCGGACATCACCCCCGGCGGTCGCATCGGCCTGGTCAGCAAGAGCGGCACGCTGACCTACCAGATGATGTACGAGCTGCGCGAGTTCGGCTTCTCCACCTGCGTCGGCATCGGTGGCGACCCGGTCATCGGCACCACGCACATCGACGCCCTCGACGCCTTCCAGGCCGACCCGGGCACCGACGCGATCGTGATGATCGGTGAGATCGGCGGCGACGCCGAGGAGCGGGCCGCGGCCCACATCGAGGCGCACGTGACGAAGCCGGTCGTCGGCTATGTCGCCGGCTTCACCGCGCCGGAGGGCAAGACGATGGGCCACGCCGGCGCCATCGTGTCCGGCTCGTCGGGAACCGCGCAGGCCAAGAAGGAAGCCCTCGAGAAGGCCGGTGTGCGGGTGGGCAAGACCCCGTCCGAGACCGCCCGCCTGATGGCTGACATCATGCGGTCGTTGTAGATCTGTTTAGATGATGAGCCTCCGCGCCCCGCGGTGGCTCGTCATCCGAACGGTCCAGGGGTCGTGGGTCGTCGGGAGTGAGGGACGCGGATGTCTTCCCTCATCTCCCCACGACTGCAAGACTCCTGCATCGGTGCGTGGGCGAACCGGCGTCGTCGTGCCGACCGACCTGACGAAGTGGGGTTCCCGTCGTGGCACAGATCGGCGGTCGTAGCGTCGCGACCAACGACATCGGGGTGATCGCCTCCGGGCTGGTCATGTTCATCGTGAGCTTCCTGCCCTGGTATTCGGTGAGCTACTCGTTCTTCGGTCGCGGCACGAAGGCGCACGAGAACGGCTGGGGGCTCGGGTTCAACTCCTGGTTCCCGGTGCTGCTGGTCCTCGCGGTGGCCGGTCTGCTCGCGGCGCGCCTGTTCGCGAACCTCCGCATCCCGGACGTCGGCCCGGTGTCCGCCCTGTGGATCCTGCCGGGCGCCTCGGCGTTCGCCACGCTGCTCCTGCTCATCCGGTGGATCAGGTTCCCCGACGTGCCGAGCGGGCTGGACGCCGGCCCTAGCTACGGCTTCTATCTCGCGCTGGTCGCCGCCATCGCCCAGACGGTCTTCGGCGTCCTGGCGGCGCTGGCGAACGGGGCCACCATCCCCGGCCGCGGTCGGGCGGGTGGCCCGGGCACGCCAGGCGGCTGGCCGCAGCCGGGTCAGCCTCCCTACGGCCAGCCCTACGGGCAGCAGCCGACCCCCGGCTACGGCGCCCCGGCCGGTGGCTACGGCCAGCCCGGTTACGGCCAGCCCGGTTATGGTCAGCCCCAGCAGGGATACGGTCAGCCCCCGACCGGTTATGGACAGCCGCCTCAGGGTGGTTACGGTCAGCCGCAGCAGGGCGGATATGGCGCGCCTACCGGCGGCTACGGCCAGCCGCCCGCGGGCTATGGCCAGCCCCCCGCGGGGTACGGCCAGCCGCCCGCGGGCTATGGCCAGCCCCCTGCGGGCTATGGCCAGCCGCCCGCCTACGGCCAGCCGCAGGATGGTTATGGACAGCCATCCCAGCCTCAGGATTCCCAGCACCAGGAGTCCCAGCCTCAGGCGCCGCAGCCTCAGCAGCAGCGTGGTTATGGCCAGCCGCAGCCTCCGGGCGCCTACGGCCAGCAGCCGCCGGCCGACCGTTAGTCGCCACGGCTTGCGTCCCGCCGCCTGACGCCTGACAGCGCGGACGTTCGGGATGTTCCCGGCATTTCCGGGATCCGGACGGCGTGTTGTCCGGGATGGCGTGCAGCCGCGTGCGAGCGTCCTACCGTGCCCGCCTTCCCCCACCGTCCCGGCCCCGCCGGCCAGCTCCTCGACCGGTTGTGGCAGCGGGTCGGCCGGCCGGCGGTGGCGGCGATCGCCGCGTCGGCGGCCGGACTGGTCTTCATCGAGTTCATCGTCCTGGTCGTGTGGGGCGCGGACACCGGCTCGTCGACCGGGCCCGCCGCGGCCCTGCGCGTCGGGGCAGACCTGTGGCTTGTCGCCCACGGCACGACGCTGCGGCTGCCGGACGGGGTCATCTCCTTCCGGCCGCTCGGGCTTGCGCTGTTCCCCTTGGCCGCGGCGCTCAGCGCCGCGCACCGGCGGGCGGCGGCCGCCCCCGCGCCGGTCGGTGCCGCACTCCTGCGCCCAGGCCGCGGCCGCGAGGGTCGGGCGGGCCGGGGCCGCCCGGGTTGGAGCCCGTCGAGCTGGGGCCCGCCGGGTTGGGGTCGGCCGGGTTGGGGTCGGCCGGATGGGGACGGATCATCCCACCAGGACGGGATAGATCGGACGCCGGCCGCCGTCGAGGGCGGTGCCGCCGGTGGAGGCAGTGACCCCGCCGGCCGGCAGGCGCCGGCGACGGGCCGGGCTTCCGGTGCAGCCGGTCCCGGCGGTTCTGACGGTTCCGGCGGTTCTGGCGGTTCCGGCGGTTCCGGCGAGGTGGTCGGGGCCGACAACCGGGGCCGGCGCGGCGCGCTCATCGGCGTCCCCTGGCGGGCGGTGGTGGCCGACGTCGTCGGCGTCGTCGGCGCGCAGACGCTGTTCGTCGTGCTCGTCGCGCTTGTCGTGCGCTCCGGCCCGGCGCGGCCGACCCTGCCATCCGCGGCGCTGGGCACGATCGCGCTCGGTCTGCCCGCCGCGCTGCTCGGCGCCCTCGCCGGTCGCCACCGGCTGCGGACCGCTTGGCGCACGCTGCCCGGGATGCTGCGCAGTTCCCTGCTGTGCGGGGCGGGTGCGTTCGCGTCGCTCATCGCCATCGCCGCCTTCGGCGTCGCTCTGGTGCTCGCCGCCACGCTGCCCGAGGTAGCCGGGGCGGAACGGGCGCTCGACGTCGGGGTGCTCGGCGGGATCGGGCTCGCGGCGACGCAGCTCGCGCTCGTCCCCAACCTGGTGCTGTGGGGCCTGTCCTACGCGCTGGGGCCCGGCTTCCGGACCGGACCCGGCATGGTCCGGGTCAATGCGGTCCATCCCGCCGAGCTGCCCGACCTCCCGGTGCTGGCGGCGCTGCCCCCGAACGCGCTGCCGCGGCCCGGGTGGCTCGTCCTGGCCCTGGTGCCGATCGTCGCGGGCATCGTGCTCGTGGCGATGGTCCACCGGGCCACGGCCGGGAGCCGCTCGCGCTACCGGCTCGCGACCGTGCTGGTCGCGGGCGTGACCTGCGGTCTGCTCACCGGGCTGGCGATCCAGGCGTCGATCGGGCGGGTCGGCGGGGTTGACGGCCACTACGGGCCGACCGGCGGGTGGGTATGCGGGCTGCTCGCCGGGGGCGAGGTCGCCGCTGTCGGCCTGCTGCTGCTCGGCGGCATCGATCTGGCCGCCCGACGCGCCGAGCGGCCGTTCCTGGCCGAGGACGCGGAGCCGTCGTTCTGGCGGCGCCGGATGTCGCTGCCCGGGTCTGGGCTCTCGGCGCGGCCGTCGCGGCGCACCCAGTAGGCCGCGTACTTGGTAAGCGGCGCAACCGCCAAGCCGCGCCGGTCAGCGCCGGCCGGCGGGATCGTCGCCGGAAAATGTCCGTGGCGTGGGTTAGTGTGCCGGCGTTGGATCATCCTCACGGAGGTCGTCGTGCCGGTCGCGGTCGCCCACATCCGAGTCGAGGCCAGGCGCCTGCGGGCACTCGGCTGGTCCTACCGTCGCATCGCCCGCAGGCTCCAGGCTCGTCATCGGCTCGGTGCGTTGGTGGCGTTCCGTCTCGCCCATGGCTGGACCCAGGAGGAGGCGGCGCGTCGGTGGAACGAACGATGGCCGGGGCGCGGACCGGCCAAGACCGGTAAGACCTGGTCGTACTGGGAGAGCTGGCCGGGCAGGGGCGGCCGGGCGCCCTCGGCCACAGTGCTGGCCCGGCTGGCCGAGCTGTACCTGTGCCGGCCCGGCGACCTGCTCGACGGGCCCGACTTCGGCCAGCTCGACCCGGGGGCCGACGGCGACCGGACCGCCGCCGGCTGCTCGTGCGGGGCGGGCGCCGGCGGGGACGACGACGACCGGCTGGCGGGGCTGCTGTCCATGACGGCGCCACTGGCCGCCCCGGCGGGCCGCGACGTCCCGTCCGCCACGGCGATCGAGGCTCGGCTGGCCGAGTTCGTGACCGGGTGGGCCCCGGCGGCGTGATCGCGGCGGCGGGATGCTCCTGGGCTGTCCCGCGCGGCGCAGGTGGTCCAGTCAGTACAGTCGGACGGGTCGTCCTTCGCCGCGGTCGGGGACGTGAGCGTCGCGCGGTGGCGGTGGCGGTGGCGGTCAGCGCGCGGCGGCGGCCGTCCCACTGGCGTCCGCGGCGCGTCGACGCTCCGGTCGCTCGGGGCGTCCGGCCCGGGTCCATCGGGCCGTCCCATTCTGGTCACGGAGGGTGAAGTGTCTGCTCGCCTCGTCGTACTCGCCTCGGGCGCGGGAACCACCCTGCAGGCGGTTCTCGACGCGACCGCGGAGCCCGAGTTCGGCGCGACAGTCGTGGCGGTCGGCACCGATCGCCACGACACCGGGGCGGAGCGGCGGGCCCGGGACAGCGGCGTCGCGGTGTTCACCGTCCGGCTCGAGGATCATCCCGACCGGGAGGCCTTCAACGCGGCGACCGCCGAGCGGATCGCCGCGTTCGAGCCCGATCTGCTCGTCCTGGCGGGCTACATGAAGATTCTCAGTCGGCGGGTGATCGGCCGGTTCCGGACCATCAACACCCATCCCTCGCTGCTGCCCGCCTTCCCGGGCGCCTCCGCGGTCCGCGACGCGCTCGCCGCCGGGGTGAAGGTGAGCGGGGTGACGGTGCACTGGGTCGACGAGGGGGTCGACACCGGGCCGATCATCGCCCAGCGTCCGGTTCCGGTCGAGCCGGACGACAGCGAGCAGACCCTTCGCGCCCGGATTCAGGGCGTCGAGCGAGGACTGTTCGTCGCGACGATCGGCGAGATCGTGCGGTCGGAGAGCGCGCAGGCGGTTCCGGCCGGGCATCGGCGCGCCCCCGACCTGCGCGCGCCGGCGCGCGGTTCAGGTATCGGCAGAGGCTCAGCTCACGTCCAGGAGGAATCATGACGTCATCGGGCGAAGGCACGGCGGGCGCAAGCGGCGCAGCCCGGGGATCCGAGTCCGCTGAGGTGATCCCCACCGGGCGACGGCCGCTGCGCCGGGCGCTCGTCAGCGTGTACGACAAGAGCGGGCTCGACGTCCTCGCCGAGGCCTTCCTGGCCGCGGGCGTCGAGGTCGTCTCCACCGGGTCGACCGCGGACGTGCTGGCTCGCCACGGGCTGGCGGTCATCCCGGTCAGCACCGTCACCGGCTTTCCGGAGGTGCTCGGCGGGCGGGTCAAGACGCTGCACCCGCATGTCCATGCCGGTCTGCTCGCGGACCTGCGCAACGCCGAGCACGCGGCCGTACTGGCCGAACTCGACATCGCCCCGTTCGATCTGGTCGTGGTCAACCTCTACCCGTTCGCCGCGACGGTGGCCGGTGGCGCGAGCGAGGACGAGGCGATCGAGCAGATCGACATCGGTGGTCCGGCGATGATCCGCGCGGCGGCGAAGAACCATGCGTCGGTCGCCGTGGTCGTCTCGCCGGACGAGTACGCGGACTTGGCCGAGGCGGTCCGCGGTTCGGGCTACGATCTGCCGGCCCGCCGCCGCCTCGCGGCCAGGGCGTTCGCCCACACGGCCGCCTATGACGTCGCGGTGTCCTCGTGGTTCGCCGGGGTCGTCGCCCCCGACGAGGTCGCCCGGGAGACCGGCTGGCCCGATGTGCTGTCCGCGCAGTGGCACCGTTCGGACGTGCTGCGCTACGGCGAGAACCCGCACCAGCGGGCCGCCCTCTACGTCGAGGCCGGTGGCGAGGGGCAGCCGGGCCTCGCCACGGCTCGCCAGCTTCACGGCAAGCAGATGTCGTACAACAACTACACCGACACCGACGCGGCCCGCCGCGCGGTGTACGACTTCGCCGAGCCGGCGGTCGCCGTGATCAAGCATGCCAACCCGTGCGGCATCGCGATCGGCGCGACGATCGCCGAGGCCCACCGCAAGGCGCACGCCTGCGACCCGGTCTCCGCGTTCGGCGGGGTGATCGCCACCAACCGGCCGGTCTCGGTGGAGCTCGCCGAGCAGATCGCGGAGATCTTCACCGAGGTCGTCGTGGCGCCGTCCTACGAGGCGGGCGCCGTGGAGATCCTCGCCCGCAAGCCGTCGATCCGCCTGCTGGAATGCCCCGCGCCCCCGCATCAGCGCGGGATCGAGCTGCGCCAGGTCAGCGGCGGCCTGCTGCTGCAGTCTCGGGACGCGGTCGAGGAACCGGGCGACGAGCCGTCGGGCTGGACGTTGGAGGCGGGATCCCCCGCGGACGAGGCCCTGCTGGCCGACCTGCGCTTCGCCTGGCGCGCGGTGCGTGCGGTCAAGTCCAACGCGATCCTGCTCGCCAGCGACGGCGCCACCGTGGGCGTCGGGATGGGACAGGTCAACCGGGTCGACGCGGCGCGACTCGCGGTGACCCGGGCGGCGGACCGCGCCAAGGGCGCGGTAGCGGCCAGCGACGCCTACTTCCCGTTCCCGGACGGGTTCGAGGTCCTCGCCGAGGCCGGGGTTCGGGCCGTGGTCGAGCCGGGCGGATCGGTGCGCGACGAACTCGTCATCGCGGCCGCCCGGGAGGCCGGCGTGACGCTCTACTTCAGCGGGGTGCGCCACTTCGCGCACTGACGCCGGGCCCCCTGACGGGGCGGCGCGGGAGCCGGCGGGCAGGTTCAACGGAACCGCCGCGGGGCCCATCGCGCCGGTGGCGCCGGCCGCGGATGCTCCGGCTCGATGACCGCTCGACCCGGGGGCGGGGGAGCCGGTGCGTTCGGCGCCGACGCCGGCCGCGGTTCGTGGACGTCGACGGGCCGTTCCGGCGGGGGACCCGCCCGCGGCGGCGGTTGCGGCCCGTCCGGCCCCGGCCCGTCCGGCCCCTCCGGCGCGCCGGACGACGGGCTCGGGCGTCGGGCGGCGTCCGGACCCGCGCGCGCCGGCTCGGGCGCGGCCGGAGCACTCTGCGCGGCCGGAGCACTCTGCGGGGACGGAGCACTCTGCGGGGACGGAGCACTCTGCGGGGACGGAGCACTCTGCGGGGACGGAGCACCGCGCGGGGACGGCCCGGCGCGCTCCACCGCCGGGTCCGCGGCCTCGGGCGGGTCCGGTCCGGCCGGCGGCGGTGCTGAGCCCGTCGGGTGAAGCGATCCCGACGAGTGCGGCCGTGGCCGGCCGTCGGCCGGGTCCGGGGACGCGACCGCCTCCGTGCCGTGCTCGGCGGACCACCCGCTGCCCGAGGGGACCCGTGCACCAGGCGGCCGTGGATCAGATCCCGGCGCCGATGGACCCCGGGATGACTCGTCGGTGGCGCCGCCCAGCGGCGCGTCGCGCCGCCCGGTGCCACCGCTTCAGGACGCGGCGTTCGCCTCCGCGGCGGCGGTGCCCCGCCGGCCGCTGGCGTTGCCGTTCGCCGTGGTGGCCGTCGGCGCGCCCGCCGCCGCCGCCGTCCCACCCGGCTGGTCGCCGTTGGGCACGTAGCGCTGCGCGACCCAGTCCAGGGCGTCGCGCCAGCTCGCGCCGTAGAGCACCGAGATCCGGTCGGCCGTCTGCCGCGCCAGCGCCTGGACGAATACCCTGTCGTCGCTGTCCAGGTGTCGGGCGTCCCCGAAGGTCTCCCAGGCCCTGAACATCAGTTCCTGAAGCTTCTTGCTGTGAGGCGATTCGTCTGCCACGTCGAACTCCCTCCAAGTGGGCACCGCGGCCGGAAGTCTGCCCTAAGCGCGTGGGACGCCCACAGGTGGGGGTGTTGAGCATTGTGTTCCCGATGTGGCCGAATGGGGCGATGACCCGCTTGCATACCCGCATGTGATATATGGGCCTCCTCCCCGGCACGTGCTGCTCGGGGAACTCAGGAGTGCTGCAGCGGCTCCGCCACGTCCGGGCGAACGATCCCGAGGCGCATCACCTCGTTCGCCAACCGTCCCCGCCGGTTGGGTCCCGGCGCGATGTCGAACTTGCGGTAGAGCCGCAGCAGGTGTTGCTTGACCGCTCCCTCGGTGACGACGAGATTTTCGGCCACCTCGCGAGTCGACGACGGGATGACGAAGGCACCCGGCGCGCCGGCCGGGCGGGACAGGGCGCGCAGCACGTCCCATTCCCGGCGGGTGAGATCGGGCGGGTCGGGGACGCGCAGTTCGGCGGTCCGGTCCCGGGCCGCCGTCCCGCGGCCCGCCTCGATGGTGAACTCGATCAGCGGGCGCCGATCCTGGAAGCGCACGCCCGCCGCACCGAACCGGATGACATCGCCGTCGTGGAGGATCCGCCGACCGACGGGCTGACCATTGACCCGGGTGCCGTTGCGGGACAGCCCCTGATCCCAGACGTAGAGATACGGGCCCCGCCGCACGATCTCGGCGTGCAGCCGGGAAACGCTGGAATCGGCGAGCGGCACGTCGACGCCCGGCCCCCGCCCCACCGTCGTGATCTCGGTGCGCAGAGAAAAGACCTCGCCGGTGATCTCGATCCGCAGACTCGGCCCGTCCACTTCTGTCCAACCTCGCTTCCATCGATCCACGCTCGTCACTGACCTGCCCGCGGCCGTTCCCCGCGTCGGCTTCCGCGCGACCACTGGTGACCGTCGCCGGGTGGCTGGGGCAATCCTTTGGCCAGTGATCCCCGGTTGGGGGTCAGTAACACGTGACTCTTGGACGATCTGGACGCTTCAGATCCGCGGGTGGCCGGTGGATGGCCGGGGCACGGCCTACCGTGTGTCCTGAGGATCCGTCGTGCTGGTTGGATGAGTGCTCTGCACCGTCCTGTCGCGGTGGGACCGCCGGTGACGGCGGCGCATCGCCACGATCAGCACGGCAGGCCCGTCCGAAAACGAAGCTGACCGGCGCCGGAGGTGGGGGTGACCGACGCGCCACGCCGGCCCGACCTGCCCTGGCCCGAGGACCTGCCCCGGCCCGACGCCGGCCAGGGCGAGCATGACGTGACCGCCCGGCCGCACTGGCCCGAGCGGGATCCCGCCGGGGCCGATCGCCCGTACGACACTCGGAGTCGTCCCCTCGGCGCCGGCTGGGCCGGCGATGCGGGTTGGCCCGGAGACCCGGGCAGATCTGGTGATGGGGGCTGGCCCGCGGATGCGCGCAGGCCAGAGGATGCGCGCGGACCGGGCGATGGGCGCGAACCCGGCGATGCGGGCTGGCCCGAGGACGGGGGCCGGGGGGATGCGCGGGGCGGCGCGGGACCCGGCCGGCAGGGTGCGGCGTCGGGGCACCGATCGGCGCGCGGCCGGCCGCAGCCGTGGTACCCGGACGATCGCAGCCGCGGCGACGCCGACCGCCACCGCGAGCCGCGCCGCCGGGAGGACCGCCCCGTGCCGCCGGTGCCGCCCGTGCCGCCGGTACGGCCGGTGCCGTCGGCCGACCCTGCGTCTGCTGGTAGCGCGCGCGGCGGGCCGCGCCGCGGCGAGGAGCACCGCAGGGCGGCCCGTGAGGTCGACACACGTCCGCGACTCGGGGCGCGGGGTCCCGCCGTGGACCGGCGACCGTCCGCCCGGCGCGCGGCGGGAGCAGCCGGGCCGGATCCGACGGGGCTGCCCGCACCTGCCTGGCCACCCGACGCCTCCGCGGACCGCGGACCGCTCGTGGCACCCGTGGCCTCGAGGCCTGATGCCCACGCTGGACCCGACGCTTCCGCTGGGCCTGATTTTCCGGTTGGGCCTGATGCTCCCGCGGGGTCCGGCGGTCTCGCGGGGTCCGGTGCACCCCTGGGGCCGGAAGCACCGTGGGAGCCCGGTTCGACTACCGGGCCCGCCGCGCCTGTGGTGGCCGGCGCGACCGGAGCCGGCCGGTCGGGGATAGTCGGCTGGCTGCGCCGCGAGATGGTGTTCGCGTTGGTGCTGGTCGGCGTCGCGGTCGGGTTGACGCTCGTCTACCAGGACCGGTGGCGCCGCGGGATGCTGGTGGTCGGGGCTGTGCTGGCCCTGGCGGGACTTGCCCGCCTTGCGCTGCCGACGCGGCGGGCCGGCCTGCTCGCCGTGCGCGGGCGGGCGTTCGACACCGTGGTCCTGGTGCTGCTCGGGGCATCGGTGATCATGCTCACCTCCGCGGTGCCCTACCTGGGACCCTGACGTCCCCCCGCCAGGAAGGCGTTTCGAGGTGGCACGGACGGCGTCGGGCCGTTCGGTCGGGGCCGTTCCGGTCGGGGACGGCCCGGTGGGGACGGCCCGGTGGGGACGGCTGCGGTCAGCGCCGTCCGGACATGGTGCGTCGAACGGCGAGCCGGGTGAGGGAACTGGCCGGGATCGTGCCCCGACCGAGTCCGATCTCGACGAGGGTGTCATAGAGCTCGGTGCGCGTGCGGGCGGCCCGCACGGCGGCATCCATCATCGTGCGGCGCCGGCCGACGAGCCCGGCGAGCAGCGCGGTGTGCCGCAGGTGCCGACCGAGCTCGGCGTCGAGTGAGCGCCGGTAGCGCCGACCGGCGCCGGCGGGGTTCGCCACCCCGACCGCCGCCTGCCCGGCCAGGGAGCCGGACAGCAGTGCGTAGTAGATGCCCTCGCCGGTCAGGGGATTGATCAGCGAGGCGGCGTCCCCGGCGAGGAGAACCGGACCGTTGGGCTGGCGCGGCCGATGGGTCGACAGGGGAAGGTGGTGGGCCCGCAGCGTGGTCGGGTCCGCCGGCGTCTGCGGCAGCATCCGGGCCAGGGTGCGGTGCAGGACCGTCTTCGCGCTCGTCCCGTCGTCGCCGCCGGTCAGGCGGGAGCGCAGCATGCCGTAGCCGATGTTCGCCCGGCCGTCGCCGATCGGGAACGACCACGCGTAGGCCGGCCAGCCGTCGTCGGTCATGTGGATGAACTGCTCGGGTGGACGCTCGTCGGCGGGGAGGTCGGCGTACGCCCGCACCGCGATCGCCATGGCTTCCGGCGGGTTCGCCGCCAGGTTCAGCCCGCGTCGCACGACCGAGTTCGCGCCGTCCGCGCCGATGACGACCCGGGCCGTCAGCGCGCCGTTGACGACGACGACCGGTTCGCGCCCCCGCCCGTCGGGCCGCGGCCGGTCGGCGAGCTCCAGGGTCCGCACCCGGCGTCGCACCAGGTGGGCGCCGCGGGCACGGGCCGCGGCCACGAGACGGGCGTCGAAGACCTCCCGGGGGACCACGTAGCTGGCCCGGGCCGACGGGGTGGCCACCTCGGCGCCCCCCGGCGTGCGCAGCCGCATCCGGTCGACCGGATGGTAGCCGGCGACGGCGTCGGTGACGCCGAGGTCGCGCAGCACGTCCAGGCCGTGCGGGGCGATGCCGTCGCCGCACGTCTTGTCCCGGGGGAACGCGGCGGCGTCCGCGATGACGACGCTGGCCTCGGGGCGTTCCCGCAGCGCCGCCAGCGCCGCCGCGCAACCGGCCGGACCGCCACCGACGATGAGCACGTCAATCGTGCGGTCGGGCAGATCCGCCGACTCGTCGACGCGCACGATCGGGGTCGCCGTCGTGATGGTGTCGATGTCCTTCGCTGGTCCCGCCGGGATCGGGCGTGGGCCGGACGGGGTGGGCGCTGAGGACGGGGTCTGCACGCCCGCCAGTCTCGCAGCCGACCACGCCACGGTGCGTCGGCGCCCCCGGTGCCTGCCGTGGGCCCGCCCGCAGCCCGGTCCGGGTCCGTCGTGTCCTTCCGGGCCCGTCGTGTCCTTCCGGGTCGGTCCGGTGTCTCCCGGGTCCGCCGGGGACCACGGCTCGGCGGAGGAGTTCGTACAGTGCGTGCGTGGACGCACTGGCGCAGGTTTCGCAGTGGCCGGTCGGGACGGTGGCGGTCACGGTCCTCGGCCGCGACGACGCTCCCGACATCGGGACGGTCCGGGAGCTCGGCCGGACGGGGCCGGACGATCATCCGTTCCGGCTTGCCTCGGTGTCGAAGTTGCTCAGCGCTTATGCGGTGCTCATCGCCGTGGAGGAGGGCGCGATCGGGCTGGCCGACCCGGCCGGCCCCGAGTCGTCCACCGTGGCGCACCTGCTTGCCCACGCCTCCGGGCTGGCGTTCGAGGGCGACAAGGTCCTCGCCGCGCCGGGCACCCGCCGGATCTACTCCAACGCCGGCTTCGACCGGCTGGCCGAGGTGGTCACCCGGGCGACGGGGATCGCCTTCGCCGACTACCTCGCCGAGGCCGTGTTCGAGCCGCTGGGGATGCGGCGAGCCAGCCTCACCGGCTCGGCGGCCGCCGGGGTGACGGCGACCCTGGCCGACCTGCGCAGCTTCGCCGCCGAGCTGCTTGCGCCCACCCTCCTTTCGGCCGCGACGTCGGCCGCCGCGACCTCGGTCGCCTTCCCGGGGCTGGCTGGCGTCCTGCCTGGCTTCGGCCGCCAGGACCCGAACGACTGGGGGCTGGGATACGAGATCCGCGGGACCAAGAACCCGCACTGGACCGGCCGCGCGAACGCCCCGACGACCTTCGGCCACTTCGGCCAGGCCGGCACGTTCCTGTGGGTGGATCCGGTCGCCCGGCTCGCGTGCGTCACGCTGTGTGATCGAGACTTCGGGGACTGGGCGCGCCGGGTGTGGCCACCCCTGTCGGATGACGTGCTGGCGCAGGCCCGCCCCCAGATGGTGAATCCCTCGGCGTGACCGGACCGCAGTGCGACGGGCGGGCGGCCTCCGCCGGTGGCACTTGTCGGGATCATCCCGCGATCGGCCCCATCCATATGGCGGGTTGTCGCTGTTTTGGCCGGATCTGCGGGTAAGCGGGTCGCGGTCTTCTGGTCCGCGGGAGACAGGCGGGGTCCGTGGGCCATGATGTCGGCATGCTTTCCTCGGCGACACCGACCCCGACGGCCGGTCACCGACCCGGTGATGGCGTGCCCGCGAGTACCGAGAGTTACGATCTTTGGCTAGGATGCCACGAGCGCCGCGCATGCCACGGTGCCGGTCGCGCATGACTGAAAGGTCGCTCGAACCTGGCGCCGCCGTGCGCGCGGCGGATCCGGCCCGCCCGGTCGACGCGGTGGACCTGGCCGACATCGGCGTCGCGATCGGCATTCCGGAGCCCTATCGGACCGAGCTCCAGGACTGGCGGGAGCGGCTCGGGGATCCCAATGCCGCCCTCATCGTTCCGCATGTCACCCTGCTCGGGCCGACGACGGTCAGACTGGCCGACCTGCCGGCGATCGAGCGTCATCTCGCGCATATCGCCCCGCCTAACGCTCCGTTCACGATTCGTCTGCGGGGCTCGGGGACGTTCCGTCCACTGTCGCCCGTTGTCTTCGTCGCTCTCGTCGCCGGTGCGGCCCGCTGCGCGACGCTGGCGGCCGCGGTGCGGTCCGGCCCGCTGGACCGACCGCTGAGCTTCGCCTACCACCCGCATGTCACCGTTGCCCACGACATCGCCGAGGACGGCCTCGACCGTGCCTACGAGGCGCTGGCCGACTACCAGGCACAGTTCGAGGTGCAGGGGTTCGGGCTCTACGAAAGAGGGGCCGACCTCCGCTGGCGGCAACTACGCTTCTATCCGTTCGGTCAGCAGGGGGACGAGTCCGAACCGAATGGCGACGGAGGGCGACGCGCCGGCCTCGGTTCACGGGAATGACCAGGCGTCGTCGGGGGGACATCGACGGGTGTGACAAAACCTCGTGAGGCGGTTCGGGCCGGCGTCGGCACGGTTTCCGACACCGCCGGGGCGGTAAGGGCGAAACGTCCGTTTCTTGACCACATCATTCGGGCGTACTCCCGGTACACGGCCGACGGCGGGGACCGGCTGGCGGCGTCGGCGACGTACTTCGCCTTTCTGTCGTTCTTCCCGATTGTCGCGCTCGCCTTCGCGGTCACGGGGTTCGTGGTCGACGCCTACCCCGACGTGCAGGACAGCCTGACCAGGCAGATCAACGACTACCTGCCGGGGCTGGCGGACAGGCTCGACGTCACGTCGATCGGCAACGCCAAGGTCGGTGTCGGCATCATCGGTCTGCTCGGGTTGCTGCTCGCCGGTCTCGCCTGGATCGACGCGCTGCGCGATGCCCTGCGGTTGATCTGGCACCAGGACATCGACGTCGGCAACATCATCATGCGGCGGCTGCGTGACATCGTCGTCCTCGCCGGCCTCGGGCTGACGCTGCTGGCCTCGCTCGTGGTCACCAGCCTGTCGACCTCGGCGACCGGGACGTTCCTGGACTGGATCGGGCTGTCCGGCAGCACCGCCGCCGCGTGGGTCACCGGCGTCCTGGCCCTGCTCGTCGCCCTCGCGATCGACACCGCGGTGTTCCTCTACCTGTTCTGGCGGTTGCCCGGGCAGACTGACCGGAGCCGGTCGGTGCGCGGCGCGGTCCTCGGCGCGGTCGGGCTGGAGATCCTCAAGGTCGCGGGAACCTGGCTGATCGGCAAGACCATGGGCAACCCGGTCTACGGCACGTTCGCGGTCATCGTCGGGCTGCTCATCTGGATTAACATCGTGATGCGCTGGACGCTGTTCGTCGCCGCCTGGACGGTGACCGCGCCCTACGACTCGGACGTGTACCCCTCGGGGACGGCCGTGCCCCCCGAGGATCACCGGCCGAACGGGTCGCCGAACCGGGATGCCTCGCGGCCCGCGGAGCCCCACGGGGCGGACTCGCCGTCCGCCCGGGGCGCGGTCCCGCCGGACCCGCCGGGGTCGGACCCGCCGGGGTCGGACCCGTCGCCGTCGAACGGGTCCGCGCCGGACTCGCCCCGGCCGAGGCGATCCTCGCCGGGCCGCCCACCCTCAGACCTGGCACCCTCAAACCTGGCACCCTCAGGGCCGGCACCCTCAGGTCTGGCACCCGACGACCTGGCACCCGACGACCTGGCGCCCTCCCACCTGGCGCCGTCCCACCTGCGGTCGAACCGGTCGGAGTCGAGTTCCGCGACGCCGTACTCCTCCGTCGGGTCCGTGGCCACCAGCTCGGACGCGACGCCGGCCGCCAGGCTGCGCGCATTGCTGCGCCGACGCGCCCCGTCGACCTCCGGGGGTTCGGGCTGAGGGGGCACGGCTCGGCGCGGCCGCGCGCCGAGCCGACTCGCAGCGCGGGCCGGTGGAACAGCCGACGAGGTGCCAGCCACGACCGGCGGCCCGGGCCCGCGGTGCCGGCGACGTCCGCGGGCCGCGCGTCGCGTGAGGGCGGTGACGACGCAGGCGCTCGCCGTGAGCGTGAGCGCGATCCAGGTCATCGGGCCGATGTCGCCGGCGAGACCGCCCGAGTGGTCGGCGCGGTGGACGGGCGCCGCCGCGGGCCGCGCGACCGCCCGCGCGGCGGCCGCGGGCCGGGCCGCGTCGCCGGCCACGGACGCTGCGGGGTTCGGCAGGTAGCCGACCGGTGTCACCTGTCCGGCGTGCGCGAATCCCCAGTCGAGCAGGGCGCGGGCGTCGGTGCCGTAGGCGGGGGCCGCGCGCAGCAACGCGACGATGAGTGTCCGACCGCCGCGGGTGGCGGCCCCGACGAACGTCGCGCCCGCCGCCACCGTGTAACCGTTCTTCACCCCGACGGCGCCGTCGTAGGTGCGGAGCAGCGAGTTGTGGTTCTGGATCTCGAATCGCTGGTCGCCGCGCCCGGCGAGGGATGCCCGCGAGATCGTGAGGTATCCCCGCACGCTCGGGTCGTTGAGCGCGGCGCGGCCGAGCACGGCGAGGTCGTAGACGCTGGTGACCTGCCCCGGACTGTCCAGCCCGGTCGGATCGCCGGCGACGGTCTCGCGCGCGCCCAGTGACCTGGCCAGCGCGTTCATCCGGGCCAGGACCGCCGCGGTGCCGCCGGCCGCCTCGACGAGGGCCACCGTCGCGTCGTTCCCGCTGGAGATCATCATCGCGGTTGCGAGATCCCGGACGGTGTACCTGACGCCGGGCACCAGACCGACCTTGGTGCCGTCCACACGGGGGGCGTTCTCGTCGACGGTGACGACCCGGTCCGGTGGCAGGCCGGGAAGCACGGTCAGTGCGGTGAGGATCTTCATGGTGCTGGCCGGCAGGTCCGGCGCGTGGGGGCGGGAGGCAGCGAGTACGGCGCCGCTGCCGGCGTCCGCGACCAGCCAGGCCTGCGCGGTCAGCCCTGCCGGCGCGGGCGGGGCGAGGAAGCCCTCGGGCGCCGGCGCGGGTGTGGCCGCCGGATCCGCCGGGGCGCCGACGCCCGCCTGACCGCCCGCTTCCGCACTGCCTCCGGTACCGGCCTGAGCGCCGCCGATGGCCTGACCGCCCGCCCCGGGCGCTGCCGGCGTCGCGGCGGCGGCCAGGCTCGGGGCGAGCCAGGCCACAGGGGCGAACAGCAGGCCCATGGTCGTGAGGGTGAGGATCAGGGCGCGACGGGCTGGCCGGATTGAACCGGCTGGCAGGGTTGAACGGGAGCGACACGACCGGCCGGCACGCACCTACAGAACGCTACTGGCTCGGGCCGCTCCCGCGCGGGCGGTCACGAGACGTGTCGCGAAGTGGCGTTCACCGTGGGTGAATCGCCCGTTTTCGGGCGTTCCGTCGATCGGCGGGCCGATCCGGCGTGCAGCGGGGAACGATGATGCCCGCGACTCGGCACCGCCCGGCCCGCCCGGTGGGTGGCGGCACCGCCGGCGCCCGTGTCCGCCCTGGCTGCGTCGGCCGCCATCGGATCGGCCGCAACCGGATCGGCCGCCACCGGCACGCTCGCGATCCCCCCGGCGGCGGCGCGGGAACCGTCGACCGCGTTCGCCACGAGGTGCGCCGGCGCCGACCCGGGGCCGGCGTCGACCGGCTCGGTCTCATAGGTCTCGTCGGTCCGGGAGATACCACCGGCGTGCCCGGCCTGGCTGACTCCGACGGGTGGCGGGGAGATCTCGCTCGCGCCGTCGCGGCTCGCCGTGTCCGCCGGCGATCCGCCGGCCGGGAAGCCGCCGCCCGTCGGGGCGTCGACGGGCGTGCTCGTCGGCGCGATCTTTGCGGCTCGGGCGCGCTTGGCGCCCTTGGGACGCTTCGGCGCCCTGGGGCGGGCGAGGCCGGGCCCGTCGGCATCCTCGGCGCAGTCCGCACCGCCGTCGCGGGCCGCGGGCGGTGCGGCGGCCGAACCGGTCGACTCACGGTCGTCCGCGCCGGAACGGGCCGACGCTCCAGCCCGGGCCGAGGTTCCAGGCTGGGTGAACGCGCCGGGCTGCGCGGTCTCGCCGGTTCGGCGGACGGCCTGGGCCTGACGGGGGAGCTCGACGGCCTCCCGGAGCAGGCTTTCGAGATCTCCGCGCAGCGCTTCGAGCTGGCCGGCCAGCTCCCCCCGGACGTACTGGCGCGTCGCCGCCTCGCTCTGAGCGAGCCGCAGGGCCGCGACCTCGCGGGTCAGGAACTCCGTGTCCTCGCGCATGCGGCCGGCGACGGCCCGGTCCTCGGTGAGGGAGGCCCGGTCGCGGTCGTCCTGACGGTTCTGGGCGAGCAGGATGAGCGGCGCCGCATAGGCGGCCTGGGTCGAGAAGGCCAGGTTCAGCAGGATGAAGGGGTAGGGATCCCAGCGCAGCAGCGGGATCGCGATGTTCAGAGCGATCCAGACGATGACGATGCCCGTCTGGATCGCGAGATAGCGCCCGGTGCCCAGAAAACGGGCGATGGTCTCCGCGAAGCGGCTGACGGTCTCCCGGTCCACCCGGGGAAGTAGCGCGACCCGGCCGGAGGCCGGCAGATCGAGACGATCGGTGCCCAGACCTCGACGGTCCGTCGTTCGCGTTACTGAGATGGTCATGGAAGCTCCCCACCCGCGCGCAGGCGGCCACCGCCGGTTCACGCGCGCTGCTCGAGCAGGCCGCACGCGCCGTCGCCACGGCGGCCTCAGGTCGACACGACATCAATCGACCGCACCTGCTCGTGCACTGCCCGATCAGATCCCGTGGCCGAGGGCCACGCGGATCCGGAAGTCGGCACCGGCGCGCAGACGCGCCGGCCAGGCCGCGGCGGGACAGGTGAACGTCACCCCGGGCCGAAGAAGCGGTGACCGACCATGTGGCACCCCGAGTGGGGGCCGGAGCCGGACCTCGACCGACTTCCGAGCAGTGCCCCGGGAGTCGTCAACCCCGGGTTCGTGGACGCGGGCCGGGCGCGCGTGGCGCTCCGGCCGGAGCTCAACGCCGGCTGGCGTCCACTAGCAGGAAGCGGCCGTTACTGGAGCACCCGCCAGGACTCACAGCGGCCACCTCCTCGCGTTGGTCCTCCGTGGAGGATTTTTCGGGGGCTTGTCAAGGATAACTGCCCGATTCGTGACCGGACCTACCGGGGTATCCGTGACGTCCGTCGCGAAGGCGTCACCTGTGGCGCCCGGTCGGCCCGGTCCGGAGGGCTGAATGCCCGTCGGGTGGTGGGACGGTCACCAGCGGTGGGGTCGTTCGGGGTGAGGCGGTTTCGGGGTGAGGCGGTGCAGTGCCCGCCCCGGACCTTGCGATTTCGGCGGCGTGTCCCGAGTCCGTGCGGGCTGGGCAAGCGGCGGGAAACGTCGTGCGTGCGGGGGGTGCAGCGGGGTATGCCGTGGCCGATTGGCGCCGGTACACCGCGGATCCTGGGGTTTCGTCCCGTTGCCGCCCGCGGGCCGGCGCCGTGAGACGAGGGGAACCCGGTGAAGGTCAACGGATGCGCTCGGTGCGGGCAGCTCGTCTTCTTCGAGAACACCGCCTGCCTGCGGTGTGGGGCTCCGCTCGGCTTCGAGCCGGACCGTGGCCGGCTCCTCACGCTGGTGCCCGACTCGTCACCGGCAGCGGGCGCCGCGGATCGTGACGACGCCCACGAACCCGCGCGTGACGACGCCCACGAACCCGCGACGGAGTTCTTCGAGCTGCCACCGGTGGCGGAGGTGGGGGCCGGGCTCGGCGACGGGCCGGCGACGGATGGCCCGGCGGTCCCGCAGCCCTTCGCGGCGCCGCGCGCCGGTGCCGGGACGGACCCGATTGCCCGGGATCTCCTCGAGGCCGTTCCGGCGTCGCGTCGGCGCCGCTACCGGCGCTGCGCCAACGCCCGGCTGGCCGGCTGCAACTGGCTCATCGCCGTGCCGGCGCCCGTGAACCGGCTGGCCGGGGTCGCCAGGGTTGCCAGGGTTGCCGCCGGACGCCCCGACGCGGGCGGATCCGTGCCCCCGGCGGACCTCGCCTCGCCCGGTGAGCTGTGCGTCTGCTGCCGGTTGACGCGGACGCGGCCGGCGGACACGGATCCGGTGGGCAAGGAGCAGTTCGAACGGGCGGAGGCGGCCAAGCGCCGGCTCGTGGCCCAACTGCTCGAACTCGGCCTGCCCGTGGTCTCCCATGCCGACGACCCGGCGACCGGACTCGCGTTCGACCTGCTGAGCAGCACCGAGCAGAAGGTGGTGACCGGGCACAGCGACGGCGTCATCACCCTGGACCTGGCCGAATCCGACGACGCCCATCGTGAGACGGTCCGAACCCAGCTCGGGGAGCCCTACCGCACGCTGCTCGGGCACTTCCGGCACGAGACCGGCCACTACTACTGGTCCTCGCTGGTCGACGCCGATCCCGGGCGCGCCGCGCGGTTCCGGGACCTGTTCGGCGACGCGGGCCTCGACTACTCCGCCGCCATTGACCGGCACTACGCCGACGGTCCCCCGCCGAATTGGCGCGAGACCCACGTCAGCGCCTACGCCACGATGCACCCGTGGGAGGACTGGGCCGAGACCTTCGCCCACTACCTGCACATCCGCGACACGTTGCGCACCGCCGCCGAGTTCGGTCTGCGGGTGTCCGGGCCGGATCTCGACTCGTTCGGGGTCGCGCCGCGCAGCCTCGCCGCGGCGCCCGCCGACCTGTCGCCGCCAGGCGGGGACGGGCTCGACCGGAGCTCGCCGGAGCTCGCCGAGATCGTCGCCCAGTGGCTGCCGCTGACCTATGCCCTCAACGCGATCAACCGCAGCATGGGGCGCGACGACCTCTATCCGTTCGTCCTGACGCCCGCGGTCCAGGCGAAGCTCTCCTTCGTCCACGACGTCATCGCCGCCGCTCGGCCCGAGGAGGGTGCAGCGGCCGCAGCATCGGGACGAACGTCTTGACCGCCGGATCGTCCGTGACCGGCCGCGGTCCGCCCAGGACGACGAAGCCGTTGCGGATGTACAGCCGTCGCGCCGGCAGGTTCGCGGGCGCGACCCACAGCTTCACCGCCTCGGCGCCGGCCCGGGTGGCCCAGGTCACCGCGGTCGCCAGCAGGACGTCCGCGGCGCCGGTGCCCCGGGCCGCGGGCGCGACCCACATGGCCCCCAGCTCGCGTAACCAGGGCCGGCCGGTCGGGGTGAACCCCTGCACCATGCCGACCGCCTCCCCGGCCCGTTCCACGATCGCCACCAGCTCCGTCGGGGAGTCCGCCCCGGCGTCGGCCCGCCGCGCCCATTCGGCCGCCGGCTGCGCCCGCGCCGCCTCGAGGGTCTGCCAGAAGGCGGCGGGCGAGTCGGCGAGCGCGGCCAGTCGCAGCCGGCGCAGCAACGGCCCCTCGTCCGGCCGGATATGACGACCATGGCTGCCGTCGATCACGGTGTTCGACTCCTCTGTCGCGGCGGTGTCTCGCGTACGACCGGCAGCGGCCGGATCGTCCCGACATCCCGCGATCGGCACATCCGCCGGCGTGATTGTTGCGCGGGAAAAGAGCAGTGTTGGGCGTAATCGGCACGACCTTTAGCTCAAACGGCTCCCAGGCGCCCCCGCGAGCGCGGATACTGATCAAAGCGGCGGGACGGCGGAGGAGTTCGCTGGAGATGATCCATCGTGGGTAGACCCGTCACACTCATCGTGCGCCAGGACGGCCCCTCGTGGTCGGCCTGGTCCCCGCAGTACCCGGGGCTCGCCATGGTGCAGCCGGCCGCGGCGGACCTGCGGGCCGTGCTGCCCGAGGTCCTCGCCTGGTACTTCGGCGAGGACGCCGCGATCGAGCCCCAGATCCACTGCGAGCGTGAGCTGCACGGCGTCATCGTCCGGCTGGCGCAGGACGCCTCGCTTTACGAACGCGAGCGGGTCGCCGAGCGGCTCGGTGCCGCCCTCGGCGTCGCGAGCCAGCGGGCGCAGTTGCGTTCCGGTCCCGTCAGCGGCGCGGGCGAGGTCACCTTCGTCTGCGCCCTGCAGTCCGACCGGATCGGCTGGCTGACCGCCCAGATGGAGGACGACAACGACGCCGTCGTCGCCCTCCTACCGGTCGCGGAGTCGATGCTGTGGGCCATCCGGTTCGGTCCGGCCGGCGACAGTTCGGCCGCCGCGGTCCAGCCCTCGGCCTATCCGCCCGACACCACGCTGGGCGAGGTGATCCGCACCTTCGCCGGCCCCCGCCAGCAGCTACGCACCTGAGCCCTCGATCACCTACCCGCCCAGCCGGGGGCCCGTCGGCGGACCGCTCGCCGGTCGGGCGCACGCGGCGTCAGGCCTGCGGCGCCGGCGCTGACGGGGCAGGGCTCGACAGGTTCGCGAGTTCGGCCAGGTAACGGGCACGGTTGGTCGGATCCAGGTTCGCGGCCTGTTCGAACGACTTTTGCGCACCCGCATGGTCACCACTGGTGTACTGGACGTGGCCGAGCAGGGTCAGCAGTTGGGCGCTGCGCGTCGAGCCGTCCGCGAGGGCGACGGCGTTGCGGTAGGCGTCGACGGCCCGCCGGTATGCCGCCGGATCGGCGACACCCCGCGGCGGAAGCTCGACGAGTGCGAGGCCCACCCACGCCTCCGACTGCACGGTGCGGCCGGCGGGATCCCCAGTCCCCTCGTCGATGGCGAGACGGAAATGGTGCCGGGCCGCGTCCCAGTCCGCGCTCAAGGCGGCCTGACTCAGGCACGCGTAGACCCGCCCGAGGCCAAGGTCGATCTTGCTTTTCGTGAGCCTTTCGTACGGAGGGGCCACCTCGCCGGCCGCCAGGAGGTAGACGTCGATTGACTGGCGCAGATCGGGGACTTTCACTGTGTCGGTCGTGCAGTGTCCGCGGGACAGGTGAAAGCGGGCCTCGGCGGAGCCGGTGTGGGCGCGGCCGAACCGCGGATTGATACCGGTCGCCTTGTCGAACCAGCCGATCGCCTCGTCGTACCGACCGTTCTTGTCGGCGGCGTTGCCCAGAAAGAGATAGAGGATCTCCTTGCCATCGGCGTCCTGCCAGCCGGGCATGCCCGCGGCCTTCCGCAGATCGGTGGCGGCCTCGTCGTAGTGGCCCAGCGCGTAGTGCCCGACACCGAGGACGAGCCAGGCCAGCGCGCCGGCACGGGCGGCAAGAACTGTGCGTATCTCGCGCTGGAAGACCGGATTGTCGGCCAGCCCGGCGGGAGCCGCGACGGGCGTGCCGAACTGATAGTAGCCGGCCAGTTCCTCGGCTCCGGGAACGAGGCTCCGGTCGATGAAGAACTCCGGGGTGAACACGACGCGATCGGCCCCGGCCGCCCGCAGGACGCCCCGCACCACGATGTTCGCGTTGCTCCTGTGGACCACCTGATCCGCCCAACCGGCCTGGTCGCCGCGGCCGGAAGGCGCCCGGCCGATCTTCGACGGCCCCCAGACCTGGACGGCGAGTGACTGCTGGACGGGCTGGAGGCTGCGCACCATCTGGTCCGCGACCAGCGTGGCCGCGTCGGTCGTCGATGCCGACGGATGGCGCTGGCCGGCATCGTCGACCTCGTCGAACGCGGTGACGGCGACCCGGAGATCGCCGACCATCCGGGCGGACGGCACCCCGCCGGAGCTGCCCCGGATCATCAGCAGGCCCGCGACGGCGCCGGCGACGACAACCGCGACGCCGACGGTCACGAAGAGCGCCGGCGTAGTCAGCAGGGCCAGGCCGGCCCGCGGCAGCCGCCGTCGTACCCGGGCGGCGTCAACGCCGGGCGAACCGCTGGTGGGCGCGTCCGCCGATGCCGGCGGAGCGTCGGGGGACGACGACGCGACCTCGGCAGTCGACGACGCGACCTCGGATGGCGGTGGGGCGCCCGGGAACGTCGCGGCATCGATTCCGGCGGTAGTCCGATCCGTGGGAAAGCCGCTCGTCGCGACCCGCGCGACCGCCTCGACGCCGGCGGCGACGAGGACACGGCGTCGTGCCTCGGCCTCGTCCGCGTCGAACAGGTCGACGTGGGCGATCGTCGCCAGCACGCCGGGCAGCGGACATGCCTCCACCCGTAGCGGGATCACCGATCGGGACACGAGTGCCCCCGTCCACACCTGCGAACTCCACGGACTGTCGAAGTAGGCCGCGGAGGAGATCACCATGGTGAGCCGGGCGGCCGCCATCTGGGCATCCGTCCACAGCACGTGGTTGGCGCCGGGAGGCAGGTCCCAGGCGAGCACTCGCGCCGACAGGCCCCGTTGCTCCAGGACGGCCGCGACCCAGGTGGCCCACGGTGCGTCGTCGGACACATGAGACACGAAGACGTCCACGTCCTTTGTGTCGGCAGGTCCAACGGGCCGGCGCTGCGTCGTACCCATCTTCATGTCCCGCCGAGGGTCTTCGCCCGGGTCAGCCCCACGTCCGTCCTCGTGACCGGTCAGCCAAGGCTGAAACGCACCATGATGTCGCCGAGCGGCGGCTTTGAGGAGAATTCCCCCGCCGGTCGGGCCAGCATGTTCCATCCGCCCCGGGGATCATCCGCGTCGGTAACCAGCCGGTACCGACCGTTTCCCTGGCCATCCGCCTGCAGGACGACGCTCGTCCGATACTCGCCCTTCGCCTGTGATTCGCCGGCGAAGAAGAAGTCGATCGCCACCTGGTCGCCCGGCCGGAAACCGGCGAGTTCCACCACGGCCTCGTCGCCGGGATGCAGATCGTTGTTGTAGTCACGGATGACCATCAGTGGGCTGGCGGCTCCCGGGAGCAGGGTGAACGCGGTCCGCCAGACCTGGCGGCCATCGGTCGCCGCGACGGTGTACCGGCCGGCCGGGGTGCCGAGAAAGGGTGTCCAGTACAGCGCGTCCAGCAGCTCGGCATCTGCCGGGGAGTCACAGACCATGCAGATTTCGGCGCTTCGTACCACCTCGCCGGAGGACGCGGTCACCGCGACGGCCAAGCGCGTGCCTGGATCGAATCCGACCGGGCAGACCTGGTATTTCCGCAGGAGGCCCAGGTCCGCGCCGTTGCGGTCCACCCCGTTGACGAGGATGACCGGGCCCGGCCCGCTGTACTCCTGGGCGATTTCCCGGCAGGTGGGAAGATCGCCGCCGATGGCTGCGCCAAGACTGAGATCCACTCCTGCGGGCGGAAGATCGTGGGCGTTGAGGACGCTGGAGGCGCCGGGGGACGGCGTGGCGGGCTCGGCTCGGCTACGTGCCGGTTCTGCCTGGTCGCCGGCGGCCGCCTGCCCCACGGGCTGGTCAGCGGCCGCCTGGGACGGGGCACGGGCGGCCGCGGGTATCGGTGTCGCGGCCGGGGAAGGCTCATTCGCTGCCGGCCGCGCCTGTACCGCATCGGGGGACGGGGGTCGGGTCGGGCCAGGCGTCGGCGCACCGTGATTCACCGAGCTGGCCCCCGCCGAGCTGGCGCCCCGCGGGCTGCCGTGACCCGGTGAACCGACGCCCTGCCGAGGAACGTGCGGGGACCGGGAGGGGGAGTCGGACGGCGAGGCAGACGCGGCGAGCGGCGACCACGCGGAGCCGGCCGAGGGCGAGGCATCGGTCGGCGTAGGGTGCTCCGGACGCGGCGCGACGGTGTCCGCAGGCAACGAATGGTCCGCCGGTTCCGACGACCCGGACAGCGCGATGTGAGTGGATGCCGCCGGCGCCCCCGCGGGACCGGACGACGACCCCGAACACGCGGCCACCGCCAGCGGGAGGAGCGCGGTGAGCAGAAGGCAGCGGTAACGCTGTGTGGAAAACCCTCGCGACGTCATGCAGCCCCCGGCACGCACATCATCACTGCTTTATGGCGATACTCACCAGAGGGAACTATACCGCCGGACATCGACCGCGATGCGGGGCGGTGCGCTGGTCCGACGGGCTCGCCCGAGAATAGCGGGGCGGACCGGACCGAGAAATCGGCAGTGAACCGGGACGCTGGGCGTACCGCAGGAGTGATATGACCGAAATTTGGCGCGGCGCAATCGCTTGATGGGCCGGCGAGAACGACGGCAACGACAAGAAGATCCCGCTGCGCCGCACCGGGCAGGCTGATCTCCATGGAGCGGGCGGCGCGGCTGACGGCGGTCGTGACGCACGAGGGCGACTGGTACGTGGCGCGGGGTGGTACGTGGCGCGGGCGCTGGAGGTCGAGGTGACCAGCCAGGGAGCCGGCGTCGAGGAGTCGCTGGCGAGTCTTCGCGAGGCGCTGGAGCTGTACTTCGGTCAGGCGGGCATCGAGGCGGAGCAGCCTAGGACGTTGCTCACCTGAACCCGATGGGATCCCGGGTGCAAGCTGGACGGGTGACTCTGTCGAAGCGTGCGTCGTGGTTCTTGATCGCGGTTGGTGTGTGGACGTGGGCGATCTGGCCGAATTTCCTGCGGAACATCTGGAAGGATGATCGTTCCTGGGATCACGGCCCGACCGGCTTCTTCACCGTCCACCTGGTTCTGACCGTCGTCTCCCTTGCGGTGGGTACTGCGGTCGGGTGGCTTGGTATCCGCGCGGTACGCGCCGGTCGTTCGAGCGTCGCCGAAGACGTCGCCGCGCCCGAGCAACTGATCAGTTCTGAACTCCTGGCTGACCGCACAACCGGATGACGAGACGGACGCTGTCGTGGTCACTTTGCCGTCCGCGGAGTCGATGTCGTCAACCCTGCAGCGCGGCACCGTTGGATCTGCGTGCGACACGGCCGCCGGTCTTCGGCATCGGCCGGAGACGACTTTCGGCGAGACCCTGTCGACCTTCACCGGCCCGCGGCTCAGGCTCGGTGCCTGACCTGGGCCGTTCCGGCTTTGTCGGTGGCATCGGGTAGACACCTGGGCATGGCGGCAGACGAGACGACCTCAGCGCATCCGGTGGCCGGCGGGTCCGTGGCGGAGACCAGCCCACAGCCGGCCGGCGTGGCGGTCGTACCCCGGGCGGTTCCCGCGGCGGCGGCCGCCCTGGCGGCGGGCGGCGGGGCGCTGCGGGCGCGGGCGGAGGAGCTGCTGCGCGCGTTGGCCGGCCCGGCCGCGGTGCTGCGGGAGGACCAGTGGCAGGCGATCGACGCGTTGGTCACCCATCGGCGTCGGGTGCTGCTCGTGCAGCGCACCGGTTGGGGCAAGTCGGCGGTGTACTTTCTCGCCACCGCCCTGCTGCGCGGCGAGGCCGGACCCGGTCCGGCGGACCTGGGCCGGCGCACCGGGCCGACGGTGATCGTCTCGCCGCTGCTCGCCCTCATCCGCAACCAGGCGGCGGCCGCCTCCCGGCTGGGGATCCGTGCGGGTGAGATCCACTCTGGCAATGTCACCGAGTGGGACGAGGTCTACGCGGCGTTGCGCGCCGGCGACCTCGATGTGCTGCTCGTCGGGCCGGAACGGCTGAACAACCCGACGTTCCGCGACGACTACCTGCCCGAGCTCGCCGCGACCACCGGCCTGCTCGTGGTCGACGAGGCGCACTGCATCTCCGACTGGGGGCACGACTTCCGCCCGGACTATCGCCGGCTGCGGACCCTGATCGCCGGGCTGCGCCCGCAGGTCCCGGTCCTCGCCACCACCGCGACCGCCAACCAGCGGGTGGTCGAGGACGTCAGCGAGCAGCTTGACGCCGGTGCCGGTGCCGGCGCCGGTGCCGGTGCGGGGTCGGAGTCGGAGTCGGGGGCGACCCTGGGCACGCTGGTACTGCGCGGGTCGCTCGACCGCGAGAGCCTGCGGCTCGCCGTCGTCGAACTGCCCCGGGCCGAGCACCGCTTCGGTTGGCTCGCCGAACGGCTGGGTGAGCTGCCCGGCTCCGGGATCGTCTACACGCTGACCAAGGCGGCGGCGGAGGAGCTGACCGCCTTCCTGCGCGGCGAGGGATACCCGGTCGCCTGCTACCACGGGGGCACCGAGGCCGCCGAACGCATCGCCGCCGAGGAGGACCTGCTCGCGAACCGGGTCAAGGCGCTCGTCGCCACCAGCGCGCTCGGGATGGGCTTCGACAAGCCGGATCTGGGCTTCGTCGCGCACGTCGGCGCGCCGTCGTCTCCGATCTCCTACTACCAGCAGATCGGCCGGGCCGGCCGGGCCGTCGAGACCGCCGAGGTCGTCCTCCTGCCGGCGGCGGAGGACCGCGCCATCTGGCGCTACTTCACCGACACCTCCTTCCCGCCCGAGCGCGTGGTCCGCGCGGTTCTCGGGGTGCTCGCCGACGCCGGCCGGCCGATGTCCACCCAGGCGCTGCTGGCCGCCGTCGACCTCGGCCCCAGCCGGCTCGACCAGATGCTGAAGGTCCTCGACACCGACGGTGCGGTCCGCCGGGTCAAGGGCGGCTGGACGGCGACCGGAGCGCCATGGTTCTACGACGAGCCGCGCTACCAGCGGGTCGCCGCCGCGCGGGCCGCCGAGCAGCAGGCGATGCTCGACTACATCGCCACCCCCGACTGCCGGATGGAGTTCCTGCGCCGCCAACTCGACGATCCCCACGCCGCCCCCTGCGGGCGGTGCGACCGGTGCACCGGCCGCACGTGGCCGTCAGCCGTCTCGACGGCGGCCAGCACTCGGGCCCGCGAGGAGCTGATGCGCCCGGGGGTGGTCATCGAGCCGCGCCGGATGTGGCCGACCGGCATGAACCGGCTGGGCATCAGCCTGTCCGGCCGCATCCCGCCGACGGCCGGCGCCGAGCCCGGACGCGTGGTGGCGCGGCTCGGCGACATCGGCTGGGGCAACCGCCTACGGCCGATGTTCGCCGCCGGACCGGCATCCGGCCCCGACCCGGGTCCCGGGCGCGATGCCGGGCTCGACAGCGGGGTCGGGCTCGACAGCGAGGGCGGGCTCGACAGCGGGGGCGACGGCCCGTTGCCCGCGGATCTGGTGGAGGCGGTCGTGGGCACGCTCGCCCACTGGGACTGGGCGCGCCGGCCGGCCGCGGTGATCGCGATCCCTTCGCGCAGCCGGCCCCGGCTGGTGTCCAGCCTCGCCGAACGCATCGCCGCCATCGGCCGGCTGCCGCTGCTGGGCCAGCTTGACCGGGTCGGCGGCGGCCCGTACGCGGGCCAGGTCCACAACAGCGCTCACCGGCTCGCCGGCCTCTGGGAGGCGTTCGCCGTCCCGAAGGACCTGCACGGCGCGCTCGGCGCGGTCGACGGCCCGATCCTGCTCGTCGACGACCGGGTCGTCACCGGCTGGACGATGACGGTGGCCGCCCGCCTGCTGCGCAAAGCCGGCGCGCCCGCGGTGCTGCCGTTCGCGCTCGCCGTCGACACCACCTGACGACGCCCTGCGTCGCCGGCGGGCAGCACCGCGCGGGACGGCAATCGAGTCGGAGATCGGCGCAAAGGAAATGTTCAAACCAATGACGTTTCGGCAGCCGGCTTGGCACGCTGTGCGCACACCGAACATCACACCGGCAAATGGTGTGACATTGAGGTGAAATCGGCCGGCTGACCATGGACATCTCCCGTATTCGTCCTAGCCTTGGCTCGCGGGGGTTCCGGGGCCGGCCGATCGACGGGCGGACGAGACGGAGAGCGGGCACTGATCGAAATGTGGGAAGGCGACCGTTGCACCGCGATGGTAATGGGGGGCGGGCGGGGATACGTCGCTCACCGGTGTGGCAAGCGAGCCATCGGGAAGGACCCGGACGGGCTGTGCCGGACCCATCGCCTGGAGCGGGAGGGCGCGCAGGACACCGACGTCGGCGAGCGGAACTGGCTGCGGGACAAGGAGACCGAGCGGCGGCTGAGTGAGCTCGCCCGCCACCTCGACGACTTCTACAGCCTGCCCGTCCGGCTGGAGTACGCCGATTCCTCGCCGACCCGCCCGCCGACGGGGCGACTCCTGGTCGATGCCGACGATCTGCTCCGGGTGCTACGTGCCCAGGACCTGATGCCGCGCCGCGCCGTCTGACCCGTACCTGCCAGCGCCGGCAGAAGACGGGGAAACACCAAGGCTCCCGGGATTCTGGCTGAGGATTGCGGATTTCGCGGCGCGCCGGCCTCGGTCGATCAGAGGCGCCGGAACAGCAGGGCCCGCTTGACCTCCTGGATCGCCTTGGTTACCTGGATACCCCGCGGGCAGGCATCCGTGCAGTTGAAGGTGGTCCGGCAGCGCCAGACGCCCTCACGCTCGTTGAGGATCTCCAGCCGCTCGTCGGCGCCGGCGTCGCGACTGTCGAAGATGAAGCGGTGCGCGGCGACGATCGCCTGCGGCCCGAAGTAGTCCCCGTCGTTCCAGAACACCGGGCACGACGTCGTGCAGGCCGCGCACATGATGCACTTGGTGGTGTCGTCGAAGCGCGCCCGGTCCTCGGGGGACTGAAGCCGTTCCCGGGTCGGCTCGTGGTCATCCGTGATCAGGTAGGGCTTCACCGCCCGGAACGCGTCGAAGAACGGTTCCATGTCGACGATCAGGTCCTTCTCGACCGGCAGGCCCTTGATCGGCTCGATGGTGATCTCAGGTCCGAGGTCCTTCACGAGCACCTTGCAGGCGAGCCGGTTCACGCCGTTCACCCGCATCGCGTCCGACCCGCACACGCCGTGGGCGCAGGAGCGGCGCAACGCCAGCGAGCCGTCGACGTTCCACTTCACCCACATGATCGCGTCGAGCAGGCGATCGCTGGGATCGAACGGCACCTGGTAGCTCTCCCAGCGTGCCTCCGCGGCGAACTCCGGATCGAAGCGACGGATCTTGAGCGTGACGGTCACGGGCGCCGGTCCGGTCGCGGCCGGACCCGGGGCCGCGGCGGGCCGGGAGTCGACGACGGTCATCAGTACTTGCGCTCCATCGGCTCGTATCGGGTGACGACGACCGGCTTGTAGTCCAGCCGGATGTCCGCCGCCGGCGAGGCGGCCGCCGGCGGTCCCGACCGGTAGGCCATCGTGTGACGCATGAAGTTGACGTCGTCCCGGTTCGGGTAGTCCTCCCGCGAGTGGCCGCCGCGGGACTCGTTGCGCGCCAGTGCCCCCACCACCAGAACCTCGGCGAGGTCGAGCAGGAAGCCGAGCTCGACCGCCTCCAACAGCTCGGTGTTGTAACGGCGGCCCCGGTCGGACACGCCGACCTGCTGGTAGCGGATCTTCAGCGCGGCGATGTCGCTGAGCGCCTGCTTGAGCGTCGCCTCGGTGCGGTAGACCGACGCGTTGACGTCCATCGACTCCTGCAGCTCGGCGCGGATCGCGGCAGCGTTCTCGGTGCCGGCACCCGTGCGCAGCCGGCCCAGCATGTCGTCCACGAACGACGCCGGGTTCGCCGGCAATTCGACGTGGTGCGGGGTGGAGTTGGCGTGTTCGGCGGCGGCGATGCCCGCCCGCCGGCCGAACACGTTGATGTCGAGCAGCGAGTTGGTCCCCAGGCGGTTCGCGCCGTGCACGGACACGCACGCCACCTCACCGGCGGCGTACAGGCCGGGGACGATCGTGTCGTTGTCCGCGAGGACCTGCGCGTCGATGGTCGTCGGGATGCCGCCCATCGCGTAGTGCGCCGTCGGCTGGATCGGGATCGGGTCGTCGTACGGTTCGATGCCGAGGTAGGTGCGGGCGAACTCGGTGATGTCCGGCAGCTTCGCGTCGAGCTGCTCCGGAGGCAGGTGGGTCAGATCGAGGTACACGTGGTCGGCGTCGGGGCCGCAGCCCCGGCCGGCGCGGATCTCGGTGTAAATGGCCCGGGCCACCATGTCGCGGGGGGCGAGGTCCTTGATGGTCGGCGCGTAGCGCTCCATGAACCGTTCGCCGTCGCGGTTGCGCAGGATTCCGCCCTCGCCGCGGGCGCCCTCGGTGAGCAGGATGCCCATCTTCCAGATGCCCGTCGGGTGGAACTGGAAGAACTCCATGTCCTCCAGTGGAATGCCGCGGCGAAACGCCAGGCCCATGCCGTCGCCGGTCAGTGTGTGCGCGTTCGACGTGACCTTGAACACCTTGCCGAACCCGCCCGTGGCGAAGACCACCGACTTGGCCTGGAAGACGTGGATCTCGCCGGTCTTCAGTTCGTAGGCGACCACGCCGGCCGCCGCGCCATCCTGCAGCAGCAGGTCGAGGACGTAGAACTCGTTGTAGAACTCGATGTCGTGCCGGACGCACTGCTGGTAGAGCGTCTGGAGGATCATGTGGCCGGTGCGGTCGGCCGCGTAGCAGGACCGGCGGACCGGCGCCTTGCCGTGGTCGCGGGTGTGGCCGCCGAAGCGGCGCTGGTCGATGCGACCCTCCGGGGTGCGGTTGAACGGCAGCCCCATCTTCTCCAGGTCGAGGACCGCGTCGATGGCCTCCTTCGCCATGATCTCGGCGGCGTCCTGGTCTACCAGGTAGTCACCGCCCTTGATCGTGTCGAAGGTGTGCCATTCCCAGTTGTCCTCCTCGACGTTGGCCAGCGCGGCGCACATGCCGCCCTGGGCCGCGCCGGTGTGCGACCGGGTCGGGTAGAGCTTGGTGAGCACGGCGGTCCGGCAGCGCTGCCCCGCCTCGATGGCGGCGCGCATGCCGGCTCCGCCCGCGCCGACGATGACCACGTCGTACCTGTGGAGCTGCACGCCTACCTCCTCACAGGTTCGGGGTCACAGATCGGGATCGAAAGTGAAGATGACCAGCGTGCCGAGGGTGACGACCAGAAACGCCGAGGTGTAGAGCAGCATCTTCAGCCAGAACCGGGTCTGTGCCCGTTCGGCGTAGTCGTCGATCACAGTCCGCAGGCCGTTGGTGCCGTGCAGTTCCGCGAGCAGCAGCATCACCAGGTCCCACGTGCGCCAGAAGGGTGATGCCCAGCGGCCCG
Organism: Frankia sp. BMG5.60; assembly: GCF_059428125.1. Lineage (NCBI taxonomy): Bacteria > Bacillati > Actinomycetota > Actinomycetes > Frankiales > Frankiaceae > Frankia > Frankia sp. BMG5.60. The sequence goes on along the minus strand of NZ_CM182091.1, from coordinate 3,638,665 downwards.
CGACGAAACCGAAGTTCACCCGCTGCACGCCGCCGTCGAGAATGTTCATGATGAACAGGTGGCCGAGCACCAGGAAGAACAGCAGCAGGCCGCTGATCCGCATGAACACCCAGGCGTAGAGCTCGAAGTTGCTGCGTGCCTTCGCGGCGCCCGGCTTCGTCCGCCGCTGCGGCGAGCGTGGGGCGGCCAGCTCCGGCGCGCCCCGATCCGCCGGCACCGCCGTCGTCGCCATCAGGTCGCGCTCCCGAACAGCGTCTCGGCGGTGTGCAGCAGCATCCGGTAGGCAGCGGGGACGAGCAGCACCACGAACAGCACGAGTTCGATGTACAGCATCTGCTTCTGGTACTTCGGTCCGGACTCCCAGAAGTCGATCAGGATGATCCGGATGCCGTTGAGCGCGTGGAACAGCACGGCGGCGACCAGGCCGACCTCGAGCAGGTTCACGATCGGGCTCTTGTAGACCTCGATCACCTCGTTGTACGACGAGGGCGAGACCCGGACGAGTGCCGTGTCGAGCACGTGCGCGAACAGGAAGAAGAAGACGAGGACGCCCGTGATCCGGTGGGCGACCCAGGACCACATTCCCTCTCGACCGCGGTACAGCGTGCCCGCTGGTGCCTTCGGCAATGAAAGCTCCTCCGGATCGGCCCGGCCGCTCGGCCAGTCGAAGATCACATCGGCGACGCCCGCGGCGCCCCGGGGGCCGGCCATGCATCGCCGGGACGGCACCGCGCGCCCGTCGCCGATGCTAGTGCCGGGCCTGGTCAGCGGCGGGTCTGGGCTCGGCGCCGGCGGGTGAACTATGCCACAGCGGGCCCGCCCGCCCCCGTCACTGCGCGGCCGGCGGCGGGCCGGTTGACGGCGGTGGCGCCGGCGCCGTGGTCGGCGGTGTCCGAGTGGTCTGGGTCGGCGCGGGGGTGGTCGGTGCCGGCTTGGTCGGGGGCGGCGTCGTCGGCGGCGGCTGCGTCGGTGACGGCGTCGGCGGCTCCGCGGTAGTGCTCGGCTGCGTGCTCGGTGTGGGCTCGAGCGCCGGGGGCGTCGTCGACCGCGGGCGGGACGAGCGGTGCGTCGTCTCCGGGGTCACCACCACGTGAGGGGTGAACTGCGGGGTCGTCGCCGAGGGCGGGCTGGTCGCGGCCGGCGCGGGCGGGGCGGTCGTCTTCGGCGCCGTCACGTCGGTCGGCTTGGCTGGCGAGTCACCCCCGGACAGGCCCAGGGCCAGGGCGATCGCCGCGCCGGCCAGGACGGCGGCCGCGCCGGCCGCGATCGCGATGGTCCGTCGCCGCCGCTCCCCGGCGCCGCCGGATCCCCGGCCGTTGCCGCTGCCGTCGGGACCGCGCTGATGCGTCGCCTCGGAGCGTCGGCGGGCCTCGTCGAGCGGAACGAGTCCGGCGGCGTGATCGTCGTCGAACAGCCCGAGGCTGGCCGTCGACGCCACGACAGGGACGGCGCCGATGCGGGTCTCATCGTCCGCCCCACCGTGCGCCGGCCCCGTCGCCTGGGCGGGCGGCCCGATCCTCGTCTGGGCATCGTGATCGGCCTGGGGCCGGGTCCGGTTCGGTGTGGTGGATCGAGCCGGCTCGTGCCGAGGTGGCCGGGGGCCACCACCGGTGGCGGGCGAGATGGCGGTCTCGTCCAGCGCCCCGAGTACCGGATCCGCGGTGATCTCGCTGTCGGCGGGCTCGGTCGGCCCGCGGGACGAGACGGGGCCGCCAGCGGGCGGTACCGGACCACCCGTGGTGCGCGGGCCGGTGCCGCCGGACTGGCCGGACGTGGCGCCCGTCGACGGCCCGTTCCACGTCGAGGGCCCGGTCCGGCCGCCGGGACGACCCGCCGCCGACCCGCCGCCGTCGATCGAGGCCGAGGGCGACGGAGCCGCCGGTTCGTCGAGGTTCTCCAGACCGACGTCGGCCGCGCTCGCCCCCGCGTCGTCGTCCTCGGAGCGCGGCCGGGCGTGCATGACGGAGGCAGGTACCGGGTTGGCGTTGCGGGCCACGGGAATCAGCCGCCGCCGGATCTCCGTGACGTCCGGGCGTTCCTCCGCCGGCCGGTCCATCAGGTCGCTGAGTAGGTTGCGCAGGGGCCCCGCCAGCCGGAAGGCGCGGCGGCGGCCCTCGACCACAGCGGTCAGCACCGCGTAGGTCTCCGGGCCCTCGAACGGCGGCTGGCCCTCGACCGCCGAGTACAGGGTCGCGCCGAGGCCCCACAGATCGCTCGCCGGGCTGCCCGAGGAGCCGCGGACCCGCTCGGGGGCGATGTAGGCGGGGGAGCCGACGAGCGCGCCGGTCCCCGTCAGGGTCACATCACCCTCGGTTGCGGCGATGCCGAAGTCGGTGAGCCGGACCCGGCCATCCCGGCCGAGCAGGACGTTGCCGGGCTTGACATCGCGGTGCAGCACGCCGGCGGAGTGCGCCGCGGCGAGCGCGTCGGTCAGCGCCAGCCCGATCGCCGCGACCTGGTCGAAGGGCAGCGGGCCGTGGGTGCGGATCACGTCGCCGAGGCTGTCCGCGTCGACGAGCTCCATGATGATCCAGTGCCGCTGGTGCTCCTCGACCACGTCGTACACGGAGACGATGGCAGGGCTGTGTAGGCGGGCCAGCGCGCGGGCCTCCCGCAGCACCCGCGCCCGGATCGCGTCGCGCTCGTTCTGCGCTCCGGCCATCGGGACGAGGATCTCCTTGATGGCCACCGGCCGCTGGAGTAGTTCGTCCTCACCACGCCAGACGACGCCCGCTCCACCACGCCCGATGGGCGTGTCGAGACGGTAGCGCTGAGCTACGTAACGAGGCGTGCCGTGCCGAGAGGTGTCCGGGGGCACGCTTGCCGATTTGGCCATCGTGTCAAGTCTGACAGACGGATGGATCCGCGCGCCCGACGGCTGGCGTGTTTCCAGTCGCCGCGAGAGTCGGAAACCCGACGAATGTTGACATCACGGACCGGGCCGGAAGGCGCTGAAGAGCTGGTGCATCAATGCTTGATCCTGCAACCACAGATCCTCCCGGGTATGCCAGTAGAGGGCATATCCGTGGCCGTTGCGAATCGCGCCCCGGTTGAGCACATGCACCATGACCCCGTCCGACCTGCGGTACCCGAACTCCCAGTCGGCCTGCTCGGTGCCATCCCCACCGTCGCTGGGAGCCAGCCGTACGCGCCGATAGTCCTGCACACTCCGAACGAAACCGGCCTCGTTGCGTTGCCAGTCACCGATCGCGGAGGTGTTTGCCCGACTGACGCTACCGACCCGCAGGAACGCCCTGGTAGCCGGGTCCACGAAATCGACGTTTCCGGGGCCGCCGGGGCCCTGCTGGCGCTGCCAGGTCGACGGGTAGGCCACCGACCAGCCGGCGTCGGGATCCACGTAGGAGACCCAGCCCGGAGGTGCGGTGGCCGGGGTGGTGTCGCGGGACACCGGATCAGCGGCTCCGGCCGGCGGATCGGCCGGGCGGATGCTGGCCGCGCCGCTCGCCGCCCCGGTCCCCCGGACTCCGGGCGTCCCGGCGCCGGAGCCCGGGCCGGTCGACCCCGCGGGTGCGCCGGCCCCGCCGCGCCCGGCGGAGACGCCGGCGGTCCCGGAGTTCCCCCCGCCGCTGATGAGGACCAGGATCACGATGATGACCGCCGCGGCCAGCACGGCGAGCGCCGACACCGCGATGAGGCGGCGGCGGCGCGGATCGCCCTCGCGGCCCGCGGCCGGGCCGCCCCCCACCGGCCCAGCCGGCGTGGACGGCCCGCCGCCCGGGTCGCCCGCCCTGCCTGCCGCGGTGCCTCCGGGAGTGGCGGTGCCTCCGGGAGCCGTGGTGCCTCCGGGAGTGGCGGTGCGGTCGAGAGCCGTGGTGCCGCCTTGAGCCCTGGTGCCGCCAGAAGACGACGGCACGGTGGCGGAGGCCGGCGCCGTGAAGGAGGCCGGCCCGATCCGCGGCGGGACAGTGCCGGCGGCCGCGCGGGTCTCGTCCCCCTCACCGGCGGTGGCCGGTCCCACCGGCCTGATCGGAGCGGCGGGCCGGGCGGTCGTCGGGGCGACCTGGGCGACGGGCCGAGCCGCCGTCGCGGGGGGTGCGGGGTCGGTCGCGAGGGCGGCAGGTCCGGCGGCGGCCGCGGTGCGCGGTCGGGTCCACGGCTGGCCGAACCGTCCGCGCCGCGTCGCGGCGACAGGTGCGCTGGGAGCCGTCGCCGCCCGGTCTTCGCCTGCGTTCCCGGCGGCCGCGCCGCCGGCCGCCGTCGCAGCCGCCAGGCCAAGGGCTGGGGCGGTCGAGAGCGGATCGTCACTCGCGCCGCCGGGCGCACCACTCGCGCCGGGCGGCGCACCACCGGCGACGGGAGTGGTGCCCCAGGGTTCATCGTGTCCGGCCTCGGCCCCAACGCCGGCCCCGACGCCGGCCCCGATGCCGGCCCCAACGATGCCGGCTCCGGCTCCGGTGCCGGTCCCGGCGCCGCGACCGACCAGCCGCGCCCGCGCCGGGATTCCGCCGAGCGCCCGCATCCGGTCCATCGAACGCATGCGCTCGAGCGGGCTGGTCAGGCGAGTCCGCATCGGCTGCCCGCGCCCGGGCGCGGGGGATGCGGCCGCCACAGGTCCCGGCGGCGGTTCCGCCGTCTGCACAGGGGCCGCCGCCGGTGGGGGATCCTCGGTCGGACCGGGCGCCGGCCCCTGCCCGGCAGCGCCGGGCGGCGGCACTCCGGCTGCGCCCGAGGCATCGGCGTCGAGTTCAGGCCGGGGCGCCGGGACCTCAGCCGATTCGGTCCCGGCTGGTTCGGTTCCGACTGTGTCGGCCCGTCTCGTGTCGGCCCGTCTCGTGTCGGTCGGGCCTGCCTCGGTCGAGGCTGCGCCGGTCCGGGTCGTCTCAGGCCCGGCTGTCCCGACCTCGGCAAAGCCGGCTCCGACGGGCTTCAGCCCGTGGGTCTCGCTCCCGAAGGTCTCGCTCGGAACGGTGTCCGCGCCTGCGCCGGGCGTGCCGGCGGTGCCGCCCGCGAGCGCGGAGAGCGGCACGGCGGCGGATTCGGCGATTCCCACCGGGGAGTCCGTCGGTACGCCGATCATCGGCGCCGGCGGCGCCGATGCCGCGGCCGTCAGTTCGGAATACCCGGGGACCGCGGCGCCGGTGGAGGATCTCGCGGGCGTCGGGGTGGAGGCGGGCGCGATGGATTCCGCGACGCCGGGATGTTTCGTGGCCCGCGTCTCGCCAATCTCGCCCCGACGATTTTCGACCGAACCGCGTTGTTCGGCTGCACGGTTTTCATCGTCAGAGCTGTGTTCTTCGGCTGGCTTCGATCGCTTCCGAGGGTGACCAGTGTCCTTGCCGGGAGAGCGGGGCGCGTCGTCGCCGGGAGTCTCGCCGATCAGCGGCCGCGAGCCGTGGCCAGTCGAATCGTGGCCGTCACCCAGCTCATCCAGGGCGCGGGAATCGTCCCCGCCGTGGGAACGACCCGCACGATCGGGATCGGCTCGGTGGCGCGGATCGTCCGTACCCTGCGGGGCGTTCCCCTCGCGGAGTCCGTTGACCGCGTCGACGGGATCGCGACGGTCGGCCGGGTCGGGCGGCGTGGGTGATGGCGCGGTGGGTAGTGGCGACGTGGTGGAGGCGGTGCGGGGGGCCGGTGTGCGCGGCCAGGTGGGACGCGTCGGCCGGCCCGCCCGGGACGAGCGCCGCTCGCCGCCGCGCTCCAGGATCTCGCGCAGCCGCTTGCGCACGATGGACAGCGAGGGACGGCTCAGCTCGTGCGGCGCCATCAGATCGTCGATCACCGGCGCCAGCGGGCCGGCGAGGCGGAAGGGCTGGCGCCGTCCCTGCATGAGCGCGGCGAGCACCGAGATCGGGTCGCCGCCGGCGAAGGGCGGGCAGCCCTCGACCGTGGTGAACAGCGTGGCGCCCAGTCCCCACCGGTCACCGGTGGCGCTGCCCGCGTCCCCGCGAGCCCGCTCGGGCGGCAGATAGGCCGGCGAGCCGAGCACCATCCCGGTGCTGGTGAGCCGGGGATCACCGTGGCTGACCGCGATGCCGAAGTCCGTCAGCCGGGCCCGGCCGTCGGGGGTGACCAGCACGTTGCTCGGCTTGACATCCCGGTGGACGATCCCGAGTCGGTGCGCCGCCTCCAGCGCGTAGGCGAGGCTGATGCCGACGCGGCAGGTTTCGTCGACCGGCCGGGGGCCGAGATCGGTGATGATCCGCGACAGCGACTGCCCCTCGACGTACTCCATGACGATCCAGGGCAGATCGCCGTCGTCGATGACGTCAAGCACGGCGACGGCCCCGGGATGGTGCAACCGCCCGGCGGCGCGTGCTTCGCGCAGTACCCGTTCCCGAGCCCGGTCGCGCTCCAGGCCACTCTCGGTGATCGGTAGCCGGACCTCCTTGACGGCCACCACCCGCTGGAGCAGCTCGTCAGTGGCCCGGTGCACGACGCCGAAGCCGCCATGCCCGAGGACGCCGTCGAGCCGGTAGCGCCCTCCGACCAGGGCTACCGCCTCGGCCGGATCTGGGTCGTCCGGGGACTCGCCTGCCATCCCTTCGTCCCTTCCCGATCGCCAGTGAGGCTCGCGTCTATGGGATCACATCGTGGCCGGCGCGCGGAGGTCGGGCATGCTGGCGTCAACGCCCGATCGGACCACGGACTCCGACGAGAACACGAGGTGGCGAGACCGAGGGGTGTGGCGAACCCAAGGGGTGCGGCGAGACCAAGGGGTACAGGCACATGGGGTGGAGTGTGGACGACAGAAGCTGGGAACGGCTGCGGAACGCCGCTGTCCGTGTCGCGCAGAGTGCCTACGCGCCGTATTCGGGCCTGCGGGTCGGCGCCGCCGCGCTGGTCGTCGACCGTCCGGACGCCGAGGGCCGCACCACCGGGGACGAGCCGTGGATGGTCGTCGGCTGCAACGTCGAGAACGCCTCGTACGGCCTCGCCCTGTGCGCCGAATGCGGCCTCGTCTCGGCGCTGCACGCCCGGGGAGGCGGCCGCCTGCTGGCGTTCGCGTGCGTCGACGCGGACGGGCGGCCGTTGGCACCCTGCGGCCGGTGTCGCCAGCTCCTCTACGAGCACGGCGGCCCGGACCTGCTGGTGGCGACCGCTGACGGCGTGCGCCGGATGGCCGAGCTGCTGCCCGGCGCGTTCGGCCCGCTCGACCTGCCCGACCCACCCGATCTCCCGGCCGCGGCCGGCGCACCACCGCAGGCCGGCTCACCCCCCACCGGTGCCACCCCGTTCGGCGGATCGGGGGCGTCGTGAGCGCCGACTTCGACGTCGTCGACCTCATCCGGACCAAGCGGGATGGCCGTTCGCTGCCGCTCGAGGCCGTCGACTGGCTCATCGACGCCTACACCCACGGCCGGGTCGCGGACGAGCAGATGTCGGCCTACCTGATGGCGGTGGTGTGGCGGGGAATGTCGCCGCCCGAGCTCGACCGCTGGACCGCCGCGATGATCGCCAGCGGGGAGCGGTTGGACCTGGCCGGGGTCGGGCGTCCCACCGTCGACAAGCACTCGACCGGCGGGGTCGGCGACAAGGTCTCGCTGGTGCTGGTGCCGCTGGTCGCCGCCTGCGGCGTCGCCGTCCCGCAGTTGTCGGGGCGGGGCCTCGGGCATACCGGCGGGACACTGGACAAGATGGAGTCGATCGCCGGCTGGCGCGCCGACCTGCCGGTCGAGCGGATGCGCCGCCAGCTCGCCGAGATCGGTGCGGTGATCTGCGCCGCGGGGGCCGGGCTGGCGCCGGCCGACCGCCGGCTCTACGCGTTGCGGGATGTCACCGGGACGGTCGAGTCGATCCCGCTGATCGCCTCGTCGATCATGAGCAAGAAGATCGCCGAGGGAACGTCCGCGCTGGTCCTCGACGTGAAGGTGGGCTCGGGGGCGTTCATGACCTCGCTGGACGACGCCCGGGAGCTGGCGCGGACCATGGTCGGGCTCGGCGCGGCCGCCGGCGTCCGAACGGAGGCGGTGCTGACCCGCATGGACCACCCGCTGGGGCGCACCGCCGGCAATGCGCTGGAGGTCGCCGAGGCGGTCGACACGCTGCGCGGCGGCGGGCCGAAGGACCTGGTGGAGGTTACCGTCGCCCTGGCCCGGGTGATGATCGAGCTGGCCGGCGCGGGGCGGACGGTCGGAGCCGGCGGGGCGCAGGCGGCCCCTGACCCGGCCGAGGTGCCGGTGGCCCGGGATCCGGCCGAGGTGCTGGCGGCCGGTGACGCCTACCCGGTGTGGCGGGCGATGGTCGCGGCGCAGGGCGGCGATCCCGACGCGGTCCTGCCACGGGCGACCCACATCGAGACCGTGCCCGCCCCGGCGTCCGGCTACCTGGCGAATCTGGACGCCCGGGCGGTCGGCATCGCGGCCTGGCGGCTGGGCGCGGGGCGGGCCCGCAAGGAGGACGCGGTGTCCGCGACGGCGGGCGTGCGCTGGCAGGCGGGCATCGGCGACCGGGTCACCTCGGGCGAGCCCCTGCTGGAGCTGCACACCGACGATCCGAAGACCCTCGGCCGTGCGCTGGCCGCGCTCGCCGGCGCGGTGACGGTCACCTCGCAGCCGCCGCCGCCCACCCCGCTCGTCGGAGACCACATCCGCACCTGAGCACGGGGGCGGGGGCGGAGGCGGCCGGCCAACGCGGCGTCGCGGTTCTGTCGTACCCGTGGCCTACGGTCGGGGCAGGAGACGGAGGACAGATGACGAACGACGCACCGCCCGGTCCGATCACGGTCGACGAGATCCGCCGGGTGCCGAAGGTCCTGTTGCACGACCATCTCGACGGCGGGCTGCGGCCGGCCACGGTGGTCGAGCTCGCCGACGAGACCGGCTACCGGGACCTGCCGTCCACGGACGCGCACGCCCTGAGCACCTGGTTCCGCGGCGGGGCACACAGCGGCTCGCTGGTGCGCTACCTGGAAACCTTCCGCCACACCGTCGGCGTGATGCAGACCCAGGAGGCGATCCGGCGGGTGGCGCGCGAGTGCGCCGAGGACCTCGCGGCCGACGGCGTGGTCTACGCCGAGGTGCGGTTCGCGCCCGAGCTGCACGTCGAGCGCGGCCTGTCGCTGGACGCGGTCGTCGAGGCCGTCCTCGACGGCTTCCGCGCGGGCGCCGCCGGCACGCCGCTGCGCATCCGCGCGCTGCTCACCGCGATGCGTCACCAGGCCCGCTCGCTGGAGATCGCCGAGCTCGCGGTGCGCTGGCGGGACGCCGGGGTGGTCGGTTTCGACATCGCCGGCGCCGAGGCGGGCAACCCGCCGACCCGGCACCTCGACGCCTTCCAGTACATCCAGCGGGCGAACGGGCACTACACCATCCATGCGGGCGAGGCGTTCGGGCTGCCGTCGATCTGGGAGGCGGTCCAGTGGTGCAACGCCGACCGGCTCGGCCACGGGGTGCGCATCGTCGACGACATCACGGTCGATCCGGACGGTAAGGCGATCCTCGGGGATCTCGCCAACTACGTGCGCGACGTCCGGGTGCCGCTGGAGATGTGCCCCACCTCGAACGTGCACACGGGTGCCGCGCCGAGCATCGAGCGCCATCCCATCGCCCTGCTGCGCCGGCTGCACTTCCGGGTCACGGTGAACACGGACAACCGGCTCATGAGCGATGTGTCGCTGTCGGGCGAGTTCGCGACGCTCGTCGACGTCCACGGCTACGACTGGTCGGACATCCGCTGGCTCACCCTGAACGCGATGAAGTCGGCCTTCCTGCCCTTCGACGAACGTCTCGACCTGATCAACGATGTCATCAAGCCGGGCTACGCGCCCTACGTCCGTGAGGAGCTCGCCCGATGAGCACGAGCGTGGCGGGAACCGAGCCGCCCGGCACCCAGGCGGCGCCGGCCGGCCCGGTCCCGAACCGGCCCGCCCCCGCGGGCGCCGTGGTCGGAGCCGACGGGCGGGCGCGTTGCCCCTGGGGCCTGTCGGCGCCGGAGTACGTCGAGTACCACGACGAGGAGTGGGGCCGCCCGGTCCGGGACGAGGTGAGCCTGTTCGAACGCCTCACCCTCGAGGCGTTCCAGTCCGGGCTGTCGTGGCTGACGATCCTGCGCAAGCGCCCGGCGTTCCGGTCAGCCTTCGCCGGGTTCGACCCGGGTGTGGTCGCCGGTTTCGGGCCCGCCGACGTCGAGCGGCTGCTCGGCGACGCTGGCATCGTGCGCAACCGCCGCAAGATCGAGGCCACGATCGTCAACGCCCGGGCGGTGCTCGCCCTCGACCGGCCGCTGCCCGAACTGATCTGGTCACACCGGCCGCCGCAGCGAGCCAGGCCGGCCACTCTCGCCGACGTTCCGGCGAAGACCGCGGAGTCGGTGGCGCTGGCGAAGGGGCTGCGCGCGGCCGGCTTCGTGTTCGTCGGCCCGACCACCGCCTACGCGCTCATGCAGGCCTGCGGCCTCGTCGACGATCACCTGGCGGACTGCTGGGTGCCCCACGTGCCCGCGTAGCCGCGGCTCGGGGCGGGACGCCCGGGTCGGATCAGGTGGGGAAGCCGGCCAGGACGTCGGCGGAGGCGGACAGCCCGAGGCGGGTCGCGCCGGCCTCGATCATGGCCATCGCCTTCTCCGCCGTCCGGATGCCGCCGGAGGCCTTGATCCCGAGGCGTCCCCCCACCGCCTCGGTCATCGCCCGCACCGCGCGCACGCTGGCTCCCCCGGCCGGATGGAATCCGGTGGACGTCTTGACGAACTCGGCCCCGCCGGCCTCCGCCGCCCGGCAGGCCGCGATGATGTTCGCGTCGGGTAGCAGCGCCGTCTCCAGGATCACCTTGAGGATCACGTGCGGCGGCACCGACAGGCGGACCTCGGAGATCTCGGTCTCGATCGCCCGCCAGTTCTCGTCCAACGCGTTGGCGATGTCGATGACCATGTCGATCTCGGTCGCGCCGTCCGCGACGGCCCGGCGGGCCTCCTCGGCCTTGATGACGGTGAGATGCGTGCCGTGCGGGAAGCCGATCACCGAGGCGACGGCGAAGGCGGGCTCGGCTTCGCGGCTGCCGCGGTACGTGCTCGCCGCGGCGAGGTAGACGTGGGTCGGGGCCACGCAGACCGCGCCGACGCCCAGCTTGGCGGCCTCGGCGCACAGCGCGAGCACCTCCTCGTCGGTCGCGGCCGGGGCCAGCAGCGTGTGGTCGATCAGCCGGGCGACCTCGGCCCGCCGCAGGCTGGGCCGGGCGCCCTCGGCCGAGGTGGGGGGGCCGCCCCCCGGTTCCTCGGCGGGACGGTCGGGTCCGGCGGGATCGGTTGTCATACGTTGCATCATTGCCGATCCCGTCCCGCGCTCGAGGAGTCAGTCCGTGCATCTGCACGTCGTGGACCATCCCCTGGCGGCCTCGTCGCTCACCGTGCTCCGCGACGAGCGCACGCCGCGCTCCCGTTTCCGGCCGACCCTGCACGACCTGGCCACGATGCTGGTCTACGAGGCGACCCGGGCGCTGCCGACCATGCCCGTGACGGTGACGACGCCGTTGGCGACGACGACCGGGGTGCGGCTGGCCGCCGAGGCGGTGGTCGCCCCGGTGCTGCGCGCCGGCCTCGGCATGCTGCCCGCGGCGCTCGGCCTGCTCCCGGACGCCCACACCGCCTTCATCGGCCTGGCCCGGGACGAGATCACTCACCGGCCCACCGTCTACCTGGAGGCCGTGCCCGCCGACCTGACCGGCCGGCCTGTGCTGCTGCTCGACCCGATGCTCGCCACCGGCGGTTCGGCGTTGCACTGCCTGCGGCTGCTGCTCGACCGCGGGGCACGGGGCATCACGGTCGTCGCGGTCGTCGCGGCGCCGGAGGGGCTGACGGCGCTGGAGTCCGGCCTGCCGGCCGCCGCGGCGGCGGAGCTGACGGTGGTGACCGCGGCCGTCGACGAGCGGTTGGACGACACCGCCTACATCGTCCCCGGGCTCGGCGACGCCGGTGACCGGATCTACGGGGAGATGTGATCCACGGGGGGAAGTCGGGGAGATGTGATCCACGGGGGGAAGTGAGGTGTGCGGCGCTGTCGGCGGACGGCTCGGGCGTGCGTGGCCTGCTGCGGGCGGCGGGACGGCTACCCGAGGTGGGTGAGCAGATCGTCGACTGCGGCCGTGAGCTCGGCCAGCCGGGACCGGGCTCGCTCGCGAGCCGCGGTGACCGCGTCGTTCGCCGTGGCCGCCGTTGCCGCCGTGGCCGGGGTGATCGGGGTGGCCGCGCCGACGTCGACCGGCTCGACGACCTCGAGGTACACCTTCAGCTTCGGTTCGGTCCCGCTCGGCCGGAAGGTCACCCGGTCGTCGCCGAGGAACAGGACGAAGACATCGGCCGTCGGCAGGACGCCCTCCGCCGGCGGGACGCCGTCGTCGAGCAGGTCGCGCCGGCCCGTCACCGCGCGGTCCGCGAGCCGCGGCGGGGGCTGAGAGCGCAGCCTCCGCATCGCCGCGGCGATCCGGGTGACGTCGGCGAAGCGGACCGAGCGCTGCCCGGTCTCGTGCACGCCGATCCGCGCCGCCAGCTCGTCGAGAAGATCCGGCAAGGTCAGGCCGCGCCGCTTCGCGGCGGTGGCGATCAGCGCGACGGCCAGCGCCGCGGTGATGCCGTCCTTGTCCCGCACCAGATCCGGGACGAGGGCGTAGCCGAGCGCCTCCTCGTAACCGAAGACGAGCCCCGGATCCGCCCGCATGATCCACTTGAAGCCGGTGAGTGTCTCGCGGTATGTGACACCGGAGCGCCGCGCCAGCGCGCGCAGGCCGGACGAGCTGACCAGGGTGGTCGCCACCGGGCCGGGCCGGCGGCGAAGCACCTGATCGGCGAGTAGCAGGCCGATCTCGTCGCCGGTGAGCAACCGTCCGCCCACCGCGACGGCGCAGCGGTCCGCGTCGGGGTCGGTCGCCAGCACCAGATCCGCGCCGATGCGTTCACCGAGAGCCAGCGCCCGGTCCATCGTGCCCGCCTCCTCCGGATTCGGCCAGGGAACGGTCGGGAAGTTCGGATCGGGCGCGGCCTGCTCGTCGACAAGTGTTGGAGCCGCGAGCCCGGCGGCGGCGAAGGCGGCGGCGAGGGTCTGGGCGCCGACTCCGTGCAGCGGGGTGTACGCGACGATCGCCTGCACCGGTTCGGGCTCACCCGGGTCGGCCGTCGGCGCCGCGTCGGCCGTCGGCGCCAGGTCGAGGACCGCCGCCACCGCGGCGTGGACGTAGTCCTCGACGATCCGTCCGTCGAGCCGGCCCCAGGTCTCGGCCATCGGGATCGCGGCGGCCGGACCGGCGGCGGCGATGTGCCGTTCGATGTCGGCGTCGGTGGGGGCGACGAGTTGCGCGCCGCGTCCCGGGTCCGGCTCGCTGCCCCCCAGATACACCTTGTAGCCGTTGTCGGCAGCCGGATTGTGGCTGGCGGTCACCATCACGCCCGCGTCGGCCCGCAGGTGACGCACGGCGAAGGCCAGCACCGGTGTGGGCAGCGGCCCGGGCAGGACCAGGGCCCGCAGTCCGGCCCCGGCGACGACCCGCGCGCTGTCCAACGCGAACTCCTCGCTGCGGTGCCGGGCGTCGTAGCCGACGACGACCAGGGCAGGCGCGGCCGGGGTGCCGCCGGTCGCCCCCGCTCCCACCCCTGGGTCCGCCCCCGCCGGGGCGCGCAGCCAGGCGGCCAGGCCGGCGGCGGCTCGGCGCACCACGGCCGTGTTCATTCCGCCGGGCCCGGCGCGCAGCGGCCCGCGCAGCCCCGCCGTCCCGAACCGCAACGGCGCCCGGAACCGGTCGTCGAGTTCGTCGAGCGCGGCCGGGTCGCGGACGGCCTCGGCGCACAGCCGGGTCAGCTCGGCCCGGTCCGCGGCGTCCGGGTCGCCGGCGAGCCAGGCCCGGATCCGTCCGGCCAGCGGATCGGGCAGCCCCGGCGGCGGGGCGGTGGCCGGCGCCGTCATGATCTCGCCGTCCCTAGAGCCGGGCGGCGATGTCGGCGAGCAGGACCCCCATGCGCTCCGCCGCCGCCGCCCCGGCGGCCAGCACCTCCAGGTGGTTCAGCGGCTCCCCGGTCATGCCCGCCGCGAGGTTGGTCACCAGTGACACGCCCAGCACCTCGGCGCCGGCGGCCCGGGCGGCGATCGTCTCGTGCACCGTCGACATGCCCACCAGGTCGGCACCCAGCACCCGCAGCATCCTGATCTCTGCCGGCGTCTCGAAGTGTGGTCCGGGCAGGCCGGCGTAGACGCCCTCGGCCAGCGACGGGTCGACCTCGCGAGCCAGGGTGCGCAGCCGTGGCGAGTAGGCGTCGGTCAGATCGGTGAAGGCGGGTCCCACCAGCGGTGATCGCCCGGTGAGGTTGAGATGGTCGGCGATGAGGACCGGCTGGCCGATGGTCATGTCGGCGCGCAGCCCGCCGGCCGCGTTCGTCAGCACGACCGTCGACGCGCCCGCGGCGCAGGCCAGCCGCACGGCGTGTACCACCCGCGCCAGTCCGTGGCCCTCGTACGCGTGCACCCGGCCCAGGTAGACGAGCAGCCGGCGGCCTTCGAGGCGCAGCGAGTGGGCGACCGACCGATGACCGGGCACCTCGGTGCCCGGCGGGAAGCCCCCGAGCTCGGCGAATGTGACCTCGGTGACCTCCTTTGCCCGCCGTGCGAGCACGTCCGCGGCCGGGCGCCACCCCGAGCCCAGCAGAATCGCCACGTCGTGCCGCCCGGCTCCGGTCAGCTCCGCCAGCCGCGCGGCCGAGGCCGCCGCGTTCGGTTCCTCCGCCTGCTCTCGCACCCGGCGACTGTACGGGGTGCGTGGGGGAGACTGGCGTCCGTGCCCCTGTTGCCGTCCCACCGCCGGCTCCCGTCCGTGCCGCTGGAGTCCGGTGAGTTCACCGAGGTCGTTTTGCGTGGACGGCTGACCGATCCCGGCGGGCCGGGACGGCTGACGTCGAAGGTGGAGACCTTCGTCGGCCATCGGGTCGGTGCCTCCCGGTGGATCGTGCTCACCGACAGGCGGTTGCTCGTCGTTGCGCCGTTCCCGCGGGAGGGCGACTGGTTCGACGTCGTGTTCGACCGCCGCGAGGTGAGCGCCTCCCGCGGGGTCAAGCATGGCGACGTCATCACGGTGGAACTCAGCACGCCCCGCGGACGCCAGGTCCTGCGCGTCCCGGCTCGGCTGCGAACCGAGGCCGGCCGCTTCATCCGCGCACTGCGCCGCTAGCCCCAGCCTGTGTAGCCCCCAGCCTGTGTAGCCCCCAGCCTGTGTAGCCCCCAGCCTGTGTAGCCCCCAGCCTGTGTAGCCCCCGGCCCGCGCCGCCGCTTCGGTGGCGACCCGTTCAACCTGACCGGACCGTGGCGACGCAGCGGCCGATAAGGTCGGGACGGGATCCCGCGGCGGGCGTGACGATATCGCCACAGCACAGGCGTGACACCGCGCCCGGTGGGCCGAACCGGACAGCGATGGGAACAACGGACCGATGACTACAACCCAGCCGGCCACCGGCGAGCTACCGATCCCGGAGCCGGGGGTCTCCGCGGCCAGCGGGCAGCGTACGGCCATGCGCACGCACCTGTGCGCTGAGCTGCGGGCGGATCACGTCGGCCGGACCGTGTCGGTGTGCGGCTGGGTGGCGCACCGCCGCCAGCACGGGCAGTCGCTGACCTTCGTCGACCTGCGGGACCACTCCGGCCTCCTCCAGGTCGTCGTCGACGGATCCGTCGACGTCCGCTCCGAGTACGTGCTGCGTGTCACCGGCACGGTCGCCATCCGGCCGGAGGGCACGGCGAACCCGGCGCTGGCGACGGGGGAGGTCGAGCTGCGCGACTGCGCGGTCGAGGTCCTGTCGGTCGCCACCCCGCCGCCGTTCCCCCTCGACGACCGGGCCGACGCCGTCGACGAGTCCACCCGGCTGGCCTACCGCTACCTCGACCTGCGCCGGGAGCGGATGCAGCGCAACCTGCGGACCCGTTCCGCGGTGCTGGGCGCGATGCGCACCGTCCTGACGCCACTCGACTTCGTCGAGGTGGAGACGCCGCTGCTGATGCCCTCGACCCCGGAGGGCGCCAGGGAGTTCATCGTCCCGTCCCGGCAGTTCCCGGGGAGCTTCTACGCCCTGCCGCAGTCGCCGCAGTTGTTCAAGCAGTTGCTCATGGTGGGCGGAACCGACCGCTACTTCCAGTTCGCGCGTTGCCTGCGGGACGAGGACCTGCGCGCCGACCGGCAGTACGAGTTCACCCAGCTCGACCTCGAGATGAGCTTCGTCGACCAGGACGACGTGCTTGACGTGATCTCCGCCGCGGTGCTGGCCGCGGCGCGGGCGGTGCGGACCGACGCCGTGCCGCCGATCGAACGGATCACCTGGCACGAGTCGATGAACCGCTTCGGCGTCGACAAGCCGGACCTGCGGTTCGGCCTGGAGCTCATCGAGCTCACCGGGGTCTTCGCCGGCAGCGGCTTCAAGGCGTTCGCCGGCGCCGAGGCGATCAAGGGCATTCGGGTGCCCGGCGGCTCGGCCGCTCACAACCGGCGCCGGCTGGACGATCTCACCACGCGGGCCAAGTCGCTGGGTGCCAAGGGCCTGGTGTGGATGCGGGTGGGCGCCGGTGGCGAGCTGGAGTCGCCGGTGGCGAAGTTCCTCTCGGCGGACGAACTCGCCGGGATCGTCGCCGCGACCGATGCCGCCGAAGGCGATCTGCTGCTGCTGGTCGCCGACGAGTGGGCGACCACCTGCGAGGTGCTCGGGCAGCTCCGCAACGACCTTGGCCGCCCGCCGGCCGGCCAGGGGCCGCTGCGGTTCGTGTGGGTGGTGGACTTCCCGCTGTTCGTCGGCATCGACCCGGCCACCGGGCGGCCGAAGCCCGGGCACCACCCCTTCACCCGCCCGCATCCTGACGACATCGCGAAGCTCGAGAGCGAACCGCTCGCGGTGCGCAGCCGCGCCTACGACCTGGTGCTCAACGGCTGGGAGCTCGGGTCCGGTTCGATCCGGATCCACGAGAGCGCCCTGCAGCAGCGCATCTTCGGCCTGCTCGGGATCACGCCCGAGGAAGCGAACGCCCGGTTCGGCTTCTTCCTCACCCCGTTCGGCTACGGCGCGCCGCCGCACGGCGGTTTCGCGGTCGGCATCGACCGGTTGGTCGCCATCCTGGCGGGTGAGGAGAACATCCGTGAGGTCATCGCCTTCCCGAAGACCCAGTCCGGTCTCGACCCCCTGACCGGGGCTCCCACCCAGGTGACCGACCGTCAGCTTCGTGAGCTGGGCGTACGGGTGATTGCACCGGCCACCCCGGCCACCCCGGCCACCCCGGCCACCCCGGCCACCCCGGCTACTACTGCCACCCCGGCCACCCCGGGAGGGGATCGGGGGTAGGAACGGCTCGAATGGGTAATCAGCTCCTGCTGTCCGTGAGCCGAGCGGAACGGTGACGGCTGCCCGACACCGGCATCGGCCCCGATCCGAGGAGCCCAGGTGCAGATTCCCTTCTCGTCCTCGACGAGCTCCAGTCTCGGCATCGAGTGGGAACTGCAGCTCGTCGATCAACAGTCCCGCGAGCTGCGCGGGGAGGCCACGGTCATCCTCGACGAGCTGCGGGCGAAGATCGGCGAACGGGAGGCGGCCAAGGCGAAGCACGAGCTGTTCGAGTCGACCGTCGAGGTCATCACCGGAGTCTGCGGATCGGTGGGGGAGGCGACCGCCGACCTGGCCGGCACGGTGTCGCTGCTGCGCGACCTGGCGGAGCGGCGCGGGGTCGGCCTGATGTGCAGCGGGACCCACCCCATCAGTGACTACGCCGGGCAGCGCATCACCGACGACAACCGGTACTCGCGGCTGGTCAGCCAGATGCAGTGGCTGGCCCGCCGGCTGCTCATCTTCGGCGTCCACGTCCACGTCGGGGTCCGTTCCCCGGACAAGGCCATGCCGATCATGAATGCCCTGATGGTGTACATCCCGCACTTCCTCGCCCTGTCCGCGTCGTCGCCGTTCTGGCTGGGCGGGGACACGGGCCTGGCCTCGTCACGATCCCAGGTGTTCGCCAGCCTGCCCACCGCGGGCCTGCCCTATCCGCTGGAGGACTGGCCGCGGTTCGAGTCCTTCATGGAGACGCTCATCGCGGCGGGGACGATCGAGACGATCCGGGAGGTCTGGTGGGACATCCGGCCACATCCCAACTTCGGCACCGTGGAACTGCGGATCTGCGACGGGCTGCCGACGCTGATGGAGGTCGGTGCGGTCGCCGCCCTCGCGCAGTGCCTCGTGGACCGGATGAACACCCAGATCGACCGCGGGTACCGGCTCCCGACGCCGCAGCGGTGGCTCGTGCAGGAGAACAAGTGGCGGGCGGCCCGTTACGGCCTCGACGCGCAGATCCTGATCGACGGTCGCGGCGGGGTGCGGTCGGTCCGCGACGACCTCGTGGACCTCGTGGAGGATCTGCTCCCGGTCGCCCACCGGCTGGGCTGCGCGGAGCAGCTCGCCGACGTCCTGGTGATCCTCGAGACCGGGGCGAGCTACACCCGGCAGCGGGCGGTGGCCCGGCGGGCCGATGGAGATCTCACCCGAGTCGTCGATACCCTGCTGGAAGAGATGAATACCGGCCGTCCGGTCGTTGACCGATAGGTGCGTCGGCGCGGCCCCGACGGCCCGGTATCCGACAACGGCGCGCGTCAGGGCCCGCGCGACGCCCGCAGGGAGGAGCCCGGCGGCAGATGGAGGCCAACGAGACCGCGGCGGTCGGCCGATGGGTGACCGCACATGAATCCGAACTGGTCGCGTTGCGCCGTGACCTGCACGCCCATCCCGAGCTCGGCCGGCAGGAACGGCGTACGGCCGGGCAGGTGGAGGCGAGGCTGCGCGCCGCGGGGTTGTCCCCGCAGCGGTTGCCGGACGTGCCCGGGCTGTGGTGTGACATCGGGGTCGGGGTGGACCGCGATCCGACGACCCCGGTGGTGGTCGTCCGGGCCGACATGGACGCGCTGCCACTGCCGGACGTCAAGGACGTCGCGTACCGCTCGACGGTGCCCGGCGTGGCGCACGCCTGCGGGCATGACGTGCACACCACCGTGGTGCTGGGCGTCGGTCTGGCCCTCGCCGAGTACACGCGCACGGCCGCGCTGCCGGGCACCGTGCGTCTCGTCTTCCAGCCGGCCGAGGAGCTCATGCCCGGCGGGGCCCTGGACGTGATCGACGCCAGCGTGCTGAAGCCTGCCTCGGCGGCGATCGCCGTGCACTGCGATCCCGCGCTGGACGTGGGCACCATCGGGCTGCGGACCGGGCCGATCACTTCCGCGGCCGACGCCATCGAGATCACGATGGCGGGGCCGGGCGGCCACACCTCGCGCCCGCAGAACACGGTCGACCTGGTGTATGCCATCGTCCGGCTGGCCGCCGACCTGCCGGCCGCACTCGGCCGGCTGGTCGATCCACGGTCGGCGCTGTCCCTCGTCTGGGGGCAGGTGCAGGCCGGCACCGTCGCCAACGCCATCCCCCGCACCGGGCAGCTACGCGGGACCATCCGCACGCTGTCCCGGGAGACCTGGGAGTCCGTCCCCGCCCTCGTGACCCGGGTCGCCGAGCAGCTCGTCGCCCCCTACGGCGCGCAGATCGTGGTCGACTACCGGCGCGGTGTGCCTCCCGTCGTCAACAGCGCGGAAGTCGTCGACGTGTTCCAGAGCGTCGTCGACGGCACCCTCGGCCATGGCGCGTCCACCACCGTCGCCCAGTCCCTGGGTGGGGAGGATTTCGGCTGGTATCTCAACCACGTGCCCGGCGCGCTGGCCCGGTTGGGCACCCGCGTTCCGGGGGGCCCCACCTACGATCTTCACCAGGGCGCCTTCGACGTCGACGAGCGTGCTGTCGGCATCGGGGTACGGCTGCTGGCCGGCGCCGCCCTGGAGCTGCTACGCCGCCCGCCGGCCTCCCTCTGACCTGCGCTCTGCCGGCTATGCCGTCGGCCGGGAGCGGAGTTCCTTGACGTAGTCGGCAGGAGCCCCTGCCTTCTCGGCGGAATCGGCGATCATGTCGAGGTACCACCGGGAGGGCAGGCCACCCTCGTAGGAGTTCAGTACGTAGGTCCAGGCGAGAGCCTCGCCGTCCAGGGTGGACACCCTGACGCGGATGCGGGTGTACAGGCCGGTGTCCGCGCCCTCCCACACGTCGAGCCGCTCCAGGTCATATCGATCGAGGTCGTACAGCAGCACGTACGCATGGCTGCCGGGTGCCTCGACGATCGTGGCCAGCGCCCCGTCCCAGCCCACGTTCTCGCCGCCGAAGGTCAGGCGCCAGCCGTTGATCCATCCAGTGCCGGTGACGGGCGAGTGGGGGGCCCGCTCCTTCATCTGCGCCGGGTCGAGATTGCCGGCGTACGCCGCGTACAAGGTCATCGTCGTCTCTCGGGGTGACGGTGCGTGGCTATAGCTGCTATTTCCGTTTCAAAATCGGAAGAAGGGTGTCTCGTGGACTTCGCGCATGCTGGCTTCCGCCTGTGATCCTACGGAGCTGTCCGCACCGGGAGGAGCGCAGCCGTCGAGGCGGGGGAAGATGAAAGGAAGAGATGTCGGATCGGGAGGGCACGTGACGCGCATCGTCATTCTCGGTGGAGGGCCTGGCGGCTATGAATCGGCGCTCGTGGCAGCGTCGCTGGGCGCGACGGTCACGGTCATCGACTCGGATGGGATCGGCGGCGCCTGTGTGCTCACCGACTGTGTTCCATCCAAGACGCTGATCGCGACTTCGGAGACTATGACCAATCTCGCACTGGCGCCGGGGCTCGGTATCCGTCCGCACGGCCTTGGCGCGGGGACCGAACCGGTGCTGCCCGCGGTGGCGTGGGGCATGCGAAGCGGCTTGGACGCGAGTGTCCCCCCGCTCACGCCGCCGGAGGTCGTCAGCGTCGATCCGGAACAGGTGTACGAAAGGGTCAGGGAACTCGCAAAGGCGCAGTCCCTGGACATCGAACGCCGTCTCGAGCGAGAGAAGGTCGAGGTGGTGCACGCGGCGGGTCGGCTGGTCGGGCCGCATGCGATCGAGACGAACACCGGTGAGACCTTCGTGGGTGACGTGATTCTCATCGCAACGGGGGCGAGTCCACGGGATCTTCCGACTGCCCGCCCGGACGGCGAACGCATACTCACCTGGCGCCATCTCTACGATCTCAAGGAGATCCCCGAGCATCTGGTCGTCGTCGGCTCCGGCGTCACCGGCGCCGAGTTCGCCAGTGCCTACCGGGCGATGGGGGCCGAGGTCACCCTCGTCTCGTCCCGCGAACGGGTCCTGCCCGGCGAGGACCCGGACGCGGCGCGCGTCATCGAGGATGTGTTCGTGCGGCGTGGCATCGAGGTGCTCAACCGCTCGCGCGCCGCATCGGTCCGCCGCATCGGCGACGGCGTGATCGTCGAGCTCACCGACGGCCGCACCGTCACGGGAAGCCACGCCCTGATGGCGGTCGGATCTGTTCCCCGCACGAAGGGACTCGGCCTGACCGACGTCGGCGTTCGCCTCGGCCCCGGCGGGCACGTGAACGTCGATCGGATGTCGCGCACCTCCGTGCCCGGGGTGTATGCGGCAGGCGACTGCACCGGCGTTCTGCCGCTCGCGTCGGTAGCCGCGATGCAGGGCCGGATAGCAATGTGGCATGCCCTCGGGGAGGCGGTGAGCCCGCTGCGACTCGGGACCGTCTCCTCCAACATCTTCACCGAGCCGGAAATCGCCACGGTCGGAGTCACCCAGGTGATGAAGGACACGGGTGCCGTCGCGGCAGAGGTGACCACCGTGCCACTCTCGCGTAATCCTCGCGCGAAGATGATGGGGATCGAGGACGGTTTCGTCAAATTGTTCTGCCGGCCGGGTAGCGGCAGTGTCCTTGGTGGCGTGATTGTCGCCCCACGCGCGTCGGAGCTCATTCTTTCTGTCTCGCTCGCGGTCGAACATGGACTCACCGTCGATCAGATCGCGCATACCTTCTCCATCTATCCCTCGTTGTCCGGCTCGATCACCGAGGCCGCCAGGGTTCTGCGCCCTCGCGACTTCTTCGCGGGCTTCGACAGCGCAGGGTGAAACCGGCGACCTCGGCCGGCGTCGACCTTCGACGGAGTGATGGCCGCAGGCCGCTCCGGCCGGCGTGTCAGCGGCCGGAGAACAGTCGGGTGCTCGCCCTTCGCCACCGGGAATGGCGCGGGTAGACGGTGCGAGCATAGGCCGCTCCCGTTGCCGGATCCACCGCCTGTAGCGTTTTCGGCACCTTCTCTAGGTTGTGGTCGCCAGTCGGTCGAGCTCGATGTGTGGCGACCGCGATCAAGTGCTGTTGGCGAATTCCCTCGAGGATTTGGTCGTGCGCTCCGTGGGACTCTCCTATGGTTGGGGAGGCGGCTTGGCAGAGCGGCCGGCGTCGGCTATGCTTCGAACGCAAGTTCGATGCCAGGAGTCGATGCTCTCTTGATTCTTGATGTCGGATTGCGCAGACATGGATCGGGCGTGTCCTTTTCCGGAGCCTGACCCTTCCGGCGATCTACCCGTGGCAGGTGGCGCAGTGTACTCATTTTCCGACTTCTGGAAGGCGAACGATCCGGGCCGAGGATCCGCCGAGGCAACGGACGTCGGTGCCCCGGATCCGGATGTCACGGTTGCAGGTGACCGTGACGAGGTCGGCATACTGGAATCGCCATTCATGCACTGGGTGGCGAATCTCGACGCGAGTGACTGTCTGCGGCTCGACGTGCAGATCGAGCGGGAGATCGCACGCTGGGAGGCCGCCCGGCTGGTTGTCCGGGCGAGGTTTGCTCGGTTGCGGCCGCCCGAGCTCGACGGCGGCGAACAGCGATACCAGGCCTTCGACGAGTTCGCCGGAGACGAACTCGCTGCCGAGCTGAAGCTGTCGCCGGCGGTGGGCGGCAGGTGCCTGGCCTTCGCGGTCAGCGCGGTTCGCCGCATGCCCGCCGCGGTCAACGCCCTCGGCTTCGGATCCATCGATCTGGAGCGTCTGGGCGCGCTGGAGCGACTGACGGCGAACCTCACGGACGAACAGGCGGACGAGGTCGCCGGAGGCGTGCTGAGCAACGGCGGCGGCCGCCCCAGTCACAGCGCCTTCGCCGCCGCCGTGCGGCGTCGGGTCATCAAGGTGGACCCGCAGGGTGCGGAACGTCGGCGTCGGAAGGCTGCGACCGCGCGTCGGGTGACGATGCGGGCCGAGGCCGACGGGATGGGACGAATCTCAGCCCTGCTCCCCGCCGATCGCATGGTGGCGGCCTTCCGAAAGGTCGACGGGCTGGCAAAGAAGGCCGGAGCGGAGCAGGACGAACGAGACCTCGACCAGCGTCGAGCCGACGTGCTCTATGACCTGATCATGGGACACGACCGTGATCGCATCGATATCGAGATGCAGGTCATCGTGCCGGTGGAATGTCTGTTGGGCCTGTCGGAGAAGCCCGGTGAAATCCCGGGTTACGGGCCGATACCCGCCGGAATCCTCCGCGAGATGGCAGCCAACCCTCGGTGCACCTGGCGGCGAATCCTCACAGATCCGGCGGAGGGGCAGGTGGTGGAGACGGCGAGTCGGCGATTCCCGTCCGCCGCGTTGGCACGGCATGTCCGGGTTCGCAATCCCACCTGTGTTTTTCCCGGCTGCGACAAACCGTCGACCGCCTGCGATCTCGACCATACTCAGCCGCACGGGCCGGGCGGTAAGACGGATGAAGCTAACCTTGGCCCGCAGTGCCGGCGCCATCACCGACTCAAACATGCCGCCGACCGGCCGCCCAGAGCCACACATTCCGCCACGGCCGCTCCGGCGACACGGTGGGAGGTCCGCCAGGTCAGGCCCGGACACTTCGTCTGGACGAGCCCCGAAGGACGCACATATCAGGTCGGCCCGGAGCGCTATGACCAGGAATGATCGGCGGTAGGCGCCGATCAGGCGGGGGGCGGGGGGCGAGTGGCGTCGATGGCTATTCGTCGTCTTCGTCATCGTGCGGCGGAAACACCGGTGGCAAGCCGTGTTGCTCCAGCCGTCGGTTCCGGAAGTATCCGCTGGTGGCGAAGCCCAGCCCCGCCCCGGCGACCAGGAGGAACGCGACCGTCGCCGCGCGGACGGCCACTTCGCCCGGAAGCAGGGCGAAGACCACGGCAAACGGCAGCATCAGAACGAATGGGCGTGCCGCCTGCCGCGTCCGCCAGCCAGGGCCAGTCAGATCCCGGGAGACCCACGCGTTGTAGGTGGGAGGAAGTGTCCCACCGAGGAGATAGTGGACGCGGCCCGTCAGCGGTGGCCGTTCCGCCACCGCCGGCGGCGCTGTCGCCCCCGCGTCCTGTCCGCGCACCGTTGCGCTGTCTTCACCGCCATCCATACCTGCAGCTTACGAAGTCGACAGCCGGCAGGAAGACAGCCGACGGTGGAGAGCCAGATCAGTCCTTGATCTCACAGAGGACGGCACCACTTGTGACCACCGCACCGACGGCTGCGGTCAGGCCGGTGACGGTGCCCCCACGGTGAGCGTTGATCGGCTGCTCCATCTTCATCGCTTCCAGCACGATGATGAGGTCGCCGGCGGCGACCGTGTCGCCGTCGTTGACAGCAACCTTCACGATGGTGCCCTGCATGGGACTGGTCAGGGCGTCACCGGTCACCTTGGCGGCCGCCGCGCCGCGTGCCGACCGCTTGGGCGCGGCGCCACGCGATGCGGTCGAGGCCGAGGCGGCGCCGAGCCCTGCCGGCAGCACGACCTCGAGACGCTTGCCGCCCACCTCGACGATGACCGCCTCCCGCGGCTCGGGGGTGGTGTCGGCGTCCGTGCCACCGCTGAAGGCGGGGATGGTGTTGTCGAACTCGGTCTCGATCCACCGGTTGTGGATGCGGAACGGCTCCGCGGCGTCCTCGGGAGCGAAGGCCGGGTCCCGCACGACCGCACGATGGAACGGCAGTGCCGTGGCCATGCCGTCCACGACCATCTCGTCCAGCGCGCGCCGGGCACGCTCCAGCGCCTCCTGGCGGGTCGCACCGGTGATGATGAGCTTGGCGAGCAGGGAGTCGAAGGCGCCCCCGATCACGCTGCCGCTCTCGACTCCGGTGTCGAGGCGCACGCCCGGACCGGCCGGCGAGACGAACTTGGTCACCGTTCCCGGAGCAGGAAGGAAGTTGCGGCCCGGGTCCTCACCATTGATCCGGAACTCGATGGCGTGGCCGCGGGGAGCGGGGTCGGTGAAGTCGAGCGCCTCACCCTCCGCGATCCGGAACTGGGCGCGGACGAGGTCCACGCCGGACACCTCTTCGGTCACCGGGTGCTCGACCTGGAGGCGGGTGTTCACCTCGAGGAAGCTGATCATCCCGTCGCGGGCGACCAGGAATTCCACGGTCCCGGCGCCGACGTAGCCGGCCTTCTTGCAGATCGCCTTGGACGCCTCGTAGAGCTCGGTGAGCTGCTCCGCGGAGAGGAACGGCGCCGGCGCCTCCTCGACGAGCTTCTGGTAGCGCCGCTGCAGCGAGCAGTCCCGGGTGCCGACGACGACGACGTTGCCGTGGCTGTCGGCGAGGACCTGCGTCTCCACGTGCCGGGGCTGGTCGAGGTAGCGCTCCACGAAGCATTCGCCCCGGCCGAAGGCGGCGACCGCCTCCCGGACCGCGCTGTCGAACAGCTCAGGCAGTTCCTCCGCGGTCCAGGCGACCTTGAGCCCGCGGCCACCGCCACCGAACGCGGCCTTGATGGCGACCGGCAGGCCGTACTGCTCGGCGAAGGCGACGACTTCATCGACGCCGGCGACGGGGTCCGCGGTACCCGGCGCGAGCGGCGCGCCGACGGCCAGCGCGATGTGGCGGGCCGCGGTCTTGTCTCCGAGGCGGCGAATGGCCTCGGGCGGCGGACCGATCCAGGTGAGGCCGGCACCGATCACAGCCTCGGCGAAATCCGCGTTCTCCGAAAGGAAGCCGTATCCCGGATGAACAGCGTCGGCCCCGGACGACTTGCAGGCATCAAGAATCTTGTCGATGCGTAGATAGGAGTCGCCAGGGGTCGTACCACCCAGCGCGAATGCCTCGTCGGCGACGCGCACGTGCAGTGCGTCGATGTCCGGTTCGGCGTATACCGCGACGCTCGTGTAGCCGGCGTCGCGGCATGCACGGGCCACCCGAACCGCAATCTCTCCCCGGTTAGCAATGAGGATCTTACGCACGTTGCTCCCGTCCTCGTCCGGCCTGCCTGAAGTCTAGGCGAGTCGGGCCGCACAGTTCGCTCTCGTTGTGCCTGGATGTGATGCCACAGACATCCCGGCGTCATCTATCTGTTCGGTTACCAGCCAGCTCGGGTGCGTACACCCGGGCTCCTCCCGGAGCGTCGCCACGAACCTGCTCCGGTAGCGAGTGGGCCACGCAGCGCCTGAGTCGGATCGGCCCAGGCGGAGCGGACGGGAGCCGGACTTTCCACCGGGACCGCGCGGGCTGCCAGAAGCGCGACCACCGCGGCAATCTCTTCGGGTGTCGCGTTCCCACGGATCAAACGTAGCCGGGGCGGGCTGGTCTGTCCGTCGTCGTCCTGGGCCACGGTCCTCTCCTCACTCGACTTCCGGCCACGCGCCGTGCGAGGCCTGCCGTCCATCGTCGTCCCTCGTCACGTGTTCGCTCGTCCAGTGGGTGCGCACGTGGGAAGCGGACCGACTGTGTGCTGGCGAGAGTCCCGGGTCGAACTACAGCGGGATGTTGCCGTGCTTCTTCGGCGGCAGGGACTCACGCTTGGTACGCAGCAGGCGCAGGGCCCGGATGATCTCTCGGCGGGTCTCGGACGGGTTGATCACCGCGTCGAGGTACCCGCGTTCCGCCGCGATGTACGGAGTCGCAAAGTGATCGTTGTAGTCCTCGATGAGCTCCGCCCGGCGGCTGTCCGGAGACTCCGCCTTGGCCAGATCGCGCCGGTAGATGATGTTCACAGCGCCCCGGGCACCCATGACGGCGATCTCGGCGGTCGGCCAGGCGAGGTTGATGTCGGCCCGCAGGTGCTTCGACCCCATGACGTCGTACGCGCCGCCATACGCCTTCCTGGTGATGACGGTGACCTTGGGGACGGTCGCCTCGGCGTAGGCGTAGATCAGCTTGGCGCCTCGACGGATGATTCCGTTCCATTCCTGGGAGGTGCCGGGCAGGAAGCCGGGCACGTCGACCAGGGTCAGCACCGGGATGTTGAAGGCGTCGCAGGTCCGGACGAAACGGGCGGCCTTCTCGCTGGCGTCGATGTCGAGAGTGCCGGCGAACTGCATCGGCTGGTTCGCCACGACCCCGACCGATCGACCGTCCACCCGCCCGAAGCCGACGATCAGGTTCTGGGCGAACTGGGCGTGGACCTCGAGGAAGTCCCCGTCGTCGACCAGGCGCTCAATGATCTGGTGCATGTCGTACGGCGTGTTCGGAGAGTCCGGGATAAAGGTGTCGAGCTCGGGATCGATCTCGGCGGCCGGATCGTCCACCGCGTCGTAGCTCGGGGCGTCGTCGAGGTTGTTCGACGGCAGGAACGACAGCAGCGCCCGAGCGAGCTCCAGGCACTCCGTCTCGTCGGCGGCCTGGAAGTGCGCGACTCCGCTGCGCGAGTTGTGGGTGGCGGCGCCGCCCAGCTCCTCCATCCCGACGTCCTCGCCGGTGACCTCTTTGATGACGTCCGGGCCGGTGATGAACATGTGGCTGGTCTGGTCGACCATCAGCGTGAAGTCCGTGATCGCCGGGGAGTACACGGCGCCGCCGGCGCACGGGCCCATGATCAGGGAAAGCTGTGGGACGACGCCCGAGGCCATGACGTTCCGATAGAAGATCTCGCCGTAGAGGCCGAGCGAGACGACGCCCTCCTGGATACGAGCCCCGCCGGAGTCGTTGATGCCGACGACCGGGCAGCCGGTCTTCAGCGCCAGATCCATGATCTTGACGATCTTCTCGCCGAAGACCTCGCCGAGGCTCCCCCCGAACACCGTGAAGTCCTGGCTGAACACGCAGATCTGGCGGCCGTCGACCGTGCCGTACCCGGTCACGACGCCGTCGCCGTACGGGCGGTTGGCCTGGACGCCGAAGTCGTGCGCCCGGTGCCGCGCGAACGCGTCGGTCTCCACGAACGAGCCCGGGTCGAGGAAGGCCTCGATCCGCTCACGCGCGGTCATCTTGCCCTTGGCATGCTGGGCGTCTACCGCCCGCTGCGACCCGGCGTGGACCGCGTCTTCGTTCACGCGCCGCAGTTGAGCAAGTCGCCCTGCGGTGGTGTGCGGGTCGGGAGCAGAATCCTCGGTGGACGCGGGAAGAGCCATAGGCCGCAGCGTACGACCCCTGTGGGCTCACGTGCGCGACTGTTGTGGAGTTGATCTCATCGATTGGCCGGAATCTGGGGCTCGCTTCCGGTGGGCCGTATCGAAGCTCACAGCACCCTACTTCTGGTGCCCCCGGTCGGGTAGGCGGAGCGCCCGGCGCGGCGGCGCACTGGCCGACTCGTGGCATCCGGAACAGATCGGACGGAGTGAGGTTCGTCTCGCATCGTCCGGACCACCGTGGTGGCGATGCGCGCCCGGCGCCCGCGTGAGCGGGGCGGACCGCTCTGGCAGGCTGTCTGGCGTGAGCTCGACGCCGGACTCCGCTTCCGCGCAACCGCCCCAGAATCCAGCCGCGCCAGCCGTCGACGCCTTCCGGGGCCGGTCACCGAGCCCGGCTGGTGACCGGGGTCCCCTCGACGCCGGGCGGCTGACGGTCGCCGCGGCGGCGGCCGGGATGGACCTGACCGTGATCCAGGAGATCGACTCGACCAACGCGGCCCTGGCCCGGATCGCGCGGGGGGAGACCAGCGATCCGGCTCTGGCCGGGCTCTCGCGGCAGTGGCGCGAGAGCCCGGGGCCCGAGGTCGCCCCCCTCGGGCGCGGTCTGGTCCTCGCCGCGGAACGGCAGACCGCCGGGCGTGGGCGTCTCGACCGCTCCTGGTTGTCCCGGCCCGGCGCCGGCCTGACCGTGTCCCTGCTCATCCGGCCGCGGACCGCGGTCTCTCGGCTCGGCTGGCTGCCGATGGTCGTCGGAACGTCGTTGGTCTCCACGGTGCGAGCCGTCGCCGGAGTGCCCGCCGTTCTCAAGTGGCCCAACGACGTTCTGGTCGAGGGCGGGAAGCTTGCCGGCATCCTGGTGGAGGTCGTTCCGGTGCCGGCGTCCGCGCCCTCGGTGGTCATCGGATTCGGGCTCAACGTCAACGCGGAACCGGACGAGTTGCCCGACCGGTCCACGAGCCTGCTGCTCGCCGGCGCACACCCGGCCGCCCTGGACCGGACCGCGCTACTCGCGCGGATCCTCGACGGGCTCGTCGACGCGCTCGCCGCCTGGGAGGCCGATCCCCATGCGGCTCGCGCCGCCTACCTGGCGGTGTGCGCGACGATCGGCCGGGAGGTCCGCGTCGAGCTTCCGGACGGCTCGGCCGACACCGGCAGGGCGACGGATGTCGATCTCGAGGGGCGGCTTGTGGTGGCCGGTCGTGCTTACAGCGCCGGGGATGTCGTCCACCTGCGGTGACCGGCGAGGAGGGCGTGTTCCGACCGCCCGCCGACGG
The DNA here is from genome assembly GCF_059428125.1 of Frankia sp. BMG5.60. Classification (NCBI taxonomy): domain Bacteria; kingdom Bacillati; phylum Actinomycetota; class Actinomycetes; order Frankiales; family Frankiaceae; genus Frankia; species Frankia sp. BMG5.60. The sequence goes on along the minus strand of NZ_CM182091.1, from coordinate 3,609,245 downwards.
CCGGTGACGGACCCGGGTGTGGCCTGTCGGTGCCGGATGCGACGATCGTCACCGTGGCGTTCCCCGACGACATCCTCACCCAGGACGAAGAGGTTGTCCTGCATCTGCACCCGCACTGGGTCAGCCTGATCGTTCCGGCGCTCTGGACGGTGGTGGCTCTCGTCTTCGCGGTGCTGGGCGTCTTCTTCGCGCCCGGTGGCGTGCTGCAGAAACCCGTCCAGTACCTGGTGCTGCTCCTCGCTCTCGGCGCGATCGCCTACCTCGGGGCGCTGCCCTGGCTGCGCCAGCTCACAACCCACTACGTCGTCACCAACCACCGGCTCGTGATCCGGGAGGGTCTGATCACCCGCGCCGGCCGGGACATCCCGCTCGCCTGGCTGGTCGGTGCGACGGTGCAGCAGAACGTCATCGACCGCATGCTGGGGTCGGGCAGTCTGATCGTCGAGACGGCTGGTCAGCGCGGCCGGGTCGTCCTCTCGTGCATGCCGCACGCAGAGCGAGTTCAGGAGACCCTCGCCGAGCTCTCGGCGCCGTACCGGCCGCGGAGCAGCCCCGACTACTGAGACCACCTCGCCGGCCACCTCGCCACAGGTTCCGCGGGGCGGGGTCGGCGGGGCGTCGAGGTCCCTCGGACCAGGGCTCCTCGGCTCGGGCCAGGGCGGCTCGGCTCGGGCCAGGGCTGCTCAGATCGGGTCGTACCCGCGCCACCAGGCCAGGAGCCGGCCCGCATCGGGATCCTCGGTGGCGAAGCCGACCAGCTCGTCCTCCACGGTCCAGAACACCGCGAACCGGCCCGCTCCGGCCGCGCAGAGGAAGGTGCCACGGCGCCGCGCGCTGTGGGCCCAGCGCTCGACGCTGGTCTGACCCCGGGCGCAGTCCCCCGCGTCTGTGAGCTCCGCTGACCGACGTTCGACGTCGCCCCGCAGCGCAGCGGCGTCCCGGTACCGGAGGACCGACAGCCGCGGCGGTGCCGGGGCCTCGCTTGCGACCCCGGGCGCGCAGGTCAGCGCTGCCACCACCCCGTCACCGTCACGGGGCGCGGCCCGGCAGTCGGTGACCGCGAACGGCCGTAACGAGGCCAGCAGCCGGGCGTCGGCCGGATCGAGTGCCACGCTCGGCGCCGGGCTCCCGACCGAGCCGCCGCTGGAGCGGTCGGGACTCGAACCGGCGGTGCCCGGGGAGGGCCGGACGGTCGCGGCGTGATCCGAGCCGCCGCTCACCAGCAGCCCGACGGCAACCCCCGCACCGATGACGATCGCGCCGGCGAGGCCGGCCACGACGGCTCGCCGCCGGCCGCCACCGGTGCCCGGAGCGCGGTGATCCCCGCCCTCGACCGGCGGCCCCCCCGGGTCGTCGACCGGTTCCGGCGTGGTGCTCTCGTCGGGATCCTGCATGCGGTCCGCCCTCCCGAACGATGTCACTCAGCGGCGCAGCGGGTCGAACGAGTGCCACCAGTCGTTCATGCGGGCAGCCGTCGGATCGTCGGCGGAGAAGGCGATCAGATGGTCGTCGTACGTCCAGAACTCGTAGAACCGGTTCGCGAAGAAGTAGCAGAGGCGGCTGCCACCGGTGGCGTCGGCCGGCGAGCTCCACCGTTCCGAGCTCTGCTGCCCGTCGTCGCAGTTTCCCTCGTCGACGTAGAACGTCTCCCGGGCACCGATCTGTCGGTCGAGTGCGGAACGGTTCGGGAAGTGGAACGCGGTGACCTCCATGCCCGAAGGCGCCTTGCAGGTGAGGGTGGCGTCGGCGTAGGCGCTGTCGCTGCGTGCCGGCGCGGCGCAACCGGTCATGACGGCGGGATTGAGCAGTGACCGCAGGACCTCCCGCGGACTGCCGCCGGCCCGGCCCGCCGTGCCCGGTGTGGCGATGGCCGTCCCGGCGCCTGCGGGGCGGCCCTGGGCGGCGGCGGTGACCGACTCACCGCTGCCGCCGTTGCCCCCGGTGAAGGCGAGGACTCCGAACACGATCACCAGGAGCAGCAGCAACCCGCCGCCCCCGATCAGTAGACGCCGATCGACCAGCACCATGTTCCGGTCGGCCGCGGTCCGGTCGGCTGCGGTCCGGCCGGCCGCAGCCCGGCGGGCGACATCCCCGGCCTCGCCGGCCACAGGCTCGGAGCCATCGGCGGCCTGCGGCGGCAGTCCGGGCAACAGACCCGGCAGGGACGCCGAACGACCCCTGTCCGGGGCTGGCGCGGCGGGGGCGTTGGGCAGGGGAAAGGCGTCCTCGCGGCCGGGTGCCGCGGCCGGGGGAAACCCGTTCGTACCGGCTCCCGCCGGGAACGGGCCGAACGACGCGGGACGGTGGTCTGGCACCGGACGGGAACCGCCGCCAGCCGGCGGCGGGTACCCGCTGATCGGCCCGGGCGGGGGAAAGCCGCCCGAGGGAGCGCCGCCACCCCGGGCAGCGCCGGCGTTCCTCGAAGCGTCGAACGCGCCCGCCTCCGGAACCACCGTTCCGGCAGCGCTGGACGCCCCCGCCCCCGCCCCCGCGCCTGGGCCGGCGGGCGTGTCGCGGGCACCGCCGGCGGGTTCGCTGGCGCCACCCCGGGCCCCGAACTGCCCGAGGAAGGCCGTGTCGCCGCCACTCGAGCTCCCCCCAGGAGCGTTCACCCGGGGGACGGGCGCGGGCTGGGGGCCGGCGGGAGGCCGGACGCTGGGGCGACCGGGGGAGGTCGAGCCGGGTGGGGTCAGGCGGTAGGTGAGCTCGCCGTCACCCTCCCAGGGCGGGGCCGCGCCACCCGGGCCGGGCCCTGGCGGTGCGCCGGCAGGGCCCGGCCCGCCGGGTCCGCCGGGTCCGGAGGCTGGGGTGGGAGCGGTTCCGGGGCCGGCGGGGAACGGTCGCGCCGCGAAGGCGGGATCGGCCGGCGAGGTGAGGCTCCCGGGAAAGCCAGCCGGCGGGAGAGTGGGCGTGGACGTCCCGGGCGCCCCTGCCGTGCCGGGTGGGATGGAACCGGGCCTGATCGGCGGAGCGTAGTAGAGCGGACCGGGTGGTCCGGCCAGCCCGCCGGGCGGACCCGGGGGGGCAGGTGGCCCGGGCGGGCGCGGCTCCGAGCCGACGGTCCCGGGCGGGCCGGGGATGGGCGCCTGTCCGGGCTGCCCGGGCGGGCCGACGGACCCCCGAGGACCGCCGGGTCCGGGTGGGGGGACGGATCCGGGCGGAGCGACGGGGCCGGGCGGGGCGAAGCCTCCCGGAGTGACCGGCCCGGCCGGACCGGTCCGGGGTGGGGCGGCGGGCGGGCCCGGCGGAGTCGGCCAGGCGGGTGCTGCGGGGGTCGGCGGACCCGGTGGACTGCCCGGGCCGGTCAGGCCACCGAACCGGGGCGGTGCCGACGGGATGGGCGGGCCGGGAGGTTGGACCGGCCCGCGCGAGGCGGTGTCGGCTGCTGGGCCGCCGAGCGGAGAGCCTGGTCCCGCGTAGGGCGGCGGCCATGAGACGTGTCCGGGCCCGGGGCCCTGCTGCAGCGGATCCGGGGCCGCGCCCGGCCGGCCCGCGCCGCTCGCCGGGTCGGCCCCGAAGCGGTCACCGGGTCCCGCCAGGGGAAGCTGCCCGGGAGGCTGCAGGATGGTGCGTTCGGCGTCGTCGAGGTCCGGGCCCGGGTCCGGCCCGTCGCCGAGGCGCGGCCCCGGTGGCGACTGCTCGGGTGAGCGCGGTGTCTCGTCGTCGCCATAGCCGGGGCTCGGCACGGTTCCTCCCGAGATGGGTGACGGGTGCGGTCCCCAGAGTAGGCGCACCACCCTGCGAATACCGGTGGTATCGGGCTACCGCGCAACAAATGCGGCCCTATCGTCACCCGCCCGGACGCGTGGCAGCAGGCTTGCGGCGCGATGGGGGATCCCGTCAACCGGCCACGCCACGTGCCGTGCTCCGGACACCCCGTTCACGGCCGCCCTCACCGGCGGTCTGAGCCGGGTATCCGTCCGGCCGGCTCAGCTCTGCGGCACCGGGTCGAAGCCGCTCCACCATTCGTACAAAGCGACGCCGTCGGTTCCGGTCGCCATGAACGAGACCAGCTTGTCGTCGTAGGACCAGAAGATGAAGTGGCTGCTCTGCCGGACCGTGCAGACGGCGGTGCCCTGGGTCTTTCCCTGGTCGAAGTTCCAGGTGAAGACCTCGCTGCCGCCGTCCTTGCACGTGCCGCCCGGCGTGGTGACCAGCGACTTGCGAACGTCGAGGTCGCTGGTGAGGTCGCCGGCGGTGGCGTAGGAGTAGGCGGCGACGACCTTGCCGTCGTCGGAGTCGCAGAACAGCGCGGCCAGGATGTGGTCGCTCTCGGCATCGCTGTTGGGCTTGCAGTCGGTCATCGCCGACGAGTCGAGCTTGCCGAGCAGCTCGTTCTCGGCTGGGGTGAACGCCGCGGATGCGCTTGGTGACGGGCTTGGTGACGGGCTCGCCGAGGACGCGGCGGACGGGCTCGCCGACGCGGTCGGCGGGGCGCTGGGAGAGACCGAGGCGGCCGCTGCCGGGTTCCCGTCGTCGGATCCGCCGGTGAGCAGCACGACCGGGATGACGATGAGGAGCAGCACGGCGACGACGGCCGCGCCGATGATGATCGCCCGTCGGCGACCGGAGCCGCCGGGCCGAGGCCCACCCGCGGGTCCGGTCCCAGGAGGCGGGTACGCCCCGTACGCCCCGGCCGGTGGGTAGCCCTGCTGGTAGCTACCGGCCGTTGGATAGCCCTGCTGCTGGTTGCCCGGCCCCGGGTAGCCCTGTTGATAGCCCTGCTGCTGGTAGCCCTGGTCGTAGCCCGCAGTCGGTTGCGGATAGCTGCCTGGCGGTGGGTAGCCGGTGGGTGGGTAGCCGGGTGATCCACCGTAGCCGCCGCTGGCCGGACCGCTCGGGCCGCCGGTCCCCGGCGCCGCGCCGTATCCCGCTGCCGGCGGATAGGCGGCGGTCGGCGGGTACTCCTCCGGACCGGGGTTCGGGCTCTGCTCACCGGACGTTCCGGGCGGGTATCCACTGCCCGCACCGTCGGGAAGTATCCGGGTCTGCGCCTCCTCGCCGTACTGGTCCTCGCCGCGATAGGGGCCGCCGCGACCGTAGGGGTCCGCGCCACCGTAGGGATCGTCACGTCCATAGGGATCCCCATTGCCGCGGAGATCCGCCTGGCCGTAGGGGGCGGTCTGGCCGTAGGGATCCGCCTGAGCGTAGGGATCCGCCTGGCCGTAGGGGGCCGCCTGGCCATAGGGATCGTTGAGCGGCCGGCTCGCCACGACAGGCGGGAATCCCGGGCCCGCGGGCGGCTGGCCGGCCGCCGGCCAACCTCCGGCCTGGCCCGGTCGTTGGTTGCCGGCATCCTCGCCGACCAGACGAGTCCGCTCCGCGTCGTCGTACGGGTCGCCGCTGCCCGGTTCAACCGGGTCCGGGCGGGAAGCGGCCGGTGTGCCGTGCACCCGTTGGGTCTCGGCGTCCGGGTCCTGGGGGCCTGGGCCCGGTGACTGCATGAGGTCCTCCTGTGCCGCGCGAAGGCGCCCCTGCCGCCGCGCACCGTCCCTGCCCGCCCGGTGGCCGGGACGGCCTCGTGGTGGTCGGTCGCCCCGCTCCGCCCGCGCCCACCGCGGCCGGGACTGGATAAACCGCGTCTTCCGTCCCAGATCGGGCCCGCTGCTGATGGTAGGGCCTCTGCTGCTTGAAGGAAGGGGGGGTCGCCCTCTCGACACGCCTGCGGGGTCGGGTCACCGCGTCCAACCCCCGCGGACGCGGTTGCCGCCGGCAGCCGTCCGCAAGATCGCGGGGGCTCACACCGGTCGAGCCAGGTGCGGTCCACGCCGGCCGGTCGGGGTGGACCGGCGGTGCCGGCGGAGCTGTCGCGCGTTGCGGGTGGGTCAGGCGGCGTACCGGATGACGATGTCGTCCACGATCGATTCCAGGAACGCCCGGTCGACGGGTTCGCCGGTGAGCAGTACGCGCTGCAGGATGATGGCGGTGCCGATCTCCATGAGTATCGCGTGATCGACGTCCGGGCGGAGTTCCCCGCGGGCGATCGCGTGCTCGACGATGGCGTGGGAACTTGTCTCGCGTTGCGTCCAGAGCCCGCCACGCAGCGCGTTTCGCAGATCAGGATTGCGGGGCATCTCCGAGATCAGCTCGGCGATGATCCGCCCGCGGTCGCCCCGGATGGCCTCGTGAAAGGAAGTCAGGAACTCGATGATGTCCAGGCGCAGTGAACCCGTGTCCGGAGTCGGCATGCGTTCCTCGGCGAAGGCGTTGATCGCATCCATCACCATCGCCAGTTTCGACGGCCAGCGTCGATAGATCGTGGCCTTGCCGGCGCGGGCGCGGGCGGCCACCCGGTCCATCGTCACGCCGTCGTAACCGAGTTCGGCGAGCAGATCCAGGGTGGCCGATCGGATCGCATGGTCCCGGCTCTCGTCGCGAGGCCGGCCGCCCGGGCGCGGCGACGCGAGCGAGGGCTGGGTCACGACACATTCTCCCGACGGCTGCGGGGCGGCCGGCGCCTGCCGCGTGCGCTCCGGGAGTCGAAGAGTGACGCACGGTGGATGACTGCGAACGCGCAGCACCGGTTGGGCCCGCAGAGCGTAACTCACCGGGGATACTTCGAGTACGGGTTGGCACGTGAGTGGATGGAGCTTCCCGGTGTCCGGACGGGACCAGACGCGCCCTCCACGCGGGCGGCCGGCCTGCGACGTTCGCGCATTCGTGGTGCCGACCGGACGCGCGGGTGGAATGCGTCGGCGCCGATGAGGCGGGTCCGGATCGGGGCGCCCATCGGTGGGCCGTCCTGGGCCGAGTCGGCGGCCCGGAGTCGAGCCGGGGTTGTCCCGCCGGGGCGCGCCCGACGGGCGGCGGGGATCCTCGCCGTGATCAACTCTGGCCGGCGGGGCCAGGTCGCAGGCGGCCCGTGCGGCGCCGCGGTCCTGGCGGTGACGCGGTCCTGGCGGTGACGCCTGGCCGCCGCCCCGAGGACGGCGGCCGGATGCCGCGGCCGGACGACGGTCAGATCCGGCCCGCGTGCTCCGGGATCGGACGGTGGTTCTCCTGGTCGTTACCGGTGTTCACGACGGCCTTGGGGTGGTCGGGGTGCAGGAACACCCACTTCTTGTAGGCCCAGAAGCGGAACACCGTGCCCAGCCCGGTACCGATGACGTTGCCGAACAGGTTGAAGGCGAGCACGCCTCGCAGGTCCAGCACGTAGCGGGCGAACCCGAGGCAGCCGAGCGCGATCAGCAGGCCGACGGTATTCAGGATCACGAAGAGGGTGTACTCGCGACGCAGACCGGTCCGGGCTCGGTGGTTGAAAGACCACTGCCGGTTTCCGATGTACGAAAAGGTGGCCGCAATCACCGTGGAGACGGTCTTCGCGCTGAGCGGACCCATTCCGAGGAGCGTGTGACACAGGTTCGAAACCAGGAAGTCGATGGCATAGCAGACGCCGCCGACCAGCCCGAACTTGCCCATCTCGTGGATGAGTACCTGCATCGGCGAGCGCGTCTGCCGGTGCCTCACCACACGCGACCTCGATCGATTCTTACCACCCGAGGAGAGTACCGGCTGCCTCCGCCCCGGCTCGGGGCCACCCCCTCGGATGGGGCTGGCGGAGCGATCGCCGCCGCGCCCCGGGCCGGGACCTCGACTGCGTGCGGTGATGGAAATCTTACCGAGGTGTGGTCGGGTCACCGGGAAGGTGTTCCCCGCCCTACGATGAGTGATGCGACCGTTCCGTTGCGACCGGCAACGTGAGTGGCGCAACCTAGCCGAATGTGGGGAACATCGACGAAGGTGGGTAGGTGAGCAGCATCCTGACAACACGGCAGTTGACAACGCGGGAGCAGGGTCACCATCGATCGGGAGGATGCACCACCATGATCTCCTTCACCAGTCGGTCGCGCGGCTGATGACGACGTCGACCGAGTACCAGAGCCCGGCCGAGGCGGCCGCCGACACGCACGCCGACCGGGTCCGCCCGGCGGGACCGGTGGGTGGCACGGCCACCGTGACGGAGCTGCTGCTGACTCACGCGGCCGGTAACCCGGCCCGGCGGCAGGAGGCCGGGATGCCCGCCTCCCCGGCCGCGCGGCCGCGCCTGGGCGTCGCGGTCGTCGCGTGCATGGATGCCCGGATCAACGTCGAGTCGCTGTTCGGCCTGACCGAGGGGGACGCGCACATCCTGCGCAACGCCGGCGGCGTCATCACCACGGACGTCGTGCGCTCGCTCGCGGTCAGCCAGAATGTGCTCGGCACCAGGGAGATCATCCTCCTGCACCACACCTCGTGCGGCCTGGAGAAGATCACCGACGACGGCTTCCGTGACCAGTTGGAGCGGGACACCGGCGTGCGTCCCGAGTGGTCGGTCCAGGCGTTCGCCAACGTGGAGGACGACGTGCGCCTGTCGCTGCGCATCCTGCGCTCCTCGCCGTTCCTGCAGGCCACGACCTCGGTGCGCGGCTTCGTCTACCAGGTCGAGACGGGCGGGCTGGTGGAGGTCCCGGCCTGACCGACCGGTGCGGCGTGACCGACCGGTGCGGCGTGATTGACCCGTCGAAGCGATCGGTTGGGCCGAAGCGATCGGCCGGTGCGCGGTGATCGGCCGGTGAGTGCTGATCGGCTACGTTCATCGCCGCGGCCGGCCCAGGGCCCGGTAGGTCCAGCCGGCCGCCCGCCACCGATGAGGATCGAGGGCGCCGCGGCCGTCGATGACGACGGGCCGCGCGACGTGTGGTCGCAGCACGGCCGGATCAAGCTCCCGGAACTCGTGCCACTCGGTGAGCACGAGCACGACCTCGGCGCCGGCCACCGCGCGGACCACCGAGTCGGCGAAGCACAGGTTCGGGTGACAGGCCCGCGCGTTCTCCACCGCGGCCGGATCGTAGACCGACACGTGGGCCCCGGCCCGGCGCAACGCCTCGGCCACCTCCAGGGCGGGCGAGTCGCGGATGTCGTCGGAGTTGGGTTTGAAGGCGGCCCCGAGCACACCCACCGTCCGGTTCGCCGGCGAGTCGCCCAGGGCCTCCCGGGCCAGCGCCACCGCGCGTGCCCGCGCCCGGACGTTGACGGCGTCGACCTCGCCGAGGAACGCGAGGGCCCGGCCGACGCCCAGCTCCTGCGCGCGGGCCTGGAACGCCCGGATGTCCTTGGGCAGGCAGCCACCGCCGAATCCGATGCCGGCCTGGAGGAAGTGGTGCCCGATCCGGGCATCATGTGCCAGTGCGCTGGCCAGTTCGACGACATCGCCGCCGGTCGCCTCGCACACCTCGGCCATGGCGTTGATGAAAGAGATCTTGGTGGCGAGGAAGGCGTTCGCGGCGACCTTGACCAGCTCGGCGGTGGTGTGGTCGGTGACGACGACCGGGACACCCGCGCCGATCATCTGGGCGTAGACCGCCCGCAGCCGCCGCTCCGCCGTGCCCTCCGGGTCGACCCCGAAGACCAGCCGGTCCGGCCGCAGCGTGTCGTCGACGGCGAAGCCCTCCCGGAGGAACTCGGGGTTCCAGGCGAGCTCCGCGCCGGGCGCGCCCGCGGCGAGCTTCGCCGCGACGCGGGTGGCCGTGCCCGCGGGCACCGTCGACTTGCCGACAACGAGGTCGTCCGGGCCGAGCCCGGCCGTGATCAGCCCGCACACCGCCGCCTCGACGTGGCGCAGGTCCGCCGCGCCGCTGTCGGGCCGCTGGGGCGTGCCGACGCAGACGAAGTGCACGTCGGCCCGCTCGACCGCCTCGGCCAGCGAGCCCGTGAACGTGAGCCGGCCGGCCTCGAGGTTCTTGCGCAGCAGCGCCTCGAGACCCGGCTCGTAGAACGGAACCTCCCCGGCGGACAATCGCCGGACCCGGCTGGCGTCGATGTCGACGCCGATGACGTCGAAGCCCAGCTCGGCCATGCACACGGCATGGGTCGCGCCGAGGTAGCCCGTGCCGATGACGCTGATCCGCGGATCGGTGGACCTGCTCACGATCGGCACCTCCGCTGCGCAGGGGATCGGCGTGGATCCCCTGCGCCCCGCCGCCGCGCACCGGGAGCCACCGGTTGACGAAGGTAGTCACTACCCTCCGGCGTCGGCCGTCACCTCGGCCCGATCGGGCATCACCCGAGGCGGGGGAGGCGTAGCGTCCGCACGCCCGGGCCCGCGACCGCGAGCGGGTCGGCCGCGACGACGGCGGCGTCGGCAGCACCCGCAGCACCCGATCCGCCGGCCGCAGCGGGCGCGGCGGCGATGGCGGTGATCCGCTCCGCCTCGATCCGGCGGGTGAGCGCCGCGGGGTCGAGATGGCGGCAGAGCACCATCGACGCGCCGGCCACCAGCGGGGCGAGCAGCCCGCCGAGGAGCCCCTCGGCCGTCGCCGGCGGCGCGGTGGACAGGACGCGGTCCGCGGGCCCCAGTTCCCAGGACGCCGCGATCCGCGCGCCGGCCCGCAGCAGCTCGGCCTGCTCCGGCGGGGGTGGCGGCGGGGCGAACCGATCGCCGTGCGGGGGGACCTCGGCGGAGTAGTCCAGCACGCCGGGAACGGGCCGCAGCATCCGGCCGCCCAGCGGGCGCAGCGACAGGGCCACCGTTTCGTCGACCACCAGGCCGGCGGTGGCGTCGAGCCGATCCTCAGCCACGAACAACGCGCCGAGGCGGGTCGTCGGTGGCAGTGACGACCCCGCGGCCACGGCGAGCGCGCCGGCACCGCCGTTCTCGCCGGCGTCGGCGAGGACGACCTCCAGCCCCGCCACCCAGCCGGCGAGCGGGATGACCAGGCCCAGCCAGTGCGTCGGCAGGTCTATCCCGATGCGGTCGCCGGCACCGAGCCCGAGGGTGTCGACGAGCATGTTCGCGGTCTTGGCGATCCAGTTGTCCAGCGTGATGGCGGAGAACTCCACCCGCTCGCCGGTCGCGTCGTCGTAGAAGGTCACCAGCGGCCGGGCCGGGTCGGTGGCGAGCCGGTGGGCGAGCAGGCCGGCGATGCCCCGCACTCCCGCGGGAACGTCGCCGTCCGGCGGGCCGGCCGCGCCCGCCGGTCCCAACAGACGGGCCGCGGACACCAGCCGCGGGGGCGCCCCGGTCACGGCGTGCAGGAGGTGTCGGCGGGCATCGGCGTGGCCGTACCGACCGCGCCGGTGCCCGCCGCCGTGCCCGGACCTGCCGCCGTGCCCGGACCTGCCGCCGTGCCCGGACCTGCCGCCGTGCCCGGACCTGCCACCGCGGCTGGACCTGTCACCGCGGCTGGACCGGAGATGGCCGTCAGGCCGGCGAACCCGGTGCCGAGGACGACGACGAGTCCGTCCCCCGTCCGGGCGGGGTCCTCGACGGGCAGGCCGCCGGGCAGCCGGGAGGCCAGGGTGCGTGCCGCGGCCTGCTGGCCCGGAGGGTAGTGGATCTCGGTCAGTTCCTGACCGGTCGTCGTCGCCGTCGTCATCGCTCCAGTGAATCCGAGCGACCGCAGCGCGTCGACCGTGGCGGCGGCGAGGCCCGTCCGCCCCGAGGCGTTGCGGACGGCGGCGACGCTGACATCTGCGGGTCCGACCGTGGTCGCGGCGGGCTCGGGGGGCGCCGTGACCGGCTGGGCGGTGCCCGCGGGCCGCAGCGGCGCCAGCACCTGGGCGAGGCCGGCCTGGTCGGCGACCAGCACGGCGCCATGCGGCGGGATCGTCCCCATCCCGTCGACGGCGCCGTCGGCGGGCAGGGCCACCCGGGTGGGGACCGTGACGAAGCGGACTCCGCCCGAGCTCAGGCCGCTGGCCCGCTTCGCGAGGGTGAGCAGCGCGGTCTGGTCGAGTCCCTGGTCCACCCTGAGCGCCCCGCCGACCGCGCCGAGCAGCGCGGTGATCTTCGCCGGGCTGGTGAGCACGCCCGCGCCGGTCGCCGTCGCCAGGAGCTTGGCGAGGAACTGCTGCTGGCGCAGGACGCGCAGCCGTTCGTCACCGAGGGCGTAGCGGGTGCGGACGAAGGCGAGCGCCTGCTCGCCGTCCAGGCGGTTCTCCCCGAGGTGGCCGTTCCAGCCGGACATCGTGTCGTGCAGGTTGCGGGTGCTTCCGTCGGGCATCGGCGTCACGCAGACGGTGACGCCGCCCACCGCGTCCGTCATCGTGCGGAACCCGGCGAGATTGATCGAGATCGTGTGATCGATCTTCAGGCCGGTGAGCGACTCCAGCGTGGTGACGAGGCCGGGCACGTCGGCGAGCTGAAGCACCTCGGTCAGCTTCGCGCGGCCGTCCCGGGCCTCGGCCCGTTCGGGGGGCACGACGGGCACGAGCATGTCGCGGGGGAAGGACAGCAGGGTCGCGGAGCCGTCCCTGGCGAAGTGGGCGATGATCGTCGTGTCCGATCGCACCCCGTCGACGACGCCGTACTCCCCGCCGGTGCCCTCCCGGCTGTCGTCGCCGAGCAGCAGGATGTTCTGCTCGCCGGCCGCGCCCGCCGGTCGAGCGCCGTCGATGTTCCAGTTCACCCGGGTGATGGCGCCGTCGAAGTGCCGGTAGGCGGCCCAGCCCAGCGAGCTCAGCGCCAGGACGAGCGCGGACAGCAGCCCGGTGGCGGTGAGCGACAGCCGGCGCAGGAACGAGCGGTGCGGGCGCGGCCGGCGGGGATCGAGCTCGGGCGGCAGCGGCCGCGGCCGCTGCCGGGCGGGCCGGCCGCGTGGGCCGCTCGGGCGGTACAGCCCGTCCGGCCGGGCTGGGCGCGGCGGTGCTGGCCGCCGCGGTGCTGAGTGCGGCGGTGCTGGCCGCGGCGGTGCTGGGCGCGGCGGTGTTGGCAGTCGTGGCCGGGCGGGCGCCGCAGGTGGTTCCGGCGCCGGTGCTCCCTCGCGCCAGTGCCACTGGTCGGGCGGGGTACGCGGGGTAGGTGGCGTCAACGCCGGACGGGTGTGGGGGCTCACGGGGTCGCGGACCCTCCTCGGTCAGGCGGTCCTCGTCGGTGATGTCGGCGGAACGCACGCCGCGGCCGTTGTGATGATGACGTCGGAGCGATGAGGTTTAGGGGCTGGTTCACCTATTAGACCGTTCCCGGTGGGTTGTGCGTTGATGGGTGAGCACCAGTGGGCCTGGTGTGGGGGAGAGGTGGGGGAGCGGCCGGGGGCTGCGCGTTGCCCCGGGACGCGCACATGGCGACCGGCGGTCAGCCGCGAAGACGCGGGCCGGCAGAGCTGGAGGGTCCGCACGGCTCCGGCCGGCAGGACCGGGGGTGCCTCACCGTGAGGCGAGGCGGCATGAACGGCACTGTTCAGTGCCCTCATACAGCGGTCGTTTACCCTGGCGTCAACCATGGATGAGCCGGAGACGACGCCCACCGCAAGCACCGACACCGCCGAATCGGCCGTCGGCGCGGCCGGCCAGACGCCGGTGGAGATCGGCCCCGTCCCGTCCCAACCTCGCCCGTCGCGCGGGTCCCCGCCGCTGGAGCACCCGCCCTCGGCACCCGGGATCGAGTCCTCGGCACCCGCGTCCGGGTCCGCGGTGGTGGGAACGGTGGGCGGCAGGCGCCTCGCCCGCCGGGTGCGGCGGGGGCCGCTGCTGCTGGTGCTCATCACCGCGGTCCACCTGGCGATGCTGCTCAGTTACGCCTTCGTGTACCCCACCTGGACGGGCTACGACGAGGCCCAGCACGTCGACATGGTCTACGGGCTGCAGCACGGCGCCGGCTGGCCGGCCCCCGGCGAGAAGATGATCGCCACCGGGGTGGCGGCGACCTCGGATGACTTTGATCGCGGCCGCTACCAGGACATGTTCCAGTCCGGAGGAAAGCGCCGCGGGGCCGCGCCGTTCGCGGAGATCGACCCGACACCGCGCGACCAGCGGAAGTCCTTCGACGCCCTCGGCGGCCCGACGCCGGTCGACGACGGGCGTCTGTCCAACCAGATGGTGCAGCACCCACCCCTGATCTACGCGGCCGGGGCGGTGGTGTTGCGCGCCCTGCCCGGCTCCGGCGACTGGGCCTATGACCAGCAGGTCTTCGTGCTGCGTCTGCTGAACATCCTGGTTGTAGCGCCGCTTCCGCTGCTGGCCTGGCTCGCCGCCCGCCGCTTCGGTCTCGGCGAGCCCGTGGCGCTCGCCGCGGCCGCCCTGCCGCTGGCGATCCCCGGGTTCACCCGGGTCGGCGCCACCTTCAACAACGACGGCATCCTCATGCTCACCACCGGCGGGCTCACCGTGGTCCTGGCCGGGGTTCTGCGGGGCGACCTGCGTCGGCGCACCGCGCTGTGGGCCGGGCTGTGGTTGGGGCTCGCGTTGCTGTCCAAGGCGTTCGCGCTCACCCTGCCAGCCATGATCGTCGCCGCCTACCTGGTCGGATGGTGGCACCGTCGTGCGTTCGACGCGGCGGAGCCCGGCGTGCACGGGTGGCGTCGGCTGCGGACCACCGTCGCCTCGCTGCCGTGGATTCCCGCGGTGCTGGCCGTCGGCCTCGGTCTCGCGCTCGGTGGCTGGTGGTGGGTCCGCAACTACCTGCTGTACGACGCCGTCCAGCCCAACGGCTGGGCGACCAACCCGCCGCGGCGGGAGCCGCTGCTGCTCCCCGACTCGTTCCTGACCTGGTTCTGGTACTTCTTCCGCACGATGATCTCGCGGTTCTGGGGCGGCCTCGGGATGTTCGAGCCGCCGCAGCTCTCCCCGATCGCGATCGCGCTCGCCACCGTCGCCGTCGTCGGGCTGAGCGTGACGGCGGTCGTCGGCCGCCGCCGAGCCGGGCGGCCCGAGCGATTGTTGCTCGCGGCGGGGGTGGTGGTCCTGCTGCTGCCGGTCGCGTTCGCGTACCTCGAGGTCGGCCAGCGCAGTTGGGCGGAGTACCAGCGATACACCCGCGGGATCGCCGTCCAGGGCCGCTATCTCTACCTTGGTCTGGTCGGGCTGGGGGTCGTGGTCGCCCTCGGCCTGCGCCGGGCCCTGCCCGGCCGCGAACGACTCGCCCCGCTGATCCTGCTGGTCGGTGCGCTGCTCATGCAGGGCGCGGCGCTGCTCGCGATCTGCTCCTACTACTGGTTGCCGCGCCGCGTCTCGTTCACCCCGGCGCGGATTCCGGACGTGGTGTCGGCGATCGGCCGTTGGGCGCCGTTCCCGGTCGGGGTGACGATCACCGTGTTCGTCCTGGCCGCGCTGCTGTTCGCCGGGACCATCGCCGCCGCCGCAGTCCAGACCCGGCGGCAGCCGGCCGACCCCGCCCCCGACCCCGCCCCCGAACTCGGCGCGGTGACCCCCACTCGGCCGTCGGCCGCCGCCGTCGACCCGGCCGCGGCGACGATCCCGGGCGGCCCCGTCACGGCGCGGTCGGGCACGCAGGACTAGGACGGATTGCGGGCCCGCCGAGCCCGGACGATGCCACCAGGGTGCGCGACCTCGGCGGGGTCAGGTTCCCGTCGTGGCGACCGAAACGCGGGAGTGGTCGCCCAGCATGAGCCGGTGCGCCTTGGGCAGGGCGGCCGAGGGCACGACCTCGACGTCCCGGCCGATCAGCGAGTCCTCGATGCGCCCGATCCCGCGGATGGTCGCCCGCTCCAGGACGATCGAGTACTCGATCTCGGTTCGTTCGATCGTGCAGGAATGGAAGATCGAGGTGAACGGGCCCACGTAGGTGTCGACCAGGGTGGTTCCGCGCCCGATGATGGCCGGGCCGCGCACGGTGGAGCGGACCAGCGAGGCGCCGTCCTCGATCACGACTCGGCCCACGATCGAGCTGTCGGCGTCCACGGTGCCGTGGATCGCCGGCTCGATCGACTCCAGCAGGTGCCGGTTGGTCTCCAACATGTCGGCCAGTCGGCCGGTGTCCTTCCAGTAGCCCTCGACCAGGTGGGAGGCGACCTCGTAGCCGCCGTCGACCAGCCACTGGATGGCCTCGGTGATCTCCAGCTCACCGCGGGCCGACGGTTTGATCGACCGCACCGCCTCGTGCACGGCGGTGCCGAACATGTAGACGCCCACGAGCGCGAGATCGCTCGGCGGGACCAGCGGCTTCTCGACGAGCCGGACGATGCGGCCCTCCGCCCCGAGTTCCGCGACGCCGAAGGCGGAGGGGTTGTCCACCTTCGTGAGGAGAATCAGCGCGTCCGGGGTGGTTCGCCGGAACTCCGTCACCAGGCTGGCGATGCCGCCGATGATGAGGTTGTCCCCGAGGTACATGACGAACGGTTCGTCGGCGAGGAAGTCGCGGGCGATGAGCACCGCGTGCGCGAGCCCGAGGGGCGCCTCCTGGTGGATGTAGGTCACGCGGATCCCGAACGCCGCGCCGTCGCCGACCGCCGCCTCGATCTCGGCGGCCGTCTCACCGACGATGATCCCGACGTCGACGATCCCGGCGTCCCGGATGGCCTCGAGGCCGTAAAAGAGCACCGGTTTGTTCGCCACGGGGACCAACTGCTTGGCGGAGGTGTGCGTGATCGGCCGCAGACGCGTTCCCGAGCCACCGGCGAGGACGAGGGCCTTCATGATCCGGAACTCTATCGCGTCGCTTTGAACTGACCGAAAGTAACAACAGGTGTGGCGGCTGTTATCGGATTGACCTGATCTCCTTTGTCGGCATGACGGATCGTCTGTCCCCCTCGGTGGCCCGTCTTTCCTACGGCATCGGGTTGGCGACGGGTGCGCGCCACCCGATACGGGTACGTTGAGTAGTCGAAGGGTTCGCTACGGCCAGCCTGGCCGGGACGCTGACCGGCCGGCCGATCGTGCCATGCCCGCGAGACATTTCCGGCCGCCTGGGAGGGGGACACGGTGACCGAGGCGCCGCCGCGTCCACCGGGCGATCCGCAGGCGGAGGGTCGTGCCGGGCGGTCTCGTCGTCGGCGGACGCACGTCCACCGCCCCCCGGGGGCCCGCCGGGCCGCGTTGGCGGGACACATCGTCCACGACGCCCGGCGTGAACGCTCACCGCTGGGTCGCCTCGTGATCCTGCTCGCCGCCGCGCTGTCGGCACTGATCCTGGTGACCACGGTGGGCGGCTGGACCGCCTACGAGTACTTCGGCGCGCAGATCCACCGCATCCGGCTCGGCCTCGGCGACGACCGGCCGGCGGACGCAGCCTCCGGCACCCGCAACTTCCTGCTGGTCGGTTCGGACAGCCGGGCCGGCACCGGCGGCGAGTACGAAAGCCAGGGGGCGGTGACCGACGAGCGGTCGGACACCACCATGCTCGCTCATCTCGACGCTGACGGGACGACGACGATGGTGTCGTTTCCCCGCGACACCCTGGTGCGCATCCCCGGACACGGCCGCGGCAAGCTCAACTCGGCGATCACCATCGGTGGTCCCAGCCTGTTGATCAGAACGATCGAGAATCTGACCGACATCAGGATCGACCATTACGTCTCGATCGATCTCGCCGGCTTCAAGGAGATGACCGACGCCGTCGGCGGGGTCACCGTGTGCGTCAGGCCGTTGCCCGGCGGGGGCCGGTCGAACCTGTACGACCCGTGGTCGCAGTGGCGTGGACGGGTCGGCGAGAACCGGCTGTCGGGGGAGCAGGCGCTGGCGTTCGTGCGACAGCGCCACGGCCTGCCGGACAACGACTTCGATCGCATCCGCCGTCAGCAGCAGTTCGTCGGCGCGGTGTTCACGCAGGCGACCTCTTCCGGCGTGCTGACCAACCCGGTGCGGCTGGAGAACCTGCTGCACGCGGCGACGAGGGCGCTCACCGTCGACGACGGGACGAGCATGAGCGACCTACGCGCGCTCGCGACGCGGCTGCGTGGCATGTCCGCCGACCAGATCCGGTTCGAGACGATCCCGGTGCACGCGCCCACCCCCGCCGAGGGCGGCAACGCCCTCGGCGAGCTGCCCCGCTTCGGCTCCGTGCAGCTCTACGAGCCCATCACGCTGGAGAAGTTCCTCGCTCCGCTGCGCGGCCGGCCCGGCCGGGTCGCGGCGCCGACGGTGAGCCCGTCGCCGACGGTGCCCCCGGCGAAGGTGCCCCCGGCGAAGGTGACGGTCGACGTCTACAACGGCGCGGGGGTCAGCGGTCTGGCCACCTCGGCCGCCGCCGCGCTGGACCGGGCCGGCTTCCAGGTCGGGCCGGCGCGGACCTGGCGCGCCGGTGTCCAGCGCACCACGCAGGTGCGGTACCACCCGGGTGCGGCGGATGCCGCGCGGACGGTCCAGGCCGCTGTGCCCGGCAGCCGGCTGCAGCAGGACGCCGAGGTTCCCGCCGGCCGGGTGAGCCTCGTTCTCGGCACGGCCTTCGAGGTGGACACGATCACCGCTGCGCCGACGCCCGCCGGCGGCGGCGCGGGGTCGACCACCGCGGGCTCACCGGCGGGCGCGTCCGTGGGCGCCGCCTCCGGTGGGGCCACCGCTCCGGCCGCCCCCGACTCGGCCCCCGCTCCCGCCCCCGCCACGACCGCCGCGGAGCTCACCTCGCGTTGCACCTATTAGCCCGGCCTGACTCGCCTCCTGACCCGGCCTGATCGCGTCAGCCCGGCCTGATCCGGCCAGGCCTGATCCGGCCGGGCACCGGATCTGGCCGGGCACCTGGTGGTGCGGCACGGCGGAGGCTGCCGTGATGGACGCGGGTTGGTCTGCCAGACTCGGGCCGTGCGCGTTCTCGTGACCGGTGCCGCCGGACAGCTCGGCGCCGACCTGTGCCGCCTGCTCGAGGCCCGGATGGCCGAGCCGGACTCCCCCGTGCGGGCCTGGGCGGGTCTCGGCCGGGCCGAGCTGGACATCACCGACCCCGCGCGGGTCCGCGCCGTCCTGCGTGACCAGGCCCGGCCGGCGAAGATCCAGGGTGGTCTGGTCGTGATCAACACCGCCGCCTGGACGGACGTCGACGGCGCGGAGGCCGACGAGGCCGGGGCCTACGCGGTCAACGCCACCGGACCCGCGCATCTCGCCGCCGCCTGCGCCGCGGTCGACGCCACGCTGGTGCAGCTCTCGACCGACTACGTCTTCGACGGCCGGGCGACGAAGCCATACGAGACCGGGGACGAGACCGGCCCGGCCGGCGCGTACGGCCGCACCAAGCTCGCGGGAGAAGAGGCCGTGCGGGCGCTGCTGCCGACGTCCTCCTACGTCGTCCGGACCGCCTGGGTGTACGGCCAGACGGGTCGCAACTTCGTCAAGACGATCAGTCGACTGGCCCGGGAGCGTGGGGCGGTCTCGGTCGTCGCCGACCAGACCGGCTCGCCGACCTGGTCGGCCGATCTGGCCGCCGGCCTGCTCGACCTCGTCGCCTCGCCGGCGCCGCCCGGGGTCTACCACTGCACCAACACCGGCGAGACGACCTGGTACGGATTCGCCCGCCGGATCATGACCGAGATCGGGCTGGACCCGGCCACGGTCAGCGCGACGACCACGGACGCCTTCCCCCGGGCCGCCGCGCGGCCGGCCTACTCCGTGCTGTCCACGCGATCGTGGGCGGACGCGGGTCTCACCCCGCTGCGTCCCTGGGACCAGGCGTTGCAGGCCGCCTTCGCCCTCGCCGGCGAGGACCTGCGCGGCTGAGTCCGCCCTCGCCCGTTCTCGGGCGGGCCTCGCCGAGTGGGGCCGCCGCCCTCGTCCTGAACCGGTGACGGACGCTGCCGTAACCGGCGGTGTGCCCGGATCGATGCGTCCACGACAGATCGATGCGTCCATGTCGATGCGTCTATGAGGCCGTCTGTGTGCGGTCCGTCACGTGGCAAAGAATTTTGCAGAGCGAGAATAAATGTAGGGACTACAAGGTTGTAGCTGCTGCAACCAGTGAGCCGGACGGGGGAGGGGACGATGACGGTCCAGGCGGGCACGGATCGGGCGCCCGTGGAGCCACCGGCCGGGGCCCGGCCGGCAGAGCTGGGCCTGCGGGAACGCAAGAAGCTGCGGACCCGCCGGGCCCTGCGGATGGCGGCCATCCGGCTTGTCGCCGAGCGCGGGCTGGACGGCGTCTCCGTCGACGAGATCGCCGCCGCGGCGGAGGTCTCCACCCGGACGTTCTTCAACTACTTCCCCACGAAGGACGACGCGATCGTCGGCATCGACCCGGAGGACATCCGCGAGATCACCGAGGCGCTCGCGGCCCGACCCGCCGGCGAGGAGCCGTTGGCCGCGGTGCGCGCGGTCATGTTGCAGCGCGCCGCGCTCATCGCGCCCGATCAGGCCGACCTCTGGCGGACCCGCCTTGCGATCATCCGCCGGCATCCGCACCTGATGACGGCCAGCGCGGCGAGCTGGAGTTCCTACGAGAACGCGCTCGCCGAGGCCGTCGGCAGCCGCTGCGGCCTCGATCCGGCCCGGGACCCGTATCCCGCCGTGCTGGTCGCCGCGGTCCTGGCGATCGTTCGCATCCTGTCGGTGCGCTGGCAGGAGTCCCCGGGCGCGCCGCTGGCCGACCTGCTCGGCCAGGCGTTCGACAGCCTGGCGCGGGGCCTGCCGCCGCCACCCCACGCGGCACCGGCCTGACCGGCGCGGCCCGGACGCCGACATCGCCCCGTCCCCCGAAACGTACCGAGCATGTTCGCCGCACCAGCACTCTCCCCGAGGAAGCCGACACCGATGAGAACGACGGAACTCTGTACCGACAGCCACGACCACGAGGGGAGCTGATCATGACCCAGGCTCAGGCGTCCGCGCCCGGCGTCGAGGTTCCGGCCGACGCGTCCGCGACGCTGGTCGCCGACAAGCGCCGGCTATGGATCATCATGGGAGCCCTGCTCCTGGGGATCCTGCTGGCCTCGCTGGACCAGACGATCGTGTCGACGGCGCTGCCGACGATCGTCGGTGATCTCGGCGGCGCGACCCACCTGTCGTGGGTGGTCACCGCCTACCTGCTCGCCGCGACGGTGTCGACGCCGGTGTGGGGCAAGCTCGGTGACCTGTACGGGCGGAAGATCCTCTTCCAGGTGTCGATCGTGCTGTTCCTGCTGGGGTCCGTTCTCGCCGGCGCCAGTACGTCGATGGGCCAGCTCATCGGCTTCCGCGCCCTGCAGGGCCTCGGCGGCGGCGGCCTGATGATCGGCGCGATGACCATCATCAGCGACCTCGTGCCGCCCCGCGACCGTGGCCGCTACCAGGGCCTGTTCGGCGCCGTGTTCGGCGTGTCCTCGGTGATCGGCCCGCTGCTCGGCGGGCTGTTCGTGGACCACCTGTCGTGGCGGTGGGTCTTCTACGTGAACCTGCCGGTCGGCGCGGTCGCCCTGGTGGCCACGGCGCTGGCTCTGCCGGCGACGACAAACCGGATCAAGCACGTGATCGACTATCTCGGCACCGTGCTGCTGGCCGGGGCGACGACCAGCCTGGTGCTGCTGACGAGCCTGGGCGGCACCACCTACGGCTGGGGTTCCCCGGAGATCGTCGGCATGGGGGTCGCGGGCGCCGTGCTGCTCGTCGCGTTCGTGTTCGCCGAGCGCCGGGCGGTCGAGCCGGTCCTGCCGCTGTCACTGTTCCGCAACCGGGTGTTTTCGGCGGCCGGCGCGATCGGCTTCGTCGTCGGCTTCGCGATGTTCGGCGCGATCGTCTTCCTGCCGCTGTTCCTGCAGGTTGTCAAGGGCGTCGATCCGACCGAGTCCGGCCTGCAGATGCTGCCGGTCATGGGCGGGCTGCTGCTCAGCTCGATCACCTCCGGCCGGCTGATCAGCGCGTGGGGCCGGTACAAGGTCTTCCCGATCGTCGGCACCGCGGTGATGTCGATCGGCCTGTTCCTGCTGTCGTTCATCAGCCCCGACATCGCCACCTGGCAGCTCGCGCTGTCGATGTTCGTGCTCGGCGTCGGGATCGGCGCGGTGATGCAGGTGCTCGTCATCGCCGTGCAGAACTCCGTCGACCACCGGCAGATGGGCGTGGCGACGTCGGGCGCGACCTTCTTCCGTTCCATCGGTGGTTCGTTCGGTACTGCCGTCTTCGGCGCGATCTTCGCGAACGTGCTGGCCGGCAACATCGACGAGCGGCTGGCGGGCCTGCCGCTGCCGCCCGGCCTCGCCGCCTCCGGGGCGAACATCAGCCCGAAGCTGATCGCGACGCTGCCGCCGGACATCCGCTCCGGCTTCGTCCAGGCGTTCTCGGACTCGATGCAGACGGTCTTCCTGGTCGCGGTGCCGATCGGCCTGGTCGCCTTCGCCCTCACCTGGCTGCTGCCGGAGATCCGCATGCGCCACACCGTCGACACCGTCCCCCCGGCCGCTGACGACGCCGCAATCGATGCCACCACGACCCATGCCACCACGACCCATGCCGCGACGGAACCCACCGCGACCGGCATCGGCGCCGCTGCTGCACTGACCGCCGCCGCGCCCACGGCCGTTGTGGTGGTCGACGAGGAGGCAGACGTCTCCACCGTCGCCGGGGACACGACGGACGGCGCCGGCGGCCGGAGCGAGCCGGCCGCCGTCGCGGCGGGTAGTCCTGCGCCGGACGGGCCACCCGCCGCGGCAAAGCTTCTCCCATAGCCGGACCTCGGGCACGGGCGCTGTCACGGCCGCCGTGCCCGAGGCTCTTGCCCCGCCCCTCGCGGTGCACATCCAACGTCGGCGACGACGGGACGCCCGCGGCGGGCCACGCCCCCGAGTCGGTGTCGTCGCCGGTCCGGTGGCGGGTGGCGGGCGGTGGCCCTGCCAGACTGGGGAGGATGGGTAGCGTCAGTCAGAGGCCGGGCGAGGCAGTCGACGCCGACGGCGACCCGCCGCCCGCGCCCACGGCCGAGGCCCGCCAGACCGTCCCGGGCCAGCCCGCGCCACCGCGGCCGCCGTCGGATCGACCAGGTGACACCGGTGTCGTCGACGATCGCGCGGGTCACCCGCGCGACGCACGCGTGGCCGGTGCCTCGTCGGCGCGGGCGGCGCTGGCGGTATTCCGGTGGGGGGTGCGGCGACACGTAGTTTTCGCCGTCCTCGTCGTCCTGGCAGTCGTCGCGCGGGTGCTGGTGCTGGTCGCCTACCCGCCGGCGCTGATGTATCTCGGGGACTCCGCCGCCTATCTGGATCAGGCCTGGCGCGATCTGTGGCCGGGGGACTGGCGGCCGTCCGGCTATCCGATCTTCCTGCGGATCCTCGACGGCCCCAGTCACGTGACCCGGATCGTGGTCGTGCAGCACCTGCTGACCCTGGCCGTCGCGGTGGCGCTGTACGCGGTGGCGCTGCGGGCGGTCCGCCGACCCTGGCTGGCCGCACTCGCCGCGGCCCCCGCGCTGCTCGCGCCGTGGGTGCTGGACCTGGGTCAGTTCGTGCTGGCGGACAGCCTGTTCGGGGTGCTCGTCTCGGCCGGCGTCGCGGTGCTGGCGGGCTGGCGGCGGCCGCGGGCCGTCGCGGCCGCGGGCGCCGGGCTGCTGCTGGGCGCGGCGCTGTGTGTGCGCACGGTGGGCTACGGGCCGCTGGCGGTCGCCGTCGTCGTGCTGGTGGCCGACGCGGTCGCCGCCCGCGGCCGGCGGGCGCCGGTGCGGGCGGTCGCCCCCGTCGTCGCGTTCGTGGTGGCGGCCGCCGTGCCGGTGGGCGCCTACGCGGGCTGGAGCGCGGCCGAGGGCAAGGGCTTCGCCGTGTCCGCCCATTCCGGCTTCTTCCTGTACGGGCGGGTGGCGACGTTCGCCGACTGCTCGACGATCTCCCGCGCGGACCTGCGCACCCTGTGCGACCCGCGGCCCGTGAACCAGCGCGGCGCGCCGGTCCGCTACCTGTGGCCCGCCGACTCGCCGCTGCGCCAGGGCCACCGGCAGATCCCGCCGGGCCGGGAGGACCTCGCGGGGACGTTCGCTCACGAGGTGGTGCGCGAGCAGCCGTGGGCGCTCGTCACCTCCTCGGCCCGCTACCTCGCCGGCTACCTGGACCCGGTCCCGTACGAGACGCCGCAGACGTCCCGGGCGGACACCTGGGAGCTGCCGACCCGCGTCACCAACGTGCTGCCCCCCGATGACGCCCACGCCGACGACGGCTACTTCGTCGCCACCGCGGTGCACTCGCCGCCGGCCGGCCTGCTCGCCGCCTGGTCCCGGCTCGCCTACGCGCCGATGCCCCTGGTCGGCCTGGGCCTGCTGGCAGGCGTGGCGGCGTCGCTGCTCACGGCGGGCCGGACGATCCGGGCTCGGCGGGCGCGCCGGCGGGCGCCGGCGCCCGATGCCGCCGCCCCCGCCGGGGTCGGTCGGGTGTTCTGGCTGGCGGCCGGGTCCGGGGTGTCGACCCTCGTGCTGTCCGCGGTCACCTCCGGCTTCGACTACCGCTACCTCGGCGCGGTCATCGGGCCGATCGCCCTGGCCGCGGTCCTGGGCGCGGGCGCGTTCGTCGCCGCGCTGCGGGGCGAACCGTCGGATAGCCGGCACGGGCCGGGCGCTACCGTCGTCGGGGCGGGGACGAACGGGGGCCCGCGCGCCGCCGGTTGATCGGCGTGGGGGGGGCGGGGATGGGACGGCACCGCTCGGCCGGCCCGGACGCAGGCGCCGGCGCCTGCGCCTGCGCCTGCGCCACAGGCCGCACCGCCCCCGAGGGATCCGCCGCTCAGCGAGCCCCCGCGGTCCTGGACCATGCCTCGCGGGAAGCCGAGGGTGGTGATCCGCGCGATGCGCCGGCCGGGGCTGGCGGCGGCGGTCCGGCGATGCGGCGGTGGTTCGTGACCGGGGTGGCCGCGGTCGGTCTGCTCTTCAGCTCGCTGGGGCTGCTCGTCGCCGCGGCGGTCCCGCCGTTCACCGGGGCCGACGAGGCGCAGCACACGGCGTATGCCCTCGAGCTCGCCCACGGGTCGCTGCCCCAGCTCGACACCCCGGTGCGCTCGCGGGTGCCCGGCATGCCCGGCCTGCCGGCGAGCTGCCGGGCCTCGCCCGCGCAGGCCCGGGCCGCGGTCGACGCGCATGCCGACGGGCTGTGCGGGGTGCGCCTCGGCCGGGGGCTGTCCAACTTCGATCTGGTCTACACCGCCAACCATCCGCCGTTGTTCTACGCGGTGGAGGCGGTGCCGCTGGGGGCCGGTGCGGCGTCGGGCCATCCGTTGGCCGGGTTCCGCGCCGCCCGCGCCGTCAACGTGCTGCTCGGCGTGGGCGTCGTCGTCGCGACGGCGGCGTTGTGCCGCGGGCTGCTGCCGCGACGGCCGGGCGTCGCGGTCGGGGCGGCGGCGGTCGTCGGGACCGTCGGGCTCGTCGTCGTCACCTCCGGGCAGATCTACAACGACACCCTGGCGATGGCGACCGTGACCGGGCTGCTCGCCGTGGCCGTCGCCCTCGCCCGCGACGGCCCGCGCCCGCGGATCCTCGCGGGTCTCGCGGTGCTCGGGCCGGCCGCGGCGGCCAGCCGGGCGAGCGGCGCGGTGGCACTCGCCGCCGTGGTGCCCGCCGTCGCCGCCGCCGTCGCGCTGCACACCACGGGAAGCCGGGCCCGCCGGACCGGCCGGGGCCTGGCCGCCGCCGGGGCGCTGCTCGCCCTCGCCGCCGCCGCCGTCGGCTGGTTCTACCTGCGTAACCAGCGCCGTTACGGCGATCCCACCGCCTCCGGGCGGATCGCGGACATGTTCCCGCTCGGCGGGACGCACCCCTCGATCTGGCAGGTGCTGCGCGACGGTGATCTGTGGTGGTACGTCTACCGCGGGTTCTTCGGCCGCCCCACGCTCGTCACCGGTCACGCCGAGCAGGTCGCCGTCGGCGTCGCGGTGGTCACCGGCGCCGGTCTGGCCGCGGCGGCCCTGCGTGCGTGGGTGAGTCGAACGGCAACGGGATCTGCGTCCGGCGGGTGGAACGGCGGCGCGGTCGTCGGCTGGCTCCTGGTGGTCGGGCACTGCCTGCTCGTCGTCGCCACCCTGGTGGGGTACGTGGCCGCCGGCGGGGCGTCGTTCACCCGTTACCTGCTGCCGATGGCGCCGGTGCTCGCGATCGGCGTCGCCGCGTCCTGCCGAGCCCTGCCGCTGGGCCGGCGCGGGTTGCCGACCATGGCCGTCGTCACGGGGATGGCCGCCTGCACGCTGGTGCTCGTCGGGCGGGAACTGGCGTGGAAGCGGCCCGCCCTCGCGCCGCTCGCCCTGCCCGACCGGCTGCGCGCCGCCTGGGCGCTGGCCGGGCCCGGCTCGGCGCGGGTCGGCCTGGCGGTCCTGGCGGTCTGCGCGATCGTCAGCGGGGCGCTGCTCGCCGCCGCCCTATGGAAGCTCGGCGACCCGGCGGTAGACGGCCGCGGTCAGCTCCGCGGTGCGCCGCCAGGTGAAGGTGCGGGCGTGGGCGCGGCCCGCCTCGGCGTCGCCGGGGGAGTCGAGCAGGGCGAGGATCGCCTCGGCGAGGTCGTCGGCGAACGAGTCCCGGTCGGCCTGACGGACCAGTCGCACCGGGCTGCCGACGGAGTCGACCAGAGCTCCGGTGACCTCCCGGACGGTCGGGATGTCGGCGGCGACGACCGGGGTGCCGGCGGCGAGCGCTTCCAGGGGCGGTAGGCCGAAGCCCTCGTAGCGGGAGGGGAAGCACAGCACGCCGGCGCCCGCGACCGTCGCCCGCAACTGCTCGGCGTCGAGGTAGCCGGCGGTGATGACACTGCCGGCGGGCAGCCCGGCGAGGTCGAGGGTCGGTCCCCACCCCGGCGGTCCCACGAGGACCAGCGGGGGGACGCCGAGTCGCGCCGCGTGCAGCCGGCCGACGGCCTCCAGCAGGACCGGCAGGTTCTTGCGGGGCTCGACGGAGCCCACGAAGAGCAGGTACCGCTCGGGCAGGCCGTGCGCCCGCAGCCAGGCTGCCGTCGGCGCCGGAGTGGTGAACCAGGCGTCGTCGACGCCGAGCGGGGTGGGGGTGACCAGCGCCGGGTCGAGCCGGTAGGCGGTGATCACCTCCTCGGCGACGGCCCGGCTCGGCGTGAGCACGGCGCAGGCGCGCCGCAGCCCGCGGGGGACGAGATCGCTGTAGCGGGCGGAGGCGGCCGTGACCGCGTCAGGCGTCCGCAGGTAGGACAGGTCGTGGATGGTGAGCACGCCGCGGGCGCGGCGCAGCGGCGGGAGCACGAAGTTGGTCCCGTGCACGACGTCCGCGGCACCGGTGAGCCACTCCACGGGCGGCTGCTCGCCGCGGATCCAGGCGTCCTGGAGCAGTCGTGCCGGCGCCCGGCGGGCGGCCGGGCGCACCCCCGCCGGCAGGCTCCCGGCGAGCTCGTCGAGCCCGCGCCAGGTGAACGCCGTCGCCGCCAGCTCCCAGGAGGTGTCGAGCCGGGCGAGGCCGGCCAGCAGGTGCTCGGTGTAGCGGCCGACGCCGGTGCGCCGCCCGAGCAGCGGCGTGCCGTCGAGCACGATCCTCATTCGCTGGCTCCCGCCGCTGTCGTGTCGATGCCGCGCTCCCGCGTCCCGGTCAGCCCGCGTCCTGGTCAGCCTGCGTCCTGGTCAGCCCACGTCCCCGGTCAGTCCTGGTCCCGGTCAGCCCTGGTAGAGCCGGCGGCGGTCGGCGATGTCGCGCCACTGGCGGGCGAACGCGTCGTCCGAGAAGGTCTGCGCCCGCTCGACCGCCGCGGCCGCGAGCCGGCCGCGCAGGCCGTCCTCGGCGGCGAGCCGGCGGGTGAACGAGGCGACCTGCTCCGGCCCGGTCCACCGGTAGCCGTCGACGCCGTGCCGGACGATCTCCCGCTGGCCGGCGCGGTCGATGACGACGGGCACGCAGCCGCCGGCCATCGCCTCGACGGTGGTCATCCCGAAGTGCTCCGCCGTCCAGGGACGGCGCCGGTCGTCCTCGCCGTAACCGGTCGCCGACCAGAACACCGAGCTGGTCGACAGCAGGTGCTCGACCTGGGCCCGCGGGGCGTTCGGGTGGACCTGCACCGGCAGGCCGGCCCCGGCGGCCCGGACCTGCTCCAGGTAGGGCCGCTGGGAGTCCTCGCAGCCGCCGATGACGTGCATCGTCCAGCCCGGCAGGTCGCCGGCCCGGTACAGCTCACCGAACCACCGCACCATCTCGAGCTGCCGCTTGGCGTGCCCGAGGCCCGGCATGAAGAACCGTCCGACGGTGACGACGGCCTTCTCCCGGGCCGGTGCCGGGTGCAGCCGCTGCACCTGGATCGGGGGGAACAGCACGTCGGCGTCGCGCTTCCACAACCGCCGGATCCAGCCCCGGGTGAACTGCGAGTTGGCCATGACCACGTCGTAGCCGTCGAGGTAGGCCAGGTCCGCCGGGTCCCGCAGCAACCAGGGGAAGCGCAGCGGCAGGCGGGCGATCGGTCCCTCGTCGCCGTCGGTGACCCGCGGCCGGCTCACCGCGACGCCGAGTTCGCGCACGTCCGCGGCTCCCGGCGAGAACGCGTCGCTGACCAGGGTGAGCTCGGTGCCGTCGGTGGTCGGCGGCAGCGGCACCTCGAACGGGGCGAAGTCGGCGCCGATCTCCAGCTTGGCCAGCACTCCGCCGCCCGCGTCGAGGACCCGCAGCGACGTGCCGGCCGGCGCGCCCGGACGGCCGATGTCGGCGCGCAGGGTGCGCCGCTCACCCGGGCTGACGGCGAGGATGCCCGACCCGTTCGTCCAGGTCCACTGCCGGCGACGGCCGCCCTCCGGCGGGTACCAGCCCTGGCCGAAGCTGACCGCCGGGCGCACCCCCCGCAGCAGCGGGCCGGCGGTGCGCACCGCGGCCCTGCGCCAGGCCGCCATGTCGTGGTCGAAGGGCGTGGGGAAGAAGCACAGGTACGCCGAGCGGCGGGACTGCGGCGCGATGCGGCTCATGTACGAGCCGTTGACGAACAGGTCGTAGCTCGCGGACAGGGCCG
The DNA here is from genome assembly GCF_059428125.1 of Frankia sp. BMG5.60. Classification (NCBI taxonomy): domain Bacteria; kingdom Bacillati; phylum Actinomycetota; class Actinomycetes; order Frankiales; family Frankiaceae; genus Frankia; species Frankia sp. BMG5.60. Next base: position 3,580,731 of record NZ_CM182091.1, on the reverse strand, counting down.
CGATGGCCTCCTCGCCACGGTCCGGCAGCCGGACGTAGCGGCAGCCGGTGAGATCCAGGCCGAGATGGCTGCCGAGCTGGTCGAGGTCGACCTCGGAGTGCCCGAGGACGTCGACGCTCGCGCCCTCGGTCGCCAGCACCTGGGCGATCATGCCGTTGTGGCGTTCCCCGCCGCCCATCGAGTGCCAGAACCGGTTGTAGACGGCGGCCCGCACCCCCCGCGCCGGCCGCTCGTCGGCGCCGGTGGCCGCGGTGGCGGTGGCAGTGGCAGTGGCCGCGGTGGCCGGCGCGGCGGGATCCGTGGCGTCGCTGGCGAGCTCGCTCATCGGGAGACCAGCCAGCTCTGCAGGCTCGAGCGCCGCTCGGCGGCGGTGCGGCCGATCTCGCGCCGGGCCCGCAGCATCGTGGGCAGCAGCCGCAGGTACGACCCGCACACCCGCAGCCGCAGCAGCGTCGGGCGGATCGCCGGCCGGCTGCGGCCCCGCCACGCCTGGCGCAGGGTGCGCACCGCGATGGAGGCGGTCGTCGCCGGGTAACGCAGCACCGCGGACAGCGCCATCGTCGCCGTCGCGTCCTTGGTGAGCATCAGCAGCCGGTTGCGGTCGGTGTGAAAGACGAACAGCGGCGACCACTCGACGCTCGACGCCGAGTGGATGTGCCGCAGCACCGCGCCCGGCACGTAGCGGATCGTGTACCCGCGGGCCCGGATCCGCCAGGACAGGTCGGTGTCCTCGTAGTAGAGGAAGAAGGCGTCGTCGAACCAGCCGACCTCGTGGCCCAGCGACGACCGGATGGCCATCCCGTTGCCGCAGGCGGTGAACACGTCCTCCGGCTGGTCGAACTGACCGGCGTCGACCTGCTGGTAGCCCCGGTCCGCGCCGTAGCCGTCGGTCAGCACGATCCCGCCGACGTTGTTGACCACGTCGACGCGCGGCGCCTCCCCGCCGACGGTGAGCGTCACCGTCGTCGACTCGGGGCCGACGGCCAGCTCCGCCCGCCCGCCGTCGGCGGTCCCGGTCGGGCCGTCCCAGCTCAGCACGACCTGCTTGCGCGACTCCGCCGCCCAGGTGAACGCGAGGGTGACCGGCCCACCGTCCGGGATCGGGACGCACAGCTCGCCGTCGCCGCGGGTCCAGAAGTACGGCGCCTTCGCCGGTCCCTCGGCGCCGTAGGTCAGCTTCTCCCAGAGCACCTCGCGCAGCGCCTCGCGCCCGTCCACCGTCACCGACGACACCCGCACGCCCAGCTCCCGGGAGTCGTGCGGGCCGGGCACGAAGGTGGGCGTGCTCAACCGCATCCGCAGGAAGCGGGGCAGGAACACGACCTTGCCGGTGGCGGCACCGAGGCGCTGGCCACCGGGCTCGCCGAACGGCGCCAGCAGGGCCGCGAGCCAGGTCGGTTCGGGAACGGCGTCGTTGTTCACCAGCACCGCGTACGGCGTGGTGACCTGGCGCAGGGCGAGGTTGTTGCCGCCGGCGAAGCCGAGGTTGCGGTCCGAGGGCACGACCCGCACCCAGGGGTAACGCTCGGCGAGCAGCTCCCGGGAGCCGTCCGCGGAGGCGTTGTCGACGACCCAGGTCTGGAAGCCGAAGCCGGCGTCCTGCTTGGCGATGCCGTCGAGGCAGGCCGGCAGCAGGTGCGCCCCGTTCCAGTTGACGATCACGACGGTCGCCAGCGGCTCGCTCGCCGCGCCGCCGCCCGGCCCGGCGGTGGTTCCCGTCTGCTTCCGCTCCGTCATCCGCGCAGCCTCGCCTCGTAGTCGACCTTGAGAAGCCCGTCCGCCTGCGGCCCGCTGACGCCGAACAGCTCCTCGAACCGGCGGGTCGTCACCGGGGCGCCGGTGGTGGCGTCCGAGACGTGCACCTTGACCGCGAACGCCCCGAGCAGCTCGGGCAGGTGCGGGACGGAGAAGTCCACGATGTGCCGGCCGGGGCCGACGGCGAGCCCACCGGCGGGCGTCTCCATCATCCAGATGGGCACCTCGCTCTGCCCGACGATGTAGGTGTGCAGGTAGATCTGCTCCGGCGCGCCCTCGGTGACGTCGAGTTCGACGCTGACGGTGAGCCGCTCGCCCGGGTCGTACTGCACCATCGGCAGTCCGCCGGGATCCAGGCTGAAGGCCACCGACTGGGGTCGGACGGTGGCGTACTCCCACGACACCGGACCCTCGGCCGGCAGGCTGCCCAGCTTCTGCCGCAGCAGCTTCGTGCCCACGGCGGGGTTGCCGTCGTAGATCAGCGAGCCGGACTCCAGGACCAGGATCCGGTCACACATGCTCTCGATGAGGTCGAGGGAGTGCGTGACGAACAGGATCGTGCGCCCCTGCGCCCGGAATTCGGCGATCTTGGCCAGGCACTTGCGCTGGAACGCCTCGTCGCCGACGGCGAGCACCTCGTCGACGAGCAGCACGTCCGGATCGACGTGCACGGCCACCGCGAAGCCCAGGCGCACGTACTGGCCGGACGAGTAGTGCTTCACATCGTCGTCGATCTTGTGCCGCAGCTCGGAGAAGTCGACGATCGAGTCGAACAGCCGGTCGATCTCCCGCTTGGACAGCCCGAGCAGCGAGGCGTTGAGGTAGACGTTGTCCCGCCCGGACAGCTCGCCGTTGAACCCGGCGCCGAGTTCCAGCAGCGACGCGATCCGGCCCTGCACCGAGACCTGCCCGCTGGTCGGGCGCAGGATGCCGGCGAGCACCTTGAGCAGGGTCGACTTCCCCGAGCCGTTCGCCCCGGCGAGCCCGACCGTCTGGCCGCGCCCGATCGTCACGTCGACGTCGCGCAGCGCCCAGAAGTCGTCCCCGGCGGGGCCACCGCGGCGGACGAACCGTTCCTTCAGGCTCGTCGCGCGGTTGCTGTACGAGACGAACCGCTTGCTCACCCCGGTCCCCTGGATCACCACCGCAGTGCCGGGGGCGGCCTCGCCGGCGCCGACCTGCTCGGGCGCACCGAGAGGATCAGGCGTACCGAGAGGATCGGGCGCATCGAAGGGATCGACCGCTCCGGGCCCGCCGGCCGGCGCCGCACCGTCCGCGCCGGGAACGCCCCAGGGGTCCGACCGACCCGGCGGCGTTGCGGCGACCTCCGGGTAGGCCGGCGGGGCGGGGTCGAGCGGCGCGGGGTCGAGCGTGGTGGGGTCGAGCGCAGTCGGGTCCAGCGCGGCGGGGCCGGCCGGCGCGGCGCCGTCGACCGGGCCGCGCGGGGCCGCGGGACGCCGCCCCCACGGGGGGGAGGCCGCACCGCGCTGGTACGCGGACGAGTGTCGGGCCACTACAACTCCTTGCTGGCCGCCGGCGGACGTCTCACCATGATCGCACCGCGGTCGGCGTGCTGGCTCCAGGGCTCGCGGCGGCGGACGGCGACGTCGCCGAACCGCCGGGAACCCACCTACAGATCCTCGGCGAAGTCCGCCTGCATGGTGCGGAACACGTGGAACCCCACCCAGAGCAGGACGACCGAGATCGCCCCTGCGACGGCGAGATGTTCCAGGTAGAAGGTGTATCCCGGGTCCGCCTGGACGGGGGTCGAGCCGGTGGAGCCACCCCCAGGATCGTAGATCGCGCGTTGGAACGTGATGACCACCACCGCCATCGGATTGAGCAGGTACACCCAGGTCCACTCGTGCAGCCGAGCCTGGATCAGGCCGAAGGCGTAGACCATCGGGTTCAGCCAGAACCAGGCGAGCAGGGCGACGTCGAGCAGGTGCGAGGTGTCGCGGTAGCGCACGTTGAGGGCGCTGACCAGCATCGACATCGCGACCGTGAACGTGATGGCGACGGCGCCCGCGGGTACGAGCAGCAGCAGGTCGGCGCCGATCAGGCTGTAGCCGAGGATCAGGATCACCACGAAAAGCACGAGCAGCTGGAGCAGGAAGTGCACGGCGGCGAACCCGACCGCCGACAGCGGGAGCACGGCGAGCGGGAACCGCACCTTCTTGACCAGGTTCGCGTTCGCGACGACGCTGCCGCAGGCGGAGGACACGCTGCCCGAGAAGGCGTTCCAGATCAGCAGCCCGGACATCAGGTAAATGCCGAACCGCGGAATTCCGGACTTGAGGACGATCTGGAAGACGAACGTGTAGACCACGAGCAGGAGCATCGGGTTCGCCAACGACCAGGCGAAGCCCAGTGTGGAACCCTTGTACTTGACCTTCAGATCCTTGCGGACGAGATTGCGCAGCAGTTCCCAACGCACCCTCGTCTGCGCCCGGCTGCGGCGGGCCAGCCGGCTCGGATCCATCGCGTGCTGCCCCGGGCCGGGGCCCGCCGGATGCGGGGACGGGGCCATCGGAGAACCCGCCGGCAGCGGAGCGTCAGCCAGATGTGACACGACCGGCCCTCCCCGTCCCCCGGAGGTCAGGCCGCCGGTCCCCGGCACGGCGTGGCTGGAGCTGCACCTGTCCGCTCCTCACTCGACACGACAGAGATCTGACAGTACCGAGAACCGTCGCCGGCCCGGCACGCCCCCGGCCCGGCACGCCCCCGGCCAGGGCAGCGCCGGGACACACCCGCCGGACGCTGCGTCCACCGAAGGGTGATGCGCCCCACGGAGGGTGTTGTCCCGATCGCGGGTGAATGGCCGATGGAGCGCGATGGCGAACCGGCCCGCTTCTCGGCGGAATCGTGACGGTACCGTGCCCGGGCCGAGCCGGCGCCCCCACCCGGTCCGGTGGCCGGCGTCCGGAACGGGGTTCATAGTATCGACCCGTCCATCTGGCTTCGGCCGGCCGATGCCGCGTGGGGGATTCCCGACGTTTGGCGGCCGTCGGGGCCGACCCGGCGGAGGCGGCCGTACCGGTCGCATGGAGCGGCCGTTCCGGTCGCATGGAGAGGACGGCCGTGTTCACCGACGTCCGACTACGCGAAGTGTGGTCGCATCTGGAGTCGGGCGGGGCACAGGCCCTGACTCTCGATGTCTTCGACACCTTGTTGTGGCGCATGGTGCCCGAACCCACCCACGCGTTCGTGCTGCTGGGCCACCGGCTCGCCGACGCCGGCCACCTGCCGCCCAGCGTCTCGCCGGGAGAGTTCGCCCGGCTGCGCGTGCACGCCGAGCACGTGGCGCGGATGCACGCCGATGACGCCCGCGGCACCCACGAGGTGCGCCTGGACGAGATCTGGCAGGTGCTGGCGCCCGCGTTGCCGGGTACCGCCGGGGTGCAGGACCTGATCGACGCCGAGGTCGCGGTCGAACGCGAACTGTGCCGGGCCGACCTCGCCGTGGTCGAGCTCGCCGAGCTCGCCATGACCAAGCTCGGCCTGCCGGTGTACCTGCTGTCGGACACCTACTTCTCCGCCAGCCAGCTCGAACGGTTGCTGAACCGGCCGGAGCTCTCGGGGGTGCAGTTCACCCGGATCTTCACCTCCTCCGATGCCGGGACGTCGAAGAGCGACGGGCTGTTCCAGCACATGCTGGCCGCGTCCAACCTCCAGCCGTCCCGGGTGGTGCACCTCGGCGACCATCCCGTCGCCGACGTCGAGGGCGCCCGCGAGCACGGGCTCGTCGCCATCCACTACCCTAAGTACGCCGGATCGCTGCGCCAGACCCTCGACCTGGAGGGACTTCGTAACCAGCCCAGCGACGACATCCCCATCGACCCGGTCGACGGCGACTTCGGGATGACCGCCCTGCGCGCCCGGACGCTGCACCGCGCGGACGCCCTCGCCGTGCCCGCCGGGCTGCGCCGCTACTGGGAGACCGGGGCCACCGTGTTCGGCCCGGTCTTCGCCGGCTTCGCCGAATGGGCGGTGGAGCGGGCGCGCGACTTCGGCGCCGACCACATCCACTGCCTGATGCGGGAGGGGGACTTCCTGTCCCGCCTGCTCGTCGACCCGGGCGAGGACGTCGGCATTTCCGTCTCGACGATGTGGGCGTCCCGGCAGGTGTGCGCCCTGTCCAACGTGTTCGAGGGTAGCCCGGAGGAGCTGAAGAGCTTCCTGGTCCGCCGGCACGCGCCGAGCGTCGGCCAGCTCCTGCGCCAGCTCGGCGTCCGGCTGGAGCACGTCGCCGGCATCTCCGCGCTGGCCGACCGGCGCCTCGACGTGCCGGGCCTGCTCGACGACACCCTCGAAGAGCTCTGCTCGGACGAGCGGATCCGCAGCGAGATCGTGCTGACCGCCACCCGGCTGCGCGAGCGCTACGTGCGCTACCTCGACAGCCAGCTCCCGGAGACCGGCCGGGTCGTCTTCCTCGACCTGGGCTGGGGTGGCACCATCCAGGCGCTGCTCACCCGCCTGCTGGCCTCCACCGGCCGCAAGCTGGACATCCTCGGCCTGTACCTGGCGACGAACCAGGCGGCGATGAGCCACCGGCTCGCCGGCATGGAGCTGGAGGGCTACGTGGCCTCCGGCGGCCAGCCGGAGACGATGGCCAACCAGCTCATGCGCAGCCCCGAGGTGCTCGAGCAGCTCTGCATGCCCGACGTCGGGTCGCTGGTCTCGTTCGACGAGATGAGCAACCCGGTCCTCAGCATCGACCGGACCTCACGTACCCAGGTTGCCCAGCGTGCCGCGGTGCAGGACGGCATCCTCGCCTTCCAGCGGGAATGGCTGCGCTACCGGCGCTCGGAGACCCCGATGCCGTCGCTGGCCTCCGCCGGGGCCCGCCGCGCCGGGCTGCGCATGCTGACCCGTTTCGTCGCCCGCCCCACCGCCGCCGAGGCCGCCGCGTTCGGCTCCTGGGCCCACGATGACAACTTCGGCTCCGACGCCACCGAGGGTCTGCTGCCGCCGGAGCTCGTGCGCCGGATGCCCTACCTCACCCCGGCCGACATCGATCGCATCTCCATGCGGGAGCTGTACTGGCCCGCGGGCGTCGCCGGCGTCGCGAACCGGCCGCTCGCCGTCATCAGCGGGCTGGCCGCGGCCGCCGGGGTCCCGCCCGAGGAGGTCTCGCCGGAGGCCGCCGCCGGCCCCGTCGAGGTCTACGTCGACACCGGGGCCGACTTCGTCAACGGGGTGAAGGAGACGGCGCTGACCCGGTCGGCCCGCGACGGGCTGTCGCTCGTCCGGCTCAGCCTGGAGGCCGTCGGTGCCCGCCGCATCCGCATCGACCCGGCCGGCCGGCGCGGGCTGCTGCGGCTGGACTGGCTGACGCTGTCGTTCCACATCAACAACGTCGCCGAGCCCTACAAGGTGACCATCACCTCGCTGGACGACCCCGCCCAGCAGCTCGCCCTCATCGGCCTGCGGCTGCTCCAGCCGAACCTGGTGGAGATCCTCGGCGACGACCCCCAGCTCGTGTACACGATCGACCTGGCCTCCCAGCCGCATCTCGCCGGGGTCTACGCCCTCGACGTCGAGATGGCCTTCGGCTGGATGGGCATCCGGGGCGATTCGCTGATCCTGCCGGCCGCCGGCCCGGCCCGGGACGGACTCCCCGTCCGGGCGGCCCGCAAGATCCGGCGCGAGCTCGGCGGACTGCGGTGACCGACCAGCGGGACCCCGAACCCGCCGCCATCGGACCGCTGGACGGCGCCGACGCACCGGGAGTCCGGGGCGTCCAGGGCGAGGGTGCCGAGCCGGACGAGCCCGCGGTGCGGGGCCCGTTCGAGGTTCGCGGTGGCCCGTCCCGCCAGCCCGGCCCATCCCCATCCCCATCCCCGTCCGCGGCGCCGGCCTCCTCTGTGGCGACCGACATGGCGACGCACGCCGTCGCCGAGACCGGGACCGGGACCGGTCCCACGGCCGCGACCGGGTCGGTTGATCCGGAGGAGCACGGTGCCGTCCGGGACAGCTTCGCCGAGCTCGCTGCCATCGCCGCCGGCGGCGACCGCGCCGACGGCGACCCCGTGGGGACCGATCTTGCCGATGGCGGCCTCACCGGGAGCGGCCTCACCGGTAGCGGTCTCGCCGGGACCGACCTCATCGGGGCCGATCGTGGCGGGGCCGATCGTGGCGGGACGGGCCCCGGGTTCGGCCTCGCCCGTCAGGACGACCACGCCGTCGACGTGGGCGACGCCGCCGAGCCGACGCTGGCGCCGTTGCTGCTGCACTCCCTGTCCGACCTGCGGGAGATCTGGGTGCCGCTGATCGAGGCGTCCGGCGCGCGCAGCGTGGCGGAGATCGGCTCGGAGAGCGGGGTCACCACCTCCCTGCTCGTCGACCTGCTCCGCCGCGGCGGCGGTGGTCGGCTCGTCGTCGTCGACCCGGACCCGGGGGTGGCGCCGACCTCCGGCGGCGGGCTCGACGTGCAGGTCATCCGCGGGTACAGCCCGCAGGCCCTCGACGGCCACGCGCCGACCGACGCCTACCTCATCGACGGGGATCACAACTACGCCACCGTGCACGGCGAGCTCACGGCTATCGCCGACGCGGTCGCCCGGTTCAGCCGCTCGTACTTCCCGCTGGTGGTCCTGCACGACGTCGGCTGGCCGGCGGGGCGGCGCGACCAGTACTACAACCCGGACCGGGTGCCCGCGGACGCCCGCCAGCCGCACTCGTGGGACGTCGGCGTCGAGATCGACGATCCCGGGGTGGTCCGCGGCGGCTTTCGCGGGATGGGGGCGTTCGCCTGGGCGCTGACCGAGGGGGGTGCGCGCAACGGGGTGCGCACGGCGATCGAGGACTTCGTCGCCGAGCACTCCGACCTGCGGTTCTTCACGGTCGCGCCGATCTTCGGTCTGGGCGTGGTCGTCGACCGTCGAGCGCCGTGGGCACGCCGGATCGCCGACCTGCTCACGCCGTGGGTCTCCAACCGCCTGCTGTCCCGGATGGAGCGCAACCGCGTCGACCTGTACCTGCACGTGCTGCGGTTGCAGGACGCGGCGGCGGCGGTGGCCCGCGCGCGGCAGCGGGAGTGGTCCCGGCTCGACGACGAGCGCAGCCGGCTCGCCGCCCTCGAACTGGAGCACCTGCACCGCATCGGCCAGTTGGAGCATGAGCTCGCCGAGCTGCGCCGGCGCGAGGCCGAGGACGCCGAGCGCGCCGTCCAGGGCCACCGGGCGGCCGCCGATGCCGACGCACCGAGGCTCATGCAGGTCGCCCGGATCGCCGGCTCGGCGCTGCGGTCCCGGCTGAGCCCGACCGGGCAGGAGCGGCTGGCGCGGGTGCAGACCCGGATCGCCGACACCGGCACCGGCCGCACCACCCTGCCCGCCCTGCGCCGCCGGCCGAGTGCCTCGCCGCGGGGTGGCCCGAACGATCCGGACGCCCACCCGCGCGGGTAGGACCATGGACCCCCGACCGACGATGGACCCCCGACCGACCATGCCCCCCGACCGACGATGGCCCCTTGCCGACCGAGGACGGCTCCCCGATCCAGGACTGCCCCGGTGTGCTGGCCGGCCCACCGGTCCTGGACGCGGATCGCCGTCCCGGCCGACCTGCGGGAGACGGTGCAGGCGTTCTGGTACGCGTACATGCCGGCGGGGGACGGCTGGGAGGCGAAGCTGCCCGGCGGGTCGTTCCAGCTCGTCGTCAACCTTGATCGGGGCCGTTTCACGGCCCGGGACGGCTCCGGCGGCGGCCGGTTCGCCGCCGGTGGAGCCGTGCTCGCCGGGGCGCTGGCCGCGCCGGTCCTGCTCGATCGCTCCGAGCGGCGGCGGGTGTTCGGGATCAGCCTGCGGCCGGCTGCGGGAGGGGTGATCGCCGGTGGCGCCTGCCCGCAGGCCGCGGCGGTGCCCCTGATCGACCTGGGCGAGGTGTGGGGCACGGAGGGACGGCTGCTGCGCGAGCGGCTGCTCGCCCTGCCCGGTCCGGCCGCGATGGCTGATCACGTCGCGCAGGTGCTGCGCCATCGGGGCCGTGCCCACCGGGATCCGGCCGCGATCGCGCTGGCCGCCCGGGCCGCGGGCCGTCTGGGCCGGGGGATGCGGGTGACCGCCGTCGCCGACAGCCTGGGCGTGAGTACGTCGACGTTGATGCGGTTGCTGCGACGGGAGTTGGGCCTCACCCCGAAGGTCCACCAGCGGGTCGCCCGGTTCCAGCGGGTGCTCACGACGGTCGGGGCCGGCCCGGACACGGGCAGGGCGGTCGGATCGGACTGGGCGGCCATCGCGGCGGCGTGCGGCTACTACGACCAGTCGCATCTGATCCGCGAGTTCACCGCGCTCGCCGGGATGCGTCCGGGCCACTACCTGCCGAACCACGCTGATGGCCCCCGCCATGCCGCCCTGCCGAAGGACGCCGCCCCGTAGTCAGGGGCGCCGGTAGTCGCCACCTCGCCGTCGGACGCCGCCCGAGTGGCGCGGGCCTGACGGATTTTTCCAAGCCACCGCCACGGAGTGCCGCCATCATGAGACCGACCGTGTCGCTGTCCTCCCCTGAGGTGGATCATGGCTGTTCTTCGGATCGTCGCCGACCTGCCGTCCCGCTCCCTGCCGGCCGCCCGGCGTTTCTACGCGACCGTCCTCGGGCTTGAGTCGATCATGGACCACGGCTGGGTCGTGACCCTGGGCGATCCCGACCGACCCGGCCCGCAGCTCACCCTGCTGACGCACGATCTCACCGCGCCGGCCGTCCCAGCCGTCTCGGTCGAGGTCGACGACGTCGACGCCGCCCATGCCGCGGCTCTCGCCGCCGGTGCCGACATCGTCCACCCGCTCACCGACGAGCCGTGGGGGGTGCGCCGGTTCTTCGTCCGGGATCCGGATGGCAACATCGTGAACGTCCTCGGCCACACCCGGTCCTGACGACCGGCCCGGTGGTCAGCAGACCGGCTGGTAGGGGACGTCGGCGATGTGCCGCTGCCATTCGGCGTCGCCGATCTGTTTCGACGGGTCGGCACAGGCGGCGGCGATGAGGCTGGCGTCGTCGATGCGGCTGATCCGCACGGTGTAGTCGTCGCTGGCGGTGGCGATGCCGCTGCCGTCCGGCGTCCAGGCCAGGGCCTGGATCCAGTCGCCATGCCCGCTGATCGTGCCGACCGACGCAGGTCGGCCGGTGCCGGAGACGTCCCACAGGTGCACGGTGGTGTCCCAGCCGGCGGTGGCCAGCGTCCTGCCGTCCGGGCTGAAGGCCAGGTCGAACACCCACTTCTCGTCGGCGGGGAAGGACGCGGTGGCCGCCGGGCGCGACGGGTCGGTGATGTCCCAGAGGCGGGCCGTGCCGTCGTAGGCGCCGGTGGCCAACCGCCGCCCGTCTGGACTGAACGCCACGGCCCACACGTAGTCGGTGTGCGCGGTGATCGCCGCCAGCGGCCGCGGTCGGCGCGGATCGGTGATGTCCCACAGCCGGGCGGTCCGGTCGGCGCTCGCGGTGGCCAGCAGGTGGCCGTCGGGGCTGAAGGCGACCTCGTTGACCCAGCTCGTGTGCCGGTCGAGCACGGACAGCGCGGTGGGATGGCGCCGATCCGTCACGTCCCACAGCCGGGCGGTGTTGTCGTAGCCGGAGGTCGCCAGCGTCCGTCCGTCCGGGCTGAACGCGGCGTCGAGGACCCAGCCGTTGTGCCCGAGGATCACGGCGAGCTCGGCGGGATGGCGGGGGTCGCTGATGTCCCACAGGATCGCCGACCGGTCGTAGCTGACCGTGGCCAGCGTCCGCCCGTCCGGGCTGAACGTCGCGTCGAGAACCCAGGACGTGTGCCGGGTCAGGGTCGACAGCTTCACCGGATGCGTCCGGTCGGAGATGTCCCACAACTGGACGAGGTTGTCCGCGCCGGCCGAGGCGAGCAGCCGCCCGTTCGGGCTGATGCCGACGCCCAGCGCGGATGCCGTGTGCCCCGTGAGGACGCTGGCGGTCGCCGCGGCGAAGGAGGTGCGCAGCGCGGCGCGGGCCTCGCGCACCGGGCTGATGCGGTAGGCGGCCAACGACAGCCGGGCGGCGAGGTCCGCGTCGGAGTTGCGCACGGCCTCGGCGGCCAGCGCCACGCGGGCGGCCGTCTCCTCCCGGCTCGGCCGCTGGCCGCCGCCCGTGGTCAGCGCCAGCGGCATCAACGCCGCGATCAGCAGCACCGCGAGGATGGGCGCGGCGAGCAGCGCGATGCGCCGCCGGTCCCACCGGCCGCGGCGCCGGCTCGGCGCGGCGAGGTCGTCCGCCGCGCCCGCCGGGCCGGCGTCGGGACCGCCACGCTCCGGATCGCCGATGGCCGGGGCATGGTGGCCGGGGCCGGCGGCGGGCGGCGTCTGGTCCCGATCGGCCGGCGGCGGCCACGCTCCTGCGGCGCCGAGGTCGGCGCGTGCGGCGGCGGGGCCGCCACGCGAGCCCTGCGCCGCCTCGCCGGCGGCGCGGTCGGCGGCGCGGTCGGCGGCGCGGTCGGCGGCGCGGTCGGCGGCGCGGTCGGGAGAGGGCTCGGGTCGGGCCGGATCGGCAGGCCGAGGCCGCATCCAGCCGGTCGGCTCGGCGCCCGGCGGCGATCCGTCGCCCTCCGCCCCGACGCGCTGGGGTGGGGCCAGCATCGGCGCCCCGGACCGGATGACGCGGGTCACGTCCGGATCAGGATGGGTCGAGGGTCCCATCCCCACCAGGCGCAGGAACAGATCCTGCGCGGTCGGCCGGGCGGCCGGATCCTTGCGCATCGCCTCCTCGACGATCGGGCGAAGCGCCGGGTCGAGGCCGTCGAGCAGCGGCTCGCGGTGCACGACCCGGTAGAGCTGGACCGGCGTCGGGCCGTCGCCGAAGGGGAACGACCCGGTCCCCGCGTAGGTGACCAACCCGCCCCAGGCGAATACGTCCGCCGCGGCGGTGACGGGTTCGCCGTTGGCCTGCTCGGGCGCCATGAACGCCGGGGTGCCGACCCGCTGGATCTCCTGGCTCAGCATCGTCTGGGCATCCAGCGCCCGCGCGATCCCGAAGTCGATCACTCGCGGGCCCAGGGAGGACAGCAGCACGTTGGACGGTTTGAGGTCGCGGTGCACGAGACCCGCGCCGTGGATCGACGTCAGCGCCGCCGCGACGCTCACCGCGAGGCGTTCCAGGTCGGCCGAGCGCAGCGGGCCCTCCGCGGCCACGCTCTGGGCGAGGGTCAGCCCGTCGATGTACTCGGTGACGAGGTAGGGCAGCCCGTCCGGGGGGTCGACGACGTCGAGCACCTCCGCGGTGCAGAAGCGGGCCACCCGGCGGGCGATGTCCGCCTCGCGCCGGAACCGGGCCCGGAACTCGGGTACCCGGGCCAGGTCCGGCCGGATCACCTTGACCGCGACGAGCCGGCCCGCGTACCCGGTCACTCCGGGGCGCCCTCGCCCGAGGTAGACGGTGCCCATTCCGCCCTCGCCGAGCCGGCCCAGCAGCTCGACGTGGATGAGTTCCCGCGGGTCGTCGCGGTCGAGCGGCGCGACCGGGCCGCCCGGTCCCGACCCGCCCGCGGTAGCCCCGCCGGCCGCCGCCGGGTGGCTCACCGGGCCAGACGGCTCGGCCTGCGCGCCGCTCGGCGACGGGGATGGCGCGCCGGGCGCGCCACCGGATCCCGCGCCGGCGGCGCTCGCCAGCCCGGTCGCGGCGGCCAGGGCGGCGTGCGGCAGCAGGTCCTGGGGCAGCGACTGGTCCCGAGGCGGCAGTGGGTTCTGAGGTAGCGACTGGTTCTGGGGTAGCGACTGGTTCTGGGGTAGCAGAGAGTCCTGGGACAGCGAGGGGTGGGGCGCCGGCCTGGGAGCTGCCGGCGTGGCGGTCGCCGCGGACTGAGGCGATGTTCCCTCGACGGGTTTCGGCGGGGACAGCACCGCGGCGGGCTCCGGCGCGGCGGCCGGACCCTGGTCGGGCGGCGGCGCGGGCTGGGGTGTCGCCCTCCGCGCCCTGCCGGTCTCCCGCTTGCGGCGCAAGATCCCCCCCGAACTGAGATGGTCGACACCGCGGACCTCGTGTGCACGATCATCATCTCATGGTCCGTTGGGCCCGGCCGGTGCCGTCTCGGTCGGTCCGGGCTCCGTGCCAGTGTGCCGCTGTGCGCGTGAGCGTGCACGCTGCGCAGTAGATAACGGACCCTATGCCGGCGATCGTCCCGGATTCGGTGGGTCAGCGCGGTTGCGGATGGCGAGCGCCGTCGGCCTCGATGGCCTCCATGGCCTCGGCGGCCTTGTCGGCCCCAGTGGCCTTTTCGGCCTCGGTACTCGGCGCCGGTGGGCCGCCGTGTGCCGGCAGGGACGGCGGCTGCGCGCCCTCGGGCCCGTCGGGCCGGGGCTGCCCGCTCGCCAGGGTGTCCCGGTGCAGTCGGGCCGCGCGGTTGCGGGCGGCCTCCCGCAGCCCCTGGGTCCGAGGGTCCGCCAGGACGACCCCGCGGCCGGACCGGGACGGGCGGGCGTCACGCTCGCCGATGACCAGCACCCACAGGCAGCCGGCCAGGGTCGCCACCGCGAGCGCGCACACCGCGACGGCGATGAAGACCAGCGTCCCCTCCGACCACGGCGACCAGGCCACCATGTCGTTCCACGCGTCGCCGAGGTCGCCGTCCTTCGGCCGCCAGAAGTGCGGGAACACCATGGTGATCGACCAGACCTGCAGGGTGACCGCACCGGCGAGGAACAGCAGCGGCATGACCCGCGACAGGTACCGGCCGGTGGCCGCCGCCCCCAGACCGATCCCGATCGCCAGCGACACCAGCCCGGCATACAGGTATCGGCCGGAGATGCCGCTGACGTGGAACTGCTTGTCGAAGTTCTTGGCGGACTGCACCGTCATCAGCCCGAACAGGCCCCACGTGACCCACAGCAGGAGCAGCAGGTCGACCCGGATGCGCCAGTTGCGGGCCCGGATCAGCGCGAGCGCGAAAAAGAAGATGACGAGGGCGGTGCCGGTGCGGACCGGGACGGTCGTGAGGTTGACCTCGAACCAGCCGAACGATCCCCACCAGCGCAGGATCGTCCCGTTGATCAGGATCTCCCGGTAGGCGCCCCAGTCGTCGCCGAGGTACTGGCCCAGTGGGAAGCCGGGCGTCTCTGGCTGGAAGGCTCCCCAGCGCACGACGTTGACGATCCACCACCAGCCACCCAGCGCGACCATGATCGCCCCGCCAAGCAGGATCTGCCGCCAGGGCGGTCGCTGCGCGGCGGCCGAGGGCCCGGCGGGTCCCGCGTCGGCGAGCCGGAACGGCCGGATGTCGGCCCGACCGTCGCCGGCACTCACCGCGCCGCCGGCACTCACCGCGTCGCCGCGACCGGCGCTCGCCCCGGGCGGGGGCGTGCCGGCCAGGTCCGCCGCGGGCGCGCGCGCCCGCAGCGCGCGGGCGTCCCGCCGGGCCCGGGTCCAGGCCAGCACGTAGGCCAGCGCGGCCATCGGGACCAGCACGATCGCCAGCGATTTCGTCATCAGGGCGAGGCCGACGAAGCCACCCGTCCAGGCCGCCGTGCGCAGCGAGGTGTCCCCGCGCAGCACGTAGACGATGCCCACGGTGGCCAGCCCGGCGGTCAGGATCAGCAGGTTGTCGTTGTTGACGCTGGAACCGATGTGGGCCAGCTCCGGGATGGCCAGCGGGACCAGGGCCGCGCAGGTCCCCGCCACCCGGCCGCCGTCGGACAGCCGGTGCGCCCCCGCCCAGGCCAGCAGCGGCAGCGGGGCCACCATCGCCACGCTGACCAGGCGCAGGATGCCGATGATCTCGTCCCAGCGCAGATCGTCGCCGCCGCCCGGGATCGCCTTGAGGATCACCGCGTTGACCCAGTAGTACAGCGGCGGGTGCTGGACGATCTGCTGGATGCCGCCCCTGGGCGCGGGCGTCCGCTCCAGTTCCTCCCAGCTCGGCCGCTCGTCGCGGGGCGTCGCCTGCGCGGCGGTGAAGGGCCCCGCGGAGAGGTCACGCGGCCGCTTGTCGGAGCCGTAGGGCGCCGCCATGATCGCGCCGACCCCGCCGCGAGTCACGATCACGTGCCCCGGATGGGGCCAGCCTCTGCCCTCCACCAGGCGCATCACGGCGTCTACGTGGTTGGGCTCGTCGGGCGCGTGGTACTGCGGCATCATCACCGACCAGCCCGCCAGAACCGCCGTGAACAGCAGGGTGATCGCCCAGATGGTGGGGGGCGCGGTGCGCAGGATGCGCCACGGACGAAAGCGGGTCCCGTCGGGGATCACGGCCGGGGCGGGCGCGGAGGCGGCGCGGGCCGCTGCGGTCGAATCCACGGAGTCACCCAAGCTCTGCACGGTCCCATCCGACGAAGGTGCTGTCATGTTACGGACACCGCCGCTCGGTTGACTGTCCGGGTATCCGCACATCGGCCCTGGTCGCGGACGGTGGTGAGGTGCTTTCCGGTGTGCCGCAGGTCACCGTCCGCAGTGTTCCCCCGCGACCCGCGTCGCAGTCCGGCGGTGTCCGCGGTAGGCCCGCACCAGGCCGCACGCCCCAGCCCGGGAATCCACCCTCGCTACCGGGAGCCCCATCTCAGCCCGGGAGTCCGTCCTTCGGCACCGGGAGCCCCATCTCGGCCCGCGGGCTTGTTGCCTCGGCCCGGCGGGCTCGTGCCTCAGCGCCAGGAGTCGATGTGGCCGACGACCTTCGCCGGCGACCCGGCGACGACGGCCTTCGGCGGGACGTCGCGGGTGACCACCGAGCCCGCCGCCACCACCGCGCTCTCGCCGACGGTGACACCCTTGAGGACGATCGCTCCGGTGCCGATCCAGGCCCGGTCCTCCAGCACGATCGGTCCGCTCACCGGCTGCTCGACGCCGTCGACGACCATGGGATGGAAGTCGTTGTCGAGTAGCTGGGTGTTCCACGAGACGTTGCAGTAGGCCCCGATGGAGATCCGTTCCCGGACGAGGATCTTGGCGAACCCGTTGACGTTCGCGCCGGGGCCCAGCTCCAGCACGCCGGAGTCGACGACGACCCGCACGCCCCGCTGCAGCGAGACGACCCCCTCGCAGCGCAGCCGGCCCTCCGGATGCACCCGGATGATCGAGGTGTCGCGCTTGGTCGACAGGCCGAACCCGCCGAGGCCGACCCGCAGCGCCGCGCCCTCGGCGAACTCGATGCGCTCCCGACCCTCGATGACGGTCGGCGAACCGAGCCAGATCGGCTGCTTGTGGGCGAGCGGGTAACGCAGGCCCGCGACGAACGAACGGGCCGAGGTCTCCCGGGCGGCCCGCAGCGTCCGCACCTGCCGCACGTATTCACGTAGATCACTTCTGAACGCAGCCACGGTCCAAACAGTAGGCGCCGACGTGGCCCGGTCGTCGGCCCGGTCGTCGGACCCCGGGACGGGACGTGCCACTCTAGAACGGCGCGCCCGAATGGACGGACCGCGCATCACCGCCACGGACCGGCGATCGGAGTGGGGACGACGTCGGGCCGCGCCATGCACCGGCCCGCCGCCCCGCAGCGGCGATCACCGCCGGGAACGACGACCGGGAGCCACACCGACGTGAGTGTCAGCGCCATCCACAAGCCCGACCATCCGGAGGGCAGCACCCCGACGCAGCCCGCGGCCGGCGACGACCTCGTCGCGCTCGGACCCGACGTCCCCTACGTCACCATCGTTCTGCCCTGCTACAACGAGCAGGATCACGTGGTGCGCGAACTGGAGCGCATCACGGCGGCGATGGACGCCAGCGGGTACGCCTACGAGATCCTCGCGATCGACGACAAGTCGACCGACAACACCCTCGCCGTCCTGCGCGACGCGGCCCCCCGCTTCCCCCGGATGCGGATCATGCCGTTCCGCCGCAACGGCGGCTCGGGCACGGCCCGGCGCATCGGTACCCAGGAGGCCCGGGGGAAGATCGTCGTCTGGACCGACGCCGACATGACCTACCCGAACGAGCGCATCCCGGAGTTCGTCCGCTACCTGGACGACAACCTCGACGTCGATCAGGTCGTCGGGGCCCGGCTCACCGAGGAGGGGACCCACAAGTGGGCCCGGGTGCCGGCGAAGTGGCTCATCCGGATGATCGCCCAGCGGCTGTCCGGGATGAAGATCCCGGACCTGAACTCCGGCCTGCGGGCCTTCCGCCGCGAGGTCTCCCTGCCCTACCTGCGGCTGCTTCCGCCCGGCTTCAGCTGCGTCACCACGATCACGATGTCGTTCCTGTCCAACCAGCACCCGGTCGACTACATCCCGATCGACTACGCGAAGCGTGCCGGGACGTCGAAGTTCCATCCCTTCCGCGACGCGCGTCGCTACATCCTGCAGGTGCTGCGGATGGTCATGTACTTCGACCCGCTCAAGGTGCTGATGCCGATCGCCCTGTGGATCATGGGGCTGGGCTTCATCAAGCTGATCGTGGACCTCGTCCGCTACGACTTCCACGTGGCGACCTCGACCCTGCTCGCGATCCTCGTCGGCTTCCAGATCGCCGTGCTCGCCCTGATCGGTGACCTGGTCGCCCGTTCCCGCAGCAACACCTGACCGTGCGCGTCGCGGTCATCGGCCCGACCCACCCGTACAAGGGCGGGATCGCCCAGCACACGACCGAGCTCGCGCACCGGCTGGCCGCCCTGGGGCACCAGGTCGTGATCGAGTCCTGGTCGGACCAGTACCCGGCGCGGCTCTACCCGGGCGTGCAACGAGTCGCCGAGCCGGAGATGGAACCGTTCGGGTCGACCCGCTATCCGCTGTCCTGGCGCCGACCCGACGGCTGGGTCCGGCTCGGCCGGCGGCTGCGGCACGAGGCCGACGCGGTCGTTCTGGTCGTCGTCACCCCGATCCAGGCGCCTGCCTACCTGGCCATCCTCACCGCCCTGCGCGGCCGGGCCGGGCGCCGGGGCGGCGGCCCGCGAGTGCTGGCGCTGTGCCACAACGTCCTCCCGCACGAGCGGCGCGCGGTGGACGAGCCGCTGGTCCGGGCGGTGCTGCGGCGGGTGTCCGCGGTGCTCGTGCACACCCCGGCGCAGGCCGAGCTTGCCGCGACACTCACCCCGGCGCCGGTGGTGGTGGCCGAGATGGCCCCGCACCTGTGGTCCTCGCCGACCCGGCGGCGCCCGGAGGTGACCGAGCCCGCCACCCAGGCCGAGGCCGCCACCCAGGCCGAGCCCGCCACCCAGGCCACGGCGGGTGGCCGGCCGCGACGCAGCCTGCTGTTCTTCGGGCTGGTCCGGCCCTACAAGGGGCTCGACGTGCTGCTGCGGGCGCTGGCCGGCGGCCCGGCGGACGTCCGGCTCACCGTCGCGGGGGAGTTCTGGGGCGACGCCGCACAGACCACCCGCCTCATCGCCGACCTCGGCCTGACCGACCGGGTCGACGTGCGGGCCGGTTACGTCGACACCGCCGAGGTGCCCGGCCTGTTCGCGGGCGCCGACGCCCTGGTGCTGCCGTACCGGGCGGGCACGGCGTCGCAGAACGTCGATCTTGCGCACCTGCACGGCCTGCCGGTGATCGCGACGACCGTGGGCACCCTGGCCACTGCGGTCCGTGACGGCGTCGACGGCCTGCTGGTCCCGCCGGACGACGTCGACGCGCTCGCCGCGGCCCTGCGCCGCCTCTACGAGCCGGGCGTGCTCGCCGACCTGCGGGCGAAGGTCTCCCCGCCCGACCCGCAGACGGCCTGGGGGACCTACCTCGACGCGGCGCTCGGCGCGCTCGGCGGCGGATGAGGGTTCTCAGCCCGGTCCGGCCGTGGTCCCGCCTGCCGCCCGGCTCGTCGCGCCGCGTCCGGAGACGATCACCTGAGGTATATCTGGCGGGTCCAGGCGCGGACGGTGCCCACATGGCGGGCAGACTGTCCGTCAACAACGGCCGGAACGGAAGGTGGACTGGTGAGCCCCGTACGTGACGACGCCCTCGCCTTCGTGGGTCACCAGGTCCACGTGATGCGCCGCCGTGAGGTCGGCACCCTGCTGGAGTGGGCGGGCGAGCTGACCGGGCGCACGCTGCTCGACGTGGCCGGCGGCGACGGCTACTGGGCCGGTCAGGCCGCCCGCCGCGGGGCCCGCGCCGTCTGCCTCGACCTGGCGCGGCACAAGCTGGAGTTCGGCCGACGGCTGCGCGGCCATCCGGGGCTCGTCGAGGGGGACGCGCTGGCGCTGCCCTTCGCGGCGACCACCTTCGACGTCGTCATGTCGGTGTGCGCGATCGAGCACTTCGACGACGGGCCGGCCGCGCTTGCCGAGATGGCGCGGGTGCTGCGCCCCGGCGGCGATCTGGTGATGTCCGCGGACGCGCTGACCCGGGCGGCCGCCTGGCCGGACCTGTTCGACCGCCACCGCGAGCGCTACCACGTCAAGCACACCTATCCGGGCGAGCACCTCGCGAAGCTGCTCGACGACGCCGGGCTGGACGTCGTCCGCCAGACGTACATGTTCCGCAGCGAACGCGCCGAGCGGCTGTACCTGACGTTGTCCGCGAAGGGCGGTCGGGCCGGTTGGAACGCGGCGGCGGTGCTCTCCCCGGCCGTCGCGCTGGCCGACCGCCGGGCCCCGGACACGGCCGGCAGCGTGGTGCTCACCCACGCCCGCAAGCGGGGGAGCTGAGTCGATGGCCCGGCGCTCACGGCCCGGTGAGGGGCCGCGCCGCACCCCGCCGCGCACCCCACCCCCGCCGCGCACCCCACCCCCGCCCCGCACCGGCCCGCCCCCGCCGCCGAGCTCCCGCTTCGCCCAGCGGGCGGTTGCCGCGCTGCTCACGGTGCTGCTGTTCGGCTTGATCATCTTCGGGGCGGGCGCCGCGGCCGACGCCGCGGACGGCGAACGGTGGTGGGGATACCTCATCGGCGGACTGTTCTGCGTGGTCATGGTCGCCGCCGCCCTGCGTAGTCGCCAGCGCTGAGTCGGGGGTGTCCGGCTTGGGTACCCGCCGCGTGCCCACTCCAGCTGCGGCCACCCGAGCGGGTGCCGCCCCGGCGCCCACTGGACCCGCGCAGATCGGCACCTGGGTGGCGCTCGACGGGCCCCCGGACCGGGGCCGCCGAGGGGTCCGGGCACACTGTGACCCGTGCGTGTGGGCTTCCTGGTCGAGCAGTTGCTCGCGCCGGTTCCGGGTGGGACCGGCCGCTATTCCGCCGAGCTCGCGACCGCCCTCGCCCGCCGTGCCGCGCCGGGGGACGGGGTGGTCGGCTGGTGTGCCGCGCGGCGCGGCGTGGACGCCGCGGGGCTGCCGGGCGTGCTCGGCCCGCTGCGCCTCGGGCTGCCCCGCCGGGCGCTGGCCGCGGCCTGGTCGCGCGGCGTCGGCCCCGCGCCGACCGGCGTGGACGTCATCCACGCGCCGACCCTCCTGCTCCCGCCCGCGGGCGGCACCGCCGGCCGCGTGACCGGCTCGGTGGTCGAGACCCTGCGCGGTTCCGGCCGGTCTGGCACATCGGACCGGTCCGACTCCATCCGGTCCGACTCCGACCCGCCCGAGTCCGACCGGCCCGGCGGCCGGCCGGCGGGGGGTCCCGCGCGGCCGCCGGTGGCCGCGTGGGCCGCGCACAGCGTCGCGCCGGCGCTCGGGGACGCCCTCGACCGACGCCGGCCCCGGCCGAAGCTGGTCGTGACGATCCACGACGCGGTGCCCTGGACCCATCCCGAAACGCTGACTCCGCACGGAGCGCGCTGGCACCGGCTGATGGGCGAGCGCGCCGCCCGGCACGCCGACGCGGTGATCGTCCCCACCTTGGCCGTCGCCGCCGAGGTGGCCCGGCACCTGCCGATCCCCCCCGAGCGGCTGCATGCCATCGGCGAGGGGGTGGCCGAGGCGGTCGTCCGCGTGCCGGCCGACGCCGATGCCCGCGCGGCCCGCCTGGGCCTGCCCCCGCCGGGTGGTTACCTGCTCACCCTGGCCACGCTGGAGCCGCGCAAGGGGCTGGACACCGCGCTCGCCGCGCTGCGCCGGCCGGACGACCCGGGCCTGCCGCTGGTGCACGTCGGCGCGGTCGGCTGGGGCGGACTCGATGTGCGCACCGAGGCGGCACGGCACGGTCTGGACGGCTCCCGGGTCCGCACTCTTGGGCGGATCAGTGACGAGGATCTCGCGGTCGTGCTCTCGCGGGCCGGGGTGCTTCTGGCGCCGAGTCGGTCGGAGGGCTTCGGCCTGCCCGTGGTGGAGGCGATGGCGCACGGGGTGCCGGTGGTGATCTCCGACGCCCCGGCACTGGTCGAGGTCGCGGGGGACGCCGCGCTGGTGGCCGGCGTCGGCGACGCCGCCGCGCTGTCGTCCGCGGTGGCCCGGATCGTCGGCGATTCGGACCTGCGGGGGCGGCTGTCGGCTGCCGGACGCGCGCGTGCGCAGGCATTTACCTGGAATGCGACGGCGGAGGCGACGTGGGCGCTCTACCGTCGAGTCGGCGGCTCCCCTGCCGTGTCCGTCGCCGCTGACGGGCGGGCGTAGTGTTGCCCCCGTTGGGAAGCAAGCGGTCACCGTGAAGCAAGCGGCCACCCCTGTCAGGGTGGCGCGTCAGGGAAGGAGCGCCGTGGGACCCCGGGTGCTCGTCGACGCGACTTCGGTCCCGGCCGACCGTGGTGGCGTAGGGCGTTATGTCGACGGGCTGGTCGCGGCGCTGGGCGCGGCCGGTGCGGACATGGCGCTGGTCTGCCAGCGGTCGGACGAGGAACGTTACAGCCGGATGGCTCCACATGCCACCGTTCTGTCCGGGCCGGCGGCCATCGCCCACCGGCCGGCGCGGCTGGCGTGGGAGCAGACCGGGCTGCCACTGGTCGCGGAGCAGGTGAATGCCGACGTCATCCATTCACCGCACTACACGATGCCGCTACGGGCCCAGCAGCCCGTCTGCGTGACCATCCACGACGTCACCTTCTTCACCGAGCCGGACATGCACACGGCGGTGAAGGGGACGTTCTTCCGCTCGGCGATGCGCACCGCGGTGCGCCGCGCCGCCCGGATCATCGTCCCGTCGAAGGCGACCCGGGACGAGCTCATCCGCGTGCTCGACGGGGAGTCGACCACCACCGACGTCGCCTACCACGGCGTCGACACGTCGACCTTCCACCCGCCGACCGAGGAGGACAAGCTGCGGGTGCGCCGCCGCCTCGGCCTGGGCGACGCGCGCTACGTGGCCTTCCTCGGGATGCTGGAGCCGCGCAAGAACGTCCCGAACCTGATCCGGGGCTGGGCCGAGGCGGTGCACTGGCGGGACGAGCCGCCCGCCCTCGTGCTGGCCGGCGGTTCGGGCTGGGACGACGACGTCGACGCCGCCGTCGCCTCGGTGCCCAGCCACCTGCGGGTGATCCGGCCCGGCTATCTGCGTTTCTCCGACCTGCCGGGGTACCTGGGCGGGTCGTCGCTGGTGGCCTACCCCTCGCACGGCGAGGGGTTCGGGTTGCCCGTGCTGGAGGCGATGGCCTGCGGCGCGCCGGTGCTGACCACCCCGCGGCTGTCGCTGCCGGAGGTCGGCGGGGACGCCGTCGCCTACACCCAGCCGGACCCGGACTCCATCGCCCGCGAGATGGGCGCCCTGCTCGACGATGCCGAGCGGCGCGACCAGCTCGGGCAGGCGGGCCTCGCCCGGGCCCGGGAGTTCACCTGGGCGGCGAGCGCCGAGGCCCACCTGGCGAGCTACGCGCGGGCCGTCGCCGAGCGCTGAGCGCCCGCGGGCGGCTCGCGTGCGGGCCCGCCGACCGCCGACCGACGGCGGCCGGTGCGCGCGAGCCTGCCCACCGACTCCACGCCTCGTGGCCGGCTCCCCGCGGGCGGCCGGCCCCGGGGCCAAGACCGCCGCAAAGGGCGCGCTACGGTCTCCCCGGCACGGATGCCGCTCGCCGTCACCATGGCGGCGCGGGCCGTGCTGGTCGGACGGATGGCGGGCGGGCCGCCGAGGTGGGCGAGCCGGTGGAGACGGGTGGGCCGGTGGAGATCGGTGGGCCGGTGGAGACGGGTGGGCCGGTGAGACGGGTGGGCGAGGACATGGGTGTGGAGCCGGAGATGCGGGTCGTCGTCGTGACCTTCCGGTCCGGGGAGATCATCGGTGCGTTCCTCGACTCCCTGGCGAAGGCGACGACCCGGGCGTACGAGGTCGTCATCGTCGACAACTCCCCGAAGCTCGACGCGGGCACCCGCGCGGCGGGGGAGCGCCCCGAGGCGCGGCTGCTGCGCCCGGGCCGCAACCTCGGCTACGGCAGCGCCGTCAACCGGGGTGCCGCCGGCGCCGACGCGCCCTGGCTGGTGATCTCCAATGCCGACATCTCGTTCCGGCCGGGCGCGCTGGACGAGCTGATCGCCGCGGCCCAGCGCTGGCCCGGCGGGGGCGCCTTCGGCCCCGGGATCACCAACCCGGACGGCGCCCTCTATCCCTCGGCCCGCGACTTGCCGTCGTTGGGGCGGGGGATCGGCCACGCGCTGTTCGGCTGGTGCTGGCCGACGAACCCGTGGACCGCCTCCTACCGCCGGGAGCGGGGCGCCCCGCGGGAGATGACCGCCGGCTGGCTGTCCGGCTCCTGCCAGCTCCTGCGCCGGGAGGCGTTCGAGGCGGTCGGCGGTTTCGACGAGTCGTACTTCATGTTCATGGAGGACGTCGACCTGGGCCGGCGGATCGGGGCGGCGTCCTGGCAGTCGGTGTACGTGCCGTCGGCGGTCGTCGAGCATCTCGGCGGGCACTCGACGAAGCGGTCGTCCCGGCGGATGGTGGTGGCCCACCACCGCAGCATGTTCCGCTACCTGTCCCGGCAGTACCCGGGGCCGGCGCGCGCGCCCCTGCGGCTGCTGCTCGGCGCCGGGCTCGGCGCCCGGCTGCTGCTCGCCCTCGCCTTCGCCAAGGACAGCGCCGGGGCCAGGGCGACCCGGTCCGCGGAGCTGCTCACGGATCGCGGGACCACTACCGGGGGATGAGCCGCGGCGGCGACCGGGGGCGCGCGGTGACGGCGCGTTGAACAGAATGTATCTGGCCCATGGCGGCACGTTCGGGTAGTGGTCCCGCTGCCCATCCGTCTCCAAGGGCTACCCCATGCCCTGCGACACTGACTGTCCATGGACGCAGTGATGCTTGTCGGCGGTCAGGGGACCCGTCTACGACCACTCACGATGTCGGCCCCCAAGCCGATGTTGCCGGTCGCGGGGGTGCCGGTCACCGCGCACATGCTGGCCCGGGCGCGTGACGCCGGGATCGACCGGGTGGTGCTCGCCACCTCCTACCGGGCGGAGGTCTTCGAGGAGTACTTCGGAGATGGGTCCGCCCACGGCCTCGAGCTGGAGTACGTGACCGAGACGGAACCGCTGGGCACGGGCGGCGCGATCCGCAACGTCGCGGGGCGGCTGCGCGGCGGCCCGGACGACCCGGTCGTGATCTTCAATGGTGACATCCTGTCCGGCCTGGACATTCAGGCCCTGATCCGCCGGCACACCGCGGCGGACGCGGCGGTCACCCTGCACCTGACCGAGGTGTCCGATCCGCGGGCGTTCGGCGTGGTGCCCGTGGACGCGGACGGTCGCGTCACCGAGTTCCTGGAGAAGACGCCCGACCCGCCCACCAACCTGATCAACGCCGGCTGCTACGTGTTCCGCCGTTCGGTGATCGACACCATCGCCGTGGGTCGGCCGGTGTCGGTCGAGCGGGAGACCTTTCCCGCCCTGCTGACCGCCGGCACGCCGGTCATGGGATACCCGGACAGCACCTACTGGCTCGACCTCGGCACGCCGGCGGCGTTCGTTCAGGGCAGCCGCGACCTGGTGACCGGCCGCATGGTCTCCTCGGCGCTGCCCGGGCCGGTCGGGGACTGCCTGGTCCTGGCCGGCGCCGCTGTGGCCGCCGACGCCAAGATCGGTGGCGGCGCCACCGTGGGGGCGCGCGCCCGGGTGGGGGCGGGCGCCGCGATCGACGGCGCCGTGCTCTTCGACGGCGCGGTCGTCGAGGCTGGCGCCACCGTGCGGGACAGCGTGATCGGCCGCGATGCCATGATCGGTCCCGGCGTCGTGCTCGACGGCGTGGTCGTCGGTGACGGCGCCGTCATCGAGCCGGGCAACGAGCTGCGGGCCGGTGCGCGGGTGTTCCCGGGCGCGGTCCTCACCGCCGGCGCGGTCCGGTTCAGCTCCGACCGCACCTGATCCGGGCGATCCCGGCCCACTATTACGGCCGATCGTCGGATGGGTCCTGATTCGACGGGCCAGACTGATGTCCGTGCCGGTCAGCGCCTCACTCGGCGCCTCACTCAGCGCATCGGACGCACTCACCGCCGTTCTCGTGCGCACCTTCGCCGTGCTGCGGGTGCTGGGCCTGGTCACCACGGCGCTGTACCTGGCGGTCTGGTGGTCCTGGTACGGCCGGCACCCGCTGGGGCTCGCCGCCGCACTGCTGGAGCTCGCGTGGGGGCTCGGCTACGTGGCGCTGAGCCTTCGCCGCGGGCTCGGCCCCGGGCTCGTCCTCGCCAACGTCGGCGCGGGCGCGGGCGGGGCGCTCGCCGCCGGCGCCGCCGTTCCGGCGGTGTCCGTCGGCGGGGCGGGGACCTGGGTCTACCTCGGCTGCGCCCACGCCGCCCTGGTCGCGGGCGCGATGACCAGCCGGCGGGTGTTCGCCGGAGTCCTGGTCACGCTGTGCGCCGCCCTGGCGGGCGGGGTGGGCGTGGCCGGGCGGCTCGCCGCGGCCGTGCCCACCGGCGCGGGCTGGACGGCGTCCGCGGCGGCGCGTGCGGCGTCGGATCCCGGCGGCGCCTACCGCCGGGTCGCCGTCGCCGTCCTGCTCGTCACCTTCCTGTCCCTGCTCGTCCGGTTCGGGGTGGGGCGGCTGCGGGCGACCGCGGGCAGGGCCGACGGCCGGCTGCGGGCGGCGGCGGACCATGAGCGGGCCGAGACGATCGCCGCGGCCCGTGCCCGAGCGGAGCGGGAGCGGGAGCGCGTCCTGCACGACACCGTGCTCAACACCCTCGCCGGCATCGCCTGGGGCGGTGGCGACGACGCGCGGCTCGCCCGGACCCAGGCCGAGGACGCCATCGCCGCCGTGCAGGGGCTGCTCGACGGCCCGGCCGGCGCGGCCACCCGCGGCCTCGACGCCCGGCTCGACGCTGTCGCCGACGCCGCCCGGCTGCGCGGGCTGCGGGTGCGGCTCGGCCGGACCGGCAGCGTCGGCACGCCCGGCTCGCCCCTGCCGGGCACCGCAAGCGGGCAGGACCTGCCGGCCGACGTGGCGGCCGCGCTGGCCGCCGCGACCGCCGAGCTGCTGTCCAACGTCCGCCGGCACGCCGGCACCGGTCAGGCCTGGGTCACGGTGCACCGCACCCCGACCGCGGTCGGGGTGATGGTGCGCGACGAGGGGCGGGGTTTCGACCCGGCCGCCGTGCCCCCGGATCGGCTCGGGCTGAGCCGCTCGGTGCAGGCTCGGCTCGCCGAGGTCGGCGGCCGCGTCCGGCTGGCCGCCGCCCCCGGCCGCGGCACCCGGGTCCTGCTCACCTGGGCGCGGACCGCGCCACCCGCCGACCCGGGCGCCGCGGACGGGCTACCGGGGTGGGCCCGGCCGGCCGCCGGCCATCGGGCCTCGTCGGCCCAGCCGCCCCGGGCTCTGTCCGCCTTGCTGCCCCGGGCTCTGTCCGCCCGGCTGTCCCGGACCCTGGCCGCCCGGCCGCCCGATGTGCGGCCAGCCCGGCTGGACGGTGAGTCATCGGCTCGTCCGCCCGGCGAGTCGCCGGCTCGTCCGCCCGGCGAGTTGTCGCCCGGCGAGTTGCCGGCCCGGGCGGCCGGTGATGGCGGCGAGGCGGGGCCGGATCTGGCGTCCGCCGAGGGGCTGCGCGGCGTCTACACCGCGAGCCTGCGCCGCGCCGTGGCCTTCGCGGCTGTGATCTGGTACCCGTTCACCGGGCCGGTGCTGCTCGTGCTGCCCGGCGGGCTGCGCACGTCTCCGGCGGCCATCGGGCTGTGGTTCCTGCTCGGCGCCGCGGTCGTCGAGGTGACCAGGCGGGTGCGCCGCCGCCCGGCCACCCGGCTCGAGGCCCTCGGCCTGGTGGCGTGCGGGCTCGCGGTGACGGTGGCCACCGCCGCGCTGGTCGGCACCGCCGAGCCGGGGGCGAGCCGGGTCGTGGCCTGGCCGGTGCTGGTGTTGCCGCTGCTGCTCATGCAGGTCACGGTGTCTCGGCCGGCGGTCGAGTGGATCGCCGCCCTGGGGTGCGCGGCCGCCACGTTCACCGGCGTCGCGGTGTTCGGCGCCGTGCCGGGGCCGTTGCCGTTCGCGCAGCTCCTCTCGGCGCTCAACGCTCTGGCGGCGTTGCAGATCATGGCCGCGATGGGCGGTCCGGTGCTGCGCCGTTCGGCGGACGCGGCAGCCCGGGCTCTCGGGCGGGAGGCCCGCCTCGCGGCCGGGCGGGAGGCCGAGGTCCGGATCCGAACGGATCGGGCGCGGGCGCTCGGCATGATCGAGCGTGAGGTCCTGCCGCTGCTCGCGGCGGTGCGCGACGGCCTGCTCGACCCGCGTGACCCGGCGGTGCGCGAGCGGTGCCGGCGGTTCGCCGCCATGATCCGCCGCACCCTCGTCGCCAGTCACGCCGCCGCCCTCGGCGACCTGGCGGCGGCGCTGTTCGACGCGGAGTCCCGTGGCGTTCGCATCGACGCCCAGGTCGCCGGGGATCTGCGGGTGGCCCCGGCGCTCGTGCGCGCCCGGCTCGAAACGCTGCTTCCGCGGGTGCTACAGGCGATCCCGGGCCCCCGGGCCCTGCTCACCCTGATCTGCGACGCCACCGGAGGCAGCCTCACGCTCACCGTGGCGGGCACGGCGATCCCGCCGGACTGGGCGCGTGCGATCACCGGCCCGGGGGCCCCCGGCGGCGCGCCCCGGCTGGGCGCCACGGCCGTGGCCGTCAGCGCGGACGGCGACGACGGCCAGCTATGCCTGCAGATGAGCTGGGTGGTCACCGCCGACGGCGACACCGACCCGGCGGCGGGCGTGCCGCGCGCCGCCGGCCGGGCGACGGCGAACACCGATCGGTGAATGCGGCGATTTTCGGCCGTTGGCGGGGACAATCGGCCCCATGAGGTTCAGCGTGGAACGCGACGTGTTCGCCGACGCGACCGGCTGGGCCGCCCGGCATCTCCCGAGCCGGCCGGGGTTGACCCCGAACGCGCTGACGGGCCTGCTGCTCGAGGCGGCGGCGCCGGCGGCCGGCCTGCAGCCGGGCGCCGGCCTGCTCGTCTGCGCCTTCGACACCGAGGTGGCCGTGCGGGCGCCGGTGGCGGCGGCGGTCGAGGAGCCGGGCCGGGTCCTGGTGTCCGGCCGGCTGCTGGCGGACATCGTGCACAGCCTTCCCGCGACGACGGTCGAGGTCGCCGTCGACGGCGACCGGCTGGTGTTGCGCTGCGGCAGCGTGCGCTTCACCGTCCCGCTGATGGACCTCGCCGACTATCCCGAGCTGCCGCGCTTTCCCGCCCCCATCGGCGAGGTGAACACCCTCGGGTTCGCCGCGGCGGTCGGCCAGGTCGCCCCGGCGGCCGGTCGGGACGAGACGGTGCCGGTGCTGACCGCGGTCCGGATGGAGATCTCCGGGCGCGGCCTGATCCTCGCGGCCACCGACCGGTACCGGCTGGCGGTGCGCGCCATCCCCTGGCAGCCGACCGTCGATGATCCCTGGGCCCTGGCCCACGTGCCCGCCAAGGTTCTCGCCGAGGTCGCCCGCACGCCCACCTCTGCCTCCCGGATCGTGATCGGGCTCGACCTTGCCGACCCGGCGGGCGCCCGGCTGGGCCTGGCCGCGGCCGGGCGCCAGACCATCGTCCGGCTCATCGACGGCACGTTCCCCAACTACCGCAAGCTCCTGCCCGAGACGGCCGCGTACACGGTCACCGCGCACACCGCCGCGCTCGCCGCTGCGGTCCGCCGGGTGGCCGTGGTCGCCACCCGGACCGCGCCGCTGCGCTTCACCTTCACCCGGGACCAGGTCGTCGCGGAGGCGGGGGACGGCAGCGGGGCCCAGGCCAGCGAGACGATCCCCGTCGAGTACTCGGGGCCCGAGCTGTCCGTGCTGTTCAACCCCTCGTACCTGCTGGACGGGCTCGGGGCGGTGGAGGACGACGAGGCGACCATCGGGTTCGTGGCCGCCGACCCGGCCGAGGCCACCGCCCGCCCGGCCGTGCTCACCGGCAAGGACAGCGGCGGGGTCCGCGGCCCCGGCGGCGGTCCCGTGGACGAGGGCGCCTTCCGCTACTTGCTGATGCCGATCCGCACCGGCTCCGCCGCCTGACCCAGGCCCGGGGCGCGGGCGCCGGTCCGTCGACGGGGGTCGATCCGTCGGCGGGGTCGGTCAGCCGGCGGGGTCGGTCACGGTGCGGGGGTCGGGCTGGTGGGGGACAGCGACATGGTGCCCGCGCCCGGCGTGGGCGTGGCGGCGGTCGCGCCGCCCGGGGCGGTCAGCGGGCCGTCGGCCGACACGTCGAGGGTGCCGCCCTGCGCGCCCGACTCGGGGGCGGTCGGCGAGTCCCAGGTGGCCCCGGCCGGATCCGGGTTGGCGTGCTTGGCGACGAAGTCCTTGATGACGGCCTCGGAGACGGTGCCGCAGCGCTGGGTGCGGTCCCAGGCGGTCAGCACGAAGTGCTTGCCGTCCGGGAACGTGGACCGGGTCCAGGGGACGCCGATGAAGCGCGGACCGGCGTTGGCGGCCAGCGACCGCAGCTTCTCGACCTGGGCGGCCGGCAGGCTCTTGTCGTACCACCCGACGATGAAGCCGTGTTCGAGGTTGTGGACGGCGCGCTCGACCGGGATGCCCGACGCCGGGTTGTAGAACGCGATGCCGTCGGGCAGCGGGTCCGGGTTGTGGCTGCCGGAGGACGGCGGCGACGACTTGTAGCTCACCGCCGTGCTGACGTGCGTCGAGCCCTGGGAGGCGTCGTTCACGGTGCCGGTGCAGCCGGCCGCCGCCGCGGCCGTGGAGGCCGCCGTCACGTAGCCGACCTCCCGCGTCTTGTTCTTCGAGTGGGTGTCCGCGACGCTGTAGATGATGATCCCGACCAGGAGCAGCACCACGACGAACCCGGACGTGCCGTAGATGAGCAGCGCGCGACGACGTTCCTTGCGCTTCTGCTCGCGGCGCAACTGTTCGAGCCGGACGTTGCGCTCGGCGCTCTTCTTCCCCACGAAATCTGATCCTACGAAGTGTCAGGTCAGAACTGACGGGCAGGATGCGTTCGACCCGCCGACGGACACCCGGACCGCCCGGTTACGGCGCGCTGCGTCACCTCCATACCCCACGTTCAGCCCGGTAACCGGGCGTAGCGGATGCCCGCGGTGCGGGGAGGTCACCGGCGCAGGAGGAACGGCTCCGGGTCGCGGGGGGCGCGCGGGGTGGGCGGCGCGGCGGCGTGCCCGACGCCCACCGCGCCCATCGGCACCCACCCGGCCGGCAGGTCGAGCACCGTGCCGACCACCTCGGCGCAGAACAGCGTCGAGGAGACCCAGCAGGAGCCCAGCCCCTCAGTGGCGAGCGCCACCAGCAGGTTCTGCACCCCGGCACCGACGGCAACGGTGAACATCCGCTCCTCGGCCGCCGCCCGGCGGGCGTCGGGGTAGGGATGCGCCCCGTCCAGGACCATGACCGGAACGATGAGCAGCGGGGCGCGGCGCAACACATCCCCGCGCCGCAGCCGCCGGTCCACCGCGGCCTCGTCGAACCCGTCGCGGCGCAGGTCCTCGGCCCAGGCGGTGGCCATCGCGGCGAGCAGTTCGTCGCGCCGCTCGGTGACCAGCACGAAGCGCCACGGGGTGGTGTGATGCGGAGCCGGAGCGGTCAGCGCCGCCGCGACCGCCCGTTCGACCGCGGCCGGGTCGACCTGGTCGGCGGTGAACTCGCGCACGGTGCGCCGCTCGCTCAGCGCCGCCCGCCGTGCCTCCAGCGAGCCGAGGCGGAACATGTCCTCGCCGCTCGGCCGCAACAGCGAGCGCGCCCCCGTCCCGTCGTCGGGCAGCCGGCCGTACCCGCGCACGACCGCCACCGGGGTGGCCCCGAGCTTGCCCTTGACCAGGTCGGCCGCGGCCGCCAGCTCGTCGGCCTCGGCGACCTCGGTCATGCCCAGCTCGTTGCCGTAGCCGTCGATGTCGCCGATGTGGCTGCGCAGCGCGGCCATGCCGGCGACGCCGATGGCCATGTCGGTCAGGCCGCGCCGCCACGGCCGCCCCGCGGTGTCGGTGATGACGACCGCCACGTCCACGCCGAGCAGCGCGGCGACGCCGGCCCGCAGCCGGGCGGCGCTGGCGTCCGGATCCACCGGGAGCAGGGCGAGGGAGTCCTTGGCGATGTTCGACGCGTCGACCCCGGCACTCGCCAGGACGAAGCCGTGATGAGTCTCGACGATCCGGGTCGGTCCGCGGCGGGCCACCTCGCGGACCGACTCGTCGTCGATCGCGGCCTGGCGGGCGGCCTCCCGATCGCCGGCGACGGTGACCAGCCGTCCCTCGGCCTTGGACACGATTTTCGAGGTGACGACGAGGACGTCGCCGTCGGCGAGCGGCCGGCCGATCGTGGCCGCCGCCGCGGCCACCGCGGCGGCGAGATCGTCGCCCGGCCGGATCTCCCCTATCCCGGTCAGCCCGAAGACCGTCAGCGTCCCGCTGGGCGGCTGCCGCTCAGACACCGGCAACTGCTCACACACCGGCGACTGCTCAGACACCGGCGACCTCCAGCGCCGACCGGACGATGGCGACCGTCGCCGCCAGGTCGGTCATCAGCAGGGGCCGGGCGAGCACGGTCGCCCCGGGTACGACCGCGCCGGCGTCGACCGTGTCGACCAGCCAGCCGTCGAGCAGTCCCGCCGACGACCCGGCGGCGGCCGCCTCAGGTGTCGCCGCCGCGCGCCCGCGTCCGCCGTAGTGCACCCCCACGGCCTGCGCGGACGTCTCCACGCCGATGGCGGTCAGGCAGGCGTCGGCCATCCCGCGCACCGCCGCCCCGCCGATGATCGGCGAGACCCCGACCACCGGCGCCGCGGTCTCCCGCACGGCGTCCCGGATGCCCGGCACGGCGAGGATCGTGCCGATCGAGACGACCGGGTTCGAGGGCGGGAGCAGCACGACGTCGGCCTCGCCGATGGCGTCGAGCACCCCCGGCGCCGGCTTCGCGGTCTCGGCCCGCAGCGGCACGATCGCCTGGGCCGGCACGGCGGCGCGCAGCCGCAGCCACCATTCCTGGAAGTGCACGGCTCGCTGGCCGTCCTCGTCGGCGATGACCACGTGGGTCTCCACCCGGTCGTCCGTCATCGGCAGCAGCCGGACCCCGGGCTTCCAGCGTTCACACAGCGCCCGCACCACGTCCGACAGGGGGTAGCCGGCGTCGAGCATCTCGGTGCGCACCAGGTGGGTGGCGAGGTCGCGGTCGCCGAGCCCGAACCAGGCCGGCCCGACCCCGTAGGCGGCGAGCTCCTCGGCCACGACGAACGACTCGTCCTCGCGACCCCACCCCCGTTCGGCGGAGATTCCGCCGCCCAGGGTGTACATCACCGTGTCGAGGTCGGGGCAGATGCGCAGGCCGTGCAGGGTGATGTCGTCGCCGGTGTTGCCGATCACCGTCACGTCGGCGTCGGGCAGCGCCGCGAGCACGCCACGCAGGAAGCGGGCGCCGCCGATCCCGCCGGCCAGGGCTGTCACTCTCACATCAAGCGATCCTGGCACCGACGCCCGCCGGGTGGGTCACCGGCCGGTCGGGGCGCGTCAGCCGAGCCGGGGGCGGGCGAACAGCGGCGCGACCCAGCCGTTGAACTCAGGCCGGGCGGGCAGCGAGGTGTCCCGGCAGAACGAGGCCAGCAGAAAGTGCACGAGATGGCTGGTCGGCCGGCTGGGCGCGGGGTTGGCCAGGCCGCCCTCGATCGTGGCGACGACCGCGTCCGCGGCCAACCCGCGGTCGGCCTCGGGCACGTAGTCGTGCACCGCGGCCAGGGCGAGGCCGTGCAGCCAGGCGTGCAGCCGCTCGTGGTACTCCATCACCGGCTCGGCGTGCGGGGCGCGCTCGGCGACGCACGGATGCAGCGTGCGCCGGCGTTCCACCGAGTCGAGGGCGAGGAAGAGCTTGTCCGCCGGGTCTCCGGGCAGGCCCGCGATCCGTTCCACCTCGACGTCGAGCAGGCGGTTGAGCACGGCCGCGAACGCGTGGTCCTTCGACCGGAAGTACCAGTAGACGGACCCGGGCTCGATCCCGGCGGAACGGGCGATCTCCGCGATGGACGTCCCGGCGAAACCGCGGGCCAGGAACTGTTCCTCGGCGACGGCGAGCAGCGCGTCGATCCGTTCCTCGCGGGGAACCTCCTGGCGGTTTCGTGGCACCTGATCAGCGTAACGACTCCGGCGCCGGGGGAGCAGTGATTCGTATGGAAGCACACGATGCTCGGCTGCGATACCCAGTCGGCGCGTAGAGCAAACGTCGCCCCATGGTGAGTGACACACCTCACATGATCGCGGGTGCCGGAAACCCGCCCTCGCGAATCCGGTGGCATCCGGGCAGGTCGGGGGCCTGCAGTCGAGCGGTTCGCGGATAACCGTGCGGTCGTCCGGGGATGACCGGATCGTCATCCCGCCGCGTTCGCCAGGGTGTCGGCCGGGATGTGTCGTCGCTCACCCGGTTTCTCTTGATTCCGGTTAGAGAGAGCTGTGAGAGTGAACGTGAGCTCTCCACGTCGCTGGAAGGACCGTCATGTCCGACGTCAGGACCACCAAGAGCCTCGAAGCCCTGTCCGCCTCCCTCAACCGCGCGCTTGCGGGGGCGCGCGCCCCCCAGGTCGTCGCCGCCCGCCGGGCGATGATGCGGCGATCCGCGGCGATGGCCGCCGAGTCCCCCGCTCACCGCGGCGCCGACCAACCGCATCGCCGCGCCCAGGCCGAAACCGACGTCCTCGCCGCCCGCAGCCGGACGAACATGCTGATCGGCACGCTCGACCGGTTGCGCCGGCCGGGCACCGGATGGCGGGCCGCCGGCCGCGCCACTCCCTGATCCCGATGGGCGCTGATCCACGCGGGCGCTGATCCACGTGGGCGCCTCGGGCCGCCGGCGTCCCCCCGCCGCCGGCGTCCCGAGGTCCATCCCCGGGTCCGCACCCGACCCCCGGCGACTCCATCCCCCAGATGCCCCAGGTTCCGGCTCCGCTGTGGTGTCGTCGCTTCTGCTTCTGTCCGCAACCCCGTGTCCCTTCGACACCGGTGGTGACGGGCCGGGCCCGTCGACCCGCCGGGCGGCGGCCGACCCGGCGCCACCGGAGAACCTGAGGTACTCATGACCAGTACGGCGGCGACTCCCGACGGCGTGGGCGGCCAGGCGGCCGAGCCCGGCGACGACCCGGGCCTGCCCCAGCCGTCGCCGAGCGCCGACGCCGTGCCGTCCGCGTCGGCGATGCGCCGAGCGCTGCGCCGGGCCCGTGACGGCGCCACCCTCGACGCCGTCGAGGCGGCGGTGCTGCTGGCCGCGCGCGGCGAGGATCTTGCCGATCTGTGCGCGTCGGCGGGCCGGGTGCGCGACGCGGGCCTGGCCTCCCTCGGCCGCCCGGGCGTCGTCACGTACTCGCCGAAGGTGTTCATCCCGCTGACCCGGCTGTGCCGGGACCGCTGCCACTACTGCACGTTCGCCACCGTGCCGCACCGGCTGCCCGCGCCGTACCTCACCGTCGACGAGGTGCTCGACATCGCTCGCGCGGGCGCGGCTGCCGGCTGCGCCGAGGCGCTGTTCACGCTGGGCGACCGCCCGGAGGACCGCTGGCCCGCGGCCCGGGAGTGGCTCGACGCCCACGGCTACGACTCGACGCTGGGCTACCTGCGCGCCGTCGCGATCGCCGTGCTGGAGGAGACCGGCCTGCTCCCGCACCTGAACCCGGGCGTGCTGAGCTGGGCCGAGCTCGCCCGCCTCAAGCCCGTCGCCCCGTCGATGGGGATGATGCTGGAGACGACGGCGACGCGGCTGTGGTCGGAGCCGGGCGGCGCGCACTTCGGCTCGCCCGACAAGGAGCCGGCGGTCCGGCTGCGGGTGCTCACCGACGCCGGCCGGCTGTCGATCCCCTTCACCACCGGCCTGCTGCTCGGCATCGGCGAGACCCGGGCCGAGCGCGCCGAGACGATCTTCGAGCTGCGCGGGCTGGCCCGCCGGTACGGCTCCCTCCAGGAGGTGATCGTCCAGAACTTCCGGGCCAAGGACGACACCGCGATGCGCTCCGCGCCCGACGTCGGCGCCGAGGAGCTGGCCGCGGCAGTCGCCGTGACCCGGCTCGTGCTCGGCCCGACGATGCGTGTGCAGGCCCCGCCGAACCTCGTCGACACGGCCGAGTGCGCCCTGCTGCTGGCCGCCGGCATCGACGACTGGGGCGGCGTCTCGCCCGTCACCCCGGATCATGTCAACCCCGAGCGCCCCTGGCCGGACCTGGACGTGCTGCGCGAGGTGACGGCCCGGGCCGGCTTCTCGCTGCGCCCCCGGCTCACGGTGTACCCGTCGCACCTGGACGAGCCGTGGATCGACCCGCGCGTCGCCGGGCATGTGCGCGCGCTGGCCGGTCCGGACGGGCTGCTCGCCAGGGCCGCCCGACCCGTCGGGCGGCCCTGGCAGGAGCCCGACGGCGGTCTCGGCGACACCGGCCGCGTCGACCTGCACACCGCGGTCGACACCGTCGGACGCCACAGCGCCACCCGGGCCGACTTCGACACCGTCTACGGCGACTGGGAGTCGCTGCGGGCGGAGGTCAGCGCGGCCGGTACGGGGGTCGACGGCGTCGTGGGCACCGGCAGCCGCGCCGTCGCGGCCCGGGCCGCCGCCGGTCTCGGTGCCAGCGGCGCCGCCGGTGCCGGCGCGCCGGAGCGGATCGACCCCGAGGTGCGGGCCGCGTTGCGCCGTGCCGGCACCGATCCGGCCGGGATCACCGACGCCGAGGCCCTGACCCTGTTCGGGGCCGAGGGCGCGGCGCTGGAGGAGCTCTGCTCGCTCGCGGACGGGCTGCGCCGCGACGCGGTGGGCGACGAGGTCACCTACATCGTCAACCGCAACATCAACTTCACGAACGTCTGCTACACCGGCTGCCGGTTCTGCGCGTTCGCGCAGCGCCGCGGGGACGCCGACGCGTACACGCTGTCGCTGTCGGAGGTGGGCAGCCGGGCCGCCGAGGCGTGGTCGGTCGGCGCCACCGAGGTCTGCGTGCAGGGCGGCATCCATCCGGACCTGCCCGGCACCGCCTACTTCGAGCTCGCCCGCGAGATCAAGCGGGCGGCCCCCGGGCTGCACCTGCACGCGTACTCCCCGATGGAGGTACTCAACGGGGTCACCCGGACGGGGATGTCCGTCGAGGACTGGCTGGGGGCGGCGCGGGAGGCCGGCGTCGACTCGATCCCGGGCACGGCGGCGGAGATCCTCGACGACGAGGTCCGCTGGGTGCTGACCAAGGGCAAGCTGCCCACGGCGAGCTGGGTCGAGGTGGTCAGCACCGCGCACCGGGTGGGTCTGCGCTCGACGGCCACGATGATGTACGGCCACGTGGACACCCCGGCACACTGGGTCGCGCATCTGCGGCTGCTGCGCCGCATCCAGGACTCCACCGGGGGCTTCACCGAGTTCGTCGCGCTGCCGTTCGTTCACCACAGCTCGCCGATCTACCTGGCCGGCGTGGCCCGGCCGGGCCCCACGGTGCAGGAGAACCGGGCGGTGCACGCGATGGCGCGCATCCTGCTGCACGGCTCGATCGACAACATCCAGTGCTCCTGGGTGAAGCTCGGCGTCGACGGCTGCCGCTCGGTGCTCGCCGGCGGGGTGAACGACATCGGCGGGACGTTGATGGAGGAGACGATCAGCCGGATGGCCGGCTCCCAGCACGGCTCGCGGCGATCCGTGGCCGAGCTGGAGGAGGTGGCCGCCGGGGCGGGTCGTCCCGCTCGGCAACGGACCACGACCTATGGGCGGGTGCCGGACGAGCGCTTTCACGCTGCCCGGGGCGGCCCCGTCCGGACCATGCTGCCTGTGGTGTCCTGACACCCGCCAAGTCGGCGCCAGCAGAAACTACTCTAAGTAGTCGTGAGAGCCGGCTTGGCCGGATGTGATGCGTGGCCGGTATAGGTTTAAGACGCTTGTCTGATTGCGTCACTGCCCGTTTAGGCCCTTTATGTCCGTTAGCTTCGGGCGGCATAATGCGGTCATCGCCGTCGGACCGATTGCACACGGTTACTGATCGGAAGGCCGCCTAGACCCTCGGCGATGGTGTGCAGTGACTGTGAGCTATGGTCTCATCGCTGGTTGTAGAAGATGTTGCGCCGGTGGGGTTGACGCGACCGACTCGGGAGCGTGTAATTACCGGCGTGTCATTCCCCTCGCTGGCGGGGTTCGTGCGGTAGTGCGTCGCCTGACCGGTGTGGAACCAGTCACCTGCGCGCCGGCGCCCAGGGGGTGGCCGACCGCACCGCGACGGGTCTGGAGGAGTCCCCATGGAGCACACCGACGCGGGCGTCCACACCGTCCTCGCGGACGTCGAGCGTCCCGCTGAGCATGACCCGTTCGGTGACCACTCCGAGCGGGTGCTTGCCGAACGGCCCACCCAGGCCACACCTGAGCCGCGCCTGCGGCCGGCGCTGGCCGCGGCCGGGGTCCCACCGGCCCGGTCGGGCTCGCCCGACCTGGGCACCGGTGCCACCCCGTTCGCCCTCGGCCCGCGGGCCGAGGCGGACGTCGACGTCATCGTGCGCGCGGGCGATGAGGTCGACGCCGACGACGACCCGGCCGTCGACGATCCCGACGCCGACGAGCTGGTCGTCGAGGCCGCCGACGACCTCATCGGCGACATGCCGGACACTCTCGCCCCAGTGATCGATCTGGGGCTGGGTGACCTGCTCGGCGAGGCGATGGAGTGGCAGGAGCGCGCCCTGTGCGCGCAGACCGATCCCGAGGCGTTCTTCCCCGAGAAGGGTGGCTCGACCCGGGAGGCCAAGCGCATCTGTTCGGGCTGCGAGGTCCGGGCCGAGTGCCTCGAGTACGCCCTGGAGAACGACGAACGGTTCGGGATCTGGGGCGGCATGTCCGAACGGGAGCGACGCAAACAACGGCGCCGAGCGGTCTGAGCCCGGGCGGTGGGTGGCGTCCGGCGGGGTGCAGGCGGCCCGGCAGCGCCGCGCACCCTCGCGGCGCTGCCCGGACCGCGCCCGTCGGCGGTGACGTCGCGGGTCGTGGTCGTCTACGTGCACGGCCGGCGCCCGGGCGCCGCGCAGGCCCTGCGGTCGGCGGTGTCGACACAGGCGCCACCGCCCGATCAGGTCCTCGACCTGCAGGTCGTCGAGGTCCGCATCGGCGGCGGTGCCGACGATTCCCCTTCGGCCGCTACTGCCGCCGCGGCCCCTTCGGCCGCGACTGCACCTGCGGTCGACGCCGCTCGCCCGGTCGACGCCACCCCATGGGCCGCCGTCCGCCTCCCCCGGCCGCGCGGCGCATCCCCGGCTGAGACGGTTGCGGTTTCCGCGCTCGTCTCGGGTGACGGGACCGGCGCGCCGTCGACGGCCGGGGCGGCCGAGCGACCGGCGGAACCCCGCTCCGGTCGGTCGACGGTGGTCCACCTGGCCGCCGGCACCCGCTTCGGGGCGGCGGTGGCCGCGGGCCTGGCACGCCTCGGCGGGCCGCCGCGGGACGGCTACGTCTGGCTGCTGGACGACAGCGCCCTACCCGCCCCCGACGCCCTACGCACCCTGCTGGCCTGCGCGCGGCTCGATCCTGGTGCCGCCGTGCTCGGTCCCAAACTCCGCGCCGGCCTCCCGACGCCGTCGCCGACCGGGTCGCCTTCGGCGCCGCTCCTGCTGGAGGTGGGGGTCAGCGTCGACCGCGCGGGCCGCCGGCACACCGGTGTGCGGCCGGGCGAGATCGACCGGGGCCAGCGCGACGGGGTGCGCGACGTGCTCACCGTGGCCTGCTCCGGCATGCTCGTCCGGGCGGCCGCCTGGCGGCTGCTCGACGGCTTCGACCCCGAGCTCGACGGCGGCCACGACATCGACCTCGGCTGGCGGGCCGCCCGCGCCGGGCTGCGGGTCGTCGTCGTGCCCACGGCGACGATGACCCTCCCCGCCGAAGCTCCCGCTCCCGCCGAGGTCGTCGCTCCCGCCGAGGTCGTCGCTCCCGCCGCCATCCCGCCGGCCGGGCCGGGGAGTCGGTCGGGGCGGGGCCGGCGGGACAGGCAGGCCTGGGTGCCGGCCGACCGCGTCGGCGCGCTTCGGGTCCGCCTGGCGAACACGGCGCGGCCGCTGTTGCCGGGGGCCGCCGCTGCCATCCTGCTTGGGGCGCTTCCGCGGGCGCTGGGCCTGCTGGCGCGAGGGCGCCTTCGGGCGGCGGCGACCGAGATCGCGTTGCCCTTCGCCGTGCTGGGCCGGCCGCGCCTGCTGGCACGGATGCGCCGGCGCGCCGCGCGTACCCGCGCCGTGTCGCATCACGCCATCCGCCCCCTGTTTCCCGGCCGGCTGCGCCGCCGGGCGGGTGCGCGGATGGCCCCGGGCGTCGGGGCCGGCGATGTCGGGGCCGGCGATGTCGGGGTGCGCCGCAGCGGCCCAGCCGGGGGCGGCGTCCTGGCGGCTGCCCCGACCGGCCGGCGATCGACCCGGGCGGCGGTCCTGCTCACGGCCCTGCTCGGGGTCGTCGGCCTCGTCGCGATGCGCGGGATGCCGGCGGATGTGCTCGGCGCGGGCCTGCCGCTGCCCACCGGGGCCCAGGACCTGTGGACGGCGGTCTGGTCCGGCCGGGTCGGCACCGCCGGCACTCCGCTCGACGGCACGGGGCCGCCCCCGCCCTGGACCGCGCTGCTCGCCGCCGTCGCGAGCCTGCTCGGCGGCCGGCCTGGGGCGGCGGGCTGGCTCCTGCTCGCCGCCGGGCCGGCGCTTGCCGGGCTGACGGCTCACCGGGCGCTTGCCCGGCTCGGTCCCCGCACGGCCGCCCGCTTCGGGCTCGCCGCCGCCTACGGGGCGAGCCCGGCGATGACCGCCGCCGTCGTCGCCGGCCGCGGTGACACCGTCGGCGCGCTGATCCTGCTGCCGGCCGTGCTTGCCGCCACCGACTCGGCGCTGCGCGGGCGCGCGGGTCCGGCCGGCGGGCGCCTGCGCGCCGTCTGGATGCTGGCCGTCTGCCTGGTCGGCTTCGTCGCCTGCGCCCCGTCGACGGCGCCGCTGGTATGGATCGCCCTGCCGACCGCGGCGCTGCTCACGGCCAGGCGGCGGCTGCTCGACGTCGCCGCCGCGCTCCCCGCGACGATCATTCCGTTGATCCCGACGCTGCACGCGGGGGGCGCGGGGATCCGTGCCGAGCCGGCGGCGTCGCTGGCCCGGTTCCCCCAGGCCTCCGTGGCCCTGGTGGCGGGTGCGGGCGAGCGCCCGAAGGCCGTTGTCGTCGGATTCCTGGCCGCTTGCCTGGCCTGCTGGCTGCTGGGCCGGTGGTCCGGCGGGGTCGGGACGGGGCGGGCCGGCCGTGTCGGCTGGACGCTGGCGGCGCTGGGCCTGCTCGCCGTGCTACTTACCCCGCGCCTGGCCGGGGACGCCGACCAGCGAGTCGCCGGCGGCGAGGGCTGGTGGGTCGGCCCGCAGTACGGCCTCGTCCTCGCCGGCGCACTGATCGCGGCGGCGGGCGCGTGCCGCCCGGTCCGCGGCGCGCGGCGCGGCCGGAGAACTCCCAGGTCCGCAGCGGCACCGGGCACCGGCCGGCTGGCCCGGATCGTCGCACTCCCGGTGACGGCGCTGGTCCTCGTCGGGGCTGCCGCGCTCGGCGCCGGTCATCTCGTCGCCGGCCAGGGATGGCACGCCAGCCCGACCGCCTGGAACCAGGACTCCGCCACTCCCGCGGACCAGGCCACTCCCGCGGACCAGGCCACTCCCGCGGACCAGGCCACTCCCGCGGACCAGGCCGACTCCATGGACCAGATCGGGGGCGTCGGTGACGCCGCGGGAGCCGCCACGAGTGTCACCGGCGCCGCAGCCCCCTGGTCGGGCACCGGCGCGTCGGCGGTGGCGCGGGCGGTCCAGGCCGAGACCCGGACCGCGCCCGCCGGTTCCCGCCTCCTCGTCCTGTACCGGTCCGACCGGTCCGGCCTGATCCGGTACACCCTCGCCGCGGCCGGCGGGCCCCGCTTCCCGGCCGGCCAGGCCCGCCCGCCCCGACGGGCCGCCGCCTTCCTCGGCGACGTCGTCGCCGATCTCGCGGTCGGCGGTGACCAGGCGGCCGGCTGGTTGCCGCTGCTCGGCGTCACCGCGATCGCCGTCCCCGCCGCGGCCGCGCCGACGGACCTCGTCGCCCGCCTCGACGCGACCCCGTCGCTGGTGCGGGACCGGGCCCGCCCGGGAGTGCTGCTCTGGCGCCCCGTGGGCCCCGACCAGGCGGGGCCCACGGAGCGGGCGTCCCGCCCGGCCGCTGCCGCCGGCCCGCCGGCCTTCGTCATGGACTCGGACCTGCAACCGGAGACTGCTCCTCGCGATTCCGCTCCCTCGGGCCCCTCTCGCCGGGACGGCGCGTCGCCCGGTCCCTCGTCGCCCGGTCCCGCATCGCCCGACGCCGCATCGCCCGACGCCGCGCCCCCGGACGCGACGGCTGCTCGCCGTCCCGCCTCCGCCGGGGGCGCCACGCCGGCGGGGACGGCGACACCCCTGGCGATCGAACCACTGGCGATCGAACCTCTGCCCGCGGCGCCGACCAGCGCCCGCCGGCTGCCGCCCGCCGGGCACGTTGCGGCCCTGCCCGGCGCCACCCGGTCCCCGCGACGGGACCTGGTCCTCGCGGTCCCGGCCGGGACGGGGTGGCACGCGTGGCTGAACGGCCGGCCGCTGCGGCCGTTCGCCGCCTGGGGCTGGGCGGCCGGCTTCCGGCTGCCCGCCGAGGGCGGCACGGTCCGACTTCACCGCGACGACGGCCGCGGACCCGAGCTGGCGCTCGTGCAGGCCGCGGCGCTCGGCGCACTGTTGCTGCTGGGTATCCCGGTGCTGCTGGGCATCCCGGCCGCCCGCCGGCCGCGCCGCCCCCCATGCGACACCGATGCGCCACCCGCCGATGGCCCGACCGGGCGTGAGATCGGTCCCCAGCGCGGGCCCAGGGACGGGTCTGCCTG
Source organism: Frankia sp. BMG5.60 (assembly GCF_059428125.1). NCBI lineage: Bacteria > Bacillati > Actinomycetota > Actinomycetes > Frankiales > Frankiaceae > Frankia > Frankia sp. BMG5.60. Next base: position 3,538,039 of record NZ_CM182091.1, on the reverse strand, counting down.
GCCTCGTTCCTCCGCCGCCGACGCTGATGCGGGGTGCTCCGGCGGGCTCTCACCCCCAGCCGATGGCGCCTGCGGGCGTGATGTCGAACGCACCGCCCGCGCCGGCAGCGGGTCGGCGGGCGGATCGGGAGTGGTGGGGGAGGCGCCGTGACGACCGCTTCCGGACGGCCCGGGGTGACGAGATCGCCGCTGCGCCGCCGCGCCGCCGCGCGGGTGCTCGTGTCGTTCGCCGTCGTCGGCATCGGCGGAGCCTTCCTCGCCGACGAGGGCGCCAGTCCCGCGCCGGCCGAGAACTGGCCCGTGTCGGCCGCGCTGCTGGCCTGCCCGGACCTGACGACGACGCCGTCGGGTGCCCGTGATCCAGTGCTGGCCGGCCCCCTCGACCTCGCCGTACGCACCGCGGGGACGGCCGACGGCCGGGTACGGGTCGCCGCGCGGGCCACCGAGCTGCGCACCCGCCTCGGTGGCGCGGCGCTGACCCTGCCACCTCCCGCGGCGAGGGGCGACCGCGGCTCGGTGCTGGTGTCCGCCCGGGACGCCTCGGCGGCCGGGTTGTCCGCGATCGTCACGGGCGCCGGCGACGGCGCGGGCCCGGCGCGGGCGCGCTGCGGCCCGCCGCGGGCCCGGAGCTGGTTCGCCGGGCCGTCGACGACCGCCGGCCGCGACCCGATCGTGATCCTGTCGAATCTGGCCGACCAGCCCGCCCAGGTCGGCGTGCGGGTGCTCACCGATGGCACGGCCAGCCCACCGCAGGACATCTCCGTGCCGTCCGGGCGGGCGGTGACCCGCCGGCTCGCCGCGCTTGCCCCGGAGGCCGCCGTGACGGCACTCGACGTCGAGGTGCGTTCCGGCCGGGTGCTCGCCTGGGTGGTGGACCGGTCGAGCCTCGGCGGCCCCTTCACCGCACCCCGGCTGGTGCCGGTGACCGCCCCGCCCGCCCGTCGGCTCCTGCTCGGCGGGGTGCTCGTCCCGGCGGGACCGCAGGATCCGGCGGCGCGCCTGGTGCTCGCGGCGCCCGGCCGGGAGGCCACCGTGCGCGTCAGCGTGTTGACCGCGGCCGGCCGGCACACCCCGGTCGGCCTGGAGGCGGTGCGGGTGCCGGCGACCGGCGCGATCACCCTGCCGGTGCCGCTGCCGCCGGGCGGGGCGTCGGCGGTCCTCGTCGAGTCGACCGCCGGCGCCGCTGCGGTGGTTGCCGAGCTGGGCGTGGCCTCGGGTTGGCCGGGGGTGTCGACCTGGGCGGGCGCCGTCCGGCTCGACGCCACGTCGGGACGCCGCGGGTTGGACGCGTTCGGTCAGGGCGTCGGGCTGTCCGACCCGACCGGACCGACCGCCGGCGCCGGCACCGCGCCCGACGCGGCGGTCGACGTGCCAGCACCGCCGGCGGGAGCCGCCGGAGCCGTCGTGCTCGCCGCGCCGGCGGGGCCCGTGACGGCCTGGCTCGACGGTGATCCCGTGCGGCTGGGGGCCGGCAGGGTAGCCCTGGTCCGTGGACCGTCGGGCCCGGCCGGGGGGCGCCTCGTCGCGATCGGCGGCCCGCTGGTCGCGACGGCGGTCGTCGGCGCCGCGCAGGCACCGGTCCCGTCCGGGCTCGGTGCCGCGCCGCCTGTCCCGCCCGCGGTGCCGCCGCGGGACACGCCCCCCACCGGTCCCCCCGTCGCCGGGCCGGCCGCGTCCCCACTGGTGCTGCCGAAGATCCTGTCCGCGGTCGTCCCGCTGGGGGGAGCGCCACGTCTGCTCGATGCCCCGCCGGCGGTGGCGGATCCCGCGGTGCCGTACCGCTGAGCGGGGTCCGCCACCGGTGGGCCGGACCTCGGGGGGCGAAAGCCGCCGATCAGTTCCGATCCGCCAGATGTCCGGTCAGGCGGGGCGGGCGCCCGGCGCGGCGAGGAAGATCCGGCCGGTGCCGGTCAGAGTGACCGCCGCCCGGCCCGCCACCAGCACCGATCCGCCGCGGCACAGCTCCAACGGGGCGACGGCGGTCCCATCGTCGGCCGAAGCGGTGACCTCGACCCGTCCCTCGACCGCGAGTAGCACCGTCGGGCGCCCCACCGGCACGCTGCCGCCGGTGCAGACGGCCTCGGTGAGGACGAAGTCGGCGACGGGGACGTCCCAGCCGCGCAGCAGCCCGCCAGGAGAATCCGCGACGGTGCGGGGACTTTGGACCGGCGCGTCGCTCGGCGTGGGATCGAAGATCCGCAGCAGCTCGTCGACGTCGATGTGCTTGGGCGTCAGGCCGCCGCGCAGCACGTTGTCGGAGGTTGCCATGATCTCGATGCCGAGCCCGGCGACGTAGGCGTGCAGCATCCGGGCCGGCTGGAACAGGCCCTCCCCGGGGCGCAGCGTGACGTCGTTGAGCAGCAGCGCCGCCGCGATGCCCACGTCGCCCGGGTGCGCCACCGCAAGCCGCCCGATCAGGTCCGCGGCCCGCGCGACGTCGTCGCCACCGCCGTCCACCGGGTCCTGGAAAGCCGGTCCGCCGTCGCCGTCGCCGTCGGCGCTGGCGCTGGCGGCTGCGCGCGCGGCCGGGCCCCGGCCGCGCGCGCGGCGTAGCCGGTCGGCGGCCACGACGAGTGCGCCGACCAGCTCCCCGGCGGGGCCGGCGGGCATGGTCAGCAGGGTCCGCAGCACCATGGCCGCCCCGGTGGCCGGGTCGTCGGCCAGGGGGCGGAAGGCGGCCAGGAGGGCCGGTGTCCCCAGCCCCTGCGCGACCGAGAGGGTGCGCGCCGGGTCACGGACGCCCGCGAGTGCCCGGAACGGCGAGAGGGCGACGATGAGTTCGGGCTTGTGGTTGCGGTCGCGGTAGCGCCGGCGGGCATCGTCGACGGCGAGGCCGGCGGCGTCGTCCGCGTCGAAGCCGGCGGCGGCCTGCGCCAGGTCGGGATGCACCTGCAACGACAGTGCCTTGTCCGCCGCCAGCACCTTGAGCAGGAACGGCAGCGGGCCGACGAGGTCGGCGGCCGGGCGGCGGGCGCCGTCCGCCTCGACGAGCGCCGGCGCCACGGGATGGGTCCCGAGCCACAGCTCCGCGACCGGACCGCCGGCGGCGGGGGTGCCGAGCAACTCGGGGATGGCGGTCGCCGACCCCCACGCGTAGGGCTGCTCGGCCCCGTGCAGCGCGAGGAGGCGGGGGGACCCCGCCGGCACCTGTGGGCCCGCGCCGGAGAATTCGCCGGCGGGCGGGGACGGTGCGTCGGCGGGCGGCGTGGGCGCGGAATTGCTGGTCACGGTCTCCTCGGACGGGCGTGCTCCGTGGGGGCGGGGGTCGTGTCGCCGCCCCGGTGCGGGCGGTGGGCGGTCGGGCTACTCTTCCTCGCCCCAGCCGTGGCCCTCCGGGTCGATCACGGCTGGATCGACGCCCATCATCTCGGCCACCTCGTGGATGATCGCGTCCAGCACGAGTTCGGCCAGGTCCTCGCTGTCCACCGCCCTGGCCTCTATGGGCCGGCGATATACCACGATGCGGCGGGGGGTGCCCGAGCGGCCCTTTCCGGTGGCCGGCTGGAATCGGGCGAGCGGGATCTCCTCGTCGGTCACCGCCACCGGCGGCACGTCCTCGACGGCGAACTCGACGTCGGACAGCTCCGCCGACCACCGGTGGTCGAGATGCTCGACGGCGTCCAGCACGAAGTCGTCGAAGCGATCCCCACGGGTGGCGTAGGCCGGCACGTCGGGTGGCAGCAGCGCCCCGCGGATGCCTCGGCCCCGCCGGTCACGGCGCCGACGGGGGGGAATCGGCCGGGCCGCCGCCGGGAACCGCTCGAGCTCGGTCACCCTGTGAGCGTAGCGTTCGTGGCAGGGGCCCGTGTCGGTCCCGGCGGCCGTCGCGATCCGGTCGCTGCGCCAACCCCGCCATCCGGCGACTGACCCCGAATCCCCCTCCCAGCCCGAGGAGGTTCCACGATCTTGATGATCTCGATGCCGTGCCGGATGCCGTTGCCGTGCGCGAGTTCGGACGCGCGGTGCAACGATATGGTCGACAACGCGTGACGATTCAGCCTCGCGCCACGCGACACGACGATAGGTGGTGGCCGTCGCCCGTTCCGGGGGCTACCGTCCGGAACGTGAAGCCTCGGCGCTGCTCCCGCTCGGCCTGTTCCGCAGCCGCGGTCGCCACGCTCACGTATGCCTACGCCGAGTCGACAGCCGTACTGGGCCCGCTGTCCCCGTACGTCGAGCCGCACTCGTACGACCTGTGCGGCCCGCACGCCGACCGGCTCACCGTGCCGCTCGGCTGGGCGGTCGTCCGGCTCGAGGCCGAAGCGTCGCGTGAGGGTGGACGTGAGGTGGCCGGGGATGACCTGGAGGCACTGGCGGACGCCGTGCGCGAGGCCTCCCGGCGCGGTCCCGAGACCCCGCGCCGCGGTCCCGAGCCGCCCCAGGGCCCCCAGGGCCCCCAGGGTGGGCCTCAGGCGCCTCCGGGGGGCCGCCGCGGTCATCTGCGGGCGGTGCCCAGCCCTTCCTGATGCGCCCCGGCGCCGGTGACCTCTGCCGAACCGGGGACGGGTGGCGGCGGGGCCTGGCCGCCCGCCGCTCCCGTGGTCGACCGGGGCCGGGCGGCTGCCGGGCCCGCCCCGGACGAGCGTGGCCCGCGGCTGCGTGGTCGGCGTCGTGTGTCCCGCGTGGGCTTCCCCGGACGCGGTCCCGGGTCTGTCGGACCCGGCGGATATGGTCACCGGGTGCGGCCGCAGTGGCGCCGTGCAGGCCCGGGGGACCGTTCACCCGGTGCGGGGGACACCAGGGAGAAGGGTGGGGACCGGATGCGCGACCTGTCGCGGATCTTCAAGGCGTACGACGTCCGGGGAGTCGTGCCGGCAGAGTTCGACGCCGAGATCGCCCGGCTGACCGGCGCCGCGTTCGTCCGGCTGCTCGGCGCGGAACGGATCGTCACCGCCCATGACATGCGGGATTCGTCCATCCCGCTCGCCGCGGCCTTCGCCGAGGGCGCGGCCGGCCAGGGCGCCGATGTGATCCTCGCCGGCCTCGGCTCGACGGACCTGCTCTACTTCGCCGCCGGCTCGCTCGACATCCCCGGCGCGATGTTCACCGCCTCCCACAACCCGGCGAAGTACAACGGCATCAAGCTGTGCCGGGCGGGCGCGGCGCCGATCGGCCAGGAGACCGGGCTCGCCGAGATCCGGGCGATGATCGAGCGCGGCGTGCCCGCCGGCCCCGGTCGCGTCGGCACCGTCACCACGAGTGACCTCCTCGCCGACTATGTGCGCCACCTGCACACGCTGGTCGACCTGTCCGGCATCCGGCCGCTCACCGTCGCGGTCGACGCCGGCAACGGCATGGGCGGGCTGACCGTCCCGGCGACCTTCGCCGGCCTGCCGCTGACGGTGATCCCGCTCTACTTCGAGCTGGACGGCTCCTTCCCGAACCACGAGGCCAACCCGATCGAGCCGGCGAACCTGCGCGACCTGCAGGCCGCGGTCCGCGCCTCCAGGGCCGACCTCGGGCTTGCCTTCGACGGCGACGCCGACCGCTGCTTTGTCGTCGACGAGCGCGGGGAGATCGTTTCCCCGTCAGTCATCACGGCGCTGGTGGCGGACCGTGAGCTTGCCCGCGAGCCGGGCGGGACGATCATCCACAACGTCATCGTCAGCAAGGGGGTGCCGGAGCTCGTCACCGAGCGTGGCGGCATCCCGGTCCGCACCCGCGTCGGCCACTCGTTCATCAAGGCCGAGATGGCCCGGACGGGCGCGATCTTCGGCGGCGAGCACTCCGGCCACTTCTACTTCCGGGACTTCTGGCGGGCGGACTCCGGCATGCTCGCCGCGCTGCACGTGCTCGCCGCGCTTGGCGGCCAGCCGCGGCCGCTGTCCGACCTGCTCGCCGGCTACGTCCGCTACAGCGCCTCCGGCGAGATCAACTCCGAGGTGGCGGATGTCGTCGCCGCGATGCAGGCGGTCGAGAAGGCCTATGCTCCGCACGCCGCCGACATCGACCATCTCGACGGTCTGACGATCTCGTTCGCGGACGGGTCCTGGTTCAACCTGCGCCCGTCCAACACCGAGCCGCTGCTGCGGCTCAACGTCGAGGGCCCCGACGAGGCCACGATGCGCCGGCTGCGCGACGAGGTCCTCGCCCGCGTCCGGGGCGGAAGGGAAGCCTGATGAGTCTCGACCCGCTGCTGCTGGAGATCCTGGCCTGCCCGTGCAGCAAGCACGGTGAGCTGCGACAGGATGAGCTGGACGGCGCGCCTGTGCTGGTCTGCCTCGCCTGCGACCTGGCCTTCCCGGTCCGCGACGACATTCCCGTGATGCTGCTCGACGAGGCCGTGCCGTTCTCCGGCCGGGCCGCGTCGGCATCGAGCTGACCCCCCGCGGCGTCGGCGTGTACCTCGACGAGGCAATCCTCGACGACACGGCCAGGATCGACTCCGGCAACGCCGCGGCCCTTCTGCCGCACGTCGCCTCGGCGGCCCTGCAGGTGCGCCAGAGCGTCGTCCTCGCAGAGGAGGCGGGGGTGGCGCGGCTGGGCTCCGACGGGCGGCCGCGCGCGGTCCTCGTCGCCGGGGTCGGCGGCTCGTCGCTGGCCGCCGGCGTCCTGGCTGCCGTCGCCGGGCCGGCGAGCCCCGTCCCGGTCATCGGCCACCATGCCCACGGCCTGCCGGGTTGGGTAGGCGTGTCCGACGTCGTCCTCGCCGTGTCGGCCTCCGGCACCTCGGCGGAGACGTGCTCCGTGGTGGAGGAGGCCGACCGGCGCGGTGCGCGGATCGGCGTCGTCGCGCCGCCGGACACCCCGCTGGCCCACCTCGCCGCCCTCGCCGGGGCGCCGTTCGTCCCGCTCGTCGGGCAGCGGCCGGCCCGGGCCATGCTCTGGTCGCTGGCGGTGCCGTTGCTCGTCGCCGTTCGGGAGCTGGGCATCGTCCGGCTCGGAGCCGACGCCGTCGAGGCGGCCGCGGCCCGGCTGGAGGAGGTGGCGACCCGCTGCCGGTCGTCGAGCGAGTCCTTCGTCAACCCGGCGAAGACCCTGGCCCTGGAGCTGGCTGGCTCCCTGCCGCTCATCTGGGGCACCTCGGCGGTGACCTCGGTCGCGGCCGAGCATGCCGCCGCCCAGCTCGCGACGAGCGCGAAGTACCCGGCCGTCGTCGGGGCGCTGCCGCATCCCGGTCACCATCAGGTGGCACTGTTCGACGGCCCGTTCGGGGCCGGTCTGACCGCCGGCGGGACGGGCGCCCGCGACGACCTGGAGGACTTCTTCCGCGACCGGATCGAGGACGAGCAGGAGTCGATCCGGCTGCGACTGATCCTGCTGCGCGACCCCGGTGCGGAACGGTCCGAGGTCGGCCGTCAGGCGGAGGCCGCCATCGCCGTCGCCGCCGAGCGCGGGGTCGGCGTCACCGAGCTGCGGGCCGAGGGGGCCGGCCCGCTGGAGCGGCTCGCCTCCCTGATCGGCCTGTTCGACTTCACCGCCGTGTATGCGGCGCTGGCGCTCGGGATCGACCCGACCCAGGTGCCCACCGTCCGCGATCTGGGGCGGTAGTCCCGCCAGGTCAGCGAAAAATGACCGTTTCGTACCCATTGATCCGTCCTGTGTGGACCGCAATCCGGCCCGATGTCACGGGGCCGCGCCGCTCGTGGGCACCCTGGACTCCGCCCGCACCCAGCTCGTGATGGAGAGCCTGCTGGAGGCGCTCGTCAGCACCGGCTCCCGGCACGCCGTCATCGACATCACCGGGGTCGGCGCGGTCGACACCCAGGTGGCCCAGCACCTGCTGAAGACGGTGATGGCCGCCCAGCTCATGGGGGCGGACTGCATCATCTCCGGCGTCGAACTCGGGCTGTACATGCCCGGGGTGCGCACCGCGTTGAGCCGCTCCGACGAGGACGAGATCGACGACTCCGACGGGGAGGGCGAGCCCGACGCGCTCGCCGCCTCTGCCGCGGCGCAGGCCGGGCTCGGTGGCGGGGAACCGCCCACGACCGGCGCCGCGGCGACGGGGGCCGGACGGGTGATCGGTAACCCCGGTGGGAGCCTGCCCACTCGCGAGCTGACGGGCACGGACTCGCAGCGCCATCCCATCGTCTCCGAGTCCGACCCAGGCGGAGGTCGGCGGGGACTTCTTCGACGCGTTCGACACGCCCGACGGCGAGGCCTTCGTCGTCATCGGTGACGTCCAGGGGCACTCGCTGGGAGCGGTGATCATCATGGCCGAGCTGCGCTACGCGTTGCGAGCCTACGCGTTCGACGGACACCGGCGTTGCTGGACCGGCTCAACCGGCTGATGCTGCTGTCCCACCCCGAGGCGACGGCGACCGTGTGTATCCTCACCTTCCCGCCCGACCGCTCCCGGGTGACCATCGTCAACGCCGGGCACCTGCCCCCGCTGCTGATCGGACCGGACCGGCTGTCCTACTGGGAGGCCGGCGCCGGGGTGCTGCTCGGCGTCGATGCCGGCGCCCAGGTCGCGGACACCATGCCCCTGCCCCCGGGCAGCCGGCTGCTGCTGTTCACCGACAGCCTGGTGGAACGACGCTCGGAGCCGATCGAGGTCAGCCTCGCCACCCTCGCGAGTTCCGTCGGGGCGGCGCACGGCCTCGGCGGCGGCACCGGGCCGCGGCGGACAAGGCGGTCCATCGACGACATCGCCGACGGCCTGCTCGCCGCCGCCGACGGGGCCGCCGACGACGTCGCGCTCGTCCTCGTGGAGGCCACCGGCCCGCGCCGAGCCGCTCGGCTCCCCCCGCGCCTGGCTCCCCCCGCGCCTGGCTCCCCCCGCGCCTGGCGGACACCGCCCGATCGGGGGCGTCGCGCCTGCCGCCACGCCTAGCGGCCGCCGCCTCCTTGACCGCCCCGGTTCTGATCGTTCTGGCCCCCGCCGTTCTGCTGGCCGCCGCCGTTCTGGCCGCCCGGCTGGGCGCCGTTCTGGGCGCCGTTCTGGGCGCCGAGCGGGGCGCTGCGGGGCTGCGGCTGGCCGAACACGCCGGGCAGGACCTGCTGGCCGAGGTTCTGGAGCATGTCGCCAAGGCCCTGGCCCGGCGTCGGCGCGGGCGGCGGCGGCGGGGTGTTCTGCAGGCCGCCCTTGGTGCCGTGGGCCACCGTCGGGTCGGCGCCCGGCAGCGCGACCACCGGCTGGTTGGCCAGCGCAGCCCGCATCGACTTGCCCCAGATGATCGCCGGCAGGTCACCACCGAAGACCCGCGACCAGGTCCGGCCGTCCGCGACGACGTTGCGCAGCGGATGGGACTCGGCGCCGGTGGGGTCGCCGACGGACACCGCCGCGGTCATCTGCGGGGTGAAGCCGACGTACCAGGCGGCGGAGAACTCGTCGGTGGTGCCGGTCTTGCCGGCCGACGGGCGGCCGATCGCGGCGTTGGTCCCGGTGCCGTTGATCGGAACGCCGGCCAGCACGCTGGTCACCGTGTCGGCGACCCCCTTCGCCAGCACCTGCTCGCACTGCGGCGGACGGGCGACGTCGATCGGGTCCTTGCTGGAGTCCACGGCCCCGGTGGCGAATCGCGGAGTGCAGCGCAGGCCGCCGCCGGCGATCGTCGCGTAGGCGTCGGCCATCTGCAGCGGCGAGACGTACATGTACTGGCCGCCGCCGATGGCGGTCGCCCCGTCCGTCGCCCCGATCTTGTCGGCCTTCGGCGGCACGACGCCGAGTCGCTTGGCCATCTCCATCACCGCCGGGATGCCGGTCTTCTCCGCGAGCTGCACGTAGAAGGTGTTCACCGAGTCCCAGGTGCCGCGCGGGATGTCGTAGATGCCCGCCTCGGCCGGGTCGGAGTTCGAGAAGCCCTTGGCGCAGTCGCCCTCACCGCGGTCGAGCGGGAACTTCGGGCTGACGTAGCAGGCCGGCGAGTAGAACGCGGTCGACGTGCCGTAGCCCTGCTCCAGGGCGGCGGCGAGCACGAACGTCTTGAACGTCGACCCGGGCTGGAACGTCGCGTTCGTGGGCAGCGGTACCACCGTCTGGTTCAGGCCGGCGTTCGACCCGTACACCCGGTTGACCGCCATGGCGAGGATGTTGCCGGTGCCCGGTTGGATGACCACCTCGGTCGCCGACACCCGGTTGTCCGGGGCGATCGTCGAGTTCACCGCGTCCTGCGCCGCCTGCTGGACCAGCGGGTCCAGGGTGGTGCGGATCACCAGGCCGCCCTCGTAGATCCGCCGGTTGCGTTCCTCGACGGTGGTGCCGAGAGCCGGGCTGGCCCGCAACTGCGAGCGGACGTAGTCGCAGAAGAACGGCGCGGTCGACGTCTCGCAGGAGTCCGCGGCCGGCGGCGGGGCCGGCACCACGTTCAGGGGCATCTGCTTCGCCGCATCCGCCTGCGTCGGCGAGACGTAGTTGTTCGCCGCCATCTTGTCGAGCACGGTGTTGCGCCGGACCAGCGCCGCCTGCGGGTGCGCGGCCGGGTTGTACCGCGACGGGCTCTGCACCAGCCCGGCGAGCAGGGCCGCCTGCTCGAGGGTGACCCGGGAGATGGGCACCCCGAAGTAGTGCTCGGCGGCCGTGCCGACGCCGTACGCACCGTCGCCGAAGTAGGCGATGTTCAGGTAGCGCTCCAGGATCTCGTCCTTGGAGAAGCGCTTCTCGATGTCGAGGGCGTAGCGGAGCTCCTGGATCTTGCGGTCCAGTGAGTCGCCGGCGGCCACCTCACGCTCCTGGGTCGTGCGGGCGTTCTGCAACAGCACGTTCTTGACGTACTGCTGGGTCAGCGTCGACCCTCCCTGGGCGACCCCGCCGGCCTCGCTGTTGCGCAGCGCCGCGCGCAGGACGCCCTGCGGGTCGACCCCGCCGTGCTCGTAGAAGCGGGCGTCCTCGATGGAGACGATCGCCTCCCGCATGATCTTCGGGATGTCGCTGCCCGGGACGACGATGCGGTTCTCGGCGCCCCGCAGCGTCGCGATCACCGAGCCGTCGCTGGCGAGAATCGTCGAGCTCTGCGGCAGCGGCGGGGTGATGAGCTCGCTCGGCAACCCGAGAAAGTGATCCGCGCTGCCCTTGGCGAACAGGCCCACCGCGCCCACGAACGGCAGCGACAGCAGGGCGACGACCACACCGAGCACGCTCGCCGTCAGCGCCATCTTCTTCAGCACGCGCCGCCGGTCGACCGGCGGCCGCGGCAGGATGCGGGCGCCCGGCCCGCCGCCCGGCCCGCCGCCCGGCCCGTTCCCGGCCGGAGCCTGGGAGTCGAGGGTGTCGCCGCGCCCCGGGCCGCTCGCGGGCCCGTCCTCGCCGCGGCTGGCGGGGCCGGTCGGTGCCGCCGGGGCCGTGCCGGTAGCCGGGCGGACAGTCGTGGCGGCTCCGGTCGAACCGGTTCCGGCCGGCGCCGAACGCGCCGCCGTGCGGTCCCGGATCTTCGCGCGGACTCCGGTCGGCCTGGCATTGGCCGCTGGTCTCGCCGTGCCTCGAGGTCCCGCCTTACCCGCCGGTCCCGCCTTGGGCGTCACCGATCCCGGCGTCCCGGGTCCGGCCTTGGGCGTCGTCGATCCAGCCTTCGGCGTCACCGGTCCCGACTTCGGCGTCGCCGGTCGTGGTGGTGCTGCCGATCGCGGCGGTGCCGCCGGTCGCGGCGGGGTGGCGGCGCGTTCGGCCGCGACCCCGCGGGGCGTGCCGTCGGCGCGGGGCGGCACCCCGGTGGATCCCCCGCGCGACGAACCACCCGCCGGTGCGGGCGGGCTGGGCCGGGATGGAGTGCTCGACTCCCGTCCGCCAGACGTCGACGTCACCCCCTCGGTGGGCCGGCGGAACCGCCGGGATCTTCGTGGGACCTCAACCAGCATGCGTGACCCGGCGCTTGGTCGCTCACCGGCACCCGGGTGCTCGCGGGCTGACCGAACAATTCGGGCGAAGCGAACCTGGCTGCGGACGGGCGCCGATTCACGGCAGTTGGCATGGACGGTCCTATACCGCTGGTAACGGTAGACGAGCGTTTCCCGCGCGGGCGACCCGGCGGGCCAGGTGTGTGCGGTACGCCTCGGATTGTTTAGCGACCGTTAAGGGAGTGGGGCTCCGATGGTCCGGCTCCGGGGGGCCCGGCCGGGCCCGGCATGCGCAGCAGCCGACGGCCCTTCTGCGCCTCGAAGTCGAGGGCGGCGACCGGCGGGGACGGCGGGATGCGCCGGGTGAGCTGCCCGAGCCGGCGGACGTCGGCGGCGACCTCCGCCTCGGCCAGCACCCGCACGGCAAAGGCCAGGTCGCTGGGGCTCACGTGATAGCGCCGCTCCAGCTCGTCGGCGTAGGCGGCGGCGAGCAGCTCATGCTCGCCGTACTCGCGGTGACCGCCGGGGGAGCGGGCGGGCACGAGCAGGCCCAGCGACTCGCGGTAGCGCAGCATGCGCGGCGTGGTGTCCAGCACCGCCGCCGCCCGCGCGATGGGGAGCCGCTGCTCGGGCCGGAGCTGGACCCGCTGACGTAGTCGCTCCAGCACGTGCCGCACGAACGAGTCCTCCCGGCGGGGTGGGGCGGCACCCTCCCGGCCTCTCACGTCGTTCCGATCATGCGACGAAGAGTACGGGCGAGGCGCCGCTCGTGGCCTCGATTCTAACAACAGGCTGTCAGGTTCTTTGACATCGCCTCGGCGGGCTCGTCATCGTTCGAGTCGCCGACGCCGCGTCCGTGCACCCGGTCGCCGCCATGACGTCGCCAGCCACGGCATCCCCAGCCACGGCGTCGCCGGCCATGACGTCGCCAGCCACGGCGTTCCATCCCACGACAGGAGCACCATGTCCGATCTGGCCGACCTTCCCGAGCTGCTGCCCGACCCGTCCGAGCGACCCGACGCCGCCGGGCTGCCGCGCCACGACGTCGCCGACCTGGCCCTCGCCGCCCAGGGCCGATCCCGGATCGACTGGGCCGACCGGGCGATGCCCGTGCTGCGCCAGATCCGGGAGCGCTTCGCCGCCGAGCGCCCCTTCGACGGAGTACGCATCGCGGCCTGCATGCACGTCACCACGGAGTCGGCGAACCTCATGCGGACGCTGGCGGCCGGCGGCGCGCAGGTCACGCTGTGCGCGTCGAACCCGCTGTCCACCCAGGACGACACGGCCGCGGCGCTCGTCGCCGAGTACGGCATCGCCACCTTCGCCCGCAACGGCATCGACCGCGACGGCTACTACGCCCACATCGGCGCCGCCCTCGACGCCGCGCCGCACTATGTCTTCGACGACGGCTGTGACCTGGTCAACATCCTGCACACCGAGCGCACCGACGTGCTCGGCGGCGTCCGCGGCGGCTGCGAGGAGACGACCACCGGGGTGATCCGGCTGCGGCAGATGGCCGCCGCCGGGGCCCTGCGCTTCCCCGTGGTCGCGGTCAACGACACCGATACCAAGCACATGTTCGACAACCGCTACGGCACCGGCCAGTCGACCCTGGACGCGATCTTCCGGGCGACGAACACGCTGCTGGCCGGCCGTACGGTCGTGGTCGCCGGCTACGGCTACTGCGGCCGGGGGGTGGCGTCGCGGGCCAAGGGTCTCGGCGCCGCGGTGATCGTGACCGAGATCGACCCGACCAAGGCGTTGGACGCGGCCATGGACGGCTTCCGGGTCATGCCGATGAGCGCGGCGGCCTGCGTCGGCGACGTGTTCATCACCGTCACCGGCAACCGGGACGTCGTGCGCCGGGAGCACTTCGCGGTGATGCGCGACGGCGCGATCCTGGCGAACTCCGGCCACTTCGACATCGAGATCGACATCACCGCGCTCGCCGAGCTCGCTGTCGAGGTACCGCGTCGGGTGCGGCCCTCGACGGACGAGTACGTCCTCGCCGACGGGCGCCGGCTGCTGCTGCTCGCCGAGGGTCGCCTGGTGAACCTGGCCGCGGCCGAGGGTCACCCCGCCGCGGTGATGGACATGTCCTTCGCCGACCAGGCGCTGACCGCGGAGTGGCTGCACACCGCTGGGCAGGAGCTCACCCCGGGCGTCTACGACGTCCCCACCGCGATCGACAAGGACGTCGCCCGGATGAAGATCGAGACGATGGGCATCGAGATCGACACCCTGACTCCGGCCCAGGTCGAGTACCTGAGCTCCTGGGAGCACGGATCCTGACACGATGATGTAAGCCTCGGCCGGCTTGCGGACGCCGAGTCTGACAATTCGATGTCAGGAGAGGGGCCGACCGTTCCGTGGCGGCGGCTGCCCGGGCCAGACACCGCCCGGACCGGGCGTGGGCCGCCCGGTGCCCGTCCATGGGGCGCCCGGCGGCGGGGGAAACGGGGCCCCCGGGGGAGCCATGCCCGGGGGAGCCGCAAGCGGGCGCTGCGCGGCGAGCCGGGCGTAGGCCCGGCGGGTGCGTTCGGCGAGCACCGCCGACAGGTAGGCCCATCCCGGCGTGCCCGGGGGCGGCGGCGGCGTGACCACCGCGCGCACCTCGTCGACCAGGCCGCGCCCGAGGCGGTCCAGCGCCTGTGGAGACAGGGCGTGCGAACGGCTCAGGAACTGGCGGGCGCGCAGGGCGAGGCCGTCGTCGAGTCCGGTCAGGTCGAGCAGGGTCGCCCACCCGAGCAGCGGCGGCGGTACGAACGGTGCGGCGCCGACGGTGCGCGGGACGCTCACCTGCAGCACCACCGTCCCGGCGAACAGGTCGCCCAGGCGCTTGCTGCGCCGAGAGGAGATCATGCTGATGATGGCGGGCAGGCCGAGCAGAGCTCCGGGGCGTTCGACGACCGCGCCGATGAGGCCCCGGGTGAAGGCGTGCCGGAACCGGATGGGCCCGCCGTCGTCGCGAACCACCCGCAGGCCCAGCGCCATCTTGCCGAGGGTCCGCCCGCGACTCAGCGTCTCGCACGCCACCGGGTAGCCGAGCACCATGGCGACATAGACCAGCAGGAAGGTGGCGGCGACCAGCGCGTCGTCCTGGGGTCGCACGACGAGCACGACCAGGGCGCCGAGTATGTACAGGATGTAGAGCTGGGCGAGCAGGTCGATCAGCCCGGCCACCAGCCGCGACCCCAGCCTGGCCACCCGCAGGTCGATGGCGACCGCCTCACCGGTGACGATCGCTTCAGTGACGATCGCCTCCGCGCCCGGTGCGCCGGCGTGGCCCGCCCCGCTGGGACCGCTCCGGACGACCTGGTTCATGGGGCCCCCGGAATCTCGGTGTGCGTGCGGATCTCACCATATGGTCTGCGGCGGGCGCCGATGGCCGCCCGTCCGGTGATCCAGGACGGCTCCGGCGCTCCCCGTCGGCCGTCAAAACGGTCCGCATCGGCATACTACCGTCACTTGCCGCACGCCCGGACCAACCGCGTCGGTACACAAATCCTGGTTCGGTATCGGGTGTTTGCGGGCACATTCGGCGGCCGCCGTCGCCTTCTCCGTGCATTCCCGCCGGCCCGGCGGACCGACTCTTGACGGTGCCGCGGAAATCCCCTCATGATGCAGGGGTGATCTCTGTTCCATAGTGCCGGGAGAACATTGGCCGGCGGTGCGTTCGGCTGCTTTCTTGGATCCGAGTCGGTGCCGAACCAGGCGCCGAATGGTCAACGGCCGCCGCTAACCCGCGGCTCGGGTTGCGCCGAATATGCGGTCGATCACGGCCGAATTTCGCGGGGCCGTTCGTGCCGGTCGGCCTCCGCGTGCGGATTCTCCTGCTATTCGTGCAGAAGGTGGTTGCCCCGTCCGCGCGGGACAGGGCTGGCAGCCTGCCCGAGGTGTCGCGCCGCGCCCTCCCCGTTCGGAGCGTGACAGCATGCCCGACCAGCGGATCCACGCGTTGATCGTGGAGGATGACCCCGTCCTCGCCGGCAGGCTGCGCGGCTATGTCGACAGCGTCCCCGGGTTCGTCGTCAGCGGGGTGGCTCGCAACGGAGAGCAGGCGCTGTCATCCGCCCTCCGCGGTCGGCACGACCTGATCCTGTTGGATTTCTTCCTGCCGGACATGAGCGGCCTGGACGTGTGTCGGGCCCCGCGCGTCCGCGGCTCGACCCTCGACATCATCGCCGTCTCCCTCGTCCGAGATCTGGCCATGGTGCAGACGGCGATGTCCTACGGCGTCATCCAGTACGTCGTGAAGCCGTTCACCGCGACGGCGTTCCGGCACTGCCTGGAACGGTACTCGGCCTTCCGGCGGCAGATCACGGCCAGCCCCGGCGGACTCGTCCGCCAACGTGACGTGGACCTTGCGCTGTCCCGGCTGCGGCCCGACGGCTCCGGCGTGACGCTGCCCAAGGGGCTGTCCGCCGCCACGCTCGACACCGTGGTCGGCCACCTGCGCGGGGCGGTGCGGCCGTTGTCCGCGGACGAGGTCGCAGGGGGCCTCGGGCTGTCTCGGGTGACGGCGCGGCGTTATCTCGAATGGCTGGCCGGGCAGCGCCTGGCGATCCGGACGATGAGCTACGGCCACACCGGCCGGCCACGCCACCTGTACCTGTGGCGTCAGCCGTGACGCCCGCCGCCGGATCGGGCCGGGCAGACCACTATGACCTAAACGGCGACAGGGCCCGAGCCGCGCGCAAAGGTAGGTGTGTCGCGCCCACCGATCGTGCAACCCGGCGCGGTGTGCACGGTTTCCGCTCCCATTGCCTCCCAACCTGCGCGCCCGGCGTCGCTGTGCGCGCCGCGACCTCATGCCTTACCGACCGGACCCACCTGCCTTACCCACCGACCACTTCCCATTCCGGCCGGACCACCTGACTTGCCGACCGGACCACTCGGAGTGACCGCGATGGCCAATGACCGCACTGTCGCCGCGCCCAGGGAACGAGACGTGCTGCTGACCGGGATGGGATTCTGCCTGCCCGGACTCGAACGCCCCTGCCTCACCGCGGACGACGTCTGGGCGGTGGCGTCGAAAGGGGTTTCCTGCCTGACGCGGGGTGACATCCACTACGGCTCCGTCCACTACGGCTCCGTCGCGCTCACCGAGGCGGCCATCCTCACCGGCCGCGGCAGCGTCGACGACAACGTCCGCGTCTACCGGGACCTGATCGATGCGTGCGGTGAGATGGAGGTGGCGGTCGTCACCGGCGTCGACTCCGGCAACGCGGATCTCGCCCGCCGAGGGCACGGGGTGGTGGCTCTGCTCCGCGAGCTCTCCGCCGCCTTCGCCGCCGGCGACCTCGTTCCGCTGCCCGTGCAGAGCTTCCCGCTCGCATCGGCCGCCGAGGCGTTCCGGTTCCTGGCCGGCGCCCGCCACATCGGCAAGATCGTGTTGACCGTCCCGGACGACGCGGGCAGGCCGTGGCGATCCGGCCCGACCCGCGACGGCCTGCACGCCCTGGAGACGGTCCTCGTGCTCGGCCGCCGGCACGCCGGTCTGCTGCCCGGCGACCCGATCGCCTGGATACCGCCGGCCGGTCGCCCCCTGTCGGTGTTCCAGGCCGTCCTGCGGGCCGGTGGCGCGCAGGCGGCCGAGCACGACGGTCGGACCGACATCCGGACGAGACTGCGGGCCGCAGCGGCGGGGGTGCCCCGGCGGACGCTGTTCGAGAAGTACCTGGGCGAGCATCTGCGGGTGGTGCTGCGGCTGAGCCAGAGCACGCTCGACCCGGACACGCCGCTGCGGTCGTTCGGCTTCGACTCGCTGCTCGCCCTCGAGCTGCGCTCCCGGCTGGAACCAGCGCTCGGCATCACCCTGCCCGGCAACTTCATCTGGAAGTACCCGACGATCGCGGCGCTCGCCACCGGCCTCGCGAACTTCGCCGACCTGGCCCTCGACGACGGCGACGGGTCCTGACGGGACGGCGGTGCCACGGCCGGTCCACGGCCGGTCCACGGGCGGTGCCACGAGTGGTGGCGGCGGGGAGTCCCGGCGTCACCACCCGTCTGCGAGGATGGGACCGTCATGGATCTCGATGCGTTCGTCGCCGTGCACCGCCCGGAGTGGATCCGGCTCGGCCGGCTCGTCGACCGGGCCGGCCGGCCGCGCCGGATGAGCGCCGACGAGCTCGACGAACTGGTCGAGCTCTACCAGCGGACCGCGACCCACCTGTCGGTGATCCGCACCCGTTCCTACGACACCAGCCTTGTCGACGACCTCACCACCCTGGTGACCCGCGCCCGCGCGGCGGTGGGCGGGGCGCCCGACCCCGGGTGGCACGTCGTCGGCCGGTTCTTCGCCGTGACCTTCCCGTTGGCCGTCTACGAGCGCCGCTGGTGGGTGATCGTCACCGCGCTCGGCTCGGTGCTGGTCGCGCTGGCCATCGGGCTCTGGATCGCCAACGATGCCGAGGCCCAGGCCAACCTGGCCCCGCCGAGCACGGTCGCCAAGCTGTGCCGCTCCGACTTCGCGTCCTACTACTCCGAGAACCCGGCTCCCTCGTTCGCCAGCCAGGTCTGGACGAACAACGCCTGGGTCTCGGCGACGGCGGTCGCGGCCGGCGCGCTGCTCGGCCTGCCGACCCTGCTGGTGCTGCTGGTGAACGCGGTGAACACCGGGGTGGTCGGCGGGTACATGACGAGCTGCGGGCAGAGCGGCCAGTTCTGGGGCCTGATCCTCCCGCACGGCATGCTGGAGCTCACGGTCGTGTTCCTGGCCGGCGCGGTGGGCCTGCGCCTGGGCTGGTCGATCATCGCGCCGGGCCCGCGGCGCCGCGTCGAGGCGCTGGCCGCCGAGGGACGGGCCGCGGTGACGATCACGCTCGGCGCCGCGCTGGCCCTGGCGGTCTCCGGCTTCATCGAGGCGTTCGTGACGCCCTCCGGGCTGCCGACGGCGGTGCGGATCGGGATCGGCGCGCTGGCCTGGGCCGGCTTCGTCGCCTACACCTGGGGCTACGGCTCGCGCGCGGCGGCGGCCGGCCAGACGGCCGACCTCGACGCCGCCCACGGCGCCGCCGACCTGGCCCCCGTGGCCTAGGCTGCCAGGATGAGTCCGACCGCAGCCAGGGATGTCAGCGTCGACCGCGCGGGCCTGCTCGACTTCGTCCGCCCCCGCCACCGCGGCATCCTCGTCACCACCCGCCGCGACGGCGCCCCGCAGCTCTCCCCGGTGACGATGGGCGTCGACACCGCCGGCGACGTCGTCGTGTCGACCTACCCGGAGCGGGCGAAGACCCGCAACGCGCGCCGCGACCCGCGGGCGTCGATGTGCGTGCTGTCCGACGAGTTCAACGGCGACTGGGTGCAGGTCGACGGCACGATCACCGTGGTCGACCAGCCCGCCGCGGTCGAGGAGCTGGTGGAGTACTTCCGCTGCATCAGTGGCGAGCACCCCGACTGGGACGAGTACCGCGAGGCCATGCGCCGCCAGGAGAAGGTGCTGCTCCGGCTGCGGATCGACCGGTGGGGGCCGATCAGCCGCGGCGGCTTCCCCGCCCGCCTGCTCGCCCCGGCCGACGAGGGCTAGCTAGCCCGGACCGCGGGCCCGCACGCGCCCGTCCGCCGCCCGGAGATGGTCGGCGACCAGGTTCGCCACCGCCGCGGTGGCCTCGCGGTGGGGGAAGTGGCCCACGCCGTCGAGGACGACCCGGCGGTACCCGCTGGTGAAGTACCCCGCCTGGCCCGCGGACGCGGCCGGCGAGTCGCAGCGGTCGTCGCCGCCCTGGACCATCAGGGTGGGCACCCCGATCAGCTCGATCTCGGCGAGCCGGCGGCGCAGGTCGTCGTAGCGCGGGTCCCGCGGCTCGTCCGCGTGGAACCGCGCCCGGTAGGCGTTCAGGGTGACCGCCGCCCAGTCCGGATGGGTGAACGCCGGCGCGGTGGCGGCGAACTCGCCGTCGTCGAACCAGCCGGGCGGGCTCCAGGTGTCCCACTGGATGCGGGCGAAGCCCACGGGATCCTCGCGGACCGCCCGCGCCCCGGCATCGACGAACATCAGCCACTGGTACCAGAACGCCCTGGCCTGCTCGAAGCCTGGCATGGTGAAGCTCCCCCGCGGCTGGTAGGCCAGGGCGAGCGCGGCGATGGCGGTGAGACGCCGCGGTGCCAGGGCAGCGAGGGTGTAGGCCACACGGGCGCCCCAGTCGTGGCCGACCACGGCGATCCGCCCCAACCCGAGGGCGTCGGCGAGGTCGAGCGCGTCCTGAGCCAGGGCGACGGCCTGGCCGTCGCGCGGCGTACCGGCGTCGCGGAACCTGGTCGCGCCGCTGCCCCGCAGCTCCGGGACGATCGTGCGCCAACCCCGTTCGTTCAGCCCGGCCTGCACCCCGCGCCAGCCACGGGCGGCGTCCGGCCAGCCGTGCAGCAGAACGACCGGCGGCCCATCGGCGGGCCCCGTCACCTCGACGGAGATGTCGAGGACCTCGGTGCGGACGGTGGTGAGCATCGCCGATCTCCCTGCCTTCCTGGGATCCGTGCGTTCCTGGGAGCCGTGCCTTTCAGGGATCCGTGTTCCTAGAACCCGTGATGGACGGCCTCGACGTTGTGGCCGTCGGGATCGCGCAGGAAGACGCCGTAGTAGGTGGGGTGGTATTCGGGCCAGACGCGTGGCGCGTGCAGCACCTCGACGCCGTCGCGCACTGCGGCCGCGTGCACCGCGTCGACGGTCGCCCGGTCCGGGGCGCGGAAGGCCACGTGCAGCTCCCGGGCCTCCGCGCCGGCCGCGGGTGAGAGCCAGAATGACGCCTTTCCGTCCGGCCCGGACAGGCCGACCACCAGGGAATCGCCGTGCGGGAAGCGCTTCGCCTCACGGATGCCGAGGGCCGCGAACGTGCGCAGGTAGAAGGCGAGCGACGCCTCGACGTCGGCAGCCTGGACACCTATGTGATCAAGCATGGCTGCATGCTAGCGCCGCCCTCCGACAGTTTCGGCCCCGATCGGGCTCGGCGCCGGACGCCGACCGAGCCCCCCGGCAGGCGACCGCCACGGTCCTGCCTGCCTGAGCCGCAACGGATGTCGGGAATTCGTATACCGTCCGGACCCGACCAGGTGGTTCGACGAGGGGAGTGCCCACCCATGGCAGACACCGACGACTTCAACGCCCGGATCATCGCCGATTTCCGGGCGACTCAGGGGCACCCCGGTGGTCAGTTCGCGGGAACGCCGGTCCTGCTGCTGCACACCACCGGAGCCCGCAGCGGCAACCCGCGGATCAATCCGTTGGTCTACGCCGAGGATGGCGGCCGCTACCTGGTGTTCGCCTCGTACGCCGGGGCGCCCAAAGATCCGGCCTGGTACCACAACCTGACGGCGTATCCCGAGGCGAAGATCGAGGTCGGCGCCCGGACCCTGGCCGTGCGCGTCGACGAGGTCACCGGCGCCGAACGTGACGCCCTCTACGCCCGGCAGGCAGCGAACTACCCGGCCTTCGCCGAGTACGAGGCGAAGGCCGGCCGGAAGATCCCCGTCGTCGCGCTGACCCCCGTCCCCGCGACCTGACAGCCCCCGCCGCGGCGATTCCGGCGGCACCCACTCGCCGCGGCGATGTGCCGGTGCCACCGGGCCCCGGTGGGTGACCGGGGGGAAATGATGGGCGGGTGCGCATCCGTATCGAGGGCGTCGACCTGCCGGGATCGCGGTGTGCCCCGCCCGGCGACCCGCACGCCCGCACCAACGTTCATGTCGCGGTGCAGGCCCGCGGCCGATCGGACGACCTGCTGGGCCTGCACCGCGGCGATGCCGCCCGGGCCGAGTGGACGATCGACTGCACCGCGACGGCCGGCCCCACCGGTTTCGACCTGCGCGGACGCCACATCCAGGGCCGTCCCGCGGCGCGCTTCGTCTATCTCTCCTGGGGCGCGGTTGACGACGCCGGCCGGTTCGTCATGTTCCGGCGGGCGAAGCTGATGCTCGACGCGGTCGACCCGGCGGTCCTCGCCGCGGCGGTGCATGCCGGGGAGCTGGTGGGCCGGGTCGGCCTGTCCGATGCCCGGGGTCGGCCGCTGTGCGCGGCGGTACGGCCCCCGTTGATCACCTGGTCGGCTGGCTCGGAATCGGCCGGCCCCTGACCGATCCCCGGTCCCTCGGCGGCTTGGGGTGAGTCAAAGCCGACCGAGCGACTTCAGGGTGAGGTACGTGTCGGTGACGGCCGCGGCGTAGCCGGCGGGCGGCGCGTCGACGACCTCGACGCCGCGGCGGCGCAGCGTCTCGGTGAGCTCGCGGCGGCGCATCAGGGTCTGTTCGGCCGCCGCGGCGGCGTACACGGCGCGGACGTCTTCGCGGCCCGCGGCGAGCTCATCGACGCGAGGGTCGCGCAGCGCCGCGACCAGGACGGTGTGCCGCGCGGTCAACGTCCCCAGCGCCGGCAGCAGCCCCTCCTCGATCACGGCCGGCGCCAGCTCGGTGAACAGCACGACCAGGGAGCGGCGCGAGGTCTCCCGCAGCACCGTCGAGATCATCCCGGCGTGGTCCGCCTCGACGATGGCCGGTTCCAGCCGGGCCATGGCGTCGGTCATCCGGGCCAGGAACCCGTGGTCGTGCGAACCGGGCAGCGTCACCCGGGGCGCGCTGTCGTGCGCGACGAGACCGACCCGGTCGCCGGCCCGCAGCGCGACCGCGGTGAGCAGCAGCGCGGCGTCGAGCGCATGGTCCAGCCTGGGGACGTCGCCGACCCGCCCGGCGGAGGTCCGCCCGGTGTCGAGCACGCAGACCACCCGCCGGTCCCGCTCCGGCCGGAAGGTCCGAACCACCACCGCTCCGCGTCGGGCGGTGCCCCGCCAGTCGATCAGGCGGACGTCGTCGCCGATCACGTAGTCGCGCAGGCTGTCGAACTCCGAGCCGGCGCCCGCCCCGCGGATCGCGACCTCGCCCTCGACCTCCCGCAGCCGGGCCAGCGCCGCGGGCAGGTGCCGGCGCGACGTGAACGGCGGCAGCACGCGAACCCGCCACGGGCTCTGGTGGCGGCCCTGCCGGCCGGCGAGACCGAGCGGACCGAGGGATCGCACCGTGATCCGGAACGGCTCCCGGTCGCCGCGCCGGGTCGGGTACAGCGTCGTCTCCAGGAAGCGCCGTTCCCCGGCAGGGACGTCCACCTGGTGCTCCCGTGGCCGGGCGCCCGCGGACGGCGGCCAGGCGTCGCGGACCCGGGCCCGCACGGGCCGGCCACCGTCGTTGGCGATCCCGAGCACGAGGGGGACGGGCTGGCCCAGCCGGGCGGACGTCGGTCCCGACCGGGTGAACTCCAGCGTGCGGATCCCGCCGGCCAGCGTCAGGTCGACCCCGACGAGCGCCACGATCACCAGGTCGACGACCAGCATCGTCGGGCCGGGCGCGGGGGAGAGCAGGACGACCAGCGCCCCGAACAGGGCCAGCGCGACGGCGCGCCCGGTGATCGCCACCGGACCTACCGGGGCACCGGGACGGTGGCCAGCACCTGTTCCAGCACCACGTCCGCGGTGACGCCGTCGAGCTCGGCCTCGGGCCGCAGGCTGATCCGGTGCCGCAGCGTGGCCCGGGCCAGGGCCTTGACATCGTCGGGGGTCGCGTAGCCGCGTCCCGACAGCCACGCCCAGGCCCGGGTGGTCGCCAGCAGCGCGGTGGCCCCCCGCGGCGACACCCCGAGCTGCACGCTCGGTGCCACCCGGGTCGCCCGCGCAAGGTCGACGATGTAGGCCAGCACCTCCGGGTGCACCGCGACGGCGAGCACCGCCGCGCGCGCCGCGGCCAGATCCGCCGGGCCCGCGACCGGCCGCACTCCGGCCGCGGCCAGGTCCGTCGGGTCGAAGCCGCCGGCGTGGTGGGCCAGCACCCGGATCTCGTCGTCGCGTGGCGGCAGCGGCAGCGTCACCTTCACCAGGAACCGGTCGAGCTGCGCCTCGGGCAGCGGGTAGGTGCCCTCGTGCTCGATGGGGTTCTGGGTCGCCAGGACGGCAAACGGGGTGGGCAGCGGCCGGGGCGTCCCCTCCACGCTGACCTGCCGCTCCTCCATCACCTCCAGGAGGGCGGCCTGCGTCTTCGGTGGTGTCCGGTTGATCTCGTCGGCGAGCAGCAGGTTCGTGAAGACCGGACCCTCACGGAAGGTGAACGCGGAGCTGCGGTTGTCGTAGACGAGCGAGCCGGTGACGTCTCCCGGCATGAGATCCGGGGTGAACTGCAGCCGCTTGGTGTCCAGCGACAGCGCGGTCGCCAGGGTGCGCACGAGCAGGGTCTTCGCCACGCCCGGCACGCCTTCGAGCAGCGCGTGCCCGCGGCAGAGCAGGGCGACTACCAGTCCGCTGACGGCGGCGTCCTGGCCGATCACGGCCTTGGCGATCTCGCCGCGCAACGCGATCAGCGCCCGGCGCGCGGCGTCGGCGTCGGGCGGCGCGGGCCAACCGCCCGGCCGGGCGGCCACCGGCACCGGCGGGGCAAGTGGAGCGGACGGGGATGGCGGGGCAGAGGGGGATGGCGGGACAGGCGGAACCTGGTGCCCCGATGCGGCGCCTGGCCGGCGGAGAGTCTCGTCGGGCTGCGCGTCATCCCGGGCCGGTGGTATGTCGGCTGCGGGGCTGGCGTGCTTGCCGGGAGTTGCCTGCGCGGCCTGCGCGGGCTGCCCGGACCCGGCGGGTGGGTCCGGGGTCGGCGCCGCGGGCCGGCCCGATCCCGCGGCGGTCGGCTCCGCGTCGATGTTCGGGGAGGTCACCGTCCACCTATCTGTCGGTCGAGTTCGTCGAGGGCCCGGGCCAGCGCGAGCAGTGCGGCGTCCCGCTCACCCGGCCGCCCGGTGCCGCCGGCGCCGGGCCCGCGGCCCGCCGTCGTCGCCGTCGTCGCCGCTGTCGCTGTCGCTGTCGGCGCGGCGGCGTCCGGCGGGAGACGACGCGACTGGTAGCGGTTCCGGGCCCGCCCGAGTGGGCTGGGCGCGCCGGTGGTCTGCGGCGGCATGCCCGAACCGTACAGGAGCGATCCGATTTCCGAGGGTGACCGCCCGGTGCGTTCGCTGACGGAGGCCACGAGGGCTACGGGATCGGGTCCGGGTGTCCCGCCCGGTCCGGACAGCACGGGCAGCCCCGTGCGTTCCGCCAGCCGAACCCGGGTGCCGGTCCGCAGCGCGTCGGCCGCCCGGTCGCGGGCGTGCGCGGCGGCGTAGAGGCGGCCGCGACCCTCCACGGTCTCCGCGGCCCGCACGATCACGGGCAGCGGCTCGGGCACCGGCGGTCCCAGCCGCCGCCCCCGCCACAGCGCCAGCAGCACCAGTACGACGAGGGCCTGCAGGCCCGCCCACCGGAACCCGGCGGGCAGCAGCTCGGTGACGCTGCGGGTACCGACTCCGCCGGCGGCGTCCGCGGCCGGGGTGATCCAGGACAGCGTGGGATGCCGGGCGAGCAGGCCGAGCGCGAGCGACGCGTTACCCGAACGGTCCAGCTCCCCGTTGGTGAGGAAGTCCGCGGAGCCAAGCAGCACCAGCCGCCCGGCCGCCGGCGCCGCTTCGGTCCGGCCGGGGTTGAGCACCGCGATCTCGGCCGCGTCGGGCGGGTCGCCGTAGCAGAGCGTCGGACGCATGTCGCCGAGATCGGCGCCGTCGGCGGGGGTGAAGGCGCGGCCCGCGCCGATCGTGACGCTGCCCGCCACCGCCGCCTCGGGCAGCGCGCACCGCGGGCCGGACTCGCCGCCCGCCGGCTGCCGGTCGGCCGTGACGACGCCCACGTCGAGCGCGTCGAGTACGGCCTCACCTGGCGCCACCAGCACGACGTCGGAGCCCCGCCAGACGCGGCCGAGCAGGTCGGTGAGCGCGTCGTGGGTCAGTCGTCCGGGCCGGACGACGACGAGAGTGTCCGGCCGGCCGGCCGAACCCGCGGACACGGCGTCCGCGGCGGACACCGCCACGCCGCGGGCGCGCAGGATCTGGGCCAGGGCGCGGGTTCCGTCGGACTCGGGCGAGGCCACATCCAGCGCCGGCCGTCCGGCCGGGCGGGTGGCCAGGGCAGTGATCACGAGGAAGCCGAGCACGATGGCGCCGACGACGGCTGTCACGAGGATCCCGCGGCGCACCGACGGCGGGCGGGGGCCGCTGCGCACAGCGCTGGGCGAGGCGCTGCCCGGGCTGGTGCCGCTCGGGCTGGTGCCACCCGGTGTCAGGGTGCCGCTGGCCGTCATGCCGGCACCACGAGACTGCCCGCCGCGCTGTCCCGTCCGCCCGCCCCGCGTCGCAGCCGCGACAGCGCGGTGTCCGCGTCGACAAGCACCTGGTAGCCGGCGGCGGTGGCCGGGCGGCCGCCGTACCAGATCTCGCTGAAGACCTCCACGGCGGCGGCCAGGGCAGCCCGCCCGTCGCCGGCCGGGCCGTCGCCGGCCGGGTCCCAGCGGGGGGCAGTCGGCCCGGGGTCGGTGGCGGGCGGGTCGGCCGGCCCGAGGTCGGCGGCCGGGGCGATCCGGGCGACCTCGGCGACGAGCTCCCCGGCTGTGCGTCCGGGGCGTGGATCGAGCATGCCCTTTTCCTCGAGCATCCGCACGATCGCTCGCAGCCGGGAGCGCACCGCCCGGGCGTACTCCTCGCCGGCTGCGTGCCGGTCGGCCTCGGCCCGCAACTGCGCGGCGGTCAGCGGGCTGGACAGGTCGTCCGCGGCCGCCTGCCGGGCCCGCACGGTCCGCCGGACCGGACCCAGCCACCACCGCAGCGCGACCGCCCCGACGACGAGCACCACCACCAGCGCGAGGACCCCGAGACCGGGTGAGCCGCCGCCCGACCCGCTGTGCGGGAGGATCCAGTCGAACAGGTCCGCGATCCGGTCGCCGATCCAGCTCAGCAGCCGGTTCCACCAATGCGGCCGGCTGTTGCCGTAGATGCCGTCCGACAGCTCGCGGCGCGCCTCCTCCCGGGCGCCATCGCGGGTGGCCGGACCGCCCAGCGTCATCCGGGCGTCCCCACTCCGGCCGCGCGGGCCCGGGCGGCCTCGGCGAGGGTGACGTCCAACCCTTCCCGCCGGATCCGAAGGTCGATGTACAGCAGCACGACGGTTCCGGAGACGATCGGCGTGGAGATCGTCGTGGCCAGCAGCTCGCCGATCCCCTGGACGATGTGGCCGGTGACCGTGAGATCGCCGCCCAGGAAGTCGCCGAACACGTCCGACGACCCCAGGATGACCGCGGTGACGATGGTGAGGACCGCGCTGAGCATGAACGCGACGAGCGTCGAGAGAACCAGGATGCCGAGGCTGCGCCACCAGGAGCCGCGCACGATCGTCACCGAGCGGCGCAGGGCATGGCGGATGCCGCCGCCCTCGAGGATGTACGCGGGCGTCGCCAGCCCCAGATAGACACCTACGACGACCGCGCCGACCAGCAGGGCGACCAGCCCGAGTGCCACCGCCACCGTGACGACGATCGTGAGGGCGAACAGGCCGCCGAGGCGTGGGGCGACCCGTCGGACGGCCTCGGTCGGCCCGATGCGACTACCCAGCGTCGCCTCGCTCACGACCACGCTGAGCACGCCGGACAGGAACAGCCCGAGGACGAGGTCGAGCGCGAAGGACGCGAGGATGCCCAGCGCCGACACCGCGGTCGAGGCGTTCTCCGTCGTGATCGCCACAACCGTGGAGATCGTCTCGACGACGGTCGCGGACGCGACGGTGACCCCGATTGTCGCACCCGGATTCGCCCGGATCGTGGCGAAGGTGCCGTCCAGGATCTCGCCGAGGGCGAGCGGACGCAGTGGGATGATCCCCGGCTTCGGTGCCGCCGCGCCCCAGCGCCACGGCCCCGGCGGACCGGGCGGTCCGGGTGGGGGCCCATAGCGCCCGGGCGGGCCGCCCTGGGGAGGTCCGTGCCATCCGGGCGGGCCGCCCTGCGCAGGCCCGTGCCATCCGGGCGGTCCGCCCGGCGGGGGCGCGCCGACGGGCACCGGCGGCTGACCGGCGGGTTGGTCGGGACGCCCCCACCCGTCATGGGGTAGCGGCGCGCCCCACGACGGCCCGGCGGAACCGTCACCCGGAGGCGACGATGTGCCGGGCGCGGCCCAGCCGGGTCCGTCGGTCATCGGTGTGTCTCCACTCGTCGTTCGGCGTCGCTCGTGGGCCGGGCGCCGCTCATCGGTCCTGCCGTCAGAGGTGCTGCGGTCGTTCGAGGTGCTGCGGTCGTTCGAGGTGCTGCAGTCTTTTGACGGACTGTGCTCGTTCGACGGTCTCGCGCTCTTCAACGGTCTTGCTGTCGCTCACGTCCCACAGGTGCTCACGTCCCACGGTGGCTCACGTCTCACGGTTGCTCATGGGGCGACGTGGCTCCAGGTCTTCGCGGTCGGGGGTATCTGTCCGGCGGCGGGGCGCCGCGCGGGGCTGTTCCCCTGTTGTCAGGATTCTGTGCCCTGGGACGGGGGTGTGCCGAGGCCGGCGCGCGGATATCGCCGGTCGTGGCCGGGATCGCCCGCCCGGACGTGCTCCCGGTCGGCTGTACCCGCACGGTCCGCTGCACGGAGATGATCCGCCCGGCATCGATCGTCTCAGACGGCGCCCGGCCGCCGTGCGACGACCTCCCCTCGATCCGCTTCCCCTGACCCGGGGCCTACGCCACCGGCCCGCTCCCTGCGCACGACCGGCTCCCGCGCGACCGGCTCGTGCTCGCGCGCCATCGCCATCGCCAGCGCCAGCGCCGTGGTCGGCCCACCACCTCCATGCCGGCTCCTTGCAGCGTCGTTCAGGGCCTTACTTCCTCCGGTCACGCGGGGAGGGAGTAAGGCCCGGCCCCCACACGTGTCCGTGCGTGTCCACAGCCGGCCGGAGTTCGCGGGGTGCGTTGTCCACAGATCGTCCGCGGGGGCTGGCGAACGCGTCGGTGGACGGTGATCCTTCCTCCTATGGCCCGTGCCTTGCTCCCCCTGCTCATCCGGAACCTGGCGATCCTCGCCGACCTGATCGTGCCGCTGTCGTGCGCCGGCTGCGGCGATCGGGGGGTGTCGGTGTGCCCGGCGTGCGCTGCGGAGCTGCGCGGTCCAGCCTTCCTCGCCGCCGCGGGCCCCATGGCCACCCCGCGGCGGCGAGGGCTGCCGCCGTGCCTGGCGGCGGCTCGCTACGGCGGCCGGGTCCGGTCGCTTCTGCTGGCCTACAAGGAGCGCGGCCGGGTGGACGCCGCCCGGCCGCTGGGTGCCGCGCTGGCCCGCGCGATCGCGCGGGCCTTGCCCGTCGCCCCGGGCGCGCCCACCGGGACGTCCGTCCCGCCGGTCCCCGCGCCCGCGTGCGTACTCGTGCCGGTGCCCTCGACCGCGGCGGCGCGTCGTCGGCGCGGCTTCGATCACCTGGCA
Source organism: Frankia sp. BMG5.60 (assembly GCF_059428125.1). NCBI lineage: Bacteria > Bacillati > Actinomycetota > Actinomycetes > Frankiales > Frankiaceae > Frankia > Frankia sp. BMG5.60. The sequence continues at coordinate 3,509,055 of NZ_CM182091.1, read as the reverse complement.
CTGCTGTGCTCCGCGGCGGCCACCGTGCTGCGCCGGCACGGTCACCGGGTGCGCGTCGCGCCCGTGCTGCGGCCGGTGCGCCGGCTCGCCGATCAGGCCGGGCTGGGCGCCGCGGCACGGGCGGCGAACCTCGCCGGCGCCTTCGAGCTGGCGAATCCGGCGCGCGCGGCGCGGCGTGCGGCGTTGCCGGCAGGCGCGCGGGTCATCGTCGTCGACGACGTGCTGACGACGGGGGCGACAGTGGGGGAGGCGGTGCGGGCGCTGCGGGCCGCGTCCGTGCGGACCACTGCCGTCGCCGTGGTCGCCGTCACCGATCCGACGCGCGGAAGAGTCGCCCTACCCGCGATCCACGGCCCGCCGGGGTGAAACTGCCGGTACGCACCGTCCGTGTCTGCCCGCAAGGGGCGAACGAACGGGCGGCGGCGGGCCCTGAGGCCTGCCGGGCGTAGCGCACGCGTCGTGCGGATGCTGGGCTGACGGGCGGAGTAGCCCCGCCGCAGCGGGGAAGGAGGCGAACGCGGGCGACCGACCGCAAACGGCACGACGGGAAGGTGCGACAACCGTGGACAGGGCGTCCGTGGATCGTCTCGGCCCGAAGCCGGACGTATCCCGGGGGACGCCACAACATACCGGCGCACGGCCGGCCGCTGGCGCAGGTCGCGTCGCCGGGATTGGCGAACGGGAGGTGGATCGCGTGGACATCGTGGTCAAGGGCAGGCACACCGCGGTTCCGGAACGGTTCCGCAATCATGTCGAGGCCAAGCTCGCCAAGTTGGAGCGGCTGGACTCCAACATCATCAGTGTCGACGTCGAGCTGTCTAGGGAACACAATCCTCGGCTGTCCGACGTCTGCGACCGGGTTGAGCTCACCGTGTACTCGCGGGGCCCGGTGATCCGGGCCGAGGCCGCCGCCGCCGACTGCTATGCCGCCCTCGACCTGGCCACCGCCAAGCTCGCCGAGCGCCTGCGCCGGGCCGCCGATCGGCGGGTTCGTCACCACGCCAACCACGCCGGTGCCAAGCAGTCCGGCATCACCTCCGTGCCGCTGGAGAGCCTGATGCCGCTGGAGGGCACCCGACCGGCCGACCTGCGTCCCGCCGCCGAGGAGGCACCGTCCGGCGGAAACTCGGCACGCCCGGTCGTCGCCGCTCCCGCCGACGCGCTCACCGCGGCCCGCGGCCCGGCCGGCCAGGGCGAGGCGTCGGAGCAGGACCCGCTGGTCGTGCGGGAGAAGACGCACGAGGCCGACCCGATGACGCTCGAGGACGCCCTGTCCAACATGGAGCTGGTCGGCCACGACTTCTACCTGTTCCTGGACGTCGACCTCGGCCTGCCCAGTGTGGTCTACCGTCGCGTCGGCTACGACTACGGCGTGATCAGGCTCTCGGGTCCGGCCGGGGCGGCGGCCGCCGCATCGCTGGACGCACACCGTGACGTGGACCGATCCGCGCCGGATCGCGGCGCGTTCGCGAGCTCCGCCGCTCTTTAGACGATCTGCAGGTCACGCCCACCGGCTGACGTGGGACCATTTGCCTCGGGTGTCGGAGTGCACGGCACGCCACCCCGCGCGCAGGCGCGCGGGGTGGCGTGACCGGGGTGAAAGCGGTCCTAAGGAGGTCAGATGACGGTGGAGGAGCAGCGCTCTGAGGAGGTGCTGCCGACGCCATCGGAGGCGAACCCCATCCGGGTGCTCATCGTCGACGACCATGCACTGTTCCGGCGCGGGCTGGAGATGGTGCTGGGCCAGGAGGTCGACATCGAGGTCGTCGGGGAGGCCGCGGACGGGTCCGAGGCCGTGACGATGGCGAAGGAGATGGCTCCCGACATCGTGCTCATGGACGTGCGGATGCCGCGCCGCGGCGGGATCGACGCCACGAGCGCCATCAAGGAGGCGGTGCCGAGCGCAAAGATCGTCATGTTGACGATCAGCGACGAGGAGGCCGACCTCTACGACGCGATCAAGGCGGGGGCCATGGGCTACCTGCTCAAGGAGATCTCCATCGACGAGGTCGCGGCCGACATTCGCGCCGTCTACGGCGGCCAGAGTCTGATCAGTCCGTCGATGGCGTCGAAGCTGCTCAGCGAGTTCGCGGCGATGATCAAAAACAAGGACGACCGGCCGCAGCTCCCCACCCCCCGGCTCACCGACCGGGAGATGGAGGTGCTTCGCCTCGTCGCCAAGGGCATGAACAACCGCGACATCGCCAAGCAGCTCTACATCAGCGAGAACACCGTGAAAAACCACATCCGCAACATTCTGGAGAAGCTGCAGTTGCATTCCAGGATGGAAGCGGTGGTCTACGCGGTCCGGGAGAAGCTTCTCGAAATCACCTGAGTCATCGCCGCGGGTCCCCGGGCGGGGGCGGGTCGTCCGGGAGCCGCGAGCCCACCCAGCAGTCGACCCGCCGCCCGTCGCCGCGCACCAGGGCCCGTCGCAGGGTCCCCTCCAGGGTGAACCCGGTCTTCTCGGCCACCCGGCGGGAGGCGACGTTGCCCACTTCGGCCCGCCAGGCGATCCGGGCCAGTCCGAGCGCCCCGAAGCCCCACCGGACCACGGTCGCCACCGCCTCCGACGTCACATCCTGGCCGCGGGCCGGCGCCGCGCACCAGTAGCCGATCGCGGCGTCGCCCTGGGCGGTGATCGAGAGCAGCCCGACCGAGGCCAGTAGCTGCTCGGTCGTCGCGTCGACCACCGCGAACTGTGCCGCTGTCCCCTCCGCCCAGGCGCGGGGGGTCTGTCGGGTCACGTAGTTCTCCGCATGGTGGCGTTCGTAGGGGGAGGGCACCCTGGTCCAGCGGGGGATCTCCGGATCCTGGCAGGCCTCGTGGACGGCGTCGACGTCGTAGGGGCGCCAGGGGCGCAGATGGAGGCGGCCGGCGGTGATCTCCACCGGTTCGAGGGACGGCATGGCTCTTCTTCTACCGGCTCACCGCCGCACCGCGCGCCCTCGTTTCCGACCGGATCGCGGTCGCACCGGTGCCGTCGTCCGCCCGGCCGGGCACCCCGCGGCGCCCCCGGTCGTTGGAGCGGGTGACGGATCGCGCGTACCCGCGCCGTCGCCCATGTTGTCCTGGTCGTTTGTGCCCGCGCAATCCCCGCCCCGGAGCGTCGGCGCATCGTCCCCGCACCCGCAGCCCGTCGCCGACCGCGGCCGGAGGAACCGCGTCCCGATGGATGTTGTGGGGGACGGTCCAGGGGCTAGCATCGTGTGGTCGGTGCCTCGCCGACATGCCTGCCGGAGGAGTTTCGCCCGTGGTTCTAGACAAGATCTTGCGTGCCGGCGAGGGCCGGATTCTGCGCAAGCTCAAGGCGATCGCCGAGCAGGTGAACCTGATCGAGGACGACTTCACCGGGCTGTCCGACGGCGAGCTGCGCGGCATGACCGACGAGTTCCGCCAGCGCGTCGCGGAGGGCAAGGAGTCCCTCGACGACCTGCTGCCCGAGGCATTCGCCGCCGTCCGCGAGGCGGCCCGGCGCACGCTCGGCCAGCGGCACTTCGACGTGCAGATCATGGGCGGCGCGGCGCTTCATCTCGGCAACATCGCCGAGATGAAGACCGGTGAGGGCAAGACGCTGGTCTCCACCCTGCCCGCCTACCTGAACGCCCTGGCCGGCAAGGGCGTGCACATCGTGACGGTCAACGACTACCTCGCCCAGCGTGACGCCGAGAACATGGGACGCGTCCACCGTTTCCTCGGCCTCACCGTCGGGGTGATCCACCCGCAGATGCCGCCCCCGGTTCGTCGCGCGCAGTACGCCTGCGACATCACCTACGGCACGAACAACGAGTTCGGATTCGACTATCTGCGCGACAACATGGCCTGGAGCGCGGACGAGCTGGTCCAGCGCGGCCACAACTTCGCGGTGGTCGACGAGGTCGACTCGATCCTCATCGACGAGGCGCGCACGCCGCTGATCATCAGTGGCCCGGCGGACCATCCGACCCGCTGGTACACGGAGTTCGCCCGGATCGCCCCCCTGCTGGAGCGCGACGTCGACTACGAGGTCGAAGAGGGCAAGCGGACGGTGGCCATCACCGAGTCCGGCGTCGAGAAGGTCGAGGACCAGCTCGGCATCGAGAATCTCTACGAGTCGGTGAACACGCCGCTCGTGGGCTACCTGAACAACTCGCTGAAGGCCAAGGAGCTCTACAAGCGGGACAAGGACTACATCGTCACCGACGGCGAGGTCCTCATCGTCGACGAGTTCACCGGCCGGGTGCTGCACGGCCGGCGCTACAGCGAGGGAATGCACCAGGCGATCGAGGCCAAGGAAAAGGTCGAGATCAAGCAGGAGAACCAGACCCTCGCGACGATCACCCTGCAGAACTACTTCCGGCTCTACGACAAGCTTTCCGGAATGACCGGTACCGCCATGACCGAGGCGGCCGAGTTCCACCAGATCTACTCCCTCGGCGTGGTGCCGATCCCGACGAACAAGCCGATGATCCGTAACGACCAGCCGGACGTCGTCTACAAGACCGAGATCGCGAAGTTCGACGCCGTGGTCGAGGACATCGCCGAGCGGCACGAGAAGGGCCAGCCGGTCCTGGTCGGCACCACGAGCGTGGAGAAGTCCGAGTACCTGTCCAAGCAGCTCACCAAGCGGGGCGTGCCGCACGAGGTCCTCAACGCCAAGCACCATGAGCGGGAGGCGACCATCATCGCCGAGGCGGGCCGCAAGGGCGCCGTCACGGTGGCGACGAACATGGCCGGCCGCGGTACCGACATCATGCTCGGCGGGAACCCGGAGTTCATCGCCCAGGCCGAGCTGCGCCAGCGCGGGCTGTCGCCCATCGAGACCCCCGAGGACTACGAGGCGGCCTGGCAGGAGGCGCTGGAAAAGGCCCGCCAGTCGGTGAAGACCGAGCACGAGGACGTCGTCGAGGCGGGCGGCCTGTACGTGCTCGGCACCGAGCGGCACGAGTCCCGGCGCATCGACAACCAGCTACGCGGCCGCGCCGGCCGGCAGGGCGACCACGGCGAGTCCCGCTTCTACCTCTCCCTCGGCGACGACCTCATGCGGCTGTTCAACGCGGCCGCCGTCGAGGGGATCATGGATCGCCTCAACATCCCCGAGGACGTCCCGATCGAGTCGAAGATCGTGACGCGGGCGATCCGGTCGGCCCAGACCCAGGTCGAGGGCCAGAACTTCGAGATCCGCAAGAACGTCCTCAAGTACGACGAGGTCATGAACAAGCAGCGCACCGTCATCTACGAGGAGCGCCGCAAGGTCCTCGACGGCGCCGACCTGCACGAGCAGGTGCGGCACTTCGTCGACGACACCGTCGAGGGGTACGTGCGCGGTGCCACCGCCGACGGCTACCCCGAGGAGTGGGATCTCGACACCCTGTGGACCGCGCTCGGCCAGCTCTACCCGGTCGGAGTTGAGGCACCGGACACCGACGATCGCGACGGGCTCACCCCCGATCACCTGCTGGAGGATGTCCAGGCCGACGCGCAGGAGGCGTACGACCGGCGCGAACTCGACCTCGGTGAAGGCGCCGACGATGAGCCGATCATGCGCGAGCTGGAGCGGCGGGTCGTCCTCGCCGTGCTGGACCGCAAGTGGCGCGAGCACCTGTACGAGATGGACTACCTGCAGGAGGGCATCGGCCTGCGGGCGATGGGACAGCGCGACCCGCTGGTCGAATACCAGCGCGAGGGTTTCGACATGTTCCAGACGATGATGGAGGGCATCAAGGAGGAGTCGGTCCGCCTCCTGTTCAACGTCGAGGTCCAGATCGCCGGCCAGGAGACCGAGGCGGCGCCTGCGGAGAGCGTCACCGTCGCTCCGGCGGCCCCCGCGGGAGCCGCCGCCCTGCCCGCCGCGGTTGCGCCCGTGGCCCTGCCGGACGCCGCCGAGGACGACCGGGCGGCCGCGCGCCGGACTCCGCCGGAGGTTCCGGCCGCGCCGGCGCCGCCTGCCGCGCCGCCGGTCTTCGTCAAGGGCCTCGAGCCGCGCCGCCCGACCGGCGGGCTTCGCTACACAGCGCCGTCGGTCGACGGCGGCGTCGGACCGGTCACCACCCTGGACTCGGGCGCCGAGTCACCGGTCGGTGGCGGTGCGGCCCGAGCCGCCCGTGGTCCCGCCGGCGGGTCGGCGGCGGGTGCGAGCGCCCGCCCCGCTCGCAACGCCCCCTGCCCGTGCGGCTCGGGTCGCAAGTACAAGCGGTGCCACGGCGATCCCGCGCGGCGCAACGCCGAGGCCGAGTAGCGAACGCGCGACCCGACCTTCGCTCCCGGCCGTCGGACGGCGGGTAACCCCGCTGCCCGACGGCCGAGAAGCCGGCGCCGGAGCACCGATCGGTCAGCCGACCTGCAGAGTCGTGACTCGCCACCGGCCGCCGGCGGCCTCCATCCGCAACGCCAGTGCTGCGGCCCGCGCGCCGCGGCTGATCACCGCAGACACCTCGGCGACGCCCGGCCGCGGCTCACTCACCCGCACGCTACGCACCTGGCCGCGGCGGCGGTCGCCGAGCTGCGCGGCGATGCGCTCGAGATCGTTCTGAAGCCTGGGCGTCGTCCAACCGGCGAGGTGGGACACGGGACGGACGCCGCCGAGCGCCTCCACGATGGCTCGGACGACGATCACGGCGGCCTCCCGCGCGGGCGCGGCCGGCCGGCCGGCCGCCGGGCCGCGGGCCGCTCGGCGTCCCGTCGCGGGCAGATCGCTCGAGGCCGGTCCCGGCGTCGGGCCGGCCTCGGTGAACACCTGCTCCGGCACGGTCAGCCGCCGGGGCGAGCGGTCCACGACGACGGTGCCGCCGCCGGCCCAATCCTCGGCGCTGCGGGGGCCGCTCGGGCGATCCACGGCCGTGTCGGGGAAGTCTCTGTCCGTGCGGTCGGTGCGGGTTCTGCTGGTACCGGTGCCTTCGGTGTTCGGGCGGTCGACGCCCGGGCGCTTGGTGTCAGGGTGCTCGGTGTCAGGGCGCTTGGTATCGGGGTGGTCGGTGTCCGAGTGGTTGGTGTGGGGATGGTGGGTGCCCGGGCGGTCGGGGGCCCGGCCGCCGGGGGGAGGGGCGGAACGTTCGCCGCCGTGGCCTCCGCTGGAGCCGCGGCGATGGCCGCCCCCGCCGGGAGCGGCCGCGGGCCGGCCTGACCGGTCGGCGGCGCCGGCGGCGCCGGCGGCTCGCCGGGCGGGTCGGATCCGGGTGTGGGCCGGTCGGCCGCTTGCGGTGGCGGGCTCGATCTCGTCGTCGTAGGGCGGTTCGTTCGGGGCGACGGGGAGCAGCCGCATGCCGGGGACCGAGTGTGGTCGCCGGGGCAGGGTCAGGGCACAGGTGGCGGTCACGGCAGGCTCCGATGGTGGCGGGCGGGGTCAGGGCCCGGATGGCGGTTTGAGGCGTTGGCCGGGAAGTATCACGTTCGGGTCGTGGCCGATCACGTCGGAGTTCGCGGCCCACCAGCGGGGCCATTCGGCCGCGATCTGCTCGTGCGTGGCGGTGGGGCCGAGATGCCGGGCGGCGATCGTCCACAGGTTGTCCCCGCGCAGGACGACGACCTCCTCGGCCTCGCCGGCGCGGGCCGACTGGCCGGTGCCCGACGGGCTGGCCGGAACGCCGGTGCCGCGGTGCGAGGACGGGACAAGCGGGTCGCGTGCCGGCGCCGAGGACGCGGGTTGTGGCGCGGGCGCCGTCGAGGCACCGCCGGCGGGGGCCGGGCCGGTCGGTGCCGTCGACGGCGCCGCGGTGCGCGGCGGATCGGTGGCCGGGCGCTCGAGATCCGGCCAGCTCATCGACGTGCGTGCCGCGGTGAGCCGGACGGGGGGGCCGGGGTCAGGGGCCGCCGGAGCGCCGCTCTGGGCGGCGTCCGGAGAGTGGGGCGGCGTCGACGAGGTCGACGCCGGTGCGGTCGCGTGCAGGTCGACGACGGGGATGGCCTCGCCCAGGCCCGGCACGGAGATAGTCGGGCTGGCGCCCGTGTCCGCGGTGGCGCCCGGGGTGGCGGAGGCCGGCCGGCCGAGGTCGGGTAGCCGGGGCGTGGCCGGGGCCGGGCGATCGAGGTCGGGCAGCCCGGCCGCGCCGGGTGAGGCCGGCGCCGGACGGGCCGCCTCGCCGTAGTAGGTCACGCCCTGCACCCGGGGTCCGGGTGCGGCGGAGCGAGCGCCGGCCGCGCCGGTCGGGGTCGCCGCGCCGGGCACCGTCGCGGCCGGGCGGTCGAGGGACGGCAGGCCGGTCGCGTGACCCGAGGCCGGCGCCGCCGCGTCGCCGAGATCGACCGTCGCCGGGCGGCCGAGATCGGGGAACGTCGCCGGCGCCGTGACGCCGATCGCGGTCCCCGGATGGCTGCCGGCGGCCGCGGCGGGCATCGCCGCCATCACCGGCGCGACCCCGGCGACCAGGGTGACGCCGAGACCGAGTTCGATCATTCGGCGCATCGCGCGGGGCAGGATCAGCCGGGCCAGCGCCGCGCTGAGCCGGCCGACGCCGCCGGGGATGGCGGCGGCCACGCCGAGCAGGACGCCCAGGCACAGCCAGAGCAGGCACAGCCACGCCACCGCGCCGACGACCGTGACGAAGGCCTGCTCGGGCGCCGCGGTGAACCAGTCCGGCACGTCGCCGACGCCGGCCGGCAGGTCCGCCAGCCGGGGGCCGAAGACGATCAATATGATCGCCGTGCCCGCGGCTGCGGCCGCTCCGGCGAACAGCGCCAGCGTCCGCCGAGCCGCTCCCGCGATCATCGTCGCTGCTCCTGTCTGCCGGATGTCATCGAACGACTTCGTTTGCCTATGTTTGTTTGTGTAAACCTCTGGCGTCCCACTGTCAATCCCGCTTGCGTCGTGCGTGAGGGATCGAGTCGCCCGGTGTGCAGCGGAACGTACCCGTACGGGAGGAGACCCGATGCGTTGGGAGGACCTGTTCGCGGACCTCGAGCTGCAGTGGGAGGCGAACGAGGCCGCCGAGCTCGCCGCCGAGCTCGCCGACCGCAGCCGCCGGGAGGCCGCCTACCTGCGGCTGATCGATCGCCTGCGGCCGGTCGTGGGACACCCGGCGCGCTGCCGGGTGCTGGGCGGGCAGCGGGCGCCGGAGACGCTGCACGGCACGCTGTCCGCGCTGGGGGTGGACTGGTTCCTGCTCGCGGAGCCCGGCGCAACGGAGGTGCTGGTGCCGATGCGCTCGCTGCTCGCGGTCGAGAACCTGCCGGTCGTCTCCGCCCAGCCGGGGCACGAGGGGCCGCTGGCCGCGAAGCTGGACCTGCGGTACGTGCTGCGTGGGCTCGTGCGGGACCGCTCCGTGTGCACGCTGCTGTTCGTGGACGGGACGAGCCTGCACGGGACGCCGGTCCGGGTGGGGGCGGACTTCCTGGAGGTCGCCGAGCACGCGGTGGGCGAGTTCGCCCGCCGAGGGCGGGTCCGGTCGGGGTGGACGATGCCGCTCGACGCGATCGCCTACGTGCGCCGCGTCCCCTGACCGGTCCGGTGAGCGGCTCGGCGGCGGTCTCAGTCCTCCGGCACGGCCTCGTTGCGGGTCATGGGATTGGCCGCGACGAAGGCCCTGGTCTGCTCGTAGGCACGCTGGATGTACGCCTCCAGCTCCGAGCGTTCCACCCGCCACTGCCCCCGACCGCCGATCTTGATGGCGGGGAGCTCGCCCGAGCGGACGAGGGCGTAGGTCTGGCTGGACGAGATGTTGAGGATGTCCGCCACATCGCTCAGTTGAAGGAAGCGGTCGTTCATCAAAGTCCTCCTACTGAGGGCGGATGTCTCTCCTCACGTGTGTATCAGAGATCCCACTGCTCATCGCGTCCAGATGCATCAGCTTGTGGATAACTACGCGCGGACGCCGCCGAAAGCTCTCGCTCGCGGCTGTTCTGGTCCGCTACCACCCGCGCCTGTCGTCGCCTGTCGTCGCCTGCCTTCGCCTGCCGGCCTCCGGGCCCGGCGGCTCCCTGAGCTGCGTCGCCACCCGTGGGAAGCGGTGGAGAACGGGGTGGCGGTCGGACCCGGCCGACGCGAAAACTGGGCGGCTTCGTCCAGACGCGCATCGCACCGGGCCGGCTGCGCGTCCAACAGGTGAGCTCAGAACACCCGGGATGTCGCTGCACGCGGGCGATCGGTGGACACCGATTGTCGACGGTGGCGTTCCGCAGCGGAATCCTCGCTGGTTTCGGTGGGTTCGGGGCCTTCGACCGCGTACGCTCTGCGACCGGAAGGTGTGAACATGCACCAATGGTCCGGCCAGGAGAAAAGGGAGGTCTCCCGGTGACCGAGCTCGCCGCGGCGCCGGTCCGTTCCGAGGCGCCCCCGTCGCCGGGCTCGCCTCCCGCCCGCCGGCTGACCCGGCGGCGCTGGCGGGACTCCCGGCTGCTCGTCGGGGTGCTGCTCGTGCTCGTCTCGGTCGTCGTGGGGGCGCGGCTGTTCGCGTCGGCGGACTCCACCCGGCAGTGGGTGGTGGCGAAGGCCGGCCTGCCCGCCGGGCACGTCATCGTGGCGGGGGACCTGACCACGGTGTCCGCCCGGCTCGATGCCAGGACGTCCGACCGCTACTACCCGGGCGGCCGGTTGCGCGACCTGACCGGTGCCACCCTCGCCCGGCCCGTCGACGCCGGGGAGCTGGTTAGCGGGGCCGACTTCGCCGGGCGGAACACGCAGTCCACCAGGCTGGTCCCCGTCATCGTCAAGGCGGGCCGGCTGCCCGTCCTCGAGCCCGGCGACCACGTCGACGTCTACGTGTTCTCCGCCGGGGCCGCGGCGGCCACCGGCTCCGGGGACCAGACCGGCGACCAGCCGAACCAGCCGAACCAGCCGGCGCCGGCTGCGGGGGCCGGCGCCGAGTCGCTGGTCCTGCACGACGTCGAGTTCGTCGGGCTGGAGAAGCTGGCCAGCGGTGACCGTTCGCTGACGTTGCGCGTGCCGGTCGACAACGCGATCCAGGCCGTGGCGGCGTCCCAGAGCGAGCGGGTCGACGTCGTGAAGCTCGAACGGGACTCCCGCGGCGGCGTCGGCTCGACCGGACCGACCACCGTGGCGGGGTTCGGCCGGTGAGCCTGCCGATCCTGACCGCGGTGACCGACTCCGAGGTCGAGGCCGGCCTGGTCTCGGCCTTCGATCGCCGCGATCTCGGCGTCACCGTGGTCCGCCGCTGCGTGGACCTGCCGGATCTGCTCGCCGCGGCGACGACCGGTGCGGCACGCGCGGCGCTGCTGTCGGCCGATCTGCGCCGGCTGGACCGCGATGCGCTGACCCGGCTGGCGATGGCCGGCATCGCGGTGGTCGGCCTGATCGCGCCCGGGGACGAGGACGCGGACCGCCGCCTGCGCCAGCTCGGCGTCGCCGCGGTCATCCCCGCCGACGCCACCGCCGAGGTGGTCGCCGGCGCCGTCGTCGAGGCATCCCGTGCCCTGGCGTCCCACGCCGCCGGCCCGGCGGCCTGGCCCGCCGCCTCCTCCTACAGCGAGCCGCTGCTGGGCTTCGGGCAGCTCGCCCCGGCCGGCACCGGCACCGACGGCCTCGGCCTCGGGGAGGCCGGTGACGGCCGGGTGATCGCGGTCTGGGGGCCGGCCGGAGCGCCGGGGCGCACGACGATCGCGCTGTGCCTCGCCGCCGAGATCGCGGCCTTGGGGTCCTCGACGCTGCTGGTGGACGCCGACTCCTACGGCGGGGCGGTCGGCCAGCTCGTCGGCCTGCTGGAGGAGGCGCCGGGCCTGGCCGCCGCGGCCCGCTCCGCCAACCAGGGCCTGCTCGACGTGCCGCGGCTGGCCGTGCTGTGCCGGGACCTGGGCGAGGGCCTGCGGGTGCTGCCCGGCATCTCCCGGCCGTCGCGGTGGCCCGAGCTGCGCCCGGCGTCCATCGAGACGGTGCTGTCGATGTCCCGGCGGCTGGCGTCGTACGTGGTGGTGGACTGCGGTTTCTGTCTGGAGACGGACGAGGAGCTGTCGTTCGACACCGCGGCGCCGCGGCGCAACGGCGCGACGCTCGCGGTGCTCGAGGCGGCCGACGTCGTCCTCGCGGTCGCCTCGGCGGAACCGGTCGGTCTGGTCCGGTTCGTCCGTGGACTGGCCGATCTGCGGGAGACTGTCCCGGCGGCCGATCCGCTGGTGGTGGTCAACCGGCTGCGGGCCTCGGTCGTCGGCGGCGACCCGTCCCGGGAGGTCAGCCGGGCGATCCTGCGCCACACCGGGACCGAGCCGGTCGCGCTCGTGCCCTATGACCTCGCCGGGCTGGATGCGGCACAGGTCGCGGGCCAGCTCCTGCGGGACATCGCCCCCACCTCCCCCGCCCGGCTCGCGATCAGGGATCTGGCCGCTCGGCTGGCCGGACGGCCCGCGGTCGGCCGCCGGCGCCGCAGCGGGTTCCGGCGCCAGCCGCGTTAGGGGATCGCCGGCCGGTGAGCGCGGCCGGCTGGACCGGGCGACGACAACTCACCGTTACGCCCTCGGCATAACCGTGACATAAAGCAGTCGTCTCATCATGAATGTGTAGCGGTCGTGGTTACAGCGAGCGATTCGTGGGCATCGCTGTGTGGAACGGTTCCGGTCAAGAAGTGAAGGGGATCTTACTCCAAGCTTCCGGTGGCAGGAGATCGGCCACGAATAGATGTCGGTCTGATGCGCTATGAAGTAAGAACAAGAATGGCGACGCAGTCATACTGCATAGCGTGATGCAATGTATGTCTGCGTGAGAGTCCCCTTTCGGCAACGTTACGTTAATGTTGAGCAGGCCTCGAAGGTGTCTCCGGATCGCGGCCGCAACCGTGTCCGGGGAGCCGGAGGCACGGGGATGCTCGGGCGAGACGGCTAGGGGGTGTGTCGGGTGAGCCGGGAGTACGCGAAGGCGGTGGGCGCCCGCCTGCGGGCGATTCGGATACAGCAGGGGCTGTCGCTCCAGGGGGTCGAGCAGAAGTCGCGCGGCCGCTGGAAGACCGCCGCCGTCGGCTCCTACGAGCGCGGGGACCGCATGATCAGCGTCCACCAGCTCTCCGAGCTCGCCGGTTTCTACGGCGTGCCGGTGTCGGCGCTGCTGCCCAGCGAGGACCAGCTTCCCCCGCGCGAGCGTCGCCCGCGCACGGTCCTGAACCTGGAGAAGCTCAGCGAGGCGCCGCCCGACACCTCCGCGCTCGTCCGGCGGTGGGTGGCCCAGATCCAGCGCCAGCGCGACGACTACGCCGGGCACGTGCTGTCCATCCGCGACGGCGATGTGCGCGCACTCGCCCTGCTGCACGACACCACGCCGCAGGAGTTCGCTGAACGCCTGCGCAACTGGGGCGTCCTGGAGACGACCTTCCCCGAGGAGAGCGAGGAACCGCCGGAGTAGGCGGTGAGCAACCGCCGGCGTAGTCCGGTGGCCCGTCCTGGCGCGTCATGCGCCGCAGGTAACGAACGGTCGACGCGGACCGTGGACTGTGACTGGCCCCATCCCCGGGAGGCCCCACGCGGCGCAACCGCCGCCGACGGCCACTCGGTCCAGGTGCGACCGGGCGGCCCACGTGGCAGCGGGCGGACCGGGGCGGCAGGTGCCCCGCGCAGGGCACATCCCCTCCCGGCCGGCGCGCCGGGAGGTGGACAATGACCAGAAGGCGGGTCCCGCGCAGGGGCCTGGTCCTCGGGGCAGGCGGAGTCCTCGGCTCTGCCTGGATGATCGGCGCCATGCGGGCCGTCGAGACCGAGACCGGCCGCGACCTGGGCAGTAGCGACCTGGTGGTCGGCACCTCGGCCGGCTCCGTCGTCGCGGCCCTGCTCGGCCTCGGCGTCGGCATCGACGTGATGGCCAACTCCGAACGCGGGCTGTACGAGGCGGGTGACCCCGTCCTCGACTACCGCGACCTCGGCGCCTCCCTCCCCCCGCGGCCCCGGATGCGGATGGGCTCGCCCCGGCTGCTCACGGCCAGCGCGCTGCACCCCCGGCACGCCTCACCGATGGTCACCCTCGCGGCGATCCTGCCGCAGGGTCGCGGGAAGATCTCCGCGGTGGGCGACCTGGTCTCCGCGGCGATGGACCGCCAGGGACTCGACCTCGCCGAGTGGCCCGCCCCGCCGATCCTGCGGGTCGTCGCGATGAACTTCGACACCGGTCACCGGGTGCTGTTCGGCTCGCCCGACGCACCCCGGGTGACGCTGCCCGAGGCGGTCATGGCGTCCTGCGCGATCCCCGGCTGGTACGCCCCGATCGAGTCGGGCGGCCAGCGCTTCGTCGACGGCGGGACCCGCTCGCCCACGTCGGTCGACCTGCTCGCCGACGCAGGGCTCGAGGAGGTGCTCGTGCTCGCGCCGGCCTGCTCGCTGGCCAGCGACCGCCCCCGTGGCGCGGTGGCCATAGTCGAACGGCAGGTCCGGCGCGCCGCGACCCGCCGGTTGCTGCGGGAGGTCGAGCTGGTCGAGGCCGCGGGCACCCGGGTGACGGTGCTGTCTCCCGGACCGGAGGACCTCGCGGTGATGGGCGGCAACCTGATGGACCTGACCCGCCGCGCGGAGGTGTTCGAGACCAGCCTGCGGACCACGCGCGCGGCCCTGCGCGCGAGCGCCCGCTCGCGCCCCCGGCCCCGGCCGGCCCGCCCCGCTGCCGCCACCGGTGCCGGCGCGACCTCCGCCGCCCGCGCGGTCGCCGCCACAGCCACCACTGCCACGTCCGGGACCGCGACCGGCACCCGCGGCGGTGCCGGCGTCGAGGGGGGCGCCGGCACCGGCGAGGGCGCCGGTCCACAGAAGGGTCGGCTCGGCCTCGACCTGGCCGGCTGACCGGGCGGTCCCGCGCCATGGCACCGGCCCCTTCCCAACCACCGCGCCCCGGCGGTGCGGCCGAGATCGCGCCCCTGGTGCCCGCCGGGTGGGACCCTCGTCGGTCGTCCCACGCGGCTGGTTGCGAGACTGGTCGGGTGCGCATCTACCTGCCGTCCACGCTCAACGCCGCGCGATCGGTGTGGGAGTCCGGGCAGGTGCCGGCCGGGACGGGCTTCGCGGTCACGCCGGCGCTGCGCGAGTGGTACGCCCAGTCGGAATCCGAGGAGGAGCTGGAGTACGCGGTGCTGCACGACGCGGCGCGCGCCAGCCTGCGCCTGCTCGACGCCGACCCGGCGGCCCCACGCCGGCGCCTGGTCTTCGTCGCGGACCTCGCCGACGGCGACGTCCGCGTCCGGGACGACCTCGAACGAGGCGCCGTCGAGGTCGACTTCCCGGTGCCCTGGTCGGCCGTGGGAGCGATCCACGTCGACGACGGCGACGACGAGGAGGTCCTCGACGCGGTGGCCGAGGCGGCGGATCACATCGTCGAGGCCGACCTCGGCGGCGAGGACGCGGCCTTCACCGTTGACAGCGTCGAAGGCTTCGAGTTGCTCTGGTTCGCCCCGCAGGAGCTGTCCGACCTGCTGTGAGCCGGCCCGCCCCGTCGTTGGCGGGTCGGCCGAGGCCTGGACGATGTTCGGCGTGCCGGCTGGCGTTCGGTGCGAGGCAGACCACACCCGTTGATGGTTCGTTGGGGTGCGATGTCTGGACCGGTGCTCACCCGGCGTGAAATGTTGGCGTCGGACGGCGTTTGCGGTGGCCATCCGGTTCCATCACGTGGCCTGCCTCGCCGATCGGCGTCCGCGGCCGGCTTTTCTCCACGCAAACCGGTCCGGATGGACAACGGTTGTGCCTCCCCGGGGTACGGCCGCTGTCCTGTGTTGCGAATAATGCGTAGGCAGGCCGTGAGGTGTCGGCCGGGTTCCCGCCCGGTTGGCGTCGATCGTCCGTTTTTCTCCCAACACCCGTCGTGCCGGGCTGCCGGCCCGGGCGGGCGTGGATCTCGGTAACCCATCGCGTAAGGGGGCTGGCAGCCGATGCTGTACCTCGCCGGGCAGATCCTGGCGTACGTGCTGGTGGCGATGGTCATCGGCGCCGCGCTGGCGTGGGTGTTCCTCATCGCCCCGCTGCGCCGGCAGGTGCGCCAGACCCGCGACGCCCAGCCGGATCCGCGGGTCGACGGCGCCGAGCCAACGCCCGACTCCCGGGGGACGGACGCCCAGGGGACCGACGCCTGGGCGGCCGACCTGGAGGCGGCCGATGTTGCTGGGACGGCGCTCGCGCTCCCGCCGTACCCCAGGGAGGTCGGCGGCGCAGTCGCGCTTGAGGGCGACTCCGCGCGCCTTCCGGAGCCTGCCGAGTCTGCCGAGCGCGCGGATCCCTCGGCAGCCGCCGGCGACGGGCTCGGGCAGCACGCGGATTCCCCTGCCTTCGTGCCTGACACGGTGGGGGCGGAACTCGCCACCACCGGGCCGATCCCGTTGCCGATCAACGCCGTGCGCGTCGGGGAGCCCGTCGCCGAGCTCGTCGCCCTGCTGCGCCGTCAGCGGGACGACGCCGCTCTGGAGAAGGCCGACCTGACCGCCCGCCTCGCCGTGGCCGAACAGCGAGCGGCCGAATCCGAGCAGCGGATCGGGGCCGCGGAGCGGCACGCCGTGACGGCGAGCGCCCGGGTCGAGGAGATCGAGGCCACGCTGCGCGCCAGGGTCGAGGCCGCGACGAGCGCCGCCGGCGGCGGTGCGCAAGCGGTGGACGACGCGTCACCGGCCGACCCGGACACCGCCGCGGCGGACACCAGGCTCACCGTCGCGGAGCTCGCGCGCGAGGCCGAGCTGCTGCGCCAGCAGCTTGTCGAGGCGGAGGGTCGGGCCGCGAAGTTCTCCTCCCGGCTGGCGATGGCGCGCACCGAGGCGGAGGACGCCCAGCGTCTCGTCGCGACCATGACCACCCGGCTCGACCGGCATCAGGCCGAATGGGCGGCCGAGCGCCTCAGTCTGCTCGGCCGCATCGAGCGGACCGAATCCGCCCTTGGGCGCGGCACCGAGACCGCTCCCACCGCCGACCCGGCGGCGGAGCCTGCCCCCTCCGCCGCTGCGCCCCCCACCCCTAACCCCTCCACCCCCAAGACCTCCACCCCCAAGACCTCCACCCCCAAGACCTCCGGGGCCGAGACCTACCCAGCCGGGCGCAGGGTGGAGTACTCCGCCGCCGTCGAATACGCCGAGATCGTCGGTACGGCGAAGGCCGTGGCCTCGGCCCGCGCCGTCAGCTCGGCCCGGGCCGCAGCTCCTCTCCTCGCCGCTGAGCCGACTCAGGTCGCCGAGCCGGTGGATGTCGATGAGTCGGTCGACCTTGCCGAGCCGGGCGACACGCCAGGGCCGGTCGACGTTGCAGGGCCGGTCGGCGTCGCCGAGCCGGGCGACGTCGCCGGGCCGGCTGATGTTGCCGAGTCCGCCGATGTCGCTGAGCCCGCCGATGTCGCTGAGCCCGCTGATGTCGCTGAGCCCGCTGATGTCGCTGAGCCCGCTGATGTCGCTGAGCCCGCTGATGTCGCTGAGCCCGCCGATGTTGCCGAGCCCGCCGATGATGCTGAGCCGCCCGCCGGTGTCGCGTCGGCGGGGGCCGCGGGGCCGGTACTCGACGACGAGCCCGCTGTGGGCGCGGACTCCGCGCGGCTCGCCGAGTCGGCGCGACCGCATTCGGATGGCGCCGCTCTCGCGGCGGCCTCGGCCGAGACCGGGAGTGCTGATGCGCCCGCGGGCGGGATCCAACCGGTTCGCTCGGGAACTCTGGGCGTGGCTGGGATGAGGGCCCGGACCTCCGGCGTCACCAAGGAGCGACCGGCGGCAGTGGCCGGGGTCCCGGCTCCGACGGGCAGCGGGCCTGTCACCCCGCCGGGCGTGCGGTCGGGCGCCACGGGCGAGCAGGCCGCGGGCGGCCGGGTCGTCCAGGAGGCCGCGCCGCGCTGGAACGGACTGCTCGATCCGGGCGGCGCCGGCGGCGACAATCTCAAAGAGATCGTCGGTATCGGCCCAGTGATCGAATCGCGGCTGCGAACGCTCGGCATCACGACCTTCAGCCAGCTCGCCGAGATGGGCGACACCGACGTCGACCGGCTGGCCCACAAGCTCGACGGCTTCGGCGATCGGATCATCTCCGACGACTGGGTGGGCCAGGCCCAGGATCTCCAGGTGCGCCACTACGGCGGCGTCTACTAGGCGACGCTCCGTTCCCCGGCCACGGACCGCTGAGGACTCAGTCGTCCAGGACGCGTCGGCGGCGTGGCGTGGTTCCGCGGAACCCGCCCTACGTCGCCGGCACCGCCCAAGGCCGGCTCCACGCCCATGGCTGGCCCGGGGCGTCGCCGAGGGGATGGCGCGGCGACGCCCGGTCCGTGGCTCAGAGTCCGGAGATGAGTCCCTCGATCTCGGCCTCGAGGATCCGGCGGTCGGTGACGTCGCTGTAGAGCCACAGGTGGCCGCGGTAGCCGTCGGCCGCGGCCAGCGCGATGTGGCTGCGTTCGAAGACGCGACCGTCGGCGAACATGACCGGCTCGCGGCGCAGCGTCCGGCGCCGGCGCAGCAGGGTGTCGAGGCGGGCGGCGAAGCCGGACGGGTCGTCGACCAGCCCGGCCCGCGGCCGCAGATGCCGGCGGCAGTCCGTGCCGACCAGGTCGACGGGCGAGTCCGCCAGGTCGAACAGGTCGCAGTACATCTGGTTGACGGCGACGACGCTGCCGTCGCGATCGGCGATGAGGACCGCGGTCGCGAGCTCGGCGAGCAGGGTCGTCAACCAGCGCTCCCGGTCGCGGCAGGCCTCCTCGATCCGGCGCATCTCGGCGAACAGGCAGCCGCAGCCCTCGGCCGGGTGCCCGCCGTCGGCGTGCGCAGGGCGTGGATGCAGGTCCTCTTCCTCGTCGCGGTGCAGGACGACCGCGGCGCGCCACTCGGCGCCGGGAGGGAGCGCGCCGCGAGGGTAGCTCGTGGGTCGGTCTTCCGGGATCTCACGGGGGGCCGACCGGCCGGGCGTCGGCTCGCCGGGGATCGGCCGGCGGGGCAGCGGGACCGTCCAGCGCCGATTCGTCGCGGCGTCGTCCGCATCGGGCCACCGCGCCGGTGGCCCGAACAGGGGGTGCCCGGTGCCAGCGGGATGACCGAGCACCGGGTCGTCGAAATCCGGCGAGTGATCGGCCGAGCCGTCCGCGGACCGGTCTGCTCCAGCGGTGTGGTCCGGACCTTCCGGGTCACCCGGGCCTGCCGGCGCGTCGGTCCAGCGAAACGGGTCGTCGGCGGACTCGCGGAAGGCACGGGCGGCGTCGTCGAACGGGTCGTACCCGCCCAGCCCGTCGAACAGGCCATACCGATCGGGCCCGTCGGGCAGGATCCCCTCCGGTCCGGCATCCTCCCGGCCGAACAGCTCGTGACCGAGTAGCTGTTCGTCGAGGAAGTCCGCGTCGAAGGCGGTGAGATCCAGCGCCGTCTGCTCGGACTCGACGGGCGCAGCGGCGTGTTCGGCGTCGTCGGCGGCGAGACGCTCGGCGTTGCCATCCGGATGCGTCTGCCCGGCGCCGACCGGGGCCGGCGTGAGGGTGCCGACGAAGCGGCGCCGCCCGTCGCCGGCGGACGTCGCAACCGTCTGGATGATCGCCCGCCGGGCCGCCCCGCCAGGTAGCACCAGTCGGACCTGCACGGAGAACCCGTCGCCATGCGTGACCAGGCGCCGCCAGTGGTCGCCCACGGTGGCAACGTCGTCGGGATGGACGACTCGGTCCCATCCCCAGCCGACCGCCTCGTCACGGGGAAGTCCGGTCAGTTCGGACCACGGGCGGTTCACAAAGAGATGGCGGCCGATCGCGTCGGTGGCGAATACCGCCACCGGGCAGTTCTCGACAATTCGCCAGAACATTTTCCAAGCGGCCTTGTCGAACATGTCCGAAGGCTGGAAATCCGGGTTTCCGCTCATCGGGTCGCCCCTTTCGAGCCGCGCGTAGCGGGCCGCAGGCAGGTCCTGGGCAGCGTCGCCGTGGTGGGCGGACGGGCTTCTCGCAAGCGGTTGCTGAGCCCGCGGATCGATGGCTGACCGGACACGGAAGGGACCCCCGAGGCAGGCGTTGGTGGCTTACCGGGTGAGATCGGCGGGGTGGGGGAGGCTCCACCGGTCGACCCAGCAGGCGATTGTGGCTTCACGGATGAGCGGGTTAGGGACCGCCGCGAGGTTACCGCCTCCGGGGCGATTCGGCGGCGAAATCCTGCGGGCGTTTCCGGGGCGGTCGGCGCACTGCCGACCTGGGGGATGTACGCGCGCAGCGATGGTTGCCCCCGATCCGTGACCGCGCTCCTGATGCGGAGAGTAACTAAAAGGGTGGTCAAGGTGGGACGCTGTGCACACCGTGACCTGCCTGTGTCCTACCCGGCCCACACCCCCGGAGGGGGTTGTGCGAACGTTGTTGCGTCCGCCCCGATGGTCGGGGCTTGATAAGCGGTGACCTTCTTCCTACGCTTCGTAGCAATTGTCGGGCGAGGAAGAGGCGGAGCTGGAGGAGCGGCGGTTTTCGTGGCGGTGGCACGCGGCGGTTGGTTGGACGCCACCTCGTTCGTGGAGGACGAGGTCCGGGAGCTCGTCCGACGGCGTTCCCTGGATCCCGTGCGCGATCCGGCCCTGGTCCGCCAGCTCGTTCAGGAGGTGCTCGCCGACTATGAGGAACGCGTTCTCGTCAGCGACCTTCCGCCCGTCGTCGACCGGGATGTCACTGCCCGGCTGGTCTACGACGCGGTCGCCGGCTTCGGGCCGCTGCAACGCCATCTCGACGATCCCACCATCGAAGAGATCTGGATCAACGAGCCGGGCCGGGTATTCGTCGCCCGGGCCGGTCGCAGCGAGCTGACGACGACAATTCTCACCGCTGACCAGGTGCAGGATCTGGTCGAACGGATGCTCAAATCGTCCGGTCGGCGGGTGGACCTGTCGACCCCCTTCGTCGACGCCATGCTCCCCGACGGTTCCCGGCTGCACGTGGTGATTCCCGACGTGACCCGGGTGCACTGGTCGATCAACATCCGCAAGTTCGTGCTGAGCGCAGGCAGCCTCGACGAGCTGGTCGGGCTCGGCACGATCACCTCCGCGGCGGCCGCGTTCCTGGAGGCCGCCGTCGTCTCCGGGCTCAACATCATCGTCGCCGGTGGCACCCAGGCCGGGAAGACGACGCTGCTCAACTGCCTCGGTTCGGCGATCCCCGCCCGCGAGCGGGTGATCTCGTGCGAGGAGGTCTTCGAGCTGAAGCTGCGCGCCCCGGACTGGGTCGCGATGCAGACCCGGCAGGCCAACCTGGAGGGCAGCGGGGAGATCCGGCTGCGCCGGCTGGTCAAGGAGGCGCTGCGGATGCGCCCGGACCGCCTGGTGGTCGGCGAGGTCCGCCAGGAGGAGGCGCTGGACCTGCTCATCGCGCTGAACTCCGGCCTGCCGGGGATGTGCAGCCTGCACGCCAACTCGGCCCGCGAGGCGGTCACCAAGCTGTGCACGCTGCCACTGCTCGCCGGGGAGAACGTCAGCCACGCCTTCGTCGTGCCGACCGTGGCCGCCAGCGTCGATCTCGTCGTCCATCTGGAGAAGGACGTCTCGGGCCGGCGGCGCGTCACCGAGATCGTCGCGCTGCCCGGCCGGGCCGAGGGCGACATCGTGGAGATCGCCCAGATCTACCGTTCCCGCGCCGAGGGCCTGGTCCGCGCCGACGGCTTCCCCCCGCACGCCGACCGTTTCACCCGCTCCGGCTACGACCTGCCCACCCTGCTCGCGCAGGGGGACCGCGACCATCCCCACCGCCGACCCGGCGGCGGCTGGCCCGAGATCGCCGTGGAGCGCTGATGGGCATCTTCCTCGGCCTGCTGTGCGGGCTCGGCCTGTTCCTCATCATCACCAGCGGCCGGCCCCGCGAGTCCCGCGGCCCGACGACGATGCGCTGGGAGCACACCACCGCCGAGCTGCTCGCTCAGGCCGGCATCCGCGGCCTGAGCCCCCGCCAGTTCGTCGCGATCAGCGCCGCGCTCGGCCTGCTCGTCGGTCTCCTCGTGCTGGCGTTCACCGGAACCCTGTCGCTTGCCGGCGCGTTCGCGGTCTTCGCGAGCCTGCTGCCGCGGGCGCTGGTCGTCCGCCGCCGCCACGGCCGCATCCACGACCTGCGGGAGCTGTGGCCGGACGTCGTCGACAACCTCGCCAGCGCCGTGCGCGCCGGGATGTCGCTGCCCGAGGGCCTGGCCGCCGTCGGGGTGCGCGGGCCGGTGCAGCTACGCCCGGCGTTCACCCGTTTCGGCGAGGACTACAGCGCCACCGGATCGTTCTCGACCTGCCTGGACCGGCTCGCCGACGAGCTCGCCGATCCGGTCGCCGACCGGATCATCGAGTCGCTGCGGATGGCGCGGGAGGTCGGTGGCACCGACCTAGGCCGGCTCCTGCGCACCCTGTCGACCTTCCTGCGCGAGGACGCGCGGACCCGGGCCGAGCTGGAGACCCGCCAGGGCTGGACGGTCAACGCCGCCCGCCTCGCGCTCGCCGCCCCGTGGATCGTGCTGCTCCTGCTGGCCACCCGCGGCCAGAACGTGCAGGCGTACGACAGCCCGACCGGCGTGCTGGTCCTGGTCGTCGGCGGCGGCGTGTCGGCGCTGGCCTACCTGTTGATGAAGCGGATCGGCCGGCTGCCCGAGGAGGGCCGGGTGCTGCGCGGCGGGGCCGTCGCCGCCGCTGAGGCCGCCACCGCCGCCACCGCCACCGCCACCGCCGGGCGCGGCTCCGGATCACGCCCGGACGATCCTGCGGGCGCCCGCCCGATGATCGCCGCTCCCGACCTCGACGCGCTTGGGGGCTTCGACGGGCCTGGGGGCTTCGGGGCGGGGCCCGATCGGGGGATGCAGTCATGACGATGGTCGCCGCCGGGGCGCTGCTCGGCCTGCTCGTCGGGCTCGGCCTGGTCATCGTCGTCTACCGGTCGCCGCGGGCCCGGCGCATCCAGCTCGCCGACCGGATCGACCCCTACCTGCGCGACACGCCCACCCCGTCCCGGCTGCTCGCCGACCGGCCGCGGGCGTCGGCCCGCCCGGGCTTCGCCGCCGTCGAGGCGCTTGTGCGGCCGTTGCTCTCCGACGTCGCCGGCCGGCTCGACCGCTTCCTCGGTGGCCGGGCGGCGTTGCAGCGTCGGCTGACCCAGGCGGGCGGGCGGACCAGCATCGAGGAGTTCCGGGTCCAGCAGGTGATCTGCGCGGTCAGCGGCGCGCTGGTCGGCGCGTTCCTGCTGGCGCTGCGGGCGCTGCTCGGCGTCGGCCCGCCGGCGCTGGTCAGCGTCGCCCTCGTCGTCGCCGGCGCCGCCGGCGGGGTGGTCGGCCGTGAGTACTGGCTGACCCGGGCGATCGGCGAGCGCGAGGACCGGATGCTGCTGGAGTTCCCCACGGTCGCCGAGCTGCTGGCGCTGGCGGTCACCGCGGGGGAGTCCGCGATCGGCGCGCTGGAGCGGGTCAGCCGGCTCACCCACGGCGAGCTGGGCCGCGAGCTGCGCCTGGCCCTCGCCGACGCCCGCGCCGGCGCCACGCTCGTGCAGGCCCTGGAGGGCATCGCCGCCCGCACGGCGCTCGCGCCGCTGACCCGGTTCGTCGACGGCATGGCCGTCGCGATCGAACGCGGCACGCCGCTGGCCGACATCCTGCGCGCCCAGGCGATGGACGTCCGCGAGGCCGGCAAGCGCCAGCTCCTGGAGGCCGGTGGCCGCAAGGAGATCGCGATGATGATCCCGGTCGTATTCCTCGTCCTGCCGACGACCGTGATCTTCGCGTTCTACCCCGCCCTGGTGAGCTTCACGGTGATCGCGCAGTGACCAGGGGCGGGGCTCAAGACTCGGGGCTCAGACCGGATGGTGATGGAGGAGACATGGGACGGCGAATCGGGCAGACCCTGAAGGCGAGGTGGCTGGCCTGGCGGTCGGCCACCGACACGACCAGCGCCGGCGATGACGGTCGCGACCGCGGGGACGTCCCCGGCTGGGTAATGATCACGGTGATGACGGCGGCGCTCGTCGTCGCCATCGCCACGCTGGCGACGCCGGCGTTGCAGAACCTGTTCACCTCGGCCATCAACTCGGTGTCGGGCGTCGGCGGTGGCGGCGGCTGACCTCCCGGCGACGCCGGCCATGGCCGTGCGAGACGGCGCCAGCCTGGTCGGATCCGACGGCGAGGCCACGGCGGGCGAGGACAGCGCGACGGGCGAGGACAGCGCGATGGGCGGCGGGTCCACGCCTGGCGACGAGGTCCCGCCTGGCCACGAGGTCCCGCCCGGCGACGAAGGGTCCGCGGTCGTCGAGTTCATCCTGGTGGGGACGTTGCTGCTGTTCCTGTTCCTCGGGATCCTGCAGGTCGGTCTGATCCTGCACATCCGCAACACGCTCGCGGCGGACGCGGCGGAAGGTGCCCGGCACGCGGCCAACCTCGGCGTCCCGGCCGCGGACGGCGGCCCGTACGCCCAGGCGCTCATCGCCCGGACGATCCCCGGCCGCGCCGACACCGTCTGCACCGGCACCGACGTCGAGGGCCCCGGCGGCACCCCGCTGGTCAAGGTGACCTGCCGGGTCGCCGTCCCACTCGTCCTCGTCCCACTCGGCGACGGCGTGACGATCACCGTCACCGGCCACGCCGTCAAAGAGCAGCCGTGACGCCCCGGCGGCTGCGTACCATCCGCGCGATCTGGAGGCGGGTGGTGTGGGGGGAGGGGCAGGCGGACGGCTGCGGGGGCCCGGCGCACCGTGTCAGGAGGGGAACGGACGACGGCTCGGCGATGATCGAGTTTGTCGGGCTGTCCATCGTGCTGCTCGTCCCGTTCGTGTATCTGTTCCTGTGCGTGTTCGCGGTGCAGAAATCGGCGTTCGGCGTCACCCAGGCGGCCCGCGAGGCCGGCCGGGCATTCGCCACCGCCGACACCGAAACGCAGGGCACCGATCGGGCCCGCCTCGCCGCCGCCCTCTCCCTGCAGGACCAGGGCGTCTCCGGCGAGCCGCAGGTCCACTTCGCCCCGGCGGGCGCGAACTGCGGCGCCGGCAATCCCGGCGACGGCGCCCAGACACTGGAACCGGGCGCGTCGTTCGTCATCTGCGTCCGGACGGTCGTCGCCCTGCCCGGCACCGGCGCCCTGTTCGCGGGCATCACCGACGTCACCGTCAACGGCCAGTTCACCGTCGTCATCGACGCCTTCCGCGCGGACAGGCGGGAAACCCAGCCCTAGCAGGGGTTTCATGCGTTCACGGGGTTACGTTGGATCGCGCGGTTTTACAACATCATGCGGACTTTTTGCGGACTGTGATCATGGCCCGGTCCGCGGCTGCCGGCACCCGGCAGCCAGCGTCCGCCGCCGGCGGTGCGGGCGCCCGCTCGGACATCGCAGTGGGGAGACGCCGCAGCCCCGGATGCGGGGATGCACCCGGGGCCATGGCCACACTGGGTCACTCGCCACCGGCCAGCCAGGTCGGTCAGGTCGGGCCTGTCCGCGGCGCCTGGCCGACGTCCACGACGCACCGGACCGGGCCGGCCCCGGGTGCACGGGCGCTCGACGGCGTCCACCGGGCGGACGCCGTCGAGCGCGGCCGGCCTGGACGCTTCCCGGATCCGGGGAGCGCCTACAGTCTGTCGTCGGCCGGTTCGGCGGCCTCAGCGTTACGCGCTCCCGCCGCGCGAGTGGGGCTGCGCGAAGCCGTGGGCCAGGCACCACGAGACAAGCTGCTCCACCTGCCCCGGGTTCGCCGCGCTGTCCGGGGTGGACGGGGGCGCCTGGTTGTGTTCGCCCACCCACGACAGGGCCATCTGCTTGATCTCCTCGTTCTCGGATTCCATGGCTGCGGTCTGGGCCTGCAGCCATCCCGTGAACATCGCGCTCCAGGCGCCGAACCGCTCCGAGGGGTCTCCAGACCACCCCGGGGCGTCTCGGCCGCCGACGACCGCGTCAACAAGCGTGCAGGCATCCCCGGCCTTGGCGTCGAGGACCGGGGTCTGGCTCGGCGGTGCGGGAGTTCGCTGGAGCGCCTCAGCGGACCGCGTTGGTTGGACGTCTCTCGGATCGTCGGCCCGGCTCCCGCAGCCGGCGGCCGCCACCGCGACCAGAAGCGCCAATGATGCGCACCGTGTCCTCATCTGCCCCCCTCGATGAAAGGGGCCAGGGTAGCTGGGCACCTACAGCCGCCGGCTGGCGTCCCACCCGGATGTCGGGGCCAGTCACCGAGACGGTCCGGGGCCGAAAGCCTGCGCGGACCATTGCGGCGTGGGCGGACGACCGGCCAGCGAGAACCTCGGCGCGCGGCTCGTTGGCCGGTACGCATGGTCCTGCCAGAAACCCACGGGCTCGTCACGGGCCGGGGCTTCGCCGCGTCAGCGGTGGGGGCTCACGGGTCGGTGTACTTCTTCGACCGCAGCATCACCTGCGCGTCGGTGCTGATAACTGTTCCGGCTGCGGGTTGCTGGGAAACGACATGCCAGTTCCGGTCCAATACCAGGAACCGCCCCTGGCCGGTCGCGTCCTCTTCCGCCAGGTTGTAGAAGCCGGCCGCTTGGAGGGTGTCCTGGGCGGTCTGGTGGTTCAGACCGACCAAGTTCGGCACGGCCTTCTGCGCGGCCGGAGTTGCAGTGACCGCTGCTGCCGGCGCGGAGGCTACGGGTGCTGTGGCTACGGGAGAATTGGCGACCACCGCGGCGGCCGCGGCCGGAGCGGTAGAGGTTCCGTTTCCCCCGCCGGCGGCGACGCCGATCACGATGAGGAGGATCGCGACGCCCGCGCCGATTCCGATCTTCGCGTTGCGGGAAAGGCCCCTCTTCTCCGGCGGCGGGGGCGATGTGGACGGGCGGTGGCCGGCATACTGATCGCGGGCCGGTGGCGGATAGTCGTAGCGCGGATCACGCCAGCCGGCACGATCGTTGGGCGGATATCCCCGGTCGTTGGGCGGATAGCCCCGGTCGTCATAGCCGTAACTCATAGTGTGATTCCCCCGTTTCGTACGTCCGAGGGCGCATGCTAGCGATCAGCTCTGGAGCGGACGCTCAAGGCGTTCGATGGTTGACGGTGCGTTGATGGGGTCGCGGGAGTCTGGCGCGTAGCTCGGCGATGCCATCCAGGGCGGACAGCGGCCGAGCGTGGGCCGCGAGCACGCCGTCGACGCGAGTCTGCGGTGCGACGCGGACCGGTGCGCCGCCGTCGTCGGCTTCGAGGTCGGCGCAGACCGGGCATGGCGCCGGCTGGGTGTGCTGCCGGCACATCTGGTGCAGGTTCGGGGGGACGAACACCGACGGCGGCGAGGCGGCCGGGTTGGCGGCCTCGGGCTGGAGGTCGCGGATACGGCGCCGGCGGACCGCGGCAGGGCTGCGGACGGCTCCGGTGACCGGCGTCTGGTAGGCGTCGACGATCTGCCCGGGGGTGCAGCCGCGGGCGAGGGCAGCGGCGATGTCCGGCCGCCAGGAGGCGGGGAGCTGCTCGTCGTGGGCTAGGCGGCCGGCGAGGTCGGTGTGCGGGTCCACCTCGACGGCGTCGGGCGGCGCTTCGTCGGCCGGGCGCTCTGCGCCGGAGGCGTGCGGTTCGAGGTCGTCCTCGGCGGGGCCCGCTGCTGCTGCTTGTTCTGGAAGTTCTGGCAAGTGCTGATTGTGTCCCGCTGCGGGACTACCCCCGTCCCGCTCTGGGACTAGCTCTGGTCCCGCTGTGGGACCCGGCGGGGGGTCGGCTGGTCCCACAGCGGGACTACCGAGTCCCGGTGTGGGACTACCGAACGGGTCGGCTGGTCCCGCAGGGAGACCAGCGGGGACGACCACCCGGTAGCAGGTCCGCAGCTTCTTCGACCGGGCGTCGGCCGGTGTAGGGCGGTCGCGGACGACCCATCCGGCGTGCTCCAGGCGCTCGAGTTCGCGGGCGACGGTGGACCGGCCAAGCCCGGTCATGCGGGCCAGCCCGGACAGCGACGGGGTGAACTCCTGCGGCGTGGTGAGGGTCTGGTAGTCGACGACGACCAGCAGCGTCAGCAGGATCAGCCGGGCAGGGGCGGACAGGTCCGAGGCGACGATGGCGCGTTCGACCCGCCAGCGTGGGGAGGGGCTGCCGGAAAGCGGGTCCTGACCGACTTCGGGCAGGCTCGCGCGGGCATCATGTAGCACGGGTTGGTGGCCCTTCTCAGACAAGGGTTGTCGATCAAGGGCCGGTTCGGGTGTTCCAGCACCCGGTCCGGCCCGCTTCAGCCGCGGACGGGACGTCCGCTACGTGTCGTCATCCGTGGGCCTGCGCTCGGCGATCCATCTTTCGATCTCCGCCGTCGCCCACACCTTCCCCATGGACAGCACCGCCCTCGGCTTCGGGAACGTTGCATCGGCCGCCAGGATCTGGTGTACGCGCCCGGTGCTGACGCCCAAACGTCGAGCGATCTCGGCGGCCCCCATCAACTCCTGTTCGCTTGGGTCCTTCACGAGCGTCAGTCTATCGGCTGGACTAGCCGTTAGCTATCGGCTAGACTAGCCAATAGCGCCACGGTAAACGACCCCGGCCGGAGCTCTCACCCTCCAACCGGGGCCTGACGGACCACCTGCCAGAACAGGAGACCCGCGTTGTTCTACGTTCCCACCCGCCGCCCCCTCGGGCAGCGTTTCGCCAGCGCTGCCCGGCGTGCCTTCCGCGCCACCGCTGTCCGCGTGCTGGACCGGCTCGACCCGGCTCCCATACCCGCCTCGGTGGCCGTCGAGCCGGCACCCGCCGCAGCGCCGAAGCTGCTCACGGCCGGCGAGATGCCGCCGGTCGAGGTCATCGACGCGGCGGCGGTCGCGTTCGACCGGGCGGCCGAGGCGGCCAGGGTCGCCGACCGGGGCAAGCGGAAGGCCCGTAAGCTGCTCGACCTGCTGCCCGACGGGGTGTACGGCCGGGTGACCATCGAGCGGGTGCCCTCGACGAAGACCACCCCGGACCTGAAGCAGATCGCCGCCGACTACGCCCGCGCGGGGCTCGGCGAGGTCCCGATGCGGCTGGTCGCGCCCACCCTGCGCGTCACCGTGGCCCCTGCCGTCGAGACGCTCGAGGTCGTGGCCGCATGACCGGCGACCTGTTCCACACCCACCCGGACCTGATCGCCCTCGACCGCCCGCGGTGCGTCACCTGCGGCGCGCCCATCAGCCTCCGGCACATCCCCGGCCTGCTCGTCTGGGTCCACGCCCGCGGCCACCGGCCATTGGACCGGCATGCCGCCTGCCTGATCCCCCTCCCGGCTACTGACACGCTGACCGAGGAACTCTGCGCCCATGGCCGGAAGGTCGGCCGGGCATGGGTTGCCGGTGACAGCGCGACCGTCGCCGACGAGCTGGACATCCTCCGCGCGTTGGGCCGTGTCCTGCGCGCCACTGCCCGGCCGGCGGTGACCCGATGACCACCCGGATGATCCCGCTGTCCGAGCTGGTGCCCGACCCTGCCGACCTGGCGCGCGCCGCTCGGTACTACGCCCGGTGCGCCAGCCTCGACGCTCTCCAGCGGTCGACGCAGGCAAGCGGCTCGATCAATGCCGAGGTCCTCGCGGACATGCTCGACGCCGACGACCCGGCGATGGTCGCGGCCGCCGTCCGCATGCTTGTCGCCCATGTCCGCGCCGGCCGGGCCCGCTGGCATCAGCTCGACCGGAAGTCCCAGGAGGCAGGCCGATGAGCGGCTGGGCTGAGCAGCGCCGCGCCGACCGGGCGGCCACCCGCGAGCAGACCCGCCTCGATCTGGCCGCCGCCGCCGAACTGCGTTCCCACCGGCTGGCCGAGGCCGACGCGCGGGCCGACCAGCGGCGCGCCGCCCGTGACGCAGCCCGCCTACGGCGGCGGGGCCGGCGGGCGGCAACCCGCAGGGCTCTGGCCGGCTGGCTCGCGGCGCACACCGTCGAGGTGCTCATCTACGCCTTGGCTGTGCTCTGCGCGGCGATGGCGGTCCCTGCGATGGCGCACTACGGGTGGCAGTTGTACGGCGGGGTGACCGGGCTGCTGCTGCCGGCGCTGACGGAGGCGGGCGCCTGGGCGTTTGCCGGGGCGGTGCAGTCCTCACGGCGGCACCATCCGGACCGGCCGGTCCGCTGGCTGGCCGTCGGGGTTGCTGTCTTCGCCGCGGTCGGCGCGGCGCTGAACTTCGCGCACGGAGCGAGCACCCGCGGCCCGCTCGCCGGCGCGGTGATGGCCGTCGTGAGCATCGCGGGCATCGTCGCCCACCAGCTTGCCGTCGCCGCGCCGCCGCGGTCGCGCGCGGAGCGTGCGCAGTCCCGGCACGACCGGCAGGCCGCCCGCCGGGTCGAACAGGCCCGCCGCGCCGCGGTCCGCCGCGCCGCCGTCGACTTGGCCGCGGACGGCTCAGCGACGCTGGTCTACAGCCCCGGGTTGTATGCGCCGAAGCGGCGCCGCCTCGACCCGACTACCGTCCCCGGACTGCCCGTCGACCCGCCGGACGGCTGGGACACCGACCTGTCCGCGCTCACCACCGGCGGTCTCCCGCCCGCGGTTACCGAGCCGGCCGGGGCCGACCTGGTCGACCCGACTCCCGCGCACCCGACTACCGAGCTCGACCTGCACGTTTCCGGCGGCGAGTCGGCCGACCCGGCCGGCCGGTCGGGTAGCGGGGTGGCGGTCGCCGATCCGCCGCCGTCCGACCAGCCTCCCGCGGCGAAAACGTCGACGGGCGGCCGGCGGGTCAACCCGCAGGCCCGGCGGAAGCTGACCGCCGACGAGGCGCTCGCCGCCGCCCGCCGCTACGCCCGCCGCAAGGGCCGGCCGGTGACTGCCGAGGAGCTCCGTGAGCGGCTCGGCGTGGGCATGACGACCGCCCGGAAGATCCGCAACCAGATCAACGGCGAACTGTCCGACGGCGGCCAGCGATGAGCGGGGGGATCCGCGCCGATCTGCGCGCGTTGCTGTGGTGGTGCGCCGCCGGCCTCGTGCTTCTGGCCGTGCTCGTGCTGGCGCTGCGCGCCGCGGGCCTGCTTGTCTGCGCGGTCGTCGACGCGGCGGAACGCTTCGAGGCGGCGGTGTCGGGGACGGCCGGGATTCGGCCCCTGGCCGCGTCCGTGGTCGTGCTGCCGGGCGGTGATGTCCGGTGACCGAGCAGATGGAGCGGGCCGTCGTGGGTGACCTCGTCACCGGACCGTGGCCGACCCCGGTGCCGGCTCCGTTGCCCGTAGCCGACCCGCCGACGGCGGCGTTCCCGGTCGAGGCCGACGATGACGATCACCTTCCGGTACCGGTGGACAGCGGCGCGGCGGAGGTCGAGCCGCGCCGGTGGGAGATCGAGGCGGCCCGGCGGCCCGTGGTGGCCCCGTGGGTACGCGACGCGCGGGAACTGCGCCGCGCGGCCGTCTGGGCTGCCGGCGAGGCGCTGCACCCGGTCGTCTTCCACACGGCACGGGGGCCGCTGTACGCCGGCAGGCTCGCCGCGGGCAGCCCCCGCGGCCTCGCCCGTGCCGCGTCGGCGCTGGCCCGGTGGACCGGCGACGTCGAGGGCCGGGAACGCATCCGCGGCCTGGACACGAAGGACAGCCCCGCCTACCTGGCCTTGTCGCGGCAGCGGGACGACCGGCTGAAGCGTCGGATCCCCACAACCGGGGCGGGCCTGGCCGGGGGCAGCATCGGCGAGGCCCTGCTCTACGCGCACGAACCGACCCTGTTCGGTCTGACCGCCGCCGCCGGGGTCCTGGCCTTGGGCGCGGTCGGCCGGCGCCGTGACCGGCCGATCCTCGACTCGCCGACCACCAGCTCCGGGCGGGCACCGAAGCTCACGAGTGACGTGGTCGAGCGGGCGCTGTCGCACTGCGGATTGCCGGCGTCGATCTCGGCGCAGATCGCGACGCGCGGCCTGGAGTGGGTGGCGCCGATCGCGATTGACGGTCCGGGTTGGCGTGCCGAGTTCGATTTGCCGTATGGCGTCACGGTCGCGGAGGTGGCGGAGAAGCGGGACAAGCTCGCCTCCGGCCTGCGCCGGCCGTTGGGCGCGGTGTGGCCCGAGCCGGAGTCCGACGCCCACCCGGGGCGGATGGTGCTGTGGGTCGGCCGCGACACCCTGGCCCGGTCGAAGGCACCGGAGTGGCCGCTGCTGCACCGGGGCACCGCGAACATCTTCGAGCCGCTGCCGTTCGGCTTCGATCAGCGGCTGCGACCGGTGTCCATCCCGCTGATCTTCGACAGCATTCTGATCGGCGCGATGCCCCGGTACGGCAAGACCATGGCCCTGCGCGTGCTGCTCCTGGCCGCCGCGCTCGACCCGTTCGTGAAGCTGTTCGTCTACGAGTTGAAGGGCACCGGCGACCTGTCATCGCCCGGAGAGCAGGTCGCGCACCGCTACGCCTCCGGTGCCGGCACCCCGGCGCTGCTGGCGTGCATGGACGGGCTGCGCGAGGTGCATGCCGAGCTGGAACGCCGCTCCGACCTGATCCGCTCGTTGCCGAAAGCGGTGTGCCCGGAGAACAAGGTCACCCCCGAGCTGTCCCGCACGATCGGCAGCCTGCAGCCGATCGTGCTCGCCATCGACGAATGCCAGGAGCTGTTCGGTAGCAGGGACTTCAAGGACGAGGCGACCGAGCTGTGCGTCGCCATCATGAAACGCGGCCCTGCCATGGGGATCATGCTCGCGCTGGCCACCCAGCGGCCCACCAAGGACTCGCTGCCCTTGGACATCTCCGCGAACATGGGCATCCGGCTGTGCCTGCGGGTCGGCAGCCACCTGGAGAACAACATGATCCTCGGCACCGGCATGTCCGCCCGCGGCGTCCAGGCGTACACGTTCACCCGCAAGGACAAGGGCATCTGCTACCTCGCCGGCGTCGACGACGATCCGCTCGTGGCCCGCGGCGCCTACGTCGACGCCCCCGCCGCCGAACGGGTCGCCGACCGGGCCCGTGCCCTACGCGCCGCCGCGGGCACACTGACCGGCCAGGCGGCCGGCGAGACCGTCGACGTCGACGACTCCGGACCGCTGGTCCTGCTCGGCCACGCCCTCCAGGCCGTCGGCGGCGACGAGAAGGCCCACCTCGCCGTCCTGGCGGGCCGCCTGGCCGACTCCTGGCCCGACCGGTACACCGCCGCCACCCCGGACGGGTCGGGGCCGTGGACGTCCCAGCAGCTCGGCGCGCACCTGCGCGCCGCCGGCGTCGCCATCGACGAGCAGTGCTGGGCGACGGGCATCAAGGGCCGGCCCACCAACGCCGTCGGAGTCACCCGCGACGCGCTGCGCGCCGCCGTCGCTGCTAGGTCCTAGCCCCCTAGGCCTAGGGTCCGCCCTAGGGTCGAAAATAGCCTCTGAGCTGGGCTCTAGGCTCCTAGGGTCCGTCACTCGATGCCGCCCGGGACCGCGCCCCCGAGGTACCACGGCACCGACCCATCCCTAGGCCCGACGACCTGCCCGGCGATAACGGTGGGGTTGCGTGGTGTGAGGATCGGCGACCAACCCGCCAACCCTGCCGCACGGGGTTGGCGGGCGGTCGATCACCTGGTGGCGCCCGCTGTCGCCCGCTCGTACACCCCGGCCTGGGCTGGGGTGAGCGTCCCGGTCACCCGGACGAGCACCGGGCCGGCCGTGTAGTCGTACTCGGTGCCCAGGACACCCTGAGCGCCCTGCAGAGTCGCCTGGATGAACGTCGACCGGGCGGTGGCACCCTCGGCGGTCGGGAACACCTCGACGACGCCGCCACGGTCGACCGAGTCGGGGGCCAGGCCCTCGGCGAGATCGGCAGGCGGAATCCGGGTGTCACTGAACGTCGCCTTGGATGCGTAGCCCCCCGGGCGGCCGAGCAGCTTCTTCGGGTCGGACTCGGCCGTGTAGACCGTCACCGAGGTCAGCGGCGCCCCGGCCATACGTAGCGTGTTCACCACCTGCTCGGCGGTCGGCATCCCGACGTGTGTGGCCGGCGTCGCGGCCGCCCCAGTGGCGGGCGTCGGCGCTGCGTCGCTGCCTCCGCATCCGGCCAGCGCCAACGCAAGCGCGAGCGGCACGGCCGGCATGATCTTCTTCATCGGATCCCCCCTGAGATCGTGCAGGGGGAGAGCTTGCCACCCTTGGCGATCACTTGAGGCATGCGGGTAAACCCTTACGTCGACACCGTGTCACCGGGCTCGGACTCACCTGCACGGGGACGGGGCTCTGCGCGCGGCGGGGCAGCCCGCGAGACCGGGGTCGCGCCCGGTCCGCGCCCCCGCGTCCCCAGGTCAAGGAGTGGTAGCTCTCGCCGCTCGGTCGGCGTGCACGGGATCGCCGCATGGGACGTTGCCGGCCGGATGGCGAGAGGAACAGGGGATGGTCAGCCGCGGTCAGAGCGCCGCGGCGGGAATGGTGGCCTTCCGGATTCCGGAGGGGGCGGTCAGTCTGTGGGCGGTTCTCGGCGCGTCGGTGCACGGACCACCTGTTGATCGAAGCAGGGCTGATCAGGAGGGGGTCCGCGAGGAGGAAGCGGACTTCCGTCCACCCGGCGTGCACTACCGCCTCGCGCTCGTCGGAGTGGCGGAACGCGACACCACCCGTGGATGATCGCGAACTCGACGACCGGGGTGCCGGTCGGCGCTCTGCTCGGCCGCCACCAGGTCGCCGTAGCTGGGTCAACCCGGTCATCACCGAGGAACGCCTGCGGCTCCTGCGGGCCCAGGGCCAGACGCGCAACCTGGTCCGGCTCGACCTGCTCGCGCAATTGCGCCTCCTTCTCAGCCGGGCGGGAGCTCGACGAAGTCGTCGACTCGCCGCCATCCGCCTGCGCTGGGCAGCAGTCCGCCGTCGGTTCGGGTCAGAAGCCCCGCTTCGACGGCCTCGTCCGCCCAGAGGTGTAGCCATGGCGTCGGCGCCCCGAGACGGTCGGCGACGGCGCCCAGATTCAGGCCGCCGTGGGGGTGCCGGTGGGCCTGCTCGGCGGCGATCGCCGCCCACACCTGCGGGTCGCTCGGCCGTTCTCGGCGGATCTGTTCGTGCTGGTCGAGGCCGCGCGCGGTGAGCGCCCATGCCGGGCCGCTGGTCAGGACCAGTAATTCCGCGGCTGTCCAGGTGGCCAGCCGCAGGAGTAGCCAGGTCCGGCCAACCCGTCCGGCGGGGGCGTCCAGCCCGGCGGCGATGTCATCCGTGGACGCTGCCCCGGCGCGCTGCCAGGCAGAGCTGGTGGCGGCCCACAGTTCCCGCCTGCTGATCGCCGCCGTCCCCGGCCGGCACTGCTCGACACCGAGGTCGACGAGGCGGTGCCGGTAGTAGATGGTGAGACCCACCCGGGTGCGGTGACTGCGGAGCAGGCCGACGACGGCGAGCGCATCGAGCGCGACGCCCATGTCCACGGCCGACACACGGACTCGGTCCGCGACCCGCTGCGCGGTGAACGTCCGATCGGCCGAGCCCGAGCGGGCATGCGCCCACAGCAGGACGCGGTGTAACTCGGCCGGGTCGACCGTGTCGACGGGTCGGAGTCTCGCGCTCATCGCCCGGCGTCCGTTGTCCCCGCATCCCCGGGGAGTTCATCGTGGTCTGCGGCGGGGAGCTGTTCGAGGGTGCCGGCGCGGACCGCGGCGGCGAGTGCCCGCCAGACCGGCTCGGGCAGCCGTGCCTCCCGCTGGTGTAGGTAGCCGAAGCCGAGTACCACCTGGTCGCCGTCGAGCCGAGTGCGGCCACCCGACGACGTCCACGAGGACCAGGCCGCGCCGAGCCGGTCGAGCCGGCCCGTGCGCGTGGCGTTGGCCAGGCCCATCCAGACCACCAGCGGCAACCGAACGTCTCCGCTGGTCTCGGCGGTGCGGTAGCGGATGACGACCTCGGCATCGGAGCGGGCGGCCCGGACGGCCGGCGCGTCCGGGGTGGTGGCCTTCCAGGACATGATCTCTCCCAGGGATGGGGTGCCTGCCCGCCGCCGCCATCGTCGGCGGCCTCCCGGGCGGGCAGGCGGTCAGACGGCCGCGGTGACCTGTTCTGCGTCGGTGACGAGCTGGTCCAGGTCGCGGGCGAGGCTTTCGGGTAGGCGGTGCGCGGTCGCGGCGTGGAAGGCGCGCAGGTAGGGCACCAGCGTGAGGAAGGCGTGGCGGGTCGCCCAGAAGGCGGCGAGGTCGGGCGCGTTGCGGGCGCCGGCGAGGACGTACCGCAGGCTGACGGTCTTGTCGGCGGCGAGGGCGGCAGCGACCCCGTCGGGGAGCTGGGACAGCCGGCGGACGGCGCTGGCCGGGTCTGTGCGGTAGAGGTCCATGGCGGTGTGCTCGTCGTGGATTGCCCACAGTGTGATCAGGGTGTTGGTGCCGCACCAGCCGCCAACCTCGGCGTCCACAACGTCGGCTCGGGCGTAGTCGGGCACGTCGTGCAGCAGCACCGCGGCAAGCAATTCAGGCGGCGCGTCGGGCGTGTGACGGCCCAGGGTGAGCGCCACCCGGACGGCGTGCCCAAGCGCCGGCGCGCCGTCGATGCTGTGCCCGGCGCACCAGCGCCGGGCGATGTCGAGTGCCGCGGCGACGATCCGCGGGCGGGGCGCGGTGAGCACAGACCGTCGAGTCGGGCCGGCGGCTGGTGATGATGGGCGGGTGACATCCGACATGGATCATCCTTGGGATGAGGACGCGCTGTGCGCGGTCTGCCCGGGACAGGTCCATGATCCGGGCAGGTTCGACATCGTCGACGGGCCAGGGCCCGCCAGTCGGTACGACACGACGGCCGGCTATCGGCGTGACCTGGTCAGCGGGGTGCCGGTGTGCATCCACCCTGAGAAGATCGGGTTTCCGGTCGGCCGGTACGCCTCCGCGGGGCAACGCTGGCCCGCGGAGACGGAACCGGCTTCGCATCCGGGGCCGATGCCCGACGATCCAGATGCGCTCGCCGGGTGGATGACCGCGCTCATCCGGCACGCCGACGCCGACAACGTGGCCGAGGTGCTGGTCGAAGCTGAGCGGTCCGCAGCGCGCCGGTTCCCACCCGAGCTGGTGGTGAACGCGCTACGGGCTGCCCTGGCGGAGTTCTAACGGCCGAAGGTGAGGAAGTGGGATCGGCCGCCGCGCTGCACGCCGATCGACTCGTAGCGCTCGTACAGGACATCCAGGCGGCGGCTGGTCTCGGCCTTGCCGATCCAGTAGCGGCGCGGCAGCTCCCCCCAGCCGGCGGCCCGGTACACCTCGTCGGTGTAGCCGCCCGCGTCGTAGGCGAAGCGCTCGTTGTCGGTCGAGTGGATGAACGTCAGCGAGAGATCGGCCTGGATCCGGGAGAGGATCGTGAACTGCGCAGTCAGCGCGTGGACCATCTCGTCGACCGGCGCGGACACGTCCAGCTCCGCGGTCTTCTCGTCCTGGGTGAACTCGAACACGGCGGCCTTCATCGCCATCGTGCGCAGCGCCTCGACGAACAGGTGCGGCCCGTCGGCGTCGAGGTCCCATTCGGCGATCAGCGGGTAGCCGGTGAACGTCGCCCAGCACTCCGGGTACTGCAGGGTGCTGGCCTGGAGCCGGGGGAACTCCGGGTGTGCCTCGATCGCGTCGAGGATCACCGCGGCACGCTCGCCGACGACGTGCGGGCTCGGCAGGCCGACCATCACGGTCGTCGACGCCGGGCTGGTGGTCGATTGGCTCATGGGGGCCTCCAGGTGGGGGATGGGACGCGGATAGGTCAGGGGTGGGAGGGGGCGGGGAAGACGGTGTCTCGCCCCCTCCCACTGCACGCGGCCGCGCGGCCCTCCACGGGGCAGAGGGTGGGCGGCCACCCACGGCGGCGAGCGGCGAGCCGCGGCGGGGAACCGATCAGGAGTTGCCCGCGCGGATCGAACGCCGACCGGCACATCCGCCGGTACGTCTTATGACACACTGCGCAGCAGGTCAGCGACAGACCGCGAGAGTCTCGCGGACGCGAGAGAGGTCTCTCTCGCCCGCCAAGCTCTCGCGAGAGCGGGGAGGGGGCCGTCGTGCAGGATCGGCCGCGGCCAGCAAAATCGGCGTTCGTGTCCGAGCTCGCGCGGCTGCGCGAGTTGCGCGGGGTGCGTGAGTCGGCGAACTTCACCAAGCTGGGCGAGAAGATCCGGGTTCATCGGATGGTCGTGTCAGCGGCCTGCCGCGGCGAGCAGCACGGCAGTCCGTGGCTGCTGCCGACGCGGCCGGTGGTTGAGGGCCTCGACCGGGAGTTGCACGCCACCGGCCGGCTGGTGCAGTTATGGCAGGACGCAGTCATGGAACACACCGCCCTGCAGATCAAGCGGGCGGGTGATGGACATTCGCCGGCCGGGAACTCCACAGTGACGGGGGGACCAGGAGAGGAGGTGGCCACGGACCGGCGCGAGTTCGTGGAGCTGTCCGCGCTGTCCGCGCTGGCAGCATCGACTCAGACGCGCATGGACGAGGCCGTGACGGCCGCGACCCTCGACGAGCTCGAAACTGACGCGGACGAAATCGCACGGGCGTACGGCTCGGCCCCGCACACGTCGCTGCTGCCCGAGGTCGGCGCCCGGTGGAGGCAGATCACCACCATCCTCGGCGGCCCGGTCGCCCCTGAGTCCCGGACCCGCATCACCCTGTTGGGCGGACAGTTCACCTACTTCCTTGGCCGGCTGGCCTTCAACGCCGACGACATGCGCGCCGCCCGTCGGTTCGCCGGCCTCGCCGGCCGCTATGCCGCCGAGGTCGGTGACCCGGTCCTGATCTTGTCTGTGGCGGCGTTGCGGTCGAGCATCGCCTACTGGCGGCAGCGGTATGGCCCGGCGCTGGCCGAGCTCCAGGCGGTCAGCCACATCACCGACCCATACATGGCTGCCCGGATCGCCGCCTACGAGGCGCGCACCCATGCCGCCCTCGGCAACATCCCGGCGGCCCGTGAGGCTCTCGACCGGATGGAGGCGACCGCCGACACCTTCACCCCCCGGCCCGGATCGACACCCGTCGGCCCCGCCGGGATGGCGATGTTCCGCGCTGGCTCCGCGCTTGCCCTAGGCGACACCGCCGATGCCCGCACATGGGCCGCGCTCGCTGTGGACGGCTACCGGAAGCGCGGCGGCGACTTCTCCTCCGAGGAGGCGCACCACGCCGCGCTCACCCTCGCCCTCGCCTACCTCCGCGGCAGCCAGCCGGAACCCGAAGAAGCCGCCCGGATTGCCACCGTGGTACTGCACGACACGGCGACACCCGCCCACACCGTTGCCGGGAAGCTGCGCAGCCTCGGCCGAACCCTCTCCGCCGACTATCGCCAGCTCCCCCAGGTCGCCGCTTTCACCGAGGCATACAAGGCGTTGCCCGCGGGAACCGGCGCCCCGTGACCACCATCCCCACCCTCATTACCGAACGCCTGACCCTGCGCCCCATCACCCGCTCCGACCTCGACGCCTACGCCGACATCTGGAGCGACGAGGAGTTCGCCCAGCACATCGGCGGCCCCACCGACCGGCACGGCATGTGGCACAACCTCGCCGGCAACATCGGCTGCTGGGAACTCGAAGGCGTCGGCCCCTGGTCCGTCGTCGAACACTCGACCGGCACCCTCGTCGGCCGCGCCGGCCTGTGGTCCGAACCGGGGTGGCCGGGCATCGAGGCGGTCTGGTTCGTCGGCCGCCCCTGGTGGGGACGCGGCTATGGGAGCGAGGCCGCGACGGCGGCGATCACCTGGGCCTTTGACACCCACCCCGAGCTACCTGAGATCGTCTCCGTCATCCGCGCCGCGAACACCGCCTCCATCCGCCTCGCCGAACGGCTCGGCATGCACCTCGTGCGCACCGAGCCTCTCCACGGTGCCGAGAAAGGCGTGTATGCGATCAGCCGGATCGAGTGGGAACGCCGCCAAGGCCCGATCTAACCCCG
This sequence comes from Frankia sp. BMG5.60, assembly GCF_059428125.1. Classification (NCBI taxonomy): domain Bacteria; kingdom Bacillati; phylum Actinomycetota; class Actinomycetes; order Frankiales; family Frankiaceae; genus Frankia; species Frankia sp. BMG5.60. The sequence continues at coordinate 3,469,564 of NZ_CM182091.1, read as the reverse complement.
CGGAACGACTGTCCCACCGAGCCGCTGGGCGATGGTCTGCGGTGACACCTGCCCGGTGCCGCCGGTGAAGCCCTGAAGGTCCGCGACGAACCCGGGGCCGGTGATGTACCAGTCTTCGGCCGTGGAGGGCTGCTGCGGCCAGGGGGTGCTGGTAGGGGTCTGGGTGGTGATGCGGATCTCCTGCACGTGGGCGATGTCGTCACCGATCCCGCCGGTGGCGTACCGGTTGCCGCGAGCGTCGGTGGCATTCGGGTTCTGCCCGGCCATCGGCTTCCCGCCGGCCTTCCGGATCAGGTCGGCTGGGTCCAGCCCGGCGGACGCGGTGGTCGGCGCGGCGGAAGCTGCGGGGGTGGCGCCGGTCGACGTGCCAGAGCTACCGGAGCTGGAGCATCCGGCGGTGCCGAGGGTGACCGCGAGAACGGCAGCAGCAATCAGTGGTTTACGCATGGTGTCCCCCGAAGTCGTTTAAGTGCGCGTTGCACCCTATCGGTATGGCGTGAGGACGAGGGCGCCGCCTGTCGCGCACGCGCCGATGGGCGCGACCCTCGCGACGCTTCGCGGCCTGCGATCGGCGAAGTCACCATGCGCGCGGGCAACGGATACGCGCACTCACGAGGATCGAGGTGCACTATCGGGCGTCAACCGCCGCACGCGGGCGCCGCACCCGCGGAGTTCCCTGTCGGTCGCAGGTGCGGGCCTTCCCGCCCGAGGGAGGCAGGGAGACCGCCGCCGGACATCGGGCTGGTTCGTCAACGAGCTCTTGGGAGCGGAACGGCCTGAACCATCGCACCCGCAGGCGCTTCCTCGTGCGCGCGAGGCGAAGTCAAGGGGCCCCTGGTCAACCGGGGCGCGTGTTGACGAGCGGGAGTCAATCGGAGTCGGGCTTGAGGGTCCTGCCGCGGGACGCGATCCGCATCCCTGGATGCCTCCGCCACCCTGACCGCCGAGCGGCGGGGGCTGTGGAGCTCGCCGCTCCCTCGCCAGTCCCCAGTCCATAAATGGTCACAGTGACTATTTATGGACGGCGATGACAAGCTGGCGCCTCCGTCGAACCAGGGTCATCGCCACCGAGGATCGCGCTCAGCACATGGTCCCGTGCCGGTCGAGCAGAAACAGGCAACGTACCCCGCCGGTCAAGAGGCTCCCGGGCACGAGAAACGGTCCGGGCTGTCGCGGCTGCCATTGCGTACCAGCGTGATCGCCGGCCGGGCCGTGCGTGCGCGGGGCCTGATCAAGGTTCCCTGATCAAGTGGACGATCAGGTGTCGTCGTGGGGCTTGGCGCAGGTCGGGACAGGCGCTCTGCCGGTCGGGTGGTGAGCTGGCGACACCGCGCCCCCGGCCCGGACGAGTGCGGGGGCGCGGCCGTGTCCAGCGTCAGGCGGCCAGGCAGTGCTCGACGGCGTCGAGGTCGGGCAGCGACTGGTAGTCGCCCGCAACCAGGACACCCGTCTGTGGGTCGCTGAGGAGATAGGTGCCGGTGCGCCGGTCCCAGGCCAGTTCCAGGCCGCCGCGGCGGGCGCGCCGGCCGAACCGGCTCCCCGACCGTACCCGACGGCTACTCGCGGCTGTCTTTCGTCCTGATCGTCTCAGCCGTCGGCGTCGAGCAGGCCATCCTTGGATTCATCCCACCGAAGGGCGTTGTGCGCCGCCAGTCTGATGTCCGCAGTAGGGCGCCACTCCCGGCGCGGTGCCTCACCCCCGATTCACGTACGCTTAATGATCTCCACGCAAAGATCCCGAAACTGCGTCTCCGACTCCTTAGCTCGGGTGTATTGATTGCCGCGAATCACGTTGTCTACCTGGAGCTCGAAAATCGCTTTCCTTAGGAGCTGCGCATGAGGAACTAGACTGTGGAAGTTTTTAAGGTCCCCCACCTTGGGATCGGACTTTCTGGCAGGATCTGCGAGCGTTTCCCCATGGCCATCTGGGTGGACGCTGAGCGGGTCAAGAAGCCCCTTTCTGATCGCTTCAGGGATTCGCGCGATCCATGAAGAGAATGCCGAGGTCGCTTCTCCCCGATAAATGTTGAACTGCTGAGAGACGTAACCCAACACCTTCGGCACTCCGAGTTGAATCTCAAAATCCAATGGCGGCGCCATTCTTTGAGCCGTTCCCCACTGATTGACCCAGGTGACGAGACTTTGACCGACGCTGGGTAGAGCACGCAAGGAGAAAAGATCCGAGGCCATCGGCAGGATCAAATAGTCACTTCCAAGTAGAACTGCGCGGTTGAGTGCTCCAACATTGGGCCCTAGATCAACAAAGACAAAGTCCGCATCGACCGCCTGCGCGACCTCATTAACGAGGCGGTATGGAGCGCTCGTTACGCGGAATCCCCGCTCGTTGCCGGCAAGGGCTTCCACCCATGCGTTCGGAAGGATCGCCTCAAACGTCGACAGCTGGATGTCGCCGGGCAGGAGCCATACGGTGTTGTCTCGGATTTCGAGCGCGGAAGGTGGTGCAAGATCACCAGCGCCGCTGACCAGGGGCGCGAATGCCCCGGCCACCGTGTTCGACCCAACGGCGGGTGCCGGAGGGTACAACTTATCGAGCACGTCATCGTGGGCCGCGATTGCGGTCAGGTTGGCCTGGGCGTCGAAGTCAACCATGAGGACCCGCTTGTCAAGGCGCCCCATCTCCACTGCGGCGTTGAAGAGCAGCGTGGTCTTCCCAACGCCACCCTTGTGGTTGAAGAAAGCAATGGTAGTGGCCATGTCACGATTTAACACCAGCAGTGCCCAGTAATAAAAGTTCCAGCCATGAGCAGCCTCCGGCTAAGGCGTCATCCCGGACGCTGGCCCCCAGCAGCCACCGCCAGCTGGGGCGGCCACCGCCACTCCCCACCCCCGTGAGGTGGTGCCCACGACGTCAAGTCCAGCAGGAGATGGCGGCCCGCGAACGAGACATCACGCTCCGAGGAAGGCCGTCAGAGCGTAGGTGCCGTGGCGGTCGAGGTTGCCGCGGGCGCGGTCGTAGCCGCGGGTGGTGCGGGGGTCGGCGTGGCGGGCGAAGTCCTGGGCGTCGCGCAGGCTCGCGCCGGCGTCGAGTAGCAGGGTGATGGCGGTGGCGCGCATCGAGTGCGGGGACAGGCGGGCCTGGGGAAGGCCGGCGCGGCGGCCGAGGGCACGGACCTTGCGCCAGACAGCGGGCCGGTCGAGGCGGCGCCCGGTGGCGGTGGCGAACAGCGGCCCGTCGGCCCGGCCGTCGAGGTAGGTGTCGATGGCGTGGGCGGTCGCCGGTGACAGGGCGATCTTCGCGGCCTTCGAGCCCTTGCCGACGAGACGGAGGATCCGGTGGCCCCGTTCAGTGTCGAGGTCGTCGACGTCCAGGCTGATGGCCTCCGACACCCGCAGGCCGTTGCGGAGCATCAGGCCGATGAGCGCCTCGGTTCGTGGCCCGTCGGCTGTGGCGGCGGCGAGAAACCGGCGGGCCTCGTCCAGGGACAGACCGGGGGCCTGATGCCGGTCGAGGGTCTTCGGCCGCTTGACCCGGGCGGCCGGGGAGGCGGTGACGATGCCCTCGTCGAGGGCATAGTCGTACACCGAGCTGACCGAGGCGAGCTTGCGCGCGATCGTCGTGGATGCCTGCCCGGCCGCTTCGAGGTCGCGGGCCCACCGGTCGACATGGGGTCGGCTCGCCGCCAGCGGCGCGACGCCCCACCGCGCGCATGCCGCGGTCCACTCGGCGACCGCCCGGGCGTAGGCCTCCCGGGTCCGCGCGGAGAAGCCGCTGTCGAGCCAGAGGGCGACCAGCGCGGCCCACGGGTCGCGGCTCGCCCGGATGAGCGCCGGGGTGCTGCCGGCGGGCAGCACGTCGACGGCGGCGGGCACGGTCGGGACGATCACACTGGCCATGATCGAACGATACAACAGAATGCCCCTTCTGTTGTATCCATGGGGGACCGGTGCGGACCGTGCGGTCCCGGGGTGCCCCTAGGCTTCCGGCATGGGGATCGCCGCGCTCATCGTCTCGATCATCTCGCTGGTGGTCGCGATCGGGAGCGCCATCTACGCCCGGCAGATGGCCCGATCCGACAAGGAGCGCCGCAGCGACGAACGGCTACCCGCCTTCGTCGGCGCCATGGAGGAAGCCCCGGAGTCCGCCGGCGCCTCGGGCGGAACCGAGATGTTCCATCTCCGCCTCCGCCTCACCAGTCCGTGGCGCCTCGCCCGCCTGACCGCCTCGATCATCGACGGACACGGCGTCGAGTTCGTCGCCGCCTCGTCCGGGTCTCATCTGACGGGTATGCACGGTGCCCTCAGCACCGGCGACCAGACGGACTGGCTGGTGCGCGCGGTCGAGGACCGATCTGAGCAGCTACACCTGCGCGTGCGCTGTTCGGATGATGACGGGCGACGCTGGGAGGTGCCGGTGAACGTCGATGTCCCCTGGCCCCACCCCAGGTGTGGTAGGCCGCCCTCACCCGGCCGGCCGGTAGCAGGACGCCAGGTACGTCTTGACATCCGCGGCCGAGACGTACACCCGACGGCCGACCACCCAGCACGGGATCAGCCGATCGTCGGTGAGCCTGCGCGCCATCCGCTCGCTGATCGCCGGCCAGTGGTCCGGCACCGCGGTGCGGGCCACCAGGTCGTCCGGGACCTCGCCCGGTGCGGTCGTCACCGGGCTGCCAGCCGGATGACCGCGAGCCGGCAGCCCTCGTCGGCAAGCGAGGTGGACAGCGGCTCGTCGCCGGTGTGCCAGCCGGTCAGCTCCAGCTTGTCGCCGGCGGTCAGGGTGACGATGCGCCCCGGCAGGTCGAGCACCACGGCGTCGCCGTCGTCGGCGGGTGTGGTCGCCCCGGCCACGGCCTCGGCGTTGTTGCGGCGTACCCGCATGCCCCGGCCGCCGGCCGGGCCCGCGGCGACGGTGAGCGTAGCGAGGACCATGTACGCCCCGGCCGTGGGCACGCTGATCCGCGTGGGGTGGGCCGGGTCCCACATGTGCTCGTCGTCCTGTTCGGCGGCGCCGAACACGATCGGGCTGTCCTCGCCCGGGGTGAGGTTCTGCGGGCTGGTCGCGCGGACGTGGCACACCCCGACGTCCGGCAGCAGGGCGGCCATACCGTCACTGGTTCCGATCATCATCATGCTCCGATCCAGATGACGGTCAGGGATGATCCGCCGTCCGCCACCGACGTCTGAATGGTCGCCCCGCTGTTCTGGCGGATCCGCAGCTCGACGTAATCGTCCACCGCGAGACGGACGACGCGGGGTCCCACGGGCATGAACGGTTCGATGCCGGTCATCGCCGCGCGCTGCGTGATAGCCAGAGTGATCGGCGAGGCCGAGCCGCCGTTTACCATCAACTTCGACGCGCGAAACCCGGTGCCGTTGACGGCCAGCGCCGCGGTCCCGGCGACCAAGTACACCCCCGGGGTACGCACCATGTACCGCGAGAGATTGTCCCGGTCGGAATGTCCGCCGTCGCGGTCGACCTCCTCGTTCTGCATTGCGATCGGGTAGTCGGAGTCGGTGGGGATGTCGTGGGCGATCGTCTGGGTGAGCTGGCAGAACCCGCCCGCTCGGAACGACAGGAACGACAGCATTGTCGAGATCTTGTTCATCTCGACCGAGGTGAGGTACGGGTCAGGCCAGCCGGGTGGGCTGGGGATGGTGTGGGCCGTACTCGGCCCCGACGGTGTCGTCATTTGTGCTCCAGAGGGTCAGCGGCGACCAAGCCGCCAAGCTTTCGAAATCTTCGTCTTCTTGTGGATCTTCACCCCGCCGAGCTTCGGCGCCTTCACCCCGGAGACGCGGAGCTTCGCCAGCTCGGGCGGGAGCTTCACCGGCTCCGGCTTCGGCGCCTCGGGCGCCTTCGGGAGGTTCACGGGGGCGTTCCACTGGCCGCCCGGCTTCGCTCGAGCGACGCGCGCGGCCTGGCTCATCGGGAGCCGCAGCGCGACCGTGTCCGCCTCACGGGCGGCCGGCCGGCGAAGCGCCACCGTCGACGCGTCCTGGACGGCCGGGCGGGGGAGGACCAGCGTCGGCGCGGCCTCCCGCAACGCCCGGCCGAGGTCCGCGCGGGACAGGCGCATCGTCGGCGCATCCCCACCACCAGACGGGAGCACCGACCGGCCCCCGCCGCTGACCGCGGCGTGCTCGGCGAGCCTGCGTGTGCCGATCCCCGGATGCGCGCTGCGGCCCCGGTGGCTGTTCAGGCCGCCCTTGCGGCGGCCCAACCACACCAGGAAGGCGTCCGGGTTCCGGATGCTCGGGTCGGCCTCGACCTTCGCCCGCAGCGGGTCCGCCCGGTCTGCGCGGGCACGGCCCGCAAGTCGGCCTCGACCTTCGCCCGCAGCGGGTCCGCCCGGTCTGCGCGGGCACGGCCCGCAAGCTGGGCGATGGACAGGCCATTGGTTCCCCGGCGCGGGCCAAAGTCCCCGGAGCCGTGAACGGCCCGCGGGGTGGCCTTGCGGCTGTAGCCGGGGAGTGCCGTCATGTCAGGCTGCCCCGTCCCCGTCCCCGTCCGCTGTTCCGTCCGGGCCGGCGTCCCCGGCGAGCAGGTCCCGTAGCTGGCCGGAGCGCAACGCCTGGTCGACTTCGTCCGGGGTTGCGGCGCCGGCGTCCTGTGCCGTCCACTGCTTGCCGTCGGCAGGGCCCCGGAAAGGCACGGGTGCGCCGAGAAGCTCGGCGAGCTCCCCCCGCTGGAAAGCCGGGTGGATCTCTTCTTGCGGGGCGTTGTCAAGCCATGCGGCGTCGCGCTGCGGCACCCGGGTCTCCCCTCGCCAGCTGGGATGCTGCGGCGTTCCGAACGCGGCCGGGGCGGCTGGCGCTGCCTCGCGCCGCTCCCGGGCGGCGTCCAGCGCGTCGAGGTAGTCGAAGAAGCCCAGGCCGTCCCCGCTCACCGGGTCGTCTCCGTGGCGCCGAGCCGGGCCCGCAGGAAGCCGGCCGGATCGTCGGCGAGTGCCTGCTGGAACGGCTGGCAGTCGTCGGCGAGGTGCCGGCCGGGCCGTAGCTCGGGGTTGATCGTCGAGTTGGTGGCCCGGTAGACCGCAAGGCCAGCGAGCTGCCCAGCATCGGGCCGGATGATCCGCTGGCCGTCGACCAGGAGGTCCCCGCCGTGCTCCAGCCAGCCGAGGCCGGCGTTCTCGGGCTGGGCGACCGTGCCGGGCGTGACCTGCTCGGCGCGAAGCTGGGCACGCCACGAGTCGTGCAGCCTTCCCCGTTCGTCGACGGCGGCCAGGAGCTCGGCGAGCGCCGTCTCAGCGGCGAGGAGAAGCCCGTGCAGGCGGTCGGCGTCGGGCGAGGCGGCCCGGATCTCCTCGGCGAGGGTCTCCAGTCGGGCGCGCCGCTCGGCGCCCGCTTCGGCGGCCAGCCGGGCCCGGGTGCACTCGGCGCGAGCAGCGATGAGACGGGCGAGGAGCCCTTCGGCGCGGGCCGCAGTTTCGCCGTCCGATGCCTGGTCGAGGTCGGAGAGCAGCGTTTCGGCGTCGGTCGATGTGGTCATCAGGCGGCCTCGCCGAGCTCACGGCGGAGCACCTCTGTCAGGTCGGCTGTGCCGACGGCGTCGACGGCCGCGGCCGAGGGCTGCGGCAGCGTCCAGCCCGACGGCGCACCGCCGAACACCCGGCGCAGCGCGAGAGCGACGTACAGCGCGGGGTCGATCTGGTCGACGCGCCGCGGTCCTACTCCGACGGACCACCCCATGTAGGGCTCGCTGTGCCAGGGGCCGGACCCGCCGCGCGGTCCGGCCGCCACGCCGCAGCCCCGCAGCCCCGCGGCGGTGTCCGCGATGAACGTCCTGCGGTACTCGGCGATCCGTCGCAGCCCAGCGACGGCCTCGCCGATGGCTTCGAGGTGGTCGAGGATCTGCTCGGCGTCGCTGGGCCGGTTCATGATCGAGGCGATGAGCTCGTCACGCCGGTCCCGGCGGACCGTTTCCCGGCGGGCGGCCTCAGCCTCGGCGCCCCGTAGTCGGGCACGGGCCCGGGCGAACACGCCGAGGGCCTCGACGTCGTCGGGGTCGGCGTCGTCGGCGGCGGCCTGCTCGAGCTGCTGCTGCGCGCGGGCGTGGGCGGCTTCGGCGTCGCGCTGGTAGTCGGCGAGGTCGGCCGCGGACAGGCGGCGCAGGTCAGCCGTGCTCGTGGCGGGTGAGGTGGTCATCGTCTGTGCCCGGCTCCGTAATGATCCAGACCCCGCCCGACCGTCGGGCGGGAATCGCGCCCCGACGGGCCAGCCTGCGGACGTAGCCGGTGCTACATCCCATCCGACGGGCCATCTCGGCGGCGCTGATGCTGATCGCAGCGTGACCGGTCGGCCGGTCGCTGGTACCGGTGTCGGAACCGGGGCGCGACCGGAGCGCGGCGCGGTCGAGCTGGTCGAGCAGCGTGCTCAAGCCGACTGCCGGGAGCGGCCCGCCGTCGCGGCGCGCACGGGCGGCCAGGGCCTCGACGAGCAGGGCGCGCACCGGTCCGGCAAGCAGAGGCGGCACGACCACCGCGCCACCGAACATCTGTTCGCGGCGAGCGAGCGCATCGACGATGATCGCTGCCACCGACCAGCCGGCCGGCGGCTCATCGCCGAGCAACGCCCGCACCCGCCGCAGTGCGGCGAGATCGGCCTCGGCTACGGCAACGGTGAACGCCACGGCGGGGCGGGCTGGTAGCCGGGCCAGATGGCGCGTGAGCGCGTCGAGCGCCCGGGGATCCACGGCACCCGACAGCCGGAGCCGAACCGCCTCCAGGGCCCGCTCGTACCGGGCGACCCGGTGGGCGACGGCGGCGAGATCGATGACGTCGAGGGCGGCCACGTCCAGGCCGCCGGCGTCAGCCATCGGCGTCTCGGCGCCGCTCGGCCTCGGTCATGATGGCGGCGACCATCTCAGAGCCTGTCTTAGATCTTGGTTGTGTGGCCTGCGCGTGATCTGTTTCTGATCTTCGCGGTGTGGTGGCGTGATCGGACGGGTCGGGCTGGCCACGGTCGGGGCATGGGTCGATCTCGCCGCTATCCCTCCGATATGTCCGACGCGGAGTGGGCCTACGTCGAGCCGTTGCTGCCCCCGGTCCCGAAGGACGGCCGGCCCGAGAGCCACGACCGGCGCGACATCGTGGACGCGATCCTCTACGTGACCCACAACGGCATCGTGTGGCGGGCGCTGCCGGTGGATTTCCCACCGTGGAAGACGGTCTACGGCTTCTTCGACCGGTGGAAGAAGAAAGGGGTGACGATCAGTGTCCACGACGGGTTACGCGACACGGTCCGCCAGACCGAGCACAGAGCGGCCGAGCCGACCGCCGGTGTGATCGACTCCCAGTCGGTCAAAGGCTCCCAGGTCGTTACCGCCGCCTCTCGCGGCTACGACGCGGGGAAGAAGATCAACGGCCGCAAGCGGTTCATCGTCGTCGACACCCTCGGCCTGCTGCTGGGGGTGCTGATCGTCCCGGCCAGCCGGCAAGACCGGGACGGCGCCCGCCAGCTGCTCATCGATCACTACTTCGCCACCCCCAGCTGCCGGCACCTGTTCGCCGACGGCGGCTTCGCCGGAAAGTTCGTCGACTGGGCCGCCCGCTTCGTGAAGACCACGGTTGAGATCGTCCGGAAGAAAGACGGCCAGAAAGGCTTCCAGGCTCTCCCACGACGCTGGGTCGTGGAACGCACCCTCGCCTGGATCACCGCCCACCGCCGCCTCGCCCGCGACTACGAACGCGACCCTGCAAGCTCCGCCACCTTCATCCACTGGGCGATGATCCGCACCATGGCACGCCGCCTCGCCCGCGGCACCCTGGTCCAACGCTGGACACCCAGACCGACGACCGACCGATAACCCATCAAGATTCAGGACAGGCTCTCAGACAGCCATTCCTCGGCCGGCCCGTCCGGGTCGCAGTTGGCCCACTCGTCCAGGACCTGCGCGCAGAACCTCGCGAGAGCCATCGTCAGCGCCGCCGCCGCCCAGCCGGTCTCATCCGAGCCCGGGGCGGCCGACGCGGAAATGTCACGGTAGATCGCGAAGAACGAGCGCTCCAGGTCGGCCGGGGGCAGGTGCCGGGCGGTCCCGACAAGCTCGGCCGCCCGCAACGTCGTGGCGACAACGTCCGCCGCGAGCTCGCCCCGGCCAGTCATGAGGCCTCCCGAAGGCCGTCAGCCGCGACACCGAGCGCGCGGGCAAGATCGCCGAGCATTGACCGGGCCTGGGCCGTGCCGTCCTCGACGGGAACCGTGGACAGGCGGACGATCGACGCCGACAAGCTCGCGACAGCCGAGGCCAGATCGCGGGCACCGGCGGGGGTGATCTGGGCGAGGGGGGTCACCACCGACTCGCCGTTCTTCGACGCGAACACGCTGTCGTAGGGCTCGGACAGCCGGCGGACCAGCCTCGACGCCTCGACAAGCATGTCGCCGACCAGCTCGGTGCGGCGCGCAGCAGCGTCCACGACCTTCGCCGCGGTCGCCTCCCTGGTCGCGGCCCGGTCGAACTTCAAGCCCAAGCCCTTCGCGATCTTCGTGATCGTCGACGGTGAGCGGCCCAACTCGCGGGCGATCGCGTTGCGGCTCAGCCCCTGCGCGTGCAACTCGCGCACCGCGTCTTCGTCCTGCGGGCCCAGCACCCGCAGCGTGGTCACGCCGACCGTCCGCTCATCGCCGCAAGCCAAGCATCAACCGCGGACAACTGCGCAGTGCCGTCCTCGACGCCTTCAAGCCTGGCGATCACCGAAGACAGCCGATCGGCGGCCGTGGCAAGCGCTTGGACGTCCCGGGCCGGCAGCACCGACACCGAGCTCTCCACGACGTCACCGTCACGGGTCTCGCCGTGGGCCACCGGCCGGCGGGAACCCAACCTGGCCAGCGTCTCGTCGAGGCGCAGGTAGGTCGCCGTCAGGATCTCCGACCGGCGCGCAGCAGCATCCACGACGGCGGCGCGGGTCGCCCGCGCGGTCGCCGCACGATCGAAGGCCAACCCGAGGTCCCGGGCGATCTTCGACACGGTCGAGGGTGACCGCCCCAACCGCTCGGCGATCTTGTTGCGGCCCAGACCCTCGGCGTGCAGCGCGCGCACCTCGTCCTGGTCGCCGGTCTCGACCGGTCGCAGATGGGCGCGACCCGGTCGGCCACTACTCTCCGCTGTCATTGTCCGGCGCACCTCCTCTCATTTCTTCGATGCCCGCTGTCACGCTGGGCATTTCCTACGAACATCATCCGCCTACCGCCGTCACCGCACCCCAGACGATGACAGCCGGTGACCTTGTCCGCCTCGCGCGCGTACGCGAGCGACCGGACGCCCGCCACCGTCTCCCGTGTCGGGGTGTGGCACGGTGGCCGGATGACGGGGGAGATCACGGGGGATGCGTGGGATGGCGACGGGGAGGACTGGGCCGCCGAGGAGGAGGCACCAGGCCCGCGGGTGCGGCGGTACGACGTGGCGCGCGAGTCGGGTGGGGTGGTTCCGCGGCGGCTCGGCGACCTGGGAATCCGGGTATTCACGTCGGAGGGTAACGACGAGTTCGTCGCGTGCTTCATTCCGACGATCTTGTATCCGGGTGATGCCGAGTACGAGGCGTACGACCGGAGTCTGCCGCCCGGGGTCGTGGCCGAAGCGTTGCCGGGAGGCCGGTCGCGTCGGCGCCGACGGCCGTGGCTGCTGCGCTGGTGGATTCGCGAGGAGCGGTAACCAGCTCAGGGAGTGATCTTCGTCAGCGGCGCCATCGAACCGGTAAGGCGCGAGTGCCACACCCGGACCAGATCGGGTTGGGGTGAGCCGGGCGCGGTGATGGCCGCGCCTGGCTGGGGTGGTCAGGCGGTCTCGGTGGGCGGTCGACCGGTCGACCTGAAGCGGGCGGCATCCAGGGCGGCGGTGGCCAGGGTGCGGATCCGGTCGGCTGCGTCGACGGCGGCGTCCGCGTCGACGTCGAGGAGCGCCCATCCGCCGCGGTCGGTCAGCGACACCCGCGGCACGCCGCCGCGCAGGCACGCGCTGACGAACACCTCCACGCTGTCATCGTCGAGGGCGTCGTGTCCGAGGCGGGTGATGTCGGGTGCCGGATGTGACCAAGGGAGGGTCTTCACGAACGCTTCGGCGCGGCGGTCCTTGTCGATTCGCCGGATGCTCGACAGCGCCATCGCGGCCAAGGCGAGTGTCTCGCCGGTGGCGGTGGCGGCGATGGTGTCGAGGGCGCCTGCGACGGCGGCGAGGTCGGGTTGGCCGGCGGCGAGGCACCGGGGGCAGATCGGCTTGCCGGCCTTGATGTTGCCGGCCGGGTATCGCGTTGGCACGATGCGGGCCTGGAACGTGGTCGCGCAGTCCGCGCAGCTGGCGGTGATGCCGTCGAGGTGGACGTCGAGGTAGACCGTGGTTGCCGGGCTGTCGCCGGCCAGGCTGATCTGGCTGATCATGCGGGGCGATCTCCCTTGCTGGTGTGGGTGGGGGGTTGCGTACGGCACCCGGGCGGCCCGCGCGCCGAGCGCCTGGTGGTCACGGGGCCGGCCGGGCGTTCGGGCAGCCACCGACGTGACGGACGAGGAGCGCGCCGTGCGGGCCGGGCTCGGCAGGGGTCCGACAGGACGGGCAGGTCCAGGCGGTGGGCGAGCGCAAGCCCGCCCACGGGGCACGTGCCTCGGCACTGGGCGTGCCGTCGGGTCGGGCGTGGCCGGTCCACTCCCGGGCGGGCCGGGGGGCGCTCATGCTGCGGCCCGGGTGGGGTCGAGGGTGGGCACGGCGGCGGTGTCGAGGGCGCCGTGGTGCCGGCCGCTGCACGGGCATGTGCAGGTCCGGGGCGGGCTGACGGCGAGCAGGCATCCGGGTGCGCATCCGCCGGTGTCGATCAGGGTGCGGGCGGTGGGCGCTCCGTGGGCCGGCGACGCGCCGGGGGTGAGGGTGGGCATGGTGGGGGCGCCTCCAAGTCGGTTGATCTTGCGGTCGTGCCGGGCTGCGAGTCCGGCGGCGCGGGCGGCCTGCTTTGCGAGGTCTTCAGCCCGGCGGGCGTTGGCGCGCTTCCGGGCGTCGATGATGCGGGCGGCGACCCGGTCCTCGGTCTCCTTGTCGATCTCGGCCAAGTCGTTATCGGTGATCACTTTTGGCCCTTCAGGGGTGGCCACGAGGGGGGGACATTCAGGGGTGGCGGCCACCCCTGGGCCTGACGCGCGGTGTCCCGCGGGTGAGCTGTAGTCCTGTGACCTGGGGTTTTCTATGAGCAGGGAACCGGAAATCTGCTGACAGGGGGGACAGCGTCCCCACCTGCCCCCCTGGAATTTCAGGTCGGGACACGGCGGTACTTTCTTCCCTGTTGACCTTGGTAGACGACCGTTTCGATCTCGATCTGTCCTGCCTCGGCGAGCCGCCCCACGGCGTCGTCCAGGTAGTCGCGGTACCGCCGCGCGGCCGATCGCAGATCGGACTGCGACACCCACCCGTCCGCCCGGTGAAGGCATCGCATGATCGCCGCGCATGCCTTCTTCGTCTGGGCGCCGTCGGTCCGGTCGGCGACGATGACGGCCCGCTCGGCGTCCGCCTCGGCGCGGGCCCGGTTCCGTTCGGCGGCGGCCCGGCGCAGCGTGTCCACCACGGACTGACGGGTCCGGTCCGAGACGTCCATCAGCGTCCCGGCCAACCGCCAGTCCTCGGCGGTGACGCGGGCGTGCCCGTCGAGCAGACCGAGCGCGGCGGCGACCTTCAACCGGCACAGCAAGGCGTGCCCGTCGAGCGCCTCATCGTCCCCCCGCTGGCGCCGACGGTGTGCCTCCCGGATCGTGACGATGGCCTCGGCGCACACGTCGAGGACACGCAGCCGGCCGGGGTGGAACTCGACGTCGTCCGGCCACCCGGGCAGGTCCCACTCCCACGGTTTCGGTTCGGCCGGCATCTCGTCGGGCATCGCGGGGTCGGTGCCGGGCAGCCACACGAACCGTTGCGGCGTGCCCCCGGCGGCCTCGGCCTCGTTGAGCAGGACATCCGCCCGACCGGGCTGCACCCCGACGACCAGACCGAGGCGGTAGGCGTGCGGGGCGACCTTCAGCCGACGGGTGGCATCGGCGTTGTTAAAACCGACCTCTTCGCCCACCCACCCGCTCCGCAGGACAGAGAGGATCGTGGCGCCGGTACGGCCCTTGACCGCGCCGAGCTGGTCGACCTCATGAATCTCGATGACGGCGGACGTCTCGTCCTGAACGATGTCCTCGGCGTCCTTGTCGTAGTGCACGAAGGTCTTGACCAGACCCTCACCGGTCCCGACCGGCCACACGTTGACGTCACCGACGTCGCAGGCGTCACGGGCCGCGCCCATCGCTGCGCCCTTACCCCCACCGGAGGGAGCCACGACCGCGAGGAACAGGTTCAGGCTCGCGTGGCTGCCGATGATGGCAGGCAGGACGTACTCCGGCGGTACCTGCGACAGCACTCGGACCAGGGCCACACCGAGGACAGCCCACGGCGACGCCATCCGCGCACGGGCGAACTCGCGCACATGGGCCAGGCACGGCCGGGCAGACCAGAACGACTCATCGTCGACCGCGGCGGGCCCGGCCAGGCCGCGGGCGACGGTTCGGGACAGCTCGGCAGTGGTCCACCCGATCACCTCGGCCACGTCGGCATCCGGGCTGTCGAGGTAGCCCAGTGCAGACAGGAACGTCTCCCGGGTGCGACGCCGGTCGGCGGCGCCGGCCACCTGGCGGGCGTACCAGCCGACGTTGCCCACGGTCGCGGCGACCTCGACGCACTCGACGAGGTACACCACCTGCATCCCGTAGGCCGCGATCGAGGTCTCCACCTCCGACCGGCGCAGCATCTCGGTCCACACGGGCAGCGGGTCCGTGAGCAGACCGTCCGCCCGCAGGTCGCACGACACCCGGAACGCCAGGCCATGCGCGGACCGGTGGAAGTCCTCGGCGGTCAGCGTCGCGGCGAGGTCCACCGCGGTCTCCAGGTCGCCGGACATCATCGCCCCGACGACCACCCGCTCAGCGAGGATCAGATCATCACCGACGTTCGCCCGGATCGGGCTTACGGTCACTCGCCCACCCGCCGCATCCGCGCGGCCTCGCCCCGCCGGCGAGCGTCGAGGTGCTCCCGCTCGGCATCCAGGGTGCGCAGCCGGCCGCCGCAGACGCGGCGGAGCTGAGCGCGGAGTTCCTCGATGGGGTCGGTGGCCGGGTGGTCGGGGGTGTCGGCGGTATCGTCACGCCGACCGATGACGGGTATCGTCACAGGTAGTCCTGATCGTGTGATGGCGGGCGGGATTTCAGACCTGGCGGGTCTGTGGGTTGGGTGGGCGGAGCCGGCGCTGGGGAGCGTCGGCTTTGTCATTTCCAGGGCTGGTCAGGCCGCCTCTGCGGCAAGAGCCTCGGGGGCGGTGGTGCGGCGACGGCCCTTGCCGGCTTGGCCGCCGAGGCGGCCCACGGTCGCCATCCACTTCGTGCGGCAGCGGGCGGCCAGCAGCATCCGCAGATCGCCGGGCAGTTCCCCGGACGGGTCGAGGGCGTCCGACCAGTAGCGCAGGGTCCCCGGGCCGCGTACCTGGCCGGTGGTGGTGATCTCGGGCATAGGCCCACCGTGCGCCCGTCTGCTGACGTATGAACGCTGCTCAGCGTTCGGCCGTCACCGACTTTCGGCGCGCAGCGCGCGGAGGTCGTCGCCGATCATCCGGCGGGTCTTCTGCCCGAGCTCACCCGGGCCGTATGCCGCCCGCGGCCGCACCAGCAGCCCGAGATCTGCCCGTGCGGCTTCGAGGGCGGCGGCCTGCGGGGACAGCTCGGCCGCGCAGAGCCGGAACTCGCCGGCAGTGACCTCGGGCCATCGGGCCAGCACCCGCCGCAGCGCCTCCCGGCGAAGCGCGGTTGTCCGAGGTGTTCTACGCCGGCCGCCGGCCGCATACGGCAGGGCGCGCGGCGGGGGCAGGCCCGCGGCCGCCCGTGCCTGCTCGGCGACCATCCGCCGGAACGCGGGCACCACCTCACGTTCGAGCAGACCACCGACCCCGGGCCGGTAGCGCACACCGAGCCCGTCCGGGCTCACCGAAAAGGGCGCCATCGGTTGGAGGGCCTCAGCGAGGAGCCGCGCAGGCTGCCATGGGTCGACGTCCGCAGCGAGCAGAGCCGCGAGGGTGATTCGATCCCCGGTCCAGGACGGCTCGATCGGCGCGCCGAGGCGGGCGAGCGTCGCGGCCACATCGTCCGCCAGGCAGATCAGCCCCGCGAGCTCGTCGGCCGCGGACCGGCGAGCGTCCATGCCCATCGACCGCCACGGCCACAGGTTGCCGACGAGAGATCCATCCGGGGCGATCAGATCGACGCGATACAGCGGGGCCAACAGGGGCACCGTCAGGGCCGGATGGCCGAGCAAACTCCCTACCGTCGCGAGGTCCAGGAGCGGGCGGGCTTCGCTGATCACGTAGGGCGTCAGCGGGTAGCCCACCCACGAGACTGCGGTGGCGAGGGCGGACTCGACCGGGTGGCGCGGCCGGGCGGCCTCGACCACCCGGGGCACGGCCGGGCGGTCGACCCACCCGCCGGTGGCCACGACGTCGGGGTCAGCGGGGGTCGGGGTCATGCCGACGCCCGGCCGGCGCAGTAGGGCGCACGTTCCCGCTCGGCCCGCTCTTGCTCCGCCAACCATCGGTCGACTTCGCTACGCCGGTACACCACGGTCCCGCCGACTCGGAAGCCGAGCGGACCGAACCCGCGGTGACGCCACTGCCTAAGCGTGCCGACAGGAACCTTGATCAATCGGCTGAGTTCGCTGGTCCGCAGCATCTCGTCGTCGCTCACCGACTTGGCCCTCCAGCCACTCGTACGGGTGACTTCTCACCCGATCCAGGCCAGTCATACACGCGTTCGATCGGTTCTGTCCAACGGGTGGAGCTTTACCCGCGCGACCCTGGTACGTTCGGCCTGTGACTCCCGAAGACCCGGCCGATCCGCCTCGGGCTACGGTCGATTCGCTACGCACTGTGATCGGTGGTGCGGCTGCAAGGATTCGACGAGAGGCTGGTCGCAGGCAGCAGGACGTGTCCGATGCGGCTCGGCTTTGCGGACTCGCTTGGGATCGGTCGAGGATTGCCGCGCTGGAGCGCGGAGCGAAATCAATCAGCATTGAAGAGCTTGTTGTTCTGCCGTTTGTACTTGGTGTGGCCTGCGAGCGCCAAGTCACCGTGTCAGAGCTACTCGACTCGCCGGATCTTGTGGCGTTGACCCCTCAGATCCACGGATCGGCGCGAGATATAGCGGACATCCTTGCCGGGGAGACGCCGGAGGACATCATCGTGCCCCTTCGCGTCGCGGACGCTATTGGGCGCGGTACCTGGGATTTCGACCGAATGGCCGGCCAGCCACCTGTACCGAGTGATCCGGGAGCACATCCCTTCACGGATCTCCCGCTTAGCCCCGAATTGGCGGGCGGGGTCGATGGAGAAACCGATGTCCAAGTAAGAGAGCCGATCCGGAACCTCGCGGCGCGGACGATCTTAGAGGCGATGCCAGTTGCTCGTCGTGCCTTCGAGCTGGGGCTGTGGCCGAGCGGTGGCACTGTCGGCGACGTCACTCGCTGGGCGTGGCTCGGTGGCGAGACCGAGGAACTAGCGGGACGCCGACTCGGTGAACCGCCGGCAATCATCGTGGCGCTATCGCTCGCGTTGTGGGGTCGGACCCTGTCCGCTGAACGGGACCATATCCTGAGTGAAAAGAGTGTCCCGAGTGCGGCGACACGCGATACGGTCCGCTCCGTACGTGGGAGAATCACCCGAAACTTGCTGAATCAGCTTTCTGGCGATATTCGTTTGCGTGAGCTTGCTGGAGAAAACAGGGAAATTGAAAAAGCTACGGGCAGGGGCGCAGCCTTCGTCGCGCTTGTTGCCCGGGATCTCTGGGGTAATTCGTTGGCCAATGAGCGGGACCGGCTTGTGGCTGAAAGTGAACCCGACGCGAGCCCGGACCGGCGGCGCGAGCTACGCGAGCGGGTCACCCGTCAGCTTGTCGACCAGGTGACCGAGGAGATCCGACGACGGGAGACCGGGGGCGATGGCCAGCGTCAAGAAGAGGCCGGACGGTAAGTGGCGTGCGCGCTACTACGACGCGGCCGGCAAGGAGCACTCGCGGCACTTCGCCCGGAAAACCGATGCCTCGCGCTGGGCCGCCGACCAGGAGTCCGCGGTGCAGCGTGGCGTGCACGTCGACCCGCGCGCCGGCCGCGAAACCGTGAAGGCGTTCGCTGAACGCTGGCGAACGGCCCAGGTGCAGCATCGGCCGCGTACTGCCCGCCAGGTCGAGATCGTGATGCGGGTGCACACGTATCCGACGCTTGGCGATCACAGAATGTCGGCGGTCAGCCGCACCGCGGTGCAGGCGCTCGTGACGTCCTGGGCCTCGACGTCGGCGCCCCGGACGGTCGTGATGCGGTTCGCCTTCCTGCGGGCGATGTTCGCCAGCGCGGTAGACGACGGGGTGATCGGCAGGAGCCCGTGTGTCCGGATCAAGCTGCCGGAGATCGTGAAGGAAGCGGTCGTGCCGCTAACCGTCGAGCAGGTGCGGGCGCTGCACGATGCGATCGCTAAGGCGTACCGGCCGGCCATCCTCGTCGGGGCCGGATGCGGCCTGCGGATCAGCGAGGTCCTGGGGCTGACCGAGCCGGCGGTCCGGCATCTCGCGCGTGACCTCGACGTCCGGTGGCAGCTCTCTGAAGCGCCACCGTGGGAGCTGCTGCCGCTGAAGACGAAGAACGGCCCCCGGGAGGTGCCGGCACCGGCGTTCGTGCTCGACGCGCTGTCGACGCTGACTGCGGGGGACATGCTCGGCACCCTGCTCCACCGTGGGGAGACCGCCAAGGGAGAGCCGATCTCCGCGCGGATGGTTCACCTCGCGTTCGCGGGCGCCGTCGAGGCGGTGAACGCGGCGGCCGCCGAGCGGGAGCGGGACCGCAAGGCCAGGCGGACGACGTCGTCGGAGCTTCCGACCGTCCCGGCCGACACGACCTTCCATGATCTCCGCCATCACTATGCGTCGACGCTGATCGATGGCGGGGAGTCTGTGACCGTGGTGGCTGCCCGGCTCGGCAACGACCCGGCGGAGACGCTGCGGACGTACTCCCACCTGTTCCCGGACTCGGCGGACCGGACGCGCCGGATCGTGGACGCGGCGTGGACGTCTGCGGACTTGCAAGATCATGCGGACGGATTGCGGACCGCGAGAGAGCGGCCAGGTCGCTGACCTGGCACAACGCCCGTTGAGCGGTCAACGGCCAGTTCACCGTCGTCATCGACCAGTTCCGCGCGGACAGGCGAGAAGCCCAGCCCTAGCCGGGGTTTCCTGCGTTCCCGGGCTTACGTGGGATCGCGCGACTTCACCACATCCTGACTTTCGTCGGCACGCCTGGGTACACCCTGGTCAGCCCGGCTGCCGGACGGCGGCCGATGCCAGGGGCACAGCGTTGGAGGTAACGGACATGCCGTTCGTCGACGTGAAAGTGATCGAGGGCGTATTCACCCCGCAGCAGAAGCAGGAAATGATCACCAAGTTGACCGAGGTCATGGTCGGCATCGAGGGCGAGGCGGCGCGATCAGTGACCCATGTCGTCGTCGAGGAGGTTCGCAGCGGGGACTGGGGCATCGGAGGACGGTGCATGACCACCGAGGACGTGCAGAAACTCCAGGCCAGCGGGAGTATCTGAGAAGCCGCCGACTACTCGCCGAGGAAATCCGAATATCTTGCAAGTTTGTCGATGAAGGAGTTTCGGCTGTCGGGGGTGAGATTTCCGTCGGCGATGTCGCCCCAGCGGGCGAGTTCCCAGTCGAGGAAGTGGGCGCGCCCGTCGGCCACGATGATGTTCTTGCGGTGGATGTCGGTGTGCGGCAACCGAAAGGCCCGGGGGTGCAGGGTCGGCGGAAAGGCTCGGGAGGTGCTCCCGCGGGACGAGGCCGAGTTGGCCGAACAGTTCGACGACGTCGTCGAGGAGGTGCCCGGGGACGCGGGTGCCGCAGGGCGCGGTGTTGTCGAGGAGCTGGCCGCGGAGGAACTCGACGATCTGGTAGCGGGGTTGGGTGCGGGCGTAGAGCAGGCGGGGCGCGTGGGTGACGGTTCCATCCGGTGGCCCGGTCCCACCTGTGGGTGAAGATGGTGAGCGCCGCGCTGGTCTGACCGGCGATGCGTCGTCCGTTGCCGGCGGCGGCGACGGCGAGCCGCGCCCGACCATGGTGTCGAACGGCGAGCGTGGTGATGGGCCCGGGGTGAGGGCGATGACGGCGGCGGCGTCGCCGAGGCGGACCGCGGCCTCCGCGTCGAGGCATCGCAACGCCTCGGGAAGGTCCCTGCGGGCCCTGCGGGCCCTGCGGGCACCGTCCGGAGGCACGCCAGCGCCCGACGGTCGTATGTCCAGGAGTGTGAGCAACACGCAGCGCAACGAATCTATTGCTCAAAGCCAGGTATAACGGCTTCGGGTGATTACTCTTCGTGGCCAGTGGGTGTCGATGACGGCACCCAAGGTTCTGAGGAGCGGACATGTTTCGTCGAGGACGGCTGGGGATGGGGACGGTGGCGCTGGCCGCCGCGGGCATCGTGGCCCTGCCGGCAGCGGCCACAGCGGCCCCGACATGGGGGACGACCACCGGGCCGCGCCCACTTGTGGCGGGATCCGGCACCGAATGGTCGTGGGGTTACAACGGCCTCGGGCAGCTTGGCGACGGCACGATCACGAACAGCGCGGTGCCCGTCCGGGTCAGCGGCCTGACCGGCCTGACCGACGTGGTCGGCGTCGCCGCGGGCAGGTACGCCGGGTACGCGGTGCGCCGGGACGGCACCGCCTGGTCCTGGGGCTACAACGCCTACGGGCAGTTGGGCAACGGCACCATCACGAGCAGCGCGGTGCCCGTCCGGGTCAGCGGCCTGTCCCGGGTCGTCGCCCTCGCCGGCGGCGCCGCCAACGGGTATGCGCTGCGCCAGGACGGCACCGTCTGGGCCTGGGGTTACAACAACTACGGGCAGCTTGGTAACGGTACGACCACCAACAGCCGGGTGCCGGTCCGGGTCCTCGGCCTGTCCCGGGTCGTCGCCATCGCCAGCGGGGGCCTGACCGCGTACGCGCTGCGCCAGGACGGCACCGTCTGGGCCTGGGGTTACAACGACGAGGGGCAGCTCGGCAACGGCACCACCGTCAACAGCCCGTTCCCCGTTCGGGTCACCGGCCTCGGCGCAGTGAGGGCGATCGCCGGCGGCCAGGAGTCCGGGTACGCGCTGCGCCGGGACGGCACCGTCTGGGCCTGGGGTGCGAACGACGAAGGGCAGCTCGGCAACGGCACCGCCGTGTCCAGCCCGGTACCGGTCGCGATCCGCAACCTCTCCGAGGTGACCGCCATCGCCGCCAGCAGCGAGGGCAACAGCGGGTATGCGCTGCGCCAGGACGGCACCGCCTGGGCCTGGGGCCTCAACAACACCGGGCAGCTTGGCAACGGCACCGACGACACCTCCCTGGTACCCGTCCAGGTCAGCGGCAGCACCGGCCTCGTCGGGGTCACCGCGATCTCCGCGGGCAGCTTCAGCGGGTACGCGCTGCGCCAGGACGGCACCGTGTGGGCCTGGGGTAGCAACTTCTTCGGGCAGCTCGGCAACGGCACCACCACACCCACCTACAGCCTGCGTCCCGTCCAGGTCAGCGGCGTCGCCGGGGCTGACGCCATCGCCGGTGGTGGTTTCAGCGGGTACACGCTCATCAACACCTTGATCAGGTGATCGGGTCGACCCCCAGATCACGGACACGACCGCCCCGGGCTCTGTTCGTGGGAACGGACCGCGGATTGCAGCCACCGCCCCCCAACGGCGGCGCCACAGACCTGATCGATGACGGCCTGGGAAGCTGACCCCACCCGATTCCCGCGGCCCCGGCCCGGCATCCTCGCCGACCGGGGCTGCGGCACGCCCCCCGACCGGGGCGTCGCCAGCGCCGCGGCGGTCACCCCGGCGAGCGGCCCGGCACGGCGCGCACGGTGTGTGCGCCTGCGGGAAGGTGTCCCCACACGTCGGGCGTTGGGCTGGGTGTGCGGCGCGGGGTCGGCCGAGCCGTGACCGCTCGCCGCTGCGCACCCCTGGCTCCGCCGAGACCAAGACCCACTGGGAGTACTCACGATGATCCCTGCCCACGGCTACACCGCCTTCTTCAGGCCCAGCTCCGAGGGTGGTGACAAGAACATCGTGGGCGGGCTGCCCGCCAGCACGCGTGACGGGGAGAAGCTCGTCTGCCAGGTGCCGGTCGTCGCATGGGGCAACAACGGCGAGGCCCTGGTCGCGGACATGGCAGACGGTTGCCTCCGCAGTGTCCGCGGCGCCGAAGGGTTCATCCGCCTCACCCGGGCCACGAGCGAGCCGGTCGGCCGCGGAGGCGGACCCCGGTCGCTCGCCTGATCGCCGATTGCGGTGAGTGGTGATTTCCCGAGCTCGGAGCCGGAGCCGGAGCCGTAGTTGAGTCGCTTTTCACAGTCGCCGGTGCTCGGAAGTTCGGCCGAATGGCTCCTCCGGGCCACCTTGCGGCGCCATAATTCCGGATAGACGGTTCTGGCCCGCCTGCGACCGATGGTGTATGGGCTGGTTTCCGGTGTACTTCGGCTCGCCCTACCTCAACGTCGCCTTCGCCAAGTAGGCACGTCAGCCGGCGGACTCCGCCCCTCCCTGCACCGAGGCCAACTCATGACTGAGCTCTGTCACACCGGCGTGCCCAGACCCGATTTCGGGATCCGCATTCCCGAGCGGCTGCATCCCGCGGCCGACCGCATCGGCGAACACCTCCTGGCCTGGGCCGCCGAGTTCGGCCTGGCCGCCGACGCCGCCGCGCGCGCCCGGTTGGACGCCGCCGGATTCCACCTGGCGGCCGCCCGGATCCTGCCCGATGCCGAGCAGGCCGACGTCGAGCTCTTCGCCCAGTGGGCGGTGTGGCTCTTCCACCTCGATGACGAGCAGGACGAAGGGCCGATGGGCCGCGACGCCGCGATCGTGCGCGAGACCTACGCCTTGATCGCCTCGATCACCTCGACGGCCGAGGGGCAGCCCGCGCCCGCCGGCGCCCCGGCGTCGGTGACGGCCCTGGCCGACCTGTGGCCGCGTACCGCCCGGGGAATGTCCGCGCCGTGGCGCCGCCGCATCCGTCAGCACATTCACGACCACCGCGACGCCTTCCTCACCCAGATTGCCCACCGGCAGCACGGCACGGTGGCGACCCCCGAGGAATACCCGGCGCTGCGCCGGAACGACAACGCCATGTTCATGTACGACCTGGTGGAAGTCGCCTACCGGACGGAAATTCCCCCGGACCTCGCGGCGACGAATAGCTGGACCGAGCTGTGTGCGGCCTCGAGTGACATCATCGCCTGGACCAACGACGTGGTATCCCTGCCGCGGGAGGCCGCTCTCGGCGAGACCACGAATTACGTCATCGTCCTCCGGCGTGCCACGGGCTGCGACGAGCGCACCGCGCTCGAACAGGTGCAGGCGCACATCACCAGACGGCTGCGCGATCTCGACGACGCCGAACGCGCCTTCCTCGTCGACGCGCAGAGCCTGGCGTCGGCGGCGCACTCCGGCCGGCTGCACCCGGACCGCCTGCTCCTGATCGTCCGCACCGTCTGCGACATGCCTGGCGCCCACCTGGCCTGGATGTCCACCTCCGGCCGCCACCGGTAGCGGTCCGCGTCGCGGCGGGCGAGCCTCACAGGCTCCAGGTCCAGATGGTGCCGTCCCAGTGCCCGGAGACGACGATGGCCCTGCCGCGCAGGACACCGACGGCGATGGATTCCGCCCCGGTGGCGGGGCCGGTGAGGCCGTTGCCGTAGCGCTGGCCGGTGGCCACATCCCAGATCAGGATGGCGCCGTCGTCGCTGCCGGAAATGACCACGGTCCGGCCGTTCACCGTGCCGGTCGCCACGGTCTTGACCGCGTTGTTGATCCGGTCGCCGAGGCGCCGGCCGGTGGGCGTGGCCTCGGTGAGATCCCAGGTCCGGACTTCGCCGTCCTCGCTGCCGGAGACGGCGAAGGTCCGGCCGCGTACGGTGCCGATCGCCAGCGCCCCGATCGTCGCCTGATGACCGCCGAGGAGCCGACCGGGCCGCCGGGTGTTCACGTCCCAGAGCCGGATCGTGCCGTCCTCGCTGCCGGTGACGGCGATCGTCGTGCCACGCACCGTGCCGACCGCGACGCTCTTGACCGCGGAGTCGAGTCTCACCCCCAGGACGGTGCCGGTGACTGCGGGGGAGGCCGGATCCCAGAGCCGGACCGTGCGGTCGTCGGCGGCGGAGACGGCCACGGTCCTGCCGTTCACGGCGCCGAGCGCCACGCTGTTGATCCCACCGCCGATCATGGCACCCAGGCGGATGCTCGGGGGCGGACTGGCGGTGAGGTCCCAGACTCGCAGGGTCCCGTCCACACTGGCGGACACGGCGATGGGAGCTTCCAGGGCAACGGAGTAGACCGGCTTGTCATGACCGTCGAGGGGAGCGCCGCGAGCCCTGCCGGTGACCGGGTCCCAGAGCTGCACGGTCCCGTCGGCGCGGCCCACGACCGCGAGGAGCTCGCCCTTCACCATGCCGACCGCGACCGACCAGACCGGGTCGTCCGGAGAGAGCGGAGCACTCAGCAGCCGTCCCACGGCACTGTAGGTGCTCTCGGTGGACGGGGGGCCGACTCCTGTGGGTGTGGGGCTCGAACCGCTCTTCGTGGCCGGCGATCCGGATCCGGAGCTGGTCAACCACATGGGGACAATCGCTCCGGTCCCGGCCACGGCCAGCGCCGCGGACGTCCCCAGAAGCACCCTTCGCCTGGACGGCGGCGTCTTCTCCCGGGCCGGCCGGGAGACCTTCTCCGCTCCCATCCCGTCGTTCGCCGCGTCGTTCGCCGCGTCAGTGACGTTGTTCGCGTCGTCGGTGACGTTGTTCGCGTCGACGTCGGTGACGGTGCCCGGCACGTTGCCGGTTTCGGCCGGGGGCGGTGGCGGCTCGGGATCGGCCGTGCGCGGCGATCGGGTGGTGACGGGACGCCGCGGGTAACGGTCCACCTGATCGCGGAGTTCGAGATACGCCGCGTCCCAGGCGTGGCGGTCGCCGAGGTCCGGTGGTAGCGGAACCTCGTTCTCGTGTGCCACGCGCAGGCAGGTGTCGATGAATGTCTCGAAATTCGCGCGTTCCGGTCGAACTGGACGTTTCTGGCTCGTCATTCCGGCGATAGTGCTGCGTCTGAGTCCGAGTTGCTTCTCGCCGCGGCGGTGCGGCGTGCGCGCGCTCTCGTCCTCCAGCCGCCGTACGGAAAGACCCGCCGCTTCCTGCAGAGTTCGTAACCGGCGAGCGAACTCGACTCGCGGATCGGGCGTGTCCTCCACCGCTCCCCCAGGGCTGTCGAAGGCGAGGTGTCCGGCGTCGTCGGACACCTCGTAGGCGTCAGCGTACGCGTTCTGACCAGCGGTTGGCTGGCACTGCGGAAGATGAAGTGTCCGGACCTCGGCCGGACACTGGCCGGACACCCCGCCGGCCCCGCATCGTTCACTCGGGATTGGATCGGCCACCCCCTGGGAGGACCTTCGTGGACCACAATCAACGTGAATCCTGTCGATCGATGGGAGTAACGGTGCCCGCCGGAGTGCCGGCGCGCAGAACCCGGCTCGCCCGGCCCCTGGCCGCGGGTTTCGTCGCGGTCATCGTCCTGCTGGGCGCTATGATCGCCTTTGTCGCTTCGCCGGCTTCCGCCGCGTCACCCACCGGCCAGTGGGCGGTGACGAGTTATTCGGGGTCGTTTGTTCGTGGGGCGGGGGTGACGAAGTTCTCGCGTCTGGGTGCGGGGCGGTACGAGGTGGGGTTCGACCGCAGCATGCAGAACTGTTCGTTTGTGGCGACGGTGGGTGATCCGGGGGCGGGGTTGGTGTATAACCCGGGTCTGGTCTTCACTGCTCGCGGGCACAGCAGTGCGAGCAGTGTCTATGTCGAGACGAAGAATCTGGGTGGTGGTCTGGCGGACTATCCGGTGCACCTGCAGGCCCAGTGTGATTCCACCGGCCGGTGGGCGGTGACGAGTTATTCGGGGTCGTTTGTTCGTGGGGCGGGGGTGACGAAGTTCTCGCGTCTGGGTGCGGGGCGGTACGAGGTGGGGTTCGACCGCAGCATGCAGAACTGTTCGTTTGTGGCGACGGTGGGTGATCCGGGGGCGGGGTTGGTGTATAACCCGGGTCTGGTCTTCACTGCTCGCGGGCACAGCAGTGCGAGCAGTGTCTATGTCGAGACGAAGAATCTGGGTGGTGGTCTGGCGGACTATCCGGTGCACCTGCAGGCCCAGTGTGATTCCACCGGCCGGTGGGCGGTGACGAGTTATTCGGGGTCGTTTGTTCGTGGGGCGGGGGTGACGAAGTTCTCGCGTCTGGGTGCGGGGCGGTACGAGGTGGGGTTCGACCGCAGCATGCAGAACTGTTCGTTTGTGGCGACGGTGGGTGATCCGGGGGCGGGGTTGGTGTATAACCCGGGTCTGGTCTTCACTGCTCGCGGGCACAGCAGTGCGAGCAGTGTCTATGTCGAGACGAAGAATCTGGGTGGTGGTCTGGCGGACTATCCGGTGCACCTGCAGACCGCCTGCTGACGACGCGATGGTGGGGCGTGCCGGGGGCCGACGGTCCCCGGCACGCCTGCCGTCGCGTCGCACCGGGGCGAACGCCGGTGATCCACCGGCCACGAGGGTGACACCGTCGGCAGGCGGCGGGCGCAACCGATCGCCCTCCGCCGCCGTGATCCAGAAGGGCGGTCGGGAGGCCGTCGCTCGATGCCGGGCGGCGGAGGCCGGTCGGGTCCGGCGTCGGCGGTGAGGAATCACCGAACGACGTGTCGCCGGGGCCGCATCGCCGCCGAACGCGTCGAACCGGCCCGAACGTGCCGCCCAGAAGCCGTTTTCGGGCTACTACCCGGGGGCCTGCCTGCTGGTGTCGTTGCTGATCCACGTATTGATGGAGGAGACCTCACCACTCGGGGCTTGAAGATCGGGGCTGACAATGCGTGTGTTGCTGGTCGAGGACGACCACGGCGTCGGCGGCGCGATCAAGGACGTCCTGGATGCGCGCGGCCACCCGGTCGAGTGGGTCACCCGGGGTGCGGACGCGCTGCTCCGTCATCGCAACGCCGACCTGCTGCTCCTTGACCTCGGGCTGCCGGACATCAGCGGGCTGGAGGTGCTGCGTCGCCTGCGCCGGCTCGCCGCGACCCCGGTGCTCGTCCTGACCGCGATGGGCACCCACGAGCGCGACATCGTGCGGGGGCTGCGCCTCGGCGCCGACGATTACCTGATCAAACCGGTGCGGATGGACGAGCTGCTCGCCCGGATGGAGGCCATCCTGCGCCGCACCGAGCGCGGCGGTGCCACCCCGGTCGGGCGGGTGCAGGTGAACGACATCGCCATCGACCTCGACACCCATCTGGTGACGGTCGCCGGCGAGGAGGTCGTGCTGACGCGGATCGAGTTCGAGATCCTGGCCGTGCTCGCCCGCAAGGCGGGCGCGGCCGTCAGCCGCGAGCAGTTGCTCGACGAGGTGTGGGGCGACGCCTACGTGGCGGTGTCGCGGACGTTCGACGTGCACCTGTCGAAGCTGCGCAAGAAGCTTGGCCGGCCGAGCCCGCTGCACAACATCCGCGGCTTCGGCTACCGGCTGGGCGACTGAGATGCGCCGGCGGCTGCTGATCGTCCTCGTCGTGGCCGGTCTCGGCGCGCTCGCCGCGTTCGCCGTCCCGCTGCTCTACACCACCTCGGCGGAACGCTCCGACCGGTTCGTCAGCCGGCGCACCGCCGACATCAACCGGTTCGCCGAGCTCGCGCTCACCGGCTCCGACCAGCTCGAACCGGAGGTCGACGCGCATGCCGACCTCTATGGCGACGCCGTGGCCGTCGTCGACGCGGCGGGCCATCCGATCGTCTCGCGCGGCGACCTCGGTGACGTCGGAAGCGGCGGGGAGGTCGCGCAGGCGATCGACGCGGCGCTGCGCAACCAGCGCCAGGCCAGCCTGCCCGACATCCGGCCCTGGTCGTCCGGGCGGGTCCTGTTCGCCCGGCCGGTGGGCAACGGCGTCGAGGTGAGCGGCGCGGTGGTGCTGGTGTCGAGCCGGGGCCGCGCCGCGGCGGACGTCGGGCGGGTGTGGGGGCACGTCCTGCTCGGCGTGCTCGCCGTCGCCGCGGTGTTCGCGACGGTGATCCTGCTGATCGTCCGCTGGGTGCTGCGACCCATCACCCAGCTCGAACACGGCCTGCGGGCGGTCGGCAAGGGGGTGGTGGCCGCGCACGTGCCGCCGCAGCAGGGGCCCTCGGAGGTCCGTACGCTGCTTGCCTCGTTCAACCGGATGTCGGACGCGGTCGCCGACTCGGCGCGCCGTCAGCGGGCGCTCATCGACGACACCTCCCACCAGTTGCGCAACCCCCTGATGGCGATGCGGCTGCGGATGGACATGCTGGCCGGCTCGTTGCCGGACGACGCGCGCGACACCTACGCCTCGATGGTCGCCCAGGCCGGGCGGCTGCAGGTCCTGCTCGACGGCATGCGGGCGCTCGCCGTCGCCGACGCGGCCGCCACCGAGCTCGCCGCTCATCCCGCGACCCCGGCGGCCTGCGACGCGAGCGCGACGGTGCTCGAGCGGATCGACTTCTGGCTGCCCGCCGCCGTCGCCCGGGACGTGACGCTGGTCGATCACGTCCCGGCGGAACCCATCCCGCTGCTGTGCGCCGATACGGACCTGGAGCAGATCGTCGACGTGCTGATCGACAACGCCATCAAGTACGCCCCGGGCAGCACGGTGACCGTGACGGTGACCGCCCGCTGGCCGACGGGGCGGGGCCGGGTGACCGTGGCCGACGACGGCGCCGGCGTGCCACCCGGCGAGCTGCCGCGCCTGACCGAACGGTTCCACCGCGGCAACCACGACCTGTCCGGCTCCGGGCTCGGCCTGGCGATCGCCGAGCGGCTGGTGACCAACAACGGCGGGCGGCTAATCCTGGAGACGGTGACGCCGCACGGACTGTCCGTGGCGGCCGAGCTGCCCGTCGGGGAACGGCCCACGTCCCCGCCGGCCGACTCCACGCCCGCGGGCGCGCCGGCGAACGGCGGGCGTGGCTCGGGGTTGCCCGGCCTGTCGCGGTCGGGCGGGACCGACACGATGCCGACGATCTGGCTGCCCAGGTCCCAGCGCCGCCGGGCCCGACGGCGCGACGACCCGGCGAGTGCCACGACGCCCGGAGCCGCCTCGTGACCGCCTCTCGCCGCGCGGTGCTGCTCGGCACCCTGGCGGTCGGGGCCACGGCCGTCACCGTCGCCAGTGCCGGCGGCTGCTCGTCGGACGACCCCACGGTCTCGATCGCGGCCGGGGAGCCCGACGGCTTCTACATCGAGTTCGCGAACCTGCTCCGACCGTTGCTGCACGCCCACGTGGTGCCGACGCTCGGCAGCGTGCAGAACATCCGCAGCGTCTCGGCCGGCACGGCGGACCTCGGGCTCGCCCTCGCCGACGCCCTCGACGCCGCGCAGAAGGGTCTGCCCACCTTCGGCCGCCCGGTGCAGCTCTACGCGCTCGGGCGGGTCTACGAGAACTACATGCAGCTCGTCGTGCGCGCCGACAGTCCGGTGCGCGCCGTGGGGGATCTGGCCGGCCGAGCCGTGTCGCTGGGCGCGAACGGCTCCGGCGCCGCGCTGTTCGGCGAGCGCCTGTTCGCCACGGCGGGGGTGATGCTCGGCCAGGCGCGCCACCTGTCCCTCAAGGACGCCGTGAACGCGTTGGGCGAGGACATGATCGACGCCATGCTGTGGTCGGGCGGTGTCCCGACGGAGGTCCTGGCGCAGGCGGACCGGGAGTGGGGCATCCGGCTGCTGGAGCTCGGCGCCTACGTCCCCGAACTGCGCCGTCGCTACGGCCGCTACTACAACGAGGTCGCCCTGCCGGCCGGCACCTACCGGGCGGCGGGCGCCGTGCACACGGTCGGCGTTCCGAACCTGCTGGTCGCCGGGTCGCACTGCCCCGATCGGGTGGTCCGCAACACCGTCCGGGTGCTGGTCGAGCACGCCGGGCAGCTCGTGCCGAAGCAGGCCCGGGGCACCCAGTACCTCGACGTCGGCAACCTCATCAACACCGAGCCGCTGCCGCTGCACCCGGCCGCCGCCGAGACCTACCGGGCGCTGCGGGGATAGCCCGGCCACCGTCCCAGCAGGCCGCCGCCTCGCTCGTCAGCGGGTCCGGCGGTTGAACAGGGCACTCGAGGCCGCGACCGAGACCGCGATGATGCCCAGGCTCCACGCCACCGCGTGCCAGGCGACGGAGCCGACCGGCCCGCCGGTGAGCGCCGCACGGGTCGTCTCCACCACGGTGTTCACCGGCTGGTCGCGGGCGAAGCCCCGCAGCCAGGACGGCATCGTGTCGACCGGGACGAACGCGCTGCTCGGGTAGGCCAGAAAGCTGACGAGGAAGGTGAACCCGTTCGCCGCCTCCGGCGAACCGGCGACGATCCCGATCGTCGCCGACAGCCAGGACAGCGCCAGCACGAACAGCGCCAGCACGCCCATGGCCACCAGCCAGCCGCCGACACCGGCGGACGGGCGGAAGCCGATGGCGAGGGCCACGGCGACCACCAGCGTGGTGGAGACGAGGTTGCGCACCACGCTCGCCACCACGTGCCCGGAGATCAGCGCGGCGCCGGAGACGTCCATCGACCGGAACCGGTCGATCACGCCGGTGGTCAGGTCGCTGGACACGGTCACGGCGGTGGTCGCCGCCCCGAAGCCGGCGCAGACCAGCAGCACGCCGGGCACGACGTAGTCCACGTAGTCGATGCCGGTCTGCAGCGCCCCGCCGAACAGGTAGACGAACATCAGCATCAGCATGATCGGGAGTGCGAGCGCGGTGATCATGCCGTCGACGCTGCGCACGGACAGCCGCAGGCTGCGGCCGATCATCGTCGCCGCGTCGCCGGCGGCGTCGACGAACGCCGGCCGGGGTGCGGGGCGGAAGGTCGCTTCGGCCAGAGCCAGCTCAGACATGAGCACTCCCCTTCTCGATGGCGGTCGGGTGGAACTCGGTGGGCGACGGGCGGGTCTCGGTGCGTGCCGGACGGGCGGTGAGGGCGAGGAAGACGTCGTCCAGGGTGGTGCCGTGCACGTCGAAGCGGGCGACGCGGTCGCGGCCGGCGTCGATCTCGTCGAGCAGGGCGCGCACGTGGGCCGCCGTGCCGTCGGTGGCGATGCCGAGGGTGCGCCGGGCCGGGTCCGCGGTGACGGCGCGCGAGCCGAGCTGGCGCACGACCGTCGCGAACGCCTCGTGCCCGGCTGCCGCCGTCAGCTCCACGTCGAGGCGGCGCCCGCCGACCTGCTCCTTGAGCTGCGCCGCGGACCCCTCGGCGACCACTCGCCCGCCGTCGACGACCGCGATGCGGTCGGCCAGCCGGTCGGCCTCGTCCAGGTACTGCGTGGTGAGGAAGACGGTGACGCCGACGGTGGCGAGCTCGCCGACGATCTCCCACATCGCGGCCCGGCTGCGCGGGTCCAGGCCGGTCGTCGGCTCGTCCAGGAAGATGATCTCCGGCTCGCCGACGAGGCTCGCCGCGAGGTCCAGCCGGCGGCGCATCCCGCCGGAGTAGGTCTCGACCCGGCGCCGGCCGGCGGCGGTCAGGTCGAACCGTTCCAGCAGGTCCGCGGCGCGTCGGCGGGCCAGGCGGGGCGGCAGGTGCAGCAGCCGGCCCATCATGCGCAGGTTCTGCTCGCCGGTCTGTGCCTCGTCGAGGGCCGCGTACTGGCCGGTCAGGCTGATCCGCCGCCGGACCTCGCGGCGCTGGGTGTCGACGTCGTGGCCGGCGACCCGGACGCGGCCGGCGTCGGCGCGCGTCAGGGTGGCCAGGATCCGCACGGTGGTGGTCTTGCCCGCGCCGTTCGGGCCGAGCAGCGCGAACACGCCGCCGCGGGACACCCGCAGGTCGACGTGGTCGAGCACGGAGGTCGAGCCGTAGGACTTGGCCAGCCCGACGGCCTCGATCGCCAGGTCAGTGGACATCGTGAGGGCTGCTCCTCGCCGTGAAGGTGAACTGCGTATGGCGTACGTTCAATAGCGTAGATGGTACGCAGATCTAGGATGGCGTCAACGGCGGTGCGGCGAAGGGCGGCTGTCGGATCCCTGACGCAGCGCGGAGGTGACGATGGCCAGCAGCCCCGAAACGGGCAGCGGCCCGGCCGGCGCTTCCCCGCCCCCCGCCAGCGCGCCCCCGCCCCCCGCCGGCGCGCCCGCAGCCTCGGCCGGCGCAGCCTCCGCCGCGGGCGGCGGGCCAGCGGCGGCCGGCGCCTTCCCCCTTCCACCGGCCGTCGAGATGCTCTGGGGGATCCGGGAGCGGCCGAGTCGAGGTCCCCGCCGCGGGCTCAGCCTGGAGCGCATCGTGTCCGCCGCGGTCGATGTCGCGCAGGCCGACGGCATCGGCGCTCTGTCGATGAGCCGGGTCGCCGCCGAGCTCGGCGCCGCGACCATGTCGCTCTACCGCTACGTCGCCGCCAAGGACGAGCTGCTGCTGCTGATGGTGGATGCCGCGATGGGCAGGCCGCCCGGCCCCCGCGAGCCCGACGACGGCTGGCGGGCGGGCCTGAGCCGCTGGGCCCAGGGCGCGCGGGCGGCGTACCACCGTCATCCCTGGGCCCTGCGCGTCCCGATCAGCACCCCGCCGCTCGGCCCGAACATGGTCGCCTGGATGGACGACGGCCTGCGCTGCCTGGCGCACACTCCCCTGACGGAGCAGCAGAAACTGTCCTCGGTGCTGCTACTGAGCGGATTCGTCCGCAACGAGGCGACGCTGTCCGCCGACCTCCAGGCGGCGTCCGGCGGGGAGAAGATGATGCCGGGCTACGGCGCGCTGCTCTCGCGGCTCATCGATCCGGCGCGGTTCCCCTCGTTGCAGCGCGCGATCGATTCCGGCTCGCTCGACGATGACGACGACATGGACGGCGAGTTCGACTTCGGGCTCGCCCGCCTGCTCGACGGCATCGCCGTGCTCGTCGACCGCCTCGCCGCGACCTGACAGCACGCGGCAGATTCGTCGCGATCAGGACGCGACCCGCGTCCTGGGCTGGTCGTCAGACGTGGGGCCAGGCGGTGGCGTCGAGGGCCGCGGCGACGGCCGTCGGGGTGGCGCCCCGGAAGCGGGAGAGCCGGCAGACGGTGAGCACGCCGGTGCGGGCGTTGTAGCGCGGCAACGGCCAGATTCGCCCGTACTGTGAAGACTGTAGTGGTATGTCCACTTCCATCAGGGTTACGGCGAGTTTTCCGGCTGCGACCCGAGCCGCGTCTATCCGGCTCCAGTGCATGGTGAAGTGGTACCACCCGCATTCCACCGAGATCCGATCCGCGTCGATCGCGAGATGTCCCGTGGGCTGCGCGGCTCGCCAGAACAACGCGAACGCGGCGACGACCGGCACGGCGACCGAGAGCAGATGCCAGGGATCCCAGAGGTTGAAATCACCCCCGAGACCGGCGGGCACGATTCCGGACGCGAACAGCAGGACCAGGCCCGTCGCGAGCAGCACGACCCGCGAGATCCGCCGCTCGGGAAAACTCGCCGCACCCTCGCCCAGCCCCTGCTCCGCCTGCCCTTCCGTGACCCCCCTCCCGTCGAGGTCGCCCGTCCCGCCCGGGTCTTCCGCCGGGCCGAGGTCCTCCGCGCCGGCGAGGTCCTTTGTGTCATCGAGGGCCTCTGTGTCATCGAGGGCCTCTGTGCCGTTGAGGGGCTCTGTGCCGTTGAGGGGTTCTGTGCCGGCGAGGTCCTCGGTGCTGTCGAAGGGTTCCGTGGCGTGCGGGTCTGCGGTCGCGTCACCGGCGGCGCCGTCGAGGAACTCCCAGATCGCGTCGAGCGCCTGGTCGGCGGTGGGCCGCGTGGCCGGGTCGGGGGCGAGCATCTGGTCGAACAGCGGGCCGAGTGGGCCGGACAGCCTGGTTGTCGTCGCCCGTCCGGACTGCGCCAGCGCGGGATCGGCCCAGGCCGCGGGATCGGCCGAGCTCGTGGAATCGGCCGAGCTCGTGGGATCGAAGGGCGGGTGGCCCTCGGCGGCGGTGAACATCGTGAACCCGAGCGCGAACACGTCGGTGCCGGGCTGCGGGGCGCGCCCGGTCCGCACCCCCGGCGCGACGCCGTCGGTCCCGCCGAGAGCACCGACGGTGACCCGCTGATCGGTCATGCGAAACGCCGCCCCGAAGTCGGTCAGCCGGGCCGAGCCGTCCGTGCCCAGCAGGATGTTCGCCGGGGTGACGTCGCGGTGTACGACCCCCGCCGCGTGCGCGGCCGCGAGGGCCGCCAGCACACACGTTCCGATCGCCGCGGTCTCGGCCAGGGTCAGCCGTCCCTCCCGGTCGAGCACCGCCCGCAACGACTGGGACGGGTAATAGTCCATGACAATCCACGGATCGTCATCCACATCCCGGACGACATCCAAGGTCGTGAGGACATGCGGGCATTTCCGCAGCGTGGCGGAGATCTGGCATTCCCGTTCCAGTCGGGTCTCGATCTCGTCCCGTTCGGCCTGGGACAGATCGGCCGGGCGCCGAATTCCCTTCAGGGCCACATCGGCCCGCAGCTTTTCGTCGAATGCCCGCCACACGGTCCCGAACCCGCCCCGGCCGAGCATCTCGACCAGCCGGAAACGCTCCGCGACGAGCATCCCCGGCGACCCTTCAGCCATGGTCCTTCGTCCCCCGGGGAGGTATGCGCGCCGCGTGATCCGTACGTGGCGCATTCTCCTATAATGCGGGGATGCCGGGCGGCGGATCGGCGAAGGACGCCGGTGTGGGGCGCCCGGCGATCCCGGACGGGGAGAAGCACATGCCTGGTGACCTGCGGCGGAACCCGGCGACCGGCGATGGGGCCGCGCCCGGCGATCAGGCCGCGACCGGCGGCGCCGATGGCGGGACGATCCTCATCCTCACGCTCGGCTACCTGATGGTCGCCGCGATGCTGGTCGTCGTCGTGACCGACGTGTCCGCCGTCTACCTGGCCCGCCGTTCGGTCGCCTCGGCCGCGGACGGCGCGGCGCTCGCGGCCGCGCAGCGCATCGACGAGAACGCGATCTACACGGCGACGGACGCCTTCCAGGAACTCCCGCTCGCGGACATCAACGCGACCGTGGAGCAGTACCAGCGGCAGTCCGACCCGAGCGGCCGCACGACCCTCACCTCCAGCCTCGTCGACGCGACGACGGTGGAGGTGGAGGGTTCGCGCGTGGTCGACCTGCCGGTCGTGGGCTATCTCGGGGTCGGGCCGGTCACGGTGCGGGCCGGGGCACAGGCACAGTCGGTGGTCCGCCAGCCCGCTGCACCATGACGCCGCTCGGGCCGGGGACGCCGAAGCGCGCCGCCGGCCGCTGCGGGCCTCGGTCGTCCTCCCAGCTCTCGCGCAGCCAGGGCGTGGTGGCGTCGACGAGATCGTCCAGGCCCTGCCCGGTGCGCAGGTCGGCCAGCTCGGAGACGTCGCGCACGAGCCGGGCCAGCCACTGCGCCGGCCGACCGGCGGACAGGGTCACCGCCTGGCCGGCGTAGGCGGCGGCCTCGTCCCGGTCGGGGATCTCCCGGGCGAGCGCGGCGCGGGCCTGCGCCATCCGCACCGAGACCACCATGCCGGTCTGGCCGGAGCCGGCGATGAGCGTCTCGGCCCGCTCCAGGTGCGGGGTGGCCTCGTCCGCGGCGCCCACGGTGGTCAGCGCCTCGGCGCAGGCCAGCGCGAGGTCCGCCGGAGAGTACGTCTCCAGGGCGAACCCGGGGGAGCCGAAGTCGTCGTCGCCGAGGCGTTCCATCGTCTGCCAGGCGCGGGCCACCGCGTCGCGCACCCCGGGGGTGTCGCCGGTGGCCGCGCACGCGCTCGTGACGACCTTGCCGGCGATGAGCGCGCGGGTGGGGCTGAACCCGGCTATCCGCGCGGCCACCCCGGCGATCTGCAGGGCGACCGCCGGGCTGTGCGGGCGAACCATCCGCGCGCGCAGGGCAAGCGCCCGCGCGGCGAGCGGCCCGTCGCCGGCGGCGCGGGCGAGGGCGGCGGCGCGGTCCGCCCGGGTGGCGGCGTCGGCGTGCTGGCCGCGGTCGTACGCCACAGCCGCCGCGGCGGTCGTCACGGCGGCGTGCAGGCGCATCCAGTCCAGGGCGGCCCGCCCACGCAGCCGGTGCTCGCGGGGCACCGCCCTGGTAGTGCGTTCGAGAGGGACGAGGGCCGCGGCCGTCGCGCTGAGATCGGTGGTCTCGTAGGCATCCACCGCGGCGTTCAGCGCGGCGGCGCAGGCGTCGTGCAACCCGGCGGCGTCCGGGGCGGCGTCGGCTCCCAGGCTCATGGAGCCCACCGCCGCGAGGCCGGTGGCGACCAGCACGGACCGCCGGTTCGAGACTTCGGACACGATGGCACCCTTCGTGCTCGGGTGGGGGTGATCGCGCCGCCGTCTGCCTGCCGGCGAAGCGCGACGGGACGGTGAACCGCCAGGTCTAACTGCGCGCCCCGGTCGGTCTGCTGACTGAGCTGGGTTCCCATGGCGGCCTCCCTCGCTTTCCCTGACAAGCGGCCCGGCACTGACTGTTCCGCCTCCGGGCGGCCCGCATTAACCATGTGTCCGTGTTCGTCGGACTCCTGACCATGACCTGGTGGCGGCCCGGTGGCCGGCGGGACCACGTTGCCCCGCGGAACCAGGTGCCCGGCGAATTCGTCTGCGAAGCGCCGCTGTCAAAGATATCGTTCGGGGACGACAAACGCGCGGGATCGTGTGCGCTCCGCGATGTGGGACAGGTCTCTCCGTGGGATTGGCGTCGACCTGCGTCCTGGCGGTGGCCCGCCGGGGTAGGTGGTGCGGTTACCGTCTGGATTGTCCGCGGTGCGGGTGTCGGTTGGCCGGATATTCACGAGTCCGCATCCCGTGTTTCGGGCTGATGTCGCCACGGCTTTGCATGTTTCATCGACGTGGCTTTTCACGACCCCCGCCCGGTGTCGGCGCGACGGCAGCGGGTGGCGTCGGCTGCGGCCGCCGGCCGTCTGTGGCGGTCGGTTGGTTCGTGGACGGACGATCTCCCGTCGCCCCGATCGGCCCCGCGCCGGGGGACGGCCGGCCCGGCCGCCGTGGTCCGCCGCGGTCGGGTCAAGATCAGTCCTGCCTGTGGTCGGCGGGAGCCGCCGGTAAGGTGAACAGCATGGCCGTCGACCTGTCCGAGGAGATCAAGCAGCTCGATGCCACGCTGAGCGGCATCGAGTCCGTTCTCGACGTGGAGGGGCTGCGCCGTCGCGCCGAGGAGCTGGAGCGGCAGGCCGCGGACCCCGACCTGTGGTCCGACCAGGACCGGGCGCAGGTCGTCACCCGGCGGCTGTCGTCGACCCGCGGGGACATCTCCCGCGTGGAGGGGCTGCGCCGCCGGCTCGACGACATCGCCGCCGCCGCGGATCTCGGCGACGACGACCTGCTCGCCGAGGCCGCGGCCGATCTGCCGGCGCTGAGCGGCGACATCTCCGCGTTGGAGGTGCGCACCCTGCTGTCCGGCGAGTTCGACGAGCGGGACGCGATCGTGCAGCTCTCCGCGGGTGCCGGCGGCGTCGACGCCGCCGACTGGACGGCGATGCTGCTGCGGATGTACCTGCGCTGGGCCGAGCGCCACGGTTACCCCACCGAGGTCTTCGATACCTCCGAGGCCGAGGAGGCGGGCCTGAAGTCCGCCACCTTCCAGGTCAAGGCCCCCTATGCCTACGGGACGCTGCGCAGCGAGCACGGGGTGCACCGGCTCGTGCGCATCTCGCCGTTCGACAACCAGAACCGGCGGCAGACCTCCTTCGCCGGCGTCGAGGTGACCCCGGTCGTCGAGCTGTCCGACCACGTCGACATCGACGACAAGGACCTGCGGATCGACATCTTCCGGTCCTCCGGCCCGGGCGGCCAGGGGGTCAACACGACCGACTCGGCGGTCCGTATCACCCACCTGCCCACCAACATCGTGGTCACCTGCCAGAACGAGCGCAGCCAGCTTCAGAACAAGGCCGCCGCGATGATCGTGCTGCAGGCGAAGCTCCTGGAGCGCCGCCGCGCCGAGGAGGCCGCGGCGAAGCAGCGCATCACCGGCGGCCCCCAGGACGTCTCCTTCGGATCGCAGATCCGCAACTACGTCCTGCATCCCTACCAGCTTGTGAAGGACCTGCGCACCGACACCGAGACCTCGAACACCGGCGGTGTACTCGACGGTGAGCTCGACGATTTCATCGATGCCGAGATCCGGTGGCGGCGGGCCGTCGAGAACCAGGCGTGAGAATATCCGCCCCAACGGCCGATGCTGTTCCCGCCTGACCCCTAGGCCCGCGCGGGTCGGTCGATCGAAAGGATTCCGTCCGCCCCGGCCGGCGCCTTTCGTGCTCGTCGGTCATGCCTTCCGGGGGATCACCCATCCGTGTTCCCCCGATTTACCGGGCGGCTTTGAATTCGGCCGTATCCGCGATGAACACCCGGTGAAATGGCAGTGATCCGACCGGCGGCCTGATCCGGGCCGTGCGGCGAGTGGGTCGGGACCGTGCAGACCACCCTCGGGTGACGTCTCCGGCGGATCTCCCGATGCCATTGGCACGCCCGGTATGCGCGTGTAGAGTCCCGGGTAGTTCGCGGACCGTTCGATGTTTTAGTTTCGGCCTCCTGAGCTGGTTCGCGCACTACTTCACTCGATGGGATGTTCGCCCGTGTCACCTGTTCGTCCACGATTGCGCACCGTCGTCGCGGAGGGAGTACGGCCTGTGTCCCTGCAGATGAATGCACACAGGTATATGCACGGAAATGTCCGGCTGGATCCGGGCATGGCGGCGATCGTCGCGG
The DNA here is from genome assembly GCF_059428125.1 of Frankia sp. BMG5.60. Classification (NCBI taxonomy): domain Bacteria; kingdom Bacillati; phylum Actinomycetota; class Actinomycetes; order Frankiales; family Frankiaceae; genus Frankia; species Frankia sp. BMG5.60. The sequence goes on along the minus strand of NZ_CM182091.1, from coordinate 3,430,821 downwards.
GTACGGGAACGAGGTGACCACCCTGGCGACCGCGCTGCCCGGTGCCGCCTCCGGCGTGCTGGACGAGGCGCCCCCGATGCCCCTGCCCGTCCTGATGTACCACAGCGTGGGTGACTCCGTGAGTGCCGACTTCCGGCGCTGGGAGGTCCCGCCGGGCCTGTTCGCCGAGCAGCTCGGCGCGCTCGCGGCCGGCGGCTACCACCTCACCGGGCTCACCGACGCCCTCGCGCACCCGCACCGCCGGCAGGTGGCCATCACCTTCGACGACGGCTTCGAGGATTTCGTGACGACGGCCCTGCCGGCCTTGCAGACGGCCGACGCCGGCGCCACCGTCTACATCCCGACCGCCTACGCCGGCCGGCGCGCCACCTGGCTGGACGGCTACAGCGAGCGCAATCTCCCGTTGCTGGGCTGGTCCGACCTGGCCGACCTCGCGGGGGAGGGCATCGAACTGGGCTCGCACGGTCATCGCCATCTCGAACTGGACGTGGTGCCCACGGCCCTCGCCCGATATGACGTGACCGCCAGCCGGCGCATGATCGAGGAGAAGACCGGGCGCAGCCCGGACAGTTTCTCCTATCCATTCGGATACCACTGCGCGTCGGTTCGGCACGTGGTCGCGGCGGCCGGATTCGATTCGGCCTGCGAGGTCGGTTACCGACTGCATCAGCCGACCCAGTCCCGTTTCGGCATCAGCCGGCTGGTGGTGGACCGGGCGGCCGGGGCGGCCGACATCCTGCGGCTGGTTTCCCTCGGGCACCGCGATGCGCTCACAAGTGCCCGGCGCGGGTTGCGGTCCGGCTGGCGGGCATATCGCGCGGCGCGCTGGCGGCTCGGTCGGGGCGGCTGACCGCCGATCCGGCAGCGGAGTGGCGAAACGTGCCCATGCGGATGCGCACGCCGTTTTCCGATGACGTCGTCCGACGGCAGCTGGTGAACGGCGAAAAGCCCGCTCGCCTACGGCCGGAACACGCCGCTGTTGCCGCCCGAGGGCTTTCGGTCCGGCCCTCGGCTCTCGGGACCCAGGCTCTCGGGACCCAGGCTCTCGGGACTCCGTCCCTCCGGACCCAGTCCCAGTCCAGCCCCGGTCCCGGCCGCGCCCCGGCCTCAGGCGATCGCTAGCCGGTAGCCCCGCTTGATGACGGTCTCCACCGCGCGGCCGGCCGGGCCGAGCGCCGTGCGCAGGCGGGCGACGGTCATCTCCACCGCGTGTTCGTCCGTCAGCCCCGCGGTGCCCGTGCGGCGGAGCAGCTCCGCGCGGGAGAGCACCCGACCGGGACGCTCGGTGAGGGCGTCGAGCACCGCCGCCGTCTTCGGCGCCAGCATCACCGGCTCCCCGTTGACGATCACCGCCGTGCCCTGCACCCGCAGCACGTGCCCGGCGGCCTCGACGGTGCGCACCCGTCGGCGCGGCAGCTCGTCGGACAGCGTGCGCACGAGTGCTCCCAGGCGGTAACGCTCCGGCGTCACGACGGGGATCCCCACCCGGACGAGCGGCGCGGCGCACACCGGTCCCACGCAGGCGGCCAGCACGTCGGCGCGCAGCGCGGCCAGTGTCTCGTCGAGGCGGTCGGCCTCCCGCGCGGTCCCCAGCAGGCTCAGCACGGCCGGCGCGCTGGTGAAGGTCACCGCGGACACGCCGCCGGTGACGATCAGCTCCACCATCCGCCGGACCGGGCGCAGGTCCTCGGGCGGCTCCCACCGGTACACCGGGATCTCGACCACCTCCGCTCCGGCGGCGCGCAGCCCCTCGATCATGTCCGGCAGCGGCTCGCCGTGTAGCTGCACGGCGATGCGCAGGCCGGCGAGGTCGGTGTCGAGGAGATGGGCCATCAGCTCCGCGCCCGACTCCGACCGGGGCGACCAGCACTCGGTCAGCCCCGCCGCCCGGACCGCACCGGTCACCTTGGGCCCGCGGGTGAACAGCCGGGCCTGCGCCAGCCGGTCGCGCAGACCGTCGCCGAGGCCCCAGCCCTCGGCGGCCTCCAGCCAGCCGCGAAAGCCGATCGCCGTCGTGGCGATCACCACGTCGAGGCGCCCGGCGAGGCAGGCCCGGGTGGCAGCGAGCAGCTTTCCGTCGTCCGCAAGCGGGACGATGCGCAGAGCCGGCGCCTGCACCACCCGGGCGCCGCGCCGTTCGAGCAGGCTGGCGAGCTCGTCGCGGCGCCGGGCGGCGGTGATCCCGACGGTGAACCCGAGCAGCGGAGGCAGCTCCGTCACCCGCGTCGGCTGCGCCACCGCCGAATCCTCGGCAGCCCCGCCGGCCTTGGCAGCCCCGCCGGCCTCGATATCCCCGCCGGCCTCGGTGACTTCGGCGGCCTCGGCGCCGGGGGAGGGGCCGGAGCAGCCCTCCGCGCCGGACGCATCGCCGGGTTCGGGCCGTCCGGAACTGAGAGTTGGCAAGACAACGACCTCCTGGCCCGTGGACCCACGCCGATCTCAGGTCCCTGGAAGAATCAGGCACCCCGATGTCCGGACGCTTACCCGCATGCAACGGCGCGGTTAATCGACGTCGTTCCGGCCCCGTGACGCCCACCCCGGCCGGGCCGCGGGCGTCTCACATCCGGCCGCGGCCGGGGGTGCGTGCCTTGTTTCCGCGCCGACGTTGACCTGAGTCGGCAACGACATCCGCCGCTCGTACGGTCAGCGACCGTAGCGGGTCCCGCCGAGGGCGGCGGGTCCCTGGATCGGACATGGGACATGGGTGGTGCGCGGATGTCTGCTCGGTCGCTGGTGGTCGTCGGTCACGGAATGGTCGGCCATCGGCTGTGCGAGGCGCTGCGGGAACGGGACGCCGGGCAGGTCTGGGACGTCACCGTCCTGGCCGAGGAGCCACGGCCGGCCTACGACCGGGTCGGCCTGTCGGCCTACTTCACCGGGTCGACGGCGGACGACCTGAGCCTGGTCGAGGCCGGCTTCCTCGATCATCCCCGGCTGCGGGTGCGCCTCGGTGAACCCGTCGTCGCCGTCGACCGGGCCGCCCGCACGGTGCGCACCGCCCCCGGGCACACCTACCGTTACGACGCCCTGGTGCTCGCCACCGGGTCCTCCCCGTTCGTCCCGCCGGTTCCCGGGCGCGAGGCCGCCGGCTGCCACGTGTACCGCACCATCGAGGACCTGGACGCGATCAGCGCGTCGGCGCGGTCGAGCCGTACCGGCACCGGCGTGGTCATCGGTGGCGGCCTGCTCGGCCTGGAGGCGGCGAACGCCCTGCGCAGCCTGGGCCTGACCACCCACGTCGTCGAGTTCGCCCCCCGGCTGATGCCCGCGCAGGTCGACGACGCCGGCGGGCAGACGCTGCGCGCCCACATCACCGGCCTCGGGATCGGCGTGCACACCGACACCGCCACGGAGCGGATCGAGGCCGACGCCGCCGGCCGGGTCGCCCGGCTCGTCTTCGGCCGTCACCCCGAGGGCCTGGCCGGCCTCGACGCCGACGTCGTCGTGTTCTCCGCGGGCATCCGCCCCCGCGACGAGCTGGCCCGCGGGTGCGGCCTGGCCGTCGGCGAGCGGGGCGGCGTCGTCGTCGACGAGGGTTGCCGCACCGGCGACGAGCACATCTACGCGATCGGCGAGTGCGCGGCGGCGGCCGGGCGGGTCTACGGGCTGGTCGCCCCCGGCTACGCGATGGCCGAGGTCGTCGCCGACCGGCTGCTCGGCGGCGCGGCGACCTTCGCCGGCGCGGATCTGTCCACCAAGCTCAAGCTGCTCGGCGTGGACGTGGCGAGCTTCGGCGACGCCTTCGGCACGACGCCCGGCGCGCTGCCGATCACGTTCGCGGACCCGGTCACCGGGGTCTACAAGAAGCTGGTGCTCTCCGACGACGCGGCCAGCGTGCTCGGCGGCATCCTCGTCGGCGACGCCGGCGAGTACGGCACCCTGCGGGCGCTCGTCGGCGCTGCCGGCGCGGTCCCGGACGACCCGGCGCGGCTGATCCTGCCGGCCGGCGACGGTGCCGGCGCCGGCGTGGCGCTGCCGGCCGAGGCACAGATCTGCTCGTGCAACAACGTCACCCACGGCCAGATCTGCACGGCGATCAGCGACCACGGGCTGACCGACGTCGCCGGGATCAAGGGCTGCACGAACGCGGGCACGAGCTGCGGAAGCTGCGTGCCGATGCTGAAGACGATCCTCGGCCAGCAGCTCGCCGCCGCCGGCATCGAGGTCTCCACGGCCCTGTGCGAGCACTTCGACCACAGCCGAGCCGAGCTGTTCGAGCTCGTCCGCGTCCGTGGGATCACGACGTTCTCCCAGCTCATCGCCGAGCACGGGCGGGGCCGGGGCTGCGAGGTCTGCCGGCCGGTGGTCGCGTCGATCCTCGCCTCGATCCACAACGGCTACATCCTCGACGGCGAGCGGGCCGCGCTGCAGGACACCAACGACCACATGCTGGCGAACATGCAGAAGGACGGGACGTACTCGGTCATCCCCCGGCTGCCCGGCGGCGAGGTCACCCCGGAGGCGCTCATCCTCATCGGCGAGGTGGCCCGCGACTTCCGCCTCTACACCAAGATCACCGGTGGTCAGCGCATCGACCTGCTCGGCGCCCGCGCCGAGGACCTGCCGAAGATCTGGAAGCGGCTCACCGACGCCGGGCTGGAGTCCGGGCACGCCTACGGCAAGTCGCTGCGCACGGTGAAGTCCTGCGTGGGGGAGACCTGGTGTCGCTACGGCGTGCAGGACTCCACCACCCTCGCCATCGACCTCGAACTGCGCTACCGCGGGCTGCGCTCACCCCACAAGATCAAGATGGCGGTCTCCGGCTGTGCCCGGGAATGCGCCGAGGCTCGCTCCAAGGACGTCGGCGTGATCGCCACGGACCTCGGCTGGAACCTCTATCTGGGCGGCAACGGCGGTTTCCGGCCGCGGCACGCGGAGCTGTTCGCCGCCGACCTCGACACCGAGACCCTCGTCCGCTACATCGACCGGTTCCTCATGTTCTACGTGCGTACCGCCGACCGCCTGCAGCGCACCGCGCCGTGGGTGGAGGGCCTCGACGGCGGCCTGGCGCACGTCCGTGAGGTGATCGTCGAGGACTCGCTGGGCATCTGCGCCGAGCTGGACGCGGCCATGGCCCACCACGTCCACACCTACCAGGACGAATGGAAGGCGACGCTGGCCGACCCGGTGGCGCTGCGCCGGTTCACCTCGTTCGTCAACGCTCCCGACACGTCCGACCCGGACATCCTCCACGTGCTCGACCGCGGCCAGCCCCGGCCGGCCCGCGACGGCGAGCGGGCGGCGCTGATCGCCGGGACGACCCTGCCGGTCGTGCGCCAGCCCGGCCCGCACGAGTCCGCCGCCGCCCCCGCCACGACGCCGGCACGCGCCCTGCCGGACCCCGCCGAGATCACCTGGAGGTCAGCGTGAACTGGACCGATGTCTGTGCCCTGGAGGATCTCACCCCGGACCGGGGGGCCGGCGCGCTCATCGACGGCGCGCAGGTCGCCGTGTTCCGGCTCAGCGACGGGCCGGTCGTCGCGGTCGGCAACACCGACCCGATCTCCCGGGCCAACGTGCTCTGCCGGGGTCTCGTCGGCTCCCGCGGTGACCGCGCGGTCGTCTTCTCTCCGTTGCACAAGCAGGCGTTCGACCTGGTCACGGGCGAATGCTTGGACGCCGATGGAGTGCGCATCCCGGTCCATCCGGTCGAGGTGCGGGCCGGCCGCGTCCTCGTCGGCCCGGCGGGCGCGGCCCGGCACATCGCCTGAGCACGTCCGGCCTGAGCACGTCCGGCCTGAGCAGGTCCGACTTGAGCACGTCCGGCCTGAGCGCGTTCGCACGGAAGGCGCGATCCGCCCCGAACGGGCTGGTCAGGCCGCACACTGGAAGAGCCGTCGCGCCGGGACCCGCGCGCCGACAGTGGCATGGACGGCAGGGCAACAACGACGGAGGTGACCGGCGTGGACAGACCCTCCGGGGGTTGGGTGGCGCTCGTCGGCGGAGGGCCCGGCCGGGCGGATCTCATCACCGTGCGCGGCCTGCGCCTGCTGCGGATCGCGGACGTCGTGGTGGTCGACCGCCTCGCTCCCCGCGAGCTGCTGGCCGAGACCCGCCCCGGCGCCGAGATCATCGACGCCGGCAAGGCGCCGCACGGCCACAACCTGACCCAGGACGAGATCAACGCGGTGATCGTCGACCGTGGCCGGCGCGGGTTCGGTGTCGTGCGGCTCAAGGGCGGCGACCCGTTCGTCTTCGGCCGCGGCGGCGAGGAGGCCCTGGCCTGCGCCGAGGTCGGGCTGCCGTGCGAGATCGTCCCCGGGGTGACGAGCGCGGTCGCCGTCCCGGCGCTAGCCGGCATCCCGGTCACCCACCGTGGCATCACGCAGGACGTGGCCATCGTCAGCGGGCACGTCGACCCCTCGCATCCCGGCTCCACCGTCGACTGGGGCGCGCTGGCCACGGGGCCGGGGACGGTCATCGTGCTGATGGGTGTGGCGGCGCTGGCGGGGATCAGCCGGGAGCTGGTCAAGCGCGGCCGGCGTCCGGACACGCCGACCGCGGTCATCCACGCCGGGGGGACCGCCGACGAGGTCGTCCTCACCGGCGCGCTGTCGGACATCGCCGAGCTGGCCGCCGAGGCCGGCATCGGCTCGCCCGCCGTCATCGTCATCGGGGACGTGGTAGGCCTGCGCGACCAGATCGTCGGCGCCAGGTCTGCCCGGTGCGCCCCGGACCACCCGGCTGGCGAGCGGAGCTGACGCCTCCTCGGCCGGCGCGCCGGTCGACATCGCGACGGGAGCAGTGCATGTCCGAGCTCGGCCTACCGCCGTGCAAGGGCGAGCAGCAAGGACCCGGAAAGACCAAAAATCCACCCTTACGTTAGGGTCGACCTTTCGATGGCGGATCGCCGAGGCACGGTCGGGAGGACGTAGGCCGCTGCCGATCGAGGGGGTGTTCGGTCTTGGGGACCTCGCGGGAGGCTGTGGCATGATCATCCGTGTGATGACTGCCTGTCTGGTGGGAGGTCCCTGCTCCCGGATCCTCCGTGCGCAGAGGCCGGCAGCGTCGGCGGGCCGGCATCTCCGGGGGTGCCGCCGGCGCCTCCGCTCGCCGCTCATGCCGCTGTCACTGCTGCTGATCATCGGGCTGCTGGCCGCGGGGCTCGGGGCCTGTTCCAGCTCGCCGGAGCCGGAGCCGGCGGGAGTGCACTGGGTATCCGGCACCAACGGCAACTACCCGGCCGACGTGAACGCCTGGGGTACGTTCACCGGCCGCGAGATCGGGGTTGCGGTCGTCTTCACCAGCCGTAAGGACTGGTACAACCTCGTCTCGGCGGACTGGCCGACGGCGGCCTTCACCGGGGACAAGTTCCCCGGCGAACTGTCGATCGCGCAACCGCCGTTCCCCGAGGACGGTGACGAGGCCACCTGTGCCAGCGGCGCCTACGACGACTACTGGCGCACCTTCGGCACCACGCTGACGAAATTCGGCCGGGCCGGCGCCTACGTCCGCCTCGGCTGGGAGTTCAACGGCGCCTTCAACTACTGGCACGTGCGCAGTGCCGAGACCTGGAAGACGTGCTTCCGTCGAACGGTGACCGCGATCCGGTCGACCGCACCGAAGGTCAAGATCGACTGGAACATGAATGCCCACTCCGACAAGCTGCCCGCCAGCGGGCAGGACGTGTGGGATGCCTACCCCGGCGACCAGTACGTCGACGTCGTCAGCATCGACTCCTACGATTTCTATCCCCCGTCGGTCGACGAGGAGAGCTGGGACCGGCAGTGCCACCAGCGGTCCGGACTGTGCACGGTGATCCAGTTCGCCCGTGCTCACGGCAAGAAGTTCGCCGTCCCGGAGTGGGGGGTGGCCTGGTCGAACGGTGGCGGGAAGGACAACCCCTTCTACATCAGCAAGATGCACGAGACGTTCGTGGCGAACGCGGCGAACCTGGCCTACGAGGCCTACTTCAACACCTCCGAGCCGGCGAACGTCCTGTCATCGCTGTACAAGCCGGACCTGAACCCAAAATCCTCGAAGCGCTACATGGATCTGTTCGGCGCCCGCTGACCCGTGGCCCCACGTGCCGGGGCCGCCCGCCCGGCGATGCCGCGGGCGGCTAGCGCAGGGCGACGATGCGGTCGTCGCCCGGCTTCGGGGTGCCACGGCCGTCGGTGTTGTTGGTGAGCAGCCACACCGAGCCGTCCGGGGCGGCCACCGCGGCGCGCAGCCGGCCCAGCTCGCCGGTGAACAAGGCCCGCGGCCGGCCCCGCAGGGCCGCCCCGGCCAGGTCGAGTTCCCACAGCCGCTGCCCGCGCAACGCGGCCACGTAGAGGGTGTCGCCGCGGATCGCGATCCCACTCGGGGACGCCTCCGCGGTGGTCCAGGTGGCCAGCGGGTTGCGCAACCGGCCGCCGTCGGTGTCGCCGGTGCCCTCGACGCCGGGCCAGCCGTAGTTCCCGCCCGGGACGATCAGGTTGATCTCGTCGAGCCTGTCCTGGCCGAACTCGGACGCCCACAGCCGGCCGTCGGAGTCCCAGGCCAGGCCCTGGACGTTGCGGTGACCGAGGCTGTAGACGAGGGAGCCGGGGAACGGGTTGCCCGGCGGGACGCCGCCGTCGGGGCGCATCCGCAGGATCTTGCCGTTGAGGCTCGACCGGTCCTGCGCGCGCGTGCGCACCGTGGCGTCCCCGACGCTGGCGTAGAGCAGGCCGTCGGGTCCGAACCGGATCCGGCCGCCGTTGTGGAACACGGCGTCGGCGAGCCCGGTGAGGATCGGGACGGGCGCCTCGGCGCGGTCGCCGGACAGCCGGAAGCGCACGATCCGGTTGTCGGTGGCCGAGGTGTAGTAGGCGTACACGAACCGGTCGGTCGCGAAGGTCGGGGAGACCGCCAGCCCCAGCAGCCCCGACTCGCCGCGGTGGACCACGCCGGGCAGCCTCGCCACCTCGGTCGCCCGTCCGCCGCCCGCCGGCAGCCGAAGAATCCGCCCGCTGTCGCGTTCGCTGATCAGAGCCTCGCCGGAGGGCAGGAAGGCGACGTCCCACGGCGCGGCGAGCCCCGTGACCACGGTGCGCAGCCCCGCTGCGGCCGTCCCTGTCCCGGCCGCCCCGGCTTTCGGCGCGCCCGGCCGGGTCGCCCCCGAACGCGGGCTCGCCGCCTCCCCGGTCGCCGAACTCGCCGTCGCCGAACTCGCCGTCGCCGGGGCGGAGGCGGCCGCACCCGCGGCGGTGGGTTCGGACCCACCGCCGCACGCGACCACCCCGACCCCGGCCACGAGTGCCGTGGTGAGCAGGATCAGCCGGCGGACCCGTTCCCGGCCGCCGCGGCGCGGTCCGGGCCGCCCAGGGCGCCGAACGAGCACAGGTGGGGACATCGACGCTCCAGGACCGGCAGGAACAGGCATCGGCGGATATCACGCCCGGACTTTCCTGAGTGCCAACGATCGTCGGGGTGTGCGAGTGCCCAGCCCATGCGCGCCCGGGCGATGACGCGCGATGGCTGAAGCGCGATGGCCGGAAGGTGGGCGTCGTGTCCCGCGGGGGGCTCAGGCGGCGTGGCGGACGGCCAGGGCCGTGAGCATCATGATGATGACGATGATCGCGATGATGAGCTGTGGGGAGATCGTGACGGAGTTCCGGCGCAGGTACTCGCGCGACGCGCGGCAGGTGGGACACCGGCCCTCGATCACCAGACCCGAGCAGCGCGCGCAGACAAGGTCTTCGCTGCCCATGCCGCCTCCTTCCCGCTTGCCGCCGCGACACGTCGACCGCGGATCCGAGGGATCGTCGTAGGTCCCTCCCGGGGTCCGGCCCGACGCCGCGCCGGTCGTCCCCGCCCGGTCGCCGGAACGGGATCCGGACGATCGACTCCCTCTCACGGTACGCGCACGGGCGCCTCTTCGCCCTGCCGGCGGGCGTCGGGTATTCGCTGCCACACAGCGCACCGCTTCGCGGCCTGGCTCCGCTTCGCGGCCTGGCACCGCCAGGGGTTGCTTGCCGCGGTCAGGCTTGCCGCGTGCGGCCGGCGGTGCGCCAGCCGGGCGGGGATCCCGGCCGGAGCGGCTCGCCCTCGCGTGCCGCGCCGTCCGGCTCCGGCCACGTTCTACCATCTCCGTCACAGAATGTATGTGACCTGATGCTCGACGTGAGGAGGGCGTGGTGATCGTCCTGAGCTCGGTGAGCAAGTGGTACCCCAACGGCGTCCGGCCCGCCCTGATCGACGTCAGCGCCGAGATCGGCGCCGGGGAGTTCGTGTTCCTGGTGGGGCCGTCCGGATCGGGCAAGTCGACGCTGCTGCGGCTGCTGCTGCGCGAGGACCGCGCGACCAGCGGGCAGGTCATCGTCGCCGGCCGGGACGTCGCCCGGATTCCGGATCGGCGGGTTCCGCAGTTGCGCCGGATCGTCGGCTGCGTGTTCCAGGACTTCCGGCTGTTGCCGAACCGGACGGTGGCGGCCAACGTCGCGTTCGCCCTCGACGTGGTCGGGCGTCCCCGACATGTCGTGCGCAGCGTCGTCCCCGAGGTGCTGGATCTGGTCGGGCTGGGGGAGAAGGCGGACCGCTATCCCGACGAGCTGTCCGGGGGCGAGCAGCAACGGGTCGCGATCGCCCGGGCGTTCGTCGGTCGGCCGCGGGTGCTGCTGGCCGACGAGCCGACCGGGAATCTCGACCCGGCCACCAGCATCGAGATCATGAGCCTGCTCGACGCCGTTCACCGCGCCGGCACGACCGTCGTCATGGCCACCCACAACGCGTCCCTGGTCGACGCGATGCGGCGCCGGGTGCTCGAACTCGGCGACGGCGCGCTGATCCGCGACGAGGCCGGCGGCCGCTACGACCAGACCGTGCCGCAGCCCCTGCAGCCCCTGCAGCCGTCCGTGCCGCCGCCGGTGGTGGTGCCCTCGCCGGCGGGGGCCCCTCCGATCGTCACGCCCCCGCCGGTGGTGCCCACCCAGCCGACCGGGACGGCGCCGGACGGCGGCGGCCGCAGCCCGTGGGCGGCGCCGACGCGCAACGGCCCGGTCGGCTGATGCGCCCGGGTCCGCTGGCCTCGCTGCTCTGGACAGGGTTGCGCCGCAACCTCGCAATGACCGGGGCGGTGATCGTCACGGTGACCATCTGCCTGGCGATGCTCGGCGCGGGCCTGCTGCTGCGGGCCCAGGTGCACACCATCGACGGCTTCCTGCTCGACCAGATCGAGGTCGTCGTCGACCTCTCCGACGGCATCACCCCCGCCGAGCGTTCCGCGCTGGAGGCGGAGATGCGCCGTGACCCGCTGATCGTCGGTGTCCACTACGAGACGAAGAAGCAGGTGTACGAGCGGTTCCGCCGCGACTTCCGGGGCTCGCCCGACGTCGTCGCCGGGGTCGGGCCCGAGGACCTGCCCGCGGCCCTGCGGCTGACCCTGGCCGACCCCCGGGCGTCGCGCGACATCGTCGTCACCTACACCGGGCTCGACGGGGTGGAGGCGGTCCGGGACCAGCGCGCCCTGCTCGATCCGCTCTACCGCTTCCTCGACGCCTTCACCGTCGGCGCCTTCACCCTGGCGGCCGTGCAGGCGCTCGCCTCGTTCGCGCTGATCTACACGATGATCCGGATCTCCGCGCACGGCCGCCGGCGGGAGACGGCGATCATGAAGCTGGTCGGGGCGTCGAACGGGACGATCCGGGCGCCGTTCGTGCTGGAGAGTGCGGTCGCGGGCCTGGCCGGTGGGCTGCTCGCCGCCGGCGTGCTGGTCGCGGCGAAGGTCTTCCTGGTGGACGGCCAGTTCGCGCGGCAGACGATGTTCCCGCTGTTCGGCTGGTCCGCGGTCTGGGAGTCGGCGGTCGTGGTCCTCGCCGCCGGCGTGCTGGCCGCCGCGGTGATGGCGTCGATCGCGCTGCGCCGTCACCTGCGCGTCTGAGCCGCCGCCGCATGATCGATACAATGGTGGATGGCTGTGGCGCCCATAACCGGTTGGGTGGGGACGCCGCCAGGACGTAGGTTCGGGAACGTTCGCGCGAACGCATGGCAAGTGGGAAGAGGGTCGCAGACGGTGCCGAAGGAGACGGGGCGCAAGTCGATCGCGCAGAACAAGCGTGCCCGGCATGACTACGACATCCTCGACACGTACGAGGCCGGGCTCGTGCTGCGCGGCACCGAGGTCAAGGCGCTGCGGGCCGGGCGCGCCTCCCTGGTCGACGGGTTCGCCCAGGTCAGCGACGGCGAGATCTGGCTGCACAACGTGCACATCCCCGAGTACACCGAGGGCACCTGGACGAACCATGCCCCGCGGCGCAAGCGCAAGATGCTGCTGCACCGGGCCGAGATCGAGAAACTGATCGGCCAGACCCAGGAGGGCGGCCTCACCCTCGTGCCGCTCGCCCTCTACTGGAAGGATGGCCGCGCCAAGATCGAGATCGCCCTGGCCCGCGGCCGCAAGTCCTACGACAAGCGGCACGCCCTCGCCGAGCGGGATGCCGCCCGCGAGATCAGCCGGGAGATGGGCCGCCGCGTCAAGGGCCGCTACCGCTGACCGGCGCCGATCCCGAGCGCCTGGCCCAGCTCGACGCCCTGCTGACCGCCGAGGGCGCTGCGGTGCTCGCCGCCGCGGCCGCCGTGTACGCCGACGACGGCGCGGGCGGGTCCGGCGCGGGCGGGTCCCGCGGGAGCGCGTCCCGCGGGAGCGCGGCGCGGGAGCTCGCCGTCGGCGCGCGGCTGCGGGCCGAGGGTGTGCCCGCCGAGCTGGTCGCCGCCGCCTTCACCCAGGCGGAGCTGCGGCATCGGGCGGCGGCCAAGTTCACCCGCGCCGAGGAGATGTTCTTCACCCGCGCCGGGCTGGAGCAGGCGTCCTCCCAGGCCGCGGCCGAACACCGGGCGGCGCGGTTCGCCGGCCGGCGCCGCCTGGCCGACCTGTGCACCGGGATCGGCGGGGACGCGCTCGCCCTGGCGCCGGGGCGGGAGATCCTGCTCGTCGACCGGGACCCGGTGCACCTGCGGATGGCCGCGCTGAACGTCGCCGTCCACGGGACGCACCGGATCGACACGCTGCTCGCCGACGTCCGCGACGTCGACCTGACCGGTTACGACGGGGTCTTCGTCGACCCGGCCCGGCGCGCCGGGGACCGCCGGCTGGCCTCGCGGGCCAGCGAGCCGCCGCTGCCCTGGTGCTTCGCCCTCGCCGACCGGGTCGAGGCCGTGGCGGTGAAGGCGGCCCCCGGTCTCGCGACCGACCAGGTCCCGCCCGGCTGGGAGGTCGAGTTCGTCGCCGACGGCCGTGACCTCAAGGAGGCCGTGCTGTTCTCCCCGGCCCTGGCCACGACCGAGCGCCGCGCGACCGTGCTGCACCCCGCATCGCCGCCCTCGTCCGCATCGCCGCCCTCGTCCGCGTTGCCCCTGGAGCCGGTCAGCCTGGTGGGCATCCCGGACCCGGCGGAGCCCGCAGGCCCGGTCGCCGCTCCTGGGCAGTTCCTCTACGACCCGAGCCCGGCCGTCACCCGGGCCGGCCTGGTAGGTGAGCTCGCGCGCCGGCTCGGTGCCTGGCAGATCGACCCGATGATCGCCTTCCTCAGCTCGGATACGCCGGTCGCCAGCCCGTTCGCCCGCTTGCTGCGGATTTCCGCGAGCCTGCCGTTCGATGTTCGTCGGCTCGCCGGCGACCTACGCGGGCGCGGGATCGGGTCGTTGGAGATCCGCCGTCGTGGGCTCGCGGGCGACGTCGACGAGCTGCGCCGCCGCCTGCTGCCACGCCGCCGGGATCTGGTCGCCGGCGGTCCGGCCATCACCCTGGTGATGACCAGACTGCGCGACGAGCCCTGGGCCTTCCTCTGCACGTAGTCCTCGGCACGATCTGACCGCAATCTCACCGGGAAGACGGATGCCCGTGAAGACGCGGAGGCGCCTGCGCGAACGGTGTCCCGAGACGGGTGCGGTCAAGTGGCTTCGACCGTCGAGCGCCCGCCGGTGGGCGCCGGCCGGGTCGGGCGGCCGACGATCGCTGTCACGGTGCGGTGAGCCGACCCGTGGCGGCGGCGGTGAGGCAGCCGGCGGCGATGGCGGCGGCCAGGGCGAGTGGCAGGATCCGGTCGACGTGCAGCAGAAGGGCGCCGCCGACCAGCGCGCCGGTGAACATGGCCATCGGCGCGGCCAGCCGGCGCGGAGCGTGGAAGCCAGGGCCGCCGGCGAGCCGTGAGTCGATGACCAGCCCCGTAAGGGTGGTGGTCAGCACGTTGGTCGAGACCTCGGGGACAGCCACTCGCCGCGCCGTCGCGTGCTGCAGTCCCATCGCGGCGGCCAGCGGCACGACGATCGCGTAAGGCCGGTCCGCCCTTCCCTCGCCGGTGAGGGAGGCGGCGATCAGCGCCGCGATGATCAGCCCGGTCTGGATGGCCAGGGCGACCGTCAGCCACCGAGCCCCGCGTCCGCGCCGGAGCGCCGGGGCCGTGCCCGTCCGCCCGGCGAGGACCGCGCCGGTCAGGAAGCCGGCCAACGCGAGTGCGGACAGGTCCGCGGACAATCCGGGCGCTCCCGCCAGCGCGAACGCGAGGAGCACGACGTTGCCGGTCATGTTCGCCACGAACACCCGGCCGAGCCCGAGAAAGCTGGTCGCATCGACCAGCCCCGTCAGGCCCGCCATCGCGAGCAGCAACGCCACCTCCCGCCGATCCCACCCTGTCGACGGCGTCGACGGCGCGGGAGGCTGTGGGGGCGTGGGGCCGGCCGACGGCGGTGGTGTCGACGGCGGCGTCGACGGTGGCGGCGTCGACGGCGTCATCGGCTCAGTGTCACCGACGCCGAGTCGCCTTGCCCCGCACCCCTCGCCCGCCGAACGACCACCCGGGCCGGAGGCGGGGGAGGTGTGGGAGGTGGGGCAGCGGGTCGTTGTGCCGGCGACGGGCGGCGTTACAGGCGCAGGGGACGGATCGGGGCGGCGATCAGGTGCGGCTCCGACTGCCAGTCGACGCCCGGGACGTCCACGTAGAGCTCGATCTCGTTACCGTCCGGATCGAGGATGTAGAGGCTGTGCGTGATCGTGTGGTCGGACGCGCCGACGATGTGGACGCCCGCCTCACTGATGCGGGCCAGGACCTCGCGCAGCTCGTCGTCGGTGTCGCCGACCTTCAGCCCGAAGTGGTAGAGCCCGATCCGGCGCCCGGCCGGCACCGCCGCCGCGTCCTCACCGACCTCGATGAGCAGCAGTTCGTGATGCGTGCGGCCGGCGGAGAAACCGGCCGCGGGCACCCGCAGCGGGTTGCCGGCGGAGTCAGCCGGGGCCGGGAACACCTGCCGCCAGCCGAGGACGTCCCGGTAGAACGCGGCCGAACGTTCGATGTTGCGGACGTAGAGGACGAGATGTCCCAGTTCCTTGATCTCCACAGTGTTCTCCCCGGGGCTCGCGGACGGGATGCCGTTGCCCGTACAACTACCACGAGCGGCCCGACATGCCCGCCTTCGCACATCGATTCCGCGCCCGCCCGGCCGGTGGCGACGTCGTCCGTCGTCGACTCGGACGCCGTCCGCCGCCGCGGCGCAACGCTCCGTCCACCGGCGTCCTGCGGTAGGATGGAGCGCCAGGCAATACAACCGTACCTGGGGGTGATCGGTTTCGACTTCGGACGTCGAGGCAGGGGAAGCGGGCCGAGGATGAACGGTTATCTCGTTAACGATCCGTTCAAAAAAATAGCTGCCAACAAGACGCAGCCTGTTACCCCCCAGTACGCCCTCGCGGCGTAGGGACTAGGTAACCGTCAGCCTGGGAGTGCCTCCGGCCCAGGATCTGACGTCGCTAGGAGGATCACCGGCTGACCCGGTCGCGGGGCCAGCCGGAAAATCAAACAGCGACTGAGCCTACGTCGGCTTGCCTGCGGGTCCGACGGGGCTGAGAAACAAGTAGCAGGCTCCGCCCGGAGAAGCCCTGTGTCGGTGCCGGAGGACGCGGGTTCGATTCCCGCCACCTCCACGAGCCGGCCCGCCGTGGTCGCTGACCTCTGGTCAGCTTCCCGGCGGGCCGCGATTTTTCCGGGAGGACGACCCCCCCGAACCCCCCGAGTGCCGAGCTTCGCTCGGCCGGGCATCGGGTTCGAGTAGCGATGGTGAACGTCCACGGCCGGCCCGAGGCCGTCCGGCGCGGGCAGGCACAGTCGGGTTCAGCGGCGCCTGGAAGTCACACCTTGGACGACGGATAGGCCTGCGGGTGGATGCCCAGCGGCCCCGATCGCCGCTCTGGGTCACCCCGACGACGAGCGCAGCCATGCCGGCTGTGAACAGATCTGTGCCCAGCGGGTCGGGAAGGCGTTCCGAGCCGCGCCCAGATGTCCTGTCGGCGGCCAACCCGTACACCGCACCACCCACCATCGCGACACCTACAGGCACATTGATCGCGAAGATCAGCCGCCAGTTGCTCACGCTACTCAGCACACCGCTGAGCACAGGCCCGACGGCGGAGGCCAGCGCACCTGCCGCGCTCCACGAACCGACGGCGGAGGTACGCCGCTCCGCCGGGGTCTCGGCCAGCAGGATGGCGAGCCCGGAGGGGACCACCGCATGCCCCATGTCCGGTACCGAACCCCAGACAACCGGGCTGATCTCTGGTTTCTCCGAGGCCACGACCACCGCGGCACCGGCGCCGTCGCCGACGAGCACACAGGTGTTGCGGTCGGACCAGTCCGTGAAGTCGGACATCTTCTCCGCCCCGATGACCAGCGCTCTTGTTGCGGCGCCCGCGGTGACGGCCTGGTCGGCGACTGCCATGGCGTGCGGGTAGCCGGAACACGCGGTGTTGATGTCGAGAGCCGCCGGGGAGGGGGAGCCGATCTGGGCCGCGACGCTGGCCGCGGTGTTCGGTGAGCGGCTGAGGGCGGTACAGGTGGCAACGAGGACGAGGTCGATGTCGGAGCCCACGAGCCCCGCGGAGCTGAGGGCCTTCTCGGCGGCCCGGGCGGCCATGTCCGCCACGGACTCGTCGTCAGCGATGTGGCGGGTGCGGATGCCGACCCGACTCCGAATCCACTCATCGTTGGTGTCGACCCGCTTCGACAGATCCTCATTCGTCAACACTTTGGCCGGCTGGTAGTGGCCCAGCGCCAGTACACGAGAACTCATCGGTCTGGAATCTCCTTGATCTGCCGGGTAGTTGCGTGAATGTAGTCATGCGACTACACGTCAACCGCACTGCCGGAGTCTGCCATGCTTGATGGGCGCCCGGGTGTGCCGCGTCGAGATCTTGGCTCCGGGCGGTCGTCGACCGGCGTCGGCCACGGCCCCTTTCCGAGCCGACACGACACATTCAGAATTGAGGCAGAGTAACGCCAGCAGAGATCGCAACTTCGGTGTTCGCGGAGTTATGTCTACGCGGCAATCCACGCTTACGTTCAGCGGTCCGAGAACGCTGAACCTCATGTGCTCTCCTCCCCGAGCGGACCTCCGGCAGTCTGTACCGACTGTGATCGCGATGCCAAGGTGGCCTCTTGAGCTCTTCTCGCTACGCGCAAAGCGCACGGCGGCCCTCGCGCTGCGTCGCCATATGACGGCATTGCCTTCTGCTGGCGATCCGGCCCCTCGTTGTCTAGGGCTGATGCTTACTCGGAGTCTGAGACGGTCGACCGTTGTGTTCGGGTGGCTGAATGGTATGGTCCTCGTTGATCGTATGGAGTAGAAGCCGTGCGAAGGCGAGAACGATGCCTGGATGCCGTCCTGCTTCATAGCAAACCTCCCCGGCTCCCCGGGATGGTCGAACCTGCCCTTACGGGCGACCAATTTCACCGTGATTTACCTGGAGTCCGCGGTTCGCGGGCGCACAACGTCTGAAAGCGCAGGTCGTGGGAATGTCGACCAGAACGGTCCAAGGGCCCCGCGAAGAGCCGGTCGCAGTCGTCGACGTACGGGGTTCGGCGATGTTCAACGCGAGTATGACCAGGCCGGCGAAGGTCGTGCAGCCGCTCGTGCGGACAGCAGCCGGTCTCCGGCTGTCAGGGGCGTGATCCTGCCCGTACGTGACGGCGGTAGTCGCTGGGGGACTGGCCGGTGTAGGAGGTGAAGGCGCGAGCGAACGCGCTGGGGCTCGCGAAACCGACGTCGGTGGCGATGCGCAGGACGGTGTCCTCGGTCTCGGCCAGCATCGTCATGGCCCGTAGCAGCCGGCTGGTGAGCAGGTACTGCCGCCACGTCATGGCGGTCTCGGTGGCGAACCGACGCCGCAGCGTCCGCTCGGAGACGGCGGCGGCCGCGCAGACGTCGGCGATGCCGACCGTGCGCAGGTGGCTGTCGGTGTAGCGCATGGCCGCGGCGACGACCGGATCGTCGCTGGTCGGCAGATGGAAGGGCACCTCGTGCTCCAGCCAGCCTGCGACCAGGGCCGCCATGGCGCGGAAGAAGAGGTCCGCCGCGGGATCGCTGCACGCACGGTCGATCGGCCAGCGGACGGCGTATCTGATCATTTCCCGCAGGACGGGTGCGATGGCGAGCACGCGGGCGCGGTCGCCGGCTTCGGTGACGGTTTCGGGCTCGAAGAACACCGAGACCGTGCTGACCTTGTTGATCGTCGTCCGGTGGGCCAGACCCGCTGGGATCCAGACCGCTCGCTGGGGTGGCAGCACGTAACGGGTGGTCGAGGTCTCGACCTGGACCACGCCTTCGATCGCGTACTCGATCTGATGAAGATCGTGGACGTGCCAGTCGGTCGTGAGGTCGACGGCGGTGTAGGGGTACGTCCCGGCAGCCACTGACGTGGTGGAGCGTGGCGAGATCATCGTGACAGTGGCCGCGGAAGGCGCATCATCGGCCGATAGTGCGGCGACGGTCATGGTTAAGAACAGTATCAATACTGGCATGACATTCTTGTTCCCGACCGGATCTGACGACACCGATTCCAGCTGGGCCGTGGCGCCATGAACCAGGGGCATCTGGACTACCTGGCGAGCCCCGAATGGGCGGCGGCATTGCGAACCGACCTGTTGCCCTGGCTCGAGACGGTCGCCGAGCTGGGCGACGACGTCCTCGAGATCGGCCCTGGCCCGGGTCTGACGACTGATTTGCTCCGGGAACGCTGCGCATCGGTCACCGCCGTCGAAATCGACAGCGGTCTCGCCGCGGCCCTGGCCGAGCGGCTCATTGCCACGAACGTGGTGGTGATCTCTGGTGACGCGACGGAGGTGGAGTTGCCGTCAAACCGGTTCTCCGCCGCGACCTGCTTCTCGATGCTGCACCACATGCCGTCCCCGCAGGCCCAGGACCAGCTGTTCGCCAAGCTGCACCGGGTGCTGCGCCCTGGCGCGCCGCTGGTCGGGGTCGACTCGGCGGACACCGATCTGGTCCGGGGCGCTCACGTCGACGACGTCTTCGTGCCGCTCGAACCCGAGACGTTGGGCGAGCGCCTCCACGCCGCCGGCTTTACCGCCGTGACCGTCACCGCGGCTGGACCGCACCAGATCCGTTTCGACGCCCGCAAGCCCGAGGCGGCACCGGGCGCTGGCCGCCCGGCATCCGGGCACGGCGGTGCCGCGTGAGTACGCCGGTCATCGAGGCCGAGGGCCTGACGAAACGCTACGGGGAAACCCAGGCGCTGGCCGGCGTCTCGCTGGCCGTCGCCCAGGGAACCGTGCTCGGCGTGCTGGGCCCCAACGGCGCCGGCAAGTCGACGACCATCCGGGTACTGACGACACTGACTCGGCCGGACAGCGGGTCGGCCCGCGTCGCGGGGTGGGACGTACGCGCCGATCCGGGCGAGATCCGGCGCCGGATCGGTGTGACCGCCCAGGACGCGACTGTCGACCAGGCACTGACCGCACGCCAGAACCTGATGATGCTCGCCAGTCTGAGCGGCCTGCCGCGCTCCCGTGCGGCGGCGCGAGCGGCCGAGCTGCTGGAACGCTTCGAACTCGGTCACGTCGCGAACCGAGCGGTGAAGGGGTACTCAGGCGGGACGCGTCGCCGCCTCGACCTGGCCGCGGGGCTGGTGGCACGTCCGCCTGTGCTGTTCCTCGACGAACCGACCACGGGCCTGGACCCGGTGAGTCGGCAGCGGATGTGGGACGTCGTGCGCGAGCTCGTGAAGGAGGGCACGACCGTCCTGCTCACCACGCAGTACCTCGACGAGGCCGACACCTTGGCGGACCAGATCGTCGTCATCGACCACGGCCGCGTCATCGCCGCCGGCACTCCCCGCGAGCTGAAGAGCACCACCGGCGGCGCGCGCCTGGAAGGTGACACTCAGCCGCGCGCACGACGCGGCAGCGCGGGCTTTGGGCCCGCTCGTGACGGGGACGGCCGAGGCCAGTCAGGACGGTCGGCGGCTGCGGGCCGCCGTCGACGGGGGCGCGGGTCTGGCTACCGCGGTCGTCCGGTCGTTGGACCAGGCCGGAGTCCTCATGGACGACGTCGCCGTCCATCCGCCGTCGTTGGACGACGTGTTCCACGCCCTGACCGGCACGCCGGTCGACTCCGACCGAACGGTGGTCTCCGCATGATGTCAAGTCAAAGCGTCGCGGTCCCGACCAGCGCGGTCGGCGTGATCGACCCCGGCAACGCCCTTCGGCGCCTGAGTCGCGAAGTGTCGGTACTCACCCACCGCAACCTTGTGCACGTGGCTCGCGAGCCGCTGCAGCTGTCGGACGTCACCATCCAGCCGGTCGTGTTCAGCCTGCTGTTCGTCTACGTGTTCGGCAGCGGCGTGACGATCCCGGGCGGCAGTTACCAGGATTTCGCGCTCGCCGGGCTGCTCGCGCTCAACCTCACCACCGCGACGAGCGGGACGGCAGTGGGCCTGAGTACGGACCTGACCACCGGTGTCATCGACCGCTTCCGCACGCTGCCGATGTGGCGTGCCACCGTCCTGGTGGCACGCTCGTTCACCGGCCTGCATCGGCATGGTCGCCGAGGGACCGGAGAGCGCGCAGAGTCTCGGTCTGGTTCTGTTGTTTCCGCTCGCCATCGTCTCCAACGCCATGGTTCCCACCCAGGGCATGCCGGGTTGGCTGGAGACCATCGCCAACCGGAATCCGGTCAGCGCCGTCACCGCGGCCGCTCGCGACCTGCTCGGAAACCCCAATCCCTCCAGCGGACTCGACGCCCGGCCGATGCAGCATCCGCTCGCCGCCGCACTCATCTGGTCGTTCGCGATCATAGGAATCTGCGCGCCGCTCGCCGCCGTCCTGTACGGCCGGCGCACCAAGGACTGGGCCGGCCCGACGGATACTTCCAGTTCCGCTGTCGAACCCGGGGATCTCGGGCACGAGACGTCTGTCTGCGCAGGTCAGGGGCCCGTCAAGCCGTGAAGTAGACCTTCGTGTCGGAACTTCTTTCGCGACCGGCTGGCGCTGATGGGCGACAGCAGCCTGGACTGGATCGTCGCTGACTTCGCGGCCCTGAGCATCGGTGCCGTCGCACGAGAATCACGCTGTGGGCCGGAGCTGGGATCACCTCGGCGAGGCCTTTCGCCTCGTCTGTCGCGAAGGGCTCGACTACCGCGATCGGCTCGCCTTCTCGGGCCTTGGCGTGTGTCGTCCGACCGGCACGGCGCGGAGTCGCACCCCCACCTGGGTGACAATGTTTCTATCCTTCGGTGGTGCCGCCACCACCTGCGTCGACGGGGCCGCGGGGCACTGTGGCGGGCGTGGCGGCGGGGCGCAGGATGAGGTTCTCGTAGTTGTTGGCGAAGAAGGCAACGAAGACCAGCGCTTCGGGGATGACACCCATGCTGTTGCTGGTGGCCGTGAGCAACGCGATGGTGTCGATGCCCCGGGTGGCGTACACGGTGAAGGCACGATGAGGTGGCAGTCCTCGGGCGCGGACGGCGACTTCGTCGACGCCGGGTAGGGCGCGGAGCTGAGCGTCTCCGGTTCCGGAAACGCCTTGCACTGCGATGGGGCGGTTCTCGATGCGCATACCGAGGCCTTGCCGAGTGAGGTTCGTGGTGCTACCGGGGCTGCTGCGCGCGAGGTAGACCAGGGCCATCGGGGACTGTCCGACGCGGAGGGTATCGATCACTTGCATGGACCTGGTGTCGATCACGTCGACCGCGTCGGAGTACTGCAGCGCCACGTAAATGCGGGTGTTGTCGGGGCTGGGCCAGATGCCGTGCGGACCGGCGCCGTGGTTGTGGATACGTTTGACCAATGTCGGCGCTCGGCCGATCGAGCGCCGATAAACCAGAGTTTGGTTCAGGTCGCCGACCGTCAGGTAGGCGTAGTCGACGCCGTCGACGGTGACGAAGTTGGGATGGTTGGTCCGCGGGCCGGTGTCCAGGACGGCCTCGACCCGGTAGGTCTGCGTGTTGACGACAGTGGTGGTCTTGCCGTTGTTGGGCATGCCCAGCCAGATCTCCTTGCCGTCGGGGGAGATCGCCTCGTCGGAGGAGCCGCCGGCATTGGCCGGGATGGCGACGTGCTGGATAATTCTGTGGCTGGCTACGTCAATCACATCGAAGGTATCGGCGCCCATGTGGTTGACGTAGGCTAGTTGGCCGTCCGGGCTGAAGACCACCTTGGAAGGGCCGTCTTCGGAGTGGATGCGGTCGATGACCTGGTTGTTGCGCCAGTCGACGACGGCGACGGTGTCCTGGCCTCGCTCGGCTACCCACAACTGGTTTCCGTCTGGGGAGAAGAAGCCCTCGTGCGGGGCGCGGCCGAGGTAGATGGTGTGCAGCACCTGGTTGGTCGCGGTGTCGATGACGTGCACGGCGTTGGTGGTTACATCGACGACGTCGAGGTAGCGGCCGTCGCGCGAGAACCCGAGACCGTGGACGCCGATCTGCCCGTGATACATCGCGCCGAGGACGTCCGCGTCCGTGTCCATGCGCGGTTTTCCCAGGGGGATCGTGCCCAGCACCGTATCGGTCTTCGGGTCGATCACGGTCACGGTGTTGGAGTCCTGGTCGGCGGTGTATACCCGGTCGTCCGGTGAGATTGGCTGTGCGCCGGGGAGTGCCGGAGCCTGTGTTATCGCCTGCGCCGCCGGCCGGTGGACACCGCCGGTCGGCGGCCGAAGACCGCTGGCGGCCGGACCAACAGTCATGGCGGCCGCGATGACCACCGCTGTTCGCGTGACCGCGCCGACGCGGGCTGGCCCCCGGGAACCTCGGAGCAACGGCACAACAACTCCTCGAGAAAGGTCATCCAAGCCGCCAACGACCAAGGTCCGACGGGAAAGTGGCTGATGATCTACGGCCCAGGAATTCGGATAGACTTCCCTGCCCGGTTAGTCGACATAAGGCTTGCCCTCGTTTGGGAACGTTTGCCTGTCCGGACGCTGCCGCTCCTAAGTGTGGCCTGCAAGGAAGGACCCGTCTACCGCAACGGGGATCGTGCCCGACCCCTTTGTCGGTCTCGTCTGGCGAGCAGTTCGTGAACCCGGACACCCCGCGCGAGCGGATCCGCGCCATCAACGACCTTTAGCTCGACCATCATGCCCGGGAGCACCGTCACCAGGCGCGTGGAAGCGTCGGAAACGGCCAGGTTTGCGGATCACTCGTTCGATCCGGTAGATGATGTTCAAGTCTCGGCAGTCACTTCACATCGCTCCTGGTCAGAATCCGCGCGGAGACCGGACGGACAGTGATTTCAGGGCCTTGAATCAAGATCGAACGGTTCGGATGGTGGTGCACAAGGTCCGCCATGGAATCACTGCCCCCTAAACTGGCCTCTGACCTGCTGACATGCGGTCTTCTCGGCCCGCGGCGGCCACGAAACTCTTCTGGAACACTCACGAGACAGATGGCTCAACCGGCTCCCCGGTGGCCCGTCATTCGGCGGCGGCTGCCGCCTGATGCGGACGTCGTCCGTGCAGCTGCGGGTGGGATTCCGACAGCGGTCGGCCGGCGAGCCTGGCGGTGACACCGGTGGTGAAGGTGGGGCACTGGGTGATGTCCTCATGAGGGCAGCACAGTCCATGACTGATCGCATCACGGGCGGCCTGGGCCCGAGCGATCTGCTCGTCGAGTTCGGCGAGCTTGCGCCGGGCCAGCCGCCGCCATTCACCCGGCCCACGCTCGTGCGAGGCCATCAGAGCTTTCTGCTCGGCAAGCGTGAACCCCGCATCGCTGTACAGCTGGATGGTGGCGACCAGCCGGGCCGCCGATTCCGGATAGCGGCGCTGACCCGACACTCTGACCGGGGCAACGAGCAGGCCGACCTCCTCGTAGTACCGCAGCGCCGAGGCACTGACGCCGGCCCGGCGGGCCAACTCCCCGATGGTGATCAGAACGCCAGGCCCCTTGACCTCAGGTGCGCTTGAAGGCTTTGACTGCCCGCCATGCGAACGCGACATGAACCAAGAATGCCAGCAGCAGTGACCCGGGCAGTTGACGCAGCTCTCGAGTACGCAATTCCCCGCATCGGGATCACCGCTGCCCGCCTCCTGGATCCAGACCTGGTCGGCCAGGCTCATCACCCCCGAGGCCCAGCCGGAAGACTGACCGCCTGGGAGATGGCCCGTCGACCTTCCAACCGCCGCCGCAGCATCTGGGCTGTCTCATTGCTGGACGTGCAGCCCACCGACCAGGTCCTCGAGATCGGTTACGGTCCCGGCGTGGCGATCGCAGCCCTGGCTCGCGCGGGTGCAGCCCACGTCTACGGCGTCGATCACTCCGCCGTGATGCACCATCACGCCACGCGGCGCAACGCCGCAACCGTCCGAGCCGGGAGAGTCACCCTGCTCAGAGCCTCCGTCGACGAGATCCCGCCCGAGATCGGCCCCTTCGACGCCATCCTCGCCGTCAACGTGCTGGGGTTCTGGTCCGCCCCGACCGAGCGGCTCACCCGGCTCCGTCAGCGACTCACACCGGGCGGGTGCATCGCCATCGTGTCCCAGCCCCGCTGCCCGGGAGCCACCGCGAAAACCTCCCGGAACGCCGCCCGGGACATCGAAACCCTCCTGATTCAAGCCGGACTCAGCAACACGCGCACCCAGACCCTTCTGCTCGACCCTCCAGCGGTGTGCGTCATCGCCACCGCTTCACCCCAGAACCGGGGTGCCGAATCGTGAACATGACTGCGCCCCCGGTATGCGCTGAGCCGCACAGGGCAAGTTCCTCGGATCGCCCACGCAGAACCGGCCGCGCCTGAATCCGCAGGCGATCGGCTCCACCGAAAGCTGCTGACCTGCCGGTCTGCCACCAAAGGGATCGCTACGGCC
Source organism: Frankia sp. BMG5.60 (assembly GCF_059428125.1). Lineage (NCBI taxonomy): Bacteria > Bacillati > Actinomycetota > Actinomycetes > Frankiales > Frankiaceae > Frankia > Frankia sp. BMG5.60. The sequence continues at coordinate 3,405,774 of NZ_CM182091.1, read as the reverse complement.
GGCTCGTTACACCGGTTCGCCGGACAGTCCCGAGGCCGTGGCCCATCTGGTCACGATCTCGCGTGCCTCGTCGCTCGTCATACCTGGGTAGCTGCTATTTCGTGGTCTTGCTGCCGTCCGGGTGCGGCCGGGCGTGGTGGCGCGCGTTCTACGTGGCGTTGCCGGCGGGCACCGACGTAGTTGAACAGTCCGCTGGTGTGGTTGAGCGGCATACGCACGGTGATGTTCCGACCGTTCGGGATCTGGCCGGGCAGCCATTTTTCGATCGGGTCGGCCAGCGTCATCCGGTGCTCGGCCACCTGCTGCAGGACCAGGGTGGCCACCATCGTCTTGGTGTTGGACCCCATCCGGTATTCGTCGTCCGGGCTGAGCCCCTACCTGTCGGCCCTGGTCGCTGCTGCTTGTCGGGCAATAACGACGCGCTGGTCGCCCTGCTCGCCGCGTGTCTCGTTGCTCGGGTGCGGGCCGTGGCGCCTGGGGTCACCCTGCGGTTCATTCCTGAGGGAGAGGAGGACCTCACCCCCTGCGGGACGGGCTCGTCGACATCGACCTCGGCGTCGTGCACGGGTTCGGCCCGGAGGTGCGCACCCAGCCGCTCTATGACGAGCACCTTGTCGGCATGGTCCGGGCCGGCCACCCCCTGGCTTCCGGTCCGGTCACGCTCCACCGACTCGCGTCGGTCGACCATGTCACGGTCTCCCGGCGGGGTCGCACCCGCGGAGCCTTCGACGACGTCCTCGCCGAACACGGCCTCGTCCGCACGGTCGTGGCCGCGGTACCGACCTTCACCGCGGCGGCGCACATCATCGCCGATTCCGAGCTGACCGGGTTGATCACAGCCGGCTGCGCGCGACAGGTCGCCGCGCTCACCGGCGCCCATCTCTACGAGGTTCCCGCCGAGCTGCCGGCACTGCCGATCTCGCAGGCGTGGCACGTGCGCCACGACCTCGATCCCGCTCACCACTGGCTGAGAGATCAGATACGCGCCCTCGTCAGGAGCGAAAAATCCGCTGCTTCTTTGCAGGGATCACCACACCTTGATTGATGGTTATCAGGCCGCCGGACTGCACGACCCGGTCAGGGACGGGCCATCGAGCCGGCGTCGACGGCGAGGGTGGAGCCGGTGATCATGCGGGCCTCGTCGGACACGAGGAAGGCGATGACCTCGCTGACGTCGCGGGGTTCGATCAGCTCGACGGGAAGCGCGTTCTGCATCGCGGCCGCGAGGTGCGGCAGGCTTGCGATGCTCTCGAACAGCGCGGGGTTCTCCACCACCATCGCGGTGTTCACCCCGGTCGGCGCGACGGCGTTGACGCGGACGTTGTCCGGGCCCAGCAGGGCGGCGTATGCCTTGACCAGGGCCACCACGGCGGTCTTGGCCGCCGTGTAGGCGTCGGCGCCGGCGGTGCCGTCGGTGAACGCCTTCAGCCCCGCCACGGAACTCGTCACGATGATGTTGCCGGTCCGGCGTTCGCGCATGTGGGCGGCGGCGAGCTGGAGGGTGTGCCAGGCGCCGGTGAGCATCGTCCCGAGCGCGTCGTCCCACACCTGCTGCATGTCCGGGTGGTCACTGCCGGAGATGATCACGCCGGCATTGGCGATCGCGATGTCGACGTGCCCGAGCTGGGCGACCCCGGCGTCGAAGGCGATCTGCTGGTCGGCCCGGGAACGCACGTCACCCTTGCGCAGCACCGCCCCCGCCGGGCGGCCGGCACCGCGTGCTGGTCATGGACCCGCCGGCCGGCACACGGCTCGCATCAGGCCGGCGGGTACCCGATCGTCTTGATCTCCAGGAAGGACTCGAAGCCGGGGATGCCGTTCTCCCGGCCGAGACCGCTCTGCTTGTAGCCGCCGAACGGCGAGTCCGGGGCGAGCCAGTGAGCGTTGTTGATCGCGACCGTCCCGGTCCGCAGCCGGCGGGCCACGGACATGGCCCGCTCGACGCTGCCGCTGGAGACCACGCCCGACAGGCCGTAGATGCTGTTGTTGGCGATCGCGACCGCGTCGTCGTCATCGTCGAACGGGAGCACCGTCACGACCGGGCCGAAGATCTCCTCCTGGGCGATGCGGGCGTCGGGATCGACGTCGACGAACAGCGTCGGCTCGACGTAGAAACCGCGGTCGTGATGCGGTGAGCGATCGCCGCCGCAGACGAGCTTCGCCTCGGACCGGCCGAGGTTGATGTAGTCGAGCACCCGGGTCCGCTGCCGGTCGCTGATGAGCGGGCCCATCATGTTCGCCGGGTCCATCGGGTCGCCGTACGGGAAGGCGCGCACGGCGGCCTCGGCCGCGTCGACCGCCTCGGTGTAGCGGGAGCGCGGAACGAGGATGCGGGTGGCCAGCGCGCAGCCCTGCCCGGCGTGGAAGCAGATGTGGGAGGCGGCGAGTCCGACGACGGAGCCGAGGTCGGCGTCGTCGAGCACGATGGAGGCCGACTTCCCGCCGAGTTCGAGGAAGGTCCGCTTCACCGTCCCGGCCGCCGAGGCCATCACCGCCCGGCCCGTCACGGTCGAGCCGGTGAACGTGATCAGGTCGACGTCGCGATGGGCGGTGAGCTGGGCGCCGATCCCGTGGTCGGCGGAGGTGACGACGTTGAACACGCCCGGGGGCAGGTCGGTGTCCTCCAGCGCGATCCGGCCGAGCAGCGCGGCGGTCCACGGGGTGTCCGGGGCCGGCTTGAGCACCACCGTGTTCCCCGCGGCGAGCGCGCCGGTGACCTTGACCAGGTTCAGCATCAGCGGGAAGTCCCACGGGGTGATGGCACCGACGACGCCGACCGGCTCGCGGCGCACGATCCGGCTCGCCGGGCCCATGAGGGTCGTCGTGTCGGGCAGTGCCTGTTCGTACTCGTAGGACTCCGCGAGGTCGGCGACGTAGGCGATGTCGGCGATCACCGGCTCGACCTGCATGAGCCGGCTCAGCGACAGTGTGCAGCCGGTCTCGGCGATGAGGACCTCGCGGATCTGTTCGATCCGGGCCTGCAACGCGGTCTGGAGCTGACGCAGGCAGTGCGCCCGGAACGCCGGGTCGGGCGCTCCGCGTGCCCTGGTCGACCCGGCGTCGGGCCGCCGCGACCGCCGCGTCGAGGTCGGCCGGTCCCGCGTCGGCGGCGGCTCCGAGGATCTTCTCTGTGGCGGGGTTGATGTTCTCGAACGTCCGTCCGGAGCGGGCGGCGACGAGCTCACCGTTGATGATCAATTCCTATTGGTCGATCATCGACCCTGCCGCCGGGAGCGGTGGCGATCCCGCTTCTCCATGACATGGGTAACAATCCCACCGGTTATTGTCAACCTGACGGTCGACGAAATTGGGGCCTGGTTGTCGTGCTCGACTGGGCATCAGGGTCAGTGATCGCCAGCCCTGCCGGCGGCACCGTCGGGATGCGAAGCCTGCGGCGACTGCGGTACGGAACCGGGCAGCACAGATTCCCGCTGTTCAGCCGGCGGCATGCATGGAACCGGAGGGTGCGCAGTGGCCCTGGTAGGCAGTGATCAGGGCCTCACGGGCGCGGGCTACCCGGGAGCGGATCGTGCCGACCGGGCATTGACACACCGCCGCGGCCTCGGCGTAGCTGAGGCCAAGCAGCTGGGTCAGGACGAAGGCCTCCCGTCGATCCGGGGGCAGGTCCCGCAGAAGTGCGAGCAGCACTGCCTCACCCTCGACCGACACGTCGTCCGGCCAGGCATCGATCGCCGCTGCAGGCCCGTCGGAGAGCGCGAGGGAACGAGGTTGGCGCACGACCGTGCGGACGTGGTCGGCCGCGACCCGGCGGGCGATCGCCAACAGCCAGGTGCGGGCGGACGATCGTTCGGCGAACCGCGGCAGGGACTGCATCGCCCGCAGATAGGTCTCCTGACAGAGATCCTCCGCAACGCCGGCATCGGTGAGATGGACGAGGAACCGGTATGTCTGACGCTGGGTCGCGCGGATGAACGCGGCTGCCGCGGCGCGGTCGCCCCGCCCCCCCGCCGTCGCCCACCGGGTGATCTCCTGCTCATCGTGCTCGGCAGTGGACACTCCGCGAAGGCTATCGCGGATTCGGTGCTCTTTCGCGGCTACCGGAACTTCTACAACCGATCGGACAACAATGGGGGCATGAGCTGCGAGAACTGGCGTGAAGAAATATCCGCACGGATCGACGGCGAGGAGACCTACCGCGCGGACGAGCTCGTCGAGGCCCACCTGCTGCAATGCGCGGGTTGCCGTGCGTGGCGCGCCGACGCGATCATGTTGTCCGGCCTCGCGCGCTCCGTGGAGCCATTTCCCGTGGCGGACCTGTCCCATCTTGCCGGCGAGGTCGGCGAAGACAGGTGCGGGCTGGGTGCCGGCGACGCCGTTGGGGCCCCGCGGCTGGAGGCGATGGCACGCCCGTTGCGCCCGGCGAGGTCGAGACGACAGTGAGAGCCTGTCCTGAATCTTGATGGGTTATCGGTCGGTCGTCGGTCTGGGTGTCCAGCGTTGGACCAGGGTGCCGCGGGCGAGGCGGCGTGCCATGGTGCGGATCATCGCCCAGTGGATGAAGGTGGCGGAGCTTGCAGGGTCGTGTTCGTAGTCGCGGGCGAGGCGGCGGTGGGCGGTGATCCAGGCGAGGGTGCGTTCCACGACCCAGCGTCGTGGGAGAGCCTGGAAGCCTTTCTGGCCGTCTTTCTTCCGGACGATCTCAACCGTGGTCTTCACGAAGCGGGCGGCCCAGTCGACGAACTTTCCGGCGAAGCCGCCGTCGGCGAACAGGTGCCGGCAGCTGGGGGTGGCGAAGTAGTGATCGATGAGCAGCTGGCGGGCGCCGTCCCGGTCTTGCCGGCTGGCCGGGACGATCAGCACCCCCAGCAGCAGGCCGAGGGTGTCGACGACGATGAACCGCTTGCGGCCGTTGATCTTCTTCCCCGCGTCGTAGCCGCGAGAGGCGGCGGTAACGACCTGGGAGCCTTTGACCGACTGGGAGTCGATCACACCGGCGGTCGGCTCGGCCGCTCTGTGCTCGGTCTGGCGGACCGTGTCGCGTAACCCGTCGTGGACACTGATCGTCACCCCTTTCTTCTTCCACCGGTCGAAGAAGCCGTAGACCGTCTTCCACGGTGGGAAATCCACCGGCAGCGCCCGCCACACGATGCCGTTGTGGGTCACGTAGAGGATCGCGTCCACGATGTCGCGCCGGTCGTGGCTCTCGGGCCGGCCGTCCTTCGGGACCGGGGGCAGCAACGGCTCGACGTAGGCCCACTCCGCGTCGGACATATCGGAGGGATAGCGGCGAGATCGACCCATGCCCCGACCGTGGCCAGCCCGACCCGTCCGATCACGCCACCACACCGCGAAGATCAGAAACAGATCACGCGCAGGCCACACAACCAAGATCTAAGACAGGCTCTGAGGTAAATCCGAGGAGAAATTCCTGATTCGACGCTGGGCGCCGCGTGGCTCGTCGAACATGCCGGGAACTTCTTCCGGGGTACATCCGACTACTTGGGCATGGAACCCGTTCCTGCCGGTAGGGCGCGTGGGCAGACCACGCTGAGGCACGCCCCCGGGGAATCGATCGCGGAGCCGTTCCTCACCCGGGGTAGGATATCCGGTGGATCCGCGGTCGGTCCGGTGCGTGCCGCCGTGCTCGCCGGCATCGGCGCTTATGTCCCATCGACCGTGGTTACCAACGACGACCTCGCGGCCCGCTTCGACACATCTGACGCCTGGATACGGGAGCGGACGGGAATTGCGACGCGCCATGTCGTGGCGCCCGGTGAAGCCACGTCCGACCTGGCGGTACGGGCCGGTGCGGCCGCGCTGAGATCCGCTGGGGTGGACTCCGTGGGGATGGTCGTCGTGGCCACGACGACACCAGACCGGCCGTGCCCCGCAACCGCCCCCCTGGTGGCCACCCGTCTCGGCCTGGACCGGGCACCCGCCTTCGATCTGGGTGCCGTCTGTTCCGGATTCGTGTATGCGCTCGCCGTCGGTCAGAGCCTGATCGGTGCTGGGACAGCCAAAAGCGTCCTGGTCATCGGCGCGGACACGTTCTCGACGTTACTCGGTCCCCACGACCGCAGTTCTGCGGCGGTCTTCGGTGACGGGGCGGGAGCAGTGGTCCTGCGAGCCGGATCGCCGGGTGATACCGGCGCCCTGCTCGCCGTCGATCTGGGCAGCGACGGCACCCAGGAGGAGCTGATCGTCGTCAGGTCCGGGGGATCCCGCCGGCCGCGGACGGCCGAGAACGTAGGTTCGTCCGACCTGTGGTTCTCCATGCAGGGCCAGGTCGTCTATCGGCATGCTGTGCGGCGGATGACCGCCTCCGCTCGCGCCGCACTGGCGATGGTCGGGTGGGACACGAGCGAGGTCGACCTGTTCGTGGGACACCAGGCGAACCAGCGCATCCTGACCGCCGTGGGAATCGAACTCGGTATGCCGGCGGACCGGGTGTTCGCAAATCTGGGCGAGGTCGGCAACACCGCCGCAGCCTCGATCCCCCTGGCGCTGTCGGCCGCCCACAGCGCGGGGCGACTCCACACCGGAGACCGTGTCCTGGCCACGGCTTTCGGAGGTGGCACAACCTGGGGATCCGTGGCATTCGAATGGCCGGAAATCACCGTGTGACGGGTATCCGTCGCCGATCGCTGACAGGAGCGAGACCACATGTCCTTCGATGTAGATCCCACTCAACCCGAGGGGCTGACCCTGATGATCAACAAGTTCGTCCGGGAGTATTCACCGGAAACCGCTGAGGAGTTTGCGGTGTCGATGAGGCTCTTGGACCTCGGCATCGACTCCCTGGCGATGGTCGACCTACTTGGTCGCATCGAGAAGGAACTCGGGATCGAGGTCCCCGACGATCGGGTTCCAATGATCGAATATGTTGCGGACCTGGTTAAAGAGGTTGTCGCCGCAGCGACATGATCACGAAAACCGAAGGGGTCGTTCTTATGGTGCGCGGGAGGTCGCTGTCGTGAGAATGCAACCGCAGGAAAACGGCTTCGGAATAACCGTAGAGGGGTTCGACTCCGCGTCGGACACCGACGTGATGGACCTGAAGCGGGCTGTCTACCGGGAACGGATCGCCGTCCTAAAAGGCCAGGATCTCGATCCGCAGGCGTTTCTGGACCTAGGGCGCCGACTGGGTGTGCCGGAGGCATACCATGAGCCCATCTACCATCACCCCGACGTTCGTGAGATTTTCGTCTCCTCAAATCTGGTCACTGGGCGTGACCGCGTTGGCGTCCCGCGGACGGGGAAGTTCTGGCATTCGGACTACCAGTTCACCTCCCGGCCGTTCGACCTTACCCTGATCTATCCTCAGATCATCCCCAAGGAAAACCGCGGGACGTACTTCATCGACATGCGTCGCGCCTACACATCGTTGGACGAGCCGCTGCGCACCGCCGCCCGGACCACCTTCGCCCGGCACAGCGTCCGGCGCTACTTCAAGATCCGGCCGGATGACGTGTACCGCCCGATCTCGGAGCTGGTGGCCGAGATCGACGCACGCACTCCGCCGGTGCGCCGCCCGACCGCCCATCCGCATCCGCACACCGGCGAGATGATCCTCTACCTCAGCGAGGGATTCACCCTGTCGGTGGAGGAGGCGGACGGCCGTGAGCGCCCCGAGCTGCTGCGCGCGCTGCTCGAGGCCAGCGGACAGCTCGACCCGACCCACACCACCCGGCGATCCGCCTGCAGACCTTCGAGAAGGGGGATCTGCTGGTCTGGGACAACCAGAGCCTGGTGCACCGGGCGCTGCACACCTCGACCACCGAGCCCGCGGTTTCCTACCGGATCACGGTCTACGACCCGCCGGCCGCCTCCGGGGCGCCGAAGCCGTGGGCCGCGGTGGCGACGCCGTGATCGAGACGGTGCAGGTCCGGCCGGGGGAGGAGCCCGCGGGCCGCTTCGCCGACGATCCGCAGCTGCGCGCCGACGTGCTGCGCTGCTACAAGCCGCACTGCCGCTACCTCCAGTCGATGACGGCGGTCCTCGACGAGGGCGGCCTGCAGGCCACCGCGACGTTCGGCATACCTGAATCCTGCTACATCGACGACACGGGGCATCTCAACGGCGTTGAGGTCACCATCTGCTTCAACCAGATGCTGTACCTGGTCGTCGCCCGGTCGGTGCGGGATCGGGTGGGTCCGGTCTTCGGCGCGTGGTCGATGGACGAGTTCTGGCGACGTCAGCTCTCCGACATCCTCATCGCCCGTTTCCAAAGCACGTTCACGAGACCTATCGACCCGCGCGGATTCACGGGTGAGCTGCGGGTGGAGCGGCTGACTCGGCGCAGGCTGAGGCCGACGGCGGCACCGCTGATCTCGATGACGACGTCGTTCCGGTACCGGGATGACGCGGGGGGTTCTGCCATGGGACGGCTTCGATCGCGATAGTCGGTGAGGATCGCGGCGGGGGACCGGGATGAGCCAGACCCGACAACCGCGCACCGTGGCCGCCGTGGCGAGCTTCCAGGCGACATCGCGGCCCGATCACCCCGCGATCATTTGCGAAGGGCGGTCGATCGACTATGCCCGACTGAACTGGGACAGCAATCGTACCGCGCATGCCATGGTGGCGTCCGGTCTTCGGCCCGGGGCGCGAGTGGCCTTCCTCGGCAAGGAATCCGAGCGGTACTACGAGGTGTTCTTCGCCTGCGCGAAGAGTGGGACGGTGCTCGTCCCCATCAACTGGCGGCTGACCGTCCCGGAGATTGACCACATCCTCCGGGACTCTGGCAGTCGGTTGCTGTTCGTCGACCGGAGCCTGCGCTCGATCGCCGAGCGGGCGATCGAGCATCTTCCCGGCCTCTCGATCGTCGTGACGGATTCCACTGCCGACGCTGTGCCCGCCCGCGGACGGGCGCTCGCCGGCACCTATCCCGGCCTCGCCGACTGGAACGCCGAACAGCCCGCCGGCGATCTCGTCGAGACGACCGGGCCGGACGACGCGGTGATACAGCTCTACACGAGTGGGACCACCGGCCTTCCGAAAGGTGTGGTCCTCGCCCAGCGCAGTTTCTTCGCCATTCGGGAGTCCCTTGCTCGGGCGGGATTGGACTGGATCGACTGGCGAGAGGGTGATCGCGCTCTGATCGGTATTCCGGGCTTCCATGTCGGCGGCATCTGGTGGGCGATGCAGAACTTCGCCACGGGCGTCACCAGCGTGGTGATGCCGTCGTTCGACAGCCGCGGCGCCGTCCGGCTGATCCGCGATCTGGGCGTGACGACGGCGTGCGTGGTGCCGTCGATGCTGCGGCTGATGCTCGCCGAGCCGGAGGCCGACCGCGCGGCGTTCCGGACGTTGCGGAAGATCGTCTACGGGGGTTCACCCATCTCGGAGCCCCTGCTGCTGGCGGCGCTGGACACCTTCGACTGCGAGTTTGCTCAGATCTACGGCCTGACGGAGACCGGTAACACCGCTGTCTGCCTTCCTCCTCAAGATCATTTTAGCGGAGGTCCTCGGCTACGGGCCGCCGGGCGTCCCTACCCGGGCGTCGAGGTGAAGGCGGTCGGTGCGGACGGGGCGACGCTGGCGGTCGGCGAGGTGGGGGAGATCTGCCTCCGTACGCCCGCGCGGATGCTCGGCTACTGGAACCTGGCGCAGGCGACGGGCGAGACGCTGGTCGACGGTTGGGTGTACACCGGTGACGCCGGTTACCTCGACCCGGATGGGTATCTGTTCATCCGCGACCGCCTCAAGGACATGATCATTAAGGCTGGCGAGAACATCTACCCGAGTGAGATCGAGAAGGCGCTGGCGGAACATCCCGCGGTGGCCGATGCGGCGGTGATCGGAGTTCCCGACGACCGTTTCGGCGAGGCCGTCCACGCCTTCGTCGCCCTGCGGGACGAGCGTGCGGCAGGTCCACGTGACCTGGTCTCTTTTCTGCGCGACCGGATCGCTACTTTCAAGATTCCCACCCATTTCACCTTCGTCGGCCAGATCCCCCGCAATCCGAGTGGGAAGATCCTTCGCCGCGACCTGCGCCATACGTACTGGGCCGACCGCGAACGCCAGGTTAACTAACCGACCGATGTGCTCCTCGCGGCCCGATCTAGGCGGGGTCACGGCCTGTTCAAGGAGGAATTCTTGCCCGAGGCGATCACCTTCGAAGAAATCCGAGCCGACGTCTGCGAGCTGCTGTTCCTCACCGAGGACGAGCTCGGCGACAATGACGATCTCTCCGCGGCAGGTATGGACTCCATCGGTCTGATCACGCTGGTCGAGCGTTGGCGCGCCCGCGGAGCCGACGTCAGCTTCGTCGATCTGGCCGAGAACCCGACCCCGGCCTCGTTCTGGCGGCTCCTGTCCTCGCGCGATCCCCGGGGTTCGGAGACGTCGGATGCCTGACAGGGTGTTCGATCCTGTGGGTTCTGTCTTGTTCGGGTTTATGTTCCTCGCCAGGTTGAGGTGGATTCGCCGGTGGCGCGGCGGGCCATGAGGTCGATCATCGCAAGGTTGATCATGGCTTCGGAGCGGGTGGGGTGGGCTTCGTAGTCGCGGGCGAGGCGGCGGTAGCCCATCAGCCAGCCGAAGGTACGTTCCACAATCCAACGGTGTGGAAGAGGAATGAACCCTGTGGTTGTGGGGTCGCGGTGGACGGTGTCGACGTCGATGCCCAGCCCGGCGGCGTGCTCGATGACCATGGTGCGGTAGGCGCTGTCAGCCCAGGCTTTACGGATTCTGGAATGGGTGGCGGCAACGGTGGTCAGTACCTGGAGGCCGGCACGGCTGTCGGAGGTGCCGGCGGTGGTGACCAGGACGGTGAGCAGCAGCCCGAGGGTATCGACGATGATGGTGCGTTTCCGTCCGATGATCTTCTTTCCGGGGTCGATGCCCTGGGTGGCAGCCGGAACGGTGGGGGCGGTCTTGACGCTCTGGGAGTCGATCACGCAGGCGGTGGGTTCAGGGTCGTGGCCTGCGTCGGTGCGGACGTGGCACCGGGTCAGGGCGACGAGCTGGTCGAGGATGCCGTCGTTGTGCCAGTGGGCGAAGTAGCCGTAGACGGTTTCCCAGGGCGGGTAGTCGTGGGGAAGGTAGCGCCAGGGGATACCGGTCCGGTCGACATACAGGATCGCGTTCAGGATGCTGCGTAGGTCATGCGCCGGGGGGCGTCCGATGGTCAGGCCTTTGCGGTGTCGTTCGGCGCGCCAGGCGGTCAGCACGGGCTCGACCAGTCTCCATCGGGCGTCGGACAGGTCGCTGGGGTAGCGTCGCTGCTCGGTCATGGTTGTGGCCTACCGCGGACCGGCGGTGGCTACCCGGATTTCTTTCCGTCACTGGCAAGGTCGTAGACCGTCAGATGGCGGGATGAGACAGGATCTTTCGGCGCTAACGCGGCGCTGTCATGGGCGTCATATCGGCCAAAGCAGCTTGGATCGCGCATGGATCTCGGCGTAAAACTGCTATGCGTGACCATCGGTGGGAAACGAACCAGTCGACAATCCCCGGAGAGGGATCAAACGCCCTTTGAGAGCCTGTCTTAGATCTTGGTTGTGTGGCCTGCGCGTGATCTGTTTCTGATCTTCGCGGTGTGGTGGCGTGATCGGACGGGTCGGGCTGGCCACGGTCGGGGCATGGGTCGATCTCGCCGCTATCCCTCCGATATGTCCGACGCGGAGTGGGCCTACGTCGAGCCGTTGCTGCCCCCGGTCCCGAAGGACGGCCGGCCCGAGAGCCACGACCGGCGCGACATCGTGGACGCGATCCTCTACGTGACCCACAACGGCATCGTGTGGCGGGCGCTGCCGGTGGATTTCCCACCGTGGAAGACGGTCTACGGCTTCTTCGACCGGTGGAAGAAGAAAGGGGTGACGATCAGTGTCCACGACGGGTTACGCGACACGGTCCGCCAGACCGAGCACAGAGCGGCCGAGCCGACCGCCGGTGTGATCGACTCCCAGTCGGTCAAAGGCTCCCAGGTCGTTACCGCCGCCTCTCGCGGCTACGACGCGGGGAAGAAGATCAACGGCCGCAAGCGGTTCATCGTCGTCGACACCCTCGGCCTGCTGCTGGGGGTGCTGATCGTCCCGGCCAGCCGGCAAGACCGGGACGGCGCCCGCCAGCTGCTCATCGATCACTACTTCGCCACCCCCAGCTGCCGGCACCTGTTCGCCGACGGCGGCTTCGCCGGAAAGTTCGTCGACTGGGCCGCCCGCTTCGTGAAGACCACGGTTGAGATCGTCCGGAAGAAAGACGGCCAGAAAGGCTTCCAGGCTCTCCCACGACGCTGGGTCGTGGAACGCACCCTCGCCTGGATCACCGCCCACCGCCGCCTCGCCCGCGACTACGAACACGACCCTGCAAGCTCCGCCACCTTCATCCACTGGGCGATGATCCGCACCATGGCACGCCGCCTCGCCCGCGGCACCCTGGTCCAACGCTGGACACCCAGACCGACGACCGACCGATAACCCATCAAGATTCAGGACAGGCTCTGAGCGACTCCCGCTCTCGGCGGCCCAGCACGGCATCTGGACCGGCCAGCAGCTCGATCCCGACTCTCCTGCCTACAACACCGCCGAATACGTCGAGATCGATGGCGACGTCCGGCTCGACCTGCTCGGGTCGGCCATTCGTTCCGTCGTCGCCGAGACCGAGGCGGTGCGCGTCCGCTTCGGTGCCGGAGACGAGGGTCCGTGGCAGGAGATCATCTCGGTGGACTGGCCGCTGCCCGTCGCCGACCTGCGCGGCGAGTCCGACCCGCTGGCAGCTGCCGAGGCCTGGATGACCGCCGACGTCGCTCGTCCCGTGGATCTGCACAACGACCCCGTGTTCGGGCATGCGTTGTTCCGCATCGGTGACCGGCGGGTGCTCTGGTATCACCCACCATGTTGCCCTCGACGGGTTCGGATTCGCGCTGATGGCACGCCGGGTGGCCGAGGTCTACACCGCGCTGGCGCGGCGACACACACCTCCCACGCTCACCTTCGGATCCCTCGCCGCCGTCGTGGCCGAGGACGCCGCCTACGCCGAATCCGAACGGTATGAGCAGGATCGACGATTCTGGACTGCCTACCACGAGAACCGGGCCCGTCCGATGACCCTCGCGGGACGTGGTGGTCCGCTTCCGCGAAACGTCCTGCGCCATACCGTCGACGTGGACGCTGAGGTCCTCGCCGGCCTGCGGGACGCGGCCCGGCTCGCGAAGGCCAACTGGACGCACGCCTGGGTGGCCGCCACGGCGGCGTTCGTGTATCGGATGGTTGGCCCCCGTGGTCGAGACGCCTCGGCGGAGGTCTCCATCGCCCTGCCGGTAATGGGCCGCACCGGTTCAGTGGCCCTGCGGGTACCGTGCATGGCTCTCAACATCATCCAGGTGTGGGTGCGCGTCGAGCCGGGTGCAAGCTTGATCGACCTGACGGCGCAGGTGGCGGGCGAGCTGCGCGCGAGTCGGCCCCATCACCGGTACCGGTACGAGCAACTGCGCCGCGATCTGCGGCTGGTGGGCGGCGACCGCCGGCTGTTCGGTCCCTCGGTCAACATCATGCCGTTCGACTACGGACTGAAGTTCGACGGCCACCCGGCCCTGGTGCGCAACGTGTCCGCCGGCATTGTCGAGGACATTGCCTGCAACGTCTACGACCGGATGGACGGCGAGGGACTGCGAGTGGCCGTGGATGCCAATCCCCACTGCTACGACTCGGTGGAGCTCGTGGATCATAGCCGTCGCCTCATCGCCTACCTGGGCAGGTTGGCGGCTCGGTGGGGCGACCCCGTCGGCGATGTGGATCTCCTGCTCGACGGTGAGCGCGAGCTCCTGCTCGCCACCAGGCCCCGTCCGCAGGATTCGCTGTGGGCACGGTCGTCGACCTGTTCGACGCGCGAGTGCGCGCCACACCCGACCTGCCGGCTGTTGTCGCCCGCGACCGCTCCGGCAGCCAGGAGACCCTCTCGTACGCGCGGCTGGGCGCGTTGGCCAACCGCCTCGCCCGGCTCCTGGTCAGCTGCGGTGCCGGTCCCGGCCATCCGGTGGCACTCCTGCTTCCCCGCACCGTGGACGCGGTGGTGGCCCTGTTCGCCTCGCTGAAGGCGGGGGCTCCCTACGTCCCGATAGATCCCGACCACCCGTCTGACCGGATTGCTTTCATGCTCAATGACGCCCGACCGGCCGTGGTGGTCACGGTGCGGGCGCTGGCCGACAACCTGGCAGCCGCGGTGGGACCGGCCGCGTCCGGAGCAAGTGCCTCGGACGCCGACTGGCGCATGCACACGGTGGTCCTCGACGAGCCAGCCAGTCTGATCGCATCGGATACGGCGGCCGCCCGGGGCATCCGCCCTGACCGGGATCTGACCGACGCGGATCGGACCACGGCGCTGCTCCCCGAACATCCGCTCTGTCTGATCTACACCTCCGGCTCGACGGGTCGACCGAAAGGCGCGGTGGTCACGCACCGAGGGATGGTTAATCTCTTCGAACACCATCGCGCCGAGATGATCGAGCCGGAGGCGGTGAGACTCGGCCGGCGGGCGAGAGCGGCACTTACCGCCTCGTTGTCCTTCGACACCTCCTGGGAGGGCCTGCTGTGGATGCTCGCCGGCCATGAGCTGCACCTGATCGACGACGACGATCGGCGCGAGCCCGCGCTGCTGTTGGAGTACGTTGCCCAGCACCACATCGACTTCCTCGACATCACCCCGACCTACGCGGAGGAACTCGTCGCCGCGGGGCTGCTCACCATGGCGTCGCACCTGCCGGCGGTGATCGCTCTGGGTGGCGAGGCGGCCGGCCAGACCCTGTGGTCGGCTCTGCGCGCGGCCCCCGGCCTGAGCGCCTACAACCTGTACGGACCGACCGAGTGCACTGTTGACACCGTCTGGGCGCGGCTGCGCGACAGCGAGACCCCCGTCATCGGCCGTCCGGTCACCGGCGCTCGCGCCTATGTCCTCGACGACGCCCGCCGGCTGGTACCGCCGGGAACGGTGGGTGAGCTGTACCTCGCCGGCGTTCCGGTGGGCGGTGGTTATCATCGCCGACCAGACCTGACGGCCGAACGGTTCCTGACTGATCCCTTCGGCCCTCCCGGGCAGCGGATGTACCGAACGGGCGACCTCGCCCGTCGCCGCCGGGACGGCTTACTCGAGTACCTCGGCCGGGCGGACGACCAGGTCAAGATCCGCGGCTTCCGGATCGAGCTCGGGGAGATCGAGACGGTGCTGAGGGCGCATCCCGACGTCGCGGCCGCCGCGGTGATCCCGCGCTCGGACGGACCCGGGGGCGACCGGCTCGTCGCCTATGTCGTGCTCGCCGGCGTGGCTTCGGGCGGTCCCGACCGGCTGCGCCAGCACCTGACCCGTCGGCTGCCGGACCACATGATCCCGGCGGCCTTCGTCGTCGTGGACCGGATGCCGCGAACCATCAACGGCAAGCTCGACCGCGCCGCCCTTCCCGCGCCCCGGTTCGG
The DNA here is from genome assembly GCF_059428125.1 of Frankia sp. BMG5.60. Taxonomy (NCBI): domain Bacteria; kingdom Bacillati; phylum Actinomycetota; class Actinomycetes; order Frankiales; family Frankiaceae; genus Frankia; species Frankia sp. BMG5.60. Next base: position 3,390,400 of record NZ_CM182091.1, on the reverse strand, counting down.
GGGCGAGCGGACGGGCCGGGCTCCCCGCGACGAGTCGGAGCGGCTGCTGTGCGAGCTGTTCGCCGAGACTCTGGAGCTTCCCCGGATCGTCGTCGACGACGACTTCTTCGCCCTGGGCGGACATTCGCTCCTGGCGGCCCGGCTGCTTGCACGCCTGCGCGCGACCACTGGAGTGCGACTGGGTATCCGGTCGGTGTTCGAGGCGCCCACCGTCGCGCGCCTCGCAGTCCTCCTGAATCAGGAGCTCGCGGCCGAGCCGGCCGCGGGTGGGGCGACGAACGACGACGGACACCCCTGGAGCGGGATCGACCTCGCCGCCGAGACCCTGCTCCCGCCGGGGATCGACGGTCGCGGCACGGGTCCGGTCGATCCGGTCAGGGTGAGCGACCCGCGCCAGGTTCTCCTCACCGGTGCGACCGGCTTTCTCGGTGCCTTCCTGCTGCGGGAACTTCTCGACGAGACTGATGCCCGCGTGCACTGCCTGGTGCGGGCCGGCGATGTCGAGCAGGCCCTGGACCGCGTGCGGGCCGCGCTGCGCCGTTTCCGGCTGTCCGAGAAGGGCGTCGACGATCGCGTCGTCGGGCTGCCCGGCGACCTGGCCCGGCCCGAACTCGGCCTCTCCTCCCGGGACTTCATGCGGCTGGCCGAGGACATCGACGTCATCGTGCACAACGGTGCGCGGGTGCACCATCTCGAACCCTACGGGCGTCTGCGTGCCGCCAACGTGGGCGGGACGGTGGAGATCCTGCGGTTGGCGACGACCGGGAGAGTCAAACCCGTGCACCATGTCTCCAGCTGTGACATGGCCTTCGCTGTAGACGGTAATCCGCCGATCCTGCGCGAGGACCGGCGCGTCAGCCCGAATTCGCTGCTGCGCAACGGCTATGTGGCGAGCAAATGGGCCGCCGAACAGCTCGTGCTCGCCGCGGCCGAGCGCGGCGTGCCGGTGTCCATATACCGTCCCAGCCGGGTGTGCGGTGACTCGGCTACCGGCGTGGGCAGTACCGCCGACGCTTTCTGGGCGCAGCTCCGAGTCATGGTCACACTCGGCGTCGCGCCGGACTGGGACGTAGGTGGGGCGGCGGTTGTGGCCGACCTGGTCCCGGTCGACTGGACCGCTCGCGCCCTCGTTCGGCTGCTGCGCACGGGGGCCTTCGCCACCTATCACCTCACCAGCCCGCGACCAGTGCCGGTTCGTGCCATCTATGACCGTCTCCGGGTGCGCGGGTACCAGCTCACTCTACTAGGAACCCGGCAGTGGCGACGTTCCCTGGAGCTCGCGGCCGAGAGCGGCGACCTCGCCGTCGCCGTCGCCGCGGCTGACGGCGCACCGGTCGACACCGGGGGTTCCACCGACGCCGTTCGATCGCCGGTGGTGTTCGGGCGTGAGAACACCGAGAAGGGGCTGGCCGGCTCCGCCATCACCTTTCCCCAGATCGACGACGACATGATCGACCGCTACGTGGACTACTTCGTTGACGTCGGGTTCTTCCCGCGACCTGGAGCACCGGTAGGCATACGTTCGGTGACGTGACATCTACATCTACCGATTCGGTCGGCGTGGTCGTAGCGCGACAGGTTGAGTCGGCAGCGGTGCGTGGTTGGATCGGGCTCGCCGTGGTTCTCGGCGCGACCTTTATGGGGCAGGTGGACGGCTTCATCGTCAGCCTGGCGAGCCCCACGATCCAACGCGACCTGCCGGCGAGCTTCGACGAGGTCCAACTTGTCGGCGCCAGCTATGTGCTGGCCTGCGCCGCCGGTCTGGTGGCCGGAGGCCGGCTCGGCGATCGCTTTGGCCGGCGGCGCGCTTTTCTCGCCGGGGTCGCCGGATTCACGCTCGCCTCGTTGTGGTGCGGGTTCGCGACGAGCGCGGAGATCCTGATCATCGCCCGCTTCGTGCAGGGCGCTGCCGCGGCCGTGCTGGTCCCCCAGGAACTCGCGATCATCCGGGCGATCTTCCTCGACGAGGCCCAGCGCGCCCGCGCGATCGGCGTGTATGGAGTCGTGCTGGGACTTGGTGTCGTCGGCGGCCTCGCGGGCGGTGGCCTGCTGGTCCGACTCGACCTCGCCGGCCTCAGCTGGCGTCCCGCCTTCCTGCTGAACGTCCCGATCGGCGTGGCGATCCTGTTGCTGGGACGGCACACGATCCCCGAGAGCCGGTCCGACGAGACACGGTCGCTGGATCTGATCGGCGCCGGCCTCACCCTGCTTGCGTTTCCAGCGCTGCTGCTTCCGCTCATCCTCGGGCCGGAACGGGGGTGGTTGCCCTGGTGCGCCGGATGTCTGCCTGTCGCCGTCGCGGCGATGGCCGCGTTGGCCCACCGGCAGCGGGTCGTCGCGGCCCGCGGCGGGGATCCGCTGTTCACGCCGCGGGTCCTGACCGCGGCCGGAATGCCGACCAGCCTGGCGGCTCTGGTGACCTTCTTCGCCGGCAACGCCGGACTGTTCCTCGTCTTCACCTACTACGTGCAGACCGGCCTGGGCACAGACCCGTTCCTGGCAGGTCTGATGTTGGTGCCGTTGGGCGTGGGCTTTTCCCTAAGCTCGTCCGCGAGCGGTCGGCTTGTCACGCGATTTGGCCCGCGGCTTCCGGTGGCCGCCTGCCTGTTCCTGACGGCCGTCCTGCTCAGCCAGTTCCTGGTCGTGGGGGCGCCGGTCGCCGCCCAGCGTCCGCTGCTCGCCTTGGTCATGGGCCTGCTCGGGCTCGCCCAGGGCCTGGTGGTGCCGTCGCTGATCGCGGGTGTGCTGAGCAGGGTGCAGCCGGATGATGCCGGGGTCGCATCGGGCGCAGCCTCGACGATGATCCAGTTTGGTCTGGCCGCCGGCTATGCGGCGGTCGGTAGCTGGTATGCCTTCATGCTCGGTGGAACTCCTGGAACGTCTGGCGCCCCCGCGGGCCTGGCTGCTCACACCCAGGCATACACGGCCGCCGCGACGGTGCTGGCCGCGCTCGCTCTCGCCACGGGTGGCCTGTACTGGCTGCGTGACGCCGGGATGCCGGCGGTGAGTCCCGCGTCTCCCGCCGCGACACGCGGCGGCGAGCCGGGAACCACACCACCGCCGCCGACGACTACCTGAGAGGACGGCCTACCAGGGCCGAGGTTCGGAAGACGACGACCTTCCAGAGGCGGCGGACACGCCGCCGGTTCGCGGAAAGCCGCCGGTTCATGGAGAAAGGAGTGGCGATGCGTCGTAGACGGATGTGGGCGATCGGATCGACGCTGCTCGTTCTGAGCCTCGCCGCCTGCGCCGGTGGCGGAACTGGTTCGGAGCAGGTCGCCCGGCCCGCCGCAGTCGTCTCTGTCGGGAAGTCCGGGTATCCGCTGACGATCGTCAACTGCGGTCGGCGTTACACGTTCACCCGAACCCCTCAGCGAGTCGTGATCATGAACGGCGGCTCGGTCGCCGAGGTGTCCTCCCTGCTCGAACTCGGCCTGCAGGACAGGATCATCGCCAATGCCCAGAACTACGGGGCCTCGGACGTCCCGGGCCGCCGTGCCGCGATCGACGCGCTGCCAACCGGCCAGATCAGGCTCAACGGCCTGCAGGACATCCCGCGCGAGGCGATGCTCGGACTGCGACCCGATTTTGTGATCTCCACCTACAATGGCGGGTTCGACGCCACGGCGGGCTTTGCCACCCGGCAGGACCTGCTGAAGATCGGCGCGAACAGCTACGCCCCGCAGGCCGGATGCGGTCGGACCGGGACGACGACGGGTGCGCCGACCATCCAGGACAGCTACGCCATGCTCCGCGATCTCGGCAGGATCTTCGATGTCCCCGATCGCGCGGAACGGGTGATCGCCGCGTCCGAGGCGCGGATCGACAGGGTGACGGCCAGGCTCCGGGGTGAACCCCGAAAGCCAGTGCTGCTGTTCTTCCCCGGTATGGGCGCCGACGACTTCAGCTCGATAGCCGGCGCCGGCGTGTGGAACGACATCCTTGCACAGGCGGGCGCCTACAACCCCTTCTACGACAGCGGTTCAAGTAACACCTTTCTCACCGTGAGCAGGGAAAAGCTCGCGACCACACCGGTCGATGCACTACTGCTGGTGAACTACAGGAATCCGCATCCGGATCAGCAGGCGGAGATGGTCCTGAACCAGTTCCCCCAGTGGGACGCGGCCACGCACAGGAGGTACACCGTCCTGTCGGACTCGATCTACTACGGTCCCAACAACGACGTTGCAGTGGAGAAGATCGCCAAAATGTTGCACCCGGACCGGTTCTGACCAGGGCAGCGCGGGCGGTCGGGATCCGTCAGGTATCGCTGAGCCGGGCTGGTCAGGCGTCCCGCATGCTCGGCCTCGGCGTGCTCGTACTCGCGACCGTGCTGGTCGCGGTCGGCGTCGGTGCGGTCCAGGTCTCCCCGCAGGAGACCTGGCGGGTCATCGTCGCTCATGTCACCGCGCACACCGCGACTCTGGACCCCGCGGTGGACCAGATCGTCTGGGAGTACCGGGTGCCTCGGGTGCTGCTCGCCGCGCTGTGCGGCGCGGGACTGGCCGTGGCCGGAGTGGTACTGCAGGCGCTGGTCAACAATCCACTTGCGGACCCCTACGTGCTCGGTCTGTCCTCCGGCGCGTCGTTTGGCGCCGTCCTCGTCATCACGACGGGCGGTGGGGCCCTCGGCGCGGTCAGCGCCTCCACGGGCGCCTTCGGCGGCGCGATGGCCGCCGCGATCGCGGTGCTTCTGCTCGGCCAGCACCGGGGACGCCTGGCCCCGACGCGCCTTGTTCTCGCGGGGGTGGCGGTGGGCTACCTGCTTCTGTCCGCGACTAGCTACCTGCAGCTGAGGGCCAGTCCCAACGAGCTGCGCACGGTCATGTTCTGGCTGCTCGGAAGCGTGGCCGGGGCCACCTGGGGGCAGCTCGGCCCCCCGGCCGTCGTCGTGACGGTCGTGATCGCCCTGCTCGTGCCGCTCGGCCGCCAGATGAACGCCCTGGGGGGCGGGGACGAGCAGGCCACGGCGCTGGGGGTGGACGTGCCGAAGATACGCATCGGTCTGCTCGTGGCGGCATCGCTGCTGACCGGTGTGCTGATCGCGGTCGCCGGAGGCATCGGCTTCGTCGGTCTGATGATCCCGCATCTGACCCGGCTCATGTTCGGTGCGGACCATCGGCGACTCCTGCCGTTGGCCGCTCTCGTCGGCGCCGGTTACCTGGTGCTGGTCGACATGCTCTCCCGGATCGTCGACCGGCCCAACGAGTTGCCGTTGGGCATCCTCACCGCCGCCTTCGGCGCCCCGTTCTTCCTGTGGTTGTTGCGGCGCAATGATTCGGTGACGGGCTCGTGACAGATCGGCGGAGATGATGGGTGACGGGGATCCGCGTCCGGCGGTGGAACTACGCCTGGCGGACGTGACCGTCATCCTCGGCGGCGTGCCGGTGGTGCGGCAGGTGGACCTGGTCGCTGACCGCGGTGCCTTCGTCGGCCTCGTCGGGCCGAACGGAAGCGGCAAGACGACCCTGTTGCGCTCGGTGTACCGGTCGCTGCGGCCGAGCGCCGGCGCGGTGTACGTGGGGGGCGAGGACGTCTGGGGACTCTCCGCCCGGGCGTCGGCGCAGCGGACCGCGGCCGTACTGCAAGAGGGCACGACCACCCCGGGGCAGACCGTCGCCGAGATCGTCGCGGACGGTCGCATCCCTCACCACGGCCTGATCAGCCGAGAGACGCCGGCCGATCGAGCCATCGTGTTGGACGCCCTTGACCGGACCGGAATGCGGCAGTACGCCACCCGGTTGTTTGGATCGCTGTCCGGAGGTGAACGTCAGCGAGTCCTGCTCGCCCGTGCCCTGACCCAGCGACCGGGGCTGTTGGTACTCGACGAGCTGACGAATCATCTCGACATCCGGGCCCGATTCGAGCTGCTGGACCTTGTTCGCTCCACCGGCCTCACCACGCTCGCGGTGCTGCACGAACTCGACCTCGCCGTACGGTGCTGCGACCAGCTGGTCGTACTTGACCATGGGAGGGTCGTCGCCGCGGGCCCGGTCCTGGAAGCCCTCGATGCCGCCGTGCTGCGCGAGGTCTTCGGCGTCATCGGGTCCGTGGACCGGCACCCCGACGGCGTCGTGCGGGTCACCTACGGCGCCCAACCGCTGGCGGGCCGTCCAGCGGCCCTGAGCCTGACGCCCTGACCGCCTACGGTCGGCGTGGTCCCGCCCTGCCGCGGATGCGCGGATCACCCGCCACGCGGACATGGCGGCATCGGCTCCCGGGGGTTGCCGCGGTGGGAACCTGCGGCACCCCCCGGGAGCCGGGGTGGAGCGGTCGAACCGGATCTCAGCCGGTCGTCGCCAGCGCCTCGGACAGGACATGCCGCTGACTGGTGGACAGGCCGCTGGCGAAGGACCGCAGGACGCTGTCGGGGTTCTCACCGCGCAGCAGGAGGTCGAGCATCTGCCCCGCGGCGTGGTCGGCGGCCCTTCGCAGCGGACGGTAGGCGAACCCACGTCCCCGCGGCGCCCGCTCGGCCAGTCCCTTGCTCACCAGTCTCAGCAGGGTCGTAGCGATCGTGCTCTGCGCGAGGCCGCCGCCGAACCGCTGCTGGACCTGGAAAGGCATCAACGGCTCGCCGGCCGACCACAGCAGAGTCAGGACCGCCCTTTCCAGATCTCCGGCGGCCCGTTTGGGCTGCGGCACGGGCGAGGTGGAGTTCGCCGCCGCGGCGCGCCTGGCCGTTCGGGTCGCGGTGGTCGCGGTGGTCGCTGTGGGCGACGCCGGGCCGAGGAAGATCCTCGAAGTGGCGGCGCCCAGCCGCGGCGGATTCAGTGCTGGACGTACTGGAAGTGCTCGTGTCATGTGTGCTCCGAGTCCTGAAGACCGGTGCTGCGGACAGACCGGTCCGAAGTCGGGTTGGCAGGAGCCACGGGTGGTCGCCGATCGCGGGCGTCAGTCAGGCCCGGGAAACCGCTCCCGCAGCGATCGCGACCGCCTTTGGAGGTCGCAGGGAGGATTGACGCAACGGTTCTGCACGTCGCGAAGTGCGGGCAGCAGTCAGGCCGCCCGGAGCGGGGGCGGCCCACGCCGCACCACCACATGCCGCAGCCACCGCGAACAGGCCGCTCCGGGCGGCCTCCACGCCGGTGCGGGAAGCGGCCGGGCGAGCGGAGACGAGCCGCCGTCCGGTCGACGCCAGCAAAGCCGGCCCACCGCGCGGCAGGCCGCCTCCACTGCACCGCGTGCGGCCCGCCAGAGCAGACGCTCGCCGATCGTGAGCCAGCCGGCCAGGAGCACCGCCGCCACCGCGTGCAGGACGACCATCGAGATTCCGCCGGGCAGGAGGTTCGCCGTCGGGTCCCCAGCGAGGTCGGGGTGGGTCTCAAGGCCGATCATGACGGTGTGCCCGGTGGGGGCGGACAGCGTGAACGCGACGTGCAGGCAGGTCTGGATCGCGAGGACAAGTCCGATCAGCCGTGGCAGTGATGCCCGGCCTGCCGACACCCCCCAGCAGACACGCCCGACAAGGATGGTTCCGATCAGCGTGATCGCCGCCGGTGGTGTTCTGCCACAGGCGGCGATGTGGGCCGCCGCCGCCAGCCCGACGGTCAGCGCGGACGCCACTGCGGTCCGCGCGGCACGCCCGAGCAGGGTCGTGGCCCATGGCGACGGCGACCTCGGTTCGGCATCCACGGCGGGGCGAGTCGGCGCAACGAGATGCCTACCCCGGAACGGGGCTGGGCGTGTGCTGCGCGCCCGGCCTCTACCCGTCACGGCATCAGAGTCTAGTGGGGCGGACCCCACAGGTCGGTTGCATTACTGGATACGCGACACGACCGGCTCCGCCGAGGCGGCCATGCCGCTGTCGCACGTGGGCACCTCACACCAGCGGAATCGGTATTCGCGCTGATCTCCCTGAACGGCCCGGAAATACCCCACAGGCGGCGTACGTCCGCGGGTTGGCCGAGCGGGCCGGGATCCGCGGGCGTCCTATGCTCCCTGCCAGCGGTACAGGTTCCCGGGGCGGCCGCACGGTCCGTAGCGATGGGAGCGGATCGCCAGCCGGTGGACAGCCAGGTGCTCCAGGTAGCGGCGGGCCGTGGCGCGGGACACGCCGATCGCGGTGGCGATGTCCTCGGCGGAGGCCGGCACGGTCTTGGCCCGTAACTGGGCCACGACGGAGTCGAGGGTCGTGGCGGACACACCCTTGGGCTGGTCCGCGGCCGGGGCGACCGGCGGCCGGAGTGCGGCCAGCGCGCGATCGACCTCCCCCTGGCTGAGATGGTGCGGGGGAGCGGTCGCCAGCTGACGGTGCGCCGTCGCGAACCGGTGGAGACGGTCGCGCAGAGTCGCGGCGCTGAGCGGTTTCACCAGGTACTGGACGACCCCGTACGACAGCGCTGCCCGGACGGTCGCAAGGTCGCTGGCCGAGGTCACGGCGATGATGTCGAGCACGGCGCCCCGGGAGCGCAGCGTGCGGCACACCTCCACGCCCGTCGTGTCGGGCAGGAGGAGATCGAGCAGAACGAGGTGCGGGTGAGCGCGGGAGACGAACTCCAGAGCCTCGGCGCCACTGTGGACGATGCCGCTGACGGCGAATCCCGGAATCTGCTCGACAAGGCAGGCCTGCTTCTTGGCCAGCCGCGTGTCACCGTCGACGATCAGGGTGCGGATCGGCTCGTCAGGCATGTGGTGCGGCTCCGGACGGTCAGGTGGGTGAAACGGCAGGAGAGGGCATCGGGCTAATAGTCCATCGGATTTTCCGGTCTCGGGTGGTGCGTATTTTCGCAGAGCAAGTACCGGAATGCATCCGCCAGTTGTCGGACATGCGTCACGGTTCGACCGACGATCGTGCAGAACCGGCGGTCAACGCCCCGGTGTCGCGGCCGCGTCGGCATCCTTCATCCGCGGATCGCGGGCACTATGGTGCCGTGCCTGGAGAATATGAGCAGAACCGTGACACGGGGTCCGGTGCTGAGCAGTGTGGTCGCGAACATCGACACCACCGGGAAAGGTTTTTCCGCCCGGCGAGGAGGCCTCTATGACCGCGCCCGCTCCACCGGTCCCGCGGGTCCGCCGTCCGTGGTACCGCCAGTTGTACGTGTGGGTCCTCGCCGGTATCGCCGCGGGCATTGTCGTGGGCCAGCTCGCCCCGGATTTCGCGGTCCGCCTCCAGCCGCTGGGCACGACCTTCGTCGACGCCATCAAAATGGTCATCGCGCCCATCGTGTTCTGCACCGTCGTCGGTGGCATCGCGCAGGTCGACAACTTGCGCAAGGTGGGCCGCGTCGGCCTGAAGTCCATCGTCTACTTCGAGGCCCTCACCAGCGTCGCACTCCTGCTCGGCCTGATTGTGATGAACGTGTTCCGGCCCGGGGACGGGGTGCACGCCAACCCCGCCGGCCTCGTCGTCAACGACACCGTCGGCGGCTACATCAAGCAGGGCAGGAGCGAGGGCTGGGGCCACTACCTGTCCGACATCGTGCCGGGCAGCGTGGTCGGCGCCTTCGCCGACGGCGACATCCTGCAGGTGCTGTTCTTCGCGGTGCTGTTCGGGATCGCCCTGAACCTCATCGGGCCCGCCGGCGCCGGGCTCGCATCCGGGGTCGAGCGGGTCGGCACCGCCATGTTCCAGGTGATGCGGATCGTCATGTACGCGGCTCCCGTCGGCGCGTTCGGGGCCATGGCCTTCACCATCGGCAAGTACGGCGTCGACACCCTGACCAGCCTCGGCAAGCTCATCGGCATCTTCTATGGCACCTCGGTGTTCTTCGTCCTCGTCATTCTGGGCGCGATCGCCGCCGCCATCGGCGTCAACATCCTGCGGCTGCTGCGCTACATCCGCGAGGAACTGCTCATCGTCCTGGGCACCTCCTCCTCGGAGCCGGTGCTTCCCCAGCTCATGCGCAAGCTCGAAGCGCTCGGCGCCCCCCGGCAGGTCGTCGGGCTGACCGTGCCGACCGGATACTCGTTCAATCTCGACGGAACCTGCATCTACCTGACCCTCTCCGCCCTTTACCTCGCCCAGGCCGTCGACGTCGACCTGTCCATCGGCCAACAGCTCGCCATCGTCGGTGTGCTCCTGCTGACCTCGAAGGGCGCCGCGGGCGTCACCGGTTCCGGATTCATCGTCCTCGCCGCCACCCTCTCCACGGTCGACACGATTCCGGTGGCCGCCATCATGCTCATCTTCGGCATCGACAAGTTCATGTCCGAATGCCGGGCACTGACGAACGTCTGCGGAGACACCCTCGCCACCCTCGTCGTGGCCCGGTGGGAAGGCGTCCTCGACACCGAACGCATGCACCAGGTCCTCGCCCACGGCTTCACCGAACCGTCCGCCCTCGTCGAACCGCCCGCCCTCGTCGAGGAGCGTCGAGAGGTTGCCGACCGCCAGGAGGCGGGCCGTTCATCCGCTGACCCGGATGACGCGGAACTGACGGATGAGGCTGCCGTCCCCGTGCCCCTGACCAGGCAGGGACCCGGGAGCTGAGGTAGGCCCGAGGCCAGCTACCGCTTGACGGCGACGCCGCCGTAGCCGGCGACCTGGATGTCGGTCAGATCCACCGCGGCGCCGTCGGGACGCCAGCGGTGCACGATCTGCACGCCGGGGTCGATCAGCTCCAGCCCGGCGAACAGCCCCTCGACCTCCGCGCGGCTCCGTAGCTGCAGCGGGATGCCCTGCCGGTGGTAGGTGTCCATGAGCCGCGACGCGGCGGGGGGATCGAAGTCGGCGGACAGGTGGGTGAGGACGAGATGGCTGCCGGGCGCCAGGGCGTCGAGGAGCCGGCGCAGGATGCCGTGCGGATCGTCGGTGTCCGGGATGAACGGGAAGATCGAGATCAGGGACAGGGCGACCGGGCGGGACAGATCGAGCGTCTCGCGCAGCTCCGGGGCGTCCAGAATGTGCTCGGTGTCGTGCAGGTCGGCGTCGATGTAGGCCGTCCGCCCCGCCGGGGTGCCGGTAAGCAGGGCCCGGGCGTGGGTCAGGACGATCGGGTCGTTGTCGGCGTAGACGACCCGGGCGTCGGGCGCGACGCTCTGCGCGGCCTCGTGCAGGTTCGGGCTGGTGGGGATGCCCGTACCGATGTCGAGGAACTGGCGGATCCCGACCTCGCCGGCCAGGTACCGGGTCGCCCGAATCATGAACTCCCGGTTCTGGCGCGCGGCGATGCGCGCGTTCGGGAACACCGACAGGGCCTGCTCGGCGGCCTCCCGGTCGGCGGGGAAGTTGTCCTTCCCGCCGAGGTAGTAGTCGTACATCCGGGCCGAGTGCGGCTGGTCGGTCTTCAGCGCCACCGGGGTGCGCTCGTCCGCGAGGGACTTCCACCAGTGCCCGTCTGTCGTGGCCCTGTCTGTCGTGGCCCTGTCTGTCGTGGCCCTGTCTGTCGTGGCCCCGTCGGTAGTGGCCCCGCCCCCCGGCTGCTCGCCAACCGGGTCGGGTAGATGCGCGCTCGACACCACAACCAGCCCCCTCACCTTTTGCGACGATCCCGCCAGAATGACCCTAATGGTCGGCTGTGCGCTGCGTGCCAAGTTGGTGCGAGAGAGTGACCGCGCCTGTGGCTGTGGCCGCCGCTGCGGCCGCCGTCGCGGTCGCCGTCGCCGTCGCGGTCGCGGTCGCCGGAGGGTCGGCCGTGGACGACCCGGTCGCGGTCGGGCCTGTGGCCGTCGCGGAGACTTCGAGCTGGGACAGGGCGGCGCCGACGAGGATCACCACCGTGCCGGCCGGCTCGTTCCACGTCAGGCTCTCGCCGAGGATCAGGACCCCGGCCAAGGTCGACACGACGGGGACGACGTAGGTGACCGTTGCCGCGGCCGTCGCGCCCGCATCTCGGACGAGGCCGTACTGGGTCAGGAACGCCCCGCCGGTACCGAGGACGCCGAGCACCAGCACCGCGAGCAGGGACCGGGCCGGGAATCGGGTGGGGAGGTCCGAGAAGGCGGCGGTGACGACCGCGAGTTCCACGGCCCCGGCGGCAAGCTGACCGGTCGAGAGCGCCAGGCTCGAACAGCCCGAACCGGTCAGGAATCGACGCACGTACACCCAGCCGACGCCCATGCTCGTCGCTGCGGCCAGGGCCAGCAGCATCCCGGTGATGCTCTGCCCCGCTGTGCCGTCCCAGACGCCGAGCACAACCAGGACGCCGAGAAAGCCGATCAGCAGGCCGGCGAGCTGACGTCGGACGGGCCGCTCGTCCGGGAGGGCGACGAACGAGCCGAGCGTCGTGAACAGCGGGGTGGTCGCATTGCAGATCCCGGTGAGCGCCGCGGGAATCCGCTGCGCCGAGAAGGCGAACAGGGCGAACGAGGCCGCGTTCAGGAACATCGCCGCCACCGCGAGGTGCGCCCATAGTCCGAACCCACGCGGTAGGCGGTCGCCGCTGAGCACGAGGACGGCGGCGAGGGCGACCGCCCCGAAGATGACCCGGCCGAACGCGACCTGCAGGGCGGGAAAACCCTGGGTGCCGACCTTGACCAGAAGAAAGTTGAGTCCCCAGATCGTTGCGAGCAGGCCGAACCGCACCCGCCAGCCGACCCTGCGCGGTGTACGGCCGCCGACGTTCGACGACGAGGATTCTTCCTCGGCCGGGCTACGACCCCCGACGCCCGGCCCCGACGCCCGCGTACTACGACGAAATGGCAGTGGCATTGGCCCATCATTGGCGGGCCCCGGCGCCGAGAACAAGGTGAATCTACTAATGGGTACCGCGTAGCATTGCTTATATGTTGAACCTGGAAAGATTGCGGGTGCTGTGCCTGGTCGCCAGGTACGGATCGGTCGGCGCGGCCGCGGACATGTTGCATGTCACCGCCTCATCGGCTTCCCAGCAGATCGCAAAACTGGAACGGGAGACGGGCACTGACCTGCTACTCCGCCAGGGTCGGGGGGTCCGGCTCACGGAGGCGGCGACCCTGCTGGTGGACCACGCCGAGCGCATCCTGTCGATGATGGACGAGGCGGAGGCGCACCTGCATGCGCAGCTCGGAAAGGTGGTCGGCACGCTGACGGTCGGCGCGTTCCCGACCGCCGCCCGGGGATTGTTGCCACCCGCGCTGCGCCTGTTGGGGGAGCGGCATCCCAACCTCGCCGTCCGGGTGGAGGAGATGGATTTCTCCAGCCCCCTCGTGCGGGTCGACCGGGGCGAGCTGGACCTGGGGCTGGTCCAGGACTGGGAGAACGCGCCCATCTCCCTGCCGGCCGGGGTCCGTCGCGCCACGCTGATGGCGGACGTCGCGGAGGTGGCATTGCCCGCCGACCATCCGCTCGCCGGGCCCGGTCGGGACTGGATCGCCATCGACGAGGTGCTCGGCGAGCGCTGGATCAGCCGGACCGTGGGATCCACCTGCCACGACTGGCTCATTCATACAATGCGGGCCCACGGCGCCCAGCCCCAGATCGAGCACACCGTGATCGAGTACCCGACCCAGCTCGCGCTGGTCGCCGCGGGCATGGGGCTCGCCATGGTGCCGCGGCTCGGCCAGGGTCCGGTGCCGGCCGGGGTCCGCGTGCTCCCGCTTCGACCGGTTCTGGGCCGGAACATCCACGCGATCTGGCGCGCCGACAACGCCGGCCGACCGGCCGTGCGGCACGCCGTGGCGGCGCTGCAGGCCGTCGCCCAGTCCGCGTGACGGTTCTCGACGGCACCGAGAGGCGGGCGGCCGTGCCCGCGCGGCGGCGGTCTTTTCTGGATGGCTTTGCCGGCGGGGCAATACGGGCATAGTGGGGCCGCAGTCGCCTGCCGTCGTATTTTGCTCCACGTGGGTGTTGTCACCAGGTTCCCGGATCGTTACGCTTCCCCTGCGCCGGTTCGTGATGTGCCATTTCGGGCAGCCGGCGGAATCACGGGGGTTCACGTTTCTGCGTCGGCGCCATGGGTTGTCGGCCGTTGTGGACTGTCGCGCGGTCGGGTCCGGCCGGCTGTTCCGTTCTTTTTCCCCGGTCGGATTCTTGCATGGCCGAGATACGGCCGTGTGGACAAGAAAGGTGGGAACATGTCCCTTTACCACACCGAAATCCAGTGGGGCGGTCCTGGTGCGGACTGGCACAAGGACAGCGATCTGCAGATCGTCATCAGCAACCGGAACGGCGTCGTGCCCCAGTCGGGCCGGCCCGCCACTGGGACCCAGGTGTCCTGGTCGGGCCCGCAGGGGAACGGAAGCGTGACCTTCTTCAACGACGGCGCCTCGTTCCAGGGCGCCGCCCAGTTCCCGAACGAGGGCCCGGTGGCCTACCGCGGGACGGCCGCGTCGTAAGCGGTCCCGCGGCGTGACAACCGGTCGCGGTCCGTGTGGCCGCGGCCGGTGGCACGCCTGTCGTCGCGCGGGTGCCCGACCTCGTCCTGTCACCAGGGCCGCCACGCAGGCGCACGTCATCGCCGCGCCGGCCGCCGCCCCTCCGGCCGCTCTCGAGGCGCCCAGACGCAGCCCTCGATGAGCTGCGGCGCGCCGGGGGCGAATCGCGGCAGGTCGATCAGGCTCGGCAGGTCGGCCGCCATGGCCAGCGCGCTGACCGCGGCGTCGAAGGCGTCCTCGCAGCCGGCGGCCCGCTCGAGCAGCACCGGATCTTGCTCCGGGAACCGGTCGTGCAGGTGGTCGCGCCGGCTGCGGTGGCGGCTTTTGACCACGCCCGCCGGCGTGCACAGCCGCGGATAGACCTCGACGACGCGGGGCCAGCCCGGTTCGTCGAACGGCCAGATGGTGAAGCCGGCGGCGGCGAGCCGGGTGAGATGGCCCATGCCGCGCAGCGAGCCCGTGCCGACCGCCCCGGCCCCGCCGATCTGGAAGGTGCTCTTCGGTCGTCGTTCGAGGTCCTTCTCGGTCTGGCGGAACGGATCGCCGAGGCGCTGCGCCACGGTCCCCGGCCGGCCCCAGAACGGTGGCGTACCCGCGGCGAGCAGCTCCTCGGCCTGCTGCCCGACGGCCGACCAGACCTCGTGGCCGCTGCGCCAGCCGTGGTGGGCGCAGAACCACGCGGGGAACGAGAAGGAGAAGTCCAGCCCGACGACGGTCCGCGGGTCCCGGCGGCCGCGGTCGATGAGGGCGGCGACGACGGCGTCCCGGTCGAGCCCGTTGTCCAGCTCGACGAGCCGCCCGGCGACCACCCGGGCCAGCCAGATCGACTCGGCCGCGCCCTTCGCCCGCCCCGACCAGTCCACCGCGATCACCTGCGTCACGACCTGGAGACGCTATGCGGGCGCCGGGTCGGCGTCGACCGCCGGACCCGCCGGACCCGCCGGCCACAGCACGATCGCCCGCTCCGCGGCGCCGCGGATGGGCGCGCCGTCGACGGTCAGCGCGGACATCATCGCGATGAACACGCCGAAATCGGCACGCATCACCGGAAACCTGGACGCCGCCCGCCCGACGCGCCGACGTTCCCACGGGCCGGGCCCGCTCGGGGCCGCGCCGAGGGAGAAGATCGGGCTATGAGCCAGGACGCCGCACCGCCGCACCCCGCGCCCGAGCCGCCCGTCCAGCCCGAGCCGCCCGTCCAGCCCGAGCCCCCCGTCCAGTCTGAGGAATCCTGGCGGCAGGTGGCGGCGCGCAACCCCGAGTGGCTGCCGTGGGTGCGCGAGCTGCATTCCATCGCCCAGGCCGGGCTCGCCTACTCCCAGGACCCCTACGACCTCGAACGGTTCGAGCAGCTCCGGCGGCTCAGCTACGAGATCGTGGCCCGCTGCACCGTCGTCACCGTCGAGGCGGCGGAGGGCCTCTTCGGCGGTGAGGTCGGCTACCAGACGCCGAAGGTCGACGTGCGTGGGGTGCTGTTCGAGGGTGATCGGATCCTGCTCGTTCGCGAGAAGGAGGACGGCTGCTGGTCGCTGCCCGGCGGCTGGGCCGACGTCGGCCTCACCCCGGCCGAGGCGGTCGTCAAGGAGATCTTCGAGGAGGCCGGCCTGCGCGCCGAGCCGGAGCGCCTGCTCGCGGTCCTCGACAAGCGCCGTCACGCTCATCCGCCGTACCCGAACGACACCTACAAGATCTTCATCCGGTGCCGGGTGGTCGGCGGGAGCCTCGCCGGCGGGCTGGAGACCTCCGAGGTCGGCTGGTTCCCGCGCGACGCCCTGCCGCCGCTGTCCGAGAAGCGCAACACCGCCGGCCAGCTCGCCATGATGTTCGGCTACCTCGACGACCCCACCGCCCCGGCCGTCGTCGACTGAACCGGTATCCAGACTGAACCGGTATCCAGACCAAAACCGGTATCCAGGAGGCGTCAGGGCGCGGCGCCGAGCGCTGCGGCGAGCCTGGTGGCAAGGTCGTCCATCACCGTCGGCGGCACCCATTCGGCCTCCGGACGGCGCAGGAACGTGAAGACGTCCGGGCCCTGGGCCGCGGCGGGCAGATCCCCAGCACGCGGCACGACGTGGACGTGCAGATGCTCGAACCCGACGGCCTCCGAGAACGCGGCCACGTAGGTCTTCACGCAGCCGGTCACCTCGACCAGCGCCCGACTCAGCCGCCAGGTCAGGACCCCGAGCTCGGCAGCCTCGGCCTCGGTGAGCTCCGCCGGGGAGGTGACGTGCCGCCGGCTGACCAGGACCAGCCACCCCGGCAGCGCCGTGCGGATCGCGTGCGCCGCCCGCCAGCCCGTCCCGATCAGCACCCGCTCCCGCGGCGGCAGCCCGGCCAGCGCCGCGTTGCCCGCACACGAATAGCAGGACTGATCTCCGCCTGACGTGGCCTGCCAGGCACGCGGCTGCACTTGCCTTCGCGCGTGAATGGCCAGTCCTCACGGTCGATTCAGATCGCCACCGGCGGGTTCCTGTCGATGTTCTGCCACTCTGACGGCCAGTGCCCCGCAATGCAACGGCAGATGCTGGGCGGGACAGGCGGCGATGCTGGGTGTCAGGTGGTGAACAGGGAGCTGGCCCAGAAGTCTCGGGTGTCGCGGACGCCGGGCGGGATCGCGAACACGGCGCTGCTGGTGTGGACGATGTACTCGTTGAGCGCGTCCGACGCGGCGAGCCGGCGCTGGATGGGGAGGAAACCGGTGCGGGGGTCGCGCTGGAACGCGATGAAGAACAGGCCCGCGTCGAGCTGCCCGGTCTCCTGGTTGACGCCGTCGGTGTAGGAGTAGCCGCGGCGCAGGATCGTCGCGCCGCCGTTGGTCGACGCGGCCGCGAGTCGGATGTGGGCGTCCGCGGGGATGACCGGCTCGCCGTCGGCCCCCTTGGCGGTCAGCGGGACCGGGTCGAACTCCTCGGCCGCGCCCAGCGGCGCGCCACTCGTCTTCGTCCGCCCGAAGACCTGCTCCTGGTCCTGCAGGAAGTCGCGGTCCCAGGACTCCAGTAGCATCCGGATGCGGCGGGTGACGACGTAGGTGCCGCCGCGCATCCACGCCTGGTCGCCGTCCGCGCCGACCCAGACGTGCTTGTCCAGCGACGCGGTGTCCTCGCGCTTGACGTTGTTCGTGCCGTCCTTGAAGCCCATCAGGTTGCGTGGCGTGTCCTGGCCGCTGCTGGTCGTGCTGGTCCGGCCGAAGCCGAGCTGGAACCAGCGCAGCACGGCGGTGCCCTGGGCGAGGCGGCGCAGGTTGCGCACGGCGTGGAAGGCGACCTGCGGGTCGTCGGCGCAGGCCTGGACGCACAGGTCGCCGCGGCTGCGTAGCGGGTCGAGGTTGTCGCCGGGCAGCGGCGGGATGTCGGCGAGCGCCGCGGGCCTGCGCCCGGCCAGGCCGAAGCGGCCGTCGAACAGGCTCGGCCCGACTCCGAAGGTGATGGTCAGGTTGCCGGCGGTCAGCCCGATCGCCTCGCCGGTGTCCCGCGGCGGCGAGTGCGGCGCGGCGGCGTCGTCGGCGACGGCCTGCCCGGTGGCCATCCGGGCGGCGGCCGCGGTCCACCCGACGAGCAGCTCACGTAGCTGGTCCCGGCTCACCCCGGCGGAGACGTCGAAGGCGGCGAAGGCGAGCCGGTCCTGGGCGTCCGTGGTGATCCCGGCCTGCTGCGCGCCGTGGAACGGCACGACACCCCGAGGCGCCGCGGCGGTCGCGGACGACGAGTCGTCCGAACAGCCCGCGGCGGTGGCCGCGACCACGCCCACCCCCGCAAGGCCCGCGGCGCCGAACAGCGCCCGCCGGCGCGACAACGCAACTCGCTCGACCATGTCGATTCCCCTTCTCCCGTGGGTCAGGGGGTTCTCCCACGGGTCGGGGGCCGGGCTTCCGCCCGACCCCCACACCCTTCTGACCTGGTCGTTCGCGGTGCACGGCCGCCCGTGCACCGCCCTGCCTGTGGTGCGAGCCCGGCTCCCGCCGGGGCCCGGCCTAGCTGACGACGACGCCGGCGACCTGGGACAGCGGCTCGGCCAGCGCGTCGACCGCCTGGGACAGGCCGCGGCGCTGGTCCTGCGTCACCTTGTCGTAGCTGACGTAGCCGGCGCCCTCCTTGTACGGTTCCAGCGCCTTGTTCATCGCGGTGAAGCGGATGCGCACGGTGCTGGCGAGCTTCGGGTCGAGCGACTTCAGCGCCGGCTCCAGCAGCGTGAACGCCTTGTCCGCGCCCTCGACGTTGCCCTGGATGTCGACGAGGTCGAGCTTGCTGTACCGCTCCTCCTCGCCGGTGATCTTCGTCTTGCCGACCTCGTCGAGCAGCTCGGTGGCGCCGTTGGCGATCTGTGCCGGCTGGAAGGTCGCCTTGGCCACGAGCGTGTTGAGCTTGCCGACGTCGGTGTTGAGCTTGTCGGCGATCGGCCCGGTGCCCGCCAGCGAACGATCGGCGAAGATGGCCTTCTCCAGTCGGTGGAAGCCGGTCCAGCTCGCGGCGTCGGGTGCGTCGTCGATGCGCGCGTCGATCGCGGGGTCGAGGTCCCCGAACGACTCGGCGACCGGCTCGATCCGCTCGTAGGCCAGCCGCGGCGCGGCGTAGAGCTTGGCCGCCTGGTCGAGGTCGCCGGCCTTGACCGCGGTCACGAACGCGCCGGTCGTGGTGACCAGGTCCGCGACCTGCTGGCGGACGTAGGTGGCGTAGCCGGTGGTCGCGGTGGTCAGCGCCGTGGTGACCTCGGCGCTGCGGGTCGCGGCGGCGGTCGCCCCGGCGGCCTGGGTGACGGTGAAGTCGACCCTCTCCGTGTCCGCGCCGGGGCAGTAGAGCTGGTACTTGCCGGCCTTCACATTCAGCGAGAACGTCCCGGACAGACCGGGAGTGAGATTCTCCTTCTCGCCAAGAATGGTGTCGCCGTCGACCAGTTCGGCCTCGGTGACGGCGTCCGCGTCCTTGTTGACCACCTTGAAAGTGGTCGGGCCCGACGGAATCGTCGACACGTCCGGCGTACACGCCTTCGAGGTGATCGTGACGTTGACTGTCTGTTTCCCCCCGGCGGCGCCGGAGCCGCCGGAGCTGCCCGAGTCACTTCCCCCGCAGGCGGCGGCGCCCGTCACGATCACAACGGCGATGGCGCTATACGCGACAGGTGCGCGGCGCACGTGTGCCCCCAAAATCCTAGTTTCTGTTTTCGGTGAGATGGATACCTGGTGCGACTGCCTGCTTGCGGTCGAGCCCGGCCAGGAACTGCGGGCCCGCGGTGGCTACTGGGTTGCGGGCGCCGGGTCGGTGGCCGCGGCGCCCGCGGGGTCCCGTTCGGCGGTGTCTGTGGGCCGGGTGGCGCCGGGCGGGCGACGGCGGGCCGGCCAGGCGACGTAGGCGGCCAGCGGTATCAGGTACACGAGCCAGGCGATGACCTCGGCGACCACGGGCCGGGGCTGCAAGCCCAGCACCCCGGTCAGCACGCTTGCCAGCGGCGTACCCGGACGGACCAGCCACGACAGGTCGAACGTCCGCTGCTGACCGGCGTTGAGCCAGCCCGCCTCGTGAGCCGTGTGCGCCGCGGTCGCCAGCAGGCCGGCCGCGATCAGGACGAGGACGAAGCCCGTGACGCGGAAGAAGCGCGCCAGGTTGAGGTGGACGCCGCCGCGGTAGATGCCGAAGCCGACCGCCGCGGACACCAGCACGCCGAGCAGCGCGCCGCCGCCGGCGGTGCCCGGCGAGCTGCTCGCGTTGAACGCCGCGATGAGGAACACGGCCGTCTCGAATCCCTCGCGCAGCACGGCCAGGAAAGCCATGAGCACCAGCGCCCGGGTCGAGCCGGTCTCCAGCGCCGAGGCCGTGGCCGACTCCAACGACCCGCGCAGGTCGCGGGAGTGGCGGCGCATCCAGACCACCATGTAGGTCACCATGGCCACCGCGATGAGTCCGATGACCGTCTCGAGCCCCTCCTGCTTGCGCTGGGGCAGCTCGCGGTCCAGGACGTGCAGCGCGATGCCGATGCCCAGGCAGAGCAGCACCGCGAGCGAGACGCCGAGCCACACCTGGCGCAGGGCGTCCCGGCGGTCTCGCTGCCGGAGGAAGGCCGCGACGATGCCGACGATCAGCGACGCCTCAAGGCCCTCCCGAAGGCCGATCACAAACGTGGGAAGCAAACCCTGCCTCCGTCCCTGTTCGCCCGCGGCTTCCCGGTCCTGCACATGTGCAGCCCGTCACCTGCGGTTAGCCTCAGCTAAGTTAGGGCAACCTAACGGCGTTGGCAAGAGAACCGTGACGGATGGGTGCGGGCCGGGGCATCGCGGCCGCCGGCTCCGCCTGCCACGCCCGCGACCTGCCCGAACGATGGCCGCGCCCCGCCGCGGCGCCCCCGGTTCGCCACCATCCGCCCACTCCCTGAGGCGATGGGAAGCCGGCCATCCACGCTTCGCATCAGGCGGTTACCAACGGTGCATGGATGAACCGTCGTGGTGGCATTCCGGGCCGCTTTCCGGCCCCGCGGTTGCTCGGGCGGACAGGACCTGCGCGTTCGCCGGAACGGCGATTTGCTCCCGAGTAATCCTCGACAACTCGACCGAAAATGGCCGGAATGGCCGGCGATCGGCCGAGATGACGGGAATCACATCCCTGCGACGGCCGGCGGCGGATGGCGGGGGTAGGTCGTTACGCACGGTGATTGGCCTCGAGGCGCTCGCGGTGTCTACGGTGGTCGGACGGTCGCCGCCGCACCGGCCTGCGACCGGGGGAGATGCGGACGGGCGGGCGGGACGGTCCCGGGCACCCGAGTGGCCCGGCCGCATGCGGGTATCCGCAGATACGGGTCGAGGGTCGTTCCAGAGCACGTACTTGCGTAGGTTTCGAGCGGAATTCTCCGCATTCGCGGTTCTGTAGTTTTCAATTCCCAGTGCTGCGCGACGATCCTGGGTGGACTGCACCGTTCACCTCGGTCCGGTCGGAAGACGGGATCCTTCCGTATCGTCGACACTGCCCGCCTTAGTTGGCACAACAGCTCGTCCCGGATGCTGGGGACGCCGCAGATGTCAACGAAATGAACGCGCGATCTCGTGGATTATGCTCGCCTGGAAGTTCATGCTTCCGGCGCGTGGTCTTCCTCGTGGTCACCGCGAATCGCTGGCGAGGCCGGCCATTTCGTGGTCGGGTATCGGTGATGCGGCTGCGCAGGCGGTCCGCTTCGTGGCTGCCGGCCTGATCGTCAGTCCTGCGCCAGATGGGGACGGACATGAATGAAGATCGTGAGTGTTCCAGTATGACGGACGGAAGCGGATCTCATAACGGAGCGCATTTCGCCGGACGCGAACAGCGCTCGCCGGAGGGGTCGGCGGACTATGTGGTGGATGGTGGAGTGCCCACCGTGACCCGATCGGCCGCCAGCGGCGAGATCCCGCCGATGGCGCGGCCCTATGTAGCCGCCGGTGCCCTGTTCTTCGACGACGACGGCCGGGTCATGCTTGTCGAGCCGTCCTACAAGCCCGGGTGGGACATTCCGGGCGGTTTTGTCGAGCCCGGGGAATCTCCCTACTCCGCCTGCGTGCGTGAGGTGGAGGAGGAACTCGGCATCACCCCGCCGATCGGCGAGCTCCTCGCGGTCGACTGGGCCCCGCGCCCCAAGGACGGCTGGCTGGAGGGGGAGATGCTGCTGTTCGTCTTCGACGGCGGCCTGCTGCCCGCCGCCTGGCGCGAGCGCATCCGGCTCGACATGGATGAGCTCGTCAACTTCGCCTTCGTGCCGGTGGACGAGGTCGACCGGTTGCTCCCGCCGTTGCACGCCCGCCGGGTCGCCGCGGCCGCCCGCCTGCGGCGCACCCCGCACCGAGCCGGCTACCTGGAGCACGGCGAGCAGATTCCCGTCCAGCCCCTGGCGCGTGGGACGGCCGGGCGAGGCGCGGTGCGGCGTCCTCCAGATCCCGCGCCCGGTCCCGATCTCGCCGACTGGCCAGCCGATCTCGGCGCGCTGTCCGTCAACACCCGGGAGAACCACGGCTGACCGGCCGTGGGCTCGGCCCGGGCTGCGTCCGCGGCGAGGTCGGTATCGGCGGCGAGTCGGGGTCCGCGGCGAATCAGGGACGCCGGCGAGTCGGGGGGACGCCGGCGGGTCAGGTTGGGTCGATGGCCATCTCGGCGAACGACGCGGCGCGGCGATGATCACCGGCGACGTGGTGGGGCTCGCCGGGCCGCAGGACAGCGACGGTGGCGAACCCGGCTGTCGCCGCGGCGTCGAGTTCGGCGGACACGTCGGACAGGAACACCGCGCGCCGCGGCGCCACGGCGAGCTCGGCGGCGATCCGGCGGTAGGCGGCCGGATCGCGTTTGGGCCCGGCGCTGTCGATGTCGAAGTACCCGTCGAACAGACCGGTCAGATCGCCCGCCGGAGTCGCGGCGAACCAGGCCCGCTGGGCCCGGGCCGAACCCGACGAGAACACCGCCAGCCGGACTCCCGCCGCGTGCCAGCGCCGCAACGCGGGGGCCACGTCGTCGAACAGCGCGCCGTCGAGCTCCCCGGCCGCGAAACCCGCCGCCCAGATCAGCCCCTGCAGCGCCTTCAACGGCGCCACCTTGCGGTCGTCGTCGCTCCACCGGGCGAGCGCGGCGACGACCCGCTCCACCGGCGCGTCGGCCTCACCGAGCAGCGACCGCGCCTCGGCGACGATCCGGCGCACCTCTGGATCATCGCCGTGCTCGCGGACCCACGGCCCCAGCCGCGCCCGGGCATACGGAAACAGGGTGCCCAGCACGGCGGCGGTGGGACTGGTCGTCCCCTCGATGTCGAGCAGGGCCAGCCCGGCGCTCAGGCGCGGCGGGCTCACGGGGCCGCGGCCGGCCTTCCACGGGCCGGCGCTGCGGCGGCCGCCGTTTCCGCCGCCGGCTGGGCGGCGCTCGAGGCCCGCCGGGCGAGGGCGTCGAAATCAGGAATCCGAGTGGCGATGTCGCTGCCGGTGAACGCGCCGACCCAGCCGTCCTCGGCGCGGAAGAACCGGACGGCGGCGAAATCCGGATCGACGCCCATGTCGAACCAGTGGGTCGTACCCTTCGGCACGCTGATCAGATCGCCGGCCTCGCAGCGCACCGCCTGCACCCGGTCGTCGACGTGCAGGTAGAACACGCCGCTGCCGGCCGCGAAGAACCGGATCTCGTCGTCGTCGTGGGTGTGCTCGGCGAGAAATCGCTCCCGCGCGGCGCCCGCCACCTCGCGCCAGTTCCCCGCCGCGGTCGGGCGCAGGGCGGCGACGTCGCGCTCGGCGCTGCGCAGCGCCGAGCGCGACGGCTGGGAATCCGGGCGGCTCGACGCGGCGCTGCGCCGCCTGCGGGGCGCCCGGCCGACCGCGCTGGCGCTGGCCGCCGGCGTCGACGCGGCCGCCCGGCGCATCCCCGACGGCCTGCCGGCGGTGCTGGCGGTGGCCGAGCGGCTGGCCGCCGAGGACGAGGCCGACAACCGGGCGATCGGCCGGCACGGCGCCGACGGCGTGCTCGCCCGCACGACCCGGCGCCCCCTGCGGGTGCTTACGCACTGCAACACCGGCGCGCTCGCCACCGCCGGGTGGGGGACCGCGCCTGGTGTCATCCGCGAACTGCACGCCCGCGGCGCGGTCGAGGTCGTCCACGTCGACGAGACGCGGCCGCTGCTGCAGGGCAGCCGGTTGACCGCCTGGGAGCTCGCCCGGGCCGGCATCGACTGCCGGATCCAGGCCGACGGCGCCGCCGCGGGCGCGATCCTGCGCGGCCTGGTCGACGTCGCGCTGGTCGGCGCGGACCGGATCGCCGCCAACGGGGACGTCGCGAACAAGGTCGGCACGGTCGGGATCGCGCTGGCCTGCGCCTACGCGGACATCCCGTTCGTCGTCGCCGCGTCGCGCTGGACGATCGACCCGGACACCCCGGCGGGGGCGGACATCCCGATCGAGGAGCGCGACGGCGCGGAGGTGCTCACGCTGGCCGGCCGCCCGACCGCGCCGCCGGGTGTGCGCGGCTTCAATCCCGCGTTCGACGTCACCCCCGCCCACCTGGTCAGCCTCCTGGTCACCGAGGACGGCGCGAGGCCCGGCGGCCCGCTCCCCACGGTCACCTGACCACCCGCACCGCTGGGCGGCCTCCCCGGTCACCGGGCCGTCCGCTGCGCGGGGCGGTCCCCTGCGTCACCCGACCGTGCGCTCGGCGGTGCGCACGGCCCACTCGCACAGCCACTCCACCGCTTCGGCCCGGTGCCGGGCGGCGAGCAGGTCGGTGCCCCAGACGTACATCCCGTGCCGGGCGACGAGGACCGCAGGCGTCGCCGGTTCCCACGCCGCGCTCACCCGCCCGGCGAGCACGGCCATGTCCTGGCTGTTCGCGACGACCGGCAGCCGAACCGGATCCCCGTCGGCGGCGCGGCCGAGCGCCTTGAGCATCTCGTGGTCGCGCAGGGTCAGCCCGGCCGGGAACCGGTCGGCGGCCAGCACCGAGGAGACCGTGTGCAGGTGGACGACCGCACCGGCCCCGGTCAGGCCGATCAGCCGGGCATGCAGGACGGCCTCCGCCGACGGCCGCCGCAGCGGGCCGCCCGCCGCCCGCGACCCGCCCGCATCCGGCGGCTGCGCCAGCTCGGTCGGCACCCCCCCGGTCGGCAGCCGTCCCGTCGGTACCCCGGCGCCGTCCACCTCGGCGACGTCGGCCGCGGTGAGGGCGCCCTTGTCCAGGCCGCTCGCGGTGACGAGAATCCGCACGGGATCCGTCCCGACGACCACCGAGATGTTGCCGGAGGTCGCCCGCATCCAGCCGAGCCGCGCGTAGCGCGCCGCCTCCCCGGCGAGCGCGGCGCCCGGTTCGAACCCGCCGCCGCCGTTGCCGCAGCCGGTAACGCTGCCGCCGTCATGCCCGCCGCTGTCGTCGCCGGGCGCCGCCGGTGCCGTGGCCATGACAGTGAGTATGGGCGCGCGGCCGGCCCGTCGCGGCACATCCGGCCCGTCCGCCGATGGCTGGCACCTGATCATCTGGCGGGGTTGGGAACCCTGTGGAACTATTCAGGTGCTTGGAGTGACTAGATGGACGTGCCGCCCGGCTGCAGCCGGGGCGGTCCCGGCAGCGGAGGGGGTGCCGCGTGCGCAGGTACCTGGTCGAAGGTCTCGGAACGTTCGTGCTGGTTCTTGGCGGGGTGGGGACGGCCGTGCTGGCCCGCGACGCCGTGGGCGTGCTCGGGATCGCGCTGGCGTTCGGGCTGGCGCTGCTCGTGTTGGTGTACGTGATCGGGCCGATCTCCGGCTGCCACGTGAACCCGGCGGTGACCCTCGGGCTGCTGCTGTGCCGGAAGATCGACCCGAGGCACGCGCTCGGCTACGTCGCGGCGCAGTGCGTGGGCGCGGTCGTCGCCGCGGGCACGGTCTGGCTGCTCGCCGACGCGGGGCCGTTCGGGTACTCGCCCGACGTGCAGGGGCTCGGTGCCAACGGCTACGGCGTGCACTCGCCGGGTGGCTACGGCCTCGGCGGCGTCTTCCTCGTCGAGATCCTGCTCACCGCGCTGCTGGTGTTCACGGTGCTCGGCGCGACCGACGTCCAGGCGCCGTTCGGCTTCGCGGGTCTCGCGATCGGGCTGGTCCTCGTCCTGTGCAACCTGATCAGCATCCCGCTCGACGGCACCTCGGTGAACCCGGCCCGCTCGCTGGGCCCGGCCGTCTTCGTCGGAGGCTGGGCGCTCGGGCAGCTCTGGCTGTTCATCCTGGCGCCGGCGATCGGCGCCGCCCTCGCCGCGGCCGCCTACCTCGGCCTGCGCCCGGGATCGCAGGTCAGCGCGTCCACCGCCGAGGCCGAGTTGCCGCAGGAGTCGCTGAGCCGGCTCGCGCGGGAGACCGCCCGGCTCATCCGCGGCGGCGTCGAGTAGGCCGGATGGGGCGCCGGATCGGCGCGGCTCAGCCCTGGGCGGCGTCGGCCAGCGCGTCGGCGGTCGCCTCGATGAGCTCGTCGGCGATGAGCCCGACGGTGACGCGCAGATGGTCGCCGTCCAGCGGAGCCGCCTCGAACGGCGTGCCGGGCGCGGCTCCGATGCCGCGGGCGGCGAGCGCGACCAGGGCGACCTGTTCGTCGGCGACGTCGACCCACAGGTTGATGCCGTCCGCGCCGACCGCCCGCACCCCGCGGGCGGCGAGCGCGACGAGCATCCGTTCCCGGCGCGCGCAGTAGCGGGCACGGGCGGCGGCGAGCGTGCGCCCGGTGGCCGGGTCCTCCAGCAGTTCGGCGAGGACGGCCTGCAGCAGGCGGCTCGACCAACCCGGGCCGAGCAGCCGGCGGGTGGCCACCGCCTCGACGGTGGCGGCGACCCCGCCGACGGCGGCCAGGCGCAGGTCCGGGCCGTGGCTCTTGGAGAAGCTGCGGATGTGCACGCAGGACGCCGGCAGGTGGCGGCCGAGGCTCACCGGTGCCGCGAGGGCCACGTCGCCGGCATGGTCGTCCTCGATCACGGTCACCCCGGTGCCGGCGAGCAGCTCGGCCAGTTCACGGGCGCGGTGCTCGGTCATGCTCACCCCGGTCGGGTTCTGCGCCCGCGGCTGCAGGTACAGCGCGACCGGGCGGGTGGCCAGCGCCTCGCGCACCGCGTCGGGACGCACCCCGGCGGCGTCCGAGGGCAGTGCGACGACCTCCGCGCCGACCAGCTCCAGCAGGTCGAGCAGCGGCGGGAAGCAGGGGTTCTCCACCAGCACCCGGCTGCCGTAGCCGACCAGCGAGCCGGTGACCCGGTCGAGGGCGTCCATGGCACCGTCGACCACCGTGATCGCCTCGGGGGAGAACGGCCAGCGGGCCCGTAGCGCCTTCTCCAGCCCGGGCAGCACGGGGTCGTCGAGGTAGCTGGTGGTCAGGTTGCCTCGGGCGATCCGGGCCAGCGCGGGGGCAAGGTCGGGCAGCAGCGCCGGGTCGGGTGTGCCGGTGGAGTAGTCCCGCCCGATCCGTCCAGGGCTGCGGGTGACCCGCCGGTAGCGCCGCGCCCCGCCGACGGTGGGCGCGGCGCCCTCCAGCACGAAGGTCCCCGCCCGCCCGCGCGGCACGATGACCCCGGCGCGCGCCAGCGTGCGCCAGGCCTGGCTCACCGTGGTCGGGCTCGTCCCGAGGATCGCGGCCAGTTCCCGCACGGTGGGCAGCCGGGCCCCGCCGGGCAGACTCCCCGCGGAGACAAGCCGGCTCACCGCCCCGGCGATGCCCCGCGCGGAGCGGTCGTCCACCGCGGCGGCGATCAGTTCGAGCATGGCATTCGTCCCCTGCCTGTAACAAATGGTAACAACAGGACGATTGTCCGGGTTGAAGTGTGACAGTAGTCTGCGGTCACGCAAAACCGATCCTCCGGCGTGCGTGGACCGGCGATGGGGTACGGCGAACTGCACCGGACCGGTCCGCGGCGGTGCGCGGAAGCGGTGCACGGCGAATCTGGCACAACAGATTTCTACGGCAGACCGTCGGGGCGAACACGCGGCGGCCCGGCGGGCAGGCGACAGGGGTGGTGCAGGCATGTCCAGGGTGATTCGAGCCGCTCTCGTCCAGGCCCGTTGGACCGGCGACAAGGAAACGATGATCAAGGCGCACGAGGAGTACGCCCGCGCCGCCGCCGCCGCCGGAGCGAAGGCGATCTGTTTCCAGGAGCTGTTCTACGGCCCGTACTTCTGCCAGGTGCAGGACCCCGCCTACTACGCCTACGCCGAGTCGGTTCCGGGGCCGACGACCGAGCGTTTCCAGGCGCTGGCCGCGGAGCTCGGCATGGTCATGGTGCTGCCGATGTACGAGCAGGAGCAGCCCGGCGTGCTGTACAACACCGCGGCCGTCCTCGACGCCGACGGCCGCTATCTCGGCAAGTACCGCAAGACCCACATCCCGCACGTGACCGGGTTCTGGGAGAAGTTCTACTTCCGGCCGGGAAACCTGGGATTCCCGGTCTTCGACACCGCGATCGGGCGGGTCGGCGTCTACATCTGTTACGACCGGCATTTCCCCGAGGGCTGGCGGGCGCTCGGCCTGAACGGCGCCGAGATCGTGTTCAATCCATCCGCGACGTCCCGCGGCCTGTCCAACTATCTATGGAAACTGGAGCAGCCGGCCGCGGCGGTCGCGAACGAGTACTTCATCGGCGCCATCAACCGGGTCGGGATCGAGGATCTCGGCGACGACGACTTCTACGGCACATCCTATTTCGTCGACCCCGAGGGCGCCTTCGTCGACGGCACCGGCGACGCGCACGAGCCCGAGCTGATGGTCCGCGACCTCGACCTGGACCTGCTGGCCGAGGTGCGCAACCGCTGGGCGTTCTACCGGGACCGCCGGCCGGACGCCTACGGCGACCTCACCGCACCCTGAACCGCACCCTGAACCGCACCCTCACTCCATCGCAGCCGCTGACTCCATCGCCGCCGCCTGACCCCCGCCGTCCCCTGACCCCCGCCGTCCCCTGACCCCCGCCGCACAGAGGGAGCTGACGCATGAGAACGCTCATCACGGGTGGGACGCTGGTCGGGCCGCTCGGCGCGGCCCCGACGGACGTGCTCGTCGACGGCGAGACGGTGGCCGCCCTGCTCGCGCCGCCGGCACCGGCCGGCGACGCGGCGGCGGCGAGCGGGGCGGGTCGGCCGGCCGTCGAGGCCGACCGGGTCATCGACGCCACCGGCAAGTACGTCATCCCGGGCGGGGTCGACGTGCACACCCACATGGAGCTGCCCTTCGGCGGCACCGCGGCCTCCGACACCTTCGCCACCGGCTCGGCCGCCGCGGCCTGGGGCGGCACGACCACGATCGTCGACTTCGCCGTGCAGCGCACCGGCGAGGTCGTCGAGGAGGGTCTGGCCGCCTGGCACGCCAAGGCCGAGGGTCAGTGCGCGATCGACTACGGCTTCCACATGATCATGGGTGGGGTCGACGAGGCCGCGCTCAAGGCGATGGACTCCCTCGTCGCCCACGAGGGCGTCACCAGCTTCAAGCTGTTCATGGCCTACCCCGGCGTGTTCTTCAGCGACGACGGCCAGATCCTGCGGGCGATGCAGCGCGCCGCCGACTCCGGCGCCACGATCATGATTCACGCGGAGAACGGCCTGGCCATCGACGTCCTCGTCGCCCAGGCGCTGGCCCGCGGGGACACCGACCCGATCCACCACGGCCTGACCAGACCGCCGGCGCTCGAGGGCGAGGCCACCCACCGGGCATCCGTGCTCGCCCAGGTCGCCGGCAACCCCCCGCTGTACTTCGTGCACCTGTCCGCCTCCGAGGCCCTCGGGGTGGTCAGCGCCGCCCGGGCCGCCGGGCGCAACGTGTTCGCCGAGACCTGCCCGCAGTACCTGTACCTGAGCCTGGAGGAGCACCTGGGCGCCCCCGGCTTCGAGGGCGCCAAGTACGTCGCCTCTCCGCCGCTGCGCACGAACACCGCCGCGCACGCCGACGACCTCTGGCGGGGGCTGCGCACCGACGACCTCGCCGTCGTCTCCACGGACCACTGCCCGTTCTGCTTCGCCGAGCAGAAGGAGCTGGGCCGGGGTGACTTCTCGAAGATCCCGAACGGGATCGGGACCGTCGAGCACCGCATCGACCTGATCTACCAGGGCGTCGTGACCGGGAAGATCTCACTGCAGCGCTGGGTCGAGACCTGCGCGACCACCCCGGCGCGGATGTTCGGCCTCTACCCGCGCAAGGGCGTCATCGCCCCCGGCTCCGACGCGGACATCGTCGTCTACGACCCGAACGCGACGACGACGATCAGCGCCGCGACCCACCACATGAACCTCGACCACTCGGCCTGGGAGGGCTTCGAGATCGCAGGGAAGGTCGACACGGTGCTCTCCCGCGGATCCGTCGTCGTCTCCGCCGGGCGGTTCACGGGCCGCGCCGGTCACGGCCGCTATGTGCCCCGCGGCCTGTCCCAGTACCTGCGTTGAGGGCGATGACGGCTGCGGCGATGACGGCTGCGGCGGTGGACCACCTGATGCCGGGCGCCCCGGGCGCGCGGCGAAACGGAAGGGGTGCGTGGCGATGAGGACGATAGGCCACCTGATCGGCGGCGTGGCGGTGGCTGATCCCGCCGGCCGCCACGCACCGGTGTGGAACCCGGCGACCGGGGAGCAGCAGGCCCGGGTCGCCCTCGCCTCCTCGGACGAGGTGCGCGCCGCGGTCGCGGCCGCCCGCGCGGCGGCCCCGGGCTGGCGGGCGAGGCCGCTCGGCCGGCGCGCCGAGGTGATGTTCCGCTTCCGCGACCTGCTCGACGCGGGCCGCAAGGAGGTCGCCCGGCTGCTGACCGCCGAGCACGGCAAGACTCTCGACGACGCGCTCGGCGAGATCGCCCGCGGCCTGGAGAACGTCGAGTTCGCCTGCGGCGCCCCGCACCTGCTGCGCGGCGGCTACTCGGAGCAGGTCTCCGCCGGCGTCGACGTGCACGAGGTGCGCCAGCCGCTCGGCGTCGTCGCCGGCATCACCCCGTTCAACTTCCCGGCGATGGTGCCCCTGTGGATGCTCGCGAACGCGCTGGTCTGCGGCAACGCGTTCGTGCTCAAGCCCAGCGAGCGCGACCCGTCCCCGGCGCTGTTCCTCGCCGAGCTGCTGGGGCGTGCCGGGCTGCCGGACGGCGTGCTCAACGTGGTGCAGGGCGACAAGGTCGCCGTCGACGCGCTGCTCGACCATCCCGACGTCGCCGCGGTGAGTTTCGTCGGGTCCACCCCGATCGCCCGCTACGTCTACGAACGCGCCACCGCGGCCGGCAAGCGGGTGCAGGCCCTCGGCGGGGCGAAGAACCACCTGGTCGTCCTGCCCGACGCCGAGATCGTCGCGGCCGCGGACGCCGCGGTCTCCGCCGCCTACGGCTCGGCCGGCGAGCGCTGCATGGCGGTGTCGGTGGTCGTGGCGGTCGGGGAGATCGCCGACCCGCTGGTCGAGGCGATCGCCGCGCGGGTGCGCGGCATCCGGGTCGGACCCGGCTACGACGCGGCCAGCGAGATGGGTCCGCTGATCACCGCGGCGCACCGGGACCGGGTCGCCGGCTACCTCGACCTCGCCACCGCCCAGGGGGCGAGCGTCGTCGTCGACGGCCGCACCGACCCCGCGACCAGCGGCCCCGGCTTCTTCCTCGGCGCGAGCGTCGTCGACCACGTGCGGCCGGCCAGCGCCGTCTACACCGACGAGATCTTCGGCCCGGTGCTCGCCGTCGTGCGGGTCGCCACCTACGACGAGGCGCTGCGGCTGATCGAGGACAACCCCTACGGCAACGGCGCGGCGATCTTCACCCGCGACGGCGGGGCCGCCCGGCGGTTCACCGCCGAGGTCGAGGCGGGGATGGTCGGTGTCAACGTGCCGATCCCGGTGCCGGTCGCCTACTACAGCTTCGGTGGCTGGAAGGGCTCGCTGTTCGGTGACCTGCACATGTACGGCCCGGACGGGATCCGCTTCTACACCCGGACCAAGGTCGTCACCTCCCGCTGGCCCGACCCGGCGACGAGCTCGGTCGACCTCGGCTTCCCCCGGACGAGGTGACGCGGTGGACGTCGGAGTGGTGCTGCAGACGAACCCGCCCGCCTCCCGGGTGATCGACCTCGCCCGGCAGGCGGAGAACCTGGGCTTCAGCCACGTCTGGACCTTCGACTCCCACCTGCTGTGGGAGGAGCCGTTCGTCATCTACAGCCAGATCCTCGCCGCGACCCGCAAGGTGCTGGTCGGGCCGATGGTGACCAACCCGGCTACCCGCGACTGGACGGTCACGGCGTCGCTGTTCGCCACCCTCAACGAGATGTTCGGCAACCGGACGATCTGCGGGATCGGCCGGGGCGACTCGGCCGTGCGGGTCCTCAACGGCAAGCCCGTGTCGCTGGCGACGCTGCGCGAGTGCGTCGGCGTCGTGCGGGAGCTCGCGAACGGCCGCAGCGCGCAGGTCGGCGGCAGTACCGTGCGCTTGCCGTGGGGCGCGGCGAGTCGGCTCGACGTCTGGATCGCCGCCTACGGGCCGAAGGCGCTGGCGCTGACCGGGGAGATCGGCGACGGGTTCATCCTCCAGCTCGCCGACCCGGACATCGCCGCCTGGACCATCCGGGCGGTGCGCCGCGCCGCCGAGCGGGCCGGGCGCGACCCGGCGGCGGTGACGTTCTGCGTCGCGGCCCCCGCCTACGTCGGCGCCGCGGACCCGCTGTCGCTGGCCCATCAGCGCGACCAGTGCCGCTGGTTCGGCGGGATGGTCGGCAACCACGTCGCCGACCTCGTCGCCCGCTACGGCGCGGACGGCTCCGTGCCGACCGCGCTGACCAGCTACATCGCCGGCCGCACGGGTTACGACTACAACGAGCACGGCCGGGCCGGCAACGCCCACACCACGTTCGTCCCCGACGAGATCGTCGACCGGTTCTGCCTGCTCGGCCCGCCCGAGGCCCACATCGAACGGCTGGCGCAGCTCGCCGAACTCGGCGTCGACCAGTTCGCCGTCTACCTGCAGCACGACGCCAAGCTCGCGACCCTCGAGGCGTACGGCGAGACGGTGATCCCCGCCGTCGCCGGCACGGTGCGCGCCACCTCCGCCGGCACCCAGCCCCCCGCCCCGGTCGCCCCGGCGACCTCGGCGCCGTCGGCGACGCCGCCCGCGGTGCCGCCCGCAGTGCAGCCGGCGGTGCAGCCCGAGGCGCCGCCGCCTGCGGACCCGACTTCGGTGGCCGGCGGATGACCGACGCCGCCCTGTCGACGGCCGCGGCGGCGACCGCCACCGGTCCCGCCACTGGTCCCGCCACTGGTCCCGCCACTGGTTCCGCGCCCGCCGGCGACCCCGAGGGCCCCGACCCGCTCGGCCTGCCGTCGCGGCGGCGGACCGTCGGCGCGGCGGCGCGGGACCGACTGCGCCGGGGGGTCCTCGCGCTCGTCGCGCTCGTGCTGCTGTGCGCCGTGTGGGAGGGCTACAAGGCGGTCGGGTCGCCGCAGGGCACCCGGCTGTGGGGCGCGCCGGTGCTGCCGCGGACCACGGACACGGCCATGCCGCACGTCTGGTCGGTGCTGGCGGAGCTGGGCCGGCCCGAGCTCAGCCTGCGCGACGACCGCACCGTCGGGGAGTCGGTGCTGCGCGGGATGTGGTTCTCGCTGCGGGTGGCGCTCGCCGGCTTCGGGGTCGGGGTCACCGTCGGCGTGCTGCTCGCCGTCGCGATGGCCCGCCTGCGGGTGCTGGAGCGCGGGCTGCTGCCGTACGTGATCGCCAGCCAGACCGTCCCGCTGGTCGCGCTCGCCCCGCTGGTGGCCGGCTGGGGCGGCCGGCTGCACCTGGGCGGCCTCGAATGGCAGCGCTGGATGTCGGTGGCGCTGATCGCCGCGTATCTGGCGTTCTTCCCGGTCGCCGTCGGGATGCTGCGCGGGCTGCAGGCGCCGGCGGCGGAGTCGGTGGAGCTGATGCGCAGCTACGCGGCGTCGTGGTGGCAGACGCTGGTCCGGCTGCGGCTGCCGGCGTCGGTGCCGTACCTGATGCCGGCGCTGCGGCTCGCGGCCGCCTCGGCGGTGATCGGCACGGTCGTCGCCGAGATCTCCACCGGCACCCGCGGCGGCGTCGGGCGGCTGATCATCGACTACTCCATGTCGGCGAGCAGCGACGCGACCCGGCTGTACGACGCGGTGCTCGGCGCCGCGGTCACCGGTCTGGTCATGGCAGCCGCGGTGGCGTTGCTGGAAGCGGCGGTCGGCCGCCGGTGGGGCCGTCATGCGTGACGGCCCGCGCGGGCGGCGCACGGAGGCGAGGACGAGTGGCATGACGGCGGAGTTCACCCCGGCGACGGGCGCGGCCGAGGCGGCCGGCGCGGCGCCGGCCACGACGGATGCGCCGGCCACGACGGATGCGGCGGTGGTGGTGCGCGGGGTGACGAAGGCGTTCGACGTTGCCGGGGCGGCGCCCACCGTGGCGTTGACGGACATCGACCTGACAGTCGCCCGCGGCGAGTTCGTCTCGCTGATCGGGCCGTCCGGCTGCGGGAAGTCGACGCTGCTGCGGCTGGTCGCCGACCTGATCCCGCCGACCCAGGGGGAGATCCTCGTCGGCGGCCGGCCGGCCCGCCAGGCCCGCCTCGACCAGGACTACGGCATCGCCTTCCAGCAGGCCGGCCTGTTCGGCTGGCGCACGGTGCTCGGCAACGTCGAACTGCCGCTGCAGGTCCACGGAATGCGCAAGGCCGAACGCCGGGCCCGCGCCCGGGAGCTGCTCGACCTGGTCGGGCTCGCGGACTTCGCCGGCCACTGGCCCGGCCAGCTCTCCGGCGGCATGCAGCAGCGGGTGGCCATCGCCCGCGCCCTCGCCGAGCGGCCCCGGCTGCTGCTGCTCGACGAGCCGTTCGGCGCCCTCGACGAGATGACCCGCGAGCGCATGCAGGCGGAGCTCGCCCGCATCCGGCGGGAGACCGGGACCACCGTCATCCTCGTCACCCACTCGATCCCCGAGGCGGTGTTCCTCTCCGACCGGGTGGCGGTCATGTCGGCGCGGCCGGGGCGGATCACGGCGATGGTCCCGGTGGAGCTGGCGGCGCGGGCCGGCGCGGGCCGCGGCGTCGACAGCACCGACCTGCGGGAGCAGCCCGAGTTCTTCGCCGCGGTCACCGCCGTGCGCGAGGCGCTGCGCGCCGGCGAGTCCGCCCCGCTGCGCGTTGCGTCGGGCGGCGGCGCGCCGGCGGGGGCCGGTCCGGTGGGGGCCGGTCCGGTGCGGGCCGGTCCGGTGCGGGCCGGTTCGGTGCGGGCCGATTCGGCGGGGGCCGGTTCGGCGGGAGTCGGGGCTTCGTGAACGGGGTTCGGCCGACCGCCCGGGTGCTGGCCCGCGGGCGGGCGATCCTGCCACCGCTCGTCGTCGCGGTCGTCGTCCTCGGCGCCTGGCAGGCGTTCGTCGACCTGGGCGACGTGCAGCCCTACCTGCTGCCGAGCCCGACGGCGATCGCCCACCAGTTTCGCGAGCACGTCGGTCCGATCCGGTCGGCGGCGTGGGTCAGCGGGGTCAACGCGGCGGTGGGGTTGGCGGTCGGCGCGGTCGCGGGGCTGGTCGCGGCGATCGTGGCGGCGCGCTCCCGGCTGATCGACGGGATGCTCGCCCCGGTCGCCGCCGCGATGAACGCGATCCCGATCATCGTGCTGGCCCCGCTGTTCAACGCGATGTTCTCGACGACGTCCTCGGTGCCGCGGCGCGCGGTGGTCGCGGTCGTCGTGTTCTTCCCGGTGTTCGTCAACACCGCCCGCGGGCTGCGCGAGGTCGCCCCGGTGCACCGCGAGCTCATGCGCGGCCTCGCGGTCGGGCCGTGGCGGTTCGCCCGGACCGTGTCGCTGCCCGGGGCGCTGCCGTTCTTCTTCACCGGACTTCGGCTGGCCTCATCGCTCGCGGTCATCGCCGCGGTCGTCGCCGAGTACTTCGGCGGCCGGCAGAACGGTCTCGGTTCGCGGATCACCTCGGCGGCGGCGAACAGCGCCTACCCCCGGGCGTGGGCGTTCGTCGTCGCGGCCTGCCTGCTGGGCCTGCTGTTCTACCTGGTCGTCCTGGCGGTGGAGAGGGCGGCGATGCCCTGGCGCCGACACATCGGCCGGTAACGCCACAAACCGGGAATCCGGCATTCATTCACAAGGGGTAACGGGAGCGACATGAGAAGGAAAAGGACGCTGGGCGGGCTCGCGGCCGGGTTGGCCGCGGTGCTGGCCCTGGCTGCCTGCGGCTCGGACGGGGGCAGCAGCGGCTCGGACGCGTCGACGACCGGCACCGGGGCGAAGCTCACCCCGGTGAAGCTGCAGTTGCAGTGGTTCACCCAGGCGCAGTTCGCCGGCTACATCGCCGCGAAGGAGAAGGGCTTCTACCGCGACGCCGGTCTCGACGTCAGCCTGTTGGAGGGCGGCACGGACATCGTGCCGCAGACGGTGCTGGCCCAGGGGCAGGCCGACTTCGCCGTCGCCTGGGTGCCGAAGGCGCTGGCCTCCCGCGAGCAGGGCGCGCAGATCACCGACATCGCGCAGATCTTCCAGCGTTCCGGCACCCGGCAGGTCAGCTTCGCCGGCGCCGGCATCAGCGGGCCGGCCGACCTCAAGGGCAAGAAGGTCGGCAACTGGGGCTTCGGCAACGAGTACGAGCTGTTCGCCGGCATGACCAAGGCCGGTCTCGACCCCGGCAAGGACGTCACCCTCGTCCAGCAGCAGTTCGACATGAACGCGCTGCTCTCCGGGGACATCGACGCCGCCCAGGCGATGAGCTACAACGAGTACGCCCAGGTGCTGGAGGCGAAGAACCCGAAGACCGGCGAGCTGTACAAGCCGTCGGACTTCACCGTCGTCGACTGGAACGACGTCGGCACCGCCATGCTCCAGGACGCGGTGTGGGCCTCCACCGACAAGCTCCAGAACGACAAGGCGTACCAGCAGACGGCGACGAAGTTCCTGACCGGGTCGCTGCGCGGCTGGATCTACTGCCGCGACCACGCCCAGGAGTGCCGTGACCTGGTCGTCGCCGCCGGCTCCAAGCTCGGCGCCAGCCATCAGCTCTGGCAGACCAACGAGGTCAACAAGCTGGTCTGGCCGTCACCGGAGGGCATCGGCATGGTCGACAAGGCGGCCTGGGACCGGACCGTCCAGATCGCCAGGGCGACGAAGAACGCCGACGGCCAGACCGTCCTCACCAAGGCCCCCGAGGGGCTCGCCTACACCAACCAGTACGTCGAGCAGGCGCTGTCGGCGCTCAAGGGCGACGGCGTCGACGTCACGGGGTCGAGCTTCAAGCCGCTGACCGTCACCCTGAACCCGGGCGGCGGCTGACCCGTCCCGCCGGCTGACCCGGCACAGCGTCTCAGCCGGCACAGCGTCTCAGGCCGGCACAGCCGTCACACCGTCTCAGCCGTCACACCGACGGCGCCCCCGCTCCCGGCGCCGGTGAGATCGGATGGTCCGTGGCGCCGCCGCGCGCCGGCCGGCCCGACCGCGGGTCGGTGGCGCGCGGCGCGTCCGCGCGGACCGGGCGGTCCCATCCGTGGGACGCCGACGACGAGGAGAGGACCCGATCCCTTGACGACCACCCCCGCCATCCCCGGCGCCGCCGGCCGCAGCGAGGCGTACCTCGACGATCGTCGGCACGTGTTCCACTCCTGGTCGGCGCAGGCCAGCCTCGACCCGGTGGTCGTCGCCGGCGCCGAGGGGAGCTGGTTCTGGGACGAGTCCGGCCGGCGCTACCTGGACTTCTCCTCGCAGCTCGTCAACGCCAACATCGGCCATCAGCACCCGGCGGTGGTCGAGGCGATCGCCGCGCAGGCCCGTTCGCTGACCACCGTCGCGCCGTTCCACGCCCACGAGGTGCGCTCCCGCGCCGCGCGCCTCATCGCCGAGCGCGCGCCGGGCGACCTCGACCGCGTCTTCTTCACCAACGGCGGGGCCGAGGCCACCGAGAACGCGGTGCGCATCGCCCGGCTCGCCACCGGCCGCCACAAGATCCTCGCCGCCTACCGCTCCTACCACGGGGCTACCGGCGGCTCGATCACCCTGACCGGGGAGCCGCGGCGCTGGCCCAGCGAGCCGGGGATCCCCGGCGTGGTGCACTTCTTCGGGCCCTACCCGTACCGCTCGCCGTTCCACGCCGCCGACGCCGCCCAGGAGTCCGACCGCGCGCTCGCCCACCTCGCGGAGGTGATCGCGCTGGAGGGCCCGGCGACGATCGCGGCGATCATCGTCGAACCGGTCGTCGGCACCAACGGGATCCTGGTACCGCCGCCGGGGTACCTCGCCGGGGTGCGTGACCTGTGCGACACCCACGGCATCGTGTTCATCGCCGACGAGGTGATGTCGGGCTTCGGCCGGTGCGGCGAGTGGTTCGCCGTCGACCACTGGGGGGTCGTCCCGGATCTGATCTGTTTTGCCAAGGGCGTGAACTCCGGGTACGTCCCGCTCGGCGGGGTGATCCTCGCCCCGCACCTCGCCGACGCCTTCGCCGAGCGCCCCTATCCGGGCGGGCTGACGTACTCCGGGCACCTGCTGGGCTGCGCCGCCGCGGTCGCCTCGATCGAGGCGTTCGAGGCGGAGGGGATCCTCGACCACGTGCGGATGCTCGGCGCCGAGGTGATCGGGCCAGAGCTGGCGAAGCTGGCGGCCAACCACCCCTCGGTCGGCGAGGTCCGCGGGCTCGGTGTGTTCTGGGCACTGGAGCTGGTCCGCGACGGCGCCACCCGCGAACCGCTCGTGCCGTTCAACGCCGCCGGCCCGGCCGCGGCCCCGATGGGTGCGGTCGCCGCGGCCTGCCGCGAGCGCGGCCTGTGGCCGTTCACTCACTTCAACCGGGTGCACGTGGTGCCGCCGTGCACCATCTCCGAGGCGGACGCGCGCACCGGTCTGGCGATCCTCGACGAGGCGCTGACGGTCGCCGACGGCTTCACCACGGGCTGACCGCCCGCTCTCCCCGCACCCCCTCCCCGCACCCCACCTCCTAGCACCCCACCTCTTCGCACCCCCCGCACGCGCCGGAGCCCCGGCAGGTACATGCCTGCCAGGGCTCCGGTTCATCGGTTCATCGGTCCGCGTGGAACGCCCCCCTGCCTGGGGGGCGTCCCGGCGGGTCGCCTCAGTGGGTGGGTTCCCCCGCGCGGGGGCTGTCCTCCTCCCGTCCCGCCTGTCCGGGGACCTGGCGGACGTGACCGCCGGTGTCGACCGGATGGCCGGCGGAGGTCAGCGCGTCCGCGGGCAGCGGGGCGTGCTGCAGCTCCTCGATGTCCTCGGCGGACTCGACGGAGATCCGCGGCAGGACCCGGTCGAGCCAGGCCGGCACCCACCAGTTCGCCTTGCCGAAGATGTGCATGAGCGAGGGCACGAGGACGGTCCGGATGATGAACGCGTCGATCACGATCGCGCTCGCGAGCCCGAGACCCATCAGCTTGATCACGCGTTCGTCGCCGAGGATGAACGAGGCGAACACCAGGGTCATGATGGCGCCGGCGGCGGAGATGACCCGGCCGGTCTCGGCCTGCCCGAGCGAGACGGCGAGCCGGTTGTCCCGGCGCGCGGTCCACTCCTCGTGCATTCGGCTGACCAGGAACACCTCGTAGTCCATGGACAGGCCGAACAGGATCGCGAACAGGATGACCGGGATGAACGCCTCGACCGGGCCGCCGGTGATGCTGAACACCGACGAACCCCAGCCCCACTGGAACACCGCGACGACGACGCCGAAGGCGGCGCCGACCGCGAGCAGGTTCATCACGGAGGCGGTCAAGGGCACCAGCAGGCTGCGGAAGACCGCCACCAGCAGCAGGAAGGCGAGGACGACCACGATGCCGATGAACAGCGGCAGCTTGCTGGACAGCGTGCTGGAGAAGTCCTCGAAGATCGCCGTGATGCCGCCGACGTAGATCCCGGTGTCGGACGGGTTGGCCTGCGGGACGACGTCGTCGCGCAGCTTCTTCAGCAGCTTCGAGGTGTCCTCGGCCTGCGGGCTCGTCGTCGGGTACAGGGTGGCGATCGCCGCCTGGCCGTTCGGGCTCGGCCGCGGCTCCGACACCGACGCGACGCCCGGGGTGGCGCGGGCCGCCTTCACCACGGCGTTCAGGTTGGCCGTGTCCTGCGGCGACTTGATCTCCGCGACGATCGTGAACGGACCGTTGAAGCCGGGGCCGAAGCCGTCGGCGAGCAGGTCGTACCCGCGCTTGGTGGTCTTGGTCGTGTCGCCGTTGCCGAGGTCGGAGGAGCCGAGCCGCAGCGAGAAGAACGGGATCGCGATGACGAGGATCACCACGCCGCTGATGACGGCGAACCGCCGGGGCCGGCGCTCGATGCCCTTGGCCCAGCGCCACCAGAAGCCCCCGGCGTTCTCGGGCTCCGGGCCGGAGTCGACGAGCTTGCGCCGATCGCGCTTGTTGAGCACCCGCATGCCGTAGAAGCCCAGCAGGGCGGGCAGCAGCGTGACGGCCGCCGCCATGGTCATCGCGACGGCCACCGCTGCCGAGATCGCCACGCCGTACAGGAAGCTCACCCCGAGGGCGAACATGCCGAGCAGCGCGATGCAGACCGTGATGCCGGCGAACAGCACGGCGCGACCCGAGGTGTTCACCGCGGTGACCGCGGCCTCCTCGGGGGACTTGCCGGCCCGCAGGCCGATGCGGTGCCGGTTGACGATGAACAACGCGTAGTCGATCCCGACGCCGAGGCCGATCAGGGTCGCGAGGATCGGGCTGAACTCGGCGATGGTGAGCACGTGGGAGAGCAGGATGATCAGCAGGCTGCCGACGCCGAGCGCGACGATGGCGGTGATCAGTGGCAGCGTCACGGCCAGCAGGGAGCCGAAGGCGATGAACAGGATGATCGCCGCGGCGACGATGCCGATCAGCTCGCTGTAGCTCTGCTGCTGCTGCTCGGTGATCGACACGACCTGACCGGTGGCCTCGACCTGCAGGGTGCCGTTGTCGTAGCCGCGGGCGGTGTCGACGAGCTGCTGGATGTCGTCCTTGGGCAGGTCGATGCCCTGCTCGTCGAAGTCGATCGTGGCGAAGGCCGTGTGCCCGTCCTTGCTGATCTGCGAGGCCCCGCGCGGGCCGTAGGGGCTGCCGACGTCCGAGACGTGCGGGACCTTGGCCAGCTTGTCGAGCATCTCCGTCGCCGGCGCCCGCAGGGCCGGGTCGGTGATGGCGGCGCCGTTCTTGCTGTGCAGCACGATGGTGGCGCTGTCTCCCGAAGCCGCCGGGAAGTCGCGCTGCAGCAGGTCGATCGCCTTCTGCGAGTCGGTGCCGGGCAGGGAGAAGGCGTCCTTGTAGTCGCTTCCGGCCGCCTGGCTGACCCCTCCGAGGACGGCAATCGCGACGATCCACAGGAGCAGTACGAGCCGGCGGTGCCTGAAGCACCATCGGGCGAGCGAAGCCACGGTTTCCCCTCGAGCGTTGATGATCGGCGGTGTCGTCACCTGCGACGTCTTGATCGGCAGCGGTTGTTGCTTGCTACCTGGGAACTTACCGGTCGTTTAGTAGGTAAGCTTGAGGGTAACATTCGTCGCGGACTCGATCGGAGGGGTGCAGGGCTGCCATGGTCGAGTCGACGTCACCCGGGTCAGCGAGCGATACCAGGTCGCGGATCCTTGCCGCCGCGGTGAGCCTCTTCGGAGAGCAAGGGTATGCCGGCACGTCTGTGAGGGACATCTCCGAGCGACTCGGCGTGACAAAGGCAGCACTCTATTATCACTTTTCGTCGAAGGAGACGATCCTCGACGCGCTGTTGGAGCCCTTCGTCTCCGAGCTGGGCCGGCTGGTCGAACTGGTCCGACAGTCGCCGCCGCCGAGCGCCCGGGTCCTGCTGGAGCGGATGGTCGACATCATGGCCGGCCCTGGCGGCGTCCTGCTCGCCTTCGTGAACGATCCCTCGGTGATCCATCGCAAGATCGGCAAGAGCGACATGCTCTCCCTGCAGCAGGCCCTGGTCGGGGCGCTCGCCGGTCCGGCGCCGTCGGATCTGCGGCTGCTGCGGGCGCACTGCGCGGTCGGCGCGCTGCGCGCGGGGATTCTCGGGATGGCGATCGAGCGCGCCCAGGCCCAGGCCCGGGCTGAGGACGCCGACGGCGCCGGGGCCGGGGCGGTTTCCGGTGACGCGCTGGTCGCCTTCAGCGGGTCCAACCTGAGCGGTGCGTCCGGCCGCGGCGAGCCGCTGTGCTCGGCGGCGCTGCGCAGCGTGGCGGCCCGGCTGCCGCAGAGCATGCGCCCACTGGTCTCGGCCATCGAGCGGCGCGAGATCGTGGCCGCCGCGCTCGCCGCTCTCGGCGCCGAGGAACCGGCGCCCTGGGCACCGGGGGCCGCCTGCCGCCCCGGTGCGGGCGAGGGTGTCCGGTCCCCCGGGACCACCGGATCGTGCGTGGAATCCGCGACATCCGGGGCGCTGTCCGCGCCGTCGATTTCTTCCTCATCCACGCTTCCCGGTGTGCGCGGAGTCGGGGTCACCCGGATCGGTGGGGCGAATCCGTCGGGCATCCACCCGGGGTAGTCCATCCGCTGGATGGATGGGTGGATTGAACCGGCATTCGTGCGGGTGATCGACTGGTCCGGTTGAGTGTCCGATTGGGGTAGTCGGCACCCCCGGCAGCCACCGAACGTGCCTCCGTCGTCGTACTGGCAACCACTGTCGGACCTCCCGTGATGCATCTTCGGGGCCCATGTGTCGGATGTCACCGTGACGGGTGATATCCCCGCCCGGCAGTCCGTCCATTAGGTTCGGAGAAATGCCGCTTTCGATCACGTTTGTCGAAGGCGGTAGGGTGGTCGTCGTGTGGAGGATGGATCAGTGCTCGGACGATGCCCCACCAGCCTGTCCGGCGTACGTCACGGACCGGCCCGACCCGGCGCGGGAACGATCCACGGATGACCCTGAGCGCCGACGGGGCTGCTCCGGTGGCGACCCGATCGGACTGACGGCAGGGTACTGACGGCGGAGGTGACGGGCCTGCGTCCGCCGGTTGTGATGTCGTGGTGACGGCCCTGCCGCGAGTCGTCGCCGGGTAATTCCGCCGTAGGCAATGCGGTGGGAAATCACTCCAATACCCGGGCCGGCCGTGGGAAGCGGTTCGCACGTCCCAGGAGAAGATCCCGAATCCATCGTACGACCGTCAAATCGGACCGCACCCGCGGTCGCGATAGCGGGGCG
This sequence comes from Frankia sp. BMG5.60, assembly GCF_059428125.1. Classification (NCBI taxonomy): domain Bacteria; kingdom Bacillati; phylum Actinomycetota; class Actinomycetes; order Frankiales; family Frankiaceae; genus Frankia; species Frankia sp. BMG5.60. Next base: position 3,347,627 of record NZ_CM182091.1, on the reverse strand, counting down.
GCCCCGATAGTGGGGGCCGTGACGATAGAGGGAGTGTGATAGGGAGTCCGGAGCCGCGCATGTGATCCGCTCGCCCCGATGTCGCCCATCTGACCATGGACGATCCGACGGCGGGACGGTGAAATGGTGGGAGTCGTGGACCCGGTGGTGCTCGCGCGCCCAGGGTCCGGAGTCCGACGCTTGAGAAGCAGTAGCTGTCCGGATCGGCACGGCCATCGAGTGTGGTCGAAGCGGTGGTCCGACGGGAGAGCTCGTGCCATCGGACCATGCCGATCATGCTCGGTCGGGCCACCTCGCGACGCGGGGCGAGATGAGTGGGGAAAGTAGCAGGTGACGTGCAACCAGTGCCCGCGGGGGAGAACTGCGTGAAAGGAACGACCGGAAGTGGTGTGTCATGAGCACACGGTCCCGGCCTGCTTTCCGTGAGGGAGGGTTGACCGTCCTCACCAACCGGACCGCGCGAACGGGTACAGCCCCCGCCACCTGGCCACCTCGAACGGCCGTCGTGACCGGCGCATCCAGCGGCATCGGCCGGGAGGCCGCCCTGCTGCTGGCCGCCGGGGGCTGCCGCTCGCTGCTGGTCGGCCGTAACGGCGCGGCGCTGGACGAGGTCGCCGCAGCCACGGAGGGTCACCGCATCTCCGTCGACCTGTCGGCCGCCGGCTCGGAGGTGGCGGTCGCCTCCCGGGCCAGTGAGCTGCTCGGCGATGTCGACCTGCTGGTGTGCTCGGCGGGGCTCGGCGCCGCCGGCCCGTTCGACGTGATGTCGCCGGAGGCGATCGCGGAACTTGTCGCGGTCAACGTCCTGTCGCCGATGGCGCTGGTCAGGGCCATGCTGCCGGCCATGCTCGATCGTGGGCAGGGGCGCATCCTGATCGTCGGCAGCATCGCCGGAGCACTTGGTGTGCGCGGCGAGGTGGCCTACTCCGCGACGAAGGCGGCGATGGTCGGCTTCGCTGACGCGCTGCGGGCCGAAGTCGCCGGACGAGGCATCACGGTGACGTTGTGTTTACCTGGCGTCGTCGACACCCCGTTCTTCCACCGCCGTGGGGCGCCGTACGTTCGGCGATGGCCGCGGCCGATCCCGGCCGCGCTGGTCGCCGAGCGCATGCTGGCGGCGGCGGGACGGGGCAGCGCGGAGGTCTGGGTGCCAGGTTGGCTGCTCGGCGCGGTGCGGGTCCACGGCGCGGTGCCGTCGCTGTACCGCAGGTTGGCGGGTGTCTTCGGATGATCCGGTACCGGGAGCGTGCTGCCGGCTGGCCTGTGTCGCCAATTGGGGGTGAGTGACACCGACCACAGCTCCGGCGGCCTTCGGGCCGCCGGCGGCAGACGCGCCGGGTGGGGCCGGGGGCGCATGGCGCCGTCGGTCCCGCGCCGCCGGAACCCGGGTGGCAACACGGCACGCCTGCCAGGACCGGTCGCATGAGCCGGTCCGTCCGGACCTGAGGAGCAGGTCCGCGTGAGGCGCGCCCATGACCTCCGGTGCGATCGGCGCCCTGGTCCCGTCGACGGACCGGGTCGTCGCCAGCGCAGGACCCGTCGAACCTCGGCGCTGCCCCAAGGTCCTGGCGCCGACCAAGGTCCCGGCGCCGACCAAGGTCCCGGCGCCGGCCGCGGCCTCCGCGGGGACCCCCATCCCGGCACACCGCGCCCGGAGTGCAGACCGTCATCGAAGGAGAGGCGTATGACCGCCATCGACGCCCCAACCGGCCCACCACGCACGCCTGCGCTGTCGGGCGCGACGGGCCTGTCCACTCCCGCCGAACACCTCCTGCGCGCCGCGCCGGCGGAGAACTTTCCGGTCTCGCCGATCGTGCTGCCCGCGGCCGTGCGCGCCCATTTCAACGCTCTGTACGCCTTCAGCCGGTTCGTCGACAACATCGGCGACGAGGCCGAGGGCGATCGGCTGATCCTGCTCGACCGCCTCGCCGACGATCTGTCGGTGATCTGGGCCGGCGGTGAGCCGGAGCTCTCCGTCCTGCGCCTGCTCGCGGGCACGGTGCGCACCTGCGACCTGCCCGCCGAGCCCTTCGAGCGGCTCGTCGAGGCCAACCGCCAGGACCAGCGGGTCACCCGCTACGAGACGTTCGACGACCTGGTCCGCTACTGCACCCTGTCGGCCGATCCGATCGGCCGGATGGTGCTCGGCGTGTTCGGGCTCGCCACCCCCGACCGGGTCGTGCTCTCCGACCGGGTGTGCACCGCGCTGCAGCTCGCCGAGCACTGGCAGGACGTCGCCGAGGATCTGGCCGCCGGGCGCATCTATCTGCCGCAGGAGGACCTCGACACCTTCGGGGTCACCGAGGACGACCTGCGGGCGAAGGTGGCGAGCCCGGCGGTGCGCCACCTGATGGCCTTCGAGGTCAGCCGCGCCCGCACCGTGATCGACCAGGGCGCGCCGCTGGTCTCGATGGTGCCGGGCCGGCTGAAGCTGGCGCTGGCCGGCTTCGTCGGCGGGGGCCGCGCGGCGCTCGACGCGATCCGCCGCGCCGGCTACGACGTGCTCGGCGGCCCGCCCAAGGCACCCAAGCCGCGGATGGCACGCTTCGCCCTGGTGGCGCTCGCGCAGTCGGCGGCCCCGGGAGCGCCGGCGGCGGCCCGCACCGCCGCGGCGGTGGCGACCGCGACCAGCGCGACCGGCGTCGCGGCTCGCCGCGGCTCGGAGGAGGGCCGATGAGCAGCCCGGTGCCGAACCCGGTGAGCCGGCCGACCGTCGCCGAGGCCTACGCCGCGTGCGAGGCGCTGACCAAGGAGGCGGCGCGGAACTTCTCCTACGGCATCCGCCTGCTGCCCCCCGAGAAACGGGGCGCGCTCAGCGCCGTCTACGCGCTGGCCCGCCACCTGGACGACATCGGCGACGGGGACCTGCCGCCCGAGGAGAAGCTCGCCGGGCTGGCCCAGGTCCGGGCCGAGGTCAACAACCTGGGCTCGGGCAGCTCCGACCCGATGTACGTCGCCCTCGACGACGCCGCCCGGCGCTTCCCGATCCCGCTGGAGGCGTTCATCGAACTCGCCGACGGCGTCGAGAGTGACGTGCACGGCACCACGTATGACACGTTCGACGACATGGTCGGCTACTGCCGGCTCGTCGCCGGCACGATCGGCCGGCTCTCGCTGGGCATCTTCGGCACCGAGCAGGCGGCCTCCGACCGCTCCGCCCCGGCCATCGCCGATGCCCTCGGCGTGGCCCTGCAGCAGACGAACATCCTGCGCGACGTCCGCGAGGACCTGCTCGGCGGTCGCATCTACCTGCCGGCGCAGGAGCTCAAGGCCGCCGGGATCGAGCTCGCCGTGGACGCCAGCGGTCGTCTCGGCGGGCCGCCGACGGCGCTGCTGGGCTACCTGCGGTCCTCGGCGCAGCGGGCCGAGGAGTGGTACGACCGCGGCATGGTGCTGCTCGACCTGCTCGACCGGCGCAGCGCGGCCTGTTGCGGCGCGATGGCCGGCATCTACCTGCGGCTCAACCGGCGGATCAAGAACGAGCCGGCCGCCGTGCTGGACCGCCGGCTGGCGCTGCCGGGGTGGCAGAAGGCGGTCGTCGCCGCCCGCAGCCTCGCCGGGCGACCGGAGACGAGCGCCGCATGACCTCCGGGGCGGACGGGACGAGCGGGGCGGCCGGGGTGGCCGGCGTGACCGTGGCGGCGGGTCTGGACAAGTCCCGACCACACCTGGTCGTCGTCGGCGGCGGCCTCGCCGGGATGGCCGCGGCGCTGCTCGCCGTGGACAGCGGGGCGCGGGTGACGCTGCTGGAGGCCCGGCCGCGCCTGGGCGGCCAGACGACGTCGTTCCGGCGGGGAGACCTGTGGATCGACACCGGTCAGCACGTGTTCATGCGCTGCTGCACGGCCTATCGCGGGCTGCTTGCGCGCCTCGGGGTGGAGCACCTGACCACCCTGCAACCCCGCCTGGACGTCCCGGTCCTCCTCGGTGACTCGCTCACCCGGACCCGGCTGCGGCGCACCAGCGTGCGCCTGCCCGCGCCGCTGCACCTGGCCCCGGCTCTGCTGGGCTACCGGGCGCTGCCGCTCGCCGAGCGGCTGCGCGCCGGACTCGCGGCCTTCCAGCTCGGCCGCCTCGACCAGCGCTCCGCGGCGGTGGACGAGCGGTCGTTCGGCGCGTGGCTGACCAGCCACGGCCAGGGCCCGGCGGCGACGAAGGCGCTGTGGGAGCTGCTGACCGTGGCGACGCTGAACGCACCGGCCGCCGAGGCCTCGCTGGGCCTGGCGGCGAAGGTCGTGCGCACGGGCCTGCTGGACGGCGCCGACGCCGGCGACCTCGGCTGGGCGGAGGTCCCGCTGGCCCGGCTGCACGGCGACGCGGCGATGGCCGCCCTGGCCGCAGCCGGCGCCGACGTGCACCTGGGGGCCAAGGTCCGTTCCATCACCGCCGCGGGCGGTGGCTGGGAGCTCGCGGTCACCGCGGGCGGCACCAACCGCGGCGAGGCGGTGCCCGGCACCGACGCCGCGGGCAGGCTGCGCGCCGACGCCGTGGTCCTCGCGGTGCCGCCACCGGCGGCGGCGGACCTGCTGCCGGCCGGCGCCGGCCCGCAGCCCGCGCGGCTGCGGGAGCTGGGTGACTCGCCGATCATCAACGTGCACATGATCTATCCACGGCAGGTGATCGAGGGGCCGTTCCTGGCCGTCGTCGACTCGCCGATCCAGTGGATCTTCGATCGGACGATCTCCTCCGGCCTGGCCGCCTCGGGTCCGCCGGGTGCCCAGTACCTGGCGCTGTCCCAGTCGGCCGCCGAGCCGTGGATCGACCGGTCGGCGAACGAGCTGCGCACGCTGTTCGTCGACGAGATGGCTCGGCTGTTCCCGGCCGCCCGCGCGGCCGCGCCGATCGAGGTCTTCGTGACCCGGGAGCGGACGGCCACCTTCCGGCAGGCGCCCGGTTCGCTCGCGTTGCGCCCGGGTACGTCGACCGGACTGCCCGGCTTTGCCCTGGCTGGCACGTGGACCGACACCGGGTGGCCGGCGACCATGGAATCTGCTGTGCGTAGCGGACTCGCTGCAACCCGTGAGAGCCTGGCCGGTATGGGGGTCGTCGTCAACGGGTTGGCCGGGTCCGACGGGGGAGACCGGGGGGTCGCCGGGCGATCACCGGCACCGGCTCGGGCCCTCCCACGGCAGGGCGCCGACGGGGCGCCCGCCACGAGCACCACACCTTCATCAGACCCATCGCTTGTGCTGGATACAGCGGTTGCACCGAATGCATCGGATTCGTCGGATTCTCCGGATCCACGGGGGGAGAACACGGTGACCGCCGCAACGAAGGCGGTCACCGGGCCGGTGCCCACCGGCCAGCCAGGGCACTCATCCACAGGGGGATTCCCGGTATGACCATGACGGTTCCGGATGCGATCGAGCGGGGGCGGACCCTCACCGTGCCGGCGCTGCGCGCCGTGGTGGACCGCCTGCACCCGCGCCTTCGCCACGTCGTCGCCTACCACCGCGGTTGGGTGGACGCCAACGGCGAACCGCTGCCGGGTGGCGGCGGCAAGCTCGTCCGCCCGGCGCTGGCGCTGCTGTCCGCCGAGGCCGCCGGCGCGCCGGCGGAGGTCGGCCTGCCGGCCGCTGTCGCAGTCGAGCTCGTGCACGACTTCTCGTTGCTGCACGACGACCTGATGGACGGCGACACCGAGCGCCGCCACCGGCCCACGGCCTGGACGGTTTTCGGCGCCGACGGCGCGATCCTGGCGGGCGACGCCCTGCTGGGGCTCGCCACCCAGGTCCTGCTGGAGGTCGAGGGGGACGCCGCGCGGCGCGCGGCGCTGATCCTCGGCGCCGGCGTCCAGGATCTGGTCCGCGGCCAGGCCGAGGACCTGATGTTCGAAAGCCGTTCCGACGTCACCGTGGCCGACACGCTGCGGATGGAGGACGGCAAGACCGGCGCGCTGCTGGCCTGTTCGGCGTCGCTCGGCGCCGTGCTCGCCGGCGCCGCCGACGAGATGGTCGACGCGCTCGCCGAGTACGGCTCCCGCCTCGGCACGGCCTTCCAGCTCATCGACGACCTGCTCGGCATCTGGGGCGACCCGGCGGTCACCGGCAAGCCGGTGCTGTCGGACCTGCGTTCCCGCAAGAAGTCCGTGCCGGTGGTGGTCGCGCTGGAGGCCGGCGGCGGCGCCGCCGAGGAGCTGCGTGCCTTCCTCGTCGGCACCGGGGAGTCGAGTGAGGCGGAACTCGCGCACATCGCCGAACTGGTCGAACAGGCGGGCGGGCGGGACTGGACCACCGCCGAGGCCGACCGGCAGCTCAAGGCGTGCGAGAACGTGCTGCGCTCGCTGTCGATGCCGGCCGCGGTCGAGGCGGAGCTGCTCGCCCTCGCCCGCTTCGTGACCGAGCGCGATCGCTGAGGAGGCCGCAGGTGAGCACAGGCGCCCATGCCGCCTGGTCCACCCGCCGCCCCGTACCAGGCCGGGGTGATGCCGGGAGGCCGGGCGGCGCCCCGCCACGGCTCGACCGGCGGGCGGCCCCACCGGGCCGCCGCGACGCCGGACAGACCGGCGATCGCCCGCTTGACCATCGCACGTACGACGAGGGGAGTCGTCGATGAGCCTGACCTCGGACCCGTCCCCGGCTGCTCCGACTGCCGAGAAGAGCCCGAAGCGGCCCACCATCCCGGTGCCCGCCACGGCCGACGCCTACGGGATCTCGCGATCCTCACCGCCGCTGTCCGCCGGTACCGGCAGGCCGCAGGCGGCCGGCCCGACCAACGCGGGCGTCGCCGCGGCGCGCGCGCGGGACCATCTCCTGGCGCTGCAGTCGGATGAGGGCTGGTGGAAGGGCGACCTCGAGACGAACGTCACGATGGACGCCGAGGACCTGTTCATGAAGCAGTTCCTCGGCATCCGCAGTGACGACGAGACCGAGCAGACCGCCCGCTGGATCCGTTCCCAGCAGCTCGCGGACGGCGGCTGGCCCACTTTCTACGGCGGCCCGGCCGATCTGTCCACCACCATCGAGGCGTATATCGCGCTGCGCCTCGCGGGCGACGCGGTCGACGCCCCGCACATGGCGCGGGCGGCGGAGCTTGTGCGCGCGCAGGGCGGGGTGGCCGCCTCCCGGGTGTTCACCCGGATCTGGCTGGCGGCGCTCGGCCAGTGGTCCTGGGACGACGTCCCGGTCATCCCGCCGGAGCTGATCTTCCTGCCGTCGTGGATCCCGCTGAACGTCTACGACTTCGCCTGCTGGGCGCGCCAGACGATCGTCGCGCTGACGATCGTCGGTTCCCTGCGGCCGTCGCACGACCTCGGCTTCACCATCGACGAGCTCAAGGTGCCGGCGGCGGGGCGCAAGCCGGCCCCGCTGCGAAGCTGGGAGGGCGCCTTCGAGCGACTCGACAAGCTGCTGCACCGCTACGAGAAGCGGCCGATCAAGCTCCTGCGCACCCTGGCGCTGCGACGGGCCACCGAATGGGTCGTCGCCCGGCAGGAGGCCGACGGGTGCTGGGGCGGCATCCAGCCGCCCTGGGTCTACTCCGTCATGGCGCTGCACCTGATGGGGTACCCGCTGAACCACCCGGTGATCGCCACGGCGTTCCGCGGGATGGAGCGGTATGTGATCCGCCGGGACACCCCGGAGGGTCCGATCCGTCAGATCGAGGCCTGCCAGTCGCCGGTCTGGGACACCGCGCTCGCGGTCGTCGCGCTGGCCGACGCCGGCGTCCCCGGCGACCATCCGGCGATGGTGAAGGCCGGCCGGTGGCTGGTCGACGAGGAGGTCCGGGTCGCCGGGGACTGGGCGGTGCGCCGCCCCGAGCTCGCCCCCGGCGGCTGGGCGTTCGAGTTCGACAACGACTTCTACCCGGACGTCGACGACACCGCCGAGGTGGTGTTGGCGCTGCGGCGGCTGCTCGGCGCGGGGCACGTCGCCCCGCCGGCATCCCGGCAGGGCCGCGCCGAGGCCCCCGCGGTGAACACCGTCGAGGACGCGGACCCGCGGCTGGCCGCGGCGATGCGCGCGGCGGCGGCCCGCGGGGTCGACTGGAGCGTCGGGATGCGCTCGTCGAACGGCGCCTGGGGCGCCTTCGACGCGGACAACGTCCGGACGCTCACCACGAAGATCCCGTTCTGCGACTTCGGCGAGGTGGTCGACCCGCCGTCGGCGGACGTCACCGCCCACATCGTGGAGATGCTGGCCGACCTCGGCCGCTCCGACCACCCGATCACCCAGCGGGCGGTGCAGTGGCTGCTGGACAACCAGGAGCCGGGCGGGTCCTGGTTCGGCCGGTGGGGTGTCAACCACCTCTACGGCACCGGGGCGGTCGTGCCGGCGCTGATCGGCGCCGGGGTGCCCACCGACCACCCGGCGATCACCGCCGCGGTGCGGTGGCTGCTCGAGCACCAGTCGCCCGAGGGCGGCTGGGGCGAGGACCTGCGCTCCTACACCGACCCCGCCTGGATCGGCCGGGGCGAGCTCACCGCGTCGCAGACGGCGTGGGCGCTGCTCGCGCTGCTGGCGGTGGACCCGCACAGCCTGGCCGTGAAGCGCGGGGTGCGCTGGTTGTGCGAGACCCAGCGGCCGGACGGCACCTGGGATGAGCCTTACTTCACCGGCACCGGTTTCCCCGGTGACTTCTCCCTGAACTATCACCTGTACCGGCTGGTCTTCCCGCTGACCGCGCTCGGCCGGTACGTGGGCCTGACCGGGGTGGCCACACCATGAGCACCTCCACCTCCCCTGGCGGCGACGGGATCGCTCCCGACGCTGTCGTGACCCCCGCCGACCGCACGGCCCCGGCGGCCGCGGCGGGGGGACCCGCCGTGATCCCCAACCAGGACCCGGCGTCGCCGTCAGTCCCCTCGTCCGCCGCGGCGCGCCGGCCGGGCGCGCCGCCGGCGGCGGCCGCGGGCGCCGCCCCGGCCGCGTCGCCGCTCGCCGCCGCGGCCGGCCGCGGCGGCTCGGCGAGCGTCGCGACCGCGCCGGCGCCGGCGCCGGCAGGTGCAGGCCCGGCCGCGGTGGACTCGTCCGTCGCGGTGGACTCGTCCGTCGCGGTGGACTCGTCCGTCGCGGTGGACTCGTCCGTCGCGACGGGCTCGACCGCCGGGAAGCCGGCCGGCGGCGTGCAGGCGCCGCCGCGGCCCGCCGAGCCGGCCGCGCCCGTGGCCCGGCCCCGCCGCCGCGCGCGGCTCGTGGTCGCGACGGCGCTGCGTTTCGAGGCGATGGCGGCCGGCCGCTCCGGCCTGCCCTCGGACACCGTCATGGTGCGCACCGGGATGGGCCCCGACAAGGCGGGCCGAGCCGCCCGGGTGGTCCGCCAGGCGCGCCCCGACGCCGCCGCCATCGTGGGCCTGTCCGGCGGCCTCGCCCCCGGGATCAGGCCCGGGGACATCGTCGTCGCCAGCGAGGTCCGCGCCGCCGACGGTTCCGTCGCCGCGCGCTGCGCGTCCGCCCCGCTGCTGGCCGGTGACCTGCGCCGGCTCGGCCTGACCGTGCACGTCGGCCCGATCGTGACCGTGGCCAAGGTCGCCACCGGCGACGCCCGCACCCAGCTCGCCGCCACCGGCGCCATCGCGGTCGACATGGAGAGCGCCCCGATCGCGGCGGGGGTCGGGGACGTCCCGTTCGCCGCGGTGCGGGTCATCGTCGACACCGCCGACGAGCCGCTCGGCCGCCTTGACCTGGTCCGCCGCGGCGTGCTGGGCCTGCGCACGATGCGCCGGCTCGGCCTGCCGATCGGCGCCTGGGCGGCGGCGGTGGGCCGGCGTACCGTGCTGCTCGCCGAGCCGCGCGCGTTCTGCGCCGGGGTCGAGCGCGCCATCGAGGTCGTCGAGCGCGCCCTGGAGCTCCACGGCGCGCCGGTCTACGTCCGTAAGCAGATCGTGCACAACTCCCACGTGGTGGCCGACCTCGCCGCCCGCGGGGCGATCTTCGTCGAGGAACTTGACGAGGTGCCCGCCGGCGCGACCGTGGTCTTCTCCGCGCACGGGGTGGCCCCGGCGGTGTGGAACCAGGCCGACGGGCGCCAGCTCTCCGTCATCGACGCGACCTGCCCGCTGGTCGAGAAGGTGCACGCCGAGGCCCGCCGGTTCACCTCCCGAGGCGACACCGTGCTGCTCATCGGCCACTCCGGTCACGAGGAGGTCGACGGCACGCTGGGCGAGGCGCCCGGGCGCATCCGGCTGGTGCAGTCGCCCGAGGAAGTCGACTCCCTCGACGTCCCCGACCCCGAGCGGGTCACCTACCTCATGCAGACCACGCTGGCGATGGACGAGGCCGAGGAGGTCGTCGACGCGCTGAAGGATCGCTTCCCGGCGATCGTCGGCCCCGGGTCCGCCGACATCTGCTACGCCACGTCCAACCGGCAGAACGCGGTGCGCAAGGTCGCCCAGGAGGCTCAGCTCGTCCTCGTCGTCGGGTCGGCCAACAGCGCGAACTCGGTGCGGCTGGTGGAGGTCAGCCGGCGCGACGGGGTGGCCTCCCACCTCGTCGAGAACGTCGGCGACGTGGAGCTGTCCTGGCTGGACGGGGTGGAGACGATCGGCATCTCCGCCGGCGCCTCGGCCCCGCCGTCGCTGGTGGAGGAACTCACCGCCGCGCTGTCCGGTCTCGGCGCGACGGATGTGACGACCCGATCCGTCGGCACCGAGACGGTCGCCTTCCACCTGCCCAAGGAGCTGCGCCGCGCGGGCGCCACCGCGGCGGGCGCCACCTCCCCGGCCCACGTGCCCGGCCCGTCGTAATCCGACTTGCGGTCCCGACCGCCGGTTGCCCGACCGCCCGGCGGGGATTGCCGTGAGCGATCCCCGCCACGGCGTCGTCCCTAGGCTGCTGACCATGACCGCGTTGGAATCCGCACCCGGCGTTCCCGAGCCCGACCCCGCGCTCTGGGGCGAGCCCCGCAGCAAGTCCGTCACCTGGCACGACCCGATCCGGGTCGCGTCGGCCGCGGCCACCCTGAGCGGCCTGGAGTTCCTGACCGCGATGCGCGACGGCCGCATCCCGCCGCCGCCCATCTCCCGGCTGTTCGACTTCCGGCCGGTCGAGGTCTCGCGCGGGGACGTGGTGTTCACCTGCCAGCCCGACGAGTCGGCGTACAACCCGATCGGCCTGGTCCACGGCGGCCTGCTCTGCACGATTCTCGACACCGCGGCCGCCTGCGCGGTGCAGACCACCCTCGACGCCGGCGTCGCCTACACCTCGATCGAGATCAAGGTGAACTATCTGCGGCCGGTACGTATCGCGGCGGGCCGGCCCAACCGGCTGACGGCGCACGGCTGGATCACCAGGCCGGGGCGTCGGGTGGCCTTCGCCGAGGGGGACGTCCGCGACGACGACGGCAAGGTCGTCGCCACGGCCAGCAGTAGCTGCCTGATCCTCGCCTGAGACCGGCTCCGGTCGCCGGGAACTCCGAGGTGTGTAACGCTGCGTGACGTCTCGGTGTCATCGCCGGCATCCCATCGTCCACCGGGGGAACCTGCGGGCGGTCCGGAGGTCGTACCCACACCTCCGACGCCTCGTCGAAGGTTGACGATGCGAGGCCGCCGGAGGCTGCAATCGGCGTCATTCGGCCGTCGCGCGAGGGCCCTGACCTGGCCGGATACGGTCCGCGACCGGTTGCTCGGACGAATGAGTCGGCCACGGGACACGGCTGTGCGACAGTTCATCGCTCGATCCACATGCAGGCTGTACGTACAGGCTGTATGGTCAGTGCAGAGATCATCGGTCATCCCACCGGCGACCTGAGGAGAGGGGAGCTACGCCGTGGCGGTCGAGTGGCGGTACCAGCTCCGTATCGGTACCTACCTGGCGAAGCAGAAACTGCGGCGCCGCAAGCACTTCCCGCTCGTGCTGGAGCTGGAGCCACTGTTTGCCTGCAACCTGTCCTGCACGGGCTGTGGGAAGATCCAGCATCCGGCGTCCGTCCTGAAGCAGCGGATGAGCCCCGAGGACGCGCTGGCCGCGGTCAAGGAGTGTGGCGCTCCGGTCGTGGCGATCGCGGGCGGTGAGCCGCTCATGCACCCGCAGATTCACGAGATCGTGAACGAGCTGGTGAAGCGCAAGAAGTTCGTGATCCTGTGCACGAACGGCCTGCTGCTGCAGAAGAAGCTCAAGAACTTCACCCCGTCGCCCTACTTCACCTTCGTCCTGCACATCGACGGGCTGCGCGAGCGGCACGACGCGGTGGTGGAGAAGGAGGGCACGTTCGACGAGTGCGTGCGGGCCTTCCACGCGGCGAAGGCGGCCGGCTTCCGGGTCGGCACCAACTCCACGTTCTTCAACAACGACAGCCCGCAGGATGTCATCGACATCCTGACCTTCCTCAACGACGACCTCAAGGTCGACCAGATCCAGCTCTCGCCGGGCTACGCGTACGAGAAGGCTCCGGACCAGGAGCACTTCCTCGCCGTCCAGGAGACCCGCGAGATGTTCGGGAAGGTCTTCGCGGAGGGCCGGCGCAAGAAGTTCCGGCTCAACCACTCGCCGATCTTCCTGGACTTCCTCGAGGGGAAGAAGGAGCTCGACTGCACCGCCTGGGGCATCCCGAGCTACTCGCTGTTCGGCTGGCAGAAGCCCTGCTACCTGATGAGCGACGGGTACGTCTCCTCCTACAAGGAGCTCGTCGAGACCACCGACTGGGACTCCTACGGTCGCGGTAAGGACCCGCGGTGCGCGAACTGCATGGCGCACTGCGGCTACGAGACCTCGGCCGTGCTGGCGACGATGGGCTCGCTGAAGGAGTCCATCCGCGCCGTCCGCCAGGTCTGAGCCGGCGGCTGCTCGCAGCCGTCATCTCACCGGCAGCAGTGCCGACGCCGCCCCGACCGGTCCACGGTCGGGGCGGCGTTCGTCGTTCGTCGACCGCGTCTCAGCCACAGTGCAGCGACGGCGGCGATGGGCGGCCGCGCGGGCAAGCGGCTCCATGGTGGGTCCCGCTGGAGGGCGCCGCGTCCGAGCTGTCCATACAGCGGGACCCACTGGGAGCCCTTCGGCACCCAGAGCCCCCTGCCCGCGTCGTACCCGGGCTGGCCGGAGGGCGGTTCTGCGGCCGTTGTGTCCTGTCCCCTGGAGCGGCGGCTAGCGGGCGTGCTGGGAGCCGGCGGCGCTGTCCACGCTGACCGGGGGCTGCTCGGCGAGGTCGCCGCCCCGGCCCAGCCCGCGCAGCAGCCGGTCGAGCACGATGCCGATCTCGATGCGGGCGGTGTCCGGGTCGGCCGCGCCCGCCGTGTAGATGCTCGCCTCCGACAGCAGGGCGGCGACCAGCCTGGTCAACGGGCCCACCGGGAGCGGATCGATGCGCTCCTCGGCCATCGCCCGTTCCAGCCATTCGGACAGCAGCCGGTAGCCGTGCCGCTCGACGAGGGCGTCCCACGCCTGGTTGCCGAGGACGGCGGGACCGTCGATCAGCACGATGCGCTGGAAGTCGCTGTCCGCGGTGGAGATGTCGAGCAGGGACTGGAACCCCTGGCGCAGTTGCGTCCAGGCATCGCTGGGCAGCTCCGCGTCGCGCGCGAGCTCGCCCGCGACGAGCTGCTCGGCCACCTCGGTGGCGACCTGTTCCATCACGGTGCGGAACAGTTCGGCCTTGTCGCGGAAGTGGTGGTATAGCGCGCCTCGGGTGACCTGGGCGTCGGCGACGATCTCCTCGGTCCCCGTGGCGGCGAAGCCCTGCTCGGCGAACCGGCGGCGGGCTGCCGAGATCAGGGCCTGACGGGTGTCAGCCGTCTGCTCGGTACGACGGCTTCTGGTCACCCCCTGATTATGGTGCAGTCGGCGCCTTCGGAGGTGGCTCTACCGAGCCGGGATCAGGTGGGGCGGCCGGGGCCCGTTCGGTGGGGGTACACACAGGACGTTGTGATGGCACTGTGGGATTAACCCCGCCCGTCGCGGGCTGTGGGTGGCGGGAGCACTCGGCTGGTCGACAGGGCGGGGCCGATTGCCTGCGCGCAGCGCCGGGTGTCCGTTCTCGATCGGGAATCGTCCCAGCTCAGTGGCCCCTTCCCGCGGTGCGACCGGGGGTCGGCACCGGCGGCGGGGCCACCGCGGTCGCGGCAGACCTGCCGGGGACGGAAAGTTCTTTACACACAATTACCGCGCTCGTCTGACGTCCGTAGGACGCACGTGGCAGCATCACTCTCTGTGACTGTGCTGCAGTGGATAGCCCTCGCCTCATTGCTCGCCTGGTTGTATCTGGCCGTCGGTCATGGTTTCTTCTGGCGCACCGACCAGCGGCTCCCCGCGCGGCAGGCACCGCCGTCGTGGCCCAGCGTAGCGATCATCATCCCGGCCCGGGACGAGGCCGACGTGCTGCCCGTGACGCTCCCGACCCTGCTCGCCCAGGACTATCCCGGTCCGGTTCGCCTGATCCTCGTCGACGACGGCTCCACCGACGGGACCACGGAGGTCGCCCGAGCCCTGGCCGAGGAGGCTGCCCGTAACGGGCACACGGGCGTCACCGCCGCGGTCACCGCCTCCACAGAGCCCCCGCCCGGATGGACCGGCAAGCTGTGGGCCCTGCGCCGCGGCGTCGACTGCGCCGGCGACGCGGAGTTCCTGCTGCTCACCGACGCTGACATCGCGCACGACCCGGGTTCGCTGACCAGCCTGGTGGCCTCCGCGCGCACGCACGGGCTGGACATGGTCTCGCAGATGGCCGTGCTGCGAGCCAACACCGCGTGGGAACGGGTCATCGTTCCGGCGTTCGTCTACTTCTTCGCGATGCTGTATCCGTTCCGCTGGTCGAACCGCCCGCGTTCGCGGGTGGCGGCGGCGGCGGGGGGTTGCTCGCTGGTCCGGCGGGAGGCCCTCCTGGCGGCCGGTGGGCTCGCCGAGGTCCGCGGGGCGGTCATCGACGACGTCGCGATCGCCCGGATCATCAAGCGCTCCGGCGGACGGACCTGGCTGGGGCTCGCCGAGCAGGTCCACAGCCGGCGCCCGTACCCGCGACTGGCGGACCTGTGGAAGATGGTGTCCCGCAGCGCCTACGCCCAGCTTCGGCACTCGCCGCTGCTGCTGCTCGGCACCGTGCTCGGGATGGCCCTCGTCTTCGTCGTCCCGGTGGTCGCCACCGTCGCGGGCATCGCGGCCGGCGATCGCACGACCGCGATCGTCGGCGCCGTCGCCTGGGTGATCATGACGCTCTCCTACGTGCCGATGATCCGGTACTACCGCCAGCCGGTTCCCGCCGCCCTGCTGCTCCCCGGCGTCGCCGTGCTCTACCTCGGGATGACGCTGGACTCAGCGCGGCTCAAGCGGGCCGGTCGCGGTGCCGCCTGGAAGGGCCGCACCTACGACGATCACGGGACGCCGTCCGCCGAGCGGCACTCCGCCGACGCGGCGACCCCGGCTGCGGCACCCTCCGCCACGTCACCCGTGGCCGCGTCACCCGTGGCTGCGGCACCCTCCGCTGCGGCACCCTCGGCTGCGTCGCCCTCGGCCGCGTCGCCCCTGGCCGGAGCGAGCCCGGCTGCCGCCGGTCGGTTGGCCACCGAGACATCCCCCGTCGTGGGGAGCCGGTCGGCGGCGGCCTCGGTCGTGGCGGACCCGGCCGAGGCGAGCCTGGCCGCTGCCGGTCCGCAGGGGGCCGAGACATCCCCCGCCCCGGCGGGGACGGTCCCGGCCGCAGCCGCTGCGACCGGGACTGCCCGGGGCTCGGCTGGCAGCGTGCCTCCCACGGCCGGGGGTGTTTCTCCCGCGGCCGGAGCTGGCGGCGCGGTGACCCGTACGGCGGGCGTGGGTGAACGGGGCGAGACCGGCGTCGCGGCCCCGCCGGTGGTCTTCGTCGAGCCGCCACGCGACCCGTGGAACGACGGTTTCTCCCGGCCCAGCCCCAGGCCCGGGCGGGCCGCCGAGCCGCGGCGCGAGGACGCCGCGCGCGCAGTACCCGCGCCCGGGGCCCAGACCCACGCCCGGACGGACGACCGTCAGTCCGGCGCCGGAGGCTGAGCCAGTCCGGCGCCGAAGGCTGTTGGCGCCGTCACTTCGCGGGGTCGGCAAGCGCAAGTGCTGTCAGCCGGCGGCGCAGGGTGACGGCATCGCCGGCCAACGCGGACACCAGGTAGCCCGGACCGGTCAGGGGTAGCCGGGCCACCCCCTCGGCGACGGCCGCGTCCGGACCGGCTCCAGCTCCAGCTCCGGCCCATTCGGGCCCCACGACGAGCAGTGAGCCGACCGCGCGGGCACCGCCCAACTGGGCTGGACCCTGCAGCCCGGGCACCTGCGGCCCGAGCAGCAGCTCCTGGCGCAGCAGGGGCACCCATCCGGACGGCCCACCCGCCGGGTCGGCGCCCGGACGCCCGGCGCCGCCCGCCGCACGGGCCCCGCCGGGCACCGGGGCGCCGCTCAACGCGTCGTCGGCGTCGGACGCGTCGGTGGTGTGGGCGGCGCCGGACGCGTGGGCGGTGCCGACGGTGTGCGCCACGTCGACGCGCAGCGTGCTGAGGATGGACCCGGTGGGCTCGCCGAACCGGCCGAGCAGGATCTCCTCGCGCAGCCGCAGCCGAGCCGTCGCGGCCAACCGAACATCGGTGATGATCCGGTGGTCGGCACCGTCGGCGACCACGGTCGGTTCCGGACCGAGGTCGAGTTCGCCGCCGTCCGCCACCTCCGCGGTGACGGTCAGGCGGGACGGTCCGGGGCCGTGACCCGGCAGGGCGACGGTCGCGGCCACCGAGCGCAGGACCAGGCGCACCCCGCCCCCGACCGAGATGTCCAGCCGCAGGTCGTCGCCCGCCAGCGGACCGGCGGCCCCGTTGACCAGATGGACCGTCACCGTCGGCAGCGGCTCCGCGTCGGCGCCTGCCCCGGTCCGAACGGGCGATACGCCGGTCAGGCGCAGGACGATCGGCACGTCAGAGCGCAGCTCGGCGAGTCGGGGCGCGCCCCGCGCGCCCCGCTCCACCCGCACCGCGGCGTGCGCCCGGACAGCCGTACGGCCCGTCCGGGGGATGGCCGGCGATGCGGCGTCGGCGGTCGTGGGCATCGGATTCACTTCCTCGCGGCCAGGAGTCGGCCGGGCGGCGGGCGTTTCCGCCGAGCCGGGGTAGCAGGGCGGGGTCGGTGGGAGGAGGCCGGTGAAGGCGGGGGAGCCGAGGCGGGGGCAGGGAGCGGGGAGTGCCCGTGGTGTCAGCCGGATACCGCGCGCAGGGCGCCGGGCCGGCGGCCGGCGAGCCGGTCGAGCGCGGCCGCGGTTGCCTCGTCGGCCGGCAGGAGGACGACGAGGCACTGTTCGTCGTCGGCCGGCAGGTCGAGCCGTTCGAAGGCCAGCCGCAGCTCGCCGACCTCCGGATGGACCAGGCGGGTGATCCCGTTCGCCGGCGACAGGCCCGTCAGCCTCGTCACCCGCTCCGTGAACGCCGCCCCGGCGGTGCGGGCCAGCTCGTCGGCGAAGGCCGCGACAAAGGGATCCGCCCGGAATGGACCCTGTTTGAGCGCGGCCACCTGAGCGTCGGCCGCCTGGTCCCAGTCCGGCAGGGCGGCGCGGGCCCGGCCGTCGGCGAGGACGAAGCGGGCCAGGTTCGGCGGACGGCCGTCGAGTAGTCCGATCGGACCGGCGATCCGGGCAAATCCCTCGGTGTGGGCCAGGATGTCGGCGAGCCGGTTGAGGAGCACGGCCGGACCCGGCTCGAGACCGTCCAGCAGGCGCTGCACGGTCGGACGCACCGTCCGACCGGGCGGTATCCCCGCCATGCAGGTGAAGCCCCCGTCGGCCGCCTTGACCAGGCGTTGCAGGTGGACCCGCTCGTTCGCGGTCAGCCGAAGCGCCTCGGCGAGGACGCCCACCACGACCATGGACGGCCGGCGGTCGCGGCCCTGCTCCAATCGGGTCACGTACTCGACGCTCACCCCGGCGAGGGTGGCGACCTCCGAGCGGCGCAGCCCACGCGCGCGGCGGCGGGGTCCGCTGGGCAGCCCCACGTCGGCGGGGGTGAGGGCCTCACGACGGACCCGCAGGAACAGCCCCAGCTCGTTGTCGCCCACCGGGGGACCGTAACAGCCCACCTAGCCCGGATCATGGCCCTGCGGCTACCACTCTCCGGCCGGTGCGACCCACTCACAGGTGTTCCGCGGAACCGCGCCCTGGCGCTAGGAGGTGAACATCCGCAACGGCGCGAACCGGTGCTGCTCGGCCAGCAGGTCCAGACGGACGCCGGTGAGTGCCGGCAACTCCCGCGGGGGCAGGGTAGCGGCCTCCTCGCCCGCACGGGCGGTCGCCTCCACGTCGTCGGCGAGGCGGGCCAGCACCGCGGTGACGGCCAGGGGGTCCAGCCCGATGAGGCGGGTCGCGGCCGTCGCGGGCCCGGTAACCGTCGTGTGCGCCGCGGCGATGGCCGCGTCTGCGGGCATCAGGCCAGCGCCGGCGGCCACCATGCCCAACGCGATCGGGTGGTGCGGGGCGCGGGGGCCGGCCGGCACCGGCCACGCGGCCCGGCCGGCTCGCAGCAGGGTGCGGCCCTGCGCCCGGCTCGCCGTGCGCTGCGCCGGGGCGGGCGTGCGGGCGTCGAGTTCGGCGTCGAGTTCGGCGACGCCGATCCGGCCCGTCGCGATGGCGTGGCAGGTGGCGGCGGCGAAGGCGGCGGCGACCAGGCCGGCGGTGTGCAGCCGGCCGAGCAGGAACGCGGCCAGGTCGGTCAGGCTCGCCAGGCTGCCGTCGGTCACCGCGGCCTCGACCCCACCCGAATGGGCATGGCCTCCGGTCGGCATGCGGCCATCAGCGAGCATCAGCAAGGTCGCCCGTCGCCCGGACCGCGCGATCGGACCATGCCCGTTCCCGCCGCCGTCGTCAGGTTGGTCGCCGTCGCCGGGCTGGTCGGTGTGGCCGGGCTGGTCGGTGTGGCGGCCGCGGCCGCCGCCGACGAGAGTGGCCGTCTCGTCACCGGACTTCACAGCGCCCCCCTTCAGCAGGTTTTCGTGCTCGGTGATCGCCTTCGGCCGGGTGGCACCCTCGGTCATCCGGGCGACAATCCGGTCACGCCGTCCGTCTTCCTGTGGAAGAGTTCGCGGCCGGTGGCCGCCGTCCGGCCCGGCCGGGCGGCACTGCGGCACCCGAGCCGGCCGGCCATGCGCCGCTTGGGCCCCGCCTGCCGGGCCCTACGTGCCACCGGAGGCGACAACCAGTAAAGAATCGGGACGAGGGGGGACATGTCACGACGTGCGACAAAGCGCGGGCCGCGGGTCCGCCTGACCGGGTTGCTGGTGGCGGCGGTGGCGCTGGCACCCGTGCTCACCTCCTGCAGCAATGATCGCCCGCCGAAACCCCGCTGCCAGACGGGCTACCAGGCCGACTGGGACGGCGACGACCACGAGTGGGAGTGCGAGCGCAAGGGATCGCACTCGTCGCACAGCACCGGCCACCGTACCCGTACCCGTACCCGTAGCCGACACTAGACGAGCAGGTCAGCAGGTCAGCAGGTTTGTCTGAGGGCTTGGCCGCGCCGGCGGATGGCCAGGGCGCAAGGTTCGCCGGGCGCCGGATTGCTGCTGGGTCAGCAATGGCGCCGAAACTCGCCCGCCGTAGCGTGATGAACCGACTGGTCCGGTCGGGGGGCCACCCGGGCCGGTGGAGACGTCGAGGGTGGAGGAACGACCATGGGCAGCCCGACTTCCGTCTCGGCCCCGGCGGGCGTGACCCGCGGGGCGCCGTCCATGCCGGCGGTGGCCGAGGTCGGGGTGTTCGTCGTGGACCCGACCCTGCCGGACCCGCTGGCCGCGCCGGCGCTGGCCGACCTCGACGACTTCTACCACCGTCACGGCTTCGTCGTGCTCCGCGGCCTGCACTCCGCCGAGTTCCTCGACCGGGTCGAGCGGGAGTGCGGCGCGGCGCAGCAGGCCGTCCTCGCCGGGACGGTGTCCGAGCGCTACGGCTCCACGCAGTATCTGGGCGCCCGTTACCTGGATCGGACGGGCCTAGGCCGGACAGGCCCGGATCGGGCGGATCTGGATCGGGCGGATCTGGATCGGGCGGATCTGGATCGGGAGGGCCTGGACCGGGCGGGTCAGGCCGACGGCGTGACGGATCCCTCCGGACGGGCCTCGAACGGAACGACGCCCGCCGGTGCCGACACCGAGATCGAGGCCGACGTCGAGGCGTATGTGAACTACGTCGAACACGTGGAGGAGCTCGCCCCGGCCGTGTGGGCGGCGGCGACCCATCCGCTCATGGTCGCCCTGCTGCGCCGTCTGCTCGGCGCGGACGTGTGGATGAGCCCCAGCGAGAACGCCGGCGTGGTTTACCAGGACGCCCGGCCCGGCCGCGAGTCCGGCTACAGCCGGATCGGCTGGCACTCGGACTGGCAGGCGATGCCGAGCCTCGACGTCTGGCCCGGCTGCGCGTTCACCCTGCACGTGGACGCGACGAGCCCGGCCAACGGCTTCCTGCGGGTGGTGCCCGGATCCCACCGCTGGGCCACGCCGGCGCCCTACCGCAACATCAACAACGTCGCCGTGCCGGCGGACGCCCGCCCGAGCGGGGGACACACCGACGCCGAGCCGCCGTACGAGATGCCGCTGGGATTCGAGAAGATCCCGGGGGAGATCGCCGTCTACGCCGAGCGCGGCGACCTGCTGCTGCACGACGCCTACCTGTGGCACTCGGCGGCCCGCGCGACGGAGAACGCCACGACCCGTCGCCACGTGCGGGCCGGGTACTACAGCGGCGACCCGGCCTCCTACCGCGACCAGTTCATCAAGAACGCCGCCCGCTGAGGCGCTTCCCGGTTGCGGCCGGGGCGGATCGAGCCGAGACCGCGTGGCCCGCGCGGGCCACGCGGTCGGCTGCGGCCGCCGTCAGAACAGGCTGCGGCCGCCGTCAGAACAGGAAGTACCGCTGGGCCATCGGCAGCTCGCGCACCGGGTCGGCCTCGACGGCGTCGCCGTCGATCGAGACCGTGAACGTGTCCGGGTCGACGCGGATGTCCGGCGTCGCCGTGTTCTCGGGCAGGTCGGCCTTGCCGCGCCGGCGCACGTCCTCGACCGGAACCACGGGGGTGGCCAGGCCCAGCCGTTCGGGCAGCCCGTCGGAGATCGCTGCGGGCGCGACGAAGGTCAGCGACGAGGCGGCGGCCGGACCCCGCGCGGCCCCCCACATCGGGCGGGGCAGCACCGGCTGCGGGGTCGGGATGGAGGCGTTGGCGTCGCCCATGGCCGCCCAGGCGATGAACCCGCCCTTGAGGACCAGCGACGGCCGCACCCCGAAGAACGCGGGATCGTAGAGCACCAGGTCCGCGAGCTTGCCGGGCTCGACCGAGCCGATCTGCGCGTCCAGCCCGTGCGCCACCGCCGGGCAGATCGTGTACTTGGCGACGTACCTCCGCGCCCGCGCGTTGTCGGCCGGGCCGTCCCCCGGCAGGGCCCCGCGACGACGCTTCATCACATGCGCCGTCTGCCAGGTGCGCAGCACGACCTCGCCGATGCGGCCCATCGCCTGCGAGTCCGAACCGATCATCGAGATGGCGCCGAGGTCGTGCAGGATGTCCTCCGCGGCGATCGTCGACGGCCGGATCCGGCTCTCGGCGAAGGCCAGGTCCTCGGGCACGCTGGGGTTGAGATGGTGGCAGACCATCAGCATGTCGAGGTGTTCGTCGAGGGTGTTGACGGTGTGCGGGCGGGTCGGGTTCGTCGACGACGGCAGCACGTTCGCGGCGGCCGCGACGGTGATGATGTCCGGGGCATGCCCGCCGCCGGCGCCCTCGGTGTGGTAGGCGTGGATGGCCCGGCCGGCGATGGCGGCGAGGGTGTCCTCGACGAAGCCGGCCTCGTTGAGCGTGTCCGAGTGCAGCGCCACCTGGACTCCGGCGGCGTCGGCGACGCGCAGGCAGGCGTCGATCGCGGCGGGCGTCGTGCCCCAGTCCTCGTGCAGCTTGAACCCGGCCGCGCCGGCCCGGAGCTGTTCCCACATCGACGCGTCGCTGACCGTGTTGCCCTTGCCGAGCAGGACGACGTTCACCGGCCAGTCGTCCATCGCCGAGAGCATGCGCCCGAGGTTCCACGAGCCCGGCGTCACGGTGGTCGCCTTCGTACCCTCGGCCGGCCCGGTGCCGCCGCCGATGAGAGTCGTGATCCCGGCGCCGAGCGCCTCGGGGACCTGCTGCGGGCAGATCAGGTGCACGTGGCAGTCGACCGCACCCGCGGTGAGGATCTTCCCGTTCCCGGCGATGATCTCGGTGCCGGGCCCGATGACCAGGTCGGGATGAACGCCATCCATCGTGTCCGGGTTGCCGGCCTTGCCGAGCGCGACGATCCGCCCGTCGCGGATGCCGACGTCCGCCTTGATCACGCCCCAGTGGTCGAGCACGACGGCACCGGTGATGACGAGATCGGGGGCGCCCTCGGCGCGGGTCGCCCGCGACTGGCCCATGGACTCGCGGATGACCTTGCCCCCGCCGAAGACCGCCTCGTCGCCGCTGCCGCCGAGCGCCGGACCGCGGCTGCGATCCTCGGTCACCTCGATGAGCAGGTCGGTGTCGGCGAGGCGGATGCGGTCGCCGACCGTCGGTCCGTAGAGCGACGCGTAGCGGGATCGGTCCAGCCGGCTCATGAGCCCTCTCCGAGATAGCCCGGCAGGTCGCCGGTCGCGCCGGTCGCGCCGGTCGTCGCCGCGGGACCGTCGCCGACGACCGCACCCCCGGTGCGGACCCCGCGCCCGTCGAGCGGGCCGGCCGACTCCGGGCGCAGGCCGGGCACGACGCGGGCGCCGGCCAGCGGGACGAGGTCGACCTCGCGTTCCACCCCGGGCTCGAAGCGGACCGCGGTGCCGGCGGGCACCGCCAGCCGGTGCCCCCAGGCGAGGTCGCGGTCGAAGTCGAGCGCCGGGTTGGCCGCGGCGAAGTGGTAGTGCGATCCGACCTGCACGGGACGGTCGCCGGTGTTGCGGACCAGCACCGTCCGGACGGGCCGCCCCGGGTTGATCTCGACGGGGTCCTCGCCCGGCAGGATCTCGCCGGGGATCACGCGATCGGCTGGTGCACGGTGACCAGCTTGGTGCCGTCCGGGAACGTCGCCTCGACCTGGACCTCGGCGAGCATCTCCGGCACCCCCTCCATGACGTCGTCCCGGGTGAGCACGCCGCGCCCGGCGGTCATCAGGTCGGCGACGCTGCGGCCGTCGCGGGCGCCCTCCAGCAGGAACGAGGTGAGGAGGGCGGTCGCCTCGGGATGGTTCAGCCGCAGCCCGCGGGCGCGTCGTTCCCGGGCGAGTCCGGCCGCCACGTGGATGAGCAGCCGTTCCTGTTCATGGGGGCTCAGCAGCACGAACGCGAAGCCTAGCAGGCGCGGCCAATGATGCCGGCGTCGCCGCGGCCCGCCCGGATGGTCGGTGCGCGGGTTCCGCGGCACTCCCGCACGTTCGTCATTCGACCGCCGCCCGATGTCAGGCAGGTGAACGTTGAACCGCTTTCGGGGCATCCAGGTTTCGGTGACGTTTCGGTCGACGGGAATCCCGGGGGCGGTGGTGGAGCATGACCGGCCCGGTGGCGAGAATGGAGTTACTGGCAATTCACACAGGTGCGATGAGACGGATACGCCTCCTTCCTAGCGTCCGGGAGACCGCTCGGGCAGGTCGGATCGACCGGCCGATGGGGGTGTGCCCGGGACGAGTGTGATGGGGGTTTGGTGACAACAGGTCTGGATCGGCGGGGTTTTCTCCGCCGGGGTGTGGGAGTGACCGCGGGAGCGACTCTGCTCACCGTCGGCGGGGGCGGCCTGCTCGCCGCGTGCGGCAGCGACGACAGCGGCGACTCGGGCTCGGGCGGCTCCGGCGCCGCTTCGTTCGGGACGCTCGGCATCCGCCTGTCGTGGATCAAGAACGCGGAGTTTGCCGGGGAGTACCTCGCCGACCAGCGCGGCTACTACAAGGCGGCCGGTTTCTCCGGCGTCAACCTGATCGCGGGTGGCCCGTCGGCGACGCCGCAGGACACCGACGTCGCCACGGGTAAGGCCTTCATCGGCATCTCCTCGCCGGACATCACCGGGACCGCGATCGCCCAGGGCGCCCCCCTGAAGATCATCGGCGCGCAGTACCAGAAGAACCCGTTCGCCATCCTGTCCATGGCCAAGAGCCCCATCAAGACGCCGCAGGACATGGTCGGCAAGAAGATCGGCGTGCAGGCGACCAACGAGTCGGTCTGGTCGGCGTTCCTGAAGGCGAACAAGCTCGACCCGTCGTCCATCACGAAGGTGCCGGTGGAGTTCGACCCGCTGCCGCTGACCACCGGAACGGTCGACGGCTGGTTCGCGTTCGTGACGAACGAGCCGAACCTGCTGCGGGTCAAGGGCTTCGACGTCACCACCTTCCTGCTCGCCGACCACAACTATCCACTTGTCTCGGAGACCTTCATGGTCACCGACGAGTCGATCGCGAAGAACCGCGACAAGGTGAAGGCGGCGCTGACCGCCGAGATCCGCGGCTGGAAGGACGCCACCTCCGACGCCTCGCTCGGCGCCAAGCTCGCCGCCACCGTCTACGGCAAGGATCTCGGCCTGGACGAGAAGGAGCAGGGCCTGGAAAGCGCCGACCAGAACAAGCTCATCCTCACCGAGGAGACGAAGAAGAACGGGCTGTTCACACTCACCGACACCCTGGTCGAGGAGAACATCGCCACGCTCAAGCTCGCCGGCGTCGACATCACCGCCGAAAAGCTGTTCGATCTGTCCATCATCCGGGAGCTGTACAAGGAGAAGCCCGAGCTGATATGAGCGCAGCCGCCACGCCCGTGCCGGAGCCGACCCCGGGACCGTCGGCTCCCTCAGTTCCCGCCCCTGGTTCCGGCGTGAGCGTGGTGGGCCTGCGCAAGGAGTTCCGCCTCGGCCGTACGTCGATTCTGGCGCTCGACGACGTCAACCTTGCCACCGCGGAGGGCTCGTTCCTGACGCTCATCGGGCCGTCGGGCTGCGGTAAGTCGACGGTGCTGCGCATCCTGGCCGATCTCGACGCGCCCAGCGCCGGTGAGGTGCTGGTGCACGGGGAGCATCCGGCGACCGCCCGTCGTGGCCACCACCTCGGCATCGCCTTCCAGGACTCGGCGCTGCTGCCGTGGCGCTCGGTCGAGGCCAACATCCGGCTGCCGCTGGAGGTCGCCGGCGTGAAGGCGAACCGGGCGGTGATCGCGGACCTGATCCGGCTGGTGGGGCTCACCGGCTTCGAGAAGGCCCGCCCGGCGCAGCTTTCCGGTGGGATGCGCCAGCGGGTCGCGATCGCGCGCGCCCTCGTCGTCGAGCCCCGCATCCTGCTGCTCGACGAACCGTTCGGCGCCCTCGACGACATGACCCGCCAGCGGCTGAACTTCGAGCTTCTGCGGATCTGGGGCGAACGGGCCACGACGACCCTGCTCGTCACCCACTCCATCCCCGAGGCCGTGATCCTCTCCGACACCGTCGCGGTGATGAGCGCCCGGCCGGGCCGCGTCTCCTCGCTCGTCGACATCGACCTGCCCCGGCCGCGCACCCCGGAGATGCTGCGCTCGGCGCGGTTCCACGAGCTGCACGACGAGCTGTCGGCGCTGCTGTTCTCCGGCGGCGAGACGGCGGCGGCCACGGTGGGGGGGCCGGCGGCCGACCCCGCCCGGAGCGGCGCATGACGACTCTGCAGGACGCCGCCTTCGGCGCTACCGGCGGTGGTCCGGGCGGGCCACCCGGGGGACCGGGGGGATCATCCGGACCGGGCGGGTCGAGTGATCCCGGCGCGGGGCGCCGCCGCGGCGGCGGGGCCGGAGCGGGCGCCGACCGGACGGCCTGGATCGGCGGCACGGCCGGGATCGTCGGGCTCCTCGCGCTGTGGTGGGTGCTCGCGGTCACCGTGCTCGACAACGGCGGGGTGGTGCCCACCCCGTGGGAGGTCGTGCGGGCGCTGTGGGATGACCACCGGCTCATGTGGACGTCGGCGAAGTCGACGGTCCAGATCGCGGCGAAGGGCTGGTTGATCGGCAACGGCCTGGCCATCGCCCTCGCCGTGGTGTTCTTCGGGGTGCCGGTGGTGGAGCGGGTGCTGCTGCAGATCGGCGTGGCGTCCTACTGCCTGCCGATCATCGCGATCGGCCCGATTCTGACCACCGTGTTCGACGGCAGCACCCCGCAGATCGCCCTGGCCGGCATCTCCGTGTTCTTCACGACGCTGGTCGGCACCCTGCTCGGGCTGCGGGCCGCGGACCCGGCGAGCCTCGACGTGGTGCGGGCCAGCGGCGGCGGCGCCTGGAAGCAGATGCGGTACATCCGGCTGCGGGCCGCCCTGCCGAGCACCTTCGCCGGGCTGCAGATCGCCGCGCCGGCGGCCGTCCTCGGCGCGATCATCGGCGAGTTCCTCGGCGCCGACCGGGGGCTCGGCGTGGCCATGGTCCATTCCCAGCAGGCCCTGGAGGTCCCGCGGACATGGGCGCTGGCCGTGGTCGCCTCCGCGGTCGCCGGACTGGGCTACGCGCTGACCGCGCTCGTCGCCCGGCTGCTCACTCCATGGGCGCCGCGCGGTAACCCGGGAGGCGGGCAGTGACGGCCGGCTCTCCGGCGGCGACGGCCGCGGAACCGGCCACGACCGGCTCCGCACCCCCGGCGGCTGCGGGGCGCGGCGCGCACGTGCTGCTCGCGGCGATCCTGCTGCGGGTCGGGCGCACCGTGCTGTCCGTCGTCGCGTCGAGCGCCGTGATCGTCGGTCTCTGGTACGCGTTCATCGCCGTGTTCGATCTCAACCCGCTGGTTGCCAAGGATCCGCAGGCGGTGTGGAAGTACCTGTTCACGGCAGACAAGGCCGCCGAGAGCCGCCGGGCGATCCTCGACGGGCTGTGGCACACCCTCGGCGACGCCGGGGTCGGATACGCGGCGGGCACCGTGGCCGCGATCGTCGTCGCCGTCTCCTTCGTGCTGTTCCGCTCGGTGGAACGGGCGCTGATGCCGGTCGCGATGATGCTGCGGTCGGTGCCGCTCGTAGCGATGATTCCGCTGCTCACCCTGATCTTCGGGCGGGGCCTGACCGCGGTCGGGGTCATCGCCGGGATCATCGTGTTCTTCCCGTCGCTGGTGAACCTGGTCTTCGGGCTGCGGTCCGGCCCGCCGGCCGCCGCCGACCTGGTCCTCGCCTACGGGGGCGGTCCGGCAACCGTGCTGCGCAAGGTGGCGCTGCCCAGCGCCCTGCCGGCGCTCTTCGTCTCCGCGCGCATCGCCGTCCCGGGCGCGGTCATCGGTGCGCTGCTCGCCGAGTGGCTGGCGACCGGCGAGGGGCTCGGCTACTACATGCAGCGTGCCCAGCAGACGTTCAACTACGGCGGGGTATGGGCCTCGGTGGTAGTGATCACCGTGGCGAGCATCGCGCTGTACGCCGTCGTCGGCTTCATCGAGGCGATCGTCCTGGCGCGGTACGGACCGAACTCGGATCGTGGCAGGTAGCGATGATTGTGATACCCGCAATGATGCCGTCGATCGCACCCGCCGCATCGTCCGGACGGGCCATCCTGGGGCGGTCGGTTCTCCGCCGTACACCTCGTCGCCCCCCGGCCTGCCCTCCCGCGGCGTATCTGGCGATTCCCCTGCGATATAACAAAAATCGGCGCGAATTACGCGATGTTCCCGGGCGGCCGCCTTCCCTGCCTGCCGTCTTCGGATGTGGATGCGCCGCCGGCGCCGGCCGGCGGACGAAGGGCTGCCTTTGAACGTCGAATGCACCAGCCTCGGACCCCGGCTGATGGCGGCGCCCGGCCGGGTGGTCCGGCCGACGCGGACGGTTCCCGCCGGTTCGGCCACATATCCGCGGGCACCCGCCCGCACGGAGTCGCCCGTGGTGATCCCCCGCCTGGACCGGCATGAGCCCCCGCCGGAACCGGCCGGTCCGATCGGGCACCTGCCGGTGGCCGGCGCGGACCGGTTGCCCCCCTCGGCCGCCGAGCTGGCCCGCCTGCGCCGGGTCGCCGACGGCGAGGAGGACGCCGACCTGGTCGTGCGCGGCGGCCTGGTCGTCGTCGTGCACGACGGCACGGTGGTCAACCGCGACATCCTCATCGTCGGGCGGTACATCGCCGCCGTGACCAGGCCCGGGGTGCTCAACGGTCGGCGCTCCCTCGACGCCGCCGGCCGCTACGTCGTCCCCGCCTACGTCGACGCCGGGCTGCGGGTCGAGGAGACGCTGCTCAGCGCGGGCGAGCTGGCCCGTCTGCTCATCCCGCGTGGGACGGTGACGCTGCTGACCGACCCGGCGGCGCTGCTCGCGCTCGGCGGGGCCCGGGGCTCGGAGCTCGCCACCGCCTCCGCGACGCCGCTGCGGGTACTGCTCCGTTCGGGCGGCGGCCTCGCTCCCGCCGTGGACCTGGCGCTCGCCGCGCCGGCCCCGCCCGTCGCACCGGCCACCGGTCCCGCGGCGATCCCACCCACCTCACCCACCACCACCTCCGTCGTCGAGGTGAGCCCGGCGCCGCCGGGGGCCGGGGTGGGCGGTCTGTCCGCGCTGGGCGCGGGGCCGGTGGCGGACGCCGCCGGACTGCGCTGGGCGTTGGACTACCCTGGCCCGGCCAGGTACAGGACGGTCACCGAACTCGCCACTCACGGCCATCTCGACAATGACGTGCGGCTCGCCGTCGGCCAGGGCATGGGCCCGATCGACGCCATCCGGCACGCCACCCTGCTCCCGGCCCGGTTGCACGGCCTGGACTCGGCGTTGGGCTCCATCGCCCCCGCCCGGCTGGCCGACCTGCAGGTGGTGACCACGCTCGCCGGCGCCGCCCCGCCCGACGTGGTGATGGCGGGCGGCCGGATCGCCGCCGAACACGGCCGCCCGCTGTTCGACAACCACGATGTGGCGCCGGCCTGGGCCGTCGGTCGGATCCGGCTGCCGGCGAACCTGCATGCCGGTTCCTTCACCGTCCCCGGGTTGAGCCGGGCGGGCAGGCAGGACGTCAGCGTCGCGGCGGTGACCATCGACGTGCCCCGCGAGCCGGCGGCCCACCCGGTTGCGGGCGGTCCGGGACGCAGCCCCCTGGGCGGTGCGGGTCCCGAGCCGGCGACGGCGACGGCCCGCCGACACGGCGTGCGCACGGTGCGGGTGCAGCCGACGGTGCACGGCGGGTACGCGGTCGCCGATCCCACCCGCGACCTGCACAAGGTCGCGGTCTTCGAGCGGGACGGCGGCGGCGGACCGGTCGACGTCGGGCTGATCCGCGGCTGCGGGCTCAACCGCGGCGCGCTCGGGGTGTCGACGATGCACGCGCCCGGCCACGTGGTGGTGGTCGGCGCCCGCGACGACGACATGCTGACCGCCGCCCGAGCGGTCGAGGGCATGGGTGGCGGGTTCGTCGTCGTGGACCAGGGCTGGGTGCGGGCGGCCTGCCCGCTGCCGTTGCTGGGCCTGATGAGCGACGCCCCGTGGGAGGCGGTGCTCGGCGAGCTGGCCGCCGTCGACACCGCCGCGGCAGATCTCGGCTGCCGGCTGCCGTTTCCGCTGCGGACCCTGGCGACCCTCGGCCGGCTGCTCTACACCCGTCCCTGACGGCCCTTTCCGACGGGTACCGATCCCGATCGGCCATCCCCCTGGATCGGTGTCGTCGGACGGGTGGGCCGCGTCAGCCCCCGTCGGCTGCCCGCGGCCGGTGGGGGAGGGCCGGCCCCCCACCGGGGACAGCCCATCCGGGCGATGCGGGCGATGCGGGCGGCGCGGGTGGCGCGGGAGTTGCGGGTGGCGCGGGTGGCGGCGGTGACGCGGTCGGTGCGGGTGTTGCCGGCTGGTCGATGCCGGTCTGGGCTCGGACGTGCGCGGCGCACTCGCGCAGGTCGCGGTGCACCTGGTCGGTCAGGTGCCAGGTGCGGCCCGCGCTGTCACCGCCCACCTGCACCAGGCCGGCATGGAGCAGGCTGATGAGGTGGGCGCGCGCCTGCGACCGGTCCACGCCCAGCAGGACGGCCGCCTGCGCGGTGCGTAGCCGCGGGGTCTGCCGTAGCGCGGTGACGAGCTGGAGTGCGGCCCGCCCCAGCGGCCGGCCGAGCCGCTCGCGGGCCGCGACGTACCGGGCGAATGCCAGGTCCGCAGGGACGGCGGGCAGGGTGGCGACGATCGTCCGCTCGGCCGGATGATCGAAGCGAGGAGCTGCGAGACCGTGGCGGAGCTGGTCGGCGATGGCTCGCCCGATCCCGTGCCCGGCGCGCTGGGCGATCCCGGCCCGCCGGAAGGCGTCGGCGAGCAGGGGGTTGCGCGGGCGGGGCGGTCCCGCGAGCGCGGTCCCCGGCGGCGGTCCGGCGGCCGGCGCCACGGGGTTCGTGATCTCGATGCGGTCGTCGGTCCACCGCACGTGGACGGCGCCGGGAACGTCATAGTCCCGATGGGTCAGCGCGTTGGTGACCAGCTCCCGGAACGCCTGCTCCGAAAAGGCGGGAACGTGCACCCGGAGGAGCTCGAACCGGATCACCTGTTCGGTGTTGCGGGCGCGGAAGCGGGCGAGCAGCTCCTCGGCGAGCCGGAACAGCGGCCAGTGGAAGAAGTCGTTCACCACGGCCGTGTCGGCCCGCATGACCTGCATCGCCGCCTCGTGCCAGGGCAGGAACCAGCGGATCGCCTCCGGCCGGCCGAACAGCAAGAGGGCCTCGGGCAGTAGCAGCGGCTCCGAGCTGTCCACCGACGCCGACGGAGGGCCCGGGCGGGCCACCCCGAGTGCGGCGGCCAGCTCACGGTCCACCAGCCCGGCAAGACCGGCCTCGGCACGTGACCCAGAGGCGCTCACCAGCCGGCGGAACCGTTCGAACTCGCGGGGGTCGAGATCCGCCCACCTCGCCTCGTCGATCGGCTTCGTCCAACCACGCTCCGTCATGCGTTACGCGCCTCCCGGCCGAATCCGATCACCATCGTAGGTCGTGACGCAGGCCGTCGACCTGGGATGTCGCTCCCGTCGAGTGTCGGATATCCACTGTTTCGACCGCGGTCGAGACGTCCCGCCCGAACGTTGGACCTACCCGGCTAACGGATCGTCGTTCGCCCGAACTCGGTCCGGCGGGGGGTGGTGAGGAGCCGGTCCCGGCCGTCGGACGGTGGCCGGGAGTCATTCGTCGGCAGCCGGGTCGCCCGGTCGACAAGGGATGCCAGCGCCCGGCGCAGTGCGACTCCCGCAGCGTCGGTCCGGATGCTCACCTCCTCGGCGGGGCTGGCATCATCGCCCCTCAGCGGGTCGCCGATCAGGGGCAGGCCGTCGAGGTCGAACCGCTCCTGCAGCGCGAGGTCCTCGTCGAGCACCGCCTGCTCGAAGCGGGCGGCCTCGGCCATCCGCGCGGCGTCCCCGCCCAGGTCGTCGCGCAGCAGCCTGGTGTAGATCCGGGTGGATCCCTCGTCTTCTGGCTGAAGGCAGAACTGGATCGTGTTGATCATGCCGGCATCCGGGTAGTCCAGGCGCAGGCGCAGCATGAACGGCGGCCGGTACACGTAGGTCGACCAGCGGCGCTGCACGAGCGGATGCTCGCCGGTGGCGACCTTGGGGTCTTCCGGGTTGGCGACCCGCTGTTCCATCTGCACGACGAATCCGTCGCCGTCCTGCGTCACCCGATAGGGCGCGACCACGGTGGCCTCCCCGGCGCCGATCGTGCCCGCGTGCACGAACGGGAAGTGCGCCGTGTCCAGGAAGTTGTCGGCGAGCAGGCCGGCGCAGGCGGAGGACCGCGACGGCTCGAGCCAGACCGAGTCGAAACCCGCCTCGTCCGCCTCGGGGATCTCGATCAGGTCGGTGAACGGTTCCTCCGGCGCGATCCAGATCAGGCCGTGCCGCTCCACCACGCCCCACGATGGGGTGGCCCTGGCCCGTCTGGGGGCGGGCACCCCGGGGCCCAGAGCGGGAACCGCGGTGCACGCACCGGAGGCGGCGAAGCGCCAGCCGTGATAGCCACAGACGATCTCCGTCGCATCTACCCGGCCGGCTGACAGCGGGGCGAGCCGGTGCGGGCACCGGTCGGCGAACGCGGCCAGGCCATCATCCAGACGGGCGATGACCCACGGCTCGCCCAGCAGCCGCACCGCCACCGGTTCGTCGGCGACCTCACCGGACCGTGCCACCGGATGCCAACCGTGGCGCAATGCGGCGGTGGTGTTCTTCAGACGACGTGACATGCCCACCTCGCTCGGTCGCGTGCCGCCGGCGGCGATCGGGCCGCCGGCCCGATACGGTGTTCGGACCCCGCGAGCTGGCCGAGCCCGTCCCCCGGGCGGGCCATCCTCCCCAGGGGTCATCCTCCCGGTCGGACCTTCATCCGGATGGCACCGCTCGCCGCGGCGCGCGGTGCCCCCGCCTTCCGGTGCCGACGTGATCTCGGCGCGGGAGCGGGGCGACTCCGTGTGATGCATGGTCCCGGCGGGCCGTGCCGTCGCGGTACTCATCGGTCCCGCCATCACACGCGAGGTATGACGGTGGACCACGTGCTCCGGACACAGAGGGGACAAAGGTCCCATTTCCGGAGTGAAACGGCTCGGTGTTTCGACTCGACGTCGTGTATGTAACACTCGGTGACGGCCCATTGGGTGTTCGGTGATGGTCCGGGTCGGTCGGATGCGGCGACTGCCCCGGTGGGGCGGGGTGCAACGGTTCTCGGCCCGATCGGGCGGCCTCACGGAGCGTCTGCGTGGTCGAACATCATTGTAACTTTCCGCCTCTAGGGTCGGTTGCCATGCACCGTTCGTCCGCCTGCCCCGCCGCCCCTCGGCTCGCCGGCCGATCCCGCCGGTCGAGCCCGCCCGGATGTCCCGCCGCGGGTCCGATCGGGCGGGTGCGGTTCATGGCCCGGCGTACGCGGTCCCGGCGGGCGTGCTCCCGCCGGCAGCGGTCCCGGTGGGCGTGGTCGCTGTGACCGCCGGCGGGACGACGTCCGCGATGTTCCGGCCCCGCACGGTCGGTGAGGCGGTGGAGATGCTCGCCACCGCGCACGACTCCGGTGCCGCGGTGGCGCTGCTGGGCGGTGGCACCGATCTGGTCCCCGCACTGCGGTCCGGGGAGCGTGCCGCGGAGGTGGTCGTCGCGCTGCGCCGGGTGCTCGAACTGCGGGTCCGCGGCGCCGGGGCGGACAGCCTGACGATCGGCGCGGGGGTGACCTACACGGACCTGGCGGGCTGGTCGCTCTCGCCCGGCCTGGCCCGGGCCGCCCGGGTTGTCGGCTCCGTCCAGATCCGCAACACCGGCACGGTCGGCGGTGCGCTGGGGTCGGCGCGACCCGCCGGCGACCTGCTCACCTTCCTGACCGCCGCCGACGCCGAGGTGTTCACCGCCTCGCCCCGAGGAACGGACCGGCTGCCGTTGCCACGCTTCCTCGCCGACGGGCTGGCCCCGGACGCCCTCGTCACGGCGGTGCGGCTGGCCCGTCCGGGCGGCCCGCAGGTCTACCTCAAGATCGGTGATCGGCAGGCCGCGTATCCAGCGGTGGTCTCGTGCGCGGTCCTCGTGGACCGGGTACGCCACCGGCTGACGTGTGCGATCGGTGGAGTGGGCCTGCTGCCGGCCCGGATGGGGGCGGCCGAGCGGTACGCACGCGACGAGGTCGACTGGTCGACCGGGACGGTGTCCCCGATGGCGGCCCGACGCTTCGGCGACCTGGTCGTCGAGGCGGCCACCCGGATCACTCCCGCGCTGCCCGCGGGCCCGCGGGGCTCCGCGGAGTACCGCTGGCACGCGGCGGGGGTGCTCGCCGGTCGGGCGTTCGCCCGCTGCCTCCATGTGACCGCACCCCCCGCCGGCGGCCCCGTCGGGGATTCCGCTGCCGGCAGGCAGCCGTGACCGCGGTGTCCGCGGACGGCCGTGACGCTGGGGCCGAGGGGACGGACGGGGTGGACGGGGCGGACGGGGTGGACCGGGCAGACGGTGCCGGCGGCGGGGAGGCCGGGGCGGACGGTGGCGAGAGCTACCGGCTGAACGTCGACGGCTTCCTGCGCACGGTGAACGGCGCCTCGATCGGGGATTCGCTGCTCACCGTGTTGCGGGACACCCTTGGGGTGACCTCGGTGAAGGACGCATGCGAGCAGGGCCGGTGCGGGGCCTGCTCGGTGCTGCTGGACGGCCGGCTCGCGGCGTCCTGCACGGTGCTCGCCGCGGACGCCGACGGCACCCGGGTGGTCACCGTCGCCGGGCTGGGCGGCGCGGGGCTGGCCCGGGCGGTCCGGGCGATGTTCCTCGCCGAGGGGGCGGTGCAGTGTGGCTTCTGCACCCCGGGCTTCGTGGTCGCGGTGACGGATCTGCTCACCCGCCATCCGGACGCCGACGAGGAGGAGATCCGCGAGGCGCTGGCCGGCAACATCTGCCGGTGCACCGGCTATGGCCGCATCCTCGCCGCCGTGCGGGCGGTCCAGGCTGAGCGCGCCGTCCTCCGCTCGGGGGATGCTCACTCATCTGGGGAGACCCAGCGTCACCCTGACGGGGGTCCGGATGGGGGGTGAGGTCGTGAGCGGTGGGATCGGGCGGTCGGTGCGTCGCCCGGATGGACCAGACAAGGCGAGCGGAGTATTCGGGTACGCCGGGGACCTGCGGGTGCCGGGGATGCTGCACGCGCGCACGCTGCGCTCGCCGCATCCACGGGCCCGCCTCGGGCGGATCGACGCCGCGGCGGCCCGCCGCCTGCCCGGGGTGGCCGCCGTGGTCACGGCCGCCGACGTGCCGGGCGTGGCCACCTACGGGCTGATCGTCGCCGACCAGCCGGTCTTCGCCGCCACGGAGGTGCGCTACGCCGGGGAGCCGGTCGCCGCCGTGGCCGCGGTCGACGCCGCGACCGCCCGCCGCGCGCTCGCCGCGATCGAGGTGGACTACGAGCCGCTGCATCCCTCAACCGACCCGGAGCGGGTGCTGGCCGCGGATGCGGAATCCCTGCACCCCGCCGGCAACCTGTTCCGCGAGATCGACATCCGGCACGGCGAGCCCGGGGCCGACGGTCCCGTCGTCGTCGAGGACCGCTACGTGGTCGGCATGCAGGACCAGGCGTTCCTGGCACCGGAGGCGGCCCTGGTCAGCCCGGCGGTCGACGGCGGGGTGGACCTGCGCGTCGCGACCCAGTGGCTGCATTCGGACCGCGAGCAGCTCGCCGCCTGCCTGGGCATCCCGGAGGACCTCGTCCGCCTCACCCTGGCGGGCGTGGGGGGTGCGTTCGGGGGGCGTGAGGATGTCACCCTCCAGATCCACGGCGCGCTGCTGGCCCGGGTGACGGGTGCGCCGGTGCGGATCGCCTACGACCGGGTCGAGTCCTTCCTCGGCCATCCGCATCGCCATCCCGCCCGGATGTGGTTCCGGCACACCGCGACCGCCGACGGCGAGCTGGTCAGCGTCCAGGCCAACGTCGTTCTGGACGGCGGCGCCTACGCGTCGTCCTCCCCCGCGGTGCTCGCGAACGCGGTCACCCACGCCGCCGGCCCCTACCGGGTTCCCCACGCGCGGCTGCGCGGGGTGGCCGTGCGGACCAACAACCCGCCCTGCGGGGCCATGCGGGGATTCGGCGTGCCGCAGGTGACCATCGGTCACGAGGCCCAGATGGACCGGTTGGCGGACGCGCTCGGCGTGGACCCCGTCGAGCTGCGGATCCGCAACGCCGTCCGACCGGGGGATGTCCTGCCGACGGGGCAGGTGCTCGGCGCCCCGCTGCCGGCGCGTGAGCTCATCCAGCTCGTCGCCGCCCGCCCGCTGCCCCCGCCGCCGGCCGCGGACGTCACCGGCCTGGCCCTGCCCGGCGGTCTGCCTGCCGCGGTGGAGCCGGGCCGGGTGCGCCGCGGCGTCGGCTACGCCCTTGCCTACAAGAACCTCCTCTTCTCGGAGGGCATGGACGACTCCTCGGCCGCCCGCGTCCGGCTGGACCTGACCGACGACGGCACGCCGCGCGTCCGCGTGCACAGCGCCTGCGCCGAGGTCGGCCAGGGTTTCGTCACCATCGCCGGGCAGATCGCCCGCACCGAGCTCGGCGTCGAACAGGTCGTCCTCGCCCCCGCGGACACCGCGGTCGGCAGCGCCGGCTCCACCAGTGCCTCCCGCCAGACCTGGATGAGCGGCGGCGCGGTGCGCGGTGCCTGCGTCGCGGTCGCAGACCGGCTGCTCGCCCGGGTCGCGCGGGCCGCCGACCTGCCGCCCGAGGTCGTCGAGGCCCCCCGGCGCACCCTGCGGATCGCCGCCGGACAGATCGTCGGCGTGGAGGCCGGGCTGCGCGTCGGTATCGCCGACGCCCTGGCCGAAGGTCCGATCGAGGCCGACTACACGTTCCACCACCGGCGGACGACCGCGCTGGACGCCGACGGTCAGGGCGATCCGCACGTGGCGTTCGCCGGCGCGGCCCACCGCGCGGTCGTCGACGTGGACATCGATCTCGGCCTGGTCCGGGTCGTGTCGATGGCGCTGGCCCAGGACTGCGGCACCGTGCTCAACCCGCTGTCCCTGCGCGGCCAGGTCGAGGGGGGCACCGCCCAGGGGCTGGGTCTCGCGCTGATGGAGGAGCTGATCACCGTCGACGGGGTGGTGGTCAACCCGACCTTCCATGACTACCTGCTGCCGACCATCGCGGACGTCCCCGACCTGGACTTCGTCGCAGTCACCGAGCCGCAGCCCGAGGCGCCCTACGGGGTGAAGGGCGTCGGAGAGGCGCCGACCTGCACCGCCACCCCCGCGATCGTCGCCGCCATCCGGGCGGCGGTCGGGCGGGACCTGCGGCGGGTCCCGGTGCGCCCGCAGGACCTCGTCGACCTCCTGACCCACGTCGACGTCTCGACCCGCGCCGAGATCCCGACCCGCGTCGACGTCTCGACCCGCGCCGGCGTCGACCCGGCTGGAGGTGCTTCGACGGCATGAGTGAGTACCCCCCGGATGCGCCGGCACGCCTGCCGGAGCGGCCGCAGGTGCTGCGGTCCAGTCGGGTGGCCCTGCCCGACGGCGAGCGGCCCGCGGCGGTGCACCTCGCCGACGGTCGGATCACCGCGATCACCGAGCCCACCGAGGTGCCGGCGGACGCCCTGGTCACCGACCTCGGCGACCTGGCGTTGCTACCCGGTGTGGTCGACAGCCACGTGCACGTCAACGAGCCGGGTCGGACGGAGTGGGAGGGTTTCGCGACCGCGACCCGCGCCGCGGCGGCGGGCGGCGTCACCACGATCATCGACATGCCGTTGAACGCGATTCCGCCGACGACCTCCCTCACGGCGCTCGCGACCAAGCGGGCCGTGGCCGAGGGGCAGATCGCCGTGGACGTCGGGTTCTGGGGCGGCATCATCGGTGCCGACACCCGCAATCTCGCCGACCTGGCCGCCCTGCACGACGCCGGCGTCTTCGGCTTCAAGGCGTTCCTGGCCCCGTCGGGGGTCGAGGAGTTCCCGCACGTCTCGATGGAGGTGCTGGCCGCCGCCGCCCGGCACACCGCCCGGATGGGCGCCCTCACCGTCGTGCACGCAGAGTCGCCCGCCGTCCTCGCGGCGGCGCCGCCGGTGGCCGGGCGGGCCTTCGCGAGCTGGCTGGCCTCCCGGCCCGCGGCGGCGGAGACGCAGGCGGTGGCGGGGCTGGCGGCGCTGTCCGCGGCGACGGGTGCGCGGCTGCACGTGCTGCACCTGTCCGCCGTCGACGCGCTCGACGAGATCCTCGCCGCCCGTGAGGAGGGGCTGCCGCTGACCGCCGAGACCTGCCCGCATTACCTGACGTTCACCGCGGAGGAGGTCCCCGAAGGGGCCACGGTGTTCAAGTGCGCCCCGCCCATCCGCGGCAGGACGAACCTGGACCGGTTGTGGGACGCGATGCCGGCGGGGTTGCTCACCGGGATCGTCAGCGACCACTCGCCGTCGACTCCGGAGGTCAAGCACATCGACAGCGGCGACTTCGCGGCCGCCTGGGGCGGTATCGCGTCCGTGCAGATCGGGCTACCCGCGGTGTGGACCCAGGCCCGCGCCCGCGGGCACACCCTCGCCGACGTGGTCGGCTGGATGTGCGCGGGCCCCGCGGCCCTCGCCGGGCTGCGCGGCAAGGGCCGGCTCGCCGTCGGTGCCGACGCCGACCTCGTTGTCTTCGACCCGAATGCGTCGTTCCTGGTCGAGCCGTCCATGCTGCGGCATCGCCACCCGCTCACCCCCTACGCTGGACGCAGCCTCGACGGAGTCGTCCGGGCAACCTATCTGCGGGGGGTGCGTGCGGACGGTGACCGCCCGCCGCGGGGACGCCTGCTGGCACGGTGAGGTGGCCATCTCCGCCGATCGGGCCGGGGGACCCCTCCCGCCGCCACGGGCCGCGTCGGCGGCTGGCGCGGACGGGCCCCCACGTCCGGCCGTGCGACGCCGACCCGGACCAGCCGCAGGCGTCGACGGGACGTACCCTTTGCGTCCCGCAAACGTGCTGACCCAGCCTGCCCGCAGGGTCGCCGCCACCAACGCCGGTGGCGACCCGGCGGCCGTCCGGCCAGCCGCTCAGCAGCCGGTCGCCGCAGGTGGCACCGCTCGACCCGAGAGAAGGATCCGATGAGTGACGAGCCCGACCTGACCAACCTCGTCGACCTGGCGGCAGCCCGTTCCGGCGGCACGGTCGTGGCCGTCAACGACGAGTTCTTCGCGTTCGCGGAGCGGATGTTGCTGCCCGAGCCGCCCATCGTGCGCCCCGGCGTGTTCACCGAACGGGGCCAGTGGACCGACGGCTGGGAGACCCGCCGCCGCCGTGACCTGCCGGGGGCCGACTGGGCCATCGTCCGTCTTGGTGCGCCCGGGATCGCCCACGCGATCACCGTCGACACCACCCACTTCACCGGCAACGCACCGGAGGCCGTCGAGATCCACGGGGCGACGGTCGCCGGCTACCCGTCCGCCGCGGAGGTCGCCGACGACGCCGTCGACTGGGTGGAGCTGGTCCCGCACACGCCGATCGCCGCCGACGCGGTCAACGTGCTGCCCGTGGCGGAGGAGGGCCGCCTCCGCATCACCCACCTGCGGCTGACCATCCATCCGGACGGCGGAGTCGCCCGGCTGCGCGTGCACGGCACGGTCGTGCCGGACCCGCGCCTGCTCGACCGGGTCACCTCCGACCTTGCCGCCGCCTACCTGGGCGGGGTCGTGGTGGCCGCCAGCGACATGCACTACGGCGACCGGCACAATCTCAACGCCTCCGGCGAGGCCCGGGCGATGGGGGAGGGCTGGGAGACCCGGCGTCGCCGCGGCACCGGGCACGACTGGGCGGCGGTCCGCCTCACGACGCAGGGCCTGATCGTGCGGGCCGAGGTCGACACCCGCCACTTCCGCGGCAACTCCCCCCGGGCCGTCGAGCTGTGGGCGGCGGACTACCCGGACCTGCTCGACCCCGCCGACATCAGCGCCATCACCGAGTGGGTTCCGCTGCTGCCGCGCACGCGGGTGCAGCCCAACACCCGGCACCTGTTCGACCTGGAGGTGCCCGTCCGGGCCACCCACGTCCGTGTCGACGCGATCCCCGACGGCGGCCTCGCCCGGCTGCGGCTGACCGGCGTGCCGACCGCCATCGGGCGCGAGGCGCTGGCCATGCGCTGGTTCGACGCACTCTCGCCGGACGCCGCCCGCGAGGAGCTGCTGGCCTGCTGCGAGTCCGAGGACTGGGCCGAGGCGGTGGTGGCCCGCCGTCCGTTCGGCACCCTGGCCGCCCTCCTGCCCGCCGCCGAGCAGGAATGGTGGCGGTTGCCGGAGTCGGCGTGGTTCGAGGCGTTCACCGCGCATCCCCGGATCGGGGAGCGCCCGACCGGCATCCCCGCGCCGCCGACGACGGCACGCGCGTCGGTGGTCTCCCTCGACGCCCCCCGCCGGGAGCAGGCGGCGATGGACGAGGCCCCCGAGGAGATCAAGGCGAAGTTCGTCACCGGAAACGCCGCCTACGAGGAGCGCTTCGGCTACATCTTCCTGGTCCGGGCGGCGGGACGCGGCGCCGAGGAGATGCTCGCCCTGCTTCAGGAGCGGATGGCCCACGAGCCCGACGAGGAGCTGCGCATCGCCGCCGGCCAGCAGGCGGAGATCACTGCCCTGCGGATCCGGCACCTGATCACCGGGGCGTAGCCCGCGCTGGCGGTGATGCGGGCCGGTGATCGGGGCCCGGCGCCCACCGACTCGATGGCTGGAGGTTGGTGACGGTTTCTCTCAGCAGGACGGTCACCAAGCTCCAGCAACTGGCTCGTCCGGCATCTTGGCGAGAGGACCGTAACGGGGACTGGTCGCAACGGGGCAGGGGACTGGACGGGAGGCGCGATGGGACTGTCCACACACGTTCTGGACACGGCGCAGGGGCGGCCCGCCGCGGGGGTGCCGGTTCGGCTCGAACGGGGCGAATCTCGCCCGATTACCGCCGGCGTCGGCGAGACCAGCCGGACCGACGCTGCCCAGACCGACGCTGCCCAGACCGACGCTGGTCGGACCGGTGCTGGTCGGACCGGTACCGGCTGGACCGTGGTCACCGAGGCGGTCACCGATGCCGACGGGCGGGTCGGCGGGCTGCCGCTGACCGCGCCCGGCCCCTGGCGGCTCGTCTTCGACACCAGCGCCCGCTCGGCGTTCTTCCCCGAGGTGAGCATCGCGTTCCACGTCATGGACCCGGCGGATCACCATCACGTCCCGCTCTTGCTGGCGCCGTTCGGCTACTCGACTTACCGCGGTAGCTGACGCGAGGCGCGCCGCCGCCCCGGCGGCCATGGGCCCGAGAGGGAGCCGGAGGTGGCACGGGGCCAGAGGTGGCACGGGGCCGGCGGGGCGACGTGAGCCGGTGGGGCGACGTGAGCCCGGTGGGGGCTGCCCGGCGCCGAGGTGCTGGGCCGTCAGGTCTCGGTGGCGGGCCGCGGGCGGGACGGGGAGGCCAGCGGCCACCCGCCGGCCGCCAGCCGGGCGCTGACTCGGGCGATGTCGCCCTCCAACGGGGTGTCGTGGGTGACGTCGGCGATCGCCGTGCGGATCGCCAGGGCCGAGGCGGAGTCACCACTGGTGGTCAGGGCGTCGGCGATCGCGGTCACCTCGTCCCCGGTCAGCTTGCGCCGCAGTAGCGCGAACAACGGAAGGTAGTCGTGCTCGGGGACGCCATCCGGATATCCGGCTCGCAGCCACTGAATGACCGATGCCAGCAACGGAGGCAACGACACGCCACTCACCCTTCCTTCACCTCCCGGGCGACTCCGGGGACCGAAGAACAACGTTCCTGCCCAGCCCGATCACGTTCCTGGCGACACCATCACGTTCCTGGCGACACCATCACGTTCCTGGCGACACCATCACGTTCCATGCGACACCATCACGTTCCATGCGACACCATCACGTTCCATGCGACACCATCACGTTCCATGCGACACCATCACGTTCCAGCGACGATGGAGTAAATACCCCAGCCGATCGCGGCCAGCACCACGGCGAAGCACAGCACCCCGGCGGTTATGCCCAGCGGGCTCGTCCCGATGATGCGCTCGCTGTCGGCCTCTGCCGCGGTGGGGGCGCCGCCGTCGCGACCGGGCAGGCTCACCGCGCGCAGCCCGACTGCGAACAGCGCGGGCAGCCCCGCCCCGGCGAGCAGGCCGATGACGACGATTTTCCACAGGGCGTCGAGGTCGATCCAGGAATCCATGCCCGCCTCTCCTTTCGTCACTTCCACCGGTCGTCACCCAAGGTCGCCCGACGGGCGGCCAACACCGTCCCGTCCGGAAGGCGCCCTACGCGCGTGCCCTGTGCCCTTCAGGCCGCCACCGACTCCTTGTCCTCCGCGGAGGCCTTGCCGCCGTCCCACTCGTCGTTGACGTTGTGGTGGCTGACCGGCGTCCGGCGGGACTGCAGGTACAACAGGACGGATCCGATCACGAGCAGCG
Source organism: Frankia sp. BMG5.60 (assembly GCF_059428125.1). NCBI lineage: Bacteria > Bacillati > Actinomycetota > Actinomycetes > Frankiales > Frankiaceae > Frankia > Frankia sp. BMG5.60. Next base: position 3,305,962 of record NZ_CM182091.1, on the reverse strand, counting down.
CGAAGACGATCACGACGCCGGGGGTGCCGCCGATGCCCTGGGCGACCCCGTAGCACCCGGCGCCGACGAGTCCGGCGGCCGGCAGGGTCAGCAGCCACGCGGTCGCCATCCGGCCGGCGACGCTCCAGCGCACCTCGGCGCCCTTGCGTCCCAGGCCGGTGCCGAGAATCGAGCCTGTCGCCACGTGGGTTGTCGACAGCGAGTAACCGAAGTGGCTGGAGAGCAGAATCGTCGCGGCCGAGGACGACTCGGCGGCCATGCCCTGCGGAGAGTCGATCTCGACCAACCCCTTGCCGAGGGTCCGGATCACCCGCCAGCCACCGAGGTAGGTACCCAGGCTGATCGCGATCGCGCAGCTCAGGATCACCCAGAACGGCGCCTCGGACCCGGCGTCCACCGTGCCGTTGGCGATGAGAGCCAAGGTGATGATGCCCATCGTCTTCTGCGCGTCGTTCGTACCGTGCGCGAGCGAGACGAGCGACGCCGACCCGATCTGGCCGATCCGGAATCCGTGGCTGCGCGGCCGGTCCGGGACACCGCGGCTGAGTCGGTAGATCAGATAGGTTCCCACGGTCGCGATGAGGACGGCGATCACCGGGGACAGACCGGCCGGAATGATTACTTTCGAGACGACTCCGTGCCATTTGACGCCATCCGTGCCGGCGGCTGCCATGGTCGCCCCGATGACCCCACCGATGAGGGCGTGAGAGGAACTGGAGGGTATTCCGAAGAACCAGGTCAGCAAATTCCAGGTTATGCCCCCTACCAGGCCGGCGAACACCACCGTCAGGGTCACGAGATGGGTGTTGACCAGGCCGCTAGCAATCGTTGCGGCCACGCTGAGCGACAGGAAAGCACCAACGAGATTCAGTGCACCGGACAGGGCGACGGCAACCTTGGGGGGCAGTGCCCGTGTCGCGATCGAGGTCGCCATCGCATTGGCGGTGTCATGGAACCCGTTTGTGAAGTCGAAGGCCAGCGCGGTCATGACTACCAAAACCAGGATGCCGTCGTTCACGCTGTCTGTTGTAGACCCGAAGTGGGCTGATGTCGACCCGTCGGGAACATCCAGAACAGGGCATCGAATGATGTTCGCTGCCGTTCACCGGCCATTAATGCAAAGAACCTCCGCCGGTTGGTTTATTGAGTGATGCCTGGCCGTCGGTGGTGGTCGCGTCGGATTTCCGCCGTCCGCCCAGGCGGGTGACCGTCGCCCGGTCGAGGCCCGCGGCGGCGAGCCGCGGGTCGTCCAGCAGGCCTGCGTCCAACGCCCGTAGGACATGCCCGGCCAGGGCCCGCCCGGTCGCCGGTTCGTCGGCGACCGCGCCGGACTGCCGGGCGGCGGCGTAGTCGGCCAGCCGGGAAAGCGCCCCGTCGAGCCCGGCGAGCAGGCAGCCGGCGACCGCCGCGTGCCGGCTCACCAACTGCCCGGGATGCAGGTCCCAGCCCTGGTAGAGGCCACGGTGCCAGGCGCGGCGGACCAACTCGGCGTGCCGGTGCCAGGCGCGGCGCACGTCGTCGCCGCAGGCGCCCGGCCGCTCGTCGCCGTCGACGGGCAGCAGGTTCGACGAGCCATCCGCGACGTCGAGGCCGGTGCCGGCCGCCGCGAGCTGCATCATCGTCGTGGCGAACTCCACCGCCGGATGGTCGCTGGCCTGGTGCGCGGCCGTGATCCCGAGTGCCGCCGAGTAGTCGTAGGTGCCGACGTGTAGCCCGACGAGGCGTCCGGGGCCCAGGCCGAGGCCGGTGCGCACCAGTTCGGGCAGGGCGAGCACGGCGGCCGGCGTCTCGACCTGCACCTCGAGGCCGATCGGGTCGAGCCCGAGCCGCCGCTCCAGCTCACCGAGGACGTCGGCGAAGACCCGAAGCTGCCGCGGGTGGCTGACCTTGGGCAGGGTCAGCACCAGGCCGGGCGGCGGGGAGTCGTCGCCGACGAGCGCGGTGAGGAACAGGTCGAGGCTGCGCAGCCCGCGGGCGCGGACCAGCGGGTCGAGCGACTTGGGCCGCAGCCCGTAGCGGGCGGGCAGGGTCCCGGCGGCGGAGGCGGCGCGCAGCGCCCCGGCCGCGCGCACGGCGTCGGCGTCCTCGGCGTCGTCCGGCCGCAGGCCGTAGCCGTCCTCCAGGTCGACCCGCAGGTCCTGGATCGGCTCGGCGACGAGCACGCGCCGGGTGTGGGCGTGGACGGCCGCGGCGATCTCGGCCCGCGGGTCGCCGCCGGTCGCCGCGGCAAGGGTCGCCGGGTCGGCGCCGTACGCCGCGAGCAGGGCGCGGGCCCGCTCGCCCCAGGCCGGCACGACGTCGGGGACCATCTGATCGGCCGGCAGGTAGCAGGTGTGGACGGGCTGGCGGGCGCCGGTGTCACCCGGATGGCGGGCGGCGAGGGCCGCGTCGACCGGGTCGAGGGCGGCGGTCAGTCGGGCGACGACATCGGGCGGCAGCGTCGGCATTACCCCAGTCTCCGGCCCTCGCAGCTCAGGGCGCCGGTGGACGTTCACCGGTACCCGCCTCCACCGGCGGAAGGGCGGCGCGGGCCAGCTCCAGGCCGACGACCAGCCTGTCGTAGAACACGCTCATCCGCGTCCCGCCGATCGGGCGGCCGTCACCATGGCGGTGTCGACGCCCACCGGCCCGAGAACGTTCGCGCCACCCGGGGCGCCGATCGGCTTCGGCCGACCGGGCAGGGGACGGTAGAAGAACGCGTGCGCGTCGCCGAGGTGGGCGTGGCCGTCGCCGTCGAGGTCGCGCTCCCACGCGATCGCGTCGACGGGGCAGACCCGCGCGCAGGCGCCGCAGTCGATGCACTCCTCCGGATGGATGTACAGCTTGCGTCGGCCCTCGTAGACGCAGTCGACCGGGCACTCGTCCACGCAGGACCGGTCGGTGACGTCGATGCAGGCCGCGGTGATGACGTAGACCATCGGCGCGCTCAACCCCGACCAGCGGTCGGCGCGGGCGCGGGCGGGGATACGGCGTCGGCCGGGGGTGCGGGGGCGGCCGGGAATGAAGCCGCCGCCGGCGCTGGGCGCACCGATCGGGGGGGTCGATGCGCGGCACCGGCGGCGGCGGTCTCGGTGGGGGACGTCCGGCTTCCCGCGCCCGGACCATCATCGCTCAGCTCGCCGGACTCGAGGGGGTCAACTCCGTAACCCGGTCCGAACTGCCCTGTCGCTTTGTACCAAATGCCCCCTCGGAGGCAGCCGACCGGGGTCAGCCGGCGCGGGTGGGAGATGGCCTCGAAACCGTCCGTGAACGAGAACTCGGCCGTCTCCACTCGCAGGACGCTGACCTCGGCATCTCGGCCGACGTCGAGGGAACCGAGCTGCGCCGACCGCCCGATCGCCGCCGCGGAGTTGGCCGTGGCCATCGCGATGACGTCGACGAGGTCGACCCCGAGCGCCCAGATCTTCGACATCGTCTCGGGCAGCGACCAGACCGGGCCGGCGGTGTTGAACAGGTTCAGGTCGGTGCTGATCGTCGTGGGCAGGTAGCCGAGGTCGAACAGCGCCCGGGCCGCGGCGAAGCGGAAGTCGGAACCGGAGTGCCCGACGTCGAGGCGCAGGCCCGCCTCGACCGCCGCGGCGAAGCGCCCGTCGACGGCGGTGTCGTCGTCGACGAGGATCCCGGAATGGCCGCGGAAGGCGTGCGTGACGATGTCGCCGGGGCGCAGGGCGGCGACCGCGTCCAGGTTGGCCAGGCTCGGCGTGTAGGGGTAGCGGCCGAGATGCACCATGATCGGCAGATCGCCGGCGATGGACTTCGCGCCCTCCAGGAACGGGGACGTCCGCGGGTCGTCGGTGACGGTGGCCCGCACCTTGAATCCGACGATCATGTCGCGGTGCGCCTCGACGGTCGCGGCGGTGGCGTCGAGGTCGAGGTTGCGGGGATCGCCTGCGATCTCGAGCCGGTGCGCGAGGAAGTCCTTCGTCGCCAGGTACAGCAGGCACGGGTCGAGGAAGGCGAGCACCCGGGTCCGCACGGTGGGGCCCTCGACGAAGGCCCGGGCCAGGCCGAAGGTCCGCACGCCGGAGGTGCCGCCGTCGACGACGACCGGGACGCCGACGTCGACGCCGGCCCGGTCCGGGTGCACGCAGAAGTCGCCGAGCCCCGGGTAGACGTGGGTGTGCAGGTCGATCAGCCCCGGCGTCACGATCAGGCCCCGGCAGTCGACGACCGTCGCCCCACCGTTGTCCTCGCCCTCGCCGGCCCGGTGCGCATCCGCCTCGCCGGCCCGGTGCGTGTCCGCCTCGTCGGCGGGGACGACGGCGCTGATCCGGCCGTCGACACAGACCACGTCCGCGATCCGGTCGACACCGTTCGCCGGGTCGATCACCCGGCCGCCCGCGAGCACGGTCACCCGTCGTCCCGCGCCGGCTGCCATCCCGTCCCGCACGCTGCCCTCGGACATGCTCCTCCGCGTCCCGTGCGCCAGGACGCCGCTCGTCGGGCGGCGTCGCGGCCGACACCGTCGTCGGCGAGCCGAACCGTTCCGCCCGATCGTCCGTCACCGCCGCCGAGCCCGTCCAAGACGCAATCGGCCAGTGCGCGATAGAGGTTCGCCTATGGGCGTCTCGGCGGCCAGGGGTTCCGGAGATCGACGGGGGATACAACTACGGGCATGCGGGGATGGCTGAACCTTCGCCAGGCGGCCTATTTCATCGTGGTCGCCGAGGAGGAGTCGTTCACCCGGGCCGCCGCCCGCCTGCACATCGCCCAGCCCTCGCTGTCCCAGCAGATCCGCGCGCTCGAACGCCAGCTCGACGTGATCCTGCTGGAACGGACGTCGCGCGGGGTGCGCCCCACCGCGGCCGGGCGGGTGTTCCTCGACGGCGCGCGCTCGGCGGTCGCCGCCGCGGAGGGTGCGGTGGCGCGAGCCCGGGCTGCCGCGGGCCACGGCGGCGGGGCGTTGCACGTCGCGACCGTGACGTCGCTGGCGACCTGGGTGCTGCCGCGGGCGGTCGCGCGCTGGCGGCCCGGCCACCCCGGCATCTCCCTGCGCATCACCGAGTTTCCCGACCGCCGCACGCTGGAGGCGTTCATGGCGGGCGGCGAGGCCGACGTCGGCATCGGCCCGCGCCCGGCGACCTGGGCGGGGCCGGTCCGCTGGCTCGGCCACGAGCGCTTCGTCGTCGTGGTCCCCGAGGCCGACCCGCGCGCCGGGCGGGCCGGGGTCGCACTCGCCGTGTTCGCCGACCAGGACTGGGTCCTCTACGCCCCGGACCACGGCCTGTCCGAGCTGGTGCGGGAGGCGTGCGCGGCCGCCGGCTTCACCCCGCGGGGCGTGGTGGAGACGCGGCAGGTCGACGCCGCGGCCCGGCTGGCCGCCGCCGGGCTCGGTGCGGCGCTGGTCCCCGAGCCCGCCGTCCCGAACGATCTCGCCGCCAACCGGGTCGACCTCGCCGAGCCGCCGCTGCGCGAGGTCGTCGCCTACGCCCGCGCCGCCTTCACCCCCGCCGCCCTCGGCTTCGTCGACCTGCTAGTAGGACTTTGTTAGATCGTTGATCGACTGGTTTCGAGGTGCGGATCCGCTTCTGGTTGGCTGCCTGCTGTGACACCGGAGGAGATGGCGGCGGTGCGGCCGGTCGTGGAGGAGTTCGCGGCACGGATGCTCGCCGATCTACCGCGCAAGGACCAGCGGGCGAAGGGCGAGCTCTACGTCCGTGGGCTGATGCTCGACGGGAAGCGTAAGAGCCTGCAGCCCATGGCCGAGCGGCTCGGGGTCGATCATCAGGGGTTGCAGCAGTTCCTGCGGAACTCGACCTGGGAGTACAGCGAGGTCCGCCGCCGGCTGGCCGGGTGGGCGGTCGAGTTCGTCCAGCCCGAGGCGCTGGTCTTCGACGACACCGGCTTCGCCAAAGACGGCTCGGCCTCGCCGGGGGTGGCCCGGATGTACTCCGGCACCCTCGGGAAGGTCGGGAACTGTCAGGTCGGGGTGTCCGTGCACGCGGCGACGGACTGGGCGTCCGCCGCGTTGGACTGGCGGCTGTTCCTACCCGCCAGCTGGGACGACACCGGGCTCGACGACCCGGACGAGGCCACCACGGTGCGGGCCCGCCGTGCCCGGGCGCAGATCCCCGACGTCGCGCGGCACCGGGAGAAGTGGCGCCTGGCGTTGGACATGCTCGACGAGGTCATCGGCTGGGGTGTGCCCGCCCGGCCGGTGCTCGCCGACGCCGGTTATGGCGACTCGGCGCTGTTCCGCCAGGGCCTCACCGACCGCGGCCTGGTCTACGCGGTCGGGGTCACCCCGACCGCGACCGCGCACCCGGCCACCGCCGAACCCGTGTGCGCGGCCTACTCCGGGAACGGCCGTCCACCCGTGCCGGCCTACCCGGACCCGCCCCGCACGTTGAAAGCGCTGGTCCTGGCCGCGGGACGGGGCCAGGCGCGGTGGGTGACCTGGCGGCGTGGCACCCACCACGGTCCGGACAACCCGGCCGCGGTGATGCGTTCACGGTTCCTGGCCCTGCGGGTTCGCCCCGCCGCCCGGGGCGTCACCCGCGACACCGACCGCGTCCTGCCGGAATGCTGGCTGCTCGCCAAATGGCCTCCCGGCCAGGGCGAACCCACCGACTACTGGCTGTCCACCCTGCCCCCGGACATCCAGCTACGCCGCCTGGTCCGGCTCGCGAAACTGCGCTGGCGGATCGAACACGACTACCGCGAGCTCAAGGACGGCCTCGGGCTCGACCATTACGAAGGCCGCTCGTTCGACGGCTGGCACCGCCACGTCACCCTCACCTCCCTGGCCCAGGCCCTCTGCACGCAGCTACGCCGAACCCCAAAAGCCCCTGCGCCGGCCTGACCCTCTACGGAGTCCTCCGCACGCTCCAGACCCTGCTCAACGTCTGGACCGGCGCCTGCCGCACCTGCCACCAATCCTACGCACCATCATCAGTCAAACCGGCTGGAGTCACCTAACAAAGTCCTACTAGTCGCCCTCGACGTCGGCCTCACCCGGCCCCCGGGCGGTTCCGCCTGAGTGCCGCAGCCGGAGCAGGCCGAATCCTCGCCTGCCCGACTTCTGGCTGTCCGGTCCCGCCTCGTCCGGCATCCTCTCCGGTTCCTTGCCCCACCGACATTTCGGTGCGGACGGTTACGAGCAGGGACGCCGGCCGCGCCCCGGCCGGCGCGATGTGCTTCTGTCGGACGGACGGAGGCCGTTGGGACGAGTGCCCTCGTTCCGCCCTCTCCGCCCTTCTTCGGCGAGCCGGTGACGGTTGCAGTCCTGATCATTATTTCCTCTTCGTGGGCATCCGGAATGGTGGACGGACTGTCTGCGCTATGACGGCGGGATGATTCGTGCCCGCGTGATAGTCCATTGGTAGCGTCTACCCAGGGGATGTGGATCATTCCATTCGATCACCCACTCGCCGGTGCTGCGTCGAGTCGGCGTGCCGGTTATACCGAAATCGTTCTGCTCCCGCACGCCGGGTCGGTAGCCGGCGTCGGCGAAGATGAATCGAATGCGGAAGTCGACCATCGGCGACTTTCCGCCGTACGGCATGGTGTCGTTCCATACCAAAAGATCCTCGTCCTTGGCGCGCAGGTCACTCCACAGCCCCTTCGGTTGGTATTCGAAGCGCCAGGTCGCCGGCTTCGTCAGGGCCGGATTGAAGATCAGCCACACCCCCGTGAACTCTGGCGTCGGGATCGGTTCCTGGCGGACGACCACGGGTCCGTCGTCGCTGTCGTCCACCTGGCACCTGAATGATATGGCGGCGAGTCGCCGAGGATGCCTTGATCCGTAGGGCAGGATCGGTCTCACCAGCCGATCGACTACCTGAGGTTTGGGAATCACCTGTACCTCCTCGCTGATGCGGTCCTCCTCGTCCTTCGAACCGATAAGGATTTCCACGGTTACCCGCTCCTCGTTGAGTGACGCCCGGCGGGATGTGACGTCCAGAATGTTCTTTTCCAGGACCTCTTTGGACGTCTTCTTCGTCTGCATCGCTTCTCTGGCGCGGAGGAGGAACAGGGGAACCATGTAGGCGGCCAGGCAGCCGGCGATGATTCGCCAGGTCAACTGGGCGTGGCCGGCTGTCCAGTCACCCAGGCTGACGATGCTCGTGCCGACCGTGCACAGGAATGTCACGGCGTCATGGATCCGGACCCAACGGCTCCGATCTTCGGCACCGTTCATAACGATGTCCTTCTGGGGCAGGAAAGGGGTGGGCAACATATTCTTTCGCGTGAATTCGAGATGAGGTTCCGGCCTGCTGGCCGTCCGTCGCCAGCGCGGCTGGCAACGATGCGTGATCACGCGTCATGCGTCCGCCGTCTGCACGGGCTCGGCGCAACAGTCGACGTGGCAACCACATGGGCGCCCCAGGGTATGGAATACGTACCGTAGCCACCTTGCATCCGGCGGATCTCTCCTGAGACACTCGACTACGGCGCGGTAGCAGCGCCAACATCCAAGTCTTGCTGGCTGCATACACGGGGGGAGCTGGATATGACAAGGGCTGCAGGTGTATCGGTGCTGACTGCCAAAGGCATATACGAGACGCCGGAGGGCGTCGGCGGCGAGGGCGGTCAGGCTGCGGAAGCCACGGAGCCGAACATGCGCGATGCGGTTCGCCGCGGTCCGTTCGGCGACTCGGTGCCGGCGTACGTCTTTGTCCTCGCCGCGCTCGGCTCGATACTGCTTCTCGTCGCTCTACTCCTGACGCCGCTCAATCGCTGACCAGCAAGTGTGGCGTCCTGCACGCTTCGGGCAGCGACCCCACGCCTGAAGTAGATTGATCGGCCTGCCTCGCAGCCGTCCGTGGGGCTACGACCGGAGGCGTGGGCCGTGTCGCCTGGCGGCTCTGCTTGGGCTCGGAGTGCGAGTGGTTAGCGGGTTCGCAAGGTACAACGCTGGACCTCTTCTCGCTGTACAGGCTGAGAGCTGTTCCATGCCGACGGGGATCCCTGCAAGATCACGGTGGCGCCTTGTGGGCTCGGAGTGATCTCTTTGCGACGCTGTGCTCGTACGATACTGCCTTTCGGGCGATAGGCAAAACTAACGACCACATACTCCTGAGTAACGTGTGCGCCGCCTCGGTCGGGACATCGCGGTATTTCTGACGGACCCCTTAGTCGGCGTCCCATTTGAGTTTCCGTTGGGCCTGATTATGTTTCGCATTGGGAGCTAAATTTCGTCGGATGACCCAGTATGTCCATATTGATCCTTATTTGACGTCGCCGACGGCCGGTAGATTGCATAATTCTTTAAGCTCTTTAAGAAGTGGCTGGTCCATGAGGCCGCCTCGTGGGCGTGACGCGACTTGATCTTCTCTGGCGCCCGGATCGGTCAATCGATTGCCTCTGGGTGATCTGACGCGTCGGCGGTGCCGAGCGCCCTGGCACGACGGCACCGTCGTCGAGCTTGCCCTGTCAACCCGATGCGGTGTTGGGCCACCAGGGTCAGGGCGTCGGGATGTCGAGTGTCGGGTCTCGGAGTGGCGGGACCGTGATCGTCGTCGTCGGGCCGCTGGCGCCGTCAGCTTTAGATGCCTAGGGTGGTGACATATATACGCTGACCTGGATGGCTGAAGGGTCTGGGCGGGTCGATCCGCCAGATCCGTGGGAGGGACAGGCCCCATGACCGATGCGCAGAGCACGGTGACTGACACGCAGATCACTCCGGTCACCGAGTTGCTGAACGAGCTGCTCGGCAGCTACTGGGCGGGCTACGCCCAGCACCGCACGCACCTCGTCCTGGTCGAGTCCTGGGGCCTGCACGGTCTGGCCGCGGGCATGGCCCAGCGGATCGCCGACGAGCCCGTCACCATCGCCGCGGTGCTGAACCGGCTGCTCGACCTCGGCGGCCGGCCGGACTTCGTGGTGGCCAAGCCGGCCATCGGGACGTCGCTGCGGGAGGTGCTGGAGAACGACCTGGCGGCCCAGCGCGGCGCCCGTCCCGGCCTGAACCAGGCGGCGGAGGTCGCCGCCGCCGAGCACGACGCGACCACCCGCATCCTGATCGAGACCGTTCTCGCCGACGAGGAGCGGCACCTGGCCTGGCTCGACACCGAGCTGTCGCTCTACCACCGGCTCGGCGAGCCGCTCTACACGGCGCAGCGCCTCGCCGTGGCCACCACCGGCCAGTCGCCGTCGCCGGCCTGAGCACGTCTCCGCTTGTCCGGAGGCGTCGGCGCCCGACTTATCCCTCTGGATGTGCAGGTCCCTGTGGATGTGCAGGGGGCAGGCGGGGGCGCAGGGTGTCGTCGGCGGCGTGGATGCGGGTGCGCAGGGCGCGGGCGTCGTCGTCGGGGAGCCAACTCGCGGTCACGCCGTCGAGGGCGATCGCCACCATGTCGTCGAACGAGTAGCCGAACGCGGCCGCCACGGAGGCGTACTCGTAGCCGAGATCCAGATCGGTCAGGGCCGGGTCGTCGGTGTTGAGTGTCGCGAGCAGGCCGGCGGCGCGCATCTCGGGGTAGGGATGGTCGGCGAGTGCCGGGAAGGCGTTGGCGATGCGGATGTTGGAGTTCGGGCACACGGTCAGCCCGATCTGCTCGGCGGCGAACCGCCTGACCAGCTCGGGGTCGTCGACCAGGGACAGGCCGTGGTCGACCCGCTCGGCGCCGAGCACGTCGACCAGCGTCGCGATGGCCGCCGGCGGGCTGTTCTCGCCCTGGTGGCCGGTGCGCCGCAAGCCGTGCCGGGCAGCGAGCCGGTAGGCGTCGGCGAAGGAGGCCGGATCCACCCCGAGCTCGGTGGAGTCCATCCCGACGCCGAGCACCCGTTCGACGCCGGGTGTCCCGGCCCGGCGCAGCCGGACCAGTTCCTCGACCATCGTGACGCCGGCGGACGGCCCGAAGGCCCGGTCGATGTCGGCGATGAGCATCGCGACCGAGCCGGTCTCGGTCTCGGCCGCCGCCAGGCCCTCGCCGAGCCCGGCGACGATGTCACCCAGCGCCGAGCCCGCGGCGAGGTGACGGGCGGGGGTGAAGAACAGCTCGGCGTAGACCCGGCCGTGCGCCGCCGCGTCGAGCACGCTCTCGTAGCCGAGCCGCGCCCAGTCGTCCCGCGTGGTCAACGTCGACTGGACCAGCCAGAACACCGAGAGGAACTCGTCGAGGGAGCCGTAGGAATACAGCTCGGTGACGTCCGTCGTGGGCAGCCGGATGCCGGCCCGGGTGGCGAGTTCGACCACGGTCGCCGGGCGCATCGTCCCCTCGACGTGGCAGTGCAGCTCGACCTTCGGCAACACGTCGAACGCGTCGGCGAGTGTCAGCGGCGCCCCGCTGGCCGGCCCGTCCCTGCTCATCGGCGGCTCCTCGCCATCGGCCGGCCATTGATCACCGCTCGTCGGCGGGTCCTGGCCTGTCGGCCGGCCGTCGATCATCGACCCACCGTCGCCGTGCTGGGCGCGGCGGTCGGATGGCCCGCGCCCGCTGCGCTGCCGGCGGCGGGATCGATGCCGGCGTCGTCGAAGGCACTTTGGATGCCGGCGGCGAGCGTGCGGTGCCGGTCGAGCATCGCGGGCAGGTCGGGGTGCACCGGCCGGCCGTCCTCGACGACGAGCCGGCCGGCCACGACGGTGTGCCGGGCGGCCACCGGGCCACAGCGCAGCCAGGCGTCGATCGGGTCGGACAGCGCCCCGGCGAAGGCGACCCCGTCCAGGGGCCAGACGACCAGGTCGCCGACCGCCCCGACGGACAGCTCGCCGATCTCGCCGACGCGACCGAGGCAGCCCGCGCCGCCGCGGGTGGCGATCTCCAGCGCGTCGCGGGCCGACATCGACGCGGAGCCGTGCCGCAACCGGCCGAGCAGCATCGCCGTGCGGGCCTCCAGCCACAGCGACGCCGAGTCCGCCGACGACGAACCGTCGCAGCCGAGACCCACCGGGACACCGGCCGCCCGAAGCTCGGCGATCGGCGCGAGCCCACCACCGAGGATCATGTTGCTGCTCGGGCAGTGCGCCACCCCGGTGCCCCAGGCGCCCAGTCGGGCGACCTCCTCGGGGTTCGGGCAGATGCAGTGCGCCACCCACGCCCGGTCCCCGGCCCAGCCGACCTCGGCGAACTGGTCGATGGGCCGGCGGCCGAACACCGCGAGGCAGTACTCGTCCTCCTCGGGATCCTCTGCGAGGTGGGTGTGCAGGCGCACGTCGAGCTGCTCGGCGAGCTCGGCGGTGGCGCGCATGAGCGCCGGGCTGACCGAGAACGGCGAGCAGGGCGCGAGCGCCACGCGCACCATCGCGCCCCACGACGGGTCGTGATGGCGGGCGACCAGCCGGGCGGACTCGGCGAGGATCTCGTCGTCGTCCTGAACCACCGAGTCGGGTGGCAGGCCCCCGTCCTTCGCCGACAGCGACATCGACCCGCGGGTCGGGTGGAACCGCAGGCCCAGGGCCGTCGCCGCGGCGATCTCCGCGGAGATCAGGTCCCCGCCGCCGCGCGGATGCACATAGAGATGGTCGGTGGTCGTCGTGCAGCCGCCGAGCGCCAGCTCCGTGAGCCCGACGTAGGCCGAGACGTGCACCGCCTCCTCGTCCAGCCGTGACCACAGCGGGTACAGCGTCGACAACCAGGTGAACAGGGTGCCGCCCAGGGCCGGAGCGAAGGCGCGGGTGAGGTTCTGGTACATGTGATGGTGTGTGTTCACCAGGCCGGGCGTGACGAGGGCGCCGTCGGCCCGTAGGGTCCGCCGGGCCGCCGGTGGCGGGTCGGCGGGGCCGCCGATCGCACTGACCAGGCCGTCGGTCACCGCGACCCACCCGCCGCGGATCTCCCGACGGGCGGCGTCCACGGTCGCGACCAGCTCGGCGCCGACGACGAGCAGATCGGCGGAAACGGGAGCGGTGATGGGACGGGAGACGGCGGGGCCCCGCGTGGGTGCCGGTGTGGGCGGCGGTGCCGGTGTGGGCGCGGAGTGCGGCTCGGTCATGGCCGCCGATTCTGCGTCCCGCTCATTACACCCGGGTGACACCGGCCGTGTCCGGAGGTTCCGGCGTGCCCGCTGACCCGGCCGGATCCGCCGCGACGCAGGTCTCGGCGCCCGTCGTGGCGATCGACGATCCGGCGGATCCGCGCGTCGACGACTACGTCGCGCTCACTGATGTCGCCCTGCGGCGACGTCGGGAGCCGGCCGACGGATTGTTCATCGCCGAGGGTGAGCGGGTTATCACCAGAGCGCTGAGGGCCGGCTACCGGCCCCGTTCGGTCCTGGTCTCCCCGGCCCGGCTGGGCGCGGTGCCGGCGGACCTGCCTGCGGACGTCCCCGTCTACGTGGCCGGGGCCGACGTTCTCGCCGCCATCACCGGCTTCGAGGTGCACCGCGGCGCGCTCGCGTCGATGTGCCGGCGCCCACCGCTGGCCCCGGCGGACGTGCTCGCCGCCGCGAGGCGAGTCCTCGTCTGCGAGGACATCGTGAGCCACACCAACCTGGGGGCGATCTTCCGCTCGGCCGCCGGCCTCGGGATGGACGCGGTGCTGCTCAGCCCCCGCTGCGCCGACCCGCTCTACCGCCGCTCCGTGCGGGTCTCGATGGGCGAGGTGTTCGCCGTGCCCTACGCCCGGCTCGACCCGTGGCCGGGCGCGCTGGGCCTGCTGCGCGACGCCGGTTTCACCCTGCTGGCGCTGACCCCGGCCGCCGACGCCGCCGATCTCGGCACGTTCGCCGCCCAGCTCGACGCCGCCGGCCCGACCGACCCCGGCCCGACCGACTCCAGGCTCGCCGTCCTCGGGCCGGCCGTGGAGCCGGCGGATCCGGCCGCTGGGGCGTCGGCGCGCGTCGCGCTCCTGCTCGGCACAGAGGGGGCCGGCCTGTCCGAACCGACCCAGTCGGCGGCGACCGCGCGGGTCCGCATCCCGATGGCGCACGGCGTCGACTCGCTCAACGTCGCCGCCACCGCCGCCATCGCCTGCTACCTGCTGGGCCGGCGCTGACCACACCATCTGGCCCGGTGCGGTCGGCCTTGCCACCCTGCGCAGGTCGGTAACGACGTGCGCCACGGCCGGATCTTCGAGTGAATGATCTTCGATGACCCCGAGCAGACAGGACTTGCTGTCTAGGACGCCAGCCACGTGCAGCCGGGTAGTGGCAGATTGCGCACCACCCAGAAGGCGATGACCAGCACCGGGATGATCGGCAGCAGCCGGGCTGGAACGCGGGGCAGCGGGCGCCGCCAGCCGGCGGCCCGCGCCACCGCCACCGCCCAGCCGAGGACCAGCATCGGAGCGGCGACGACGAAGAAGAGGTTGTAGTCGGCGGCCGCGCCGGGGTGCCCGTGCAGGAGTTGGTGCAGTCCGCGCAGCGTGCCGCAGCCGGGGCAGTCCAGCGACGTCGCCCAGCGGAACGGACAGGTGGGGTAGTGGCCGGGCTGGGCCGGGTCGACGAGGTAGATCCGGACGGCGGCGGCAGCTGCGATTGCCCCGACTGCACCGAACCCGACCAGGCGGGCCCGTGGCGACCAGTCCCGTGGCGACCAGTCCCGTGGCGACCAGTCCCGTGGCGACCAGACCTGTGGTGTCACGACCCGTGGCGCCGAATCCCGGCCGGGCGCGGGCGCCGTCCGTGGTGCCGTCGGCGGACCGGCCGTCACGGCCGGGGCGAGCGGCGGGTGGTCCGGATGCGGGATCGCGGCCGTCACCCGTGCAGCGTAGCCGCAGCGAGGAGCGGTCCGCGCCGGCCGGCGGGCACACCGGCGCCCGGCTCCGCGGTCGGCGCCCGACCCAGAGCGGTGGCCGACCGCCGCCGGTCGGGCCGGCGGTCGCGGGCGGTCACTCCAAGTGCAGGGCGTTCTCCTCGGCCGCGGAATTCCTGGTCGCCGCGTCCTCGTCCCCCTCGAAGGCCGAGTCCTCGAAGGCCGTGTCCTCGAAGGCGGTGGTGTCCTCGCCGTTGACGTCAGCCCGCAGGATCCGGCCCGACTCTCGGCGCTCGGCCTCCAGATAGGGGTCGGTGTCCGGTTGCTCGGCCGCGAGCTGCTCCGCGAAGGACGAGCCCTCGCGTTCCTCCCTCGGCGTGTGCGGGTACCGGATACCCGCGCTCGGCCGGTCCGGAGCCTCCCAACTGTCGTCGAGCGGGTCTTGGCCGGCGTCCGTCGAGCCGAGGTCGTCGCTGTCGAACGTCTCGGCGGGTTCGAGGGGCGAGTCCTCGCGGTTCCACGAGTCGGAATCCGAGGCTGGTTGCGTCACGTCGGCCTCCCCGACCGGTTCCCGGTGAGCGGCGGTCGTCCGGTGGCGTGCACCTGGACGGATCGTCGGCGGTCGGATCCGGTCGCTGTCGACATCGGTGCGTCCCGGGCCGTTCCCGGCACGCCTTA
This sequence comes from Frankia sp. BMG5.60, assembly GCF_059428125.1. Taxonomy (NCBI): domain Bacteria; kingdom Bacillati; phylum Actinomycetota; class Actinomycetes; order Frankiales; family Frankiaceae; genus Frankia; species Frankia sp. BMG5.60. The sequence continues at coordinate 3,290,709 of NZ_CM182091.1, read as the reverse complement.
CCAATGCACCTTCCCTGGCCCGGCGGTGCTAAGCCCACCCTGTGCCGCGCATTGTCCGTCGGCGCGTGCCGTGGACGGCCGCGCCGTGGCCCGTCGCACCGACCCGCAGCCGGGGCCGGGGTCCGTGTCGACGGGCTCGGTCGAGGTCGGGTCGGACCGCCGACGGCCTCGGCTGGAAACCGTCGGGGCCAAGGTCCTCCTTCCTCCGCGGCCGGCCGGACAATCGAGGGGAAGCGGCTTGGTCGTGTGCCATGATGCGACGGTGTCTCCACCTGAAAAAGTCGCTCCGAGGCCTAGCACGACCATCTGGATGGGATTGGCCGTCGTAGCGGGATTCGGACCGTATGTGGTGAGCGGAATTCGGACGGAGCAGGTGGTCGTCTATGGCGGCCTGCTCCTCTTCCTGCCGTTCGGAGGGATTTTCCGCGGACTGGGTCCTAGGCATCTTCTAGTGGCGCTGACCTGGACATTTTTCGCTCTCTACGTGGTGTTGGATTCGATCGGCGTGACGGTTTCGGGAAATTTCTTTCCTGGCTCCCTGCAAGCCGGAGTGGACAACTATGTCTATCCCGCGGCGGTGCTTTTCATGGTCGGTCGGTGGTTGGCGGCAGGCTATACGCGACAGGCCGCACTCGACCGTTTCTGCCGAATCTTCCTAGTGCTGATGATGCTCAACGGCGTGATCGCGGTGGTCGGCTTGTTCGCCGACCTCTCGCCCGTTCTGGCCGCCTTCTGGGGGGGTGTCGCCATGGGCGGGCAGAGTGTGGCCGTGCTGGCGGCGAACAACGGTCGACTGTCCGGGATCTTCAACCAGCCGGTGGAGGCGGGAGTCGCCTACTCCCTCGCCCTGTTCGCGGCGGTCCACCTGTTCGCCCGGCCCGAACGCGGTCGCGATCGGCCGGTCGTCCTCGCGCTCGCCGTTCTGCCGATCCTCGTCGGCGGCGTGCTGTGCGTCTCCAAGATCTTCCTGCTGTGCGGGATGCCGCTGGCGCTGTGGCAGGCGGCCAGGCTCGGGCGTCCGCTGCGCCGGTTGTTGACCGTCGGTGGTGGGCTGGCCCTGGGCGGCGTCCTGTCCGGCGAGCTGGGGCTCTCGCGATGGAACGGCTCCTGGATGCTGCGGATGCTGATCCCTGGGGCGGGCTCCAACGGCCTGTTCGCCCAGTACACCGCCGACCGGTTCCGGCCGATCGGAGCCTCCGCGCGAGTCTGGAACTTCGTCCTCGAGACCCGGCCCTGGCTCGGCTACGGGGCCGGCGGCCTCGCCGTCCCCTACGACAGCGCCTGGGCGGAGGCCATGGTCGCGGGCGGTCTGCTCGGCGTCGCCCTGCTGGTCGGTGTCCTGCTGCTCGTGGCCGTCGCCTGGTGGCGCACCCGGCAGCGGCGGGAGCCGGCGGAACAGCGATTCGCCACCTGCGTGACCGTGCTGTGCCTGGCCAGCACGCTCGGCCTACCGGTGCTGACCGCCAACCGCGTCGCCCTTTTCCTGTGGATCCTGCTCGCCCTGCTGCTGTTCGCCGACGACGGCCCGCCCAGCCGGTCCCTCGTCGGCCCCGGCCGCCCGTTCGGCGCCGCCGCGGCGCTGAGCGGGGATCGCCGCCGTGCGGGCGGCACCCGCCCCCAGGCGGTGGTGCCGCGTCCGAGCGAGGGCCGGCCAGCCACCCGGCCCGGGCAGGGAACGGTTCTTCAGGCGTAGCGCCGGCTGCTCGACGAGCCGCCAGCTCGCCAGCGCCAGCAGGGCGGTGGCGGCCAGGCAGGCGAGGAGGTACGGCACCAGGCCGAGCCGGTGCAGGCCGTAGACGGCGAGTAGCTGCTGCACCGGCGCCGAGTAGATGTATGTGCCGTAGGACAGGTCGTTGCGGGCGGCGACCTTCCACAGTGGCAGCCGCAGCGCCGCCCACACGCAGACGTAGGCCAGCGGAAGGCTGATCAACGTGGGCCCGTCGGGACACAGCAGCCCGGCAGCGGTCAACGCGACCGCGAGCAGGCCCAGCCGCGAGGAGAACGGAACCCGGTCGGCGTACAGGAACAGCAGGGCGCCCGCGAGGAACAGCGAGCCCAGGCGCAGCGCGGCGCCGGCCAGGTCGCCGGCGAGCAGCGCGGGAAGCCGCTCGGGGGCCAGCCAGCGCAGCACCCACACCACCCACAGCGCCACGGTGAGCCCGCCGACCACCGCCCGCCGGCGGCGCAGCAGGCCGTACGCACCCAGCGTGGCAATGCCGAGGTAGCACAGCGCCTCCCAGAACAGGGTCCACAGCGAGCCGTCCCACGCGACCGGCCCCCCGGGCATCTCGGCGATGGGCACCTGCCGCGGGGTGCCGGCGATGTCGTAGAACCGCATCGCCAGCAGGCTGTTCGCGGTCATGTAGGCGAAGGGGCCGTGCGGGTGGGAGCCGAAGTAGCCGGCCAGCGTCCGGTGCTCGTGCAGCCAGCCGAGCGGGGCGACGACCATCGCGACGACGATGAGGCACATCCAGAACCCGGGCAGGATGCGCAGGAACCGGTGCAACAGGAACCGGGGGGTGGACCTGATGTGCGTGCGGCTGCGGGCGATGAGGAAGCCGCTGATGGCGAAGAAGCAGTCGACAGCGAGTGCGGCCGGGTCGTACTGGGCGGTGGGCGCGGGGGCGAATCCCCCGGCGGCCAGCCCGTGCTGGACGAAGACGACGAGCGCCAGCCCGATCCGCAGGAATCCGAAACTGTTCCGGCGCGGGTCGAACGCCGACCCCAGCGTCTGTCGCGGTACCGGGCGGGTCATCCGGTCACCATGCTTCGGCGTGGATGCCCCGGCCTGGACGGCGACGTGGCCAGGAACGGCGACGTGGCCAGGAACGGCGACGCGGCCAGGAACGGCGCCGCGGGACGCGCGGCGACTGCGCGGGGAGGCTCGGCACCAGCCGAGCCGGCGCTTCGCGAACCTCGACACGACGCGCCTGCCTTCCGGTGGGTGTGTAGGAGTTGGACCCCCGCCGTCAGGCGAGGGAGGACGTGAATCCATCCCGTGCTCGACGGGCCGGGCGGCCACGGCAGTCCGGTGGTCCGGCGGAGTGGATCCGGGTCTCGGCCATGCGGCGACTCTCCGGCGGAATATAGCTATCTGTATTTGACAAGTCACTGATGATGACCTGCTGTGCGTGGCGGGGTCGGCTCTGCGGACCCGACTCCCGTCCCCCGCGAGTCCCCGTCCGTTGGGACAGCGCCGGCTACACCGGTCTGCGTGGGTGCCGCGGCATCTGCGGGCGACGGTGGTCCGGCGCGGCCGGCCGGATCGCCGTGTCTCGTGCGGATCCGCCCAGGTGGGGATCTGCCGCGCGGGGCCGCGGGTGGGTACGACCGGCAGTGCTGATGCCAACGGCAGCAGTATGGACACGATTACCGCGTGGGACGACCCCGCTTGCCACCGGGCGGCAGTTAGCGTATAGCGTCCCGCTTTGTGGCTACTGTTGCTGAGCGGATACTCGACCAGCTCGCCAAGGTTCCCGATGGATTGGACGACGGCAGGCTGGCGGCGGCGATCGGGGCGAACCGGGGCACGGTGAACCAGGTCTGCCGGCGACTCGCCCAGACCGGTCAGTTGCGCCGCGCGCAGGGCTCGGGCGGCCTCATCCTCAATCGGCTGCCGCAGCCGGCCGCCGCGACTCCCGAGATCCCGGGCGGCTCCGTCCTCGCCGGCTCCGTCCCGGCGGTTCCGGCCGAGGCCGATCCGCCTGCCGTGAGCCCCCCGGCCACCGTGGCGCCGGCCAGCCCCGTGGCGCCGGCCAGCCCTGCGGAACCGGTTTCGGGGCCGTCCACGATCGAGACCGGCCCCGCGTCGGCGGCGGAGGTCGAGCCGTTCAGCGACGCGGAGCCGGAGCCGGCCGTGGAGCCCGAGCCGGTCGCCGAGGCCGCCCCGCTGCCGCTCGTGGAGATTCCGCCGACTGAGGAGCCCGAGGCGGCCGCTGCGCCCGAGCTGGTCACGGTCCCCGAGCTGGTCACGGTGCCCGAGCAGGCCGCCGTGCCGGAGCCGCTCGCGGTGCCCGAGCAGGCCGCCGTGCCGGAGCCGCTCGCGGTGTGCGAGCTGGTCGTCGTGTCGGAGCAGGTCGTGTCCGAGCCGGTCGCTGAGTCCAGGCCCGTCGTTGTGCCCGAGCAGGCCGTCGTGTCCGAGCAGGCCGTCGTGTCCGAGGCAGCGCCTGAGTCTGAGCCGGCTGTCGAGTCTGAGCCGGTCGTTGTGTCTGGGCCGGTCGTTGTGTCTGGGCCGGCTGTCGAGCCGGTGGCGGTGGGGGAGCCGACCCCGGTTGTGGAGGCGGCCGCCGAACCGGTTGTGGAGGCCGAGCCGGTTCCCGCCGCGGCGGTGGAGCCGATTCCTGCCGCGGTGGTGGAGCCGATCGCGGCCGGGGAGGGGGAGCAGGTGGCCGTGCCAGCGCAGCCGCCTGTACAGGTTGCGCAGGAGGTGCCGGCCGCCGTGGCCGCGGCCGGGGCCGGGGCGCCTCCGGCCCCCAGCGCGGCAGAGGACCCAGTGGCGACGCTCGGGCAGGTCCTGGCCGCCCTCGACGAGGCGATGGCCCGGCTGGGGAGCACGATCCCGCCGTCGTCGGCGAAGGCCTCAGGCGATGCCACGCCAGTGGTGGAACGGGCGGGCGGTACGGTAGCCGAGCCCTCCGGGACGGAGGCGGTCCTCGCGGCGGCTCCGGCCACCGGCGGGGGCGGCGACCGGACGGGGACCGGCGTTCTCCCTTCCGCGGAACCGACCACCGACAGCGTCGTCGTGGCGGCAGAGGGCGCGGGAACGGGTGACGGGGAGGACGGTAAGGGCGTGGGCGGGGAGAGCTCCCCGGCCGCGGAGGAGGCACCGGTGGAGCGCGCGAGCGCGCCTGCGGTGCGTCGAAGCTGGTGGCGCCGCATGTTTGTACGCAACGCTGGTTGATGTAACGGTACGTGGTCAGCGGCGGCTGGTTGGCTGTCGTCAGCCTGACGTATCGAGGGCGTCGATCCGGCCGTACCGTTCGAGCGTCACCGATCTACCAGGGGAGAGCATGTCCATGCGAGCGAAATCGCTCGTCGCCGCCGTCGTGCTGTCGTCGCTGGCGCTCGTCGCCTGCGGCAGCCGTGCGGGCAACACCGGGCCGACCACGGCCGCCAGCACGCAGGCCGGCGCCTCGAACAACACCGCCTCCGACGTCGGGGTCACGCCCACCGAGATCAAGATCGGTACGATCGCCGGTCTGAGCAGCGGTTTCGGTCCAGACACGTTCTCCGCCTCGCTGTACGGGGCGCGGGCCTACTTCAAGGCACTCAACGCGGCGGGCGGCGTGAACGGCCGCAGCGTGAACCTCGTCGAGTGCGACGACAAGGGCAGCGGCGACGGAAACGTGAGCTGTGCGCACAAGCTCGTCGACGACGAGAAGGTCTTCGCGCTCGCCGGTGTGACCGCCTTCAACTACGCGGGTGCGCAGTACATCAACTCGAAGAGCGTGCCCGACATCGGCGGCCAGCCCGTCGGCACCGAGTACGACCAGTACCCGCACCTGTACTCGATCTACGGCAGCTACTACCCGCGCAACGGCGACCGCCCCGGTTACAACGGCACGCTGTACGCGGGGACCGAGATCTACCGCTGGTTCAAGCAGAATCTGCACACCAACGTCGCCGGGGTCGTGTACTACAACGTGGCCCCGTCGCAGCGCTACGCCAAGTCGGTGGCCGACGGCCTGCGCAAGGAGGGCTACAACGTCGTCGAGGAGCAGATCAACCTCGGGGCGCCGAACTGGGACTCCGCTGTGCTCGACCTCAAGCGACGCGGGGTGCAGGTCGTCTTCGACGCGATGGATGACGGCGGCAACGCGCAGCTCTGCAACTCCATCGAGAGCCAGAAGATGACGCTGCAGGCCAAGGTGACCACGCCGCAGGGCTGGGCGAACAACATCGGCCAGGTCTACAGCGCGTCGCCGAACTGCCGGAACACGATCTACTCGACCAGCGGCTCGGCCAACTACCAGGACACCTCGATCCCCGCGGTGGCGCAGTTCCAGAAGGATCTCCAGGCGGCGGCGCCCGACCGGGTGGCCAAGGAGAACCTGTGGACGCTGGAGGGCTACGCCTCCGCCCAGTGGCTGACCGACGCGATCCGCTCCTGCGGCGCCAACGTGACCCGCACGTGCGTCGAGGCGTTCATGAACAGCGGCAAGGACTATGACGGCCACGGGCTGCTCATCCCGGCCGGGCGCAACTTCACGAAGGCCGCGCAGCCACCCGCCGAGGACAAGAACTGCCTGAACGTCGCCCGCTGGAAGGACTCGGCGAACGGCGGCAAGGGCGGCTGGGAGTCCCAGGTCAAGGACATGAACACCAACTGCTTCACCGTCCCGAACCTGCCCTACCCGGCGGGCTGACGACGACGGCGGCCCTGCCTCTCGACAGGTGGTGGCCGCCAAGCCGACTCGGGCCCCGGTCGCAATCCCCGCACCCGCGGGTGGTTCCGGCCGGGGCCCGACTCGTGGCAGCAGTGGATCAGTGGGCGGAGTGGCCTCAGGCGGGGAAGTGGCCTCAGGCGGGTGAGTGGTTCAGGCGGAGACGCCGGCGGGTGTGCCGCCGGCGAACTCGGCGGGGGTACCGACGAAGGACCGTTCCCCCCGGTGCAGGACGTAGACCAGGTCGGCCATGGCCAGCGCCTGCTCGGTGTACTGGTCGGCGAGCAGGACCGTGGTGCCGGAGGCGGCCACGGTCGCCAGCCAGCCGAACAGGTCCGCGGCGACCTTCGGGGACAGGCCGAGCGACAGCTCGTCGACCATGAGCACCGACGGGCGGGCGAGCAGGGCCCTGGCCAGCGCCAGCATCCGGCGCTCGCCGCCGGACATCGAACCGGCCCGCTGGGTGAGCCGCTCGCGCAGCCGGGGGAACGACTCCAGCGCCGGGGTGATGTCGGGATGCCCGCTCGCCTCGGCGATGATCTGTAGGTTGTCCCGGACCGACAGGGTGGCGAACACGGCTCGCTCGTCCGGCACCAGCATCAGGCCACGGCGCGCCCGGTCGACGGTGGACAGCCTGGTGATGTCCTCGCCGCGCCAGGTCAGGGTGCCCGCCCGCAGCGGGATCAGCCCGGACAGCACCCGCAGCGTGGTGGACTTGCCCGCGCCGTTCGCCCCCAGCAGCGCGGTCACCTTTCCGGCCGGGATGGCGAGGTCGAGGCCGTGCAGGACCTCGACCGTGCCGTAGCCGGCGCGGGCCCCCGTCAGTTCGAGCTCGGCGGTCGCCGTCGTCACCGTGCCTCCCCGGAGTGCCCCGCCGCGGCGAGGGGTGCCTGCGCCAGGTACACCGACCGCACGGTCGGGTCGTTGCGGACCGTCTGCGGGTCGCCGGACGCGACGACCCGGCCGCCGACCATCGCGTACACCTGGTCGACGACGGAGAAGACGAGGTCGACGTCGTGGTCGACGATGACGATGCCGACCCCGCCGGCGGCGGTCCGCCGCAGCAACTGCGACAGCTTGGCGGTTTCCTCGCTGTCCAGGCCGCTGGCGGGCTCGTCGAGCAGCAGGATGTCCGGGCGCGCGCACAGCGCCCGCGCGAACTCGACCAGCCGCAGCGCCCCGGTGGGCAGCGTGCCGGCGATCGTGTCACGCACGTCGGACAGGCCGAGGGAGTCCAGGACCTCCTCGACGATCTGGGTCACCGGCCCCTTCGGCGCCAGCCCCAGCCGTTCGAGCCCGCGCTCGATGCTGTGGCTCACCCGGCCCCGGCCCTGCGCGGACAGGCCCAACAGGCCACCGGCGTAGTCCCGGCGGCGGTTCTCCGCGCCGACGAGCAGGTTGTCCGCGACGGTGAGGGTGGGGAACAGCGAGGGGACCTGGAAGGTCTGCACCAGGCCGCGCCGCGACCGGATGTCCGGCCGCATCCGGGTGATGTCGGTGCTGCCGAGCACGACCTTGCCCTCGTCGGGCTGCTCGACGCCGGTGAGCAGGCTGAACAGCGTCGACTTGCCGGCGCCGTTCGGCCCGATGAGGCCGGTGATCATGCCCGGTGGGGCGACGAGGTCGACGTGGTCGACCGCGGTGAGGCCGCCGTAGCGGCGTACCAGGCCCACGGCCTGGAGTACGTGCCGGCTCATGCCCGGCCTCCCTCGGCTGGGTGGGTGGCGGCCCCGGTCCCGGCGCGGGACGGCTGCGGCACCGCCGGGCGCGCGGCGCCGTCCGCGCCCGCGGCCTGTCGCTGGCGGGCCACCGCGGTCTGGGCGGCGGCGTACTGCTCGACCATCGCCATCAGGCTGGCGCCGAACGGCGTGAGGCGGGGGGAGTCCGCGGGCAGTCCGAGCTGGTTACCGGACAGCGGCCAGCGGGTGTAGCGGCCGGCGCGGGCCGCCCCCAGGGTCGAGCCGATCCCGGGGATGCCGGTGCTGCCGGTGATGCCGGTGGTGGCCGGCAGGTGGCCCACCGCGGAGATGCGCACCGGCACCGGCCGCGGGGCCCGCTGGTTGGGGTCGACGAAGCTGTCGGCGAGGTACTGGGCGAGCAGCCTGAGCCCCCCGCGCACGGCGGAGGCGAGCCCGCCGGGCATCCACCCCAGGGCGAGCGCCAGGATGCCGATGGCCAGCGTCGACGATCCGGCCGGGGCCAGCACGTCGATGGTGACAATGAACGCGGCGGCCACGATCGCGCCGGCCGCGCTGTCCGCGCCGAACACGACGACCGCCGTGAACCACAGCAGGCTCTGCAGCGGGGCGAAGTCGTCGGCGGAGAACGAGTAGCTGCTGTGCACCAGCAGCGTCCCGCCGAGCCCGGCGACGACGGAGGAGACGGTGAACGCCAGCAGCTTGAGGTTGCGCACGTCGACGCCGACCGCGGCCGCGCCCTCGGAGTGGTCGCGCAGGGCGAGCAGGGCCCGGCCGAGCCGGCCGTGGTGCAGGTTGCGCACCACGAGCAGCCCGATGCCCAGGCAGATCAGCTCGAAGACGTAGAAGCCCTTCTCGGACAGCTCCCAGCCGAACAGCGACAGCGGGTCGAGGTACAGCCCGGTGGCGAAGGTGGGCTGCTCGAAGACGAACCGGCTCACGACCGCGCCGACGGCGAAGGTCGTCAGGGCCAGGGTCAGCCCGCGGCGCCGGATCGCCGGGTAGCCGGTGATCAGGCCGATGGGGGCGACGAACAGCGCGCCGACGAACATCGACGCGATCCCGGGGATCGCCGGCAGGCCGAACAGGTCGCCGTTGGCGAGCTTGAGCGACAGCAGCGCGCCGAGACCCGCGAAGCCGGCCGCCCCGAGGGAGAGCTGCCCGCTGTAGCCGGTGACGATCACCATCGACAGGAAGATCAGGGCGAGCGCCGGCACCATGAACGCCGAGCGCAGGTCGGAGGGCGCGAAGGTGAGCGGCGCGAGCAGCAGCGCCCCGCCGCCCAGCTTGCCGAGGTAGTCCCGCCGGAGACGCACCCCGCTGACCCGCCCGGACGGCGGCGCGCCGCGGCTGGAGAAGCTCGCCGTCGCTCCCGAGTCGCCCGAGCCCAGCTCCCGCAGCTTCGGGACGGCCAGCAGCAGGACCAGCAGGGCGACGATGAACAGGTTCGACTGGAGCACGGTCAGGATCTGGCCGGCGTCGCCGTGGAGGGTGAACTGCTTGAGCTCGCTCTGCAGGATGGCGATGCCCAGCGCGGTGAGGACCGCGACCGGCATGCTCGACAGCCGGGCGGCCACGACCACCGCGAAGGTCTCCAGGACCAGCAGGGTCAGGCCGTAGGGGGTGAGCTGGAAGCGGGGCGCCAGCAGGATGCCGGTCAGGCCCGCCATCGTGGTGCCGGCGGCCCAACCCGCCGCCGCCACCTTGTCGGCGGGCACCCCGGACAGCTCGGCGAGCTGCCGGTCGTCGACGACGGCCCGGATCTGGCGGCCGAAGGCGGTGCGGGCGGCGATGATCCCGATGACGGCGGCGAACACCACGACCATGATCAGTTCGGCCAGTGCGTCGACGCCGAGCCGGGAATCGCCGAACACCCGGACCGACGAGTTCGGAAAGATGCTGGGCGCGTCGCTGCGTGATCCCAGGCCCCAGATGCCCGCGGTGATGCCGAGGCTCAGCACCAGCACGCCGAGGCTGGCGACGAGGGACTCGGCGGCCGACGCCCGCCGGCGGGCCAGCGGCCGGAACACCAACCGTTCGAGCAGCAGCCCGATGCCGGGGGACACCACGGCGAGGGCGATCACGGCGGCCAGCCAGATCGGCAGGTCCCACTCGACGACCATCTCGCGGAAGACGTAGGCCACCAGGGTGGCGATCCCGCCCTGGGCGAGGTTGAGCACGCCGTTGGTGCGATAGGTGACCAGCAGGCCGATGCCGGACAGGGCGGCGATCGCGCCCAGGGAGATGCCGGCCAGCGCCAGGTCGATGCTGGTCATCGGCCACCCCCTCGGCGTGGGCCGGCGCCGACCAGGTCAAGTGTGATCACGGGAACGTCAGCCTTCCGGGGCGCCGTCGCAATGCGGGGAGACGCCGGCGGGTCAGGCGCGCGGGCCGGGGGCGCTGACGCCCGCCGGGCGAGTCGCTCCGCCCGGCGCGGTGTCGCCGGCCGCGTTGTAGTAGGAGTTCTGCGGTGGGGCCGCGGGCTGCTGCTGGTAGGTCGCCTGGGCTGGGGTGGTGGGTAGCTCGCCGCCGGCCTGCTCACCCACGGTGGCGGCCGCGATGATCAGTGAGTGCAGGTCGTCGACCTGGCCGACGGTGCGGGCCTGCGCGGCCTGGGCCGCCTCGAAGCGGTCGGCCACCAGCAACGCGCTGCCGATCAGGACGAGCGCCAACCCGCCGAAACCGCCGGACACCACGTACGGTAGCTGCAGTGCGACGTCCGTCTCCTTGGAGACGCCCAGGTAGCAGCCGAGAAGCAGGACGCCGCCGGCTGCCGCCACCACCCATCCACGCAGCGCACGGACCACGTCGACCACCAGGCGCGCGGTGGGCCGGGGGTTACCGGTCCCAGCGGTCTGCTCGTCCACTTTCGTCTCCCCCATGGAGCGTCTCGTCGTCGGTCGTTCGGGCGGAGTCCCGCATGGCGCCCGTCCCGGCAGATGATCCGGGCCACGACAGACGTCAGATTAGTGCGCGGAGCTGACCAGGTGCTCTGTCGGGTGGCCCACGGATGTTCCCGGCGAGCTCCGGCGGCACGGGAGGCTTCGTCGCATTCGGTATACGAGGATAGGCCAACATCCGCCGAGGTCGGTCAAGTATGTCCGCTCACGGACAGTCTGGGGCTTATGTCGGCGGCCGTCGACCCCAGGACGATCGCCCCGCCCCGCCTGGCAGGCCCGAGGCCGGGGACGAGCACCGGCGGGGGCCGCTGCGGCGCAGGCCGCCGCCCGATCTGGCGGCGCGCTGTCCGGGCGGGCGGCCCCGCGGGTGGGCGCGGCCCGACGCGACCAGGCCGGAGCGCCGTGGTCCGGGCCGGACCTACGGCCTTCCCCGCACCTGCCGGCCGCCCTCCGGGATTCGGGCCGGTCGGCGGACCCGCCTACCGACCGGCCCGTACGTCCCCGGGCGATGATGGTGTGTTGGGTTTCTCGTGCCGGGAAGTTGCCCCTTCGAGCCATCGATGGCGTTTCTGGGCCCGCATTGCGGAACCGGTGGCTTCCGGTCGCCGCCCGCGAGATGGGGCTCGCCCGGCGGACCCGCGGCGCCGCGGATCAGTCCGACCGGCGGGGCTGCGCGGGGATGACGGTCGGGGCGTCGAGGACGTCGCAGAGCACGGCGGCGCCGAGCGCCGCGACGATCGCGCCACGCTCGGCGGCGGACCCGCCGGTCGCGGCGTGCTCAAGGCTGATCGCGCCGGGCCCGGGCCCGACGCCGCCGGCCCGCGGGGCGTGGGCGGCCTCAGCCGGCGTTTCGGCCTCGGCGGGCGGCGCGGCGAGCAGGTCCGCGCAGCGGTCCACCCAGACGCGCCGACGCTGCCCGAGCTGCCGGTCCTCGACCTCCAGCGGCCCGGGGACGCCACCCATCGCGGCCTGGAGGTGGGCCCACTCGTGCGCCGCCGACCAGCTTGTGAAGGAGCCCAGGTACTCGCCGTCGTAGTCGTAGACATGACAGGGCCGCAGGCCCAGGTGTCGGTCCGCCACCATCACAGCCAGCCCTTCGGGGTCGGGAAAGCCTGTCAGGATCCATCGTCCCGCGGGTCGGAACTCCCTGTAGACGGAACGGACCGGGTCGGTCCGACCAGTTCGGGAACCCGATCGTCCGGGATGTGACCCCGGGCCGGCCGCGCCGGAGGCGCTGGTCTCGAGCCCGGAGGTCATACTTCGCTACAGGTTACGGGGTGTGCACGGTGGGCGGTAGCCCGGGGACGTCCGCCATGGGACGACGCCGGACGCGGCGGGGCGACGCGGGCGGCGTCAGGTGATGATCGGGACGTTGCGCTGACGCGGCGGCACGCCGGTCCCGCCGGACGCCCGGCCGAACCGCCAGGCGTCCGCGACGATCTGGTCGATGCTCGACCGGGGCGAGCCCCAGCCCAGCTCGGTGCGGATCCGCCGGCTGTCCCCGATGAGCGCCTTGGGCTCGGGCACGGGCGGGCAGTGGATGCGCCGCACCGGCCGGCCGCTGGCCCGGCCGACGGCCGCCAGCACGTCGATGATGCTCACCCCGACGCCGCTGCCCACGTTGAACACCGAGCAGCGTCCTGGCGTGGCCGCCGTCAGCGCCGCGTAGTAGGCGGCCGCCATGTCCCCGACGTGGACGTACTCCCGCAGTGCCTGCCCGTCCCCGTTGACGCGGAAGACGTCGCGGCGCCCGCTTGCCACCGCGATCGCCGCCGGGATGATCCTGCTGTCGTCCCGGTCGTAGTGCCCCTCGACGGCGCCCGCGACGTTGAACGAGCGCAGGATGACCGCGCCGATCAGGCCGGTGCCGGCCTGGTGGCTCAACAGGCGCTCGGCGGCGAGCTTGGACGCGCCATAGGGGTTGGACGGGTCCGGCGGGCGGCTCTCCGGGACGCCGGTGAGATCGACATCGCCGTAGACGGCACAGCTCGAGCCGAACACGAACGCGGGCGCGACCCCGCTCCGCTCCGTGCCGATCTCCAGCGCCGTGAGCAGGTTGACGGTGCCCGTGAGGTTGGCCTGGAAGTAGCGCAGGGGAGCCATCCGCGACTCCCGGACCCGGGTCAGGGCCGCGAGATGGCACACCCCGTCGAAGCCCCGGTCCACCCCCGCGGCGGCGAGCTGCCGCGGGTCGAGCAGGTCCGCGGCCACCACCTCGACGCCGGGGGCGAAGACCGGCGCCGAGGAGTGGTCGCGCACCATCGCGGTCACCGTGTGGCCGTCGGCCGCGAGAGCGTCCGTGACCACTCCGCCGATGAATCCGGACGCCCCGGTGACCAGAACGCGCATGTCCCGGATCAGGACGCCGTCCGGGCGCGTACGCCGGGCAGCAGCGTCTCGCGGTGGCGCCAGGCGAGCTCGAGGCACGCCGCCGCGGACGGAGCGATGGGCTCGGTGTCGACGAGGCGGCGCAGCGCGGTGTGGGTGAACGGGATGCCCTCGGTCACCGCCCGGTTGGGGCCGGCCGTGACGACGGAGCCCTCCGCGTTGCTCTGGACCATCCCGCCGAACAGCTTGTCAAAGGCGTCCGCGTCGATGACCACGACGGTGAGTATCTCGCCGAACAAGGTCAACGCGTCGAGGCCGATGCCGAAGTACGACACCCGCACCGAGCCCGCCCGCCGCGCCTGCTCGAAGGAGCGGAACGGCTCGTCGGTGTCGTAGTCGATCGGGCTGGACGAGCTGCCGTCGTGCTCGGGGTTGCCGAGCAGCTCCTCGCTGAGCTCCCGCATGATGTTGCGCCACAGGTCGAAGTCGGCCTCGTGGTGGAACGCGGTGATCCCCGACGGCTGGAACACCCCGGCGGGGATCACGTGGTAGACCCCGCCGGCGGTCGCCACCGAGCCCGCGCTGCGCCGGTGCAGGAAGAAACTCGCCTGACCGCCCCGATCGTGCCGGATCGTCAGGGTGTTGATCGACGGCAGCGCCACCCGGCGGCCGAAGTCGAACGGGTTGCCGATGCGCGCCCGGAACGGCAGCGCCGGCCAGGACAGACCGGTGCCGGCCATCGCGGCGGCAGCCTCGTGCGCCACCGTCTCGCACACGTCGACGGCGTCGAAGTAGGTCGTGTGGCCGAAGTTCAGCGTCGGCCGGTTGTCCGCCGTCGCCGGCGCCGTGCCGTCGCCGCCGATGTCCAGCAGCCGGAAGCTCAGCCGGTTCTCGAACAGCGTCGGCCGGTCGAGGTCGCGCATCGCCCGGGTGTAGCGCTGGTACCGGGTCTGCGCGCTGCCGCCGCCGAGCAGCGGGCGGCTGCCGGCCGTCTCCGGCTCGTCCCCGCGGATCAGCGGCGGTTCGACCTTGTCCTGCCAGTGCAGGGCGACCTCGTCGATGTCCACCGGCCGGTCCCAGACCCAGCCCGGGCGGGCCAGCAGTCCGCTGCCGAGCCGGTCGGTCTCCGGGTAGAGCCGCACCGCGGCCCGGGCCAGGCTGATCCGGTGGTGGTTGAGGTGGTCCCGCGTCAGCCGCCAGGCGCGCTGGCTGGCGGCGACCTGTTCGGCCGCGGGACTGCGTGGGCCGCTGTCCCGTCGGCGGTCCGCCATCGCGCCGGGCGCCAGGCCCACGTCCTCCGGGGACAGCGCGAGGTTGCGGGCGATGTGGCGCAGCGTCGAGATGTCGTGGATGGCCCGGCGGCCGCTTTCCACCTTGGAGACGTACGACTGGTCGAAGCCAAGCCGATCGGCGAGTTGCTGCTGCGTCAGGCCGTGTGCCTGCCGGTAAGCCCTCAGGAGCTGGCCGACGCCGACGCTGGCTGGAGTGGCCCGCGGCGGCGTCCAGAGCCAGGTGTGACCAGTCACCCGCTGTCCTCTCGTCCGACAATCGTGTTACGCGAAGTGAGCATAACGAGTCGGGCATCTGGGAGCGCAGTGACATAAATCGACCACCCCATACGGAGGTGGCCCGGTGGCGTCCTGCAACGTCTTCGCTGCCTTGCGTTATGCGGTGCTGTTCCCGCGATCTCGGCGTTCATTGGTTGGGCAACCCGTCGGACAGATCGAGGATGACCACGACAATGATCGCGACGAGTATCCAGCGGAAGAAGCCGATGCGGCTCCACACGTCGCGGGCGATGCTCCGGCCGGCTCGACCGCCGAGTACGAGCAGAGCGAGCAACGCGCCGCCGACCACGACGATGAAGATGCCGGCATTACTCTGGTCCACGCTCAAGACGATCGCATGACGGCGTCGGACGACTACGGAGGTCCTGTCCAATTGCCGTCGATCGGCCGCGAACCGCGCCATCCGAGGCGCACACCCGGCCGGCGCGAGGTCGGTCGCGGGCGTGGTCACGTCAGGGCACTCCGGGGCGCTGGTGGCGTTGGGCGGCAAGGTGTGAGGGACATCATGCAGGATTGCGCCCGCCCCACCGCCGAACCAACACACCTCCTGGCACGGCGAACCCGTCCCCTTCCGCCGCCCGCGGGATGTCGACCGGCGCGCATCTGGCCGGCCTCGTCCCTACTCTGTTCCGGATGTCCACGGCACTTATGACCGATCACTATGAGTTGACCATGCTGCGGGCGGCGCTCCGCTCCGGGGCGGCCAACCGCCGCGTGGTCTTCGAGGTCTTCACCCGTTCGCTGCCGCCAGGCCGCCGCTTCGGCGTGTTCGCCGGCACCGGTCGGCTGCTCGACGCCCTGGCGGACTTCCGCTTCGCCCCGCCCGAGCTCGCCGCGCTGCGCGCCGCCGGCGTGGTCGACGACGACACCGCCGCCTGGCTGGCCGACTACCGTTTCCGCGGCGACATCCGCGCCTTCGCCGAGGGCGAGCCGTTCTTCCCCGGCGCGCCGGTCCTCGCCGTCGAGGGGACGTTCGCCGAGTCGGTGCTGCTGGAGACGCTCGTGCTGTCGATCCTCAACCACGACAGCGCGATCGCCGCGGCCGCGGCCCGAATGGTCGCCGCGGCAGGCTCGCGGCCCTGCCTGGAGATGGGCTCGCGGCGCACCCACGAGGTGGCGGCCGTCGCGGCCGCGCGGGCTGCCTACCTGGCGGGCTTCGCGGCCAGCTCCAACCTGGAGGCGGCCCGGACGTACGCCGTGCCCAGCGTGGGGACCAGCGCGCACGCGTTCACCCTCGTCCATCCCACCGAGGCCGAGGCGTTCGCCGCCCAGGTGGCCGCCCTGGGCCGCGACACGACGCTGCTCGTCGACACTTACGACGTCCCCGCGGGCATCGCGGCGGCGGTGGCCGCCGCCGGGCCGGAACTCGGCGCCATCCGCATCGACAGCGGCGACCTGGGCGGGCAGGCCACGGCCGCCCGGGCGCAACTCGACGCGCTTGGCGCGCCCAGCACCCGGATCATCGCCACCGGGGACCTGGACGAGCACGCCATCGCCCGGCTGGGCGAGGCGCCCGTCGACGGCTACGGCGTCGGGACCAGCCTGGTCACCGGGTCCGGGGCGCCGACCGCCGGGTTCGTCTACAAGCTCGTCGAGGTCGACGGCGTCGCCGTCGCCAAGAAGTCGGTGGGCAAGACCAGTCGCGGGGGACGTAAGCGGGTCGTGCGCCGCCACGACCCCAGCGGCCGCGCCGTCGCCGACGTCGTCCTCCCCGCGGCCGCTCCCGCTCCCGCCACCACGGCCGCCGCTCCCCCCACCACAGCCGCCGCTCCCCCCACCACAGCCGCCGCTCCCCCCACCACAGCCGCCAGCAGCGCCGCTCCCGCCGTCACGGTCGCTCCCGCCGCCACGGCGTCTCTCGCCGCGACGGCCGCTCCCGCCACGACGGCCGCTCCCGCCGTCACGGCCTCCTCCGCTTCCGCGGCTACTGCGGCCCCTTCCGCCGCGGGGCCCACCGCCATCGTTCCCACCGCTGCGGCTGCGGCGCCGACGGCCGGTACCCCCTCCGCCGGCTCGGCCTCCGCCGGCGCGCCGGTGACGGCGGCGGGCTCCGGGTTCCGGCCCGGCGAGTCCCGGGACCGTGAGCTGCTCCAGTCGATCGTCGTGGGGGGCGAGCTCGTCGACACCGACCTGGTCGGGCCCGCCGGCACTCGACGGGCCCGCGAGCACCACGGCCGGGCGTTGACCGCGCTGCCCCCGACGGCACGGGACGTGCGTTTCGGTCAGCCGTGCCTGCCCGTCGTGCACACCACCCACGCCTGACCGCCGCGGCGCAGGCCTGATCCGGCCGGCCCGGTCGTCCCTCACCGGTCACGTTCAGGCGGCCCAGCCGCGCCGCCACGGCCCCGCGAAACCCGGTCCAGGGAGGGGGCCGTGTGCGGTGGGGTGGGCATGGCCAGACTGGAGGGGTGCCGCCCGCCTCGCCGCCGAATCAGGTCCGCGGTCCGCGTGACGGCGACGACGGGCGGCGTCATGGTGACCCCGTCACGCCGCCGGTCGTCGCCGTCAGCGTGGACCTGGTGCTGCTGACCCTGCGCGGCGGCCGGCTCTGCGTCCTGCTGATCCGCCGGGACCCGCCGTTCGATGTGGCCTGGGCACTGCCCGGCGGCTTCGTCGACGGCGACGAGGACCTCGACACCTCGGCGTCGCGCCAGTTGTGGGCCGAGACCGGGGTGACCACTACCGGCCATCTCGAACAGTTGCGTACCTACGGTGGCCCGCACCGCGACCCGCGGGCGCCCGGGGTCAGCGTTGCCTACCTGGCCCTGCTGCCGAACCTGCCGCAGCCGGCGCCCGGCCGGGACGGCCCCCGTGCCCGGTGGTGGCCGGTGGCGGACCTGGACTCCCCGGGTGGCCCGACGCTGGCCTTCGACCATCCACGGATCGTCGCCGACGGGGTCGAGCGGGCTCGCGCGAAGCTGGAGTACACCCCGCTGGCCGCAGCCTTCTGCGAGGACCAGTTCACCCTCGCGGACCTGCGTCGCGTCTACGAGGCCGCCTGGGACGTCGTGCTGGACCCACCGAACTTCCGGCGCAAGGTGCTGTCCACGCCCGGGTTCGTCGTCCCGCTGGGCCGGCGCACCGCCCCGCGCGGTGGCGGCCGGCCCGCCGAGCTGTACCGGCGCGGCTCGGCCACCGCGCTGCATCCGCCGCTGCTACGCCGCTCCGTCTGACCGCCGTCGCCTCGTCGCCTCGTCGCGCGCGGTGAGCGGGACGTGCGCCGTTGCATCTCACCGTGCCCGGCGCCGGGCCGGGGCGCGGGAATGGCGTAACAATAGGCCTCGTGTCTGTCACCGCCGTGTCGCCCGTCGACGTCGAGGAAGCCGACGAGACCCTCGACGACGATCGGCCGTGGGTCACGATCGTCTGGAACGATCCGATCAATCTCATGTCGTACGTGACCTACGTCTTTCAGAAGTTGTTCGGCTACACCAAGTCGAAGGCCACCGAGCTGATGCTCGACGTCCACCACAAGGGGCGGGCCTCGGTCGCCACCGGTACCCGGGAGGAGATGGAGGCCGACGCGGAGCGCCTGCATGCATACGGACTGTGGGCGACGATCGCCCAGGACTGACCAGCCTGGACGAGCGACCCCAGGTGCCCAGCGCCCGTAGGGGATCCGATCGGGTGCCAGGGGGCCGCCTCGGGGTTCGGCACGCCCACCGGGCGTCGCCCCTTCCTCGTCTGTCTGTGACCAATTGCGCACCGGATCGTGCCGAGGCTTAGCCGCGGTTTTCGGCTGAAAAACCGTGGGTAAGCCTCGGCACCACCTGGCCGCAATGTGGCCGGAACCGGGCTGACCATGAGCCGGGCTGACCAGGAACCGGGTCCTTGCGGGCCTGGCCGGCGTCCGGTCGTGGCTCCCGTCCGGGCCTGACCGCCGTTGTCCCTCTCCCGGTCGCGCGCGTTCGCCGGGCCGAGGCCGCCGGCCGTGCGCGGAGCCTGCTGATCGGTCTCGCGCCGACCTACCTTTGCCCAACCAAGGAGCTCCATCGGAGCAACGCGGCCACAAAGAGCTAGCTGGATCGGGGTCGGGCCGGGCGAGGCTGGCCGCCGGCGGGAGGCGGTGTCGGCGCGCGCCGGCCGCCCGGGGCGACGGGTGGCGAGTGATTCTGGCCGGGTAGGACCAGAATGTCGGGGGCCGGTGGGCCCGGCCGCGGGCCATGGTCCGACAATGTGCTCGGCTGGTCGAGGAGGCGCGGGCGGGATTCGTCCGGATCGGTCCCGGCGGAGTCCCGCGGCGGCGATTCCGAAAAACCCGATGAATCCGTATTCCCCGCTTCTCGGTAGATCGATACGTTCCGCGGCTCGGTCCTGCCGGACTCCGGGGATGAATCCGGGCTGTGCGTATCGGCGCACCAGGGAAAATTCGACTCTGTCGTCCGGAATATTCGGGTAATTGGGCTGCCGCCTTCTCCGGCAGGCGTCGCGCGGCCACCGCATGACTCCGCTCGGTGCCGGGTTCAACAGCATCCGTATCGCAAAATTGGCCAGATTCCGGGTGGGACGAGCGCGCTACCCCTTCCCGGGGATCACCCCCGAAAACGCCTCCGGATGCCCGCGGGCCACCCGCCGCCGGTCGCGTGCACCGGCCGTCGGCGCCGGGTCGGCGCCCCCGGGGCCCGACGCCCCGATGCGCACGCAGGCCCACCCCGCCGGCTCGACTAGGCTGGCGATGGTCAACCGCCGGACGTTCGCCGTGGCCCGCCGCGCGCCCGCCTCTCTTTTCAGGCGATGGCGCCGCGGGACCCGTCGCGCGAGCGGCCGAGCCGCGGCGGCGGCGGCGCCGGCCTCGGCGGTGACCGACGAGAGATCCGCGGGCGGGCGCCGCGGACGAGCGGTGATGGAGGCACGACGTCGTGGCTGCTGACGGTTTCCGTCGCACCCGGTCCGGGATCGAGCTTCGGCTGCCGCAATGGGAGTCGGCGCTGCTGTCCCAGCTCGTCGGCCAGATCGAGACGCTGCTCGAACCGCCGCCCGTCGAGGACCCGCTGGAGGCGATGGTCGGGCTGCGCGACACCGCTCCGCCCCCGCCCGAGGACCCGGCGATCGCCCGGCTGCTTCCCGACCCGTACCCGGACGACCCGATGGCCTCCGGGGACTTCCGTCGCCGCCGCACCGACGACCTGCTCGCCCGCAAGCGCGACGCCGCCCGCCGGGTGCTGGCCGCCATGCCCGCTCCCGGGTCCGTGCTCGTCCTCGACGAGGACGCCGCCCAGGACTGGCTGACCACCCTGAACGACCTGCGGCTGTTCCTGGGCACTCGCCTCGCCCTGACCGACGACGACTCCTCCGACGAGTTGGAGCGGATGGATCCCGAGGATCCGCGCTACCCGCTGGTGGCGACCTACGTCTTTCTGACCGGGCTGCTCGACGAGCTGACCCGGGCGCTGGACTAGGCCGGGACTGGGCCCGGACTGGGCCGCCCGGGGCGAGATCCCGGTCGTGGCCGGAACGGTCTCGTCGCCAGGACCGCCCAGACCACCCCTTCCGCGTCGTACGGTGGGCCAGTGCTGCGCATCGACCGTGCCTGTTACGAGGCGATCGTCGCCCATGCTCGCCGTGATCATCCCGACGAGGCATGCGGAGTCGTCGCCGGCCCGGCGGGTTCGGATCGGCCGGAGCGGTTCATCCCCATGGAGAACGCCGAGCGTTCGCCGACCTTCTACCGCTTCGATCCGATGGAACAGCTACGGGTCTGGCGGGAGATGGACGACCGCGACGAGGAACCCGTCGTCATCTACCACTCGCACACCGCGACCGAGGCGTTCCCGTCCCGCACGGACATCTCTCTGGCCGGGGAGCCCGACGCGCACTACGTGCTGGCCTCCACCCGGGAGCCCGACCACACCGAGTTCCGGTCCTTCCGGATCGTGGAAGGCCTGGTCACCGAGGAGTCGGTGGAAATCGTCTGAGGGCCTGGGACGTTGCAGTAGCGGGGCCGGCATGCGACGGGGCGGCAAGGGGGGTGACGGCGTGGCCCCGGCCATCTGTCCTGACACCCCGCAGACCTGACACCCCGCAGACCCCCGCCCGCGTAACACCCCGCCCGTCCGGGCGGCGCCTCGGTCGAGCCCGACCGCTGGCACCCGCGAAAGGAGCACCATGGCAGTCCAGGTCCGTGTGCCGACGATCCTGCGCAGCTACACGGGAGGTTCGAAGCTGGTCGAGGGCACGGGCGACACCGTCGCCGCGCTCTTCCTCGACCTCGACTCCCGGCACTCCGGGCTGCGCGGCCGGCTGGTGACCGGCGAGGACGGAGCCGAGCTGCACCGGTTCGTCAACATCTACGTCAACGACGAGGACGTCCGGTTCCTCGGCGGGCTCGACGCCAAGCTCAACGACGGCGACGAGG
This sequence comes from Frankia sp. BMG5.60, assembly GCF_059428125.1. Classification (NCBI taxonomy): domain Bacteria; kingdom Bacillati; phylum Actinomycetota; class Actinomycetes; order Frankiales; family Frankiaceae; genus Frankia; species Frankia sp. BMG5.60. The sequence goes on along the minus strand of NZ_CM182091.1, from coordinate 3,269,478 downwards.
TCACCATCCTGCCCGCGGTCGCCGGCGGCTCCACCGCCAGTTCGCCCCGCGTGCCCGCCGGTCAGCACTGAGCCGAGCGGCAGGTCCGACTCATGCGTTTCGACTCCCTGGCCGACTCGGTCGGCCGGACCCCGCTGGTCGGGCTTCCGCGACTGTCCCCGTCGCCGGAGGTCCGGCTGTGGGCGAAGCTGGAGCAGGACAATCCGACCGGTTCGATCAAGGACCGGGCGGCGCTGTGGATGATCGCCGACGGCGAGAAGCGCGGCCTGCTCACCCCCGGCGCGACCGTCCTGGAACCGACCTCCGGCAACACCGGTATCTCGCTGGCCATGGTCTGCCGCCAGCGGGGTTACCGGCTCGTCTGCGTCATGCCCGAGAACACCTCGGTGGAGCGCCGCCAGCTACTGCAGATGTGGGGCGCCGAGATCCGGTACTCGCCTGCCGCCGGCGGCTCCAACGAGGCGGTCGCCGTCGCGAAGCGGCTCGCCGCCGAGAACCCCGACTGGGTCATGCTCTACCAGTACGGCAACCCGGCGAACGCCCAGGCGCACTACGAGACGACCGGCCCGGAGATCCTCGAGGACCTGCCCGCCATCACCCACTTCGTCGCCGGCCTCGGGACGACCGGCACCCTGATGGGCACCGGCCGTTACCTCAAGGAGCGGGTGCCCGGCATCACGATCGTCGCCGCCGAGCCCCGCTACGGGGAGCTGGTGTACGGCCTGCGCAACATCGACGAGGGCTTCGTGCCCGAGCTGTACGACCCGTCGGTGCTTACCTCGCGCTACTCCGTCGGGCCGCGCGAGGCCCTGCGCCGCACCCGCGAGCTCGTCCAGGAGGAGGGCATCTTCGCCGGGATCTCCACCGGGGCCATCCTGCACGCCGCGTTGGCCCAGGCCGAGCGGGCGGTCCGGGAAGGTCGACGGGCCGATATCGCCCTGATCGTCTGCGACGGCGGTTGGAAGTACCTGTCCACCGGCGCCTACGCCGGCACCCTCGAGGAGGCCGAGGCGGCGCTGGAAGGTCAACTATGGGCGTAGCCCCACAGATCGCCTTCGGCGATCTGTGGGGACCCCTCGCCCAGGGCGCCGTTCGGGGTTTTCGTCAGATCGCCTTCGGCGATCTGTGGAACTCCATCGGCTGGGGCAGGCGGGGCGGGGCGACGGGAATCCGCCGTCTCAGGAGGCCAGGACTTCGCCGAGAAGGGTGGCCAGGTCGCGGAAGGCCACGCCGCGGTGGCTGATCGCGTCCTTCTCGGCCGCGGTCAGCTCGGCGTTGGTCCGGGTCTGGCCGTCGGCGAGGAACAGCGGGTCGTAGCCGAAGCCGCCCTGTCCGCGGGGCTCGGTCAGCAGGACCCCCCGCAGCTCCCCGCGTGTCACCCGCTCCACGCCGGCGGGGGTGACCAGGGCCGCCGCGCAGACGAAGGCGGCGCCGCGCCGCTCGGACGGCACGTCGTCGAGCTGGGCCAGTAGCAGGGCGTTGTTCGCCTCGTCGCGTTCGACGCGGGTGCCGTCCCGGCGTCCGGACCAGCGGGCCGAGCGCACGCCGGGCATGCCGGACAGCTCGTCGACCGCGAGTCCGGAGTCGTCGGCGACGGCGGGCAGGCCGGTCTGTTCGGCCGCCGCCCGCGCCTTGATCAGGGCGTTCTCGGCGAAGGTGGTCCCGGTCTCGGCCACCTCGTCGCCGTCGGGAAGAGCCACCAACTCCACCGACAGGCCGCTGGCCGCCAGGATGCGGCGCAGCTCGGTCAGCTTCGCCTCGTTGCGGCTGGCGAGCACCACCCGCACCGGCTCCGACGAGCCGGCCGGAGCCCCCCCCGTGGTGACGTCCGCGTCGGCGGTCGGGCCGGCGGTCGGCTTCGCGGTCACCGTGCCCCCTCCGGTCGGGCGGGACCCGCCGGCGCCGGACCGCGCAGCGCCTCGGTCTGGATCTCCGCGAGTTGGGCGCAGCCGAACACGGCGAGGTCGAGCAGGCTGTCGAGCATCGCCCGGTCGAACGGGGCGCCCTCGGCGGTGCCCTGCACCTCGACGAACCCGTCCGCCCCGGTGCACACCACGTTCATGTCGGTGTCCGCGGTGGAGTCCTCGGTGTAGGCGAGGTCGAGCATCGGCTCACCCCGCACGACCCCGACGCTCACCGCGGCGACGCTCGTCGTGATCGCCGCAGGCCGGCCGAGCCAGCGGGCGGCGTCGACCAGCGCGACGTAGGCGCCGGTGATCGCGGCGGTGCGGGTGCCGCCATCCGCGAGCAGCACGTCGCAGTCGATGGCGATGGTGTTCTCGCCAAGGGCGGCCAGGTCGATGCAGGCCCGCAGGCTGCGCCCGATCAACCTGGAGATCTCGTGAGTGCGTCCCCCGATCCGGCCACGCACCGACTCGCGGTCGTTGCGGGTGTTGGTGGCCCGCGGCAGCATCGAGTACTCGGCTGTCACCCAGCCCAGGCCGCTGCCCTTGCGCCAGCGCGGGACGCCGGTGGTCACCGAGGCGGCGCACAGCACCCTGGTCTTGCCGGCACTGATCAGCGCCGACCCCTCGGCGTGCTCCTGCCAACCCCGCAGGATCGTCACCTGCCGAAGTTCGTCCGGTTTCCTGCCATCGACTCGTGTCACGCCCGCGACACTATCGGCCCGCCCCGGACCGGCCGCCCGGCCCCGTCTGACCGGCCCCGGCCTGCCCTGGTCCATTCGGGTGACGCGGTCCGATCCGGCGACGCGGTCCGATCCGGCGACGCGGTCCGATCCGGCGACGCGGGTCAGATCTCGAACGTGGCCCCGGGCTTGGCGATGGTCAGGTTCCCGTCGAACGCCCCGGCCGCCTCCTCCTCCGAACGGGCGGCGTTCCCCCAGGGGACGAGATGGGTCAGCACCAGCCGCCCCACGCCGGCCTTCTGCGCGTGCTCGCCGGCCTCCCGGCCGGTCAGGTGCAGGTCGGGCGGATTGTCCTCGTCGTCGAGGAACGACGCCTCGCACAGGAACAGGTCGCTGTCGCGGGCGAGCCGGACGAGCCGGTCACACGCGCCGGTGTCGCCCGAGTAGGTGAGCACCCGATCCTCCGCCGTGACCCGGACGCCGTACGCCTCGACCGGGTGCGCCACCCGGGTGAGGTCGATCCGGAACGGCCCGACGTGCAGGCAGCCGGCGCCGATAGTGCGGAAGTCGTAGATGTCGGCGAGGCTGTCCTCCGGCCACTTCTCGAACGCCCCGCACAGCCGTTCCTGGGTGTTGATCGGGCCGTAGACGGGGAGCTTGGGCGGCATGCCCTCGGGGTGGTAGCGCCGCGCATAGGAGTTCGCCACCAGGTCCAGGCAGTGGTCGCCGTGCAGGTGACTGAGCAGGACCGCGTCGATGTCGCGCAGGTCGCAGTGCCGCTGCAGTTCACCCATCGACCCGTTGCCCGCGTCGAGGACGAGCCGGAACCCGTCCGACTCCACCAGGTACGACGAGCAGGCGGAGGCCGGCCCCGGGTACGTGCCGGAACAGCCGAGAATGGTCAGTTTCACCGTGGCACCACCGGGCTCTGCTGGGAGGAATCCTGATCCGCCGCGGGTCGGGCGGTCCAGACGGCTGCGGTCGAGGTCCTGGTGGCGGGCGGCGCGGACGGCGCCGGGAGGGACGGCTCCCCGGACGCCACGGCCGAGACCTGGACGAGTTCGGGCCCGAGGAACCTTCGCCCCACGCGGGTGAACAGCGCGGGGTCACCCGTGGTCAGAAAGCGGTGGCTGGGTGGTGGTAGGTCGGGGTCGCGGAACAGCCCGTCCCGCGCGAGCACCCGGTAGGTGTCCTTCGCTGTCTCCTCGGCACTGCTCACCAGCGTCACGCCCTCTCCCATCACGAGGCCGATCACCCCGGTCAGCAGCGGGTAATGGGTGCATCCGAGTATCACCGTGTCGACGTCGGCTTCCTGCAACGGTGCGAGGTATGCCTCGGTCAGCCCGAGTAGCTGCCGCCCAGAGGTGATACCCCGCTCGACGAAGTCCACGAACGCGGGGCAGGCGACGCCGGTCAGGTCGACGCCCGCGGCGGCGGTGAAGGCGTCGTCGTAGGCGCGGCTGCCGATGGTGGCCACCGTGCCGATGACGCCCACCCGACCGCTGCGGGTGGCTGCCACCGCGCGCCTGGTCGCCGGCATGATCACTTCAACGACCGGGACGCTGTAGCGTTCCCGCGCGTCGCGCAGGCACGCCGCGCTGGCCGTGTTGCAGGCGATCACGAGCAGCTTCACCCCCTCGTCGACCAGGCGATCAAGACACTCGAGGGCGTAGCGGCGTACCTCGGCGATGGGACGTGGTCCGTAGGGTGCCCGTCCGGTGTCGCCGAGATAGACCAACGGCTCGTGCGGAAGCTGGTCCAGAATGGCGCGCGCCACCGTGAGACCGCCTACTCCGCTGTCGAACACCCCGACCGGCGCGCCACTCATGAGCGATCAGACTAAGCCGGAAACCCGATGCTCACCCTGTGGCTGTCATCACGAAACCTTTGTCCAATACGGGACAGCATGCGCAAGTCGCACATCGTGCCGATCTGTCCGGCGCTTCGGGTTGCCTCGCCGCGTGTCATACGTCGTTGCTACCCATGCTCCGGTCCCGGTGTGCCGGGGCCGGACGATGTGTGGCGGGGTCGACATCCCCCGGCGGCTCCCTGGCCCCAGGGGAATTCGCGAAGTCCGGCCGATCGGGTTGGGAACGATCCGGTGTCGCCCACTCGTCCTCCCGCGACGAAAGGTGCCCGACTGGCAGCGGCATACGGGTACAGGGACCTCAAACGGGGTGTACGCTAGAACTGCCTGTAATCGATCAGTGACTAATAGCTATCGACCAGGTAGGTTGAGGACGCGGCTGAGGTGTCCGGGTCGTTCCCATCCGTCCCCGAACCGCGATGCCCCAGTCGCATCCTCGAGCTCGGCGGCGTCCGGTCGGGGCATCCACGGCGATGCCCCGACCGGCACCGTCGGGCCAGTGCTCGTGCCGCGCGGGCATCGGCGTCGGAGTGCCCCCGCCCGGCCGCCGGTGGGGTCGCTGGTCGGCCCGCGGCGTCGCGCCGGCTGGGCGTGATCCGTCCGCGTTTCAGGCCGTGAGTCGTTCCCCGATGTCCCCCTGTGCTCCTACGATGACGAGATGCTGTGATTGCCGCCGCTGTGGGCCGGGCAGGTCATCGAAAGCCAGCAGGCGATACCGGGGCGTCACCACGTGCCGGCGTCACGGGTGGGTGCCGTCGGCTCACCGCTGGGTCGCGGCCGCCGATCCGAGGACGGACGGAGCAAGCGGGATGATCACCGTCAAACCGCCCTCCCGGCTTGTCGGGTTGGCGTCGATCGAGGTCGTAGCCCCGTCGAGGGCGATAGGAACATGCCTATGGCACGGTTCCTCGCTGCGGTCGCCGCGGGCGTCGCCCTCCTGGTGGGAGGGCTGGTCACCCTGGCGCTCGTGCTCCCACCCGCGTACAGCTACCTGGTCCCGCTTGTCATCATCCTCGTCGTCGTGGGGGTCAACATCACTGCCTGGTTCGTGATCCCGCATGTTGTCGGCTCGGCGTTCGCCTCGGCGTCCGGGGCCGCCGAGCGGTCGGTGCCCGCGCACTCCGACTCCGCCGGTGGCTCGTCGTTCGGCTTCGCCCACGTCGGGTTCGACTGGCCGAGTGGCGACCTCGCCGCCGAACCCCACGCTGACGAATGGTCGTCGTGCTGGGACTATGCCGGTCGCGACGGTGCCGACGACGATCGTTGGTCCGTGCCCGGCGGCGCCGACAACGTGTCCTGGAGCATGTCGGGCGGCGCCGACGGCGGGTCGAGCTGGTCGGACGGGTTTGCGAGCGGGTCGAGCAGGTCCGGGAGCACGTCGTCGGGCTCGTCGGACGGACCGGGCGGCACGTCGGCGGCCTGCTAGGAGCGCCCCCGCCCAGGCCGGCGGGTCCACGGCTCACAGCAGCACGGCGACCATCGCGGCCAACCACAGCGATGCCGCGTGCAGAGACTGGTCGGCCAGGTACATGCCGTTCATCCCGTTTTCGGCCAGCTCGGCGAAGTCGCCGCCACCCGTCCTGGTCAGCACCCAGCGCACGGCGACCCGGCGGTCCCACAGCGCGTGGGTGACCACCGAGATCACCAGCCCGGCGAAGGCCCCGATCGCGGACAGCCGCAGGTCGAGCCCGACCGCCGCCACCGTCACCATCACCACGACGACCGCGTGATACGCGGCCAGGTGGCGTCCCAGCGCCGCCCAGCCGGCCGGGCCCGGCGTCGTCTTCAGCCGGGCCTGGGCGTCGGTCTGGCCCAGTACATGATCGGCGAGCTGGTGTGCCGCGAACAGGGTCACCAGCAGGACCGCGAAGGCGACGGCCCTGGTCATGAGGTCGGGGTGGGACGTCGGGACGGAGCTGCGCTCATCGTCAATCCTGCTCTGCGCCCAACGCCCGGGTGGGCCGGGCGGGCCGCGGACGGCTCGGGGCCGCCCACCGGTGGCTCCGTCGGCGGGCGGCACGCATCGGGCGGCGCGCCCGCCGACGGGCACCGGCGAAGGCGGCCGGAACGGCGGGGCGAGCGCGCACCCGGCCTCGTCGGGCCGACCGGGTGGACTCGTCGCCGTTCAGCCTGCGACCCAGCGAGCTGCGACACCGCATCCTGGGACGGCTTTCGCCGGGCCCCGCGCCATCACCGGCTGCCCAAGTCGCCGCAGCCGTCCGACCGCAGCCGTCCGAGCGCCGCAGCCGTCCGAGCCGCCCAGCCGTCGGAGCCGCGTTAGGCGAGCCCGGCGCGGCGGCGGGCGGTCTCGGCGACCGCTGCCCAGTCCTGCTCCCCTTGGCCGTGCGCGAGCGCCTCGATGAACGCGTCGCGCAGCACGCCGCCGAAGGGCAGGGGGACGTTGCGCTCCTGTCCCGCGGACAGCGCGAGGCCGACGTCCTTGAACCCCAACGGCAGCCGGAAGTTGACCGGCTCGTAGCTTCTCTTCCCGATCATGCCGCCGTAGCCGGCGAAGACCGGGCCGGGGAACAGGTTGTCGGTCAGCACCTCGATGAACAGGGCCGGGTCCAGCCCGCCCGCCTCGATCACGGTCGTCGCCTCGGCCATCGCCTCGATGGAGCAGGCGATCAGGTAGTTGCCGAGGATCTTGACCAGGTTGGCGTGCGCCGGCGCCTCGCCGACCGTCCAGGTGCGCCTGCCGAGGACGTCGAAAAGCGGCTGCACCTCGGCGATCGCCGCCGACTCACCGGCGGTCACGATGGTGAGGTTGCCCGCCGCCGCGGCCTCCGTCCGGCCGAACACCGGCGCGGCGAGGTAGCGCAGGCCCCGCTCGGCGTACTCGCGCGCGGCCCGTTCCGCCAGGGCGGTGCTGATCGTCGCCATGTTCACGTGCAGGGCGCCGGCGGGCGCCGCGGCCAGCACCGCGGGGTCGAGCAGGCGTTCCGTCACGGCCTGGTCGTCGGCCAGCATGCTCAGCACGGTCCCGGTCGCGAACGCCTCCTCGATGCTCGCGGGGACGGCGCCGGCCGCGGCCAGCTCGGTGACGGGCCCGGGGGAGCGGTTCCAGGCCAGCACGGTGTGGCCCGCGGCGACCAGGTTGCGGGCCATGGCCGTGCCCATCCCGCCCAGGCCGATGAATCCGATCCTCATCCGTCACCCTCCTGACTGCGGCGCTGCGGCGCTCCTGGCGGTCACGTACCGCAGTCTGCCCCGTCACCGGCAGGCAAGACCGGCCGGGGTTGCCGGGCCGTCAGGCGTCGGTCGAGACGGGAACCCCGGTGCCGGCGGTGAAGGTGACGAACTCGATGCGCGGCGGACCGGTGAGCAGCGACTGGCGGCCGGCGGCGAAGCGGTGCATGTGCGGCTGGTTCTCGTGCTCCTCGAAGGCGTCGCGGTCCCGGTAGAGCTCGTAGAACAGTCGGGCGTTCGGGTCGCCGGCGACGCGGTGCGTCGTGTAGATCAGCGTGCCGGGCTCCCGTTCCGCGATGAGGGGCACCGTCCGCGCCACGAGGGCGTCGAACGCGTCCGCAGTGTCCGGGCGAACCTCGAAGCGCACCGTCAGACCGAACATGGCTCCACCTCCGCGACGCAGTCATCGGCAGCGAGGTCGTCACCGTCGCCAGTTCGTGGGTGACGGTGTGTGACCTCACTATAGATCACTGTAATGCGTCTCGCGAGACTCGCGTCACATCGCCGCGGCCCGACCTCGGCAGCCTTGAGTAGTCACCGGGTAGGGCCGTCCGGACCTTGACGCGGGCGGTCGCGGTGGGGTCGCACGGAACGAGTCGAATCGCTCACCTGATGCAGTGAAATGATTACAATTCATCGAGTAGTCGTTCATCGGTAGATCCTCTGGTGAGGCGGCGGTGTTTCGATGCTCGCTCCTCGTCCGCCCGGATCGGCGGCGGCTTTCCACCCGGTCCCCGACGGATCAGTTCTGCCTTACCTCACCGACAGTGGCCTCTCCTTGCTGGACGAGGCCCTGACGGTCGTCGGCGGCGCGGTTGTCGCCGGCCGATCCGACCGCTCCGTGATCGGCATCCGGTACCGGAACCAGCCTGTGCTCGTCGATCCCGCCACGTACCGCACGGCCGAGCAGGCCGCCATGGAGGGGGACGGGGCCAGCACGCCGCCGGGTCTGGACCTGACCGGCGGCGTCGCGGCTGGTCTGCCGGGTGTCGGCGCGTGGCCGGGCTCGTCCGCCAGCCCGGTTCGGCTGCTGGGCGGCCCGGTCATCGCCGTGGCGGACCGGGACGCCCTTGTCCTGGCGCTGGGTGCCCCGGAGCTGGGTGCCCCGGAGCCGGGTGTCGTGGTGCTCGCGCTGCCGCTCGGTTGGCTGCTGTCGGGAGGCCTGGACACCCTCATCAAGGAGATCATCGCGGCAGGCCGGCCGGTCGCCATCGTCCTCGCCCACCGGAGCAATCCGCTCGATCGCGCCGGGACCGTGGCCGGCCTGGTAGCCCTGCTGCGGGAGACGCGACCGGTCCCGATCGGCCTCATCCGCTGCGACGTCTCGGCCATCGGCGCGGTGGCCCACGGCGCGGCTCTCGGAGCGGTGGGGCTTCTCCCCTCGACGCGGCACCAGTCGTGGCCCGGGGGTGGAGGACGAGCCTCCTCCGATCCCCACCTGTTCGTCCCGGACCTGCTCACGTACGTCCCGGCTGGGCGGCTGCGGGAACTGGCGGACGACCATCAGGATCGGCTGCTCGTCTGCGAGTGCCAGGCGTGCGACGGCCGCAGTCTGCTGCGCTTCGCCGGCGGGCCGGGGACGATCGCCGAGCCCTCGCCCGGCAGCCGCGCGGACGGTGGGACCGGGCTGGCGGCGGCGCTGCACAATCTGCACGCCACCGAGGAGACCTCGATTCCGGTGATCGAGTCCTCGCCGGAGAAACGAGCCGCCTGCTGGCAGCGGATGTGCCTTCAGGCGGTCGACAGGCTGGTGACGGTGCGCGAACGGCGTGGTGACGGGGCCCCGGTGGTGGGGGCCTGGCTGAGGCAGTGGTGCGACCTGCCGGCGTGAGCCTGCACGGGAGGCCAACGCGTTTGGCCACCCGTCCGGCCGGTCCTGATCAGGGGTCGGGGAGGTCGGGGAGGTCAGGGAGGGCGGCGAGGGCGGTGGTCACGAGGTGGCGCATGAGCGCCGGGTCCCCGCCGCGGTAGCGCCGCAGGAAGTCCTCGGGTTCGATCAGCATCCGGCCGGCGGACTCGTGGGTGGTCTCCCACGGGCCGAGTTCGGTGACCCGGGCGGTGCGGATCACCATGTAGGTCCGGTCGTCGGCGCCGAAGTAGTCGGACTCGATCACCTCGACCGGGTGCAGGACGCCGAGCCGGGCCCGGACCTCCTCCCACGCCTCCCGCCGCACGGTCTCGTCGATCGACGACTCGCCGCGCTGGACATGCCCGCCGGGTATGTCCAGTCCGCGGGTCAGCTCGGCGACGACCAGTCGGCCGTCGTCGGTGACCGCCACCACCGACGCGCTCGTCACCCGCTCGAACGGCGGGTCCGGCGACGGCCCGAGGCACGTCAGCGTCGTTGGCGTCGTAGGGCCGTCCCGCCGGCTCCGCACCGGTCGCCGGTCCTCTCCCGCGGTGGTCATGGCAGGACTCCTTCGGTGGCTGGTGGCTCCACGGTCCTGTCTACCGCGAGGTGCGGGGCGCCGTTGACGTTTCGGCTCATCGCGCACGGTGACTGTGTTACTGGTCGCTGTTACTGGTCGCTGGCGCGTCGGGAGGTGATAGGTTTGATTACCGGACCGACACCTTCCGCCGGGTGCCCGGGAGATTCGGGCGGCGGGGCCGGGTTGGACTGGCGGAGCGTGCGGTCGAGGGGATGGTCACCATGGCCGGTTCCGGGCGGGACTGTTCGATCGCCAACGCGCTCGGGGTCGTCGGTGAGCGGTGGAGCCTGCTCGCGCTGCGCGAGGTGCTGCTCGGTGAGCGCCGTTTCGACCAGATCGCCCGCAACACGGGGGCGAGCCGGGACATTCTCGCGGCGCGGCTGCGTACCCTCGTCGATCGCGGGGTGCTGGCCAGGGTGCAGTACCAGGAGCGTCCGCCGCGCTACGAGTACGTCCCCACCGAGGCCGGCCGCGCGCTGCGGCCGATCCTGCTCGGGCTGATGGAGTGGGGCGACCGCTACGTCACCGACGGCCCGGCGCCGACCAGGTGGGAGCACGACTGCGGCGCCGAGCTGCATCCCGAGATGGTGTGCGGGCACTGCCACGCGCCGGTGCTGCCGGGGACGACCACCCTGGTCCGGCTCGGCCAGGTGCGCTGACCGCCGCCGGCAGGCCCGTTGCGCAGTGGGTGGGCGTGGTGAACATGCTCAGCACCTACGGTGTCGATCATGCCCGGCTGCGCCGGCTGGTCGCGCCGAGTTTCAGCGCCCGGCGCACCGAGCTGCTGCGCCCCGCCGTAGCGGCGGTCACCGAGCGGCTCCTCGACGACCTGGCCGCCGGGACCACCGGGTCGGTCGTCGACCTGGTGGGCGCCTTCGCGCAGCCGCTGCCGCTGGCGGTTCGAGCCCGGCCGGGACGCGGCCGACCACCTTGCGTTCGGGATCGGCGTCCACCGGTGCCTGGGCGCCCCGCTGGCACGGCTGGAGGCCGGGTACGCCCTGCCCGCACTGTTCGCCCGCTTCCCCGGCCTCGCCCTCGCCGCACCGGCAGGTGACCTGCCGCAGGCGCCCTCCTTCATCGTCCACGGCTGGCAGGCCCTGCCCGTCCGGCTCGCGCCGCCCGCCCCACCGGTCACGGCATCGGCACGATGAGCACGCGCGAGCGGTCGTGGTCGATCGCGAGCCCGGCGCAGGGCCGGCCCCGAGCCCACGGCTGATCGAATCCGCTGTCGTCGATTGACCAGGAACGCAGCCCGTAGCCGTCCAGCTTCTGCCGCAGGACCGCGATGATCTGCGCCCGTGGTCGGCAGTGGTCGGCCCCGACGATGTCGACCGCCTCGCGCTGGAACGCCGCGAACCGCCGCGCGGCGTCGGACACCCCCGCGAACGGGCGGAGTCCCAGCGACGCGCAGGCATCTGTCGCGGGAAAGACGGCGATGCTCCCGTCCTCACGAAGGCAGGCCGCCGCCGGCGTGTTCGGAGCCAGCCTCGAGCCGGCGCCCGCCCCTGCGCCCGTGCCCGGCCCCGGCTGTTGCCAGATGTCCCGACACGCCGCGACCGGATCCGCCGCTGCCTGACCTCCGATGACGGCGGTGTCGCTGGTCAGGCTGACCGCCGAGTAGCAGCCGACTGCGGTGGCCCGGGTGGCCAGCCCAGCGGGCCGCAGCCCCCAGCCGGCGGCGGCGAGGCAGGCGACGGTCAGTGCCACGGCCGGCACCAGCACCCTTCTTCGCCACCACCAGGGCCGAGAACGCCGGGGGGACCGGGGACGATGCGGACGCCGCGGTGCAGGTCCCCAGGATGCGTCGACGTGACGTTCGAGCAGCACGGAGCGTTGCTCCAGGCGCCGCGCGGGAATCGACCGCGGCAGCGGCGGCCGCATGCATCCCGGATCAGACATCTCGCACCGCCTTCCGGCCCGGCTGATCCCTGTTCGCCATCAGATCCCGGGGCTCCGGCCCGGAACCGGCCACGACGACGTCGTCACCGGACGTCCTCGCCTCTGCCGGGACGTCGCGCCGCAGCCGCCTGCGGGCTCTGGCCACCCGCGAACGCACCGTCCCCACCGGCACGTCGAGGGCCACCGCCGCCTCCGGGTAGGTCAGGCCCTCCAACGCGACCAGGACGATCGCCTCCCGCGCACCGCGGTCCAGCGTCGCGAGCTCGCGAAGGATCTCCCGCATCCGCCGCTCGTCGTCCAGCCTGGCCGCGACCTCGTCGGCGTGATCCGGCTCCGCGGACGACGGTGGCAGCCGGTACAGCGCCGCGTCGTACCGGCGGGCGGCCCGCCGCTGGTTGCGCATCACGTTCGTGGCCACCCCGAGCAGCCAGGGCCGCAGCGACCCCGACCCCGACACCGTCACCACGTCGGCGCGCCGTCGCCAGGCCTCCAGGAAGACGACCGACGTCGCGTCCTCTGCGGCGCTCCACGTCCCGAGCCGGTGGAAGCAGTAGGCGTAGACCGCGTCAGCGTGCGCGCGGAACAGCCGCCCGAAGGCGGCCCCGTCCCCCCGCCCGGCCTGCTCCAGGAGATCCCCGTCCCCATCGGCCTCATCCGGATCGGCCCCACCCGTCATCGTCGCCCCATGCCGGGTAATGTCCGCGTCCCTCGTCCCGGTTCCCGGATGCATCCCTCGCTTCGGTGTCTCGCCGGCGCCGGAGACCGGTCGCAGACCGTCCTACGTCCTGCGCGTGTCCGGGTTCGACGCTGGCCCGTCGAACGCCTCGGGCGTGCCTGCGCGGCGCGTGACAAGGGCGTTTCCGTCTGTTGGTCGTAGTGCGGAGGGTCGCCGGACGGCTGCGGTTCATCAGATGTCCATCGATGGGCCCTAACGTCCGTTGTCGGCCGTGTCGACGGTCGGTACCTGGGGAAACGGCGGGTGATTCCGATGCGGGGATCAGGGGGGAGTGTCGTGGCGTCGAGACGACTTCGTGGATGGGCGGTCGCGGGCCTGGCACTGACGGTGCCGCTCGGCATCGTCGCGGGGCAGGGGATCGCGTCGGCCGCGCCGGCGAGCGCCGGGTCGACCGTGCCGACGGTGGTGGCGACGGGGACGCTGCCGGACACCGGACTGGCCGAGTTCTCCAATGGGCTGATCCCCGGCTCGGTGGACACCGACCGCGGCGTCAACCTCGGCGGCATCGGCAGTGATCTGTACCCGGCCGGTCGGCCCAACGAGTTCTGGACCGTCACCGACCGCGGTCCGAACGGCCAGATCAAGGTGGCCGGCAAGAACCGGCGGACCTTCCCGGTCCCCGGTTTCGACCCGGCCATCCTCAAGGTCCGCGTCGACGGATCGGCCATCAAGGTCCTGGAATCCCTGCCGATCACCACCGCGCACGGAGCACCCGTCACCGGCCTGTCGAACATCGACGGCTACGACGAGACCCCCTACACCTGGGACGCCCAGACGAAGCTCCCGTTCAACCCGAACGGTCTGGACACGGAGGGTCTCGTCCGCACGCGCAGCGGCGAGTTCTGGCTGGTGGACGAGTACAGCCCGTCCCTGCTGCGGATCAGCGCCCGCGGAAAGGTGCTGGCCCGGTACGTCCCCGCCGGCCTGAAGCTGACCGGGACGGACTATCCCGTCATCCCGTCGCTGCCCGCGATCCTCACCAACCGTAAGATCAACCGCGGTTTCGAGGGCATCGCGCTCGCGCCGGACGGCCGCACCCTGTACCTGTCGGTGCAGAGCCCGCTGCTGGTGCCGGACAAGGACACCGGCGAGGCGTCCCGCAACACCCGGATCTTCCGTTTCGACACCGCCACCAACAAGGTGACCGGCGAGTTCGTCTACCGCCTCGAGGACGTCAAGACCTTCGACCCGAGCGTCGGCGGCGACCCCGCCGAGATGAAGATCTCCTCGCTCGCGGCGGTCGACGAGCACACCCTGCTCGTCGACGAGCGCACCGACCCCGTCGCCCGCCTCTACACCGTCGACCTGCGCAAGGCCACGAACATCCTCGGCACCGCGTGGGACAGCCCCGCGACCTCGCCGTCGCTGGAGTCCCTCGCCGACCCGGCCACGGCCGGCGTCACGGTCCTGCCCAAGCGCCTGGCCGTCGACCTCGAGGCCGTCCCCGGCATGCCCGACAAGGTCGAGGGCGTCGCCGTCCTGGGCCCCCGCACCATCGCCGTGGCCAACGACAACGACTTCGGCCTCGGCACCTTCGACACCAACGGCCAGCTCGTCGACTCCGGCGTCAAAAGCAAGATTCTCCTCCTCCGCCTGAACCACCCGCTGTCCTGACCCCGGGGCCTCGGCCGTCGTGTGCCGGGGCAGTCAGACGTCGCCCGTAAGTCCCGACGTCGCCCTCCGTAAGGTGCCGCCAGGTTCGCACGTCGCGGACCTGGCGGTTACCAGTTGGCCCTCCTGACGAGTGTTGTCGAGGCAGCGGAGCCCGTACCTTCAGCGGCCGGGACCCGGCCGCCGCGGGACTGTCCGAGCGTCACGGCGGCACGGCGGTGTCACACCCGCGTCACGGCTCACCAATGAGGATCGCAACCGGGCTGGATCCGTGCGGTTCGCGCCCGCCCGGGCCCCGAGTAGTGGGTCTGGACCCGCCGCTGAGCGGCGGTGGAAGGGCCACTTCGAAGGAGGACCGTGGTGAGTTGGGTAGGCATTCGTTCGGACAACCCGGTGCGCAGCCGGTCGACTGGCAGGTGGCCTCGCAGGCGCGGGCGCGCCATCTGGGCGGCGTCGGTGGCAGTGGTGGCCACGGCGGTGTTCGCGCCGGTGGGGCCGGCTGTGGCCGCCTCCACCGCTGCCGACCACATCGGAGCTGCGGCCTGGGGCTTCAACTCCGCTGGGGCGCTGGGCGACGGGAGCACGACAACTCGCCTCACGTCCGTTCAGATGGTCGGTCTGACCGACGGCGTCACCCAGGTAGCCGCCGGCGGCTACCACAGTGTGGTGCTGCGCTCGGACGGCACGGTGTGGACCTCGGGCCTCAACTTCAACGGGGAGTTGGGCGATGGAACCACGACGGACCGCAGCACGCCGGGACCGGTGCCCGGGCTGACCAACATCACCCAGATCGCCGCGAACAACCACTTCACGCTCGCCCTTCGTTCCGACGGCACGGTCTGGGCCTGGGGCGCCAACGGCTACGGGCAGCTGGGTGACGGCAGCACCAGGGGCCGCCGCACACCGGTACAGGTCTCGGGATTGGCCGGCATCACCCAGGTGGACGCCGGCGCGGCCCATGGCTTGGCGCTACGTAACGATGGCACCGTGTGGGCCTGGGGTGACGACGAGTTCGGGCAGCTGGGTGACAACAGCACCACTAACCGCTCCACGCCGGCGCAGGTCTCTGGGCTGACCGGAATTACGCAGATCGCTGCTGGCGGCGGGCACAGTCTGGTGGTGCGCGGCGATGGCACGGTCTGGGGCTGGGGCGCGAACCAGAAGGGGCAGCTGGGCGACGGGACCACGAGGGACTCCACCACTGCGGTCCGAGTTGCCGGGCTGTCCGGGGTCGCTCGGATTGCTGCCGGTGAGACCCACAGCCTGGCGTTGATCGGCGGCGCAGGCGGCGTCCCCTCCGGTCAGGTTTTCGCCTGGGGTAACAATGGCACCGGGCAACTGGGAGACGGCACGACGACGGACCACCATACGCCGGTGCGGATTCCCGGACTACCGCCGGCGGGTGCCACGACCTCTGTCGCTCAGGGACCTGGGGCCGCTCAGGGACCTGGGGCCGCTCAGGGACCCAGGTCGGTCACCCAGATTGCTGCCGGAAACCTGCACAGTCTGGCGCTGCTCTCCGACGGCACGGTGTGGGCGTGGGGTAGTCAGCCGTTGGGAGACGGAACCGAAACGAACCGCAACACACCGGTGAAGGTGCTCGGGTTGGCCGGGGTGCGTCAGATCACCGGCGGCGGGTTCTTCAGCATGGCGGTCCGGCTGCTACCAGCCTCGAACTAGAGGGGCACACTTCCGCCGCCCTCCGCTGCCCGCGGTCGGCTCACACCGCCGGCCGCGGGTTCGCGGCGCGACGACCCGGACGGTCAGAAAACGACTTCGGCCCCGGCACCTTCGACACCACGGCCAGCTCGGCGACTCCGGCGTCAAGAGCGAGATCCTCCTTCTCCGCCTGAACCACCCGCTGTCCTGGCCTGCCGGCGGTGCGCATGACCCTGAGCGGACGGGGGTGGACGGGGGCGGACGGGCCCTTCCTGCGCGCGCTCGGGGTGCGCCCGATCCCGTGAGTCGGTTCCCGATCGGGGGTGCGGGAGGGGGGACTTGAACCCCCACGCCCTAGGGCGGCAGGACCTAAACCTGCTGCGTCTGCCATTCCGCCACTCCCGCGTGGCTTCCAGGGTAGCGAGGACCGGCACCACGGTGGCATGGCGGTTCTCCGAAGGGTCGATCCGCGGTCACCGTGCGCTGTCAGGTCCGTCCAGATGCGTCTCGTTCGGTTTCGTGAGGTTTGGGGGGATAGCAGTCGGACACATACCCGGCCGTCAACAGGGTTCGCGTCGTCGGCCAGCTTCCTTCGTCCGACGGTCGCCTTGCCGACAGGCGCGGCGGTCTCGCTGTCGCCAGCCCGACCCGCACGGGCAGTACTCCGGCGGCAGGCTGGTGCCTGCGCCGGTCCGCGCGAGGACGACTGGGAGACGACAACAGATGACCACGACGGAGGCCCCGGGTACCGCCGCGTCCACCGACACCGCCGACACCGCCGTTTCCGCTACCACCGGCTCGCCCGGCACCGGCTCGATCGGTGCCGGCCCCACAGACACTCCGCCCACATCCATGGCCGATGTGGTCGTTGGTGACGGGTCCATCGCTGGTGACGTGTCCGGCTCGGACGATGTGCCGGTCGGTACCGCTGGTACCTCGGTCGCCGAGGGGCAGATCGGCTCGGGCGGTGTGCTCGCGGGTGCCGCCGACCGGGGCGACGAAGCTCGAGCCGCCCGTCGGCATCTCGCCGTTGCCGGCGCTGCTGGTGGGCATCCGACGGCGGGGGGCGCGGCGGCGGCCGACGGGGCCGCGCAGACCGTGTCCCGGCTGGGGCGGTCGGGGCCCCGGCACGCCGCCCAGCGTGCCCTGCTCGAACGCAACCGGGCGTTGACGCTGATCCACTCCGGGCAGGCGACGACCGCGACCGTCGACACGGTGTGTGACACGGGCGTGCGGGTGAACGGGCGGGCCGTCGCCGAGGTGCACCTCCTCGTTGATCGGCCGGGGGGCGCGCCGTATTCGGTGGTGCGCAGCGCGGTGCTGCCCGATGCGGACATGGATCTCAGCCGCGCGGCGATCGCCTCGTCCGGCCGGCCGCGGCGTATCCCGGTGCTGGTCGACCCGCGCCGGCCGCAGAACGTACTGCTGCGCTGGGACCTGCGGCCGGCGAGCTAGACGGCGCGAGGCGGGTCGGTCAGGCGGTGGCGAGGTCGAGGTCGCGCAGGAGCTTGGCGACGTGGCCGGTCGCGCGGACGTTGTACTGCGCCACCTCGACCTTTCCGTCGGCGCCGATGACGAACGTCGAGCGGATCACGCCGACGGTCTTCTTGCCGTACATCGTCTTCTCGCCGAACGCGCCGTAGGCGGCCAGGACCTTGCGCTCCGGGTCGGACAGCAGCGGGAACGTCAGTGACTCGTTGTCGCGGAACTTCACCAGCTTCGCCGGCTTGTCGGGGGAGATCCCGAGGACGTCGATGCCGGCGTCGTTGAGCTGGGCAAGGCTGTCCCGGAAGTCGCACGCCTGCTTCGTGCAGCCCGGCGTCGACGCGGCCGGGTAGAAGTAGACGACGACGCGGCGGCCCCGGAACGACGACAGCGACACCTCGTTGCCGTCGGCGTCGGGCAGCGTGAAGTCGGGAGCGGGGTCGCCGGGGGCGAGACGGGCGGCGCTGGCGGTCTCAGTCATGGCCCGAAAAGTAGTCGTGGCCTGCGCGGAACGGCAAACCACCCCCGTCCGCCGTGGCCTGGGAGTAGGACGCTCGGCCGCAGCCGGCCGTCTCGCCCGAGGGGAGGAGACGGCCGGCCGCGGCGCGGGTCTGGTCGGCTGACCTGGTTGGGGCGCCGGGGTCAGCTCGCGGCGGTGACGGCGGCGCGGAAGCCGTCGGGGGTGAGCTGGGTGCCGGAGAGCTGCTTGCCGCCGATGATGACGGTCGGCGTCGCCGTGACGCCGGCCTTCGACGCGGCGCCGTCGACCTTGGCGACGTAGCCGTCGTAGGTGCCGTTGTTGACGGCGTCCTTGTAGGCCTGTGAGGCCAGGCCGGCCTTGGCGCCGAGCGTGAGCAGGGTGTCCTTGGTGAATCCGCCGGTGTGCTCCTCCGGCTGGTTCGCGTACAGGACGTCATGAAGCTGGCGGAACTTGCCCTCGTTCGCGGCCGCGGCCGCAGCGTTCGCCGCCCGCTTCGACTCGGGACCGAGGAACGACATCACATGATAGTCGATCTTGATCTTGCCCTGGTCGAGCAGGGTGCGGATCGTCGGGCCGGTCTGCGTCTCCAGCGCCTCGCAGGCCGGGCACTGGAAGTCCTCGTACATGTCCACCGTCACGGGGGCGGACGCCTGGCCGACGACGATGCCGTTGTCGCTTCCGGTGGCCGTGGCCGGCAGCACGACCGGCTTCGACTCCTCCCGCGAGTTCTGCACGGCGAAGCCGATCACGCCTGCGACGATGAGCACCACGACGACCACACCGGCGACGATCAGGTTGCGGCGCCGCCGCTCCTGAGCCGCCGCTGCGGCGCGGGCGGCGGCGGCCTTGGCCCGCCGGTCCTCGGCGCCAGCCCTGCCTCGCCGAGCCGGACCTGATCCGCCACCGGGTCCCCCCGCGGAGCTCACCCCTCCCGCCGGTTTCGTCCCGGCGCCGCCGCGGGCGCCGGCACCGCCGCCGGAGCTGGCCGCGGAGCTGGCGGCGGGACGGTCGGCGGCGCGGTCGGCGGGCTTGGCTGCGGTCGGGGCGTTCCGGCCGTTCCCGCCCTTGCCGCGGGTCTTAGAGTTCGAGGCCATCTGTGTCACTCCTGGAACGGTCGTTGACCGGCTTGTCGAGGATGCGGTCCACGGCGAGATAGCCGCCGGGCCGCCAGGCGAGCAGCGCGGCCGCGGCGAGCAGCAGGCTGTCGCGGACCAGCTCGGAGGTGTAGTGCGTGGGGGCGTCGGCCGTCAGGTCGCCGCCGGAGGAGAAACAGCCGCAGTCGATGCGCAGGCCGCGGGCCGCCGCCGAGGCGATGGCCGCGACGTAGACGGCGAACATCAGCGCCGACACCAGTGCGGTCACCCGCACCGCGAGTCCCACGATGAGCAGCACGCCGAGGGCGATCTCCAGGAACGGCACGCCGTAGGCCACCGGCTGCACCAGCGCCTCGGGCAGGATGCGGAACGCCCGCACCGAGCGCAGCATGCCGTCCGGATCGTTGACCTTCAGCAGGCCGGCGACGAGCCAGACGGCGCCGAGGGCCAGGCGTAGGACAGTGGAGATGCCCCGGCTCGCCGGCTGCGTCGGCGTGGTGAGGCGGTAGGCGATCGTGTTCATTACCGGGCTTCTGGTCCGGACCGCTCGGCGGTCAGCTTGGGCAGGTCGTCGATGTATGCCTGGACGCCCGTGCCCGCCAGGTACAGCGCGCGGATCCGGTCGTCCCGGGAGAAGGCGATCACCTGGGAGCCGTGGGTGACCAGAACGGAACCGTCGGCCTGAACCTCGGGCTTCTCCAGGGGGACGCCCAGGGCCTCGGCCTCGGTGCGGATCCGGTCGAACGTGCCACGGACACCGATGAAGGTCGCGTCGAACTGCCTAAGCCAACGACTGAGAACCGGCCCGGTATCCCGATCAGGATCGGACGTCACGAAAACGACCGCGATCTGCTGCCGTACGTCCGGTTTGACCTCGGTGAGTGCGGAGGAGATGTCCGCCATCGTCGTCGGGCAGACGTCGGGGCAGTTCGTATACCCGAAGAACAGCAGGGTGATTTTTCCCTTTGTTCGTTCTCGCAGGTCGAAGGGGTGTCCGTCGGTGTCGGTCAGGTTCAGGGCGGGTTTGGCCAGCCGCTGCGCCGGGACGGTGCCGTGCAGACCGTCGTTGTCCCCGTCGCCCGCGTCGACGATGGTCACCCCGTTGTTCGTTCCGGAACCGGCGCAGGCGGTTACCAGCAACAGCGACGAGACGGCCAACGCCGACCCGAGGACGCCGAACAGCCGCCTCGGCCGGCGCCGACCGGCCGGCGGGGACGGCTGGGCGGCCGGGGCGGGCTGGGCGGCCAGGGAGTGCTGGGCTTGCGGGGGCGGCCCGATCGGGGGGGACGGGGCAGCGGGTGGGACCGCGTGGCGGGAGGGGGACCGGCCGAGGTGGATGGAGACCTCGCGACGGGGACGGATCAGGAACATGACACTCCAGGAGCGGGCGCCGCAGGCGCGTGGGATCGCCACCGGCCGGCGGCGAGCGTGATCGAAGGCGATCGCCGTAGACGCGGTGGGTGACGGGCTGACGGGGCGGAACGGGACGCGCGGCGACGGGACAGGCGACGGCGTGGTGCCCCGCCCGGCCCGCGGGCAGCGGGGCTAGACCGCGGCGACCCGCCACGGCGCATCCCGGAACGATCTACTGGCGAGCGGCACCGGCGGGCCGCGCCGGGCGACGGCGTGACGCAGCAACAGCAGGCGCGGTCGCCCCACCGAGCCGGCCCGCCCGATCGGCGCGAACCGCGGGACCCCCACCGCAGGCGGCGAGATCGCCGAGAGGGTGGGCAGCCGGCACGCCAGCAGCCGACCGGCGGCGGCCAACGCCTCCGCGCCGCGTCGGGCCCACCAGAACATCAGCGCCGCGGCCAGGGCGTGGGCGAGCAGCATCGCCAGGGCGGCCGCGACGGCCGAGGCGGACCCGGGAACGAACCCGGCCAGGCCGCCGAGGTGACGGTGACCCGCGGCCGACGCGTCGCCGGAACCGGTCCCGGCCGCGACCCGCTGGGCGGCCGCCAGCAGCGCCGGATCGACGTGCGCCAGCCCGGAACCGGCCAACTGGGTAGGAGCCGCTGGCCCGGGGTGAAGTGCCGAGCCGACCAGGGCCCCGGCGGCATGCACGGCTGGCGAAGCCCCGTCCTGGCCGTCGTGGCAGAGGAGCACGCCGAGCAGGGGATCGCCGCGCGCAGTCCGCGGCGCGGCTCCGCAGCCGGCGGCGGTGAGCGCCGCGTGCAGGAGGCCCTGGACGGCGAGCAGACCGCCGAACGACCGCGGTCCGCCGATCCGTCGGCGCGGGCCGTGCTGGCGACGGGTCCCGGGGTCGGTGCGGCGGCCGGGTATGACCGATCGGACGATCTCGGCCGCGGCGGCGAGCAGGACGGCGGCCAGCGCGACGAGGAGTAGCCGGCCGGGCGGCGGTGCCTGACCGGCCAGCGGTAGGTGGGCGAGTAGCGCCCAGGCCACCGCCGGCACCGCGAACGCGGCTCCGGCGAGCGTGCCGCGGGGGATCGCGCCGGTGAACACCCCGCCGCGCCGCGGGTGGCGCGGGTGCGGCCGGTGGCGCGGCTGCGGCGGCTGGCGCGGGTGCAGGGGCTGGCGCGGATGCAGGGGGTCAGGACTGGTCGGCCCGGGGCGATGCCCTCCCGGGTCAGACCGCTGCCGACCGCCGCGCACAGCCATCAGCGTAATGTCCGGCGACTCGCGATCTCGGGCCAGTCCGGCCCGACGTCGGCGATCCGGTGGACGGCCTGGGCTGATCCGCGGATGCGGGCCGGGGGCGGCGGGCGGGAGCGGGCGCCGAAGTGGGGGGCAAGCCGGCACGCGGGGGCAAACGTGAGAGACCTCCTGACGACCACTCGACGTTTCGCCTCGCCGGGGAGTGGTCGGTCTGGCACGATCGGAACAGGGCCGGCCGCACCCGAAGGGGTCGCACCCGACAGGGCCGCACCTGACGGGGACGTCCGCGGTGCGGCGTCGAGTGATCGGCGCACACCGTGACCGTCGCCATCCGCACCGGACGAGAGGGCAACATTCGTGCCGCAGGACCCGGCCGTCATCCAGCGGCAGATCGAGGAGACCCGCGCCGAACTGGCCGAGACGATCGACTCGATCGCCGAGATCGTCAGCCCACGCCGGATCGCCGAACGCACTCAGGAGCAGCTCCGGATCAGGGCCGCCGAGCTGCGGCAGCGCTACGGCCCCGCGCTCGGGCTCGGCCCGGGGCCGGGCGTGCCGCAGCTACCGGCGGGATCCGGCGCCGCGGCCGGCGGGGTGCTGGTCCCGGGCGGCGGCCAGGCCGGCGGGCCCGGGGCGAACAGGCTGGCCCAGGGCGGCGTCACCCTCGTGCGGGTCGTGCGGTGGGATCGGGTGGCACTGGTCGGCGGGGGGCTGCTGCTGTTCGCCGGCGGGGTCCGGCGCCGTCGGCGGCGGTCGTCCCGCCGCGGATGACCGCACAGGTCCCACCGGGCCGGGTGGTGCTGCTGCGCCACGGGGAGACCGAGTGGAGCCGGCTCGGTCGGCACACCGGCCGCACGGACGTCGAGCTCACCGCCGAGGGGGAACGCCAGGCCGCCGGGCAGGCCGCCCGGCTGTCGACGTGGTCCTTCGGGCTCGTCGCGACCAGCCCGCGGGCGCGGGCTCGGCACACCGCCGACCTCGCCGGCCTGGTCACCACCCCCGAGACCGAGCGGGAGAGGTGGGACGAGCTGGCCGAATGGGACTACGGCAGCTACGAGGGGATCACCACGGCGACGATCCGCGAGACGGTGCCCGGCTGGACGGTGTGGACCGCGCCGGTGCCCGGCGGCGAGACCGCCGAACAGGTCGGCGCGCGTGCCGACACGGTGCTGGGCCGGCTGCGCCCCTGGTTGGCACGCGGCGACGTCGCGCTCGTCGGGCACGGGCACATGCTGCGGGTGCTCGTCGCTCGCTGGCTCGGCCTGCCACCCCGGGCCGGGGCGTACTTCGTGCTGGCCGCGGGCGGGCTGTCGGTGCTCGGCCACGAGCATGAGGCCCCGGTGGTCGAGGCCCTCAACCTGCCTGCCTGACCCCGTGCCGCGAGGCTCGCGGCACGGGCCGGTGCGTTACAGGTTCCCGCTGCGCCGCAGGCCGGCCAGGGCGACGATCCCGGGCAGGACCGGCAGCCAGAAGCTGATCACCCGGTAGACGAGGACGACGGCGAGCATGGTCGCGGCGTCGCCGCCGGCGGCCGCCAACCCGAAGGCCAGTGCGGGTTCGAGCGCGCCCACCCCGCCGGCCGTCGGCGCCGCGCCCGCCACCATGGAGCCGACGAGGTAGACGGTGGCCACCGACATCACCGAGATGCTGGCCCCGAATGCCCACACCGTGCAGGCGAGCGCCAGGATCTGGAACACGCGGGTGCCGGCCTGGGACAGCAGCAGGACCGTGGTGCGCCCGGGGGAGTGCGCGAGGACCGACACGTGAGCGCGGAAGGCCCGGACGGCGGGCCGCGCCATCGCCCGCACTCGCGGGTGGGCGACGGTCCCGGTCACGAGCGCGCAGACGACCATGCAGCCGAGCAGGACCGGCCCCGCGCCGATTCCGTCGAGGGTGGATCGGACGGGGCTGACCACCGCCTCGCCGATCCCCGAGCCGCTGAGCGTCCCGGCCACGATGACGATGCCGGCCAGGTGGGTGATCGCGCCGGCGGCCTTGATCGACGCGATGGCGGCGAGCGCCGCGGGCCGGGTCATCCCGCGCTTCTCCAGGAACCGCAGATGGACCGCGATGGCGCCGAGGCCGGCGGGGACGATCCGGTTCGTCGCCGCGGCCGCCACCTGGACGCCCGTCACCGTGCGCAGCTCCACCCGCAGGCCGCTGGCCGCCCGCATCGACAGGCCGTTGGCGACGTAGAACAGCGCCGTGCAGCAGGCGCACGCGGCGAGCCAGTGCCACCGCGGGGCGGGCACCCCGGACAGCCGGGAGACGGCGTCCCCGCGGAAGCGTACCGCCAGCACGACCAGCAGCGCCGCGACGACGATCCCGCACACCAGGGGCCGGCGCCGGGACCGCGCCAGGCCGACGGCGAGGGGCTCGGCAAAGACGTGACGGTCAGGGTCGATGACCCCGGCCGGGTGCTCCGCCAGCGCGGCCCCGGCACCCTCGGGCCTGGCCGGGCGGCGGCGCTGGCGGGGCAGCGCCTCGGGCTGGTCGATCGGAACAGCGGCGCTCTCCGCGTCGAGCAGGACCGGGATCTCTATGACAACCCCCGTAGGGCCGGAGCAGTGGTCACGGTCGTGACGATGGAGACGCAGGTCACGGTACGCGAGTTGCCTGAACAACACCTGAAGCATCCGCATTGTCGGCCTGACTAACTCCGGTCGTCGGCGCATGGAGCGGACAAATCGTCCAATGGTGCCGGTGATGGCCACGCGGTCTGTGCCCCGCGGGGCCACGTACGAGACATATCGGGAGATATGGGGCGGAAAAGCCGCTTTTACACTTCCTCGGCCGATTCGGTCCTGGGTGCGTTCGGGACTCCGTCAGGAGCCGCAGGCCGCCTCCAGCGAATCCTCCTGGCGTGGTGGATCCGGCTGGCGGGGGAGATCGAACCAGACCTGCTTGCCCGGCCCCTGGTCGTCCAGGATGTCGACGACACCCCACTGCAGCGCCAGTGCGGCGACCAGGTGCATGCCCCGTCCGGACTCGTCGTCCTCCCCCGCGGGCTTCAGCGCGGGATGCTGCGCGGTCCCGTCGTCGACGGCGATGCGGATCCGGTCGGCCTGCAGCTCGACGGTCAGACACAGCGCGTCCCGGTCGCCGACGAACCGCACGGCGTTTGTCACGACCTCGCTGACGAGTAGCTGCGCGACCTCGACGGTCTCGGGGCGGCTCCAGGCGACGAGCAGTTCGGCGACCAGACGGCGGGCCCGGCCGGCGGCGCGGGGATCGGCGGGCAGGTCGAAGCGTGCGGTCAGTGCTTCGGCCACGCCTCACCTTCCGTGAAATCGGGCGGGACGGCTCCGTCGTCCGTTGCCGTCCCCGCGCCAGGCGAGGTGCCCGGCGACGCGTACGTGCCACACCGCTCGCCACCTCAAACCTGCACCGTCCGTGGCCCTCGGTCGCCTTGACGACCACGTGCCGCATCTGGATACCGCGCGGCGGGGCCATCCGGGGCGACGACGCGCCGCGGAACACGGCTCGGCATGCGGTGTGCAGCGGGGTCTGCCGGGGACTCAGATGACGTCGATGCCGTCCAGCACGGATTCGCGGCGTGCCAGCCAGGCCTGGGTCACCTCGTCTACCTGCGCCTGGTCGATGCGCGCGGCCGCCGCCGACAGCTCGGCCTCCCGGGCCGACGCGGTCCCGGGCCGATCCGGCTGGCCACCCGGCCGGCGAGGCGGTTCGGCCCGCCCGGGGCGCCCCGGGCGGGGATCCGGCCCGCGGCCCGGCGGGTTCGGCGTGCCGGAACCGCCCGCCCCGATCGGTCGGCCCCGGCCGGGACTCCCTGAGCGTTCCTCGCCCGCCGCCGCGCCTGCCGGGCTTCCGGCGGGCGCCGCGTAGGGCGATCGGCCGTTCGGTGGGGGCGCGCCGGTGGGGGGTCCGGACCGGGGCGGCGCAGGTGCCTGCCCTCGGCCCCGCCGTTCCCGCGGATCCGGGCCCGCCCGTCCGGGGCCGTCCTGCCCGGGACGACCGGGCAGATCGCCGTCCGCGTGCCAGCCCGCGGGCCGACGCTCGGGTGGGGCGTCGCCGCGGTGCGGCGGGCCACCGCCGAGCGTGGCGGACCGTTCGTGGTCGGCGCCTGCCGGCAGGGGTTGGCGGAGGCCGGCTGCACCGTCGCCTCCGACGCGGCCCGGTGGAAGCCGCGATCCCTCGTGGTTCGGACCTGCTCCCGGACTGGCCCGCATGCGCGGCCCCTCAGCCCGGCCGGGCCCGCCCGGTCCGTCCGGGAGGCCTGGGCCGTCCGGGAGGCCTGGGCCGCCCGGAAGTCCTGGACCGCCCGGAGCATCGGACCGGCCCGTTCCCGCCGGGCCGGCGTCGTGCCCTCGTGGCGGGCCGGACCAGTCGCCGGCCTGGCCGTCCACCGGGCCGCGGGCCGCCGGGCCGGCGGCGCGAGTCTGCCGCGCGTGCTGGGGTGGCGACCAGGTGCCGCTCGCCCGCGCCGACGCCATCTCGACCGGGCCGGAGATCGGCGGCGCGGGCCGGGACGCCGGCACGGACACCCGCTCGGGATATCCGGGCGGCGCGCTGTGATCGACCGGCCGGGGCTGACTCGGGAAGGCGTCCGGCGGGCCGTCCGGCCGCTGGCCGCCCGCCAACCGGGGCTGAGCGCCGGTCGGGCGCGCCGGGACATCGGCCGGTCGGCCGGCGGCGGGCGCGGGCGGCGCCAGGCCCGGCAGCGCCGGACCGTACTCGTCCGGTCGCTCCCGGCCGGCTTCCCCGGCGACTGGGAACGCGCCCGTGGCCCGCGGCTGCGCCAAGGACGGCCTGCCCGCCGCCGTGGGCGACGGCGCGAAGCCGGGTGCCCCGGACTGGCGCGGCGTCCCCGGCGAGGGCGGCGCGGTGCCGGGCAGATTGGGCGCGCCGGCCGACGGGTGGGCCGCCGTGCCGTTGGGGTGGGCCGCCGTGCCGTTGGGGTGGGCCGCGTAGTGGCGCCCCTGGGACCCGTCGTTGCGGCCGACCTCCGCGGCCGGGCGTCGGCCCGCATCGTTGATCCCGGGCAGCCTGGGGGTCGCGCCGCTCGGGCGGGGCATGTCGGGCGGTACCGGGATCCGCGGCGCGGGGCCTGTCGGCCAGGCCGGGGTCGGCTGTCCGGCCGCGACCGCCGGTGGGTAGCCGGCATAGCCGTCACGGGTGCGGTCCGGGGACCGATCGGCGTCGCCGGGCATGGTCCCGCCGTACGCCGCGACCGCCGGCAGGGTGCCGCTAGGCCGACCTGGGGTCGAGGGCTGCGGCGTGGGCGTGGGCGGGACGGGGCGGGCGGCCGGCGGCGGCGGGCCGGCGGGTCGGGTGCCCGGCAGGCCCGACTGGCGCGATTGCGCCGCGACGTCCATCGGGGGACGGCCCGGACCCGGCGGTGGGACATGGCCGCGGTCCCGCCCGGCGTCCGGGTGGGTTTCGATGCCGCGATCGTCGCGGCCCCGGCCGGCGTGAGTGCGACTCTCCTGGTGCCGACCTCCCGCACTGTGATCGTCGAAGCGCCGGTCGTCGGGCCGCCGGTCGTCGTAGCGCCGGTCGTCGAAGCCTTGGTCGTCGAAGCCTCGGTCCTCGGGCCGCCGATCGTCGAAGCCTCGGTCCTCGGATCGCGGGTCGTCGAAGCTTCGGTCGTGCAGGCTCTGGTCGTCGACGCTCTGGGGGGCGAAGCGCCGGTCGTCCGGCCGCTGGTCGTCGAACCTCGGCTCGTCGAACCTTGGCTCACTGGTCCGAAGCTCACCGAACCGTGGCTCACCGAAGCGATGGTCTTCGGCTCCGCGGTCGGAGCGGTCGTCTCGGCTGTGCTCCCGGTCGTCGTAGCCGGCAGGCGGCAGGGGAGGCGGGCGGCCGGTGTCGGGCGCGGCGGCCTGGGCGGCCGCGAGGGCGCCGCTCTCGGCCCCGGGCTCGTCGTAGCTCGGCTCGGCCTCGCCGTTGTGGGCACCGTCCCCGGCGTCCTGCGAGATACCGGTGATGGCCATGATCGAGGCGCAGGGCCAGAGCCGGTCGCAGCTCAGGCAGAGATCAAACTCGTTCGGTTGGTGCAGATCAATGAGCGTGATCAGGGAATGGATGTGCTCAATGATCTTCGGGCCGACCAGCACGGGCCCACGCGCGATGACGTCGAGCTCGGAGCGCAAACGCCCGTGATATTGCTCGACGTCGGCAAGGCGCGGATCGTCCATCACAGGCAGCATGCACCATAGCGGGCGAGAGGGTGCGAACGGCGTAGAACCATGGAGGGTGCCGTCACGGCTGACTCACAATCCGCATCCGATGGACGGTACGGGGCGGCGCTGACGGTCTTCTCCTCCTCACCTGCGGTGAGCGTGGTGGCGGACAGCCTGGCCGACGGGTGCGCGGTCACGTCCCGCCCGGGGCCCGGTAATTGCGGCGGTGCGGCGGGGCTAATCGCTGATCAGGAGCGGTCCGGCCGGACCTCGTCGGTGCGCCGGACCTGGCGCATCAGGCCCTCCTGAAGGCGGGCGAATTCCTCGATGTAGGGACTTTCGACCTGCCCGGGGGCACCTCCGGGCTCCTTGCCCGGTCCGGATCGATCGAATGGCTCGAATCCCGCGAACTGACCGCCACCGTTCGGTGACATCCGGTCGGGCTGACCGTCGAAGGCGGGGTAATGGCCGCCGGGCGCGGGACCGCCCCGGTCGGTCGGCGCGTCGTAACCGGGGCCGTACGGCGGCAGGCTGCCCCCGCCCGCCGCGCCGGCGCGATCCTGACCGTTGTCGAACGCGGGGTAATGCGTGCCGTTCTGGGCGGCGTTCCGCTCGGCGGAACCTCCGTCGTAGGCGAATCCCGAGCCGTTGGGGGTGGCGCTACCAGGGGCGATCGAGAGCGGGGCACCACGCAGGCCATCACCGGACGCGTCCGGCTGCTCCGGGGCCAGAAAGCTCTCGGTCGCCGGGTAGATGCGGGCGGAGAGGCTGACCGACATCGGGTCGCTGCCGTAGGTGATGACGTCGACCTGATCCTCCGCACTGATCCCGCCGTTGCGGGCCAGATCGACGAAGCGGAACAGATCGGCCCAGCGCAGACCATCGAGATCGACACTGATGCGCAATGCCATGGTGGTGCCCCATCCCTGAGGTTCGTTACGTGCCGACGGTTACCTGGGCGCCAACGGACGATCGAGAGGTGCCACGGCACGCCGCCCGTCAGCGCCAGCCCGGGCAGCGATGGGCGGCAGCTTATACCGCGTTGGGGGACCATTCCCCATCCGGGGAGGTTTCGGAGGGCTCTGCGCCGATAGTGCGCGATGCCGGCAACGCCGATTGCGTGCATCAACTCGTTACCCCAGGTCAATCGGTCGCACGATGCCGATCCGGGTCGGCGTGCCGGGATCGCGGACGCCGAGACCGCGGCGGCGCGGAAGGCGGACGGGCACCGGACGGTAAGTCCGAGAGGGACGGTGACCGGATCCACCAGGCGCGCGCACGGTGCGCGGTCCGCACGAAAGACCGCCGGGGGGTGCCGCGGGCCCGGCGTGGGCGGGTAGTGTCCGCCCTGTGAGCGTTGTGTCCGGCGGTGTCAACGGGGTCGGTGGCGTGGCCGGGGCAGGCACGCAGGCGGGTGTCATGCAGGCCGGAGCGCTGCCGATCAGGCTTCTCCACGACCGGGTGCTCGTCGAGCCCCGGGAGGACGCCGTGGACCGGCGGTCGAAGGCCGGCATCGTCATCCCGCCGACCGCGCACATGGGCAAGCGGTTGTCGTGGGCCGACGTCGTCGCGGTCGGCACCGCGGTGCGGACCATCCAGGTCGGCGACCGGGTGCTGTTCGATCCAGAGGACCGCGCCGAGGTTGAGCTGCATACGACCACCTACGTCCTGCTGCGGGAGCGGGACGTGCACGCCGTCGCGGCCGAGCGGCTCGACGACGGGCTCGCCGGTCTCTACCTCTGAGTCCTCGCCCGCTGAGGCTGAGTCCTCGCCCGCTGTGGCCTCGCCATCTCTGTGGCCTCGCCATCTCTGCGGCCTCGCCCCGGGGCGAGGCAACCCCGCCTGGTGCGCGTGCGCCATTCACCGACCACCCGGCGCCGCCCCCGGGCCCGAATGGTGTACGGTGCCGCATCGATCGGGATGGAGGCGATCCGCCCGGGTCGTGACGTCCGGTCGTGAATGTGGTGGGAGCGACACCGCGCCGACGGCCCCCTGTCTGGCCTGACGCGGTTGCGCCCCGTATCCTTCGCTCGGCTTTGGAGATCCGCGTTCCGGCCGGGACCCTTGGATGTGGCGGAGGCACCGGGAATGCGGACATAAGGCACTGCATCCCCCATCCTCGGGGTCATTGCGTACCGTAGCCAGCCGATGTCCGGGGGTGCCGTGTTGAATGGCCCCCCGTGTTCGGCGGGAACCACTACCCGCGGGTTGGCATAACCCCTGGGTTGAACGACGGCAGGGAAAGGAAGGAGACGCATGGCTCGTGACTTCGACGCTCGGCGAAGCACGGATGTCGAGGAGGACGAGCTCCAGGAGCAGAGCCTGGAGACGCTCAAGGCGCAGCGCGCGGGCGCTGCGGCGGACCTCGGGGACGACATGGACGCTCTCGAGGCCGAACTGGACCTGCCCGACGCCGAGGTCCGCGACGAGGAACTGTCGCTGCGGGTACTTCCTCGGCAGGCGGACGAGTTCACCTGCACCCAGTGCTTTCTGGTGCAGCACCGCAGCCAGTTGGCGGATCCGCGCCGCATCGTCTGCTCGGACTGCGCGGCCTGACAGGGCCGGGATCAGCGGCCGGCACGGTGCAACGCCAGGTGCGGCGGCCGACACGGGGGGCGTCATGACCGACCCGACGCTCCCGGTCGGCCCGCCGCCGCCCTCCTCCGGGCTGCCAGCACCAGTAACGCCAGCACCACCCGCACCACCCGCAACGCCAGAACTACCCGCACCACCTGCAACGCCAGCACCACCAGCACCGGGGGAGGGCCGCGACGGGGATGACCCCGGCGGGGCGCGAACCCACGCCGGGCGGCGTGCCGCGACCGCGTTCGTGACCGTGGCCGCCGTCCTAAGGCGCTGTTCGACGCCACCTACTAATCATTGGTCCGCTATCCGGGGTCATGGCGGGCATCCGCACTTCGACGTGTTGTTCGTCGCCACCGCCGGCCCCGCGTGGCCCCGGCGTGGGCTGACCGGCGCGGCTGCGCGGGATACCTGAACGCGGGCCCCCGGCCTGGTGCCCCCGTCCCCGATCCGCCCGCTGCGCCGGCGTTGCGGATGTCGGCTCGGGGACGGCCGCGCACGGCGAGTCGTCCGGGCCCGTCCGGCCTGCCCTGTCGCCCAGCCGGTAATGGCTGCGCCACCGGGGGACAACGGGTTGCCCATACGGCCGAGTAGCTGTACCACTACCGAGAGCAACTTGCCGTGGGGGTGGTGTGGAATGCTCGACGAACAGTCACTGGTGCCCGGCGCTGTCCCGTCTCGTCCCGTCGCACCCGCCCACCGGGCCCCCCTCGCCTCGGCCGAGGCCGTGCCCGGTCTGGACCCCATGCCCGGTCCGGACCCCATGCCCGGTCCGGACCCCATGCCCGGTCCGGACCCCGCGTTCGGTCCGGACCCCGCGCCCGGACCGAACGACGTCATTCCCGGTGCAGATCATGGTGTGGCTCATCCGGACGAGACGGTGTCCGGTCCGGACGGCCGTGCGGCGCCCCGGCCCGTCGCGGCCGCCGGCCTGCCCCTGGTACGCGGCCACTTCGTCGTGCCGACGCTCCCGTCCGACTGCCTCGACCGGCCCCGACTGCGCCAGGTACTCGACGAGGCCGTGACGCACCCGCTTACCGTGGTCCGGGCTCCGGCCGGGTGGGGCAAGACCACGCTGCTCGCCGGTTGGGCCGCGGCCCGGCCCGCGCGGCCACCGCTCGTCTGGATCCGGATCGATCCGGCGGCGACGCCGACGGTTCCCGGCGGTCCGACCGTGCCGTTGTGGCCGCAACTTCTGCACGGACTCGGCCGCGCCGGCCTCATCCCGGCCGATGCCGATCTCGCCCGTCCCGGCGCCGCCGCGGCGCACCACCCGCCCGACCGCGGCTACCGGCAGCTTGCCAACCTGCTCTCGGACCTACCGGCGCCATTCGTGCTCGTCCTGGACGACGTCCACCTCCTGCACGGGCGCAGTGACCTGGACGGGCTGGAACTCCTGGTCAACGAGGCCGGCGAGCGTGCCCGGACGATCCTGGTGGGTCGGGCGGTGCCGCTGGCGCTGCATCGGTTGCGCGCCGCCGGGCGGGTCACCGAGATCGATGCGGACGCGCTCGCGTTCACCCGGTCCGAGTCCGCCGATCTCCTGCGGGCACAGGGGGTGTCTGCGACGGCGGGACTGGTTGGCAGCCTGCTGCACGCCACCGAGGGATGGCCGGCCGGCCTGCGCCTGGCGGCGGGTGCCCTGGGCCGTGGGGCGGCGGCACGCCTCGGCGGCGCGCTCGACGCGGAGCGGGCCGGCGGCCGGACCGGGGGGTCCTCGCCGTGGGCGTCGTCGGCGTCCGCGCCGCAGTGGGTGCCGGTCGGGGGACGGGTGCGGGCCGCGGATCCGGATCCGCAGTCGGCCTCGCTGGCCGCGACACCGGAGATCGTCGAGTTCCTGCGTGCCGAGCTGCTCGCCCGCCAGTCCCCGGCGGTCCACCGTTTCCTGCTGCGCACCAGCGTGCTGGAGTCGATGACCGGCCCGCTGGCCGACGCCGTGGTGGGAGAGACGGACCTGGCCCCGCCGGCGCAGGTGCTCGCGGAGATCGCGCAACGGTACGGGTTCGTGGTCGCGCACCACGACGGGATCCGGTTCCGGTACCACCGGCTGTTCGCCGCGCTGCTGCGCTCCGACCTGGCGCGGGACCGCACCGAGGACGTCGACGAGCTGCATCTGCGGGCGGCGCTGTGGTTCGCCGCGCACCGCCGGCCGGCCGAGGCGGTACGGCACGCGGCGTGGGCCGGTGACTGGTGGTACGCGTCCTGTCTGCTCGTCGACGGTGCCGGGATGGTGGACGCGCTGTCCGGCGCCGCGCTCCGGCTCGAACCGACCCTCGCGGCGATGCCGGCGTCGTGGGCGTCGTGGGCGCCCGAATGCGCGCTGGTCGCCGCGGTCGGGCATCTTCGCCATGGCCGGGTGACGAAGGCGACCCGGTGCCTGGAGATGGCCCGCCTGGCGATCGCGGCTGCGGCGATCTCCCGGCGTCGTTCGCTGTCCACGCAGGCTGATCTCGTCGAGCTGCGCCGGGCCGAGTTGGCCGGGGCGGGCGAGGAGATGCTCGGGGTGGCCCGTCGGCTGCTGCGTGCCGGCCCGGACGCCGGCATCGGCCAGCGGCGGGGCTCCGGCCGGCGGGTGGGCGCGCCGTCGCGCACCGGCGTCCCTGCCCGCAGCGACGGGCAGGCCGCCGGGCCCGCCGATCGGCCCGCCGATCGGGACGGCCCGCCGTCATCCGCCCGCGTCGAACCGACCCCGGTTGGCGGCGAGGGTGGCTGGCCGGAACGGCCGGGCGCGGCATGGTCACCCGGCTCGCCCGGCCGGGACGACGATCGCCTCGGCGAGATCGTCACGGCGCTCGCCTGGTGCGGGCGGGGGAGGGCAGAGCTGTGGCTCGGTCGTGCCGAACCCGCGGTGGACGCTTTGACCGAGGCGGTCGAGGCTGCCCGGCTGGCGGGCGCCCGGGTGGTCGAGATGTCCGCGGCCGGCGCGTTGGCGCTCGCCTACGCGCTACGGGGCCGGCTTCGGCTGGCCGAGTCGGCGGCCGCGGTGGTGTTCGCCGCGGTCGGGGAGCCGAGCGATCGCCCCGGCGAGGCGACTCTTCCCAGCACCACGGTGGGGAAGGTCGGTATGACGATCGGTGCCGTCTCCGCACTCGCCGACGGACTTGGTGTGACGGAAGGTGATGCGACCGTCGCCGACTTGCCGGGGATGGCTGGTGCCGTCGAGGCGCATCTCGCGATGGCGATGGTGGCCATCGCCCGGGCCGAGGGGGAACGGGTGGTCGGTCATCTCCAGGCCGCCCGGTCCTGGCTGGGACCTGGGCATCCGCCGCATCTGCTCGATCTCGTCGTCGTGCTGGACGCGCGGTCGCGGTGCCGGCGGGGTCGTCCGGACGACGTTCGTACCGCCCGCCGCCTGCTCAGCGGGCGGGGCCGTCCGGCCGGTCCGCCGCTGTGCCTGTCGCTGTGGCAGGCCGTCGAGGTCGACCTGCTGCTCGCGGTCGGCAACGCCCAGGCCGCGCGGCAGGTACTGGGGCGCCCCGCGGACGGCCGCCGCCCGGACCACGTCCTGGCGCTGGCCGCGGCCCGGGCTGATCTTGGCTGCGCGGATCTGGACGCGGCCGAGAACGCGGTCGCCGGTCTGCTGCGTGCCGACGGCGGCGGGGGCGGTCCGGTCGTCGCCGCGTGCGCGCTCGCCGCCGTCGCCGCGGCCCGCCGCAATGATCATGCCCGGGCAACCGGACTGCTCGCCCGGGCCCTGGTCCTCGCCGAGGACGAGGGGTTGGCCGCTCCGTTTCTCGATCTTGGCGATGAGCTGCTGGCGCTACTCGACGCGCATCCGGGGCTGGCCGCCGCCCATCCCGAGTTCGTTGACACCCTGCGTGTCGCCGTGGCCGCAGCCGCGCCGGCGGCGAGTGCCGGGGCGTGGCGGGCGAGGCCCGGCGACCGATCGGGCGGTGGAGTCACTGCCGCGGGCGGCATTTCTGCGGCGGGCGGCGTTTCTGCGGCGGGCGGAGTCGGCGCGGTCGGGGGATTCGCCGCGCTCGGCGGAGTCGCCGCGCTTGGTGGAGATGGCCCGGCGGGCGGAGTCGGCCTCGTGGGCGGAGTTGGCCCAACCAGCGGAGGTGGGGCGGCCGGCGAAGCGACCACGCTCGGCGGAGGTGAGCCGGCCGGCGGGACGGGTGCGGCCGGCGGGCCGGGCGCAGGCGGCGCTGGGGCGGTCGCGGGGGCCGAGCTCCTGCCCAGGCCCGGTGTCGACCAGCGCCGGGTTGCGCCGGCGACCGGGACGCGGGGCTCAGGCGTGCTGGTGCCCGCTCCGGCCCGGTCGGTCCCGCCTGCCCGGCCCCCGGCGGCGGGCGGCCGGCTGCCGTGGCCGGCGCCTGGCGGCACGCCGTCCGGGCGGGCCGGCGCCGGCCCCGGTGGTGGTGGCGGCGGTTCCCAGCACAGCGGGCGGTACGCGTCGCCGCCCGGCCGGCCGGCGCCCGGGCGAGGGACTCCCGCCGTCGGCTCGCCCAAGGCGCCGGGCGCCGGCGGCCCGCCTGCGGTAGGCATGGACTCACCCCACATCAGGGGCGGTGGCAGCGGCCGCGCGGGTGCCTCGGTCGACTGGCGCGGCCGCCCGCCACCGCCCGGGGCCTCGCGGCCGGGCGTCCCGGGCGTCCCGGGCGGATCGAACGTCCCGGGCGGGACGGGCTCCGCGGCCAACTCGGCTCGGCACAGTCGGCGACCCGGCGGCGCGTATCCGAGTTCGCACCTGGATACGGGGGGCGACGCGTTCGGTGGCGTCCCGCGGACCGGGGCGGCGGACCGGTGGTCCCAGGAGCCAGGCCGGCGGCGGCCCGGTGGGGGTCCGGCGGCCGGCGACCGCCTCAGCGATCGAGAGCTCGCGGTTCTCAGCTACCTGCCGACGATGCTGACGACCGCCGAGATCGCGGCCGAGCTCTACGTTTCGGTGAACACCGTGAAGACGCACCTGAAGAGCATTTACCGCAAGCTCGATGTGCCGCGGCGCCGGGACGCGGTGCACCGCGCCCGCGAACTCCACCTGCTCTGAGACGGTCCGATGCGCTGAGACTGTCTGATGCGCCGATGCGCCGATGCGCCGATGCGCTGAGACGGCCTGAGGCGCTGAGACGGTGTGAGGCGGCCGATTTCCCGGACGGCGAACAGCCGGAATCCGGCGCCGGCGGCGAGCCAGGAGGTCGGTTGCCTCAGATCCCGGCTTCATCACGGGGCTCGGCCGGCTCGGCTTCGACCCGGTTACCGAAGACGTGTTGTTCCAGCGTGAGGTACGGACGCTGCGCAAGGTCCGGATACGGCTCCCGGAACTCGAGCGCGTCCGCGTCCGTGCCGGGGAAAGGGGCGGCGACGCCGGGCGCGTCCGGAACGGTCAGGGAATCGGGGGATGCGGGCCGCGCGGTTCCACCCCGCCGGCCGTCGGCCAGCGGGATCGTCCGACGCGGCGGCCGATCGCCCGCCTGGCCCCGGCCGTCGGCGTCGGCGGGCCAGCCGCGGAGGTCGGCGCCGCGTTCGCGAGCCGCGGCCCGCGTCGGCAGCGGCACTACGGCCCGGAGCACGCAGATGACCGAGGTGACGATCCCCGCGACCATCAGAATCAGACCCAGAACCGGGAGATCTACCCCGACCACTCGCCACGTCAGGGCGTATCGCAGCGTGGCACCCACCACAACCAGGAAGACCGACAGACCCAGGGTCATCAGTTGTTCACCTCGTTCGTCCCGCGGGCGGGGCGGCGGCGGACCGGGATGGTCGCCGGCCGCCCGGCTTCGGCGGGAGGGCATCGGTGGCGCGAGACCGTACCGGGTCTACGCGAATCCGGCGGGATGCGTCGTGGGCGTTGGACCTCGCGAGGGACCGGCGGAGGTGCACCTACCGAAACGGTAGGACGCCTATATCAATACCCTCGGTGACGATGGCCCATGCTAGCGAGGCACTTAGTGGGTGGGTGGTCACCCATCGTGGAGGGTGGCGGGCGGCGGGAACGTTTCGCGTCCGTCGCGTCGTCTGCCCGCCCGCCGGGCTGGATCCCGGCCTGCGCGAGGCGAGCGGGGGCCCGTAGGGCCCGCATACCGCTGGCGAGGTGGCCCGTTTAGGGGATGGTTCCGGGAGGGAAAAATCACGCGAAGTGGTCGCTTCACGCGCGAGGGTGGCGGTCCCGGAAATATATGGCCGGGTTGGGGGCACGATTCTCCCACCGAAGCGGTGGGTTTGGCCCGACTGCGAATGAGGGGCGCGGGCAACTGGTGGCGTAGCGAGGGAGGTGGGCCCTACGCTTGCCGAACATGTCCATCTTCACCGGAAATTCACCCGGTGGCATCGCCACAGCCGGGCTACCGCCCGGTTTGATTCTGAGTCTGACCCCCGGAGGCACGCGTGACCGACCGAGTTCCCCGCTCGACCGATGCTATCGGCGAGGACGCGCCCCATCGGCCGCGAATCGGCGTGACCGTGGACACATCCACCGAGATAGGCATGGCGGGTCACATTGCCAGGCGAGCCTCGGCGAGCTCACCCGCTCCGCCGACCACCCCACATCGCGCGGCGCCGGCGCCGGCGCGGCACCCCGCACCGACCACGAGCACGGGCAGTGCCACTGCTCGGCAATTGTCGCATCCCCGCTCCGGGCCCCCGATGACCGGGTCCCCCATGGGACGCGGTGAGGTCCCGGGCGCGCCCGCCGCCCGGACCGCGCCGGGCGCGCCGATGCGCCCGGGCATGGCCGCCCGCGCCGGCGCCCCGATGCCGCGGGATCTCGCACTCGGCGCGGCCGAGCTGCGCGGCATCCTGCGCGTCGTGGAGGACTGCGAGCGGGCCTCCTCGCTCGCCTCCTTCCGTGAACTGGCCCTCGACGGCATGGCCCGCCACCTGGGCTATCGCCATTCGGCCTTCTTCCTGGGCTCCTCGATCGAGACGGCGTTCCAGGACGCCCGGCCTACCGGCCGGGGCCTCGCCCTGCGCCTCGCCGGCCCGTACATGGAGCGCTACCGGGAGCTGGAGGCACTCAGCAACCCGGAGAGCCTGCGCTCGGTCCGCGAGCGTGGCCTCGCCACCCTCGACGACCTGGGCGTTCCGGAGCGTCCCGAGGTGCGGATGCGCCTCGAGCGCTTCCTGCGCGCGCACGGCATCCACGCCAAGCTGCTCGTGCGCCTGTTCGGCCCGTCGAACGTGGGCGCGCTCATCTCCCTGCTGGACTCGCGGCCGGGCGCGTTCGGCCCGCGGGACCGGGCGGTCGGCGCCGTCCTCGGCCGCCATCTCGGCAACCTGCTGCGCTTCTACATCCGGACCGATCCCGGTCCGTCCGTCGCGGGACGGCTGTCCGCCCGCGAGCGGGACGTGGTGCGACTCGTCGCCGAGGGCCGCTCCAACCGGCAGGTCGCCGAGGCGCTGTGCATCAGCATCGACACGGTCAAGCACCACCTCACCCACGCTCTCGTGGCGACGGGATGTTCGAACCGCACGCAGCTCGCCATTGCCTGGCAACGCGAGACCAGCGCGTTCGCGCCGCCCAGCCCGCCCCGGCCCTGACTCGCCGGTTGAGGAACTGATCCGACCGTCGGAAATTCCCGGCCGCGTCCAGACGCGACCGGTCACGGTTCGAGCTCGCGCGTGCGCGCCCCGCTGCCGCCCCGGCACCCTGCCCCTGCCCTTGCCGCCGCTCCCACCCCGGACCCCGGATGTCGGTCCTCGGGCCGCGGCGGCGGTCCTCACGCCGGCCGGTCGTCTACCGGCCGGCAACACGCCGGGCCTGCCCGGCACCCTGACCAGGCCGGACATGCCCGGCGAGGAGACCGGCCCGTGCCGCGACGGCGCGGGCGCCAGGTGCCCATCGACCCATGGGGCCCGCAGGCCGGTCGGCCCGCCCACAGGGCGGAAGGCCGGCGCACCGACGCGACGCGACGCGCCACGGGCGCGCCTCGACAACTGACTTCCGACGAACCGCGGGTGGCGCGGGCCGAGACCGGCCGCGCCACCCGCGGTCGTGTCATGTCCGGGGCTCGTACGGCCCGAGCAGCCCCGATGTCCCGGTCCACGCGCAGCGCGGCCCCCGGCGGCCGCCGATTGCTGTCTCCTGCCGTTCGTGCGGGCCGCCGCTACCCGTGGGCCGCCCAGGCCTGGCGTCGGCGGCCCCGGCGGCCACCTCCCTGCCTGCCCCAGCCCTGCGCGCCCGCTTCATCCCCGTGGGCGGGGCCAGGTTGGGATGGGCGCGGTCCGTCGGCGGGTCGGCTCCGGACCATCCCGCCATGGTTGGCGTGCTCCGAGATGCGCCCCATCCCGGGCCGGGGCCGGCGGCCGCGGCCCTCCGGTTGCCGCCGTCGTCGTGCGCCACCCCGTCACGGTTGATCCCTGAGTCACGGTCGATCCCTGACGGTCGGATGGCCGAGCAGTGGCTCGGGCGGTCACCCGCGGTGGTTCGACGCCGCGCCGCGCTCGCGTGAGCGCCGCGGACGCCGTCCGCCCTGCCCCGAAGACTGCGGCCGGCGAAGGAAGGCCAGGGCGGGCGGTGTCGGCGGGCTCCACCGGTCCCCGTCTCGTCCCGATTAACGTAGATCATTATTTTTATGGCTTCTGCGTAAGATGCGCGTCATGCCCCATCTGTGGGATGCTGGCCCTTGCCCGTCGTAGCAGGCTGGTCCGGTTGGGTGGCGCGGTGATGAACGCCGGCATCTCTCCGCTCGGCCCCGCTTGCGGTTGATGGCACGCTGTGACTAGGTTGACCCGTGTCCTTGCTAGCCGGGTGGGGCCCGAAGGGGCCACCCGACCGTCGGTGACTGACCCGGCCGGCGGTTACCACGATCGATTTCCTGATGCCCTGCACCCGTGGTTCGATACCTCCCGCGGCGCCACTCTCGCTTGCGATTTCTTCTGGCCTTGCGCGAGCCGGTCCGTGTCCGAGGAATGTAGCCTCGACTGTTCATCACCCCTTTAGCCGACCGAAGTCGAATGGAAACCGCCGGGTTCGGCGGTCCGGGATACCGCCTGCGTGCTACCAATTCGTGACCTCCGCCGATCGTCACCGGGATTGATGAGGTCGCCCGGTGCACATCCGCGCGGGCTCTGCGTAATCCCGAGCCGCGACATCACCGGCGATGTCCGGCGGCGAGGGAACCGCTGGGCCGAAGGGGCTCCGACCAGGTCACGGCGATCACGTCCGCTCTCCAAGGCGCGCGTGATCGCGACTTTGGCCTGCCACCGTGCAGTGCTCCGGACCGAGCCGACTAGTATTCCGCGCACGTTGACGGTGTCGGGTCGGCTAAGCAAGTCGGTCGCCCCGGCCACCGGGCGCACCAGTTCCGAGAGAGTTGTTGGGGGTCCGTTCGCTTTCCGCGTAGTCAGTGCAGATGCAGCTTCCCCGGGACGTCTGTCGCCCAGCGGCACCGGCCAGGAGGTCACCGATGATGTCGACGATCCCGTCGTCCGGAACGTGTCCATCGCGTTGGTTTGGTGGGTGCGCCTCTTGTCCTGGATATGGCCTTGTGGTGACCCGGGGGCGGACCACGCGCTGGCGGCGCGGGACCGGTCGGACGATCGGACGGCCTCGGCGGGCCCAGTGACCCGGACTAGTTCGTCCACCTCATCACCCTGCCCCCGGCCGCGACCTGCCAGGAGGACCTGCCGATGACCACCGCACCCCGCGTGTCACCCGAGGCCTCCCCGGCCGGCTCCGACGCGCCCGACCCGCTCGACGCACGCGAGCTGGTCGTCGTGATCACTCCGTTCGCCCAGCCCGCCGCCGCCCTCGTCGCCGCCGTGACGCGGGCCGGCGGTCTCGGCGTCCTCGACCTCGGGCGCTCGGCGCGGGCGGCGCGCGACGCCCTGCGGGACGCGGCCCGCTGGACGCCGGGACGCTTCGGGGTGCGGGTCGCCGCCGGCTGCCCGGTCGACCCGGACGAGTTGCCCGACGCGGTGGATCTCGTGGTGCTCGCCCCCCGGCCGGGCGGTGTCTCGGCCGGCGATCTCGCCGCGGCGGGCGGCCCGGGGACCGACCGGCACTGGGAGCCGGGGGAGCTGATCCGGCGGGGCCGGCGGGTCTGGGCTGAGGTGACCTCGGTGGCGCAGGCCCGTGGCGCGGTCGCGGCCGGTGCGGTCGGGCTCGTCGCCCGGGGCAACGAGTCCGGCGGCGTCGTCGGCGACCTGACCACGTTCACCCTGCTGCAGCACCTGCTCGCCGCCGGGCTGCGGGACGGCGCGGGCGGCGCGGTGCCCGTCTTCGCCGCCGGGGGGATCGGCCCCGCGACGGCCGCGGCGGCGGTGGCGGGCGGCGCGGCGGGGGTCGTGCTCGACTCCCAGCTCGCCCTGGTCCGGGAGGTGGAGCTGCCCGAGCAGGTGGCCGCCGCCGTGCGGGCCATGGACGGCAGCGAGACCATCCTGCACGCCGGCCACCGGCTCTACGTCCGGCCCGATCTGCCCATCGCCGCCCTCGCCGGGCGGATCGAGCGGCCCGCCGCAGACCTGCGCGACACCGGCGGCGAACTCGCCTCGGACGGCGCGGTCACCGCCCCCGCGGGCGGCGGCCGCGGTCGGCCCGGTGGGGACGACGTCGCCGCCGACGGTGCCGCCGACGGTGCCACCGCGGTCGAGGCCGCCGCGGTCGCCGCCCGGCTCGGCGCCCGCGACCTGGTCGACCAGTTCCTCCCGATCGGCCAGGACGGCGCCTTCGCCGCCGCGCTCGCCGACCGGCACGGCAGCGCCGCTGGGGTGGTGCGGGCGGTGCGCGAGGGCATCCGGGACGGCATCGCGGCCGCCGCCCGCACCCGGCCGCTGGCCGTCGGCGCACCGTTCGCGGCCGCACGGGGGCTGCGGCATCCCGTCGCGCAGGGACCGATGACCCGGGTCAGCGACCGGGCGGCGTTCGCCCGCGCGATCGCCGACGAGGGCGGCCTGCCGTTCCTCGCCCTGGCGCTGATGAGCGGCGAGGACTGCCGCGCGCTGCTGACGGAGACCGCCGACCTGCTCCAGGACGCGCCGTGGGGCGTGGGCGTGCTCGGTTTCGCCCCGGCGGCCCTGCGCAACGAGCAGCTCGCCGCCGTGCGCGAGGTTCGTCCGCCGTGCGCGATCGTGGCCGGCGGCCGGCCGGCGCAGGCAGCGCCGCTGGAGGCGGCCGGCATCGACACGTTCCTGCATGTGCCGTCCCCGGGGCTGCTGCACCGGTTCCTGGCCGACGGGGCCCGCAAGTTCGTCTTCGAGGGGCGGGAGTGCGGCGGGCACGTCGGGCCGCGGGCGAGCTTCCCGCTGTGGGAGGCGCAGATCGCGGGGCTGCTCGCATTTGGCGAGAGCGACCAGGCCGGCCCGGACTTCTTCGCCGGCCTGCACCTGCTGTTCGCCGGCGGGGTGCACGACGCCCGCTCGGCCGCCATGGTCGCCGCCGCGGCGGCCCCGCTCGCCGAACGGGGCGCCGGCATCGGCGTGCTGATGGGCACGGCCTACCTGTTCACCGATGAGGCCGTCGCCTCCGGCGCGATCCTGCCCGGCTTCCAGCAGGCCGCCCTCGACTGCGAGCAAACGGTGCTGCTGGAGACCTCCCCGGGGCACGCCACCCGATGCGTCGAGTCCGCCTACGTTCACACCTTCCTCGACCGTCGCCGCGAGCTGCTCGCTGCCGCCACCCCCCGCCAGCAGATGTGGGAGGAGCTGGAGGCGCTCAACCTCGGCCGGCTGCGGGTAGCCAGCAAGGGGCTGCGCCGCGACGGCGCCGAGGTCGTCCAGGTCGATCCGGCGGCCCAGGCCCGGGACGGCATGTTCATGATCGGACAGGTGGCGTCCCTGCGCTCGGATCGCACGAGCGTCGCCGCCCTGCACGACGAGGTGACCACGCGGGCCACCGCCGGTCTCGCCGACCGGGCCGCCGAACTCGGCCTGCCGGCCGGGCAGGTGCCCGCGTTCGGGTCGGCCGACGGCACGCGACGCCCGGCGGGCAGCGAGGGGATCGAGGCGGACATGGCCGGCGCAGGTGCAGGTACGGATGCCGTCGGCGGCGGCGAGCGCGGACGGGCGACCGACGCCGCTCACCGGGCGGTGGCGACGGTGACGGCGACCGCGGCGGACTCCCGTCCCGCCGGTCGGCCGCTCGACGTCGCGATCGTCGGGATGTCCGCGATCTTCCCCGACGCTCCCGACCTCGCCACGTTCTGGGCGAACGTCGTCGCCGGCAACGACGCGATCCGTGAGGTGCCCGCCGACCGCTGGGATCCCGAGGTGTACTACCGGGCCGACGCGGTGGTGAAGGACGCCGGGCGCCACACCCCGTCGAAGTGGGGCGGTTTCCTGCCTCGGGTCCCGTTCGACGCGCTGGCCTACGGCATCCCGCCGCGGTCCCTGCGCAGCATCGAGACCAGCCAGCTCCTCGCCCTCGAGGTCGCCACCCGCGCGCTGCGCAGCGCCGGCTACGACACCGGACAGAAGGCGGCCGGCGAGGGCCGGCCGTTCGACCGCTCCCGCGCCTCGGTCGTCTTCGGCACCGAGGCCGGC
The DNA here is from genome assembly GCF_059428125.1 of Frankia sp. BMG5.60. Taxonomy (NCBI): domain Bacteria; kingdom Bacillati; phylum Actinomycetota; class Actinomycetes; order Frankiales; family Frankiaceae; genus Frankia; species Frankia sp. BMG5.60. The sequence goes on along the minus strand of NZ_CM182091.1, from coordinate 3,226,673 downwards.
ACCGACCTGTCCGGTGCCTACGGGCTGCGCTCGCTGTGGCCGGGCCTGTTCGGGCAGTTGCCCGCCGAGCTCGAGGAGTTCCTGCCCGAGCTGGACGAGGACTCCTTCCCCGGCATGCTCGCGAACGTCATCGCCGGGCGGGTGGCCAACCGGCTCGACCTCGGCGGGGTGAACTTCACCGTCGACGCGGCGTGCGCCTCGTCGCTGGCCGCGCTCGACGCCGGCTGCAAGGAGCTGGTCGCCGGCAGCTCCGACCTGGTGCTCTGCGGCGGGGTGGACACCCACGCCGGCGCCCACGACTTCCTGCTGTTCTCCTCGGTGCACGCGCTGTCGCCGCAGGGGCGTTGCCGCAGCTTCGACTCCGGCGCCGACGGCACCAGCCTGGGCGAGGGAGTCGCCGTCGTCGTGCTCAAGCGGCTCGCCGACGCCGAGCGCGACGGCGACCGCATCCACGCGGTCATCCGGGCCGTCGCCGGCTCCTCCGACGGCCGCGCGCTCGGGCTGACCGCGCCGCGCAAGGCCGGCCAGGTGCTCTCCCTGGAACGGGCCTACTCGCGGGCCGGCATCTCACCGAGCGACGTCGGCCTGCTGGAGGCGCACGCCACCGGCACGGTCGTCGGTGACCGCACCGAGCTCGCCACCCTCACCGAGGTGTTCACCGACCACGGCGCGACCCCCGGCCAGTGCGCGGTCGGCTCGGTGAAGTCGCAGATCGGGCACACCAAGTGCGCCGCCGGCCTGGCCGGGCTGATCAAGGTGGCGAAGGCGCTCGAGACCGGGGTGCGTCCGCCGACCCTGCACATCGACACCCCGAACGCCTACTGGGACGGCGAGACCAGCCCGTTCTACTTCGACGAGGCCGCCAAGCCCTGGGCGGCACCCGCCGGTGAGCGCCACGCCGGGGTCTCGGCGTTCGGCTTCGGCGGCACCAACTTCCACGTCGTGCTGTCCGCCTACGACGGCGGCCCGGAACCCACCCACGGTCTGGACCACTGGCCCGCGGAGCTGTTCGCCGTGCGCGGCGCCGACCGGGCGGCCGCCAGCCGGGCGCTGGACCGCCTCGCCGCCCTGGTCACCACGAACGACGACGCCGGGCGGCCGTTCCGCCTGCGGGACCTGGCCCGCACCACCTGCGCGGCCGGTGGCGGCCCGGTGCAGGTCGCGTTCGTCGCCGACGATCTCGACCGGCTGCCCGCCGCCATCGAGGCGGCACGGACGTTCACGGCGAACCCGCGCGCCGGGCTGTTCGTCCGCGACGACGCCGAGCCGGGTACGACCGCCTTCCTGTTCCCCGGCCAGGGCAGCCAGCGGCCGGGGATGCTCGCCGACCTGTTCGTTGCCTTCCCCCGGCTGCGGGCCGTGCTCGACCTGGCCCCCCAGTGGGCCGGCACGATGTTCCCGCCGGCCGCGTTCACCCGGGAGCAGAAGGCCGAGCAGGCGGCGGCGATCACCGACACGCGGGCGGCCCAGCCGACGCTCGGCCTCGCCGGCCTCGCCGTGCACGACCTGCTCACCGCGTTCGGCGTCCGCCCGGACCACGTCGGCGGACACTCCTACGGCGAACTGGTCGCCCTGTGCGCCGCCGGCGCGCTTGACCGGGCCGACCTCGTCGGCCTGAGCGAGGCGCGGGCCGCCGCGATCCTCGCCGCGGCGGGGGACGACCCGGGCACGATGGCCGCCGTCCAGGCGCCCGTCGAGCGGGTGCGCGAGGTGCTCGCGGAACTCGGCGCCACCGCCGGCGGGGTGGTCGGCGGCGCGGCCGCCGGCGGCGGCCACGTCGTCGTCGCGAACCACAACGCCCCCCGGCAGAGCGTGATCTCCGGGCCGACCGCCGCCGTGGGCGAGGCCGTGGCCGCCCTCGGCCGGGCCGGCCTGACCGCCCGGCCGATTCCGGTGGCCTGCGCGTTCCACAGCCCGGTCGTGGCCGCGGCCGCCGGCGCGCTCGCCGACCGCCTTGACGCGCTCGACGTCGCCGCGCCGGCGCTGCCGGTGTGGTCCAACACCACCGCCCAGCCGTATCCGGCGGCACCGGAGCAGGTGCGGGCGACGCTCGCCGGCCAGGTGGCGGCGCCGGTGCGGTTCGTCGAGCAGATCGAGGCGATGTACGCGGCCGGCGTACGGACCTTCGTCGAGGCCGGCCCCGGTCGGGTGCTTTCCCAGCTCGTCGGCAAGATCCTCGCCGGCCGGCCGCACCGGGTCGTGGCCACCGACGTTGCGGGGGAGCCGGGGCTGCGCCGGTTGCTGCTCGCGCTCGCCGAGCTCGCCGCGGCCGGCGTCGGTGTCGACCCGGCGCCCCTGTTCACCGGGCGTGACGCCCGCGTGGTGAGCGACACGGACGTGCCGCGCCGGCCCGGCTGGCTGATCGACGGGGCTTACGTGCGCACCGCCGACGGCCGTTTCCTGCCGGGCGCCCTGCGGTCGCCGACTCGCCTGGCTCTCGCCGCCGGTCCGGGCGCGGCCGCCGGGGCCGCCGGGGTCACACCGGCCGCGGACGCCGGGGCGGCGCCAGCAGGACCCCGCTTCACGGTGCCATCCGCGTCTCCCGCGCAGGCGCCATCCGCGTCCCCCGCGCTGGCATCTCCCGCCGCGCTGGCATCTCCCGCCGCGCTGGCATCTCCCGCCGCGGTCGCACGGACCGTGGCGGCGGCTGGCGGGGAGCTGCCCGAGATCGCGGGCGTGCGGGGATTCGTCCCGCAGGACCCGGCGCCACCGCTCGTTCCCGTTGACCCGATCGACGATCCGGCGGTCCTTGCCGCCGCGATGCCCGAGCTTGGAGGTGGCGGCCCGGTGGACGCCGTGGTGTTGGAGTTCCTGCGGACCACCCGCGAGCTGGTCGCGGCGCAGCGCGACGTGGTGCTGGGCTACCTGGGCTACGACCCGACCGGACTTGGCCGCCCGGCGTCGCGCGACGGCATCGACGGCGTCGACCGCGTCGCGGCCACCCCCGTGGCCACCCCCGCGGTCCCCCGCCAGGCCCAGCCGGAGCAGGCGCGGACCGCCGGCGTACCGGCGACTCCCGCGGTGCCCCGGCCCGCCCCCGCGCCGGACACGGCGGGCGCGGACCTGCCACCGGTCGGCGCCCCCGCGGCTGCCGCCGGTTCCGCGGCGCCGGTGGTCCGGTCCGCTGTGGTGGAGCGGTCGGCGGTGTCGGATGTGGTGGTGGGGGTGATCGGGGAGCAGACGGGTTATCCGGTGGAGATGTTGGAGCCGGATCTGGATCTTGAGGCTGATCTGTCGATTGATTCGATCAAGCGGACGGAGATCCTGGGGGAGTTGGCGCAGCGGTTGGGGCTGGTGGAGGCGGGTTCGGGGGAGTTGGACGAGGAGGTCGTCGAGGAGCTGGCGGCGATCAAGACCGTCCGCGGCATCGTCGACTGGATGATGGACCGCTTCGCCGCCGCCGCCGGCTCCGCGGCTCCGGCGGCGGCGCCCGGCTCGGCCGCGTCGAACGGAACCCACGCCGGCGCGGCGGCGGCCTGGTCCGCCGGGGCGGCCTCGACCGCCGCGCACGCCGGGGCGGGCGGTGATGCGCCGGCCGCGACGTTCCGGGCCGGATCGAACGGCACGCACACCTCGGCCGCCGCGGCGCCGGTGGTCCGGTCCGCTGTGGTGGAGCGGTCGGCGGTGTCGGATGTGGTGGTGGGGGTGATCGGGGAGCAGACGGGTTATCCGGTGGAGATGTTGGAGCCGGATCTGGATCTTGAGGCTGATCTGTCGATTGATTCGATCAAGCGGACGGAGATCCTGGGGGAGTTGGCGCAGCGGTTGGGGCTGGTGGAGGCGGGTTCGGGGGAGTTGGACGAGGAGGTCGTCGAGGAGCTGGCGGCGATCAAGACCGTCCGCGGCATCGTCGACTGGATCGTCGGTTCGACCGCCGGCGGGACCGAGCCCGGCCCCTCCACCGCCGCAGCGGCGCTGACCGGCGGGTCGCCCGCGGCGTCGCCGGCCGGGCTGCCGGTGGGGGATTCGGCCCAGTCGCTCGCGTCCGTGCCCGCCGGGTCGCTCGTGCCGGCCGGGTCGCTCGCGTCCGCCGGGTCCCTCACGTCCGTCGGGTCTTCCCTGGACGTCGGGTCCGCTGTGGTCGGCGATCCGGTCGGGGCGATTCCGTTGCGGCGCTTCGTCGTCGAACCGGAAATCCTGCCCGCGCCGGCCGGCGCGGCGCCGACCGACCTTGCCGGCTCCCGGTTCCTGCTGGTGGAGGGCGGTCTCGGGGTCGGCCTGGCGCTCGCCACCCGGTTGGAGCAGGCAGGCGCCGAGGCGCGGATCCTCGCCGCCGACGACACTGGCCTCGTCGACCAGATCCGGGCCGGAGCCGGCGCCGACGGTCTCGTCTGGATTGCCTCCGCCGATCCCGGCGCGGACGAGCACGCGATCCTGCCCGGCGCGTTCCCAGCCCTGCGGGCCGCGGCCCTGGGCGGCAGCCGGCGGGTGCTCATCGCCACCGGCAACGGCGGGCGGTTCGGCCGTGCCCGCGCCGCCGCTCCCGGCGCGACGGCCGACCCGAGCGCGATCGACGCCCTGGAATACGCCCGACGCGCCGACGCCGGGGAGTTCGTCGTCCGCCCGACGCCGGGCGCGGGGCTCGCCGGACTCGTCCGCACGATCGCCCGGGAGGTCCCCGGCCTGGCGTTGCGCCTCGTCGACGTCGAGCCGAAGGACGAGCCCCGGCGGATCGCGGACAGCCTGCTCGCCGAGCTGCTCACCCCGGGTGGGCCGCTGGTCGTCGGTTACCGGGACGGGGCGCGAGCCACCCTGCGGGTGCGGCCCGCGGGTGCCGGTGGGGCCGTCAGCCTGCCGGCCGGGCTGGGTCCGTCCTCGGTCGTGCTGCTCACCGGCGGCGCCCGGGGCATCACCGCGGCCGTCGCCGTCGAGCTCGCCCGGCGCAGCGGCTGCACCGTCGAGCTGATCGGGCGCACCCCGCCGCCCGCGGGGCCCGAGGATCCCGCCACCGCGGGCGCGGTCGACGCCCCGGCGCTGCGCCGCGCGCTGATCGAGACCGGCGTGCGCCGCCCGGCCGAGATCGAGGCCCGGGTCTCCCGGCTGCTCGCCGAGCGGGAGGTGCGGGCGACACTGGCGACCCTGCGCGGCCTCGCGTCCTCGGTGCGTTACCACGCGGTGGACGTGCGCGACGGTGCGGCCGTCACTGCGGTGGTGGCCGACATCTATGCCCGCCACGGTCGCCTCGACGGGCTGGTGCACGGCGCGGGCGTCCTCGCCGACCGGCTGTTGCGCGACAAGACGCCCGAGTCGTTCGACCGGGTCTACCGGACGAAGGTCGACGGCGCCCGGGCCCTGCTCGCCGCGGTGCGGGACGACGTCGGCTTCGTCGCCCTGTTCGGCAGCGTCGCGGGGGTGTTCGGCAACCGGGGCCAGGCCGACTACGCCGCCGCGAACGACGCCCTCGACACGCTCGCGGGTGCGGCGGCGGGGCGCTTCGCCGGCCGGATCGTCAGCGTCGACTGGGGCCCCTGGGCGTCGACGGCCGCCGCCGCGGGCGGCGGGATGGTCTCCGCGGAGCTCGCCCGCGAGTACGCCCGCCGCGGCATCGGCCTGATCGACCCGGCCGCCGGCGTCGCCGCGCTGCTGACCGAGCTGGCGGGGCCGCCCGACGGCCCGGCGCAGGTCGTCTACATGTGCGCCGAGGCGGAGGCGTTCGATGCGTGACCCCGGTGGCGGGTCCGGGGCGCCGCCGATCGCCGTGGTGGGGATGTCCGCGCTGTTCCCGGGCGCCGGCGACCTCGACACGTTCTGGCGCAACATCGTCGGCGGGGTCGACGCGATCCGGGCGCTCCCGCGGGATCGCTTCGACGTCGACGACTACTTCCCGCCCGAGCGGCCGCCCGCTGCGCCGGGCATGCGACGGGGCGCGGGCGCCGACGCGGCGCCGGCCGGTGCGGCGGACGGCTTCTACTGCCGGCGCGGCGGTTTCGTCGACGAGTTCGCGACGTTCGACCCCACGGCGTTCGGCATCGTGCCCAACGCCGTCGACTGGGCCGAGCCGGACCAGTTGCTGGCGCTGCGGCTCGCCGCCGAGGCGATCACGGACGCCGGTGGGCCCGACGGGCTCGGCGACGCCGAGCGGGTGGGCGTCGTCCTCGGCCGCGGCGGCTACGTGGGATCCGGGGTGGCCCGGCTCGAGCAGCGGGTGCGCACCTCCCGCCAGCTCGTCACCACCCTGCGCGAGGTACTGCCGGACCTGCCCGCCGACGCGGTCGAACGCGTCCGCGAGGCGTTCGTCGCGCAGCTCGGTCCGGCCCGCCCGGAGGCGTCGATCGGCCTGGTGCCCAACCTCGCCGCATCCCGCATCGCCAACCGGCTCGACCTGCGCGGTCCCGCCTACACGGTGGACGCGGCCTGCGCGTCGTCGCTCATCGCCGTCGAGATGGCGATGCGTGATCTCGGCTCCGGCCGCACCGACACGATGATCGTCGGCGGAGCTCACCTCGTCCACGAGCCGTCGTTCTGGAGCGTGTTCTCCCTGCTGCGGGCGCTGTCGCCGAGCGAGGCGATCCGCCCGTTCGACCGGCGGGCGGACGGCATCCTCATCGGCGAGGGCGTCGGCATGCTGGTGCTGCGCCGGCTGGCGGACGCCCGCCGCGACGGCGACCGGATCTACGCGGTGCTACGCGGGGCCGGCACCTCGAGCGACGGCCGCTCCGCCTCCCTGATGGCCCCCGCCGCCGACGGGCAGACCCTCGCCGTGCGGCGCGCCTGGGCGGACGCCGGGCTCGACCCGACGGCACCCGGCGCGATCGGTCTGGTCGAGGCGCACGGCACGGCCACCCCGACCGGCGACGCCGTGGAGCTCGCCACCCTGGGCCGGATCTTCGGTACGGCGGCCGCGGCCGGCACGGGCGGCGCTGGGCGCGCGGACATCGGCATCGGCTCGGTCAAGTCCATGATCGGCCACGCGATGCCGGCGGCGGGCGCGGCCGGCCTGATCAAGACCGCGCTCGCCCTGCATCACCGGGTGCTCCCGCCGACGCTGCACTGCGACGAGCCGCACGCCGCCTTCGCCGGCAGCCGGTTCGCGCCGGTGCGGGCGGCGACCGACTGGGACACCCCGGCGGGCGGCGGTCCCCGTCGCGCCGGCGTCAACGCCTTCGGCTTCGGCGGCATCAACGCCCACCTCGTCGTCGAAGAGGCGCCGCCGACCGCCCCGACGACCCTGGCCCGCACCTTCCCCGCCCTCGCGCCGGCAGTCCTCGCGCCGGCAGACCTCGCGCAGCCAAGCCTCGTACCGGCAGGCCGCGCGTTGCCGGGCCGCGAGCTGCCGGGCCGCGCGCCGGCCGGCCCTGCGCGGGTGGCCGATCCGGACGCGGAGGCGGTCCTGTTGCTCGCCGGGAGCAGCCCGGCGGAGCTGCTCGCCCAGCTCGACGTCGACGACGCGGAGCTGCTCGCCCGGGACGACGCGGCGAGCCCGCCGGCCGGCGGCCCCTGGCGGCTCGCCCTGGTGGCGCCGAACCCGCGCCGGCTCGCCCTGGCCCGCACGGTCGTGGGGCGGGGCAACCCGTGGCGGGGCCGCAACGACCTGTGGTTCACCCCGGCCGGCCTGCTCGACCCCGCCCGGCCCGACGGGACGCCCGCCGGGCGGACGGCGTTCCTGTTCTGCGGCCTGGAGGACAAGTTCTCCCCGCGCATCGACGACGTCTGCGCGCACTTCGGGCTCACCCGCCCGGCCCTCGACGACACCGGGCTGCTCGGCCGGCACGGCGTCGCGAGCGTCGAGGTGGGGCGGATCCTCGACGAGGCGCTGCGGCGCCTCGGGATCGTCCCGGACCTCGTCGGCGGGCACAGCATCGGCGAGTGGAACGCGATGATCAGCGGTGGGCTCATCACCGGCGAGTCCACCGACGCCTTCATCGCCGGCTTCGACCCGGCCGCGCTGGAGGTGCCCGGGGTCGTCTTCGGGGCGCTGGGCTGCGGCGCCGCGCGTGCCGCCGAGGTCATCGCCGACCTCGGCGACATCGTCGTCTCCCACGACAACTGCCCGCACCAGTCGATCATCTGCGGGCGCGAACAGAGCGTGCGCACCGCCCTGGAGCGGCTGCGCCGCGACGGCGTGCTCGGGCAGGTCCTGCCGTTCCGCTCCGGCTTCCACTCCCCGTTCCTGGAGCCCTACCTGGACCGGCTGCGGACCAACCTCGCCGGCGTCACCCTCGTCGAGGCGACGATCCCGATCTGGTCGGCGACGACGGTCGCGCCCTACCCGCACGACCATGACGCCGTTCGGGGGCTTGCCCTGCGCCACCTCGTCGAGCCCGTGCGGTTCCGGGAACTCGTCCGCCGGCTGCACGACACCGGCGTGCGCGCCTTCGTCCAGGTCGGCGTGGGCAGCGTCGCCGGGTTCGTCGACAACACGCTGCCCGGACACGACCACGTCGCGCTGGTCACGAACTCCCCGAAACGGTCCGGCCTGGACCAGTTGCGCCGCGTGGCCGCCGCCCTGTGGGTGGAGGGCGCGGCCCCGCGGCTCGACCTGCTGCCCTGCCGGACCCGCCCCGAGCCGTCCGCCACCCCGGTGACGGTGCTGGCCGGCGAGCCGGCCGCGTCCCCCACCCCGGTCCTGGCCCCGACGCCCGCCGCCGGGAGGCCCATCGAGCTGCCGCGGCGCCGGGGCACCCCCGTCCGGCTGAACCTCGGCACGCCGCTGGTGCGTCTCGGACCTGCGGGCGCGACCCTCCTCGGCCCGGATCGCCTCGGCCCGGATCGCCGCGGACCCGCGGACCCGGATCACTCTGACGCGGGACTCTCCGGCGCGGATCTCTCCGGCGCGGATCTCCGCGGCCCGGATCTCCTGGGTCCGGCTCTTCCCGCCGCGGGCGCCGCCGGTGGCCATCCGGTGCTCGACGAGCTGCGGGCGGCGCTGGCCGATGCCGGTGCGGTGATGTCCGCGGTCGTCGACCGGTGGGCACTCGGCCCCACCGCCCCGCCGGGCTCGCCGCCACGACGGCGCGGTGGGCCCGCGGCGGGCGGGGTGCGCACGGTGCCCGCGTCCGGCGGGTCCGGTGGCGTGCCGGCGCCCCGCGGCGCCGGTCCCACCGCCTCCCGGGGCCCCGGCGCGTCCGCACCCGCCAGCCGCGCCGAGCCCGCCTCCGGAGCGGCTGCCGCGTCCGCCTCAGGCGGCGGCCCGGCACTCGGGCCGCGGACCGTGCGTCGCCGGTTGTCGCTGGCGTCGATGCCGCACATCATCGACCACTGCTTCTACCGCCAGCCGCCGGGTTGGCGCGACGTGTCCGACCTGTTCCCGGTCGTGCCGATGACCGAGGTGCTCGAACTCATGATCGCGCAGGCCGCGGCGCTGATGCCGGGGCGGGTGCCGATCGGCATCCGGGACGTCCGGGCGCTGCGGTGGCTCGCGATCGAGCCCGCCGTGGAGGTGTCGGTCACCCTCACCCCGGCGGGGCCGGACGCGGTCCGGGTGACCATGGAGGGCTACGCCCGCGGCACGGTCGTGTTCGCCGACGGCTACCCGCCGTCCCCGCGGACGACGGCGGCCACCGCGGACCTGCCGGCGGGCCCGACCGGGCCGATCCTGCCCGGCGAACAGCCATCCCGCCACCAGGGCAGCGACCTCTACGGCGGGCACTTCCTCTTCCACGGCCCCGGATACCAGGGCATCCACCGCATCGAGGCGATCGCCGCGACCGGCATCCGCGGGCGGCTGCGGGTGCCGTCCGCGTCCGGCGCGCTGCTGGACAACGCCGGGCAGCTCTTCGGCTACTGGGCGATGGAGAACCTGCCCGAGGACTCGCTGCTGCTGCCGCAGTCCCTGTCCGACCTGCGCTTCTACGGCCCGGCGCCGGTGGCGGGCGACCTGGTCGACTGCGTCGTGCGGATCCAGCAGGTCGCCGAACGCACGGTGACCGCCGACCTCGAGCTGCGCCGGCTCGACGGCTCGGTGTGGGCGGTCGTGTCGGCCTGGACCGATCGGCGTTTCGCCAACGACGACGTGCTCTGGGCGATGGTCCGCGCCCCGGAGCTGCACACCGTGGCCCAGCCCTCGGGCGAGGGCTGGGTGGTCGCGCTCGACCGGTGGTCCGATTCGGCCTCGCGCGAGCTGATCGTGCGCCACTACGCCGACTCCGCCGACCGGGCCCGGCTCGCGGGCCTCAACCCGCGGGCGGCGCGCGGCTGGCTGCTGGGGCGCATCGCCGTCCAGGATGCCGTCCGGCGCTGGCTGTGGGCGCGCGGCGCGGGGCCCGTCTGGGGGATCGAGGTCCGGATCGAGCACGACGAGCGGGGCGCCCCGCTCGTCGGCGCCCTGCCGGCGCGGCCGGGCATCCCGGCCGGCGACCCCCCGCGGGTGTCCCTCGCCCACAAGCCGGAGCTGGCGGTGGCGCTGGTGTCCGCGGACGGGCCGGTCGGGATCGACATCGAGCAGATCGTCGCCCGGGCGCCCGGCGTCGAGCTGGCGGCGCTCGCCCCGGCCGAACGAGACCTGCTCGACCGGGTCGCGGGCGACGATCCGGGCCGCCGGGCGCTGTGGTTCACCCGGCTGTGGGCGGCGAAGGAGGCGGCGGCGAAGGCCGAGGGCACCGGGCTCGCGGGCCGGCCGCGCCAGTTCGTCGTCGACGGCCCGTACCGGCCCGGACGGGCCTGGGCCGCGGCCGACTGGGCCGGGCACGCTCCGCCCGAGCTGGTCCGGGTCACCGTCTACGGGGATGGTCCGGACGGGCCGCTCCCGCGGGGCTCCCGGTGGGTGGCGTTGCGTACGGTGGACGCCTCCGGCCGGATCCGGCCGGAAGGCGGCGCACCCGGGGCCCCCGAGCCGGACTCGGGCGGCGCCGACGGCCGGGCTGTGGCGAGTGACGTCCGTTCCGCCACCGTCATCGGTCAGGATGCTGCGCGTGACGGCGCCCCCGCCCGGCGGGCCGGCGCCGCGACCTATGTGGTCGCCTGGACCTCCCCCGAGGTCGAGGCGAACGGCCTTCCCAGCGAGTAAGGAGTAGCGATCATGTCTGTTCAGGAGACGGCGGGACCGGGCGGCGCGGGCCGGGCGGAGACCGAGACGCGGGTGCTCGGCGAGGTCACGGAGGACCTGCGCGAGGTCATCGGCGAGGAGTACGTGATCGACATGGACATCACCATGGAGACCACGTTCAGCCAGGACCTGGAGCTGGAGAGCATCGAGTTCGTGGCGCTTGCCGACCGGCTGCGCGAGCGCTACGGCGAGGCCGTCGACTTCGTCGGCTTCCTCGCCAAGATGGACGTCGACCAAGTGATCAACATGCGGGTCGGTGAGGTCGTCCGGTTCATCGTCGACAGCCTGCCGGCGCCCGCGACCGCCGGGTCGGCCTGACGGCCGTTCGGCGCAACCTGTCCCGCTCGGCGATCCGGTCCCGACCGGCGAACCGGTCCCGACCCGCGATCCGCATCCGACCGGCATCCACATCGACAAGGAGGCAAGGCCCGTGGCAGAGGTCATCGCGAACGGCGTCCGCCTGCACGTGCAGCGGCTCGAACCCCGCGGGGGGGCGTCCGCGGACTCGCCGATCGTCGTCATGGTGCACGGCATGGTGATGGACAACATCTCCAGCTTCTACTTCTCGCTGGGCACCTGCCTGGCCGACGCCGGCTGCGACGTCATCTGCTACGACCTGCGCGGCCACGGCCGCAGCGAGCGCACCCCCGGCGGCTACCGCCTCGCCGACTCGATGGCCGACCTCGCCGGGCTGCTCGACACCCTCGGGGCGGACCGCCCGGTGCACGTCGTCGGCAACAGCTACGGTGCGACGCTGGCCCTGGCGTTCGGGTTGGAGTTCACCGCCCGGGTCGCGAGCCTGACGCTCATCGAGCCGCCGTTCCTCATCGAGGGCCTGGGCGAGGAGATGGCCCGCTCGCTGAGCCAGATCCTCGTCGCGATGACCGACGACGAGGTCGAGGAGTGGCTGGACAACGGCGCCGGCCGGGCGATCACCAAGGCCACCCGGGCCGCCCAGCGACTGCTGTCCGACACGACGATCGCCACCGACATGCTGGCGACGCCGGCGTTCTCCGCCGAGGCGCTCGCCAGGCTGCCGATTCCGGTGCTCGCCGTCTACGGCGAGAACTCCGACATCATCGGGCAGGCCGCCGGGCTCGCCGCCCTCGTCCCCGAGTGCACCCTGATCGTGCTGGAGCACCACACCCACATGGTGCTGCGCGAGGCCACCGGCTACCTGCGCGATCTGCTGCGCTGGTGGCTGTTCGACCGGCGCACGCCCCCGCCGCCGTACATCCGTGACACCGAACGGCGCTTCGCCACCCCCGAGTGGGTGACACAGATGGTGCCGCCGCCCGACCTGAACGCCGGGCGCCGCCCGGCGGTGGGCTGAGGAGCCGGCGGTGAGCCGCGTCCTGTTCGTCGTGCCGCCGCTGACCGGGCACGTGAACCCGGCCGTGGGGATCGCCGGGGAGCTCGCCGCTCGCGGTCACGACGTCGCCGTCGCCGGCCACGCGGGGGTGATCGGCGGGCTCGTCCCGCCGGGGCTGCCGCTGCTGGCACTGCCGGAGACCCTCAGCGCGGCCGATCGCGCCGACATCGTCGCCCGCTCCCGGGCGCTGCGCGGCCCGGCGTCGCTGAAGTTCCTGTGGGAGGACTTCCTGCTGCCGCTGGCCGCGGCGATGGAGCCGGCGGTGGACGCGGCCATCGACGAGTTCCGCCCGGATGTGCTGGTCATCGACCAGCAGGCGGTCGGCGCGGCCCTGGTCGCCCGCCGCCGGCGGCTGCACTGGGCCACCCTCGCCACGACGTCGGCCGAGTTCGACGACCCGTACGGGGTGCTGGCCGGGCTCGGTCAGTGGGTCGCCGACCTGCTGCGGGACTTCCAGCTCGCCCACGGCGTGCCCCCCGGCGAGGCGGCCGCCACCGACCTGCGGTTCTCCGACGAGCTCACGCTCGTCGCGTCCGTGCGGGAGCTGCTGCGCAACCCCGAGGTGCCCCGCCACGTCGCCTTCGTCGGCAGCGCGGTCGGCCGGCGGGCGCAGACCGCCGCCTTCCCCTGGGAGTGGCTCGACCCGGACCGCGAGGCGGTGCTCGTCTCCCTCGGCACGGTGACCCGGGAGGCCGGCGGGCGGTTCCTGCGGGCCGCCGCGGAGGGCCTGCTGGGCCTGGCGGGACGGGCGCAGGCCGTCGTCGTGGCCCCGCCCGGCCTCGTCGACGACCTGGCCGCGGCCGCCCCCGACGACCTGCTCGTCGCCCCGTTCGTGCCGCAGGTCGAGCTGATGCCGAAGCTGTCCGCGGTGGTCTGCCACGCCGGCAACAACACGGTCTGCGAGGCGCTGTCCCGCGGTGTTCCGCTGGTCGTCGCCCCGGTCCGCGACGATCAACCGATCATCGGCGAGCAGGTCGTGCGCAGCGGCGCGGGCTTACGGATCAAGTTCGGCCGGGCCGGACCGGCGGCCGTGCGCGCCGCGGTGACGTCCCTGCTCGACGAGCCCGGCCACCGCCAGGCCGCCGGGCGGCTGCGCGACGCCTTCGCCGCGGCGGGAGGGGTTGCGGCCGCTGCCGACCGGCTTGAGAAACTCGTCGCATGATGTTTCGCCGGCGCGGTCGCGCCGAAGTCGGGCCGGTGCGGGGCTGACCGGCGTGCTCGACTGGCTGCCGGTCCTGGTCTGCGTCGGCCTGCTCATCAACGGGGTGCGGCTGCGTGGCCGGCTGCGCCGCCTGGAGACCCTGCCCGCCTCCGGCCGGCCGGTGGATCCGTCGCACGAGTTCCTCGTCGCCGACGGGGTGCGGCTGACCGACAGCGGGCGGCGCGCGGCAAGCTACCACGCCAGTCGGGACAAGCTCGACGTCCTCGACCTCGTCCCCGCGGACCTCACCGTCGAACGCGCCCTCGACCTCGCCCGCATGGTCGACACCCGCACCTACCGCACCGACCGGTGCGTGCCCGGCCGCGGCGCCTTCCAGGCGCTGCTGGTCCGCTCGGAGATCCTCGACCGGGCGGGCATCACCCGCCGCGAGGGTTTCGACCAGGTGGAGCTCGTCGACCTCACCGAGCGGCTGAAGACCTTCGCCTCCGGGTCGACCGACCTCGCCGTGCTGCCGGGGCTGCGCGCCGCCAGGGAGGACGCGGCGATGCGCGTGCGGGTCCAGCAGCGGGCGTACCGGTTCACCCGGCGCAACCAGCTTTTCCCGTTCGTACCCCAGCTCGCCACCGCCATCGGCGTGCACGTCAACCGGCCGTGGGGACTCGCGGCCACGGCGCTGTTCTGGTTCCAGCCGTTCTTCGTCTGCGCCGGCCGGGTGCCGCTGTCCCCCCGCGACCTGATCCGCTCCCCGATCGTGCGCATCCTCAGCGGGCTGCTGTTCGTCATCGACTCGGTGCGCGCCGGTCGCGCGCAGGCCGCGCGGGCCGCCGAGGCCAAGGCCGCCGGGCTGCCGGCCGACCCGGTCAAGCACGCGAAGAAGCAGCGGACGGCGGCCAGCCGGGCCTCCTACGGCCGCGACGTCCGCGCCGGCCTGGCCCGGTTCCTGCGCCGCGCCCGCGCGGACTGTCCGTGGTGCGGCTCGGCGGAGCTGGCCACCCGGCTCGACTCGCCCGACATGTTCCTGCGTAAACCTGGCCGGTTCCGCCTCGACGGCTGCCGGCGCTGCGGGCACGTGTTCCTCAACCCGGCGCTGAGCCCCGCCGGCCGCGAGTTCTACGACCGGGACCGTTACGACGGCCTGCGCACCGGGATCGCCGAGCAGGCCCTGGCGGTGATCGCCCGCGACCGCCGTGGGCAGGCCGCCGCCGTGCGCCCGTTCACGGTCCCGCGCGCGTGGCTGGACGTCGGCTCCCGCTACGGCCACTTCCCGAACGCGGCCCGCGAGGTGTGGCCGGCGACGGTGTTCGACGGGGTCGACACGTTCGCCGGGTTGGACGAGGGCCTGCGGCGCGGCTGGCTCGACCATGCCCACCACGGCCGGCTGCCCGACGTGGTCGAGGCGGTCGCCGGTCGCTACGACGTCATCAGCATGTTCGGCTACCTGGAACGCGCCGACGACCCGTCCGCGGAGCTCGACGCCGTCGCCAAGGCGTTACCGCCCGGCGGCCACATGCTGTGCGAGCTGGCGAACGCCGAGTGTCACCAGGCGCGCTGGCTCGGCCGGTTCTGGTCCGGCTGGGCGGTGCCGGAGCGGGCGCATCTCATCCCCGTCGACAACCTGCTCGCGGCGCTGGAGGACCGGGGGCTGCGGCCCGTCCTGGTGCGGTTCGCCGCCAGCCGCGGCCTCGGCGACCTCACCGCCGCCCTGCTGCTCGTCGTCACCGCCATCGCGCCGCGCCCCATGCCCTGGCTGCGCCAGGCCGCCGGCCCCGCCCACCTGGTGGCCTGGGGCGCCATGATGGCCGTGGTCAGCCCCCTGCTGATCACCGCCCGGCTCCTCGACCGGCTCGCCCGCCGTTACGTCCACGGCGCCGGCTTCGCGGGCACCTACCTGGTGATCGCCCGCAAGGAGGTCTGAGGACTGATCTGGCCGAACTCCCACCGTGCGGACGGCCGGTTACTCAGATCGGCCAGGTCTCGCGGCGCCAGGCGGCGTCCCAGAACATCCACTCGTATCGCGCTGTCACCGCGAAGTGTTCCGCGGCGCGGGTCAGTTCCGGAGCCGACGCGTCCGCGCCGACCCGGTCGGTGAGGGCGACGACCCGGTCCGCCACCGCCTGGAACGCCGGATCACCGTAGGCGGCGATCCACCGCGCGTACACCGGGTCGGGGGAGGAGTCGGCGAGCAGCCGCGCGCCGACCCGGGCGTAGATCCAGTAACACGGCAGCACTGCGGCGAGCCCCTCCAGGAACGAGCCGCCGTAGACGGTCGCGAGCAGGTAGCTGGTGTACGCGCGGGTCGTCGGCGCCACCGTCGCCACGTCACCCCCGCCGTCCGCCGCGCTGCCGCCCTTCGCCACGCCACCCCCGTCCGCCGTGCCGCTGCCGTCCGTCGTGCCGCTTGGCGCAGTGCCGCCAGGTTCGGGGTCACCGGGCGGGGGGCCGCCGAGTGCGTCGAGGAGGTCGGCGTGCATGGCCTGCTCGGCGGCGACCGCCTCGGCGGCGTCGTTCGCGAGTGCCCGCACGTCGTCCTCGGTGGGCGCCTTGGCCGCGCAGACGGCCAGGGCCCGGGCGTAGTCCCGCAGGTAGTGCGCGTCCTGGATGACGAAGTGCGCGAACGCGGCCCGCGGCAGGGTGCCGTCCGTGAGGCCGGTGAGGAACGGATGGCGCAGGATCGCCTCGTAGACGTGCTCGGTGGACGCCCACAGTCGCGCGCTGAACAGCGGCGAGGGCGTGCCCTGCGCCGCGGTCACGGCTTGGGCAGGTAGTCGTTGGTGACGACGTCCGCCGTCGGGACCGTGGCCTTGATCAGTCCCTCGGTGTGCATCCAGCGGATGAACGACGTCCAGGCGCCCATGTCCATCCGGCCGAAGCCGGCCGGGTTGCGCAGCAGCGGGGCCGTCGCCTGGACCATCTTCGGCAGCAGCTTGGGGTCGTACCCGTCGGCGACGCCCGACAACGTCTTCTCCGCCTTCGCCGGGTCGTCGAGGGCTCGCGCGTTGCCCGCCGCGGTCGCGCGCAGGAAGTCGCGGACGAGGGTCGCGTACGCCGGGTCGCTGGCGAGCCGGCTGCGCCGGGCGACGATGACCAGCTCGTCGTACTCCGGCACCCCGGCCTCGGTCACCGGGATGATCTTCGGGGCCAGGCCGCGGTCGGCGAGGGTGATGCCCTCGACGTTGCGGTAGGCGCCGAGGGTGGCCTTCACCTTCTTGGAGATCATGGCGGGCAGCAGGTCGGCGCCGACGTCGACGCGGTGGATCGAACTGGGGTCGAAGTGGTTGGCCTTCGCGATCGCGTCGAGGAAGGCCTCGTCGGTGCGCAGTCCCGAGGTGCCGACCGTGGCCCCGGCGAGGTCGGCGGGCTTCGTGATGCCGGCGGAGCCCACAGCCATGATCGAGTTCAGGGCGGTGGGGATGAGGGCGCCGACGGCGACGACGTCGAGCTTCTCGACCCCGGCGATGACCACCTCGGGTTCGTAGGAGATGCCCAGGTCGACGGTGCCGGTGCTGACGAGCTTGAGCGGGTCGGACGGGTCCGACGGCGAACGCAGGGTGACGTTCAGTCCCGCGGCGGCGTAGTCGCCGCCGTCCTGCGCCGAGTACAGCGCGAGATGGTCCGGGTTGGGCTCCCAGTCGAGCAGCACCGTGGTGGCCCGGCGCTCGGCGCCGGACGAGCCGCCGGAGCCGCAGGCCGTGACGGCCGCGAGCGTGACGGCGGCGAGTACGGCTGCCGTGATGGTCAGCCGGCGGGAGCGCGGCGAGATCATCGGTGGTTCCCTTCTCGGGTGGGATTGCGGTGCCAGGGGATGAGCAGCCGTTCGGTGCGGCTCACGAGTACGAACAGGACCACGGACATCGCGGTGAGCAGCACGATCGCGGCGAACACCAGCGCGGACTGGAGCTGGGGGACGCCCTGGCGCATCACGTGGCCCAGCCCGTCGGAGGCGCCCGAGTACTCGCCGAACACCGCGCCGGTCGCCGCGTAGGCGGCGGCCAGCCGCAGGCCGGTGAACACCGAGGGCAGCGCCGCCGGGAACTCCACCCGGGTGAAGATGGCGACCCGTCGGCCGTGCAGCGTCCGCATCATCCGGACGAGCTCCGGATCGACCGAGGCGAGGCCGTCGAGGGTGCCGACCACGACCGGGAAGAAGCAGATGAGCGCCACCAGGATGAGCTTCGGGGTGATGCTGTAGCCGAAGATGATCGCCAGGATCGGGGCGAGGACGACGACCGGGACCGTCTGGGAGCCGATGAGCAGCGGGTACAGCGCTCGGCGGGCCGCGGCGGAGAAGTGCAGCGCGCAGCCGAGCGCGAGCCCGACGGCGACCGAGATGGCGAAGCCGAGGACGATCTCCGTGCCGGTGACCCAGGTGGCGCTGCGCAGGGTGCTGTCCCACCGGTCGACCAGCGTCGTCGCCACCTGGTCCGGTGCCGGCAGGATGTACTCCTCGACGCGCAGCACCCGGGTGACGAACTCCCAGGCGCCGAGCAGCACGATGCCGACGAGGACGCTCGGCCACAACCGCGTCGCGGTCAACGGGCGCTTTCCAGGTGGGCGAGAACGGTGTCGCGCAGCGCGACGAAGTCGGGGTCGGCGAGCCGGGTCCGCCGTGCTGCGGCGCCGGTGCCGGCGTAGGGCGGCACGTCGACGGACGCGACGATCCGGCCGGGGCGGGCCGACATCACCACCACCCGGTCGCACAGCAGCAGCGCCTCCTCGACGTCATGGGTGACGAGCACGACGGTGCGGGGCTCGTCGGCGAGCATGGCGCGCAGCCAGTCCTGCAGGTCTGCCCGAGTGATCGAGTCGAGGGCGCCGAACGGCTCGTCGAGCAGCAGCACCGGCTTGTCCGCGGCCACCGTGCGCAGGAACGAGACCCGCTGGCGCATCCCGCCGGAGAGCTGCGCCGGCCGGTGGTCGGCGAACTCGGCGAGGCCGAACCGGTCGAGCAGTGGCCGGACGCGCTGCGACGCCTCCCTGCGGCTCAGGCCCTGGTTCTCCAGCGGGAGGCGGGCGTTGGCGAGTACCCCGCGCCAGGGCAGCAACAGGTCGCGCTGGGGCATCCAGGCGCAGCGGGCCAGCCGCCCCGGCGCGTCCGCGGCGCCGAGGACGTCGATGGTGCCGGCGTCCGGGTCGGTCAGCCCGCAGATCATCGACAGCAGGGTCGACTTGCCGCACCCGCTCGGGCCGACGACGCCCAGGCGGCCGTTCGGGGGGACGGACAGGTCCGCGCCGGCCACCGCGGTGATGTCGCCGAACCGCTTGGTGACCCCACGGAGCTCCACGCCCGTCTCGGCCGACCGGCGGGGATCGGCCGGCGACAGGGCCGGCGGCAGGCTCGATCGGCGTGCGAACACGGACTTCGCCTCCCTCCTGCTTTCTGCGCTGCTGCTGGCCTACGGCGGCTACGAGCATGTGTACGACGGACGCGCGGTGGAGCGTGACCGGCCGGCATGGCCGAAGTCGGGGGGTGACCGGCGGGGGATCACCGGCGGGGGATGAGCGCCGGGTGAGGTCCCGTCGGGTGGCGCACGGTCCGGCGGTGAGCGGCCGCATGAGGTCCGGCCGGGTGCTCGCCCGGCCGGGCAGGACTGGCCGGCCGGCCGCGTCGCGGGACCGCGGCAGCCGGCGGCGCGGGACGCTAGCGCGCCGTCCCGCCGCCCGGGCTCGTCGCGCTTGGTGGCGGTGCCGCCGGACGGCCCGGCGCCGGCGGGCACAGCAGCGCCCGCGGGCGGCAGATGGAGACGATCAGAGCCGGACGCACCACGGCCATCACTCCCTACGCCGGAATTACCCGGACAGGTTCAGGCGGTCGGCGGCACCGGGCTTCTGCCCAGCCGCCCTCTCAGCCTCCTCGGGTGGAAGCTCCCGCAACGTTTGCTCAAAGTTACGGCAAGATCAGGCCGCCGCCAACCCCTCCGGCTGCGGGCAGTGGCCTGCTCGTCAGGAGGCCAGCGCCCGCTGGGGGCGATCCGTCGACTGCACCCAGCCCCGTTCGCGCAGGGCCCCGGCCACGACGTCGGCGGCGTCGTCCGGCGCGGTCCGCAGCAGGTGCGCCGGCAACCGGACCAGGATGTCCTGACTGGGACCACCCTGGGTGACCGCCTCGTGCGCGGTCGGATCGACCGCGACCTCGACCCGCACCCGCCACGGCTCGTAGCGCACGGTCAGCCGCGAGGTCGGCTCGTCCGCCGGACCCTCGACCCGGTAGCCCGCGGGGGGCAGCTCGCGCCGCCGCTCGATCCGGCGGAACATGATCTCGGTGAGGTGCGGCGCGTCCGCGCCGAGCCGATCCAGCGTCTCGGCGATCAGCGTGCGTCGGCTGATCGGCCCGCGGCGGGACAACGCCTCTCGGAGGCCGCGGACGGTGACGATCTGTTGGCGCACCGCGTCGGCGAGGACCTCCTGCGCCAGGGTCCGGGACGCCGCCCACTCCGCCATGTCGATCAGGGATCGGGCCGGTGTGGTCCGCCGGGGCAGCCGGATCGGGTCGATCTCGCTGGCTTTCAGGCGCGCGCTGTGCCGCAGCCGCACCCCCGGCGGAGCACTGACGCGGCGGTCGGCCGGGATGAGCACGGTCACCGGCTGGGGGTCGTGGCCGACCAGCCCGGCGAGCGCCGCCGCGCATCCGCCCGCGAGTACCGCATCCGGCCCGATGGCCTGCACCGCGGCCCACAGGTGCTGCGGGCCGGTGGCGGGGTTGACGTCGGTGATCAGGACGCCGCGGAAGGGCTGCCGCCAGCGGCCGTCGTCGAGGCGCCGGCGGATCTCGGTACGGGTGATGCCGGCGGCGACCGCGTCGCGGATCGTGATCACGCCGGCCTGGGGGGTGGCGATCTCCTGCCAGGAGAGTCGGCCAGGGTTATGGGCCATGAGAAGACGATGACGGTTGTTCTTCCATTGGGCCAGCATCTTTTTCTGATTGTGGATAACTACGTGCAGTCCTCGCCGGTCACGCAGTGTTTGCCGGCCACGCAGTGTTTGCTGGCCACGCAGTGTTCGCCGTCCATACAGTGTTCGCCGGTCGGGCGTGGTGCGCCGGTCACGCCGGGTTCGGCGGCTGCCCGCCGAGGCGCCGCCGACCCCTGCGCGGCGGCCTCCCCTCCTCGCGCGGCCGCTCGTCGGCCGGGGGGTCCTCCGCAGGTCGCCCGAAGCCCCCGGCCTGCGGGTACGGGCCCGGCGCCGGCTGCTCTCCGGTCGGCACCCAGCCGCCGGTCACCCTGCCGGCGACGGGGCCGGCAGGGCGACCGGGCCGTGACGGCGGTGGGGCCAGCCGGTAGGCCAGCTCCTCCGCGGCCGCGGCGAGGCTCGGGTAGGTGCCGGGCGGCGCGGTGTCGATCGGACGCGGCCGGGCCCCGTCCCGCCGGCCAGCCGAGCCCCCGATCGGGAGCTGCGCCGACGGTGCGGGGGGCACGGCGAGGGGGACGGCACCCGGCGCCCGGACGGCCACCTCCGCCCCCGCGGCCCCGGCAGCGCCCCGGGCCGCCGACCAGCGGTCCACCGGCGAGACCCGGGGCAGCAGCACGGTGCCGGGGTTGCAGTCGCCCGGGGTCACCCGACCCGGCCCGTCGACCGGGCTGACCAGCAGGAAGGCGGTGGTCGGCAGGGTCTGCACGGTGGTGGGCTCGATGAGGAACTCATACACCCGCTGGGTGGTGCTGCCGTCGTTCGTCGAGTCGCTGATCGAGGTGTTCGTCGTGCGCTGCCAGGTCTCCGAGCGTGACGTCGTCACGGATTCCTGCCAGCCGGTGTTCGTCGAGGTGTTCTGCAGCCAGGGCAGCAGGCGCGTGCGGTCGTAGGTCCGGCTCGACCCGCCGCTGGTGCCGGTGGTGTCCGAGGTGCCGTCGGAGTAGCCGACGCTGTCGCTGTCGCCCGTCGTGAAGCTCCGCCCGACCTGCGTGGTCACCTGGGACATGACGAACCTGTGACCGCGGCCGATGAACTCCGCCGCGGTCGCCGCGTCCTTGCCGTTGCCGAGCCGCATGATGATCGTCGACCCGCCCTGGCTGCCCAGGACCCGCTCGGCGTCGTCGGCGAGCCGCTCGAAGAGCAGCACGAGGCGCACCCCGGCGATCTCGGCGTGCCGGGCGAGGCCGCCCAGCACCGGTCGGCCGAGATGGTCCGCCCCGGCGACGACCAGCATGTCCCGCCCGGCGGCGGGGGCGAGCTCGCGGCGGCGGAGCTGGTGGAGGACCGCCTGGATGACAAGCCGGTCGGCGAGCTCCTTGTGATGCGTCGACGACGTGCGGCTGGAGGTCGCCATCACCCGCAGCCCCTGGACGGGCCACCATGTCGCCAGCCGCCGCAGGCCGCCGACGCCGGGCCCGTCGGCGATCGCCGCCCGTTCTGCGGCCGCGGTCGAGGCGTCCGGCGGACAGAGGGCCTCCAACGAGGAACGCAGGTAACGCAGCTCGTCGGGGATCCGCTCGCCGCGGCCGAAGGCGTTCATCCGGCCGACGAGCGCACCGGCCTCGGCCGTCGACAACGTCGCGGCCGCCGTGCCGTCGTCGAGACCCTCCAACACGCGCAGGCCCTCGGCGAGCCGGCGGAAGGTCAACCGCTCCGCGAGGATCTGACCGACCGTGCTCACCAGGTCGGCGTGCAGTGCCCGGCGGTGCGGGTCCTGATCACCCTCGCGGGTCGGGCCGAAGGCGTCCGCCACGAGCTCGCCGGTCTCCCGCGGGCCGAGCCCGTCGAGCAGCGCGACCTCGTCGAGCTGGCGGGGCAGGTCCCAGGACTCGACGGGCCAGCGGGCCTGCCCGGCCAGCCGCGCCAACCCGCCGCCGACCGTCCGCTCGCTCAGGTCCACCAGCAGGATGCCGCTGCCGCCGGTGAGCACCGAGCAGCCGGCGGTGGCCAACAAGCTGGCCCAGCCGTTGCCGTCGCCGCCGAAGACGTCGACGCGCGGGGTCGCGGCCGGCGTCACGATGGGGAAGAAGGCGCTGGCGGCCTCCCGGCGCCGCTCGTCGGCCCGGATGTGCTCGTCGATCTCGGCCCGCCAGGAGGCCACCGCCTGCTCGTGGGCGGCGCGGGCGGTCGCCGTCGCCGTCGCCGTCCGGCGCCGGGCGCGCACCAGCCGCCGGTGGCGCACCAGCGGGGGCAGGCCGGCGAGCAGCGCGAGGGCCAACCCGGCCGGCACGAAGAACAGCCCGCCCTCGGACGCCAGCAGCACCCCGAAGACGACGAAGGCCGCGGGCACCGGCAGCCGCTTCCACAGCGAGCGGAGCGACCGGTCCCGCCGGGCGGCCAGGTCGGTCAGGTCGGGTAGCGCCGGTTCCGTCCAGACGGGGCGATCGTCGGCGAGCGGGCTCGGCGTCGGCGGGCCGCCGTCGACGAACTCCCACCCCCAGCGTTCCCGTGGGACGAACAGTCCCTGGATGAGCTGGGCCTCCGCCGCAGTCAGGGCTGCGCCCCCCATGGTGACCCCCCGCCAGTCGCGTCACCGCCGGACCCGGCCCGCCAGCCCGCACACCGCTCGGCTCCCGCGCCGCCGTTGCTGGCGAGCACGCCCCGTGGCGAGACCAAATCCCTCCGTCTCCAGTATGGCGTCGAGTGTCCGCTCTGTCGCGTTCTGGCGCCTGCGACCGCGGCCGCCGTTCCGTCACCCTGTTCGACGTGGCCGGGGGGCTACGCCACCAGCGCGGCGCTCCCGACGGCGAACTTCCCCGGCTCCTCCCCGGCCGGCAGCGGCCTCCCCGGCCGGCAGCGGCCTCCCCGGCCGGCAGCGGCCTCCCCGGCCGGCAGCGGCCTCCCCGGCCGGCAGCGGCCTCACCGGCCGGCCGCGGGCGACTCCGGCGCCTCGGGGGCGGCGAGCGGCCCGCCCGTGCCCGTCTCGACGAGGTTCGCGATCTGGTCGACCAGGTCCGCCAGGCCGGGCCCGGCGCAGGCATGCTCCAGCGCGATCGCGACGGCCCCGGGATCCGTCCCGCCGGCGAGCTCCCGCACCGCGTCGACCAGCCCGCTCGCCGTCACGTCGCCGACGCTGACCTGGTCCTCGCCGGCCGCGTAGACCGGGCTCGCGCGCAGCCAGGCGAGCTGCTCGCCGATCGTGGCGCCGGCGACGGCCAGGCCGCGGTCGTGCCAGGACGAGGTGAGCGGGTGGGGGCCCGCGCCGGGACCCTGCCGGCGCACGGCCTCGCCGAGCGCCAGCCGAACGTCCTGCCAGCGGTAGACGCCCGCGGTGAACCGCCGGGAGTCCACCCGCGCGTCGGCGGGTGGCCCGACCAGCAGCCGGCGCAGCGCGCCGCGCAGCGCGGCGGCGAAGTCGTCCGGATCGACGGACGGGCGCAGCAGCCGGGCGCGGGCGTCGGTGGCCCGGTCGGTGGCGTGTGCGAGCAGGCAGTCGAGCCGCCGCGGTGGCTGCGTGGCCAGCATCGCGCGCAGCGCCGGCGAGGGGGCGAACGGCGCGAGGCCCAGCACGTGGGCGAAGCCCATCACCTGGTGGGCCGCGACCGCCTCGACCCAGAGCACCAGCCGGGCGTCGTGGGCGGCCAGCGCCGCCGTCTCGGTCTCCTCCAGGGTGCAGGCCCGCCCGACGGCGCACGCCGCGCCGCAGTGCAGGCTGCGCCGGCCGGCCAGCGGGACCCGGTCGTAGCGGGCGAGGTGCGGGGACTCCCGTGCGTCACCGGCGACCATCCGGGCCAGCACCGGACGGTCCATGCCGTCCACGCTGACGGCGGCGACCCCGGCCGGCAGCGCCACGACGGCCTCGGACTGCTCCGGGCGCAGGTTCATCGTGGCGCCGACGGCTTCCCGGTCGTCGGCGGCCGGCAGACGGTGCATCACCTTCAGCGCGGTGTTCTTGATGACGTCGGGCAGGATCTTCGCTGGGATCTGCTCCACGACGACGAGGCCCTCGCCGTAGGCGCGGATCTCGGCGAGCAGGGAGGCGAACAGCTCCACCGCGGCCGCGGCCGGCCCGTCGGTGACGTTCTTGAGCAGCCGGTGCGCCTCCTCGACGACGAGGACGTGCCGAAGCCCGCCGGCGCCGGCGGCCCCGAACCGAACCCGCAGGTGCTCGACGATGCGGATGAGGACCGCCCCGAGCAGGAACGCCTTGTCCTGGTCGCTGGTGATGTCCTCGAGCTCGATGACGACGTTGCGGGTCAGCAGGGCACCGATGTCGATGGGATGGCCACCCTCGAAGAACCGCCCCGGGCTGCCCTCCCGCAGGCTGCCGATGCGCACGTCGACGAACCCGCGGACGTCGGCGGTGACCTCCGCCCCGTAGCCGATGTTCTCCACCACCCTGGCGGCGGTTCGCTGCAGGTCACCGAGGGTGGGGTAGCGCCGCCGCGCCTCGACCGGTGCGTCCGCGTCCGGCCCGCGGACGCGGAACCGCGGCCGGTGCGGCGGCTCGGGCCGGTCGAGCACCAGGTTCCAGCCCAGGTCCCGGTAGCAGACGGTGAGCGCTCGGGCCAGGACCTGGGGGAACGGCTCGTGCGCCTCGAACGCGGCGAGGAACAGCGCGCGGACCAGGTCCAGGTGGCTCTGCAACGGGAAGCCGGCCTCCGGTTCCAACGGGTTCAGCGACGCCGGCGCCGCGTCGAGCCGGCCCGGCCGGATGACGAGCACCTCACCCGGCCGTACGGCATCCCCGAGCCCCTCCGCGCCGAGCCCCCCCGCGCCGTCGGCTCCCGCGCCCCCGCCCTCCGGTGGCCCGGCGAACGGTCCGGCGAGGTCGGCCAGCCGGCCCGCCATCCGCGCGTACTCCGCCTTCGCCGGCTCCAGCACCAGCCACGGCACCGGCGCCGGGGCGCGCGCCAGCGACTCCAGCAGCGACCGCACGGTCTGCGACTTCCCGGAGCCGGTGGCGCCGCAGACGAACGCATGCCGGTTGAGCGTGGACCGGGGGACGGCGAGCGTGCCGGCCGGCGACCAGCCGGCGTCGAGGACGTCGCCGAGCCGCACCGCCCCGGGGGCGCCGCGGGGGTCCGCGGGCCCGCTGCCGTCCGGGCCCTCCGGCGTCACGTCGAACGTGTGCGGGGTGATGAGCGTGATGCCCGGAAGTTCCCGGCCGGGCGGTCGGGCCAGCGCCGCGAGCAGCTCGGCGCCGGCCCGGAACGGGCTGCGCTCCGCCCCGTCCGCGGGATCCGCCGGCCGCGGCGCCCGGGCGCCGGCGAACGACGTCGCGGGGCCCAACGGGCGCAGCGTGTAGGGCAGCTCGTCGAGATCGCTGGAGCTGCACAGCAGCGCCGCCAGGGAGAACGCGCCGGCCCTGCTGGCCCCGCCGACGAGGATCTCGACGTCCCACATCCCGCTGGCCGCGGCGCGGCCGAGCTCCCGGTGACGGCGCTCGGCCCGTTCCAGGTCGAGCCGGGCGTCCTGGTCGTGCTCGCGCAGGCGCAGCGCGGGGATGCCGCGGGCGAGGGCGTCGCGTTCCTCGGTGAGGCGGCGCGGCGCAACCGGCCAGGCCAGCACCAGCCAGGCGAACGGGCCGACGAGGTGGGCGGCGTAGTCGTCGAACGAGCCGCGCCGCGCGGCGGGCGGGGGCTGGTTGCCGCCATCCCCGCCCGGTCCGGGCGCCCACAGTGCGTCCGGGGCGCCGCCGCAGCGCAGCCAGTACGGGAAACGGGCGAGGTCGTCGAGGACGGTGCCGGGTGCCAGCGCGATGGCTGTCGACCCGGGTGGGTAGAGCAGCGGGGCCGGTCCGGTCGCCCGCGGCGCCGGCGCGGGCCGGGCGTGGCCGGGTCGGGGCGGCCCGGGAAACGGCGGGAGCGCCGGCAGCCCCCCGCCCGCGGAATCCGGCCACCCGCCGCCCGGTGGGATGGTCGGGGGTGGCGGGGCGGCCGCGGCCTCGGTCGCAGGGACGGTGCCCGGGGGGAAGTGGGGCCGGCCGCCGGCGAGGAAGCGGATGTGGGACTCGCCCGGCCCGCGCAGCCAGGCGACGGCGACGCCCGGCGCGACCGGGCCGGCGTCGAGCGAGGTCAGCTCGGCGTGCGCACCCACGAGCGCGGCGAACAGCGCGGGCGGGACGGGGTCGGGACGGTCGGTCCCCTCCGGGCGCCGCGGGGTGGCCAGGATGCGGTGGAACTGGAAGCCGTCGAGCACGGTCGTCGGGCCTGATTCGGTGGGGGCCCGAGCGGTGGCGGGCCGGGTCGGTGGCGGCCGACTGCGGTGCGGTGAGCGCACTGCGGTGCGGTGTGCACGCTTTGTCGCCGCAGATTGACCAGAACGTACCGCAATCGACTCCGCGCATCTCGCGCCGCGCGTGCCGGCGACAGGCGTAACCCGGTCGGGCGTGATCCCACCCTCGTCGGGGTCGCCGGGGCGCTGGATGGGCCGGAATCGGCAGCCGACCGTGCGTGCATCCTCGCCGGAGCTCTCCTGATTCCGTGCCGCCGACGGGCCGCCGGGCAACCGATCTGCGGCGGCAATCGATTGCCCTCCGCACAGAGACAAATCCGGATCGTGTTGCTCGGCGTGTCTTGCTGGTGCTCTGCGGGCGTTCCGGGCAGGTTCGGGACCGCCCTGTGGGGGCGGTGACGAGACGTGTGTCCCGGACGATGATGATCCGTCCGGGGAGACATTCGCCGATGTCACCCAGCGTTCGGGTGTTGTGGCCGGGTGGCGCGGGCATCGCACTGGGGTACCCCAGCGAAGCGTAGGAGGCGATCCGTATCGTCGTGACCGGTGCGCCGTGTTCGCACCCCGGTGGCGCGGGCGCGGTCGCCGCCGGCAGCGTCGGCCTTCGACAGCGCGACGCCGCCCCGCCCGCGGCGTCGTTCCGGAGGCCGCAGACATGGCCGATCACCGCAGCAGACCTTTCCGCGCGGGCTCCGCGCGGGGCCGGTCGGTCGCCGTCGGCGTCGCGGCTGCCGGCGTGACTCTGGTCGTGGGCGCCGCGGGCGCCGTCCACTTCAGCGGCCCCGGCTCGGAGCGGGACCCGAGGCCGTCGGCGTCGGTCGCCGTCGGCAAGGCCGGGTCGGCCCCATCGGCGGCGGGCGCGGAGCCGGTGCGGCCGAACCGGGTCGAGGGCTCGGACGGCGCGACCGGGGCTTCGGGCGCCGTTCCCGGCATCGGGGCGGTGATGTCGGCGAAGATCCCCCGGGACGCTCTCCAGGTGATCGTCGCGAGCGGCGCCGACCGGGATGCGAACACCAACAACGTGACGCTGTGGCAGCGCGCCGACCCGGACGCCCCCTGGGAGCCGTTCGGTGCCCCGCTCACCGGGCGCAACGGCGCCAACGGGTGGACCTTCACCCACCACGAGGGCGACCTGCGCAGCCCCATCGGGGTCTTCAGCCTGACGGCGGCTGGCGGCCGGTTGCCCGATCCGGGCACCGGCATGCCCTACGAGTACCGGCCGGCGTTCTACCGGACGGCGGCGCCGCAGGGGCAGCCGATGGCCGACGCGTTCAACTACGTCGTCGCCATCGACTACAACCGGTTGCCCGGGCGTCCCCCGTCGGACCCGGCCCGGCCGCTGGGCGACCAGGTCGGCGGCGACATCTGGCTGCACGTCGACCACAAGTCGCCGACCCGGGGCTGCGTCGCCATCGAGCAGGACGCGCTGACGTCCATCCTGCGCTGGCTGAAGCCCACCGCCCATCCCATGATCGTCATGGGTGACGTGGGCGATCTCACCGCCGACACCTGACCCGGCTCAGGCCGCCGGGCTCAGCCGGCCTTCGGGGCGTGCTGCTCCGCGTGGCCGCCGAACTGCTTGCGCATCGCGGAGAGCAGCTTGTCCGCGAACAGGCTCTCGCCGCGGGAGCTGAACCGCTCGTACAGGGAGGCGGTCAGCACGTGCGCGGGCACGCCCTCCTCCACCGCGGCGAGCACCGTCCAGCGGCCCTCCCCCGAGTCGGAGACCCGGCCGCTGAACTCGGCGAGTTCGGGATCCTCCTGCAGGGCGGCGGCGGTGAGGTCGAGCAGCCAGGAGCTGACGACGCTGCCGCGGCGCCAGACCTCCGCGATCGCGGCGGTGTCGAAGTCGTACTGGTAGAACTGCGGGTCGCCGAGCGGGGCCGTCTCGGCGTTGTGCTCCAGGGCCTCCCGGCCGATGTTCGCCTTGTCGAGGATGGCGAGCCCCTCGGCGAACGCGGCCATCATGCCGTACTCGATGCCGTTGTGGACCATCTTGACGAAGTGCCCGGCGCCGTTCGGCCCGCAGTACAGGTAACCCTTCTCGGCCTGCACCGGCTCGCCGTCGCGGCCGGGGGTGCGGGGGATGGCGCCGACCCCGGGGGCGATCGTCTCGAACAGCGGCTCCAGCCGGGCCACGACCTCCGGCTCGCCGCCGATCATCAGGCAGTAGCCGCGCTCCAGGCCGAACACGCCGCCGGAGGTGCCGACGTCGACGTAGTGGATGCCCTTGGTGGCGAGTTCCTTGGCCTTGTGGATGTCGTCGCGGTAGTACGAGTTGCCGCCGTCGATGATGACGTCGTCCGGCGCGAAGTGCTCGGCGACCGCGTCCACGGTCTGCCCGGTCAGCCCGGCCGGCACCATGATCCAGGCGGTGCGCGGGGGACGCAGCGCCGCGGCGAACTCGGCGAGCGTCCCTGCCCCCGTGGCACCCTCGGCCTCCAGGGCCTTGATGGCCTCGGCGTTCACGTCGTAGACCACGCACTCGTGGCCGTCGCGGATCAGCCGGCGAACCAGGTTGGCGCCCATCCGGCCGAGGCCGACCATCCCGAGCTGCATCTTGTCTCCCCGCTCGTTTCGTCACGGCGGCCCGGTGCGGGCGGCTACGCGCGCACCGGGCCCTGCTTCGCGCTACGACGCCATTGTTCCCTTGACACCCCGCGCCTCCCGGTCACGGGCGGCGCGCCGTCCGTTCGGGCCGGGTGCTTCTCGTCACCGTTCCCGCGCGTACGGTACGACCGGGCCGTCCCCCGCCATGCTGCCGGCGGCAGATGACGGTTCGGGGTCGAGGGGATAGCGGGCCCCTTACCACCGCCCGGCCAGCCCCCCGGCGGCGGTGACCCTGGCGACGACGGTGGGGAGGCGCGGGCATGGACCCGGACACACAGGACCCGGACACACAGGCGCAGGACGCACGGGCACAGGACACGCAGGTGGATGTGATCGTGGTCGGCGCCGGTCCCGCCGGGGAGAACGTCGCCGGCCGGTGCGCCGACGCGGGGCTCGCCGTGACGATCGTCGAACGGGAGCTCGTCGGCGGCGAGTGCAGCTACTGGGGCTGCATTCCGAGCAAGACCCTCATCCGGCCGGGGGAGGTGCTGGCCGCGGCCCGGCGGGTGCCCGGCGCCGCGGCGGCGGTCACCGGCGCGCTGGACCCCGCGGCGGTGTTCGCGCGCCGCGACCGGCTGGTCGGCGGCTTCTCGGACGACTCCCAGGTGCCGTGGCTGACCGACAAGGGCGTGACGCTCGTTCGCGGAACCGGCCGGCTGACCGGCCGGCCGCGCCAGGTCGAGGTCACCGCAGCCGACGGCGACCGCCGGGTGCTGACCGCGTCGCGGGCGGTGGTCGTGGCCACCGGCAGCCGGGCGACGGTCCCGCCGATCCCGGGTCTCGCCGAGGCCGAACCCTGGGACAACCGTTCCGCGACCGCGGCCCGCTCGGTGCCGCGCCGCCTCGTGGTGCTCGGCGGCGGCGCCGTCGGCGCGGAGCTCGCCCAGGCGTTCCGGCGGCTCGGCAGCGCGGAGGTCACGCTCGTCGAGGGCTCGCCGCGGCTGCTCGCCCGGGAGGAGGAGTTCGCCGGGGAGCAGGTACGCGCGGCGTTCGAGGCGGACGGCATCACGGTGCGCCTCGACACCCGGGCCGTCGAGGTACGTCGCAGCCGCACCGAGTCCGCCACGCCGCGCGGCCCCGTGACCGTCACACTCGCCCACGCGGCGGACACCCGAGCCGACGCGGCGGACACCCGAGCCGACGCGGCGGACACCCGAGCCGACGCGGCGGGGCCGGGCTCCGGGGGCGACACCGTCGTGGCGGACGAGATCCTGGTGGCGGTCGGGCGCACCCCGGCGACCGGGGACCTGGGCCTGACCACCGTCGGGCTGCCGCCCGGGAAGTTCATCGAGGTCGACGACCGTCTCCTGGCGGTCGGGGTGGAGGGCGCCTGGCTGTACGCGGTTGGCGACGTCTGCGGCCGTGCCCTGCTCACCCACATGGGCAAGTACCAGGCGCGGATCGTCGCCGACGTCATCACCGGCCGCCGGGACGCCGCGGGCGAGCCCGCCCGCGACGTGGCGGACAGCCTCGCCATCCCGCGCGTGACCTTCACCGATCCCCAGGTCAGCGCGGTCGGGCTGACCGAGCGGGCTGCGCGGCAGGCGGGCCTGACGGTCCGGACGGTCAGCGTCGCGACCGGTGGGGTGGCCGGTGCGTCGGTCCGCGGCGAGGGGATCACCGGCACCTCGAAGATCGTCGTCGACGAGACCCGACGGGTCCTGGTGGGCGCGACGTTCACCGGCCCGGACACCCAGGAGATGGTCCACGCGGCGACGATCGCGATCGTCGGCGCGGTGCCGGTGGAGCGGCTGTGGCACGCGGTGCCCTCGTTTCCGACGGTGAGCGAGGTGTGGCTCCGCCTGCTGGAGGAATACGGCCTCTAATCCCGCCTTTCGGCCGTCCGGAATCCCCCGAGAAATGCTGAACTACGGGTGTCAACTGAACACCGAAACACCGCCCGGGCCGATGAGCAGGCCGACGACGATGAGCACGATGCCGTAGAGGAGAGCCCCGCGGACGATCGTGACGACCCCCGCGATGACGAAGATCGCCGCGATGATCCAGAGAATGGTGTCCATATAGGCGTCGTTCCTCGCGCCGACCCAGTAAAACCCGTTCAGCCGGCGGCCGGTGCGGGGGCGCGGCGTTCGGCCCGGCCCAGGCGCACGTCGGGCGCGCCGAGCCGGGCCGCGTCCGCGGTGGCGTCGTCGGCCTGCCGCTGCGAGGCCCGTTCGGCCTGCACCCGGGCCAGGTAGTGCTCGACCTCGCGGTCGCGGGCGGCGGCGTCCCAGCCGAGCGCGGGGGCGATGAGCTCGGCGACGTGGCGGGCCGCCTCCACCCCGCGGTCGGGGGTCTCGATCGAGATGCGGGTCCGCCGGGTCAGCACGTCCTCCAGGTGCAGCGCCCCCTCATGGGTGACCGCGTACACCGCCTCGGCGGCCAGGTAGGTCGACGCCCCGGGCAGCGGCCGGGCGAGCTCCGCGCGGGACCCGGCGAGCTCCAGGACCTCCTCCGCGAGGGTGCCGTAGCGGTGCAGCAGGTGTTCGATCCACCCGACGTGTAGCCCGGCGCGCCGGGCGAGACTCTCCCGGGCGTTCCACAGGGCGGGGAAGCCGTCGGCCCCGAGCAGCGGGATCTTCTCGGTGCACGACGCCGGCACCGCCCGGTTCAGCCCGCCCACCGCCGCGTCGACGGCGTCGGCGGCCATTACCCGGTAGGTCGTGTACTTGCCGCCGGCGACCATCGTCAGGCCCGGCACGGGGGTGACGACGGCGTGCTCGCGGGAGAGCTGCGAGGTGTCCTCGGACTCGCCGGCCAGCAGCGGCCGCAGGCCCGCGTACACGCCGGTGATGTCGTCCGCGGTCAGCGGGGTGCGCAGCACCCGGTTGACGGTGGTGAGCAGGTAGTCGATGTCGGCGCTGCTCGCCGCCGGGTGGGCGAGGTCGAGGTTCCAGTCGGTGTCGGTGGTGCCGATGATCCAGTGGCTGCCCCAGGGGATGACGAACAGCACGCTCTTCTCGGTGCGCAGGATCAGCCCCGTCTCGCCGTGGATGCGGTCGCGGGGCACGACGATGTGCACCCCCTTCGAGGCCCGGACCGACAGCCGCCCCCGCCCGCCCACCATCGACTGGATCTCGTCGGTCCACACCCCGGCGGCGTTGATGGTCTGCCGGGCACGCAGCGCGATCTCGCCGCCGGACTCCAGGTCGAGCACCGTGACGCCGGCGACCCGGTCGCCCTCCCGGAGCAGTCCGGTGACCCGTGCGCTGGTCGCGAGGATCGCGCCGTAGCGCACCGCGGTCCGCGCCACGAACAGGGTGTGCCGGGCGTCGTCGACCTGGCCGTCCCAGTACTGGATGGCGCCGACGAGGGCGTCGGAGCGCAGGGACGGGAAGACCCGCAGCGCCGCCTTACGGCTCAGGTGCCGGTGGTGGGGCATGGTCCCGTCGCCGCCCGGCGCGATGCGGGCCAGGCCCTGGCCGAGAGTGTCGTACAGCAGCACGCCGCTGCCGATGTAGGCGCGTTCCCAGCCGTGGTGGGTCAGCGGTAGCAGGAACGGGACGCTGTGGACGAGGTGCGGGGCGAGGGTGTCCAGCATGAGGGATCGTTCCCGCAGGGCCTCGCGGACCAGCGGGGCGTTGAGCTGTTCGAGGTAGCGAAGCCCCCCGTGGATGAGCTTGCTGGAGCGGCTGGAGGTGCCGGCGGCGAGGTCGCGGGCCTCGACGAGGGCCACCGACAGTCCGCGGGTGGCGGCGTCCAGCGCGACTCCCGCGCCGGTCACCCCACCGCCGATCACGGCGACGTCCATCATCTCGGTGCGCATCCTGCGCAGCGCCTCGGCGCGGCGGGCAGGATCGAGGCCCGCGGTCGGCGCTGCGGGCCTGGTCGGCGTCATGGGCGGCTGTCCTCCTTCAGACGGGCGGGTCCCGGTTCAGACGAGCGGGTCCGGGTCCAGACGAGCGGGTCCGGGTCCAGGTGGGCGGGTCCGGGCGGTGCCGCGGCGACCGCATCCCCATCGTGCCGGCTGGCGGTGACCGGCGCCTGTGCGCGAGTGAACGGCGGGCGTCCGGCGGGGGGCGCCGAGGCGTCGCCGGGGCCGGCGGGATCGGCGACCGGCACACCACGCGGTTATCGAGTACTACGGTCTGGACTGAGCCCGGCTCCCGTGGCGGGCACACGTCGACCAGATGGGTTAGACCACGTGGATCTGAGCTATCCCCCGGAGGCGGAGGAGTTCCGCGTCGAGCTGCGCGCCTGGCTGACCGCGAACATCCCCGCCGCCTGGACCGAACCCGGCTTCTGGGCCACCGTCGGTGAGGACGAGGCGTTCGACCTGCGCCGGGACTGGGAACGGCGCAAGGCGCTGGCCGGGTTCGCCGGGATCGACTGGCCGGTCGAGTACGGCGGGCGCGGCGGCACCCCCGCGATGCGGGCGATCCACGACTCCGAGCTGGTGCGCGCCCGCGCCCCCCGCTCGGTGAACAGCCTCGGCCTGGTCTTCCTCGCCCCGACCGTCATGGCTGTGGGCACCGCGGAGCAGAAGGCCGAGATCATCGGGCCGATGCTGCGCAACGAGGTCATCTGGTGCCAGGGCTTCTCGGAGCCGGGCGCGGGGTCCGACCTCGCCGCCCTGCGCACCCACGGGGAGCTCGACGGTGACGAGTTCGTCGTCAACGGCCAGAAGGTGTGGACGACGTTCGCCGGCCGCGGCGACCGGATCTTCACGATGGTCCGCACGGAGCCCGGCAGCAGCCGGCACCGCGGCCTGTCGCTGCTGCTCATCGACATGCACTCCCCAGGGGTCGAGGTGCGTCCGATCCGTCAGATGAGCGGGGTCAGCGAGTTCGGCGAGGTCTTTCTCACCGACGTGCGGGTGCCGGCGTCGCAGTGCCTGGGCGGGATCGGCAACGGCTGGGCGACCGCGATGCTGCTGCTGTCGTTCGAGCGCGGCGCGGCCGGGTTCAGCCAGTACACCGCCTACCGGCAGGCCTACGACGAGATCGTGCGGGTGGCGCGGGCGCTGGGCCGGGCCGGCGACCCGGTGCTGCGTCAGGAGCTCGCCCGGCGCCGGGTCGAGCTGGAGTGCCTGCGCTACCAGGCGATGCACGTGCTCACCGAGGTCGAGCAGGGCCGCGACCTGGGAGCGTCGTCGTCGGTGACGAAGCTGCAGTGGTCGCAGGCCTACCAGGGCCTGTTCGAGACGTTCGACGAGCTGCTCGGCGCCGACGTCGCCCTGCTGCGGCCCACCGCGGACCTTGACCTGACCGCGCTGCGCCAGGAGAGCTTCTGGACCCGCTCGGTCACGATCTGGGGAGGATCGTCGCAGGTGCAGCGCACGATCGTCGCGGAACGCGTGCTGGGCCTGCCCCGCGGGTCGTAGGCTGCCGCCCCGGGCGTTCCCCGACCGATTCCGCCTCGCCGTGCCTCGCCGGGCCCCGTCCGGTCCCGCATCGCTGCCCGCCCCGCCCGGCCCTCGCCCGCCCCGCCCGGCCCTCGCCCGCCCCGCCCGGCCCTCGCCGCCCGGCCCTCAGGAGAACCGCGCCCGTGTACTTCGCCCTCACCGACGAGCAGCGTGCCCTCGCCGAGACCGTCCGCGCCTTCCTGGCTGACCGCTTCGACCTCGGGGCGGTGCGGGCGGTCGTCGACGACGAGCGGGGCGACGGCCATCCCGCCGACCTGTGGCGTGCGATCGGGGAGCAGGGCTGGCTGTCGGTGTGCGTGCCGCCGGAGCACGGCGGCCTCGGCCTCGGCCTCCTCGACGCCCAGGTGATCGCGCGGGAGTTCGGCGCCGGGGTGGTCCCCGGACCGTGGGCGGCGACCGTGCTCGCCGGGGCGGCCGTCCGGCGGGACGGCTCACCCGAGCAGGCCGCGGCCGTGCTCGGGCCGCTCGGCGCGGGCGAACTCGTCGCCACCGTGGCGTTGCGCGGCCCGGGTGGGCGCCTCGGCCGCGGCGGGATCGCCGTGCGCGCCGACGCCGCGGGCCGGCTCGACGGCGCCGCCTCCGGCGTCGAGTACGCCCACGTGGCCGACGTCATCGTGGTCGCGGCCATCGAACCGGACGTGCTCATCGAGCCGGACGCGGCCACCGAGCCGGACGCGGTGCCGACCGGGGCCGGTGCCGGCCGTGGCGACGGCGGCGTGGGTCTGTACCTGCTGGAACGCAGGGGCGCCGGCGTGCGGATCGAACGGCAGGCGAGCATCGACGGCACCACCCGGCTCGCCGCGTTGACGTTGACCGGGGCGCCGGCCGCCCGCCTGCCGGGCTCGGACGCCGCGGCGCTGGCGGACCTGCTGTGCCGCGGCGCGGTGCTGGCCGCCGCGGACCTCGCCGGCGTCGCCCGGGCGGCGTTGACCCGCACCGTCGCCTACGACACCGAGCGGGTCCAGTTCGGCCGGCCGGTCGGGTCATTCCAGGCGCTGGCCCACCATCTCGCCGACCTGCACGTCGCCGTGACCATGGCCGAGCATGCCGTGCTGTACGCGGCGCACGCCCTCGACGAGGGTCGGCCGGACGCCGACCTCGCCGTCGCCGTCGCGAAGAGCAAGGCGAACCAGGCTGCCGGTGACGCCACCGCCGCGATGGTCCAGTACCACGGCGGGATCGGCTACACCTGGGAGCACGACACCCATTTCTTCTACAAGCGCGCGAAACGCCTCGTCGCCGCCTTCGGTGACAGCCGCCAGCACCTGGAACACCTCGCCCGGCTCACCGTCGACACCGTGGGTTGAGCGGTGCTTCCCGCATCGAGCGTTCCGCGAAGGCCGGTATCCGCGAAAACCGGAACCGCGAGAACCGGGGCCGCGAAAGCCAGGGCGGCGAAAGCCAGGGCGGCGGACGCCAGAGCGGCGGACGCCGGGAATTGTGGAATTCCGATTGTGGGCCGGCCCCCGATCCCTGATACCACGTGCGGGATACCTGCCCCTTGGGCGGGGGGCGACGGCCTTGTCCTCCACACTTGTGCGACATGAACGGACGCTCGGTGCAGGCGCTGTCCACGGTGATGGTTCGGTGCACCGCCCGGCTGCGGCTCGCCCAGTTGGGCTACCTGCTGGTCTTCGTCGCAGCCTGGGCGGACTGGTACCGCGCGCACCCGGCGGCACTGGCCGGCCCGGTCGTCGTGCTGGCGTGGGGTGCGCTGTTCGTCGTGCACCTGCGTCGCCGTCCGCGCCGGGCCATGGCCGTCGCCGACGTGGCCGTGGCGGCCCTCATCGCGCTGGCCACGGGCTGGCTGACGCCTGACGCGTCGCGGGGCGACCCCGCCTCGTTCGCCTTCGTCGGCCTGCTCACCGCCGTGGTGGCGGCGGCGTTCGCCCTGCCGGCCCGGAAGTTCGCCGTGGCGACGGCGGTGCTGGCGGGCGCCCAGCTCGCCGGCGCCGCCCACCACCGGCCTCAGGTGTTCGCCGCGACGGCGATCCTCCTCGTCGTCGGCGCCCTGCTGCATCATGCCGCCGGGCGGCTGCGCCGGGTCGCGATGGAGGCCGACCGGCAGCACCGCGACGTGACCGCCCGGCGGCGCCGGCAGCTCGTCGCCGAGGGGCGCGAGCAGGACTCCCGCGAGCAGGAGCGGCTCCTGCACGACACGATCCTCAACACGCTCACCGGCCTGGGCATGAGCGAGGACCAGCCGGCCGCCGACCTGCGCCGGCAGTGCGCGGACAGCGTGCGCGCGGTCGAGGAGCACCTGGCCAGCCGGCCGGACGCGGGTCCCACTCTCCACGAACGCATCGACCAGGCCGTCGGCAGCGCGCGCGGCGCAGGCCTGCGGGTCGTGCTGGACGCCGACGCGCCGGGGGGCGGGGCGGAGCCGGCGGGCGAGTGGGTGCCCGACGAGGTCGGCGCCGCCGTCGCCGCCGCGATGGGCGAGGCGCTGCGCAACGTCCGATCCCACGCCGGCACCGGCGACGCCCGGGTCCTCGCCCAGGTCGGCCCCGGCCGGCTGGAGGTGTCGATCATCGACCGGGGACGCGGGTTCCGGCCGGCGGAGCTGGCCGCGGACAGCCGCCGTCTCGGGCTGCGGCACTCGGTCTCCGCCCGGATGGCGGCCGTGGGTGGCTGCGCCGACATCTGGTCCGAACCCGGGCGGGGCACCCGGATCACGCTGCGGTGGGAGCTGCCGCCGCCGGTCGCCGCGGAAACGGCCTGCGCCGACCGTCTGGAGGAGCAGTTCGCCGCGGCGGCGCGCCGGGCGTTCGCCCTCGCGGTGGTCGTGGGCTGGCTCGCCGCACTCATCCCGGTCGTCCTGCACCGGGACGAGGCCCGGTCGATGCCGGCCGGCGTGGCGAGCTGGCTGGCGACGGCCATGGTCATCGGGCTGACGGCCCGGGTCGTCGCCCGCCGGCCGCTGGGCCGCCGCGAGTCGGTCGCCGTGCTGCTGGCGGCCGTCGCCTCGGCGGTCGCCGGCGCGGTCAACACGGTGGAACCTCCCGGTGAACTGGTCGTGAGCTGGGGCACCACCATGATCAACCCGCTGCTCGTGGCGCTGGCGGTGCTGTCCCGGCCGCAGCGGGAGCGCTACGCTGCCGCCGGAATCGCGACGGTGGCCATGGTCGGCATCGTCGTCGGCCTCGGCTGCCGGTACGACCCGCTGGTGCTCGCCAGGCTGGCCGCCGCGGTGTACGCGCAGTGGATCATGCAGGTGCTGGTCACCATGTTCGGGCCGGTCCTGCGGGCCAGTGCGCAGGAGCGGGCGCGGGCCGACGACCTGGAGGCCGATCTGACCAGCCGGCGGGTGCTGGACCGCGCCGTCCGCCGGGACCGGCGCCGGCGGCTCGACGAGCTGGACGCGCGGTTCCTGCCGCTGCTGCGCGACATCGCCGCCGGCCGGAGCGATCCAAGCCGGCCCGAGGTGCGTGCCCTGTGCACGGCGCGTGCCCGGGCACTGCGCCGGGATCTCGTCGGTGCCGGCCTCGCCGCGCTGCGCGACCTGGCCGGTCCGATAGAGCAGGCGGAGGCCCGGGGCATCGCTGTCACCGTCCAGACGGACGGCGACCTGTTCGGGCTGCCCGAACCGGTGCATCGGGAGTTCCTCGTCCGGATCTCGGCGGTGCTGGCCGCCGTCCGGCAGGGGCCCGTGGTGCTCACCGGCTACCTCGGCGCCGCGCAGGCGAGCGTCTACCTCACCTACCCGGCCCGCCGCGTCCCGGCCCCGCGAGTCCTGCCTGCCGGGCCAGTCCTGCCGGTGCAGGGGACGTCGGCGGTCGACGCGCGGGTCGTCGGGCGGCTCGAGGGGCGGCGGGCCGGGGCGGCGGCGACGCCGAGACGACCCGTTCTCGCCGGGCCGACCCTGGCCGAGTTCGGCCGGGCGAGCGAGTTCGGCCCCGGCGGCTCGGGGCTGGTCCGCGCCGGCGGGACGATCGGCGAGGGCGTCGCCTGCATCGAGATGCACTGGTCCGCGACCATCGAGGCCAACCCCGCCGGCCCTGCCAACCCCGCCGGCCCTGCCAACCCCGCCGGCCCTGCCAGTCCCGCCGGCCCTGCCAACCCCGCCGGCCCTGCCAGTCCCGCCGGCCCTGCCAGTCCCGCCGACCCAGACCACCCCGCCGGCTTGGACGACCAGGCGACGGCCACCCCCGAGCGGATCGGCTCTGCCGGCGGGTCCGGCTCGATGGAGGGGCTCGACGGGTGCGACGGTGCCGGCGGGTCCGAGGGCCTCGGTGAATCCGATGGGGAGACGGTCAGCGCGTCACCGCGTGGTCGAACAGCCGGGTGGCGGCGGCGAGCGCCGCGCGCCGTTCGGCGGGAACGAGGCCGATCCGCGAACGGCGGTCCAGCAGGTCCGCCGGATCGAGCGCTCCCTCATGGCACACCGCGAACAGCAGCTCCGCCCCCGTGACCGGCACCCCGTCGACGATCGGCGCGAGCAGCCCGGGGTCGTCGTCGGCGACCGCGAGCACCCGCGGCGCCTCCGTGCCGTACCGCTCGACCAGCCGGCGCGGTGCCGCCACCGCGGCGAGCACCGATCGTGGCGCGGCGCCGACGAGCCCGAGCCGCCGGGTCCGGCAGGGGCCGGCGGTCAGCTCGCCGGCCGCGATGGCCGCGTCCACGGCATCGGCGGCCATCCGCCGGTAGGTCGTGAGCTTCCCGCCGACGACGGTGACCAGGCCGCCCGGATCGGTGTGGACGAGATGGCGCCGGGACAGGTCCGCGGTGCGCCCCAGGTGGGCGATGTCGGGTCGGGGAGGGCCGGCGGGTCGAGGGCGGTCGGCCCGGGGGTGGTCGTCGGGCCGAGGGTGGTCGTCGGGCCGGGGGCGGTCATCGAGAAGGGGGCGCAGCCCGGCGAACGTGCCGAGCAGGTCGGCGCGGTCCAGGGGCGCGGCGAGCACGGTCGACACGACGTCGACAAGCTCGGCGATCTCGCTGTCGTCGGGCTCGGGGACGTCGGTGATCCGATCGACCGGGACGTCTGTCAGCCCGACGTAGACCCGGCCGTCACCCTGCGGGAGCACCAGCGCGAACCGGTTGCGCTCACCGGGCATCGGCACGGACAGCGCCCCGCGGGCTCCCGCCAGGGCATCCGAGCGCAGTACCAGGTGTGTGCCGCGGCTGGGTCGCAGCCGGATGCCGGGCGTCAGGGCCGGGGCCCAGACGCCGGTGGCGTTCACGACGGTCCGGGCGCGCAGCCGGATCTCGTCCCCGGTGCGCTCGTCGCGGGCGGTCACCTCGAAGCCGCGGTGCCGGGCGGCCGTCGGTGCGCCGCCCGCCGAGCCGGGCCCGTCGATGTGCTCGACCCGAAGGCGGGTGAGGATCCGGGCGCCGTGGCCGGCGGCGGTGCGGGCCAGGGCGACGACGAGCCGCGCGTCGTCAACGAGCTGGCCGTCCCAGTACACCAGGCCGCCGCGCAGCCCGGTCTCCCGCAGCGCGGGGGCGAGGCCGAGGGTCTCCACCGCGGTCAGCCGGCGCGGCCCCGGCAGCACGGTGTGCGGGGTGCCGGCGGCGCGGCGCAGCACGTCGCCGATCCGCAGCCCGGTGTGCACCAACCCGGCCGCCGAGCGGGACACCTGTGGTGTCAGCGGGGTCACGATCGGCAGCGCCCGGACGAGGTGGGGGGCGGTGTGCCGCATCAGGATGTCGCGCTCCACGGCGCTCTCCCACGCCACCGCGACGTCGCCGCCGGCGAGGTAACGCAGCCCGCCGTGGACGAGCTTGGAGCTCCACCGGCTGGTGCCGAAGGCGAGGTCGTGGGCCTCGGCGAGCGCAACCGACAGGCCGCGTGACGCGGCGTCCAGGGCGACCCCGGCGCCGGTGACGCCGCCGCCGACCACCAGCACGTCGACCGGATCGCCGTCGACGGTGGCGGCCAGCTCCCGGTCGCGCCGCCGGGCGTCGAGGGAGGTGTTCCCCGGCGGGGCCGGCCAGCCGGCGGCCGTCATGGCGTCGCGCCCCGGGTCGGCCCGCCGGCACTCATGGCGCCCACGGCGGCGCTGACGGGTGGCGTGCCCGCGGCGTCGGGGGCGAGGTAGCCGCGCAGCAGGCGCCGCAGCTCGGCCGCCAGCGTCGCGGCCGGCACCGGACCGGCGAGGGCGCCCGCCGACAGCACGAAACTCTGCACGACGAGCAGCACCATGACCGCCAGCGCCGCCGGGTCCACCGGGCGCACCATGCCGTTGCGCGCGGCGGCGTCGAGCTGCCCGGTCAGCAGATCGATGATCATCTGCTGGGTGGCGCCGCGCCGCTCGGTCAGGTAGGGCAGCAGCAGCTCCGGGTCGGTCTCGATGATCCGCAGGTAGATCGGGTTCGTCCGGAACGCCTCCACGGTCGCGACGATGTGGTCGACGAGGTCGTCCAGATCGCCGCCGGACTCGGAGGCAGTCGGCTGCGTCGCCGCCGTGACCACCCGCGTCCACTCCCGGGTCATCACGTCGCCGACCAGCGAGCGCAGGTCCGGCCAGCGCCGGTAGAGGGTCATCCGGCTCACCCCGGCGCGGCGGGCGACCTCGGTCAGCGTGGTGCGGCGGACCCCGACCGCCAGCAGCGACGCCTTCGCCGCGTCGAGGACGGCGTCCTCGCCGGACCAGTGCACCGGACGACCCGGGGCCGCGGCGACGTCGGGGTGCCGGTCGGTGTCGGGGTGCCGGTCGGTGTCGAGCATCGTGCGGCCACCCTCCTGGTCGACTGCCGCGGTGGTGCACCGGGCGTCGCGGGGGCGCACCCGCCGCGGCTGTGCCATCGTGGAGTCGAGGCCTTGTGACAATGTTACTTCGACTGTCACACTGTCTCGTGCCGAAGTCCAGCGAGCCGGATCGAGCAGGCGAACCGAGGTGGGCGATGTCGAGCACCGACGAAGCGCGCAGGATCGGCTCGACCGAACCCGTCTGGTGGGGCTGGGGGCCCGCGTCCGCGCACGAGCCGCTGCCCGACGAGGTTCGTGGGCTGCTGGCCCAACTGGGCATCACCGCGCGGCCCACCGCGCCGGTCCGGCTCGACGAGGTGCGGCTGCCGCCGGCCCGGCTGCCCGCGGCGGCCCGGGACGCGCTGGCGACGATCGTCGGCTCGTGCCACGTCCACACGCACGACGAGGCGCGCATCCGCCACTGCCGCGGGAGGTCCACGACCGATCTGCTGCGCCTGCGCGCCGGCGACGCCTCGGCCGCGCCCGACGCGGTCGTGCTGCCCGCGGACCACGACGAGGTGCTCGCGGTGCTGCGCCTCGCGAGCCGGGAGCGCATCGTCGTCGTGCCGTTCGGCGGGGGCACCTCCGTCGTCGGCGGCCTCGAACCCGCCGGGCCCGCCGAACGGCCGGTGGTCGCCCTCGACCTGGCCAGGCTGGACGCGTTGGGCCGGGTGGACCGGGAGTCCGGCACCGCCGAGCTCGGCGCCGGGCTGCGCGGTCCGCGGGCGGAGGCGCTGCTCGCCGAGCACGGTCTGACCCTCGGGCACGTCCCGCAGTCCTGGGAGTACGCCACCATCGGCGGC
The DNA here is from genome assembly GCF_059428125.1 of Frankia sp. BMG5.60. NCBI lineage: Bacteria > Bacillati > Actinomycetota > Actinomycetes > Frankiales > Frankiaceae > Frankia > Frankia sp. BMG5.60. The sequence goes on along the minus strand of NZ_CM182091.1, from coordinate 3,184,606 downwards.
TTCGCCGCCACCCGGTCCAGCGGCCAGGCGTCCGCGGGCTACGGCGGCTTCGACGACCTGGTCGTTGGGCTGCGGGTGGCGACCCCGGTCGGCTCCTGGGAGCTCGGCCGGGCGCCGGCCTCCGCGGCCGGGCCGGACCTGCGCGAGCTGCTGCTCGGCTCCGAGGGCGCCTTCGGCGTCATCACGCAGGTGGTGGCGCGGGTCCGGCCGCTGCCGGCGCGGCGGATCTTCGAGGGCTGGTCGGTGCCGGACTTCGCGACCGGGACGCGACTGCTACGCACCCTCGCGGCGGGCGACCTGCGGCCCACCGTCTGCCGCCTGTCCGACGAGACCGAGACCGTCGGGGGCCTCGCCCGTCCGCCGCGTCAGGGTGGGCCGGCGGCAGCGACCGGCCAGGCGGTGGAGACGGGGCCGACGGCGGCGACCGGGGTCGCCGCAGCGACCGGGACCGTCGCGGCGACCGGGGCCGATGTGGCGGACGGTCCCCCGGGCGGCTGCCACCTCGTGACCGGGTACGAGGGGTCCGGGCCGGCGGTCGAGCGGCGCGCCGCCGAGGTCGCGGGGGTGCTGCTGGCCGGTGGCGCGCGGCGGCTGGACGCCGCGGCCGGCCCCGCCTGGGAACGGGGCCGGTTCCGGGCGCCCTACCTGCGCGACGCCCTGCTCGACCTGGGGATCTTCGCCGAGACGCTGGAGACCGCGGGGTTCTGGGCCACCCTGCCGGCGCTCTACGCGGGCGTGCGTGCGGCGCTGATCGGCTCGCTCGGTGCGGCGGGGCTGTCGCCGGTGGTGATGTGCCATATCTCCCACCTGTACGAGACCGGGGCCTCGCTCTACTTCACCGTGGTGTGCGCGCAGGGCGTGGACCCGATCGGAAGCTGGCGGGCGGCGAAGGCGGCGGCCGGCGACGCGATCGTCGCCGCGGGCGGCACGATCACCCATCACCACGCCGTCGGCACCGAGCACCGCCCCTGGCTCGGCGCCGAGATCGGCGGCCTCGGCGTCGACGTGCTGCGCGCGGTGAAGCGCACCCTCGACCCCGCCGGAATTCTCAACCCGGGGATCCTCGTCGCCTGACCGCACCCGGCCGCCCGCGAGCTCGTCCGGCCGTCGGCCTGCGCACGGGCTCTGCCGCTTGTCCGGAGGCTCCACCTGCTTCGCCGGAGGTCCTCGCTGTCCGATTAATCCCTCTGGATAGGCGGCTAATCCCTCTGGATGGGCAGCGCGACCTGGAGCGACTCGTGCGTCACCCCCGGCTGGGCTACCCCGGATCGCGGGTAGGCAGAAGGCATGGAGACCTTTGGTGCGGTCATCATCGCTCTGCTGCTCCTGCTTATCCCCGTGATCATCGTCAGTGCCGCCCTCGGGTGGGCCTACGCGCGCTGCGCACCCCTGCGGGCCGCCAACGCGGTTCAGGCCGCCCGGGACGAGCGCGCCCGAACCTGACCCGTCCCGCCGCGGCCGATCTGGCCATCCCCGACATCTCCCGCCGCCGCCTCGGCCAGGATGTGGGCATGAGCAGCACCGCGCCGCGCGAGCCGGATGCGTCCGAGCCGCCGACGCGCGGCCTCGTCGTGATCGGGCCGGGGACGAGCTTCGGCGTCGAGCTGATGCGCCGGTACGGGCGGGAGGGCTTCGCGCTCGGGGTCGTCTCCCGCTCCGCCGACACCCTCACCCGGGTGCGTGACGCGCTGGCGGAGGAGGGGCTCACGGTGGCCGGCGGGGTCGCGGACGTCACCGACTCCGCCGCGCTCGCCGGCGCGGTCGAGCGGGTGTCCGCCGAGATCGGCGGACTCACCGTGCTCGTCTACAACGCCAAGCTCAGCATCCGCGGGGCCGCGCTCACGGTGCCGGCCGAGACGATGAACCAGACGCTTGCGGTGAACGTCACCGGGGCGCTTGCCGCCGTGCAGGTGGCCGCCGGGCTGCTCGACGACCGGGTGGCCGCGACGATCCTGCTCACCACGGCGAGCCCGCGCACCGAACCGGTGGCCGGCCGCTTCGCGCTGGCCGTCGGCAAGGCGGGGCTGACCGCGCTCGCCGAGGCGCTGCGCCCGACGCTGGCCGCCCGCGGGATCCGGCTGCGCACGGTCGTCCTCGACGGGCGGGTGAGCCCGGCGGGCCCGCTTCGTCCCGCCGAGGTCGCGGACCACTTCTGGCAGGCGTTCGCGGCGCCGCGCGGCGACGTGTTCCGCCTGGCACCGGTCAGACGGGACACCGCGGTGGCGCAGCTCCCGCTGGAGGTGTGAGCTGTGGGAACCGGACCGTGCCGGACCAGCATCGAAGGTGCCTGTTCCGGCTCGCTTCGGGTGAAGGTCGGTAATCCGACAAGCCTGATCCGGGGATGATCGGACCCGCGGGCCTGCCGGACGCGCGTAACGTGCGACGATCCGGCAGAGCTTGGTGCATGACAGCCGCCAGGCGGAAGACCACACAGCGACGGCGTGCTCCGGCGCGGTACTGGCAGGAGATGGTCCGGTGAACGACGGACGCGACGGTGACGGGCAGGCGGCGGACAGCACGCACGTGATGCCCGCCGACGGTGAGGGGACGCGGTCGGCGGGCGCGGCGCCGGCGGCGGGGCAGCGCGCTGCCCGACCAGGGGCGCCGTCCGGGCCGCCGCCGCCCGCCGAGTCGTTCCGGCCGTCGGGTCCGCCCCCGCCGGCCGAGTCGTTCCGGCCGGTACGCCCGATGGACGCCGCCGGCTCCGGACCCCACGCCCGACCCGTCCCCGCCGCCGGACCCACCGTCGCCGCCGGCCGGGACGCCGACCCCCGACGGGGCGCTGACCCGCGATCGGGTGCTGACCCGCGGTCGGGCGCCGGCTCCCGGCCGGGGGGCGATCAGCCCGCCGCCGCGCCGACGACGAGCACGGCGGCCGTGCGCCGTCGAGGTGAGGCCGGGCCCGGCTGGTCCGACCCCGAGGGCGCCGCCGACGGCACGATGATCATCGGTCGGAGCGGCGTCGCCGCCGCCGGCCAACCGTGGCCGGGTTCGACCCGACCCGAGGATCCCCAGTCCGGGTATCCACAGTCCGGGTATCCACAGTCCGGGTACGCGCAGCCCGGCTATGCCCAGACTGCCTACGACCAGGCCGGCTACGGGCAGCAGTCCGCCCATGACCAGGGGTCCGGGGCGGCGATCGGCCAGGACGGGCCGGCCGGCGCCGGCGGGACCGCCCGGGACGGGTTCGGTGCCGGCGGGCCGCCGGCCGGTGCCACCGCCGCCGCCACCGCGAAGCCGCCACGGCGGCGCCGGCGAGGTCGGCTGCTGGCGATCGTGCTGGTCGTGCTGGTCGTGTTGTTCGTCGTGGGCGACCGGGTCGGCGTGGTGATCGCCAAGGGGCAGATGCGCAAACAGGTCGAGGCGTCCGTCGCCGAGAACCTCAAGCCCGGCGACCCGGTGCCGAAGGTGACGAGCGTCAGCATCGGCGGGTTCCCCTTCATCACCCAGGTGCTGTTCGGCAAGTTCACCGACATCGGCGTCGGGATCGACGGCATCCCGACCCCCGGGCCGAAGATCTCCTCGGTGAAGGCGCATCTCAAGGGCGTGCACGTGCCGCTCGGGGACGCCCTCACCGACAACGTGGGGAAGGTCCCTGTCGACGACGTGCGGGCCACCGTCGGCATCACCTACGCCGACCTGAACGCCTTCCTCGCGAAGCAGGCGGTCAAGTTCCAGGTCAAGCCGGTGGACGGTGGGAAGAAGGTCGAGCTGAGCGGCACCACCGACGCCCTCTTCGGGCTGGGCAGCACGCAGATCGGCGGCATCACCACGTTCGAGGTCAACGACAACCAGCTCACCCTGGTGCCGTCCGAGCTGTCGGTTCAGGGCGGCCTGAACTTCAGCATCCCCTTCCAGTTCAAGATCCCGATCCCGATCCCGGTGTCCGGTCTGCCGTTCCACCTGCGGATAGTCAAGGCGTCGACGAACGCCACCGGGCTGTCGCTTACCGCGACGGCCAAGGACGTCGTTCTTCCGGCATCCTGACCGGCCTGCCGATGACCATGCCCACCCGGAACCCGATCTTCCCCGGGCGGGCATGATTCCGGCCACATTCCCGGTGCCGTCCTGGGCGGCGTCACCGGCCCGAGCACGCGGGCGCCCGCTGCTTCGGCGCGGCCGCGGGCGTGGACCCGGTCCGTCCGCGGTCGTCCGGCGGCCCGTTCTGGGCGGGTGGGCGCGGGTCGGCCTGCCGCCGTCACAGGGCGCGCACCCAGGTATTTCCTGGACGCGAAGCGAGCGGCTGCGGTCGCGGTGGGGTCGCCATGTGGACCGGTTGTGTGCGGACGGTCAGGTGCTGGGAGCCGTCCGGATCCCCCCCAGGTCGGATCGGCGACAGATGCCACTCCCGAGGACCACCAGCCGGCATTCTCATAGGGTGCCGCACGGGAGTCGCGCGTCGTCACCGTCGCCCCCGTGGCACGGTCGCCGCGGAAGCGGCCCGACTGGGCCGACGGCGGAGAAGGTCCGTGCAGGACAGCCGGCATATCGAAGGATCAAGAGGCGGCAGGAAATCGAGAGATGTCCAGAGGTCGAATGCGACGGCGGGAACGCCGTTCGGCTGGCCGGTCAACCGTCACCCGGGGTGGATCAAGGTCATCCCTCGACGCTACGATCGGACATCCGGCATGATCGGTCAACCCGCGTGACCGCTCGGCGTGGCATCACCGGTCACCCCGGTGGCGCCGCTCGAAGCGGTGGCATCGCTCGGCTTGGTGACACGACCTGGCGTAGTTACAAGGTGGAGTTCGGCGGGACAACCCGGCCAGCGTCCCGTCGCGAAGGGGGAAACACGTGCAGACGACCTTCCTGAGAGTCGTCACCGAGGCCGGTGCGGCCACCGTGCCCGCCGAGGCCCAGTTCATCATCGGCCGTGCCCGGACCGCCGACTACGTCATCGCCGACAGCCGGGTCTCTCGCCGTCACCTCCTCCTCGAACAGGCCGGCAGCGGCTGGGTCGTCCGCGACATCAGCTCCAACGGCACCTGGATCGACGGGCAGCGGATGCCCGAGTCCGTGCCGGTGCACGACGAGGTGCGGCTGCGGCTGGGGACTCCCACGGGCCCCGAGGTCGTCGTCCACCCCGAGTTCCCGCAGGGGCGCGGCCCGGTCGACGAGCCGGCCTACGACCCCGGCTACGACATGCAGACGATGCTGCCCAACGCCGCCGGCTACAGCCCGCCGCGGCCCACCTCGGGGCGGGGCAGCCGGGGCCACCAGGCGCCGACGAGCCCGGCGCAGCGCGGGCGCGACTACGACGACTACGACGACCGCCGCCGCGACGACCGCGCCGGCGGCTCCACCAGCCTCGAGCAGGAGCACGAGCGGCGCACCACCTACCGCCTGCGCCAGGGCACGATGTCGATCGGCCGCGCCCGGGACAACGACATCGTCATCACCGACCTGCTCGCCTCCCGCCGGCACGCCGAGCTCTACATCGGCCGGTCGGGCCTGCAGATCGCCGACCTCGACTCGGCCAACGGCGTGTTCGTCAACGGCCGCCGGATCAACCGGACGGAGGTCGGCCAGGGCGACGTCATCGCCGTCGGTCACCACGTCTTCCAGCTCGAGGGCGACCAGCTCGTCGAGTACATCGACTCCGGTGACGTCAGCTTCGAGGCCGACGCCCTGAACGTCTGGGCCGGCCAGAAGCAGCTCATGCACGACATGACGTTCAAGCTGCCCGGCCGGGCGCTGCTCGGCGTCGTCGGGCCCTCGGGCGCCGGCAAGTCGACCCTGCTCAACGCCCTGACCGGGTTCCGGCCCGCGGACAAGGGGACCGTCCGCTACGCCGGTCGTGACCTGTACTCCGAGTACGACGAGCTGCGGCGCCGCATCGGCTACGTGCCGCAGGAGGACCTGCTGCACACCTCGCTCACCGTCCGCAAGGCCCTGGAGTACGGCGCCGAGCTGCGCTTCCCGCCGGACGTCACGAAGGCGGAGCGGCGCACCCGCGTCGACGAGGTCCTCGCCGAGCTCGGCCTCACCCAGCACGCGAACACCCAGGTGTCGCGGCTGTCCGGCGGCCAGCGCAAGCGGACGTCGGTGGCGCTGGAGCTGCTGACCCGGCCGACCCTGCTGTACTTGGACGAGCCGACCTCCGGTCTCGATCCGGGCATGGACAAGAACGTCATGGAGTCGCTGCGCAGCCTGGCGGACGACGGCCGGACGGTCATCGTGGTCACCCACAGCGTCGCCCAGCTCGACCTGTGCGACTACATCCTGGTCCTGGCTCCGGGTGGGTACGTCGCCTACTTCGGGCCGCCCCAGGACGCGCTGTCCTTCTTCGGCAAGCGCGACTACCCGGACGTCTTCCTCACCCTGGAGGCGACGCCCGGCGCCGAGTCGGCGGCTCGCTTCCGCAACTCGCGCTACTACGTTCCGGCGTCGATCACCGCCCCGTCGGCGCGGCCGGCGCCCGAGGAACTGCCCTCTCTGCGTCAGCAGTCGGTGATCTCTCAGCTCATCACGCTGAGTCGTCGAACCATGGGCGTTGTGGCGTCGGACAAGTCCTACCTACGGTTGATCATCGCGTTCCCGTTCCTGCTGGGGCTGATACCCAGAGCCATCGGCGGGAACTTCGAGCTGACCGCCGAGCAGGCCAAACAGTTCTCGCCGAACTCCGACGGACCGACGATTCTGCTGATCATGGTGCTCTGTGCCTGTTTCATGGGCATGGCGAACTCGGTCCGCGAGATCGTCAAGGAACGGGCGATCTATCGCCGAGAGAGAGCCATCGGCCTGTCCCGCACGGCGTACATCGGGTCGAAGGTCCTCGTCCTGATCCTGATCACGGTGGCGCAGTCGATCCCGTTCACGTTGATCGGGCTGGCCGGGCGAACACCCAAGGCGGGGCTCATCCTCGGCAACTCGCTGCTGGAGATGCTCATCGCGGTGATCGTGGTGTCGCTGGCCTCGGCGATGCTCGGTCTGGTGATCTCGGCGCTGGTCGACAACGCCGACAAGACGATGCCCCTGCTCGTCCTGATCACGATGGCCCAGTTGATCTTCAGCGGTGGCATCGTGCCGGTCAAGGGCACCGCTGGCCTGGAGCAGGTCGCCTACATCGCGCCGGCGCGCTGGGGGTTCGCGTCGATGTCGTCGATCGCCGACATGAACCGCATCACCCTCGCCGGAGTCCTACGCCCGGACGGCTCCAAGAAGCTGATCAACCCGAAGGCCGTCGTCGACCCGTTCTACGACCACACCGCGTCGGCCTACCTCACCGACATCATCGCCGGCGCCGCGATCGGCATCCTCTTCATCGTCATCGTCTCGATGCTGATCCGCCGCATGGACCCCAAGACCGTCAAGCGCGCCCCCGCCACCCCCGTCAGCGGCCCCCCGCGCTGAGCCGCTGCCCCGCCGCCAGCCCCGGCTCGCGGCGGCGGGCCGCTCGCTGGCTGGTCGCCTCGCTGATCCGCGCCAACAGCGGCCGCCCCGACCGCGCGCGGGGTGGTGTGCGTGGGAACGGCGACATCTGTCTCTTCCACAGGGATAAATCGGACGTCGAACCCTGTGGAAGAGACAGATGGGCGCTCTCCCACGCATCGGCCGCCGACGCACCCGCCGTCCGATCGGCGGAAGAGTTCTAGCCGGGGCCGTCGCGGCGGGCGGCGTCGCGCAGCGCGGCGGCGACGGTCACCGTCAGGCGCCGCGACCCGACGGTCACATCCCGCCAGGTGAACCGCAGAACTTCCCAGCCGAGCCGCACCAGCTCGTTCTGGCGGAAGCGATCGCGATGCAGGGCATCGGGCTCACCATGGGGACCGACGCCGTCCGCCTCGACCGCCAGCCGAGATGACGGCCAGGCGAAGTCGAGGCGGGCGACGAGACGGCGGGTCAGCGGGTCGTGGACCGGCCACTGCAGTTCTTCGGGCAGCAGGCCGGCGTCGCCGAGCAGCAGCCGTAGGCGCGTCTCGAGTGGAGACTCCGCCCGTCCGTCGATCCGTGTCCACCAGTCCCGGGCACGGCCACCGTGCCTGCGAGCGTCCACCCGGCCTCGTAGGTCGAGCAGGTCGACCTCGGTCAGCAGTCGTCTGTGCATCATGGCGTCGAGCACGCAGACGAACACCTCCCGTTCGCACAGAAGCGCGAGATCTTCGAGCGTCCGGGAGATCGAACTGGTAGGCAGACCAGCGAGATCGACGACCTCTGAGTCGCCCAGTGTCATCCGATGCCGGCGGTAACCGCGACGCTGGCGGGGGCCGTCGGCACCGGGCAAGGTGACGTCCACCGGTTCCTCCGGCCGGCGTCTGGAGAGTCCGGGCAGGCCGTGCAGTCGCGCGGCGGTCAGCCCGCAGATCGTGCCGCCGACGACCGCGTGCACCGCCCGCGCGTGGGCTCGCACCTCGTCGCGGACGGGTGGGACGACCAGTGCCCCGCGGATCGGTGCCGTCCAGCCGCGCTGGCGCAGTCGCAGCGTGATCGCGCCATCCGACATGCCGAGCCGGCGAGCGTCCCGGCGCAGGACCACGTCATCCTGTCGGCGAGCCAGCGCGACAACTCTCTCCTCGGACTGGATCACGCCCCTGAGTGTCGGCCGGGACGCCGCCGCCGGGCCCGACCGATTCGCCACCTGTGGACAACCCGAGGGCCTGGGAGACCGACTATCCTCGCCTGACCAGAGGCTTCCGTGTCCCGTTCGTCCCTCTGAAGGGCAAGGACGAGGCGGCAGCGGAGAAGGCGGGCGCTGGGCTAACCGGCGTTCCAGCGGGCGTGGCCGTTGAAGCCGCCGAGGGTGGTGAGCTGGCGGTCGCCGGCGGCGGGGTCGTTCGGGTTGAGGACGAAGAGCTGGCGGGCGTTGGGGTTGTTCGGGTCGCGCTGGCCGGAGAAGACGATGCGGCCGTCGGGGCCGAAGGCGGGGTCCTGGTCGTCGCCGCGCGCGTGGGTGAACTGGCGGACGTCGGAGCCGTCCGAGTTCATCTCGAAGATCTCCAGGTCGCCGTTCTGCCGCCGGGTGAACGCGATCTGGTCGCCGTTCGGTGACCAGACCGGGTCGGAGTCGGTGGTGAGCGTGTCGTTGATCACCGGCGTCGCCTCGGCGTTGGGCTGGACCGGGATCACCACGATGAACCCGCGGTCGCCGCCGGTCTTGTTGGACCAGTAGGCGATCCGCTCGCTGTCCGGCGACCAGGCCGGGTCGGTCGCCTGCGGCTTCGCGTTGAGCCGCTGGACGGTCGAGCCGTCCAGCTTGACCACGTACAGGCCGAGGTTCGGCGCGCCGGTCCCGTCGGTGCTCGAGCGGACGACCAGGAACTTGCCGTCCGGGGAGAGGGACGGCCGGGCATCGTCGGCGATCGTCAGGTTCGCCGCCGGGCCGGAGGTGAACAGTTGCACGGGCTTGCCGGTGCCGTCGGCGGCGATCGCCTGCAGCGTGTTCGGGCTGCCCTTCTTGAAGAAGACGACCGTCTTCCGGTCGCCGGAGATGGCCGGCAGCATGTCGTTGTCCGGGCCGGTGAGCAGCGGCTTGTCGTTCTGGAGGCCGCCGTCGCCGGTGACGTCGCCCCGGAACAGGTCGTAGTTGCCGTTGCGGTTGGAGGCGTAGACGAGGGTGTCGCGGCTCAGCGACTCGGCCGAGCGGGGCACCGTGAACGCCGCCGGCTGCGCGGACGCCACCGCGGTGGCGGCGGGCTTGGCGGTGCTGCCCGTTTCGCCGGACTTGCCGTCGTTGCCGCCGGAGGTCAGGGCGAGGATGCCGGCGAGGATCGCGCCCACCACGACGACGCCGCCGCCGACGAGCAGCGGCCCGCGGTTCCTGCGCCCGCGGGCGCCCGCGCCGGACGGCGATCCCGGACCGCCGCTCCCGCCGGGCCCACCCGGCCAGGACGGCCCGCCGGCCTCGGCGCCGACCCGGGTGGGGGACTGGCCGGCAACGGTCCCGTCGCCCGCCGTCCGCGGCGGCGCCGGCACGCCGAGGCCGGTCGGCAGCCGGGTCGGGGCGTCGGGGTCGGCCGTGTACCCGGCGGCACCCGCCCATGCCCCCGCCGCCCCTGCCGCAGCCGCGGCCACTCCGCGCCCGCCGACGTCCGCTGCCGGTCCGGTGCCCACGGGGCCTGCCGTCGGGTTCCCGGTCCCCGGCCCGGTGGCGCCGGGGGCGGGCAGGTTCCAGCCCTGCAGGACGTTGGTGACGTCCTGCGGGTCCACCGCGGCGGCGGCGTCCGGGCCGGTGCCGGCGGGGTCGCCGAGCAGGCGCAGCATGAGCTGCTGCGCGCTCGGCCGGGTGGTCGGGTTCTTGCGCATCGCGAGCCAGACGATCGGGCGCAGGGCCGGGTCGACGTCGTCGAGGCGCGGCTCCTCGTGCAGCGCCCGGTAGAGCAGCACCTGGGCGGAGGCGTCGCCGAACGGGTAGTGGCCGGTGGCGGCGAAGGCGACCAGGCCGCCCCACGCCCAGATGTCCACCGCCGAGGTGATCGGCTGACTCTCGATCTGCTCGGGGGACATGAAGGCGGGCGTGCCGAGCTGCTGCAGGTCGCCGGTCAGGCCGCTGCCGGCGTCCACGGCCCGGGCGATCCCGAAGTCGATCACGCGGGGGCCGAAGGGGGAGAGGATGACGTTGGCGGGCTTGAGGTCGCGGTGCACGATCCCGGCGCTGTGGATGGCGGTGAGCGCCGCGGCGACGCCGACCGCGAGCTGCTCCAGGTTGGCGTCGGCGAGCGGGCCGTTGCGCTGGACGTAGCGCGCCAGCGTCTCGCCCTCGATGAACTCGGTGACGAGGTAGGGCCACTCGGCGTCGGGGTCGGCGTCGAGGACCTCGGCGGTGCAGACCCGGGCGACGCGCCGGGCCGTCTCCGCCTCCAGCCGGAACCGAGCCCGGAACTCGGGGTTGCCAACCGCCTCCGTCCGGATCACCTTGATCGCGACGAGCCGGCCCTTCTCCGAGCGTCCCAGGTAGACCATGCCCATGCCGCCCTGGCCGAGCTTGCCCAGCAGCGTGTACGAGCCGAGCTCGCGGGGGTCGTCCGGGCCGAGCGGAACGGCGCGCGCCGCCACATCAGCATCCGATGACGCCATCGACCTGTACCCCTGCCTGCCACGTGTCGGCCGCGGTCCGGGCGGGGCGACGCGCTGGGCGCGGGCCCGCCGGTGTCGCGCACCGACTCTTGATCGATCATGGTGTCCCCGACCCGCCGGCACGGCGGATCACGTGGGAAAATCTTAGGTGAGTGTCCCCTGTTGCAGGACTGTCGGGGCTCCGACTCCCCTTACGGCCTGGTTGTCAGCGGATTGACAGGGTTCGGGTCGGTCTCGGGCGGTTCCCTACGCCCCGGTTGTGTCATGGTCGTCGCAACGAGATCTTGACGCGAGGGCGAGATCTGGACGCGAGGAAGGCACCACATGGCGAGGATGGCCGGCCAGACCGCCCGGGTGGCCCAGACTGTTTCGGCAGCTCGGGCAGCTCGGGCAGCTCGGGCAACCGGGGCAGCTCGGGCAACCGGGGCAGCCCGGGCACCTCGGGTGGCTCGGGTCGCCGGCGCGCTGGGCTGCGCGGCGGCGTTGCTCGCCCTGGCCGCCTGCTCGGGCGGCGACCACCGCGGCGACGGCCGGTCTCGGGACGCAACCCGGACGGCGAAGTCCGACCCGGACCTCCTCCGTAGCGGCGCGCAGGCCCGTTCGGCGACGCCGACCGGCAGCGGCGGGGCTGCCGCGGCGCCGGTGTGGGGCTTCGCCAGCGTCACACCCGCCGGCGCCCCGGAGTCCCCGCCGGCGGCGGTTCCGTCGGCGGAGACCGCGCCCACGGCGGTTCCGTCGGCACAGAGCGCCGGGAGTTGGCGCACTGCCGGTGGGCCGGGCGCCGCCGCGCAGGTCACGGTCGTGCGGCGGCAGACCGGCGGCTACCGGGTCACCTTCCCCAACATCGCCGTGGCCGCCGGGCGCGGCGCCGCGATCGTGACCGCGCTGGACCCTGCCGGGGCAGCCGTCCCTGCCACCGCGCCGGTCGTCTCCTGCCACGTCGTGCGCTGGGGCGCCGCCGGCCGGGACGAGCAGGTCGATCTGACCTGCCGCGACGCCGCCGGGGCGCCGGCCGATTCCGCCTTCACCGCGCTGTTCACCCACGTGCCGGACACCGCGTCGGTGACCCCGACTCAGCCCGCATCCCCGGTCAGTACGGCGCCTGTGATCAGCGCGGCGCCCCCGGTCACCGCGTCGCCCCCGGTCACCGCGGCGCCCCCGGTCACCGCGTCGTTCCCGGTCACCGCGTCGCCGTCTCCGTCGTCGGGCGGGGCGTACGCCTACCTCCGGTCCGACGCCGCGTCGGCCGCCACCTCCCGCCCGACGAACGCCTACAGCGTCAGCGGGCCGGGCACGATCGAGGTCCACCGGGTCGGCGCCGGGCACTACACGATCGACCTGACCGGGCCTGCGTTCGCGAAGAACGGCAACAACCTGCAGGTCAACGCGACTGGCGATGGTCCCATCGGGTGCAACGCCCTCGGCCGGGTGGTGAAGAAGGACCGCCAGTCGGTGTTCGTCGGCTGCGCGCGTGGGTCGGTGTGGACGGACAGCCCGTTCGTGTTGCTTTACACCAGCGGCCACGCGCTCATCCCGACCGGCGCGGCCAGCTTCGGCCACGCGTTCACCGGTGTCACCCGTCCGGGCGGGCCGATCCAGCAGGTCCCGCCGGGCCCGCCGGTGAACGCCTGGGCCTGGTATTCGGCGAACAGCACCGGGGCCACGAACCAGATCAGCCGGGTCGGGGTCGGCCGCTACCTGGTGAGCTTCCCCGGTGTCTCGCGGACCTCGAGTTCGCTTCAGGTGACCCCCTACGGCGAGCCCACCGCCCGCTGCGCCGCGGACGAACTCCCGGTCGCCGCGGTCGCCGGGGGTGCACCCACGGCTGTCACGGTGGCCGTGCGCTGCGTCGACGCCGCCGGGCGTCCCGCCGACAGCTACGCCAGCGTCGCCTACGTCAGTGCCCCCGGCCCCACGACCCCCTGAACCCCGCCCCGCCCCACCCGAACCGCTGCGTCCAGGCTGGAGCCGCGGCGGCCGTCCCCCTACCCTCCGCTTGTCCAGACGGATAAACCGGCACGAAAGCCTCCGGACGAGCAGTACGGCGATGACGATCGCGGGCCTCGGTGGCCTCGGAATCCCCGGTGTCCCCGGAATCCCCGGGGACACCGCGGTGGTCGGCGCCCCCGGGACCCCCCGAGTCGGGACCGGGTCGCCGCCGGCGGGCCAGCAACGCCCCCGAACGTCGGGCGCCGCCGTGAGCGACCCGGTCTGGTGCGATCAAACCGTCACGTGACCGCGCAGACCCCGTATCTCGGCGGCTTTCGGAAAAATGACCCAGGTGCGAGGTCAGGCGATGTGCAGGCCGGAGATCGCCCGGGCGATGACGAGCCGCTGGATCTCCGATGTGCCCTCGAAGATCGTGTAGATCTTGGAGTCGCGGAACATCCGCTCGACGGGATGGTCGCGGCTGTAGCCGGCGCCACCGAGGATCTGCACCGCCTTCTCCGTCGCCCACACCGCGACCTCGCTGGCCTTCAGCTTGCTCATCGATCCCTCGCCGGCCTCGAACGGCCGGCCGCTGTGGCCCATCCAGGCGGCCCGCCAGATGAGCAGCCGGGCCGCGTCGATCTCCATCCGCATGTCGGCGAGCGCGAAGGCGATCGCCTGATTGGTGATGATCGGCCGGCCGAACTGCTCACGCCCGCGGGCGTAGTCCAGGGCGTACTCGTACGCGGCGCGCGCGATGCCGATGGCCTGGGCGCCGACGATCGGCCGGGTGACCTCGAAGGTCGCCAGCGCCGCCTGGCCGGAGGCGCGCCGGCCGGCGCGGGCGGCGGCGAGGCGCTCGTCGAGCCGCTCCCGGCCGCCGAGCAGGCAGCGTCCCGGGACGCGCACGTCGTCGAGGAACACGTCCGCGGTGTGCGAGGCCCGCAGGCCCAGCTTGCGGATCTTGCGGGATGCGGTGAGCCCGGTCGTGCCCGGCGGGACGACGAAGGCCGCCTGGCCGCGCGAGCCCAGCTCCGGGTCCACCGAGGCCACGACGACGTGGACGGCGGCGATGCCGCCATTGGTGATCCACGCCTTCTGGCCGCTCAGGATCCATTCGTCGGTGGCGGGGTCGTGGCGGGCCCGCACCCGCATGGCCGACACGTCCGAGCCGGCGCCCGGCTCCGAGACGCAGAACGCCGCCACCTTCGGGTCGCTCGCGTCGCCGAAGCACTGCGGCGCCCACTCGCCGATCTGCTCCGGGGTGCCGGCGGAGACGATCCCGGCGACACCGAGCGTCGTGCCCATGATCGACATGCCGATCCCGGCGTCGCCCCAGAACAGCTCCTCGGACAGCAGCGGCAGCGACAGGCCGGTGGGATCCGCCCACAGCGTGGCCAGGGCGTCGAAGTCGTACAGGCCGATCTTCGCCGCCTCCTGGATGATCGGCCACGGCGTCTGCTCGCGCTCGTCCCAGTCCGATGCCGCGGGGCGGACCACGTCGGCGGCGAAGCCGTGCACCCAGGAACGCAGCTCCCGCTGCTCGTCGCTCAGGTCGAGCCCGAACCCCCCGCTCATCGACGCCGCGTCAGGTGCGCTCGTCGGAGCCGGCGACGTCGAGGACGTCGTCGACCCGCCGCCGCGGGGTCGGGTGCAGCAGCTCGGTACCCGATGGCAGGTAGCCGGCTCGAAGGATCATCTGGACGTGCCCCAGCCCGCCGGTGGCCGCGCGGAACTGCTCGCGCATGCCCTCGACGTCGATCGCCTGCGACATGGGCGACGTCGCGAGGCCGAGTGCCGTCGCGGTGAGCAGCACCCGCTGCATCGCCTCGCCGGCCCGCAGCCGGTCGGCGGTGGTGTCCGCCTCGGTGCCGATCAGCAGGATGCCGGGACGCTCCACGTCATTCTCCCGCAGCAGCGTGCCGGCCTGGCCGACCACGTCGAGGTCACGCATCGGGAACTCGGACTGGCGGGGCGCGTCCGAGTGGACGACCGCGCTGCGCGGGATGCCGTCGGCGGCCGGCGCCGTCCGGCTCCACGACGCCAGCTCCTTGCGGTAGTCGTCGTTGTGCTCCTCGATCCAGTCCGCCCGCGAGAGCAGGACGCTGACCTGGACCCGCAGGTCCGGATCGGTCGGCGCGGTGAGCCAGGCGCCGTGCGCCTCGGCCGCCTCACGCAGCCGGGCGACGGCGTCGTCGGGCAGCGGGCGCTCGGCGAAGGGGCGGCGGTCGGTGTACCGGCGGGGGATGGCCTCGACGAGGGCCCGCTCGGTGTCGTCCGCCGGCCGCTGCCCGACGACCGTGACGGTGGCCAGGCGCTTCGAGCGGAAGTCGTCGCCGTCCGGCAGGAGCTCGACGGCCGGTTCCAGGCCGCGGACCCGCAGCGCCAGCAGGGCGTTGCACAGCGCCGCGCCGCAGCTCAGCAGGAGCTGCCGCCCCTCGGGGTCGGCGATGTCGAGCTGGCGAGAGCTGTCGGCGAGGAGGGTGAGCCCGTCCGCCTCGAGCCGCCACAGCCAGGGCTGGGTGTTGTGGATGGAGGGCGCCGCAGCGGCCGCCGCGACCACCTCTCGGGCCAGGCCGGGCGACAACGGCAGCGATGCGGACCGCTCTGCATCGGTGGGCATGTCAGCCTCCCTTCTCCTCAAGTATCTACCCCCAGCCTGCGGGACGATCGCGTTCGGGGCATGCGCCGACCGGAACCCACAGGTCGGGACCGACGGCCGGGCCGAGGGAGCCGAGTGGCCCGTGTCCCGCGCCTCGCCCGCCTGCTGGTACCGGCAGGAAGCGGACGAATCGTTCCCTCAGGCGGCAGCGGGGGACTGCCGGTCGGCGGCGTCGGAGTGGGCGCGGGCAGCGCGGGTAGTTCCTGTGCATGGTTGGAACTGACCCCGAGGCGGTGATCGCCGAGCTGCTCACCCGCCACGGGCGGACGTACGCCGACGAGATCGGCGCCGACGTGCCGGCAGACACCGCCGAGGCGATGTTCCGGCTGACCGTCTTCGCCCTGCTCGCCAGCGCCCGCATCCGCACCGCGGCGGCGGTCCAGGCCACCCGCGCGCTCATGGACGCGGGCTGGACCGACGCCGCGTCGATGGCCGAGGCGACCTGGGAGGAACGCACGGGCGTCCTGCACCGCAACGGCTACGCCCGCTACGACGAGAGCGCCTCCCGCCAGCTCGAGGACGCCAGCCGGTACCTGTCGGACACCTACGACGGCGACATCCGGCACCTGCGCGAGGCCGCGGACCACTTCCCGGACCGCGAGCGCGCGCTGCTCCAGAAGATCAAGGGCATCGGCCCGGTGGGGGCCGACATCTTCCTGCGCGAGGCCCAGGCCGGCTGGGACGAGCTCGTCCCCTACCTCGACGAACGGGTGCGCCGCACCGCCGGCGAGCTCGGGCTGCCGACCAGTCCGCAGCGGTTCCTGGACCTGGTTGACCGCGGCGACGTGCCCCGGCTGGTCGCCGCGCTGGTCCGGGCGCGGCAGGAGCGCGACGTCGGCGACCTGCACGAGTCGGCCTCCGACCGCTCCTAGCCGGGTGCGTCTAGCTGGGTGCGTCCGAACCAGGGCGGGGCTGGTCGCGGTGCGTTCTGCGCGAGCCCGGCCGTGCGCTCCCGCACGGGCGCGGCGCCCGCGACCGACACGTCCCTGCCGCCCCACGGCCGGCCCCGACGCGTTCCCGTCCCTCCCCCATTTAGCGCAGCCCAGACGGATGGGTGCCCGGACGTCCGGGCCTGACGTCCGTAATCTGGAACACGCGCCGGTGCGGCGTTGCGGCCGCCGTGCCCCGGGTACGGTTCGGGACGCCGTCGCCGACGTGGTCGTCTGCCCACCCGATCCACCCGATCCACCCGATCCGCCGTTCGACCCGGTAGGACACAGGTCTGCGCGGCGGGCCGGGAAGGTTCGCGGGGAAGGTGCTGTTACCTTCCTGGCTCACCGGTCTGCGCCCGGCCGGCAGGTACGGGCCGTGGCCGGCGGCCGGTGTTCGCGGCGGCCTGGCCGGATCGGCTGCCGCGCCGGTCCCGTACCGGGGTGCGGCGAGCTACGCCGGGGCGCCATGGGCGTCTCGGCGCAGTGGCGCGCGCCCCCGCGGGCCGACCACCGGCGAAACCGGCCCGTGCCGATCAGCCATCGAACCCGAATCCGACCCGGGAGGAGCGCCGGTGCCGACCATGCAGGATGTCGAGCGCGCCCGCGAACAGGCATACCTGGACACGCTGTACACCCGCCTGGACGAGGTCCGGGAGATCACCCGGGAGCAGCTACGCGGGGTGCTGCTCGACGTCGGCACCGGCACCCCGCAGTCGATCGTCGAGCGGGACGTGTTCGCCGCGGCGCACGCCGACCGGCTCGCCCGCCTCGACGCCGCCGAGGGCCGGCTCTGCTTCGGTGCGATGGACCACGACGACGGCCGGCGCACCTACATCGGGCGCATCGGCCTGTCCGACAGCGAGCAGGAGCCCATCCTCGTCGACTGGCGCGCCCCCGTCGCCACGGCCTTCTACCGGGCGACCCTCGCCGACCCGCAGGGCCTCGTCCGTCGCCGGCACCTGCGCACCCGGGGGCGGGAGGTCACCGGGATCGCGGACGACCCGTTGGGGCCGCTCGGGTCGGCGCCGGACGGCGCGGTGGCGCCGTCCGGCGACTCGATGCTGCTGGAGACCCTCGCGGCGCCCCGCACCGGGCGCATGCACGACATCATCGCGACCCTGCAGGCCGAACAGGACCGCATCATCCGGGCCCGGGCCAACGGCATCCTCGTCGTCGACGGTGGCCCGGGCACCGGCAAGACGGCGGTGGCGCTGCACCGCGCGGCCTACCTGCTCTACAACGACCGGGCCCGACTCGACCAGTCCGGCGTGCTGATCGTGGGACCGAGCCCGGTGTTCCTGCGGTACATCGACCAGGTGCTGCCGTCCCTCGGCGAGACCGGCGTGGTCTTCGCGACCCCCGGGCGGCTGTTTCCCGGCGTCGACGCCACCGCCGACGAACCGGTCGAGGTCGCCACCCTCAAGGGCGACCCGCGGATGGCCGAGGTCGTCGCCGGGGCGGTGCGGGACCGCCAGCGACTGCCCCGGCAGGAGCTGGTGATCAACTATGACGACCACGTGTTGCGGCTCGGTCAGGAGACCGTCGCCCGGGCCCGCACCCGGGCCCGCCGCAGCCGCCGCCCGCACAACTCGGCCCGGCGGGTCTTCCTGCGCGAGCTGCTGGCCGAGCTCACCACACAGGTGGTCCGTCAGATCCGCGGCGGCCTGCTCGACGCCGACGAGCGCGGGCAGATCACCCGCGACCTGTGGGCGGAGGAGGAGATCCGGGCGGTCCTCGACGGGCTGTGGCCGCTGCTGACGCCGCAGCAGCTCGTCGGCGACCTGTTCAGCGACTCGGCCGCGCTGGCCCGGGCGGCGGGCAACCGGCTCACGCCGGGCGAACGCGCCCTGCTGCAGGATCTGCCCCCGGCCGCCGACCCGGCCCGGCCCGGCCGGGCGTTGCCCGGTGCCGATGGGCCGCGGGTGATCCGGTCCGGCGGCGTCGCCGGACCGCGGACGGTGGACGAGGACGATGCCGACGACCTGTTCGCCGCGGCGAACCTGCTCCCGACCGCCGCCGGCGCCGGCCCGAACGGCGCCCGTCCGGACGATCGTGGCCGGGCGGACGACCGTGGCCGGGCGGACGATAGTGGCCGGGCGGACGATCGGGCGGGCACAGATCCCGCCGGTCACGCGGGCCGGATTCCGGTTCCGCGGACCGGTGACCCGGCCATCGCCACCGGCCCGGACGTCGGCGATGATCCGGCCGTCGGCGCGGGCCTGGCCGCCGCTCGGCGGGGCGCCGGCGGGGAGCGCCGCTGGACGCCGGCGGACGTGCCGCTGCTCGACGAGGCGGCCGAACTGCTCGGTGACCCCGAGGAGGAGGCAGGCCTCGAGGCCGCCCGACGCGCCGAGCGGGAACGGGCGGAGGAACGCGAGTACGCCCGCGGCGTGGTCGACATGCTGGGCCTGGACGGGCAGGTCGACGCGGCGGCGCTCGCCGACCGCTGGTCCGGTCCCCGGGTGCGGCGCACCGCCGCCGAGCACGCCCGTGAGGACCGTGGCTGGGCGTTCGGCCACCTGATCGTCGACGAGGCGCAGGAGGTCTCGCCGATGCTGTGGCGGCTGCTGTGGCGCCGCTGCCCCGGGCGGACGGCCACCCTGGTCGGTGACCTGGCCCAGACCGCCCGGCCGGGCGCGCCGACGAGCTGGGCGGAGCTGCTGGCACCGGTGGTCGACGAGCGGTTCACGGTGGAACGGCTCAGCGTCAACTACCGCACCCCGCAGGAGATCATGGATGTCGCCGCGGAGGTTCTGCGCGCGCAGAACCCGCGCCTGACCGCGCCGGTGTCGGTCCGCGCGGTGGGCCACCGCCCCACGGCGGTGCGGGTCGGCGACGTCGCCGTCGAGGACGTCCCCGGGCTCGCCCGGCTGCTGGGGGACGCGCCGTCCCCCGCGAACGAGCCGTCCGCGCCGCTGCTGGCCGCCGTCGCGCACGCCGCCAGGCGGGAGGCGGCGGCGGCCGGCTCGGGCCGCGTGGCCGTGATCGCCCGGCCCCGCGACGTGCTGGCCCTGCGGGCAGCGTTGATGGCCCTGCTGCCCGACCTGGCCGTCGTCCCGGACTCGGTCGATCCGGCGAGCGCCGCCGGCAATGCGTTGGACGCGCCGGTCGCGGTGCTCAGCGTGGCGGAGACCAAGGGTCTGGAGTTCGACGCGGTGGTACTCGTCGAACCGGCCGCGCTGCTCACCGAGCCGACCCGGGGCCTCGCCGACCTGTACGTCGCGCTGACCCGGGCCACCCGCTCGCTCAGCGTCGTCTACTCCGGCGAGCTCCCGCCGGTGCTGGGTGGCCTCGACCACGAGTGACCCGACCGCCGGCGGACCCGACCGCCGGCGGACCGGATCGCGGTGACCGGATCGCGGTGACCGAGCCTTGGGCGGGGCAGCGACTGGCCGGTCGGGAGCCTGCGCGCGGGGCGGTCAGCCGCCGCCCATCGCCTCCATCCGGGCCGCCATCTCCTGCGGGGGCACCTGCTCGACCCGGGAGGCGATGCTCCAGCGGTGCCCGAACGGGTCGGTGAACTGACCGGACCGGTCGCCGTAGAACTGGTCCGTCACCGGTCGCACGGCGGTGGCGCCGGCGGCGAGGGCGCGGTCGTAGGCGGCTTCGACGTCCTCGACGTACAGCGAGATCGTCACCGGGGACCCGCCGACCGAGGCCGGGCTCAGGGCACCCATCTCGGGGAACTCGTCGGAGAGCATGAGCACCGAGTCGCCGAAGGCGAGCTCGGCGTGGGCCACCTTCCCGTCGGGCGCCGGCAGGCGCATCCGCTCGGTGGCACCGAGCACGGACGCGTAGAACTCGATCGCCGCGGCCGCGCCGTCGACGCACAGGTAGGGAGAGAGCCGGGGGTAGTCGCTGGGGATGGGGGAGACGTCGCTCATCGTGACCTCCGCGGTCGGTGTGGCTGGGACGGATCGGGCCGGTCCGGGCGAACGGGCCGATCCCGTGCCGGAGGCGCCGTCCGGCAGCAAGGATGGTGGGGTGACGCGGGACGGGGACAGGGCGCGGGATCGGGCGCTGACAGGGGCGGGACGGGGACATGGTCTCGCTCGGGTCCGACAGTTTCGGGCCGCCGGCCGCGCGGAGGGCACCGACCCCGGCGGCGCGGACCGGGCCGAGCTGGTCGCCCGGCTGCGGGCGGCGCTCGGCGAGCGGCCGGGCGCGTCGATCGTCGACGCCTCCGCGCGGCGGCGGGCGGAGTACTCGTCGGACGCGTCGAACTACCGGGTGCCGCCCGCGGTGGTGGTGTTCCCGCGGGAGGTCGACGACATCGCGGCGGTCGCCGAGGTCTGCCGGGCCACCGGTACCCCGCTGACGACCCGCGGCGCCGGCACCTCGATCGCCGGCAACGCGGTCGGCCCCGGCGTCGTGGTGGACGTCAGCCGGCACCTCGACCGCATCGTCGCACTGGATCCCGCCGAACGCACCGCCACCGTGCAACCCGGGGTCGTCCTCGACCGACTGCAGGCCGCCGCCGGGCGCCACGGCCTGCGCTTCGGCCCGGACCCGTCCACCCACGCCCGCTGCACCCTCGGCGGGATGATCGGTAACAACGCCTGCGGTTCGCGCGCGATCGCCTACGGTCGCACCGCGGACAACGTGCTGTCCCTCGACGTGCTCGACGGCACCGGTCGCCGGCTGCGCGTCGGCGCCGGGGAACCGAACGGGATTCCCGGCCTCGACGCGTTCGTCCGGGCCAACCTGGCGACCCTGCGCACGGAGCTCGGGCGGTTCGGCCGCCAGGTGTCCGGCTATTCCCTGGAGCACCTCCTCCCGGAGCGGGGCGCGGACCTGGCCAGGGCGCTGGTCGGCACCGAGGGAACCTGCGTGGTCGTGCTCGGCGCGACGGTGCGGCTGGTGGCGCCCCCGCCCGCGACCGCCATGGTGGTGCTCGGCTACCCGGACATGCCGGCCGCGGCGGACGCGGTGCCGCCCCTGCGAGCGCACGGGCCGCTGGCGATGGAGGGGATGGACGCCCGGCTGGTCGACATCGTCCGCCGCCACCGCGGGGCGGGTGCGGTGCCGGCGTTGCCGGCCGGCACCGGCTGGCTGTTCGTCGAGGTCGGTGGGGACACCCCGGAGCAGGCCCTGGCGGCCGGCCGGGCGCTGGCGGCCGACGCGGGGACGTCGGCGGTGCGCGTGCTGGCGACCGGGCCCGAGAGCCGCGCGCTGTGGCGGATCAGGGAGGACGGCGCGGGCCTGGCCGGGCGGACCGCCGACGGCGAGCCGGCCTGGCCCGGCTGGGAGGACGCCGCCGTGCCGCCCGAGCGGCTCGGCGCCTACCTGCGCGACTTCGAGGAGCTGCTACGCGCCCACCGGCTGGCGGGGGTGCCCTACGGCCATTTCGGCGACGGCTGCGTCCACGTCCGGCTCGACCTGCCGCTCGCGGCCGCGCCCGGTCGGCTGCGAGCCTTCCTCGGCGAGGCCGCCGACCTGGTCGCCGCGCACGGTGGGTCGCTGTCGGGCGAGCACGGCGACGGCCGCGCCCGCAGCGAGCTGCTGCCCCGGATGTACTCGCCGGCCGCGATCGCCGCCTTTGCCGGGTTCAAGCACCTGTTCGACCCCGCGGACCTGCTCAACCCGGGTGTGCTGGTCCGGCCCCGGCCCGTCGACGCCGACCTGCGCCTGCCCGCCGCCCGCCCGTTGCCCCTCGCCGGCGGCTTCGCCTTCGCCGCCGACGCGGGGGACTTCGGGCGGGCCGTGCACCGCTGCGTCGGGCTCGGGACCTGCCGGGCGGACACGTCGGCGGCGGGTGGGTTCATGTGCCCGTCGTTCCTGGCCACCCGGGACGAGAAGGACTCCACCCGCGGACGGGCCCGGGTGCTGCAGGAGATGGCGAACGGGACGCTGGTCCGCGGCGGCCCCGCGTCCCGAGAGGTCGCCGAGGCGCTGGATCTGTGCCTGTCCTGCAAGGCCTGCGCCCACGACTGCGCGGCCGGGGTGGACATGGCGACCTACAAGTCCGAGGTGCTGTACCGGGCGCACCGCCACCGGATCCGGCCGGTCGGCCACTACGTGCTCGGCTGGCTGCCGCGCTGGGCTCGCCTCGCCGGCCGGGCGCCCGCGCTGGTCAACGCGGTGCTGTCCCGGCCCGCGGCCCGGCGTGCCCTGCTGCGTCTCGGCGGCATGGATCCCCGCCGCGACGTTCCCACGTTCGCGGTCGAGCCGTTCAGCCGCTGGTGGCAGGCGCGGATCCGGCGAGACGGGGGCGGCGGCGGGGGCGGGGGCCGGGACGTGGTGCTCTGGATCGATTCGTTCACCGAGTCGTTCTCGCCCGAGGTCGGGCGGGCGGCGGTCGAGGTGCTGACCGCGGCCGGTTACCGGGTGATCGTGCCGCCCGGCCCGGCGTGCTGCGGGCTGACCTGGATCACCACCGGCCAGCTCGACGGGGCACGCCGACGGCTGCGGGCGACCGTGGCGAGCCTGGCGCCGTACGCCCGAGCGGGCACGCCGATCGTCGGCCTGGAGCCGTCCTGCACCGCGGTGCTGCGTGGCGACCTGACCGAGCTGCTTCCCGACGACCCGGCCGCGGCCCTGGTCGCGGGCGGGGTCCGCACGCTCGCCGAGCTGCTGGCGGCCACCCCCGGCTGGGCGCCGCCGCGTCTCGACGGGGTGCGGGTGCTCGCCCAACCGCACTGCCACCAGCACGCGGTCATGGGTTTCACGGTCGACCGCGACCTGCTCTCAGCGACCGGCGCCCGGCTGGAGGTGCTGGCCGGCTGCTGCGGCCTGGCCGGCAACTTCGGGATGGAGGCCGGGCACTACGACGTCTCCGTCGCCATCGCGAAGCGGGGCATCGGCCGGGCGGCCGCGGCGGCACCCGCCGACGCGATGCTGCTCGCAGACGGGTTCTCCTGCCGCACCCAGGCCGCGCACATCACCACCCGGCACGGCCGCCATCTCGCCGAGCTGCTCGCCGCGCCCCCGACCGTTGCGGCGCCCGCGACCATCGCGCCCGCGACCATCGCGCCCCCGACCACCGCGCCCGCGACCATCGCGCCCCCGACCACCGCACCCCCGACCGTCGCCACCTGACGCGGCGGTCCGGACTCGCCCTATCCGGGCCATAGGCTCGCTTGTCCGGCATCGGACGTATGCCATGAACCACATTCTCCCGCCTCGTTGTGGTCGGGAGAGAAGGCGGTCTTCGACTCCGGTAAAGATGCGCAGGATTTACCGTGGAGAATGTCGTGGATTTTCGTGCTGGTTGGGCCCGTCGGCGGGTCGCGTAGCGACGTTGGTTGTGTCTCGGAGTGTGCCTGGTGGGCACTTGTGCCCACCTGTTGCGACCGTACGGTAATTTTTCGCTCAGCCTCGGGAGTTGTCAGGCCGAGATTCGGGCCGGGGGTGTCACGAAAATGGCCCGATTCGTTGTTTCTTTTTCGGCTCCAGCTGGGGGAAATTCGTCATGCTCCTTGCCACAACCATGCCCGACAGACCGTGTGTCGCATTGCCGGCGGCCGCCCCCGGGAACGGGAACCAGTCGGCGCCGGTTCGCCTCGTGAGGGTCCGCCGACTGATAGCGCGCGGACCGGGCGGAGGCCAGCCGCGATGACGCCGACGAGTACCGGGGATCTTCCCGACGACCTCACCGGCCTCCTGCGTCGGCCGGTCCTGCCTCAACCCCGCACCCCACCGGACGTCCTGGCCGGCGCGGCGGCAGCGGGCGGGGCCAGGGCCGATTCGCCCCTGCCCGCCAACGCCGACCTCGACCCCGACCTCGACCCCGACTCCGACTCCGACCTCGACCTCGACGCCGACCCCGACCCACCGACGACCGCCCACCGCCTCGCGCCGGTGGCCCCGCGGCTGTCTGTCGTGGTGCCGACCCGCAACGAGGCGCACAACGTCGAGCCCCTGCTGCGCCGGCTCGACGAGGCGCTGCGGGGCCTCGCTGGCGAGGTCATCTTCGTCGACGACTCCGACGACGGAACACTCGAGGCGATCGCCCGGGTCCGGCCGACGGTGAGCCTGCCGGTGCGGGTGCATCATCGCGCGCCGCGGGACCGGGTGGGCGGTCTCGGCGGCGCGGTCAGCGAGGGTTTCGCCCTGTGCGCGGCGCCCTACGCCGTGATCATCGACGGCGACCTGCAGCATCCGCCGGAGACGATCCCCGCCCTGCTCGCCGCGGCGCTGCACGATGCCGCCGACGTGGTCATCGGCAGCCGTTACGCGCCCGGCGGCAGCGCCTCAGGTCTCGCCGGCACCACCCGGCACCTCGTCTCCACCGGCTCGAACCTGCTCTGCCGGCTGGCGTTCCCGCGGCGGCTGCGCGGTGTCTCCGACGTGATGAGCGGCTTCTTCCTCGTCCGGGTGGCCGCGGTCGACCGGGCGGGGCTGCGTCCCGACGGCTACAAGATCCTGCTGGAGCTGCTGGCCACCGCCGGTCCGCTGCGCATCCGGGAGGTCGGCTACGCCTTCGCCGAGCGGCACGCCGGCGCCTCGAACGCCTCGATGTCCGAGGGAGTGCGGTTCGTTCGGCGGCTGTTCTCGCTGCGGGTGCCCCGCCCGGCGCGGTTCGCCCTGGTCGGGGCGTCCGGGACCGTCCCGAACCTGGCCGGCACCGCCGTCCTGCACCACCTGGGCCTGCACTACCTGGCCGCGGCGATCCTCGCCACGCAGGTCGCGATCGCCTGGAACTTCGCCGGCTGCGAGCTGCTGGTCTGGGACCGCCAGGCCGGCTCCCGGCTCCGTCGCTACCCGGTGTTCGCGATCATCAACAACCTCGACCTCGTCGTCCGGCTGCCGCTGCTCGCGCTGCTCGTCGGCCGGTGGGGCTTCGGCGTCGGCACGGCGACCCTGCTGTCGCTGGCCGCCGCGGTGATCATCCGCTACCTGGTGGTGGAGCGGCTGGTCTACCGCCGCCGGCCGGCAGGATCGCCCACGCCGGCCCCGAGTGGGCCCGCGGGCCCGTCACGACCATTCCGGCCGGGCCGGGCCCAGGGCGCGAGTCGGCCGGGTGGCCTGTCCTGGCCGGCGGGCGCGCCGGGGGAGGAGGCCCCTGATGCGGCCACGTGAGCTGCGGCCACGTGAGCTGCGGTCGCGCCGGCTCGCCCGCCCGACCCGGTCCGGCCGGGCCCTGGTCGCCGTGGTGCTGGCCTCGGCCGTCGGGCAACTCGCCCTGCTGGTCGCGGGCTCGCCGGCGGCGTCGGCGCAGACCTGTTCGGACGACCAGTGGAACGCCGAGTTCCACTCCGGGACCGAGCTGGGCGGCGACCCGGCCGGGCAGCGCTGCGACGCCGCCATCGACTTCGACTGGTCGGCGAACGGCCCCGGCGTCACCGGCATCGGCACCACCGGCTACTCGGTGCGCTGGACCCGCCAGGTCACCCTCGCCGCCGGCTCCTACACGGTGAACGTGACCGGCGACGACGGCGTCCGGGTGCTCATCGACGGGCAGTCCGTCGCCGACGGCTGGGGCGACCACGGTCCGCAGACGTTCACCGGCACCCGCACCCTGGCCGCGGGCGCCCACACGATCGTCGTCGAGTACTACCAGAACGCCGGCGGCGCCATGGTCGAGTTCGACCTCACCGGCGGTCCGGCGGGATCGGGCGGCGCCGGGCCCGACTGCGCGGCGGGCGAGTGGGCGGGCACCTACTTCCCGAACCGGACGATGAGCGGCACCGGGGTGCCCCGCTGCTCGGCGGCCGTCGACTACGCCTGGGGCGACGACGGTCCCGGCCTGGCCGGCATCGGCGCCGACAACTTCTCCGCCCGGTGGACGCGGACGGCGACCTTCGCCGCCGGCACCCTGGCGTTCACCGTGACCGCCGACGACGGGATCCGGGTCTACCTCGACGACCAGCCGATCATCGACCGCTGGCGCGACCAGGGCCCCACCACGTACACGGCGAGCACGGAGGTCACCGCCGGCAGCCATGCCATCCGGGTGGAGTACTACGAGCACGCGGGAGGCGCGACCGCGCGGGTCGGCTACACCCTCACACCCGCGGCCGCGTGCCACGGCCTGCAGTGGTCGGCCCAGTACTTCGGCAACGTCACGCTCACCGGCACGCCGACGCCGGCGCGCTGCGAGACCGGACTGCACCACGACTACGGTGACGGCGGCCCGGGCGTGGCCGCCATCGGCGTGGACGCCTTCTCCGCCCGCTGGACCCGGGCCGACCGCTTCGCCGCCGGTCCGATCACGATCACCGCGACCGCCGACGACGGGGTGCGTGTCTACGTCGACGGCACCCGGGTGATCGACGGCTGGAACGACCAGGGCCCGACCACCTTCACCGCCACCCCGACGATGACCGCGGGCACCCACACGATCGTCACCGAGTACTACGACCGGGCCGGCGGGGCGCAGATCCGCGTCGACTACACCGGCGGCGGCGACCCCGGTCCCGTCCCGCCCCCGCCGCCGGGCGGTTGCGCCTCCGACTGCGGCGGATCCTGGCAGACGCTGAGCTATCCGAGCTCCGTCCGGTCGGTACACGCCAGCGTCCTGCACACCGGGAACGTGCTGCTCGTCGCCGGCTCCGGAAACGACCTGTCCGCGTTCGACGCGCACACCTTCAAGTCCACCGTCTGGAATCCGACTACGGGTCAGTTCAAAGATATTCCTGTTGCGGACGACCTATTCTGCTCCGGCCATGTCCAGCTTCCGGACGGTCGAATCCTGCTGGCCGGCGGAACGGCCGCCTACTCCACCACGACGGCCAACTACAAGGGCCTGGCGAAGAGTTACGTCTTCGATCCCGTGGCCGACACGTACACGGCGACGAACGACCTGCCCGGCGGCGGCCACTGGTATCCGAGCCTGACCGCGCTGGGCGACGGCAACGTCCTCGCCGTGGGCGGCCTGGACCAGAACGCGGCCGGCAGCGTCGCGACCGAGATGTTCGACAGCTCCCGGCAGACCTGGCTCCCCGCCGCCCAGGTGCCGCAGACGTACTTCTTCTGGGGCCTCTACCCGGAGCTGAAGCTGATGACGGACGGGCGGCTGTTCTACGCCGGCGTCCACACCTTCGGCAACGCGCCGACCGAGGCCGGCTCGAACATCTACGACCCGGCCGCGGCGACGGTCAACGACGTGCCGGGCCTGCGTCACGTGAACCTGCGCGACCAGGGCGCCTCGGTGCTGCTTCCGCCGGCCCAGGCCGGGCGGGTGCTGACCCTGGGCGGCGGCAACGGCGACGCCGGGGCCGACGCCATCGCCGCCACCGACCTCATCGACCTGCGCCAGCCCGACCCGCACTGGCAGGCCGGCCCGGACCTGCCCGCGGCGAAGATGTACGTCAGCGCCGTGATCCTGCCCGACGGGAAGGTCCTGGAGACCGGCGGCGGACGGCACCTGCGCTCCGACCCGGTGCACGAGGCGTCGATCTACGACCCGGTCGCGGACACCTTCACCTCCGTCCCGCCGGACCCTCAGGACCGGACCTACCACTCGCAGGCGTTCCTGCTGCCCGACGGCAGCGTCGCGGCGCTGGGGAACAACCCGCTCGACGGGTCGTTCAGCCAGGCGATCTCCGTCTACCGGCCGTGGTACATGAGCCGGCAACGCCCCGCGATCACCCAGGCGGCCGACACGTTCGGCTACGGCTCGCGGCAGGCGCTGACGGTCGACGGTGACATCGGCCGGGTCGCACTGCTGCGGCCCGCGTCGGTCACCCACCAGGCCGATCCCAACCAGCGCAGCGTCGATCTGCCGGTGTCGGGCGGCGGCCAGGGCGGCCAGATCTCGGTCGCGGTCCCCGACAATCCGAACCTGCTTCCGCCGGGGTATTACATGATGTTCGCCCAGAACACCGCCGGGGTCCCCTCGGTCGCCCGATGGGTGCGGGTCGGTTGAGCGCGCACCTGGACGGACCACCCGTCCCACGCGTTCCACCCGTTCCCGCGGCCGGCGGGCGGCGACGGGCGATGGTGACGATCGTCCTCGCGGTGGCGCTGGTCAACGGCGCCGCCGGGGTGATCGGCCATGGCGGGTGGCCCGGCGGCGGCTCCGGCCGTCCCCGCCCCCCCGGCCATGACTCGGCCGGTCATGACTCCGCCGGTCATGACTCGGCCGGTCATGACTCCGCCGGTCAGGACATCGTCGCCGCGGTCGCGCCGGCCGCCGCGCTGTCCGGCCGGGTCGTGCCCCGAGGCAACGGCAGCCCCTCTCCGGTCCCGGTCGGCTTGGACGGCTGCGATTACAACTACGTCACGGCCGACACCAGCCGGCGGATCTGCGTGCCGGTCACCCCGCCGCCCGGCCGGCGCCTCGACTGCGCCTACCTGCGAGAACAGGGAATCGGCTCCGTCCGGGTCGCCGGTCAGGACACCCGGCGGCTCGCCGGCGCGGCGCCCGCGGCCGCACGGGGCACGGTGCTCTGTGCGCCCTGACGAAGGTTCGGTAGGGCGGCGGGGGCTGGTGGCGCTGGTCGCCGTCCTCGGGATCGGCGCACTCGGCGGCTGCGGCGGCGCCGGTTCCGCGGGCGGTGCGTCCGCGGCGATGGCCGATGGGCCGCCATCCGGTTCCGGTGCGGCGGCCACGGCCGGCGGCGGCTGGCACGGCACCGTGCCCGGGGTCACCGTGCCCCGGCCGTCGTTCGTCCTGACCGACACCGCCGGGCGCCGCTACGACTTCGCCCGCGCCACCGCCGGCCGCGCCACGCTGCTGTTCTTCGGGTACACGCACTGCCCCGACGTGTGCCCGACGACGATGGCGGACCTTGCGGCGGCCCGGCAGGTCGCCGGGCCCGTGATCGCGGCGAAGGTGACGGTCGTCTTCGTCACGACCGACCCGGAGCGGGACACCCCGGCGGTGCTGCGCCGCTGGCTCGCCCAGTTCGACGCCGGGTTCGTCGGTCTGACCGGCACCCCGGCGCAGATCGACGCGGCGCAGCAGGCGGTCGGCGTGCCGGTCGCCCTCTCCGACCCGGCCGCCCGCGCCCGCGCCGGTGCGGGTGCCGGCGCTAGTGAGGACGGCCGGGCGTACCTGGTCAGCCACGCCTCGCAGGTTCTCGGGATCGGTCCGGACGACCGCGTCCGCGTGCGCTACTTCGCCGACACGACGGTCGCCGAGTACGTCGCCGACCTGCCGAGGCTCGTCGCCGCCCTCTGATCCGACCCCAGCATCCACGGCGCGCAACCCCGGATCGCGTGCCGCCCCGGCGGCATCCCGCCGTTGCGACCCGCCAGTCCGGCACCCCGCCAGTCCGGCACCCCGCCGCTCCGGCGTCCCGGCGCGACGCCGCCGCGTCCCCTTCCCGTCAGGCAGGTACTCCAGTGGCATCCGACTTCGAAGCACCGCGGCCCCGCGCGGTTCCGTCCGGCCCGCCCCGACACCCACCGGCACACAACCACCGAGACCCGCGGGCGTCCGCACGTCGCCGGCGGTTGGCGACGGCGGCCTGGGGGATCGCGCTGCACGTGGCGCTCGCCGCCCTGCTCGCCGGCCCGTTGGCCGTCGAGGACGGCCTGGCCTACCTGGTTCCCACCGCGTTCGCCGTCCTCGCGCCCCGCACGTTCGGACGCGCCGGCCCCCGCCGCCCGGCCGCGGCTTGGCCGCGGCCGGTTGGTAGCGGCGGGGGCCTCGCCGTCGTCCGCGCCGCCGGGTGGGTCGATCATCGCGGCGCCCGGCTGCCGCGGATCGTCCAGCTCGCCTGCGAGTCCGCCGGCTGGTACGTGTTCACGGTCGCCGGTTCCCCGGACCTGCGGGTCGCCTCGGTCGACGGCCCCGACCTGCCCGGCTGGCTCGCCGCGACGCTGGGGGCGGCGGCAGCGGTGGGCGGCACGCTGCTGCTGTCCCGTCGCGAGCCGTCCGTGCCCGCGGCGCGCAACCGCCGTCGCGCGATGTCCGTCCTGGCCGCCGCGCCGCTCGCCGCGGCGCTGGCGGTCCGCGCGGCGCAGCATCACCACGCGGTGCTGCTCGCCGCGTGGACGGGGGTGTCGCTGTTGATGCTGCTCGTCGCCATCCTCACCCTGGTGCGCGGCCAGTACAGTTGGCAGCTACCCGAGCGGGTGCACCACGTCGACCTCGCCGACGTCCAGGCGCCGCGTCACCGGTTCTCGCTGATCATCCCCGCCCGCGACGAGCCGATCCTCGGCCGGACCCTGACCCAGATCCTCGCCGGTGACTACCCGGCCGACCTGCTGGAACTGGTCGTGATGGTCTCCCACGACGAGGTCGACCGGCCGACCCGGCGCATCGCCGAGCAGATCGCCGCCCGCCATCCCAACGTCCACGTCATCGCGCCGCAGGGCAGCCAGCGCAGCAAGCCGCTGTCCCTGGAGGACGCCCGCCGGCACTGCACCGGGGACATCGTCGGCATCGTCGACGCCGAGTCGCTCATCGCCGGCGGCCTGCTCACCTACGTCAACACCCTCGCGCTGCGCCAGGCCGACGTCGGCATCTTCCAGGGCGGCGTCCAGCTCATGAACGTACGCGGTCCGGCCCGGGAGGCCCGGGAGCCGCGGCCCGCCGGCGTCGGCCCGTTGCGTGCCGCGCTGCGCCGGTGGAACACCGGGACCTCCTGGTGGCGGGCCCGCAACTGCCTGGAGTACTACATCTGGTTCATGTCCCGCCTGCGTTTCCAGGCGCGGGCGCGCTTCATCCCCCTCGGCGGGAACACCGTGTTCATCCGCCGGTCCGTGCTGGAGCGGCTCGGCGGCTGGGATGTCGCCTGCCTCACCGAGGACTGTGACCTGGGCGTGCGGGCCTCGGTGGCGGGCATCCGCACGACGGTCTTCTACCACCCGGATCTGACGACCAGGGAGGAGACGCCGGAGAGCCTGACGAAGCTCGTCGTCCAGCGCACCCGCTGGATGATGGGGTTCATGCAGGTCCTGTTCAAGGGGGACTGGCGCCTGCTGCCGGGGGGCCGCCAACGGATGATGGCGGCGGAGATGCTGGCCATGCCGTTCTTCCAGGCGATGGCCGGGGTGCTGCTACCCGTCTCGGGAGTCCTCACACTGTTTCTCGCGGCGCCGACGGGCCTCGTCATCGTCTTCTGGTTGCCGCTGGCCGCCTCCGTCATGTCCGTCTTCTCGGAACAGGCGGCGTTCCGGGAGTTCACCGACGCCTACGATCTCGCCGTCGGCCGGTGGGACAGCGTCCGGCTCATCCTCAGCGCGCCGTTCTACCAGCTCGTGCTGTCGATTGCCGCGGTGCGGGCGACCGTGCGGTTGGTGCGCGGCCGGCTGGAGTGGGAGAAGACATCGCATTCCGGCGCCCATCACGGCGCCGGCTCCGGCGCGGGTCGCTTCGGATTGGAGGCGGCATCATGACCGTTCCCGACGTCTTCGACGCTCTCGACGAGACCGTGGGGCGGCCGGTGGCGCCGCGGCCCGCCGCCTGGGCCGCCGACCGGGCCCGGCAGGTGGGCGCCCGGGTGGCATCCCTCGCGCGGGCCCACCGGCACAGCCTCGTCCTGCTCGCGGTTCTCCTGCCGGTCGTGGCGGTGGTGCACGGGGTCAACTTCGACGGCTGGCCGGGCCGGGTCACCGATGACGAGGGCACCTACGCCGCCCAGGCCTACTCGATGCAGTACTGGAACCGCATCGCCCACTACACCTACTGGTACGACCATCCGTTCGGCGGCTGGCTGCTCATCGCGATCTACACCAAGCTGACCGACGGCTTCCACCGGGCGGCGACGGCCGTCACCGCCGCCCGCGAGCTGATGTTCCTGCTGCACCTGGTGAGCTGCGTGCTGCTGTACCGGCTTGGCCGGCTGCTGGGCCTGCGCCGGTTCTTCGCCGGCCTCGCGCTGCTGGTGTTCTCGCTGTCGCCGCTCGCGCTGTGGTACCAGCGGATGGCGTTCCTGGACAACATCGCCGTGATGTGGCTGCTGGCGGCCTTCGTCTGCGCGGCGTCCCCGCGGCGCAGCGTGGCCGCGGCGGCGCTCGCCGGGACGTTCATGGCGTTCTCCTTCTGGTCGAAGGAGACGACACTGCTGTTCCTGCCCGGGCTGTACGTGCTGCTCTGGCAGCACCGGGATCCGCGGAACTGGCGGTTCGTGCGACGCAACTTCCTCGGCTGCCTGCTCGGGATCTGCGGCATCTACATCCTGTACGCGGCGGCGAAGAACGAGCTGTTCGAAGGGCCGGGCCACGTCTCGCTGGAGTGGGCGGTGCGCTGGCAGCTGTTCGACCGGGCGCCGAGCGGCAGCGTGCTCGACACCGGCAGCGACACCTACAACGTCGTCCGCTCCTGGTTCGACCTCGACCCGTACCTGGTGCTGGCGGGCATCGCCGCGGCCGTGCCGCTGCTCGCGCTGCGCCGGCTGCGGGTGGTCTCGGCGCTGCTGTTGATGCAGTTCGGCTTCATCTTCCGCAACGGCTACCTGCCCAACCCGTACGTCACCGCGATGCTGCCCTTCGCGGCCCTCTGCGCCGCCGGCCTGCTCGACGTAGCGCTACCCCGCACCCCGTCGCGGATGACTGTTGGCCTTGACCATGGCGACCGCGACGCCGACCGCGACGCCGACCACGACGCCGACCACGACGCCGACCACGACGCCGACCACGACGCCGACCACGACGCCGACGCCGACGCCGAACGCAAGGGCGACCCGGACGGCAGCGGTGGCGCGGCCCGGGAACGCGGCGGTGAAGCGCGGGGTGTGCCGAGATGGTTGACGGCCGCGTGGACGGGACTGCGCCGAGGCGCGGTGGCCGTGGCCGTGGTCGGCGCGGTGGTGACGCTGGCCTGGGACTGGACACCGAAGATCCACACGGCGCTGACCCTGGACGCGAGCGCCCCCAGCCGGGACGCCACCCGCTGGTTCCTCACCCACATCCACGACAACGGCACGGTCATCACCGACGACATCGCCTGGACCGACCTGACCATCCACGGCCGCCATCCGCTGCCGGTGTGGTTCTACAAGCTCGACCTCGACCCGCAGGTCCGCGGCCACTTCCCGCACGGCTGGAAGGACGTCGACTACCTGATGATGGGCAAGCCCCCGGACTCGGTGCTCGCCGAGGTCCCGATCGTCGCCGAGGCCCTGCACCACTCCGTGGTCATCAAGTCCTTCGGCAACGGCGAGATCGAGATCCGCCGGGTTCTCCCCCCCGGCTGCCGCCTCGACATCCCGCCCGACCGCTGCGGCCCCGACGCGTCCGAGCGGCTGTCCCCGCCCGCCGGAGCGGGTGGCCATGGTTCCGACTATGGCTACGTTCCCGCCGCCGGCGGCGGCGATCATGTCGGTGGAGGAGCGGGAGGGCCTGCACGAGACTCCGGCGATCCTCTCCGACACCGAGATGACGTCCCCTCTCCTGGCGGCGGGTGAGGAGATCGTCCGAAGCGAGGTCCACCCGCCCGCCGAGGTGCTCGCGGCGTTCCGTGAACGAGGTCAACAAAGCGCGGATCATGCCTCTGACCTGCGCAGTTGCACTACTGTCGGACCGTTGCAAGATCTCTTTTTCTGACCCGCCCCGCCCTACCCTTGACCTGCACCTTTACTACGGGGTCGCTGATCATCCCTGGCGGGATCGCAACGCCGGCAGATCACACCTGCGGGGTGCTGACGGTGGGTTTCGGCCGCCGGCATCGCCTCAGGCGAGGGTTGGTCGTCGATGCGACGCTGCTCCGGCTCATCGCGAGCGGTCCCCGTAGCGACTACCGCTATGCCTGAGTAGTCACTGCTCATTTCTGACGACTTCTGGTGCCGGCCGTGCACGCGAAGACTGTGCCTGCAGGCGGCTACCGGGGGTGGGAGCTGCGACAAACGGAATCGGCGCCGGCGCAGGCGCAGTCTGGAGACCAGTGTGAACAAATCGAGAATCGCGGTGCGGGCTTTGCTGTCCGTGACCGTGGCCGTGGCCGGTCTCGTACTCGGCATCGCTCAACCGGCGAGTGCCTCGGCGTTCTCCTGCACGGGCTATGGCATCGGGCGGTACGCCCAGTTCTGCGGGGATACCCAGGGTTCGGGTACGTACGTGCGCACCATCGGGGCTGGTTACTCCTCACCAGTGGCATGGACGGGCTGGCTGTGCAGCACGCGGGTGCGGGCGGAGTTCAAGGACAACGGGGGCAACACCTACCTGTCCTACCTGTCCAGTCTGCAGAGCGGCTGCGGATCGGTCGGGGCGTGGAAGTGGACGCTGAACGGGTACCTGCGGCCGGGCACCCTGCGTTACACATTGTTGTCCAACGGTGCGGAGATCGCCGCCGTGCAGCAAACGATCAGGTAGTCGATGCAATGCCCCTCCCATCCGGGGGGCGGGAGGGGCACCGTCCCGCGGCCCGTCGGTTACACGGTCGGGGTGAGCAGGTGGAACGGTCGTGCAGGGCCGCCGCGGCGGACGCCGGTCAGTGGCACACGGATCGTCGTTGTGCGCATGACGTCGTGTAGGTGAACGGGGACGAGGGGGAGACGTGGCAAGGGCGAGTCGGCCGCCTGTGGGCGCGAGCGTCACAGGCGAAGCGAACGATTCCGGCGGGATGACGCCACCTCCGCACGGGGTGCGGCCTCGTCTGGTCCTGCTATACACCACCTCCGGTGGTGGGCACGTCAGCGCGATGGAGGCTCTGGCGCAGCTGCTCACCGATGCCGGGGCCGAGGTCGAGCGCGTCGACGTCGTCGCGGACTGGTCGTCGTTCCTGGTCCGGCCCCTGTTGCGACTGCACGCCGCAGCGGTGCATCATCCGCCGCTCTGGCGCGTCTGGTACGCGTCGGTGGCGGGCGCGCGCCGGGTCAGGGTGGCGAACGCGGTGCTGGGGTGGGCCGCCCGCCGCGGTTTACGGAGGCTGGCGACGGCGTACCCGGGCTGCGTCTTCGTGTCGCTTCATCCCGCGTTGAACGCGCCGGTGTTGACCGCGCTGGATCGGCACGCCGGCGGACGCAGCCCCTTCGCGACGGTGATCACCGACCTGGTGACGATGTCGCCCATCTGGTTCGACCCCCGCGTCGACGCCTGCCTGGTGCCGACGCGGGAGGCCGAGTCCCTGGCCTTTCGCGCCGGCGTCCCGAGCCAGGTGGTCCATCGGGTGCCCTACCTCGTGCGGCCGGGCTTCCGCCGCGATGCGTCCACCCGACCGTCGGACCCCGCGGCGCGACGGCCGGTGGTGCTGCTGATGGGTGGCGCGGACGGGCTGGGGCCGATGGCCGAGATCGTGCACCGGCTGGACGCGGTCGGCACGCCGCTGACGATCGTCGTCGTCACCGGGAAGAACCGGCGGCTGCGGTCGCGGCTGCGGGCAGCGGCCTGGCGCCAGGACGTGCGCGTGTTGGGGCACGTCGCCGACGTGCCGATGTTGCTGCGGGCGGCCGACGTCCTCGTGAGCAAGGCGGGCGCGGCGGCCATCCACGAGGCGTGCGCCGCGCGGGTGCCGCTGGTCATCGTCCACAGCCTGCCCGGGCAGGAGGAGGGGAACGCGGCCTACGCCGCCGAGCGGGGCGCGGCGCTGGTAGGTGCCGACTCTGCTGACGCATGTGCCAAGACCCTCGCCCTGCTCACCGACGGCCCCGCCCGGCGCGCGATGATCGAGGCACAGACGCGCCTGGACGCGAGCGGCGCCAGCGGCTTCCCCGTCGACCTCCTGATGTCGCTGGGCATGTCGTCGGGGGCCGCGAGGTAGGCGCATCGCTGGCGGGCCGGCGACGGGTGGCAGGGAAAGGAGAAGCGGTGGACGTGGCAGGGGAGAGCGTCGGTGCCGACGTGCCGTGGGTCGGCGTGGTCGAGGATCAGCCGTTGATGGGACGTGGCCTGTTGACGGTGCTGGCCGAGGTTCCCGGCCTCCGGGCCGGAACGTTCGCCAAGGATGTGCGGACCTTTCTCGCCAACGAGGGCCCGGCCTGCGGACGAGGTCAGGTCGTGCTGCTGGACCTGGAGCTCAAGGACGGCACGGCGGTCGGCGAGAACGTTTGCCAGCTCAAGGACGCCGGGTACTCGATTGTCGTCTACACCCAGGAGCTGCGTCCGGCGATGCTGCGGGAGGCGCTCAGCGCCGGGGCGGACGCACTGGTGGGCAAAGGGGACGACGAGGAGGCGTTGTTCGACGCCGTGCGCGCCGTGGCCAGCAGCGATCCCGGCTACCTGTCCCCGCTCATGAGTCAGGTCATGCAGGACGCAGGACTGGCTCCCCGCCTCGCGCCTCGCCAGCAGGCGGTGCTGCGCTGGCATGCCACCGGCGCCACCGATCGGCAGATCGCCCAGCGGCTGGGTATGGCCCCCACGACAGTGCGATCCCACCTGCGTGACATCAAAGCGAAGTACGAGGAGATGGGGCGGGCCGCCGGCACCCGCTCCGACTTGCTCGCGCGGGGGCTGACGGACGGCTACGTGCCGCCGGACTGGTTCACGGACCCTGACTAGCATCATGGGCATGCCAACAGAGCCGGACTTCCGGTTCCGGGCACATGCGCAGGGCGCCGAATTGTTCCTGGCCCGCGTGCTGGCCGCCTTCTGCCTGGTCTACCAGGGGCAGTGGTGGCTCACCGTCGGGATCTCCGGCGGAGGGTCGGGGCAGCTGGCCGTGGCCGGTGCCGTCCTGCTGCCGACCCACCTGCTCCTGGCCCTGTCCTGCCTCGGCGGGCCCCCGCAGCCGCGGGTCGTCACAACGCTGTTCGTGCCGGCGGCCCTGGCCGTCGTCGGACTGTGGACGCTACCACTGCCGGCCCGCGCCGCGGACCTGATGGTCAACGGCGGGTACTCCCTGGTGTACCCGTCCGTGGCGTCCTGGCTGCTGTTCGGCCCGGGGCTGCGGCGCAGTGTCGCCTTCGGCCTGATGGCCGTCCTCGCGGCGAGGATGGTGTGGGTCGCGCCGGTCGTCGCCGTCGAGAATTCCGCCTACTCGGTGGCCGTCACCGTCGTGGTGGACGCCGCGAGCAGGCTGCTACGCCGGCGGTCCCTGGCAGCCGACGTCACCGAGCGTGAACTCCAGGGCCGGCTGGCCGAAGCGCTCGCGCGACAGCACCGCGCGTTGCAGGACCGCCGCTGGGCCGCCTACATCCACAACTCCGTCCTGGACGCCCTGCGGGCGGTCCGCCTCGCAGGCCGGCTCGTATCGTTCCCCGACGCGGTCGATCGTTGTCGGGAGGCCATGGATCTGTTCGCCCGGGCGGCGCCTTCGCGGACGAATTATGAGAACCTCCCGGCCCCGACCATGACGGCGCCGCAGTTGCTGGCCGAGCTGGAGCAGATCGCTCGCCGTGAGCTCCCCGGCACACCCGTGACCATCGAGTTCTCCCGAGACCCGGCGCCCGACCTGCCGCGGAACCTTACGGACACACTGGTCCACGCTGCGGCCGAGGCGTTGCGGAACGTACAACGGCACGCCAGGGCGAATAACGCGTCGGTGACCGGGTTTGTCGACGCCGACGGGCTGCGGGTCGCCATCATTGATGACGGCGTGGGCTTCGACCCCTCGGACCCGTCGCCCGGTCGGCAGGGAATCTCGGGAAGCATCGTCGACGTCATGGCCCTCGCCGGCGGCCGGGCCACGGTCACGTCCGCCCCGGGTCGGGGCACCACGGTATGCCTGGAGTGGCGTCGGCCGGCCGCTCCTGAACTCGCCGGTGCGCCCCCGGAGGAGGACGCGTGGCGCTCTCGGTGGGTCTCCCGGGTCATGCCGGATTCCTCGTGGTCCGCCCTGACCACCTACTACGTCTCCTTCTTTCTGGTCATCGGGGGAACGGCGGTGTGGCAGTCGCCTGCCTCCCGCGCGCCGGCGCTGTCGGCTGTGGTGTTCTGCTGCCAGCTCGCGATCGCCGGGGCCTGCGCGCGAGCGATGGCACGGCTGCGTTTTCCCGACCGGACGTGGTGGGTGCTCTCGGCGTTCCATCTGGGCCTGCTCTTCGGAGGGCTTGCGCTCGCGCGTCCCGGCGTGCGCGACGGGTATGCGTACTGGGCCGCCGGAGGCGGCATCGCCTTCGTCGCCACGACGGCTTTCCTGCGCGGGTGGCGGCAGACAGCCGGGCTCTCGGCCGCCTCGCTGGCGGTGGTCCTGCTCGCGGTCGGGTTTCCCCAGCGCACGCCATTCGCTGTGGCCATGGGCCCGGCGGTGGTGGTGCTCGTTGCCACCTTGTTCGGTTGGGCGCACCGACGGGTGCTGGCGGACCTCACCCGTGCTGCGGCCGCCGTCGCCACCCGGGACCGCCTCCTTGTCCGGTACGAACACCAGTTGGCGGCCGAACGCCAGGCCGAGGGCTTCTGGACCAGCCACGTACGCCGACGCGTCCTGCCGTTCCTGCACGAGGTGACGGATGAACGGGCCGCGCTTGAGGACGATCTGCGCTCCCGGGCGGAATGCCTGGACCGGCAGACCCGGCTGCGACTGGCATCCCCGTACCTGTTCGTCCAGGACGACGCCGCCTCGGACGACCCCGGCCGAGGTGGGACCGCCGGGGCCGATCCGCCCGGTAAGCCTCTCGGTGGTGGTGCCGACTTCGGGTCGCTCATCGACCGTGCCCTGGAGTTCGGGGTGTCGATCGCCGTCAGCGGCGTGTCCTCGCAGTCGCCGGTGGTACCTGCGGTGCGACGGCTACTGCGGGAGCTGCTTACCGGCGAGCCGGTGAGTGCGGTCACGCTGCACGTCGGCCGCGATACCAGGGCTGCTGGAGACGAGGCGGACCCTGGATACCTCATCGCCGGGATCGTGCGGACGCGCCGCGACCCCAACGGCGTGGCAGCCAGCTTGGCGCGGGCGTTGGCGCGCGGCGCAGCCGTCGAGTTCGGCCCAGACGGCGACGCCGACATCGACCTGGATGGCACCGTGGACGTCGACCGCGATGCGCTCCTGTTTCAGGTAAGGGTGTACTCGCCCCGGTCGGAGGCGTACCGCCATCCTGCGGATCGGTTAGCCCTGCGGCAGTCCCGGGCCGAGGCCGCAGACCGGGACATGCCCCCCTCGAGCGCCGTCAAGCCGAGATCGGCGGTTTCGACCTGACAGATCACGACCTTTCCGAGGGCGGGTCCGCATCGTCATCGGTCGCTATGCACAGCGCGCTGCGGTGCAATCTGCACGGTCTCGGGAGACTAGACCGTCCCGAGCGCACCACACCGTTCTGATTGATTAAGGATCATCTCTGGAGGGATCGCGACTTTAGCTGAGTGCCAGAAGCGCGCCGAGGGCGAAGCCGGCTGCGGCGAGCCAGACGAGGGTTGGTAGAGCGTGCAGCCAGCGCGCGATTGGTCGCCGTCCGGCCGTCCCGGCTGCCCCGTCCGCAGATCTCGGCTGTTCGGGCACTGGCGACTGGCCGGACATCGGGGGACGGCCCGCTGCCGGTGCTCCCGGCGGTGGCCCTGCGGGGTGAGGAAGGGGAGCGGGTGCGGGTTGGCAGGTGCCCTGGCCGGCGAGGAGCGTCTCCTGGTCGACGATGTCCGGGTCGGCGGGTGGGGCGACCGGGCGGAGCGCCGGGGGCGGGGAGATCAGGACGACGAGTGGGCCGTTTGCGGCGCCGAGATGCAACCGGACCTCGGTGCCGGTGAGCGGGACGCTAGCCCTGCGGGCGCCGTCGACCCAGATGCCGTTGGAGCTGACATCGCGGGCGAGCCAGCCTGCGTCGCCGGGCTCCAGGCGCAGGTGGCGGCGGGAGACCCGGCCGTCGGCGAGGACGACGTCGCAGTCCCGGCCGCGGCCGACGACGTGCTCGCGGTCGGGCGTCAGGACGGTCTCGCCGGCTGGGGTGATGATCCGCAGCCCTGTCGGGTCCACTGCTGGTCCTCTCGAAGCGGCCCAGCCGGTGGCGTGGCTGGGGTCGGCTGGGGCCGGTCAGGCGGGGAAGATCTCGTCGCCGCGGACGGTCACCGCGACGGGGGGCAGGGGGGCCTTGGCGGGGCCGGCGACGGGTTGGCCGGTGCGGGTGTCGAACGCGCTGCCATGGCAGGGACAGCGGATCCGGCCTTTCGACACCGCGTTCACCGTGCAGCCCTGGTGGGTGCAGACGTTCGAGAAGCCCTGGACCTCACCGGCGGCATCCCTGGTCAGGACGATGCCGGCGCCATCGAGGATGAGGCCGCCGTCCGCCGGCACATCACCGACCCGGGCCAGCGCCGCGGCCTTGCTCCCCGAACCGGCCGAGCCCGCGCCGCCGGAGTCGTCGGAGCTCCCCGAACCGGCGGAGCCGCCGGCGGCGGCCGACGTCCGGCCGTGGTCGCCGGACCGGCCGGACGACGACTTCGCCGCGTCGCTGTGGTCTGCCACGACGTAACCAACCGCCCCGGCGGCGACGGTCACCGCGATTCCGGGAACGACGGTCCGTCGGCTGAGCGCTTCCTGGGTCATCGTCTCTTCCTCGATAGCGGGCCCGGAAGCGTCGGCTCAGACATGGGGAATTCCGGACTGGGTGAAGAACCACAGCGAGGCGCTCAGCCAGAGCACGACGAGTGACGCAAGGACCGTGGAACCCAGCACCGGCAGCGCCCAGCCGGGCATCCCGCGCACCCGCAGGCCGAGCATTTTCGCCGCGTAGGCGCCGTAGAACAGGCAGCCGACGACGCTGTGTATCAGAACGCGGGCGTCGGTGTCGGCGAAACCGAGTGCCCAGATGCAGTGGAAGGCGACCGGCAGGGTCAGGACGAACGCGGCCGTGCCGCTCCATCGGTGCAGCCCACTGGCCCAGGCGGGGGCCGGACCCGCGCCGGGCAGCCGGCCCCACATCCACAGCGCCGTGATGAGCTGGACGATCAGCAGCAGGGTGGCCGCAGTCGTCAGCCACGCCTTCATCGGCAGCATTCCGGAAAAGCCGAGAGTGAACACGGGCCGGCCCGCGGGGTCGTGAACTTTCGCGTAGACACCCATCGACACGGCGACTGCGGCGCCGAGCAGAAGAACGCCGGCAGTCGTCACGCCCCGGCCGGTAGGTCTACTGGGCGCCTGTGCGCCGACTGCCATACCGCCCCCATCCCCCGAAACGATCGTTTCTGCGGCAACTATGCCGGAAAGTTTCGGTTCGCGCGGGCGATCGTCGGCGGGATGACACATTTGTTGCGGACCTTTTGGGTCCGCTTATCGGCTTGACCCGCGCCGCCCCGGCCGGGTCAGGGGCGGGAACGGGCGCGCACGGCGCGGCGCAGCTCGTCGGTCGCGTCGACGATGACGCGGCGCAGCACCGGGTCGAGGCTGCCCCGGTCGAGCAGGGCGTCCGCGTCGCGCAGCGTCCCGGCGGACACGGCGTACTGCGGGTAGGCGAAGGTGGCGATCTGGCGGGCGGCGTGCGGGGTCCGCCGGGCGCTCATCGCGGGCATCTGCTCGAAGTAGCGGGGGATGTACGCGGCGGTGAGGTCGTCCTGTTCGGGCTGCCAGAAGCCCTCGGCGGTCGCCCCGATGAGCCGCGCGGACGCCAGATCGTCGGCCACGATCATCTCCCAGGCGCGGGCCTTCGCCGTGGTGTCCGCGATGGCGGCGCGGGCCCGCGCGGCGTGTTCGGCGGCTCGGGCGCTGCGGTCGCGCCGGCCCTCCGCGGCGATCTCCGCCTCGCCGGCCCGGCCGAGCACGACCAGCCGGTGCAGCAGCGTCCAGCGCAGCTCCGGGTCGATGAGCAGGCCGGCGGGCACGTCCTGCCCGGCGAGCCAGGCGGCGAGCCCGTCGACCTCGTCCGGTCCGCTGCACCCGATGGCGCCACGGGCCGCCGAGAGCTGACGGCCGCTGCCGGGGGCGGCGTCGGCCAGCACACGCAGGCAGGCGGCGTGCAGCCGCGCGGCCGCGGCCGGCCGGGCGGACGGGGCGAGGTAGCGGGTGAGGGCGGTGGTGCGGGCGAAGCGCAGGGCGTCCTCGAAGACGGCGAGCTGGGTCTCCGCCGGCAGCGCGGCGGCGGCCAGCGCCAGGTAGTCGGCCGCGGGCCACTGCGCGTCGCGGGTCGCGTCGGCCGCCGCCGCCCAGATCACCGCGCGGGCCAGCGGATCGGCCATCCGGGGCAGCACCGCCGGCAACGCCGCCAGATCCTGCGGCGTGAACCGCACCTTCGCGTAGGTCAGGTCGCCGTCGTTGACGAGCAGCAGCCGGCCCGCCTCGGTACCGGCCAGCGCGGCGACCACGGTCCGCCCGTCCACCGCGGCCGGGTCCACGTCGACCTCGACCCGGCGCAGCAACTCGATCGGCGCCGCGGCGTTCGCGGAGTTGGCGGCGTCCGCGGGGCCGTAGACGCCGATGCCGAGGCGGTGCGGGCGCAGCGTCGGATACGCCGCCGGCGCCGTCTGGACGACCGTGACCTGCTGGTAGCGGCCCTGGGCGTCGACGGTCACCTGCGGGCGCAGCGTGTTGACCTGTTCGCGGCGCAGCCACAGCTCCGCCCAGGTGGCGAGGTCGCGCCCGCTGGCCTCGGTCAGCGCGGCCAGCAGGTCGGCCAGGGCGGCGTTGCCGTAGGCGTTGCGGGTGAAGTAGGCGCGCAGCCCCGTCAGGAACGCCTCGTCACCCACCCAGGCGACGAGCTGGCGCAGCACGGAGGCGCCCTTGGCGTAGGAGATCCCGTCGAAGTTCAGCAGCGCGAGCGCGGTGTCGTCGACGTCGGCCGGTGCGACCGGATGGGTCGAGGGCCGCTGGTCGGCGGCGTAGCCCCAGCCCTTGCGGCCGACGGCGAAGCTGGTCCACGCCTCGGTGAACCGGGTCGCCTCGGCGGTCACCCGGTAGCCCATGTACTCGGCGAACGACTCGTTCAGCCACAGGTCGTCCCACCAGCGCATGGTGACCAGATCGCCGAACCACATGTGCGCCATCTCGTGGGCGATCACGACGGCGCGCAGCTCGCGTTCGGTGTCGGTCACCGCCGAGCGGTAGACGAACTCGTCGCGGAACGTCACGCAGCCAGGGTTCTCCATCGCCCCGGCGTTGAACTCGGGCACGAACGCCTGGTCGTAGGTGCCGAACGGGTAGCGGTCGGCGAACAGCTCGTGGTAGCGGTCGAGGCACGCCCGGGTGACGTCGAAGATCTCCGCCGCGTCGGCGTCCAGGTAGGGCGCGAGCGAGCGGCGGCAGACCAGGCCGAGCGGGATGCCGTCGTGGCTGTCCTCGATGACGTGGTACGGCCCGGCGACCACCGTCACGAAGTAGGTGGCCAGCGGCGGGGTCTCGGTGAACTCCCAGCGGCCCGGGGCGGTCTGCCGGCCCGCCCCGTTGGCCCGCACCACCCAGTCGGGGGGCGCCAGGACCGTCAGCCGCACCGGCGCCTTGAGATCGGGCTGGTCGAAGCAGGCGAACATCCGCTGGGCGTCGTCGAGGAATGTCTGGGCGTACAGGTACACCTCGCCGTCCTCGGGATCGGTGAACCGGTGCAGCCCCTCACCCGTGTTCGAGTAGCGCATCGTCGCCGTCACCGTGAGCTCGTTCGACGGGACGAGGTCGGTGAGCGGGAGCCGGTTGCCGTCGAGCTCCGCCGGATCCAGGAGCCGGTCGTTGAGCCGCAGGCGGTGCGCGGTCACCGGCTTGAGCTCGGCGAACGTCGCCGGCCCGGCCGGGCTCGGATTCGCCGGTCCGGCCGGGCTCGAGGTCGGCGTGCCGGCCGCGTCGACACTCTGATCGACGCCGGGGTCGGTACCGGGATCGACGTCGGGGGCGGTACCGGCGGCCGGTTCGCGCAGGCTGAAGCGCACCCTGGTCGTCGAGCCGAAC
Organism: Frankia sp. BMG5.60; assembly: GCF_059428125.1. Taxonomy (NCBI): domain Bacteria; kingdom Bacillati; phylum Actinomycetota; class Actinomycetes; order Frankiales; family Frankiaceae; genus Frankia; species Frankia sp. BMG5.60. The sequence goes on along the minus strand of NZ_CM182091.1, from coordinate 3,140,571 downwards.
TTCGTCGACGTGCGGGCCGCCGTCAGGTCCAGCTCGATGTCGTAGCCGTCGACGCGCAGCAGGTTCGCGCGCGTCACGGCCTCGTCCCGGGTGAGGGTGTGCATACCGCGAACCTACGAGATGGCCGGGCTGGGGGAACGGCGATCCCGCCGGACGTCCGGTCAGGGGTTGGCCGACTCCTGAGCCGAGCGACCCGCGGCCCGCGCCCGCGACGCGGATCCGCGCAGCCAGGTCAGGCCGAGAACGGGCAGGATGACCGGAATGAACAGGTAGCCGCTGCCGTAGTTCGACCAGACGGCCTGGTCGGGGAACGCCGCCGAGTCCACGACGCTCGCGGTTCCCACGGCGAGCACGCCGGCCAGCTCGGTCGCGCAGGCGGCGACGGCGACCCGATGCCAGGCCGCGCCGGGCCGGGCCAGCGCCACCGTCGCGACGACGTAGACCACCGCCGCGAACGCCGAGAGCAGGTAGGCCAGCCGGGCGTGGTCGAACTCGGTCGAGATCTGCACGGCCGACCGCGAACAGGCAGCCACCGCGAAGATCGCGTAGACCGTGACGAGGATCCGCCCCGGCCCACCCGCCGTCCGCGAGCCGCCGCGGCCGCGCCCCGCCGGATCTGCCTCGGCCGCCGGGCTGGTCGCGGGGCCTGCCTGGGCCGCGGGGGTCGTCGGGGCTGCCGGGGCTGCCGGCCTTGTCTCATCCACCTGTGCTTCCACCTGTGCTCTCCCAGACCTGACCGAGCCGGACGACGATGATGGCGACGGCGAGGCACGCGATGCCCAGCACCCCGCTGCCCCACCGGGACCGATCACCCAGGGACCACCACACGCCCACGGGTAGCGCCACGACCGAGGCGATCAGGTACAGCACGAAGTTCACCGGCTGGTCGGCGTGCGAACCCCGGGCCACGACGACGATCGCGGCGATCACCTGGGCGAGCAGGACGGCCTCGACCACCCCGGCCGCGGCCAGCAGCCCCACCCCGACAGCCCGGTCTCGCCAGGTCTGCAGCAGGCAGGCCACCCCGGCCACGAGCGCGCAGGCGATGGACGCAGCCGCCAGTCCGTCGATCATCGGCCGCGCCCCGACCCGCCGTCCACCCGCATCCGTCCGCCCCTTCCGAGTTCGCCACGCGTCCTGCTCGAGTTCGCCGCGCGTCCCGCCGCGCGGTCGTTCGCGCCGCTGTCTACGACGGATGGTAGAAGGTTGCCGCCGAACCTGTCAGACGGGACACCTTGCGCGGCAGGTCGTCACGCGGGCGCGGCCTCAACCCCGGCGATCACGAGGTTCCGCGGAACCGCACCACGCCTGTCGACCCGGCCTCGGCGATGCTGCTGTCCTGCTCGCCGTCGAGGATCTTGAGCGGCTGGAGGAGACGCTCACGATCCTCGGCGACCCGGCCACGCTGCGCCGGCTCGCGGACTCCGACGCCGAGCTTGCTCGCGGCGAGGCCGTCTCCGAGCAGGAGCTCGCCGAGACCATGCGGCGCCGCCTCGGCGCAGCGTGACTGATCAAGTCGAGCCCTATGCGTTACGGGCGACACCGACGGTTCGCCGCGCGCTCGCCGAACGCCTCCCCCAGGCGGTGGCCGCGGCGGCGTACACGTTCATCACCGGTCCGCTCGTGCAGGCGCCCTACCGCGTGGGGAAAAGGCTGATGCCGCCGCTGGACGATCGGTTCAACGCCCGTCGCGGCACCTACCGGATCATTTATCGCGTCGATGACGCGGCCAGAATCGCGACCGTCGTGGACATCGACCACCGCCGCGATGTCTACCACCGCTGAACCAGCCGCCGCGCTGCTCGGCGCCCTGCCGCGGCGCCGCCTACACCTGACGCCTTCCCGGGGCGTCTTCGACGATGCCCGGGACGCGGAAACGGGCCGGCCGGTGCGGTAACGTCGGCGTCCCGCCCCGGCAGGAATCGATGGCCGGGGGTCGAAATCGGGGCCGAACTGGGGCTGCCGCCGGTGGTTCGGTCGGCGGTGGCGGTTCAGTCGGCGGTGGGCCGGGCGCGACGAGCGCGAGGGGGCCGGCGTGGGTGTCGAGGCGAACCTGCGGCTCGTCGTGGGTCTTGCGTTGCTGCTCGCCGCGGCGGTCGCCTGCCTGACCTGGGCACGGGTGCCGCGGCGCCGGGACGTGCTGACCGCGTCGGCCCGTGCGGTGGGCCAGCTCGCGTTGATCGGCCTCGCGCTGCGGGGGGTGTTCGCCGCGCCGCCGGCCGCGGCTGCCGTGCTCGCCGTCATGCTGGCGGCGGCCGTGGGGACCGCGTCGCGCCGCCTGGTCGGCTTCCCGGCGGTCGTCCGCCGGGTCGGCCTGTCCTGCCTGCTGGGCGCGTCGGTCGCACTGGGCCTGGTCTTCGCCGCCGGCGCGGTGGAGGCGACCGTGCGCAACCTCGTCGCCCTCGCCGGCAGCGTGGTCGGCGGGACGATGACGGCCTGCACGCTGACCGGCCGCCGGCTCGCCGACGGGCTGCGGCGCCGCCGCGACGAGGTGGAGGCGTGGCTGGCGCTCGGCGCGACGCCGCGGCGGGCCGTCGCCGACATCGCCCGCGAGAGCGTGTCCGAGGCGCTCGTCCCGCCGCTCGACCAGACCCGGACCGTCGGGCTCGTCTCGCTGCCCGGGACGTTCGTCGGCGCGCTGCTCGGCGGCGCCTCCCCGGCCGCCGCCGCCCGGTTCCAGGTGATCATCCTGGTCGCCATGCTGACCGCGCAGAGCATCGCGGCGGTGTCGTTGTCCTACCTGCTCGGCGCGCCGGCGCAGCTCCCGCCGGCGGCGGCGGAACCGACCCCGCGGCCCGCGGCCGGGGGGCGGGGCGGGCTGGGCACGTATCTACCCCGATGGCCCCGCCGGCCAGGTGCACCGCGTCGTGAGCTGCCGTGAGCTGCCGCGAGCCGTCGTGCGCTGCCGGCCGGCGGGCGCGGGTCAGTCCGCGGTGGGCTCGAGCACGAAGAGCGGGATCTCACGCTCGGTCTTGCGCTGGTACTCGGCGTAGTTCGGGAAGGCGGCGACGGCGCGCTCCCACCACTGCGCCTTCTCGTCGCCCGTGACCTCGCGGGCGACGTAGTCCCGCCGGACCGGGCCGTCCTGGAGCTCGACGTGCGGGTCGCCGAGGATGTTGAAGTACCAGACGGGGTGCTTGGGCGCGCCGCCGAGGGAGGCGACCACCGCATAGGCGCCGTCGTGCTCGACCCGCATCAGCGGCGTCTTGCGGATCTTGCCGGACTTCGCCCCGCGGGTGGTCAGGACGATGACGGGCAGGCCCTGCATGACGGTGCCCCGGGTACCGCCGGAGCTTTCGTACTCCTCGACCTGGTCACGGACCCGCTGCGCGGGACTCGGCTCATACTCTCCGGTGAGTGGCATGCCTACCAGTCAATACCACCGGGTACCGCGCGGCCGGATGAACAGGCCGGCTGGCAGGCTGGATGGATGACGGGTGCGCAGGCGACGGACGGGGGCGACCTCGCCGCGGCCCGGCTGGCGGCTCAGGGGTTGACGGGGACGCCGGCGCGGGACCCCGTCGACGTCGTCGGACGCCTGCTCGCCGTGCAGGGCCAGGATCCCCGCGGCCTGCGGCTGGCGATCCGGTCCCGGACCCGCGAGTTGCATGCCGCCGACGTCGACCGGGCCCTGTCCGACGACCGGTCGCTTGTCGTGACCTGGCTCAACCGCGGCACCCTGCACCTCGTGCGGGCCGAGGATCACTGGTGGCTGCGGGAGCTGACCGCGCCGGCCATGGCCGCGCAGATCCGGCGCCGGCTGGCGCAGGAGGGCGTCTCGCCGGACGCCGCGGAGCGGGGCGTGGCACGGATCGAACGTGCGCTGACCGACGACGGCCCCCTGCCGCGCGGCGAGCTGCGGGAACGGGTCGAGGCGGCCGGGGTTCCGACGGCCGGGCAGGCCATGATCTATCTGCTCATCGTCGCCGCGACGCGCGGCCTCGTGGTTCGCGGACCCGTCGTCGGCACCGAGCAGAACTACGTGCTGGTCCGCGACTGGCTCGCCGCGCCGCCGCGGGAGTTCGACCGCGATGCCGCCCTCGCCGAGCTGGCCCGCCGCTACCTCGCCGGGCACGGCCCGGCCGATGAGCGCGACCTGGCCCGCTGGGTGGGCCTTCCGCTGCGGGACGCCCGCCGCGGGCTCGCCGCCGTCGCCGCCGACCTGGTGACGCGCGCCGACGGCCGGCTCGACCTGCCGCGTGGCGACGGGCCGGCGCCGGGCCTGCCGGCGCCGCGCCTGCTCGGCCCGTTCGACCCGGTCCTGCATGGCTGGGACGGGCGGGACTGGTTGGGCGCGGCCGGGCGGGCCGTCACGGTCAACGGCATCTTCCGACCGGTGATCCTCGTCGACGGGCGGGCGGCGGGAACCTGGTCGATGCCCGCCGGCCGCGTCGAGCTGGCGCCGTTCACCGACCCGCCGGACTGGGGGCCGGCGGTGGAGGAGGCGCTGCGCGCCGAGGCCGCGGACGTCCGGCGCTTCCTGGCGCCCCGCCCCGGCTGAGCCCAGGCGGGGCGGCGCTGGGAAGGTCGGCGCTCAGGCGGAGACGCTCAGGAGGAGAACAGCATCCGGGCGAAGCCGCCGTGCTTGTAATGGCCGCCGTGGCCGTGGCCGTGGCCGCCATGGCCGCCGTGGCCCCACGCGGGCTGGGCGTATCCGGGCTGTGCATAGTGCCCCGGCTGCGCGTACGGCGCCGGCGCGGGCGGCGGGGGAGGCGCGGGCTGGGACCACTGCGCCTCGAGCCGGGTGAGCGCCTCCAGCTCGCCGTAGTCCAGGAAGATGCCGCGGCAGCCGTCGCACTGCTCGATCTGGATGCCGTTGCGGTTGTAGGTCCGCATCATCGCGTGGCACTTGGGACACTGCAGCGTGTAGCTCACGGGGCGCAACCTGCCGTTCGATGCGGGAGACATCCGACGTCGCCGGTAGCGTACCGACCGCCGTCAGATCATCCGTTGCGCAGTCGGGATCGCGACGCGTCGCAGACCGCCCCCGCGATGCGCGCGCAGGCGTCGACGAAGGCCAGACCGACCTCGTCCGGCCCGGTCTCCAGGCCGGTCTCCGGGTCGGCGTCGAGGCGGTCGACGGCGCGGGCGTCCGCACCGGGGTGGCGGTCGTCGTCCCCGAGATGGCGGTCGTCCCCGAGATGGCGGTCGTCGAGATGGCGGTCGTCGAGGTGGGCGGCGACGGCGGTGGCGGCGTACTCGACCGTGAGGGCCCGCGCGGGCAGGTCGAGCGCCGCCCAGGGATCGTCCGGGTCTGTCACCGCCGGGCCGCCGCCCGCCGTGTAGGCGTCGAGGAAGCGCGCCCACAGCTCCACCGGCAACAGGCCGGTCGCGAACCAGGCCGCGGGCCGGGCCAGGTCCCAGGCCGGATCCCCGAGCCCGAGATCGTCCACGTCGATGATCCGCCAGCCGGCCGCGGGCAGGGCGACGAGCTGCCCGAAGTGCCAGTCGCCGTGGATCACAGTGGTGGGCCGCCCGGCCCGGATCGCGGACGGCGGCGACGCGGGCGGGGACGGCGGTGGCTGCGAGGCGAGCGCGGTCGGCGGCGGGGACGGCGGGGGCTCGGTGAGCGTGGCCCAGGCGGCGAGGACGGGATCGACCAGCGGGTGACCGGCATGGCGGCGCAACCGGGTCACCCGGTCGGTGAGCCGGCGCAGCACGGTGGCCGGCGGCAGCTCGGTCAGGTCCGCCGGGCTCACCGGGACGCGGTGCAGCCGGGCCAGCAACGCCGCGGCCTGCTCCCAGGGAGCGTCGTCGGCGTCCTCCGTCCCCAGGTTCACCCCGGCCGGCCAGGCGCTGACCCGGTGCGCGCCGACCCGGACCGCGTACGTCCCCGGCACGGACGCCAGCTCCAGCGGGGTGAGCAGCACGGGGCGAAGGGTGGGCCGGGCGGCGAAGCGCAGCCGGGCAGCGAGATGCTCCGGATCGGCGGTGTCGGCGTGCGCCTTGAGAATCACCTCGCCGCAGCGCACGATCAGCCGGTCGTCGCGTCGCGACACCACGGCGGGCGGGCCGACGGCCTGGTCCGGGCGCAGCCGGCCGGCGAGCCGCGCCATGCCCGCCAGCAGCGCGGCCTCGGCGGCGTCCGGGTCGGTCACCTCGGGCTCAGCGGGCGGGTTTACGCAGGCGCCAGATGCACTCGGACGGCCACCGCCGGGCCCACGCCTCGTCGCCCCGCTCAGGTTGCTCGGCCCGCTCCCGGGTCGACCCGCCCGCGGCCTCCACGTCGTACACCTGCTGCCCGCCGCGGCCGTCGTGGGCCGGCGCCGGCGGGCGCGGCTCCAGCAGGTCCTCGATGACGAGACCGCAGTCCCGGAACAGCCTGATCCACGCACCGTAGGGCAGGTTCGCGCTGACCAGGCCGTCCGCCTCGGGCAGCAGGCGAAGCGCGAAGTAGTCCCGGGTCAGGCGGGTGCCGGGGGTGTCCCGGCCCGGCCGCACGGTGATCTCGTAGATCGGGCTGACGTGGCTGAAGGCCAGCAGGCCACCGGGGCGCAGCACCCGTGCCGCCTCCGGCATCGCCCGCAGCGGGTCGGCGAAGCAGAACGCGCCGTGATCGGCGAAGACGATGTCGAACGACTCGTCGGCGAAGGGCACCGACTCCGCGCTCGCCTGCACCAGCGGGAAGGTCAACCCGGTGTCCGTGGCGAGCTTGCGGCTGTGCAGGAGCTGCCGCTCCGACAGGTCGAGCCCGACCGCGCGGGCGCCCCGGCGGACCAGCGCCGTCGACCACTGCCCGCCGCCGCACCCCATCTCCAGCACGTCCCGCCCGGCGACCTCGCCCAGCACGCCCAGGCTGGACTCCGGGATCGCCCACAACCCCCAGGAGATGTCGCCGGTGAACGCCTGCCGGCGGATCTGCGGGGCGTTCAGGCGCTGGTAGTCGTCGGAGATCTCGTTCCATCGGGCCCGGTTGGTGCGTACATGGGCGTCGCCGTCGATCATCCTGGCCTCGTCCTTCTCCCGGCGGACGCGGCTCGGCGTTCCACCCGCACCGCCGGAGGGCGGGCTCGGGTCAGGACGGGTCGGACCGGGATGCCGGGTCGCCGGGCGGGGATCATCCCGATCGGCGGCTGTCGTGATGGATCAGTTCGCTCGATCGGTCATCGTATGAGACCGGGACAAACGCGGATGGCCGGCGTCTGTTCGCCGCCGGTGGGACCATGCCGGTCCGCCCCACCCCCGTGGGGCGCGACGGCACGCCGGTCACCCGCGAGCAGCCCGGTTTCCTCGACGGCTACCTCGACGCCTCCGTCGAGGCGGCGCTGCGGGTGCTCACCCTGCTCGCCGCCCCCGGCCCGGTAGCCTCCGTCATCCCGGCGCCGGCCCTGACCGATCAGTTCGCCCAGCTTGCCGCCGAGCACTGACCGCCGCCGGGCCGGGCCGCCGCCGGGCCGGGCCGCCGCCGGGCCGGCCCGGCGCGGGGCGCAGCGCCGTCAGGCGGGCGGGCGGACCGGGTCCGACAGTTCGGTTGCTAGCGCGACCAGGTTCGCCAGACGCCGAGTGAGGTCATCGGCGTCGACAAGGTGCAGAGCGGGATAGGTCTCGTTCAGTCGGCGGGTGAGCACCTCCTCGACGAAATCGAAGATCGGCGCGATCTCCGCCGTGCTGCGCGCCCTGATGTCCGTGGGCTTCCTCTCCTGCCTTTCATCAATGCCATGCGAGAGCGGATGCTTGTTCCGGTGGCGCTGCAGGCCGCCGAGGACGACCTCCGGCCGCGTCGCCCTCCCGGTCCGGCCGGATCCGCGCACGTCCGGTGGCACGCCCGAGGGCTTGTCGCCCGACGTCCGCATGCCCTCCCACGGCGCGAGTGTCGGCCACTGCTGGGGCTTGCCGACGGGCTTGGTCGGCGCGGCGGCGACCGGGACCCAGCCGTCCTTTCCGGACAGGACGACGCGGCCGATGCCCGGCACGTCACAGGTGTCGCCATTGCGCCGGCAGGGGGCGGCATGCGGAAGGTGTGATCGAGGATGCTCGCGGCCAGGTAGGCGGCGTCCCAGGGATGTCGGTCGACGATCGTCCGGCACAGGCGCAGACGGGCGACCGCGAAGGCGATCTCCGCCGGCGAGGTGTGGGCGGTCGTGCCGTGCTTGCCTGGCGCGACGTCGACGATGCCGTTGAAGTCCCGTCGCAGGGAGGCGATGCCGGCCGCGAGGACAGTCAGCAGCGACGAACCCCGCCGGGCCAGATCGTGGGCAAGGCCCAGGTCCAGATCGCGCAGCGCCGTGGACGCCAACCTGGCCAGCAGCCGGTCCTGGCCAAGCGCGGCCAGCGGCCGGTCGGGCTCGGTCGGCTGCTGATCGTCCGGATGTGAGCCGATCGGCGGCGGTGCCGACATGGTCGCCGGTTCCCGGTCGAGGGGCAGATCGATGACTCGCAACGGGACCCCGAGGTGGATCGACCACCGGACGGCCGCCAGCATGGCGCCGATGGCCAGCGCCTTGAAACCGAGCGGCAGCAGCACGGCCACCTCGTCGACAAGGTCGGCCTCGACGCCGGCGGGGTCGTCCCGGTCTCCGGCGATCGCGCGGAACATTTTCTCGGCGTAGTCGACGACCGTGCTGGGCTGGATGTATTCGATGTTGCGGGCGTCCCCATCAGTCGGAACCCGTCGATAGCGGACGCCGTCGAGGTCGTCCGCGTCGGGAACGTCCGGGCCGGCGAACTCGACGAGCATCCGTTCGCGGCAGCGCAGTTCAGCCCGCCCGCGGTCGAGGACCCGCTGGTCGTCCGCCACAAGATGCGGCGCTGCGGAACGGCGGACCCGCAGGAGCAGGACGCGGCGCTGCGCGACCGGCGGTGCGAGGACCGGCCAGGCCGGAAAGTCGGCCAGCGGCGCGCTCGCATGCTCCTCGTCGACCCAGAGTTGCGCGCGGGCGCGGATCGGCGCGGGCAGGTCGGTGACCGCGTGCAGCCCGCCGTGGCTGGCGGAGACGATCCCGCGATACCACCTGACGACCTCGTCGGTGAGCAGCGCGTACAGCGGGTCGTCGGGGGTCGTGACGTCGTCGGGGGCGGGCGGCAGCCGGTTCGTCTTCGGGAAGCCCAACATGCGGCGTGCCTTCGCCCGACGCCCGTCGGCCGCGGACGCGGGTTCGCCCGCTCTGGGCTCCGTGAGGGCGTCGACGAGGTCGGAGAACCAGATCCGGGCCGCGGCACCGTCGGTGACCTCCCCGCGGGCCAGGCCGCCGAAGAACGACGCCTCGACCGCCCGCCGCAGCACCTCCAGCGGGGTTCGCGGCTCAGGATCATGGGCGGTGCCGGCAAACGGCCAGACCTGAGGGCTCGTCGGGTCGCCCGCCTTCGTCGGGACCGTCGGGTAGTCCCGCAGCAGCGCGCGCACGTCGATGGACTGCCGCTCGTGCAGACGTTGCCACGGCGCGCCGCCGGCGTCTGCCGCGAGGTGGGCGAGGGCGCCGTAGTAGCGGTGCCGGACGAGCCAGCGCCGCAGGTCGTCGACGGTGACGTCGTGGTACGGCGAGATCTCCTCCCCAACGGCGTCCGCGGCCCGCAGAAGCACCCGCCGGCCGCGGACCAGCAGCTCATACAACGCCCCAAGCAGGACGCGCGTCGCCCCGGAGCCGAGCAGGACCGTCCAGTCCGCCGCGTCGGCCAGCTCGGCGGGTGGCATGGTGTCGAGGACGGTGCCGAGACTGGACCGCGTCCGCGCCACCGTCGGTTCGGCGATGGGGACGACCAGCGGCTCGTCGGCGAGAATCACGCTGTCGTGGAGGTAGGCCGCCACCTTCTTGGCGATCGGCATGGTGTCGCGGTGATCGCCGCCGTCGGTCGCGAGCAGGATGACGCGGGGCCGCGCCGGAAGGGTGCGCAGGTGCCGGGCGAGGGCGCCGGTGGGGTTGGCGGCGAAGAACTCCTCGCGGTCGTCGCCCGTCAGGTGGTCGAGCCGGGCGAGGTTCGCCTGCGCCTCGGCGGCCAGTGTCTCCGTCGATTTGTGTTGTGACCGGCCGGCCGGCTGCCGGACGTTGATGTCGGCCTCTCCGACGACGTGGACCAGCGTGCGGTACGTGGGCATGCGTCTCTCCCCGATCGGTACGGGCTGGCCCGTCACGCCGCCGCCGGAGCCAGCTCACACTCCAGCCAGTCGGGTTCGGCGAGCAGCGTCGGCGCCGCCGGCTTGGCCAGCAGCGGTCGGGCGATGTAGCGCCGGTGCCGGGTCGGCTCGGCGTCCCGCACGGCGCTCACCACCCGGTCGATCCAGACGGACATCGCCGCGTCGGTGAGGCCGTACCGGTCCGCCCACGCCCGGACCGGCCAGCCGATCCCGCCGGCGGCCGGGGCGGCGCTGCCCAGCCAGGTGATCAGGTGGACGAGGAAGGTTCGGTCGGGCCGCGCTGGCAGGATCTGCATCAACCAGCGGGCGTCGCCCAGCCGCTCGGGGCGCTGCGGCAGACCGAGGTCGCGTCGGCGTCGGCGGTGCAGGTCCCCGAGTGCCGCCCTGGCGGTGCGTGCCGCGTATGCGGACGGTTGGCGGGGCGCGGCCCTGCGCGTCAGCCGGCGCAGCACGTCGGTGAGAACCTCGATCGCGTCGTCGAAGCAGCCGGCGTCGCAGTAGGCCAGTGCGCCGGCACCCTCCGATCCGTGCTGGTGTCGCTGCGGGCATGGGCGGCCGCGGTGGTGCGGCGAACCTTCGCTCAGCACGGCGTTGACGGCCTCGACGGCGATCAGGAACAGCTCGTCGGCGTCGAGGGAGCCGGGTGTGCGGGGGCAGGGCCGGGCAGGTCCGGCGGGGGCGGCGTCCGTGGTGTCGTCAGGGGACATGCGCAGCAGCCTGGCGGACCGCACGGGTTGCTGAGAAGTCGACGCAGTGCCGAGTTTCTCGGTCTGCGTTGCAGAATCTGCCACTCCGGCCTGAGGTGTGCCGGACGTCCGGATGCCTTGTCCGTCAGGGATGGGTGAGTCGCCCGCGATCGGCCTCGGTGCGAGGAGTGACCCGCGAGGTGCGTCCGGTCCGAAGGTCGCTGATCTGTCCCGCGGTCGCACCAAGATCGCGAAGCTGGCGCGGGTGTGGTGGGTTCCGGCAGGAGGAGGTCAGGTGTCGACGAGTGCAGGGGGGAGCGGCGGGCACGCCGCCGTCGAGGCGACGGGACCGCCCACCGAGCCCGCGGCTGCGGGCGTGGGCGTGGGCGCGGGCGGCTCGGGGGCCGGTGACCTGGTCGTCGTGACGATCCCCGGGGTGCAGCAGTTCATCGGCGAGGCGCGCACGACCGCGGATCTGCACGCGGCGAGCCGGATCATGTCGCTGCTCACGGCCCGGATGGCCGCCGTCGCGGACGAACTCGGCACGCTGGTCCTGCCCGCGATTCCGCCGCTGTCCGTGCCCGACGATCCGGGGCTGGCGGGCATGACGGAGCGTTCCGCCGCCGGGCTGCCCAACCGGGCCGTCGCCTTCGCCGAGGCCGGCGGGGGCGGCCGGCTCGCCCGCGCGATGTCCGCCGCCGTCGTCGACGCCTGGCAGGAACTGGTCGCGGCCGGCTCCGGCGACGGTGTGCCGGCCGCGCCCACCCCGGGGTTCCCCGTGCCGCAGTGGGCCGTGGCGCCGGGGGCGAGCTGGGCGACCTACCAGGAGGATCTGGGCCGGGCGATGCGCGCGCTGGCGAACCGGAAGAAGACGCGGGACTTCCCGGGCTACCGGGTGCGGACCGCCGCGGTCTGCGGGCTGTCCGGCCGGTGGGCGGCGACCGGGCGCGATGCGCGCACCGGGGAGGAGCTCTCCGCCGCAGCGCGGGCCAAGCGGGACTTCCGGGAGACGCTCGGCGGCTTCCCCTCCACCCCGTCGGTGGCGTCCGCCGCCTACCGGGCGCGGATTCTCGACCTCCTGCCGTCCACGCCGGAGCTGCTAGCGGGTGTGAAGCGCCTGCAGGACGCCGTCCAGGCGTTGGTCCAGACGGATGCCCAGCAGCGGGATGCGGGCCGCGCGCGCAACCGCCTCGTCCGAGGCAACAGCGACCTCCCCGGCCTGCGGGAGCTGGGGGAGCGGGCCGGAGAGGTCGGCCGGTGGTTGGCGCTGGCCGAGGGCGCCTGGGTCTACCCCGACACCTGGGACGAACAGTCGCCGCGGCGGGACTTCCGCCTCGACTACGTGCCCGACGGGAAGCTGTGCGATGCGGGCCGGCTGGCGGCGCAGACGCTGAGCCGGCGGGCCGCTGAGGCCGGGGTCGATCCGCTCACGCCGTATCTCGCGCTCGTCGTGCAGGACGCCGACCGGATGGGCGTTGCGTTGTCCGAGCCGCCGCCGACCGCCGAGGACGTGGCCGCCTGGCACGGCAGTGTGTCCCGGACGCTGGTCGACATCGGCGGGCGGCAGTCCGTGCAGGTCGCCCGGCCGGACCTGTTGGGACGCGCGGTCTACGCCGGCGGGGACGACCTGATGTGCTTCGTGCCCGCGGCGACCGCGATCACCGCGGCGCTGCGGATGAACGCGGAGTTCGCCGACTCCGCGGCGCGGGAGGTGGCACACGGCCGCACGTTGTCGGCCAGCACGGCCGTCGTCTACTTCCACGCCTCGGCGGCGTTGCAGGGGGTGGTCAAGACCGCGAACGACCTGCTGAAGGCGGCGAAGGACCGGGACCGGCCCGGCCTCGGCGTCGCGGTGCTGCGACGCGGCGGCGAGCGAGCCCGGGTCGTGGTCCCCTGGCTCGCGCCGGGCGGGCAGACCAGCCTGGAGGCGATCGCGCACCTGGTCGCCGCGTACGGCGAGGGCATGTCGCCCCGGTTGGCCTCCCGGCTGGAGACGGACCGCGAGGTGCTCGCCGTGCTGCCCGAGCGTTGGCGGGCGCGGGAGATCGGCCGGCTCGCCGGGCGCCAGCACGCCCCGGCCGATGTCGTGCACCTGCTCAGCACGTGGACGGACCGGGACGCGCCCAGCAGGCTGGCCACCGATGTCGCCCTCGCGTCGCCCGGTTCATCGCCGCCGAGACGCGCCGCAGCCCCGCCGCGCCGACCGGTGGCGTGGCGGCGGCCGGTGGCGTGGCGGCGGCCGGTGGCGTGGCGGCGGCCGGAGGCGGTGCGCGATGAGCGGCACCGGAGCCGACGTCCGGCGCGCCGGGACCGCCGCGTCGACCGGCAACGACCGATGGGCGGTCCTCGAACCGCTCGACACGCTCGTCGTCCGGGATGGTCGCCTGTTCCAGGCCGGCGCGTCCTCGATGGCCCGGACCACCGAGCCGAGCCCGGCGACGATCGGCGGTGCGGTCGGCCAGGCCCTGCACGGGCAACCCGGGCAGGTGCACGGGCCGCTACTGGTCCGCCGGCGCGAGCAGGCCGACGGCGGTCCGGGCCGCTGGGAGCCGATGTTTCCGGTGCCATCGGATGTCGTGTCCCTGCCGCCGACGCAGGCATCCGCGCCAGAGACGCAAGCCTCCTCGCCAGAGACGCAGGCGTCCTCGCCAGAGACGCAAGCCTCCTCGCCAGGGACGCAGGCGTCCTCGCCAGAGATGCAGCCGTCCTCGCCCGAGACGGGGGCCTCCGCATCGGTGCCGAAGGCGCCCGCGCTGGTGTCGCAGGCGTCCGCGCCGGAGGCGGTGACGCTGTCCGTGCTGCGTCCGGGCGAGCCGGCGTCCCCGACCGAGCCGTATACGGATCTTCCCGCGGACCTGGCGCTGCTTGAGGGCGACGGCCTGCCGACCGGTGGCTGGTGGGACGCCGACACGCTGGCCTCGTACCTGACCGACCGGCCCGCGACGCCGGCCCCCGCGGCCGAATGGACGCCGTGGACACAGGAGAACCGGGTCGGCCTCGCCCGCGACCCCGTCGCCCGCACCGCGCTTGACGGCATGCTCTACTCGCTGCCGCACCTGCGCCTCACCGACGGGGTGGGGCTGGCCGCGTACTGCCAGGACCTGCCGCCCGGCTGCCTCTCCCGCGCCGAGCCGGGCCGGCCGGCGGGCACCGTCCGGCTGGGCGGCGAGGGACGCCGCGCCGGGGTGCACTGGCTGCCCGCCGAGGCGCTGACGCTGCCCCCACCGCCCCGGCTCGACCCCGCCACACCGAACGCCGCCGCCGCCGACGACGACACGGCCGACGACACCGACGGCCGGCCGAGGCTGCTGGTCTATCTGGCGACGCCGGCGCTGTTCACCGACGGTTGGCGTCCCCAGCCGCAGGAGATCGGCCCGGGGCTGACCCTGGTCGCGGCGTCGGTGATCGGTCCCCGGGTCATCACGACCGCCCGGCCCGACCTGGTGACCGGCGCGGTGAGCAACGGCCGACTGCTGTGGGCGGCCCCGGCCGGCAGCGTCTACTACCTGCGCACCGACGACCGCCGGGCGGCGGCCGAGCTGATCCGGGCCTGCCACGGCCGCCTGCTGACCGCCGACACCCCCTTCCCACAGATCGACGACGAAGTGATCACGGCGGGCTTCGGGCTCGCCCTGATCGGGAGATGGTAGATGCCTCGCGCACTGTTGTTCCTGTACGCGGAGTCGCCGGTGCACGCTGGCGCCGACACCAGTCTCGGCGCGGTCGACCTGCCCATCCAGCGGGAGGCCACCACGCGGCTGCCAGTCATCTGGGGCCAGTCGCTCAAGGGCGCCCTGCGCGCGCACGCCTCCGACGCCTGGCAGGCTCGCCCGAGCCTGATCGAGGACGTCTTCGGCTCTCCGCCACCCGGCGCCGAGAGCTTCGGCGTCGAGGACCCCGCCTCCGGGCGGGATGCCCGCGCCGCGAACGGGGCGCCGCGGCGCCCCGGCGCCCTTCGCCCCGGGACCCTGTCGGTGGGCGACGCGCAGCTCGTCGCGTTCCCCGTCCCGACCATCCGGGAGATCTTCGCCTGGGTGTCGTCGCCGCTGCTGCTCGGCCGCCTCGCCCGCCGGGCAGCCCTGGCCGGTTTCACGGGGATGCCACCGCTACCGGTCGGTGACCGACCCGACGGGCCGAGCGGGAGCCGGTCCGAGGGCCCGTCGGACGGCCAGGCGATCGGCCTGTCGGCAGGCCAGGCAGATGGCTGGTCGGCAGGCCAGGCGGACGGCCGCCAGGTCGACGTCTTCGCGGCCGGCAGTGCCTGGCACGACGCCGACACCCTGATCGGACCGTACGTGACCCGGCCGGGCGAAAATCGGGCCACTCGCCGGTGGGCCGACTGGCTGGCCGATTCCGCGCTGCCCACCGGCGACACGGCGGGCTACTTCGCCGGGAAGATGCGCACGGATCTGCTCACGGTGCCCGACGGCGCCCTGGTCGAGATCACCCGCGAGTGCATCGAGCTGACTCCACGCGTCCAGCTCTCCGCCGAGAAGACAGTGCAGAACGGCCCCTTCTACAGCGAGTTCCTGCCGGCGGAGACCGTGCTCGCGGCGCTGCTGGAAGGCTCCGCCGATCACCTTGCGGGCCTGCGCACGCTCCTCGACGGCCAGGTGCTGCGGCTGGGCGGCAACGAGACCATCGGCAAGGGTCTGTTGTGGTGCCGCTGGCTCGCCGCAACCGACGCGCGGCCCACACCCGCCCCCGCGTCTGTGGCCACGTCTGCGTCCGCGGGACGGGTCGAACCACAGCGGGGCGGGGGCCGACCACCGGCCACGCCGCCGGTCGACGCGCGTCCGAACGGGTCCCGTGCGGGCGGTCCCCGGCCGGGTGCCGGGCGGAACGGAAACGGTGGCCGCCGTGGCTGACGACGGGGCGGGCCTCCCCCGTCACGACCTGACCACCGCCACCGCGGCGGCCGACATCCTGGACCACCTGCTCGCCTCCATGCAAGGCAGGCTGACCCCGGAGTTGCTGACGCGGCTGAAGCAGCTGCCGACGATGCTGAGCGTTTCCGGCCTGCCCGCGACGCTCGCCTTCTACGCGGCGAAGAGTGACCCGACGTCGCAGCTGGGCAACGCCTACGCCGCCATCGGCCAGGCGCTGCGGCAGGCGGCGTGGGACGCTCTGCAGCCACCGGCGAGCCGGCCCGACCCCGCCGCCACCACACCAGCGCCGCCACCACCGCCAGCGCCCGACATCGTAGAGATGATCCGCGGGCTCGCGCGCGCCACGGTCGATCGGCGGGCGGCCGCGTCGGCGGCGGTCAACTCGCTGGCCGGCTGGCTGCGGCGGCTGTCCGAGGCAGTCACGCGCGAACGTTCCACCATCACCACGGCCCCCACGGCCCCCACTGTCACCACCGGTGGCACCGTCACCACCGGCGGCACGGCTGCAGGTGGTGCGTCGGATGGCTGAGCGGGGCACAGGGCAGCCAAACGGCCCCAGACCTCGACCTCCGCGATCGACGCACCCGCCGCGTTCCTCCGCCGGCCGTGGAGCGGCGGGGACGTCCGCCGCCGACCAGAGGGGTGCCTGCGGTCGCAGCACCGTCCCACCGGGGACGCAGGCGACTCGTTCCGGCGGGGCCGCGCAGCCGCCGTTGATCGGCCTGCTGGGTTCCCTGCTCACCGTGGATGCGGCGGGACGGCTCCGTGGACCCGGGAGAACTGGCGGCTCCGCAGGCGCGCGCGGGTCCGGACGACCTCCCGAGGAAGCACGGACAGCCACATCGGCGGACGATCTCTCGTCGGCGAACGCCCTGGTGATCCTGCGTCGCGCGCCGTTCCTGCGTCCGGCCCAGGACGGCCAGCCCGCCAAGCTCGATGTCACGGCCAACCACGACTGGGCGCGCCGCACTGCGACCGGCTGGTCCGTCCCCAGGCCAGCGTTCGGGCCCGGGTCGGATTGGGAGGCGGATCCGGAGTTGTCCGCGCTGGCCCGGGCGGTGGCCGAGCGTCGGGAGCGGGCCGTCTCCCGGCTCGCCGTCGGCGCCACGACCGCGCTCGCCATCGACCTGCGCACCGAGGGGACGATGCTGGTGGGAGCCGCGGACGGCAGCGTCCAGGACGTCGCCATGTCCCTGCACGGCACCTACGGTTGGCCAGTGATTCCCGGTTCCGCGCTCAAGGGGGTCGCCCAGGCCTGCGCCGCCCGGAAGGGGGCGTCCCTGTGCGAGGCGGATCTGCGCATCTTCGGCTCGCCTCGGCCGGGCGGCGACGACACCGCCGTGCAGGGCAGCGCCGCGCAGGGCACCGTTCGTTTTCTCGACGCGCTGCCGACTGACGCGCTGCGAATCCATCGCGACGTCCTGACTCCGCACGCGGGGATGTACTACAACACCGTGGCCACGGCGGCCGAGAACATCATCCCGCCGGCCGACTACCTGCAGCCGGTGCCCGTCGGCTTCCTCAGCGCGAGCGGTCGGTGGCAGGCGTTCTGCATCGGGCCGCACGACGACGTCCACCGGGCTGCCCAACTGCTGACGGAGGCGGTGGATCTGCTGGGCATCGGGGCGAAGACGGCGGCGGGCTACGGCTACCTGTCCGCCTCCGAACCCGTGGCAACGTCCGGACCCACGCCGACCGGAGGGCACCATGACCTGGACTGAGATCACGCTGAGGGTGCAGACGCCGATGTTCCTCGGCGGGGTCGACCTGCCCGGCGACATGACGAGGCCCCCCGCCGGGCGGGCTCACCCGGACACCAGGGTCGTCTTTCCGGTCCCGAGCCTGCGCGGGGCGTTGCGGTACTGGCTGCGCGCCCTCGTCGGCGCCCACCTGCCCTCTTCCCGCGAGGGGCTGGTGGCGCTTGCCGACGTGGAGCGTCGGGTGTTCGGCACGGCTTCCCGAGAGGACGGCGGCGCACCGGCGCCCGGCGATCGGTCACCCGCGAGGCGCAGCCAGTCGACGGTGATCCTCCGCTCGCGGGAACTCGTGCCCTTCGTGCGGCCGTACGGCTTGGCGAGCCGGCTCGACGGTGCGCAGGAAGAGGAGCCCCAGAGCAGTCGAGGAACCCGTCGTACGGGCTGGGGCCAAGGCGGACGCGGAGGCAAGGACAAGGACAGGGACCCCGAAGGCGGCGGCACGGTCACCTACCTGCTCGGGCAGGGGCTGTTCAAGGACAAGAAGCTGGTCGTCGGGCATGTGCCAGCGGAGTCCAACATCCGGCTGGCCGTCCGGCTTGACGGCCGCGCCGACGATCAGCCGGCCGTCGGTGACCTGCTGATCGCGTCGCTGTGGGCGCTGGCGACGTTCGGCGGGCTCGGCCAGCGGGCCCGGCGCGGCTTCGGCACGGTGGCGGTCACGACGGTCGGCGAGGACCTACCGGTTCGGCGTTTCTTCACCGGCTGGCTCACGAAACCCGTCGAGGGGGACGCGAGGGCCGAGCTCAGGCTGGTCCTCGGCGGTGTCCGCCTGGTGCTGGTGGATCTCGGCGTCGAGCACCTGCTGGTGGGTGCGCCTCGCCTGCCGGACGGCAGCGGCGGGCCGCCACCGCCGGACTACCCGTGTTTCCGCCCAGGCCGCTACCTGCTGGCCGACGACGTACCCAAGCCCCCGGCGCGGGACGTGGGCGCCGCCCTGCGGTACGTGGCCGGACAGCTTCGAGAATTCCGGGCGAACGGCGAGCCGAGCGCGGCAGGCCAGCCGCGCTCGCAGGACTACGTCGAGGTCATCGGCCCCTGGCTTGACGGCACGCGACCGTCCCCGGAACTGGCCCTCGGCAACTCCGCGCTGGGACTTCCCACGGGCTACGCGCGACCCGGTTCCAGCAGGAAGCCGGACACGGCGATGGTCAGCCCACGCCTCGACGGCGCGGAGATCAGACGCGCCTCGCCGCTGTGGCTGCGACCCTTTCCGTCCGGCGGCGGATGGCACCTGCGCTCGCTAGCCTTCCTCGACCGCTTCCTTCCTGATGGAGCGACTCTCGTGGTCACCGGGGAGCGCAACGGGCGATCCATCGACCCGCACGTCATGGCCGCGCCGACCCAGGACGATGTGGACAGCACGCTGCGCAAGTGGTTCTGAGCCCGGACTGAGGCCCCACATGCGAGGTGAGACCAACATGGGCTGGTCGGGATCCTGCATCGGGCAGGGGGCCGCGTTGCCCGTCGGCGAGCAATCCGTGACGACGTCGGCCCTCAGTAGGCCGCCTGACCGTGGCGGCGGGCGGGCTCCCGCGATCAACGTCCTGACCTGGGCAGTTACACTACCGTCGGACCGCTGCAACGATCATCCCGCACACCCCCCAACCAGCCTGTGATCATCCCTGGAGGGATCGCAACATGACGACGGCGGTCCAGATCCCGCCGCCACCCTCACGCCTGTGATCATCCCCGGAGGGATCGCGACGGTACGCCCAGGTGATCCCCGACAACCTTGAGGACTACCGGCGGATCCGGGCAGTCTTGGCGGATCTTGGCATCACGAACAGTGACACAGACGGTGGCTCGGCCTCCGACGGCGGGGACAAGCCGCCGGATTACCCGTGTTTCCTGCCAGGCCGCCCACTTAAGAACAGGCGGCCGTGGCCTACGAGCAGGCCCAGGTGATCGAGCCGGCCAGGGTCCGGCCGCCGTCGGTGCTGGCGGAGAAGGAGACCGAGCCGCCCGTGGGGGTGACCTGGACCTGCGCCGGGACGGCGGTGATGGCATAGCGCCCCGCGTCCGGCGCCGCCACCGAGACGCTCACGGCGGCCGAGTAGGTCCCCGGGCCCTGGTAGCGGGCGATCCGCACGCCTTCGGTGACGGTCTTCCCGTTCACCGTCCCCGACGCGCTCTCGGCGTAGCGCAGCGCCGCCGAGGCGCAGGTGACCGGCGTGCCGACGTGCCCGGCGACGGTGATCGGGCTGGCGATGTCGAGCGTCAGCGAGCCGGCACCACCCTGCCCCGCGCCTCCGCTCACCGCCTCCTGCATCCCGGCCGACGTGGTGGCCGCAGCGGTGGCCGGGACGGTGGTCGCCCCCGAGGTCCCGCTGCCCGCCGCGCCGATGGCCTCGGCGGTGCCGGCGCTCTGCGTCGACGTGGCGGAGCCGGCGACGACGCCGTCGCGGCAGGCCGTCAGCGACATCGCGGCGGCGAGGCCGGCGACCAGCAGCAGGGGGAGTCGGCCCGGGCGCCGGGTCGGGCGCGACGAGCGGGCCAGGGCCAGGGCCGGATACGGGGTCGGGTGCGGGTGCATCGAGGGGGCTCCCGGGGTCGGAGGGCGGCCAGTCTGCGGGGGATGCGTGGCAGAGCGGCTTCCTGTCTCTTCCACAGGGTTTGACGTCCGATTTGTCCCTGTGGAAGAGACAGGTGGGGCCGTTCCCGTGCACAGGGGCGGTTGCGCTAGTCCTTGGGGTCGGCGACGACTGTGGCGGTGCGGGTGCCGTCGGCTACCGTGGCGCGCACGACGACCTGCGCGCCCTGGTGGATGTCGGTGGCCTTCGCGGCCTTCCCGTCGGCGCGGAACTTCGTGTCGCCGTTGATGACGTAGGTGGCGGCGTAGCCGTCCTCGCTGGTCAGGCTGATCGAGGTCGCGCTGATCGCGGTGACCTTGCCGCGCTGGCCGTCGACGACCCGGTAGCCCTTGTTCGTCTTGATCGTCGCCTCGCCGTGCAGGCCCTGGCGCATGAGCCGGCGCTCAGCCAGCCGTGCGCGGGCCTCGGTCGGCTTCGGGTGATCGCCGGACGTCGTCGACGCCGTGGACGGCGCCGGGGAGGTGGTGGCCGCCGGTGTCGATGCGGCACTGGCCGTGCCGCTGAACCCGAGGCCGATTCCGAGAGCGAGGCCGAGCAGTCCCGCCGCGGCCGCCCCCGCGCCCCGCCGTCCCGTCAGAAAGCTGCGCATCTGTGCGCCGTCCTTTCCCTGCCGTGCCGTCACGCCGCACCCGGCCCGCCCGACCAGAGGGTCGGGCGCCGGCCGGTCCGGCATCGCGCGCCGCCGCGGCGCGCTGGCCGGATCCACAGTGCGGCGGCCGGATGTGAGCGGGATGAGAACGTGGTGGGGAAAGGATGTAGACGGACGGTTGTCGGCGGTGCGGGTGCTCCGTGCTGATGCCAGTCGTCGGTGACCGGCTGACCGCCGTGGGCGGGTGGGTTACTGGAAGCTGACCGCTGTCGGCCGGACCGCGTAGGCCACCCGGTGCGGCGCGTCCGCGGGCGGCCCGTCGAGCTTCATCGCATAGCGGTCGGCGAGCCGCGTGAAGAACTCGGCGGACGGATCGGGGTCGATCCGTTCGACGACGCCGCGGATCTCCAGGTACCGGTAGGGCGCCTCCGGGTCGTTGACGGACACCGCCACCTGCGGCGTCGCCGTGACGTTGCGGTACTTCTGCCGGGTCGTGGTGTTCGTGAACCACAGGAACGTGCCGTCCCAGAGCACCCACATCGGGTTCACCTGCGGGGTGCCGTCCGGCCTGATCGTGGCCAGGTGCCCGAACAGTGGCCGCTCCAACAGATCACGATGGCTCTCGGGAATTAGTGTCATACCACGATGGTATATCAGTACCCTGACGGTTCCTCGTGCGCGCGGGTCGTGACCGCCATCGGCCCGAGGTTGCGGCCCTGCGCAAGTCCCACGCTAAGAGTTCGAGGATCAACGTCCTGACCTGGGCGGTTGCATTACCGCCGGACCGCTGCAATGATCATCCCGTGTACCACCCGACCAACCCCACTGGCCTGCAGCTTTACCATGGGGTCCGTGATCATCCCTAGAGGGATCGCAACACCAGGGATGGATCGGCGACATCACCGCCCGGGACCTCCGCACCCGGTCCGTGATCATCCCTAGAGGGATCGCAACTACGGGCTGTACCAGCTGCCCGAGGTGGCCGCGCAGGTCCGTGATCATCCCTGGAGGGATCGCAACCCGATGTACACGTCACGGCCCTTGGCGAGGCCGACGCTGGTCCGTGATCATCCCTAGAGGGGGCGCGGCGGGAAACGGGCGATCCAGCGGCGTTGCCAGGGAGTCTCGACTGCGCGCGGATGGTGGTGCGCGCGGACCCAGGCGACGGCGTCGGCGGGGGATAGTCCGGCGATGACGGCGAGGCAGGCGAGCACGGTCCCGGTGCGGCCCACCCCGCCGCCGCAGGCGAGCTCTGTTCGCGCGGACGTCCGCATGTGCGCGTGCAGTTCGCGGATGCGGGTGGCGGCCGCCTCGGAATCCCGGGGGAGGAGGAAGTCCGGCCAGTCAATCCACTCGTGTGGCCAACGCAGTCGCTCGTCATGCCGCCGTCGTAGACGGGCGCCACCCAGATAGAGACCACGGTCGGGAAGCGGGCCGGGCGGCGTCGGGTCGCGCAGCGCGCGGGGCCGGATCCAGCCGCCGTCGGGCAACCGGATCGCCCCGGGCAGGGCGGCCCCACCCGTGCCACTGCCGTCCTCATCGACTACGCCATCGTGCATATGGTTCTCGCGGTCCATGCCTCCATCGTCTGTGTCGCCCTCCGCGCCATCCTCGCCGGCTGGCGCCATCCTCGCGAGGCAGCGTCGTCCAGCGGCGAATCGGATCGGTCCGGACGACATACCGGCGGTCGCAGACCGCTCCCGGCGTCAACGGACCGGCCTCGGCCGGGCGGTCAGGGGAACATCGCCACCCCCGGGGGATGGGACGGCCCCCTCGGAGGTGCCGGCCGCGGGGTCCGGATGGTCGTATGGTGGCTGGCTCGATGGCGCCCGGCGTGAGTCCGTTCAGGAGCCTGGCCCTCCGGGGTAACCTCAGACCGGTGTGGCCCTCCCGGCCATCCGTGGGTTGCCCACCCCAGTCGAGTCGAGCGGGCGCAGTGAGGGCCGTGGCAGCCAGATCCCGCCCGGTCGACGCGGGAGTCGAGCGGCTCGGCCTGGTGATCAAGCGGGCCGAGCAGGTGCTCATCGCCGAGAAGACCAGGGTGCTGCGGCCGTTCGGCCTCACTGTCCCGCAGTACGCGGCGATGGTCGCGATCGCCGCCATGCCGGACATCTCCGGCGCGCGGGCCGCCCGGGAGTGTCACGTCACCCCGCAGACGATGGCCGTCGTGCTGGCCGGCCTGGAGACGAGGGGGCTCATCGCGCGGCAGCCGTCCGACGCCCACGCGCAGGTGCTGCTCGCTCGCCTGACCCGGGCTGGCCAGGCGCTGTTCCGGCGTGCCGACGCGGCGGCGCTGGCGGTGGAAGCGCGGCTCGCCGCCGCGTTCACCGATGAAGAACGTGCCGCCCTGCGTGAGCTGCTTGAGCGGGCCGCGGCGGCGATCCCCGCCGAGCAGGGCGACCCCACCGCGGCCGGCTGACGCGACGACGACGCCTCGGGGCGGGCGACGCGGGCGACCGGTATGTCGCAGACGACACACAGCGACGACCGCCCGGCGCGGGAACTCGTCCCGACCGGGCGGTCGTGTGGTTCTGCGGCCTACGCAGGGGCGCGATGGGATCAGCTAGACCCTGGTGGGCTCGCGACTTTCCGTGCCCTTCGCCCCGGCCTGGGGGGGCACCTGGGAGCGGGCCGCGCCCGTCCAGGACGGTGCGTCGCCGGCCTTGGGGGGCAGCGACGGGGCGAAGTTCTCCCCGAGCCGCTCCAACGCCGCGCGGGCGAAGATCTGCTGCTGGGTGACCGTGCGCTCCGACCGGCCCCGGCCGATGAAGCTCACCGTCCAGTGCAACAGGGTGGTGAGGCGGTGCTTGAAGCCGATGATGTAGACGAGGTGCACGGCCAGCCAGACCAGCCAGGCGAAGAAGCCGCTGAACTGGATGTTGCCGATCTTGGCCACCGCGCTGAACCGCGAGATGGTGGCCATGCTGCCCTTGTCGTTGTACTTGAACGGGTGTCCCGTCTGCTTGCCGGCGACCCAGGCCTGGATCTCCTTGGCCGCGTGCCGGCCGCCCTGGATCGCGACCTGGGCGACACCCGGCAGCCGGTTGAGGCTCATCATGTCGCCGATGACGTAGATCTCCGGGTGGCCCGGGAGGGTGAGGTCGGGGAGCACCTCGACGCGGCCGGCGCGGTCGATGCCGGCGCCGGTCTGCTCGGCGAGCTGCTTGCCGAGCGGGCTCGCGGCGACGCCGGCGGCCCAGACCTTGCAGACCGAGTCGATCCGCCGGCGGGTGCCGTCGCTGTCCTCGACGTCGATGCCGGTGGCGTCGACGTTGACGACCTTGGCGCCGAGCTGCACCTCGACGCCGATCTTCTCCAGCTTGTCGGCGGCCTTCGCGCCGAGCCGCTCCCCGAAGGGCGGGAGCACGGCGGGCGCGGCGTCGAGCAGGATCACCCGGGCCTTGGTGGGGTCGATGCTGCGGAAGTCGCGCCGCAGCGTGCGCCGCGACAGCTCGGCGATCTGGCCGGCCATCTCCACGCCGGTGGGGCCGGCGCCGACGACGACGAAGGTCAGCAGCCGCTCGATGTCGGCCGGATCGGTCGAACCCTCGGCGAGCTCGAACATGCCGAAGATCCGGCCGCGCAGCTCGAGGGCGTCGTCGATGCTCTTCATGCCCGGGGCGTGGGTGGCGAACTGGTCGTTGCCGAAGTACGACTGCCCGGCGCCGGCAGCGACGACGAGGCTGTCGTAGGGGTGGACCGTCGTCCGGCCGAGCAACTGCGACGTGACGGTCTTCGCCTTCACGTCGATGGTGGTCACGTCGCCCAGGACGACATGGGCGTTCTCCTGGCGGCTGAGCACCTCGCGGGTGGTCGGGGCGATCTCGCCCTCCGACAGGATGCCGGTCGCCACCTGGTAGAGCAGCGGCTGGAACAGGTGATGGGTGGTCTTTGCGACGAGGGTGATCTCGACGGGCGCCTTGCGAAGAGCCTGCGCGGTGAACAGGCCCCCGAAGCCCGAGCCAATGATCACTACGCGGTGCGGGGAGCTCTGCCGCCCCTCGAGCCGTTCCGGTTCGTCGGCATGCCCTGTGCGGGCGCTGTCCGTGCTCACGATCCTTCTCCGCTCAACCTCTTGACTCCCAGCGGTGCCCGTTGGCGCCGCGGAGACCTTATCCCCGATAGCACGTCGGTCTCCACTAACTATTTTCCGCCGTATACCGGCCGTTGGATCGTGTTCATCGTCACCCCGTAGCCCGAAACATCGACTACGGACTATGTGGCGTGGAACACACTTCCGGTGGCGGGCGGTAGGCTTAGCCCGGACCTTGATCGACGAGTGCGGCCGGTCCCACTACCGGTCGCCGGGGGAGGCTCCGCGTGCCGGCTCGGAAATACGGCCCGACGGCGCCCGCGGTCGACCATACCGTCCGCAGCCTGGCCGAGGTCGGCGGGGATCTTTCTGGGCAGGCGCATGATCACGTCGCCTTCGTCGACCTCGACCTGACCGAGGTGCCGACCACGGGCGCGGTTCTGGACTCGTGCACCTTCCGCGGCGTCCGGTTCAACGCATCGGGTTATTCAGATACCGCTTTCATCAACTGCGTGTTCGTCCGGTGCTCCTTCTTCGACACGAGCTTCGACGCGTGCAAGTTCACCGGCAGCCTGTTCGACGGATGCACGCACGACCTCATGAAGGTCGGCGGCGGGGATTGGTCCTTTGTTGGTCTGGCGCGGGCAAAACTGAGTCGCGCGTCCTTCGTCGGAGTCCGGATGCGGGAGGCCGACCTGACCGGTTCGCGCTGTGATGGTGCCACGCTGCGTGACAACGATCTCTCCGGCGCGCTGTGGGACGGGGCCGACCTGTCCGGCGCCGACCTGCGCGGCAGCGACCTGTCCGCGCTGGATCCGCTGGCCGTCACGCTGCGGGGCGCGCGCATCGACCCCTGGCAGGCCATCGTCGTCGCGACCGCGCTCGGCCTCGCGGTGGACTGACCCGCGCGCCGCCCTGAGCGCCTGGTCGCGAGCCATCGGCGCAGGTCGGCGCAGGTCGGCGCAGGTCGGCGGCCCGTTGGGAGCCGTCGTCCGCCCTCGCGGGAATTGCTCACGATGCCTATCGTGCAGATAGGGAAGGTGGGCGGTGTATGGATCTCGATCCGTTGATCACGCTTGCCGGGTTCGTCGTCGGCGCCGTCGTCGGGATGACGGGCATGGGCGGTGGTGCGCTGATGACGCCGGTGCTGGTGCTGCTGTTCGGCGTCCAGCCGCTCGCCGCCGTCTCCAGCGACCTGGTCGCCTCGGCGGTGATGAAGCCGGTCGGCGCCACCGTCCACCTGCGCCGCGGCACGGTCCACCGGGGCCTGGTCGGCTGGCTGTGCCTGGGCTCGGTGCCGGCCGGCTTCTGCGGCGTGCTCATTCTGCGGGCGCTCGGCGACGGGGACGCCGTCCAGGAACGGATCAAGGTCGTCATGGGGGCGCTGCTCGTCCTCGCGGCGGCGGGGATGCTGGCGAAGACCCTGGTCGACCGCGGTCGGCCGCCGGCGCCCGCGGGCGAGGTCGACCTCCGGCCACGCCCGCTGCCGACTGTCCTGATCGGCGCCATCGGCGGGCTGGTCGTCGGGCTGACCTCGGTGGGTTCCGGCTCGCTCATCGTGGTGATGCTGCTCGGCCTCTACCCGCGCATCCGTTCCTCCCAGCTCGTCGGCACCGACCTCGCCCAGGCGGTGCCCCTGGTCGCCGCCGCCTCGCTGGGGCACCTGCTGTTCGGGGACTTCCAGCTCGGCCTGACCGGTTCGCTGCTGCTCGGCTCCCTGCCCGGGGTCTACCTGGGGGCGCGGGTCTCCGCCGGCCCGGCGACGAGCCGGCTCATCCGGCCCGCGCTCGTCGTCGTGATCTCGCTCAGCGGCCTGAAGCTGGTCGGTGTGCCGGCGGTCTGGCTCGGCGGGATCCTGTTCGCGATGCTCGGCACGGCGGTGGTCGTCCTGGCGCTGCGCCGCCGCAGCCGGGTCGCCGCCGGTACCGGCCGGGCCGATGATCTCGCCGGGGTGGCCGCGGCCGCGACGATGGGGCCCGGTGCGCGACCGCTCGGGCCGCCGCCCGCCGTGGCCGTCGTCCAGGATCCGTGGGAGATCACCGAGGTGCGGCTGCTTGCCGCGTCCATGGCCGGGATCCCCGCCGGGGCGGCGGTGGGGATCTCAGCCGCGCAGCGGATCACGGGCGAACGCCGCCATCCCCGCGGCGAAACCTACCCGCGCCCGGTAGCCGAGCAGCTCGGCGGCGCCGACCGATGAGGCGACGATGTGCCGCACGTCGCCGATCCGGTAGCCGCCGGTCACGACGGGCGGCGGGCCGCCGACGGCGCGGGCCAGCGCGTCGGCCATGTCCCCGACGGTATGCGGTGTCCCCGAGCCGATGTTCAGGGCCGTGAGGCGGCCGGGCCGGTCCGCGCCGCGTGCCGCCAACAGGTTGGCACGCGCAACGTCGTGGACGTGGACGAAGTCCCGCAGTTGGCCGCCGTCCTCGAACACCCGGGGCGCACGTCCGGCCGCAAGGGCGCTGCGGAAGATCGACGCGACCCCGGCGTACGGGGTGTCCCGGGGCATCCGCGGGCCGTAGACATTGTGGTAACGCAGGGCGATGACGGTGCCCCCGGTGGCGGCGGCCCAGGCGGCGGCCAGGTGCTCCTGGGCCACCTTGGTCGCCGCGTAGACGTTGCGGGGATCGATCGGGGCGTCCTCGCGGACGGGGACGGACGCGAGCTGCCGGTGGCAGTGCGGGCAGGGCGGCTCGAACCGCCCGGCGTCCAGGTCGGCGCGCACCCGCGGGCCGGGGCGCACCGTTGCGTGCTCGGCGCAGCGGTAGCCGCCCTCGCCGTAGACGACCATGGAGCTGGCCAGCACGAGGCGCCCGATCCCGGCGCGGGCCATCGCGGCGAGCAGCACGGCCGTGCCGAGATCGTTGTTCGCGGCGTACGCCGGCAGGTCGTCGAGGTCCACCCCCAGGCCCACCATCGCGGCCTGGTGGCACACCACGTCGATCCCGTCGAGCGCGGCGGAGACCTGGCCGCGGTCGGTGACGTCGCCGACGACCAGTTCGGCGCGGCCGTTCACCGCGGGTGCGACCCGGTGCACCGCCGGCAGCAGGGCGTCGAGGATCCTGACCTCGTCGCCGGCCGCGACCGCCGCGTCCACGACGTGGGAACCGATGAAGCCGGCGCCGCCGGTGACGAGAACCCGCATGTCGCCGACGCTATCCGCGCCGGCCGCCGCCGGATCTTACGATCCGCGGATGGCCCCGCCGCTTGCGGCGTCAGGAGGTCGGGAGGGCGACGACGAAGCGGCAACCGCCCGGCTGGTTGTGCACGCTGACGGCGCCGCCGTGCGCCTCGATGATCCCGCGCACGATCGCCAGGCCGATGCCCGAGCGCATCCGCGGCTGCCGGGGCCCGTCGTCGCCGTCCGGGGTTCGCGCGGGCTCCCCGCGGAAGCCCAGGTCGAACACCCGGGGGAGGTCCTGCGGCGGGATACCGCCGCAGCGGTCCGCCACGGCGAACAGCGCCCGGTCGGCGGCCATGGTGGCGGTGACCTCCACCGTTCCGTCGTCCGGAGTGTGCCGGATGGCGTTGACCAGCAGGTTCGTCAGGGCCCGCCCGACCTCGACGGCATCGGCGTCGACGCAGCCGGAGTCGTCGGCACTGCCATGCACGACGACCCCGCGCGCCCGCGCGATCGGATCGACGGCCGCGACCGCGTCCGACACCACGTCCGCGACGCGCACCTTTGCCAGGCTCAGCCGCAGCGCCCCGGCCTGCAGGCGCGCCAGCTCGAACAGGTCGTCGACCATCCCGGTGAGCCGCTCGGCCTCGGTGAGCATCCGGCGGTGGTAGCGGTCCGTGGTCTCCGCATCGGTGATCAGGCCGTCCTGGAACGCCTCGGCCATCGCCCGGATCCCCGCCAGCGGGGTCCGCAGGTCGTGGCTGATCCAGGCGACGAGCTCCCGGCGGCTCGCCTCCAGGGCCCGTTCGCGGGCGAGTGACTCGACCAGGCGGGTGTTCGTGGCGTCCAGCGTGGCGGCGAGCGTGGCGAGTTCCGTCGTCGGGACGCGCCCCGCGCCACGGTAGCCGGGATCGCCGAGGCTCGCCGCCGCCCGGGTGAGGGCACCGGTCCCGGCCACGACCGGACGCCCGACGCGCAGCGCGAAGGCGGAGGCGACCACCGCCGAGACCACGACGACGATCAGGACTACGCGCAGGTCGTGATCGGAGAGGAACATCATCCGTGCCGTGACCGCGACACCCACGACGACCGCGACGATCGGCCACACGCACAGCGCCGCAGCCATCGCCCACAGCGGCCGGCGGCGCAGCGTGAGCAGCAGCGGCACGCCGCTGACGGCGGCGGCCGTCGAACAGGCCAGCGCGATCCCGGCGACCTCCAGCTCGGCGTTCATCGCGTTCCCGCCGGCGCGGCGTCGTAGCGGTACCCCACCCCCCAGACGGTGACGAGCAGGCGGGGAGCGGTCGGATCCTCCTCGATCTTCTCCCGGAGCCGGCGGATGTGCACCGTCACCGTCGACGGATCGCCATAGCTCCAACCCCACACCTGTTCGAGCAGCTCGACCCGGGTGAAGGCGTGGCCGGGCCGGCGCAGCAGGAAGGCCAGCAGGTCAAACTCGCGCACGGTGAGCCCGAGTGGCACCTCGTCGCGGGTCGCGGTCCGCGCCGCCGGGTCGACGACCAGGGCGCCGGCCCGCAGGACGCCGGGCTCCGGGGCCGCGGCGGCTTCGGCCGCCCGCCGCAACACCGACCGCACCCGCAGGGTCAGCTCCCGCGGGGAGAACGGTTTGGTCACGTAGTCGTCGGCGCCGACCTCCAGGCCGGTGATCCGGTCCGCCTCGTCGGCCCGCGCGGTGAGCATGATGACCGGGACGGCTCGGCGCGCCGTGAGCCGGCGGAAGACTTCGAGGCCGTCGATGCCGGGCAGCATCAGGTCGAGGACGACGAGGTCGGGCGGGCGGGCCTCGGCGGTGCGTAGGGCGGTCGGGCCGTCCGCGGCGCGGTCGACGTCGAAGCCGGCGTTGCGCAGGTAGCGGTCGACGACCTCGGCGACGAGGGCGTCGTCGTCGACGACGAGGACGCGGGCCATGCCGCCACGATAGGCAGCCCGGCCCGCCCTCGCCCCGCCTGGCGCGGATGTTCCCCGCTTCGTAATGTTCCGCGGACGGTGGGGATGGCCGGTGCCCGCACGGGGGCCGAACGGCCGCGGTCGGCGGCGCGCCCCACCGCCTCCGCGCCACCGATGAGCCAGGTCAGCGGGCCGATGCTCGCCGAGGCCCGTCCTCGTTCCGTAATGATCGATCATGGTCGTCCGGCACTACAGTCCCGATCATGTTTACGGAAAGTGATGGTGACCGGACGTCGGTGGACATCGTCCTGCCCTGCCTGGACGAGGTCGGGGCGCTGCCCTGGGTGCTCGACCGGATCCCCGCGGGCTACCGGGCGATCGTCGCCGACAACGGTTCTCGCGACGGATCCGCCGAGCTGGCCCGCGGCCGGGGCGCGACGGTCGTCGCCGTGCCCGAGCGCGGCTACGGGGCGGCCGTGCACGCCGGCCTGCTGGCCGCGGACGCCGACGTCGTCTGCGTGTGCGACGCCGACGCCTCGCTCGACCCGGCCCGGCTGCCCGACCTCGTCGCCCTGCTCGCCACCGACCTGGTCGACCCGACCGCCGGCCGCGCCGATCTGGTCCTCGGCCGGCGCCGCCCGACCTCGCTGCGGGCCTGGCCGCCGCCCGCCCGGCTCGGCAACGCCGCCGTCGCCCGCCGCCTGCGTCGGCGCGGCGTGCCTGTGCGCGACCTGGGGCCGATGCGGGCCGCCCGGCGCGCGGACCTGCTCGGCCTGTCGATCGCGGACCGCCGCTTCGGCTACCCGCTGGAGCTGCTGCTGCGCGCCGCCCAGGCGGGCTGGCGCATCGCCGAGACTGACGTCGCCTACACCCCCCGGATCGGTCGGTCCAAGGTCACCGGGACGCCGCTCGGTGCCGCCCGTGCCGCCCGGGACATGTCGGTGCTGCTGGCGAGCATCCGGTGAGGCTGCTCGTGATGGCGAAGGAGCCGGTGCCCGGCCGGGTGAAGACCCGGCTCACCCCGCCGCTGCGCCCGGAGCAGGCCGCGGCCGTCGCGGCGGCGGCGCTCGCCGACACCCTCGCCGCGGTCGCGGCGGTCACCGCCCGGCCCCGATTCGCCGACCTACGTCCCGTGCTCGTCCTCGACGGGGCGGCGGGGCCCTGGCTGTCCACCGCCGGCGGCTGGCCCACCCTGGCGGTGGCGCCGCAGGCACCCGGCCCCTTCGATGCCCGGCTCGCCGCGGCCTTCGACGCCACCGGCCCTGGGCCGGCGCTGCTCATCGGCATGGACACCCCGCAGCTCACCGCCGACCTGCTGGCCGTCGCCTGCGACGCGCTGCGTGGCGCCGACGCGGTGTTCGGACCGGCGGCGGACGGCGGCTGGTGGGCGTTGGGGCTGGCCCGTTCGGACGGCGACCTGGTGCGTGGGGTCCCCACCTCGCGCCCCGACACCGGCGCGCGCCAGCGGGCCCGGCTCGTCGCCGCCGGCCTCGCGGTGACGGGGCTGCCGGCGTTGCGCGACGTCGACACCATCGCCGACGCCGAGGCGGTCGCGCGGCTCGCCCCGGACGGCCGGTTCGCCGCCGCCCTGCGCGCGGCCCGCGCCGGTCTCCCCGAGGACGGCCGGACTCTCCCCCTTGAGGGCCGATGTTCGCCCGGGGGAGGCGGCCGTGTCGCCGGAGCGTCCTCGAACGCGGCATGGTGACCGCATCGGTGGACGGCGAGTGGGAGCCCACGGACATCTACGAGGCGGGGCTGCTCTCCGCCACCGGCCGGCTGTGGGCGCGCCTTGCGGACGGGCGGCGGATCCCGCTGCCCGTGGACCGCTGGCGGGGCATGCCTGTGCCGCCCGCCGGGCTCGGGAGCGAGTGGTCGTCGGCCCGGGCCAGCGCCGGGACCCCGCTGAGCGCCGGGGACCTGTCCCTCCTGGGGCACTGCGCCGGCCCGACGTTGGACGTGGGCTGCGGCCCGGGCCGGCTGGCGGCGGCACTCGCCGCCCGCGGGATCCCGGCGCTCGGCATCGACCTCGCCCCGCTGGCCGTGCGGCTGACCCGGCAGGCCGGCGCGGTCGCGTTGCGCCGTGACGTATTCGGTCGCCTGCCGGCCGAGGGCCGCTGGGTGGCGCTGCTGCTGGCCGACGGCAACATCGGTATCGGCGGCGATCCGGTCCGGCTGCTGCGCCGAGCCCGACAACTGCTCGCCCCGGCCGGGCAGGCGCTCGTCGAGGTCGAGCCGCCCGGGACCCCCGTCGGACCGGTCTGGCTGCGGCTGGAGGACGCCGGCGGCCGCGTCTCGAAGCCGTTCGCCTGGTGCCAGGTCGGCGCCGATGAGCTCACCGCCGCCGCGTCGGCCGCCGGCCTGCTCGTGGCCCGGTCCTGGCAGAGCGCGGGGCGCCACTTCGTCGCTCTTCGCCGCGACAAGGTGCCCGCCGCCGCCTCGACCATCTCACCAGGCCAGCACTAGCGCGCGTGCCTGGCTGTGATCAGGGGCTTGTTCGCGAATCCCGACGGGCGTTGCGGGCTCGGCGGGCTCGGCGGGCTCGGCAGGCCATGACGAGCGCGGCGCCGGCCCAGACCGTGCCGAGGACGATGGCCAGGTTGCGGACATAAGGCAGCGGGTTCACCGAGGGGTTGTCGGCGGACCCGCCATAGCCGCGCCACAGCGGCAGCGATGCCAGCGCCACCGCCCCGCTGACGATCAGCGCGCCCTGGACGACGGCGCGGTAGGGCGCCGGGACGAGGCGGCTCAGGGCGAAGCCCACGACCATCGTCACGGGCACGGCCAGCGCGTCGTGGACGGCGACCCCGCCGATCAGCCAGGCGGCGGCGTTCGGTGGGCTCGTCGCCCGGGACATCGTCAGCAGGCCGTGGACGCCGTAACCGAGCGCGGCGAGCCCCGCCGCCGCCAGTACCACCCGCAACGCAAGGCCCGCGACGCTCGGGCCCGCGACGCTCGGGCCCGCGACGCTCGGGCCCGCGACGCTCCTCCCGGTCCTGCCGTCGCCGTCGCTCGTCACAGCATCACCACCCGGTGCACCCACTTCGTCTGCAGAACGCCGGGCCGGTCGGGCGCGATGAGCCGGGCCGGGTAGCCGTGGTCGAGGTCGAGGTCGGCGCCGTCAAGGCCGGTGGCCAGCAGGGTCAGCGGATCCCGGGCGTGAGCGGGGCGCACCTCGCTGGCGCGGTAGCCGCCGCGCGCCTCCAGCGACTCGACCCGGACGGTGGCGTCGACGGGGATGAGCGCCGCGTCGAGCAGGTCGCGCAGCCGGGGGCCGTGCCAGGTCGCATCGGCCGACCAGCCCTCGACACAGGTGATCGGCAGCCGCACGGTGTGGCGGGGCAGCGCGTGCACCTCGGCGAGGTGGTAGATGATCCGGCGGGCGCCAACGATCTCCAGTCGGTACTCCGGATCGCGGGCCGCGGCGGTGACCCGGGCGGCCCGTGCGGTCCGGTTCACCGGCAACCCCTGCGGACCGAGGTCGGGCCGGCGGGGAGCGAGCAGGTCGAGCGGTGCCAGCGCGGGAACAGCCTGGCCGGCCGTCGTCGCGACGATGACGGCCGCCGCGGTGCCGGTCGCCACCGCCAGCCCACGGCGGGTGAGGCCGCCGGTCGGCGGGCCACTGTCGCCGGGCGGCCTTTCCGCCGCCGTCACCGTGTCTGCGCGGGGAAGCTTCTCGTCTCGTTTCCGGCCCACGTTCGCGCGTACGACCGTCAGCTTCGCGGCTATATGCACGACCAGGGCGCCGATAGTGATCCAGGCGACCCAGTAATGGGTCACGGTGAAGAAGAAGTGGAACCGGTACCACTGGGCGACGTTCGCGATGCCCGTCGCGAGCTGGAAGATGGAGCCGGCGATCAGCGGCACGATCGTGAGCCGTTCCAGGGCATGCCCGACGGACCGCAGCGGCGGCCATTGCCACAACCGCGGATACACCGTCCACAGCTTCACCAGCAGCAGCGGAACGCTGGCCAGACCGGTCGTGACATGCAGGCCCTGTGTCGCCCGGTACAGCCAGACCGGCCGGGACGGCCATTGCAGCCAGCCCGGTGGGTGTTGCATGAAATGTGACACGAGCCCGGTCAGGAAGCAGGTTCCGAAGGCGATCCCGAGCGCGATTCCCAGCAGCGATGCCACTCGTGGATCATGCAGCGTGCTCGGGAACGCTCCAGCGCGCAGCGGACCGCGGCGCACCGCCACCGGTGGTTCCGGCAGCCTCGCGGAAAGCAGACGGGCCCCGCTGGCCGACCGGCTGGCGGAGAACACACGGAGAAACCGTCGCACGAGAGGAACCGTAGGTCGCGGCAACCGGAATCCGGCCTGATCATCGCCTTACGGAACGAGGAAACCGGGTCACAGCAGCCGGGCGTCCCCCTGTTGTCCTGCGAGGCTCGGGGCATGCCGCCACCCGCCGTCGTGCCGCGAAGCCGCCCGGACCGTGCCCTGATCGGCGCGGGCGTCGGGCTGGCGGGGGTGCTCGCCACGCAGCTCGCCATCCGCGCGGTCCCCGGCTACCTGCCCGGCCGGGCCGGCGTGCTGCCCGGGGTGCTCGTGTGGTGGGTCCTCGGGGCCGCGACGGCCGCGTCACTCGTGCGGTCGGCGAACCGGCGGGCCGCCGCTGGCATGCTGCTGGCCGGGATCCTCGCCGTGCACGCGGTCGCGGCGACCGGACCGCCACAGCTCTCCGACGACCTTTACCGCTACGCCTGGGACGGCCGGGTGCAGGCCGCCGGCGTCGACCCCTACCGCTATGGACCGCTGGACCCGCACCTGGCCGGGCTGCGCGACCAGTGGCTGTTCCCCGACGCCGCCGGCTGCGCGGCGATCGAGCGGGGCCCGCACTGCATCCGTCTCAACTACCCGCGGGCGCACACCATCTACCCGCCGGTGGCGCAGGCGTACTTCACCGCCGTGCACTACCTGCCCGGCCCGCCGCGGGAGCACAAGCTCCAGCTCTACGGTTCGCTGCTGTCGCTGGCGTTGACCGGCCTGTTGATGCGGATGCTCATCGCCCGCGGCCGGGACCCCCGGTACGCGGCGTTCTACGCGCTGTCGCCGCTGGCCGGCCTGGAGATCGGCTCGGACGCGCATGTCGACGTTCTCGGCGCCCTGTTCGCGCTGGCCGGCCTCGCCGTGCTCACCCACCGCTCCGTCCGCCCGCCGTCGATCCCGCCGTCGATCCCACCGTCGTCGTCGAGCCCGCCGCGGCCCGCGCGGCCGTCCCGGCGGCGGGTGGCGGCGGCCGGGGCACTGCTCGGCGCCGCGGTGGCGGTGAAGCTGTACCCGGCGCTGCTGTTGCCGGCCGCCGCCCGGCGTCGCCCGGTCGCGCTGGTCGGTGCGGCGCTGGGGGTCGTCGGGCTGGCGTACCTGCCGCACCTGTTCGCCGTCGGCACCGGTGTGCTCGGCTTCCTCCCGCAGTACCTGGACGTCGAGGGCTACGGCCAGGGCGCGCGGTTCCTGCTGCTCGCCGGCGTGCTGCACCTCGGCGGGTCGGCGGCGAAGGCGGTGGCGGTGGCGGTGCTCGCGGCGGTGACGGTGGCCGTGTGGCGCACCGACCCCGACCGGCTGCCCCCCGAACGGGCCGCGCTGTGGACGGTGGGCGCGGCGTTCCTCGTCGCCACGCCGGTGCAGCCCTGGTACGGCGTGCTGCTGGCGGCGCTCGCCGTCGTCGCCGGGCGGCTGGAGTGGCTCGCCGTGGCCGCCGCCGCCCATCCCGTCTACATCTCGCTGTTCACCGATCTACCCGGCGATGCCTGGACCTTGCGGGTGACCTCCTACGCGGTGGCCGCCGCGATCGTCCTCGCCGTGACCGGCCTGCGCCGCCGACTCGCCGTCCCCGGCCCCCGGGTAGATCGGGACGCGGAACCGACGCTCCTCGCCCGGCCGCTGGATTCTGGAGTGACGGTTCCAGAGAGGTAGGGTTCGTCGATGAGCCCACCCGTCCCCGGCGGTGCCGGCGACCAGGACGGACGCCGGATCACCCGCAAGGGCCAGGCCACCCGGGCGCGGATCGTGGCGGCCGCCGCCGGGCTCATGTACGCCCGGGGCGTCGCCGGCACCAGCACCGAGGACGTCCGCGCCGCCGCCTCGGTGAGCAGCTCGCAGCTCTACCACTACTTCGAGGACAAGAACGCGCTGGTCCGCGCCGTGGTCGCCTACCAGACCGAGGCCGTGCTCGCCTTCCAGCAGCCACTGTTCAGCCGGCTGGACAGCCTGGCGGGGCTGGCGGCCTGGGCGGACACGCTCGTCGACTTCCACCTAGGTCTGCATCTGCGCGGCGGCTGCCCGCTGGGGTCGCTCGCCAGCGAGCTCGCCGACGCGGATCCGGTCGCCCGCGAGGCCCTGGCGGCGGCGTTCGCCCGCTGGGAGGCCGCCATCCGGGAGGGACTGGCGGCCATGCGCGCCCGGGGCGAGCTGCGGGACGAGGCGGACCCGGAGCGCCTCGCCCTCACCCTGCTCGCCGCGGTGCAGGGCGGCCTGCTGCTCGCCCGGACCCGCCGCGAGGTGGCGCCGCTGCGGGTCGCTCTCGCCACCGTGCTGGACCACATCCGTTCCCTCGTTTCCGACGTCGTCCGTCCGTATCCGGTCGGGTCGGCCTCGGTCGTGGTGACCTCCGGCGTCCCGGTTCGGGTCGAACGGCACTGACCTGGGCGTTGTTCATGCCGGAGGCTGGAGACCGCCAACAGCCGAACACGACTGCGCATTGGCGCGCAGGGCGGAGGAGGAGCAATGGCCGGTGTGCGGTTTCCCCGTCACAAGCCCGTCACGGTGCCCCGCGAGATGACCATCGTCGAGGCGGCCCGGTGGATGGACGTGCAGGGGGTGGGATCACTGCTGGTCATGGACGGCGAGGACCTCGTCGGGATCGTGACCGACCGGGACCTGGCGCTGCGGTCGCTACGCCGGCGCATCCCCTTCGACGGCCGGGTCGAGGCCGTGATGACCCGCGGCGTCGTCACCCTGGACGTGGACGCCGACCCCGTCGACGTGGTCCGCATGTTCCGCGAGCACACCGTCCGGCGGCTGCCGCTCACCGACAATGGCCGGGTGGTCGGCCTGATCGCGCTCGACGATGTCGTCGCGGTGCCGGCGTCGGCCGCGGCCCCGGCGTCGGCCGCGATGCCGGCGCCGGCTGGGCGGGCCGCCGGTGGCTCCGGGGCGGGTGCGCTCGCAACGGTCGTCCCGGCCGGCCGGGAGTCGACCGCCGAACTCGCCGACCTGCCGGGACTGGCCGATCTCGCCGCGGCGGTGGCCGCCGAGACCCCGCGTTCCTCGCACGAGGGCGGGCTGCCCGGCCCGAAGACCGTCACCTGGCTACCCGAGCCCCGGCTCGGCCGCTGGCGGGCGTCCGTAGGCGACCGGCTGGTCGTCTCGCCGCCGAACCCCGGCCGGCCGCCGTGCGGCGGGGAGATCCTCGAGGTTCACTCGCCCGCCGGCGACCCGCCCTACCTGGTCCGATGGGGCGATGGCGGCCACGCCACCTTCGTCTACCCGGGACCGGACGCCGAGGTGCAGCCCCTGCGCAGCAATGCCGGCCCGGTGGCCCCGGTCTGACGGCCCCTGCCCGGCGGCCCCTGCCCGGCGGCCCCTGCCCGGCCGGCGGGCCCCAGCGCCGTGCCTCAGCCCGGCGGCCCCAGCGCGGCGTCTCGGCCCGACGGCCCCCGCCGGCGCCCCCCGCCGGCGCCCCCCGCCGGCGCTGGGCGTCTGGCCGGGGCGCGCGTCTGACCATCGTCAGGGCGAGGATGGGCGTGGTGCTCGCGAGGACCGCGGGCCAGGGCGAGGGGGCTCGTTGCACGCGCTGCGGATGACCCGTCACCAGTCGGCTCCCGAGCTCGTCGAGGTGCCCGATCCGGTCCCCGGGCCGGGCCAGGTGCGGCTGCGGGTGGCCGCCGCCGGGGCCTGCCACAGCGACCTGCACCTGATGGAGATGCCGCCGGAGCAGCTCGCCGGGCAGGGGCTGCGCCTACCGTTCACCCTCGGCCACGAGTCCACCGGCTGGGTCGACGCGATCGGCCCGGGGGTCAGCGCGGTGCGGGTGGGTGACGCCTGTGCCGTCTACGGGCCCTGGGGCTGCGGGCACTGCCGAGCGTGTGCCCGCGGCGCCGAACAGTACTGCGAGGTTACCCACGGGATGGGTGGCCCGGGCCTCGGTGGGGACGGCGGTATGGCCGAGTACCTGCTCGTCGACGACGTGCGCCACCTCGTCCCGCTCGGCGACCTCGACCCGGTGGCCGCCGCGCCGCTCACCGACGCCGGGCTGACCCCGTATCACGCGATCCGCAAGGCCCTGCCGCTGCTCGGGCCGGGCTCGACCGCGGTGGTGATCGGGGCCGGCGGCCTCGGTCACCTC
Organism: Frankia sp. BMG5.60; assembly: GCF_059428125.1. Classification (NCBI taxonomy): domain Bacteria; kingdom Bacillati; phylum Actinomycetota; class Actinomycetes; order Frankiales; family Frankiaceae; genus Frankia; species Frankia sp. BMG5.60. The sequence goes on along the minus strand of NZ_CM182091.1, from coordinate 3,102,578 downwards.
GGCATCCAGATCCTTCGGGCGATCACCCCGGCCCGCGTCGTGGCCATCGACGTCGCCCCGGGCAAGCTCGTCCAGGCGCTGGCTCTCGGCGCGCACGCGGCGGTGCCGGCGGGCGAGGACGCGGCCGCCGCGATCCGGGCGCAGACCGCCGGCGGACTGGGCGCGCAGGCCGTGTTCGACATGGTCGGCAGCGCCGCGACGATGGCCACCGCCGCGGCTGCCGTCGGGGCCGAGGGACGGATCACCGTCGTGGGCCTGGCCGGCGGGGCGCTGCCGTTCCGGCTCGGGACGGTGCCGTTCGACGTCGACGTCTCGCTGCCGTACTGGGGCACCCGCGGCGAGCTGTTCGAGGTCCTCGACCTCGCTCGCGCCGGCCTGATCCGCGCCCACGTCGAGACCGTCCCGCTGGCCGACATGCCCGCCGCCTACGACCGCCTGCGCGCGGGCGACGTCTCCGGCCGCGTCGTCATGGTTCCCACGACCTGATGCGGGCGACGACAGAAGGAATCGAAGGACAGCGCAGGTCTTCCTAAACTCTGCCGGGTGCAGATTTATGGTCGCGTGGTGGCCCGGTACGAGGTGGCCGACGAGGACCGCCGGCTGTGGAAGCCGGGCATCGGCGACCTCGTCCGGCTTCGGACCTGGGACATCTTCGCCCGGTTCCTACCTGGGCGCGGCAGTCTCGTCGACGTCGGCGGCGGGCCGGGAACGCACGCCGCGCACCTTGCCGAGCAGGGTTATGACGTTCTTCTCGTCGACGTCAATCCCAGCTGACCTATCAAGCCTGACCAGGCGTTCCCTCACGTCGGTCAACCAGCGGAGCGAGGTCGACCCTGGCAGGCCGCTCGAGCCTCCTCCGAGTCCGTGGGGGCAACGACCTCATCGCGCGCCTGGATGGGATGCGAAGGGCCCCTCTCGCACCACGCGGTGATCTACCCGGCGGCGCCGATGAGGGTAAGCCTGGGCCTAGTCTACTGTGGAGAGGGTAAGAGCACTCTTCGACGCGAGGACCTGTCTGGGAGGTTGGTGTCGAGGATGAGTGGTATGCCATCCGGCGGGCCGCCCCCGGGCTCGCGGTACGACGACGTGCGTCCCTACGCGGTCGCGAACTCTTTGGACGAGCTGGAGGGTCCGACATCGGGAGTGGTGGTTCTGGACCGGTGGCTGGACTGGTCGGGCTCAGCTCGGTACGACCTGACGAACCCCGGCCGTCTTGCACGGATGTACGAGACGGTGCTCCGGGAGGCGTCCAGGACTGCGGATCTGTCCCGCTGGCTGGAGGGGCCCACGCTGGTCCGGCTCTGGGGTGACCTGGTTCTTCCGCCGCAGGTCCGTAGCCGCTGGGAGGCCCGGTTCCCCGAGCTGACCGCTGGGCGCCCGACCGCGGCCTAGTACTACAGCCCCAGTGGTCGGGATGTGATCTCTGCTCGGCGGACGGCGTGGCGCGTTAGGTGTCGCTGCCGCGGGTCTCTCGAAGTCCGATCGCTCCCACTCCTAGCGCAATCTGCTACCCGTTCGCGTGCCTCCGAAGACGTTCCCTGGACCCGGGACCCCAGCTTGCGCCGCTTGAACGCCCCATCGGCGGCGCCAAGCATTACCACCACCGGTCACGCGACCGCGCAGCGGAGAACTTCGACACGGCCATCGAGCCGACAGAAAGATCACTGAAACTGTAGTACTAGCCTAGTAGGACTTTGTTAGGTCTTTGATCGTCTGGTTTGGCTGTTGGGATCTTCGCCTGGTTCGCTGCCTGCTGTGACGCCGGAGGAGATGGAGCAGGTGCGTCCGGTCGTGGAGGAGTTCGCGGCCCGGATGTTCGCGGACCTGCCGCGTAAGGACCAGCGGGCCAAGGGCGAGGCGTATCTGCGTGGGCTGATGCTGGACGGGAAGCGCAAGAGCCTGGTCCCGATGGCCGAGCGCCTCGGGGTGGATCATCAGGGGTTGCAGCAGTTCCTGCGGAACTCGACCTGGGAGCATGGTGAGGTCCGTGCCCGGCTGGCGGGCTGGGCGGTGGACTTCGTGGCCCCGCAGGCGCTGGTCGTCGACGACACCGGTTTCCCGAAGGACGGGCCCGCCTCGCCCGGAGTGGCCCGGATGTACTCCGGGACGTTGGGCAAGGTCGGGAACTGCCAGATCGGGGTGTCCGTGCACGCGGTCACCGACTGGGCGTCGGCGGCGCTGGACTGGCGACTGTTCCTGCCGGCCAGCTGGGACGACACATGCTGCGATGATCCGACCGAGGCCGCGGCGGTCCGCGCTCGCCGGACCCGGGCCGGGATCCCCGCCGACGTCCGGCACCGAGAGAAGTGGCGCCTGGCGTTGGACATGCTCGACGAGTTGGCCGGCTGGGGCGTGCCCGCCCGGCCGGTCGTCGCTGATGCCGGGTACGGCGACGCCGCGCAGTTCCGCCAAGCCCTGACCGACCGGCACCTGGTCTACGTGCTCGGGGTGACCCCCACCGCCACCGCGCACCTGGCCTCGGCCGCACCGGTGACCCCGCCGTACTCCGGGACCGGACGCCGCCCGGTCCCGGCCTACCCGGACCCGCCGTCCACCCTGAAGGACCTCGCCCTGGCCGCCGGCCGGGCCGCGCTGCGCACCGTGACCTGGCGGCACGGCACCCACCACAGCGCGAACAACCCGACCGCGGCGATGCGGTCGCGGTTCCTGGCCCTGCGGGTCCGCCCCGCCGGCCGGTCGGTCACCCGCGCCGACGACCGCAGCCTGCCCGAATGCTGGCTGCTGGCCGAATGGCCCCCCGGCAAGACCGAACCCACCGACTACTGGCTCTCGACCCTGCCCGCCGACATCCCCCTGCGCCAACTGGTACGCCTCGCGAAGATCCGCTGGCGGATCGAACACGACTACCGCGAACTCAAGGACGGCCTCGGCCTCGACCACCACGAAGGACGTTCCTTCCTCGGCTGGCACCGCCACGTCACCCTCGTCTCCGTCGCCCAAGCCCTGTGCACCCAGCTACGCCGCACCCCAAAAGCCCCTGCGCCGGCCTGACCCTCTACGGAGTCCTCCGTAGCCTCCAGACCCTGCTCAACGTCTGGACCGGCGCCTGCCGCACCTGCCACCGCCCCTACGACCCGTCACAGGGCAAATCGCCACAACTCCTCGGAGTCACCTAACAAAGTCCTACTAGGTGACGGCCCAGTCCCCGCCGATTCACCTGCGGCTCGCCCGGATCGGGCTCCAGGTCGGCGGCCCGTACGGCTTCGCCCTCGCCGGCGGCTACGCAGTCGCGGCCCACGGAATCCTCCAGCGGCCGAGCGAGGACGTCGACCTCTTCGCCGACTGGGACCGACGCGCGGACTTCCCAGCCGCCGTCGACGCGGTCATCGTGGCCTATCGGGCAGACGGTCTCGAGGTCGCGACGGAACTCCGGACCGAGCTGATCGCGCGGCTCCACGTGACCGACCCGAGCAAGCCTGACGAGGTCCACCGGGTGGAACTGGTCGCCAACTGGCGGATCCAGCCCCCAGTCCAGATGGAGATCGGTCCAGTGCTGCATCCGGATGACGTTATGGCGGGCAACGTCGACGCGTTGTGCAACCGCGCAGCCGCCCGCGACTTCCTCGACATCGATGCCGCGATCAACGGCGGTCGCTACACCCTCAACCGGCTCTGCGAGATCGCCCAACAGGCGGATCCGGGCTTCGACCGCGGCCATTTCGCCGCCATGCTCGGGCAGATCGCCCGGCTCGACGATGCGGACGACTTCGCCCCCTACGGGGTGACCCCCACCTACGTCGCTGATCTACGTGAACGCGTCGTCGCCTGGCGTCTCGAACTCCTTGAGAAATGACCATTGAGCACAAAGAGCTCCGACGGGCGTGCCAGGTCCGCGGGCACGGGCGCAGATCGGAGGCATTGGAATCGCCAAAATGAGCAGGACCGCCTCAGGTAGAACAATCACGGAACACGAACTTCGTGGCTACCTTCTGGAAGAATGCCTTGCCTACCTTCTCCGTAGCAGCGGATACGATCTGCTCACGCAAAGCGATGACTCTGAGGCCCTGGGAACCGCCCCGACAGGGCTCGTCGTACGCGGCAGGGGCGCGTGGCATCAGGCGGACGTGCTGGGTCAGCTCCGATACGTGCCGCCATACTCGTCACCGATCCGACTGTTCGTCGAGGCGAAGTGCCTGAAGGAGCCAGCCGGCCTCGCAATTCTTCGCAATGGACATGGCGTTATCGAGGACGTAAACGAAAACTTCGTCGTCACAAACCGTGACCCGAGGCGCGGGCCCGGACCTCGCAGCACACCACCCCGCTATCGGTACAGCTATGCCGTATTCTCTACGAGCGGCTTTACCGGCCCCGCGTTGGACTATGCCCTCGCCCACCAGATCTCGGTGGTCGACCTCTCGGTGCCGGCTTTCCAAACGCTACGCGATGCCATCTGGAAGGCCGCACACGGCGTGCTGAACGCTCCATCAAAGAGGCTTCCGGAGGGCTCGGTCGGCCACCTCCGAACCCATCTACGTGACGCACTCAAACTACCCGGGCACTACACCGAAAAGATCCACCCCACTCCATACGACACGCGTCCGCTGGACGAGCTTGCGCGTTTTCTTGGGAGCCGCGAGTCGCCGGGCATCCTGATGGCATTCCCTGCAGCGCCGTTCCTGCTCGGCCTAGTCCTTCGCAACCCTGCCGCTTTCGTCAGATACTGCCGTGCCTTCCCGAACCACCCCGTGACTTTCACACCCGAATCGCAGGCAGAGGCCTCTGGTCCTAACGAGACCTTCACATCTCAGCGGCAGACGGCGACCCTACGCCATGTATGGCACCTGCGCCCCATCCAGGAGCCTTCCGCCTACGAGATCAGTGTTTCCCTCCCAGCCGGGATCGAAGATTTGGTCATCCGAAGCAGCAGCACATTTCTCCGACGCAATCGCGGACCGATCATGGGCCCTCTGGCCAGCCTTGTTATTCCCTGGGTCGGTGGCACCGGCGAGCCAACCCTCCCGTTTCAGCTCGTCTACGGGTCGGGCTGGCCCCGGAACCTGTCAACCTCTTTGAGGCAGGATGTTGTGGAAATTAGCTGGTCTCGGCCTCTGCCTCCGGTGTCTGGTCTTCGTCGTTCTGGGGTCGGTTGATCCAGGCGGGTTCGGGCATGGCCGGTGGGCTTGGCGGGCGGACGAACCGTTCGGGGTGCGCGGTGTAGGCGGTGTCGAGGACGGCAGCGCGGGCCCGGCGGACCGCGGGCGCCTGGCCGTGGTGGACGACGGCCGGGGTGAGTAGCCCGAGCCCGGAGTGACGGTGATCATTGTTGTAGTGGTCGAAGAACGCCCGGCACCAGGAGCGGGCGGTCTGGATGGTGTCGAAGGAACCCGGGAAGTCGGGCCGGTACTTCAACGTTTTGAACTGGGCCTCGCTGTAGGGATTGTCGTTCGACACCCGGGGCCGGGAATGGGAACGGGTCACGCCGAGGTCAGCGAGGAGCAGCGCGACGGTCTTCGAGGTCATCGAGGTGCCCCGGTCGGCGTGGATCGTCAGCTGACTCCGATCGATCCGCTGCTTCTCACAGCTGGCGATGATCAGATCCTCGGCGAGGGTGGCGGATTCCCGGTCAGCGACCATCCACCCGACAACATAACGGCTGTACACATCCAGGATCACATACAGGTAGAAGTAGGACCATTTCTTCGGGCCGCGGAGTTTCGTGATATCCCAACTCCACACGGAGTTCGGTTTCTCGGCGACGAGTTCGGGTTTGACGTGGGCGGGGTGCGTCGCCAGGCGGCGGCGCTCACCGGTCTCACCGCGTTCGGCCAGCAGCCGGTACATCGTGCGCTGCGACGCCAGGTAGACCCCTTCGTCGAGCAGGGTCGCCCAGACCTGCGCCGGGGCGGCATCGACGAACCGGTCCGAGTGCAGCACCTCGACCACCCGCTCCCGCTCCGCCGGTGACAACGCCGCGGGCTGCCGGCGCTGGCGGTGCGGGATCGGCGCCGGCCGCGGCGGGGCGGGGGATTTCCGGTGCCGGCGGTAATGCGTCGCCCGCGCCCGGCCCAACGCCGCGCACGCCGACGCCGTACTCACGCCGGCCTGTTCGGTGAGGCGGGCGAGTCCGTCCTCGATTATCCGTTCCGCCTGGTCGGCGAGTTCGGGTCGTCGGTGGTCCCGGGCATGCCCTCGGAGAGTTTCTCCAAGAGCTCGGAGACTTTTCCCTGGACTTCTATCACGAAGCGGGCTTTCGCCAGCTCCTTTTCCAACCGTTCCTTCTCCACCCGAAGTTTCGCCAGCTCCCGGTCCCGGTCGTCGACCGCGGGCCGGCCCTTCGGCTTCGACATACCCGCCAACGCCCCCGCGTCGCGGGCCTTACGCCACTCCACGAGATGCGCCGAATACAGGTTCTCTCGGCGCAGGATCGCGCCTTTCGCACCCGGCCCGGTCGCCGCCTCGTACTCGGTCAGGATCCTCAGCTTGTACGCCGGCGAGAACGACCGCCGCCGCGCCTTCGGCTCGACCTCCGGATCCGGCCGCGACCGGTCGGCCTCACGATCTCCCACCCGACCATCATCGACCAGGCCCCGCCTGGCCGTCACCGACACCACCACGATCTTCTTCTCCCAACCCCGCCCCGGTCACAAGATGGTAGCTGCTACCTGACTCACCTCATGCTGACAGGTAGGGCCCGGAGACGAGGAGGAAGGCTGGCACCGAGGCTGACCTGATCAATACAGGCAGAGGGCCGATGGACAGCATAGGGCTGAAACGCAATTGAACTGTCGCGCATTGTGGCGGGCGCGCTGGTCAGCCCGGCATGGCCGCCGACACCCCCGGGGGAAAAGTGCCAGAGGTCAACTGCCTTCGGCCTGGCAGGAGTCCGTCGCCGCGGAACCCCAAAGTAGCCGTCAGTGCCGTCTTCGTAGCCGGGATGTTCGTGCCGATCATGGATGTCAAACCCGGCTGACCTGCCAAGCCCGACTAGGCGTTACGTGTGATGATCCGCAGATCCGGCAGCTAGGGACCTGTACGCGGCGCCTTACACGCCGGCCAGAGCAGAGCGCGACCGCTCAGAACGGCGGTCCATTTCCTAGCCGGTAGGTACCGCCCTTCGTCGCTGCTTCTTTCCGGTACGGCCGGAACGCGCAGCCCATTCCCGCCCTTCGGCCGCCACGCCTTCCAGAACGTGCAGCGTATGGCTGAGTTCGGCGGCATCCAGGGACATCTCGGCCACTGCATTGACGTCCTCCGCGCCCCCGCCGACCGGCTCCTCGGGGCCGTCGTCCTCGACGGGCTGACCGGTGAGCTGGATCTTGAATGACTTGCCGTTTTCCAGTGTTAGCTCGAAGACGCGCTCGCCCTTGTCGTCGCTGGTTATCTGCACATAAGTCACTGCGTTGAACTTGAAGTTCGTCCGCTGCCTGAATGTTGCGACAGCTGTCTCAAGGTCAAGGCTGTGCGTTACCTGCCGTACGCCCTGCATGGTGAGCACGAAAAGTATCAACCGGTAGGAGGAGTACCGCCACGGTCCCCGCTTCACTCGAGCGCGTCGTGCGCCTGGCGCCGGCGTCTCGATGAATCCGAACGATATCGCGTCGGTGATCGCGAGACGCTGCTCAGCGAGGAAGCCGTCGAGAATGACTGTCCGATCGCAGTCCAGCCAGGCCGCCAGCTCGGAATCATCCGGGCGGTCGGCGAGTTTCGCGCACCACCGGTCGTAGCCTTCGAGGCAGCCTGCGTTCAGACGCTCACACTCGATTGTGTCCGCCTGGAACCGCACCCGATTCTTGTGAATCTTCGCCCAACCGATTGCGGCGGATCCGGCGCTGACGAGCGCAAGTAGAGTCGACAGGATGGCGGACGTCGGGGTAGTGCAGACAGCAACGCCGACTCCCCATCCGGCGCCCACGGAGCAGGCAGTCAGGCTCGTCACTGCGATTAGCTTCGTCGACCACGAAATCCGCAGGTCGTACCGCCTGCTCGGCAGCGTGCCGTGGCGCCACCGCAGGTACTCCTGATAGGTAAGGTAGCGAATCAGATACGCGATGCGCTGAACTCGCACCCAGCGGTACTGCTGCACGACAAGATCGACGAGTCGCTGCCGCATCCAGGCGCTGTCTGCAAGCCAGTCATCCTGGTTTTCACCACCGGGTCCATACTTGTGAAAATAATGCGCGAACCGTCGTCCAATTTCGCCTGACGGGGCGCTTTCTATGGGCGGTCTCCGGTCCCTGTCGCCGCCTCCCTGCCGCGCCAGGCTGGCGGGCGCATACCACCGGAAGGCACTGCGTGCGCCAATGCCGCCGCAGAAGACAGCCAGCAGAAAAATGGCGGTAACCAGTCCGTCCGCGTGGGCGGCAAGAAGGAATGTGAGGCGGGTCATGGCAGCGACAGATACGGCGCCGCCGAGCACACCGTACGCCCACCATGAAGGCGGGATGTTGATGGGATCCGGTGCCCAGGGGCGTGGCCTCACCGGCGGAGGCTCGAAGAACTTCCAGGTCCGACCCAGGCGGTTGTGGTCCTGCTGATCAACCCTCGCCTGCTTGCGGTTAAGATCCCAGAGATGACGTTCGATAGGGCCGTCGAGATACGTTCTGAGGTTTCGAACGACTAAGTCACGGTGCGCTGGAGTGAGTTTGTCGATCTCTTTGATCATAATTTCCGGATCGATAGCCTCGTGGGAACCCTGGAGAAGTCGGTGCGCTATCCTAAAACTGGATGCCCAGTCGTCGTCTCCGTGAATGCGAACCGTTTCCGGCGGCGAGTAGAGCATTTCCCGCTCAGTGATAGATAGCTCGTCTCGGGACCGTCCACTCACCAGCGAGAGTAGCCAGTAGAAGCTGGCCTCATTGGAGGTGTGCCCGGCGGCCAGAGCCTTCTGAATGTACTGCCGCGCCATACCCGGCATCCGGCCGGCGAGATAACGCACGCCGATACGGAACTTCTCCTCGGGAGTATCGTTGGAGCCGATGTAAAATTTTACGTCGTGCACGTAGCCAGCCTGAACGCCGACCCGGCCGTTGTCGGTGACGATGTTGGACGTCGTCACGGTTTCCGGGCTGGCCGGGTGGTCCGGACTGGTCATGTCGAGACCTTGGTGAGGGCAATGATCGTGGCGATTTTCGCAGTGAGGTCGGCTACGTCTCCGACGAGGCCGCGGATGCGCTTCAGAGTGAGCCGCAGTCGGCGCCGACCTTCCTCCGTTTCAACGGCTGCGGTGTCGACCGAACGTAGTTCGTCGGCGACCGCCGCGGAGGTCTCCTCGTCTAGGCGACCGGAGAGCGAGGCCGCGTGAACGGCGGCCCGGAACTCGGCCATGGCCTCGTCGAGGCTCTGCGGGGACGCGGATGCGGCGGTGATGCGAATGCCACCGTGCACGGTGCCGGCCATTACTCCGACACGCGCGTTACCTGAGGCGCTGTTGTGGGTACTTCCTGACATGTCGGTTCCCTTCTGTCGCGGTGTCCCGCCTGTTGGAAGGACGTTGGCGCGCACAAGTTGCTCGGCCAAAGCCACAGCGAAGGCCGCGGCGTTCGCGGCGGCACGCGGCTGCCAGAACTGACGATCGGTGACTTCCTTGGTGCCGTCGGCTCGATCGCTCAAACCCCTGATCACCACTACCGGCAGGGCGTTGTTGAGGTGCCCGGCCTGCGCGACTCCGGCGCCTTCCATCTCGATCGCGAGCGCGTCGTTGTAGTGCTGCTGAATCCAACGCGCATGGCCGGATGTCGTGGAGTTCAGCACGACCTCACCGGCGGCTATGGGCCCGAAATGGACCTGAGGCGGTCGGCGCGGATCGGTGAGGTGCCGCGTCCACGAAGCCGACATCTTCAGGTGCCTGGCGAGTTGGTCGGCAGCGTGCGATGTCGGCCAGGCGTTTGGCCGGCTGCGAAGGCCGTCGTTCTCGCTGGTGCCCCCGTGATAGGCGTACACCCGGGTGGCGACCACCACGTCCCCGAGCGCGAGATGGGTGTGCAGGGCGCCGGCCACACCGACGAACAACACCGCGGCCGGCGTGAACTCGGCGATTGCCCGTTCGGCCAGGACTGCTGCCGACTGGTTTCCCTTGTCGATATGGGCGAGGACGACTGGCACGCCGCCGTGGACGGAGCGCCCGGTCTCGAAGATGGTTCCCTGGGGGTGGTGCTGCTGGTGTAGATCAGTGAGATGTTGACGCAGGGCGAGATATTCGAGTTCCAGGGCGGCAAGGAGGACGATCGGCTGGCTGCTCACGTGTGGATTCCTTCGGAGTCTGGGTCCGTGGGACGTACCATGGGCGGATACAGATGGCGTCGAGGTCCAGCACGAAAAAGGCGGGCTGGGCGCCCTGCGGTATCGCGGAGAGTCTTTCCGGTTGCGACGATGAACCCGGATGAGGTCTGCACCTTGCGGTAGAAGTTCCGTGGGTCGAGCCGCACTCCCCAGACGGCCTCGTATACCCGCTGAAGGTCCACGATGGTGAATGCTGGGGCACAAAAATGAATTGCCAGATTGCTGTTCTCAAGTTTCGATCGCGCGCGGTCGACGCCGTCCGTGACAATGCGCCTGTGGTCGAAGGCGATGGGCAGCGCGCCGGAGAGAACGTCGGCGGCGGGCCGCCAGGCCGCTACTGACGCGTCCGTGCCCGCGACCGGCTCTGGCAAGTCCGGCCTGATCGCCAAATAGGCGACGGAGATCACCCGCCCGCGCGGATCTCGCCCCGGTGCACCGTAGGTCGCGAGCTGCTCCAGCAGCAGTGACGCAGCGTCCAGGCCTGCTTCCTCGGCCAGTTCCCGATGCGCAGCTGCCAGGAGGTCCTCGCCGTCGTCGGCCAGGAAGCCGCCGGGAAGGGCGAGGGCGCCCGCGAACGGTTCGACGCCACGCTCGACCAGCAGGACATTCAGCACGGAGCTGCGCAGTGTAAGGACCACCAGGTCGACGGCGATCAGGATGGCCGGCGGCTTCCACGAAGTGCCTGTCACACAGAGCATGCTGCCTTACTGTCGATATGACAGTAATTGGATGTCGTCCACCCGACAGGATGCGCGCGGCCGGGTCGACGCCGCGACCACGTACCCACGCTCGGACTCCGAGGGTGAATCCCGCGCAGGCTGTCCGTGGGCTGGATCCAGCAACTCGGCAGTGCTGGCTGCTGGGACGCCGACCAGTTGCATGTCGCGCATCGGGCTGCCTCGCGGCCCTTTGGATCGCGACTCGGTAGGTGGTTCGCGGCACGCAGAGCGTCAGCCGGCGGGAGCGTCACGCTCAGGGCGATGCCGAGTCGTACTGCCGTCGCCGCGTGGAGGTGATAGTGGTGATGTGGCCGTCGACCTTCGTGACAGCCGGATCGCTGAGGTGTGCCGCCGCTACGGCGTCGCTGAGTTGTCCGTCTCTTCGGCTCGATGGCCCGCGGCAAGGAACCGAGTCCTCGGACGTCGACCTGCTGTATGCGCTGGCGCCCGACTCGACGCTTGGCTTCGAGATCGTCGATCTCCGAGGCGAGCTCGAGAAGATCGTCGGTCGTCACGTCGACCTGGTGCTCAACTCTCGACTGAAGTGGGTCATCCGCGATCGGGTGATCGCGGAGGCCAAGGTTCTCTATGCGGCGTGATGAGCTGTATCTCGTCGACATGATCTAAGCGGCAGCCGCCGCGACAACGTTCGTCCGGGACGTTGACGAGACCGGCTTCGGAGCGAGCGACCTGATCCAGAGCGCCGTTCTGCAGAAACTTCCGGTGATCGGCGAGGCCGCCGGACGAGTGTCGCCCGAGACCCGCGCATGCTGGCCGGACGTGCCGTGGCGGTCCGTCACAGGTTTCCGCAACATCGCCGCAACATCGTCGTTCACACCTACTTCGACGTCGACTGGTCAATCGTGTGGCGAATCGCCACCACCGAGCTGCGCGAGCTCCACGAACAACTGACAATGCTCCTCCAGGCCGAGTTCCCGCTGGTCACCAGCCAACTCGACCAGCCGCACTAACCACGATCACGATCTCCTGGCGGCCCGGCGGTTGCCCGAAAACGGTGGGTGTTCGGAACGCCTGTTCTACCGGGTAGACGGTGTTCCAGTCGGCGCGGTCACCGAGCATCGTCCCTTTTCGGGGTCTGTGTGGCCCCGTTGGCCTCCCAGCAGGTGGCGACCCTGGGGCCGATTTCACCCCCGTTCCTCGCTGGGCGGCACCGAGACCCGCTGGGCCATCTGTTCCACCAACTCCTTCGAGTCCGTGAAAGCCCGTCGGAACGAGTGCGCCCATCGTGGGCGTAGCGCGCAGGCCGTAGGCCGCGTATGTGATCGGGATCAGGCGGCGTGGTGGTGCGACCTGACCGCGGACCGTCGAGGCCTGGCCGTGGGACCGTGTGGTCGTGGGCGTCAGGGTCGTCGGTGACGTCGGGCCGGCCGCCGACGGCGCTGGCGCGGTTCCGCGGAACCGTCGGGACCGGGCCAGGCTCTCGCGGTGGCAGGTCGTGCCGTGGGGCAGGGTTTCGCGGACGCGACGATCATCCAGGTCGGAGACGGGGCGCCGTGCGGTACGGAATGTACGGTCTGCGGGCCCAGGCCGTGCAGAACGCACCGCAATGCGGCCGCGGTGGCCCCACCGTGATCACCGTCCTGCGCGACAGGAACCGGCCACCACGGAGCGCCCACACACCAACCCCTGACGCTTCACAAGTAAAGGCAGGCCCTGACGGGCTCCAACTCGGTCCGGCGCAGGTGAGTGCACCTGTGGGTGGGGTGACGGGCAGGGCGATCCGGACGTGAGGTGTCCGTTCTGCGTAATCGGCGATACCCCGCGTGGTGACGAAGGCTGCGGTGGTGGACAATTCACTCACGGTAGGTCGTCGATCGGACCGCGTAGGGGATGGTGGATGATGGATGAAATGCCCGGGTGGGCCGCGGGTGTCGACGTCGATCGGCCGAGCGCCGCGCGGATGTACGACTACGCGCTCGGTGGGTCGCACAACTTCGCCGCGGACCGCGAGGCCACCCAGGCAGTGATCGCGGCGTTCCCGGACGGGCCGCTCGTGGCGCGGTCGAACCGGCTGTTCCTGCACCGGGCGGTCCGCTTCCTCGCCGCCGAGGCGGGGATCACGCAGTTCCTCGACCTCGGCTCGGGCGTGCCGACCGTCGGCAACGTGCACGAGGTCGCCCAGGGGGTCAACCCGCAGGCGCGGGTCGTCTACGTGGACATCGACCCGGTGGCCGTCGTCCACTCCCGGATGCTGCTCGCCGACAACCCGCTGGCCACAGTGCTGCAGGCGGACATCCGCGAGCCGGCCTGCATCCTCGGATCGAGCGAGGTCACCGGGCTGCTCGACCTCTCCCAGCCGGTTGCGGTGCTGATGGTCACCGTGCTGCACTTCGTCGCGGACGGCGACGACCCGGCCGGGATCATCGGAGCCTTCCGGGCGGCGACGGTGCCCGGCAGCTACCTGGCGGTGTCCCACGTGACCGCGGACGAGCGGGCCGAGCAGGTGCACGGCGCGGGCAAGGTGTACGAGTCGACGCCGACCGGGGTCACCCCGCGGTCCCGGGCCACGATCGCCGGCCTGCTCGCGGGCTACGACCTGATCGAGCCGGGGCTGGTCTACCTGCCGTCCTGGCGGCCGGACGAGGCGCACGGCGGGCTCGACCCGCTGGCGGCCGATCCGAGCCGGGCCGTGGCGCTGGCCGCCGTCGGCCGTCGATAGTCCATCCGACAGTCCGGCCGACGATCTCCGGCCCTCGATCGTCGATCGTCCACGGGCGTCGGGGCGGTTCGCCGGGCGCTGCGCGGCTGCGGCGGGGTCTGTGAGGAGCGGGGTGGAGAAGAGGTACCTGTCCCCGGCTGCCCGCAGGCGCGGGGTGGCGCGTTTTGCCCAGGTCTGGGCGCGTGCCATCGTCGGTGCGAGCTACCCGGCCACCGGTCTGCTCGCCGTCGAGGAGCGGCTGCTCGGCCTGACCGAGCGGCTCGTCGATGCCCTGCTCGACGAGCCATTGGCTGACGAGCCGTTCACTGACGAGGCGTTCGCCGCGGAGCCGCTCGCCGGGGAACCAGCCGCGGTCGGGGCCGCCGTCGCCGACTACACCTACGGCGCCGCGGACGCGCTGGCCGCCACGATCCGCGTCTGCGGCGCCCGGCTGCTTCCCGAGCTGGGCCTCGACACGGACGACGAGCTCACCGGCCGCGTCGCCGCCCTGCAGGGAGCCCTGGCCCACGGGTACACCCGCGCCCTGCGCGAGCGGATCCTCGCCGGCCAGGACTCGATCCATCGCGCCGCCCACCAGGCCACCGACGCCAGGTTCCAGATGATCTTCAATGGGGCGGCGATCGGGATCGTGCTCGCCGACGCCGCCGGGCGGATCGTCGACGCCAACGACGCCTTCCTGCGGATGCTCGGCGTCGCCCCACACCGCGTGCACGGCCGGGCGCTGCACGAGTTCGCCCATCCCGAGGACGCCGCTGGCCTGCGCGACGCCCACGCCGCCCAGCGCCTCACCGGACCGGCGCACCTGCGCACGGAGCTGCGTTTCGCAGGGCCTGCCGGCGCCACGGTGCGGGCGGAGCTGACCACGTCCTGCCTGCGGCGAGCCGACGGGTGCGGCGAGGCCCAGCTCTCGATGATCGTCAATGTCACCGAGCGCCACCGGTTGCAGAGCCAGTTACGCCGGCAGGCCCGCCACGACCCGCTGACCGGGCTGCCCAACCGGATGGTGCTCGTCGAACGGGCCACCGAGCTGATGACCGCGGAGCCGGACCGGCGCCTCGGGCTGTGCTTCATCGACCTCGACGGGTTCAAGGCGGTCAACGACAGCCTCGGGCACGACGCCGGTGACCGGCTGCTCGTCGCGGTCGCCGGGCGGATCAGCGACGCGCTGCCCGCGGACCAGCTCCTGGTCCGGATGGGTGGGGACGAGTTCGTCATCCTCCTCGCCGACACGACCGGCATCGACGACGTCACCGCCACCGCCCGCGCCGTGCTCGCGGCACTGGCCGAGCCCGTCCGGGTCGGCGACCAGGCGTTGTCGATCGGCGCCAGCATGGGTCTGGTCGAGCGATCCGTGGCCGACGGAGACCTCGCCGATCTGCTGCGCGCCGCGGACATCACCCTCTACCAGGCCAAGGACGCCGGACGGGGGCGGTGGGCCGTCTACGACGCGGAGCGCAACGCCCGTCAGGTGACCCGGCACATCCTGTCGACGATGCTGCCCGGCGCCGTCGAGCGGGACCAGTTCATCGTTGTCTACCAGCCGATCGTCACTCTCGGCGAGCAGTCCGGCGGTGGCGGCACCGCCGGCACCGGTGGGACCGCCGGGGATGGTGGGACTGCCCGGGCTGGGGGGACCGGTGGGGCTGGTGGGTTGATGGTCGGGGTGGAGGCGCTGGTCCGCTGGCGGCATCCCCGCTTCGGGCTGCTCGCTCCGGACGCGTTCATCGGCCTGGCCGAGGAGACGGGCCAGATCGTTCCGCTGGGCCGCCGGGTGCTCGAGCTGGCCTGCCGGCAGGCGGCCCGCTGGCGCGAGCTGCGCCCGGACGGCGTGGGCGCGCCCTACGTCAGCGTGAACCTCACCGCCCGCCAGACCCGCGAGACCGACCTGGTCGACCAGGTCGCGCGGATCCTCGACGAGACCGGGCTGCCGGCCGAGCTGCTCCAGCTCGAACTCACGGAGAGCGCGATGATGGGCACGGCTGGCGAGCCGGCGCGGGCCCTGGACGAGCTCGCCGCGATGGGCGTGCGCATCGCCATCGACGACTTCGGCACCGGCTACTCCAACCTTGCCTACCTGCGCCGGTTGCCGGTGCACACGCTCAAGCTCGCCGGGCCGTTCGTCGACGGCTTCGGCTCCGCTCGCCAGCACGACCCCGACGGCGAGAAGATCGTGCGGATGCTCGTCGAGCTCGCCCATTCGCTGCGCCTGACGGTGACGGCCGAGGGCGTCGAGACGGTCGCCCAGGCCGAGCGGCTGCGCCAGGTCGAGTGCGACAGCGCCCAGGGCTACCTGTTCGCGCCACCGCTACCGCCCGGTGAGATCACCCGCCGGCTGCGCGCCGCTCCCGCTGGCGCCGTTCCCGCCGGCGCCCCGCCCGCCGGCGCCCCGACCGGCGTCGACCTGTCCGCCGGGGGACGGCCCGCCGAGTTCTCGGCCGTCTCGGTGCTGCCCGTACCGCGGGCGTTTGGCGCTCCTACCACCGGTTTTGTCTTGTGAGCAGACACGCTTGACTTGGCATGTGACCGCCCTAACATCGTTTACTACGTAAAGGACGCATTACGGGGCCGCGCCGGCGGGACGGCCGACAGGGAGGGTCACATGCCAGAGGTCGCGGCGATGCTCGGCGAGCCGTCCCAGCATCCGGCGGACCGGCTGGCCGTCGTGATGGCCGACGGCAGCGCGCAGCTCACCTTCGGCGAGCTGGAACGCCGCAGCCGGCAGGTCGCGCACCTGCTCGCGGGCTACGGTCTGCGCCCCGGTGACCACGTGGCGATCCTGCTGCCGAACCGGCCCGAGTACTTCGAGGTCGCCTGGGGCGCGCAGCGCAGCGGCCTGTACTGGACGCCGGTCAACTGGCACCTCACCGCCGAGGAGACCGCCCACATCGTCGACGACTGCGGGGCGCGGGTGCTGTTCACCTCCGCCGAGCTGGCCCCGATCGTCAAGCGGGTCCGGGAGTCCGCCGCCCGGCTGGAGCACATCGTCATGATCGACGCCGGGCCCGCCGAGCTCGCCGAGGGCATCCTCGACCACCGCGCCGCCCTCGCCGGCCAGCCGGACGGCGAGCCCGCCGGCCAGGTCGAGGGCATCTACATGTTCTACTCGTCGGGTACGACGGGCCGGCCCAAGGGCATCGAGCCGGCGTTGCCACTCGAACCGTTCGGCACCGGGCTGGCCATCGACCGCGCGATGGTCGGCTCGTTCGGCTTTGGCCCCGACAGCGTCTACCTGTGCCCGGCGCCGCTCTACCATGCGGCGCCGACGGGCTGGAGCACCGCGACCCAGCGTCTCGGTGGCACGGTCGTCCTCATGGAGCGATTCGACCCGGTCGAGGCGTTGCGGGCGATCGAGCGATACCGGGTCACCCACGTCCAGGTCGTGCCGACGATGTTCGTCCGCCTGCTCAAGCTGCCCGCCGCGCAGCGCACCGCCTTCGATCTGTCCAGCCTGCGCCTGGTCGTGCACGCCGCCGCGCCCTGCCCGCCGGAGGTCAAGCAGCAGGTGATCGACTGGCTCGGGCCGATCGTCTTCGAGTACTACGCCGGCAGCGAGGGCGGCGGCATGTGCGCGCTGACCTCGCAGGAATGGCTCACCCACCGCGGCTCGGTGGGGCGGCCCGTCATCGGGGTCGTGCACATCGTCGGCGAGGACGGCGCGGAGCTGCCCGTGGGCGAGATCGGCCGAGTCTACTTCGAAAGTCCGACCCGGATGGAGTACCACAACGACCCGGAGAAGACCGCCGCCGCCTACAACGACCGTGGCTGGCTCACCCTCGGCGACCTCGGCCACCTTGACGCCGACGGCTACCTCTACCTGGCCGATCGTCGAACCGACCTGGTCATCTCCGGTGGGGTCAACCTCTATCCGCAGGAGATCGAGAACGTGCTGATCCTGCACCCCGCCGTCGCCGACGTCGCGGTGATCGGCGTGCCGGACGCGGAGATGGGGCAGCGGCTGCTCGCCGTGGTCCAACCGGCCGCCGAGGCGGTCGTCGGTGCGGAACTCGCGGCCGAGCTGCAGGCGTTCGGCCGCGAGCGGCTCGCCGGCTTCAAGGTGCCGCGCACGGTCGAGTTCGTCGAGGAGCTGCCGCGGCTGCCCACCGGCAAGCTGCAGCGCATCCGGCTGCGCGAGCGCTACGCCGGCTGAGGGGCGCCTCGGCGTCGCGGTCAGCCGGCGACGCCACCTGCGCTTGCGCGCCGCGGTTGGTCGGCCGGCGCCGCCTGCGCCCCTCAGCGCCGCCTGCGCCCCTCAGCGCGGCTGTGCCCCTCGGCGGCGGCCGGCCGGCCGACGGCGCCTCAGCCGCGGTCGGCGCCCAGTCGCGCTCGGTTGCCTGCCATCACCTCGACTCGGCGCTGCTCGATCTCGGCGAACGCCGGCGGGGTCTCGATCGTGCCGCGCGCCTCGGCGGCGCTCGCCGGGCCGGTGTAGGTGGCGATGCCGTCGGCGTAGACCTTCTTCAGCCCGCGCATCATCCGCGGGTCGACCTCGCCCACGGACGCGGCCACCGCCAGCGCCCGGTCGCGCAACTCCCCGTGCGGCACGACCTCGGTGACCAGCCCTATGCGCAGGGCCTCGGCGGCGTCGACGAGCGCGCCGGTCATCGACATCCGCCGGGCGTTGCCGACGCCGACGAACAGCGGCAGGTGCGCGGTCAGGCCGCCGCCGGGCAGCACCCCGACGCGCACGTGGGTGTCGGCGAACACCGCGCGCTCGGAGGCGATGAGGAAGTCGCAGCCCAGCGCGATCTCCAGACCGCCGGTGAACGCCGGCCCGTTGACGGCGCCGATGACCGGGGTCCGCATCCGCGCGACCTGGCCGACGCAGTTGGTGCCCTCGAACTGGTCGAAGTACTTCTTGCCGTCCCGCGCGGCCTCCTTGAGGTCGACGCCGGCGCAGAACGCCGGGTCCGCGCCGGTCAGGACGACCACGTGCACGTCCGGATCCTCGTCCGCGGCGACTAACGCCGAATACAGCGCGGTGACGAGCCCACCGCCGAGCGCGTTGCGGGCCTGGGGCCGGTTCATGGTGATCAGGCGCGTGGTGCCGAGCGTCTCGGCAATCAGGATCTCACTCATTCGAGGAGTATTTCCCAGCCCCGTCACAGCCGCGACCCTTCCCACCTGCGGCGGTTGTGGCGGCAGAGCCGGCGGCGGTTGTGGCGGCAGAGGTCCCGGCGGGAGGTGGCGGCGGTGGCCGCCGCGAGAGGCGGCCGCGCGGGTATCCGGGGAGTAGCGTCGCCAGCATGGACCGCGGCGGTCGCCTGGTCGGCATCTACACCGCGACCGGCCCCGGCGCGGCGATGCGGGCGCGTTGCCGGGCGCGGGTAGTCGAGGGCCGGGGCCTGGACGGGGACCGGTACGCGACGGGCACCGGGACGTACTCGGGGTGGAGCGGCTCCGGGCGGGCGGTGACGCTGATCGCCCGGGAGGCGGTCCGTGCCGTGGTCGAGGACGGCCGGGTCACGCTCGCCGAACACGAGACGCGGCGCAACCTGGTGACCGAGGGGATCGTCCTGCCGGATCTGATCGGCCGGGAGTTCCGCGTCGGGGACGTCGTGCTGTACGGCGCGCGGCCGTGCCCGCCATGCGGTTACCTCGAACGCCTGCTCGACCGCCCGGGCCTGTGGCGGGCCCTCGCCGAGCGGGGCGGCCTGCGGGCCGACGTCGTGCGCGGGGGCACGGTCGAGCTCGGCGCCGCCGTCGTCCCGCTGCCCACTCCCTGAACTGGGCGGACCGGCCTCGCCGCTGTATCACAGTAAATCCTGACCGGCGACGGTTTGCTTCTCGTCTTATTCTTTACAATCGGCAAGCACTGCCATCGAATTGAAGTCCTGTCGGGGCGGTTCGCATTCCCTGGTCGGTTCACCGGCGGGTGTTGCGTTCCGGCAGGTCACGCGTGTTCCTTGGCGGTCGGGTCGCGAACGCGCGCCGGAAACGCGTGACACCGGGCGTGCCGACTGGTTAGTCTAAGCACGACGACAATTCCACTGCCGGGGGCGGCGATGGCGTGCGCGGGTGTGCCGGCAGGTCCAGGTCGGAGTGCACCCCACTGCAATTGCGGACGCCGCGGCCGCCAGGGGCACCATCCGCCGCCCCGCTGCCCCACCGTGCGCGGGGCGGGGCAGGCGGGAATCTACCCGCGGAGATCCTCCGACCGGACGTCAGGCTGCGGGCGGGCGCTGGGAATCGCCGGAACGACGTGGGGCCAGGTCGCCTTTCGCCGACCGGTGGTAGCGGCAGCCGTGCCAGACCTCGGCGAGGACCATCACTAGCTGCAACGCGAACAGGAGGTAGAACGATGGACCGGACCCGGGCCCGCCCGCGGGGACGGCGACCAGGAGGACGAGTATCGGCCGTGGACGCGAGCGCCGCGCGGCTTCGTCGGTAAGGGTGAGTCGCATACCGGTATGGTGCGCGGCCGGGTGGGAAAGTGGCGACCATCTGACGGCGCATCTTCCTGCGCGGTGGTTTCGCAGTACTTTCGGGGGAGGTCGTGAACGAGGAGTTGCTCGCCGTGCTGCGGGGTAGATGCCTGGCGGCTTCGCTGAACGAAGCGCCGCACTTCGTCGACTGGCTGAAATCCAACTGGCCGCCGCTGGCCGGCTGCCAGCCGGCCGATGGGCCTCGACTGGTGCGTCAGCTTCTGGTTGATGCCGCGACGGCGAATCTCGATCCACCGAATCTGCTGCCCGTCGTCAAGATCATGCTCGGTGCATCGGTCGCGGATCCGGCCCGGATAACCCGGCAGCGCATTCTACGGCTCATGGCAGAGGCGATGCCCAGGCATCGGTCCGGTGCGCCGGGTCTCGCCTACAGTCCCCGCCGGATGGAACAGTTGGAGCGAGAAGTGATCTGTCCTGCGGTTGAGACGGCATTGCGCCTCTTTCTCGGCAAGACGTCCCTGTCGGGCGCGCAGCCCTGGCTGGACTACGACCTGGCGATCACGCTGCGCGGGCATCACGCGAACCGCGAACTGATCACCATGAGGACGGTGATGGAGTTCACCGCCCGCATGCGCCGGGTCGAGATGGCGGTCACCGCCGACGAGACCCTGGCGGACGGTATCTGCCAGGAGCATCCCGAGATCACCGACGTCTTCGTACCCTCCGCCGGCTGGTCGGTCGAGATGATCCTGGTCAGCCTGCGCCGCAACGGGGCCTGGCATGGGCTCCCACTGCGTGAGGTGGAAGCCGAGAAAGTGCGCGAGCGTATGGAGCAGACGGGGGACGCAGCCGACGACCTGCGGATCTACGCCAGTGACGAGAATACCGACGCCAGCCCAACCCGTTGGCGCATCATCTCCGACCAGGAGATCACCCGGGCGACGCGCTACTGCTACTGGAGCGCTGCTCGGCCGCTTTTTCTGCGCAGGGCTCAGTTCGACTACTCCGCCTTCCCCGACGGTGATCGGCTGGCATTCGAACTCAAGCCGCGCCTCGGCCGGCGGATGACGGTCGGACGGCATGACGACCTCGGCGTGATCGAGTTGGAGGTCGGCTCCTGGGTCAGCCCGGGCAACGCTGTGGAACTCACCTGGCAGGACCGCTCCGGATGACCGCGGAGGTGCTGGTCATCGGCCGGCATGACGACCAGCACGTGGCGCGTTGCGCCGCCGTGCTGGGCGCGGCCGGCCGGACCTGCGAGGTGCTATGGCTCGGACTCGCCCGCCGGCGATACCGGATCCACGGCGATCTGGCCTCGATGGAGCTCGGGCTCGACGGCCGCCGCTACCCGCTCGCCGACTATCGGCACGTGCTCTGCCTGCCGATGGCGGTCAACCGACCGAGCATGGTCGATACCGAAGGCGACGAGTTCGGGGAGCGTGAGTGGAATGCCCTGCTCCGGTCGGTCCTCGTCCGATCCGCGGCGCACACCCCGGCCGCCTGGTTGATTCACCCCGATGCCGACCTGCTCCAGGATCGTAAGATCGCTCTCCTGCAGTGCGCCGCGCGCTCCTGTCCGGAACTCGCGATACCGCCGACCGTCATCACCAACGAGCTGCTCGACGCCGACGTCGCGGTCCTCGGCGATCGCATCGTGGTGAAATCGATCAATGCCTGGCAGGAGGTCTCGCCGGGCCGGTACTTCAATACCACCCTCCTGACCGACGCCGCGCTGGCGAAGATTCGCAGGGTTGGGCTGCTCGACACTCCGACCATTTTTCAAAGTTTTCTTCCACATTCGGTCGAATACCGTTGTTACTGCGTCTACAATGCCATTCTGACCGTTCGGATTCAGGTGGCGGCGGGGTCGGCGGACTCGCGCCTTCCCGGAGCGTCGCAGGGGGCCAGCGTCACGACCGACGTACCGGACTTCGCGCCCGCACTGCGGAAGATCGCGCGGAATCTTCGAATCCATTACTGTTGCTTCGACATGGTGGTGGACGGGAGCGGACGGAGCTGGCTGACCGACATCAATCCGACCGGATCATGGCGGTACCTCGAAAACCAGTTCGGTTTTGACCTCACGTCCTGGATCCTGGCGACCTGGCTAGGCAGGAGTACCGATGGATAGCCCCTTTGCGATTCGTCACTATGTCCCGAACTCGCCCGACGCACTGCACTGTGCGCAGGCCAGTCTGATCATGACTCTGGAGGTTCTCGGTCATTCCGAGAAATTGACCCTGGAGCGGGCCGATGAGATCACCGGATTCCGGGCCGGGGTGGAGACCTGGCCATATTCGATGCTCGCCTGGCTCGGGGAGAACGGGTATGAGGTCCGACACGAGGACGCACTCGACGCCGTCGCGCTGATGCGGGACGCGGAAGCGGAGCTGCGGCGCTCCGGTCTGGACGAGGAGACGCTGGAGTATTTCCTCGCCATCAGCGACTTCTCTAGTGAGGGCGCTGCGATCGCCCGATGTCTCGCAAGCGGTAATGTCACCTTTGTGCCCGGGATTCCCGACCCGAGCCGTCTTACGGACCGCATCGGAGCGCGGTGGCTTCCGCTCCTGAGCCTGGACGCGGCGGTGCTGGCCGAGCGTGAACGTGACGGTTTCGAGGGGCACATGGTGCTGGTCACCGGCCTTGTCGGGCAGTGCGCCGTGGTCCAGGATCCGGGGCCGCCGACCCGGTGGAACTGGGTGGTTCCGCTGTCGCGTATTTCGACTGCCCTGCGATCTCCGGCGGACACCTCGGGTACGATCACCTATATCCGAAGAATAGCGGGATGGGGAGGAACTGAACATGTCGGTACATGATCTCGTTGCCCAGGAAAGCAGCGCTCAGCAGACGGATTCCGGCGACGGTCAGCCGGTCGGCTGACGACCTCGTCGTTGTGGTGCCGGCATCGCCGGCGCCGGTCCAGCGGGCGGCGAAGGCCAGTCCGCTGCGCCGGGCGCTCAAACAGTCCGGGAGGCGACAGGTCGGGAACCCGGCGCGGCCTGTTCGCCGCGGAGTGGGGCCGTAGGCTTAGCCGGTGCCATCTTCACAGATTTGCGCCGTTCCGTGGTCGGAGGACGGTCTGTCCGCTCGCCCCGAGCGGCCCGCCCGATCGGCCGGTCGCGTGCTGGCGGGCGGGCTCGCGCTCGGGCTCGCCGTCGGGTTCGGGGCGGTGGCGGCGGGGTGCTCCTCCGACGGGTCCGGCGCGGCGGCGGACGTCCGGATCACCGGCTGCGTGCGCGACCCCGACAACCACCGGGCGGTGGTGACCGGCGAGGTGAACAACGGCTCGTCCAAGCGGTCGAACTACGTCATCCAGGTCGACGTCAAGGCCAATGACAGCAAGATCGAAAGCGGGTTGGCGTCGCTGTTCAGGGTGGACTCCGGCGCCCGCAAGACGTTCACGATCCGGCCGGTGGGCGCGGACGTCCCCAGCGACACCAAGCTGACCTGCACCGTCGCCCACGTCGGCCGGATCGCCGCCGAATAGCGGCCGGACGGGCGGCGGGGACGCGGGCCGAACAGGCCGGAGCCGGGGCGCGGGCAATCGCTTGTTCCCGGGCACCGCGGCGGCATACACAGGGAACGGCGCTGGACCAGCGTCACCACCGGCGGGCGGTCGCCGGCCCGGGTGATCCGTGGAGGATGCCGATGTCCGACTCCGAGCGTGTGTCCGTCCAGCGGCGGGTGCCGGCCGCCGCGAGAGAGATCTTCGCACTCATCACGGACCCGCACGGCCATGTGCGCATCGACGGCTCCGGGATGCTCGTCGCCCCGGTCGACGCCAAGCGCCTCGAGCAGGTCGGTGACACCTTCGAGATGGACATGGACCGCGAGCCGCTCGGCGACGTCCCCCTCGGCCGCTACAAGGTGATCAACACGGTCACCAGGTTCAGCCGCGACGCGCAGCTTGAATGGGGCGTCGCGGGGGTCGGCATGCCGAACGTCGGTCACGTCTACGGCTACCTGCTCGACCCCGTCGACGCGACCACCACCGACGTGACGTCCTACTGCGACTGGAGCGGGTCGCCCGAGCGGTGGAAGGCCCGGATCACCTGGCCGGTCGTCCCGGTGGCGTCCCTGGAGAAGTCGCTGGAGAACCTGGCCCGCGTCGTCGCGGCGCCGGCCGGCTGACCGCCGGCGTCGCGCGGTCAGGACCGGGCGATGTCGGCTGGCCGGGCGAGGCGGTCCGGTGCGGGCGTGGCCGGGGCAGGGCGGCGGGCAGGCGACGCGGCCCGGTCGAGCTGCCGGGCGGCTGGTGCTCACCCAGGTCCGGCTGGTCGCCGTCTGCCTGGTCAAGGTCGAGCCGGTCGGGGTCGGGCAGGTCGGGGTCGGGCCGGTCGCGCAGCAGGCCGACCCGGGCGGCGACCCCGAGGCTGTACAGCAGGGAGCGCACTCGGGAGTCGATCTCGTCCCGGATCGGCCGGACGTCCTCGAGCGGTTTCTCCGCCGGGTCGTCGAGCTCCCAGGTGAGGTACCGGGTGTGCGGGTAGATCGGGACGGTGTCGCCGCAGCCCATGGTGATGACGACCGACGCGGCGCGCACGGCGTCGTCGGTGAGCCGGGTCGGGCAGGCGCCGGACAGGTCGATGCCGACCTCGGCCATGGCCGCGACCACCGGCAGACCCAGGGTCGCCGCGGGCGCGGGGCCGGCGGAGCGGGCCTGAACCCGGCCGCGGCTGTGCTGGTCGAGCAGCGCGGCACCCATCTGCGAGCGCCCCGCATTGTGCACGCACACGAACAGCACCTCGGGCGGGCGCTGCACGGGCACCCCGGGGTGGGCGGGTCGCAGTGGGGTGGGGTCGGCGGACGACGAGTCGGCGGACGACGAGTAAGCGGACAACGAGTCGGACGGCGAGCGCCCGGTCATCGGGGCCACGGCGTCAGAGGATGCGGGGCGCGCCAGGAATGGCGCCGCCGATCGGCCCGGCGGAACCCCCCGCAGGCTGATCCGAGGGTGACGGCGCCCCTGCCGCCGCCCGCATGGACGGGTGTCTCGCCCGGTGCTGAGCCGCGCCGCCCGAGGGCGTCCGCGCACTGTCGCCGGTTCGTGGTGTCCACGCATGAATTTTAGGCATTCATCCCATCTTACAGGCATGTGCCGGGCCGTCATGGGTGAATCCCCGCAGCGGCGGTGGAGACCGGCCGATGACCGCGCCGGCCGGGCTCAGCCGAGACCGTCGAGCAGTGCGGGGAGGTCGGCGAACGAGTCGATGACGTGGTCGGGACGCCCGGAGGCCGCGGCAAGGGTGTCGGACCGGAACTTGCCGGTGCGGACCAGCACCCCGGTCAGGCCGTGGCGGGCGGCGGCGAGCACGTCGTGCTCGACGTCGTCACCGATCATCACCGACTCCGCGGGCCGCGAACCGAGCGCGTGCAGCGCGGTGGCGAAGAACTCCGCCGCCGGCTTGCCGACGACGACCGCCGGCCGGCCGAGCGCCTGCTCCAGACCGTGCAGGTAGGCGCCGGTGTCGAGCTGGAGGCCGTCGCCGGTGCGCCAGAACAGGTTGCGGTGCAGCGCGATGAGGGGCACGCCGTCCGTCGCCCAGGCGAAGACCTGGTTGACCGCCTCGTAGCTGAACTCCGGCCCGGCACCGCCCAGCACGATGACGTCCGGCCGTTCGCCGGGCACGCTGAACGCCACCCCGTCGAGATCGGCGCGGATGTCCCCGCTGTTGAGCACGTGGCAGCGGGCGGCCGGGTGATGCTGCCGCAGGTAGGACGCGGCCATGGCGGGCGCGGTGAACACCTCGCCGGGGTCGACCGTGAAGCCCGCGGCCACCAGCGCCGCCGCGATCGACACCCGGTCGCGGGAGGTGGTGTTCGTGACGAACGCGACGCCGAGCCCCGCCGCCCGCAGCCGGTCCAGCGCCTGGGGCGCGCCGGGCAGCGCCTGCCAGGACACCGTCAGCACGCCGTCGATGTCGATGAGCACGGTTCGGATGCGCCCCATACGCCGAGACGCTACCGAGTCCGCCGCATCCGCCGGCCGGCGCCGGGCGGCGCGCACTGGTCCGGTCAGCTCGGCCGCCGGGCATGCGCGGTCATCGGCAGCCCGTCCCGCGGGCGCAGCGTGACCAGCGGGTGGGGGACGACGTCGAGGCCGGGCACGGGCCGCAGCGACCGGTGCCGGGCGATCGCGGCGAGCGCCAGTGCCCCCTCGGCCAGCGCGAAGGTGTTGCCGATGCACTGGCGGGGACCGCCACCGAACGGGAAGTAGGCGAACCGCGGGCGCTCGGGCGCCACGCCGCCGCCGGTGCCGCCGCCGCCGGTGCCGCCGCCGCCGGTGCCGGTGCCGGTGTTTGAGCCGCTGCGGGTGTCGGAGCCGAAGCTGGAGCCGGTGTCGGTCGTCGCCGCGTCGGGGCGCAGCCAGCGGGTCGGATCGAACCGGTCCGGGTCCGGCCACCAGCGTTCGTCGCGGTGCACCACCCACTGGCTGAACAGCAGCGTGGAACCGGCCGGCAGCAGGTGCCCGCCGACCTGGCGGTCCTCGGTGAGGTGTCGGCCCATCGCCCAGACCGGCGGGTAGAGCCGCATGGCCTCGTTCAGCACCGCCTGGGTGTAGGCCAACCGGGGCAGATCGTCGATCGTCGGGAGCCGCCCGTCCAGCACCGTGTCGAGTTCGGCCTGCAACGCCCGCTCGGCCTGCGGGTTCGCGCCGAGCAGATGGAACGTCCAGGACAGCGCGTTCGCCGTGGTCTCGTGCCCGGCGAGCAGCAG
Source organism: Frankia sp. BMG5.60 (assembly GCF_059428125.1). Lineage (NCBI taxonomy): Bacteria > Bacillati > Actinomycetota > Actinomycetes > Frankiales > Frankiaceae > Frankia > Frankia sp. BMG5.60. The sequence continues at coordinate 3,075,840 of NZ_CM182091.1, read as the reverse complement.
CGTCAACGCCTCGTCGCGGACCTGGGTGTCATCCATCCGCGCGCCGGTCTCGGCGTCCTGGGTGGACAGCAGCAGGGAGAGCAGGTCGTCGCCGGTGGCGCCGCCCGCCCGCCGCCGGGCGATCAGGCCGTAGACCATGCGGTCGAGGGCGTCGCGGGAGGCCCGCCGGCGGCGGGCGGCGGGTAGCGGCAGCCGCTCGGCGGTGGCGAAGCCGGGCACGACGCGGCGACCCGCCGCCGGCATGTTCTCGTGCAGCGCGGTGCGGACGACCTCGATCAGGGCGTCGTCGAGCGGCACGTCGAACAGGGTGCGCGCGACGATCTCCAACGTCATCTCGGACATCTCGGCGTGGACGTCGAGGCGCTGGCCGTCGCGCCACCGGCGGGCGGTGGAGTCGGCGATCGCGGCGAACGTCGCGCCGTAGCCGGCGATCCGCCGGCGGTGGAACAGCGGCTGCATGAGCCGCCGGTTCGTGCGGTGGGTCTGCCCGGAGCTGGTCAACAGCCCCCGGCCGAGCAGGAGCGACAGCGGCTGGACGACCGTCAGGCGCCCGCCGCGACCGCGCCGCGCCGCCCCCTTGGCGTAGGCGCGGTGGCCGCCGACCAGGGCGTCGGCGATCGCCTCCGGGTCGCTGACCAGATAGGCCGACACGGGCCAGGCGGCCAGGTGTACCACCGGGCCGTACACGCGGCGCAGGTCGAGGAACCGGGTGAGGGGATCGGACCGCATCCGGCGCAGGGCCGCCAGCCCGCCGCCGGCCGGTCCGGGCACCTCACCCGCCGGGCGTGGTGCCACCCGCGGACCCGGATGTTCCGTTGACACGATCATTGCGCTACCTCCTCGGACGGCCCGACCCTCGTCAGGATGGCCCGCCGGGATGCGAGGCAGATGTGAGCGGGATGTCACCTCGGCCGGGGGCGGTCCGGCGTGGCTGCGGCCGGGTCTGCCGTACCCGGGGCGGCAGTCGGCGTGGCGGCGGCCGCGTCGGTGATCGTGGCGTCGGTGATCGGGGCCGCGTGTGCCTCGGTGATGCCGGTGGCGGCCAGCCGGTCGAGGGTGCGGGCCAGGACCGCGGTGTCCTCCAGGGTCCGCACCTCGGTGATCTTCCCCCAGCGCATCCGCATGAACTGCATGACGACGTTGCCGTAGCGGGAGCCGTCCGGCAGGCCGGCGTCGACCGTGACGCGGGTGGCGATGCGGGTCGACCAGGGCCATCCGGCGACGAGCACGTCGTCGACCCGGAAGACCGTGCCGGGCAGCAGGCGCTCGGTGCGCTGCCACCACAGCCGCAGCGCGGCCGTGGTGTGGCGCTCGCCTGACAGCGCGTGGTCCCCGTAGAAGCGGTAGGTGAACGTCGGCGCCATTCCGGCGATCATCGACTCCCAGTCGCCGGCGTTGATGGCGGCGAAGGCGGCGCGCACCCTGCCCGCCACGATGCGGTGGTACATCGGCCCTCCTGCTTTCCCTGGGACCCGCGGGTCCCGGCGGTGGCGCCGGCCGCGGCGAGAGACACGCTAGCCGCAGTAAGTTCAATAGTGCAACCCGCTAGGCTCGGGCCATGCGGCAGACGAGTTTCGCGGCCATGCAGTGTTCCCTCGCCCGGACTCTGGAGGTGGTGGGTGACTGGTGGTCCCCGCTGGTGCTGCGCGACCTCTACCTGGGCATCCGCCGCTTCGACGAGCTGGTCACGGACTTGGGGATCTCCCGTAACCTGCTGACCTCCCGGCTGGCCGAGCTGGTCGCCGGCGGAGTGGTCCGGCGGGTGCGGTACGCCGATCGCCCGCCGCGGTTCGAGTACGAGCTGACCGACGCGGGGCGCGACCTCGTTCCGGTGCTCCTCGCGATGACCGCCTGGGGGGATCGCTGGGCGACACCCGAGGGCGGCCCGCCGATCCGGTTCGAGCACGACCGGTGCGGCCAGGAGTTCACCCCCACGGTGCACTGCTCCGCCTGCGGCGAGCCCGTCACCGCCGACGCCGTGCGCCCCCGGCCTGGCCCCGGCGGCCGGCGGGCGCCGGGGACGATGGTGCTCCCCGACCTCCTCGGTCGTCCGGGCTGACCCGGCCGCCGCCGGAGGCGATCGTCCGCGGCGGATCCCTCGGACGGAGGGTGGACAGCGTCCGCCGGGGTGATGCGCGACCCGGGGGCGACCGGGCATCCTCGACGGGCGGTGGTCGAGGTGCCGGTGATGGAGGAAGCGGTGATCGAGGAGACGGTGAGCGAGGAGGCGGTGGCCGAGGAGGCAGCGGTCGAGGAGGCAGCGGTCGACGGGTCGGGCTCCGGCGAACAGCGGGGCGACGGGCCGCACCCCGAGCTGGCGGGCCTGGCGACCGTGCGGGTGGACCGGCCGCGACCCGGGGTCGCGCTGGTGCGGCTGCACCGTCCCGAGCGGCTCAACGCGCTGGACCGGCGAATGCTCCGCGAGCTGCGCACCGTCGCCGAGCGGCTCGCCGTGGACGCCTCGGTGCGGGCGGTCGTGCTCACCGGCACCGGCCGGGGCTTCTGCTCCGGGTACGACCTCGACGGCGCCGCCGAGTTTCCGGCGCTCGGAGCCACCGGCGGGCTGGCGCTGCAGGACCTGGCCAACCGGATGCTGCTGGCGCTGCACACGCTGCCGCAGCCGCTGCTCGCCGCGGTCGGCGGTCCGGCGATCGGCGGCGGCGTGAGCCTCGCCCTGATCGCCGACATCCGGACCGTGGCCGCCGAGGCGTACTTCCAGGTCGCCTTCGTGCGCATCGGCATGTCGGGCGGGGACCTGGGGGCCTCCTGGCTGCTGCCGCGCATCGTCGGGCGCGGCCTCGCTGCCGAGCTGATGTACACGGCGCGCCCCGTCGGCGCCGAGGAGGCCGTACGAATCGGGCTCGCCAACCGGGCGGTGCCCGCCGGCCGCCTGCTGGCGGAGACGCTCGACCTCGCCGGGCAGATCGCCGCCCATCCGCCGTTGGGCGTGCAGTTGTCCAAACGAGCACTGGCGGCCAGCACCGACGCCCCGTCGCTGTGGTCGGCGCTGGAGACGGAGGCCCGCGGTCAGGCCCTGCTGATGGGCCATCCGGACACCGCCGCCGCCGTGGCGTCGCTGCGGGCGAGCCTGGCCGCGACCCGCGCGGCGAGAACCTGACGACCCGTCGTCCGTCGTCCCCGCCCGTCATTCGTCGCCCGTCATTCGTCGTCCGTCATACGTCATTCGTCGTCCGGCCGAATGCGGCCCGGCGGGACCGCCGACCGGCCGAATGCATCCGGGGCGGATTCACCATCCGGCCGAATTGCGCAGCCGCCCGGCGGCGGGCCGATTGACCGTGTCGCTAACCGGCCGAGCCGCCGATCTCGGCGTGCCGGTGCGGTGGCTTCCGCGCGTCCCCGAAATCGCGGCGGTACGTCGCCCTTCGCCGTGGACACCATTCCGCTTGACGGCGTGAGCTGCGTCACCTAGTCTTTAGTCGGTAAATCCGACGGCTTGCTTCCATGCTTTCCGGCCGGCCTTTCGGCGGGGCTGTTCGGCGACGTCGAGGAAGCGGCGCAGGTGCGGCCGGCGGGGTCTCGCGGACCGGGGAGGTACACCGCCTTGACATCGCCCGCTCCCTCGCTCGTGTCGATACAGCAGGAGATCCGGCGGCGGCGCGGGGATCTGGTGTGCGCGCTGCGCTCCGCCGCGGTGGGCGGGGCGTCGGCGTCGCTCACGGCCCGGCTCGACCGCCTGGCCGCGCCGGGCGCCGACGCCGAACTGCGTGCGGAACTCGCCGCGGGCCACTTCCGGCGGATCGGTGAGCTGCTGGCCGAGCTCGGTCCGGCCCAGTCGGCGGTGGGCGTGCACCTGGCGGCGCACCCGGCCGCGGTCCGGCGGCGCATCGACGAGTGCCTCGCCGCGCTGCGCCGCGAGCCGAGTGCCGCGAGGGTGACCGCGGCCGCGCCGGCGGCGCTGTGCGCGGCCGCCGGGTTCGATCGCGCGCTGATCTCCGGCGTGCGGGGGTCGAGCTGGCTGCCGATCGCGCTGCACGTGGCGGTATCAGGCGTCGGGACCGTGCCGAGCGTCGGGACCGTGCCGGGCGAGTCCCTGCAAGACGCGGAGGTGACCCTGACGGCCGCGATGCCGGAGGCCGAGCTCGTTCGCCGGCGGTCGGCGGTGCTCGTGCGCCATGCCCGTTCCGCCTGTAGCCGGGTCCTGGGGCCGCCGGTCGAGCTCGCCGGGAGCGACGAGGACGAGGAGTACGTCGCCGCGCCGATCGTCGCGGGCGGTGCCGTCCTCGGCCTGCTGCACGCCGACGCCCAGCCCTCGGGCCGGCCGCTGCGCACCGCCGACCGCGACCACGTGCAGACCTTCGCCGACGGCCTCGGCCTGCTCCTCGAACGGATCACCTTGATGGAGCGTGCGCACCTGCAGCGGGATCGGATCGCGCAGGCCCTGCATGCCGTGCGCGCAACGACCGCGGGGCTCGGCGCCGCGCCGGTGCGCCTCGGCCGCCCACCCTTGCCCGCGGCACCACCGACACCACCGGCACCGCTGGCACCGCTGGCACCGCCCCTCGGGTTCGGCGGCGCCCCGGCCGGCGACGCGGCGGCAGGGGTGGACGCGGCGGATGCCGCGGCCGGACTCGCCGGGCTCACCCCGCGCGAGCGTGAGGTGCTGCGCATCCTCGCCGGCGGGGCGACCAACGCCCAGATCGCCGCCGCGCTCACCGTTTCCGAGACCACCGTGAAGTCCCACGTCAAGCACATCCTGCGCAAGCTGCGGGCGACGAACCGCTCCGAGGCGGTCGCCCGATACCTGCACCTGGCCCGCGTCGCGCAGCGGGCGCTGTGAGCGCGTCCGCCGGCAACCGCCGGCAGCTCGTGTTCGCCGCGGCCGCCGCCGATCGTGACCGCCGGCGGCGCGGGTGCGAGCTCGCCGCCCGCTTCGCCGCCCTGTCCGGGCGGGTGCACGAGGCCCTCGACGCCGAGCCGTCCGCCGCGGCGGACGGCTCGGCCAGCCCCGCGTCGCCGGCCGTCGAGGACGCCATCGAGCTGGCCGAGCGCTGCCTGGCACGACTGCGCGACCCGGACGACCCCACCGTGGCCGCCCCCGCGCACGGCTCGTCCGCAGGGGCGGCCGCCCACGGCGTGCCGGCGCAGGGCGGCCTGCGGTTGTGCCTGCTCGTCCTCGACCTGCACGAGCTCGCCTTCGACCTCGGGCAGTTCGAGCGGGACGCGCGCCACCACCGGCTCGGCGCCGTCTCGGCGGGGCTGGCTCGGTTGCGCTCGCTGCCCGGATCGACACCGCTGCTGGACGAGGCGTGTGAGGAGCTGGTCCGGCGCTGTGGCTTCGGCCGGGCGGTGCTGTCCCGGGTCGAGGACGGCGCCTGGTGGCCGTGGATGGCGCATTTCAGCAACGGCGACGAGTTCGAGTCGTGGTTCGCCGGCTGGGTGGACCAGCCGATCCCGCTGCGCGGGCGCACCCCGGAGGCCGGGCTGCTGGCCGACGGCCGGCCGGTCGCCGTCCTCGACACGGCGAGTGCGGTCGTCCACCGGCCGATCATCGTGGAGTCGGGCCGGTCCGCGTCCTACGTCGTCGCCCCGCTGCTGCAGGGCACCTCGGTCGTCGGGTTCCTGCACGCCGACCACCATCCCGCCACCCGGCGGGTCGACGCCTTCGACCGCGACGTCCTGTGGGCCTTCGCCGACGGGTTCAGCCACCTCTACGAGCGGGCCGTGCTCGCCGAGCGGCTGCGCGCCGGCCGGGACCAGGCCCGGATGATCCTGTCGTCGGCGGTGGAGTCGATGAGCGCGTTCTGCGACGCGGGCCTCGACCTGTCGCCCCGGGCGGCACTCGGGGCGATGCCCCCCGCCGCGGCGCCGGCCGCGGCCGCCCGGCCGGGCGACGGCCTCACGGCCAGGGAGTCGCAGGTGCTCGACCTGATGGTGGCGGGGGCGGCGAACGCCGCGATCGCCGCCGCCCTGGTCATCACCGAGGACACCGTGAAGACGCACGTGAAGCACATCCTGCGCAAGCTCGGCGCGGTGAACCGCGCGCAGGCGATCGCGACGACGCTCGGGCTCGCCGGGCCCGGCCTGCGCGGCTGAGCCCGGCGACCGCCATGCGCGTCAGGCGCCGTCGAGCAGCCCCAGCTCGGCGCGCCCGAGCAGGTCGTACGCCTGGTCGGTGGTGAGCGGGTGGAAGGGTCCGCCGCGGGCGTCGCGGTAGAGGCGTTCCAGGACGTGCCCGCGCCGGAACGCCGACCCGCCGACCAGGCGCAGCGCGGTGTCGGTCACCCGGATCGCGGCCTCCGTGGTGGCGACCTTCGTGACGTCGAGTAACCCTGTGCGGGCGAGGGGACTCCACTCGGCGTCCCGGCCGTCGAGCAGGATGCGCCCGGTCGTCTCCAGGGCGCGGGCCGCCGTCTCCGTGTCGACCAGCATCCGGCCGAGCCCGTGCTGGATGTAGCCGATGCCCTTCAGTGCGACGTCGGAGCCCTCCATCGTGGCGCCCAGGGACTTCTTGCGCAGGATCTCCCGGGTCGCCGCGTACGCCTTCTCGGCCAGGCCGCAGTAAACCCCGGCGAAGCTCATCGACGCCCACTCGAACTCGCCGAACAACCCGTTTCGGAAGTTTCCACCGTAGGCGTCCGCCGGCGCCGCGACGCCGTCGAACACGAGGGTGTGGGTGCCGGTCGCGCGCATGCCCATCGTGTCCCAGGTCTCGACCACGCTGATGCCGGGGCTGTCGATCGGCAGCACGAACACCGCCTCGCGCGCGGCGTGGTCGGTGAAGTCCGCCGGCAGCTCGCCGGCGGGGTCGGTGATCGTCGCGTTGAAGGCGACGAGGTCGGCGCCGAGGCACAGGGTGGCCCAGGTCTTGCGGCCGGAGATCCGCCAGCCGCCGGAGCCGTCGGGAACCGCCCTCGTGTCGGCGAGACCGGTCAGGCCGGCCCGGTCCTCGCTGAACGGTCCGCACACGATCTTCCGTTCGTCGACGACCTCGGCGAACACCCGCTCACGCATCGGCTCGTCCAGCAGCCCACGGAAGATCCCGATCATCGTCTGGTGCATGTTGAAGGCCAGCGCGATGGCCGGGTCGCCCTTGGCGAGCTCCTTCGACACCAGGGTGGTCGTCCAGATGTCCGCGCCCAGCCCGCCGTACTTCTTCGGCACCGAGAGGGCGACCAGGCCGCTGTCCCGGTAACGCGGCACCAGTTCGGTGGGGAACCGGTTGTCGGTGTCGGCCGCCGGCCCGGCCGCGGCGAACTCCTCGGCCAGCGCGCGGGCCGTCGCGAGCACGTCGGCCTGTTCGTCCGGCGTCATCTCCACGTGGTGCTTTCCCATGCCGCAGCACACTCCTCGTCGTCGACGGTGTCCCGGTGAACACGCCCCGGTGAATGCGTCCCGATCGAGCGAAACGTAGCTCGGCAGGCGCGGGCCGGAATCTCCCTGCGGGAGAACTTCCGCCCTTCAACGGGGTGACATCGCCGCCGCGCCGACCCGCATTCCGGCGCCCGCTGCGCACCAGCCGGTCGCATTCACCCCAAGGGGCGGGGTCTTTACCCCCGAGGGATGACGCGGTGACGCCGGCCCGGACCTAACGTTGAGGCCACCGAACCACGGGATTCCCCCGGACCGCGGGGGAAGCCGTCGGTCGGCGGGAAGCGCCGACAGGGAGCGTTGTCCGATGTCCTCCTACCGTTTCGCCGTGCAATGGCTCAAGGCATTCCGTGAGAGCGCGGAGAAGGTGTGTGCACTGTATGCCGACGAGTTTCTCTTCGAGGACCTGATTCTCGACCAGTCCATCACCGACAAGGCGGAGCTGCACCGGGTCTTCGCCCCGTACGCCAACGCGGACCGGGGCAACGGCATCGGCATCAACGTGTTCCGCATCGACGAGTACATCGGCGACGCCCGCAGCGGTCTCATCCGCTGGACCTGGGAACCCGACGGGTCCGCCGCCTTTCTCGGGGTCCCCACCGGCGGGCGGCCCTTCGCCACCTCCGGCCAGACCTTCCACGTCTACGACGCCGACGGCCGCATCCGGCGCGAGTCGACCTACTGGGACGCCGTGGCGCCGCTGCACACCCTGGGACTGCCGGTGTCGGTACACGGCGGGATCACCGCGCCGGTCCTGGCCGCCGCCCCCTGAGTCGCCGTCCTCTGAGTCGCCGTCCTCTGAGCCGCCGCCCACCGAGCCGGCGTCCCCTGAGCCGCCGCCCACTGACCGGCCCCGGCCGGCGCGAAAGGAGAACCGATGAGCCAGGCGACCGAGCACGCCGAGCGATGGGCGCGGGCGATCACCGCCGACACCGACGCCGCCGTCGCGCTCTACGCCGACGCGGTCCTCTACGACGACCGCCGGGCGGTCGACCACGTCGTGGACACGGCCACGGACCGGACGGAGCTGCGCGAGCGGCTCGCCCCCTTCGCGAACCGTGATCCGGCCAACGGCCTCGGCATCCACCGCTTCGACGTGCTCGAGGCCATCGAGACCACGGGCGGGGCCGGCGCCCGCGCCGTGACGATCCTGTGGCGCTGGACGGGCGAGCATCTCGCCGGCTTCCGCGGGGTGCCGACCGGCGGTCGCTCCCTGGCCACCCGCGGCCAGACCTGGCACCAGCTCGACGCCGACGGCCGCATCGACCGCGAGCTGACCAACTGGAACGACACCCCGGTGCTCCAGCAGCTCGGCCTGCCGGTGCTCACCCCGCACTACTGGGTCGCCGACGCCGACGCCGACGCCGACGCCACCGCGGTCCCGGGCGCCGCCCCAGGCGTCGGCGCCACCACCGCCCCCGTCTCAGCCACCGTCAACGGCGCTGGTGGCTGAGACGGGCAGAGGGGTGGCGGGCGCGACGGATGGGGTGGACGGGTGGCGGCCGGGCGACGAGTCAGCGAGGAGGGGATCGGTCATGTGGGGCACCCTGCCCGAGGTCTTCGACCGGGCGTGCCTTTACCACGCGGGGGCGACGGCGCTCGTCGACGGCGACCGGCGGCTCACCTACCGGCAGATGTGGGACCGCGCGAACCAGGTGGCGCACGGCCTCGCCGCGCTCGGTGTCGGCCGCGGGGACCGGGTGGGGCTGCTGCTGCCCAACGTGCTGGAGTTCATCCCGACCCAGCACGGCATCTGGAAGGCCGGAGCGGCGCTCGTGCAGATGCCGGCGCGGGCCGCGGCCGCCGGGCACCGGGCCACGCTGCGCCAGACCGGGGCGACCACGCTGATCTACCACGAACGGTTCGACGAGGTCGTCGCCGAGGCCCTCGCCGGCCTGCCGGAACGGCCCCGGCTGATCCGGCTCGCCGCGAGCGCACCGCCACCGGCCGATCCGGGCGGTCCGACGGATCTGGCCGGTTCGGTGGGCCCCGCCGGTCCCGTCGAGCCGGTGGCCCCCGCCGGGCTCGGCCGCCTCGACTACGCGGCGTACTTCGGCGCCCAGCCCGACGGCCCGCCCGCGACGGCGCCGAACGAGGACGACGAGGCGTACGTGCTGTTCACCTCCGGTAGCACCGGCGAGCCGAAGGGCGTCGTCACCTCCCATGAGACCTGGGCGCACTACAGCATCACGGCCGGCCTGGAGATCGGCGACATCCGCCCGGGGGAGGTGTTCGCGCACGGCGCGCCGCTCACCCACTTCACCCAGATCTTCGTCATGCCGACGTTCCTGCGCGGCGGGACGAACGTGATGCTGCCGGGGCTCGACGTGGACCTGCTGCTGGGCACGGTGCAGCGGGAGCGCGTCACCGCCACGGCGGTGGTGCCGACGATCGTGTATCTGCTGCTCGACCATCCCGACCGGGCGTCCTACGACCTCTCCTCGTTGCACACGATGATCTACGCCGGGGCGCCGATCGCCCCGGAGCGCCTGCGCGAGGCCCTCGCCGTGTTCGGCCCGATCTTCGTGCAGGCCTACGCCGGCACCGAGCCCGGGTACGTGTCCTGTCTGCGCAAGGAGGACCACCGGGTCGACAGCGAGCCCGGCCTGCGCCGGCTGGCCTCCGCCGGGCGCCCGATCCCGTACGTGCGGGTGAGCATCCAGGACGAGGCCGACCGGCCGCTGCCGATCGGCGCGACCGGGGAGATCTGCTCACGCCAGCTCGGGCAGATGCTGACCTACCTCGATCCCACCCGCAACGCCGAGGCGCTGCGCGACGGCTGGGTCCACACCGGCGACATCGGCCGCCTGGACGACGACGGCTTCCTCTATCTCGTCGACCGCAAGAAGGACATGGTGGTCAGCGGCGGGTTCAACGTCTTCCCGCGCCAGGTGGAGGACGTGCTGCTCACCCATCCCGCGGTCGCGCAGGCGGCCGTCATCGGCGTGCCGCACGCCAAGTGGGGCGAGGCCGTGCACGCGGTCGTCGTCGTCCGGGCCGGGGCGGAGGTGGCCGAGGCCGACCTGATCGCCCACGTCCGCCGGGAGCTGGGCGGGGTGCCCGCGCCCAAGTCGATCGAATTCCGCGCCGGCCTGCCGCTCAACGCGGCCGGCAAGGTCGACAAGCGGGCGATCCGCGAGCCGCACTGGGCCGGCCGCGCCCGCCGGGTCGGCTGATCGCCGTGCCGAGCCGCGCCTGGGTCCCGTCGGGAGGAGACCAGCCTGTGCCTGTGCGCATGCGTATGACCGGAGCCGGCCACGGACCCGGACCCGGCCACGGACCCGGCCATGGACCCGGACCCGTGCCTGGGACGGGGCCGGATGCCGCCAGTTTCCGGGACGTGCTGTCCCGGTTCGCCACCGGCGTGGTGGTGGTGACGGCGCTGGCCGGCGACCGGCCGGTCGGGCTGACCTGCCAGTCGTTCACCGCACTGTCGCTGGACCCGCCGATGATCCTGTTCTGTCCGGGACGGTCGTCGACCTCGTGGCCGGCGGTGGCGGGCGCGGGCCGGCTGTGCGTCAACATCCTCAGTGCCGATCAGGACCTGCTCAGCGCGGGCTTCGCGCGCAGCGGCGCGGACAAGTTCGCCGGCGTCGCGTGGACGCCGCTGCCGGGCGGCGCACCCGCCCTGGCCGGGGCCGCCGCCCACATCGGCGCGCGGGTCGCCGCGATCCACGACGGCGGCGACCACCACATCGTCACCTGCCACGTCGAGAGCGTGCGGGCCGGCGAGCAGGACGGCCCGCTCGTCTACTACCGCAGCCGCTACCGGCAGCTACTGCCGGTGGACTGACCGCACCGGCATGACCGTCGGTCCTGGACCAACCGCCGGTCCTGGACCAACCGTCGGTCCTGGACCAACCGCCGGTCCTGGACCAACCGTCGGTCCTGGACCAACCGTCGGTCCTGGACCAACCGCCGGTCCTGGACCAACCGCCGGACCAGATCGAGGAGGGGGAGGCACGATGGGCGTACCGCACCACCCGCTGTTCATCGCCGGGGAGTGGGTCGACACCGCCGATCGGTACGACCTGCGCAGCCCAGCGACGGGTGAGCTCGTCGCGACCGCCGCGAGGGGCGGGGTCGCGCACGTCGACCGGGCGGTCGACGCCGCCGCGGCGGCGCACGTGGCGGGGGAGTGGCGGCGCACCCCCCCGGCCGAGCGGGCGGCGCTGCTGCACCGCGTCGCCGACCGGCTCGAGGCTCGGCTGCCCGAGCTCGCGGCGCTGCAGAGCCGGGAGAACGGCGCCACGATCCGGGTGAGCACCGCTCTGCACCTGGGCCTGTCGATCGCCCACCTGCGCTACCTGGCCGATCTCGCCGGCTCCTACGCGTTCGAGCGGGCCGGCCCGGCGATGGACCCGCTGCCCACCGCCGGCCTGCTGCGGCGCGAACCGCTCGGCGTCGTCGCCGCGATCGTGCCCTGGAACATCCCGCTGCTGGTGACGATCTGGAAGGTCGCCCCGGCGCTCGCCGCGGGCAACACCGTCGTGCTCAAGCCCGACGAGCACGCTCCGCTGCTGCCGCTGGAGCTGGCCGCCGAGTTCGCGGCGGCCGGCCTGCCGCCGGGCGTGCTCAACGTCGTCACCGGCGACGGCGAGCCGGTCGGCGCCCACCTCGCCGCGCACCCGGCGGTGCGCAAGGTGGCGTTCACCGGCTCGACCGAGGTGGGCCGCGCCATCCTGCGCGCGGCCGCCGGCACGGTGAAGCGGGTGACCCTGGAGCTGGGCGGCAAGGGTCCGAACATCATCCTGGCCGACGCCGACCTGGCGCTGGTGGTGGACGGTGCCCTGTACGCGGCCCTGGCCAACAACGGGCAGGCGTGCGAGGCCGGCACCCGCCTGCTCGTGCCGAACAACCGGCGGGCGGAGATCGTCGAGGCCCTGGTGGACCGCGCCAAGGGCCTGCGCCTGGGCGACCCGCTGGACCCGGCGACCGACGTCGGACCGGTGATCAGCGCCGGCCAGCGGGACCGGATCCTCGGCCGCCTCACCGCCGCCCGCGCCGAGGGGGCCACGATCGCCCTCGGCGGCGCCACGCCGACCGGACCCGGCTTCGACGTCGGGTACTGGGTCGAACCCACCGTGGTCACCGGGGTCGCCGCCACGGCGCGGATCGCCCGCGAGGAGGTCTTCGGCCCGGTGCTGACCGTCCTGTCGTACGACTCCGTCGACGAGGCGGTGGCGCTGGCCAACGACAGCGACTACGGCCTGTCCGCCGGGGTGTGGAGCGCCGACGAGGACCGGGCGCTGGACGTGGCCCGCCGGCTCGACGCCGGGATGGTCTACGTCAACGACTGGCACGTCATCCACCCCGCCTACCCGTTCGGCGGGACCAAGCAGAGCGGCCTGGGCCGCGAGGGCGGCGCGGACGCGCTCGACGCCTACACCGAACAGAAGATCATCACGCTCGACCGGGCCGGCGGCCTGGCGAACCGGCCGGCGTTCGGGCTGGTGCTCGGCGCGCCTGCGGAGGGGGGCGACGGTGGATTTCGCTGAGAGCGCGGAGCTGACGGCCCTGCGCGAGACCGTCGCCGTGATGATGAAACCGTTCGGCGGCGCCTACTACACCGAGCGGGCGGCGACCCGCACGCCGACCGCCGAGGCGTGGGGCGCACTGGCCGAGGCCGGTTTCCTCGGCGTGAACCTGCCCGAGCGCTACGGCGGGGGCGGCGGCGGCATCGTGGAGCTCGCCGCCGTCTGCGAGGAGAGCGCCGCGGCGGGCTGCCCGCTGCTGCTCCTGCTGGTCTCGGCGGCGATCTCCGGGGAGGTGATCGCCCGGTTCGGCGACGAGGGCCAGCGGGAACGCTGGCTGCCCGGCCTCGCCGACGGCAGCCACAAGATCGTCTTCGCGATCACCGAGCCGGGCGCCGGGTCGAACACCCATCGCCTGACGACGAGCGCGCGCCGCGACGGCGACGACTGGCTGCTCGCCGGCCAGAAGTACTACATCTCCGGGTTCGACGAGGCCGCGGCCGTCCTCGTGGTGGCGCGCACCGGCGTCGACGAGGGCGGTGGGCGGGCCCGCCTGTCGCTGTTCGTCGTCCCGGCCGACACCCCCGGGCTGACCGCGCACCCGCTGCCGGTCGCGGCCCAGTTGCCCGAACGCCAGTTCACCTTGTTCCTCGACGACGCGCGGGTGCCGGCCGCGGCGCTGGTCGGCACCGAGGGTGACGGCCTGCGCCAGGTGTTCCACGGGCTGAATCCGGAACGGATCACCGGTGCCGCGCTGTGCGTCGGCATCGCCCGGTACGCCCTGGACCGCGCCGTGGCCTACGCCCGCGACCGGCGGGTCTGGGACCAGCCCATCGGCGCCTACCAGGGCATCGCCCACCCGCTCGCGAAGGCGCGGATCGAGACCTCGCTCGCCGCCCTGATGACGCGCCGCGCCGCGTGGGCGCACGACCGGGGGCTGCCCGCCGGCGAACCGTCGAACACGGCCAAGTACGCGGCGGCGGAGGCGGCGCTGGCCGCCGTCGACCAGGCCATCCAGACCCACGGCGGCAACGGGATGTCCGCCGAGTACGGCCTGGTGCCGCTGTGGGGGCTGGCCCGCACGCTGCGGATCGCTCCCGTCAGCCGGGAGATGATCCTGAACTACGTCGCCCAGCACGGTCTCGGCCTGCCCCGCTCGTACTGAGGAGACGCCACCTTGACGATCATCACGCCCGGGACGATCACCGCGTCCCAGCCGGGGGCGGCGCATCCCCGCGTCGCCGAGGGGACGGTCCTGCGCTCCCGCCTGGACACCGGCTCCGCGCGGTTCCGCGCCAACCGGCGGGCCCAGCTCGGACTCCTGGCCGAGCTGTCCGACCAGCTCGCCGCCGCCCGCGACGGCGGCGGCGAGCGCTACCGTGACCGGCACCATCGCCGCGGCCGGCTGCTGGTCCGGGAGCGCATCGAGCTGCTGGTCGACCAGGACTCGGCGTTCCTCGAACTGTCCCCGCTCGCCGCCTGGGGCAGCGGGTTCGCCGTCGGGGCGAGCGTCGTCACCGGGATCGGTGTGGTGTCGGGGGTCGAGGTCGTCGTCATCGGCCATGACCCGACGGTCCGCGGCGGCGCGATGAACCCGCACTCGCTGCGCAAGACCCTGCGCGCGCTGGAGATCGCGCGGCGCAACCGGCTGCCCGTGGTGAACCTCGTCGAGTCTGGTGGCGCGGACCTGCCCAGCCAGGCCGACCTGTTCGTCGGGGCCGGACGGATCTTCCACGACCTGTCCGCGTTGTCGGCGGCCGGCATCCCCACGATCGCCCTGGTCTTCGGTACCGCGACGGCCGGCGGCGCCTACGTGCCCGGGATGTGCGACTACGCCGTGCTCGTCGCCGGCCAGGCGAAGGTGTTCCTCGGCGGCCCGCCGCTGGTGCGGATGGCCACCGGCGAGCAGGCCGACGACGAGGAGCTCGGCGGGGCGGCGATGCACGGGCGGGTGTCCGGGCTCGCCGACCACGTCGCCGTCGACGAGCGCGACGCGATCCGCATCGGCCGCCGCATCCTGTCCGAGATCAACTGGCGCAAGCTCGGTCGGGGGCCGGACCTGCCCGCCGACGCGCCGCTCTACGACCCCGACGAGTTGCTGGGGATCGCCCCGGCGGACCTGCGGCTGCCGTTCGACCCGCGGGAGGTGCTGGCCCGGGTCGTCGACGGTTCCCGGTTCGGCGAGTACAAGCCGGAGTTCGGCACCCGCCTGGTGACGGGCTGGGCGTCGGTGCACGGGTTCGCGGTCGGGGTGCTGGCCAACGCGGGCGGCATCCTGTTCAGTGCCGAGGCGTGCAAGGCCGCCGAGTTCATCCAGCTCGCCAACCAGGTCGACACCCCGCTGCTGTTCCTGCAGAACACCACCGGCTTCATGGTGGGCACCGCCTACGAACGCGGCGGCATCATCTCCGACGGCGCCAAGATGATCAATGCCGTGACGAACAGCAGCGTCCCGCACCTGACCATCACCATGGCGGCGTCGTTCGGCGCCGGCAACTACGGCATGTCCGGCCGGGCCTTCGACCCGCGGCTGATGTTCGCCTGGGCCGGCGCCCGCTGCGCCGTCATGGGCGCCGCCCAGCTCGCGGGCGTGCTGTCGATCGTCGGGCAGTCCGCCGCCGAGGCCGCCGGCCGGCCGTTCGACACCACCGCGGACGCCGCGCGCCGGGCGGCGATCGAACGCCAGATCGAGGCCGAGTCACACGCGTTCTTCATGAGCGGGCGGCTCTACGACGACGGCGTGCTCGACCCGCGGGACACCCGCACGGTGCTCGGCATCGCCCTGTCCGCCGCGCACTCCGCCCCGATCGAGGGACGCCGTGGCTACGGCGTCTTCAGGATGTGACCGCCGTGCAGCCCACCGACCCGCCAGCGCCCACCGACCCGCCAGCGCCCACCGACCCGCCATCGTCCACCGGCCCGACGCACCCCATCCGCCGGCTGCTCGTCGCCAACCGTGGCGAGATCGCCGCGCGGATCATCCGTACCGCGCACGCGATGGACATCGCCACCGTCGCCGTCCATTCCGACCCGGACGCCGACGCCCCGTACGTCGCCGCCGCGGACGAGGCCGTCGCGCTGCCCGGCGCGACACCGGCCGAGACCTACCTGCGCGCCGACCTGCTCGTCGATGCCGCCCTGCGCACCGGGGCCGATGCCGTCCACCCCGGCTACGGCTTCCTCGCCGAGAACGCCGAGTTCGCCCGGGCGTGCGCCGCCGCCGGCCTGACGTTCGTCGGGCCGCCGCCGGCGGCGATCGAGGCGATGGGGTCGAAGATCCGCGCGAAGGAACTGATGGCCGCCGCCGGAGTGCCGGTCCTGCCCGGCCTGGTCGTCGACGAGGCCCTGCTCGCCGGCCACGACGAGGCCCTGCTCGCCGGCCACGACGAGGCGCTGCTCGCCGGCCGCGCCGGCGGGCCTGCCGCGCCGGCGGGGCCGGAGCCCGCCGCCGCGCCGGAGCCGGATCCGTTGGCGCGGGCCGCCGCCGCCGCGGGCCTGACGTTCCCGCTGCTGGTCAAGGCCGTTTTCGGTGGCGGCGGGCGGGGGATGCGCATCGCCCGGGACGCCGCGGAGCTCGCCGAGGCGGTGGCGGCGGCCCGGCGCGAGGCGGCGTCGGCGTTCGGTGACCCGACGGTGTTCCTCGAGCATCTCGTCGACCGGCCCCGTCACATCGAGGTGCAGGTCTTCGCGGACTCCCACGGCGAGGTCGTGCACCTGTTCGAGCGGGAGTGCTCGATCCAGCGGCGCTACCAGAAGATCATCGAGGAGGCGCCGTCCGCGGCGGTCGACGCCGACCTGCGCGAGCGGCTCGGCGCCGCCGCGATCGCCGCCGCGGCGGCGATCGGATACGTCGGCGCCGGCACGGTCGAGTTCGTGCTCGACCGCACCGGGCGCTTCTTCTTCCTGGAGGTCAACACCCGCCTGCAGGTCGAGCACCCGGTGACCGAGCAGATCACCGGGCTCGACCTGGTCCGCGCCCAGCTTCTGGTCGCGGAGGGCGCCCCGCTGCCGGCCGGGCTGCGCAGCGCCCGGGTGACCGGCCACGCCGTCGAGGCCCGGCTGTGCGCCGAGGACGTCGGCGCCGGGTTCCGGCCGGCCGCCGGGACGATCCACCGCTTCGAGGTTCCCACCGAACCGGGCATTCGCGTCGACAGCGGCGTCGCGGCGGGTTCCGTCGTCGGCGTCCACTACGATTCCATGATCGCGAAGGTTGTCGCGCACGGGGCGACCCGCGACGAGGCGCTCCGCCGGCTCGCCCGGGCGCTGTCGCGGACCCGGGTGCACGGGGTCGCCACCAACCGGGACCTGCTCGTGGCCGTCCTGCGTGACCCGCGGTTCCGAGCCGGCGAGTTCGACACGGGTTTCCTCGACCGGTGGGACCCGGCCGGGCTCGGCGCGCCCGCGGCGGACGGGGACATCCTGGCCACGCACCTCATCGCGGCCACCGTCGCCGCCTCCTCGCAGCGCCGGGCGGCCGCGGTCCTGCCCGGCGTGCCGTCCGGCTGGCGCAACGTCCCCGGCGAGCCGCAACGCGCCGTGTACACGGTGGTCGGCGGTGGGACGGCCCCCGGCGGGGCGGTCGGCGGTGGGACGGCCCGCGGTGGGGCGTCCGGTGGCGGGGCGGCCCCTGCCGACCCGGCGGCCGGCGGGATCGAGGTGCGCTACCGGTGGCGGGGCCGGGCGCTCGACGTCAGCGTCGGCGGGCGGGCGCGCGATGTGCTCGTCCACCGGGTCGGACCGGACGGGGTCGATCTCACCGTCGACGGCGTCCGGGCCACGGTGGCGGTGCACCGGGTCGGGTCGCAGATCTACCTCGACGGCCGCGGCGCATCGACGACCGCCGACGAGATCCCCCGGTTCGTCGAGCCGGGTGCCGCCGCGGCGGCGGGTTCGCTGGCCGCCCCCATGCCGGGCACCGTCGTGCGCGTCGCGGTGGCGCGGGGAGCGGCGGTGGCCGCCGGCGACGTCGTGGTCGTCCTGGAGGCGATGAAGATGGAACATCCGGTGCTCGCACCGCACGACGGGGCGGTGAGCGCGCTGGACGTCCGGCGCGGGCAGGCCGTCGGCGGCGGCGACATCCTCGCGGTCATCAGCCCGGCCGAGCCGGCCGCGGGGGACACGGATCGCGCGGACGGCACGCGCACCGGACCCGCGGTCACCGGACCGCCGGTTACCGGACCCCCGGACATCGGATCGCGTGACCAGGGCTCCGCGGACACGGGCCCCGTGGCGGCCGGGACGGCGGCGCCGTGACGTCCCCGGCGGTCGGCTACCGCCGCGACGGGCGGGTGGCGTGGCTGACGATCGACCGCCCCGAGACCCGCAACGCCCTGTCGGCCGAGGTGCGCGCAGGGCTGTGGGAGGCGTTCACCCGGCTCGGCGCGGACGTCGACGCCGCCGTCGGCGTGCTCACGGCCACCGGGGACCGGGCCTTCTGCGCCGGCGGCGACCTGCGGGAGATGGCGGGGGAGGGGTTGCGGGTGCCGCCGCCGGACTACCTGCCGCAGCTCGGCCGCAACATCGACGTCGACAAGCCGGTGATCGCCGCCGTCAACGGGGCCGCCTACGCCGGCGGGTTCCTGCTGACCCAGTGCTGCGATCTCGTCGTGGCCGCCGAGACCGCCCGGTTCGCCGTCACCGAGGCCCGCGTCGGCCGCGGCGCCCCCTGGGCCGCGCCGCTGCCCTACCTGCTGGCGCCGCGGATCGCGATGCAGATGCTGCTGACCGGTCAGCCGCTGACCGCGCGGCGCGCCCACGAAGTCGGCCTGGTCAACGAGGTCGTCCCCGGCCCGGAGCTGGCCGGGCGGGCCGGCGAGCTCGCGGCGACGATCGCGGCGAACGCGCCGCTGTCGGTGCGCGCGGCCCGGCGCACGGTCGGGCTGCTCGCCGAGCTCCCACTGTCGGCGGCGTACCGGGAGGCGGAGCGGATCTGGGAACCGGTCTACCTCAGCGACGACGCGCAGGAGGGCCCGCGGGCGTTCCGCGACGGCCGCCCGCCGGTGTGGACCGGCCGCTGATGACCCCCGGGACGCCGCCGCGGCGGCCGGTGCGCATCGCGAACTGCTCGGGCTTCTACGGCGACCGGATCGACGCCGCCCGGCTCATGGTCGACGGCGGTCCGGTGGACGTGCTCACCGGCGACTACCTCGCCGAACTCACGATGCTGATCCTCTGGAAGGCACGCCAGCGCGATCCCGCCGCCGGCTACGCGCGGACCTTCCTCGTCCAGCTCGAACAGGTGCTCGGCACCTGCCTGGACCGCGGGATCCGGATCGTGGTCAACGCCGGCGGGCTCAACCCCGCCGGGCTCGCCGCCCAGGTCGCCGCGGTCGCGGGGCGTCTCGGCCTGGCCCCGCGGGTCGCCCACATCACTGGTGACGACCTCGTCGGCCGGCTCGACGAGCTGCGGGCGGCCGGTGAGCCGCTCATCCACCTCGACACGGGGCGGCCGTTCGCCGGGCTCGCCGCGGACGGCGCCCCGCCGGTGACCGCCAACGCCTACCTCGGCGGGTGGGGCATCGCCGCCGCGCTGGCCGCGGGCGCCGACGTGGTGGTGGCGCCCCGGGTGACCGACGCCTCCCTCGTCGTCGGGCCGGCGGCCTGGTGGCACGGCTGGGCCCGCGACGACTGGGACCGCCTCGCCGGCGCCGTCGCGGCCGGGCACGTGATCGAGTGCGGGCCGCAGGCGTGCGGCGGGAACTACCCCTTCCTGGCCGAGATCACCGACCGGCGTTACCCTGGGTTCCCGGTCGCGGAGGTCGCCGCCGACGGCTCCAGCGTCATCACGAAGCATCCCGGCACCGGCGGGCTGGTCTCCGTGGGAACCGTCACCGCCCAGCTCCTCTATGAGATCGCGCAGCCGGCGTACGTGAATCCGGACGTCGTCGCGCATTTCGACACGGTTCGGCTGGTCGGGCTGGGCCCGGACCGGGTGCGGCTGTCCGGCACCCGGGGCAGCCCACCGCCGGACACGCTGAAGGTCGCCATGACCTGTCTCGGCGGTTACCGCAACACGATGACGCTCGTCCTCACCGGCCTCGACATCGAGGAGAAGGCCGCCTGGGCCCGCCGGGAACTGTTCGGCCTGCTCGGCGGCGAGGACGCCGTCGGTGAGGTCGACGTGCGGCTGCTGCGGTTCGACCGGCCCGACGCCGACGACAACGCCCTTGCCACGGCGCACCTGCGGATCACGGTGAAGGATCGCGACCCGGCCCGGGTCGGCCGGACGTTCTCCGACGCGACGATGGCGCTGGCCCTCGGCGGCTACGCGGGATTCCACGCGACCACCCCCCCGACCGAGGCCAGCGCCTACGGCGTGTACTGGCCGACGCTCGTGCACCGCGACGCCGTCGAGCAGCGCGTGGTTCTCGACGACGGCCGGGAGATCGTCGTCCCGCACAGCCCGTCGGCGCCGGCCGCCGCCGGCGTCCCGCCGCTGCCGGCGTCCTCGGCCGGCGCGGTCGCGCCGCGGGCGGTGTCCGCGGGCATCCGGCTGGACGCCGCCCACGCGACCGCCGCCCGGGACGGTGCCGCCGCGGGCCCGGGTGCCACAGCGGGGGCGCAGCGGCTGGTCCGGGTACCGCTCGGGCTGATCGCGGGCGCCCGGTCCGGGGACAAGGGCGGCAACGCCAACGTCGGGCTCTGGGCCCGCGACGACGCCGCCTACGCCTGGCTCGCCGCCGAGCTGACCGCGGCGCGGTTCGCCGAGCTGGTCCCGGAGGCCCGGGGGCTGGCGATCCACCGCTACGAGCTGGCGAACCTGCGGGCGCTGAACTTCGTCGTGGTCGGCCTGCTCGGCGACGGCGTCGCCGCGGCGACCCGGCCGGACCCGCAGGCGAAGGGCCTCGGCGAGTACCTCCGCTCCCGGCTGGTCGACGTGCCGGCGCGGCTCATGCCGCGTTGAGCTGTCCGGACTACGGACGCCGCCGCCGAGTGGCATCTCGCCGTCCCCGGCCGCGACCACTCGGGCCGGTGGGTCGACTCGGGAGCTCCCGGCGCCGTCGCGGCGTGAGCCCCGGCCGAGCCGGCGGGCTCTGGGTCATCGGGAATCTCACCATTGCGCACCTCCCCCTCGCAGTGAACGTGTAGAACCCTCGCGGTGAAGTGCAGGACTCGCAGTCCCCTGCCCGCAGCCTCGGGCGGGGGAGGACGTCAACGCCGCATCAGCAGCGAGTCGCCCAGCAGGTAGGCGCCGACCATCTCGAAGTTCATCGGCGACAGGGTGATGTGCGCGGCCGCGCTGTGGACGTCGCGCAGGCAGCGGTCGAGCCGCCCGCCCGCGCCCAGCGCCCGGGTGCCGGCCATGCTGTGCAGGCTGTCCACGGCCTTGACCGTGTTCTCGCCGACGGTGGCGGCGGCCAGCCTGATCAGCGCGGACAGCTCCTCCCCGCCGATCAGGCAGCGCAGGCTGGCATGGTTGGCGGCGTCTTCCAGCAGCAGCTCGGCGGAGCGGACCAGCGCGGCGGCGCGGGCGAGGCCGGCCTGGACGGTGTGGCTCGAGCCCAGGGTCTGCGTCCCCCGCGCGGGGACCGTGCCCACGGCGATGCCCGGGAATGCGCTCAACGCGTCCTGGGCGATGCCGAGGATCGTCGACGCCGTGGTGAACGGCCCGAAGTCGTAGTAGGCGATGGGGTAGCCGCGGGAGGGGCGGGCGGCCGGTGGGCGGCGCAGCAGCCCGCCGTCGACGGTGAACTCCTCGGGCACGAACTGGTCGTCGACGGTGAAGCTGACACTTCCCGTCCCCCGCAGGCCGGTCGTGAACCAGTCGTCGTCGAAGCGGACCGCGTCGGCGGGCACGAACAGCATCCGGGTCCGCGCGGTCGCCGCCGGCGCGGGATCGCCGCCCGGGGGGCCGCCGGCCGAGGGGTCGCCCGCCGCAGGGCCGCCGCCTCCCGCGGGGTTACCTCCGGCGGGGTTGCCTCCCGCACTGTCGGGCGCCGGGACGAGGCCTGCCTCGGCGGCGGGGTCCACCTCGGTGACCAGGGAGGCACAGACGAGCCAGTCGGCGTGCGTGGATCCGCTCGCGAACGACCAGCGGCCCCGCAGCCGGTAGCCGCCGGGCACCGGCTCGGCCTGACCGGACGGGTTGATCCCACCGACCACGAGCCCGTCGCTGTCCTGGAAGAGCTGGCAGGCGACCTGCTCCGGCAGGTAGTCCGACATCCGGGAGATGACCCCCTGCACCCCCATCTGCCAGGCGACCGAGGCGTCGACGCGGGCGAGGGCCTGCAGGACGGCCGAGCCGGTCCGGACGCTGACTCCGCCGCCGCCGAAGGACGGGGACACCCACATGCGGTGAATGTTCTGGTCCCGCAGCGCGGCGATGACGGCGGGCGGTGTCACCCTTTCCCGTTCGGCCTGCTCGCGGTGGCGGACCAGAACGGGAGTGACCTTCTCGACTCGCGAGAGCCACTCGGTCGTCTCTTCGTGGGAGTGTGCGGAGCCGCTCCAGGACACGTCAGATACCTACTCTGCTCGGAATTCGCGTCGGGTCTGCGGGCAAAGGCCGGAACGGAAGTGCCGGTAGGCTCTTGACCGGCAGGTTTCCAGCTCTTTGCGGGGACGGGCGGCCGGTTGCCATTGTTGTTGACAGCTCGATACGCCCCGGCGCCGGATGGCCCGGAGGTGGTGGACGCCGGGGGGCCGGCCGCCGGAGTGGGACTCGCGACGAGGCGGTGCGCCGCGGTCGTAGCGGCGCTGAGCTGCGCGGACATCCGCCGCTCCTTCCTCGTCGGGGCAGGCGACCGCAGGTTGCGGCCACCTTGCGGCCCGGCGTTCAGCCGCATCTACGGTTAGATCCTAGCAATTTAAACGCAGATGCGGTCCGATATAGGAAGAAGGGTCCGTGGGTGCTGTCCAGTTGGCCGGGTCGGGCGGTCCGATAGGCCCCAGTGTGACCCGACTGTCCGGGGGTATTCGCCGGTCGCAGCGTTGCTCGAACGGCCGGAAGACGGTCGCGTGACTCGGGTAACACCGTCGACATGCAACTCGTCCGATACATGAGCTAGATAAGGTCGATTCATGATCCTTAGTATTCGTAACCGATTCACCGGAATTATTACCGAGATAGTCAGCGGCTCGGTCATGGGAACCGTCACCATGGAGATTCCCGGCGGCCTGTCGCTCGCGGCCACGGTCACGATGGACGCGATCAAGGATCTCGGTATCGGCATCGGCACCGCCGTGGAGGCGCTCATCAAGTCGACCGACATCGCGGTGGCGACCACCGAGGTGTCCGGACTGAGTATCCGGAACAAGCTGGCGGGCACGCTCGTCGGACTAGACTCCGGCGGTGCGATGTCAGTCGCGAGGATCAAGGTCGGCAAGGATGTGGAGCTCACAGCGGCGATCACCCGGGTGGCGGCCGAGGAGCTCAAGCTCGAGCCCGGCACGCCGGTCACCGCACTGATCAAGTCCACCGAGGTCTCCTTCTCCGCCGTCTGACGCACCCTCCGCGCCGACCGGCGCACCCGCCGGTCGGCGCGCGGCACCTCCCCGCAGGCCCGCAGCGGTCCCCTGCCGTCTGCCGTCTGCCGTCTGGCGAAGTCACCCGATCCGGGTGTCCGGGTGCGGTTCGGAAAAGGACGCACTGTTATCGCGACCCAGGGTGGGTACCCCGTAACGCAGGGCCTGACCACCCGCTGTGCGGGGGATCGCACCGGCATGCCCCCCGGCGGTCGCGATACGCGTCCCTGACGTCGACGCACTGTCACCGAGTCCGGGTGGCCGCTTTCGCATCCCATGTTCCATCAGCGGTCCGACGTGTGCGGAGGATGCGCGGTGTCTCGGCCCGGCCGCAGTGCTTACGCGGACAAGCCGGATGGACGCAGTCGACCAGGAGGCGGGAATTCTCGTGGAGATCGCAATCACCGGGGCAACCGGATTTGTGGGTGTGCATCTGGTGCGGGAACTTCTCGAGCGGAATGCGTCGCTGACGGTTCTGGCCCATGCGGGCTCCGGGGACGCCGCGGACCGGCTGGCCAGGTTCCTGCAGGTCACCGGGGCCAGCCCGCGGCTGATCGACGAGCTCCCGCGCCGGGTCTCGGTGGTCGACGTGGACGTGGCCGAGCCGTTCCTCGGCCTCGGCCATGCCGATTTCCGGCGGGTGGCGGACGGCGTCGACGCCATCTGGCACAGCGCCGCCCAGACGAAGCTCGCCGGCGACCTCACCGAGCTGCAGCACGTCAACGTCGACGGCACCCGAAACATGCTGGCGCTGGCGGCGGCGGGCGGGCGACGGCCGCGCTTCTACCACGTGAGCACGGCGTTCGTGGCCGGCCTGCGACCCGACCCGGTTGTCTACGAGGACCAGCTCGACCCCTCGTGGGGGTTCGCCAGCCCGTACGAGCAATCGAAGTACGAGGCGGAGGTCGCGGTCCGGGACTGGTCGGCCGACAGCGGCCGGCCGGTCGTGGTGTTCCGGCCGAGCGTCCTGTTCAGCCACCGCCCGCCGCACCCCGACCTGCCGTCGGACACCCTGGAGGCGGTCGCCCGCTTCATGCTCACGATCGCCTCGATGGCCGTGGAAGGCGGTCTGGTCGACGCCGAGGAGCCGACCGTGCAGACCGTGCGGGTCGTCGGCGACCCGCGGGCACGCTGGAACGTGATGGCCGTCGAGGACGCCGTCCGGGACATGGTGCGCCTCGCCGGGCGCCCACCGGCCGGCGCGATGACCACTTATCACATCGTCAGCAGTCGTGACCTGCCCGTGTCGCTGCCCATCGACCTGCTGGAGAGCTTCCTGCCGGTCCGCGTGGAGCTCGTCGAGCAGCCCCCGGCCGATCCGACGCCGCTGGAACGGATCATCGGCATGGTGCCCGGGTTCCTGATGTACCTGCGCCACCGCCACGTCTTCGACGACACCCGCACCCGCACGGCGCTGGGCGAGCGGCTCGCCGAGACGCTGGTGGACCGGGACTACCTGCTCTCCGGCCTGGGCGTCGAGGAGCTGGACCTGGCCCCGGGCGACCTGCTCGCCTCCGACCTGCTGACCCGCGCCCTGTCCGCCTACGACCCGACGACCCGGGCCGATCCCGCCGCACGAGCCGATCCCGCCGCGCCGCTCGATCCCGCCGCGCCGCTCGATCCGGCCGCGCGGACCTACCCGGCCGCGCGGACAGACCCGGCCCCGCGGGTCGAATCCGCCCAGGTCAGATCCGCCCCGGGTGGGAGCAGCCGATGACCGTCACCCCTCGACCCCCCCGCGTCGCGAGCCTGCCGGAGCGCCGGAGCAGCCCTGTGCCGGCGCTGCGCCGGCCGCCTGCGCGCCGGCCCCACCCGGGTGAATCCGCCGCCGCCGGCGCCGGGGCCGGCCGTCCGGTGACGGCACCGACCTGGCGGCCGGGCCCGCACCCGGCGGCCTTCTCCGGCCCGGAGCTGGCCGCCTGCGTGCGCGCGGTGCGGGAGCCGGTGCACCTGCTGGCCGTGCCCGGCCGGGGCGTCGGCCTCGGTCTCGGCGGCGACGTCGGCGCCGGGGACCCCGCCGCCCCGGTGGTGGTGGGCACCCTGCCCGCCCTGTACCCGGAGTGGCTTGGCGACCGCTCGTTCGCGGCGGCGCACGGGGTGCGTTTCCCCTACATCGCCGGGGAGATGGCGACCGGTATCGCGACGACCGCGATGGTGACCGCGATGGCCCGCGCCCGGATGCTCGGCTTCTTCGGTTCGGGCGGGCTGGGGCTCGACCGGATCGAGAAGGCCGTCGTCACCCTGGCCGGCACGCTCGCCGGCCAGCCGAACTGGGGGGTAAACCTGCTGCACTCGCCCGGCGACCCGGCGCTGGAGAACACCACCGCCGCCCTGTTGCTGCGCCACGGGGTGCCGTGCGTGTCGGCGTCGGCGTTCATGTCGATCACACCGGCGGTGGTCCGCTGCGCGGCGGCGGGGTTGCGCCGCACGCCCGACGGCCGGGTGGAGCGCCGCACCCGGGTGTTCGCGAAGATCTCCCGGCCCGAGGTGGCCGAGCAGTTCATGTCGCCGCCGCCGGGGGAGATCCTGCGTGCCCTGGTCGACGGCGGGCAGATCACCGCGGCGGAGGCGGAGCTCGCCGCGGGTCTGCCGATCGCCGAGGACATCACGGTCGAGGCCGACAGCGCCGGGCATACCGACGGCCGGCCGATGGCCGTCGTGGTCCCGGCCGTGCAGGCCGCGCGGGACCGGGTCGTTGCCCGCTTCGACTACCCGCGGCCGGTGCGGGTGGGCGCGGCCGGCGGTCTGGGCACGCCGCAGGCGGTCGCGGCGGCCTTCGCGCTCGGCGCCGACTACGTGCTCACCGGCTCGGTGAACCAGGTCAGCGTCGAGTCCGGCCAGTCCGAGGACGCCAAGGCGATGCTCGCCGGCGCCGACCTGGCCGACGTGGCGCTGGCGCCCGCCGCGGACATGTTCGAGCTCGGCGCCAAGGTGCAGGTGCTGCGCCGCGGATCGATGTTCGCCCCCCGTGCCGGGCTGCTGTTCGAGGCGTACCGCCGGCACGACAGCCTGGAGCAGCTCGCCCCCGAGCTGCGCGCGAAGCTGGAGCGCGACCTGTTCGGCATGTCCCTGGACGACGTGTGGACCCGCACCGCCGCGTACTGGGTCGAACGCGACCCCGGCCAGGTGGAGCGGGCGTTGCACGATGCCAAGCACCGGATGGCGCTGGTGTTCCGGTGGTATCTGGGGAACTCCGGCCGGTGGGCGCTCGCCGGCGAGCAGAGCCGGCGCACCGACTACCAGATCTGGTGCGGCCCGGCGATGGGCGCGTTCAACCGGTGGATCAGCGGCAGCTTCCTCGCGCAGGCGGCGGAGCGCAGCGTCGTCCAGATCGCCCTGAATCTTCTCGAAGGAGCGGCGGTGGTCACCCGCGCCCACCAGGTGCGCAGTTGCGGGGTGCCGGTGGGTGTCGCTCAGTTCCCGCCGCGCCGACTGGCGCTCGGCGCCGACGGCTGACCTCGCGGCCGGTCGGTCCGCAAAGGGCCGGCCAGTCCGGAAGGAGACACGGACACAATGCGACGAACGGACTCCCCGCCCCAACCGCCGATCGCGGTCGTCGGAGTGGGCGCCATCATGCCGGGCTCGACGGACGCCGCCGGGTTCTGGAACTCCATCGTCCGCGGCGAGGATCTGATCACCGAGGTGCCGCGTTCCCACTGGCTGGTCGAGGACTACTACGACCCGGACCCGGCCGCGATCGACAAGACGTACGTGCGGCGCGGCTCGTTCCTGCCGACGATCGACTTCGACCCGGCCGAGTTCGGCATCCCGCCGAGCACCGTCCCGGCCACCGACACGGCGCAGTTGTTCGCGCTGCAGGTCGCCGACCAGACGCTGCGCGACGCCCTGGGCGACGAGTACGACACCGCCGACCGCGGCGGCATCGGCTGCATCCTCGGCAGCGGCAACCTGGAGCTGCTCAGCGAGATCGACCTGCGCCTGGGCCGCCCGATGTGGTTCAAGGCGCTGCGCGAACTCGGCTACTCCGACACCGACGCCCGCCGCATCTGCGACCACGTGCTCAAGGACTATCCGCAGTGGCAGGAGGCCACCCTTCCCGGCGGCCTGGGCAACATCGTCGCCGGCCGGGTCGCGAACCGGCTCAACCTGCACGCGGTGAACTACACCGTGGACGCCGCCTGCGCGAGCTCCCTGGCGGCGGTGTCGGCCGGCGTGAACGAACTCGTCCTCGGTCGCGCCGATATGATCATCAGTGGTGGCGTCGACGCTCTGAACAACCCGTGCACGTTCGTGAGCTTCTGCAAGACGCCGGCCCTGTCGCCCACAGAGGACTGCCGGCCCTTCTCCGCGCAGGCCGACGGCACGCTGCTCGGCGAGGGCGTCGCGATGGTCGCGCTCAAGCGCCTCGACGACGCCCGTCGGGACGGCAACAAGATCTATGCCGTGATCCGCGGGATCGGCTCCTCGTCGGACGGGCGGGGCGCGGCGATCTACGCCCCGGCGCCGGGCGGCCAGGTCAGGGCGGTGCGGGCCGCCTACGCCGACGCCGGCTACGGGCCGGAGACGGTCGGGCTCGTCGAGGCGCACGGCACCGGCACCGTCGTCGGGGACCGCACCGAGGTCACCGCGCTGACCGAGGTGTTCGGCGCCGCCGAGCGCGACGGCGATCGCTGGTGCGCGCTGGGATCGGTGAAGTCGCAGATCGGGCACACGAAGTCGGCGGCAGGCGCGGCCGGGCTGCTCAAGGCCGTGTTCGCCCTGCACCATCACACCCTGCCGCCGACGATCAAGGCAGCGGAACCGAACGCCGATCTCTCGCTCGATTCCAGCCCCTTCTACCTCAGCACCGTCTGCCGCCCCTGGGTGCGCCCGGCGGACCACCCGCGCCGGGCCTCGGTGTCGAGCTTCGGCTTCGGCGGCATCAACTTCCACATCGCGCTGGAGGAGGCGCCGACCCACGCCGGCGGCGGGTCCGGCGATCTTGGCGTGCCCGGCGAGTCCAGTGCAACCGGCGAGTCCAGGGAAACCGGCGGCGGCCACGTCCGGCAGCCTCGTATGCCGCGGGCCGCCGGCAGCGAGCTGGTGCTGTTCGGTGCCGACACGCCCGAGCAGATCGTCGCCGCGCTTCGGGCGATCGACACCTCCCGGCCCACCGCGAGGATCGCGCGGGCGAGCCGGCGCGAGTTCGACTCCCGCCGCCCGGTCCGCCTCGCCCTGGTCGCCGGCTCCGCCGAGCAGCTCGGCACCCGGATCGACCAGGCCGCGAATCTGATCGGCCAGCGGCCGCGGGAGCCGTTCACCAACCCGCGTGGGCTGCACTACGCGACCTCGAACCACATGACCCCGAACCACGTGACCCCGAACTACGCGAGCCCGACCGACGAGTCCGGCACCGGCATCCCGCCCGTGCCGCCGCCGGCGGCGGCCCCGCCGGCGTTCCTCTTCCCCGGCCAGGGCAGCCAGTACGTCGGGATGGGCACGGACGTGGCGCTGCGATACCCTGCCGCGCAGGAGGTCTGGGACCGCCTCGGCGGCCTGCGTTTCGGCGGCACGCCGCTGCACGAGGTGGTGTTCCCGCCGCCGACCTTCGACGAGGCCGAGCGCGTCGCCAGGCAGAGCACGCTGACCGCCGCCGAATGGGCGCAGCCGGCGATCGCGCTGCACTCGCTGGCCCTGCTCGCCGTCCTCGACAGCTACGGGGTCCGCCCACCCTGCGTGGCCGGACACAGCTTCGGTGAGCTGACGGCACTGTGCGCCGCCGGCGTCCTCGACGCCGAATCGCTGGTCATCCTCGCCCGCCGGCGCGGCGAGCTGCTGCGCAACACCACCGAGCGGGCGGGCGGGCGGATGCTCGCCGCCGTTGCCACCCACGACGACGTCGCGGCGGCCCTCGACGGGCTGCCCGACCGGGACGTCTGGGTGGCCAACCACAACGCCCCGAGGCAGCTCGTGCTGTCCGGCGCGGCGGCGGCGCTGGAGACGGTGCAGGGCAAGCTCGCCGCCGAGGGCATCGCCACGCGGTGGCTGGAGACGGCGACCGCCTTCCACTGCCCCCTGGTCGCGCCGGCCCGCGACCCGCTGCGCGAGGTGCTCGAGGGCATCGAGATCCACCCGGCGCGCTGCGAGGTCATCGCGGGCTCCGACGGCCGGCCCTACCCGACCGACCCGGCGCTGATCCGGGAGCGGATCGTCGACCAGCTCACCGCGCAGGTGCTGTTCGTCGACCAGATCGAGACCATGTACGCCGACGGCGTGCGGACCTTCGTCGAGGTGGGCCCCGGCGGGGTCCTCACCGGTCTGGTCAACCAGATCCTCGACGGCCGGGAGCACCTCGCGATCAGCCTGGACCGCCGCGGCCAGGACGGCGACGCCATGCTGCAGTCCGCGCTCGGCCAGCTCGCCGTCCAGGGCGCGCGGCTGACCTTCGACGACCCGCCGCCCGCCCCTGCCGGTGGGCGGCGCCGGAAGCCGGTGATGACCATGCGGATCGACGGATCCAACTACGGCCGCAACTACCCACCGCCGTTGGGCGAGCCATCGCCCAACGGTGATCACCCAGCCCGGTCCGCCGCCACCGCCTCTCCCGCGACCGCCTCTCCCGCGACTGCCTCTCCGGCGACCGAGTCTCCCGCGCCTGTCGCTCCGACGACCGCCGCCGGGGTGGCCGTGCCGGCTCCGGCTCCGGCCGACGGCATCGCCGCCCCGCCGCGTCCCACCGTCCCCGCCGCACCTCCAGCCCCGGCATCGGCCGACGGCGCGATTCCGACCGCACCGACGGCACCGACCGCGGGACCGCCGACGCAGCCCGGCGCACCGTCGCCGGCCGCGGAAACCACGTCGACACCGCCGGCGACCGCGCAGGCGAGCGCGCCGCCGGCCGCGGGTCCGGTGCCGGCACCGCCGCCCGCCGAGCCGATGCCGGCACCCCCACCCGAGGAGCCGATGCCGGCTGCGTCGGCCGCGGAGCCGATGCCGGCGCCCCCGGCCGCGCAGCCGCCTCCCGCACCTGCCATAACCGGGACGCCGACCCCTGTGACCGGGTCGGGGGCGGCCGAGCCGACGCCCTTGGCGGCGTCCACCGTGCCGGCCACCACCACGGAGGCGCCGGCGGTTGCGCCGTCGCCCGATGCGGCCCTGGTGGGCGATGTCGTCGCCGGGCCGGGCTGGTGGGCCGCCTTCGTCGAGGCGCACCGGCAGACCGCCCAGGTCCAGGCCGCCTACCAGCACCTGATGACCGAGGCGCAGGTGGAGTTCCTGCGCACGACGGAGGCCATGTGCGCGCGGCTGGCCGGCGCACCCGCCATGGACCTGTCCCCGGCGCCCGGATACCTGCCGGCTGTGCCGGCGGTGAACCCCGCCGCGTTGCCACCGGCGGTCCCGCCGTCGGCGATGCCTGCGACGGCGATGCCTGCGTCGGCGATGCCTGCGTCGGCGATGCCTGCGACGGCGATGCCTGCCACGGCCATGCCTGCCACGGCCATGCCGCCGGTGCCGGAGGCGCCGGCGAGCACCGAGCCCCGGCCGGCCGAACCGGTCCAGGCCGGTCAGGCCATGACGGCGCCGCCCGCGGTGCCGGTGGCCGACCCGACGGTCGCGCCGCCCGCCTCCGCCGCGGTCGCCGTGCCGCCGGCACCCGCCCCGACCGCTCCCGTCTCCCGGCCCACGGCGACACCGCCCGCCACCATGCCCTCCGCCGGCGTGCCGCCGGTGGTGGCGCAGGGCACCGTCTCGGCCGTTGCCGCGGCGCCTGGCGTTGCTGCTGATCAGCCGGTCGGCGGCTCGCCCGCAGTTGCCCCGGCACCAGGCGATGTCGGGGCCGTGGGGGCGCCGGCGCCGCGCAGCGTCGAGGAGCTGGAGGCGTTGCTGCTCGACGTCGTCGCGGAGCGCACCGGATACCCCGTCTCCGCGCTGGCGATGGACATGGAGCTGGAGGGCGACCTCGGCATCGACTCGCTGAAGAAGGTCGAGATCCTCTCCGCGCTGCGCCAGCACGTCGGCGAGATCGCGGTCGACGTCAGCGAGGGCGACGCCCTGGCGCAGCTCACCGCGCTGCGCACCCTCGGCGAGGTCGTCGACCTCATGCGCAACCGGGCCGACGAGCCGCAACCGGCGGCGAGCGGACCGAGCGGGCCGGATCCGACCGGCCCCGGCACGGCGGCGGCCGCAGCCATCCCGGACCTCGCCGAGCGCCCCGCCGGGGACCCGACCAGGGCGGCGGCGACATCGGTGCAGGGCTCGACGGGCGTGGCGGCCGATGCCCCCTTTCCGGCCGGTTCCACAGGAGGGGCCGCCGGCTGGCCGCCGCTGACCCGGCTCGTGCCGGAGGTCAGGCCCGTCGCGGCCCCGGGGCTTGCTCCCCTCGGGCTGGGCGCGCGTCCGCTGACGATCGTCGACGGCGGCAGCGGCCTCGGGTCCGCGCTCGCCGCCGAGCTCGACCGGCACGGCATCGGCGCGGTCGTCACCGACAGCCCGCCGGACGCCGGGCCGGACGGGCCGGACGGGCCGGGCGGGCTGGCCGCCGACGCCGGCGGGGTGATCCTGCTCGGCGGGCTGGCGGCCGCCGACTCCGTCGAGCAGGCCCTCGACCGGCAGCGGGACGCCTTCCGCTGGGCGCGGGCCATGGCCTCGTCGTCGGCGGTGCACGGCGGGCTGTTCGTGACCGTGCAGGACACCGGCGGCGACCTCGGCCTCGACGGTCGGCAGGGGACGCGGGCCTGGCTCGGCGGGCTGGCCGCGCTGGCCCGCACCGCGGCCGCCGAATGGCCGGACGCGGCGGTCCGGGCGATCGACTGCGAACGGGCCGGGCGGGACCCGGCGTCGCTCGCCGCCGCTGTCGCCCACGAGCTGCGCCAGGGCGGGATGACCCCGGTCGTCGGCCTGCGCGCCGACGGCACCCGCCTCGTTGCGGGGGTGGCGCCGGCCCCGCCGGAGCCGGCGGACACGCACCCGCTTCGGCTCGCGCCCGGCGCGGTGATCGTCGCGACGGGCGGCGCCCGCGGCGTGACGGCCGCATCCCTGATCGAGCTGGCCCGGACCTGCCAGCCGCGGCTGGTCCTGCTGGGCCGCACGCCCCTGCTCGACGAGCCGGCCGGGCTCGCGGCCGCGACCGACGAGCCGTCGCTGGTGCGGCTGCTGGCCGAGCGCGACGACGCGGCGGCGGGCCCGGCCCGGCTGCGGGCGCAGGCGCGGGAGATCCTGGCCGCGCGGGAGGTGCACGCGACCCTCGCCGCCCTCCGGCGCGCCGGTTCGCAGGCCCGCTACCTGCCGGTGGACGTCCGCGACCCCGACGCGGTCGCCCGTGCCCTGGAGGAGGTCCGGGCGGACTGGGGGCCGGTCAGCGGACTCGTCCACGGAGCCGGCACGCTCGCCGACAAGCTGCTCGTCGACAAGACCGACGACGCTTTCGACCGGGTGTTCGACACGAAGGTGCGGGGTCTGCGGACGATGCTGGACGCGCTCGCCGACGATCCCGTGGAGCTGCTGTGCCTGTTCTCCTCGGTGGCGGGCTGGTTCGGCAACGCCGGCCAGGCCGACTACGCCATGGCGAACGCGACCCTGGACCAGGTCGCCGGCGCCTACCGGGCCGCGCATCCGGACTGCCTGGTGCGCTCGATCGCCTGGGGCCCCTGGGCCGGCGGGATGGTCGGACCGCTGCTCGCCGAGGTCTTCGCCAGCCGGGGGGTGCCGGCGCTCCCGGTCGCCCAGGGCGCGGCGGTGTTCGTCGACGAGATCACGGGCGTGCGCAGCGCCGGGACGCAGCCGCGGATCCTGCTCGGCGCGGGCGGCCCGGAGGCGCTCGGTGCCTCCGTCGACGGCCGGACCCGTTCGTCCGACGTCGGCGCGGCCGTGGGCAGCCTCGCGGGCGGCGAGTCCGGGCCGGCGGGCGGGGGATCCGGGCCGGCGGGCGGGGGGCCCGGGCCGGCGGTCGCCCGGCGGGTCCTCGGCCAGCTCTCGGTGCACGAACGCACCCATCCCTGGCTGACCGACCACAGCCCGGCCGACATCGCCGTGCTCCCGCTCGCGATGGCGCTGGACTGGCTCGCCCGCGGGGCCCGCGCGCTGCGCGGCGACGGCGAGGCCGGGATGGTGCTGCGCGACCTGCGGGTCCTGCGCAAGATCGCCTTCCCGCACCTGGCCGACACCGGGCACGAGCTGTACGTCAGCGTGACCGAGGCCGTGACCGAGGCCGGGGCCGGGGCCGGGGCTGGGGCTGGGGCCCCGGGCGCCGGTGACCTGCCCGCCGCCGGGGCCGGCGCGGCGCCGCTACCCGTGCTGCGCCTCGACGACGCCGACGGCATGCCTCACTACCAGGCCAAACTCGACGCCGCACAGCCACAGCCGGTGCCGGCGTCGGCGTGGCCGACCCCGGCAGGCCTCGCCGAGAAGGCAGCCGAGGTGTCGACGTGCCGGGACCTGATCTACCGCAGCGACGCGCTGTTCCACGGCCCGCGTTTCCAGGCGATCCAGTGGCTCAAGGGGATGTCGGAGCACGGCGCCGAGGGGTCCGTCGTCGGCGTGCGGGAGCTGGCGTGGGGCCTCGACGACTGGTACTTCGACGTCGCCGGCCTCGACGGCGGGATGCAGCTCGCCGGGCTGTGGGCCTGGCGGGTGCTCGGCGGCGCGTTGCCGGTCGCGGTCCGCGAGTGCCGCATCCACCGGCCGGGTCTGATGACCGGTGAGGCCCGCAGCGTCGTCACCGCCCGGGAGATCGACAACATCCACGCCCTGTGCGACGTGGTGGTCCTGGACGACGACGCCGCCCGGATCGAACTGATCGGGGTGGAACTGGTCCGCCGCCCCGACTGGATGCCCTCGTCCTGACCCACTTCTGACCCCAAAAAGGCGATCGAGCGGATGGTCGCGCGTGAAAGCGACCAGGGAAAGGAACCGGCGGTCAGGCCGTGAATCCGCCTGACCGTGCTGGTCGCTGCACGACCACTGACTCCAGGGCGCTGTCCGCGGAGGTCCCGGACGGGCGATCGATCGGCACCGGCTCATCGTCCCCCGGATCAGTCCGGCACGAGGCCCACACTGGGTCCTGCCGCCAGCTCGTCCCTCCGCGGTGTGATTGATATCCCCGCCGCGATGGTGAACCAAGACGCGCTGCGGAAACGCCCACGTGATTTCCGCTGGTCAGTGACGTCGGCAGGTATTGGGCGGCGCCCTCGACCACTGTCGCGTGGTCCCTTCGGGCGGAGAAGGGGATCTTCGTATAGGCACTTCCTGGTAGCATCCGGCTGGGGTTCGTCGCGCTAGTCTCCGTGTTGTCGCCGGATCGCACAGCGAACATCCCCGGCTGCTGCCGAGGATCCTCGGCCGATTCTCCAGTGAATCCCTGGGTGATTTACCGGCAGGGAACTACCCATCGACAAAAGGTGCAAAGATGCGAACCCTAGCTCTGCGGCGGATCCAGTTGACCGTGGCGGCCGTCGGTCTTCTCGTTGTCGCTTTCGGGATCGGCGGCATCGTCCCAGGGGGGATTCAATCCCCCCTGGGTCAGTCGCCCGCGAACCGCGGAGCCGTGAATCTTCTCGCCGACGGCGGCAACGGGGTGGATCACGGCAACGGAGTCGACCACGGCAACGGGGTGGATCACGGCACCGGGGCGGGCCGGGGGCATTAGGGCGCGTGCGGTTGCCGCGGGATCCGCCGCCGGCCGTCGGCTCGGCTCCTGGTCACCGACGACCGTCGGCGGCTCGCGGCCGCGGCCGCGCCGGACGTGCATTCGCCCACGGGACGCCGCCGCGTTCGTCGAGGCGTAGGGCGAGGCTGTAGCCGACGAGCACGATCAGGTGCAGCACGAACAGCCAGAAGCCGACCGCGACGGCCCCGCCGATGGCCCGGAAGCCGCCGAACGGCAGGCCCAGGTCCAGATGGAAAGACAGGAACAGCACGAACCCCTGCACGAAGCCGGCGACGAACGACCCGGTCGCCGCCGCCGCCCACAGCGTCGCCGTCCAGCCCGGCCGCCCCGGCCCCACCACCCGGTAGACGATCACGAGTGTCGCGGTCAGCGCCAGCCAGTCGGCCATGAACGCGACGACCACCCCGAGCCCCGCCGAGGCGTCGCTCTCGGCGAACAGCCGGGCCAGGGTCGGCGTCACGAGGAGCACCGGCAGCAGCAGTACCGGGGCGACGGCGAGCAGCGGCAGGACGCCGAGGCGACCCCGCCACCCGACGAGACCCTCGGTCGTTCCGGCGAGCCGGACGAAGGCCCGCCGCAGCCCCTCGCCGTAGAACGAGGCGGGCACCGCGGCGGCCACGACGACCAGCGGCGACATCGTCAGCGCCGCGTCGAACGCGGCGAGCACGACCGCCGGGGCGCCGAGACCACCCGGCAGCGCGCCGGCCAGGGAACAGCCGAGCTCCGCCGTGCGCGGCCGCCCCAGCAGCAGGCCGAGCAGGTTGACGGCCACCAGCACCCCGGGAACGATCGCGATCGCCGCGTAGTAAGTGACGCCCGCCGCGAGCAGTGCGAGGTCGTGGCCGCGCAGCGCGCCGACCACGTCCCGCCCCAGCACCGTCAACCAGCGCAGCCTCATAAACCAGCGCACCTCATAAACCAGCGCAGCCTCACGAGCCAGCGCAACCTCGTCAACCAACGCAGCCTCATGACGTCCCCGCAGTCAGCCGGCGGTCCTCATCCTGCCCGCCCCGGCCCTGCGCGGTGTTACTCGATGACCCGAAGGGTGGAGGGGACGTCCATCCGGCGGACCCGGCGGGCCGCGGCCAGCGGCGCGACCGCCACCGCGCCGACGCCGAGCAGCAGGATGACGACCAGGGTGCGGCCCGACAGGATCGCCTGCACGCCGAGGTCGGGCAGCGTCTCGGCGAGCAGCACCTCCACGGTGTAGCGCAGCGCCCAGTAGCCGGCGGCGATCCCCAGCAGCGTCCCGACCAGGCCCATCACCGCGCTCTCGGCGACGGTCAGGCCGAGCACGGTGCGGGTGGACAACCCGTAGGCGAGCATCGTCGCGTGCTCGCGGCGCCGCTCGTCCACGGCGATGCTCATCGCGTTGTAGGCGATGAGCACGGCCAGCAGGAGCACCACCACCTCGCCGATGCGCAGGATCCCGACGAAGCTGCGCAGCAGGGCCCGGATCTCCTCGATGCTCGCCGTCGCCGACACCACCGACGCCACTCCCGGGATGGCGGCCAGCGTCCGGGTGGCCGCGTCCCGCCCGTACCCGGCCGCCGGCTGCACGACGACCACGTTGGTGGTTCCGGCGAGCCGGAACGCGCCGGCGTCGGCGTTGTCGAGGAACACCACCGAGCGCACCGGGAAGGCGTGGATGCCGGCGATCCGCTGCGGCGTGTCGACGGTCCGGTAGCCGGTGCCGACCCGCTGCGGATGGCGCAGCGTGATCGTGTCGCCGGGGTGGACGCCCAGGTCGTGGGCGGCCTTCTGGGAGATCAGCAGCCCCCCGGTGGGAGACCCGGAGACGACCGAGGGCGACCACAGCCCGTGCCCGATGTCGAGGATGTAGGTGAGTACGTCGATCGGCGCGGCCGAGGTGTCGCCACCGGCCCGGGTGCCCGCCGCGGTGCCGGTCCGGGCCCCTGGGGCGATGCGGCTGGGCAGCGCCAGCGTGGGATCGGTCTCGGCGATGGCGGGGGAACGGCGCACGGCGTCCACCGTCGGGGAGTTCACCGGTTCGACCCGGGGCAGCATCACCCGCAGCCGGTCGGGGGCGCTGGTTGTCAGGTCCGCCTCGGCCCGGTTCGTGGTGCGGGTGAAGGTGTCCAGCTCGCCGGTGAAGACCACCAGGGCGGTGATCACCGCGGCGATCGCGACGGCGGTGAGCAGCAGCCGGCGCGGGGCGCGCGCCAGGTTGCGCAGCGGCATCTGGGCGAGGCTGCCCCCCGGCAGCCGGGCCCGGCCCAGCAGCCGGACCAGCGGTCCCGTCCCCCCGGCCACGGCGCTTGCCCGGATCGCCTGCACCGGCTCCACCCGCACCGCCCGCCACACCGGCGGCAGGGCGGCGAGCACCGGCAGGACCAGGCCCACGGCCGCGGCCCGGGCGAACACGCCGACCTGGAAGTTCGTGCGCCACACCGGCAGCGGCCACACTCCACGCAGCAGCGCGCCCATCGCGGCCCCCACGACGAGGCCCACCAGGACGCCGGCGACCACGCCGAGCACCCCGACCTGCGCGCCCAGCAGCAGCGGGCGCAGTGCGAGCCGGCGCGGTGCCACCCCGAGCGCCATCCCGATGCCGATCTCCCGGCGCTGTGCGTCGACGACCCGTCCGACCAGGTTGAACGCGGCGAACACCGCCCCGACCAGGACGAGGACGGCCAGCACGTCCCACAGCCGCTGATCGCTGTTCACGTCGTCGTAGAGGATCTGCCGGGTCTGGATGTCGTCCCGGTCGGTCACCGTCACGCTGGTGCCCGGCAGCGCGGCGGCCAGGGCCCGGGACAGCTCGGCGGCGAACGCGCCGGTGTTCGTGCCCGGTCGCAGGGTCAGCACCAGGTCGTTGACGGCGCCGGGCTGCCCGGTGAGCCGCTGCGCGGTCGGCAGCGACGTGTAGAGCACCCCGAATCCGGACTGGGTGACCAGGCCCGGCTGCTCGCCGGGCAGGATGAAGTACTCCGGCGACTGGCCCTGCCCGACGTAGCGCACCTCGCCGCCGCCGCTGGTCCGCACGGTGCCGGTCGGCGGGAGGTGGTTCGCGTTGGCGAAGGTACGGTCCAGCACGCCGACGTCGCGCCCGTCGTCGGCGGGGACCAGCCCGCGTCCCCGAGCCACCGAGACCGCGTCGACCGGCGGCCGGGCGGTCAGGTCGATGCCGACCAGCTCGCCGCGGGAGAGCACGGTGTGCCCGGGGCGGGAGGCGTCGATCTCGGTCGGTAGCACCAGTCGTTCGGCGTCGGCGGTGACGGCCGCCGCGGCCGGCAGCGACCGGACCACCGCCGCGAGCCGGCCCTGCGCCACCGTGGCCCCGGCCCCGACGGCGACCCGCAGATCGTGCACGTTCAGCCGGGCGTAGCTGGCGTCGTAGGACTGCCGCCGCCAGTGCGAGGAGCTGGTCAGGCCGGCGTAGAGCCCCGTGCCGAGGCCGATCATCACGGCGATCGCGACCACGAGCAGCAGGCGCTGGCGCAGCTCGCGCAGCGACCAGCGCCACCACAGCCCCGTCGATGCCATCCGTCCGCCGCCCGACTACCCGTCCGCCAGCGCGCACCCGTGCGCTGGCCTGTGCCCGGTCACCAGCGCAACTCCGTCACCGGCACCTGGCCGCCGGGCGGCGGGCCGTCGTGGACGATCCGCCCGCCGGACAGCTCGATCACCCGGTCCGCGACCCGGGCGATCTCCCGGTTGTGGGTGACGACGAGGACGGTCCGGCCCTGGGCGGACTGGCCGCGCAGCAACTCCAGGATGCGCACGCCGGTGGTGACGTCCAGCTCGCCGGTCGGCTCGTCGGCCAGCAGGATCGGGTTGCCGGTGGCGATGGCACGGGCGATCGCCACCCGCTGCTGCTCCCCGCCGGAGAGCTGGTGGGGGAAGTGCGCGGCGCGCTCGTCGAGTCCCACCCCGGCCAGCACCTCGTCGGTGACCTCGCCGGCCCGGTCCCGTCCGGCGACGTCCGCGCCGAAGCGGACGTTCTCCCGCGCGGTGAGCGCCGGGAACAGGTTGAACGACTGGAACACGAAGCTGACCGCCCGGCGGCGAACCTCCCGCCGGGTCCGCCGGGACGCGCTGGTGACGTCGACGCCGTCGAGCCGCACCGTCCCCGTGGTGGGGGTGTCCAACGTGCCGATCAGGTTGAGCAGCGTCGTCTTGCCGCATCCCGACGGCCCGAGGATCACCAGCAGGCCGCGGGCGCCGACCCGCAGGGTGACGTCCGCGAGCGCCGTGACGCCGGCCGCCCCGCCGTCGTACCGCTTCCCGACGCCGACCAGGTCGATGCGCACCGCCTCGGCTGTTCCGGTCTCGTCGGCTGTTCCGGTCTCGTCGGCTGTCCCGGTCTCGTCGGCTGTCCCGGTCTCGTCGGCTGTCCCGGTCTCGTCCGCCGTTCCGGTTTCGTCCGCCGTTCCGGTTTCGTCGGCCGTTTCGGTCTCCCGATCCGCCGGGCCGCCGGGCAATGCCACGCTCGGCCCCCTGTCGTCGCGGTCCCCGGCCTCCGGTCGCGCCGGGCTCGGGCCAGTATCGGCGCGGCCCGCACGGCGCCGGGGGAACCGGCCGGCGGCCGGATTGCGCGCGCCGCCGGGCAACGCCCCACGAATGCGGTGGCATCCACCGGGGCCCGCCGTCGGGCACGGCGGACCCCGGTGGATGGTGGTCCGGCGGCGGCGCCGCGCATCCGCCGGCGCCCCTGGCGGATGGGGGTGACGCGGCGGCCGCCACCGGTGGGGGAGTGGTCGGCGGACGGGGATGGTCAGGACGGGGATGGTCAGGACGGGAGCCGTCGGGAGGTGTCGGGGCGAGGGGAAGGGTGGCTGCCCGCCGGTGGGCGCCAGGGCGGACCCGCTCGCCGGTGAGGGTTACCGGGGGGTCGGACGCCGGCGCTGGGATGTCGGCGGGCAGCCGGTCTGGTGGGGATGGTGCATCCGGTGCGGGGATCTGGCGGGCTGCCCGCCGTGAGGGGTGCGGCGGGCAGCCCGCAGGTCCGACGCGGTGGGACCGGCGTTGGTCCGGCCCGCGCGGCCGTCGTGCGAGCCCGCCGCGGTCCGCCCTCCGCGGACCGCGGCGGGCCCGGCTAGCGGGTGGGGTGGCTGTGGTGGGGACGCGGTTGCGTGCTGCGGAACCGATCGGAGCCGCCCTCGCGCTGGCGGACCAGCGGCAGGGCGCTGCCGTGCACCGTGCGGAAGCCGGTCGGGCGCCGGTCGGTGGCCGCGTCGTCCACGCCGGCGTCCAGGTCGTCGATGGCGTGGGCGCGGACGGCCACCAGGATCTGGTCCCAGATCGTCTGCGGCAGCCGGTTCTCCCGCATGGTCCCGAGGTGGCGGAACCGGACGATCACCTCGTCCGGCAGGCCGCGGGCGACCTGGCCGCTGCCGGCCCCCCAGGAGGTCCAGCCGAGGGGTCCGTCGTGCGGGGTCAACCGGTCGAACACGCCGGTGCGGACGTCGTGGACGAACGGCGCCCACAGTGCGACGGGAATCCGGACCTCGCGGATCCGCCCGGCGTAGCGGTACCGGACGACCACGTCCGTATGCTGGCTGGCGAACTTCAGCCCGGGGGCGCAGGCCGGCCGCCGCCAACGCAGCGGCGGTTCCCCCGCGGTCCTGCCCGTACAGTCGCCCTGGCCCACCCGCCCGTCCATGGGTTCGTCTCCCGTCCTGGCCAGTCCGCCCGCGGCAACGGTCCACCGGGGGCCGCAGGCGGCCCATCGGGAGCCCGATGCGGGGGTGGGAGATGTGGTGGTCGGGCCCGTGCCGGTGGAGGACCGGCGTACGCAGACCCGGTGTGTGCGCTCGGTGCTGGTGCCCGGTGTGCGGGCAGGGTCCGGGAGAGGACCGGTGCGTGCGGTGCCCGTGGCCCTCTCCCGGTGTGCCTCACCGCCCATGAAGACCCGCGCGGCGATCCGCCCATCGCAGTGGGTGATCGAGTGCGGGCGGGGCAGCCACCCTCGGCGGAATCCGACGTCCCAGGAGGAGGATCCCGTCGACATCATCAGGTGTCCTCCTCGCCTCGGTAGCTGGGAAGCGGGCTGCGCGTCCGCCGGTGGACACATCACACCGTGCTGGGCGTATCTGGGACAGAGTGCAACGAGCCGTTGCGGCCGCGCGCATATTCGTTGCGCCTGATCGGCGGCTTCGGGCTTCGTCGGAGACGAGAACGCCGTGTTCGGTCGGTGATTACACACCGTCGTTGCCGGGCCGACCGCCATCAGGGCTCTCCCGCCGTGAGCGGAGAGGGTCGCCGACCAGCTCCGCCTACCTGTGGCGGTACTGCTGATGCCTGCCTGCGCGCATTCAGCCTACGAGAGTTCCGCGCAATTGGCATTGATCAAAGATGGTCTGTTTTGTTGTCGGGTGAGAATTGACTACCCGTGTCGTCGCCGTTGCGTGCGGGCAGAGGATATCAATTCGGCTTGGCCGTTGGAGGATCTGGGTGTGGGTGACGGTTGGGCTGTAGTTCACCCGGTGTGATACCGAGAAGGTGGCCCCTCCTGTCGGACCGCCGAGCGTCCGCCAGAACGTGTCCCGCCTCCGCGCCCGACCTCCGCGCCGGCCAGGCGCCCCACCTGCGGCGCCTGGCCACCGGTGGCGCGACTTGTCGAAACCCTACCTCGAAATGGCGGCCACTTCCGGGGCGCCGAACCGCCGTTACGGCAGCTCGGCGTCATCCGGCGGCTCGGCCCCATCTCCGAGTAGGGCGCCATCTCCGAGTAGGGCGCCATCTCTCCGAGTAAGGCGCCTTGCCGGAGTAGGGCGTCATGCCCGCGTGGGCCGAAAGTCGAGAGGGCCGGCGGGCAGGCCGGACGGGTCCGGCGGTTTCGCGCCGGACCCGCGGTTCACCAGGTCAGCACGAGCCGGCCGCGGACGCCGCCCTTCTCCAGGAGGTGGTGGGCCTCGGCGGCCTGCTCGACCGGAATGGTCTTCGCCACCCGCAGGGTGAGGGCGCCCTCCTCGACGAGCTGGCGCAGCCGGTCGAGCTTGGCCTGCTCGCGCGCGTAGGAACGCACCCACACCTGGTGGATCGTGATCCCACGCTCGGTCTCGCCCTGGAACGGGCGGACGGCGGCGAACCCGCCGCCGTCGCGGATCGCGCCGAGCAGGGCGTCGTTCTGGATCGAACCGTCCGCCAGCCCGTCCACCCCACCTGGCACCGCCGCCCGGATCCGCTGCGCGACGTCGTCGCCGCGGCGCACCACGATGTCGGCGCCGAGCCCCCGGACGAGCTCGGTGTCCGCCTCGGAGGCGTCGGCGACGACCCGCAGCCCATCGGCCTTGGCCAACTGGACGGTGTAGCCACCGAAGCAGCCGGCCGCCCCCGTCACCGCCAGCGTCTGACCGGGGGTGAGGCCCAGCAGGTCGAGCGCCAGCCGCGCGGTGAGCCCGTTCATCGGCAGCGTCGAGGCGGCCACGTCACCGACGCCCGCGGGGACCCGCGCGACGGACTCGGCCGGCACCACCACCTGCTCGGCGTAACCGCCGTTCGACGCGGCGGGAACGACGATCGCCATCACGTGGTCGCCGATCGCGAGATCCGTCGACACCCCCTCGCCGATCTCGTCGAGGACGCCGGCGACGTCCATCCCCGGCACGTAGGGCGGCGCCCATTTCGACAGCCATTTCGCCCGGTCACCGCTGCGGGTGAAGGTGTCCGTCGGACTCACGGTGGCGGCGGCGGACCGGATCCGGACCTCGCCCGGACCGGCATGCCGCTCGGGCACGTCCACGATGCGCAGGGCCTCCGGCCCGCCGAACTCGACCACTCCCACGGCTCTCATGACAGACGACCCTAACGCCGTCCACCCTCCCGCCGCGCTGGGAATGCGCTGGGGCGAGCCACGTGCGCCGCCGCAGTCGGACCGACGCATTCCGCCGCCGAAAGGGGCGGATGAACAACCCAGGCAAGACGCATTGTGGTCGACTCGGTACTCTTGCCGACATGGGGGTGGATCTCGGCGCCGATCGGTCCCTCCGGCGGATCGACCGGACCGTGGGGGCGGTGCTGCAGGCGCAGCGGGATCTCTCCGGATGGCTGGACGGCCGCCGCGGAGATGACCGGTTTCTCCGCTTTGGAAATCATTTCCGAATACTCGACGGGGTGCTGGGCGAGATGCTCGCCGCCCTGGCCGGCCGGGCCGGTTCCCTGCGGGAGCTGGGCGACAGCGGCGCGCGCTACGACGGATGCCGGTCGGCGGAGACGATGCTGACCGTCGTGCGGCGCACGTTCGACTGGTATCGCGAACGTTATGACCAGCGGCTCGACGAGCGGCTGGGCCCGATTCTGCTCGCCGCCGACGAACTCGTCCGGTCGTGCTGGTCGCAGCCGTTCGCGGCGATGGGGCTGCCCGCGCCGACCGGTCCGCTCGCCTACATCGACCCGCGTTTCAACGCCTTCGCCGTCACCCGGTCGAGCATGCCGGTGGCGCTGCGGCCGCCGGCCCGCACCGACGCGGTGGACGAGGCCGTCCGCGCCCTGCTGCGCGAGCTGCCGATCCCGGCGATCGCCCTGCCGGAATGGGCCACGCGCCAGGCGTGGTGGTTGGCCCCGGCGGCCCACGAGACCGGCCACCACGTCCAGCGGGACCTGATGGCGGGCCTGCCCGACCTGACCCGCGCCGCGCTGGACCACGCGGTGCGCGCAGCCTCGGGCGGTGACGCGGAGCTCGCCGCCCAGTGGTCGGGCTGGCAGGCGGAGCTCTTTGCCGACGCCTTCTCCGCCGTCATGATCGCCGATGCGGCGGCGTGGGCGGTCGACGAGCTCGAACACGCCGCGCCCACTCGCCTCGCCGGGCTGTCCCCACCCGGCCACCCGTACCCGCCGCCCCTGGTCCGCCGCGCTCTGCTCGGCGAGCTCGTCCGCCGCGTCCGCGGCGAGCACCCGGCCACCCATCCCATGGGCGTACTGACGACGGTCGCCGCGGCCGAGGCGTGGCTGGCGGACACGAACGCCGCCGGGCCGACCGCGGCCGAGCTGCGCCGGCACCTGGCCGTCGTGCCCGCCGTCGCCCAGGCCCTGCTCGCCCTGCCGATCGGCGCCCCCACGCTGCTCGCCGTCGCCGGCGTCGACCCGGCCTGGTTCGACCCCGGCGGCCG
This sequence comes from Frankia sp. BMG5.60, assembly GCF_059428125.1. Taxonomy (NCBI): domain Bacteria; kingdom Bacillati; phylum Actinomycetota; class Actinomycetes; order Frankiales; family Frankiaceae; genus Frankia; species Frankia sp. BMG5.60. Next base: position 3,031,894 of record NZ_CM182091.1, on the reverse strand, counting down.
CATCGCGAGCTGGACGAGGGCCCTGCGCAGTGACCCGGTGCCGATTAGCCCGCATGCCCGCCGGTCGCGTCCGGCCGCGCGCCTGGCCGTGCAGGCCGGCGTCGCCGCGCACCTCGCCGTCGCCGGCGAGCAGCTCGACGACCTGCACCGTCGGTTCGCCGCACTGCTGCGCACCTGCGGCGAACCGGGGGTGCTCGCCGGCTCGCCCCCGCCCGGCGACGTGGCCGCTCTCGCCGCCCGCCTCACCACGTGGTTGCTCGCCCGCGGCGACACCCTGCCCGCCGAGGCCGATCTGCCCGCCGAGGCCGAGATGAAGGTTCGTTGACGATGACGGGATCTCGGCGAGGTCAACTGACGAACGGGGGTCCGCCGCGCCGCCCGGGAATCCGGTGGGCGGCGGACTCACGGGCGGAGGTGCGTGCGTGACGGCCCTGGAATCTTCGACCCTGGCCGAGGGACGGTGAGGATCCCCCGGGTCCTCGTCGACGTCGAGGACCGTGGGGACGGATGGACCGTGCACGTGCGGGGCGCGGGGATCACGGCTCGGTACGGGATGGCCGCGGTGGTGGTGACCGACGTCGACGGGCTGCCGCGGCGAGTGCCGACCTGGTGGGTCGAGCCGGCGGGTCCGCCCGCGCTGCCCACGCCCGCCGCGCCCGACGGCGCCGAGGGGACCGACGGTGCCGCCGCGCCCGACGGTGCCGCCGCGTGGGAACCGCTAGCCGACGCCGATCTCGTGGTGGGGCCGCAGCTCGCCGCGGGGCCGCGGCCCGGTGCCGGGTCGTCCCGTCCGCGTTCGCGTCCGCGGTGGGGCCGGGAGATGGGACTGTGGGCGGGCGCGCATCAGGATCATCCTCCCGGTCACGGTCACCCTGCGGCTCACGCCGGCCGTTCGGGCGGCTCGGCGCCCTCGGCGCTGTCCGTGCCCGGTGCGGGCCCGTCGTTCGGGCCGGGCGAAGCGGACCCGGCACTGGCCGCGGTGTGCGCCGGCGATCCGGGCGAGATCTCCGGCCTGCTGGCCCGGATCGCCGGCCGGGAGCTGCGCGACAACGACGCCCAGCTCTACGGCCGGTGGCTGTTCGAGTGCCTGCTCGCGCCGGTGTGGAGACGCCTGCTCGCCGCGCCCGCGGTGCACGCCGCCCGGGGGGTGGAGCTCGCATTGCGCTGGCCGGCGGACGACACGGCGCTGGCCGGCCTGGTGTGGGAGGCGATGCACGACGGGGAGGCGCCGCTCGCCGGGCATCCTCGGGCGCTCGTCGCCGTCACCCGGGTGGTGCCCGCCGCGACGCCGGCCCCGGCGACGATCCGGCGGGTGCCGCGGGTGCTGTTCGTCGCCGGTTCCGCCCTCGACGACGTGGTGATCCGCCCGGGGGCGATGTTCATGGGCCTGATGCGCGCCTTCGAGGCGGAGGGCCTGTGCGTCTCGCGGGCGATGACGAACGCGACGCTCGACGACATCGGCGAGGCGTGCGCGCACTTCGAGCCGGACGTCGTCCACCTGGTCGCGCACGGTGACATCAGCGAACACCGCGCGGTTCTCCGCGTCGCCGATCCCGGTGAACCGGACGGGTTCCGCTTCGTCGACGGCGAGACCCTGGCGCTCGCGCTGCGCGGCCCGGCGGGGATGCCGGTGGCGGTCATCCTGAGCGTCTGCGGCAGCGCCCGCCCCGGTGGCCCGGACGCGGGCGGCCCCGGCGACGGGCCGGCGGGAAACGGAAACGCCGATGCGCCTCCGGACGCGGCCCGGGCCGCCGGGCGGTCGCTCGCGGCCGAGCTCGCCGTGCGCGGCGTGCCGATCGTCGTCGCGATGTCCGGGGAGGTCAGCGAGCAGGCGAGCCGGTTGTTCACCCGCCGGTTCGTGCGAGCGGTGCAGCAGGGTGCTTCGGTGGTCGACGCCGCCGCGGCCGGGCGGCGTGCGGCGCTGCTGCACGGTGACCCGCCGAGCCGGTATCTCGACTGGGCGATGCCGACGCTCGTCCTCGCCGAGAACGTCCCTGCGGACCTGCGGGTGGTCGACCCGGCGCCGGTGCTCGGGCTGCGCCGGGCCGCCGAGAGCCTGGGGCTGCGCCAGGCGCCGGTGTTCATCGGCCATGACAGGGTGCTCGCGGCGACTGACGCGCTGACCGCCCCGGCGGCCGAAGCCTGCCCCGGGTTTGTCGCCGCGGTCGCCCAGGATTCGATGAGCGGCCTGGGTGGGAGCCGGCTGCTGCGCGAGGTCGGGCTGCGCCTGCTGCGCACGGGGCATCTGCCCCTGCTCATCGGCCCCTTCGGTGACGGCGCCGCGCCCCCGGACCTGCGTGCGGTTGTCAGCCAGATCCTCGAGAAGGCGATCATGATCGCCGAGGTGCTGGGGATCGACCCGCCGCCGCTGACCGTCCTCGACGCCGATCCCGACTCGCGGCTCGCGGGCACCGTCAGTCCGCAGGCGTTGCGCGGCGTCGGCACCGAGGCGCGGTTCGACTTGCTCTACGACGCGGTCGCGGAGTTCGCCGCCGGGTCGGCCCCGCTGCCCGGACCAGGGCTGCGCCACCGCCTCGCCCGCGACCTGGGCGCACTCGCCGACGCGGCCGTGGCCGCCGGCGAACCGTTCGGCGCGGCGACGCGGGTGGTCGTGCTCGGCGACGAGGTGCACCGGTGGGTCGGCGGGCTGCGGCCGCTGCTGGCGATGATCCGCCGCGACGGGCTGGGCAGCCCGGACCGGCCGATCCCCGTGGTCGTCACCGCCTCCCTGGTGGAGCAGGAGGGGGTGTTTCTCAAGGACTTCCGGGACGGTCAGGCCGGCCAGCCCGGCTTCGTTTTCCCGGAGCTGGCCCCGATGCCCCCGGCGAGCGCCATACTGGGATATCAGTGGGTGCTTCTCCACCCGTGGCATCCGAGTTATCCGTTCGTCTACACCGCCGCGCGGCACGCGTCACGGGCGAGAATCGAGAAGACCCTCGGGCGCTTGCAGGGCAAACCCACCGCTGTCCGCGAGGGCCTGTATTTCGTCGCCGCGATTCTCACCGATTACGAGGCCTTCGTCGCCGCCGACGACGAGGGCGCCCTGCGAGCCTACGAGGAGCAGGTCCGGTGAGGTCGTCGCCGCCCCCGCCCACCGGACGCCCCGCCGGGACGACCGGCCCCGGCGGCGATCCCACCGAGGATCCGCAGCCGGACGTCGGCGCGTTGCTGGCACGGGCACGCGTGGCCACCCTGGCGGCGTTCGAGCCGACCCGACTGTGTCGGCTGGCGCTGGTGCCCGAGTGGACGGACGCCACCGCCGCCCTGTTCGGCCTCGTGCCCGCCGACGAGCTGGCGGCGCTGCTCACCCGGCTCGACGAGGCCGGTCTGATCGAGCGGCGGCGTGCCCTCGGCCCCCGCCGGACGGTCCGGCAGGTGTTCTGGCTGCGGGCGTCCCGGCGCGACGAGGTCGGCCGCCACCTGCGCGAGCTGGGTCTCGACGTAGACGCCGAGGTCGACGCGCTCAGCGAGGTGATCGCGGCGGCGACCGAGGCGCCCGCGGGGGAGCTCGCCCGCGAGTTCGCGCCCTGGCTGGAGGTCGCCGTCCAGCACCGGCGCGACCATTCCGGGTCCAGCCTGTTCCAGCGGGTCGACAGCCTCGTCACCGCCGCCGGATCCGGCCCGGGCAGCCGCGTCGAACCGCCTGCGGGGCTGGCCGCCGCGGCCCGGCTCGTGGCCGCGGCGCGGACGATCGGCGCGGTCTGCGGGGGCACGCTCGCCGAGGCGGCCCGCCGGGCCGGCTGGCGGCTCGACCGGGCCCACCGCGACGCCCAGGATGCCGAATACCTGCGCGACTACCAGAACCGGGCCGAGGCCGAGGACGCGCTCGGTGAGCTGCTCGCCGAGGACGGGCCGAGCACGCCATGGGCGGTGCACCTGCTCGGCGCGGGCGGCATCGGCAAGACGATGGTGCTGCGCTACCTCGCCTCGGGCACGTTCGCGGCCGCGCGGGGCCTCGCGCCGTTCCCGGTCGCGCGCGTCGACTTCGACCATCTCGATCCCCGCTACCCCGAGCACCGGCCCGCCGAGGTGCTGCTCGCCCTCGCCGACGAGCTCGCCGGCTACGGGGCCAGCCGCGGCTGGTATCACTCGTACCGGCGTTTCCGCGACGCGGCGAACGCCCTGCACGAGCAGCTCGGCCGCACCGGCCCCGAGTCCGGGCCGCCCGGGCAGGTCTACGGCTCGGCGGTCTACCCGGACCACGGCCCGGTCCGGTCGACCGCGGGCGCGCTGCGGGCCGCCGCCGCGCAGACGATCCGGACCCTGTTCGACGACGTCGTCCGCACGTTCGCCCGGGTGCTGCGGGAACTGGGCCGGCCGCGGGTCGTTCTCGTGCTCGACACCTGCGAGGAACTCGCCAAGCTGTACGCGCCGGGCACCGCGGCCCCGGCCATCGACCGCACCTTCGACCTGCTGGAACGGCTGCACGCCGAGCTGCCGGGCGTCCGGGTCGTCCTCGCCGGTCGCCGCCCGCTCATCCCCCCGTCCGACGCGGGGCAGCGCGCCGCCGGGCCGGTCCTGTTGACCCGCGCCTACGTCCGGGTCGTCCCGGTCGCCGGCTTCACCGCCGCCGAGGCCCACCGCTACCTCGACGCACCGCGCAGCGAGCCGGACGCCGGGCTCGACGACATCGAGCTGGCCGCCTCCTCCCGGGCGACCATCCGGCCCGGTCACCTGGGGCGCCGGCGTGGCGGCGCGTTGCGCACCGCGCTGCTGGAACAGGCTCGCATGCCGCCCACCCCGGCGGGCGAGGTCCGCTACAACCCGTTCGAGCTCGCCGCCTACCGGGAGTGGATCGCCCGCGAGCCCGACCTCGACCCGGCCGTGCTGCGCGCCGCCGGCGATCCGCTGGTGGAACGGCGCATCATCGCCCGCCTCGCCGACGACAACGCCCGCGGCGCCCTCGCCATCGCCGCCGAGCTCGGCCGCTTCGACCTCGGCATGATCAGCCCCGCGCTGCGCCGGGCCGGTCTCGACCCGCAGGCCGCGTTCGACGGTCTCACCGCCCAGGAGTGGATCCACGTCCGCGCGCTGGGCTCCCGGGGTGAACCGCTGGTGATCGAGGTCGACGAACACCTGCGCGACCGCATTCGGATCGCCGTCGCAGCCGCCGCCGAGCCCGAGCGGTACCCGCTCGACCGGGCCCGGCTCGGCCGGGACGCGGCCGCGCTGGTCACCGCCGGTCCGCTGGCGGCGGTCACCGCCGAGGCCGTCGAGACCGCGGTGCGGCTGCTGCCGGTCACGGACGCCGCCGTCTTCTGGGCCGACCTGGAGGAACGGATCGTCGCGTCCGGCGAATGGGGCTGGGCGGCCCAGGTCTGCGTGCGCGCCGCCGGCGTCGAACGCCTGCGCGCCGACGGCCCCGCGCCCTCCCCGGCGCCGCGCCCGTCCGACCCGCCGCGCCCGTCCGACCCGCCGCGCCCGTCCGACCCGGACCGACGTTCGTCGAACCCGACGATCCTGGCGGCGATCCTCGCGACCCAGGCCGCCGCCCGCATCCACGTTGGGGATCATGCCGCGGTCCAGGCCCTGTGGGCCGGGGTGCTCGACCACGCGCCCCGCCATCCCCTGGCCGAGCACAGCGGCGTGCTTCTCGCCAGGGCCGTGCTCGGGCTGGTCGCCGCCGAGAATGCGTCCTCGCCGATCAGTGTCACCGCCTTGACCGATCCCCGGCCGACCTCCAACTGGCCCCGGCCGCCCGATGCCCGGTCGACCCGGCCCGCGGAGTCACGCGATTCCTCCGGCGGGCTTCTCATCGACGCCCTCGACGCCGTTCCCGCCGGGTCGCTGCTCGCGGCCGCGGAGGCCGTCGCCGAAGGCGGGCTGCCCGACAGCGGCCTGGCGGCAGGCCTTGACCGGTTCGGCGCCGACCACGCCCTGCCCGGCCGGGCCGTCACGGCCGCGTTGCTAGCGGGCTCCGTCGGCTACTTGGCGGCTGCGGCGGGGTACACGGCGGGCATCCTCCGGGGCCGGTCGAACGATCCCTCGGCGGCGGGGCCGGCCAACCGCCGGGAGATCGCTGATCTGCTCGGCGCCGCGCGCCGGGCGCCGGGCGCGGACGATCCGGCGGTCGCGCTTGTCACCGAACTCGTCGAGACCGTCCTGGCGTTACGCCTGCCTGCCGCGGCGGGCGCGTCGCCAGCCGCACTGCTCGCGGCGATCGAGCGGTTCGAACCGGCGGCCGCCCGGCAATGGGCCGACTGGGTGGTGCCCCCCGGGCTGGTCGATCGCGCCCATCTCGCCGTGCTGCTGCTGCTCGCCCGCGAGGCTCCACCGGTCGAGCCGCCCGATCTGTCCGCACACTGGCTGGACGAGATCCTTCGGCGCACCGGGGACATCGACGCCGAGCGGCGCGTCGCCGCGGCCGTCCACCTCACCCTCGACCATCATGTGATCTTCCGATCCACGCTCGAGCGCCTCAACGAGCATCTCGGCTACGTGGCCGGACGGCATCCGACGAGCTGGTTGCATCGTCAGATCCGCCCGCTCGCGGTCGAGGTCGCCGACGCGTGGGCGCTGCTCGACGAGCCGCACCGGGCGGCCGAGATCATCGTCGGGTACCGCGAGGCGGCGAGGGCGCAAGGCGACGACCTCGCCGCCGTCGAGCAGTGCGAGCTGGCCCTGCTGGCGCTGTGCCGCCGTTACCGGACCACGGAGTTCAGCCCGTCGATCCGCCAGCTCGCGCGGGCGGGCTCGGTACCGGTGCGGGCCGAGGCGTGGCTGGTGCTGACCCTGATCGGAGGGCAACGGCCGGACAGCCCCGCGGAGGCGGGTAGCTGGCACGCCTGGTGGCGCTGCCAGGACCACGAATCGCTGACCCGTCGGGCGTGGCCGGGTTCGCGGGTCGTCCTGCCGTCCCCGCCGCCGGCCGACGAGCCGGGCTCGCCAGCGGGGACGGGCGTGGTGGATCGCTTCGAGTGGCGGACTCTGGGCTTTGGATCGGCCGGGTCGACCGCCGATGACCCCGGGGACCTTGTCCGCCTCACCGACCCGCAGGCACGGCTGCGTGGTGCCGCGCTGCTGTGGGACCCGCGCCGCCCGTCCGGATCGTCCCTGCGCGCCCGGCGGTCGCCTTCGGGCGGCGACCCGGTGGCCCTCGTCCTGGCCGCGCTGCCGCCGCTGGCTGGCGCCCGCGCGGCGATGGCGGTCGCCGAGGTCCTCGCCCCGCGGCTGCCCGCGCACGCCGCTGCCCTGCTCATCCGCCCGTTCGATCCCGCGCCGACCTCCGCTGCGGAACGGATGCTGGAACGCCCGTCCGCTCTCGCGCCGCGTTCGGTGGCGGACCGGCTGCGGGACGCCGGTGACGAGTTCGGCGCCCAGTCCGCGGCCGTGCTCGGCGCCCGCCTGCGCCAGCGCGCCGGGCAGGCACCCGACCCGCAGACGGCCGCGCCGCCCTCGTGGCGGCTGGTTGCCTGGCCGGGCTGGCTCGAACGCCTCGCGCTGGCGCAGGCCGGGCCGAATCAGGGGCAGGCGGGAGGGGAGCGCCGGCCCACTGGCGGCCCGGCGGAGGTGACTCGACCGTCCCCGCCGCCCGAACTGTCCCTGGCGGTGGTGCCGCCACCCCCCTGGGATGACCCGCCGGTCCCGCCGGTCGCCGCTGCGGACCGCGGTGGCTGGGGCGGCCTGGACGACCCTGGCGAGCCGGACGACGATCGCGGGCCGCCCCGATCGGCCGATCCGTGGCGGCGATCCGAACCGGTCGCGGTGAGCCGCAGTCCCCGGCGACGGGCACGCATCGGGGTGGGAGTGGTCGCGGCGGTGCTGCTGGTCGTGGCCCTGGCTGCGCTGATCGTCGCGTTCCCGCGGTCCGGGCGCGCGGTCAGGACGGGCGGGGGCACCTCCTGGTGGGACGGGGACGTGGCGCTGCCCGCCCTGCTGATCCCCGGCATCCTGCTCGTACTGGCATCGGTGGCGACACTGTCCGCCTGGGCCGCCGGCGGCCTGCGGGAGGTGCTTGCGTCGCTGCTTTCCGGGCGCGGCGGTTCGCGTGGGGCCCGGCGTCGCAGCGCCGCCCCCGTCCCGCCGGACCGCCTGCGCCTGCGGGTCGGCTCACCGATCCAGATCCGGGACGGCCGGTACACGGCCATCGCCCTGCCCCCGCGCCTGGTGAAGCCGGTCGTCACCTCGGAACCGACCCGGAGCTGGTTGTTGTGGTCGGACCGGCCGTGGCCCCTGATCGACCGGGTCCTGCCCGCCCGGTTGCTGTGGCGGCTGGACGGGCAGCGGGCCACGTTCGTGCGCCGGCGCCGCTGGCGTGCCTGGGAGCGCCGACGCCTGTGGCTGATCCCGCTCGTGGTCGCGGACGAGGCGCGGGGCGAGGACTGGGAACGGCGGCTCGCCGCGACCGCACCGCCGCAGTCCGCCCGCACGATCGTCTTCGTGCGCTTCGGGTCCAGCGGCTTCCAGCCGGTCGGCAACCAGTTGGCCCGCTCGGGGCCGGCAGGTACCTTCCGCGGTCCGCGTCACCTGCGTCCCGACGACGGCCTGGCTGGCTCGGCCGTCATCGCACAGGCGATCGGTACTCCCGTGCGCACCATGTCGGGAATGCGTTTGCGGGTAAGCGACGACGCGTCGACCTCGTCCGCCGCGGATGAGGAGAACACGCTGGGGATCGAGGACCTCCACGTCGGTGACGTCCACCTCGCCGTGCTGCAGGCCGATCCGATGGACGGCGCGGCGGCGCCCCTGGGTGAGGATCGGGCGGGTTTCGTCGATCTGGCCATCGCCGCGCTCGACGCGGGGGCCCCGGCGGTGCTGGTGATTCCACCCCTGCCCGACGAGCTTGCGGCCGCGGTCGGTGCGGTGGTGCGCGAGACGGTCGATCTCGCGATGCGGGGCGGGCTCGGCCGCGCCGGACCGCTTCTGGCGCCGGTCTACGCCGCCCGCCGGGTCAAGGACCTGATCTACGAGGCCGCCTCCGACGACGGGCCGGTTCACCCGGATGCCACCGTGGCGGTCGATCCGCGTCCGGGCGACGATGTCCTGCTGCTGCGCTGACGGCCCCTGCGCCAGCCCGGGTGGGACGGGCCTCACCCGGGGTGGCCGCCGCTGTCAGGGGGCGAGCAGGGCGGCGAGGGTGAGGGCGGCGAGGGCGGGGTCGTCGCGGGCGGGCAGCAGGGCGATCACCTCGTCGGCGACGGTGGCGCCGGGGTCGCCGAAGGCGGCCTGTTCGGGGCCGGCGTCCAGGGCGGCGGCGATCGCGGCGGCGATCCGGGGGCGGTCGGACTCGACGTAGTCGGCGGACGTCCAGGCCAGGGTGACGGCCTCGGCGCGGTGGTCGGCGAACGCCCCCGCGCGCCCGTGCGCCCGCGCCAGCCGGGCCTGGCCGATCAGCGCCGTCATCGCCGGCGACAGCCAGACGTCGTGCTCGGTGCGGGTCTCGACCCGCACGACCAGGTAGTCGACCCCGGTCAGCCGCCGTTCTGCGTCACCGTGTGCGCCGCCGGCGCCGGCTGGGCCGCCGCGGACGGCGAGCCGGCCGTCGGCGTCGATCGTGAGCTCCCCGGGCAGCGAGCCGGGCGGGGCGTTCACGACGGCGAGGTGGCCGGCCTGCACCGGCTGGCCGCCGCCACCGGGACTGATCATCGCGTAGTGGACGCCGAGGACCGGATCGTCGCCGGACGCGCCGATCAGCGAGTCCAGGCCGGCGGAGATGGCGTTCGCCACCGACGCCGCGGTCGCCAGGGGCGGCCCGAGCAGCTCGGCGAAACCGGCGACGAGCGAGGCGGCCGTGCCCAGCGGACCCGTCTGGGTCGCCTGGTAGACCGCCGCCTCGATCTCCACGGTGCCGCCGTTGAACGGCAGCAGCGGGGTGATGGGGAAATCAAGCTGGTCGCCGGGCACCGCCCAGGCGGCGGCCGGCCGCGAGAACGTCGTGAACGCGACCGGCGCGCCGGCGCCGAACGTCAGCGACGCGCCGGCATGCAGCACCGGGAAGCGGTCGTTTCCCCAGCTCCGTGCCTTCGCGAGGAAACCCTCGGCGAGCCACAGCCGCAGATATCCCTGCGCCGGCCAGATCGGCGCCGATCCCGGTGCCGGCAGAAAACACGTCGTCACGTGTTCGGCGTCCGCGGCGAAGCCGCTTTTTATCCGTGCCCACAATCCCCCCGCCACATTGCGCAGCCTACCGTGGGCGGCATTCCCGCGGCCCGGTGCCGGAATCGGCGTGACAAGCCGGGCCGCCCGCGGTCAGGGGCCGTCCACCGGACGGAAGACCGCGACGGTGAAGTCCCCGCCGGGCAGTTCGGCGAACTCGGCCCGCACCCGCAGCCCGCAGCGCACCTGCGCCGGGTCGACGCCGACGATCCGGGCGGGCAGGCGCAGGCCGGCCTGCTCGTCGAGTTCGACGAGAGCCACCACGTAGGGCAGGTCGTCGAGATAGCCGGGCACGGTCGCCCGGTGCTGGACGATGAAGGAGTAGACGGTGCCGGTGCCGGCGACGTCGGTGAACCGGGTCGGCCCCGCGCACCGCCGGCACCGTTCGAGCGGTGGTTGCAGCCACAGCCCGCAGTGCCCGCAGCGGCACATGGCCAGCCGGCCCTCGGCCAGGGCCGCCCAGAAGGGCGCGGTCACCGCGTCCGGCACCGGCTGCGGCGGGAGGCTGAGCGGATCGGCCCCCACGCTCGGGCGCTCCTCGTGCGTCGTGGTCATGCCGCCGCCGTCCCGTAGACGAGGGCGCCGCCGAAGGGGCCGGCGCCGGAGGTGACCAGCGCCGTCTCGGCGCCGTGCACCTGGCGCTCCCCGGCGTCTCCGCGCAGTTGCAGGACCGCCTCGTAATGGTGGTTCAGGCCGTGGATGTAGCCCTCGGACAGCAGGCCGCCGTGCGGGTTGACGACGACGTCGCCGCCGTAGGTGGCCCGGCCGGCGCGGAAGTAGTCGCCGACCTCGCCCTTGGCGCAGAACCCGAAGTCCTCGAAGGTCGCCATCACGGTGAACGTGAAGCAGTCGTACATGCAGGCGACGTCGATGTCGGCGGGGCGCAGCCCGGTGCGCGACCACAGTCGGGGCGCGGTGTCCCGGGAGTACATGCAGCTCAGGTCGTCCCACTGGTCGACCGAGCCGCCGAAACGGTTGCTGTCGGCCGCGCCGAGCAGGTGGACGGGACGGTGTGGCAGGTCAGCGGCCCGCTCGGCGCTGGTCACCACGATCGCCACCGCGCCGTCGATCTCGTAACAGCAGTCGAACAGCCGGAACGGCTCGCTGATCCACCGGCTGTTCAGGTAGTCGTCGAGGGTGATGGGGGAGCGGGCCACCGCGTGCGGGTTGCGCACCGCGTGGTCGCGTTCCTGCACCGCGATGGCGCCCAGGTCCGCCGCGGTGGATCCGTACTCGTACTGGTGGCGACGGCAGAACATCGCGAACCACTGGGGCGGCACGAGGTAGCCATGCGGCCCCGCGAACTGCCCCTCGCCGTCGACCTCGACCCGTTCCAACGCCCGGCCGTACCGGGTCTGCGAGCCGAGCACCCGGTAGACGACGACCACCTCCGCCTGGCCGGTCAGCACCGCCGCGGCGGCCCCCGCCACGGTCGAGGTGACGATGTTGCCGCCGCCCAGGACGCTCAGGCTCCACCCGAGGTCGTCGACCCCGATGGCGTGGGCGACCTGGCTCGGGCCCGCGCTGTCACCCGTCGAGTAACAGGTGAAGCCGTCGACGTCGGCGGCGGTGAGCCCGCAGTCGGCGAGCGCCTCCCGCGCGGCCTGCGCGGCCATAGACAGCGTGGTGCGCCCCGAGGAGCGCACGAATGGCGACCGCCCGATCCCGACGACGGCCGCGCCCCCTAACGAACGACTCACTGCCCCTCCCGGCGCGTTCCCACGTCCCGGCGCGACGCCGACGCCCCGACGGACGTCGCTACCTCACCGCGAGTTTCTGACACTGTACTGCCAGAATCGTAGCCGCGTGCGGTGGTGGGGTCCAGCCCTGGCGCTGACGTCGGGCTCAGATCTCCAGGCCCGGCCAGGTCAAGGTGACCGGATGCGGGTGGGAGAGGTCGAGGATCTGGACGAGGTACTGCTGCCCGAAGTTGTTGGTGCGCAGCTCCTCGACCGTCTCCGGCGCCATCGCCCCCGTCGCCCCGTACAGGTCGCCCAGCCGCCGCAGGATCACCGCCAGCCGGTACGACGCGAAGACGAGGTGGAAGTCCAGATTCGCGGCCTCGCGGCCGACGAGCTCCTGCCATCGGCACACGGTCTGCGCCGGGCTGCCGATCCCCGGTAATCGCTCGACGCCGACCGACTCCGTGCTGCTGTAGTCCATGACCGTCCACCAGGCGAGGTCCGATTCGGCGCCGGCCAGGCACACCATGTCCCAGTCGAAGACCGCCGCCACGTCGAGCCCCCGGAACATCAGGTTCGGCAGCCGGGAGTCGCCCCAGGCCAGGGCGGTGATGCCGGTGGGCGGGAGGTGCGCGCTCAGCCACCGCTCGGCCGCGGCGATCACCGGATCGGTGCGCCCCCGCGCCACCCAGGCCGCGACGTCGAACCAGTGCGCGAGATCCTGCCGCAGGCCGTCGGGACCGAGGTGCGGACGGTCGAGGAACGCCACCTTCGCCGGATCGACCTGGTGCAGCCGGGCCATGACCTCGACCGCGTTGCGCCACAGCACGGCGCGATCGCTGGGGACCAGGTCATGCACCCAACCGGTGGTGTGGAACGGCGGGGTGTCCCCGGGCACGCGACCCTCCACGCGCTCCATGACGAAGAACGTCTCGCCGAGGACGCCGGTGTCCGTCTCCAGGCCGACGACCGCGGGAACCGGAATGCCCGGCTCGCGGCCCAACACCCGGTACATCTCGGCGTGAACGGTGAGGTCGGCGTCCTTGTAGAGGAAGTCGGGGGAGTTGACCCGCACGACGTAGCCCGCCGAGCGGACCACCCCGGCCTCGGTCCAGCTCGTCTCGCACAACAACGTCTCGTTGGCCACCCCGGCGGTCCTGGGCAGCGTCACCTCGGTGACGCGCAGATCGGACCGGTGCGGCAGGGCCGTCGAGAACCAGGACTCGAGCGCCTGCCGCGTCTTTTCCGGATCGCGCTGACGGTCCCGGGTCGGCAGCCCGGATTCGATGTAGCTGGCGTTCGTCAACTCCGGCAACGTGTTCTCCTCGCGGCGGGACGAATATGTGCTCGGCGGGATTTCTCGCCGAGCACCACAAAGGAGCCACCGGCACCCGCGGTTGTCGCATCGGACGCGGAACGTCCGCCGTTCGGCTGATCGCGGGAACGGTCATCACCTGCGCCGACCGGCGGGCGGCGGGATCGCGGCTGACCCGACGGCCGGCGATGACGCCGACGCACTGTATGGCAGTGAAGTGTCAGAGTCAATGACTGATCGTCGATGCTCCAGAGCTCGACTTACCCGGCCCTGACCTCGGTGGAGAGCTTCTGCTGAGAACCCTTGCGCGAACGGTTGGAATGATCCATAGTCTGGTCAGCCCGAGTCCGATCCTCTCGTCGACGTGGCAGTTGGATGCCAGAAAGTGTTCGGCGACGGATGGTGATCCGGCACGCCTTCACGGCTGGCCGGTGGTGCCTGTCGGTCAGTATTCGGGGGAACAGGAGGTGCGCCGCGATGCCGCAGGCCGATTCCTCGCCGCAGCCGTTCACGGTCCGCACGGATCAGGCCGTTCTCGACGATCTGGGCGACCGGTTGCGGCGCACCCGCTGGACCGATCAGATTCCCGGGACGGGCTGGGAGTACGGCACCGATCTGGACTACCTGCGGGACCTCTGCGAATACTGGGCGGACGGTTTCGACTGGCGGACCGCCGAGGCCCGGATCAATCGGTGGCCGCACGTTCTGACCACGGTCGACGGGACGCCCATCCACGCCATTCACGCCCGGTCGCCGCATCCCGGCGCCGTCCCGCTGCTGCTCATCCACGGCTGGCCCGGGTCGGTCATCGAGTTCCTCGACGTCATCGACCGGCTGGTGGACCCGCCGGCGCACGGCGGCGACCCCGCCGAGGCGTTCCACGTCGTCTGCCCGTCCCTGCCGGGATACGGCTGGTCCGGACCGACCCGCGAGGGTGGCTGGCACATCCGTCGGGTGGCCGACGCCCTCGTCGAGCTGATGGCCCGACTGGGCTACCAGCGTTTCGCCGCCCAGGGCGGCGACTGGGGTGGCATCGCCGCCAGCCTCCTCGGCGCGCACCATCCGGACCGGCTGCTGGCCATCCACCTCAACCTGGTCCTGGCGCCGCCGCCCGACGAGGCCGCCATGGCGGCGCTGAGCGACTCCGAGCGCGCCGCGCTGGAGAGGGTCGTGCGGTTCACCGAGACCGAGACCGGCTATCAGGCCATCCAGGGAACCAAGCCGCAGACGCTTGCCCACGGCCTGGCCGATTCGCCCGCGGGCCTGGCCGGCTGGATCGTCGAGAAGTTCCGGGCGTGGAGCGACTGCGACGGCGATGTGGAGAAGGCGATCAGCCGCGACGATCTGCTCACCAACATCACCACCTACTGGGTCACCGGCACGATCGGCTCGTCGGTGCGCCTCTACCGCGAGTCGATGCGGGCCGGCCTGTTCGACGCCCCGGACCGGCCGGTCACCGTGCCGACCGGGGTCGCGGTCTACCCGAGGGAGATCTTCACGCCGCCCCGGCGCTGCGTCGAGGCACACTACGACCTGCGCTACTGGAGCGAACTGCCCCGCGGCGGTCACTTCGCCGCCCTGGAGCAACCGGAGTTGTTCGCCGAGGACGTCCGGGCGTTCTTCCGCTCACTGCGCGACGGGGCCCATGAGATCGGCTAGCGTCGCGAACTCGGCGGTGACGTAGGACCCGAGGCTGCGGGACGGCGCACCCTGCAGCCAACGCTGCATCGCGCGCTGTTCGGCCAGGATCCCGATCGCGGCCAGCAGTTCACAGCTCTCGTCGGGCTGCGCGAGGCCGCGCCGCGTGGCGACCGCCCGGGCGATGAGCGCCCGATTGCCCTGCTGGTTGTCGTGCTCCTTGCCGCGCAGCAGGAACGACGAGGCGACTGCGACGTGGTAGAGCCTGATCCGCTCCCGCAGGCGGGCCACGCCGGGCGCGAGCGTGACGAAGGCCGCCCGCATCGCCTGGAACTCGGTCAGCGACTCCGGCTGGGCCAGGTACACACCGACGAAGGAACGGATGTAGTCGTCCTCGCCGAAGAAGAGCACGGACTCCTTCGTCGCGAAGTAGCGGAAGAAGGTGCGGGCGGAGACGCCGGCGCGCGCGGCGACCTGCTCGGTGGAGGTGGACTCGTACCCCTGCTCGGCGAACAGTTCCAGTGCGGCGTCGACGAGCGCCTGCCGAACCCGGGCCTTGTGCTCGGACCATGCCGCAGGGCGGGCCCGCACCGGCTGCGCGCCGCCGCGCACCGGCGTGCCGTCCACCGGGCGTCCTCCCTCGTCTCCGACGACCGCCTACCAGGCGGCGACTTGCTACCGGCGACGACCTGCTGCCAGGCAAGTGGCGGGCTGGCCCGGCCCGTGGCCGCCGGCCCGGCGTTGCCGCCCCGGCCGCGGAGCCCGGCGCGCGGGCGGACTAGCCGGCCCGCAGGTCCGAACGCTCGACGTAGACGTGGCCCACGTCGCCATCCCAGTCGCAGGAAGCCCAGTTGATAGCGTACGCCCGGCCGGGGGAGGCGACGCCGTAGGGAAGGCCGCCGGCGAACGTGGTCCACAGCCCGGTCCGAGTGGTGGCGGTCAGCTCCAGGCGCCGATCCTGCCAGGCGAGGCCGAACGGCAGCACCTCCCCGCTGGCGACCAGCCCGTCGAGCCGGGGCACGTCGACCACCCGGACATGCGTCAGCGCTCCGGCCTCGACGACGTAGCCGCCCTCCAGCGTGACCGTCCCGTCGGTCGACCAGTAGCGGGACAGCCCGAAGGCGCGGCCGCTGCCCGGGAACAGGCAGCCGGCGATGACGTGTCCGCCCCAGCCGTTGACCGAGTCGTCCCCGCGGGGGCCGCGGGAGTGGTCGCGCCAGCCGGTGCCGTCGAAGGCGACCTCGCGCCGGCCCCACCGCACCGTGCCGCGGGCGCGGTAGAGCTGCTCGTAGTGCTCCTTCGCCCACTGCTGCTGGTCCATGCCGCCGCGGCCGGTCGCCGCCTCGGCCGCCGTGTGCGCGTCCCACACGGGCGTCGCGCACTCGATTTCCAGTTCGAGCTGCAGGCGGACCTTCTCGCCGTCGTGGACGAGGCCGGTACGCATGCTCTCCTGCGGCGTGCGCAGGCAGAAGCCGTCAAAGGTGACCCGCCAGCGCAGGAACGGCTCCAGGCATTCGAAGCGCAGGTTGGCGCCGGCCGGGCGGCGGGCCGGATCGGTGCGGTGGTAGGCCCACATCGACAGCACGCCCTCGCCGTCCGGCAACGTGACGAGCGCGCGGTCCTCCCACAGCTCCCAGGCGTCGGCCACGGTGCCGAGATGCAGCCACATGCCGATGTTGTGGGTCGGGTCGTAGGGGGTGAACAACAGGTTCTCGGTCCAGGCCGGCACGGGCGGGCAGGACGCGGCGACCTGCTCGCGCTCCGGCGGCAGGCCGGCGGACAGATTCGCGACGCGCGGCTCGCCGCGCAGGGTGCTCATCGGGAACCTCGGGTGGAGGCGCGGGGCGCGGGCGGAGGTGTGGTGGCCACGCGTCCGCACGCTATCCGTTCGCCGCGGCGGAGTCCCGTGAATTCTGGCATGAGACTGACAGATTCTGTTCGTGCGAGCCCTGGGACCTCTCGTGAGGTCGACCGGCACGCCGGCCGGCCCGGCTGACCCGCTGTCGCGATCCGGTGGCACTTCCGTGCCGTTTGCAGGGATGGCGATCACACAGCGGGATGGCAGCATGACAGGTGTCAGCCACCGGATCGGGCGCCGTGCACCCCGGGCCGCTGGGATCGCATGGGACCGCTGAGACCGCGTGCCGGGGTCCGGCGCAACCTCGGATGCGGGCGAAACCCGCGGAGACTAGGTTGATTGGTGGGGATCATCCCGATTTGGGAGGACTGGTGACGGTGGAACCGGACGTGGGTGGCGGGGAGTCCGAGGTCGGGCCGTGGTGGAGGTCCTTGGCCGAGGAGCATCCGTCGATCGATCTGAAGACGGACAAGCCGCACACGGCCCGCATCTACGACTACTTCCTCGGCGGGAAGGACAACTTCCCCGCCGACCGGGTGGCCGCGGAGCAGGCGAGCGCCGCGTTCCCGAACGCCTCCGTCGCGGCCCGGCAGAACCGCGCGTTCATGGTGCGGGCGATCCGCCACCTCGCCGGCGAGGCCGGGATCCGGCAGTTCCTCGACATCGGCACCGGCATCCCCACCAGTCCGAACGTGCACGAGATCGCCCAGGCCATCACCCCGCAGGCGCGGGTCGTCTACACGGACAACGACCCGATCGTCCTGGCCCACGCCCGCGCGCTGCTGGCCAGCACCCCCCAGGGCCGGACCGCCTACCTCGACGCCGATCTCCACGACCCGCAGAGCATCCTGGCCGCCCCCGAGCTGCGCGAGACCCTCGATCTGAGCCTGCCCATCGCACTGTCGATGATCGCGGTGTTCCACTTCGTCCCGGACTCGGACGATCCGCACGGCATCATCCGCCGTCTCGTCGACGCGCTGCCGTCGGGCAGCTACCTGATCCTCACCAACGGCACCGCCGACTACGACCCGGCCACGCAGGATCTCGCCGTCGCCTATGAAAAGCAGGGGATCACCGTGCGGCTGCGCAGCCGCACCGAGGTCGAAGGTCTGTTCGGCGGCCTGGAGCTGATCGATCCGGGCGTCGAGCTGGTCCACCGCTGGCGCCCGGCCGCCCCCGACCCGCCCGGCCTCACCGACGCCCAGGTCAGCGTGTACGGCGGAATCGCCAGGAAGCCGTAGCCTCCCCGCGGACTTCTGTGGCGCTCGGAGGCGATTGATGGCGCCGCGGGGGCCTGAAGCCGCACCGCTGGGGGAAATCCTGTAGGCATGCAGCACGTCGTGGTCGGGGTCGACACCCGGGAGGCCGCCCCCGCCGCGCTCGTCTTCGCGGCCGACCTCGCGCAGCGGCTGGACGCCGAACTCGACGTCGTCCACGTCCAACTACTCGGCCCCGCGCAGATTCGCACAGTGGTCTCCACGGTGCCCGGTCGGCGCGTCTCCGAGCGGTTCCTCAAGGCCGAGGAGGACGCCCAGTCCAGGGCGGTCTGCACGTTGGCGGACCGCACGCTCGCGGACAGCGGCGTGCACTGGCGGTTCCATGTCCGGGCCGGGGATCCCGCGACCGAGCTGCTCGCCGTCGCCGACAGCGTCGACGCCTACGCGATCGTCATCGGCACCCGCCACGGCGGCGTCAGCGTCGCCCTGGAACGGCTGCTCACCGGCTCGGTCTCGCACCGCACGATCCACTGGACGCGCCGGCCCGTCCTGGTGGTCCCCACAGATGTCGACGACCAGCTCGGCGGGAACACCTGACCGGCCCGGGGCGGAGTCCCGGCCCGCCGGTCGGATCCGAGGGCGTCGGACAGTGCAAAACGCACCGCAACCGGCCCCCGCCTGGTGCGGACCTACTCGTCTTAGAGAGTGTTGGGTATCCGGGTGGCTACTCGTTGGTGAGGTCTTCGGTGAGGCGTCGAGCGGCTTCGGTCTCGATGGGACCGTGGGGCTCGACGTCCTCACCGGCGAGCCGGGCCGCCATGAGCCGGATCATCGCAACCTGGATCATGGCTTCGGCGTGCGCAGTCTTACGTTCGTAGTCGCGTGCCAAGCGTCTGCACCTGCCTAACCAGCCGAACGTTCGTTCCACCACCCACCGGCGGGGCAGCACCTGAAACCCTCGCACGTCGGCGTTACGCGGAACAGCGACGATCTCGATGTTCTCCTGCTCGGCCGCCCAGGCCACCAGAGAGGCATCGACGACGTTCACGTAGCCGCCGTCCACCCACACCAACCCGACCTGCGGGAACAGCTGGTGCAGACCGGTCAGTACCCGGCGGGCACCGGCCCGGTCCTGCACCGACGCGGAGTGCACGACCATCGTCAGCAGCAGCCCGCAGGTGTCGACCAGCAGGTGGCGTTTACGGCCGCGTACCCGCTTGCCCGCGTCGTAGCCGATCGCCTCACCGCCCTCGGCGGACTTCACCGACTGCGAGTCCAGCACCGCAGCCGACGGCTGCGGATCCCGCCCGTCGGCCAGACGGACCCGGTCGCGCAGGGTGTCGTGGACCCGCGCCCACGTCCCGTCCGCGGTCCAGTCCCGAAACCACCGGTAGGCCACGTCCCACGGCGCCAGGTCATGCGGCATCCGCCGCCACGAACAACCCGTTCCCAGCACGTACAGGATCGAGTCGATCACCAGGCGTCGGTCGTACTTCACCGGGGCACCGCCGCGGCGCGGGTCCCGCACAGGCAACAACGGTCCGATCACCGCCCACTGCCCGTCCGTCAACGACGTGTCGTAGGCAGCCTTACACGAACAGACACACACCGGTCCGATCGTGACCGGAAGATCCTCGCGGACACCCCACGACACGCCACCCCACCAGCACCATCACACTTCGAACATCCTCAGTTACCCAACACTCTCTTAGAGCTAGGTGGTGGTGGCCGCGGGGTGGTGGCGGGCCGGGCTGGTGTGGATCGTGGCGGCCGACAGGCGGCGGATGTGGCGCAGCAGGTGCGCCTCGGCGGCGTGGGCGACGTCATGGGCGGCGGTCAGGGTGAGGTCCGCGTCGACGGTGATGTCGGCCTCGGCACGCAGGGTGCGCCCGATCCAGCGCAGCCGGAGCTCGCGGACGGCCTCGACGCCCTCGGTGTGCAGCATGGTGTCGGTCGCCTCGGCGACCACGCCCGGGTCGACGGCGTCCATGAGCCGGGCGCCGACGACCCGGGCGGCGGACCGCAGGACCCCGAGGATCGCCACGGTGATCGCCAGGCCGACCACGGGGTCGGCCCAGCGCCACCCCACGGCGACCCCGGCGGCACCGAACAGGACCGCGAGGCTGGTGAAGCCGTCCGTGCGGGCGTGCAGCCCGTCGGCGACGAGCGCGGCGGAACCGATCTGGTGACCGACGCGGATGCGGTAGCGGGCCACGATTTCGTTGCCGACGAAGCCCACGACCGCGGCCGCGGCGACCACCCCCAGACGGTCGACGTGTTCGGGGTGGACCAGGCGGTCGATCGACGTCCAGGCCGCGACTACGCATGACAGCGTGATCATCGCCAGGACGGCGAGGCCGGCGAGATCCTCGGCGCGGCCGAAACCGTAGGTGAACCGGGCCGTGGCCGGCCGCCGCGCGAGGGTGAACGCGATGAGCAACGGAACGGCGGTCAGCGCGTCGGCGACGTTGTGCAGGGTGTCGCCGAGTAGCGCCACCGATCCGGACAGCGCCACCACCACGGCCTGCCCGACCGCGGTCGCACCGAGACCGGCCAGGCTGATCAGCAGTGCGTGCCGGCCGGCGGCGTCCGCCTCCAGCGCATCGTCGATCTGGTCGGCGCTGTCATGGCTGTGCCCACCGACCATTCCCGAGATGCCGTCGCGAAGCCGCGCCCACCGCCCGACTGCGCCATGCTCGTGTCCGCCCCGGTGCTCGTGATCGCCCCGGTGCTCGTGATCGTGGCGGTGCTCGTGATCGTGGCGATGCTCGTGATCGTGGCGATGCCCGCCGTGGTCATGGCCAGGACCGGATCCCATGCCCGCACCGTAACCGCAAACGATCAGCGCGGCACTGTCGCACCTGCCACCTCATCGCACCGGCCGCCTTGGCCGGTCAACCCAGAGCGGTGTACGACCTCGCGGCGTGGTATCGACATTGCTTTCCGAGACGCCGAGGGCTATACAGGCATTAGCACTCGGTCAGGTCGAGTGCCAACCTCTGGCGCGACGGGTGCCTGGGCCCACGACGTGGCCCATCGTTTTCGTTGCTTGGCCCCGCTGGCGGCCGGCACTCCTCCCCGTAGGCATGAGCCTCAGGAGGATTTATCCCCATGTCAAAGATGATCGCCTTCGATGAGGAGGCTCGGCGCGGCCTGGAGCGCGGCATGAACCAGCTGGCCGATGCGGTCAAGGTCACGCTCGGTCCGAAGGGTCGCAACGTCGTTCTGGAGAAGAAGTGGGGCGTTCCCACGATCACCAACGACGGTGTGAGCATCGCGAAGGAGATCGAGCTCGAGGATCCGTACGAGAAGATCGGTGCGGAGCTCGTCAAGGAAGTCGCGAAGAAGACCAACGACGTCGCGGGTGACGGCACGACGACCGCGACGATCCTGGCTCAGGCTCTGGTGCGTGAGGGTCTGCGCAACGTGGCCGCCGGCGCGAACCCGCTGGGCCTGAAGAAGGGCATCGAGGTCGCGGTCGAGCGGGTCTCCGAGGAGCTGTCGAAGCAGGCCAAGGAGGTCGAGACCAAGGAGCAGATCGCCTCGACCGCGTCGATCTCCGCGGGTGACTCGGCGATCGGTGGTCTGATCGCCGAGGCGTTGGACAAGGTCGGTAAGGAGGGTGTGGTCACCGTCGAGGAGAGCAACACCTTCGGTCTGGAGCTTGAGCTCACCGAGGGTATGCGCTTCGACAAGGGCTACATCTCGCCGTACTTCGTCACCGACGCGGACCGTCAGGAAGCCGTCCTCGACGACCCGTACATCCTGATCGTCAACAGCAAGATCGCCGCGGTGAAGGACCTGCTCCCGTTGTTGGAGAAGGTCATGCAGACCTCGAAGCCGCTGGTCATCATCTCCGAGGACGTCGAGGGCGAGGCGTTGGCGACCCTGGTCGTCAACAAGATCCGTGGCACGTTCAAGAGTGTCGCGGTGAAGGCGCCGGGGTTCGGGGACCGTCGTAAGGCGATCCTGGGGGACATCGCGATCCTCACCGGCGGGCAGGTGATCTCCGAGGATGTGGGTCTGAAGCTGGAGAGCACCTCGCTGGACCTGTTGGGCCGCGCCCGGAAGGTCGTCGTCACCAAGGACGAGACGACCGTCGTGGAGGGTTCGGGTGACCCCGACCAGATCGCCGGTCGGGTCAGCCAGATCCGCAACGAGATCGACAAGTCGGACTCCGACTACGACCGGGAGAAGCTCCAGGAGCGTCTCGCGAAGCTCGCCGGGGGTGTCGCGGTCATCAAGGTCGGCGCGGCGACCGAGGTCGAGCTGAAGGAGAAGAAGCACCGCATCGAGGACGCGGTGTCCAACGCGAAGGCCGCCGTCGAGGAAGGCATCGTCGCCGGGGGTGGCGTCGCGCTGCTCCAGGCCTCGATCACCGCCTTCGAGAAGCTCGACCTGTCCGGCGACGAGGCCACCGGCGCGAGGATCGTGGCCCTGGCGCTGGCCGCCCCGCTCCGCCAGATCGCGGGCAACGCCGGCTTCGAGGGTGGTGTCGTCGTCGAGAAGGTTCGGGAGCTGCCGGTCGGGCACGGCCTGAACGCGGCCACCGGCGAGTACGTCGACCTGATCGCTACCGGCATCATCGACCCGGTGAAGGTCACCCGCTCGGCGCTGCAGAACGCCGCGTCGATCGCCGGCCTGTTCCTCACCGTCGAGGTCGTCGTGGCGGACCGTCCGTCGGCCGGTGGCGCCGGGGGCGGGGACGGGGACGGCGCGGGTGCCATGGCGGGTATGGGCTTCTGACGCGCCGGCCTGCCGCACCGCGCATCCACGCCGAGCATCGCGCTCGCGTGCCCGCCGGCCGACTCGGTGTCGGCACCTGACGGAAGGTGGGCCTCCGTGCCCCTCCGCTACGGCTTTCTCAGCACCTACCCCCCGACACAGTGCGGCCTCGCCACCTTCACGGCGGCGCTGTTCGACGAACTGACGAGCACGGCGCCCGGCGCCTCCAGCGGGGTGGTCCGGCTGCTTGACGCCCCCGCGGGGCCCAACCCGCGGCCGGCCGCCGTCGTGGGGGACCTGGTGGCCGGGACCCCGGGCGGCCCGCGCCGCGCGGCCCGGCTCCTGAACGGCTTCGACGTCGTGGTCGTGCAGCACGAGTACGGGGTCTACGGCGGCCGGGACGGCGACGAGGTGATCGAGGTCCTCGACAACCTCGAGGTACCGGTGGTGGTCGTCCTGCACACCGTGCTCGTGCGCCCGACCCCGCACCAGCGCGAGGTCCTGGAGGCGCTGGTCGCGTCCGCGGACGCGGTCGTCGTGATGACCGAGACCGCGCGGGTCCGGTTGGTCGACGGGTACCGGGCCCACCCGCACCGGGTGTCGGTCATCCCGCACGGCGCGGCCGAGAACCGGCGCGCCGCGCCGACGCGGTCCGCCCGGCCGACCGTCCTCACCTGGGGCCTGCTCGGCCCAGGCAAAGGCATCGAATGGGGTATCGCGGCGATGGCGGAGCTGGCCGACCTCGACCCGGCTCCGCGTTACCTCGTCGCGGGCCTGACCCATCCCAAGGTGCTCGCCCGGGAGGGCGAGGCGTACCGCGACGGGCTTGCCGCGCTGGCCGGTCGGCTCGGCGTGACCGATTCGGTCGTCTTCGACCACCGCTACCTCGACCCGGGATCACTCGCCGAGCTGGTGAGCGGCGCCGACGTCGTCCTGCTCCCCTACGACTCCGTCGACCAGGTGACCTCCGGCATCCTCATCGAGGCGGTCACGGCGCTGCGGCCCGTCGTCGCCACCCGCTTCCCGCACGCGGTCGAACTGCTCGGCGACGGCACCGGCCTGCTCGTACCCCACGGTGACGTGGCGGCGATCGCGGCGGCGGTGCGCAGCATCATCACCGACGACGGCGTCGTCCGTGGGCTGGCGAGCGCCACCGCCGCCCACGCACCCGAGCTGCTGTGGCCCGCGGTGGCGCAGCGCTACCGCCGGCTGGCGGCCGGGTTGGCCGCCCGCACCGGAAGCAGGCCGGGCGTCGCGCCCGCGTCCCAGCGGGCTCCTGAGACGGTGCCCACGTCCACGCCCACGACGGCTACGGCAACCGCAACCGCAACCGCGACCGCGACGGCGAGCCGGTGACGGCCGCGATCTCGTTCAACCATCTTCTCCGGCTCAGCGACGACATCGGCCTGTTCGAGCATGCGCTCGGCTCGATCCCACGCCGGGAGTACGGGTACTGCGTGGACGACGTCGCGCGCGGGCTCGTCGTCCTCTCCCGCGAGCCGTCGCCACCGCTGGAGCTCATCCGACTGCTCGAGCGCTATCTCACCTTCGTGCTGGCGGCGCAGGCGCCGGACGGGACGATCGTCAACCGGCGGGACACCGAGGGTCGCTGGCTGGACAACCCCGAGGTCGGCGACTGCTGGGGGCGGGCCCTGTGGGGGCTGGGCACCGCGGCGGCCCTGGCGCCCACCATGCGGCTGCGGGCGCTGGCCCGCGACGGGTTCCATGCCAGCGCCGCCCGCCGTTCCCCCTGGCCTCGGGCCATGACGTTCGCCGCCCTCGGCGCCGGCGAGATGCTGCTCGCCCACCCGGATGACACCGCGGCCCGTGCACTGCTCACGGACGCCGTCAGCGCGATCGGCCCGATCGGCGACGATCCCGCGTGGCCGTGGCCCGAGCCCACGCTGCGCTACGCCAACGCGGCGGTGCCGGAGGCGCTGATCCTCGCCGGCGTGTGCCTGCCCGACCCCACGGCGCTCGCGGACGGCTTACGGCTGCTGGCCTGGCTGCTCCACGTGGAGACCCGGGGCGGGACGCTGTCGCCGACTCCCGTCGACGGCCGGCGCCCCCAGGGTGATCGCAGGCCCGGCTTCGACCAGCAGCCCATCGAGGCCGCGGCCATCGCGGACGCCTGCGCGCGGGCCCACGTGGCGACCGGCCGGAACCGGTGGCTCACCGGTCTCGAGCGGGCGCACGGATGGTTCCTCGGCGAGAACGACAACGGCACCCCGCTGATCGACGTCGCGACCGGCGGTTGCCACGACGGTCTCGAACCCGAGGGATGCAACGCCAACCAGGGGGCGGAGTCCACCCTCGCCCTGCTCTCGACAGCGCAGCACGCTCGCCGCCTGCTCGCGTCGAGGACCCCGTGACCCCTGAATCCGACGCCGTGACCGTTGCGCCCGACCCCGTGACCTTGGAGTCGGACCTGGTCACCCGGCATCCACCGACGCTGACGGCGGACCCCGGCAGGGTCATCGCGAAGCTCTTCCTCCCCGGTGAGGAGGGCGGCGAGCTGCACTCCCGGGCCGCGGGCATCGTGGCCAGGGTGCTCGACCTGGGCGACGACGAGGTCGACGGCCTCGTCGCCACCCTGCTCGACCGCTTCGAGCCCCGCCACCGGGACTACCGGGGCATCCTGACGC
The DNA here is from genome assembly GCF_059428125.1 of Frankia sp. BMG5.60. Classification (NCBI taxonomy): domain Bacteria; kingdom Bacillati; phylum Actinomycetota; class Actinomycetes; order Frankiales; family Frankiaceae; genus Frankia; species Frankia sp. BMG5.60. The sequence continues at coordinate 3,006,719 of NZ_CM182091.1, read as the reverse complement.
GGCACGCCGCGATCGTCGCTCCCCGGGTCCGTGCGCCGGCAGAGCTCTCGCCCGCGCGCACGCTGCTGCTCGGTGCGTGCTTCACCGCCGAGTACGCGGTGGAGGGCGCGGCCGTCACCAATCCCTCGGCGGTCGCGCACCCCGACCAGTCGGGGCTTCCGGCCGGCGCGCTGCGGCTGGCGCTCAGCCTGCGTGCCGTCGGCGAGGGCCACCTGTCCTCGATCGGCTTCGCGGTCGGCGTGATCGGCCCGGGCCCGGTGGTGCGGCTGGAGCCGCGCACCGGCCCGCTCACCACGGGCATGGCAGTGCCGGTCACCTGGGAGCACGGTCGGCTGCGTGCCCTGCTCACCGACCACGGCCTCGACGACGAGGTGACGCGTTCGGTCCTCGACGCCCTCGACCGGAGCCTGGCGGACGGTGACCTCGAACAGGCTTTCGCCAGCATGCCCGCGGATCTCCTGCGCCGTCCCCAGGCCGCCGGCATCCTGGCCGGGATCCGGTCCGTCGCCGGAACGCTGCGAAGAGTCGAGTTCCCGGCGGACAGCGGTCTCGCGCAACGGGTGCTGTGGCCCACCGTCGCCAGCGAGAGCAAGGGAATGGAGGACGCGCGGTTCGTCCGCTTCACCGCGCCGGACGGGACCGTCGACTACCGGGCGACCTACACCGCCTATGACGGCACCGACATCCGGCCGAGGCTGCTCACCAGCCCCGATCTGCGGACGTTCACGACCTCGCCGCTCACCGGCCCGGCAGCCCGGAACAAGGGGATGGCGCTGTTTCCCCGCCTCGTCGGCGGCCGTCACCTCGCACTCTGCCGATCCGACGGGGAGACCACCGGTCTGACAGCCTCGGATGACGGGCTGGTCTGGGAACCGTTCCGCTCGGTCCACGAGCCGACGGCGACCTTCGAACTCATCCAGGTCGGCAACTGCGGTTCACCCATCGAGACGTCGGCGGGCTGGCTCGTCCTCACCCACGGCGTCGGGCCGATGCGCACCTACACGGTGGGGGCGATCCTGCTCGATCTGGCGGACCCGTCCACCGTGGTCGCGGCACTGTCCGAGCCGCTGCTCACCCCGATCGCGACCGAGGCCGAGGGCTACGTCCCCAACGTCGTCTACTCCTGCGGCGGCCTGGTCCACGACGGCCGGCTGTGGCTGCCCCACGGGATCGGTGACTCGCGGGTCGGGATGGCGAGCGTGCCCGTCGAGGCCCTGCTCGCGCGGATGATCCCCCGAGCCTGACCCGACGGGCCCGACCCCCCGGGGCGGCCCGAACCGCGGGACCTGTCAGTCGAGGATGCGTCCGTAGACGGCGAGATAGTCGGTGACCATGCGAGCCGTCGAGAACCGCCGGCTCGCCATGGCCCGGCAGGCGGCGCGGTCGAGGCCGGCGGCCCGATCCACCGCGGCCGCCGCCGCCGTCGGGCCGTCGACCAGGAACCCGGTCACCCCCTCGTCGACGATCTCCGGCATGGCCCCGCGCGGGTAGGTGACTACCGGTGTGCCGCAGGCCATCGCCTCCACGACCGCGAGGCCGAACGGTTCGTCGAACGCGATCGGATGGAGCAGCGCCGCGGCGCACCCCAGCACCTCGGCTCGCCGGGACGGCCCCACCGGCCCGAGATAGCTGACCGCGTCCCCGTCGACGTGGGGCAGCACCTGCTCGGCGAAGTAATGCTCGTCCTGGACGATCCCGCAGATCACCAGCCGCCGGCCGGCCATCCGGGCGATCTCGATGGCCGCCGCGGTGCCCTTGTCGGGATGGATCCGGCCGAGTACCACCAGGTCCTCGCCGCCGGCCGCCGAGAACGGCAGGGCCGCCAGGTCGATGCCGTGGTGCACCGTCGCGACGTAGTCCAGTTCGGGGCTGCGATCGGCGTCGGAGATGGACACGTAGGCGGAGGCCGCCCGGCTGTAGGCGGGGATGATGCGCGGGTCCGAGAACCCGTGGACCGTCGTGACCATCGGCGCCCGGGCATGGGCCGCGAACGCCAGCGGCAGCCAGTCGAGATGACTGTGCACGAGGTCGAATTCGCCGGAGCGGGCCAGCGCGTGGGACACGTGCAACGCCTCCCACACCCGGCCGTCGAGCGTCGGGTCCTCGGCGTACCCGTGCGGGCATACGCCATCCAGCTTCCCGGCCGTGCGCGAGTCCAACGTCGCGAACAAGGTGACATCGACGCCACGCGCCACCAGGCCCTCCGCGAGGTGGCTGGCGATCTGCTCCCACGGGCCGTAGTGCCGCGGCGGGGTGCGCCACGCCACCGGCGCCAGCATCGCGACCTTCACTCCGCGCCCCGCGTCGCCCTGTCGATCACCATGCTAAGCCGCCTCGAAGCCGGGAGTCTCCACGGACCGTCCGCGAGCAGTATGGGCCTGCCCCGCATCCCGCCGGACAGATGAGAACGTACGAGGCGCGTCGCGACTTGTCCCGATGCGGAGCCGGTGGGGAGCCGATCGGTTACGATCCGGTTGGATCCAGGGCCGGAGGTGATCCAGTTTGGCGGAGCCGGGCACGTCTGCGCACTACGAGCGCCTGGCCGGCGCCTATGACGAGAACTGGACCTACAGCGACGCCTTCCTCGATTGGATGGCGCGGGAGATGTCCGGGGCGCTCGCGCTGACCTCACGGGACCGGATCATCGATATCGGCTGCGGGACCGGGCTGTACACCCGCGGCATCCTTCATCTGGTCCGACCGTCGACACCGATCCTCTGTGTCGACCCGTCTGAGGCGATGCTGAGCCAGCTTCCCGTGGATCCGGGGCTTCGCCCGGTATGTGCGTCGGCCGAACAGCTCGCAGGTGTGGACGGGTCCGAGGCGGAGTTGGCCGTTGAGTCTGGATCGATCGACGCGGTGATGGTCAAAGAGGCGATCCATCATGTCGCCCCGGCCGCCCGGGCACGGGTCGTCGCCGGGCTCACGGACCTTCTCGGCGCTGACGGCCGTTTCCTCGTCGTGATGTTGCCGACCCGGATCGCCTATCCGCTGTTCGACGCGGCTCTGGAACGCTTCGAGGATCTGCAGCCGGATCCGTCCGACATCGCGGATCACATGCGGGATGCCGGGCTGTCCGCCAGCCTCAGCTACCGTAACTACCTGTTGACCATCCCGAAGGATCGATATCTCGCGATGGTCGGGAGCCGGTACATGTCGTTGCTCTCGACGTTCGATGATGACGAGATCCGAGCAGGTGTGGAGGAGATCGATGCCCGTCACCCGGAGACGGTGCTGTCCTTCCCGGACCGTTTCGCCTTCGTGCTTGGCACGCGGAGGAGGTCCGTCTCGTGACGGAGACTGTTGATGACCGGCTTCATCGGCTGCAGGGCGAACTGAACGGCCACGACCGTATCGCGCGGCATCTTGGGCTCGATTTCACCCGGCCGATCAAGTCGTTGGGCGACGGCTATCCGGAGAACACCGTATCGCTCGTCGGGAAGATAGCCGAGCGGTTGCTGAAGCAGCTGTGGACGCATCACGACGTCCCAGGGGATCCGTCCGGCCGGGCGCTGAACGACCTGATCAAAGGCTGTCGGCCGCATATTCGCAGCACCAACGTTATCAACGCGTTCACTGACATCCAGCGGCTGCGGAACCGGTCCTCGCACGATGGCTACGAGATCGCCGAGGAGGACGGCCTCCTTGCGGTGCGTCGGCTCCTCGACGTCCTCGACTGGTTCACCAGTACCGGCGTCACCGCGATCATCGGGGACGCACCCAGCCTTGATCCGCTGGTCGAGCAGAAGGCCGAGTTTCTCTCGGGTCTCTACGCGACCCTCGGCTATAAGGCGATCAAGCGGTTCGAGCTGTCCGAGAGCACCGTCTACCAGTTGTTCTGCCGGCAGGTGGGGCTGCAGGCCGAGTATGTGGAGATCATGCTCAGCCGCAGTCTGGAGGAGCTGAACCAACTGCTCGTCGCGACCGGCGGAGAGCTTCTCAACACCCAGCTTCCGAAGCACACCCGATTCTTGATCGTCGAGGACGAGCCGTCCGAGGACGTTGCCCCGTTCGCGGACGGTGAGATCCGCATCGTGGCCTATGAGCGATTCATCGAGAGAATCGTCGACGTCCCGTCACACCTGTCCGAACTGGCGCTCGGCTACCCGCAGACACATCCGCGCGATGGCGCGTCGCTCAGGATATCCGCTGACGTCCTGGAAGCTGATCAGCATACCGGCGAGATGACGGTCACCGCCACCTACGACGCGGGAGAGATACTCCGGCGTCTCGCGGGGACCTCGGCGAACATCCTCGTCCTCGGTGGTCCGGGAAGCGGGAAAACGACGCTTTTGAAACAACTGGCGGCGGACGGCTCAGTGCCGGCGCGACACCGCTACCGTTTCTATCTGGACATGAGCCTGAAGGAGCCGGACGAGGATTTCGGGGATTTCGTCACCCGGATCCTCAATCCGTACATGACGGTCCCAAGGAACCGGGTCTTCGACGTCTTCCTGTACCTGATCCGGGCCGGGTCCGTACTGTGTGTGCTCGACGCGATCGACGAGGCGGTGCCGAACACGAGCCTGGACGCCTTCCTCGGCGTGTTCTCCGACGTCGCGCAGGCGCTGTCCGCCGAGTCGACGGTCGTGATGTCCTCGCGCTACTCGTTCCTCGCTGACTCGCCCGAGGCTCGACGGTTGCTCAACAACTCATCGCTGATCTCCGAGCGACTCGTGCAGCAACTACACGCGGGCGGGGTCGATCCGCTGGAGCTCCCACGGTTCAGCGTCGTCCGGCTCAGTGATCTGAAACTTCGTACGGACGACGAGCGGGTCTACGCGGCCTCGCCACTGGAACTGCGCCTCGCCCAGCTGACCGGCCGGCTCGCCCAGGGACCTGAAGCCTATGCGAGTGGGCACCTGTCGGACCTGGTAGCGACCCGAGTCGACCAGGTATTGAACTCCGTTGGGCTCCCTGAGCTCCTGCCGAAGCTGCAGGATTACTTCGGTCCCGCGTTCCTGGCGGACCAGGCCGTTTTCACCCTGGCCGACATCTGCACCCACGCGGGCATCGAGTGCTTTGCCGAGGGACGGGTCACGTGGGAGACGTTCCTGCTCGCGCCCCTGTTTCGCCCGGCCGGTGCGGGCACCGTGGCGCTGGTGCACACCGTCTTCCAGGAGTACTTCGCGGCTCGCTACCTGCGAACGGCGGCCGGACGGGGGGCCGCGGCCGGCAACGCCGAACCAATCCTGACCGAACAGGTCCGGGAGTTCCTCGTCCACCTCGGCGCCGAGACCATCCCCGCACCACCGCTGACCCTGCCGGCCGCGACCTACCTGGTCGGGCCGAGTCACCGCCTCCTGCTCCGGACCATCGAGAGGCCGGTGCTGTTCGACGAGTTCCCGGTGACCGTCGGGCGGTACAAGGCATTCCTCGCCGCGGTCGCGGCGCAGGGTTGTGCGCAGTGGGACCATCCCGACGTCCCGCCCGGTCACAGCCACGAACCCTGGCAGGAACGGCTCCGCAACCCCGAATACTTCACCGACCCGAGATACGACGACCACCCGGTCAACTGCGTGAACTGGTGGAGCGCCTTCGCCTTCGCCCGCTTCGAAGGGAAGCGGCTCCCGACCTGCGTCGAGTGGGAGGCCGCCGCCCGCGGCACGGACGGCAGGCTTTTTCCTTGGGGCGACGACCTCGATCTGGCCGCGGTCAACTGCGCCGACTCCTGGAGCGGCCGGCCGCTGGTGACCTACGAGGTGTGGAAAGAGGAGATCGACGGCGGCCGGCTGCGGGACTGCGTCCCGACCGCGGTCACCGACCATCCCGCGAACCTGTCGCCGTTCGGCGTGCGCGGCATGTCCGGCAACGTTTGGGAGTGGACCGAGACCGTCTTCGACGGCATCAACTCAGCCGTCATCTGCGGCGGCTCCTACGACAACCCGTACCGGGCCGTCCAGACCTCGTCCAAGGCGCTGTACCTGCGGCGAGGCAGCAGCAACGCCGTCGGGTTCCGCTGTGTACGGGAGGTTTGATGACCACGACCAGCGCGCCTGACAGCGGGCAGCGGTTCGGCCGGATCGTCGATCGCCAGCCGCTGGGCAGCGGACCCCACCGGGTCACCGCGACCTACCTCGTCCGCGACGACGAGACCGGAGAGATCCACGGCTTCGACTACAGCGACATCGTCACTGAAGGATTCCGCACGATCATCGTCGGGGAACGGGTGCGGTTCGAGGTCGACCCGCCCACCGGTCGCGCTCACTTCGTGATCAGACTCGATCTGCCGGAGGTCGACGAATTCTACCGGTAGGCCCGGCGGGCCGGCATTCCTTCGTCGCCGTCCATCCCGCCTCGATCATCGGCACGCCGGACTGGCCGGAAGGTCCGCTGCCGTTGCGGCACCAGGAGACGCAGGCCACGGCCGCCGTCCGCAGCACCTATTTCAGTGCCGCCTGCGCCCGCATTCTCTACGGAACGCCGGATCGTCCCAGCCGCTGGCACCGGCTCACCGACGAGGCCGCCGGCCCGCTGTTCGGAGTGGAACTTCTCCTGCCCAGCGCCGAACGCCCGGACCGGGCCTTCGCGATCTTTCACCTGCGGGCCGACGGGTCAATGCTCCTCGACGTCCTGCGCGCCGTCGCCGGCCGACGCGGCAGCACCGCGGCACCCCCCGACTTCGCTGCGGTCCTGCCGTCCTGGGCCTGCCTCGCCTCACCGGCGAGAGCGTTCACGGTCGCATTCCAGACCTTCGCGAACGCCGACCCGCCGCCACCCCCGGATGCCGTCCGCATCGACTCGTGGACGACCGCGGACACCTGGCTGTGGCACCTGGCCTCACGCACCACCAACACGGACTTCCCACCCGACCCCGAGCATGCCGATCAGCTCCTCGACGGCCGAGTGATCCTCTCCGCAGACTGGCGCGGTGTGGTCAACCGGGACGGCGCCGCGTTCGTCGGGCTGCGACCCGACCGCGGAGCCGAGGACATCTACTTCGGCTTCGCCCAGCTCTACGCCCACACCGCATACCTTGATGCCCTGCTCGTCGGCATGATTCAGAACGCCAACATCACCGAGATGATCGACGAGGCCGCCCGCGCCTTCGAGGCCGACGACCTTCCCCGCCACCTCGCCCGGCTCGAGGCACGCGCCGCCCGGTTCCGCAATATCTACTGGCTGCGCGACACCAGCAGCCATGGACCCGCGAACACCATTCTCACCGCCTACCAGGAACAGCACCACCTGCCCGAACGGTTCGACGCCGTGCTCACCGAGATCGTCGACCTGACCCGGATCGCCCAGACGCAGGAAGGCCAGCAGGTCGGCGCGGCCCTCGGCGTCCTCACAGTGATCGGCCTGCCTTTCGGCGCCGCGTTCGCGGTGCTGCAGGTTCTGGGCGCGAACTCGGCGCTCGCCCTGACCATCGGCGTACTTGCCGCTCTTGTCGGTTCCGGCACCCTGCTCCTCACCCGCTTCGGCCGTCTCCTCCTCCGCTCCCTGCGCAGCTCGGAATGATCATCTTTCCGCCGCTACTACTTCGCGCCGCGGCTTCCGGACCAGACGTGCCCGGACGACTCGCCGGAGTCAAGCTGCCCGAATGCCGGTACCGCGGTCGACGAAATCCTGCCCGTTCTGTGACGCATGCGCGCAGAGCTTGGTCGGGAAAGCGTCGGGCACGTCCGTTTTCCGGGTCACCGGCCTGTCTGCTGGCTGCTCGCCCAGTCCTTCGCTGATGAGGACGCCGACGGGACCGAGTGCTGCTGCGCAACATCGCCGCTAACCAGGTACCGATCAGCCCTGCCGCGGTGTGGCGGGAGCTCGGCGGCATCCACGGTGTAAACGCCATCGACGGGGAGGGCGGGTTCATCGACTTCGGCGATCTGGTCACCGCGGCGACGCGGGTCAGGGACGCCCGGGTCAGGCGACCCGACCGGCCAGCGGGGCAGCCGACCGGCGTCGAGCCCGGCGTCGAGCCCGGCAGCGACCCGGCGGCGCGCATCGGTGCCGCCGCATCCGACGCCATCAAGGCCGAGCAGTCCGGTATCTGACTCGTCCTCCGCATGCCAACCCGCACCTGTGCGGGTGCCGACCGCCATCCTCGCCTGCTGCGCGCGTTCGGACATCGAGCCGGCGCGTTCCGCACGCGGAAGGCATATTCTACGGATGGTAGAACTTTCGACGAGCCGTAGAAGATCGGTTGGTCGGCCCGGCGCGGGGTGACGGAGGTGTCCGGATGATCGAGGTGGTCGATGTGATCGGCGTGGGGCGATGACCACGACGGGTGGGCTGGTGCTGGCGGCCGGCTCCACCGACCTGGCTCGGGCGCAGACGGCGTTCTCGCTGGCGTTCCACATCTGTTTCGCCGTGTTCGGCGTTGGGATGCCGTGGCTGCTGCTCTACACCGAGGGCCGCTGGCTGCGCACGGGCGATCCGGTCTGGCTCGCCCTGACGAGGAAGTGGTCACGGGCCTTCGCCGTCCTGTTCGCGGTGGGGGCGGTGTCGGGCACCGTGCTGTCGTTCGAGTTCGGGCTGCTGTGGCCGGCGTTCATGGCCCGCTACGGCGGGGTGCTGGGACTGTCGTTCACCCTGGAGGGGTTTGCCTTCTTCGCCGAGGCGATCTTCATCGGGATGTACCTGTACGGCTGGCGGCGCCTGTCGCCGCGGGCGCACTGGCTGACGCTGTGGCCCATCGCCATCGCGGGCACGCTGTCGACCCTGTTCATCATCACGGCGAACGCGTGGATGAACGTGCCCGGCCGAGTCCACGAGGTCGGCGGTCGGGTCGTCTCCGCCGAGCCGCTGGCGCCCATGCTCAGCCCGGCCGCCCCCAGCCAGGTGGTGCACATGCTGCTCGCCGCGCTGATGTGCACCGGCGGCGTGGTCGCCGGCGTCTACGCCGTCGGCATGCTGCGCGGCCGCCGGGACGCCTACCATCACCGCGGCCTACGGGTCGGGTTGGCCGTCGTGCTGGTCTGCGCCCCGCTGCAGCTCGTCTCCGGGGACTGGGCGGCGCGGGTGGTGGGCGACCGACAGCCGGTGAAACTGGCCGCGATGGAGGGACTGCTGCGCACCCAGACCGGCGCGCCGCTGACCATCGGCGGCTTCTACGACGACGCCACCGGCAAGGTCCGCTTCGGCATCGAGGTGCCGAAGCTGCTGTCGCTGATCGAGGGGCTGCACGTCGACCACAAGATCACCGGGCTGGACGCCGCGCCGCCGGCAGAACGCCCCAACGCCCTGCTGGTGCACTCGGCGTTCACGGTGATGGTCGGTCTCGGCAGCGCACTCATCGCGCTGGCGGCGCTGGTCGCGCTGGTCATGATCCGGCGGCGGCGGCGTGGCCGGCGTCCCCTGCTGCCGACCGGCCGGCTCTGGCTGTGGGCCGCCGCGGCCACCGGACCCGCCGCGATGCTGGCGATGCTCGCCGGCTGGGAGGTGACGGAGGGCGGTCGGCAGCCGTGGATCGTCTACGGCCGGATGCGGGTGTCGGATGCCGTCACCGCCGCGGGGGGCGTCGCCTGGACCTTCACCGGCACCGTCCTGCTCTACCTGAGCCTGGCCGCGGCGCTGGTGCTCATCCTGCGCCGGATGGCGACCGGCGGCCCGGGTCCGGAGGTCCTCGCCGCGCCGTCCCCGCGCCCGCCGCTCGACGACGATTCCGGTGTCGGTCCCGGCGGTCCAGGCGGCCCTGGCGGCGATGCGGGCGAGGGCACCGGTGCCGGTGGCGGGGCCGGCTCGAATGGCAGCGCCAGGGACGGCGACGACGCGGCCGGTTCGGTGCCGGCCGGTCCGGTGCCGGTCGGGGGAGGGAGGCGGCGATGACCGCGGCCGATCTGCTGCTGGGCGTCATGGTCGGCGGGCTGACGGCGTACGCGCTGCTGGCCGGCGCCGACTTCGGGGGCGGCGTGTGGGACCTGCTCGCCCGCGGCCGCCACGCCGCCGACGAACGCCGTCTGATCGCCACCTCGCTCGGGCCCGTGTGGGAGGCCAACCACGTGTGGCTGATCTTCGTCCTGGTGGCGCTGTTCAGCGGCTTCCCGGCGGCGTTCGGGATCATCGGGTCGACCCTGCAGGTGCCCCTGATCTGCGCCCTGGTCGGGATCGTGCTGCGCGGCTCGGCGTACGTCTACCGCGCCTACGGCGCCGGCGCCGCCGGGCCGGACCACTGGTGGGGGCACGTGTTCGCCGTCGCCTCGACCATCACCCCCTTCTCGCTGGGCGTGACCGGCGCGGCCCTGGCCAGCGGCGAGCTGGCCACCGACGGGCCGCTGCGCCCCATGACGAGCGCCTTCGGGCTGGTGTGCGGCCTGTTCGCCGTCACCGTGACGGCGTTCCTCGCCGCCGTCTACCTGTGCCGGGACGCGGCGGCGTCGCCGGCGACCGAGCATCTCGTGCCCGGGTTCCGTCGCCGGGCGCTGGGCGGGGCACTCGCCTCCGGGGCGCTGGCCGCCGTCCTGCTGCCGCTGCTGTGGTCCGACGCTCCCGCCGTCGCCCACCGCTTCGGAGACCGGTCGATCCCGTTCGCCGTGGCCTCGGCCGCCGGTGGGATCGCCGCGCTCGTGCTGCTCTGGCGGCGCCGGTTCACCGCCGCGCGGATCGCCGCGGGCCTGGCCGTCGCCGGGGTGCTGTGGGGCTGGGCGGCGGCCCAGTACCCGGACCTGGTGGTCGGCCACGCCACGATCGCCTCGGCCGCGGCCCCCGAAGCCAATCTGATCGCCATGCTCGTCGCGATCGGGCTCGGCATGGCCGTGATCGTGCCCTCGACGATCCTGCTGTTCCGGCTGTTCTCCCGCCCAGACGCCGCGGACGCCCACCACACCTGACCGCGCCTCGCCGACCTGCGGCGTCGGCCTGCGCGGGGCGTCGGCCTGCGCGGGGCGTCGGCATCTGCCCGGCCGACCCAGCGGTGCTGGACGTTGGCGCTCGGCCGGCGTACGGTGCACCGGGCCGGGCCGGTGGGCGGCAGTGGCAGACTGATCGATGTGCATGAGGGTGACGCCGGGCCGGCGACGGGACCGGACCACGCCGAGATCGACAGGATCGTCGAGGCCGTCGTGACCATCCTCGACAATGAGCCGCTGTTCGCCGAGCCGGCGAGCCTGAGCATGCTCGCCGGGATGACGGGAAGGCAGCTCGGGCTCCCCCTGCAGGTTCCGAGTGTGTCGTTTCGACGGCAGTGGCTGCTCGCCTTCGTCTCGGAATGTGCCGCCACCGACGGCGGCCTTGATGCCATGGCCTCGGTCGTCGGGCAGATGGATGGTCGGGGGCGGGTGTACCGGGTGGTCGACTCGCTTGTGCGCGGCGCCGCCGGGCGGTCTCCGACTGCGAACGGGCAGCGGCGGAAGCCTCCGTTCCCTGGGCCCGTGTCGAAGAGCCTGACCGTCGGCGAGGAGATCGCCCTCGCCGACGTCTACAGCGATCCGGCCGCCGCGCGCCGGCTGCTGGATCGCGCCGGGCTGCCGTACCGCCGCCAGCCCAGGCCCGAGCGGAGCAGCGAGGCCTTCTGGTCGGAAGTGAACCGGCTGGTCATCGATGGTGCGTTCCCGGACGGGCGGGTGCGCATTCTTCGGGAAGCCGCAGCCGACTACCCGGCGAATCCCTGGTTCTCCGCCGGCTGAACCCGGCCGCCCCCGTCATCGGCCCTGCCCGCCGGCAGGGTGCTGTTGCCGGCCGGCAGAGGTCCTGCCCGCGACAGAGTGTTTCGGCGCGGCCGTGAGCCTTTGCTGGTACGCCGCGGACACCGCCGCCGCTGCCGCTGCCGCCATCCCACGGCGGGGTTCCACGGCGGGGTTCCACGGCCGGGACATGGGGCGCCCGCGGCCGGGATAGGCGTGTCCTTGCGGCGGGGACCGTGAACGTCTGGGACGAACTGCGTACCGCGCTCAGCGGGTCCGTGGCGTTGGACGTGCGGCGAGATTTCCAGGTTGCCACCGGCGACCGCGAGACGGCACCTCCCTGGTATGGCGACACCGCCTGGCAGGTGTTCGTCCATCTCGTCAACCGAGGTACCTCCCCGTTGGACGAGGGGTTCAGTGGGTCAGGATGGCGTGCATCTCCCAGACCAGGATCTCGGCGGGCTCGACGCCGGTGACCCGCTGGCCGGCGATGCCGGTGAACCGGACCGCGTCACCGGCGTGCAGCGGGCCGGCTCCCTCGAGCGTGACTTCGCCGCGGGCGACGAACAGGTGCAGGTAGGGGGCGTCGGGTAGCTGGATGTTCTGCCCGGTGCCGAGACGGGCGACGTGCAGTGCGGCGTGCCGATTGCGGATCCGGATCGCGCTGGCGCCGTCGTGGCGCTGCATCCCGGAGGCGACGGGGACGAGGTCGCCGCCGAGGAGTTCGCTGTCGATCTCGAGTTGCTCGTAGCTCGGGGTGATGCCCCGCTCGTCGGGGACGACCCACATCTGGACGAAGTGCACAGGCTCGTCGTGCGGCTCGCCGCCGCCGGCGAGGCGCCAGGCGTCGTTCTTCTCCGAGTGCAGGATGCCTCGCCCGGCGCTCATCCGTTGCGCCAGCCCCGGGTAGATGACACCGGAGGTTCCGGTGGAGTCCTGGTGGACCAGCGAGCCGCGCAGCACCCAGGTGACGATCTCCATGTCGCGGTGCGGGTGGGTCTCGAACCCCGCGCCCACGCGGACCGTGTCGTCGTTGCTGACCAGCAGCAGTCCGTGGTGGGTGTTGGTCGGGTCGTAGTGGTGGCCGAAGGAGAAGGAGTGCTTCGAGTCGAGCCAGTCGATCTTCGTCGTCGGGCGCTCGGCGGCGCGGCGGATGTCGACCTTGGGCTGCGGTGTCACGCTGGCCATGATGGACCCTTCCCATCTTCATGACGTGTCATCTAAACTAGATGACGTGTCAAGCAGATCTGGGGGCGGTGCATTCCCGGCGGAGCCCGTGCGGTGGCTCGACGAGCGCGAGCAGCGGGTCTGGCGTCGGTACCTGCTCATGACCAGCCAGCTCACCGCGCAGATGAACCGCCAGCTCGCCGCCGACGCGGGGCTCTCGCTCGCCGACTACGAGGTCCTCGTCCGCCTCACCGACGTCCCCGCCGGGCGCCTCCGGGTGACCAGGCTCGCGCGCGATCTGTCCTGGGAGCAGAGCCGGCTGTCCCACCACGTCTCCCGGATGGCGCGCCGTGGCCTGGTCGCCCGGGAGGAGTGCGCCGACGACGGCCGTGGTGCCCTGGTGGCGCTGACCGAGCACGGGCGGACGGCGATCGAGCACGCCGCCCCGGCGCACGTCGCCTTCGTCCGGGCCGGTGTCTTCGACGCCCTCACCGACGCCCAGGTGGACGCCCTCGACGCCATCCTCGGCTCGGTCCTGTCGGGCCTCCTCCCCGACGACCCCCGGCCGGCCTCCGACGGCGCTGCCGACCAGAACATCTCGGCTGGTCAGGAGGCCTGAGACGCCATGCCCAGGTCCCGGCCGGTAACCGCCGTCTGGACCCCGGTCGGAGGGCAGCCACCGGGCCTCGCTGGCGGCAAACCTTGTACTACACGGGCCGCAAGATAGGTACTGGTATGCCCGCAGAATGCGTACTGCGGGCTTCGCGGATCATGTAGCGTTGCCGTATGGCGACGTCAGGGTACGTGTCGCGGATCGCCGACGGTCCGCTGACCGGCCTGCTCGCCGAGCTGCCCGCTGTCATGGTCACGGGCCCGCGCGCGGCAGGGAAGACGACCTCGGCCCGGCGGATCGCCGGCGACATCCTGCGGCTCGATGACCCCGCGGTGGCCGCGGCGGTGGCCGCGAGTCCGGACGCCGCCCTGCGCCGCGTGCGTGAACCCGTCCTTCTCGACGAATGGCAGGAGGTGCCGGCGATCCTGGGCGCGGTCAAGCGCGCGGTCGACGACGATCCCCGCCCCGGTCGCTTTCTCCTCACCGGCAGCGTCGAAGCCGACTTCACCACCCGCCAGTGGCCCGGAACAGGTCGCGTCGTCCGGTTGGTGCTGCATGGGCTCACCGAGCGGGAGATCTCCGGTTCCGTCGACCAGCCGAGCCTGCTCGACCTGCTCCTGCACTCGGACCTCTCCCTACTGCGTGTCTCCGGCCCGCCTCTGAGCCTGGACGACTACGTCGACCTGGCGCTGCGCAGCGGTTTCCCCGAGGCCGCGCTGTACCTCAGCACACCCGGACGGCTCGCCTGGCTGGACGCGTACATCGATCATGTCGTCACCCGGGACGTGGTGGCCGCGGGGGAGCAGCGGGATCCCGTCCGGCTGCGCCGCTACCTGGAGGTTCTCGGGCTCTCGACGGCCGGGCTCCCCGCCGACGGCACGGTCTACCAGGCCGCCGGCATCAACCAGCGGACCGCGGATGCCTACGACCGGATTCTGACTGCTCTCTATCTGATCGATCTCGTCCCGGCGTGGTCGACGAACCGGCTGAACAGACTGACCAAGCGAGCGAAGCGATACCTGACCGATCCCGCGCTCGCGCTGGCCGCCGCCCGGGTGGACGAGCGCAGCGTCCTGCGGGACGGGGATCTGCTTGGCCGGATGCTCGACACCTTCGTCGTCGCCCAGCTGCGGCCGGAGGTGACGCTTCTGTATCCGCGGGCCCGGCTGCATCACCTCCGCTCCCGCGACGGCCACGAGGTCGATGTCATCATCGACCTCGGTGGAGGCCAGGTGATCGCCATGGAAATCAAGGCCTCGTCGGCGCCGTCCGCTCGGGATGCCCGCCACCTCGTGTGGCTGCGTGATCAACTCGGTGAGGATTTCCGCGCCGGCGTCGTGTTCCACACCGGCCCGATGCCCTTCGACCTCGATGACCGCATCTGGGCGCTGCCCATCAGCGCCCTGTGGGCAGCCCGGACCGATTAGAGCCTGTTCCGAGTCTGGATCATAAGTAGGGTGATCGTCTTTCGTTCGGGTGCTCCAGCTGGTAGCACGGTTGTATGACGCGTGGCGATCTGACCGACGGCGAGTGGGAGTTGATCGAGCCGCACCTCCCGCTGGGGGCGTCCGGGCCGATCCCTGACCTGCGCAGCTATGTCAACGCGGTGATGTGGAGGTTCCGTACCGGTAGCCCCTGGCGGGACGTGCCGGAGCGCTATGGTTCCTGGTCGACGATCTACGACCGGTTCCGTATGTGGGCGCGTGACGGGGTCTTCCAGACCCTCATGGACGCGATGATCACCGAGGCGGCGGCCCGCGGCGAGGTTGATCTCAGCCTGGTCAGCGTGGACTCCACCGTCGCCCGCGCGCATCACCACGCGGCGGGCATGGTGATCGACCCGGATCTGTTGGAGGACCTGGAGAAGGCCCTGACGGAGGAAAAGGGGCTTCACCAACCGGACAAAACGACCCGGTAGCGGGGGTGTCCACGAGTGGAGAGGACACCGGGCAGGCACGGCGCGCGGTACGCCGCCGCCACAGGGCCCGGCTGACGGCCGCCGAGCTGGGACGCTCCCGGGGCGGGCTGACCAGCAAGGTGCACCTCGCGGCCGACCGGCGCTGCCGCCCGCTGCCCCTCATCCTCACCCCCGGACAGGCCGCGGACAGCCCGCGTCTCCTCCCGGTCCTGAAGAAGATCAGGATGCGGGGGCCGGTCGGCCGTCCCAGGACCCGGCCGGACGCGGTCGCCGCCGACAAGGCCTACTCCTGTCGGGCCCACCGCGCCGACCTGCGCGCCCGGAAGATCCGGGCGGTGATCCCGGAGAAGGCCGACCAGATGGCCAACCGGACCAGGCGCGGCAGCGCCGGAGGCCGCCCGGTCAGCCACGACGCCACGCTCTACAAGGACCGCAACACCGTGGAACGCGGCATCAACAAGATCAAGGAATGGCGGGGTCTGGCCACCCGCTACGACAAGACACCCGAAAGCTACACCGCGGGACTCCACTTACGCGGGTCCATCCTCTGGCTACGCAGCCCGCCAACCACATGATCCGAACCCAGAACAGGCCCTAGCTGAGATCATTGCCCGGGCCGGGAGACCCGACGCGGAACCTGGCGCGGTCCCACGGCGCGTTCCCGGCCCGGGTGCCTGTGCGGACCTCTACACCCCGAGCGCGTCGAAGAGCATGGGCAGCGAGGCGTGCAGCTCCTGGTTCCAGTAGGGCCAGTCGTGCAGGCCGGGGCTGTAGAAGTGGGTGGTGAGCAGCGGATCGCTGGTGGCGCCGGGATGTGCGTCGAGGTAGGCGGACTCGAGCCGGTCGGCGAAGGCATGGCTCTCGCCGTTCGCGAGCGGCTCCAGGTTGACCAGGCCGGGGTCGGGGTCGTTCGGACCCTGGGTACCGTCTCCCGACGAGACGTAGACCGGGATGGCCGTCAGGCTGTCGACCAGGTGGTAGGGGTCGTGCTGTTGCCAGGTCGCGGCCCCGGACGACGTCGTCGGATCGCCCCACAGCGCGTTGATGTTCTTCGCCGACGCCGCCAGCAGAGTCTGGATGGTCTGGTAATCCCCGAAGGGATGCAGGAGACCGCTGTAGGCCGCCAGTGCCTTGAAATAGCCGGGGTGGCGCCCGGCGTAGGACAGCGAGCCGAACCCACCCATGGACATGCCGGCGGCGACCCGGTCGGATCCGGCGCGGTAGTTGCGTTCGAGTAGCTGCCGCACCTCGACCATGTGGAAGGTCTCCCACTTCGCCGGGTCCGATACCCAGTCGCTGTAGAAGCCGATGTTCCCGGCGTCCGGCATGACGGTGAGGACGTCGTGGCCGGCGGTCCGGCTCTCGATGTCGGTGTTGGCGGTCCAGGCCGTGTGGTCGGAGGTCGAGCTGCTGTTCGCTCCGCCGTGCAGCAGGTAGAGGAGTGGCCAGGTCCGGCCGGTCTGGGCACTGTAGTCCGTCGGCAGCAGGAGCCGCACGGTCTCGTCGGCGTTCATGGCCGTCGAGTGGATCGTCAGGTCGACCAGGCGCGAATCGCCGGACACCGGATAGGTCACGCAGGTGATCGACGAACCGTCGTCACTGCTGCTTCCGACCGTCTGACAGGTCGCCGCCTGCCCCGGAGAACTCGCGGCGACCAGGCCGACCAGCGCACTCACCACGACGGCCGAAGGCAGTACGGTCCACCGTCTCCATCTCCGTGTCCTCATGCCCTGGGACGCTAATCCGCCTCGATCCAGCCAGGTCGCGAATCAGGACGAACCTGGACCGGTTTGTCCGATCCCGGATCGAATTGGATGAACATGAATAACCTGGTTGAAGGTAGCCTTGCCCTCGTGGTCGCCGTCAGTGGAGACGTCCCGCCGCCTCGGCGGCCGGGTGGGGTCCAGGCCGCGAGCGGATCTGCTCCGGGCACCGCCGTGCCGCCCGGCCCCGACCCGAACTCCGCCCGGACGCCGGCGGAGTTCGTCCGCCAGCTGCGTCTACTCAAAGCCTGGTCAGGAGATCCCTCCTACGAGGAGCTTCGGCGGCGGACGGGAATCGCCCGCAGCACGATTGCCGCCGGCCTGAGCCCGGAACGCGGTCGGCTGCCGTCGCTGGATCTCGTAACCCGATTCGTCCGTGCCTGCGGGCTCTCCGACGGCGAGGCCCGCCGTTGGGAGCAGGCCTGGCGCGCCCTGCGCGCCCTCGGATCCGACCAGCGGGCCGCCGAGCGGGTCGCGTCTCCCTCCACCGTCGACCCCGCGGAGGAGCTGATCGGACGAGCCCGGGAGCAGGCCGAACTGCTGGACCTGGTGACGGGCCGACGGCTGGTCACCGTCCTGGGACCGCCGGGGGTCGGCAAGTCGTCGTTGGCCCGCCAGCTCGCCCGGACGATCCGGGCCGCTGGGCCGGACCAGGGTTGCCTCGGCGGGGTGCGGTGGGCGGCGCTCGCGTCGGCGCGCAACGAGCGGGAGATCGTCCGGGCGATCGGCTCGGCGTTCGGGCTGCGCGCGACCGGTAACCCGAGCGGCGATCCGAGCGGCGAGGAGGACCTGCTCCGGGCCGTCGAGCGGGCCGCGGGCCGGGAACGGTCGCTGCTGGTGCTGGACGACTGCGAACACGTGGCGCCGGCGTGCGCAGGGCTCGTCAGACACCTGTTGTCCTCCTGCCCGGGGCTTACCGTGCTCGCCACCTCCCGGCGGGTGCTGGCCGTGGGCGAGGAACTGGTGTGGCCGCTGGGGGGACTGGAGCTACCGGCGCCGGGTGGTCCGGTCGACGCGCGCGTGGCCTCGGTGGCCTTGTTCCTGCGGCGGGCGTCGGACGCGGCACCGATCCGCCCGGTCACCGGCGCAGACCTCGACACGGTGGCCCGGATCTGCCGGCAGCTCGACGGCGTGCCCCTGGCGCTGGAGCTGGCCGCCGCGCGGCTGCGCGTGCTGACCGTCGCCGACCTGGCCGATCGGCTGGAAACCGATCTCACCCTGCTGAGCGTCGGCGATGGGACCGACCGCCATGCGACGCTGCGGGCGGCCGTCGGCTGGTCCTACCGGCTTCTCGACCCGGACGCCCAGCGGCTGCTGGCCAGGCTGTCGGTGTTCCGCGGCGGGTTCGACCTCCCCGCCGCGCAGGCCATGGCCGAGACCGCCCTGGTTGCGGGTGCCGCAGCCCTGGCGGCATCGATCAACCCGGTACCGGTCTCCCCGGTACCGGTCTCCCCGGTGCCGGTCTCCCCGAGGTCGATCCTGCCGGCGTCCGTCATGCGGGCGCCGGACCTGCAGACATCTGTCGTCCCGACCCCTGACCCGCGGGCGCCGGTCTGGCAGACGCCGATCCCACCGACGTCGATCCCACCGACGCCGATCCTGCAGACGCTGGTCGTTCTCGTCGACCAGTCCCTGGTGCTGCCGTACGAGCGGGACGGCGCGCCGCGCTACCGGCTGCCGGAGATGGTGCGGGACTTCGCGGCGCTGCGGCTGAGGGACTTCGGCGAGGCGGATTCGGCCCGCCACCGCCAGCTTGACCACTGTCTGAAGGTGCTGCGCGACAGCCACGCGCTGGCGGAGTTCGATGCCCGGCTGCGCCGGTGGCGGGGCCACTCGTCCGACGTCGGCAATCTGCGGACGGTGCTCGAACACGCCTACGCGACCCGGCCGTCGGAGGCGGTGGAGCTCACCAGCCTGGCCTTCGAGTACTGGGCCGCCGGCGGATCCGCCGTGGTGGAGTGCGAGCGATGGGCGGTTGCCGCCTGGGAGAAACGCGACCAGGTGCCGCCTGCGCTGCGCTGCCTCGCCCGGCTACGGCTCGGGCAGGCCCACGCGATCCGCGCCGAGTACGCCGCCGCGGCCGCGTGCACCGCCGACCTCGACGCGCTGGCCGAGGACTGGCCGCGGGAACACGCCGAGGCGATGGGCCAGAACCTGTTCTACCGGTTGTGCATTCTGGACGCCTCCGCGCTCGGTGCCGTCCCGGACGCGGTCGCCCTGGTCGACGCGGCGCTGCGGGCGAACGCCGGCAGGCCCGCCGCTGACCCGGCCGATCTCGGCGGAGCAGGGCGTCCTGGAGCGGCATCGTCCGGTGCGGTGGCGCTACGCATCCTGGAGCCGGGCGCGGCCGAACCGCTCGCGTTCGTGCTGGTCTGTGCCGCGAGCGTGCTTGTCACCTGGGGCCGCTACCAGTCGGCGCAGCTGCTGTGCGACCAGTCCGAACGGCTTTCCGACCGGCTGAGCGCTCCGGTCCGGTCGTATCGGACGATAGTCAGGCTGCTGGCAGCGACCGGCGACCGGAACCTGCTGGCCGCGGCGGCCGCGGCGGCCGAGCTGACACCGTCCGACCTCGCCGTCGGGGCGGCCCTCAGCCCCGATCGGGCGGTCGTCGCACTCGGACAGCATGCGCTCGCCGTCGGAGACCTTCCTCGCGCACGCACCGCCCTTCGACCCGTGCTGTCGCATGCCCGACCGGCGTGGCTGTCGCGCGACCACGCGCCGCGGACCCTGCTCGCCGAGGTCGAGCGACGCTCGGGCGACCTCGCCGCCGCGCGCAGGTACCTGTGCGCGGCGCTCGACGCCGTGCTGCCCAGCGACGACTACTACAGCGCGCTGCTCGCCGTCCTGGTCGCCGCGCTGCTCGCCACCAGCCTCGGTGACCGGGCCGCCGCGGCCGAGCTGACCGCCCGGTGGAACACCGCCCGCGGCCGGGCGGGTCTACCGGCGCCGGTGGGATTCGCCGAGCAGGTCCGCGGGCTCGGGCTCGATCCCCGGCCCAGCGCTCCCGCCCCCGGTTACCGCTGGGACGCAACGCCGCTGCGCGCGCTGGTCGAGGACTCCCTGCGCTGGTGCGCCGCCGGCTAGCCGCGGCTGGCCGCTCCGATCGTGGCGCTCCTCATTTCCGTATCCTGTCGGAGCCGTTGGCTACCGTGAAGGGCGTGTTCGGTCGCTGAGCGCGGGCGGCCGAGGAGGAACCACAGTGGAGTCAGCGGGATGACGTCGACGCATCGGGTGCCACCCGAGATGTTCCGGTTCGCCACCGAGCAGAATGCCGACCTGTACACGGCCGTCCTGCAGGTGTTCGGCGAGGCGAACGAGCGGTTGGAGACCGCGCTCGGTCCGGACGGTATCGAGCAGCGGCTGGCCTCCGTCGGGTTCTTCCGGGTCCCCGGTCAGGACGAGCTCGGCCGCGCCCTGTCCCAACTGGGTAAATGGCAGCTGCTCGATGTCATTCAGAACCACGGCGCCGACTACTCCACGGCCGCCGAGTACGAGCGCGGCAACCTCCAGTACTCGCTGACCCGGCGTGGGGAGGCCGCGTTCGCCGGCGTCCAGCATGCGCTGGCGGTGCTGGCGTCGGCGGGCGCGTTGCAGACCGCGGTCCTGGACGCCATCGTGGACAGACTCGACGCGTTGTACGCCCTGATGCTCGACGAGACCTCGTCAGACCGAAGGATCTTCACGACGCTTAGCGAGCTGGAGAGCCATCTGGAAGCCCTGCGGGCGAACACGAAGCAGTTCAACGGCGAACTGCAGCGGCTCCTGCGGGCGGAGAACGCCGACCTCGGTACCTTTCACGAGGTGAAGCGGGCGACGGTGACCTACCTCCAGGAGTTCGTCACCGACCTCGATCACCGGTCGCGTGCCATCCGCGACGCGGTCCGCCGGGTCGAGTCCCAGGGCGTCGGTGCGTTACGCGGGCGGGCGCTGCTCGGTGCCGAGCTGTCACCGATGGGCATAGACGATCCGAAGCCGGACTGGCTGGAGCACCGCAGGCTGCGCTGGGAGGGCCTGCGGCTGTGGTTCGATCCGCAGGACGGCTCACCACCGCGGGCGGCGCAGTTGCACACGGTGGCCCGGCGGGCCATTGTCGCCCTGCTCGCGACCCTGGAACGCATCGGGGAGTCGCGGCGGCGGTCGTCGAGCGCGGCGCGCGACTTCCGCGTGCTCGCCCGCGCGTTCGCCTCCGCACCCGCCGAGGACGATCTGCACCGGCTCTGGGGCGCGGCCTTCGGGCTGACACCGGCCCGCCACGCACACCTGCGCCACGTCGATCCCGAACTGGTGCCGACGGGCGTGAGCTGGGCGGTAGCGCCGCCGGTCGAGGTGTCGACCCTGCTGCGGCGTGGCGGCAGGGCCGAGCGGTTCTCCCGGCCGGGGCGGGTCCGTGACGTCGCCGCGATCCGCCGTGAGCGACAGGAACGGGCGCGTCGGGAGCGCGTCGACCTGGAGGCGGCCTGGGAGCGGCTGCGCACCGACGGTCCCGTTCGCCTGTCGGCGGTGCGCGAGCTCGACCACGAGGGGCTCGCGCGCCTGCTGGACCTGCTGGGCCATGCGCTCGACGGGCCGCTCGACAGCTCGGGTGCGCGCCGCGCCGTCACAGCCGACGGGCGGGTGGAGATCGTCGCGCGTCCGACGGGGGACGGCCGGCTCGCGATGATCCGCACGCCGCGTGGTGTCCTCACCGCGCCCGATCACATCGTCGACATCGCCGTCCTCGGCCGGCCCGCGCGCGCCCCCGAGAGCGCGGCGGAGACGGCGAGATGAGCTCATCGGCGAACCAGCACGTCCGGGAGGAGCGCGAGGACGTCGCGCGGGGCATCCGGCTGCTGCTCGCCAGCCCGCTGCTGACGGCGGCCGGGGACCCGGAGGGGTTCACGATCGTGCGGCGTCGGCGCGGACCGATCAGCGACTGGTTCGACTACTTCTGCGGGTGGCAGCTCGTCGTCGAGCCTCGGGCCGGCTACGCCAGGCTGGTGAAGATCCGCTCGGAGCCGGATCCGTCGCGCTCGGCCCGGCGATCGCGGTCGACGCGGGCGCCCTTCGACCGGCGCCGGTACGTGCTGTTCTGCGTCGTGGCCGCGGAACTGATGGGCGGGCCCGTCACCACCATCGGGCTGCTGGCCGACCGGGTCGCGTCCGCCTGCGCGGCCGATCCGGCGCTGCCGCCCTTCGACACGGCGAGCCGCGCCGAGCGGATGGCCTACGTCGACGCGCTGAGACTCCTGGAGCAGCTCGGCGTCGTGAGCGCCGTGGACGGCGTCACCGACGCGTACGTGCAGTCCGAGGACGCGAAGGTGCTGTATCGGGTCGACACCACCCGCCTGGTCGGGCTGCTCGCCGCGCCGACGGCCCCGTCGCGGGTGGCACCGGGGGCGAGCCCGGTCGGCGACGTGGGGGAGGGGATCGGCCTGGACGCGCTCATCGCCGGCATGCTTGTCGAGCCTCGGTACGGGGACGCGGCGTCCGCGGGGCCGACGGTCTCCGACGCCCGGCGGAACCTGTGGCTACGCCATTCAGTGATCCGGCGCCTGGTCGACGACCCGGTCGTGTACCGCTCGGAGCTCACCGAGGCGCAGCTGGCCTACCTGGCCACGCAGACCGGCCGCGCCCAGGCCCGGCGGGCGGCCGAGATCGCCGGCTTCGAGCTGGAGGAGCGGGCCGAGGGATACCTGCTCGTCGACCCGGACGGGATCGCGACCGACAGCCGGTTCCCCGACGACGCGAGCAATGCCAAGATCGCGGCACTGGTGCTGCTCGACGCGTTGCGGGCCGCACCAGCCGGTCTCACCACCGAACAGCTGACGGTCGAGGCGGGGCGGATGCTGGCGCGGCTGCCGTCCTGGGCGAGGACGTACCGGTCCGAGGACGGCGCCCAGCGGCTCGCCGAGGACGCCGTCGCCGAGCTGCGGATGTTCGGGCTCGCCGCGCTGGACGCCGGCCACGCCGGCCAGGCCGGGGCGTCGGCCGTCGTGCGCGCGCTGCCCGCGGCGGCGCGCTACCGCGACCATCGCGAGGACCGGTCGCGGCTGGAGAACGCCCTGCCCCGTTCCGGGGGTGCCGGGCGGGGTGAGGGGATCGAAGCGTGAGTGTCACCAGGCTGCCCGCCCGCCCGGTGTCGCCCGGGCCCGCCGCTCGAGCCGCTCGCTGGCGGCCGCACCGGGCCGGAATCGTGAACGTCTGGCGCTACTACGACGAGACGTTCCATTTCCATCGGGGCCGGCTGCTGCTGCGCGGCCGCAACGGCACCGGGAAGTCCAAGGCGCTGGAGCTGCTGCTGCCGTACCTGCTCGACGCCAACCTCCAACCTCGGCGGCTGTCGACGTTCGGCGGGTCGGAACGCACGATGCACTGGAACCTGATGGGGGACGGCGCCAGCGGTCGGACCCGCGTCGGCTACGTCTGGATCGAGTTTCGCTTCGGCGAGCTTCCCGAGCGCGGTACGGGCGACGAGGCCGGCCCGGTCGCCGGCCCGGTCGTGGGCCCGGTCGCCGATCCGGCCCGGGCCCTCGGCCCGGATCTCGGCGCCGACGAGGGGCCGGGCACGATCGGCGAGCGCTGGTTCACCTGCGGTGCGCGACTCCAGGCGTCCATGCACACGACGACGGCGTCGGCGGACTACTTCACGACCACGAGGCGGATCGGCCTGCCCGGCGGTCTGAGCGTCGTCGACGACGCGAACGCCCCGTTGACCCGCAAGCGGCTCGTCGCCGACCTCGACGACTCGGGACAGGTGTACGACAACGCGGCCGACTACCGGGCGGCCATCCGCGCCGAGCTGTTCGGTGGCCTCAACGAGCAGCGCTACAGCGGTCTGATCACCGCCATGTTGCAGCTGCGGACGCCGAAGCTGTCGGAGCGACTCGACCCGTCCCTGCTGTCGACGCTGCTGTCCCGCGCGCTGCCGCCGCTGGGTACCGCCGAGATCGCCGAACTGGCCGAGGGGTTCGAACGGCTGGACCGCCAGCGGGAGAGCGTGCGCCGCCTCGACGAGGAGGTCGACGCCGCGCGCGTGCTGGCTGACCGTCAGCGGACGTACGCCAGCCGGGTGCTGCGCGCGGCCGCCGGTGGCCTCATCTCCGCCACCAGCGCCATGGACGAGGTCACCCGCACGGCCCGGGAGAGCCAGGAGGAGTACGAGCGCGTCGTCGCGGAACGCGACTCGCTCGGCGAGCGGACCGCGGCCGCCGAGACCGAGCGCGACACCCACGGCGCACGGATCGAGGGCCTGATGCTCAGCGAGGCATACCAGGTCGGCGGGCAGCTCGACGAGCTGCGCCGGGACGCCCGGGAGGCGGCGGCCCGGGCGCGGGAGGCACGTCGGCAGGCGGATGGGGCGGGCGCCCGGGCGGACGACGACGAGGGGACCGCCCGTCGGACCCAGACGGGCGCGGCGCGTTGCGAGTCCGCGTTCGCGGCCGCACGGGACGCTGCTCGCACCGCCGCCGACCGCGCCGGCATGGCCGCGGCCTACGACGAGGTCACGACCGTCGTCGCGGACGGGAGCGACGACGACCATCCGGCCGCGCGGGGCTCCATGCCTCGGGCCCCCGCCCAGCCGGCCGCCGCCCCGCAGGCCCCCGCGGGGCGGGTCGGGGCGGTGCGGCCGCGCTCGCTGTTGCGGGCGGCAGTCGACGCCCGCAGCCGTCAGATCAGTGCCGTGCGCCGCGCGCTGAGCGAGCATGGGTTGGCCGTCGACGCGCGGATCGGCGCCGAGCAGAGCCTGGAACAGGCGCGCGAGGCGTTGGCGCTCGCGACGACCGCGCGGGACGAGGCGGTGGCGGCGTACGGCCACGAGCTGACTGCGCTCGGCGAGGCGCTGGCCAGGTGGGCCGACGGCTGCGCAGAACTGCGCTTCGACGACCCGACCGCGCTGCTCGACGCCACCGAGGCCGAACCCGACGTGCTGAGGATCGTCGACGACGTCGCCGGCTCGGTGCTGGAGGCGGTTGCCGCCCGAGCGGCCGAGCTGTCCCGGGACCGGCAGGATCGTGCCGACAAGCGCGCCGAGCACGCGGCGGAACTGGAACGCCTCACGACGGTCGCCGAGCTGCCTCCGGCCGCCCCGCCGACCCGGACCGCCGACCGCAGCGCACTGCCCGGCGCGCCGCTGTGGCGGCTGGTGTCCTTCCAGGACGCCGTCGCCCCCGACGTCCAGGCGGGCATCGAGGCGGCGCTGCAGGCATCCGGCCTGCTCGACGCCTGGGTGTTCCCGGCGGGCGGGCTCGTCGTTTCCGGGCATGACACGACCATCGACATCGACCTCGTCGTCCCGGCCGCCGACGGCGGCCTGGGCGCCCTGCTCGTGCCCGAGCCGGACACGGCTGTGCCCGCTGACCGCGTACGTCGCCTGCTCGCAGGGATCGCCGTCGGCACCACCGCGCCCGACGGGCATCCGGTCGCGGTCGGCGCCGATGGGACCTGGCGGCTGGCGGCGGCCCGCGGCAGCTGGTCGAAACCCGAACCCGCCCACATCGGTGCGCTGGCGCGCGACCGGGCCCGCCGCCGCCGCATCGAGGAGTTGACCGAGCTGATCGGTGCCGTCGTCGACGCGCTGGCACGCATCGACGGTGAGCTCGGTGCGCTGGCGTCGCGGCGGGAACGGGTCGCCGCGGACCGGCGTGCCCGGCCGAGCCACCGCGCCGTCCACGACGCGCGCGCAGTGCTGGAGACCGCGGAGGCGAAGCTGGGAGCGCGCGCCGACATGGTCAACCAGACGCTCGAACAGGTGCAGGTACGGGTCGCGGCGGTGAGCGCCGCCACCCGCGCCCTGACCGCGACGGGTGCCGAGCACGGGCTGCCGACCGACCCGGATTCCCTCGACACCGTCGAAGAGGCCGTCGGCACCTTCCGTCGGCTCGCTGACGACTGGCTCGACCGTCACCACGATGCCGTCGCCGCCCGGCGGGCCGCGGCCGTCGCGGCCGAGGTGGCCGCCGCCTCCCGGGAGAGCGCACTCATGCTCGCCACGTCCTCGGCCGAACGAGACGGCGAGGTCCAGCGCGTCCGGGCGAAGCTCGACGGGGTCGAGGCCGCCATCGGGCCTGGCTACCGGCAGGTTCTCGACGAGATCGCCGCCCTGCGCAGCCGGATCGCGGATCTGGCGGCACAGCGCGCGACGATGGCGCAGTCGCTGCGCATCCTCGACAGCCGCGCCGGTGAACTCAACACGAAGCGTGTCGTGGACCGGGAGCGCCGTGACACGGCCGTCGCCAACCGGGATGCCCAGGCGGCCCGGTTCCGCCGGCTCGGGAACAGCACCCTGGCCGCCGACGCGCGTCTCGACCCGCCGCTTTCCGGGGCGGACGGGGTGCGGGTCACCCTCGAGGCCGCGCGCTCGGTCGCCGCCGGGCTCGCGAACACCCCGCACGCCGCGCGGAACATCAAGGAGGCAGAGACCCGCCTGACCGACGCCGTGCACCAGTGCCGGCAGACCCTCGCCGACCGGGCGGAACTCGTCCTGGACCCCGACGAGGACGTCCAGATCCTCACCGCGACGGTCGACGGCGTCCGGGTCGGCGCCGCCCACCTCCACGACAGCGTCCGCGACGAGCGGGACCGTGCCCGTGCCGAGATCACCGACGGTGAGCGCGACCTGTTCGACCGGACACTGACCGGCAACACCCGCCGGCACATCGCGGACCGGATCCGCCAGGCCAACGCACTCGTCGCGGACATGAACGTCCGCTTGGAGCGGGTGCGCACCGCGTCGCGGATCGCCGTCCAGATTCTGTGGCGGGTCGACCCGACCCTGCCCGCGGCGACCCGCGATGCCCGTGACCTGCTGCTGAGGGATCCGAGCCAGCTCGGCGAGTCCGACCGCGAGACCCTGCACGCGTTCCTGCGTGGACGGCTGGACGAGGCCCGTGACAGCGACGATGCGATCGGCTGGGAGGACCTGCTGCTGCAGGTCTTCGACTACACCGCGTGGCACCAGTTCATCGTCCGCATCGACCGCGGCACCGAGCAGGGCTGGCAGCCGCTGACCAAGAAGCTGCACGGTGCGCTGTCCGGGGGCGAGAAGGCCATCGCGCTGCACCTGCCCCTGTTCGCGGCGCTCGCCGCGCACTACCAGTCCGCGCCGGGTGCGCCGCGCCTGATCCTGCTGGACGAAGTCTTCGTCGGCGTCGACAGCACGAACCGGGGCCAGGTGTTCGAGCTGCTCGCCTCCCTCGACCTCGACCTGATGATCACCTCCGACCACGAGTGGTGCATGTACCGCGAGCTTGACGGGATCGCGATCCACACCCTCATCACCGGGGACGGGAGCGATGACGCCGTGACGACGGCCCGCTTCACCTGGGACGGCCTGCGCCTCACCGACGCCGACGGCGACCCGCTGTGACCCCGCACGCCGCGCAGCGGCCCACGATCGCCGCCGCCCTGGACCGACCGGCCCTCGCGCCGCTCTGGGATGCGGTGCACGCCCGCCTCTCGACGGGGCGGCCGGTGCTCTCCGTCCGCATCGGGCCACTCGACGACGACCAGCAGGCCGCGCTCGCCGACCTGCTCGGCCTGGACCGGCTGCCCGGCGACGTCGCCACAGTCCGCCTCGATCGCCTCCACGCGGTGCTGCGCTCGTCCTTCGGAGTCGACACCCGCATCGTCGTCGAGACACTGCGAGGCCCGATCGGGGACCGCGCCGGCGCGCGGGCCGCCACCGAACGCGCCCGGCGTGAGTTGTGGGCATGGCTGTCCGCGCATCCCGTCGTCACCGCCGAGCCCGCGCTGGCGACCTGGGTCGCCGATGTCCGGCGGGCGGGAATCGTCGACAGCTCGGTCGACGGAACCCGCGCGCTGCTCGACGCGGCGCTGCGCGTCGTCGCCGCCCTCCCGGCCGACGGACGGCCCCTGCCCGCCCTCGCCGACGCGATCCTCGGACGCACCCACGCCCTCGACGACGGGACGCGGCTGTCCACGCTGGTGCTGCGCGCGTTGGCCGCCCTGTACGGCGTCGCGGCACCGACCGACGCAGACACGCGCCGCGCGTTGTGGGAGCGCGCCGGGGTGGCCAACGACGAGGTGTCCGCGCAGGTGCTCGTCGCCGGCCTGCGCCCGACCGGCGACGACGCGCTCAGCCGCGCCCTGCTGCTGTGGGCCGAGGCCGGGCAGGCCAGCGTCGTCACGCTGGCCCAGGTGAGAGCCTGGCCCGCGCTGCGGGTCTGCGCGGGACCGGTGTGGATCGTCGAGAACCCCTCGCTCGTCACCATGGCGATCGCCCGTTTCGGGGCGTCCTGCCCCCCGCTCGTCTGCACCGCGGGCTGGCCGTCCGGCGCCGCGATCATGCTGCTGCGCAGCCTCGCCGCCGCCGGCGCCCACCTGCACTACCACGGTGACTTCGACGGCGACGGGCTGCGGATCGCCGCGCACGTGATGGCGCGAACCGACGCCAAGCCGTGGCGCATGGCCACCGCCGACTACCTCGCCGCCGTGGCGGACGGGGCCGCCGTGGCGGACGGGGCCGCCGTGGCGGACGGGGCCGCCGTGTCGGCCGGGGCGGAGGTGGCGGACGGGCGGGCCTGCGCGCCTGCCGAGGGCCCGGTTCTCGCGGCGCGGCCCGGCCAGGTCAGCGAGGCGCCCTGGGACGCCGACCTCGCTGCCGCCCTGCGCGCTCGGAACCTGGCGATTCCCGAGGAACGGCTCGCGCCCCTCCTGCTCGCCGACCTCGCCCCCCTCGTCGCGGGTAGCACTGCCGCGCGATGCTCGGCAGCCGGCTGCGCTGGCACAAACTGAGGTGCTGCCCGTTCCACGGACACGGATCGCCAGTGTGCCTTTCGGGAACGCCGCACTGGCCACGGCCGCGGTCTGCTCAGGGACCCGGGGCCACGTCCGCGACGACGCCGCTTGACCGCCGGACCACCGTTCGTGCCCTCGGCCCGATGGCGAGCCTGCGGTAGGCGTCCCGCCCGACGACCGTTCGCGGCGAGGACTCGCCGCACGTGGGGCCGCCCCGACTCGTCACGGCGAGCGCGGCGGCCGTCACACCCGCGAACACGCAAATCGGTGCGCGGCTCATCGCACTGCGATACCGTCGCCCCCGAACATCCGACATATCCGGCGCATGATGGGATCCCGGTCTCGCCGCGGTGGCATCCCCTCCTCCGAGGAGTCCTCCACATGCCGAATCGACGTTCATTCCTGCTCGGCACGTCCGCCACGATGGTCGGCGGCGCCGCCACGCTCGTTGCCGGCGGCGGCAGTGGCCCCACCACGCTGGCGGCCACCCGCGCGGCCGCGCAGACCTCTCCGGCCGCCAGCGGCGCCCTGCCGCTGACCATCGTCAACCACACCTACCGCTACGCCAACGACCAGATCTGGATCTACCTCGTAGGCACCGACCTGAACACCGGCCAGCAGATCTTCGTCCGCCCGGACGGCACCGTCGCCCGGCTCTCGCTGGCCGCCAACGGGCCGGACGGCTTCGCCGACCTGTCCATCCCGCTCGTGGCGGACGGCGACACACCCTTCGCCATTCCTGCCGACATGTCCGGACGGGTCTACGTCTCGACCGGTTCGAAGCTGAGGTTCCGGGTCGTCACCGACGCCGCCGGCAACGCGGCCCTGCAACACCCGGCCGGCTGGGTGCGCGACGATCCGAGCTACGCCGTGATACACGACTTCATGGAGTTCACCCACAACGCGACCGGCATGTTCTGCAACACCACCATGGTCGACATGTTCAGCGTCCCGCTGTCGATCCGGCTGCGCGGCACGGCCGACCAGAGCACCGGCCAGCTCACCGCCGGCGGGCGGGCCGCGATCCTCGCCGCGCTCCGGGCCGATGCCACGTTCGCCCCGCTGGTGGTTGACGACGTCCGGGTGATCGCGCCCGGGCACGGCATCGACGCCGGAATCTTTCCAGCGACCTACTACGACTCCTACATCGACGCGGTGTGGAATGCCTACGCGTCGCGTCCGCTCACCGTCGCCGCCGGCCCGCGCACCGTCACCGGGTCGGTGACCGGCGATCTGCTGCGCTTCGACGGCGGGGTGGCGCCGTTCGCCCGGCCGAGCACCCGCGACGTTCTGTACTGCGCCGGCGCGCTCGCGGCCCCGAACGACGGGGGCACCGGGCCGGTCGCCGCCGTGCTCGGCGCGGCCTTCAACCGCTCGACGCTGCTGACGCAGCCGTCCCAGCCGGCAACCGATCCGGCCAGATTCTACCGTGATCCGGTTACCAATCACTACGCGCGGGTCATGCACGAGAACACCGCGGACGGGAAGGCGTACGGATTCCCCTTCGACGATGTCGCAGGCCTGGCGTCCTATGTCCAGGACACCGCGCCGACCTCGGTCACGCTGTCCCTCACTCCGTTCTGAACCGACACCGTCGCCCGCGGCCGGGAAGCCGACGGTCGAGCAGCGCGGACTTCCTCGAAAATGCCCGGGCGCGATCCCGCTCGTTCATGATCTGCGGCTACCCGGCGCTACCCACCGCGGCGGTGTAGCGCATCGGGAAGGCGCCGCCGGCTTCACCCCGGGGAACGGCCCCACCCGCCGACAAATCACCCTCACCAGCGTCACCTACCAAGGCCACCTCACCATCACCCACCCCGACCACCTCCGCCACACCCTCACCCACGGCGTCGGCACAGCCAAAGGACTCGGCTGCGGCCTCCTCACCATCGCAAAGACCCGCGCCGCATCCTGAAATCCCGGCCCGTCGAAGATCTGCGCGGCCCGCGGTGATCACCCGAGCCCGCCCGTCAAGGTTGTGAGGTGGTCAACGGTCTGGGGCACCGCCCAATCTCACCGATACAAAACCCGGAAGCCCAGCCGAGAAAGCGCAGGTCACGAAGGGGTCCGCCCCGCACGCGCGGGGATCATCGGTCGGGTGATCTCGTCGTCCGGCGTGGGATGGGTCCGCCCCGCACGCGCGGGGATCATCCCGTATATCGGCTCGACGTCTGGGCTGGCCTCCTGTCCGCCCCGCACGCGCGCGAATCATCCTCCCGGGAGGATTCCCGCGCGGAGCATTCACGAGTCTGCCCTGCATGCGCGAGGATCGTTCTCCGGGGGATCAATGGTCGCCGGCGGTGCTTCTCGTCCGCCCGTATGCGCGGGGATCATCCGTTGCGGCAAGGCGTCGTTCCTGCGGCGCGAGTGGCTCGCTCCGCACGTCGCCGCGCCCAGCCGCAGCATCGAGGCTTCATTTGTGTGCGGTGTAGTACGCGACTCCGTGCCGATCTGGACCGATCTGGACCGGACATCCACATACCCGCATGAGGATTAAACAGAACAGGAGTGTGGATAATAGCTATCATCCCGCGGGGCCAGCATCGTCGTATCGTGGCGCGCTGAATTATGGGTGCAAAATTTCCGACTTCGGGCACCCCACGGTTTGCGCGAAGCTGAAGAGCGACCGTGCCATTCAAATGACCGTCGCACCCACGCAGGGCTGTCACACGCATCTGCGGCGACCCAACGGGCGATGGAGTGAACGAGGCTCGACAGGTCCTGTGAGCAAGGTCACTCGATAACGCTGCGTGACGATCACCGGCGAGCGATGACGACTGATGCTGTGGGACGAGAGTAGGGGGTTAACGGGGGGCAACCCGCAGATGAAGATCGCTGGCGAAGCGGATCCCTTGCGGGGCAGTGAGAACGGGTGCGCCGTCAGGGACTTGAACCCCGAACCCGCGGATTAAGAGTAGCGGGCGCTTCGTCCGCGGACGTCCGTCGACGTCCACCAGGTCGGCGCGACCTGGGCTTCGGCCCCGGTCCGTGTCCGCCAGTGTCCACCGCCGTCCGCCGGGGTCACGTCCGGTGGCGTGGTGTACGGAGGGTGACTCCGCGTGATCCTTGGTTTAGTTTATGCGGTGAGTGTTTCTGGTGTCACGCTGATCTCGGGTGTGTCGGCCGGCGTGTTCCCCGCGTCGGCTTTCCCGAGGATTTCCAGGCCGAAATAGCGGTGGGTTTCGATCCACTCGTCGTGTTGCTCGGCCAGGACCGCGCCGACGAGACGTATGATCGCACCACGGTCCGGGAAGATACCCACGACGTCGGTCCGCCGGCGGATCTCCTTGTTCAGCCGTTCCTGCGGATTCGACGACCAGATCTGCCGCCAGATCTCCCGCGGGTAGCCGGTGAACGCGAGCAGATCCGCTTTCGCCTCTTCCAGATGTGCGGCGGCGCGCGGTAGTTTCTCGGTGAGAGCGTCGACGACCCGGTCGAACTGCACGGCCACCTCGTTCGCGTCCGCCTGATCAAAGATTGTCCGGACCAATGTTGCGACCCACGGCTGCGACGACTTCGGTGTGAACGTCAACAAGTCGCGCAGGTAATGCGTCCGGCATCTTTGCCACGACGCGCCCGGCAGCGTCGCCCCGATCGCCGCGACCAGGCCCCGGTGGGCGTCCGAGGTCACCAGGCGGACCCCGGACAGGCCGCGGGCGACCAGCCCGCGGAAGAACGCCAGCCAGCCGGCCCCGTCCTCGCTGGACACGACGTCGAGGCCGAGGATCTCCCGGTGCCCATCGCCGTTGACCCCGACCGCGAGCAGGCAGTGGACGTTCACGACCCGGCCGTCCTCGCGGACCTTCATCGTCAACGCATCCGCCTGCACGAACCGGTACGGCCCGGCGTCCAGCGGCCTCGAGCGGAACGCCTCGACCTGGCCGTCGAGATGCTTCGCCAACTCCGACACCTGCGACTTCGAGATATGCGCCACCCCGAGCTGTTCCACGAGCTTGTCCACTCTTCTCGTGGAAACACCGAGCAGATAGGACGTCGCGACCACCGAGATCAACGCCTGTTCCGCCCGCCGCCGGCGTGTCAGCAGCCATTCCGGGAAGTACGAACCGGACCGCAGCTTCGGAATTGCTAGATCAATCGTCCCGGCGCGCGTGTCCCACTCCCGCATCCGGTACCCATTCCGACGATTCGTCCGATCCGGTGATATCTCCCCGTACTCCGCACCACAGATCCCATCTGCCTCAGCGCCCATCAACGCCTCCGCAAACGCCTTCACCATCGAACCCAACAGATCCGGACTCGCCGCCACCAGTTCCTTGCCCAGCCCGTCGGCGTCGGTCACAGTCGGACGCACGGCCATCGCGTTTCCTCCTCATCGAGTTGCCTTCGCATGTTTCTCGAGAGGATCACGCGGTGGCCGTCCCACGTCACGGACCGCCACTCCGGCGAGTCGTCAGACGATCACAACCCGTACACCACGTCTGTGGACTCAACTTCCGCCGGCTTGGGTACAGCGATGGGTACATGGTCGCCCGGGTTTCAACAGAGCAGAGAGCAAGGCATGCCGGGCTCAACCTGGTTTGGCTCGAACGAACTGGTCCCCGCCGCAACGGGCCAGCAAGCGGAGAGGCTCCCGGCTGACGGAGACTCAAGGGAAAGTGGCCGATCAACGCTGACAACTGTTGATCTGGACGTCAGGGGTACGCGAACCCGTTGTCGTACTTGCCCTCCGCCGGAAGGTCGAGGTAAATTCTATGCCTCGTTGCCTTCGGTGAGGGTATCCGTAGCCGTCGACTGAATTCCGTTGATGCATGTGACGGGCTTGGCTACGGCCGTCCCAGCCTGGAATAGGCAGAGTCTCCCCAGGTAGACGGCTTGAGGTGACCATGCTGTTACACTGTTCAGATCGGACCAAGATATGAAGCGCAGGGTCGGTATCAGAGCGAGAATATTAGCCTGCTCCCTAACAGGGTGTTCGATCCTGTGGGTTCTGTCTTGTTCGGGTTTATGTTCCTCGCCAGGTTGAGGTGGATTCGCCGGTGGCGCGGCGGGCCATGAGGTCGATCATCGCAAGGTTGATCATGGCTTCGGAGCGGGTGGGGTGGGCTTCGTAGTCGCGGGCGAGGCGGCGGTAGCCCATCAGCCAGCCGAAGGTACGTTCCACAATCCAACGGTGTGGAAGAGGAATGAACCCTGTGGTTGTGGGGTCGCGGTGGACGGTGTCGACGTCGATGCCCAGCCCGGCGGCGTGCTCGATGACCATGGTGCGGTAGGCGCTGTCAGCCCAGGCTTTACGGATTCTGGAATGGGTGGCGGCAACGGTGGTCAGTACCTGGAGGCCGGCACGGCTGTCGGAGGTGCCGGCGGTGGTGACCAGGACGGTGAGCAGCAGCCCGAGGGTATCGACGATGATGGTGCGTTTCCGTCCGATGATCTTCTTTCCGGGGTCGATGCCCTGGGTGGCAGCCGGAACGGTGGGGGCGGTCTTGACGCTCTGGGAGTCGATCACGCAGGCGGTGGGTTCAGGGTCGTGGCCTGCGTCGGTGCGGACGTGGCACCGGGTCAGGGCGACGAGCTGGTCGAGGATGCCGTCGTTGTGCCAGTGGGCGAAGTAGCCGTAGACGGTTTCCCAGGGCGGGTAGTCGTGGGGAAGGTAGCGCCAGGGGATACCGGTCCGGTCGACATACAGGATCGCGTTCAGGATGCTGCGTAGGTCATGCGCCGGGGGGCGTCCGATGGTCAGGCCTTTGCGGTGTCGTTCGGCGCGCCAGGCGGTCAGCACGGGCTCGACCAGTCTCCATCGGGCGTCGGACAGGTCGCTGGGGTAGCGTCGCTGCTCGGTCATGGTTGTGGCCTACCGCGGACCGGCGGTGGCTACCCGGATTTCTTTCCGTCACTGGCAAGGTCGTAGACCGTCAGATGGCGGGATGAGACAGGATCTTTCGGCGCTAACGCGGCGCTGTCATGGGCGTCATATCGGCCAAAGCAGCTTGGATCGCGCATGGATCTCGGCGTAAAACTGCTATGCGTGACCATCGGTGGGAAACGAACCAGTCGACAATCCCCGGAGAGGGATCAAACGCCCTTTAAGAAGGTGTTTGAGATCTCCGGCTGGTAGCTGGCTGTGATGTTCGGGGTGTGCAATGGGTGTGCACTCACCGGGAAGGGGCCTGACCGGGTCGTTGGGCGGGTGACGGTCAGGGGATGCCGCGACGTCACCGTCACCGCTATCCGTCTGATCTGAGCGATACCCAGTGGGCGTTGGTCGAGCCGCTGCTGCCGCCGGCGGCGTCGATCGGCCGCCGCGAGAAGCACGACCGTCGCGATCTCGTCGACGCCATCCTGTACGTCGTGCGCAACGGCTGTGCGTGGCGGGCGCTGCCGTCGGACTATCCGCCGTGGCAGACGGTCTACTACTACTTCGCCCGCTGGCACGATCTGGGTGTGACCGAACGTGTCCACGACGCCCTGCGGGATCAGGCTCGCCGGCAGGACGGACGTGACCCGGAACCGACGGCGGGGATCATCGACTCCCAGTCGGTGAAGGGCGCCGACACCGTTCCCGCGGTCTCCCGCGGCTACGACGCGGGCAAGAAAATCAACGGCCGTAAGCGGTTTGTCGTCGTGGACACTTTGGGTCTGCTGCTGGCCGTGCTGGTCGTGCCCGCGAGCACGCACGACACCGTCGGCGGCCGGCGGCTTCTCCTCGACACCTATTTCGCCGGCCGGCGGTTACGGCTGGTGTTCGCCGACGGCGGGTTCGCCGGCACGTTCGTCGACTGGGCCGCCCGCATCCTGACTCTGACCGTGCAGGTCGTACGCAAGCCGGCCGGACAGAAGGGCTTCGCCGTCCTGCCACGGCGCTGGGTCGTGGAACGCACTCTCTCCTGGATCACCGCGCATCGCCGGCACGCCCGCGACTACGAACGCCGCCCCGACCACGCCGAATCCCTCATCCGCTGGGCCATGATCAGCACCATGGTCCGTCGCATCGACCGGCGCACCCCCGCCCACCGGCCCGGTCCCCGACCGCTACAGAGAATCATCTAACCGACGATCTCAAACACCTTCTAAGGGCTCTCCTCTGCAAGCAAGCACCGTACAGCGGGGGTGGTCATGAACGATTACGACAGGTGTCACGCTGCAATCGAAGTGCTAGCTGCAGAGTTGAGTACCGAGAGAACTAGAAATGAAGCAACAACGCGACTTCAGGTGATTAACCGTCTTCTGCTGGACTGCCTTGGCTGGCAACCGGAGGACATTACCGCGGAAGAATATATTGACGGGGACTACATCGATTATTCTGTAGGGCGACCGCATGCAATGATCGTCGAAGCAAAAAGGGAAGGTCTCTGCTTTGAGGTCCCTGCCGGCCTTGCGCAACAGCGCAATGTAGCGTTGAGTGCGATCATTTCATACAGTGATGTAAATAAGAAAGCAATAGAGCAAGTAATGGGCTACTGTCAGAAATCTGGTGTTCAGATAGCCGTACTCTGCAATGGGCACCAAATAGTAGCTTTCCTAGCCGTTCGTCTGGATGGAGTCCCTCCACTGAAGGGCAGGGCGCTACTGTTTGGTTCCCCTGCCGAGATGGTTCACGATTTTCCGACTTTGTGGGATGCGCTCTCGAAGCCGGGACTGGCATTCTCGGGGCTGAAAAGACGCCTTACAACGACGCCAGGGATGACCGCTCCCCCCGAAAAGCTTTCTCAGCGAATCCTAAACTACCCCGGATTCCGGCTCCGGAGTGCTCGGGAGACCGACCTGAAGATTCTCGGAGATCTTCTTCTTCAAGATGTTGTTAGCTCGGACGCGGTATCGGAAGAATTTCTCAAAGAATGTTACTGCACAAGTGGCGCCCTCTCTCAATACACGCTGGTCAGTCGCGAAATTCTGCAAGCAAGATATGCGGCGGTACGGGCAGGTACTTCAGCCGACCTGCAGCCTATAACCAGCAAAAAGCCCAAAGGAAAAAAGAGGCCAGCGCATCCCGAGCTTAAGCCAGATATCGTTGCCGCCGCACTCGCGCGTCGCCCCATCATTTTGTTGGGCGATGTAGGAGTAGGCAAGACGATTTTCATCCGCCGCCTGGTCACTGTGGACGCCTCTGAGGTCCTTGCTGATGCAATTGTATTTTATATAGATTTCGGGAAAGAGCCGGCATTGGCGACAGACCTTAATTCTTACGTCGTGCAACGTTTTGAAGAGCAACTCCTCTCTGACTACGATATTGATATCATGGAAGACCGATTTGTGCGTGCGGTATACAACGGCGAGATAAACCGATTTCGTCGCGGTATCTATCGGAAGCTATACGAGTCAAATTCTCCGGCATATGAAGACAAAGAGCTTGATATGCTTCACAATAAGACCGTCGATCGGGCCAACCATGTTCGACAAAGCCTAGCGCATTTGCGTGCAACATCCATGCAAGATTTTGTGTTCATACTCGATAACATCGACCAGCGCCCGTTTGCCTTTCAGGAAGAAGTCTTCCTAATTGGTCAGAGCCTCGCCGAAACTTGGCCAGGAACTGTATTTGTGGCGTTGCGGCCGGATACTTTCAACGCTTCACGTGAACAGGGATCTCTTGCTGCATATCAACCCCGAGTATTCACCGTATTGCCTCCTCGGATTGAGCAGGTAATAGTCAGAAGACTTTCGTTTGCTCGTAAGCAATTGACGGAAACTGGTCGGCTCGCCAATTTTCCTACCGGACTGACGATCGATTCCGAATCGCTCGTAGTTTATCTGGATGTTCTCATAGATGCCTTTGCAGAGAACACGGATTTGATAGAGCTAGTCGAAAATCTGGCGGGAGGAAATGTCCGTCGCTCTTTGGACTTTTTAAGTACATTTGTTGGAAGTGGCTATGTCTCGGCCAACCGCATTCTTGAGATACACCGTGGGGGTGGTCGATATGTCATCCCGCTACACGAGTTCATTCGCGCAATCGTCTATGGGGAGTTCGACTACTACGATCCAAGCTCCTCTCCCGTTCTGAATCTTTTTGATATTCACACCGACGATGGGAGAGAACATTTTCTCCTTCCTATGATCCTGTCGCTAACTCAACGCTTGGGTGAATCTACAGGAAGTGACGGCTTCATAGAGACGTCTCGACTTTATGGGCAGCTTCAAGCCGCAGGATTTCTCGCAGAGCAAATAGATTTCCATATTCGGCGTGGCATTGAAAAAAACGTCCTTGAGTACAAGGCTGGGGCCGGAGCGCTTGGCTCCAGCCGCGTCACCACAGTTGGAAGCTACATGTATAAGCGCCTGATTGCCAAATTTACCTATTTTGACGCAATGATCATAGACACGCCGATTACAGATTTGAGCTTTCGTACGGAGCTTC
Organism: Frankia sp. BMG5.60; assembly: GCF_059428125.1. Classification (NCBI taxonomy): domain Bacteria; kingdom Bacillati; phylum Actinomycetota; class Actinomycetes; order Frankiales; family Frankiaceae; genus Frankia; species Frankia sp. BMG5.60. The sequence continues at coordinate 2,968,645 of NZ_CM182091.1, read as the reverse complement.
GCGATGCTCGTAGTCTCAGCGATAGAATTAGTCGGGTCGAGCTATTTCGCCTTTATCTGGATGAGCAGTGGGAAAAGATATCTGGTCAATCGTCCGTATTTGATTGGCTAGTTGTTAGTGCGGATCTTCTGCGCGATATGAAGAGAATTGGAGAAAGGGCCGCGATTGATGTTTCTTGGCTGGGAATACGGAGGGTTTAGCAAGAGGCTCTTGACGGATATTCGCGTTTCATGTATGATTATCGAGAACTTCAAAGGCGGCGAACATTTGCCGCTGACGCTGTTGCCTAGAGTGAGGGGAGCGACATGCGTCTCTAACTTGGAGATCATATGCCTTGGAAGCCTGCCGTCCAATGACGGCAGGCTTCCTGTGTCTCGGGCTGACGATCGCGCTCTCGTAGATCTAGAGCGCGACAGCGGGCGCTTCTGAGGCTGGGTCAGGTTGGTCGCCGCGAACACTCCAGAGGGGGTGGTGGGCCGCGACGCGCCCGGCGAGCACGGCCGTTCACGGCCGCGCGCAGGCGGTCGCGCGGCGCGGTGGCCGCCGTTCTTGATCCTAAACCGGGGGATTCGGCAACGTGCTGCGGTTTGGTCCCGGTCGGATGCCCGGCCTGGTGGCGCTCGTGGTCGTGGCTCAGCCGGTGAAGTCGATGTGGTGGCGGATGTCCCAGCGGTAGGCATGGCCGTCGCGGCGGAGTTCGAGGAGGTCGACGCTGGTTACGGGCAGGCTGATCGGCGGTCGGGTGCGTAGGTCGGTGAGTCGGCGGATGACCTCGGCGGCTGGTGGGGTGGCGTTGCAGTAGGTGACGCTGATGTGCGGCTTGAACCGGGCTGGCTCGTCGGACACCTTGTCCGAACCAAGGATCGCGCCGATGGCGGTGCGCAGTCGGTCGCGGAGGTCGGCGACGGGCTGCCAGGGGGCGGTGCGCAGGAACGTTCCGCCTGGGTAGGCGGCGATCGGCCCGACGGTGAGAGTGAAGGGTTCGACGTCCGCGCACTGCTCGCCCGCGGCCTTCCCGAGCGCGGCCACCTGGTCGGCGGTCATCTCGTCGGCGAATGCCACTCCTTGCACGGTCATGTGTAGGCCGTCGACGGGCACCGGGTCCAGGTAGTCCAGGTCGGCAAGGTTCTGCTGGAACCCGGCCACGTAGTCGGTGAGCGCCTGGTCGTGGAAGACGAGATACCAGGTGAGGTAGTGCCGGTCGGGTCTCCAGCCGGGGCGCCACCACCAGTGGTCGGCCATCCGGTCGGTGTGGCGGAACGTCTCCCAGTCGGCGGCGTCGACCTGCTGCTCGGGTGTGGGTGGCACGGCCCAACAGGCTATGCGGTGGGCAGGCGCCAGGCTTTGACTGCCTCGTGCACGTTCGCGATCTCCGGGACAGTCCGCCACTGGGCCGCGGTTGTCAGGAAGTCCTTGGCTCGGCGGGCGACTACCTCGGATCGCAGGTCGGCTCCGATGGCGAGTGCTTCGCTGACCAGTACTCCGGCCCGGTCGGGTTCGGGTGATGGTCCGGCGAGGTAGGTCATGCTGGCGTCGACGAGGGTCAGGGCGTGGCTGGCAGTGGAGTCGGCGGCAGCGAAGATGGGGATCGCCTGGTCGGTGAACTCCCGTGCCCGTAGATGGGCACCGGCGGCGAGGTAGGCGCTGGCGGCGTTCCCGGCGATGCGGGAGGCGGTGAACGGGTCGAAGGACAGGAAGTAGCCGACCGGGTCGGCGTCCTCGATCTTCGCGTGGGCGGCGAGCGCCCGACCCACTGCCTCGTCTACTCCGGCCGCGTCGCCCAGCTTGCCGAGGGTGCGGGCTTCTCCGCTGATGGCGAGGCGGATGGAGGCGGGGCCGCCGCGGGCGTAGCGCTGCCCGTCGCGGGCGAGGTCGAGTGCTTCGCGGTATCGGCCGCCGTAGTAGGCGATGAAGCTCTGCGTGCCGCGGACCCACGCGGCGAGGTCACCATGCCCGGCGGCCTTGGCAAGGCTCATCGCCTCGTTGCAGTAGGCGCGGGCCACCAGCTCGTTCCCGAGGTCGAACGCGAGATAGCCAAGGAGACCCGAGAGTTTCCCGCCGATCAGATAGAGATGGGCACGCTGGGAGGGGTGCTGATGTCCGGTGAGGAGTTCGGCAACCCATCGGCGCTGCTTCAACGCGACCGGGTAGACGGTGGCGGCATCGCTGGTCTCGTAGCGGCGGCCGACGACCTCGATGCTCGTCTCCAATTGGTCCAGCGCTGTGTCATCGACGTTGGACGCGGCGAAAGCCTGCATCCGCCGGGTGACTTCTTCCAACTCCTCGTCGATCGCCCATGCGGCGCCGACCGCGAGGACTGTCCGCCGGTTCGGGCCGTTGGCTGGTTCGACCTCGGCCGACTTGGGCGCTGCGAGTCCAAGCCGTTCGCGGGGGATGTCGAGTCCTTCGGCGAACTTCTCGAAGGTGTCGATGCCGCTGACGTGCCGCTTGCCGTTGAGGATGAGGCTGATCGTCGGCTGGGGGACGCCGGTCATGGTGGCGATCTGGGGTTGGGATGCGCCGGTCCACCGCTTGTAGATCGTCAGGATTGCCTGCATGTCGCGCTCGGCGAGGGCGGCGGCCATGTCGGGCCGGTCCCAGAGGCCCGCAGGGGCGGTGGGAAGCGGGCGTCGTCGGGTCATGGTGGGCGGCTCCCGTCAGGTGACGGTTCTACTGGGCGGCGATGTGTGCACCGTAGGCCAGTGTATCCACGCTGGGTATTCAGCCGCGTATCTATTCCGAACTGCGTCGTGGCGTCAGCGTACGTCCAGGCCGTCCCGTTGTCGCCTTGATCGCGCGGTGGGGCGCCGTCCGCACATCGACGCGGCAGGAAGGACGACATGACGACGGATGCGACACCCGCGGAGGTCAGGGCGGTGGAGCCGTCGGGGACCCGGGGCATGGCGAACGCGGTGGCGTTCGGGGTGGTGCGGTTCGAGCCTGGTGGGAGTGGGCTGGTTCGGGACACGGTGCTGACGTTCCCGTCGGCGGCGGATGCCGACCGGTTCGCCTCCGATCGGGGCTGGTCGGACTATCAGGTGTGCCCGTTGCGGTTCCTGACCGAGTCGCCTCCCGACTCGTCCGCAGGATGGATGGTGCCCGGCGGACCGTTGGAACACCTGGTGGCCCGACGTCGGCGGATTCGGTGAGCTGGCCGGCCTCTGCGCGGGGAGAGGAGACGGGAGTACCTCGGCCGGCGGTGGCGATGCTGCCGTGGGGAGAGGGGGAATGGGCGCTCGTCGTGCAGCCGGGATCGGACTCGGCGGACCTGTTCCGGGCGATGGCGGACATGCCCTCCGGGCTGGAGTTCGCCACGGCCTACGGGGATGTTGACCTGGTCATGGTCTATCGGATGCGCCATCCGGAGGTACTGTCCCGGCGGGATCTGCTGACGTTGCAGGGCTCGGTGTTGCCGATGCCGGATGCGGTGCCGGACCGGGCGCGGTGGATGACGTCCGGTGAGCAGGAAGCGTACAAGGCCGGCTACGCCGAGGCGCTGACCACGGTGCGGCTGTTTCTGAGCCGTCTCGCCGGGGTCGATCCGGAGCCGGGGGCGGGTGATGCTTCGGCTGCGTCGTCAGATTCGGCCGCGTCGTCGGATGTGGCCCCGCCGGGCTGAGTCGAGCACGGTCGATACGGCTGCGGGCCGGACCTGCACGCGGAGCTATTCCGCTGCCGGGTCCGGCCCGTTGTCGTGTTCGCCGGGCTGCTCCAGGCCGTCGCCGTCATCCGGGACGGGCACGTGCAGACGGGCGCCGATGGTCGCCACCTGCCGTTCGATCCGCAGCAGTACCTCAAGGATCTGCCGATCGATCGGGGCTGGCAGGGCAGTCACGGTCTGCGGGGGTGCGCCGAGCAGAACGGTCAACAGGTGGTCATCGGGCCAGTCCAGGGCGCGGGAGATCGCCACAAGGGTGGTGTCGTGCGCCCGGCGGCGGCTCGTCCCGCGCTGTAGCTCCCGCAGGGTGGCCACGGACACCCCGGATGCGGTGGCAAGAGCCTGCTGTGTGATGCGCCGTTCTCGCATGCGTGCGGTGATGGCCTCGCCGACTGCTTTCCAGTCCTCGGCCGCGGTGTCGCGCACCATCTCCGATCATCACCCCCGCCGTGTTTGTCGCCCGTCAAACGATAGTGCGCTCTGTGCGCTGTCCGGAAGGCTGTCGTGACGCGGGGCGCGTTTCCATAGCGGGACGTTATCCCTTCGCGTATATGCGCTTGGCGAGCGCTCGGCGAGCGGAGCATTGTGGGTTCTGTCCGACCGCGGCCGGAGCACCGGCGGCGGGGCTGAACCCTACGGAGGCTGATAGTTCATGGCGGTGCCGTCGCGTATTCCGGTGCGTTTCGAGGACGTGTTTCCGGCGGGTGCGTTTGTGCTGGGGGTGGAGGCGTCGAACGACTATGACAAGGTGAAGGCGAACCTGCCGGACGTGCAGGCACGGGACAAGGACACCGGCGAGCGGGTGTGGGTGGTGCGGGTGTTGGACGCGGACCCGGCGGCCCGGCAGGCCGAGGTGAAGGTGAAGATCACCGGTGAGGTGCAGCCGGTTCCGCCGGAGGTGATGCCGGGGACGCCGTTTCGGCCGGTGGTGTTCGAGGGTTTGACGGTGACGCCGTGGGTGGACACCAACGGGTCTCGTCCGCGGCAGGGTTTCGCGTTTCGGGCGGCGGCGATGGTGGCCGTGGGCCAGTCGGGCCGGCGCGCGTCGGCGGTCGCGGCATGAGCGGCGGAGAGCGGACGCCGTCGTACCTGTCGGTGGGCCTGTCCGTTGGCGGGGACTGGCGGGTGACCTGCCACACCTACCCGGACCGCGGGCCGATCCTGGCCGTCGATGCCGCCGGGATGTCGCTGGTCGTCTCGGCGAAGCAGGACACCCCGAACACCGATCAGATCAACTTCGCTTATGCGCTGCTGGCCGGAGTGAACGACTACCTCAACGCCTGCGAGACCCGCCAGTTCGAGGCGGAGGAATCAGCAGACCCGGCGACGGAGAAACGCGCCGCATAGCACTACCACTCTCTTTTTCCGGCCGGCGGCCCAGAGGGTTCCCATAATTCAAGCCCGCCTGCCACGATTCCTGCCCTTCTCTCCTGTCGTTTCGCGCGCTCGAAATCAGGTGGTATTTGTCATGTCCAGAATCAGGGGTGACCGGCCGGCGCCGCGCATTCCGACCCGTGCGGACAAGGTGCGGGTGCCGTTGTGGATGCTGCTGCTGGCCGTCGCGGGCAAGGGCCTGTGGCTGGCGGTCCGCTGGTGCTTCCGGCACCGGGTCGCGGTCACGGTCGTGGTCGGGCTGCTGCTGTTCGTCCACCGGTTCGGACTGCTCGGTCTCGCCGCGCTGGCCGGCGGGCTGGTCGTGGTGGTGCTGGTTTGGGCGCGGCTGCACCCGCGGTCGTGCTCCTGGCTGGGCCGCTGGCTGTGGGGCCGGACGCGGCTGGCGTTCGTCTACCGGTGGCGCTGGCGAGCGGCGATGGTCCACACCGACCTGGCCATCCGCATGCCGACCTCGAACGCCGATCAGGTGACGTTCGACGAGTACTTCCCGCGTATCCGCACGATCTACTCCACGCGGGCTGTGGATGTGCTGCGGGTGGAACTGCTGCCCGGTCAGACCCCCGAGCAGTGGGCGGAGCAGGGCGAGGCGCTGCGGCACATCTTCCGGGCCCGGCGCTGCCAGGTGCAGGCCGAGACGTTCCGCTTCGTCCGGCTGCACTTCCACCACCGTGACACCCTCACCCGCCCCGTCACCCCGGCCCGGCTCGACGGGATGAGCAGCGGTCCGGGCGATGCCGACCCTGACGCGGCCGGCGTCGACTCGGACCGCGCACCCGTCCACACCGCTTACGCCCGGCTCGTCGCCGGACTGTCGGCGGTCCCCGTGGGCCGATGTGAGGACGGATCGCCCTGGACGCTGCCCGTGCGTGGGACGCATGTCCTCGTCGCCGGTGCCACCGGCGCGGGTAAGGGCTCGGTGCTGTGGTCGGCGTTGCGGGGCCTCGGCCCGGCGGTGCGGGCGGGGCTGGTGGAGCTGTGGGTGTGCGACCCGAAGGGCGGGATGGAACTGGCCTTCGGCCGGGCGATGTTCACCCGGTTTGCCACCACGACGGACACGATCGCCGCTCTCCTCGACGACGCCGTGGGCGTGATGCAGGATCGGACCGCCCGCCTGTCCGGCGTGACCCGACTCCACACTCCGACGACCACAGAGCCGCTGATCGTGCTGGTGGTCGACGAGATCGCCTCGCTGACCGCGTACGTGACCGACCGGGAGCTGAAGAAGCGGATCGGTGCGGCGTTGCCGCTGCTGCTGTCGCAGGGACGGGCACCCGGGGTGGTGGTCCTGGCCGCGGTGCAGGACCCACGCAAGGAGGTGCTCCCGTTCCGGGATCTGTTCCCGGTGCGGGTGGCGCTGCGGATGACCGAACCCGACCAGGCCGACCTGGTCCTTGGTTCCGGTGCCCGGGACCGGGGCGCCCGTGCCGAGGAGATCCCGCTGTCCCTGCCCGGGGTCGGCTACGTCCTGCATGACGGCAACCCCGACCCGATCCGGGTCCGGGCCGCGTTCATCGACGACGACGAGATCACCCGCACCGTGCACACTTACCGACCGGCGGCGGCCGGCGGCTGGGTGCCTGATCTCGACGCATTCAGCGGCCACGACCCCGACGATGCCCCCGATCCCCTCGACCGGCTCGACGATGCCGCGTGACCGCGCCGCTCCTCGGACCTGACCCGGCTGCTCCCGTCCCTGCCCCTGGGGGTGGTGAGCGTCCGGGTTCCCGTGCCGCCCGGATGCGGATGCCCCTCGCCCGGCACGTCGTCGAAGCCGTCGCCCTGGAGAACGGTGTCTGTATCCGGCCGATGCCGATGCGCCGGACCAACCTGGACACCGGCGAAACGCAGATCATCCCCGTGCCGTGCGGCGCCACTTTGGCATCGAAATGTCCTCCGTGTGCGGAGCGTGCTCGTCGGCTGCGGATGGCGCAGTGCAAGACTGGCTGGCACCTCGACGACGAACCCCTCCCCGACCCCGACCCGCCCACCGACGACGCCAAAGCCCTGGCCGCCCTGCGCGCGGACCTCGAAGCGGCCCGCGCCGACGTCCTGGCGGCCGGCGACACCTTCCAGGCCGGTGAGATCGACGAGCTGATCGGCCAGGTCGACGACGAACTGACCGCCTTGGGTGTGCGTGGCAAGGCTGCCCCCGACAACCGGGACCGGCCACGCCGCGTCCGCTCGACCCGGCGGCGCCAGGATGCCCCCGACCTGCCCCGGCTCCCCGTCGACCGGCGCACGGTGGGGCGGACCTTCACCGCGGCGGACGGGACGGTGTGGCGGCCGTCGATGTTCCTCACCCTGACCTGCGACACCTACGGACGGGTACACAAGGACGGAACCCCGGTCGATCCTGCGTCGTACGACTACCGGCGGGCCGCGCGGGACGCGATCCACTTCCCGAAGCTGATCGATCGGTTCTGGCAGAACCTGCGTCGCGCGGTCGGCTGGGATGTGCAGTACTTCGCCGCGTTGGAACCACAGAAGCGCCTCGCGCCGCATCTGCACGCGGCGATTCGCGGCACCGTGCCCCGGGTGATGCTGCGCCTGGTGGCGGCGGCGACCTATCACCAGGTGTGGTGGCCGTCGGTCGACCGGCCGGTCTACGACGACCACCGGCTACCGGTCTGGAACGAGGATGCGGCCGGCTACGTCGACCCCGACACCGGGGCGCCGCTGCTGTCCTGGGATGCGGCGCTCGACGGCATCGGCGAGGACGACGAACCCGCCCACGTCGTCCGCTTCGGCCCGCAACTGCGCGCGGATGGGGTCACCGCGAACACGGCCACCACCGGCCGGATGATCGGCTACCTGACCAAGTACCTGACCAAAAGCCTCGACGCCTGCCACGACATCGCCAGCGACGCGCAACGGCGCCACGTCGACCGGCTCGCCGACGCGCTGCGCCACGAACCGTGCTCCCCGACCTGCGCGAACTGGCTGCGTTACGGCATCCAACCCCGCAACGCCCGCCCCGGGCTGGTACCCGGACGGTGCAAGGGCAAGGTCCACCGGCGGGAGACCCTCGGCTTCGGCGGCCGGCGCGTCCTGGTCTCGCGGCGCTGGTCCGGCAAGACCCTCACCGACCACCGGCACGACCGGGTCGCGTTCATCCGGCAACAGCTTGAAGCCCTCGGCCAGACCGGCGACGGCCCGGCCGGCGAGCCTGCCGCGGACCGCACCGCCTGGCAGCTCCTCCGACCCGGCGACCCGGCCGCACCCCGCCGCGAACACCTCCTGTTGCACGCCGTCGCGCAGCGCCACGCCTGGCGGGCTCAACTCGACGCGGCCCGTGCTGCGGCTGGCGGCGGCCTTCTTCCGGCAACCGGCCCACCGCTGCCCGACGCCGCCTGAACCCCCACCCTCGGACATCCACGGAGAGGACCCGTGACCAAGCTCCTGCTCACCCCGACCGAGGCCGCGGAACTCCTCGGCGTCAGCCGCAGCACCGTCTACGAGCTGATGAACTCTGGCGACATCGAATCCGTGCGCATCGGCCGGTCGCGGCGCATCCCCTCGGCCGCGCTGGTCACCTTCGTCGCCCGGCTGCGCGGCGAAGGACACGCCGCATGACCAGCAAACGGTCCCACGCCCGGGCCCGCGGACCGCCAGCGGCGGGCGCGGCTTCTCGGCAATCAAGACGGTCCCGGCGGGTGCTACCAACACCCGGCCGGGACCTGAGCCCCACCCCTTGGGAAAAGCAAGGAGAGAGACCTGTGCCTATCTTCTCGTCCGACGCGCACGGCGCATGGCGGACCCCCGGCGACGACCACCCGATGCTCCTCGCCCGGGTCGACCACAACGGCGACCACGAACTCACCATCCGCCCCGGCGCGGACATCGGCGACCTGGTCGCCCTGCTCGCCACCCTGCCGCCGAACGCCTTCTTCACCGAACACTACGGCGACGTCGACGCGGTCCTGATCTTCCGACCGGTCCCGGGACGTCCGGCAACCACCCCGGCCGGCGGGAACCCCGCGGCGGGTCCGGCGGCGGCAAGCGTCATCCGCCCGTAGCGGCACCTGTCGCCCCACCCATTTTTCTTCCGTTCTCTGGTGGCGCCTGAAGCTGTCGGGGTGTCGGACGGGTCCAGGGTCGACCGAAGGCCGATCGCGTAGCGACGCGCAGCGCCCTGGATGCGGCCGGCGCCCCGGCAGACCATTCCTGCGCCAGAGAACCGGAACCCCACCGGCACCGGGCAACGCCAACCCGCGGCCCGCGGTCCTGTTCCCGTTCTTCTTCCGGCAAGGAGCTGTGCTCACCATGCCCACCCACCCCCCGGCGGCGCCCAGGATGACCCTCGTTCAGGCGCTGACCGACCACCTCGACCGGGCCGCCCACGGCCAGGGACGCGCCTACCCGCAGACCGACGGCGAGACCAAGTTCGCCTGCGACATGGAAGACAGCCCCTTCGGCTGCCCTTGGTGCGACGCGGTCGAATGGCCGGGCGGCAACCCGCTGGACGTGGCCTGATGGCCGCGCGGTCGGCCGGTGGAGACGACCGGCAGAAGCGGCGACGCTCGCAGGGCGAGGGCGCCTTGTTTCAGCGGTCCAGCGATGGCATGTGGGTCGGTCGCCTGGATCTCGGCTGGGAGGGCGGTAAACGCGTCCGGAAGACGGTCTACGCCAAGACCGAGAAGGAATGCCGGCAGAAGCTCGACAAGGTCAAGCGCGCGGCGGAACTCGGCGTCAACGTCACCGCCGAGCGCCGGACGACGGCGGTCTGGCTGGGGGAGTGGCTGGAAATCAAGGAAGGGGACGGAACGCGGGCCTCGACGCTCCGCGCCTACCGCTGGCTGATCAACACGCACATTATCCCGGTGATCGGCCGTGTCCAGCTCGACAAGCTCACCCCGCTGGACGTGCGGCGGCTCGTCAGCACGGCGAGGAAGGCCGGCCTGTCCGCGGGAAGTGTCCGGCACGTGCACAGCCTGATCCGCAACTCCCTGGCGGAAGCCGAACGGCTCGACCTGGTCGCGCGCAACGTGGCGAAGGCGGTCAAGGCGCCCCCCGTGCCCCATCGTGAGGTGCGCGCGCTGCGGCCGGAAGAGGCACGCCGGCTCGTCGAGGTCCTCCGCGGTGAACGGCTCGAAGTGGTCTTCGCCTGCGGCCTGATGCTGGGGCTACGGCGCGGCGAAATTCTCGGCCTGCGCTGGACGGACGTGGACTTGGACGGCGCCACGCTCCATGTCCGGCAGACGCTGCAACGGGTGGACGGCTCGTTGCGGTTCGTCCCGGCAAAGACGGACCGTTCGCACCGGAAGCTGCCGATCCCGCCCCGGCTGGTGACGATCCTGCGGCGCCACCGGGCCACGCAGACGGCGGAACGGACGGGGCTCGGCGACGCGTGGACGGAAACGGGGCTGGTATTCACCTCGTCGGTCGGCACGCCCCTGGAGCCGCGCAACGTCAACCGGCGGTTCGAGGTCCTGCGCCGTCAGGCCGACCTGCCGCGGCTTCGGCTGCATGACCTTCGCCACGCGTTCGCGTCGATGCTCTTCGCCGAGGGGGTGCCGGCCCGGACGGTGATGGAGCTGCTCGGGCACTCCACGATCCAGCTCACCATGAACACCTACACCCACGTGATGCCCGAGACGCAGCGCGACGCGGTCGACCGACTTGACCGGATCTTCGGCGAGCCGACGCACAGTGACGACGACGAGGCCGACGAGGACGACGGCGAAGGACTGGCGGACTGACGCTGTACCCAAGGGAAGCCAGGGCGCCCCGGACGGCTGTGTACCTCGCGCAGCGGCCCGGGGCGTCTGCCGTCTCTGCCACCAGGGCACGGAGAACTAGGGTACAAACTTGGGTACAGTGATCACTCTAAATACATCACCGAAAGTCATATGACCTGGTGGGAGCGGGTGCGCCGTCAGGGACTTGAACCCCGAACCCGCGGATTAAGAGTCCGCTGCTCTGCCAATTGAGCTAACGGCGCGTCGCCTTCGCGTTCCCCTGCGGTTGCCGCGTCGACATGGAGAACTGTACCAGGCGTCGCGGGGTGTGTGGTCGGGGGGGTGGTGGGTCGGACCTGCGTGCCGAGGCGCTCCGGGCGGAGGGCGGCGACGTCCCCCGTGGGACCAGGGTGGGCGGGCGGATCCGGGGCAGAGTGTGGTCCGGGCCCGGAGCGGTCCGGGCATCAACCGGGTTCCGGGGATGTTTCGCTGATAGACATAGCTGACCGCGATCGGATGCCGTGCGACGTACGGTCGGGGCGGGGCTGACGGTAGGCGTCCATGCGCTCCGTGGCGTCCCCGGGCCGCCCGCGGCTCGTGCCCGGTACCGGCCGGCGCCCGCGCCCCGGCCCGTGCACGGCCGGATCCGTCGGAACCTGCTGACCTGGAGGTCCACCGCGAGCCCCGAACCATCCTCAGCCGAGACGCCCCGCCTCGCCGGCGAGCCGTCTCGCTCCGCGCATCCCGCTGCCGATCCGCCCCGACCGGGCGAATCGGAGCTTCCGCACCAGAGCCGCCGCCCCGCCGCAACGATGGACGAGTCCCCGGCGCGGACAGACGAGTCCCCGGCGGCGAGCGAGATCGCGCCGGCGAGCCAGAGCCCCGGGGCGAGCGAGTCCCCGGTGGCGAGCGAGAGGCCGGCCCGAGCGGACGGCCCACAGCGTGACCAGCCGGATCGCTGGCTGCGCCGGCTTGGGCGGCAGGTCATGGTCTACCGCCGCAACGTCATCCTCGCGTTCGGTGCGGCGCTGCTCGGCACGCTCGTCACCGCCGCCGTCCCGCTGGTCGAGCGGCAGGTCATCGACAACGTCGTCGTCACCCACCGGCACTCGCTGACCCCGTACCTGATCGTCCTGCTGGCCGCGGGTGTGGCCATTTTCGCCACCGCGTTCGTTCGGCGGTATGTGGGCGGCCGGCTGTCGCTCGACGTCCAGTACGACCTGCGTGACGAGGTCTTCAGCACCATCGAGCGGCTCGACGGGGCCCGGCAGGACCAGGTCCAGACCGGGCAGGTGGTCAGCCGGGCGATCTCGGACGTCGGCGCCATCCAGGGGCTGCTGTCGTACCTGCCGATGGTCGTCGGCAACCTGGTGCTGTTCATCGCCTCCCTGGTCGCGATGGCGTGGCTGTCGCCGCTGCTGACCCTCATCGCCCTCGCCATGGGGCCGGCGCTGTTCCTGCTCGGCCTCCGGGCACGCAGGACCGTGTTCCCCGCCACCTGGGCGGCCCAGCAGCAGGCCGGGGAGGTCGCGGGGGCCGTCGAGGAGGCGGTCGCGGGCGTGCGGGTGGTGAAGGGCTTCGGGCAGGAAGATCGGGAGCTCGGGCGGCTCGCCGGGCACGCCCGGACGCTGTTTGCGCTGCGGATGCGGGCCGTGAAGATCACCAGCCGGTTCGGCGCGGCGATGCAGGCAGTGCCCGCGCTCGGGCAGGTCGCGGTGCTGGCGCTCGGCGGCTGGCTGGCGCTCACCGACCGGATCACCCTCGGTACCTTCCTCGCCTTCAGCACCTACCTCGGGGCGCTCATCGGCCCGACCCGCACCCTCGCCGGCCTGCTCACCGTCGGCCAGCAGGCCAAGGCCAGCACGGTGCGCATCTTCGAGATCATCGACTCCCATCCGGAGATCACTGACGCGCCGGACGCCACCGTCCTCGACACCGCTCGCGGGCTGATCGAGCTGGACGGGGTGACCTTCGGCTACCTGCCGTCGCGGCCGGTGCTGCGTGACATCAGCCTGCGCATCTCCCCGGGCGAGACGGTGGCCCTCGTCGGCACCTCCGGCTCCGGCAAGTCGACGATCTCCCAGCTCCTGCCCCGCTTCTACGATCCGCAGGGCGGCACGGTCCGCCTCGACGGCCACGACGTCCGCACGCTGACGCTGGCCTCGCTGCGTGACCAGATCGGGGTGGTGTTCGAGGACAGCTTCCTGTTCTCCGACACGGTCCGGGCGAACATCTCCTACGGCCGGCCCGACGCCACCGACGACCAGATCGTCGAGGCGGCCCGGGCCTCGCAGGCCGACGGCTTCATCCGCGACCTGCCGAACGGCTACGACACCGTCGTCGGCGAGCAGGGCCTGACCCTCTCCGGTGGCCAGCGCCAGCGGGTCGCGCTCGCCCGCGCGCTGCTGACCGACCCGCGGGTGCTGCTCCTCGACGACGCCACCTCCGCGATCGACGCCCGGATCGAGGCCGAGATCCACGCCACGCTGCGTGAGGTCATGCGGGGACGCACCACGCTGCTCATCGCGCACCGCCGCTCCACCCTGCGCCTGGCCGACCGGATCGCCGTGCTCGACGCCGGCCGCATCGTCGACGTCGGCACCGAGGACGACCTGGCCGCTCGCAGCCCCCTGTTCCGCCGCCTGCTCGCCGGCCCCGGCGACACCCTCGCCGAGGACATCGAGGACGCCGAGGACATCGAGAACATCGAGGACGCCGAGGACATCGAGAACATCGAGGACGCCGAGGACATCGAGGACATCAAGCCCGGCCAGAAGGAGCAGCTCGTCCCGCCGCCCGGCTCGGTGGTGACAGGAGCGGGGGGCAGGCCACCGTCCGGCCGGGCGTTCGGCGCGGCGCGGTCGGGGCCTCCGTCCGGCGCCGTGCCGTCGGACTCGGGGCTCGGAGCGGTGCCGTCGGGGCGTGGGTTCGGTTCCGTCCCGGGGGGACGGGGGTTCGGCGGGGGACGATCGGGACGGGTGCTCAGCGGCGGCGGGGCCTTCGGGGACGTGCCGGCGACGCCGGAGCTGCTCGCCCGGGTCGACGCCCTGCCGCCGGCCCGCGACGACCCGCGGGTCGACCAGGCCAGCGCCGCGGCGCCCGACCCGGACTTCACGCTGCGCCGACTGCTGTCCTGGGTACGCGTCCCGCTCGTGGTGGGGCTGCTGCTGGTCGCCCTCGACGCCGTCGCCGGCCTCGCCGTGCCGGCGCTGGTCCGCCACGCGGTCGACGCGGGCGTGAGCGCGCATGCGCGGGATGTGCTGTTCGCCACCGCGGGCGTCGCGCTCGCCGTCACCCTCGCCGACTGGCTCGTCCAGATCTGGCAGACCCGGGTCACCGGACGGATGGGCGAGCGGCTGCTCTACGTGCTGCGGGTCAAGACGTTCGCCCAGTTGCAGCGGCTCGGGCTCGACTACTACGAGCGCGAGCTCGCCGGGCGGATCATGACCCGGATGACGACCGACGTCGACGCCCTGTCGACGTTCCTTCAGACCGGCCTGGTCACCGCGATCGTCAGCCTGCTGTCCTTCTTCGGCGTGCTGATCGCGCTGCTGCTGCTCGACGCCCAGCTCGCCCTCGTGGTCATCGCCGTGCTACCGGTGCTGATCGCGGTGACGGTGGTGTTCCGGCGCCGCTCCTCGGCCGCCTACACCGAGTCCCGGGAGCGGGTCAGCGCGGTCAACGCCTCCCTGCAGGAGAACCTGACGGGGCTGCGCGTCGCGCAGGCGTTCGGGCGCGAGCAGGTCAACCAGGAGCGGTTCCGCGGGCTCGCCGACTCCTACCGCAGCTCGCGGATGCGGGCACAACGGATGATCGCGCTCTACTTCCCCTTCGTGGAGTTCCTCTCCCGTATCGCGGGCGCCCTCGTGCTGGGCATCGGCGCGCATCTCGCCGTGCACGGATCGCTCTCGGCGGGTGCGCTGCTGGCTTTCCTGCTGTACGTCAACCTGTTCTTCTCGCCGGTGCAGCAGCTTTCCCAGGTGTTCGACGGCTACCAGCAGGCGATGGTCGGCCTGCGCCGGCTGTCCGACCTGCTGCGCACCCCGACGTCGACGCCACCGGCCGAGCACCCCCGCCCGGTCGGCCGTCTGTCCGGCGAGGTGGTACTGGACGACGTGCACTTCGCCTACACCATCGCCGGTGGCGCGGCGGCCGCCGATACACACCGCGTGGCGGGGAACGCCGTCGACGGGGTGAGCCTGCGCATCGCTCCCGGCGAGACCGTCGCGTTCGTCGGTGAGACCGGCGCCGGCAAGTCCACGGTGGTCAAGCTCATCGCCCGGTACTACGACGTCACCGGCGGGGCGATCCGGATCGACGGCGTCGACCTGCGCGAGTTCGACCTGTCGGCCTACCGCCGCCGGCTCGGCGTCGTCCCGCAGGAGCCGTTCGTGTTCTCCGGCACGATCCGTGACGCCATCGCCTACGCCCGGCCCGACGCCGCCGACGACGAGGTGCGCGCCGCGGCCCGCGCGGTCGGCGCCGACAGTTTCATCGACACCCTGCCCGACGGCTACGACCATCCCGTCGGGGAGCGGGGCCGCGGCCTGTCCGCCGGGCAGCGCCAGCTCCTGGCGCTCGCCCGCGCCGAGCTCGCCGACCCCGACATCCTGCTGTTCGACGAGGCGACCGCCGCCCTGGACCTCGCCACCGAGGCGGCGGTCACCGCCGCCGCCGAAGCGGTCACCACCCGGCGGACCACGATCGTCATCGCCCACCGGCTCACCACCGCCGCCCGCGCCGACCGGGTGGTGGTGATGGCCGACGGCCGCGTCGCCGAGCAGGGGACGCACGCCGAGCTCGTCCACGCCGGCGGCCCCTACGCCCGCCTGTGGGCGGCCTTCACCGACGTCGATGTACCGCCCGCCGACGCCGCACCGCCCGAGGCTGGGCCGTCAGGGGCCGACCTCCAGGCCGGCGAGGCTCCGGCGGAGTCCGGGATGGCGGACCATTCCGTGATGTCATGATTCGACGCTCCGCCGGTGGGGATGCCCTTGGCAGGGCGGACGGAACGTCCGCCGGTCACCCTGCCGGTCCCGCCGCTGCGGCCGGGACGGCGACGTCCATCGGAGGAGGGGACTCATGACCACGAACGGTCTGGTGGTTGACGTCGCATGGCCGGAGCTGCCCCGCGGCATCGCGGGCCCGGACGAGCTCGCCGATCAGCTCGACGCCAGCCTGCGGGACCGGGCTGGCATCACCTCCGTCGACCAGCACGGTCTCGCCGTGCGGGTCTACCACCCGCAGGAGGTCGAGGCGCTCGCCGCCGACCTGGCCGACCGACTGTCCGTCATCGGCATGTCCGACCGCACCTACCTGTCGTGGCGCGACGACCTGGGCGTGCACCGACGCTCGGTGACCGGCCGACGGATGGCCACGACCGGCCGACGGGTCGCCTGAGCCGCTGGACATCCTGAGTCCTTGAGTCCTGAGTGATCAGTGGCCTCAGGCCCGTCCCGGCCCGGCGCCCGATCGGCTAGGTCCGCCCTGCGCGTCCGCCCTGCGCGCCGGCCACCCGTCGCCCGTCGTCACCGGTGGTGCCGTCGCTGTCGGTGCCGTCCCGGTCGGTGCCGCTCCCGTCGGTGCCGTCGGGCTGGTTGAGGGCTTCACGGGCGATCGCGGTGCCGTAGCGGACCGCGCCGGGGGAGGGCACCGGGCAGGCGGTCATCGGCGGCTGGACCAGCGGGCAGAAGTGGGTGCCGTCCGGGCTGCGCACCGTGACCATCCCGCCGGGGCCGCAGGTCTCCCCGACGGCACAGGGCAGCGTCGTGGAGTAGCGCCCGTCCGCGGTGATCGTCCGGCCGGCGGGGGCGACGCGGGTGTGCTGGTGGGTCGCGGCGATCTGCCGCCACACCCGGTCCAGCGGGGTGAGTCCGGCGGCGTCGACCGGCTGGTCGCGCCGGGGCGGGGCGTCGACGAGAACGACCTCGGCGCCCCGACCGGTCAGCAGTTCGACCGCCCGCGTGACGTCCTCCCGGTAGGCGGTCACCAGGTCCCGCCCCTGCATGCACGCCGTGCCCTGGTTACCGGAGAAGGCCAGCGCGGCCACGGTCGGCCGCCAGCGTCGGGCCTGGTCGCGGATGTCGGTCAGCCAGTCGCAGGCGGCGGTGCCGCCCCAGGTACGCACCAGGACCTGGCTGTGACCGTCGGCGCGCACCGTCCGGCTGAACGACGCACCCGCCTCCCAGGCCAACGAGTCGCCCCACATCGCCACCCGCGGATGGTCGTGCGAGGTGCGGTTGACGGCCACCGCTCCCGCCACGAGCACGACCGCGACGACGAACAACCAGCCGATCGGGCCCAGCCGTCCGATCCGCACGCTGCGCCCTTCCTCGACGCGCCCCACCCGCGGCGCCCTCCCGACATCGCCCGCCCGCCCCGACGCCAACCCCCGCCGGGCGGGCAGGCGCGCAACCCATGCCGGTCGGGCATCGACCGGCATCCCTCCATGGTGCCTACCGGTCGGCGCGGTCGAGGCACTACCCGCGTATCTACTGACCCGTTGGGTGTGCCCTGGGTGGCACGTGGGTGGCGTGCGCCGCGGCCGGGCCCTGGGAGACGCGGGTGGCCGTCACCACTCGCCCGCGGCGCGCAGCCGGTGCGGCCGGCCGTCGGGGTCGTAGAGCACCTGGTAGAGCGGGGCGGACCAGGCTCGGCTCAACCGGCTCAGCCGGGCCGGGCTGTGCGGCCGGACCCGACCCGGCGGCCGGTCCCCGACCCGCCCGCCGGCATGCCAGGCGGCCAGGTCCTCGGCGCGGGCGCGGAACGCCGCGAAGCCGGACTCCGGGGCGAGCAGCTCGTCGTCCGGGCCCTCCCAGTCCAGATGCTCGCGCCACAGCCGCAGCCGCAGGTCCCGAGCGAACACCCGGGCGCCGTCGCCCAACCCCGCCGGATCGCGCGGCTCGCGCGGATCCAGCGTGTCGTCGATCGTCGCGACGGCCAGCTCGCTGTCGTGCGTCCACGACCGGCGGTTGAGATTGTCCGACCCCACCGACGCCCACACGTCGTCGACCGTCACCGCCTTGGCATGCACGTACACGGGGGTGCCGGCATGGTTCTCGACGTCGTACACCCCGACCCGGTCGCCACCGGCCGCCCGGCACAGCTCCAGCGCCTGCTCCCGGCCGACCAGGTTCGGCGGCAGCGAGAACCGCCCGCCCTGGGTGGGATGGCGCGGCACCACGATGATCAGATGCAGCTCCGGGGAGCGGCGCAGCGCGTCGGCGAACAGCCGGGCGACCTCGGCGGACCACATGTACTGGTCCTCCAGGTAGATCAGCCGGCGGGCGCGGCGGAGCACCTTCTGGTAGGCGCGGGCGATCGAGCGTTCGCCCGCGCGGGCGAACGGGTACGCCGGGTGCAGCTTGCGGGGGTAGGTCCGCAGGATCTGGACGTTGTGCGGGCCGGCCGCCGGCGGATCGGGCTGCTGGTCCGGCAGCTCGTCGGTCCGGGTGGCCACCGGGCGGATCCGGTAGAACAGCCGCCGCAGCGGGTTCGGGCTGTCCAGGCTCGCCGGGTCGTCCCACCGCTCGCGGAAGGTGTGCTCCAGGTCGCCGACGGCCGGACCGCGCACCTCCACCTGGATGTCGTGCCAGGGCGGGGCGTCGCCGTACGGGGCGGCCATCGGCTGGCTCTGCGGGTCGCCCGCGTGGGCCGCGTCGTCGCGCCGGTTGTAGCACAGGTCGATCCCGCCGGCGAAGGCAACGCCGGCCGCCGGATCACCGGCGGGACGCGCGACCACCAGCTTCTGGTGGTGGGAGCCGCCGCGGCGCACCCGCTGATCCAGCACGACCCGCGCCCCGGAGCTGGTGAGCTGCTCGGCGAGCAGCCGGTTCGGTTTCGAGCTGAACGACAGCAGCTCCAGGTGGGACCGCCACATCAGGCCGCGGACCGCCACCCCGCGCCGGGCCGCCCGGCCCAGCACCTCGCCGACCTCCGAGCCGG
Organism: Frankia sp. BMG5.60; assembly: GCF_059428125.1. Taxonomy (NCBI): domain Bacteria; kingdom Bacillati; phylum Actinomycetota; class Actinomycetes; order Frankiales; family Frankiaceae; genus Frankia; species Frankia sp. BMG5.60. The sequence continues at coordinate 2,949,970 of NZ_CM182091.1, read as the reverse complement.
CGCCGTCCAGGCGCTGGTCGAGGTCCCCGCGCCAGTCGGTGAACAGCAGCAGGTCGCCGTCGCCGAGTCCCTCGACGGTCTCCAGCAGGCGGGTGAAGTAGTCCCGGCCGTGCACGAGCGGCACGACGAGGTTGCCGGTGGTCCACGGCCGGCCGTCGGGATGGCGCCGGTCGAGGTCGGTACTCGGGTTCGCGCGCTCCTCGGTGGTCAGGAACCACACGGCGAGCACCGCCGTGCCGTCCGGCCTGACGGTGGCCGTCCCATCGTCGGGCTCGCGGGCGGGCGGGGCAGCCGGCGTCGGCTGCGGCGGCAGGGTCCGCGGCGCCGGCGGGGCGGCCGAGACCGGTAACACGCCCGGCGCCATGGCCCTCCCGTCGCTTTCCGCTGTCACGTCGCCCGCCACCCCGTCACTCGCCACCCCGTCACTCGCCACCCCGTCGCCCGCCACCAGGTCGCCCGCCACCACGTCGTTCGCCCCCACCGCGGACGCATCTCCCGCCTGTGCCATGGATCCGTTCACCGATCCTTCCCCCGGGATGCAACCACCATTCCCGGCGAGTCATCCGATTCCTCGTCAACCGGGTGCGGCCGTCCGCCGCGTCCTGCTCGCCGCCGTCCGTCGTCAGATCCGCGCGCCCTTGGAGCGGTTACACCGCCGGCACAGGAGCTGCAGATTGTTGACGCTGGACGCGCCGCCGCGGCTGAACGGGATCACGTGGTCGAACTCCAGGTGTTCGCCGCCCCCGCACTCGACGCACACCCCGCCGTCGCGCCGCCACACCTCCGCCTTCACCGCCTGCGGGATCGCCCGGCTCGCCCGGCTGCCCGGCGCGATGACCTGCCGCCGGGCGACTCGCAGGATCCCGGCCAGCACCGCGGCGACGTACTGCGGGTCGTCCACGAGGTAGCTGCCCGAGCCGCGGGTCGTGGTGGCGGAGATGTCGACGCACCCGCCCCGCGCCTCCACCTCGACGATCTTCGACAGGCCGAGCTCGGCGCCCCGCCCGGTCTCACCGAGGAAGCGCAGCTTGCGGTTGGTGGCGAGCAGCCGACCCGGGGCGTGGCGGGGGCCGGCCGCGGCCTGCTGGACCAGGGTGGCCGACACGTCGAGGTGCACGATCTCGTCGAGGTCGAGGTGCAGGGAACCCGCGGGCAGCCGGGGCAGCTCGCCGGCGCCGATCCGGGTCAGCTCCAGGCCCCGGGCGAGGCGGTGGCGCAGCGCGTCGAGCTCCGGGCCGGCCAGGTGCAGCCGCGTGGCCGCGGCCTCGATGCGGTCGACCTCGTCCGGCTCGATCACCCCGTCGGCGAACGCGAAAGCCGCCAGCCGTTCCAGGTGTGCCTGCCCGACCGCCTGGACGATCTCCCAGCCCGCCGACTCCGGAATCCGCTGGTAGCGCAGGTCGGCCCACAGCGGTTCGAGGTCGGCGCCGGTCGGGTCGTCCCGCGTCAGCGACGACACCACGCGGGCGCGCCAGTCCCACAGGTACGCCCGGATCGCCTGCGCACACTCCTCGCAGGCCGGCGGCCCGCCGAGCAGTCGCCACCGCTTGCGTGCGCCGCACCGTCCGCAGCTCGAGTCCGACTCCGTGAGGATCGGCGTGGGCGGACCCTGCCAGCGGTCCCCGTCCCACCAGCGCATGTGGTCCCGGCGCACCGGATCGGGGTACCAGTCCGCCCGTATCCGCCGCGCCGGACGTGGTGAGCGGCTCCGCGGCACCTCCGCCTGCGCCGCGGCCTCGTCCCCGGCGCCCACCTCGTCCCCGGCGCCGGCCTCGTCCCCGGCGCCGGCCTCGTCCTCGCCGGCCGAGATGGTGTCCGCGTCCACCTCGGGCAGGACCAGGGTGGGCTCCGCACCGGTCGGCTCGTCGTCGGTGGGGTCGTGCTCGCGGACGTTGATGCCGAAGCCGCGGGCCAGGCCGGCGAGGCCGCTGTCCCAGCCCTGGGCGATGGCGCGGAACCGCCAGCCGCCCGCCCGGCGGTAGAGCTCCCCGAGCACCAGCGCGGTGACCGGCCCGTCGGCTTCCGCGACGAACCGGGCCACCGGCCGGCCCGCCCGGTCGGTCAGCTCGACGGCGAGGTCGGCCAGGTCGGCGAACGTTCCCGCGTCGAGGGACCCGGCGATCACGATCCTGCTCACCGCCGGCTCCACCCGGGGCAGCGTCACCACGAGACCGGCCGTCCCAGGGCCCGCGGCGGTCAGGGCGACCGCGCCCGAGGGGTGGCTCGGCGCGTTGAAGAACACGAAGTCGCCGTCGGAGCGAACCCGCTCCTCCTCGGTGACGAGGACGGCGCAGACGTCCACCACCCGGCCCGGCGCCCAGCCGACCGCGACGCGCAGCACCCCGGCGGGAACGGGTGCGTTGGCGCCCTTCTGCAGGGTCGGGGCCAGGGTCATGAGGCCTTCCGCGGGTTGGTGGCGGCGACGGCCGCCCGCCACCGGCGGCTGCCGTCGACACGTCTGCGTGGAAGGAATGTATGCCGATCGGCCCGCACGGCGGTCGGTCCTGACATATCGGGCCGCTGGCCGGGTCGCGCTGGGGGAGCGGCGGCACGTGTGGCAGAGTTTGGCCTCATGACGCGGTCCGTCACGACGCGCGGGTCCATCGTGGGACGCCGCGCCGCCCGCACGGCGGTGGCGCTGAGTGCCACGGCAGGCCTCACCTACGGCCTGCCCTCGCTGGCGACCCTGCGCCGGCTGCGGCTGCGGGTCACCCCGGCGCTCGCCGGGGTCGGCGCCGGCGACCACGTCGCGCTCACCTTCGACGACGGGCCCGATCCTGTCTCGACCCCGCAGTTCCTCGACGTGCTCGCCGAGCTCGACGTCCGCTCGACGTTCTTCGTCCTCGGCAGCCTGCTGGAGCGCTCGCCGAGTCTGGCCCGGGAGATGGTCGCCGCCGGTCACGAGCTCGCCGTGCACGGCTGGGACCACCGCCCGATGCTGCTGCGCGGCCCGCGGTCGACCCGCGACCAGCTCGTGCGCACCCGCGATCTGGTCGCCGAGGTCACCGGGCGCACCCCGCGCTTCGTCCGGCCGCCGCACGGCATCCTCTCCACCGGACTGCTCGTCGCCGCCCGCGACCTGGAACTGACGCCGGTGCTGTGGTCGGCGTGGGGCCGGGACTGGACGGCCGAGGCGACCCCGCGCAGCGTCCTGGACACCCTCGCGCCCGACCTGCGCGGCGGGGCCACCGTGCTGCTGCACGACTGCGACTGCACGTCGGCGCCCGGCGCCTGGCGCAGCGCGCTCGGCGCCCTGCCGGAGATCGCCGCCCGCTGCGACGACGCCGGCCTGCGCCTCGGCCCCCTCGCCGAGCACGGCCTGCGGGGCCGCTGACCCGCCAGCCCGCTACTGGCTGCTACCAGGTGCGGACGATGTCGCGTCCGGCCCCGGCGTCCGGCCAGAACGACGGGGCCGCCCCGGCGAGCAGCTCACGGACCGACCGGCCGAGCGCGCCCAACGCGGCGAAGGCGAGCGCGCCACCGGTCGAGATCCGCGCGGCGCCGAGCTCGGCCAGCTCCGCCACGCCCGGCCCGCCCGGCATCAGCAGGACGTTGACCGGGCGCTCCAGCTCCGCCAACAGGCTGCGGATGGCCGCCGCGCTGCGCAGCCCCGGGGCGTAGAGGACGTCCGCGCCGGCCTGCTGGTAGCGCTGCAACCGGTCGATCGTGTCGGCGAGGTCGTCCCGGCCGTGCAGGTGGTTCTCGGCGCGGGCGGTGAGCACGAGCCGCCCGGCCGCCGCCTCGACCGCGGCGGCGATCCGCTCGGTGGCCAGGCCGACCTCGTGGATCGAGCCCTGCGGGTCGCCGGTGAAGTCCTCGATCGAGCACCCGGCGAGCCCCGCATCCACCGCGGCCCGCACCGTCGCCGCGACGTCGGCCGGCTCGGCGCCGTAGCCGTTCTCCAGGTCGGCGGAGACCGGTACCTCCACGGCGGCGACGAGCGCGGCGGCGTGCCCGAGCGCCTCGTCGCGGGTCACCGACCGGTCGGGCCGGCCGAGCGTGCCGGCGAACCCGCTGCTCGTCGTCCCGACCGCCAGGCAGCCGACCTCGGCGAGCGCCCGCGCCGTCCCCGCGTCCCAGGCGTTCGGCATGATCAGCGGCGCCCCGGGCCGGTGCAGCTCCCGGAACCGTTTGGTCCGCGCAGCCGCAGCCGCAGCCGCAGCCGCAGCCGCAGCCGCAGCCGCAGCCGCGGCCGTCACGGCGCCGCCACCGCTCGCACCGCGGCCCGCCCTCGGGCGGACCGGACGGTGCGGAATCCCTGCCAGGTAAAGCTCATCACAGGGTGCAGCGTAGGACACCGAGACTCGTGCGGAGGACCGTCCGCCCCAGGGGGCCGCGTCGACGCTGCCCCTCAGACCTCGGGGTAGAGGGAGTAGCTGGGGAAGTTGCCGACGAGGCGCTCGTTGGGGTCGGGCCCGACGGTGACGGCCCGGGCGAGGTGGGCGCCGCCGACGAACGCGCCCTTCCAGGACGCGCCGCGCCCGCCGAACGGCTCGTCGCGGTCGCCGCGCGAACGCGGCTTGTTGACGCCGACCTTGAACGCCTGCAGCTCCCCGGCGAGCCGGTGGGCGTACGACTCGTCGTCGCAGGCCAGGGAGGCGACCAGCGCGCCGTTGGAGGCGTTCATGGCCGCCAGCAGCTCGGCCTCGGAGTCGACGACGATGATCGTGTCGACCGGCCCGAACGGCTCGGCGTGGTGCAGCGCGCTGGAGGCGGGCGGGTGCAGGATCGCCACCGGCGGGACGTAGGCGGAGGTGTCCTGCCCGGGGATGAACCGGCCGTCGGCGATGTCGCCGCGGTAGAGCGGCACGCCGCCCTTCGTGATCGCCTCGTCGACCTTCGCGGCGAGTTCCGAGGCCTTGTCGGCGGTGATGACCGGACCGTAGTCCAGCTCGGGCAGCGGGTCGTCGTCGGCGGCGACGGCCAGCGGATGGCCGAACCGGACGCCGGAGACCACCGGTAGGTACATCGCGAGGAAGCGGTCGAACAACTGGCGCTGGACGACGTAGCGCGGGTAGGCGGTGCAGCGCTGCTTGCCGTACTCGAAGCCCTTCTTCAGATGGGCGGCGAGGGTGTCCCACTGGGAGAAGTCCCAGATGCCCCAGGCGTTGAGCCCCTCCTGCTCGAGGAAGTGGCGCTTGCCGGTGTCGACGAGGGCGGCGGCGACCTGCCCGCCGGCGGAGCGGCCGCCGACGAACGCCAGGCAGCCGATCTCCGGGGCGCGCACCAGCGCCGAGGACAGCCGCGAACCCGACCCGCTCACCAGCGAGACCGGCAGGCCCTCCCGGCGGGCCAGGGCGCTGGCCAGGGTCAGGCAAGCGGCGCCGCCGTCGGTGGGGGTCTTCGCGATCGTGCCGTTGCCGGCGAGCATCTGGACCAGCATGGCGTGCATGAGCACGCTCATCGGGTAGTTCCAGCTCGCGATGTTGCTGACCGGGCCCGGCAGCGGGCCGCGGCCGGCGATCATGCCGTCGATCTCGTCGAGGTACCAGCGGACGCCGTCGAGGGCGCGGTCGACGTCGGTGAGGGCGAGGCGCCAGGGCTTGCCGATCTCCCAGACGAGCAGCAGCGCGAGCAGCTCGCGGTGGGCGTCCATCGCGTCGACCGCGGCGCGGACGCGGGCCTTGCGCTCAGCCAGCGCTACGTCGCGCCACTCCTTGTGGTCGTCGAGGGCGGCCCTGATCGCCTCGTGCGCCTCGTCCTGTCCCAGCATGGGCGGCCCGGCGATCGGCGAGCCGTCGACGGGGGAGTGGCTGTGCAGGGGATTGCCGGTGCGGCGCCACTCGCCGCCCCACAGGTTGCGCAGGCGGTCGGAGTCGAACGCCTCCGGGGCGATCTCGTGGCATCGGGCGAACGCGTCGGACCAGGTCGTGCCCGGCTTGATGTGGAGTCGCGGCTGGGGGGTGCTGGTGGTCGCGGCCATACACATGAGATTGACGGTCAACCGCCGGATGCGCCACCAGACGAGTGCCATATATCGCACATCCGATAATTCGATCGAGCGCAGATATCGAGGCTGACCGATTGACGCACGGTTAATTGACTCGACAAGCGCTCATTAGGCGACCGGACGCGGATCGTCCGATTTGGCGTGACCCCGAGCCCGCATCCGGCCGTGGCATCCGGTCGGGCGCCAACGCCCCTGACCGGCCGAAACCGCTGCCGTTCCGGTGCCGAAGCCGGCGATCCGGGTGGGCGGAGACCGTCCACCGCGTACTATTTCCGGCATGTCGGATGCGTTAATGGGGGGAGACGCAGGCGTCACTCGGGCGCTGTCACGACCTCTGGTGTGTACTTCATCACGTAGAGTGGAAGGGTGTCCGAACCATCTTTCGTTCGCGTCCGCGTCGTCGCCCGGACGATTCGATCCTGATTCCCGGATGTGTGATGACGGCCAGTGTCATGCCGCCGTCGGCCGCTGAAGCCGACTCCGTCGAGGACTCCGCACCGATCCGGGTCCTCGTTGTAGACGATCATGAGCTTTTTCTGCAGGGCCTGCAGACGGTCCTGGAGATCGAGGAGGACATCAGCGTCGTCGGTCGTGCCGGCGACGGTCAGGAGGCGCTGACCCTGGCCTCCGGCACGTCGCCGGACATCGTGCTGATGGACGTGCGCATGCCCGGCCGGGACGGGATCGCCGCGGCCGGGGCGATCAAGCGCGCGGTGCCGCGCACCCGGATCGTGATGCTCACCGTGTCGGACGAGGAGTCCGACCTGTTCGAGGCAATCAAGGCGGGTGCCGTCGGGTACCTGCTCAAGTCGATCCCGCCGCACGAGGTGGCCGACGCCGTCCGCGCCGTGCACAACGGGCAGAGCCTGATCAGCCCGTCGATGGCGTCGAAGCTGATGGTCGAGTTCGCCACGATGGCCCGCGGCACCGAGGACCGCCCCCGCGTGAACGCCCCGCACCTGACCGCCCGCGAACTCGAGGTGCTCAAGCTCGTCGCGGAGGGCCGCGCGAACCGCGAGATCGCCCGCAAGCTGTTCATCAGCGAGAACACGGTCAAGAACCACGTGCGCAACATCCTGGACAAGCTTCAACTGCACTCGCGGATGGAGGCCGTGATGTACGCGGTGCGCCAGGGCCTGTTCGACATCGAGTGACGCCCGGCTCCGGGAGCAGCACATGTTGACCCGCAAATAGATCAACATGTGCTCTGACCTGGGGTGGGTGACGGGACTTGAACCCGCGACCACCGGGACCACAACCCGGTGCTCTACCAGCTGAGCTACACCCACCATGACCAATGACCACGCCTGGCGCGACCGATCGGGACGCGCCGGCAATCCCTTACCGGTGCGGGTCCCGAGTGTGCCGCCTGGGGCGTCTCACCGAGCGAAGCCATCGTACCGGTCGAGGTCGCCTCGTGGGCAGGGGGGTCGTCGGTGATGTGAGCGTCACGTTGCGTTCGCGCGGTCCGGGGCGGTCGACGGGGTGCCCTCCACCGCGGCGCCGCCGGGCGGGGCGGTCGGCGCGGCCGGGGTGGGGGTGCCGGTGGGGAGCGCGGCGAGGATGGCGTCGGTCTGGGCACGGACCTCGGCCGCGATCGTCCGTGCCTGCTCGGTGCCGGGGCCGGGCGGCGGTACGAACAGCGCCTGCCGGTAGTAGCGCAGCTCCTCGATGCTCTCCTGGATGTCGGCCAGGGCCCGGTGGCCGCCACGCTTGACCGGCGCCGCGTAGTACGTCCGCACGTACCAACGCCGGGCCAGCTCCTTGATCGACGAGACGTCGATCATGCGGTAGTGGAGATGGGCGTCCAGCGCCGGCATGTGGCGGGCGAGGAAGGTGCGGTCGGTGGCGATCGAGTTGCCGCACAGCGGCGCCTTGCGCACCTCCGGCACGCGGGCGCGGACATAGTCGAGGACCTGCGCCTGCGCGTCCGCCACGGTCAGCGTGGAGGCGCGGACGGCGGCGGTCAGGCCAGAGCTCTGGTGCATCTCGCGCACGACGGGCACCATCGCCTCGAGGGCCTCGTCCGGCGCCGAGATGACCAGGTCGATGCCCTCGTCGAGGATATTTAGCTCACTGTCCGTAACCAGGCAGGCTACTTCCAGTAGCAGATCCGACGCGGCATCCAGGCCCGTCATCTCGCAGTCGATCCACACCAGACGATCCATCCCGTTGACACTAGGGTCTGCGGCTCGCAACGTCACGCGCACCCCCGGGAGGTGGACGGCGTAGTCGGGCAAACGGTGGCGGATGTCAGCCGGTCATGCCCGCGTCGTTACTCACGGTAAACGTTATGGAGATGTGATCGTTGGCCACCTGGGTCGGGATGGCGGTCAGGGTGTACTCCCCATCCGGGACCTCGGTGGTCTTCCAGCCGCCGATGTGGGGGCTGAACACGTAGGGCGGCTGGCTCGTATCCAGCCGGAACGGGGCGATGGGCCCGTTGAGCACGAATTCCAGCGGGCCGCTGTAACGGGTCGACACCACCCGGATGGCCCGGAAGCCGGAGATCCGCTCACCCGGGCGGATGCCGGTGAAGGCGAGCGGCGTGGTCGCCGGCTGCGACGGGGCCACGGTGACGAGCCGATCGGCGCCGGTGACGGTGACGGCCGAGTGCCGCTGTGGCTGGTTCTTGTCGTACCCGAAGACCAGGATCGGCATGAGTATCAGCGCAGCGAAGAACAGCGCCAAGCCGATCCAACCTCGCCTGAGGGCGTCCACGTCGTCCGGGTCCCTCCGCCACGCCGGCCCATCGGGGAGATCCGATCACTCTAATGGGCCGGTTCGCGGTGCTGACCGGCGCCCTCGTCTCGGACCGGCAGCGGGCGGGCGCCGTCAGCGGGTGCGCCGCCGACGGCCGGGGGGCCTGCTTGGCGGGCGGGCCGGGCCGCGGTTGTCGCGCGGTCGTTGGCGCACCCCTTGTCGACTGAGCCCCAGGATGCGCTGCTGTGCGATGCGCTCCTGCCGAAGACAGCGGCCACTATCCACGCCCCGACCGTAGTCGTGTTCGGGGTCCTGCGCGCCCGGCGTCACATGGTGTTTACCTCGCCCACGGCGTGTCGCTTGCAAGCCGTATGCGGTCTTGTCCGGCCACGCCGGTCTCGCCCGCGCGATCCGCCCAGCTCACGGCAGGCGGCCGCCCGCCGTCCGGCCGGTGTTCGGGGACACCGGCCGGACCACGGGAGGGCCAGGGCGTGATCAGGCGGCCAGGGCCGTGGGAGAGTGCCCGGCGTGCCCCGGCGACCGGTCGCCGGGGTCGGCGTCGAACGCGGGCTCCAGCGCCAGGTCCAGCACCTCCCGGACGTCGGTCACCAGGTGGACGGTGAGCGCGTCACGCACCGGGGCAGGCACGTCGTCGAGGTCCGGCCCGTTGCGCTGGGGCAGCAGCACGGTGGTCAGGCCGGCCCGGTGCGCGGCGAGCAGCTTCTGCTTCACCCCGCCGATCGGCAGCACCCGCCCGGTCAGTGACACCTCGCCGGTCATGGCCACGTCCGCCCGGACCGGCCGGCCGGACAGCAGCGACGCGAGCGCCGTCGTCATCGTCACCCCGGCGCTGGGCCCGTCCTTCGGCACGGCGCCCGCGGGGACGTGCACGTGGACGCCGCGGTCGGCGAGGTCGCCGACGGGCAGCTCCAGCTCCACCCCGTGCGAGCGCAGGTAGGACAGGGCGATCTGCGCCGACTCCTTCATCACGTCGCCGAGCTGGCCGGTCAGCGTGATGCCGGCGCCGCCGGTCTCCGCGTCGGCCAGGGAGGCCTCGACGAACAGCACGTCGCCGCCGGCGCCGGTGACCGCCAGGCCCGTCGCGACCCCGGGCAGGGCCGTGCGCTCCGCCGACTCCGGCGTGTGGCGAGGGCGGCCGAGGTAGCCGGTCAGATCCCCGGCGTCGATCGCGACCGGCAGGGCGGCCTTGCCGAGCGCCACCCGGGCGACGACCTTGCGCAGCAGCCGGGCGATCGAGCGCTCCAGGTCGCGCACCCCGGCCTCGCGGGTGTACTCCCCGGCCAGCGCGTGCAGGGCGTCGTCGCCGACGGTCACGTCGCCCTCGGCGAGCCCCGCCCGGTCGAGCTGGCGGCGCAGCAGGTGATCGCGGGCGATGACGACCTTCTCGTCCTCGGTGTATCCGTCGAGGCGGATGAGCTCCATCCGGTCCAGCAGCGGCGCCGGGATGGCCTCCAGGACGTTCGCCGTGGCCAGGAACAGCACGTCGGACAGGTCCAGCTCCACCTCGAGGTAGTGGTCGCGGAACGTGTGGTTCTGCTCGGGGTCGAGCACCTCCAGCAGCGCCGCCGTCGGGTCGCCCCGGTAGTCCGCGCCGAGCTTGTCGACCTCGTCCAGCAGCACCACCGGGTTCATCGAGCCGGCCTCGCGGATCGCCCGCACGATGCGGCCGGGCAGCGCCCCGACGTAGGTGCGCCGGTGGCCGCGGATCTCGGCCTCGTCGCGCACGCCGCCGAGCGCCACCCGGACGAACGAGCGGCCCATGGCCCGCGCGATCGACTCGCCGAGCGACGTCTTGCCGACCCCGGGCGGGCCGGCCAGCGCCAGCACCGCGCCGCCGCGCCGGCCGCCGACGACCCCGAGTCCGGCGTCCGCGCGCCGCCGGCGCACCGCGAGGTGCTCGATGATGCGGTCCTTGACGTCGTCGAGACCGGAGTGGTCGGCGTCGAGCACGGCACGGGCCGCGGTGATGTCGTAGGAGTCCTCGGCGCGAACGTTCCAGGGCAGGTCGAGGACGGTGTCGAGCCAGGTGCGGATCCAGCCGCCCTCGGGCGAGGACTCGGCCGTGCGCTCCAGCTTGTCGACCTCCTTGACCGCCGCCGCCCGCACCTTCTCGGGCAGGTCCGCGGCTTCGACCCGAGCCCGGTAGGCGGCCGGCTCCGAGCCGCTCGCTCCGTCGGCGCCACCGTCCGGGCCGTCCAGCTCGGCCAGCTCCTTGCGGACGGCCTCGAGCTGGCGGCGCAGCAGGAACTCGCGCTGCTGGCGATCCATGCCCTCCTGGACGTCGCGGCGGATCGTCTCGGCGACGTCCAGCTCGGCCAGGTGCTCCTTCGTCCAGGCCAACAGCCGCTCCAGGCGGGTGCCGACCGCCGGCGTGCCGAGCAGCTCGATCTTCTGCGCCGTGGTCAGGTAGGCGGCGTAGCCGGCCGTGTCGGCGAGCGTGGCGGGATCGCTGATCGCCGACACCGAGTCGACGACCTGCCAGGCACCGCGCTGGCGCAGCAGGTCCGTGACCAGCGCCCGGTACTCCTTGGCGAGCTTCTCCACCCGGGCGGCCTCGTCGGCCGGGGAGCCGGCGCGGGGGCCGGCCGGATCGTCGAGCGCGCCGAACGGAGCGGCCGCGTCGTCGTCGTCGTCGACGACGACCGCGTCCACCCACTGCACGCCCGCGCCGCTTCCGGCCTCGGCACCATCGCCGGACGCCTCGGCACCATCGCCGGACGTGGCGCCGGACGTGGCGCCGCCGGTGCCGCGGCCGGCCGGGGCCGGCCGCTCGCCGCCGACGTGTGCTCGCGCCGTGCCGCGCACGACGGCCGCGGAACCGCCGCGCGGCAGCCGGCCGACCTGCTCGATCACTCCGACCACGGCGACCTCGGCGAGTTCGCCGTCGACGCGGGGGACGAGCAGCACCTCGGCGGGCCGGCCGGCGGCGCGGCTGGAGATCCCCGGCGCACGGGCGTCGGGGGAGCCGCTGGACCCGCCCGCACGGGCGGCGTCCACGGCGGCTCGGGTCTGCTCGTCGGACATGTCGAGGGACACGACCATGCCGGGGAGAACAACGGCGTCGTCGAGCGGCAGGACGGGCAACACCCGGATCTGTGGCATGTGGTCCACCCTCACGTGAGGAAGTTGAGTCACCTGCACTGAAGTCATCTCAGCCTACAGTTGTTCCCGAGGTTGCTCGCCGAGAGCGAACATCCGCGGCGGGAAGGACTGCGGCGAGGCCGTGGTTGTGGGAGTCAGGTAGTTGCGTGTACAACTGTTGAGGACGTCGGGACGGGCCCGCTCAGGCCGGCCCGCCGGCGGCCGCAAGCACAGCCAGGAGGACGACATGCCCGCCGTCACCGCCGACACCGTCCGGCTGCCCCGGCTGGCCGAGCCCGCGCTCGGCGCCGTCGACCGCCCGGTGCGCACGATCACGACCGCGCCCAGCGGCTTCGAGGGCGAGGGGTTCCCGGTCCGTCGCGCCTTCGCGGGCGTCCGGCTCACCGACCTCGACCCGTTCATCCACATGGATCAGATGGGCGCGGTCGACTACGGCCCCGGCGAGCCCAAGGGCACTCCGTGGCACCCGCACCGCGGTTTCGAGACTGTCACCTACATGATCGACGGTACCTTCCAGCACCAGGACTCCCACGGCGGCGGCGGCCTCATCACGGACGGCGCGACGCAGTGGATGACCGCCGGCGCGGGCATCCTGCACATCGAGACCCCGCCGGAGGAGCTGGTCGTGCGCGGGGGCCTGTTCCACGGCATCCAGCTCTGGGTGAACCTCCCGGCCCGGGACAAGTTCACCCCGCCGCGCTACCAGAACCTCGAGGCCGGGCAGGTGGAACTGGCCGCCTCGCCGGACGGCGGCGCGTTGCTGCGCGTCATCGCGGGCGAGGTGGGCGAGCACCGGGGTCCCGGTTCGACGCACACGCCGATCTCCGTCGTCCACGCGACGGTGAGCCCCGGGGCGCGGGTGCACGTCCCCTGGAACCCGGAGTTCAACGCGCTCGCCTACGTCCTCGGCGGCCGCGGCACGGTCGGCCCGGCGGGTCGGCCGATCGAGGCCGGGCAGCTCGCCGTCCTCGGTGCCGGGGACCTGGTGTCGGTGGCCGCCGACGCGCGGCAGGACGCGGCGACGCCGGCACTCGAGGTCCTGCTCCTGGGCGGGCGCCCGATCCGCGAGCACGTCGAGGCGTACGGGCCGTTCGTCATGAACACCCGGGCGGAACTGATCCAGGCCGTCGAGGACTTCCAGGCCGGCAAGCTCGGCGTCATCCCGGCCGGCGCGCTCATGCCGCACCGCGGCTGAGACCGCTCGCGGTCCGGGCCGGTGGGGTGATCCGACCCGGACCGTCTTTGTGTCATTCGGACGATCTGTACCCTCGCGTTCCCGGAATGGCTCGTTCGGATAATTGTCTCGGTATGCTGGATCAGCATCCGGATGACGGGACCGGACGTCCGGTGACGACTCTCCCGCGAACAGCCGCCGGGGGGATGATGCCGGCGGCGCACGCGCAAACGCGATGCGCGTGGGGTCCGTGCCGTCGCTGACCGGCCGCGCTGGCATGGGCGAGGGGGCGTCGTGTTGCAGGAACCTGAACCGGTGGTAGGCGGGCCCGCTCGGGATCCGCGGCCGCGCCGGATGGAATGGCCGCCGACGAGCGTCCTCGGCCGGATGGCGGCGGAAAGTCGCGCGGAGATTCTGCGGCTCGGTTCGTATCGTGAATACGCGAGCGAAGAGGTCGTCATGCACGAGGGCGACCGCACGAACTTCGTCGTCCTGCTGCTCAACGGCTGGGTGAAGGTCACCGCCGCCACCGAGAACGGCGGGTTCGCCCTGCTCGCGATCCGGCATGGGGGTGACCTCGTCGGTGAGCTCGCCGGGCTCGATTCCGAGCCGCGGGTCGCGACCGTGACCGCGGCCGGCGCCGTGCTCGCGAAGGTTGTTCGGGCGGACGCCTTCGTCGCGTTCCTGCGCCGTCAGCCCGACGTGCACCAGGTGCTGAGCAGCACGATCGCGGCGAAACTGCGCTCGGCGACCCGGCGGCGGGTCGAGTTCGGCGGCTGCTCGGTCGCGGTGCGGGTGGCGAGGGTGATCCTGGAGCTGGAGCGGGCCTACGGCGGCTCGTCGCCGGATGGGCACCGTTCCGTCGGGGTCTCGCTCACCCAGCCGGAGCTCGCCGCCCTCGTGGGCGCCGCCGAGCCGACGGTCCACAAGGTGCTCCGGGACCTGCGCCAGCGAGGCGTCCTCGCCACCGGCTACCGGGCTGTGGTGATCCAGGATCTCGACGCGCTGCGGCTCGCCGCAAACCCGTGAGAATACGGGGCGGCCGTCCTCGTTCCCGGTGACGCTGAACCTCCCCGGCTCCGACCCGCGGAGGTTCAGCGTGAGTGAAAGGCCACCGGGCATCCGGCGGTTGTGCGTCGCGATGGAGATCGACGGGGACGCCGGCGAGATACCCGGCGTGCTACGGCCGCCGCGGTGGCGGCGGGATCTCGGCGCCGTCATCGAGGAACTCGGTCGCGTCGCCGCCCTGGACCGGGCGCACTGGAACCCGCCCGCCGTGGGCGGCGGGGAAATCGCCTTCCTGCCGCCCGGAATCGACGAGGGGCGATTCGTCGCGGCATTCGTCGACACGCTGCGTTCCGCCATCGCCCGGCTGAACGACGGCGTGCCGCGGACGGAACGGGTTCGCCTGCGGGTGGCGCTGCACCAGGGAATCACCTTCCTCGACGAAGCGGGCTTTTCCGGGCGGGCGGTGGTGAAGGTCGCCGCGCTACGCGACTGTGCCGCGTTACGCGCCGAGCTGCGGCGCCATCCGAGTGTCGATCTCGCCCTGGCGGTGTCCGGGGAGCTCTTTGACGACGTGGTCGAACACGACTACCCGGGGTTGCGTGGCCGCGACTTCCGCCCGGAGCAGGCGGGGCTGGCGTCGGGGCCCGGCGTCGACGCCTGGGTGCTCACACCCGGCCTCACCGGGGCGACGGCCTGGCCCGCCGCCGCGCCGGCCACCCGGGACCCGGCCGCCGCCCGTCGCCCGGAACCGCCCCGGCGGGCGGCGGGACCCCCGCTGTCCGCCGTCGTCGCGACGCCTGCCAGGGCCTGGCCGGTCCACGCCCGCTGAACCCTCGGGGCCGTGGTGGCTCGGGCAGACTGGCGGGATGTTGCGACACGTCACGGCGGTGCGTTATGCGACGCCGCTGCGGGAGGGCGGGAGTCTGCCCGGCCTGATGGAGGGCGACGACCTCGGCACCTGGGTCGTCAAGTTCAGCGGCGCCGGGCAGGGGCCGAAGGCGCTGGTCGCCGAGGTGATCGTCGGCGAGCTCGCCCGCGAGCTCGGGCTCGCGGTGCCCGAGCTCGTCGGAATCGACGTCGACCCCGAGCTCGGCCGCACCGAGCCGGACCAGGAGGTCCAGGACCTGCTTCGGGCCAGCGCCGGGCTCAACCTCGGCATGGACTACCTGCCCGGGTCCATCACCTACGATCCACTGGCCTTCGACGTCACGCCCGAGACCGCGGCCCGGGTGCTCTGGCTCGACGCCCTGACCCTCAATGTCGACAGGTCCTGGCGCAACCCGAACCTGCTGGTCTGGGGCGGGCGCCTGTGGTTGATCGACCACGGCGCGGCCCTGTATCCCCACCACGACTGGGCGAGCGCGGCCGCGGCGGTCGGCCGGGTCCTGCCCGGCATCGCCGACCACGTGCTCCTGCCGGTCGTGGCCGCGCAACCCGCGACGTTCGCCGCCGCCGACGCCGCGCTGGCCCCGCGGATCGACGCGGAGCTGCTGACCGCGGTGCTCGCCAGGGTGCCCGACGCCTGGCTGGACGTCCCTCGCGCCGACTACGTCCACTGGCTGCTGGCGCGGGTCGCGGCGCGGCAGCCCTGGCATGATGCGGTCGGCGCGGCGCTGGTCGGCGCTCGCCCGGCGGCCGTTGTGGTGGGGTCGGGGCGACCGGACTGGCTGCGCGCGGGGGACTGGCTGCGGACCGGCGGGGCGGCGGCGGAGAACCGCGATGCGTGAGCTGTTCGAGTACGCGGTGATCAGGATCGTCCCGCGGGTGGAACGGGGCGAGTTCGTCAACGTCGGAGTGATGCTGTACTGCCAGCGCTCCCGCTATCTGGACCTGCGCTGCCGGCTCGACGAGGCGCGCCTGGGAGTCCTCGACCCCTACCTCGACCCGGCGGTCGTCGTCGCCCATCTGACTGCGTTTCGCGCCGTCTGCTGCGGCGGCGAGCAGGCCGGCCCGGCCGGGCGGCTCACCGCCGGCGAGCGCTTCCGCTGGCTGACCGCTCCGCGCAGCACCGTCGTGCAGACCTCGCCCGTCCACACCGGCCTGACCGGAGACCCGGAGGCCGAACTGAACCGCCTCGCCGCCCTGCTGGTCGACCCGCCGGGCCCTCCGTCCCCCCTGCCCGCTCCCGCCACCAAGACCCCCTGACCCGCCGCAACCGCCCACGTCACCGCAGCCGCCCGCACCTCCTTCGCCGCCGGGGTGCCCGCGGGCCGGTTGCGGTGCGTCTCACGCGCTCTGGAGCGTGCGTGTGGATCGTGCGCTTCGCACCGCGACTCCCGCGTGCCGCGACCGGCCGTTGCCGGTGCGTGTTCGTGGCCGACGGTTCGAGGACGCCGAGGGCGGAACGGTGGGAAGATCCGCTCCGCCCGCCGGCGCCGCGCTGGCCTGGTACCCGGTTACTGGCAGTGGCCGTCGTCGGCGAGATTGTCACCGGGGGGTGGTGGGACGGCCCGGGTGGCCTCGCGCGTCACCACAATGTGCTGTAGCGGATCGCGGACTGGTTGTTCTTGAACAGGCAGTGCTCGGTGTCGACCGGACGGTAGAGATTTGAGCCGATGTTCGGCGGCTCGCAGGTGTTGAAGTAGTTCTCGTAGTACAACCCCTTGCCGGCCCGTTCCCGCAGCCAGTCCCACATGAACTGGATGTAGTTCGGGTTGTCGCCGGCGCCGTCGTCGTCGCGACCGCTGACCACGCCCCATTCCCCGACGCCGAAGAGCTTCCCGTGCTGGCGGGCGAAGTTGTACAGCCAGGTGATGCCGCCGGTCTCGTTTGCCTGCTTGGTGAACTCCGCCAGTGTCCGCGACGGTGGGTAGTGGTCGTAGGAGTCGATCCCGATCAGATCGACCCACTGGTCACCGGGGTACAGGTCAAGCGGGTTGTGGCTCGGCGGGTTCTGGGAGTAGTGCGCGTTGATGGACCAGTCGAGCAGCGGATCGGGATTCGCCGTCGCCCGGATGGCGTCAGCGACCTTACGCCAGCAGTTCACGTATGCGACCGGGTTCCGCCCGGACCACTGGTACCAGTCGCCGTTGCCCTCCCACGCGATCCGGATGACGGAGTTCTGCCGATGGGTCGAGTTCAGGGTGTTGCCGAACTGCCGCCAGTAGGCGTCGTACGCCCCCGTCGCGCACGTCTCCAGGGAAGCCCCGACGTTCTCCGGGAACGGTGGCACGGAGAGCACCAGCCGGCCCGGCCAGCCGGCGAAGTTCTGTTCCGCCCAGGACGGGGCGACCATGTTCTGCCAACTGTTGCGGCTCACGAAGACGTGGGAGAGGTCGCAGGGGCTGCCGCGGTCGGAGCAGAATCCGTCGACGGTGGCCGGCACCATGATCGGATCCCCGTTGACGCCCGACAGCCACGGCAGTCCGGAACGGTTCGGCTCCGTCGTCGGCGGGGTCGTCGGCGGGGTGGTGGGTGGAGCCGTCGGAGGGATCTCGCGGAACGTGTCGGCCTTGTCGAAACCGACCCAGGTACCCGTCGATCCGCCGGCGGACCGGCCGAGGTTGACGACGAAGGCGGTGTGCGGGCCATCGCTGAGCACCGACGAGCGGTAGAACAGCGCCTTGGTGGGCAGCGGAGCGAAGGTGTTGACAGCATGCGGCGCCTGCCCGTCGATGCTCACCGTGATGATCCCGCCCTGCGGCGACCGGATGCCGTAGATGTCGACCTGGGCGCCGGTGAATCGGATCCCGACCGTCGCCCCCGCGGCGACTGAGTAACGGTAGCTGCTGTTGTCGGTGGGCGGCGCGCATCCACCGCACGTGGTCCACACGTTCACATAGTTGATCTGACGGCTGTCGTCCTCAATGGATCCTGACTGCTCGAAGACCGCGAGCGCCGGGTTTATCCGCCCTCCCAACAGAAATAGCGGGGCGACGCAGAGAACGGCGAGAAGAAGCCATCGACGGATTCCCCGCCGACGAGTTCTCCGCAATCTTCCCGCCGTCGTCCCTGTCGCCCGGGCCCTACTCGGACCCCATGTTCTGGTTTTCCGCCGGTGGCGTCCCATGGGCGGCCTTGCCTGCACTTTTCGAGTCATTCCCCCGCCTGATGCAATCGGTCCTCGGAGCCGACGTATGCCGGTCCTGGCCAGTCGCTAGCAGGGGGATACTAGGCAGAAAGTAAGATCGTAATTACTCTCCGTCGCGACACGGCGGGGCTCCGCGTGTCGAGGGGGTCCGCGATCGTCGCATAAATGCCTGCGGAACGGACGGTCTCACTCGAGAAGGTGGGACACCATGGTAACCATGCGTGTGCAGGATCGGGACGGGCGTGGGCGGGTTCGCCGCGGTGACCCGCTCAGGCCGTCGGCTCGGGCCGGCCGCGCTCGGGCCCCGCCGCCGTCCACCGCTCCTCGATGCGGCCGACCTTCCACACCAGCAGGCTCACCGCCCAGGTGAGGACGAACAGGCCGACGATGAAGTAGCCGACGACGTTCAGGTCGAGTCCCGAGACCCAGTCCCAGAAACCGCCCGACAGGTGCGCCTTCTCGGCGAGGATGCCGAGCAGTTCGACGGTGCCGATGAGGAACGCGACCGCGACCGACAGGCCGGTGATGGTCATGTTGTAGTACGCCTTGCGGACCGGCTTGGAAAAAGCCCAACCGTAGGCGAAGTTCATGAACGATCCGTCGATCGTGTCCAGCAGGCTCATGCCGGCGGCGAACAGGACCGGCAGCACGAGGATGGCATACCAGGGCAGACCACTGCCGGCGGCACCCGCGGCGAGGAACAGCAGCGCGACCTCCGTCGCGGTGTCGAAACCCAGACCGAACAGCAGCCCCAGCGGATACATCTGCCATGGCCGGGTGATCGCCCGGGTGAAGCGGCCGAGGAGTCGGTTCGCGAACCCGCGGGAGTTCAGTCGCTCCTCCAGCGCCGCCTCGTCCACGAGGCCGCGGCGCATGTCGCGGAACACCGCCACGATGCCGACGAGCACGGCGAGGTTGATGCCGGCGATGAGGAAGAGGAATCCGCCGGAGACGGTGGTGCCTATCCAGCCGGTGACGTCGTGCAGGGTCGACCCGTCGTCGGAGACCTGGCCGGCCAGTGAGCGCACTCCGACGCCGAACAGGACGGCCAGCGCGAACACGATCGTCGAGTGGCCCAGAGAGAAGAAGAACCCGACGGACAGCGGCCGCCGACCGTCCGACATGAGCTTGCGGGTGGTGTTGTCGATCGCGGCGATGTGGTCGGCGTCGAAGGCGTGCCGAAGTCCGAGGGTGTAGGCGGTGACCCCGAGGCCCACGCCAAACACCTGGCCGTCGGCGCCGAACCGGTAGTGGTGCGGCGCGATGACCGCGGTCAGCAGAATCCAGCCGACCACGTGCAGGCCGACGATGACGGCGGTCATCGCGCCGATGGTCGTCCACTCTCGCCGGTCGAGCGCGCCGCCCACCCGCGCCCACAGGTTCCGTCCCGGTCCGGTGGCGACCCGCGTGGCCATGGCATGCTCCCCTGTGGCGCCCCGTCACCGGTCCCGGTGGTCGTCGTGCCGGCCGGGCAGGCACGACCATAACCGGGACGAACGTGCTCCTGCAACACAGTTGCAGGAGCACGGGGACGACAGGTGGCGGAGACAGCACGTCGGGACGTGGCGCCGCAGCCGTCTCAGCGGGGGTCGGCGGTCGGCTCCGTCCCGCTCGACCCGGCGAGGGGCTGCCCGGAAGGCCCGGACACGGCCCGGCGACGCCCCTGGAGCACCGCGACGAGCTGATCCGCGGCCAGCAGCAGCACCGTGAGCCACGACACCGTCGCGACCCGACCGAACGCCTCCACCCAGTCACCGTTCGTCGGCAGGGAATGGCGGGCCTGCACCTCCAGCACGTACAGCGCGCTGACCGCCAGGCAGACCGCCGGGCCGACCCGGGTCAGCCACCTGCCCCGCGGGGCGAGCAGCGCGATCACGGTGGCCAGGGCGACGACGATCCCGGCGGCCACCGAGACGAGGACCGTGGCGAGCAGCCCGGCCCCCACCGCCGCGTACGCCGTCGTCCGCCCGTCGATCCGCGCCGGACGGATCGACCAGGGGTCGACCGTCGGCAGGTCCGGCACCGGTTCCGGCCCTGCCGCGCCCGCCACGCGCCGCCGCGCGCGGCGGGTGGTGAGCAGCAGCAGGGCCAGGAAGAACACGACTGTCACCGCGGACAGCACCAGCGAATAGCGGACGATCTGCTGCGGCGCCCAGGTCAGGGTCACGGTGAACGCCGCGGCCGTCGGGTTGATCCGCCAGCCGTTGGCGTAACCGTCGACCAGCCGCGGCTGGCCCGCGTCGGCGCCGTTCACCGTCGCCTTCCACCCCCGCGACAGGCTCTCGCCGAGCACCAGCCAGAAGGGTGTCCCCGGCTGGGCCCCGGTGACCTGCGCGGTGAACGACGTGGCGGCCGAGGACTGGACGGTGATCCGCGGCGACGACCCGGCCGCGCCGGCCGTCCCGGCGGTCCCGGCCGTCCCGGCGACAGGGGTGCCGGTCGACGTCGCCGCGCCGGCGGCGGTGCCAGCGGCGGGAATGCTGGTGGCGGGTGTGCCAGCGGTGGGCGTGCTGGTGGTGGGTGTGCTGGTGGCAGGGGTGCCGGCGTCGCCGGCACCCAGCCAGGGGCCGCCGCCGGCGTCCGAGGCGAGCAGGAGGCGGTCGATGTCCATGCCCAGCTCGGCGCCGTCCCCGGTCCTGATCACATGCTCGCCGGGGCCGAGGGTGAGCGCCCCGCCGCAGGTGGACACCCGCAGGCCGAGGCGGTTCACCGCGTCGGAGGTGGATCCGTCGATGCGCACGCCGACCGGGTGGCCGTCGATGCTCAGCAGGTCGTCCCGGCAGGTCCCCGTTAGCTGCGCCGGGAGCAGGGCCGAGGCGGCCCCCGCGCTCTGTGCGGCCCCCGCGCTCTGTGCGGCCCCCGCGCTCTGTGCGGCGGTGGTGCTCTGTGCGGCGGTGGTGCTCTGGCCCGCACCCGGGGCCTCGGCGACTCCGCTGGCCAGGCCCGGCAGCCCGATCTCGGCGATCCCCACCGGCATCGACAGGGGCGACCGGCTGATCGGGTCGATGCTTGTGACGGTGCGCGTGTCGTCGACGACGAACCGCCAGGTGCTGCCGGTGACGGCCGGGAAGGTCAGGGTCACCTGCCGGGTACCGCCACGCTGGGTGGTGTCGGTGACCGGTGGCACCGGCACCGAGCCGACGACCCGGCCGTCCACCACCAGCCCGATCCGGGTCGGCACCGAGTGCCGGCCGTCGGCGACGAGGGACATGGTCACCGAGGAGGTGGTGATCGGGGTCGGCGAGGCGACCTGGAGCCAGCCGCCCTCGGGGTCGCCGATGCCGGGGCTCCACGCCGTGGTGACGTCGCCGTCGAAGGCGCTCGACGACCGCGCCGCGATCGACCCGGGCAGCCGGCCGGACGAGGTCACCACGGGCAGGTTCGCAGGCCGGCCGAGCAGGCGGTCGATGTGGTCGTCGGCGGCGTACGCGGAGATCCGCGCCGTGCCGGTCAGCGCGAACGTCCGCGCCGTCGGCAGCGCGAACGACCGGCTGATGACCTCCTCGGTGTCCTGCTTGAACGGCTCGGCCGGGTTGGCCCGGTCCCGCGACATCTGCAGGGCCAGGCGGTGGCCGAGGGAGGAGGCGCCGGCGGCGTCGAGGCTGTCGCTCGGCATCCGCAGCACCTCGTCGGCGGTCAGCGCCTTACCGTCCGCGCCGGGGATCTCGACCTCGGCGAAGCCGACGGCGGAGACGTTGTCGTAGCTGCGCTGGCGGCCGTAGTTCGTCGCGTCGACCCGGATGTGCAGCGTGCGGAACGTGCGGGTCGGGAAGCTGACGACCTGGCCGACCTGGGTGCGCGACGACGGGGTGAGGTCGACGGTGACGGGGGAGCCGCCGTCGAAGGTCAGCGTCGCCCGGGTGATCCACCGGTTGCGGGGCCCGGACAGCGGCTGGGTGAGCCGGACGTGATCGGTCGTGGTCGGCGCGGCCAGCGTCGTCTGCCACGCCTCACCGGTCGGGTCGGTGAAGGCGCCGACTCGCCAGGCGGTGTTGATGTCGCCGTCGATGCCGCGCACCGGCCGGTCCCACGGGCCGTAGGCGAAGGAGTTGCCGTAGGCCGACGCCGTCACCGCGGCGATCTTCGCCGGAGTGCCGGGGGCCTGCAGGGCCGCGGTCGTCTCGTCGGCGGTCGTCTCGTCGGGGAACAGTGGCAACCGGTTGTCGTTCGGGTCCTTCACCAGGGGGGCGACGCCGGGCTGCTCGACGTAGCCGAAGTTCTCCCGGACCCCCGTCCAGCGCTCGGCCCGCAGCCGGTTGGTGTCGCTGACGAGCAGGTCAGCGCCGTCGTCGAGGGCCTGCTTGAGCTCGCCCGGCTTGCTGGCCAGCTCGGGGGCGTAGAGGATCGCCCGCCCGGATGCGACGGGCTCGGCGAGCAGCCCGGAGGCGGCCGCGTCGACCAGGGCCTCCCCGTTGCCGCTGACCAGCAACGGCCGGGCGGTGGTGGCGGTGCGCACGATCGGCTGGGTGTTCGACACGGGGAAGACGGCCAGCGCCGGGGGATCGGGCACCGAGGTCTTCGTGCCGAGCGTGATCTCGTCGGTGAAGGGGATCCCCGGATCCTCGGCCACCGGCGGTCCGTAGGTCTGCGGCGCGCCGAGGCCGGCCGGCCGGGTGGAGGTGAACAGGTCCCACGTCGAGCGGGGGCGCGGGGTGCGGTAGCGCTCGTAGGCGAGGTTGCTGCGCAGCATCACGTCGCCGACGCCCATCAGCCGCGCCAGGTCCGGCACGGCGGAGGTCTCCAGCACGCCCTCCTGCATCCGGCGGTCCAGCGAGCGGACCAGGTCGACGGTGCCGGCCTCGCCGTACGGGATCAGCTCGCGCAGGACCAGCGGCCGGTCCATCAGCCCCTCGGTGACCGGGTCGAGGGTGCTGCCCCAGCGGTAGTGCGAGAAGTCGGCGCCGGGCAGCTCCAGTACCCGCGAGCCGTCGTCGCCGGCGTCGAGTGCCTTGGCGACCTGCGTCTCGTACGCCGGGACCTGTTCGGGACGCTTCAGCAGGGGCTCGACGAACTCGCCGCGGAACAGCGGCGACATGTCCGCGGCGATGAGCACCAGCACCAGTGCCATCGCGAGCTGGGGAACCCCAGGCCGCCAGCCCCGCGCGGCACCGCCGCCGACGGAGCCCGCGCGCCGCCCGCCGCCGCCTGGGCCGGACCCGGCCGCCGCGCGCAGCGCGTACCGCTCCTCCAGGGCGGCCAGGCCGCCCGCGAGCAGCACCGACAGGCCGAGGGCGACCATCGGGACCGCGCGCGGCAGCGAGCGCAGCGCGAGCCCGGCCGTCGACCCCTCCGCGAAGTCCTTGAACAACCGACCCCAGGGGGAGGGGTCGTCGTAGGGGTAGACGCCGACGGCGATCGTGGTGCCCAGCAGGATGAGCGCGACGAAGTAGCCGCGGTGCCCCCAGCGGATCGCCGAGGCCGCCGCGAGCGCGAGGATCGGCAGCGCGAAGCTGACGACGATCAGCCACAGGTCGTGCGTGTAGTGGGTGGCCGGCCCGATCCAGGGGCCGAGCGCGTCCTGACCGTAGAAGAACCAGTTGCCCAGGCCCCGCAGCACCTCGGACGCCTGCGAGCTGCTGGCGACCGTCTCGATCGTCTCGGTGAAGGCGAGCACGTTCAGCCCGTAGCCGGCCTGCGTGTACAGCCCGGCGATCCACCACGCCGAGGTGACGAGGACGGCCAGCACGGCCCGGGTGCACATGCCCGCGGCGGCGCCGAGGCGGACCTCCCGGGTGCCCCACACGGCGAACGGCACCCACAGCAGCGGCGCGAACAGGATGAAGATGAGGCTGGAGGCGTTGATGCTGCCGATCGTGGTGACGACCAGGGCGAACGCGGCGGGGAAGCGCCAGCCCGTCGGACGCCAGCCGGCGCGACCCGGCTCGGCCTCCCGCAGGCCACGCACGGTGATGCCGATCAGCCAGCCCAGCCCGGCGTAGGGCAGCAGGATCGCCGAGATCCGCGCCTCGTACTCCAGGATGTAGGGCGAGAGCATGTAGCCGGCGGCGGCCACGAACGCGAACCGGTCCGGCCAGCGGAACGAGCGCAGCAGGAACAGCACACCGGTGCCCGCGCCGAGCAGGATCGAGCCCGTCCACAGCCGCTGCGCCACCCAGTCGGGCAGGCCCGCGGTGTCCAGCAGCCAGTAGAACAGCCCCTGCGGGTACAGATAGCCGATGTTCTGGTGGGTGACGGTGCCCATGCCGATCGCGGGGTCCCACATGGAGACCGCCCGGCGCAGCATCCGGCCCGGATCGAGGTAGAGGTACGCCTTCGTGTCCGCGCCGATCTTGCCGGGCGCGGTGGCCAGCAGCGGCAGGTAGGCCACGGCGGCCAGCACCAGCGTGGGCCAGGACGGCAGCAGCCGGCGGCCCCGCGACACCGCCGCATCGGCCCGACCAGCCCGGCCCGGCCGGCCGCCGGTCCGCGGGTCCGGGCGCCGCCCGGCCGGGGTCACCGGGTCCGCGGCGCGCGGGGACGGGGCCTGGGCGGCGCCGCCCGGCGCCGACGGGCGACCCCCGTCGGCACCGGACGGTGACGTGGTCAGGGTCACCGGATCACCGGGGTGGTCGCCAGGGTCACCGGCGCTGGCCGATCACGTTCGCGGCGCGGGCCGAGGGGGAGGCGGACCCGCGCTGGCGGGCCGCCTCCCGCACGAGCGCGGCGAACGTGGCGCGGGCCGTCTCCGCCCAGGTGAACGTCGCGGCGTGGGCGAGGGCGCCGGCGGACAGCCGGGCTCGCAGGTCGTCGTCGGAGAGCACGCCGGCCAGTGTCTTGCCCAGATCGGCCGGGTCCTCCACCAACACGCCGGTCTCACCGTCGACGACCGCGTCGGTGTGCCCGGCGATGCGCGTGGCCACCGACGGCGTGCCGCACGCCGCGGCCTCCGTGATCGTCATCCCCCAGCCCTCCCGGGCGGACGCCGAGGTGAGCACCCAGGCGCGCCGGTAGAGCGAGAGCAGCTCGTCGTCGTCGACGCGCCCGACGAGGCGCAGCCACGCGCCCGCCCCGGCGGCCCGGATCTTCTTCTCCAGCTCCGGCCGCTCATAGCCGTCGCCGACAATCACCGCCTCCATCGTCGGGTGCTCGTCGTGCGCCCGCAGCAGGCCGTCGATGAGGATGTCGAAGCGCTTGACCGGCACCAGCCGGCCGACGGCGAGGACGAGCGGATGCGGGGACCGCTCACCGGCGGGGGTGAACGCCGGGTCGATCCCCGGCGGCACGACCGAGATGTTGCGCGGCGGCAGGCCGAGCAGCTCGATGATCTCGTGCCGGGACGACTGGGACAGCGTCAGGATCCGCGTGCGCCGGTAGAGCGGCGGGGCGACCTTGAACTCCACCGTCTCGCCGACCTTCGCCAGCTTGGGGGAGAGCACCATCCGCCACATCTCGGCGTGCACGTGGTGCAGGAACACCACCCGCGGGCAGCGGGCCCAGACGGGGGAGAAGAACGGCATGCCGTTCCAGATCTCCACCAGGCCGTCCCACGGACCGGTGCGGCCCAGCGCGCCGGACAGGGCGGTGCGCGGAAAGACCGAGTAGCGCCCCGCCTTGCGCACCACCGTGTAACCGTGGCGGCGGACCGACTCGGGATGGCCGGGGGCCAGCGCGGTGCGCAGGCTCACGTCGATGCCTGCCTGCGCCCAGCGCTCGGCGACCTTGTCGGCGTGCAGCTCCGAGCCGCCGGACTCGGGGTCGTCGAGGTCTCGCCAGGCCAGCACGTGCACGCGGCGCAGCCCGGAGGTCTCGACGAGCTCGGCGAGCGAGGGGCGCCGGGGGACGTCCTCGATGCCCGGCGCACCGAGCTGCGGGGCCAGGATGCCCGGCGGCACCGCGGCGCCGGCGCCGACCTGGGGCAGGATCAGGCCCTTCGGGGTCGGCGGGATCGTCGCGCCGGGGCCGGGGCCGGGGCTGCGGCCGTTGCTCGGCGCGGTCATGCCCGAGCCGTCCGGCGGGCCGCGGCGAGCACCGACAGGCCGGTGACGACGGCCAACGCCGCCTGGCAGGCGAGATCGGCCCGAGCGGTCGCCGTCGGCGAACCGTCCGCCCACAACAGCAGGGGGATCGCCGCCGCGGCGGCGAGGCCCAGGGCCAGCAGGACGCCTCGCTCTCCGAGAGCGAGCAGGTAATGGGTGAACAGCACGGTAGCTCCGAGACAGGTCATCGCTGCGGCCAGGGGGAGGAGCGCGCCGGAGGCGTCGGTGAAACGGGGGCCGAAGGCCAGGGAAAGCAGTTTCTCCGGTGCGATGAGGGCGGCGGAGAGCAACCCCATCGCCGGCACGAGGAGTATCGCGATCGTCGCGCCGAGTTGATGCAAAGCATGCTGCCCGAGATGCCGGCGGTCCGCCGCCTCCGGGAGCAGGAACCCGGCCAGCACCACCGCGGCCAGCACGATCACCTTGCTGGCGACGGAGACGGCCGCGTAGGAGCCCGAGCGGTCCGGGGCGAGCCGGCCCTGCAGCAGCACGTCGACGTTCTGTAGCAGCCCGAGCAGCGCGAGCGCGACCAGCGCGGTGCCGACCTCCACCGCCAGCCGGGTCGGCGCCTTGGCGGGTGTCGAGGTGGGTGTCGAGGGGGCTGGCGCGGGGGGCGGCTCCGCGGGCGGCGGGGCGGCCCGGTCGCGGCCTGTCGTCTCCGGTCGGCGGCCCGTCGTTTCTGGGCTGCGGCCCATGGTTTCTGGGCTGCGGTGCAGAGTCCACCGCACGTGGGCGAGAGCCGCGAGCACACCGAGCAGGACGCCGATCGCCGCGCCGGACTCGTCGAGGCCGACGAGCACCAGGCCGATCGTGAACACGGTCTTCACCACGGCGTCGACGAGCAGGTTCGTGGCCAGCGCCGGGTACTGGCGGGCGCACTGGAGCAACCCCCGGTCGACGCACAGCAGGCACCACGCGGCCCCCGCCGTGATGATCTCGGCGACGCCGCCGGGGCCGGGCAGCGACAGTTCGCGGGCCACGTACCCCCGCCCGATGATCGCGAGCACCGCGACCACCAGCACGGTCGCGACGCCCACCCGGCGGACCCGGTTCACCCAGTCGGCCATGAGGTACAACCGGCCGCTGTGCTGCCAGGTGGTGACCCGTCGGACCACCCCGACGAGCAGTGCGCTGCCCGGCATCGACACGACGAAGAAGATCGCGATGAGCTGGGCCACCGCGCCGTAGGACCGGGTGCTCATCGCGCGCGCGATGATCAGGGTGACGCCCATGTTCGCGGCGTTGGCGAGCAGGCCGGCGAGGGCCAGGGGGACGGCGCCGCGCAGCGCACCGCGCAGCCGGGTACCGCGGGTCTGCCGCAGCCGCTTGCGCAGCGTCCAGCCGTCCCCGGCCTGGTCGGGGATGGCCCGCTCCGCCGGTCCGGCGCCGGCGGGCGCCGGTCCGGTGACCATCGCCCCCGGGGCCAGCGGATTCGTCGTGAGCGGGCCCGTCGTGAGCGGGCCCGTCGTGAGCGGGCCCGTCGTGAGCGGGCCCGTCGTGAGTGGGCCCGTCGTGAGTGGGCTCACCGCGATGGGGCCGGTGGTGCCCGAGCCGACGGCGGCGGACCCGGAGCCGGTGGGGAGCGGCTCGGTGGTCGCCGGGCGGTTCATCGCCGGCCGTACCACCATCGGGCCGGTCGAGGCGGGATCCGGGGCGGTCGGACCGGGTCTCGGCCGGTGCGCCGCCGCGCGCCGTGCGGTGGGCGTGAGGTCCCCCGGCGGGACGGCGTTGCGGTTCATCAGCGTCCTCCCCGACGACACACGCAGGCGTCCTCCCCGGCGCGCGCCGGGGAATACCCGCGTGTGGCCGGTTCACCCGCGGCGGGGTGGCCGGCCGCGCGTTTCGTCCGGGGAAGGGCGTTCACCTGATCGTCAACGCCTTACCTGTTGATTCCGCCTCAAGAGCCAGGTCGGCGTCGACCATCATCGCGATCAACTCCTCGAATCCGACCCGCGGCGTCCACCCCAACACCTCGCGCGCCTTCGACGGATCCCCCACCAGCACATCCACCTCCGCCGGCCGGAAAAACC
Source organism: Frankia sp. BMG5.60 (assembly GCF_059428125.1). NCBI lineage: Bacteria > Bacillati > Actinomycetota > Actinomycetes > Frankiales > Frankiaceae > Frankia > Frankia sp. BMG5.60. Next base: position 2,921,976 of record NZ_CM182091.1, on the reverse strand, counting down.
GCGGATCCTGCTTCACCAACCCCGACCAGTCCGCAATCCCCACCCGCCCGAACGCCGCATCCAACAACTCCCGAATACTGTGCGTCACACCCGTGGCCACCACATAGTCATCCGGAGTGTCCTGCTGCAACATCCGCCACATCGCCTCCACATAATCCCCCGCAAAACCCCAGTCCCGCCGCGACTCCAAATTCCCCAACGTCAACGAGTCCTGCAACCCCAACGAAATCCGCGCCACCGCCCGCGTGATCTTCCGCGTCACAAACTCGATCCCCCGCCGCGGCGACTCGTGATTAAACAGCAACCCCGAACACGCAAACGCCCCGTACGACTCCCGATAATTCACCGTCAAATAATGCCCGAACGTCTTCGCCACCCCATACGGCGACCGCGGATGAAACGGCGTCGTCTCCCGCTGTGGCGTCTCCCGCACCTTCCCGAACATCTCCGACGACGACGCCTGATAGAACCGCACCCGCGACATGTCGTTACCACCCGCGATCCGCAACGCCTCCAACACCCGCAACACCCCCATCCCCGTCGTCTCCCCCGTCAGCTCCGCCTGCTTCCACGACAGCCCGACGAACGAGATCGCCCCCAGGTTGTACACCTCGTCCGGCTGCGAGATCTCCACCGCACCGATCAACGACGAAAGATCCGTCAGATCACCCTCCAACAACACCACCCCCGGCACCACCCGCTCCACCACCGCCACCTTCGGGTTGGACTGCCCCCGAACCAACCCGAACACCTCATAACCCTTCGCGGTCAACAACTCACCCAGATACAACCCGTCCTGACCGGTAATCCCGGTAATCAGCGCACGCGGCACGTCGATCCTCCTGTAGACCACCCGGTACTGGGCGGAAGGTTAGCGTCAGGTAAACCGGGCCGGTCAGCCGGGTCCCGCTCCCACGGTCTGCGGGGCCGCAGCGTTGGCGGCCGGCCCCTGGGCGATCCGAAGAAGCTGAGGAATGATCGCGGCCCCGATGCGTCGGGCGCCGCCATCCGAGATGTGCACGCCGTCGTCGTCGCGTAGCCGGACGCCGTCCAGTTCGTCGACGTACTTGTTGCCCGGAGTGAGAATGGAGGTGATGTCGATCACGCTCGTGCCGGGGTGGCGGGCCGCGGCCTCGCGCAGGAGCACGTTGAAGCGCTCGACCCGCGTGGCCTTCGTCTCCGGGTAGATGCTGCCGTCCGGGGCCTCGGTCGGCTTGAAGATCGGGGTGGTAAGAAGTACCACTTTCGCGCCCTTGGCCCCAAGTGTGGTGATCGCGAGGTCCAGCTCGCGGCCGAGATAGGCGTCGAACGCCGGGTCCCCGATGTGCGTCCAACGGCCGTCGCGAAACTGGTCGGTGACCTCCCAGCGGCCGACGAGTAGCAGCGCGAGCGCCGGATTGACCTCGTTGACGCGCTGCGCGAAGCGCTGCGGCCACTGGTCGCAGCCGTCGGTGGTCGGTCCGGCCTCACCGAGGATGCGCCGCTCCATGCCGCGGGCGACCCCGCAGCCGAGCTTGGAGAAGTCGTGGATCTCGATGCCCTGGGCGGCGGCCATCGAGGAGAAGTCGCTGAAGCCCAGCGTGAGCGCCACCGAGTCGCCGCCGAGCAGCACCTTGATCGGCGCACCGCTGCCGGGACGCACGGTGACGGTCGGCTGCGGGGAGGCGGCCGCCCGCTTGGCCAGCGCCTCCAGCTCGGCGGGCGTGCGCACCGATGCCGACGTGCCCGCCGTGGCCACCAGGATCACCGCGAGGACCCCGCCGAACGCGGCGGGCACGGTCAGCCGCGGGTTCGGCAGCCGGATCCGGCGGCGGCGGATCGGGTCCTCCACGAGGTGGAAGGACGCGAGCGTGATCGCCAGCGTGGCGCCGAGCCGCAGCAGCAGCAGGACCACGCCGTCGGTGCCGGTACGGGTGGCCGTGAGGGTGAGAAACACCGGCCAGTGCCACAGGTACAGGCCGTAGGAGATCCGCCCGATGAACGTCAGCGGGGCCAGGGAGAGCACCTTCGACACCGGCCCCGCGGGCGCCTCGACGAGCGAGGCGACGAGCAGCATCACGACGACCGCGACGCCGAGGAACCCGCCGGCGTAGAGCGCGCGGTTCTCCCCGCTCACCGTGGTCCAGATGACGATCATCGTCGCGCCCGCCAGGCAGCCGACGACCGACATGACCGACCGGGCCCGGGCCGAGATCGGTCGTGTCCGCTGCCCCCGCCACACCGCCAGCGCGGCGCCGACCAGCAGCGCCTGGGAACGGCTGTCGGTGCCGTAGTAGATCCGGGACGGATCAGTGCCGAGCAGGAGCAGGGCGAGGCCGACCAGCGCCGACGCCTCCGCGCCGAGCACGGCCACCGTCAGCGCGAGGGACTGGGCCTTCTGGCGCTGGCGGCGCCAGCGCTCCACCGTGCGGGCGCTGTGCCGCATGAGCAGGAACACGACCAGCGGCCACAGGACGTAGAACTGCTCCTCGACCGACAGCGACCAGGTGTGCAGCAGCGGCGAAGGCGCCGAGAAGTGGTTGAAGTAGCTCTGGTCGGACAGGGCGAAGCGCCAGTTCGCCACGTACAGCAGCGTGGACAGGGCGTCCAGGCGCAGCGTGCCGACGTCGCCGGGGGAGGCGATCCACCGGGCGTACGCCGCCACCCCGATCAGCAGGACCAGCAGCGCCGGCATCAGCCGGCGGGACCGGCGGACCCAGAAGCTGCGCAGGTCGATGCGCCGGGTGTTGCGGTACTCGGTGATGAGCAACCCGGTGATCAGGAAGCCCGAGAGGACGAAGAAGGTGTCCACGCCGAGCAGGCCGCCGGGCATCCACGAGATGCCGGCGTGGTAGGCGATGACGGCCATGACGGCGAACGCGCGTAGCCCGTCCAGGGCGGGCAGGTGCCCCAGCGGGGCGAGCACGGGGCCGGTGGCGTCGAGGTCGTCCTCGGGCCGGGTCGGTGGCCGCGCCGGCTCGCGGCCGGTCGCCGGGCGCTGGGGCGTCGCGAGCGGGGCGCGTGCCTCGTCGCGGCGGACGCGGGGCTCGGGTCGCTGGACTGGGGGCTCGGGCCGGCGCTCGGCCGCGGCTCGCTCGTGGCGGCGGGGAGGCTGATCCCGGCGCCTGCGGTCGGCACCGCTCCGACCGTCACCAAAGTGCCCCTCACGCTCCGCTGTCGAGCGTCGGGGCTGCGGGCCCCCGGCCGGGCTACGCGGCCCGCCCGCGCGGGTGCTGATCGGGGTCGTGTCGGCCTGCTGCTCGGCGGACGACCGCCGCTGTCGATCCCCGGACGCCAGCGGGACGGTGTCGGCGTCGTTGCTGGTCAGCCTGGTCCCTCCTCGTCGTCGCCGGGGCGCCATCGGGCCGTGGAACCGGGCGGCGGCTGCGGTGCGGGCTCGGCGGCTCCGCATCGGGTTCGCCACCGCGGCTCGCCGACCCCGATCGCATCAGGACGTCCGAGCGGCAAGGCTAATCGCAACTGCGTCACGCCGTGCACGCGCGGTATGTTTGCGGCCTTCATGCCGGACGTGTTGTCTGCCCGGAACCAGCGGGTTGGTACTTTCCGCGCGTGTCTGAGACCACGGCGGGGCAGCCACGGACGGTGGGGTCGGCGGCGGTGCCGCCGGACGTCCCCGAATCGGCTCCCGCGCCCGCCGGGGCCCCCGTGCCGGCGGTGGAGTCCGTGCCGGCGGTGGAGTCCGTATCGGCGGTGGAGTCCGTATCGGCGGTGGAGCCTGAGCCCGCCGGGGAGCCGGCGCCCGCCTGGCTCGGGCGACCGCGACGCTGGTACCCCGGGCTGGCGGCGATCTGCCTGATCGGCCTCGGGATCCGGCTGTTCTACCTGTTCCACTGGCTGCACCCGGCGGCGGTCCAGGGTGATCCGTTCTACTACCACGAGGCGGCGAACCTGTTCGCCGACGGCCGCGGCTGGCCGGACCCGTACGAACTGCGGCTGTCCGGGCGCTACGTCGCCGACGCCCAGCACCCGCCGCTGACCAGCCTTCTGCTGGCCGTACCGTCGTTGCTGGGCTTCACCAGCTTCCTGTCCCACCAGCTTTTCTCCTGCCTGCTGGGGGTCGGTGCGATCGTGCTGGTCGCCCTCGCCGGGCGCAGGGTCGGCGGCCCCGCGACCGGACTGGTGGCCGGCGGGATCGCGGCGGTCTACCCCGGCATGTGGCTCAACGACCCGCTGGTGATGTCCGAGACGACGGGCATTCTGACCTGTGCCTGGATCATCCTGGCCGGCTACCGCTTCGTCGACCGTCGAGGGTTCGCCGAGGCCGCCTTCCTCGGGCTGGCGCTGGCGGCGGTGATGCTCGCGCGCGCCGAACTGGCGCTGCTGGCCCTCGTGCTCGTCGTGCCGCTCGTCGCGACGGCCCGCGGCGTCGCCTGGCGTCGCCGCGCCGCGCTGCTGGCCGTGGCGGCCGCGACGAGCGTGGCCGCCATCGCCCCCTGGGCGGCCTACAACCTGTCGCGGTTCCACGAGCCGGAGTACCTGTCCACCGGCCTCGGCTCCACCCTGGCCGTCACCCACTGCCCGGCGACGTACTCCGGGCGCGACCTGGGCTGGTGGTCGTTCGACTGCGTGCTGGCACTCCCGCCGCCGCCCGTGGAACGGTCTGAGCGCGACGTCTTCTACCGACATGCCGCTTACGACTACATACGGCACCATTCCGACCGGCTGCCCACGGTGGCCGCCGCCCGCCTCGGCCGCACCTGGGGCGTCTACCACCCGTGGCAGCAGGCCCGCCTCGACACGATCGAGCTGCGACCGCTGAGTCTGAGCCGGGTCGGGATGGTGACGCTGTGGGTGCTGGAAGTGGCCGCGTTCGGCGGCGTGATCGTGCTGCGCCGCCGCCGGACCCCGCTGCTGCCCCTGCTCGCGGTGCCCATCACGCTGAGTCTGGCGACGGTGGTGGTCTACGGCACCACCCGCTTCCGGGCCGCCGCCGAGCCTGCGGTGGTGCTGCTCGCCGCGGTTGCGATCACGGCCGCCGCCGGCCGGCTCGCCGGGCCGGTGCGTTCCCGGGCCAAGCGGATCCCGGGTGGGCAACCGGTGCGATCCGAAACCGACCCGGGTTACCCGACCTGACTACGCCAGCGGGTAGAAAAATCCGTTATGTTCGGGGTGTGCTAGCTCCATAATCCACCGTGCTGGTACGTTTTTCACCGTGCCGGACATTGCGTATCTCGTGGCAAACTCGCGGTGACCGGCCCCGTCCGCCCCCGTTCGGCCGCCGTCGTCGCCGACGCGTCCACCGGTTCCGCCTCGATCCCCGATCCGCGCCGTCCCCCCGGCACCCGCCCGCCCAAGGTCGTCTTTCCAGGCTTCGACGGTCTGCGCGCGATCGCGGCGCTGCTCGTCGTCGTGGTGCACACGTCGTTCCCGGCGGGGTTCACCACCAGCAGCGGGTTCGGTCCCTACACCGCGCGCGGTGAGGCCGGGGTCGCGGTGTTCTTCCTGATCTCGGGATTCCTGCTCTACCGCCCGTTCGTGGCGGCCCGGCTCGCGGGCGTTCCCGCCGCCGCCGCGCCGGGTTACCTGGTGCGCCGGTTCATGCGGATCGTCCCCCTGTACTGGGTGGCGCTCGCCGTCACCCTCAACGTGGTCAGCGACGACCGGGTCGGCGTGCACGGGGTCGCCGGGATCTTCCAGACCGCGTTCTTCCTGCAGGGCTACCAGGATCACTGGGCCATCCAGGGCCTCACCCAGGCATGGACGCTCGATATCGAGGTCGCGTTCTACCTCGCCGTGCCCGTCTACGCCTGGCTGCTCGGCCGGCGCCGTCGCTCGCCCGAGACCCAGGTTCGGGTGGAACTGGCCGCGCTGGCGGTGACCTTCCTGGCCGCGAAGGTCGTCCACTTCCTGGTCATCCCGAGCAGGCAGGCCTGGATGTCCGGCTGGAACGCCTGGTTGCCCGTCTGGTGGGACCTGTTCGCCATGGGGATGGCGCTCGCCGTGGTCTCCGCCCGGTACGCCCAGCTCGGCCGTCAGCCCCGCTGGGCGGGCCTGCCCGGCTCGGGAACGGCCTGCTGGGCCGTGGCGGCGTTGATCTACTGGGTGGCCAGCAGGCACGCCGGCCTGCCACTGGTGCCGATCTTCGATCCGGACCGGGCCCAGGACATGAACCGTCACCTGCTGTACGGGCTGTTCGGGTTCTTCCTGCTGCTGCCGGCGGTCTTCGGGCGCCAGGACCGTGGCGCGGTGCGGCCGTTGCTGGCCAGCCGGCCGCTGGCGTTCCTCGGCGCGATCTCGTACGGCATCTACCTGTGGCACTCCACCGTCATCGACCTCGTGCTGGCGCACAGCGGCTGGCGGCTGTGGAAGATCCCCTACGCGCCGTTCCTGGCGATCGTCCTCGTGCTGACGGTGGCCGTCGCCACCGCGACGCATCACCTCATCGAGCGGCCCTGCATCCGGCTGTCCCACGGCTGGGCCCGGCGCGCGGACGCCTGGGTGGCGCGCCGCCGCGGGCGGGTGAGGCCCGGCGCGGGCACCGCGCCCGGCGGCGGGGTCGCGCACCCGCAGGGCCCGATCGGCGTGTTCCCGGCGACGGTGCCGGGGGCCCGGACGGCGGTCGCGGTCGCCGGCGTGCCCGGGGATAGCCCGACGGTGCCACTGCTGACCGGGTCGGCCGCCCGGCCGGGCGGCCGGCAGCGGCCGACGGGGGTGGGCGCGGCGGAGGCCGACGCGCGGGAGGCCGCGGAGGGCTGGGTGCCGCGGGCCTGGCGTGGACAGCCCGGCGTCGCGTCCGGCGCGGACCGGCCGGCACGGCCCGACACGGCCCGGTCCAATCCCGACCGGCCGCCACGGCTCGACCCCGACCGGCCGGCCGGGCCCAATCCTGACCGACCGGCCCGGCCCAACACCGACCGGCCGGCCCGGCCCGATCCCGACCGGACGGCACGATCCAGTACCGACCGGCCGGAACGGTCCAGCCCCGACCGCTCGTCGGGGCCCGGCCCCGGTCCGGACGGGCTGGAGTGGATCGGTCCGGGCGGGCGCCCGGAGTCGGGCGGCGCCGAGCGCGGCCCGGCCGGCCGAGCCTGATCAGTCGCCCCACCTGGCACCCGCCGTCCTGACGTGCCGCCGATCGCGGCTGCCCTCCGCCGATCGCGGCCGCTCTGCCCATCGCGGCTGCTCACTGCCCATCGCGGCTGCTCACTGCCCATCGCGGGCGCCCCGCCTACCAGCCCGTGGCGGCCCGCCGTTCCGGCACCTCGCGTCCGGGGAGGGAACGCACGTACTTTCCGCCTCCGCACGACCTCCCCGCGAGATCACCCCATATGTCGGTTTGGCGGTGATTTTTTCTTTGAGCCCACCGTGCTGTGTGCGCCCGTCCGGGGGGAGCCGGCGCGGCGGAGATCGGCTCGCCGAGCGGACGGCGGACGGGCTGGCCGCGGCCAAGGTCGCACGAGCGTGGCGGGCCGGCAGCACATAGCTACATATGGACGGCTTCTGTCTGCGTAGCGTGACCGCAGTCCCGGCTCGGGAGCGTCCGTGCGCCGGCTCCCGTTGACCACTCCGGACACCCATCCCTAGACTTGGGTCTGTGCACGAGGGTCCGTGGGTCTCAGACCGAGCGGATCCACTCGAGCGTCGCTATCGGTTCTGACAGTTTCTTCGTTTTTTGCGTTGTCTCTGTCCCTCGGTCCCGGCGGTTCGATCCGGCCCTCGCGCGGACGACCACCCCTAGTCGGAGCCGACCCCTTGACGAGCACCACCGACGTACGACCCGTGGAGACCGTGACCACCGCGCAGAGCCCGACCACACCACAGGTAGCGGTCAACGACATCGGCTCGGCCGAAGACTTCCTTGCGGCAGTCGACAAGACGATCAAGTTCTTCAACGATGGGGACATCGTCGACGGCATCATCGTCAAGGTTGATCGCGACGAGGTTCTGCTCGACATCGGGTACAAGACCGAGGGCGTGATCCCGTCCCGAGAGCTGTCGATCAAGCACGATGTCGACCCGCACGAGGTCGTGAGTGTCGGCGACCACGTCGAGGCCCTTGTCCTCCAGAAGGAGGACAAGGAAGGCCGCCTGATCCTGTCCAAGAAGCGCGCCCAGTACGAGCGCGCCTGGGGCACGATCGAGAAGCTGAAGGACGAGGACGGCGTCGTCACCGGCACCGTCATCGAGGTTGTCAAGGGTGGTCTCATCCTCGACATCGGCCTCCGTGGCTTCCTGCCGGCCTCCCTCGTGGAGATGCGCCGAGTCCGCGACCTGCAGCCCTACGTGGGGCGCGAGCTCGAAGCCAAGATCATCGAGCTCGACAAGAACCGCAACAACGTTGTGCTCTCGCGGCGGGCATGGCTGGAGCAGACCCAGAGTGAGGTCCGCTCCGAGTTCCTCGCCCAACTGGCCAAGGGTCAGATCCGCAAGGGCGTCGTCAGCTCGATCGTCAACTTTGGTGCCTTCGTGGACCTGGGTGGCGTCGACGGGCTGGTGCACGTCTCGGAGCTGTCCTGGAAGCACATCGATCACCCGTCCGAGGTGGTCGAGGTCGGCCAGGAGGTCACCGTCGAGGTTCTCGACGTCGACCTGGACCGCGAGCGGGTCTCGCTGTCGCTGAAGGCGACGCAGGAGGACCCGTGGCGTCAGTTCGCCCGCACCCATGCGATCGGCCAGGTCGTGCCCGGCCGGGTCACGAAGCTGGTGCCGTTCGGTGCGTTCGTCCGGGTGGACGAGGGCATCGAGGGTCTGGTCCACATCTCCGAGCTCGCCGAGCGGCACGTGGAGATTCCGGAGCAGGTCGTCAACGTCGGTGACGAGATCCTGGTCAAGGTGATCGACATCGACCTCGACCGGCGCCGGATCAGCCTGTCGCTCAAGCAGGCGAACGAGGCGTCGGGGCTGGCCGTCGACGGCGAGGCGTTCGACCCGAGCCAGTACGGCATGGAAGCCAAGTACGACGAGCAGGGCAACTACGTCTACCCTGAGGGCTTCGACCCGGAGACCGGGGAGTGGCTGGAAGGTTACGAGGAGCAGCAGGCGGAGTGGGAGCGGCAGTACGCCGAGGCCCAGTCCCGCTTCGAGGCGCACCAGGTCCAGATTCGGGCCGCGCAGGAGGCGGACGCCGCGGCGGCCGCTCCCTCCTCCTACACCGCTTCCTCCCAGTCCGACCAGCCTGCGTCGGCTATCGACGAGGAAGCGCTGCGTCGCCTGCGGGAGCAGTTCGGCCGGGAGTAGGCGACCCTGCCGCGTAGGTGACAGCGGGGCCCGAGGAATCCTCCTCGGGCCCCGCTGTCGTGTCTGGTGCGGGTCAGCGCTGAGCGCGGGCCACTGCGGGGTCGACGTGGTCCGGCCGCAGCAGGATCGGGACCTCGTCGCGGATCTCGTAGCGGTGGCCGAGTCGCGGGTTGACCAGCCAGCCGTCGACCAGTTCCAGCGGCCCCTTGTCCACCGGGCAGGCAAGGATCTTCAGCAGGTCGGGTTCGATGTTCATATCGGGCGTTCCTGTTCGTTGGTCGCCATCGGTCGCTGCCGTCGGACCACCCGAGCATCCCAGACAGCCGCCCCCTCCGAATCGGCGCACAATTATGCACCCGACATGGTGACATAAAGGCATGGGGCGGAGTAGCGTCAGGATTGTTCAGCGGCCGAACCATCGGCCGTGAGGATCGGGATCACCCGTCACGAGAGTCAGGTTGATCATGACTGTCCACGATTTCACCGTCGACACCCCCGACGGCAGCAGCCGCTCGCTGGGCGACTACGCCGGCCAGACGCTCCTGATCGTCAATGTTGCCAGCAAGTGCGGCCTGACGCCGCAGTACGAGGGGCTCGAGTCGATCTACCAGGAGCTGCACGGCCGCGGCCTGGAGATCCTCGGCTTCCCGTGCAACCAGTTCGGTGGCCAGGAGCCGGGCACCGACGAGGAGATCCAGAACTTCTGCTCGACCAACTACAACGTCACCTTCCCGGTGCTGAGCAAGGTCGAGGTGAACGGCGACGGCGCCGCGCCGCTGTTCAAGTACCTGCGCGCCGAGGCGCCCGGGGACTTCGGGCCCGAGGCCGGTTTCCTCTACGAGCACGTCTCGAAGTCCCGGCCCGAGGCGATCGGCACCGACGAGGTGAAGTGGAACTTCACCAAGTTCCTCGTCGACGGCGAGGGCAACGTCGTGCGCCGCTACGAGCCGACGGTCACCCCCGAGGAGATCCGCAAGGACCTCGACGCCACCCTGGCGTAGCACCGCGTGGGCCCCGCTCACCGGCGTCCGGCCGGTGAGCGGTCGTTCATGCCGCCCCGGCACGGCAACGCGTCGCCGGGGCGGCCCAGCCGGTCGGGCCCGATCAGGTCCGATCGAGCTGCGCGGCAAGGTACACGATGTCCTCGGTGTTGCCGCTGGCGAGGATCGCGTGTACCTCGCGGTAGGCCGCGCGGAACTCGGCGAGGACCGCGCTGACGCCCGCCGCGTCCACCGGTTCGCCGATCTCGACGGCGGCGTTGGCGAGACGGCGGATGCCACGGCTGGCCCGCTGCGCGGTGAGCAGATGGAATGCGATCTCGTCCAGGCGGGCGGGGTCGGTGTCACTCATGGCGGCCTTCCATTCCTTCGGGTCGTTCGCAGGTCGGGGCCGCGGCGGATCAGGCGAGCACGGTCTCGGCCCGGTGGTCGTCGGCCGGCAGTAGTCCGGTCACCGTGGCGGTGACCTCGACCGACCGCAGGGTGGCGATGCCGGCCAGGATCGCGGCGAACGCGGTGTCGGCGGCATCCCGGCCGGTCGCGATCCGGACCAGGCCGTCCCGTGGAACCCGCCGGGTCGGGTCGTGGACGTGCCACGCGCCGTCGGTCCAGGCCTCGAAGACGGCGTGGAAGTCCATCGGGGTCAGCCCGGGTGCGAAGACCGCGGTGAACCTGGCCGGTATCCCCAGCGCCCGACACAGGGTGACGCCCAGGTGGGCGAAGTCGCGGCACACCCCCTGCCCGGTCAGCAGGGTGTCCTCGGCGGTGTCGTGGACCGTGCTGGCGCCGGCGACATAGCCGATCCGGTGGTGAATCCAGTCCGCGACGGCCTCGACCCTGGGCCGGCCCTGAGGCAGGGCGCCGAACTCGGCCACGGCGAGTCCGACGACATGGTCGGAGGGGCAGTAGCGGCTCGGGCGCAGGTAGGTCAGCCGCTGCAGATCGAGCGGCTCGTCGCCCGCCGTCCCGTTCGGGCGCGGCCCGGGGCGGGGGCGAGGACGGTCGAGGTGCGCCCGGTAGGACGCCGTGAACAGGCCGCGGGACACTCGCAGCAGGTGGATCCGCCCGCCGTGTGGCGCGGCCAGCTCGACCGGCGGGGCGAGGGGGGCGCCGTCGGTCGCCAGATCCAGGCGTTCCTCGTGCACGCGGCCTCCGCGCTCGGCGGGCGCGATCTGCAACGCGATGTCGGCGGGCTCCTGGACGTCGAAGGCCAGGTCACAGGTGACCACCCGGCCGCTGTCGTCCACCCGGCTCCTGTCGTCCACCCGGCCCGGATCGTCGCCACCGGCCGGCCAGGGCGCCCCCGGGCCGGCCGACGCGATGATGTCGCCCGCCATGCTCGTGATCAGGGCGACGCCGAGAGCGCCGCGGACGACTCCGGCGCCGCGGGTCCGGTCGGTCCGGCGTCGGCCGTCGGAGTCTCTGCGTCGGCTGTCGGAGTCTCGGCGCCGGCCCGCCGCAGGATCTCACCGGGCGAACCGGTCAACCCGCCGGCCGCGGCCGCCCGCAGGACCGCCCGGGCCGGCCCGGGCGCGGCCCCGGGCGGGATGACGAGCAGTCGGAGCCTGGGTCTGCCGCCGTTGCTGCCGCCGCCCGCGGTGACCACCCGCGGGTCGAGGGTTCGAAACCAGTCCACCCGCGTCCGCGGCAGCCCCGACCCCTCGGCCAGGCTGGGAATCGCCGTCCAGGCGCTGCCGCTCACCGACACCCGGCGGACGCCTTCGTGGGCGCTCGCCAGCGCGGCGAGCAGGCCGGGCAGCTCGTCGGTCAGCCCCATCGTCCGCGGCCACCAGCCGCCGTCGAAGGATCCCTGGCCGCGGGCCGACGACAATGACACGCGGGCCGCGGAGCGCTGAGGTGGCGCGCCACCGTCGTCGTCGAACCGGGCGAGATCGGCGCGATCGGTGGGAAGGACGTGCGGGCTCGTCGTCATGACGGCCGCCTAACTCCGATGACGATGACCATCGGATGGCTGCGACCGGTCGCTGGGTCGGCCTGCTGGTCGACGCTCGCAAAACACCCGGTCAACGACCATGATACGCCCGACGGCCACACCGTCCCCGCGGAAATCCGCAGCGGCCACCGGCCGTCCCCGCCCGCCGAGGGGGGTAGGTCCGGCCCCGCCGGGCTCGCTGCTCACCTGGCCGGAACCGGGAGCATCGCCGTCACGCGGTCACCGGCTCGCACCGCGGCGACGAGGACGACCGCGCCGGCCACCGAGAGCAGCGTCCGGACGTGGTTCCAGGCCGTCCAGTCGCCCGCGTGTCGCGGCCCCGCGCCGCCACGCCGGCGCGGTCCGCCCGCGGAGGCGACAGCCCTGGCACAGTGCCCGATGGTTCTGCCTGATTCTGGTCAGCGAGTGCCGGGCGATCCCGGCGAGCGATTCCCCTTCCACCGACCGCTGGGGTTCCGCCTCCTGATCGGTGGGGCCTCACACGCTGACCGTTAGGGTTGTTGTCAAGGGTTCGACGTCGGGATGTGGTGGGACTGTGGTTGATCGCCGGGACTGGATGACCAGGGCCGCGGACGAAGCGATCGAGCGGGCGCAGCGGCGCCCCGGGGGCGGGAAGGTCGTCTGCGCGTCGGGGATCAGCCCGTCGGGGCCCATTCACCTCGGCAACCTGCGGGAAATCCTCGTCCCGCATCTCGTCGCCGAGGAGATCCGCGCTCGCGGAGTGCCCTGTGAGCACATCCTGTCCTGGGACGACTACGACCGGCTGCGCAAGGTGCCCGCCGGGGTGCCCGCCGACTTCGCCGAACACGTCGGCCGGCCGCTGACGGCCGTTCCCGATCCGTGGGGCGAGTTTCCGAGCTGGGCGGAGCGGTTCAAGGCGCCGTTCCGGGACGCGTTGCGTCGCCTTGGCATCGAGGTGCGCGAGATCAGCCAGACCGAGATGTACCGCTCGGGCGCCTACGCGAACGGCATCGCTCGGGCGATCGCCGCCGCCCCCACCATCGACGGCATCCTCGGCCGCTACCGCACACTGCAACCGTCGCCCGCGGCAACACCCGCCGGTTCCGGGTCGGGTGGCCCGGGTTTCGGTGGTTCCGGCTCCGGTGGCTCCGGTGGCTCCGGTCCCGGCGGCCGGGCCGGGCGCGGCGGGCGGCGGGGAGCGGCGGCGCCGGGCGGGGCCGACGACGTCCCCCCGGCGGACGTCGACGTCGCCGCCGACGAGGGGGCCGCCGACGACGAGGGCTCGGCGTCGGCGTCGGCCTACTTCCCGTTCCGGCCCTACTGCGAGGTCTGCGGCCGCGACACGACGGTGGTGGCGTCCTTCGATCCGGCGGCTGGTCAGGGCGACTACTCCTGCTCCGCCTGCGGCAACCACGGCCGGTTCGACGTGCGGGGGCCGGCGAACGGCAAGCTGGTGTGGAAGGTCGACTGGCCGATGCGCTGGGCCTTCGAGAACGTCGCCTTCGAGGCCGGCGGGGTGGACCACTCCTCGCCCGGGTCGAGCTTCACCGTCGGCGGCAGCATCGTCCGCGAGGTGTTCGGTGGCGAGCCGCCGGTGTACCTGCCGTACTCCTTCGTCGGGGTCCGCGGCCGGGCCAAGCTTTCCGGATCGGCGGGTGGGGCCCCCACCCCGGCGGACGCCCTGCACATCCTGGAGCCGGCGATCGTGCGTTGGATCTACGCCCGCCGCCGGCCGAACCAGGCCATCACCGTCGACTTCGGGGCGGAGGTGCTGCGCGTCTACGACGAGTGGGACGCGCTGAACCGGCGGGTCGGCGACGGCGCGGCCGAGCCCGCGGAGGACACCGTGGTGGCGCGTTCGCGGGGGACCGTCGGGGGCGGCCCGGTCGACGCGCCGCGCACCGTGTTCCCGTTCCGGCTGCTGTCGTCGATCTGCGACATCACCGCCGACGACCCGACCCAGATCCTGCGGATCCTGCGCCAGGCCCGCGGCAGCGACGCGCCCGGCGGCAGCGACGCCGACGGCGCCGGGCAGGCACCGTTCTCGCTCGACGATCTCCAGCCGCGGCTGGACTGCGCCCGGGCCTGGACCCGCGAGCACGTGCCGGTCGAGCAGCGCACCATCGTGCGGACCGAGCCGGACCGGGCGGCGCTGGCGGGCTTGAGCGCCGACGAGACCAAGGCCCTCGCCATCCTCGTCGACGGCCTCGAGGAGGACTGGTCGCTGGACGGGCTCACCACACTGACCTACGCCGTGCCCAAGCTGCTGCGCGGGCTGCCCGCCGACGCGCCGGCCACCGCCGAGCTCAAGCAGGCCCAGCGCGCGTTCTTCGTCCTGATCTACCGGCTGTTGGTCGGCCGCGACACCGGCCCGCGCCTGCCCACCCTGCTGCTGGCGGTCGGCCCCGAGCGCATCCGAACCCTGCTCACCGCCGCCGAGTAACGCGCGCGGGTCCGGGCGGACAGCGGGCCGGCGTTACCGCGGGCACGGCCTGCGCCGCCCCGCGCCTCCTGCCGGAGATGACGGTCTTGGCATGATGTGACCCATCATGACGATCACGGCGGGCGGGGGACCGGGCGTCTCCGGACCCAGGCTGCCCCTCGCTCTCGACGGCCTTCTCGCCCGGCTGCTGGGGGCGTTCGCCGAGCGCCATCCACGGGGGCAGGCCGTGCCGCTGGTCAGCGCCGGCGGCCTGGGCTACCTCGAGGCCGCCGACCGGGTGGACGGCCGGACCTACCGCTGGCCGATCGGGATCGCACCGGACGGGGTGGACAAGCCGATGCTGCGCTGGTTCATGACGGAGATCCACGAGCAGTACCGGCGGGCGGATGAGGAGGTCGACTCGCTGGTCGTCCACGACGGGCCGCCGCCCGATCGGGATCTCGTCCGGTGCGCCCGCCGACTCGGGATCCAGGTGCTCAGCATCGTCGCCTACGAGACGGGCTGGGACCCGACCTCGTACCTGCAACGGCAGGCTGCCCGGCTGGCCGGCGATCCGATCTACCCCCCGGACCTCTACATCCCGCAGCGTTACGTCCTGCTCGACGAGCCGCCGGAGGTCCCGGCCCGTAAGGATGCGCTGGCCGACGTGCTCGACCTGCTCGACACCGCGCAGCCGCGGTTCGTGCTGGTCATGGCCGACTTCGGCCATGGCAAGAGCTTCCTGCTCCGCCGACTCGCGCTGCGGCTGCCCGCGGCGGTGCCCGGCCTCATCCCGATGCTCGTCGAGCTGCGCGGCCTGAAGCTGGGCGATCCCGCCGATCTCGACCTCGGCCGGCTGCTCGACGCACACCTGAAGCGGGTCGAGGAGGACGGCGTCCCCGCCGACGCCCTGCGGACGATGCTGGAACGCGGCCGGCTCGTGCTGCTGCTCGACGGCTTCGACGAGCTCGTCCAACGGCTGACCTTCGACGAGGCCGCCGAGTACCTGCAGATCATTCTCGACAGCGTGCAGGGCGCTGCCAAGGTGGTGCTCACCAGCCGGATCGCGCACTTCGCCTCGGACGACCAGTGGCGCGGCGTGCTCGGGCGGTGGGCGCGGGGCCCCAGCGCGAGCCGACAGCTTCGGCTGGAGCCCTTCGACGACACGCAGATCCGGAAGTTTCTCCACCACCGGTTTCGGTCGCTGGCCGCGGCCACGCCCCGGGACGGGGCCGCATCGCCGTCGGCGGAAGGTGCGGCCGGCGGGGCGATGGAGGGCGGCGGGACCGTGGAGGATCTGGTGGAGGCCCGCCTCGACCTCATCGCCAGGGTGCCGAACCTCGCCGACCTCAGCCGCAACCCCCGGATGCTGTCGTTCATGGCGAAGCTGACGAGATCGGAGCTGCTGGCCGTGCGCGCCGACGATGGCACGATCACCTCGGCGCGGCTCTACCGGACGCTCGTGCGGCGCTGGCTCACCATGGAGGTGCGCCGCCGCCATCCCACCCGTGGCTCGACCAGTGGGCTTCGCGTGCCGCAGCTCAGCGACGTGGTCACCGCGGTGGCCATCCGGATCTGGACGGACCCGGACGGCCTCGCCGGCGCGATCGATCTCGCCGGCCTGACCGAGATCGTCCGCGAGACGGTCACCGACCTCGACCTCGACCGCTGCCGGGTCACCGCGGAACAGGCGGCGTTCCAGGTCGGCTCGGGTAGCCTGCTCGTCCGCGGGGACGACGACCGGTTTCCCTTCGTCCACGCCTCGGTGCCGGAGTACCTGGTGGCGGCCCGGGTCGCGGAGGACCTCGACCACACCGGGGACAGCCCGCTGCTGGGTCTGGGGACGATGTCGTCGCTCATGGTGCAGTTCCTCCGCGAGGAGGTCGGGGAGCCCGTCGTAGCGGCCTGGGTCGAGGCGGTGCGCCGCGGCGAGCGGCCGGCTGATCACGCCGGACCGGCGGGCGAGGCGGCCTGGCGCAATGCGGCGGCGGTCGCCGTCCACCTCGGCCTGACCCCCCTGCCGTCGCACGCACCTCCGTCCGCGCCCTCCGCGCCGTCCGACGAGCGCCTGACCCACGACGAGGCCGACGCGCTCGTCGAGGCGTTCAGTGATCTTGCTCAGGCCCGCCTGGTGGTGACAGCCGCCGGCCTCGCGAAGAGCAGACAACTCGCCGAGCCGTCGAACCTCCGGGTGTTCTGGGCCCAGGTCGTGACGGACCTGAACGCCGGGGCGGTCCGTGACGGGCGGCGCCGGCTGCGGACCGCGGCCGCGCGGGAGCGACCCGGTCATCCGCTTCTCTCGCGGTGGGCGGCGGGCCCGCCGCGAGAAGAGTGAGACAGCGCGGCGGGATGCGTGGTCAGCCGGTGGTGCCGGGCGAGGCGAGGCCGAACAGCTTCAGGTAGCGCTTCGACGACTTGGGGTTCAGATCGGGCTTGTACAGCGACGAGCGAACGTTCTTCGCCTCGGCGTTGTTGTAGTAAGCCTCGTATGCCAGACCTGCGGCATTGGCGACGAACGTCTCATACATCTTCTGGATGTAGAAGGGGTTGTCGCCGCCGCCGCCCTCCGACCGGACCAGCCCCCACTCCGGGACCGCGAACTTCTTGCCGTGATCGTGAGCGAACTTGATCACCGTGCACAGCCCGGACCGCTGATGACACTGGCGGTTCCAGCTCTTCTCGCTGACCGACGCGGGATAGTGGTCGTAGGAGTCGATGCTCACGATGTCGACGTACTGGTCGCCGGGATAGGCGTCCCACACGTCCCGCCCGCTCCCGGGCAGCTTGTCGGTGTGGGCGTTCATGTTCCAGTCGATCTTCACGGCCGGTGCGGTCGAGCGCAGCGCGGTCACGGTCCGGCGAAAGCATGTCTTCCAGGTCTCGACATTGCGCACGTGCCAGTACATGTAATCGCCGTTGAACTCCCAGCCGAGCCGGATGTAGGCGTCCGCGCGGCC
This sequence comes from Frankia sp. BMG5.60, assembly GCF_059428125.1. Lineage (NCBI taxonomy): Bacteria > Bacillati > Actinomycetota > Actinomycetes > Frankiales > Frankiaceae > Frankia > Frankia sp. BMG5.60. The sequence continues at coordinate 2,904,507 of NZ_CM182091.1, read as the reverse complement.
GAACTTCGTCAGCGTCACGCCGAACGTCCGCCAGTAGTTGTCGTAGGCCCCGCTCGCGCAGGTCGCCTCGTTGCCGTCGCGGGGGAACGGCGGCTGCGCGATCGACAGCTCACCCGGGAACTTGTCCCGGGTGAAGGCCGCCGTCGGCCAGTCCGCCGAGACCATGTTGTACCAGTCCTTGCGCTCGGTGAAGACGATCGCGAGCCCGACCTTGCGGCCGGTGAACGCCCCCCAGGCGTTCACGTCGGCGGGGTAGTTGCCGTTGGCGCCGGACACCCAGTGCACCCCGACGGGGCCGGGCGTGGGCTTCGACGAACCGGAGCACGCCGCGAGCCCCGCGGTCAGCAGCACTGTGACCAGCAGCAGTGGCAGCGAGACCAAACGCGACCGGCGCCGTCCCACCCTCACGCTACGGAGGGCCTGCGGAGGACCGGCGCCGCGGTGGGCGAGGTCACGCCGGCACCCGGTGCCGGCGACTGATCGGCCGCCGCCAGCGGCGACAGCCCGGCGGCCGGCGACGCGGACGTGGCCGCGCCGCCCGTGGGAACTGCCCGCGGGGCGGTGCCGGACGCCAGGACGCCCGGCGCGGACGTGCCCGCGGCCGTCCCACCCGCCGCGGCGGTCGGCGTCAGCCCTCCGGTGGCGGTCGATCCGGCGGTGGTCGATCTCCCGCCCGCCGCCGCAGTGGTGGGTCTCGCGCCAGCCGAGGAGGTCGCCCGCGCCTGGGCCGGCTGCGGTCGAGTCGACTGCGCACGGGCCGGCTGTGCTTGGGCCGGCTGCGGTTGAGTCGGCTGTGCTTGGGCCGGCTGTGCCGGGCTCGGCGCCGTCGTCGGCTCCGTCGGGCTCGCGTTGCGGGACTCCAGCCAGGCCAGGACGCCGTCGGCCTCCGCGGGCCAGTCGTGGCCGGGGACGAGCGCGGCGCCCAGCTCCATGTGCGTGGCGAGGGAGGGCGCGGGGACGAGCAGGGTCCGCCGCCGCCGCTCGGGCCGGGCCAGCGCCACCGCGTTCAGGGTGGCCCGCAGCCCGGTCAGCGCCGCCCGGCGGGCGATCCGCGCGGCGGCCGTCGAGGGCGCCACCAACGGTGGTTCACCGCCCAGTTCCGGCAGCCGGAAGGGTTGAAAACCCTGCAGCGTCAGGCACGTCGCGCGGTCGAAGGCGCCACCGACGAAGGGGATCGAGCGCAGCAGCAGCTCGTCCTCGACCAGGGTGCCGACGCGCAGACCGAAGGTGCTGGTCGTGTGGGCGGTGCGCGCCCAGGCCACCCCGTCGATCACCGGGGCGTGCTCGTGGATGCGGCCGTCGTCGGTGACCTGCGGGCGGCGCCGGGTGGAGGCGGCGGACAGCCGCGAGGTGCCGTACAGGGTGAAGTATTCGACGTCCGGGCGGGCGGTGGCGGCGGAGACCAGGGCGGACAGCGAGTTCTCCGTGTACAGATAGTCGTCTTCCGCAAGCCACACCAGATCGTCGGCGGCCCAGCGGCGAAGCCGGGGCATGCGCAGGACGTGGCGATACGACGCGCGATTACTGCCGCACGTGACCGGGACGACCTCGCCGGCCTCCGCCATCATCGAAAGACGATCCGCCGGCATCGGGCCGTCGTTGACGAAGACGATCCTCGTCGGGATCTCGACTTTCTCGACGGCGCGCAGGAGGGACGCGAGCGCCAGCCGCTTGCTGTAGAACGCCGGTCGGTTCTTCGCGTTCTCCGAGCCAACGGATCGATACAGGATGCGCAGAATCATCTCAACCCCCCCGCCTGGCCCGGGTCCAGGCGGCATTCACCGGAACGGTCTCGACGCCGGTCGAGATCCTACCTATATGGTCGCCGTCCCCCGACGGGCCGGTCGTGATCTGAAGATTTTCTTGACCCCCGTCGGTGGGGCCGGACACGATGCGGCTCATCCGGGCCCGTTCGATCCGGCGGGCTCCGTTCCGTCCGGCTGCGGACCGTCTGGCTGCGGACCGCTCGGCCCGGAACCGCCTGGCTCGGAACCGCCCGGCCCGGGAGTGGCTGTCTTCGGAGCGGCCGGCCCCGAAGTGGCGACACTCGTGGCACCGTCCAGTTCCGCCTCGCGGGCGACCCGGCGGACCAGCATGAACCAGAACGGCACCGTGATCCAGAACGCCGCGATGTAGCCGACGACCGCCCCGGTCGCGCCGCCGAGCTCCAGCCCGATGATCGGGTAGAGCAGGAGCTGCGGAGCCAGGACCGCGTTCGCGCGGAAGGTGAGTTTCGCCTGCCCCATCGCGTAGAGCATGCACGCCGGCCCCACCGTCGCCGCCGGTCCCGCCTGCTGCACGATCGACAGCGCCAGCAGATGATGGGTCTGCTCCCAGGTGTCGCCGAGCAGGGAGTGACCGATGCTCGTCGGCAGGAACAGGAAGACCGTTCCCCAGATCGCACCGACTGCGACGATCACCCCCGACAGGGCGTAGGCGGCACGCAGCCGCGCCGCGGCCGACATGTCCTTGCGGCGGGAGAACTCCGGGATCGCCCAGCTCACGATCCCGACGGCGAGGATCGTCGTCGGTCCGAGCAGCGTCTGTACGCCGCGCAGCGCGCCGACGAGGTCGATGGCCCCCAGGGTGCCGAGCAGCAGCGTGGACGCCTGCTGGGCCCCCTGGACGGTGAGGTACTCCGCGCTCATGTAGCCGTTGATGTCGCGGTGCTCGGCGATCCAGGACCGAACCTGGTCCGTCGCGGGCCGGAAGCCGGCCTGATAGATCCCGAGGATGGCTGCGACGGCCGCCGCCCCGCCCCAGGCCAGCAGCATCGCCCACGAGGTCGACACATCGCGGACGATCAGCAGGAAGATGGCGCCGAACTGGACGATCGCCCAGACTCCGTCGTTGGCCGCGGCGGCGGCCGGCCGGCCCTCGGCGAAGAACACCTGCCGCCAGGCGTCCTGGAGCAGCAGCGCCGGGAACACCAGCCCCATCGCGATCAGGGAGTCGCCGACGCTGCCGCCGAGGACGAGGCCGACGACCAGCGTCACCACCCCGGAGAACAATCCGATGGCGAAGGCGGTGCCGGTGCCCGCGGCACCCGCCGCCCGGAACACCCGGGGCGACACGTCCGCGAACTTGATGCCCAGCGGCGCGGTGCCCGCGGCCTTCGAGAAGCCGATCATCAGGGAGAAGATCGCGAACGCCACGCCGAACGCGCCGAACTCCGACGAGCTCACGCTGCGGGCGATGATGAACGACATCACGGCGTTCGTGCCGCTGGAGAGCACCTGGTCGACGAGCGTCCAGATCGCCCGGGACCGGCTCGATCCGCGGGTCGTCCGCTCGACGCGGTGCCGTCCGCCCACGCCGGCGTCCTCGCTGAGGTCCGCGAGGCCGTAGTCGACCGGTTCGAGACGGTCCGCGACGGCCGTCCCGGCGGGCGCGTCCAACGTCCCGCCGGCCGCTCCGCGCGCGCCGGCACCCCCCGGGCCGTCGATCGCCGGATCCAGCCGGTTGCGGCCGCCGAGGAAGAACTCGCCGGTCATCGTGCCGGACATCGGGATCAGACCCTCGGCCGTGGGTGCGTGGGTGGGACGGAAACTCTCCGCCCCGGGCACCCGACGCACGCGCAGCCCGCGGATGATCTGTGTCCGCTCGTGGTCGAACGGTTCGACCCGGCGCGCCGGGTTCGACTCATCCCCGCCGCGCACTCCCGGGGGTGGCTCGCCGCGTGGGTCCAGATCCCGCCCGGCGGTGCCCTCCCGGCCGGAGTCCCGGCCCCGCCCGTAGCCGTTGCCATAACCGAACTCGCGGCCGTGGCCGTATCCGTGCCCCTGACGGTGGCCGGCGGCGGCCTCCGACTCCCCGAGACGCCCGCGCCGCGGCCCGCTCTCGGCCACCCGGCCGCTCTCGGCGCCCTGGCCGCGGTCGGGGTACTGGCGACGCTCCCTGGCCCGCTGGGCCCGACCGATGGGATAGAGCGCCGGATCCCGGTCCAGATCGCGGCCACGGTGGCGATCTCGACCGGGACCGGTGCCCTCGGCCCGGCCGTCGTCGTGCCGGCCCGAGGCGTCGTCGTGCCGGCCTGAGCCGTCGTCGAGAGGGCCCGACCCGGTGTCCTGCACGGCCCGGCGTTCGCGTTCGGCCCGGCGGGCCTCGACGACCTCGGGCATGCCGAGACGCCGGCGCAACGCGGCCAGCTCGGTCGTCGCCGTGAGCTCGGTCGGGCCTACCGGACTCGCCGAACTGGACGGGGGAGGCGGGCCGGAGCGTCGCTGCTCCATCTGCCGGTCCTGCTCCATCTGCCGGTGCTGGTCTGCCGGCCGGTGCTGGTCTACCGGCCGCCTCTGGTCCGTCTGTCGCTCCTGGTCGGGCGGTTGCGCCTGGCCGGCGGGCCGGTCCTGCGCGGTGAGCTGGTCCTGGTCGCTGAGCTGATCCTGGTCGCGGGGCGCGGCGTTCGGATCCGAGGGGGGTGCGTCCGAGCGGCGCGGGCGCGGCGCGGTGAGGCGCTGCGTCGTCTGCGTGGTCGCGGGACCCGGCTCGACGCGGGTCACCGGAGGTCGCCCGCCCGGCCGCCGCGGCAGGCGGGGCTGGCGGGTGGGCGGCGGACCGCCCTGATCATCGTCGGATGGGAATCCGTGGCCGGACTCATCCATCCACCGCCGACCGTCCTCTCCATGCCGCATCAGCCCGACCTTGACCGGCGCAACCCGCCGGGGGCCACCGGGGCTCTCGCCCGGCGAACCCTGCGGGGGTCCGCCGCGGCGCCGTATGCCTGGCAGCCAGCAGGTCGATGGTAGCCCGATATGGGTGGCTCTCCCGGGCCGGGCGGGCTGTATGTGCCGCACCCGACCGTTGCGGGGGCCGATCACTGCGACCCACCACGCCCGGGCCGCGGCGACTGGAGGCGGTCGCGCCGCCCGGTGCCTGCCTGGTGGGCGGCCGGTGAGGCCTGGACCGCATCCCTCCGCATCGACGACGGCGCCGCACCGGTGAGGGCGACGGTGACGATCATAACAATTCGGGAAGGGTCGGCAGGGTGTTTACGGCGTCGTCGCCCCGTCCGCTCCGGATCTACGGGTGCCGGCGGCGCAGCGTCACCGCGGCGAGGCCGAGGGCGGCCAGGGTGCAGCCGGTGACGATCAGGATGTCACGGGACAGCCACCTGTCGACCTGCCGCGACGTCGACAGCCGGGCCATGGCGTCGACGACGTACGTCATCGGCATGACGGTGCTGATCGCGTCGAGCGCCGGCTGCATGCCGTGCCGCGGCACCAGGATGCCGCACAGCATGAACTGCGGGATCAGCACGGCCGGGATGAGCTGCACGGCCTCGAACTCGGTGCGGGCGAACACGCTCATCCACAGGCCGAGCGCGGTGCCGAGGAAGGAGCTGAGGATGGCCGCCATGAAGAGCATGGGGGCCGATCCCCGCACGGTCAGGCCGAGCGCGCCCACGGTCAGCGCGGTGGCGAACGCGGCCTGGGCCGCGGCGAGCACGGCGAACGCCAGCCCATAACCGAGGAGGAGGTCCCCGCGGCCGACCGGGCTTGTCAGCAGCCGCTCCAGCGTGCCGGACGTGCGCTCGCGCAGCATCGCGACGGAGGTGACGAAGAACATCGTCATGAGCGGGAAGATCCCGAGCAGCGCAGGGCCCACCCGGTCGAAGGTGTCGGGGGACCGCTGGAACAGCAGGCGCAACGTCAGCAGCAGCACCGGCGGCAGCAACAGGACCAGGGCGAGGGTGCGGCGGTCGCGACTGAGCTGGCGAAGCACCCGGGCGGCCGTGGCGCCGGTGCGCAGCTCGTCGATGGGCTTGCGGCGCGGGCAGGGTGCGACGCCGGGGGGATGGTCCGGCGGTGGATTCGGGGGGCGCGGCGCCTCGGCGGCGCCCCCGGTGGGAGTGGCCGGCGCGGGTCGGGCCTGCGGACCGGCCCGGTCGCCGGCCCCGGCCAGCCGGTTCGGCGCCTCGACGAGGCGTAGGAAGCCCTCCTCCAGGTCGGCGCAGTCGGTGGCGGCGAGCAGGTCCGCCGGTGCGCCCTGGGCGAGCAGCCTTCCCTCGTAGAGCAGCAGCAGGCGGTCACAGCGGATCGCCTCGTCCATCACGTGCGAGCTGACCAGGATCGTCGTGCCGTGCTCGGCGAGCTGGCGGAAGTCGGCCCACAGCCGCCGGCGCAGCAGGGGGTCGGCCCCGACGGTGGGTTCGTCGAGGACGAGCAGGTCGGTGCCGCCGATCATCGCGACGGCCAGCGACACCCGCGAGCGCTGGCCGCCCGAGAGGTGGTTGACCAGCCTGGACGCCTGCTCGGTGAGGCCGACGTGGGCCAGCAGCGCGTCGAGGTAGCCGGGCGCACGGGTGGGGTCGTCGGGGTCGTCGGCCTGGGCGAGCGCGGCGAAGTAGCGCAGGTTCTCCCGCACCGTCAGGTCGCCGTACACCGACGCGGCCTGGGTGGCGTAGCCGACCCGCCGGCGCAGGCAGGCGTCGCCGGCGGCGTAGCCGAGGACGCGCAGGTCCCCGTCCACCCCGCTCTGTACCCCGACGATCGCCCGCATCAGCGTGGTCTTGCCGCCGCCGCTTGGCCCGATCACCCCTGTCACGCTGCCGCGGGGCACGGTGAACGAGATGCCGGGGATGACAAGGTGACCGCCGCGCCCCCGCCGGCGGGCCCCGCGCCGGATCCGCACGTCGGTCGCGGAGACCGCCGCCACGTCTCTGTGCGCGCCGGGCGGGGCGCGTCGAGCGGCGGCCCCGGCCGCGTTGGTCACGCGCGGCGTCGGTTCCGGTCCGGGGTGCACCCGCCGCATCCTGCCAACGCCGCGGCCCGATCCGCGCGACCGTGCGTCCCGGCGGGTTCCGCGGCGGTCCCCGTGACCGTGTCGCGCCCGGAATCGGATGTGCGCCCGGAATTGGATGTGCGCCCGGAATTGGATGTGCGTCCGGTGTCGGATGTGGGTCCGGTGTCGGATGGCGTCCGGTGTCGCCTGTACGAGCGTCGTCGGATGTTTGACGGCCTGCGGTGGCGGCACCCCCAAGGGCGGACGAGCCGGGATGCCGACACGCAGGGATGCCAACACGCCGAGATGCCGAGGTGAGGATGATGTCGTTCGTCGGGTATGCGCTGTCATGCGAGGAGCACGGCGCCCGGGCGTTGGTCGAGCAGGCACAGGCCGCCGAGCAGGCCGGCTTCGACGGCCTGTGGATCTCCGATCACTTCCATCCCTGGAACGACGCGCAGGGGCAGTCACCGTTCGTCTGGTCGGTCATCGGCGCGATCGCGCAGGTCACCGAGCACGTTCCGCTGACCACCGCGGTGACCTGCCCGACCGTGCGGATCCATCCGGCGATCATCGCGCAGGCCGCGGCGACCTCCGCGACGATGCTGCCCGGCCGCTTCCAGCTCGGCGTGGGTTCCGGGGAGGCGCTCAACGAGCACGTGCTGGGCGACGGCTGGCCGGCCACCGAGGTCCGCCTGGAGATGCTGGAGGAGGCCGTCGCCGTCATCCGCGAGCTGTGGCGCGGCGGGATGGTCAACCACCGCGGCCGGCATTACACCGTCGACCGGGCGCGGCTGTACTCGCTGCCCGCCGACCTGCCGCCGGTGTATGTCTCCGGGTTCGGCCCGGCCGCGGTCCGCCTGGCGGGGCGGATCGGCGACGGATACTGCGGGGTGGCTCCGAACGCCGACCTGCTGCACCTGTTCGACGAGGCGGGCGGCGCCGGACGGCCCAAGCAGGGCTCGCTGAAGGTCTGCTGGGCCGAGGACGAGGCCGAGGCCCGCAAGACCGTCCACGCGCTGTGGCCGAACAGCGCGCTGCCGGGCGAACTGTCCCAGGAACTGCCCACACCGGCGCACTTCGAGCAGGCCAGCGCGCTCGTCACCGAGGAGATGTCCGCCGCGTCGGCGGTCTGCGGGCCGGACGTCGAGCGGCACGTCCGTGCGGTCCAGGAGTACTTCGACGCCGGCTACACCGAGGTCTACGTGACCCAGATCGGCCCCGACCAGGCCGGCTTCTTCGACTTCTACCGCCGCGAGGTCCTGCCCCGCTTCCGCTGACAGGTGGTCCTGTCAGGGGATCAGGTGGCGCAGGTAGCGGTCGGGGCCGTTGAGGTACTGGCGCCAGTTCGCGACCAGGTCGAGGTCGTCCCAGGCCGTCCTGCGCAGGCCGTGCGCGCCGACCTCGAGGATGTCCGCGTCGGGCGTCGCGGCGAGGATGGGGGAGTGGGTGGCGCAGACGATCTGCGCGCCGGTGGTCCCCAGCTCGTGCAGCAGGGCGACCAGGTGCAGGTTGGCCGTGAACGACAGGGCCGCCTCGGGCTCGTCGAGGACGTAGAACCCGGGGGCGTCGAACATCGACCGGAGGATGGCGAGGAATCCCTCGCCATGGCTCATCCTGCGGGTGTCCTCCTCCCAGTAGCCGGGTACGCCGGCGAGGTTCTCGGTCAGGTTGAACGCGGTTTCCGCACGCAGGAAGAAGCCCTTCTTCCGGGCGCGCGGGCCACCGAGCATCCGGGCCCCGGCCGCGGTCACGTCGAGGCGGAGCACCTCGCCGAGCGGGGTCTTTCCCGGGTTCGGCCGGCCGCGCCGCGTGCCGAGCCGGCCCCCGTGGGAATCCAGGCCGAAGCCCTCGGCGATCGCCTCCACCAGCGTCGACTTGCCCGACCCGTTGTCGCCCACCAGAAACGTCACCGGCCGGGTCAGCGCCAGCCCGCCGTCGAGGATGGCGGCGACGGCCGGCACGGTGAACGGCCACCGCCCGCGGCCCTCCGCCTGCGGGACCAGCCCGTCAGGCACGTAGACGCGGTCCACGAACATGGGCGGGCTTCCCCTCGTCGAAGCGACAGCCACCGGGTCGTCCATCGACCATACGAACCCGGCCCCGGTCGCCCGCCTCAATTAGTCGGCGAGGTGCATGAGAGCGAGGGTGTGCGTGGGAACGGTGCCACCTGTGTCCTTCTGGGGTGACTGTCCTGTCCAAGCGAAGGTGGCGAGGTCCAGATCTACATGGCGCGCCTCGGGGCGAAGTCCAGTGTTAGGCGGCGAGGCGGTCCTGCGGCCGTCCGTTCACCGCGAGGTTGCGCTTGCGGCCGGCGTCGCAGGAGGTGCCGTGAGCTGCCTCCGCGTTGCTCGGCCGAGCAGTGATCGCACGGACAGTGACCGTTTCTGCTATCGTGCTCGACGTGAAGCGCGCTGCCATGACGACGACGCCGGAGTGTGTCCCGGCGCGCTGACAGCTGTCGTAGTCCGAAGCCCCGGGGCGAGTGCCCCGGGGCTTCGGCTTGTGGTCACTCGCCCGATATCGGCGAGGAGACCGCCATGCATGACCACCGTAAGCTCGGCCGGGAGCTGGGCCTGTTCGGCACCGACCCGTTGATCGGTGCGGGGCTGCCGTACTGGCTGCCCGACGGCGCGACCGTACGGCACAGCCTGGAGGAGTACATCCGTGGCGAGGAGCGGCGGGCGGGCTACCGGCACGTGTACTCACCGGTGCTCGGCAAGCGGGAGCTGTATGAGATCTCCGGGCACTGGTCGCACTACAGCGACGACATGTTCCCTCCCATGGATCTGGGCGGTGAGCAGCTTGTCCTGCGGCCGAGCCTGTGCCCGCACCACGCGGTGATCTACCGTTCCGGTTCCCACAGCTACCGCGAGCTGCCCCTGCGCATCGCCGAGCTGGGCGGCATGTACCGCTCGGAGCTGTCGGGTGTGCTCGGCGGCCTGACCCGCGTGCGGGCCATCCAGCTCAACGACGCGCACATCTTCTGCACCCTGGACCAGGTCGCCGACGAGGCGCGCGGAGCCCTGGAAATGATCGGCCGGGCGTACCAGGCGCTGGGCATCACCTCGACCCGCTACCGGCTCTCCCTCCCGGGCCCCGGCGGCAAGTACGTCGCCGCGCCCGAGCTGTGGCAGCGGTCCACCGCCCTGCTGACCGAGGTCCTGGACCGCTCCGGCCTGCGCTACGAGGCGGTTGCAGGAGAGGCCGCCTTCTACGGACCAAAGATCGACATCCAGGTCGCCGACAGCGCCGGCCGGGAGTCCACCCTGTCCACCGTTCAGGTCGACTTCCACCAGCCCCAGCAGTTCGACCTGCACTACATCGGCGCGGACAGCGCCAAGCACCGCCCGGTCATGGTCCACCGCAGCATCATCGGCAGCGTGGAGCGGGCCGTAGCACACCTCATCGAACAGCACGGCGGGGCCTTCCCCGCCTGGCTCGCCCCCACCCAGCTGGTGATCCTCCCGATCTCCGACGCCGAGCTGTCGAACGCCTCGGCCCTCGCCCAACGCTGCCTCGGTCTTGGGCTGCGCACCGAGGTTGTGGGCCCCGAACGCGGCAGTCTCGGCGCGCGCATCCGGGCGGCTCGCCTGGTCCCCTACCAGGGGATCGTCGGCGCCAAGGAAGCCGCCGACAGCCACATCGCCCTGCGCCTGCGCGACGGACGCCGACTCGATCCGCAGCCCGCCGACGACGTCCTCACCCGCATCCGCGCTCTCGTCGAGGCCCACCGCACCGACCTGTGGGACCACGACGCCTCATAACAGCAGGGAGCACGGGCAGCACCTGTTGTCGCGGGGGCGGAAGAGACTTCGGGTTCTCCCACGCGGCGGGTAATTCTGGACAGCTCGGCATCCAGCCGTCCGGACCTGTCTGGCGAAACCCAGCTCGGCGCGCACGGTGTTCGCCACCTTCACTTGGACAGGACAGTGACAAAGCGGACGCCGAACCCACCAGAAGGACCCCTGTAGGCGCTCTCCCACGCATCCGCCGCTGACACCCGAGAGCCGCTGTTACATTCCGTGATCGGCGGAGGGCTCGCGGCCCGCCCCGCTCCTGAGGCGCTGCACCGGGGGCATGAGCCGGCGGGTCAGCCGCGGTGGGGGAGCAGTTCCTGGACCTTGGTGCGCAGGCCGGCGGAGATGATGCCCCAGCGGTTGTCGTCGCCCCTGAGCAGGGCCTCGGCGGCGTCCTTGGCCTGCTCGAAGGTGGTGTGCGGCGGAATCGGCGGGAAGTTCGGGTCGGTGCGGACGTCGAGGACGGTCGGGCGGTCGGCGGCCAGCGCGCGGTCCCAGGCGGGGCCGAGCTGGCCGGGCTCGTCGACGGCCACCCCGTGCAGGCCCACCGCGCGGGCGAAGCCGGCGTAGGACACCTCGGGCAGCGTCTGCGACTCGGTGAACTTCGGTGCGCCCTGCATCGCCCGCATCTCCCAGGTCACCTGGTTGAGATCGTTGTTGTGCAGCACGGCGATGACGAACCGGGGGTCGGACCACTCGTGCCAGTAGCGGGCGATGGTGAGCAGCTCGGCCAGGCCGTTCATCTGCATGGCGCCGTCGCCCTCGAACACGACGACCGGCCGGTCCGGGTGGGCGTACTTCGCGCCGATCCCGTACGGCACGCCGGGGCCCATCGTCGCGAGCGTCCCCGACAGCGAGCCGCGCATGTTCCCGCGCAGGCGCAGGTCGCGGGCGTACCAGTTCGCCGCCGACCCGGAGTCGGCGGCCAGGATGGCGTTGTCGGGCAGCCGGGCGGAGGCCTCCCAGAACAGCCGCATCGGGTTGATCGGCTTGCCCTCGACGTGAGCCTCTCTCTCGACGGTCTCCCACCAGCGGGCGACGTTGCGTTCGACGGTCTCCCGCCAGGAGCGATCCTCCTTGCGGTCGAGCAGGGGCAGCAGCGCCCGCAGGGTCGCCGCCGCGTCCCCGACCAGGTTGATCTCGTAGGGGTAGCGCATGCCGATATAGCGGGCGTCGATGTCGATCTGCACGCCGCGGGCCTGGTGCAGATCGGGCAGGAACTGGGTGTAGGGGAAGCTTGAACCGATGGTGAGCAGCGTGTCGCAGTCCCGCATGAGCTCGTAGCTCGGCCGGGTGCCCAGCAGGCCGATGGCGCCGGTGACGAAGGGCAGGTCGTCGGGCAGCACGTCCTTGCCGAGCAGCGCCTTCGCGACGCCGGCGCCGAGCCGGTCGGCGACCTCGATCAGTTCCGCGCGGGCGCCGCGGGCGCCCTGGCCGGCGAGGATCGCCACCTTCTTCCCTGCGTTGAGCAGCTCCGCGGCGGCCCGCACGCCAGCGTCGTCGGGGGACACCGCCGGCCAGCGCACCCCGAGGCTGGACGGCACCATCTTGAACGCGTGCGTCGGCGGGGAGTAGTCGAGTTCCTGCACGTCCGCGGGCAGGATGACGCAGGTCGGGGCCCGCTCGGCGAGGGCGACCCGCAGGGCCCGGTCCAGCACGTTGGGGAGCTGCTCGGGGACGTTGACGACCTGCACGTACTCGCTGGCCACGTCCTTGAACAGGCTGAGCAGGTCGACCTCCTGCTGGTAGGAGCCGCCCATCGCGCTGCGGTTGGTCTGGCCGACGATCGCGACCACCGGGACGTGGTCGAGCTTGGCGTCGTACAGCCCGTTGAGCAGGTGGACCGCGCCCGGCCCCGAGGTCGCCGCGCAGACCCCGACCTTCCCGGAGAACTTCGCGTACCCCACCGCCGCGAACGCGGCCATCTCCTCGTGCCGGGCCTGGATGAACCGCGGCCGGTCCTCGGCCCGCCCCCAGGCGGCGAGCAGCCCGTTGATGCCGTCGCCGGGATAGCCGAACACGTGCTCGACGCCCCAGTCGCGCAGCCGGGCCAGGATGAAGTCGCCCACGGTCTGGCTCATGCAACCGTTCCTCTCGTCGCGCGTCGCCGCTGCCCATGCCGGCCGGTGCCAACGCCCGCCGGTGCCAACGCCTGTACGCCGGGTGCTCTACCCGCGCCCGGCGCTCAAAACCGGCGCCGCTGCCGTCTGGCCGAGGGCGACGCCGGCCGCGGGGCCCCGGCCGGTTCTGTCGGTGGCCGGCCGTAGGCTGCGCCCAAGCGCGCACGTGACCGTCCCGCGGTTCCCTGCCCCGTCCGTCCGTCCCCGCGAATGGAGTACCGATGCCGGAGTTCACCGGGTTCCCCGCCGAGGCGCTGATCTTCTTCGAGGGCCTGGAGGCGGACAACAGCAAGGCGTACTGGACGGACCATCGCGACATGTACGCCAAGGCGGTCCGCGGCCCGATGCTCGCCCTGCTCGACGCCCTGGAGCCCGAGTTCGGCGAACCGCACCTGTTCCGGCCGAACCGCGACGTCCGCTTCTCGAAGGACAAGTCGCCGTACAAGACGGCGATCGGCGCGTACACCGAGGGCGGCGGCTACGTCCAGGTGTCCGCCGCCGGGCTGATGGTGGCCAGCGGCTACTGGCAGACCGCGCCGGACCAGGTGGAGCGGCTACGGGCGACGGTCGCCGATGACGTCACCGGACCGAAGCTCGAGGCCGTCGTCGCGGACCTCCGCAAGGACGGGTACGAGATCTCCGGCACCCGGCTGAAGACCCGCCCGCGCGGCTACGACGCCGACCATCCGCGCATCGAGCTGCTGCGGCACCGCACGCTCACCGTCCACCGCGAGTTCGGCGAACCGCCCTGGCTCGCCGAGCCCGAATGCGTCGACCGCGTCGCCGCCGCCTGGCGCGACATGCGCGTCCTGCGCGACTGGCTCGACCGCCACGTCGGCCCCACCCGCCTCCCCCAGGACCGCCGCTGACGGGAGGGTTGAGCCCACGCTTCCGCGGGGGTCCCGCCCGGCCCGGCAACCGAGGCGGGGCCGGGCCGGGCGGGAGGATCTACTGCGCGGGCGGCTCGTCGGCGAGGAGGTCCTGCAGCTCGCGCAGGGCGATCGTGAGCTGCTCGGCGAAGGCGTGCAGGCCGTCGGCGACCGCGCGTGGGGTGCTCAGGTAGAGGTTGAACCGGTCCGGCAGCAGCACGTAGGCGACGCCGATGCACTGACTGCTCGTCGAGCCGAAGCCGAAGAACTCGACGTTGACCGACGGCGCCGAGCTGGTGCTCAGGAAGTCGTCGCGCGTCTTCAGCCAGCCGGGGGTGTCGTAGAGCGCGATCGGCTCGCTCACCCCGAGCTCGGCGCCGCGGCGGCGGGCGATGAACTGCAGCTCCCACAGGTGCTGCTCGGGGGCGCGCCCGGCCTGGCAGTCCTTCGCGCGGCGCACGTGCGCGTCGGCGGCGGCGCGGAACGCGGCCCGCTTCGTCGCCGGGTCGGCGGCCGGGTCCTGCATCGCCGCGACGAACTGGTGGATCTGTGGGGTGATGACCCGCATCGCCTCGGTGCGTCCGCGCCGCCACTGCCGGGTCGCGATCGACTCGTAGGTGGCGCCCACGTGCCCCTTGGCCCGGACGTGCGCGAGCTGGTAGGCGAGCTGGACGAAGGCATCCGGCGAGGTCCGCAGGGCCTTGGCCCGGTTCTGGCCGAAGTCGTCGAAGGACAGCACGGTCGAGGCAGTCGCCGCGGCGAAGTCCGTGAACGACGCGCCGGCGGCGGCGATGTCCGCGCGCAGGTCGGCGTCGAGGACGAACTCGACGGGCTCGACGGCGGGCAGGCCCTGCGGCTGGGCACCGGAGCTCGCCGAGTGCTCCTGCGGCGAGGTGGACAGCAGGTCGTCGACGAAGCTGAGGATCGTCGTGCCGTCCAGGCCGCAGTGCTCCACGTTGATGCCCGCTCGGCCGTCCGGGAACACGATCAGCGAGACCGCCTTGTCGAACCAGCGGTTGCCGGCGTCGCCGTGCAGGAGCTGGTCGCAGGCGGCGAGGTTGTCGGCCGGCGTGGCCTCCTCCAGGCAGAGGCAGAACAACGCGGTCTCGATGGTGTCGAGCGCGGCGGCGTTGGCCGGGTCGAGGGTGGACAGCCGCTGCCGGCTCTGCGCCCAGGCGGCGCGCGCCTTCGTGGTGAGCTGGCCGACCGCGGCGTCGGCCGGCGTCCGGGTCGGCGCCGCCTTGAGCACGGCGGTGAGGCCCGCGGCGAGGTCGTCGAGCGTGTACGGGTGCCCGTCCGGGCCGACCACGTCGAGGCGGACGATGTTCCCCCGGTGGAAGACCACGATGTGGCGGGCCGGGGAGGGGCCAGGCCAGGCGTCGCTGTACGGAGTGCGCACGGTGTCCTGCACGGCGCCGGGGATCCGGGTGGTGGAGAACAGGTAGGTGTTCTGCGCCATCGACAGCACCTGACCGCGCTGGCGGACCGGTTCGATCCGCTCGTCGTCGAGGCGCAGCTTGTAGTCGACGGCCGCCGCGATCAGGCCCGCGGCCCGCTCGACCTGCGGCTGCTGCGCCGAGCGGGCGGCGGCGTCGTCGGCGAACAGGAAGATGTAGTTGGCGTTGAGCGCGATGCGATCCCGCCGGCCGAGGTAACGGGAGTCCCAGAAGTCGTCCAGCCAGCTCTGCACGCCCTCGGTCGCCTCGTAGCGCTCCAGCGCGGCGTGCAGGACCGGGCCTGGGCCGTCGGAGCCCTGGAAGGCGCTCACGGCCGCCGCGGTCGTCGCACGCTCGGCCGGGGTGAGCAGGGGGGCGGACCACTCGAGGAAACGTTCGCAGCTCGCCGCGAGCGTGGGCAGCGGCACCCGGGGCAGCAGGTCGTCGTAGGCGAAGGTTCCGGTGGTGAGCTGGTCGGGTGGGGTCGCGTTCATCCTGGGCCTCGGCTTGTCTCAGGGGGCTCGGCTTGTCTCAGGGGGCTCGGCTGGTCTCGGGGGCTCGGTAGGTCTCGGCGGCTCGGCTGGTCTCGGTGTCTCGACTGGGCGCGGTGTCCCGGCCTGGTGCGGGCGCGCCGCCGGGGCGCTGTTCGGATTGCGTCGGGTCCGGCGTCGCCGGGTCGGCCGGAGCTCGAGGGTCCCATGAGACGACCGGATCGTGCGGGCCGTCGTCACCCCTGGGTGGTGCCGACTCCCTCACCAACGCCCTCGGGTTCGCCGCCACGGTCCTCAGGTTCGCCGGCAGGGTCCTCAGGTTCGCCGCCACGGTCCTCAGGTTCGCCAAGCGGTCAGGGTGCCGGCCGGCTGCTGGCCGAAGACGGGCCGATTCGCCCCGCGGCCAGCGGCGCTGCGCGGCCGGGAGACATGCAACTGGGCGTAGAGCCAGCCCTCGGTCTCCAGCCCGCGGGGGTCCACACCTACCGAGGCCAGCGTGTCGAGGACCTGCTCCTGCTCCTGGGCGGAGGCGAAGCGCCGCTGCGGGAACACCCCGTCGACATGGACGGTCTCGTAGCCGAGCTCGTCGAGCGTCTCGGTGAACGGCGCGAAGGGGAACATCCGCAGCACGAAGTGGGCCATCCAGGGCCGCCGGTCGCCGGCCGCGCGGGCCACCCGGGCGAGCGTCCGTTCGCTGACGTAACCGATGCAACCCGTGGAGATGACGAGGTCGGCGCCGTCGAGGCGGGCGCGTTCGGCCTCGGTGGGGTCCCGCTGCTCCAGGTCGGCGCAGACGGCCTCGTCGAGGAAACCCGCGGCCAGCGCGTAGGAGATCGCCGGCTCGGAGGTGTCCAGGCCGACGAAGCGGGTCCCGCTCGGCCGGCGGTGGGCGCGGACGAGGTCGCGGTCGCGGTCCAGCAGGGCGGCCCGACCCGGATTGTGCTGGCCACCGTAACGCTCGAACAGGTCGTCCATCGTCAGGTCGCAGCGCAGCAGTGCGGCGTTGATCCCGTAGGAGCAACCGATGTCCAGCACGGTCGGGGGGAGCCGACGCTGTGCCCGGCACTCGTCGATGAGCCGGCTGAAGAACGGCTTGGCGAGCTGGGGGATGTGGTAGCCGAGCGTCCGCAGGGTGCTGAAGTAGGCCTGCGGGTCGGGTTGCGTGTAGATGTGGTCGAGGGCGACCTTGCCGGTGTCGTCGAACCGCAGGTCGTCGTCGAACTGGCCGGCCGGATCGGCATCGACATCGATGGCGCGGACATCGATGGGTTGGGCGTCGACGGGCCTGGCGTCGACGGGCCTGGCGTCGACGGTGTTGGCGTCGGTGGGGTCGGCGTCGGAATGCACGCGGGACGCTCCTCCTCGAACGGCGGTGCGGCTGTCGGGACCGGCGGGGGCTCGCGGGGGCTCGACGAGGGTGGTTTCAGTCCAGCAGCGCGTCGACGCGCACGGCGCTCGCCTCCGCGGCCAGGTGGCCGGGCAGGACGCGACCGAAAAGCTGGCGGGTGCGGGCGACGCTGCCGACCACTCCCGGCCGCTCGGTGTACGCGAAGATCGCCGAATGTCGGGCGATCTCGCCCTGGACGGGGCTGACCCGGTGCATGGAATAACGCCCGAGGAAGAGCTGCAGGTCGCCGGGGCGAAGGACCAGGCGCCGGACGAGGTGAGCGCCCTCGCCGGCCAGCACGGCCCGGACGGCGGGAAAGTTCTCCGCCTGCGCCGTGCGGATGTTCGGGCAGTACTCGAACTCGCCGCCGAACTCCGGCTCCTGGGTCAACATGCTGACCGCGAACTCGTTGGTGTCGAAGTGCCAGGGGTGTTCCAGCCCCGGGGTGATCACGTTCAGGCAGAGCCCGGCCAGCGGATCGGCGAGTTCATGCACCTGCACCAGCCCGAAGCAGGCCGCGACGAAGCGCTGGAACGGCTCGCTGCGGTAGAGCCGGTGGATGGCGAAGTCGGTGGGAATCTGGTCCCGGGCGACGAAGGCGTTACCCCGGCGCATGGCGATCCGACCGGGGTGGTCGGCCGGCAGCGCGGCGTCGATCGCAATGTTGTAGGCGTTGACGGTCTCGATCTCGTCGTAGGCCAGCGGGGCCACGGTGGCGCATTCTCGGGCCAGGGCGGGAAACACGGTGGGATGGATGAAGCCAGGTAGCACGCAACAACCGTCTGTGCGCAGATCGTGCCGCGCGCGGGAGACGGCGGTCCACCAGAGCGGGTTGGCCGGGTCGGCGAGGGGATAACTCGTCGTGTCGACCAACTCGCTGATTGATCGAGCGTCCGCCGCACTCATGACACTCCTCTCCACCACCCGTTCACGGCTGTTCCCGGCAACGTGAACCTTTCGTGACCGGAACGGGAATTACCCCATGTTGACCCGGAAGTCACGATGGTGAAGGTTAGTGTGAGATGCGACACGATCGGCGGTTTGGTCGGCCGGAACTGTTGGCGCGTGGCGTTGTCCGGCTGCTAGGACCAGGCTCGATCGACCGTTTCCGCCGGGATCGCAAAGGCCGGTGACCTGCACTTTTACGGTCGGCGGCGGGCGGTGGGCCGACACCGGGCCATACCGTGCCCGCCTGTGTGGACCGGGTTCACCTACCCGAACGTGCCTCCGGGTAGGCGGATCACCACGCGCCCGGCCGCTCGCCTGGCGTTACGTCGACCACCGGACCGACCCTGCGCCCGCGTAGCCGGCGCGAGAGCATGGGCCGCGGGTCCGCGGGGGCGAGCGCGGGCTGACAATCCGATCCCCGGCGTTCCGGTGCGGCTTGGTCCGTCGTCTCCTGGTCCGTCGTCTCCTGGTCCGTCGTCCGGCCGGGCCGGCCCGCAGCGGCGCGGCTCCCGTACGGTGTCCGGAGAGTGCCACGGGCGGCGATCGAGATTCTCTGAACAGGCGAATCGGCGAGCGGATCTGAATACCATCTGTGCCAGCCCGATTCCGATTCCGCTTCCGGTAACGGCCGTGGGGAATCGCGGCCGGGGGAGAATCGAGAGGACGCCCGCAGTGGCCTCAGCCCCGCACGCGGACCATGTCGTCGCCGTCGTCTTCGCGGACGCGGCGTTCATCATCGCCCTCAGCGCGCTGTTCGCGCAGGTGGCCCGCCGATGCCGACAGCCCGTGGTGATCGGCGAGATCCTCGCAGGCCTCGCGCTCGGCCCGAGCCTGCTCGGCCTGCTGCCGGGAGATCTGCCGAGGACGCTGTTCCCCCCGGACATCCGGCCGTACCTGAACATCCTGTCCCAGCTCGGCCTGGTGCTGTTCATGTTCGTCGTCGGCTACGACCATGACCTCGGTGACGTCCGCCGTAGGGGAGGGCTGACGGCCGCCCTGACGGCCGCGTCGATCCTGGTGCCGTTCGGCAGCGGCATCGGCGCCGCCGCCATTCTGCATCCGTGGCATCGGAGCGTCGACGGAAAGGCGGTCGACCTCCTGCCGTTCGCGCTGTTTCTTGGCACCGCCATGTCCATCACCGCGTTGCCGGTGCTCGCCCGCATTCTCACCGAGCGGCGCATGGCCGGCGACGCCGTCGGGAGAATGGCGCTGACCTGTGCGGTCATCGGGGATGCCGTCGGCTGGTGCACGCTCGCGGTGGTCGTCGCCGTGGTGAATGCGAGCGGCCCGTGGGGATTCCTGCGCATGGTAGGCGAGCTCGCCGGCCTCGTCGCGGTGCTGGCGGTCGTCGTGGCGCCGCTGGCCCGGGTGCTGGCGCAGCGGGCGGCGGCGCGGGCGGATCCGCGCAACGTCGGCCCGGCCCTGCTCACCTTCGCCGTCGTCGGCCTGCTGATCTGCTCGTGGGCGACCGCCGAGATCGGGCTGCACCCGGTGTTCGGGGCGTTCGCGTTCGGCGCCGCGCTGCCCCGGTCCAGCCTCGGCCGGCTCGCGCCGGACCTGGGGGTGAACATCGAGCGGTTCGGGGCGATCCTGCTGCCGGTCTTCTTCGTCGCGGCCGGCCTGTCGGTGGATCTCGGCGCCGTGCACGGGCGCGGCCTGCTGGAGATCCTGCTGATCGTGGCGGTGGCGTTCGCGGCGAAGGTCATCGGGGCGGGCGGTGCCGCCGCGCTGGCCGGGCTGGGCCGCCGAGGGGCGACGACCTTCGCCGTGCTGATGAACACCCGCGGGCTCACCGAGATCGTCGTGGCCCAGATCGGCCTGGACATGGGCGTGCTCGACGAGACGACCTTCACCGCGCTCGTCGTGATGGCGCTGCTCACCACCGCGGCCACCAGCCCGCTGCTCGACCGCCTGGGCATTCCCGTGCCGCCGGTGACTCCCATCCCGGCCTCCCGGTCACCCCTCGACGTCACCGCGCCAACGCCGATCAGCGAGGCGAGGCGGCTGCCTCAGAGGCCGGCGAGGTAGGTGGCGGTCTTCGCCGGGTCGAGGAACCAGTGCTGGAAGTCGCTGGGATCGTCGAAGCCGTTGACGAAGCGGCGGGCGACGGCGTCGTGCGCCCCCGCCGCGCCGAGGATCTGCTGGACGTGCTCCGGCGGCGGGGCGAGCAGCGCGTTGGTCCAGGTGGTGACGTGCTGGGCGTGGTCCCAGTACCGGTCGAAGGCACCCTGCATCCAGGCGCGGTCGAACGGCCTGTCGCCGTGGGCGAGGATGCTGTCCAGGTAGGAGGCGGCACACTTCGCGGCGTTGTTCGCGCCCTGCCCGGTGATCGGGTCGTTGGCGACGACGACGTCGGCCATCCCCAGCACCGCCCGGCCCGAGGGCAGCTCGCCGACCGGCCGGCGCACCACCGGGGTGTAGCCGCCGGCAAGCGTGGCATGGGTGTCGGTGAGCTCCACATCAGCGCAGCGCTCGTACTCCCACGGAACGTACGTCCGGGTCAGTTCGAGGATGCGGCGCAGGTGTTCGGCGGGCTCGGGGTGGTCGTCCCAGCAGTCCAGCGGGCCGCCGGGGATCCCCTCGAAGAACAGGATGTCGCAGTTCCCGCTGAGCGTGTACGCCGGGATGACGAACAGTTCCCCGACCCCGGGGGCGATGTTGAAGCGGACGCCGGGGGCGTCGGGGTGCTCGGGACGCGGCGCGAGTCCGTGCACGTACGCCAGCGACAGCACCCGCTGCGGCGCGGTGTACGGCGAGCGGGCGGCGTCCCGGTCGAACAGACCGACCAGCTCGCCCTTGCCCGCCGCCACGATGACGAGGTCGTACAGCTCGGCGAGGTGGTTCAGGTCGGAGGTGGTGACCCCGGAGATGATGAGTTTGCCGCCGCGTTCCTCGAGCAGCTCCGACCAGCCGGCCATCTTCACCCGCTGGTCGATGGACTGGGCGGGATGATCGAGCCGGCCGAACCAGTCCAGCGCCCGGGTGCCGTCCGGCGCGGCCAGCGACACTCCCAGCCCCTCGATCCCGACCGCGTCGGCCTCCCACAAGTTCAGCCCGTGGTCGCGCTCGTGCTGCAGCGCCGTGTGGAACATGGCCTGGGTGGACATCACCCGGCCGGCGCGGATCTCCTCGGGGGTGCGCGCCGACATCATCGTGACGTCGTAGTCGTGCTCCCGCAGGGTGAGGGCGAGCTGCAGGCCCGACTGGCCGGCGCCGACGATCAGGATCTTGCGCATGGGTGCGTCCTCCTCGGGGTCAGGCCAGGGACGGTGGGCCAGGCCAGGGACAAGTGCGTCAGGCCAGGGACAGTGCGTCAGGCCAGGGACGGTGGGTCAGGCCAGGGACGGTGGGTCAGGCCAGGGACGGTGGGTCAGGCCAGGGACGGTGGGTCAGGCCAGGGACATGGCGTAGCGGACCAGCTCGCGCAGGGCCTCGGCGGTCGACGCCGGGTCACGCGCGTCGCAGGTGATCAGTGGAATGCCCGGCCGCAACGCGAGGGCGTCCCGCACCTCGTCGAGGTCGTGCCACAGCCGGCCGTCGAACAGGTTCACCGCGACGAGGAACGGCACCGTCGAATCATGCTCGAAGTAGTTGACCGCGGCGAAGGACTGGTCGAGCCGGCGGGTGTCGGCCAGGACGATCGCGCCCAGCGCGCCGCGGGACAGGTCGTCCCACAGGAACCAGAACCGCGCCTGGCCCGGCGTGCCGAACAGGTAGAGCACCAGGTCGGAGTCCAGCGAGATCCGGCCGAAGTCCATGGCGACCGTCGTAGTGGTCTTCTCGCCGTGCGGGGGCAGGTCGTCCACGCCCTCGCTGGCCTCGGTCATCCACGCCTCGGTGTTGATCGGCGGCACCTCCGACACCGAGCCGACCAGCGTCGTCTTGCCGACGCCGAACCCGCCGGCGATCACGATCTTCGCCGAGATCATCAACTGGTCCGGGTCGGCGCCGGCGACCTGCCCCGCCGCGTTCCCGCTCAGACCGGCAGCTCCCGCAGGCCGCTAAGGATCCGCTCCAGCACACCGCGGTCGTGGGAGTAGGCGTGCGCCGTCGGATGGATGAACACCGCGCCCTGGGCGGCGAGATCGCTGATGAGCACGCGGACGACCCCGAGGGGGATCGACAGGATCGCGGACAGCTCGGCGATCGACAACTGCGCGCGGGCCCGCTCGTAGAGCGCCTTCGACTCGGGCATCAGCGACTCGCTCAGCGCCGGGTCGTAGCTGGGGACCGAGACCAGCGTCTCCACCAGCAGGTGGTGGCGGGTCCTGGTGCGGCCACCGGTGAGGGTGTACGGGCGGATGCGCCGGCTGCGCGTCCGCGCCCGCGTCGACGGTCCCGGCGCGCTGTCCAGCGACATCGTGATCACGGTCCTTGTCCGTCTCGGCACTACTTGGCCCGCCCCGCCATTACCGGGACCGTCCCGGCACCGGCATGCGTCCCGGCGTCACAGTTGCCGGCCGGCGAGGACGCGGCGCAGGTCCGCGCGGGTCTGCGGGGTTAGCGCGTGGCCGGCGTGCAGCACGAACTGGGTCATCTCGTAGGCCACGACCTTCATGTCGCAGTCGGCGTCGGTGAGCACCGCGAGGCCCGCGCCCGCATCGATGCCCATGAACAGCAGGTATCCCGACGACAGCCGGACGATGATCTGTTCGCAGGTCCCCTTGTCGAACAGTGCGGCGCTGTTGCGGGCGAGGCTCAGCATCCCGCTGGCGATCGCGGCGAGCTGCTCACCCTCGACGGTGCCGACCGTGTCCGAGGAGGTGAGCGACAGCCCGTCGGACGACAGGATCAGGGCGTGGGAGACCCCGTGCACCCTGGCGACGAAGTCGTTGATGAGCCAGGTGAAGTCGTCGTGTCCCTGGCGGTTGGTCGTGTCCGTCACGGCTTCAGGCCCCTCGCTGCTCGTCACGGGCGGCACGTTCCCCCTCGGTGAACGCACCGAGATCGGCGAGCAGCCGCTCGTGGTCCGCCGCCTGGGCCGCCCCTGCCGCGGGCGGGGCCGGCGGCGGCGGGGCCGCGAGTGGGCCGGTGCCGTTCTTCAGACTGCGTGACACCCGGCGGGGCAGGCCGCTGGCGGTGGTCTCGACGGCGGCCGGGGTCGGTGGCGGGCTCACTGGCGGGTTCGCTGGCGGGTTCGGCACGGGCCGCAGCGCCGGGGAGGCGGTCGGTCGCGCGGAGTGGGCCGTCGGCGCGGTCGGGCGCGGTCGGGCCAGGTGCGCGGACCGGCGCCCCGGCAGCCCGGCGGCCGCCGGGCCCTGCGCCGCGGACCCGGCGGTACGCACGGCGGCGACGGCGGGCGCGAGGGTGACGGTCTGGGCGCCCGACCAGCTCGCCTCGGGCAGCTCGCAGATCAGCGCCGCGGGCAGCAGCACCGAGGCGGTCGTCCCGTGCGGGTGGCGCCGGTCGAGCCAGGTGCGCATCTCGTGCCGGGCCGCGATCCGACCGACCACGGCCAACCCCATGTGCCGCACGGCGTCGTCGTCGAGGGCCGGGCCGGCGCGCAGCCGCTCGTTGAGTCGACGCATCCGCTCCGGGGGCAGGCCGATGCCCTCGTCCTCGACCCGTAGCAGCGCGCTGCCCTGCTCGGTCAGGTGCACGCCGACGCGCACCGGCGCGCTCGGCGGAGACGACTTGGTGGCATTGTCGAGCAGTTCCGCCAGCAGCCGGCCGACGTCCTCGGCGGCGAATCCGACCACACCGAGCGGGACGACCCGGCCGATGGTGATGCGGGAGTAGTGGTCGATGGAGGACATGGCCGCGCGGATCACGTCGACTATCGCCGCGGTCTCCGACGCCGTCTCGCTGGCGTCCCGCCCGGCGAGGATGCGCAGGTTCTCGGCGTTACGGCGCAGCCGGGCGGCGAGGTGGTCGAGCTGGTAGAGCTCGTCGAGCCGCTCGGCGTCCTCCTCGCGGGCCTCCATCTCCTCGAGCTGGGAGAGCAGTGAGTCCACCAGGTTCAGGTCGCGCAGGGCGACGTCGGCGCAGATCGCCGACAGCGCCTGCGCCGCGGACGCGGTCATGGCCGCGGCCGGGCCGCCGTCCGCAGGGAGAGCGGTCCCCGCTGGTAGGGCGGTGTTCACGGATGGGGAGGCCGTCGCCGGCTGGGCGGCGGTCGGCGCCGGCGTGGCTGTGGAGCCCGGCGCGGCTCTCCTCGGCGCCGCGGCGGGTGGGACCGCTGGGCGGGAGTGCGCCCCGGGCGAAGCGAGGAGCTGCGCGGCGACCTCGCGGGAGTTTCCGAGCAGCGCGCGCGATCGTTGGAACAGTTCTCGGGCTCGTGTCGTCATCCCGTCCTTACTGCTCTCTCTCGTGCGGGTCCCTCCCGCCTCCGGCACCCCCGTCAGGCTGGTATGCAATCAGACGCCCGCCGGCCTCGTCCAACCGACTTGCCCGATCCCGGGGTGACATGTCCCTAGTTGTTCCGATCGACGCCAGGAATGGGCGCGGCTAACCATCGCGGTGCCGCCGGTAACACCGGATCAACGTGGCGGGTGGGCGACTGGCCTGCGGCTACGGCGGGATCCCCGGATGTGTCGGAGTCAACCGTGCCCGGCACAACCCGTGGACAGCGCATTGCGCAGACCCGTTCCCCGTGGCGGCGGCAATGCGCCCGCCGGGATGCCCGTGGGGCCCGCAATACCGCCCGGCGCATCGAGGGCACGGCAGATTTCCCGTTACCCGGAGAACTATGTGGGACCAACAGGGTCGCTACGGCGTGGATCGGTGTGGGCGGGTCCGTGGTCCGGCCGGCACCGCCGGCCGCGGACTGCGCGCGACCGTGTCGACCGCCGACCGCCTGCCCCCCGCCTGCCCCCCGTCTGCCCCCCGCCTGCCCGCCGCCTGCCCCCCGCCTGCCCGCCGCCTGCCCCCCGCCTGCCCCCCGCCGGCACGGTGCCCGTCCGCGCCGGCTAGCCTCTGCTCCTTCCACGAGCAAGGGGAGTTCCACGAGCAAGGGGAGCCGATGAAGAACTGGCGGGCGCTCGCCCTGACCGCCCTCGTCGCCGTTCTCGCAGCCTGCGGCGGTTCCGGGGGTGCTGGCGGCGCCGGGGGATCCGGGGGGCCGCCGGCCGGGGCCACGCCCAGCGTCGGCGCGTCGGCCGCGGGCGGGGTGAGCGCCTTCGACCTGGTGCACGACTCGGAGGCGGCGGCGACGTTCGTGACGGCCTTCCGCGCGCAGTTCCCCGCTCTCGCCGCCGGCCGCAGCGACACCGCCCTGCGCGACGACGGCACCCACCTCTGCCTCGACGACCTCCCCGAGGGCGGCGACCGCCTCGCGCTGACCCGCATCCCGGCCCGGTTCGCCGACGGCGGCATCACCCCCGACCAGCCGACCTCCGGCGCCATCCTGGCCCTGGCCCGGTCGACGGTCTGCGCCGCCGCCTCGACGCCGTAGCGCCGGCACCGCCGGGGCCGTCTCGCACCGCCCAGGTCGTCAGTAGCCGCAGCGGGCGAGATGGTCGGCGCCGACCCGGAAGGCGTCGGCGAGCACGCGGATGCGGGGGGGCCGGCGCGCCGGATCCGAGTCGAGCGCCCGGACCAGCACCTCGTCGAGCGTGTCCGGCACCGGAAACGGCAGCGGGAGCCCGCGCAGCGGCGCCGGCCCGCCGCGCGCCGGCACGACGCCGGTCAGGCAGTGGTAGGCCATGGCCGCCAGCCGGAAGATGTCCGTGCGCACCCCGATCCGGGGTTTGTGCAGCCCGAGGCGCTCCTGCTCGGGGGCCCGGTACTCGGCCGGCCCCTCCTCGGCGTGGCGGGCGACCGTGGCGAGCCCCAGGTCGCGCAGCGTCGGCGGCCCCGCCTGCGGGCCGGTCCCCGGCAGGATCAGGCCGTCGGGGGTCAGGGCCCGGTGGCTGTGCCCCGCCTCGTGCAGGGTCGCGAGGACGTCACCCGCGCCCGCGGCGGCGCGCAGCAGGGCGACGGCGGTCGACGGGTCCGGCGCCCAGGTGCGGCCCAGCACCGCCCGCCCCTCACCCGGCGGCGCCGCCCAGGGCCTCGGGCCTGCCGTCGAGCGCGGGGACGGGTAGCCGGGTCCGGTCGGCCGCACCGGATGGAGGCGGGGCCGGGTCGACCCCCGGTCGGCGCGGCGCGGGGGGCCGAAGACCTCCCGCCAGGTCGGACCCGCCAGACGGCCGGCGAGCAGGCCGGCCTCCACCGGCGTCACCTGGCCCTCGATCAGGTCGGGCAGGCCGCGCCGTCCGCCGATCTCGGCGAGCAGGCGGATCTGACTGTCCACGGTCGCGAGCTTCGCGTCCGCCGCGAACCCCGGCCGGCGCACGAGGACGTGGCGGAACCACACCGGGCGCGGCGGCGGACCGGGCAGCGAGGCGGTTCCCTCCCGCAGCACCCAGGATCCGTCGCCGCCGCGCCGTTCCCGCGGATTCCCCTCCAGCAGGCAGGTGCGGGCCGCCACCCGCACCGTCTCACCGCCCGACCAGGACACGTCGGCGAGCGTGCTGCGGCGTGCGGGCGGGGGATCCGTGACCGGCGTCGGCCCGTCCGCCATGCCGGACCAGGCGTAGCCGGCCGCGCGGGGCCAGGAGTAGTAGGCGGCGCGCACGTGCGCGGCCACCGGCCGGCCGAGCCGGGCCCGCAGGCCGTTCTCGTCCCACATCTCGACGCGGATCGAGGTCGCCGCCTGCTGCTCGCGCCGCCAGCGGTCCCACCACATCGCCGTCGGCTGATCCAGCGAACCGGGAACGCAGAGAATCCACCGGTCGATCCCGTAGCCGTACTCGCGTGCATTCCGCACCGCGGCCCGGAACGAGTCCCTGATCTGCGCGCGATGGCTCTCCCGCACCAATGGCAGGAGGTATTTGGCCTCCCAAGCGATGATCCGGTCATCGAGGTGGCCGAGGAAGACATCGATCCCGGCATCCCCGGGGTTGGCACCTATCAGCCGGAAGCCCGGATGCAGCGCATCGACGAGCTGGGCGATCATCTGTACGAAATCGTCCCGTGCGCCGGCCTCGCTGTGCGTGCGCAGGCCGTGCACGCGAAAGTCGACGGGGAACGGGCCAAGGCGCGGATCCGGCATGCGAGATCGCTCTTCCCGGGGCAGCGGAGGGAGACATCGGCCGATCGATCCTAGCTGAATCGCCCTGCTCCGGCTTGCTTCCGGACGTTCCGCCCGGCTCGTCGCCGCGGCG
This sequence comes from Frankia sp. BMG5.60, assembly GCF_059428125.1. Classification (NCBI taxonomy): domain Bacteria; kingdom Bacillati; phylum Actinomycetota; class Actinomycetes; order Frankiales; family Frankiaceae; genus Frankia; species Frankia sp. BMG5.60. Next base: position 2,877,587 of record NZ_CM182091.1, on the reverse strand, counting down.
CGCCGGGCGGAACACGGACGCCGCCGCGAGCGGCCCCGCGCGGCGCCGGCGACATTTCCCGCCGCGCCACGCCGCTCGCGACCGCCGACTTCCGTGTGGTTTCACGAATGCGAGCCGGATATCCGGGATATCTTCGCGCCCTACCCGGTCTTCCGTTCATCGCGCCCGAGGAGCAGGCCATGCAACGGTTTTCCCGCCGTGGACGGCCCGCCCGGCCCGGCCGGCCCGTGCCCCCCGCAGTGGAGGCGGCCGCACCCGAGGTTCGCGCCGCCGCCGAAACCTACGGATGGGCGGCCCTCGCGCTCTATGACATCTCGGTGACCTGGTTGAACAACCGATATGTGTGGCGTTGTCCGGCCGCCGTGATCAACCGACAGTACAATGCGTACGCGACCGTGCGGCATCTCGAGGTCGGCGTCGGTACCGGCTATCACCTGGCGCGGGCCCGCTGGCCGGGGTGGGCGGCGATCACCCTCGCCGACCTCAACGAGAACACTCTGCGTTGGACGGCCCGCCGGATCCGCCACCACGAGGTACGCACCGCCGTCGTCAACGCGCTGGAGCCCTTTCCCGACCTGCCCGGGGCGCCGTTCGCCTCGGCCGGGGTGGGCTACCTGCTGCACTGCATCCCCGGCCGGCTCGACGTGAAGGCCTCCGCCGTCCTCGGCAACATCGCCGCGGTGCTCGAACCGGGCGGGGTGGTGTTCGGCAGCACGATCCTCGCGCCGGGGCCGGGGACACCGCCGCGCGCCCGCCGGATGATTCGGCTGCTGAACCGCCGCGGCATCCTGCACAACACCGAGGACACGGCCGCCGACCTCGACCGCGCGCTCGGCGCCGTCCTCGCCGAGCACACCCTGGAACTGGTCGGCGAGGTGGCCCTGTTCACCGGCCGCACGGCGGCCCCCGACGGGCGTTGACCCGGGTCAGGCGGCTCAACCCGGGTCGGTGGTTCAGTCCGGGTCGGTGGTTCGGTCCGGGTCGGGAGGCTCGGCGGACCCGGCAAGGACGTCGAGGAGCTGCTCGCCGTACTTGGCCAGCTTGTTCTCGCCGACGCCGCTGATCGTGGCGAGGTCGGCGAGATTCGTCGGCATCCGCGTGGCGATCTCGCGCAGCGTCGCGTCGTGGAAGATCACGTAGGCGGGAATGCCCTGCTCCTTTGCGGTGGCGCCGCGCCACGCCCGCAGCTTCTCGAACACCGGCGCGGCCTGCGCCGGCAGGTCCACCGGTGCGGCGCGCCGGGCCCGGCCCGCGCCGGCCGAGGCGGCGTCGCCGGCTCTGGCACTCGACCGCGCGACCCGCTCGGGCTCGCGGCGCAGCGCCACCGTGCGCGTCCCGCGCAGCACGTCCGCGCTGGCCTCGGTGAGCGCCAGGGTGCCGTGTTCGCCCTGGACGGCAAGCAGCCCCTGGGCCAGGAGCTGGCGCACGACCCCGCGCCATTCGAGCTCGCGCAGATCCTCGCCGACGCCGAAGACCGTCAGGGTCTCGTGGCGGTGCTGGGCGACCTTGGGTGTCGACCGGCCCAGCAGGATGTCGATGACGTGGCCCGCGCCGAAGCGCTGATGGCGCTCCCGGTCGAGGCGCAGCACGGCGGAGAGCAGTTTCTGGGCGGCGACCGTGCCGTCCCAGGACTGCGGCGGCTCGAGGCAGGTGTCGCAGTTGCCGCAGGCCGCGGTGCCGCGCTGGCCGAAATAGGCGAGCAGGCCGATGCGGCGGCACTCGACCGTCTCGCACAGGGCGAGCATCGCGTCGAGGTGGGTGCCCAGCCGGCGGCGGTGCGCCGCGTCGCCGGGGGAGGCGTCGATGAGCCGGCGCTGCTGGACGACGTCCTGCAGGCCGTAGGCCAGCCAGGCGGTGGAGCGCAGGCCGTCCCGACCGGCACGCCCGGTCTCCTGGTAGTAGCCCTCGACGGACTTCGGCAGGTCGAGGTGGGCGACGAAGCGGACGTCCGGTTTGTCGATGCCCATGCCGAAGGCGATCGTCGCGACCATGACGATGCCGTCCTCGCGCAGGAAGCGGGCCTGGTTCTCGGCCCGGACGCGGTTGTCGAGCCCTGCATGGTACGGCAGCGCGGGGATCCCCTGACCGGCCAGGAACTCGGCGATCTTCTCGACCGACGCCCGGGACAGGCAGTAGACGATGCCCGCGTCGCCGGGATGCTCGGTGCGCAGCAGGTGCAGCAACTGCGCCTTCGGCTCCTTCTTCGGCACGATGCGGTACTGGATGTTCGGCCGGTCGAAGTCCGCGACGTGGTGGTAGGCGTCTGCCAGGCCCAGCCGGGTGGTGATCTCCTTGTGCGTCTCCGGCGTGGCGGTGGCGGTGAGCGCGACGCGCGGCACGCTCGGCCAGCGTTCGTGCAGCATCGACAGCATCAGATAGTCGGGCCGGAAATCGTGCCCCCACTGCGCGACGCAGTGCGCCTCGTCGATCGCGAACAGCGAGATCCTGCCCCGGTCGAGCAGGCGCAGCGTCGCCTCGACCCGCAGCCGTTCCGGCGCGAGGTAGAGCAGGTCGAGCTCGCCGGCGAGGAAGGCGGCCTCGACCGTCCGCCGCTGGTCGAGGTCCTGGCTGGAGTTGAGGAAGCCGGCCCGCACGCCCAGCGCCCGCAGCGCGTCGACCTGGTCCTGCATCAGGGCGATGAGCGGGGACACCACGACCCCGGTGCCCGGGCGGACGAGGGCGGGGATCTGGTAGCACAGCGACTTGCCGCCGCCGGTGGGCATGAGGACCAGCGCGTCGCCGCCGTCGACGACATGCTCGATGATCTCCCGCTGGCCCGACCGGAACGCCTCGTAGCCGAAGACCCGCCGCAGGACCTGCGCGGCGGCGCCGGCGGCACCCTCGGCACTCCGGGCGGCACCGGCGGAGGTGCCCGACGGGGCGGCGGGGTGCCTCTCGGGGCCGGGCGGCAAGGTCATCTTGCCACCTTACGGGCATCCGACCGGGTCGGTGGACCCGCGGTCCGCGGCTGTGGACAACCGCCGTGGTCCACAACCCGGGACGTTCGTCGAGGTCGGCAAGCCGACGACCATGGGCGGGGAAGCGTGGGCTCGCTACGATCCAGGTGATTTGTCACCGCGACGCCCAGCACCGGGGGAGTTGTCCACCCGTGGGCTCGGCGCGGCCGCGGTCCGGGCCGAGGAGAAGATCGCGTCATGCCAACCGACCCGGAGCAGGTCGCGGTCGCGGCCCTGCGCCTCACCGACCCCGTCCAGGTCGGGCCCCACCGCCTGCTCGGCCGGCTCGGCGGCGGTGGAATGGGCGTGGTCTACCTCGGCGACGGCCCGCTCGGCCAGGTCGCCGTGAAGATCATCAGATCCGAGCTGGCCGACAACCCCAGCTTCCGGGTCCGCTTCCAGCGGGAGCTGCAGGCCTGCTTCCGGGTCCGCGGCCGGCACACCGCCAAGCTGCTCGACTTCGACATCACCGCCGAGCCCCCGTGGCTGGCCACCGAGTTCTTCGCCGCGCCCACCCTGGGCCAGCACATCTCCCGCCACGGCCCCCTCGACGAGGCCGACCAGGTGCGGCTGGCGGCCGGGCTCGCCGACGCGCTCGTCTCGATCCACGCGGCCGGCCTCATCCACCGCGACCTCAAGCCGTCCAACGTGATGTGGACGGCCACGGGGCCGATCGTGATCGACTTTGGGGTCGCCGCCGTGCGCGACGCCGACCAGCTCACCGCGACCGGAGTGCTGATCGGCACGCCGGCCTGGCTCGCCCCCGAACAGGTCACCGTCGGTGAGGCCGCGGTGGCCTCCGACGTGTTCGCCTGGGGTGGTCTGGTGGGCTACGGCGCCACCGGGCAGCCGCCGTACGGGGAGGGGCCGTCCGACGCGGTGACCTACCGCATCGTCCACGAGGAACCCCGGATGGACTATGCGCGGATCGCCCCGTCGCTGCGCGAGCTCGTCCGCCGGTCGTTGTCCCGCGAGCCCGGCGAGCGACCCACGGCCGCGGACCTGCGCGCCGCCCTTGCGGACGCGGCGGGCCTCGGTGCCGTGGCGGGCCTCGGCACGTCGGCTGCCCATGCCGCGGCGGGCCTGGGTGCCGTGGCGGGTACGGACACGAAGGACGCCGGCCGGCACGACGGCTCGGCCCGCCTGGACGGAACCGCGCTGGACGTCACCCAGACCTTCCAGACGCCGACGCCGTCCAGCGGCCCACCCCCGTCGATCCCGTCGCCCCCGCCGAGCCCCGCCGGTGGCCCGCCTTCCGCCGAAGGGAGCAACGCCGCAGCCGCGGCGGCGTTCGCCGGGACCCCGCCGTGGAACCTGTCGGGCGTGGCGGGGGACAGGGCGCCCGCGGGGGACTCCGCCGGCCTGCGGGGCCGCCGGCGTCGCGTTCGGCTGCTCGGACTGGGCGCCGCGGTCGTCGTGCTCGCGGCCGCGGCCGTCATCGCCGTGCTGCTGACCGGAGGCGGGGGCGGGGGCGGGGTCGAGGACGAGGGCGGCGGCGACGCACCGACCACCTTCACCTACACCGCCACCGGTCCGTGGCGGCTGCTCGTCGCCGACCGCCAGACGGGTAATGACGTGGGCTGCACTGTGTCGCCGCACGGTGCCGGCAATCCGGCCGGGCTGACGGGGTCGGAGACCGTCTGGGGCGACAAGACGTACCAGCTCCATCAGCCCGGCGGCTACGAGCTCGACGTCACCCCGCCCTCGCCCGGCTGCCGGCTCAGCGCGCTGGCCGGTGGGGGCGACGCGACCCTGCCGTTCACCGTCCAGCAAAGCGGCGACAGCAACGCCTTCAAGGCCCCCGGCGCCGTCGAGGTCCAGGTCAAGGACTTCAACGGCAGCGAGACGTGCGAATTCGTGCTGCGCGATCTCGCCAGCGGGGAGAACGTCGACTTCGCCACCGCCACGAAGGACGCGCCGACCGTCAGACTCGACCCCGGCGGGCGCAGCCAGGTCTACCTGGCCGCCAACGACTGCGCGGTACGGATCGGCGCCGCCGGCTGAGCCCGGCCGGAGCGGCAGGCCCTTGGACGAGTAAGTCCGAATCGCTCTCGAGACGCCAGGTAGTCGCTTACCGACTCTGCTGGCGCCGCACGGTCACGGGCGTGTCTGTGGGTGCGTGTCCGTGGTCTGCGGCTTCCCTGAGTGTGCTCGCTGGCGGCAGTAGCGCTCGACGAGGAACAACAGCAGCAACAGCCCCGCGCCGACGGCAGCATAGGTGAATCCCCAGAAGACTGCCATCCACACGGTGAACACGCTGCCGATCGCTGTGCCGGCGCGACGCTTGAAGGTGCGCGCTGCCGTGTCACCGAACCGTCGGCGGACGGCTGCGGACCCCACGGTTCCCACGACAAGGTTGACCGTCGTGAACCCGAAGATCCATATCTGACCACCCGGAGTCGCTGTGTCCATGCATCAAGATAGGGCGACAGGCCGCATACGAGGATGAATTTCGGCGCGGGAAGGCTGAAGGGCGTGGGCGTAGTCGGGGGTCGCGTACGGCTCAGGCGGCAGGAGTGGGCGCCGAGCGTGTCCACCGCTCGGACGGTCGCGCTCGGTCGACGCATCAGCAGATGCGGGGGAGTTGTTCGCCGAGCGGTCGGTCGACGATGCGGGTCCCGCCGAAGGCGGTGCGGGCTACGACGACGCCCGGATGCTCCGCGGTGGCGGAGCCGATCACCACCGCGTCGCGGCCCGCCGGGTGCGCGCGCATTGCGGCGAGCACCGCGTCGGTGTCTTCGGCGGCGACGAACGCGACGAGCCGGCCCTCGTTCGCCACGTGCAGCGGGTCAAGACCGAGGAAGCCGCAGGCCGCCTCGACCACGGGCGGCACCGGCACCGCGGACTCGGTGAACTCGACGCCGGCCCCGGCCGCGGCGGCGATCTCGCACAGCGCGGTCGCCAGGCCCCCGCGGGTCGGGTCGCGCAGCGCGTGCACCCCGGGGACGGTCGCGGCCAGCATGGCGGCCACCAGCCCGTGCAGCGCCGCGGTGTCGGAGCGGACGTCCCCGCCGAACTCCAACCCCTCGCGCATGCTGAGCACCGCGATCCCGTGCTCGCCGACCGGTCCGGAGACGATGATCCGGTCCCCGGGCGCCGCCCGGTCGGGTCGGACGTCCACTCCGGGCGGGACGAGCCCGATGCCGCTGGTGTTGACGTACAGGCCGTCGGCGAGGCCGCGCTCGACGACCTTGGTGTCGCCGGTGGCCAGCCGTACCCCCGCCGCCGCGGCGGCGCGGCCCATCGCCTGCGCCACCCGGCCGAGGACGGCGAGCTCCAGCCCCTCCTCCAGGATGAACCCGGCCGACAGCGCCAGCGGGACCGCGCCGCGGCAGGCCAGGTCGTTGACGGTGCCGTGGACGGCGAGCTCGCCGATCGAACCGCCGGGGAAGAACAGCGGCCGCACGACGTAGGAGTCCGTCGTGAACGCCAGCCTGATCCCGCCGACGGCCAGGACCGCCGCGTCCGCCAGCGCCGCGTCCGCCGAGGCTGCCGACGCCGCGCCCTGCAACGCTGCGCCCTGCAACGCTGCGCCCTGCAACGCTGCGCCCTGCAACGCCGCGTCCATCAGTGCTGCAGCCGGGTCACATCGCGCTGTCGACCCGCCTGCGGCGAACGCGGGCAGGAACAGGTGTTCGATCAGCTCGCTGGTCAGCACGCCGCCGCCGCCGTGGCCCAGCACGACCCGCTGATGGTCACGCAGCGGGACCGGGCAGGCCCAGCCGGTCAGGTCCGCCAGGTTGGTCACGCCTCCACCGCCGCTGCCGGCCCGGCGGAGTCCGGGGTGTGGGCCCTGCCGGCCGGGGCGAGGCGCCGGTACTGGTAGTAGGCGGCGCACGCACCCTCCGCCGAGACCATCGTCGCCCCCAGCGGGCGGCGCGGCGTGCAGGACGTGCCGAACGCCCCGCAGTCCGGCGGCCGGAGCAGCCCCTGCAGCACCGCGCCGCTGCGGCATGCCGCCGGTTCGGCGACGGTCAGCCCGCCGACGTCGAAACGGATCTCCGCGTCGAAGTCGCGCCACGCGTCCGCGAGCCGCCAGCCCGAGTCCGGGATCGTCCCGATGCCCCGCCAGGCCCGATCGCACACCGTGAAAACCTCGGCCAGGATCGCCCGGGCGGCCGGGTTGCCCTCGGGCTGCACCGCCCGCAGATAGGCGTTGGCGAGCTCGGCCCGGCCCGCCTCGAGCTGCGCGACGGCGTGGCGCACCCCGTCGAGCAGGTCCAGCGGCTCGAACCCGGTGACGACGATCGGCATCCGGTGCGCGGCGACCAGCGGTTCGTACTGCTCGGTGCCCATCACCGTGCACACGTGCCCGGCGGCGAGGAACGCCTCCACCCGGTTGCCCGGGGCGGTGGCGACTGCACTCATCGCCGGCGGGACCAGCACGTGGCTGACGAGCATCGAGAAGTTCGCCAGCTTGCGGCGCCGCGCCGTCACCGCCGCCAGCGCGTTGGCCGGCGCGGTCGTCTCGAAGCCCACCGCGAAGAACACGACCTGCCGGTCGGGATGCGCCTCGGCGAGGCCGACGGCGTCCAGCGGCGAGTACACCACCCGGACGTCCCCGCCGCGGGCCTTCACCGTGAACAGGTCCGTGTCGCTGCCCGGCACCCGCAGCATGTCCCCGAACGAGCAGAAGATCACCTCCGGGCGGGCGGCGATCGCCAGCGCCCGGTCGATCGTCTCCAGCGGCGTCACGCAGACGGGGCAGCCGGGCCCGTGGATGAACTCGACCTGGTCGGCGAGGAGCTGGTCGAGCCCGTGCCGGATGATCGCATGCGTCTGGCCGCCACAGACCTCCATGAGCGTCCAGCGCCGGCTCGCGGTGGCGGCGATCGCGTCCAGCAGCCACCGGGCCAGCTCCGGGTCGCGGAACTCCGTCAGGTACTTCACCGGCCCACCTCGGCTTCGGCCGCGCCGAGTTCCTCGCCGAGCAGCCCGAGTTCGCGGAACATCGCCAGCGTCTGCCGCGCAGCGTCCTCGTCCACGGTCGTCAACGCGAAACCGGCATGAATGATCGTGTACTGCCCGACGGTGACATCGGGCAGGTAGGCCAGGCACACGGTCCTGGTGACGCCGCCGAAGTCGACGAGCGCCATCCGGGTGCCGCGGTCATCCCAGATCTCGGTGATCCGGCCGGGTATCCCCAGGCACATCGCGTCACACTCCCTTCAGCCCGCTACCGGCGCCGGAGCCTGGTCGCCGGCCAGCGCCGCGACGACCGCCTGGCCGAGCGCCAGCCCGCCGTCGCCCGCCGGCACCACCTGATGAACGAGCACGCCGAAACCGGCGGCGGTCAGCCGCGCCCGGCAGGCCCGCAGCAGCACGACGTTGGCGAAGACTCCGCCGGTCAACCCGACCAGGCCGACGCCGGACCGCCGCCGCGCGACCTCGGCGACGCGGGCCACCGCGTCCGCGACGGCGAGGTGGAACGCGGCGGCCAGCGCGGGCGCCGCCACGCCCGCCCGCAGGCCGTCGACGAGGCCCGCCAGCACCGGCGCCGGCTCCAGGACGCCGTCGGCCAGCCCGAAGGCAAGCGGCCGCCCGCCCGCGACGACCGCGATCGGCCCGGCGGCCTCGGGCCTGCAGTCACCGCCCCGCCGGCCGGCGCCGAGACCGTGGGCGCCGAGACCGTGGGCGCCGAGACCGTGCGCGGCGAGACCGTGGGCGGCGAGGGCCTCCAGCTCGACGGCGGCCTGCGCCTCGTAGGTGGTCCGCTGGCGTACCCCGAGCAGCGCCGCCACCGCGTCGAACAGCCGGCCCATGCTGCTGCTGGGCGTGCAGGCCACGCCCCGGTCCAGGGCGGTGCGCACCGTGCTCAACTCCGTGGCGGAGCAGGCCCGCACCGGGGCCAGGTCCGCAGACCAGGCCAGGCCCGCCGCGGCCAGATGGGCCAGCGCCACCCGGCACGGGTTGCGCACCGCGGCGTCCCCGCCGGGCAGGCCGACCGGGCGCAGGTGGGCGATGCGCTCGGCGCGGGTGACGTCGGAGCCGACGAGGAGCACCTCGCCGCCCCAGATCGTGCCGTCGTCGCCGTAGCCGGTGCCGTCGAAGGCGACGCCGAGGATGGGCTCGCCGAGCCGGCCGTGCTCGGCGAGCAGCGCCGCCACGTGCGCGTGGTGGTGCTGCACCAGCCGCAGGGGGCGGGCGGCGCCGGCGGTCCGCCGTGCCCAGGCCCGGGTGCTGTAACCGGGGTGCGGGTCGGCGGCGAGGACCGCGGGCTCGACGCCGTACAGGCGCGCCATCCGCGCGGCGGACCGTTCGAACGCCGTGATCGCCGCGAGGCTGCCCAGGTCGCCGAGATGCTGGGACAGGATGGCGCGGCGCCCGGTCGTCAGGCAGAGCGTGTTCTTCAGCTCGCCGCCGGCGGCGAGCACCGGCCCGACCGGACGGGGGAGATCCACCGGCAGCGGGACGTGGCCGCGGGAGCGGCGCAACGGCACGATCTGGTCGCCGTCGCAGCGCACCACCGAGTCGTCGCACGGCGCCAGGATCGGCCGGTCGTGGGTGAGGAAGGCGTCGGCGAGCCCGGCGAGGCGGGCGCGCGTCTCGCCGTCGTCGAAGCAGATCGGCTCGCCGGAGCGGTTGGCGCTGGTCATGACGAGCAGCCGCGGCGGCGGACCGCCGGCCGGGGCCGGCGCGAACAGCAGGTGGTGGACCGGCGTGTACGGCAGCAGCAGCCCGACGAGCGGGCTGCCCGGCGCGACCAGGGCCGACAGCGGCGCCCCCCGGGCGCGGCCGGTGAGCACGATCGGCGCGGCCGGCCCGCTCAGCAGCGCCGCCACCGTCGGCGAGACGTCTCCGGCCAGGGCGGCCGCCGCCAGGTCGCGGGCCATCACCGCGAAGGGCTGGTCCGGCCGGCTCTTGCGACCGCGCAGCCGGGCCAGGGCGTCGTCGTCCTCGGCGCGGCAGGCCAGGTGGTAGCCGCCGACGCCCTTGACCGCCACGATCGCGCCGGCCGCCAGCGCCCGCTGGGCGGCCGCGAGCGCCGCGTCGGTGCCGGTGACCTCCGGCCCGTCCGCCGGGCTGAACCACAGCCGCGGCCCGCAGTCCGGGCAGGCGATGGGTTCGGCATGGAAGCGGCGGTCGCCGGGGTCGGCGTACTGGGCCGCACAGCGTGCGCACATCGGGAAGCGGGCCATCGTCGTCGCCGCCCGGTCGTACGGCAGCGCGTCGATGATCGTGAACCGGGGGCCGCAGTTCGTGCAGGTGATGAACGGGTGGCGGTAACGCCGGTCCGCCGGGTCGAACAGCTCGCGCAGGCAGTCCGCGCACACCGCCGTGTCCGGCGGCACCAGCGTCCGCGCGCCGGCCGCGGCCGTGCTCGCCACGATCCGGAACCCGCCATGGCCTGGATGGAGGGTGCCGGGGACGTGGGTCACCGTGATCTGGTCGACGCGGGCGAGGGGCGGCGCGGACGGCGCCAACCGGCGGAGAAACTCGGCCACATCGGCAGCGTCGCCGTCGACCTCCGCGAAGACCGAGGCCGAGTCGTTGCCGACGAAGCCGGTGAGCCCGAGGCCGCTGGCCAACCGGTAGACATGGGGCCGGAACCCGACCCCCTGCACGACACCCTCGACCACGACCCGCCGGCGCACCCGCCCACCCGGCGGGCGCGTCGCGGCCCGCTCGCCGGTGCGTGGCGTGCTCATCGCCGCCGCTCCCAGATCATGACCCGGTTGTTGCCGGAGTCCGCGACGGCGAGCCGGCCGGCGCGCAGGGACAGGCCGTACGGCCAGCAGAACGTGTCGGCGGTGACGCTCGACCAGCGGTTCTCCCCGGTGCCGGCGAACGTCGGCTGGCCGAGGACGGCGGTGGCCGGGGCGCCGGTGACCTGTGGCAGGCCGTCCCAGAGCAGGATCCGGTTGTCGGCGGTGTCCGCGACGGCCAGCAGATCGCCGTCGCAGTCGGCCGCGTAGGGAAATCGCAGCGTGTCGGCCCGCGCCGGGGCGTAGGGCGATTCGCCGCAGGCAGTCAGGTCGGTCTGGCCGAGGGCCAGGTCGGCGGCGGTGTCGGAGTCCGGCGGGGGCGTCCAGCCGAGCAGCCGGTGGTTGCCGGCGTCGGCGACGAGCAGCCGCCCGGCGTTCCCGGCGACGTCGTGCGGCCAACGGAAGGTGGCGGGCCCGGCCGGGCCCCCGCGGTTGTCCTCCCGGCTGATCGGATCGGGCTGGCCCAGAATCAGGTCGGGCGCCTGATCGGGGGAGGACGGCAGACCGCCCGACCAGCCCAGCACCCGCCGGTTGCCGGTGTCGGCGACGTAGAAGCGCCCGCCGATCACGGCCACGCCGAACGGCCAGTAGAAGGTGGTCGGCCCGCACGGCCCGCCGCGGTTCTCCCGCACGCTCGCGGCGTCCGGCTGGCCGAGTACCAGGTCGGGAGGCGTGTCGGTGGCCGTCGGGATGGTGTCCCAGACGAGGATCCGGTGGTGCCAGGCGTCGGCGACGACGAGCCGACCGTCGGTGACGACGAGCCCGGTCGGCAGACGCATCCCCCGTTCGGGCCCGCGCCCGCCGGCCGCCGGGCCCTCGCTGCTCGCGTCCGCCTGGCCGAGCACGACGTCCGCGGGGGCGCCGTCGCGGGCCGGGCGACCGTGCCAGATCAGCACCCGGTGGTTGCCCGAGTCGGCCACCACGAGCAGGTCGTCGTCGAGCCACACCCCGCGTGGCGCGTACAGCCAGGACGGCGACGGCCGCGCCGCGGGCAGCGCCAGCCCCCCGGGCGCCGGCGCGCCCAGCCACACCCGAGGTTCCCACCCCGCCGTGCCGCCGGCCGTCGCGTTCTGCGGCGCTGCGCTGTCCTCCACCGCGGCCGCCGTCGGCGCGGCCCCCGGCGCGGCGTCGCCCGCGACGGTGGCGCCCGTCCCGGTGCCGGAGACGCTGGCCGTCGACCGGGGGGATCTCATGCGGGCCCGGGTCCGGGCGCGCCGCGCCGGCGGGCGATCTCGTCGAGCACGCCGCGCACCGCCAGCACCGCGTCGTCCGCCCCGGACTCCTCGAAGATCGTCCGCGCCTCGTGCAGCACTGCCGTCGCCTGGTCGTAGGCGCCGAGATGGGCCAGCGCGTTGCCCTGGTTGGCCAGTGCGCGGGCATGGCCGAGCGGATCGGTGTCCCGGTCGCGGGCGACGATGACCTGCTGGTAGCGGGCCGCCGCCTCGATCAGGTTGTCCTTCTGGTGCGCCGACGGCGCGTAGACCAGGGCGTTGGCCAGGTTGAGCTGGGTGCTGGCCCACTGCTCGGGATGGTTCTCGGGGGTGTAGACGCTGAGCGCCGTGCGCAGGCCCTGGATCGCGACGCCGATCCGCAACTGGTCGGAGGCCTGGCTCATCGGCATGGCCAGGTAGGCGGTGGCCAGGTTGACCTGCACCGCGGCGAACAGCTCCGGCGCGCTGTCCACGCTGATCAGTCGGAGCGCGGCCAGGTAGTGCTCCACCGCGGTGCGCAGGGCCGCCGCGTCGTCGCGGGCCCGCTCCTGGTGGGCCGCGCCGAGGGCCAGGCGCAGCTCGGCGCGGGCGACCACGAGGTCGGTGGCGTCGAGGGCGGCGAGCGCCGTGGTCAGGTCGGCGAGGACGTCGTCGGTCGGCCCCTCGATACTGCGGCGCAGGTCCGCCGCGGTGGAAAGCAACTGCGCGGCCAGGCCCGGGGACGCCTCCCACGCCGCGGCGACAGCCCGGCCCAGCGCCCCCGCCGCCTCCCCGGTCCGCCCGGCGGCCATGGCGTGGGCGGCGTGCGTCGAGTGCACCAGCGCCGCGATCTCGCCGGTCTCCCCGGCCAACGGCGGGGGCTCGACCAGATCACCGAGGGCGAAGCGGACCACGTCGACGAGAATCCCGAGCTCGGGGCCGAGGGCCTGGCGAAGCTGCGCGGGGTCCTCGACCGGCGGGCCTCCCGGGCGCAGGACGAACCGGTTGTACCGGTTGATCGGGTCGTCGCCGTCGAGCTGGTCGGCGGCGCCGACGATGTCCCCGCGATACGCGAGCTCCAACGCGAGCAGCCGCGCGGGCCACGTGTTCGGCCGACGCCCGGCGGCGAGCGTGCGGCGCAGCTCGGCCGTGTCGTCGCCGCCCGGCACCAGCAGGAAGCCGGCGGGCAGCGGGAACACCCCGACCGGCTGCGGCCGGGCGTGGCGCGTGGCGATGTCGGTCGCCGCGTCGCGGTCAGCCATGGGGGTCTTCCTCGCTGTGCTCGTCGGTAGCCGGGTGCTCGTCGGTAGCGGAGTGCTCGTCGGTAGCGGAGTGCTGGCTGGTTGCTGGATGCTGGCCGGGTGCGGGCTCCGGGGCTCGGGCCGCGAGATCGGCGAGGATCAGTGCCTGCATGCGTTCCATCGCGAGGCGCACGGCCGGAGTGAGATCGGCACCGGGTTCCAGGCCGCCGGCCTCGACGAGGTAGACGGCGATGTCGGCCGGGTAGTCGTCGCCGAGCAGCCAGCGGCCGAAGGCGAGCGCCTGGTCCCAGCGCACGGCGTGCGGGTGCGGCAGGTGCAGGGGGAGATCGTCGAGTTCCGCGCCCGGCACCCGGTAGACGGTGCCCGGCGCGGCGCCGGTGCGGGCGGCGTCGACGATCACGACCCGGCGTGCTCCGCGCATCGCGAATGCCGTGTCCAGCCCGGCCGTGCCGCCGTCGACCAGGCGCACCGCTGCCGGCACGCCCGCCTCGGCGAGGCGGCGGATCAGGATCGGCCCCACCCCGTCGTCGCCGCGCAACAGGTTCCCGCAGCCGATCACCACCGTGTCGCAGCGTGGCGGTGCGAAGCCGGGCGGATCGACCTGCACCCGGGGGCTGGCGGGCACCGGTCGTCCGGCGGGTACCGGCCGTCCGGCGGGTACCGGTCGTCCGGCGGGTACCGGTCGTCCGGTGGTCAAAGGTCCCCGTTGATGACGAACTTGCTCAGTTCCTTGCCGGTCCGCCCGTCGTAGGCGTGGACCGTGCAGACCAGGCAGGAGTCGAAGCTGCGGGCCACGTGGCCGAGCTCGGCCGGGTCGGCCGGGTCGGCGACCGGCGTGCCGACCAGCGCGGCCTCGATCGGGCCGGGCGTGCCGTCACCGTCGCGAGGCCCGATGTTCCAGGCCGTCGGCGTGACCACCTGATAGTTCGCGATCTTGCCGTTCTCCAGGACGATCCAGTCGGACAGCGAGCCGCGGGCCGCCTCCGTCGAGCCGAAGCCGCGCCCGTCGGCGCGTTCCACCGGCGTGGCGTGGAACGGCTCGTGCAGGTCGATCTGGTCCAGCCAGCCACGCACCCAGCGGTAGTACTTCGCCGCCTCGTGCATCCGGGCGAGCAGGCGCACCATCACCGACGGGCCGATCGCGTCGAGGATGTCCCCGAACAGCGGGTCGTCGTCCTGATGGGCGGCCGCGCCCGGGGCGGCGGCGGCGACCCGGCGGGCCAGCGGGCCGGCCTCCAGCGGCACGTACCCGAGGTTGGGTACGTCGTAGCGGGGGGACTTCGCCCAGCTGTACTTGCCCTGCTCGCGGCCGCGGACCGGGTCGATCGGGTTGGTCTCCCCGTCGAACGGGTGGCGCGCCGAGGTGCCCGCGTAGAACGAGTGGGTGACGTCCTCGCGCACCCGGGCCTGGTCGAACGCGCTGTAGGCGCCGCCGGCGTACACCCCGGAGCGGCCGATGAGCGCCGCGTTGCGGCCCTCGATCGTCGGTCGCCCGTACAGGTCGGGGGAGAAGTACGTCCCGGTTGCCAGATAGTTGCCGATGCCCTGGCCGTAGCCGTCGAGACCGATGTCGAGGCAGTAGCGCAGGAAGAAGCCGCAGTCGCTGTCGTGCTGGGCCTCGTTCTCGTACACCCAGGCGAGCACGTCCGCCCAGGTGCGGTTGGCCAGCCAGCGGTCCACCGAGCAGCCCAGCCACTGCTTCTCGAGCCACTCGGTCTTCCAGTGCTCCAGGATCGCGATGGAGCGGGTCACGTCCGTGAGCGTCGGCGCGCACATCACCCCGCCCGGCACCATGAAGCTCGAGTGCGGCCACTGCCCGCCGAAGATGGCGTACACCTCGATCGGCTTGGCGGACAGCACCACCCCGGGGCCGTAGCTGGACCCGGTGAACGGGGTGAAGCGGCGCACCGCCTCCGGGTAGAGCTGCGAGGAGGCGTACCTGGGGTTGGTCAGGTCGATGGCGAACAGCGCGTAGAAGCACCGCGGGATGCTCTGCAGCGTCTCGCACGCCTGCGCGATGTTGCGGATCAGCGTCGCGTTCGGCGGCAGCTCGGTCTGCCACGCCACGTCCAGCGCGTACGCCGACTTGTACAGGTGGCTGCCGCCGCAGATCCCGCAGATCCGCGGGGTCACGATGAGGCCGGCCTGGGGGTCCTTGCCTCGCAGGATGATCTCGAAGCCGCGGAACATCGCCGCCTCGGTCCAGGCCGAGGCCACCACCCCGTCGTCGATCGTGACCCGGACGTCGAGGTCACCCTCGACGCGCCCCATCGGGCTGACGTTGAGATCGACGGTCGTCATCGCAAATCTCTTCTTTCCTGTGCGGTTCCTCGCGGGCTCCCGGGCGGGACGCGCGCTGCCTGCCGGCGGGGTCAGACGACGAACATGTCCTTCTTCGACCACTCCGGCGCGGCCAGCCGGGCGGCCGCCGCCTGGGCCAGATAGGCGAGGTGGCCGCTGCCCTCGGGGACCTCCCGCGGGATGACTCCGGCGACCTTCTGGGTCCCGAAGACCGTGCCGGGGGCGAGGTCGAAGAACGGGAACTCCGGCTCGGTGCAGCCGATGCAGGGCATGCCGGCCCGGGTCTTCGACGACTGGCGGTTCCACAGGATCCGGTTGCACGGGGAGTGTGTCATCGGCCCGCGGCAGCCGAACTCGTAGAACAGGCAGCCCTGCCGCGTCCCGTCGCCGAAGGTCAGCGTCGACTGCTTGTACTCGAAGTACTGGTTACGGGTGCAGCCCGTGTGGGTGAACGTGGTGAAGAACGTCTGCGGCCGGTGCAGCTCGTCGAGCGCGATGTCGGCGGCCCGACCGGTGGCCAGCGCCACCAGGATCTGCGTGATCCAGTCCGGATGGGCGGGGCAGCCAGGCACGTTGATGACGGGCAGCCCGGCCCGCGAGCGGAAGTCCGGGCCGAGGAACCCGCCCGGGGTGCGCTTGTGGAACTGCAGTCCGGTGGAGTCGGTCGGGTTCGGCGCCGTCGCCGGGACCCCGCCCCAGCAGGCGCAGTCCCCGATCGCCACGACCACCTGGGCCTGGTGAGCGAGGTCGCGCACCCAGTCCTGCATCGGCCGGTCGGCGAACACGTCGAAGCGGCCGCTGCCGTCCGGGCCGCGCATCACCGAGCCCTCGAAGACGAAGACGTCGACCGGCCGCTCACCCCGGGCGCAGTTCCAGAACAGCTCCCGCGCCTGCCCGCCGGTGGCCAGGCCCAGCGACGGATGCCAGAGCAGGTCCAGGCCGAAGTCGGTGATCAGGTCGATGACGGTGGGTTCCTCGGCGTTCAGGAACGACATCGTGTTGCCGCTGCACGCCCCGCCCTGAAACCAGAGCACGGATGACATCGGTGGTCCCTTCGTCGGATGGCCGGCAACCGGTGGGGCGGCGGGTCGCGACCGGTCGCCGCGCGCCTCGCGTCGCATGGCTCAGCCGCACGAGGACTGCCGGCACAGCGACGCTACGTGCCCGGGAAGGGGACGCCGATGCGTCGTGTGCGGAGGCTGCCACCAATGCGTGGTGGCGTTTGCCGCTGTGTGCGCGGCAGGACCACAGTGAGCCCGGCGGACGTCAGTGAGTCCGGCGGACGTCAAGGAGCCCGGCTGGACGTCAAGAAGCCGGCTGGACGTCAGGGAGCCCGGCTGGACGTCAGGGAGGGCGGCGCGGTGCACGAGCTGTCGATCTGCCGATCCGTCGCGGGCATCGTCGCCCGGCACGCGGCCGGCCGGCGGGTGACCCGGGTGCATCTGCGGGTGGGGGCGCTGCGGCAGGTGGTGCCGGACACCCTCGTCTACTGCTGGGAGCTGGCGCACGCCGACGCGGCCGGGGCCGAGGTACTGGCCGGGTCGGTGCTGGTTGTCGACGCTGTCCCGGCCGGGGTGCGCTGCCGGCGGTGCGGCGCGTACAGCGAGCTCGCCGTGCCGATCCTGCGTTGCGCCGCCTGTGGCACCACCGACGTCGTCCTGGTCAGCGGCGAGGAGTTTCTCGTCACCTCTTTCGAGGTGGCGACCGACGCCGTGGAGGCGTGACGAACCATGGGTCGATTTCATCCACACCCACACAGCAATCCGCACCCACACAGCAATCCGCACCCACACAGCAATCCACACTCAAACAGCCATCCGCACGACCATCCGCACGAGGACGGTCATCCGCACGAGGACGGTCATCCGCACGAGGACGGTCATGCGCACCCCGGATCGGTGGGGGACCATTCCGGCTACCGCACCGGCGCGGAACGGGTCGAGGTGCTGGAGCGGATTCTCGGGGAGAACGAGCGGGTTGCGCGGGCCAACCGGGCGGCTTTCGACGCGGCCGGCGTCACCGTGGTGAACCTGATGTCCGCGCCCGGTGCCGGGAAGACGACCCTGCTCGCCGAGACGCTGCGCCGCCTCGCGCCGCACCGGCGGATCGGCGTCATCGAGGGGGACATCGAGACCAGCCTGGACGCCGATCGCCTCGACGGGTTCGGCGCGTCGATCGCCCTGGTAAACACCGGCAACGGCTTCGGCGGGGAATGCCACCTGGATGCGCCGATGATCGCCTCGGCGCTGCCCCGGCTGCCGCTCGCCGAACTCGACCTCGTCATCATCGAGAACGTCGGCAATCTGGTGTGCCCCGCCGAGTTCGCCGTCGGTGAGGACCGGCGCGCCATGGTGTTCGCCGTGACCGAGGGCGAGGAGAAACCGCTCAAGTATCCGGTGATGTTCCGCTCCGCGGATCTCGTGCTCGTCAACAAGACGGATCTGCTGCCCCATCTCGACTTCGACGCCGAGGCGTTCCGGCGCAACCTCGACGCCGTGCATCCGGGGGTGGAGGTGCTTGCCGTCAGCGCTCGCACCGGGGAGGGCGTCAACGCCTGGTGCGACTGGCTGGCAGACCCGCTCGGAGCACCTGGTGCAGCCCCTACCCGGCGTTAGGTTGTGCCGTGATTTAATTGACATTTCGGCGTCGGTGGGAAATCCGATGGTGCGTCTCCGGGGGGTCGGCGATCCGGAGAAGATCGAACATTGGGTGGGGGAGCGCTCGGCGCGTCGCGTTCAGTTATTGAGACCGATCCGATAGAAAGCCTGTGATCGGGATTGCGGAACGCGGAAAGGTCGGAGACATGCGCCCATCCAGCGGCGATCGCAGGCATTCACGTAATGCGGGTAAACGCCGGGTACTGGCCGCCGTCGCGGTGGCGGCCGCCTTCGGCTTCCTCACCACGGGCGCCGGCTGCCCGCCGCCCGGAGGGCCCCCCTGCCAGCCCTACCCCCCGTCGTCGGCTGTCTGCTGATCCCTGCCGGAGCGGGAGTCGACCGAAGCGTCCCGCGGAACCCCACTCCCGCCGCCGGCGCACCGCCGATTCGGCCGCCGACGGTCGCCGTGGCCGGGATGAGCCGGTCCTGCAGGTGCCGTCCGGCCGCGGTCTGGTCGCCGCTCCGGCCAAGGTCAAGCAGCTCCTGCGGGTTCGGCGGGGCACCGCTGTGTTCGCCGGGCCGTGGGCTGTAGACCGCCCGGGCCAGTGCGGTCATCAGCGGGGTCGACAGGGCCCCGCAGGGTGGCGGCAGCCCTGCCGCCAGCAGGGTCCGGTTCGTCGGCCGGATCGGCGGCGAGGATTGGTGTCGGGGGCTGCGTTCAGCTCCGTCGGCGGGGTGCGCCGCTGGGGCGTCAGGCCGCCCGCGCGGCGGCGCCCGTCGCCGACCGGCCGGTCGGCGACCGGAACCGTGGGCGATGATCCGCGGACTTCGCTGCGCCAGGACCGGCGTTTTGCGCTCTACGTCGCCCTGCCCGTCGGGGCCCTCCTCGCCGGGTGGAGTGGCGGCGTCGCCCTCCTGTTCACCTCCATCCATGGGTCGGTAGCAGTCCTGCTGGTCGGCTTGGCCGGTGACGGAATCGCGGCGGCGCTGGAAACCCCCTGGAGCCAGCTCGTACTCGCGCGCTACTGGCTCGCCTGGCGTCACGCGTTGCCGGTTGGCATTCTCGGCTTCCTTGAGGATGCCTGCGATCGCAGAGTGCTGATCCAGACTGGCGGCGTATGGGAGTTCCGCCATCTCGATGTCGCGGCCTACCTGGTGCGCTCACCGGAGGACTGAGCCGAGCCCGAGGCGCGGCGCAGGTCGGAGACTTGTCCCAATGCCACTTCCACTATTTGGATCTTGACTGGTTGCGGTGTGTCGGTTCGGGTGGTTCTGCCTGGTTGGCGGCATGATCGTGGGCTGTGACGGACACGGGTAGCCAGCTGATGGACTGGATCTCGTTGGGGGTCCTGACGTCGTTCGTGTCGCGGGATGCGGTCGACGAGGCGATCGAGGCGACCGGGACGGGTGCCCGGCGCAGCGACACGACGATCCCGCCGCGGGTCGCGGTCTACTTCGTGATGGCGCTCGCGTTGTTCGCGGACGACGACTACGAGGCGGTCGCGCGCCGGCTCGCTACCACGCTTGACGATCTCGACGTGGTCGGGCCGCGATGGGAACCGACCTCGGGCGGGCTGACCAAAGCCCGCCAGCGGCTCGGTGCGGCACCGCTGGCGGAACTGTTCTCGCAGGTCGCCGGGCCGGTCGCGGACCTCGACACGGTCGGGGCGTTCCTCGGCCCGTGGCGGCTGATGAGTATCGACGGACTGGAGTGGGACGCGCCCGCCTCGGCGGAGAACATCGCCGCGTTCGGCCTGCCCGCGGGCCGCGACGGCGCGCCGGGGGCGCTGCCGAAGGTCCGCGCCCTCACCGTGTCCGAGTGCGCCTCGCACGCGCCGGTGCTGGCCGTGCTCGGCCCGGCCGGCGGCGCGAAGCCCGCCAGCGAGCAGGCCCTGGCCCGCACCCTGTACCCACGGCTGGCCGAACGCTGGCTTCTGCTCGCGGACCGCAACTTCTACTCCTGGACCGACTGGTGCACGGCCGCGGACACCGGCGCGGCACTGCTGTGGCGGGTCAAGGCCAGCCTGCGGCTGCCGCCGCTGCGCGCGTTGTCCGACGGCTCGTACCTGACGGTCCTGGTCAACCCGAAGATCACCGGGAAGGCGCGGGACGCCCTGGTCGCCGCGGCCCGCGCCGGTGAGGTACTCGACCCGGCGAAGGCCCGCTACGCCCGTCTCGTCGAGTACGACGTGCCCGACCGGGACGGCGACGGGAAACACGAGGTCATCGCCCTGCTCACCACGATCCTCAACCCACGCGACGCGACCGCGTCCGCGCTGGCCGGGGCCTACCGGCAGCGCTGGGAACACGAGACCGGTAACAGGCAGCTCAAGACCTACCTACGCGGCCCGGGGAAGGTCCTGCGCTCGAAGCACCCCGACACCGTCTACCAGGAGATCTACGGCTACCTGCTCACCCACCACGCGATCAGCGCGCTGACCTGCCAGGCCGCGACCGCCGCCGGGATCGACCCCGACCGGATCAAGTTCAAGCGCACTGTCAGGATCATCCGGGACCGGGTCGCCACCGACCCGGCTTTTTCCCCCTGACCAGCGGGCACGCACCCAAGGCGAGATCGCCACCGACATCACCCGACCGACCCGGCTCAACACCCGCCGCGAACGCACCTACCCCCACGTCGTCCGCCGAGCCCGCCACAACCAGTACCCGGTCAAGAAACCCGGCCAGCACGGCATCCGCCACCATGCCCCGCCCACGATCAGACTCGCCAACCCGGTGAAACCCCAGGTCACAGCTTGATCAACTTAGCGGAAGTGGCATTGAGACTTGTCCGCACCGCGACGTCTGGGCGGTCAGTCAGAAATCATGTACTCCAGAATCCGGCGTGGCGGTGGGAGTCTCACCGCTGGTCACGGCAGCCGGTGCGCCGGTGAGCTCCGGCCTGCCCGGCAGGTTCGGTCTCGGCCCGGACCAGGTGCCCCGTAGGACGGCCACGGCGTGGTCGTAGGCGTCGTGGGTGGGCAGCAGCCGGCGGATGTTCAGGGGCAGCAGATCCTCGCGGTTCGTCCGGCCGCACCGGGGGCAGGTCTGCTGGTTCAGCGGAAGCAGCACGCCGCAGCCGCCCTCCTCCGCCCCGCAGCGCCGCCAGTCCCGGCCGACCTCGATGTGTCCGATCGGCTGCCAGCGGCGCGGTGCCGTGGCGGGCCCGATCGTGGTGGTCGCGCCGGTTTCCGCCAGGGCGGACGCCCCCAGGCGGAACCTTCGTGCGCTCCTCCTCGCGGTCCATCGCGATGACAAGGCGCAGCGCCTCCCTAATTGTCCGGGTACTACCTATCTTGCGGTGGTTCCCTGGCCTCTCCGAGGGAATCGCCTGGCGACGCTGGAGGCAAGCGAATGGCACTTTCGGGTGATGCGTGGCCTCCGCGTGCCTACGCAATCTGGCGGGGTCGCCGAAACCCGACGACCCCTGTGATCTGCGCGATCTCCGCCGCGGCCTCGCGGGCGAGGCGCGCGTCGCCGCCGGGGCCGTCGACGGACTGCGCTTTCGGCTTACCCCGGTGCTGCGCCCGGGCAGGCGCTCGTCATCCAGCAGTTCGGACGCTCGCCGCACCGAAATCCTCGGCGATCAGCCGTGGAATGTCGATCCCCCCGGGCGTGCCGTCCCTGTGGTCGGCACCCGGAGCGCCACGCCGCGACCGGACGAGGGTTCGTCCGGTCGAAACGCCGATACCCGACCCTTCGCCGGGACGCTGCGAACCGGGGCCGAGCGGGTGATTGCCGGGCGGAGCCACCGAGCCGCGATGGTTCCCGACCCTGACTGCTATTGCCACTGAGCAGAAGGCTGCACGGGTGGATCTCCCGCCAGCTCGGCTGCATACTCCTTGGCGGCGTGAGTCAGCGATTGCAATCGGCTAAGTGAGCGATTGCTCACATCCTGCCAGGCATCGACGCTGTGCCAGCCCTTTCCGTCCAGTGCTGCAATCGGTTCGATCATCTCGACGTCGGTGGGCGGCTGCGGCAGACGGAGGAGCAGCCAGCCTGTGCCCGTCGCGAAGGCCGCGGCAATGCCGTTCGCGACCACCACCGGAACTCCAAAGACCGGCGTGATGGCCTCGCGCGACGGAGAGATCAGATCAAATCGTTCAACGAGGTCGGGGTGCGTGTGAAGCTCCCAGCCGTCCAGGACATACCGTTCGGACTCGCGGCGTGGACGCACGGCCTGATCGCGCAGATAGGTAAGCACGTCGCGGTTGGCGGGTAGGTCCGAGAGGGGCATCCAAGAAATGTAGTGCCTCGGGCGGCCACGAATAGATCTTGTCGGGATTGCGACGTGCCTGTTGATGCCGTGGCATGGTGGCGAGCGCGCCATGCCGGCCGCCCTGGGGGCTCGGCCCGCCCGGCGAGCAATGGCGAGGGGAGGACGACGCTAGTGAACGCGTTGCGGCAGGATCGACGCCGTGGCTCGCGCAGGGGGTCGGCGTGAGCGCTCTCAGGCCGCGTGCAAGCATCCACTCTGCCGATCCGCCGCAACCAGCAACATCGTCGGATCTTCGTTGACGCAACAGAGGAACAACATCGAGAAAACGCCGAGCTCCGAGTCGGAGTCGATCGGCCGACTGGTCGTATCCCTTCGACGCTCGCGCCCCCGGCGTCAGGGACGGTCGTCGCTTTCCATACGATATGGACTCAAGTGTGTCCGCCTACGTCTTCAGTGGAGGGCGTTGGCCGTAGGGGGATGCCGGAGCGGTCCGGTGGTCTTGGTGGAGGCATCGTGGGGGGAAAGGCGGCACCGTCCGCGCCGGACGCACATTACCATCACCTGGACGCGTTACGCGGCATCTTCATGCTGGGCGGAGTCTTCGTACACGCCTCGACGCTCGGTGACGACCCGGTCTTCCACGGGATCGCCTATGCCTCCGGCCTTTTCCGGATGGCGGACTTCTTTCTGATCTCGGGATTTCTCTCCGCGATGCTCGTCGGGAAATACGGGCCCGCGCGCACCGTGCGCCGCAGGCTCGCCAGCGTGGGAATTCCCTTCGTGTGCACCCTGGTCCTGTTCAACCCCACCGCACTATGGCTGAGTTACAACTTCCACAACCCGGACGTCTCGTTCCTGGACTTCCTGGAGGGGCACACCGTCCCCGAGCCGGCGGGGGAGCTGCGCTGGCTTCTGCAGCTCTGGTTTCTTGTGGCGTTGCTCGTCTACGCGCTGTGCACCCCGGCGGCCGTGACCGTGCTGTCCCGCGTCGTCTCCAGCCCCGTCTACCGGCGGGCAACCACCGGCCGACCACGCGTCATGGGCACGATCATCGCGTCGGTCATGGCTACCACCATCCTCATTCGCGGGGGATACCGGGCCGCCGTCGTTCCCGCCATCGGTTCCGACCCCCTCGATCTCCCGATCGAGGAGACGCTGGACTTCCTGCCGTTCTTCCTCCTCGGAGTGCTTCTCTACCTGGATCGGCGGCGACTCCTGTCGGCCTTCCAGCGGCCCGCGCCGATCCTGCTTGCCGTGGCCGGCGTCCTGCTGCTGGCGTCCACCCGAGGCTGGGTGGGCGGGCTGGCCTCGTCCACCGGCCTGGTACTCAGCCGGACCCTGTTCACCGTCGCGATCACCGCCAACCTGTTCGCCGTGGCGAGCCGGCTCGTTCCCGGCCCTCGGCCGGCCATCCGCTACCTTTCCGACGCTTCATACACGGTCTATCTCTTCCACTACTTCTGGATCTACGCCATCGCCACGCTTCTGTCGTTCGACCCGAGCCTGCGTTGGCCGCAGATGCTCCTGGTCACGGCCCTCACCTTCGGCGTGACTCTCGCCCTCCACCATTTCGTCATCCTGCGGTCGCCCTTTCTCCGCAAGATCTTCAACGGAAAGTTCCCAGCCGGTGGCCGCCATGGCGACCGCCGGCCCGTCGCGGCGACCGCGACCAGGATTCCGACCGTGACGGCGGCCGCCGGGCCGGAATCCGAGCGAACCCAGCCGCTGCGCTGGCTTCCCCCAGCCGGCCACCTGGACCCGGAACGGACCCAGCAGCTCCACTGGATCCTGTAGTGCCGCGTCTCGCGAGGTGTACCGCCCGGACCCCTTCGGTGACCGCGACGACGGATGCACCGGCGGTGCCCAGCGGTGGGCTCGCCCTATGCGCGTCGGATGATGCAGTGGATCGAGGCTGAAGGGTGGCAGAGCATCCGGCAGAACATCGAGATGGGGCTCGGGATCGCTGGACCGTGTACCACTTCTCCCAAGCAAATCCCCTGGGTCCCGATCAGGACGACGTCGGTGCTCTGCTTCGACGGGTCGCCGACTCGATCGATGCGTTGGGTGATGTCGAGATTCAGGACTTGGTGATGCATACAGAGGTCACGGCCGACGGTGCCTGGCATTCCGTCTCTGTCTATTACCAGCGCGATGGCGGCGATCTCGAGGGCTAGAAGGTGAACCTTCAGCGCGCGAAATTGCGACCTTGATCGACGTCGGCGATACTCGAACCCGAAACCGCAGGTCAGGGGTGCTGTCACCCTGCTGGGTGCGCCCGGCAGGGATCGAACCTGCGACCTGGTGCTTAGAAGGCACTCGCTCTATCCACTGAGCTACGGGCGCGTTGGTACAGGATGGGCCTACCGGGAAGCTCCACCCAGGGTAGCAAGCCCTGACCAGGTACTGGACACGCGGGGACACGTCGCCGGCCGGTGAGTCGGGGCGACCGCGTGGGGGGTGCGGGGGAACGGCGCAGGAGTGGCCGCGCCCCGGTCAGCTGGTCCGATCGGGCCATGCCGGGGACGGAGACCGGGGCGCGAGATGTTGCGGTGCGGGTCGCCGGGGGGTCAGGAGGCCAGGCGGGACAGGTCGGCGAACTCGTCGTCAGTGAGCTCGACTCCGGCCGCTGCGATGTTCTCCTCCAGATGGGCCACCGACGACGTGCCCGGAATCGGCAGCACGACGGGGGACCGGCGCAGCAGCCAGGCGAGGGCAAGCTGGGCGGGGCCGGCGCTGTGGTGCTTGGCGGCGGCGTCGAGGACGCTGCCGGGAAGGGCGAGCCGGCCGGTGTCGACCGGGTTCCACGGGATGAAGCCGATGCCCTCGCGGTCGGAGTAGTCGAGGACGTCCTCGGCGGTCCGGTAGGCGAGGTTGTAGCGGTTCTGCACGCTGACGACCGGAACGAGGGAGCGGGCGTGGGCCAGTTCGGCGACGCTGACCTCGGACAGGCCGATGTGGCGAATCTTCCCCTCCTGCTGCAGCGCCCGCAGCTCACCGAGGGAGTCCTCGACGGGGGTGCCGGGGTCGATGCGGTGGAGCTGGTAGAGGTCGATCCGCTCCAGCTTCAGCCGGCGCAGCGACATCTCCACCTGCTGGCGAAGGTAGGCGGGGCGGGCGACGGGGGCCCACCGGTTCGGGCCCTGCCGGGTCAGGCCGCCCTTGGTCGCGATGACCAGCCCCTCGGGGTAAGGGTGCAGCGCCTCGGCGATCAGTTCCTCGCTGACGTGGGGGCCGTAGGAGTCGGCGGTGTCGATGAAGTCCACGCCGAGCTCCACCGCCCGCCGCAGCACGGCGCGGGCCTCGGCCGGATCGGCGGGGGGACCCCAGATGCCGGGGCCGGTGATGCGCATGGCGCCGAACCCGAGCCGGGTGATCGGCAGGTCGCCGCCGAGCAGGAAGGTGCCGCTGCCGGCGGCCGTGGGGGTGCCGTCTGGGCTGGTGGTCGAGCTGGTCGTGGTCGTCGACATCGCTGTCCTCCGGGTACGACGGTGCTGGTGGGGAACCACGTCGGCGGGACCTGATCGCCGGGCCTCAGGTGGACGCCGGGCCGGGCGCCGCATCGTCCGATCGGGCCATCGGGCATCTCGCCGACTCAAGGATCGGCAACCGGGCGTCCGGGGATGGTGTTCCCGCTCCGGTCGTCGGTATTGCTCGCCTGGCCCGGACGGGTCCGGACGAGTTCGGGCGGGGTGGTCCGAAGCGGGGATGCCTGGGATGGGGAGGGTGTGGACGGACGGCGGTTATCCACAGCCCGATGGTCGGGGCTTCCGGGTCCGCCCCTGGCGGCCCACAGTGGAACGACGCCGGCGCAACGCCGCGCCGGCACCTTCCTCCCTGACCCGAGGAGCACGCGATGCTCGACACGACCATCACCCTCGTCGGCAACCTCGTCGAGGATCCGGAGCACCGGACGACGACGAACGGTGCCTCGGTGTGCAGTTTCCGCCTGGCCTCCACGCCGCGCCGCTTCGACCGATCCGAGAATCGGTGGGTCGACGGCGCGACCCTGTTTCTTCGCGTGTCCTGCTGGCGGCAGCTTGCCGACAACGTCGCTGCGAGCCTCGTGCGCGGGGACCGGGCGCTGGTCTACGGCCGGCTGCGGCAGCGCTCGTTCGAGACGAGCGAGGGGGAGCGGCGCGTCAGCTACGAGATCGACGCCGACGCCGTCGGCACGGAGCTGACCTGGCACGCGGCGCGCTCCCAGCGGCTTACTCGGCGGCCCGCCGCGCCCGAAGCCGCACCGGTCGCGGCCACCGGGCTCAACCTGCCCGGCGGCGGGCCGCTGGTCGACCTGCGCGAGCCGGCCGAGGTCGGCCTGTCGCAGCCGGAGCCCGTCGCGTCGGTCGCGGTTACCGGCGGAGGGGAGGAGCTGGTCCACGCCCTGACGAGGGACGTGCAGCCGATCGGAGTCGCCGCGATCGGATCGTCGGCGGCCGGCCTGGTGCCGGGGATGTCCGCGCCGCTGGCTACGGCGGCACCGCGGGCCGACGCCCTGGGCGTAGAGGGAGTGGGGGCGATGCCCTTCCCGTCCGGCTCGGGAGGAGACGGCTCGCCCTGGCGCGCGTTCGCCGCCGCCACTGAGCAGCACTGATCACCTCATGTCCGGTGGTGACTGCAATGCGTGAAGGTGGGGGGGCCCTGTCGCCGTCGCCGTCGGCGGCGCTGGGTAGCGTGCCGGGGGTGAGCAGCCGGCACGAGAGCAGGCGGCGCGCACCCGCGCCCGCCGAGCCGGACTCCGGTCCGGCGCTGCCGGCCGTCCCGGCGCAGCGGGCAGTTCGGGGAACGGCCCCCACGGGCAGTGGCGGGGGGCCGGGCGGGGATGCCCTGGGCCGACGCCTGCGGGGGCGCCTCGCCGCTGCTCCGGCGGCAGCGCGGTACGTCGCGATGCTCGCCGTGCTGAGCGCCGCCGCCGCCGTCGTGCTGCGGCACACCGTCTTCCCCCTGCTGTCGGTCAACAACGACGAGGGCATCTACCTGTTGCACGCTCGGACGCTGGCCGAGGGCAGGCTGTTCCCGCCCGCGCCGCATCCCGCGCAGTCCTACCTGCCGTGGCTCGGCACCGTGATCGACGACCACTACGTCCTGAAGTACACGCCCTTCGTGCCCGCGATCTTCGCGGCCAGCCTGTTCGTCGCCGGCAGCATCGATCCGGCGCTCGCCGTCATCGCGGCGGCGGCGGTCGTCGTCACCTACCTGCTCGGCGTCGAACTGTCGGGCAGCCGCAGGGTCGCGGCGCTGGCCGCGACCCTGCTCGCCCTGTCCCCGCTGGTGCTTCTGCAGAGCGCCATGGTGCTCAGCTACCTGCCGGCGCTGGTCCTGCTCCAGGCGACCGTGCTCGGGGTGCTCCGAGGCCGGCGGACACACCGCGCGCCGCCCGTGGTGGGTGCCGGGGTCGCGCTCGGCGTCGCCGCGGCGGTGCGGCCGTACGACGTCGTGCTGCTGCTGGCACCCCTCGCGGTCTGGCTGCTGGTGACCTCGGCCAGGCGGCGCTGGTGGCTGGCGCGCTGGCTGGTGTGCGGCCTGGCCGCGCCGGCGGTGGTCGTGCTGTTCACGAACGCGGCGGCGACTGGGAACCCGCTGCGCCTGCCGTTCGCGCTGCTCGAACCCGACGATCGGATCGGTTTCGGGCTGCGCAGGCTCTACCCGGCCGACGGGCGGCACGACTTCGGTCTCACCGACGGCCTGAGCTCCGTCGGGGACCACCTCTGGCTGCTCGGCGGCTGGGCCTTCGGCGGCGCCGTGCTTGCGGCGGCGTCGCTCGCCGCCGCGGTGCGGCGGCGGCTGTCCGCGCCCGCCGCGATGCTGGGCCTCGGCGGCCTGCTGTTCCTGATCGGGTATGTCGGCTTCTGGGGAGCGTGGAACGCCGCCGAGCTGTGGGGCGGCATCCGCTACGTCGGCCCCTTCTACATGGTCGCCGTCCTCATCCCGCTCGTGCACCTCGGCGCGACCGGATGCGCGTGGGGCGCGGCTGCCCTGGTCGCCCGTGGACGCCGGCTCGGGTTCGCCGTGCTCGTGCCGGTCGTGGCGGCCGTCGTCACCCTCACGATCGTGGTCCTCACCGGGGCGGTGCGCGACAACCTCGCGTTGACCGGCAACGACCGGGATCTGCGGGCCATGCTGCGCCGGCTGCCGGACCGGCCGCTGGTGTTCGTCGCGGCGAACCCGGCGTTCCTCGGCCATCCCACCCCCGTGACGGCCAACGGCCCGGATCTCGACGACCCGGTGCTGTACGCGATCGCCCGCGGTGTCGACGACCTCACCGTGGTCGCGGACCACCCCGGGCGGCCGGCCTACCTGCTGCGCCTCGCCCCCGCGTACGACCGATCGCCCGGGTCGCCGTCCACGGCGCGGGTCGAGCGACTCGCGGTCCGCACCGGGGACCGGGTGGCGGCGACGGTCGCCGTTCCGGCCGGCGCCACGCCGCCCCGGAGCCGGTCCGCCCGGCTCGTGCTCACCGCCGGCCGCGACCGGCTGTCCATCCCGGTCGACCCGCGGGCGGCGACGTCGCTCACGTTCACCGTCGACGACGACGGCCTTGACGTGAACGACCTTGCCCTCGACGACCCTGCCCTCGACGACGGCACGGGGTCGGCCCGCCCGCGCGCGGCGCGTAGACCGCCCGCCCGCCCGACGGCGACGGTGGTCCGCGGCGGCCGTGGAACCTCCGTCACCGTGACGCTCTACGCGACGGACCGCCAGGGGCACGAGCGCACCGTCGACCAGCAGATCCTGCCCGTGCGGCTCGCTGCGGGCCGCGCCGCGCCGGACCGGGGCGAGCCCGCGGTCACGGTGCTCGGGTCGGTGGGGCAGGTCGACGAGGTCGGCACGGGTGCCCGGCCGCCGCTGCGGGTCACCCTCGCCGACGTCGATGCCGCCCAGGGGGCGAAGCCGCGGACAGCCGAGGGGGCCAGGTGATCAATCGACGCGGCGGATCGGTGGCGGCGCGTACGTGCCGTCGAGCACGTCCTCGCCAGGGCCGTAGATCCGCAGCGTGGGACGGAAGTCGCCGGTCGCCGCCGGCAGCCAGTTGGCCTGCTCGACCTCGTCGGACGGGGGATCGCTCTGGATGAGGACACGGACCGAGCCGTCCGGCCCGCGGCGCAGGTCGCGGGATCGACTGCCCAGGGCGAACCGGTGCAGGGGATTGTCCACCAGGTAGTACTCGGGGGCGTCGTACATCGTCACCGACCATTCCGCCGTCGGGGGCGGTGGCGCGAGGTCGAGGGTGTAGCGGTGGGCGCCCGTCAGACGGCGGCCCTCGACGTCCACCAGGCAGGTCGCCTCGATGCTCTCGTAGCCGTGGGTCGCGCCGATCGGTTGACGGGCCGCCATCGCCCGGGCCAGCCGGGCCTGCTCGCGGTCGGTCATCCGCCAGGCCGGCTCGTCGCGGGTTCCCGGCCCCAGGCGGTCGATGTTGAAGTCGAGGGCGTGCGGGGTGCTCGACCAGCCGTTGCTCAGTGCCCGCCCGACGTGGGCGACGCGCTCGAGCCCGTCGCGGCCGGCGCGCAGCCCGCCGCGCAGCGACCAGGTGAGCGCCGGATCGGGATCGACGTACGGCGAGGGGTCGTCGAAGATCCCGAGCGGCGCGAAGCGGCGGGCGTAGTCGGCCTCGGCCGGCGGCGGGGGACAGGCCCGCAGCCAGATCCGCAGCTCCTCCCAGAACCGCAGGTCGTCGCAGACGCTCTTCGAATGCTCCGGCGGTCCCTCCGCTCGGCGCGCGCCGGGGTCGAGGGGACGCAGCCGGAGCTCGTCCTGGAGCCGGTGGACCGGGCGGGCATCGGCCGGGTCGTCGAGGCCGAAGCGGACGATCATGGTCAGCAGTCGGCTCGGCGCCTCGATGCGGATCAGGTCCGGTGGCGTCGGCTCCCCCCAGCCGGGCGGAACGAGCACGTACGACCCGCCGCGCCCGGAGCCGGTCCGTCGCCCCGCGTAGGCGAAGTTGTTGCGCCAGGCGTCGACGAACAGCAGCAGGCTGTACCGGTCGCCGCAGTCCGGGACGGACAGGACCAGCGGGCCTGGTGCGAGGTCGACCTGCGCCACCGAGTGCAGCACGCCCGCGTTGACGCTCACGAACGCCGAGCGTGGGCCCGGAAGATCACGCATATGGGCGAAGGCGTTGAACCCGGCGGGTGCGAGCAGCCCGATCCCCTCGCCCGCGAACCGCCCGCTCAGCCGGACGTTGCTCACCAGCGGGTAGCCGAAGACGTACGCCTCGGCCGCCAGCCCGAACCGGTGGTCATTCGCCCGCATACCTGCCCGCCCGCCGCCTCTCGCCGTCCGGTGTCGGTTCTCGTACCGTCCGTGCCCGCGATCCGGTGGAGGTATCCCACCGAGGCCGTGAGGGCCGGTGCGGCCGGCGGGAACGGGCTGCGAAAGGGCGGTGGGCGGTCACGCCACCGATCACCGCCGCGAGGGTGGTCGCCGCGATGCCCTAGGGTTGACGACATGGCGCAGTACGTCTTCCAGTTGCGCAAAGCGCGCAAGGCCCACGGTGACAAGGTCATCCTCGATGACGTGACCCTGGCATTCCTGCCCGGAGCGAAGATCGGGGTGGTCGGTCCGAACGGGGCGGGGAAGTCGACCCTGCTCAAGATCATGGCTGGGCTCGACCAGCCCAGCAACGGCGAGGCGATCCTCAGCCCCGGCTACTCCGTGGGCATGCTCGCCCAGGAGCCGACGCTCGACGAGACCAAGGACGTCCGCGGCAACGTCGAGGACGGCGTGCGCGAGATCCGCCGGGTGCTCGCCCGCTACGAGGAGATCAACGAGAAGATGTCCGCGCCCGACGCGGACTTCGACTCGCTGCTCACCGAGCAGGCCGAGCTCATCGACAAGATCGAGGCCGGCAACGCCTGGGAGCTCGACAGCCAGCTCGACCAGGCGATGGACGCGCTGCGACTGCCCCCGGGCGACGCCGACGTGTCGCTGCTGTCCGGCGGCGAGCGGCGCCGGGTCGCCCTGTGCAAGCTGCTGCTCGAGGCGCCCGACCTGCTGCTGCTCGACGAGCCGACCAACCACCTCGACGCGGAGAGCGTCGCCTGGCTCGAGCAGCACCTGGCCCGCTACGCCGGCGCCGTGCTCGCCGTCACCCACGACCGGTACTTCCTCGACAACGTCGCCGGCTGGATTCTCGAGCTCGACCGGGGTCGCGCCCACGCCTACGAGGGCAACTACACCACCTACCTGGAGGCCAAGGCGGCCCGGCTCAAGGTCGAGGGCCAGAAGGACGCCAAGCGGCGCCGGGTCCTCGCCCAGGAGCTCGAGTGGGTCCGCTCCAACCCGAAGGCCCGCCAGACCAAGAGCAAGTCACGCCTGTCCCGCTACGAGGAGCTGGCCGCCGAGGCGGACCGGGCTCGCCCGCGCGACTTCGAGGACATCCAGATCCCGCCCGGCCCGAGGCTGGGCAACCAGGTCATCGAGGCCAAGGGCCTGGCCAAGGGGTTCGACGGCCGTCCGCTCATCGACGAGCTGTCGTTCACC
Source organism: Frankia sp. BMG5.60 (assembly GCF_059428125.1). Lineage (NCBI taxonomy): Bacteria > Bacillati > Actinomycetota > Actinomycetes > Frankiales > Frankiaceae > Frankia > Frankia sp. BMG5.60. Next base: position 2,845,875 of record NZ_CM182091.1, on the reverse strand, counting down.
CTGCCGCGTGGCGGCATCGTCGGCGTGATCGGCCCCAACGGGGTCGGCAAGACCACGCTGTTCACGATGCTCACCGGGCAGGCGACCCCCGACGCGGGCAGCCTTGTCATCGGGGACACCGTCGACATCGCCTACGTCGACCAGTCCCGGGCCGGCCTCGACCCGAAGAAGAACGTCTGGCAGGTCGTCTCCGACGGCCTCGACCACATCGTCGTCGGCAAGGTCGACTTCCCCAGCCGGGCGTACGTGTCGTCGTTCGGGTTCAAGGGTCCCGACCAGCAGAAGCCCGTCGGCGTGCTGTCCGGCGGCGAGCGCAACCGGCTCAACCTCGCCCTGACCCTCAAGCGCGGCGGCAATGTCCTACTCCTCGACGAGCCCACCAACGACCTCGACGTGGAGACCCTGCGGTCGCTGGAGGACGCGCTGCTGGAGTTCGCCGGCTGCGCCGTGGTCGTCTCCCACGACCGCTGGTTCCTCGACCGGGTCGCCACCCACATCCTCGCCTGGGAAGGCACCGACGAGGACCCGGCCCGCTGGTTCTGGTTCGAGGGCAACTTCGCCGACTACGAGGCCAACAAGATCGAGCGGCTCGGCCAGGAGGCCGCCCGCCCGCACCGCGTCACCTACCGCAAGCTCACGCGCGACTGACGTTCCGCCGCCGCCCGGGCCGGGAAGCCAGCACGGGCGGCGGCGGCGTCGGCGGGCGACCGTGTCGGCGGGTCCAGACGGCGGGCCCAGACGGCGGGCCCTGTCGGCGGCTCACACGGTGAGCTCGGTCGGCGGGCTCAGTCGGCGCGGTTCTGCAGCGAGTTCGCCGCCATCTGCAGGTAGTCCCAGAGCGTCTTGTACTGATCGGGCGGCAGGTTCAGGGAGTCGACCGCCGCGCGCATCACGACGAGCCAGGCGTCGCGCTGTGCCGGGCCGATCGCGAACGGCACGTGCCGCATCCGCAGCCGCGGGTGCCCCCGCAGCTCCTGGTAGTCGCTCGGGCCGCCCCAGTACTGGATGAGGAACAGGCGCAAGCGATCTTCCGCCCCGGCCAGATCCTCCTCCGGGTACAGCGGACGCAACACCGGATCGTTCGCCACCCCCTGGTAGAACCGCGCGACCAGCGTGCGGAACGTCGGCTCTCCGCCGACCGCATCGAAGAAGGTCGTCGTGGGCTGGGCCGGTGTGCGGGGCTGGCTCACGCCTCCATTGTGCGTCACATTGGCATGCATCCGGCCCGCCGATACGCTCTCAGCCCGCACGGGGTGCGATCCATGCCGTGGTGTCCGGCGGCAGGGTCAGCGTCGCGCCGTCGTAACCCACAGGTCCGCTCGCGAGCACCAGCCGGCCGCTCAGGACGATCGTCACCTCGCGTCCCATCGCCGTCACGCACGTCATACGCGCCGTCCCCACCGAGGTGGGCGCCCCCGGGGTCGCCCGTTCGGTGGTCGTCTGTTCGGCGGTCGTCCGGTCGAAGGCGAGACAGCCCGCGGGTGCGTCGTCGCGCCAGCGCAGCTCGTCGCCGCGCAGGTGCGGCAGGGCCCGGCGCAGCGCGAGCGCCCCGCGGATGAGCAGCCACGTCGACATCGGATCTTCGGCCTGGGTGAGCATCGCGAACCCGGCCCAGTCGGCCGGCTGCGGCAGCCACGGCTCGACGCCGCCCGTGGTGAACCCGTACGGCGGCGCGTCGCCGGACCAGGGCAGCGGCACGCGGGCGCCGTCCCGGCCCGCCACCGTGCCTCTCGAACGGGTCCACGCCGGGTCCTGGCGCGCCGCCGGCGGCACGTCGGCCTGCGGCAGCGCCAGCTCGTCGCCCTGGTAGAGCACGGCGACGCCGGGTAGCGCGAGCAGGGTCAGCAGCGCCGCCCGGGCGCGGCGGGTGCCGACCTCCCCGCCCCCGTAGCGGGTCACCGGACGCACCACGTCGTGGTTGGCCAGCACCCAGGTGGCCGGCGCGCCGACCGCCGCGAGCGCCGCGCGTTCGGCGTCGATCACCGTCCGCCAGTCCGGCGCCGACCACGGGATGGTCAGCAGGGAGAACGAGAACGTCAGGTGCAGCTCGTCGGGGCGGACGTACCGGGCCAGGCGCGCCGGGTCGCGTACCCAGGTCTCCCCGATCAGCACCCGGGGCCGGCCGTCCCGGAGGGTGTACTCGTCGGTGATCGCCCGCCAGGTCCGGTAGATCTCGTGCACGCCGTCCTGGTCCCAGACCCGCGGTTCGCCATCCTCCCGAAACCCGCTGTCGTCGATCGCCGGCCCGGGTGGGTTGTCGCGCAGCTCGCCGTCCTTGACCAGGCCGTGGCTGACGTCGATGCGGAAGCCGTCGACGCCCCGGTCGAGCCAGAAGCGCAGGGTCGCCTCGTGATCGGCCCGTACCGCGGGATGGTCCCAGTTCCAGTCGGGTTGCTCGGCGTCGAACAGGTGCAGGTACCACTGGCCGTCGGCGACCCGGGTCCAGGCCGGACCGCCGAAGACGGACACCCAGTTGTTCGGGGGCTCGCCGCCGTCCGGTCCCCGCCCGTCCCGGAAGATGTACAACTCCCGCTCGGGTCCGCCCGCCGGGGCCGCCAGCGCCGCGCGGAAGGCCGGATGCGCCGAGCTGGAATGGTTCGGGACCAGATCGACGAGGACGGCGAGACCGGCGTCGGCGGCGTCGGTGAGCAGCGCGTCGACATCGGCGAGGCTGCCGAACAGGGGGTCGACCTCGCGGTGGTCGGCGACGTCGTAGCCGTGGTCGGCCATCGGCGACGGGTAGAAGGGGGTGATCCACAGGGCGTCCACGCCCAGCTCGGCGAGGGCCGGCAGGTGCTGGCGCAGACCGGTGAGGTCACCGACGCCGTCGCCGTCGGAGTCGGCGAAGCTGCGCAGATACACCTCGTACAGCACGGCCCGCCGCCACCATCCGGCGTCCCGGTTGCCAACGCCGGCCGGAGACGAACGGGGGGTTTCCCCCCTGTTACCAGAACTCGATCCAATCGTGGAATAGTCAGTGCTGGAATGATGTATCCCCATGTGATCCTTTCTGATGCCCCTGGTCCTGCTAGGACCGATACCCACCCGGGCGCCGTCGCCGACGCCGGGACGCCGACAGCTCCGCCGGCCGTCCCGGCCTGCGGCGGCGCACCGAGCACCTCGACCCCGCCCGGTCCACCCTGTCCGGACCCACCGCCCCGACCGGACTCGATGCCCCGGGTTGCCTCACCGCCGCCACCCTCCGGACGCGGACGGTCGGACGGCTGCACCGTTGCGACACATGCTCCTCCGGCGACGGTTCGGCGGCGGCAAACCCGGCTTGAGTGCGCGAAGGGATGGCGATGGGGTACCGCTCCCGGCTCGGGTCGACATTCTCGCGATGCGCGATATCCGGTTACCGAACTAGACTTCCGCGGGTGGACCAGGTGACTGGCCGTTACGGCGCAGTCCCGGGAGTCGGATTCGGTCGGGGGCGGGGGGATCCAGCCCCGACGTCCGAACCCGTCACCGGGAGTTCGACCGGCATGTCCGCGATCGTCGCCGCGGCGGACGCCGGAATTGCCCTGAGTTCGCAGGCGGCCGCCCGGATGTCGCAGCAGGTGCGCCGCTCGGCGTCCGCGGGGCTGCGCGGTGCCCGGGGGATCGCCCGCGTGCTGTGGGGTGGCCCGGGCGGCGATGGCCGGGGCGGGTCGGACGGCTCGCCGGCGTCGTTCCTCGCCGACGCCGGGCTCGTCCTCGGCGGGACCCTCGATCCGGAACACGTCCCCGACCTGCTCGCCGGGCTGGCGGTGCCCCGCTTCGGCACTGGGGCGATGGTCTGGGTGCGTGAAGGCGACGACGTGCGGTTGGGGGCCACCGTTTTCGTCGACCCGAAAGTCGACAAGATTATGCGGGCGATCGTCGCCACCCGCCCGCCCACGCTCGCCGACGAGTTCCCGCCCGGCGTCGTGCTGCGCAACGGGCAGACCTACTGCCTGCCCGACTTCGACAAACTGCGAGCCACGCTGTCGTTCCCGCACGAGCTCGCGTACCAGCAGTTCCGCCGCATCCAGGGCGGACCGACGGTGAACGTGCCGCTGTCGACGCACGGGCGGATCCTCGGCGCCATCACCGTCGGCCGCCGCGAGGGCTTCTACAGCAACGCCGAGGTCGCTCTGCTGGAGGACCTGGCCCGCCGCGGCGCCCTCGCGCTGGAGAACGCCCAGCGATTCAAGGAGGCCCAGGAGTCCGCGTTGACCCTGCAGCGCTCGCTGCTGCCCGCCCATCCGCCCGCCCTCGAGGGCGTCGAGATCGCCATGGAGTACCGGCCGGGGACGGCGGGTACCGAGGTCGGCGGCGACCTCTACGACGTGATCCCGCTGTCCGGCGGCCGGGTGGGGGTCGCCATCGGCGACGTGATGGGCCGCGGGCTGCGGGCCGCCGCGGTGATGGGCCAGCTCCGCGCGGCGCTGCGGGCCTACGCGCTGGAGGACTGGTGCCCCGCGGAGGTCCTCACCCGGCTGGATCGGGTCGTCGGCCTGCTGCCCGGCCTGCAGCTCGCGACCTGCATCTATGCGGTCTACGACCAATGCCACTTCCGCTAAGTTGATCAAGCTGTGACCTGGGGTTTCACCGGGTTGGCGAGTCTGATCGTGGGCGGGGCATGGTGGCGGATGCCGTGCTGGCCGGGTTTCTTGACCGGGTACTGGTTGTGGCGGGCTCGGCGGACGACGTGGGGGTAGGTGCGTTCGCGGCGGGTGTTGAGCCGGGTCGGTCGGGTGATGTCGGTGGCGATCTCGCCTTGGGTGCGTGCCCGCTGGTCAGGGGGAAAAAGCCGGGTCGGTGGCGACCCGGTCCCGGATGATCCTGACAGTGCGCTTGAACTTGATCCGGTCGGGGTCGATCCCGGCGGCGGTCGCGGCCTGGCAGGTCAGCGCGCTGATCGCGTGGTGGGTGAGCAGGTAGCCGTAGATCTCCTGGTAGACGGTGTCGGGGTGCTTCGAGCGCAGGACCTTCCCCGGGCCGCGTAGGTAGGTCTTGAGCTGCCTGTTACCGGTCTCGTGTTCCCAGCGCTGCCGGTAGGCCCCGGCCAGCGCGGACGCGGTCGCGTCGCGTGGGTTGAGGATCGTGGTGAGCAGGGCGATGACCTCGTGTTTCCCGTCGCCGTCCCGGTCGGGCACGTCGTACTCGACGAGACGGGCGTAGCGGGCCTTCGCCGGGTCGAGTACCTCACCGGCGCGGGCCGCGGCGACCAGGGCGTCCCGCGCCTTCCCGGTGATCTTCGGGTTGACCAGGACCGTCAGGTACGAGCCGTCGGACAACGCGCGCAGCGGCGGCAGCCGCAGGCTGGCCTTGACCCGCCACAGCAGTGCCGCGCCGGTGTCCGCGGCCGTGCACCAGTCGGTCCAGGAGTAGAAGTTGCGGTCCGCGAGCAGAAGCCAGCGTTCGGCCAGCCGTGGGTACAGGGTGCGGGCCAGGGCCTGCTCGCTGGCGGGCTTCGCGCCGCCGGCCGGGCCGAGCACGGCCAGCACCGGCGCGTGCGAGGCGCACTCGGACACGGTGAGGGCGCGGACCTTCGGCAGCGCCCCCGGCGCGCCGTCGCGGCCCGCGGGCAGGCCGAACGCGGCGATGTTCTCCGCCGAGGCGGGCGCGTCCCACTCCAGTCCGTCGATACTCATCAGCCGCCACGGGCCGAGGAACGCCCCGACCGTGTCGAGGTCCGCGACCGGCCCGGCGACCTGCGAGAACAGTTCCGCCAGCGGTGCCGCACCGAGCCGCTGGCGGGCTTTGGTCAGCCCGCCCGAGGTCGGTTCCCATCGCGGCCCGACCACGTCGAGATCGTCAAGCGTGGTAGCGAGCCGGCGCGCGACCGCCTCGTAGTCGTCGTCCGCGAACAACGCGAGCGCCATCACGAAGTAGACCGCGACCCGCGGCGGGATCGTCGTGTCGCTGCGCCGGGCACCCGTCCCGGTCGCCTCGATCGCCTCGTCGACCGCATCCCGCGACACGAACGACGTCAGGACCCCCAACGAGATCCAGTCCATCAGCTGGCTACCCGTGTCCGTCACAGCCCACGATCATGCCGCCAACCAGGCAGAACCACCCGAACCGACACACCGCAACCAGTCAAGATCCAAATAGTGGAAGTGGCATTGGGTCTACGACCGACACACCGGCCGGGTGACCATCGCCAACGCCGGGCACCCCGCCCCGCTGGTGATCCTGCCCGACGAGGACCCGGACTACCTCGTGCTCGACCCCGGCCTGCCGCTCGGCGTCGGCGAGGGCGGCGGCTTCAGCGAGACGACGGTGACGCTGCCGCCGGGCTCGGCGCTGGTCATGTTCACCGACGGCCTGGTGGAATCGCGGCGCCGGCCGCTGGTCGACGGCCTGGAGAACCTGCGCCGCGGGTTGACCGAGCAGCGCGCCCGGGTCGCCGCCGCGCGGGCCGGCCAGGCCGCGGCGAGCGGCAACCCCGGCGACGCTGCCCAGGGGGGCGCGGCGGACGGCAGCCCGGCCGGCGGCTCCGACAGGCCCGGCGAGGCGTCGACCGGCGCCTGGGTCGATCGGCGGGCGCCCGGGCCCTCCCTCGGCCCGCCGCGGGGCATGGCCGACCGCCGCAGCGGCCGGGACCGGCGCACCGGCCCGGACCGGCGTACCGGGGGCGAACGTCGCGCCGGGGCCGACCGGCGCCGCCGGGCCCGCGGTGACAGCTTCGCCGCGCGGAGCTGGTTCGGTCCGGACACGGTCGCCGGCACCGGCGAGGGCCCGGCCGAGGAGACGGCCCGTTCGCTGCTCGAACGGTGCCTGATCGCCGCCGACCTGCCGGCCCGCACCGACGACGACACAGCCATGGTGGTGCTGACCACCCAGGCGGTGAACCCGCCGCTGCTCGAACTGGCGCTGCCCGCGGTGGCCGCCTCGGCGGGGCAGGCCCGGATGGCCATGCGCGACGTCATGCTCGACTACGGCATCACCTCGGTCGAGGACGCGACCCTGCTGGTCAGCGAGGTGGTGACGAACGCGGTCCTGCACGCGCGCAGCGACCTGGTGCTGCGGGCGTCGTTGGAGCCGGGTCGGCTGCGGATCAGCGTCGAGGACCGCGAAGGCGGCCACCTGCCGCGTCCGGGCGCGGCGGCGGCGAACAAGCCCGATCCCGAGTCGGGCTGGGGCCTGCTGCTGGTGGAGGCGCTGTCGCTGGCCTGGGGAGTCGAGACCACCCCGGGCGGCAAGCGGGTCTGGTTCGACATCGAGATCCCCGACCTGCCGGGACGTGGCGTCGGGGGCCGGCTGCCGGCCGGATCCGAACCGCCGCCGCTGATGGATCCCCCGGGGCACGGGCCGTTTCCCCCCGACCCGCCGGCCCAGGGCCGGGGCTGGACCTGACCACCCGGCCCCTTGCTGCCACCCGGCCCCTTGCTGCCGTGCGGGTCCTCGCTGCCGTCCGGGTCCTCGCTCCAGTCCGGGCCTCAGCGGCGGGCGGTCGCTGCGGGGGACACCTGCGTCGCCTCGGCGGTGCGCACGATGTTGCGCAGCATGCCGCCGAACACGGCCGCGTGGAAGGGACTGACCGCCCACCAGTAGAGCTGGCCGGGCAGCCCGCGAGGCAGGAAGATCGCCCGCTGCCGGTAGACCGTGCCGCCGTCGTCGCCGACGGCGGCACGCAGCTCCAGCCAGCCGTCGCCGGGCATCTTCATCTCCGCGCGCAACCGCAGCAGCCGGCCGGGCTCGATCTCCTCGACGCGCCAGAAGTCCAGCGCCTCCCCGACGTGCACCCGCTGCGGGTCCCGCCGGCCGCGACGCAGGCCGACGCCGCCCAGCACGATGTCCAGCCAGCCGCGGGCCGACCAGGCCAGCGGCCACGAGTACCAGCCGTTCTCGCCGCCGATGCCCTCGATGACCCGCCAGAGCCGATTCGGTGGGGCGGCCACCGGCATGCTGCGCTCGTCGACGTAGAGCGCCCCGCCCGTCCAGTGCGGGTCCGTGAAGGTCGGCTCGCCGGGCGGTCGGGGAGCGCAGGTCACGCCGCCGCGCCCCGCCGCGGTCCCCAGGCTCGACGGCGGCAGGGTCCCGGCCGTCAAGGCGGTCCCGGCCGGCTTCGGCGAGACGGCCCGCCGCAGGATTCGGGCGGGGGAGCGGGTCGGCCAGACCGCCGTCGACCAGCGGGTCTCGACGCCGCGTTCACGGACGCGGGCGAGGGCATAGGCGGCCGCGGTGTCGAAGGGCATCAGCCCGTCCGGCGGGTCCGGGATCCACCGGCGGACCGCGTGCTCGTCGCGGACGACGACCTCGGTACGCAGCGACCGGACCAGGGGCTTCGCGATGGCCTTGGGTACCGGGGTGACCACGCCGACCCACAGCGAGGACAACCCGGGGGACAGCACCGGCACCGGGATGATGGCCCGCCTGCGCAGCCCCTCCACCGCCGCGAAACGCTGCATCATCTCCGCATAGGTCAGGATGTCCGGGCCGCCCACGTCGAAGGACTGGTTGACCTCCGCGGGCACCCTGAGCGCCCCGATCAGGTAGTACAGCACGTCCCGGACCGCGATCGGCTGGATGCGGGTGCGCACCCAGCGGGGGGTCAGCATCACCGGCAGCCGTTCGGTGAGGTAGCGCAGCATCTCGAACGACGCGCTGCCGCTGCCGATGATGACCGCCGCCCGTAGCACGATGGTGGGGATCCCGGAGTCCAGCAGGATCCTCGCGACCTCCTGGCGGGAGCTCAGGTGCGCGGACAGGCCCTCCTCGCCACCCGCCGGGCTCAGCCCGCCGAGGTAGACGATGCGCCGTACCCCGGCCACGTGGGCGGCGGCGGCGAAGGCGCTCGCCGCCTGGCGATCCACCGCGGAGAAGTCGCCACCGGAGTCGATGGAGTGGATGAGGTAGTAGGCGACCTCGACACCCGCCATCGCCGCCGGCAGGGAGGCCGGGTCGCGGGCGTCGGCCTGGACCACCTGCGCCCGGGCAGCCCAGGGAACGCCGCGCAACCGCGCCGGGTCGCGGGTCATCGCCCGCACGTCGTGCCCCTGGTCGAGCAGGCGGGGGGCCAGCCGGCCGCCGATGTAGCCGGTCGCCCCCGTCACGAGGATGCGCACACCGGCTACCTGCCCAGCGCCGACGACGCGTACCCGGGACCGGTCGGGTGGGGTCGGGTGCCTCAGGCCGAGGCGGCCTCGGTCACATCCGTGCTCAGGTAGGCCGACCAGCGCGGATCCATCCGCCGGGACCCCAGAATGCGCCAAGCGGCTCCGCTCGGCGCTCGGGGAGCCGTGCGGAGCCGCCAGCCAAGATCAGCCACGGCGCGGTCGGCTTTGACATGGTTGCAGCGACCGCAGGCCGCCACGACGTTCTCCCACACGTGAGCGCCCCCTCGGGAGCGCGGAATGACATGGTCCAACGATGTTGCCGGCGCATTGCAGTACACGCACCGGTGATGATCGCGCGCCAGGACCCCCTTGCGGGTCAGCGGGACCTGCGAGCGGTATGGCACCCGGACGAAACGCGCTAACCGGACCACGATCGGGACGTCGACGGACGTCGTCGAGGACCGAAGTACCTGGCCCGCCGATTCGACCATCACGGCCTTGTCGGTCAGGACCAGCACGAGCGCGCGTCTTTGCGACACCACGCACAGAGGCTCGTACGTGGCATTGAGAACCAGCGCCTCTGCCACGCGCCGACCTCCTGCCCACCGAGGGCCCTTTACGGGCCGTTCTGCCCAAGCGTCTCCGGTGACAATGGACAGTCAACCGTCTTCGGCGGCAGAACGCGAGCCTGTTTGCATGGTCATCGGCTTTCGTGCCGTGGCGCTGCACATATCTGGTGGCCTTTGTCACTCTCTGCCCATCAATCGGTGAGCTTTTGGCCACTCTCCGTCGATCTGATGTGAGCGGGGTCATCATGGCCGCGCGTGGTCGCCCGCCGGGTCCGTCCGGGGGCGGGCACCGATGGGCCGTTCCCATGGGCGAGACTGATCTCCGATCGTCGCCCCCGGGGTCGTGGGCGCGCCACCGGCCGCCGAATCGGCCGCCGCGGGGATGTCACGACCGCCATGACCGACGGAATTGACAGGAAGGATGACCGACGTCGTGACGCCCGCCCCGTCCCTGCTGGCCCAACCGCTCATCCCCGGCCTGGGGATGCTGCTGTCCGCCTCGCCGTCGCCCACCGTGTCGTCGGGCCCGCTGTCCGCCGCCGCGGCGACCACCCCGCTGCCCTCGCCGAGTCCGTCGGCGACCACGGATCCGCTGGTCTCGTTCGAGGGGGTCGCGAACGCCCTGCGCGACGCCTGCGGGACCAGCCCCGGGCTGCTCTGCCGCACCGTCTACAACGCTACGCACAGTAACTATCTTGCCGCCGGCGCGGAGGTGTTCCTGGGTACCCCGATCAGGATCATCCTCATCCTGCTGATCGCCCTCGTGGTGCGGGCGCTGCTGCACAGGTTCATCCGGCGAACCACGGAACGAGCCGGTTCCGGCGGCGGCGGTGGGCTCTTCCGCGGTTCCCGCGCCGGGACGCTGCTGGGCGCGTTCGGGGATCCGACGGTGCTGATGGAAAGGCGCCGGCAGCGGGCCGCGACGGTCGGTTCGCTGCTGCGCAGCGTGACGTCCATCTTCGTCTTCGGGTTGGCATTCCTGAGCATCCTGGGCGAGCTGGGCATCAATCTCGCGCCCATCGTCGCCAGTGCGGGCGTACTGGGAATCGCCGTCGGTTTCGGCGCGCAGAACCTCGTCCGCGACTTCCTGTCCGGGATGTTCATGCTGCTCGAAGACCAGTACGGCGTGGGTGACGTCATCGATGTCGGCGCCGTCTCGGGCACGGTCGAGGCGGTGAGCCTGCGGATGACGAGGTTGCGTGATGTCGAGGGCACCGTCTGGTATGTCCGTAATGGCGAGATCACTCGGATCGGCAACAAGAGCCAGCAATGGGCAAGGACCGTGCTCGACGTCCCGCTCGACTACGACACCGAGGTCAGCGAGGCCAAGCGGGTGCTCGGCCGCACCGCCGACGAGCTGTGGGCGGACCCCCGGTGGAGCAGCGTCATCCTCGCCGAGCCGGAGGTGTGGGGCATGGAGACCATGACCGCCGACGGCTACTCCCTGCGCCTCGCGATCAAGACTCAGCCGCTGAAGCAGTGGGAGGTGGCCCGCGAGCTGCGGGAGCGGGTGCGCACGGCGCTCGGCGACGCCGGCATCGCTCTCGGCACCGTCCAGCGCAGCGAGGTGACGGTGGTCGACGACGACGAGGAGGAGCGCAACGACGACGAGGCCGAGGACGACGGCTCGGGGACGGGGCAGGCGGGTGGTGGCCCGGGCGGCTCGATCACCGAGGACCTGCCGCGGCCGCGGCTGGACCCGCCGAGCCCGTCGCGCTCCGGGTGAGCCCGTCCGGGGTCCTCGCCGCGCGCCGCCGCCCCGCCGCGCCACCAGGCGGATCCCCGTCGTAGCCGGGGATCCGGGGCCGGCGGCCTGGCTGAAGCCGGCCTGAAGATCGCGGTAGGTGTTCCTGAGACGGCCCGGCGGCCATCCACCTGTCCACCGCGCACAGGCAGACTGGAGCCGTGCGGGTACTGGTGGTGGACGACGACGCGGCTGTCCGGGAGTCCCTGGAACGCTCGCTCCGGTTCGAGGGCTACGAGGTGAGGACCGCGGTCGACGGCGTGGAAGCCCTCGACGCGGTGTGCCGCGACCAACCGGACATCGTGGTCCTCGACGTGATGATGCCTCGCATCGACGGGCTGGAGACCTGCCGCCAGTTGCGGGCCCGCGGCGACGACGTCCCGGTGCTCATGCTGACCGCGCGTGACGGTCTGGCCGATCGGGTCAGCGGTCTCGACGTCGGCGCCGACGACTACCTGGTCAAGCCGTTCGCCCTGGAGGAGCTGTTCGCCCGGCTGCGGGCGCTGACCCGCCGGGCGGCGCTCGCCGCCCGGGCCGCCGGAGCGGGCGGCGCCGGCGGGTCGGGCGCGGTCGCCGACTCGGTGCTGCGCTACGGCGGCGTGAGCCTGGATCAGGCCAGCCGGCAGGTGACCCGGGGCGAGCGCGAACTGACCCTGACCAAGACCGAGTTCGAACTGCTGGAGCTGTTCCTCGGCCATCCGCGGCAGGTGCTGTCCCGCTCCATGATCATGGAAAGGGTCTGGGGCTATGACTTCGGCCCCACCTCCAACTCGCTGGAGGTCTTCGTGAGCTACCTGCGACGCAAACTCGAAGCGGGCGGCGAACCCCGGCTGCTGCACACCGTGCGCGGCGTCGGCTACGTGCTGCGTGAGCCGGCGGGGGACCGCGGGTGACGCGAGCCGGCGCAGGACCGCCGGCACGCGGTGCGGCGCCGCCGTCCTGGGGGCGGCCGATGCCGGCCTATCCGGCGCCCGCCGGTGCCGGTGCCGGCGCTGCTGGCGCTGTCGGTGGCGGTGGCGCTGTCGGTGGTGGTGGCGCTGTCGGTGGTGGTGGCGCTGTCGGTGGTGGCGGCGCCCCTGCCGGCGGCGAGTCCGGCCCGCCGGGGGGCGCCGCCCGGCGCGACGGATTCGTCCGCCGGGTCGGGCCGAGGCAGCGGGCCCGGCTCAGGTTCTCCTCGCCGTTGGGCCGGCTCACCCTGCGGGCGCGGCTCGCGCTGCTCGTCGGCATGGCGGTGGCCGCCGCCGTCGCGGTGGTCGCCGGGGTCTCCCTCGGCGCCACCAGCATCGTTCTCAACCAGGCCATCGACGACCAGCTCATCGAGCAGGCGGAGGCGTCCGCGGACACCATCCAGACCAACTCGCTGGGCCTGGGACTCGGCCTGCAGGCGTTCAGCTTCGGACTGGAGGGTCAGTTCCTCGACGCCACCGGCAACCCGCTGCAGAACGCCGTGTCGTCCTGGAACAGCGTGCGGATCCCGGTCGACGCCGCCGACGCCGAGGTCGCCCGCCGGGAACGGACCCAGAACCTGCGCACGATCACCGTCGACGGCCAGTCCTACCGGCTGGTCACGGTCCCGCTGCAGCGTCCGGCGTCCGGCGGGGCGCTCCAGCTCGCCCGGCCGACCACCGACGTCGACCGGACTCTGCGCGACCTCGGGCTGGTGCTGCTCGTCGTCGGGGTCGTCGGGGTCGTCGGCTCGGCGCTGGCCGGGCGGATCGTGGCCCGGGCGGCACTGAAGCCCGTCGACGCCGCCGCCGCGGCCGCCGAGGAGGTGGCCCGCACTCAGGACCTCTCGGCGCTGATTCCCGTCACCGGGGCCGACGAGATCACCCGGCTCGCGGAGAGCCTCAACAGCATGCTGCGCGCGCTGGAGGCATCCAGAGCCCGCCAGCGCCAGCTCGTCGACGACGCCAGCCACGAGCTGCGCACCCCCCTGACCAGCCTGCGGACCAACATCGAGCTGTTGCTGCGCGCCGAGGCGAACCCGCACCGCGCGCTGCCCGCGGCCGACCGCGAGGCCCTGCTGCGCGACGTGGACGCCCAGATGCGCGAGCTGTCCGGGCTGGTCAGCGAGCTCGTCGAGCTCGCCCGGGACGAACTGCCCACTGAGGACGTGGAGCGGCTCGACCTGGCCGAGATCGTCTCCGCCGCCGCGGAACGGGTGCGTCGACGCGCCACCGGAAAGGGCATCCGGATCGAGGTCGACGCCGCGGGCTCCCCGGTCGACGGCCGGGCGAACATGCTCGAACGAGCCGTCACCAATCTGCTCGACAACGCGGTGAAGTTCTCCCCGCCGACGTCGGTCGTGCGGGTGCGCACCCGCGACGGCGAGGTCACCGTCGCCGACGACGGGCCGGGCATCGCCCCGCAGGAGCGGGCCCAGGTCTTCGATCGGTTCTACCGGGCCACGTCGGCGCGTGGGCTGCCGGGATCCGGGCTCGGCCTCGCGATCGTCGCCGACGCCGTGCAGACCCACGGCGGCACCGTGACCGCGGAGGGTTCACCGAGCGGCGGGGCGCTGCTGCGGATGCGGCTGCCGCTGGCGACTCCCGACCCCTCGGACCCCCGGGACGCGTTGACCTTTGCGGGCGGCGCGCCGGGCACGGACGCCGACCTGGTGTGGCGGCCGCCGCCGGCCCTCGACCCGGGCCCCTCGCCCTGGAGCCGGGCTGAGCCATCCGTGGCCGGGCCGTCCCCGGCCGAGCCGCGGGCAGTGGCTGCGCCGCCGGCCGGCGGGGCTCCTACCACAGGCTCGCCTGCCTCCGCGCCGGCGGACGGTGTGTCGCCGGCCGGGTCTCGCGGTGAGAATCCGAGAGCGTGAGCCCAGACGATTCCGCCCGGTCCCTGCCGCCCGACCATTCCGTCAGCGCGGCGGTCTCCAGCGATCCGGCCGCGCCGCCCAGCGGCGTGCCGTCCGAACCGACCAGCCCTGAGTCCGGCGGCCCTGAGTCCGGCATCGCTGAGTCCGGCATCGCTGAGTCCGGCATCGTTGAGGCGACCGGCGTCGGGGCCGCCGGCGGCGCTTTGACGGAGGTGGAGCTCGCGGACCCGGCCGGGGCGTGGCCGGCCGACCGGGAGCTCGCCGAGCTTGCCGAGGTGTCCGGAGTAGCGACCGCGTACCGCGACGCCGAGGGGGCGCTCGTGCGGGTCGCGCCGCAGACCGTGCGGGCGGCCCTGCGCCTGCTGGGGATCGACCCGAGCGACCCCGCGGCGGCCCTCACCGCGGCCCGGGAGGCGCCCTGGCGGCGCCGGCTGCCGGCCTGCGCCGTGGTGTCGGCCGCCGCGCCGCGCCCGGTCCTCGTGCACCTGCCGGTGGGCGCGGTGGCGCAGGCCGAACTGGAACTCGACACCGGCCGGCGGATCCCCCTCGACCCGCCGGGCGAGCCCGCCGAACGCCGTACCCTCGACGGCGAGCCGTGGGAGGCCCGGCCGCTCGCCCTGCCCGCCGGGCTGCCGCTGGGCGACCACGTGCTGCATGTCGAGGTGGGGGCGCAGCGCTTTCGCTGCGCGCTCGTCGCCGTGCCGGACGCGGTGCCCGGGCCCCCGCCGCTCGCCGAACCGGCGCGGGCCTGGGGCTGGATGATCCAGCTTTATGCGCTGCGGTCGGCGTCCTCCTGGGGCATGGGCGACTACGCCGACCTCGCCGATCTCGCGGACTGGTCCGGCCGGGCGGGTGCGGACGTGCTGCTCGTCAATCCCCTGCATGCCGCCGCCCCCACGCTGCCAGTCGCCGCGTCGCCCTACTCGCCGGTCAGCCGCCGCTTCGCCGCGCCGCTCTACCTGCGGCCCGAGGCGACGCCCGAGTACGCGCGGGCCGACGAGCGGACGCGGGCCGCCGTCGACGAGCTCGCCCGCGAGGCCCGCCAGGACGGCCTGCTCGACCGCGACGCCGTGTGGCGGGCGAAGTCCGCCGCGCTCGAGCTGCTGTTCCGGGCCGCGCGCGGCGTCGGCGACCCCGAGGCCGGTGGCCCCGAGGCCGGTGGGCCCGACGGCGGTGGGCCCGACGGCGGTGGCCCGGACGGCAGTGGCGGCGGACCTGGCGGTGACGCGGCCATCCCGGGGCTGGCCGACTTCGCGACCTGGTGCGCGCTGGCCGAGCGGCACGGGCCGGACTGGCGGGCGTGGCCCGCCCAGCTCGCGCATCCCGGCACACCCGCCGTCGCGGCCGCCCGCGTCGAGCTGGCCGACCGCATCGCGTTTCACACCTGGCTGCAGCGGCGCTGCGACGACCAGCTCGCCGAGGCGCAGGCCGCCGCCCGCGGAGCCGGGATGGCCGCGGGGATCGTGCACGATCTCGCGGTCGGGGTCGATCCGGGTGGGGCGGACGCGTGGGCCTTGCAGGACGTCCTCGCCGTCGACGCCACGGTGGGGGCCCCACCCGACACGTTCAACCAGCAGGGCCAGGACTGGGGACTGCCGCCGTGGCGACCGCAGGCGCTGGCCGACACCGGGTACGCGCCGTTCCGGCAGATGGTGGCCGCAGTGCTGCGCCGCGGCGGGGGCCTGCGGGTCGACCACATCCTCGGTCTGTTCCGGCTGTGGTGGATCCCACGGGGGGCCGGGGCGGCGAACGGGACCTACGTCCGCTATGACGCCGAGGCGATGCTCGGGCTCGTCGCCCTGGAGGCCGCGCGGACCGGTGCCGTCGTCGTGGGCGAGGACCTGGGCACCGTCGAGCCGTCCGTCGCGACGACGCTGGCGCGGACGGGGGTGCTCGGGTCCACGGTGCTGTGGTTCGAGCAGGACGACTCCGGCCGCCCGCTGCCGCCGGCGCGGTACCGGGCGGCGACGATGGCCAGCGTCACCACGCACGACCTGCCCACCGCGGCGGGTTATCTCGAAGGTGAGCACGTGCGGCTGCGGGCCGGGCTGGGCCTTCTCGGGCGGTCCGAGGAGGCGGAGACCGCCGGCTGGCGGGCCGAGCGGGACGCGCTGCTCGACCTGCTGCGAGCCGAGGGCCTGCTGGCCGGGCCGGTCGAGGTGTCCGGGGACGGCGCGCAGTTCACGCCGGCGACCCGCACCGAACTCGCCTTCGCCCTGCACCGACTGCTGGTGCGCTCGCCGTGCCGCATCGTGCTGGCCGCCCCCGGCGACGCCCTCGGCGACCTGCACCAGCCCAACCTGCCCGGGACGGTCGACGCCTATCCCAACTGGCGGCTGCCCGTGCGCGACGCCGAGGGCAAGGAGGTCACGGTGGAACGCCTGCGCACCGACCCCGCGGTGGCGCGCCTCGGCGCGCTGCTCGACGAGGTGCGTGGCGTCGACGAGGTGCGTGGTGCATCCGTTGCCGGTGGGGTCTTTCTCACCCCCTCGCGGGGACCGTCGGCACCCCTGAAAGAGGACCCTAGACCCACTTCCCGGTAACCTTCGCTGCGTGACTCCTCGTCAACCGCGCTGGTCCCGCTGGCTGCCCCTCGCCGGTATGATCCATTCGTCGCGAGGGCCGGGCGGGCGCCCGGCGTCGCGGCGCGGCACCTTCCTGCGCCGGGCGCTGACCGTCGGCGGCCTCACGCTCTTCGCGCTGCCGGTGTTCGCGGCGGCCGCCTCCGCAGGGGAGATCGGGACCAAGTACAACCCCGATCCGCTCTCGGCCCTGCAGACCTGGGGGATCTACGGCGGCACGATCGTCGGCGGGTTCCTGATCGCGATCCTGCTCGCCGCCTGGTCCAGCCGCAGGACCGGGCCGACGCGCTACCGGCCGGGTCAGGCCTGGGAGCACGACGAGGTCTGGATCGGCACCAAGCCGGAGGAGATCGAGGGCGAGCGGGCTCAGAAGGCCGTCCCCGGCGCGGGCGGTGCCAGTGGCAACTGGTGAGGCGTTCACCTCGGAGCAGCTTGAGCGGCTGAACCGGGCGTTGGAACTCGCCCAGAAGCACAGCGGCGTCCGCTTCGGTGTCCGGCTCGGGTCGGTGCGCGGCGACGTGCGGCTCGCCGCGGAGCGGATCCTGTCGACCCTCGTCGAGGACCCCGCCCGGGATCCCGCCGTGCTCATTCTCGTCTCGCCGGGGCAGTGCTTCGTGCGGGTCGCCACCACGCCGGCCGCCCGCAAACGGATCAGTGACTCCGCGTCCGGGCTCGCCGCGCTCACGATGACGTCCAGCTTCTCGCTGGGCGATCTGGTCGGCGGCCTCACGACCGGCATCCGCCAGCTCGGCGAGGCGGCCGGCCCCGCGGCCCCCGGTCACGCAGCCCTCCCCGTCTCGTCCCCCGCCGCCGGTAGCCCGACGGCCCACTGACGCGGCGAGTCGCGCCGGGCCCATCGGCCCCGGCGACTCGCTCGTCCGCGCCTGACGCGCGCGACGACCGGCCTGCCGGCCACGCGCCGCGGGCGCCGCGTCGGTTTTGTGCCCGTCCCGGGCCGCTGCGTCCCGGGCCGCTGCGCCACCGCGGGCTCCTCGCGTCCGCTGGATCGGTTTCCCCTCCACAGGGTCGCTCGGCGTCCCGCTGTCCGGGGCGGTCGACCCGTGGGACCCGTGGGACCCGACGGTACCTTTTGAACTATCTGTTCTTTTTCGGCGCTACGCCAGTTTTGCTTCCGCGCTCGTGATCGGGTTCGCCGAGACCTCCGGATCGTGGTGCAAGGCATCGGCTCCTTTCTGCGCCGAGGTCGCCGCAGGTGCGGCCCGAATCCTGAGCTCCGGCTACCGTATCCGGATGAAGCAGCGGTGAATGACGTCTTAAGACGTCATTCGCATGGTCTGTGAGTGATGCCACAGTGCGCCCGAGATTAACGGCTTGCCGATCCACCACGTAGAACTCGTACTTGTTTTGTACGACAGTTCGCATACGTACTTACGTCAATTTCGACCGACCGTAGGAGCTGGGTCGAAGTTGTCGAAAATCGGCGAGGAGTCCTTGGATGATTGCCGGAACAATTAATCCGTCGGGCGAGGCCACGTCCTGGACCATGCGGGTGGACAAGATTGCCTCTCTGATTGCGGAGAACAGGGAGCGGGCCGAGCGGGAGCGGGTGACGCCCGCGGTCGTGATGGACGCCCTGCGTGAGCATGGTTTCCATCGTATGTGGGTCTCTGAGGCATTCGGGGGAGGTCAGGTCAGCCCGGTACTGCTCCGTCGCGTCCCGTCGCGCCGCCCGGATCGGCGGGTGGACCGCCGGGGTCGAGGTCAACGAGAGGATCACCATGAAGACAATGAAAGCGCTGCAGCTCATCGCTCCCTGCAAGACGATCCTGGTCGAGGTGCCGGTTCCCGAGACGCCCGTCGACGGGGTGCTGCTCAAGACGAGGTGCGTCTCGATCTGCTCCACCGACGTCTCCTTCTTCGAAGGGCACCTCTTTTCATCCGAATACCCGGTGATACTCGGGCACGAATATCTCGGTGAGATCGTGGACGTCGGAGAGGAGCTGCTGGACGACGGCCTGGATCTCCAGCTCGGTGACCGCGTCGTGTACTGGGGGCAGACGGATTTTGGAGGTTTCGCCGAATATCGGAGCCTGCGTCCGATCTTTGCCGATCAGCGAAAGGAGGACGCTTTCCCTGCCGACCGGAACTTCGTCGACGACCGGCGGGCGGCGGCCATCAGGATCCCCCGGCAGATGGATGACCTGGAGTCTTCGTTCGTGGAGCCGACGACCGGCGCCCTGCGTTCGGTGCTGAGTAGTCCACCCCGAATCGGGGATCGTATCCTGGTGCCGGGCACCGGGCCGATCGGTGTCATCGCCGGGCGGGTTATGAAACGTCTGTTCGCCCCCGGCGAGGTGGCCTCGATGGATATCAACGTCACCCGGAACGCGCTTGCTGAGGACAATTTCGCCGACCGAGCCTATCTTCCGTCCGAGCTCGACGAGGCGGTGCCGGACAGCTCGTTCGACTACGTCTTCGACACGCTGCCGACCGTACAGGGCGACGAGGACAGCGATCCGCGACGCCTCGCGATGCGCAAGCTCGCGCCGTGTGGGCGATACATTCTGTACGGCGCCTCCCAGGAGATGCAGAAGTTCGACACCTGGCTGATATTGGCGAAGGGTCTGAACATCGTCTCTGCGCCGTTCGATGTTCGCGGCCTGCCGATGTACAACACGGCGAACGTCATCGCCTCCGCGACACAGATGCTGCTCTCCGGGATCGTGGACGGGAAGAAGCTGCTGTCGGAGGTCTGCCACTTCGACGACTACCCGGGCCTGGTCGACATTCTCGAGAACTACCGGGGAACCTCCGGCCTGAAGACGGTGGTGGACTTCCGGTCGCTCCCGTGAGCGCCGGAGACCGCCGCGGCGAGGCGGGACAGGCGTCCGCCCGGTTCCGGGACGCGATGGCCGCCTTCCCGAGCGGGGTGACCATCGTGACCACCGTCGACGCCGGCGGTACTCCCTGGGGCTTCACCGCCAGTTCCTTCTGCTCGCTGTCCGCCGATCCGCCGCTGGCGCTGGTCTGCCTGGCCAGGACCGCACAGTGCCACGTCGCCTTCGCCACCTCGACCCAGTGGGCCATCCAGGTGCTGGCGGACCGGCACGCCGGCCTGCTTCGGCGGTTCGCGACCCGGGGCGCGGACAAGTTCGCCGGCGGCGAGTTCCGGCTGGACGGACGCGGGGTGCCGGTTCTGCCGGACGCCGTGGTCCTGCTGCGCTGCTCGGCGTTCGCCCGGCATGAGGCCGGCGATCACACCATCCTCATCGCCCGGGTCGACGAGGCGGAGGTGCGGGACGGCGCGCCCGCGCTCTACTTCCGCCGGGCGCTGCGGTCGCTGCCGGCCGACGCGGAGGTCGGCCGGCTCGCGTGAATCCGTCGCCACCTCCTGAGGTGGCGGGCCGGGTCGGTGCCGGGGCGCACCGGCCCGGCTACGGGCTGCCGTGCCCGGACCGGGAGGGGATGAGCCCGGTGGCGGCGTCGGAGCGCAACACGGCCTCGAGCAGACCTGGGAACCTGACGGCGAGATCCTCCCGGCGCAGGGAGAGCAGGTTCTCCCTGCCGGCGGGGCGCTGCCAGATCACGCCGCTGTCGCGGAGCACCCGCCAGTGATGGGTCAGGGTGGACTTGGAGATCTCGGTGCTGAGGCTCGCTCCGACGGTGCCGCAGGAACGCTCGCCCTCCTCGTCGAGGATGCGGACGATCTCCAGCCTGATCGAGTTGCCCAGCGCCGTCAGGACGCTCTCCAGCCGGATCTGCTCACGGAGCGGGTGCTGGCTCAGCATGACGGCCAGCGTAGCCGAACCTTACGACCGTACGCGAACGGCGGAAGCGCAGGGGAGCAACCGCGACGCGGGTCGTCCACCGCCCGCGGACACTCCGTCGACATCGTCGACCTGCGTCACGTTCCATAACACTGTACGCTTGCACTCGTACAGTCGTACAGATCATGGATCTCGTCGAACAGGGGTGCCCGCGACATGTCCACGCCATCGACCGTGCTGGCCGGCCCGCCCACGACCGGTCATCGTCATCTTGGACTAAGCCTCGCGCTGTTGGCCCTCGCGCAACTGATCTTCTCGCTGGACCTGAACATCGTTTTCGTGGCACTGCCCGACATCAAGGAGTCCCTGCACTTCTCCGGGCAGACGGAGCAGTGGGTGGTCAGCGCCTATGCCGTGTTCGCCGGTGGGTTCCTGCTGCTGGGGGGTCGGGCGGCCGACCTGCTGGGCCGGCGTCGCATGTTCGTGCTGGCCCTGGGCATCTATGCCGTCTCCTCCTTCGTCGGCGGCCTGGCGGGCGCGCCGGCGGTGCTCGTCGTCGCCCGCGCGGTGCAGGGCGTCGGCGCCGCGCTGCTGCTTCCGTCGACGCTGTCCCTCATCAACACGCTGTTCGAGGAGGGTCCGCGTCGCAACCGGGCGCTCGCGGTCTGGGGCGGCGCCGGAGCCAGCGGCCTGACGGTCGGCGCGCTGCTCGGCGGCGTCCTCACCCAGGCGTTCGGGTGGTCCGCCGTCTTCTTCGTCAACGTGCCGCTCGCCGTCCTCGTCGCCCTGGCGGCTCTCGCCGTCATCCCCGCCGATGCGCCGCGCCACGCCGCTCGGCGCTTCGATCTGCCGGGGGCGCTGACGGTGACGGCGGGTGCGACGATGCTGGTCTTCGTGCTCGTCCAGGGCCCGGAGTCGGGCTGGACCTCGGGCGGCGTCATCGCCGGCATCGCCGCCGCCGCGATCCTGTTGCCCGCGTTCGTCGTGCTGGAGTCCCGCACAGCGGATCCGCTGCTTCCGCTCCGGTTGCTGCGCAACCGCCCGCTGACGGTCGCCATCACGGTGACCTTCATCTACATGGCTACGTTCGGCACGTTGCCCTATTTCCTGACGTTGCTGCTGCAGGAAGTGCACGGCTACAGCGCGCTGCGCACCGGCCTGGCCTTCCTCATCCCGTCCGTCGCGATCGCCACGGGCACCCAGGTGGGCGAGCGGATGACGAACGCCCTCGGCGCACGCCTCACCCTGCTGGCCGGGTTCGCCCTCGGCGCGGTGGGAACGGCCGTGCTCGCGCTGGGATTCGACAGCGAGCGGTCGTTCTCCGTCCTGCTGCCCGGGCTGATCCTCTCCGGTGTTGCCCAGGGCGTCGTCTGGACGGCGATGTGGATCGCGGCCGCCTCGGGGGTGGCCGCGCGGGAACAGGGGGTCGCCTCTGGCATGGCATCCACGACCCTGAACATCGGCAACGCCGTCGGGCTCGCCCTCCTCGTCGCCGTCGCCACCGCGGACATCACCGACCAGCGGGGAGATCGCCTGCGTGCCGATCTCGCCGACGGTGCGTTCACCGCGGTCCTGCTCGCGGCCGCCGCCATGATCATCGGCCTGCTTCTGGTCGCGTTCGCCCTGCCGCGGACACCGGCGGTGGCGACCGTGCCGGCGCTCGACCTCGACGAGCCGGTCCCGGTCACGGAGGCGAGGTGACCCCAGCGGTGCGACGCGCCAGCGGGGCAGACACCCCGACCCTGCGTATCACCCTCCTTGGTACCTCGCACGTCCATCTGACCGACCACCTCGCCGTCATTGCCGCCGACCCGCACCTCGAACTCGCCGGCGTGCACGATCCGGCTGGAAGCGGAGTCCGGATACCCGCCCGAGGCGCTCGGGAGCTCGACGACACGCTCGCCGAGGCCGACCTCGCACTCGTCTGCTCGACCACCGACGACCATCGGATGCTCGTCCCTGCCGCGCTCGCCGCGGGCGTGCCGACTCTGATCGAAAAGCCGCTGGCGGGGACGCTCGCGCAGACCGCCGCGCTGGCGGCGATCCTGGACCGGGCGACGGTTCCGGCCACGACGGCGATGTTCCTGCGCTGCTCCGTCGCGTTGCGCGAGGTCCGCGGCCTGCTCGCGGCGGGTGTCTGCGGTCGGCTCTCGGCCGCGACTGTCCGATTCAGCCACGCGGGCCTGCTCGACGATGCCTTCGCCGGTCCGGCGGCGTGGATGGCACAGGGTACGCACGGCGCCGCCGGGGGTTTCGCCGATCTCGGCATCCACCTGTTCGACCTGCTGCGCTGGCTGCGGCCTGGAGCCCCGATCGTCGTCCGGGCCACCCGCGCGCACCGTCGCGCCGGTCATCCGGGCGATGTCGGGGGCACGGCCCTGCTCGACTGGGCGGATGTTCCCACGGTGCTCCAGGTCGGGTGGGCGTCCCGGCCGGGCGGGTTCCACCTGGACCTGGAGGGCGAACGGGCGTCGGTGGCGGTGCGAGGCGGAGACCTGTCGGTCGCCGGTTCGAGCAGGAGGACGCGGCGGCTCGCACCGCCCGCCGCCGGCGATGCGCTCATGGCCTTCGTGGCGCAGCTTCGCGGGCGGCGATCCTGGGAACCCGCGCTGCCGGCCGACATGGTCGCCTGCGCCCGGCACCTCGACGCCGCCCGGCGTGTCCGGGTGGCCGGCGGGTGAGAGCGGTGCCGTCCGGCTTCCCCACGCCCGTTCGGCCTCCGGCCCGATCGACGTCGGCCGAGGCGCCTGACGTGGCGCCTCGGCCGACGTCGGACCGAGTCGCGCTCGCCTAGGCCGCCGCGGCGGCGTCCTTGGCGCGAGCTGCCAGCGCGCGGACGAGGCCGTCGCGGCCCTCGAGCAGCGCGCGACGCAGCGGCGGCGTCGGGTTGCGGTCGGCGAGGTACGCGTCGACGGCGGCCACCGTCTCCGGCTCGATGACGGAGGACGGGAAGAGCATCTGGGTGACGGTCGAGGCCGTGTCGAAGCTGCGGGTCTCCCAGATCCCGCCGATCTCGTCGAAGTAGCGGGCGACGTAGGGCCGGGTCAGCTCGATCTGGTCGGAGATCCAGAAGCCGCTCATCGTCGCGACGGCCAGGTGGTTGGACAGCTCGTCGGAGTCCATCACCGCGGACCACGCGGCGGCCTTCGCCTCGGCGCTCGGGCGGGCGGCCCGGGCGGTGGCCGCACGCTTCTCGCCGGTGGCGGTGCGGTCGCGGGCGAGCTCGGCGTCGATCTCGGCGTCGCCGTAGACGCCCCGCGCCACGAGCTGGGTCAGCAGCGTCCAGCGCAGTTCGGTGTCCAGGACGAGACCCTCGATGACGTCGGTGCCCTCGAACAGCGCTCGCACCCGGGCCACCTGGTCGGCGTCCTCGGCCCGGGCGAACGTGGTCGTGTAGACGAGCTGCACGTCGCTGCCGGGCGGCGCGGACCGGGCCAGCTCCTCGGCGCGCTCGGTCAGCGCCCGCAGCGCCGGGGTGCGGTTCGCCGGCTCGCCGTAGGCGTCGATGGTGAGGTCGGCCTTGGCCAGCAGCGACTGCACCACGCCGATGTCGTCCTCGGCGGTCACCCCGGACAGCACGAGCCGGACGTACTCCCGCGCGGCGAGCTCCGCGTCGCGGGTCATGTCCCACGCCGCCGCCCAGCACAGCGTCCGCGGCAGCGACTGGGAGATCGCGCCGATCGACTCGACGAGGGTGGCCAGCGACCGTTCGTCGAGGCGGACCTTGGCGTAGGTGAGGTCGTCGTCGTTGAGCAGGATGAGGTCCGGCTGACGGGCGCCGACGAGCTTCGGCACCTCGGTGAGCTCGCCGGTCACGTCGAGCTCGACCCGCTCGCGGCGGACCAGCGCGCCGGTGGTGTCGCGGTCGTACAGGCCGATCGCGAGCCGGTGCGGGCGCAGCGCCTTCGACGCGGTCGGCGGGGCGCTCGGCGGCTCCTGCACCACGTCGAACGAGGTGAACAGGCCGGAGGAGTCGGTGAAGAAACGCGGGCGCAGCGTGTTGACGCCCGTGGTCTCCAGCCACTCGGCGGACCAGCTCGTCAGCTCCCGGCCGCTGGCGTTCTCCAGCTCGTCGAGCAGGTCACGCAGGGAGGTGTTCGCGTACTCGTAGCGGCGGAAGTACGTCCGCAGCCCGGACAGGAACTCCTCCTGCCCGACCCAGGCGACGAGCTGCTTGAGCACCGACGCGCCCTTGGCGTAGGTGATGCCGTCGAAGTTCGTGCGCACCGCGTCCATGTCCGGCGCGTCGGCGACGATCGGATGGGTGGAGGAGAGCTGGTCCTGACGGTAGGCCCAACCCTTCTCCGCGTTGGCGAAGGTCGTCCAGCCGTTGGTGAACCGCGTGGAGCTCACCTGCGCCAGCACCGACATGTAGGTGGCGAACGACTCGTTGAGCCACAGGTCGTCCCACCAGCGCATGGTGACCAGGTCGCCGAACCACATGTGCGCCATCTCGTGCAGGATCGTCTCGGCGCGGCGCTCGCGGCGGGCCTCGGTGACCTTGGCCCGGAAGACGTACTCCTCCAGGAAGGTCACGCAGCCGGCGTTCTCCATCGCGCCGGCGTTGAACTCCGGCACGAAGAGCTGGTCGTACTTGCCGAACGGGTACCGGTAGTCGAACACGCGGTGGTAGAAGTCGAACCCCGCCTTGGTGATCTCGAAGATCTCCGCCGGGTCGAGGAACTCGGCCAGCGAGCGCCGGCAGTACAGCCCCAGGTCGATCCCGTCGTGCTGGTCACGGACCTCGTGGTAAGGACCGGCGACGAGCGCGGTGATGTAGGTGGACATCACGGGTGTGGTGAGGAACCGGATCGTGCGCACGCCGATCGCGGCCTCCGCGACGGCCGCGACCGCACTGTTGGAGATGGCCGACCAGTCGGCCGGCACCGTCACCGTCAGCGTGAACGTCGCCTTCAGATCGGGCTGGTCGAAGCAGGCGTACATCCGGTGCGCGTCGTACGTCTCGAACTGAGTGTACAGGTAGACGGCCTCGTCGACCGGGTCGACGAAGCGGTGCAGCCCCTCGCCGGTGCGCGAGTACACGCCGTCGCCCACCACGGTGAGCCGGTTGGACTCGGCGAGGTCGTCGAGCCGGATGCGCTCGCCGTCGAACACGGCGGCGGGGTCCAGCGACCTGCCGTTGAGCACGACCTCGTCGACCTTGGCGGCGGCGAGCTCGATGAACGTCGTCGCCCCCGGCTCGCGGGCGGTGAACGTGACCGCGGTCGACGTGCGGAAGGTCCCGGGGCCGGTCGTCAGGTCGAGTTCGACGTCGTAGGACGCCACGTTGAGCAGGCGGGCGCGCTCGCGCGCCTCGTCGCGGGTGAGGTTGTTGGGCACCCGGTTCCTCTCGGCAGGCACGGACTTCTCGGCTGGCACTGCATTCCCGCGAAACGTACCCGGGAACGGGTGCGTTCGGCGTGTTGTCGGGCACGCGACCGCACTGGCCTGGGCCGCGACCCGGCGGCCCGCAGCCGGGACCCGCACTCCCGCGATGCGCCGCCGGGCGGAACCCGCCGCCGCACGGACTCGCCGCCGCACGGACTCATCGGCGCCGGTCGACCAGGGTGGCCGCGGCACGGTCGTTGCCGTCGGCCCAGTCTCCCACGTGACGGGCGGGCTCTCCCACGTGACGGGCGGGGTCCCGCACGTGCCGGGCGGGCCCGGACGCCGTCGTTGGAGGTGGTCAGACCGGGCCACGCCGGGCGGCCCTTCACCGAGGCAAGCTCCGGATTGTGGCGATTCGCGCGGGGTAGGTCCTCCGTCCGCAGGGCCGGTGCGGCACGATGGCGACATGTCCCGCACGCGTGGGCGGCGACGTCCGGGCGGCCCGGCGTAGGCGCGGCCGTCAGGCCGCGTTGGCCGTGGTCGATGTTGGCTGTGGTCGATGTTGGCCGTGGTGGGGTGTGGGGGCGTCGGGATGTGCCGGCGTTCGAAGTGTCGGCAGTCGGGGCGCCGTGGGTGTCCGGGACGTCTGGGTGTCGGAGGCGGAGGGGGCGCGGGTGAGGCGGGTGGCCGGGCTGGGCCGCGTGCCCGTGCGTCGGCGTTCGGGCGGGTCCGGGACGGGTGCCGCGGGAGCGCCGGCCGGCCGGCCGGACCAGGGTGCCGGGGGTGCGCCACCGGACCCGGGTGGGAACGCGGGCGCCGGAAAGGGCGCCGGTCCTGGGACCGGCGGCGCGGCCGGCTCCGCTGCCGGTGGTGGTTCGGAGGTCGGCGGCAGTCCTGGAGTCGGCGCGCGTTCGGGTACCGGCGCGCGTTCGGGTACCGGCGGGGGTTCGGGCGCCAGCGGGGCGGCGGCGCATCAGGACGGTGAGTCGGGCCGTCCCGCGGTGCATCCCGCCCATCCCACGACGCACCCGGCGAGCCCTGGAGCACACCCGGCGAGCCCTGGAGCGCACCCGGCGACCGAGGCCGCGGGCGATCCCGGGTCCGGGGCGACCGTGGCCGGGGTGGGCAGGGGCCTGCGGCAAGGGATCGTCCCGCGCCGGCTGCGGATGCTGCGGGCCGCGCGGGCGGCCGGGCTGGACGAGCCGGGCGGGACCGTACCGCCGCCCGCCCGCGACGCCGCCGACCCGGGGCAGTCGCCCGCGGCCCGCGCCGAGGAGCACATCCCGGTCTCGTTGCGGGTGTCGGCTGGCTGGTCCTGGCGCCTGATCATCATCGGCGCGGCGGTCTACATCCTGCTGATGGCAATCGGCCGGGTCCGGGTGGTGGTCATCCCGATCATCGCCGGGCTGCTCATCTCCGCGCTCATCCACCCGCTGGCCCATCGGTTCCAGCGGCTCGGCCTGCCGCGGCTCGGGGCGGCGTTCGCCGCGCTGTTCGTCTTCTTCGCCGTGCTCGCGGGGGCCGCCGTCGCCGTCGGGTTCAACGCCGCCAACGAGATCCCGACGGTCAGCGACCAGGTCAGCGAGGGCGTCGAGCAGATCCGCGGCTACCTGACCAACGGGCCGTTCCACCTGTCGCAGAGCCAGATCGACGATCTCGTCGACGACATCCGACGCAATCTGGCGAACAACCGGGGGCGGCTGGTCTCCGGGGTGATCTCCGGCGCGTCGGTCGCTGCCGAGGTGATCACCGGTCTGCTCGTCGCGCTGTTCTCGACGTTCTTCTTCCTCTACGACGGCGACCGGATCTGGGACTGGATAGTCACCCGCTTCCCCGAGGGCGCGGAGGACCGGGTGCGCGGCGCTGGCCGGGAGGCCTGGCTCACGATCACCGGCTACATCCGGGGGACCGTCTTCGTCGCCGCCGTCGACGCCTTCGGCATCGCGATGGGGCTGGTCGGTGTCGGTGTGCCGCTCGTCGCG
The DNA here is from genome assembly GCF_059428125.1 of Frankia sp. BMG5.60. Taxonomy (NCBI): domain Bacteria; kingdom Bacillati; phylum Actinomycetota; class Actinomycetes; order Frankiales; family Frankiaceae; genus Frankia; species Frankia sp. BMG5.60. The sequence goes on along the minus strand of NZ_CM182091.1, from coordinate 2,818,092 downwards.
CCGCTGGCGTTGCTGACCTTCTTCGGCGGGTTCGTGCCGATCATCGGGGCGACGGTGGCCGGTGTGGCGGCGGTCCTGGTCACGCTCGTCTCCGGCGGGGTGACCGACGCGCTGATCATTCTGGCCGTCGTGCTGGCCGTGCAGCAGATCGAGGGGCACCTGCTGCAGCCGCTGGTCATGCGCCGGGCCGTGCGGCTGCACCCGCTCGCGATCGTGATCGCGCTGTCCGCCGGCGGCGTGCTGGCCGGCATCCCCGGGGCGATCGCGGCCGTGCCGTTCGTCGCCGTGGTGAACCGGGTGGCCGGATATCTCGCGGCGACCGGGAAGCGTCCGCCTCCCTGACCGGTTCTAGTCCGGCAGGCGCAGCCGTCGATCGAGGAGGCCTTCCATGACCACCGAGACCCTGACCACCCCGGCACCGGGATCGGCGGCGGCCGAGGACGAGCCCGGCACTGTCCTCGCCGACCTCTGGTTCGACCCGCTGTGCCCGTGGGCGTGGCTGACGTCGCGCTGGCTGCTGGAGGTGGAGAAGGTCCGCCCGGTCCGGGTCCGCTGGCACGTGATGAGCCTCGCCGTGCTCAACGAGGGGCGCGACCTGCCCGAGCAGTACGCGGCCATGATGGCGAAGGCGTGGAGTCCGGTGCGGATCTGCATCGCCGCCGCCGAGCGGCACGGTGAGGGCGTCCTCGCCGCGCTGTACACCGCGCTCGGCCGCCGCCGGCACGTGGAGAAGGCCGAGTTCGACGAGGCGACCTTCGCCGCCGCCCTGGCCGAGGCGGGCGCGGATCCCGCGCTCGTCGCCGCGGCGACCTCGACCGAGTGGGACGCGAAGCTGCGGGCCAGCCACGCCGACGGCATCGGCCGCGTCGGCATGGACGTCGGCACCCCGGTCGTCGCGGTCGGCGAGAACGCGTTCTTCGGGCCGGTCATCACCCCGGCACCCAAGGGCGAAGACGCCGGCCGGCTGTGGGACGGAGTGCTGCTGGTCGCCGGCACGCCCGGCTTCTTCGAGCTCAAGCGCTCCCGGGACGTGGAACCGATCTTCACGTGATCAGGCATGATGACGCATCATGCGCGTCCATCTAGGTTCTGACCATGCAGGCTTCCACCTGAAGGCGGCGCTCGCCGAGCGTCTGGTGGAGCTGGGCCATGCGCCCGTCGACCATGGTCCCGTCGAGTACGACCCCGACGATGACTACCCGCCGTTCGTCCTGGCGGCGGCGCGGGCCACCGCGGCCGAGACGGACAGCCTCGGCATCGTCATCGGCGGTTCCGGCAACGGCGAGGCGATCGCGGCTAACAAGGTCGTGGGTGTGCGCGCGGCGCTGGTCTGGAGCGAGCAGACCGCGACGCTGGCTCGCCAGCACAACGACGCCAACGTGCTCAGCCTCGGCGCCCGCATGCACACCGTCTCCGAGGCGCTGGCGTTCGCGGAGGTCTTCCTCGCGACGCCGTTCAGCGGCGAGCAGCGGCACGTGCGTCGGCTGCGGATGCTCTCCGCCTACGAGCGGACCGGCGAGGTCCCCTCGGCGTCCGGCACGGCATCCCCGGCGTCCTGACCGACGACTGACCGACCTGGCGGGGCGGGGGCTGGCAGGCGGGGCGCTGGCGCGGGTCGGCGAGGTCCGGCGGACCGCCCGTCGGGTCGCCGCGGCGACCGCGGCCGGCCGCCGTCGCCCTGACCGGCCGCCGTCGTCTGTGCGTCCGCCGTCGTCCTGCCGCGTTCCGCCCCCTGTCCGTGCTCCGCCTCCTGCTTCGTCGCCTGTCCGTGCTTCGTCGCCGAACCCAGGTCCGTGGCCTGGCCATACCGCGCCGTAGGGAGATCGGGGTCGGCCGCCGGGGTGGTGCGTTGGCCGAGGCGCAGCACCACCACCCGTTCCGCTTCGGCGAGGTCGTCCTCGCTGGGCCGGGCGATGTCGCGCGCCCGCATCGCCGTCGCTGGGGGCAGCCGCGAGCGTCCGGCGCCGACCAGGCCGCGTAGCTGAGCATCGGGATCGCCGGCCTGGGGCGGTCGTACCCGCGGGCGGGCGGCGCGTTCGGATCGCGGCATGTGCCCTCCTTCGGCTGCCGTCCTTGCGGCGGCGCCGCCGGCCGGGCGCGGCGTCCACGAGTGTCGCCGGCCGTCGGCGCCGTGATCGTAGCCCGCGGAGAGCTGATGTGCCGGTCACATGTACGGGATCGGAGTCGGATCTGGCGATCCGAATCGATGACGCAGCGCGATTGCGCCCGCCGTTTGCGTCTCTTTCCGGGTGTCCCGGCTTACCTCGCGGGTGTCCGGATGCCCGCACAGGAGACCGCGCCGATGTCGGGCGCGATCGGGCCGCGTGGCGTCGGGTGGGACGGTCGGCCGCGGCGGCCGTCGGCCCTGGCAGCACCGGTCTGCCGGCAATCGTGGGGCCCGCCGTTGCGGCGTGCCGGCGAGGGAGTGGCGGATTCCGCAAGCCTCGTGGCGTGGCGAATCGGCGCCCGAGGAATGCCCGCATAGTGCTCCAGGTGGTCTTTCCTTGTTGTACGCGAGACCGGGCGGATATCTGACCGTCGGGAGTTCGTCGCTTTCCGTGATGGATCATTCTCGCGCGCCCGGCCGGCCGGGTCCACCCGCCGTCCGATCTGTTCTTCGGTGTCCGTATGCTGGGCCCGCTGGAGGAACGCCCGATTAGCCAATGTATGGCCGATAAGTGCCTGCCATGGAGTAAGGGGACGAAGGTCGGGATGGCGGACTTCGGGACACATACATTGACACTCTTGGTGAATCGTCTGAAACTGCATGCTGATCTCGTCCAGCCGTCACCAACCGCTGCGCCCTCGTTGGCGTCTGTCACCGGTCCCGCCGTCGCAGCCTAGGAGTTGAGTCTTGGACAGCGTGCCCGTGAGCGTCGTCATCCCGGCCTACAACGAGGCGATGCGCCTGCCCGGTTCGCTGCCCCAGCTGGTGTCGGTGATGCGCAAGATCCCCGACGCCGAAGTGATCTTGGTTGACGATGGGAGTACCGACGGCACCGCCGCCGTCGCGGAGGGGTATCTCGCCGGGTTGCCGGGCGGCCGGGTGCTGCGGCTGCCGTGGAACTCGGGCAAGGGCGCGGCGGTGCGCGCCGGTGTGTCGGTCGCGCACGGCGCCTCGATCGTCTTCATGGACGCCGACGGCGCCTCGGACGTCAACGATCTGCCGTTGTTGCTGGCCGCACTGGAACATGCCGAGGTGGCACTCGGCTCGCGCCGCATCGGCGACGGGGCGGTGCGCAGCAGCGGCCGTCGGGTCGGTAGCTGGGCCTTCAACCAGATCACCCGGTCGCTGGCCAGCCTGGACGTCGCGGACACCCAGTGCGGATTCAAGGCGTTCCGTGGTCCGGAGGCGAAGCTGCTGTTCAGCCTCGCCCGCTCGTCGGGATTCGGCTTCGACGTCGAGGTGCTCTCGATCGCTCGCTCGATCGGCTACCGCATCGCCGAGGTCCCGATCCACTGGGCGGAGATCCCCGGCAGCACGTTCCGGGTGACCCGGCACACGCCGTCGATGATCGTCGACGTGGTGCGGGCCCGCCGCTACCTCGGCCGCGCCACGCCCGGCCTGGTGGTGCCCGCCAGCCCTGCGTCGGCCGTCTCGCCCGCCCCGCCCGCCCCGGCCGACCCCGCCCCGGCCCCTCAGCCTGCCTCCGCCGGCCCGACTGACCTGGTTGTCCCGTCCGACCCGGTTGCCCCGCCGGACGCGGTTGCTGCTCCTGACCTCGCTGTCTCACCCGATACGGCTGTCCCGTCCGACTCGCCCGCTCCGCCGGCGCGAGAGGGTCCGGTGGCGCGAGAGGGTCCGGTGGGGCGAGGGAGTCCGGTGGGGCGCCCCGACCGTGCCGGCGCGCCTGCCCGGTCGGTGGGCGGCGCATTCCCGCGGGCTCCGCTGTCGCCGCCGCGCCGCCCGCGGCCCGAGGCGGTCCAGCCCACCGCGGCGCGCCGGATGGACCCGGCTGCGGGGGCCTCCGGCGCCGGGCGGTCCCTGGCGGACCCGGTCGTGCTCGGGTCGGCCGCGGCGGCCGCCGGCGCGGGCCGCACCTCGGACGCCGGGGGTGCAGGGTTGATCCTTCCGGGTGCCACGATCAGTCTCCCGAGCCCGGGTGTGAGCCGGCTCCCGAGCCCGGGGGTCGCCCTCGCGCAGGCGGGGGGGTCCACCGACGAGGCCGTCGTGACCATCCCGTCGCCGGGTGGGGAGCCGACGCCGGCGGCGACGGCCGCGCTCGCCGCGGCGCTGACGAGGGCGAGGGCGACGGCGACGGCTGTGGGCGGCGCCGAGGCGCCGGTGCGCCCCGCGCCTGAGCGGGATGGCGCGGGGCGCTCGTCGTAGCGCTGGCCCCCGGGTCCGTAGACCCTGGGGCATCTCGAGTGAGCGGGACGGGGCGCAGGGGGTGCTATCGGGCGGGGAGGGGCGAGACATCCCGATTCCGGCACCCTAGGTAAGGTCGGGCGTACCAGTTCTCGACCCTGGAGCCAGCGATCTTCTCCCCCGCCCGCGGTCCCGTCGCGACGGCGACCGGCCCGCGCGTGGCCCGGTCATCCGCCGCATTCACCTCCGCCCCCGCCTCCTCACCACGCGCCCGCCGGACCTCGCGGTGGCCGCTGCTCGGGATGGCGGTGGGGTTCGCGGTGCTCTACCTGCTTCAGGCGCCCGGCCGGCTGACCGCGGACACCAAGCTCGACGTCCCGCTCGACCCGTGGGGCTTCATGGGCCGGGCCACCCACCTGTGGAACTCCCTCGCCGAGTTCGGTTACGTGCCGAACCAGTACGTCGGCTACCTGTTCCCGATGGGGCCCTTCTTCGGCCTGGGCAAACTGGTCGGCCTGCCGCCCTGGATGACGCAGCGGCTGTGGATGGCGTTGCTGCTCACCGTCTCCTCGTGGGGCGTCGTGCGCCTCGCCGACGCGCTGCGCCTCGGCGTGCCCGTCACCCGGGTCCTGGCGGGGCTCGCCTACACCCTGTCGCCGATGTTCCTCGGCAAGGTCGGGGCGACCTCCGTCGCGCTCGCCGGCGCGGCGATGCTGCCCTGGATCACCCTGCCGCTCATCCTCGCGCTGCGCCCCGACGGCGCCCTCGGCGCGGACACCGGCACGGCCGCGCCCCCCGGCCCGCTGGACGGCTACGGGCGCCCCGAGGAGCACGACCCGGCCGTCGATCCGGCGCGGCGGCTCTCCCCGCGCCGCGCCGCCGCGCTGTCGGGCCTCGCCGTCCTGGGGACCGGCGGCATCAACGCCACCGTCACGCTCTGCGTGCTGCTGTGCCCGGCGGTGGTGCTCGTGTTCGCGGGCGGAACCCGCCGGGCGTGGGCGCTGCGAGCCTGGTGGGTGGTGGCGGTCATCCTCGCCTCGACCTGGTGGCTGCTCGCGCTGATGGTGCAGGGCCGCTACGGGCTGAACTTCCTCCCGTACACCGAGACCGTCGAGACGACGACGGCGACCACGTCGGTCGCCGAGGCGCTGCGCGGCGCGACGGACTGGATGGCCTACCTCCAGCTTCCGCGGCCCTGGCTGCCCGCCGCGACCGAGTACGTCTCCCGGCCGGTGCCGATAGTCGGCTCCGCGGCCGTCGCCGCGATCGGGCTGTGGGGGCTGTCCCGGCCGGACCTGCCCGCCCGCCGGTTCCTGCTGGTGACGCTCGCAGTCGGCACCGTCTCCGTCGCCGCGGCCTACCCGGGCGATCCGGGCAGCCCGTTGTCGGGGGTGGCGCGCGATCTGCTCGGCAACCAGCTCGGCTTCCTGCGCAACGTCTACAAGTTCCAGCCGGTGGTGCGGCTGCCGATCGCGCTGGGCGTCGGGCATGCGGTGGTCGCCCTGCCCGTTCGGGTCCGCCGCGCGCCCGCTCGACTGCGCCGCGCCGCCGGCCGGCGGAGCCCGGTGCGTCCTCGGACCGGCGTGATGACGGGCGCCGCAGCGGTGACGGTGGTCGCGCTCGTCTGCGGCATGACTCCCGCGTTGTCCGGCCGCGGGTTGCAGCCCCGCCCCTTCACCGCGGTGCCCGACTACTGGGTGCAGGCGGCCGACTGGCTCAGCGGGAACCCGCATGGCGGCCGGGCGCTGGTCCTGCCCGGTTCGCCGTTCGCCGAATACGACTGGGGCCGTCCACTCGACGAGCCGTTGCAGTGGCTGGCGAAGACGCCCTGGGGGGTGCGTAGCCTCATCCCACTCGGCGGAACCGGGGTGACCCGGCTGATGGACGGCATCGAACGCGAACTGGCCACGGGCTCCGCGCCGGGACTCGGTGAGGCGTTGGCCCGGGCCGGCATCGGCCAGATCCTGCTGCGCAACGACCTGGAGCAGAAGGACTGGGACATTCCCCCGTCCACCGACGAGCTGCACCGCGCGCTGCGTTCCTCCGGGCTGACGCCGGCCGCCTCGTTCGGCCCGCAGGTGTCCGCGCGCGCCTCGGCCAAGGAACGGCTCGTCCCGGAGTTGCGCAACCCGAAGCAGAAGGTGCCGGCGCTGGAGGTCTGGACGGTGCCGACGGGCGCGAAGCTGGTCCAGTCCTACGCCGCCGACAGGGCTGTCGTCGTCTCCGGCGGCCCCGAGGCGACGGTGCAGCTCGCCGCGCAGGGCCTGCTCGGCGCGGATCGGCCCGTCGTGCTCGCCGGCGACCTTGCCGACCCGTCCGCCCCGGCGGCGGCGTCGACCAGCCCGAACGCGATCAAGGCCGCGCCTGGGGAGGTGATCGAGCCGTCGACCGCCTGGGTCGACACGGATACCCTCACCCGCCGGGACAGCACCTTCGGCATCGTCCACGACGCCAACTCCTACCTGCTCGGGCCGACCGGCAACGCGGTGGGCAGGACCGGCGAGCCCCACCAGTGGGCCGAGGACGACGTGGCCGGTCACCAGACCGTCGCCGGCTTCGTCGACGGCATGTCGGTCACCGCCTCCTCCTACGGCTACGACCTGCTCGCCGCGCCGGATCTCGCGCCCCCGGCCGCCGTCGACGGGTTCGACGCGACGGCCTGGACGGCCATGCGCAAGAAGGGCACCACCTCCGCCGGCCAGTGGATCCAGCTCGACGTCGGCCGCCGGATGACCGTGCCCTACATCGACATCAGCCTGCTGTCGGAGGGCCCCTGGCGACCGGCTGTGCGGGCGATGCGGGTGACCACCGAGGCCGGTGCGGTCGTGACCGAGGTGTCCCCGGTGGAGGACATCCAGCGCCTCGCCGTCCCACCCGGGGAAAGCCGCTGGTACCGGATCACGTTCGAGCGGGTCGACCGGGAGAACGACGACACCCTCGGCGCCGGCATCCGGGAGATCACCATCCCGGGCGTCACGTTCCAGCACTACGCGCAGCTCCCCGACGACGTCGGCCGGCTGTTCACCGGGGCCGACCAGGGAGACGTCGCATTCTCGCTGGCGCGGCAGCGGGTCGACCCGGCGCAGCCGTTCGGCGGGTCGGAGGAGCTGGCGCTGTCCCGACGCTTCGACGTGCCCCGGGAGATGACGTTCACCGTCAACGGTACGGCGAGCTTCCTGCCGCCCCCCCGGGGTACCCCGCCGGCGAACGACGCGGCGCTGGTCGTGCCCTGTGGCAGCGGCCCCACCCTGGTCGTCGACGGCGAGCGCTACCCGTTGCGAATCACCGGGCGCAACAGCGACGTCACCTCGGTGCTGCCGGTGCAGGTGTCGCTGTGCTCCGACGGCAGCCGCCTGACGCTGCCGGCCGGGACGCACCAGCTTCGCGTCGACCAGGGCCAGACCTCGATCCTCGTCGACTCCCTGGCGCTGATGGGTGCCGGGCGCCAGCCGGTAGCGCCGGCGGCGCGTGCGACGGTGGTGGGCCAGTGGGGTGCGGAGCGCCGGACCGTCCAGATCGGCGCGGGCGAGCGGGCGTTCCTCGCCGTCCGGGAGAACGCGAACACCTCGTGGTCGGCGAAGCTCGGCGGCACCACGCTGACGCCGGTGCGCCTCGACGGCTGGCAGCAGGGCTGGATCGTGCCGGCCGGCGCCGGCGGCACCATCGTCATCGACAACATCCCCGGCGCCGAGTACCGGCGTGACCTGATCGTCGGGCTGGTGCTGGTGCTGGTGCTCATCGGGCTGGCCGTGCTGCCGGAACGCTTCCGGCTGCGGCGCCGCTCCGACGAGAACGGGTACCCGGTCTTCCCGCGGCTGCCGCGGGCCTACCGGGCGCCCGGCGTGGCGCGCCCGTCGGGTGTACCGCCGTCGGGCCGTGCCGTGCGGGTGCTGTGGACCGGGCTGGCGATGGTCGCGCTGGTTCTGGTGGCCGGCCCGGTCGCCCTGGTGGTGCCGGTGTTCGTCTGGCTCGGGCGGTCGCGGCCGCAGGTGCTGGGATGGCTCGCCGCGCTCGCGATGCTCGGCGCGGGCATCGGGGTCGCGGTGGAACCGAACAGCCAGCCCGGGTCGGGGCACGGCGCGTTCGGGGTGCCCGTGCAGGTGCTCGGTTCGCTGGCGTTCGCCGCGGTGCTCGCCGCGCTGGCCGCCTGGGTCTGGGAACGGCCCGGCGCCCCGGACACCCCCGAGCGCGCCGACCTCACCGCGAACGGTGCCACCCCGGGCGCTCGCCGCCCCGACGGCCTCCGCCCCGACGGCCTCCGCCCCGACAACCCCCGCCCCGACGGCCTCCGCCCCGGCAACCCCCGCTCCGACAACCTCCGCCCCTTCGCCGACGGCGGTGGTGGTTACGGCGGTCGTGATTCCTCTGTCGGGCGGCAGACTTCCGGTGGCGGCAGGTGGACCGGAAGCAAGAGACTCGACTAGCGGCGCCGCGACACCGGCAGTTCGAACCTTGGCCGCCATCCGTTTCAGAAGGAGTCACCGGGCCATGACAATGGTTGTGAGCGGATCCTCGACCCGGCGGTCCGGAACGGCCCCCGCATCCGCGGCGGGCACGTCGCCGTTGATCGACACGGGGTGCGTCGAGCGGATGGCGCAGGCGATCCACCGCCGCTACCTGGACCACGAGCTCGGAAAGCGGCACGAGGCGGGTTCACGCCCGGGGCTGCGGCCGTGGGCGGAGCTGGCCGAGCCGCTGCGGGAGGCCAACCGCGCGCAGGCCGCCCAGTACGCGGCGATCGTGCAGGCCCGCGACTGGTCGATCATCTCCGCCGGGCCGGACGGCGACACCTTCACCTTCACCGACGCCGAGATCGAGGAACTCGCCCGCGACGAGCACGTGCGGTGGCGGCGGCACAAGGAGCGGCAGGGCTACTCCTACGGACCGCTGCGCAGTGACGCCGAGCCGGACAGGCGGCACCCGTCGATGGTGGACTGGGAGGAGCTCACCGAGGAGGACCGCGACCGCGACCGCGACGTCATCCGCAACATGCCCGCCGTGCTGGCGCAGGCGCGGCTGCAGGTCATCCGCCGGCCGGCCGTCGACGCGGGCTGAACCGCGCCGCGTCAGTCGAAGCCGTTCTCGCGCAGCCACCGGCGCCGCTGGCGGGCGAGCAGGAGCCGGATGGCCCGGGGCCGGCGGGCGTAGTCCTCCTCCAGGATGCGGCGACGGATGGTCGCGTCGCTGACGTAGCGGAAGCCGTCCTCGTCCGCCGATTCGCGAAACCCCATCTCGACCAGATCCTGCAGGTCCGGGGTGCGGTCCACCCACCCCAGCAGGAACCGCGACGCGTCGGGGAGCTCTACCGCCGCGGCGGTGAACTCGTGGGATGGGTCAAGGCGCAGCAGGCTCGCCGTCCGCCAGAGCGGGGCGAGCGCGCCTAAGTCGTCGCGGTGGTCCATGCTGCGCAGGCTGGCGAGGGCGACGGCGAGCAGCCCCAGGCGCAGCAGGTCGGGTTCGGTACGGCGAACCGCCAGTGAGGCCATCCGCACCCCGAAGGCCCGCAGGGTCTCCGCCTCCACCTCCGGTCGGATCAGGTCGAGTAGCTGCTCGAGACCGCCGCCGCGTCGCACCTTGCCCAACAGTTCGACGATGGCGAGGTCGCGTTCATGGGGAATCGTTTGATTCGCGTAGTGTGTAGACGATCCGCCCGTGAGGCAGACGAGATCCGCGAGTTCAATCCGGTCCGACGGGCACCTCTCGTCGCCGTTCATGGCACTCCTTTCGGGAATCGGCCGGCCGGCGCAGTCCTGCGACGAGATGGCCGAGTGCCCCGATCGCGCAGAGTGTCGCCATGATGACCGAGAGGATCATGAGGGCATCCTCTCAGGTCCCGCCAGTGCCGACCAGTGGGTAACACTCGGTGACAGGGTGCCCGTTTCGGGGCGGGGGGTAGGACGAGGGTGCGGGCCGCAGCCGACCTTTGGAATTCGTTACACCCCTAAATCGGCTACTTTGCGTGAGGAGCGGGCTGGTGCCCTGGATGGGCCGTATGCCCCGACCAACCCAGCTTTTATGGCCTCTGCCTGCCATGTCCCTGTTCGGGGTGACCTTGCGGAGGTGGGTTCGGACAGGCCGGCGACGGGTGACCTCTCTCCCAAGCAAGCGATTTCCCCTGGTTACGCTGGACCTGCTCCTCGACGGCGACGCGCGCCATCGCCGTGAAACCGCGAAATCCCCCCAGAGAGGCCGGCCTACGACAATGGGATTGGCGCAGGACGGCGGGGCTCCGGCACCGCCGATACCCGACCGGGTGTTGACTCCGGGTGAGCAGATTCTCGCCGCGTCGGACCGGGCGAGTGCGCCGCTGACCTGCGGGCTGTTCGTCCAGACGACGGGGCGGCTGGACCCGGCGCGGCTGCGGGCAGCCGTGTGGTCAGCGATCCGTCGTCATCCGATGGCCCGCGCTGTGCTGTATGGATCCCGCCAGCACGCCTGGCGGTTCGCCGCCGAACCCACGGCCGATCCGGTCGGCTTCGTCGACGACGGAACCGACGGGTGGCGCATCCACGAGATCCTGTCGTCGGCGCCGTTCGACCTGCGCCGCTACCCGCCGATCCGGGTGGCGCTGATCCGTCGGGCCGACGGCGACCAGCTCAGCGTGGTGGCCCATCACCTCGCCTTCGACGGGCTGCGACTCGCCGCGCTCGTCGCCGAGATCCTCGAGCACTACCGCGCGACGGCCGACGCCGACCGAGACGGTGCCGTCGCACCGGGCGAGGGTCACCGCGGCGTGCCGGCGGGCGTGCAGCCGCTCGCCCGGGCCGGTGCGCCCGGCTGGGCCACACTCGTCCGCCACTCCGGGCGCTACATCACGCCGCTGGCGGCGGGCGGCGACGGCTACGGATTCCATCCGCTGATCCTGCCGGCGCCCACCGACCGGCGGACGTTGCCGGACGGCCGGCAGATGACCATCAACGATCTGCTGATCGGCGCGGCGCATCTGGCGGTCGACCGGTGGAACTCCCGCCGGGGCGGGGGGTCCAGCCGGCTGCGGGTCCGGATGCCGATCGCCCTGGCGTTCTCGCCGTCACCGTCGCCGTCGGCCGCGGGGTCGTCGATCCCCGCGCCGGGCGAGATCGGCGGCAATCAGACCGGTCTGAAGATCATCTCGAGTGAGGTCGCGGACCGGGTCGACGCGCTACAGCTCGCCGTCCGCGTGGTGGAGCAGACCGACCTGGCCAAGCAGGCCGCCCCGCCGGTGGTGCCGGGGCTCTCCGGTGCGCTCGGGGTCGCCGCGGCGCGGTTCGTGCCCGGCCCGTGGCGCAGCACGCTGCTGCGCTGCGGAGTGGCCGCGGGGCGCCCGGTGCTCGCCCCGACCGCCGCGGTGAGCAACCTCGGTCGCTTCGACGACCTGGCCGGGGCTGCCGGGCTGCCGATCAGCGCCGTGTACTTCACCGGGACGGCCGGGATGCCGCAGGGGTTGTTCATCGGCGTGCTCGGGATGGGCGACAGCCTGAACATCACGTTCGGCTATCACCGCCATCTCCTCGGGCCCGGCTCGGTGCCGGCCTTCGCGGATCTGTTCCGAGCCGCCTTCGCCGAGCTGGGTGCCACCGGTGCCAGCGCGCCGACACCGGTGACCGTGCCCACGCCCGCCGTGGCCAGGGCCCCGCGGCCGGACCGCGCGGTGGGGCCCGCGGTGACCACCCGCCGCGGCGGAGCCGTCCCGTCGCGTTGACGCGGGGCCGGGTGGCGCGACGGCGGGCCCTGGGCACCGCCCGTCCGGGACCGTCACCCGCGGCCGGCGGACACCCGGGCGGCCGCCCGCGGGAAACCGGGGGCCGGCGGTGCGTCGGCCCCCGACACCAGCTCGCGGCTCGCGGCGAGCAGCAGGTCCTCCCCGGTGCCGGGGCGCAGCCGAGGCTCGGCGGACACTCCGGCCCGGGCCAACGCCGCCCGCGCGGCGGCCTCGCCGGCGCCGTAGAGGATGGCGACCACCTCGTCGGCGTCGAGATCCGGCCGGTACACCAGGTCGGTGCGGCGCAGGGCGGGGCGGGGCGCGCCGGCCGGCAGGGTGAACGCGGCGCGGGTGAGCTCGTCGTCGACCCGGCGGCGATCGCGCGCCGCCCGTCCGCCGTTGCCCGCGCGACGCGGCTGCGCCAGCCGGTCGATCTCGGCGGTGACGACCCGGGCGAGCAGCTCGGCGCCGGCGTCCCAGGTGAAGCCGGCCGCCCAGGCGCGCGCGGCCGCGCGCAGCCGGGCTGCGGCGGGCGGATCGGCCATCGTCCGCAGCGCCTTGCCGATTGTTCCCGCCAGCGGCACGCCGTCGTCGACGAGCCAGCCCGTCGTCCCGTCCCGGACCGCGTCACGCAGCCCCGGCACCCGGAACGCCACCGCCGGTACTCCGAGGGCGGCCGCCTCCAGCACCGACAGCCCCCAGCCCTCCCCGTGCGAGGGGTTCACCGTCAGCCAGGCCGAGGCGAGCAGCCGGTCGCGGGTGGCCGCGTCGGTGTAACCATGCCACCGAACCACGTCGCCACCGCGGGAGCCGCCGCCGCGGGAGTCGCTCTCCCCGAGGGCGCCGTCCCCGGGCGCGGTCGTCAGGCCGAGCGCAACCGCGCGGGCGACCAGCCGCTGCCGGTCGGGGCCGTCGCCGACGACATGGACGGTGAGTCCCGGATGAGCGGCGACCAGCGCCGGCAGCGCGTCGAGGAGCAGGTGCAGCCGCTTGTGCGGCACGAGCCGACCGACGCACACGATCGTCGGCGCCGCGGCGGGACGTCCCGCCGCCGGGTCCGCCCCATCCCCCGAGGACGCCATGCCGGCGGCGGTCGTGGGGGAGGGGACGGGGACGGTCGTGGGGGAGGGGACGGCGGCGGTCACGCCGTTGGGGACGAGGAAGCGCGGGCCGGGCAGGCCCAGCACCCCGCGCGCCTCCGCCCGGGTCGAGGGGGAGACGACGACGACCGGGCGGCGCCGGTAGACCAGCCGGCTGCCCGGTGCCTCGAGCACCTGCCCGACCTTGGCCACCGGACCCGGGAAGTACAGCGGGAACTGCTTCTGGTGGACGTGGTGCAGCACCTGGACGATCGGCGTGGACGCCGGCAGCACCAGGGGGCTGAAGAACGGGATCCCGTTCTGGCAGTCGACGACCGCGTCGACGCGGTGTCCGCCCCGCCCGAGGCCCGCCAGCCGGCCCAGCACGGACGGATAGACCCCGAAGGTGCCACCGCCGCGACGGACGTCCACCCCGGCCACGTGCTCGGCCACCGGGAGCGCCGGTTCCCCGTCCTCGGCGGGCCGGGAGGTCAGCAGCGTCACCCGCGCGCCGGCTGCGGCGAACCGCTCGGCGATCGACTGGCAGAACAGCTCCGCCCCCCCGGCCTGCGGGTGGTCCTGATCACGCCAGTTGAGGAACACCACGTGCCGGCCGGCGAGGGTGGGCAGGTACCGGTGCTCCCCGAGCCCGACGGGATGCGGCGTGCTGGGGCTTCCGATCACCGGTGGCGTTCCTCTCGGTCCGATCGACAGGGCTTAGCATGTTCGCCTGCAACCTACAGATGTCGGAAAAATCGGCGCGCACATACCATTGCCGGTGTTCCGCCACGGGTGATCGACGTGTTCCGTTCCCGATGGGGAGACTGATGGCGAAGCCCTCGCGAGAGGCTGTGTCCGGCCTGCTGGCCGGCCCGGCAGCCCTGGCGGTCGCCGGCATGCTCGTCAACGGCTGTAACCTGCTGATGAACCTGATCGTCGCGCGCGCGCTCGATTCCGACGCCTACGGCGCCGTGTCCGTTCAGGTGAGCATCTTCCTGATCCTGTCGGTCGCCGGCAACGCCCTGCTCATCGCCGTCGTGCAGCACGAGACGTCCGGGACCGGGGACACCCGCCGCGAGCAGTGGTCCTGGATTCGCCGGCTGCGCGGGGCCTGCGGCGTCGGGATCGTCGTCGCCACCGTCGCCGCCCTGGCGTTGTCCCGCCCGGCGGCGGCGCTGATGTCCTACCCCCACCCGGTGGCGATCGCCGAGGCCACGATCGGGGCCGCGCTGTGGACGCTGCTGTGCGTCGAGCGCGGCCTGATGCAGGCCCGTGGCGCCTATCAGCGGCTGGCCGTGAACTTCGTGGTCGAGGGCTTCGTCCGGATCGGTCTGGTGATCGTCTTCGTGGTCTCGGGCATGGGGGTCAACGGTGCGGGGCTCGGCATCGTCATCGGCGTGATCGTGGGCGCCGAGCATGCCCGCTGGGCGGTCGCCCGCACCCCGCGGCTACCCCGTCCGGCCGCCGTCCGCACGTGGTCGGCGCCGCTGCCCGACGACGGCACCCCGCCGGCCACCGGCCCGATCCCGATTCCGATTCCGGCCCCGCGAGCCAGCGCCCGCCAGAGTGTCATCGCCGACACCACCGTGGCGCTCGGTGCGCTCATCCCGCTGGCCCTGCTGCAGAACATGGACGTCGTCATCGTCGGCTGGCTGGGCACGGACGGGGTGGGCGGTTACGCGGCGATCTCAACGGCCTGCAAGGTGCCGGTCTTCATCGGGCTGGCGGTGGCCAACTTCCTGCTGCCCGAGGCGGCCCGCCGGCGCAAGGAGGGCCGTCCGGCCGGGGCGACCCTGGCGGTGGCCCTCGCGTTCGTCGTCGCGCCCGGCCTCTTTCTTGCCGCGATCGGCCTGGTCGGGGCGAAGTGGCTGCTGGGCCTGGTGTTCGGGCCCCACCTGACCGGTGCCGCCCCAGCCCTGTGGGTGCTGGCGCTAGCCATGACGCTGCTGGCCGTCACCCTCATGTTCACCACCTACCTGCTCGGCGCGGGGGTGCGCCGGGTGGTCGGGGTGCTGGCGGTCGCCACGGTGGCGACGGCGGCGGCGCTGGTCTCGGCCGGGGGCGGCTCGATGGCGACGGCCACGGCGGCGCTTGCCGCCGAGTCGGTGACCGCGGTCGCGGTCGGGCTGCTCGTGGTCCAGCTCCATCACGCCGACCGGCAGGCGGCGGGCAGGAGGGTCAGCGACGACGGGCGCGGCGGCGAGGACGCGCCGCTCGGCGCCGCCTCGATCAGCGACGCGCGGCCCGAGGAGGGCTTCCCCGCACCGGTCTAGGCGCCCCCGGACGGGCGTGGTCCAAAGACCTTGTCCGATATGTCGTTCTGATCCGTCGGGTACGGTCGTCCTACTCGGCCGGGGCCCCCACCCTCCGGCCTCGAGAGGGCCCACCGGCGTTGAGAGGCGAGGCCACCGCACATGCCATCCAAGATCCGTTCGGATGCCGACGGCGGTGAGCGCGGGCGCACCACAGTCGGCAGATATGGCCGTCGCGGCAGGGACACCCCCGACGGCCAGGACCGGACAAGCCGTCCCGACACCGCTTCTCCGGCTGCCCCTGACTCGGCTGCCCCTGACTCGGGCGCCGCTGACTCGGGCGCCGCTGACTCGGGCGCCGCTGACTCGGGCGCCGCTGACTCGGGCGCCCCTCCTTCGGGCGCCGCGCCCTCGCACGCACGTGCCTTGGGCGCCCCGGACTCCGCGGCCCCGGACGGCGTGCCCCGGGATCGCGACCCCACCGGTCGGGGTGGTACCCCCGGCGACGGCACCGACGACCACGACACTCTGCCCGGTCGCGGCAGGCAGGTCCGGATCGGCAGGCAGGTCCGCTTCGGGAAGGGCCATGCCTCCGACGGCGGCCATGCCCCCGACGACAGCCGCGCCTCCGGCGGCGGCCATGTCCCTCCCGGCGGCCAATCCCCTCCCGGCGGCCATGCGCGTGCCGGCGGCCATGCGCGTGCCGGCGGCCACAGTGCCGACGGGCACGACGGCGGCGCCGGCAGCGACGATCACGACACCCTGCCGGGGCGTGCCGGTGCCCTCTACGGCGGCGACACCGACACCGACCAGACCGAACGCGGTCGCCGCGCTCGCCGCCGGGGCCGCGCCGGCCGGCGCGAGCGTGCCGCGCAGGCCGCCTGGATCGGGGCCGCGGACCTGCCCGGCGCCGACCAGCCGGAGAACCCCCCCACGCCGGTCGCGGTCGCGGAGAACGACCCGGCCGCGGGTGCGGAGCAGACCCGGCTCAGTCGCCGCCGGCTGCTCGTGACCGCCGTGGGGCTCGGTGCGGCCGCGGGCGGCGGGCTCATCGCCGGGCGGCTGCTGTCGTCGGAGGGGGCGGTCCCCGAAGGCCTGCCCCGGGGTCGGCCGTCCGCGCCGGTCGGCGGGGTCACCGCCGGCCCCTCCGTCTCGGCCGGTTCGGTGACGAAGCTGCCGGAGAACCTGCTGACCATCTACGGCGCGCCCGGCACCTTCGGGGAGTTCGACGGCGGCCAGACGACGGTCCGGGTCACCGAGGTGCCCGGGTGGGGCTTCGGCCCCGGCCAGGCCGCGTTCATGTCCGCGGTGTCGGCCGACGGCACCGTGTTCGTGACGACCACGCCGTTCTCCGACGACCAGTCGAAGCTGACCGGCACCGACATGGAGATCGAGGTCTTCGAGCCGGACATCGAGCGGTTCACCCGGCTGGTGATCCCGTCGACGAAGGGCCGGCTGAGCCTGCCCCGGCTCGATCCGAACTACCGCGGCGTCGGCGGCGGGGACACCTCCGACGTGATCGTCGTGCCCGGCCCGGACGGCGCCCAACGGGTGCTGTTCACGTCGCTGATGCCGTACTTCGGCTGGAACACGGCCGTGGACGGGGAGCTGCCGAGCGTGGGCCAGCTCCGCCGGGACCAGCCGACCGCACGGTGGGTCTACGACCCGCAGGAGTCCTGGACGGCGGAGCAGTTCGCCACGACGGCCTCGCCGTCCCTCGCGGCACGGGCCTTCCCGGTGCTCGGCCCGTTGCAGCCGCGTTCCTCGCGCGGGCCGGCGTCCATCGCCCGCCTGCCGCGCAGCGGGCACCTGGTCATCGCCCAGTACCTGGGCGCCGGCGGCGGCGGAACCGACAACGGGGCGCTGATCGTCATCGACCCGGCCGGCCGGGTCCTGGCGCACTGGCAGTATCCGCAGGTCCGACCGCTGGGCATCGCGCTGGTCGTCAACCCGCGAGAGGTCGTCGCCGATCCGACCAGCGAACCGGACGACGAGCGGTTCGTCCTGATCAGCGACGTGCGGGGCCTGGACTACAGCACCCAGCCGTTCCCGATCCAGGAGTTCTCCTACTCGGCGTCCCGCGGCACCATCACCCCGTGCAGCACCGCGGTGCGCGCCGTGCAGGACGGTTCCCGGATGGAGTCCGCCGTGTTCGGCGCGGACGGCACGCTCTACGTGGCGCGAACGAAGAGTGACGGCCTGCGCGCCGAGACCGTGGCCGTCTACCCGAAGCTCGGCCGCGAGCGCGGCCTGGTGACCCGCGCGCCGGCGACCGGCAACTGGCCGACGGACACCTGGGGTATCGCGAACCAGCCCGACTACCTGGTGGCCGGCACCGACCAGGGCGGACTGGTCCGCAGTGTCACCCTCGACCCGCGGACCGGCGCGATCCTGCTCGCCGGCCTCGACGGCCTGGTGCAGGTCGTGCGGCCGGCGGGGCGCGGCGCGCGGATGACCTTCCGCACCGAGCCGCCCATCGACGTGGGCCTGAACATGCTGCGCGGCCCGTCGACCCGCTACGTCGGGGTGCGCCGCGGCGCGGTCGACCCGCTGCGGCGCAGCCTGTGGCTGCCCGTCAACCAGATGGTGCTCGACGGCCTGCCCTGGCCGTACCCGCCGTTCAAGCTCGACCAGTGGCTGATGCGGGTCGACCTCGACGTTCTGCTGGGCGATGACTCAGGGTGACGACTCCCTAAGGGCTCAGGCTCTCTAAGGGTTCAGCCGCCGGCCACGGCGCGCAGCGGCAGCGCCAGCAGGTAGGGATCGAACCGGGCGTCGCGGAAGCCGACATGGCGGTAGAAGGCGCGCCCGGGTTCCCGCATCGCATGGGCGAGCAGCAGGGGTAGCCCGACCATCCGATGCACGGTGAGTGAGCGCATCACCGCGTCGCGGACGAGCCGGGCGCCGATCCCGCGGCCCTGGTAGCGCAGATCGACGGCGAGCCGGCCGACGAACATGGCCGCGACCGGCTCGGTCGGCCGCCGCGAGCGTCGGCGCGAGCCGGGGATGCGTTCCACGGCAGCCGTCGCCAGGCAGTAGTAGCCGGCGATCCGGTCGGCATCGAGGATCACGAACGTGTTCGTGGTCCGATCCTGCTGGTGTTCGAGGGCTCGGTGCCGCAGCCAACCGTCGAGCAGGTCATCCCCGCTGTTGAAGGTCGTGCGATCCATGGCCTCGGTCAGGGCCGCGGGTTTGGTCAGGGGCACTGCGTGACATCCTTCTTGCCGGGTCGGGGACGCGGTCGGGAGGCGGTGGGGGTGGGCGGTGGCTGACTACTCCGCGCCCGGCTCGTCGTCCAGCAGTCGGCGCAGCCGCGGGGCGTCCGCCGACGGCCCGTCGAGCAGCGCCTCGAACGCGGCCCAGTCCGTGTCCGGCACGCGGAACAGCCGCCTGTCGGCCAGCACCTCCTGGGCGTACCGCTTCATCGCCTCGACGGCGAAGTCCTCGAGGGACAGGCCCTCACCCTCCGCGGCGGAACGGATGACGCCCGCCGAGTCCGCGGGCAGCTGCACGGCGAGTCTGTCGTCCCTGGCGGCACTCATGCTGGCAGTCTGCTCCCCGCGCGTCCGGGCCCGCTCGCTGGGTCTGCCTCATCGTGACAGAAAGGACTGCGCGCCGTGCCGCCTTCGCCTGTTCCCACCGTCCCCCTCGCGCACGGCGCCCGGATGCCCCAGCTCGGGCTCGGGACCTGGCCGCTGGACGACCACACGGTCCAGGGCGTCGTGGAGCAGGCGATCGGGCTGGGCTACCGGCTGATCGACACCGCCCACAACTACGGCAACGAGAAGGGGGTCGGCGCCGGCCTGCGCGCAGCCGGAGTGGCCCGCGAGGAGCTGTTCGTCACCACGAAGTTCAACAAGCGCTCACACAGCGTGCGGGGGGTGCGCCGGGCAGCCGCGGAGAGCACCCGGCGGATGGGCCTCGACTACGTCGACCTGTTGCTCATCCACTGGCCCAACCCGTGGCGGGACCGGTACGTCGCCGCCTGGAAGGGCCTCGTCGACCTGGTGAAGGACGGTCAGGTGCGGGCCATCGGCGTGTCGAACTTCAAGACGACCCACCTGGACCGGCTGCTGGCCGAGACCGGGGTGGCCCCGGATGTCAACCAGATCCAGCTCGACCCGCGGCTCGGCCGGGGCGCGGTCCGCGCCTACCACGCCGAGCACGGCATCGTCACCGAGGCGTGGAGCCCGCTGGGTGCCGGCACCGGTCTGCTCGACGAACCCGTCATCATCCGGATCGCCGCCGCGCACGGCCGCACACCCGCGCAGATCGTGCTGCGTTGGCACATCGAGCTCGGCGTGGTGGCGGTGCCGAAGTCGGCCAGTCCGGCCCGGCTGGCCGAGAACATCGACGTGTTCGGCTTCAGCCTGACCGCGGCGGAGATCGCGGCCATCTCCGGCCTGGACCGCGGGGCCGCCGGCGAGGCCGACGCCCTGGACTCCGACGTCTTCGGACACTGACGTCCTCGGACACTGACGTCCTCGGACACTGACGTCCTCGGACACTGACGTCCTCGGACACTGACGTCCTCGGACACCGACGTCTCCGGACACCGACGTCTCCGGACACTGGCGTCCTCGGACACTGGCGTCCTCGGATACTGGCGCGGGCGAGCGGGCGCCGCCACGGGCGGGCACTGACGCCGACCGGCGTCGGTCAGGCGGTCATGTCTCGCCGCCGGAAGACCATCAGGGCGAGCAGCACCATGACGCCGGCGTAGACCATCCCGCGCAGCAGCGCGTCGGCGTAGGGCATGGGATCGGCGGCACCGCCGGTGGCGATCTCCTGCATGAGCTGCACCGGCAGCCAGGAACGCGCCGGGTGGTAGATGCGCGCGATCAGCATCTCCACCGGAAGCGCGTAGGCGAGCGCGACGGCGATCGCGGCCGCCGGTCCGCGCAGCAGGATCGCGGCCAACGCCCCGATGGCGGCGTACCCCAGCGAGCCGAGGCACAGGTTGACGAAGCCGGCGCCGAGATCAGCCAGCCCCGCCCAACTGCTCCAGGCGGCGGTGGACACCCCCCGGGTCGGTGCGAGCAGGAACGACAGCCCCACCGAGACGGCCGTGGCCGCCGCGACGACCAGGACGATGAAGGCTGCCAGGGCCAGCAGCTTGCCGGCGAGCAGCCGGGCCCGGTGCGGTCGGGCGACGAGTTGGTTGCGCAGGGTGCCGTGACTGTGGTCGCCGGCCAGCGCGGCGGCAACCACCGACAGCGCCACCACCCCCAGCAGGATGCTGACGGCCTGCACCCCCTGGATCAGGCCGTCCGACCGGGACAGGTCGGCGGCGGTGACCGGATCGCCGTCGAAGTCCCGGCGCCCGACCGAGAAGAAGGTCAGCACGGTGCCAAGGAGGGCACACGAGATCACGGCGCCGAGCGTGCCCAGCAGGAACCGGGGCCGCAGCAGCGGCACCCATTCGGCCCGGAATGCCGCGATCAAGTGGCACCCCCGCGGCTGTGGGCCGGGTCGAGCCCGGCGCCCGCGGGCGGCGGCACGCTCCCGTCCGGCTCCTGCCCGGCCTGGGCGGTACGGACCAGGTCGCCGTCGATCTCTCCGGTGACGCGCAGAAAAGTCTCCTCCAGGTTGGGCCGGTGGGTGCGCAGCGAGCGCAGGGTGATTCCGGCGCGCATCGCGAGCCGGTTGAGGTGGGCGGCCAGTCCCTCCGGGGCGTGCGCGGTGACGACCGGCAGGCGGCCCCGGGTGGTCGAGGCGTCCGGGGGACCGTTGCGCAGATCGATCTCGACACGCAGGCCCTCGTCGCCGAGCAGCCCGGCGAGCCGGCGCGCGTCGGCATCGTGCTCGGGGATCATCAGGATGCGGGGGTCCTCGGCCGCGAGCAGGTCGGTGACGTGGCCCTGGAACAGCATTCGCCCGCCGTTGATCATGACGAGGTGGTCGCAGATCTGCTCGACCTCGGTGAGCAGGTGGCTGGAGACGAAGACGGTCATCCCCCCGCCGGCGAGCTGGCCGAGCAGCGCCCGGATCTCCCGGATGCCCGCCGGGTCCAGACCGTTGGTCGGCTCGTCCAGGATGAGCAGGCACGGATCGGGCAGCAGGGCCGCGGCGATGCCCAGGCGCTGCTTCATGCCGAGCGAGTACGTGCTGAACCGGTCATCGGCCCGCTCGCCCAGGCCCACCTGGCCCAGCACCTCCTCGACGCGGCGCTGCCGGCGGGTCCCGCGCCAGCCCCCGATCCCGCGCAGGATCGCGAGCTGATCGAGGTTGCGCCGGCCCGACAGGCCCGGGTGGAAGGTCGGGCCCTCGATCATCGCGCCGACCCGGTGCAGGTAGCGGTCCGGCTCGGTGATCGGCTCGCCCAGGACGTGGCCGTGGCCGGCCGAGGGCCGGATGAGGCCCAGCAGCATCCGCAGCGTGGTGGACTTGCCGGCGCCGTTCGGCCCGACGAAGCCGGACAGCGCCCCGCGGGGCACCTGGAGGTCGAGATGGTCCACGGCGCGCCGAGCGCCGTAGCGCTTGGTCAGCCCGCGGGTCCAGATCGCCGTGTCGGCGCGGGCCAAGCCCGCCGCACCGTCCATGACGGCCGGTGTGGCGGCTGTCCCGTGGGCCGGGTCGTGGTTCGCATGGGCCGGGTCGGTGGCCGAACCGGAAGTCATCGTGGTGCTGCTCCCACCCTGTGTGTCGGATGCCCGCTGCAGGGGGCGCCCCGCAACGGCGAGCGTCGGGGACTGCGACCGGGGCGGTCCGTGAGCGCCCGCGGCCCGGTCGGGTGACGCGCACCCGCGAAAGTCAGGGGGCGGCACGTCCACGGATGTCAACGACCAGCCCGCGGGCCGGGTTCCGGCTCCACGGCTTCAACCTGTGTTTTCCCGCCGGTTGACCTCGTCACGCGCCGAGGCTCGGCGTGGACGAGCAAAACCGCCTTTTTAGCTGTATTGCCAGGCCAGATTCGTTTTTCGTACTACAGTTATTTGGCCCCTTTTTTGGACGAGACGTGGCGGTACCGCCGGCATGGCCCGGTCGCTCGGATCGCCTTACTTCGGCTGGCGGGCGCGCCGGCCCCGTCGGGTTGCAGGTCGGGGCCGCCCGCCAGACGAGCGGCGGGACACTCGGGACGCGGGACGCCCGTCACCCGGCACAACCCGCCCCCGACAGGTGGACGACAATCCTGGCGTGGGCGAAACGGCTGGCCTCCGGCGCGGCATCCGGACGCTGACGCTGCTCGCCAGCATCGCGATCATCGTGATGCTGGTGCTGGCCGTGGCCTCCGCCCTGCGGTCGCGGCACGCCGCCACCGAGCGGGGAAAGCACCTGGACCCCGCGGCCACGACCACCGCGATGCTCCTCGCCGACTTCGTCGATCAGGAAAGCGCGTTGCGCGGCTACATCGTCACCCGCGACCGCGGCTTCCTGGAGCCCTTCGACGACTCCCGGCGTTCGGTCCCCGCGCTCAACGCACGGCTGGACGAGCTGCTGGCCGACTTCCCCGACCTGCGGGCGCAGCGGACCCGGGTGGACGTCGCCTACGGGACCTGGCGGCGCGAGGTCGTCGAGCCGGAGCTGGCCGCGATGGCCCGCGGCGACGTGGCCGGGGCCGCCGGCATCGTCCGCGCGAACGCCCGCCGCGACTTCGACGAGCTGCGCGGCCAGGCCGCTCGCCTCGCCGGACAGATCGACCGCGAGCAGGTCGAGGCGTCCGGTCGGGTCGAGAGCTCCTCCGTGCTGCTGCTGAGCTCGCTGGCCAGCGCGATGTTCGTCATCCTCGGTGTCCTGGTGACGATCATGATCGTGTTGCGGCGCTGGCTGCTGCGTCCGATCGGCGCCTTGCAACGCTCGGTCAACTCCGTGGCGGCCGGGCGATACGACACGCGGATCCCCTCGGTGGGCCCGGCGGAGATCGTGGCGCTGGCGGCCGACGTCGAGACGATGCGCGCCCAGCTCGTGCGCCTCGTGCGGCAGAACGAGCGGTCCTGGGAGGCCCTGGCGCAGCAGGGACCCGCCGTCATCGCCCTGCGTGACGCACTCACTCCCTCACTGCTGCGAGCCCGCGGGCTGATGTTGCACGGGCGGGTCGATCCGGCCCAGGGGGAGCTCGCGGGGGACTGGTACGACGCCTTCGAGCTGCCCGACGGACGCGTCGCCGTGGTCGTGGGCGACGTCTCGGGCCACGGCGCCGCGGCGGGCGTCTTCGCCCTTCGGCTCAAGCAGCTCCTCGACGCCGCGCTGTCCACCGGCGCCGGGCCGGCCGCCGCGGTGGAATGGGCGGTGGAGAACCTCGGCGAGACCGAGGAGATGTTCGCCACCGCCATCATCGCCGTCGTCGATCCACGCAGCGGGGAGCTGCACTACGTCAACGCCGGCCACCCGGACGCGCTGCTGCTGCGCCGGGCCGGGCCGGCCTGGGCAATGGCCGCGCCGGCCACCCCGCCGACCACCCCGCCGGCCACCCTGTCGACCACCCCGCCGGCCACCCTGTCGACCACCCCGCCGGCCACCCCGCCGTTCGGTGCTGCGCTCCCGGCCATTCCCCGCCCCGCCGCGCCGGCAGACCCGCCGCCCGACGCCGTGGTCGACGCCGCCGACCCGGCCCGCAAGCGGGAGGCCGGCGCCGCGGCGAGCAACGCCGGCGCCGCGGGGACCCGGCCGTCGGCGAGCGTCAGCGCGATCGTGGGGCCGGCGGCCGGCGCGCGCCGGGGGTCGACGAACCCGGCGCCCGCGCCGAAGGGGAACCGCCGCCACGCCGCCGCCCAGATCGTGCGGCTGCCTCCGACGGGGCCGCTGATGTCGGGCCTGCTCGCCGCGCCCGGCGCGTGGGAGATCCGGACGTTGCACCTCGAACCGGGGGACATGCTCATCGCCTACACAGACGGGCTGGTCGAGGCGCGCGACGCTGCCGGGCGCCAGTTCGGCGCGCACCGGCTGATCGCGGAGATCCTGCGCGACCCCGGCCGCACCCCGGTGGGCCTGCTCGACGACGCCTTCGACGCCGTGCGCCGGCATGCCCCGGGCCGGCAGGGCGACGACCGCACCGCGATCATCCTGGCTCGCACCAGCGAGCCGGCGTCGATCACCGGCGGCCGGTCGTAACGCCGACAATCGGCGTGGTTACCGGGGTTTTCGGGTACATCTCCCACCATGAACGACGAGCCCGGCACGGACCGGCCCACCCGCTCGAACCGGACCCTGCGCTCCCTGCCGTCCCGCTTCAGCCCGCTGCGGCTGATCGCCACCATCCTGCTCGCCGTGCTCGTCGTCGGCCTGATCGCGGTGGTGGCCGGGTGGCGGCCCAGCCTCAACCCGTTCAAGGAGCGGACGATCGACCGCAGCTCCCCGGCGGTGCTGCGCTCGTTGGAGGACCTCAGCTCCTACCACGCCGCCGGCGCCCACCTCGAGGTCGTCGTCGATCTCGAGGACGACACCAAGTGGATCCCGGCGGCGCTGAAGGGCGAGCGCACGCTGTTCGTGGGGGTCGGCACGGTCGACTCGACGGTCGACTTCGGTCACCTCGACGCCGATGCCGTCACCGTCTCGCCGGACCGCCGATCGGTGACCATCGAGCTGCCGAACCCGACCCTGTCCACGCCGGTGCTGGACCTCGACCACAGCTACGTCGTCGCCCGCCAGCGCGGGGCGCTGGACCGGGTTGGCGGCCTGCTCGGCGGGGTCAGCAGCGACAAGGCGCTGTACCAGAAGGCCTCGTCGAAGATGACCGACGCGGCCAAGACCGACGGCCAGGTCATCGAGCTGGGCAAGAAGAACACGACCGCCATGCTGCGCGGTCTGCTGGGGGCGCTGGGCTTCACCGACGTCCGCGTGACCTACGCCGCCGACCGCCGCTAGCCGGACGGCTCGCTGGTGGCCTCCCGGCACCGCCCGGCCGCTGGACACGGCCCGCTGGACACGGCCCGCTGGACACGGCCCGCTGGACACGGCCGCCGGATGCGGCCGGAGGACACAGCCGTCCCCCGGCCGTCGCCCGGACGGACGGTACCGGCGGCTCAGCGCCGAGCCGCCTGCTCGGCCACCACCCGGTCGATCTCCGACCGGAAATGCTCGGAGATCTTTATGACGTGCGGTTCCCGAAGCAGATAAAAATGTTCACAAGGGACATAGTGAGTGTCGTGGCTGCCGGTGAGGAAAGCTGACCACGCGTCCTCCGTATCCGGATTTTCGGCCGATCGGTAGACGAGGGTCCGGCCGGCCCACGGCTGCGGCCGGTAGAACCGCTCGAGCAGCCTGCCGTGATTGAAGAAGACGTCGAACTGCTCCATTCCGCCGAACTGCACCACTCCGGTCAGCGGAATCTGCACCATTTTCTTGAGCGTCGCGATGTTGGTGAAGTTCGTCCGCTGTTCCGGCAGTAGCCGCTGGGTGAAGCGCGCCAGCCGGTGGCGGTAGGTGCGGGCGTGTTCCTGCGCACCGCCGGGCGCTACCGGCGCGCCGGCACCGTTCGCGGTGTCGGCGCCCGGCGTTGCGCCGTCCTCCTCGCCGGGCGTGATCCGCAGGGAGGACGGCATGTAGGTGTCCATGATCGACAGGAAGCCGACCTCGTCACCGGCCGCGGTGAGCTGCTGGGCGATCTCCATCGCGATCAGACCGCCGAGGGAGTGCCCGGCCAGCAGGTAGGGGCCCCGCGGCGCGATGATCCGGATGATCTCCAGGTGGCGGCGGGCGGTCTTCTCCACGCTCCAGTCGGGGAAGCCGCGCCGTTCCAGGCCGTGCGCCTGGAAGGCGTAGACCGGCTGGTCGTCGCCGAGCCGGCGGGCGAGCGAGTGGAAGCCGAGCGCGAGCGCGCCGGCTCCGGCGAAGCAGAACAGCGGCGGGCGCGAGCCGGTGGTGCGCAGCGGCACGACGGTCGGGTGGCGGGGGCCGGCCTGCTGGGCCAGCGAGACCGTCCGGGCGAAGGCGCCGAGCGTGGGGGAGTCGACCAGGGCCGACGACGGCAGGGAGACCCCCAGCTTCTCGCCGACGAGGGTGAGCAGCTCGTTGGCGGCGAGCGAGTCGCCGCCGAGCTCCATGAAGTCGTCCTCGATCCCCACCTCCTCCAGGTCCAGGACCCGGGTCCAGATGTCGGCGACGACGATCTCCCACTGGGTCCGCGGCCGGGCGGACCCGGCGGGGGCGGCGGGCGGGGGCGGCAGGGCGCCGCGGTCGACCTTGCCGCGCTCGTTGCGGGGCATCTCCGCCAGCGCCACGATCGTCGTGGGCACCATCCAGACCGGCAGCCGTTCGCGCAGCGCCCGGCGGATGCGCACCGGGGACAGCGTGTTGCCGTTCACCGCCGGGACGACGTAGGCGACCAGGCGGTTCTGCACCCCGGTGGTCACCGCGGTGACCACCGCCTCGGCGATTTCCGCGGAGTTCAGCAGGGCCGCCTCGACCTCGCTCGGCTCCACCAGGTACCCGCGGATCTTCACCGCGGCGTCGCGCCGGCCGAGCAGCACCACCGTGCCGTCGGGTTCGAAACGGCCGAGGTCACCGGTGCGGCAGGTGGTCCGGCCGTCCGGACGCGGGGTGAACTTCTCCGCCGTCAGCTCCGGGCTGCCCCAGTAGCCCGCGGACAGGTACGCCGAGGTCACCTCGACGTCGCCCGACTCGCCGGGCCCGGCGATGGTGCCGTCCTCGCGGCGGAACACCACCTCCTTGCCCGGCGCGGGCAGCCCCGCCGGCACGGTGCCCGCGGGCACCGGCGCGTCCGGCCCGATCTCGAAGAAGCCCAGCGAGGCGATCTCGGAGGCACCCGACCAGTTCACGTAGGTACAGGACGCCGGCACGTGTGGGCGCAGCGCCGCGATGTCGCGGCCGTACGCGGCCTCCCCGCAGGTGGTGACGATCCGCAGGTCGGCGAGGACCTCGTCCGGTTCGAGCGCGCCGAGCAACGCCCGCAGCAGCGACGGAGTGGTCTGCAATGCCGTCAGGTGCTGGGCGTTGATCCAGTCACCGAGACCGGGCAGCCCCGCCGACCGCGGGTCGTAGGCGTAGAGGCCCGCGCCGTTGAGCAGGCCGAACACGACCACGGTGATCCCCGCCGCGAACGAGTACGGCAGCACCAGCGCCAGCCGGTCGCCGGGCGCGAAGCCGAGGCGCTGCGCGCCGGCATAGGCATCGCACAGGAACGTGCCGTGGGTCCACACGACGCCCTTGGGTGCGCCGGTGGAGCCGGAGGTGAACACGATGCAGGCCGGGTCGGTGAGCTGCGGCTCGGGCCACCAGACCGCGTCGGACCCGTTGGCGGCGATCCACTCGGCGCCATCGCTGGCCGCGGCCGCGAGGTCCAGCACCAGCCGGGGACCGTTGCCGGCCAGCAGCTCCAGCAGCGGCTTCGGGTCGACGGTCGCTGCGGCGGGCGCCTGCGCGTCCGGTGACCCCACCGGCCGCAGACCCACCGTGGAGCGGGCCACGGAGCCATCGCCCAGGTCGGTGACCAGCGCCACACAGCCGGCCTGACGGATGATCTGAGCCATCCGCTCGGCCGGCACCATCGGATCGAGCGGGACGACGGGCCGGCCGGTCTTCATCGCCGCCAGCACGCCGAGCAGCCCGGGGACCCCGTGCGGAAGCAGCGTCGCCACCGGGCCGTCCTCGGTCGCGTCGAGGCGCCCCAGCACGGCCACCGCGATGTCGTCCGTGCGGCGGTCGGTCTCGGCGAACGTCATCGTGACGCCCGGGGACACCAACGCCGGGGTGTTGGGCAGGTGCGCGGCGACCTCGCGGAACCGGCTGACCACCGAGGCCGGTAGATCATCGAAGTCCAACGCGGGGAAGGGGACGTCACCTCCGGGCGTCGCGACCGCCAGAGCCGCGCGCCGATCGCTCTCGTTCAATGCCACTCCTTGTCTTCTGTGCTGCCGGCGCCATCGGTCCGTGACAGATGACCCGCGACCACGTGCTCTCGCCGATCGTGGGATCGTCAGTCGCGCGCGACCGGGCGGTCCGTCGAGACCGCCCCGAAGGGCCGTCGCCGCAGCGACGGACGGGGCTGTCGGCGGGATGCCGCCTGACGGGAGTGGGTCGTTCTGGGCGACCCCGCCAAGGAAACACGTGCGGCGCTGCAACCGTTCGCTCGAGGTACACGAACAGCCTCCCCAGCATGCAGTCCGGTATAGCGTGGGACTTTATACCACGATGGTGTGGCTTACTTGTCGTCACCCCTCGTAACCTTGACGGAAGTGTCGGTTTACCCGCTCGTAATCGGGGCCGACGTTTCTCCACTCCGTAAGGATTTGCTGGTCTTGCCGGGTATTCCGGCTACGGCGCGAACCGGTCACCGGTGCCGATCTGCGCTCCTCGGACATTCTCCCGACGGGCGCGTCACGGCGCCCGTCGCCGCCCGGCGCGCCGGCCGGTCGGCGTGTCCACCGGTCGTCGGCGGCCCCGGCCCACTGTCGCCCACGGGTGGTGGGTGGTGGGTGGTGGGCTCGCGCGCGCCCGCCCGGATGCGCACGTTGTTCCTGTTCCGGTACGCAGGCCGCGCGGGCGTTCCCTCGCTCCCCCGCCCCCGCCCGGGGGAGGGGCGAGCACTTCTCGGGCAGCCCGAACGGGCCGGGCGCGGCGCCGGGGCGGCGGGCTGCGGGTACCCCCGCGGACGATCGTGGCAGTCGCCCCGGCGACCACGGCCGCGCCATCGCAACCTCGGTGTCACCTGTGTCACTCTCCACCAGAAGTGCTGCCGAGGGTTGCATCCCGAAGATTGAGCGTCCTAGACTCATGAACTGTGAACGACGGGAGGGCTCAAAGCGGAGGCGGAACGGCGAAGGATCGCCGGGATGCGCCTCTGGGCGGCCCTGCCCGCCGTGGCACCCAGAGATCGATCAAGACGAGGGAGGCCCTTGTGAGCACCTACCTGTGGGACCCGTTCGCGGCGCTGGGGCGGATGGACCGGGAGTTCGACGAGATCGTTCGGCGCGCGTGGGGTACCCGGCGCCCGGCGCTCGCCGGCCGCTCCCAGAGCGCGGAGCTCGCCGTTCCCTCGGCCGACGTCGTCACCGAGGGCGAGGACGTGCTGATCAACCTCGAGTTGCCCGGGATCGATGTGGAGCACGACGTGGTCGTGGAGATCGACCGTGGCCGCCTGGTCGTCCGTGGCCGGCGCGGTGGGCGGCGCGAGCAGGAACGCGCCGGTCGCGTCCACCGCGAGAGCTGGTCCGGCAGCTTCCGCCGGGAGTTCCAGCTCCCCGAGCGGGTCGACGCCTCGCGGATCTCCGCGGGCTACGACCGGGGCGTGCTGACCGTCCGGCTCGCGGGTGCGGCGGCCGAGCCGAAGGCGACCCGCATCGCCGTCACCGCGGCGAGCGGCGGCCACGAGCCGGCCGACGGGGCGAAGCCGGTCGAGGTCGCACCGGCCCAGCCGAGCGAGGCTCCGGCCCTGTCGGCGCAGCCCGCGGCGCAGAGCGAGGGCGGGCGGCCCGAGTCCGCGAACACGCCGGCCGCGTGACGGCGCACCCGGGGTGCGAGTCCCTCCGCACCCCGGCCCGCCGCGGCGTCGGGCCCGGGGCGCATGACCTCCCGGGCCCGCGCCGGCGTCAGCGGCGGCGCAGCGAGTCGCCGGTGGACGACGGCCGGCCGCCGCCCGCGCGGCCCGTCGAGCCACGGCTCGACGGCGGCGGCACCATGGGGCCCACGTCCCCGTCCGGCGCGACGTCCAGGTCGACGACGACCGGCGCGTGGTCGCTGGTTCCGGTTCCCTTGCGGGCTGCCCGGTCCACCCACACCGCGCGCACCCGGCCCGCGACGTCGGCGGACGCCAGCGTCAGGTCGATGCGCATGCCGAAGTTCTTCGGGAAGCAGAGCTGGCGGTAGTCCCAGTAGGTGTAGACGACGTCGTCGGGCCAGCGGGTGCGCAGGACGTCGACGAGACCGGCGTCGACGAGCTCCCCGAGCGCGGCGCGTTCGGCCGGTGTGACGTGCGTGGCGCCCTCGAACTGCGCGACGTCCCACACGTCGGCGTCCGTCGGGGCGATGTTGAAGTCGCCCAGTGTCATCAGCGGGCCCCGGGCCACCTCCGCGGTGACGACGTCGCGCAAGGCGGCCAGCCAGGACAGCTTGTAGGCGTAGTGCGGGTCGTCGACGGTGCGCCCGTTCGGCACGTACAACGACCAGACCCGGATGCCGTCGCAGGTCGCGGCGATCGCGCGGGGTTCTGGGTCGGGGAAGCCCGGGCCGCCCGGCAGGCCCCGTACGACGTCGTCGAGGCTGCCCCGCGACAGGATCGCCACGCCGTTCCACCGGCCGTCGCCGTGATGGGCGACCCGGTAGCCACGCCGGAACAGGTCCTCGTCGAACAGCTCCAGGAAGGCGTCGTCCGACAGCTTCGTCTCCTGCAGGCACACCACGTCCGGTCCGGCGCGGTCCAGCCACTCGATCAGCCGGGCCTGCCTGGCCTTCGCGGAGTTGATGTTCCACGTCGCGATCCGCACAGCAGGTCACGGTAGTCCCGTGCCGCGGCGGCCCCGCGGCCGCTCCCGATCGGCATGCCATGCTGACGCGTGGACGGCGAGCGCACGGTGGCGGGGCGCCCCTACGTGATCTGTAGCTGCGCGATGTCGCTGGACGGCCGGATCGACGACTGCTCGGATGCGCGGCTGATCCTCTCCGGGCCGGCGGACCTCGATCGGGTCGACGAGGTGCGCGCCGGGTGCGACGCGATCCTCGTCGGCGCCGCGACCGTCCGGCGGGACAACCCCCGTCTCGCCGTGCGCGCCGAGCATCGTCGCGCCGCGCGGGTCGCTGCGGGCCTGCCGCCGACCCCGGTCAAGGTGGTGCTCTCCGGCGGCGGCGACCTCGATCCGCGTTCCCGCCTGTTCGGCACCGACCCGGTCGACACGCTCGTCTACCGGCGCGCCGGCAGCGCCGCACCGCCGCCGTCCTGGTCCGTAGCGCCGACCGGCGTCGCCGTCGACCGCACCCGAGCCCTCCCTGCGCCCACCCCCGACGGGGTGCCGGAGGCTGGCGGTCCCGGCCCCGGTCCTGGCGGGCGGGTGAGCGTCGTTGACCTGCCCGGTCGGCCGCTGGTGGACGTCGCCGCGGTGCTCGCCGACCTCGCCCGCCGGGGCGTGCGCCGCCTGCTGGTCGAGGGGGGAACCTCGGTGCACACCGCCTTCCTGACCGCCGGCCTCGTCGACGAGCTCCACCTCGCCGTCGCCCCGTTCTTCGTCGGCGAGCGGGACGCGCCGGCGTTCGTCGGCCCCGGAGCCTTCCCCCAGGGAGTCCATTCCCCGCTGCGGCTGGCCGAGGTCCGACAACTCGACGATGTGGTGCTGCTTCGGTATCTGGTGCCGACGTCGGCCTGAGCGCGCCTCGTCCGGTTTTGTGCGCCCCGGTTTTGTGGGCCTCCGGCCGGGCATCGCTCCATCCGGATCAACCGATCCCATGGTCCGAGGGAGTGATCACTGTGTCGGTGCAGACCGGCGGCCGGCTGCGGCACGCCGTCACCAGCGGCGGCGACGCTGGCAGCCAGGCGAAGGGCGCGGCGCGCCAGGCTCGCCACAGCCGGACGGTCGACATCACGGCCCGCATCGGACTCGCCGGACGGGGCCTGGTCTACGTCCTCATCGGGGTGCTCGCCTTCCAGGTCGCCTTCGGACTGAGCAACGCCCAGACGAACCGTAACGGTGCGCTCGGGGAGATCAAGGACAAGCCGTTCGGGTCCGCGGTCCTGGTCATCATGGTCATCGGTTTTCTCGGGTACGCGGCCTGGCGGCTGCTCGAGGCCGCGGTCGGTGTCCAGGACGAGAACGACGAGAAGAAGCGGACCGCGAAGCGGGTGGTCTCCGCGGCGCGTGGCGTCATCTACCTGGCGATCGCCGGCAGCACGATCAGCTTCCTCGTCTCGGGCGGCGGCGGGTCCGGCGAGCCGGCGCCCTGGACGGCGCGGGTCATGCGCAACGACGCCGGCCGGATACTCGTGGGCATCGTCGGCCTCGTGGTCGTCGGCATCGGCATCGGCATGATCATCCGTGGGGCGAAGCGGAAGTCCGAGGAGAAGCTGAAGACCGGGGAGATGGGCGCCCTCGCCCGTAAGATCGCCAAGCCCGCGGGGCTCGTCGGCTACATCGTGCGCGGCGTCGTGTTCGGGCTGGCCGGGGTGTTCGTGACCAAGGCGGCGATCGAGTTCGACCCGAAGGAGGCCAAGGGCCTCGACGGCACGCTGAAGACCCTCGCCGGGCAGGCGTACGGCCAGTGGCTGCTCACCGTGTGTGCGATCGGCCTGGCGCTGTTCGGCGTCTACTCGTTCTTCGAGGCTCGCTACCGCAAGCTCTGACCGGCGGCGGCCCCCGCGACGGCGGCCCCTTTCGGTGCCCGCGGGCACCGAAAGGGGCCGCTCTCGCGCGCCGGGAAGGCCGCCCGGATGACCGGTCCAGCGCGGTAGCGTGCCTCCTGCCCGGAATCGGCGGCCGCCGAGCCGCGGCTCGGCTCGGCTCGGCGGAGGGGACGCGGATGCGGGCTGGCAGGTCGGCCGGCGGGGCGACCCCGGGACCACGCGCACGCCCCGCCAAGCTGCTCGCCGACATCTCCCCGCTGCGCGAGCATCCGGCCTACCGCCGGCTGTGGGTGGGGGAGACGATCTCCGCCCTCGGCTCCCAGATCACCGCCACCGCGGTGCTGCTGCAGGTCTTCGCCGTCACCCGCTCGTCGTTCCAGGTCGGCCTGGTCAGCCTGGTGGCACTGGTGCCGCTCGTCGCCGGCGGGCTGTTCGGTGGCGCCATCGTGGACGCGGTCGACCGCCGCCGCCTGGCGATGATCACCTCGGGTGGGCTGGCGGCGGTCTCGGCGGCGTTCCTGCTGCTGACTCTCGCCGGCGCCGTCGACGACGTCGCCTGGCCGCTGATGTGCCTGGTCGCCGTGCAGTCCGCGCTGCTGGCCGCCGATCAGCCGGCACGCCGGGCGATGACGCCCAACCTGATCCCGCTCGAGCACCTGCCGGCCGCCAGCGCCCTGGCCCAGATCGGCGGCACCGCCGCCGGGGTGTTCGGCCCGCTCATCGCCGGCGTGACCGTGGCTGCCGGCGGCTTCTCGGTCGCCTACGCAGTCGACCTGGTCACCTTCGCCGCCCCCCTGCACGGGCTGGCCCGGCTGCCGGCGATGCCACCGCGCGGCGGCGGGCGCGGCGCGGGGGTGGCCAGCGTCGCCGAGGGGCTGCGGTTCCTGCGCGGGCAGCCGGTGCTGTTGATGACCTTCGTGGTCGACCTCATCGCGATGGTGTTCGGGATGCCGCGGGCGTTGTTCCCGGCGCTCGCCGAGGGCCGCTTCGGTGGGGGGAGCGCGACGGCGGGCGCGATGTACTCGGCGGTCGCGGTCGGCTCCCTGCTCGCCGCCGGGCTGTCCGGCCCGCTCGGCGGGGTCCGCCGCCAGGGGCTCGCGGTGGTGGTCTCGATCGCCCTGTGGGGCGGGGCGATCGCCGGCTTCGGCCTGGCCCACGACATCGCGCTCGGCCTGGCGCTGCTGGCGCTCGCGGGGGCCGCCGACATGGTCAGCGCCATCCTGCGCAACGCGATCCTCAACGTCGCCACCCCCGACGAGATGCGCGGCCGGCTGCAGGGCGTGTTCCTCGTCGTCGTCACCGGCGGGCCACGGCTCGGGGACCTGGAGGCCGGCAGCGTCGCTGCGGTCACCTCGCCGGCGTTCTCGGTGATCAGCGGGGGACTGGCCGGCATCGGCTGCCTGCTGCTGGCGACGGCCGCGGTACCCGCGCTGATCCGCTACGACGCGAAGGCCGCCGTCGCGCAGGCGAAGGCACTGTCGTCGGAGCCGCCCCCGCCCCCGCCTGCCACCGCCTCACCTGCCTCACCCGCCCTGCCCACCTCACCCGCCCTGCCCGCCCTGCCCGTCCTGCCCGCCCGGGGCGAGGCTCCGGCGGTACCCCATCCCTCCGGTGGCACCCCCCGGGACACCCTCGATCCGAGCGCCTAGACGAGTGCGTCCTGTCGAACCTCCGACCACGAACCTGCATCGGTACCGGCCGGTTACGGCGCGCGGGACGCGTTGCGGTGCGATTCGTACGGTCTCGAGGTTCAGACCGTGCTGAACGCACCGCATTCCTCCCGGAGCGCATCGTTACGGGATCGTTACTGTGACGCCGTCCCGCCGACATCGTCCTCTCGTCGAATGTCAGTTGACGATGGTTCATGTGGGGAGACATGTCGGGGGTGGTCGACCGTGACCGGCACGTCGGGCTCCGGGTGCACGTCGCTGG
The DNA here is from genome assembly GCF_059428125.1 of Frankia sp. BMG5.60. Lineage (NCBI taxonomy): Bacteria > Bacillati > Actinomycetota > Actinomycetes > Frankiales > Frankiaceae > Frankia > Frankia sp. BMG5.60. The sequence goes on along the minus strand of NZ_CM182091.1, from coordinate 2,783,615 downwards.
CGGAACGGGCCGCCGCCGACGGCACGACCTTCGTCCTGGCGACCTTCGTCGATCTCGACGGCAAGCCGTGCGCCAAGCTGGTCCCGGCCGCGGCGCTCGACCGCGCCCAGGCCGACGGGGTCGGGTTCGCCGGCTTCGCGGCCGGCGGCACCGGTCAGGTGCCGGGTGATCCGGACATCATCGCGATGCCCGATCCGGACTCGTACGTGGCGCTGCCGTCCGTCCGGCCGGGGCTGGCGATGGTGCAGTGTGACCCGCACGTCGACGGCGCGCCGTGGCCGTTCGCGCCGCGGATCATCCTGCGCCGGCTGCGCGAGCGGCTGGCCGGCGCCGGGATGGCGATGCAGGTCGGCGCCGAGTGCGAGTACTTCCTCGTCCGCCGCGGTCCGGGCGGGACCATCGCCCCCGCCGACGCCGAGGACGCCGCCGTGAAGCCCTGTTACGACGCCCGCGACCTCACCCGGATGTACGACCACCTCACCGACGTCTCCGCCGCGCTGAACGCCCTGGGCTGGGACAACTACGCCAACGACCACGAGGACGGAAACGGCCAGTTCGAGCAGAACTTCGGCCATGCCGACGCCCTCACCACGGCCGACCGGGTCATCGCGTTGCGCTACCTCGTCCGGATGACGGCCGAGCGGCGCGGGATGATCGCCACCTTCATGCCCAAGCCGTTCACCGGGCTGACCGGCAGCGGCATGCACCTGCACGTGTCCCTGTGGGCGGGCGATCGGGCGCTGTTCCCCGACGACTCCGACCCGCGCGGCCTGGGTCTGTCCTCGCTTGCCTACTCCTTCATCGGCGGGGTGCTCAGCCACGTGCCGGCCCTGCTCGCGCTGCTCACCCCGACGGTCAACTCCTTCAAGCGGACGGGCGCGCCGCCGCCGACCTCCGGCGCCACCTGGACGCCGACCCGGGCTACCTACGGCGGCAACGACCGGACCCACCTGATCCGGGTGGTCGACGGCGCGGCGAACCCCTACCTGGCGATCGCCGGGCTCATCGCGGCGGGCCTCGACGGCATCAACGCCGGGCTCGATCCGGGCCCGCCCGGCGGACCCGCCGGGCCGGGCCGCGCCGCCGCCGTGGCCGCGGAACTGCCGCCGACGCTGCTGCACGCCGTGGAGGCGTTCGCGGCCGATCCGGTGATCACCGCGGCGCTCGCGGCCGCGGGCGGTGCCGGCGTCCCGGCGTACTACGCCGCACGGCGGCGGGCGGAGTTCCTGGACTGGCACAGCCGGGTGGGTTCCTGGGAGATCGAGCGTTACCTCACGGCGTTCTGAGGTTGTGACGTTCGGGCGGGGCGCCGGGTCGGAACGTCCGCGGGCGAGAGGAGAAGCGTCGGCATGTGTGGCATCGCTGGCCTGCACCTGAAGGACGACACCTACCGGGATCGGCTCGGCGCCCTGATCGCGGGCATGCTGCGCGGCGTCGCCGAACGCGGCCCCGACTCGGCGGGAGTCGCCATCCACTCCGACGGGCTGGAGGTCCTCAAGGCGGTCGGTGACCCGGTCGCGTTCGCCGCCCGGATCGGCCTCGCCACCCGGTCGGGGGTCCGCGCGCTCGCGCACACCCGGATGGCGACCGAATCCGCGGTCACCGCCGCGCACTGCCACCCGTTCGCGGTCCGCCCACCCGAGCCCGCCGGCGGAACCGTCGCCGGCGGACGGGCGATCGCGACCGCGGCCGCGTCGCCGACCGCCACCGCCACCGCGATGCCGACCGCCGGACCGGTGCCGGGGCTGGGGCTGGGGGCGAAGCCGGTCGACACGGCACTCTGCCTGGTCCACAACGGGTCGTTCGCGAACCACGCCACCATTCGGCGCCGGCTCGCCGACGAGGGCGTGACCACCGAGACCGACAACGACTCCGAGGTCGCCGCCCGCTACCTCGCCGCGCGTCTGGCCGCCGGCGACGACCTGGCTGCGGCCCTGCGCCGGCTCACCGCGACCTTCGACGGCTTCTTCACTCTCGCCGTGACCACCGCGGACAGCTTCGCGGTCGTGCGCGACCCGATCGCGTGCAAGCCGGCGATCATCGCCGAGACCGACCGGTGGGTGGCGATGGTGTCGGAGTACCGGGCCCTGCTCGGCCTGCCGGGACTCGCCGACGCGGCGGTGTTCGAACCCGAGCCGGCGGAGGTCTACCTGTGGGCAAGCTGACCGGCGCCGTCCGCGGCGCCGCTACCACCGCTACCACCGCTACCACCGCTACCACCGCTACCACCGCTACCACCGCTACCGCCGCTGCCGCTACCGCCGCTACCGCCGCTACCACCACCACCAGCACCGGCGCCGAAACGACCGACCCGGCCGCCGGGGTGGTGCCGGGAGAGCTCGTGCTCGACCTTGCCGAGATGCCGACCCGGCACGTCAACGCGGCACTGCGCGCCCTGCCGGACGGCGCGCGGGCCCGGCTGGTCAACCCCGCCGGCCGGCACAACCTCGCGGTGGGGCTCACCCAGGCGGTCCGGGTGACGATCGCGGGGCCTGCCGGCTACTACATCGGCGGTCTCGGCGAGGCGGCCGAGGTGACCGTGGACGGGCCGGTCGGCTGGGGCGCGGGGGAGAACCTGATGTCCGGCACCGTGCGGGTACGCGGCGCGGCCAGTCAGAGCGCGGCGGCGTCCGCGCACGGCGGTCTCGTCGTCGTCGAGGGCGACGCGTCGCTGCGCGCCGGCATCTCGCTCAAGGGCGGCCGGCTCGCGGTCGCGGGGGACGTCGGCCGGTACTGCGCGTTCCTGGCGCAGGCCGGGACGATCCTCGTCGGCGGCGACGCGGGCGACGCCCTCGGCGACTCCCTCTACGAGGCGGTGATCTACGTGGCCGGGCGCGTGCGCGGCCTCGGCACCGACGCCCGGGTCGAGGACCTCACCGCCGCCGACGTGGCCGCGGTGCGGGCGCTGGCGGCGCAGGCCTGCTTCGACCACGTCGATCCGGAGAACGTCACCCGGGTGGCGTCGGCCCGCCAGCTCTACCACTTCGACACCGCCCATCACGGCGCCTACTGATCGGAGTCGACGATGCCCCACCCCGACACGATCGATGGTCCGCACCCGCGGCCCGCGGACGAGTGGTACCCGCCGCACCACACCTTCGGCCCGCCGGTCCTCGCCGAGATCCGCGAGCGCGCGGAGCTGGGGCGCTACCCGATCCGCGGCTGGGGCGCGCGCCGCGCCGTCCCGGACTTCGACGACCTGCTGCTGCTCACCGCCAGCGCCTCGCGCTACCCGCTGGAGGGCTACCGCGAGCGCTGCGACACGCGGACCGTCCTCGGCGCCCGCCGCGCCGCCCGCCCGGTGGTCCTCGACATTCCGATCACCATCGCGGGGATGTCGTTCGGCTCGCTGTCGGCGAATGCGAAGGAGGCGCTGGGCCGCGCGGCGTCGCTGGTCGGGACGTCCACGACGACGGGTGACGGCGGGATGACGCCGGAGGAGCGGTCGGCCTCGACGACGCTGGTGTACCAGTGCCTGCCGTCGCGCTACGGGTTCAACCCGACCGATCTGCGCGCCGCCGACGCGGTGGAGATCGTGCTCGGTCAGGGAGCGAAGCCGGGCGGTGGCGGGATGCTGCTCGGGCAGAAGGTCGGCGCCCGGGTGGCGGGAATGCGCACCCTGCCCGAGGGGGTCGACCAGCGCTCGGCGAGCCGACATCCGGACTGGACTGGCCCTGACGACCTGAAGATCAAGATCGAGGAGATCCGCGAGGTCACCGACTGGCAGGTGCCCGTCTACGTCAAGATCGGCGCGACCAGGGTGGACCATGACGTGCGCCTCGCCGTCGCCGCCGGCGCGGACGTCGTCGTCGTCGACGGGATGCAGGGGGGCACCGGAGCCACCCAGGACGCCTTCATCGAGCACACCGGGATCCCCACCCTGGCCGCGGTGCGCCTGGCCGCCACGGCGCTGGCCGACCTGCGGCTCACCGGCGACGTGGGGCTGATCATCTCGGGTGGCGTCCGCACCGGGGCCGACGTCGCCAAGGCGCTCGCGCTCGGCGCGGACGCCGTCTCCCTCGGCGTCGCCCCGCTCGTCGCGCTGGGCTGCAACGCCCCGACCTACCGCCGCCTCGCCCCCCAAGCCCCTCGCGTCGATCGGGCCGGCGGGTCGGGCGGTGCCGGCGATGGTCCTGGCGCGGCCTTCAACGGCGTGGAGATCGACGTGACGCGGGAGTACGCCGCGCTCGGCACCGTGCCGGGCCACTGCACGCACTGCCACACCGGCCGCTGCCCGGTCGGCGTCACCACCCAGGACGACGGGCTGGCCGCCCGCCTCGACCCGGCGCTCGGCGCCCACCGGGTGGCCAACTACCTGCGGGCGCTGGCGATGGAGACGGCGATGCTCGCCCGCGCCTGCGGCAAGAGCGACGTGCACCGCCTCGAACCCGAGGACCTCGTCGCGCTCACCGTCGAGGCGGCGGCGATGGCCGGGGTGCCGCTGGCCGGAACCGACTGGATTCCCGGCCGATGACCGTGCAGGCGAGCGCCGACGTCGTGATCGTCGGCGGCGGCATCGAGGGGGCCGCGACCGCCTGGGCGCTGACCCGCAAGGGCGTGTGCAACGTGCTGGTGCTCGAACGGGCCACCGTCGGCTCCGGCGGGACCGGCCGGTCCAGCGGCATCGTCCGCTGCCACTACGGGGTGCGTTCGCTCGCCGTGATGGCCTGGCACGGCGTGCAGTTGTTCACCCATGCCGCCGAGATCCTCGGGGTGGCCGACGGAGTCGGCTTCGAGCAGGTCGGCTACCTCGTCGGCGTCGGCCCGGGTGATGCCGCGGCGCTGGCGGCCAACGTCGCGGCGGCGGCGGCGGTCGGCATCGACACCCGCCTCGCCGACCCCGCGGAGGTCGCCGAGCTGTGGCCGGGCGCCGATCTCGCCGACTTCGCGGCGTTCGCCTACGAGCCGCGCGGCGGTTACGGCGACGCCTACCGGACCTGCCACGCGTACCTGGCCGCGGCCCGCCAGGGCGGGGTCCGGGTCCGCCAGGGCGCCCCGGTGACACGCATCCTGACCTCGGGTGACCGAGCAGACGGGGGCGCGCGAGCAGACGGGGGCGCGCGAGCCGGCGGGGATGAGAGTGCCGGTGGCGGGCGCTTCGAGGGGGGCGAGGGGCCCGGCGGGCGGGCGATCGGGGTGGAGCTCGCCGACGGCAGCCGGATCGCCGCCGGCACGGTCGTGCTCGCGGCGGGCGTGTGGTCGGCGGCGCTGGCCGCCGGGGTCGGCGTCGACCTGCCGCTGCGGGCCCAACGGGAGCAGATCCTGCTGGTGGCGCCGGGCGCGCCGGTCGGGAACGTACCGGTGCTGTCCGACCTGGTCGGCCTGCAGTACGTGCGCCCGGAGCGCTCCGGCGACCTGCTGGTCGGCAACAGCGACCACAGCCGCCCGCAGTGGGTCGACCCCGACGCCTACCCGGGCGCCGCGGACCCGCAGTACGTGGAGCGCGCGGTCGGCCGGTTCGCCCGTCGTTTCCCGGGCCTGCCCGAGGTGGCGCTGTCGTCGTCCTACGCCGGCTGCTACGACGTCACCCCCGACTACAACCCGATCATCTCGGCGACGCCGGTCGACGGGTTGTTCGTCGCGGCGGGGTTCAGCGGCCACGGCTTCAAGATTTCGGTCGCGGTCGGTGAGCTCGTCGCGGACCTCGTCGTCGACGGGGATTCCAGCCATCCCCTCATCCCCGCCGCCGACTTCCGTCTCTCCCGCTTCGCCGAGAACGCCCCCCTGGTCAGCCCGCACCCCTACGCCGCCGCCGGCCAGATGCGCTGAGCCAGGTCGGGCGTCAGGGGCGGTCGTGGGAGCCGTAGGCGGTGACGGACAGGAAGCGGATCGGCAGCTCCAGCAGGCGGACTGGGCCGTGTGGCCCCTGGCCATCGAACATCAACGCGTCGCCGGGGTGCAGCACGTAGCGGGCCTCGCCGTGCCCGTACTCCAGCACGCCGTCGAGGAGGTAGAGGAACTCGGTGCCCTCGTGCTGGAACAGCGGGAAGACCTCGCTGGCCTCGGTCAGGGTGACCAGCAGGGGCTCCATCCGCTTGGCTCCCCCGCGCAGGGTGCCCAGCAGCTCGTAGAGGTGGCCGACCCGGCTGCCGCGGCGCACGATCCGGGCGCCGTGCCCGGCGGGCACGAACACCGCCTCCCGCTCGTCGTCGACGCCGCGGAACAGCGCCGTCACGGGGACGCCGAGCCCGGCGGCGAGCCGACCGAGGGTGGACAGGCTGCAGGAGGTCTGGGCATTCTCGATCTTCGAGAGCATCGCCTTGGACATCTCGGTGCGCCGCGCGAGCTCCGCGACCGAGAGCGCGGCGGCGAGGCGGTACTCGCGGACCCGGGCGGCGATGACCCGTTCGAGGGCCTGCTCGCCCGGCTCGGTGGACACAGCATGCAGCGTAGGGCGTCGAGACCGGGGCACGGTCGGCCCGGCATCGACGTCAGGCCCCGGCGGACGGCTCGGCCGGGAAGCGCGCGGCGGGCCGCCGTCCCGCGGCCGACGCTCGGACTGGCAGATTCTGCCGGCCACACCGGTGAACTCGGCAGTCCGCGGGAGTCCGGGAGCGTGGCTCGGGCGGCACGCTCGGGACATATGGAACAAATGACGTTCGCGGCCGCCGTCCGCGCGGTCAACGACATCCTGTCCCGCCGGTCGGCCCGCCACGGCGGGATGCCCTGCCCCGCCGGGCCGCGAGCGATCCAGGACGGCGCCCTCGCCGCCTGCGACCTCGGATGCTTCGACGACGCCGTGCCCCTGCTGGAAAGGGTCGTCGACCGGCTGGGACGGCGGGGCCCCGCCGTTCCGCACGGCTACCTCGTCCGGGTGGTGCGCTCGGCCCTCGGCGAGCTGCACCGCGACCGGCGACGCGCCCACGGCCTGCAGCAGCGGCCCGAACGCGTGCCCGACGCGGCCTGGGCTCACGAGGCGCTGCCCGACGCCGCCGACCGGGCCCTGCTGGCGCACCTGATGACGTGGCTGGGCAGCGATGTGCCCGCCGTCGCCGGCACCGGCTGGCCCCTGTCGGCCTGGGCCGACCGCTACGGCACCACTCCGGCCGAGATGGCGGCCTGGATCCGCCGGGTGACGGCGGCCGTCGAGGCGACCTCGCCTCGGCGCCACCGGCGCTACCTCGCGCGGCCGCTGGCCGACAAGGCGCCCGTCGTGCCGCCGTTCAGCGCCTTCACCGGCCGCGGTGGGCGGCTCGACGGGCTGGCGTCGGCCCGGCCGCTCTGGCCGGCCGCCGGGGCCGCGGCGCCGGCCGGCGAGGCGGTGCGGCGGGAGGTCACCGGCTACCGGATCGTCGGGCTCGCGGCGACCGTCGCCGGCCTGCACGGCACGGGCGCCGTCGCGGTTCGCGCGCTGCGCGCGGCGCTGGTCGAGGCGTTCGGACCGGCCGCCGCGCGGGCCGCCGACGACGACCTCGCCGACGCGCTGCGGCGCGCCGCTCAGCCCACGGCGCCGATCGCCGACGGCACCGGACCCGCTGACTGCGGTGGCGGTGCCGCCGGTGCCGCCGGTGCCCGCGCCGCGGGATCGCTGCTGCTCGCGGCCTGAGCGCCGCCCGCGACCAGCGCCGCGAACGGGTCGCTCAGCCGGGCCTGCGCCGGGACGAGCGCGCTGACCGGCCGGTCGCCCGCGAGCCGGCGCAGGGCGTCGAACGCCGCGTCGACGGAGGCGTCGAAGTAGGCGTCGAGGAAGCGGGGATCATCGGCCCGCAGCACCGAGCCGTCCGCGGCGCGCGGGGCGGACGCGGGCACGTGCAGCAGCCGGGGATGCGGCGCGAGCAGTTCACCCCAGGCCCGGCACTGCGCCGCCAGCTCCACCGGCGCCGTCCCCGACAACGCCGCGATGATCTCGATGAGCTCCGGCTCCGGCACCACCATGACCACCCGCACGTCGGGCCCCGCGTCCCCGAGCAGCCGCGCGCTGGGCGCGCTCGGCTCCGGTGGCTCGGTGAGCACGTGTGCCCAGATCCGGCGCGGGGAGTTGCCCGGGCGGCGCAGCCAGTCCTGCATGATCTCGTCGGCGAGGGCGAAGTCGAGCTGCGCCCCACCGTGCACCGACCGGGCCGCGCGGGCGAAGCTGCCCAGGCCCCAGCCGAGCGCCTTGGCCAGCAACGCCGCGACCGTGTAGGAGCCGGTCCACTGCAGGCCGGTGACGACGACGCCCTGCGCGCCGATCCCGGACGCGTCGGTGGGGGCGTGGTGTGCCGTGGGCTCGTGCGGCGCCGTGAAGCGATGGACGATCAGTGGCGGCAGCGGGCCCGCGGGCAACCCGTCGACCAGCAGCGGCGTGGCGTCCCAGCTCGCCGCGGTCCGCTCGAAGACCTCGGCGAAGTCTCGTTCGGCGTCGGCCCGCTCGCTGATCGCGTCGACGCGTTCGAGCAACACGTGGTCGGCGAAGTGGCAGCGGTGGCGCCGGCCTCGCCAGTGCGGCCGGACGGTCACCGACCACCGCCCGCCACGGGCCGCCGCCGCCGCGAACAGGGCGCCGCCGGTGGTCCGGCCCTCCTGGGCGGAGCGGGCACGAAGCTGCCGCTCCCGCTCCTCGGCCTCCTCGGCCCGGCGGACGAGTTTGCTGATGGAGGGGCTGCGCAGGCCGTAGGCGGCGAGCATGTCGCTCTCGTGGCGACCGACCGCCCGGGCAAGCTCGATGATCGCGTGCGCCGGGATGGTCGTCTCGTTGCTCAGCCAGCGGCGCAGCTTGTGGGTGCCCTGCAGCTCGAGCGGGCCGGCCACCCGCTCGGCGAGCGCGGGCAGGCTGATCTGCTCGAGGTTGAGCACCGTCTTCATCGCGTCCGCCCAGCGGGCCTGGCGCGGATCGTCGCCGATCCGCGTCGGCAGACTGTGCGGCTGGAATCGGCGCGCCTGCCGGGCGGAGCCGCGCCGCGGTGCGTCCCTGTCGCTCACCGACTCCGCCCCACCGTTCCCGGCCGCCCCACCGTTCCCGGCCGCCCGATCGCTCCCGGCCACTCCACCGTTCCCGGCCATTCCACCGCTCCCGGCCACCCCTCCATCTCCGGCCACGCCTCCTTCCCGGACACGGCCACCATCGTGACTGATACCACCGGTTTGCCGGCCTAGAGTTGCCGGGCATTGACCAGAAGGTAGTTATCCATTTACAGCATGTGATGATAATGGAGGTGGGAGTGATGGCACTCTCCACCCGAGGCACGCCCGACCGCGCGGCCATCCTGGGCCGCTGGGATCCCTTCCGCGAGATCGAGGAGGCCTGGAGTCGGATGGGCAGCCTGCTCGGCGACGTCGCGGGCGGATCCGGCCGGCCGCTCGGCGTGCTGGCCGGGGCGGTGCTGCCGGTCGACATCGAGGAGACCGACGACGCCTACGTCGTCGAACTGGAGCTGCCCGGCGTCCGCCGCGGGGACGTCTCGATCGATCTGCGGGACGACGAGCTCCACGTCACCGGGGAGATCGGTGAGCGTGAGCGGACCGGTGTCGTGCGCCGCCGGTCCCGACGGGTCGGCCGGTTCGACCATCGGATCACCCTGCCAGGCGAGGTCGACATCGAGGGTGTCTCGGCGAGCCTGGCCGACGGGGTCCTCACGGTCACCCTGCCCAAGGCGCGGCACAGCCGGCCACGGCACATCGAGATCACCGCGGGTGACCGTAGTGAGGTCGAGGCGGGCTCCCGGCGCCCCGCCGAGTTCTCGGGCGGCGCGACGTCGACGGCGGGCGAACGCGTCGGCCAGGGCGGCCTGACCACCGGTGACGGCGGGCTCGACCGCGGGCTGGCCGGCGGACGGGAGGCCGGGTCGGCCGCGCGGGAGGCGGGACTGACCGGTCGGGACGCAGGTGCACCTGGTCGGGACGCCGGGACACGTGGTCGGGAGGCAGGTTCCGGGGGGAGGGATTTCCGCTGATCCGCCGCCTGGCGGACCTGCCTGGCAGATGACGGTCGGCTTTCGGACATGTCGCGGAAGGAGGCCGGAAAACGACCCTCGCGCAGGCACACTATGGTGCGTCTGGCGATCGAGGGAGAGTGCTGGTGTCTGGGACCCCGCTGCGCGTCAACACCCCGGCCGGGGAGGTGACGCTGACCGGCGACGCGCCCGCCGTGGTGGGGCGGGCCCGGTCCGCGGACATCGTCATCAACGACGGGCGGGTGTCGCGTCGGCATCTCGTGCTGCACCCCACGGCGGTCGGCTGGCGCGTCGAGGACATCAGCGCCAACGGGCTGTGGTGCGACGGCCGCCGGCTGGGCGACGTCGACATCGTCGGTGAGCTGCGGCTACGCCTCGGCGCCGCGGACGGCCCGGAGGTGGTACTCCTGCCGCGGCCGGCCCGGCCGATCATCCCGCCGACGGCCCCGACCCGCGGGCCGGACGCGGCGCCCATCTCCATCGAGGGCCTTGCGGCCTTCGCACCCACCCCGGTGACGTCCGCGCCGGTGGGACCGGTGGGGCCCGGCGGGAACGGCGGCGTGCCCGGGAGCGCGGAGCCGCCGGTGCCGGTCGGGGCCGGGGTGCCGGTGCGGGCGGGGGTGCCGGGGCAGCCGTCGGGGTCGTCGGCAGGCGTCGCGCCGGGGGTTTCGGGGGGCCTGTCGGTCGATCCGGCGACCGCGCAGAGCGCGGTCGTGCACGACCGGCGCCGCGTGCATCCCCTCAAGCCCGGCCGGATGCGGATGGGGCGCTCCCGCGACAACGAGATCAACGTCGGGGATCTGCTCGCCTCCCGTCACCACGCCGAGCTGCACATCTCGCTCGGCGGGGTGGAGCTGGTCGACCTCGCGTCGGCGAACGGCACGTTCGTCAACGGCCATCGGATCAGCCGGGCCCCGGTGATGCAGCGCGACGTCATCGCCATCGGCCACCACCTGTTCCAGCTCGAGGGCAGCTCGCTCGTCGAGTACGTCGACTCCGGGGACGTCGCCTTCGAGGTCCAGGACGTCTCCGTCTGGGCCGGCAGCAAGCAGCTCATGCACGACATGACCTTCCGGCTGCCGGGCCGGTCCCTGCTCGGCGTGGTCGGCCCCAGCGGGGCCGGCAAGTCCACCCTGCTCAACGCGCTCACCGGCTTCCGGCCCGCCGACCGCGGCTCGGTGCGCTACGCCGGCCGTGACCTCTACGCCGAGTACGACGAGCTGCGCCGCCGCATCGGCTACGTGCCCCAGGCCGACCCGCTGCACGACCAGCTCACCGTCCGCGAGGCCCTGCTCTACGGCTCGGAGCTGCGCTTCCCGGCCGACACCACCGCGGCCGAGCGCCGCGCCCGCGTCGAGGAGGTCATCGGCCAGCTCGGGCTGTCCGCGCACGCCGGCACCCGGGTCTCCCAGCTCTCCGGCGGCCAGAAGAAGCGCACCAGCGTCGCGCTGGAACTGCTCACCCGACCGTCGCTGCTCTTCCTCGACGAGCCGACCTCCGGTCTCGACCCGGCCAACGACCAGTCGGTGATGGAGACGCTGCGCGGCCTCGCGAAGGGCGGCGGCGCCGGGTCCACCGACGAGAGCGGCCGGACCGTCATCGTCGTCACCCACAGCGTGCTGTTCCTGGACCTGTGCGACTTCATCCTGGTGCTCGCGCCCGGTGGGCACGTCGCCTACTTCGGCCCGGCCGACGGGGCGCTGCGCTTCTTCGGCAAGCAGGACTTCCGCGAGTTCGCCGCGGTCTTCCGGGAGCTGGAGGCCACCCCGGGCGAGGAGATGGCCGCCCGCTTCCGGGCGTCGGAGTTCTTCGTGCCCTCGGCGGTCGTGGCGCCGGCGGTGCGCAAGGCGCCGCCGGAGCTGCCCAGTGTCCGCCAACAGCCGGTGACCGCGCAGCTCTCGACGCTGACCCGCCGGTACTGGCGGGTCGTCCTCGCCGACCGGTCCTACCTGCGACTGATCATCGCCTACCCGTTCCTGCTCGGCATCGTGCCGCGGGTGCTCAAGGCTCCCGACGGCCTGGGCCCGCTGCCGCAGTCGCCGAACGCCGACGCCACCAAGGTGCTCGTCGTGCTGGTGCTGTGTGCCTGCTTCATGGGGATGGCCAACTCGATCCGGGAGATCGTCAAGGAACGCGCGATCTACCGGCGGGAGCGGACGATCGGGCTGTCCCGCACCGCCTACCTCGGTTCCAAAATCATCCTGCTGACCGCCATCACGACCGCGCAGTGCCTGGTCTTCACGCTCATCGCCGTGGTGGGTCGCACTCCGCCGCAGGCCGCCGCGCTCGGCTCGCCGCTGCTGGAGTGCCTGCTGGCGGTGATCGTCGCGGCGCTGGCGTCAATGATGATCGGTCTGTTCGTCTCCACCCTGATCGACAACGCCGACAAGGCGATGCCGATCCTCGTCCTGGTCACGATGGGTCAGCTCGTGTTCTCCGGTGGCCTGACCTCCATGACCGGGCGGCTCGTGCTGGAGCAGATCAGCTACCTCGTCCCGGCCCGGTGGGGATTCGCGGCGCTGGCCTCCACCGACGACATCAACGTGGTGAGCAAGCTCGGCAACCCGACCCTGCGCACCGACCCCCCCGACCGGCTCTGGGAGCACAGCGCGGGCACCTGGGCGCTCGACATCGTGATCGGCATCGCCATCGGCGCCGTCGCGCTGGTGCTCACCACGCTCATGCTGCGCCGGATCGAACCCAAGGTCACCCGGGCGGCGGCCGCCGTGCCGGCGGAGGGCGCGGCCGGGCCGCCCGGGTTCATACCCGGCCCGGTCCACGGCCAGCCGCAACCGCCCGCGGGTCGAACGCCCCTGCGCGGCTGAGGAGGTCGGCGACCTCCTCGCACCAGAAGGCCAGACCGCAGAGCTGGTAGGTCAGCGGGCCCTCGGTGAGCGCGGGGCGGTTGTGCTCGAACAGCACGTGCCCGGCGATCTGCACGGCCCAGCTCGCCGCGAACACCGGCAGGCCGATCCTGGGTCGGACGAGCACCACCGGCAGCGCGAAGGCCACCCCTGGAATGCCGACGAGATGGGTCAGCCGGATGGCCCGGCCGGTGTGCTGGGACCGGTAGTACGCCATCTTCTCGGCGAACGGCGCAGAACGGTCGGGCACCGCCCCGCCGGCCGTCCCGGACCCGTGCGCCCCGCGTCGGATGTTCATCGTCGCCCACCTCCTGCCGACCGTGGCACCGAGGTCAAGGTCCCCCCGGGCCCGGCCGGCTCGCCCGCCGGTCGCTCGTCCGGCCGTATTCACGTTGCCAGGTACCGCGCCCGCGGGGTAGGACCCTGGGATGGGCAAGGCGAGCAAATCGGTGCAGGCGGGCACGTCCCGCCCGGGTCGCCTGCTCGCCGTCCTGACGGCCGCGACACTGCTGCAGTGGCTCGGTTCCTTCGCCATCGCCCCGCTGCTGCCGCTCTACCTGGCCGACCGGCACATCTCCGCCGCCGGCGTCGGGGTCGTGATGGCGGCGTTCTTCCTCGGGGCGCTGCTGTCGCAGTACCCCGCCGGCCGGGCGGCGGCGGCCCGCGGTCACCGTGGGGTGCTGCTCGCCGGGCTCGCCGCCTACGCCGCCGGCTGCCTCGGCCTGTTCGCCTCGACGGGGGTCGGGATGGACGCGGCCATGCGTGTGCTGCAGGGGGCGGGCGCGGGCGCGTTCGAGGTCGCCGCGCTGACCGCGGTCGCCGCGACGGTCGCCCCCGGCACGCAGGGGCGTGCGTTCAGCGCCATCTACACCGGGCAGCTTCTCGGCGTCGCGCTCGGTCCGTTGCTCGGCGGCTTCGCGGGCGAGCACCGGATGGACCTGGTGTTTCTGGGCAGCGGCGCGGCCGCGGTGCTGGCGTCGCTGCCGGTGCTGTGGCTCCTGCCCGCGAGCGTCCGCGCCGGATCGGTTCCCGCCGCTCCCGCCGCTCCCGCAGTTTCGACCGCTCCTACCGGGTCCGTCGCTCCCACGGTTGCGACCGCTGCCGTGGGAAGCGGCGCCCCGACGGGTCCAGACGGTGGTGCCCCGCCGACCCGGCTGCTGCTGCGCCGCGGCGTCGTGGGGCTGCTGCTGGTCGCCGGCTGTGACGGGCTGATCAGCGGTGTGTACGAGACGTGCTGGAGCCTGCTGATGGAGCGCGACGGCGCGTCCACCACGCTGATCGGCCTCACCTTCACCCTCTTCGCGCTGCCATACCTCGTCTTCGCCTGGCCCGCCGGCTGGCTCGCCGACCGGTGTGACCGGCGCCGACTGATCGGGGCGACCACGCTTGTCCTGTCGGTGACGGTCGCCAGCTACCCGTTCCTGCACTCGATCCCGCTCATCATCCTGTTGAGCTGCCTGGAGGCGGTGGGCCTCGCCGTCGCCTACCCCGCGGCCCAGTCCCTGCTCGCCCAGGAAAGCGCCGCCGGTGACGGCACCGGCCGCGGCCAGGGCCTGTTCGCGACGACACAGACCGCCACGACCGTGTTCGCCGCGCTGGCCTCCGGGGCGCTGTTCGCGGCGGATCCGCGGCTGCCGTTCGTGCTGGCCGCGCTCGCGGCGCTGGTCACCGCCGCCCTGCTGCCGCCGCTGTGGCGGGAGGTCGCCGGCACCGTGGCGCAGGCCCAGGCGCGGTCCGCTGCCGGGGGGTCGGGTCTGGCCCGGCCAGTCACGGCGGTCGGGCCGGGCGTGGCGGTCGGGCCGAGCGTGGCGGTCGGGCCGAGCGTGGCGGTCGGGACGGACCCGGGGCGAGAGGCCGCGGCGACGCCCGGCCGGCCGTAGGCCTCGGGTCGGTCCGGAGGAGGCGCTCGCGGATCAGTTCGCGAACCCGGGCGCCCGTTCGGCCACCGCATGCAGGGCCTCCGCGAGCAGGCCGACGGCGGTCGGGATGTCCTCGGTGCGGATGCCCGCGTAGGACAGGCGAAGGTGGCCCGCTTCCTGCTCGCCGATGGTGAAGAACCGTCCCGGGGCCACGGCCACCCCGAGCCGCCCGGCGCTGGTCGCCACCGCGAGGTCGTCGATCCCATGGGGCAGACGCAGGAAGAGGTTCACCCCGCCGCGCGGCGGGGTGAAGGAGCACTCGGGCAGCTCGCGGGCGAGCGCCGCGCCCAGGGCCGCGGCCCGCTCCCGCAGGGCGCCGCCCACCGCCCGGACCTGCGCCGACCAGGCCGGCCCGCTGACCAGCTCGATCGCCGTGTGCTGGACCGGGCGGGCGACGAAGGAGTCGTCGACGATCCGCATGGCCGCGATCCGGCTCATCACCGGCCCGCGGGCGATGACCGCGCCCACCCGCAGGCTCGGGGCGAGCACCTTGGTCAGGGAGAGAATTGTGATGACCTGCCCGTGGTCGTCGTCCTGCCACAGCGGGGGCGGCGGTGTGACGGCGGCGAAGCCGAGCCAGCGGGCGAAGTCGTCCTCGACGACGAACGCCCCGGCCCGCCGGCAGATGTCGAGCACCTCGCCGCGGCGCTGCGCCGCGAGCACGCTGCCGTCCGGGTTGGCGTACGTGGGCTGGATGACCAGCAGCCGGGCCGACGTCCGCGCGAACGCGTCGCGCAGCAGCTCGGGCCGGATCCCGTCCCGGTCGCCGGGCACCGGGATGGGGATGTGCCCGGCGCTGCGGGCGACGGCGAGCGCGCCGGGGTACGTCGGGGTGGCGAACAGGACGGGATGGCCGGCGGGCAGGATCGCGCGGAACGTCGCCGACAGCGCGCCCTGGCTGCCCGGGGTGATCAGCACGTTCTCCGGCTCGGCGCCGATCTGCCGGCCGAACCAGCTCCGCAGCTCCGGGATGCCTGCCGTGGGGGAGCTGGCCCAGGCATCCGGCCGCCGTGCCGCCCGGCTGGCAGCGGCGGCCAGCCGGGTGTCCGCCCGCAGCCCGGGATCGAGGTAGCCCGCCCCCAGCTGGAATCCCGGGCTGCCCATGAGCTGGAACAGCACGTCGAGGCCGGAGGTCTGCACGGGGCTCGGACCGAGCGCGACCTGCTGCCAGTCGGTGTCGCTGGCCTGGACGGTGCGCCGCGCCGAGACGAACGTGCCCGCGCCAGGCCGGGTCACCAGCCGACCCTCGGAGACCAGCCGGCCCAGCGCCCGCTGCACGGTCACCGGGCCGACGCCGAGCCGCTGCTGCAGCGTCCGCGTGCTGGGCAGTTTCTCCCCGACGGCCCCGCTGTCCGCGAGCCGGCGAAGCTCCCCCACGACCCGGTCGATACTGCTATCGTTGACCATGACGTTAGACAATAGCGCTATCGTTTGTCGGCCCGCGGCGCTTTCGCGCCTCGACCTTCTCGGGCGGGTCCACGATGCCTGAACTCCTGTTGCTGGGACTGTTCGCGGTGCTGATCGGACTGGCCGCGGTGTTCGGGCCGGATACCCGGGACCGCGGCTACGGCCTGCCCGCCCCGCGTCCCCGCCGCCGGGTGTCGCGGCCTGGCTCCGATCGCCGAGCAGTCGGCCTCCGGCTGGTGTCGTCTCGCTGATCCGCCGCTGTCCGGCCGGTGCCCGTCGCCGTCCGGTCGGCGCCGTGCCGTGCTGTGCTGCGCCGGTGGTGCTGTGGCTGTCCGGGTGGTGCCGTGCCGGTGGCGCTGCGCTGTGCCGGTGGCGCTGCGCTGTGCCGGTGGTGCTGTGGCTGTCGGAGTGGTGCTGTGGGTGTCGGGGTGGTGCCGTGGCTGTCGGGGTGGTGCCGTGGCTGTCCGGGTGGTGTCGCCTGCGTGTCCGTGTGCCTCTGGTCGGCCTGCGGGGGTAGGCATTCCGGCCTGGTGGTTTCCTGTTGGGCCGCGTGTCAACGCGCAGGTCAGACCGTGTCCGGGCAGCGCTTCTCTTACGTTAAGGTTAAGATCCTCAGCGTTTGCTAAAGGGTGAAACCCCCCGCGGGCGCTCGATAAGCTGGCGCTATGGTGAGCCGTCCGGAGTTCGCCGCCGTGGGGGATGGGTATGGAGATCGTCTTCTTGTGCGAGCAGTATCCGCCGATCATTTGGGATGGGGCGGGTGTCTACACGCACGACATCGCTCACGCGCTGGCCGCGCTCGGTCATCAGGTCCATATCCTCTGCGCGCAGGGGCGTCGCCGCACCGACGAGGACCATGACGGCGTCAAGGTGTACCGGCGCCCGTTGCTCCGTTTGCCGGTCAGTAGATATCTGGGCCCGCTGGGCCGGTCGTTTCAGGGGAAGAACCATCCACGCGATTCCCTCGCCCTGCGGGTGGTCCTCGCCGTCTCCTACGCTTTCTGGCTGCGCCGCCTCGGGCTGCACCCCGACGTCATCGAGACCCAGGACGGCGAGACCCGTGGTTTGCGTACCGCGGTGCGCCGCGACGTTCCTCTCGTGATCCACCTGCATACGCCGACGATGATGGACGTCCGCCTGCGCGAGGGTGAACTGCACGGCCGGGGCGCGCTGGCGGACCGGATCGACCGGTTCTCCGCGCTGCGCGCCGACGCGCGGACGGCCCCGTCCGAGCTGATCGTCACCACCCTGCGTGGCTTCGGTTGGCTGAAGAAGAACACCGACGCCGACGTCATCCCCTACCCGTTCGACCGCTCCCCGTACGTCGCCGTGCCGCCGCCGCAGGAGACCGACCCCACGCTGCTCGTCGTCGGCCGGCTCGAATGGCGCAAGGGCCTCGACGTGCTGATCGAAGCCGCCGCGCTGCTCGGGGAGCGCGGCGTCAAGCCGACAGTGGTCTTCGCGGGCCAGTCGTCCGGCCTCATCGACGACGTCCCGACCGGCACCTGGCTGGCGCGTCGCGCCGCCGAGCTCGGCGTCACCTGCCGCTTCGCGGGCCACCTCACCCGGCCCGAGCTCGTCAAGGCGTACGAGGAGGCGCGGGCTGTCGTCGTCCCGAGCCGGTTCGAGAGCTTCTCCATCGCCGGCCTGGAGGGGATGGCCTCGGGTCGGCCGGTCGTCGCGACCGCGACCACGGGCGTCGCGACCTGGGTGGCGAAGTGGGAGGGCGGAACGGTCGTCCCGCCGGAGGACGCGCCCGCGCTCGCCGACGCGCTGGAGCCCTTCCTCGCCGACCCGGAACTCGCCGCCGCCGTGGGCGCCCGCGGCCGGGTCGGCACCGAGGAACTGGAGCCGAAGCGGATCGCCGCCCTGCGCATCGCGGTCTACCAGAAGGCCATCGACCGGCACCGGACGCGTCGCCGCTTCGGCAGGAGGCCGGCGGCCGTCGCCTGACCAGCGGGTGCCGCGGTGGCGGCCCCTAGGCTGGCGGGCATGAGTGCTCTGGCGGGCGTCGCCCTGGAACACCCGGTCATGAACGCGGCCGGCACGTGCAAGTCGGTGGAGGACGTCGACGCCTTCGCCCGGTCCGCGGTCGCGGCGATCGTCGTCGGCTCGATCACCCGCCAGCCGCGGACCGGCAACGCTGGCAACGTCTACTGGCCCGGGCGGGTCTACTCGATCAACGCACTCGGGTTGCCCAACCGCGGCCTGGACTACTACGGCGCGCACCTGCCCGGGATGGCCGAGCGGGCGCACGAGGCGGGCAAGCCGCTGATCGTCAGCGTCGCCGGGTTCGACGTCGGGGAGTACCAGGAGATCGCCGAGGTCGTCGCTCAGGCCGGCGTCGACCTCATCGAGCTCAACCTGGCCTGCCCGAACGTCTGGGACGGTGGCGCCCAGAAGCGCATCGCCTGCTTCGACCCCGGCCAGACCGCGGCGATCTGCACCGCGGTCGGCGACGCGCTGCTCGCGCGGGCCGGCGGTGATCCGGCCGGCCGCGTCCCCTACGGCGTCAAGATCTCGCCGTTCTCCGACCCGGCGGCGCTCGCCGAGCTCGCCGCGGTACTCGCCGAGCTCGCCGGGCGCCCCGGCGGTCCGCGCTTCGTCACCGCGGTGAACACCTTCCCCAACGCCCTGGTCGTCGACGCCGACCACCGTCCCGTCGTCGACGTGGAGCTGGCCGGGATGAGTGGCCCTGCGCTCAAGCCGGTCGGTCTCGGCCAGGTGCGCCAGCTTCGCCGGCTGCTGCCGGAGACCGTCGACGTCGTCGGGGTCGGCGGGGTCGGCGAGGGACGGGACGTCGCCGAGTACCTGCGGGCGGGGGCGGCTGCGGTGCAGGCGGCGACGGTGTTCTGGAACCGTGGGGAGGACCCGTCGGTGTTCGGGTCGATCCTCGCCGGCTGGATCGACGCCGACGGGGCCGACGCCGGTGGGGCCTGATGCCGGTGGGCCTGGCGCCGGTGGGATCGGCGCCGGTGGGATCGACCAGGTGGACTCGGCGGTCCTCTGACCCGGCGCGGCCCTGGCTTGCCCCGCACCGTCGGGGAGGCCGTGGCCCCGACGCGCGAGGCGGCCACGGCCTCGCCGCGGTGGGCGGACTCAGCCGCCGGCGGCCAGGCTTCTCGGCACCTCGACGTCGGTGGGACTCGTGGGCTCGGCGGCCGGCTCCGGACCGCTGCCCGGTACCAGGGAGATCCGCCGATCCGGCGGGGGGAACGTTAGCCGGAAGGTGAACGCGGTCGCGGTCGGCCCGTGCGTGCGCAGGTGCCGGACCCGTTCCTCGGCCTCCGCCGTGCCGGGCCGGTGCCCGGCAGGCACCCACCACAGAGCGTTGGTGGCCCGGGCGGTCGGATGGAACCACTCCCGTCGGCGCCGCAGGAACGCGCCCTGATCGTGGCGGAAGACGAAGTCGGCGAGCGCGTCCGCCGACTCCCACACCGTCAGGTTCACGATGACGGTGAGGTCGGCCTCGGCGTCGAGCCGGAACGTGTGCACGGCCGCGGCGCCCTGCTCGGGCTGCAACCGCCAGACGAAGCCGGGCTGCCCGTCGCCGCGGTCGCTCACCGGCGCGAGGCCGGCCAGGATGTCATCCGGCGCGGGGGAGTCGAGCGGGGCGAGTACCCGGGCGATGTTCACCTGGGCCAGATGGTAACCCGTCATGAAAGTAGCCTAGGGACGTCGCCCCGCATCCGCCAGGAATGACGCGCAATCACTCCCTGATGGAGATCGGCGTGCCGATGGGGAGGATTCCCGCCAGTTTTTCGATGTCGGCGTTGCGTAGCCGGATGCAGCCGTGGCTGGCGTCCGTCCCGACCAGGTCGGGACGGTTCGTGCCGTGCAGCCCGATGATCCCGCCGGCGCCGTTGAACTGGGTAATCACGTCAGAGAAGCCCGACAGTCCGAAGGCGTAAGGCCCCCACGGCCCCTTCGGATCCGCGGGGCGCAGCGGTTCCGTGAGGTAGAACCGGCCGGACGGCGTGGGAGTGCCGCCGAGCCAGTGAGCTCGGCGTTCCTCCACCGCGAACACGAGCGGCACGCCCTCCCGGTTGGGGTTGGCGAGCTGACCCCGCCGGGTGCCGGTGTCCGGGGTCGCGAACCAGGTGATCTCGGGCACCACCGCCCGGGCCACGAGGTGCCGTCCCTTCGCGGGGCCGGCGGCGCTGGCACCGGCGGGGGGAGGCGTCGCCCGGGTCTGCGATGCCGGGGCCGCGGCGGGTCGCGTCTGCGCGGCCCGGCCGGAGCAGGCGCCGAGCAGGCAGTTCGCGGCCAGCAGGGCCGTGGCCATGAGCAGGAGGCCGGCCGGACCCGCGGTGCGGCGCCGAGGCGAGCGGACGAGGCCCCGTGTCGGCGGGCGGCTCGTGTTGGTGCTACGCATCCCAACCCCCTCGGCCATCCGATGGTTACTTTACGTAGTCGGAGGGGCGACTGCATCCGCGCCGGCCGGGCGGGCTTCGACGCGGCTGGCCGGCCATCCCTCGCGGACCGGGGCATGTCGGCCGATCCCGGCGGCTGGCCGCGTCGCCGCCGGCACGCGCCCCGCCGGGCGCGGCGGTGCGCCGCGGCGCCGAGCCGTCGAAATTTCTTTCCGGTGATTCTCCGGTCATCTGTGGAGACGTGCGGGAAGGCAGGAGGAAACGTGAAAAAAGCCGAGGGTGAGCGGCTGGATTTGCGGTCCCCAACAGGCCGGATACGCTTTCTCGCGACCTTGGTTGGTTGCTTTTCCGAAACCGTAGGGGAGAACTGTGCGGAGATCAATGAGGACCCGGGCGGCAGTCGTCGCGCTGTCGAGCATGGCGACCATTTTCGTCGCGCTGGGACCAGCGGCTTCGAGCGCCTGGGCGTCCGATGGCACTGACACCGTCAAGCAGGCTCAGAGCTGGGGCGGCGACGACTGGCGCAAGGACGACTGGCGTAAGGACGACAAGCGCAAGGACGACTGGCGTAAGGACGACAAGCGCAAAGACGACTGGCGTAAGGACGACAAGCGCAAGGACGACTGGTTCGACGACGACTGGTTCGGCGACAAGGACAAGGACAAGGACAAGTGGCACAAGGATAACTGGCGTAAGCACGATAATCGCAAGGACGACTGGTTCAAGGACGACAAGCGCAAGGACGACTGGTTCAAGCACGACAAGCACAAGGACAGGTGGAAGGACGACGGCTGGGACTGGTGACTGAGTCGTCGAGCCGGTTACTCCGGTCGGCGGGTGGTACACCGCGCTGGCGGTGAGCTCTCCGCACCCTGGTGACCTGCCGGCCGGGAACCCGTCCCACGGGTCCCGGTGACACGGCCGCCGGGTGGGCCTGGCGCTGCTCCGGGCCTGCCGGCGATGGTGCCGGTCGTCAACGTCGACGGCCGGCACCATCGCGACGGCGTCCGTGCTCCGGGCGGCGGGCCCGCCGCCCGGGATCGCGGCATCGGCAGTGCCCACGAGAACCCGCGACGCAGTGACTTGGGCCCGAGCGGAGCCGGTCTCCGCACTGCCCGGCTAAAGCCGGCGGGCGAGGATCCGGTAGGCGTTCGCGCGCGAGCCCGACGTCAGATAGGGGCGGCTCACCTCGTCCAGGACCAGGCCGGCGGCGAAGGCCGGCACCAGCGCCGCCCCCGTCAGGGCCCGCACGGCCTGCGCTCGGCCGGGAGGCGCGGCGGTGCGCCAGGCGGCCGACGGCGACGGCGCGAGCCGTTGCAGCAGGCCGTACAGGGCCATCACCGGGTCACCCTTCTGATGCACCTCGCCGAAGCGGGTCTCCTGCACCGCGAAGCCGCGTTCCTGCAGTGCCACGGCCACATTGGCGGCGGGCATCAGGTGTTGGTGCTGCGGGATCAGCCAGCCCGGCCACAGCGCGCCGTACAGCCGGGCCGCCGGGCTGTCGGGATTCGGCACCTCGATGAGCAGATGACCGCCCGGTTCCAGTACTGCCGCGGCCGCATCCAGCTCGGCCCGCGGATCCCTCGTGTGCTCCAGGTAGTGGAACATGCTGATGACGTCGTAGCGCCCTTTGACCTCGGTGGCGAGCTCGGGGAAGAAACCGCGGTAGGCGTGGTCCACCCAGCGCCGCCGGGCGGCCTCCTCGATGCCGGCGCCGATGTCCAGGGCGTCGAACCGGGTCCCCGGCCAGACGGTTCTCGCGACATTGCAGAAATGCCCGTGTCCGCCCCCCACGTCCAGCCAGTTCCGGGGAGTCGGAATGGCCTGGCGGGCGCGGTCGAGGTAGGGCTCCGGGCTGAACCCGAACACTTCCTCCAGCGCCGTTGCGCCGAGTCCGTCGTAGAAGTCCCGGTAATAGAACTCCAGCCCGTCGAGAGACAGCCGCGGGTTCTGGAAGACGTGGCCGCAGGCCGCGCACCGGTCATACCGGAACTCTCCGGGCTTGCCCTGCGCCACGTCGCGGCCGTGCAGGCGGGCGGTGAGCTCGCCGCCGCCGCACCACGGGCAGGTGGAGCGCGGCCGCTCGAAGAAACGGTCGAGGCCGGCGGCGAGGTCCGCCCGGTAGCCGGCGCGCTGGCGGGCGATCTCGGCCGGGTTCGGCCGCCCGCGCGAGCCGCCGACCGTCGCGGCTGCGGCATCCGGTGTGGCCGACGGGTCCGGGAGAGCGCCGAACAGCTCCCGCAGGCGGCCGCCCGACCCGCGTACCTGGGCGGTGGCGACCCGGCGGCGGGTGAGCGCGCTGCGGCGCAGTGTCCCCGACGTCACCCGCACCCGGCCGCCACCGACGATCACCGGCTGTAGCCAGGACATCCCGAGCGCGGCGAGGGCGGCCGGCGGATTGCTCGCCGCGCCGAGCAGGATCGCGCCGTCACGCAAGACGGGCAGGACGCGTCGAGCGGGCTCCCAGGCGTAGGCGGCGCGTTGGACGGGCAGTCGGGTGGCGCCGTCGTCCGGCGCCTGCCCGGCCAGCCCGGGCAGGACGGCGAGGTCGGTGCTGGCCGCGGCGTGCCGCTTGCAGACCTGGATCACCGCGACGAGCTCGGCATCGGCGAAGTCGGAGAGCTCCGGGCGCTCGGCGAGCCGGGGGTCGGCCGCGGCCGGAAGTCCGGTGCGCGCCAGCACCCCGCGATCGACGAGCACCGCCTGGAACGCCCCGCGGCCACGGGCGAGGCGGGCCGCCCGGTAGGTCGCCGGCTCCACCATCCGGGCCAGGTCGAGTACCCGGTGCGCGGCCAGCTCCGCCGGGACCAGGTCGAGCACCTCCAACCCGTGCCGGCGGGCGTGTGCCTCGGCGGCACGGCGCTGCCCTGAGGTGAGCGTCAGTCCGGGTACGGAGAGCAGGACATAAGGGGAGCTCAGCCCGGTACCGGGCGCCCCGGACGCGGCCTTCTCGCCCGCTCCGATCTCGCCCGCTTCGATCACTTCGAGGGCATGCAGCCGGGCGCGCAGCCGGACGGTGTTCAGCCCGATCCCGATCCCGACCGCCACCGGTAGCCAGCCGCGGCGCCTCATGACCATCTGTACTCCTTCGGGCGGTCCGGTGGTGGTCACGGGCCGGTGTCGGGGGGAAGCTCCCGAAAATACGCCCGGCCATCCGGCGCGCCTCGGCGAGACCCTCGATTGATCCGTCTGCGGACGATGACCGCCGACATCGTCCCCGGCCACGCGACATGCCGGCCGACATGCCGGCTCGGCATGTCGATGGGCGCGGGCCGAGCCGGCCCCGACGCCGACTCCGGCCGGGTGCGTGGGCGTGATCGTCGCCGAACCGGCGCGGGGGTCTCACGGGCGGGGGATCCGACCTCGGACACCCGCGGGCGGGTGGATTTGGTGGGGATCCAGGATTCGCCGTTCGCCGCGGCGCAGGGCGCCCGGCGCGATGCCGACCACAGCCGGGGTGGGGGGAGCCTGAAGAGCGGGTGACCGGGATCGAACCGGCATGGCCAGCTTGGAAGGCTGGGGCTCTGCCATTGAGCTACACCCGCGAGGTGATCGGTGCGAGCTTACCCCGTAAGATAAGCGAGCAACGCCTCGGGGCGTAGCGTAGTGGCTAGCGCGCCTGCTTTGGGTGCAGGAGATCGGGAGTTCGAGTCTCCCCGCCCCGACCGATAGCCTCGGCGTGTCACCCCGTCCAACGTCGTACCAGGAGACCGCCGCGCCGTGAAGGCCACCAAGGAGACCCTCAGCCCGACCCGGGTCAAGCTCACCGTCGAGGTGCCCTTCGACGAGCTCAAGCCCTCGCTCGACGCCACCTACCGCAAGCTGGCCCGCCAGGTCCGCGTCTCCGGCTTCCGGCCGGGCAAGGTTCCGCCGCGGATCCTCGACCAGCGCCTCGGTCGTGGCGTGATCCTGGACGAGGCGGTCCAGGAGGCGCTGCCGCAGCTCTACTCCGAGGCCGTGCAGGCCGAGGAGGTCGACGTGCTGTCGCGCCCCGAGGTGGACATCACCGAGTTCGCCGACGGCGGCCAGCTCGTGTTCACCGCCGAGGTGGACGTCCGTCCCGAGGTGGCGCTGCCGGAGTTCGCCGACCTGTCGGTCACGGTGGACGCCGTCGAGGTCACCGACGAGCAGGTCGAGGAGCAGCTCGGCGCACTACGCGACCGGTTCGCCCAGCTTCAGCCGGTCGAGCGGGCGGTGCAGACGGGCGACTTCGTCTCGCTCGACCTGTCCGCGCAGGCCGACGGCAAGCCGATCGAGGGCGCCGAGGCGACGGGGCTGTCCTACGAGGTCGGCAGCGGCAACCTCATCGAGGGTCTGGACGAGGCGATCGTCGGTGCCGCCGACGGCGAGTCCCGCACGTTCACCACGGAGCTGCTGGCGGGCGAGCAGGCGGGCCAGCAGGCCGAGGTGACCGCGACGGTGCGCGGGGTCAAGGAGAAGGAGCTCCCCGCCCTCGACGACGACTTCGCCACCACCGCCAGCGAGTTCGACACGCTCGACGACCTGCGCGCCGACGTGCGCAGCCGGCTGGAGCAGTCGCGGCGCACCGAGCAGGTCGGGCAGGCCCGGGAGAAGCTGCTGGAAAGCCTGCTGGAGCGGGTCGAGGTACCCGTCCCGGACTCCCTGCTCGTGGGCGAGATCGAGGCCCGGGAGCACCGGCTGTCCCACGAGCTGGAGAACATCGGCACTGACCGCGCGACCTACCTGGAGACGCTCGGCCAGTCCGCCGAGGAGTTCGACGCCGAGGTCCGCGAGACCGCGGGCAAGGCGATCCGCTCCCAGTTCATCCTCGACGCGGTCATCGACGCCGAGTCGATCGGCATCGACCAGGGCGAGCTCATGGAGCAGGTGATCTACCGCGCCCAGCGCTCGGGCCTGCAGCCCGACGTCTACGCCCAGCAGCTCGCCCAGGGCGAGGGGCTGCAGGCGCTGATGGCCGACGTCCTGCGGACCAAGGCGCTGTTCCTGCTGCTGGAGAACGCCAAGGTCGTCGACGGGGAGGGCAACCCGGTGGAGCTCGCGCTCCCGGCCCGCCCGGCGCCGGACGCCGACGAGGACGACGACCACGAGGGCCACGACCACGAGGGCCACGATCACGAGGGCCACGACCACGACCACGCCGACCATGACCACGCCGGTGGCGAGGCCGCGGCGGAGTCGGCCGAGGCACCGGCCGCGACCGCGGCGGGCGACAGCGGGGACCGCGACATCTGACCTTGCGGCAGACCGGGGCGGCTCGCGGCGCACCGATCTCGGCTCTCCAGGCGGCCCCCGGACTCGGTCCGGGGGCTGCCTGGCGTTACCGGCGGCCCTCGGGGGGCCCTCGCCGGAGACCGGCGGGCGGTGTCGCGCGGGCGTCCGGACTGGCCGGTCCTCACGCCCAGCGCGAACATCGAGCCTGAAGGGCGAGAACTTGCGCGTGTCACAGATAGTGTCGAGCCGGTCAATCAGCCGCCCCATGTGAGGAAGCCGAGGAGCTGACCGTGAGTAACCTCGCAGTTCCGCGCCTACCAGTTCCGGGTCCGGAGCTCCGTTCGCCCGGCCAGGGTGGACCCGCCTTCGACGACCAGGTGTTCAACCGCCTGCTGGCCAACCGGATCGTCTTCCTCGGATCGGTGGTCGAGGACTCGATCGCCAACGCGATCTGCGCGCAGCTACTGCTGCTCAACGCGGAGGACCCGACCCGGGACATCTTCCTCTACATCAACTCGCCGGGTGGGTCCGTGAGCGCCGGTATGGCGATCTACGACACCATGCAGTTCGTCGAGAACGATGTCGCGACGGTGTCGCTCGGCCTCGCCGCGTCGATGGGCCAGTTCCTGCTCTGCGCCGGGGCGCCGGGCAAGCGCTACTCGTTGCCGCACGCGCGGATCATGATGCACCAGCCGTCGGGAGGGATCGGGGGTACCGCCTCCGACATCGCCATCCAGGCGGAGCAGATGCTCTACACCAAGCGGATGATGCAGGAGCGCATCGCGTTCCACACCGGGCAGCCGATCGAGCAGATCGAGCGCGACTCCGACCGGGACCGGTGGTTCACCGCCGAGGAGGCCAAGGACTACGGGTTCGTCGACCACGTGGTCCAGCAGGCCCGCCAGGTTCCCAGCGAGGGGCCGGTGAGCTGAGCGGGCAGCCCGCTCACCGGACCGAACCCGTCATCCGTCCCCGGAGGCAGCCATCATGTTCCACGAGACGCTCTACCAGCAGATGAGGTCTGAGCAGGCCCGCCAGGCCGCCGGCCAGCCGCAGGGCCGCTACGTCCTGCCGAACATCATCGAGAAGACCTCCCGCGGCGAGTACGGCATGGACCCGTACTCGAAGCTGCTCAAGGAGCGGATCGTCTTCCTCGGCGTGCAGATCGACGATGTGTCGGCGAACGACGTGATGGCGCAGTTGCTGTTCCTGGAGTCGGAGGATCCGGACCGGGACATCTCGATCTACATCAATTCGCCGGGTGGGTCGTTCACGTCGTTGACGGCGATCTACGACACGATGCAGTTCGTGCGGCCGGACATCTCGACGATCTGCATGGGGCAGGCGGCGTCGGCGGCGGCCGTGCTGCTGGCGGCGGGGACGCCGGGTAAGCGGTTCGCGCTGGAGAACAGCCGGATCCTGATCCACCAGCCCTCGGCGCAGGGGGAGGGCCAGTCCAGCGACATCGAGATCCAGGCCCGCGAGATCCTGCGGATGCGTGCGCTGCTGGAGCGGATGCTTGCCACCCACACCGGCAAGAAGGAAGAGGACATCCGCAAGGACATCGAGCGGGACAAGATCTTCAGCGCCGACGAGGCCAAGGAGTACGGCCTGATCGACGAGGTCATCAAGACCCGCAAGTCCTCGCGGCTCGCCACCACGCGCTAGCGGCGGGTCCCGGACGCGTGCTGGACGACGGGCGCTCACCGGCCTCCCGGCGCGGGCCGGGGCGCCGGTCGGGCGCCTCGCGCGCCCACCGGCCGAGGCCTCGCGCGGCGCGATGCCGCGCGAGGTCGGCGGCGTGGCGCGGGGCGGTCGGGGGCCGGTTCGCGCGACGCGCCGACAGGTCGAATGCGGTCAGCGTCTCGACGTCCGTGACGCGTTGGCCTTATGGGACTGCGCGGACGCGCGAGGACGGCCATGGTGACCGTAGGCTGACCGGTATGAGCCGAGCGATAGGGCACTCACCGGGCCGCTCGGCGGGGTACCGTCCCCACGGGGATGGTTGCAGGCAGACACGCGACGACCGGGCGGTGTCAACCGCCCCTGACACGCAGGCGACACCATCGTCTGGACGAAGGGACTGAGTCCTCGGTGGCACGCATCGGTGATGGCGGTGACCTGCTCAAGTGCTCGTTCTGCGGTAAGTCGCAGAAGCAGGTGAAAAAGCTCATCGCCGGCCCTGGCGTCTACATCTGTGACGAGTGCATCGATCTGTGTAACGAGATCATCGAGGAGGAGCTCTCCGAGTCCTCCGAGCTGAAGTGGGACGAGCTCCCCAAGCCCCGCGAGATCTACGAGTTCCTCGACAGCTACGTCGTGGGGCAGGAGACGGCGAAGAAGACCCTCTCCGTCGCGGTCTACAACCACTACAAGCGGGTGCAGGCCGGTGGCTCGGGCGGGGGCGGCGGCGCCGAGGGCGGCAAGGCTGAGGTCGAGCTCGCCAAGAGCAACATCCTGCTGCTCGGCCCGACCGGGTGCGGCAAGACGCTGCTGGCCCAGACGCTGGCGCGGATGCTCAACGTCCCGTTCGCCATCGCCGACGCGACCGCGCTGACCGAGGCGGGCTACGTCGGCGAGGACGTCGAGAACATTCTGCTCAAGCTGATCCAGGCCGCCGACTATGACGTCAAAAAGGCCGAAACCGGGATTATCTATATCGACGAGGTCGACAAGATCGCCCGTAAGTCGGAGAATCCCAGCATCACCCGGGACGTGTCCGGCGAGGGCGTCCAGCAGGCCCTGCTGAAGATCCTGGAAGGGACCACCGCGAGCGTGCCGCCGCAGGGCGGTCGCAAGCACCCGCACCAGGAGTTCATCCAGATCGACACGACGAACGTCCTGTTCATCGTGGGCGGGGCCTTCGCCGGGCTGGACCGGATCATCGAGTCGCGGATCGGCAAGAAGTCGCTGGGCTTCCGTGCCGTGCTGCACGGCAAGGACGACCCGGACGCCTCCGACGTCTTCGGCGACATCATGCCCGAGGATCTGCTCAAGTACGGCATGATCCCGGAGTTCATCGGCCGGCTGCCGGTCATCACCAGCGTGTCCAACCTGGACCGCGAGGCGCTGATCCGGATCCTCACCGAGCCGAAGAACGCCCTGGTCCGGCAGTACAAGCGGCTGTTCGAGCTGGACAGCGTCGATCTCGACTTCACCTCCGACGCGCTGGAGGCCATCGCCGACCAGGCGATCCTGCGCGGCACCGGCGCCCGCGGCCTGCGGGCGATCATGGAGGAGGTGCTGCTGTCGGTGATGTACGACATCCCGAGCCGCAAGGACGTCGCTCGAGTCGTCGTCACCCGCGAGGTCGTCCTGGAGCACGTCAACCCCACGCTCGTGCCGCGGGACGTCGCCTCGAAGCGGGCGCCCCGCCAGGAGAAGTCTGCCTGAGGCCGTAGCCGGGCCGGGGCGGGACGGGACTCCAGCGCCCGCCCCGCCCCGTCCCGGCTCCGGATCAGCCCGGCGACTACCCCGCCAGCGCCCGCCGCGCCTCGGTGAGGTGGTAGAACGACCCGGTCACCAGGATCGCCCCGGTCGTCCCCGCCCGCCGCCGGGCGAGCCGCACCGCGGCCGCGATCCCGGGGACGCTCTGCGCGGGGATCGCCCACCGCCGCGCCGCCGCAGCGACCTGCTCGGCCGGGATCGCCCGCGGGGACGCCGGTTCGCAGCAGATCAGCGAGTCGATCCGCTGACCGCGCAGCTCCGCCAGGGTGGCGGCGAAGTCGTGGCCGCGCAGCGCGCCGTAGACGACCGTCCAACGCCGTGCCGGGAACTCCTCGGTGAGCGAGCGGGCCAGCGCCGCCGCCGCCGCCGGGTTGTGGGCGCCGTCGAGCACGCGCAACGGTGCCGTCCCGACGATCTCCAGCCGGCCGGGCGCCCGCACCGAGCCGAGGCCGGCCCGGACCGCCTCGGCGGGCAGCGGCCGGCCGAGGAACGCCTCCACCGCCGCCAGCGCGCACGCGGCGTTCGCCTCCTGGTAGGCGCCGTGCAGCGACAGCAGGACGTCGTCGTAGCGACCGGCGGGGGTGCGCAGGTCGCCGCGGCGGCCGGCGGGGTCGGGACGGCCGCCGGACATGGCGAAGTCGCGGCCGAGGCGCAGGACCCGGGCCGCCGGCGTCCGCGTGAAGACGTCGTCGAAACGGGCGTCGACCTCGCCGAGCACGAGGTCCGCGCCGGGCTTGACGATGCCGGCCTTCTCCCGGGCCACCCCGGCCAGGCTCCCCGCGTAGTCGAGATGGTCCGCGCCGATGCCGGTGACGACCGCGACGCGGCCGTCGGCGATGTTCGTGGCGTCCCACCGGCCGAGCAGCCCGACCTCGACCACCGCGGCGTCGACGGCCTGGTCGGCGAACCAGTGGAACGCCGCGGCCGTCAGCAGCTCGAAGAAGGTCGGGCGGTCCGCCATCGGCGCGGCCGCGTCCACCGCGGCGCCGACGCAGCGGGCGAACTCGCCGTCGTCGATCGGCCGGCCGTCGACGACCAGCCGCTCGTTCGTCCGTTCCAGGTGTGGGCTGGTGTACTGGCCGACGCGCAGGCCCGCGGCGCCGAGCAGGGCCGAGGTGATCCGCGCCGTCGACGTCTTCCCGTTCGTGCCGGTCAGATGGATCATCGCGCCCCGGTTCTGCGGGTCGCCGAGCCGGCGGGCCAGCTCTCGCATCCGGTCCAGGCTCGGCACCGGCGGCTCGGCCGTGATCGCCTGCTTCTCCAGGTCCACCGAGCTGGCCAGGGCGGCGCATGCCGCGTCGTAGGTCCACGTCACCTGCTGTTCCCGCCTCCTTCACCCGCGCTCGACAGTAGCGACTCGCGCAACCCGGACGAGTTGGCTGTGCGGCCGGCGACAGTCGACGGGCAGGTCGGTGGGCCGCCGGGGTGCCCGGGGACGGCCGGTCGTCCGGACTCGTAGGATCGGGGCCGTGACAGGCGCCGCGGCGAACGCCGGCACCACCTCGACGTCCGGCGATGCCGCCTGGGCGGGTCCTGCGCGGTTTGCGGCCGCGCACGCGCAGCGCGCCGCCGTCGCGGTTCCGCCGGGACTGGCCCGGCTGCGCCGCCTGCTGGACCTGCTCGGTCAGCCGCAGCGGGCCTTCCCCAGCATCGTGGTCGCGGGGTCCGTCGGGAAGAGCTCCACCGTGGCCGCCATCACCGCGCTGCTCGACTCGTTCGGCCTCCGCGCGGGCTCCCTGCGGTCGCCCGGCTGGCTCGGCAGCGCCCAGCAGGTGGGCCTGACCGGCGCGGCGATCTCGCCCGAAGTGCTCGAGGCCGCCTTCGCCGACATCGCGCCGTACCTGCCACTGATCGAGGACGACGGCCAGCTGAGCGCCTTCGAGCTGCTCGCGGCCGTCGCCTTCGCCGCGTTCGCGGACGCCCCGGTCGACGTGGCCGTCGTCGAGTCGGGCTGGGACGGCTCCGCGGAGCTCGGCGACCTGGCCGACCTGCTCGACGCGCCGGTGGCCGCGATCACCCCGGTGACGGCCGTCGGCGCGGACGGCGTCGCCGGGGTGAGCCCGCTCGACGCCTTTGACACCGCCGACGCCGTCGACGCCGCCGTGCTCGCCGGCGACACTGACGCCGCCGAGGCGGAGCTCGCCCGGATCGCCGCTCGGGTCGGCTCGGCCATCCGGGCGGACACCCTCGTCGTGCTCGCCCAGCAGGTCCTGCCGGTCGCGCAGGCGTTGCTACGGCGGGCCGCCGGCAGCGGGGCGACGGTGGCCCGGGAGGGCATGGAGTTCGGCGTGCTCGGCCGCCGCATCGCCGTCGGCGGGCAGATGGTCACGCTGAAGGGGCTCGGTGGCACGTATGACGAGCTCTTCCTGCCTCTGCACGGCGCCCATCAGGCGCACGACGCCGCCGTCGCGCTCGCCGCCGTCGAGGCGTTCCTGGGCGGTGGTCGCGGCGCCCTCGACCTCGACGCGGTCCGGGCGGGCCTTGCCCAGGTGGACGCCCGGGGCCGGCTGGAGGTCGTGCGCCGATCACCGACGATCGTGCTCGACGTCGCCCAGGACCCCCTCGGCGCGGCGGCCCTCGCGGGCGCGCTCGACGAGGCGTTCAGCTTCGACGTACTCGTCGGCGTGGTCGCCGTCGACGGCGACGAGGCGCTCGCCGCCCGGATCCTGGCCGCGCTCGAACCGGTCCTCGCCACCGTGGTCGTCACGACCGGGGCGACGGCGGCGGCGCTGGGCGTCGACGATCTCGCGGCCGTGGCGACGGGCGTGTTCGGCGCCGACCGGGTCGAGATCGCCCCCCGGCTCGACGACGCGGTCGACGACGCGGTCCGGCTCGCCGAGGAGGACGCGGACCTGGGCGGAGCCGGCGTGCTGGTGACTGGTTCGGCCCCCGTTGTGGGTCGGGCGCGGGCGTTGCTGCGGTCCTGAGTTGGCCCGGTTCGGCCATGGTGATGGCGCGGGCACCCTGTAAGTTGACACCGGGCCCGCGGGCCCGTCGAGACGACGAAGTCGATGATCGAGAAGGAGTACCGTGTCCGCCGAGCGCACCCTCATCCTGGTCAAGCCCGATGGCGTCAGCCGTGGCCTCGTCGGTGAGGTGGTCGGCCGGCTGGAGCGCAAGGGGCTCACCCTGGTGGCCCTGGAGCTGCGCACGCTGGAGCGCTCCGTCGCCGAGACGCACTACGGCGAGCACGCCAGCAAGCCCTTCTTCGGTGAGCTGGTCGACTTCATCGTCTCCGGCCCGCTGGTCGCGCTGGTCGCCGAGGGCCCGCGGGCCGTCGAGGCATCGCGTGGGCTGATCGGCGCCACCGACCCGGTGAAGGCCGCGCCAGGCTCGCTGCGCGGCGACTACGCGCTGGAGATCGGCCAGAACCTCGTGCACGGCTCCGACTCGCCGGAGTCCGCCAAGCGCGAGATCGACCTGTTCTTCCCCGGCCTGAGCTGACCTGCGTGAGCTCGTCAGTCCCCACCCGTCCGGCGGGTGCGGACTGACGGGCGCCCATCCTTACTAGCACGGATGGGTGAGTGGTCGCGGCGTGGTCCCGGGCGGACCGGACCGCGCCGTGCGCTCACCGGATTCGGGTGAGTTCCCGGGCGCCGCGCGGCCCCCGGATCCTCTCGTCCGCGGAGCCGTAAACCGGAGTTTGCCGATCGCGGCCTGCCATTTCGCGCCTGCATTGCGTTCTTGGCCGCCCGTCGGGGCCTCGTTGAGGCGCGTTGCGTACCGGGACTGTTACCCATTGATGCCCGCTGGGTCGATCTGACCCAAGGGTGACACGAGCCGCCCCGCGACCGGCCGGGGCGGCGGGGGGCTGCCCGGCGGTCTACCCTTCAAGTACTTGCCCGGAGCGTGTCCGGTGGGTCGCAGTGACCGGCTGTGACGGTCGGTTGCCGCGGTCGTTTCCGCGTGGGGCGCTCCGGGTCGTCCTGCCCGATCTACGAACCCTGTACGTGTTCCACGCGCTTCTCCGGCTCCCTGGCTGGCCGTGCCGTCGGCCGCGCCGGAGGCGGCCAGGACCGCATCCCCCGGGAAGGTCGGTACCCGACGATGTCCAGTTCGCTGTCGTTCCTCGGTCGTGACATGGCCGTCGATCTCGGTACCGCCAACACCCTGGTGTACGTGCGCGGCCGCGGGATCGTCCTCAACGAGCCGAGCGTGGTTGCCATCAACACCACGACCTCGGGCATCCTCGCGGTCGGTACGGACGCCAAGCGGATGATCGGCCGGACCCCCGGGAACGTGGTGGCCGTGCGCCCGTTGAAGGACGGCGTCATCGCCGACTTCGAGACGACCGAGCGGATGCTGCGGTACTTCATCCAGAAGGTGCACCGGCGGCGCCACTTCGCCAAGCCTCGCCTGGTGGTCTGCGTGCCGTCGGGGATCACCGGGGTGGAGCAGCGGGCCGTCAAGGACGCCGGTTACCAGGCCGGCGCCCGCAAGGTGTACATCATCGAGGAGCCGATGGCCGCCGCCATCGGGGCGGGCCTGCCGGTGCACGAGCCGACCGGCAACATGGTCGTCGACATCGGCGGCGGAACGACCGAGGTCGCCGTGATCTCGCTGGGGGGCATCGTCACCAGCCAGTCGATCCGTACCGCGGGCGACGAGCTGGACGTCGCGATCATCTCCTACGTGAAGAAGGAGTACTCGCTGATGCTCGGCGAGCGCACCGCCGAGGAGATCAAGATGGCGATCGGTTCGGCGCACAAGGTGCCTGACGAGCCCAGCGCCGAGATCCGCGGGCGCGACCTCGTCACCGGCCTGCCCAAGACGATCGTGGTGACCGCGGAGGAGATCCGCAAGGCGATCGAGGAGCCGGTCAACGCCGTGATCGACGCGGTGAAGGTGACGCTGGACCGCTGCCCGCCGGAGTTGTCCGGCGACATCATGGACCGCGGCATCGTCCTGACCGGCGGCGGTGCCCTGCTGCGCGGGCTCGATGAGCGGCTGCGGCACGAGACCGGCATGCCCATCCACATCGCCGAGAATCCGCTGCACTCGGTGGCCATGGGCTCGGGCAAGTGCGTCGAGGAGTTCGAGGCGCTTCAGCAGGTACTGATCTCGGAGCCGCGGCGGTAGCGGGCCGCGGCCGCAACCCCCGGCGCGCCCGCTCCCGGGCGGTGTCCGGGACGTCCCCGCCAGTGGGGAATTTCGTGTCAGATCCGGGAACGTCGCGACGATGTGGATCGTCCGACCACAGCGACGGACCGCGCGCGGCGGCCGGCTCCGGCCGTCGCCACCGGCCCGTCGCCACCCGGCCGGTGCCGTGCCCGCCCCGCGGTGAGCGGGCAGGTGCCCCGTGCCGCCCGGCGCCTGCCGTGCGGCGGCGCGGGGCCTGAGAGCTTGTTCGGAGGCTGCTGTGGGGCGTGACACGAGGCGATCCCGCCTGGTGATCGTCGCCCTGCTCATCGCCGCCTTCACCCTGATCACCCTCGACTACAAGACCGGCCGCTCCGCCAGCGGAGCCCGGGGTGTCGTCCACTCGGTCCTCGGTGGCGTCGAGGACGGCGTGACCGCGGTGACCCGGCCGATCGGCCGGACCGCCTCGTCGCTGGGCCACCCGAACCGGTACCACGACCGCGCCGACCGGCTGGCCCAGGAGAACGCCGGGCTGCGTCGCCAGCTCGCCGACAATGCCGAGATCGGCCGGATGTCCAAGCAGCTCGGCGATCTGCGGCTGATCGCGGACAAGGGCCAGTACTCGATCGTGCCGGCCAAGGTCATCGCGGTCGGCGACGTGAGCGGCACGGACTGGACCGTCACCATCAACGCCGGCCGGGACGACGGCGTCGACGTCGACAAGACCGTCCTCAACGCCGACGGGCTCGTCGGCACGATCTCCTCCGCCACGGCACACACCGCCGTGGTCCGCCTCGCCTGCGATCCGGGCAGCCGGGTCGGCGCCCGCCTGGAACGCACCCAGTTGCTCGGCGCCGTGGCGGGCGGCCAGGGGCCGAGCACGTTGACCTTCACCCTGTACGACGCCTCCTACCGGGTGCAGAAGGGCGACCGGCTGGTGACCTTCGGCAGCATGGACTACGTCGCCGGCGTGCCGATCGGCGTCGTCACCAAGGTCACCGACGTCGGCGGGCTGTCCCGGACGGCGGAGGTCAAGCCGTACGTGTCGGTCGGGACGCTCGACCTCGTCGGCGTGGTCGTCGGCCGGCCGGCGGCCGACCCGGGCGACCGCCTGCTGGCGCCGCAGTCGGTGCCGACCCAGCCGGCACCGACCCCGCCGGCCGCCCAGCCACCCGCCTCCGGAACGACCGCCTCCGGCACGGCCACTCCCGGCACGGCCACTCCCGGCACGGCCACTCCCGGTGCGGCCACTCCCGGAACGGCCACTTTCGGCGCCGTCCGCCCCGGCCAGGGCGGGACGGGCTGAGCCGGCATGTGGGACATCGCCGGCTCCGCGGACACCCTGCGCGCCCGCAGCTTCGTCGCCGCGATCACGCTGCTGTCGGTCGCGCTCGTCGTGCAGGTCTCGATCGTCGCCCGGTTGGGCCTGCCCGGCGGCCGGCTGGATCTCGTGCTCATCCTGCTGGCGGCGATCTCGCTGATTGAAGGACCGCTGGTCGGGGCGGTCAGTGGGTTCGTGGTCGGGGTGTTGGCCGATCTGGCGTCAAGTCACGTTCTCGGCCAGTCTGCTCTCGTTATGTGTCTGGTCGGTTACGCTGTCGGCCTGGTGATGGATGCGGCGGAGCGGTCGGTGGCGGTGCCCCTCGCGGCGATCGCCGGGGCCTGCGTGGCGGGCACCCTGGGCTACGCGGCGACGACCTCGATCTTCGGCGAGGCGGCGCTGACCGGCGGTGAGGCGGTCGGCCGCGCGCTGGCCGCCGGCGTCTACGCGGTGCTGCTCACCCCGTTCCTGTTCCCGCTGCTGGCCGCGGGCTCCCGGCGGTTGTCCGGCCGCCCCCGGCGGGGCGGCCGATGAACGACCGGATGCGCATCCGCGTCCTGCTGCTGCGTGTGCTGGTGCTGTCGCTGCTCGCGACCCTGGGTGCGCGGCTGTGGGTGCTGCAGATCCTTGACGGGGACCACTACCGCCAGGTCGCCGAGACGAACCGGGTGCGCGAGGTGGTGACCCCCGCGACCCGCGGGATGATTCTCGACGACCGCGGCCAGCCCCTGGTCCGCAACCGCACCTCGCTGGTCATCTCGGTGAACCGGTCCGCGACGGACCGGCAGGCCGACCAGGGCAAGGCGGTCCTCGCCCGGCTCGCTGGCGTGATCAACACGCCGGCCGACGAGCTGACCCGGCGGATCAGGTTCTGCACCGCCCAGGTGAAGCCGCCGTGCTGGAACGGCTCGCCCTACCAGCCGGTCCCGGTCGCCAAGGACGTCAGCCCCCAGCAGGCGCTCGCCGTCATCGAACATCCGGACCGCTTCCCGGGCGTGTCGGCAGATCTGCAGGCCGTGCGCGAGTACCCGCACGGCTCACTGGCAGCCCACGAGCTCGGGTACCTCGCCCCGGTCACCCAGGACCAGCTCGACAAGCAGGGCGACGAGAAGGGCTACCACCTCAACAGCCTGATCGGCGTCGCCGGCCTGGAGAGCACGTACGACGACGAGCTGCGCGGCACCGACGGGGTGGAGCGCCTGGAGGTGGACCGGTTCGGCCGGGTGGCCGGCACCGCGTCGACCACCGCGCCGATCAGCGGCGACCACCTTGTGCTCAACCTCGACCTCGGCGTCCAGCAGGCGACCGAGCAGGCGCTGCAGGACACGATCAACCAGCTCGGCGGCGGCAACCGGACCGCGTCGGCGGTCGTCCTCGACGTGCGCACCGGCGGCGTCGTCGCGATGGCCAGCCTGCCCTCGTACAACCCGTCGGTGTTCGTCGGCGGCGTCTCCGAGCAGGACTACCGGGCCCTGTCGGACCCCGCCAACGGCATCCCCCTGCTCTCGCGGGCCTACCAGGGCTCGGGCGCGGCCGGCTCGACCTTCAAGGTCGTCTCCACCGCCGTCGCGATGCAGAACCTGGGCGCCAAGGGCGACCAGCACTTCGACTGTGCCCCGTCGCTGCAGATCGGCGACCAGGTCTTCCACAACTTCGACGGCGAGTCGGCCGGGCCGATCACCCTGCACCAGGCGCTGGTCATCTCCTGCGACGTCATCTTCGACCAGTTCGCCTACGACTCGTGGCTCGCCGACGGCGGCCTGCGCAACGGCCGCGGGCCCTACTCGCCGCCGAAGGAGTACTTCGTCCGGATGGCCCAGGCCATGGGCTTCGGCAAGGCCACCGGCCTGGACCTGCCCGGGGAGGCCAAGGGGTCCGTGGTCGACCGCGCCGGCGCGAAGGCGATCTGGGCGGAGCTGAAGGACTCCTACTGCCGGCGGGCGAAGAACGGCTACCCGGAGGAGTCCGACCCGGTCAAGGCGGAGCGGTTCCGCAAGTACGCGGCCGAGGCGTGCGTGGACGGCTACCTCTACAACGCCGGCGCGGCCACCCAGTTCGCGATCGGCCAGGGGCAGTACCTGTCGCTGAGCCCGCTGCAGCTCGCCACGGCCTACGCCGCGATCGCCAACGGCGGCACCCTGTGGAAGCCCACCCTGGCCAAGGCGGCGGTCGCCTCGGACGGCCGGGTGGTGCAGACCTTCCCGCCGCGCAAGGCCGGGACGCTGCCGGTCTCCCCGGAGATCCTCGCCTACATCCGCAGCGGCCTGGCCGGCGTCACCACCGAGGGCGGCGGCACGGCGACCGGCGTCTTCGGGGACTGGCCGAGCACCATCGTCCCGATCGCCGCCAAGACCGGCACCGCCGAGGTCGAGGGCAAGGGGGACACCTCCTGGTTCGCCTCCTTCGCCCCGGCCAACGACCCGCGCTTCGCCGTCGTGGTGACGATCCCGGACTCCGGCACCGGCGCCGAGTACGCCGCTCCGGTCGCCAAGCGGATCTACCAGGCCATCTACGGCGTCGGCCAGGCGGCGGCGATGCCGGGCGGCCAGCCTCCGGGCGCCCTGCCGAAGATCAACCGGGACGGGACGATCGCGGCGACGTCCGCCGGGGATCGGTTCCCGTCGATCACCCCATCCCCAACAGGGGCCGCCGGGTCGACCACGTCGCCGACCGCGCTGACGTCGCCGGCGTCGCTGTCGGTCCCGGCGTCGCGGGCGGTGCCGGCGACCGGGACCGTTGTGGCGGCGCCGGTGTCGGCGCCCGGACGGGGGCCCGTCGCCGGACCACCGGCCGGCGGCCCGCTCGCGGTGCTGCCCGCGCTGTCGACGACCGCCGACGCCGCCCGCACCGGCCCCGCGCTGGCGACCGGTGCGACCGGCCCGGCCGCCTGGCACCCGGCGCCCGGGAGTGCGGGGCCGCCCGTCGCCGTCGGCGTCCTGTCATCGGCGCCGAGCCGAGCCCCGCCCGCGGGCACCGCGCGCCTGTGACCCGTGCCGCCGGACCGCCCGGCGCCGGCGTGGTCCCGGGTGCGCGCCGACGGCTGGGCGGCGTCGGTCCGGGTGATGGCCGTCGGGGTGTCGTGCGACAGGGCGATGTCCGCGTGGGCGATGTCCGGGAGGGTGATGGATGGGAGGAGGCGTTGTGAACCAGGAGGCGGGGCCGACCGCACTGCGTTCGTCCCCGGTACCTGTCCGAGGGCGGATCGGGCAGCTGCGGGACCGCGCATCCGGGCGCCACTCGCCGTTGCGGCGGCTCGACTGGACGCTGCAGCTCTGCGTCATCGGCCTGTCCGTCGTGGGTGCGCTGCTGGTGTGGTCGGCGACCCGCCAGCGCCTCGGCGAGGCCGGCGGCGATCCGCAGACGTTTCTCAAGCGCCATCTGCTGAACCTCGCCATCGGGCTGGTGCTCGGCGCGGTCGCGACCGTGGTCGACTACCGGGTGCTGCGCGCGTACGCGCCGTTCGTCTACCTCGGCTCGCTCGTCGGGCTCGTGGCGGTACTGCTGTTCGGGTCGACGATCAACGGCGCGCACTCGTGGATCGTGCTGCCCGCCGGCTTCCAGCTCCAGCCGTCGGAGTTCGCCAAGGTGGCGCTGGTCGTCGGCGCGGCGATGATCCTGGGGGAGCAGCACGAGGACCGCCACACCGGGATCCGGCGCAGCGCCCCCGGTCACGGCGACGTCCTGCTCGTGCTCGGGCTGACCGTGGTCCCGATCGCACTGATCATGCTCCAGCCGGACTTCGGCACGGTCATGGTGCTGGTCTTCACCACCCTCGGCATGCTGGCGGTCAGTGGGGCGCCGCGGCGGTGGGTGCTGGGGCTGATCCTGTGCGGGGTGCTGTTCGGCGGCGCGATCCTGCAGTTCCACCTGCTCCAGCCGTACCAGGAGGCCCGGCTCACCTCGTTCGTCTCCGAGAACAAGGCATCCTCCGGCACCGGCTACAACGTCGCCCAGGCCATGATCGCGATCGCCAACGGCGGCGTGACCGGCCGCGGTCTGCTGCACGGCCAGCAGACCCAGGGGCAGTTCGTCCCCGAGCAGCAGACCGACTTCGTGTTCAGCGTGGCCGGCGAGGAGCTGGGCTATCTCGGGGCGGGCGGGATCATCGTGCTGCTCGGCGTGGTGCTGTGGCGGGCGCTGTCGATCGGTTTTGCCTCCCAGGACTCCTTCGGCGCGCTGATCGCGACCGGTGTGGTCTGTTGGTTCACCTTCCAGTCGTTCGTCAACATCGGCATGTGCCTGGGAATCATGCCGGTCACCGGCCTGCCGCTGCCGTTCCTGTCGTACGGCGGTTCGTCGATGTTCGCCAACATGATCGCTGTCGGCCTGCTCCAGAACGTCCGCCTACGCTCGCGCTCCGATCCCTACGCGTCGTAGCCGCCGTTCGGCCTTCTTCGTCCGGAGGTCCGGCGAACGCGCGGGTCCGTGCTGGGGTGCCGCCGTGCCGTAGGCTCGCCTGCATGTCCGGACAGTCGCTGTTCGCTCGCCTGGAGCCGCTGCTCCCGCGGGTGCGAAGGCCCGTGCAGTATGTCGGCGGCGAGGGGAACTCCATCGTCAAACCCTGGGACGCCGCCGCGGTGCGCTGGGCCCTGATGTATCCGGACGCCTACGAGGTCGGCCTGCCCAACCAGGGGCTGCAGATCCTCTACGAGATCCTCAACGAGCAGCCGGACGTGCTCGCCGAGCGGACCTACTCGGTGTGGCCCGACCTGGAGGCGCTGCTGCGCGAGCACGGCCTGCCGCAGTTCACGGTGGACGGCCACCGGCCGGTCGGCGACTTCGACGTGCTCGGCGTCAGCTTCTCCACCGAGCTCGGCTACACCAACATGCTCACCGCGCTCGACCTCGCCGGGATCCCCCTGTACGCCGAGCGCCGCGGTGAGTCCGACCCGCTGGTCGTCGCGGGCGGGCACGCCGCGTTCAACCCGGAGCCCATCGCCGGGTTCGTCGACGCCGTGGTGCTCGGCGACGGCGAGCAGGCGGTGCTCGGCATCACCGACGTGATCCGCGCCTGGAAGGCGGCCGGCGCCCCCGGCGGGCGCACCGAGCTGCTCGCCCGGCTCGCCCGCCGACGGCTGGTCTACGTGCCGGCGTTCTACGACGTCGCCTACCGGCCCGACGGCCGCATCCAGGCGGTCACCGCCAACCGCGACGACATCCCGGCCCGGCCGACCAAGCACACGCTGTCCGACCTCGACTCCTGGCCGTACCCGAAGGCGCCGCTGGTCCCGCTCGCCGAGACGGTGCACGAGCGGATGAGCGTGGAGATCTTCCGCGGCTGCACCCGGGGCTGCCGGTTCTGCCAGGCCGGGATGATCACGAGGCCGGTGCGGGAGCGGAACATCGAGACCATCGGCGCCATGGTCGACGTGGGGCTGCGGGCC
Source organism: Frankia sp. BMG5.60 (assembly GCF_059428125.1). Lineage (NCBI taxonomy): Bacteria > Bacillati > Actinomycetota > Actinomycetes > Frankiales > Frankiaceae > Frankia > Frankia sp. BMG5.60. Next base: position 2,742,756 of record NZ_CM182091.1, on the reverse strand, counting down.
ACCGGCTTCAACGAGGTCGGCCTGTTGTCGCTGTCCAGCGCCGACCACACCGAGATCGGCGAGATCGCGACCGGTCTCGCCGACCGGTACGAGGGCGAGAAGGTCTCGCTGAGCCTGCCCTCGACGCGGGTGGACGCCTTCAACGTCACCCTGGCGAACGAGTTCTCCCGCAACGGCCGGCGCAGCGGGCTGACGTTCGCCCCGGAGGGCGGCTCGGAGCGGCTGCGCAAGGTCATCAACAAGATGGTCAGCGCCGAGGACCTGGTGCGCACCGTCAGCACCGCCTACGCCCACGGCTGGCGCCAGGTGAAGCTCTACTTCATGTGCGGCCTGCCGACCGAGACCGACCAGGACGTGCTGGAGATCGCCGATCTCGCCCGGGAGGTGATCCGGGCCGGCCGCCGCGCCAGCGGCCATCGCGACATCCGCTGCACGGTCTCGATCGGCGGCTTCGTCCCGAAGCCGCACACCCCGTTCCAGTGGGCGGGTCAGGCGTCGCACGAGGTCACCGACGCGCGGCTGAAGCTGCTGCGGGACACCGTACGGGCCGACAAGGAGATCGCTCGCGCCGTCGGGTTCCGCTACCACGACGGCCGTCCCGGCATCATCGAGGGCCTGCTGGCCCGCGGCGACCGCCGCGTCGGCGCGGTGATCGAGCGGGTCTGGCGCGAGGGAGGTCGGTTCGACGGCTGGAACGAACACTTCTCGTTCGACCGCTGGGAGTCGGCGTGCGCCGCCGAGCTCGAACCGCTCGGGATCTCCCTCGACTGGTTCACGACCCGTGAGCGGGACGAGCGCGAGGTGCTCGCCTGGGACCATCTCGACGCGGGCCTCGACCGCGACTGGCTGTGGGCCGACTGGCAGGAGGCGCTGCGCGAGACCGAGCTCGACGACTGCCGGTGGACCCCCTGCTACGACTGCGGCGTCTGCCCCACGATGGGGACGGACACCCAGATCGGACCGACCGGTCGATCGTTGCTGCCGGTGGTGGGCGTGTCGGCGAGTTCGCCGGTGGTCACCGCCCCGGTTGCGGCCGAGGTCGCGGAGGCCGCCGAGGCTGGCAGCGGCGCCGGCGCCGGCGACGGGCCGGCCGGCGACTTCCGGCTCGACCCCGCGGCGGTGGGTAGTGGCACGCCGGCCTGAGGGGCCGCCGCCCCCGCCGGTGGTCCAACGGGTCCGCCTGCGCTTCGCGAAGCGGGGCAGGCTGCGATTCCTGTCACATCGAGATGTGGCCCGTACCTTCGAACGAGGGCTGCGTCGGGCGGCGGTGCCGATGGCGTACTCGGCGGGCTTCAGCCCGCACCCCCGGATCTCCTGGGTGGGCGCCGCGCCCACCGGTGCCGCGAGTGAGGCCGAGTACGTCGAGCTGGCGCTGGCCGCGACGGTGGAGCCGACGCGGTTGCAGGCCGCCCTGGACGCGGCGTTGCCGCCCGGGCTGGACGTGGTGGGCGCCGCGGAGGCCGAGGGAGCCGGGCTCGCGGAGCGGATCGACGCCTCCCGGTGGGTGGTGCGGCTGCCGGGGGTCGCGGAGCCCGAGTTGCGCGACGCGGTGGCCGAACTGTTGCGCCGTGACGTCGTTGAGGTCGAGCGTGCGACCAAGGACGGCCGGCGCCGGTTCGATGTGCGTGCGGCCATGGTCTTGGCCGTTTGTCGTGCAGGGAACGACACGTGTGCGATACTGGAGATGGTCGTGCGGCACACGACGCCCGCTGTGCGACCAGACGACGTGCTGACCGCCCTTGGCGTGGTAGCCGGTCTGCGCCCGTCGGTGCCGCCCGAGCCAACCCGGCTGGAGCAGGGCCGACTGCGCGAGGATAGGACGCTGGCGGACCCGCTGGCGCCGGACCGCAACGACGCTGGCCGGCTAGCAGGTCGGTCATCAGCGTGATGCAGGGCGTCGCAGGCTTTCCCGGCAGCACCCGAGCCGGACCGAGACATTGGCTTCTGCGCGGCCGCGACTGCACCAGGCAGCGCGCCCGGGAGCCCGAGAGGCTTCTTAACCCGTGCCCGACGATGATCTGACCACCCAGACCGAATCCGAATCCACCCGCCCGGCGCCGCGTCGGCGCAGGGCCGCAGGGCGGGCCGCCGGTCCGCCCCCCGAGCACCCGGACGGGTCCGCTCTCGACGGCGCCGTGGCAACCGCCGCTCCGAGCGTGACCAACGACGCGGCCGGCCCCCCGGCCTCCGCGGCCGTTTCCGGTGAGGACACCGCCCCGCCCGGGGAGCCGCCCTCGACCGACGCGCCGGCCACCACCCGGCGGCGGACGAGGACCACCTCCACGACGCGTACCCGCGCGACCAGGGCGAAGGCGGACGACGCGAGCGATGCGGCCGCGGCTCAGGGGGCTGTCACGGCCGATCCGGCCGTCTCCGCCGCCGTCCCGCCTGTCGACCTCTCCACGGCGTCAGCCGCCTCGCCCGCCGACGCCGCCTCGCCCGCCGACGCCGCCACGGCTGTCGGTGACGGCGCGGCCGAGGGCGCCGAGCCCCCGGCGCCGGCCCGGCGTACCCGTGCAACCCGCAGCCGCCGCGCCGTCCGTGACGTCGCCGCGGCGGAGATCCCGACCCCCGTCGAATCCGTGACCGGTGCCGACGCGACAGCGGCAGGATCGTCTGCCGCCGCCGGCACCACGCCGGCCCCGGCCGTCGCCGCGGGCACCGCCACCGCCACCGCCACCGCTGCCAGCACCGAGTCCGGCTCGGTGTCGGCCCCGATCTCGCCTGTCGCCGGGGCGCCGTCCGGGGAGACCGCGGCTGCTGCGCCCGTCGAGGAGACGCCCAAGCCCAAGCGGACCCGTGCCCGCCGGGCCACGTCCGGCCCGGTGACGGCACCGGCCGCACCCCCCGCCGCCGCGGAGGCCTCCGCCTCTGTCACGGAACCCTCTGTCACGGAACCCTCTGTCACGGAACCCTCTGCCACCGAGGCCCCTGCCACCGAGCCGGCCGCCGTCGAGGCCTCTGCCACGGAGCCGTCCGCCGTCGAGCCGGCGCCGGTCGTCGCCGCGCCCACCGAGGCCGGGGGCGGCGAGCCCACCAGGACTCGAGCCACGCGTACCCGGACCACCAGGCGTCGCGCGACGGCCGCCAAGGGCGCGCCCGCCGAGGCCGCCTCCGGTTCCGCGCCGGCAGTCGAGGTGTCGGCCGCCGGATCTTCGGCCGCCGACGTTCCCCCCGGCCTGGCCCCGGCGAGCCCCGGCCCGGCCCCGGCGAGCGAGGTTGCGGCCGGCGAGGTTCCCTCGGCCGCCGTCGCCGAGCCGGCCGCGGTCGCTCAATCGTCGGCCGGTGCCGAACCGTCCGTCGTCGACGCCGCCGTCGCCCAGCCGTCCGGCGTCTCCGAGGCGCCGGCCACGGGCACGCCGCTCGGCTCGACTCCCGTCTCCGCACCCGCCGCAGGTCAGGAACCCGCCGCAGGTCAGGCAACCGCCGAGGGCGAGCAGGCGCAGCCCGAACCGGCTGCCGCCGAATCGGCGCCGGCCGGCGCCCGCACCCGGACGAGGACCCGGCGGGTCACCGCACCGACCTGGGCCGGCATCGGCGACGAGTCGCCCGCCGAGCCCGTCTCCCGCCTGGCGGCTCGCCGCCCGGTGGCGATGGTGACCTTCCAGGCGCCAGAGCCGGCGGCTGCCGAGGCGCGCTGGCGGCGCGCCGACGTCGCGGACGAGGTGGGATCCGCCGCCGAATCGGCGCCGACCGCCGCCGCCGCGCGGCCCGCCGAGCCGGAGCTTGCCGACGAGGACACCGACACCGACACCATCGCCGAGGAACTCGCCGCCGTCGACGAGGACGGGGAGTTCGACGAGGACGACCAGGGCGGCGGGTCGGGTTCCACTCGCCGCCGCCGCCGTGGCCGCCGGGGTCGTGGCCGGGCCCGCGGAGACGAGGACGGCACCGAGACCGACGTCGAGGACGGCGTCGGCGAGACCGACGAGGCCCCGCACGCCGCGGTGGCCGCGGACGCCACCGATCGTCCCGGGCGCGGTGGCGAGCTGGAGCCGGCCGCCGCGGACGGCGGCGAGGCGGCGGATCGCGCCGACGACGGCGACGACGAGGACGAGGACGATCGTGCGGGCGGTTCCCGCCGGCGCCGCCGGCGGCGTCGGCGTGCGGGCGGCGACGAGCCGGCGGTGGTCGACGACCCGCCGAACACGGTCGTCCACGTGCGGGAGATCCGCCGGGACGAGGACCTGGTCCGCGGCCTGAGCGGCTCGACCCGGCTGGAGGCCAAGCGGCAGCGGCGGCGGGAGGGCCGGGACAGCGGTCGGCGCCGCCCGCCGATCGTCACCGAGGCCGAGTTCCTCGCCCGCCGCGAGGCGGTCGAGCGTCGCATGATCGTGCGTCACGCCGGCGACCGCACCCAGATCGCCGTCCTTGAGGACGACGTGCTCGTCGAACACTTCGTCACCCGGGCGAGCTCCGCGTCGTACGCGGGCAACGTCTACCTCGGCCGGGTGCAGAACGTGCTGGCCAGCATGGAGGCGGCGTTCGTCGACATCGGTAAGGGCCGCAACGCCGTCCTGTACGCCGGCGAGGTCAACTACGACGCCTCCGGGCTCGACGGCCGTCCCCGCAAGATCGAGCAGGTGCTCAAGTCGGGGCAGTCGGTCCTGGTCCAGGTCTCCAAGGACCCGATCGGCCACAAGGGCGCCCGGCTCACCAGCCAGATCAGCCTGCCGGGCCGCTACCTCGTGTACGTCCCGGACGGTCAGAACGCCGGCATCAGCCGCAAGCTGCCCGACACCGAGCGGGCGCGACTCAAGAGCATCCTCAAGAAGATCACACCCGAGGACGGCGGCGTCATCGTGCGTACCGCCGCCGAGGGCGCCAGCGAGGCCGAGCTCGAACGCGACATCGAACGGCTCGCCGCGCAGTGGGAGGACATCCAGCGGCGAGCCAAGAAGGCCTCGGCGCCGTCCCTGCTCTACGGCGAGCCGGACCTCGTCGTGCGGGTGATCCGCGACATCTTCAACGAGGACTTCACCGAGCTGGTCGTCCAGGGCTCCGGCGAGGCCGCGACGATCGAGGAGTACATCGACGCGGTCGCCCCCGACCTGCGCCCGCGCATCCGCCGCTACACCGGGTCCGGGGACGTCTTCGTCGACTACCGGGTGGACGAGCAGCTCGCCAAGGCGCTGGACCGCAAGGTCTGGCTGCCGTCGGGCGGGTCGCTGGTCATCGACCGCACCGAGGCGATGACGGTCATCGACGTCAACACCGGCAAGTTCACCGGCAAGGGCGGGAACCTCGAGGAGACCGTCACCAAGAACAACCTGGAGGCCGCCGAGGAGATCGTCCGTCAGCTCCGGCTGCGGGACATCGGCGGGATCATCGTCATCGACTTCATCGACATGGTCCTGGAGAGCAACCGGGAGCTGGTCCTGCGCCGGCTCACCGAGTGCCTCGGCCGGGACCGCACGCGGCACCAGGTCGCGGAGGTGACGAGCCTCGGCCTGGTCCAGATGACCCGCAAGCGGGTGGGCCAGGGCCTGCTGGAGGCATACAGCGAGCCGTGCGTGCACTGCAACGGCCGTGGCGTGCTCATCCACCTCAACGGCGGCGGGCACGCCCACCCGGCGGCCGGTTCGGCCGCTGCCGGGTCCGGCGCCGGCCAGTCCGAACCGGCTGCGGTCGGGTCCGGATCCGGTGGGTCGGGCCGGCGCTCGCGCGGCGCCGCCACCCGGGCTGCCGGCGGCCCCGCGCTCGTCGCGGCCGCCTCGGTCGGCGCTCCCGCCGAAGCCGCCGAGGTGGGTGGCGCCGTGTCGGCGGCGGATCTCGTCCAGCCGGCCGCGGTGGACGACGACGCCGGCATGGCGGCCGGCGCTGCCGGGGGCGCCCCGGACTCGCCGTCGGCACCCGCCGGCGCGGTGGCGGACGCTGCCGCTGCCGGGCCGATCGTGGCAGTGAACGGCAACGGCCATGTTCCCGCGGAGGCGGTTGCGGTGGCCGCCCCGACGGCCCCCCTCGCCCAGACCGGCGGCGGGGACCAGGCACCGCCCGTGTACGCGAACTCCGACGACCCGGACAGCCTCGCCACCACCGACAGCGGTGTGGCCGCCGGCAAGCCCGTCCGGAGCCGGCGGCGCCGGGCATCCCGTCCGGTGTCGAAGCCGGCCGAGTCGATGGAGTCCGTGCCGCCGTCGGTCGAGTCCACCGGCACCTGACCGGCCGGCCGCCGCTCGGCGCGCCGCCGCCGAGCGGGCACGGTCGCGCGAGCCCAGGTAGGTCGCCCGTCCCCTCCGGATCCCACCGGGGGGGGGGAGGGGCGGCGGCCACCTGCGTCGCGGCCGGCGCGTCAGCCTCAGGCGGCGGTCGGACCGGCCGGAGTCTGGGACGTGGCCGGGCCGGAGCGGACGAACCCGCGGCCCGGGTTCTCCCGCATCAGCAGATCCAGGGTGGCCCGGGAGCGGGACAGCGCGACCTCGACGGCCTGATGGGCCCGCCCCGCGTCGCCCATCTGCAACGCGTACGACGCGATCGTCAGCGACTGGACGAGATCGTCCTGATCGGCGAGGTCGGGACTCATCCACTGGCGCGGCGAGCCGTCCTGCCCCGCGTCCCCACCCACCGGCTGCGTCACGGGCACACCCCAGGCGGCCGGATCCCGGCGCCGCAGCGCGATCCACCCCGCCGCCAGCGCGGTCCCCACCAGCCAGCAGGCGCCCGCCCAGGGCGGCACACCGGCGAAGGCGGTGAGGGCCAGGCCGACCACCACCAGCGCTGCCAGCGCGCCGGTCGCGGCCGGCACCGTGCCCGGAACCGAGCCGTGGCGGCGGGCCGCCTCGGCCGCTGGGCGGCATGCCACGGCGAGCGCCATGGCGGTCCCGGCCCCCGCGGTCCAGACGAGCAGTTGCCAGACCATCCCCATCACCCCCGACGCGACGATGTCTCCCACGATGTTGTCTCCGGCGTCGTAGCCTCACGATCCATCGTGGAACTGCGCCATGCGGACGATCCATGCTTCTCCTTCCCCGGCCCGCTCCACCATGGCCCGTCCGGGTCATCCAGAGATATGGCCCGCATGCGGGGGGACGGCGGGGTGCGACCGGGGTGACCGGTCCGCCTCGGATCCGGCCGGACCCAGGCGGGAGATGCCGACCTCGCCGTCTCCGTCGGCCCGTCCGGCGCCCGGCGGGCACCACCGGTGCGGCTCCCGATCGTCACCCCCGCGGCGATGACCTGTAAGGTGGAGTCCGCGCGTTCATCCGGACTGGGCCCGGCCCACCGGAAGAGCCGCCCGACGGCTGCTGTGCGGCCGTCGGCGGCAGGGGGCGCACCCAAAGCTCCGTGGGGAACGTGGTTCCGTGCGGTCACAGCGGTTCAACAACAGCAGGGAGATCTGGTGTACGCGGTCGTTGCCAGCGGCGGCAAGCAGCACAGGGTCGCCGTCGGCGATGTCGTCGACGTCGAGCTCCTTTCCGGAGAGCCGGGCGCGGCCGTGAACCTTCCGGCGCTCCTGCTCGTCGACGGCGACTCGGTCACCCACGAAGCCGGCGCGCTCGCGTCCGTCGAGGTGACCGCCGAGGTGGTCGGCGTCGTCAAGGGTCCGAAGATCCGGATCCACAAGTTCAAGAACAAGACCGGCTACCACAAGCGTCAGGGTCACCGCCAGAAGCTGACGCGTCTCAAGGTGACCGGCATCGAGACCGGGAAGGCCTGAGCGAGATGGCGCATAAGAAGGGCGCGAGCTCCTCGCGCAACGGTCGGGACTCCAACGCCCAGCGGCTGGGCGTGAAGCGCTTCGGCGGCCAGTTCGTCAAGGCCGGCGAGATCATCGTTCGCCAGCGCGGCACCCACTTCCACCCCGGTGAGCTGGTCGGCCGAGGCAAGGACGACACGCTGTTCGCGCTGTCGGCCGGTCACGTGCAGTTCGGCCACCGGCGTGGCCGCCGCGTCGTGAACGTGGTCGAGCAGGTGGCGGCGCCCGCGGCCTGACTCGACCGGACGGCGGATGCCGACCGGCTTAGCCAGGCCTGGCTAAGCCGTCACGGCGCTCGCCGTCCCCGATGCCAAGCACACAGCCGCGCGCATCATCCCGCCTGGGTTTGGTGCGCGCGGTTTTGGCATGTATGTGCCGTGGCACGGGACAAGGCGGGCCGCCGGCTGACGACGGTCCGCAGACCGTACGAAATGAACCAGGGGAGAGGGGGCAGCGATGCCGACCTTCGTCGACCGGGTGGTGTTGCACGCGGCGGCCGGCGACGGTGGCCACGGCTGCGCCTCCATCCACCGGGAGAAGTTCAAGCCGCTGGGCGGTCCGGACGGCGGTGACGGCGGCCGCGGCGGCGACGTCCGCCTCGTCGTGGACCCGAGCGTGACCACCCTGCTCGACTTCCACTTCCATCCGCACCAGCGGGCCTCGCGCGGCCGACCCGGCCAGGGTTCGAACCGCAGCGGCGCGGACGGGGAGGACCTCATCCTCCCCGTGCCCGACGGCACGGTGGTCCTCACCGGCGACGGTGAGCAGCTCATCGACCTGGTCGGGGCGGGCAGCGCGTTCGTGCTCGCCCGCGGCGGGCGCGGTGGTCGGGGGAACGCGGCGCTGGCCTCCGCCCGCCGCAAGGCCCCCGGATTCGCCGAGCTCGGCGAGCCGGGCGAGTTGCTCGACGCCGTCCTGGAGCTCAAGACGGTGGCCGACGTCGCGCTCGTCGGATTCCCCAGCGCGGGGAAGTCGTCCCTGGTGTCGGTGCTGAGCGCCGCCAAGCCCAAGATCGCCGACTATCCGTTCACCACCCTCGTGCCCAACCTCGGAGTGGCCCAGGCGGGGGATCATCCGCCGTACACGGTGGCGGATGTCCCGGGCCTCATCCCCGGGGCGAGCGAGGGGCGCGGCCTGGGCCTGGAGTTCCTCCGGCACATCGAGCGCTGCTCGCTGATCGTGCACGTGCTGGACTGCGCGACCCTCGAGCCGGGACGCGACCCGCTGTCCGATCTCGACGTCATCGAGGCCGAGCTCGCGGCGTACTCCGCCGACCTGTCCGACCGTCCCCGGCTCGTCGTCCTCAACAAGATCGACGTGCCCGACGCCGCCGACCTCGCCGACCTGGTCACCGCCGACCTGCGGGCCCGCGGGCTCGACGTGTTCGCGGTGAGTAGCGCCACCCGGCGGGGAGTGCATGCGCTGTCGCTGGCGTTGGCGGAGCGGGTCGCGGCGCTGCGGGCTGCGGCGCCGAGCCGGACCGCGACCCGCGTCGTGCTGCGTCCGCGGGCGGTGAACGAACCCGACTTCGCCGTGACGTCGCACGGCGATGGTTTCCTCATCACCGGGGCGAAGCCGCAGCGGTGGGTGCGCCAGACCGACTTCACCAACGACGAGGCCATCGGCTTCCTCGCCGACCGGCTCGCCCGGCTCGGGGTGGAGAAGGAGCTCGCCCGCCTCGGCGCGACCGCGGGCGTCGAGGTCACGATCGGCGACGTCACCTTCGACTGGGAGCCGACCCTGAGCGGCGGTGGACTGGGCGGGGTCGAAGTTCTGGGCGGCGGCGGACTGGGCGGCGGCGACGCCGTGGATCGTCTCGGCGCCGACGAGCCGGGCGCGGATGTCCAGGCCGCGACGGCGGGGGAGCGCAACCCGGGCGTCCCGACGGTCATGCCGCCGCGTCCCGCGGGTCGCGCGGCCGCCGTGGCGGCGTCCCTGGGGCCCCGTGGCAGCGACGACCGGCTCAGCGGCTCGGTCCGGCTCACCCGGGCCGAACGGATGGCCCGGGCACGGCGCGCCCGCCTGGCCGACGCCGACATCGAGGCCGCGGGCGCCGCGGGCGCCGACGCCCGGACGGGCGGCGCCGTCGACGCGGACGCGTAGGCGCCGACATGCGGGCGTTCGTGGCCGACGCGCAGCGGGTCGTCGTCAAGGTCGGGTCGTCCTCGCTGACGACGGCCGCGGGCGGACTCGACGTCGCCCGCCTGGAGGGGCTCGTGTCCGCGCTGCTGCCCAGGGCCGGGCAGCTCGTGCTCGTCTCCTCCGGGGCGATCGCCGCCGGTCTCGCCCCGCTGGGGTTGGCCCGCCGGCCGCGTGACCTCGCCACCCAGCAGGCCGCGGCCAGCGTGGGGCAGAGCTCCCTGGTCCACAGCTACGCCGCGGCCTTCGGCCGGGCTGGCTACCGCGTCGGCCAGGTGCTGTTGACCGCCACCGACGTCATCCGCCGCACCCACTACCGCAACGCGCGTACCGCGCTCGACCGGCTCCTCGAGCTCGGCGTCGTTCCGATCGTCAACGAGAACGACGCGGTGGCGACCCAGGAGATCCGCTTCGGCGACAACGACCGCCTCGCCGCGATCGTCGCCCACCTGGTGTCTGCCGACCTGCTGGTGCTGCTGTCGGACGTGGACGGCCTCTACGACGCCAACCCTCGCCACGGGCCGGCGAACCTGCTGCGCGAGGTCCGCTCGGACGCGGATCTCGCCGGGCTCACCGCCCGCGGGACGGGCACCGCCGGTGTCGGCGTCGGCGGCATGGCCACCAAGATCGAGGCTGCCCGCATGGCCGCGTCCGGTGGAGTCACCGCGATCATCACCTCGGCGGTGAACGCCGCGCCCGTGCTGCGCGGCGAGGAGGTCGGGACGGTGTTCCATCCCACCGGCCCGCGCCGGGCCTCCCGGCTGCTGTGGCTGGCGCACGCCACCGCGCCGGAGGGGCTGCTGCGCCTGGACGACGGGGCCGTCGCGGCAGTCGTGCGGCGGCGGGCGTCGTTGCTGCCCGCCGGGGTCACCGGCGTCGAGGGCGACTTCGCCGCGGGCGATCCCGTCGATCTCGTCGATCCCGACGGGCGTCCGGTGGCCAGGGGGCTGGTGGCGTTCGACGCGGCGGAGCTGCCGGCGATGCTGGGGCGGTCCACCGCCGAGCTCGCCGCCGAACTGGGCCCCTCCTACGAACGGGAGATCGTGCACCGGGACGACCTCGTCCTGCTGCTGCCGACCCGCTGATCTCTGCGCGGCCTCGCCGCCAGGGCCGCTTCGGCCGCCGCCAGGGCCGCTCCGGCGGGGCGGCGGGGCGGGTCAGGGAGTGGTCTCGACCCGGCTGCCGTTCGCGCCCTTGACGACCCGGATCTGGTTCGGGATGCGCTGGCGCAGGTCGGCGACGTGGCTGACGACCCCGACGAGCCGTCCGCCGGAGCGCAGCTCGTCGAGGACGGTCATCACCTCGTCCAGGCTGTCGGGATCCAGCGTCCCGAAGCCCTCGTCGATGAACAGCGCGTCCATCCGCCGTCCGCCGGCCTCGGCGGTCACGACGTCGGCGAGCCCGAGTGCCAGCGACAGCGCTGCCTGGAATGTCTCGCCGCCGGACAGTGTCCTGGTGTTGCGTCGGCGGCCCGTCCACGCGTCCTCGACGAGCAGGCCCAACCCAGCCCGCCGGCGCCGGTCTCGCCGCTCCTCGGTGTCGTGGACGAGGGTGAAGCGCCCGGCGCTCATCACGGTGAACCGCCGGCTCGCCGCGGCCGCCACCTCCTCCAGCCGGGCCGCGAGCACGAAGCTCGACAGCGGCATTCCCTCGGTGTTGCCGCCGCGGCCCGCGGCGAGCTCGGCGAGCTGATGCAGCTCGTCGGCCTCGGCGCGCAGGGGACCCAGCGCGGTGAGATCCGCGGCGAAGGTGGTCTGGAGGGCGGCGAGCTCGGTGGCCCGCCCGCTCGCCCGCGCGAGCGACGCGACGGCCGACTCGTGCGCCTGCCGAGCCGCCTCGGCGGCCGCTTCGTGCTCGGCGAGGGGCACGGTGGTGTCGGGGTCGACGGCGAGATCGTCGCCGGCCAGTGCCGCGGCGACCGCGGCGGTCTCCTCCCGGTACGCCTGGACCTCCTGCTCGGCGGTCCGGAGCCAGGCGTCCTCGCGGACGGCAGCGGCGGCGTCGTCCAGGTCGGTGAACCCGGCCTGGCGGACGAGATCGAGTGCGGTGAGGCCGGCCCGGACGTGCTCCGCGCGGGCCCGCTCGGCCGCCAGCTCCGCCTCGTGCGTGGCCTCCTGGTCGGCGGCGAGCGCCGTCACCGCGTCCAGCCGGGCCGTCAGGGCCTCGGCGTCGCGCAGGTCGGCGGGTACCGCGGCGAGCCGCGTCGCGGCCAGCCGGCGCATCTGCGAAGCGCGCAGCCGGGCGGCCTGCTCGCTGGACTGCGCCGCGGCCAGGCGGGCGGCGGCGTCCTTCTCCTCCTCGTACCCGGCGAGCAGGGCAGCCTCGGCGGGGGACAGGTCCGCGGCGGCCCGGGTGCGGGCCGCCACCAGGTCGTCCACGCCGGCGACGAGCTCCTCGAGCCGGCGCGCCGCCGCGGGCGCCCGGTCGTCGAGCAACTCGACGAGATCGAAGCGCCGCACCTGGGCCAGCGGGTCGGGCGGGGGCGGGTCGTCCTCGCGCGGGCCTGGCGGGCCAGTCGGGCCTGTCGGGGCGGTCGGGCCTGTCGGGGCGGTCGGGTTCGAGGGGTCGGACGGCTCGCGGGCCAGCTCGGCATGCAGCGTGCGGACCTGCGTCTCCCACCGGTCGGCGGCGCGCAGTGCGGCCGCCGCGTCGTCCGTGAGCCGGTCCGCCTCCTGCTCGGCAGCGGTCTCCTCGTCCTTGCTCACATGATCGGCGCGGACCTCGGCCGGATCGGGGTGTTCGAACGCGCCGCAGACCGGACAGGGCGTGTCGTCGACGAGTGCCGCGGCGAGTTCCGCGGTGATCGCGTCGAAGCGCTGCCGGCGTACGTCCCCGGCGTGCGCTCGGGCCGCGGCGGCGCGATCCCGGGCGGTCTCGGCATCCCGGCGGGCGCGGTGCTGCTCGGCGACGGCGTCGGCCAGCTCCCGGGTCCACCGGGCCCGTTCGGTCAGAGCCGGCAGCGCGGCGCCGGCCCGGCGTGCGGTCGTCACCCGGGCCTCGGCTGCCGCCCGGACCGCCGGCAGCTCCGCGTCGAGCCGGCCGGCGAGTGCCTCGGCGTCGCGTCGATGCTCCTCGGCCTCGAGCTCTGCCTCCTGCGCGGTCCGGTCGTCGTCCTCCGCCTCCGCCCGGGTCCGCGCCAGTCCCTCCAACCGGCCGATCTCGACGTGGGCGAGCCGGACGAGTCCGGCGAGCTCCTCGACGCAGGGGGGCTCGCTCGGGCCCTCGCCCGGGTCGGCACGGAGCAGACCCGGAGGGTGACCGGCCAGGCGCTGCCAGGCCGCGTCCGCCGCCACGCGGGACTGCTGGGCGGCGGCGGTGCGCCGGCGCAGCTCGGTCAGCGCGGGGGTGACGACCGCGGCCCGTCGAGCCGCATCGGCGTCGGCGGCGAGCAGGTCGACGGCGACTCGGCGATCGTCCAGCTCGTCGCGGCGCGCCGTGAGCGCCCGGCGCCGGTCGACGCGGCGCACGAGGTCGCGGGCGTCGGCGAGCGCGGCGTCGGCGGCGGTGCGGGCCTGCCCGGCGGCCTGGTGTGCCGCCTCGGCCTCGGCCGCCGACGCGTCCGCCCGGCGGGCCAGCTCGGTGGCCCAGCCGGGATCGTCCGTCGGGTCGGCGGGCTCGGTCACCCCGGCGACCTGGGCGATCCGCGCGGCCACCCGACCGAGCTCGACCGTGGCGACCGCCAGCCCGTCCCGGCCGCTCTTGGCCCGGTCGCGCAGCCACTGCTCGGTGAACTCGAAGCGGCTGACGTGGAACAGCGTCTTGAGCAACTTCTCCCGCTCGTCGTGCCCGGCCTGGAGGAAGTCGGCGAACCGTCCCTGCGGCAGAATGATGACCTGGAAGAACTGGTCGTGGGTCATCCCCAGCAGCAGGCCGATCTCGTGCCCGACGTCCTGCGGCCGGGTGGCGATGGTGTCCCAGCCGTCGGCGGTGTGCCGGTCCAGCCGGGCGGTGGGATGGGCCCGGGTGGTGCCGCCGCCGCGCCTGGGCCGGTCCCACGCCGGGCTGCGGGTGATCCGGAAGCGCCCGGCCGAGACCGAGAACTCCAGGCTCACCTCCGGTCGGACCGAGGCGTCGGCGTGGTGGGACCGCAGGTCCGGGCCACCGGCGATCTTCCCGCGCATGCCGGGGACCTCGCCGAACAGCGCGAAGCCGATCGCGTCGAGCAGCGTCGTCTTGCCCCCGCCGGTCTCGCCGCACAGCAGCAACAGGCCGCCGCCGCTCACCCGGTCGACGTCGACGTCGACCCGGCCCGGGAAGGCTCCGAACGCCTCCAGCCGCAGTCGGTGGGGCCGCATCAGGCCGCCTCCTCGGCGATTCGGGCCGCGTCGAGGGCCTCGGTGAGCAGCGTCTGTTCCCGCGGCGACGGATCGCTGCGCACGTGCGCCACGAACGCCGTGGCGATCTCCAGGTCGCTCCGGCCGCGGGTCCGTTCGCCGAAGCTGCGCTCGTCGGCCGCGCCGGCCGGTGGTTCGTGGGCGAGGCGCAGCGCGTGGGGGAAGCGTCGTTGCAACGTCGCCATCGCGTCACCCGGCCGCACCGGGTCGGTCAGCACCGCCGAGACGAAGTCCCGTTCGTGGGCGGCGAAGGGCGCGGCGGTCAGCAGCTCGTGCAGGGTGCCGCGCAGCACCGCCATCCGCCGTTCGGTGGGCACCTCCACGCTCCGGACCGCCCGGACCCCGTCGAGACCGATGTCCACCAGCAGGGAGGTCTTGCGGTCGGCGGCCTCCGAGAAGGAGAAGGCCAGCGGCGAGCCGCTGTAACGCACCGCGGGCGTGATCGCCTGGGGACGGTGGAGATGACCGAGCGCGGTGTACGTGATGCCGTCGAACAGGCTCGACGGCACGTTGCCGACCCCGCCGACGGAGATGTCGCGTTCGCTGTCGCTGCCCGCGCCACCGGTGACCCAGGCATGCGCGAGGACGACGCTGCGGGCGCCCGGGTGGCCACCGAGGTCGGCCCGCACGGCACGCATCGCGCGGCGCATCGTCGCCGCCTGCGAGTACCCCGCCGTGGCAGCCGCGTCGGTCAGGTCCAGGCCGACCGGGTCCAGGCCGACCGGGTCCAGGCCGACCGGGTCCGCGCCGGTGGGGGGCTCGGCCTGCGCCGCGGGCAGCAGCGCGTTCGCGGTCGCCGGTTCCAGATAGGGGATCGCGTAGATCCGCACGGGGCCGGCGGCGTCCTCGACGACGACGGGGACGCCCACCGCGGCCGGGTCCGTCCTGATCCGGATCCGCGGGTCGAGCAGGCCGGCCTTGTCCCCCAGGCGGCGCGCGGCATCGTGGTTGCCGCTGATGGCCACGACCCGGGTGCCCGCGTCGCGCAGCCGCGAAAGCGCCTCGTCGAACAGTTCCAGCGCGCGCACCGGCGGGATGGCGCGGTCATGCACGTCGCCGCCGACGAGGACCACGTCGACGGACTCCGCCCGAACGACCTCGACGAGATGGTCGACGAACGCGGCCTGGGCCGGCAACAGGTCATGGCCGTGCAGGCCGCGGCCGAGATGCCAGTCGGAGGTGTGCAGGGCGAGCATGCGAGCACGGTAGGCAGGCGCCCGCGGCCGATCGGCACGGGGGTCCGGCGTGGTCGTGGCATCGGGCCGTCGGGCAGCCAGAACGCCCGAATCGTCACCCGGTCGGCGCGGGCGGCCGCGAGTGCCGCCCGGCGCCGGTAGCCTCAGAACAGTGGGCTGCGCCGCGGCGCCCGCACTTACGGAGGATCCGAAAATGATCACCTCTGCGGAGGCTGTCCGAGACGTGGCAGTACGCGCGAAGGCGGCGGCGGCCCTGCTGGCCCCGGTCAGCCGCGGGAAGAAGGACCGGGTGCTGCTCGCGATGGCCGAGGCGCTCCTCGCCCGGTCCGCGGGGATCCTCGCCGCCAACGCCGAGGATGTCGCGGCGGCGCAGGCGGCGGGAACGCCCGGTGCCATGGTCGACCGGCTCACCCTCACCGAGGCCCGCCTGGCGGGCATGGCCGACGGGCTGCGTCAGGTCGCCACGCTGGACGACCCGGTCGGCGAGGTCGTGCGCGGGCGGGTGCTGCCCAACGGCATGGAGCTGCGGCAGGTCCGCGTCCCGCTCGGCGTCGTGGGGATCATCTACGAGGCGCGGCCGAACGTCACCGTGGACGCCGCGGGGCTGTGCCTCAAGAGCGGCAACGCGGTACTGCTGCGCGGCAGCGCCTCCGCGGTGCGATCCAACACCGCCCTGGTGGAGGTCCTGCGCGACGTCGCGGCGGCGGGCGGCCTGCCGGCCGACGCGGTTCAGCTCGTCCCCGGCCTCGACCACGACTCCGTCAAGCACCTGATGCGCCTGCGGGGGCTCGTCGACGTGCTCATCCCCCGGGGTGGGGCCGGGCTCATCCGGGCGGTGGTGGAGGAGTCGACCGTGCCGGTCATCGAGACCGGGGTCGGCAACTGCCACGTCTACGTCGACGTCGACGCCGATCTCGACCAGGCGCTCGCGATCACCGTCAACGCCAAGACCCACCGGGTCTCGGTCTGCAACTCGGCGGAGACGCTGCTGGTGCACCGCGCCGTGGCGGAGCGGTTCCTGCCGCGGGTCCTGGCCGCGCTGCACGACGCGGGTGTCGCCGTGCACGGCGACGAGGCCGTGTGCGCGGCGGACCCGCGCGCCGTGCCCGCCACCGAGGACGACTGGGCCGCCGAGTACCTGTCGCTCGACATGGCCGTGCGCGTCGTGGACTCGCTCGACGACGCGGTGGCGCACATCCGCCGCTGGGGCAGCGGGCACACCGAGGCGATCGTCACCCGCTCGCTCGGCGCCTCCCGGCGCTTCATCACGAGCTGCGACTCGGCGGCGGTGATGGTGAACGCCTCGACCCGGTTCACCGACGGGGAGCGGTTCGGCATGGGCGCCGAGATCGGCATCTCCACCCAGAAGCTGCACGCGCGGGGGCCGATGGGCCTGCCCGAGCTGACCTCGACGACGTGGGTCGGCGTCGGCGACGGTCACCTCGTGAGCTGACCGATCCCGGCGGCGGCCGGGGGTGCCGCGGTCCCGGTACGCACGCACGGCGTTCGCCCGTCAGGGCCGGACCAAAGCCGCGGGCGGGGCGTAGTCGCCCGTCTGGGGCTTCATCCTGGCACTATGGACGTGGCGATGCTTGACACGGGGACGGAAGGTGGCCATGTCGCTTCAGGAACACGCTTTCGCCGACGTCGCGGACGTGCGGGAACGCCTCCGCGGGACCGGATACCTCGCGGACGAGGCGATCGCCACCACGGTCTTCCTCGCCGACCGGCTGCGTAAGCCGCTGCTCGTGGAGGGTCCGGCGGGGGTCGGCAAGACCGAGCTCGCCAAGGCCCTGGCCACCTCCGTCGGCGCCGAGCTGATCCGCCTGCAGTGCTACGAGGGCCTCGACGAGGCCCGCGCGTTGTACGAGTGGAACTACAAGAAGCAGCTTCTGCGCATCCAGGCCGGTTCCGGTGACGGCGGCACGGAGGGCTGGCAGCAGGCCCACGACGACATCTTCAGCGAGGAGTTCCTGCTGTCCCGGCCGCTGCTCACGGCGATCCGTCGCGAGGAGCCGACGGTGCTGCTCATCGACGAGACCGACAAGGCCGACGTCGAGGTGGAGGGCCTGCTGCTGGAGGTGCTGTCGGACTTCCAGGTGACGATCCCCGAACTCGGGACGATCAGCGCGACCCAGCGCCCGTTCGTCATCCTCACCTCGAACGCGACCAGGGAGCTGTCCGAGGCGCTCAAGCGGCGCTGCCTCTACCTGAACCTGGACTATCCCTCGGCCGAGCGGGAGAAGGAGATCGTGCTCTCCCGGGTTCCGGACCTGCCGGAGAAGCTCGCCGAGTCGCTGGTCCGGATCGTGCGCGCGCTGCGCGCGATGGAGCTGAAGAAGGCGCCGTCCATCGCCGAGACCATCGACTGGGCGCAGACGATCCTCGCTCTCGGTTTCGACACCTTCGACGAGGCGGCCGTCGCCTCCACCCTCGGCGTGGTGCTCAAGCACGCCAGCGACCAGGCCCGCGCCATCGGCCACCTCAAGCTCACCGCGAACTGACCTGCGCGAAGAACTGACCTGCGCGAACCGACTACCGCCGAACCACAACCGCGGCGGCCATCGCCACGGCCGCCCGTCCACAAGGGGGCGCCGGCATGAGCCTGCTGGACCGCACCGTCGAGTTCACCGCCGCCCTACGCCGGGCCGGTGTTCCGGTCAGCAGCGCCGAGACGGTGGACGCAGCCCGCGCCGTCGGGGCCCTGGGCTGGGCCGACCGCGACGCCGTGCGGGCGTCGTTCGCCGCGACCCTGTGCAAGCGGCCGGTGTACCGGGCCGCCTTCGACACGCTGTTCGACCTGTACTTCCCGCCGCGCATCGGCGACGGTGTCTCGCTGGACGACCTCGCCGACGACCCGACGGCCACGGGCGACGGCGCGGCCGGCGACGGCGAGCCGGATCCCGGCGACCTGACGCCGGAGGAGCTCGAGGCGCTGCGGCAGGCGCTGCGCGACAAGCTGCTCGACGCCCTGCGTGACGGCGACGACGAGGCACTGCGTCAGCTCGCCCGGCAGGCGGTGAGCGCGTTCGGATCGGCGCGGGGCAGTGCCGGCCGGTCCTGGTTCCTGTACCGGGTGCTGCGCGCCATGTCCGCGGAGACGCTCATCTCCGACCTGCTCTCGGCGCTGCTGGGCGACTCCGAACGTGGCGGCCTCGCCGAGCGGGCCGCCCGGCAGACGATCACCGACCGGATCCGCGAGTTCGAGGAGCTGGTGGGCGCGGAGGTGCGGCGCCGGATGGCCGAGGAACGCGGCATCGAGGCCGTCGAGCGCAGCGCGGTCAAGCCGCTCAGCGACCAGGTCGAGTTCCTGCGCGCCTCCCAGCGCGACCTCGTCGAGCTGCGCCGGCAGGTCTACCCGCTCGCCCGCCGCCTCGCGACCCGGCTGACCGCGCGGCGCCGCCTCGGCCGCACCGGCCGGCTGGACTTCCGGCGCACCGTCCGCGCGTCGCTGGCCACCGGTGGCGTGCCGGTGGACACCAAGCACCGTCCGCACAAGCCGCACAAGCCCGAGCTCGTCGTGCTGTGCGACGTCTCCGGTTCGGTGTCGTCGTTCGCGCACTTCACCCTGATGCTGACCCACGCGCTGCGCGAGCAGTTCGCGAAGGTCCGCGCGTTCGCCTTCATCGACACCACGGACGAGGTGACCCGCTACCTGCGCGGCCTCGACCTCGGCGACATGATGGCGCGGATCTCCGGTGAGGCCGACCTCGTCTGGTTCGACGGGCACAGCGACTACGGCCACGCCATCGAGGTCTTCGCCGAGAAGTACCCGGAGGCGGTGGGGCCGAAGACGTCGCTGCTCATTCTCGGCGACGCGCGCAACAACTACCGGCCGACGTCGGCGACGGTGTTCCGGCGGCTGTGCGCGCAGGCCCGGCACTCCTACTGGCTCAACCCGGAGCCGCGCACCTACTGGGGTTCCGGCGACTCGGCGACCGACGTCTACGCCGAGCTGGTCGACGAGATGGTCGAATGCCGCAACATCGACCAGCTCCAGGTCTTCATCGAGCGCCTCCTGCCCTCCTGACCCGCTCGCCTGGGGTTGCCGGGCGCCGGTCGGGACCGGATCGCTCAGTCGGCGGGGGCAGGCGCGACGCTGCCGACCGGGCTTGCGGGGATGGCGGTCGCCGGCATGACGGCGCCGGGGACGGGCGAGACGCCCGTGCCGGCGAGCGCCTCGGTGCGTCGGCGCGGGACGCGGCCCGTTCCCGGGTTCGTCCAGGCGGGCCGGCGCCGCTGCACCGGCCGTTCGACGAAGTAGTACGACGCGCTCGCCAGACCCATGCTGATGACGAGCGCCACGCCCGCCGCGGGCACCCGCCCGACCCGTGGCATCAGCTTGTCCAGGGCCGTCCCGGTGACCGGGAAGTGCCACAGGTAGAAGCTGTAGGAGATCCGGCCGATCCAGCTCATCACCCGGGTACTGAGAAAACGGGCGAGCCAGGCCGGATGCTGCTGGTCCGCGGCGAGGACGGCGACGGCGGCGATCGCGGCGACCACCGTGTAGCCCCCGTAGGCCAGCCAGTTCGGCCGGCCGTGCAGGTCCGGGCCGAACACGAACAGGGCGACCAGGGCCATCAGCGCCGCCGGACCCAGCCGGGCGACGTCACGCAGGACCGCCGCCTGGCGGGGGCCGCGGGCGCTCCAGCCCAGCGCCGGGGGCGCGACAGCCTGATGCCGCCACACCCCGAGCAGGCAGCCGACCAGCAGCGAGTCGACGCGAGCGTCGGGCCCGAAGTAGATCCGCAGGTTCTCCTGACCGTCCACGATGAGGATCTCCCGCCAGATCACCACGACCAGGATCGCGCTGATCAGCAGGGTCGGCAGCCGGCGCCGCAGCCGCGAACGGCCGCAGATCACCACCAGCGCCAGCGGCCAGAGCAGGTAGAACTGCTCCTCCATGGACAGCGTCCAGGTGTGGCCGAACCACGAGTCGCCGCCGGGTGGGTCGAACGTCCGCTGAATGTTCGCCACGTAGAACACCGAGGCCAGGCCGTTCCAGAGGAACTGGACCTGGTCGCTGTGGTCCTTGAGTAGCAGCACCAGCGGCACGCCGACGACGGCGAAGACGTAGAAGGCGGGAAGCAGCCGGAATGCGCGCCGTCCCCAGAAGGCGCGCAGCGAGATCCGGCCGGTGCGGTCGCGTTCGGCGAGGAGCAGGCCGGTGATGAGGAAGCCGCTGAGAACGAGGAACAGGTCGACGCCCAGATACCCGCCCGGTAGCAGGCCCATGTGATGGACGAAGACGGCCAGCACGGCGATGGCCCGCAGCCCGTCGAGGGCGGGATTATGCGGTTTCGCCGGCGCGGGCGGTAAGGCGGCGCACGCACCGGCCCCCGCGCTTCCCGGGGCCGCAGACGTGCTGTCCGCCGCGGCGTTCTCGGGTGTGGGTGTCACGGTTTCCCCCCAAAGATCCACACTGCGAGTGCGCTGAGCACCGTTGCACGGTAGTCGCCCGGCGAGGGGGGACGCGGGCACCTTCGCCCGATCGGTACCCGACGAGGTCGAGGGGGTCGACTGGGGTCAGCCGCGGGCGAGGGCCGCGTCCACGATCACCTGTGCCTGGGCGATCACCTCGTCGAGGTGCTCCGGCCCGCGGAAGCTCTCTGCGTAGATCTTGTAGACGTCCTCGGTGCCGGACGGGCGGGCCGCGAACCAGGCGTCGCCGGTGACGACCTTCACCCCGCCGATCGCCGCGCCGTTGCCGGGCGCCTGCGACAGCGCGGCGGTCACCGGGGAGCCGGCCAGCGTGGTCGCGTCCAGGCTCGCCGGAGTGAGGGCCGCCAGGATCTTCTTCTGCGCCGCCGTGGCGGGCGCGTCGACCCGCCGGTACGCCGGCGCGCCGTGCAGTTCGGTCAGCTCCCGGTACAGCACCCCGGGGTCCCGGCCGGTGACCGCCGTCATCTCCGCGGCGAGCAGACAGGCGATGAGGCCATCCTTGTCCGTCGTCCACACCCCGCCGCCGCGGCGCAGGAACGACGCGCCCGCGCTCTCCTCCCCGCCGAATCCGAGGGTGCCGTCGGTGAGGCCGTCGACGAACCACTTGAAGCCGACCGGTACCTCGACAACGGTGCGGCCGATGCCAGCACCGACCCGATCGATCATGCTCGAGCTCACCAGTGTCTTGCCGATCGCCGTGCCCGCGGGCCAGTCGGCGCGGTGGCCGAACAGGTAGGCGATCGCCGCGGACAGGTAATGGTTCGGGTTCAGCAGCCCGGTGCCCGGGGTGACGATGCCGTGCCGGTCGGCGTCGGCATCGTTGGCCACCGCCACGTCGAAGGAACCGGCGAGGCGTAGCAGGGAGGCCATCGCGTAGGGCGACGACGGATCCATCCGGATCTTGCCGTCCCAGTCCGTCGTCATGAACGAGAAGGTCGGGTCGACGGTGGTGTTGACCACCTCCAGGTCGAGCTTGTACCGCTCGGCGATCGCCTGCCAGTAGACCAGGCTCGCACCGCCGAGCGGATCGACACCGATGCGGACGCCGGCCCCCCGGATCGCGTCGAGGTCGACGACGTCGCCCAGGTCGGCGACGTACGCGCCGACGTAGTCGTGCACCACCGCGGCCGCCCGCGCCTGCGCGTAGGGCACCCGGGCGACGCCGGCGAGACCGGCTTCGAGCAGGGCGTTCGCCCGGTCCTGGATGACCTTGGTGGCGGCGGTGTCGGCCGGTCCACCGTGGGTCGGGTTGTACTTGAAGCCGCCGTCGGCAGGCGGGTTGTGCGACGGCGTCACCACGATCCCGTCGGCGAGCCCACGGACGGCTGTCGCGCCCGCCGCGGCGGCGCCACGGTCACGGTTGTGCCCCAGGATGGCGTGCGAGATCACCGGGGTCGGCGTCGCCTCGCCGTCCGGCGCGATGCGCACCGCCACGCCGTTCGCGACGAGCACCTCCAGGGCGCTGGCCAGCGCCGGGGCGGACAGGGCGTGGGTGTCGATCCCCAGGAACAGCGGGCCGTCGACGCCCGCCGCCGTCCGGAAGTCGCAGATCGCCTGGGTGGTGGCGAGGATGTGGTCGGCGTTGAAGGAGCCGCGCAGCGCCGATCCGCGGTGCCCGGAAGTCCCGAACGACACCCGCTGAGCGGGATCCGCGGGATCGGGATGGACGTCCTGATACGCCGCGAGCAGGGCGTCGACGTCGATGAGATCCTCGGGGGCGGCGGGCTGCCCCGCGCGTGGGCTGATCGGCATGGGCGGCGCCTCCTCGCGGTGGGACGGGGGTGGCCGGCGGCCTGCCGTCAGCCTAGCCGGGTCCTCCCCCGCGGGGCTGGTTCGTCCCGGCTCGGCGGCCCCGGCAGGCGGTCGCCGGGGTGAGGTCGCCGGGGTGAGGTCCGCCGGCGTGGGGTCCGCCGGCGTGGGGTCGAGGTGTGATCCGGCCCGGCGGCGCGCGGTATGGGGTGCGGGGTCGCTGGTGGGAGGCTTTGTGGGACATCTCCCGTCCGGCCGGGCGCCGCGGGCGCGTGCCGGTCCTGCAGCGTTACTGTCCCGTCGTGCGTCTCGGTGTGATGGGTGGGACCTTCGATCCCGTCCACAACGGGCACCTCGTCGCCGCGAGCGAGGTGGCCGCCCTGTTCGACCTCGACGAGGTCGTGTTCGTGCCGAGCGGTCAGCCCTGGCAGAAGGTCCACCGCGTGGTCTCGGACCCGGAGGACCGCTACCTGATGACCTTCCTCGCCACCGCGGAGAACCCGCAGTTCACCGTCAGCCGGGTCGAGATTGACCGGGGTGGGGCGACCTACACCATCGACACCCTGCGTGATCTGCGCGGAGCCCGGCCGGATGACGAGCTGTTCTTCATCACCGGCGCCGACGCGCTCGCCCAGATCTTCACCTGGCGGGATCATCGCGAGCTGTTCGAGCTGGCTCACTTCGTCGGCGTCAGCCGCCCCGGCTACCAGCTCGCCCTGGACGCGGCGCTACCGGCGAACTCGGTGAGCCTGCTGGAGGTGCCGGCGCTGGCGATCTCGTCCTCCGACATCCGCCAGCGGGTCGGACGCGGCGCCCCGATCTGGTACCTCACGCCGGACGGCGTGGTGCGCTACATCGCCAAGCGGCACCTCTACCAGTCGACGGCCTGATCCGCTCCCGCCATCGGACCGGCCCGAACCGTGGCCGGTGCGGCGATATCACGGTTTTCGGGCCGTCGCCGGCCTGATGGGTGCCCTGCCCGGGCGGGGATGTGTCACGCTGGACTCAGCCGCCCGACCACGGGCGGCGCGCGGGGCGACCGGTGGTGGCCGTCCCGCGAACGTCGCGACCCTGGAGACCCTCAGCGTGACCGCTTCCCCGCGAGCTGTCGAACTCGCCCTCGCCGCCGCGCAGGCGGCGGCCGACAAGCTCGGCCACGACCTGCTCATCCTCGACGTGAGCGAGCGGCTGGCCATCACCGACTGCTTCGTCATCGCCTCCGCAGGCAACGAGCGGCAGGTCAAGGGCATCGTCGACGAGGTGGAGGAGAAGCTGCGCCGGCTCGGGGCCAAGCCCGTCCGGCGCGAGGGAGAGCGGGAGGGCCACTGGGTCCTGCTCGACTTCGTCGACGTCGTCGTGCACGTCCAGCGGGACGAGGAGCGCGTCTTCTACGCCCTGGAACGGCTGTGGAAGGACTGCCCGGTGATTCCGTTCACCGACGCCACCGTCGGGGTCGGTGCCGGTGCGGGAACCTCGGTGCCCGGGTCCTCCCCGGCGGCCGGCCCGCTCGGTGGCGGCTCGGCGAACGCTCTGTGAGGCTGCTGCTCTGGCGGCACGGTCGGACCACCTGGAACGATGTCGGTCGCTTCCAGGGGCACGCGGACCCGCCCCTGGACGCCACCGGACGGGCCCAGGTCGCCGCCGTGGCTCCGATCATCCGGGCGATGCGCCCGGACCTGGTCGTCTCGTCCGATCTGCAACGCTGCCGGGACACCGCGGCCGGGCTCGACCTGCCGTTCCGCTCCGACGCGCGGCTGCGCGAGATCGATCTCGGGCTGTGGTCCGGCCTGACCGGCGCCGAGGCGGCCGACCGCTTCCCCGAAGAGGACCGGGCCTGGCGCCGCGGCGACGACGTTCGCCGCGGTGGCGGCGAGACCTACCGGGAGGTCGCCCGGCGCGCCGGGGAGGTCTTCGACGAGATCCGCGCCGAAGGGCGGCCGTCCGGGCCGGACGGGCTCGTCGTGTTCGTGCTGCACGGCGGCACGGCGCGCTCGCTGATCGGCCACGTGCTCGGCCTGCCGCCGGAGCTGTGGTGGCACTTCGGGCCGCTGGCGAACTGCCGGTGGTCGGTCCTCCGCCTTGTCGAGGACGGGTACCGGCTCGCCGAGCACAACGCGGGTCCGCTGCTGACTGGTAAGGTCGGCATCGCCGGATCGGGTCTGTCCGAGTCCCTCCTGCCGAGCCAGGGGGCCCCGACGGAGTCCGACACGGAGCCTGTACACTTGCCGAAGTAGCCCACCAGGCGCGGCGGTATCGGTGCCAGGGGGGCAACACACCGAGGTTCGCTCGGTCTGATATAAATGAACAGCAGTTGGGGCTGTGGCGCAGTCTGGTAGCGCATCACACTGGCAGTGTGAGGGTCAGGGGTTCGAATCCCCTCAGCTCCACGAGACTTTGGGCGTCTTGTTTTCTCCCTTTGGGGGGAGAAACGGGGCGTCTCTTTATTTTTCCGGGGGGGCCGAGCCCCCCCGACCCCCCCACGAACTTGCCCGTGGTCGGGGGTGACGGAGAGTGGTGCGCCAGGGGCGGGTGTGGGGCTTGGGCTGGGGAAGATGGCTGTGGCCATTGGGGGACTCAACCAGGATCGGAGTCAAGACCACGAGCCCGAGCGCGTCCCAATCTTGACCTGGTGATCGGCGGCTGAAGCCGCCCGCCCTGACGAGGGTGGGGAGCACTGCCTCGCGTCGGCGGGTTGCTGGCAGGGGGGCGGTCTGACCCCGGCGTCGCCGTATCCTGAGGGTGACTTCCGCACGTGGGGCGAGAAGAGGTCGCGATGGTAGATGAGTCGGCACCGGGCACCCACCTCCAGAACCTGCGTCAGCGACGTGGCCTGACCCAGGAAGCGCTTGCGGACGCGGCTGGAGTCCGGTGTTTCCAAAAATTCGCTATGGCCAATATATTTGACCCGGTTCGAACTAGAGATCCTCAGAGAATCTCGAAAGTACCAGCATCGGCCAGCGCCTCGCGTAGAACGGCTGCTTCCGCGGCACGGCCATGCTGGGCGAGAAGATCGGCCAGATCTTCTGGCGGCTGTATGGTCGGGCTAGCGGCAGCGCGGGCCTGCAGTAACGTAATTGCCTCATGGGCGCGACCGCCGGCGGAGAGTGACCGGGCCAACTGCCTCGCCGAAAGATTGTCGCCCGCCGCGGCGCGCGATCGCAGGATCTCGACCTGACCGTGCTCGGCTAGTAATTCAGCTAGTCGTCCGGACGCGTAGATCTCTGTGCGCATCGCCTTGAAACTGTTTCGACGGCCGAAGCGTCGCTGTAAAAGAGCGATCGCCTGGTCAAACCGGCCGCTGGCAGCGAAAAGTTCGGCCAGTAGCACCGCCGCCTGTACGTCTCCGGATTTTGCCCGGAACTGCAGCTCGTCGAGGTGGCCTCGCTCGACGAGCAGCGCGGCCAAGCGAAAGGCCGCGAAAGGCTCCCCGCTGTGGGCGAGCGCCCGGAGCCGGTCTACCTGCCCCTGCTCGGCGAGCAAATCCGCCAACCGCATCTTGGCGAGGAGGTTCTTCGACAGCGCGCGTGACTCCAGGATGGTGATTGCTTCGCCGGTGCGGTTTGCCTCGATGAGAAGCTCCGCCAATCGTACGGCTGCGTCCGCGTCGCCGGCAGCGGGACTGAGGTCGGGCCGCCGGGAGGTGAGATTTCTCCGGGCGACCTGACCTCAGGGAAGGTCGCTGTTACCGCCCAGGTTGGCGATCATACGCCGCAGAACGTTGAGCGCCGCCACGTACTCGGCCGTTTCGATGCCTTCATGCATCTGTTCGTGAGCGCGTGCGTTGCGATCCCCTGCACGGAGCCGCCCGGCCTCCCCGGCCTCGGTCAGCGTCAGAATCCGAGCGTCTTCCTTCATCCATCCGCGGGCGACCAGGTCGTCGAAGACACCGTCGAAATCGATCCCGAGGTCGTCGAAAGAGACCAGCCGTTCAGCGAGCTTCGCGCGGCTCCACGTGCCGGGTGCACCAGCGACATGGTTGAGCGTCCACCAATGCGGCTGGGTGAGATCTTCCACGGCCAGCTCCGCGCGGATGCGTCCAACTACTCTGCGGTATGCCTCGCCACTCCAGTAGCCAACGGGCTGGGAGGCAAGCTCCTCCTGGGAGTACTCCTTCATGATCACGTCGACGCGCTCCTCCTGGCAGACCGAACGGACGAGAGCACGGTAAAATCTCAAGTGGACTTGAGGTCAAGGAGCCTCTGTGACAAGGGATGCTGCCCGGACACGCTCTCGGGCAACCGACCTCACAAACCAACGGCCCCGGAACATCGACCTGGCTTGCCCAACCGCGGTTCGGGTGAATCGTCCGCCGGGTTCAGCAGCACGCTCTGGCCCACCCACGGCCCGTCCACGTCCCAATGGACGGGCCGTTCCAGCAGACCACCCTGACGAGCGACAGCAACGAGCCCAACTCGTCGTCACGGACGTGTAGTCGATGCATTGTCGCAGTTCAGAGCCGATATCCGAGCTTCTGCGGTCGGTAAAGCGGCCAACCAGCGGCGACCGCACCAGGCGCTGGACATGGCGGTCCCCGCGAGCCTGTTCCGCCCCAACGGGCCAACCCGCCTCGACACCGCCACGTCCGCCCAGGAGCCGGAGCCCGCACCGTCCTCGCTGGTGATCGGGGTGATCGAACCGCCGCCCGGTCCGATCAGCGACGGCGCCGCCGTCGAGTTCGAGGTCCGGATTCCTCCCGCGGGCAACATCACGATCCGTTCGGAACGCCAGTACGTCTCGCTGCACCACAGCATGGCCGGGCGCACCGTCACCGTCTGGGCCGACCTACGCAGCATCCACCTCAGCTACGACGGACACGTAATCCGCACCGTCCGGCTGACGACCCCGACGAGCGCGTCCGACGGTGCGCGACGCGACTTGCCCGACCGTCGGTATCCCTAGGTGCCCGTATCAACACAAGGAGTTGCTTGAGGGTGATGCCGGTTGCCGCCGCGTGATCCGTCATCAACCTCCAGCACCTACTGATCCCTACGTCTGCCCGCCCGCACCCGATCGCAACCGCCCACGCCGATGGGGCATGCTCGGCTGGCTGGCCCCGCGATCCGGTCGGCCAGGCATTCCCGCTGGACTAGCCTGTCCGCATGGCCACCCTCCAGCACCGGCGCCTGCGCGTCGCCTGGGTGGCCTTGCTGCTGCTCGGCCTCATCGCCGCCAGCGGCGTCGGCGGACGGCCGGCGCGCCTGCAGGCGGCCGAACGGGTGCTGCCGGCGGTCACGGCGATTGCCGTCCCGGCCGGTCCCGAGGAGACCACGACCCCCCGCCAGGATGTGCGCATCCTGGTGACAGGGCCCTGGTCGCCGGGCCATCCCACCACCTTCGTCCTCGCCGCGGCCGCCGTGGCCCTCGCCCTTCCCCGGTTCGGCCGCTGGCGAGGCATGGCGCACCGCGGCCGCCGTTGCGACGGCCCCGCCGAACACCAGGCCGCCCGCGGCCCGCCGCGGCCCTCCCGCCCACTTCCGAGGTGGGCAGGCTCCGGGACCGCCTGACATCCGCAAGGCCCGTGGGTTCGCCGCGCGGCGATCGCGTGGCCTGTAGCGCGGCTGTCCGGCGTCGTGACGACGCCTGTGCCGCGGCTGTCCGGCGCTCGCGCGGCTGATGCCGCGAGGTTCGTGCCGGGATCGGTTCGTGCCGGGATCGGCCGGTTCGGCCGGTTCGGCCGGTGCGGAACGCTGTCGCCGGCGCCTGCCCTGTCACGTGCGCTCGGTCGCACCGCCGGTCCGTGCTTGTGGTCCGCATCCCCGTTCCAGGACATCTGGCCGCTGGATGCGGCGCCGGTGACGTGCGGTGGCGGCAGACGAGCTGCCTCGGAGTTCGGGCTTTCGGAGACTGCCCGTCGTAAGACGATCATCGACCGAAGGGGCGACCCGTGGATTCCGGGTTCGAATGGGATCGCATACTTCTCGCCGTCGCGCTGTTGGCCGCGATGTTTCTCCTGCCCGCCCTGGTGATCTGGCGTGACCAGGTCCGGGATCGACACCGCTTCGGGGCGCAGGCGCTGTCCCGCCCCGTCCGGTATGGACTCGACGGCCAGAGCTACCGGGAGGGGACGGCGCCCGCGGCCGCTCCCGAGTGGGCCGTGCGGGATGGGGCCGCGCGGCAGCGGGCCGAGGCTGTTGCCCCCGACGGGGTGGCGCATGAGACGCCCGCGCCGCCGGCGGTGTCGGGAGGGCGTGGCCGGTGACCGGCAGTGGCTAGCGCGTCAGGCGGGCCGCCGCCGAGGACGGTGCTGATCCTGCTGCGCGGCGCCCTGGGATCGGCCACCGTCGTCGCCCTGCTCGCCGCGCAGTTCGGTGAGGGCTGGGGGACCCTCGCCCCGATCGCGCTGCCCGCGGTGCTGGTCGGGCCGATGCTGCCCTGGCGGGCGGCCGCCCGCCTGGCCGGGTTCACGGTGGTGGCCGCGGTGCTGGTCGGCTGGGTGCAGGCGGTGAGCGTGGGGGAGGACTGCCGGTGGCGCTGCGGCCATCCGGCGCTGCTCGCGATGGTCAGCGTCGGGGCGGCGACCGTGCGGGGGTGGGCCGCCGGGCGGCACGCCGCCGGATGAGCGGCGCCGGATGAGCGGCGCCGGACTAGACTTGATCGCGGTGTGCCGGGAAGTCTGGTCGGCGGTGATCCACCCGACCCCGGACGCTGGGAGACCGTTCTGAACCCGCCGACGCGACGTGCCCGCCTGTTCGCCCGCGGCTCCTGGGCGGAGACCCGGCGGATCGCGGTGATCCTGCGCGACGAGACGATCGGCGGGGCGCTGCTGCTCGCCGCCACCGTCCTGGCCCTCGGCTGGGCGAACTCACCCTGGTCGGGCAGCTACGATGCGCTGCTGGCCACCGACTTCGGTCCGGCGGCGCTGCACCTGGACCTCTCGGTCCGCGAGTGGGCGGCCGACGGGCTGCTGGCCGTCTTCTTCTTCGTCGCCGGTCTCGAACTCAAGCGTGAGTTCGTCGCCGGGGACCTGCGCGACCCGAGCCGGGCGGCGGTGCCGGTGGCCGCCGCCGTGGGCGGAGTCGCCGTCCCGGCCGTGTTGTACTCGCTGCTGAACCTGCACAGCGGGGCGTTGCGGGGATGGGCGATCCCGACCGCCACCGACATCGCCTTCGCCCTGTCGGTGCTCGCGGTCGTCGGCAGGAGCCTGCCCACGGCGCTGCGTACCTTCCTGCTGACCCTCGCCGTGGTCGACGACCTGCTGGCGATCGCGATCATCGCCGTCGCCTACACGGCTGAGCTGTCCGCGGTGCCGCTGGTCGTCGCCGTCGTCCCGTGGGCGGCGTTCACGGTGCTGGTGCAGCGCCGAGTGCGGGCGTGGTGGCTGCTGCTGCCGCTCGCGGTGCTCACCTGGGCGCTCGTGCACGCCTCCGGGGTGCACGCCACGGTCGCCGGGGTGCTGCTCGGCTTCGCGGTGCCGGTGGCGCGCAGCGAGGGGGGCGGGGGACCGCAGGCGGGCCCGGGACTTGCGGAACACTTCGAGCACCGGTGGCGGCCGGTGTCGGCGGGCGTCGCCGTGCCGGTCTTCGCCTTCTGCTCGGCGGGGGTGACCGTCGGTGGGTTCGGGGGCCTCGCCGACGCGCTGTCCGACCGGGCCGCCCTCGGTGTCGTCGTCGGCCTGGTCGTCGGCAAGGCGGTCGGGATCTTCGCGACGACCTGGCTCGTCGCCCGGTTCACCGGGGCGAGCCTCGACAGTGGCCTGGCCTGGGTCGACGTCGCGGGGCTCGCGCTACTCGGCGGGATCGGTTTCACGGTGTCGCTGCTCATCGGAGAGTTGGCGTTCGGGTTCGGCAGCGCCCGCGACGATCACGTCAAGGTGGGGGTGCTGACCGCCTCGATCATCGCCGCCCTGCTGGCGACGGTGGTGCTGCGGCTGCGCAACCGCGCCTACGCCCGGATCCACCAGCTCGAGACCACTGACGACGACCGCGACGGCGTCCCGGACGTCTACCAGGCGGAGCAGCCCTAACGCGTCGGTGGGCGCTGTTCGCCGACTGCGCCCGCCGGCGGGCGGATGAAACCCTGCTGGGCGGTCGTCGCGACCAGGGTGCCGTCCCGCCGGAAGATCTTGCCGGTCGAGTACCCGCGTCCGGCGGAGGCGGTCGGGGAGTGCTGGTCGTGCAGCAGCCACTCGTCGGCCCGGAACGGGCGGTGGAACCAGATCGCATGGTCGAGGCTGGCGAACGACACCCCCGGGCTGGCCGACGCGATCCCGTGCGGCCGCAGGGAGGTGGCCAGCAGGTACAGATCGGACGCATAGGTGATCGCCTGCAGGTGGACGCGGGGATCGTCCCCCAGCGCGGACCTGACCCGGAACCAGACCTGCTGGCTGGGGGGATACGCCCGCGGCGCGAGCGGGGACACGACGCTGACCGGCCGGAAGTCCAGCACCGCGAAGTGCGGGGGCAACGGGCCGTCGAACCCCCAGGCGGCGAGATGGCTGGGCAGGTCGGCGACCGTCTCGGGGTCGGGCACGTCGGGCGGGGCCGGATCGGCGTGGTCGAGCCCTTCCCGGGGGGTGGTGAACGACGCCATCACCTCGAACAGCCGGCGGTCGTGCTGGCGGGCGACCACGCGGCGCACCGCCGACGAGCGGCCGTCGCGCAGACGCTCGACGTGGTAGCTCACCGGGATGTCCGGGTCGCCGGACTGCAGGAAGTAGCCGTGCAGCGAGTGCGCCGGGAAGTCCGCGGTCTGCTGGGCCGCCGCGAGTGCCTGGCCGGCGAGCTGCCCGCCGAAGATGCCGGTGCGGGCGCGCGCACCCCGAGCGCCGACGAACACGTCCGGCTCGGACTCCCGGACCCCGAGGACGTCCTGCAGCGGCAGGGCGAGATCCGCGCCCGCGCCGGCCGACGTGGCGCCGGCCGACGTGGCGCCGGCCGACGTGGCGCCGGCTGCGGTGGCGCTGAGCGCCGGCTCCCCTACGGGGCCGGGGCCAGTGGGAACGACGGTCATGGTCAGCTCATCCTCGCCTCGTCCTCGCCGGCGCGCGGCACCGCACGGCGGCCGGTCGCGGCATGCCCGATCCCGGCGGGCGGGACGCGCCCCGGGCGCCGCACGCCGCGTCCCGCGCCCGCCGGTCGCAGCCGGCCGGCGGGCGCGCGATGCGGAACCGATCAGGTGAAGGCCTCGGACAGCTCGGTCCGAAGCACCCGGCGCAGCAGCTTGCCGCTCTCGTTGAACGGCAGCTCCTCGCGGAACTGGATGTGGTCGGGGGTCCGGCTGGAGCGCAGCCGGGTGCGGACGTGCGCCTTGAGGTCCTCCTCCGTCACCCCGCCAGAGGTGACGACGGCGGCGACGACCTGCTCGCCCCACTCCTTGTTCGGGATCCCGACGACCGCGGCCTCGAGCACGCCCGGGTGCTCCAGCAGCACCGCCTCGATCTCGCCCGGCGACAGGTTCTCGCCGCCGCGCACGATCACGTCGTCGAGCCGGCCGTGGACGAACAGGTACCCGGCCTCGTCGAGGTGGCCCTCGTCGCGGGTCGGGAACCAGCCGTCGGAGTCCAGCGTCGTGCCTCGGCCGAGGTATTCGCCGGAGACCTGGCCGCCGCGCACGTAGATCTCTCCGCGTTCGCCCACCGGCACCTCGATGCCGACCGCGTCGCGGATCGACACCTCGAGCGTCGGCAGCGGCTTGCCGACGGAGGCGAGCCGGGCGCGGACCGCCGGGTCGTCGCTGGCGAACGCCGCCTGATGGTCGTCGGGACCCAGCACCGCGATGGTGCTGGAGGTCTCGGTCAGGCCGTAGGCGTTGACGAAGCCGACGTTCGGCAGCAGACCGACCGCGCGCTCGATGACCGGCAGGGGCATCGGGCCGCCGCCGTAGGACAGCGAGCGCAGCGACGGCAGACCCAGGCCATCGGCCTCCACGATGTCCAGGATGCGGCCGAGCATCGTCGGGACGACCATCGCGTGGGTGATCGACTCCTCCCGGACGATGGTGACCCAGGCGGTCGGGTCGAACGCCTCGAGCTGGACCACCCGGCGCCCGGAGTAGGTCGACGACAACACCGCCGAGATGCCCGCGATGTGGTAGGGCGGCACGCTGACGATCGCGGCCTCGTCCTCGGCCGAGCCGGCGTACTCGACGGTGGAGATGATGTACTCGGTCAGGTTGCTGTGCCGCAGCACGGCGGCCTTCGGCTCGCCGGTGGTGCCGCTGGTGAACAGCAGGACGGCGATGTCGTCGGCGTCGCCGCCCCAGCCGTCCTTCTCCTTGCCCTCGGGGTCCTCGGCGAGCGCCAGGGCCTCGGCCCGGCTGAGGAACTCGACGCCGTCGACCGGCCCGACCCGCTCGACGACACCCTCACCCACGATGATCGTCGCCGGGGCGGTGCGGGCGACGATGGCGCGCAACTGCGGATCCGCCAGGCGGTAGTTGATCGGCACGAACGGCTTGCCGGCGATCGCCGAGCCGAACAGGGTCAGGGGAACCGCGGGGGAGTTCAGGTCGATCAGCCCGACCCGCTCGCCCGGCCGCGCCTCGAGCGCGGCGCCCAGGCGCCGGGCCCGGCTGGCCAGCTCGGCGAAGGTCAGACCGGAGGCCAACGGGCCGAGCGCGACCCGGTCGGCCATCCCGTCCGCGGCCATTTCGAGAAGCATCCCGAGGTGCATCGTGGCTACCCGTCAGTCAGAGGAGGGCAGGGGCTTGGCGTCCTTCTGGGCGAGGATGACCTCCCCGATGGACAGGGAACCGGTGCCGCCCTTGGTGCACAGCAGCTCGAGGCCGGTGTCGGTGTCGGCGAACCGCTTGCCCAGCGGCGTGCCGGCGGAGAACGCGGGGTCCAGAGTGAGCCCGGTGGGGGCCTCGGTGCCGATCGCCACGACCGGATGGCCGCCGCACCGCAGATCGATCGGTCCCTTCGCGGGTTTCACCACGATGATCTCCGTCTGGTCGACGGCGGACCGGTAGCGGGTACCGGGCTTGGTGACAAGGCTCACGTTCTCGACCTCCTCGCTCGCGCGTGTTCCTCTCGCAGAGCGGAGGGAGTCACGCCTTTCCTGATTTCTACTGCCCGGGGGGATCAGGCGCCACCGCCCCGGGTGGGAGCGACATCGCCACCCGTACGTGGATCGAGGGTGAACGCCGACGGGCCCCGACGGGATCCTGCCCGCGGCCGTCGGCCCAGCGCCGCCGGCCGAACGCGCCCATGCCAGCCGCCGGAACCGCCGCCGGGGCGACTGCCCGCACGCGGCGGCGCCTCACCTAAGCATACGAGGCTACCTCGATTTCTAACAACGATGTCACCTGACGCCGGGTGTGGGCAGGCCCCGTTTGCGGGTGTACGTCCACGGCGTGATCCCGGTCGTGTCGGAACCCGCCGTACATCTCATGTGCGAAGTTAGATGTTTCATCGCTCATTGAACCTCAGATTCGGACACGGGGCAGCCGATGCGCCGGGGGCCGGCCGGAACGGCCGTCACCTGCTGCCCGGTCCGCTTCTGGCCGCTGGTGAAGGGGCCGTCGGGCCGCCGCGGTGCGCGGACACACCCGCCGGACGCCGGGCCGGCGCCGAGGGTGATCCCGTGGACCCGTCGGTTGCGATGTCCTCGGCGCTCGCCGCAGCGGCGGTCGCCGCGGGCGACCAGGGGACGCCGGGTGGCTCGCGGCGGCTCGCGACCGAGGCGGGTCTGACGGCGCCGTCACCAATCCGCAGGGGTGGTGGTCGCCGGCCGTCACTGCTCGGAGTCGGCCGCCGCGGGGTCGTCACCGTCCGGGAGACGGAGCCGCGGGGTGGCGGCGGTGCCCGGCTCATCCCCGCGTCCGGCCAGCCGCGGCAGGCGCGGCGTGCTCGGACCGATCACCGGGCCGAGGAAGAGGTCGCAGCGCAGCGCCCGCAGCGTGTCCAACTGGGAGGCCGTCCCGATGTCGCCGGCCATCGCCCGGATGCCGAGCTCGTGGGCGAAGTGCATGAGGGCACCCGAGGCGGCGTGGCGCACCGGGCTGCGGTCGACGCCGTCGACGAACGTTCCGTTGAGCCGGATGTAGCCGAAGGGCACCCGGTTCATGGCGGCGGCCATCGTCCGGGCCGACCCGTAGTCGTCGACGCAGAGGTCGACTCCCAGCCGCCGCAGCTCGCCGAAGGCGGCCGCCAGCGCCATCTCGTCGTCGACGACCTCCCGCTCGGTGATCTGGAGGCACAGCCGGTAGCGGAGGTCCGCGCCGGTGGCGGCCAGCAGCACGTCCAGCTCGGGAATGAACCGCGCTTCGACGAGGCAGCGACTGGAGATGGTCACGGTCAGCAGTGGTGGCGGCGCGCCGCCAGTGCGCTCGTCCGCCCACCCGGCGGCGGCCCGGCAGGCCCGGCCCACGGCCCAGCGGTCGATCGGCACCCGCAGGCCGACGTGCGCGGGATCGGGCAGGAACTGCACGGGCGGCACCAGACCCCGGCGCGGATGTCGCCAGTGCGGCAGCGCCTCCGCGCCGGCCACCTCCCGGTCGATGTCCTGGATCGGCTGGTAGCGCATGACCAGCTCGTCGGCGGACACGGCCCGGCGCAGCTCGTCGTTCTCGGTGATCTGGGCCATCAGCCGGGTGCGCATCACCTCGTCGAACGCCAGCCGCCGCCCCGGCCCGCGGCGTTTCGCGGCGTACATCGCGATGTCGGCGGCGTTGAGCAGATCCTCGCCGTCTGCGGTGTCCGGCCCGGACAGGGCGATGCCGACGCTGGCCGACAGCAGGACGGTGCGTTCGCGCAGCATGCAGGGCGTGTCCAGGGTGGCGAGCACCCGGTCGGCGATCGCCTCGATGGCGGCGGGGGAGTCGACGTCCTCGCAGAGCACGGCGAACTCGTCGCCGGAGAGCCGCCCGACGACGTCGGCGGGCCGCACGGCGTGCTCGAGCCGGTCCGCCGTCAGCCGCAGCAGGTGGTCGCCGGCCTGGTGGCCCAGGGTGTCGTTGACCGTCTTGAAGCCGTCGAGGTCGATGAACAGCACGCCGATGCGGGTCCCGTCCCCCCGCGCCCGCCGCAGCGCCCGGTCCAGCCGGTCGAGCAGCGCCGTCCGGTTGGGCAGCCCGGTGAGTCCGTCGTGCAGGGACTGACGGCGGATCTCGTCCTCCATCCGGAAGCGCATCGCCGCCGCTCCCAGCACGGCGCCGACCGAGCGGACGAACTGCACATCCTGCTCGCTGAACGCCGGTGCGGGTGGGAAGCGGCTCACCTCGATGACCGCCGATGGCCGATCACCTCGGCCGGTCGCGATGACGAGCTCGTGAGTGCCCGTGACGGTCCCGGAGGGGGGCTGCGGCGGGCACCATGCGCCGTCGGTCCCGCCGCCGGCTCGGGTCAGGTCGGCGGCGGATCCGGTGGTGTGGGGGGATCTTGTGGTGTGCGGGGATCCGGTGGTGCGGGGGGATGCGGTGTCGTGGGGGGATGCGGTGGCGGGGAAGACGTCGGCGAGGGTGCGGGTGCGCCGGCCGGTGTCGTCGAGTTCGTGGATCCGGACGGTTCCAGCCGCGAGATGTTCGGCGAGAATCCGGGCGGCCCGGGTCCACATCGAGGCGGCGTCGAGGCTCTCCAGCGCCTGCTGGCCCAGGTCGGCGACCATGGCCTGCTCGACCGAGCGGGTCCGCAGGGTGGCCAGCGCCTGCTGGTGTTCGGTGACGTCCGTCGCGACGCAGGTCAGGTAGCTCACCTCGCCCTCGGGTCCCTCGATCGGCATGAGATGCAGGTCGAAGCAGCGGCCGAACGCCTCGATGACGGTGTGCAGGGGACGCCCGTTGAGCGCGGCCTGCAGCAGGCCGAGGGCGTCGGGCAGGTCCGCGAAGAGCGTGAACACCGAGACGTCGGGATGCTCGGCGAGACGCGACAGCGTCGCGTCCATGAGGCCCTCACTGGCGAGCACGAACCCCGACCGGTCCACCAGGAACATCGACACCGGCGTGTTGTCCAGGATGAGGCGCAGCCGGTCGTTCGCGGTGATCTCGTCGGAGACGTCCTGGAGCTGGCTGAGGATCTCCCGTCCCGCCGGTCCGGGCACCGTCGCCGAGGTGACGAGGACGTGCACGGTGCTGTGGTCCGGGCGCCACAGGCGGACCAGCCGCCGGGACGGCGGGTCGTGCCGGCCGGGCCGGTGGATCTCCTCGTGCCACAGCGCGCGCTCCTCGGGCACGGTGACGTCCTGCCAGTACGTGCCGACCAGCTCCTCCTCGGAACGCCCGAGCAGGTCGCAGGCCGCCGCGTTGGCACGGCGCAGCCGGCCGGTGCGAAGATCCGTCACGGTCACGGCGAGGTTCAGGAGCTCGAAGAGGTCCGGACGCTCCTGTACCAAGACTCCTCACCCACCCCGTGCGGCCCGACCCACCCCGTGCGGCCCGGTCTTGTCCATACCCGGGCGGCCGCGCCCCATGCGGTGCCGGCACCAGCGAATGGTGACGGAAAGTAGTCTCCTGGTCCGGAGTGGGCGGGAGGCGGTCGTGGCGTCAGCGGGCGTCGACCGGCGCCCGCACGCCGGCCAGGCAGTAGGCGGCGACCTCCTCCGCCCGCGACGACCGCTCGTGGCGACCCCAGAGCACGTCCTGCACGGCGCCGGACAGCGTGATGGCGAGCAGCCGCGCCTTGTCCCGCGGGTGCTCCACGCCCATCTCGGCCAGCGGGCCGGCCGCCAGCCCGGCGATCATGTCCAGCGAGGCCCGGGCGGCGCTGCCGGCGATGTCCCGCGATCGCTCCGACTGTGCCAGCACGGCCCGTGTCGCCGCGCCGATGACGGGGTCCGTCGCCTGGCGGAGGAAGCCCGCGATCATCGCCCGGAGCCGGCCTTCCGGGGAGGTCTCCCGGTCCATCAGGTGCCGCAGGTAGGACTCGGCCCGCCGCATCCCGTCCTCCACGATCGCGGCGACCAGATCGTCCTTGCTGGCGAAGTACCGGTAGAACGCCCTGTTGGACAACCCCGCGGCCGCGACGATGTCCGCGACGCGCACCGCCTCCGACGTGCCGCGGTCGATCAGCAGGGTGAGTCCCATGTCGAGCAGCCGCCGCACCTGCGCCTGCGCGACCTCGTCGGGCTGGCCGAGCGGGCCGGTCCGGTCGACCGGGGCGGACTGTGCAGCGACGGCCGAGTCAGCCATCGGTCTCACCCATCGGTCTCACCCATCGATCTCGGCCACCCGACTCGGCCGTCCGTCCCAGCCGCCGATCTCAGTCATCGACGTTGGTGCCGACGCTGGTGCCGTCGCCGGTGTCATCGCCGGCCGTCATCTCCAGGACGACCTTGCCGATCGCCTGCCGCGCGGCGACGTGGGTCAGGGCGGCACCGGTGGCGGCCAGCGGGAAGCGCGCGCCGATGAGCGGGGCGACCCGGCCGGTGCCGAGCAGCTCGGCGAGCTCGGCCCGGTCCCGCGCCGCGAGCTCCGGCTCGAACCGGGGGAAGGTGCGCAGCTCGAAGCCGCGCACGATCATACCCTTCAACAGCAGCAGGTTGAGGGGGATGCGGGGGATCTCCCCGCTGGCGTAGCCGACGGTGACGAACCGCCCGCCCCAGCCCAGGGTGCGCAGCGCCGCCTCGGCGAAGCGTCCGCCGACGGGGTCGATGACCACGTCCGCGCCGCCGGCCGCCGCCCGGATCGCGTCGCGTAACGGCGTGCGCTCGTAGTCGATCAGGTGCTCGGCGCCGCGCTCCTTGCAGGCCGCGAGCTTCTCCGGGCTGGACGCCGCGGCGATCACCCGCGCGCCGAGCAGCGCGCCCAGCTCCACCGTCGCGAGCCCGACGCCGCCGGCGGCGCCCAGCACGACCAGCCGCTCCCCGGGCGCGATGTCCGCGATCGAGCGCAGCGCGTGGTAGGCGGTGAGGTGGCAGACCCAGCTCGCCGCGGCGGTGGCGAGATCCACCCCGGCCGGCACCGGGATGAGCGACTCCGCCGGGGCGGCGACGTACTCGGCGAACGCGCCGCTCATCGTCGCGCCGGCCACCCGGTCACCGACCCGGACGCCCGTCACCTGCGGCCCGACGCCGACGACGACCCCCGCGAACTCGCTGCCGGGGGTGAACGGCGGCGGTACCGGCACCTGGTAACGGCCCGCGGCGATGAGCACGTCCGGCAGGTTCACCGCCGCCGCGTGCACCCTGATCAACGCCTCGCCCGGCCCCGGCTCGGGCCTGGGCGCCGGCTCGGTCGTGATCTCGTCCGGCGTGCCCAGTCGATGGCAGACCGCGGCTCGCATCATCGCGATTCCCACGCGGACAGTATGTCAGGTCACATCCCGAGAATCACGTTCCGCGAAGATCCTCCGCCCTGCGGTCCGGTCCCACGGCCCAGGGCCGGCGTGATTGAGTGGTCGGGTGGACGACGAGCGGATCTACGCCCAGGTCAGCGCCCTCGTGGCCGAGGAGCACGAGCTGCGGGGCCGTCGCGCCCGCGGCGAGATCGACGCCGAGACCGAGCACGAGCGCCTCGAACGCCTGGAGCAGGCGCTGGACCAGTGCTGGGACCTGCTGCGCCGCCGCCGCGCCCGGCGCGACGCCGGCCAGGACCCGCAGGGCGCCGAGCCGGGCAGCGTCTCCCAGGTCGAGCATTACCTGCAGTAGGACGGCGGAGCCTTTCAGCGGGGGGCGGCCGGGCCTGGAGTGGGACGGCCGGCCCGGAGTAGGACGGCCGGGCCTGGAGCGGGGCGGTCGGCCTGGAGTGGGGAGCGGATGGATCTGCAGCTTGCGGGCCGGGTCGTGCTGGTGACCGGCGGCTCGGACGGCCTCGGCGCCGCCCTGGTGCGGATGCTGGCCGCCGAGGGGGCCAAGGTGGCCTTCTGTGGCCGGAACGAGGCGCGGCTGCGGTCGGTCGCCGAGGCGGCGGGCGGTGCTGGCGGGGAGGTCCTGCCGGTGGTCGCCGACGTCCGCGAACCGGCCGACCTCGAGCGGTTCGTCGCCGCCGCCACCGACCGGTGGGACGCCGTCCACGCCCTGGTCAACAACGCCGGGGCCAGCTCCGCGGGGCCGTTCGAGGGCCAGAGCGACGAGGCCTGGCAGGGCGACTTCGACCTGAAGTTGCACGCGGCGGTCCGGGCATCCCGGCTCGTCCTGCCGCACCTGCGCCGGGCGGGCGGCGGGAGCATCGTGAACTCGCTGTCGATCAGCGCCCGCGCGCCGGGCGCGGGCTCCATGCCGACGTCGGTGACCCGGGCCGCCGGCCTCGCGCTCACCAAGGCCCTGTCCAAGGAGTTCGGCCCGGACAACGTGCGGGTCAACGCCGTACTCATCGGCCTGGTCGAGAGCGGTCAGTGGGACCGGGCCGCGGCCGCGCAGGGCATCGGGGTCGACGAGCTCTACACGCGGATGGGTCGCGACTCCGGCATCCCGCTGGGCCGGGTGGGCGGCGCCCAGGAGTTCGCCGACCTCGTCGCCTTCCTGGTCTCCGCGCGGGCCGCCTACATCACCGGCACAGCCGTCAACCTCGACGGCGGCCTGAGCCCGGTGGCCTGACAGCCCGAAAGGTGACCTTCCCGTGGCCCGTTTCCTGTTCGCCACCACTCCCGGCGTGGGCCACACCGCCCCGGCGTACCCGGTCGCCAGAACCCTGGTGGGGCGTGGCCACAGCGTCCGGTGGTACGCCGGTTCGGCTTTCGCCGACGCCATCACGGCCACCGGCGCCACCTTTCACCCCATCGGCGAGCACCACAACGACTTCAGCGTCCTCGACCTGAACGAGCGGTTCCCCGGCCACCAGAAACGGACCGGACTGCGCAAGCTCCAGTTCGAGATGGTCCACGGATTCGCCCTTCCCATGCTCGGACACGTCCGGGACCTGCACGCCCTGCTCGAGCTGGAATCCGCGGACGTCATCGTCGGCGACACCGCCTTCATCGCCGCGGCGCTGATCCAGGAACTCGGCGGCCCGGCGTTCGCCGGTTTCGGCATCACCGTGCTCGGCTTCCCGAGCCGGGAGCTGGCGCCCTTCGGCCTCGGGCTGGCCCCGTCCGCCGGCCTGGTCGGACGGCTGCGCAACCGCGCGCTCGACCAGCTCATGCGCCGGGTCGTGTTCCGGCCGATGACCGCCGCGGTCAATGATGTCCGCGGGCAGCTCGGCCTGCCGCCCACCGCCCAGATGGTGTTCGAGTATCCGCTGGTCTGTCAGATGTACCTGCAGTTCAGCCCGCCCAGCTTCGAGTATCCCGTCCCGGATCTGCCGCCCCAGGTGCGCTTCGTCGGGCCGCCGCGCCCGTTGGCCGACCCGACCTGGCAGCCGCCGGCCTGGTGGCACGAACTGACGGCGGGCCGCCGGGTCGTGCTGGTCAACCAGGGCACCGTCGCGACCGACGCGGACCAACTGATCCGCCCCGCGCTGGACGCGCTCGCCGGCGAGGACATCCTGGTGGTCGCCGTGACCGGCGGCGGCGACCCGGCCGAGCTCGGGACGCTGCCGGGCAACGCCCGGGTCGAACGCTTCATCCCCTTCGACGAGCTTCTGCCGCACGTCGACGTCTTCCTCACCAACGGCGGCTATGGCGGGACGCAGCTCGCGCTCTCTCACGGCGTGCCGATCGTCGGCGCCGGCCGCAGCGAGGACAAGAACGAGGTCAACGCCCGGGTGGCCTGGTCCGGCGTGGGCATCGACCTGCGTACCCAGACGCCGACCGCGGAGCAGATCCGTACGGCGGTCCGTCAGGTGCTGGCCGACCCCCGCTACGCGACGCAGGCGCGCCGCCTGCAGGCCGAGATCGCGCGCGCCGGCCGCGAGCAGAAGGCCGCAGACCTGCTGGAGCAGCTCGCGGACGCCACCGGCGCGGGCCAGGCGGCTCCTCCACTCCCGGTTCAGAATTCAAGTTTGGCGCCGAAAACTTGAAATCTTGGTGGACGAATTCAAGTCTGCTTGGACTGCGGCGGGCTGTCGGGCGGGCCCTCGGGTGGGCTGTCGGTGTCGGTGTCGGAGGGGGCTTCGAGGGGGAGGCGGACCTGGAAGCGGGTATCGCCAGGGGCGGAGGTGACCCGCAGGTCGCCGTGGTGCTTCTTCACCACGATCCGCCAGGAGATGTCAAGGCCGAGGCCGGTGCCCTCGCCGACCGCCTTCGTCGTGAAGAACGGTTCGAAGATCCGGTCCCGGATGGCGGGGTCGATGCCGGGGCCGGTGTCGCCGATCTCGACGACGCCGAAGTCGTGGTCCGCGAAGGTCCGCACCGTCAGCGTGCCGCGGTGATCCATCGCGGCGACGGCGTTGTCGATCAGGTTCGTCCAGACCTGGTTGAGCTCGGCGGCGTAGGCGGGGATCGCCGGCAGGGACCGGTCGTAGTCCCGGCGGATCTCGACGTCGTCGCCGATCTTGCGTCCCAGCATGATCAGGGTGCTGTCGAGCAGCTCGTGGATGTCGACGGTCTGGTACGGCGCCCGGTCCATCTGCGAGTACTGCTTGGCGGCGGTGACCAGAGTCGAGATCCGGGTGGTGGAGTCCTCGATCTCCCGCATGAGCAGTTCGCTTTCGACCGTGTAGGTCAGCCAGCGCACGGCGCCGTCGAGCACGCCCGACGGCACCGAGTCGGCCACATGGTCGAGCCAGGCGACGTCCAGGCCGGCCTGCACGAAGATCGGCGCGACGTCCCAGGCGTCGCCGATGTCGCGTTCGTCCAGCCAGTCGCCGATGAGGTCCTCGCGGTCCGAGACCTCGATCGGGGTGAGCGTCGGTGCCTTCGCCACCCGCTCCACCGCCTCTTCCTGCAGGCGGATGAGCACCTCCAGCTCGGTGCGCTCGTACGGACCGGCGGCGATCATGCCGAGCTTGTGTCGCATGCCGGCGACCCGCTCGCGCAGCGCCGAGGTGGCCCGCACGGCCGCGGCCGCCGGGTTGTTCAGCTCGTGGGTCAGCCCCGCGGACAGCGAGCCCAGCGCGAGCAGCCGCTCCCGCTGGCCGACCACCTGCTGGGTGTTCTGCATGCCGAAGAACAGGCCCTCGAGCATGTGCAGGGCCATCGGGAACCACTCGCGCATCACGGTGGCCACGTCGTCGGCGTCGAGGACGAAGAACCGGCTGGGCATGGTCACCCGCATCGAGTTCTTGTAGAGCTGGGGCACCCGGTCGCCGAGGTAGGCGTGCCAGGCGCCGGCGTACACCCCCCGTTGGGAGGAGCGCACGACCTCGACGTCGTCCGCGCCCACCCGGGTGGACATCACCAGCGCGCCGGAGATGAGCACGTAGAAGCAGCTCGCCGGCGCGCCCTCGCTGTAGACCGGGCCGGGTTCGAGCAGTTCGGCGTGCCCGCGTTCGCACAGCCAGTGGAGCTGGTCGTCGGTGAGCTTCTCGAACAGGAACAGGGTGCGCAGCTCGTCGACGTCGCAGGGAACCGGTGTCATCGCTTCTCCAGGTAACGGTGGACGAGCGCGATGGCCATGGCGCCCTCGCCGACCGCCGAGGCCACCCGCTTCACCGACTCCGCGCGGGCGTCGCCGGCGACGAAGACCCCGGGCACCGACGTCTCCAGGTGGTAGGGGTCGCGGTCGAGCGACCAGCCCGGCGGGCGGCGGCCGTCGACGACGAGATCCGGCCCGGCCAGGACGAACCCGCGCTCGTCGCGGGTCAGCACGCCGT
Organism: Frankia sp. BMG5.60; assembly: GCF_059428125.1. Lineage (NCBI taxonomy): Bacteria > Bacillati > Actinomycetota > Actinomycetes > Frankiales > Frankiaceae > Frankia > Frankia sp. BMG5.60. Next base: position 2,699,698 of record NZ_CM182091.1, on the reverse strand, counting down.
CGAGCCAGCCCGTGCGCGGCGCCGCGCCGATGAAGATGAACAGCCACTGGGTGTCGACCGTCTCGGTCTCGCCGCTGGAGTTGTCGCGCAGCGTGAGCCGTTCGAGGTGGCCGTCGCCCTCCGCCGAGATGATCTCGGTGCAGGTCCGCACGGTGATCGCCGGGACCCCGGCGATCTGCTGGATCAGGTAGTGGGACATCGACGCCTCCAGCGACGACCCGCGCACCACCATGCTGACCCGCCGGGCGTGCCGGGCGAAGTGCATCGCCGCCTGGCCGGCGGAGTTCGCCCCCCCGACGATGTAGACGTCCTGCCCGGCGCAGGACGGCGCCTCGGTGAGCGCGGAGCCGTAGAACACCCCGCGGCCGGTGAACTCGTCCAGGCCGGGGGCGGTGAGCTGCCGGTAGGACACGCCGGTGGCGAGGACGACGGCGTGCGCGGAGATCTGCCGGCCGTCGTCGAAGTGGACCGTGCGCGCCGGGCCGCAGACCTCCAGCGCGACGGCGTCGCGGGCGGTGAGGACCTCCGCGCCGAACTTGATCGCCTGCCGGCGGGCCCGGTCGGTGAGCTGGGCGCCGGACACGCCGTCCGGGAAGCCCAGGTAGTTCTCGATCCGCGAGCTCTGGCCGGCCTGCCCGCCGGTGGCCGTGCGTTCGACGAGGACGGTGCGCAGCCCCTCCGAGGCCGCGTACACCGCCGAGCCCAGGCCCGCCGGGCCGCCGCCGATCACCACGACGTCGTAGAAGTCCTCGGCGGGGGAGGTGGTCAGCCCGACCCGGCCGGCGAGCTCGGCGTCGGTGGGATCGGTCAGCGTCACTCCGTCGGGAGTGATGACGACCGGCAGCGTGTCGGGGGACGCCTCGGCCGCGGCCAGCAGCCGCGCGCCCTCCGGCTCCTCGGACAGGTACCAGCGATACGGCACCTGGTTGCGGGCGAGGAAGTCACGTACCTCGTAGGAACGCGCCGACCAGCGGTGACCGACCACGCGGGTCTCGGTGACGGGGGTGTGGTCGGCGGCGAGCCAGGCGTCGAGCAGGCCGTCGACGACCGGGTAGAGCTTCTCCTGCGGCGGGTCCCACGGCTTGAGCAGATAGTGGTCGAGATCGACGATGTTGATGGCGTCGATCGCCGCGGTGGTGTCGGCGTACGCCGTCAGCAGCACGCGGCGCGCCGTCGGGTACAGGTCCATCGCCTGCTCGAGGAACTCGATGCCGTTCATCGCCGGCATCCGGAAGTCCGCGAGCAGCACGGCGACCCGGTCGCCGCGCAGCTTCATCTCCCGCAGCGCGTCGAGCGCCTGCGACCCGGACTCGGCGCGCACGATCCGGTAGCGCTCCCCGTACTGGCGCCGCAGGTCGCGGGCGACCGCGCGGGAGACGCTCGGGTCGTCGTCGACGGTGAGGATCGCCGGCCGGGCCGCCGGCCTCGAACCGGGCGCCGCCGCGGCGCCGGGCGTGGGCGGAGCCGATGCGGACGTCATGGTGCCCCCCGGGGAGATCGGTGGCTGGCGCAGTGCCGGTGGGTCGGTTGCGGAGCGATCGAGCCCGGGTCACGGGCCGGCGGGCGACGGGCGGACGGAACAGGACCGCGTTCCTGGTGGAGGTCGATCGGCCGAACGAGTCGCCCGCGCCGGCGGCTGGCCGCTCGCGGGCACGGGATTACCCCTCGGCGAGGAGGCGGGTCCGGTGTCGTCCGGGCACCTCCGCATTCCACCAGTCTAGGGTTTCGCCTGCCGGTGCGTTCGCCCGTGCGGAAATTCGCCGCTTACCGACCGAACCCTCGCGATTTCGGACCGTGGGCAGATCGGGGGTTGCCGTACGACCTCTGAATCGAGAAACCATAGGCCAGCAGCCCCCGCTCGCGGGCGTGCTCGAGATAGTCGGCCTCGGGCCACGGCTGGTCGCGGCCAAGCTGATCATCGTGGGCCAGCACCGTACCCGGCGGCGTCACGTCGCCGTGGCGGGCGCGCAGGAGGCGGACGAACAGTGCCGGGGTGTCCGGTCCCTCGTGGATCGTCGCCCGGGTCTCCAGCCCCAGCCAGTGCGGGTGCGGGCCGAAGACGAACAGCGAGCAATGCGGACTGCGGCGCAGGTTCTTCGTCCTTGCCAGTGCCGGGGAACCGGTTGCAAAGATCTCCCCGTCGAGAACAGCGAGTTCGATCCGCGCCATGTGCGCCGCGCCGTCGGCACGCTGCGTGATCATCGCCGCATCCGGGAATCGGGCGGCGAACGTCGCCGCCTGTACGTCGGTCATGGTCGTCCTCCTCGTCGTCGGTTCGCCTCCGGCGTGCGACGATCGTGCAGGTTCAAGCCGACAGGCCTGCGGCCTGCTCGAACACATCCTCGACCACCACCGCGACACCCCGCCGGACGGCTGCCAGCACTACGAGGCACTCCTGGGGGCCGGCGCCATGCCCAGCGATTCCTGAGGTGTGCGGTCCGCTGGGAGGCGGACGACCGCCCCCCGCACCTGTCCCGCGTCGGGGTGTCGGACGGTCGGGGTGTCGGGCAGATGTCCCCGGCTGATCGGCACATCCGTCCGGCCTCGTTCGTACCGTGGTCTGATGATCCGGACAGCGACGGCGGGTAGATGGCCGCTTGCCGTGATGGGCGTCGCGATCGCGGCGGCGGTTCTGTCGGTGGCCGTGGCGGTGCTGCCCGACCGTCCCGGCGTCGCCGCCGGCCCGGTCGGCGGTGCGCCGCCACTGCGGCTGGCCGCGGGCCCGGCCGGCCAGGCGGCCGGCGGCGCGTGCCCGGCGTCCACCGGCCACGTTCCGCTGCCCGGCGGGGTGCACGTTCTCGTACACGACGGGATGCGGCGCTCCTACCGGTTGGCGGTGCCGGCGAACTACGACGGGCGGTTGTCCTATCCCGTCGTGTTCGACTTCCACGGTTTCAAGGCGGACGCGGCGCTGGAGGAACAGCGGTCGCGGATGGGCGTCGTCGGCGCCGGGCGCGGCTTCGTCGTGGTGACCCCGGACGCGCTCGGCACGCCGCGCAGATGGAACACCCTGAGTGAACCGGGCAGGGCCGACGATGTCGGCTTCGTCGTCGCCCTGCTGACCGACCTCGCGTCCCGGTTCTGCGTCGACGGCCGGCGGGTGTACGCCACCGGGCATTCCAACGGCGCCGAGTTCGCTGCCGCGCTGGCCTGCCGGTCCGCCCGGTTCGCCGCGGTGGCCATGGTCTCGTCCACCTACGAGACCCGCTGCCCCGCCGGTCGTGCGCCGTCGACGATGGCCGTGCACGGCACCGCCGACCCGTCGGTGCCCTACGGCGGCGGCGTGGTGGCGGGCTCGTCGACCCGCGTGTCCGCGGCTTCGGACGTGGTCCGCGGCTACGCCGAGCGCTACGGCTGCGATCCGACGGCGCTGACCACCCAGCCCGCCCCCGGGGTCGTCGCCCGCCGCTACGGCGGCTGCGCGGACGGCGGCGAGGTGCTGTTCGACACGGTCGTCGGCGGCACCCACCTGTGGCCGGCGAGCCCGGAGGCCCGCCGCGACCCGCGCGACTCACCCGCGGGGCGGACCTTCGACGCCACCGGCGCCATCCTCGACTTCTTCACCGCCCACCGCGCCGCTCCACCCGCCTGACGGCGACCTCGGCCCCACCGCATGAGCCGGCCCCACCGCATGAGCCGGCCCCACCGCATGAGCCGGCCCCACCGCACGAGCCGGCGCCCTCGGCTGGTCCGGACGTCATCAGCGGCCGCTGGTCGCGCCGGCGTCCGGCGGCTCGATCTGCGGTGGCCGGCGGAAGGAAAGGCGTTCCTCGGCCACGCGCACTGTGAGGTTCGCCCACACCGCGGTGAGCAGGTCGCCGGTCGGAACCAGGCCGAGGCGAACCAGGACCATCCCCGCGACGACCACGACCGTCACCACGGCGGCCCCGTGCATCGCGAGGACTGCCGGATGGCGTGCCCGTGTCCCGCGCGTCTGGGTGCAGGCCAGCCCGATCGTCATGGACATCGTGACGATGAGCAGCAGTTCGGGCATCATGGCGAGGTCCTTCCGTGTCCGCGGCCGAGGTGAGGTCGTCTCGGTCCGACGCGTCGAGCGCCGTGCGATTCTTTTCTCGTGCGAAAACCGCTCGCGAGAAAGAAAGAACGAGGCTCGCCCGGCTGACCTCCAGGTCATCACAGATTATTTTTCGAGCTGGCTGCGAAAATTTTTCGCTGTGAGAATCCTGTGAAAATCCCGGATTTTCGCGGAGGGTGGCGGTGGTGTTGGGACCCGGCAGCAAGGGCTCGGTGCGGCGGGCCAGACGCGGCGCGCCCCCGAAGACGAGCAGCGATCCGCAGGTGAGCCCCGCTGTGCGGGCCCTGGTGGAGCGGCTGGACGAGCTGATCAGCTCAGCGCACGGTTCGCGCACGAACCTCTTCTCGCACGTTCGGGAGGTCCAGCCGGAGCTCTCGCTGGCCACGCTGGACGACAAGAAGCTGTCCCGGCAGTTCCGGGGGCGTCCGCCCTATGCCCGGGGCCCGGAGTGGCCCTACGTGCGGGACGTCGCGCATGCCTGCCTCCCCGCGGACGAGGTGGCGGAGGAGGTGGCCCACCTGGCCGGGTTGTGGCGGGCGGCCCGCGGGGGTAGCCCGCCACCGAGGTATCGCGGTCACATCCGGGATGTCCGGGTGCCCACCCCGCTCGAGGAGATCGACGACCTGACCGATGTCCGCCAGCAGAACGCTCGGTATCGGATGACCCTCGAACAGCTCGGCCACGAGCTTCGCGATGCGGCCCGGGGTGAGCAGGAGGCGGTCCGCCGCTGCGACCAGCTCACGGAGGACCGGGACGCCGCCGTCACGGAACTCGCCCGGCTGCGGGCGCGTGCCACGGATCAGAGCCACGAAGCGGTCGAGTTGCAGATGCATCTGTTCCGCGAGCAGGAACGGACCCGGGAGCTGGAGGACCAGGCCCGCCGGCTGGAGGCCGCCGTCGAACGCCTGCTCGACGCCTACGTGCCGACCGAGACGGCCCGAGCGACGATCCGCGCGGCGATCGCCTCCTCCGCGCGTCCGTCCCCCGCTCGCCCGGCGTCCCCCGCTCGCCCGGCACCCCCCGCCTGCCCGGCACCCCCCGCCTGCCCGGCACCCCCCGCGCCTGATCGACCCGGAGACCGGCCGGACTCCGCGATCGGGGCCGCCTCCAGCGGCGGCGGACCACAGCCGGCCGGGCTGGATACCGTACCCCCGGCCCGGGGCGAAACCATCGTCGAACGTGATGCGACGACCACGGCCGCGGTGGCCCAGCATCGGCTGCCGTCGCGCCCGCTGCTGTTCCTGGCAGTGATTCTCGCCGTCCTGGTGCCGGTGTCCGCCGGTGTCTGGCAGGCCGGTCTGCTGCGCGCCGACCACCGGGCGGCCGCCCCCGCCGTCGCGCTGCAGCGGTCCCCGGTCACCGGCTCTGGCCCGGTCGCGGCGGCGCCGATCACCGGCACCGCATACGAGCCGAGCAGTACCTCGGAGCGCTTCGACGTTCTCCCGCCGGCACCGACCGGCGGCGCGGTGACGCTCGTTCCGAGCGGCCCGGTGCGATCCGCCTCGTACTCCGCCGACGGGCGGATGGTGGCGACCGTCGGCACACGGGGAGGACTTGCCGTGTGGGACGTGGCGGAGGGGGGGCGACCCACCCGACTGGGCCAGGTCGACAATGGCCGTGCCCTGAACGTCGCGTTCATCCGCAGCGGCTCTCTGATCACCATCAGTTCGGACTCCGCCTTCCGCCTCTGGGACGTCCGCGATCCCCACCGGCCTCGGGCCGTCAGCCGCCAGGTGACGCCGAGCCCGCCGAACTCACTGGCGATCTCGCCGGACGGGGAGGTCGCCGCGATCGGCGCCGCCAACGACGAGGTGTGGTTGTGGGACATCGCCGACGTGTCCGCGCCCCGTCGGCTCGGCGTGGCGCTGACCGGTCATGCCGGTGCGGTGTCCTCGGTCGCGTTCAGCCCGGACGGGCGGACCCTCGCCAGCGGCTCCACCGACCACACCGTGCGGCTGTGGGACGTCGCCACGCCCGCGCGGCCTCGCCAGGTCGGCGTGGCGCTGACCGGCCATGCCGGTGCGGTGTCCTCGGTCGCGTTCAGCCCGGACGGGCGCACCCTCGCCAGCGGCGCCGACGACACCGTGCGGCTCTGGAACATCGGGGACGCGGCGCATCCACGGGCGCTCGGTGCCCCGCTGGCCATCCGGTCGGGGGCATTGCTCACGCTGGCTTTCGGTCCGGACAACCGCACCCTCGCCACGGGAGGGACGGAGGGATCCGTCGGGTTCTGGGACGTGTCGGATCCTGCCCTGCCTCGTACGCTTGGCGCGTCCCCCGCGCACGGTGGTCCGGTGTTCTCGGTCTCCTTCAGTCCCGACGGACGCATGGTCGCCAGCGCCGGCGGCGACCAGACCCGGCTGTGGACGGTGACCTGACGACCGGCCCGCCCGGGGTCACTGCGGTCGCTCGACGTGGTCCTGGACGGCGAGGAAGCGCCGGATCGCCTCGACGTCCGCCGGAACGATCGGCCTCGCCGCGGCGATCGGGTCCACCGGAGCGATCCGGCCCAGCGAACGGACGGGGGGCGCCGGGCGGTCGACCGTGGAGTGCGACGAGCGGGCGGACGGGGCGGACACGAGGGCGACGTCGATCGGGCGCAGGGGCAGCATCTCGTCGAGGACGAGCTGGCCCGGGCGGCGGTCGCCCTCCCAGCTTCCGTCGGCGTGCTGGATGTACAGCTCGTCCGCGTACACGGCGTAACGCGCGAGGTCGTATCCGGAGCCGCGTGTCGCGGCGTCGGTACGCGTGGCCGCGCGGTTGAGGGCGGCGCGGATGCGGCCGAGGCTGATCCCGGCCCGCCGCAGCGTCCCGATCATCCGGAGTTGGGCCAGGTCACGACCGTCGTCGCGGACCAGACCGGAGCGCCGCCAGCGCGCCACCTGGCGGGGAGTGACCCGGGTGTCGGGCGGCGGCGGGGGGCCGGCTGCGGGCGTTCGCGACGTGGGCTTGTCCCCCGTCATGTCGCCGAATGTAGCCCCACGCGCCCGCCTCGCCGCACCTCGGGGCGGACCTTCGTACGCTGAACGGATGACCGAGCGTCTGTACTTCCGCCAGCTTCTGTCCGGCCGCGACTTCGCCGTCGGCGACCCGGTCGGCACCCAGATGGTCAACTTCGTCTACCTCGTCGGGGACCGGGAGACCGGCGAGGCGATGGTCGTCGACCCCGCCTACAAGGTGGACGACCTGCTCGCCCTGCTTGCCGCCGACGGGATGCGGCTCACCGGCGCGCTCGTCAGCCACTACCACGCCGATCACGTGGGCGGCTCCGCGTTCGGCATCGAGATCGAGGGCATCCGCGAGCTGCTCACCCGCGTTGACGTGCCCATCCACGTCAACCGGGCCGAGGCCGAGTGGGTGCGCCGGGCCACCGAGGTCTCCGCCGCCGACCTCGTCGAGCACGACGACACCGACGTGGTCACGGTCGGGGAGATCCCGATCCAGCTCCTGCACACCCCGGGCCACACCCCCGGCAGCCAGTGCTTCGTCGTCGACAACCGGCTCGTCGCGGGCGACACCCTGTTCCTGGAGGGCTGCGGCCGGATGGACCTGCCCGGCGGCGATGCCGGGCTGATGTACGACAGCCTGCGCCGGCTGGCCGCCCTGCCGGACACCACCACCGTCTTCCCCGGCCACCAGTACTCGCCGCAGTCCTCCGAGGACCTGTCGGTCGTCAAGCGGATGAACCACGTCTTCCGGCCGACGAGCGCCCAGCAGTGGAAGTCGATGCTCGGCCTGGGCTGATCGACGACGCTTTGGAGACCCGCGCATGAGCCCGACGACTCCGGCTTCGACTCCGACCCCGGCTTCGGCCTGGACCCCGGCTTCGGCTTCGGCACCGGTGACCGCCCCGGCGGTCGGCCGGATCCGCACCGTGTGCCTGCAACTCGACTGCCCGGACGGCGAGAGCGCCGCCGACCGGGTGCGAAGGGTGCTGGCCGAACTGCGCCGGACCGACGCCGACCTCGTCGTGCTCCCCGAGCTGTGGGCCACCGGCTACTTTCATTTCGACGCCTACTGGGCGCAGGCGGAGCCGCTGACCGGTCCGACGCTGACCGCGCTGCGGGAGATGGCCCGGGAGCGCCGATTCCACCTGGTCGCCGGCAGCCTGGTGGAGCGGGCCGACGACGGCCGGCTGCACAACACGACCGTTCTGATCGGTCCCGGCGGCGACATCCTGCATACGTATCGAAAGATTCATCTGTTCGGTTACGGGTCCGACGAGGCCAGGCTGCTCACGCCGGGAACGACCGCCGACGCCGTGCGCACCGAGCTCGGCTGCATCGGCCTGGCCACCTGCTACGACCTTCGGTTCCCCGAACTGTTCCGGCTGCTCGGCGACGCCGGTGCCGATCTCGTCGCGGTCGTGTCGGCGTGGCCCGCGGCCCGGCTGGAGCACTGGCGGGTGCTCACCCGGGCCCGCGCGATCGAGAACCAGGTCCACCTCGTCGCCTGCAACGTCGCGGGCCGGCACGCGGGCCGCGACATGGCCGGGGCGAGCGTCGTCGTCGACCCGTGGGGGGTGGTGCTGGCCGAGGGCGGCCAGGGCCCCGCCCGGGTCCGCGCCGAGCTCGACCCGGCCCTCCCGGCCGCCGTCCGCGCCGAGTTCCCGGTGCTCACCCACCGCCGGCTCGACGTCACCGTCGTCGCGGGGACGGAGGGCGACCGGCATTGAATCCCGTCTTCTGCGACCTGGTCGCGGCCCTGGACTCCCCGCCGTTCGGGGGTCACCAGAGCCGGTAGGCGACCTCGCCGTGCTGGGTGGTGTCGAGCCCTTTGGCCTCCTCGTCCGCCGTCACCCGCAGCCGGTGGACCAGCCGCACCGCCCCGGCGATGATCAGCGAGGCGACGAACGAGTAGGCCACCACGGCCGCCACGGCGACGATCTGCTCGCGCAGCAGGCTGCTGCCGCCGCCGTAGAACAACCCGTCCCGGCCGCCGATGTCGCTGCTGCCCAGCAGGCCGATGAGCAGGGCGCCCAGCGCGCCGCCGACGAGGTGTACGGCGCCGACGTCCAGGGCGTCGTCGATGCCGACCTTGCCCTTGATGGCGGTGGCCAGGGCGCAGACGCCGCCGGCGAGCAGGCCGATGACGATCGAGCCGACCGGGGTGACGTACCCGGCCGCGGGGGTGATCGCCACCAGGCCGGCGACGGCGCCGGAGGCGGCGCCGAGCGTGGTGGCCATCCCGTCGCGCAGGCGCTCCACGAGAATCCAGCCCAGCATCGCGCAGGCGGCGGCGGTGTTGGTGTTCACGAACGCGCTGCCCGCCAGCTCGTTGGCGTGCAGCGCGGAGCCGGCGTTGAAGCCGAACCAGCCGAACCACAGCAGGCCCGCGCCGAGCAGGACGAACGGGACGTTGTGCGGGCGGAAGTCGCCGCTGGGCCAGCCACGGCGGGGACCCAGCACGACAGCCACCGCGAGGGCGGCGGCGCCGGCGTTGGCGTGGACGACGGTCCCCCCGGCGAAGTCCTCGGCGCCGTGCTCGTAGAGCCAGCCGGTGGGGGAGAAGACCCAGTGCGCGACCGGGCCGTAGACCAGCACCGACCACAGGGCGATGAACAGCGCGAAGGCGCTGAACCGGAACCGGTCCGCGCTCGCCCCCGTGATGAGCGCCGGCGTGATGATGGCGAACATGAGCTGGAAGCAGACGAACACGACCGGCGGGATGGTCTGACCCGCCGCGCCCGTGTACCCGGCGACCTGGACGTTCATGTGGGCGAGCCCGACGTGGTCGAACCCGCCGACGAACCCGTTCGCCCCGCCGAAGGCCAGGCTGTAGGTCACCAGGACCCACAGCACGCTGACGATGCCCATGCAGAAGAAGTTCTGCATGATCATACTCAGGACGTTCTCGACCCGGACCATCCCCCCGTAGAAGAACGCCAGGCCCGGCGTCATGAGCAGGACGAGGGCGGCGCTGGCCAGCACCCAGGCCGTGTCCCCGGTATCGATCGTCCTGAAGTCGAACGGCATGTCGCTCCTGTCCCTGCGCCGCCGTTGTGCGTTCCCCCGCGGTCCGTGGGCGGGCGTCGGTCCGGCGAAGATGCGTCGTGCGACGAGGGTCGACAGCGGTGCTTTCCGGCTCGTGTCGTGCGGGTATCGGATTGGTAAAGGCCCTGCTTTGGGTGCATATCGTGGCGGTGTTCGTCGGCTGGGTGGCCGCCGGACGGCCCCACCCGCCGCGTGACAGGCTGGCGGCATGTCGAACCAGTCCGCCCGGCCGCCCGATCTGACCGGTCGTGGCGGGGAGTTCCTCGACTTCTGGCGGGAGCGGCACCTGTGCAGCCTGACCACGGTGCGCGCCGACGGCAGCGCGCACGTGGTCGCCGTCGGCGCGACTCTTGACCCGGCGGCCGGGATCGCCCGCGTGATCACCTCCGGCCGCTCCCAGAAGGCGCGGCTGATCGCCGCGGGGCCCGCCGAGGGAACCGCCGTCGCGGTCTGCCAGATCGACGGGCGCCGTTGGTCGACGCTGGAGGGACTGGCCGTGGTGCGGGACGATCCCGCGAGCGTCGCGGAGGCGGAGCGGCGCTACGCGCAGCGTTACCGCGAGCCGCGGGCCAACCCGCTGCGGGTCGTCCTGGAGGTGCGGATCACCCGGGTGCTGGGCAGCGTCTGACCGCCGTGGGCGCGGATGGGCACATCGGGACGGTCGACCTCAACGCCCGCTTCTACCGCCCGGAACGACGCCGATCCTGGGGCCGGTCAGAGTAGTGCCGGTCAGGACGGTGCCGGTCAGGACGGTGCCGGTCAGGACGGTGCCGGTCAGGATGGTGCCGCGCCGATGGCGGCCGCTATCCCGTTCAGCAGCCACTCCAGGCCCTCGGCGAAGCTCTCTCGGGCGTCCTCGCCGACCAGGACGAGGTCCTGGCTGTGGAACTGGGCCAGGTGCGGGTACTGGCCGCCGTCGAGCACGCCGGTCAGATATCGCTGCACCTCCGCCCGGTCGGCGCCGCCGAGATAACCCTGGCGCTCCCGCAGCTCGGCGGTGACGTGACCGAGGGTGTATGTGTCGACGGCGCGCAGCAGCGCGCCCCGCCGGCGGGGCGGCAGCGGCAGAGCGGACACCGCCGCCGCGGACTGCTCGGCGTGGCGCAGCCCGTTCGGGCCGAGGCGAGGATGGCAGGCGAGTGTCTGCAGGACCCAGGGGTGACGCAGGCTGCTGTCCCGGGTGCGGTGGGCGATGGCGCGCAGGGCGTCCCGCCAGTCCGCCGGCAGCGGCCCGGGCACGATCACTTCGGCGGCCACCTGGTCGTTCATGAGCGCGAGCAGGTCGTCCTTGCGGTCGAAGTGGGAGTACAGGCTCATCGGCCGGGCGTCGAGCGCCGCGGCGACACGGCGGATCGAGACCGCCTCGAGCCCCTCGGCGTCGGCCATCGCGACGGCCGCGTCGACGATCGCCTCCCGGGTCAGCCGCGGCCGGCGGCGTTCGGCCGGCCGGGCCCAGACGATCCCGGACGACCCCCCCGCCGGCGCGGGGCGGTCTGCCGCGCCCGCCTCCCCGGCGAGCGTCGGGCTCGTGGGGGTCGGGCTCGTCGGGGTCAGGTTCGTGGGCGTCGGGCCTGCGGGTGCGGCCGGGCGGTGTGCGGGGGCCGGGGGGACGAAGGCCGTCGGTACCGCCGGGAGTCTCTCCGCGCGGGTGTGGTCACCCATACCTCGAGGTTACGTGGTCCTGCGACATCGTTACGGTGTACGGGTCGCGATGCGCCGTAGCGAAAGCGAGACGGTGTATCGTTCAGGCGTGGGTCGGCGAGTGCCGCTCATCCGCCGCGCTGGTGGCGCCGTGACGTGATCCCCTGAATCGTTCCGGAGGTGTGGGCCCATGGCTGTGCAGGCCGAGGCGTCGACGGCGGATGGCGCCGGCGGTGGCGCTGGCGACCGGTTGGATCCCGCGCTCGTCCGGCTGGCGCTGATCGTTCTCGTCGGAGCGGTCGTGGTGCAGCTCGACGCGACGATCGTGTCGGTCGCCCTCGACACCCTCGCGCGGTCCTTCGACGTGGGCGTGTCGACGATCCAGTGGGTCAGCACCGGCTACCTGCTGGCCCTCGCGGTGGTGATCCCGCTCACCGGCTGGTCGGTCGAACGCTTCGGGGGCAAGCGGATGTGGCTGGTGTCGCTGACGCTGTTCCTGGTGGGCTCCGTGCTCTGCGGGATCGCCTGGTCCGCGAGCAGCCTGATCGCCTTCCGGATCGTCCAGGGCGCGGGGGGCGGGCTGCTGCTGCCGCTGATGCAGACGATCCTCGCCCAGGCGGCCGGTCCCGCGCGGTTGGGTCGGCTCATGGCGACGGTGGCCGTCCCGGCCCTGCTCACCCCCGTGCTCGGCCCCGTCGTCGGCGGTGTGCTCATCGATGATCTTGGCTGGCGGTGGATCTTCCTCGTCAACGTGCCGGTCTGTGTCGTCGCCATCGCACTGGCCTGGCGCCTGATGCCCGAGATGCGGGTGGCGCAGCGCCATCCGTTCGACGGGGTCGGGTTCGCCCTGCTCTCGCCGGGGCTCGCCGTCGCGGTCTACGGCTTCTCCGAGGCGGGTCGGCGCGGCGACTTCGCCGACCCGAGGGTGCTGGTGCCCCTGATCGTCGGATTGGCGATGATCGCCGTGTTTGCCTGGCACGCGCTGCGGACCAGGATCGTCCCGTTGATCGATCTGCGCCTGTTCCGCTTCGCGTCGTTCTGCGGCTCCGCGGGGATGATGTTCCTGTTCGGGCTCTCGCTCTACGGCGCGATGTTGTTGCTTCCGCTCTACGAGCAGCAGGTGCGGGGGCGCAGCGCCATCGAGGCCGGGCTGCTGCTCGCGCCGCAGGGACTCGGCATGATGCTCGCGATGATCGTGGTCGGCCGGCTGGTCGATCGGACCAGCCCGCGGCTGCTCGTCCTGGTCGGGCTCGTGCTCAGTCTGCTGGGCTCGGTGGCCTACACCCAGGTCGGCACGCACACGAGCGAGGTCCTCCTCGGCGGCTCCCTGGTTCTGCGGGGAATGGGCCTCGCGGCCGCGTCGATCCCCGTCATGTCGGCGGCCTACCACGGACTACGTCCCACCGACATTCCCCGCGCCACCTCGGCGGTGCGTATCTTCCAGCAGATCGGCGGCTCTCTCGGTACCGCCGTGCTCGCGGTGGTCCTGGCCCATCAGCTACGCGGGACGGGGTCGGGTGGCGCCGCGGAGGATCTCGGCGCGCAGGCGCACGCCTACGCGGTGGCCTTCTGGTGGACGCTGGGATTCTCCGTACTCGCCGTTCCGATGGCCCTGCTGCTGCCGGGGCGAGCGGCCGGCAGCCCGCGGTCCGCGGCGCCACGGGACGGATCGGCCGCGGCGGAGTCGGCTGTCGGATCTGACCCGGGCACGCCGGGTCTCGCACCCGTCGAGCCGGGCCCGGTGGCGCGGCCGGTCTGACGGCCTCTCCTGAGCGGTGCCGCGGCAGTGGACGGCACCGAAGATCAGGGCCTGGAGTCGGGGTTGTCGGTGGCATCCCGCCAGGGCAGCGCGACGCTGACCAGCGTCGGGCCGCCGGGCGGGCTGTCGACGATCAGGGTGCCGTCGATGGCGTCCAGGCGTCCGGTCAGACCGGCGAGCCCCGTGCCGCAGCGGGGATCCGCGCCGCCGACGCCGTCGTCGCTGACCCGCAGCAGCAGGCTGGCCCCGTCGGGGCGGCGCAGCTCGATCGTGGCGGCGCTGGCCCGGCTGTGCTTGCTGATGTTGGTGAGCAGCTCCGACGCGGTGAAGTAGACGATGCCCTCCAGGGCGGCGGCCGGCCGGCTGCTCAGCTCGACGGCGGCCCGGGTGGGCACGGTGCACCGGGCGGCCAGCGAGGCCAGGGCCGCGGGCAGGCCGCGATCGGTGAGGATCGCGGGATGGATGCCGCGGGCGAGGTCGCGCAGCTCCTGCAGGGCGAGTTTCGCCTCGCCGTGCGCCTCGGCGACCATGAGGGCGGCGGCGTCAGGATCGTCGGCGAGCTTCTCCTTCGCCAGCCCCAGGCCCATGGCCAGCGCGACGAGCCGGGCCTGCGCGCCGTCGTGCAGGTCGCGTTCGATCCGCCGCAGGTCGGCGGCGGCGGAATCGGCGAGCGTGCCCCGGTCCGCCTCCAGTTCCCGGATCCGCCGCTCCACCCCCTCCGACGGAGAGAGCAGTCCGCGGATCATCGCCCGATCGACCGCGACGAGCCCGCGCGTGGCCGAGGGCAGCACCACCCAGCCCACGGTGAGTAGCAGCACCGCCGCCACGAAGCTGATGATGCTCCAGGGCAGGCGGATGAACAGGTACAACGCGGTGCGCCAGGACACCGGATCGGCCAGCGCGGCGAACATCGAGCCGAGCCCGCCGGCCCGCAGGCGTGGCCGCCGCGACGGCGCGTCGATCCGCAGGCCGAGCAGCCACCGTGCCCGGACCCGCTCGATGGTGCCCAACACGCGGCACAACTGCAGGCCGAACGCGAGCACGGGTATCCCGATCACCGTGACCACCAGGCCCGCACCGAGGGCCAGCGCCGTCGTCACGCAGACGAAGCCGATAATGCCCAAAGGGAGGTTCAGCAGCAGGAACAGAACACCCCGCCAGGTCGCGGCGCCCGCGGCGAGCCGTTGCCGGCGGGGCGCGGCGGCCTCGGCGGATCCGGCGCCTTCGGGGGTCGGGGCGGAGTCGGCCGTGGCGGCGACAGGCGCAGTCACCGGCTGCCGTCCTCCCACTGGATCTTCCCACCGGAATCGTCTCGGGCCGGTCCCCGCGGCCGGTCCGGGACGTGCGTCGAGAGTACCCCGATCATGGCTAAGCCGAGACTTTTGTCGGTGGGGGATGGTTGTCTTCTCGTAGATCCGGAGGGCATCCGCTTCCCACCCGGAAGCGGTCGGGCGACCACGAGGAGCTTGGGAGTCATGAAACTTCTCACGGCCACCGCGTACGCGCAGGGCCTGCGTGTCGACGATTTCCACTGGGCGGTGGAAGGTGAGCTCGTAACCATGCGTGCGTTCTGTGACATGCACCTGGACCGGCCGCACGGCCGGTGTGAGTGCGGCCGGGTCTTCGTCGGCCTGGGCTCTTTCTACGGAACGACGACGGCGATGGTCCGAGACCTTCCCGGAATCACGGAAACGGATTACCTGGAGGCATTGCGTAATAGTCTGGACGCGCAGGGGTGGGACGCCCGCCACGCCGACGCGGAGGCATCGCGCCTGCTCACAGAGGTCGACCGCTGGCCGGTGGGGGCGATCGTCGAGCGGTTCGTCGACGGGCTGTCGGTCCGGGCGCTGTCGGACGCGAGCATCGGCCGCGTGCCCGACCGCCACTGAGACTGCCCGGATCGGGTTCGGGTCTCCCGCCGTCGTGGCGGCGGGAGACCGATGCAAACCAGGGTGCCGGCGTGCCGGCGACTGGGTGACTCTCCCGGTGGCGAATCGGAATGGTGGAATTCCGCGGACGTCACCAGGAAACAGCAGGTACCGGAAGGCCGTGCGCGCTCAGGGATTTGGAGAGTACCTGCGCGATGTGCAACAAGAAATACAACCGGTCGACACCGGGTCGGCCGGTTCCGAGCGGTTGGTTCCGAGCGTCTGGTTCAGAGTGTCGGATTCAGGACAGCGGGTTCGGACCGCCCGGCTCGGACTGCTCGGCGAGGAAACGTTCGAGCGCCTCCCCGAGCTCATCGGCGGTCGGCAGCTTCTGCTCGGCGTCGATCGTGGGCAGGCTGGGGCCGCGCCGCCCCCGCTGGTAGGCGTCGTACTGCTCCTCCAACGCGTGGACGAGCGCCGCGGCCTCCCCGCCCTGGGCGATCTGGCTGTTGACCTCGTCCTGGACGGCGACCGCCGCGGAGCGCAGCCCGTCCAACGGAAGCATGAGGCCGGTCGCCTTCGACACGGACGTCAGCAGCACCTCGGTGGCCGCGGGGTAGGTCGTCTGGGCCAGGTAATGCGGAACGTGGACGGCGAAGCCCATCGCGTCCCGGCCGTCGCGGCCCAGCTCGTACTCCAGCAGGTGCCCGGCGCTGCCGGGGACCTGAAGCCGACGCAGCCACGGCTCGTAGCCGACGACCAGCTCCTTGCTGCTTCCGTGTGCCGTGATCGTCGCGGGGCGGGTGTGCGGAACCGCCATCGGCACGGCGTTGAGCCCAACAGTGAGGCGGACACCGAGCCGGGCCACCAGCCCGCGCACGGCCGCGGTGAAGCGCTTCCACTGCAGGTCCGGCTCGGGGCCGGTGAGCAGGAGGAACGGCGTGTCCGACTCGTCACGAAGCTGGTAGAGCGCGAGCACCGGGTCCGTGTAGCTCTCCCAGTGGTCCTCCGAGAAGATCATGGTCGGCCGCCGGGACCGGTAGTCCAGCAGTTGATCGATGTCGAACGTCGCGACGATGCGATGGTCGAGCGCGGTCAACAGGTGCTCGCCGGCGAGGCTGACCGCGTTGCCGGCGTCGACGACGCCGGTCAGCGCCTCCAGCATGATCGGGCGATGCGCGTCGATGGGGTCGTCGGACGCGTCCTCGGTGAGACTGTAAAGCTCCTGCGGATCAAGCACGATCGAGGTCCTCCTTACACCACCGGTCGCTTCCGTCACCTGAAAAGAAGCGCGGCAGGCGCCGCCGGCATTCCGCCGGGGCCGGGGACCACCGGACGACGGGCGTCGCCCGCCTCGGCCGCGCACCGGCCTGACGCCGCCCGGGTCTCATGCGCGATTTTACCCGCTTCCCGCCTCCTGTAGGGAGCCGACAACGAAGCCGTCACACGCTGCCGCTAGGCTCCCGGAAAAGTTTCGGCGCCCACCCGGATGCCTTTAGCAAGCCAGCCGGCTCGGTGCGGGAGCCCGACCCTGTCGACCAGGACCGCGGCCGCCCCACCTATACCGGTCCGGGACCGGTCCGGGACCGGAGTCGGCGCGCCCGATCGGGCCCGCGCCGCGTGGCGAGAGGCGGCACGCAATGACGGACACGCCGACGGGAACCGGGCCACGGCAGGGGCTGCAGCGGGGGCCACTGCGGGGCCCGCGGGGGGGCACCGTCACCGGACGCGGCGCTCCCGCGGCCATCGACGAGGTCGACGTCCGCCGCATCGAGGCCGTCTGTGCGCCGTTGCGGTCACTGAACACCGAGGGGCTGCTCGCCGGCCTGTTCGACGGGATCGACGGCGCCGCCGAACTGGTTGCGCTCGTCGCCACGTACTGCGTGCTCGACCACGCGGCGCTGCTGATCGCCGTCGACGACTTCGACGCCGCCCTGGCCGCGCTGGCCTCGCTCGGGCTCGAGCCCAGTGCGCTGGTCCCGAGCGTCATCGTGCGGGCCCGACTGGGCGAGCGTTACGGCGTGCGGTCGGACCTGCTCGACGTGCGCCTCACCCACGCGTCGCTGCGCTCCGATGCCGGCGCCGGCCGCACGGTCGAGATCTTCATGGTGCGGCGCACCCCCGAGCTGCCGCCCGGCCTCGTCGAGCAGGAGCGCGCCTTCGAGCTGGAACGGCACTTCGCGATGCGCCTGCCCGAGCCGAATCCGATCATCATCGAGGGGCTGCGCTGGGTGCTGCGGACCCGTGCGGAGTTCCACTGGGACGGCGGCGGTTACAACCCGCACGACCGGGCCGCCGCCGGCGGGACCAGCGTGCTGTACTTCCTGCGCCTCATCCCGGACGGGTCGGGCAAGATCCGCCGGGAACGCCTCGAGGTGAAGTTCTTCGGCGACTTTTCGGTGATCACCAGCACCCACACGACCACCCCGCCGGCGGGCGCGGACCCGCTGCTCGGTCTGCCCCGGCCCCGCGCCGTGCAGGACCGACCGGGGGTCGACGCCCCCGTGGTGCGCACCTCCTGGTACCGCACCTCCTGGTACCGCACTGGCTGGTACCGCACTGGCTGGTACATGGCACGCGGGATGGCCGAGGCCAGGCGTACCGCCGTCGACCGCTCCCGGCTGCTCGGCCGGGGGCGGCGGGACCCGGCCGACGGCTCGGGAGGCGGCCGGGCCGGCCGGGCCGGTGGGGGCGGCGGGTCGTGGCCCGGCCTGGGAGGCGACCCGACGTAGGCTCGCGCCGGTGAGGGTCCTGGTCACCGGCGCGACCGGCAAGGTCGGCGGAGCGGTCGTGCGGGCCGCGCTCGAGGCCGGCCTCCAGGTGCGGGCCCTGGTCCGCGACCCGGCCCGGGCGTCCGGCCTGCCGCGGCCGGTCGACGTCGTCGTGGGGGACGTCACCGACCCGGCAACGTTGCCGGCCGCCGTGGCCGGGACCGAGATCGTGTTCAACGCGATGGGCGTTCCCGAGCAGTGGCTGCCCGACGCAGACGAGTTCGACCGGGTCAACGTGGCCGGTTCGGACAACGTCGCACGGGCGGCGGCGCGGGCCGGCGTGCGCCGGCTGGTGCACACCAGCACAATCGACGTGTTCGACGCCCCGCCGGGCGGCCGCTTCGACGAGACCGCACTCGCCGCCGCCCCGAAGGCAACCCCGTACGAGCGTTCCAAGCAGCGCGCGGAACGGGCGGTGCTTGCCGCCGCCGGTGGCATGCAGGTGGTCATCGTCAACCCGGCCACCGTCTACGGCTTCCCGCCCTACGGGCCGACCTCGATGGAAAGCCGAATGTTCCGCCCGGCGCTGCGCGGGCTGCTGCCCGCCGTTCCACCCGGCGGGTTCGGGCTGGTCTTCACCGAGGGACTGGCTCGCGGCCACCTCGCGGCCGCCCGCGCGGGCCGCCCCGGCGCGCGGTACATCCTCTCCGACGCGCACGTCGGCCTGCGGGAGCTGACCGCGGCGGTCGTCGTCGCCGGGGGGCGTGGTCGCCCGCCGGCCGTCACCATCCCGGCCGCGGCGGCCTCGGCGCTCGCCGCGGGCGGCGAGGCGGTGGCCAGGCTGACCCGCCGACCGCCGCCGCTGGCTCGCGGCCAGCTCCACTACCTGCGGTGGAACGCGATCCCGGACGCCACCCGGGCCCAGACCGAGCTCGGCTGGGAACCGACCCCGCTGGCCGAGGGCCTGCGCCGCACCCTCGCGGAGCTCGACCGCGCCTGACCCGGATCCGCGGCCACCGGTGGCCAGCCGACGAGGTTCTCCGGCCAGCCGACGAGGTTCTCCGGCCAGCCGACGAGGTTCTCCGGCCAGCCGATGAGGCTCTCCGGTCAGTCGACGAGGTTCTCCGGTCGGCCGTCGCGGACGTACTGGTCGAGCTGACGGGCGATCACGTTCCAGATTCGCTGCGACACGCCGGTGGTCATGCCGCCCACGTGCGGGGTGAGCAGCAGGCCCGGGGCCCGCCACAGCGGATGTTCAGGCGGCAGCGGCTCCGGATCGGTGACGTCCAGCGCCGCCCGCAGCCGCCCGGACTCGAGCTCCGCCAGCAGCGCCGACGTCACGACATGGGCCCCGCGGGCGGCGTTGACCAGGATCGCGCCGTCGGGCATGCGGGCGAGGAAGGCGGCGTCGACCAGGCCGCGCAGCTCGTCGGCGAGCGGCAGCATCACCACCACGGCGTCGTGGTGGGGCAGCAGGTCCGGCACCTCGTCGAGGGTGTGCACGCCGGGCCGCGCCCGCCTGGCGACCATGCTGACCTCGGTCTCGAACGGTTCGAGCCGCCGACGCAGCGCGGTGCCGAGATCGCCCGCGCCTAGGATGAGCACCCGCCGGCCGGCGAGGGTCCCCGTCTGGCGCGGCTCCCAGCGGCCGGCGGCGGCGTCGGTGAGGAACCGCGGGATCTCGCGGTAGAGGGCGAGCAGCGCGCCCACTGCCCATTCGGCGGTGGAACCGCCGTGCGCGCCCCGGGCATTCGACAGGGCCACCCCCGCCGGCAGCCGGCCGTGCCACTGGTCGGTTCCGGCGCTGATGGTCTGCACCAGGCGCAGCTTCGGCAGCTCCCGCATCGCGTCGAGCTGGCGCTGCACCTCGCTCCCCGCCACGACCAGCACCTCGGCCTCGCGGGCCGCCGTCGGCAGGGAAGCGTCCGGGTCGTACCGCAGCGGCTCGATCCCGGGGACCGCCGACAGCGCCGCGACGCCGCCGTCGGTCGGGACGAGGACGAGGACGGGTCTGGACAAGAAGCCTCCCTGCACTGCGCCGTTATGACCCTTCTGTCGTACCAGAGCCCCGGGTCGGGCCCTACCCGCGGCCGCGCGTTACGGGCACGTACGCTCCGCCCCCTCTCTTTTCGCTGGAGGAAAGCCCTGCCACCTTGCAGGGACAAAACGGACACAGAGGGGATGGACGGACAGAAGATGAACGCGGATGCCCGCACCGGCGGGCAGGGCGGTTCCGCCTGCGTGGCCGACATGGTGCGCCCGGTGCAGATTTGCGCAGGTAAGCGCGGCCGTCGTCACATAGCGCGGTCCAGGGCGCCGATGGGCGGGAAATACCGCTTATTGTGGTAGGTCTATCCGGTCATTTCGCCGGCATCATCGCGGGGAGGGGCGGCGACGTGAAGCGACCGGTGCCCACCTCAGCCTCCCCTGACGCTCCGCCTGCGGAAGGCCGGTCCAATCCGCCCGCTGCTCGGGGGAATGCCGGGTCCGCCGCGGCGGGGGCGGTCGATCCTCCGACGGCCGCCGACCCGAGATCGCCGGCCACCGATGCGGCGGTAGGCACCGACGACGCCACGGCGCCGACCTACCGTGGGCCCTCGGCCGCGTCCACCCGGCCTGTCGCGTCGCCGTTGTCCGCCGTCCCGGGCGGGCCGGTCGCCGGCGGACCCGGGGATCCGACGGGTGGTTCGGGGGACCCGGGCGGCGGGTCCGGGGTCGAGCCGGCCGCGCGGGGTCCTGGCCGCCGCCGCGGCGTGGGGTCCCGGATCACGCTCATCCTCGCGGCCGTGCTGAGCGTCGCCGTCCTCGCCGCGACGGTGTCGGGCTGGGTGGTCCTCACCGTCTACGACCGCAAGATCGCGCGGGCGAGCATCGCCCTGCCGCACGTCGACGTCTCCCGGCCCCCGGCGCTGCCGGCGGGGACGGAGAACTGGCTGCTCGTCGGCTCCGACGTGCGGACCGGCACGGACGCCGCGAAGGTCGGCGGGGCCCGCTCCGACACGATGATGATCGCGCACCTGTCGTCGGACGGCACGACCCAGATCGTCTCGATCCCGCGGGACCTCTACCTGCCGATCCCCGCCTACACCGACGGCGACGGCGGCACCCACCGCGCGCGCCGCGACCGGGTGAACAGCGCCTTCAACAGCGGCGGCCCGGCCCTGCTGGTCGCGACCCTGGAGCAGCTCACCGGGGTGCGCATCGACCACTACGCCGAGATCGACTTCGGCGGCTTCCAGCAGATGACGACCGCCATCGGCGGGGTCGACGTCTGCCTGACCGCCTCCCCGTACGTCGAGACGGTCACCCTCGACAACGGCCGGCGGGTCCACTCGACCAACCTCAACGATCCCAGCTCCGGGTTCGTCGGGCAGCCGGGCAACAACCACCTCGTCGGCGCGCAGGCCCTCGCCTTCGTCCGCCAGCGCCACGGATTCATCGACGGCGACCTGTCCCGCATCCACCGCCAGCAGGCGTTCCTGGCGGCGGTGTTCCGCAAGGTGTCCTCCGGCGATGTGCTGCTGCGTCCCGCCAAGCTCGCCGCGTTCCTCGGGGCCGTCACCCGGTCCACGGTCCTCGACGACGCCACCGACCTCGCCGACCTGCGCCGGCTCGCCAGCCGGCTGCGCGGCATGAACAGCGGTGCGGTGACCTTCGCGACGATCCCGGTCACCGGGCAGGTCGCCCACCCGGCGTTCTACTTCCTCTACGATCCCGACGCCGTGCGCGCCTTCTTCGCCCGCACGATGGGCGACGGCGACAGCGAGGCCGGCGCCGTGGGTGCCGGAGCGTCGCCGGGCACCGACCCCCTCGCCTCACCCGGCGCCACCCCGCAGCCCGGTCCGAGCCCCTCGGCCACCGCCCCGGCCACCGCCCCGGCCACCGCCCCGGCCGCCGGCACGGACGAGGCCGCCGCCGTCCAGACCGCCGCCGTCCAGACCGCCGCCGCCTCCTCCTCGTCGGCGTCGGCGTCGGCGTCGGTCGGAGCTTCGCGCACCTCCGGCCGGGTCAGCCTGGCGGGCTCCGGCCTCGTCGTCGCCGGGCCGTCCCTGCCGGGCGCTGCCATCACCCCCCGGATCACGACGCCGGGTTCCGCCCCGAGTGCCAAGGCCGCCGGGCCGGCAGGCGCGACCGCGACGGCAAGCCCGACGGCCGTGCCGACGACGACGGCCGTAGCCTCCTGCATCCAGTGATCGTGCCCGCCGGGTGATCGTGCCCGCCGGGCGGCCCGTTGCTCTAGCCCTTGAGTAGCGCGCGGGACATGACGACGCGCTGGACCTGGTTGGTGCCCTCGTAAATCTGGGTGATCTTGGCGTCGCGCATCATCCGCTCGACCGGGAAGTCGCGGGTGTAGCCGGCGCCGCCGAAGAGCTGCACCGCGTCGGTGGTGACCTCCATCGCCACGTCCGAGGCGAAGCACTTGGCGGCGGCGGAGACGAATCCGAGGTTGGGCTCGCCGCGCTCGGCCCGGGCGGCCGAGACGTAGACGAGGTGGCGGGCCGCCTCGATCTTCATGCCCATGTCGGCGAGCATGAACTGGACGGCCTGGTTGTCGGCGATCGCCCGACCGAACTGGCGGCGCTGCTTGACGTAGGCGATGGCGGCGTCGAGCGCCCCCTGGGCGATGCCCACGGCCTGCGCGCCGATCGTCGGCCGGGTGTGGTCGAGGGTGGCGAGCGCCGTGCGCAGGCCGGTACCCGGTTCGCCGATGATGCGGTCGGCGGGGATCGTGCAGCCGGTGAAGTGGACCTCCCGGGTGGGGGAGCCCTTGATGCCGAGCTTGCGTTCCTTCGAGCCGACCTCGAAGCCGGGGTCGTCGCGGTGCACGACGAAGGCGGAGATGCCGTCGGCCTTCTTCGCCGCGTTCTGGTCGGTCACGGCCATCACGGTGTACCAGGTCGACACGCCGGCGTTGGTGATCCAGGTCTTGGTGCCGTCGAGGATCCAGTGGTCGCCGTCGAGGCGGGCGCGGGTGCGCATCGAGGCGGTGTCGGAGCCCGCCTCCCGCTCGGAGAGCGCGTAGGAGATCATCGCCTCGCCGCTGGCCAGGGAGGGCAGCACGAGGCGCTTGAGCTCCTCGGAGCCGGCGAGGATGATCGGCATGCTGCCGAGCTTGTTCACCGCGGGGATCAGCGAGCTCGACGCGCAGACGCGGGCGACCTCCTCGATGACGATGCAGGTGGCCACCGAGTCCGCACCCTGGCCGCCGTAGCTCTCCGGCACGTGCACCGCGGCGAACCCGGCCCGGTCGAGCGCCTCCTGCGCCTCCACCGGGTACCGCTCGTGCTCGTCGACGTCCCCGGCGAACGGCGCGATGTCCTTCTCGGCCAGGGTGCGCACCGCCTCGCGCAGCGCGGTGTGCTCCTCGGCGAGCCGATAGAGGTCGAAGCTCGGGTTCACAGCAGGCCGCCTTGGTCGTCGGGTCCTCGGATGGCACGGAGGGTCAGGCCGCGCACGGGATTCAGGCTGCGTCGTTGTTGAGGCTGCGTCGTTGTTCAGGCTGCGTCGTTGTTCAGGCCGCGTAGTTGTGGAAGCCGCGGCCGGTCTTCTTGCCGAGCAGCCCGGCGTCGACCATCCGCATGAGCAGCGGCGGCGGCGAGTACAGAGGCTCCTTGAACTCCTCGTACATCGACTCGGCCACCGCCTTGATGGTGTCGAGGCCGATGAGGTCGCACAGGCGCAGCGGGCCCATCGGGTGGGCGCAGCCGAGCACCATGCCGCGGTCGATGTCGTCCGCGACGGCGAAGCCGGACTCCAGCATCCGCACCGCGGCCAGCAGGTAGGGAACGAGCAGCGAGTTCACCACGAAGCCGGCCCGGTCCTTGGAGCGGATGACCTCCTTGCCGAGCCGGCCGGTGACGAAGCCCTCGGCGGCGGTCTCGGTCGCCGGCGCCGTCAGCAGCGACGGGACGATCTCGACGAGCTTCTGGACGGGCACCGGGTTGAAGAAGTGGATGCCGACGACCTGCTCCGGCCGGGACGTCGCCATGCCCAGCTTCATGATCGGAATGGACGAGGTGTTGGAGGCGAAGATCGCGTCCGGCCGCGTCACGACCTTGTCGAGTGCCCCGAAGATGTCCGCCTTGAGCTGCTCGTTCTCGGCGACCGCCTCGATCACGACGTCGCGGTCGGCGAAGTCGCCGAGATCGGTGGTGAAGCTCAGCCGCGCGAGCACCGCGTCCCGGTCCGCCTCGGTCAGCTTGCCGCCGCGGACCCCGCGGTCCAGCGAGGACGTCAGCCGCTTGCGACCCGCGCTCAGGGCCGGCTCGTCGATCTCACGGACGGCGACGTCCAGGCCCGCGCGGGCGGCGACCTCGGCGATCCCGGAGCCCATCAGCCCGCACCCGATCACGCCCAGGCGGGTGAACGTGGAACCCGGGTCGGCCTCGGTGGCGGCCACCTGGTCGGCGGCCACCTGGTCGACGTGGCCCGCTGTCTGCACCGCATCCACCGAAGTCACTCCTCGCGCTCGCCTGATCCCGGATCTGCTGGGGGACATCGACGGTGCCGGAACCGCGGCAGCCACGACGATCGGCCACGCGGGCGCGGCACGTCAACCGCAGGCGGCGCGCGACGGATCTCGGCCCGCTTCCACGAGGCGTCAGGCGGCTGGGGCGACGGCTCCGGACACCGCTTCCGTGTCCGCGGCCCAGCGTAGTCCGTGCGCCTGTTCCGCTCATCAGATCGAACGTCGGCCCAGGTCAGGACTTCAACAGCAACGACCAGACCGGCAGCGTGACGAACGACAGCGGCACCCCGACTCCCACCAGCAGGCTGGGCAGCGGGGTGGCGAGATCGTGCCGGGCGGCGATGAGCGCGCCGGCGACCATCGGTGGCATCGCCGCCTCGAACAGCGCGATCGTCACGTCGTGGTCGCCGAGCGTCCCGGTCAGCGCGTAGACCCCCACCACCAGCGCGGGGGCGACGGCCAGCTTCACCCCGAGGCCGAGCGCCAGCTCGCGCCACCACCGCCGGACGGCCCGCACCTCCAGTTGCATGCCGATCGAGAACAGTGCGAGCGGCGTGAGGGTCGCGCCGAGCGAGGCCAGCGCCGAGTCCAGCCAGCCGGGGAAGGCCAACGGACGCAGCGCCAGCGCGGCCACCAGGGCGAACAGCGCCGGCGCGGTCAGGACGCGGCGAGCCAGCTCCGCGCGCGGCAGGGAGGCCCCGGCGATGATCGTGACGGCGCCGAGCACCACGGTGTTGAGCAGCAGGAACGAACCGAGCTGGTCGACGAGTACGGCGATCGGCACCGACGACGCCCCGAAGAAGACCGTGACCATCGGGAAGCCGACGAAGCTGGTGTTGGCCACCGCCGTCGCGGCGACCAGGGCCGTCACCGTCTGGCGGGACAGCCCCATCGGCCGCGCCGCGAGCAGGTACAGCGCCGTGGACAGGACGAACAGCAGGTAGGGCGCGGCCACCACGAGCGCGAGGTTGCCCGGGAAGGTCACGGTATGCATGGCGCGCAGGACGAGCGCCGGCAGTGCGATGTCGAGCAGCCAGGTGTTGACGACCGAGGCGGCCTGGGCGGGCAGCCGCTGCCGGCGCCGGACCACGATGCCCGCGACCAGGCCGACGAGCAGGACGACCAGGGCGGACATCCGGCCATCGTGGCAGTCGGCGCCACCGTGCAGGGCCGCACGTGGGCGAGCCCACGTCGGCCGGGCCCCGGGCAGCCCCAGGGGCGGGCAGCTCAGCCGCTGTCAGCGGCGGCGCTCCGCCCGGCGCCGGCGTGCCCATCGCACCCGGCGCAGCAGCCGGGGGAACGCGATGTTCGCGGCGAACAGCGCCGCGGCGAGCAGGTAGTTGCCCTCGCCCAGGCGTTCCTGACCGGGCAGGGGCAGCAGCGTGTAGGTGATCAGGACGAGGGCGGCCAGCAGCAGCGTGCCGACCATCACCCCGCCGATCCAGGGCGGCGAGTCGCTCATCGACCGCGACCGCCGGCCCGCCGGCCGGGAACGCGCACCGTCCATCGCCACCGCCGAGTTACTCCTCACGGGTCGTTGTGGCGGACATCCTGTTGTCATTGTGGAGGACGGCTGGCAGATTGACGGATCAGTTCTGCCGAACCGTCGGATGCCCGTTTCGTGCCTGCATTGGCCCGGTCGGTGACCTGCCGGTCGGCCCGGCGGATCGGAGGTGCCGGTGGCGGCTCCCGTGCTCACCGCGCCCGGCGGGATTGCCTGGCGTGACGGTAAACGGTATATGTGGCTGACCGCCATCATCGTGCCACTGCTGGCGATCGTGAGCTATGGGCTGTGGCACCGTACGGGCCTCGGGGTGCATTGGTGGATCACCCCGCTGTTCGTCTTCGTCCTTGTCCCGCTGCTGGACATATCGACCCCGGCGGATTCGGTGAATCCTCCCGAAGAGATCCGGGCCGCTCTCGAAGCGGATCGTTTCTACCGCCGGTGCACCTACCTCTACCTGCCGCTGGCCGGCATCGCTCTGGTCCTCGGCGCCGCGGCCTGGGCGGGCGGCGAACTGTCGGCGGCCGCCCGCGTCGGCGCGGTGGTCTCGGTCGGCACGGTGACCGGGGTGGGCATCACGACGGCCCACGAACTGGGCCACAAGCGGGCTCGACTCGAACGGTGGCTGGCGCGGCTGATGCTCGCCCCCACCTGCTACGGCCACTTCTACGTCGAGCACAACCGGGGTCATCACGTTCGGGTCGCGACGCCGGCCGACCCGGCCAGCGCCCGTCTCGGGGAGGGCTTCTGGCGCTTCTGGCCGCGCACCGTGGTGGGCGGCCTGCGGTCGGCCTGGTCGTTGGAGAGCCGCCGGCTGCGGCTGCGCGGCGCACGGGTGATCTCGCTGCGCAACGAGGTGCTGCTCGGCTGGCTGCTCACCGCCGTCCTGTTCGGCTCGCTGGCCGCCGCCTTCGGGCCGTCGGTGCTCGTCTTCCTCGCCGCGCAGGGGGTGTTCGGGTTCACCCTGCTCGAAGGCGTCAACTACATCGAGCACTACGGGTTGGCCCGGGCCCGTACCGCAGACGGGCGCCACGAGCCCGTCACCCCGCGACATAGCTGGAACAGCGACGCGGTGACCAGCAATCTGGCGCTCTACCAGCTCCAACGGCACAGCGATCATCACGCCCATCCCACCCGGCGCTATCAGGTCCTGCGTTCGTTCGAGGAGTCGCCGCAACTGCCGGCGGGATACGCCACGCTGCTGCTCGCCGCCTACCTGCCCCCGGTGTGGTTCCGGCTGATGGACGGCCGCGTCGTCGCCCACTACGGCGGCGACCTGAGCCGGGCGAACGTGCATCCGCCGCGGCAGCGCGCTCTGGCGGCCCGTTACCGGGCTTAGCGGATCCCGTCCCACATCGCACCCGCCGGCGCGATCCGCGACCGCGACGGTTCCATCGGGATGGGCGTCCGGGGCCGCTCCTCGTCCGAGGCCGGCCGGGCCGGGGCGGCGGCCGACGCCCGGGAGTCGGCGGAGGCCCTCGCGGCGGGATCGGCAGCGCCGTCCGGCCCGGCGGCGGCCCGGCCCGCGTCGGGCGCCACCAGCGACGCCGACCCCGCCGACGCGAAGCTGCGGGACTCCCCGCGGTCGTAGGCGAGCAGATCCTGGCAGAGATCGCGGTAACCGCGCAGCGCCATGCGCAGGTCCTCCGTCGACGCCTCGCCGCGGGAGCGCCACGCCTCGCGCAGGTCGCCGCGCTGCGCCTCGATCCGATCCTGCAGGGCGCGCACCGCCTCGTCGACCAGACGGTCGGCCTGCTCGACCGCGGCCCGAGGATCGTCGACGAAGCCGAGCAGGATCTCCCGCCACCGGTCGGCGTCGCGCCCCTGGCCGGGCCGGGAGTTCGCCGCGGGGCGGCGGTCGTGCCTGATGCCGTCGAGGCTCATGACGGTCCTTCCTGTCGTGCTACGAGGGGGGCCGGCCACAGGGCGGCATTGGTGCCGTCGGCGGGGTGACCGCGGAGGCCACCGGGCCGAGAGACGAGCTCTGGTGGGTGAATCTGGGTTCGCGGCGGATCACGCCTCCCGCTGACCGGGCGTGGCGGCGAGGCCGGGCGCGGCAGGCCGGTCCGGGCGGTCCTGCTTGTTCGTCCGGTCCTGCTTGGCTGTCCGGTCGTCGGTGGAGCCGGCGTGGCCGCCGGCGCCGGCGGCCACGCCGACAAGCTGGTTGAACACCTCGCGGTAGCGCACGAAGGCCGAGCGCAGGCTCTCGGTGTCCCGCCGGCCCGCGGCACCGTTCCCGTCCGCCTTGGCCGCGGTCCGCTGATGCGCCTCCCGGTAGCCGGCGACGACGCGCGGATGGTCGGCGGACAGCAGCTCGGCGCGTTCGGCGAAACTGCCGGCCGGATAGCCCCGGGCCCGCATCACCTCGCCGACGAGGGCGTCCGCCAGGCTGGTCGCCTCGGCGGGATCGTCCACGAAACGGGTCTGCAGCGTCTCCCAGCGGGCCGTGTAGGTCGCCCGGTCGGTCTGGGTCAGCGGGTTGATGGTGAGCGCGTCGCGCCGGTCGGCGATCTGCCGGAGCTGACGTTCCGCCGATCGCCGGTCCGCATGCTCGGCGAGCACGCGGTCGTACTCGGGACCGAATCGCCGCTGCAGCCCTGCCCGTCGGCTGTCACGCTGCCCGAGGAGCATGACGCTGGCGAGGACGGCGACGGCGCAGATCACCAGTAAAATCCAGCCTACGGTGAGCACGGGAAAACCTCCGCCTGACGTCCCTCTTCCGCATCATGATCCGCCCGGTCGGGTACCCAGGTGCCTTCACGGTAAACGCGGGGAAAGCGGAACCGGGCGTGCCAGGCCCCCGATAGTGCCGTCGGTGACCCGGCGACGCGCCTCGTTCCGCCTCGCCGCATTCCAGGCCAGGGCCGTTTCGGCGAGTTCGGCGAGTTCGGCGCGCAGGACCGCCCGCCCCGGCTGCGGCAGGAACGACGTGTCGACGACCGACCAGATCAGCGCGACCCGATTCGCTCGAGCCAGGCCCAGCACCCGCAGGGCATGCAGGTACGCCCGGCGCCGATCCCGATCCCGATCCCGATGACGGCTTCGCGGCCGAGAGTCAGCGCGAGTTCCACGGTGCACTCCGCCGCGACGCGCTGCCCGCGGGCGGGGGCGTCGGGCACTTTGGCGATCCGACGGATCTGGATGCCCGTCTCGTCCCTGGCCTCGCGCCGGCCGCGGTCGAGGCCGGCGAACAGGGCCGCGGGCCGAAACCCCCGACGGAGGTAGGTCCAGCGGACGATGGTGATTTTGGCATTGCGCACCCGCTGATCGGCCAGGAGCAGGGCTGCGCCGTGCATGAGGGAGGCGAAATACTTCTCGTCACCGGATGCGTTTACCTCGGCCGGCATTCTCGCCCATCCGGTGCTGCCATCCCGCCGGTGCTGCGATCTCGCCGGTGCTGCCATCTCGCCCGGTCTGGGAGAATGGCGGGGCCGATGCGGATTACCGGGCGGGCGGCCGGGGCCGGCGGGAGAGGCTTCGCAGGTCGATGCGGGCTCCAGCCGGATGTGCAGATCGACCTTGGGTAGCGCGTCGACGAACATCTCGTGATCGCCGGTCTGGAACACCTCGGTCGCCATCGCCCCGCCGTCGCCCGCTCGGCGGTGCCGAGCCCGAATTCCTCGGCTCGAGATTTCCGGCGGCACCTGCCGGCGGTCAAGAAAGGTGACCAGGACCCGTCAGTCTCGGATGATTCAATGCGACGCAGGCCGCGGCCGGTCGAGGCTGCGGGCCACGTCGCCTGCCCGTGGTCGGTAAGCCTGCGCGGTCAGGGCCATGCGCCGGTCCGGGGGCTGTGGGCCGCTCACGCCTCCGGGTCGTCCGGCTCGGTGGGCGGCCGCGGGGCCGACCCGCCAAGGTGCGCGGGCACCCACCAGTCGGGCTCGCCGGGCGCGGGGCGCGGATAGCTTCGCTGCGCCTCGTCGAGCAGCTCCGTCATCACCTTGTGCAGGACGTCCGTCCCGGTCCGGCGGTCGCTGAGCTCGGCCGGGGGGACCGGGCGGCCCACCGTGATGGAGATCGGGGTGCCTATCGCGTCCCGCAGCTTGAACGGATGCCCCTTCGTGAGGACCCGCTGACTGCCCCAAAGGATCACCGGGATAACCGGGACGTTCGTGTGCGCCGCCATCCGGGCCGCACCGGACTTGAACGAGGCCAGGCAGAAACTCGGGCTTATCGTCGCCTCGGGGAAGACCCCGACGAACTCGCCGGCGCGCAGCGCCTTCAGCGCGTCCCGCAGCGACGCGGCCCCGGCCTGCCGGTCGACCGGGATGTGGTGCATCCCGCGCATCAGCGGACCGGAGATCCGATGGTCGAAGACCTCCTTCTTGGCCATGAAACGGACGAGCCGCCCCCGGGCGGTCCAGAACGGCAGGCCGGCGAGCGCGAAGTCGAGATAGGAGACGTGATTGATCAGGACTATGCCGCCCCCGGACGCGGGGATGTTCTCCGCACCCCGCACATCGAGCCGCAGGCGCAGCGCGCCGAACAGCCCCCTCGCCACAGTGATAACCGGCCGGTAGACGTATTCCGCCACGACGGGCCACTCCTCAGCTTGTCCTCGCGGTCTCCCCCAGGCACCCAAACGCGTTCCCGACCCTACCGCCGCCCGCCGACCACGGGGGCGCCTGACAGGGGAGCGCTCGCCCTTTCGAGGACCCCGCCGGCACCTTCGCGCTCCCCCGGCCGGAGGATCGATGATGACCGAACGGACGCCGTCGCCGGTGTGGGGCCAACGGCCACGTATCGGGAGAGGCGGCGACGCATCGGGCGACGCGCACGCATCGGGAGGGAGCGGCCGGATGGAGATCCTGAGGCGCAGCATCGAGGCGCAGGCGGCGCCGCCGCAGTGGGTGTTCGTCGTCGCCGCCGTCCTCGCGGCCGTGACGGTACTCAGCGATCGGCTGTGGCCCGTCGCCCGACACGTGATCACGATTGCGCACGAGGGCGGGCACGCCCTGGCCGCGGTCGCGAGTGGCCGTCGTCTGGCAGGCGTCCGCCTGCACTCGGACACCTCCGGGGTCACCGTCTCCTCCGGGCGACCGACGGGCCCCGGCGTGATCGCCACGGTCGCCGCCGGTTACCCCACGCCCTCGCTGATCGGACTCGGCGCCGCGGCCCTGCTGGCCACCGGTCGCACGAGCCTGGTGCTCCAGCTCTGCGTGGCGATGCTGCTCGCGATGCTCGTCGTGATCCGAAACGGCTTCGGGGTGATGTCGCTGCTGGTCAGCACCGCGGCGATCCTGGCGGTCTCCTGGTTCGCGCCGCCCACCGCACGCGCCGGGTTCGCCGCCTACGTCGCCTGCTTCCTGCTGTTCGGGGCGCTGCGGCCGGTGGTCGAGGTGCAGCGGCAACGGCGGCGTCGCCGGGGGAGGGATTCGGATCCGGATCAGCTCGCCCGGTTGACCGGGCTACCGCCGGGCTTCTGGGTGGGCCTGTTCGGCCTGACGGGCCTCGCGTGCCTCGCCGGCGGGGGCGGTCTGCTGTTCGGCTGAGCGCCAGGACCTCGTCGGGCATGACGGCGTCGGCGGACGCCGACGTCACCGGCGCTGGCGGATCGTGGGGCGCTGGGGATCGTGGGGTGCTGGGGATCGTGGGGTGCTGGACGCTGCCAGGAAATGTCGGACCCGGCTGCCACACTGGTCGGCATGTGCGGTCGTTACACGCAGAAGCTGAAGGCCGACGATCTGGTCGCGGCCATGTCCGCCCGCGACGAGACCGGCGGCGGGATTGCGGAGAGCCACAACGTCGCCCCCACGTCGACGATGCCGATCGTCGTCGCGGAGCCGCCCGCGGCCGGCGGCGGACCGGGTGGCGCGGCCGGCGGCGACTCGGGTGGCCCGCCGGGTGACGACCGGTCGGGACGGGCGCCGGCCGGCCGGGTCCTGCGGCTGGCCACCTGGGGGCTGGTGCCGTCCTGGGCCAAGGACCGCGCCATCGGCGCCAAGATGATCAATGCCAGGGCGGAGACGGTGGCGACCAAGCCGGCGTTCCGCGCGGCCTTCGCGGCCCGGCGCTGCCTCGTGCCCGCCACCGGGTTCTACGAGTGGTTTCATCCTGGCGGCGGAGCCCGGCGCGGTCAGCCGTTCTACATCTACCCGGGAGGTCATCCGGCGAGTGGGGGGATCTTTGCCTTCGCCGGTCTCTACGAGGTGTGGCGCAAGGGGGAGACGCCGCTGGTGACCTTCACGATCCTGACCACCGGGGCGGCCGAGGGCTTGGCGTTCCTGCATGACCGCTCGCCGGTGATCCTGCCCGCGGCGGCCTGGGACCGGTGGATCGATCCGGCGGCCGACCCCGCCGCGCTCGCCCCGTTGCTGCGTCCGGCGCCGGTCGGGGTACTCGCCGCCCATCCGGTGGGCGCGGCGGTGGGCAACGTCCGCAACAAGGATCCCCGGCTGACCGACCCGGTCGACCTCGATCCGGCGGTGGCGGAGGCGGTGGAGCTGGCGGGCAGTCCCACGGTCGCGGCTGTGGACCTGGCCGCCTGCAGCGGTGCCGCGGGCGGCCGAGCGGGGTCGGCCGAGGCGCACCCGGCGGGAGCCCCTGTGGACCTGTCGCTGTTCTCACTCGATCCCGCCGAGGCGGTGACCGGCGACCCCACCGCCCGCGGCGGGCGGTGAGTGGACGGACGCATCATGTGATTGCAGGTTCATCCGGCGGAAATCCGCGAGGATGGGGGACGCCGCCGGCGGCGGCGTCACGGGCGGACGGGCCCGCCGTCTGGGTCCGATGCGACTCGGGCCGGCCGCGGTCCAGCTCGACCGGCGCCGACCGGCGCCGACCATAACCAGGCACGCACGGCCGGAGGAGAACCCGATGACGTCCCTCACCGATCCGACCGACGCGGCGGGCGCCGGTTCCGCCCCGCCACTCGAGGCGCCGGCGCCGGCGGACGTCGCCGGGCTGGTCAACCTCCGCGACGTCGCAGGCATGACGACCGCGGACGGCCGTCGCACCCGCGCCGGCGTGCTCTATCGCAGCGAGATGCCCAAGGCCGGGGACCGCCCGCCGCCGGAGTCGATGACCTGGCCGCCGCGCACGGTGATCGACCTGCGCTCGGCCGTCGAGCGCGGGCCCGATCCGCACCCGCTCGCCACCCTCGGCGCCGAGATCAGGGTGTTCCCGCTGCTCGGCGACGAGGCGGCGCCCGGCCGCCACACCGCCACCTCGGGTGCGATGGAGGGTGGCCTTCAGACGCTCTACGTGGCGATGGTCGAGCACGCCGCACCCCAACTCGCCGCGATCGTCGATGTCGTGGGGGAGGCGCCGGGCCCGGTGCTCGTGCACTGCGCCGCCGGCAAGGACCGCACCGGCGTCACGATCGCCGTGCTGCTGCGCCTCGCCGGCGTCGTCGAGGAGGATGTCCTCGCCGACTATGCGGCCACCGAGCAGAACATGGGCGGTGTGGTCAAGCGGCTCAAGGGGCACGCCCTGCTGCCCGGCGTGAGCGACCCGAAGCGGGGCCGCGAGCTGGTCAAGACGTCACTCGCCGCCGCGGAGGCGGTCATCGCCACCACCGACGCTCATCCCGGCGGGGTGGCCGGCTGGGTCCGGGACCACGGCGCCAGCGATGAGTCGATCCGCCGCTGGCGCGACCGCATCCTCGCCTGAGCGGACCGGCAACGCCTGAGCGGGTCCGGCAACCCGCGGGTGGCGGCCCATCTGCCGACGGTCCGGCCAGCGGCGGCCGGACCGTCGGCAGCAGCCACCCAGGCCCGCGTCAGGCCGGCGCGCGTCGCCGCAGCGCCAGCCCCTGCGCGATCTCGGTGACTCCGGTGACGACGAGCTGGATCCCGAAGATCACCGCAAGCGCCACGATCGTCGCGTCCGGCCAGACGAGGGCAAGCACACCCAGCACCACGCTGACGGCCGCCACTGCGTAGCTGGGCACCGCGCCGCGGGCACCGGTCTCGGACGACTGCAAAGCCCGGGTGACCAGCACCCGCGCGACGCCGGTGATGATCAGGATGGCGCCGACAAGCAACGCCAGCACCCGCAACGTCACTCCCGGCCACAGGAGCACGACGACGCCGCCGAGGATGAGCAGGATCCCGAAGAAGGCGGTGCCTGCGGAGTTCTCGGCCCTGGCGGCGGCCAGCGTCTCGCCGATCCCGGAAAGGACCAGAGCCACCCCGGCAAGCAGGGCCAGGGTGCCGGCCGTCGCGAACGGATTGAGGATCAGCAGAAGTCCCAGCACAGTGACAGCCAAACCAACGACGAGCAGCGCCGGCCAGAGGGGGCTGGGCGTCTGCCGGTGTCGCTGGTGCCGGTAGATCGTCGCCATCGAGGCACCTCCTGTGCCGACCCGCACCACCCGTGCGGATCCGCACCGAGTTCCTACCCGGTGTTGGTCCGACCGCACCGCTCGGCGGCCCTCGACCGCTCCGCAGTCCGTCGGGCCCGTCAGCCGTCGCTGATGCTGATCGCCTCCGTCGGGCAGGAGTCGGCTGCCTCCTGAAGGTCGTCCCACCGCGCGTCGTCCGGCTCCTCGATCAGCAGATAGAGGTAGCCGTCGTCCCGGATCTCGAACACATCCGGAACGAGCTGGACACACGTGCCGCTGCTGGCGCAACGGTCGAAGTTGACGGTCACGCGCATCGGCGCACCTCCCGTGATGCTCCCAGAATGTCGGCGTCGCGTGGACCTTACCGCTGGGCCCGGCGGAGGAACAGAAGCGTCACCTCCGCAGGCCACAGTGGCAATGCGCCGCTCCCAGGTGGGCCGTCAGGACGCCTTGATCGCGGAGATGTCCAGCTCGACCTTGACCTTGTCGCTGATGAGGACGCCGCCGGTCTCCAGCACCGCGTTGAAGGTCAGGCCGAAGTCCTTGCGGTTCAGGGTCGTGGTGCCGGTGAAGCCAGCCCGGACGTTGCCGAACGGGTCCTTGGAGCTGCCCTCGAAGGCGATGTCGATGTCGACCGGGTGGGTGACGCCGCGAATCGTCAGATCACCGGTGAGCACGTACTCGTCGTCGCCCTTGCCGGCGACCGCGCCGGTGCTGACGAAGGTGATCGTCGGGTAGGCCCCGACGTCGAGCAGGTCGGCCGACTTCACATGGCCGTCGCGGTCCGGCACGCCGGTGTCGAACGAGCCGGTCTGGATCGTCACGGTGGCGGTGGACGCGGTCGGCTCGGCGCCGTCCAGGTTCAGAGCGCCCTCGATGGCGGTGAACTGCCCCCGCACGGTCGTGACCATGGCGTGCCGCGCGGCGAAGCCTATCCGCGAGTGGGCGGGGTCGATCGTCCAGGTGCCGGTCAGGTCGGTCACGGCGGTGGTCGTGGTCATCGCGTCCTCCAGAGGGGAGCCGCCGAACATGTCGGTCGCCCGGCGACGGAGCGGTGTGGCGTGCTCGACCAGTCGGCAGGTTCCGCCGCCAGGTCGTTGCGTGTGCAACTTACAGCTCGGGTCAACGTTCCGGCGGGGGACGTATTCCGGGAGCCGCCTGCTGATCTGTGACGACCGTAACGAGATCTCGGTCGTCCGCCCAGAGCCCCGAGCCGATCTGTGGACAACCCGCCGTTATCCACAGATCGCCATCTGGCCCGGCGAATCGACCGCAGATCGATCTACGGTCCGGGCATGGTCACAACCACCCCCGGTCCCGGGTGCCCGTCACCATCCCCCCTTCTCACGGCTCGGCTCCCCGAGCCCTTCCCGCCCGATCCGCCTCCACCGGCGTCCGCGGGCGAGCCGCAGCCACCCGGCGTGGTGCGCGAGGGCGTCTTCGCCGACGACGAGGAGTGGCTCGACGCCATCGCCGACGCAGCCGTCCCAGGCTGGGTCGACCGCCACGACGGCGATGGCGACGGGAGACCCAGCTCGCGTGGCACCGACTGTGGCGTCATCGCCGGCGAGGCAAACCTGGACGCCCCTCCGGGGACGGGACACGGCGGCTCGTTGCGCGCCCCGGACAGGTCGGCCGCCCGTCCATCCGCGGCGCCGGGCGTGGACGACGCGGCCGGGTGGACGGGGCGCGGTGCGCCACCGGAGGGTGGCTGGCGGGCGGTTCGTGAGCGACTGGCGCGGCGGTTCCCGGCCAGCCTGCGTGGTGTGGTGACGGCGCCGGCCGCGAGCGCCACGCTGGTCCTGGCCCTGGTCGCGCTCGCCGCCGCGATCCTGGCGACCTGGTTCGCCTGGCAGCACCGGCCGGTGTCGGTCGCCGCGCCGATCGGCCGGCCCTCGACCGTGGTCGCCGCGCCGAGTGCAACCGCGGACGGCGGTCTCGTCGACGCCGCCAGGACGGACGCCGGCCAGACCCCAGCGGCGGGTGCGGCCGTGGGCGTGGCGGCCACCGCGGCCCGCTCCGGCGCCGCCGGTGAGGTGGTGGTCGACGTCGCCGGGCGGGTGACGCGGCCCGGTGTTGTCCGGCTGCCTACCGGTTCTCGGGTGGTCGACGCGATCGACCGGGTCGGGGGAGTGCTTGCCGGCACCGACACGACGGGTATCGGCCTGGCCCGGGTGCTGGTCGACGGTGAGCAGATCCTCGTCGACGGCCGCCCCGGGCCGCCACCCGCCGCGGCCGCCCCGGCGCCCGTCGCGGCCGCGTCCCCCGCCGGCGGTGGTGGTGGTGGCGGCGGTGCACAGAACGGCCCGATCGATCTCAACAGCGCCAGCTCCGAGCAGCTCGACGGCCTGCCCGGGGTCGGTCCGGTGCTTGCCGGGCGCATCGTCCAGTGGCGCACCGAGCACGGGCCCTTCCGGTCCCCGGAACAGCTCGGGGAGGTCACCGGCCTCGGCGACAAGCGGCTGGCGGATCTGCTGCCGCTGGTGAAGGTGTGACGCGGCGATGGTCGCCGTGGGCATGGAGACCGGCCTCGCGCTGCCCCAGCGGCCGTCGCCTGCGGCTGGGCCGGCCGATGCCCGGCTGGTCACGCCCGCGCTGGCGGCCTGGGTCGGCGCGGCGGTCGCGGTCCACTGGTCCCTGCCGGACGCCGCACTCGTCCTCGCCGCCGCGACAGTCCTGACGGTGCCTGCGGGCCTGCTGACCCGGGCCCGCCGCGGGCGCCGGCGCCATACCGGCAGCGGGCGCGTCGCGGCTCCGACGCCGATCGGTGACGGTGACGGCGACGGCGACGGCGACGGCGATCATGACGGCATCCTGCCCACGGCTGTCAGGGTGGTACTGACAGCCGTGGTGTTCCTCGCCGCCGGAGTCCTCGCCGGCGGGTTGGCGACGCGTCCCGGCGACCGGGGCCCGCTCGCCGACCTGGTGCGGCGGGGGGTGCCGATGACCGCCCGGGCCGTGGTCACGGACGATCCGCGGCCGGCCGCCACGGCCGCGCCCGGAGTCGGTCCGCCGACGGCTACCGCCACGACCTTCGTCGTGCCCGTCCGGTTGGAGCGCGTCACCGCCGGGCCCGTCGTGGTGCGGCTGCGCGCCTCGGCCATCCTGCTCGGGCGAGGTACCGGCTGGGGTGGTCTGCTGCCCAGCCAACACCTGGAGGTCGTGGGCCGGTTCGCCGTTCCCCGGGCGGGTGACACCGTCGCCGCGGTCGTGCTGGCCACCGGAGCGCCGCGCCTGAGGGGCGATCCCGATGCGCTGCAGCGCCTGGCTGGGCGGCTGCGGGCCGGCCTGCGCGATGCCTCCGCCGGCCTGCCCGAACCGCGGCGCGGCCTGCTGCCGGCGCTCGTAGTCGGGGACGTCTCCGGACTCGACGAGGACCTGCGCGCCGACTTCCGCCGGGCCGGGATGTCGCACCTGACCGCCGTCTCCGGCGGCAATGTCGCCGTCGTGACCGCGTCCGCCCTGGTCGTGGCGGCACGGGCGCGGCGTGGTCTGCGCGGGCGGGCGGTGGGCGGCGCGGCCGCACTGGTCGGGTTCGTCGTCCTCGCCCGACCCTCCGCCAGCGTCCTGCGCGCCGCCGTGATGGGGCTCATCGGGCTGGCAGCGTTCGCTGCCGGGCGACCTCGCGCGGTCCTGCCGGCCCTGGCCGCAAGCATCACCGTGCTCGTCCTCGCGCAGCCCACCCTCGCGGTCTCCGTCGGCTTCGCCCTGTCCGTCCAGGCCACCGCCGGAATGATCGTTTTCGCGGCGGGCTGGCAGGCCGCCCTCGCGCGGTGGCTGCCCGACCGGCTCGCCGAGGTGCTCGCGGTGGCGGCGGCCGCCCAGCTTGCCTGCACGCCGCTGCTGGCGTGGATCGGCGGGGGCGTGAGCCTGGTCGCGATCGGCGCGAACGTCCTCGCCGTAGCGGCGGTGCCCGCGGCGACCGTGCTGGGCGTCCTGGTCCTGGTCGTCGCCGCCGTGTCGCCCCCGCTGGCCCGGATGCTGGCGCACCTTGCGGACCTGCCGTGCTGGTGGTTGGTGACGGTCGCGCGCCGCTGCGCCCACCTCCCGGCGGCCACGGTCGGCTGGCCGGCAGGGGTGCTGGGCGCCGGCGCGGCGGCGCTCGCCGCCCTCGTCGCGGTGGCGGTACTGCGCCGGCGGTGGGCGCGCCGGGTGGCTGCCGCAGCCGTCGTCGGCCTGCTGCTGGCGCGCTGCGCCATCGTCGAGCGGTTCGCCTCCTGGCCGCCCGCCGGCTGGCGGCTGGTGGCCTGCGACGTCGGGCAGGGCGACGCGCTGGTGCTGTCGGCCGGGCCCGGCAGTGCGGTGCTGGTCGACGCGGGACCCGATCCGGACCTGCTTGCCCGCTGCCTCGACGAGCTCGGCGTGCGCCGCCTGCCCGTGATCGTCCTGAGCCACCTGCACGCGGATCACGTCGACGGGCTCCCCGGCGTGCTCGGCCGGCTGCCGGTG
This sequence comes from Frankia sp. BMG5.60, assembly GCF_059428125.1. Classification (NCBI taxonomy): domain Bacteria; kingdom Bacillati; phylum Actinomycetota; class Actinomycetes; order Frankiales; family Frankiaceae; genus Frankia; species Frankia sp. BMG5.60. The sequence goes on along the minus strand of NZ_CM182091.1, from coordinate 2,660,984 downwards.
GGCGAGGTGCTGGTCGGCCCGTTGCGGGAACCGGCGGGTCAGTGGCGTTCGGTCCGTCGGTGGGCGGACCGGGCGCGCGTGCCGCTGCGCACCATCGGCGCGGGTGCCTGGGGTCGGGCAGGCGCGGTCTGCTGGACGGTGCTGGCGCCCCGGATCGTCCTGCACGGCACGGACAGCGATCCCAACAACGACAGCCTGGTGCTCTCCGCCAGGGTCGGTGCCGCGACCATCCTGCTCACGGGGGACGTGGAGGCAACCGCCCAACGGCTGTCGCTCGGCCGTCCGCAGGACCGGGCCGGGCTGCGGGCGGACGTCCTCAAGGTTCCGCACCACGGGTCCGCCAACCAGGACCCCGGGTTCCTCGGGGCGAGCGGGGCCCGCTTCGCGCTGATCAGCGTCGGGACGGGCAACGACTACGGTCATCCGGCGGCATCGACGCTGCGCGCGCTGAACCGGGCCGGGATGGCCGTCGCCCGGACCGACCGCGACGGGGCGCTGGCGGTGGTCGCACCCGCGGCGCCCTCGGCCGGTCAGCTCGGCGAGCCCGATCAGCCCGGCCAGCATTGCCCCGGGCCTGGGACGGATCGGCCGGACCGGCTCACCGCGCCGGCCCGCAACCCGGTCTCGGTGGTGCGCCGCCGGTCGGGGGAGGGATCGTGACATGCTCACCCGCGTGCCAGCTTCTCCAGCGCCCCCGCTCGTTCTCGTCTCCGGCGACGAGGACCTGCTCGTGGGGCGAGCCGTCCGCGAGGTCCTCGACGCGGCCCGCGCCCGCGATCCCGAAGTGGAGATCGTGGACCGGGCAGCCGCCGAGCTCAGCGAGGCGGACATGGTGGACCTCGGTGCCACGTCGATGTTCGGCGGTGGCCGGGCGGTCGTCGTCCGGGGGGTCCAGGACCTCGGCGAGGAGCTGCGCGACGCGCTGCTGGCCTACATCAGCCATCCCCTCGACGACGTCGTGCTCGTGCTCGTGCACAGCGGCGCGGTGAAGAACCGCAAGCTGGCCGACGCCATGAAGGCGGCAGGCGCCCGTGTCGTGCCCGCCGCGAAGATCACCAAGCCCCGGGAGCGACACGACTTCGTGGTCGCCGAGGTCCGTCGCCTCGGTGGGCGGATCAGCGACGGCGCCGTGCGGGCCCTGCTCGATGCCGTCGGTGGCGATCTGCGTGAGCTCGCCGCGGTGTGTGACCAGCTCGTCGCCGACACCGAGGGCGGCATGCTGGACGAGGCCGCGGTGGCCCGGTTCCATCGGGGGCGCGCCGAGGCGAGCGGATTCGCCGTCGCCGACGCGATCATCGGGGGTGACCTGCCGCAGGCGCTGACGCTGCTGCGCCAGGCCATCGAAGGGGGGACCGCGGCCGTGCTGATCTCCAGTGCCGTCGCCGGCGGCCTGCGGGATCTCGCGCGGGTGTCCTCGGCCGGCCCGGGGACGAAGTGGGACCTCGCCCGCGCGCTCGGCATGCCCGACTGGAAGGTCGAGAAGGCGCAGCGTTCGGCGCGCGCCTGGTCCGATCCGGGCCTGGCGCTCGCGCTGCGCGCGTCGGCGACGGCGGATGCCGGTGTGAAGGGGGCGTCCGTGGACGCGGGCTACGCGCTGGAGAAGCTCCTGCGCGAGGTGGCCGTGGCGCGGTCCTTCCCCCGGGACCGCGCCCACCGCGGCGGGCGTCGATGAGCGAGACGCAGCGGCCGCATGGGCCGCATGGGCCGTCTCCGGCGGGCGGGGCGGGTGGTCGGCCAGGGCCGGCCCGGGGGCACGGCGCCGATCCCGACGAAACCGATGCGCCGCCGCCGGGAGGCTGGTTCGGGCTGCAGGTCCTGCCCGCGGGCTGGATGCGCGGGCTGCTCATGACCGTCACGGCGCTGGTCACGGTGGTCGTCGCGCTGGGAGACCTGGCGAGCGCCTGGGTGGTGGGAGTCCTGCCGGTGACCGTCGCCGCGATGGTCGCCTACCACGAGGTGCTCGAACGGCTGATCCATCCGGCGGACACCGATCCGGCGGATGCGCAGAACCCGCCGGGCGACCCGGCTCCCCGCTAGGAACGCTCCGGTCCGCTGGGGCCGCTCCGGTCGCATCCGCACCGCACCTCGCGGCGGGCGGTACAGCAGGCGGGCACAGCAGGCCCACAGGCGACGCGGACACGCAGAAAAGCCGGAGCACCCCTGGCGCCCCGGCTCCGCCGCGCGGTTTCAGCTAGCCGTCAGGTCCGCGTGCGCGCGAGCCAGTGCCGACTTCTTGTTGGCGGCCTGGTTCGGGTGGATGACGCCCTTGCTGACAGCCTTGTCCAGCTTGCGGGAGGCGACCCGCAGGGTCTCGCTGGCGCGCTCGGCGTCGCCGGCCTCGACCGCGTCGCGGAACCGACGCACGTGCGTCTTGAGCTCGGACTTGACAGCCTTGTTGCGCAGCCGCCGCTTCTCGTTGGTGAGGTTGCGCTTGATCTGCGACTTGATGTTGGCCACGCGGAGGAACCTCTGGTTGTCGAGTCGGGATGGTGCGGACACGTCATCATACGGATACCGGCCGCGCGCGGCGGCCAGGGATACCGACGCCTCGGAGGCCGGCCACCTGCGCCGAAACCGGTGTGACGCGGAGTCGGAGGCGGCCGGACCGTTCGGGACGACGACGCGGCCCACCAAGGCGGCGCCCAGAATATCAAACCGCTGCCGGCCGGTGCACCGGCGCAACCACCGCGCCGCCTCCTGGCACGATGAAGGGAGGTCGACCCAGATCTCGGCACGGGACGGCTCCCGTGACCACCGCGAGCGAAACGAGAACTCTCCGCGTGTCCGCAGCCCCGCACCTGGCGCCCGGCGCCGACCCCGCGATGATCCGCAACTTCTGCATCATCGCCCACATCGACCACGGCAAGTCGACCCTTGCCGACCGGATGCTCGGTGTGACCGGAGTCGTGGAGGCGCGCAACATGCGCGCCCAGTACCTCGACCGGATGGACATCGAGCGCGAGCGTGGGATCACCATCAAAGCCCAGAACGTGCGGCTGCCCTGGCGGGCGCAGGACGGGCAGGACTACATCCTGCATCTCATCGACACGCCCGGCCACGTCGACTTCAGCTACGAGGTGAGCCGGTCGCTGGCCGCGTGCGAGGGTGCGGTCCTGCTGGTCGACGCGGCGCAGGGGATCGAGGCCCAGACGCTGGCGAACCTCTACCTCGCGATCGAGAACGACCTGACCATCGTCCCCGTCCTGAACAAGATCGACCTGCCGGCCGCCCAGCCGGAGAAGTACGCCGAGGAGATCGCGGCGATCATCGGCTGCGACCCGGGTGACGTGCTGCGCGTCTCGGGCAAGACCGGCCAGGGCGTGCCGGAGCTGCTCAACGAGATCGTCCGGCTGGTGCCCGCGCCGGTCGGCAACCCCGCCGGACCCGCCCGAGCGATGATCTTCGACAGCGTCTACGACATCTACCGCGGCGTCATCACCTACGTCCGGGTCATCGACGGCACCCTGACCACCAGGGACCGCTGCCTGATGATGTCGACGGGCGCCAGCCACGAGACGCTCGAGGTCGGGGTGATCTCGCCGGACCCGCACCCGACGGGCTCGCTGTCGGTCGGCGAGGTCGGCTATGTCATCCCCGGGGTCAAGGACGTCCGCCAGGCTCGCGTGGGCGACACCGTCACCACCACCCGCAATCCGGCCACGGAGATGCTCGGCGGCTACCGCGACCCGCTGCCGATGGTGTATTCGGGGCTGTATCCGATCGACGGCAGCGAGTACCCGGCGTTGCGCGAGGCGCTCGACAAGCTCCAGCTCAACGACGCTGCCCTGACCTACGAGCCGGAGACGTCGGCGGCGCTCGGCTTCGGCTTCCGCTGCGGCTTCCTCGGCCTGCTGCACCTGGAGATCGTCCGGGAGCGCCTCGAACGCGAGTTCAACCTGACCCTCATCTCCACCGCGCCGAACGTCGTCTACCGGGTGGTGATGGAGGACCTCTCCGAGGTCACCGTGACCAACCCCAGCGACTGGCCCGGCGGCAAGATCGCCGAGGTGTACGAGCCGATCGTCGACGCGATGCTGCTGCTGCCCACCGACTTCGTCGGCGCGGTCATGGAGCTCTGCCAGGGCCGGCGTGGCGTGCTCAAGGGGATGGACTACCTGTCCACCGACCGGGTCGAGCTCAAGTACACCCTGCCACTCGGTGAGATCATCTTCGACTTCTTCGACGCGCTGAAGTCCCGGACCCGGGGGTACGCGAGCCTCGACTACGAGCCGGCCGGCGAGCAACTCGCCGACCTGGTCAAGGTCGACATCCTCCTGCAGGGCGAGACGGTCGACGCCTTCTCGGCGATCGTGCACAAGGAGAAGGCCTACTCCTACGGCGTGGCGATGACGACCAAGCTGCGCGAGCTGATCCCGCGCCAGCAGTTCGAGGTGCCGATCCAGGCGGCGATCGGCAGCCGGATCATCGCTCGGGAGAACATCCGGGCCATCCGCAAGGACGTGCTGGCCAAGTGCTACGGCGGTGACATCACCCGCAAGCGCAAGCTGCTGGAGAAGCAGAAGGAGGGCAAGAAGCGGATGAAGACCATCGGGCGTGTCGAGGTCCCGCAGGAGGCGTTCATCGCCGCGCTGTCCACCGACACCGGGAAGTCCACGACGAGCAAGTGACCCACCCCCGGTCGGGGGAGATCGGGCGGGTCGACCCCGGGGGAGACCGCCGATCACGGCCACCCCCCGGGAGGTCCCGCGTCGTCAGCTTGTAGGCAGCGGACTCGCCGGCAGGCGGATCGGTTCGGTCGCCGGTTCGGCGAGCGAGAGGTCGCCGGCGGGCGCGGCGGCGCCGGAACGATACACGGTGGTTCGGGGCGGGAGCAGTTCGGAGATCTCCTCGAGAACGGCCCTGACGTCATCGTCCATGGCCGGATCTTTTCGCATCGGGCTCGACCGGTCGACGATGGTCCGCCCATATCTGATCTTCCGTCCACAACGGGGGCAAAACGTGCCCGGCATCTCGTCGGCGCCGAAGGGGACCCCCGTTTCCGGTGCTTATCCCGGCGTGGTCCCGGCGTGGCCATCTTCGGCCCGCTCGTGCGCTTGACAAACGTGGCGTTGCTGTAACCCCATCCGTTGGGGGCACACTGGGGGCATGCCACAAAAGCCTCCCGACGGGTCACCTCCGCCCGACGACGGCGCTCTCCCGCCGGCCGCCCTGGCCGAGCTGACCGAGCGCGCGTTCGGGGCGTACGTGCACGTGCCCTACTGTGCGGCACGCTGCGGCTACTGTGACTTCAACACCTACACGGCGGCGGATCTGGGCGGTGCCCTGATCTCCTCGGTGGGCCTGACGACCTTTGTCGACATCGCGACGAAGGAGATCCGGCTGGCCCGGGCGGTGCTGGGCGACACCGACCTGCCGATCTCCACCGTGTTCGTCGGCGGTGGCACGCCGACCCTGCTCTCCGCGGGCGACCTCGCCCGACTGCTGCGGGCCCTGGACGCCGAGTTCGGACTCGCCGCCGACGCGGAGGTCACCACCGAGGCGAACCCGGAATCGGTCGACCCGGCCCAGCTCGAGCAGTTGCGGGCGGCCGGCTTCACCCGGGTCTCGTTCGGCATGCAGAGCGACCGGCCGCACGTGCTGGCGGCGCTGGACCGCCGGCACACCCCCGGGCGGGTCTCCGAGGTGATGCGCTGGGCGCGCAAGGCCGGGTTCGAGCAGGTGAGCCTCGATCTGATCTACGGGGCGCCGGGCGAGTCCGAGGCCGACTGGGCGGCGAGCCTGCGGGCCGCGGTGCAGTTGGGGCCGGACCACGTCAGCGCCTACGCGCTGACCGTCGAGGAGGGCACCAAGCTGTCGCGCCGGGTGCGCCGCGGCGAGCTGCTCGAGCCCGACGACGACCTGCTTGCCGACCGGTACCTGCTCGCGGACGAGATCCTCACCGCCGCCGGGCTGACCAACTACGAGGTCAGCAACTGGTCGCGCGGTTCGGCCACCCGCTGCCGGCACAATCTGGGCTACTGGCGAGGCGACCACTGGTGGGGCTTCGGCCCGGGCGCCCACAGCCACGTCGGCGGCGTGCGGTGGTGGAACGTGCGCCACCCGGCGGAGTACGCGGCCCGCCTTGCCGCGCAGCGCAGTCCGGCCGCGGCGCGCGAGGAGCTCGACCCTTCCACCCGCCGGGTCGAGCGGGTGATGCTGGGTGTGCGGCTCGCAGAGGGGCTCGGCGTCGCCGAGCTCGACGAGGCCGGGCTGGCGGCGTGCGCGGATCTCGCTCGCGCCGGCCTGGTGGAACCGGGCGCGCTCGAGTCCGGCCGGGTGCGGTTGACTCGCCGTGGCCGCCTGCTCACCGACACGGTGGTCCGGGCTCTGCTACCCGACTGACCCCTGGCCGACCGACTGACCCCCTGGCCGACCGACCGGCCCCTGGCCGACCGACCGGCCCGTACTCGATCGGGCGAGCCGCCGCGGCGCGGAACCCGGGTGCCCCGGTAGTCGTTCTGTTGGAAGGATGTCGCCGACTCCTCACCGGCCATTCGTGGAGCGGCCCATGTTGTGTGCTTCATGCTTGGCCGACGGCTACACTTGGCACTCACTGCGGCCGAGTGCCAGGCCTGGTGTCCGTCGGTGCAGGTGCACGCACCGTGGCCCGGCCACGTCCCGCTTGGTGAAGGGGGTGCGACCGCGTGCTAGAGGATCGGCGGCTCGAAGTCCTTCGGGCGATCGTGGAGGACTTCGTCCTGAGCAATGAGCCGGTGGGCTCCAAGGCGCTGGCGGAGCGTCATAATCTCGGTGTCTCGCCGGCTACTGTCCGCAACGACATGTCCGCGCTGGAGGAAGAGGGCTACATCACGCAGCCCCACACCAGCGCCGGGCGGATTCCGACAGACAAGGGCTACCGGTTGTTCGTCGATCGGTTGTCCGGGGTCAAGCCGCTGTCCCGGGCCGAGCGTCGGGCCATCCAGAGCTTTCTGGAGGGTGCGGTCGACCTCGACGACGTCGTCCGCCGCTCGGTCCGCCTGCTCGCTCAGCTCACCCGCCAGGTGGCGGTGGTGCAGTACCCGTCGCTGTCGAGCAGCAGTGTCCGGCACATCGAGGTTGTGACCCTCGGTCCGCGCCGGATGCTCATGGTGATGATCACCGATACCGGCCGGGTGGAGCAGCGGATCATCGACAGCCTGACGCCGGTGGACGACGAGATCGCGGGCGAGCTGCGGGCGACCCTCAACTGCGCGCTGGCCGGCCAGCGGTTGGCCGATGCCCCCGAGGTCGTCGCCACCCTGCCCGACCAGGCCCGCCCCGAGCTGCGGCCGTGCCTGGCGACGATGACCGGGGCGGTGCTGGAGTCCCTGGTGGAGCGCCCGGAGGAGCGTCTCGCCATGGCCGGCACGGCGAACCTCACCCGGGCCTCGGTCGACTTCGCCGACTCGCTGCGGTCGATACTGGAGGCGCTCGAGGAACAGGTCGTGTTGATGAAGCTCATCGGCTCGGCCCGCGAGACCGGTACTGTAACGGTACGCATCGGTCGAGAGACGGACGTGGACGCCCTGCGGACGACAGCAGTGGTGGCCACCGGCTATGGCCGCGGTCCTTTCGCCCTGGGCGGAATGGGAGTGGTCGGCCCGATGCGCATGGACTATCCGTGGACGATGGCGGCCGTCCGGGCCGTCGCCAAATACGTGGGTGAACTCTTGGGTGCCGACTGATGGCCGTGGACTACTACGCAGTTCTGGGCGTACGCCGAGACGCGTCGAACGACGAGATCAAACGGGCCTACCGCAAGCTCGCCCGGGAACTGCACCCTGACGTCAACCCCGACCCGGAGGCGCAGCAGCGCTTCCGCGGGGTAACCGCGGCCTACGAGGTGCTCTCCGACCCGGAGAAGCGCCAGATCGTCGACCTGGGCGGCGACCCGCTCGCGCCCGGCGGCGGTGGCGGGGGCGCCGGCTCGCCGTTCGGCGCCGGCTTCGGTGGTCTCGGCGACATCATGGACGCCTTCTTCGGCGGCGGGACGACCCGCGGGCCCCGCTCCCGGGTCCGGCGCGGCAACGACGCGCTGCTGCGGATCGAGCTGGACCTGGCCGAGACCGCCTTCGGTGCCACCCGTGAGATCACCGTGGACACGGCGGCCGTGTGCTCGACCTGCACCGGCGCCGGGGCGGCTCCCGGGACCCATCCCTCGACCTGCGGCACCTGCGGCGGTCGGGGGGAGGTCCAGCAGGTCACCCGCTCTTTCCTCGGTCAGATGGTCACCTCTCGCCCCTGCCCGCGCTGCTCGGGCACCGGCACGGTGATCGAGCATCCCTGCCGCGACTGCGGCGGGGACGGCCGGGTCCGCAAGCGCCGTACCCTGACGGTGAAGATCCCCTCCGGGGTCGAGGACGGGATGCGCATCCGGTTGTCCGGGGAGGGCGAGGTCGGTCCCGGCGGCGGGCCGCCCGGCGACCTCTACGTCGAGGTCTCCGAGCGCCAACATCCGGTGTTCACCCGTGAGGGCGACGACCTGCACTGTGAGCTGCCGCTGCCGATGACCTCGGCGGCGCTGGGCACCTCCGCCACCCTGGAGACCCTCGACGGCACCGAGACCATCGCGGTGAAGCCGGGCACCCAGCCGGGCGAGGTCATCAAGCTCGCCGGCCGCGGCGTCCCGCACCTACGGGCCGCCGGGCGGGGGCACCTGCACATCCACATCAACGTGGAGACGCCGACGAAGCTGGACGCGGAGCAGGAGCGGTTGCTGCGGGAGCTGGCGAAGATCCGTGACGAGGAGGCGCCCGCGGTCGTGGGCGGTTCCATCGGCGGCGGCGCGAGCGGGCTGTTCCGCCGTCGCGGGTCGCGGCGCGGGCGCTAGCTCGTCGGCACGGCGGATACCCGGTCCGCCGGCTCGTTCTCCGCCGAGAGGATCCCCACTGACCAGCGCGTTGTTCCGGTTGTCCCCGCTGCCCACCGCGGACGTGTTCACCCTGTCCGGTCCGGAGGGACACCATGCGGCCACGGTGCGCCGGCTGCGCCCCGGCGAGCCGGTGGACGTCACCGACGGTCGCGGGCAGGTGTTGGAGTGCGCCGTCGTCGCCGTCCGGCGCGACGAGATCGACTGCGCGGTGCGCCGGCGGGTCGGCGCGGCGGCGCCGCATCCGCGCCTCGTCGTCGCGCAGGCGCTGGCCAAGGGCGACCGCGGCGAGCGGGCGGTGGAGATGCTGACCGAGGTCGGCGTCGACGAGATCGTGCCGTGGTCGGCGGCGCGCTCGGTGGTCCGCTGGGAGGGCGAGCGTGGCGGGCGGGCCCGGGAACGCTGGGTCCGGGCCGCGGCGGAGGCGTCGAAGCAGTCCCACCGCCTGCACTGGCCGGTGGTCGCCGACCTGGTCGGAACGGCGGAACTGACCCGGCGGGTGGCATCGGCCGCCCTCGCCGTGGTGCTGCACGAGCAGGCCGATGACCCCCTGGTGGGCTTGGCCCGCCGCAGCGCCGCGACCCTCGACGGGGCGACGGTGGCGGCACCGGCGACCTCGACGGCACCGGCGACCTCGACGGCACCGGCGACTCAGTCGAATCAGCCTGCTCGGGCGGCGGTGCAGACCGTGCGGGCGGCCGAGATCCTGCTGGTCGTCGGGCCCGAAGGGGGCATCGCCGAGGCCGAGGTGGACGCGCTGCGTCAGTCCGGCGCCGCGGTCGCACGCCTGGGTCCGACCGTGTTGCGCACCTCCACCGCCGGCGTGGTGGCGTCCTCGGTCGTCCTTGCGGATCTCGGCCGCTGGGACGCTCGGCGTGATGATGGATAGACTGGCGGGGTAGCGCCTGCGGCTGGCGTTCGGTGGGCGTCTCCTGCCCCGGCAGGGCGCTGACCTGAACGCCCGTCCTCCACGCGCCGCACCACCCACCACGGTCATCGATCCTGAGAGGTGCCGCGGCCGTAGCTGGCCGCTCTCTATGCCCGATTCCGTCACGCCATCTGCCGCGTCGGCCGCCCCGGTCACGACGCGCATCGTCGTTCCCGGCCCGCACAGCATGGTGAGCCTGCTGGGCCACCAGGACGAGTTGCTGCGCACCGTCGAGCGGGCCTTCTCCGCGGACATCCACGTGCGCGGCAACGAGATCACCATCACCGGCCCGTCGGCGGAGAACGAGCTCGCCGCGAAGCTGTTCGCGGAGCTCATCGCCCTGCTCGACGCGGGTACCGAGCTCAGCCCGCAGCATGTCGACCATTCGTTGGCGATGCTGCGCAGCGGCTCGGAGGAGCGGCCCGCCGAGGTCCTCACCCTCAACATCCTGTCGAACCGGGGTCGGACGATCCGACCCAAGACGCTCAACCAGAAGCGTTACGTCGACGCGATCGACCAGCACACGATCGTGTTCGGGATCGGGCCCGCCGGTACCGGCAAGACGTACCTGGCGATGGCGAAGGCGGTTCAGGCCCTGCAGGCCAAGAAGGTCAACCGGATCATCCTGACCCGGCCGGCGGTCGAGGCGGGGGAGCGGCTCGGCTTCCTGCCGGGCACCCTGTACGAGAAGATCGATCCGTACCTGCGCCCGCTCTACGACGCGCTGCACGACATGATCGACCCGGACTCGATCCCGCGGTTGATGCAGGCCGGGACGATCGAGGTCGCCCCGCTGGCCTACATGCGCGGCCGAACCCTGAACGACGCCTTCATCATCCTCGACGAGGCGCAGAACACCTCGCCCGAGCAGATGAAGATGTTCCTCACCCGGCTCGGCTTCGGGGCCAAGATCGTGGTGACGGGTGACGTCACCCAGGTCGACCTGCCCAGCGGCACCCGCAGCGGGCTGCGGGTCGTCCGGGAGATCCTCGACGGCGTCGAGGACGTGCACTTCGCGTCCCTGACCAGCTCCGACGTCGTTCGCCATCGGCTGGTGAGCGAGATCGTCGACGCGTACGCCCGCTGGGACGCCGCCGGGGACCATGCCGGTTCCGCGGCCGCGGCGCCCGCCCGGCCGAGCCGCCGCGAGCGACGGTGACCGTGTCGGGGCTCGGAGAGGACTGCTGATGGCCGTGTTCGTCGCCAACGAGTCGGGCGCGAACGACGTGGACGAGATCCGGCTCACGGCGCTCGCCCGCTTCGTGCTCGACGCGATGAAGGTGAACCCGCTCGCGGAGCTGTCGGTGATGCTGGTCGAGGAGAAGGCCATGGCCGACCTGCACGTGCGGTACATGGGCGAGGAGGGCCCGACCGACGTGCTCTCCTTCGCGCAGGACGACGCGTTTGACGCCTCCTGGTCGGAGTCGGCCGACGACGACCCCACGACGCTGCTCGGCGATGTCGTGCTCTGCCCCGACGTCGCGCGCCGCCAGGCGGAGCAGGCGGGGCACTCCTACGAGCGCGAACTGCACCTGCTGTGCACCCACGGCATCCTGCACCTGCTCGGGTACGACCACGCCGAGCCGGACGAGGAACGCGAGATGTGGAAGATCCAGAACAAGCTGCTGGCGTCCTGGGACGTCGCGGTGAAGGCCGTCGGAGGGAAGCGTCCCGCCGGCGGTGCGGGCGGTGCGGACGGAGCTGGAGAGCCCGGCCCCACCGCCGCGCGCTGACCCCGGCCGGGGGGAGCCCATGAGCTCCGGCGATCTTCTGCTTGTCTTCATCGCGGTGGTCGCGTCCCTCGCCGCCGCGGGTCTCGGCTGCGTGGACGCGGCCCTGACCCGGGTGTCGCGGGTGTCGGTGGAGAACTTCGCGCGCCACGGTCGCGCGGGCGCGGCGAACCTCGCGACCGTCGTCGCCGACCCCGGCCGCTACCTCGCGTTGCTGCTGCTCCTACGGGTGGTCGGCGAGATGCTCGCCGCCGCCTGCCTGACGATCCTGTTCGCGCACGCCTACGGGACGGGCTTCGCCGCGATCGGACTGGGCACCCTGGTGGCGACCCTGATCGCCTACATCCTCGTCGGGGTGATGTTCCGGACGCTCGGCCGCCAGCACGCGCCGGCGGTCGCGCTCGCCACCGCGGGGCTCACCGTCCGCCTCGCCCGGATCTTCGGGCCGCTGCCTCGGCTGCTCATCGCCCTGGGCAACGCCGTCACCCCCGGTCCCGGGTTCCGGGACGGGCCCTTCGCCTCCGAGGCGGAGCTGCGTGACCTGGTCGACCTCGCCGAGGAGAACGAGGTCATCGAGCGCGAGGAACGCGACATGATCGCGTCGGTGTTCGAGCTGGGGGACACCCTCGTCCGGGAGGTGATGGTGCCGCGGCCGGACATGGTGTTCATCGAGTCGACCAAGACCGTTCGCCAGGCTCTGGCGCTCGCCCTGCGCAGCGGCTTCTCCCGGATCCCGGTGATCGGGGAGAGCGTCGACGACGTCGTGGGGATCGCCTTCCTCAAGGACATGGTCCGCCGCGAGCGCGAGGGCGACGAGGACGGCACCGTCGCCGAGATCATGCGCGCGCCCGTGCTCGTGCCGGAGAGCAAGCCCGCCGACGACCTGCTGCGGGAGATGCAGGCCTCGCGGACCCACATGGCGATCGTCATCGACGAGTACGGTGGGACCGCCGGGCTCGTGACCATCGAGGACATTCTCGAGGAGATCGTCGGCGAGATCACCGACGAGTACGACAGCGAGGTGGCACCGGTGGAGTGGCTCGATCCCGACACGGCTCGGGTCACCGCCCGGCTCGACGTGGACGACCTCGCCAAACTCTTCGACTTCGACGTCGACGCGCTGCCCGGCGCGGACGACTCGGTGACCGTCGGCGGTCTGCTCGCCACGGCCCTGGGTCGGGTGCCCATCCCGGGCGCCACCGTGACGGTCGGCGGCCTGCGGCTGTCCGCCGAGCGGGCGGCCGGCCGGCGCAACCAGATCGGCACGATCGTCGTCAGCCGCCCGCCGCGCCCGCCGGCCGACGCCGACGACCCGGCTCCGGGTGGAGCAGACGGCGGTGAGCCGGCCGGGCGTTCACCCCAGCACGGAAAGGTGATCTCGTGACCGCTGACCCGACCCCGCAGGCGACGGCGCCCGCCGGGGCGGCCCTCGACCTGGCCGCGGAGGACGCGAAGCTGCTCGTCCTGGCCCGCTCGGCGCGGCTGCGCGCCTACGTGCCCGACGGCCGGCCCGCCGAGGGCGCGGCCCTGCGCGACACCGACGGCCGCACCTACGCCGCCGCCACCGTCGGGCTGAGCCGGCCGGAGCTGGCGATCTCGGCGCTGCGGGCAGCCGTGGCCGCGGCGGTCTCCAGCGGGGCGCGCCGCTTCGAGGCCGCGGCCGTCGTCACGGAGGGTGATGTGATTGCGGGGGATGACCTTGCCGCTCTCGCCGAGTTCGGCGCCGGCGTCCCCGTCTTCCTCGGCGGCACCGACGGCGTGGCTCGCAGCAGGACGACCAGCTAGCGTGTCGACTCCGAGTCCCGCCCCCGGCGGCACGACCCCGGTGGAGTTCCGGTCCGGGTTCGCCTGCCTCGTCGGCCGGCCCAACGCCGGCAAGTCGACGCTGACGAACGCCCTCGTCGGCACCAAGGTCGCCATCACCAGCGGCCGGCCGCAGACGACCCGGCACGCCATCCGGGGCATCGTGCACCGCGCCGACGCCCAGCTCGTCCTCGTCGACACGCCCGGGCTGCACCGGCCGCGCACGCTGCTCGGGCAGCGCCTCAACGACGTCGTGCGCGCCACCCTGTCCGAGGTCGACGTCGTCGGGTTCTGCATGCCCGCCGACGAACCCGTGGGACGGGGCGACCGCTTCATCGCCGAGGAGCTGTCCCGCCTGCCGAAACGGACCCCGGTGGTGGCCATCCTGACCAAGACCGACAAGGTCGCCGACGCCGACCGGATCGGCGCGCGGCTGCTCGACGTGGCCGGCCTCGGCGAGTTCAGCGACATCGTCCCGGTCAGCGCCATCCGCTCCTACCAGGTGGACGTGCTCGCCGACGTGCTGGCCGCCCGGCTGCCGACGGGCCCGGCGCTCTACCCCGGCGGCGAGCTGACCGACGAGCCCGAGCAGGTCATGGTCGCCGAGCTGGTCCGGGAGGCGGCGCTGGAGGGGGTCCGCGACGAGCTGCCGCATTCGCTGGCGGTGGTCGTCGAGGAGATGATCCCCCGGGAGGGCCGATCGCCACAGAACCCGCTGCTGGACGTGCGGGTGAACGTCTTCGTCGAGCGGCCCAGCCAGAAGGCGATCGTCATCGGTTCCGGCGGTTCCCGGCTCAAGGCGGTCGGCACCCGGGCCCGCGGGCAGATCGAGGCGCTGCTCGGGACGCCGGTCTTTCTGGACCTGCACGTCAAGGTCGCGAAGGACTGGCAGCGAGACCCCCGCCAGCTACGCCGCCTGGGTTTCTGACCCCGCGGCCGGGACGGGTCCCCACCGTCGACCGGCGGCGCGGCGCGTGCACGGCAAGTTGCGCGTGTCGCGGTGCGGTACGTGTGGGGCGTCGCGGCGAGATACGTGTGGCGCGTTGGGGTGCGATGGGCACGGTTTCGGCAGACCGTGCCAAACGCACCGCAACGCGGTGGGCGTCGGCACCGGTCACCGGCGCAACGGCCACCGGGGCCACCGGTGCGGGCGTGGCAGCGCCACGGTCGGGGGGTCGGATCCGTCGTTGACGACCGCACCGTCGACGATCTCCAGGATCGGTGGCATGGCCCGCCGCGGCCGCCGCTCCGCCGCCTTGCCGTCGTCCCTGGTTGCGGGGGCGGGGGATCCGTCACCCGGCGGCCCGGCGGCACCGGAACCGGCGTGCTGGGACATCGTCGCGTCGCCGGCCGCACCGTGCCGGTCGGTGGCCGTGGCCTGCTCGGACGTCCTGGCCTGCTCGGTGCTCAATGTCTCGTCGGTCGTGTCGGTGGTGCCGGTCGTGGTGCTTTCGTCGGTCGTGCTTTCGTCGGTCGGGGTGCTCTGATCGGTCGTGGTGCTCGCATCGACCGTGCTGCTCTGGTCAGCCGTGGTGCTCTGGTCGGTGGTGGTGCTCTGGTCGGGGCGGGTGGCACCGGCGGACGCCGGGGGCTCACCGAACGTCCCGCCCCCGGGGGACGTCGAGGCCCGGCCGGATGACTCGGCCGGCTTGGCTGCGCCGGCGTCGCCGGATGCCGCGGTCTGCTCGGTCGCCGAGGATCCGTCGGCGGCCGGTGCCGCAGCAGAGGCGGTTGCCGCCTCGGACCGCGCGGGTGGGCCGGCGGCGGCAGTGGCCGGGTCGTCGGCGTTCGTCGTCGCGGCGGCGCCGCGGGCTTCGGTGAGGGTCAGCGGTGGTGCGTCGTCGGCGAGGGCGGCGACCAGCAGCGCCTGGCGGTTGGCGAAGATGAAGGACTTGGCCTCCGCGGGTTGCAGGGCGTAACGGCTCAGCTTCTTGCCGCGCAGGTCGATCCGCTCGACGTCGTAGCGGCCCTTGGCGGGGTTCGTGAACTCCTCGCCGGTGCGCTTGCTCAGGTCCATGGAGACCAGGCGGCAGACGAAGAAGTGCGACACCGCGATCCCGTCGCCGCGCGGCGCGCTGGTGAGGAACACCTGTTGCACGCGGTCGACCGTCGCGCCGAGCTCCTCGGCGAGTTCGCGGTGCAGGGCCGCCACCACCGAGCCGTCCTCGCGGTCCACCCCGCCGCCGGGGGTGGACCAGTAGGGCTTGCGCTTTGGCAGCGTCCGCCGGAAGAGCACCAGTCGGCCGTTGCCATCGATGAGGATCGCTCGCGCCGCCCGCCGTACCACCCGCACCGAGCCATCATCCGCAACCTGCGGCGTCCCGCGCAGGGGAGTCCGGCTTCCACCGGCCAAGGTGTCCATTTGTGTTCTCTCGTATACAAGAGGTTGCGAAACGGGACTGGTTCGTCGCGGCCATCTGCCGGATGACCTCGCCGTACCGCGCCGACCCGGGGTCGTGCAACCATGGGCGGGTGCCGGTGTATCGCGACGAAGGGGTCGTCCTGCGAACGACCCCTCTCGCCGAGGCTGACCGCATCATCACCGTGCTCACCCGGCGCAACGGCCGGGTCCGGGCCGTCGCCAAGGGTGTGCGCAAGACGTCCTCGCGGTTCGGCTCCCGGCTGGAGCCGGGCACCTACGTCGACCTGATGCTGCACTCCGGCCGGTCACTGGACACCGTCACCCAGGCCGACATCATCTCCCCCTACGGGACGACGATCGCGCTCGACTACGCCCGGCACACCGCCGCGGCCGTGATGCTCGAGACCGCCGAGCGGTTGACCAGTGAGGAGCGTCAGCCCGCGCTGCGGTTGTTCCTGCTGCTCGTCGGCGGTCTGCGCACGCTTGCCGCGGCGCAGCGGCCGGCCCTGCTCGTGCTGGACGCGTTCCTGCTCCGATCACTGGCGGTGTCCGGATACGGCATGGCCCTGGACGACTGTGCCCGGTGCGGGGAGCCGGGCCAGCACCTGTCGCTGTCCGTTGCTGGCGGCGGCGTAGTGTGCCCGCAATGTCGTCCGCACGGCGCGGCGTCGGTCTCGGCGGGTGCAATACGACTCCTCACCGACCTGTTGCGCGGCGACTGGGACGGCGCGCTGGCCAGCGACGCCCGCGCCCGCCGGGAGGCCGGCGGCATCGTCGCCGCCTATCTCCAGTGGCATCTCGAACGGGGGCTGCGCGCGCTGCCGCACCTGGAACGGGCATGAGTGGCCGTGACCGGCCGGGACTGGACCGCGCTGTCCGATGACCGCGCCGGGGCGGCGTCGCGCCGGCGCGGTCCGTGGGCCGCTGGACGCGTTGGTCGGGAGGAACACGCTGATCGGGACGTGCTGGCCGGGGACGCGTTGGTCGGGGGGGAACGCGCTGGTCGGGGAGGAACGCGCTGGTCGGGGACGCGCTGGGAGGGGATGAGAACGGACATGGTGAGGTGGACAGCGGCGGTGGGGGCTCCCGGCGCGGTCCGGCGTCGGCAGGGGGACGGTGCGGCGATGGCAGCTACGGGTACGACGGACGACGGCTCGGCGCTGCCCCGGCCGGTTCTGGGGAGGTAGGCAGTGACTTTGCGCAATGACGTGGGGACGCGGTTCCGTGATCCGCACCCCCATCCCTCGGGGGCCCGGCCCCCGGCGCTGCCGCGCAGCCTGGTTCCGCGGCACGTGGGCATCGTCATGGACGGCAACGGCCGCTGGGCCAAGCGGCGCGGGCTCGCCCGGACGAAGGGGCACGAGGCCGGGGAGGACGCGCTGTTCGACTGCGTCGAGGGGGCGATCGAGCTCGGCGTGCGATGGCTGTCGGTGTACGCCTTCTCGACGGAGAACTGGAAGCGTTCGCCGGACGAGGTGGCGTTCCTGATGCGCTTCACCGACGGGGTCTTCGGCCGACGGATCGCGGATATGGACGCGCTCGGAGTGCGGGTGCGGTGGGCGGGGCGCCGGCCCCGGCTCTGGGGGAACGTGATCCGGCGCCTGGAGTCCTCGGAGGAGCGAACCCGCGACAACGACCGGCTCACGCTGGTTATGTGCGTGAACTACGGCGGCCGGGCCGAGATCGCGGACGCTGCGGCGGCGATCGCCCGGGACGTGCGCGAGGGGCGGCTGCGGGCCGACCGGATCGACGAGGCCACGGTGAGCCGCTACCTCGACGAGCCCGACATGCCCGACCTCGACCTGGTCATCCGGACGTCCGGCGAGCAGCGGCTGAGCAACTTCCTGCTCTGGCAGGCGGCGTACGCCGAGTTCTCGTTCGTCGAAACGCTCTGGCCCGACTTCGACCGCCGCAACCTGTGGCAGGCATGCGAGGAATACGCCCGCCGCGACCGTCGCTACGGCGGGATCGTCGCCCATCGTGCCTGACCATCCCGCTGACGCTGACGCTGACGCTGACGCTGACGCTGACGCTGACGTCGTCGCCGAGGCCGCTGACGACGACGCGCCCGCGCCGTCGGACGCGGCGCCGTCCGGCCCGGCGGCGGGCGGTGGACCCGAGTCCGGGTGGCCGGGCGTCGGCGCCGGGTGGACGGCGGCCTCCGGCGCGCCGGTGGTCGCCGAGATCCGCTTCGCGGTGCCGGCGGCGGCCGCGGCCGACTTTCCCGCGGCGGCGCGGACCGCACTCGACGCGCTGGCCCGGGCGGCCGGTTTTCGGTCCGGCCGGCTCGCCCGGGCGCTCGACGAGCCGGCGTCCTGGCTGCTGACCAGCGAGTGGGACGGCCCCGGCCCGTGGCGCCGGGCGCTGTCCGCGTTCGAGGTGCGGTATGCCCTCACGCCGCTGCTCGTCCACGCCGTCGACGCGCCCGGCGCCTTCGAGGTGCTCGCCGCCGTCGACCCACGAGTGGCGCGGAGTGACGGTCGGCGCGACGTCGAGGGTGGGCGCGACGTCGAGCGAGGTGGCTGCGGCCCGGCTGGCACCGGCAGCGAGGCTCGGACCTACCGTTCGGACCGGGCCGCCGACGCGGAGACCGCGGCGCCTCGCCGGCTCTGATCCACGGATTCGGCGGCCGCGTCCCGCCTGGCGCGGGTTGTCGGTGCCGCCCGGCGGCCTCCGACGTGCATCGCACATCCGTAGATGTGAACTACACAGATATCGGATTTCGGCTGGCCGAGGCGAGGGCGACGAGGTCGCGTAGGTGGTTGTGATCAGGCGGCGTGGTGGCGCCACCTGAAGCCGG
Organism: Frankia sp. BMG5.60; assembly: GCF_059428125.1. Classification (NCBI taxonomy): domain Bacteria; kingdom Bacillati; phylum Actinomycetota; class Actinomycetes; order Frankiales; family Frankiaceae; genus Frankia; species Frankia sp. BMG5.60. The sequence continues at coordinate 2,642,513 of NZ_CM182091.1, read as the reverse complement.
ACCGTCGAGGCATGGCCGTGGGAACGTGTGGTCATGGGCGTCGGGGTCGTCCTTGACGTCGGGCTCGCCTCCGACGGCGCCGGCGCGGTTCCGCGGAACCGTCAGGACCGTGCCAGGCCCTCGCGGTGCCAGGTCGTGCCGCGGGCACGGTTCCGCGGACGCGACGATCATCCAGGTCGGATGCTGGAGGCGCCGTGCGGTACGGACTGCACGGTCTGCGCTCCCAGACCGTGCAGAACGCACCACAAGTAAACACACGCCCTCCAGGCCGGCCGGGATCCTCGGGACTCCCGTCCAGCCCGCTGATCCGCGGCGTCGGCGGCCGCGCCCCGCCTGGCGCGGGTTGTCGGTGCCGCCCGGTAGCCTCGGACGTGCATCGCACATTTGTAGATATGACATATCGCGATATCGGATCTCGGCGGGCCGGGGCCAGGGCGACCAGGCCGGCCGGGATCTTCGGGACTCCCGTCCAGCCCACTGGCGGGCTCGTCCCCGGAAGGTCGCCGCGCGCGGCCCGGGGCCGACCCGTGGGTGGGGCGTCCTGCCCCGCTCGTGACCGTGACAGCGAAAAGCCGAGGCTCACCCGATGTTGACCATGCAGGACGCGTTGCTGGCGCTGACCCGCTACTGGACCGACCGCGGTTGCATGATCATGCAGCCGTTCAACACCGAGGTCGGCGCCGGTACGCTCAACCCGGCGACGGTGCTGCGAGTGCTCGGTCCGGAGCCGTGGCGGGTGGCCTACGTGGAGCCGTCGGTCCGTCCCGACGACTCCCGCTACGGCCAGAACCCCAACCGGCTGCAGACGCACACCCAGTTCCAGGTGATCCTCAAGCCCGATCCGGGCAACGCCCAGGAGCTCTACCTCGGCAGCCTGGCGGCGATCGGGGTCGACACCGCCGCCCACGACGTGCGCTTCGTCGAGGACAACTGGGCTTCGCCCGCGCTCGGCGCCTGGGGGCTCGGCTGGGAGGTGTGGCTCGACGGGCTGGAGATCACCCAGTTCACCTACTTCCAGCAGGCCGGCGGCCAGACGCTCGACACGATCAGCGTCGAGATCACCTACGGCATGGAACGCATCCTCATGGCGCTGCAGGGGGTCCGCCACTTCAGCGAGCTCGCCTACGCGCCGGGCATCTCCTACGGCGAGGTGTTCGGCCAGGCCGAGTACGAGATGTCGCGGTACTACCTCGACGACGCCGACATCGACACCGTGCGCCGCCTCTACGCCGACTACGCCGCCGAGGCCCGGCGGCTCGTCGACGCCCGTCTGCCCGTTCCGGCGCACTCCTACGTGCTGAAGTGCTCGCACGCGTTCAACATCCTCGACTCGCGCGGAGCCGTGTCGACCACCGAGCGGGCGACCTCCTTCGCCCAGATGCGCGGGCTGTCCCGCGAGGTCGCCGCCCTGTGGCGGGATCGCCGCGAGGAGCTCGGCCACCCGCTCGGCGTGGCGAGCCCGCCCCCGGCGGCCGTGCCGGTCACCGTGCCCACCCCGGTGCGCGAGCCGGCGACCCTGTTGTTCGAGATCGGCACGGAGGAGCTGCCCGCGGCCGAGGTGACCCGCACGGTGGCGGTGGTGCGCGCCGGCCTGCTCGACCGGCTGGCCGCCACCCGACTCACCCACGGCGGCGTGCGGGTGCAGGGCACCCCCCGCCGGATCGTGGCGATCGTCGAGGACGTGGCCCCGCGTGAGCCGGACGTCGAGCGGGTGGTGCGCGGCCCGCGGGTCAGTGCCGCCTACGACACCGCCGGAGCGCCGACGAAGGCCGCGGTCGGTTTCGCCCGCGGGCAGGGCGCGGACCCCGCCGACCTCCAGATCGTCACCCACCGCGACGTCGAGCATGTCGCCCTGGTTCGCACCGAGGCCGGCCGGGACGCCACCGACGTGCTGGCCGACGTCCTGGGCGAGCTCGTCGCCGGGCTGCGCGCGGAGCGCAACATGCGCTGGAACGACCCGGAGCTGTCCTTCAGCCGCCCGGTGCGCTGGCTGGTCGCCCTGCTCGGGGAGACGGTGGTGCCGGTGGCGGTGTCCTCCCTCGCCGCCGGGCGGACCACCCTGGGCCACCGGCGGGCGGGATCGCCGCCGATCGAGGTGGCCAGCGCCGACGGTTACCCGGAGCTGCTCGCCGCCCGCTCCATCCTGCTCGACCCGGCGGTGCGTCGCGACCTCGTCGTGGAGGAGGCCGCCAAGCTCACCGCGGACACCGGCGGCCACATCGATCCCGACGCCGACGCCGACACTCTGGCCGAGGTGACGAACCTCGTCGAGTTCCCGCGGCCGCTGCTGGGCGCCTTCGAGGCGCGCTTCCTGGAGCTGCCCGCGGAGATCCTCACCACCGTCATGCGCAAGCACCAGCGGTACCTGCCCGTGCGCGACGCCGCGGGGCGGCTGCTGCCGGCCTTCGTCGCCGTCGCCGACGGGCAGGTCGACGACGCGCTCGTGCGCGCCGGCAACGAGGACGTCATCCGGGCCCGGTTCACCGACGCCGCCTTCTTCTACGACGCCGACGTAAAGGTGCCGTTGGAGACCTTCCGCGCCGGGCTCGCGAAGCTCACCTTCGAACAGCGGCTCGGTTCGGTCGCCGACCGGGCGGACCGGATCGGGGCGCTGGCCCGCGCGCTCGGCGACGAGATCGGCCTCGGCGCCGACGACCGGGCGACCCTGGACCGAGCGGCCACGCTCGCCAAATTCGACCTGGCCACCCAGATGGTGGTCGAGCTGTCCAGCCTCGCCGGCACGATGGCCCGGGAATACGCCCGTCGGGCCGGTGAGCCCGAGGCCGTCGCCACCGCGCTCTACGAGATGGAGCTGCCGCGCCGGGCGGGCGACGACCTGCCCGCCACCGTCTCCGGGTCGCTGCTGGCCCTCGCCGACCGGCTCGACCTGCTCGTCGGGCTGTTCGCCCTGGATGCCGCGCCGACCGGCAGCTCCGACCCGTTCGGGCTGCGCCGGGCGGCGCTTGGTGCCGCCGCGATCCTCGGCAGCCGGCCCGAGCTCGCAGGCCTCGCCGTCGCCGACGTCCTTGCCCGGGCCGCCCGGCTCACCCCGGTGCCGGTGTCCGGGCCGGCGCTCGCCGCGGCCGAGGCGTTCCTCCGCGGCCGCTACACCCAGCAGCTCCTCGACAGCGGGGTCGACCACCGCCTGGTCGGTGCGGTCGCCCCGCTCACCGGCACCCCGGCGCGCGCGGCGGCCACCCTGGCGACGCTGCGCGAGCTGATCGCGGTGCCCGCCGGGGCGATGCTGGCCGGCGCCGGTGAACCGGCCACCGCCACGACGACGCCCGCGACGACGGGCGATCCGGCCGCGTTCGCCGCCCTGGCGGCTGCGCTGCAGCGCGTGCGTCGCATCGTTCCGGCCGACGCCCCCGCCGTCCTCGACGGCGAGCGGCTCACCGAGCCGGCCGCCGCCCGGCTTCTGGCCGTGGTCACCGCACTGGCGGAGCGCCTCGGCACGCGAGCAGGTTCGCCGGCTCCGGTCGGGGCCGATGGTCCGGTCGTGGCGGACGTTCCGGTCGGCTCGAGGGAGTCGGCGTACCCGGCGTTCGTCCCGCTCGGCGAGCTCGTCGCCGCAGCGGGGGAGCTGCCGGCCGCGATCGACGGGTTCTTCGACGCGCTGATGGTGATGGACCCCGATCCGGCGGTCCGGGCGGCCCGGCTCGGCCTGCTCGCCCGGATCCGGGATCTCACGGCGGGCACCCTGGATTGGGAGGCGCTCGGCTCGCTGCCCGCCGCCGGGCACTGACCCCGCCGCCGAGGACCGACCCCGCCGCCGCTCGGTCCGGTCGGTGGCCGGTCCGGCGGGCGCGGCCCGCCGCCGTCCGGTCACCCGCGAAAGAACCAGGACAAATGGGCGCATAGGCCGCGCTGTGTCGGATAGCCCGCCACGGGGGGCTACTGTTCCATCGCGTGGGTCTGTCCCGTCCTAGCCTCGCTGTCCATCCGTTCCGCGCGACCTGGTACCAGGTGCCCTGGTGGCGGTGGGCGATCCGGGCTGTGGTCGCGGTCGTCGCCGCCGTCGTGATCCTCACCGTGGTCACGTTCGTTCAGGTGTGGTGGGTGGGCCGGGAGGATCACCGGCCCGCCTCCGACACCCTGGTCGTCCTCGGGGCCTCGCAGTACGACGGGCGTCCCTCGGCGGTCTTCGCCGCCCGCCTCGACCACGCACTGGAGCTCTACCGGCAGGGCGTCGCACCCAACGTGATCACGATCGGCGGCAAGCAGCCCGGCGATCGCTACACCGAGGCCGAGGCCGGCGCCGCGTACCTGCGCCGCCGGGGCGTTCCGGCCGATCGGGTGATCGTCGTCCCGGAGGGCTCGGACACCCTCGGTTCGCTGACCGCCGTCGCGGGGGTCATGAACACCCGGCACTGGCGGTCGACGGTCCTGGTCACCGACCCGCCGCACAGCCTGCGGTCCCGGACGATGGCGCGCGATCTCGGGCTGGACGCGACCACGTCGCCGGTGACTCGCGGCCCGGCCGTCCGTGGCTTCGACACCAAGGTCCGCTACATCATTCGCGAGGGCATCGGCTACCGCTGGTACAAGCTTTTCCACCGGGCCTCGCCGCCCTCGGCGACCACACGGGCGGTCTGAGCTCGGCGCCTGCGACGGCCCGCCGTCGCAGGCGCGCAGCGGCGGCCGGGGGCGGCAGGGCTGCTCCCGGAGGCCGCTGCGCGCGGCCGTCGCGCCGGGTTGTCGGTTCGGGCGCGGACAGGCCCGCCGCCGGCACCGACCGGCTCGACACCTTCCGGCGCGCGGGTGGCCGCCCGCGAGGTGGCCTCTCCCGGACGGGCGGCGGTGGGCAGCGGCGGGGCGGCGAAGGGCGCGCGGTGGCCGGCCGGACGAAATCGGACGAATCTCCGATGTGACCTACCCGCAGCGCGTTCGACCCTCTTCGGTGGTCACCCGCGCTGGTACGGTTCGGATCGCCGGATGAGAGGGTAGTGCGACAAGCGGCAGTGACGCAAGGCGGCGGAGGCGGCCACCCGATGCGTGCGACAACACCCCGGAAATCACCTTCCGCGAGTGTAACGACTTCCTAAGGAGACTGGTGTGGCAACTCCCGTATCCGAGAGTGCGGTCGGGACGGCCGATCTGGAGACAGTCCGGGAACTCGCGCAGCAGCTGCGGGTCGACTCGGTGCGCAGCAGCACCTCGGCCGGCTCCGGGCACCCCACCTCTTCCATGTCCGCCGCGGACGTGCTGGCCGCCCTCGTGGCCCGGCACCTGCGCTACGACTGGGACAACCCCGACGACCCGGCGAACGATCACCTCATCTTCTCCAAGGGCCACGCCTCCCCGCTGATCTACTCGATCTTCAAGGCGGTCGGGGTCGTCAGCGACGAGGAGCTCATCAACGGCTACCGCCGCTTCGGCGAGCGGCTGCAGGGCCACCCCACCCCGATCCTGCCCTGGGTCGACGTCGCCACCGGTTCGCTCGGGCAGGGCCTGCCCGACGGCGTGGGGGTGGCGCTCGCCGGGAAGTACCTGGACAAGGTGCCCTACCGCGTCTGGGTGATCTGCGGTGACAGCGAGATGGCGGAGGGGTCGGTCTGGGAGGCGCTGGACAAGGCCTCCTACTACAACCTGTCGAACCTGATCGCGATCGTCGACGTCAACCGGCTCGGCCAGCGTGGCCCCACCGAGCTCGGCTGGGATCTCGACACCTACGCCAAGCGGGTCGAGTCGTTCGGCGCGCGGGCGGTCGTCGTCGACGGCCACGACATCGCCGCGATCGACGAGGCGCTCGCCGGGGCCGAGGACGCGACCCGGCCGACCGTCATCCTCGCCCGCACCCACAAGGGCGCCGGCTTCTCGGAGACGTCGGACAAGGAGGGCTGGCACGGCAAGCCCTTCCCGGCGGACATGGCCGAGCGCGCCATCGCCGAGCTCGGCGGCGAGCGCAACCTGCGCATCCGTGGCCCGGTGCCGGGGCCGGACTTCCCGCGCCCGGAGCCGATCAGCCGGCCGGCGATCACCCTGCCCAGCTACGAGCTCGGGGCCAAGGTCGCGACCCGTCGGGCCTACGGGCAGGCGCTGGCCGCGCTCGGGGCGCGCACCGACGTCGTCGCCCTCGACGCCGAGGTGAGCAACTCGACCTACTCCGAGGACTTCGCCAAGGCGTACCCGGACCGGTTCTTCGAGATCTTCATCGCGGAGCAGCAGCTCGTCGCGGCGGCGGTAGGCCTGTCGGTGCGCGGCTACGTGCCGTTCGCCTCCACCTTCGCCGCCTTCTTCTCCCGCGCCTACGACTTCATCCGGATGGCGGCGATCTCCCAGGCCGACATCCGGTTGTCCGGCAGCCACGCCGGGGTGGAGATCGGCGCGGACGGTCCGTCGCAGATGGCGCTGGAGGACCTGGCGATGATGCGGGCCGTCGGCGGGTCGACGGTGCTCTACCCGAGCGACGCGACGTCCGCCGCCAAGCTCGTCGCGGCGATGGCCGACCTGTCCGGGGTGAGCTACCTGCGTACCACCCGTGGCGCCTACCCGGTGCTCTACGGCCCGGACGAGCCGTTCGCCCCCGGGGGCTCCAAGGTGCTGCGCCGTTCGGACGGCGACACCGTCACGCTCATCGGTGCCGGTGTCACCCTGCACCAGGCCCTGGCCGCCGCCGACACGCTCGCCGCCGAGGGGGTCGCCGCCCGGGTGATCGACCTGTACTCGGTCAAGCCGGTCGACGCCGCGACCCTGCTCGACGCCGCCCGGGCCACCGGCGGGCGCATCGTCGTCGCCGAGGACCACTACCCGGAGGGTGGCCTGGCCAGCGCCGTGCTCGGGGCACTGGACGACAGCGGGCTGCCGCTGTCCGTCCGGCACCTCGCGGTGCGCTCGCTGCCCGGTTCCGGCACGCCGGAGGAGCTGCTCGACGCCGCCGGCATCTCGGCGAAGCACATCGTCGAGGCAGCCCGCGACCTGCTGCGCTGAGGGTCTCCCCGGCGGCGCGCGACGCCGCCGGGGAGGACCGCCGATGGTGCGGAGACGGCAGCGGGGCCGGGGGGATGACGTCCCCCCGGCCCCGCTGCCGTCGTCATGCCCGTGGCCGCGTCACCAGAGCCCGGCGCCGTCACACGCCCGGCAGTCCCGGCGACGCGGCCACCCCCGCGTCGTCCCCCGCGGGTGGGATCCGTACCGCCGGCGTCAGTCGTCGCCGGCCGGCGATGGTGCCCCACCGAAGGTCATGTCGACCAGGGTGAGGTAGAGCCGGTCCGGTCGCGGCAGAAACTGGATCTTGGATAGTGCCTGGTCCTGACCTGCGGACTCGACCACGAACTCGCCGTAACCGAGCAGCCGGCCTAGCGGATCCCGGTTGTAGGTCAGATCGGTGATCTTGGACAGCGGCATCGTCTGGACTTTGCGGAAGAAGATCCCCGACACCTTCAGCAGCCGCTTGTCCGTGATCATCAGATGATCGAACTGCCAGTCGGCGACCTTCCAGAGCATCCGCAAGATCATAAAGAGCGCGAAGTACCACAACAGTGTGGTGATGAAGCCCGCGTCGACGTCCTGCGCGGCGAACAGGATGTTCGCCACCAGGGCGAGCAGCACCGCACCCAGGGTCTGGAGGAAGACGGGGAGCAGGACGGCCCAGTGCAGCCGCACCATCATCACCAGGCGTTCCTGCGACGCCAGGTACTTGGTGTCGCGCTGGGCTGGATCCGGGAGCTGAAGTCTCACCACGTCCGCAGTGTCCCAGACATCCGGGCCGCCTGGGCAGGCATTACAGGGCGGTGTCGCTGACGAACGTGGACACCCCGTCGGCCCATGACTGCAACCATCCGAACACACGGTCGATGATGCTGGCCGCGCTGTTCGGCGAGGTCACCACGAAGAAGAGGATAAACGCGATCGCGCCATACTTGATGATCTTGTCCACGGCGGGCCTCCGGGCCGATTGGTGAAGGGTGCGCACAAAGTATCGTCGCTGCGATCGGCCGAGGTCCCCGAATCGCGCCGATACGCTCAACCTCGTGGTCGGTGAGTGGTATGACGCTTCGGATACGGTCCGTCGGGTCTCGGAACGCCCGAAGGCTACACCGCAGCCGCGGCCCCCGTTCGTCCGGGACCGGGCGCGAGTGCTGCACTCCAGCGCGCTGCGCCGGCTGGCGGGAAAGACGCAGGTCGTAGGCCCGCTCGACGACGATTTCCCGCGGACTCGGCTCACCCACTCGCTCGAGACCGCCCAGGTGGGGCGGGAACTCGCGGCGGAGCTGGGAGCCGATGCGGACCTCGTCGATGCGGCGTGCCTCGCACACGACCTCGGACATCCCCCTTTCGGGCACAACGGCGAGCTGGCGCTGGACGAGGCGGCGGCGGCCTGCGGCGGCTTCGAGGGCAACGCGCAGAGCCTGCGGGAGCTGACGAGACTGGAGGTCAAGATCGTTGATGACGAGGGGCGCAGTGCGGGGCTGAACCTGACGCGCGCGAGCCTGGACGCCGCGACCAAGTACCCGTGGACGCGCCGGTACGCCCCGCCCGAGCACGCCGGCAAGTTCGGCGCGTACGAGGACGACCTGCCCGTGCTGGAGTGGGTGCGCGCGGGCGCCCCGCCGGGGCGGCGGTGCTTCGAGACCCAGATCATGGACTGGGCCGACGACGTCGCCTACTCGGTCCACGATCTCGAGGACGGGGTCGTCGGCGGGCACATCGAGCTCGCCGCGCTCGACGATCCGGGGCACCGCGAGGAGCTGGCGGCCGCCACCGCGCAGCGCTACCCGGGCGCTTCGGCGGCGGCGGTGTCGGCGGCTCTGGACACGCTGCGTGGCCAACCCTGGTGGATCCGTTCGGAGATCACGTCGGCCCGCGGCCAGGCGGCGCTGCGGGCGATGACGAGCGAGCTGATCGCGCGGTTCTCCCGGGCGGCGGTGCGGGCCACGCGGGAACGCCATCCCGAGGGGCCGCTGCGGCGCTACGGCGCGGACCTGGCGGTGGATTCCGCCACGGTGGCGGAATGCGCCGCCCTCAAGGGGGTGACCGCGTGGTACGTCATGGAGCGGCCGGGCGCGCGGACCCGGCAGGCCCGGCAGCGGGAGGTCGTCACCGAACTCGTGGATCTGTTGCTGCGCGGCGCGCCGCGGTCACTGGACCCGTCGTTGCGCGCCCGTTTCGAGGCGTCCCCGGACGACGCCGCCCGGCTGCGGGTGGTCGTCGACCAGGTGGCCCGGCTGACCGACGCGAGCGCCGAGCGGCGCCACGCCGCGCTGCGCGGGCAGCCGGTGCACCGTGTGCTCTGAGCGGCCCGGTCGCCCGTCGGCGCCCGCCCGCGGCGGCTGCGGGTGGCGCCGCGCCGGTCGGCGCGCGCCGCGGGGCGGTGCGGGGTCCTCCACGCGGGTGATCGTCGCACCCCCGGCTGAGGGAACGAACCCGTCCCCACCCGGGGTAGGGGCGCATCCCCCGTCGGAGGGAGGGTCGCCACGGCCGGCCGCGAGGCCACTCTCCCGGCCCGGGATGCAGGTGGCGGCCATTGTCCTCAACATTCCCGTGGCATGATCGGTACTGTCGTGCTTACGACACGTACCATCGCACCGGTAGGACCGATGTGAGCGGCGTCGCGGCCGCCTTCACCGCCGACATCGGCCGGGGGTACGGCGACGGTGCCGTGATGATCGGCTCCGCGGGAACGGGATGGCGCACTACTGGCGGGCGTTCTGCCCCGGGCGAGGTACCTCTTGCCCGACACGGACGAGGGGAGGGACGGGTGGCCGGACGAATCCGTGACGCCGACGTCGCCCTGGTCCGGGAGCGCTCGCCGATCGCGGACGTCGTCTCCGAACACGTCCAGTTGCGCCCGGCGGGGCGTAACGAGCTGGTCGGGCTGTGCCCGTTCCACGAGGAGAAGTCACCCTCCTTCTACGTCAACATGGCCACCGGCCTGTTCCACTGCTTCGGCTGCCAGCAGGGCGGCGACGTCTACTCCTTCGTCCGCGAGATCGACGGGCTGAGTTTCCGGGAGGCCGCCGAGCGGCTGGCCCGCCGCGCCGGGGTCACGCTGACCTTCGAGGGCGGTGGCACCACCGACCGGACCGTGTCCAGCCAGCGTCAGCGGTTGCTGGAGGCGCACCGGATCGCGGCCGAGTTCTACGCCGAGCAGCTCGGCGGCCACTCGTCGGCCCGCGCCGGCTGGGACTTCCTCACCGCCCGGGGCTTCGATCTCACGGCGGCACAGCGCTTCGGCGTCGGCTACGCCCCGACCGGCTGGGACACGCTCACCCGCCACCTGCTGTCGCGCCGCTTCACCGGCGAGGAGCTCGTGCTCGGGGGGCTGTCCAAACAGGGAGCCCGCGGGGGCCTGATCGATCGGTTCCACCACCGGCTCATGTGGCCGATCCGGGACCTCGCCGGCGAGGTGGTCGGCTTCGGCGGGCGCCGCCTCGCCGAGGACGGCTCGCCGAACGCCGGTCCGAAGTACCTCAACACGCCCGAGACGCCGCTGTTCAAGAAGGCGAGCCTGCTCTACGGGGCGGAGCTGGCCCGCCGCGACATCGCCCGGCGATACCAGGTCGTGGTGGTCGAAGGCTACACCGACGTGATGGCCTGCCACCTCGCCGGGGTCACCACGGCCGTGGCGACCTGTGGCACCGCCTTCGGCCCGGAACACGTCGCGGTCGTGCGCCGGCTGCTCATGGACTCCGACGAGCGCCGCGGCGAGGTGATCTTCACCTTCGACGGCGACGCCGCCGGCCAGAAGGCCGCCCTGCGGGCGTTCGAGCACGAGGAGCGCTTCGCCACCCAGACGTTCGTCGCGGTGGAACCCGCCGGGCTCGACCCGTGCGAGCTGTGGATGCGCGGCGGCGACGCCGCCGTGCGCGAGCTGGTCGCCCGCCGCGTCCCGCTGGTGGAGTTCGCGATCCGCGGGGTGCTCGCCCGCTACGACCTCGACACCACCGAGGGCCGCCTCGCCGCCCTGGACGCCGCGGCCCCGTTGATCAACCGGATCAAGGACGCCGGCCTGCGCCACCGCCACGCGGTGAACCTGGACCGCTGGCTGGGATTCCTCGACGAGCGGTTCGTGGCGCGTCGGGTCGCCGAGCACCGGGAGAAGCAGACGGGCGGCCGGTCCGCCGCCGTCGCGTCGGCGGTGGGCCGCCGGGAGCCCGCCGCGACCGACCCGGTCGTCATCGTGGAGCGTGAGGCGCTCAAACTCGCGGTCCAGTTTCCGGGACTTGCAGGGCCGATGTTCGACACGCTGGCCCCGGAGATGTTCACTGTTCCCGCGCACCGCGCCGTCCGTGAGCTCATCGTGGGTCTCGGTGGGGTGGGCGGGGGGCTGGCGAGGACCGGCGACGTCGCCGTGTGGGCGACGGAGCTGTCCGCGGCGGCGACGGAGGAGGGGCTGCGACGTTTCGTCACCGCGCTCGCCGTGGAAAGGGTGCTCTGCGACCACGATGTGGATGATCGTTATGTCGACGAACAGATGTCACGCGTACAGGAGTTGCATGTGACACGTCGGATCACCGACCTGAAGTCGCGAGTGCAGCGGCTTAACCCGGTGGCCGACGCCGAGGCCTTCAACCGTGCCTACGGTGAGCTGATCGCTTTGGAACAGCACAAGCATCAACTCCGGGAGCGGGGCGTAGGTGCCGCGTAACCTGGGTCGATCCCGAGAAGGAAGTGACGAGATTCCGCCCATGAGTCCTACCGTCCTACCCCGCGAAGCCCAGGTGGACGAGGTCAAGGACCTCATCACCCGGGGCAAGGAGATCGGTTTCCTCACCACCGAGGATGTCACGGTCGCCATCCAGGCGGCGGAGCTGCCCCCGGAGCAGGCCGAGACGGTGCTGCAGGTGCTCAACGACGAGGGCATCGAGGTACTCGAGGCGGGGGGTGAGAACCCCGACGAGGCCGATCTCCTCGCCCGCCGGCGCCGCGAGGAGGAGGAGCTCGCGCTCAAGGCACCGACCTCCGACCCGGTGCGCATGTACCTCAAGGAGATCGGCAAGGTCCCGCTGCTCACCGCCGAGGAGGAGGTCGACCTCGCCAAGCGGATCGAGGCCGGGCTGTTCGCCTCCGAGAAGCTCGCGGTGGCGACGAAGAAGACCTCCCCGCAGATGCGGCGGGATCTCGAGGCCATCGAGCGCGACGGGCAGATCGCCAAGCGCAAGCTGGTCGAGGCGAACCTGCGCCTCGTCGTCTCGATCGCCAAGCGCTATGTCGGTCGCGGCATGCTGTTCCTGGACCTCATCCAGGAGGGCAACCTCGGCCTGATCCGCGCGGTCGAGAAGTTCGACTACACCAAGGGCTACAAGTTCTCGACCTACGCCACCTGGTGGATCCGGCAGGCGATCACCCGCGCGATCGCCGACCAGGCGCGCACGATCCGCATCCCGGTGCACATGGTCGAGACCATCAACAAGCTGATCCGCATCCAGCGGCAGCTCCTTCAGGACCTCGGCCGCGAGCCGAGCCCGGAGGAGATCGCCAAGGAGATGGACCTCACCCCGGACAAGGTCCGGGAGATCCTCAAGGTCTCCCAGGAGCCGGTCTCGCTGGAGACGCCCATCGGTGAGGAGGAGGACTCCCACCTCGGCGACTTCATCGAGGACTGCGACGCTGTCGTCCCGGTCGACGCGGCGAGCTTCATCCTCCTGCAGGAGCAGCTCGACTCGGTCCTGCATACCCTCTCCGACCGGGAGAAGAAGGTCATCCAGCTCCGTTTCGGGCTCACTGACGGCCATCCCCGCACGCTGGAGGAGGTCGGGCGCGAGTTCGGCGTCACCCGTGAGCGCATCCGGCAGATCGAGTCCAAGACGCTGTCGAAGCTCCGCCACCCGTCGCGATCGCAGAAGCTGCGCGACTACCTGGAGTAGACGCGCCTGAGTGGTCACTCGGGTCGTTGACCGTGGGTGGCGACAATATTACTCTTGGCTAGTATCGGTGTCCTGATCCTCGGTGGTTGCTGTCCATCGATGCTCGTCGGCCCGGTGCGCGGCGGCACGTTCAGTGCCGTCTGTCCGGCCGAGAGGATGGCGAGCATGGCTGGCAGGGGATCCACCGTCGCACGCCGGCTACGCCCGCTGGCGGGATTCGCCATGGCGACAGCCGGTGCGCAGAACTTCCTCGGCGCTCGATGGGTGTCTGCGCTACTGGCCGTGACCCCGGCCGGCCGGCGCCCGGCGGTCGCGCTGGGCCTGCTGGCCTGGAGCCCGCACTACTTCCAGCCTGGCGAACATGACCGTCACGCCGCGGCCGAGCGCAACCGGCGCACCCGGCAGGTGCTCGCCGACGAGATGCTTGGCCGTTACCTGCATGCGGACGACGATGTCCTCGACGTCGGCTGCGGCCCCGGCTACCTGGCCGCGGCCGTGGCGCCACGGGTCCACTCGGTGACCGCGGTCGACGTCTCCCGCGGGGCGCTCGCCTGCGCGCGGGTGTTGAACCCGGCCCGCAACCTGGACTACGTCACCGTCGACGAGTTCATCCGCGGTGGCCGTGACGTCGACGTCGTCTACTCCGTCGCGGTCGTGCAACACCTCACCGACGAGGTGTTCGCGCGCGCGCTGCGTGGCTGGCACACCGCACTGCGCCCCGGCGGCCGGTTGCTCGTGCACGTGGTCGTCGACGATCCCCGCTGGCGGACCGAGGCGCAGTGGCGCGCCGAGCGGGGGTTGGCGGGCCGGCTGAAGCTCCGGTTCGCGCTGAACTGCTTCGGCCGCAGCGCCGACCAGGTGCGTCGACTCGTGACGGCGGCCGGATTCGGCGATCTGGATCTCGTGCCGGTGGCCTCGCTCGTCGACGTCGACGACGACGTCGCCGGTCAGCATCTACTGGTCGCCCGGCGCCTTGACGTGGCCGCGCAGTCCGTGGCGACGCCGTCGCGCGGGCTCCCGGTGCCGGCTCAGGCGACGCCCGTCGAGCCGTTCGATCTGGAGCCGTTCGATCTGGAGCCCATCGTTCCGGCGACGGCGGACAACGACCCGACCCGCTGAGCGACCCGACCCGCTGAGCGGACTGTGCCGGCTGAGCGAGCTGGGTCCGCCGCGGCGGACGCGGTGGAGCACGACCACGCCCGCCGGAACCGCCGCGATCAGCCCGCGGCGCCCTCGCCGAGCAGCAGATCGAAGTAGCGCCCGCGGTCGAACGGGTTGTCCTGGTCCGGCTTCAGGTCCGCCTCGAGCGCGGCGTGCAACGCGGCGGCGATCTCCTCGGCGGCCTCCCGCTCGTAGCCGACCAGCGCCGGACCGGCGATCTCGCGGTTGTGGGCGGTGTCCAGCGCGACGACGGGCACGCCCATCATCCGGCCCTCGGCCATGGGGTAGCCGAAGGATTCGAGCTCGGCCGGGAAGAAGATGGCGTCGCACCGGATCATCATGTCGATGACCGTGGTCGCCGGGTGCTCCCTGACGAGCCGCAGGCGTGGATGGTGCGCCACCGCGGGATCCTCGATCAGGTCCGCCCGGCCGGTGACGGTGATCGTGGCGTCGATGTGGTGGGGCGGTCCGGCGAGGATGTCGAGGGCCCCGAGCCCCGCCCGCAGGCGGCGGGCCATCAGCTTGTGCGGGGTGATGATGATGGGGCACAGGAAGTCCACCGTCCCGGCGCCCGCGTCCCGCTCGCGGCGCTCGTCCGAGCGGACCCGCAGCAGGTGCGGGTCCGGCGGCGTCACCGGGTTGAACGCCACGACCACCCGGTCCCGGGCGGCCGGCATGATCCGCAGGACCCGCTCGGCCATGCTCGTCGACGGAACGAAGATGTGGTCGGCCCGGCGCATAGCCGCCCACACGACCGGGGCCTGCGCGTGCACAGCCGGGCCGATCCGCAGCCCGAGCGTGCGCACCTCGTCCATCCGCAGGAAGTGCTGGGGGCCGTGGATGAGGACCCGGCGCTCGCGGCCGGTCAGCGCGAAGGACACGTTGTTCAGCGCCAGCGAGCGGTCGTACCGGTCGCCGGGGCGCTCCCGGCGCAGCAACCAGGGGGCGGTCAGGACGCGGTCGCGCCCGGTCACCCGCAGCTCGGGCAGCCGGCGGTCCTGCAGGTAGAGGTCGAACTCGTTCAGCAGGCGTTTCGCGCCGCCGATGCGGGCGCCGGCGCAGTCGACCAGGATCTTCATCATGCTCCCGAGTGAGAGGGTGCGCCGGCGCGCGCCTTGCCGCGCGGGGCGTCCGCCGGCTGGTCCGGGACCTCCGCCCCGCCGAGGGCGGCGGGCGGACGCCCGGTCAGGGCGGTGAACACGAGCCGGACGTAGTCGTCCGGCCGGGTGGCAGCCGCCGCCCACTCGGCGGCGCGCCGCCCGGTGCGGGCGAGGCGCGCCCGGTCGGCGAGCATGGCGCGCAGCACGTCGGCGAGTGCCTCGGCGGACTCGTCGACGGGGGTGGAGCCGGTGACGCCGTCCTGGTAGGCGTCGTGGCTGCCGCCGGAGGCCGGGCCGACCACCGCGCACCCTGCGAGCTGGGCCTCCAACAGCACGATGCCGTAGCCCTCGCCGCTGGCGGCCGGTCCGCGCGGTCGGGTGCGGGTGCACAGGGCGAACAGGTCGGCGGTGGCGTAGAACCGGGCGAGGTCCTCGTCGGTCGGGGACTCGTGCAGCTCGGTGTCGGGATCCGCGGACACCAGTTCGTGCAGCGCACCCGGAGCCGGTCCCTGGCCGGCCAGCACCAGCCGGACCGGCCCCAGGGTCTGCCGGACGGAGCGCACCGCCTCCATCAGCACCGCCGCGCCCTTGCCCGCCCAGTCGGCGAGCCGGAAGACGCTGAGCATGGTGGGGACCGGCGGTAGCGGCCGTCGCCGGCTCGCCTCGGCGAGCAGCATCGTCCGCCAGGCCGGGGAGATGCCAGGCGGCAGGATGGGGGCCAGGCCGACAGTGGACAGCGCCCCCGCGCTGTAGGAACTGATCGTGAGCGGGTGCAGCAGGGGGTCGGCCCGCAGGATCGCCCGGTCGGCGGCGCGCATGCCCCAGATGTCGGTGCCGTAGAACAGGACCGGGCCGAAGCGGGCCCGGGTCAACCGCAGCGCGGCGGCGGCGACCGGGATGAGGTTGGCATGGCCGGCGACGACGCTGTCCGCGGGGCCGAAGCGCCGGGCCTGGTCGAGTGCCCGCAGGGTGAAACGGGCGCGGGCGGCGGCGGTCAGCTCGACCCCCGGTCCCAGCATGTCGATCCGCAGCAGGTCTGCCCCGCCGGCACGCAGCGTCTCCTCGACGGTGGTGAGGTAACGCTCGATGCCGCCGCCGAGCCCGCGCGAGACGGTCAGCAGCAGCACGCGCGCGGGCTGGTCGAGTGCGGGCGCAGGGGAGGGGGCAGGGAATCGGCGAGGAAGCGGCACGGAAGGTGATGCTAATCTCTCGCGGGGTGTTGGCTCCGTGTTGAGTGCCGTGTCATCGGCACGTTGAGGATTGAGTAACCCACTCTCAGTGTCCTGTGCGCGGGGCGGGAAGGGCGTCGGGGGAGCCGTCCGGACCCGGACGGCGGGACCACCGGTTCTTCTGGCGCAGCGCCGGCGCCTCCACGGTGGTCCAGCTCGCCGCGGCGAGCAGCACCGTCACGACCGTGGTCAGCGGCAGGTAGACGAGGGCGCCGAGCCGGTGCAGGCCGTACACGGTGGCGAGCTGCTGGATCGGGAAACCGTAGATGTACAGGCCGTAGGACAGGTCGCGGCGGGAGCCGACCCGGCGCAGCGGCAGCCGGACCGCAAGCCACGCGATCAGGTACGCCATCGGCAGCGCGGACACCAGGTGCTGGTCGGTGATGAAGAACGACGCGCCGAACGCGAGCGCCGCCGCGGCGGCCAGCCGGCCTGACAGCGGGATGCGCTCGGCGTACAGGCACAGCACGGCGCCGGCGAGGAAGTGCAGCCCGAATCGGGCGAGGTCCGTGGAGAAGGGCGCCGGCAGCAGCGCGCCGCCGGGGCCCAGCGGGTGGATCGCGGCGAGCAGCAGCAGCGCCGCACCGACGGCGAGAACCGGGCGGCGGCGCAGCAGGCCCACCGCCGCGAGCGCCGCGGTGCCGAGGTAGCACAGCACCTCCCACCACAGTGTCCACAGCGAACCGTCCCAGGCGACCGGCATGCCCGAGCCGGGCAGCGGGAAGAAGGTGCCGGTGGGCGTGCCGGCGATGTCGTAGAAGCGCATCCTGACCAGCGCGTTGTCGGTGAGGTAGCGCAGCGCGCCGTGCGAGCCGGTCAGCGGGTAGCCGCGAAGCGAGCCGGTGTCGTGCAGCCAACCCAGGGGCGCTACGACGAGGGCGACCAGCAGGAGGCACGCCCAGAAGGCCGGCAGGATGCGCAACGCCCGGTGCCACAGGAAGCGGGGGAGGCTCAGCCGCGTGCCGCTGCGGGTCACCAGGAAGCCGCTCACCGCGAAGAAGCCGTTGAGGGCGACCGCATCGTACTCGTGGTGGCCCAGTGCAGGTGTGCGGTGTCCACTCAGCGCCCAACCGTGGCACAGCAACACCGTCGCCGCGAACAGCAACCGCAGCGCCGCGCCGCTGTTCGGCCCCGCGAAGGCCGTGGCGAGGGTGGGCCGGGGTCCACGCACCGCCTGTCCGGCGCTCGGGGTGGTCGCCGAGGCGGGGGACCCGCTCGGGCGCGCGGCGGCCGGCGTGGGGAGGGCGCTCGCGGTCGGTCCGATGCCCGATTCCATCAGAGGCTCCTTCGCGGCCGACACAGGGCCGACGGTGGTCCCGACGCAAGGTCGACGATGATGCGTCACGATGGCATTACTCTATGTGAACATCGGGCCTCGCCTCTGAGGCCGAGGACGCGTGCCGTGCCCGCGCGAAAGGAGTCGTACATGGAACTCGATCTGCGGTATCGCAATGGCGGCAACTCCGACCTGCTCGACCTGATCGACATCCGGCCTGGGCGGGCGCTCGACTGCGGCTGCGGGGCGGGGGACAACGCCCGGCTGCTGCGCGCCCGGGGCTGGCGCGTCACCGGTGTGACGATCGATCCCTCGGAGCGGACGGCCGCGGGCGTGGAGTGCGAACAGGTTGAACTCGCCGATCTCAACGACGGGCTGTCCTTCGCGCCGGACGGCAGCTACCAGCTCGTCCTGCTCTCCCACATCCTGGAACACCTGGCCGAGCCCGCGCCGCTGCTGGCCGAGGCCCGCCGGGTCGTCGACCCGGCCGGGCGCATCCTGGTGGCGCTGCCCAACGTGCTGCACTACCGGCAGCGCGCACAGTTCCTGCTCGGGCGCTTCGAGTACACCGAAACCGGGCTCATGGATGCCACCCACCTGCGCTTCTACACGGTGAACTCGGCGCGGCGCCTGCTGGCGGACAACGGCTTGCGCCTCGTCGCCCACTCGACGACCGGCGGCCTGCCGTGGTGGCGCAGCCGCGAGGTGCTGCCGCGCGGGCTGACGCGCGGTGCCGACCGCAGTGTTCTCGCCCGGTGGCCGAACATGTTCGCGTGGCAGGCGCTGTTCCTCGCCGCCCCGGCCCCCGCCCCCGCCCCCGCAGCCCCCGCCGTCGGCGTCGGCGTCGAACCCGGCGCGCCCGCAAGCACACCCGTGGTCGTGCCGGCACAGAGCCCGGGGTCGTCGAGGCCACCGGCGGTCATCGGGCAGCTCGGTGCCGAGGCCGAGGCCGGCCGGCGGACACCGCCCCGGCGGCCGTGAGAGCGGGACCGACAACCCACGTCGGCCATCGGCGACCCGCAGTAGGTCGGCGCGGCGGGGCCCACCACCCGGGGCGCGCGACGCTCAGGTGGCGCGGGGACCGCTGCGGCAGCAGATCCGTCGCCACCCGGATCGCGACCAGGACGACGCCCAGCACCGCGACGGACCGCGCCACCGTCACGGTGGCGAGCACGGGCGGGATGCCGACATCGAACGCCACCTGGATGAGCAGGATGCGGATCGCCACCATGGGTACCGTCGTCGCGGCACACCGCCGATAGCCGGCGTCGAGGGCGAGCATCCAGCCGCAGATGAGCAGGGTCGCTCCGCCCAGCCCGAGGTTGAGCGCGGCGTCGCCGAAGGCGGTGATGGTCGAGAAGGTGGGTACCTCGCGCGGAAGCTCGAAGACCGCATAGCTCACGGCGTGGCCGTAGTCGACCGGCGGCTTGTCCGGATAGAGGAACCGGGGCACGGCGCTGGCAGCCTGGTCGGCGAGGTCGACGGCCTGGCGGGCAGCCGGATCGTGCCGTTGGTCGAGCGCCCGCAGCAGGTACGGGCGGTAGTCCAGCCGGCGGGCGATCGCCTCCGGCGTCTGGCCCACCGAGACCGACGCCGGCCCGTGCTGGCCGTGCTCGGCGCTGATCGTGGCGCGCACGGCCGACCCCAGTAGGAACAGGGCGACACCCGCGGCGCCGAGGAGCACCACCGGCGCCGGGTGGCGCGCGGGCCGCCGGGCGAGCGGGCGCCCGTCCCGCCGGGCGCGCGCCTGGCCGGCCGGAAGGTCCGCCGCGGCGGGCCCGGGCGGGCCCGAGCCGGCCGGGCCCGCAGGGCGCCCTGCAGCGATCGCCACTGCCAGGCACATCACCGGCGCCGCGCCGCGAAAGCCGGTGAACGGCAGCGCGAGCAGGTGCAGCCCGAGCAGGCCGGCGGCGGCGATCGTGGCGGGCGGCGACGCGTCGGTGCGGTGCAGGACGACGGTGGCCGCGGCGGCGAGGACCGGCCCGAGGGCGCCGAACAGCCCGGCGTACCCGCCGCCGCTGCCGCCTCCGCTGACCTGGCTCACCACTCCGACCGAGCCGGAAATGATCATTAGTATCTCGACGACCAGGGCTGCTGCGGAGACCGCGATCGTGCCGAGCGCCATCCGCAGGCTCGCTGTCGGCGGGTTCGCTGTCGGGGCGGCCCCGCGCCCGGTCGCCGACCGGCCGCGGGGTCCGAGGCCGGCGGCCAGCACTATCGCGGCGATCCACAGCGCCGCACAGGTGTCGGCCCGGCCGCCGTCGATCACCCCGGTACCCGGTAACAGGACGTCGCGGGCCGGTGCCAGCCGCCCGGCGAGGACGAGACAGAACACCACCGTGACCAGACAGGTGGCACTGAACCGGGACAGCGCGCGTCGGGCGGCGACGGCACCCGCCACGGCGACGGCGACGCACCAGCCGCCGGGCAGTCCGGCGGCCACCGCCGCGAACACGAGCGGCGGGGCTCCCAACGCGGGCAGTGTCCCCGGCGGGCGGGGGACGTACGGTCCGGCTACCGCCATGCCGTCCAGTGGGCCGCGCGCGGCTCGTCGGCCCTCGGGTCGCCGAGGGGCGGCAGGGGGCCGAGGCCGTCGAGCAGGCCGTGGCGGACCAGCGCCGTCGTCTCGAGTCCCCGCCCGCGCACCACGTCCAACACCACACTGCGGGGCAGGACGACGGTCGCGGTGACGGCGGCGACCAGCGTCGTGCGCAGCCGCCAGCCGCGGATGCGGGTGAACCACAGCCGGTTGCGCACGATGTAGTAGGCGTTGCCGCGGCGGGGGATCGTGGTGCTGCCGGTGTGCCAGGCCCGGTGCGGGCTGAGCACGACACTCCACCCGGCCTCCCGGACCCGGTAGCAGAAGTCGACGTCCTCGAAACCGAGGAAGTACCGGCCGTCGAACGGGACCCGCCGCAGGCATTCGGCCTTGATGAACATCACCGCGCCGGTGACCCAGTCCGCCTCGCAGGGCCGGTCGTCGGGGGGGCGCCGGGCCCGCGGCGCGACGAGGACCGGGCTCAGCCGCGCCGAGCCGGACTGCAGGCCGTCCCCGTTGATGAGGGTGGGGGCGACGACGCCGATGTTGGTGCCGGTCAGTAGGTCCAGACACGCCCGGATCGTCGCCTCGTCGATCCGGATGTCGTTGTTGACCAGCAGGTAGGCGCCCGCCGCCGGGTAGTCCCGGACGGCGAGCTGGAAACCGCCGCCGAAGCCGAGGTTGCGCGGCGGCAGGATCCACGCCACGGAGGTCGCCAGCTCCGCCGGCCGGGTCGAACCGTCGTTGGCCACGACGGTGACCTGGGCGATCGCCGGGCTCGCATCCAGGCGTTCCGCGAGTTCGACCGTGGGCTGGTGCGGGCCCCAGTGGACGATGACCGCCACGGTCTTCATCGGGCCCCCTACCTCGGTCGAGCGGAGCGTGAGTCCTGGCGGCCGCGGGACGGCGCCATTGATTGGATGCTGAGAGTAGCAGAATAGTGTCACGCTGTAAGGCAAGGTGGGGGTGTCGGCTCGCCGTGGCGAGGGTGTGGCGCCCGATCGATCTCCCGAATGATTGCTAGAAGTAGTTGAACGATGCCTTAGAGTGATGATATGGCTGGAGCATCCTCGGTCCCGGCGGCCGAAGACGAGCAGGGAACCGCGTCGAGCGGTCCGGCGACGGGCGGGATACCCGGACCTGGTCGGCCGGCCGTGCCGGCGGCCGACGCGCCCACGGTGCTCGTCGAGGACCCGGCGTCCGGCGGCGAGCGCGCTCCCACCGCCGGGTGGCGGATGCTCGCCGGCCGGCTGGCCCGCGGCCTCGGCGAGCTACTGATTACCGCCGGGATCGTCGTCGCGCTGTTCCTCGCCTACCAGTTGTGGGTCACCGACCTGTTCGCCGCGCGGACCCAGGATCGCCTGCACCACCAGCTCGAGCAGGCCTGGCAGCGGCCCCCGGCGCCGCGGGCGCCCGCCGGCGATCGGGTGCGGCCGGCTCCGCCGCCGGTCGATCTCGGCGACGGTCTGGCGATCCTGCGGGTGCCGCGATTCGGTCGGGACTATTCCCCGGTCGTCGTGGAGGGCGTCGCCGCCGCTGACCTGCGGCGCGGACCAGGCCATATTCCGGGCACGGCCATGCCCGGTCAGCTCGGCAACTTCGTCGTTTCGGGGCATCGGACGACGTATGGAAAACCGTTTAGTCGTCTCGATGAATTGAAGGTTGGCGATCCCCTTGTCGTCGAGGTGCGGGACCGTTACTACACCTACCGGGTCACCGGCTCCGAGGTCGTGACACCGAACCGGGTGGATGTCATCTATCCGGTCCCCGAGCGACCGGGAGTTGCGCCGACCAAGGGCCTGATCACCCTGACCACCTGCCATCCGAAGTTCTCGGCGAGCCATCGACTGATCGTGTACGGCGAGCTGGTCGACACCACCGCGAAGTCCGCCGGGGCGCCCCCGGCGCTCAGGGGAGAGTGAGCGATGTACGCGTGGCTCTACCGTCACCTGCCCGGTCCGCCCCGGCTCCGGCTGACCCTGGCAGTCGTTGCGGTCCTTGCTGCCGTCGCCTTTTTGATGTTGGTGGTCTTCCCCGCGGTGGAGACGGTGTTGCCTAACGGTCGAGTCACACTGGGTGACTGATAGGAGCCGGCCCGGCGGCGGCGGGCCGCCGGCCTACGCTCGTCCGCCGCCGGACCAGCGGATTAGTCGAAATGGCGACGGCCTGGTCCCATCGGGTAGCGGAGTGGAATTCGGCAACGCCTTCCCGGGCATTAGGACCCGATGGTCGTGGGAGCGCGCCGGGGACACCGGACAGCTGAGCCGATGCCACCGGAAAGTCGGGCATCGGATACCCTGCGAACTGGGCCACGTTACGCTCGGATAGCGCGGAGATCGGCGTGGGCGTGGGGCCGGCCGGGCCGGCGGAGGTGGCGGCGGGTGGGCCGGCCACAGCCGGTCCGGAGAGTGGCACAAGGGCATTGCGGGATCGGCTTCGGGGGAATTCAATGAAATGGCCGGATCGGATACGGCGTGGTTCGGCGCTCCGCCCCGGCGGCGTGGCGTCGGGACTGGGCAGTCGCGGACCGTCACGCCGCCCGCCGGGCGGGGCGGCCCCCGTCGTCGGCGCCGGCGGGCCCGACCAGCCCGGAGGGGTTCGGCCGGCGCCGGGCGCCGTACCGCCCGGCCGGGGCGGCCGCGGCGTCGCCCGCCTGGCGGTGGCCGTCCTCGCCGTGCTGATCGTGCTGGCGCTCGTGGTCGGTTTCGTGCGCCCGTCGGGCTTATCTGGCTCCGCCGGTGGCGCCGGGGGTCGCGCCGGCGCGGCCGCGATCTCCCTCGCCGCGGTCACGGCGTTCGCCGCGGTCCTCGTCCCCGCGGTGGTCTCGGGCCGGGGACGCGCGCGCGCCGGCACCGGGTGGGGCTACCGGCGGCGGCGGCGCTGGGCCGGAGACGAGCTGACCGGGCTCGCCGACCGCCGGCACTTCCTCGACGCGGTCGGCCGCAGCCTGGGCGGCGGCCACCGGGCGCGCGCCGTGACGCCGGTCGCGGTCCTGCTCCTCGACCTCGACCGGATGCGCGACGTCAACGGTGCCCTCGGCCACGAGCAGGGCGACCGACTGATCGTCACCGTGGGCCGGCGGCTGCTCGCCGCCCTGCCCGGCTCAACCCTGCTCGCCCGGGTCGACGGCGACGCCTTCGCGGTGCTGCTGCGCGGCGGCGAGGTCGAGAGCGCCGAGCGGCTCGCGGCCGTCCTGCGGGAGGCGCTCGAACCGCCGGTCCTGCTCGCCGGCACCCCGGTCCGGCCCGACGCGAGCATCGGGATCGCCTGCTCACCCGAGCATGGCCGGATGGCGCTGGAGCTGTTCCGCCACGCCGAGGAGGCGATGCACGCCGCGAAGCGCTCCCGGTGCGGGCAGGCGGTCTACATCCGGGCGCATCCCCCGATCAACCGGGCACGGCTGCTGCTGCGGGCCGAGGTTCGCCAGGCGCTGGACCGCGGCCAGCTCGAGCTGAGCTACCAGCCGAAGGCCGATCTGCGCAGCGGCCGGATCAGCGGGGTCGAGGCGCTCGTGCGCTGGCGCCATCCGGTCGACGGGGTGCGCCCGCCCGACGTGTTCCTCGCCGAGCTCGACCGGGCGGGGCTGATGCCGAAACTCACCATGCACGTCCTCGACCAGGCGCTGGCCGCCTGCGCGGGCTGGCACGCCGGGGGGGCACCGCTGACGGTCTCGGTCAACGTGCCGGCGTCGGTCGTCGTCGACCGCGCCTTCGTCGGCGTGGTCCGCGCGGCGCTCGGCCGCCACCGGCTCCCGCCGTCGGCGCTGGTCGTCGAGGTCACCGAGGACAGCCTCATCGAGGCCCGGGAGGCGGCCCGCCGCACACTGGCGGGTCTGCGCAGCCTGGGCGTGCGCGTCAGCCTGGACGACTACGGCACCGGCTTCTGCTCGCTGACCTACCTGCGCGAACTTCCGGCGGACGAGGTGAAGCTGGACCGCACGTTCCTGCGCGATCTTGACCGTGACCCCGCGGCGGTCGAGATCGTGCGTTCCACGGTCTCGCTCGCCCACGCGCTGCGGCTGCGCATCGTCGCCGAGGGAGTGGAGACCCAGCGGTCCTGGCAGGCGCTGGCCGACTGGCAGTGCGACGAGGTGCAGGGCTTCTTCGTCGCCGGGCCGATGACGGGCGACCGGGTCGTCGGGTGGCTGCGTGAGTGGGCCGCCCGGCTCGCCGTCCCCGCCGCCGGGGCGCCGGCGGGCGGCGCCCTGGTCGGCGCCGGCATGGCGCCGGGGGGTGCCGCCGCGGCCATCCCGGCGCTGTCGGCACCGCCGTCGGCCGGGGCCGGCACGCCGCGGCCGGGCCAGTGGCCGGCCGGTCTGCGCGGCACCCCGGCGCCCGCCACGGCCCGGCGTGCGGCCGGCTACCGGGTGCAGACCGACCGCGCGGCCTCCTGAGCTCAGCAAGCCGGTCCCTGCCGGGCCGCCGCCGCGTCCAGCCGCAGCGTCAGCTCGGCGACCGCCCTGATCTCCCGTGCGTCCTCGCCCGGCGCCCCCGCGACGAGCCGCTCGCAGATCCCGCGGTACATCGCCGGGTAGCTGTCGAGCCGGTTGACCCGGCGGCGGCGCAGGATTCGGGAGCCGGCCTCGGCGGTGTAACGGGCGCCGTCGACGATGGTCGCCGTCACCCCGTTGGCGCGCAGCTCGGTGTGCTCGCGCAGGCCGTAGCGGCTGCCGCCGGCGCTGGTCAGCACGAGCGAGAGGATTGCGTCGTTCACGAGCTCGACGTACACGGTGAAGGTGCCCGTGCGGGCGGAGGTGACCGTGGCACGGCGTACCGGCGCGAAGTCGTTGAGCCACAGGAAGTGGTCGATCCAGTGGCAGCCGTTGCTCACCAACCGGGTGCGGGAGGCCGGCCAGCGGTACCAGTGCCGGGCGGGCAGCGGCTCCTCGTACACCACCGCGCTGTAGACCATCGGCTCGCGGGCCTCGCCGAGGCGGAGGTCGGCACGTAGCCAGGCGTTGATCGGCGAGTGGCGGCGCTGGAAGCACGCGAACAGGCGCCCGCCGCCGTCGATGAGCTTCGTCAGCTCCTCGAGGTCCTCCTCGGTGGTGACCACGGGTTTCTCGACGACGGCCGCCGAGCCGCGGCGCAGCGCCGCGCGGGCCAGCGGTGCGTGGGTGTGGTGGTAGCCGGCGATCAGCAGGACGTCCGCCGGGTCGTCGTCGGCCAGCAGCGGCGAGGTGTCCCACGACCACCGGTCGGTGCGCCGGGCGCCGATCTGCATGGGATCGAGCTCGTGCACCCGGATGAGGTCGAGATGCTCGCCGATGTGCGGGACGATCTGGGTCTTGGCGTAGTGACCGAGCCCGAACAGGGCCGCGGTGGGGCGGCCGGAGCCGGGCGCCGGGCGCCGCCGCGTGCTGGTCGCGATCGGGCTGGCGCCGGTGAGCAGCCGGTCGTCCGGCCTGGCCCCGCGCCACTCGACCGCGAGCCACGCCACGAGTCGGTCGACGGCCGCCGGGTCCAGCGCGGTTCCCGCCATCGGCGACCAGCCGACCAGCGCGTCGTCGACCGCCGGCGGCGGGCTCGCCGGCCGGGCCCGGTGGACGATCGTGGCCCGGCCCGGCCGGCCGCCGTGGTCGACCGGCCGGGGGACGTCTGCGAGGTGGACCGGGCGGATCAGGTCGCGGTGCAGGACTACCCGCTCCATGCACGCCGGGTGGCAGGGCGCGACGAAGGCGACGGGCGAGCCGGCGGCCGGGACGCCCGCCGCGGGCTCCTGCGCCCGGGGCTCGCCCGCCGAGGACGGGTCCGGTTCGACCGTGCCCAGCCCGACCCCCACGTACCGGCGGTTGCGGTCGCGTTCCCGCAGCCGGCTGGCGGTCTTGCGGGCCACCGCCCGAGCCCCGAACTCGCGGGTGTAGGCGGCCAGCGCCCGGGCGCCACCCGACCGCACGAAGAACTGGTCGTCCACCGGGACCAGGGTGATCCAGACGGACGGGCGGATGCGTGCCTGCCCGGCCGTCGGGGTCTCGTCGAGGAAGCCGTCGGCCCAGCGTTGCGCGATGAGAACCCTCATCCCGCCGCCGCCGCCGGCGGCAGTCCGGCCGGCTGGGCGCGGCAGGCGCCGGCGAGCAACGTCAGCGGACCCGACAGCGCCTCGTCGATCATCCGGGCGCAGGTCTCGAACGCATCCCGACCGCCCTCGAGCGGGTCGGTCAGGTCGTCGATCGACGCCGGCACGATGCGGCCCGAGGCACGGACCCGCCAGGCGGCCGCGGTCAGGTGCTCCCCGGCCAGCCGCGGCTCACCCGGCGGGAGGTCCGTGGGGCGTACCCCGGAGGTCAGCCGGCCGAACTCGCGCACGGTGAAGGTCCGGCGCAGTGCGCGCGGCGCGAGGGCGACCACCGCCGAGCGGTGCGGTCGGGTCGCGCACAGGACCAGGTCGCTGGCGCCGATCAGCTCCGCGGTCAGCGGCCGGGTGCGGAACGCCCCTGGGTCCACGCCCCGCGCGCGCAGCAGCGCCGCGGCGTGCGGGTGCATCGGCGCGGCCGGCTCCGCGCGCACCCCGGCGCTGTGGAACACGGGCCCCGGGGTGTGCGTCGCGCCGGGCGTCGCGCGGAACCGGGCCGCGGCGAGGTGCTCGGCCAGCGGCGAGCGGCAGAGATTGCCGGTGCAGACCATCAGCACCGTCCACGGCCGACGCTGCTCGCCTGCCCTGCTCGCCTGCCCTGCCCTGCTTGCCTGCCCTGCCCTGCTTGCCTCGCCTGCCTTGCCCGCCTCGACCGCCCCGCCAGCCTCCCCGGGCCCGACCGGCCGGGTGGCGTGACGGGGCCAGCCGGTGGCGCTCATGCCGGACGGGGCGCGCTGCCCCGGCGCCAGTACACGCCCGTCCAGTCGACCTGGATGATCGGCTCGGTCACGCCGTGGGCGGCCCGGTAGTCGTCCACGGCCGCCCGGCAACCGGGAACCGCCCCGTAGTCGTCGATGATGCAGTAGCCGCCGGGGGACAGCCTCGGATAAAGCGCGCCGAGCGCGTCGATGGTGCTCTCGTACATGTCGCCGTCCAGGCGCAGCACCGCCAGGCGTTCGATCGGCGCGCCGGGCAGCGTGTCGCGGAACCATCCCGGCAGGAAGCGGACCTGGTCGTCGAGCAGGCCGTAGCGGCGGAAGTTCTCCCGCACCTGGTCGATGGAGACGACGAGGGCGGAGTGCTCATGGTGGCGGTCGCCGGCGTCGGCGGAGTAACGCGGGTCGGGCACCGGCAGCCCGGCGAACGAGTCGGCGACCCAGACCGTGCGGTCGTCGACCCCGTAGGCCGCCAGCACCCCGCGCATCAGAATGCAGGCCCCGCCCCGCCACACCCCGGTCTCGATGAGGTCGCCGGGGACGCCGTCGCGGATCACCTGCTCGGTGCACTCCTGGAGGTTGCGCATGCGATGTTCGCCGGTCATCGTGTGCGCGAGTCTCGGCCAGTCCCGCCCGTCGCCGCGGGCGTCGGGGGAGGATCTCTTCACGATCTCCACCCCCTGTCGCGCGGCGGCCAGGGCCACGATGCGCCGGGCTCCGCCGCGCGGCTCCCACACGCTGCCGTCCCCGCCGTCCCACAGGGAGAAGGTCAGGGTGGACCGGAGGAGATCGAGGTACCGCGACGTGGTGTCGGGCAGGTCGTCGCGGGTGACGGTCGGCGTCGTGGTCATCGTCGCTCCTGGATGGGGGATGTATCGCCGGTGAGGTCGGTGATGGGGTCGGTGATGGTGTCGGTGGTGGTACGGGGCGCGGGGATCGCGGGGTACGGGCGGCCCGCAGGATCGGTCGGGCCGGTGCGGGCGAGCTGGCGGGTGCGGGCGAGCTGGCGGGTGCAGGCAAGGTAGAGCGCGGCGGCGGAGGCGGTGTAGGTGGCGCCGGAGACAGCGGCCACTCCCGGCAGCCCCCCGTGGCGCAGCGCGACGAGGAGTCCCAGGACCGTCGCCAGCGCTACCGGCACCTGCACGGCGAGCACCGTGCGCGGCGAGCGGAAGCCGAGCAGCACGTGGATGAGCAGGTAGTCGACCGACTGGGGGATGGCGGCGAGGACGAGGATCCGGGTGGTCGTGGCCGCCGGGGCGAAGTCGGCGCCGTACACCACCCGGATACCCAACGGGGTGAGCAGCGCGACCGGCCCGGCGACGGCCGCGGCGATCGCGAGCGTGGCGAGGACCGCCCGGCGCACCGTGCGGGCCCGCGCGCGAGGGTCGACCATGGAGCGCAGCCGGCTGAACACCACCATGCCCGTCGCCTGGCAGATGCTCGAGCAGGCGGTGGCGAAGGCGACCGCCACCCCGTAGAACGCCACCTCGTGGGCCGCCCGGAAAGTCGCGACGAGCAGCATGTCGAGCTTGTAGATGAGCTGGGCGCCGACGACCGTGCCGTAGGCCGCCAGCGCGCAGCGCACGAAGGCGCGCCGCGGCAGCAGCGCGCCGATCCGCGGGCCCCGGGAGCCCCGCCGGCCGCGTCCGGACGGCTCGGCGCCGCGGCCCTTCCCGGCGGGGCGCATCCCGCCGCGGCCCTTCCCGGCGGGGCCCTTCCCGGCGGGGCGCAGCACGAGCAGGTGGTAGCCGAGCGGGGGCACCAGCGCCGTGAGTGCCAGCGCCACCATCCACCGGCCGGGATCACGCACCCCGCTCGCGGCGAACAGGACGAACGCGCCGAGCGTCGCCGCCGCCGGGAGCAGCCGCACGAGCTGGAACTCGTCGCCCATCCGCCCGCGGCGCTGCGCGAGCCCCGCCGCGTTCGACCCGACGACCGTGGCGGCGGCGAAGCAGCTCGCGCCCACCACCGCGACGGCGTCCCACTGCAGGTCGCCGCGGCGCGCGATCCCACCGGCCGCGGTGGCGGCGAACAGGGCGCCGCCCGCCGCCGCCACGGCGCCCGCGTGCGCGAGCAGGGGACCGAGCAGGCCGTCGTCGTCCCCGTCGTCGGTGACCAGCGCCTGGGAGACCCCGAGGCTGAGCACCATCGCGAGCATGCCGGCCCAGGTCTGCAGGGTGAGCAGCTCGCCGCGACCGGTGGGCCCCAGCGTCCGGGCCGCCAGGGCACCGGTGGCGGTGCCCAGCACCAGGGTGCCGGCGTTGCCGGCGAGTACCGCGACGGTCGCCCGCGACAGCCTGGCGGTCGGGTTGGGACGGGTCACCGCGGCCGCGCCGAGCGGCGCACGGTGGCGACCGCCCGGTGGAACCCGTCGATCGAGGCGTCGAGGTCGATGTCCGGCACCGCCTTCTCCGACTCCAACGCCATCGCGGCGAGCAGGTCGGGCCGGCGGCGCAGCTCGTCGAGGATGCCGGCGAGCGCGCCGACATCACCGACGGGGTGGATCCGGGCGTTGCGGCCGGGGCGCACGTCGTCGGTCGGGCCGATCGATCCGACCCGGTCGCTGACCACCACCGGCAGGCCGCACAGCACCGCGTCCTTCACGGCCAGCGGATGCGGATCACGCTGCGCCGGATGCAGGCACAGGTCGCTGGCGGCGTACAGGCGGGGCAGCCGTTCCTGGTCGGCGAAGCCCACCACGCGCAGCGCTCCGTCGAGGCCGGCCGCCGCCGCGTCGAGGGCGGGCCGCAGCACCCCGTCGCCCGCCATGATCACGACGAGCTCCCGGGTGTCGGACTGCCGTGGGGCGCGGGCGACGATCCGCAGGGCGTCGGGGATGTCCAGCGGGCGCTTCCGGGAGATCATCTTGCCGACGTAGAGGGCGACCACCGCGTCCGGGGCGATCCCGAGTTCGGCGCGGACGGCGGCGCGGTGGGTGGCCCGATCGGTCACCACCTTGTGCAGCGCGTCCTGCTCGGTGGGGTAGGGCGTGCGGAACATCCGCTCCCGCGGGACGCCGTAGTGGGCGAGATAGTCCTCGTTGTTGTCACCGACGGTGAGGAACGCGTCCACCCGGCCGAACAGCGGCGGCAGGACGAGCCGCTTGGCGGCGCGCACGCGGGCCGCGCGGTGGCCGAGCAGTTCGCTGTCGCCCATCATCAGGGCGCCGACGCCGCGTCGGCGGGCCCAGGCGAGGGCCGCGAGCGAGCCGACGTGGCGGTAGCCGTGGACCAGCACACAGTCGGGCCGCAGCCGGTCGAGTGCCGCCCAGACCCGGCCCGCCGCCCGGGCGCTGGCCGCCGGCTGGCGCCACTCCGGTCGCAGCGGCAGGTCGGCGACGAACTCGTGCCGGTAACCCGCGGTGATGTCCGGCCGCCAGCGCACCTCGGCTCCGAAGCCCCGGTCGAAGTAGCGGTCGAGGCCGGCGCGGGACAGAAACAGCACCCGCAGGTCCACCGCTCCCTCGCCGACGGCCCGGTACAGCGGCACGACGTGCTGGATCGGATGGGGCACGACGGCGGTGACGGCCGTCGGCCGGGAGGTGGACGTCATGGGCGTGCTGCGCCTCCTCGGGGCCGCCGATCAAAGCGGCTGTCGGGCTGTCGGGAGCGTCAGTCTTTACGATGCGTGTTTATTAATCAACGCACTGTAGATATGTGTCGCGGAACCGGTCCCTCGTCCGCTCCGAACCGGCGGTCATCGCGGCGGAGGTCGGCGGGGCATCCGAGCGGGCTGTGACGTGTTGTGCTATGAGTCATACTCTCCGTGAGCGACTTGATCTGGCCGAACACCCGGCCGGGTGCGCCGAGGTCGGCTCCGCCAGGGAGGCTGGGGAGGCTGTGATGTCCATGCGTGTCGTCGTGGCCGGGGGAGCGGGCTTCCTCGGCAGTCATCTCTGCGAGCGACTCCTGGCCGGCGGGGCCGAGGTGATCTGCGTCGACAACTTCCTCACCGGCCGGCCGGAGAACATCGACCCGCTGCGGGCGCTGGACGCCTTCCGGATGCTGCGCCGCGACGTCACCGGGTCCGTCGACGTCGCCGGGCCGGTCGATGCGGTGGTGCATCTGGCCTCCCCGGCCTCGCCGGTGGACTACCGGGCGCTGCCGCTGGAGACGCTCGCGGTGGGCGCCTGGGGTACCCGCCGGCTGCTGGAGCTCGCGCGGCGCAAGGGGGCCCGGTTCGTGCTGGCGTCCACCTCCGAGGTGTACGGCGACCCGCAGGTGCACCCGCAGCACGAGGGGTACTGGGGCCACGTCAACCCGGTCGGCCCGCGCAGCATGTACGACGAGGCCAAGCGTTTCGCCGAGGCGCTGACCACCGCGCACCGTGCCACCCACGGCACTCGCACCGGAATCGTGCGGATCTTCAACACGTACGGCCCCCGGATGCGCGCGGACGACGGCCGGGCGGTGCCGACCTTCATCACCCAGGCCCTGCGCGGCGGGCCGGTCACCGTGGCCGGCGACGGCTCGCAGACCCGTTCGCTGTGTTACGTCGACGACCTCGTGGACGGGCTGGTCCGGATGCTCGACGCCGAGCATCCGGGGCCGGTGAACCTCGGCAATCCGCGGGAGCTGTCGGTGCTGGAGCTCGCCCGGCTGGTCGTGCGCCTGTGCGGCGAGCAGGTGCCGATCGTCTTCGTCCCGCGGCCCCCCGACGATCCCAGCGTGCGCCGGCCCGACGTCACCCTGGCCGGCGAGGTGCTCGACTGGCTGCCCGAGGTGGAGCTGGCGGACGGGCTGGCCCGGACCGTCGGCTGGTTCCGGGACCGGGCCGCCCGGCCGCCGCTGGCGCTCGTGCCGCGCCAGAGCGGGGCGCCGCGTTCCCGGGCGGGCGGCGGCTGAGCGGGCGTCCCGCGATGGACGATGACCGCGGTCGCCTTCACGCCTGGGCCTGCCGCAGGGCGACCGGCTCCGGCGGCCGGGCGGTGGTCGGGACGGCCAGGGTCGACCAGGGCGCGACTGCCAGCGGGTGGCGCCGCGCGGGTGGGGTGTCCGCGTCGACGACGCGGTAGTCGTGGCGGGCGAGCAGCGCGCCCACCGCCTCGGCGTTCGGCGTCGCGACCTCGCAGATCAGTACCGGCCGCACCGCCGCGAGCAGGTGGTTGGCGCCCGCGAGCACCGCCCGTTCGGCTCCCGCCACGTCGATCTTCACCACGTCGGGGGCCGGCAGGTCGGCGAGCAGGCCGTCGAGGGTGACGGTCGGGACCAGGTGCGTGGTGCGCACGCCGCCCGTCTGGCTGCCGCCGAAGCCGGCGAGGTGGCTCGTCGCCCGGCTGCGTCGGGCCACGTGGAAGCGTCCGACGCCGGTCGACGCGCCGACCGCCGCGGGCAGAATCTCCACCGCTGCCTGCTCCCTCGCCGGACCGGCGCTGCGGGCGGACAGCCGCGCCGAGCGACGCAACAGGCTGACCAGCCACGTGTCCGGTTCGATCGCGACCACGGTTCCTCCGGGCGCGGCCGCCCGCGCCGCGGTGAACGTGAACAGGCCCAGGTTCGCGCCGACGTCCCAGACGATGTGCCCAGGCCGGATCACCTCGGCGACGAGACCGGTGAGCATCGGATCGACGCGGGCGAGGCTCGGGCGCAGGTACTTCAACCCGCCCTCGCTGGACACGTAGATCCGGCTGGCCCGGTACGGCGGCGGCAGCCGGCGGGGCAGCACCACCCGGTGGGTGAGCTGCTCGGCGAGGCGACGCGCGGGCGGCCGGTGCGGCACGGAGCCCTCCTGACGGGTGTGGTCGGCGCGGCCCGCCCTCGCGGAGGCATTCAGCGCCACGGGTCGGTGTCGGCGGGACGCGGCGCGTCGAGGGGATGCGGGGTGTCCCGGGGAAGCGGGACGTCGAGGTGGCCCGCGGCGCGGGCGGTCAGCGTCGCGTGCAGTTCGACGGGTAGCTCGGCGTCCAACCGGAACTCGGCGGTGGGGGCGGCCACCGTCCGTTCCCAGCCGGTTGCTCGCCGGGTCGTGCGTACGTGCCACCGGCCGGGTCCACCGGCGCGCAGCAGCAGGCGCCGCCCGGCGGGGGTGGTGATGTCGAGCGCGGCGGGCTCCGGTGGGCCGCCGGGACCGGGCCGGCGGGCGGCGGCCAGCGTCACTCTGGGCGCGAAGTGGAACAGCACGGCGAGCCGGTGTCGTCCGCCGCCGCTGATTCGGTCGGCGACGGTGAGGCCCTCCGCGTCGAGCCGCCAGGTTCGCCAGTGGACGGGCCGGCCGGGCAGGTGGCGGTAGCCGTCGTGCCCTGCGGTCAGGGTCGCCACCCCATCGTGGTGGCGCATGGTGACCAGGGTGGGGCGGGCCCGGCGGCCGGCGCGGAACGCTCCCCAGACCTCGGTCGAGTCGGCGCCGTCGACCGTGACGGTGCTGTGGGCGGCGGAGCCGCGCTCGGCGTCCCGGCGCTGCCCGGGCGCATAGGTCGAGGTGCCCACGTCGACGAGCAGCGGGTGGCCGTCCAGCCACAGCAGGAAGCCGAGGGTGTCCGCGTGCGCGTGCGCCGGCAGGTCGTCGGGGCAGGGCGGGCCGACGTCGGCGAGCAGATGCCAGGCACCGGCCGTGAGCGCCGCCAGCCCGCTGTCCGCCAGCAGCAGGCCGCCGTCCCGGCCCGGTCCCCCCGCGCCCGCGGCGGCCGGGACGCCGGGCCGGCCGTGAGCGCTGGCGCCCGCGGGTCTGGAGGCGTCGGTGGGGCTGGAGGCGTCGGTGGGGCTGGAGGCGCGGGTGGGTCTGGAGGCGCGGGTGGGGCTGGAGGCGTCGGTGGGTGTGGAGGCGCGGGTGGGCGGGTCCACCTGGGGGCCGGGCGGGGGCGGCTGCGCCGGCACCGAGGGCAGCAGCCGGCGCAGCAGGTCGGGGTGTACCGGGAACCCGTCGTTGAGCAGCGGCACCGTGCCGTCCGGACCGAGCACCGCGCCGAGCCAGGCCCGCATTCGGGTGATGGCGTCGAACAGTTCGGTCGGCACGGGCCACCCGCCCGCGACGAGCAACCCGGCGACGTCGTCGAGGTCGGCGAGGACCTGACAGTGGTAGGACGGTGACCGCTCGTAGTGGCCGCCGTCGTCGAGTACCTGCCGGCGGGTTTCGCGCACGAGCTGATCGACCCAGCGGTGCAGCCCGCGCGGGTCGTCGGCGGCCACCGCCAGCGCGATCAGCGCCTTGTGGTTCTTCAGCAGGTGGTTGCCCCCGACGTCGGTCTCCAGGTGGATCCGCAGGAACGATCGGTGGACGCCCAGATCGGCGCGCAGCACGTCCCGCGCGGGGGTGTCCCGGGCCAGCGTCGGGCCGAGCGCGCACAGCGTCCAGGCCCGCAGCGAGGCGACGTAGGGCGACCAGGCCACGGGATGGCCGACTGGGACCGCGGCGCGCCAGCCGAGGTAGAGCCGCGCGAACAGGGCGCGCTCCCGATCGCCGCCGGGTGCCAGCGCCCAGGCCCAGTCCCAGTAGTGCAGGTGGTAACGCCACAGCAGCGGGGCGCCGGCCTGCTCCCAGTCCCAGCGCGCCGGATCGTCGTCCACGTCGCGGACGGGGTCGAGCGGGTCCGTGTGGCTCAACGGACCGGTGTGGCTCAGCGGACCCGTGTGGCTCGGCGGACCGGTGCGGCCGAGCGGACCGGCGTGGCCGAGCGGACCGGCGTGGCCGAGCGGACCGGTGTGGCCGAGCGGGCGGGCATGGCCCAGCAGGGTCAGCCGGCCGAGGGCGAGCTCGTCGACGGTCGGACCCGAGGGTGGGCACGTCTCGTCCACCGGGACGAACCCGGCCGGCCACTGCCCCGCCGACGGGCGGCCGCGCAGCATCGCCGCGGCCAGATGGGGATGGCGGCGCAGCACGGCGCGCTGTCCGCGTAGCCGCGCACGGGCGGCGACCTGACGTGGTCGCAGGCGTGCGACGGTGCGCAGATAGCGACCGAGATCCGCCGGTGGGTTCATGCGCCGACCGGTCCCTTCGCGGCGCCGGCTGGTCCGACCGGGTGCGCGGACGTGCCGTTCGCGGCGTGCCGGCGCTGCGCCTCCAGCTCGTCGTGGCTGATCTCCGGGGACATCATGGCCTGTTGACGCTGGCCGGCGTAGCCCCGCCAGGAGATGTGCCAGACCGCGGCGCCGCTGCTGCGCGCGAGCTCGACCGTGCCCCGAGGACCGGGCCGCTCACCCGGCTCACCCGGGCATCCCGGCGGGCACCGCGGCGGGCGGGCCGGCGGCAGCGGTGCCCGCCGACCACCCGTCGCGGCGGGCGTAGAGGTATCCCGACGAGGCCCCGGCGAGATCCCGGACGCGGCGCAGGTCGTTGTCGAGCAGGGTCACCTCGAACCCGTGCCGGCGCAGCCGCGCGACGAGGGCCGCCGGATCGCCGAACCCGGGGTGCACCTCCATCACGAGCCGGCCGACCGCGTCCAGCCAGCCCGGCTCGCCGAACAGGGCGAACTCGGAGCCCTCGATGTCGAGTTTGAGCAGGTCCACCTCGTCGACGCCGCCGGACTCGAGAACCTGGGCCATCGTCAGCCGGTCGACGTCGCCGTGCCAGTGGGTGGCGCCGTGGCGCGCCGACGGGTCGGCGAACACTCCGGTCGACGGTCCGACCAGGGCGTGCAGAAGCTGAATGCGGTGGGAGACGCCGTTGGCGGCGGCATGGTTGACGAAGGCGGAGGCGAAGCCGCGCTGAGCCTCGACGGCGATGACGTCGGCCCCCGCCCGAGCCGCCAGCATTGAGAACAGGCCCTGGTTCGCCCCCAGATCGACGACGATCTCCCCGGCTGCCGGCGCGAATCCGGGCAGCGCGTGGTAGACCCCGCGGCAGTACATCTCCCGGGCGTCCCCGAACGCCCCGCCGGGCAGGGTGACCTGGACGCCCGGCAGCGGGCGGTAGGTGTGGCTGCCCCGGGCCATGGCCCGGTCGGCGGCGTCGAGGGTGCCGGAGCGCAGGACGGCCGGGGCGTGGCGGACGATCGCGGCGCCGAAGCGCAGCGCGGTGGGGCCGCCCGCCACGTCGGCGACGGCGCGGACGTCGCGGATCAGCCGGCGCAGCCGGTCGGGCCGGCTGATGGTCCGTGGCCGCGGGTCGGGCCGGCTCGTCGCCCGTGCCCGCTGCTCTGCCCGTGCCGCCGGGGCGGACCGGCCGGCGGCGCGGCGTTCCGCGGCGGCCTGCTCGGCGATGCCGACCCCGAACGGTCGCGGCCGGTGGTCGAGGTCGCGCATGGCGGGGCCGATGTCGAAGGCCTTGTCCTCGGCGAGGCGGGCGATCTGCTCGACCTTCAGCCGCGGCGCGGCGGCGCGGCGCTCGTAGGCGCGGGCGGCGGCGAGGACCGGGCGGGCCGGTACCGGAACGCAGTACACCCGGCGGCCCTCGGCCGCCGCGGCCGCGGCGACGATCTGGCGCAGGGACAGCGCCCGCGGACCGGCGACGTCGTAGCCGCGCCCGACCGCCGCGTCGGCGCTCAGCGCCCGCAGCACGGTCGCGGCCAGGTCGTCGACGTGCACGGGCTGGTGCAGCCGCCGCCCGCCGCCCGGCAGCGGCAGGACGGGGACGCGGCGTACCAGCGCGAGCAGCCGGGCCATGTTGCGGTCGTCCGACCCGCCGTAGATCATCGTCGGGCGGATGATCGTCCAGTCCAGCCCGCTGGTCTCGATCGTGTGCTCGGCCGCGATCCGCACGCGCTTCGACGGCGGGTCGAGCGAGGTGAAGATCCCGGTGGTGGACAGGAACACCGCCCGGCGGAGGCCCGCCGCCCGGGTCGCGGACACGATCGCGTCGGCGTGGCCGAAGCCGAGCGAGGCGATGTTGAGCAGGGCCGCGCAGTCCGCCTCGGTGAACGCCGCGGTGAGCCCGGCCGGGTCGTCGAGGTCGCCGGCGACGGCGGCGGCCCCCTGCCGGCGCAGCGCCGCCGCCGCCGTGGCGCTGCGCGCCAGCCCGACGACCTCGTGCCCCTGCGCGAGCGCGCGCGGCACCACCCGGCTGCCCAGGAAACCCGTTGCGCCGGTGACGAGGATCCTCACGCCAGCGCCTCCGGTCCAGGTGCCATCGCCGTCCGCTGCCCGGCCGAGTCCCGGTCCGGGGCGGGCGTCGCCGCCCGCTGCGCCGGGACCGTCGCGTCCGGCGCACCGGTGGTTCGCCCGGCGCCGCCGGGGCGGGCCGGTTCGTCATGGTCGAACAGCAGCCGGCGGTAGTGCCGGGCCAGCGCGTCGCGGTCGAAGTGCCGCTCGACGTGCGCCCGGCCGGCCTGTCCCATCAGGGCCCGCCGACTCGGGTCGGCGGCCAGTTGCGCGACGGCGGCGGCCAGCGCCGCGGGATCCTCCGGGGGGACGACGACCTGCCCGGCGGCGGTGAGGATGCGGGCGGCCTCGCCGCGCACCGCGCCGATCACCGGCCGACCGGCGGCGAGCAGCTCGAACATCTTCGACGGGATGAACGTGTCGAACATCGGCACGTCGCGCAGCGGCACCACGCAGAGGTCGGCGGCCGCGATGACGCCCGGCACCTGCTCGCGGGGCACGCCGTCGTGCAGCACCGTGTTCGCCAGCCCCAGGCCGCGGACGTGCTCGGCGAGCCGGCGTTTGTCGGCGCCCTCCCCGACGAAGGCGAACCGGATCCGCGCCTCACCGAGCCGCGCGTCACCGAGCCGCGCCTCACCGAGCCGCGCGTCACCGAGTCGGGCGTCAGCGAGTCGGGCGGCGGCGTCGGCGACCGAGGTCAGGCCGTGCGAGATGCCGTGGGCGCCGACATAGAGCACGAGCGTCTCCGCGCCCGGCGCGCCCAGCCGCGCCCGCAGGCCGGCCGGCGCGACGGTGTCGGGGTGGAACCGGTCGAGGTCGACGCCGTTGCGCACGACGTGCACCTTGTCCGCCGCGATGCCGCGGCGGACGATGTCGTCGCGGAAGCCCTCGGTGACCGTGACCACGGTGTCGGCGGCCCGGTAGGCGGCCAGTTCGAGGCGTTCGAGCAGGCCGAGGACGTGCGGGTCGGTGATGACGCCGAGCTGTTCGAAGATGGCGGGCCACAGGTCGCGCACCTCCACGACCAGCCGGGCCCGCCGCAGCCGGGCGAGCAGCCACGCCGAGCCCAGCGGGAAGAAGGTCGGCGAGGACACCACGACCACGTCGCACGGGCCGGTCCGCCAGCCGCCGAGCAGGACGCTCGAGACCATGAACGACAGGTGGGACAGCGTCTTGCGGACCACGCCCTCGTTGGGGGTGGCGTACAGCCGGGTGCGCACGACGCGGTATCCGTCGACCCGCTCGGTGCGCAGCCAGGCGCCGCGGTACTCGGGCGGGATCACCCCGGTGGGATGGTTCGGCATCCCGGTGAGCACGGTGACGTCGAGGCCGTCGGCCGCCCACGCCCGGGCCGTCTCCGACAGCCGCGCCTGCGGCGCCCCGATCTCCGGAGGGAAGTAGTGCGTCACCACCAGGACGCGGCGGCCGGGAAGGGTGGACACGGAGTTCGACCTCCAGCCATCGACGATCTATCGCTAAAAGTAGCGTAGACTTTACATGGAGTGATTAGCGGTAGTGCGATCGCCCGCGTGTCGCGGCGGCGACCTCGTCCCAGGCGGGTTGCCCGAGCGGCAGTCGGAAGCCCCGCGTGTCGAGCCAGCCCCGCTGCTGCTCCTGGCCGAACAGCAGCAGCTCCGCTCGGCGGCACACCGCGCTCAGCGGCGGCAGCCACTGCCCGGTCGGCTCGGCGGCGCGCAGCAGCCCCCGGACCGCCCGCGTCGGCAGCGCGTGCAGCGGCCGGCCCGGCGCGAACGTCTCGTAGAGGCTGCGCACTGTTTGTCCCTCGTAGGGATGGGACACCACCAGGGGCGCGCCGTTCGCCGCCAGGATCGCGGCGACCGCCGCGCCGACGTTGCCGACCAGCGCGACCGGCACGGGCTGGCTGCCGTCCCCGCATGTCACCAGGGGCCAGCGGCGGCAGAACGCGGCGAAGGCGGTCGTCATCCGCCGCCCCGGGCCGTGCACGGAGGGGGGTCGGTAGAGGGTCACCTCGACGCGGCCGGCCGCCGCGGCGTCGCACAGGAGCTGCTCGCCGAGTGTCTTGGACCGGGCGTAGGGGTTCACCGGCGCGTAGCGGAGCCTCTCGTCGAGCCGGTCGGCCCGGCCCTGCACCGCCGCGGTGCTGACGTGGACGAGCCGGGGCACCCCCGCCCGCTCGCAGGCGTCCGCGAGCAGCCGGGGCCAGGCGGCGTTGCCCCCGAGGAGCTCGGGTGACAGGCGGGCCGCCGACACCGCCAACCCCGCGGCGTTGACGACCGCCCCGACGCCGTCCAGCTCGGCGGCGAGCCCAGCCAGGTGGGGTCGGTACGCGCGCTCGGGGGCCCCGGTCAGGGCCTCGCCGTCGACCGACAACCGGCGCGCCGGGCGGGGCAGCACCTCGTGGCCGGCGCCGGCCAACGCCGCCGCGCACGCGGCGCCGATGAAACCGGTGGCGCCGAACAGGGCGATCCTCGTCATCGGGTCGTCCTCCCTGGCGCCGCCCGATGGCCCGGCTCGTCGTCGGTCCGCCGCTGTGCCGGCAGCCTGGCGGCCTGGCGGGGTGACGGCGCGGCGGGGCGAGGCGCGACGGGGCGAGCCGTGAGCGGGTGGGCGGCGGTCCGGCCGCGTCGCGCCGCCCACCGGGGTGCGCGGAGGTAGGCCAGCAGTACCAGCCCCGCGGCGGCGTCCGCGGCGAGCCGGCCGGGCAGCGGGCCGAAGGCGGCCAGGGACAGCACGACGAGCACCGCCGTCGCGGCGGCGACGAGGCCGGTGACCCGCACGTGTGACCAGCCGGCGATGGTCAGCCGCTGGTAGGCGTGCGAGCGGTGCGGGGAGTACCACTGCTCCCCGGCACGGATCCGTCGCGCCAGCGTGGCGGTGGTGTCCGCGAGGTAGAGGGCGGTCGGGGCGAGCGCCGACTCCAGCGGGATGCCGGCCAGCACCGCCTGGACGGTGAGCACGGCGAGCACGGCACCCAGCGCGTAGCTGCCGACGTCGCCGAGGAAGACCCGGGCTCGGGGGAAGTTGAACGGCAGGAAGCCGAGCGCCGAGGCCACGACGAGTACCCCGCCGGCGGTCACCGTGGGCAGGTCCTGCGCGGCGCCGAGGGCCGCGAAGGCCCCGCCCGCCAGTGCAGCCGTGGCCGCGGAGATGCCGTTGATCCCGTCCATGAAGTTGAAGACGTTGACGAAGCCGGTGATCCAGACGGGCGCCGCGACGGTCACCAGCAGGACGGTGAGGAGACTGGGCGCCGCGTCCCCGAGCACGGCGCCGAGCACTGCCATCGCCGCGACGACGAACGACATGGCGGTGTGCAGGGCCAGCCGCCGCATCGCGGTGACCCCGCCGACGTCCTCGGCCAGCCCGATCAGCCCGAACAGGGCGGCCGCCGCGGTCAGCGGCAACAGGTCGGGGGAGTCGGCGCCGCCTTGGGTGAGGAGCATGACGAGGACGCCCGCGAACAGGCCGAGCACCACGGCGATGCCGCCGCCGCGCGGGGTCGGTGCCTGATGCGAGGAGCGCGCCGTGACCTCGTCGATCGCGGCGAGGCGCCGCATGCAGACGATGACGATCGGGGTTGCCGCCAGGGTGACGATGCACGCGGCGGCCGGCGCTCCCAGCATGCCGTTCCTCCGGCTCTGACACGTCGGGTGGAGTACGAGCGGCGTTCATCGCTGAATGTAATGCATCAACTACACTGCGGAGCACGATGCGGGTGCGGGTGTCCCGCGCGGCCGCCCGCCGGCCGCTGCCGGCCGGGGGCCGGGCTCGCCGACGCTCACCGGAGGTTCGCGCGATGAAACAGGTGGTCCAGGCGGCATCCGGGGGAGCGGTGCGGGTGCTCGACGTGCCCGTGCCGGTCATCGGCCCGACCGAGGTGCTGGTGGCGACGGCGGCGACGATCGTGTCGGCCGGCACCGAACGGGCCGTCACCGAACTCGCCCGCGCCGGGCTGCTGGCCAAGGCGCGGGCCCGCCCCGACCTGGTGCGCAAGGTGACGGAGAAGGCCCGGACCGACGGCCTGGTGCCGGCCGCGCGGTCGGTGCGCGACCGGCTCGGCGGCGATGTGCCACTCGGCTACAGCGGCTGCGGCCGGGTCGTCGAGGTCGGCTCGGCGGTCGCCGACATCCGCCCCGGTGACCTCGTCGCCACCGGCGGCGCGGGTCGGGCCAACCATGCCGAGTTCCAGGCCGTGCCCGGACTGCTGTGCGCGCGGGTGCCCGACGGGGTGGAGCCCGCGGCGGCGGCGTTCGCCACCATCGGCTCCATCGCCCTGCACGGGCTGCGCCTCGCCGAGGTCGGGCCGGGATCGAAGGTCGTCGTCATCGGCCTGGGCCTGGTCGGCCAGCTCGCCGCCCGGCTGGCGCTGGCCAGCGGTTGCGAGGTGGCCGGCATCGACCTGGCGCAACCGCCGCTGGCGGCCGCGGCGGCGGTCGGCGTGCACGCGCTCGCCGAGGTCGGCGAGGCCACCACGGCCGCGGTGCGGGCCTGGAGCCGGGGCCGTGGGGCCGACGCGGTGCTCATCTGCGCGGCCGGCCGATCGGCGGAGCCGGTGATGCGGGCGACCGCGCTGGCCCGCGACCGCGCGCAGCTCGTCGTCGTCGGCGACGTCGGGCTGGGCCTGCTGCGCGCGCCGTTCTACGACAAGGAGCTCACCCTGCGCTTCGCCCGCTCCTACGGGCCGGGACGCTACGAGCGCGGGTACGAGGACTGGGGGGTGGACTACCCGGCCGGGCAGGTGCGCTGGACCGAGGGCCGCAACCAGGAGGCCGTGCTCGACCTGCTCGCCGCGGGCCGGCTGCGCGTGGACGACCTGGTCACGCATGCCTTTCCCATCAGCGCGGCGCCGCGGGCCTACGAGCTCGTCGCGAGCCGCAGCGAGCCGTACCTGGCCATCCGGTTCGACTACCCGGCAGAGGTCCCGGCCCTGCCGGCGAGCCGCCGGCCCGGGGACGACGCGGGCGGACGGGCTGCGGACGACCTCGGCGGGCGGGCTTCTGATGGCGCGGGCGGGCGCGCTTCTGATGGTGCGCAGCGGCTGCCCGCACCCGGGCTCGCCGCCGCGCCGCGCCCCCGCCCCCGCCTGGGGCTGCCGCGCCAGCGGGGGGTGGCGGCGAGCCGTCGCGGCAGCCGGGTGGGCTGGATCGGCGCCGGGACGTTCTCCGGGGCGGTGCTGCTGCCCGCGTTCCGGGCCGTCGGGTTCGACCAGTTCGTCACGGTCGCCTCCGCCGGCGGCCGCTCGGCGCGGTCGTTCGCCGACCGGCACGGCTTCGCCGGGGCGGTGGCCGGCGCCGACGCCGTCCTCGATGACGACGACATCGACGTCGTCGTCATCGCCACGCCGCACGCCACGCACGCGGAGCTCGCCGCCCGGGCGTTGGAACGGGGTCGGCACGTGTGGTGCGAGAAGCCGCTCGCTCTCAGCTTCGACGAGCTGGAGCGGGTGGAGAAGGCGGCGGCTGCCGGCGGCGGCGCACTCGTCGTCGGCTACAACAGGCGGTTCTCGCCCGCGGTCGGCGCCGCCCGGGCGGCCCTGGCGGCGCGGACCGGGCCGCTCACCACCGTCTACCGGATCGCGGCCGGCGCGGTGCCGGCCGGTCACTGGTACAACGACCGGGTCCAGGGGGGTCGCCTTCTTGGCGAGGTGTGCCACTTCATCGACACCTGCGCGGCGCTCGCCGGCAGCGAGGTCGAGGCGGTCGCGGCGCTCGCGGGGCGGGAGGCCGAGCTGCTGCTCGCCCCCGACCTGGCGGTGTCGCTGCGGCACGCCGACGGGTCGCTGTCGACCGTCGCCTACAGCTCCGCC
Organism: Frankia sp. BMG5.60; assembly: GCF_059428125.1. Lineage (NCBI taxonomy): Bacteria > Bacillati > Actinomycetota > Actinomycetes > Frankiales > Frankiaceae > Frankia > Frankia sp. BMG5.60. The sequence goes on along the minus strand of NZ_CM182091.1, from coordinate 2,599,855 downwards.
CTGCCCCGCGGAGCCCGTAAGGAACAGGTCGAGGCGCTGGCGGGCAGCCGCCACGTCCGCATCGACGACTACCGGGAGCTCGTCGTCGACGGCCGGTCGGTGTGGAAGGGGGCCCAGGACAAGGGGCACCGCGATGCCGCGGCCGCCTTCCTGCGGATGTGCCGCGGCGGCGACGCCGCGGTGACCGCGGAACTGTTCGCGTCGAGCCGGGCCACCCTCGCCGCCGCCGACGCACTCGGCGTCGAGGCGGTGTGCAGCCCCGGGTGACGCCCGGGCCTGACTGGAACCGCTTCTTTGCGACGACGACGACCGCCGCCGCCGGCCCGCCCCGGCGAAAGAAAGGATGACGACGTGCCGCGTGCGCTGATTACCGGGATTACCGGTCAGGACGGGTTGTATCTGGGTGAGTTGTTGACCGCGAAGGGTTATGAGGTGTTCGGGTTGGTTCGGGGGCAGTCCAACCCGAAGGTGGCGGTGGTGGAGCGGGTGGTGCCGGGGGTGGTGTTGTTGGAGGGTGATCTGACGGATCTTCCGTCGTTGATCGGTGCGGTGGAGATCTCGCAGCCGGACGAGGTGTACAACCTGGGGGCGATCTCGTTCGTCGGGCTGTCGTGGAAGCAGGCGGAGCTGACGGGGGAGACGACGGGGATGGGGGTGTTGCGGGTGTTGGAGGCGTTGCGGATCGCGGGTGGTAACGACATGTCGCGGGTGCGGTTCTATCAGGCGTCGTCGTCGGAGATGTTCGGGAAGGTGCGGGAGACGCCGCAGCGGGAGACGACGCCGTTTCATCCGCGGTCGCCGTATGGGGTGGCGAAGACGTTCGGGCATTATTTGACGGTGAATTATCGGGAGTCGTACGGGGCGTTTGCGTGTTCGGGGTTGCTGTTTAATCACGAGTCGCCGCGGCGGGGGATCGAGTTTGTGACGCGGAAGATCACGCGGGCGGTGGCGCGGATTTCGTTGGGGTTGCAGGACTCGTTGACGTTGGGGAATTTGGAGTCGCGGCGGGACTGGGGTTTTGCGGGGGATTATGTGGAGGCGATGTGGCGGATGTTGCAGCAGGACACTCCGGATGACTATGTGGTGGCCACGGGTGTGACGCACAGTATTCGGGAGTTGTTGGATGCGGCGTTCGGGCGGGTGGGGATTGCGGACTGGTCGGGGTTGGTGAAGCAGGATCCGCGGTTTTTCCGGCCGGCGGAGGTGGATGTGCTGGTGGGGGATCCGTCGAAGGCGCGCGAGGTGTTGGGGTGGACGCCGCGGGTCGGGTTCGAGGAGTTGATCGCGATGATGGTCGACGCCGACCTCGTCGCCGAGGCCGAGGCGGCTGCCCGCGAGCGCCTGACCGCCACCGCGCCCCCACCGCCCGTCCCGCCGCCCCTGCCCGCCCCCCCGCCCCTGCCTGTCGCGACGTCCCTGCCTGTCGCGACGTCCCTGCCTGTCGCGGCGCCCGGTCCGACCTCGCCGCCTCCGCCTGTCGCGTCGCCCCGCCCGACCCTGCCGCCCCGCCCCACCCCGCCGCCTCGCCCCACCCCGCCATCCCGCCCCACCTCACCGGGCCGCCCCACCTCACCGGGCCGCCCCACCCCACCGGCCGCCCACGCACCATCCGCGGGCCCGCCGGCCCAGGGGGCGTCGCCGGAGGTCAGGTCATGACCGAGGGGTCAGCCGCGTCAGCCGGGTCAGCCGGACCGGGCGGATCGGGCGCTGGTCGGGCGGTGCGGCCGCCCGACCAGCGGGTCCCCAGACCTGCGCGGCCGGTGCCGCAGGTGGCCCCGGGGCCGCACGCGGTGGTCGTCGCGGGCGCGCGGCCCAACTTCGTCAAGGCCAAGCCGGTCCTGGACGCCCTGGCGACCGGCGGGTTTCGCACCACGCTCGTGCACACGGGCCAGCACTACGACGAGGCGATGAGTGGGGTGTTCTTCGCCGAGCTCGACCTGCGCCGCCCCGACCACCATCTGGCGGCGGGTTCGGGCTCCCACGCCGTGCAGACGGCCGCCGTGATGACCGCCTTCGAGCCACTGCTGGAGCGGCTGGCCCCCGACGTCGTCGTCGTGTTCGGGGACGTGAACTCGACGCTGGCCTGCGCGCTGGTGGCGGCGAAGGCGGGGGTGCGGGCCGCGCACGTCGAGGCGGGCCTGCGCAGCGGTGACCGGTCGATGCCCGAGGAGATCAATCGGATCGTCGCGGACCATCTCTGCACCGACCTGTTCGCCACCTCGCCGGATGCGGTGGAGCACCTGCTGCGGGAGGGCGTCGCGCCGCGGTCGGTACATCTTGTCGGGAACGTCATGGTGGACACCCTGCTGGCCCGCCGCGACGAGGCGCTCGCCCGGCCGACCCTCGCCGAGCTCGGGCTGCGTCCCGGCGGCTACGGGCTGGTCACCCTGCACCGGCCGGCCAACGTCGACGACGCCGCGGCGCTCGCCGGCCTGCTCGGGGCGCTCGGCGAGATCGCGACGCGCTGCCCGCTGGTCTTCCCCGCCCACCCGCGCACGGCGGCCCGGGTGGGCGGCCGGCTGCCCGCGGGGGTCCGCCTGCTCGGGCCGGTCGGGTACCTCGACTCGGTGGCCCTGCAGGCCGGCGCCCGGATCGTCCTCACCGACTCGGGCGGGATCCAGGAGGAGTCGACGGTGCTCGGCGTGCCGTGCCTGACGCTGCGGGAATCCACCGAGCGCCCACTGACGGTCACCGAGGGTACGAACCGGGTGGTCGGGCGCGACCGCCGGGTGGTCGTCACCGCGGCGCTCGACACCCTGGAACATCCGCCGCCCCCGCGCCGTCCGGCGCTGTGGGACGGGCAGGCCGGCCGGCGGATCGCCCGGGTGCTGGCGCAGGCGGTGGCGCACCCGCCGACCGGCGGCGCGTCCGTCGGCCCGGTGGCCGCCGCGCGATGAGGACACGATGAATCGGCTGCGTCTCTCTATGTGATTGATAAGCAACACTCTGCTCATGTCATCGAACAAGCTGGTAGTGGTCGGGCAGGGCTACGTCGGCCTCCCGGTGGCGATGCGGGCCGTCGCCGTGGGCTGGCACGTCGTCGGGGTGGAGGTGGATCCCGACCGGGCCGCCCGGCTCGCGGCCGGGCGCTCCTACGTCGAGGACATCCCGGACCCAGAGCTCGCCGCGGCCCTGCGCAGCGGCCGGTACGAGCCGACCGGAGACTACGCGCGGGCCGGCGGGTTCGACGTCGCGGTGATCACGGTGCCGACCCCGCTGCGCGAGGGCGCCCCCGACCTGTCCTACATCGTCGACGCGGCCCGCAGCCTGGCGTCGCTGGTCACCGCGGGAGCCACGGTGATCCTGGAGTCGACCACCTATCCCGGGACGACCGAGGAGCTGCTCGCCCCGCTGCTCGCCGAGGGCTCCGGGCTGCGGCCCGGGGTGGACTTCCACCTCGGCTATTCCCCGGAGCGCATCGACCCGGGGAACCGGACGTGGAACCTGGTGAACACGCCCAAGGTGGTCTCCGGCACGGGCCCGGCGTCGCTGGCCGCCGTCACCGCCTTCTACGACAGCCTGATCGAGCGGACGGTCCCGGTCGCCTCGACCCGCACCGCGGAGCTGACCAAGCTGCTGGAGAACACCTTCCGCCACGTCAACATCGCGCTGGTGAACGAGCTGGCGATGTTCGCCCACGAGCTCGGCGTCGACATCTGGGAGGCGATCGACGCCGCGTCGACGAAGCCGTTCGGCTACCTGCGCTTCACCCCCGGTCCCGGCGTCGGCGGCCACTGCCTGCCCATCGACCCGTCGTACCTGTCGTGGCGGGTGCGCCGCAGCCTGGGGCGCAGCTTCCGGTTCGTCGAACTGGCCAACGACGTCAACGACCACATGCCCGATCACGTCGTACGCCGGGTGACCGAGATGCTCAACGCCCGCCACCTGCCGGTCGCGGGCAGCCGCATCCTGCTGCTGGGGCTGGCGTACAAGCGCAACACCGGCGACGCCCGCGAGGCGCCGGCGACCCGCGTCGCCGGCCTGCTGGCCGATCTCGGCGCCGAGGTGCGTGCCGCGGACCCGCACGTCGATCCGGCCCGGCTGCCGGCCCGGGTGACCCTCGTCGAGGCGGGCGCGGCCGAGCTGGCGGCGGCGGACCTCGTCGTCGTGCTCGTCGACCACGACGCCTTCGACCGCGACGCGGTGGCCCGGCACGCTCGGCTCGTGCTCGACACCCGCCGCTGGCTGCCCGGCCCCCTCGACGCCCGGCGATCAGGCCCCGCCGCCGTACGCATACCAGCTCAGGCGACCCGGCACGAAGACGCCGGACTCGCCGTGGAGTCCCTCTGACCCACCCGTACGGCGACACGCCCGAAACTCACTCGACGAAGCTAACTACTTGCAGGTAGTCGTCGGATCGCGCCTCCCCTTCCTAGGATGATCGCTGAAAGTAGCAATCAATTTATGGAAAGGAGGGATCTGATGCGAAGCTCGTTCCGCGTGGCACACCGGGTGGGACTGCGCCGGCTCACCGCCGGCGTCGTGTCCGGTGGCGTCCTCGCGGCCACCATGGTCGGTGTGGGTGGGCCCGGCCTCGGCCGTCGCCAACCCCCTGGCCTACGAGCAGTACGCCTACGGCACGCAGGTCGCGCAGGGTAGCACGGTGACGTCGGGGCCGACGTTTCCGGCCGGGATCTCCTGCACCACCCAGCCGAACCTGGGGGTGAGCGCCGGGGGTGTCGTCAACGTCCCGGGAGTGATCACGGCGGCGGCGGTGTTCCAGTCCGCGACCACCTCGGAGGTGGGGCCGAACAACAACCAGGTCGCGGTCACCCGTAGCACGGTGAGCAGCGCGAGCATCCTGGGTGGGGTGGTCGCGTTCAGTGGCCTCGCGGTCACCTCGACCGCGGTGAACACCGGGACCGCCGTCGCGAGTTCCGGCGCGGTCTCGTTGGGCAGCCTGACCGGGCTTGGTCTCCCGATCCCGGTCGGTGCGATCGCGCCGAACACGGTGATCCCCATCCCGGGCATCGGGGCGATCACGCTCAACCAGCAGACCGTCGCGGTGAACGGGATCCGCACCATCGGGGCACGGGTGCAGATCCTCGCGGGACCGAACGCCGGCCTGGACATCGCCCTGGGCTTCACCCGGTCGCGCCTCCTGCCGAAGCCGCCGGTGTTCGTCACCGGGGTGGCGTACTCCAACCTGATCGCGGCGGGTCCGCTGTCGGTGAGCCCGCTCATCGCGCAGAGCGTTCCCTGCAACGGTGGATCGACCACGGCGAACCTGGCCGGGATCAACCTGCCGGGCGTCCTCACCACCGGGGTGATCACTGCTTCGGGGGCGGCGGTCCTGGGTAATCCCACGCTGGGCGCAACGAAGATCGCGCTGGCCAACGTCAACATACTGGGTGGGTTGATCACGGCAAGTGCGATCACCTCTCAGGCGAACGTCTCGAAGGCCAACGGCCAACCCGCCGTGCTCGATTCCATCGGCACCCAGTTCGCCAACCTGACGGTCGCCGGGGTACCGATCTCGGTGAACGTGGCACCCAACACCTTCATCCCGCTGCCAGGGCTGGGGTACGTGGTGCTCAACCGTCAGATCCAGACGGCCAACGCGCTGGAGGTCCGGGCCGCCGAGGTGGTGGTTCAGGTCGCCGGTGTCCTGCCGGCAGGGGCCGTGATCCGACTGGGTGTTGCCGCGATCAACGCGTCCGACAACGGGGCCACCCCGCTGTCGGCGCCGCTCGACGGGCATGACACCAGGGCGCTGTCGTCCGGGCATGCCAGCGAGCTCTGCGCTGACGTACCGGACCCGGTGAAGTGCCTGGCGGTGAGCGACACGCTGTAACTCCGAGGGATACGCGAACCCCCGAAGGGAATACACGAACCCCCGAAGGGATGCATGAACCCGCGAGGATGCCTCCTGACCCTGGGGGTGCAGCCCCCGCGGGAGGCGGGCGGGTGGGGCGCTTTGCCCCACCCGCCCGCTCGTGCGTCCGGCGCCGGATGTCGCTCCCTGGCGCCCGAACTCTCCGCGAGTGCTGTATCTCTCTGTAGTCAAGTCATGGCTGTAGGTTGAGCACGTCGTGGAGGGAGTACCAGGGAAGGGCAGGCGCCATGCGAGTTGTCGTCGCGACGGAGGCACGGTTCCATCGGGGAGGCGACGGCAGTGCGCTGGCCCCCACGCCCGGTGAGGCCTACCCACACTGGTGCGGCTACCTCGCCGTCTTCGACGAGGTCGTGGTGCTCGCCCGGGTTGGCACGGCGTCCGACGACCCGGCTGCGACAGCATCCTTCCCGGTCGAGGGTGAGCGGGTCCGCGTCGTCGCGCTGCCGCCCTACCAGGGGCCGGCCGGCTACCTGCGCGCTGTGCGATCGCTACGTTCCGTGATTGCCGGCGGGCTCGACTCGGGCGGCCAGCTTGCTCCCAGCCCCCGGCAGCGCGCTGCGGCCGCGGCTGCGGCGCGCCGATCGTCGCCGCCCGGGCCGGTCCCGGCGCCCCGGTCGCCCGCCACCCCCGGCCCCGGGGCGCTGCCCGCCCGCGCGTCCCACGTCGTGGACACCCGCTACCTGGCGGTGATGCCAGGCATGGTCGGGGCGGCGCTCATCACCGAGCTGAGCGCTCGCGGGCTGCCCTACGCCATGGAGATCATCGGCGACGCCGAGGCGGTGGCCGGCGGGATGTTCGGCCGCTGGGCGCGCAGGCCGGCGCGGCGCTGGTTGGCCCGGCGGGCCGCGGGAGCCCAGGCGGTCGGTTACGTCACCCGCGAGACGCTGCAACGCCGCTACCCACCGGCGGCCGGAGCGTTGACGGCCGACTACGCCTACGGCCGCCTGAGCGCCCAGGACTTCACCGCGGCCCGGCCGCGTGCCGCTCGGCCGCCGATGCCGGCGACACTGGTGACGATCGGCTCGCAGGACCGCCGGTACAAGGGCCACGACATCCTGCTGACCGCGGCCGGCCTGCTCGACGCGTGGGGGCACCGGCTGCGCGTCGTCATCGTCGGCACCGGCCGCCATCACGCCGCCCTTGTCCGCGCCGCCCGGCGTGCGGGGCTCACCGACATCGTCGAGTTCGTGCCGGCGCTCGACCGGGCCGGCGTGCGCGCCGTGCTCGACGTCGCCGACCTGTTCGTCCTGCCGTCGCGGACGGAGGGCCTGCCCCGGGTGCTCATCGAGGCGATGGCCCGCGGGGTGCCCTCGATCGCCACCGCGGTCGGCGGGAACGTCGAGCTGCTCGCGCCGCAGGACCTCGTCCCGCCCGAGGATCCCGAACGGCTCGCCCGGCGGATCGCCGAGGTCCTCGCCTCGCCCGGCACGCTCGCCGCCATGTCCGCGCGAAACCGCGCCGCCGCCGAGGACTACCGCGGCGACCGGATGGCCGCGCGGGCGTCGGCCTTCTACGCGGCGATCGCCGGGGACCCGCCGGCGGTCGCCGCCGCGGCGCCGACCCTCGAGCGGGGGGTGCCGGCGGTCGCGACGCCGGCCGCATCGCCACCCGCGCGGACTCCTCAGCCGACGGGACGATCATGACTCCGGACACCACGTCCACCCCCGTCCGCACGCCACCTTCGGACGGCACGCCACCTTCGGACGGCACGGCGGCCCAGGAGACGGCGTCGGTTGCGGCGGCCACGTCCGCCCTGGAGACCACCGGACGGACGGCGCCCGAGGACACCCGCGTCGACCGGCGGCCGCAGGCCCCGACCGGGTCCGTGATCGAATCTCGCCCCGCCGCCCCGGCGGCCGGCGCGGCCACCGTGGCCACCCGGCCGGGGCCCGGCGACCCCGGCCGGCCCCGCCGCCCGGTGCGGGTGCTGGAGGTGCTGGGCCGGATGGACCGCGCCGGGGTGGAGCTGCGCGCGGTGAACCTGTTGCGTCGGCTGGATCCGGAGGAGTTCCGGCTGGAGTTCGCCGTCACCTCCGGTGCCCGGGGTTCGCTGGACACCGAGATCCGCGGCCTCGGCAGCGAGGTGTACTACTGCCGGGCCGACTGGCGGTTCGGCTGGCGGTTCCTGCGACTGCTGCGCCAGGTCCGTCCCGACGTGGTCCATTCCGCCGTGGCGACCTTCTCCGGGGTGGTGCTCGCGCTGGCCCGCCTCGGCGGTGTGCGACGGCGGGTGGCGTACTTCGTCAGCAGCGCCGACCGGCACGGCGACAGCCTGCGCGGCCGGGTTCAGCGGGCGTTCGGGCGCCTGCTGCTCGACCGGTTCGCCACCGACCTCGTCGCGGTGAGCGAGGCGGCGATGCGGGGGTTGTGGCGGGAGGACTGGCGGCTCGATCCGCGCTGCCGCGTCGTCTACAACGGAGTCGAACTGGAGCCGTCCGGGGTCGCCATCGCCGCGCGGCGCCGCGCCGAGGACCTGGCCGAGGACGACCACGACGTCGTCACCCTCGTCCACATCGCCCGCCCGGACCCGCTGAAGAACCGGGCCCGCGCCATCGAGATCCTCGCCGCGCTGCGGGCCCGCTCGGTCCATGCGCGGCTGCGCATCGTCGGCCGCCAGGACGATGCCGAGACCGCCCGACTGAGCTCGCTCGCCGACCGGCTCGGCGTCGCCGAGCACGTGGAGTTCACCGGCGAGGTCCGCGAGATCCCCCGGCTGCTCGTGGCGTCCTCGCTGCTGCTGGTCACCTCGCTGCACGAGGGGATGCCCACGGTCGTGCTGGAGGCGCTCGCGGTGGGTACCCCGGTGCTCTCGGCGGACCTGCCGGGAGTCGTCGAGATCGGCCGCCTGCTGCCCGGGGTGGCGACGCTGCCACTGGCCACGTCGGACGCCGTCTGGGCGGACACCGCCGACATGCTCACCGCGGTCCCACCGACCATCGATCAGCGCCGCGAGGCGATGCGGTTGCTGCGCCGCTCTCCGTTCACGATGGACACCTGGCAGCGCGACATCACGGCGGTGTGGTCCTAGGCGATGGCCGCCCCCAGCCGCGCCGCCCGACCGTGCCAGTCCCGGTGGCCGTATCCACCCGTCGCCGTGGCTGCCGTCCTGACCGCCCTGCCCGCACGGACCGCCCAGCCCGATCAGCCCGATCAGCCCGATCCACGGCGTCGTGTGGGCGCGGCGCCGTCCCGGCCGGCGAGCGGGGTGGCGCTCGCCGGCTGCCTGCTGGCCCTGTTCGCGGTCGCGGCCTGGTCGTCGTCGTTCGCCGAGCTGGCGGAGCACTCTGCCGCCCGGCTCAGCGTCGCGGTGGTCGCCGGCTGCGTGCTGCTGTGCGTCCGGGCCCAGCCGCGTGGGGTGTGGGCCTGCTCGTCGGTCTACCTGATCACCCTGTCGGTGTTCCACTTCGGGGTGGCGGCGCTGTTCGCCACCGGCACCTCCTTCGACCGGATCCGCGGTCAGTACGACTTCCGCTGGCTGGGCGTCTACCCGATGAGCCGGCTGTTCGCCGTGGCCACGCTGGGGGTCGTCAGCGCCGCGGTGGGCGTGGCGGCGATGACGTGCCTGCGGGCCGTGCGTGCCGGGAGCGAGAGGCCCGAGCCCGCCGCGCTCCACCCGCCGGCTGCCGCCGACCGGCCGGCCACCGTCGCGGATCGGCCGGTCGGCGCCGACCGGCTGGCCGTCGCTGCGGATCGGCCGGACCTGCGCGCGCCCGTCGGCTTCGTGCTGCTCGCGGTGTCGGTCCTCGGGCTCGTCGCGATCGTGCTCGCCACCGGCGGGATCGGTCTGCTGTTCGGCTCGTATGCCGCGGTCGGCGAGACGGCGTTGCGTGGCCCGCTGGTGCCCTACGTGCTGCTCGGGATGAGCCTGGGCCTCGTGTTGGCGGTCATCGGCGGGCCGAGCCGGTGGCGCACGGCGGCCCTGGTGGTGTTCGCCCTGTTCGCGGTCGTGGCGCTGCCGCTCGGACTGCGGGGCGAGGTGATGTTCCCGGCCGTCGCGGCGGCGGCGGTGGCCGCCCGGCGGCGCATCGTGGTGCGCGGGGTCGTCGTCCTGCTCGGCGCGGTCATCCTGCTGGCGTTGATCGGTGGGCTGCGGGAAATCCGCCAGTCCGGTCTCGCCGCCACCCGGCTCAGTGCCATCACCTTCAGCCCCGTCGACGGTATCGCCGAGCTCGGGGCCTCGATCCGTCCGATCGGCTCGGTGCTCGAATGGCGCGACGAGTTCGGCGAGCGCCCGCCCGCCGGCGCGACCTTCTACGGCCAGATCGACCGGCTGGTGTCCGGGCGGCTGCTCGGCCAGCCCCAGCCCTCCCAGTTCAGCGACGAACGGCTGTTCAACGTGCTGATGCTCGACCGGGAGGGTCCGATCGGGGGGTCGCCGATCGCCGAGGCCTATTACAACTTCGGCGCTCGCGGCGTCGTCGGCTTCCTGCTGCTGACCGGTCTCGTCGTGGCCTGGATGGACCATGGCCGGTCCGTGCGCGGGACGGACACGGCCTGCCTCGTCCTGCTCGTCCCGTTGATCACCGAGGTGCGCAACGCCTTCGCGGCGGTGCCGGTCCAGGTGGTACTCGGACTGGGTGTGCTCGGCCTGATCCGGGCCGCCGAGATCGTGGCCGCCCGCACCCCCCGCGCCGACCCCGCCCGGCCGCGGCGGGATCCGCCGCGGCCCAGTCCGGTCCGCCCGCGCCCGCCTCGTCAGCTCGGGCAGACCGGACTTCCGCCGGGGCAGGCGGTGCGACGACCGCCCGGGCCGGCAGGGCCGCAGTCCCTGCCGGCGTGGGCCGAGGCGGCGGTGGCGCTGCATGCGCCGGCCGGGGGATCGTGGACGAGGGTGCTCCCCGCACTACCCACGCCGGGTCGGAGGGTGGGCGTGGCGCACCCCTACCGCGGGATCGGCCGGGTCGGCGCGGTGGTCACCGGGTGGCTGGGACTGTCCGCCGTCGCCAGCCTGGGCCAGGCGGTGGTCACCGCGCGGATGCTGCCCCTGAGCGGGCGCGGGGCGCTGGTGGTCCTGCTGACGGTCTCCGCGCTGGGCTCGCTCGTCGGCGGTCTCGGCACCAACGTCGCGTTCCGGCACTACTTCGGCCGCGGCGACCCCCGGGTGTCCCTCGGCGACTACCTGGGGCTGTCCCTCGCCGCGACCGCACCCGCCGCCGTCCTGATCACCGTGGCGTCGCTGCAGGTGATCCACCTGTCCGGCGGGGCGCGGGTGGACGCCGGTCTGGTGCTCGCGATCGCCGTCCTCGCCGCCGCGAACCTCCTCGCCGTGCAGGTGCTCGACGCGCTCAACGCCGCCGGTTCGATCGTCCTCGCCGCCGGGCTCGTCGCCGCCGCCGGGCTCGCCCAGCTCGGGCTGCTGCTGGCCGGCCCGCGCCATCCGTCCCTGCCGCACATCCTGGTGATCCTCGCGCTGTGCTGGGCCGCGCAGGCGGCGACGGGCGTGGCGGCGCTGGCCCGCAAGGGGCTGTCCGTGCGGCCGCGGGCCGACCCGTGGGCCTGGCGGCTGCTGGTCGTCAAGGGTGTCCCCGCGCTCGGCCTCAACGTGGGCGCGACGATGGCGTTCCGGTTCGACCGGCTGCTGGTCGCAGCCTTCGGTGGGGCCGGTGCCGCCGCCGTGTACTCGATCGCCGCCGCCACCGGCGAGGCACTGCGCCTGCTGCCCGGTTCGGTCGGCCAGGTGGTCTTCCACCGCGCCGCGCGGGGCGTCCTGTCCCGCGCGGCGCTTCGGACGGTGACCCGCGGCCTGCTCGCCGTCCTGCTGGTCGCCGCGGGCGTCCTCGCGTTCGCCGCGCCGTGGCTGGTGCGGACCCTGTTCGGGCCGGGCTATGCCGCGGCGGTCACCCCGATGCGCCTGCTGCTGGTCGCCGAGCTCCTGCTGGCCCCGTTCCTGGTCGAATGTCGGGCCCTGACCGGCCTCGGCCGCACCGGCGCGGCCGGTGGCGCCGGGCTGCTCGGCCTGGCCGTGTCGCTGGCGACCTATCCGGTGCTCGTGCCCTGGTGGGGACCCGCCGGCGCCGCGGTCGGCAGCATGATCGCCTACGCGGTCATGACGGCGCTGGCCCGCCGCGCGTTGCGGGGGGAGTTCGACGCCCCGCTCGCTCTCCCCTCCCCGCAGCCGACCGTGCCGCTGACCGTGTCCCGCCCGTTCGGACCAGGCCATCCGCGCGAGCCGGGCGGTGACGAGCCGCTGCCAGTCCTCGGAAAGGGGATGCCCTGATGGCACCACACCCGGCCCGCGACACGCTCGTCGTCGAGCCGACCGCCCACGGCGGGCGGCTGGTGTTCTACCGCCAGGCGGCCGACGCCGCCTACTGGGACGAGCGGTGGGACGCCCAGCCCGCGGACTACCGCCGAGCCCGTGCGGGCCATCTCCCGCTCCACCTGCGCCGGGCGGTCCGCCGCCACCTGCGGCCGGGCGACCGGGTCCTGGAGGCCGGGTGCGGGCCGGGGCAGTTCAGCGTCGCGATGGCGGCGCAAGGATTCGCCGCCGAGGCGGTGGACTGGGCGCCGCGCACCGTCGAGCGGCTGCGCGCGGCCGCTCCCGAGATCCGCGTCTGGCGGGGCGACGTCCGCTGGCTCGACGTGCCCGACGGGCGGTACGACGCCGTCTACTCGCCCGGCGTGTGCGAGCACTTCGAGGACGGCCCGCAGGAGGTGCTGCGCGAGACCCTGCGCGTGCTGCGACCGGGCGGGATCGCGCTGGTCTCCACACCGTGCTTCAGCCCGCTGCTGCGCAGCCTGGGCCGTGGCGGCCGGGTCGGCGGCCCGGGCTCCCACGGGGGCCCGGTCTGGCTGCCGCTGCCGCTGCCGCGGGCGGGGGCGGGGGAGTTTTACCAGTACGCCTTCACCCCGGCGGAGCTGTCCGCGGTGCTGCGCGCCGTCGGTTTCGAGCAGGTGCGGGCGTATCCCTACGGCGCGCTCGCCACGGCGCTGGAGTTCACCGCTGCCGGCCGGGCCGTGTCCGCCCGCGTTCCCCGCCCGCACCTGCGGCCGCTGGAGGCCGCCCTCGACCTGTTCGGCGCGGCCCACCTGTCCGGCCGGGCCTGCCTGTGGGTGGCCCGCCGACCGGCCACGCCTCGCGTCCCGCGACCCGCGGCGGCGCCTGCCGCCCGCCCATCCACGACCCGGAAGGACCGTTCCGCATGAAGATCGCTACTTTGGTCAAGACCGGGGACGGGCCGTTGTGGATCATTCCGCACGTGCTCGCCGCGCGGGAGTCCGGCGACCAGGTGGTCGTGCTGCTGCCCGCGCCCGACCACTTCGACAGCCGGCTGGCGCGGGAGCTGACGGCGCTGGGGATCGAGGTCGTCGAGAGCCCGGCTCCCCGGCGCGGCGCGTCGCCGGCCGCGCAGCTCGTCGGGATCATCCGGCTGCGGGCGAGGCTGCGCGAGCTCGGCGTCGATGTCGTGCACTACCACCTGTACGCGTCGGCGCTGGCGGTCCGGCTCGCCACCCTGGGTACCCGGATCACCAGGGTGTACATGGTCGCGGGCCCTCTCTACCTGGACAACACGCTGATCCGGGGGGTCGAGCGGGTGCTGTGCCGGCTCGACCACCTGCTCATCGCGTCCAGCGCGGACATCCGCCGGCGGTACGCCGCGCTCGGTCTGCCGGCGCACCGGATGCGCACGCTGTCCTACGGCGTCGACCTGGAGCGCTTCAGCCCGGCCGACGGCGAGCGGCGGCGGGCGGCGCGGGCGGAGCTCGGCCTCGGCGAGGACGAGTTCGTCGCGGTCTGCGTGGCCTACTTCTACCCACCGAAGCGGCTGGTCCGTCCGGGCCAGGGCGTCAAGGGCCACGAGGTGCTCCTCGCGGCGTGGGCCCGCTTCGCCGAGCTGGGCGGGCGCGGGACGCTGATCCTGCTCGGTGGGGGCTACGGCGAGGCCGGTGAGAGCTACCGCGAGCAGGTCCGGGCATGGGCCGCCCGGCTGCCCGGCGCCGACCGGGTCCGCTGGGTCGACAGCGTCACCGACGTCCGGCCGTTCTACGCCGCCGCGGACGTCAACGTCGTGTCGTCGTGGTCGGAGAGCTACGGCGCCGGGGCCGAGGCGTCCGCGTGCGGGGTGCCCTCCGTCGCCACCGCGGCCGGCGGGCTGCCGGAACTGGTCGACGAGGAGACCGGCTGGCTCGTCGGGCTCGGCGACGCCGTGGCGATGGCCGCCGCCCTGCAGGAGGCGGCTGCCGGCCGGCGCACGCCCGCGGCCCGCCGCCGCGGTGAGGCGGCCCGGTTGCGGGCGGAGAAGCTGCTCGACCGCCGGGCGCTCAGCCACGATGTGGTGGCGGCGCTGCACCACGCCACCCGCGTGCGGCACACGCCGGGCCAGTGGCTGCACCGGGCTCCGTCCCCGTCGTCCCCGAAGCCCTCCACGGTCCAGCCGTCCCCGTCGTCCCTGTCGCTCCCCGTTGGCGCGTCGGTCCGTCGGCCCGGGCCGGACCGGCCCGGCGCGGGGGCGCTGGCCGGCCGGGTCCGCCTGTCGCCGCTGGCGGCGCTGCCCGGCCGGGCGCTGCGGGCGGCCTTCCGCACCTACCTGCTGCGAACCGACCCGGTGGGCTACGCCCGCAGCATCGGGGTGCGGCTCGGCGCGGACTGCCGGCTCATCGGGGTCACCGCCGCCACCTTCGGCACCGAGCCCTACCTGATCAGGCTGGGTGACCGGGTGGCCATCGCGGGCGGCGTCCGGTTCATCACGCACGACGGCGCGGCCACCCGGATGCGCCGGCAGCATCCCGACATCGACGTGGTCGCGCCCATCAGGGTCGGCCACGACACGGCGATCGGGATGAACACGATCATCATGCCGGGCGTCACGATCGGCTCCGACGTGGTGATCGCAGCCGGCTCCGTGGTGATGCGCGACGTGCCGGCGCGGTCCCTGGCCGCCGGGGCGCCGGCCCGGGTGGTGACCGACGTCGAGCAGTGGGAGCGGCGGATGCTCGCCCGGTCGGTGGGCACCGGGGCGATGAGCCCGCAGCGCAAGCGGCAGGTGTTCCTCGACCGGTTCGCGGCGGAGCTCGCGGCGGATCCGTCTGATATTGTTAGCGCTGCTAATTAAATGGCGGCACGTCCTCCCGGGTTCGCCGTACGGTGGGTTCCGGCGTCCCCGCCGCGGCGGGCGGGACCGATCGAGCCTCGGTGGCGCGGTCGCGTCGGCTGTGTCACAACCCCTCGGGCGCGATCCCGCAAGGCGGGAAATGCCAGGATGGACACGAGCCGGCCGAGGATGGCCGACGCCGCGGGCGGCCCTGCGCCTACGCCAGCCGCCGTCGGCGGCGTCGCCATGGCGTAGCCGCAGGGGCGCGACCATGGTGGCAAGCCCCGCCGCCCGCGGGTGACGGACGGCGGGTCATGAGGAGGAGAACGATGGACAGCTTCGGCAGTACCGGATCGCTCGCGGTGGGTGATCGCACCTACACGATCAGGCGGCTGGACGCGGTGCCCGGGGCCGATCGACTCCCCTACAGCCTGAAGGTGCTGCTGGAGAACCTTCTGCGCACCGAGGACGGCGCCAACATCACCGCGGACCACGTCCGGGCGCTGGCGAACTGGGACCCGGCGGCGGCACCGAGCCAGGAGATCCAGTTCACCCCCGCCCGCGTGATCATGCAGGACTTCACCGGCGTCCCCTGTGTGGTCGACCTCGCTGCCATGCGCGAGGCGATGGCCGCCCTCGGGGGCGACCCGGCGAAGATCAACCCGCTGGCGCCGGCCGAGCTCGTGATCGACCACTCGATCATCGCCGACCACTTCGGCCGGCCGGACGCCTTCGAACTCAACGCCGCGCTGGAGTTCAGCCGCAACCGGGAGCGCTACCAGTTCCTGCGCTGGGGCCAGGCGGCGTTCGACAACTTCACCGTCGTCCCGCCGAACACCGGCATCGTGCACCAGGTCAACCTGGAGCACCTGGCCCGGGTGGTGTTCACCAAGGACACCCCCGAGGGCACGCTGGCCTACCCGGACACCCTGGTGGGCACGGACAGCCACACCACGATGATCAACGGCCTGGGCGTGCTCGGCTGGGGCGTCGGCGGCATCGAGGCCGAGGCCGCGATGCTCGGCCAGCCCGTGAGCATGCTGATCCCGACGGTCGTCGGCTTCAAGCTGACCGGCGAACTGCCCGCCGGCACGACGGCCACCGACATGGTCCTCGTGATCACCGAGCAGCTCCGTCGGCACGGTGTCGTCGGCCGCTTCGTCGAGTTCTACGGCGAGGGCGTCACCAACGTCCCGCTGGCCAACCGGGCGACCATCGGCAACATGAGCCCCGAGTACGGCTCCACCTGCGCGATCTTCCCGGTCGACGACGAGACGCTGAACTACCTGCGCCTGTCCGGCCGCCCGGCGGAGCAGGTGGCGCTGGTCGAGGCGTACGCCAAGGAGCAGGGGCTCTGGCACGACCCGAGCCGAGAGGCCGCCTACACCACCACTCTGGAGCTCGACCTGTCGACGGTCGTGCCGTCGCTGGCCGGGCCGAAGCGGCCGCAGGACCGGGTGCCGCTGTCGAACGCGAAGCAGGCGTTCCGCGCGGCCCTGGTCAACTACGCGCAGCCCTCGGCGTTCACCAACGGTGGCGCGGACGAGGCCGACGCCGAGTCGTTCCCCGCCTCCGACCCGGCGGCGGCGTTCGAGGACAAGCCGTCGGACGCCCCCATCTCGGTGAACGCCGTCGCCGGCGACATCACCAGCCGGCCCGCCAACCCGACGTCGGTCACCCTCGCCGACGGCACGACGGTGGAGATCGACCACGGGGCCGTCGCGGTCGCGGCGATCACCTCCTGCACCAACACCTCGAACCCGCAGGTCATGGTGGGTGCGGCGCTGCTGGCCCGCAACGCCGTGGAGAAGGGGCTGACCCGCAAGCCGTGGGTCAAGACGACGCTGGCCCCGGGCTCCAAGGTCGTCATGGACTACTACGAGCGCGCCGGGCTCGTGCCGTACCTGGACAAGGTCGGCTTCAACCTGGTCGGCTTCGGCTGCACCACCTGCATCGGCAACTCCGGCCCGCTGCCGGAGGAGATCAGCGCGGCGGTGAACGACGCCGACCTCGCGGTGGTCAGCGTGCTGTCCGGCAACCGCAACTTCGAGGGCCGGATCAACCCCGACGTCAAGATGAACTACCTGGCGTCCCCGCCGCTGGTCGTCGCCTACGCGCTGGCCGGGACGATGGACATCAACCTCGACACCGACCCGCTCGGCCACGGCAGCGACGGCCAGCCGGTGTACCTGCGCGACATCTGGCCGAGCGAGGCCGAGGTGTCCGCGGTCGTCGCGGACGCGATCCAGTCGGAGATGTTCGAGTCGGACTACGCCGACCTGTCCGGCGACGAGCGCTGGCGCTCGCTGCCGGTCGGCGACGGCGGCGAGGTGTCGCGGACGTTCGCCTGGGCTGACGACTCGACCTACGTCCGTCACCCTCCGTACTTCGAGGGTATGGCGACCAAGCCCGAGGCGCGCACGGACATCATCGACGCCCGTGTGCTCGCGGTGCTGGGGGACTCGGTCACCACCGACCACATCTCCCCGGCCGGTTCGATCAAGAAGGACTCGCCGGCCGGCCGTTACCTCGCCGAGCACGGCGTCGCGCCCGGCGACTTCAACTCCTACGGGTCGCGGCGCGGCAACCACGAGGTGATGATCCGCGGCACGTTCGCCAACATCCGGCTGCGTAACCGGCTGGCGCCCGGCACCGAGGGTGGCGTCACCCGGCACCTGCCCGACGGCCAGGAGATGGCGATCTACGACGCGGCCCAGAAGTACGCCGCCGAGGGCGTGCCGCTGGTCGTGCTCGCCGGCAAGGAGTACGGCTCGGGCTCGTCGCGCGACTGGGCGGCCAAGGGCACCTCGCTGCTCGGCGTGCGCGCCGTCATCGCCGAGTCGTACGAGCGGATCCACCGCTCCAACCTGATCGGCATGGGCGTGCTGCCCCTGCAGTTCCCGGCGGGCCAGTCGGTGGAGTCGCTCGGCCTGACCGGTGAGGAGTCGTTCACGATCACCGGTCTCGCCGACGTCGACGAGAAGACGCCGGCGATCACCGTCCGCGCGGGGGACAAGACCTTCGACGCGGTCGTGCGCATCGACACCCCCGGCGAGGCGGAGTACTACCGCCACGGCGGCATCCTGCTCTACGTCCTGCGCTCGCTGCTCTAGTCGAAGCGATCGACCCCGGCCGGGGACCGTCCCGGCCGGGGTCGAGAAGCTCGTCCCACGCGAGCCCGGACGGACGACCCATGTTCACCTTCCAACGCATGCCGGTGGAGTACGCGCCGGGAGAAGGCGCTCGAAGGTGACGCGTCGGGTCAGTAGACTGGACGGCAGCGTCGCGTGCCGTCGAGCGTTCCGGTTCCGGCATGGAGGCGTGGGACCGAATGGGGTCGGCATGACCGTTCGTTTCAACCACACCATCGTCGCAGCACGCGACAGGCACGAGTCGGCGACCTTTCTCAGCCGGCTGCTCTCACTGCCCGCGCCGGTACCTGCCGGACATTTTCTGGCCGTCCAACTCGCCGACGGCGTCACTCTGGACTACGCCGACACCGGCACCGAGTTCTCGGCCCAGCACTATGCCTTCCTGGTCTCGGACGAGGTTTTCGACGCCGCGATCGAGCGGATCCGGACGCAGGGCGTCGAGCACTGGGCGGACCCGGCGCGACAGCACCCAGGTGAGACAAACACCAACGACGGCGGCCGGGGCGTCTACTTCCAGGACCCGGGCGGCCACTTCATGGAAATCATCACCGTGCCGTACGGCGGTTTCTGACGGTCGACAACCGTACCTCGTCGCACTATTGGGCCCTGCACCATCGTGCGACCGACGGTCCACACTGGCGTCCCGTACACCGGAGATGACCGCACGGGCAGTTGCCTGCGCCTGACCTTCACCTTCCTGGTCTCCGTCGCTGCCGCCGACGGCCGCGATCATCCGCTGCCGCGCGCCGAGCTCCGGTGGACGGCGTCAAGGGCCAGCGTGAGTAGCCGGCCGGCCTGGTCGGCATTGTCGCCGCGGGCCGTGGCCAGGGCGATCCCGACGACAAGCTGGACGAGATCGTCAGGGGTCAGGTCGGGGCGGGCTGTACCTGCCTGCTGGGCGCGCTCGAGGAGGCCGGCTGCGGCATCCACGATGACTCGGTGGCAGTCCGCGACCCACGGCTCGATTTCCTCGACCATGAAGGCGCCGGCGAGGCCCTGGTTCACATGGACATGGACGAGGAACAGGCGCAACCAGGCCGACAGCGCGCCGTCAGCCGATTCGATGGCCGACAGCTCCGCCGCCCGCCGGCACAGCGTCTCGATCCGGTCGGCGAGGACGGCCTGCAACAAGGCGGCCCGGGTCGGGAAGTGCCGGTAGAGAGTTCCCTGTCCAACGCCGGCCCGGCGGGCGATCTCGACGAGGGACACGTCCGGTCCGGCCTCCTCGAACGCCTCGCGCGCGACGGTGAGCAGGAGCTCCCGATTGCGCCGGGCATCCGCGCGCGGCGGGCGTTGCCCGGGGGCTCGCCCGGCCGGTGTCGCCATCGCGTCCTCCTCTCGCCACCGAACGTAGACAACCGGACAAGGTGTCCGTATTGTAGTCGGCATTAACCGGACAGCATGTCCGGATATCCGACCTGAAGGAGCATGGTGGCAGCGCACCCAGGACACGAGCTCGGCGGCATCGGTGTCTGGACCTTCGCCTTCGAGGGCCAGCCGGCCAACCGGGTGCGGGAGGCCGCGGCGGAGATCGAGGAGCTGGGCTACGGCGCCATCTGGTACGGGGAGGCGTTCGGTCGGGACACGGTGGGCCAGGCGTGGCTGCTGCTGTCGGCCACCCGGAGAATCACCGTCGCGTCCGGGATCGCGAACATCGCGTTTCGCGACCCGATCGCCATGGCGACCGCGGCCCGCACGCTGGGCGAGGCGTTCCCGGGGCGCTACCTGCTCGGTCTCGGTGGCCACCGGATCGACGACACCGTCCACCTGATGGACGGCTATCCCATGCCGGCCCTGGGCAGGGCGGTCTCGACGATGGACGCCTACCTGGCGGCCATGGACGCCGTCCCCGCCCACAGCCCGTCGCCGCAGGTGGCCGTGCGCCGCGTGCTGGCAGCCCTCGGCCCGAAGATGCTGTCGTTGGCGGCGGAGCGGACCTGGGGGGCGCACCCGTACTTCGTGCCCGTCGAGCACACCCGGCGGGCCCGCGAGATCATGGGCCCGCAGGCGTTTCTCGGTGTGGAGCAGGCTGTCGTCCTGGATTCCGACATCGACCGCGCCCGGGAGGTCGCCACCGCGCACGTCGCCGCATATGTCGCGATGGAGTCACATCAGACGGCGAATCTGCGGCGCCTCGGCTTCGGCGACGACGACATCCTCGGCGGCCCGAGCCGCCGCCTCGTCGACGCCATCGTCGCGTACGGAGACGACCAGACGATCCACGATCGGGTGCGCCGACACTTCGACGCAGGCGCGAACCACGTCGGCATCCAGGTCCTCACCACCGACCCGGCCGCGCTGCCTGACCACCAGTGGCGCGAGCTCGCGCCGGCGCTGCGCCAGGCTGCGACCGCGCAGTAGACGCGATCCTGCGCCCGGGTCGCGGTCCGCGCGGCGACGGCATGGGCCGGGTCGGATCTGGGTGGGGATCGACGCGGGCCGTCGGACCCGTGACTAGTCGGGCCAGGCGGCCAGCGCGGCGGTGACGACGTGATCGAGTTCGGCGTGGGTGGCGCCGTCGCGGGCGAGGCCCGACATGCCCTGCAGGGTGGCCGCGTAGAAGCTCGCGAGGGCGTGGGCGTCCGTCTCGGGTGGCATTTCGCGGTCGCGGATGCCGGCGGAGATGCGTTGCGTGAGGGCCTGCCGCCCCTGCGCCCGGATGCCGCGTAGCTCGGCCTGGACGTCGTAGGAGCGCGGCGCGCAGTTGGTCGCTGCGCTGATGACGAGGCAGCCGGACGGGTGGCCGGGCTCGGTGTAGGCGGCTGCCGCGGCTCGAAGGAGCCGCTCGACCGCCTCGCGGGCGGTGGACGCCCCGTCGAGTGCTGTGGCGGTGAAGCGTGCCGGCCCCTGAAGGTAGCGGCGGACCGCCGCGGTGAACAGGGACCGCTTGTCGCCGAACGCCGCGTAGAGGCTGGAGGCGGTGATTCCCATCGCCTCGGTGAGCGCGGTGATCGAGGTCGCGTCGTAGCCGTGCTGCCAGAACACCAGGAGCGCCTGTTCGAGGGCGGTCTCACGATCGAACGCGCGCGGTCTGCCCGGGGTCACTCCCGAATTCTACAGCGATCGCTCCAGAATTGGGGTATCGTTCTGGAACGTTCTCTACAGAATGAGGTTAGTCGTGGTCACTGTGGGACTTCTGATCCGGCTCGAGGCCAAGCCTGGCAGGGAGGAGGAAGTCGCGAGACTGCTGACGTCCGCGGTTGCCATGGTCAACGACGAGGCGAAGACCCCGGTGTGGCTCGGGGTGCGCTTCGGCTCGGCCGCCTTCGGCGTGTTTGACGCCTTTCCGGATGACGCCGCGCGGCAGGCTCACCTGTCGAGGAACCTCGGCGCGCTCCAGGCCGCCGCGGCGGAGCTCTGCGTCGCCGCACCGACGATCGAACCCGCCGACGTCCTCGCCGCAAAGCTTCCAGGCCAGGGCATCCGGTCTGGCTGACGGGCTGCGTACGGCACGGGCTGTCCCCTCGGGTCGGGCCCGGATCGTGATGCGCTCTGGGTTATCTGAAAACTACAGACAGTGATACCTTCCCCCTGTGAGGCAGCCCCGGGCCGCCCGGCGATCGTCCGGGCGGGCCCTCGGCCGCTGGTGTCGACGCGTTGCGCCAGGGGGAATCCGATGCCGCGTGGTACTCCGGAGCAGAGTGGGCCCTCCGTACCGACGGTTCCGTCGGGGCTGCCCGGCGAGCGGGTCAAACCGCTGGTGCCCCAGCCCAGCGGGCCGCAGCCCCGCCGCCCGTCGCTGACCGCCTCCCGGTCGGCGTCCGCCGTGTCGCGGGCGGCCGGCCCGACCGGGCGCCGCCTGCGGGTGCTGGTGGTGGTGGGCACCCGACCGGAGGTGGTCAAGCTCAGCCGGGTCGTCGCCGCCCTCGACCGGGCCGTCGACCTGCGCCTCGTCCATACCGGGCAGAACTACGACCATGAACTCAACCAGGTCTTCTTCGAAGAACTCGGCATCCGCCGGCCGGACCACGTCCTCGACGCCGCCGGGCCCACCCCCGCCGAGACGATCAGCCGGTTGATCTCCCGGCTGGACCCGATTCTCGCCGCGGAGGCCCCCGACGCCGTGCTCATCTACGGCGACACGAACACCTGCTACGCCGCGATCGCCGCCAAACGTCGCCGGATCCCCGTGTTCCACCTGGAGGCCGGCAACCGCTGCTTCGACCAGCGGGTCCCGGAGGAGATCAACCGGCGGGTCGCCGACCAGCTCAGCGACGTCCACCTGGCCCTGACCGAACGGGCCCGCGGGCACCTGCTCGCCGAGGGGCTGCCCGCCCAGCGGATCTTCGTGGTCGGCTCCCCGGTCAAGGAGGTGCTCACCCACTACGCCCCGCTCATCGACACCTCGTCGGCACTCACCACCCTCGGCGTGCAGGCGGGGCGCTACCTGCTCGCCAGCGTCCACCGCGAGGAGAACGTCGACCGGCCCGAGGCGCTGTCGGCCATGCTGGAGACCCTCAACCGGCTGGCGGCCCGCTACCGACTTCCGGTGATCGTCTCGACCCACCCGCGGACCCGGGACCGGCTCGGCGCGCTACGCCGCTCGGGGCGGGCACCCCTGCTCGACGACCGGGTCCGCTTCTGCCGGCCCTTCGGCTTCTGCGACTACATCGCGCTGCAGCGGGCCGCCCTGTGCGTGCTCTCCGACAGCGCCACCCTGACCGAGGAGGCCTCGCTCGTCGGCTTCCCCGCCGTGCTCGTCCGCGAGGCGCACGAGCGGCCGGAGGGCATGGACCGCGGGGTGCTCGTCGCCAGCGTGCTGCGCCCGGAGCGGATCCTCGACGCCGTCGAGCTGATCGTGCGGGAGGCCGAGAGCGACCGCCGGGCGCGGGTCGTCCCCGACTACGACGCCGACGACGTCTCCCGCCGGGTGGTGCACATCATCGTCAGCTACGTCGACCACGTCCGGCGGACCGTCTGGTACGGCGACACCGGCTCCAGCGCCGGGCCGAATCCCGCCGCCCCCGCCACGACCGCGGACAGCCGCTGACCCACAGATCAGGGATCACAGTCAGGGATCTCCCCGACCCGCCGACCGGCCATGACGGCCTGGCCGGGGCGTGAACCCGGCGAGGCCGCCCCCGCCCCCGCCGCTGCCGCTGCCCCGCCCGCGGGCCGCGGGCGGGGCAGCGGGCGGGGGGTCAGTCGCGGTCGGCCGGGGGGTCCTCGGCGAGCAGGTCCGTGAGCGGGCCGAACAGCGCCGGCGGGGCGGCGACGGTGAGGTCCTCGGTCGCCGGCCGGCCGTGCAGCCCGCCGACCCGCAGGCCCGCCTCGGCCGCGACCAGCCCGCCGGCGGCATGGTCCCACGGCTTGAGGCCGCGTTCGTAGTAGGCGTCGACGAGGCCGCCGGCGGCGGCGCACAGATCCAGCGACGCCGCGCCCATCCGGCGGATGTCGCGGACCCGGGGTACCACCCTGGTGAGCACCGCGGCCTGGGCGGCGCGGCGGGACTCCAGGTAGCCGAAACCGGTCGCGACGAGGGCGCCGGCCAGGGTCGTCACCGTCGACCCGGTCAGCGGCGTGCCGTCGCGGAAGGCGCCGCCGCCGCGGACGGCCGTGTAGGTCGTGCCCATCGCCGGGGCGTGCACCACCCCGGCGACGACCTCGCCGTCGACCTCCGCGGCGATCGACACCGCCCAGTTCGGCAGTCGGTAGAGGAAGTTCACCGTGCCGTCGAGCGGATCGACGATCCAGCGCACGCCGGTCGACCCGGCGGAGTCGGATCCTTCCTCGCCGAGCAGGCCGTCGCCCGGACGCAGCTCGTCGAGCCGGCGGGCCACCAGCGCCTCGGAGGCGCGATCCAGGGCGGTGACCACGTCGGTGGGGGAGGACTTCGTCGTCTCCGCGGCGACCGCGCCCTCGCGGCCCCGAGCAAGCAGCTCGCCGGCCTCGCGGGCGATCGTCAGCGCGACGTCGAGCAGGATGTCCGGGTCTGGCAGGTCGCTCATCGGTCGGCGCTCCGGGGCTCGGGCTCTGGTTCGGCTTCGGAATGGCGGCCGGCTTCGGGACGGCGGCCGGCCTCGGGACAGCGGCCGGCGTCGGCGGGGCAGGGCGGTCCGCTCACGGGCTCATCCTGCCAAGGTGGCGTCGCACGCGAGCATCCCGGCGGGTGAAAGCGGTCACGCCAGGCGGACGCGCGGGGTCTCGGGGGGCCGGGCCCGGCGGTCACGATCGGCGCGCCCGTAGGATCGTCGCTGTGGTTGGCACAGACAGCACTGATCGCTCCGCACGCGCGGTTCCCGCGAAGCCCAGCCTCGATGGCATCGAGGCGCGGTGGTCGACGGCATGGCAGGACGAGGGCATCTACACCTTCGACCGCACCGTCGACCGGGGGCGGGTGTACTCCATCGACACCCCGCCACCGACCGTAAGCGGCTCGCTGCATGTTGGCCACGTGTTCTCGTACACGCACACCGACCTCATCGCCCGCTACCAGCGGATGCGCGGCCGTGAGGTCTTCTACCCGATGGGCTTCGACGACAACGGGCTGCCCACCGAGCGCCGGGTGCAGAACTACTTCGGGGTGCGCTGCGACCCGTCGCTGCCCTACGACCCGGACTTCGCTCCGCCGGCGAAGCCGGGCAAGGAGCAGGTGCCGATCTCGCGGCGCAACTTCGTCGACCTGTGCGAGCGGCTGACGCTGGAGGACGAGAAGGGCTTCGAGGAGCTCTGGCGCCGCCTGGGGCTGTCCGTCGACTGGTCGCACACCTACGCCACCATCGACACCCGCGCGCGCGCCGTCGCCCAGCGGGCGTTCCTGCGCAACCTCGCCCGCGGCGAGGCCTACCTGGCCGAGGCGCCGACGCTGTGGGACGTCACCTTCCGCACCGCGGTCGCCCAGGCGGAGCTGGAGGACCGGGAGCGTCCCGGCGCCTTCCACACCCTCGCCTTCCCCCGCGGCGGCGCCGACCCGGCCGGGTCGGCCGCGGCGGAGCCCGTGGTGATCGAGACGACCCGGCCGGAGTTGCTGCCCGCCTGCGTGGCCCTGGTCGCCCACCCCGACGACCCGCGCTACCAGCCGCTGTTCGGGTCCACGGTGCGCACCCCGCTGTTCGACGTCGAGGTCCCGGTCGTCGCCCACCGGCTCGCCGATCCCGAAAAGGGATCCGGTATCGCGATGATCTGCACCTTCGGTGACCTGACCGACGTCATCTGGTGGCGGGAACTGCGCCTGCCGGCCCGCGCCGTGATCGGCCGTGACGGCCGGCTCGTGCCGGAGTCGCCGGCCGCGATCACCTCGCCCGCGGGCCGGGCGCACTACGCCGAGCTCGCCGGCAGGACCGTGCACAGCGCCCGCACGCGCGTCGTGGAGCTGCTCACCGGGTCCGGTGCGCTGCTCGGCGAGCCGCGGCCGATCGCCCACCCGGTCAAGTTCTACGAGAAGGGCGACCGACCGCTGGAGATCGTCACCACCCGCCAGTGGTACATCCGCAACGGCGGGCGGGACGAGCCGCTGCGCGCCGCGTTGCGGGCCCGAGGCCAGGAGCTGCGCTGGCACCCGGAGTACATGAAGGTCCGCTACGAGAACTGGGTCGACGGCCTCAACGGGGACTGGCTGATCAGCCGGCAGCGGTTCTTCGGCGTGCCGTTCCCGGTGTGGTACCCCCTCGACGACGCCGGCGCGCCGCGCTATGACGCGCCGATCGTGCCGGCCGAGGCGGCCCTGCCCGTCGACCCGTCCAGCGACGTGCCACCGGGCTACACCGACTCCCAGCGCGGGGTGCCCGGCGGGTTCGCCGCCGATCCGGACGTGATGGACACCTGGGCGACGTCCTCGCTCACCCCGCTGATCGTCAGCGGCTGGGAGAGCGACGCCGACCTGTTCGCCCGGGTGTTCCCGATGGACCTGCGGCCCCAGGCCCACGAGATCATCCGGACCTGGCTGTTCTCCACCGTGGTCCGCACCCACGCCGAGTTCGGCGTGCTGCCCTGGTCGAACGCGGCGATCTCCGGCTGGATCCTCGACCCGGACCGCAAGAAGATGTCGAAGTCCAAGGGCAACGTCGTCACCCCGATGGGCCTGCTGGAGGAACACGGTTCGGACGCGGTCCGCTACTGGGCGGCGTCCGGGCGGCCGGGCACCGACACGGCCTTCGACGTCGGCCAGATGAAGAACGGCCGCCGGCTCGCCATCAAGATCCTTAATGCCAGCCGTTTCGCGCTGGGGCTCGGCGCCGAGGAGCCGCCCGCGGGGGCCCCGGTGCCGGTCGATGGTGCTGCGCCGGTCGATGAAGCCGTGCCGGTCGATGGTGATGCTGTGCCGGCGGGTGAAGCCGTGCCGGTCGGCGAGCCGCTGGACCGGGCGCTGCTCGCCGCGCTCGCCGACGTCGTCGATGCCGCGACCGCCGCGCTCGACACCTACGACTACGCGCGGGCCCTGGAGGTCACCGAGTCGTTCTTCTGGCGGTTCTGCGACGACTACGTCGAGCTGGTCAAGGGCCGTGCCTACGGCTCGTTCGGGGCCGCCGGCGCCGCCTCCGCGCACACCACCCTCGCGGTCGCGCTGTCCGTGCTGCTGCGGCTGTTCGCCCCGGTCCTGCCGTTCGTCACCGAGGAGGTCTGGTCCTGGTGGCGGCCCGGCTCGGTGCACCGGGCGAGCTGGCCGGACCCGGCGGAGATCCGCAAGCTCGCCGACGGCGGGCGTCCCGAACTGCTCGACGCCGTCGGCGCGGCGCTGACCGGCGTGCGGCGGGCCAAGTCCGCGGCGAAGGCGTCGATGAAGGCCGAGGTCGCGAGCGCCCGGATCAGCGGCGAGGCCGACCTCGTCGCCCTCGTCGAAGCTGCGGCCACCGACCTGCGCAGCGCCGGCAGCATCCGCGAGCTCGCGTTCCGCCCCACCAGCGGCGAGATCGCCGTCGCCGTCGACCTCGCCTGAACCCGCTGCCTTCCTTGTCTTTCCACAGCGACGAATCGGACGTCCAGGGCTGTGGGCCGGCAAGGAAGGCGCGTGGGCGGCGGGCGGCGGCTGCTCAGATGCCGTGCAGCCGCCGGGCGGACGGCCGCAGGTAGACGAACCAGGTGACGACGAAGCACAGCGCGTAGTAGGCGATGAAGGAGATGTACGCCGCGTCGCCGGACTTGTAGCTCAGGAACGACTGCCGGAAGGCCAGGTTCACCAGCATCCCGCCGAACGCGCCGATCGCGCCGGCCAGGCCGATCAGCGCGCCGGAGCGGCGCCGGGCGGCGCGCTGGGCCGCCAGCGGGTCGGCGCCGGCGTCCACGGCGAGGCGCGACTTCGCCCGGAAGATCGCCGGGATCATCTTGTACGTCGACCCGTTGCCGACGCCGCTGAAGACGAACAGGGCGATGAACCCGACGAGGAACAGGGCCAGCGAGTCCGTCAGCGAGGCGACGAGCACGACCGCGGCCGCGGCGGCCATCGCCACGAAGTTCGCGAACGTGATGCGGGCGCCGCCGAAGCGGTCGGCCATAAGGCCGCCGAGCGGGCGGATCAGCGAGCCGAGCAGCGGCCCGAGAAACGTCAGGTACGCGGCCTTGATCGGGGTGTCGAACCGGTCGGCGAACTGCACCTGCAGCACCTGCCCGAAGGCGAAGCCGAAGCCGATGAACGAGCCGAACGTGCCGATGTAGAGCAGCGACATCACCCACGTGTGGCCGTCGCGGGCGACCTCGCGCATCGCGCCCCGGTCGTTGCGCGCCGAGGACAGGTTGTCCATGAACAGCGCCGCGCCGAGCGAGACCAGCACGATCAGCGGGATGTAGACCGCCAGGACGACCCGCGGGTGGCCCTTGCCCGCCGTGGCGAGCACGAGCAGGGCGACGAGCTGGATCGCGGCCACGCCCAGGTTCCCGCCGCCGGCGTTGAGCCCGAGCGCCCGGCCCTTGAGCCGGTCCGGGTAGTAGGCGTTGATGTTCGTCATGGACGAGGCGAAGTTGCCGCCGCCGACGCCCGCGACCGCGGCGACGATCAGCAGGGTGGTGTACGAGACGCCGGGTTCGAGGACGATCGCGGCGAGGATCGTGGGGACGAGCAGCAGCAGCGCGCTGAAGATCGTCCAGTTGCGCCCGCCGAAGCGGGCGACGGCAAAGGTGTACGGGATGCGCAGCACGCTGCCGACCAGCGTCGGCAGCGACGTCAGCAGGAACTTCCCGGCGGGATCGATGTGGTACTTCGGCCCGAGGAACAGGACCATCACCGACCACAGCGACCAGATCGAGAAGCCGACGTGCTCGGCCAGGATCGAGAAGATCAGGTTGCGGCGGGCGATGCGGGACCCGCCGCCGTCCCAGAACGTCGGGTCGTCGGGCCGCCAGTCGTCTATCCAGCGACCCCGCCGGGATGCGGCCGGCGTGAGGTCGGTGGTCGGGACGCCTTCCAGTGTGGCGCTCATGTGATGATCCTCCGGGGTGCGGGCGATGCCACGACCGTAGGAACGCACCGTTACGCGGCGACGCGCGAGCTGTGACACTCTCTGAGACATCCGCTCACCCGGCCGGGAGCCGCGCGGTGAGACGTGCGGTCGCGGGCCACCGTCCGCCCGTGAGATCGCCGCCCGCGCCGCCCGGCTGCCGGCGGATGTCACACCGGTGGCGGGTACCCCGTCCAGGTGGGGGAGGGGAGCCTGCCACGCCCGTCCGGCGGGGCCGGTGACGCCCGGTCCGTGGCGCCCCCGAAGTCTCCGGAGGAGCCGATGACGACGATCCCGGACCGCGCCGCGCAGAGCCCCGGCGCCGTCCCTGCCGGTCCGTCCGTCCCTGCCGAGGTGTCCGTCCCTGGCGGGGAGTCCGCGCCTGCCGGGGAGTCCGTCCCTGGCGGGGAGTCCGCGTCTGGCGGCGGGCCCGGCGTGGCCGGTCCCTCGGCGCTGGCCGCGGCGTTCGAGGCCGAGCGTCCCCACCTGCGGGGGGTGGCCTACCGCCTGCTCGGGTCCTTCGCCGACGCCGAGGACGCGGTGCAGGAGGCCTGGCTGCGCCTCGGCCGGGTCGACGCCGGCCGGATCGAGGACCTGCGCGCCTGGCTGACCGTGGTGGTCAGCCGGCTGTGCCTGGACCAGCTCCGCTCGGCCCGCGGGCGCCGGGAGGGGTACGTCGGGCCCTGGTTGCCCGAGCCGTTCGTTGACGGGCTCGCCGGCGGTGACGGTGCCGGGCGCGGCGCCGATGCCGGCTCGCCCGTGCTGGACGCGGCGTTCGTCGCCGGTGCGGCGGTGCCGGTCGGTCCCGATCCCGCGAGCGGGGGCCGGGTGCCGGACCCGGCCGACCGGGTGACGCTCGCCGAGTCGGTGAGCATGGCGATGATGGTCGTGCTCGAGACGCTCAGCCCGGCCGAGCGCACCGCCTTCATCCTCCACGACGTGTTCGGCTACGACTTCGCCGAGATCGCCGCGGCCACCGGGCGCACCCCGGCCGCCGCCCGTCAGCTCGCCAGCCGGGCGCGGCGCCACGTCCGTGACCGGTCGGTCCGCTTCGACCCGGATCCGGCGTCGCGGCGTCGCGTCGCCGCGGCCTTCTTCACCGCGGCGGCCGGCGGCGACCTCGACGGGCTGCTGGCCCTGCTCGATCCGGACGCCGTCCTGCGCAGCGACGGCGGGGGACTCGCGCAGGCCGCCCGCCGGCCGGTGGCGGGCGCCGACCGGGTGGCCCGGTTCGTGCTCGGCATCCTCGCGAAGGCGGCCCGGCGCGCCGACGGGCGGGTGCGGATCCAGCCGATCGAGGTCAACGGCGAACCCGGCTTCGCGAGCTTCGAGGGCGACGTCCTGCGCTACATCGCCGGCCTGCACGTCGCGGGCGGCCGGATCGTCGAGATCAACATCGTGGCGAACCCGGAGAAGATGCGGCACCTGCCGGCCGCGGCCCCGCCCGGGGGTTCAGTCGATCCGGCGTAGCTGCTCGCGGTAGCGCTTGCCGTTCGCCACGTAGACGGCGGCGCCCGCGGCGAGACCGGCCTGGTCCGCGCCGCCGGGCAGCACCTTGGCCGGGATCCCGAGTGCCCGCCCGCCCGGCGGCACGACCGTGTCACCCACCACGACGGCCCCGGCCCCGACCAGCCCGCCGCGCCCGACCCGGACCCGGTGCAGGACCACCGAGCCGGACCCGATCAGCGAGCCGTCCTCGACGACGCAGCCCTCCAGGTGCGCGAGGTGCCCGATCGTGCAGTCGTCGCCGACGACGGTCGCCAGCTCCTCGGTCGCGTGGATCACCGTGCCGTCCTGGACGGAGGTGCGCGCGCCGATCACGATCGACCCGTAGTCGCCGCGCAGCACCGCCCCCGGCCACACGGTCGACTCGGGGCCGATCGTCACCGTGCCGATAACGGTGGCGTTCGGGTGGACGTAGGCCGTCGGGTCGATGACGGGGACGGCGTCTCCCAGGGCGTACACGGCCATCCGGCCTCCCGCGGGTCGTCGTGCGCGACTGTGACCTCCATCGTGCCCGCCGAGCCCGCCGGGTGTGCGGATCAGTCCGTCGAGGTGGCGACCTTCGGACGGACCATGCCGGGTGGCGGGGAGCCCGTCGCCCTGACCCAGCCGCGGGCCACCGTCCGCTCCGCCGCGAGCCGACCGAGCCCGATCGCCAGGCCGGAGATCGCCGCCCAGGCGATCGCCTCCGCCCAGGCGGTGTCCGGGTCGGCCGGGTTGACCGGCGGGTCGGACTTGCGGACCTTGCGGTACACGGCCGTGACCCCGCGGCTGGCGGCCGTGCCCGCGAGCGCCGTCGCCGCCCCGCCGACGACCTTCCATCCCAGCTTCGATGCCGCTTTCGCCACCCCACACCTCTCGTTCTGCGCCGCGGGCCGCCCTGGCCCGCCCGTGTGTTGTCCCTACCCCGGTGGCTCCGATTACCCCCAGCCGACCAGGGTGGGCCGCCGGTGGTCCCTATCCGATCACGGCCGGGCGGCCCCGCCGGCACGTGGGGCGCGCCCGGGTGCCGCGCTGGGGATGGCCTAAGGTTCATCTCGCGGATCGCGGACATCCGGCGCGGCGCAGCGGGCGCCGGCGACGGCCGTCGGCGGCGACCATCCATCTCCCCGTTCGGCCCGTCCAGGCAGGAGACCAGACCCATGACCGCCCCCGATCAGACGATTCCCGCTGCCCCCGTGGCTTCCGCCGCCTCCGTGGCTTCCGCCGCCCCTGTGGCTTCCGTTGCCTCTGAGGCTCCCGCGGCACCGGCCGGGCCGGCCGCGCCCGAAACGGTGGCCGGGGCCGTGGCGGCGGCCACCGAGGCCGCGGCGGCGGGGCGGGTGGAGGTCCTCGTGCGGCGGCTGGACCGCGAGGTGGCGCCGCCGGCGTACGCCCAGCCGTCCGACGCGGGCGCGGACCTGGTGACCACGCAGGATGTGACCCTCGAGCCGGGCGAGCGCGCCGTCGTCGGCACGGGCCTGGCGATCGCGCTGCCGGCGGGCTACGCCGCCTTCGTGCATCCGCGCAGCGGCCTGGCCGCCCGGCACGGCGTGACGGTGGTCAACGCGCCAGGCACGGTCGACGCCGGTTACCGTGGTGAAATCAAAGTAGTTCTCATCAATACCGATCGATCCGATCCGATCACGTTGCGTAGGGGCGACCGGATCGCCCAGCTCGTGGTGCAGCGTGTGGAGCATGCCGTCTTCCGCGACGTGGACGAGCTGCCCGCCTCGGTGCGCGGCAGCGGTGGGTTCGGTTCGACGGGTGGCTTCGGCTCGACGGAGGGTCCCGGCGCCGGGGTTGGCGCGGGGACGCCCGGGGGCGCGGGAAGGGAGTCCGGTGGTGTTCGGCCGCGGGCGTAGGGAATCCGATCAGCGCGAGGCGTCCCGGCCCGAGGCGCCCGAGCGGCGCGCGCCGGTCGCCGAGGCCGCATCGGTGGTGTTGGACGACGGTCCCTACGATGTCACCGAGGCCCCGGAGGACGATCTCCACCGGCTCGACCTCGGCTCGTTGCGGATCCCGGCGCTGCCGGGCGTGCAGGTGCAGTTCCAGGTGGAGGAGGCGACCGGCCAGCCGTTGACGGTGCTCGTCACCGACGGGCGCAGCGCGATGGAGCTGTCGGTCTTCGCCGCTCCCAAGAGCCGCGGCCTGTGGGACGAGGTGCGCGCCGAGATCCTGACGACGATCGAGGCGGCCGGCGGTCGCGAGGCGAACGGCGCGTTCGGGCCCGAGCTGCGGATGCTGCTGCCCACCGGCCGCCCGGGCGAGACCGTCCCCGGCCGGATGATGGGCGTCGACGGCCCACGCTGGTTCCTGCGTGCCGTGGTGACGGGCGTGGCCGGGGGCGAGCCGGGGGCCGCCCCGCTGCTCGACGAGACGCTGCGCCAGCTCGTGGTGTCCCGCGGGGACGGCGCGATGCCGGTGCCCGGCGTCCGCACCGCCGAGCTTCGCTGATCGGGTACGCCACGCGCCGGTCCTGTACCGCACACGCTACGTATCCGCGCCCGGATCGCTCGATCGTGCGGCTTGCCGCGGGCACACTGAGCCTCGGTCATTCGTTGCATCAGACGTGTTCGGGCAGGGTTGCTCGCGCGGGAACGGAGGAGCCGTGGGCGAGCCACACGGTTGGTGGGGGCGCAAGCTCCACAGGCTGACGGCGGGAACGAACGAGCTCGATGCCGAGGATCTCCAGGCCGCCTCCGCGGCGGCGGGTGCCGTCCCGATGAGCGGTTGTCATGACCGGGACGAGACCTGCGTCGCGGGTACCATCCAGGCGGTGACGGTGCGCGCGCGTGCCGGCGCACCGACCCTGGAGGTCGACATCTACGACGGCAGCGGCACTGTGACGCTGGTGTTCCTGGGCCGCCGGGACATCCCGGGCCTGCGGGCCGGCGCCTCGGTGAAGGCGTCCGGCCGCATCACCGTGCAGGAGGGTCGCCCGAGCATCTTCAACCCGCGGTACGAACTTCTCCCGGTCCCCTCCGCGAGCGCCTAGGTTCGGGCGGGGAACCGGCCCCTCACCGACAGGATCCCCACCGACGATGCCACGACTGCCCACCCCCGACGCACCGCCGATGACGATGTCCGAGGCCATCGGCGGGCCCCGGGGGATCATCGACAGCTCCATCCCGACCGTGGCGTTCGTGACGGTGAACGCCGAGGCAGGGCTGACCGCCGGCATCGCCGTCGCCATCGCCGCCGCGCTTGCCCTGCTCGTCCTGCGCGTCGTGCGGCGCGAGCCGACGCAGCAGACGTTCTCCGGCCTGTTCGCCGTCGCGGTCGCCGCGTTCGTCGCCTCGCGCACCGGCGACGCGAAGGGCTTCTTCCTCCCCGGCATCGCGAAGAACGCCCTCGGCGTCGTCGTGGCGCTGCTGTCCGTGGTGCTGCGCCGGCCGATCGCCGGCTATCTCATGGCCGGCCTGGACGCCCGCTACGTGGGCTGGAAGAACGATCCCCGCCAGCGGCGTGCGGCGGTGTGGGCGACGCTGGTCTGGGGCGCCGTGTTCGCCCTGCGCTTCGGCGTGCAGGGCGTGCTCTACCTCGCCGACGAGTCCGGCTGGCTGGCGGCGGCGAACATCGCGCTCGGCCTGCCGCTGTTCGGCCTCGCCGTCCTCGCCAGCTTCGCCATCGTGCGCCGGCTCGCCCCGCTGCCGCCGCTGCCGCCCGCCGCGTCGGGCGCGGCCGTGGTCGAGGGCGAGGTGGTCGAGGGCGAGGTGGCCGGGGACGAGATGGTGCGGGCCGACCCGCCGTCCCTCGAGGCGCCGGTCGTCGATCGACTCCGCCCGCCGCGCTGAGCTGCGGGCGGCTCCTCGGCGCGCGGCTCAGCGCGGGCCCGTGAAGTCCCGGGTTGTCCGCGGGACCCGGGGTCGTCCGGGCCGGGTCAGCCCCCGGTGAGGGTCTGCTCGGGCACCGGGCCGAGCAGGACGGCGAGCTGCTCCTCCGCCTCCGAGCTGGTCGCGACCGCGAGCACCTCGTCGCCGTGCTCCAGCGTCGCGTCCGGGGACGGGATGACCGCCCGCCCGTCGCGCAGGATGACCACGAGGGCGGTGTCCGGCGGCAGGGTGATCTCGCCGATGCGCCGACCGACCACGGGCGCGTCCTCGGCGAGGGTGAGCTCGACGAGGGAGGCATCGCTCTGCCGGAAGCGCATGAGCCGCACCAGGTCGCCGACGCTGACGGCCTCCTCGACCAGCGCGGTGAGCAGCCGCGGTGCGGAGACGGCGACGTCGACCCCCCACGACTCGGTGAACAGCCACTCGTTCTTGGGATGGTTGACCCGGGCGACCACCCGCGGCACACCGAACTCGGTCTTCGCCAGTAGCGACACGACCAGGTTGACCTTGTCGTCCCCGGTCGCCGCCACGAGGACGGTGCATTCGTTCAGCCCGGCGGCGTCGAGCTGGGACAGCTCGCAGGCGTCGGCGAGCAGCCACCGGGCTTCGGGCAGCGCGTCGGTGCGGATCTTCTGGGGGTCGCGCTCGATGATGAGCACCTCGGCGCCGTTCTCCAGCAGTTCGGCGGCGATGGAGCGGCCGACCTTGCCGGCACCCGCGATCACCACCTGGCGCATGCTCATCGTCAGCCCTCCTTCGGACCGGTGCGAAGCACCGTGTCGGCCTCGGTGGCGCGGGCCTTCGTCACGGCCACGTGCAGCACGTCGCCGTCCTGGACGAGGGTGCGGGCGTCGGGCAGCACGCCCTCGCCGAAGCGGGTGACGCAGACGACCCGTACCCCCGCGGCCTCCTCCAGTTCGCGCAGCTTGCGGCCTGCCCAGGCGGCCCCGGGGGGGATCGCGGTCAGCAGCACCGAACCGGACGGATCGGACCACTGCGCGGTGACGGCGTCCGGGACCAGCCGGCCGAGGATCTGGTCGCGGGTCCAGCGCACGGTCGCGACGGTGGGGATGCCGAGCCGCTCGTAGACCTCGGCGCGGCGGGGGTCGTAGATCCGTGCCACGACCCGCTCGACCCCGAACATCTCCCGGGCTACCCGGGCGGCGATGATGTTCGAGTTGTCCCCGCTGGACACGGCGGCGAACGCGGCGGCCCGCTCGATGCCCGCCTCGACGAGGGTGTCGCGGTCGAAGCCCATCCCGGTGACGCGCTGGCCGGCGAAGGTCGCGTCCAGCCGGCCGAACGCGGCCGCGTTCTGGTCGATGATCGCTACCGAGTGGCCGAGCCGCTCGACACCGCGGGCGAGGGCGGAGCCGACCCGGCCACAACCGAGGATCACGACATGCACGAGGGGAGCGTAGTCGGATCCCGCCCGCGCGGCGCGGATCGTCACCGGAGTGCTCTGTATACGGAGATCCGCCACCCTCGGGCGCGTGACCCCAACCAACACGGGTTTGTGTGTGCCATGTCACAGTTGCGTGTAGCGGTAGCCGACATCGGTAGCATCGCCGCGTGGCGCTCACGGACCGCCTGAAGCGCGGTTTCGTCGGTCGACCGATCGGGAGCGACCGGCTCGGGGAGACATTGCTCTCCAAGCGCGTCGCGTTGCCCGTTTTCGCCAGTGACGCCCTGTCGTCGGTCTCCTATGCAACGGAGGAGATCCTGCTCGTCCTGTCACTGGGCGGGTTGGCTTTCTACCACCTCTCGCCCTGGCTGGCCGGCGCCGTCATCGTGCTCATGCTGACGGTGGTCGCCTCCTACCGGCAGAACGTGCACGCCTACCCGAGCGGCGGCGGCGACTACGAGGTCGTCTCGACCAACCTCGGCCCCCGCGCCGGCCTGCTCGTCGGCAGCGCCCTGCTCGTCGACTACGTGCTGACGGTCGCGGTGTCGGTGTCGGCGGGTGTCGCGAACCTGACATCGGCGGTCACCGCGCTGGCTCCGCACAAGGTCATCATCGCCGTCGTGATCGTCATCGTGCTGACGATGATGAACCTGCGTGGCGTGCGCGAGTCCGGGACCGCCTTCGCCATCCCGACCTACGGCTTCGTGGCCGGCGTCGCCGTGATGATCGTGACCGGCCTGATCAAGACGGCGGTCGGTCACACCCCGCGGGCCGAGAGCGCGGGCTACCACGTGGTCGCCGAGCACGACTATGCCGGGCTGGCCCTGGCCTTCCTGGTCCTGCGGGCGTTCGCCTCGGGCTGCACCGCGCTCACCGGCGTGGAGGCGATCAGCAACGGCGTGCCCGCGTTCCAGAAGCCCAAGAGCCGCAACGCCGCGACCACCCTGCTGCTCATGGGCGTCATCGCGGTCGCCATGTTCGCCGGTGTCACCGCCCTGGCTCTCATCTCGGACGTGCACGTGGCCGAGCACACGAAGGACCTGGTCGGCGCCAGCGGCGAGCAGCCGACGGTCATCGCCCAGGTCGCCGCGGCCGTCTTCGGTGACGGTTCGCCGGGCTTCGTCTACATCGCCACCGTCACCACGCTCATCCTCATGCTCGCCGCGAACACCGCCTTCAACGGCTTCCCGGTGCTGGGCTCGATCCTCGCGCGTGACGGTTACCTGCCTCGCCAGCTGCACACCCGCGGCGACCGGCTGGCGTATTCCAACGGGATCGTCCTGCTGGCCGGCTTCGCGATCGTGCTGATCATCACCTACCACGCGCAGGTCACCGCCCTGATCCAGCTTTACATCCTCGGCGTGTTCATCTCGTTCACCCTGAGTCAGACCGGGATGGTGCGGCACTGGGCGCGCATCCTGCGCTCGACCGGCCCGGCCGCGCCCGACCCCGCCGCCCGCCGGCGGATCCGCCGCTCGCAGACGATCAACTTCGTCGGCGCCTGCCTCACCGGCACCGTGCTGGTCCTCGTGCTCATCACGAAGTTCACCCACGGCGCCTGGATCGTCTGCCTGGCCATCCCGATCATCTTTCTCGGCATGCGGGGGATCCGGAGCCACTACGACCGGGTCGCCGTCGAGCTCACCCCGGAGCCGGGCCCCCCGACCCTGCCCTCGCGGATCCGGGCCGTGGTCCTCGTCAGCAAGATCCACGCGCCGACGCTGCGGGCGCTGGCCTACGCCAAGGCGTCCCGGCCGCACAGCCTCGTCGCGCTCACCGTCGCCGTGGACCAGGCCGACGCCGACCGGCTGCGCGACGCGTGGGCGGAACGCGGCATCAGCATCGATCTGGTGGTGCTCGCCTCCCCCTACCGGGAGGTCACCCGGCCGGTGCTGGACTACGTCGCCCGGATCCGGCGGGAGAGCCCCCGCGACGTCGTGGCCGTCTACGTCCCGGAGTACGTCGTCGGGCACTGGTGGGAGCACCTGCTGCACAACCAGAGCGCGCTGCGGCTCAAGGCCCGGCTGCTGTTCCAGCCCGGGGTGATGGTCACCAGCGTGCCCTGGCAGCTCGCCTCGTCCAGCGGCGCGGAGCGGCGGGTGGAGCGGACCGGTGCGGGCGCGGTGCGCCGTGGCCGAGCCGCCCTGCCGGGCCCCGCCACCCTGGAGGCGACCCGCGGGTCCACGGGCACGGCCGGCCCCGCCGCTGCCGGGTCGACGCCGGTGGAGCGGGAGTGACCCCCCCTCGCCGCCGGCCGGCCGGCGTGCCTGCCACCCGCCCTCACTCTGCTTCGGCGGGGAAAGCAGCCGGTTCGGCGGGCAAAACGGCCGGTCCGGCGGGGAAAGCGGCCGGTGCGACAGGGCAGGCGGCCGGTCCGGCGATGGCCGACGCCGACGCGGCGACCGCGGTGGGTTCGATCATCGAGCTGGTGGTGGGGCAGGTGGCCCACGGCGGGTTCTGTGTGGCGCGCGCGGGCGGACGGGTCGTGTTCGTCCGCCATGCGCTGCCCGGGGAGCGCGTCCGGGCCCGGGTCACCGACGACTCCCACGACCGCTACTGGCGCGCCGACGCCGTCGACGTCCTCACCCCTGCGCCGCAGCGGGTGGCGGCTCCCTGCCCGCATGCCGGTCCCGGCGCCTGCGGGGGCTGCGACTGGCAGCACGCCGACCTCGCGGCGCAGCGCCGGGGCAAGGCCGAGGTGATCGCGGAGGCCCTGCGCCGCTTCGGCGGCCTGGACGCCGAGGCAGACCCCGAGGCCCACCCCCTGCCCGGCGCGCCCTCTGCATCCGCCGTGCCCCCTGCATCCGCCGTGCCCTCTGCATCCGCCGTGTCTCAGGTGGCCGCCGTGCCTGCGGGCCGGCCGGGGGAGGCCGGTATTCGACGCGGGCCCGTGCGGGTGGTCGTCGAGGCGGTGCCCGTCGACGGCGGGGGCGACCAGGCGGGGAGTGACCAGGCGGGGGGCGGCGCGGACGACGGGCTGGGCTGGCGGACCCGGATGCGCTTCGCCGTCACCGCACAGGGCGAGATCGGGCTGCGAGCCAGCCGTTCCCACGAGGTGATCGCCACCCCGGACTGCCGCATCGCCCACCCGCTCGTGGCCGCGGCGCTGGCCGGGCGCCGGTTTCCCGGCGCCGACGCGGTCGAAGTCGCCGCGAGTCCCTCCACCGGTCAGGTGGCCGTCGCCGTGCACCCGGCCGGGGCGGCGCCGGCGCCGGGCGAGGTCGTCGAGACGGTGGAGCAGCGGCGCTTCCAGCTCGGGCCGGACGTGTTCTGGCAGGTCCACCCGGGCGCCCCGCGGGTGCTGGTCGCCGCCGTGCGCGACGCGTTGCGGCCCGGTCCGGACGAGACCGCGCTCGACCTGTACTCGGGGGCGGGGCTGTTCGCCGCGTTCCTCGCCGTCGACGTCGGCCCCGGCGGCCGCGTCGTCGCGATGGAGTCCGACGCCGCGGCGGTCGCCGCCGCCGCCCGCAGCCTCACCGACCTGCCCCAGGTCTCGCTGCGCTCGGTGCGGGTGACCCCGGCGACGGTGCGCGGGGTGATCGGTAGCGGGCCGACGGCCGGCCGCGTGGACATCGCCGTGCTGGACCCGCCGCGCACGGGGGCGGGGCCCGCCGTGATGGCCGCGCTGCTCGCCCACCACCCGCGTGCCGTCGCGTATGTCGCATGCGATCCGGTGGCCCTGGGCCGGGACCTGGCCGCCGCATCCGAACTCGGTTACGAGATGGTCTCGCTGCGTGCGTTCGACCTGTTTCCGATGACCGCGCACGTCGAATGTGTGGCCCTACTGAAGCCACGCGTCACCGAACCCGCTGTGACCGAGCCCGTACGGCAGGTGGGGCGTGCGGCCGCCGTCGGGACCGATCGCTCGGCTCCGCCGCCGCCTGGTCGCCCCGGCGTGTCGTCCGCGCGCCACGCCGGGGCGCGCGGTACGTCTGCGTACCCGCATCCCGACCAATAGTGTGCGAGCCGGGGGTGCATTTTACCCCGAGCAGGTCTATTGCCTCCCCATCCACGAGGAGCTCACATGTCGTCAGCCCGTCTGCGAGCGCGCAGGGGAGCTGCGTAGACTTTGCCGGACCCGGACCGATCCCCTTTCGGGAGAGGGAGTTCACGCCGTGTCGCTTCTGTCCACGATCAGCTGTCCCCAGGACGTCAAGCGCCTCGACCATGAGGAGCTCGGCATCCTGGCGGCCGAGATCCGTGATTTCCTCATTCACGCCGTCGCGCGTACCGGAGGCCACCTCGGACCCAATCTCGGTGCCGTCGAGCTGACGCTGGCGATACACCGAGTGTTTGATTCGCCGTTCGACCGCATCCTCTGGGACACCGGACACCAGTCCTATGTCCACAAGATTCTCACCGGTCGGTCGGGCGATTTCGACGGGCTGCGCCAGCGGGGTGGCCTTTCGGGTTACCCAAGCCGGGCCGAGTCCGAGCACGACATCATCGAGAACTCGCACGCCTCGACCGCCCTGTCCTACGCCGACGGGCTTTCGCGCGCCTACGCGCTGCGCGGGGAGGACCGGGCCGTCGTCGCGGTCGTCGGTGACGGTGCGCTGACCGGCGGCATGTGCTGGGAGGCCCTGAACAACATCGCGGCGGATGACCGCCCCGTCGTCGTCGTCGTCAACGACAACGGCCGGTCCTACGCGCCGACGATCGGCGGCCTCGCCGACCATCTCGCCGCCCTGCGCCTCGCCCCCGAGTACGAGCAGGTCCTCGACGTCGTCAAGCAGGTCCTCGGCCGCACGCCGCTGGTCGGCGCGCCGCTGTTCGACGCGCTGCACGGCATCAAGAAGGGCATCAAGGACGTCGTCCAGCCGCAGGGGATGTTCGAGGACCTCGGGCTGAAGTACGTCGGCCCCGTCGACGGTCACGACGTCGTCGCGGTCGAGTCCGCCCTGCGCCGCGCCCGCAGCTTCGGCGGGCCGGTCATCGTCCACTGCGTCACCCGCAAGGGCTTCGGCTACCCGCCGGCCGAGCAGGACGACGCGGACAACTTCCACGGCGTCGGCGTTATCGACCCGGTCACCGGCAAGCCGGTGTCCACGTCGAAGACGACGAGCTGGACGAACGTCTTCTCCGACGAGATTGTCCAGCTCGGCGCCGAGCGGCCCGATGTGGTCACCCTGACGGCCGCGATGCTCCAGCCGGTCGGCCTCGGCCCGTTCGCCAAGGCGTACCCCGACCGGGTGTTCGACGTCGGCATCGCCGAGCAGCACGCCGTCACCTCGGCCGCCGGGCTCGCCATGGGCGGGCTCAAGCCGGTCGTGTGCCTGTACGCGACGTTCCTCAACCGTGCCTTCGACCAGGTCCTCATGGACGTCGCCCTGCACAGCCAGCCGGTGACGTTCGTGCTCGACCGGGCCGGGGTGACCGGTGAGGACGGCGCGTCGCACAACGGCATGTGGGACATGTCGTTCCTGCAGGTCGTCCCCGGCCTCGCGATCGCGGCCCCCCGGGACGCGCCGACCCTGCGCGCCGAGCTGCGGGAGGCCGTCGAGACCACCGACAAGCCGACCGTGGTCCGCTTCCCCAAGGGCAAGGTGGCCGCGGACGTGCCGGCGATCGACACCATCGGCGGGGTGGACGTGCTGTTCCGCTCGCCGGCGGTGGCCCAGCACCGCGAGGTGCTGCTCGTCTCGGTGGGCGCGATGGCCGCCACCTGCCTGGAGGTGGCGCGGATGGTCGCCAGCCAGGGCATCGGCATCACCGTCGTCGACCCCCGGTGGGTCAAGCCGCTGCCCACCGTGCTGGTGGACCTGGCCCGGGACCACGACCTCGTCGTCACCGTCGAGGACAACGGCCGCGTCGGCGGGGTCGGGTCGTCGCTGGCCCAGTTGCTGCGCGACGCTGACGTCGACGTGCCGCTGCGCGACTTCGGCATCGCCCAGCGCTTCCTCGACCACGGCAAGCGTGACGAGGTCATCGCCGAGGTCGGCCTCGCCCCGCAGGACCTCGCCCGCAAGGTCGTCGAGGCCATCGCGAAGCGCCAGCCCGCGCTGGAGGGCGACCCGGCCGCCGTCGCCAACGAGGCATCCCCGGGCGCGCAGCGCAGCGGCGAGCAGGTCGCCGACCAGCACTGATCGTCGCTGCTCCCCGCGACTCGCGGATTCGGCGCCCCATCACCGGCACCCCCGGCGGTGGGGCGCCGCCATCTGCGTGCCGCTCGACGGGGGGGCCGGTGCCGGGGGCCGGCGCGCTGGCGGTCGGGATCCCGGCCTAGGCTGGCCCGGTGGGTCAGCACACCGCGTCGGGCGAGCCGGCGGCCATCTCCGCGCGCCGGTCTGGGCGCGGCCCGCGCTGGTGGCTCGTGCGCGCGGCGCTGGTCGTGGCCCTCGGCCTGCTGGTGGTGGCCCTGGTCAGCCAGTGGAACGACGTGCGGGACTCGTTCCGCCTGCTCACCGTCGGCAGCGTCGTCGCCTCGGGGATCGCGACCGTTCTCGCCGTCGGGACGACGGTGCTGTCCTGGCGGGCGCTGCTGGCCGGGCTCGGTGCCGAACTGCCGCTGCGGGCGGCGGTGCGGATCTTCTTCGTCGGTCAGATCGGCAAGTACATCCCCGGCAGCGTGTGGCCGGTCCTCGCCCAGATGGAGCTTTCCCGCGACTACGGCGTCTCCCGGCCGAAGGCGGCCTCGGCGAGCCTGGTCGTGCTGGCCCTCGCCGTGCCCAGCGGCGGCCTCGCCGCCGCGGTCACCCTCCCGTTCGTCTCCGCCGATGCGCTCACGAGCTACTGGTGGGCGCTGGCGGCCGTCCCGGTGTTCGCCGTCGTGCTCTGTCCGCCGGTGCTGTCCCGGCTGCTGGCGCTGGGGTTCCGGCTGCTGCGTCGCGAGCCACTCGACGAGCCGCTGACGCTGCGCCCCATCGCCGCCGGTGCCGGCTGGCTGCTGGTCAGCTTCTGCTGGTACGGCCTGGCGACCTGGCTGCTCGTGCGCGATCTCGATCCCGAGGTCGGCGGGGGGCGGCTGCTGCTGCTCTCGGTCGGCGCCTACGCCCTGGCCTGGACCGCCGGCTTCCTGGTGCTGGTGGTTCCGGCCGGCGCGGGGGTCCGCGAGGCGGTCCTCGTGCTCGCGCTCGCGCCCGCCGTCGCGGGCGGTCCCGCCACGCTGGTCGCCCTGGTGGCGCGGCTGCTGGCCACCGTCGCCGACCTGGTGTGGGCCGGCGTCGGCGTGGCCCTGCGCGGCCGGGGAACGGGGGCGGCCGCCGATACGTCGCCGCATACGGATCGGGACCTCGGTCCCGAGAGCGACGGCCCGGTGATGGTGCATCGCACCCGTTGACGTCGCCCATCGGCTGATCGTCCTGCCGGTGCTGCCCGAGACTCGGCGGACCGTTCAGTCCGCCGGATGGAAGTCGGCGATGGCGAGTCTGACGGCGGCCTGCCCGGCTTGGCCTGCCCGGCCGGATGGCGCGGCGGGCAGGATGGAGGGTGGGGACCGGCGCCCGTCGCGTGCGCCGGCAGGTCGACCGCCACGCGAAGGAGATGCATGAACGGCCGGGGCAGTGAGCATTCGCCACGAGGTCCCGCGGTGGCGGGACCGCCCTGGGGCCCGCCCGCGCGGCCGGCACCCCCGAGGTCGCCGACGGCTCCCGGCTCCGGCGGCGGCCCCTGGAACGGTGGCGGGAGGCCGTGGCCGCCGCCGGTCCCCCACATCCCGCCGAACCCCTGGGGCGACCCCGTCTGGTCGGGTGGTCCCCCACCTCCGCTGCCGCGCCACGGTCGGGCGCGTTGGCTCATCCCGCTCGTGCTGGTAGTCGCCCTGCTCGTCGGAGCGGGTGGCACCGCCCTGTTCCTGTCCGTCCGCTCCGACGACGGCCCGGCCTCCACGGTCCGCGCTTACCTGACGGACGTCGGTGGCTCCCGCTACGACGCCGCCTACGCCCGCCTCTGCCCCTCCGTCCACAGCCAGCGGTCGGCACTTGAATACGCGACCCTCATGCGGGCTCTGGACGCGATTCAGGGCGGTATATCCGCATTCGCCGTCCGGGGCGTGCGGATAAACCGGTCCGCGGGTTCGGCGACCAGCCGGGAGGTCCAGGTCGACGTCCGGCGGGGCATCGCCGACGCGAGCCGGCAGATTTACCGGGTCGGCCGAGAATCTGGCACGTACTGCGTGCTGACGCCTGGCGCTCCCTTCTCTCCCGATTCGCAGATTCCGGATCTGCGCCCGCCCATGCCCTTCGGGAATCCCGCCGCCCCGGGCGGCGGCTCCCCGGCCCGCCCGGCCTGATCGCCGGGCACCGGTCGCAGGTCGCAGTCGGTCCGGGTAGCAGGGCCGGTCCGGGTAGCAGGGGCCGGTCCGGGTAGCAGGGTCGGTTCGGGTAGCAGGGTCGGGTGGGGCAGCAGGGTCCGGGTGGCAGCAGGCAGGGGCCGGGTGGTAGCAGGGTCCGGGTGGCAGCGGGGTCCGGGGCGCCGCGGGTCCCTGCCGTGCGAGGGACGCGGCGGTCGCCGAAGCCGCCAGCGGTCTTGGCAGGGTGCGCCGGGCGTCGATCCCGAGTGCATCGAAAGGAGCAGCACTACGTCTTTTCGGGAATTTCGCGGGATGACGAGTGGTGATTATCTGGTGTCTACCGCCGGTTCGGCGTGGCTGGACGAGAAGTCCGCCATTGCGACCGGCCCCAGCATAATGACCAAGGAGCAAGCTGATGGCCGGCACGTCGGCAATGCCGCCCGCGGACGGGGCGATCGCGCCCGGCGAGGGGACGGCCGATCGACCACCGTGGTATCGGTGCGACGGATGCAGAACCGTTCTTTATGGGCGGCAGCTCGCGCGGCTTTCCCTGGTGTGCCCGGAATGTGGCAGGCATCTGCGGATGACGGCCGCGGAGCGCCTGGCGGCGCTGCTGGACGAGGGTGAGATCGATCCGATCCGGTTCACCCCGACGGATTATGATCCACTCGGCTTCGTCGACGTCCGTCCCTATCGGGACCACGTCGTCGCCGCGCGGGCCGCGACGGGTCTGGACGAGGCCGTCGCCTGCGCCCGGGGTCGGCTCGACGGCACCGCGGTCGCGATCGCCGTGATGGACTTCCGGTTTATGGGCGGCAGTCTCGGCGCCGCGGTGGGCGAGGCCATCACCGTCACCGCCGAGCTCGCCCTGCGGGACAACACGCCGCTCGTCCTGGTCACCGCCTCCGGCGGCGCTCGGATGCAGGAGGGCGTGGTCGCGCTCATGCAGATGGCCAAGACGAGCCAGGCCCTCGCCCGGCTGGACGAGGCGGGCGTGCTCACGGTCAGCGTGGTGACCGATCCCACCTACGGAGGGGTCGCCGCCTCCTACGCCTCGCTGTGCGACCTGACGATCGCCGAACCCGGCGCCCGGCTGGGCTTTGCCGGCCCCCGGGTGGTCGCGCAGACCATCGGTCAGGCGCTGCCGGCGGGCTTTCAGACGGCGGAGTTCCTCCTGGCCCACGGATTCGTCGACCTGGTGACACCCCGTGAGCAGCTGCGGTCCACGCTGGGCCGGTTGCTGCGCGTCGGTCGCCTCCGGCCACCCGCGGCTCGGCCCGACCGGCACGCGGGAGTCCGGCCGGATCGCCCGCCGCAGCCCGGTCTCGTCACCAACGCCACCGGCCCTCTCCGGTCGACCGGATCGGCCGGTTCCCCCGCGCCGGCCGTGTCGGTCCCCGGGCCGGCCATGCCGGTCGACCCGGCCGGCCTCATCCGCGATCCGGGCCTGCTGCCGGACCGGGATCCATGGCCGGTGGTCCGAGCGGCCCGCCGGCTCGACCGGCCGACCACCCTCGACCACGCCGCCCTCATGATGTCGGACTTCACCGAGCTGCACGGTGACCGGCTCGGGAGCGACTGCCCGGCGATCGTCGGCGGTCTCGGTCGGCTGGCCGGTATCGACATCGTCCTGATCGGGACG
The DNA here is from genome assembly GCF_059428125.1 of Frankia sp. BMG5.60. Lineage (NCBI taxonomy): Bacteria > Bacillati > Actinomycetota > Actinomycetes > Frankiales > Frankiaceae > Frankia > Frankia sp. BMG5.60. The sequence goes on along the minus strand of NZ_CM182091.1, from coordinate 2,554,870 downwards.
CAGAAGGGGCACACGGCGGCGGAGCTGCGCGCGCGTGACTTCGGCATGCCCTCGCCAGCCGGCTACCGCAAGGCGGCTCGCCTGATGCGGTTGGCTGCGAAGCTCGGCCGACCGGTCGTCACCCTCGTCGACACCGCCGGCGCCCATCCCGGGCTCGCGGCCGAGCAGGGAGGTCAGTCGGCCGCCATCGCGGCGAACCTCCGGCTGCTGGCCACCCTGCCGGTCCCCGTCGTCGCGACCATCACCGGCGAGGGCGGTAGCGGCGGCGCGCTTGCCCTGGCTGTGGCCGACCGGGTCCTGATGTACTCCGACGCGGTCTACTCCGTGATCAGCCCGGAGGGATGCGCCAGCATCCTTTGGAAGGACCCCGCCGCGGCGCCCCGGGCCGCGGCCGCGCTGCGGGTCGACGCGCGGGAACTGCTGCGGCTCGGTGTCGTCGACGGTGTGATCCCGGAGCCGCCGGGCGGAACGGGCGCCGATCCGGCCGAGGCCGCGGAGCGCCTGCGCGATGCCCTCGTCGCCAGCCTGCGACCGCTGCTCGCCTTGGAGCCGACCGAGCTGGTCGCTCGCCGGCAGGCACGGTTTCGCGGCTTTGGCGCCGAGGCGCTGAACGCCCCTGGGCCGCTGCCCCGCCAGGACAGCCAGCCCCGCGACGCGGCCGACCGCGTGGGGGTTCGATGAGCGCCACCGCGCCCGCGCACCCCGCGGCCCCGTCGTCCACCCTGTCGCCGTCCGAGACCCTCTCGCAGTCGGGGACCCTGGTGCCCGCAGCCCACGGGCCTGGCCTGGTCGAGATCTTCGACGCGGTCCGCGACCACCTCGCCGCACTGGGCGCGGCGGCCGGCGTACCCCCGACGTCGGTGAGGGTGACCAGCGGCGATCTCACCGTCGAGGTCAGGTGGGGGGCGGCCGAGGCGCTGCCCGCAGGCCCGGTGCCGGTGCCGGCCGGCTCGGTGCCCGCGGATCGTGCGCCCGGCGGCCCCTCCGGACCGCACGGCGGACCGCGGGGCAGCACGCCCGGCGGGCATCGGGAGGCGGGGGCGGACAGGCGCGCGGATCCGGACCGGAACCGGCTGGTCCTGGCCGATGCGGTGGGCACCGTCTACCTTGCGCCGGAGCCTGGGGCTTCCCCCTTCGTCGCGGTCGGGGATGTGATCGCGCCCGGCCAACAGGTCGCGATCATCGAGGTGATGAAGTTGATGATCCCGGTCGAGGCGCGGCACGCCGGACGCGTCGCGGAGATCCTCGTCGCGAACGCGACGTCGGTCGAGTTCGAGCAGCCACTGATCAGGATCGAGGCGACGGATCGGACGGATCAGACGGATCAGACGGCCGGGAGGGGCTGACCATGCCGACGGTGCTGATCGCCAACCGTGGTGAGATCGCGGTGCGGATCGCGCGGGCCTGCCGCGAGCTCGGCCTGGCGACCGTCGCGGTGTACTCGACTCCGGACCGGGACTCGGCCGTGGTCCGGCTGGCGGACCGCGCGATTCACATCGGCCCGGGACCCGCGCGGCGCAGCTATCTCAGCATCCCGGCGATTGTCGAGGCGGCCCGCGCCACCGGGGCCGATCTCATCCATCCGGGCTACGGTTTCCTCTCCGAGAACGTCGACTTCGCGACGGTGTGCGCCGAGGAGGGCATCACGCTCGTCGGGCCACCCGCGTCCGTGCTGGCCCGGCTCGGCGACAAGTCCACCGCCCGCCGGACGATGCTCGACGCCGGCCTGCCGCTCCTGCCGGGCAGCGCCGCGTCGCTCGACAGCGCCGAAGCCGCCCGCGACGCCGCCGAGGACATCGGATATCCGGTCATCATCAAGGCGGTGGCCGGTGGGGGTGGCCGCGGGATGTCCATCGTGCGTCGATCGGACGACATCGCCCGTGCCTACCAGCGCACGCGGGCCGGCGCCCGCGTGGCTTTCGGTGATGACCGGGTGTACCTGGAGCGGTACCTGCCCTCGGCGCGCCACGTCGAGATACAGATTCTCCGCGACCTCCAGGGAAACGCGCTCCAGCTCGGGGCGCGGGACTGCTCGGTCCAGCGCCAGCATCAGAAACTGGTCGAGGAGAGTCCGGCGCCGGGACTGACCGCGGACCTGGTGCACCGGCTCGGCGAGGCTGCGCTGCGCGGCGCGCGGGCCGCCGACTACCTGGGCGCCGGCACGTTCGAGTTCCTCCTCGACCCGGCCGGCGAGTTCTATTTCATGGAGGTGAACTGTCGTATCCAGGTCGAGCATCCGGTCACCGAGATGGTCACCGGCGTCGATCTGGTCCACGAGCAGCTGCGCATCGCGCTGGGGGAGCCGCTGACGGTCTCCGCGGCCGATGCCACGCCGCGCGGCGTGGCCATCGAGTTCCGCATCAACGCCGAGGATCCGGCGGCCGGCTTTCGACCATCTCCGGGGGTCGTCGAGACGTTCCGACTGCCCTACGGGCCGTTTGTGCGAGTGGACACCCATATAACGGCGGGTGATCGTGTTCCGCCCGAATACGATTCGCTGCTGGCAAAGGTGATCGTCTGGGCGCCGGACCGGGAGCGAGCGCTGGCACGCATGAGCCGAGCACTGGACGAGATGCGCGTCGAGGGCCCGGGCCTGAGTACCACGATCCCTTTCCTGCGACGGCTGCTGGCCGAGCGCTCCTTCCAGCTGGGTTCCCACGACCTCTCGTTGGTCGCCGAGATGACGGCCGCCTCCTGACCCTCCATGACCACGGGACCGGGAGCGCGGGACCGGGAGTGCGGGACCGGGAGTGCGGGACCCCGGGAGAACCTCGCCAGCCACGGGCCCGCCAGGGCAGCGGTGCGTACCGGGAGGCCGTCCGTTGGGGCGCCGGCCGTTGCGGCGGTCGGCTGCTGGTCGGCTGGGATACCATCTCGGGGTGACTACCCGTCAGGTGGGCAGCGACAGCCGAACCGGCCTCCTGGCACACCTCGTGGGCTGTCGGCTCATCAAGGTGTTCGAGGAGGTGCTCGCTCCGCACAACCTGAGCAGCCGCGGCTATTTCATCCTCACCCATATCAGCGAGGAACCGGCGAGCTCGCAACAGGATCTCGCCCGCCGGCTGCTCGTGGATCCCACGACAATCGTGGGGACGGTCGACGAACTCGAGCGGCGCGGTTTTGTCATCCGATTGCGCAACATCCATGACCGGCGCCGATACGAGCTGCATATAACAGCCGCCGGACGCGAGGTACTCCGTGCTACGGAGGAGCCGTTGGACGCGTCAGAGAAGAATTACTTCGAGCGGATTTCCGAGGAGCAGCGGCAGCAGTTGCACGCGATTCTTGAGCAGCTGCTCGACGATCAGTGACCCGGTCCGCGCGGGTCAGGATCCCATGCCGTAGCCGCCGCCCACGGGCAGGTAGAGCCCGGTGATGTAGCCCGCGGACTCGTCCGCCAGGAACTTCAGCGTACCGACGATCTCGTCCGTCGTACCCGGTCGCCGCAGCGCGGTCCGTCCGAGCACCTCCCGCCGCCGTTTCTCGGTCATCTGCTCGGTCATCCCGGTGTCGATGAAGCCGGGAGCCACCACGTTGACCGTGACACCGCGGGGGCCGAGCTCCCACGCCAGGGATCGCGCCAGCCCGATGAGCCCGGACTTCGACGCGGCATAGTTGGCCTGACCGGGTGCCCCGACCAGGCTGGTGACCGAGGAGACGAAGATGATCCGGCCCCACCGGGCCGACACCATGTCGGTGCTCGCCTCCCGGGCGCACCGCATCGCACCGACGAGGTTGACGTCGACGACCGACATGAACTCGTCGTCGCTCATTCCGAGCAGCAGCCTGTCGCGCATGCTCCCCGCATTGGCCACCAGGACCTCGACCGGGCCCTGGCGCATCCGCACCTGCTCGAAGGCCGAGGTCACGGCGGCCGCCTTGGTGACGTCGCACTGGACGCCGAGCAGCCCTTCCGGCGGAGAACCAGTGTTGTAGGTCACCGCCACATCGTGACCGGCCGCCGCGAACGCCCTGGCAGTCGCCAGACCGATCCCTCGGCTTCCCCCCGTCACCAGCACCGAACGGCCCATCATCGAGCTCCTCTGCCTCGCGGTCCCGGAGGATCCGCCGTGGTTGCCTGGGTTGCACTGCGCGCGGTCGGCCGCCCACACCCGAGCATGGGGGACGCCGTGCCCGTCAGCCGGCGGTGCCCGGTCCGGCCAGTAGTCCGGCGACCTGGTCGGTGGCGTCGCGAGCCCCGGTGAAGTGAATCGCCTGCCAGCCGGCGGCCCGGGCCGCGACACAGTTGTCCAAGGTGTCGTCGACGAGCAGGATCTGCTCCGGGCTGACTCCGGCCCGGGTGGTGCCGAGCGCATAGATCTCCGGCTGGGGCTTGCGGCAACCGACGGCGAAGGAGAGCACGACGTCATCGAAGAGCTCCTCGACCGGGAGCATGCGCCGCCAGTAGACGTCCCAGGAATCGATCATGTTCGACATGAGACCGACGAACAGGCCCGCCCGGCGTAGCTCGACGAGCGTGTGAATCCAGGCCTGGTTGGCCGATCGCCCGTCGAACCAGAGATCGGCGATCGTGTCCCGCGGAAGCCGGTCGCGTAGCTGTTCCGGGAGCGCGTCGGCAAGGCGCGCGAGCCATTCCTGCTCCGTCGCCAGGTCGGTGTCGTAGGGGATCATCAGGCTGTGGGCGGACGGGTAGGACGCCGCCACCGTCCTGACGGCTCCCATCACCAGGTCCCGGCCGACGCCGATCCGTCGACAGAAGCTCTCCATCGTCTGGTCGAGCGGCGGTGTGAGAACGCCTGCGAAGTCGCTCCATATTGCTTTCACCCATACCTCACAACCCTCGGGGACTGCCCGACGGAACCGTCGGGAACCGGCGTCGTGGAGCCTCGCGTCGTACCATCCCAGCGGCAGGTAAAAGAAACATAGACAGCCCGTCAAATCGGCCTGGCCCGACGCCGGGAGGCGGATCAAGCTGCGCCTCGCCTACTACTTTCGATCCGTTTCCTGCCGGTGATGTTGAAATGCGTTGACGGTCGATCCGATACCCGGCTAGGCTGATGATCAATCTGATTCCCGGTTTCTGTGGTGCCTCTTTTCCTGACTGGTGGGGTTCGGGCGGACTACCGTTCCGTCGACTCCTGGCCACGTGCGTGGCGGGCGCCGGACCGGTACCGGGAGAATCGACACCGAAATCGTCCACGAGGGGATTCCAGTCATGGCTGAGAGCCAGGAGCGCCGAAACGACATCGAGCAACGAATCCGGGAGATCATCAGTGTGGAGCTGGAGCTCGAACCGGAGGAGTTCTCGTCGTCGGCGCACTTCGTCGAGGACTACGGAGCCGACTCGCTCGCACTGATCACCGTCGTCACCCGGATCGACCGCGAGTTCGGTATCCGACTGCCCGAGGAGGAATTCGTGAACCTGGACACCGTCGTCACCGCGGTGTGGAGCCGGGAAGCCGAGCTGGGAAATGTCTGATTCCGGTCAACGGGTGGTCGTCACCGGCGTGGGGGCGGTCAGCAGCATAGGCATCGGGGCCGACGCCTTCGGCGCGGCCATCCGGGCCGGCCGGACGGGCATCTCACCGATCGAGAGTTTCGACACGAGCGGCTTTCCCTACCGCCTGGCGGGCGAGGTACGGGACTTCGATCCGGACCGGTTGCTGCGGCGGCTCGAACCCGGGCGCTGGGGGCGCAGTGGGCAGCTTGCCGCGGCCGCCGCGCGGCTCGCCGTGGAGGACGCGGCGATCGACCCCGACCTGCTCAGCACCGCTGTCACCGCGTCGGTCATGGGAACGACCGCGGGCGAGGCAGTCCCGACCCAACGCCTGGCCGAACAGTGGGTGAAGGAGGGGCTGGAACACCTGGACCCGCGGCTCGCCGCCCAGGTGCCGGCCAGCCAGATCGCCAACGCGGTCAGCACGGAGCTGCTGCTGACCGGCGACAGCCAGACGGTGCCGACGGCCTGTTCGGCGAGTAATTTCGCCCTGGCCTACGGATTTGATCTCATCCGCACCGGCGAGGCGGATTTCGTCCTGGCCGGCGGCGCGGACTCGGTCAATCGCACGACTCATGCCGGCTTCTATCAGCTGGGGGCGCTCGCGGAATCGGTCTCGCGGCCGTTCGACGCGAACCGCTCGGGGATCCTCACCGGTGAGGGCGGAGCGGTACTCCTGCTCGAACCACTGGAGACTGCGACGGCGCGGGGCGCCACCTGCTATGCCGAGGTGTTGGGCTACGGGATGAACTGCGATGCCGGCCACATGGTTCACCCGGACGCGGCGGGTATCGCCGAGTGCATCCGGATAGCCCATCGCTCCGCCGGCGTCCGGCCGGACCAGATCGATTACATCTGTGCACACGGTACGGGCACGATCACCAACGATCTGACGGAGATCACCGCGGTGCGGGAGGTGTTCGGCGACCGTATCCCGCCCATAAGTTCGATCAAGTCGATGATTGGGCACACCATGGGGGCTGCCAGTGCATTCGGTGCGATCGCCTGTTGTAAAGCCTTGGTGGACGGCTTCCTGCCGCCCACCGCCACGTTGCGCGAGGTCGACAGCCGGCTCGGGCCGAATCTCGACTGCATCGCCGTTCGGGGCCGGCCAGCCCGGCCCGCCATCGTGCAGAATCACGGCTTCGCGTTCGGCGGCAACAACGTCATCACGATCCTGGGGGTGCTGGCATGACCACGGCGTCGGTGGTGCGTCCGCTGCCGATCACCGGTATCGGCGTGGTCAGCTCGGCCGGCCTGGGCCTACCGGCCCTGGCCGGGCCGGCCCGCGGCGTCGGCACCGATCCGACTGGGCCCGCACCACCCGAGCGGGCGCAGTTCCCGCCGCGGACCGTCCGGCCCGTCACCGACCTGCGCCTCGCGGACCATCTCGGACGCAAGGGAATCCGCCACATCGACCGGCTGACCGCCCTGGGACTGGTCGCCACCAAGTTCGCGCTCGCCGACAGCGCAGGGCGCGGCACCGCGGCCGAGTCGGCCCGGACCGGGGTGGTGCTGGGAACGAGTACCGGCAGCATCGGCAGCGCCGCGGAGATGGCCTACGACACGCTCACGCAGGATCGTCCGTACATGGTCAACCCTGCCCGCTTCCCGAACAACGTCATGAACGCCTGCTCCGCCCAGATGGCGATCTGGAACTCGCTCGGCGGGGTGAACGCGACCGTGGCGGGGGGGCAGCTTTCCAGCATCTTCGCGATGCGGTCCGCTCGGATTCTCATCGATCAGCGGCGGGCTGATCGGCTGCTCGTCGGCGGCGTCGAGGAACTGACGGCGCATACCGCGTGGGCCTGGCACAGAACCGCCGCACTGCGGCCGGAGACGGCGTTGGGCGAGGGGTGCGCCGTGTTCGTGGTCGACGCCGGGAGCGACCCCGCCAGCCAGGCGATGGCCCACCTGCTCGCCGGAGAGGTGCGGTTCTGCCCGCGTGCCTTCGTCCGCGGACCCGGCGGGACCGAGCCCGCACGGACCGGATCCGTGCTCGCGGAGGCGCTGGCGTCAACCATCCGCCGCGCGCTTCGTCGCAGCGGGGTCGAGTCCGACGAGGTCGAGATGGTCGCGCTCGGATCGACCGGCTTTCACGTCCTCGCGGCGGCCGAGCACGCGGCGATCCGCGCAGCACTGGGACGGACGCCCGAGGAGATCCGGGTGAACGATCTGCTGGGCCTCAGTTACAGCGCGACCGGTGCGCTCCAGCTCGCCGCCGTGCTCGCCCGCTGGCAGGCGGTGGGGCCGGCCGTCCGGCCCGGCGCCGTCGCCCTGCTCACCGCGATCGGGCCCGATGGCAACGTGGGCTGTCAGGTCGTCCGCGGGTGAGCTGCGGGTCGGACCCGGCCGGGACGCCCGGTCGGGTCCGACCCGACGACCGACGTGCCGGCGCGGGTGGTGGCGGCGCCGAGGCGCGATGCGCGAGCCGGCGCTGGGCCGTGCTGGGTTGCTGACCATGGGGGAGGCCCGTCACTGGTTGGAGGCCGCCGGAGGGTGCCCGCCCGGTCCCGCGCGAAACGAGGGAGGAGCGGACGACAGGACCGCCTTGTTGACGGCGTCGATGCGGCTGACCGCGCCCAACTTGCTGAAGATGTTCCTCAGGTGGCGCTTCACCGTGCCCTCGGTGATGGTCAGGTGGCGCGCGATCTGGCGGTTGCTGTACGCGTTGGCGACCAGGCCGAGTACCTCGCGTTCCCGCGGGGACAGCAGGTCGACCATCCGCCCCGCGTCCGGCAGATCGCGTCGCGTGAACGAGACGGTGATCCGCCCGTCGTCCCAGTGCGCCTCGCGGATGGTCCGGGCCAGGCCGCGGATCCCCACGCTGTCGTCGAGGAAACCGTGCACGTCCATGGCCAGAACGTCCTGGACATGACGAAGATCCGCACCCATGCCGAGCACGATGATCCGCGAGTGCGGCGCCTGCCGTCGCAGCTGCCGGACGATCCAGGTCGGTGCGCCGCCCATGGCCCCGCAGCCGAGCAGAATCACGTCCGCCCGGGTACAGCGGGCGAGTTGCAGCAGAGCCGCGCCACCGGCCGCGTCCCCGACCACCCGAAAGCCTGCCTGGGCGGTGAGCGCGGCACGCACCGTCTCCCGCAGGAGGGCGTTCTCCGAGGCGATGGCGATAGAAATCTCTCCAGTGCCAGCATGCATCGGAATCCTCCGGCTGGAAAACTAACTAATCTCGGCCCGGTCGGGCGGTCGGCCACGGATCCGGGATGCGCGTGCCGCGCGGCTGCCCGTTCAGTACCGCATCGCGTACTTGACGCGTCGCCACCGGGAGGCGTCGCGCTGATTCGCATGATGCCGCGCGTCCGACTCCAGCGAGGCGCGGTCCGCCCGGACCCGTTCCAGCGCGATGTCGATGGCCTCGTCGACCGGCGTCACCACCGGAAATTCGAAGATTTCGAGAATCTGGTCGAGCCGTTCCCGGATGCTGCCGCCGACGACCCAGTACGGTATGTTGATCTCCTCCAGAGTCGCCAGGAGGAGATCGTCGGAGAGGTTCCGGAACCGTTCCGACACCGGCCGGTGCCCGTCCTTCTCCATCTCGAACTCGACCGGAAGATGGATGTACGCGTCGTAGATGCGCTTCGCCCGGTTCTTCGTGAGCCCGCCGTAGGCGTTCATGTACTGTTTGTAAAAGGGCTTGATCGGCAGTCCGACGATTTCCTTGGTCATGCGGTGGAACACGGTCGATCCGGGATTGATCCCGATCCGCATGCGTGCCTCGCCGTAGACCCACTCGTGGATCGTCGAACCGTCGCACACGAAGGGCCCGTCCCGGCCGATGGCGACCGCCTCATGATGGATACGCTCTTCCAGCCGGCGCATCCCCAGCATCATGAGTTCCATGGCCGAAAGATCCATGACCTGCTTTCCCGGAACCAGGTCGACGAGGATCTGCCGAGCCGTCATGGCATGCGTGCGCGGAATACCGGTCGCCACCGACAACGCCTCGGTCGTGGTGGTCTTACCCGTCGAATAGGTGCCGGACACGGCCAGGTGGATTTTCTTCACGTCGAATGTGTGCTGGTGTGACGTCGCCATCGCTCTGATCCCTCGACAGTCAGGTGGGTGTGCTGGGCGTTGGTCGGCTCGCCGGCCGCGGTCAGACCCGATGCCCGACGGGCAGCTCATGGGCCATGACGGCACGGGCCCGGATGCCGTCGATCTCGCCGTCGATCCTGGTGGTCCGCCACGGGCTGCCGTTCAGCTCGACGCGCTCCGTTTCGACGGTCCACACCGAGACGGTGAAGGAGTCGGTCAGCGGGTGGTGCGGCGTGCTGGTCTCCATACTGATCCGGCGCATCCACAGGGTGTTCGTCATGCCCCGCTGCAGGCCGTCCTGGCGGTAGAACAGGACCTGGGAGAGCTGGGCGGCGGTGGCCATGCAGTCGATCATCGACAGGGATGGCTCATAGTGCGCTCCGAGGCCCGCGTGCCCGCCGTGCTCGCTCTGTCCGGGGCGGACGGTGACGGTCGCCTCGGCACGGGCGGCGTCGTCATCGAGAATGATGTCGCGGATGCTGTGCCGTCGGTTCTTGTAGCCCTCGCCATAGTGACGCCCACTGCCCGGCCCCAGGATGTTCATCTCGGTCGCCGGCGCCTCAAGATCCGGGCGGGGAGACGGGATCTCGTGCTCGACCTCGCATTGCATGCGGACCGTTCCGATCATGCATTCGATGACGGAGACATGGCCGCACAGCGTTTCGGTGTCGGCCCGGTAGGAGATCCGTCGGGCCCGGACCGCCACGTGGTCGAGGTTCTCCTGTGGAGCCGAGCCCGCGCGCATCACTATTCGCCGCAGCCACATCCGGTCACGTTGTTCGGGCAGTAGGCCGTGCGCTCGGGCGAGAAAGATCTCGGCCATCTGGACGCTCAGCAGCAGGGTGTCGATGCTACTCAGGTGCGGTTGGATGAGAACGTCGGTAGACTTCCTCGACCAGTCGCCCGGATAGTGGATCCGCGCGGCGGCCGAGAGTTCGTCACCCTCCCTTCCCGTGGTCTCCGCGTGGATGTGCTCGAGCCGTGTTTCGGTCCGTTGGTAGCCGGCTCCGAAGAACCTGCGCTCGGCCGGCCCGAGGAGATCTTCGATCGAATCGAACCGTGCCGTTTTCATACCGCCTCCATGCCGTGGCGCACGCTCTCCAGGAATCCAGCCTGACAGCGATGCGTGGAAGGACCGTCAACGAATTGTCAAAGTTGGGTCGCGGTCGTCGGCCGCCGTCACACCGGGGGCGTGGGCGGTGATTTGGTCGGCCGCCCGCGGCGGTCGGTCGGCCCCGGGCGGACCGCCGCGCCCAGGGGACGAAGGCGGGCGGCCGGTCCCGCTGGGCCCGACTCGGGCGTCGGCGCCCGTACCGGCGCCGAGCCGAGTAGGCCTCGGGCAGGCGGGCGCGATGGGTGGTCGCGGGGCGGTGGACCGGCCGGGGCTATGGATCGGTTCCTCCCTTGCTCGTGTGCAAGGGGTGATGGGAAGCCTGCTTATTGTGTTTGACAGTAGAGATCGTTCACCGTAGCGTCGTCCAGGATCGAGTTTCCAACCATCGAAATTCCCGGTATCTCGGGCCCGACGGAGGACTGTCATGACTCGCCCAGTCGATGATGCGGATCCAGCCGCCGCCTCAAGCGGGGAGGCGCCAGGAGGTGCCGCCAGCGCCGGATCCGGCGGCAATCGGGGCTGGACCCTCGGCATCGTGACCGTCGCAACGTTCATGCTGATGCTCGACCTGACCGTCGTGAACGTCGCGCTGCCCGATCTGCGGGACTCGCTGGATGCGAACTTCACCGACCTGCAGTGGGTGCTGGACGCCTACGCCCTCACCCTCGCGGCGTTCCTGCTCACCAGCGGCTCGCTGGCGGATCGGCTGGGGCGCAAGCCGGTGTTCATCGCCGGCTTCATCATCTTCTCGGCCGCGTCACTGGCCTGCGGGCTCGCGGACAGCGTACTGTCGCTCACCATCGCCCGCGGATTCCAGGGTGCCGGCGCCGCGGTGCTGTTCGCGGTCGGACCCGCTCTCATCGGCCAGGAGTTCCACGGCGCGGACCGCGCGCGGGCGTTCGGGGTGTTCGGAGCCGTCACCGGCCTGTCCATCGCCCTCGGGCCGCTGATCGGCGGCGCGCTGACCGACGGGATCAGCTGGCGCTGGATCTTCCTGGTCAACGTCCCGATCGGCGTCGTCGCGGTGATGCTGTGCTTCGTGCGGCTGCGGGATACCCGCGACCCGGCGGCGCACGGCATCGACTGGCCCGGTCTCGTCACCTTCTCGGCGGCGCTCACCTTGTTCGTCCTGGCACTGCTGCGCGGTTCGGCCGAGGGTTGGACGAGCGGGATCATCCTCGGCTCCTTCATCGGCGGAGCCGTGCTGCTCGTCGTGTTCTTCGTGATCGAGCGCCTGGCCGGGGAGCGAGCGATGCTCGACCTCTCTCTGTTCCGCATCCCGACCTTCGGCGGGATCTCGGCGGCCGCGTTGCTCTACCCGGCGGCCAACATGTCCGCGATCTTCCTGCTGGTGGCCTTCCTCCAGAACAACCTCGGGTACTCGCCGTGGGCGACCGGGGTGCGGATGCTGCCGATGACGCTCCTGTTGTTCGTGGTGGCCGCCGTGGCCGGGATCATCGCGACCAAACTCCGGCCGGGCCTCCTGATCGCGGCCGCCGGCGTGTTCCTCGCCGTCGGCCTGGCGCTCGTCAGCGTGCTGGTGGATGCCGACAGCGGCTGGACGGCGCTGTTGCCGACCATGCTGCTCACCGGCATCGGGCTCGGGTTGTTCAATCCGCCCCGGGCGTTCCTCTCGGTCGGGATCGTCGAGCCGCGCAAGGCCGGGATGTCCTCCGGGATGAACGAGACATTCCAGCAGGTGGGTGTGTCCATCGGCATCGCGGCGATCGGCGCCCTGTACCAGAGCCGGGTGTCCGATCACTTCGTCGACTCGGCGGCCGGTCGCCAACTCGGCGCGGGGGCGCATGCGGCGGGCTCCTCGATCGCGTCCGGGGCCACCGCCGAGGCGGCCGGCTCGGTCTCGCCGGGCCTGGCCGCGCAAGTGTCGCAGGCCGGGCGTGCCGCCGTTGCCGACGGTCTCGGCGATGCCCTCCTGGTCGGCGCCGGTCTGGCCGCTGTCGGCGCGATCCTCAGTCTTCTGCTGATCCGGTCCAGGGATCTGCACCCCAGCGCCCGGGATGCGATACCCGGCGTGCCCCCTGAGGTCGACATCGCGGACACCTCCGCCGACTCTCGGGACATCCCGGGTACGCGTCCACCCGATCGTGTCCTTCCCGGTGCGGTGCCCGGGCCGGCCGTCGGCCGCTGAGCGGTCGGTGCGCAAGCGCGGGTCCGGACGCGCCTGCCCGATGGTGGTCTCGCACGTCGGCGACCACCACCAGGCGGGACGGTGCGCCGGGCCCGCATTCGACGTTGCGCAGATCGCAGTGCTGTCGGCCTGATCCGCGTGATATCCGCGGCGCCGGCTCGGACGGCCGCCCGCGAATCAATATCCGCACTTGCGCCGTCGTCCGGTGAAAGCCGACGTCTGTCGTGGCGACCCGGCCGGGTCCCGCATGGAATGATTGCGCGCCGTCGCCCGGCCGGGACCGGCGTGGGTTGTCGGTGTCCGGCCGTCGGCTATTTGACAAGCACACCGGTTGCCGGCGACTGTCGGTTACGCTCACTGTGGTGCATATCTCAGCCACTCGTGCCGCGATTCCGGGCATAGTATGTCACTCTGAAATAGTCCGGTCGGCATTGGTTCGTTGCCGAGACGGATTTGGAGACCCGAGAGATCTCCGATATCGAGTCGGTCACCTCAGGTGGAGAAGGTCGGGCCAAGGTCGACGATTGATCGACTGGTCGCGGAGCTGACGAGTGGCCTGCATCGGTCCAGACCCGAAGATTTCAGCATCCTGGTGGACAAATGGCACTCGTGAACGTCCTCGGATCGCTTGAGCTCGATGTGGAAGGTCGAGTTTTCGTTCCGCGCGGTCCCAAAATTCGCAAGATACTCGCCCTCATGGTGCTCCGATGCAACAGATTCGTTGACGCCGAACTGCTCGTGGACGAGCTGTGGGAGAGCTCGCCGCCACGGACCGCGGCCACGACGGTCCGAACCCACGTCTATCATCTTCGCCAGATGCTCGGCCAGGAAAATCTGATCTCGCCGGATCGAATCCGCATTTCCACCCGACCCGGCGGCTATCTCTTCCAGATGGATGAGGAAAACCTGGACGCGCAGATCTTCTCCGTACGCGTCGACGAGGGGCGCCGGTTGATCCGGCAGGGCCGGCCGGAGGAGGCTGCTCAGACCCTGTGCGACGCCCTTACACTGTGGCGCGGGCCGACGCTGTGCAACGTCACTCACGGAAATGTTCTCGCTCCTTATATCGTCCGGCTGGAGGAGCTGCGTACCCGGGCGCTGGAGCTGCGCATCGAGTGTGATCTGCAGCGCGGGAACCACCGGGACCTCGTCGCGGAGCTGCGAGAGCTGATCATGGCGAATCCGCTGAACGAGTGGATGCACGCCCGCCTCATCGACTCGCTGTATCGATCTGGTCGCCGTATGGAGGCCCTGGTGGCGTTCCGCGCGCTTCGCGAAACCCTGCGGGAGGAACTCGGCCTGGAGCCGTCCGCTGAGGTTTGCCGGCTCCAGCTCAGGATCCTCGGCTCCGAGGGGCTCGACGGATTCGAGGAACGCCTGTCCTGACCCGCCCACGGTGCCCTGCTGAGGCAGGGCCCGCGGACGGGGCGGGTGGCCACGACGCCAGGCGCGGAGGCCATCGCCGGGCCGGAACCCCAGTGCCGGATCAGCTCACCGCGGGTCCGTTGTCAGCGTGGAGCGCAGGAATTCGGTCGCGCGGCCCCAGGCGATCGCCGCCTGGTCCGGATCGTAGTTCCCCCGCGGATTCTCGTCGTTGAGGAAGGCATGGCCGGCGGGATAGAAGTGCAGCTCGGCCGAGACACCCGACTGGGCGCGAAGCCGTTCGGTGAACCGCTGGACCGAAGCCGGGTCATACATTGCGTCGAACTCGCCGTAATGTCCCTGGACGCGGGCGCGCAGCCCGGAGACGTCCACCATGTCGGGTGGTAGCCCGTAGAAAGGGACCGCAGCCGCGATCCGCTCCGGTTCCAGGGCGGCCAGTGCCAGCACGAACCCGCCGCCCATACAGAAACCGATCGCCCCCAGCCGCGGGCCGATCACGTCATCGCGCCGGAGGAGGAAATCCACCGCACCGCGCAGGTCGCGGACGGCGCCTTCCAGCGGCATCTTGGCCACCAGACGCCGGGCTTCCCCGGCATCGTGTGTCGTCGCGCCGCCATAAAGGTCGGGCGCGAGAGCCACGAACCCTTCCGCCGCGAGCCGGTCGACCATATCCGCGATATGCGTGGTCAGCCCCCACCACTCCTGGATCACGACGACGCCGGGCCCGGAGCCGCCAGGCGGCGTCGCCAGATAGCCGTGTGCCTGGCCACCGTTGCTCGGAAAAACCACGTTCTGTCGTGCGCCGGCCGTACCGGTCACGATGCATCTCCTTTCAGCAGGGATATGCCGTCCGGATTTTATGCCGATCCTCCGGCGCAGGTCACACTGCCTGGTCGAAGGCGCGCAGCCGGTCATCCGGCGGGCACATTCGGGCCGAATCGCACCGCGCGACGACCACCGGGCACATAGCGACCACCGGAACATAAAGCCATCGGCACGTAGAGACCGCCGGGCGGACAAAGACCACCGGGCGGACAGGGAGCCCACACGGACAGGGTTGCCGCAGGTTGCCGCTGACGGTTTGGTGCCCGGTATTGCCGGTATGGAACCTGCCCGGCAGCCGGCAGCCGGCAGCCGGCAGCCGGCGGTCAGCGGCTGGCGGCCGGCGGGAGGGTGGCGACTCCCGGTGGGGCGAAGCGCTGTCCGGTCACCTGCTCGCTGATGCCGGTGCGGTCCAGGTAGGGGGTGATCCCGCCGAGGTGGAACGGCCAGCCGGCGCCGAGGATCATGCACAGGTCGATGTCGGCGGCCTCGGCGACGACCTTCTCGGCGAGCATGAGGTGGATCTCCTCGGCGAGGGCCCGCAGGGCGGCCTCGCGCACCTCGGCGGCCGTGGGCGGCTGCGCTCCCGCGTCCGAGCGCAGCGCCGCGGCGGCCTCGGGGTCGACGATCTGGGTGCCGTCCGGGCCGGTGGTGTAGACCGAGCCCCGGCCCGCCTCGACCAGCCGGGCGAGGCTTGTCGGCGCCCGGAACCGGTCTGGGTAGGCGGCGTGCAGGTTCTGCGCCACGTGCAGGGCCACCGCCGGGCCGACCAGCGACAGCAGGACGAGCGGCGACATCGGCAGCCCCAGCGGATCCAGGGCGTGGTCGACCTGTTCGATCGGGGTGCCCTGCTCCGCGGCGCCGAGCACCTCGCCGAGGAAGCGGGTGAGCAGCCGGTTCACGACGAACGCCGGCGCGTCCGCGACGAGCACCGCGTCCTTCTTCAGGCTCTTGGCGACAGCCAGGGTCGTGGCGACCGTCGCGTCGTCGGTGCGGGCCGCGCGGACCACCTCGACGAGCGGCAGCACGGCCACCGGGTTGAAGAAGTGCAGGCCGGCGACCCGTTCGGGATGCTCCAGCCGCGTGGCCATCTCGGTGACCGACAGGGCCGAGGTGTTCGTCAGCAGCACCGCGGTGGGCGCCACCACGGCCTCCAGCTCGGCGAACACCGCCTGCTTGACCGCCGGGTCCTCGAAGACCGCCTCGATGACCAGGTCGGCGTCGGCGAAGGCGTCCAAGGTCCGCGAGCCGGTGACGTTCGCCTTGTACCGGTTGGCCTGGTCGGGGGAGATCCGGTGGCGCAGCAGTAGGTTGTCGAACTCCCGGTGGACGTTGGCGACCCCGGCGTCGAGGCGCTCGGCGTCGATGTCGGTGAGCACGACCGGCACCTCCAGCCGGTGCGCGAACACGAACGCGAGCTGGGCGGCCATCAGCCCGGCACCGACGACCCCGACCTTGGTGACCGGGCGGGCCAGCGCCGGATCCGGGCCGCCGACCGGCCGCTTCGCCCGCTTCTGGACCAGGTCGAAGGCATACAGCCCGGCGGCGAGCTCGCCGCTGACCGACAGGTCGGCCAGCGCCTGCGTCTCGGCGGCGAAGCCGCTGTCGCGATCGGCGGTCTCGGCGAGTGCGATCAGATCGAGGGCCCGGTAGGCGGCCGGTGCGGCGCCGTGCAGCCTGGCGTCGGCGAGCGCCCGGCCGCGGGCGACGGCCTCCGCCCAGGCGTCGCCCCGCTGGACCGGGCGGCGCTCGGCGACCGGGTCGATCTCCCCGCGTAGCACCCGGCCGACCCAGGCCAGCGCCTCCTCCAGGAAGTCGGCCGGCGCCAGCAGCACGTCCCCGATGCCCAGCTCGAACGCCTGCGGCCCGCGCAGGGTGCGGTTCTGGCTGAGCGCATTGTCGACGATGACGGACACCGCCCGGTCGGCGCCGATCAGGTTCGGCAGCAACTGGGTGCCGCCCCAGGCCGGCACCAGCCCGAGGAACACCTCCGGGAAGGCGAGCGCGGGAATCCCGGCGGACAGCGCCCGGTAGTCGCAGTGCAGCGCCAGCTCCAGGCCGCCGCCCAGCGCCGCTCCGTTGACCAGCGCGAAGGTGGGGACCTTGCGCCCGTCGGAGAGGTTGCGCCCGTCGAGGCGACCGGAGCCGAGCCGGGCGAAGGCGTCGTGCCCGAGCCGGCCGAGCGCGTCCAGCGACGGACGCAGCCGGTCCGCCTCGGTGATCGACGACCGGAAACCCAGATCCGCCCCGACGCTGAAGATGAACGGCTTGCCGGTCACGGCGATCGCGGCGACCGGGGGGTCATGCGCCTCGATCTCGTCGACGGCGGCGAGCAGCCGGCGCAGCCCGGCCGGACCGAAGGTGCTCGGCCGGGTGTGATCGTGGCCGTTGTCGAGGGTGACGAGGGCGACCGGGCCGGCCACCCCGGGCAGCGTCACGTACCGGACGTGCGCGGCCGTGACGACCTCGTCCGGGTAGTCCAGGGTCACCTCGTCGATCGTCATGCGCCCTCTCCTGGTACTGGGTGCTCGCGTGGGCCCGGTGCTCGCGTGGGCCCGGTCAGCTCGTCGTCGTGGTCGCGGCGCCGTGGTGGGGGTTCTCCCAGATCGTGGTCGCACCCATGCCGAGGCCCACGCACATCGCCGTCATGCCGTAGCGCACCTCGGGATGCTCGGCGAACTGCCGGGCAAGCTGGGTCATCAGCCGCACCCCGCTGGACGCCAGCGGATGGCCCAGCGCGATCGCCCCGCCGTACTGGTTGACCCGGGGGTCGTCGTCGGCGATGCCGAAGTGGTCGAGGAAGGCCAGGACCTGCACGGCGAACGCCTCGTTCAGCTCGAACAGCCCGATGTCGTCGATCGTCAGGCCGGTGCGGGCGAGCGCCTTCTCCGTCGACGGGATGGGGCCGACGCCCATGACCTCCGGCGCGACTCCGGCGAAACCGTAGCCGACCAGCGTCATCCGCGCCGGCAGCCCCAGCTCCGCGGCCACCTCGGCGGCCGCGAGCAGGCACCCGGTCGCGCCGTCGTTGATCCCGGCGGAGTTCCCCGCCGTGACCCGGCCGTGCGGCCGGAACGGGGTGCGCAGCCCCGCCAGCCCGTCGAGGGTCGTCGTCGGCCGCGGCGGCTCGTCGGCGGTGACCAGCTCCCAACCGCTGTCGGCGTGGCGGGCGGCCATCGGGACGAGGTCCGGCTGGATCTGGCCGTTCGCGTACGCCTTGGCGACCTTCTCCTGGGAGGCCAGGGCGTAGGCGTCCGCCCGCTCCCGGGTGATCGCCGGGAACCGGTCGTGTACGTTCTCCGCCGTCGATCCCATGACCAGCGCGGACGGGTCGACCAGCCGCTCGGCGACGAACCGCGGGTTGAGGTCGGCGCCCTCGCCCATCGGATGGCGGCCCATGTGCTCCACCCCGCCGGCGACGGCGACGTCGTAGGCGCCCACGGCGATCGACGACGCCGTCGTGGTCACCGCGGTCACGGCCCCGGCGCACATCCGGTCGACGGCGTAGCCGGGCACCGACTCCGGCAGCCCCGCCAGCACGCCGGCGATCCGGCCGATCGTCAGGCCCTGGTCGCCGATCTGGGTGGTGGCCGCGACCGCCACCTCGTCGATGCGCTCGGGCGGCAGGGACGGGTTGCGGCGCAGCAGCTCCCGGATCACCCGGACGATCAGATCGTCGGCCCGGGTCTCGGCGTACACGCCCTTGGCCTTGCCGAACGGCGTGCGCACGCCGTCGACGAAGACCACGTCACGGACCGAACCGCGGGCTGAACCGAACACGGTGGCCTCCCCACCGGCGGCTCGCGGCCGCCGGCACCTCGCCGTGGGACACCGACTGCCCGCGCCGGCCCGACGGGACCGCGCGGGCGGTCAGCACCGGCGCGGACACCGCCGGCACCGGCTAGCCTACGGCAGCGGTTACCGGCCGGTAGGTCACTCGCGCCGTCTGCCCCGGGTGTCGCACCGAGAGCCGGCTGCGACCGGCTCGGCCGGTCGCGGTACGGGGTCCGCCCTGCGGCGCGGTTTGCGCGGTCTGCAGGGTTCGAACCGTGCACAGCGCGACGCAACCGCCCCGTCCCCGGGCGGCGGGGGAGTCCGGTGCTGCGGTTACCGGTCGTGGGCGGGGGCGGTCGGGGCCCCACTCGTCGGGCCCGAGGCCGGGCCGGACGCCGCGGACGGCTTCGTCGCGCTGCCGCCCGGCGTGGCCGGGTCGGTGGAGCCGCCGCCGGCCGGAGTCGCGCCGACCGAGGAGCCGCCGCCGTCCGACGACGCCGCGCCGACCGGAGTGCCGGCGGTGGCTCGCCCGGCCGACCCGCGCGCCGATCGGCCGGCACCGGCACGCCCACCGCGGGAGCGAGTGCGTTCGGTCCCGCCGGTCCCGCCGCCGCGGCCCGCCCGCCGCCCGCCGGCGCGCTCGGGCGCGGGCGGGGCGGCCTCGTCGGCCGGGTCGGCCGGGTCGGGTTCCGGGTCGACGAGCGCGGAGCTCAGGGCCGCGCGGGTCAGCTCCCGCTGCCAGGCCCGGGCGCCGCTGGCCCGCAGCGTCTCCTCCACCGCCGACTCGGTCACCGGATCGGGCGGGGACCAGGCGATCCGTCGGGACAGCGCAGGTTCCAGCAGGTTCTCCACCGGCATGGTGTGCGTGGCGGCGAGAGCGGAGAGCTCCGCGCGCACCCGGGCCAGCCGGGCGGCGGCCACCGGATCACGCTCGGCCCACCGGTTCGGCGGGGGCAGGCCGTCGCCGCTGGGGCCGGCCGGCGCCGGCAGGTCGTCGTCGGGCAGCGCCGCTGCGCTGCGCAGCGCATCCAGCCAGGTGCTCGCGGTCCGCCGGATCCGCGGACCCGAGAAGATGGGCAGGCGGATCAGCGCCGCGGTGTCGGCGGGGGCGTTGAGGACCGCGTCCATGATGGCGCTGTCGGGCAGGACCCGGCCGGGGGCGACGTCGCGGGTCCGGGCCATTCGATCCCGGGCGGTCCACATGGCCCGCACCGCCGCGAGCTGGCGACGGGACCGCGCCCGGTGGATGCCGCTGGTCCGCCGCCACGGCTCGGCGCGGGGTTCCCGGGGTGGCGCCGCGACGATCGCGGCGAACTCCTGCCGGGCGAACTCGATCTTGTTCTGCTCGATGAGCTCGGCCTCGAGCGCGTCGCGCAGCTCCACCAGCAGCTCGACATCGAGCGCCGCGTAGCGCAGCCAGGGCTCGGGCAGCGGCCGGGTCGACCAGTCCGCCGCCGAGTGGCCCTTCTCCAAGCCGTATCCGAGCACCCGCTCGACCATCATGCCGAGGCCGACCCGCTCGTAGCCCAGCAGCCGGCCGGCGAGCTCGGTGTCGAACAGCAGGGCCGGCCGCAGCCCGAGCTCGGCCAGGCAGGGCAGGTCCTGGCTGGCGGCGTGCAACACCCATTCGGCGTCGCCCACCGCCTCCTGGATGACGGTGAGGTCACCCAGCGGGACCGGGTCGACCAGCAGCGAACCGGCCCCCCGGCGGCGGATCTGGACCAGGTAGGCGCGCTGGCTGTACCGATACCCGGACGCCCGCTCGGCATCGAAGGCGACCGGACCCGTCCCGGCGGCGAGCCGTTCGGCTGCGGCGGCGAGCGCTTCGGCGTCGATGATGACGGGTGGGACGCCGTCCACAGGAGCGAGCAGCGGGATGGGCTCGCGGGCGCTGGTGCTGGGCTCTCCCTCCACCTTTGCGCTTACACCCCCGCTGACCTGCTGTGTTGGTTCAGGAACCGTCGACGTCACGATCGGCGATCGTACGTCTGAATCCTCGCGGAGGCAGCCGCACTGTTCAGCGAATCACGCTGATTATACGCATCGTGACACCATTGCCGGGTAGGGTGGCCGGCTCCCGATCCGAACGGGGTACCGCGAATCCCCTGGATGTGGTCCCGCGACGGGGCCGCGGCCGGCGGATTCAGCTCCGGCGCTGGGGCAGCGACACGACGCCGGACAGTGCCGGTGGCAGGCCGGCCATGGCGGCCAGGAGGTCACCGAAGGCCAGCAGGTGGGCCGCCGCCCCGGTGGGACTCCAGGCGGGTCGCGCCGGCTCCGGACCGGTCGGGCTCGCGGCGCCCGTGTCGGCACCGAGCGCGGTCTCGGCCCAGTCAGGCGACCAGGAGCAGCGCAGTTCGACGTCGAAGCTGTCCCCTTCCGCCCGTAGCAGGCCGAACCGCCGCGACGAGGTCGTCGTCACCGCGCCGCCGAGCGCGCGGACCTGCGCGCCGTGCACGTCGAGGGACTCTCGCAACCACGACCAGGCCACGTCGGCCAGCAGCGGATCGGTGGCAATCTCCGGGTCGACGCTCGCCCGGGCGTAGCAGACGATGCGGGCGCTGCCCTGCCAGGCCGGCTGACCTTCCGGGTCCATCAGGACGATCAGCCGGCCGGCGGCGAGGTCGGCGGCGTCGCCGGTCAGACCGCCGGCGAGCGCGAAGGCGTAGGGCGCGAGCCGGGTCGGGGCCGTGACCTCGTGCACGCTGATCTCCGGGCGCAGCCGCGCCATCCCGTCGCGCAGGGCGTCGGTGCTGGCGAGGAAGATCGGCGGGATCGCCTCGTACGACTGCGCCGCCCCCATGACGGCAACGTTAGGGCGTCGACCTTGATCGCGCTGGGTGGACGCCGGAGCGTGCGGCTTCGACCCCGTTGCGTACGGACGGGTGCTGAGGAGGCGATGGCTGGAACGGTGCGCCGTGTCCCGCAGGACCGGAACCTCCCGGGGCCCGGGTGCTGCCTCCGGCGCGGCTGGCTCGCCGTAGCCTCCGGGACGGCCCGCAGCGGCGCCGTAATCGGGACGCGGGGCGGGATTGTGCAGGCTCACGCCGGAATCCGGGCGGCGGCGCGCTCACGGCCGCGATGGTCCCGCGCCCCGGCGCCTGCCTCCCGGCCCGCTCGCGGGTGCGCCGCCGACCTGGCGGCCGGGACCTGCCCCCCGGGCTGGACCGGCCCCACGAGCACCGCCGCACCGCACTCGGTGCAGGCCCACTCCGGGCAGTCCGCCCCGTGCCCGTCGGCGCACGGCGGCTGCTCGAACGGCCGCTCGTCACCGCATTCTGCGCAGGTCAGAACGATGTGATCGTCGGCGCCCATCCGGACCAGTTCCACTCGAACACCACTCCCCGCGCACGGCTGCTGCGTGTTGCGTCCCCTCGGGTGCGGCGGGCGCCTGCACCACGGATCCTGCGCCCCCGCGACTGCCGGCCGAGGGGGAACACGGACGACGCGCACCCTCTGCCCTCATTCCGACCGGACTGACGGTGCCATGGGACGGACAGATGTCCGCGCATTCTCTCCGGCGTGTCGCGTGCGCCCGTCTCGATGTGGTGTGGGTGGGAGATCCCCTGTCGCGGGACTCGCCCCGCTTGGGCGCGGAGCGCATATGTGCGCAGGGTGCAGGTGCACACGGCGGTGCGGCAGCACCCGGCGGTGCAGGTGCGCGCGGGTGGTCAGGTGCGCGGGTGGGGTGTCAGCTCCGGCGGGCGGTGGGCTGGGAGACCGGCCGCGTGTCCGGACCGGCCGGCGTGGTCGCGTGGCCCGGGGTGCCGGCGTCGCCCCGCAGCCAGTGCCGCTCCACGAAGAACGGTGCCACCGGCAGCACGGAGGCGATCAGGGCCAGCACGGTGCGCCGGCGGGGCCAGCGCCCGGCGAAGGCCAGGTAGCCGATGAGTGCGCAGTAGGCGAGGAAGAGCGTGCCGTGGATCGGGCCGAGGATCTTCACTCCCTGGGGATGGTCGGCGCCGTACTTGATCCCCGTGGCGATGAGCAGCAGGAGGAACGACGTCGCCTCGGCGAACGAGACGGCGCGGGCCGCGGTCAGGACGCGGGATCCGCCGTGCGGGGCCTGATCGGTCATCTCAAGTCCTCAATCGTCGTGGCTGTCGGACGTCGGTGGTGGCCGTCGAAGGTTCGTGGTGGCCGTCGGGGTTCGTGCTGCCCGTCGGAGGTTCGTGGTGGCCGTCGGGTGGTTCGTCGTGGCTGTCGGAGGTTCGTGGAGCCCTGCCGGACCGCCCGGTCGGACCGGTGTGCCGCCCGGACACGCCGGCCGCTCACCTGGGCGGACAGCGGATTTCGTCACATCCGAGCGGCCTGTGGTCGGCCCGGTCGGCCCGGCCGGTCGGGCCGGTCCGGACCGGCGGGCACCGGCTGGACCAGCAACTTCTTCTACTGAAAGTAGAAGATAGCTGACGCCGGAGGACTCGATCGGCCCGGACCGTGACCACGCCGACGCCGGTCATCACCCGCCCGTGCCGATCGGAGTGACCCCGGTCGCACCGGCACAGGTGCGGCGGGCATGCAACGATCGAGGCATGTCTGTCGTCCACATCGACGCCGGGCCCGGGTCCGGGTCGGCCAGCGTCCAGACCGCGCCGAGCGGCGTCGCGGTCGCTTCGGCGCGGGTCGCGCCCTCGCGGGACGGCGACACCCTCCATCGTCCCGGTCGGCCCGCCGCGCCGACCGGCCTTTCGCCCGCCGACGCCGCCCTCCGTGCCGGCGCCGCCGATCTGGGTTCCGGCGCGGCCGACCTGCGCGCCGGCGCCGCCGCCACCCGTTCCGCCGCCGCTCGCCGGCCCGGCCTCGCCACCACCGCTCCGTTCCTGCGGGCCTGCCGGCGGGACCAGCCCGAGACCACCCCCGTCTGGTTCATGCGTCAGGCCGGTCGCGTCCTGCCCGAATATCGGGCCCTGCGTGCCGACGTGCCCATGCTCGACTCGTGCCGCGACCCCGCGATGATCACCGAGATCACCATGCAGCCGGTGCGCCGCTTCCGGCCGGATGCGGCGATCTTCTTCTCCGACATCGTCGTGCCGCTGGTGGCGATCGGTCTGGACATCGACATCGTCGCCGGGGTGGGGCCGGTCGTCGCGGAGCCGGTGCGCGACGCCGCCGGGCTCGCGGCGCTGCGGGCGCTGGAAGCGGACGACGTCCCCTACGTCACGCAGGCGGTCCGCGGCCTGCTCGGCGAGCTCGGCGGCACCCCGCTGATCGGGTTCGCGGGCGCGCCGTTCACTCTGGCCAGCTACCTCGTCGAGGGCGGCCCGAGTCGCAACCACCTGCGCACCAAGGCGATGATGTACGGCGAGCCGAAGCTCTGGCACGACCTGCTCGACCGGCTGGCCACCATCACCACGGCCTTCCTGCGGGTCCAGATCGACGCCGGCGTCGACGCGGTGCAGCTTTTCGACTCCTGGGCCGGTGCGCTCAGCGAGGACGACTACCGGCGCTACGTCGCGCCGCACAGCGCGCGGGTGCTGGACGCCTTCGCCGGCGAGGTGCCGCGCATCCACTTCGGCGTCAACACCGGCGAACTGCTCGCCGCCATGGGCCAGGCGGGCGCGGACGTCGTCGGGGTCGACTGGCGGGTTCCCCTCGACGAGGCCGTGGGCAGGGTCGGGCCGGGCCGGGCCGTGCAGGGCAACCTCGACCCGGCGGCGGTGTTCGCGCCCGAGCCCGTGCTCGCCGCCAAGGTCGGCGACGTCCTCGCCCGCGGCGCGAAGGCGGAGGGACACGTGTTCAACCTCGGCCACGGCGTCCTGCCGGAGACCGACCCGGGAGTGCTCGCGCACATCGTCGACCTCGTCCACGCCGGTTGAACCGGCCGGCGACCGGCGGCCGGTTACCGATCCACCATCATCGGGGCCCGGTCCACCACCACAGCGTGATCCGCCGCCGGGGCGCGGCCCACCTCCGGGCGGGCGCGACGCGATGGTGAATCCTGGTTGGACGGCACCACTCATCGTGAAGGGCGGCAGGAACGTGCGGGTTGTCATCGTCGGTGGGGGAGTCGCGGGGCTCGCCGCGGCCCATGCCCTGTCCGGCCACGCCGAGGTGACCGTCCTGGACGCGGGGGAGCGCGTCGGCGGCAAGCTGCGCACCACCCCGATCGAGGGGATGGACGTCGAGGAGGGCGCCGAGTCGTTCCTCGCCCGCGTCCCCGACGGTCTGCGTCTGGCCAGGCAGATCGGCCTCGGCCACGACATCGTGCATCCGGCGACGACCTCGGCGTCGCTGTGGATCCGGGGTCGGCTTCGGCCGATCCCGCCGAACACCATGCTCGGGGTGCCGACCGACGCGTTCGGCCTGGTCCGCTCCGGGGTGCTGTCCCCCTGGGGGCTGCTGCGGGCCGCCGCCGATCTGGCCCTGCCGCGCACCCGCTTCCCCGACGACCCGACCGTGGGTGGCTTCGTCGGCGCCCGGGTCGGGCGCGAGGTCGTCGACCTGCTGGTCGACCCGCTGCTCGGCGGGGTGTACGCCGGACGGGCCGACGCGCTGTCCCTGCGGGCCACCGTGCCGCAGCTCGTCCCGATCCTGACCGAGGACCGGTCGCTGCTGCTCGGCGCCCACCGGGTGCGGGCCCGCACCGCCCCGGCCGCCTCCGCGTCGACGACGCCGCTGTTCGCCAGCCTGCGCGGCGGCCTGGGGTCGTTCGCGACGCGGCTGGCCGAGCGGTCCGGCGCGACCGTGCGCACCGGCGTGCTGGTGCGCGCCGTGGAACGCGCCGCCGGCGGCTGGCGGATCGTCTGCGACCGGGTCGGCGGGGGGGAGACGCCCGAGCCGCTGACGGCCGACGCAGTGATTCTCGCCGTGCCCGCCGGGGCGGCGCGGACGCTGCTGAGCCCGCTGGCCCCGCACGCGGCGGCACCGCTCGCCGGCGTCCCCTATGCCTCGGTCGGCCTGGTCACACTGATCTACCAGGACGTCACCCCGCCGCCGGGCAGTGGCTTCCTGGTGCCGGCGCGGGCGGGTACGTCGGTGAAGGCGGCCACCTTCCTGACCACGAAATGGCCGCACGTCCGCGCCGGCCGGTTCACGGTGGTCCGGGCCAGCATCGGCCGCGCCGGCGCCGAGCACGACCTGCAGCGCGGCGACACCGAGCTCGCCGGCGTGGCTGCCGCGGAGATCGCCCAGATCACGGGGCTGACGGCGCGCCCCATCGCGACCAGGGTGAGTCGGTGGGGCGGCGGACTGCCGCAGTACCTCCCGGGCCATCTGAACCGGATTGCCAGCGTTCGCCGGGCGCTGCCCGCGGGCCTCGCGCTCGCCGGCGCCGGCTACGACGGCGTCGGCATCCCGGCCTGCATCCGCTCCGGGGAGGCCGCCGCCGCCGCGGTGCTGCGCGCCGCCCGGACGGCCCAGGGCAGTCCGGCCGATCCGGTGGGGCCGGCCGATCCGGTAGGGCCGGTGGGTCCGCTGGGTCCGGGAGTCTGAGGAACGACCCGGCCGGCCGGTCCGGTCGGCCGGGGTGATGGAGGAGACGGGTATGCCGGAGTCCACGAAGTCCGTTCAGGAGCTCAACGCCGAGCTTCTCTACACCGGGTGGTCGGTCTTCGCCGCCGACCGCCCGCTGCCCGCCGATCGGACACCCCTGATCGACGAGGCCGACGCCCTGCTCGAGGGCGCCCTGGCGAAGGACGTCTACACCCGCGGAACGTACGAGATCTCGGGCTACCGGGCCGACGCGGACCTGATGGTCTGGTGGACCAGCCCGGATCCCGACCTGTTGCAGGAGACCTACCAGCGGTTCCGCCAGACGGCGCTGGGCGGCCACCTGCGGCCCGTGTGGTCGGCGGTCGGGCTGCACCGCCCCGCGGAGTTCAACCGCAACCACATCCCGGCGTTCGTCCGCCGGGAGGACCCACGCGGGTACATCTGCGTCTATCCGTTCAACCGGTCCCTGGAGTGGTACCTGCTGCCGGACTACGAGCGGCGCGGACTGCTCGCCGAGCACGGGATCATGGGCCGCGAGTTCGAGGACGTCCGGGCCAACACGGTCGCCGCGTTCGGCCTGGGCGACTACGAGTGGCTGCTCGCGTTCGAGGCCGACGAGCTGCACCGCATCGTCGACTGCATCCGCCATCTGCGGGGGAGCGCCACCCGTCGGCACACCCGGCTGGAGACCCCGTTCTACAGCGGCGCCCGCAAGTCACTCGCCGACATCGTCGCCGCCCTGCCCTGACCGGTGGCGGGCGCGCTGTGCCGCTCGCACGGCCCCGCTCGCACGGCCCCGCCGCACGGGCCCCGGCACAGTGGGCTCGCCGCCGAGCCGCGCCGCATGGCCCCGCCGGGTATGCCCCGCCGCCCGGCCATGCGGCTGGTCGCGCCGCATGGTCCCGTCACTGGGCCCGGTCGCGCGGCCCCGCCGCGCATCCGGCCCGCGGCGCGCCCCGCCGCCTGCCCGGCCCGCGGCGCCGCCTATCCGGCCCGCGGCGCCGGCCGGCCGACACCCGCAGCCGGCGCCTGCCTGGGCGCCCCCACCCGTCCGGCAGGCGCCGACCGTCCCGTTTCCGTGCCCTCCGGCGCCGCGCAGGCGCGAGCCGGATCGCACAGTTCCCACCCCGACGGCGCCCGTACGGGCCGGGCAGCCGACGGCTCCCCGGCCGCAGCCGAAGAGCCATAACGCACAGTAGCAGCGCAGCCGCCTCCTGTATACGCAGCGTGCGGCCGGCGTGTGCTGTCCGGAATATCGGTATCCACCATTGAACGCGGGAATTTCGCTACGGCGGGTTACCGGCGATCGACGTCATCTCTGCTACCTTGAGTCGCCACAAACGGACGGATGACGCCGCCGCAACAGTCGGCGGTGATGGCGCTGCCCCGCACCTGCTCCGCGGGCCCCTGGTAGATCGGCTGGGGAGAGCCGGTAACGTTGCTCGTGACCAGGAGCGCCGGCCGCGTCGGTGGGCGGCGGTCCGGTTCGCGCCGGTGTGCACCCCGGCGCAACGCCGGGCAGTGCGCGAACAGCCGGCCCGCCGTCCGCGGTGGCCCACAGTCAGTGGCGGGGGAAGATCGCTGGAGGTCCGGTCGATGCATCACCGATGGTTGAGCTCACGGCCGTCCAAGCGAGGCATACCGCGAACCGCGGCAGGATGGGGTCGACCCGGGCCACACCCGAGATCCGACGCGCTGTGGCGACCGCGGAACGGTCGACGATCGGCGCAGTGCGGGGCATCGTCATGACCGCCACAATCAGACCAGAACGGACGATCCGTACAGTTCGGATGATCCGTACATTTCGGCCAGTTGTCGCGGTGCAGGCGGCGGCGCGGCGCTCCCTCGGGCCACGTCCCCGCGGCGGACCGGCCGGGCGGCGTCGTCCCGCGGGTCACGCTTCTGGGGAGGGCCACGCGTGACGGAGACGATGTCGGGGGACGCCCGTGCCTCCGCCGGGTCGAACTTCGTCTCGCGACCCCGGCCCGGCCCGGCGCCCTACCCGCCGCAGACCAGGCCCGGGGCCGCCGGCCCGGCGGGCCCCGCCGGGCCGGCCTCGGGCGGACAGCCCGGCTGGACCGGGACCGGCGGCCGTCACAGCGTCGCTCGCGCGCACTCGGTCGCGGCGCTCGAGAACGTGGCCTATCGGGCGCAGGTCACCTGGGAGCGCCGCTACGTACGGCTGCTGATCCTGTTCGACGCGGCGGCCTGCGTGGTCGCCGCCGGGCTGGCGTTCTTCGTGCGGTTCGGCGACCTCGTCGACTTCGAGACCAAGCCGGTGTCGGTCAAGCCGTACATCCTGATGACGGTGCTGCTGCCGGTGGCGTGGGTGCTCGCCATGTCGCTGAACCGGGCCTACGAGAGCCGGTTCCTCGGCGGCGGGTCGGAGGAGTTCCGCCGGGTGGTCAACGCCGCGGCCAGG
Organism: Frankia sp. BMG5.60; assembly: GCF_059428125.1. Taxonomy (NCBI): domain Bacteria; kingdom Bacillati; phylum Actinomycetota; class Actinomycetes; order Frankiales; family Frankiaceae; genus Frankia; species Frankia sp. BMG5.60. Next base: position 2,526,261 of record NZ_CM182091.1, on the reverse strand, counting down.
TTCACGGCCGCGCTCGCCATCATCTCGTATGCGACCAAGGCCGAGATCGCCCGCAGCTACGTCCTCATCGCGTTCCCCGCGGCGACCCTGCTGTCGGTGGCCGGCCGGGTCATCGGGCGCGGCATCCTGCATCGGATGCGCCGTGCGGGGCGCTGCCTGCACCGGGTCCTCGTGGTCGGTGCCGGCGAGTCCGCCGCCACCCTGGTCCGCCTCGCCCAGCGCGACCCGACCTCCGGCTGGTCCGTGGTCGGCGTCGTGCTCGACCGCTCGCCGGGCCGACACAGCCACGATCGGCCGGAGCGCAGCGGGTTCGACCTGCTGGGGGTGCCGATCGTGGGCACTTCGGAGACCCTGCACACCGCCATCACCGCCACCCACGCCACCACCGTCGCGATCTGCCCACAGATGGACGGCGAGACCCTGCGCCGGGTGCTGTGGACGCTCGAGGGCAGCGACGTCGACGTGCTGGTCTCCTCGGCGCTGACCGACGTGACCGGCCCGCGGATCTCGATCCGCCCGGTGGCCGGACTGCCCCTGCTGCACATCGAGGAGCCGGAGCTCACCGGGACCCGCCGGGTCATGAAGGGCGTGTTCGACCGCTGCGTCGCCGGCACGGTGATCCTGCTGTTCCTGCCGGTCCTGCTCGGTCTCGGGATCGCGGTCCGGCTGACCAGCCGCGGCCCGGCGCTGTTCAAGCAGACCCGGGTCGGCCGGGGCGGCGAGCACTTCACGATGTTCAAGTTCCGGTCCATGTACGTGGACGCGGAGGCGCGCAAGGCCGAACTGGAGTCGCGCAACGAGCGGGCCGAGGGCCTGCTGTTCAAGATGCGCGACGACCCCCGGGTCACCCGCGTCGGGAAGTTCCTGCGCAAGTGGTCGCTCGACGAGCTGCCGCAGTTGATCAACGTGCTCAACGGCAGCATGTCGCTGGTCGGACCGCGCCCGCCGCTGCCCTCGGAGGTCGCCCGCTACGAGGACGACGTGCACCGCCGGCTGATGGTGAAGCCCGGCCTGACCGGCCTGTGGCAGATCAGCGGCCGCTCGGACCTGGAGTGGGACGAGTCGGTCCGCCTCGACCTGCGCTACGTGGAGAACTGGTCGCTGGCGATGGACTTCGTCATCCTCTGGCGGACCGTCTTCGCCGTCCTGCGCCGCGAAGGCGCCTACTGACCCTGGTGTGACCCGCTACCCGGCCTGACCGGCTACCCCGGCCTGACCGGCTACGCGGCTAGATGGACTACGCGGTGGCGAGCCAGCCGGCGACACGCAGGTGATCGAGGATGCGGTCGACGGCCTCGTCCCCGGACAACTGCGCGGTGTTCACCGTGACGTCGGCGTCGGTCGGTTCCTCGTACGGGTCCGACACCCCGGTGAACGCGGGGATGACGCCGGCCCGGGCCTTGGCGTACAGGCCCTTGCGGTCGCGCGCCTCGCAGACCTCGAGCGGCGTCGAGACGTGGACCAGGACGAAGCCGCCGGCGGCCGCGTGGACCATCTCGCGGACCTGCGTGCGAACCTCCGCGTAGGGGGCGATCGGCGCACAGACCGCGGTGCCGCCCGCCCCGGCCACCTGCGCGGCGACGAACCCGATGCGGCGCACGTTGATGTCCCGGTCGGCGCGGGAGAAGCCCAGGCCCTGGGACAGGTGGGTGCGCACGACGTCCCCGTCGAGCAGGGTGATGCGCCGCCCGCCCTGCTCGAGCAGCCGGCAGACCAGCAGCCCGGCCAGGGTCGACTTGCCGGAACCGGACAGCCCCGTGAAGAAGATGGTCAGCCCGCGCTGGGACCGTGGGGGGATCGCCCGGGCGAGCTCCGCGGCCACCGCGGGCGGGGTTAGTTCGGCGGGGATCGGCCCCCCGGCGTCGAGCAGTGAGGCCAGCTCCTGGCGGCCGGGCGCGCCGATGGCCGGGCCGATCAGGCTGCCGGACAGGCCGTAACTGCTGGCGAGGTGCGCGCGCTGGGCGGTGAGCCGGGCCAGCCCCTCGGCGTCCCCGTTCGCCGGCGGCGCCCCGCCCGCGGCGCCGCCGTCCGGCTCGGTGGGAATGCCCGCCGGTGACAGGCTCGCCGGTTCGAAGCCGGCCGGTTCGAAGCCGGCCGGGCCGGGGGCCAGCGGATGGCGCGTGCCGCCGGCGGGTGGCAGGACCGTCGCGCTCATCCCGGGCTCCCGGGGGGTGGCCAGCAGCGGCGAGGGGACGACCGGGACGAGGACCAGCAGGCTGCGGTGGCGCGGCCGGTGGTCGTCGGCGCCCGGGCGGAGGTAGGGGTCGGGCGCCGGCTCGTGCCGGCGGCCGGCGGCGCCCGCCGCGATGGCGTCGGAGGCCACCGCCTCGGAGGCCAGGGTCGCCTCGCTCGGGCGCAGTGGCGCGTCCACGGCGTCCAGCGCGGCCTGCAGGCAGCGGACCCGCAGGTGATGCCCGGCGTCCGCCGGGTCGGCGCCGCCCACCGGGGCGAGCACCACGCACCGCTTCCCCTGCCGGGTCAGGGCCCGGATGCGCCCCACGTCCGCGGTGTGCAGCAGGCCGTCGGCCCAGACCGCCCACGCCGCCCCGGCTCCCACCTGCGGACCGGTCCAGCCTCGGGCGCGCAGCTCGGCGTGGAGCTGGTCCGGGGTCAGCCGCAGCGCGGGGTGGTCCGGGTGGTGCGGCAGGCGCACCCCGTCCAGCGTGCCGACCAGGCGCACGGCGGACCCGGCCGGGGCCGGGAGCAGCGTGCGCAGGTGCAGGGCGGCGATCATCACCCCCTCCGGGTCGCGCAGGGCGACGGTGGCCCCCGCCGCCAGCGGCTCGGCGTCGGCGGCCGGGACGGCGAGGATCGGCACCGGCACGCCGGCCAGCTCCTCCTCCGCCGGGTAGCCGGGGTTCGGGCCGAAGGCGCCGACGAGCAGCAGCTCGAGTTCGGCGAGCTGCAGCGGCGTCAGGGTAAGCGACGGCCAGCCGAGCGAGGCCGTCGTCAGCTCCGCGGCGCGGTCCGAGGTCACCAGGCAGAGCAGGGGATCGTCGGCGGCGGGCCCGTGCGCCGGGCCGGCGGCGCCCACGGCGCCCGGCTTCGGGAGGTGGTCGGGATCGGGATCCGGATGAGAGGTGGCACTCACACCCGCGACCGTAACGGGTGACAGACTCCGTCCCGATGAACACCGACGACACCCGCCGGCCGGCCACCGTCCCCGTCGACATCGCGACCGACGAACTCGACGACGACGTCCTGGCCCGGCGACTGGCCACGGATGCCGGCAAACTGCTGCTCAGAATCCGGGAGGAGGTCGGGTTCGCGGAGCCCGCCACCCTGCGCGACGCCGGCGACGCGCGTTCCCATCAGCTCCTGACCCGGGCGCTGACCCGCCACCGTCCGCAGGACGCCGTGCTGTCCGAGGAGGGTGCCGACGACCCGGCCCGGCTGTCCGCCGAGCGGGTCTGGATCGTCGACCCGCTCGACGGCACCCGCGAGTTCGCCGAGCCCGGTCGGTCGGACTGGGCGGTGCACGTCGCGTTGTGGCGCGCCGGCGAGCTCATCGCCGGGGCGGTCGCCCTGCCTGCGCTGAACGTGACGCTGTCGGCCGGCGGCGATCCCCCGGCCGCGGCCCGGCCCGCGGCGGCGCGCCCGCCGCGGATCGTCGCCAGCCGCACCCGGGCGCCCCGCATCGTCGGGGAGGTCGCCGAGGCCCTGGGTGCCAGCATCGTCCCGATGGGGTCGGCCGGTGCGAAGGCCGCCGCGGTCATCCGCGGCCAGGCGGAGATCTACCTCCATGCCGGCGGGCAGTACGAGTGGGATTCCGCGGCCCCGGTGGCGGTCGCGCGGGCGGCGGGCCTGCACACCAGCCGCCTCGACGGCAGCCCGCTGCGGTACAACCAGCCCGACCTGTTGCTGCCCGACCTGGTCATCTGCGAGGCGGCCCTGGCCCCGGCGGTGCTCGCGGCGATTCAGGCGGCTGATCCGCAGCGGTAGGACCACAGCCGGTGATCGCCCGACGTCGCAGGCGGCGCGGCCGGACGCCGACCGCGGCCGTCGGGTGCCCGTCGTGTGACACGTGTGCCGCGATGGGGGAATTGGGCTACGGGTGAGCCGGTTAACGTCGACGAAACCGCCGGTGGGAGGGGCGGGTCGGCTACTTTGGACTGATACATCGGCGAGACGAGGGGTTTTCGCGTGCCTGTCACGGGTTACGAGCTCACCCACCTGCAGATGCTCGAGGCCGAGGCCATCCACATCTTCCGTGAGGTGGTGGCCGAGTTCGAACGTCCCGCGCTGCTGTTCAGCGGCGGGAAGGACTCGATCGTCATGCTGCGGGTGGCCGAGAAGGCGTTCTGGCCCGCGAAGGTGCCCTTCCCGCTGCTGCACATCGACACCGGCCACAACTTCGACGAGGTCCTGGAGTTCCGGGACCGCCGCGCGGCCGAGCTCGGCGCCCGCCTCGTGGTCGGCTCCGTGCAGACGGCGATCGACGCCGGTGAGCTCACCGAGGACACCCGGCCCGGGGCCTCCCGCAACCAGCTCCAGACGCCGGTGCTGCTCGACTCGATCACCGACAACCGGTTCGACGCGGTGTTCGGCGGCGCCCGCCGCGACGAGGAGAAGGCCCGCGCCAAGGAGCGGGTGTACTCCTTCCGGGACGAGTTCGGCCAGTGGGATCCCAAGAACCAGCGCCCCGAGCTGTGGTCGCTGTACAACGGCCGGCACCGCCCCGGCGAGCACATCCGGGTCTTCCCGCTGTCGAACTGGACCGAGCTGGACATCTGGCGCTACATCGCCCAGGAGCGCCTGGACATCCCCTCGATCTACTATGCGCACAGCCGCGAGACCTTTGAGCGTGACGGCATGCTGCTCGCGGTCACCCCACTGACCCAGCCGCGCGCCGGTGAGGCCGTGGTTCCCCGCCAGGTCCGGTACCGCACGGTCGGTGACATCACCTGCACCGGCGCGGTCGAGTCGACCGCCGCGACCGTCGACGAGGTCATCGCCGAGGTCGCGGCGACGCGGATCACCGAGCGGGGCGCGACCCGAGCCGACGACCGGGTCAGCGAGGCGGCGATGGAGGACCGGAAGCGGGAGGGGTACTTCTGATGGCCGAGCTGCTGCGCGTCGCGACCGCCGGGTCGGTCGACGACGGGAAGTCGACGTTGATCGGCCGGCTCCTCTACGACACGAAGTCGCTGTTCACCGACCAGCTCGCCGCCGTCGAGCGGACCAGCCGGGAACGCGGCGACGGCTACGTCGACCTCGCGCTGCTCACCGACGGCCTGCGGGCCGAGCGGGAGCAGGGCATCACCATCGACGTCGCCTACCGGTACTTCGCCACCCCGCGGCGATCGTTCATCCTCGCGGACACCCCGGGGCACGTGCAGTACACCCGCAACATGGTCACCGGTGCCTCGACCGCCGACCTCGCGTTGCTGCTCGTGGACGCGCGCAAGGGCGTCGTCGAGCAGACCCGCCGGCACGCGTTCCTGGCCTCCCTGCTGCGCGTGCCCCATCTCGTGCTCTGCGTGAACAAGATGGACCTCGTCGACTTCGACCGGGAGGTCTTCGAGAAAATCAAGGAGGAGTTCCGGCACTTCGCCGCGAAGCTGGAGATCGTCGACGTCACGGCGATCCCGGTGTCCGCGCTGACCGGGGACAACGTGGTGTCCCGCTCGCCGAGCACGCCCTGGTACGACGGCAGCTCGCTGCTGCACCACCTGGAGGAGTTGCACATCGCCTCCGACCGCAACCTGATCGACGTGCGGTTCCCGGTGCAGTGGGTGGTCCGGCCGCGCAGCGAGGAGCTGCACGACTACCGTGGCTACGCCGGGCAGGTCGCCGGCGGCGTGCTCAAGCCCGGCGACGACGTCATCGTGCTGCCGTCCGGGCTGACCTCGCGGGTCGCCGGGATCGACACCTACGACGGGCCGGTCGAGGAGGCGTTTCCCCCGATGTCGGTCATCGTCCGGTTGGAGGACGACCTTGACGTCTCCCGCGGGGACCTGATCGCGCGGCCCAACAACCAGCCGACGGTCGGGCAGGACCTCAACCTGATGGTGTCCTGGATGGTCGACGCGCCGCTGCGCCGCCGGGCCCGGGTCGGGATCAAGCACACCACCCGATCGGTGCGGGCGATGGTCACCGACGTCTGCTACCGGGTCGACATCGACACGCTGCACCGTGACGAGAGCGTCGAGACGCTGGCCCTCAACGACATCGGCCGGATCGCGCTGCGGACAACCACGCCGCTGTGCTACGACCCGTACCGCCGCAACCGCAACACGGGCAGCGTGCTGCTCATCGACGAGGCGACCGGAACCACCCTCGGCGCCGGAATGATCCTCTAGCGGTACCCGGCCCGCCGCGGCGACCCGGCGGACCACATGGGGCAGTATCGAGCGGTGGACCTGCCCGTTCTCCCGCCGGTGAAGCCGATGCTGGCGCGTGCCGTCGCCGAGATCCCGCCGGGCCTGGTCTACGAGCCGAAGTGGGACGGCTTCCGGGCCCTGGTGTTCCGCGACGGCGACGACGTGGAGATCACCTCGCGGACGACGAAGTCGATGACGCGCTACTTCCCGGAGCTCGTCGCCGTCCTGCGTGCCGCGCTGCCGGCGCGCTGCGTCCTCGACGGCGAGATCGTCGTCGCCGGGGAGCACGGGCTCGACTTCGAGGCGTTGCAGCAGCGGGTGCATCCCGCCGCGAGCCGGGTCGCCCGCCTGGCGGCGCAGACCCCGGTGTCCTTCGTCGCCTTCGACCTGCTCGCCGTCGGGGACCGGGCGCTGCTCGACGAGCCGTTCGCCCGGCGCCGCGCGGAGCTCGCCGGGCTGCTGCGCCCGGGGGACGCCGCCGGCGCCCGCGTGCACCTCACCCCGGCCACCGACGATCTCGAACGTGCCCGGCGCTGGTTCGACCAGTTCGAGGGTGCCGGCCTCGACGGCATCATCGCCAAGCCGCCGACCGGTGGCTACGAACCCGACCGGCGCGCGATGTTCAAGATCAAGCATGAGCGGACGGCGGACTGCGTCGTCGCCGGCTACCGCCCGCACAAGACCGGCGCCGACGCGGTCGGCTCCCTGCTGCTCGGCCTGTACCCGGACCCGGACCCGGACCTGGACGGCCCCGACGCCGGGGCCGGGCGCGCCGCCGGGGATCCGGCCGGGGGCGCGGCGGTCGGCGGGGCGGGCCTCGCCGCGGTCGGGGTGACGTCGGCGTTTCCGATGGCCCGGCGGCGTGAGCTGGTGAGCGAGCTCGCCGTGCTCGTCATCCCGCTCGAGGAGCATCCCTGGGCTCCCGCCGGGGCGGGCGGCACGCGCACGCCCTGGGACGCGGGGGAGAGCAGATGGGCGGCGGGCCGGGACCTGTCGTTTGTGCCGCTGCGCCCGGTGCTCGTCGCCGAGGTGCGCTACGACCACATGGAGGGCCCGCGGTTCCGCCACACCACCCAGTTCGTGCGGTTCCGGCCGGACCGCGACCCGCATAGCTGCACCTTCGCCCAGCTCGAGCGGCCGGTACGCGTCGACCTGGCCGACGTGCTGGGCTGAGGCGTGCAGCGCCCACGGGAGCGTCTTCCACTTGATCGTCATCCGCTCGGCCGCAGCGCCTCGTCCGGTGGGACCCGCGTCTCGCCGAGCGCGGCCGCCCCGGCCAGGACGGGTAGCCGGTCGTTGTTGGCGACCAGCGCCGGACTCTCCAGCCAGGCGACGTAGGCGCCCCGTTGCGCCGGCGTCATCGCCGCGTTCGGTCGGGGATCGCCGGCGGCGTCGAGGAAATCGGTCGTCGGACCGGTGATGTATCCGTCGGCGCGCGGATCTCCGGTGTAGACCCGCCGCCGCCCGTCGCTGCCGGTCACCGTGATCGGCCGCAGCGGGTCCCCGCCACGGCGCGCCCAGAGCTGGCGGGCGCTCGCCTCGTAGGCCGCGGCCCACCCCGGACCGACCCGCGATGCCTCCCGCAGTCGGGCGAGGATCCACGCCGGCCGGGTGACGGGCACGTCGCGGTAGCGCTGCCGGACGAAGGCCTCGACCAGGTCCACCGTGATCCCGACGCCGAGATGGGTGAACGTGGCGACCGGATCCGTCGGGTCGATGGACGTGGCCACCGTGCCGAGCAGGTCGAGGATCACCGCCTGCCGTCGGCGGTGGGCGGACCCGGCGGCGGCGTGTTCGCGCAGCACCGCGTCGGCGGCGTCGCCGAGGGCGCCGGTGAAGAACGCCTGCGCCCGGGCACCCCGAAGGTAGCCCAGTGCCCGCGGGCTCGACGGGTAGCCGCCGGCCCCGGCGTTCCAGCCCCGGGTGCGTCCCGCCACCCGCTCGTCGATCCCGATCGCGTAGGCCGCGGCGTCCCGCCCGAGCAGCCCGGCGAGCGCACCGCCGCGCAGGCTTTCCCGCAGCAGCGCCCGCCACGCCGCGACCGGGATCTCGCGGCTGGCCGCCGCCGGCGGCGGGGAGACCTGCCCGGGGACGACCGTCGTCACCGCGTCGTACATCTCCTCCAGGTAGGTGTGCAGCGCGGGGACGAAGGCGGCGCGCAGGTGCGGCGGCAGGGCCGGGCCGTCGGCGGCATGCACGGCCCCGGCGAGGCGGGCGACGAAGGCCGCCGAGCCGCGCGGATCCGCCCGCCGCGCCGCCGGGCCGCCGGCCGTGGCGACCAGCCCGGACCACGCTCGCGCGGTCGCGTCGTCGAGGCCGACCGCCACCGGCAGATCCAGGTCCGCGACCGCGGCGCCAGCCAGGACCGCCTGGACGTACCGGGTGGCGAACCGGGCCGCAAGCCCCGGTTCGCCGGCGATCGCCGCCAGCAACGCGACCCGGTAGCCTCGGTCCGCCGCCGCGCTGCCCAGCACACCTACCACCTGGCCGTCCGCCGGCGCCCGCCGAACCGCCGGCCCGCGAGTGGACGCGGCACCGGTCGGCGGTGACCCGGGGGCGACCGGCTCTGGTACCACAGGCCCTGGTACCACAGGCTCTGGTGCGACAGGCTCCGGTACGGCCGGCCCGGATCCCGGGCCGAAGGCCAGCCGGCCCAGCCGGTCGAGCAGCGCGCCGTCGATGCGGCCGGCCGCCAGCAGCGGTGTCAGCAGCACGGTCTCGGCGCGGTCGTGGCGTCCCCGGGTGTTGAACCGGCCCAGCCAGGAGTCGTCGAGCGTCCGGCCCCGGCTGTAGGCGGCGAAGGTCCGGCCGAGGATCGCCTCGGCGTCGCGCCGGTTCACCCCGGACGGTGGTGCCGGCCGGTTGACCATCGGCCCACGGGAGCGTCCCGCCACCCCGGCGAGCAGGTGCGCGAGCCCGGCCGGCCCGAGCGCGTCGTAGAAGCCGGCGATGAAGGCGGGGTCGCCGCCTCGCGTGCGCAGCGCGCTCAACGCCTCCCGCAGGCTGACCGCGGGTGCGTCCTCGCCTCCCGGTGTGTCGCCGCCTCCCGGCGCGTGGCCGCCCGGTGCTCCCAGCCGCCGCCCGGCGCTGGCACCGGTGGCGCGGGCCGGATGCCCTGCCGGCCCGGTGGGACGGCCGGCCGCGCCGTCCGCTCCCGCCGGGCCGCCGCCGGACAGCAGCGAGCAGGCCGCGGCCCGACCAGCGGCGCGGGCCGCCGGTCCTCCGCCCGCGACGGGATCGGCTCCGGAACCGGCAGGGGTGTCCGCCCCGGGACCAGCCCCACTGCCGGGACGGGCCGCGTCGGCGGCGTCGGAATCGGGACGGATGACGGCCCCGCGGATGGCTCCCGTGGCTATGACGGTTTGGGTGGCAGGACCGGGTTGGTTGTCCAGGAGCGACCGGGAGTGCTGCACGGCCGGCGCGATGACGGCCGCCGCCGGCAGGAACGACCGCCCCGCGTCGTCGGCGCCCTCGGCGAGCGCGAGCCGGCGGCGCAGCATCGCGGCGTCGGCGTCGAGCTCGTCGCCGAGCCGGGCCAGCCGCGCCGCCCAGCCACCCGGGACGCCGACCTGCGCCAGGGCGTGGGCGACGATCCGCGCGCCGGTGTGCAGGGCCTCCCCGGCGGACCGTACCGCGGCCGCGAGCGTGCGCAACCGGGCGGGATCGAAGGCAACCCGGTTGCCGCCCGTACCGTGCCCGGCGGGATGGCCCGCGGCGAGGTGGACGGAATCTCCGAAGCTCGGCACGGCGTCAGCCGATCGCCCGCGGCGGGGCGCCGGGCGCCGTCGACGGCCCAGCCGGGCCCGAGCCGGCCTGCTCGCAGACCAGCAGGCAGCGGTCGAGCAGGGCGATCGCCTCGGCGGCGAGATGCCTGATCCGGCCGGCCCACTGCTGCGCCGCCCGACCGTCCCACGCGCCGGCACCGGCGGCCGCGACCCGGTCCAGGGCGGTCGTCACGTCCCGCCGGGTGCGCGCCACCGCACCGGCCGCCGTCGTCCGGGCTCCATCGAAGATCGTCATCCGCACACCACCGCCGTCGGGGTCAGGTTCGGTGCGGCGACGCTAACAACTCGTCGACGGGTCGTGCTGATCGTCCGTAGATCCTGTGGATGACGGCTGTGGGAATCGTCGACCTGTGGATAAAGCGGGTGCCGCCCCGGCTCCGCCACCCCGGCCCCGCCACCCCGGTCCCGCTATCCCGGTCCCGCTATCCCGGTCCCGCTATCCCGGTCCCGCTATCCCGGTCCCGCTATCCCGACCGGGCGCGGACGGGCCCGGCGCGGGACGGCCTCAGCGCTGGTAGCGCAGGAAGAGGTTGCCGTCCTCGGCGAGCACCTGGACGAGCCGCATCATGGCCGGCTCGGGCCATGGCGGGCCCTCCACGATGCCCATGCGGCCGGGGCCGGCGAGCATCGGCGCCACGGTCAGGCACAGCTCGTCGAGCAGACCGGCGCCGGCGAGCTGGGCGTGCAGCAGCGGCCCGCCCTCCGTGAGCACCCGGGTCATCCCCCGTTCGGCCAGGGCCGCGAGGGCCGCCGCCGGGTCGACGGTCGTGTCCCCGCAGAGGACGACCTCGGCGACCGCCGCGAGCGCCTCCCGCTTGGCCGGGGGGGCAGCGTCGCAGGTGAGGACGATGGGACGGACCTCGGCGTCGAACAGCCGGGCGCCGGGATCGAGGCCCGCGGTCGCGGTGACCACGGCGATCGGGGGGACGGCGGCGAGCCCCGCGGCCTGCCGCCGGTCCCGCCGTTCGGGCGGGACGATCACCGGCCCGTAGTTCTCGTGGCGTACGGTGCCGGCGCCGACGAGCACCACGTCGCTGAGCCAGCGCAGCAGCCGGAAGACCCGCCAGTCCGCCTCGCCGCCCAACGGGCCGGACCGTCCGCCCACCTCCGCGGCGCCGTCGACGGAGCTGACGAAGTTCGCCCGGACGTAGCTGGTCTGCCCGGCCGCGGGCGGGTAGGCGTAGGCCTCATCAAGATCGACCTCGGCCGCCTTCGCCGCGACCTCGACGCCGATGGCGGCCGGGTCGACCGCCCCGGCGCCGGCACCGGCGGCATCCGCCGTCGTCGACGCCGCGACCGGCGCGGGCGTGCCTGGGCTGTCGGCAGGGCCGGGAACCGGGAGGATGCGTCGCACCGAGCCGACTGTAGCCGGTCGGCGAGGGCTCATCCGGTTCGTCTCGTCCCGTGACGTGCGGCCGACCAGCCTGTTCGCACTGCCCCGATCGGCGGCTCCCCGGCCCTTGAGCACTGCCCCGATGGGCGGCTCCGAGAGCCGGGTGCCTTGCCTCGTCGGGTCGTTCTGCGACCCTTGTGCCGGCCCGAACGGCCAGGGCACTGTGAGTTCGGTCCCGGCGGCGCACGGCGGGCGGCCCGCCCCGGCCTGCTCCGTAGGCTGGCCTGGTGGTGCAGCGCCTCGTCGACCGCCGGCCGCAGCTGCGGCCCGACGATCTGGTCGCCGCGCTCGTCCCGCCGCCGCGCTTCGACGCTGTCCGCTTTGCCGGCTACCTGCCCGACCCCGCGGAACCGAGCCAGAGCGCCGCGGTCACCGCCCTGTCCGCGTTCGCCGGCCGGGTGAACGCGGCCCCCGGCGGGGGTGGCGGTTCCGCCGGCGGGGGCCGAAGCGGCTGGTCGGGGCTGTTCGGCCGCGGCGCCCGCGGGGCCCGCTCGGGTGGTGCGGCCCGCGGGCCGGGAACGGCCCGGCCGGGGGTGTACCTCGACGGCGGGTTCGGCGTCGGCAAGACGCACCTGCTCGCCTCGCTGTGGCACGCGGTTTCGGGCCCGAAGGTCTATGGCACGTTCGTCGAACTCACCTCGTTGGTGGGAGCGCTCGGCTTCGCGGCGACCGTGCGCGCCCTCGGCGGGATGCGGCTGCTCGCCATCGACGAGTTCGAGCTCGACGATCCGGGCGACACGGTGCTCGTGTCGACCCTGCTGACCCGCCTCGCCGACGCCGGCGTCGCGCTGGCCGCGACGAGCAACACCCAGCCGGAGGATCTCGGCGCCGGCCGGTTCGCCGCGGCCGACTTCCTGCGGGAGATCCAGGGCCTGGCCGCCCGCTTCGACGTGCTGCGCGTCGACGGCACCGACTACCGGCACCGGGGGCTGGCGCCGCCGCCCCCGCCGTGTGCCGACGGCGAGGTCGCGGCGCTCGCCGCCGCCCACGAGGGGGCCAGCGAGGACGAATTCGCGGCGCTGTGCGCGCATCTCGCCGGCCTGCACCCGTCGCGCTACGGGGCGCTCGTCGACGGGGTGCGGCTGGTCGCGTTGCACGGCGTGGCGCCGGTCGCCGACCAGGCCGTGGCGTTGCGGGTCGTGGTGCTCGCCGATCGGCTCTACGACCGGTCGATTCCGGTCGTCGCCTCGGGCTTCCCGCTGGGGGAGCTATTCGGCGCGGAGCTGCTCGCCGGGCCGCATCGCAAGAAGTACCAGCGGGCGGTGTCGCGCCTTGCCGCGCTCGCCCGCGACGGCGCCCGCCTCACCGCCGCCTGAGCCCCACCGGACGCGCCGACCGCACGCCCGCGGCCGGCGTGTCCGGCATGCTCCCCTGGACTGCCGGCGGGTCGATGACGGTCCGCCGGCCCTGGAACCGTCCTCAACATCCGGTGACTGGTCGGATCCACCTCAGCTTCGGCCCGAACCGGCTGCCCGCCGGACGGACGGACATCGGGGACCGGACCGCCGCGATCGTCGGTGGATCCTGCGACGATGGAGGCATGGGAACCTACGTCGTGCTGCTCGTCATGGTGTTGTTGGTGGGGTTGGCGGTGCTCGGCGGGCTGTACTTCCTGCTGTCCCGCGACCGCCTCCGACGATGATTTATAGGCAGGCGATGACCGGTAGGCAGACGATGACCGGTAGGCAGGCGATGACCGGCGGGCGGACGGCGGCGCTGTTCAGCCGGCGGCCGGCTCGGCGGGCGGCAGCAGGCGGGTGATGACCACGGACTCGCCGTCGAGCTCGACCCGGCCGGGCATGTAGGTGAAGCCGGGGGCCGAGGCCGCCGGCGCGTCGAACGGGACGCCGTCGAGCGGCACCGCCTGCCGCTGCGACGCCAGGTTGACGACGATCGCCACGTCCCCGCGCCGCACCACCAGCCAGCGGGCCTCCTCGTCGAAGGTGCACTCCACCGACGCCCAGGCCGGATCCGTCAGCGCCGGCAGCTTGCGGCGCAGCCCGATGAGCCGGCGGTGCCAGTCCAGCAGGCTGCCGTGGCCCGGGCGGGTCGGCTCGGACCAGTCCAGCTTCGACCGTTCGAACGTCGCCGGATCCTGCGGGTCGGGAACGTCGTCGGGCCCCCAGCCGTGCGCGGCGAACTCGGCGCGCCGCCCCTCCCGCACCGCGTCGCCGAGCCCGGGGGCGATGTGGTCGGTGAAGTACTGCCAGGGGGTGTGCGCCCCCCACTCCTCGCCCATGAACAGCATCGGGGTCAGCGCCGAGGTGAGCAGCAGGGCCGCGCCGATCCGCAGCAGCCCGTCGCTGAGCTGCGCCGACGACCGGTCACCGACCGCCCGGTTGCCGATCTGGTCATGGTTCTGCAGGAAGGTGACGAACCGGTAGGCCGGCGTCGTCGGCGGCATCGGCCGGCCGTGGGAACGGCCGCGGAACGCCGAGTAGCCGCCCTCGTGCACGAAGCCCTTCGTCAGGGCGTGGGCGAGCGTCGAGATCGACCCGAAGTCGACGTAGTAGCCCTGCCGTTCGCCGGACAGCGTCGCCCACAGCGCGTGGTGGGCGTCGTCGCACCACTGGCCGTCCAGGCCGTACCCGCCGGCCTCGGGCGCCACCACCAGTTTGGGGTCGTTGAGGTCGGACTCGGCGACGGCGAACAGCGGCCGGCGCATCTGTGCCCCGAGCCGGTGCACCGACTCGGCGATCTCCTCGAGCAGGTGCATCGCCCGACTGTCCTGGAAGGCGTGCACGGCGTCCAGGCGCAGCCCGTCGCAGTGGAAGTCCCGCAGCCAGGACAGCGCGCTGTCCAGGATGAACGCGCGGACCTCGTCGGAGCCTGGCGCGTCGAGGTTGACCGCCGGCCCCCACGGGGTGAGGTACCGGTCGGTGAAGTAGGGCCCGAACTGCCCCAGGTAGTTCCCGTCCGGGCCGAGGTGGTTGTAGACGACGTCCATGATCACGCCGATGCCGCGGGCGTGCGCCGCGTCGACGAACCGCTTCAGCCCCTCCGGCCCGCCGTAGGGCTCGTGCACGGCGAACAGGCCGACTCCGTCGTAGCCCCAGCCGTGATGCCCCGGGAAGGCGTTGACCGGCAGCAGCTCGACGGCGTCGATGCCGAGCTCGGCGAGGTGGTCGAGCCTGCCGATCGCGGCGTCGAACGTGCCCTCCGGGGTGAACGTCCCGACGTGCAGCTCGTAGAGCACGCTGCCGGCCAGCGCGATGCCCCGCCAGCTCGCGTCCGACCAGCGGAACGTCGCATGGTCGACCAGCCGGGACCGGCCGTGCACCCCCGCCGGCTGCCAGGCCGAGCGGGGATCGGGCAGCTCCTGGGTGCCCCCGTCGAGCAGGAACGCGTAGTCCGTGCCGTGCTTCGCGGAGGGGACGTTCACCCACCACCAGCCCCGCCGCCCGGCGGACATCTCATGGGTGGCGTCGCCGGCGGAATCCGCCACGACCAGGCTGACCGTCTTCGCGTCCGGGGCCCACAGCCGGAAGGTGCTCATAGCTCCTGTCTACCTTCCGCCGCCGGCCGACATGCCGTGTCCGTGACAACGGCCCCCACCGAAGGTGCCCGCAGGACCCGGTTTCACCGGGCGGGACGGCCCCCTGTGACCGGTCTCATGACCGCGGACACGCCAGGTGAGATCCGTGATCAGCGTCCAGGGGCACGCGCCCTCCCCGCCCCGTGCAGACGGCCGGCGGCCGCGAAGGTCGATCGGAAGGAGGGGCCCGTTCGCGCCGGATCAGGAGCGGACGAGGAGGCTGACGGGGAAGTCGCGCAGCAGGCGCAGGACGTAGGCGGTGCCGCCGTCGTGCTTGCGGCCGGTCAGCACGTCGGTCCAGCGGCCCTCGGGCAGGGGGATGGTCGTGTCGCGCCAGCCGCCGCCGCGGCGCAGGCCGAGGACCAGGCGCGGCACGACGGTGACCACCGACTCGGAGCGGGCGAAGGCGACCACGTTCTCCGCGGCCGAGCCGGACGCCCACAGCGGCCGGTAGGTGGCCCGGTCGCCGAACCACTCGGGGTGCTCACGGCGGGTCCGCAGCGTCCGGGCGACGACGAGCAGCTTCGCGGCGCCGGAGTCGTCGAGCAGCGGCGGGCGGCGTGGGCCGCCGGTGTCCGCGCCCGGCTCGGCGCCGAGCTCGGCGAGCAGCTTCGTCCGGTCGCCGTAGTTCACCGGTCGGCGGTTGTCCGGATCGACCAGGGACAGATCCCACAGCTCCTGACCCTGGTACACGTCCGGGACGCCGGGGACGGTGAGCTGGAGCAGCTTCTGGGCCAGCGAGTTCTGCCGGCCGAGCTCGACGAGGGTGCCGACGTAGCCGGTGAGCACGGCGAGGAACTCCTCGTCCTCCAGCACCGACTCGATGTAGTTCGTCAGCGCCGCCTCGTAGGCGGGGTCCTGGTCGGTCCAGCTCGTGTAGACCTTCGCCTCGCGGACGGCCTTGAGCATGTACTGGGTCGCCCGCTCGGTGGGCAGCGGCCAGGCGCCGACGAGGGTCTGCAGCAGGAAGTAGGCGGTGGACCGGTCCGGCCAGCCCTGCTCGGTGTCGCGGTGGCGCTCGCCGAGGCGGACCAGGCGGCCGGCCACCTCCGCCCAGCCGCGGGGGTCCTCCGACAGGACGGCGAGGCGGGCGCGGACGTCCTCGGAGCGCTTCGTGTCGTGCGTGGACAGGGTGGTCATCGTCAGCGGCCAGCTCCGCTGCACGGTCAGGTTCGCCTCGTGGAACTCGGTGACGGCGCTGCGCGGATGGCCGGTGGTGAACGCCGGGAAGCGCGCCGGGTCGCCGCCGACCTCGTTGAGGGCGATGAGCCGGGAGTAGCGGTAGAACGCCGTGTCCTCGATGCCCTTGGCCATCACCGGGCCGCAGGTCTGCTGGAAGCGCATGACGAACTCGGGCGGACCGCTCAGGGCCAGGTCCTCGATCAGGTCGACCTCGGTGGAGCGGCCGGGCAGGTAGGACCGGGCCTGCTCGCAGGCCCGCACCACGTGGCCGCGCGCCTCCAGGCTCGGGGTGCCGTCCGGGCGGATGTAGGCCCGGTAGACGTCGAAGGCGGCCAGCACCTCGCACAGCGCCTCGCGCAGGCCGGTGCGGGTGAGGTCCGCGCGGGCCTCCCGGGCCTCGCCGAGGGCGAGCGCGGTCAGCCGGTCGACCTCGGGCTGCAGCACGCCGGCGAGCACGTCGAGCTTCGCGGCCCGGGCCTCGGCCTCGTAGTCGGGATCAGCGCGGGTGATCTCCTGGTAGAGCACGGCGAGGGGATGCCCGGCGACGGGGTCGAGGAACAGCCGGGTCAGCCGGGCGATCCCCTCGTAGCCGGTGGTGCCGTCGCAGGCCCAGGTGTCCGGCAGATCCTCGTCGTTCTCCAGGATCTTCTCGACGACGGTCCACACCCCGCCGGAGGCGTCGGCCAGCCGCCGCAGGTAGCCCTCCGGGTCGGCCAGGCCGTCCGGGTGGTCGATGCGCAGCCCCTCGAACGTGCCCGCCCGGACCTGTTCGATGAGCAGCCGGTGGGTGGCGGCGAAGACGTCGGGTTCCTCCTGGCGCAGCCCGGCGAGGGTGGTGATGTCGAAGAAGCGCCGGTAGTTCAGTTCGCTCGCGGCGACCCGCCACCAGCACAGCCGGTAGTACTGGGCGTCCAGGGTCGCGGCGACGTCGTCGGGGTCGGCGGTGCCGGGCGCGGTCGGCAGCACGTGGTCGTAGTAGACGACGACCCACGCACCATCGGTGTCCTGCTCGACGGAGATCTCCCCGGCGGCCAGGCAGTCCGCGAGGCCGGAACCGAGGATCGGCACCAGCACCCGGCCCGGGTTGTCGGGCGCGGCCCAGTCGATGTCGAACCAGGTGGCGTAGGGGGATTCGGGGCCCTCCCGCAGCACCGACCACCAGGCCGCGTTCGCCGCCTCCGGGGTGACGGACATGTGGTTCGGGACGACGTCGACGACGATCCCGAGGCCGGCCTTGCGGCACGCGGCGGTCAGCCGGCGCAGGCCGCCCGTCCCGCCGAGCTCGGGGTTGATCTGGCCGTGCTCGACGACGTCGTAGCCGTGCGTCGAGCCGGGGGCGGCCTCCAGCACCGGCGACAGGTACAGGTGCGACACGCCGAGCGCGGCCAGGTAGGGGACGATCACGGCCGCGTCGGTGAGCGAGAAGTCCAGGTTGAGCTGGAGGCGGTAGGTCGAGGTCGGGACCACCCGCTCGCCTCGCGGGCCGCCCGGCGGCGGGGCGGTCGGCTCAGTCGACACGGCGCAGCACGACCGTCGAACGGGCGTCGATCTCGACCGGGTCGCCGGCCTTGACCACCTTGCCCACGTCGGTGGGATCCAGGGCGGAGTGGGCCAGGGGGATGGCCTCCAGGGTGGCGTCGATCTCCGCGGTGGACTTGCGGGTGTCGACGACCGTCTCCCAGGACGCACCGAAGCTCGGTGCCGGCACCCGGAAGGCGACCGGCTCGAAGTGGGCGTTGAAATACAGCAGGAAGGAGTCGTCGGAGATCGGCTGGCCGAGGGCGTCCGGGTCGGGGATGCCCTCCCCGTTGAGGTAGACGCCCAGGGAGCGGGCCGTGCCGGACTCCCAGTCGACGTCGGACATCTCGGAGCCGTCCGGCCGCAGCCAGACGATGTCCTTCTTGGCCGGGTCGTCGCCTGCGGCCGGGTCGTCGCTCGCGGCGCCGCGGGCCGCGGTGCCCTGCCCGCGCAGGGAGATTCCCTGGAAGAACCGGCGGCGGCGGAAGATCGGGTGGTCCTTGCGGAGCCTGGACAGCTGGCCGACGAACTCGACCAGGTCCGCGTTGCGCTCGGCATCCGCCCAGTCCAGCCAGGAGATCGGGTTGTCCTGGCAGTAGGCGTTGTTGTTGCCGTGTTGGGTGCGCCCCATCTCGTCTCCGGCGACCAGCATCGGCACCCCCTGGGACAGCAGTAGCGTCGTGAGCAGGTTACGGGTTTGCGCGGTCCGCAGGGACAATACGTCCGGGTCGTCGGTCGGCCCCTCGACTCCGCAGTTCCAGGACCGGTTGTCGTCGGATCCGTCCCGGTTGTCCTCGCCGTTGGCCTCGTTGTGCTTCTCGTTGTACGAGACGAGGTCGCGCAGCGTGAACCCGTCGTGGGCGGTGATGAAGTTGATCGACGCCCAGGGGCGCCGCCCGCTGTTCTCGTACAGGTCGCTGGACCCGGTGAGTCGGGAGGCGAACTCCGCGATGCCGTGGTCCTGGCCGCGCCAGAAGTCACGGACGGTGTCGCGGTACTTGCCGTTCCACTCCGTCCACAGCGGGGGGAAGTTCCCGACCTGGTAGCCGCCCTCGCCGAGGTCCCACGGCTCGGCGATCAGCTTGACCTGCGAGACGACCGGGTCCTGCTGGACCAGATCGAAGAACGACGACAGCCGGTCGACGTCGTAGAACTCCCGCGCCAGCGTCGCGGCCAGGTCGAAGCGGAAGCCGTCGACGTGCATGTCGGTCACCCAGTACCGCAGCGAGTCCATGATCAACTGCAGGACGTGGGGGTGGCGCACCCGCAGGCTGTTGCCGGTGCCCGTGTAGTCCATGTAGTAGTGGGGGTCGTCGTCCACGAGGCGGTAGTAGGCGGCGTTGTCGATGCCGCGGAAGCACAGCATCGGCCCCATGTGGTTGCCCTCGGCGGTGTGGTTGTAGACAACGTCGAGGATCACCTCGATCCCGGCCTCGTGCAGGTTCTTGACCATGCCCTTGAACTCCTGCACCTGCCGGCCGTGGCCGCCGGAGGCGGAGTAGCCGTTGTGCGGGGCGAGGAAGGCGATCGAGTTGTAGCCCCAGTAGTTGCGCAGGTTCTTGCTGACCAGGTGCTCGTCGTGGACGAACTGGTGCACGGGCAGCAGCTCGATCGCCGTGACGCCGAGCTTGCGGTAGTGGTCGATCATCAGTGGATGGGCGACGCCGGCGTACGTGCCGCGGTACTCCTCGGGCAGCCCGGGATGGTTCTTGGTCAGCCCGCGGACGTGCGCCTCGTAGAACACCGACTCGTTGTAGGGCGTGCGCGGCGGACGGTCGCCGTTCCAGTCGAAGAACGGGCTGATCACGACCGACTTCATCATGTGCGGGCCGGAGTCGGCGTCGTTGACGCTGTCCGAGTCGCCGAAGGTGTACGGGAACACCGCCTGGTCCCAGGCGACCTCGCCGTCGACGGCCTTCGCGTACGGGTCGAGCAGCAGCTTGTGCGGGTTGCACCGGGTGCCGTGGGCGGGGTCGTAGGGACCGTGGACCCGGTAGCCGTAGCGCTGCCCCGGCCCGACCGTGGGCAGGTAGGCGTGCCAGACGAAGGCGTCGACCTCCTTGAGATCGACCTGGTCCTCCTTGCCCGCGTCGTCGAACAGGCAGAGCTGGACCCGGTCGGCGATCTCCGAGAAGAGCGCGAAATTGGTCCCCGACCCATCATATGTGGCGCCCAGGGGATAAGGGCTGCCCGGCCATACCTGCGACATACGAACGAAGCCTACGGCCAGGACGGATGCTCTGATCCGGCGGCGCACGAAATGTGAGGTCAGAGCTTCGGCGATCATTGAGGTTTCATTGATCGGTTGCTGACGGCCGGGCCTAGCATGGAGACATGGCCGACTGGGCGATCTGGGTCGTCGTCGCCGGCGCCCTGCTCGTCGGCGAGCTGCTCACGCTGGACCTGACGCTGGTGATGTTCTCGCTGGCGGCGTTGGTGGGCGCCGCCGTCGCGGTGCTGGGCGCCGATGCGGCCTGGCAGATCGTCGGGTTCGTCGTGGCGGCCGGTGGCTTCGGCCTCGGGCTGCGCCCGGTGGCCCGCCGGCACCTGCAACGCACCCCCGAACTGCGCACCGGCGCGGAGGCGCTCGTGGGGGAGCGGGCGCTGGTGGTGGAGCAGGTGGACGGCGAGGGCGGCCGGGTGAAGATCAAGGGGGAGATCTGGACGGCCCGGTCGTACCCGACCACGACCGTGCTCGAGGTCGGCAGCCAGGCGCACGTCCTGCGCATCGACGGAGCGACAGCCATCGTGCACCGATTCGAGATCTGACCCCACGGCCCGGCGTTCCCGGCGTCGGCGGGGTCACGGAAAGGCCCGCGGGTCCGACTGGGAGGGGTACGTCATGGCAGGTGTCATCGTCGCCGTGGTGGTCGCGGCGGTAGTGCTGATCTTTCTGGCGCGGGCGGTGCGGATCGTGCCGCAGGCGCGCGCGATGGTGGTGGAACGCCTCGGCCGGTACCACCGCACCCTCACCCCGGGCCTCGCGATCGTGGTCCCGTTCGTCGACCGGGTGCGCGACCGCATCGACCTGCGCGAGCAGGTGGTCAGCTTTCCGCCGCAGCCGGTGATCACCGAGGACAACCTCGTCGTCGGGATCGACACCGTGATCTACTTCCAGGTCACCGATCCGCGGGCGGCCACCTACGAGATCGCCAACGTCATCCGCGCCATCGAGCAGCTCACCGTCACCACGCTGCGCAACGTCATCGGCGGGATGAACCTGGAGGCCACCCTCACCTCCCGCGACCAGATCAACGGTCAGCTGCGCGGCGTGCTCGACGAGGCCACCGGCAAGTGGGGCATCCGGGTCAACCGGGTGGAGCTGAAGGCCATCGACCCACCGCGTTCCATCCAGGACTCGATGGAGAAGCAGATGCGGGCCGAGCGGGATCGCCGCGCGGCGATCCTGACCGCCGAGGGCGTGAAGCAGAGCGAGATCCTGCGGGCCGAAGGGGAGAAGCAGGCGGCGATCCTGCGGGCCGAGGGCGAACGCGAGGCGCAGATCCTCACCGCCGAGGGCGAGGCGAAGGCCATCGGCACGGTGTTCCGGGCGATTCACGAGGGCGACGCCGACCAGAAGCTGCTGGCCTACCAGTATCTGCAGACGCTGCCGCAGATCGCCCAGGGCCAGGCGAGCAAGCTGTGGATCGTGCCGAGCGAGCTGACCGGCGCGCTCGGCGGTCTCGGCGGTCTGCTGAGCGCCGGCGGGCCGGCCACCGCCCAGGACGGCGCGCCCCCCCGCGGCGGGCCCAACGGCGCCGTGCCGCAGCGGCCGCATCCCGCGTCGGATTGACCCGCCCGGACGAACCATCCCCGGGACGGGGAGGGTGGTTGCCCCGAACCGGCGTTCCGCCCAATTAGTCATACTTCCGGAGGGGGGTAGGGCTAGTCCGCCGAGCCGGACCATGGGACGATTTCGGCAAGCCATACGGGGGCGGGTCGACAGGCGCAGGGGAAGGCGTCCCTCGTCGACGGAGGTCCCGCGTGGTCGCAATGTCCTCGACAGCTCGTGAGCTGTCATCCGGCTCGTCGTCCTTCGCCGTGCCGGGCAAGCTGGCGGTGCTCGCCTGTCCGCCGGCCCTGTGCCCGCATCTGGAGTTCGGCGCGTCCGGCGTGTTGTCGGCGCCGGTGTCGCTGACCTGGACGGCGCAGCCCGGCATGCCCGGATTCCTCTTCGCCGGGCTGGAGTGGCGCGCGTCCCCGGGCACGGCGGGCCGGGTTGCCGGGGCCCTGCGCCGGCTCGGTCACGTCACCTTCGAGACCGTCGAGGGGCCCTCACCCGGGTGTGATGCCGAGCGCTACTCCTATACCCCCGATCTCGGCCTGCACCGGGCCGCGATCGCCGCGAACGGTGACGTGGTGGTCGGCGAGGCCGCCCTGCGGGCGCTGCTGGAACGGGGCGAGGCTCGTGAGACCCTCGCCCGCGGCCTGCACCGCCTGCTCGGGACGGCGTGGGACGACGTCCTCGAGCCGCTGCGCCGGGGCGCGCACGGGGCCCCGATCACCTGGCTGCGGCGCACCGGCTGAGACCCGCGCCGACCGCCCCGCGGGCGTCCGGACCTGCACAGGTCAGGCGCCTGACGCGGATGGTCAGAGCCATGCGACGCATCGGCGCGGAGATGGTTGCGAGGGTGTGGTGAAGCCCACACCAGGGTAGCGCGGGTCTGACGGGCACATACCCCGGCGGTCGTGCGTTGTGGCTTGCGCACGACCACGCACAACCATTCTGGGAGTTATTCAGTGGCCACCGATTACGACACACCTCGTACGGCTGACATAGAGGACGCCTCCGAGCAGAGTCTCGAGGCCCTCAAGGCACGGCGGGCGGACGCGGCGGCTGATCTCGGTGACGATGTCGACCCGTTCGAGACCGAGCTCGGCCTGCCGGGTGCCGACCTGGCCGGAGAGGAACTGAACGTCCGGGTGCTTCCGCGGCAGGCTGACGAGTTCACCTGCACGCAGTGCTACCTCGTCCACCACCGTAGCCAGCTCGTGGACGAGCGCCGGATGGTCTGCCGGGACTGCGCGGTCTGAGGAACCGCGTTCGGATGTTCCACCGCATGGCCTCTGGCGTGGGCTCACGACACGCCACGGCCGTGGCGGCGTCGCCCGCTGACAAGCACGCCTTGACCTACCTGCCACGTCGACCCTGTCAACGGCCGGCCAGGCGCTGACCGGCCGGTCAGCCACGCCCCGACCGGGCTGGCCGACGATGCCGCCTCAGCTGACCAGCACGCCCGCGTCCCGCATCGCCGCCACGGCCCGCTCCTCGTCGCCCGGGTGCAGGTTGACGAATCTGGTTCGGGCCAGCGGCAGCACCACCGTCAGACCCAGCAGCCGCGCGTCCAGCGCGCTCTCCCGGACGCAGTGGTCGCCGGCCAGACCGACGACGACGAGCGTCGACACCGCGAGTCGAGCAAGCCGCTCCCCGAGCACCGTCGGCGACCGGTGCCCCGAGCCGGGGTCGCGCACGGAGAAGGCGGAGTAGCCGTCAGCCCCGTCCACCCCCTTGCGGATCACCTCACCCGACACGACCAGGTCGGGATGGAAGCCGGCGCCGTCGGTTCCCGCCACGCAGTGCGGCGGCCAGACACCGCCGTCGGTGACGAAGTGCGGGGTGCGCGTGGGATGCCAGTCCTGGCTGTAGAACACCGGGGACCCGGCGGCCCCCGCGGCCGCGATCTCGGCGTTCACCCCCTCGACGATCTCCTCGCCGCCGGCCACGTAGAGGCTGCCCGCCGGGTCGGCGAAGTCGTTCTGGACATCCACGACCAGCAGGGCGATCCCCGGTCCGTAGCGTGCGGTCACCACCGGGCCTCCCGTTGCTCCATGTCTCGATGCGATATGCCCCTACTGTCGCATCCCGACACGCCCGCGTCGATATCCCTGATCATGGCGTTCTGGCGGCCTAGGTTCGGGGGATGCGCAGCCGCGATTATGGCCGGGACGTCCTGGCGCCCGCCGCCCGGACCCGCCCGGCCCCGCCGCCGGAGGTCGAGCTCGAAGCCGATCTGGTGGTCGAGGAGGTCGCGACCGGCTTCTGCGGCGCCGTGGTCGGCACCGAGCACGGCGGGGTCACGCTGGAGGACCGGCACGGCGCCCGCCGGGTCTTCCCGCTGGAACCCGGAGCGTTCCTGCTGGAGGGACGCCGGGTCACGCTCGTGCGGCCCCGCCGGGCGGTGCCCGCCGCCCCGGTGCGCACCGCGTCCGGCTCGCGCGCCGTCGCCGGCCACCGTGCCCGCGTCGCCCGTGCCAGCCGCATCTACGTGGAGGGCGTGCACGACGCCGCTCTCGTCGAGCGGGTGTGGGGCGACGACCTGCGCGTCGAGGGCGTGGTGGTGGAGAGCCTCGACGGGGTCGACGAGCTGCCGGGGGTGGTCGAGGCGTTCCGGCCGGGGCCCGGCCGGCGGTTGGGCGTCCTCGTCGACCATCTTGTCTCCGGCTCGAAGGAGAGCCGCATCGCGGCCGCCGTCGCCGGCGAGCACGTGCTGATCACCGGGCATCCCTACATCGACATCTGGCAGGCGGTGAAGCCGGCGTCGATCGGCATCGCGGCCTGGCCGACGGTACCCCGCGGCGAGCCCTGGAAGGAGGGGGTGTGCCGGGCGCTGGGCGTCGCCGAACCCGGCGACCTGTGGCGACGGGTGCTGGCCTCGGTCGACAGCTACACCGACCTCGAGGTGGGCCTGCTGGGCGCCGTGGAGCGGTTGATCGACTTCGTGACGGCCTGACGACACCCCCGTGCCGCAGCCGTGACGCCGCCCCGTTCGGGCGGGTTTCGGGCATTCGCATACGGTGAGTGCGGACGGGGCAGCTCGACTCCTCCGTAGGTGGGAGACACGATGCCGGTATGGGTCAGGCCGTCGATGCTCGCCCAGATCGTCGGCGTGGTCGCCGTCGCCCTGGTGGCCGGGTTCGGCCTGCGGTTCGCGCTGACCGGCTCGGACCAGCATGGCGCCCCGGTCCCCAGACCCGCCGTCTCGCCCGTCGGCGGCGGCCCGTCGGCCCTCGTCGGCCGCACCGTCGTGCTCGACCCGGGGCACAACGGCGGGAACAGCCGGGCGGGCGCGGCCATCGACCGACCGGTGCCCGCCGGGGGCTTCGACAAGGAGTGCGACACCGTCGGTGCACAGACCGACGGCGGCTACCCGGAGCACGCCTTCACGTTCGATCTCGCCCAGCGGGCCGCCGCGATCCTGCGCTCCCGCGGCGCCAGGGTCGTGCTGACCCGGCCGGACGACGACGGGGTGGGCCCGTGTGTCGACGAGCGGGCGAAGATCGGCAACAGCGCCGGCGCGGCCGCGGTCGTGTCCATTCACGCTGACGGCGGGCCCGCCGAGGGGCGCGGCTTCCATGTGATCGCGCCGGCGCTGAGCCCCGACCGGGCCAACGCGGCGATCCTCGCCCCCTCCGGCCGGCTCGCCGGGACCCTGCGGTCGGCGTTCGGCCGGGCCACCGGGCAGCCGCTGGCCGACTACCTCGGAAAGGAGGGGATGACGATCCGGTCCGATCTTGGGGGGCTGAACCTCTCCCGCGTTCCGAAGGTGTTCCTCGAATGCGGGAACATGCGCAACCGAACCGACGCCGCGGAAATCGTCGATCCGGCCTGGCGGGCCCGGGCGGCGAGCGGCCTCGCCGACGGCGTGACTGCATTCCTTCTGGTTACGGGTTCACCGTCGGTGGCGCCGACCCCCTGACCCGGCCGGTCACGGTCGTGCCGTAGCGGGGCGCCTGTGCCGCAGCGGATCCGCGTGTGGGTGGTGATTCCGGAGCCGGCCCGCGAGAACGCGCCCGGATATGAAAACGGCCACTCCGAGGAGTGGCCGGTCAAAGCAGATGAAACACCGTTCTGCGGGGTGGGCGATACTGGGATTGAACCAGTGACCTCTACCGTGTCAAGGTAGCGCTCTCCCACTGAGCTAATCGCCCGCAATGGATCCAGAGGCGGAGGCGGGAATCGAACCCGCGTACAGGGCTTTGCAGGCCCTTGCCTAAACCACTCGGCCACTCCGCCGCGGGAGGCCGCTGGTACGGACCTCAAGCCCCTCTGTTCCCGAGCGGACGACGGGATTCGAACCCGCGACCCTCACCTTGGCAAGGTGATGCTCTACCAACTGAGCCACGTCCGCGCTGCACCAGGCGTTCTTGGCGGTGCAGGTAGCACTCTAGCGGACGAACGGCCCTCGCGTCGAATGGCCCGCCAGACGTCGCGGAGATGTTGCGTTGGGTCAAGGCGTCCCACGTGAACATCGGGTTTCGCCCACGGCACGTCCACCGACCCGGTCGACGCTCGGGTGTCGACGCTCGGGTTCGGCGCCCGTCCGCGGCCCGCGGGTCACTCGTTCGCCCGTGGCAGCCGTCGCGGCGTGTCGCTGGGGCGTGGACGAGTGCCTGCGGGGCAGGGGATCTGCGGCCGGGCGGTCGATCGGGAAGGCGCTGTCGGTCCGGGAAGGGCGGTAACGTGATCGGAATGAGCCGGACGAACGCGGGCGCTCCGGAGTCGATCGTCTGCGGGTCCGTGGCGGTCCCGCGGTCCAGGCCACCGTCCTACCTGCTCGCGGGCGACCGGCTCGCCACGGGCGTGGTGGAGATCAGCGACGATCCCGCGGTGCTGGAGCGCGGCGGCTTCTGGGCCGTGGTCGTCGATTTCGAGGGGGCGCTGCGGTGCGTTCGGTTCGCCGACGTGCGTCCGGCGCCCGCCGCCGGCGCCGCGGACCTGCGCCGCGGCCCGTGGCGCGGCCCGGACTCGCGGTCCTGGAGCACCAGCCTCGACCGCGCCGCCTACGTGGCCGGCGCGACCACCATCCGGGAGCACATCGCCGCCGGTGACGTCTACGAGGTCAACCTCTGCCGGCTGCTGTCCGCGCCGCTGCCTCCGGCCGGCTCCGGCGGCGAGCCGGTCGAATCCGACCCCGCCGCGCTTGCTGCGGTCCTCGCGGCCGGCAACCCGGCGCCGTACGCGCTCACGCTGGACGTTCCTGAGGCCGGCCTGCGGATCGCGGGGGCCTCGCCGGAGCTGTTCCTCGCCCGGGACGGCGACGTCGTCCATTCCGGCCCCATCAAGGGCACCGGTCGGACCGTGCACGACCTGCGGGACAAGGACGTCGCCGAGAACATCATGATCGTCGACCTGGTTCGCAACGATCTTGGGCGGGTGGCCCGGCCCGGCAGCGTCGCCGTGCCGGCCCTGTGCGCTGTCGAACACCATCCCGGCCTGGTGCACCTGGTCTCGACGGTGCGCGCCCGGCTGCGGCCCGGGGTGGGCTGGCCGGAGCTGCTGGCAGCCGCCTGCCCGCCCGGCTCGGTCTCCGGCGCGCCCAAGTCGAGCGCGCTGCGGATCATCCGTGAGCTGGAGCCGGGGCCACGCGGTCCCTACTGCGGCGGCATCGGCTGGGTGGACGCCGACAGCGGCCGGGGATGGCTGTCGGTCGGCATCCGCACCTTCTGGTTCGGCGCGGACCGGCTGTGGTTCGGCACCGGCGCCGCCGTGACCTGGGGCAGCGACCCACAGGGGGAGTGGCGCGAGACCGAGCTCAAGGCCCACCGACTGGTGGGCCTGGCGAGCGGCTGAATCGAGCTCGGCGCACAGACGACGACCCGCCTGGCCGGAGTGGGCCCGGCCAGGCGGGTGGGTGCTCGTCAGGCAGGTGGATGCTCGGCATGCGATGGATGACAACTGCCTCGGATGCAGGAGGCGATGGGGGAGGCGGTCCCCCTGTCGAACAGTGCCCGCACCGGCTAGCCGGGGTCGGGCAGCGATCCCGACCCCGGTGAGATCACCGCTCGGGACCGCCCCAGATCAGCAACGCGAGCTCCGCATCAAGGTCGATGATGTCGCTCTCGCCACCGAGGGGCACGGCGGAGTACGTCCGCCGCAGGAAGGCCAGCACCTCGGAGCGCGGCATCTCGAACAGCGCGTGCCCCGACGGACTGGACAGGGACAGGCAGACGATCCGCCCACCGGACTGGGCGGCCGGCCACACCTGCACATCGCCGTCCCCGGCGGGACGACGCACGCCGTCGCTCAGTAGCTGGCGTGCAAAGGTCCACTCCACGACCTCGTCCGCTCCCGTACGGAAGCCGATGCTGATCGCGTAGGGGTCGGCCGGCTCGTACCGGACCGTCGCGGCGACCGGCACAGGAGCGCCGCCGGGCACGACGAGACGAAGGGCGAGTTCGGCGGTGATCGAATCGTGACGAATAGTCATCGGGCGGCCTCTCATGGTGCGTGGTGCGGGCGAGCACCCGTGTAACGGGATAGTTCCCTCTCCGAGTCCCGTTGGAAACAAGATTATGCCAAGACAACATCCGTTACGGCAGTTCGGGCGAGTTGCCCGGCCCGGAAGGGTGAACCTTTCCCGGGTAGATCGTAGATCGGACGGCCGCGAGATGTACCCCCACCGCAGGCGGGCGGATGGTTACCATCCGTAGCGTCCGAACGTCCCCCGAGCGTCAGGCCAACCTGCCAAGGCCGTTCCACTTTGAGCCTTCCCCGTCCGGGTGGTTCTCAACCTCGGCCAGTCGCGGCGAACCTGACCCAGTCCACCCACCGGACGGGACGGCGGACATCGGTGTATCCGTCCGCCGGGACCCCCCTGCATCGGCCCGGATCGGTGCCGTGTAAGGTGGTCCCACCACCCGCAAGGGCGTATAGCTCAGTGGTAGAGCGCTGCCTTCACACGGCAGAGGTCCGTGGTTCGAAACCACGTACGCCCACGCGATCTGGCTTGTCATGCTGCGCCCCCTTTGGGGGGCTTGCCTGGGTCCCGCGAGATGTCTGCCCGGGGGGCGACCCCCCGGACCCCCCGCGTTTGGCGTGGTGTGGGGTTGGGGCGGATGGGTTGGGTTGGGTTGGTGTGGGGTGGGGCTTGGTTCTGCGCGCATGGGATCCCTTGGTGGTTGGGTCTTTGCGCTGGTTGCGGGTGGGGGGCTGGGGCTGGAGGTCGATCTCGCAGCCACCTTGAGGGCGGGCGGCGAGTGCTCGCCGGATGGTCTCGGGACGCCGGGTGGCGGCCGGTGGGCACGGTTTGGACCGGGGGCTGAGGCGGCGGGGTTCGGGGCCGTTGGCTGAGGGGTTGGTCCCGCGGGCTGGGTGGAAACGGTCCGGGGGCGCGGGAAGCGTCCAGTGCGGGTGGGTCGTGCTCATGCTCGCGCCTTTGAGTCTTGGCCGTCGGTGATCCGCGGCGGTTTCCCCTTTGGTGTCGGTTCCCGGGGCTGTTAGGCGCCGTCGCGCCGACGAGTTCGCTGGGAGCGGACCGGCGGCGGGCCGCGAGATGAAGATCGTCTTTCTGGTCGATGGGGCGCTTCCTACCAGCGCAAATGCCACTTTCTTCGCGATACGTTCGCCTACTTCGAGCGCCGGCCGGATCGGAATAATCTCCGCGCGACCCCACTTTGGTGCCATGTCAGTGGGGGTGCTCAACGTCGGGCCCGCGTACGGGGCGCCCGCACCGCGCCGAGCGCCTCCCGGCGGACGGTGACGAAGGGTGAGCATCGCCGAGAGCGGGCCGCCGTGGTCCGACGGTCCGGCCGGCCGACCGGCAGCCGCTTTTCCGGTTCCGTCGGCGGAGAAGAGTGGCCCAGATTGCGAAAAGCCGTCCGGGTTCGGACGATCGGTTTCACCTGGGTGGGCTACCCCGGGTGGTCCGGGGTGGACGGTGCGCCTCGCCGGTCGATCGGCAGAGGTGCCCAGGCGCCGCCGTCCGCCGGAGTAGGCGGTGACGGGGCGGGGCGAGCCGATTGCGGTGGCCGATGACGTAGCCGTTGGCCCATCGTGGATCGGCATCGTTGTGCGTCCCGCCCCTTCGGTGAGATCGTTGGTGTGCCAACGCGTTCAGGTCAGGCGCCGGCGATGTTCGCCCGGTTATTTCCGGCCGGCATGAGACCCGCCCTGTACAGATCGGCTTAACACCCGCTAAGCTGATCGGGCAGGGCGTAGCGGGTCCCTTTTGTCGATGTGGCGTCTCGCAGGGGTGCGTCGGGAGATCTCTCCCGGGTCGTGGTTCCCTTCGGGTACGCCGCCTCGGGCAGCCGGGACGCCGTGGTTCGAAACCGAATACGCCACTCGAGGGAGACTGGCGGCGACCCCCCCACGCCGTCAGTCTCCCTCTTCATCTGCGGGTACGCACCTGCGCGTGGGCGTCATCGCTCACGCGGGAGCCTCCTCATCGGCCCAGGTCCTGATAAATTGGCGGGATGATGGCCACCCTTCGAGGGGGATCGTCCGATGCAGGTGGCGGGACAGGGGGCGGGATCGGCGCTGGTGGGCGGGCTCGGTCGGCCACGCCCCGTCCAGCGGCTCCCACCTGCGGGCTCCCCCGGCCAGGCCGAGACGACGAGCCCGTGGTGACCACCCGGTGACCGCCGAGGTCTCGCCTGACGGGGTTCCGCTGGAGGAGCAGGCCGGGGTCGGCGGCCCGGACGCTTTCCAGCGGCTTTACACGCCGCACCGGATGGCCTACATCAAGGGCGAAGGCCGCGGCCGTGACGACGAATGCCCCTTCTGCTCCATCGTCGGCATGTCCGACGAGGACGGGCTCGTCGTCGCCCGCGGGAAATCCGTCTACGCCGTCCTCAACCTCTATCCCTACAATGCCGGGCATCTACTCGTCGTGCCTTACCGGCATGTGGCCGACTATGCCGACATGGAATCCGAAGAAATCGTCGAGATGGCCTTTTTCGTGCAGCGGGCCCTGCGCGCGCTGCGCACCGCCAGCGGAGCCCACGGTTTCAACACGGGGATGAACCTCGGGCACGTCGCCGGCGCCGGAATCGCCTCCCACGTGCACCAGCACGTGGTGCCGCGGTGGGGCGGCGACACGAACTTCATGCCTGTGGTGGGGGCGACCCGGGTACTGCCCGCCCTGCTCGGGCAGACCCGGGAGATGCTCGCCGACGCCTGGGCGGCCGCGTCCGAGTAGGCCGCGGTAGGCCGCTCAGCCGACGCTCAGCCGAGCAACGAGTCGGCGAGCTGCGGTGGCATCGGCTCGTAGCCGTGTGGCCGGCGATGGAAGCTCCCCGTTCCGTGGCTCAGCGCGCGCAGTTCTATCGCGTATCGGGACATCTCGCTCTCCGGCACCTCGGCGTGCACGATGGTGCGCGTCGCGGCGAACGAGCTCGCGCTGCCCGGCGCCGGCGGCACCGGGTCCATGCCGACGACCCGTCCCCGCCGGGTCGACAGGTCGCTGACCACCGTCCCGACGAACTCGTCGGGCACCGACACGTCGACGGCCAGCACCGGCTCCAGCACGACGACACCGCCGCTGCGGAAGGCGTCGCGCAGCGCCAGCCCGCCGGCGATCTGGAAGGCCATGTCCGAGGAGTCGACGCTGTGCGACTTGCCGTCGACCAGGCGCACCCGCAGGTCGGTCAGCGGGTGACCGGCCCGTACTCCCTGGGCCATCTGCGCCCGGACCCCCTTCTCGACCGAGGGGATGAACGAGCGCGGGATGGCGCCGCCGACGACCTCGTCGACGAACTCGAAGCCGCTGCCCGGCGGGAGCGGCTCGACCTCGATCTGGCAGACGGCGTACTGGCCGTGCCCGCCGGACTGTTTGACCTGCCGGCCCAGCCCCCGCGCCGGGGCCCGCAGCGTCTCCCGCAGCGGGATGACGGTCGGCACCCGGTCGACGGTGGCGCCGTAGCGTTGGGCGAGGCGCTCCAGCACGGACTCCGCGTGGGCCTCGCCCATGCTCCACAGGACGAGTTGCGCGGTCTCCGGATCCTGGACCACCCGCAGGGTCGGATCCTCGACCGCCAGCCGGGACAGCGCCGTGGCCAGCCGGTCCTCGTCGGCGCGGCCGCGGGCCCTGATCGCGATCGGCAGCAGCGGCTCGGGCATCGTCCAGGCGGGCAGGTGGCGTGGATCATCGAGGCTCGACAGGGTGTCGCCGGTCTCGGCGGTGGCGAGCTTCGTCACCACGCAGATGCCGCCCGCCGGGCAGTCCGGCACGCTGTGCAGCACCGAGCCGTACGGCCGGGACAGCGCGCCGACCCGCTCGTCGTCGTCGTGGTCGGCATGGCCGGCCGCCGCCCGGCCGTGCCCACTGACGTGGACGGGATCGTCCGGGCGCAGCGTTCCGCTGAAGACCCGCACGACGGACATCCGGCCCACGTACGGATCGGTGGTCGTCTTGACGACCTCGGCGACCAGCGGCCCGGCGGGATCGCCGGTGCCCGGGTCGCAGGCCGTGCCGTCGGGCCGGGTCAGCGCCGGGAGGGGATGCTCCGCCGGCGCGGGGAAGCCCTGGACGAACAGGTCGAGCAGCTCCGCCGAGCCGAACCCGCCGGCCCTCGCCGGGCCCCGTTCGTCCCTGGCGTGCTGGCTTCTGTCCCGTTCGTCCCGATCGTGGTCCGCGCCCTGCTCGGCGAGCAGACCGATCGGCAGCACCGGGAAGAACGTGCCGCGGGCGACCGCCTTCTCCAGGTCGGCCAGCAGCAGGTCCGGATCGGGGTCGGCCCCGGACAGGTAGCGGTCGAGCAGCGTCTCGTCCTCGCTCTCGGCGATGATTCCCTCGACGAGGGCCGCCCGGGCGGCGGCGTGGCGCACGTCGGGCCGGCCCGACTCGGCCGCGGCCGCGCGCCGCCCGCCGGGGCCGTACTCGACGATCCGGCCGGTCAGCAGCCCCGTCATGCGCACGCCGCCGCCCGCCGCGCGGCTGGGTAGCCAGGCCGGCAGCACACCGGTGCCGAAGGCGCGCTGGCACTCCTCGACTGCCGCGGTGAAGTCGGCCCGGGCCTGGTCCAGGTGGGTGACCGCGATGGCGCGCGGCATGCCGACCTCGGCGCACTCGGTCCACAGCAGCCCGGTCGCGCCGTCCACCCCGTCGACGGCACTGACGACGAACAGGGCGGCGTCGGCGGCGCGCAGGCCCGCGCGCAGCTCGCCGACGAAGTCGGGGTACCCCGGGGTGTCGAGCAGGTTGACGGTGAGCCCGCGGTGGCTGACCGAGCACAGGGAGAGACTGACCGAGCGGGAGGGCCGGTGATCGGGGTCGGCGTGCCCCACGTAGCTGGTGTGGGCAAGCTGACGGTCGCCGTTCTGGCGTTCGGGCGGCCCGGCGGTGGCGAGCAGCCGGTCCACCAGGGCCGTCTTGCCCGCGCCGGTATGCCCCACCAGGACGACGTTGCGTACATCGCACGAGGCTGTTGACATCCTCGCCTCCTTGATCGGCAGGTGGGATCCTGTCCGTAACGGCAGAGTCCTCCCAGGTGACGTGGGGCACAAGCCCGAGGGGGGCCGTGGTCGGGAATGCACGGATCGTGGCGGCGGTACTGTGAAGACCGCCCGAAGCCGGGTGCACGCGGGACGACGGGACGGACATGCTCGCTAGCAAGGCACGACCGCAGATCCAGAAGGTGCTCGACCCGGTGAGCCAGTGGGCCGCCCGGTCGTCGGTGTCGCCCGACGTCGTGACGATCATCGGCACCATCGGGGTGGCGGGCGCCGCGCTGGGGTTCTTCACCCGCGGGGTGTTCTTCCTCGGCACGATCGTGATCACCCTCTTCGTCTTCTCGGACCTGATCGACGGGGTGATCGCCCGAGCCCGCGGCATCTCCTCCAAGTGGGGGGCCTTCCTCGACTCCACCTCCGACCGCGTCGGCGACAGTGCGATCTTCGGCTCGCTGGTCGTCTGGTACGCCGGTGACGGCGACTCGCTGCCGCTCGTCGTGGCCGCGCTGGTCTGCCTGGTGGCGGGCTCGATCACCTCCTACGTCAAGGCGCGCGCGGAGGGGCTCGGCTTCACCTGCAACGTCGGCTTCGCCGAGCGCGGCGAACGGCTGCTGATCCTGCTGGTCGCCGCCGGCCTGTACGGA
The DNA here is from genome assembly GCF_059428125.1 of Frankia sp. BMG5.60. Classification (NCBI taxonomy): domain Bacteria; kingdom Bacillati; phylum Actinomycetota; class Actinomycetes; order Frankiales; family Frankiaceae; genus Frankia; species Frankia sp. BMG5.60. Next base: position 2,492,709 of record NZ_CM182091.1, on the reverse strand, counting down.
CTCGGTGTGCCCTACCTGCTGCCGGCCGCGCTGTGGTTCCTCGTCGGCGCGACCTCGCTCACCGTCGTGCAGCGCGTGGTGCACGTGTACCGGCAGTGGTACCGCGCGGGTGACCCGCCGGACCCGTCCGCGTCGACCGCGGCCCCCACCGTCCCGTCCGGGGCCGCGCCGGCCGGTCCCGCGCGGCGGCCGTGACCGAGGTGCGGCCGTGACCGTGGGGCGGCCGTGACCGTGGGGCGGCCGTGACCGAGGGGCGGCTCACCGACCTCGGCTACGCACTGGGCTGGCGCGGCGTGCGGCTGCTGCCGGAGCCGGTCGCCGCCGCGGCGTTCCGGCTGGGCGCCGACGCGGCGTACCGGCGCGGCGGGCGCGGGGTGCGCCGGCTGCGGGCCAACCTGGGCCGGGTGGCGCCGGCCGGTACCGACCTCGACCGGCTCACCCGGGCGGCGATGCGTTCCTACGCGCGTTACTGGCTCGAGGTCTTCCGCCTGCGCGAGCTCGGCACCGAGCGGATCGTCGGCCGGATGCGGGTCCTCGACGAGCACCTCCTGCGCGACTCGCACGCCCGCGGCGCCGGCACGATCCTGGCGCTGCCGCATATGGGTAACTGGGAGCAGGCCGGCGCCTGGCTCGCGGCGACCGGCGTCCCGTTCACGACGGTCGCCGAGCGGCTGCGGCCCGAGTCGCTGTTCGAGCGGTTCGTCGCGTTCCGCTCCGAACTCGGGATGGAGGTCATCCCGCTGACGGGCGGCGAGAGCCCGCCGTTCGGCCTGCTGGCCGACCGGCTGCGGGCCGGCGGGATGCTGTGCCTGCTCGCCGACCGTGACCTGTCCCGCGCGGGCATCCCCGTGCGGTTCTTCGGCGCCGCGGCGACGATGCCCGGCGGACCCGCCGCGCTCACGCTGGCCACCGGGGCGACGCTGCTGCCGGTCACGCTCTGGTTCGACCGGGACGGGTGGAGCGCGCGGATCCACCCCGCGGTGCCGCCGAGCGACGTCGCGACGATGACCCAGGACCTCGCCGACGCCTTCGCCGCCGGCATCGCCGCCCATCCCGCCGACTGGCACATGCTCCAGCGCGTCTGGCGCGACGAGGCGTGACCCCGCCCGGTCGCGCCGCGGCGGCGCCGTGAAGATCGGTCTGGCCTGCCCTTACACCTGGGACGTCCCCGGCGGGGTCCAGGTCCACGTGCGGGACCTCGCCGAGGCCCTGCTCGCGGCGGGACACGAGGTCTCGGTCATCACTCCGGTCGACGACGAGCAGACCCTGCCGTCCTACGCCGTCGACGCCGGCCGGGCGCTGCCGGTGCCCTACAACGGCTCGGTCGCCCGGCTGCTGATGGGCCCGGTCTCCGCCGCCCGGGTCCGCCGCTGGCTGCGCGAGCACGACTTCGACGTCCTGCACGTGCACGAGCCCAGCGCGCCGAGCGTCAGCCTGCTGGCCTGCATGCTCGCCGACGGGCCGATCGTGGCGACCTTCCACACCGCCAACCCCCGCTCGCGGTTCCTGACCGCCGCACAGGGTGCGTTGCAGCCGGCCTTCGAGAAGCTGCGCGCCCGCATCGCCGTGTCCGAGGCGGCGCGGCGCACGCTCGTGGAGCATCTCGGCGCCGACGCCATCCTGATCCCCAACGGGGTCGCGGTGCAGCACTTCGCCGACGCCCGGCCGCTGCCCGGCTACGACGACGGGCGGCCCACCGTCGCCTTCCTCGGCCGCATCGACGAGCCGCGCAAGGGCCTCGACGTGCTGCTGGCCGCGATGCCGGCGCTCGCCGCCCGGATCGACGACGCGCGCCTGCTCGTCGCCGGGCCCGGGGACGCCGCGGCGGTGCGCGCACGCCTGGAACCGGAGCTGCGGTCCCGGGTCGACCTGCTGGGCCTCGTCTCCGATGCCGACAAGCCGCGGGTGTTCGCCTCCGGCCAGGTGTACTGCGCCCCGAACACCGGCCAGGAGAGCTTCGGGATCGTGCTGCTGGAGGCGATGGCGGCCGGGACCGCCGTGGTGGCCAGCGACATCGACGCGTTCCGCCGGGTGCTCGACGACGGCCGCGCCGGGCGGCTGTTCGACGTCGGCGATCCCGCGCAGCTCGCCGTCACCCTCGCCGACGTGCTGACCGATCCCGCCGGTGCCGCGGGGCTGGTCCGGCGGGGCCGGGAGGTCGTCGAGACATACGACTGGCGGACCATCGCCGAACGCATCGTCGGCGTCTACGAGATGGTCTCCGGGGACCGGCGGGTGTCGCTCGCGTCGACGTAGCCAGGCGGGCGGCGGCGAACCCGGTGGCCGGTACCGGCGCCAGGTCACATCCGCCCGTTGGCTACGCTGCGCGAGATGACCGTCCTCGTGGTGGTGGTCGCCCTGGTGGTGGCGATTGCGACCTATCTGACCTGGCTGGCCCGCCGGCTCGACCGGCTCGCCGCTCGGGTGTCGGACGCCGGCGGCGGTCTGGTCACCCAGCTCGTCGCGCGCGCCGACGCCGCGGCGCAGCTCGCCGAGCGCTGCGGTCTCGACGAGCTGGCGGCCACCGCCGCCCGCGCGCGTGTGTGCTACCCGGCCCTGCTCGCCGGCGCCCCCCTGGACGCCGCGGTCGAGCTGGCCGAGAACGCGCTGAGCCGGGCGCTGCGCTCCGCGGAGGTCGCGGCGGCAGGGCAGCGTTTTCCCGTCGAGTTGCACGCGGTCGACTCCGGGGCGGCCCGGGTGGCGCTGGCCCGCCAGTTCCACAACGACGCTGTCCGGGACCAGCGGGCGCTCGCGGGCCGCCGGGTGGTCCGGGTGCTCCACCTGTCCGGCCGCCGCCCGCCGCCCGGCTACTTCGAGATCGACGACGCCCTGCCGGTCCGCGAGGAACCCTGGCCGCGCCTCGTCGAGGGTCCGGCGTACGGCGCCGACACCCACGGCCGCGACAGCCCCGCCCGCGAGAACCCCGCCCGCGCCAACGCCGTCCGCGAGGACCGGCCGGGGCGCGACGGGCCGCTCGGGCACGGCGACCGGCCGGGCCTGGCCTCCTGAGTCGCCCGATCGGTGCGGGCTGCGCCGTACGATGGGGAACCGACCCACCCGCACGGGATTCACCTGGCTGGGTATCCGACATGCAGGTGTTCCTGACATGGCGGAGCCGGCCGTGGCGCCCGACTGGAGCGAAAAGAGACGGCACATCATGTCCCAGGGCCAGACTGCCGCCACCGCCGGCCCGGCGACCGAATCCGCCCGGCACGCCGGTACCGCCCGCGTCAAGCGCGGCATGGCGGAGATGCTCAAGGGCGGTGTGATCATGGATGTGGTCACGGCCGAGCAGGCGCGTATCGCCGAGGACGCCGGCGCCGTGGCGGTGATGGCCCTGGAGCGGGTGCCCGCCGACATCCGCGCCCAGGGCGGCGTCGCCCGGATGAGCGACCCGGACATGATCTCGGAGATCATCGAGGCGGTGTCCATCCCGGTCATGGCCAAGGCGCGGATCGGGCACTTCGTCGAGGCCCAGGTGCTCCAGGCCCTCGGGGTGGACTACGTCGACGAGTCCGAGGTGCTCACCCCGGCCGACCCGCACCACCACATCGACAAGTGGTCGTTCACGGTGCCGTTCGTCTGCGGGGCGACCAACCTCGGCGAGGCGCTGCGCCGGCTCGCCGAAGGGGCGGCGATGATCCGCTCCAAGGGTGAGGCGGGCACCGGCGAGGTGTCCAACGCGGTGGTGCACATGCGCACCATCCGCGCCGAGATCGGCCGGCTCGCCGCGCTGCCCGCGGAGGAGCTCTATGCCGCGGCCAAGGAGCTGCGCGCCCCCGTCGAGCTGGTCGCCGAGGTGGCCCGTCTCGGCCGGCTGCCGGTCGTGCTGTTCACCGCCGGCGGCATCGCCACCCCGGCGGACGCGGCGCTGATGATGCAGCTCGGCGCGGACGGGGTGTTCGTCGGCTCCGGGATCTTCAAGTCCGGCGATCCGGCGCGGCGCGCCCGCGCGATCGTCGAGGCCACCACGATGTTCAACGACCCCGACGTGCTGGTGAAGGTGTCGCGGGGCCTGGGCGAGGCGATGGTCGGCATCAACGTCGCCGAGCTCCCGTCGGCGGCCCGCTACGCCGACCGCGGCTGGTGAGCGGCCCGCGGATCGGCATCCTCGCGCTGCAGGGGGACGTGCGCGAACACGCTCGGGCGCTCAGCGCCGTCGGTGCGCGGCCGGTGGAGGTCCGCCGGGCGGCGGAGCTCGCCGAGGTGGACGGTCTGGTCCTGCCCGGCGGCGAGTCCACGACGATCGGCCGGCTGCTGCGGGTGTTCGAGCTGCTGGAGCCGCTGCGGGCCGCGGTCGTGGCGGGCCTGCCCGTGTTCGGCTCGTGTGCTGGCATGATCCTGCTTGCGCGGGACGTCGTGGACGGCCGGCCGGACCAGCCGCTGATCGGTGGGTTGGACATGGTCGTCCGGCGCAACGCCTTCGGCCGGCAGGTCGACTCGTTCGAGGTCGACCTCGACGTCGACGGCGTGGAGGGACCGCCTGTGCACGCGGTCTTCATCCGGGCACCATGGGTAGAAAAGGCGGGCGATGCGGTCGAGGTCCTGGCTCGTGTCGCCGAGGCGCCGGTGGCGGTCCGTCAGGGCCCGCTGCTGGCCACCGCGTTCCATCCGGAGCTGACCGGTGACTCCAGGATGCACCGGCTATTCGTCGACATTGTGCGATCTTCCGGATCCGGTCGGTGATCGCGAGTAAGAGGGGCAGGACATGAGCGGTCACTCCAAGTGGGCGACCACGAAGCACAAGAAGGCGGTCATCGACGCCCGGCGGGGCAAGCTGTTCGCCAAGCTGGTCAAGACGGTGGAGGTCGCCGCCAAGACGGGCGGCGGCGACCCGGCGGGAAACCCCACGCTGGCCGACGCCATCGCCAAGGCCAAGTCGCAGTCCGTCCCGAACGACAACATCGAGCGGGCGGTCAAGCGGGGCTCCGGCGAGCTCGCCGGCGGGGTGAACTACGAGAACATCACCTACGAGGCGTACGGGCCGAACGGCGTCGCGATCCTCGTCGAGTGCCTGACCGACAACCGCAACCGCGCCGCCTCCGACGTCCGGGTGGCGATCACCCGTAACGGCGGCACGGTGGCCGATCCCGGCTCGGTGTCGTACCTGTTCAACCGCAAGGGCGTCGTGCTGCTCACGAAGGCCGCCGGGCTCACCGAGGACGACGTGCTGCTCGCCGTGCTCGACGTGGGCGCCGAGGAGGTCAACGATCTCGGCGACGTCTTCGAGGTCATCTCCGAGGCCACCGACCTGCATGCGGTGCGGGTGGCGGCCACCGACGCCGGCCTGGAGATCACCTCGGCGGACATCTCCTGGCTGCCGAGCGTGAGCGTGCCGCTGGACGCCGAGCCCGCGGCCAAGGTGCTCAAGCTCGTCGAGGCGGTCGAGGACCTCGACGACGTCCAGAACGTGTGGTTCAACGGCGACATCTCCGACGACGTCATGGAGCTCGTCAGCAGCTAGCCGCGCGCCACCGCGCCCGGGACGATCTGTTGGGCGTGTCGTGGATGTCCGGTTGCGCCGACCGATCTACCATCGAACGAGTGTTCTTGCGGGCGTGTGGTCGGGAGGGTGGATGCGGGTGCTGGGCGTCGATCCGGGGCTGACCCGGTGCGGCCTGGGGGTCGTCGACGGCGCCCTGGGTTCCCGTGCCCGCCTGGTCGAGGCGGGGGTGGTGCGCACGCCCGCCGGTGCCGAGGTGGCCGACCGCCTGCGGGCCGTCGCCGACGGCATCGACGCCTGGCTGGACCGCACCCGCCCGGACGCGGTCGCGGTCGAGAAGGTCTTCAGCCAGGCCAACGTGCGTACGGTGATGGGCACGGCCCAGGCCGGCGCAGTAGCGATCATGCTTGCCGCGCGGCGCGACCTGCCGGTGGGCCTTTACACGCCCAGCGAGGTCAAGGCTGCGGTCACCGGCAGTGGCCGGGCCGACAAGGCCCAGGTCGGGTTCATGGTCACCCGGCTGCTGGGGCTGACCGAGGTGCCGCGGCCGGCCGACGCCGCCGACGCGCTGGCGCTGGCGCTGTGCCACCTGTGGCGGGGCCCGGCGCTGGCTCGGCTGCGCTCGGCTGCGCCCGCCGCGCCCGCCCGCCGCCCGCCGCCGCCTGCCGCGCCCGCCCGCCGTCCGGCGGGGGCGTCGTGATCGCCTCGCTGGCCGGCACCGTCAGGGCGCTGGGGCCGCTGTCCGCCGTCGTCGAGGTGGGTGGCGTCGGCCTGCTCGTCCAGTGCACCCCAGCGACGCTGGCCCGGCTGCGGGTCGGCGAGCCGGCCAGCCTCGCCACCACCCTCGTCGTGCGCGAGACGGAGCTGACCCTCTACGGGTTCACCGACGCCGACGCCCGCGACGTCTTCGAGATCCTGCAGTCCGCCGCCGGGGTGGGGCCGAAGCTCGCCCAGGCCGTCCTCGGCGTGCACGATCCGGACGCGGTCCGCCGGGCGGTCGCCGAGGAGGATCTCGCGGCGCTCACCAAGGTGCCCGGGATCGGGCGCAAGGGCGCCCAGCGAATCGTCCTGGACCTGCGCGACCGACTCGGCCCGCCGCGCGGCGCCGCGGTGCCCGGGCCCCGGGCGGCGCCCGCCGACCTCGGCGCCGGGGCGGGCGGGGCCGGCGGGGTCGCGGACACCGTGCGCGAGGCGCTCGCCGGGCTGGGCTATTCGGCGCGGGAGGCCGACGACGCGGTGTCCCGCGCGCTGGCGGTGCTGGCCGCGCCCCCGGACGACCTCGACGGCCCGGACCGGTCAGGCGGCACCGCGCCGGCCGGTGCTCCGTCTGCTGGTGCTGCGTCCGCCGGTGCTGCGTCCGCCGAGGGCGCGGCCGACGCGGCGACGTTGCTGCGGGCGAGCCTGGCAGTGCTGCGCCGATGACCGCGCCGGCGGAGGCTGGGCTGGCGGCCGGCGGGACGCAAGCGGGCGGCGCATGAGCGCCGACGGGCTCGTCTCGGCCGCCGCGAGCGCCGAGGAGCAGGCGTTCGAGGCCGGGTTGCGCCCGCGCACGCTCACCGAGTTCGTCGGTCAGCGCAAGGTCCGGGAACAGCTCTCGATCATGCTGGAGGGGGCGCGGGCCCGCGGGCGGCCGCCGGACCACGTCCTGCTGTCCGGCCCACCGGGCCTGGGCAAGACCAGCCTCGCGATGATCATCGCGGAGGAGCTGGCGGTGCCGCTGCGGATGACCAGCGGCCCGGCGATCGAACGGGCCGGCGACCTCGTCGCGATCCTCACCGCGCTGTCCCCTGGGGAGGTGCTGTTCCTCGACGAGATCCACCGGATCGCGCGTCCCGCCGAGGAGCTCCTCTACGCCGCGATGGAGGACTTCCGGGTCGACGTGATCCTCGGCAAGGGACCCGGCGCGACCGCCATCCCCCTCGACGTCGCCCCGTTCACACTGGTGGGCGCCACGACCCGGTCGGGGCTGCTGACGGGGCCGCTGCGCGACCGCTTCGGGTTCACCGCCCACCTGGACTTCTACGCCCCCGACGAGCTCGCCCGGGTGCTGACCCGCTCGGCGGGCCTGCTCGGCGTCAGCCTCACCGAGGACGGCGCGGCCGAGGTCGCCGGGCGCTCGCGGGGCACCCCGCGCATCGCCAACCGGCTGCTGCGCCGGGTGCGTGACTACGCCGAGGTGCGCGCCGACGGCGTGGTCACCCGGGACGTCGCCCGAGCCGCGCTGCGGATCTACGACGTGGACGGGCTGGGGCTCGACCGCCTCGACCGAGCCGTGCTGGAGGCGCTCGTGGGTCGCTTCGGCGGCGGCCCGGTCGGGCTCACCACGCTGGCCGTCTCGGTGGGGGAGGAGCCGGAGACGGTCGAGGACGTGGCCGAGCCGTTCCTGCTCCGGGCCGGCCTGCTGATCCGCACCTCCCGGGGCCGGGTCGCCACCCCCGCCGCCTTCGAGCACCTCGGGCTCGAACCGATCGCCGAGCCGCTCGGCCGCAGCCAGGCTCCGCTCTTCCCGGACACCGGCCTGCTCCCCGAGGGCGGCCTGCTCCCGGACACCGGACTGCTCTCCGACGGCGGCCGGCTCTCCGACGACGGCTGAGCGGCGGCCCACCGGGCGGCCCACCGCCGCCCACCGTGCGGCGCCACGGCGCCGGTATAAAGCGGACACCACGGCCCTGCCCACCGACGGCATCCGCTCGATACGTACGATCGCCGCAACACATCAGGAGGGCAGGACGTGCGCGGACTTGTGACGGCGGCGACGGCAGCCGACGGTAACGGCGGCAGTTCCATCGGCGGTTTCCTGATTCCGCTTCTTCTCGTCCTGGCGGTCGTCTACATCTTCTCGATGCAGCGTCGCCGCGCCAAGGCTCAACAGCAGCAGGTGTCCCAGATCCTGCCCGGCACCCTCGTGATCACCACCGCCGGGCTCTACGCGACCGTCGTGGAGCTGGAGGACGGCGATGTCCTGCTCGAGATCGCCCCCGACGTGGTCTGCCGGTTCACCCGCAGCGCCATCGCCCGGGTGATCAGCTCGCCGGACACCGACGAGGCGCACGACGACGGGCCGGCGGACGGCGACGCGCACGACGGTCCGGCCGACCACGCGACCTCGGCCGGCGAGACGCCTGCGCCCGGCACGGGCACCGCCGTCGGCGAGGAGGGCGCCGGGGGGCCGTCCGCGACCGACGGCTCCGACGGTGAGGGCAACGGCGTGCCCCGCCCGCCACGCAAGGAGCTGTAGCAGGTCGACGGACCGCCGGAGCGTCACCAGCGGGGGTTTGGAACGTACCCTCGGTGACATTCGTTCGGGTACGTTGGGCACCGCCGGTCCGGGCAACGGCGAGACGAACGAGCGCCGGCATCCGGCGCGTGAGGAAGGGACTCGCACGTGGCACGCGGCTCGGCACGGGCATCCACGGGAAGCTCCGTCTGGACCCGGCTGGGGGTACTCGGCGGTCTGCTCGTCGTCCTCTACAGCCTGATGGCCGCCACCGGGAACTGGACCCCACGACTGGGGCTGGACCTGCAGGGCGGCACGAGTGTGATCCTCACGCCTCGGGCAACCACCGGCAGCGCCGTCGACTCCGGCGCGGTCGACCAGGCGGTGGACATCATCCGCCAGCGCGTCGACGGGCTGGGCGTCGCCGAGTCCGAGGTTCACCGCACCGGCAACCAGATCGAGATCTCGGTCCCCGGCCGTGGTCGCGGCGACGTGGTCGATCTGGTGGGGCAGACCGCGGAGCTGCGCTTCCGTGAGGTCTACGAGGCCGCCGCGGCGACCCCGGCGAAGACGGTCCCCTCGCCCACCCCCGGCAGCAGGGCCGTGCCGACCCCCGCGCCCGGCGCGACGCCGTCGCCGGCGGCCGGGAGCGTGCCGTCCGCGGCGCCGTCGGCGGCCCCCTCCGCGGCGCCGACCCCGTCGGCGTCGAATCGGCCGGCCGCCCTCGGCGACGGCTCGCGGCCGGCCGCGAAGCCGGTGGCGCTCGGGGACGGCTCCGGGCTGGTCGCGCAGCCGGTGGCACTTGCCGCGAGCACGGGTAAGGCGGTCACCGCCGCCGGTGCCGTCACCGCCGCCTCGGCCTCTCCCGCCGCCTCGGCCTCTCCCGCCGCGGCGGCCTCCGCGGCTCCGGCCGCGTCGGCGTCCCCGTCGCCGACGGCGCCCGCGGCCGGGGCCGCCTCCTCCGCGGACACGCCGCCTGCCGCCGCGGTCGCCCAGTACGACGCGCTGACCTGCGCGGCCACCGACGTGCGCAAGGCGGCGGTCAGCACCGACCGGCCCCAGGACTGGACCGCCGCCTGCGACCGGGACGGGGCGACCAAGTACCTGCTCAAGCCGGCGTCCGTCGTCGGCACCGACGTGAAGACGGCCTCCGCCGGCCTACAGGGCGGCGGTGGCACCACCGGCGTCACCACCGGCCAGTGGGTGGTCAACGTCGACTTCACCGGCTCCGGCCAGAACAAGTTCACCAAGCTCACCGAGAAGACGATCGGCAAGCAGGTCGCGATCGTGCTCGACGGCGTGGTGCAGTCGGCGCCGCAGACCAACGAGCGCATCGCCGGGACCGCGCAGATCTCCGGGTCCTTCGGCCAGTCCGAGGCGGAGGACCTCGCCAACGTTCTGCGTTACGGTGCGCTGCCGCTGGCGTTCGAGCGTTCCCAGGCCGAGTCGATCTCGCCGACCCTGGGTCGCGACTCGCTGCACGGCGGGCTGCTCGCCGGGGCCATCGGGCTGGTGCTGGTAGTCGCCTACTCGTTCCTGTACTACCGAGCGCTGGGCATCGTGGTGGTCGCCTCGCTGGCGGTCAGCGGGGCGATCATCTACGCCTCGGTGGTGCTGCTGGGCGCCGCGATCGGCTTCACGCTGACCCTCGCCGGCATCGCCGGTCTGATCGTGTCGATCGGCGTCACCGCGGACTCGTTCGTCGTCTACTTCGAACGGATCAAGGACGAGGTGCAGGCCGGCCGGACGGTGCGTGCCGCCGCCGACCGGGCCTGGCCGGCCGCGCGGCGCACGATGCTCTCGGCGGACACGGTCTCGTTCCTCGCCGCCGCCGTGCTTTACATCCTCTCGATCGGCTCGGTGCGCGGGTTCGCGTTCACCCTCGGGTTGTCGACGTTGAGCGACGTGCTGATCATGTTCATCTTCACCCGCCCCATGGTGGCCCTGCTGGTGCGGCGCAGACTGTTCTCCGTCAGCCGGTTCTCCGGTCTGAGTCCGAAGACGATCGGTGGCCGGGCCGCGGCCGGGCCATCGGCCACGGCCCCCAGCAGGCCGCGGCTGGCCAAGCGGCCGGCGCCGGCCGGGCAGAAGCGGGAGAGCTGACAGATGGCACTGCTCGGGCGGATCTACCGCAGTGACTTCCACGTCGACTTCGTCGGCCGCCGCCGGGTCTGGTACGCGATCTCCGGCGTCATCATCGCGATCTGCGCGGTGAGCATGATCTTCCGCGGCTTCACCCTGGGCATCGAGTTCTCCGGTGGCGCGGTCTTCCAGCTACCCAGCCATGGCGGCACCGTCCAGCAGGTCGAGGAGACCCTCTCCAGCGTCGGCATCGACCCGGCGGACGGCGTGGTCCAGCAGCTCGAGACCTCCAAGCAGTTCCGGGTGCAGACCCCCACCCTGTCCGACGCCCAGACCGACAAGCTGACGGACGCGCTGGCCAAGCGGTTCTCCGTGGCCGACCCGGACCGTGACATCGCGGTGTCCACGGTCGGCTCCTCGTGGGGCACGACGATCACCAACAAGGCCATCCAGGGGCTGGTCGTCTTCCTGGTGCTCGTGATGATCTACCTGTCGGTGCGCTTCGAGTGGAAGATGGCGGTGGCCGCGATGGCCGCGCTCGTTCACGACCTCGTCGTCACCATGGGCGTCTACTCCCTCGTCGGGTTCGAGGTGACGCCGTCGACGGTGATCGCCGTGCTGACCATCCTCGGCTTCTCGCTCTATGACACGGTGGTGGTGTTCGACCGGGTGCGGGAGAACACCGCGGGGATGGCGACCTCCAACCGCCGCACCTATGCCGAGGCGACGAACGACGCGCTGAACGAGACGCTGGTCCGTTCGCTCAACACGTCGCTCATCGCCCTCATCCCGGTGGCGTCGCTGCTGTTCGTCGGCGCCGGGCTGCTGGGCGCGGGCACGCTGAAGGACCTCGCGCTCGCCCAGTTCGTCGGGATCGCCTCCGGCACCTATTCGTCGCTGTTCTTCGCCACGCCCCTGCTGGTCGACCTCAAGCGGGGTGAGCCGGCGGTGCAGGCCCTCGACGCCCGGGTCGCCCGGGAGCGGGGCAAGCGCGCACGCGCCGCCGCGTCGGCCTCGGCCGGCCCGGGGGCGCCGGTGGGCTCGCCGGCGCCGGGGGAGACGCTATCGGCGGAGGTGGCGGCCCTTGCCTCGGGAGCGGCTGACCGACCGGACGACCCGGTCGGTCGGCCGGGCGGGCCCGGTGCCCGCGAGCCGGTCCCCGCCGGGGCGGGCCTCGGTGGGCCCGGTCGGCGACCCCCCACGGCGGGTGCCGCGCGACGCGCCGGAGGCCGCAAACCGGGCCGGCGGGGGCGGCCGAGCGGTAAGAAGCGTCGGTGAGCCGGGCGTCAGGCGCACACCTGCGTACCCGTGCCCTGCGGCGCCCGGACACGGATCTGGCGGACTAGCCCCGAAAGTGGGATGAGCAGGACGATGACGAGCATCGACGAGGCGGCACCCGGACGGCCCGCCACGAGCGACGCGGCCGCCGACGTGTTGCGTGGCCACATCCGGGACATCCAGGACTGGCCGCAGCCCGGGGTCGTGTTCAAGGACATCACCCCGCTGCTCGCCACGCCCGCCGCGTTCGGCGTGGTGATCGGGGCCCTGGTGGACGTCGCGCGCCTGCGCGGCGCGACCACGATCGCGGGGATCGAGGCCCGCGGCTTCCTGCTGGCCGCGCCGGTCGCCGACCGGCTCGGCGCCGGCCTGGTGCCCATTCGCAAGCAGGGCAAGCTGCCGGGCCCGACCCGCAGCGCGACCTACGACCTGGAGTACGGCACCGCCACCATCGAGATCCACGCCGACGCGGTGCGCCCGGACGAGCGGGTGCTGCTGGTCGACGACGTGCTGGCGACCGGCGGCACGGCGGCCGCCGCGCACGGCCTGCTGGCCGGCGTCGGGGCCGAGGTGGTGGGCCTCGCGGTCCTCATGGAGCTGTCGTTCCTGCCCGGCCGGGAACGGGTCGCTCCGTTGGACGTCGTCCCAATTCTGACGATTTGACCTACCCTCGGCCGAGGCTGCGGAAGGCTTCCGCGCGGCGCGGCGTTAGGCTCGGTGTCTAGTCCTCACGCAGGAGCGGCCCGTGCCAGAGGCAGCGCCGGTTACCACCGGAGCGTCGTCGCCCGCCGTGGCTCCCTTGAGGGAGTCACGGTCGGCGGGCGATGGTGCGCGTCCTGCCCCGTCCGGCCCGGATCGCGGACCCACCCCCCGTGACCAGGCCGTCCGCGAGCCGGCCGGCCTGCAGCCCGTGAGCCGGGAGCCGCGGGGAGCCGCCGAGGCCCCGGCCCGGGAACCGGCCGGGCAGACCGGGCCGCCGGCGGCCGCGCCGCCGGACGACGGCTCGCCGGTCGTTCCCCGGCTCGGCCACGAGTCCCCACCCCTGCCGCGCCGGGTGCGCGGGCGCCTGTCGCGCCTTTCGACGCACCGGGCCACCCCCTCCTCGGCCCTCGATCCGGTGCTGCGCGGCCTGCTCGCGAACCATCCGCGGGCCGACATCGACCAGGTCCAGCAGGCCTTCGAGGTCGCCGACGCCGCGCACGCCGGCCAGGTGCGCTTCTCCGGGCACCCCTACATCACCCACCCGATCGCCGTGGCGAGCATCCTCGCCGATCTCGGGATGGACACCCCGACGCTGTCCGCGGCCCTGCTGCACGACACGCTGGAGGAGACCTCCCTGTCCGCCGAGGCGATCCGGGAGACCTTCGGCGACCAGATCGCCCTCATCGTCGACGCCGTCAGCAAGCTCAACCGGGTCAAGGTCGGCGAGGCGGCGCAGGCGGAGACGATTCGCCGGATGGTCGTCGCGATGGCCCGCGACCCGCGGGCGCTGGTCGTCAAGCTCGCCGACCGGCTGCACAACATGCGCACCCTGCGCTTCCTGCCCGAGCACAAGCAGGAGCGCAAGGCGCGCGAGACGCTGGAGGTCTACGCCCCGCTCGCCCACCGACTCGGGATGAACTCGCTGAAGTGGGAGCTGGAGGACCTCGCGTTCGCCGCGCTGTACCCGAAGCGCTACGACGAGATCGTCCGCCTCGTCGCCGACCGGGCGCCCAGCCGCGACGTGTATCTCACCGAGGTGATCGGCCAGGTGCAGGCCGGCCTGCGTGACGCCCGGATCCGGGCGGTCGTCTCCGGCCGACCCAAGCACTACTACTCGATCTACCAGAAGATGGTCGTGCGCGGCCGATCGTTCGACGACATCTACGACCTCGTCGGCATCCGCGTCCTCGTCGACTCGGTCCGCGACTGCTACGCCACCCTGGGCACCGTCCACGCGAACTGGAAGCCGATCCCGGGCCGGTTCAAGGACTACATCGCAATGCCCAAGTTCAACATGTACCAGTCGTTGCACACGACGGTCATCGGGCCCGAGGGCAAGCCGATCGAGCTGCAGATCCGTACGCACGCGATGCACAACCGCGCCGAGTACGGCATCGCCGCGCACTGGAAGTACAAGGAGGACGGCGTCGCGGCCCGCCCGTCGGCGGGCGTCGTCGAGGGCGGCCGCTCCGGGCGGCGCCGCGGCGGCCCCGAGCCGGACCTCATGAGCTGGCTTCGCCAGGTCCTGGACTGGCAGCGGGAGACCGCCGACCCGGGCGAGTTCCTCGACAGCCTGCGCTTCGCCGCGGAGACCGACGAGGTCTTCGTGTTCACCCCGAAGGGCGACGTCATCCCGCTGCCCGCCGGGTCGACGTCGGTGGACTTCGCCTACGCGGTGCACACCGACGTCGGTCATCACTGCGTCGGCGCCCGGATCAACGGCCGGCTGGCGGCGTTGGACACCGAGCTGGACAACGGGGACACCGTCGAGGTCTTCACCTCGCGGGCGCACTCGGCGGGGCCCAGCGAGGACTGGCTGATGTTCGTCCGCTCCTCGCGGGCCCGGACGAAGATCCGCCAGTGGCACGCCCGTGAGCGTCGCGAGGACGCGATCGTCGCCGGCCGCGACGCGATCGGCCGGGCCATGCGCCGCCACGGGCTGCCGCTGTCCCGGCTGATGAGCGGCGACGCGTTGCTGAACCTGGCCAAGGACCTGCGCTATGCCGACGTCGCCGCGCTGTACGCGGCGGTGGGGGAGAACCACGTCAGCGCGCCGGCGGTCGTGTCGAAGCTGCTCGTGGCGCTCGGTGGCCCCGAGGGCGCCGAGGAGGACGCCGGCGAGACCGAGCTGCCGATCCGCACGCTGCGCCGCTCCACCGGGGAGCCGGGCGTGCTGGTCACCGGGGCGCCGGACGTGTGGACGAAGCTCGCGCGCTGCTGCACCCCGATGCCCGGCGACGACATCGCCGGCTTCGTCACCAGGGGTAAGGGCGTGTCCGTCCACCGGACCGACTGCTCCAACCTCACCGGGCTGCGCGGCGGACCGCACGACCGGCTCGTCGAGGTCGAGTGGGCGCCGTCGTCGGGCTCGGTGTTCCTCGTCGTGATCCAGGTCGAGGCGCAGGATCGGACCAAGCTGCTCTCGGACGTCACCCGGGTGCTCTCCGACCGGCACGTGAACATCCTGTCCGCGTCGGTGGCCACCACCAGGGACTCCGTCGCGGTCAGCCGCTTCACCTTCGAGATGGGGGATGCCAAGCATCTCGGGCACATCCTGAGTGCCGTGCGGTCCATCGACGGGGTCTACGACTGTTTTCGCGTCACCTCAGGCGTACAGGTCTAGCGGGACAAAGGGGGGGCGCCGTGGATGCTGAGACCGTAGGTGCGGGTCTGCCGGCGGGCGGCGGACTGACCCCGGCGCTGTCCCGGGCCGACGCGCGGGCCGACTCCTCCGACGACGCCTCCCGGGCCCTGTCGGCGGCGCGCCAGGCGAGCGTGCGCCTGGCGCACCTGGCCCGCCGGATGGCCACGCCGCGCATGTCGCAGGTGCCCCCCGAGCTGCGGGACATCGTGGAGGCCCACCGCGACTACCACCCGCGGGCCGACATCGGCGCGCTCGTGCATGCTTACGGAGTCGCCGAGCGGTTGCACGCCGGCCAGATGCGCCGCAGCGGCGACCCGTACATCAGCCACCCGCTCGCCGTCACCGAGGCGCTCGCCGAACTCGGCGTGGACACGACCACGCTGATCGCGGCCCTGCTCCACGACACCGTCGAGGACACCGGCTACACCCTCGACTCGGTCGTCGAGGAGTTCGGCGGCGAGGTCGCCAACCTCGTCGACGGGGTCACCAAGCTGGACAAGATGCGCTTCGGTGAGGCGGCCGAGGCCGAGACGCTGCGCAAGCTGATCGTCGCGCTCGCCCGGGACTACCGGGTGCTCGTCATCAAGATCGCCGACCGGCTGCACAACATGCGCACGCTCGACTTCATGTCCCCGCCCAAGCGGGTGAAGATCTCCCGGGTCACGCTGGAGATCCTGGCGCCGCTGGCCCACCGGCTGGGCGTCAGCGTGATCAAGCGTGAACTGGAGGACCGGGCGTTCGCCGTGCTCCATCCGGCCGAGCACGCGCGCACCGCCCGGATCGTGGACGAGTTCACCGCCGCGGAGCAGGCGTCGGGCTCGCTTGCGGGCCTGGTCGCGCGGCTGCGGGCGGGACTCGTGGGCGCCCGCATCGACAGCGAGGTCTCCGTCCGCGCCAGCCACCTGTTCTCGATCTACAAGCGGGGACAGGAACGGGCCCGGGCCCCGCAGGACTACACCGACATCGTCCGCGTCCTCGTCCTCGTCGACGAGGTGACCGACTGCTACGCCGCCCTCGGGGTGATCCACGCGCTGTGGCGCCCGGTGCCGGGCCGGCTGCGGGACTTCGTGGCGACGCCGAAGTTCAACATGTACCAGTCGCTGCACACCACCGTCGTCGACGACTTCGGGCGCAGCGTCGACATCCAGATCCGGACCCTGGCGATGCACCGGCTGGCGGAGACCGGCATCGTGGCGCGCCCGGTCGGCCCCGGCGCCGACGGCGCCCGGCTGGAGGGCCTGTCCTGGCTGCACAGCCTGCTGGACTGGCAGGAGGACACGATCGACTCCGACGAGTTCCTGGAGTCGCTGTCCTCCGACCTGGACTCCGACGAGGTGCTCGCCTTCACCCCCAAGGGGCGGATGATCGCCCTGCCACCCCGGTCGTCGCCCGTTGACGTCGCCTACGCCGTGCACACCGACATCGGTCACCGGGCGATCGGCGCCCGGGTCAACGGCCGGCTCGTCCCGTTGCACACCCGGCTGCGCAACGGTGACGTCGTCGAGATCCTGACCTCCAACCTGCCCGGCGCCGGGCCGTCGGAGGACTGGCTGCGGTTCGTGAAGACGTCGCGGGCCCGCGTGCGCATCCGCCGCCGGCTCGCCCGGCAGCGCCGTGACGCCGCTGCCGGCCCGGGCCTGCCCGAGGGACCGGAGCAGTCGGGGCGGCGGGCCGGGACGGGCGTCGGCGCCCACGGCGGCTCGGCCGGAGACGCCGTGGGCGCTTCGGGCGGCAGCTCCGCGGCACCGGCGCGGCCCCTGGCCCGGCGCGGCGTACCCAGCCTCGCCGCCGTGGCCGACGACGGGTCGGGCGCGAGCATGCCCGTCCGGCTGGCCCGATGTTGCCTGCCGCTGCCCGGTGACGCCGTCGTCGGCTTCACGACCCACGGCAGCGCGGTCTCGCTGCACCGCCGCGAGTGCGGCAACGCCACCGAGGCGCACGCCGACCGGGAACGGGTCGTGGTGGCGGCCTGGTCCGCGCCCGATGTCAAGATTTTCCCCGCCGAGATCGCGGTCGAGGCGTTCGACCGCTACGGGCTGCTGGCCGACATCACCGAGGTCCTGTCCGAGACGTCGGTGTCGGTCCGGGCCGCGTCGACGACCACCTCCGAGGACCGCGTCGCCCACGCCCGCTTCACCATCGAGGTCACCGGACCCGAGCAGCTCGACGGCGTGCTCTCGGTGGTCCGCCGGGTGGGCGGCGTGTACGACTGCTATCGCGTGTGTCAGACCCAGGCGTCGCCGACCGCCGACCCGCCCGCCCGCGCCGCCACCTGACCCATAGTCGCCACCTGACCCGAGTCGCCACCTGACCCGAGTCGCCGCCCGACCCGAGCCGCCCGCCGGGTCGGGCGACCCCGTACGGGCCCGACCCGCCGGCCCGAGCGCCGAAAGGGGCCGGTCGGCAAGAACCGTCATCGGCACCGCCGCGCAGCGTGGCGATTCCACCCCGGAAAGTGCCCTCCGCATCCACCGGTGGTAAACGGAAGGTGCCTAAAACTGCCCCATCCGGGTCGATAAGGGTGGATTGTCGCCGCGGGAATAGCCGCCACACTTCCGGGCGCCGTAAATTCAACGGCGACCGCCACTGATCGATGTAGAGTATCTCGCGTATCCCTCGTTTCCAGATGGGAGTGCGCGTGGGTCACCTTCAGGTCATCGTGAGTATCGACTCCCGGGAAGGCGCCGAGCGTATCGGCCGTGCGCTCGTGGGGGCACGCCTGGTCGCCTGTTTCCAGGTGATCGGCCCGATGAGCAGCATCTACCGCTGGAAGGGCGAGATCGAACAGGCCGAGGAATGGCTCTGTCTCGCGAAAACCACCACCGAGCGATTCGACGAGCTACGCGAGCGGCTGGTCGTCTTGCACCCGTACGAGAATCCCGAGATCATTGCCACGCCGATAGTCGCGGGCCACGCCGACTATCTGCAGTGGATCAGTGCGGAGACCGCGCCCGCCGTGCGGAGCTGACGTCCGGTCGCCGCCCCGACTCTGGCGGGGCCGGGGCGGCGACCGGACGTCATGCCGGCGGCGTCGTGCCCGGGGAGATCCCGCTCAGACCAGCGCCCGTAGCTGGTCGTCGAGGTCCCGCACGGCCTGGGTGTGCTGCCAGGGCCGCAGGTGCTCGCGGGTCCGCCGGACGCGGGCCAGGCCCAGGGAGAAGTCCGTCTGGGCCACGATCGACAGCGCCTCGGCCGCGAAGTGGCAGGCCGCCTCGATCTCCCGACGCTGGATGTGGACCTCGGCGATGTCGCTCATCAGCAGCGACCGCTTCTTCGTGGCACCCGGCGCCGTGGCCCGCAGGGCCTCGGTGGCCGCCGCGTAGGCCGCCGCCGGACGGCGCAGCCGGGTGTAGGTGGTGACCTTGAGTCCGTCCAGCCGGCCCCGGTCGAAGAACTGGGTCCAGACCCGGTCGCCGTCGCTTTCGCCTCGCTCGAAGGCCTCCTGCGCGCGGTCGAGTGCGGCCAGCGCCGCCCGGCCCTCGCCCCGCGCCGCCTGCTCCTCGGCCTCGCGGGCGGCCAGCCACGCCCGGGTCATGACGGTGCTGCCCGTCGCCGCCCGTCGCTGGGCCTCGCCGAGCAGCACGCACGCCTGGTCGTGGCGGCCCTGGCTGGCGGTCTGATAGCTCTCGTAGCCGAGCACGCACGCCCACAGCGCGTTGTCGTCGGCCTCGCGGGCGGCCTCGATGGCCACCCGGTAGTACGCCACCGCGGCGGGCAGGTCGTTCATGTCGAAGGCCAGCCAGCCGGCCAGCGCCGCGGTCTCGCCGGCGGTGGAGGTGAGGTCGCGGCGCACCGGCGTGCGGGGCGTCGACTCCAGAAGCTGGGTGAGCCGTCCCAGGTGCTCGGTGACACGTTGCATGAGGACCCGGGCGGGAACGCGCTCCTCCAGGCCGTACAGGCCCGCGGTGCGCTGCCCCAGCTCCTCGGCGAGCTCCGGGGTGACGCTCGCCCGGCGCCGCAGCGCCGCCGACAGCCGCTCCCAGGGCGGGGTGTCCGAGGCCGCGGCGATCGGCACCACCGCGACGCCGCCCGCCGCGGCGAAGAGCCGCAGAAAGTCCCGCCGTTCCACGGGAATGCCATTCGGGTCGATCACTTCGGCGTCCGCCTGCAGGACCAACGTGCCGCCGGGTACCACCTCGCGGCCAGCCTGCTGCGGACCGCCGGGCGCGGCCGGGGCGATACCCCGACCCATTCCGGATCGCATTGCTCCGACAGCGGAGGGAAGCGTCTCGTCGTCGACGAAACCCAGTTCCACCGAGGACCGGCCGAATAGAGCCCGCAGCAGCCGCTGATAACGCAGGCTCGGTTTCTTGTCGCCCTTCTCCCACTTACAGATCATGTTTCCGGTCACCCCGGCCTCGCGGCCCTCGTGGATGACGGAGAAGCGCCGGATCTCGGTGGCGAGGCGTTCCTGCGACCAGCCCCGCTCCTCCCGGCTCAGCCGTAGCCTGGCGTTCGGGGTGCGGGTCGCGGGGACACGGTTGGACTTCGACACGTCAGGTGATGGTCCGGAGGCTGCAGGTGCCCGGGAAGCTGCCGAGGGACCGGTCGTGAGCTGCATCGGGGCCTCCGAAGTCAATCGGTTGACTCCTGGAGCTTAACCCTCTGTGAGATAAGACGGTCATAGTCACTGTGGTCCCTTGGAGACCAGCTAGGGCAAAAATGTGGTCTTCCCGGCGCGCGGGTGGCCTGCGTGCCGCTGACGGGCGCCGCCTTCTAGAGTGAGGGCGTGAGAGCCGGACCCCTCGACCGACGTCCTCGACCGCCCGGATCCGGTGCCCCGACCCGTCCGCTGCGCGCGTGGCAGCGGGCGGCCCTCGACATCTACCGGTCCCGCTCGTCGTCCGGGGGCCGGGACTTCCTTGCGGTGGCGACGCCGGGCGCCGGCAAGACCACCTTCGCCCTGCAGGTCGCAGGCGACCTGCTGGACAGCGGCGAGATCAGCCGGATCACGGTCGTCGCGCCCACCGAGCATCTCAAGCGGCAGTGGGCGGTCGCCGCCGCCGAGGTCGGGGTGGACCTCGACCCGGACTTCCGCAACTCCGCCGGTGCGACGTCGTCCGACTACACCGGCGTCGCGGTGACCTACGCCCAGGTCGCGGCCCACCCGGCGCTGCACCGGGCGCGGACCGCCGCCCGGCGCACCCTGGTCATCCTCGACGAGATCCACCACGCGGGCGACGCGCTGTCCTGGGGCGAGGCGACCCGGGAGGCGTTCACCCCCGCGGCGCGGCGCCTCGCCCTGACCGGGACGCCGTTCCGCTCCGACGTCAACCCGATCCCGTTCGTCACCTACCTGCCGGGACCGGACGGCGTGCTGCGCAGCATCGCCGACTCCTCCTACGGTTACGCCGAGGCCCTGCGCGACGGCGTCGTGCGCCCGGTGCTCTTCCTCGCCTACTCCGGCGAGATGTCCTGGCGGACCAGCGCCGGCGCCGAGCTGTCGGCCCGCCTCGGCGAACCGCTGACCGGCGAGCAGACCGCCGCCGCCTGGCGCACCGCCCTGGACCCGGGCGGGGACTGGATGCCGGCCGTGCTCGCCTCGGCGGACACCAGGCTGTCGCAGGTGCGCGCCGGCGGCATGCCCGACGCGGCCGGGCTGGTCATCGCCACCGACCACGCCGCCGCGAGGGCGTACGCCGGGCTGCTCGCCCGGATCACCGGCACGTCGCCGGTGCTCATCCTGTCCGACGACCCGACCGCGTCGGCGAAGATCGCCAACTTCCGGCAGTCCGCGGACCGGTGGATGGTGGCCGTGCGGATGGTGAGCGAGGGCGTCGACGTGCCCCGCCTCGCCGTCGGGGTCTACGCGACCTCGGCCTCGACGCCGCTGTTCTTCGCCCAGGCCGTCGGCCGCTTCGTCCGGGGTCGGGGTCGGGGCGAGACCGCCTCGGTGTTCCTGCCGAGTGTGCCCACCCTGCTCGCCCTCGCCGGGGAGATGGAGGTCCAGCGCGACCACGCGCTGGAGAAGCAGCCGCGCGACCCGGACGCCTTCGACGACGAGGCGCTGCGCGACGCGAACCGGCGCAAGGACGCCCCCGACCAGCCGGACACGCTGTTCACGGCGCTGGGCTCCTCGGCCCATCTCGATCGGGTGATCTTCGATGGCGGCGAGTTCGGCACCCCCGCGGCGCCCGGCTCGGTGGAGGAGGAGGACTTCCTCGGCCTGCCGGGTCTGCTGGAGCCGGACCAGGTCGCGACTCTGCTGCGCCAGCGGGAGGCCGCGCAACAGGCCGCCCAGCAGGCGGCCGCGCGGCGCGGCGCCGCCGCCCGCGTGGGCGAGCAGCCCGAGGTGCCCGCGGCCCGCGACGGCGCGCAGTCGACGACCCGCCCGGTCCACGAGGTCATCGCCGAGCTACGCAAGGAGCTCAACCGGCTGGTCGGGGCGCACTTCCACCGCACCGGCAAGCCGCACGGGATGATCCACGCCGAGCTGCGCCGGGCCTGTGGCGGCCCGCCGAGCGGGCAGGCCAGCGCCGCGCAGTTGCAGGCCCGCATCGACACGATCCGCCGCTGGGCCGGCTGACGGCTGCCGGCCGGCCCAGCCGTTGCGTCAGCCGCCCTGCGAGATGGTGATCGAGAGGATCTTCGCCTTGCTGGCCGGGGCGCCGTCGGAGCCGCCCCCCTGCACGCCGGGCTTGGTGAGCTTGTCGAGGACGTCCAGTCCCGTAGTGATCTTTCCGAAGACGGTGTAGCCGCCGGCCAACGCCGCCGCCCCCTCCTGCGTCGGGTTGGCGTAGTTGATGAAGAACTGGCTGCCGTTGCTGTTCGGCGCGGAGCTGTGCGCCATCGCGAGCACCCCGCGGTCGTAGGCGACGCCCTCGGTGTTCTCGTTGGCGTATCCGTAGCCGGGGCTGCCGCTGCCGGTGCCCGTCGGGTCGCCGCACTGCAGCACGGAGATGCCCGCCTCGGCGCCGCCGGTCTGCCGGTGGCAGAGCGTGTTGTCGTAGTACTTGGAGTCGGCGAGGGTGCGCAGGGCGTGGACGGTGCACGGCGCCTTCTGCGCGTCCAGGCTCGCCGTCATCGTCCCGGCGTCGGTGGTGATGGTCATGGTGGCCGGGGAGGCGTCGACGGTGGCGGCCGGCTTCGGCAGGGTGGCGCCGCGGGCGGGGGTCTCCCCGTTGGCGGTGTACGTGCAGGCGCCGACCTTGCTGGTGGCCGCCGCGGCGGCGCTGGGGGTCGCGGTGCTGGCCGCGTCGGCGGCGGTGACGTCGGACTTGTCATCCTTGCCGGTGAGCAGGATCGCGGCGATCGCCGACGCCGCGACCACGATCGTCACGAAGCCGGCCACGATCGCGAGCCGCTGTTGGCGGCGGCGGTGGGCGACCCGCCGCCGCTGCGTCTGCCGGGCCGCGCGGGCCTCGGCGAGCTCGCGCTGCCGTCGCTCCTTGGAACTGGCCACCGTCGCCGGCCTCCTCACATCCCGAACCTGGCAGGTTCTTCGCTGATGCGTCCCGTCCGTCCCGCGGCGGCGGACACATGTGGTCTGTGCACCGTAACCGCTCGGCGGCGCCCGGCTGGGCAGCGTACCTGTGGCGAGCATGCCGAAGCCGCCTGTGCGCCCGCTGTGCGCCGGAAGCGTCGGCGGTGGCTGGTAGCGTTGCCGCAAGGTGAGGTGCGGTACCGATCAGGGGCTGACGCGATTTCATGCTCGATAAGCGTTTTATCCGGGATAATCCGCAGGCCGTGAAGGACGCGGTCGCGGTCAAGGGTATCGACCTGGACGTCGACGAACTGCTCCAGCTCGACCAGGACAATCGCAAGCTGCAGTTCGAGGTGGACGAGGCGCAGGCCCGGCGCAAGAGCTTCGCCAAGCAGTTCGCCAAGGCCGACGAGGCCCGCCGGGCCGAGCTGAGGCTCGAGCACGAGGCGTTCGACCGCCAGCTCAGGGACCTGCGCGAGCAGCTCGCCCGCACGGGCGCGCGGCTGTCCGAGCTGATGCTGCTGACGCCGAACATCCCCTGGTCGGGGGCGCCGGTAGGCCCGGACGAGGCGGCCAACGTGGTGCTGCGCACCGTCGGCACGCCCCCGGAGTTCGACTTCACCCCGCTCGACCACACCGAGCTCGCCGAGAAGCGCGGCTGGGCCGAGTTCGCCCGCGCCCGCAAGGTCGCCGGCGAGCGGGCGTACGCCCTCGTCGGCGACATGGTGATGCTGGAGCGGGCGGTGCACTCCTACGCGCTGGACCTGCTGCGCGGCCGGGAGTTCACCCCGGTGGCGGTCCCCGCGCTCGTCCGCGAGGAGCCGCTGATCGGCACGGGGATGCTGCCGAAGGCCCGGGAGGAGATCTACGCGATCCCCGAGGATGATCTGTACCTGGCCGGAACGGCCGAGGTGGCCCTCGTGGGCCTGCATGCGGGGGAGATCCTCGACGCCGCCCGGCTGCCGATCCGCTACGCCGGGATCTCGCCGTGCTTCCGCCGGGAGATCGGCAGCGCCAGCCGGGACGTCCGCGGCCTGCTGCGGGTGCACCAGTTCGAGAAGGTCGAGCAGTTCGTGCTCTGCGCCGCCGACGAGGCCGAGTCGGCGCGCTGGCACGCCGAGCTGCTCGCCACCGCCGAGCGCATCCTGTCCGACCTCGGGCTGTGCTACGAGGTCGTCGAGTGCGCCACCGGGGACATGGGCGTCGGCAAGTTCCGGATGAACGACATCAACACCTGGTTCCCGTCCCTGGGCCGCTTCCGGGAGACGCACAGCTGCTCCACGCTGCACGACTGGCAGGCCCGCCGGGCGAACCTGCGCTACCGCGACGCCGA
The DNA here is from genome assembly GCF_059428125.1 of Frankia sp. BMG5.60. Classification (NCBI taxonomy): domain Bacteria; kingdom Bacillati; phylum Actinomycetota; class Actinomycetes; order Frankiales; family Frankiaceae; genus Frankia; species Frankia sp. BMG5.60. The sequence goes on along the minus strand of NZ_CM182091.1, from coordinate 2,468,587 downwards.
CGGCACGATCCGTTTCGCCCACACGCTGAACAACACCGCGGTGGCCACCCCCCGACTGCTGGCGGCACTGCTGGAGAACTTCCAGACCGCGGACGGCGCGGTGCGCGTCCCCGAGGTGCTGCGGCCCTACCTGGGCGGCCGCGAGCTGATCTGAGCGCCGCCGCGGCGGCGCGCCCGCGCGGCCCGGACCAGGGCCGGCCCGGCCACCGCGAGGCGTCGCGGCAGCCCGACGGCCACCCGGCGTTCCAGCACCCGGTAGTCGGCCCGCTCCACCTCGTCGAGGATCTCCCGGTAGAGCACGAACGCGGTGCGCATACAGTCCCGCGAGGTGGGGTGCAGCAGCCGGATGCCGGGCTGGGCCGCGCGGAACAACTCCCGGGCCCGGCTGATCTCGAACGCCAGTAGCCGGCGAACCGGCCCGTCGACGACCCCGGCGGCCAGGTGCTCCCGGGTGACGCCGAACAGCGCCAGCGACGTCTGCGGCAGATACACCCGCCCGCGGCGCAGGTCCTCCCCGACGTCACGGATGAAGTTGGCGTGCTGGAAGGCGAGGCCGAGGTCGCGCGCGTAGGGCAGCGCGCTGTCGTCGATCGGTTCGAGCAGCGGCACCATCTGCAGGCCGATGACCGCGGCCGAGCCGTGCATGTAGACCAGCAGGTCCTCCCACGTCGCGTACCCGGTGACGGTCAGGTCCATCGCCATCGAGGACAGGAACGCGGCGAAGTGGCCGGGGTCGAGCGCGAAGCGACGGATCGTGTCGACGACCGCCGGCAGCACCGACACCTCACCCGCCGCCCCACCCCGGCCACCGAGCCCACCCGCGATCTGGGCGTCGACGGCATGGGCGGGCACGCCGTCGCGCAGCGCGGCGAGGAACCGGCCACCCCAGGCCTGCAGCCGGACGGCCCGCTCGTCGCCGCTCAGCGCCGAGTCGAGGTCGTCGACGATGTCGTCGGCATGACGGGCGAAGCCGTACAGGGCGTGCACGTGCGCCCGTTTCCACGGCGGCAGCAGCAGGGTCGCCAGATAGTACGTGCGCCCGTGGGCGGCGTTGAGGGTGCGGGCCCGCGCGTAGGACGCGCGCAACCGGGGATCGGTGATCCCGGCCGCGTCGAGCTCCCCCACGTCGCTCAGCCTAGCGGTACTGAGGAAGGCCCTGTCGGCGTCGCATCCAGGATCGGGTTGGGCCCCTGGTCCTGGATCTCCGAACATCACGATCGACTGTCGGAGTCGGGTCGCGGCTGTTCCGCGGAACACCTGCGGGTGCGGGTCCGGGCCAGGGCTTGGGTCCGCACGGTGGCGCGTGGCACTGTTCCGCGGAACACCATGATCATCTTCTGGGTTCGGGTTCGGGTTCGGGTGGGGTTCCGGCTGCGCCGCCGGGTGGGGCTTCCGGTTCCGGGAGGATGATCGGACCTGCCCTGCCCCGCCCCGCCCCACCTGGTTGATCTTGTGTTGGGTTTTTGTCGGTGGTGGGTGGGACGATCGTCGTGTCCGTTGGTCGACGACCATCTCTGGCCCGGTGATCCTGATGAGTACAGCGTCCACGTCTCCTCTCCCTTCGCCTGTTCCCTCTGCCTCGTCGGCGTCGTCGGATGCGTCCGCGCTGATCGGGGTGGATGTGGAGGCCGTGTCGTTGGGGGAGGTGGAGGAGGCGATCTGCCGGTGGGCGGGGCGGCTTGCCGCGGCGAGCTGTGGCTGGCTGTTGGCGGTGGCGGCGTTCGACCGTCGGGGTGGCTGGTCGGGGATGGGGATGGGGTCGTGTGCGCACTGGCTGGCCTGGCGGTGCGGTGTCGGCCTGCGCACGGCGCGGGAGCAGGTGGCGACGGCGCGGGCGTTGGAGGGTCTTCCGGTCCTGCGGGCGGCGTTCGCGGCGGGCACGGTGTCGTATGCGAAGGTGCGGGCGGTGACCCGGGTTGCCGAGCCCGCGACCGAGGAGCTGTGGCTGGCCCGTGCCCGACGCTGCTCGGCCGGTCAGGTGGAACGGCTCGTCCGTTCCTACCGGCAGGCCAACGGTGATCCGAAGGTTCGGCGGGCCGTCCGGCGGGTGGGGTGGACGTTCGACGGCGACGGCATGCTGTGTCTGCGCGCGGTCCTGTCCCCGGACGAGGGCGCCCGGCTGATCGCGGCGTTGGACGCCGCCCGTGCCAGTCTTGAGGACACCACCCCTCTGGCCGGCGACCATCCCCCGGCAGACGGCGGCCCGGGGGGCGAGGTGGGTGGGCTGCCCGCGGATGGGGAGAGGGTCGTGGCGGCGCGGGATCGCCGGCGTGACGCCGACGCACTGGTCGCGTTGGCCGACGGGTTCCTCGACCGGCCCGCCCCGGGGCTGCTCTGTTCGACCCATCATCGGGCGGTGCACGACGACGACATCAGCCTCGGTCGCGATGCGGACGGGACCGTCACCGCGCGGACCGTCGACGGCCGCGTCCTCGTCACAGCACCACCGGTCCTGCCCGGACCGCAACCGGCAGGGGCCCTCGCCCGCGCGACTCGCCACATCGACCCCACCGCGATCCACACCCGCGACGGAGGACGCCTCCGCCGACGAGGAAGAAGGAAGTAGCCGGTGTAGATGGTTTATGGCAGGCGGGAGGCGAAGGCGAGCGAGCTCGCCGCGGCGACGAAGCCCAGCGCGAGGGACAGGCCCAGGAACCAGGTGGTGATCTCGCGGTATTCGGTGCGGTAGCCGATGGAGCTGCCCAGGCCCTTGTAGACCGAGCGCAGCTCGTCGCCGGTGGCGGCCCGGTGGTAGGAGCCCTCGGTCTGGTCGGCGATCTCGTTGAGGGCCTGCTCGTTGACCGGGACGGGCACCTCCTGACCGCCGACGTCGAGCGTGCCGTCGCTGGTGCCGTAGGCGATGGTGTCGACGGGGATGTGCGCCTGCCGGGCGGCGTCGGTGGCCTGCGTGTTCGGCCGGCCGCGGGTGGTCTCGCCGTCGGAGAGCAGGACGATGGCCGCGGGTGGCGGGCTCTGCCCGGCGTCGGAGAACCGCTTGCCGGCGGTGCTGATGGCCTGCAGCGAGGCGAAGATCCCCTCGCCGATGGCCGTCGCCGGGCCGAGCTGCAGGCCGCGGATGCCGGCGCGGACCGACTCGCGGTCCGTGGAGGCGGGCACGAGCACCGTCGCGCTGCCGGCGAAGGAGACCAGGCCCAGGTTGATGCGCGGCGGGAGTTGGTCGACGAACGCCTCGGCGCCCTGCTTGGCCGCCTCCAACCGGTTCGGGGCGATGTCGGTGGCGGCCATCGAGTTCGACACGTCGATGGCCAGGATGATCGTCGCGCGTTCCCGCGGAACCCGCTCGGCGCGGGCCGGCCGGGCCAGCGAGAACACCAGGCCGGCGAGGGTGAGCAGCAGCAGCGCGGCCGGGACGTGGCGGCGCCACCACTGCGGGCGCCGCGGCAGCACCGAGGCCAGCACCGAGGTGGACGACAGGCGGGCCGCGTACACCCGCCGCCGCGCGGAGACGACGATGTAGGCGACGAGCAGCGCGGCGACGAGCAGGTACAGCCACAGCCAGTGGCCGGCGAGGAAGCTCACCGGGTACCCGCCCGGGCGGGTCGGGCCGCCGGGCCGCCGCCCGCCGCCGGGCCGGCGCGACCGACCGGCGCGCGCCGCCCGGCGCCGCGGCCGCGCCGGTTCGCGGAGGCGAAGCGGACGATGTCGACGAGCCAGTCCGAGTCGGTGCGCAGGACGAGGTGGTCGGCGCCGACGCGGCGCAGGACGAGTGACACCTCTCGGCGGTGCGCGGCGGCGGCCGCGGCATACCGTTCCCGGAACTTCCGCGACGAGGTGGGCACCTCCAGCATCGCCCCGGTCTCGGCGTCGACGACGGGCAGCAGGCCGACGGCGGGCAGGGCGAGCTCCAGCGGGTCGACGATCTCGATCGCGAGCACCTGGTGGCGGGCGGCGACCACGCGCAGCGGGCGTTCCCAGCCGAGGTCGGTGGACTGGAAGTCGGAGATGACGACGGCGAGGCCGCGCCGGCGTGGCGGGCGCAGCAGGCCCTGCACGGCGGCGGCGAGGTCGGTGGCGGCGGCCGGGTCGGGCCGGCGGCGCGGCCGGTCGTGCGCGGTGCGGGGCAGCGTGAGCAGGCTGCGCAGCAGCGCCCGCAGGCCGTCGCGACCCGGCCGGGCCGGGATGAGCCGCGTGCCGGCCTGGGTGAGCGCCACCGCGCCCATCCGGTTGCCGGTGCGGGCGGTGAGGAAACCGACCGCGGCGGTGGCGGCGACCGCGAGATCCCGCTTCTCCCACGCGCCGGTGCCGAACTCGCTGCTGGCGCTGAGGTCGACCAGGGCCCAGGTCTCCAGCTCCCGGTCGGCGATGAGGTCGTGGACGTGGGGGACGGTGGTGCGGGCGGTGACCGCCCAGTCCATCCGGCGCACGTCGTCGCCGACGGAGTACTCGCGGCTCTCCGCCTTCTCGCTGCCCTGGCCGGGCAGCAGCCCCAGATGGTCGCCGAGCAGCATCCCGTCGAGGCGGCGCAGCACGGTGAGCTCCAGGCGCCGCAGCGTCCGCTCCACCGCCGGGTCGGTGCCCGGGCCGGGTCGGCCCGCGTCCGGCGTCATGACAGCGGGCCCCGGTCGAGGTATTCCGGGAAGCCCGAGCGCGGGTTGGTGCCCCAGCCGCCGGTGTTCGGCCCGACGGGCCCGGTGGCGTAGGGGGGCTGCTGGCGCGGCGCCACCTGCGGCGGCTGGACGGTCTCCAGGATGCGGGCGGCGATCGCGTCCGCGGTCAGCCCCTCGGCCAGCGCCTCGTAGGACAGCACCAGCCGGTGCGGCAGCACGTCCAGGGCGACGGCGACCACGTCGTCCGGCACCACGTAGTCGCGCCCGCGCAGCAGGCCGAGCGCCCTGGCGGCGGCGACCAGGCCGAGGGAGGCGCGCGGCGAGGCGCCGTAGGCGAGGTGGCCGGCCAGTTCGGGCAGCCCGGCCTCGGCCGGCGCCCGGGTGGCGAGCACCAGCCGCACCGCGAACTCGATGATGGCGTGGTGGACGAACACGTTGTCGGCCCGCGCCTGCAGCCGCTCCAGCACCGTCGGGCCGAGGACGCGCTCGGCGACCGGCGGCGACACGCCCATCCGCCGGACGATCTCCAGCTCCTCGGCGGGGCTGGGGTAGGGCACGTTGACCTTCATGAGGAACCGGTCGCGCTGGGCCTCGGGCAGCGGGTAGACGCCCTCGGACTCGATCGGGTTCTGGGTGGCCAGCACCAGGAACGGCCGGGGTAGTCGATGGGTGGCCCCGCCGAGGGAGACCTGCTTCTCCGACATGACCTCCAGCAGCGCCGACTGCACCTTCGCGGGCGCGCGGTTGATCTCGTCGGCCAGCACGAAGTTGGCGAAGACCGGCCCGAGCTCGACGTCGAACGTCTCCTGGCTGGCCCGGTAGATGCGGGCGCCCACGATGTCCGAGGGCACGAGGTCGTTGGTGAACTGGATGCGGACGAACGAGCCGCCGACCACGGTGGCCAGGGTCTGCACCGCCAGCGTCTTGGCCACCCCGGGCACGCCCTCGAGCAGGCAGTGCCCACGGGCGAGCAGCGCGACGAGCATGCGCTCGACCATCCGGTCCTGCCCGACGATCACTTTTTTGATCTCGAACAGGGCGCGCTCGAGCAGCGCCGCGTCCGAGGTGGTGTCCGGGGCGGCGAGGCCGGCCGGGCTCTGCCCATCGTCCATGCCGGTATTCTCCCAGCCCCGGCGCGGAATCGGGCGCCAACGGACTCGGCACGGCTGCGTTGCAAGCGTCTTCTAAGCCCCTGTTCAGGAACTTTCGGTTCAGGCCGGGGCCTCGGAGCGCAGCGCACGCGAGCGGTAACCACGATCGGCGCCGAGGATCCGCTCCGCCGCCAGCCGTCCCGAGATGAGCACCATCGGCACGCCGACGCCGGGCCGGGTGCCGCTGCCGGCGAACACCACGTTCGCCAGCCCCGGCGCCATGTTCGCCGGGCGGAACGGGCCGGTCTGGCGGAAGGTGTGGGCGGCGGCGAACGGCGCGCCCGCCGCCATCCCGCGGGCCCGCCAGTCGGCCGGGGTGGTCACCCGCTCCACCTCGATGGCGGCGCCGAATCCGGCGTAGCCGCGCCGCTCGCAGGTGGCGACGACCTCGTCGCGGTAGCGGGAGCGCAGCACCGACCAGTCCAGCGGCGCGGTGAGGTTCGGCGTCGGGAACAGCACGTAGTAGGCGTGCCCGCCGGCCGGCGCCATCGCCGGTTCGCTGCGTGACGGTGTGGTGACGAGGAACGACGGGTCGCTCATCAGCTCGCCGCGGTCGATGATCTCCGTGAAGGTCCGCCGCCAGGCCTGGCCGAAATGGATGGTGTGGTGCGCCGCGTGCGGGTACTCCACCCGCGCGCCGGCCAGCAGCAGGAAGCACGACGGGGAGTAGCGCAGCCGGCGCAGCCGGGCCGGCGCCGCCGCCGGCGGCAGCAGCTCGGCGTAGGCGATCGGCAGGTCCGGGTTGAGGACCACCACGTCCGCGCCGATGCGCTCGCCGTCGGTGGTGTGCACCGCCACCGCCCGACCGCCGCGCACCTCCACCCGGCTCACCGTCGTCTCGTAGCGCACGGTCACTCCGTGCTTGACCGCCGCGGCGGTCATCGCCTCGGCGACGGCGTGCATGCCGCCCGTCGGGTGGTACACCCCGGCGACGGAGTCCATGTACGAGATGACGGCGTAGAGGGCGAGCGCGTCGTGCGGGGCGAGCCCGGCGTACATCGCCTGGAAGGAGAACATCCGCCGGGTCCGCGGGTCGCGCAGGTGGCGGCCGACGACCGCGTCGAGCCGGCGGAAGCCGCCCAGCGCCGCGAGCCGGGCGAGCTGCGGGCGCAGCAGCGACAGCGGCGAGTCCACCTGGGCGTCGATGAAGTGCCGCACCTGGGCCCGGAACATCGCTGTGACGAGGGCGACGAACCGCTCGAAGCCGGCGGCCTCCGCCGGCCCGCACAGCGCCCGGATCTCCGCCGCGGTATCGGCCGGGTCGGCGCGTACGTCCAGCGACGAGCCGTCGGCGAAGAACCCCCGGTACATCGGGTCGAGCCGGGTCAGCGTCAGCCAGCGGTCGAGATCCTCGCCGACGCAGTCCAACGCGTCGGCGATCAGCTCGGGCATGGTCAGCACGGTCGGGCCGGTGTCGAACCGGTAGCCGCCGAGGGTGAGCAGCCCCGCCCGCCCGCCCGGCACCGCCTCGCGCTCCAGCACCGTCACCCGCCGCCCGGCTCCCGCCAGGCGCAGCGCGGCCGACAACCCCGCAAATCCCGCACCGACGATGACGACGTGATCCGTCGGGCCCTCCACCGTGCGCATCCGGCGCCCGCCCCCTCTCCCCGCTCTCGCCGATCTCCCCGGTCGTACACGTCACTCTCGTCGTACGCGCGTCATTCCCCGTCGACGCGTTACTCCCCGTGGTACGGGTCACTGTGCCCGCGCCGTGGCGGCGGTCGCGAGCTCCACCAGTGCGCCGCGGGTGGTGTCATCGAGGTCGGAGCGATCCAGGACGGCCAGGGCCTGCGCGGTACGCGCGGCGATCAGCTCCTCGGCCGCGGCCGGCGCGCCGCTGGCGGCGATCAGCTCGCGCGCCTCCTCGACCGCGCCGGGCCGTGCCGACCGACCGACGAGGTCGCGCAGCCGGGCCGCCGCCGCGGGCCGTGCCTGGCGCAGGGCCAGCGCCAGCAGCCCGTTGGGCCGGCCGTCGCGCAGATCCTCCCCGGCGGGCTTGCCGGTCACCGCCGGGTCGCCGAACACCCCGAGGATGTCGTCGCGGAGCTGGAACGCCTCACCGAGCGGGTGGCCGAACGCCGCGTAGGTCTCCAGCAGGCCGGGGCGGGTCCCGGCGAGCAGGGCGCCGAGCTGCAACGGCCGGACCACCGTGTAGCCGGCGGTCTTGTACCGGGCGATCCGCGCGACCCGCGCCGGGTCGAGGCCGCGCCGCGGCCCGGCGCTCGGCCGCTCGGCCGCTGCCTGGCTGGTCTCGGCGCTCTCGGCGCCCACCTGGCTGGTCTCGGCGCCCACCTGGCTGGCGAGGTCGAGGTACTGGCCGGCGACGAGCTCGCCGCGCATCCGCGCGTACGTCGGCCAGGCCCGCGCCAGCGCGCCGGGAGTCAGCCCGCTGGCCATCAGCAGATCGTCCGCCCAGGTCAGGAACAGGTCGCCGAGCAGGATCGCCGCCGAGCGGCCGAAGGTGTCCGGATCGCCGCCGAGCCGGGCCCGGCGGTGCACCCCGGTCAGGCGGCGCTGTGCGCTCGGCTCACCGCGACGCAGCTGCGAGCCGTCCATCACGTCGTCGTGCACCAGCGCGCAGGCGTGTAACACCTCCAGGGATGCGGCGGCCGTCACGATCTCGTCGCAGTCCGGCCCGCCGGCGCCCCGCCAGCCCCAGTAGCAGAACGCGGGCCGCACCCGCTTGCCCCCGCTGAGCAGCACGTCCTCGGCGATCCGGACGAACGGGTCGAGATCGGCGTCGATGTCGCGCAACGCCGCCCCCCGGGCGTCGGCGAATCGGCGCAGCACGGCGGAGACCCGCGGCCGGACATCGGTCATCGGTGACCGGGGTACCGTGCGGTGTGCCCGTGTTCGACACCGCCATCCTGGTGATCGCCGTCGTGCTGCTGGCCGCCGCGGTGGGCGGTCTGTCCCTGTTGCGGATGCCACCCGCCGAGCTGGTTCACACCGTCGACGGTATAGACGCCGTCGAGGTCATGGTGGCCGCGGGCCGGGTCGAGATCGCCGAACGTGATCGCTCTGACGTGCGCGTCGACCTCACGGTGCGGCGCCGGCCCGGCCGGTCGAGGCCCGCGGTGACCACCGCCGGGTCGGTGTTGCGGGTCGACGGGCGGCGCAGCGACGTGCGGGTCAGGCTGGCCGTGCCACCCGGCACCCGGGTGCGGGCCGAGGTGCTCGCCGGCGAGATCACCCTGTGGGGCGTGCGCGGGGAGCTGTCGCTGGTCACCCGTGACGGCACGATCGCCGGGCGCGAGCTCGGCGCCGGCCCGGTCGCCGCCCGCAGCCGGGGCGGGGACGTCAACCTGCACTTCAACCAGCCGCCGGACGCCGTCCATGCGCACACCGAGTCGGGTCTACTGACGGTCATGCTCCCCGACGGCGGGTACGCCGTGGAGGTCGAGACGGGCGATCCCAGCGCGGTCGACGTGGCGCTGCCGCCGATGCCGGGGGCCTCGCGGCGGGTGGTGGCCCGCACCGTCGCGGGCCGGGTTCGCATCGGCCTGACCGCCCCGCTGGGGCCGCTGCCGATCTGATGCTGCCCGTCGGTTCCTGATGCTGCCCGTCGATGTCGCGTGGCGGTCACGCGTGTTTCCGGCCCGGGGGTACGTCCCCGGCCGTGGTCCGCGCCGGTCTACTCTCGTCGCATGACGGCGGTTCGGAGTGTGAGCGCGAAACCGGCGACGATGGGGGAGTTCCTCGCCTCCGGGCGTCCCTCGTTCTCGTTCGAGTTCTTCCCTCCCCGCACGCCAGAGGGCGAGCGTCACCTGTGGACCGCCCTACGCCGGATCGAGGCGCTGCGCCCCTCCTTCGTGTCGGTGACCTACGGCGCGGGCGGCTCGACCCGCGAGGGCACGATCCGGGTGACCGAGCGGATCGCCACCGACACCACCCTCACGCCGATCGCCCATCTCACCGCGGTCAACCACTCCGTCGCCGAGCTGCGTCAGGTGATCGGCAACTATGCGGGCGCGGGCGTGCGCAACGTGATCGCGCTGCGCGGTGACCCGCCCGGCGACCCGCAGGGCACCTGGACCGCCCACCCGCAGGGCCTGGCGCACGCCGACGAGCTCGTGCGGCTGGTGAAGTCGGTGGGGGACTTCTGCGTCGGGGTGGCGGCCTTCCCGGACAAGCACCCCCGCTCGCCCGACTTCGACACAGACGCCCGGTACCTGGTGGGCAAGTTCGACGCCGGGGCCGACTACGCCATCACCCAGTTCTTCTTCGGCGCCGACGACTACTTCCGGCTGGTCGAGCGGGTCCGCGCGCTGGGCTGCGACAAGCCGATCATTCCCGGGATCATGCCGGTGACGAACGTGGCGCAGATCGTCCGAATGGCGCAGTTGTCCGGCGCCGCCTTCCCGCCCGCGCTGGCCGCCCGGCTGCAGGCGGTCGCGGACGACCCGGCGGCGGTGCGGGCGGTCGGCCTCGAGGTGGCGACGGACCTGTCCCGCCGTCTGCTCGACGGCGGGGCGCCCGGCCTACACTTCATCACCCTCAACCGGTCCAGTGCCACGCGGGAGATCTTCGAGGCGGTCCGGTAGGCGGGCGGCCTGGCCGCCCTAGTCGAGGTCGTCGTAGGCGTCGAAGACGCACAGCAGCCATTCGTCGCGGAAGGTCTGCTCGCGTACCAGCGCGAACCCCGCCTGGTTGGCGGTGTCGATCACCGCCGCCACGAGGCCGAGGTCGAGGGTGTTGAAGACCGGGGTGATCCGCACCGCGAGGATCACCTGATGGCGGTGGGGGGCGAAGACCACCCGCGGGTCGAGGTCGTCGAGGCTTTCCACCACGCCGTTTACCTGCTCAGTCACGTCACTCCCGCCCGGCGGGGCCGGCCTGGCCTCGCCCGTCCGCTCCCACCGGCCGACCTGGCCGTGGCCCGCGGTGGAAGTCCACGCGACTCTACGTCCCGGGCACGATGGACGGCGTGCGCACCCCGGTACCCGACCGCGACACCTATCTCGCGCGCTGGTCGGCCCTGCACGGCGGCTACGACCCGCTGGGTGGGCTGTGGCTGGTGCGCGCCTGGCTGACGTTGGTCCACCGGGTCGCGAGCCCGCTGGCCGCCCGCCGGGTGCCGCCGTCGGCGGTGACCGCGGCGGGGGTGGCGGTCACGGTGCTCGCGCTGCCGGCCGCCGCTGCCGGGGGCCGCTGGCCGTTGCTGGCGGTGGTGGCGATGCTTCTCGGGGGCGTGGCCGACAGCCTCGACGGAGCCGTGGCCGTGCTGACCGATCGTGCGAGTGCCTGGGGCTACGTGCTGGATTCGGTCGCCGACCGCTGCGGCGACGCGCTGTACCTGGTCGCTCTGTGGTACGTCGGGGCGCCGGGCGGTCTGCTCGTCGCCGCCGGGTGCGCGCTGGGGCTGCTGGAGTACACCCGGGCGCGAGCCGGCAACGCCGGCTTCGGAGAGATCGGCGTCGTGACGCTCGGCGAGCGGCCGACCCGGCTCATCATCGCCGCGTTCGGGCTGGCGGGGGCCGGTATCGTCCCTGACCTGGCCCGTTTCGCCGGGACGGTGGCGGCGGGCGCGACGCTCGCGGTGTGCGCGGTCGGCCTCGGCCAGCTCCTGGTGACGCTGCGTGCCGCGCTGCTGGGCGCGCCACCGCCCCGGGACTAGCCGAGTGATTCCAACCCAGGAGCGGTCCCGACTCTGACGATCAATGGTGATCCGGGGAACTGGGCCTCGCGTGCGGGCGAGTCCTCGGCCCGTGCTGATCCCCGCCCATTCCTTCTTGCTTGGGACCTTGCTTGGGACGGCGCCTGAGTCCGCGGTCGTGTGGGTGCGGACCGTATGCGGGAGATCTGTTCAGTATGCGGACAGGTTTGGTTGTCGTCCGGCCGGCGGGGTTCGGAAGATCTGGGCGGTCGCGGTTGACCACGGGTTGCTCCTTCGTCTCTTCCGGTGGTGGTCGCCGTCCCACGTGCGGCCGACCAGGGCCGGGCCGCCACAGGCGGACGCGTGGAGAAAGCGGCAAGATGATCCGTATTCGCGGATGATTCTCCGTTTTCTGCCAAGATCTGCGGATTCATCGCTACGATCTGGCCATCCGCACAGTCGCCGATCGGCCGCGGGCCGCGGCCGCGTGACCGGCGAACTCCGTACCCACGAAAGATTCGGGGAAATGGTGTCGTACCTCGCCCGCAGAATGTCCCGTCCGCGTGTCGTCGCGATCGTTCTGGCCCTGGCCGCGATCCTCGTCGTCAGCCTGCTGCCGACCTGGCGGGCCGAGGCCGCCACCCCGGCCGTTACTCCGGCCGCCGCTCCGGCCGCGACGCCGGCCAAGGCGATCCCGCATCCCGTTCCCACGCTGCCGCCGGGCCAGGTGCTGTTCCTCGGTCGGATCGCGCACCCGCAACTGCTGACCGTCGCCGACCTCGCCGCGAAGTACCCGCAGCACACCCAGACGGTGACCTTCCAGAGCGGGGCGGGCCCGCAGACCCACACCTACACCGGCCCCCTGCTCTATGACGTCCTGCAGGCGGCGAAGCCGGCGTTCCGCAGCGACGTGAAGAACGACGCGCTGCGCTACGCCGCGGTCGTCCACGCCAGCGACGGCTATGAGTCGGTCGTCTCGTGGGGCGAGATCGACCCCGGCTTCGCCGGCACCGAGGCACTGCTCGCCGTCACCCAGGACGGCGTGTCGCTGGCGAAGGAGGGGCCCCGCCTGACCGCCCCCGGCGACGCCAAGGGCGGCCGGTACGTCTCCGGCGTCACCGCGGTGACGCTGGTGCGCGCCGGGCTGTAGGCCGCGGGCGCCGAGCTCGTCGGGGCGGTCAGGCCGGCCCGACGAGCCCGGCGACGATGCCGGCGGACAGCACGACCAGCGGCAGGCCGCCGCCCGGGTGGGTGGACCCGCCGACGAGGAACAGCCCCGGCACCCGGGCGGCGTTCGGCGGGCGCAGGAACGCCGCCCGGGCTCCGTTCGACGACCCGCCGTAGATCGAGCCGCCCACCGAGCCGGTGCGCCGCTCCAGGTCCGCCGGGGTGATCGTCTCGTACCACCGCAGCCGGGACCGCACGTCGAACCCGCGGGCGGCGAGGATGTCCAGGATGTGCCGGGCATACCCGTCCGCCAGGCCGGGCTCGTCCCAGTCCAGCCCGCGCGTGCCGGGCCGCCCCGCCGCCGGGGCGTGTGCTGCGGCGTGCGGCGCGGCGTTGACGAGGACGAACCATGCCTCGCAGCCCGGCGGCGCGCAGGCCGGGTCCGCCGGGGCGGCGATGTAGACCGCCGGGTCGTCGGCGAGGCGCCCGGCGAACACCGCGTCGAACTCGCCGTCGTAGTCCGCCGGGAAGGTGACCGTGTGGTGGCCCAGCCCCGGCGTGCCGCTGGACAGGGCCAACAGCAGCACGAACCCGGACATCGACGGGGTGGCCCGCCGGACGTGGCGCCGCCCGGCCCGGTCGTCCACCAGCCCCCGGTCCACCTGCCGGCCGCCCACCTGCCGGCCGCCCACCTGCCGGCCGCCCACCTGCCGGCCGCCCACCTGCCGGCCGTGCGCCTGTCGGCCGTAGAGCGATGCCGCGTCGACGTTCGCGACGACGACGTCGGCGGGCAGCAGGAGGCCGTCGGCGAGTCGCACCCCGTCGACCCGGCCGCCGGGCGTGCGGGTCACCTTCAGCACCCGGGTGTCGAGCAGGATCCGGGCCCCGCGGTCCTCGGCGCGCCGCGCGATCGCCTCGCCCAGCCGGCGCAGCCCGCCCGGCACATACCAGCCGCCGAAGCGGCGTTCGGCGTGCACCACCGAGACCAGGGCGGCCGGGGCGCGCCGGGGATCCGATCCGGAGTAGGTCGCGTAGCGGTCCAGCACCATCCGCAGGCGCGGGTCGCGCAGGTAGCCGTGGCCCAGGCCGCGCAGGCTGCGGCCGGGGGCGACCGCCGCGACGTCCCCGGGCGAGGCCCAGGCCAGCCGGGCGAGCCCGGCGGCGCGCACCGGGCTGCACAGGAACGGCTCCTCGGCGGCGTCGAAGACCCGTGCGGCCCGGTCGGCCAGGTGCCGCCAGTCGTCGCCGGCGCCCCCGCCGAGGCGTTCGTCGAGCTCGGCGGCGAAGGCGTCGTCGTCCGCGTGCGCGGCCAGCGTCGTGCCGTCGGCGAACCGGTAGGAGGCGATCGGGTCGAGGCGGCGAAGGTCCAGCTCGGCGCGCAGCGGCCCACCGGTCGCGGCGAACAGGTCCTCGAACACGGCGGGCATGGTCAGCAGGGACGGCCCGGTGTCGAAGCCGTAGCCGTCCCGCTCGTACCAGCCGAGCTTTCCGCCAATCCGCGACGACTGCTCGCAGACGGTGACATCATGCCCGGCGGCGGCCAGGCGGGCCGCGGCGGCCAGCCCGCCCGCCCCGGCGCCGATCACCACCACCCGGGCCACGGCGTCGACTCTACGAGCCGGCCCGCGGGCCGCGCCGCGGCGGGGGCGCCGTGACCGGTCGGCCCTTCCAGGCCGCGGTGCCGCGCCGCCGCCGCCACCACGACAGCGCCGTCAGGTATCCCAGCAGACCGACCGAGACCGGGTGGGCGGCGGCGTCCGGCCAGCTCCGCCCCCCGGTGCGCCGGGCGGCGACCACCCGGCCGGCGACCCCGGCGAGGTAGCCGGCCAGTCCGGCGCGGGAGCCGCACGCCGCCGCGGCGGCCGGCAGGACGAACAGCCACCACAGCAGGCCGACCTGCGCGGCGCTGGCCGCCGGGTTACCGCCGGCGGCGGCCAGCGACTTGGCGTAGCCGTCGCGCAGCTCGGCCCAGCCGGCGTACATCCGGTTGGTCGCCAGAGGGGTGCCGTCGACGACCACCCCGCGCCCCCCGGCGCGCTTCACGGCCCGCAGCAGGGCGATGTCCTCGAGGATCTGGTCGCGGACCCCGGCGTGCCCCCCGGCCCGGCGGTACGCCACCGCGTCCACGCACAGGAACTGGCCGCCGGCCGCGGTCAGCGACGGCCGCGGGGACCGCTCGGCCGCGCGCAGCGGCAGCAGGGCCAGCCATGACCAGGTCAGCAGCGGCTGGACGAGCCGCTCGGCCGGGCTCGCCGCGACCTGACGCGGATACGGCGAGACCAGGTCCAGCCCGCTGTCGCGCAGCAGCAGAACGGCCCTGGCCAGCCCGTCGGCGGCGAGGATCACGTCGGCGTCGACGAAGACCAGCACGGTGCCGGTCGCGGCGGCCGCAGCCCCGGCGCAGGCGTGCGGCTTGCCCAGCCAGCCGGGCGGCGGGCCGGCGCCGCGCAGCGCGACGATCCGCCCGTCGCGCCGCGCCCAGCCGGCGAGGATCCGCCCGGTCGCGTCGGTGGAGGCGTCGTCGTAGACGACGATCTCCAGGTCGGGCACGTCCCGCGCGGCCAGCAGGGCCGCCAGGCAGCCGTCCAGGTGGGCGGCCTCGTCCCGGACCGGCAGGATCACGGACACCCGCTCCGGCACCGGCCGGGCCGGCGGCGCCACGCGCAGCAGCCGGGCGTTCACCACCGCATGCACCGCGATGCCCATGGATGCCACCGCCGCTGTCCGCACCGCCGCTGCCCGCACCGCCCGGGCCCGCACCGCCACCCCGGCCCGGACCGCCGTCACCGCCACCCCCACCGCCCGGGATCGTCCGCTCTGCGATCGGCGCGCCAGGGCCGGAGGGCCACGGCCAGCACCGCTCCCATCGCGACGCCGCCGGTGACCGCGACGCCGGGCTCGCCGAAGAAGACGAGGTTCGCCAGCACCGACGACAGGTAGGTCCAGGCCAGCAGGGCCAGCGGGATGCGCTCCTCGCGGCGGTCGCGGCGGGCACGGTGCGTCGGGTCGGGCAGCGCGAGCAGGGCCGCGGTCATGACGGTGCCGACCAGCAGCCAGCCGAGGAAGTTCGTCAGCGGGATCCCGTTGAGCGCCGGACCGCCGCCGAGCCAGCGCCAGTGCCCGGCGGTGACCATCTGCGGGTCGAGGAACAGGTCCCAGGTGGCCAGCGCCAGGCCGCCGAGCACGGCGGCGCGGACCGGGGCGCACCGGTGCCGCCGTACCAGGACGTAGGTGGGATACGCCATCATCGCCCAGGCCAGCGGCACCACGACGGCGACGCCGCACAGACGGGGGCCGAGCGAGCCGGCGTAGTCATAGCGGCCGAACGGGACACCGGTGTGGACCCCGACCGTCTCCACGGCGAGCCCCCCACCCACGGCCACGGCGAGGAAGCCGGCGGTCCAGAGCGGGCCGCGGCTGGCCAGGGCGTGCGCCGTCGACGCGGCGAAGAAGAGCAGGACCGACGCGACGGCCAACGCGCTGCGCCCGGTGCTACCGACGAGCGGATAGGGGATCTGCACCGCCACCGTGGCCAGCGCGGGGATCCATCCCCAGACCGACGCTCGGCGCACGGGCGGTTCGCCCGGGATGCTCCGGCCGACGGGCCGGGTCGACCCGAGCGCCGTGGACGCCGGGCCGTGGAGGGTCACCGCACGGGTGCCGGCTGGTCGGTGTTGCCGGCGAGCTCGCCGTCGGGGCTCGCGGCCGACGGACCCCGCAGCTCCTTGCCGAGCACCGCGTAGGGGGTGAGCGTCCCGGGGAACTGGAAGTCCGACAGCAGCGGGACGAATCCCTCGCTGGCGTACAACCGGCGCGCCCGGCTGCCGGCGGGTTCGAGCGCGGACAGCGCCGCGGTCCGCTGCGGGACGTCCCGCAGCAGCTCCCGCAGAAGCTGACGGCCGATCGACCGGCCCTGGTAGGAGGGCAGCACGTGCAGCTCGACGATCTCGAGGCAGTCGTCGAGCCAGTGCGCCGCCGTGGCCGCCGAGGCCGCCGCGAGCGCGTCCACGACGACGTCGTGCCACCACTGGCCGGGCTGGCCGGGCAGCGCGTAGGTGATGCCGACGAGGGTGTCGTCGGGGGTGACGGCGGCGACGGCGAGCAGGTCGCGGCGGTCGAAGTGGCGACGCGCGTGCAGGGTCCGGTCCCGGGCGGCCCGGACGGGGTCGGCCTCGTGGTGATCGAGGAACGCGGCTTTGTAGACGGCGATCACATCGTCGAGCCGGGCCCGCATGCGGCTGGGCGACCAGCGGACCACGCTCACGTCCCCGTCCGTCACCGGCGTCGCCTCCTGTCCGTCCCTCGGCGCGTCGACCCGGTCCCGCGAACGGGTCTGGCGAACCAGGAGGTCGGGGTACACCAACACGTTGCTCGACGATAACGCGCCAGTTGCGGGGCGCGCCGGGCGACTGGAGTGCCTGCCACGTAACGTCATTACTCTGATGCGCAGGGCACTTTCTCCGGGATGTGCGGGAGGCCGATCCGGTCGCCCGCCATCGCGAGGCCCGCGCAGCGGGAGGCGTCGTCGAGCAGGTCCGCGACCAGGAGGGCGACGGCCGGAGCCTGCACCGCGCCGCCCGCGTTCGTCCCTGCGGCCACCAGGACCCGGCCGGCGTGGCCCGGTAGCGCGGTGACGAGGGGGAGTCCGTCGGGAGTGGTCGGACGTTCGCAGACGCGCACGTCGCGCACGTCAGGGCTGCCGTCGGCCCGCCGCAGCGCCGGAAACAGGCCGGCGATGGCCCGTTCGGCGACGTCCCGCAGCCCCGCGATCCCCGCCGCGGCGGCATGGCGCTCGGCCAGGCCCAGGTAGCCGAAGCCGCCACTGACGTGGATGAGTGTGCCGTCGGGGGACAGGGAGACGTTGATCACGCCGAGGGGGTCGCCGGCGTGGATCTTCGCTGGGCGGCGCAGCCCGGGGTTCGGCAGGGTCAGCGACAGGCCGAGCAGATGCGCCACCGCGCCGGCCCCGGGCCAGGCGGCGCCGAGCAGGCGGTCCAGGTCGCGGCCCCCGGTGGTGATCACGACGTGATCCGCCGGCAGCACCGAGCCGTCGTCGAGACGCAGCCGCACCGCCGGTTCTGGCTGCACCGCCGGTGCTGGCTGCCCAGCCGGGCCGATCTCGGCCCAGGTGGCGCTGTTCGTGCTGGGGCCGCAGCCCGGGTCGAGCCCACGCACCCGGACGCCGGCGCACACCTCGACGCCGAGGTCGGTGAGCCGCCTGGCCAGCGCCGTCGCCAGATCGTGGATGTTGACGGCGTAGCCGTCCACCTCGACCGCGCCCGCGATCTCCCGCACGCCGCCGGGCAGCGGCACCGAGTCGCCCAGGCCCGGCCAGTCCCGGGCCAGCGTCCCACCGGGCAGGTGGACGGCGCCGGTGCCGGCCGCGCGCTGGAGCCGTTCGCCCGCGGCGAGGTCGGCGGCACCGAGGTAGATCCGGGCCAGCCGGGCGTCCCGGCGCAGGCCGGCCAGCCAGCCCGCGCCGTCGACGGCGAACAGGCGCTCCCAGCCGCGCAGCCCCAGCCGGTTGAGAGCGATTACCAGCTCCTGGGTCGTCGCGTGCAGGCCCGGCCGGTCGGTGCCCCGGTCGAACGCCTCTGACCAGGCGAGCTCGGCCGCGCTCAGGGAGGCGGGGTCGCGCAGCCGCCAGCCGCCGTCCGCCGGATCGCGGTCGAGGATGCCGGCCCGGCCCGCGTCCGCCGGCGGCAGGGTCTCGGTCGCCGACAGGTGCCGCGCGTTGGCCCCCCCGAACGTCGTGCCCTGCCGGTCCGGATCCGCGCGATCCGCCGGCGCGGCATCGAGCACCCGGATCCGGCGGTACCCCCGCAGCCGCAGCAGCAGTGCGACGGTGAGTCCGACGATCCCGCCGCCGACGACCACCACGCCGTGGCCGCCCGCGGCGGGATCGTCAGGTGCCGGGTCCTCGTCGACCCGGCGGTCAGTGTCCCGGCCCGCGCCGGGATGATCGGGTTGTGGTCCGAGCAGGTCTGCGCCGGTCAGCTCGTCCAGGTCCGCTCGGCCGACCACGGCGAGCATGGCCTGATCCAGGTCGTCGTCGCAGGCGTCGGAGCGCATCGCCGCGGAGCACAGGGTGAACCCGGGGCGCGGGGCGCCGCCGTCACCGTCGATCCGCGCGGCCAGCAGCTCCCGCACCGGGGCGAGCAGCCGGGGGGCGTTGTCCAGGACGACCGTGAGATCACGCCGGTCGTAGGCGTCGAGCAGGGCGCGCTCGGTGAACACCTCGGGCTCGCTGACCGAGACGATCCGCTCGCCCGTGAACGCCTTGAGCTCCTGCTCATCGATCATGTCGACGGTCGCCCACGGCCCGGCGTGGACGAGCGGCACGGCGACGGCGACCGCGTCGGCGGCCTCGAGGACCTCCTCCACGGTGCGGGCGATCCGCACCCGGTCGGCGGGCAGCCGGTGGTGGCGCGCCCAGGCGTCCACCGACGCGGGATCGGCGACGAGGGAGGGGGAGTGCACGACCAGGCGCCAGCCCCGCGCGGCGCCGTCCCGGGCCACCCGTCCGTTGATGTTGCCGGCGCCGAGCAGCCCGAGGACGCCCGGCCGCCGTGGCTCCTGCTCTCGGGCGGGGGTCTGCTCGAGAACGGGGGTCTGCTCGAGAACGGGGGGCTGCTCCCGAGCGGGCGCCGCCGCCCTGCCGCCGGCGGGGCCGAACAGCCGGTCGGTCACGAACCGGGCGACGTGGCGGGCGTTGACCTCCGGGGTGTTGCGCACCTCGATCCGTAGCCGGGCGGCGGCGGCCGTGTCGACGGCGGCCAGCGAGGTGCCGCGGCGGACGAGCAGGAGCTCGCGGTCGGCGTCGGACCGCGCTGACCCCACCTGGCCCGGGCCACCCACCTGGCCCGGGCCACCCCCGCGGACGGGGCCGCCCGCGGGGGCCGGGCTGCCCGTGTAAGCCGGGCCCCCTGCGCGGACCGCCGCGGCCCATCGCCGCAGGGTGGTGGCGTCGACCGCGTTGGCGCCGACGACCAGGGTGTGCGGTCGCAGCTCGACCAGCGCGTCGGCGAGTTCGGCCGGGCGGGCCGCCAGCTCCGGGCGCAGGACCGCGCTGCCGGCCCGGGTGACCAGGTCCGCCACGCGGGTGCCCACCGCCGTGGCGATCAGTACCCGGCGATGGGGGATGGACCTGTGCGTAACCGGGGGGCGCGGCGCTGGACCGCGGGGCGTCGCTTCGGGGGGTGCCTGGCCTGCGGACACCTGGGCACCTGCGGACACCTGGGCACGTGCCTGGTCACGGGGCATCGGCATGCGGTTCGCTTCATCCGGTTCGTCGGGCTGCCTCATCCGGTTCGCCGCCGGACCTCCCCACCGTGGCGGACGTCCGTCAACGGGTTGTCAAACCGCCGAACCCGGTGCCGGCCCGGGGCGGCCGGGCGGGCACGGCACCTTCAACGGGCCGTCAACGTCGGAGGTCCTGGCATGGTCGGGAGGGCCTGGCATGGTCGGGAGGGCCTGGCATCGTCGGGAGGGCCTGGCGACGCCGGAAGGGCCTGGCAACGTCACGGGACCGTCAACGTCATCAAGGTCGGGGGACCGTCAAGGTCGGGGGGCCGTCAACGTCGGGTCGGGGAGCAGGGCCAGCAGCGGATCGCGTCCGCCGAGCGTGCCGCGGGAGCCGAGCACCGCGAACCGCGCGAACAGCTCCTCGCTGTACCAGCCGACCTCGGGGGTGCGGCGGACGACCTCGCTGTGCGCCGGCCGGCCGTAGGCGAACCGGCGCAGCGACGCCGCGTCCTGCCAGAGACTGAACGTCCCCTTCAGCCCGATCGGTGCCTCGCCGATCCCGGCCGCGAACAGCAGGCCCTCGGCCTGAGCAAGGTCCGCGACCACCGGCGGGACCGCGCGGCGGAACGTGAGCGTGTGCCGGGGGGCGACCCGGGCCCGAGTGATCACCGCGACCTTCGTGCCCGTGGCGGTGGCGGTCGGCGCGGCCGCGGCCGTGAAGTCGCCGAACGGCTCCCGCCGCGACCACCGCCCGCGCGAGGACAGCGGGTGCAGATCGATGCGCCACCGCTCCTCGGCCAGCACCGACCAGGCCCGCACCTGCGCGGACCGCTCGAACGACCGCGCCGCCGACGGCGTCTCCCAGACCGAGACCATCGCCCACTGGCAGGGGTCGGCGCCGCGCAGGCCGAGGCTGCTCGCCGAGCCGGTGCCGAGCAGCTTGGCGAACGTCAGCCCGGTGACGTGCCGCAGCGCGGAGCGGTCGGCGGCGACCCGGGCCAGGGCGTGGCCGATCCGGCGGCGGGGGACCCGCCAGAAGTCGACGGTCACCAGCAGGGCGGCGGGGTTGGCCGGGTTCATCGGGACCGCCGTTCTCATCGCGTTCAACTCCGCACCGAGGACAGTCGCAGCAGGCCGTCGCGCGCGGCCCCGTACTTCTGCGTGAAGGCCGTCGCCACCACCCCGGCGCCGGCGTCGTCACGCAGCGGTACCACCCGGGCGCGGCCGATGCCGGACAGCGCGTGCCGGCCGTTGCCCGCCACCGCCGCGACCAGGCCGTCCGGTCCGGCGTGGCGCAGCAGGGCGGCCAGCTCCGGGGAGGCGATGTACACCGCCCCGTCGAGCCGGACGAACTCGGCGCGCACGTCGACCGGGTCGGCGTCCGACCGAAGGACCTGCAACGGCACGCGCAGGTGGTCGTCCAGGGCGGCGCTGCCCGCCGGGCTCCACAGCCGCTCGAAGTGCTGCTCGACGAACTGGACGAGGGTCGAGGAGATCGTCGCCTCGTGCTGGGTCGCGGCGGCCGAGGAGTAGCCGACCGGGAAGCTCGACACGAGCGCGCCGGAGTCCCAGCGGTGATAGGTCGTCAGTGGCTGCTCGGCGTAGAGCCGCACGGCGAGGCGGGGACGCAGGACCGGGGTGAGCCGTTCCCGCAGCCCGTCCAGGACCAGCAGGTTCGCCCGGATCTCGGCGGGTACGTCGATGCGGTGCGACAGGTCGGCCGTCCGCGCCGCCGCGGCCGGCGAGTCCGGGTCGAGCAGCAGGATCTGGACGATCGCCCCGGCGTCGATCGCCGCCAGCACCGCGTCGGTGAAGGCGTCCCGGTGCGGCGCGGAGACCAGGTCCGTCCAGGTGTTCAGTAACCGCACGCTGCGCCGGGAGGCGGCGACCCGGGCGATGAAGTAGGCCGGCTCGAAGGCGCCGAGCAGCCGGCCGCCGGTGAACTGGGTCGGCTCGGTGGTGACCGGCGCGGTCAGCCGCTCCTCGGCGGCGGCCAGCTCCGGGGAGCCCTGCTGGCGTAGCAGCGTGATGCCCTGCTGCCAGGAACGCCGGGCCGCGGGATGGTCGTCGAGCTGGGCGAGGATGTCACCGCGGCGGACCAGTACACGCGGTTCCCACAGCGGATCGGGCAGCTCGGCCAGCAGCGGCAGGCTCTCGTTGTAGGCCGCAAGCGCCTGTTCGGGGCGCTCCCGGTAGCGGTAGAGATCGCCCAGCCGCCGCTGGGCCTGCGCCTCCAGCGGCAGGTTGGCGAGCTCCCGGGCGATCGACAGGCTCATCGTCAGGCAGGTGATGCCGTCGGCGAGCTCACTGCGGTCGCCGTGGGTCATGGCGAGGGCGACCAGCGTCTCCGCCTCGAGGCGGCGGGCCCCGGTCCGCCGCATCGTCCCCAGGCAGGTCTCGAAGTGGGCCAGCGCCGCGGCGAACTCGCCGCGGCCGCGGCAGGCGTCGGCGAGCCCGCGCACGGCCCGCGCCTCGCCCAGCTCCGCGCCGTACTCGGCGAAGATCTCCCGTGCCCGGGCGAATCGCTCCGTGGCCAGCGCCAGGCGCTCGAGCGCGTCCTGGGTGACCGCGGTGACCGCCACCGCGGGCTCGCCGTCGGGGTCGGCCCCGGCGGCGTCCAACCGCCAGAACGCCTCCTCGAACGTCAGGACGATCTCTCGCTCCCCGAGGCTGGTCAGCAGCTCGGCCTCGGCGAGGCGGTGCCCCGTGCGGCGGGCGGCGGCCAGGCCCAGCGCATGGGTGCGCGCCCAGTCGCCCCAGTGCGCCGCGAACGCGTAGAACTCCGCGGCCTCGACGGCGAGCAGCCAGGTCGGCTGGTCGAGCCCGGCCGCCTGCGCCTGCTCGACCAGGGCCAGCAGGTTCGAGCGTTCCCCGCCGAACCAGACCAGCGGCTGACGGACGACCTCGGCGAGGTCCGCGCGGGCGAACCGGGCGGCGGCCTGCGCGACGAAACCGGCGTCCGGCCCGTCGGCGGACAGGGTCCGGACGCGCCCGGGGCTGAAGGTGTCGACCGCCTCACGCAGCATCACCTGATAGGCGTACAGCAGTCGGCTCAGCGCCGCTCGGTGTTCACCGGACAACGTCGGCGGATCGTCGGGTTTCGCAGCGTCGGAGGCCCCGTGCCCGCCGTCGCCGTCGGCGTCGACGCCACCTTCGGGCGCGGCCGCCGGGGACCGCACGCCGTGGCCGTCCCCCGCCCGCTCCGCGTCCGCGGACCCCGGGTGGGCGCTCGGCGCCGTCGGCACGAGCTGGCCGATCGCCGTCCCGACCCCGGTCTCCCGCTCCCGGGCGAACACGCGCAGCAGGTCGTGGAACCGGTAGCGCTCCGTGCCGGTCGCGTCGACGCCACGCCGCTCCAGCAGTTGCGCGTCGGCGAGGCGGTCGACGACGTCCTCGGCCTCGTCCAGATCGACGTCGAGCACGGCCGCCGCGGCCCACGGCGCGAAGTCGTTGACCGCGGGCAGCGACAGCAGCCGGAAGGCACGCTGCTCGTCGGCCGGCCGACCCTCGTAGCTCAGCGAGAAGCTGGCCCGGATCTCCAGGTCGCCGACCTCCAGCCAGGACAACCGGTCCCGCTCGTTGGCGAGCCGGCCAGCCAGCCGCGCCAGCCGCC
Source organism: Frankia sp. BMG5.60 (assembly GCF_059428125.1). Taxonomy (NCBI): domain Bacteria; kingdom Bacillati; phylum Actinomycetota; class Actinomycetes; order Frankiales; family Frankiaceae; genus Frankia; species Frankia sp. BMG5.60. Next base: position 2,445,247 of record NZ_CM182091.1, on the reverse strand, counting down.
AGTGCGGGTGCGCGGCCAGCTTGCGCCCGGCGATCTGGATCGCCAGCGGAAGGTACCCGCACAGGCCGACGATGTCGCGCGCCGCCTCGGGCTCGGCCTCGACCCGCGCCGCCCCGACCACCTTGGCCAGCAGTTCCACCGCGTCGCTGGGGATGAGGACGTCGACCATCCAGTACGGCACGGTGAGCCCGTGCAGCCGCGACCGGCTGGTGATGAGCACGGCGCAGCCCGGGCTCGTCGGCATCAGCGGACGTAGCTGTGCCTCACCCGCCGCGTTGTCCAGAATGATCAGCACCTTGCGGGTGGCGAGCAGCTCCCGGTACATCTCCGCCAGGTCGTCCGGGTCGGTGGGGACCGCGGCCCGGCTGACCCCGAGCGCCTGGACGAACCGGGCGAGCACCCGCGTCGGTTCCAGCGGCTCGCTGGTGCCGCGCAGGTCCACGTACAGCGCGTCGGTGAACCTGGCGCGGATGCGGTGCGCGATGTGCACGGCCAGTGCCGTCTTGCCGGCGCCCGCCTTGCCGGCGAAGGCCGCCGTGACGGTGCCCCGGGCCAGGGCCACCTGATCGGTGAGCACGGCGTGCGCCCGGGCCTGGATGGTGTCCCGCCCGGTGTACTCCGGGGTGTCCGGCGGGAGCTGGTAGCCGCCGGAGCCGGTGGGCGCGACCTGGGCGGGGCGGCCCAGCGAGCGCGGCGGCGCCCAGGCGAGATCCGGCGCTCCGCGCAGCACGTCCTCCTGCAGCCGGCGCAGCATCGGGGAGTCCAGCCCGAGCTCGTGCAGGGCCTCCAGGCCGTCCCGGCAGGCCCGGGCGGCGTCCTCGGTCCGGCCGTCCCGGTAGAAGGCGACGACCAGCTCCCGGCGCAGGCCGTCGTCGTGCGGATGGCGGGTGACCAGCATCCGCAGGTCGCCGATGACCTCTCGGTGCCGGCCCAGGGACAGGTCGGCGGCGATCCGCGTCTTGGCCACGTCGAGCTGGAGCTCGGTGAGCGCCTCCGTGTAGCCGTGCGCGAACGGATGGTCCGCGACGTCGACCAGCGGCGGCCCCCGCCACAGCGACTGGGCCTCCTGCAGCGGGGCGATCGCGCTCACCGGGTCGCCGTCGTCCACCGCCCGCCGGCCCTGCGCCAGCAGCCGCCGCACCCGCTCGACGTCGATCTGCTCCGCCCGCACGTCGAGCTGGTAGCCCGCGCCCCTGCGCACCAGCATCCGCGGCGGCTTGTCGTCCGCCATCACCCGCCGCAGCTCGCTGACGTGAGTGCGCAGCGTGCGCAGCGCCCCCTCCGGCGGCGAGTCGCCCCAGATCACCTCCATCAGCCGGGGGATCGGCACGGCCTTGCCGGCCTCGAGCAGCAGGACGGTCATCAGGACCTTGCGCTGGGCGCCGCCCAGCGAGACGGGTTTCCCGGCCGCGGTGACCTCCAGCGGACCCAGGATGGCGAACTGCAGGCTGTCGCGGTCGGGCATCTGGTCCTCTCGTCACGGCCCCGGGGTGATGTCTGTTTATCGCAGCGTGCGCCCGCGGGGGAGCCCGCGGCAACCATCGAACCCCCGCGGGCGCTGTCGGTTCCGCGTCAGGACCGCCCCCGCGGTGATCCCGGCGCGGCGCACGGGACCTGTCAACGTTCGCTCAACGTCGGCGGTGACCGTGCGTGCACCGGTCGTTGACGTCTCTGTTGTGCACTCCGGAGCGACGAGAACCGAGGACGACGGACCGCCGGCAGTCGGCCGGCGCGGTAGGAGGTGTCGGGATCATGGCGATCGCGGTGACGAGGATCCTGTCGCGACGGCCCGGGGCGCCGGGGCGGGCGCCCTCGCCGGCGGGGGCGTCGGGGACGCGCGCCGGGGCGGTCGCGGGACGGCCCATGACCTGCACGCTGCCGTTGCCGGGGGTCGGCGCCGAGGCGGACGTCCTCCCCCGGCGCGCCGGCGGCCTGCCGCACGAGGTGGTCTTCCGGGTCACCGCGGCGAGCCGGTGCAGCGCGGTCCGGCAGGTGTGGGTCGAGACCGACGAGCAGGCGGTGCTCGCGGACTGGGCGTCGCGGGGGCGGGTCGAGCTGATGGCCGCCCGGCGCCCGTTCGTCCTGGAGCTGGATCTCGACGGCCAGGGTGTGCGGCTGGTCGAGCCGATGGGGCGGGTGCCGGTCGCGGCCTTCGCGGCCGACCGGGCCGGCGGCCGGGTGCGCCTGGCGGACGGCTGCGTGCTGCGGTGGCTCACGCCGACCCGCGGCGAGTTCGCCAGCGGCCTGGTGGGGCACCGCGAGGTCAACATCATCCGGTTCGCACTGGACGGGACGGCGCTCGTCGTGGCCGACCCCGACCTGCTCGCCCCGGAGGTCACCCGGGTGGTCCGGGCGTCGGACGCGGGTCCGGGGGATACCCATCGGGGGGATGTCCCGGACCCGCGCCTGGGCTGGGTGCCCGACGTGGTGGCTCTGCTCGTGCTGGCCTGGTTCCTGCGCCTGCTCGAGACCAGCACCGCCGTGCCGGCTCGCTCGCGTGTTCGAGAGCTGGGTGTTTGACGGGCCGGCCGGGAGGAGGTTACCTTCCAGGTGTTCGAACTTGTGTTCGACACCGGGAGGGTGTCATGGCCGTCGTGAGTCGACCTGTCAGCGGCGCGGGCCCCGCGGGCGGAGCCGTCGGGGTGGAGGGTACGTCCGCCGGGCGCGCAGCATCCAGCGGGCCGCCCGGACGGGCCCTCCTGCCCGCGGCGGGGCTGCCCCACCGCTCCCGGGACGAGCTGCTCGCCGCCGCCCGGCGCGGTCTCGGGGAGGCGGAGTACGCCCCCCGGGCCGGGGAGCGGTACGCCCTGGCCCATCTCGCCGCCCTGCGGGCCGCCGCCGCCGTGCTGGCGGACCGGGCGCGGCCCCGGCCGGGCCGGCGGGGCCGGCCGGTCAGCGCCTGGTGCCTGCTCGTGCGGGTGGCTCCCGAGCTCGTCGAATGGGCGGACTTCTTCGCGGCGGGCGCCGGTCGGCGGGCAGCCGCCGAGGCCGGCCTGAACGTGGTGGGCCGGCGGGAGGCCGACGATCTGATCCGTCTGGTCGACCAGTTCATCGGCGTCGTCGAGGGCGCGCTGGGGCTGCCGTCCCAGCCGGTGCTCGCCGGCACCGGTCCCGCCGATGCCGCGGCAGCCGCGGCCGTCCCGCCGCGGCGGGGTTAGCCGGCCGTGGCCGGTCCGGCGGCGCTGGCCGCCCTGCAGGAGGTCGCCCGCGGTGCGGCGCCGCGGGTGGGGGACACCGGCGAGCGCCTGCTGCCCGTGGTCCCCACCCTCGCCGCGATTCTTCCCGAGGCGGGGCTGCGCCGGGGGACGACCATCGCCGTCACCGGGTCCGCCTCGCTGCTGCTGACCCTGCTGCGTGGGCCCTCCCAGGCGGGCGCGTGGTGCGCGGTGGTGGGTTTCGCCCAGCTCGGAGTGCTCGCCGCCGCCGAGGCGGGCATCGTGCTGGAACGCCTCGCCCTGGTCCCGGTGCCGGGCCAGCGCTGGCCGGTGGTCGTGGCCGCGCTGCTGGACGCCATGGACGTGGTGGTGGTCCGTCCGCCGGCCCGGTCCCGCCCGGCGGACGGTCGGCGGCTGACCGCGCGGGCGCGCGAGCGCGGCGCCGTCCTGGTCGCCGTGGACGGCTGGGAGGGTGCCGATCTGCGGGTGGCCGCCGTCGAGCGGCGATGGGACGGCCTGGGCGCCGGCCATGGCCAGGTGTGCGCACCCAACCTGCTGGTGGAGGTGTCCGGGCGCGGGGCGGCGCGCCGCCCCCGCCGGGCGTGGCTGACCGGGGCCGGTGCGCCGCCTGCCTCGGTCCCGCCGGCCGTCGAGGCGGGTGGGACGGTGCCCGCGGTGGTGCGCGCCCTTCCGGTCGAGGTGGCCTGACATGCCTGTCCGCATGCTCGCCGTGCACTACCCGGACTGGCCGGTCGTGGCGGCCGGGATCGCGGCGGACCAGCCCGGCGCGGTGCTGGCCGCCGGGCGGGTCGTCGCCGCGACCCCGGCCGCCCGGCGCGCCGGGATTCGCCCGGGGCTGCGCCGCCGGGAGGCGCAGGCCCGTTGCCCCGAGATCACCCTCGTGCCCGACGACCCGGGCCGTGCCGCCCGGGTCTTCGAGCCGTTGGTCGCCGCGGTGGAGTCGGTGGCCTCCGGCGTCGAGGTGCGCGGCCCGGGCGCATGCGTCGTCCCGGTGCGCGGCGTCGCCCGGTACTTCGGCGGGGTCGAGGCCGCCCGCGCCGAGGTCCGCCGGGCGCTGACGGCGGCCTGGCCCGCCGCGGTCCGGTTGGCCGGGTCGGGCGGGGTGGTTGGGTCGAGCGGGGTGGTTGGGGCGGGCGGAGTGGCCGAGGCGGTCGGGCCGGCGCCGCGCTGCGGCCTCGGGGTGGCCGACGGGCCGTTCGCGGCCGGGATCGCGGCCCGCGGTGAGGCGGTCGTTCCCCCCGGGGGGACCGCGGCCTTCCTCGCCCCGCAACCCGTCGACCTGCTCGGCGACGCCGAGCTCGTCGATCTGCTCCGCCGGCTGGGGCTGGTCACGCTCGGGAGCTTCGCCGCTCTCCCGGCGGCCGACGTCGCCGCCCGGTTCGGGCCGCCCGGAGACTGGGCGCACCGCCTCGCCCGCGGCGAGGATCCCCGTCCGGTGACCCCGCGTGAGCATCCTGTCGACCTTGGCGTCGCCGCGGCGTTCGACCCGCCGGCCGAACGGGTCGAACAGGCGGCCTTCGCCGCCCGCCGGCTGGCCGAGCAGGCCCATGACCGGCTCCGCGAGCATGGGCTGGCCTGCACCGGAATCCGGATGGAGGCGGAGACCGGCCACGGGGAACACCATGTGCGGACGTGGCGCCACGACGGCCCGCTCGCGGCCGCGGCCATCACGGACCGCGTCCGCTGGCAGCTCGACGGCTGGCTGGCCGGCTCGGCCTCGGCCGGCGACGAGGTCGCCCACGCCGCCGTGCCGCCCCGGCCGCGGGGCGCGGCCGAGGCGGGGTCGGCGGGGCCCACGGCCGGGGTGGTCCGGCTCCGGATCGAACCGGTGGGGCTGGTGCCCGCGGACGGCCGCCAGCTCGGGCTGTGGGGGGAGCCGGGGGCCGCCGCCGCGCGGGTCGGCCGCGCCCTCACCCGGGTGCAGGGGCTGCTCGGTCCGGACGCCGTCCTCACCGCGGTGGTCGGCGGTGGCCGCGATCCCGGGGACCGGATCCGCCTGGTGCCCTGGGGGGAGCCTCGGGTGGCCACCGGGCTGGACCGGCCGTGGCCCGGGATCCTGCCGGCCCCGGCCCCGACCCTCGTGCACCGACCCCCGCTGGTGGCCAGCGTCCTCGACGACGCCGGGGAGCCGGTGGGGGTCAGCGCCCGGTGCACGGTGACCGCGCCGCCCGCGCGGCTGGCGATCGGCGCGGGCCCGCCGATGCCGGTGACCGGCTGGGCGGGGCCGTGGCCGGTGGACGAGCGCTGGTGGGACGCCGACGCCCGCCGGCGGGCCCGTTTCCAGATCAGCGTCGCCGAGGGGTGCGCGTACCTGCTCGCCGTCGCGGGCGGGCGGTGGTGGGTGGAGGCGTCCTATGACTGAACCGGCAGCGGCCGGCCTGGCGGGCGGCGGCCGGGGACGGGACGCGTCGGCCCGCACCGGTCAACCCGGCGACGGCGGGGATAGCCCGGCCTGGTCGCGCAAGCGGGCCCCCTACCGGCCGCGAGCGGGGCTGCGGGCCGCCCCGGCCGCGACGGTTCCCTACGCCGAGCTGCACTGTCATTCCGCGTTCAGCTTCCTCGACGGCGCGAGCCAGCCGGAGGAGCTCGTGGAGGAGGCGGTGCGGCTGGGGCTGTCGGCGCTCGCGCTCACCGACCACGACGGGCTCTACGGCGTTGTCCGCTTCGCGGAGGCGGCCCGGGAGGTGGGACTGCGGACCGTCTTCGGGGCGGAGATCTCGCTGGGGGCACGGGCGGCCCGCGCGGGGGAGACCGATCCCGACGGTGACCACCTGCTCGTCCTCGCCCGCGACCCGGAGGGCTACCGGCGGCTGGCCCGGCTGCTGTCCGACGCCCACCTGGCCGGCGGGGAGAAGGGCCGACTGGTGGCCGAGCCCGAGGACTGTGCCCGGGCGGCCGGCGGGCACTGGCAGGTGCTCACCGGATGCCGCAAGGGCACGGTTCCCCGGGCCCTGGCCCGCTCCGGTCCCGCCGGCGCCGGGGCCGCCCTCGCGGAGCTGGCGGAGCTGTTCGGCCGGGAGAACGTGGCTGTGGAGCTTGCCGATCATGCCCATCCGCTGGACTCGGCCCGCAACGACGCCCTGGCCGAGCTGGCCCGCGCCGCGCGACTGCCCCTGGTGGCGACCGGTAACGTCCACTACGCCGCGCCCGGTGCGGCCCGGTTGGCGGCGGCGATGGCCGCCGTGCGGGCGCGGCGCAGCCTGGCGGAGATGGACGGCTGGCTGCCGGCTGCGGGCACCGCGCACCTGCGGTCCGGCGCGGAGATGGCGCAGCGGTTCGCCCGGTTTCCCGCCGCGGTGGAGCAGGCGGCCCGCATCGGCGCCGAGTGCGCCTTCGATCTGCACCTGGTCGCGCCGCGGCTGCCCGACTTCCCGGTTCCCCCGGGGCACACCGAGGCGAGCTGGCTGCGGCTGCTCACCATGCAGGGCGCCGCGCGCCGGTACGGCCCGGCGGGACAGGAACGGATCGCCGGTGCCTATGACCAGCTTGCCCACGAGCTGAGGCTGATCGAGCAGCTCGGTTTTCCCGGCTACTTCCTGATCGTCCATGACATCGTCGAGTTCTGCCGCCGGCACCGGATCATCTGCCAGGGACGGGGCTCGGCGGCGAACTCGGCCGTCTGCTACGCCCTGGGCATCACCGGGGTGGACGCCGTCTCCTTCGGCCTGCTGTTCGAGCGTTTCCTCGCCCCGGAGCGTGACGGGCCGCCCGACATCGACCTGGACATCGAATCCGGGCGGCGGGAGGAGGTGATCCAGTACGTCTACCGGCGCTACGGGCGGGACCGGGCCGCCCAGGTGGCAAATGTGATCACCTACCGGCCGCGGTCGGCGGTGCGGGACGTGGCACGCGCCCTGGGCTTCTCCGCCGGGCAGCAGGATGCCTGGTCCCGCCAGCTCGACCGGTGGTCCATCCCCGCGGCCGGGTCGCCGTCGGGCGACGGCGGCCCGGAACACGACATCCCGCCCGAGGTGACCCACCTGGCCGACCGGCTGCTCGGGTTCCCCCGGCATCTCGGCATCCACTCCGGCGGCATGGTGATCTGTGACCGCCCGGTCGGGGAGGTCGTCCCGGTGGAGTGGGCCCGGATGCCCGGGCGGACGGTGATCCAGTGGGACAAGGACGACTGCGCGGCCGCCGGCCTGGTCAAGTTCGACCTGCTCGGGCTCGGCATGCTCTCGATGCTGCACAAGGCGTTCGACCTCATCCGCAGCCACCACGGCCGCGACCTCGACCTGTCCCTGATCCCGCCGGAGGATCCGGCGGTCTATGACATGCTGTGCGCGGCCGACTCCATCGGGGTGTTCCAGGTGGAGAGCCGCGCCCAGATGGCGACGCTGCCTCGGCTGCGGCCCCGGCGCTTCTACGACCTGGTGATCGAGGTGGCGCTGATCCGGCCCGGGCCGATCCAGGGCGGGTCGGTCCACCCCTACATCCGTCGCCGCAACGGGGCGGAGGAGGTCACCTATCCGCACCCGCTGCTGCGTCGGTCCCTGGCGAAGACCCTGGGCATTCCGTTGTTCCAGGAACAGCTCATGCAGATGGCGATCGACATCGCCGGGTTCTCCGCGGCGGAGGCCGACGAGCTGCGCCGGGCGATGGGCTCCAAGCGGTCCGCCGAACGCATCGAACGGCTCCGTGAGCGGCTCTACGCCGGGATGGCGGCCAGTGGCATCACCGGCGCGCTGGCCGACGACCTGTTCACCAAGCTGTCCGCCTTCGCGAACTTCGGGTTCCCCGAGAGCCACTCGGTGAGCTTCGCGTTCCTGGTGTACGCCAGCTCCTGGATCAAGCTCTACTACCCGGCCGCGTTCTGCGCCGCGCTGCTGAACGCGCAGCCGATGGGCTTCTACTCGCCGCAGAGCCTGGTCGCCGACGCCCGCCGCCACGGCGTCGAGGTGCTGCGGCCGGACGTCAACGCCTCCGCGGTCGGGGCCAGCCTGGTCGGCGCGCAACCGCGGGTCCGGCTCGGCCTGTCCGGGGTCCGGCGGGTGGGGGAGAGCCTGGCCCGCCGCATCGTCGAGACGCGAGCGGCGGGCGGCCCCTACGCCGACATGGCCGATCTCGTCCGCCGGGTCGGCCTGTCCGTCGATCAGGTCGAGGCACTGGCCACCGCGGGGGCGTTCGCCTGCTTCGGGGCGACGAGGCGCGAGGCGCTGTGGGCGGCCGGTGCCGTGGCGCAGGCCCGCCCGGACCGGCTCGACGGGATGGTCTTCGGCGCCGACGTCACCGCCGTCGCGCCGTACCTGCCGGGGATGACCGAGGTCGAGGAGTCCGTGGCCGACCTCTGGGCGACGGGGATCACGACCGAGGGCTACCCCACCCGGTTCCTCCGGGAGCGGCTCACCGCCCAGGGGGTGACGGCGGCGTCGGGTCTGCGCGACGCCGAGGCGGGCCGGCGGGTCCTGGTCGCCGGGATCGTCACCCATCGTCAACGGCCTGCGACGGCAGGCGGCACGACCTTCGTCAACCTGGAGGACGAGACGGGCCTGGTGAACGTGATCTGCTCGCCCGGCGTCTGGACGCGCCATCGGGTGGTGGCTCGCACGGCGGTGGCCCTCGTCGTCCGCGGTCGCCTCGAACGGGCCGAAGGGGTGACCAACGTGATCGCCGAGCGGATGTGGCCGCTGCCGGTCGCCGTCACCTCCCGCTCCCGGGACTTTCGATGATCCACTCGTCCGCTGTTGCGCGCAGCGTAGCCGTCGTTCACTATCGGTTATCTCTTGGGGTGCTGCGCGTGACGAAGCGGGTGATCATCGATGGCTCTCACCGGTTCTGGGCTCCGGCATCACGGCGCGCATCGGAGGGCGTACCGTGCCGCGCCGTCCGCCGTGGCCCGCCGCAACGCCTGGGTGCTACAGATCCTGGGAATGTCGGTCGGCGGGCTCGCGGTCGGCGTCGCCATCGGCCTCGTCGTGGGCCGCTGACCCGCCGTGGGCCGCTGACCCGCCCGCGCCCGACCGGGCCGACCGGGGTGGGCGGCTGGGGGGAGGAGGCGGTGTCGATGGCCGACCATGTCACCGGCGGCGATCTGCGGCAGGCCGCGATCTGGCACGGTCTGTGGGCAGTCCTGCCCCGCCCGGCCCCGCTGGCCCCGGTCGACCAGGCCACGGAGGCCGGGACGGGGGTACCGGGTGAGCCGGTGGTGGGGGCGCGCCGGCCGCTCGTCGTCGACGCCGGTGGAGGCAGCGGCGGCTTCGCCGTGCCGATCGCGGCCGCCGGCTACCGGGTCGTCGTGGTGGATCCCTCGCCCGACGCGCTGGCCGCCCTGCGCCGGCGCGTAGCCGAGCGGGGGCTCGGCGGACGGGTCACCTCGATGCAGGGGGACCTGCGTGACCTGACCGGCATCGTCGGCGCCGGGCAGGCCGACCTGCTGCTGTGCCATTCGGTGCTGGACGTCGTGGACGACCCGCAGACCGCGCTCGCGCAGGCGCTGGGGGTGCTGCGGCCGGGTGGTGCGCTCAGCGTCGTCGTGGCCGGTCTCGCCGCCGCGGTCCTCGCCCGCGCGCTGGCCGGGCAGTTCGAGGCCGCCCTCGCGGCGCTCGTCGAGGACGCGCCCCCCGAGCATCGGCCGTCCGGCACGGATCACGGCTCGTCGGCGGGCAGGGAGCCGGCAGCCGGTCGGGCGCCCCGGCGGTTCACCACCGCCGAAGTCGTCGCGCTGGTCCGGGCCGCGGGGGCGGAGGTGCTCGACGTCCACGGGGTGCGGATCTTCGCGGATCTGGTGCCGGGGGAGCGCCTGCCCGACGCCCTGGCGACGCGGCGGCTGCTGCGTCTGGAGCTTGCGGCCGCCGGGCGCGAGCCGTTCCGGGCGTTGGCAGCGCAGCTACACGTCCTTGCCCGCAGCCCGGGCGGCACGGGTTCCCATGGGCGCTGAGAGCACGATCCTGCACGTCGACATGGACGCCTTCTTCGCCTCGGTGGAGCTGCGCCGCCGGCCCGAGCTCCGTGGCCGGCCCATGATCGTTGCGGGGGGTGAGCGTGGGGTGGTGCTGTCGGCGACCTACGAGGCCCGGGCGTACGGGGTCCGCAGTGCGATGCCGATGGCGCGGGCGCTGCGCCGATGTCCCACCGCGGCGGTGGTCGCGCCCGACCACGCCGCGTACCGGGCGGCCTCGGTCGAGATCATGAAGATCTTCCGGGACGTCACCCCGCTGGTCGCCCCCCTGTCGGTCGACGAGGCGTTCCTCGACGTCGCCGGCGCGCGGGCGCTGTTCGGGTCGGCGCCGCGGATCGCCGCGGACATCCGCCGGCGGGTGGCGGCCGAGCAGGACCTCACCTGCTCCGTCGGCGTCGCGCCGTCGATGTTCGTCGCCAAGATCGCCTCGACTCGGTGCAAGCCGGACGGGCTGGCGGTCATCGCCCCCGACGAGGTGCTCGCCTTCCTGCATCCGCTGCCGACCGGGGCGCTGTGGGGCGTCGGCCCGCGGGCGGAGGCCACCCTGACCCGGCTGGGGCTGCGCACGATCGGGGACATCGCGGACACCCCGGTGGACACGCTGCGCCGGGCGCTCGGGGACGCCGCCGGAACCCACCTGCACCGGCTGTCGTGGGGGATCGACGAGCGGCGGGTGGATCCCGCCACCACGGAGGTCACCGTCGGCGCCGAACGCACCTTCGCCACCGACCTCACCGAGCCGGCCGCGCTCGCTCGGGAGCTGCTGCGCCTGTCCGGACGGGTGGCCGGCCAGCTCCGGCACCGGCACCGGCGCGCCCGGACCATCTCGGTCAAGGTGCGCTACGGCGACTTCCGGACCGTGACCCGCGCCCGTACGCTGCGTGATGGCACCGACGTGTCCCAGGCGATCTACTCCACCGCGACGGACCTGGTGACGGATCTGGGCCTGCTCGGGGGCGGCCGGGTCGCCGGCGCCGAGGTCATGGCCGTGCGCCTGCTGGGGGTGCGGGCCGGCAACCTCGTCGACGCGGGGGGCGGCAGCAGGCAGCTACTGCTCGGGGAGCGGCCCGACGGCTGGGCGGAGCTGGACCGGGCCGCCGACCGGGCGCGTGACCGGTTCGGCGCGGGCGCGGTCGGTCCGGCGGCCCTGCTCGACCGGCCCGAGGGGCCCCCGCCGGGCCCACCGTGACGACGGCGTGTCCGGGCATGAACGCCGCTGCTTCGGGCACGGGACACGTGAGGTGATTGGCTCGGTTCCAACCGGCATGACGGGTTGCCTACCGCACCCGCCCGCGCATGCCTATTCTTGGTTGTCAGGTTCCGTCTGCCGGACCTGTAGGTCGTGGGAGGAGCGTCGATGCCGCTCTCGGAGAACGAGCAGCGCCTTCTGGAGCAGATCGAGCGCGCTCTCGTTGAGGATGACCCGAAGTTCGCCAGCACCGTGCGGTCGACGGACCCCCGCACGTACCTGCTGCGCCGGGTGCGCCGCAGTGCGGTGGTCTTCCTGCTGGGGCTCGCCGTCCTGGTGGTCGGCGTGGTGCTCAACCGGGTGCCGCTCACCGTCATCCTCGGCATCCTCGGGTTCCTGATGATGCTGTTCGCCGCGCTGCGCGGGGCCGCCGACCTGCGTCGCATCAGCGGGCGCGACACAGGCGGCCGCCGGCCCGGCGGCCGGGGCCGGTCGAAGGGACGATCCCGGGCGAAGGCGCCCTTCATGGAACGGGTCGAGGAGCGCTGGCGGCGCCGCTGGGAAGACCGGCCCTAGCCGGCGCGGAATCTCCCCGTCGTCCGGGCGGTCTCAGGGGCCGTCCGGCGGCGCTGATCCACCGCTGCGCGCCGGCTCGGGGACACGGGCCTCGGCATCGTTCACCGTCGCGGGCCGCGGACCGTCACCGGGGCGGCCCGGTCCGGTGTCCGTGCGGTGCCGCCGCAGGTACCGGCGGATCCGGCCGGCGCGATCGCGGCCCGGTTCGTCCGGCTCACGGCGGCGGAACACCGACGGCGGCGCAAGGCGGGCCATGATCCGGCGGGTTCGCGGGGCGACCGCCCAGAGTGTCCCGGAGGCGGTGGCGACGTCCCGCCTCACCTCGGCCTGCGGCGGCGGGGCAGCAAGTTCCGGCGGCGCGTACCGGGCCCGCTCCTCCGCGGCCGCCAGCCGGGCCAGCGCCTCGCGGGCTTGGGGGTACGACCGTGCGGCCGGCATCGGGTCGCCCTGGGAACCGGCCTGCGTCGCCGCGGTGGCATCGGCCTGGTGGTCGACCGCCGGGTCGGACCGCTGCGCGGGCTCGGGTTCGGCGTCGAGGTAGGCGGTCAGCCGGGCCACCCCGGCCCGCGGCGAGTCGCTGACCCGGATCGTGATGCCGAGGTCGGAGGCGACGTCGAGCAGCTCCGCCCAGGCGTCGTGCACCTGGTCGACGCCCTGCGCGCCGGTCCGGCCGGGCGGGCCGCCGACGGCGGCCCCTGCCCCGCCGTCGGGTTGACCGTGTCGCAGTCGGGCCCGCCGCCGCCGGAACCGGATGATCGCAGGGGTGGCCAGCAGGGCCGCCACGGGCGGAACGGTCGCGCACAGCCAGATCACCCAGGCGGGGACGCCGGGGGAGGTGTCGGTGTCCTCGCCCGCGGTCGGGGGGTGCGTCGCGGTCGGGTCGTCGGGGTTCGCCCCGGCGCTGGGCATCGGGACCGGCACCGGCTCGGGCAGCACCTGGGCGCCGGACGCGCTCTGCTCGCCGGGGGGCGCGGCCGCCCCGTCCGGATCGTCGATGCCGGCGGGCGCGTACGAGGGCGCCGCCGTCGCCCCGTCCGAACGCCGGGTCGGCTCGAAGCTCACCCAGCCGACCGAGGGGAACCACACCTCGGGCCAGGCGTGCGCCTGCCGGTTCGTGATCAGGTAGCTGCCGTCCGCCTGCTGCTCGCCGGGCACGAAACCGATGGCGACCCGGGCGGGGAGGCCGAGCATCCGCACCATGACGGTCATCGCGGAGGCGAACTGCTCGCAGTACCCGCGGTGCGACTCGAAGAGGAACTCGGCGAGGGCACCTTCCTGGGTGGTCGGCGCGCCCGTCAGGTCGTAGGTGAACAGCGGCCCGCGCAGGTGCTGCTGGATCGCGTACACCTTCTCGTAGGGGGTACGCGCGTTGCGGGTGATCGATTCGACGAGCTGACGCAGGCGGGGGTCGAGGTTGTCCGGCAGCGCGGTGTCCACGGTCAGATCGGCGGGGGTCGGCCCGGTCGCGGCCTCCAGCTCGGCCCGGGTCGGGTTCGGCGCGGTCGCGTCGACCTGGTAACGCACGCCCGCGGTCGAGGTCCGGGTGGAGAAGATCGTGCCGGTCGGGGCGGCCAGCCGCCAGTCGCCGGCAAGTCCCTTGATCTTGGTGGGGATGCCCGGGACCGGCAGGTAGAGCTCGTTGAACCGGGTGGTGACGGCGATGTCCGCGCTGACCTGCGCCGTGGTGCCGCCGAGGCGCGGCTTCGGCAGGCCCTCGCTGACCCGGTTGTCCCGGGTGGCGTTGAGCGCCCGCAGGGTGAACAGCTGCCCGTCGAAGTTCTCCAACGCCGTCAGGCGCAGATACCGCGGGGTCTGCGAGCGCACGCTGAGCAGCGGCACCTGCTTGCTGGCGTGCAACTGCTGGCTCACCGAGACGATCGGCTGCACGACGCTGGCCGAGCTCGGCCCGTCTCCGGCGCCGTAGCCGCCCTTGCGCGACACCAGCCCCTCGCCGTCCAGCGACGGCAGGCCGAGCGGCACCGCGACGGCGACGAGCAGCGCGGCGAGCGCCACCCCGAGCGCGTTCACGGTGAGCCGGCCGCCGAACGCCTCGCGCTCGCCTCGCCCGCGCCCGGCGTCGGACACCGTCCGGCCCCACCGGCCGAACGCCAACCGACCGTCCAGCAGCAACAGCGCGACGAAGCTCGCCGCCCCCAGCAGGAACGGGACGGTGCCGACCCCGCCGGGCAGGATCGCCGCGGACACCGCGTACAGGGCCAGCAGCGGCAGCCCGCCGAGGGCTGGGCGGTCCAACGTCACGACGATCAGATCGACGACCATGACGACGAGGTAGATGCCGACGACGGTCAGGACCACCAGCCCCGGCCGGTGCGGCACCGGCGCCGCCAGCCGGGAGATGTCCGAACTGCCGCCGGCGATGAGCGCGCGCAGCGTCCGCACCGTCCCGGCGGTCGGCACCACCCCGAGCAGCGCCGTCCCCCGGGCGCACAGCACGGTCACGGTGCCGACGAGCCCGACGAGGCTGAGCAGGACGGCGGCCGCGACCGGCAGCCGCAGCAACCGGCCGAGCATCGCGGTCGCCACCGCGACGACGACGGCGATCACGACGGGCCGCATCCACCACAGCGTCCCGTCGAACAGCCGGGACAGCGCGCTGGTGGACAGCAGACAGGCGGCCGCGGCGACGACGGTGGGAACCGGGCGGACGTTCACCGGGCCGACCGGCGCGAGGGCTGTCCCGCGGCCCGGGCCGCCGAGGCCGGCCCGCCGCCACGATCGCCCCCACGATCGTCCGCGCGGTGGGCGCCGGCGAATCCCGACTGGCCCGCCAGCGTCGTCACCCGCGGCCACACCGAGGCGAGGCTCATACCCTGCCGTGCGACGAGGACGGCCCAGCCGGCGCGGGTCAGCGCCGTCCGCGCCGCCGCGAGGTCGGTGGCGGCCGCCGGGTGGGGGTGCCAGCTCGTCACGTCGACGAGGACGGCGATCGCGGGGGCACGGTGCGAGCGCGCTGCGGCCAGCGTCGTGATCTGGGCAGGCTCCGCGTGGCCGAGTACGGCGACGAGCAGGCCGCCCCGGTCGCCGCCGGGGCGGCGCAGCGCGGCGAGCGCCGGGTGCAGCGACTCGGCGTCGACCGGGGCGAGCGTGGACAGTTCGTCGAGCAGCCCGGAGACGGTCGCGCCGGCTGCGGTCGTGACCTGCCCGCGGTCGGTGAGCAGGCGGACCCGGTAGCCGCCGCGGACCAGGTGGAGCCCGATCCCGCCGACGGCGCTGACCGCCCATTCGAACGCAGATGAGGGGCCGGAGTCCGGCCAGGCCCGCACCCGGGTGTCGAGCAGGATCGCCGCGGCGCCGGTCTGCGGGTGCTCCTCGCGCCGGACCATCAGCTCGCCGCTGCGGGCCGTCGTCTTCCAGTGGACCTTGCGCAGGTCGTCGCCGGACCGGTACGGCCGGGTGGTCGTCTCGTCCTCGCCGACGAGGCCGGTGGCCCGGCGCAGCTCGGCGCTCACGCTGGCCGAGGCGCCCGGCCGGGCCGGCGGGAGCCGCTCGACGGCGGGCGCGACGATCAGTTCGTCGAGGCTGCGGAAGCTGCGGGACAGCTCGCAGAGCCCGAACGGATCGCCGAGCCGGATCGCCATCGGCCCGATCTGGTAGCGGCCGCGGACCGATGCACGCAGGGCATAGGAGAGGTCACGGCTGCCGCCGGGCTCGATCCGGTCGAGCACGAAGCGGGCGCCGCCGCCCAGACCGGAGCCCGTCGTGTCCTCCACCAGCAGCACCGACGACGACGAGCGGCTGACGTTCTCCAACTGGATGCGCACGCTGACCCGGTCGCCCGCGGTGACCCGGCGCGGTTCGAGCCGGCGCGTGCAGGACAGCCGGTAGCGGGTGCGGCAGACGACCGCCGCCGCGAGCACCGGCAGGCTCGCGACGAGCAGCCCGATGCGCAGCAGGTCCTGCTCGCCGAGAATGATCGCGGACACGGCGCAGGCCGCCCCCGCGGCGAGGAACGACCGGCCGCGGACCGTCAGGCCGCGCAGCGCCGCGACAAAGTCCCGCACACGGATCTCTAACGGCCGTGCCGGGCCGGGCGTGCCGTGCCGGGCCGGGGAATGGGGATCCGGTGCAGGACCTCGGTCAGAATCCGGGCGGCGACCTCGGTGCCGGGCTCGCCGGAGAGCATGATCTCCGGGTGCAGCAGCAGGCGGTGCGCCATCACCGGGATGGCCATCTCCTGCACGTCGTCGGGCAGGACGAAGGCGCGCTGGTCCAGTGCGGCGCGGGCGCGGGCGGCCCGGATGAGGTGCAACGCCGCCCGGGGGGACGCCCCGAGCGCGATCTCGGGATGCACCCGGGTCCCGCCGACAAGGTCGACGATGTAGTGCCGCACCTCGGGGGACACGTGCACGGTGCGCACCAGGGAGATCAGCCGGGCGATCTCGGCGGCGTCGGTGACCGGGGTGATGCCGGTCAGGGGGTTGGCGTTGCCGTGGTTGTCGAGCATCGCCATCTCGGCGGCGGGGGAGGGGTAGCCCATGGAGATGCGCGCGGTGAAGCGGTCCCGCTGCGCCTCGGGCAGCGCCCGGGTGCCCTCCATCTCCACCGGGTTCTGGGTCGCGATGACCATGAACGGCGACTCCAGCCGATAGGTGACCCCGTCGACGGTGACCTGGTGCTCCTCCATGCATTCCAGCAGGGCGGACTGCGCCTTGGGCTCGGCCCGGTTGATCTCGTCGCCGACGACGATGTTGGCGAACACCGGGCCGGGGCGGAACTCGAAGTCCCGCGTGCCCTGGTTGTAGACGCTGACGCCGGTGACGTCGCTGGGCAGCAGGTCGGGGGTGAACTGGATGCGCCGCACCCGGGCGTCGATGGAGCGGGCGAGGGCCTTGGCGAGCATGGTCTTGCCGACCCCGGGGACGTCCTCGATGAGCAGGTGGCCCTCGGAGAGGAGGACCACCAGGGCCGTGGTGATCGCCTCGGACTTGCCGTCGATGACCGTCTCGACGCGCGCCCGGACCCGGTCGGCGATCTCGGCAAGGTGGCCGATGTCGGCCACCGGGTCACGCCAGTGGAGCAGACCTGGGTCGGTCACCACTAGTTGGCCCCCCTCCGGGTGTCGGGCTTTCGGGCTGCGCGGAGCCGGCCCCGACGAAACCCGTCCCCCTCCCGAGTGTGACATCCACAGCGGCCGTGCAGGCCACCGTGGTCAAGGAAACATGCCCGAGACCGGGCCGGCGGTGGGGGGCGCCAGGTGGCGGGCCCCCCACCCGCCGAGCCCCGGTCGACGCGCGGGTGGGGCCGCTCGATCCTCCGTAGATAAGAGACTTTCCTACCAATTTCAGGGGGTTTATACCAGTCCTTGTGCGGGCATCACGCGCGCCTGATGTCGGAGTGGTTTCGGTGGGGTGGCGCGGGGTGTTGAGGGGGTGTCGGGTGGGGGGCAGTGGAGTAGAGTGGCGCGCAGTGGGGGACAGGAGCTAACGGTTGACCGTCGCGGGGTGACCTGGCGCTGTCTTCCCGGCAGCGGCAGGGAGGTTGCCGGTGTTTCTCGGCAGCCACACGCCACGACTGGATGACAAAGGGCGGCTGACCCTGCCCGCGAAGTTCCGGGACGAGTTGGAGGGGGGGCTTGTGATCACGAAAGGGCAGGAACGATGCCTGTACGTCTTCCCGATGGCGGAGTTCACCCGGATCAGCGAGTCCCTGCGCACCGCCCCGGTCACGGCGAAGGCGCTGCGCGACTACAGCCGGGTGTTCTTCTCCTCGGCTGCTGACGACGCGCCGGACCGGCAGGGGCGGATCACCATTCCCACCCCGCTGCGCACCTACGCGGGGCTGACGCGCGACTGCGTCGTCAACGGGGCGAACACCCGGGTCGAGATCTGGGACGCCCAGCGCTGGCAGGCCTACCTGGAAAGCCAGGAGGAGAGCTTTGCCGAGCTGTCCGAGGAGGTCCTGCCCGGAGTTATCTGAGCTGCCCTGGGATCTCGCGATCCGGACGCCCGAAACACGTGTTCCGGCCTACGCCCGCCCCCGCCCCTCCGGCCGCCCCTTCCCCGGTGGCCGGCACGGTGGGGAGCGTGCCGGGTTGGCCACGCACGGCGGTCCAGCGTGCGGATTCCGCCGCACCGGCGGTGCTCGCGCGTCCCGCTCGGGATGCCGCCGCACCGGACGAGCCCGTCAGCACATCTGAAGACGAGGTCCACGAGCGGTCGAGGGAGGCTCAGCGCTGAACGCCATGCACACGCCTGTGCTGACCGACCGCGTGCTGGAACTGTTGGCCCCGGCCCTGAGCAGGCCGGGTGCCGTGGTGGTGGACGCCACGGTGGGGCTCGGCGGGCACGCCGCGGCCCTGCTCGCCGCCTTCCCCGAGGTCCGGGTCGTCGGTCTCGACCGCGATCTCGACGCCCTGGCGCACAGCGGCGAGCGGCTGCGCGCACTCGCACCCGAGCGGGTGCGGCTCGTCCACGCCGTCTACGACGAGATCGGCACGGTCCTCGCCGGGCTCGGATCCGCGCGGGTACAGGGCGTCCTGTTCGACCTCGGAGTCTCGTCCCTGCAGCTCGACACCGACGCGCGCGGGTTCGCCTACTCGCGGGACTCGCCGCTGGACATGCGGATGGACGCCGCCCGCGGCCGGACGGCCGCCGAGGTCCTCAACACCTATGACGCCGCCGCGCTGGCGCGGATCCTGCGGGACTACGGCGAGGAGCGGTTCGCCCGCCGCATCGCGGAGTCGGTCGTCCGGGCCCGCGCCGTCGAGCCGTTCACCACCTCCGCGCGGCTGGTCGACCTCGTCCGCGACGCCATCCCGGCGCCGGCGCGGCGCACCGGCGGGAATCCGGCCAAGCGCACCTTCCAGGCACTGCGCATCGAGGTCAACTCCGAGCTGGACGTGCTCGCCCGGGCCCTGCCCGCCGCCTTCGACGCGCTGGCCGTCGGCGGCCGGCTCGTCGTGCTGTCCTACCACTCCCTCGAGGACCGGCTGGTCAAGCGGGAGCTGCGCGGCTACGCGGAGACGCTGGTGCCGCCGGACATGCCCGTGGTGCCGGCCGGCGCCGAGCCGCGGTTGCGCTGGCTCACCCGTGGCGCGGAGCCGGCGAGCGAGGTCGAGAAGGCCGACAACCCGCGGGCCGCGTCCGTGCGGTTGCGGGCCGCCGAACGCACGGCTCCGAACCCGGACCGTGCCCAGCCCACCACCGGAGGTGCATCGTGACCGCTCCCGCGCAGCCGCTTTCCCGGGCGGGGCGGGGCGGCGCCGGCCGCGCCGGTGGCCCGCCCGCCGGCGCCCGGGCGGGCCGGGTGCCGGGTGGCGCGGCGGTGCGCACCGCCGCGGCGACGGCTCCGGTCCTCGACCCCCCGGTGCGGCGGGCCCCCGTCCGGACGCGGCTCACGGTGGTTCGCCCGGCGCCGACGGGGGCTCGCAAGGGGCCGTTCGTCGTCCTGCTGCTGGTCCTGCTCGGTGCCGGCCTGCTGGGTCTGCTGGGGCTCAACCTCGCGCTGATGGAGAACTCGTTTCAGGAGAACACTCTGCGTAACCGGGCTTCCGCCCTGGCGGACGAAGAACAGTCGCTCGCGGTGCGGGCCGACCAGCTCTCCGACCCGGCGGCGCTGGCGGCCCAGGCCAGCCGCTTCGGCATGGTGCCCGGCGGGGTGCCCGAGTACCTCGCGCCGGGCACCCCGCTGCCGCCGGGCGCCCGGGTGCTGTCCCGGGAGCCGGGCAGCGGTTCGGTTCTGGTGATCGTGCCCGCACCGGCGGGCCAGCAGCCTCCGGCCGGCGCGGGCACTGCCGGGTCCGGGACGGGCACGACGGCGGTTGCCGGCATGGGCGCCGCGGCGGCAACCGGCGCGAACACCGGCGCCGGCCCAAACACCGGCGCCGGCACGGCGGCGGCCGCCGGCACGGCCACCGCCACCGGTACCGCGGCCGCCGCCACCGGTACCGCGGGCGCTGCCATCGGCGCGGAGACGACCGTGGGCGCGACCGGCACGGGCGGCGCGGCGACCGGCCCCGCGGCGGCCGGCGCGGCCGTGGGATCGCAGCAGCCGGCTTCGGGGACCGCGCCGGTCCCGGGCGCGGGCGGCAGCGGGCTGGGCGCCGGGGCGCCGTCGGGCACGGCGACCTCGACCGGCACGGCGACCTCGACCGGCACGGCCGGCGCTGACCGGGGTGGGCCCGCGCGGTGAGCTCCGCCCTCTCCGGCTCACCCCGGCGCGGGCGCGGACGGCTACGGTTGGTGACTCCACCGCCGGCCTCCGTGCACGGCGGCCGGTTGCGCCGCGACGACGACCCGGATCGGGGCCCGGCGGACGACCGGGATCACGACGATCCGGGCCGCCCGCCCAGCAGGTCGGGCCAGCGGGCCGCTCGGCCCCGCGGCGCGCAGGAGCACCCGCGGGCGCGCCGGGGCGGAAGCGGAACGGCCCGGGGCGGCACCCGGGGACGAGGTCGGGCGGGTGGCCCCGGCGGGAACGACGGCCGCTACCGCGACCACGATGCCGTCGGCTACGACGACGCCTTTGACCACGACCACGCCTATGACCCTGCCGACGCCCTCGACTACGACGCCCTCGACGACGACAGCCTCGACGACGGCTACGGCGTCGCTGACGTCGAGGGCTTCGGCGGCCTCGGCGACGGGGGGGCGGTCCGCCGTGGCCGCCGGGCGGGACGCCCGGCCCAGGGCGACGGCGCGTACCGGCGCGTCCTGGCGCGGACCGGTGCCGGGGCGGAGGGTCGCCGCGTGTATCGGCCGGGGGCGGTGCCCCGCGGGGCCGGCGCCGGCCGAGGCCGGGGCGGCGGGCGGGCCGGCGGTGGCCGCCGGCCACCGCGTCCCCCGATCCGGCGCAACTACCGGCTGAGCAGCCCGCGCCGGCGGCTGCGGGTGACGATCGTGTTCATGTGCGCGCTGCTCGGCATCCTCGCGCTGCGACTGACCCAGCTCCAGGGCTTCTCCGCGTCGACCTACGCGGCCCAGGCGGAGAAGGAGCGGCTGCGCACGATCGTGCTGCCCGCGGTGCGCGGCGCCATCACCGACCGGTCCGGCCACACCCTCGCCCAGCACGTCGAGCTGCGCGCGGTCTACGCGAACCCGACGAACGTCAGGGACATCGGCGCGACCGCCGCGAAGCTCGCCCCCGTGCTCGACGACAGTGTGACAAGGCTGACGAAGCTGCTGACGGACCCGACCAGGCACATCAAGTTCGTCTACCTCGCCCGCGGCCTGAACCCCGACGTCGCGAAGAAGGTCAGCGCCCTGGAGCTGCACGGCATCGGCATCACCGAGGAACGCGGCCGCACCTACCCGGCCGGTCCGCTGGCGGCCAACGTCGTCGGGTTCATGCGGCGCGGCGACGGGGACGTGCTGGAGGGCGCCGGCGGCCTGGAGCTCGAGTACGACAAGGTGCTGCGGGGCACCGACGGCCTGCGCGTGCTGGAGGCCAACCCGGAGGGCATCGAGATTCCCTCGGGACACGGTCGGCAGCGCGATCCCGTCCCCGGCTCGGCGCTGCGGCTCACCCTCGACCGCGACATCCAGTGGAACGCCCAGCAGGCCATCGCCAACGCGGTGCGGTCCTCCGAGGCCGACGGCGGCACGGTCGTGGTGATGGACCCCCGTACCGGGGACGTCCTCGCGATGGCCGACGCGCCCGAGTTCGACCCGCGCAACATCACCCCGCGCGACCAGCCGGCGCTGGGCAACCGGTCGACCCGGGACGCCTACGAGCCTGGCAGCGTCAACAAGGTGATCACGATGGCCGCCGCGCTCGACCGCGGGCTCATCACCGCGCAGACGCCGCTGACCATCCCGCCGTCCATCATCCGCGGCGGGGTGCGCATCGTGGACTCCGAGGAGCACGGCGTGGAGCACCTGACCACCGCCGGGGTGCTGGCCCGCTCCAGCAACATCGGCACCGTGGAGGTCTCCGAACAGGTCGGCCGGCCGGCGCTGGAGCAGGCGCTACGCGCCTTCGGTCTCGGCGCGAAGACGGGACTTAACTTCCCCGGCGAGGGCACCGGCCTGCTGCCGCCGGCGAAGGACTGGTCGGGCAGCCAGGCCGCGACGATCTCCTACGGGCAGGGCATGTCGGCGACGGCACTGCAGATGGCGTCGGTCTATGCCACCGTCGCCAACGGCGGCGTGCGGGTCACCCCCCGGCTCGTCGACGCCGTCACCGGCCCGGACGGGACCGTCCAGGTCACCCCCCATCCCCCCGGCCAGCGGGTGATCAGCGCGCAGACCGCGGCGACGCTGAGCCGGATGCTGGAGACGGTCGCGACGAACGAGGGCACCGCGCCGCTCGCCGAGGTCCCCGGCTACCGGGTGGCCGGCAAGACCGGCACGGCGTACCGGCCGGACCCGGTGCACGGCGGCTACCAGGGGTACGTCTCGTCGTTCATCGGCTTCGCTCCGGCCGACGACCCGAAGGTCGTCGTCGAGGTCGTCCTGGACAACCCGAAGAAGGGGTATTTCGGCGGGCAGGTCGCCGCGCCGGTGTTCCAGGGCGTGATGAGCTTCGCCCTGACCACGCTCGGCGTGCCGCAGCCGACGACGAAGCCGTCGCCGCTCATCCTCGATCTGGACAAGTAGCACTGGGACCTGAACAAGCAGTACGGGACCGGTCCGCGTGCGGCATTCGGTGGACCACCGCCATGCCCGGGCGCCCCTGCCGATGGCCGAGCCTGCTCCCACTAAGGTCGTCAGCGTGACCCCACCGGCACCCCGACCGGCCGCCCCGACGGCGTGCGGCCTGGCTGATCTGCGCGCGGTGCTCACGGCCGCGCAACTCCCGCCGGCGCCGGCCCCGCTGCCCGCCGGCCCTGGTCCGGACGCCGCCGTGCCCGCCGCGCCCGCCGCGTCCGCCGGACCCGGATCGGACGCGGTGGTGCGCGGCGTCACCCACGACTCCCGCCGGGTGGCGCCCGGCGACGTCTATGCGGCGCTGCCGGGCGCGCACGTGCACGGGGCCGACTTCGCCGCCGCCGCGATCGCCCGCGGCGCGGTGGCGGTGCTCACCGACGCCGAGGGCGCGCGGCGGATCGCCGCCGCGGGCGGGCCGGCGGCCGCACTGCCGGTGCTCGTCAGCGCCGACCCGCGGCGCGACCTCGCCCCGGTGGCGGCCCGCATCCACGGCGACCCGTCGGCGGCGCTGCGCCTGCTCGGCGTCACCGGGACCAACGGCAAGACGACAACCGCGTTCCTCCTCGACGCGGGGCTGCGCGCGGCGGGCCACATCACCGGGCTGATCGGCACGGTGGAGACCCGCATCGCCGGGGACCGCCTGGCCAGCGCCCACACCACCCCGGAGGCCAGCGACCTGCAGGCGCTGCTGGCGACCATGGTCGAGCGGGGCGTGGACGCCGCCACCATGGAAGTCTCCAGCCACGCGCTGGCCCAGCACCGGGCGGACGCGCTGCACTTCGCCGGGGCGCTGTTCACCAACCTCAGCCAGGACCATCTCGACTTCCATCCCACGATGGCGGACTACTTCGAGGCGAAGGCGTCGCTGTTCGCGCCCGGCCGGGCGGCGGCAGCGGTGATCGGCGTGGGCGACGAGTGGGGCCGGCGGCTGGCGGCCCGCCGCCCGGACGCGGTCACCTTCGCCGTCGACGGCCCCGCCGACTGGACGGCCCGCGACGTCACCGCCGGCCCCACCGGCAGCGAGCTGCTGGCCGCCGGCCCGGGCGGCGAGCGGGTGGAGCTGTTCGTCCCCCTGCCCGGGGTGTTCAACATCGCCAACGCGCTGGGCGCGCTGGCGCTGCTCGTGGCGGTCGGGGTCGACCCGGCCGCCGCGGCCGCCGGGATCGGTTCGCTGCCCGGCGTGCCGGGACGGATGGAGCGGGTCGACGCCGGCCAGCCGTTCCTGGCCCTGGTCGACTTCGCGCACACCCCGGACGCGGTCACGACGCTGCTGGCGACCGTCCGTCCCCTGGTGAAGGGCAGGATCATCGTCGTGCTCGGCTGCGGCGGGGACCGTGACCGCGGCAAGCGCCCGCTCATGGGCGCCGCCGCCGCCACGCTCGCCGACCTCGCGATCCTCACCAACGACAACCCGCGCTCGGAGGACCCGGCGGAGATCCTCGCCGCGATGCTCGCCGGGGCGCCGGCCGCCGCGCGCGCGGCGGGCCGGGTGCTGGTCGAACCGGACCGGGCCGCCGCGATCGCCGCGGCCGTCGCCGCCGCCGGCCCGCAGGACGCCGTCGTCGTCGCCGGCAAGGGGCACGAGTCCGGGCAGGAGCAGGCCGGGGTGGTGACCCAGTTCGACGACCGGGTGGTGCTGCGGGCGGCGCTGGACGCGGCGGCCCGCGGATGATCCCGCTGACCCTCGCCGAGGTCGCCGCGGTGACCGGCGGACGCCTCGACGCGGTCGCCGACCCGGCCGCCGTGGTCGACGCGGTGAGCGTGGACTCCCGCCAGGTCGGCCCCGGCACGCTGTTCGTCGCCCTGGTCGGCGCCCGCTCCGACGGGCACGACTTCGCCGCCGCGGCGGTGGCCGCGGGGGCTCCGGCGGTGCTCGCCGCCCGGCCGCTCGGCGTGCCGGCGGTCGTCGTGGCCGACCCGTCCGCCGCGCTCGCCGCCCTCGCCGCGCACGTGCGCGACACCGCCCGCGCCACCGTCGTCGCCGTCACCGGCTCGGCGGGCAAGACCACCACCAAGGATCTGCTCGCGGACCTGCTCGCCGAGCTCGGCCCGACGGTGGCCGCGCCCGGGTCGTTCAACAACGAGATCGGCCTGCCGTTGACCCTGCTGCGCACCGAGGTGGACACCGCGTTCGTCGTGCTGGAGATGGGTGCGCGCGGCCTCGGGCACATCGCCACGCTGTGCGCGGTGGCCCGCCCGTCCGTCGGAGCGGTGCTCAACGTCGGCAGCGCGCACGTCGGCGAGTACGCCGACGGCCGGCGCGGGATTGCCGCGGCCAAGGGGGAGCTCGCCGAGGCCGCCCGCGACGCCGTCGTCCTCAACGCCGACGACCCGCTGGTCGCGGCGATGGCGCCGCGGGCGCGCGCCGAGGTGATCACCTTCGGCGAGGGCGCCGGGGCCGACGTGCGCGGCGCCGACGTCCGCGTCGACCCGCTGGGGCACGCCTCGTTCGACCTGCTCGCCGGCGGCGAGCGCCACCGGGTCACCCTCGGCCTCGTCGGCGCGCACCAGGTGCCCAACGCGCTCGCCGCGGCGGCCGTCGCCCTGCACCTCGGCCTGAGCCCCGCGCGGACCGCGGCGGCGCTCGGCGCGGCGCGGGCGCGCAGCCGCTGGCGGATGGAGGTCACCCGGACCGCCGCCGGGGTCGTCGTCGTCAACGACGCCTACAACGCCAACCCCGAGTCGATGCGCGCCGCCCTGGCGACCCTGGTCGACATGCGTGGGGCGGGCCGGGCGATCGCGGTGCTCGGCGGCATGGGGGAGCTCGGCGACGCCGCCGACGACGCGCACGACGCGCTCGGCCGGCTCGCCGTCCGGCTCGGGATCGACCAGGTGATCGCGGTGGGGCCGGCGGCCCGGCGCATCCACCTCGCGGCGTCGCTGGAGGGCTCCTGGGACGGCGAGTCGCTGTGGGTGGCGGACGCCGACGAGGCGGTGGCGACGGTGGTCGAGCTCGCCCGGCCGGGCGACGTCGTGCTGGTCAAGGCCAGCCGGTCCTACGGCCTGGAGCGCGTCGCCGAGGACGTGGTGACGAGGTTCGGCGTGGTCGGCGCCGGGATCGAGGGGGCATGAGGACGGACCGCAGGGTGCACCGGAGCGGACGCGCGCGGGTGACACACGCGTGAGAGGCGTTCTTATCGCGGCCATGGTCGCGTTGGTCGTGTCGTTGCTCGGTACTCCCTGGGTGATCCGGTTCTTCCGGCGGCAGGGGTACGGGCAGGAGATCCGCGAGGACGGCCCGTCGAGCCACCTGACCAAGCGCGGCACGCCCACCATGGGCGGCACGGTGATCATCGTGGCGACCCTGGTCGGCTACTTTTTCGCCCATCTGGTCACCGGGATCGGCTTCACCGCCTCGGGGCTGCTCGTCCTGCTGGTGATGACCGGACTCGGCGTCGTCGGCTTCCTCGACGACTACATCAAGATCCGCAAGCAGCGCAGCCTCGGGCTCACCGCCCGGATGAAGTTCGCCGGCCAGGCCGCGGTCGCGCTCGCGTTCGGGCTGCTCGCGGTCCGGTTCAAGAACGACGCCGGGCTGCTGCCGGGGTCGACGTACATCTCGATCGTGCGCGACACGTCCCTGTCGGTCGGCATCATCGCCTTCCCGCTGCTGGCCTGGATCATCATCGCCGCGACGTCGAACGCGGTGAACCTCACCGACGGCCTCGACGGCCTCGCCGCCGGCACGTCGGCGATGGTCTTCGGCGCGTACGTGGTCATCTCGTTCTGGCAGTTCGGCAACCTGTGCGAGCCGGGGGACTCGCCGGCCGGCTGCTACGCGGTGCGCGACCCGTTGGACGTGGCGCTGGTCGCGGCGGCGGCGATGGGGGCCTGCTTCGGCTTCCTGTGGTGGAACGCCAGCCCGGCGAAGATCTTCATGGGGGACACCGGCTCGCTCGCGCTCGGTGGCGCGTTCGCCAGCATCGCCATCGTCAGCCGGACCGAGCTGCTGCTCGTCGTCCTCGGTGGCCTGTTCGTCATCGAGACCCTGTCGGTGATGATCCAGGTGGCGTTCTTCAAGGCGACGAAGAAACGCGTGTTCAACATGGCGCCGATCCACCATCATTTCGAACTCGCCGAATGGCCCGAGACGACGGTGATCATCCGGTTCTGGATCGTCTCCGGCCTCGCGGTGGCCTTCGGGCTCGGCCTGTTCTACGCCGAGTTCCTCTCCCACGGAGGTGGTTAGGCCCGTGGAGGTAGCCGGCCCCATGGCCGCGGCGGAGCCGCGCACCTGGACGGGGCTGCCCGTGCTGGTCGTCGGGGTGGGGGTGTCCGGGCTCGCCGCGGCCCGGGCGCTGCTCGCCCGCGGTGCCCGGGTGCGGGTCGTCGACGCCGGGGACACCGAGCGGCACCGCGCGGCCGCCGCCGACCTGCGGGCGCTCGGGGCGACCGTGGAGCTCGGCGGCCTGCCGGCGGGTCCTGGCGGGGCGGGGCTCGTCGTGACGTCGCCCGGCGTCCCGCCGACCGCGCCGCTGATCACCGGGTCGGCTGCGGCGGGGGCGCCGGTGTGGGGGGAGGTCGAGCTCGCCTGGCGCTGGCGCGGCGCCACCCGCTGGCTCGCCGTGACCGGCACGAACGGCAAGACCACGACCACCGAGATGCTCGGGGCGATGCTCGCCGCGGGGGGTCGGCGCGCGACCACCGCCGGCAACATCGGCACGCCGATCGTGGAGGCGGTCGACGCCGAGCCGCCCTACGACACGCTCGCCGTCGAGCTGTCCAGCTTCCAGCTCCACTACACCCACACCGCGGCCCCGCTGGCCGCGGCCGTGCTCAACGTCGCCCCGGACCACCTCGACTGGCACGGCGGCGCGGACGCCTACGCCGAGGCCAAGGCGCGGATCTGGCGCGATCCCGCGACGATCGCGATCGGCAACGCCGACGACGCGGCGAGCACCCGGCTGCTCGCGCAGGCGCCGGGGCGCCGCGTGCTGTTCGGCCGGGACCCTGCGGCCCGCCCCGCCCCGGGGCTGACCGTCGAGGCCGGTCACCTCGTCGACCGCGCCTTCGGCGGCGGCCGGCTCGTCGCCGTGCGCGACCTGCGGGTCGCCGGCCCCCACCTGATCTCCAACGCGCTGGCCGCGGCGGCGCTCGCCCGCGCCGAGGGCGTCGACCCCGCGGCGATCGGCGCCGCGCTCGCCGAGTTCCGCGCCGGTGCCCACCGCAACGCCGAGGTCGCCGTGATCGACGGCGTCCGCTGGGTGGACGACAGCAAGGCGACCAATCCGCACGCCGCCGCCGCCTCGCTGGCCGGCTACCCGTCGGTCGTGTGGATCGCCGGCGGCCTGAACAAGGGCCTCGAGTTCGACGAGCTCGTCCGCGACGCCCGCGGCGTGCTGCGCGGCGCGGTGCTCATCGGCCGCTGCGCCGACGAGATAGGCGTCGCGCTCGCCCGACACGCCCCCGATGTCCCCGTCGAACGGGCCGCCGGCATGGACGATGCGGTGAGGGCCGCGGCGGCGCTCGCGCGCGCCGGTGACACGGTGCTGCTCGCGCCGGCCGCGGCCTCGATGGACATGTTCCGCGACTATGCGGCCCGCGGAGACCTGTTCGCAGAGGCGGTGCGCGCACGAGAGGGGTAGCCGTGGCTGGTTCGAGGCCGGTGTCGCCCTCTACCGGGCCGTCGGTGCGGCCGATTGCCGCCCGGTCCGGCCGATCCGGCCGGTCCGCCCGGTCCGCCCGGCCCGGCCGAGACGCTCGTGACGGCCGTGACAGCCGTGACGGGGGGCAGGGGCGGGGCGGCGCGGGCAGGGCGTCCGCCCGCGCCCCGGGCCGCGTCGGCGGCGAGGCGCCGGCCGGCGACGACGACGGCCCGGTGGACAGGGAGACCGCCGAGCTGCGGGTGCCGCTGCTCGACCGGCCGTTGGCCTCCTACTACCTGCTGTTGTCCTCGGCCGGCCTGCTGCTGTTGCTCGGGCTGGTCATGGTGCTCTCGGCGTCGAGCGTGCGCTCCTACGCCCTGTTCGGCTCGGCGTACACGCTGTTCATCCGGCAGGCGATCTGGGTGGGTATCGGCCTGCCGATCGTCGTCGCGGCCAGCCGGCTGCCGGTGCGGGCCTTCCGCGTCCTGGCCTACCCGCTGCTGGCCGGCACGGTGCTGCTGCTCATGGCCGTGCTCGTCCCCGGCATCGGCAGCGTGCGCGGGGGTGCCCGGCAGTGGATCGTCGTCGGCCCGATCACCATCCAGCCCAGCGAGCTGGCGAAGATCGCACTGGTGCTGTGGTGCTCGGACCTGCTGGTGCGCAAGCGGCGGCGGCTGTCCGACCCGAAGCACCTGTTCGTCCCGCTGGTGCCGGTGTTCCTGTTCATCGACCTGCTGATGCTGCTCGAGCCGGATCTCGGCGGCGCGATCTGCGTGACGGTCGTCCCGCTGACCATCCTGTGGGTGATCGGCACCCCGAAGCGCTTCTACGGCGCCGTGATGGGATCGATGATCGTCGCGGCGACGGTACTCGCCGTCGTCGAGCCCTACCGGATCCGGCGGCTGCTGTCGTTCACCGACCCCTTCGCCGACGCCAACGGTGACGGCTTCCAGGCCGTCCAGGGCATCTACGCGCTGTCCACGGGCGGCTGGTGGGGGGACGGGCTCGGCGCCTCCCGGGCGAAGTGGCCGGAGCTGCTGCCCGCGGTGCACACCGACTTCATCCTCGCGATCATCGGCGAGGAGCTGGGACTGGTCGGCAGCCTCGTGGTGGTCGGGCTGTTCGGCGTGCTCGGCTACGCGGGCCTGCGCATCGCCCACCGCTCCGACGACCTGTTCGTCCGGCTGGCCGCCGCCGGCGTCACGGCCTGGATCATCGTCCAGGCGGTGGTGAACATGGGGGCGGTCGTCGGCCTGCTGCCGATCACCGGCGTCACCCTGCCGCTGGTGTCCTTCGGTGGGTCCGCGCTGCTGCCCACCCTCGCCGCCCTGGGGATGCTGCTGTCCTTCGCCCGCTCGGAGCCGGCGGCGGCGAAGTACCTGGCCCGACGGGCCGAGGAGCGCCGCGCGGCCCGGGCCGAGCGCGCCGGTGTGCGCCGGCGGTCGCGGCTGCCCGGCCGCCGCACCCGCCGACCCGACCTGGAGCTCGTGCCCGTTGACGGCCTCGACATAGCACCCGGCAGCGGCGGGCGGGCGACCGGTACCGGGCTGTCCGCTGGCCGGCCCGATGTGTCATCGTCTTGACCGATGTTGCGAAGCGTAGTGCTCGCCGGCGGCGGGACAGCCGGCCATGTCGAACCCGCGCTCGCCGTGGCGGACGCCCTGCGCGCCGCCGAGCCGCGGGCGCGGCTGACCCTGCTGGGCACGGCCACCGGCCTGGAGTCGCGCCTGGTGCCGGCCCGGGGCTACGAGCTGGCGACGGTGCCGAAGGTGCCGATGCCGCGCCGGCCCACGCCCGCGCTGCTGAAGCTGCCCGTCCGCCTGTTCGACGCGGTGCGCCAGGCGGGCGCGACGCTGGACCGGGTCCGGGCGGACGTCGTCGTCGGCTTCGGCGGATACGTGTCGGTGCCGGCCTACCTCGCCGCCCGGCGCCGCGGCATCCCGATCGTGGTCCACGAGGCGAACCCGCTGCCCGGGATGGCCAACCGGCTCGGCGCCCGGTTCACCCCGTTCGTCGCCACCTCGTACCCGAGCACCCCGTTGCGCGGTGCGACCCTCACCGGCATCCCGCTGCGCGCGGAGATCCTCACCCTCGACCGCTCGCCGGCCGCCACCCAGGCAGCGCGGGCCCGCTACGGGCTTGACCCGCACCGTCCGACCCTGCTCGTCTTCGGCGGCTCCCAGGGGGCCCGTAGCCTCAACCAGGTCATGACCACGGCGGCGCACCCGCTGACCACCGCGGGCGTCCAGGTTCTGCACGCGGCCGGACCGAAGAACTTCGAGGAGGTCGCGGCGGCGCTGCCCCGCGGCCTGCCGGCTCCCTATGAGCTGCGGCCCTACCTGGACGACATCATGTCCGCGTACGCTGCCGCCGACATGACGCTGTGCCGCTCGGGTGCGATGACCTGCGCCGAACTCGCCGCGGTGGGCCTGCCGGCGGCCTACGTGCCGCTCCCGCACGGCAACGGCGAGCAGCGCCGCAACGCCCTGCCGACGGTGGAGGCCGGCGGCGGCCTGCTCGTCGACGACGCCGAACTCGACGCGGACTGGCTGCTGGCGAACGTGCTGCCGGTGCTCACCTCGGCGGAGCGGCTGGCGAAGATGTCGGCGGCGTGCGCGGGCAGCGGTTACCCGCAGGCCGCCGCGGCGATCGTCGCCATGGTCCGCGACGCGGCGGCGACCCGGCGCCGGTCCCGGCCCCGCCACGCCGCCTCCTAGACCCCGCCGCCTCCTAGACCCCGCCGCGGATGGCCGGCCGCGGCGGGGAGCGTCAGCGCAGGGCGGCCAGGACGACGACGGGGATCTCGCGCTCGACCTGCTCCTGGTGGCCGCGGATGCCGGGCATCGTCTCCACCAGTGCCTGGTAGAGCCGCTCCCGCTCGGCCCCGGTGGCGGTGGACGCCGCCGCGGCGAACCGGTCGGTGCCGAGCTCCACGGTGACCTTGGGGTTGGCCGTGAGGTTCCGGTACCAGTCCGGATGCCGCGAGGCCGCCATGTTCGACGCGAACACGATGATGCGGCCGTGCCGGCCGGCCTGGCCGTTCCCACCAGCCTGATCCTCACCGCCGGCCTGGTCCGCTCTGCCCGCCTGGTCCGCTCTGCCGGCCTGGCCCTCACCCCCCGCCCGGTCCGCTCCGCCAACCCGGCCCTCACCGGCCGCCGGGTCCTCGTCCGCCGCGGTGCCGGGGGTGCCGGGGGTGTCGGGGGTGTCGGGGGTGCCGGGGGTGTCGTCGGTGTCGTCGGTGACGTAGCCGAGCGGCGTGGTGTGTTCCCGCCCGCTGCGCCGGCCGGTCGTCGTCAGCAGCACGAGCCGGGAGCCGGGCAGCGTCTTCTCCAGCGCTCCGCCGGTGGCTCGGTATTCGGCGATCACGGTCTGGTTGACCGCCCGGATGTCGAAACCGGGGCTGCGCGGGTCCTGAGTGTCCGACATCTACCTGATCCTCACCGGTCGCCGCCGGCCGTGCCGGCGGTGGGCGTGTTGCGGCAGTCAACCATCGACGCAGCGTCACGGCCGGGAGGATCAGGCCGGGTGCCGCCGCGTCGGCGTCAGCCCGCCGCCGGCTCGTCCAGCGCCGCCAGCAGCCGCGGGCCGACCGTGGTGATCGTCCCGGCGCCCAGGGTGAGCAGCAGGATGCCGCCGGCCGGGGCGGTGGGGACGGGGCCGTCCAGCGCGTCACGGACGTCGGCGGCGAGCCGGTCGACCAGCTCCGGCCAGGGCACGTAGCCGACCGCCGCGGGTCCGGCCAGCCGCTCGACCAGATCCGTCGGGTGCCGGCCGAGGTCGTCGGTCTCCCGGGCGGCGTAGATGTCGGTGACGTAGACCCGGTCGGCGTCGGCGAAGGCGGTGGCGAAGCCGTCGAGCAGCGCGGCGAACCGGCTGTAGGTGTGCGGCTGGAGCACCGCCCACACCGCCCGCCCGTGGGCCCGGGAGCGGGCCGCGGCGAGCGTCAGGCGGATCTCGGTCGGATGGTGCGCGTAGTCATCGATGATCTCCAGGCTCCAACCGCCTACCGGAGCGGCGACGGCGGCCGCCGGCCGGGGCTGCGATCGCGGAGCGGGCGCGCCGGCCTGGGCCGGTGTGGCAGTGGACCGGTCGGGGCCGGGCGCGGGGGCCAGCGCGGTCGCCGCCGCCGGTACGACTGCGGCCGGGGGTGCGGCCCGCGGGAGGGCGGAGTCGGGCGTCGTGGCCCCGGCTGCTGTGCTGGCGGCCGCCGTTGGCGTCGTGGCCGATGGCGTCGTGGCGGGCGGCGTCGTAGCGGGCGGCGTCGTGGCGAGCGGCGTCGTGGCGAGCGGCGTCGTAGCGGGCGGCGTCGTGGGGGGCGGCGTCGTGGCGGGCGGTGTCGGGGCGGCCGGGATGGCGACGGGATCGGGCGTGCCGGCGCGCCAGAAGCCGACGAACTCGAAGCGGCGGGCCGCGCCGGTGTAGGTCGCGAGTGTCGCGAGGGTCTGCGCCGTCGCGACGCCCAGCTCGGTGGCGACCGCGAGGACCGCCAGTGCGTTGAGGACCGAGTGGCGGCCGGGGACCGCCAGCGTCAGGGTGCCGATCTCCTGGCCGGCGTGCAGGATGACGGCGCGGGCCGTGTCGTCCCCGGCCGCGGTGGCGACATCCACGGCGCGCCACCGGCGATCGGGGCCGAAGCCGTAGTCGAGCACGGGCGCGGACGCGGGCGGCGCCTGCCGGCGCAGCTCGGCGAGCACGGCGGCCACCCCCGGATCGTCCCCGCAGACCACCAGCCGGCCGCTCGGGCGCACCCGCCGGGCGAACGCGGTGAAGGCAGCCCGGACCGACGCCTCGTCCGGGAAGATGTCCGGATGCTCCCATTCGACGTTGGTGATCACGGCGATGGCGGGTTCGAGGCCGGCGAACGCACCGCCGTACTCGTCGGATTCCAGTACGAACACGTCGCCGGAGCCGGCGAGGGCGTTGCCGCCGAGCTGGGAGACCTCCGCGCCGATGACGGCGGTGGGGTCGAGCCCGGCCGCGCGCAGCACCAGGGTCAACATCGCCGAGGTGGTCGACTTTCCGTGCGAGCCCGCCACGGCGACCAGCCGGTAACCTGCGGTCAGCTCCGGTAGCCACTCGGACCGGCGGCGGACCGGCAGGCCCAGCGACCGGGCGGTGACGATCTCGGGGTGATCGTCGGCGAGGGCGCTGGAGGCGACCACGACATCCACGCCGGCGAGTTCGGCGGCGATCGCCTCCGCCGCCGGCGCGGGTCCGACGCGGACGGGCACCCCGCGGGCACGCAGGGTCGCCACGCGGGGGGAGTCCTCGGCGTCGCTGCCGCTGACCCCCCCGCCGCCGGCGAGGTGGATCTGGGCCAGCGGCGACAGGCCGGCGCCGCCGATGCCGAGGAAATGGACGTGCTGGGTGCGCTGACGGGTCACGCAGGCAGTACACCATCACGTCCCCGCCCCACCGCGCTCCCCCTTGATCGCGCCCCCCCGAACCATCCAGGCGCCCCCGCGCATCGCCGAGGGGAGTGCTGCCGTTCCAGGAAGATCGCCGAAGATGATCTGACGGAAGTCGGCTGTCATCCCGAGGGCAGGGGACCCCGCGAATCGCCGAAGGCGGGGCTGCTGTTCCAGGAAGATCGCCGAAGGTGATCTAACGGAAGTCGGCTGTCATCCCGAGGGCAGGGGTCCCCGCGAATCGCCGAAGGCGGGGCTGCTGTTCCAGGAAGATCGCCGAAGGTGATCTAACGGAAGTCGGCTGTCATCCCGAGGGCAGGGGTCCCCACGAATCGCCGAAGGCGATTCGTGGGGGAGGCTGTGACGAAGCGGACGTGCCAGGAAGGGACGTGACGCGCCGACAGCTTCCTTGACCACCGACGTAGCCGTGCCTACTGTCCGATTCACAGTCGGAAGTTGACATAACTGGAACCGTCTAGCTGACGGTGAAGGTTGAGACTCTGACTGTTTCCCCCGCTCGCCGCGTGAATCCGCCATCCCGCGGCGCCGCAGGGGCGGGGTAACCCCCCGTCCGACCACCGACGCCGCTGGAGGACCGACACCGCATGGCTGCCCCACAGAACTATCTCGCGGTCATCAAGGTCGTCGGGATCGGTGGTGGTGGCGTCAACGCCGTCAACCGGATGATCGAAGTCGGTCTCAAGGGCGTCGAGTTCATCGCCATCAACACCGATGCCCAGGCCTTGCTCATGAGCGACGCCGACGTGAAGCTCGACGTCGGCCGCGAGCTGACCCGGGGCCTCGGCGCCGGGGCCGATCCCGAGGTGGGTCGGCAGGCCGCCGAGGACCACCGCGAGGAGATCGAGGAGGTCCTCAAGGGGGCCGACATGGTCTTCGTCACCGCCGGAGAGGGCGGCGGCACCGGCACGGGTGGCGCCCCCGTCGTGGCGAACGTGGCCCGTTCGCTCGGCGCGCTCACCATCGGTGTCGTGACCCGGCCGTTCACCTTCGAGGGCAGGCGCCGCGCGACCCAGGCGGACACGGGCATCGACACTCTGCGCAACGAGGTCGACACGCTCATCGTCATCCCGAACGACCGCCTGCTGGCGATGACCGACCGCGACATCAGCGTGCTGGACGCCTTCCGCAGCGCCGACCAGGTGCTGCTCTCCGGTGTCCAGGGCATCACCGACCTGATCACCACTCCCGGCCTGATCAACCTCGACTTCGCCGACGTGAAGACGGTCATGTCGCACGCCGGCAGCGCGTTGATGGGTATCGGCCGGGCCCGCGGCGACGACCGGGCCACGGTGGCCGCCGAACAGGCCATCGCCTCCCCGCTGCTGGAGGCGAGCATGGACGGCGCCCAGGGCGTCCTGCTCAACATCTCCGGCGGCTCGGACCTCGGTCTGTTCGAGATCAACGCGGCCGCGGAGCTCGTCGCGGACGCGGCCCATCCCGAGGCGAACATCATCTTTGGTGCGGTGATCGACGACGCCCTCGGTGACGAGGTGCGGGTGACGGTCATCGCCGCCGGGTTCGACACGGTGCAGGACCGGCGGATCAGACCGTCCCACGTGCAGCAGCCGCGGCGGCCCCCCGGCCAGGGTGGGGCCGCCGGTGGCGGCACCGGGAGCGTGGCCCCGGCTCCGGCTCCGGCGTCCTCGCCGGCGACGACGATCCTGCCGCCGCTGCCGACGATCCCGAGCGCGTCGGCCCGCGCGGCGCAGGCCGCGCCGCCGCCCCCGCCGCCCCCTCCGCCGCCGCCCACCCCCGCGCCGGTCCAGTCGGCCCCGCCGCCGCCGAGCTACCTGCAGACGGCGCCGTCGCCGATCGCCCAGTCGAACGTCGGGCACTACCACCCCGAGCCGCTGCCGGGGGCGCCAGCCGCCCACGAGCGCGTCTCTCCCGGGGAGTCGACCGTGATCCCGACGGTGGAGTCGCGCATCGCTCCGCCCGGGCGGGAATCGGTGGAGCCGGCCGCCGACCCCGGCTATGCCCAGCCGCACCGGGTCGATCCGCCGCGGGCGACGGGGCCGCGGCCGACCTACCCGCCGCCGCGCCGCCCCGTCCGGCCGGTGGTCGACGACGACGAGCTGGACGTGCCGGACTTCCTCAAATAGCCCGCGCCGGGCAGACTTCCGGCCATGCCGGTTCTCGTCACCTCCCGCGCGGGCGGGGTCAGTGCCCCGCCGTTCGGCGGGCTCAACCTTGGTGATCATGTCGGCGACGCCGAGGATGCCGTCGCCGCCAACCGGCGCCGGCTGGCCGAGCGGCTACAGATGCCGGTGCAGTACATGCGCCAGGTGCACGGCACGCGGGTCGTCGTCGCGCGCGAGCCGGCTCCGCCGCCGGAGGCGGACGCCCTCGTGACCGATGTGCCGGGCCTCGCGCTGGCGGTGATGGTCGCCGACTGCGCGCCGGTGCTGTTCGAGTCCCCGACGGCGGTGGGGGTCGCACACGCCGGTCGGGTCGGCATGGCCGACGGTGTGATCGACGCGACGCTGGCGGCGTTCGATCGACTCGGCGTCCCGGCGGATCGGCTCACGGTCACCGTCGGCCCGTGCGTCTGCGCGGGCTGCTACGAGGTGCCCGCGGAGCTGCGTCGGGAGGTCGAGCGGCGGGTGCCGGGCAGCGCGGCGGCGACGCGGCGGGGGACCGCCGCGATCGATCTGCGGGCCGGCATCCACCATCAGCTCACCGCGGCGGGTGTGACCGACATCGCCGTCGCCGCCCGCTGCACCGCGGAGGACCCGGAGCTCTACTCCTACCGCCGGGACGGCCGTACCGGTCGGTTCGCCGGGGTGGCGTGGCTCGGGCCGGGCGCGTGATCGGGCGTCCGGACCCGTCCGCCGGGGCCGATCCGGCCGCGGGGATCGATCCACCGGCCGGGGCCGATCCACCGGCCGGGGCCGATCCGGCCGCGGCGGCGGGCGTCGACCCGGTGCGCCGGGCGGAGCTGGCCCGCCGGCTGAACGTGATCGAGGAACGGATCGCCGCCGCGGCCCGCACGGCCGGCCGCGATCCGGCCGGGTTAACTCTCATCGCGGTGAGTAAGACCTATCCGGCCGAGGATGTCGTGATGCTGCACACACTCGGGGTGCGCCAGTTCGCCGAGAACCGCGAGCAGGAGGCTGGCCCGAAGGTGACTATGGTCACGCGTCAGCTCGAGCAGTCGCGCGGCGATCCGGCGGCCGGCGGCGGAGGCGGGCCCGCCGGGGCGGGTGTGGCGCCGGCCGGAGCGTCGGGCGGGATGCCGGGCGGACCGGACCTCACCTGGCACTTCGTCGGCCAACTCCAGCGCAACAAGGCCCGATCCGTCCTGCGTTGGGCGGACTGGGTTCAGTCGGTGGACCGATCGAGCCTGGTCGGCGTCCTGTCTCGGCTCGCGGTCGAACGGGGCCGCCCGCTGTCGATCTGCCTGCAGGTCTCGTTGTGTCTGCGGAGTGATTCCGAGGGGCGGGTGGGGTCCGTGGTCGCCGATTCGGGCCGGGGTGGCATCGATCCGGCGGAGCTCCCGGCGCTGGCTGATCTTGTCGACGAGGCGCCCGGGCTGACACTGCGCGGCGTCATGGCGGTTGCTCCCCGTGGCGAACCGGCACGTCCCGCATTTGAGCGGCTGCGTGCCGTCGCCGAACGGCTGGTCGTGGACCACCCTCAGGCCACCGTCATCAGCGCCGGCATGTCGGGCGATCTTGAGGCCGCTGTGGCCGAGGGCGCGACACACCTTCGGATCGGGACCGCTTTGTTCGGTGAACGGCCTGGTGTCCCTTAGAGTCGCGCCCATGGGGCTCGGGCGCAGGGCGATGGTCTACCTCGGTCTGGCCGAGGAGGACGAGGACTATCTCGACGACGACTACGACGACGACGGTCGTGCGGTCGGTCATGACGATCGGCGTGCCATGCACGAACCGGTCCCGATGGACCGCACGGTCCGTCGGATCGACGCACGGGAGGAGCCGGTCGCCATGCCGCGACGTCCACCGGTCGAACCACTGCGCCCCGCCGGACCTGTGCCGATGCGGCGGGTGATGCCCGTCGAGGAGGCACACCCCTACCGGATCACGACGCTTCAGCCACGTAGCTACAATGAGGCGCGGCAGATCGGCGAGGAGTTCAGGGACGGCACCCCCGTTATCATGAACCTCACCGATATGGACGATGTCGACGCCAAGCGGCTGGTCGACTTCGCCGCCGGGCTGATCTTCGGGTTGCGTGGCGACATCGAGAAGGTGACCAACAAGGTCTTCCTGCTCTCGCCGCACAACGTCGAGGTCACCGAGACGGACAAGCGACGCATCCGTGAGGGTGGGTTCTACAACCAGTCATGACGGGGAACACGGACCACTGACGCGTCCCCCGGTCCCCAAGGTTCCCAGGAGAGAGCACCATCAGCACACTAGGCGACTTGATCTCATGGGTGCTGCTGGTCTACTTCCTGTTCCTGATAGCGCGGTGGATCACCGACCTCGTTCTCGTCCTCGGTCGATCGTTCCGTCCGACCGGCCCACTGTTGTTGATCTTCGAATCCGTGTACACGGTGACTGACCCCCCGTTGCGGTTCATCCGGCGTATTCTGCCCCCGTTGAGGGTGGGTAGCGTATCGCTTGACCTCGGGTATCTGGTGCTCTTCTTGGTGATCTTGGTGCTGCGAAGCTATGCCCAGAGGCTGTGACGGGGTTGTGTGCACACCGCGAACGCGGGCGCGGCAGACTGCCCGCAGACCGCCCTCTCTTCGGGGAGCGGCGATGCCGCACGAGGAGGCGACGTGGCTCTGACACCACAGGACGTACAGAACAAGGTCTTCAGTCCGACGAGGTTCCGCACCGGCTACAACGAGGATGAGGTCGACACCTTCCTCGACGAGGTCGAGGCGGAGCTGACCCGGCTGCTCGACGAGAACAGCGATCTGCGCCGGCAGCTCGACGAGGCCCGCCGCTCCGGCGGCGGCGGCCCTGGGGTCCCCGCGCAGATCCTCGAGGAGAACCAGGGACTGCGTCGCCAGGTCGAGGAGACCCGCCGCCAGCTCGCCCAGGTCCAGGCGCAGGCCGCCCAGGCCGCCCGAGAACGCGCACAGCAGCAACAGCAGCAGGTGCCCCCGCCCGGTGCCCCGCAGGGTGGCGCGCCGACCACGGTGATCCCCGCCGTCGGCTCGGGTGGCGGCGGCGTGCCGGCCCGCACCGGCTCCGGCCAGGCCTCGGAGGCGGAGATCGAGCAGCGGGTCGCCCGCACGCTCGTGCTGGCCCAGCGCACCGCTGACGAGGCGCTGCGCGAGGCGCGCGCCGAGTCCGAGCGGGCTCGCCGCGAGGCCCGCACCGACGCCGACCGCATCATCGGTGAGGCCCGCGCCCACGTCGCCGAGCAGCTCGGCGGCCTGGAGGACGACAAGCGCCGCCTGGAGGGCCAGGTCGAGCAGTTGCGGGCATTCGAGCGCGAGTACCGCACCCGGCTGCGCGCCTACCTGGAGATGCAGTTGCGGGACCTGGACGGCATGCCGACCCAGCCGCCGGCGGTCGGCGCGGGCAACCCCCCTCGCCCCGGCCTGAACCCCGGCGGCCCGACGCCGCCCCCGGCGGTGGGAATGGGCCC
The DNA here is from genome assembly GCF_059428125.1 of Frankia sp. BMG5.60. Taxonomy (NCBI): domain Bacteria; kingdom Bacillati; phylum Actinomycetota; class Actinomycetes; order Frankiales; family Frankiaceae; genus Frankia; species Frankia sp. BMG5.60. The sequence goes on along the minus strand of NZ_CM182091.1, from coordinate 2,406,216 downwards.
GAACGGCGGCCAGCAGAGCCCCGGCCACCAGCCGACGTTCCCGCCCGGTCCGCCCATGCCCGCCGGCGCCATCGCCCGGGACAACGGCCACGGCGGGCGCCCGGATCTGGATCCCAACCGGCGCGACGCGCCCGGCATGCAGGAGTTCTGATCCGTCGCGTCGCCGCCCCCCGCCCCGTCGAGATCGTCCCTGCCATGGCCGCGTCGTCCGTGACCACGCCGCGTGCGGCCTGGCCTGTCAGTCCGGTGTCGGCGAGCACCGCCGTGGCCGCCGCGGTGCCGCCAGACCCGCCGGCCCGCCCCGCCAGCGCCGAGAGCGGCCCGGCCTTCGGCCGAGGTGACGCCCGGCGCCCTGGCCCGCCGCGGGCATGCCCTCCTCGTCAGGACGCCTCATGCTGACACTCTGCGGCGCACTACTCGCACTCTGTGCGGTGCTGGCGATCGTCGGCATCATCGCCGGCAGCGGCTTCGTCTACGCCTCCCTGATCCTTACGCTCATCGCCGCGGCGCTGCTCCCGCTCGGCGCGCTGCGCCGAACGCCTTCCTGAGCGCCGCGGCGCCCGCCGGCGCCGGGGACCGACGCCGGCGGCCCGCCTGTGTCCGACCGGCCGAGTGCCCGGCTGGCCGCGTGCCTGATCGGCTGCGTGCCTAGACGGCCGCGGGGGTGTGGCGCGCCAGGCTGAACTCCAGACCCAGCTCCACCGCCGAACGCAGACCCGCCTCACCACCCGTGACCTCGGTGAAGGAGACCGCGAGCACCTCCTCGGCCACGGTGGCGCGGTGGGCGCGCAGGGCGAGCACGGTGTCCTCGCGGGTCGCCGACCAGCGCACGTCCACCCGGTCGGTGATCTCCAGGCCGGCGGCCTTGCGCGCGTCCTGCAGCACCCGCACCACGTCGCGGGCGAGCCCGGCCCGGGCCAGCTCCGGGGTGATCTCCAGGTCGAGTGCGACCGACAGGCCGGACTCGGCGGTGACGGCCCAGCCCTGCCGCGGCGTCTCCGTGATGATCAGTTCGTCGCCGGACAACTCGACGGGTTCACCGTCGACGGTGACGGTCAGCCGGCCGTCCACCGGCGTCCCGGCGGCGGCGATGGCGGCCGCGACCGCCTTGGTGTTCTTGCCGAAACGCCGGCCCAGGGCGCGGAAGTTCGGCTTCACGGTGATGTCCACGACGTCCGAGGTCGCCGCCTCGACGACGCTGACGTTGAGCTCCTCGGCGATCTGAGCGCGCAGCTCGGCGGACAGCTCACCGAAGGCGGCGGCGCCGACGACGGCCCGGGGCAGCGGCTGGCGGGTGCGCACCCCGCTGCCGGCCCGCGCGGCGCGGCCGAGTTCGACGACGCGGCGCACGAGATCCATCTGCGTGGACAGCCGCGGGGAATGCAGGCCGGCCGGCAGCTCGGGCCAGGCGGCCAGGTGCACCGAGTCGGGTGCCTTCGGGGACGCGTCGGCGAACAGCCGGGCCCACAGCCAGTCGGTCAGGAACGGCGTGAACGGGGCCATCACCCGGGTCAGCGCGTCCAGGCAGGTGTACAGGGTGGCCAGGGCGTCCGGGTCGCCGGCCCAGAACCGCCGGCGGGACCGGCGGACGTACCAGTTGGACAGGTCGTCGATGAACCGGGCGATCCGCCGCCCGGCGCGCAGCGAGTCGAAGCCGGCGAGCGCCTCGTCCACCTCGTCCACCGTGGCCGCGAGTTCGGACAGCGCCCAGCGGTCCAGCACGTGCCGCTCGGCCGGCGCCGCCGCGGCCGGGCCCCCGCCGGGGTGCCAACCGGCCGCGCCCGCGTACAGCGCGAAGAAGGAGGCGGTGTTCCAGTAGGTCAGCAGGACCTTGCGGACGATGTCCTCGATCGCCTCGTGGCCGACCCGGCGGTCCGCCCACGGGGATCCGCCGGCGAGCATCAGCCAGCGGACCGCGTCCGCGCCGTGCCGCTCGAACAGCTCGAACGGATCGAGGACGTTGCCCACGTGCTTGCTCATCTTGCGGCCCTCGGCGTCGAGCAGCAGCCCGAGGCAGAGCACCGTCTCGTAGGAGGAGCGGTCGAACACCAGGGTCCCGATCGCCATCAGGGTGTAGAACCAGCCCCGGGTCTGGTCGATCGCCTCGCAGATGTACTGCGCCGGGTACTGCCGGGCGAACTCCTCGGCGCCCTGGTGCGGCGCGCCCCACTGGGCGAACGGCATCGCGCCGCTGTCGTACCAGACGTCGATCACCTCGGGCACCCGGTGCGCGGTCGCGCCGCAGGTCGGGCAGGCGATGGTGACCTCGTCGACGAACGGCCGGTGCGGGTCGAGAGCAGCGAGATCGCGCCCGGCGAGCTCGGCCAGCTCCGCGATCGAACCGACGCAGACCAGGTGCTCCGGGTCGTCGTCGCAGCGCCAGATCGGCAGCGGCGTGCCCCAGTAGCGGTTGCGGGACAGCGCCCAGTCGACGTTACCGCGCAGCCACTCGCCGTAGCGGCCGTTCTTGATCCGCTCCGGGTGCCAGTCCGTCGCCGCGTTCTGGGCCAGGAGCTGGTCGCGGATCGCCGTGGTGCGGATGTACCAGGACGGCAACGGGTAGTAGATCAGCGGGGTGTGGCAGCGCCAGCAGTGCGGGTAGCTGTGGGTGTAGGTCTGGGCCCGCCACAGCCGGCCCCGCTCGCGCAGGTCGGCGGTCAGCGGGGCGTCGGCGTCCTTGAAGAACATCCCGCCGACCAGCGGGGTGTCGGGGAGGAAGCGGCCGTCGGTGCCGATCGGGTTGACCACCGGCAGCCCGGCGGCGCGGCAGACCGCCAGGTCCTCCGCGCCGAACGCCGGCGACTGGTGGACCAGGCCGGTGCCGTCGGTGGTGGTGACGTAGTCGGCGAGCACGACCGAGTGCGGGGTGCCGGTGCCGGCGGCGAACCGCTCGGCGGCCAGCAGCTCGAACGGCCGGACGTAGCGGGCGCCGGCGAGCGCCGTGCCGCGGAAGCGCTCGACGATCTCGGCGTCCTCGCCGACGGCGGCGGCGACCAGCGGCTCGGCGACGATGAACAGCTCCCCGCCGGCGGCGCGGACCAGGGCGTAGTCGACGTCCGGGTGGACGGCGACGGCGGTGTTCGACACCAGCGTCCACGGCGTCGTCGTCCAGACCAGCAGGTGCGCGCCGCGCCCGGCGAGCCCGAGGTCGTCGGCGACCAGGGGGAAACGGACGTAGACCGAGGGGTCGTCCACGTCGGCGTAGCCCTGGGAGACCTCGTGGTCGCTCAGCGGCGTCTCGTCGCGCGGGCAGTACGGGGTGACGCGGAAGTCCTCGACGAGCAGACCCTTGTCGAAGATCTGCTTCAGCGACCACCACACGCTCTCGATGTAGTTGGTGTCCATCGTGCGGTAGGCGCCGTCGAGGTCGACCCAGTAGCCCATCCGCTCCGTCATCGCGGAGAAGTCGGCGACGTGGCGCAGCACCGACTCGCGACAGCGGGCGTTGAACTCGGCGATGCCGTAGGCCTCGATGTCGTTCTTGCTGGTGAAGCCGAGCTCCTTCTCCACCGCGAGCTCGACGGGCAGCCCGTGGCAGTCCCAGCCGGCGCGGCGGGGGACGTGGAAGCCCTTCATCGTCCGGTAGCGGGGGAACAGGTCCTTGAAGACCCGAGCCTCGACGTGGTGGGCGCCCGGCTTGCCGTTCGCGGTCGGCGGCCCCTCGTAGAAGACCCACAGCGGGCGGTCCGCCGTGGACTCCAGCGAGCGGTGGAAGACCTTCGCGTCGCGCCAGCGGGCGAGCGTCTCGCGTTCGAAGGCGGGTAGGTCCACCTGCCCGGGCAGCGGGGCGAAGGTGGGGGTACGCGGGGCGGTGGTCATCGTGGCGGACCCGGTCTTCCTCGGTTGTGGCTGGCGTCGGACCAACGGAGGGACGACGCCTCACCGGCCGCGCGTGGCGACGGCCGGCGGGCCTGCCCGCCGCCGCGTCCCGCCCGGGACCGGGGGTACCGCGGTACCACCCTCCTTGCGCGCCCCGCTCGACCGATCCGCCGGGGGCGGATCGGGCCGTGGGACGGCCTCTCGTCAAAGCTCGCGGCGGCCGGGTCTACTGGGGGCTCCGCCGGCTCGCGCCCACGGGGTCCCGTTCTGCCGGCGGCTCGGGGGTGATCTTCGCGACGTGCTGGCCACCGGGCTTCCACCAACCCCGGCTCGCTCGGGCTGCGCCCGCCGCTACTCGTCCCCGTCGACGCTGTGCCGCTGCCAGAGAAGTCTAGTCGACCGCTCGGCCGCTCGGTCGGTGCCCGGCGGGATCCGTCGGAGCGCCCCGTGCGGGCTGGCCCGTAGAGTGGAACGGGTGGGGGCGGAGACGACCATCGGGAGCAGTGTGTCCGAAGATCCCGCCGACCGTGGGTCGGCCGCCACGGGCGGTGGCACGGGGGGCGCCGCGGGTACAGCCCGGCGTCCGGTGGCCACGCTGGCGGCGGCGGCCGCGGTGATCCTGTTGCTCGACATCGTGACCAAGCACATCGCGGTGGCCACGCTGTCCGACCGCGGTCCGGTCGACATCATTCCCGGCGTCCTCGACCTGCGGCTCACCCGCAACTCCGGGGCCGCGTTCAGCCTCGCGGGAGGGGCGACGGTCGTGCTCAGCCTCGTCGCCCTGGCCGTGATCTCGGTGGTGGTCTTCACCGCTCGCCGGCTGCGGTCGGTGGGCTGGGCGGTCGTGCTCGGCGCCCTGCTCGGCGGCGCGCTGGGCAACCTGACCGACCGGATCTTCCGCGCCCCCGGCCCGCTGCGCGGCCACGTCGTCGACTTCGTCTACCTGCACCACTGGCCGATCTTCAACGCCGCCGACTCGGCGATCGTCTGCGGCGGCATCCTCGCCGTCGTGCTGTCGCTGCGGGGCATCGGACTCGACGGCACCCGCTACGGCGATCCCGACCCGGGCCAGATCGTCGCCGGTGTCCAGCCGGTCGTCGGCGCCGACGGGGGCGCGGTCATGGGCGTCGCCCGTGGCGCGGCCGTCGCGGCTGACGGCGCGGGCGCTGCCGGCATCGACGACCGCGGCGGCGCGGCGGTCGTCGGGGATGGCGGCGCGCTGCGGGCCGACCCGCCCGCCGACGCCGCCGGCCGAGGCGGCACCGGGCCAGGCGGGCAGTGACCCGCGCCGGGGGAGACGTGAGCGCCGAGGAAGACCTGGGCGCCGGGGGAGACCTGCGTTCGCTGCCGGTCCCGGAGGGGCTCGACGGCATCCGCCTGGATGCCGCGATCGCGCGGATGTTCGGGCTGTCGCGGACCGCGGCCGCCACCCTCATCGACGACGGCCAGGCCAGCCTCGACGGCCGGATCCGCAGCCGGTCCGACCGGGTCAGCGGCGGCGCCTGGCTGGAGGTGCGGCTGCCCGCGCCGCCGCGTCCGGTCACCGTGGAGCCCACCCCGGTGGCGGGTCTCGGCATCCTGTACGACGACGACGACATCGTGGTGGTCGACAAGCCGCCCGGCGTGGCCGCCCATCCGGCCCCCGGTTTCACCGGGCCGACCGTGATCGGGGCGCTGGCCGCGGCCGGTTACCGCATCTCCACCTCGGGCGCCGCGGAGCGGCAGGGGGTCGTGCACCGCCTCGACGTCGGCACCTCCGGGGCCATGGTCGTCGCCAAGAGCGAGCGTGCCTACACGCTGTTGAAGCGGGCCTTCCGCGAGCGCCAGGTGGACAAGCGTTATCGCGCCGTCGTGCAGGGCCATCCCGACCCGCTCAGCGGCACCGTCGACGCGCCGACCGACCGCCATCCGCGCCGGCCGGGCCTGTTCGCCGTCGTCGCGGACGGCAAGCCCAGCGTGACCCACTACGACCTGGTGGAGGCGTTCCGCTCGGCGTCGCTGCTGTCGATACGCCTGGAGACCGGCCGGACCCACCAGATCCGGGTGCACATGTCGGCCCTGCGCCATCCCTGCGTCGGCGACCTCGCCTACGGCGCCGATCCCACCCTCGCCGAGCGCCTCGGCCTGACCCGGCAATGGCTGCACGCGGCCCGCCTGTCGTTCGACCATCCCGGTCACGGCGGCCCCGTCGAGTTCACCAGCCCGGACCCGGCCGACCTGGCGGAGGCGGTGGAACGGCTGCGGGAGCAGGCATGACCGAACCGGTGGCGATCGACAAGCCGTCTCCGCCGACCTCCGACGTCCCGCCGACCTCTGACGTCCCGCCGACCTCTGACGTCCCGCCCGTCGAGGCCGAGCCGATCGCCGTGCCGGTCTCAGGAATCCTGGCCTCAGGGGGGCCGCCCACGGCGGCCCGCCACGTGACCGTCGAGGCCCGGCCGGTGGTGGCCCGGCCCGCCGTGAACCCGCTCGACCGGCTCGACGACGCCGCGCTGCCGGCCGTGTTCCGCATCCTCGACACCGCCCGGTCCCGCCTCGCCGGCACCGCCGATCGCGAGGCCTACCGGGCCCGCCGACTGGCCGAACGGGCCCGGCGCGGGCGGGTGGGCCGGGACGGGCCGGCCGAGGCCGGGGCCGAGGGCTCGCCGGCCCTGCTCGACGTGGTCGGTGTCGCGCCCGGCGGCGTGGTGGACCGGGGGGCGCGGGTGCTCGTCCTCGGGCTCGTCGCGCTGATCGTGGTGAGCGCGGCGGCGGCGATGCTGCAGAGCGTCGACCGGGACCGGCCGTCCAACGCGACGGCGCCCGCCGACGCCCCGGCCGGTTCCCCGCCGGCGGAGCAGCCCCTGACGCCGACGGTCACGATCGGCCCAGGTGCGCACGACTCGGTCGCCGAGTACCTCGAGGCGAGCCGGCAGAACCTCGTGTCCCTGACCGCCGCCGCCCCCGCCGCGGACCTCTACGCCGTCGCGAGCCTCGCCGCCCCGGTCACCCCCGACGAGATGCTCGGGGTTCTCGGCGCGTACCGGGCCGTGCTGGTGTTCTTCACCGCCGGTACCGGCGGGGAGGTCGAGCAGGCGACCGTGCGCGACCCGGTCGCCGACGTCCACGCCGCCTTCGCCTCGGCGGCGACCCAGGCGCAGACGCGGGCCGCGGCCGAGGCGGGAGCCGGCGAGGCCGGCGCGGAGGATCGGGACCGCCGGGCCGCGGCGCAGCTACGGGCCGGGTGTGCGTGCCTGTTCGCCGCCGTGGTCCGGGCGCCGGCCGGACGGTTGTCGCAGCTCGCGGCCGATCCCCGGGTCCGGGTCGTCGATCCCGCGCCGCCCGGAGCCGGGCCGCCCAGCGTGAGATTCCTCCCACTGTCGCCGGATCGCCGCTGACCTGGGGCGCGCCGTCCCTCATCATCTGGCCGGGTCGCTGCCATCCGGCGGCCGAGGCGCGGGGCCTGCCGGCCGCCGCCGTCGTCGACCCCCGTACCGGTCGCGGCGGCCACAGGGGAGGATGAGGCACAACGCCCTCGTCAGCGCGGGTTGTCGGGCTCGTAGACGCCGATCGCGGCATCGTGGGCAAGCACCTCGGACGACACAGTGACGACGGCGACTGCAGTGACGACGGCGACAGCGACGATGACGACTACAGCGACGATCACCACGACAGCGACGATCACGACTACAGGACGATAAGGAGTTCAGGGGTGAAGTTGGCGAAAGGCACCCGGGAGGTTTTCGACGCGGAGAGCCTGGTGGAGGAGTACCTGGGTCCCCGCAAGCGCGGGCTGCGTTACGCCTACCCCTACTACGACGGACTGGTCACCAACGACGACCCGGATCTGCTGTGCACGGGCGACCTGCTGGCGCCCAGCCTGCTCGGCGTGCACGTCGACGTCGACCGGATGCACACCCTGACCGCGCTCACCCCGTTGTTGCAACGGGCGCTGGACAAGCTGCCGCCCGGCATCGAGCTGATCGAGGCCGACGAGGTGACCCTCGACCTGGTGGCCGCCCTCTACGACCCGCTCGACGACCCCGACGTCTCCGATCGGGACGTCAAGGGTTCGCTGATCGCCAAGGTGCTGCACCGCAAGCGGCCCGCGCTCGTCCCCCTGTTCGACTCCAAGGTTCGGATCTTCTACCAGCACGAGGACTGCGTCCCGCCGTCTCCGCGCGACGGTCGAAGCTGGCGGCAGTACATGGGGTTGCTCGTCCGGGCCATGCAGTACGACCTTCGGGAGAACGCCGAGGAGTTCCGCCGGCTCGCCGCACTGGTGCCGTCGAGCGGCCCGCCGGTCACCCCGCTGCGCATGCTTGACGTCGTGGTGTGGATGAGCAGCGCAGTGTGACTCGTCCCCGACGACGGCCCGGGGCCATCGCCCGCAGCCGGCTGCGAGAATGGGTGACGTGCTGAGCTACGCCGTCCGCGGGCTCACCCGACGACACGGGGTGGGCGGGCACTCCGTCCTCGCCAACGACCGGATCGATCTCGACGTCCGGCAGGGCGAGGTGTTCGGGGTGCTCGGCCCGAACGGCGCCGGGAAGACCACGCTGGTCCGCCAACTGATGGGGCTGCTGCGCCCCGACGCCGGCACGATCACGATGTTCGGCCGCGACGTCCGCGCCGCCCCGGACCTGCCCGCCCGGCTGGCCGGCTATCTCGGTCAGGACGATCTCGCGCTGGCGGAGCTGCCCGTCGCCACCGCGGTGGCGACCACCGCGCGGATGCGCGGCGTTCCCCGCGCGGCCGTGCGGGAGGTGCGGGACGACATCCTCGACGAGCTCGGCCTCACCGCGGTGGCGGACCGGCCGCTGGCCCGCCTGTCCGGCGGGCAGCGGCGGCTGGCCTGCGTGGCCACGGCGCTGGTCGGCGACCGCCCGGTCCTCGTCCTCGACGAGCCGACCACCGGGCTCGACCCGGTCGCCCGCCGCGCGGTGTGGGGGGCGTTGCAGCGCCGCCGTGACGCGGCCGGCACCACCGTCGTGCTGATCACGCACAACGTGCTGGAGGCGGAGTCGGTGCTCGACCGGGTCGCCGTCCTGGAGTCCGGGCGGGTGATCGCCTGCGACACCCCCGGCCAGCTCAAGGCGTCGGTGTCCGGCGACGTCCGGCTCGACCTCGCCTGGCGCCACGAACCTCCCGCCGACGACCCCACCGTCGCCATGCTGGCCGGCCTCGCGACGACCAACGGCCGGCGCTGGACGGTCCGCCTGGACCCGGCGACCGCCCGCGAGGCCCTCGGCCGGCTAACCACCGGCGCGGCCCTCGCCGCGCTGGACGATTTCAGCCTCGCCACCCCATCCCTGGAGGACGTCTACCTCACCCTCGGCGGGGCGTCCCGAGACCTGGAGCGGACATGACTGTGCACGTGCGTCGTCCGGGCCAGCAGGTGTGGCCCCGATGACCATCGTCCCGGACGCGCGCGACGCGCCGGTGATTCTCGCGGCACTGCAGCCGGAACCGTCCCTGGAACCGTCGCCGGAGCCGTCCCTCGAGCCGTCGTCGGGGCCGTCGACGGTGCCGCTGCCGTTGCCGATCCCGATGCCGGCGCGGCTCGGGCCGCCGAAAATGCCGTTGGCCACGCGGTTCGGCACGGCGTTCGGCGCGGTCTACCGCGGGCAGCTCGCCCGGTCGAAGGTCGGCCGCATCCCGCTGCTGTTCGTGGCGTCGTTCCAGTCGATCGGGATTCTGGTCCTGCTGCGCGGCATCCTCGACGTCGACAACACCACCGCCGCCGGCCAGGTCGTCGCGGGCTCCACCGTGCTGGTGGTCGCGTTCGTCGCGCTGAACCTGCTCGCCCAGCGCTTCGGTGCCCTGCGGGCGGCCGGCGCGCTCGACTACTACCTGACCCTGCCGATTCCGCCGGCGGCGGTCGTGCTGGGCACGGCCGCCTCCTACGCGACGTTCGCCGCGCCCGGCACGGTCATCACGGCCGTGCTCGGCGCCCTGCTCTACAACCTGCCGATCACCGGGCTGTGGCTGCTCCTGCCCGTCGTCGTGCTCTCCGGGGTGTGTCTGGCGGGCCTGGGGGCCGTGGTCGGCCTGCTCGCCCCGCGCCCGGAGCTGGCGACCATCGCCGGCCAGCTCGGGATGAGCATCGTGCTGTTCCTCGGGGTCATCCCGGCCGACCGGCTGCCCGAGATCGGCCGGATCGCGCGGGACGTGCTGCCCAGCAGCTACGCCGTGGACGCCCTCGCGGCCGCCTTCCAACCCGGCGTGGACTGGTCGAAGGTGGTCCTCGACCTCGCCGTCTGCGCCGCAGTGGGAATCGCGGCGCTGGCCGTCGCGGCGGTGACACTGCGCCGCGTCGGAACCTCCTGATCAGAGCGGAACCGTCCAGGATCGCGTCGCCGCGGGACCACTGTCGCACCCAGTGCGGTCGGGGCGGCCGCCCAGCACGATAGTGTCAACCGTCCGCGGCGGCTGGCCGGCGACGCCGCCCAGGGTGATGCGGACGAGGAGACGGACACCTCTTGGCGGGACGGGCGACGTGGCGGAGCGTTCAGCGGAGTTTTGGGGGGTCCCGACGGACAGCCCGGGAGCCGAGCCGTCTCCGACCTCCCCACTGCCGGCCCGCGCGCGGCGGCCACTGCCGCTCGGCGTCCGTCCGGACCTGATCGCCGGCCTGATCTGCGCGGCGGCGATGGCGGTCGCCGGGTTCCCCCTCGGCCTGCTGTGGGCCGCCGCCGCGCCGCACCTCGACGTCACCGGCGCGCTGCACGGCAACGAGTCGGCGTTCGCGGTCCAGAGCGACATCGACGCCCGCTTCGCGCTGATCTGCGCGGTCGCCGGGCTCGTCGGTGGCCTGGTGGCGTTCTGGCGGGCCCGGGACGCGGGCTTTGCGGTGCCACTCGGGCTTGCCGCGGGGGGTCTTGGCGGCGCGCTGATCGCCGGCTGGATCGGCCACCTTCGCCGCTCTTCGGACCTGCTGCACAGCCTGCCGACCAACGCCTCGCCGGTGCTGGTGGACCTGGTCGACCTGCGGGTCCGCGCGCATGGGCTCTACCTGGTGATGCCGGTGGTCGCCCTGGGTGTCTTCGCGATCGGCCTGTGGGCGACCTCCCGGCCACGCCCCCGCCGGGGCCCGCGCGGCGGCGGCGAGCGTCCCCCCACCCCCACCCCCACCCCCGTCCCCGGTCGTGGCGGCGCCGCGTCCGGACCCGCGGGCGGCAAGGAGGGCTCGGACGGCCCGCAGAGCCCGGCGGACAGCACGGGCCTGCCGGCCCCGAGCGGACCCGACGCCCCACAGACCTCCGGCTGATCCCTGCCGAGACCGCCGCCGGCGTCCCGCAGCACCCCGGAGAGCGGGCATCCGTCGAAGGCAGCGAGACGCTGGAGGTGGATGACGGTTGTCGAGCCGGCAGCGGTGACCAACCTCCAGCAACTGGCGCCGCGCCCGCGGGACGTGGCTCAGTTGGGGCTCGGGTCCACCCGGCGCAGTTCGCTGGAGCCGATCGTGGTGATCTTCTGGAGCAGGCCGACCTCCCGGTGCAGCAGCGCCCGCTCGACGCGTAGCCGGGTGGCTGCGTCGGCCGCCGCGAGCAGGCCCTGGCGCTCGGTGAGATCGGTGACGGCCGCCGCGGCGATCACGTAGGACAGGGCGACGGGATCGTCGGGCAGGTCCGGCAGGGAGATCTGCACCGTGCCGGTGGCGGCCAGCCGCTCGGCGTAGGCGCGCATCAGCCGCTGCACCGGCGCGACGGACTCGCGGGCGGCCTCGGCGTCACCGACCTCGTCGGGCAGGAACTCCACGTCCCCCACCAGGTAGGGCGCGCTGAGCTGATCCACCGTGCCGATGCGGAACCGCTGCCCGCCGACGGTGATCAGGGAGAACCGGCCGTCCGGATGCTCCTGCACCCGGCGCAGTACGGCCGTGCAGCCGACCTCGTGGATCGCCGGCAGCGCCGGCCCCGTCTCGCGGCCCCGCCGGATGGCCACGACCCCGAAACTGCGCGCCTCGTCGGCAGGCTGGGCGAGCAGCTCCCGGACCAGCGCCCGGTAGCGCTCCTCGAAGATCTCCAGAGGCAGCACGAGCCCGGGAAGCAGAACGGTCCCGAGCGGGAACAACGGGAGTCGCGCGCTCATCGCCGGTGCCCTCCCCTTCTGGCCCACCCGGATCCTGCCGACGCCCGAGCCGGCCGCCGCCGGTCGGCCGCCGCCGGGGCGACGCACCGCGGCAGGTCCACCTGCCGGAGCCGGGCGTTCGACCCAACCTTGTCCCGCGCCGGCCGCGGTGTCCATCGGCCGACCCCTGTGATTCTCGCCGAACGAGGGCGTGGCGGCGCCGCGAGTGGTCCGCCCGGGGTGGCGCCACCGGGCCCGGGGTCCTCCTTCGGTCGCCGTTCGGGCGAGAATGGACCGGTGTGGGGAACCGAACCGGAGCTGCTGGTCGTCCTCGAAGGAGCTGGCCGCGCCGAGGGTGCGCTGGCCGCGCTCGCCGAGTTCGGACGGGTGACCTCGGCGCTGCCGCCGCGGCTGGCGCTGCTGGCGGTGCCGGCGTCGCGGGCGGCGGAGCTGGGGGCCTGCGCCGGCGTGCGCGGCGTCTTCGTCGACGGGGTGCCCCCGGCGCTGCGGGAGACCCTCAGCCCCGCGGAGACCCTGTTCGTCGACGGCTGGCTGGCGCGCCGCAGTGCCAAGGACCGCCCCGCCGAGGGACTCCCCTGGGACGCCCCCGGCGCTTTGCCTCCCGACCCGCCGCCCCCCGACCTGCCGCCCCCCGACCTGCCGCCTCCCGACCGACCCGCCGCCTGATGCTGGTCGTGTCGCCGGCCGATTCCGCGGTCGGCTAGAACACGCGGCGGGGGTTCGACCAGGTCGCCCCGGCTCCGGAGGTGCGCCACACCATGTGCAGCTCGTCGCCGACACGGGCGAGGACCTCCAGGTGGCCGTCGAAGTTGCTCTGGATCATGGAGACGGCGTCGACGTTGCCCAGGGCGGCGGCGAACGGGCGCGGCCCGCTCCAGAACGGCGTGGGCGCGCCGTTGTTGCGGTAGTAGTGGATGAGGCCGCCGCCGGCGGCGGGGACGACCACCTCGAAGTTGCGCGCCCCGTCGGCGAAGGAGCTCTGGATCAGCGCCGGGTTGCCCGCGACCCCCTCGCCGAAGACGGGTCCGGTCCGCCACACCGCCGAGTTGTCCCGGGTGAGGTGCACCAGCCGGCTGCCGACCCGGGCGACGGCCTCGAGCATGCCCGCGCCGCCACCGAGGGTGCCGTGGATGAGGCTGACCGCGTCGACCCGGCCCAGGTTCGCGCCGAACAGTCGCGGCGCGCTCCACGGGTAGCCGTAGACGTCGTGGTTGCGCCACAGGTGCAGGATGCCGACGTCCGCGGCCGGGATGAGCAGCTCGAAGTTGCCCTTCGTGCCCAGCCGGCTCTGGACGAGCGACGGCACCCCGCCGACGCCCTGGGTGAGCTGCTTGGGGTCGTGCCAGGCGAACGCCCCGGTGCTGTCGCGCCACAGGAACGACAGCGTCGAGCCGACTCGGACGGCGACCTCCAGCGGCCCGGGGTTGGCCAGGGTGCTCTGGATCATGGTGAGCGCGTCGACGCGGCCGAGGGACTGCGCGGTCTGCCACGGGTCACGCCAGGGGAAGCCGGTGGCGTCGTTGTCCCGCCACACGTGGGAGATCCCCGCGAACGCCGACGGCACGACGACGTCGAAGTTGCCGGCGCGGCCCAGTCCCTTCGACTGGACCAGCGCCGGGTTGCCGCCGACGCCGTGGCCCCACCCGATCTGGCCGGGGGTGTAACGGCACAGCGCGAAGCTGTTGGAGCGCATCAGGCAGTCCGCCGGTGCCGGGGCGCAGGTGTCGCAGTTGCCGTTCGGGACGCCGAACGCCCCCCACGCGCCGCCGCAGTCGCAGCCCGCACCGCCGTACTCGTCCGGGGCGCCGAAGATGTGCCCGGTCTCGTGGGTGAAGACGCGGTCGATGTTGTCGGGGCCCCAGCCGTCGTTGGCGTACGACATGACGATCCGGGGGCCGCCGACCGACGAGTAGGCGAAGTAGCCCAGCGGGTACTTGGTGAAGAAGGCGCAGTAGGCCCACCGGGTGCCGAGTCGGGCGCGCAGCGCGTCGACGTAGTCGTAGACGCCGTCGAAGTTGGCCGCGTGGCCGAGCCGGCTCATCGCCGGGTCCCGCCACAGGGCCTCCAGATCGGTTGCCTTCGGGTCCGCCGGCACGGACAGGCGCACGAGCTGGATGTCGTAGGAGAACGTGAGGTCGGCCGCCGGGTTCGTGGTGGCGTACCAGGACAGCCCGTTCTGCACCTCGGCCACGACCTTGGTCCGCTCGGCCGCCGCGAACTGCAGGTCGGCGGTCGGTCCCTCGACGAGGATCAGGCCGATGGCGACGGAGCCCTCCAGCTTCGAGCTGGTCGGGGAGCCGGCGGCGCCGCCCGCGGGGCCCGTGGCGGGGCCGGTGTCGGCGGCGGCGCCCGCGGCGGTCAGCGTCATCAGCGGGCTCTGCAGGAGCGACTGGCCGTTGGCGAAGGCACGCGGCGCCGCGCGGTCCGGGTCCGGCTCGGCGGACCCCCGCGGGGGCGGGACGTCGGTGCAGGGCCGGTCCATGTCCCACGGATGGCCGTCGCGCGGGCGGTCCTGCTTCAGTCGGCGGTAGGCGGCGCTGGCGCGCAGCCGGAAGGCGTCCAGACCCAGCGTCTCGGCCCGGTTCAGGCCGGGGGAGACGCCCGTGGTCGACACGACGCTGCCGTCGGCCGGGGGCAGCAGGCCCGCGCCGGCGCGGGCCGCGAGCAGCCTTGGCCCGCCGGGCGCGTCGTCCCGCGGCCGGCCGAGTACCTGGACCCGGCCGTAGCGGTGCAGGGTCCGTTCGCCGCCGGCGCCGGTGGGCGGGGCGGGCGTGCCGTCGCCGGTCGCCGCGGTGCCACCCGTGGCCGGATCGGTCGCGTCAGGCCCCGCGGGAGCGGCCCACAGCGAACGGCTGGCCGCCGCGTCGGCCGGGGTGATCAGGGCGCGCTCGTCGACCGGTACGTCCCCCGCCATGCGTGATCGTTTTCCCTTCGGTGAGGAATGGCTGTGCGGAGTTGTATCGTGTTGCGGCTTTGTTGTGTCGGCTTTTACGGAAGCAGGTACCGGGAGTGCCGGTCCGTCATATGCGACCCGGTTTGTCCGCATGGCGGCCGCACGGAGTTCCGGCCCGGGTGGTGCTTGCGACCGTGGGCGGACGGTCGGAGCCGGCCGTGGCTGTGGCGTCGCCGATGGCCGGCAGGTCGGCCGACCGTCGGCGGGCGGGTCCACCGCTCGGGTGGGGCCTCTTCGGGTGCGGTCGGCCCCTCGGGTGCGGTCGGACGCTCGGGTGCTGCCAAACGCGCGGGTGGGGTCAACGTTCGGGTGGGAAGGAGTTCTGCCCGGGGTTGACGTCCGGCCAGACGGAGCCGACACCCGATCGGTCTGGCGCACCCATCGCCGGACCGCCCATCCCGCCGCCGCCGGCCCCAGGACCGCCCAACCCGGAACCACCCGCCGGGGAGGCGGCCATCGCGTCGGCGACCTTGCGCATGATGGCCTCGACGAGGCGGACGGCCTGGGGGGTCGAGAGGTTCAGCACGATCTCCGAATCCCCCGCGACCTGGAATCGCACCGAAACGTCCGCCATGACGAGTGCCCCTTCCTCGTGGCTCGCCGCCCCTGCGCAGGCGCGTTGCCAGAGGTGACGTTACGGGGCGAACGGTGCGTCGCGTGCGGGACCTCGGTACCTCGGCAGGCGCCGTGACCGGCTGACAGACGCCCGCGACCGTGCGGGTAGGGTCACCGTGGTGAGCACTAGGGTGGCGACGGTCGGTGACTGCGTGGCCGTGCTGGAGCAGGCGTTCCCGCCGGCCTGGGCGCAGTCGTGGGACGCGGTGGGCCTGGCGGTCGGCGACCCCGCGGCCCCCGTCTCCGCGGTGCTGTTCGCCGTCGATCCCACCGTCGAGGTGGCCGTCGAGGCGGCGGGCGGCGCCCAGTTGCTCGTCACGCACCATCCCCTGTTCCTGCGGGGGACCCACGGGGTGGCCGAGACCGGACCCGGCGGGCGGGTCGTCGCCACCCTCATCCGCGCCGGGGTCGCGTTGTACACGGCGCACACCAACGCCGACGTCGCCGACCCGGGGGTCAGCGACGCGCTGGCGGCGGCCCTCGGGCTGCGCCGGGTCGGCCCGCTGGACCCGGCTCAGCCGGCCGACGGGCAGCCGGCCGACGTGCGTCCGCCCGGAGTAGCGCAGCCGCCCGGAGTAGCGCAGCCGCCCGGAGTGGAGTCGCCCGGGGTGGAGCCGGCCGGGGTGGAGCCGGCCGGGGATGGCGCGGTGGCGGCGCCGACGGTGTGTCGGGGGCTGGGGCGGATCGGCGAGCTGCCCGAGCCCGAGCCGCTCGACCGCTTCTGCGCCCGCGTCGCCCGGGCGCTGCCCGCGACGGCCGGCGGGGTTCGGGCGACCGGGGCCGCGGACCGGCTCGTGCACCGGGTCGCGGTCTGCGGCGGCTCCGGCGGGGAACTGGCCGGCGCGGCGCGGGCCGCGGGCGCGGACGTCCTGGTCACCGCCGACGGACGGCATCACCACGTGCTCGACACGGTGGGTGAGCATCCGATCGCCGTCGTCGACGTCGCCCACTGGGCGAGCGAATGGCCGTGGCTCGCGCAGGCCGCCGCGCGTCTGGAGGCCGGTCTGCGGACCCGGGGACGTACGGTGAGTGCATCGGTGTCCGCTATCGTGACCGATCCCTGGCGGTTGCACGTTCCGTCCCGGTAGTCGGCGTCGCAGGCGGATGCCCGGCTCGCCGGGCCGGGTTCGCTGCCGACCGCTCCGGCTCGCGGGCCGGGCGGCGCGGTACCGGCAAGGGCGTCGTCGATCGCGGCCGACGCCGATGAAGGACATACCGGTGAGGAGTCCATGAAGGCCGACCCAGCAATCCAGCTCCGCCTGCTCGACCTGCAGGCCCTCGACGCCGGCCTCGACCGGCTGGCCGCCCGCCGCCGCGGGCTGCCCGAACTCGCCGTCATCACCGAACGCACCGCGGCCCTGGGCACCCTCGACGACGAGGTCGTCGGGGTCCGCACCGAACTGGGGGACGTCACCCGCGCCCAGCGCAAGCTGGAGACGGAGATCGAGCTCGTCCGGACCCGCTCGGCCCGCGATTCGCAGCGGCTGGAGTCCGGGGCGGTGACGAACTCCCGAGAGCTGGAGAACCTTCAGGCGGAGCTGGCCTCGCTGGCCCGCCGCCAGGGCGTGCTCGAAGACGACGCGCTGGAGAAGATGGAGGCCGTCGAGGGCCTGGAAGGGCAGCTCGCGGCCCTCACCCAGCGCCGCGCCGACCTGCAGGCGGAGATCGACGCGGCGACCATCGCCCGCGACAAGGCGTACGCCGAGATCGACACCGAGTCCGCCCGGCTGCGTCAGGACCGGGCGGCCCTCGCGCCCCGGCTGCCCGAGGCGCTGGTGACGTTGTATGAGCGGATCCGGACGTCCTCCGGCGGGGTCGGCGCGGCGCCGTTGCTGCGCCGGCGCTGCCAGGGCTGCCACCTCGAGCTCTCCGGCGGCGACCTGCGGGCGGTCGCCGCGGCCCCGGTCGACGAGGTCGTGCGGTGCGAGGAATGTCGGCGCATCCTGGTCCGTACCCCCGAGTCGGGGCTGTAGCGGCAGGTCGGTTCGGGCAGGGCGAGGCGGGCAGGGCGAGGGGAGCGGCAGATGAGCACGGTGCGCAGGCTGGTCGTCGAGGCCGACGGCGGATCCCGGGGCAATCCGGGCCCGGCCGGCTACGGCGCCGTGGTCCGTGACGCCGCGGACGGGACGGTGCTCGCCGAACGGGCCGCGTCGATCGGGCATGCCACGAACAACGTCGCCGAGTACTCGGGCCTCATCGCCGGGCTGCGAGCCGCCGCCGAGATCGCCCCGGACGCCGAGGTGGAGGCCCGGATGGACTCCAAGCTCGTCGTCGAGCAGATGAGCGGCCGCTGGAAGATCAAACACCCGGCGATGCGCCCCCTGGCCGACGAGGCCGCCGCGCTCGCCCGCACCTTCCCCGCCGTGCGCTACCAGTGGGTGCCCCGCGCCCGCAACGCCGCCGCCGACCGTCTCGCCAACGAGGCGATGGACGCCGCCGCGGCCGGGCGGAGCTGGGAGCCGTCGGTTCCGCAGTCACCGGATCCGGCGCCGCACCGCGCCCCCACCACCAACCGGCTCTCCGGCTGGATGGCCCCGCCCGCCCCACCGACGGCGACGGTGCTGCTGCGCCACGGCCAGACACCGCTGTCGGTGGACAAGCGGTTCAGCGGGACGGTGGAGGCGTCGCTGACCGACCTGGGGATGAGCCAGGCCGCCGCGGTCGCCGACCGGCTGCGCGACGAACCGTTCGACCTGATCGTCAGCTCGCCGCTCAAGCGGGCCCGGCAGACCGCCGAGGCGCTGGGCCGCGACTACGTCGTCGACGACGACCTGCGGGAGACCAGCTTCGGCGCCTGGGAGGGGATGACCTTCGGTGAGGTGCGCGAGCGCTTCCCCGACGAGCTCAACGCCTGGCTCGCCGACCCGAACGTGCCGCCGCCCGGTGGGGAGAGCCTGATCTCCACCGTGACCAGGGTGGCCCGGGTGCGCGACCGGCTGCTCGTCGAGCAGCCCGGCAAGCGGGTCCTCGTCGTCTCGCACGTCACGCCGATCAAGGGTCTCACCCAGCTCGCGCTGGCCGCGGAGCCGACCGTCCTGTACCGCCTGCACCTGGACCTGGTCTCGCTGACCACGATCGACTGGTACTCCGACGGCCCCGCCGTCCTGCGCGGCTTCAACGACACTCACCACTCCGCGAACCTGACCACCTACGGCGAGTAGGAGCGGCTGCTCAGGCGGCGGCCCCAGGGTCGCGGCGACGATCCGGGCGATGTCGGCGACGATCCGGTTGTCGCCCTCGGCCCGGTCGTCGGTGCGGCTGGTGTAGATCGCGATGACCACCGGACCGGTGTCCGGTGGCCAGGCCACGGCGACATCGTTGATCATGCCGCGTGCGCCGGCGCCGGTCTTGTCGCCGACCCGCCAGCCGGTCGGCAGGCCGGCCCGGATGCGCGCGCCACCGGTGGTGTTCGCGACCAGGGGCACCGGCACCGCATCGACTCGACGGACCGCCGCCGCTGAGGCGCCACCGGTCTCGAATTGCGCCCCTTGCTGCCGTGCGCCGGCATCGCCACCGACTGGTGGATCATTCGGCCTGTATTGCCGCCAAAGCTTCATCGACCCGTTCTTCGGTCGGCGCTTCATAGCGGAATTCCCGACCACGCAGGTAGTCCATGAAGGCCGGCTCCGGCGGCAGATCGTGCTCCGTCAGGTAATAGGCGATGGACGCGTCCCACACCCACACCCCATCCGTGAAGATGATGATCGGAACCTGCTGACCGCGGGCCGGGTCGAGCTGGTCGATACCGAGGCCGGCGGCGCGCAGGAGGTATCGGCCCTGCTTGAGGTAGACCAGTAGCTTCTCTCGCTCGGGACCGGGCGGCAGCGGTGCGCGGCCGGCGACGAAGGGCACACCATCCGTCGTGCCGTCGAACACGTTTGCCACCCTGAAGTCACCCAGGATCTGGGGCATCTTTTCCGCCTTCGGTTCTCGGATGGAAATCGAGCCAGACGCCGTCAGGTGGCACGGTTGACCTCGGAAAGCCGAACCTGTCCAGGCGCACAGAGGTGGTGTACACATTACCGTGTTTGTCGGAGATGGCGAGTTCGGTGGGTGCGGTCACGGTGACGCCGAGCTGGTCGGCGAGTTTCTGGGCGATGGGATCCTCGCCCCGGCCGGTCTCACAGGACATGAGGCGGACCGGCCGGCCCTGCCAGTTCTCGTCCTTGCGGATGAGGGCGGCGAGCTGGCGAGCGTCGAGATCGTGGCTCCCAACACGGAATGTGGTCGGGTTACCGTGCAGGTCGGCGGTGTAGCGGCCGGGTGCGGGTTCGGCGGTGGCGGCCGCCGTCCACATCCTGTCGTCGGATTTCTCGTAGAAGGCGCGGCCGTCGGCGGTCGGCCGGCTGTCCCGCCAGATCCGGGTCAGCTTCCAGCCGAGCCGTTCCGGTCCGTCCGATCCGTCCCTTTTCCTGGCTGGCGCGTCCAGACCCGCGTCACCGACCGGATTGCCGGCCGCGGCGCTGTCGAGCAGCGCCAGCTTGCGTTCCAGCGGCGAG
The DNA here is from genome assembly GCF_059428125.1 of Frankia sp. BMG5.60. NCBI lineage: Bacteria > Bacillati > Actinomycetota > Actinomycetes > Frankiales > Frankiaceae > Frankia > Frankia sp. BMG5.60. Next base: position 2,386,257 of record NZ_CM182091.1, on the reverse strand, counting down.
AGGCGGGCCTCTGGCTCGGCTGCCGTGTCGCGCTCGGTCGGCCGCGGCCGATCAGCCGGCAGTGCGCGGCGTTCGAGCGCGTCCAGTTTGGCCTCGATGCTCGACCGCTTCGTGGGCTCCGGGGGGTCGACGCGCGGTTCTCCGGACTGGTCCGGCGCTGGCGACCACTCGGGACTCGTCGCCGGCCGCTCGATAGACATTGCGACCCAAAGTAGCAGTGTCAGCACACTTGCGTAGGCACTGTCCGTGAGCTGACAGGTCTGCGCGGCCACGACTCGCGGGCGTGATCCCACATCCCGGAGTTGCCGACAAAGCTCTGTCAGGTAGGTCTGGCGAGGTGGACCTGGGCCGAGCCCAGGCGGTGCCGGTGCCCGTGCAGGGCACGAGGGCTTCGTCGACGACCGATGGTCCGACCTCCGGCGCGCCGACGACTGGCTCGCGGCCGGGATCTCCAGACGGGCTCAGTCGGCTGCCTGCCAGGCAAGACGGGCAGCCCACCAGGCGGCCCGATCGCGGGTGCCGACGTCATGGACGGCGCGGCCGGCGAGGGGCCGGGCGAGGTCGACACCGATCCACCATCGCCGTGCAACCCCACCGTGGCGGGCGTTCCGACCGTGCGCGGTACCGGGCACCTTCCTGATACGGATCGGTCGTGGCGGCTGTTGCTGGTCGATGCCGACGCGGACGCGACCTCGACCCGGTCGCCGAATTCCGCGACGTCGACGCCGGCAGGGATCTCGCCGCGGTCCGTGGAGACGCACAACCGGAGTTCGCGTCCGTCGTGACTGACCCGCGCGCGGTCGACGGCGGTTTCCCAGGATTGAAAGGCGGTCGGGTCGCACGGGATGGTGGCCAGCCGTGTGAGGAGACGCCGGACGAGCCATTCCGGTTCGGTGGCCGACTCGAGGAGCGTGCCGGCCGGCTGGCGAATGGTGGGACCTTCGCCGAGCGCGGGGATGTGGTCGAAGGCCCGTCCCGGGCGGAACTGGTCGGCGATGTGCGGGCGCACCGTGAGAACGGCCGGGCCGCTGGGACCATGCTGGTTCTGGTCGGGTGCGGCCGGCCAGGCGGCCCACGAGGGGGAGTCTGCCGCGGCCTCCTCGAAAACGAACCTGGCGGCCGGAGGAGACTGAGTGGCGGTGAGAAACGAGTCCGCTCGAATCAGCGCCGGCCCGCCGTCGGTGGGGATGAACGACCAGGTCACGAACCACGGCGGCGGGTCGATCGACACCTCCAACGGTCTGCCTGCGCCCACCGCCCCCATCATCGTCCAGTCCGTGATTACTGCGATCGGAGTGCGTACTCGACATCCACCGACCCTGACATCTCGGCCCGGCAGGCTGGCCGGGGATGGCGGCACCCCGGCCGGTCGACGATCCTTGGCCGGCTAGGCGTCGGTGAGTTCGCGGGCCTGCGTTCCAACCTCGCGGAACATCCGATCCCAGTCCGGGGTCGAGCCGCCGGTCGCGTGGACGGCCGCGCGTGTCGCCGCGAGCGTCTTGCGTAGGGCTTCTTCGAGAGTTGCGACATCCACGATCATTGTGACGTCGAGACGGCCCGTCTTCAGGTTGGTGCTGAGATCGGGGTCGATCACGTCATGAAGCTCGTACAGCGCGTCGGCGAGTCGGTCGGAAACCTCGTCAAGGTCGTCCAACGGGCCGACTACCTGCAGCTCGATTAGCATCTGGTACTTCATCACGGCGCCTCCTCCCAGCATGTCCGGCTCTTCAGGTGTCCGCGGAGGTTCTTCTCGTAGCGCGGGTCGGATGGAGTGAGATGCACGGGGTGCTTTGTGCTCACCACACGGGCAGCAGATCTTGAAGTACTTCTTGCCCTTCTCGACTCTCCAGCTCTGACTCTCCGCCTGGCGAAGGAACGTCTCCAGCTCCTTGATCGGGTGCCTCGATCGTGGCATCCCTTACCTCCGCATGAACTTACCTAGGTTCCCGGGCCGGCTGCAGCGCTACGTGCGCAATTACATGACTGTAGTTTACTGTGTGTAGCCCTTTTGTGTCCTTGGGTGCGGGGATGGTGGTCTTTGGCTCGCCGTCGCCGTCGCCGTCGCCGTCGCTAGTGGCCTCCTGGATGGCGGATCTCGATTGCCAGATCAGACGTCCGCAGGAGATCTGGCGTTGATGGGTGAGGTCAGGACAGCCGTGGTCGTGCCGCGGGGGTCGGGTCCGGGCGGGTGAGGAGCCAGTGGGCGACGAGCAGGTTGGGGACCCAGCAGAGGAACGGGACGACGTGGTGGGCGCGGTCGAAGGCGACCTCCGAGTCGGTGCCCGCCCCGATCTGCACGGCGCTCATGACGAACATCCACAGCCGCAGCGTCACCGCGGCGTAGGTCAGGGCGAAGGTGCGGATCGCCCACCGGCGGTGCGCGAGGACGTCGCCGCGGCGGATCTTCCACACGGTCGTCACGGCGAAGCTCGCCCAGAGCACCGCCAGCAGGCCGAAGCCGGCCGTCCCGATCGGACCGGCGAGGTTGACGGTGGACAGCACGGCACCCGCCGTGCCCGCGACGCAGATCGCCGCCACGGTGATCCGGCCGGCGACCCGGTGCAGCCGGGGAACGCGGGCCCGGACTTGCGGGCGGCCCGCCGACACCGGCCGGACGTCGTCCTGATGGATGTGCGGATGCCGCGCCGGGACGGCGCCTGGGCCACCCGCCAGATCGCCGGCTGGCCGTCGCCCCCTAGCCGTTCACCTCGCCGCGCTCAAGCCGCGGGAGTCGCGCCCGCCGCCATTGGAGTGATCGCTGGGCTTGGACCGCGGCGAACGGGGCTTCGTCCCGGGCTTGCCGCCCGACTCCCTCCGATCGGCGCGCACGGGCTGTCCGAAGACGATCGGGGTGCACCGCCCGTCGGCGCCGAACAGCGGCAGGAGTCGCGCGGCGCCGGCGGCGGAGCAGCCACTCGACGGGTTGACCTGGCCGGACGAGTCCCGAGGCGGGGCGGTGCTCGGGCGCGTGCCGGCGGGCCGCGGTCTCGGTACAGGCACGTCGCGGGCGACGGCCGGAGCGGCGGCCGCGGCGGCTGCGGTGGGCTGCGGCCCGACGGGCAGGGGCCGCGTGGCTGTCGCGCCGACCAGAGAGACCGACGCCGGACTCGGCGCGGCGGGGCCGGGCGCGGGCGTGGTCGTCGGCGTGGTCGTCGTTGTGGTCGCTGCCGCGGGGCGCGCGGCAGCGCCGGTGGGGGAGGCCGGCGTGCTGGCGGTGGACCGGGTCGTCTCCCCCGGCGCCGCCACGAGGACGGCGGTGATCGCGCCCGCCGCGGCGAGGACCGTCGCCGTCGCGGCGATCCCGCGGCGGTGTACCGGTCGCAGCGCGGGAAACAGGGCGAAGGCGGGGGCGACGAGGGCGGGCCGGCGGCCGCGGCTCACCGGCGACCCGGTGCCGGCGGTCGACGGGTACGCCCGCGTGCCGTCGGGGCTGGGCGCGGCGTCCAACGGCAGCAGGACGGGCCTGGTCGCCGCAGCCGTCGCCCCGCCTGCCGCCGCCGTCCGCCGGTCGCGCGGCCCGTCGCCGGCCGCCGCCACCGCTGTCGCCGTCGTCGTCGCTGTCGTCGTCGCCATTGCCGCCCCCGGGCCGAGGGCCGCGGCCCTCGGGAGCGGGGCGGCCGGGAGCCGGTCGAGGAGCTGGCGGGCGGTGGGCCGGCGGTCGGGCCTCTTGTCGAGGGCCTTGGAGGCGATCTTCCTGAGCCGGGTGGGCAGCCCGTCGACCGCGGCGTTGTCGTGCAGAGTCCGCAGGAGCAGGGCCTCGAGCGGCCCCTCCCCGAACGGCGGTCGCCCGCTGGCCGCGAACGACAGGGTCAACGCCCAGGAGAAGATGTCGGAGGCCGGGCCGGGCGAACCGGTCGTGGTGAGCAGTTCGGGCGCCATGTAGCCGACGCTGCCGAGGACCACGCCGGTGACCGTCACAGTACCGGGCACCCCGGCGGCGATCCCGAAGTCGATCACCTTGGCGCCGTCCTCGGCCAGCATCACGTTGCCGGGCTTGAGGTCGCGATGCACCACGCCGGCGCCGTGGATGGCGACCAGGGCCATCGCGAGCTCCACCGCGAGCGTCTGCAGCGCCGCGGTCGACAGCGGGCCGCTGCGCGCCACCTCGGCCGTCAGGGTCGGGCCCTCGATGTACTCGGTCGCAAGCCACGGGGTCTCCGCCTCCGGGTCGGCGTTCACCAGCCGCGCCACCCGGGGGCTGTCGACCGCCGCGGCCGCCCGGACCTCCCGGGCGAACCTGCGCAGGAAAAGCTGGTCGCCGGCATGCTCGTCGCGCAGCACCTTCACCGCGCTGCGCCGGCCGGCGGCGTCCTCGCCGAGGTAGACCATTCCCATGCCGCCGCTGCCCAGGCGCGCGGTCAGCCGGTACGGCCCCACCGCCCGCGGATCGATGGCGCGCAACGGCCTCACCGGCATCGGAACCCTCCGCTCGTGGCCCACCGTCATCGATGAGCCGTCGGATCGCGGCCTGCTCGTGTAGGGCATCGCCCCGATGCCCGTGTCACTGTCGACGAGCGCGAGCGACGTGCGCTCGCTGCCGCATCCTGCGGGCACGTCCCCATGAGTGCACCCAATTAATCCAACTATGTCTGCTGCATTGGCGAGGGTCGTCACAAATTTCATCTGACTGGCAGTGCGCCGGACTCGGTTCGACGCCCGGTGGCGAGGACGAACCCGGGCGGCGTGCGGGATGATCAGCCGACGCGGCAGAAGTGCGCCGAGGTAGGAGCAACCTCGGGCGTCACCGGTGTCGGAACGAGGACGGCCGGTGGGAGGTTATCCGGCCGGCGGAGTGCTCCCGGCAGCGGGACACCTACTGACCTCGGACGCGGCGGCCAACGGCGTCGCCGGGCCGACCAGCAGACTGGAGAGGCATGAGTCCTCAGATGCGGCGCCTGTCGAAGCGCCCCCCAAGCGCGCGGGACGCCGGGCCAGCCGTGACCACGCCGCCGCTGCTGCGGCTCGCAGGCATGTACCCCTCGGTGCACCGACAGGTCGGGATCAGCTACCGACGGCGCGTGGCGTTCGTCGACGAGGGTCTTGCGGACCTGATCCGCGCGTTGTGGGTGGCCGCCATCGATACGGACTACTCATGCCAGGGCGGGCTCAATCCGCTGTGGGGTCCGCAGGGGACGGCCGGCTATGTGGCCTTCCGTGACGCCTCGGCGGGCCGCCGCCTTTCCGCCATGCTCCCGGTCGACGTGGCCGCGCGGTTGACCTGGGAGCGTCGGGTGGTGCGGTTCCAACCGGAGGAGATCTCGGGTTTGGTCGCCGCGCTCACCCTGGCCCGTCGCTGAGTACCCGGCGCCGGTGCCACCCGACGAAGTCGGCGTCCGATCCGTGCACGAGATGAACCCGCGCATGCCGTCCGGGGCAGATGGAAGATCGCGAGAGACCGGAGCTCCGCACAGATCGTGTGATCCGCGAGAACGTGCTGGTGGTGCGGACGAGGTGGCCTGTAAGCCGGGTCCTGTGGCCGGGTCGCCTTGCGGCTCGCCGGTGGCGGCCATCTCTCTCGGGCTGCCGTTGCCGACAGCCTCCAGCGGTCTACCCGCAGGCTCAGGCGGGCAGCCCTCGAACGCCTGCGCGGCTCGCGACCGGTTACGGCCGCGGGCCTTCTGACCTTGCTCCGGGCGGGGTTTACCGAGCCGCCCAGGTCACCCTGGGCGCTGGTGCGCTCTTACCGCACCGTTTCACCCTTACCGGCGCCGTGACCGGCACCGGCGGTCTGTTTTCTGTGGCACTGTCCCGCGGGTCGCCCCGGGTGGGTGTTACCCACCGCCCTGCCCTGTGGAGCCCGGACTTTCCTCGGCGGCACCGGCGTGAACCGGTGCCGACGCGGCCGCCCGGCCACCTCGTCCGCATCTTCAGCATAGGGCACGGTCCCGCCTAGAATCCCTGGGCACAGGGGACGGAACTGGACGGCGCGGGGCACGGCCGTTCAGGCGATCATGATGGATGGGGCGACGATGGCGGGATCCGACCAGCCGGGCAAGAGGATCGACTACACCCGCCCCACGAGCCCGCCGCCGCCCCCCGGCGGTCCCGCGGTCCCGGCGCCGGGCGCGGCGCCGGTCGGCGGCACCTCGCCGGGCACGGTGCCTGCGCCCTACCCGGCGGGCGCCGCCTATCCGACCGGGGCCGCCGGGGCTCCCGGGGTGGCGGGGACGGCAGGCGGTCCGGCGGCGCCGGGGACGCCGCCGGCGCCCGGCGCGCCGGCCGAGGGGCCGCCGCGGCGGCGCGGGGTCGCCTACACCACCTACGCGATCACGGTGCTGGTACTGGTCATCGCGATTGCCGTCGTCGTGTTTGTGGTCAAGAACGACGCGCGGGTGAGTATCTGGCTCTTCGGCTCCACCCAGCGGATGTCGGTTGCCGCGGCGCTTGCCGCCTCGGCCGCCGCCGGGCTCGTCATCGGCCTGCTCATCGGGATGATTCCGCAGATCCGGCTGCGCCGCGAGCTGCATCAGCTACGCAAGGCGGCTCGCGGCCGGTAGGACGCCGGACAAGGAAACGAACTCCTGCGCGGGCGGCGGTGGGCGTCGGGGCGGGTATTCCTGGCCATCGGCGGCGCGCGCCGCCCGCCGCAAGGGTCGCGTTCGCCGCGGAGTTCTCCGGCACCCCGACGGTGAAAACGCGGACTTCGCGCGTCGACGGCGCTGGTATATCCGTCGGCGCCCCGAGTCCCGATGCCGGCAGCAGGACCGGCGTGCGCAACGACGGGTCGACGACGGGTCGACGGCCGGCTTACCGGCCGAGGTCGCCGACCTCGCTCAGCCGTCCATCCCGCCGCGGCTGAAGAACGTGGCTCCCTTCCGGTCGGCTGCCGGTCGGCCGCCGTCTCCCCGCCACCGCCCGACCGCCCACGAGGTTGATAATCGGTGTCCGGGCGGAGCGTGTGAACCCGATGAGGATCCCACTCCTGCCCGCCGGCGAAACGCGGCCGCACCGGTGGCAGACGAGCCGTCGATGTGCCGTATTTCGGCGACGGCACGCGCATGTGCACGACCATCGAGTGGCAATCCAGACCGGCGGTTTTCCGCGCGGTCCCGTCGCCCATGCCCGCCTTACCCGGTCGCGCCGGGGCCCGGTCGGGCGGGGGGGGATCGCGGCCACTGCCCCTCCCCCCGGCCGGGGTGACCCGGGTCGTCCGGCTCCGGCCCGGCGGGACGGACGGCCCGCGAGACGCCGGGCCGGGCGGCGGGACCGGCCAGGGATCACCCTTATGGGCCATCGGTGCAGGATGAGTGGGGCTCCCGGGCTCGGCGACACGAGATGTTCGCCGCTAGGGCGGGTGGGGTGCGGATGTAGCCCCGGATCGTTCTGGTGGGGTGGACAAGCCCGTTTCGTGGGTGACCCTTGTGAACTGCCCCGTGCGTGTGCCGCACCGCGGTGGGGGCCCGAACGGCTCCCGCGGTGTCGTCGGTGCCGTGCCCGGCCGGGTTGCGGCGCCTGGTGCGGGCCGGGTGCCCGGCGCGTCGTAGAACCCCGTGGACCTCGCGTTTTACCGTCGGCAAGAGCGTGGCAGCGGAATTCTGCCGGCGGGGAACCGGGGACGCGGTCGGCGCCGGTGGATCATTGGTCGCATCACATTCACTGGAGTCGACTGGGTGGGCGTTCGTCGTTCTCCCGTTGTCGGGTAATGTTTCGAGCAACTTTGATCTGGGAGGTTTCGTGGCAGAAACGAGGGCCATTCGCCGACTGGGTCGGACCGCATGTGCGGGAATCACCGGTTCGGGCGTCCCGGGTGCCGGCTCCGGCCGGAATGCCAGGATCATCGTCGTGCGCGGCGGTGCCGGCGGCGAGGCAGGTCACGCCCCGTCGCCGAGTGTGCCCACCGTCTCCGATGAACGGGTCGAACTCGTTGATCGAGTCATTCTCGTGAGGGCTCGGCGGGACATCCCCGAAAGCTGATCGATCCCGCGGCGGAGAAGCCTCCGGGGCGGCGTCGCCTGCTTCTCCGTCGCGGTTCGGGGTTGTTTTCGGCCGAAGGGCAGGGGGCCGCCAGCAGAGGTGGCCGGTTGGGGTAACCGATAGGTGGGTGTCCGGGGAGTCGAATGGCCGGGTAGCTGCGGTTCCATCGGTACAGTCCGATTTGTGACACCGCAGCGCACCGTTCCGCCTCCGGGGGCACACCTCCCGCCGCTTCCGGTGAAGGCACCGAGGCCCAATACCCCCTGCCGGCGCGCTTTGTCCATTGCTTTGGTGGTGGTGAGCAGCCGGACTTCCGGCCCGCGCCTTCGGGACGGTGGAGCGGAGCTGCGCGAACGGCGACGTCGAGGGTCCCGTCACCCGGCGGCGATTCGTGCCACATCCGGTCGCGCCACGTCCGGCGACGGAACTTCCCCGGCACCCGGAGTCGTCTGATGAGGGCGTGGGACACGTGGCCCGACCGGCGCACACGTGCATCACAGGTTCCGCGGGCACGGTGGGGTGATGCCGGCGACCGGACCTTCGGCCCCGCCGGGAGCGGGCCGGCGCCGGGCGACCCCTTAGCCGTCCGGCGGGTGGGCCGACGATCGCCGATGGTGGAAAGAACGACGTAAGGAGGGCGTGGTGCCGCCGAGGCCGCTGCGCTCGGGTGACCCCGAGCGGGTCGCCCGGTTCGCGCTGACCGCGCGGCTCGGCTCCGGCGGGATGGGCATCGTGTACCTCGGCGCGGACGACGACACCGGCCAGTTGGTCGCGCTGAAGGTGATCCGGTCGGATTTCGCCGCCGAGCCGGAGTTCCGCTCGCGGTTCCGCCGCGAGATCGAGGCGGCCAGGGCGGTCGGCGGGGCCTGCACGGCCCGGCTGGTCGACGCCGACCCCGACGCCGAGGACCCGTGGATGGCCACCGAGCTCATCCCCGGGCAGAGCCTCGCCGAGACGATCGCCACCCGGGGTGCCATGGACACGCCGGAAGTCGTCGCGCTCGCCGCCGGCCTCGCGGAGGCGCTGACCGCCATCCACGGCGCCGGGATCGTCCACCGTGACCTCAAACCCGGCAACGTCATCCTCGGGGGCGACGGCCCCAAGGTGATCGACTTCGGCATCGCGGCGGCGGTCGACGCCACGGTCGCCACCCGCACCGGGGTCCTGCTCGGCAGCCCCGGCTACATGGCGCCCGAGCAGGTCACCGGGCACGGCGAGGTCGGTCCCGCGGCCGACGTCTTCGCCTGGGGCCTGACCGTGCTCTACGCGGCGACCGGCCGGCCCCCGTTCGGCACCGGCCGCGCCGACGCGCTGCTCTACCGGGTCGTGCACAGCGAGGCCGACACCGCAGACGTCCCCGCCGAGCTGCGGCCGGCGGTGATCGCGGCGCTGGTGAAGGAGCCCGCCGCGCGTCCCAGCGCGGACGATCTACTGCGGGGGCTGATCGGGCCCACCGACGATCCGGCCACGGGTACCCGCCGGCTGCTGCGCGAGGCATGGAACCCGCCGCCCATCGACCCCGCGGCGTTCGTCCACGTGCCCACGCTCACCCCGTCACCCACGTCGTCGCGAGCCGGTGACCGGCTGCGCGACGGCGATTTCCACGACAGCCAGACACTGGTCGGGCTGCCCTCGCCGCGGCCTTCGGTCAGCTTCGTCGCTCCGGCCCAGCGCATCCCCGAGCCCAGCCGCCCCACGGCGCGTGCGGTTCGCCGGCTGCGTGGCTGGGCGCCGGGCGTGTTCGCCGCGCCGACCGGGACGCCCGCGCCGGCTTCGCCCGCGCCGGCTTCGCCCGCGCCGGCTTCGCCCGCCCCGGCTTCGCCCGCCCCGCGCGGGCCGTCGGAGGCCGGCTCCCGCGCAGCCCCGCCGGGCGTCCGGGAGGCCCCCGCGCCGACCGGCGCCGCGGCCGCCCCGTCGAACAGCCCCTGGCAACGTCCGGACCACTCACCGTCCTCCCGGGACGCCCTCCCGTCGGCGCCCGACGCCCCTCCCACACCACCTGACCCCGCCTCGCCGCCGGCCGGCTCCCTGCGGTCCGATGTCTTCGGTGAGGTCACGCGGCCGCCGGTACCGGTTGCCCCGGGAACCTCGGCATCGCCGGCCGGGCGGCGCGCCGGGGTCGGCCGGCGGGTGGGCGCCGACGAGCGTGCGGCGGCGGGCCGTGCCGCGGACGGCTCCGGGCCGGCGCCCGGCGGCCAGCAGCAGGCCGCGGCCGCCGCGCCGACCCCGCGCCGGGATCCCGGGCCGGCCAACGCGATGACCCCCTGGGCGCCCATCGGCGCACCGGTGGACCGTGCGGAGCCGGACCCGGCGGCGGCCGGCACCGGACGCGACCTGAACTCACCCGGCGGGGCCCCCGCCGACGCGGCCGGGGCCGTCCCCTGGCGGCGGGCGCCCGATCCCGGTGTCCCGGACCGGACCGCGGCGGCGTCCGTCGCCGCGCCGCCGGCCGCCGCCGCGCTCGGGCCGGAACCTGCTGATCCCAGTGCGCCGATACCGCCGATGCCGCCCCACTACGCGACGGACGCGGGGGAGTCGTCGCCGGGGGCGCCGGTGCCGGCCGGCGCGCGGACCGCCGGTGCCGAGAACCTGATGGGCGCCGAGGCGTGGGAGGGAGCGGGACCGGTGGCTCGCCCGGCCGGCCCGGGCAGGCCCGGCGGTGTGGGCGAGCTCCCCGCTTCCGGGAGGTCTGCCCGCGCGGGCCGGCCGGCGCGGATGGGCGCGGGGCGCCGGGCGAGATCCAGCCCACCGACGCCCGCGGGTGCGGCGTCCTCGCCGGCGGGCTCCGCGGCGGGGGCCGTGGGTTACCCGCCGGCGACGAACAGGGCCGGCCTCCCCGCGCAGACGCCTGCTCCGCTCGGTTCGGACGGTTCCTTCGTCTGGAGAGGCCCGGCCGGTTGGGAGGGTTCGGCCGGACCGGAGCACACGGCCGGCCGGGATCACCCCGGCGGGCCGGCGCCGGGCCCGGCGAGCCGCCCGGGCGAGGGCACCTCGACCGGAGGGTCCTGCCCGGCTGATGCGGCGGGCCTGCCCGGTCCGCACGGGACCGCCGTGGCGGCGGGGACCGCGCGGGCCCGGACACCTGCGGGAGCCGGGACGGAGGCAGGTGGGTCGCCGGCGAGCGGTGCCGGAGCCGGTGGAGCCGGTGGAGCCGGTGGAGCCGGTGGGGTCGACGGGCCCCGTCCTGGCGCACGAGCGGCGGGGCGGGCCGCGGAGCAGTCGTGGGCCGCGCCGCAGGGCGGGTTGACGGCGGGCGGCGGTCAGAGCGGGCCGAGCTCGGCGGGTCCGGGGACCTCGGTGGACCAGTCGGCCCCGATGGGGTCGGGGGAGCCGGTTGACGCCAGGAGGCGAGAGGACGCCGGAGGGCGAGAGGATGCCGGGGGGCCGGATGTCGCCGAGGGGCCGGGCGGGCCCGGCGAGCCGCGCGGCCGGGCCGGCCAGGCGGCCCGTTACCCCAGGCGGACGGCGGCCCTGGCCGCGCTGGCCGCGGCGGTCGCCGGCCTGGCTGCGCTGGGTGCCGCCCACGCCGCGGACGAGTCCGACCACTCCCCGTCCCGGCAACCCGCGGCGCCGCGCGTGATCCAGGTTGTTCCCTCCGGTGTTCCCGGCCCCGGCTCCGGGCTGGACCTGCGACCCCGGTCGGGCGTGGGCCGCCCTGCGAGCGTGCCTGGTGGGCCGCCGTCCCCGGCCGCTCCGTCCCCGGCCGCTCAGTCTCTGGCCGCTCCGTCCCCGGTCGTCACCGCCCTGAGCGCGGCGCAGATGGTGCGCCTGTCGGCGGTGCCCGCGTTCCGTGGGGCGATCGGGCAGCTCTCGCAGGGCCGGCAGTTCGGCGACTTCGTCACCGCCCACAACACCGGCGTCGTCTTCCTGGAGGTCCTCGCGCCGGGCCAGGACAACGCACGGGCCTTCTTCCCCGGTCCGGACCTCGGGGGCGACCCGCTGCCGAACTTCACCCTGTTCGCGTCGTGCGACGCCCCGGGCGGTGGGCAGACGCCGGGCTTCGGTCCCGGCAAGGGCTGCACCGGCACCACCTACCGGCTGGCCGGGTTGACCGGCGGCGGGGCCAGTTTCGACTTCGCGCAGGGCTTCTACCGGCTACACGGATACTTCCTCGTCGATGTGGTCCCCGGGATGCATCAGGGTCTGCAGACCGTCAATCTGCACGCGGTCGACGCCCGGATTCTGCCGCGCTGACCGCATTTCCGGCCCGGTCTCGGCGGCGAACTGGGCTGTTTATCTCCATTGTCCGGCTGTGTCGGATGGGTTTGTGGCCGGCTGGTGACGGAGAAAACCAGGGCAGGCTCTCTATTGGGGGTGTGCGGTGTTTCAAATCATCTGGATCATTCTCGCCGGCCTGGTGATCGGCCTGCTGGCCCGGCTGATCCTCCGGGGTAGGCAGGACATTCCGATCTGGCTGACGGTTGTTCTCGGCATCGTGGGCGCGCTGGTCGGCAACGTGATCGCCAGCGCGATCGGGGTACGCCATACCGGCGGCGTCGACTGGATCCGGCACATCCTGCAGGTCGGTGTCGCGGTCGCGCTGGTCGCCGCCGTCGCGCCGGTGTGGGCGACGCGGCACACCCACGGCGGTGACCGCCATCAGCGGCATACGGCGGGACGGCTGTGACCGGCTGTCAGCGGCCCCGGCGGACCCAGTCGTCGTAGTCGACGCTCTCCTCGCCGATGGTCGTGTCGTCGCCGTGCCCGGTGTGCACGACGGTGTTCGCCGGCAGGGTGAGCAGCTTCGTGCGGATCGAGGCGAGGATCGTCGGGAAGTCCGAGTAGGACCGCCCGGTGGCCCCCGGCCCGCCGCGGAACAGCGTGTCCCCGCTGAACAGCACCGGTTCGCCGGTCAGCTCGCCGAACAGGCAGACCCCGCCGGGGGAGTGGCCCGGGGTGTGCAGCACCCGCAGCGATCCGCCGCCGGGCAGGCCGACGAGCTGACCGTCGGCGAGCGAGCGGTCGGGAGCGCGGTGCGGGTAGATCGTCCGCCACAGCATCACGTCGGCCGGGTGCAGCGCGATCGGCGCCCGCACCAGGTCGGCGAGCTCCGCCGCCGCGTTGATGTGGTCGTTGTGCCCGTGGGTGGCGATGATCGAGGTCACGACGCGGGCGCCGACCGCCGCCGCGATCACCGACGGGTCGTGCGCGGCGTCGATGACCAGGACCTCCTGGTCGTTGCCGACGAGCCAGACGTTGTTGTCGACGGTGAACGTCTGGCCGTCCAGGGTGAAGTCGCCGCGGGTGATCACGCGGTCCACCCGAAGCCCCGCATTGCCGGTCATGGCGCCCGCTCCTCTGTTCCCGCATTCCCGACCGGGTCGGAAACCCGGATGGTCCGCCCGCCGTGCGCCGGGGCGCCGCCGGCCGGCGGCGGTCCCCGACGCGTCGACCGTATCGGGCGCCTCACGGATTCGGGCCGCCCCGCCACCCCCGCGGAACCGCGGCGGACGGTGACCCTCGCCGCCACCCCTGGCGGGGTGGCGGCGATCCCGCCCGCGGGGGCACCCCGCGGCCGCGGACGGCTGCCGGCCGCGGTGCAGGTGAGGGATGCCGCGCGGCGGTGGGAGGCGAAGCGGTCAGAGGACCACGACGCTGCGCAGCACGTCGCCGCGGCTCATCCGGGCGAACGCCTCCTCCACGTCGCCGATCCCGACCGTCTCGGTGACGAAGGCGTCGAGGTCGAGGCGGCCCCGGCGGTACAGGTCGATGAGGATCGGGAAGTCGCGGCTCGGCAGGCAGTCCCCGTACCAGGACGACGACAGATGGCCGCCGCGGCCGAAGACCTCCGCGAGCGGCAGCTCGACGGTCATCGTCGGGTCCGGCACCCCCACCAGGACCAGCCGCCCGGCCAGGTCGCGGGCGTCGAACGCCTGCCGGTACGTCTCGGGGCGGCCCACCGCCTCGATGACGACGTCGGCGCCGAAGCCGTCGGTGAGGTCGCGGACCGCCTGCACGGGGTCGGCCGAGCGGGCGTCCACGGTGTCGGTGGCTCCGAAGTGGCGGGCCCAGGTCAGCTTGCGCTCGTCGACGTCCACCGCGATGATCTTCCGGGCGCCGGCGATGGCGGCGCCGGCGATCGCCGCGTTCCCGACGCCCCCGCAGCCGATGACCGCCACCGTCTCCCCGCGGGTGACCCGCCCGGTGTTCACCGCCGCGCCGAAGCCGGCCATCACCCCGCAGCCGATCAGGCCGGCCGCCTCCGGTCGCGCCGCCGGGTCCACGGGCACGCACTGGCCGGCGGCGACCAGGGTGAGCGGCGTGAACGCCCCGATGCCCAGCGCCGGTGCGAGGGGCGTGCCGTCCTCGAGCGTCATCGGCTGGGTGGCGTTGCGAGAGTCGAAGCAGTACCAGGCCATCCCGCGCCGGCAGGCCCGACACGTCCCGCACGGCGCCCGCCAGGCCAGCACCACGTAGTCGCCGGGAGCCAGACCCGTGACGCCCTCGCCGACCGACTCGACCGTGCCGGCGGCCTCGTGGCCGAGCAGGAACGGGTAGTCGTCGTTGATCGCGCCCTCGCGGTAGTGCAGATCGGTGTGGCACACGCCGCAGGCGCGCACGCGCACGCGGGCCTCGCCCGGCCCCGGGTCCGGGACGATGATCCGCTCCAGACCGACCGGCGCGCCCTTGTGCCGGGCCACCACCGCTTCCACCGTCTGTGCGCCCATAGGAGAGCTCCCTTCACTCGAAAAAACGCCTCATCACCACCGGGCCCGCATCGCCACCGGACCCGCATCACCACCCGGCCCGCATCGTCACCCGGCCCACATCGCCATGGGACCCACATCGCCACGGGACCCACGTCACGGCGCGAGCCGCATCACGGTGCGACCGGCAACACCGTCGACCCGCCGAGCACGTTCGCGGGCCACATCCGAAGCGGTGCAAGCCTGACCGAACCGCATCGGTGACCCCTGGTGCATGATTTCGTACCCCTGTGGGCGTGACCCGTCCAACGCGCACCGCCCCCGATGGCGCGACACGCCGCTTTACGGCCACCCAGCGCCGCCGGGAACGGGTGAGTGTCGGTACGCTCCTACCGGTCCGTTTCTGCTCTTTGTAGAAGGAGCAACCCCTCCGTGGTCCGATTTGCCGATGCTCCCTCCGTCGATTCCCCGAAACGCCGCACCTACGGTGAGGTGACCGTCGGTGACCCCCGGTTGTCCGAGGACGGGCGGCTCGAAGCCGGCGGCGAGAGCGTCGACGAGGGGGTGGGGCAGCCCGGCCCCACCGGCCGGCCGCTGCCGTCGTTCCCCGTCCCCGCCCCGCTGACCTCCCACGGTCCCGCCTGGATCGTGGCCATGTGCAACCAGAAGGGCGGCGTCGGCAAGACCACCAGCACGATCAACCTCGGCGCCGCCCTCGCCGAGTACGGCCGCCGCGTGCTGCTGGTCGACTTCGACCCGCAGGGCGCGCTGTCGGTCGGCCTCGGCATCAACCCGATGCAGTTCGACCTGACCGTGCACGACCTGCTGCTCGGCGGGGACGCCCACGTCCGGGACGTCGTCGTCGAGACCCAGGTCGACAATCTCGACCTGTTGCCGAGCAACATCGACCTGTCCGCCGCCGAGGTGCTGCTGGTCACGGAGGTCGGCCGCGAGCACAGCCTCGCCCGCGCGCTGGCTCCCATCCTCGACGACTACGACGTCGTCCTCGTCGACTGCCAGCCCTCGCTCGGTCTGCTGACCGTGAACGCGCTGACCGCGGCGGACGCCGTCATCGTCCCGCTGGAATGTGAGTACTTCGCGCTGCGCGGCGTCGCGCTGCTGCTGCAGACGATCGACAAGGTGCGCGAGCGGCTCAACTCGCGCCTCGAGCTCGCCGGCATCCTCGCCACCATGTACGACGCCCGCACGCTGCACGCCCGCGAGGTGCTGGCCCGCGTCGTCGAGCGGTTCCCCGACGAGGTGTTCCACACGGTGATCAACCGCACGGTCCGCTTCCCCGAGACGACCGTGGCCGGCGAGCCGATCACGACGTACGCGCCCACCTCGGTCGGCGCCGCCGGCTACCGGCGGCTGGCCCGCGAGCTGATGGTCCGGCACAACACGCCCCCGCTCGTCGGCTGAATCCGGGCTTTTGCATGATCGGGGCGAAAAGGTAGCAACGTGCTTTTCCATCTCGCCGAGCCGGCGGCGCTGCTCGGGATCGTCGTCGCGTTCCTGATCGGGGTGTTCGCGCACGACGCCGCCCAGGTCCTCACAGCACGGGTCGTGCGGGACCCCACTCCGCTGCGCAGCGGCCGGCTCACCACCGGCGTGAAGGATCGGCTCAGCCCCTTCAGCGGGCTCGCCGTGTTCATCGTCGGCCACGGCTGGGCCGAGTCGGTGCCGATGAACGACGTGTGGCGGCGGCGGCGCTTCCACGTCGCGGCCGCGGTGCTCGCGGGCCCGCTGGCCTACCTGCTGCTGGCGCTCGGCTCGCTCGCGCTGTTCCAGGTGGTCGGCGACCCGGCCAGGATCTTCCTCGGGGACCGGGTGACCGAGGTGACCGTGCCGGACAGCTTCGCCGCCGAGTTCACCCTGTGGCTGGCGATCACCTTCGGGTCGATGTTCATCGTCAGCCTCATCCCGGTCCCGCCGACGGACGCCGGGCGGCTGGTGTTCCTGCTCGGCGGGACGTCGTCGGGCTGGCGCAGCGCCCACCACCGGCTCACCGACGGCAACATCGGCCTGGTCATCCTGCTGGCGCTGCTGTTGCTGCCGGTGCTGTTCGTCGGGTTCCCGTCGGTCGTCGGCCAGCTCATCGGCCCCCTGCTGCGCGGGCTCGCCGCCCTGATCGGTCTCCACCTGGCTTGAGCACGATCATGACTGCTGGCCTGGGGCGTAGCGTGGCGTCATGACCCGGGCCAGAGCCGATGCCGGCGGGGCCGGGGGCGAGCCGGCGACACCGACCGCCCGAGGGGGGCGGACCGAGCCCTTCGTCGTCGAGCTGGCCAACTTCACCGGTCCGTTCGACCTGCTGCTCTCGCTCATCGCCAAGCACCGCCTCGACGTGACCGAGGTCGCGCTGTCCCAGGTCACCGACGAGTTCGTCGCGCACATCCGCCGGCTGGGGGACCGGTTCGACCTCGGTCAGGCCACCGAGTTCCTGGTGATCGCCGCGACCCTGCTCGACCTCAAGGCCGCCCGGCTGCTGCCCGGCGCGCTGTCCGACGACGAGTCCGAGGACCTCGCCCTGCTCGAGGCCCGCGACCTGCTGTTCGCCCGGCTGCTGCAGTACCGGGCGTACAAGGAGGCGTCGGCGCTGTTCGCCGGCCTGATGGCGCTGGAGGCCCGCCACGTGCCCCGCGCCGTGCCGCTGGAGCCCCGTTACGCCGCCGCCCTGCCCGAGGTGCAGATCGGCATCGGCCCCGCGGAGCTCGCGGCGCTGGCCGCGCGGCTGCGCGAGCCGCCGCTGCCGCCGCTGGTCGCCACCGACCATGTGCACCTGCCCCGGATCAGCGTCCGGGAGCACATGCTCGCGATCATCTCGCTGCTGCGGGAGCTCGGCGCCGCGGACTTCCGCACGCTGTGCGCGGGCTGCCAGCAGACGATCGAGGTGGTCGCCCGCTTCCTCGCCCTGCTGGAGCTGTTCCGCGAGGGCCGGATCTCCTTCGACCAGGAGATCCCCCTCGGGGAGTTGACGGTGCGCTGGATCGCCGTCGACCCGGCCGGGGACGGCGACCTGCTCTCCATCGGCCGGGGGCTGTACGGAGAGGATCCGGCCGACGACGAACCGCGGGAGGCGGCATCGTGAGCGAACAGCCGGACGCCGGCGCAGGCGGCGAGGCGCCGGCCGCGCCGCCAACCGTGGGTGGGGCGACCGTGGGTGGGGCGACCGCGGGCGAGGCGACTGTGGGTGGGGCCACGCCGCGGAGTGCCGGTGCGGACCGGCCGCCGCTGGCGGCGCTGCTGGAGGCGGTGCTCATGGTCGCGGAGCGGCCGGTCGGCGTCGCGGAGCTCGCCACCGGGCTCGGCGCCCCGGCCCGTGAGATCGAGCGGCTGCTTCCCGAGCTCGCCGAGGGATACGTCCGCGACGGCCGCGGTTTCCGGCTGCGCCACGTCGGTGCCGGCTGGCGGTTCTACACCGCCGACGAGTGTGCCCCCTGGGTGGAGGGCTTCGTACTCGCCGGCCAGTCCGCCCGGCTGTCCCAGGCGGCGCTGGAGACCCTCGCCGTCGTCGCCTACCAGCAGCCCGTCAGCCGCGGGCGGATCGCCGCGGTGCGCGGCGTCTCCGCCGACGGCGTCATCCGCACCCTGACCGCCCGGCGGCTCGTCGAGGAGATCGGGCACGATCCCGAAACCGGTGCCATCCTGTATGGAACGACCGACTACTTCCTGGAACGGATGGGCCTGCGCGGACTCGACGAGCTGCCGCCTCTGGCCCCCCTGCTGCCCGGACTCGACGATCTGGATGACATCGTTGCCCCATGAACGCTGCTGCTGACCGCCCCCGCGCGCCGCGCGACGCCCGCGCCCGCCGGGACGGCCGCCCCACCGCGGACGGCCGCTCCACCCGGGAGGCCCGCCCCGCCCGAGGGGAAGCCCGCCCCTCCCGCGAGGTCCGGCCCGCCCGCGGGGAGGTCCGGCCCGTCCGCGGCGAGGCTCGGCCCGTCCGCGGCGAGGCTCGGCCTGTCCGGGGGGAGGCTCGTCCCGTCCGCGGCGACGCTCCTTCCGCTCGTGGGGAGGCCCGTCCCGCCACTCGGGACGCTCGCCCTGCCCGTGGCGAGGGTCGGCCCGTCCGTGGGGGTGATCCCCGCCCTGCTCGCGACGAAGGTCGCCCTGTGCGTGGCGAGGGTCGCCCTGTCCGCGGGGGTGGAGACGCTCGGCCTGCCCGTGGTGGGGGTCGGCCTGTCCGTGGGGACGCGCGCCCAGCTCGGGAGGCGCGACCCGCTCGTGGCGACTCCGGACCTTCCCGCTGGGACGTTCGGCCTGCCCGTGGTGAAGGCCGGCCCGGCCCGGACGCGCGACCTGCCCGGGGGGATGCGCGGCCGGCGCGGGAGGAGCGTCCCACGCGGGCGCCGCGCGACCCGGCGACCGCCGCGGAGGAGGGCATCCGGCTGCAGAAGGTGCTCGCCGCGGCCGGCATCGGCTCTCGCCGGCGCGGCGAGGAGCTCATCGCCGAGGGCCGGGTCAGCGTGGACGGTCTCGTCGTGCGCGAACAGGGCCGCCGCGTCAACCCGGAGACCGCGATCATCGAGGTCGACGGCGACCGGATCGTCACCCGCACCGGCCTGGTTCACCTGGCGTTGAACAAGCCGCGCGGGGTGCTGTCGGCCATGTCCGACGACCGTGGTCGGCCCACCATCGCCGACCTGCTCACCGAGTTCGACGGCGGCGGCGGGCTGTTCCACGTGGGTCGCCTCGACGGCGACAGCGAGGGGCTGCTGCTGGTTACCAACGACGGCGAGCTCGCCCACCGGCTGACCCATCCCTCCTTCGAGGTGCCGAAGACCTACCTGGTCGAGGTCTCCGGGCCGCTGCGCCGCGAGGTGCCGCGCACGCTGCGCGCCGGCGTGGAGCTCGACGACGGGCTGGCACGGGCGGACTCGGTGCAGATCGTCGACCAGGCGAACGGCCGGGTGATGCTGGAGATCGTCGTGCACGAGGGTCGCAACCGCATCGTCCGCCGGATGATGGAGACCGTCGGTTACCCGGTGCACCGACTGGTCCGCACCCGGCTCGGCGCGGTGCATCTCGGCACCCTGCGCTCCGGGCGGGCCCGCCACCTCACCCGCGGCGAGGTCGGCGCCCTCTACCGCAACGTCGGCCTGTAGCCGAGTAACGGAGTCCACGTCAGTCACCTCGGGTCACTCCTCTATCAGCCCTGTGGCGCCGCAGAGCTACCGGCTGCCCGGCTGCGGCCAGATTGCGGCCAGATTGCGGCCAGATCGTGCCGAGGCTTCGGTACGTTTTTCCGGCGAAAAACCGTACTCAAGCCTCGGCATGATTGTGTGCATGGATAGTTACGGAAAGCCACGGACGATAGGGCGGTCAGTGGGCACCACGCCGGGAGCCGAGGCGACCCCGGTCGTCTCACCAGATCTCCACTGCCACCGACCGAGGGCCTGCTCGTAGCGACACACCTCGGCGCCGGCTGTCGACAAGGAGCGCCACAGGCCCGAGCACGGCGAGTGTGTCGAAAGATGTCGCCATAGGCTGTGGACTCATGGTCGGATCGGGCTGGGACGATGCCCAGTTGCCGCGGCTGCGCCGGGTCGGTGTGGTCGGCACGGGTCTCATCGGCACCAGCATCGGGCTGGCGCTGTCCGCGCAGGGCGTGGAGGTCCTGCTCCGCGACGCCGACGAGGCGCAGGTCGCCATCGCCGCGAAGATGGGCGCGGGGCGGCCCTGGGCGGGGGAGCGGGTCGAGCACGCCGTGGTCGCCACCCCGCTGCCGACGATCCCGACCGAGGTCCGGGCCCTGGCCCGCGCCGGGCTCGCCGACACGGTCAGCGACGCCGGCAGCGTCAAGGTCCGCCCGCTGGTCGAGGGCGTCCAGCTCGGCTGCGACCTGTCGACGTGGTGCCCGGCGCATCCCATCGCCGGGCGGGAGCGGCACGGCGCGGTCTCGGCGCGCGCCGACCTGTTCGCCGAGCGGGTCTGGGCCGTCTGCCCGGTCCCGCACACCGGCGCCGCGGCCCTGCACGCCACCGTGGCGCTGGCCCTGGCCTGCGGCGCCACCCCCGTGCGGACCACGCCGCAGCGTCACGACGAGGTGATGGCGACCGTCTCGCACGTGCCCCAGCTCGTCGCCAGCGCGCTCGCCGGGGTGCTGGTGGGGCTCTCGCCGGGGGAGGTGCCGCTCGCCGGTCAGGGGTTTCGGGACACCACCCGGCTCGCCGACAGCGACGCCGAGCTGTGGGCGGGGATCGTCGAGGGCAACAGGGGGCCGATCGCCCGGCGGGTGCGCGACCTCGGCTCCCGGCTGACCGCCCTCGCCGACGTCCTCGACGCGGCCGGCGTCGACGAGGTCACCACGGCGGTCACCCGGTTCATGCGGGACGGGCACGCGGGCCGCGCGCTGCTGCCGCGTAAGGCCGGCGCGACGGCGCGGTCCTGGGGCTGGGTCGGCGTGGTGCTCGACGACCGGCCCGGGCAGCTCGCCGCGATCGTCGGCCTCATCAGCACGTGGGACGTCAACATCGAGGATGTCGGTCCGTTCGAGCACAGTCTGGACGCGCCGGCCGGCATCGTCGAACTCGCCGTCGATCCGGCGGTCGCGGACAGTCTCGTCGACCGGCTCACAGCCGCCGGATGGACGGCATACCGACGATCCTGATGCGGTACCGAGTAGCCTGATCCGGGTTGCCCGCGACGGTTCCCGCCGCGGCGCGACCGACGGGTTGACGCTACCGGCCCGCCCTTCGGCCCGGTCCGCGTGCCGGGAGTCGCCTGACGTTCATCGTCCGGTGACCGCGGCCGGCGGGCCGGCTACCGCCCTCGCGGTGGGCGAGGGTCGGGGCGGACGCGGCGCGGGAAGGGGTCCGCGGGGCGCGACCCGACGATTCTCAGGTGTCCGGGACGGAGGAATCGGGTGAAGCCCGAGCACGGGTCTGCGCTGTCGGTGGGCGGGAGCGCCGCCGACGGGGTGAAGGGAACGTCCGCGCCGCTCGGGTCCGAGGGGAGCGCGTCCGCGCTCGCCGACGGCTCGGTCGAGGGCCTGATCGTGGCCGTCGACGGTCCCGGTGGATCGGGAAAGAGCACGGTGGCCCGCGAGCTCGCGCGGCGCCTCGGGCTGCGCTATCTCGACACCGGGGCGATGTACCGCGCCGTCACCCAGCTCGCGCTGGAGCGGCGCATCGACATCGAGGATCCCCAGGCGGTCGCGGAGCTCGCCGAGCGGGCCGTGCTGTCCGTCGGCACCGACCCGGACGAGCCGTCGATCGCCGTCGACGGGGTCGGCGTGGACGCCGAGATCCGCACCAGGGCGGTCACCAACGCGGTCAGTGCCATCGCCGCGGTGCCCGCGGTGCGGGCGCGCCTCGTCGCCCAACAGCGCCAGGTGATCGCGGCCACCCGGCCCGGCGGCATCGTCGTCGAGGGCCGCGACATCGGTTCCGTCGTCGCGCCGGATGCCCAGATCAAGGTGTTCCTCACCGCGTCGACGGAGGTGCGGGCGCTGCGCCGGTCGCGCCAGCTCGGCGAGAAGGGTGTCGACGACGTCGCGCGGACGCTGGCCGAGCTGGACCGGCGTGACGCGCTCGACAGCAGCCGCGCCGCCGACCCGCTGGCCGTCCCCGAGGGGGCGATCGTGCTGGACTCGACGGCCCTGTCCGTCCCCGAGGTGGTCGACGAGGTCCTGCGGCGCTGCGGGCAGTCGTCGAACGTGACGACGTGACGAGCCCCGAACAGGCCGCGGACGAGACGACCACCCGGCCGGCTCCCGAGACCACCCGGCCGGCCTCCGGGACGGGGCTGCTGCACCGGGGCGCCGCCTCGCCGGTCTACAACGACCTGCCGCACCGCGTGCTCAAGCCCGGGGTGCGGCAGATCATCAACCGGCTGATCATGCGGGTGACCCTGGAGGGGCTCGAGCACGTCCCCGTGGACGAGCCGCTGATCTTCGCGGGCAACCACAGCAGTTGGCTGGACGGCCCGCTGGTGGTGATCGAGTCGCCGCGCACCGTGCGCTGCCTGGTCAAGTCGGAGATGTACACCCGGATCGTCGGCCGCCTGCTGCTGATCAGCGGGCAGATCCCGATCGACCGGGGCCGCCCCGACCGCGAGGCGCTGCACACCGCGCTCGACGAGCTGTCCCGCGGCGGCGCGATCGGCGTCTTCCCGGAGGGCACCCGGGGCAGCGGGGAGATGGCCGCGGTCCAGCACGGCATCGCCTACCTCGCCGTCCACGGCCGCTGCCGGGTGCTCCCCGTAGCCTGTATCAACACCGGCGACGCCCTGCCCAAGGGCGCGCGCTGGCCGCGCCGCTCGGTGCAGGTCAGGGTGGTCTTCGGCAAGCCGTTCGAGGTCGATGTGCCGGCCAATCCGCGTTCGCGGCGGGCGCTCGCCGCCGTCGCCGAGGACATCCGGGTGCGGCTGCTCGATCATCTCGAGACCGCCCGCGCCTCCCCGGGCGAATCCGCCGCGTGATCATCGTAGATCACCGGTCCCGACGACAGGTGTGGCAGTGATGGCAGTGATGAGCAGACAGGACGCAGCGATGGACGGCGCCGAGGCGGCGTTTGGCGACGACCTTCGGGCCGGCGACCTTGGCGCCGGCGACCTTGGCGCCGACGAGCTGGGCCCGGTCGCCGGCCAGCCGGTCGTGGCCGTCGTCGGGCGGCCCAACGTGGGCAAGTCGACGCTGGTCAACCGAATCCTCGGCCGTCGCGCCGCCGTGGTCGAGGACGTGCCCGGGGTGACCCGCGACCGCATCGCCTACGACGCGGTGTGGAACGGGCGCCGGTTCACCCTCGTCGACACCGGTGGTTGGGAGCCCGACTCCTCCGGGCTCGCCGCGCAGGTCTCCGAGCAGGCGGCCGCGGCGCTCGACACCGCCGACGCCGTGCTGTTCATCGTCGACGTGGTCACCGGGGCCACCGACGCCGACGAGGCCGTCGCCCGGGTGCTGCACCGCAGCGGCCTGCCGGTGATCCTCGTCGCGAACAAGGTCGACGACAACCGGTTCGAGGCCGACGCCGCCGCCCTGTGGGGGCTGGGGCTCGGCGAGCCCCACCCCGTCTCGGCGCTGCACGGCCGCGGCAGCGGCGACCTGCTCGACGCCGTGCTCGCCGTGCTGCCCGAGGCACCGCGCGAGGTCTTCACCGAGACCGACGGCCCGCGCCGGGTCGCGTTGATCGGCCGGCCCAACGTCGGCAAGTCCAGCCTGCTCAACAAGATCGCCGGCAGTCGGCGCTCGCTCGTGCACGACGTGGCCGGCACCACCCGCGACCCGGTAGACGAGCTGGTCACCGTCGGCGGCGAGGAGTGGATGTTCATCGACACCGCCGGGCTGCGCCGGCGGATCCGCGAGGCGTCCGGTGCCGAGTACTACTCGTCGCTGCGCACTGCCGGGGCGCTGGAGGCCGCGGAGGTCGCCATCGTCCTGCTCGCCGCGGACGAGCCGCTCACCGAGCAGGACCAGCGGATCATCACGATGGTGATCGAGGCCGGCCGGGCGCTCGTCCTCGCCTTCAACAAGTGGGATCTCGTCGACGAGGACCGCCGGCTCACCCTCGAACGGGAGATCGACCGCGACCTCGGCCGGATCGCCTGGGCCCCGCGGGTGAACGTCTCGGCCCGCACCGGCCGCGCCACCGACCGGCTGGCCCCAGCGCTGCGCACCGCGCTGGAGTCCTGGGGCACCCGGATCCCGACCGGCCGGCTCAACGCCTGGCTCGGCGAGGTCGTCGGTGCCACCCCGCCGCCCCCGCGTGGCGGCAAGGTGCCGAAGATCCTGTTCGCCACCCAGGCGGGCGTGCGCCCCCCCCGGTTCGTGGTGTTCACCACCGGCTTCCTGGAGCCGGCCTACCGCCGCTTCCTGGAACGCCGCCTGCGCGAGGACTTCGGCTTCGCCGGCTCACCCATCGCCATCTCCGTCCGCGTCCGCGAACGCGGCGACCGCCGCCCCCCCACCGGCTGATCCGACGGCGCAGGTGCCTGGTGCACTGCCGGCCTGCTCGGCGGGGCGGTTCAGCCGGGCCTTTCCGGGTTGGCCGCGGCGTAGGCGCGGGCGAGGTGGTCGCCGAGGCCGGTGATCGCCTCGCGGGCCGTCTCGACCGGCCGCTTGTGGGTATAGCCGTGGTCGACGTCGGAGAAGCAGTGGTAGGTGACGTCGGCCCCGGTGGCGCGAAGCTTCTCGGCGAAGATCCGGCCGTCGGCCTCAAGGGAGTCGAGTTCGCCGGTGGTGACCAGGGTCGGCGGGAAGCCGGCGAGGTCCGGGGCGAGCGCCGGCGAGGCGAGAGGTTCGGCGCGGGTCGCCGGGTCGGGGAAGTAGGCGCGCTGCACGAGCCGCAGCAGCCAGGGGCCGATGGCGGGGCGCCTCTTCGGTGAGGTGCGGGCGTGCGGGTCGAGGCCCACGTCGGTGACGCCGTATCCGACGGCCAGGGCGACCGGCAGGAACGCCTCGGCGTCGCGGGCCTGCTGGACGACGTTGATCGCGAGCTTCGCGCCGGCGCTGTAGCCGCCGACGGACAGCCGTCCGCTGTCCCAGCCCTGGTCGGCGCCGTGGGCGTGGGCCCAGGCGACGACGTCGTAGGCCTGGTGCTCGGCGACGGGGTAGGCGACCGCGGGGGCGGTGTCGTAGTCGGGGACGAGGACCACGGCGCCGACGTCGGAGGCGAGGTAGCGGCAGACGTGATCGTCCTGCTCGGGGCTGCGGACGATGAACGCGCCGCCGTGTAGCTGGACGTGCACGGGTGGGAGAGGCCCGGTGCCCGCGGGCCGGTAGAGCAGGCAGCGGACCGGGCCGTGCCGGGTCGGCACCGTGACGACCTCGGGGTCGGCGACCGCCCGGCTGGCGAACCGCAGGGACTTCGACGGGCTGCCGACGAGGGTGAAACCCGCGCGCACGACGCGGGCGGCGAGGCGGGTCCCAGGTCCGGGGGTGGAGCCGGTGGTCAAGGTCTGTCTCCTGTGGCGGGTCCGGCGTCCAGTGCGCAGGGGAGCGGACGCTCTCTGTCTCTTCTACAGGCACAAGACGGACGCCACGCTTTCGGGCGGGGCTGCGCTGGCCACTTTTCCCGCAGATCAGGGTGATCGGCGCTGAGGACCCTCGAGCGCGGTCTGCTGTGACGAGGCCCAGCGACAGCTCCACCCCGATCGTCGGTCGGTGGCAACCGCAAGGGGATTCGCTGAGCCGGCACCTCCCGAGGCGCTGGTCCTCAGCTCAACGGGCCCAATACCGTGACTTGAGCGCTGCGCTCGAACGAAAAAGAAGACCGACGAGGTCTTTCGCCCTGTTCAGCAGCCGCGCCCCCCGCGAGACAGATCGGCCCCGAGCTTGCCGGACTCGCTACGCGAAACTCAGCCCGAGCAGAGCGCCCCCAGAAGACCCCCGACCACCGCAAGCCGCCGATCCCGCAAGGGGAGGGGGAGCGCGAGGGTGGAGCGCAGCTCCCCCTCGCCCCGCGAGGCGAAGCCAAGCAATGAATAAAGGGTGAGGCCCCGGTCTGCGCTCTCCGCAGACACGCCCCACCCCTCACCCGCCGTCGGGACGACAGGATTTGAACCTGCGACCCCCAGACCCCCAGTCTGGTGCGCTACCAAGCTGCGCCACGTCCCGTACGGCAGCAACATTACCGTATCGGCGACCCGGTGTGGTGACCGGGGGTCGCGTCAGCGTCGACGCGACCCCCGACCCTCGTGCGCGGGCCCCGCGTGGGACCAGGCCGAGGCCGTCACCCACGAGGGTGGTCGTGCGGCTGCCGGCCGCGACGGGGAAGGGTCAGGCCGCACCCTGGGCGCGCCGCCGAGCCACCCCCGCACCGATCAGCAGGGCGCCGACGGTGGCACCGGCCAGCGGGAGCAGGGGCGAGGACCCGC
This sequence comes from Frankia sp. BMG5.60, assembly GCF_059428125.1. Classification (NCBI taxonomy): domain Bacteria; kingdom Bacillati; phylum Actinomycetota; class Actinomycetes; order Frankiales; family Frankiaceae; genus Frankia; species Frankia sp. BMG5.60. Next base: position 2,359,876 of record NZ_CM182091.1, on the reverse strand, counting down.
GGTCGGCCATGCCGCCGCCGCCGGCGGCCACACCGCCCGCGCCGCCGCCGCCGACGACGCCGACACCCACGCCGGCGACGACGCCGACCGGGCAGTCGCGGTTGCGGTCCTTGTCCTTGTCATCCCAGTTGAACCAGTCGTCGTTCTTGCCGTCCCGGCCGTCCTTGCCGTCCAGGTTGCCGTCCCGGTTGCCGTCCAGGTTGTCGGCACGACCCTGCTTGTCACCGCCGTCCCTGTTGTCGAAGCCGTCCTTGCCGTCCCGGTTGCCGTCCCGGTTGCCGTCCCGGCCGTCCTTGCCGTCCCTGTTGCCCTTGTCGCCGAAGATGTCCCAACCGTCGTCCTTCTTGTCGTCGCAACGGTTGTTTCTGTCCTTGTCGTCGAAGGCGTGGGCGGCGGCCAGGCCGGGCCCGAAGGTGAGGGCGACGCTCGCTGCACTCGACATCGCGAGAACGGCGGCGCTCCGGCCCATACCCTTCTTCATCTGGTCCCCTCTCTCACTTACGGTGATCAAAATGTCACTGCGAGTGACACCATAGCGACTGCGTGTGGGGATGCGCGGCAAGCGGGCCGGGCGTGGTGCGACCGGCCCGGCCGGCGCGAGAACCGCCTGGCCGGCTGGATTTCACGGTCTGTCCCGCCGTCGACCGGGATGGCGGGCGTGGGCGACGGTCGGCTCTCGGCTCGTCGGTGCAGGATCACCGATTGTGGTCGGCTTGCTCGCTACAGTGACGTTCAGTGAAGGGCTGTGGCCGGGGCGCAGGCAGAACCGGCGGCGCGAGCGGCAGACGGCCAGCGGCAAGCGGCGTGTGGACCGGGCGGGAGGGACTGTGGAAGGCGAGACCAACGACGGCCACCGGAAGCCTGCCAGCGGACCGGTCCCCGTCGCCGCGGCCACGCGGCGTCCCCTGCTGTGGCGCGGGCTGCTCCTCGTGGGCCTCGTGCTCATCGTCGGCAGCGGATTCCGGCTGGCGGAACCGGCACTCGACGCCGTCCGCGGCGGTTCCGGGACGGATGCGGCGGCCGACCTGCCAGACATCCCCCCGCCCCCGCCACCCCCACCGGCCCCCGCGGGCCCGGTGACCGGCCTGCCGCCCGCGCTGGCCGAGCAGCCGGTGGTCGTCATCAACGATCCCGTCCGGCTGCGCATCCGGCGGATCGGGATCGACGCGCCGATCACCCATCTCGGTCTGACCCCGGACGGCTCGATCGCGGTGCCGAAGGCGTGGGGCGACGTCGGCTGGTTCGACCGCGGTCCCGCGCCGGGTGGCATCGGGCCGGCCGTCCTCGTCGGCCACTACGACTCCACCACGGGGCCGGCGGTCTTCTACCGCCTGCCGTCGCTCGTCCCCGGCGACCGGGTCGAGGTCGTCGGGCGGACCGGAGCCGCCCAGGCGTTCATCGTCGACCGCAAGGAGGACGTGTCCAAAGCGGCGTTCCCGAGCCAGCGGGTCTACGGGCCGGTGACCCGTCCGGAACTGCGCCTGATCACCTGTGGCGGCGCCTTCGACCACAAGACCAAGCACTACCTCAACAACGTCGTGGTCTACGCGCACGCGGACACCTTCGCCGCCGGCCCCGTTCCTGGCGCGCCGGCCGGACCCGCCCCGGCGGTGCCGGCGACCGGCGCGAAGCCGGCCGCCCCGCCCGCCGTCACCCTGCCGGCGGCAACCGCCGGGCCGTCCCGCACCGCGGCCGTCCCGCCCGCCGGTGCCGCCGCCATCCCATCCGCCGGCGCGGTGGGCGCACACCCCCCCGCGCCCGCCGTCCCGCCCGCTCAGGCCGCCGTTCCGCCCGCCCGCAGCGCCGCGGTTCCCCCTTCGACGGTGCACGCCGGCACGTTGGTGCCGCCGGGCGCGAGTTCGGGTGCCGTGCCGCCGGCGGCGGGGGTGCCCGTCCCGGCAGGTCCCCTGGGTACGGTCCCGGCGGCGCCGGCCGTCCCCGCGGCGGGTGCGGGGGCGGCTGGCTGACCCACGCCGGCGGCCCCTCGGCCGTGGCGGTGTGGCCAGGGAATTCCCTGACCCATGTCCGCGGCTCCGCGGCCGTGTCGGGGGGTGGGTCAGGGAATTCCCCCGGGTCGATCCGGTGGCTGACGGTTGCGCTTTTCGCCGGCGCCGCGCGGGGCGTGGTGACGCCCGTCCTTCGTTGCGCGCACGGCGTCCGGCAACGGCGTGGCGTGCCGCCCGTCCGGTCCCGGAACGAACGCCTTTCCCGCGGTTCGCGGAACCGGTGGGGACCCCGATTCCGGCCGCCCCGGGGTGGCTCGCTGGATCACCTGCGCAGCGTCACCCGAGGCGTGGAGTACTACACGACGGGTCACGTTCCGGCGAGCCGACTGTCACGGAGGCGTGGGTCGAGGGGTGCCGTCGCCCGACCATCGTCACGGGAAGTGCGTATGGGGGCACATCTTGCTGAGGGGTGGACGCTTTCCGGTGGCGTGTCCGAGCGTTGGGTTCGGGGTGGTTGCCGACCCTGCTGGTATGTCCATTATGGTCATCGACAGCACTTCTGTTCCGGCCGTTCATCGGTGTCTGGAATATGAAGTGCTGGTTACGTGCCATGCGAACAGCGATATCCGTCGGACCGATGCGCCTAGTCCTGCCCCCGGTTCGGCGGCCCCTCCGAGTATGTCGGGGCAGGCGCGGGGGACCCATGGTCCTGGAGGCGGTTGCCGCAGGCGGCGCCGTCCCCAGGGGTGGAGCCGATAGGTCCGCGCGGCCGGCACCGGGCTCCCCGGCCCGTATCCCGGCAGCTCACCTCGTAGGCGCACGGGAAGGACACGCCTTGCCCCGTCGTGGTATGGCCTGGTTGCCGGAGGACTGGGAACAGTTCGTCCGCAGCCGCCAGCGGCCGCCGGCGCCCCGCACCTCCTCAGGCTCCGGCGCGGTCCGCCGCCGTACCACCCCCCCGCCCCGGCGGGCCGCCACCATCGCCGCGTTCACGACCGGGACGCTCGCCGCGTCGACGGCGGCCTTCGCCGCGACCGTGCCCGGCGGGACCGACGGTGCGGCCTCCCTGGACGCGGGCACCCCGATCCACGAGGCCGCGATGGTCGGCGGGCACGGGGCCGTCGGCGACCTGACCGGGGCGCGCACCCTCGCGCCGCTGGCCACCGCGATCGCCAACCACGACCCGGTCTTCACCAACGTCTCCATCACCGCGGACAAGTCGGCCGTCGCGCCGAACACCCCCGTCGTGCTGACGGTGCGCGCCACCGAGGCGGACAGCGGCGCCCCCCTGTCGGGTCAGGACGTTCGCATCGTGGTCGTGAACGGGCCGCAGTGGCAGACCTCGACGCGCCTGCACACCGACGCCAACGGGACCGCCCAGATCACCGCCCGGCTGCTGTCCACCACGACCATCACCGCCGTCTTCGACGGGTCGAACGCGCTGCGGCCCTCCCTCGCCGGCGCCGCCACCGTGACGATCACCAGCCCGTTGCGCGGCGCGGCCGGCCTCCGCGGATCCGGCTCCGGGTCGGTCATCGACCAGGCCATCCCCACGGTCATCCCGGGCAGCTCGATCGGCGAGAAGGCCGTCTACCTGGCCTCGCTGAACAAGGGCAAGCCGTACGTGTGGGGCGCCGAGGGGCCCTACTCCTTCGACTGCTCGGGCCTGGTCCAGTACGTGTTCAAGCAGCTCGGCCGGTCCCTGCCGCGCACCGCGCAGGGGCAGTACAACGTCTCGACCAAGGTGCCGCAGTCCGGCAAGCAGCCCGGCGACCTGATCTTCTACGGCACCCCGGGCAACATCTACCACGTCGGCATCTACGCCGGGAACGGCTACATGTGGGCCGCGCCGCAGACCGGCGGCGTCGTCTCGCTGCGCCCCATCTACAGCTCCACCTACAAGGTCGGCCGCATCCACTGACGGCGCAGGGCGGCGCAGGGCGGCGCCGGGCAGCCCCGCCGGGTCCGACAGACCGGCGGCGACGGCCATCCGCTAGCGTCAGCCCTGTCCGGACTGCCGATCGGGCGCCCGCGCGCGACCGGGCGGCCCCCGGCGGCGTCGTGCCCGCGGCAGAACCCGCGGGCACACCGGGCGCGGTGGGCGCCCGCTCACCGCACCTCGCGGCACTGCCGCCGAGCCGGTCGAAGCGCCGGTGGAGGAGGGACGTCGCATGACCGCGCCCACCCCGCAGCCCACGGCGTCCGAGCCGGTGCCGCCGGACCGGGTGTGGACGATCCCCAACGCGCTGTCGGCGTTGCGGCTGCTCGGGGTGCCGGTGTTCCTCTGGCTGGTGCTCGGGCCGGAGGCGGACGGCGCGGCGCTGGGGATCCTCGCGTTCGCCGGGGTCAGCGACTACCTCGACGGCAAGCTCGCCCGCGCGCTCAACCAGACCAGCCGCCTCGGGGTGCTGCTCGACCCGCTCGCCGACCGCCTCTACATCCTCTCCACCATCATCGCGCTCACCGTGCGCGACATCGTGCCGGTCTGGTTCGCCGTCCTGCTGCTGGCCCGCGACGTGGCGCTGCTCGCCCTGCCGCCGCTGCTGCGCCGCATCGGCGTGGGCGTCGCCCTGCCCGTGCACTACCTCGGGAAGGCGGCGACGTTCAACCTGCTCTACGCCTTCCCGCTGTTGCTGCTCTCCGCCGGGGACTCGTGGCTGGCGACCGCGGCCCGCCCGCTCGGATGGGCGTTCGCGATCTGGGGTACTGCTCTGTACTGGTGGTCCGGCCTGCTCTACTTCCTCCAGGCCGGCCAGCTCGCCCGGCGCTACCGGGCCCACACCCGGACCGGCGCCCAGACCCCGACCGGCGCCCACGACCCGACCGGCGCCCACCCCGGGGCCGGCGAGAGCGGGAGGTAAGCGGTGAGAGCCGTCGTCATGGCGGGCGGCGAGGGCACCCGGCTGCGTCCGCTGACCGCCAACCTGCCCAAGCCGCTGCTGCCCGTCGTCAACAGGCCGATCATGGAGCATGTGCTGCGGCTGCTCAAGCGGCACGGCTTCGACGAGACGGTCGTGACGGTCCAGTTCCTGGCCTCGATGATCCGCAACTACTTCGGCGCCGGCGACGAACTCGGCATGCACCTGTCGTACGCCACCGAGACGACCCCGCTGGGCACCGCCGGCAGCGTCAAGAACGCCGAGGACGCCCTGCGCGACGAGGCGTTCCTCGTCATCAGCGGGGACGCGCTGACCGACATCGACCTCACCGACCTCGTCGCCTTCCACCGCCGCCAGGGCGCGCTCGTCACCGTGGCGCTCAAGTCGGTGCCCGACCCGCTGGAGTTCGGCATCGTCATCACCGGCGAGGACGGGCGCATCCAGCGCTTCCTGGAGAAGCCGACCTGGGGGCAGGTCTTCTCCGACACGGTCAACACCGGGATCTACGTGATGGAACCCGAGGTCCTCGCGCACGTGCCGCCCGGCGAGGCGGTCGACTGGTCCGGCGACGTCTTCCCCCGCCTCGTCGAAGCCGGCGCGCCGGTGTTCGGCTACGTCGCGGCCGGCTACTGGGAGGACGTCGGCACCATCGCGAGCTTCCTGCGCGCCCAGGCCGACGTGCTCAACCGGCAGGTCGACGTGGAGATCGACGGTTTCGAGGTCTCGCCCGGCGTGTGGGTCGGCGAGGACGCCGAGGTGCATCCCGACGCCATCCTCAAGGGCCCGCTCGTCGTCGGTGACTACAGCAAGGTGGAGGCCGGTGCCGAGCTGCGGGAGTTCACCGTGCTCGGCAGCAACGTCCTGGTCAAGAGCGGTGCCTTCCTGCACCGGGCGATCGTCCAGGACAACGCGCTGATCGGCCCGCAGACCAACCTGCGCGGCTGCGTCATCGGCAAGAGCACCGACGTGCTGCGGGCGGCCCGGATCGAGGAGGGTGCCGTCATCGGCGACGAGTGCGTCGTGCGGGAGGAGGCGTTCGTCTCCCACGACGTGAAGGTCTACCCGTTCAAGACGATCGAGGCCGGCGCGGTCGTCAACACCTCGGTCATCTGGGAGTCCCGCGGGCAGCGCTCCCTGTTCGGCCCGCGCGGCGTGTCCGGCCTGATCAACGCCGAGATCACCCCCGAGCTCGTCGTCCGCATCGCCGGCGCCTACGCCACCACCCTGAAGAAGGGCGCCACCGTCACCACCGCGCGCGACGGTTCCCGGGCCGCCCGCGCCCTCAAACGGGCCGTCATCAGCGCGCTGACCGCCGGGGCCATCAACATCCGCGACCTCGAGGTGTCGCCGATGCCGGTCACCCGGTTCGACGTCCGCTCCTCCAACGCGGCCGGTGGGATCATGGTGCGCACCGCCCCGGGCGACCCCGAACGCATCGACATCCTCTTCCTCGACGCCGACGGCGACGACCTGTCCCCGGCCGCCCAGCGCAAGCTCGACCGGGTCTTCTCCCGGCAGGACTTCCGCCGCGCCTTCCCCGGCGAGATCGGCGACCTGCGCTTCCCCGCCCGCACCCTGGACCTCTACATCCAGGACCTGCTCGACCGCGTCGACACCACCGGCCTCGCCGAGGCGGACCTGAAGATCGTCGTCGATCCGTCCGGCGGCTCCGCCTCGCTCGTGCTGCCCACCCTGCTCGGCCGGCTCGGCGTCGACGTGCTGACCGTCAACGGGCGGGTCGACGAGATCATCCCGGCCCACAGCGCCGCCGACGACCTGCGGGCGACCGACCGGCTCGGCGCCCTGGTCGCCAGCTCCGGCGCGGCCTTCGGGGTGCGCTTCGACCACGTCGGCGAGCGCATCGCCATCGTCGACGAGCGCGGCGACCTCATCGACGACGACCGGGCGCTGCTGGTCTTCCTCGACCTCGTCGCCGCCGAGAACCGGGGCGCCGAGGTCGCCCTGCCCGTCACCACCACCCGGGTGGCCGACCAGGTGACCCACTTCCACGGGCTGACCGTGCGCCGGACCTCCCTGTCGGCGGCGGCGCTGACCCGTGTCGCCCGCGAGGAGGGCGTCGTCTTCGCCGCCGACGGCCGGGGCGGCTTCGTCGTCGGCGAGTTCGCCCCCGCCATCGACGGGCTCGCGGCGTTCGTGAAGCTGCTGACCCTCGTCGCGCGGACCCGGCTGACGCTGTCCGCCATCGACGCCCGGATCCCGTCCATCGCCATCCTGCGCCGCTCCGTGCCCACCCCGTGGGCGGCCAAGGGCACGGTCATGCGCCGCATCGTGGAGTCCGTCGATCCGGACGCCGGCCAGACCCTCGACACCACCGACGGGGTGCGCATCGTCTCCCCCGACGGCTCCTGGGTGCTGGTGCTGCCCGATCCGAGCGAGGCGGTCACGCACCTGTGGGCCGAGGGGGCCGACCTGAGCGAGGCCCACCAGCTCCTGCGCCACTGGGCCGAAGTGGTCGAGGCGCCGTAGCCGCCCTCCCCTCGGCGCGTCTGCGTAATCGATCCGTTACTGATGGCTGGCCTGGCGAGTCGAGAGGTTTCCCGGCCGGCCACGGCGCGCGCGGTGGCACCGCGGTCGGCGGCGGCGAGCTCCCGGTCGGTCAGAATGCCGAATGTGCGGGATCGGACCGGATGGCCATGGCGAGGGGCGAATTGCCCCGCCGGTCGACCCGGGACGCCCGCGGCGCGCGACCTGCTCGGGGCACTGGAGCCCCTGCCCGCGGAGCTCGCCGAACTCCTCGACCGCCCACTCCCGCGATCCACCGACGTGCCGGCCCGTGACGTGCCGGCCCGTGACGTGCCGCCTGGCGACGTGCCGGCCCGGGAGGTGCCGGCTCGCGCGCGCCGGGTGGCGGGGCGCTGGGGGTGGCGGCGGGCCCTGGCGCTGGCCCTGGTGTTGGCCGTGCTCGGCGGTGTGATCGCGCTCGGGGCGCGGCGTGCCGCCGTCACCGCCGACGCCCGAGACCGGCTCGCGGTGACCCTGCGCGCGCAGGTCGCCGAGCGCTCCGTGGCCCTGGCGGGCACCGAGGACCGGGTCGGGCGGCTGCGGTCGCAGCTCGCGGTGACCCGGGAACAGCGCCGCCGCGCCGAGCGCGACCGGGCCCGTGCCGTCGCGGACGTCGCGGCGCTCGGTCCCGTGACGGGCTCGGCCGCCGTGACGGGGCCCGGCGTGCGGATCACCCTCACCGACCGGCTGGCCGGCGGCTCCGGCTCCGCCGACCCCCGGGTGGCGGCGTCCGGCACCCCCCGCCCGCGCCAGACCGGGCCGACGGCCGCCCCGGGCGTGACCGCTCCGGAACGCATCCAGGATCACGATCTCGCCGACCTCGTGAACGTGCTGTGGATTTCCGGGGCCGAGGCGATCGCGATCAACGGGGTGCGGCTGACGGCGCTCAGCGCGATCCGGTCGGCGGGGGACCTCGTGCTGATCAATTTCGTCCCGGTGCTTGCGCCTTATGCGGTCGAGGCCGTCGGTGATCCGCTTCGGCTGGTGCGGCGGGTGGAGCAGTCGGCGGTGGTCGACCGGCTGCGCCACCGTCCCGGTTCCCCCGTGACCTCCCTGACGGCGTCCGCCGCCGCGTCCCTGACCCTGCCCGCGGCGCCGTCACCGGTGCTGCGCCATGCCCGACGGAGCGGATCATGATTCCCCTGCTGGCCCTCGTGCTGGGTGTGGTGGCCGGACTGCTGCTGGGACCGAGCGCTCCGGACTGGCTGGACCCGTACCTGCCGGTCGCGGTCGTCGCGGCGGTCGACGCCGCCCTCGGCGCCGCGCGGTCGCTCGTCGAGCGGACGTTCGACGACCGCGAGTTCATCGTCTCGTTCGCCTCCAACGTGGTGATCGCCGTCCTGCTCGTGCTGCTCGGCGACCTGATCGGCCTCGGCGGTGCGCTGTCGACGGCAGTCGTCGTCGTGCTGGGCATCCGGATCTTCACGACCGCGACGGTCCTGCGCCGCGCGCTGATCAGGCTCTGACGATGACGGCGAGCGCGGCGCGGCCCCCCCGGCCCGAGCCTGCCGGCGAATCCCCGGCCGAGCCGGTTGCCGGCGCGGACCCGGCGCCGCCGACGGCCGGCGAGCCGGACGCCCCACAACCGGCCGTCCCGGAGCCCGCCGTCCCACAACCGGCCGTCCCGGAGCCCGCCGTCCCGGAGCCCGCCGGCACGGACCCGGCGCCGCCGACGGCCGTGCCGGGATCGGCCGTGCCGGGATCGGCCGTGCCGGGATCGGCCGATCCGGAGGCGGCTGACGACGGTGGGGACGGCGTCCAGCGGGTCGGGGGCGAGGGGAAGCCTGCGGTCGGCGGTGCGGTCGCCCAGGGCGCGCAGGTCGTTGCGGGTGAGCCGGGCACCGGGGACGTGGCCGGGGCGACGGCTCCCGCGCGGCCCGGGGCGGGAACGGGGCCGGTGAGGATGCGGCTGAGCCGGGCGGTGACCCTCGTCCTGCTGGCCGCGCTCGGTTTCGGCGGGGTCGTCGCGGCGCGTTCGGCGGACCCGTCGTTCTCCCTGGCCACGGCCCGCCCGGACGAGCTCGCCGCCAGCCTCGGCGCGATCGGCGCGGAGGACCGGGCGCTCGCGTCGCAGGAGGGGCGCCTGCGCCGGGAGGCGGGCGGCACGGGCGGCACGGCCGGGGCGGGATCGCCGGGGGTGTCGCCGGCACCGGGCGGGGCGTCGGGGCCGGCCGGCGGGCGGGGCGCCGCGTCGGGCGGCGGGGCGGACGCCGAGCGCGCCCGGGCCGACGAGCTGGCGATCCTGGCCGGAACGGTGCCGGTCGACGGGCCCGGGCTGGAGCTGACCATCCGGGACCCGCACCGGGCGATCGACGCCTCGGTGCTCGTCGATGCGCTGCAGGAACTGCGCGACGCGGGCGCGGAGGCCATCGAGATCGCCGGGGTGCGGGCGGTCGTGTCGACCTACGTCGCCGACGAGCCGGGGCACGGGCTGATCGTGGACGGGACGTCGGTCGCCGCGCCGTACGTCCTGCGGGTGGTCGGCGATGCCCACACCCTCGACCAGGCGCTGCGGATCCCGGGTGGGGTGCTCGATACGGTAGCGGCGCGGGACGGGGCGCAGGCCAGCGTCCGGACCTTCGGACACCTCGAGATCCGTGCGCTGCGGCCCGAGCCCAGTCCCCGCTACGCTCGCCCGGCCGGATAGCTCCGCCGCCGCGCGGGTCGCCTGGCGACGGGGCTGGAACGACGGCTCCCGCCGGCGCTGGTCGGAGCGATGCGGATCAAGGGGAGGCGATCTCCGGTGTACCCGGACGACCTGAAGTACACCCGTGAGCACGAGTGGATCCGGCTCACCGGGAGCACGGCCCGGGTGGGCATCACGTCCTACGCGCAGGAGGCGCTGGGCGACATCGTGTTCGTGCAGCTGCCCGACGTCGGCACCACCGCCGCGGCGGGGGAGCCCTTCGGCGAGGTCGAGTCGACCAAGAGCGTGTCGGAGATCTACGCCCCGGTCGCCGGCGAGATCACCGCCTGCAACGAGGCGTTGGTGAGCGCACCCGAACTGATCAACTCCGATCCGTACGGGGACGGCTGGCTGGTCGAGTTCACGTTCTCGGGCGTGGACTCCCTCGAGGGCCTGCTCGACGCCGGCGAGTACGCGGAGCATGTGAAGGAGCACTGACGGTACCTGGCTGCGTCCCGATGGCGGGCGGTGGGTGACGCCACGCCGAACAACACGGGTCGCACCCTTTTCACGAGCGTGCCCCCGATGCACTAGCCTCGGGGTGCACCGGGGCACGGTCGTGGACGGCCCAGCCGTCGGCATGTGATCATCCCGGTGGTGGGGGTGGGCTGAGGACGTCTGGCTACCACCATCGCAAGTGCTGGTAGAGACGTTCCCGCCGCCTGTCCGGCGGCGGCCGAGGCGGCTGGCGAACCTCGCTCACGCGGGGTCCCGGCAGGAAGCGGACGCGACTGTGTTCTGCACGAGGTGCGGACAGCAGAACCCGTCCGACGCGCTGTATTGCGCGCGGTGCGGGTCCCCTCTGGTACGTCCGGGTGAGCCCGTGGCGCCGGAGCGGCCCGCCGAACAGACATCGACGTTGAACCTGGCCGCCGCGCTCTCCGGGATCGAGGGCGATCACGTCGACGAGTCGACGGAACGGGACGCCGTCGCCGCGGTCGACGCGTTGCCGCCGGGCTCGGCGCTGCTGGTCGTCAAACGCGGACCGAACGCCGGCAGCCGGTTCCTGCTGGACGCGGACATGACCACCGTCGGGCGCCATCCCGAGAGCGACATCTTCCTCGACGACGTCACCGTCTCGCGCCGGCACGCGGAGTTCCACCGCTCGCCCTACACCAAGGGCTTCTCGGTGCGCGACGTCGGCAGCCTCAACGGCACGTACCTCAACCGGGAGCGCATCGACTCCGCTGAGCTGACCAGCGGCGACGAGGTGCAGATCGGGAAGTTCCGACTGGTGTTCCTGACCGGGGCGAGCTACGGGGGGTCAGCGGCGCGGTGAGCGGGAGGGACCCACGGTGAGCGGCTTCGCTGCGGCGTCGCCGGCCCCGCGCCCGAACGGGCCCGGTCGGGACCGGGCCGGTTCGGGCGCGAAGGTGCTCAACATCGGCCAGGTCCTGGAGCGGTTGCGGGCCGACTTCGCCGACATCACGCTGTCGAAGATCCGCTACCTCGAGGCGGAGGGGCTCGTCGAGCCGGCTCGCACGAGCGCGAACTACCGCAAGTACTCGGCCGACGACGTGGCCCGGCTCCGTTACGTCCTGCACGCGCAGCGGGAGCGATTCCTCCCGCTACGCGTGATCAAGGAGGAGCTGGCCTCCCTCGACCGCGGGGAGACGCCGGTGCACCGGCCCGGTCCCCGCGCGGTGCCCCCGCATCCGGCTCCTGCCGGCCTGGACGCGATCCTGGGGGAGGAAAGGGTCAGGATGTCTCGCCGGGAGCTCCTGACGGCCGTGGGGCTCGACGAGGAGGAACTCGCGGACCTGGAGCGCCACGGCCTGGTCGCCCCGATCGCGGGCGGCGGGTACTACGACTCCGACGCCCTGCTCGTCGCGCGCACGGTCGCGCTGCTCGCCGGGCACGGTGTCCAGGCCAGGCATCTGCGGGCCGCCCGAACGGTCGCCGATCGTGAGGCTGGTCTCATCGAGGCCGCCACCGCCCCGTTGCGGGGCCAGCGTGGCTCGGACAACGCCGGGCGGCAGGCGGAGACCGCCGATGAGCTGGCGGCCTTGCTGGTCCGGCTGCATGCGGCCCTGCTGCGGTCCCGGCTGGCGGCCGGTCGGTCGAGCTGACCGGGTGATCGGGGCCGAGGCGGAAGTGCCCTGCCGGGCAGCGGAACCGGTGGGCGCGCTGACGCCGGGCGGATGCGGGGATACTGTCTCCCCTGTGGGGTTTTCTGGCTCCGGTCACAACATCCCGCCCTGCCCCACCTGCGCGAGGAGGTAGATCGGTGCATCGGCTGGACATCGTCGGCGTGCGAGTCGAGCTTCCGTCGAAGCAGCCGATCGTCCTGCTCAAGGAGGTGGGCGGTGAGCGGTATCTGCCCATCTGGATCGGCGCCGTCGAGGCAACCGCGATCGCCTTCGCCCAGGAGGGCATCACGACGGCTCGACCCATGACCCATGACCTGATGCGGGACGTGCTGCGGGCGCTGCAGACGGACCTGACCCGGGTGACGATCACGGACCTGCAGGACGGCGTCTTCTTCGCCACCCTCGTGTTCGGCAACGGGGTGGAGGTCTCCGCCCGTCCGTCCGACGCGATCGCACTGGCGATGCGGATGGGGGCGCCGGTCTACGGCGTCGAGGCCGTCCTGGCGGAGGCCGGGATCACGGTCCCCGAGGAGCAGGAGCAGGAACAGGAGAGCGAGCTGGAGAAGTTCCGGGAGTTCCTGGACACGATCTCTCCCGAGGACTTCAACACTCCCGGCTCCTGAGCCTGCATCCGCCCCGCAGCGACGAGCCGCCGCGGGGCTGCGTCGACGCGCGCCCGGTCGTCCTCGTCGGTGCCCGCCCGCTGCAGCTTGTGCGCCCGGTGGCGTTGGTGCACCCGGTGGCGTTGGTGCACCCCGTGCGGCCTGTGCGCGTCCCGCGTGTGCCGCGCCGGCCAGCCCGGCCGCCCTTCACCTGCTCTTTCGGCGGCTTCACGGCGGCCCGTGTGGCCCGAACCGGGTGCCCCGTAGTGGGGATGGGGGCGCGCGCCGCACCCCGTTCGCGGGCCCATCGCACCCCGTCCGCGGGCCCCCCGCCCTGGAGCGGGTGTGGTCCGGGTCGGGCCGGCCGACGGGCTCCTTTCCCTGGCCTGGCGGGCTTCGCCGGCCCTCTTCGCCGCGCGGGCGGGCCCACCGTGGGACGAGTCCCGCCATGACCGCTCCGATGCGATTCCTTTTTGTCCGATCTGGCCCGCGATGTCCGCTGGACTACGGACACGCCGGCTTAGATCATTGAAGGAACCGCGCGTCGCTCCTACGGTCGGAGGAACCCGATCCCGGAGCTCGTGGCCGCCCGTGCCCGTGGTGGACGCGTCAGCGGACGAACGTGCTCCGGCTCTGACCCTTGCCGGGGAGGTGGTGACGGCGGGCCGTGCCCGGACCTGTGGACCCGTGTCGCGGGTGGTCGGGGCGCGTGGGCCGCGCGCGTCTCGTGCCGGTCGGCGGACAGCGCCGGCCGGTGGACCTGCCGGCCGGTGGACCTGCCGGTCGGTCTGACCCTGCCGGCCGGTGCGCGTTGGCCGGTCGGGGGTTGCGTCGCCGGTCGGCGCCCTGCCGGCCCGGTCGGTCGCGTGCCGGCGGGCCGGGGCTGTGCCGGTGAAGGCCGGTGGCGTCCGGCCGGGACGATCCGGACGTGGCCGTGGAAGTGACTCGACCGGGCTGGGTGTCCGGGATGGCGGGACCGGGTGACCGGCCGCCGGGACCGACCCGGATCGATCCGGAGGATGGGGCTGGCATGGCGGCGAAGTGCGTACGACGATGATCGAACAGGGTCAGCTCTTTCCGGACGAGATCCCCGAACCTCCTGGGGACGACGTCGGATACCGCGGGCCGACAGCATGTGCCGCGGCGGGCATCACCTACCGCCAGCTCGATTACTGGGCGCGGACCGGTCTGGTCGTCCCCAGCGTCCGCGGCGCGTCCGGCTCGGGCAGCCAGCGGCTGTACTCCTTTCGGGACGTCCTCGTCCTGCGGGTCGTCCGCAAGCTGCTGGAAGCGGGCGTCTCGCTGCAGAACATCCGGGTCGCCGTGGAGCACCTGCGCACCCGGGGAGTGGACGACCTGGCCCAGCTCACCCTGATCAGCGACGGCTCGACCGTCTATGAGTGCACCTCGGACGACCAGGTGATCGATCTGGTTCGCGGTGGCCAGGGGGTGTTCGCGATCGCGGTCGGCCGGGCCCTGCGCGACATGCGCGGCCAGCTCGCCGAGCTGCCCTGCGAGCGCCCCGGCCAGCCGCCCGCCACCCACCCAGGCGACGAGCTCGCCAGCCGGCGCACCCGGCGCAGCAGCGCCTGAGCTGCGCAGGTCTGCCTGAGCTGCGCAGGTCTGCCTGAGCCGCGCAGGTCTGCCTGAGCCGCGCAGCCGCCGGGCGCCCCGGAACGCCGCGACTCGGTTCTCCGCAGGATTCCGGGCCCGGGCCGCTGCCCGGATTCGCCTGGCCGGAGCGACTGCTGGACGTCAATCGCAGTTCTTCCGGACCGGCAATGGCTTCCGGGATTTCCGGGCCGCTGATTCTGCCGGTATTTCGGCGGGTTTTTAGTGGCTTGTCGTCGAGGGCGGGCCGGGGCGCCGCCTGGCGGCAGGAGTTTGGCCGGGGCTGGGCCCGGAGAATCACTGGAACTGTCGGTGGGGTGGCATACGGTCCGCGGTGTGGCAGACGAACCCGCGGTCTTCGCCGAAGGCCTGCAGAAGAGCTACCGGGGCAAACGGGCGCTGGCCGGGCTGGACCTGCGGGTCGCCCCGGGCACGGTCCATGGAGTGCTCGGTCCCAACGGCGCAGGCAAGACGACGGCGGTCCGCATCCTGTCGACGCTGCTTCGCCCGGACGGCGGCCGGGCGCGGGTACTCGGGGTCGACGTCGTGCGCGAGGCCGACGTGCTGCGGGCTCGCATCGGGCTGACCGGCCAGTACGCCGCGGTCGACGAGCGGCTCACGGGTCTGGAGAACCTGGAGATGTTCGGCCGGCTCTACCGGCTGCGGGCCGGCGTCGCCCGGGCCCGCGCCCGGGAGCTGCTCGACCGGTTCGACCTGGCCGACGCCGCCGGCCGGCAGACGCGTACCTATTCGGGCGGGATGCGCCGCCGGCTCGACCTCGCCGCCAGCCTCGTCATCAACCCGCCGGTGCTGTTCCTCGACGAGCCCACCAGCGGCCTGGACCCGCGCAGCCGGGCGGCCATGTGGCGGGTGGTGGAGGACCTGGTCCGCGGCGGCACGACGGTGTTGCTCACGACGCAGTACCTGGAGGAGGCCGATCGGCTCGCCGACAGGATCTCGGTGATCGATGGTGGCCGGGTCATCGCGGAGGGCACGGTCGACGAGCTGAAGGCGCGGATCGGGGGGAGCCGGCTCGACCTCGTCCTCGCCGGGGACGATCCCGCCCAGGTCGAGGCGGCCCGGGAGGACCGCCAGCGCGGCCTGATGGACCGGTTCCGGTCGCTGCCGATGACCCGCTCGGCGCTGCTCACCGGCCGAACCCTGTCCGACCTGCTGCGCAACGCCTTCATCATTGTGATCATGCTGGTGGTCGGGCTGGCGGTCGGGTTCCGGTTCGGCGACACGACCGTGCCCGCCGTGCTCGCCGGGTTCGGGCTGATCCTGCTGTTCTCCTACGCGTTCTGCTGGCTGTCCGCGGTGATCGGCCTGTCGGTGAGAAGCGCCGAGGCGGCCCAGTCGGGGGGCTTCGTCTGGATCTTTCCGCTGGTCTTCGCGAGTTCCGCCTTCGCACCGGTCGCGACGATGCCGGGCTGGCTGCAGGCGTTCGCCCGCCACCAGCCGGTGTCGGTGACCATCGACGCCGTCCGGTCGTTGTTCCTCGGCGGCCCGGTGTCCTCGTCGTTGCTGCAGTCCCTTGCCTGGTGCCTGGGCCTGCTGGCGGTGTTCGCGCCGCTCGCCGTCGGGATCTACCGCAGATCGGCGTCGGGCTGAGCCGCGGGCCGTGCCCCCCATGGTTCAGGTGCGGCCCTCGGACTCCTGGGCGTTGCCCAGGGTGGACTCGTAGGCGAGCCACTCGGCCCGCAGCACCGGCCAGCCGTCGGCGCGCAGCAGGTCCACCACGGCGGGGTCGTCGTCGACCACGACGGCGACCTGTCGTCGCGCGCCGAGCTGGCGCAGCTCGGCGCGCTTGAACACCCGGGCCGGCCGGCGGTCGTCGTCGGGGCGCATCCGCAGCTCCCCCAGGGGCAGGCCCTGCTCGCCCAGCCAGCGCCAGGTCGCCGCGCGCGACCGTTCCGGCCGGCCGGTCAGCCACACCACCTCGTGGTCGCGGGCGAGCCGGTGGACCAGCTCCACCCCCTCGGCCAGCGGCGGGTCCGCCGGCGCCGCGGCGAAGAACGCCTCCCAGTCGCCGGGTCTGGCCCGCAGGAACCGCAGCCGGTGACGGACGTCGGCCACCACCCCGTCCACGTCGATGACAGCGAGGGGCCGCTGCTCCGGCACCATCGGCTCCCCCCGACCCCCGGCGCTCACCGGGGCGGGATCGGCCGGGCCGCCGGGCGGCGAGCCGCCCGCCGTACCGCCGGTCCGGTCGGCCGTGCCGGCGATACCCGCCGCTTCAGCCGCGTCCGTCACCTGGATCCCCTTCCCGCGTGGCCATCGACGCTGCGCGCCCCCACCGCCCGGCTCGTCGACGACCCGCCGGGAACGCTGCCCTCGCCCGGCCATTGAACACGCGACGGGTGCCGCATATCGGTCCCGGTCGTGCGCTGCCTGCCGGATCGCCTCGAACATCGCACCTTTCACCCCGCCGTGGGCGCCATCCCGTCATGGGCCCCACTCGTCATGGGCCCCGGCGGCCATGTCATGGTCATGGATCGCCGAAACCGGTTCGACGCCTCGCAGCGGTGTCGGGTGGCCCACACGCCGCGGCGCGCGGACCCCCGGCCGGCCGGGTCCGCGCTGGCTGCCGGGGGTGGTCCCGGCGTCGTCCGTGCGGTGGCGGCGGGTGTGATCCGGGTCCGAACGGCCACGTCGGCGCCGGGTGAGTCGCTAGCGTGGCCATGGTCAGCATCCGGTGCCGCTCGGTGACGGCGCCGCCCGTGCGGCCCCCCGGCGGGCACGCCGGTTCGGCCGGTCGGCGGGTTCTGGGATGTTTGCTCCCTTGGACGTGTCATGGTCGTCGGGGGAATTCCGCCGCCGGGTGCCCGACGCGGCGGCGGTCGTCCGGTGCGGTGCCGTGGCCCCGGCGCGGTGCCGGGGCCCCGGTGTGGTGCCGAGGTCCCGGTGTGGTGCGGAGATGGTGTGGGGAGGTCGACGATGTCGGGTACCCGGCGGGCGCGCACGCTCGTGGCCGGTATTCAGTCCTCGCTGGGAGCGGCGCTGGCCCTCGCCGACCGGCTGGAGGAGCAGGCGGCCGAGCTCGAACGCGGCGGAGCGCCGACCACGGCGGCGCCGAGCGCCCCGGGCCGACCGGGCGCGGCGACCGGGTCGCACGGCGTCGACGCCGAGCTGGCGCAGGCCCGGATGATCGCCCGTAGCGGGGCCCGTGGCTTCGCCGGTGCCTCCTGGGCCGCTCCCGACTGGCGGCACGGCCCGTTCGGTGCCGTCCCCGCCGCGGGGGGCGGCGCGCGCAGCCGCTTCCGCCCGGGTCTGTGGCAGGTCGGGCAGGTCGTCATCCCGCCGGACGAACCTGGCGCGCCGCACAGCACGGTGCCGCTGGCCGTGCCGCTGCTCGACGGCCGCAACCTGCGGATCGAGACCACCCCGGCGCGGCGTGCCGCCGCGGTCGATCTCGTCCGCGGGCTGCTCACCCGGATCCTGGCCGCGGTGCCCGCCGGCCGGGTCCACCTCGTCGTCTACGACCCGCACGAGCTCGGCGCCAGTCTCGCGGGCTTCGCGCCGCTGCGGGCCGCCGGCGTCGCGTCGGCCACCATCACCACCCGGGCCCGGCTGGAGGAGCGCCTCGCCGAGCTGTCCGCCGAGGTGGGCCGGATCACCGTCGAGCGGCTCGCCGGCCGGTTCGACTCGCTGCGGGAACGCGAGGATGCCGGCCACGGCCGGCCGGAACCGTGGCTGCTGCTGGTGCTGCTCGGCGATCCGCGCCTGTACGAGGAGGGCGCCCGGTCGCTGGCGGCCGTCGCCGCGCAGGGGCCCGCCTGCGGCGTCCATGTCCTCTCCATCGTCCAGCTCGTC
The DNA here is from genome assembly GCF_059428125.1 of Frankia sp. BMG5.60. NCBI lineage: Bacteria > Bacillati > Actinomycetota > Actinomycetes > Frankiales > Frankiaceae > Frankia > Frankia sp. BMG5.60. The sequence continues at coordinate 2,341,726 of NZ_CM182091.1, read as the reverse complement.
CCGCAGCCCCACCCGGGCGGCCTGGACGGGGGGGATGACCTCGACGACGTGACCCCGCCCGACCCCGACTCCGACGATCTCCGTCCGGACGAGGCGGCCGACTCGGTCGCCGAGGCGCTGCCGAACTCGGTGGTGTTCACCGCCGTCGAGCTGCTCGCCGACCGCCCGGACTGGCGTGGCGCGCAGCCCGGCCTGTGGCGCACCTCGCTGACCGGCCTGCTGGCCGTCCAGCTCGACCCGCCGCCGCCGCCGGATCTCGTCACCGCCGTCACGAAGCAGGTCGCCGACGCGGCCGCCCGCGAGGCGTCCCGCCCCCCCGGCATCGCCGAGCTGCTGCCGGGCGCCCTGTGGGAGTCCGACAGCGCCGCCGGGATCACCGTGCCCGTCGCGCAGGGTCCCGACGGCCCGGTGCAGCTCACCTTCGACGACGACACCGTCCACGCCCTCGTCGGTGGTCAGGCCGGCGCCGGCAAGTCGACTCTGCTGCTCGACATGGTCTACGGCATCGCCGCCCGCTACGCCCCCGACCAGGTCCGCTTCCACCTGCTGGACTTCAAGGAGGGCCTGGAGTTCGCCCAGTTCGCCGCCGGGGCCGCCGACCCGTTCTTCCTGCCGCACGCCGACACCGTCGGCATCGAGAGCGACCGTGAGTTCGGCGTCGCCGTCCTGCGCGCGGTCCGCGAGGACATGCGGCGGCGCTCGGTGGCGATGCGGGCCGTCGGCGCGCGGGACCTGCGGGGCCTGCGGGCCGCCGACCGCAGCTCCGCCTGGCCGCGGGTCATCGTCGTCGTGGACGAGTTCCAGGTGATGCTCACCCCGATGGACGGGATCGCCCGCGAGGGCGTCGCCCACCTGGAGGTCCTGGCCCGCCAGGGCCGCGCCTACGGCGTCCACCTGCTGCTGGCCAGCCAGACGCTGTCCGGCATCGACGCCCTCGACTCCACCGCCGGCAAGCGCGGGTCCATCTTCGGCCAGTTCGCGCTGCGGGTGGCGCTGCGCACCTCGATCTCGGAGTCGCGGGTCCTGCTGTCCACGGCGAACGAGGCCGCGGGCGCGCTGTCCGGCGTCGGCGAGGCGATCGTGAACCGGCGCAACGGCCATCCGGCCGGCAACGAGCTCGTCCGGGTCGCCTTCCCCGACCCGGTCGTGATCGCCCAGTTGCGGGACCGGCTGGCGACCACCACGGCGCGCAGCCTGCCGTCGGCGCCCCGGCCGCGGGTCTTCGTCGGCCATGCTCCGGCGATCCTCGACGACAACCCGGTCTACCGCGCGTTGGACGGGCGTCCGGCGCCGCCGGCGATCGAGTCCGCCGCCGCGCCGATCGGGGACGAGCCGCCGGCCGCGATCGGCGCGGACGCGCCCGCCGAATCGGTGCCCCTCGCCGTGGCGGCCGACCGGTCCGCGTGGCCCGCCCTCGCGATGCCCGCCCTCGCGATGCCCGCCGTGGAGTTGCCCGCCGTCGCGTTGCCCGGGGGCGACCCGCTCGCGCTGGTCGGGGTGCCCGTCGACCTCGCCCCGGCGGCGGTCGGGGTTCGCCTCGCCGCCTCGCCCGGGCGCCATCTCGCCGTGCTCGGCCCCCTGCGCCGGGAGGCGGTCGGCATGGTGCAGGCGGCGGCGGCCAGCGTCGCCGCCCAGTTGCCGGCCGGCGGCCTCGTGGCGGAGATCGTCGCCGCGGAGCCGACCGCGCTCGGCGCGGCGGAGATCCTCGCCCAGCGGATGCGGCGCTCCGGCCACCCCGTCCGGGTCGCCGACGTCACCGGGCTGCGCGCGGTGCTCGCCGCCGCCGCGGACGAGACCCGGGCGCGGGAGGAGGCGGCGCTCGCCGGCGCCGGCGGTCCGGCGCCGCCCCTGCGGCTGGTGGTGGTGTTCGCCATGGACGCCGGGCGGGCCGCTCTGGAGGTGCGTGATCCGGCGTCGCGCCGCACCGGCCTCGACGATCTGCGCACGGTCACCCGCCGCGGCCCGGCCACCCGCGTCCACCTGGTCGGCTGGTGGCGCGGGGTGTCCCGGATGGCGGAGGACCTCGGGCCGGTCAACAGGGACGACATCGCGGCGTGGGCGGCCGCGGGCGTGCCCGGCAGCGACCTGTTCGCCCTGGCGGGCCACCGCCCGGTGGCGGGCGGGACGATGCCGAACCGGGCGGTGCTCTTCGACCGGCACACCCAGTCCGAGCCGCGCACGGTGGTGCCGTTCGCGCCGATGGTGCGGGGGTAGGGCGGTGGCGATCGGGCAGGAAGATCCAGACGGCGCCGGATGGGTGGGTGCCCGCCGCGAGGCGGGGCCCGCCCGGCCGGCCGGAGTCGGGGGAGGACGGAGCGGGATGATGGCGGGAGCTGAGCCGTTGGACACCCCCGAGGCCTGGTCCATCGCCGGGTCGTGGCAGCGGGGCGCGACGGCGACGCCGGACGCGGCTGCGATCACGGCCGTCCCCGCTCCGGGCGGCCCGCCCGCCGGGGATCACGTCGTCGTGCCGGGCGGGCCGGCGGCCGCCGCCGATCCCGATCTCGATCTCGATCTCGGCCCCGACGATCCGCTGAAGGCGGCGATGCAGTACCGGAGGCTGCTCGGCGCCTCCGACGCCGCCCGCGCCCGCGCGGATCGGGATGCCTACCAGCGGCGCCAGGGCGGCCGCGCGCAGGCGCGCCGGCACCGTGAGGCCGCCGCCGACATCCGGGCCCGGGTCGAGAGCGTCTGGGCGCAGGTCGCCGAGCCGCTGGCCCAGTACGGGCTCACCGACCTCGATCAGCTCAGGCCGGCCGCCGCCGAGCCGGCCGCCGCGGTCGCGCTCACGAAGAAGTCCGCCCCGCGCCGCGGCGCCGACGCGCCGGCCCAGCGGCGGGCCGGTCGGCCGCTGGCGAGCTCCGGGCGGGACCTGCGCGGCGGGTCGGACGCCGGCCGCGCTGCCGGCCGCGAGGGCTGGTCAGGGAGTGCGGGCTGGTCAGGGAGTGCGAGCCGGTCCGGGCGTGAGGGCCGGTCCGGGCGTGAGGGCCGGTCCGGGCGTGAGGGCCGGTCGGGGCGTGAGGGCCGGTCGGGGCGCGGGGAGCTCGGCGTCGGCGGGCAGCCGGCGGCGGCCGCCCCGGTCGATCCGCGCACCGCCCCCCGCCAGGCCTACGACCTCTGCCTGGAAGCGATGAGCAAGGCCGCGGAGCTGCGGGCGGTCTCCAAGGCGGCCGGTTCGGCCTCCGCCGGGCTGATGACCGCGCTCGCCTGCCTGCTCAGCCTCGTGTTCGTGGGGGTGTTGCGGGTGTTCACCGAGGCGCCCGGGCTGCCCTGCATCATCGGCGCGGCGGTGCTCGCGGCGGCGTTGGTGGCCGTGGCGGCCGGCTCCGAAGGTGGGGTGAAGGCCGTGTTCCGGGCAGGCATGCTGGGAGCGGGCGCCGCCGCGGTGGCGGTGCTCGCCACGTTCCGGCTCGCGCCGATGGCCCCGGTCGACGTGGCCGCCGCGCTGCTCGCGCTCGCGGCCGCGGCCCGGTTCGGCCTCGGGCTCGGCTCGGGCACCGAGCAGGCGCCGGCGTCCGGCTCGCGGGCCAGTGGTTCCAGGAAGGGATGAGGACGGGTGTCAGGCACGATCGCCGACGTCAAGGCGCAGCTCGACGAGGCGTTCCGGCGCACCGAGGAGGTGGCCGGCCAGCTCGAGGGCGCGCTGAGCATGATCGAAGAGGCGCAGGCGATGGTGATCGCGGCGACCGACGGCAGCGAGCATCGTGCCGTCGAGCAGCTCACGAGCGCGCTCGTCGAGACACGTGACACATTGCAGATGTCGCTTGCCTCCCTGGGCTCGGCCGTGCAGGAGGTCCGGGACTACCGGGACGGCCTGTAGTCCACCTGTCGTGATCGTCGGCACACCCGATGTCGCCGGAGGCGGCCGAATCCCCACAATGGGGAGGAGTGCGGGTCACGGACGGATATCGCGCCGGTGGCAACAGTGACCAGATGAAGGTCTGGGTAACAACGCTTCAGGCGCCCCGCAACGCGGTGCATCCGAAAGCGGGGCTCACTACAGTCCGGATTGTCCCCGTGCGCCCGGGCTTCCGAGCGATCAGCGGCACCGGACGCCGAGTACCGCCCGTGACCAGGAGGCTGCATCCGCCGTGTCGGACTTCATCCCCCTCGACCTGCCTCTCGTACTCCTGTCCAACCGCGGTCCTGTCAGCTTCGACCGGGACGCCTCCGGTCGCACCGTGAACCGGGGCGCGGGGGGCCTCGTGTCGGCCCTGTCCGGACTCGCCGAACACCTCGACGACGCCGTCTGGGTCTGTGGCGCCGCCGGTGAGGAGGACGCCGCCGTCGCCGCGGAGAGCGCGGGCAGCTCGATCCTCGTCCAGACCGCTCCCCAGGCCCACGTGGTGGACGGCGAGCCGGACGGCCCGGCGATCCGGGTCCGCCTGGTCGTCACCGACCCGACCGCCTACGCCGACTTCTACAGCGTGTGGTCCAACCCGATCCTCTGGTTCATCCAGCACGGCCTCTACGGCCGGTCGCTCGCGCCGGTGCTGACCCGGGCCGAGCACGACGCCTTCGAGAACGGGTACGCGGCGGTCAACCGCGCCTACGCCGACGCGGTCGTCGACGAGGTGCGCGCCCGTGGGGGCAAGGCCCTCGTCCTGCTGCAGGACTACCACTTCTACCTGGTCGCCGACTGGGTGCGCGAGCAGTGCCCCGACGTCGTGCTCACCCACTTCGTGCACATCCCCTGGCCGGGCCCGGACGAGTGGCGCATCCTGCCCGGCGACATCCGCGAGCGGCTGCTGCGCGGGCTGCTCGGCAGCGACGTCGTCGGCTTCCACACCCGCCGCTACGCCCGCAACTTCGTCCTGTGCGCCCAGGAGCTCCTCGGCCTGCCCGTCGACCTGGAGCAGCTCACCGTCACCGTCGGGGACCGGGTGGTCCGCGCCCGCTACTACCCGATCTCGGTCGACGCGGCCGCGCTCGACGCCACTCAGGCATCGGAGGAGGTCGCGGCGCACATCGCGATGCTGCGCTACCTCTTCCTCGACGACGATCGCCAGCTCATCCTGCGCGTCGACCGCACCGACCCGAGCAAGAACGTCGTGCGGGGCTTCCTCGCCTTCGGCACGCTGCTCGACCAGCATCCCGAGCTGGTCGGCAAGGTCAGTTTCCTCGCCCTGCTGCAGCCCAGCCGCACCGACGTCCCGGAGTACGCCGACTACATCGCGCTCATCGGCGCCCTGGTCGCCGAGATCAACGCCCGGCACACCAAGGAGGGCCGCCAGCCGATCGACCTGCGGATGGTGGAGGACTTCCCGCTGGCCGTGGCGGCCTACTCGATCTGCGACGTGCTGATCGTCAACGCGATCGCCGACGGGATGAACCTTGTCGCGAAGGAGGTGGCGGTCGTCAACCGCCGCGGCGGCGTGCTGGCCCTGTCCGAGATGGCCGGTGCCCATGAGGAGCTCGGCGAGTTCGCGGTGACCCTCCAGCCGTTCGACGTCCAGCAGATGGCCGACGCCCTGTACACGGCGCTGACGATGCCGATGGAGGAGCGCCACCGCCGGCTCGCCGCCGCCGCCGAACAGGTCCGCACCCACGACGTCCGGCGCTGGCTCGACGACCAGCTCGTCGATCTGCGCCGGATCGCCGGGTTCATCTGAGCCCGGATGAGCCGAGAGAGGTCCTGCGGTCCGGGTACCACCCTGCCGACCCGCCCGCCCGGACGGGTCGGAAGAAGGGGCGAATGCACATCGGCCCCGGGCATCCGCCATCGGTGTTCGCAGGTAGTCTCGCAGCGGGAACGAGGCGCATCCCACCGCCGGCAGGCGGTGGGATGAGAGGGACAGGAGTGGACGTGGCGAGTGAGACCGGTCACCACAAGGCCAACACGGGTTCGTGGCTGGCGGTGCTGCTGCTGATCGCGGGCTTCGTGATCGGGTGTTTCGCGCTCATCTTCGCCTCGGTGCCGCTGTGGATCGTCACCGCCGTGCTGCTGGTCGGTGGCGGCGTCGTCGCCCTGGCCTCCCGGATCATGGAGCAGGCGTACTGAGCCTGGCGAGTCGGGCGGCGACCCGCGCTCAGCTCGAGGCGGTCGGGGGGTCGGCTCCCGCGCGCAGCGCGCGGGGAGTGACGTAGGAGACGAGCCGGGTCGAATCCTGGCCAAGTTCGGCCCACCGCGACACGGCAAGGTCCTCGACCGCGAGCGCGGCGGTCGGGAAGGTGGGGATCCGGAAGCGTTCGTCGGGGGCGAGCAGTGCCACGGCGAGCGTGTGGATGCCGGGGTTGTGTCCCACGAGCAGGACGCTCGGCACTCCGTCGTCGACCTCGTGCAGCCGTTCCAGCAGGGCCTGTGCCTCCGCCAGGTAGAGGCGGTCCTCGACCAGCACCGGCACGTTCGCCGGCAGCGCCTCGGCGATGCCGGCGACGGTCTGCCTGGTCCGCAGGGCGGCCGAGCACAGGATGAGATCCGGGGACAGCCCGTTGGCGGCGAGGTGGCGGGCGACGAGCCGGCACCCGCGGCGCCCGGCGTCGGACAGCGGCCGGTCGATGTCCGGGATGGAACCGTCGGCCCAGTCGGACTTGGCGTGACGCAGCAGCAGCAGCCGGCGGGGCGAGCTCACCCGACACCGCCGAGTGATCTGATACCGCGCGTGGAGAACATGACTTCACCCGCATTCCCGTGCATGGCCGTGTCGAGCTGTTCTGGAATGCGGAAATGTACCAGCCGGGGAACTTGACGGCGAACGGCCCGGCCCCGCGTGGGGGTCGGGCCGTTCGCCGTACCGTCTCTGGGGCCGTAGTAGTACCAGGCAGTCAGTAGTACCAGGCAGTCAGCAGTACCGGGGGGACTGCAGTACCAGGCGGTCAGCAGTACTAGAGGGTCAGCGGTACTAGAGGGTCAGCTCGCGACGGAGGCCGACAGCAGCAGGCGGTCGGCGAACACCAGCGCGTCGTCGGCGCTCAGGCGGCCGCGGGGAACGACGGTGGCGCGCTCGTCCGAGGTCAGCCCACCCCACACGCCGTGCTCCTCCTGCCGGAAGATCGCGGTGGCCAGGCAGGGACGCTGCACCGGGCAGTCCGAGCAGATCTTGCGGGCGCGGGTCTCGGCGGCGGCGCGGGCCTTGGTGTTACGGCCGTCCGGCGGGAAGAAGGCGTCCGGATCGCCGTCGCGGCAGGCCGCGTCCTGGCGCCAGTAGGCGGGCCAACCGGCGCCGAACGGCTGCGGCGGCAGGTCACGACCGGGAAGAACGGGTACCCCGGCGCTCATCGGGCATCACCGCAGACGCAGTGGCACGCGGCGAACAGGAAACTGAGTGCGGCGGAGCTTCTGGCAGATAGCACGCTGGGCTGACTGGGCATACCGTCTCCTGCTGACGTTGCAAAGGCGGACACATGCTTTTGCAGACCGCCAAATCCGGCGTAGCGCGACACCCCAGACAGGCAGGTCAACCTTGTTGCGGCGAGAAGCCCCCTGGGGCTCCGGGAGGAATCCGCCGACGGCGCCATTCGCCTGGCATACCGGGGGTGGGCTCCACTCGGAAACGATCCCGTCTCGTCTCGTTAACCGAGGAACGTAGACGCCTCTCGACCGGATAGCAAGGGTTCCGGAACGCAGACGTCCGGAGTGCTCCCGCGGGCCGTCGGGGCGCGCCCCGGGACGCCGTGTGGGCGATCCGCGGCGGCGTGAGCCAAGCTGGATGATCTTGATGGGGGTGGCGGCCAACTGCGGGGCGAGGCTGCCCGCCGGGGGAGAATCGCTGGTGGGCAGCGGAAACGGGCGCCCGGGAGATCGCTGTCCGGTGGCCGACACGGGACACCGAGGCCCTCACCGAGAGGACTACGATCGCCCACTCGGCGCCGCGCGCGGCCGCGTTGCGGGCAGATGACGAACGGGGGAACCCCGTCCGGGGGGCGCCACCGGGCCGGATTCGGCCGCGAAATGTGCGCAGAACCACATTCGACGCCTTTGCTGGTGCAAGCGCCGCAGGTGGGGTTCGGGGTACGGGCAAAAGCCCGATGGCGTACCACCGGGTGGGGCGATCGGCGTCGGACCGGTCACGCACCGCCGCGGATCGGCAGGCCCGCGGCGGCCCAGGCGTGGTATCCGCCGATCACGTCGGTGGCCCGCCGCAGGCCGAGCTGGCGCAGCGCGTCGGCCGCCAGGCTGGAGGTGTAGCCCTCGGAGCAGATCACGATGACCTGAAGATCGTCGCCGGTCGCGATCGGCAGCCGGGCGTCGCTGGTGGGGTCGAAGCGCCATTCGAGCACGTTGCGTTCGACGATCACGGCGTCGGGGATCTCCCCCTCCGCGGCCCGTTGGGCGGCGGGCCGGATGTCGACGAGGACGCTGCCCGAGCCCTCGGCCAGCGCCTGCGCCGCCTCGGCGGGCTCGAGGCGGCGCAGGCGGGAGCGGGCCGCGGCGAGCATCCCGTCGATCCTGCTCCCGCCGGCGGTCACCGCGCGCCGCCGACGGCCGCGACGCCCCGCCCAGCCGGGGTCCCGAGCGCCGGTGCCGGGACCACCGATGCCGGGACCACCGATGCCGGGACTGCTGCGGCCCGTACGTCGGTGCCGTCCTGCGTCGGCGCGAAGCGCATCGGCAGCTCCGGTGGGGAGTACGCGTGGATGGTCGTGGCGACCTCCTGCCCGCGGTTGGCGACCCGGTGCACGTGCTCCGCGCCGAACCCGACGGACGAGCCGGCCAGGTGCTCGCGGACGCGCGTGATCGTCCAGTGCCGGTCGTACCGGTCCTCCTCGACGCGCCCCTCGGCGACCGTCATCGCCCCCAGCGCGCCCCCGTGGTCGTGCACCTCGGTCTGCTGCCCCGGAAACCACCCGATCAACCACACCTCGACCGTCGCGGAGAGCAGCAGCCGCGTGTACCAACGGCGGTCGGGACGGTGGTGGATCACCGGGCGCCAGATCTCCGGCACGGCGGCGAAGGCCGCAGTCAGGTCCCGCAGCGTCGCCAGGTCGACGGTGCCCGGTTCGTCGCTGAGGCACTCGGCCGGCAGGTGGGGCGCAGGCAGGAAGGGTTCGGCGTGACGGGCCGGGTCGGCGACGAGCGCCGGGTGCAGCAGAGGCACGGGGACTCCCAGGGCGGTGGAGGCGAACGGTGCCACCGGGTCGGCCGGGAGGAGGACGGCCGGCGGGGGGCGGGGATCCGCGCGGTCGACCGTCCGCCCCGCAGGGCCGCCACGAGCGGGCGGCGGGGCACGCTCGCAGGAGCGCGTGGGGGCGTTCGGTCGGCCCGGCGCGGTGGGGACCGGAAGGCGGCGGACGGGGCTGGGCGCGCGTCGATCCGCCGGCGACGACACGGCCGAGCGGCGGCGGAACTCGTCAGTCAACCCACCCGGGTGGGAACCCGGCGCGGGGGCGGCCGATCGACCGCGGACTGCGCCGCGGTGCGCTGGGCGCCCGCGGGGACGGCGACGACGAGGCGCCTCAGACCCGCCCGGTACACGCCGCGCTGACGGCCCGACCCAGGTCCGTCACGCGGTCGCGGTGCAGGAGAGGACGCAGCACTGCCATGCAGCACACTGTACTTCTGCTTGCGGTCCGCACTCCACGTCTCGCCGCGTCGAAGCCGCGCCGGGCGGCGTGGAGGCGGCGGACCCGGGCGCCGGCGGCGGAAGGGACCCGGGCCGCCGCCGAGGATATTCCCCGCCATCGCCCCGGTGGATATCCTGCACGCCAGAGTGATCCCACCTTCGGGCGGCCGCTCTTCGCCGAGGGGCCCGGCTGGGAGCCGGGCGGAGCGAGGAGGAATCACCCGCGATGACTGTTGTGCCCTCCGGTGGACGCCCGTGGGCGGTGTCGGCCGCGGACGATCCCTCGCCTCTCGACGAGCTGCGCACCCGCCTGTCCGCGCAGGTCGACGAGGTGGCCTCGATGCAGTCGCGGATGCAGGGCCTGCTCGACGCGGTGGTCGACGTCGCCCGCGAACTGAGCCTGCCGGTCACGCTGCGCCGCATCGCGCAGGCCGCCAGCCAGCTCGTCGACGCCGAATACGGCGCCCTCGGGGTCATCGGCGAGGCCGGCGAGATCACCGAGCTCATCCACGTCGGTTTCGCCGAGGGCGTGCCCGGGACGATCGGCCGGCTGCCGTTGGGCCGCGGTCTGATCGGGGAGAGCCTGCGCCATCCCCGCCCGCTGCGCGTCGCCGACGTCGCGGGCCATCCGGCCGCCGTCGGCTTCCCCCCGGGTCATCCCCGCTTCGACACCTTCCTCAACGTCCCGATCATGGTGCGCGGAGAGGCGTTCGGCACCCTGTTCCTCGGGGCCAAGCGGGGCGGCGGCGAGTTCAGCCGGGAGGACGAGAGCCTGGCCTGCGCCCTGGCCGCCGCAGTCGGCTTCGCGATCGAGAACGCCCGCCTGTACGAGGCGACGCGGCGCCGCCAGGCCTGGCTGTCCGCCAGCGCGGAGATCACCACGGCGCTGCTGTCGGTGGCCGATCCCGAGGAGGCCCTCGAGCTGGTGGCGCGCCGCGCCCGGCAGGCGACCGCCGCACGCCTGGCGGCGATCCTCGTCCCCGACGCCGCCGGTCTGGTCGTCGGGGTGGTGGACGGGCCGGGCCAGGAGCACCTGCGCGGCCGGGTCTTCACCGGCAACGAGCGGATGACCGAGGCGATGCGTACCGGGCGGGCCGTGCTCGTCGGCGCCGGCGCGCCCGGCGGTCCGCTGCTCGGCCCGGAGACCCCCCACGCGGCGGCCACGGTCGGGATGGTGGTGCCGCTCATGGCGGGCGGCCGGGCGCTGGGCATCCTCGTCCTCGGCACGAGCGGCCCGTTCGAGACCTTCAGCGGCCTCGACCTGGAGATGGCCGCCGCCTTCGCCGGTCAGGCGGCCCTGTCGCTCGAACTCGCCCGCATCCACCGCGACCGCGAGCGCCTCGCGGTGTTCGAGGAGCGCGACCGGATCGCCCGTGACCTGCACGACGTCGTGATCCAGCGGCTGTTCGCGACGGGCCTGCAGATGCAGAGCCTCGCCCGCGTCCTGGACGGTCAGGCGGCGGGGCGGCTGCATGTCGCCGCCGACGAGCTCGACCAGACCATCGCCGACATCCGCCAGACCATCTTCTCGCTGACGGTCGCCGACCTCGACGGCGACGACCTGGGCACCGAGATCCGGTCGATCGTCGCCCAGACCGAGCGCGCGCTCGGCATCAGCCCCACGATCCGGGTGGACGGGCCGATCGACCGCCGGGTGCCCGCGGCGATCCGCCCGCACATGCTCGCCGCACTGCGGGAGGCGCTGTCCAACATCGCTCGGCATGCCCGGGCCACCCGCATCGACGTGCTGCTGCGGGTGACCGGTGTGGACGTCCTCGTCGAGGTCCGCGACGACGGCTGCGGTCCCGGCGGGGCCTCCCGCAGCAGTGGGCTGGCGAACCTGCGCCGGCGGGCGCTGGACCTGGGCGGCCGGATGGGGTTCGGCCCCGGCGAGAACGGCGTCGGCACGACCGTGACCTGGCGGGTCCCGCTCATCACCCCGCCGGGAGCACTGCACGCGTACTCGCCGGCGGACGACTCGGCCGCCCGCTAGCGCCCGCCGGCCGGCCGCGTCAGGTGTTCAGGCGGGTGGCGAAGACGGCGGCCTGGGTTCGGCTCTCCAGGCCGAGCTTGGCCAGCATGCTGGATACGTAGTTCTTCACCGTCTTCTCGGCGAGGAACATTCGGCTGGCGATCTGGCGGTTCGTGAGCCCCTCCGCTATCAGCCGCAGGATGCGCCGTTCCTGGTCGGTCAGGCCGGCGAGCCGCTCGTCCTCGGCCGGCCCCTCCCGCAGACGCACCAGCACCCGCGGCGTGACCGCCGGGTCGAGCAGGGACTTGCCCGCGGCCACCTGGCGGACCGCGTCCACCAGAGCCGTGCCCCGGATCTGTTTGAGGACGTAGCCGGCGGCGCCGGCCATGATTGCGGTGAAGAGCGCCTCCTCGTCGTCGAAGGAGGTGAGGATGAGGCAGGCGATCCCGGGGTCCGCCGAGCGCACCTGGCGGCAGACCTCGATGCCGCTGCCATCCTCCAGTCGTGCGTCGAGCACCGCGACCTGCGGCCGCAGCGCGATGATCTGGCCGAGTGCCTCGTCGGCCCGACCGGCCTCGCCGACCACCTCCACGTCGGGTTCCTCGGTGAGGAGATCCCGCAGCCCGCGTCGTACTACCTCGTGGTCGTCAAGAAGGAACACCCTGATGATTCCGGTGGTCGACGGTGGGGACGCGGCGTCACCGACACCGGACCCGACCGCCACTTCATCTGACACCGTTGACTCCGCCCGACCTCGCTGTCGTAGAAGACCGTCGCTGTATGTCACGTGCGGCAACCAGAATATAACGCTCGTGGTCCAACGCCCGGGCTGGCTTGACGGAACGGACGGGGCGGCGAGCCGCGCCGCGGGCGCCTCGGCGGGGGCCGGGAACGCCGTCTGCAGAGCCATCCCGAACGGGGTGGCCCGTGAGGTCGCCACCGACGTGGAACAGCTAGGTAATCATTTAACTGCTATGTGTAGTTTCCGTATGTGATCATGACCTGATTGTCGCGGCGGAAATCCGCGCCACGCCTCCGGCGATTTCTGGGGCGGGGCGGCGGGCCCCGCGCACGCGGTGATCCGTGCCGATGTCTGCGCCGCACCGATCGTTCGCTCCTTGGCGTGCGTCAATCATGTCCGACCTCCCGCTAGTTTGCGCCGATATGTCGCCGCTGTGTCGGAACACACCCCGATGCGGAGCGCATCCGGTCTGTCCGTCAGAATGCGGGTCTCGCCCACGCCGACGGCCTGTTGGCCGGGCCGTCCCCGGGGCCGGGGGACGCCGGCGCTGCCGAACGGGCGTGCGGACGATGCCGACTTCGTGAGGAAAGGACGTGCGCGCGTGCGATGGGGTAGGAGCGACGACACGGTGCCCATGACGGCCGGGGCGAAGATCGCCACGCTGCTGGCCGCTCAGACCGAGGGCGAGCCACTCGAGCCACTCGAGCCGCCCGTCGGCCGGGTCGCCAGCCGATCGTGGACCGTGACCGGGACGGTGAACCCCGCCGCCTCGACCACCTATCGGGTATCGGCGACGGTCGCGACGTTCCCGGACGCGGATCCGGCCGACGGCGCGGACGGTGCGCAGCGCGCGGAGACCGCTGTCGCCGCGGCGGATCTGGCACTGTCCTACCAGCAGCTCATCCGCTTCCGCGACGCGCTGAGCGCCGACGGCTACACCGTCACCGAGGTATTCGAGGGGTGGCGGACGGTCGCCCTCGACGTGACGCCGGCCGCCCCGGCCGCGGTCCCCACCTCCCGGGGCCGCAAGGCCGCCGCCGAGCCGCCCGCGCCCCACCCGGTCGCCGCCGAGCCGCCCGCGCCCGCGCCGGCCGAGCCGGCCGCCGCGCCGTCGGCCGAGGCCCAGCCGGAGGCTGGACCGGCGACGAGTGGGGACCCGACCGCAGCCGGCGAGACCGCCGTCGAAGCCGTCGGCACCGAAGGACTCGCCGGCACCGAAGGATCCGCCACGCCCGATGGATCCACCCCGGCGACCTCGACGGAAGCCGATGCCACCGAGGTGCTGCCCTCGACGCCCACCGTCGGGACGGCCGCCGATGCCGGTGCCGCCGAGCCCGCCGGTGAGGTGTCGGCTCAGGTAGCCGAGTCCGCCGTTGCGGCGGAGCCCGACGAAGAGACTGTGGCGGCCGACGCGGCGGAGGCCGTCGACGGGATTGCTGCCGTCGACGGGACTGTGCCCGTCGACGGGGTCGAGCCTGCCGATGCGGCCGGGGCCGCGGAGACGGCCGAGCTTGCTGAGAAGCCCGAGCTTGCAGAGAAGGCCGAGGCCGCCGATCCCGCCGCGAAGGCAGCGGAGGGCATGGGCGACGACGCGACCGTGGTCGCCGCGGCGGGGCGCAAGGGCCGCAAGCGGCGCGGTGACGCCGAGGCGGCCCGTCCCGCGGCCCGGCGTGGACTGCTCCGTCGCCGGCCCGCCGAGGTCGCCGCCACGGCCGCCGCGACTGCTGCGCCGGTCACGTCTGCTGCGCCGGTCACGTCCGCAGCGCCGACTCCCCCCGCCGAGACCGCCGGCCCCGCTGACGCTGGGACCGGGGAGGGGACCGCAGGCCCGGCGGGCGACGACAGCGCCTCCTGAACGGCCTCCGGCGAACCGCCGCCCGGCCAACCGCCCGTGGCGAACCGTTGCCCGGCGAGCGGCTGTCGGGCGAGCGGTCGCCCCGGGCGAACAGTCTCCCGGCGCCGTGTACCGGGACTGTCAGTCGGCGGGGGTGGCCGCGCGGGTGGTTCCGGGTGCGGAGGCGGGGTGCTGGACGCCGGCCGGGGCGGGGCCGCGGGCGTCGACGTCCGGCAGGTACCGGCGCCCGAGCAGGGCCGTCAGGCCGGCGAGCAGACCCGCGCCCGCCGGCACGAGGTAGCCGAGCCGTGCGCCCCCGGTGTCGATCAGTCGGCCGGCCAACGGGGAGCCCACGGCGAGGCCGCCGACCACCGCCATCGTGAGCCAGGCGAAGCCCTCGGTGCGGGCGTGCGGCGGGACGATCCGTTCCATCATCGCGTTCGCGTCGATCATCGTGGGCGCCACCGTGGCGCCGGCGAGGACGGCCAGCGGGATCATCGTGGCCACGCCGACCCCGGCCAGAGGGAGTGCGAGGCCGACCGTCAGCAGCGCGATCGAGCGCAGCAGCCGGGCCCGCAGCGGGCGGTCGTGCGTGCGGGCGCCGGTGATCAGACCGGAGATTCCCGAGCCGGCCGCGAACATGCCCAGCAGCAGCCCGCCGATGGCCGCCAGCCCCTCCTCGCGGGCGAAGGCGACCATTGCCACATCGATCCCGCCGAAGCCGATCCCGATCGCGAACACGATCGCGACCAGGGTGCGGGTGTCCGGCCGTCGCATGATCCGCTCCGGTGGCGCGGCCGACGCCGGCCGGGGCCCCGGGTCGGTGCCATGCTGCAGCGCGAGCCCCAGGGCGCCGATGCCGAGCAGGACCGCCGACGCCAGCAGGCCGGCAGCGGGCTCGACGAGGGTGACCAGTGCCGTCACCAGGGTGGGCCCCAGGATGAACACCAGCTCGTCGATCGCCGCCTCCAGCGCCAGCGCGGCGGGCAACAGCGCGCCACCACCCAGGAGCGCGCTCCATCGGGCCCGTACACAGGTCCCGACGGGCGGCAGGCAGCCGCCGGCGACCACCGCGGCGAGGAACCACAGCGGTCGGGGGGCGCCGGCCCATACCGTCACCAGCAGCGCCGCCGCTCCGAGCAGGTGCCCGGCGAGCCCGGCGAGCAGCACCCTGGCCTGGCCGAAACGGTCCAGGGCGCGGCCTACCCGCGGCACGCACACCGCCTCGCTGAGCGCACCGGCGGCGGCGACCGCCCCACCCACGGCGTACGAGCCGGCACGGTCCTGCACGAACAGGACCGTGCCGAGCGCGTGCATCGCGATCGGCAGCCGTCCCACGAACGCCGGCCCGATGAACCGGGTCGCGCCGGGGGTTGCGAGGGTCCGCCGGTAGACGTTTCCGCCCACGCCGGGCGCGGGGGCCTCGGAACCGCTGGCGCGGGCGGGGGACATCGGGGGCGGGTCGGTCATAGCCGGTCAAGCGTGCCGCACCGCACCGTCGGATGCCAGCGGAATTTCCCCTGGTCAGGAGCGTGCCGTGAGCGGTCGGTTGAAGGCCGTCCACCCCGGCGTCGCGCCGGGCTTAGCCAATCTTCAGCGCGTGCGCAGAAGCGCGATGGCGACGGGAGTGCGATGGCGACGGGAGTGCGACGGCAACGGGAGCGCGACGGGGGAGTGCGGTGACAGTGTTGCGGTGATGGCGCGGGTCGGATCTGGGTGGGGATCGTCGTGGGCCGGGGATCGATCAGACGCGAGGCCCGGTTCGGCGGAACACCGTGAGCGTCGGGGCCGGGGTCGGGGCTCGGCTCGAGAACATCATGATCGCCGGAGCCGGAGCCGGAGCCGGAGCCGGAGCCGGAGTGTGGGTTGGAGTTGGAGCGGGGCTGGTTCCGCGGAACCTCACGAGCGTCCGGATGTGACTGGATGTGACTGGACGTGGCTTCCGACTTCGAGAGCACCATGATCGCTGGAGTCGGGCCGGGTCGGGGTTGGGTGGCCGAGCCGGTGTTGGGTGGGCCGGTTCGGGGTGTGGTGGTGTTGAGGTCTTGTGGGGTGTGGGTGGGGTCGGGAAAGTGTCAGTGGTGAGTGGGAGCATGCCGCTGTCCGATGGTCCACGACACCCCTGGCCCGGTGATCATGATGGTTGGTTCTGTGGCGACTCCGACGGCTGTGTCCGCGCCGGTCCCGGATTCCGTCCCCGAGGCGGTTCCGGTCCCCGAGGGGGTTCCGGTGTGCGGGCCGGTTCCGGATCGGGAGGGGTTCCTGTTCGAGGGGGATGTGGAGGCTGGTTCGGTGGCGGATCTGGAGGTGTCGATCTGTCGGTGGGCGGGGCGGCTCGCAGCGGCGACGTGTGGCTGGTTGATGCTGCTGGCGGCGTTTGACCGGCGGGAGGGCTGGTCGGGGGTGGGGATGCGGTCGTGTGCGCACTGGTTGTCGTGGCGGTGCGGGATCGGGTCGCGGACGGCCCGGCAGTATCTGGCGACCGCGCATGCGTTGGAACGGCTTCCCGCGATCCGGGCGGCGTTCGCTGCCGGGACGTTGTCGTATGCGAAGGTCCGTGCGGTCAGCCGGGTGGCGCAGGCCTCGACCGAGCAGGTGTGGTTGACCCATGCCCGGTATTGCACCGCCGGCCAGTTGGAACGGGTTGTCCGTGCCTACCGGCAGGTGTCCGGTGATCGGACCGCGCGGCGGGCCGCGCGAAAGGTGGGGTGGCGGTACGACGACGACGGGATGCTGCACCTCACTGCGGTCCTGCCCGCCGAGGACGCTGCCCGGCTGCTCGCGGCGTTGGACGCCGCCCACGCCAGCCTCCACCGCTCCACATGCCCCACCCCGCCTGCCCGGTCCGGCGAGCCCAGCCGGTCCGGCGGGTCGGACGAGCCCGGCGGGTCTGGCGGGTCGGGTGATGGCGAGGGGCTGGGGCTGCCCGCCGACGGGGACATCGTGGCGGCACCCCGGGACCGCCAGCAGGACGCCGACGCGCTGATGGCCCTGGCCGACGGATTCCTCAACCAGCCCGCACCCGGCCTGATGAC
Organism: Frankia sp. BMG5.60; assembly: GCF_059428125.1. NCBI lineage: Bacteria > Bacillati > Actinomycetota > Actinomycetes > Frankiales > Frankiaceae > Frankia > Frankia sp. BMG5.60. The sequence continues at coordinate 2,324,640 of NZ_CM182091.1, read as the reverse complement.
CCCCACCCACACCCTCACGCTCACCCTCGCTCTCGATACCGCCGCCATCCCGGCCGCCAGCCCCACCCCGACCACCAGCACCTCCGGGGTCGGCGGGGCCAACGGGGCCGGGCGGGCGGCGGTTGGCGGTCACGATCTGGGGCCGGCTCCGGCGGGAGTAGCAGAAGCCGGGAGGGAGACGGCCGAGGAGGCGCAGGGGGAGAACGAAGCAGAGGAGGAGGTGGCAGGGGAGGCGGCGGGTACCGGCCTGGTGGGTCGGGTGGGGTTGCCCCAGGTCGGGATCCCGGGGTGGGCGCAGACCGACTCGGGGATCGGTATGCCCCGGCCGGTCGTGGACCGGCTTGGCTGTGACGGGCTACTCCGCGTCCTGCTTACCGACCTTCACGGCAACCCGCTGCACCTCGGTCGGCGCCGCCGGCTGCCGTCCCGCCGGCTACGCGACGCCGTCTACACCCGCGACCAGGGTGTGTGCCAGTACCCGGGCTGCGAGCACACCCACTGGCTCCAGATCCACCACCTCGACCGGTGGACCGACGGCGGCGACACCGACATCGACCGTCTGCTCCTGCTCTGCTCCGCCCACCACCACACCATCCACGACGACAACATCACCCTCACCAGAACCCCCGACGGCACCGTCCACGCCCGCACCCCCGACGGCCGCACCCTCACCCCCGCCCCACCACTCAACCCCGGCCCCCACCCCACCACCACCCTCGCCGACACCACCCGCCACATCGACCCCACCGCCATCCACACCCTCGACGGCGGCCCCCTCAACCTCCACGAATCCATCCACGCCATCCTCCACAGCAACCACCAACCACCGACCCCACACGACCAGGCCGCCTAACACCGGCACCGCCGAGGAGCCGGTCCTCCGTAGGCAGGTCACCCCATATCAGGGAAGATCAGTAGCTACGGCGATGCCGGGCGGCGGCGGAGGCTCCGGTTCCGCGGATCCACCGGTGCTGCGGCACCCGGGGCGGCGTGCCTGGTCCGGCCGCGCGTAGCCGGCGGATGAACGGTGCGACGAGCAGTGCCCCGACGATGAAGCCGACGACGTGCGCACCGTAGGCGACCGCGCCCCCGTCGGCGACGCCGAAGCCCGTGAAGTACACGTACTGCAGCGCGAACCAGAAACCGAGGACGATCCAGGCCGGCAACCAGAACGGCAGAAAGAACAGCACAGATACCAGGCCGATGACACGAGCTCTTGGAAACAGGACGAGATAGGCGCCGAGCACCCCGGCGACGGCACCCGAGGCGCCGATCAGGGTGCTCGACGACCCGCTTTCGAACAGCGCGAAGCCGTAGGTCGCGGCGTACCCGCAGACCAGGTAGAACAGCAGGTAGAACAGCCTACCCATGCGATCTTCGAGGTTGTTGCCGAAGACTCCGAGAAACAGCATGTTGCCGATGAGGTGAAGCCAGCTTCCATGCAGGAACATCGCGGTCAGTACCGAGAGCACCGGAATCTTGTCGAAGTTCGGCGGCGTCTGCACGATGCATCCGGGACTGCCGGCGGCGTCGACGCCGATGTGGCCGGAGTAGGCGGCCGAGAGCCGGGCGTTGTGCACCAACTCCCGGGGTATCGCGCCCCACTCCTGGAAGAACCGTTGCTGCTCGCAGACATTCTGTGGGGCCGAGGTCCCGATCCCGGCGACCGAGCTCACCACGGGCTCGAAGAAAATGAAGATCACTACGTTCGCGGCGATCAGCAGCCAGGTGATGATCGGCCGCCGGCTCAGCGGGTTGATGTCGTGAATCGGGATGACCACGCCGCCCATCCTGCCCGGTGCGCCGGGCGGCGTTGCCGTCGGGCACGGCTGATGGGCATCGCGGCTGGTGGGAGGCCGGTGGGCCCGGCGATCGGGGGCCGGCGCGACGTGACGTGCGTTGTGCACGCATCGTCCGGGAAGCCCGCACGCGTCGCCGATGTACCAGAGTGGGAGGGGTGAAGCCCTCCTCCGCCGTCGCCGCCGTGCCAACCTCGACGTCTCCGGGCCTCCCGTCGCCAGCCGGCGGCGGGTCGAGCGGAATGGACGGGACGGCCGGGGCCGATCTCGTGGCTCGGGACCGGCGGGCCGTCTGGCACCCCTACGCCTCGGCGTCGCACACCGGGCCGCTGTTCGCCGTGTCGTCCGCCGCCGGGGTGCGCCTCACACTGACGGACGGCCGCGAGCTGATCGACGGGATGTCGTCGTGGTGGGCGGCCATCCACGGTTACCGGCACCCCGTGCTCGACGAGGCCGTGCGCACCCAGATCGGGTCGATGTCGCACGTGATGTTCGGCGGCCTGACCCACGAGCCGGCGGTGCGCCTCGCCGAAACGCTGGTGGCGATCACCCCCGAGCCGTTGCGCCGGGTGTTCCTCTGCGACTCGGGTTCCGTCGCCGTCGAGGTGGCCATCAAGATGGCGTTGCAGTACTGGACCGGCCGGGGTCGGCCCGAGCGAACCCGGCTGCTGACCATCCGTCGTGGCTATCACGGCGACACCTCCGGCGCGATGTCCGTCTGTGACCCGGACGCCGGGATGCACCACCTGTTCAGCCAGCTCCTGCCGCGCCACCTGTTCGCCCCGGCGCCGAGGCGCGCCTACGACGAGCCGTGTGAGGACGCCGACGTCGCCGAGTTCGAGCGGCTGCTCGCCCGGCACGCCCACGAGGTCGCCGCGGTCATCCTCGAACCGGTGGTGCAGGGCACCGGGGCCATGCGCTTCTACGCACCCGGCTGGCTCGCCAGGGTGCGCGAGCTGTGCGACCACCACGGGGTGCTGCTCATCGCCGACGAGATCGCCGTCGGCTTCGGCCGGTCGGGGGAGCTGTTCGGCTGCGACCACGCCGGGATCAGCCCCGACATCATGTGCGTGGGCAAGGCGCTGACCGGTGGTTACCTGTCGATGGCCGCGACGCTGTGCACCGACGAGGTGGCCGCCGGCGTGTCCGACTCGCCCGCCGGGGCGTTCATGCACGGCCCGACGTTCATGGGCAACCCGCTGGCGAGCGCCGTCGCGAACGCCAGCGTCGAGCTGCTGCTGTCCTCGCCGTGGCGGGCGCGGGTCGCCGAGATCTCCGCGGGGCTCAGCGCGGGCCTCGCCCCGGCGGCGGAGCTGGCAGGGGTGGCCGACGTGCGGGTGCTCGGCGCCATCGGCGTGATCGAGACGCGGGAGCCGGTCGACATGGCGGTGATCCAGCCGCTGCTGGTGGAGCTCGGCGTCTGGGTGCGGCCCTTCGGGCGGCTGGTCTACACGATGCCACCGTTCATCACGTCGCCGGCGGATGTCGCCACCCTGACCGGTGCGATGGTCGAGGCGGTCGCCCGCACCACCTGAGCCCGCACCGCCTGAGCCGGGCGAGGACTGGTCCTCGGCTGGTCCGCGGGTCGGCCGGCACTGGTCCCAGACGCGGAGCCATGCCGTTTCCCGGGCGTGTCGTGTGTGGTCTCTCCGCGGGCGTCGTGGAGGGGACGGCGGCCGGTGGGCCCCGGCGCGGGCCCTTTCGTCACCCCATTCGTCGTCGCAGGTCAGATGCCATTTCCGCAACGAGTTCGGGGCCCGTCGCGGCGGGAGAATGCGGTCGGCCGCCGCGGCGGAGCGGTTAGCCGCGCCATTGCGACGGTTGCGAATGACACGAACGTCTTCGTACTCTTCGTTCTCAACGATTCACTGTGAGTAGCAACGACGAGGTTGGATTCACCGGGCGGTTCCGGCCGACCACGGCCGCGGACGAGAACGAGGAAGGCCATCCGCCAATGCCGTTACGCCTACGACTGCCACGCCGCCCCCGTTGCGTACTGCTGGGCGGCGCCCGCCGGGCGTGGCGACGGCTGCGGGTGCGCCCCCCGCGGGTGCAGCCGCGCCCCTCCGCCGCCTGTCCGCCGGCGCTGCGCATGGCCGGCCTCGACCTTCCCGGCTCTGGGAACGGCGGCCCGCGGACCGACCGGGGCCGCCGGTTGCGGGCCCGCGGGGGCGGGGACCGGCCGCCCCGACCGTGCCGGGTGCTGCCGCGGCTGGTCGGGCGGGGCTGGATGCTGTGGCGCGCGCCGCGGGCGGTCGTGCGCCGGGTCGTGGGGGTCACGCTGTGCTGGGCCGCGCTGGTCGGCGTCGCGATGGCAGAGCTGCGGCCGCGCTGGGTCGACGTGCTCGCGTTCGCCGCGTTCGTCGCCCTCGGGGGGTTCGCAGCGGTGGTGTCCGGGCGGCTGGGGGCTGACCTCACCGTCTCCTCGGCCGCCCGGCATGACCTGCTCGCCACCTGGACCGTGGCCGTCGCCGTGCTGCTGCCGCCGTTCTACCCGACGGTGATCGGCCTGCCGCTGTGCTGGCTGGCCGGCCGCGCCGACCCGATCCGTCCGCCGCACCTACGGATGTTCCATGCTGCGGCGCTGGGCATCGCCGGCTTCTGCGCGTCCAGTGTGCACCTGCTGCTTAGCCCGACCAGGGGGCCGTTCACCGTCGAGGGCCTGGTCGGCTCGGGCTCCGCGGCACTGGCGTTCCTGTCCGCCGTGGCCGTGTACCCGCTGGTCGCCGGCCTGCCCGGGGTCGGGATGGCCCGAGCGGGTCGGGGCGACGGCCTCGACGCGTGGCTCGGGGGAGCGCCGTCCGGCGTCGACGTCCACGGCCCGGCCGGGCTGCCCGGTGCCGACGTCCACCGCCCGACCGGGCCCCCCGCGCGGGCGCCGCGGCGTGCCCGCCGGGAACTGGTGCCGGCGCGGGCCGCCGAGATCTGCTCGTCGATTGTGGTGGCGGTGCTCTGGGCGGCGAGCCCGTTTCTCATGCTGGCCGTGACCCCGCCGGTACTGCTGCTGCAACGCAGCCTGCTGCACGCCGACCTGCTGCTCGCCGCCCGCTCGGACGCGAAGACGCGCCTGGCCAATGCCGCCTACTGGCGCCAGGTCGCCGAGCGCGAGATCGGCCGGGCGGCCCGCGCCGGCCGGCCGCTGTCGGTGCTGCTCGTCGACATCGACCACTTCAAGCGGGTCAACGACCGCTTCGGCCACCTCATCGGGGACGTCATCCTGCTCGCCGTCGCGGACACGCTGCGGGCCACGGCCCGGCCGCGGGACCTCGTCGGCCGCTTCGGCGGCGAGGAGTTCGTCATCCTGCTCACCGAGGCGGGACGGGAGCACGCCCTCGACATCGCCGAGCGGATCCGCAGCCAGGTCGCCGGCACCCGCTGCCGGCTCGACGGGCGACCCCCGCTGTCGGTCACCGTGTCGGTGGGCGTCGCGACCCAGGACGGGTCGCCCGGCGACCTGTCCACGCTCATCGCCCGCGCCGACACCGCCCTGTATCGGGCGAAGGCCGACGGCCGCAACCGCGTCCGCCTCGCCGACCCGCTGTGCGCCCCGGCCTAGCTGTGCGCCCCGGCCTGGCGGACCGTGGCGCACGCCGTCAGTCGGCGCGGGCGGCTCGGATCGTGTTGCGCAGCAGCAGCATGGTGGTCACCGGGCCGACTCCGCCCGGCACGGGGGTGAGGGCACCGGCGACCGAGGCGATGGCCGCGGCGTCGACGTCGCCGACCTGGCCGGCGACGGTGACCGCGGTGCCGACGTCGATGACCGTCGCCCCCGGCCGGACGAACCCGGCACCGACAAGGCCCGGCACCCCCGTCGCGGACACGATGATGTCGGCCTCGTGCGCGATCGTCACAAGGTCCTTCGTGTGGGAATGGCAGACGGTGACGGTCGCGTCCTCCGCGAGCAGCAGCAGCGAGACCGGCTTGCCGACGACCGGCCCACGGCCGATGACGCACACCCGGGCGCCGGCCATCGGGATGCGGGCGCGGGTGAGGATCTCCACCACCGCGGCGGCGGTCGCCGGGGCGAAGCCCGGCAGCCCCAGGGCAAGCCGACCCAGGCTCTCCGGGTTCATCCCGTCCACGTCCTTGGCGACGGGGATGTGCTCGCCGACCTCACGGGAGCTCAGCTCCGCGGGCAGCGGCGTCTGGACGATGATCCCGTCGACCAGCGGGTCGGCGGCCAGTGCGTCGACCGTGTCGAGCAGCGCCGCCGCCCCGGCGGTGGCTTCGTGCGGCTCGCAGCGAACCCCGACCTTGCCGGCGGTCCGTTCGATGATGTGGGTGTAGGAGCGGGCGGCCGGGTCCGCGTTCGGCAGGACCACGGCCAGCGTCGGCGTCTTGCCGGCAAGCATCAGCCGCTCCGCCTCGTCGATCACGTACCGGCCGATCTCGGCGGCCATGGACCGCCCGTCGAGCAACCTCATCCGGTGCTCCGATCTCGTCGTCTTCGGTTCGTAGGCGTCGTCAGGCCGGCCCGCGGCACCGGGCGCTCGGCCCGCCGCCGGCGCCGGCACGCGCCCGCCGGCGCAGCGCCGACAGCCGGCCGTCCGCGGTCACCCGCGGGTGGCGCCGCGGCGGCCCACCGGGAGAATTCGGGGCTTTTCGCGCGGGCGGCTCGGGGCCACGGGCTCGCTCGTACCGTAGCAAGGCCGCGCCGGGCCGTAACCGTCACGGGGTACCCGTCACGGGTTAGGCCGCCCGTGCCCGGGACGTCCCGCCCCCCGGCCTTGGGCCCGCCGCGGCGGGGGAGGACGGCTATCGGGGGACGGCTATCGGGGTAGGTCGCGCAGGATCAGGTCGAGCCCGGCGAGGAACTGCGCCTCATTGTCCTCCCGCAGGTGCGGGGCGACGTCGGACAGGTCCGGATGGAGCTCCGCCGGCGGGCGCACCTGCGCCACCGGCCCACCGCGGGCGCCCGCTCCCTCCTTCTCCACCGCGCGGGCGAGCTGACGGGCCTCCGACAGGGTGTGGCCGAGGGTGTAGAACAGCAGCGTCTGGTAGACGTTGGCCGCGTCCGCCGGGTCCATGCCGGCGCGGTGGAGCTGGGCGACGGCGTGGTCGGAGCGCTCCCAGTAGGCGCCGACGCCCGGCGGGCGGCGCAGCACCAGCGGGGCCAGCGTCGGGTGGGCCAGCAGCGAGCGGCGGAGCTGGCGGAAGTTCGCCCGGATGTCGGCGCGCGGGTCGTCGGTCTCCGGCAGGTCCGCGACCCCGTCCCGGATGACGCTGTCGACGAGCGCGTCGAGCAGGGCGTTCTTGGTGGCGAAATGCCGGTACATCGCGGTCGGGTCGCAGTCGAGGAACCCGCCGAGCGCCCGCATGCTGAACGCCCCCGCGCCGTTGGTGTCGACGACCTCCATCGCCGCCGCCATCAGCACCTCCCGCGACAACGTCCCCCGCGGCGTCCGCCGCGACCGTCCCCGCCGTCCCCGCCGGCCCGCGTCCGCGTCGGTGCCCGCCGGCTCGTCCTCGTCGCGTGGAGGCGATCCGCCAGCCGGGTGGGCCTCGGCCGCCTCGCCGTCGGCCGCATGGTCCGTCGGACCGGACCTGTCGTCAGGGTCCGTCCCACTCGGGTGATCTTTCTCGGTGTCGTCGATCCTGCCATGATAATCAACGATGTTGACGTCGTCCGGCGGCGTGCCCAGGCGGCGGCAGCGGCAGCGGGGCGTCGGGCGGGAGCCGGTGGATGGCCGGGACGTAGCGGTCAAGGTCGCCCGGTTCGAACCGGACGTTCTTGATGACCCACCAGAATGCGCCGTCCGGTTCACCGACCAGTTTGTAGGCGTCGTCGGCGAGCAGGACGGCCCATCCCGCCGGCATGGGAATCAGGGACGCGATGGCGTCCCCGGTGGCGGCGTCCCACAGCCGGGCGGTGCGGTCGTCGGCGGCGGTGGCCAGCAGGGTGCCGTCGGGGGAGAACACGACCGAGCGCACCGGGCGGTCGTGGCCGGTGAAGGTGCGCAGGCTGTGGCCGGTGGCGGCGTCCCACAGGCGGGCGGTGCGGTCGTCGGCGGCGGTGGCCAGCAGGGTGCCGTCGGGGGAGAACACGACCGAGCGCACCGGGCGGTCGTGGCCGGTGAAGGTGCGCAGGCTGTGGCCGGTGGTGGCGTCCCACAGGCGGGCGGTGCGGTCGTCGGAGGCGGTCGCTACCAGAGTGCTGTCGGGGGAGAACGCGACCGAGCGCACCGACGCCTCGTGGCCGGTGACGGTGCGTAGGTGGTGGCCGGTGGTGGCGTCCCACAGCCGGGCGGTGCGGTCGTCCGAGGCGGTCGCTACCAGGGTGCCGTCGGGGGAGAAGGCCACCGAGCGCACCGGGCGGTCGTGGCCGGTGAGGGTGCGTAGGTGGTGGCCGGTGGTGGCGTCCCACAGCCGGGCGGTGCGGTCGTCCGAGGCGGTCGCTACCAGGGTGCCGTCGGGGGAGAAGGCCACCGACCACACCCAGTTGTCGTGACCCGTGAGGGTGCGCAGGGGGTCGCCCGTGGCGGCGTCCCACAGTCGGGCGGTGCGGTCGTCGGCGGCGGTGGCCAGCACGGTGCCGTCGGGGGAGAACGCCACCGACCACACCCAGCCGTCGTGACCGGTGAGGGTGCGCAGGGGTCGGCCGGTGGCCACCTCCCACAGCTGGGCGGTGTGATCGCCGGCGGCGGTGGCCAGGATGCTGCCATCGGGGGAGAAGGCCACCGAGCGCACCGGGCGGTCGTGGCCGGTGAGGGTGCGTAGCGGGTGGCCCGCGGCGACGTCCCACAGCCGGGCGGTGTGATCGCCGGCGGCGGTGGCCAGCAGGGTGCCGTCGGGGGAGAAGGTGACCGAGCGTACCGATGCCTCGTGGCCGGTGAGGGTGCGTAGGTGGTGGCCGGTGGCGGCGTTCCACAGCCGGGCGGTGTGGTCTTCGGCGGCGGTGGCCAGCAGGGTGCCGTCGGGGGAGAAGGTGACCGAGCGTACCGATGCCTCGTGGCCGGTGAGGGTGCGTAGGTGGTGGCCGGTGGCGGCGTTCCACAGCCGGGCGGTGTGGTCTTCGGCGGCGGTGGCCAGCAGGGTGCCGTCGGGGGAGAAGGTGACCGAGCGTACCGATGCCTCGTGGCCGGTGAGGGTGCGTAGGTGGTGGCCGGTGGCGGCGTTCCACAGCCGGGCGGTGCCGTCGGCGGAGGTGGTCGCCAACACGCTCTCGTCGGGGGAGAAGGTGACCGAGCGTACCGATGCCTCGTGGCCGGTGAGGGTGCGTAGGTGGTGGCCGGTGGCGGCGTTCCACAGCCGGGCGGTGCCGTCGGCGGAGGCGGTCGCCAACACCTTCCCGTCGGGGGAGAAAGCCACTGACCACACCCAGTTGTCGTGGCCGGTGAGGGTGCGCAGGGGGTGGCCGGTGGCGGCGTCCCACAGCCGGGCGGTGCGGTCGTCGGCGGCGGTGGCCAGCACGGTGCCGTCGGGGGAGAACGCCACCGACCACACCGAGCCGTTGTGGCCGGTGAGGGTGCGCAGGGGGTGGCCGGTGGCGGCGTCCCACAGCCGGGCGGTGCCGTCGGCGGCGGCGGTGGCCAGCACGGTGCCGTCGGGGGAGAACGCCACCGAGTTCTGGGGCGCGGCGGCCGGCGCCGTCACCGCGTCCGCGTGGTCCGATCCGGGAATCGCCGCCGCGTCGAGCACCGTCGCGCCCGCCGCGGACCCGAGTGATCCGCCGAGGACGGCGGCCCGTGACCAGTGGCTGCCCCCCACCCGGGCGTCCGTCACCGTCACGTCGGTGAGGACTGCGCCTGACAGGTCCGCGCCCGACAGGTCCACGCCGGCGAGGACGGTGCCCGTGAGCTCGGCGCCGCGCAGGGAGGCGTCGGTGAGCACGAGGCCGCTGAGCCGTCCGCCCTGGATCCGAGCGCCGTCGAGCACGGCCCCGCCCGCGGTGACGCGTCCGGACACCACGTCGACGAGTGTGGCGCCGGTGAGGTCCGCTCCCCTCAGGTCGGCACCGGACAGCCGGGTGCCCCGCAGTGACGCCCCCCGCAGGATCGCCGTCCTCAGGTCGGCGTCACGCAGGTCGGCACCGTCGAGCCGGGCGTCGGTGAGGTTCGCCCCCTGCAGGTCGGCGTCGCGCAGGGCGCGTCCGGACAGATCGCGTCCGGACAGATCGGTGCCCGCGAGCCGGGCGCCGTTACCGAGAAGCACGTCGAGGCGCCGCGCCACCAGTACGGCGTTCTCCCGGGCGATGGTGGGCGCGTCCGGGGCGCTCGCCGTGGACTCCGCCCAGGCGATCAGTCGGCTCCGGGAGGCCAGATCGACCAGGAAGTCGAGCATGAGACCGGACATCTCCTCGGCGGCGAGCAGGTCGGCGGCGGTCGCCGGGGCTTCGGCGCTGAGGGCCTCGGCCGGGGGCGCGCCGCGCCGGGACGCCGTGCCCTCCTGGCCGGAGCCGGCGAGCCCGGCGGCGATCTCGACCGCGACGAGGTATTCGAGTACCGACTGGTGGATGAACGAGAAGCGGCCGTCGGGATCGCGGCGCAGCGCCGTACCGGAACCCAGCAGGTGCGCGGTCTCGTCGACACTGAGGCCGCGGGGCCGGCCCATCACGCGCAGCACCTGTGCCGCGATCTCGGTCAGCCCGGCCAGATCGACGGCCGCCTCGCCGCCGCGCCACATCGCGACCGCCAGCTCGCGGGCCGCGACGTGACGCTCGGCCAGCGTGAGCTCTGGAGAACGATCGGCCTCGTACGTCAACCATTGATCGACAAGCTCGGCGTACAGCGCGGCGAGGGTCACGCGGCCGTCACCGGTGCTGGCGGCCCGGTCCCGGACGGCGCGCAGCCGCTCGTCGTCGATCTCGACGATGAACGACAGCAGCCGCGGGTTACGGGCGAGCTCGAGCAGGTCGTCCACGTCGGCGATGAGCGCGAGGCGGGTGGCCGCCTGTCGCGCCGCGTCGGCGGTGGCGGTCTCGTCGGTCGGCCGGCCCGCGGTCAGCGCCCGGGTGAAGTGCCCGACCAGGTAACGCTCGATCTGCGCCGGGGTGAAGTCCTCCAGGCGGACGATGAAGCGTCCCAGCGTCCGCTCGACCTTCTCGCCGGTTCTCGTCAGGACCTCGTCGTCGTCGATGAAGAACTCGGCCCGGCTGGTCACGACGACCTTCGCTCGATTCGGCCCGGCCGCGCCGCCGCCGGCCGACGCGGTGCCGTCGAGGATCGCGAGCAGGCCGTCGAGATAGGCGCTCGCCCGCGCGTAGGTGACCCGTGCGGCCAGCTCGTCGAAGCCGTCGAACAGCAGCACCACCCGGCCCTCGCGGACCATGTACCGGAAGGCGTCCAGGTCGGGCTGGCGCACCCCGGCGTCCACCAGGTGCTGGGCGACGAGCCGGTCGAGGTCGAACGACTTCTCCAGCTTGCTGAGTTCGATCAGCATCGGGTCGACGTGCGGGAGGCGCTCGGGCACGGCCAGGGCGAGTTGGCGGACGAGGAACGTCTTGCCATGGCCGAACGTGCCGAGCACCAGGATGAACCGCGCGTCGTCGGTGGCCAGCCAGTCCAGCACCATCTCCAGGGCGTCGCCGCCGACCGGCGCCCGGCTGCGGTCGATGCGGCGGATGCGCTGCGGGACGTAGGCGGCGGGAGGGTAGCCCGGGTCGCTGAGCAGCTCCTCGGTCTGCCGGGCGCGGTAGCCGCGCAGGTCGAACACGCCCTGGTACTCCGGCATGCTCAGCAGCAGGACGCCCCGGCCGCGCGCGAAGGCCACCAGCTTCGGCGACGCCGGGGCGTCGCCGGTGTACACCAGATCCGTCAGCCGCAACGGGAAGGCCAGATAGGTTCGGGCCATCTCGACCGCGAAGGACGCGACGGCGAGTTCGTCGACTCCGCCCTCGACCAGGCCGATCAGGCGCAGCTCGACGATGCGGCCCTCCGTCCGCCGCACCCGCAGATGCGTCGGCATGTCCCCGGCGGCCTCGACCCGCTCGACGACGGCGTCCCGGTGGTGCAGCCGCGCCACCTCAGCAAGCTCGTCGAGGGTGTCCCGCGGCCGGGCGGCCGCCGCCGGCCGCCGCCGCGGCGAGTCGTCGGGGTCGAAGGCGTCGTCAGGCTCGGCCTGTTCGGCCGAGGCTCGGACCGTGTCCTGAGCGGGCCCGGGGCCGTGACCGATCGTCTCACGCGCCGTGTCGAATGAGACCGCGACGCGGGCCGACAGTGCGTCGTCGGCGTCGAAACCGGCCTCGCCGCCCGGCGCGAGCACCCGAGACCTGCGATCGAATCCCGCCGCGTCGATGTCGAGGAGCTGGTAGCGGCCTGGTCCCGGGTTCAGTGTCGCGGCGGCGTCGGCGCTGCGCGGGTCCGCCGGCCCGGGCCCTGCCGGGATCGCCGGCAGGCCGACCGGAAGCCGGCCGATGCGGCCGTCGCCGTGGCCGCCGTGCAGCAGCAGGTGCAACCGGGGTGCGAGGATCCGGTCCAGATCCTCGCCATCGTGCAGGAGGGCCCGGGCATCCGTGCCGGCGACGCTCGCCGGGGCGTGGTGCACCGCGCCGATCCGCAGCCAGCCCGCCCATCCGCCCTGGTCGAGTTCCTCCGCCACCGCGCTCAGCTGGCGCTCGCCGATCTCGCCGATGCGCACCTCGTGGGTCTGCGCCATCGTCGAGTTCAGCCCGGCGACGACAACCTTCAACTCCGGGAGGGCGACGACCGACCATTCGCGTCCCTGCTGGAAGCGCGCCTCGGCCTCCGCCCCGTGCAGCCGCCGCAGGAAGCCGTCGAAGAACGCCCACTTCGGCCAGTGCGGCGGGACGGCCGCGCGCTTGTAGGCGCGTTCCTGCGCGACATACGCCTCGCAGAGCGCGGCGTTGACGTCGAGGTCGCCGGGCACGACGACGATCCGCTCGCGGGCGAGGCCCAGGCCGTCGGCGAGACCTACGAGGAAGTCGTGGGCCCGATCGAACTCGTCCTCGGACGCCGTCCGGGTCAGGTCCCCGGTCACGACCATCAGGTCGGCGACCGCGGCGTGTTCGTCGACGCGCGACCGGTGCGCGCCGAGGCCGCGCAGGTCGTCGAGCATCGGCGTCAGTATCGACAGCACGTCGACGCCGGTCTCGTCGGCGCCACCGAGGCGCAGGTCGGACAGGTGGAGCACCGAGATGGACCGCCGTCGCCCGTGTCTGGCCGGGTCTGGGCGCATGGTCGGGTCTGGGTGCATGGTCGGGTCTGGGTGCATGGCCGGGGCGGGCGGACCCGGGAAAGGGGGAGGGGCCGCCGGCCTCGCGCGACCTGTCACGGTGGCGTGCATCTGCGCGGCCAGCGTCGCCCTGGCCGCGCCCTCGTCCAGGCCGACGAGATCGATGTAGCTGCGGCCGGCGAGCAGGCCCGCCGGCGTGCAGGGCCGTACGCGCACCGGGACGACCACCCGCCCGGCGCCGAGCGGGTCGCGGCGGAATCCGGCCTGCCATTCCGCCCGTCCGTAGGAAGACGTTTCAAGGTACGCCTCCGACAGGATGGGTACAACCCGTTCGGCCTGGGTCAGGCCGTCCTGCATGCACGTGACGAAGTCGGTGCCCACGACGAAGTCCCAGTCCTGGATAAAGACCTGGAACGGCTCACCCGGCGTGCGCTCCAGGTGTTCAAGTTGCCAGGCAACCCATTCCGCCCACTCCCTGTCGGCAGCGGTGTAGCTGATGAAGAAGTCGTGCTTCCATGCCCGTGTCACCCCGTCCGGCATTTATCGAGCATGCCATATCCGGATCGCCGCCGGCCGGTAATGGAAGGGGTTTTCCTCCCGCTCGCGACAAGTCCGGAGTCAGCGCAGGTCACGGGTTTGCCGTGGCCCAGGTTTCGTGGATGGTGGCGGAGTTGTTGCCGCGGCGCTGGCGGCGCACCGCGCGATAGCCGGGGCGCCAGCTTGTCAGGACGATCTCCTCGGCCGGCTCGTCGACGGTGGTGCGGACGATCTCGGTGAGGTCGACGCGGAACAGGTCGAACGGCTCGGGGGGCTGCACCTGCTCGGCGAAGCGGGCCAGGGTCGCCGGATCGTCGACCCAGCGGGCGAGGCCCGCGATCCGGACGTCGCCGCCGGCCATGTCGGTGCCCGGTCCGGGGTTGGCGGACAGCGCGAAGCGGGGGTCGCGGCGCAGGTCGCGGGACTTGCGGGCGGCGGGCATGCTGCCGAGCCACAGCTCGCCGGACCGGAACGTGACCTCGATGCCGCTGGTACGCGGGGAGCCGTCGGCGCGGATCGTGGCCAGGACATGGTGGCGGAACGCCTCGAACCGGGTGCGGACGGTGTCGGCGAGGATGGGGTAGGCGGTCTCGAAGTCGCGCCAGGATGTCGTCACCCGGCCATCCTGCGACGTGAACCCTGCCATCTTCCGTCATGGTTTTCGGCCTAGCATCGCGAGATGCGATCGAGCCGGCTGACCGCGATGCTGCTGCACCTGCAGGCCGTGCGGCGGGCGACGGCGGCGCAGCTGGCCGCCGAGCTGGAGGTGTCCGTCCGCACGGTGCACCGTGACATCGCGGCGTTGCAGGACGCCGGCGTGCCGCTGTGGACCGAGCCGGGGCGGGCCGGCGGGGTGCGGCTGATGGACGGCTGGCGGACCAGCCTCGACGGGCTCACCGGCGACGAGGCGGCGGCGCTGCTGCTGATCGGCGCCGGGCCCGAGGTGCTCGGCGGGCTGGGGCTTGCCGGGATCGCCGCGGCCGCGCGCACGAAGGTCCTGGCCACGCTGCCGCCGCGGCCCCGCGTCCAGGCGGGGCAGGTCCGCCAGCGGTTCCTGCTCGACGCGCCGGGATGGTTCCATCGCGAGGAGGCCGTGCCGCACCTGGCCACGCTCGCCGAGGCGGTGTGGGGCGGGCGCCGCGTCGATCTGCGCTACGCCCGCGCCGGCGACGATCCGGCGGGTGCGGCGGGTGCGGCGGGTGCGGCGGGTGCGGCGGGCGAGGAGGCGGGTCGGGGGGTGGCGCGGCGGGTCGATCCGCTCGGGCTGGTCTGCAAGGCGGGCACCTGGTACCTGGCGGCCCGTCACCGGGGCGACATCCGCAGCTACCGAGTCGGGCGGATCTCCCAGGCCAGCCTGCGGGCGGAGACGTTCGACCGGCCGGACGGCTTCGACCTCGCCGCCTGGTGGCGCGCGGGCAGCGACGAGTTCGCCCGTTCCCTGCTGCGCTCGACCTGCCGGCTGCGGCTGTCCCCCGCGGCGGTACGCGGCCTGCGGCACGCCGTCGACCCGTTCGCCGCCCGTGCGGCCCTCGCCGGCGCCTCGCCGCCGGACGGCGACGGCTGGCGGGTGGTGGAGCTGGCCACCGAGGGTCCGGATGTCGCGCTGTCCCAGTTGCTGGCGCTTGGTGACGGGGTCGAGGTGCTGGCGCCAGAGGAGCTGCGGGCCGCCCTCGCCGAGACCGGGCGGCGCATCGCCGCACGCAACGCCCCGGCGACGGATGGAGACGCACCGCGACCGGCGGGAGGAACGGGGGGCGGCGGGGAGGTCGGCGGCGGCCATCGAGGTGAGGGCGGGGATCAAGGCGGGGCGGGGATCAAGGTGGAGAATCGAGGTGAAGGTGACGAGAACTGCGTGGTCGCTCGTTTGTCAGGCGGGCCCGGGGAGGTCCCGCGACCGGTACCTTCTCGGAAAGGCGGTTCGAGGGAGGTCGCGCCATAAGTACCGGTGAGCTGCTCGCCGTCGCCCTGGTGATGGCCGTGGGCCTGGTCGGAATCGTCCTCCCGGTGCTGCCCGGCCTGGTCCTCGTCTGGGGCGCGGGGCTGTGGTGGGTGATCGCGGACGGCGGCGGGGTGGGCCGCTGGATCGTGCTGGCTCTGATGACGGCCCTGTTCGTGATCGGCGCGTTGACGAAGTACGTGCTGCCCGCGCGGGCCACCGCCGGGCGGGGGGTGCCCTGGCAGAGCCTGGTCCTCGGCGTGGTCTGCGCGATCGTCGGCTTCTTCGTCGTGCCGGTTCTCGGGCTGCTGATCGGCGGGGTCTTCGGCATCTACGTGGCGGAGCTGATCCGCCTCGGCGACTACCGCACCGCGGGCGGCACCACCTGGGCGGCGATCGTCGCGTTCGGCATCGGCGTGCTCGTCGAACTCGTCGCGGGCGTCGCCATGGCGGCCGTCTGGGCCGTCGGCGAACTCGTCCTCTGACCCGCCGGCCGGCGCTACCCTGACCTTATTCTCCGTGTATCCCGTAGAAGGAAATTCCGCTTTCTTGGTGGCGGGTCGGACAGGCGTTTGATCGGTCGGCTCGCTGGGCGACGTGACGAGCTGGCGGGCACCGGCCTTCCGGTCGTCGGCGGCCTTGCATAATGCCGAAATGAAATGTGGCGGCGCGGTGAGCGGGCCGATGGTGCTCATCCAGAATCCGACCGTCGTACAGCCCGTGGAGACGTCGGTGTTCCGGTCGGGGCGGCCCGCCTACGATCCGGTTCGGGCCGCGGCGGAGTCGGCCGCCGTGCGGGCGGCGCTCCTCGACCTCGGGGTCGAGCCGCGCGCGCCGTCGGAGATCCTCGCCGCCCTGCCCCGCGAGGTCCTGTTCGAACTGGCCGCCCGCGCCGTCAGCGCCGACGACGACGTCCGGCTGTCCGCGGCCCGCGACGTGATGCGCGACTGGTCCGTCCCGGCGCTCGCCCCGGTCGTGCTGCGCCAGCCCCGGCTGCTGCTCGACCCAGCCGCCGGCGGCGGCGTGATCGGTCCCGACCAGCCGGACGAGAGCTACGCCCTGCGCCCCCTCGCCGGCCTGATGTTTCCCCGCGACCACTACCTCGACCTCGGCGGGGCGATCGCCGTCGGCCGGCTGCGCCGCCGCGACCGGGCGCGGGAGACGGTCGTGATGGCGGCGGTCCTGCGCGGCCTGCGGGGACGCTCGGCGGAGGTGCGGGTGCCCGAGCCACTGTTCCTGGCCGGCGGCGACCTCGTCACCTGCGACGGTGTCGCCGTCCTCGGCACCGGCGCGCGGACCAGCCCGGCGGCGTGGGGGCTGCTGCGCCCGTACCTGCTCGCCGCGTTCGGTCGGGTCGTGCGGGTCCGCGACGAGCTGCTCCGCCCGGGTGAGCCGCATCTGGACCACTGGCTGGGGCTCGGCCCCGGGATCGCGCTCGTCGCCGCGGACCGGCTGCACGCGCCGGCCGTCGTCGAAAGTCACGGCGCGGCCAGCCGGGAGACGACCCTCGTCGACGCGCTGCGCAGCATCGAGCTGGCCGTCTGCCCGCTGGCCCCGGAGATGGTCGCCGCGTTCGCCGCGGGGGTGTTCTTCCTGCCCGGCCCGCGGTCCGGGGCCTGGGTGACGGGCGGCGACGAACCGGCGGCGCTGGTGTCGACGGCCAGCGCGCCGTGGACCGAGCCCGTGCTGTCCCGGTTCGGCGTGCACACCGTCGCCGTCCCGTTCGACGAGCATCACAAGCAGCTCGGCAGCCTGCACCGAGCAATCAACACCGTCCCCGGAACGGTCGGGGAGGATCTCGGCCGGGCGATCAGCCGATGGCCCTCGGACGCCGTCGGGTGAACCGGCGCGACAGCCGGCCGAGCAGCCGACCGCGCCGCGCTTCGGTCGGCTCGCCGGCGACGCCCGGTTCATGATCGGCGGGTGTCGGGGGTGCCGCGCTCCCGTCGGCGGCCGCCCGGGCCTGGAGCCGGGCGCGGATCTCGTCGGGGGAGTAGGAGCCGCGCTGGCGTTGGTCGCGGGCGACCAGGACGCCGGTCGCGGCCACCCCCGCGAGCCCGGCGACGCCGAGCACCTTCCCCCACCGGGCGAGATGCAGCCCGCCGGCCTGACGCTCCCCACCGGCCTGAGGCGTCCTGCCGGGCCGACGCGTCCTTCCAGGCTGGCGCGTCGTTCCAGGCTGATGCATCCCGTCAGGCTACGGCGTGCCGGCCCGGATGGGGCATGCTTACCGGCATGCCCGATGCGCGGATCGGCCTGACCGACGCCCTGGAGCTGGCCCGCACCGGTGACCTGTGGCTGTTCCGTGGTCGCACGGCGGCGGACCGGGCCATCCAGACGACGACGAACAGCCCGGTCAACCACGTCGGCATGGCGATCGTGCTCGACGATCTCCCCCCGCTGCTGTGGCACGCGGAGCTCGGCAAGGCGCTGCCCGACGTCTGGGCTGGCACACACCACCGCGGGGTGCAGCTCCACGACCTGCGGGCGGCGGTGGAGGTCTGGGCCCGCCGTTACGGCCAGCGGGCCTGGCTGCGGCAGCTCTCGCCGGCGGTCGGCGCCGGACGGGAGGACGCCGCGCTGCGCACGGTCGCCCGCCTCGACGGCACCCCGTTCCCGTCCACCGCCCAGCTCGCGACGCGCTGGCTGCGTGGACGGTTCCCGCGCCCGCGCCGCGCGGTGTCCCCGCAGGCACTGCAGACCGCCTACTGCGCCGAGGTCGTCGCCGTCACCTACGAGGCGATGGGCCTGCTCCCGCCCGGCCGGGCGCCGAACTGGTACGACCCCGGGCGGTTCTGGAGCGGGGACGCGCTGGAGCTGCGCGCCGGCTTCACCCTCGGCGGTGAGATCGCGGTGGACCTCACCGCCGGCACCTGATCAATGGCGCGGTTCCGCGGAACCGCGGAAACCATGATCGCGGGTGCCGGGTGCCGGGTGCCGGGTGCCGGGTGCCGGGTGCCGGGAGGACGCCTTCGGTGGCGCGTGACTCAGCGGCGGGCCGCGGCGGCAGCGGCGCGGCCCAGGGCGCGACGGGTCTCGACGACGGTGGTGCGGGCTCGAGCGATGTCACGGCGCGCGACGGGGCCAGGTGGGGCGCCGCGGGCGTCGAGTTCACGGGTCAGCGCGCGCAGGGCCGGTAGGCAGGCGAGCAGGGCCGCGACGGCGTCGTACCGGTGCGGCCGGATGGCCTGGCCGGGTCGGCGGTGTCGGCGTGGTCGGCGGGTCAACGCCCGGTGCGCCCGTAGCGGCGGGGCGACCAGGGCGAGCTGGTCGAAGGCGGCCTCCAGTCGGTCGTGCGCTGCACCGAGCGCGGCGCGCATGATCTCGGGTGACGTCCTGCTCGGGCCTGGCCCGGCAGTGGCCGGCGGCTGCGCGGCCAGCGTCGAAGTGGGTGCGCCAAGTGGAGCCGGTCCGCGTGGGCGGGGCACGTGGGCGCGGCCCGTCTGGCAGACGACCAGGTAGTCCGTCAGGGCGGCGAGCAGGTCGGCGATCCGTCGGCGCAGGACGTCGCCCGTGTGTACCGGCAGGACGAACCAGGCTGCGGCCAGACCGATCGCCGCGCCCAGCACCACCGCGGCCAGCCTTTCCCGCAGCAGCCCCGTTCCGGCCTGCCCGTAGTACCCGTAGAGCAGGGCGAGCACGCCGGTGACGCAGGCCGTCCAGTAGGCGTACGACGCCGACCGCAGCCACACCCCGAGCGCGAGCAGGACGAAGACGAGCACGATCGACACGTCGTCGCCGGCGGGGAAGCGGCCCGCGACGACGGTGGCCGCCGCCGTCCCCACCGCCGCGCCGGCTAGCCGCTGCGCGCAGCGGTAGGCGACGTCGCCCCGGCCGCGGTTGCCGCTGTGGACCAGGTAGGCGGTGAGGACGAGCCAGGACCGGTGCTCGCCGAACACATGGCGCCCCGCGGCGAAGGCCGCCCCGAGAGCCACCGCAAGCTGGATCGCCATCCGAGTGCTCGCCGGAAGTCGCCGCCTGCGCCCTCGCTGGAGCTTGGTGACTGTTGCGCTGCCGCGGACGGTCAACAACCTCCAGCGATGGAGCGTGGCCCCGGGTCCCGCAGTCGGCGTGGTCATGGAGGAGGTGGGTGGCGTGACCCGCTGGGCCGCTCCCGGCGCTGCGGTCGGCCGATCCCGCCGGAGCGACGGAGGGGGCGACCGGTGGAGCTGGCGGGGCGGACCTGGTGCGAACAGCCGGGCCTCGGCGTGCCGACCGATCGTCACCCAGCCGATCGCGATCAGCGCGATCGTGAGGAGGTCGAGCCGCGACGTCGGCTCTTCGTCGGGCGGAACCGGGGTGACGAGCAGCGCGATGAACGGCAGCGTGGCCAGGGTGCCGGCCCGGGTGCCCACCGGCCCGAACCGCCGTGCCCAGACAGCGCCGCTGACCGCCGCGGTGAACAGGACCTCGCCCACGGTCCGATGCCGCCGGGAGAGGTCGGCGACCTCGCTCGCGAGCAGCGTCACCGACGGTGTCACGAGTAGCGGCAGCAGCCGCATGGCCCGCGGGCCGTCCTGCCCGCCCCGCCCGACCCGCCCGACCCGCCCGACCCGCCCGACCCGGCTGAGCGTCAGCGCGAGGACCACGCCGAGTACGGAGATGCCGGCGGACGCGCCGGTCAGTCCGCGCAGCGCCAGCGAGGTGCCGAACGTGGCCAGCACGGCGCCCATCGTCACCGCCGCCGCCCGCAGTTCGGCGCGTCGATCAGCGGGCGGCGATCCCGGGGCGCGAGCCGCCTGGCCACGTTCGAAGATAGTCGTCACAGCGAACTAATCTCCGCCTCCCGGCAGCGCAATTTGCGTAGTGACCGCATTCTATGCGCGCTCACGAGCCGGTTGATAGTAAGTGATAGCGTGTTAACTGTGCGAGCAGGACAGGCGGAGAGCGCAGCGGTGATCCGGCGGGCGGTGACGCGGCTGGGTCGCCGGCTGCGGGCCGAGCGGCCGGCCGGTGCGCTCAACGGGACCAAGCTGAGCGTGCTCGGCCACCTCTACCGGCTTGGCCCGAGCACTCCGGGTGCGATCGCCGCGGCCGAGCGGCACCAGCCGCAGTCGCTGTCGCGCACCTTCGCCGAGCTGCAGGCCGCCGGGCTGATCAGCCGGCGCCCCGGGGAACGCGACCGGCGGGCCGCGGTGTTGACGATCACGCCGGCCGGGCGGGAGGCGCTCGTCCGCGACATGGCGGACCGCGACGCCTGGCTCGCGCAGGCCCTGGACATCTTCACGCAGGCCGAGGTGGACCTGCTGCGGATCGCCGCCGGCCTGCTCGAATCGCTGGCGGATCGCCCGGTGGGCCTGCGCGGCCTCGCGGGCGGCACCGATCCGGGCGCCGTCCTGGAGCAGCCGGCGTGACCACCCACCGGCAACCGCCTCCGCCTGCCTCGTCACCGTCGTCACCGTCGTCACCGTCGTCCGCGTCGCCGACCGGCGAGCCGGACTGGGTGCGTCACGCGATCTGGTGGCACGTCTATCCGCTCGGATTCGCCGGCGCCGACACCACCGGAGCCGACCGGCGGCCCACCCGCGGGCTCGCCCGGATCGCCGACTGGCTCGACTACGCGGTGCGGCTCGGGGCGTCCGGCCTCGCCCTGGGACCGATCTTCGCATCGGCGACCCACGGGTACGACACGGTCGACCACTTCCGGATCGACCCGCGCCTCGGCGACGACGCCGACTTCGACGATCTCGTCACCCGCGCCCACCGGCGGGGGCTGCGGATCCTCCTCGACGGGGTGTTCAACCACGTCGGCCGGGAGCATCCCGCCTTCGCCGCCTCGCCCGACGGCGGGGACGCGCCGCCGCGCCCGGACTGGTTTGTCCCGACGGGCGCGACCGGGCCGAGTGGACGGCCCGAGTACGCCACCTTCGAGGGCCACGATGGCCTCGTCACGCTGCGGCACGCGAACCCGGCCGTCGCCGACCACGTCACCGAGATCATGGCCCACTGGCTCGACCGTGGCGCCGACGGCTGGCGGCTCGACGCCGCCTACGCGGTCCCCGCCGACTTCTGGGCGAAGGTCCTGCCGCGGGTGCGTCGCGCCCACCCGGACGCCTACCTGGTCGGCGAGATCATCCACGGCGACTACCCGGACATCGTCCGCCGCACCGGCCTGGACGCGGTCACCCAGTACGAGCTGTGGAAGGCGATCTGGAGCTCGCTGAACGACGCCAACCTGTTCGAACTGGCCTGGGCACTGGGTCGGCACGACGATTTCCTCGACAGTTTCGTCCCGTTCACCTTCGTCGGCAACCACGACGTCACCCGGCTCGCCAGCCGGCTGCGCGAACCGCGCCACCTGGCCCACGCACTCGTCGTGTTGTGCACCGTCGGCGGCACCCCGAGCGTCTACTACGGCGACGAGCAGGCGTTCGTCGGCGTCAAGGAGGACCGCGTCGGCGGCGACGACGCCGTTCGCCCCGCGTTCCCGGCCGGCGCGGACGAGCTGGCCCCCTACGGCTGGCCGATCTACCGGCTGCACCAGGACCTCATCGGCCTGCGGCGGCGGCACCCCTGGCTGCACACCGCCCGCACCCACCCGCTGCACCTGACCAACGAGCAGTTCGTCTACGAGGTGAGCGCCGAGGGGCAGCGCCTGCTCGTCGCGCTCAACCTGGCCGGCGACCCGGCCGACTGCCCCGCGCCCGGCGCCGCGCAGCTTCTCGCCGGCCCGGCGGATCTGGTCCACCCCGGCTCCGAACAGGCCCTCGCCCGCCTACCCCCCTTCGGCTGGGCCGTCCTCGCCCCCGCCGACCACTGACGGTCAGCCGCCGCGGGCTGCGGCCACGGACCGGGCGGGTGCGGAACGGACGGGATCAGGAGAACACGACCGTGCGGCGGCCGTTGATGAGGACGCGGTGCTCGACATGCCAGGTCACAGCGCGAGCGAGCGCGCGGCACTCGACATCGCGGCCCAGCGCCGCGAGGCGGTCGGGACCGTCGGCGTGATCGACCCGGATGACGTCCTGCTCGATGATCGGGCCGTCGTCGAGCTCGGCGGTCACGTAGTGCGCGGTCGCGCCGATCAGCTTCACCCCGCGGGCGTGTGCCTGGTGGTAGGGCCGGGCGCCGGAGAAGCTCGGCAGGAACGAGTGGTGGATGTTGATCGCCCGGCCGGCGAGCAGCGCGCACAGCTCAGGGGAGAGGATCTGCATGTAGCGGGCGAGGACCACCAGGTCGATCCGCTCCCGCTCGATGATCTCCCGAATCCCCTGTTCCTGCCGGTCGCGAGTGGTCGGGTCGACCGGCAGGTGATGGAACGGGATGGCGTAGGAGGCGGCGAGGTCGGCGAAGTCGGGATGGTTCGACGCGACGGCGGGGATGTCGACGTCGAGCAGCCCCGACCTGTGCCGGTAGAGCAGATCGTTGAGACAGTGTCCGAACCGGCTCACCAGGATCAGCATGCGGGGGCGGACCGCCAGGTCATGGATCTGCCAGTCCATCGCGAACGGGCGGGCGACGGGGGCGAAGCCGGCCCGCAGCGCGTCCAGGGCGAGGCCCGGTTCCTCGGCGACGACGTGCACCCGCATGAAGAACCGCCCCGAGTCGGTGTCGCCGAACTGGGCGGCATCGGCGATGTTGCCACCGGCGCCGGCGAGGTAGGCGGAGACCGCGGCGACGATCCCGAGCCGGTCGGGGCAGGACAGCGTCAGGACGAACTCGCCGGCCGCCGTCCGGGCGGCGGGGCCGGTCGGTGGCCCGGGGGAGCGGCCGGGATCGGCGGGGTGCGGCGTCGCGCCGCGGTCTTCAGGGATGGGCACATCCCTTCCTACCTCGGGGCGACCGGCCACACCCGGCGCGGCGCACCGGCCCTCGCGCACCTGGTCGGAAGCCAGGGCGGGCAGCACGGGCCGGGCGCCCTACCGCGGCTTGCGGCCCTGCACGCCCCTCGTGCGCGGTCGCCGGCCGGCGGGGAAGGCACCGGGGCCGGTCCGTACCGCGGGGCGTCGTCGGCCGGCCGAGAGCGGGCGGCGCCCGCGATGGTGCCTCATCGCGCGTCCGGCCTGGGCGGCACCGGTTCGCCGTCGAGGTGCGGGACGGTGATGGCGGTGAGTAGCAGGCCGCGGTCGGCGAGCCAGTGGCCGTCGAAGCCGGTGAGTTCGCCGCCGTCGAGCGTCGGCCCGGTCACCAGCAGCTTCGCGGTGAACGTGCCGCGGGCCGGGGCGGCGGTCACCGCCCTGGCGAGCGCCGTGCCGCCGGCGACTGCTGTGCCCGTCGTGACTGCTGTGCCCGGGTCGATGGTGAGGGCGGCGTCCTCGAAGCCGAGCCAGCGCCGGGCCAGCGGGAACCACGCCTTGTACACCGACTCCTTGGCGCTGAACAGCAGCCGGTCCCAGTGCACGGTGGGCCGGGTCCGGGTGAGGGTGGCGAGCCAGCCTTCCTCGGCCGGGACGGTGATCTGCGCCGTGACGCCCTGAGGGTTCGGTTCGTTCGGTTCGGCGTCGATGCCGATCGTGCGCAGCCGCTCGGTCGACGCCACCGCCGCCGCCCGGTAGCCGGCGCAGTGGGTGATGCTGCCGACCACCCCGTCCGGCCAGCGGGGGGCGCCACGATCGCCCGGCAGGATCGGCGACGGCGGCAGGCCGAGGCCGGTCAGCGCCTGGTGCGCGCAGATCCGGGCGGTGGTGAACTCCCTGCGGCGCTTGTCGACGGCGCGGGCGAGCAGCGCGGCCTCCTCGGGGAACAGCACCGCGTTCGGGTCGTCCTCGAACGCCTCGACGGCGACGGCCGCGTCCGGCAGCAGGCTGGCCAGCATCGCGGTCAGCTCCGCGCCGTCGACGTCGACGGGTTGGGACTCGGCGACGCCACTCGCCCCTGCTCCCCGGCGGCCGGGGCCCCGACGGGCTCCGGCGGGTAGGGCAGGATCTGGCGGGGGCCGGCGAAGGGTCGGCCGTAGGCCTCCCACGCGACGCGTTCCCGCGGGTACCCCATCGAGACCTCCTCGAAGCGGACGCCGTCGTACCAGGTCGTGCGGGGGATGTGCAGGTGGCCGTAGACGACCGCCGCCGGGCGGAAACGCCGGTGCCAGTCGGCGGTGGCGGTCGTCCCGCACCACAGCGCGAACGTCGGGTAGCGCAGGATGTCCGTGGGTTCCCGGACGAGCGGCCAGTGGTTGACGAGCACCGTCGGCACGGCCGGATCGAGGGCGGCCAGCCGCTCGGCGGTGTAGGCGACCCTGGCCCGGGACCAGGCGTCGATGGTGGGATGCGGATCGGGGTGCAGCAGCCACTCGTCGGTGCACACCACCCCGGTCTCCCGGGCCAGGGCGAGGGCCTGCTCCTTCGTCGCCGTGCCCGCCGGGCGGAAGCTGTAGTCGTACAGGGCGAACAGCGGCGCGACGACCACCGGGCCGCCCTCGCCCGTCCACACCGGGAACGGATCCTCCGGGGTGACCACGCCGAGGCCGCGGGCGATCCCGACCAGGTGGCGGTACCGCTCCTCGCCGCGCAGCCGGAGCGGGTCGTGCTTCGGCGTCCACAGCTCATGGTTGCCGGGCACCCAGATCACCTTGGCGAAACGCTGGGTGAACAGTTGCCAGACCGCCTCGATCTCGCCGGCGACCTCGGCCACGTCACCGGCCAGAATCAGCCAGTCCTCCGGCGAACCGGGCTCGATACCCTCGACAATCAGCCGGTTCTCCGAATAGCCGACATGAATATCACTGACGGCCATCAGCCGACCGGGCGGCACAGGTGAATCCACAGGGGACACGTTGAAAAGCCTACCGGCGCGAGCCGGCATGTGTCCGTCCGACGGTCGAACCTCGGGGGCGTCACCCGCCCGACAACGCGGCGTCGATTCCACGGCTCTCCGCCGCCGCCCGCACCGACAACAGCGCGACGACGGGGTGTCGGCGGCGTCGCGGCCGTGGTGGCGGGCGGCGGGTGGCGGGCCGGACCGGCACCGGCACCGGCGGGCGGCGTGGATGTTCGTAACGGCCGGACATCGGGCATGCCGTCAGGGATCATCGCCCCGGGCCGCCGATCGGTCGCCGCGGGGACCGACCTGGAGTGGAGTGGATGATGGGTGACAGCTTCGGCACGGCGCTGCTCGTCGTCCTCGGCGTGCTCGTGGCCCTCGGCCTCGCACTGGCAGTGGCCGCCCTGGTCATCGTCCGCCGGTATGACCTACCGCTGCGCGGCACCGTGGCGACGCTGGCCAGCCTTGCCTACGTCGTCTCGCCGGTCGACGCGGTCCCCGAGATCCCGCTCGGGCCGATCGGGCTGGTCGACGATCTCATGGTGATCATCGCTGCGGTCGTGTACGTCCGCGGCCTGATCGCCGCCCGTCGCGACGCCAGTCCGGCCGGGCTCGACCACCCCGGCCGCGCGCCCCGCGACCTGCCACGCCAGCCGTCGCCGAGGCTGCCCCGCGGACGCCAGGGCAACCGCCGCTGACGGCCCCGCGCCCGTCTCGCCGAGCCGCCCGGGCCGAACCGCCGCTAACCGACGTTCCACAGCCGTACGGTGCGGTCCTCGCTGCCGGTGGCGAGGATGGTTGCGGTGAGAGCCAGCGTGGTGACGGTACCGGTGTGGCCCATCAGAGGCCGGCCGAGCTCGCTCGACCGAGGTCACCGATCCGGCGGCCGTCAGTTCCAGGCTGATCACGTGGGGTGGCGTGGCGGTCGCCGCGAAGCCGCCGAACAGCCCCCGCAGTGCCACTTCGACCCCTGGCATGAGCGAAACGTAACTGATTCGTCCCGTACGGCGCCGGAGATCGATGATGAGACCTGGATGTGTGCTCGCCAGCCGGTCGCACCCGGCGCGGAACATCGTGGGGTGCGTTGCTGTTCCCCGGGTTATGACCTCCGCCACGTTCGCGATCACCTGGGATTACCGCTGCCCGTTCGCGCGCAACGCGCACGAACACGTGCTCACCGGTCTCGCGGCCGGTGCCGACTGGAATGTCAGTTTCATCCCCTTCTCGCTGGGGCAGGCGCATGTCGAGGACGGCCAGCCCGGCGTGTGGGAGAAGCCCGAGCAGGATTCCGGCATTCTCGCCCTGCAGGCCGGCGTCGTGATCCGGGATGAATATCCCGACCTGTTCCCGGCGGCTCATCGCGCGTTGTTCGCGGCGCGCCACGACGAGGGCCGTCATCTCGAGGACCGCGCGGTGATCCGGGAGACGCTCACCGCGGTCGGGCTGCCCGCGGACGAGGTGCTCGCCCGGGTCGACGACGGCGGGCTGGCCCGGGTCCAGGCCGAGCACGAGCGCTACGTCGCCTCCCACTCCGTCTGGGGTGTGCCCACCTTCATCGCCGACGACCAGGCGGTCTTCGTGCGGTTGATGAACCGGGCTCCGCTCGGTGCCGAGGCGGCGCCGTCCATCCGGGCGGTGGAGCGCGTCGTCGACCAGCTCACCGGCTGGCCGGAGCTCAACGAGTTCAAGCACACCTCCATCCCCCGTTGAGCGCATCCCCAGGCTGAGCCCACCTCCGAGCCGGCGCCGGTGCTGGGGCCGGTGCCCGGCCGTGCCGGGACGGTCGGGTCGCCCGCGGGGCGTCTCGGCCGGCCGGCTACGGGTTCAGACGTCGAGACCGTACCCGCGTGCGATCTCCGCCAGGCCGGCGACGCCACCCTCACCGAGCGCGCGGAAATGCCAGCCGCCGCCGTCGCGGTGCAGTTCGCCGAACAGCATCGAGGTGTCCCGTGCGGCGGTGTTCGACAGGTCGTAGCGCACCAGCTCGTCGCCGGTGTCGGCGTTGACGACCCGGATGTACGCGCCATGCACGTCACCGAAACTCTGGTGCCGGTAGTCGGCGTTGTGGATGCTCACCGGAAACACGACTCGGATGATCGCGCCGGACAACAGGTCGAGCCGCACGTCGATCTGCTCGTCGTCGCCCGCACCCTCACCGGTGAGGTTGTCCCCGCGGTGCACGATCTCCCCGCGCGGGCTGCTCAGATTGTTGTAGTAGACGAAATAGCTCAGGCTGGGCGCCCGGTCGTTCTCCTGCAGGGCGATCGCACTCGCGTCGAGGTCGAATTCCTCCGCTCCTGGACGGTTGGGATCCCAGCCGAGGCCGACCGTGATGTGTGTGAGGGTTTCGGTCGCTTCGGCAAGAGCGACGCTGCCGCCCTTGGCGAGATCAATGCCCACTGTTCTCCGTTTCCGCGGCTTTCGCCGATCGCACCGGCCGCACCGGCCGGCGGCCCGATCCACGTGATCAGCCAAGCACAGACGGACGCCGCCGGGGAGCGCATCTCCGAGACTTCGCCGTCGGCGGGGGGACGGCCGCCCGCGCCCGCGTGCCGACCGCGGTCGACCGGGCCGGTGGGGCGACAACAGTGTGGACGGTCGGTCACCGCATGGTGGACGCCGGCCTCTCCGCGCGGCGCTCCGGGCGCCGTCGCTCACCCTCCGGCTGCTGTCGGTTTCACTGTGCGTCGGACGGTTGCCGCCCGGCACCTGCGGGCCCGGCGTCGCGGGCGCGGCGAGGCCCGGATTGGCTAACGTCGGCAGGTGTGGATCACCTACCACTGCTCGTCGGCTCCGGCGACATCGCCCGCGCCCTGGGCCTCACCCGTCAGGCCATCGATCATCGACTGCGGGTCGATCCGGCCGCACCGAGCCCCGCCGCGGTCGTCAACCGCACCCCGACCTGGGGTGGTACTCGGATCTGGTGGCGGGAGGAGATCGACCGATGGCTGCGCCTCGAACCCGAACACTGGGAAGTGCACTGAGGGAAAGAACCCTCGTCGCCGGTTGACGGGGAGCAGAGAAGGCGCGATGGCGGGCTCGGGGCAGTGGGGGGTACGCGGAGCGGCACCACCCGGGTGATGGTGTGTTGAGGCGTCATTGATACTTCCGTGTCGCGGGCATCGCCATCCGGGCGGTCGGCTGATAGCGTTTGGCGACACCGTCCGTCGGATGGCGGTGGGCCCGGGGGCGCGGTGATGGTAATCGAGTGTGCGCGATGAAGAGCTACTTCTTCGTCTCCTATGCCGCCAAAGAGGACCGTCGCTGGGTCCAGCGCTTTCACGCCGATCTGGAGTATGAGCTGGGCCTGCTCGTCGGCACCGCCGTCGGCGGAATCCTCGATACCAGGCCGCGGGCCGGCATGGACGCGGACCTCGCCCTCGCGGCGGGAGCCGGCCGTATCCGCTCGATGGTCGCGCTCTGCTCCGACCCGTTTTTCAAGGACGGTTGGTGCGGGCGCGAATGGGAGGTCTTCGGCGCCCGCGTCGAGAACTTCAGCAAGGCCGGCGCGACCAGGCTGGAGGACGGTTTCCTGCGGGTGTTGTGGCGGCCGACCCACGACCCGGTGCCGCCGGCGGCGCGCCCCGCCCTCGCCGACGCGAGGGTCGGGCTGCCCGAGGTCTACGGTCAGCACGGCTTGCTGTGGCTCATGCGCAACATGCGGCGCGGGCCCAGCGGCTACTACGCGTTCGTCCGGCTGTTCGCGGCGCGGGTCATCGCCGCCCAGCAGATCGATCTCGACCCCCTGCCCGAGCTCGCGATCCGCGCAGCCGGCCCCGCCTTCGGCTCCCACGGCCTCGACGGCACCGGGCATGCACCGATCGACGCTTCCACGGAACTCGACGGCCGGCCGCCGGCCGGCGGGGTGGTCCGGCGGCAGGGGCTGGGGTCACCCGCTTCGGCCGCCGGCCGCCCCGTCGGCTCCCGCGCCGCCTCGAGCCCCGGTGTCCCGGCGGGCGACGATGATCGGGCGGCCTCGGATCCGCCCGTTTCCGATCCACCCGCTTCGGATTCGCCCGATGCGGATTCGCCCGCTTCGGATCGCAGCCGTGGGGCTCGAGGGGGCGCCGCGGGGGAGGGCGCCGCGGGGGCTGGCGTCGAGCGCGGCGGCGGGGATCGGGGCGCCGGCGCTCGGCGCGGTGGGGGCCGGAGCGGAGCGGACGATGGCGGGGGAGCCGTCCGGTCACGAGCCGGGTCGGTCCCGGCGGGCGACCGTGGGGGCCGCGGGGCCGGGGCGTTCGTGACGGCGCCGGTGGATACTCCGGCGGTCCCGCGGCGGGTCGCCGTCAGCTACGTCGGGGCCGACCAGCAGTGGGCCGACTGGCTCGAACAGCTTCTTCGCCGCGGCTGCCACGAGGTCCGGCAGGTGCGGTGGGCGCAGAACCGCGGCGAGCGGCTCGCCGAGACCGTGGAGCGCATCGCCTCGTGGGGCCCGGAGGTCACGGTCGTGTTGTTGTCGCGGCACTACCGTGCGCCTCGGCCCGAGCACCCCGGCACCACCGAGACCGAGGCCTGGGAGCGCCTCGGTCTGGAGGGTCCGCTGGCCTGCCGCGTCGTGCGCATCACGATCGACCCCCAGCCGTTGCCCGAGCCGCTGCGTACCCTCCGGACACTGGACCTCAGCGGTCTGGAACCGGCGGTGGTCAACGAGCTCCTGATGGAGGTGCGGGCCGGGGGTGGCTGGTGAGCCCCGTGCCCGCCTTCGGCCGCCCGGGCCGCCTGCCCGGGCAGTCCCCGCCCGTGTGGCGCAGCCGCCGGGAGAACGAGCTGTTCGCCGGCCGGGACGACGAGCTGGAGCGCGTCTGGGACGGCCTGTGCCGGCACGGCCATCTCGTCCTCGTCCCCGAGGAGGACCTGTCCGACATCGGGAAGACGGAGCTCGCCGGGGAGTACCAGCACCGTTACAAGCTGCGCTACGACGTCGCCTGGTGGGTGAACTGCGCCCGGGGCGCCGACATCGCCGCCCAGCTCGACGAGCTCGCCGACCAGGCCCGCGCGCGGCTGGCCGACTGTGCCGCGGACGCCGCGCCGGTGCCCGGCGAGGGCTGGCTGCTCGTCTTCGCGGGGGTGGGCAGTCCCGAGGAGGCCGAGCCGTACCTGCCCGGCCGCGGCGCGCACTGCCTCATCGTCGCCGACCGGACGGTGGACTCCTGGCGGGAACGGACGGTGGCCATCGGGCCGCTGCGTCGACGCGAGTCGGTCATGCTGCTCACCAGCGCCGCGCCCATGGTCGATCCGGCCACCGCCGCCCGGCTCGGCGAGCTGCTCGGCCACCGGCCCGGGCTGCTGGCCGAGCTCGCCGGCTACCTGATCCGGGAGACGGCGGTGACTCCGGAGCTCTGCCAGCGTCTGCTCGAGATGGCGGCGCCCCGGCCGACCCCGCCCGCCGCCGAGCCACCGCCCAGGTCCAGCGGCGCCGAGCGGGCCGTCGCGGGAGAGCCGGCCGTCGCGGGAGAGCCGGTGGACCCTGACGGCGCCGTCAGCGGCTCCGATGGCGCCGGTTCCGCGGAACCCCGTCGCGGTCGCCACGGACGCGGCGTCTTCGACAGCCCCGACGCCTCGGGCTCCCCCGACGCCGCCGACAGCCGCCGTGCCGCGGGCGGCCCCGGTGCCGCTCATGGCTCCGATGCCACAGGTCGCCTGGGTGCCGCGGGTCGTCTGGGTGCCACGGACGGTTCCGGTGCCGCGGACAGCATCCGAGCAGCCCACGGCGACGGTCCTGGCCACGGCGGCGGTCCCGGCCACGGCGGCGACCCTGCCCACGCGCAGGCAGCGGCCGCCCGGGAGGTCGATGCGCTGGTGGCGGCGCTGATGGAGGTCGAGTACATCGCCGAACCCGCCGGGTTCGAGCACTGGCTGGACGAGCTGACCCGCCTGCTTGGGCGCGCCGTCGCGCTGACCTCGCCGTGGCTTGCCGTCCGGCTGACGACCCTGGTCACCGAGGCCGTCCGCGAGCCGGGTCGCGGGATGCTCGACGCGCTCGTCCAGTCGCTGGAACTGGTTGCTCCCCGGGACGACCGGGCGGTCTCCGTCGTCCGCCGGCTCGTCGCCGAGCTGGCCGCCCGGCGTGCCGGCGGGCCCGAGCCGTCCGCCGATCCGGGGGTGCGGGCACCCGCCTATCAGTTCGTCTCCTGGCCGCTGGGCGACGGTGTCGCGCCGTCCGCGCCGCCGCCGCCCCGCGGGCCGGCCGGCGCGGCCGCCTACTACTTCTTCACCAGCCATGCCCACCGCCATGACCGGGACCGAGTCGTCGCCTTCCACCGGGAACTCGAGGCGGAACTGCGGCGCAAGGTCCGCCGGCGGGTCGAGCCGGCGGGATTCCTCGACGCCGAACGGATGGGCGGCGGGGAACACTGGCCCACCGCGCTGCGCGACGCCGTGCGGACCGCGCCGGTGCTGGTCGCCCTGTGGTGCGACGACTACTTCGAGAGTGACTGGTGCGGCCGGGAGTTCGGGGTGTTTCAGGAACGGATTCGCCGGGCGACCGGGCCGGGGGGAAAACCTCCGGCGGGCATCATTCCGGTGCCCTGGCTGGTGCGAGAGGCGGACGTGCCCGAGGCCGCGCGGGAGCTGCACATCGCGCGGATCGATCTTGGTCGGAAATACGACAACATGCCTGTCCTGGACCTGATGCGACACCCCGGAGCGTTCGCGGAGTATGTGAGTCTGTTGGCCTACCGGGTCATGGACGTCGCTCGCGACGAACTACCGCCGCTGGCGGCCGACGCGACCGACCTCGTGCGTTCCCCGTTCCACCCCGAGTCGTGATGTACCGCACAGGATCGGTTGCCCGGCCGTCGGCGCGTCGCGGGTCGGGCACGGAATCCGGGGACCGTCGAGGAAAGAATGCGGTCTGGCCGGAGCCGGTCGCCGTGGACGTGAGAGGCACGGGTGTGATGGTGGGGCGGGCGCGCTGTCGTGAAATGCGACCCGAGGGGCGCCGGTGACCCCTTTCTTCCTCGTGCATCACGCCCTTGCCGGGGGCGACGGCAGCTATGTGCAACGCTTCGCCGGCGACGTGCAGGACAGCGTCTACGAGCGGTTCGGTCGTCGCGAGGCGTTCACGGGCGGGGTTGCCGGCGCCGAGGTCTCCGCGCCGGGCTCGCCGGGACAGTCGAACACGCAGGTGCTGTTGTCGCCGGTGCTGGTGGCGCTGTACTCCGACGCATACTTCTCCGACCCGCAGTGCCGGGTCGAGTGGTCGCTGTTCCGGGAGCGGCTGCGCTGGCACCAGCACTTCACCGGACGCCGCTCGCCGGCGCTGATCGGCGTCCCCTGGTCCATCCGGGCGGTGCCGCCCCCGGTGCCGATCCGGCAGACGGACATGATCGACGACGACTTCGGCGCCGAGTTCGCCGCGGGAGGAGCGCTGCGGCTGATCCGCTCCGCCCCCGCCTCGCCCGGCTACCGGCACCTGGTCGGGGCCGTCGTCGAGCTGATCGCGCGGGCTCGGGTGGACGGGCCGCCGTCGCTGTCCGAACGCGACGCCGAGCTCGTCCGGCTCTCCGGCCGGACCGCCTGGGCGGGCGGGGCCGCCGCCCAGGATCCGCGGCGGGCCGCACCACGCGCGGCGTTGCGTCTCGGCGGGGAGCGCCGGTGGCGGATGGCCGATCCCGAGCACACCCGCCGGCCCATCCTGCGTCGAGCCGGCGTCGCGGAAAGGGGCGAAGAAGATGACTGAGGTCACCGGGAGAACCGAGGCCACCGGGAGACCGGACCCCGCCGAGAGCCCGGCGCACATCGTCACCTTCTACTCGTACAAGGGCGGCGCCGGTCGCACGATGGCGGTGGCGAACGTCGCCTGGCTGCTCGCCGCGTCCGGCAAGCGGGTGCTCACCGTCGACTGGGACCTGGAATCCCCCGGCCTGCACCGCTACTTCCGGCCCTTCCTGCAGAACAAGGAGCTCGACAGCAGCGACGGGGTCACGGAGATGCTGGAGGGTTTCATCCGGGAGATCGACCGTCTGCAGAACGCCGGGCACCCGGGGCTGGAGCAGGCTGCGAGCCCGCCGGACGCGGCCGCCATCCAGGAGATCACCGCCCATTACAGCGACTTCCGGCACAACATCGAGACGATCGACTGGCCGGGTTTCCCCGCCGCCGGGCGCATCGACTTCCTCGGCCCGGGTCGGCAGACCGCCAAGAACGCCGTCGTCGCGGTCGCGCTGCCGTGGCCGGCGTTCTTCGAGGACACCGACGGACGGGCCTACTTCGCCGCGCTGCGTGACCGCATGCGCTTCGCCGGCTACGACTACGTCCTGATCGACAGCCGGACCGGAACCTCGGACGCCGCGGGTATCTGCACCCAGTTGCTACCGGACACCGTCGTGGTCGGCTTCGCGCTGAACAACCAGTCGATCGACGGTGGCGCCGCGGTGGTGCGCCAGATCCGCGGCGGCGAGCGGCCCATCCGTATCCTGCCGGTCCCGATGCGGGTGGAGGACACCGAACAGCGCAAGCAGGAGCTACGCCGCCGTGCGGCCTTCCACGCGTTCCGCCCGGCGCTGAGCGACCTGTGCGGACCGGATCAGGAGGCGCAGCGGGCGCGCCTGATCGAGCTGGAGGTCCCCTACAAGGCCGCCTATGCCTACGAGGAGGTGCTCGCGACCTTCCTCGAGGACCCCGCGAGCCGGTCGGGCCTGCAGGCCGCCTACCGGGTGCTGGCCAGCGTGATCACCGGGGATGAGCCGCTTTCCACCCGGCCGGTGCCCGCCGAGGAGCGGGAGCGGGTGCTGCGCGCCTTCGAGCACTACGGGCCGCCCGCCCCGCGCTCCGTGGCGGTCTTCGGCGCGCCGGAGGACCGGCCGTGGGTCGACTGGCTGGTCTCCGTGCTCACCCCGACCGGCGTGCGGGTTCGACCGGTGTCCCCGACCTCCGTCACCCAGGAGGACTTCCCCGCGGCCGACGCGCTGGTCGTCGTCGGCTCGCCGAACCTCGGGCCGGACACTCCGGGCGAGGCGGCGCTGCGTGCGGTGGTGCGCTCCCGCGGGCGCGACGGGGTGGCGCGGGCCGCGACGAGCATCATCCAGGTCGGCGTGACGCGGCTGGACGGCGACTACACCAGCGCCGAGGTGATCGGGCTGACGACGCTCGCGGAGCGGGAGGCGGCGGTCGAGGTCCTCGAACGCCTGGCCCTGCCCGTCCCCGGGATCGGTCTCGGCGACCTCGCCGCGGTCACCGCCCGCTATCCGATGCGCCGCCCGCGGGTCTGGACGATGCCGACGATGTTCAGCCAGCCCTTCATCGGCCGTCACGTCCTGCTCGACACCCTGCGCGATCGGTTGCTGCCCGGCGGTCGGGCCACCGGCCCGGCCCTGTTGGTCGGCGGCGACGGGATCGGCAAGAGCGCGGTCGCGGCCCAGTTCGCCCTTCGGTTCGGGGCGGACTACGACATCGTCCACTGGATCCCGGCCGGTGACGAGACGTCCGTGCGGCGCTCTCTGGCCGACCTCGCCGTCCTGCTGCGCCCGGACAGCGACGTGCCGCAGGCCCAGCGTTCCCCGTCGGAGCAGCTCGAACGGGTGGCACTGGACGCGCTGCGCCGCGGCGACCCGTCGTCGCGCTGGCTGCTGATCTACGACGGCGCGGGGGACCCGGCGGCGCTGGCCGGGCTGTTGCCGACGGCCACGTCCAACGGGCACGTGCTGATCACCTCGGCCGAGCCGGGGTGGCGGGACCAGCCCGGCGCCCTGTGGGTGGAGCCGTTCGCGCCCGAGGAGAGCCTGGCGTTCCTGCGCCAGTGGCTGCCCGCGGTCAACCGGGAAAGGCTGGAACTGGTCGCCAAACGCCTCGATCACCGCCCGTCCGGTCTTCGCACGGCCGTGGGTCGGCTGCGCCAGGAGTGGCGCGGCGCGGAGATCGACGACCAGGCGGTCGACGCCTACCTGGCCCAGGCAGTCGGCGCCACGGCCGAGACGACGACCTGGACGGTGTCCTTCGAGACGTTGCGGTCCGCGGCGAGTCCGGTCCGACGGGCGGCGGCCCGCCTGTTGGAGCTGTGTGCCTTCCTGTCCCCGCAGGGCGTCCCGCGCGGCCTGCTGGAGTCGCCGGTGATGCTGCGCTACCTGGCCGGAGAGGTCGGCGACGACACGATCGCCGACCCGACCGTGCTGCCCGAGTTGTGGGGGGAGATCCGCAAGCCCCGGCTGGCCGAGGTCGACGCCGTGCCGGAGGGGCAGTTGCGGCTGGCGGCGCGCTGGCAACTGCTGCTCGTCGAGCGGATGGCCCCGGCCGCGCGGACGGCGGCGCGCCAGGCGGTGCTCGGGGTCTTCGCCGAGATCGCGCTGGCCGCCCCGCGGGCCGCCGACCCGGGGAGCTGGCCGATCTACCGGATGCTGGAGGAACAGGTCGTGCCCTCCGGCGCGATCGACAGCCCGTCGCCCGCTGTGCGCCAGTGGCTGGTGTCCCAGGTGTACGCGATGTGGCGGTCGGGTCGGCTGGAACTCGGCCGGGACATGGCCGAGCGCACACTGGATCGCTGGCGGGAGCTGTTCGGGCCGGACGACCCGCTGACCCTGCGGATGGCCACCCACCTGGCGATGCTGCTACGGGACCTCGGCCGGTTCCAGGCCGCCTACGACCTCAACACCGACACCCTCGCCCGCCAGCGCCACCACCTGGGCATCTATCACCGGCACACGCTGATCACCGCGATGAGTTACGGCATCGACAGCCGTGAACTCGGGCGGTACGCGATGGCGGCGGCCGAGGACAGCAGCACCCTGATGGGGTTCCGGGAGACCCTCGGCGACAACCACCTCGACACCCTCATGGCCGCGAGCAACCTTGCGCTGTCGACCTTCCTGGAGGGCCGCGCCCGGGAGGCGCTGAACCTCAGCCTGGACACGATGCAGCGGCTGCGTCTGGTCGGCGCCGAGAACACCTCGCAGTTCTGGTGGTTGCAGGCGCGGGCGGGAATCTGCCAACGCGAGCTCGGTGAACTGGAGCAGGCCGAGCGGCTGCTGCGGCAGGCCGCGACGAGCCTCGCCGACATCGAGGGGAGCACCACCCACCTGACACTGCGCTGCAACAAGCACCTCGCGGTCGTCCTGCGCCTGCGGGGCAGCGCGGATGCCGCCGATCACCTGGCGGCGGAGACGCTGCGACGCTACGTCGAGATCTACGGCGAGGCGGACCTGGGCACGATCGCCTGCCGACTCAGCCGCGCGGGTCACCTGCACGCCCTTGGGGAGCATCACCGGGCCGCGGTCGAGGCCGAGTCGTGCCTGCGGGAATACCTGCGGCTGCACGGCCCCGAACATCCGTTCACGAACATCTGCCGGTCCGATCT
Organism: Frankia sp. BMG5.60; assembly: GCF_059428125.1. NCBI lineage: Bacteria > Bacillati > Actinomycetota > Actinomycetes > Frankiales > Frankiaceae > Frankia > Frankia sp. BMG5.60. Next base: position 2,288,249 of record NZ_CM182091.1, on the reverse strand, counting down.
GTCGATCTACCTACGCGCCGACGGGCGGCCGGCCGAGGCGCTCGAACTCGCCGAGCAGGCATATCTCACGCTTGCCGACGAGCTCTATCTGCACCATCCGTTCGCCTTGGCCGCGGGGGTGAACCTCGGTGCCGCGCGGGTCGCGTTGGGCGACGTCGACGAGGCCCGCCGGCTGGCGGAGGAACTGCTTCAGGAGGCCGAAATGTCCCTGGACCGGCATCATCCCCATCTGGCGACACTGCGTAATAACGCGGCGGTGCTGGCCGCCGGGAACGCGGATGGCGGGCACGGTCACCGGGACATCGACATCGACATCTCCAGTGTCTGACCCGGTCTCCGCTCCGCATCGGACGCATGCGCCGGCCACCACCCGTCGGGACCCGGCAGAAGGAGGAGCTGATGGTGACTGCTCCAGATGACTCCCTTGAACCCAACATCTTCACCGCCCGGCATATCGGCGACGAATACAACGGCATCATGCGGGAATTTCGCCGGGCGGTCGCGATCGCTGGGGCGCAGCACATCGAATACTACGACCGCGGGCTGCCGACGGTGGCGGCGGATCTGCTCGCCCACCCGGTTCTGGCCGAGAACTTCCGTGGTGCCCGCACGGTTGAGCGGGCCCGCCGGGACTACGAGACGATCGGCCGCCAGCTCAACCATCGGATGACCGAACTGAATGCCGCACTGTTCGGTGTGGCCGGCGGTCGCCTGATCAGGACGGTCTTCGCCGCGCCCGATCGGGCGGTGCTGTACTTCGACATCGACGAGGGGCAGTACATCGTCGGCGTGAGCCTCACCGCGGAGGCCCTGGAAGCCGCCGACCTGGCGCTGTCGGAGGCAGCGGCGCGGATCCGGGCGGCCCGGGGCCTCGCCGACCCCAACTACGGCGGGTACCACCAGGGCGGCTACTACCAGCTACCGGCGGAGCCGCCGGCAACCGGAGCGGTCGACGCCCGGCCGAGGGACGACGCCGGCGGGGACGACGCCGGGGGAGCGGCTCACATCTTCGCCTCGCTGCCCCGGCCCTCGGTGCCGGTGTTCGCCAATCCCTGGGCCGCTCTGATCCACCGGCGCTGGTCGCCGCTGCGCGATGGCCGCGAGGAGCTGTTCCAGGCACAGGCGGTGAACATTCTTCAGCCGGCCGACCTCCAGTACATCGCGCTGGTGCGCGAGGGCCGGGTAAGCGCCGCGGACGTGCTGGACCACAGCGACCTGAACGAATTCTTCGTCGGTCCCGGACGGACCGCTCGGCGGGACGCCTTCGAGCAGGTCGGTGCCGAGTTCCTGGTGCTGAGCGATCTACTCGACGGGCTGCTGCGCTCGGTGCTCAACCGTCGCCTGACCCGCACCGTTCTCGACGTCGAGAAGGGCGCGCTGTATTTCCACCGGATCAGCCGGGACGAGGTTCTGCTCGGCGTCACTGTCGACCAGCGGCGGGTGGCCGACGCGGATCGGCGGTTCCAACTGCTCGTGCACCGATTCACCGCCGCCCGCGGGGAGTGATAGACGGGCCTCGGCGCCGACGGGAAACCGTCGTTGGACGGGATCGCCGCCGATCCCGCCGCGCTATTCTTCCTCGTGCAGGTTCCTGCGCCGCAGGACGCGCACCGGCGTGGTGGGAGGCTCCACCGATGGCACACGATCCGACTCCCCTGCCCGGCGGTCTGGTGGACCTCTGCGGGTTCGACATCGACCGGCTCGCCGCATTGTCCGGCCCGGTGTCCGGGGAATGGCTGCGCCAGGTCGCGGCCTGGGTCGGATATCCGGCCGCGCCGCTGCCGCCCGCCGTCGCCGCCGCGTTCAGCGGTTCGCTCACCACCGCCGGATACCAGCCCCGCAGCCGCCTGTACGGCGAGGTGTCGGATGGTGAGGTCCGGCGCGGCCGCGGTGTCGCCGAGCTGTCGCGTCCCGGCGAAGCGGCCGCGCTCCCGGCCGGTCCCTCCCCGGCGGCCGCGCGCCGCCGCCTTCCCCACGACCCTGCCCCGCTGGCCGCCGTCGGGACGTGGGCGGGGTTCGCCGGCTCGCGGACCGAGCCGCTCGCGCCCTCGGCTCGCCACCGAGTCACCCACGGTGACGTCGACGCGGTGGCACGCGGGCGGGCCGGCCCCGCCGTGCTCACCGAGCTGCGTCGAGCCCAGATCAGCCGGCGGATGCTGCTGCTCTGGGCCGTCCTGCGCAGCGTGCGCGCCGCCGATGTCGACGCCGAGACGCAGGACTGCCTGGCCACGGCGGTGCAGGTGCTCGCCCGGGCCCAGCGGCGGGCGCCCGGTGAGGTGCACGCCCTGCTGCTGCACCCGACGGTCGGGATCTGGCTGGTGGACAGCCTGCGCCGGTGCTGGCGGGCGGCGGCCCTGGTCGACGGTGCTCGGGTCGACGGTGCTCGGGTCGACGGTGTCGGCGCGGCCGACGTCGACGGTCTGGGGTACCTCGGCGGGATCGCGATCGCCGCCGCTCTGCGCGCCCGGCAGTCGTGCCGGGTGCCGGTCCGGATCGTCGACGGGCTGATCGCCGTCCCGACCATCGGTTGCGCCGTCGTGGGCGCGGCGGGCGGCTGGTCGCTCGCCGTCGTCACGCCGGCCGGCGCCGGGGGCGACCGGCCGCCCACTCTGCGGGTGATGCTTCCCGACCGGTGCATCGTGGTGCGGCCCGGTGATCCGCACCCGCCGACCGGGGGCGCCTGGCTCCCGGCGCGGTCCATGCCAGCCACCGCCGGGACCGCCGCCGGGACCGTCGGCGGCGACCTCGAGCTGTCGCTGGAGGACACCGACCCGTTCCGCGGCAGCGACGCCCTCCCGCTGCCCGTCGCGGCGCGCGGCGGCCCGGCCACGGCGGCGCGCTGGCTGCGGCTGACCGGCGCGGCCGGAGCCATCCTGGCCTCGACAGATGCCAGCCAGGCGGCCGAGGTCGCCGGCACCCTGCGCGCCCTGGTGCCGCTGCATGACGCGTCGGATCGGCCGAGCAGCAGCGCCACGGTGACCGACGCCCTCGGGACCATCATGATCACGCCACCGCTCGACGCGGTGCGGCTTGCCGTCGCGCTCGTCCACGAGGCGGCGCACAGCCGGCTGGAGATGCTGGGCGACATCACGCCGCTGGTACGGGCGGTCAACGGCCCTCGGGTGCACTTCGCCCCCTGGCGCCCCGATCCCCGTCCGCTGGCCGCCGTCCTGCACGGCGCCTTCGCCTACTCCCGGATGGCCGCCTTCTGGGCGGCCCGCTGGGCGGCACCGCGCGCCGGTGATCTGCAGGCGGCCTACGAGCTCGCCTGGTGCCGCGGGGCCCTGCGCCTGGCGCTGCCGGTGCTGCGCGCCGCCGGCGGCCTCACCGAGGCCGGTGACCACGTGGTCGCGGCGATGGAAGCCGACTGTGACGCCTGGGACCACGTCGAGCTGCCGGCCGCGCTGACCCGGGCCGCCCGGCGCGTGCTGCGCGACGTCGGCGTGGTCTGGCGGCTGCGCAACATGCGCCCCGACGCCGATCACATCGCCGGTTGGGCACGGGACTGGCTGGCCGGCCGGCCCTGCGGGCGCCCGGTGCCGCCGCGCTCCCGGGTGGAGCCCTGGACCGCGCGGCGTCCGGTGCACCGCCACGCCCGGCAGCGGCTCACCGCCCTTGCCTTCGCCTCACCCCGCTCCGGCCTGCACCTGCCCGGCGCGGCGACGGCCGGGGATCTGGCGGCCGTCGCCGGTGACACCGTCCGCGCGGCGGTCGAGTTCCGCCGGGAGTTGCGCGAGCGGCCGGGACGGGTGGAGTCCTTCGCCGGGCTGGCGCTGATCCATGCCGACCGGGTTGGCGGTGGGCCGGAACGACGGCTCTGCCTCGACCATCCCGAAGCGCTGCTGGCGCTCGGTGAGCGAATCCGCGCCGCCACCGGTCGCACCCCCGACCTGCCCGACCTCACCGCCTGGATCGCCGCCGGCCGCCCCACGGGCCCCACCCGGCCGGTTCGGCGCATGGTCACCCGCGCGCAGCGAACCCCCGCCGCGTCCACCTGCTGACCCGCGGTCGCGCCGCCGCGAGGTGGCTTGGGGCTCGTGTCCGGGCCTGGACACCGCGGTGTTCTAGCGCGTGCCGCTCCCGCGTAAGAGCGAGAGTGTCACGGAAAGCGCATGAGCTATGGCGTTTCGCGTCCGAATCTTCTACGGTTGGTAGAAGTTGAGGCGGAGGAGCGCGCGATGACGGATGACGCGGCGCTGGATGTGCTGGTGGTCGGCTACGGGCCGGTCGGCGCGGTGCTGGCGGCGATGCTCGGCCGGCGCGGCCTGTCGGTCGGCGTCGTCGAACCGCAGAAGGAACCCTTCCCGCTGCCCCGGGCGGTGGGCCTCGACGAGGAGACGCTGCGGCTGCTGGTCGGGCTGCCCGGCCTGGCCGGCTTCCTCGACCGGGTGCACGCCAGCGGCCGCAGCGCCATCCTCGGGCCGAACCGGCGCGTGCTCATCGAGCTCGGCCTCGGAGAGAGCGAGCTCGGTGCCCCGGTCGCGGCGTTCTTCCACCAGCCGTCGTTCGAGCGTGATCTGCGCGCCGGCATCGCCACCCTGCCCGGCGTCACCGTGCATCTCGGCCGGTCGGTGACCGCGCTGCACCAGGACGGCGAGCCGGCGGACGCGGGCGATCCGGACGGCCCGGGCGGGTCGGTTGGCCCAGTCGGCCCGGTCACCGCCGAGCTGGACGACGGCAGCCGGCTGCGGGCGCGCTGGGTGATCGGCTGCGACGGCGCCTCGAGCCCGGTGCGCGGCATGCTCGGCGTCGACTACGCCGGGTCGACCTTCACCCAGCCCTGGCTGGTCGTGGACGTCGAGACGCCGACGCCGCTGGCACACCTGCCGTACTTCTCGTTCGTCTGCGACCCGCGGCGCCCGGCGGTCACCATGCCGATGCCCGGCGGCCACCGCTGGGAGTGGATGCTGCTGCCCGGGGAGGACCCGGCCCGGATGGCGCAGGCCGACGGCGTCCGCGCGCTGCTGAGCGACTGGGTGGACCCGGACACGGTGCGGGTGGTACGCACCGCCGTCTACACCTTCCACGCCCGCACGGCGGCGCGCTGGCGGGTCGAACGGGTCCTGCTCGCCGGGGACGCGGCGCACAGCATGCCGCCGTTCGCCGGCCAGGGCCTCGGCGCCGGGCTGCGCGACGCCGCCGCGCTGTCCTGGCGGCTCGCCGAGGTCATCGGCGGGCTCGCCGGCGACGAGCTGCTCGACGAGTACGAACGCGAACGCCGCCCGCACGTCGAGGCGATGACGTCCGCGGCGCTGCGGGTCGGCCGGGTCGTGCAGACGACGAACCCGCGGCTGTCCCGACTCACCCGGTCCGTGCTGGTCACCCTCGACCATGCCCCCGGCCTGCGCCGCGCGCTGCGGGGCGGCGCGGCCCGACCGCGGCCGCGGCTGCCCCGTGGCGTCGCCGGCACCCGTCCCGCCGCCGGGCGGATCCTGCCGAACCCGCGGCTGCGCACCCTGGACGGCCGCATCATCCGCCTCGACGACCTGCTCACCGACGGCTGGACACTGATCGGCCGCGGGATCGACCCGACTGCCGGCCTGGACTCCGCCGCGCGGGACTGGGCCGACCGGCGGAGCGCCACCGCGCTCACCGTCGTCGCCCCCGGTGGTCTGCGGGCCGTCAGCGACGTCTCCTGCCCGGCGGTCGAGGACCTCGACGGCACGCTGCTGCGCGCGCTGCGCACCCGTCGGCCGCTCCCGATCGCGCTCGTCCGACCCGACCGCTACCTCGCCGGCCTCGTCGCGGCGCCGCTGCGAGGCACCGACCTGCCCCACCCCGCCGGCCACGTGCGGCCCTGACCGTCCGTGGGCGGCTCGGTCGGCGTCCCGTTATTCGACCTCGCGAAGAATCCGTTCCAGGCTGGTCAGGCGACCGCTCATCTCCGCGAGCTGCTTGCCGATGTCCGTCAGTTTCGCCGACGTCTGGTACTGGGCGTCGGTCGCGTCGTCCGCCAATTCGCGGTAGTTGGATTCCTTGCTCAAAGCAACCTTCGCGCGGGAGCGGGCTACCGCATACCAGGCGATGATGGCCACGAACAACAGGGAGACGATCAGTGAACCGAACGTCCACACCATTCCGTCGATCGACCACGAGTGCTCGTCCGAGGCGGCGTCCGCCAGATTCTGGATCATGTCAGTCTCCGTTCTTGCGTGACGGGGGGGCGGGTTGGTCAGCCGCGCCGTCCGCGTCGATGGTCAGGGTCACGGCGGCTGCCGCCAGCATCTCGGGTGTGAGGGTGAGCGCGAACGGCACGATCTCGTAGAACTTCATGGCCTTACCGTCTTCGGATACCTCGATGTGCGGCGAGACGAGTCCGGCGGCCTCCAGCCGGCGAAGGTGGACCTGGAGGAGTGGGCGGCTCATCCCCAGGTCCCGGGCGAGTTGGCTGACATAGGCACGTCCACCGACCAGCGCCGCGATCGTCCGGAGGCGATGGGGATTGGCGAGCACCGCAAGGAGGCGACACAGCTCGTCGCCAGTGACTTCGGACTGTCCCACCATCACCTCCATTAACCTGCAAAAAAAATTTTGCACGTGCCACGAATGGTTGTCAAGTACGGGTGTGACGGTCCCCTGGCGGCCAGTGGGCATCGTGCGCGTCGTCCTGCGGTGAATCGCGGGAGTTTTGACTTGGAGTGCGCTCCAGGTCCTAGCGTTGAGCCATGGCCACGCTCGAAGCACCCGCGACGACGTCCAGCCCGACCATCCCGCCCCGGCAGGCACCGCCCCGGCAGGCACCGCCCCGGCAGGCCTCGTCCCGGCAGACATCGCCGCGCCAGGCCTCGTCCCGACAGGCCCCGCTTCGCCAGGTCCCGCCGCGATCCGAACCGGCGGGCGTGGTCGAGCCGGGTGACCCGCTCCACGCCGCCTGCGGGGAGCCGGTGTTCGACCCGCTGGCGGGGGACGACGGCACCGGCACCCTGACGATCGCCGAGGCCGCCGCGGCCACCGGCGTCAGCACCCACACGCTGCGCTACTACGAACGCGCCGGGTTGATGCGGGACCCGGTCGCCCGGGCCACCTCCCAGCACCGGCGCTACTCCGCCGCCGACATCCGCTGGGTCACGTTCCTGACCCGGTTGCGGACGACCGGCATGCCGATCCGGGAGATGGCCCGTTACGCCCGGCTGGCCGGCGCGGGCGAGGGCAACGAGGCCGAGCGCCTGGCGCTGCTCACCGAGCACCGCCGCCGCGTGCTGGAGCGCCTCGACGAGGTCCAGCGCAACCTCGCCGCCATCGACAAGAAGATCGCCGTTTACCAGGAGAGGATCGACCGCTGATGCACAGGGTCGCGTTGGGCAGCCAGGGGCTGGAGGTCTCCGTCCAGGGTCTGGGCTGCATGGGCATGTCCGAGTTCTACGGCGCCGGGGACGACGCCGAGTCCGTCGCCACGATCCACCGGGCGCTCGACCTCGGCGTCACGCTGCTGGACACCGCCGACATGTACGGTCCGCACCGCAACGAGCAGCTCGTCGGGCGGGCGATCGCCGACCGGCGCGACCAGGTCGTGCTCGCGACCAAGTTCGGCGTCGTCCGCGACCCGGCCGACCCCACCGCCAGGGGCATCAACGGCCGGCCGGAGTACGTCCGCTCGGCGTGTGACGCGTCGCTGCGCCGGCTCGGCGTCGACCACATCGACCTGTACTACCAGCACAGGGTCGATCCGACGGTCCCGATCGAGGAGACCGTCGGCGCGATGGCCGAGCTCGTCGCCGCCGGGAAGGTGCGCTACCTCGGCCTGTCCGAGGCGGCGCCGGCCACCATCCGCCGGGCCCACGCCGTCGCGCCGATCACCGCCCTGCAGACCGAGTACTCGATCTGGTCCCGCGAGCCGGAGGTGGAGATCCTGCCGACCCTGCGCGAGCTCGGGATCGGGTTCATCTCCTACAGTCCGCTGGGACGGGGCTTCCTCACCGGCGCCTTCCGCTCGGCGGCGGACTTCGCCGTCGACGACTTCCGCCGGCACCTGCCGCGGATGAGCGGCGAGAACCTGGCGGCGAACCTCGCCGTGGTCGCCGAGATCGACAAGCTCGCCGCCGAGAAGGGCGTCACCCCCGCGCAGCTCGCGCTGGCCTGGGTGCACCACCAGGGTGACGACGTCGTGCCGATCCCGGGCACGAAGCGACGTCACTACCTTGAGGACAACGTCGCCGCGGCGGAGATCGCTCTCACCCCGGCCGAGGCGCAGCGCCTCGGTGCCGCCGGGTCCGTGGTCGCCGGCACCCGCTACCCCGACATGTCGGGGGTCAACGGGTAACCAGCGTGCCGGGGGATGGCCGGGCCGGCGCGGTGGTGGCGGTCGTCCCTGCCGGTGCTGAGGTGCTTGTTGAGGCCGCTGGGGCCGCCGGGGCCGAGGCCAGGAATGAGGGTGAGGCCGAGGCCGTGCAGACGCGGTAGCCGATGCCGCGCACGGTGAGGATGTGGGTCGGGGCGGAGGGATCCACCTCCACCTTGCGGCGCAGCCGGCGGACGTGGACGTCGAGCATCCGCGCCCCGCCGAAGTAGTCGTAGCCCCAGATCCGTTCCAGCAGCTGCTTGCGGGTGACGGCCCGGCCGCCCGCCACGGCGAGTTCGCACAGCAGCCGGAACTCGGTGCGGGTCAGGTGCTGGTCCTCGCCGCGCCGGCTGACGACCCCCTCGGACGGGCGGATCTGCAGGTCGCCGACGCTCAGCGCGCTCGTCGTCGCCTGCTCCGGATGGACACGGCGCAGCAGGGCCCGCAGCCGCGCCAGCACCTCCGGGGTGACCGGGGGAGCGGTGACGTAGTCGTCGGCACCGGCCTCCAGGGACGCGATGACGCCGGTCGGGTCCAGCCGGTCGGCGACGACGACGAGGGGGACGTCGCCGGCGGCGCGCAGCCGGCGGCAGAACTCCAGCCCGTCCATCGGCACGGCCCCGTCCAGACCGTCCAGACCATGCAGATTCCGCAGGTCATCGGGGTCATCGGGGTCATCAGGGTCGGAGAGGTCGGCGAGGTCGGAGGGATCGAGGCCGGCCGGGTCGAACACCAGCCCGTCCAGCCAGTCGAGGGCCAGCGGCAGGCAGGTGAGGACCAGATGCGCACCGCGCGCGGCCAGCAGGGCGAGGGCCTGCTCGCCGGTTGCGGCAGTGTCGACGCCGTAGCCCTCGCCGAGCAGGGCAGGCACCAGGTCGCGCCGCAGGGCGGCCTCGTTGCCCACGAGCAGAAGTGTCGTCCGCACCTTGGCTATTTTCCCGGATCCGGCCTGGTTGTCCCCTCCGGGGCCCGTCCGGACCAGGACCGGCCGGCCCCGTCCGCGCCGGGAAACCAGGGCTGACAAGGCCCTCGACGGCGCCCGACATGCCATTCGGCACATCCGACCGGTGGCCGAACGGCCCCGGACGGGGGTACCGCTGGTCCGCCCGGCGCGGGCGGCCCGGCCCGGCCCGATCGGGTCAGGCCGACCCGGCGCCCGCGGCGCCGTCCTCCAGGTCGCCCTCGGTACGAAGGTAGAGCTCCTGCAGGGCGTCGAGGGTGGCGGGCTCGGGATGCTGCCACATCCCCCGGGCGGCGGCCTCCAGCAGCCGTTCGGTGATGCCGTGCAGCGCCCAGGGGTTGGACTCGGTGAAGAACTTCTGGCTGTCGGCGTCGAGGGCGTAGGTCGCGGCGAGCCGCTCGTACATCCAGTCGGCGACCACGCCCGCGGTGGCGTCGTAGCCGAACAGGTAGTCGACGGTGGCGGCCATCTCGAACGCGCCCTTGTAGCCGTGGCGGCGCATCGCCGCCAGCCAGCGGGGGTTCACCACCCGGGCGCGGAAGACCCGGGAGGTCTCCTCGGTCAGGGTCCGGGTGCGCACGGCCTCGGGGCGGGTGCTGTCGCCGATGTAGGCGGCGGGGGCCCGGCCGGTCAGGGCCCGCACGGTCGCGACCATCCCGCCGTGGTACTGGAAGTAGTCGTCGGAGTCGGCGATGTCGTGCTCGCGGGTGTCGACGTTCTTCGCGGCCACCGCGATGCGACGGTAGGCGGCCTCCATGTCCGCACGGGCGGGGGCGCCGTCGACGCCGCGCCCGTAGGCGTAGCCGCCCCAGGTGGCGTAGACCTCGGCGAGGTCGGCGTCGTCGCGCCAGTTGCGGCTGTCGATCAGTGGCAGCAGCCCGGCGCCGTACGCCCCGGGCTTCGAGCCGAAGATGCGCAGCGTGGCCCGCCGCTCGTCGCCGTGGGTGGCCAGGTCCGCGCGGGCGTGGGCGCGGACGTGGTTGTCCTCGTCGGGTTCGTCGAGGCCGGCGGCCATCCGCACCGCGTCGTCGAGCATCGCGACCACGTGCGGGAAGGCGTCGCGGAAGAAGCCGCTGATGCGCACGGTCACGTCGATGCGGGGGCGGGCGAGCTCGGCCAGGCCGATCGGTTCCAGCCCGCTGACCCGGCGCGACGCGTCGTCCCAGACGGGCCGGATGCCGAGCAGGGCGAGAACCTCGGCGACGTCGTCGCCGGACGTGCGCATCGCGCTGGTGCCCCAGACCGACAGCCCGACGGACTGCGGCCAGTCGCCGGTGTCGGCCCGGTAGCGGTCCAGCAGCGACGTCGCCATCGCCTGGCCGGTCTCCCACGCCAACCGGCTGGGGACCGCCTTCGGGTCGACGGAGTAGAAGTTGCGGCCGGTGGGCAGCACGTTGACCAGGCCGCGCAGCGGGGAGCCGCTGGGCCCGGCCGGGACGTAGCCGCCGTCGAGGGCGTGCAGGACGCTCGCGATCTCGTCGGTGGTCCGCTCGAGGCGCGGCACGATCTCGGTGGCGGCGAAACGCAGCACCGCCCCGACCGCCTCCCGCCGTGCGTCCACGGGGGGTTCCGGCTCCTGCCCGGGGCCGGCTGGCTCCTCCTCGGGGCTGGCTGGTGCCGCCGCGGGCAGGACGGCGCCGAGGGTGTCGTCGAGGGCGGCGTCGACGGCGGCGGGGTCCCAGCCACGGTCCTCCATCGCCGTGACCAGGGCGAGGGCGGTCCGTTCGGCGGCGTCGACGTCGGTGCGGGCGGCGGTGTCGTCCTCGGCCAGGCCGAGGGCCTCGCGCAGCCCCGGCAGCGTCCGTTGGCCGCCCCACATCTGGCGGGCTCGCAGCATCGCGAGGACGAGGTTGATCCGCGCCTCGCCGGCCGGGGCGACGCCGAGCACGTGCAGGCCGTCGCGGATCTGCGCGTCCTTGACCTCGCACAGCCAGCCGTCGACGTGCAGCAGGAAGTCGTCGAACTCGGCGTCGTGCGGCCGGTCGGCCAGGCCCAGGTCGTGGTCCAGCCGGGCGGCCTGGATGAGGGTCCAGATCTGGGCGCGGATCGCCGGCAGCTTCGCCGGGTCCATCGCCGCGATCGAGGCGTGCTCGTCGAGGAGCTGCTCCAGGCGGGCCAGGTCGCCGTAGCTCTCCGCCCGTGCCATCGGCGGGACGAGATGGTCGACCAGGGTCGCGTGCGCCCGCCGCTTGGCCTGCGTGCCCTCGCCGGGGTCGTTGACGAGGAACGGGTAGATCAGCGGCAGGTCGCCGAGGGCCGCGTCCGTCGGGCAGGACGCGCTCATCCCCACCGTCTTGCCGGGCAGCCACTCCAGCGTCCCGTGCTTGCCGAGATGGACGACGGCGTGCGCGCCGAACCCCCCGGCCGCCGCCGGGGCGGCGAGCCAGCGGTAGGCGGCCAGGTAGTGATGGCTGGGCGCCAGGTCCGGGTCGTGGTAGATCGCCACCGGGTTCTCCCCGAAGCCGCGCGGCGGCTGGACCAGCAGCACGACGTTGCCGGCCCGCAGCGCGGCGAGGACGATCTCGCCGTCCGGGTCGCGGGTGCGGTCGACGTACAACTCGCCCGGCGGCGGCCCCCAGTGCCGCTCGACGCTGGCCCGCAGGTCGGCGGGCAGCGTCGCGTACCAGGCCCGGTAGGCGGCCGCGGAGATCCGCACCGGGTTGCCGGCGAGCTGCGCCGCGGTGAGCCACGCCGGGTCCTGCCCGCCCGCCGCGATGATCGCGTGGATGAGGGCGTCGCCGTCCTGCGCGGCGACCCCCGGCAGGGCGTCCGGGCCGTCGGCGGGGCCGATGTCGTAGCCGGCGGCGCGCATCTCCCGCAGCAGCCGCACGGTGCTCGCCGGGGTGTCGAGGCCCACGGCGTTGCCGATCCGGGAGTGCTTCGTCGGGTACGCCGACAGCATCAGCGCGACCCGCCGCCCGGCGGGCGCGACGTGCCGCAGCCGGCCGTGCGCCACCGCGATGCCGGCGACCCGGTCGGCCCGCTCGGGATCGGCGACGTAGCTGGTCAGTCCGTCGGGGTCGACCTCCTTGAAGGAGAACGGCACGGTGATCAGACGGCCGTCGAACTCGGGGATCGCGACCTGGGTGGCGGCGTCCAGCGGCGACAGTCCGTCGTCGGAGTCCGCCCACGCCGCCCGGCCGCCGGTCAGGCACAGCCCCTGCAGGATCGGGATGTCCAGCGCGGCCAGCGCCCCGACGTCCCACGCCTCGTCGTCGCCGCCGGCGGCGGCCCGCGCCGGCTGGCTGCCGCCCGCGGCGAGCACCGTGACGACGAGGGCGTCGGCCCGGCCGAGCGTGGCGAGCAGGTCCGGCTCGGCGGTGCGCAGCGACGCGCAGTACACGGGCAGCGCCGTGCCGCCGGCCCGCTCGACCGCGGCGCACAGCTCCTCGACGAACGCCGTGTTGCCGGCGACGTGGTGCGCCCGGTAGTACAACACCCCGATCACCGGGCCGGCATGGCCGCCTGGTGCCTCTGGGTCGCCTGGTGCTGCCTGGCTGCCTGGTGCTGCCTGGCTGCCTGGTGCCGCCGGGCTGCCTGGTGCTCCCTGGTCGCCGGTCGCCGGTGCGGGTGGAACTGCGGCGGCGGGCCGGTCGAGTATGCCCCAGGCCGGGGTCGTCACCGGCGGGGCGAACCCGCCGCCGGTGAGCAGCAGCGTGTCGGTGAGGAAGCGGTGCAGCTCGCCGAGGTTGGCCGGCCCGCCCTCGGCGAGGTAGGCGTGCGCCTCGGCGCAGATGCCCGCCGGCACCGTGGAGATGGCCATGAGCTCGGCGTCCGGGGCGCGCTCGCCGCCGAGGACGACCACCGGCCGGGGCCCGGCGAGCAGGGCGGCCAGGCCCTCCTCCCACATCCGCCGCCCGCCGAGGATGCGCACGACGACCACGTCGACGCCGTCGGTCAGCTCGTCGAGGCCGGTGGCGTCGGTGACGTCGAGGCGGGCCGGGTTGCCGAGCCGGTAGCGGGCGCCGCTGGCCCGCGCGGAGAGCAGGTCGGTGTCCGACGTCGACAGCAGCAGGACGACGGCGTCGAGCTCGCTCTCGGCGGTGGACTCGGACGGCGTGCTGGGCGCAGGGGTCACGGTGCTGCCTCTCCCGGGGTTGGGCGCCCCGCGTCAGCCGAGCTGAGCCGGGCGGCCCCCGCTCCCGACTTACGGCGGCGGGACCGCGCCGGAATCACCTCGGACTTCCTCGCCGTGCGCCGCTCGTGGCCGCCTCACCATCGCAGAACGGGCGCCGGGTGTGTCAAGCGCTGTGCGGATACCGCCACGAACAACGATCAACCGACAGGTGCCGGGCGAGGCACGTATGCTCCGCCGGTGCCCACCAGCCCGCGGGAGCGCGCCCATGACGCCTGCCCCGGCGTGCTGCGGACGCATCCGGCCGCGGACGGCGCGCTCGCCCGGCTGCGGATTCCCGGCGGAGCCCTCGACAGCGGCGCGGCGCGCGCGCTCGCGGCCTGCGCCCGGGATGTCGCCGACGGTTTCCTGGAACTGACCTCCCGGGGGAACGTGCAGCTTCGCGGCCTCGCCGACGGCGCCGCCGCGGTCCTCGCCGCGCGGGCCGGGGCGGTCGGGCTGTTGCCGTCGACCACCCACGAGCGGGTCCGCAACATCGTCGGCTCCCCGCTGTCCGGGCGCGCCGCCGCCGGGGTCCGGGACATCGCCTCGCTCGTCGACGCCCTCGACGCGGGGCTGTGCGCGGACCCGGAGCTCGCCGCCCTGCCCGGGCGGATGCTCTTCGCCGTCGACGACGGCAGTGGTGACCTGGCCGAACTGCCCGCCGACCTCGCCCTGCGCGCCCTGCCGGAGGGGGAGACGATGCTGATCATCGCCGGCGGGCAGACCGTCGCTGGCGGGCCGACCGTCGCCGGCGGGTCGAGCGCGCTGCGGATGCCGGGCCGCGCCGCCGTGCCCGCGCTGCTCGCTGCCGCCCGGGCCTTCCTCGACGTCCGCACCGCCGGGGGCGCCGCCGCGACCGCCTGGCGTGTCGCCGAGCTGCCCACCGGGCGGGACCGCCTGCTCGAAGCGGCCGCGTCCGCCGCCCGGGCCGCCGCCGGCGTCGAGGCGGACTTGATCGGTGTCGGGGTCGCAGGCGGTGTCGATGTCGCAGCCGGTGGCGATGTCGGCGGTGGACCGCCGGGCGCCCGGCCGGGTCGGCACCGCCAGCGGGACGGTCGATGGGCGTTGACCGCGCTCGTCCCGCTCGGGCGGCTGCGGGCCGACCAGCTCGACCTGCTCGCCGCGGTCGCCGAGGCTGACGGTGACGGCCAGGTGATGGTGACGCCGTGGCGGTCGGTCGTGCTGCGCGACCTCGACGCCGCGGCGGTGGCGCAGGCGTCCGACCGGCTGGCCGCCACGGGCCTCGTCGTCGACGCGGACTCGGGTTGGGTCGGGGTCACGAGCTGCGCCGGGCGGCCGGGATGCGCCAGGGCGCTCGCCGACGTCCGCCGCGATGCCGGCCGATCGGCGGGGGCAGGTGGCGCCCCGGGGCGGCCCGCCTCGCCGGGCGACGGGCCGTGGCACCGCCGGGATCGGCTGCCCGTGCACTGGTCGGGCTGCGCTCGCCGGTGCGGCCAGCCAGCCGGCGAGGTGGTCGAGGTGGTCGCCGACGCCACCGGCTACCGGGTCCGCCGCTGCGCCGGCGGCGGGACGCTGGTGCCCTGGTCGGACGGCGCCCTCCCGGGCGAGGTGTCGGCCGTCGACTGGGACGCGCTTGTCGACGTGGTGGCGGCGCAGCGGTCGGTTGCCCGCCCGCGTCGGGATGGACGGGAGAATCGTTGATGGAGGTGGCGATGGCGGCCGGAACGCCGCGTCCCGACTACGTCCGGGACGGCGCGGAGATCTACCGTCGTTCGTTCGCGACGATCCGGGCCGAGGCCCGTCTCGACGGGCTGCCCGTCGACGTCGCCCGCGTTGCCGTCCGCATGATCCATTCCTGCGGCATGGTCGACCTCGTCGACGATCTGGCCTTCAGCCCCGGCGTGGTCGCCGCGGCCCGGGCGGCTCTGCTGGCCGGCGCGCCGGTGCTGTGTGACGCCCAGATGGTCGCCGCGGGGGTGACCCGCCGCCGGCTGCCCGCCGACAACGACGTGCTGTGCCTGCTCGGTGATCCGCGGGTGCCGGGCCTCGCCGCCGAGCTGGGCACGACCCGCAGCGCCGCGGCGGTCGACCTGTGGGGGGAGCGCCTCGCCGGCGCCGTCGTCGCGATCGGCAACGCCCCGACCGCGCTGTTCCGGCTGCTGGAACTCGTCGCGGCCGGCGCGCCACGGCCGGCGGCCGTCCTCGGTGTCCCGGTGGGCTTCATCGGCGCGGCCGAATCGAAGCAGGCGCTGGCCGGTGATTCGGCGGGCCTGGAGTTCCTCGTCGTGCACGGCCGGCGTGGCGGCAGCGCGATGGCCGTCGCCGCCATCAACGCGATCGCCAGCGAGGACGAATGAGCGACCTGCGTGAACCGGCGATGGAGCCGCAACCGGCGATGGAGCCGCTGACCGTGCCGGCCACGGCGCCGGCCGGGGTGGTGGGGGCCAGCTCGACGGGCCGGCTGTGGGGGGTCGGGGTCGGTCCCGGTGATCCGGAGCTCATGACGTTGCGGGCGGCCCGGCTCATCCACGACGCCGACGTGATCGCCTACCACAGCGCCCGGCACGGTCGCAGCATCGCCAGGTCGATCGCCGCCTCGCACCTGCGCGGCGACCAGATCGAGGAGGCGCTGGTCTACCCGGTCACCACGGAGACGACCAGCCATCCCGGCGGCTACCGGGGGGCGATCGACGAGTTCTACGAGGACTGCGCCAAGCGGCTGGCGGCCCACCTCGACGCCGGCCGGAACGTCGTCGTCCTCAGCGAGGGCGACCCGTTCTTCTACGGGTCGTTCATCCACCTGCACCGCCGCCTCGCCGACCGGTACCCGACCGAGGTCGTGCCCGGGGTGACGTCGCTGTCGGCGGGCTGCGCGGTGCTCGGTCGCCCGCTCGTCGAGGGCAACGAGGTCCTGACCGTCCTGCCGGGCACGCTGGCGCCGCAGACCCTCGCCGAGCGCATCGCCGGCACCGACACCGCGGTCGTGCTCAAGATGGGCCGGACCTTCCCCGGCGTCCGCGACGCCTTCACCGACGCCGGCCGGCTCGCCGACACCTGGTACGTCGAGCGGGCGACGACTGACGGCCAGCGGATCGCCCCGCTCGGCGAGGTCGATCCGGCGACCGTGCCCTACTTCTCCCTGGCAGTGCTGCCGAGCCCGGTGCGCGGCCCGGACGATCCGGCGCCCCTGCGCGCCGGCCAGGCCGACTGGGTGCTCGCGGGCGCCGCGAGCCGGCCGGCGTCGTCCGCATCCGCTCCCGTCGGGACCACCGACCGCACCGCGCCGGTGGCCGAGGAGCCGGCTGGGGAACAGGCCGCTGGGGAGCAGCCCGCAGGCGAGGTCGTCGTGGTCGGGCTCGGTCCGGGCGCGCAGGGCTGGTTGACCCCGCAGGCCGCCGCCGCGCTCGCCGCCGCCGACGACCTCATCGGCTACGGCCCCTACCTCGACCGGGTGCCCGCCGCGCCGCGCCAGCGCCGGCACCCGTCGGGCAACACGGTCGAGGCGCAACGCGCCGAGTTCGCCCTGGAGCTGGCCGCCGCCGGGGCGAACGTCGCGGTGGTGTCCTCGGGCGACCCCGGCGTCTTCGCGATGGCGACCGCCGTCGTCGAGGCCGCGGCGCAGGGGCGGTTCGCCCACGTCGACGTGCGGGTCGTGCCCGGGCTGACCGCCGCCCAGGCGGTGGCGAGCCGGGTCGGCGCGCCGCTTGGCCACGACTTCTGCGTGCTGTCGCTGTCCGACCGGCTCAAGCCGTGGGAGATCATCGAACGGCGGTTGCGCGCCGCCGCGGCGGCCGACCTCGTCCTCGCCATCTACAACCCGGCGTCGCGAACGCGGCGCGAGCAGCTCGAGTGGGCCCGCGCGGCGCTGCTGGAACACCGCGCGCCGGACACCCCGGTGGTGATCGGCCGGGACGTCGGCGGTCCCACCGAGACCGTCACCGTGACGACCCTCGGCGACCTGGACCCAACCGGCGTCGACATGCGCTGCCTGCTCCTCGTCGGCTCCTCGACGACGCGCATCGTCCGCCGCGGCAGCGGCCGCGACCTCGTCTTCACCCCCCGCCGCTACCCGGCATCGTGAGGTAGGCCGGTCAGCCAGTGTGTTGCGGCGCCGATGCCCGACACCACCGGGAATTCGCAAGGCGTGGGCGGGCGGTCCACCATGATGACGGGCAGGCCGAGATCCCGGGCGGCGGTGAGCTTGGCGGCGGTCATCGCGCCGCCGCTGTCCTTGGTCACGAGGACGTCGATGGCGTATCGGCGCAGCAGGGCGGCCTCCCCGGCCACGTCGAACGGGCCCCGGTCGAGGATCACCTCGAGCCGCGGCGGCACTGCGCCGGTGGGCGCCTCGACGCAGCGGGCCAGGAACCAGGGGTGGCTCAACCCGGCGAACAGCGCGAGGTCGCTGCGCCCGGTGGTCAGGAACACCCGCGGGCAGGGATCGGTCGCCGCGCCGCGCCGGCATGGGACTAAGCGGTCGATCAGGTCCGCCGCGGCGGGCAGGGACGGCACCCGGCGCCAGTCGTCGCCGGGCCGGGCCTGCCAGCCGGGGCGGCGCAGGACCAGCAGCGGCACGCCGGTGGCCGTCGCGGCCGCCGCGGCGGAGGCGCTCATCCGGGCGGCGAACGGATGGGTGGCGTCGACCAACGCGTCGATCCGTTCGGAGCGCAGATGTTCGGCGAGGCCGGCCGGACCGCCGAACCCGCCGATGCGGACCCGACAGGACGGCGGCACCCGCGGCTCGCGCACCCGTCCGGCCAGCGAGTAGACGACGTCGAACCCATCGACCTCGGTCAGCGCGAGGGCCAGCCGGCGAGCCTCGCCGGTGCCCCCCAGCAGGAGCACCCGCAGCGGCGCCGGTGTTGCCGGGCGCGTCGGCGGGGCTGCCGTGGGGCCGCCGGCAGCCTCTCCGAGCGGGGCGACTCGCGCACGGTCGGTATCGCTCACGGTGGATCGGCCGGGTCCAGCTCGCCGGGCACCGACGACCAGCCCGTGGCCGGCGCCGGCTGGCAGCCGTCGGGGGCGAAGCGCTGCGGCGAGTACAGGAAGCTGTCGCGGAAGCCCGCGGCGGCCAACGCCCGACCGACGATGACGACCGCGGTCTTCGTGAGGCCGGCGGCCCGGGACTGGGCGGCGATGTCGGCGAGTGTGCCGCGCAGCACCACCTCGTCCGACCGGCTGGCCCAGGCGACCACGGCGGCCGGACAGTCCGGGCCGTAGTTGGGCACGAGCTCCTCGACCAGCGTCTCGATCCGGTGCACGGCCAGGTGCAGCACGAGCGTCGCCCGGGACCGGCCGAGGGTGGCGAGGTCCTCGCCGGGCGGCATCGGGCTGGACAGCACGGCCGTGCGGGTCAGCACGACGCTCTGGGCGACGCCGGGAACCGTCAGTTCCCGGCGCAGCGACGCGGCGGCGGCGGCGAACGCGGGGACCCCGGGCGTGACGTCGTAGGGGACGCCCGCCGCGTCCAGCCGCCGCATCTGCTCGGCCAGGGCGCTGTAGAGGGACGGGTCGCCGGAGTGCAGGCGGGCGACGTCCTGGCCGGCGGCGTCGGCGGCGCACAGCTCGGCCGTGATCGCGTCGAGGGTCAGCCGGGCCGTGTCGACGAGTCGCGCGCCGGGCGGGCAGTGGGACAGCAGCTCGGGGGGGACGAGGCTGCCGGCGTACAGGCAGACCGGGCAGGCGGCGATCAGGTCCCGCCCGCGCACGGTGATGAGGTCGGCGGCGCCCGGCCCCGCCCCGATGAAGTGCACTGTCATCCGCGCTCGCCGCCCTGGGCCCCGGGGCCGGCTGTCGCGGGCAGACGGGCGCCGGCGGAGGGGGGCCTGGGAGTGTGGCCCGCGGTGCCGGCGGGTCGTCGCAGGGTGCTCGGCACGACGGACAACGCTAGCAGGCCGGCCGAAGCGGATCTCCTGATCGCCCCGAGCGGCGCCCTGGTCAGCCGTGGACACGCCAGTGAGACAGATGACGGCGGTGCCTAGCGCACCTTTTTCGGGGAAACCTGACGCTATACGTCCCGGACGTCGCCCCGAGCCGCCCGCCGTACCTCGACGACGATAGCCGGCGAATGTTCCCGGAATGACGTGGTGGCCGAAGGCCCGGTATTCGGCGATTCGGTGTGGGCTCAGCCCCGGCCGTCGGCGCGGACCTGATCGGCTGCGGAAACGCTGATTCCATCCTGATTCGGAAGGGGTTCGTCCGAACTCGTTGACATGCCGTCGATGTGGCCATCCTGGGGTGTCGCGCCGCCGGTTCCGGGATACGCTGGGGCACGTGGACCGGGTCGCCGCGCGTGCCGCGCTTCAGCAGCGCAGGGCGGAACTCTACCGGGCGGCCGCCGATCTCTTCGCCGATCTCGGCCTGGCCGAGATATCCCTTCGGGACATCGGGGCCCACGCCGGGGTGGAACCGGTGGAGTCGGTCCGGGACTACCTGGCCGGGACGCTGGAGCGGGACGTGTGGGAGGTGCCTCTCTCCGTACTCGTCGACGAGTTCTTCCGAATCATCAACAGCGCTCTGGCGACGGCGGGCCCGGCAGCGGCGGAACGACTGTCAGCGCTCGTCCGCGGCACCATGAGCTACTACCTTCACTATCAGACGACGGCATTGTTGCTCCGTTATCGGACGATCATGCGGGTGGGGGAACGGTTCTCGATCGGCGAGCAGGTGGTCGAGCGCGGCGCCAGCCAGCTTTTCGGCGAGATCATCCAACAGGGGGTGCGGGAGGGCGTGTTCCGCACGCCTTTCCCGGCCGACGCGCGGCGCAGCATCGAGGCGGCCGGTACGGCCGCGCTGGAGTGGTACGACCGTACCGGCCCCGTCCAGCCCGACGAGCTGATCGAGCGTTATGTGCGCCTCTCGCTGGCCACCGTCGAGTTCACCGGCCTGCGCTGACCGGACGTCAGGCGCGAGTCCGCAGCCGGCCGAGGGTCATGATCTCGGGAGCGTGTCGCTGGGCCGGGACCTCGACGATGCGCTCGCCCGTCCGGTCGGGCATGACCAGCGGGAGCGGCTCGCGGATGGGCATCGGCGCGTCCCCCCGCACCACGACCGTCGCGGCGAGCAGCTCGTCGAGTGCGGGCGCCGCCGCCGGATCGGTGGCGGCCGGCCCGGTGAAGACCGCGCAGAGGAACCATCGCGGCCCGTCGACGCCGACGATCCGGGCGGGAATCGGACCCGACTCGACGTCGACCGGCAGGTGCAGCTCGGGGCCGCGCGGCCCCGGCCGGCAGGCGTCCGGGTCTTCCGGCGCCGTCGCGGCGAGCAGGTCCGCGCGGATCGCGGCCCACAGGTGCTGTCCCCGCGGTGCGGCCAGCACGGACAGCTCCAGGGCGGAGGAACCGTCGGTCGCGACCAGCGCCGGCACCGGCCCGTCGAGTGACAGCCGGATCCACGTACCCGTCACGCGTGGGATCAGCAGCGCGCCGAAGTCCGCCCGCTGCCGGCCGTCATCGGGCCGGGCGGCGACGTCGTAAGGTCCCGCGACGTCCGGATCGTCAGGGGAGTCCGGGCTGGCGGCGGAGTCCGGGCCGGCAGAGAACTCCGGGCCGGCAGAGAACTCCGGGCTGGCAGGGGAGTCCCGGCCGGGCCCGGTCGGCGGGTCGGCGTCCCCGCGCGCGGCGCCCATCCGGCCGGCTTCGCCGGCTTGCGCGGCATCGCGTCGCCGCCCGTGCATGAGTCGCCCACCGAGCACCGCAGACCACCTCCAGCCAGAAGCTTGTAGCGATCGGAGCGTTACGTAAGGTAGGCGCGCCGAGATTCTCGTGGGAACGCCCCGTCCCTGTGCCGGCTTTGCCGCAGGCGTGGTCATTTGGCATAAAAATGCGGAAAGGTGCATCCGACGGGCTGTGATCTGCCAACCTCGGCGTGTGCACTCGACCTCCGGTCCGCCGCGCTCCATCGAGGACCTGCGGCGTCTCGAACGCCAGGCGGCGCCGCTTCGGTTCCGGTACTTCTGGGGCCAGCGTCAGGCCGTCGCGGACGGCACGGGAGCGGGCTGCCTGAGCCTGCGCTGGCCGGCCCGCTTCGCGGTCGACGGGGTCGACTACCCCAGCGCGCAGCATTACGTGCTGGCGCGCAAGGCCGGGCTGTTCGGCGACCATGCCGCCGCGGAGGCGGTGCTCGCGCTGCCGGCACCGATCTCGCTGGCCGCCATCGGCCGACGGATCCGCGGCTTTGACGAGGCGGTGTGGGACCGTCACCGCTACGCCGTCGCCCTCGCCGCGAACTCCGCGAAGTTCGCCCAGAACGCCATCCTGCGCACCTACCTCGCCGGCACCGCCGGCCTCGTCCTCGCCGACATCAGCCCGCGGGATCGCGTCTGGGGGATCGGCTGTGACCGCGACGACGATCGGGCCGGCCGGCCGAGCGCCTGGCCCGGGCGCAACCTGCTCGGTTTCGCCCTGATGGAGGTCAGGGATGCCCTGCTGGCGGCGGCCGCGGCGAGGTGACCTGCCCCGAACGGCGTGACCTGCCGGCCTAAATCGCGTAACGGGATGGTCGAAACCCGGCGAGTCCGGGACCATCGGAGGCGTGTCTGTTCCCAGCCAGAAAGCGTCGCTCCCCAAGTCCTGGACGGTCTCCGAGTCGCTGAGCGGGGGGATGAAGCTCCCGTTCGTCGTCGGCCTCGACGATTCGGACACCCCCTACGACGTCGTCGACGCGCTCGCGCTCGCTCCCTTCACGACCGGTGAACAGCCGTGGGCCCGCAGTGCGCGGGTGGACCGGCTCCGCCCCGGAGCGACCCTGTTGCCTTCCGGAGCGCGGGTACTGCGCTCCGTTGTGGAAGAGTCCCGTGACTCCCGGCTGGCCGTGGGAGAGGGCTGGACGGTGCGGTCCGTGCGCTGGCGCGGTGGCGGCGGCGAGGTGACCGTGACGGCCGTCAGCGAGCAGCTCGCCCGGGGTGTGCTCGAGGACGTGCTGCGCTCGTCCGTGGCCGAGACCGGCTCGGACAGCTCCGTCAGCATGGGTTTCTGGTATCTGTCCGGCCAGCGTGGGCCGATCCGGACCAGCCGGCGGACCGCGACGACGAGGTGGTCATCGATCCGCGGCAACTATGCCTCGGCGGCACGGGACTCCCTCGACAAGCTCATGGCCATCCGCCGCGACAACGTGATCGGCCGGCTGATCCTGCTGCACGGGCCGGCCGGGACGGGCAAGACGACGGTGCTGCGTGCGCTGGCCAACGAATGGCGCTCCTGGTGCCAGGTCGACTGCGTGCTCGACCCGGAGTCGCTGTTCGCCGACCCGGCCTACCTGATGGAGGTCGCGATCGGCTTCGACGACGACGGCGACCCCGACAACGACTCCGCCGACGACCCCGACAACGACTCCGCCGACGCCGACGGTGTCGGCGACTTCGATGCCGCCGCGGGCGGCGTCGTCGGCGGCGGGGACGGCGGCGAGGGTGACCGGATGGGCCAACCCGCTGTGCGCCGTTGGCGGCTGCTGGTGATCGAGGACTGCGACGATCTGATCCGCGGGGACGGTCGCGGTTCCGCCGGACAGCAGTTGTCCCGGCTGCTCAACCTCACCGACGGGCTCGTCGGCCAGGGCCGGGAGGTACTCGTCGCGCTGACGACCAACGAGGATCTGTTCCGGCTGCATCCCGCCGTCGTGCGGCCGGGCCGGTGCCTGGCCCAGATCGAGGTGGGCGCCCTGCCCCACTCCGAGGCCGTGTCCTGGCTCGGCTCGACCGACGGGGTCGGCTCGACGATGACGCTCGCGGAGCTGTTCGCCCTTCGTGACGGCCGCGGTCTGCCCCGCCCGACCGGCGGCGACACCCGCCACGGCCTGTACCTGTGAGGTGAGGGCCGCCCGGGAACGCCCGGGCGGCCCAGCTTCCTGGTCGGCCCAGCTTCCTGGTCGGCTCAGGTCCCCCGTCGGCTCAGGTCCCCGGGTCTGACCGGCCGGCATCCGCCCGCCGGTCAGGCCCGTCGCGGTGCCTCCCCGTGCACCAGCCGGCGCAGGGCGACGCGGGCGAGCGGGGCGTAGGCCAGCAGGACGGGCAGCGGCCCACGCAGTCGCAGCCAGGTGGAGGTGCCGCCGTCCAGGCAGGGCTCGACGCCGTGGTCGAGGGTCAGCCGCAGCGGGCCGAGCGTCACCTGCCAGGACCAGGTCCGGGCCAGTTCGTCGACGGCGGTGACGACGAAGCCGGCCGCGGGTGGGAGGAAGGATCGCACCTCGCCGGTCATCCCGGGATGGATCCGGGTGTCCCCGCCGTCGACGCGCACGCCCACGACCTGCGGCGCCCAGGCCGGCCAGCGGTCCGGCTCGGCGTAGCGCTCCCAGCTCTCCGCCACCGGCGCAGGCCCCGACGCCTGGAGGAACAGTGCGGCCACGGCAGGCAACGTTAGTGTGCCGGCAAGCGTCCTTCACGGTGGGCGCCGCAGATCGCGGCACGCGACAGGCCGGATCGTACCGAGGGACCGCCGAATCCGGCTATCACCGCTAAGGTAAGCCGCAGTGGGGTCAACCGGTGCATTTCGGCTCGATAGCGGGTAGACCGTTATCGGCTGGTCCGATTGCGCAGCCGGCGTGTCCGTTTGCTGCGGCCGCGTTCTCGGTGCGGTCTCGGACGTCTCGGGTTGGAACGCGCCGACCTGGGGAAACGTCGCATTTGGCAACCTTGTGTTCAGCTTTGTGGGGAGTGATTGTGGCGGCGGTGCGAACCGGATCCATCGCCGGGCAGCGGTCCGCCGAGGTGCGCCGCGCCTCGGCGATGCCGGTCCTGGCCAGCCGGGTGGATGCCACCGGCGAGCAGGCCCGGCGCAACGCCGAGGGGCACTGGCACGCCGTGACCGATCTGCAGGAGCGACTGGCGGTCGCGGCCGTCGGCGGTTCGGAGCAGGCCCGGGCGCGGCATGTCGCCCGCGGCAAGCTGCTGCCCCGGGACCGCGTCGACGCGTTGCTCGACCGCGGCAGTCCCTTCCTGGAGCTGTCCCCGCTCGCCGCGAACGGGCTGTACGACGATCCGGTGCCGGGGGCGGGCATCATCACCGGAATCGGGCGGATCGCCGGCCGGGAATGCGTGGTCGTCGCCAACGACGCCACCGTGAAGGGCGGCACCTATTACCCGCTGACGGTGAAGAAGCACCTGCGCGCCCAGGAGGTCGCGCTGCACAACCGGCTGCCCTGCGTCTATCTGGTGGACTCGGGCGGCGCCTTCCTGCCCCTGCAGGATCAGGTGTTTCCGGACCGGGAGCATTTCGGGCGCATCTTCTTCAACCAGGCGCGGATGTCGTCGCTCGGCATCGCCCAGATCGCCGCGGTGCTGGGTTCCTGCACGGCCGGCGGCGCCTACGTCCCGGCGATGGCGGATGAGGCGATCATCGTCCGCGACCAGGGGACGATCTTCCTGGGCGGCCCGCCGCTGGTGAAGGCCGCGACCGGGGAGGTGGTGACGGCCGAGGAGCTCGGCGGCGGCCTGCTGCATGCGCGGACCTCGGGGGTGACGGACCACCTGGCCGAGGACGACGCGCACGCCCTGCGGATCGTCCGGTCGATCGTGGCGAACCTGGCGCCGCGCGCGCCCCGGCCGTGGGCGGTCGAACCCGCCGAGGAGCCGGCTGTGGATCCGGCCGGCCTGTACGCGGCGGTGCCGACGGATTCGCGGACGCCGTACGACGTGCGGGAGGTGATCGCGCGGATCGTGGACGGGAGCCGGTTCGCGGAGTTCAAGCGGGAGTACGGGTCGACGTTGGTGACCGGGACGGCGCGGTTGCATGGTCATCCGGTGGGGATCGTGGCGAACAACGGGGTGTTGTTCGGGGAGTCGGCGTTGAAGGGGGCGCATTTCATCGAGTTGTGTGATCAGCGGGGGATTCCGTTGGTGTTCCTGCAGAACATCTCGGGGTTCATGGTGGGGCGGGAGTACGAGGCGGGTGGTATTGCGAAGCATGGGGCGAAGATGGTGACGGCGGTGGCGTGTGCGCGGGTGCCGAAGTTCACGGTGGTGATCGGGGGTAGTTTCGGTGCGGGGAACTACTCGATGTGTGGGCGGGCGTATTCGCCGCGTTTTCTGTGGATGTGGCCGAACGCGCGGATCTCGGTGATGGGTGGGGAGCAGGCCGCGGCGGTGCTCGCCACCGTCCGCCGGGACCAGGTCGCCGCGGCGGGCGTCGACTGGAGCGAGGCGGACGAGGCCGCGTTCCGCGGGCCCGTCCTGGACCGTTACGCGGAGCAGGGAAGCCCCTACTACTCGACGGCCCGACTCTGGGACGACGGGGTCATCGACCCGGCCGACACCCGTATGGTGCTGGGCCTGGGGCTGTCGGTGGCCGCGAACGCCCCGCTGGAACCGGTCCGCTATGGCGTGTTCCGGATGTGATCGGGTAGGCGCGGACGCGGTTGGCCGGTGGTGAGGGGAGTACAGACGTGAGGATCAAGGGTGTCAGCCGCTGACCCGTCGACCTGGAACCAGATGGGAGCCGTCGCGACCGGCCCGGCCCCCGCGCAACGCCGCACCGGACCGGGCCCGTCCACCCGGGGCGCCGGGCTGCCGGGCCTGGCGTTCTCGTCGGTGCTCGTCGCCAACCGCGGCGAGATCGCCGTCCGGATCATCCGCACCCTGCGCGATCTCGGCATCCGCTCGATCGCCGTCTACTCCGACGCGGACGCCGGCGCCCGCCACGTCCGCGAGGCCGATATCGCGGTGCGCCTGGGGCCCACGCCGGCCCGGGAGAGCTACCTGGACATCGACGCGATCGTCGAGGCCGCGCAGGCCTGCGGGGCCCAGGCCGTCCATCCCGGCTACGGCTTCCTCGCCGAGAACGCCGCCTTCGTCCGGGCCTGCGAGGCCGCCGGGCTGTTCTTCATCGGCCCGTCGGTCGCCGCCGTCGAGGTGATGGGCGACAAGATCGTCGCGCGGCGGACTGTCGCCGAGGTCGGCGTGGCCGTGGTGCCGGGGCGGTCGTCGCCCGCGATGAGCGACGCTGCCATCACGGAGGCCGCGGGCCAGCTCGGCTACCCGGTCCTGGTCAAGCCGTCGGCCGGCGGCGGCGGCAAGGGCATGCGGATCGTGCGCGCAACGGGGGAGATGGCCGCCGCCCTCGCCTCGGCCCGCCGAGAGGCCGCCGCCGCCTTCGGCGACGACACCCTGTTCGTTGAGCGGCTCATCGCCCGTCCCCGCCACGTCGAGGTGCAGGTCCTCGCCGACACGCATGGCACGGTGCTGCACCTGGGGGAACGCGAGTGCAGCCTGCAGCGGCGCCACCAGAAGATCATCGAGGAGGCGCCCTCGCCGCTGCTCGACGCGCGCACCCGGGAACGGCTCGGTGCCGCGGCGGTCGCGGTGGCCGGCGCCGTCGGCTACGTCGGAGCCGGCACGGTCGAGTTCATCCTGTCCGCCGACGCGCCCGACGAGTTCTACTTCATGGAGATGAACACCCGCCTGCAGGTGGAGCACGCGGTAACCGAACTGGTCACCGGGGTGGACCTGGTCGCCGAGCAGATCCGGATCGCGGCCGGCGAGCCGCTGCGCTTCGGTCAGGCCGACGTCCGCCTCACCGGCCACGCCGTGGAGGCCCGCGTCTACGCCGAGGACCCCGCGCGCGGCTTCCTGCCGACCGGCGGGCAGGTCCTCGCCTTCCGCGAGCCCGCGGGGCCCGCCATCCGCGTCGACGCCGGCATCGCCGCCGGCGACACCGTCGGCACCGCCTACGACCCGATGCTCGCCAAGATTGTCGCCTGGGGGCCCGACCGGCCGGCCGCGCTCGCCCGGCTTGACGCCGCGCTCGCCGCCACCGTGCTGCTCGGCGTGACCACCAACATCGGTTTCCTGCGCGCGCTGCTCGGCCATCCCGACGTCGTCGCCGGCCGGCTCGACACCGATCTGGTCGAACGCGACCTCGCCGCGCTCACCGCCGACGAGCTGCCCGGGGAGGCCATCCTCGGCTACGCGCTGGCCAGGCTGCTCGCGCTGCAGCCGGTGGGCCCGCTCGTCGACCCCTGGGACATCCCCTCCGGTTGGCGTCCCGGCGAGCCCGCGTGGCTGAGCTGGGACGTGCTCATTCCGGGGGGTGGCTCCGATTCGGGCGGTGGATCGGACCCGGGCGGCGGGTCCGACCTGGTGGGGGGCGTCGGTCCGGTGGGGGACGCCGGTCCGGGCGGCTCTGGCCAGGCTGGCGTTGCCGTTCCTGGCGGCGCAGGCCCCGGCCCCGGCGACATCCTGGCGGGCGACGGTTCCGTCGTTGGTGGCCCGGTCGCACATGGCCCGGTCGCACATGGCCCTGCCGCAAATGGCTCTGCCGGGAGTGGCGCCGCCGGAGGTGGTGCCGCCGGGAGTACCGCCGCCGGCCCTGGCCGCGCGACCGGGGAGACCCCCGGGAGGGGATCGCCCGGTGGTGATCTGCGCGCCGGCGTCGGCGTCGGCCTCGGCGGTGGCGGCATCGGCGGCGTCGGCTTCGGCGGTGGCGGCATCGTCGTCGACGGCGCCGCGCCGGGACCCGGCGCAGGCTCGGTTCCAGGTGGAACCGGGTTGGCCGTCCCGGTGGGGGAGGGCGACCCGGTGGCGTCGACGCCGGCCGGCATCGGCGCCGCGTTCGGTCCGCGGGCAGCCACCGTGCGGGTCAGCGCCCGCGGCACGCCGGCCGCCGCGCGGGTCCGCCTCGCCGACGGGCCACCGGTCGCCGCGTCGGTCCGCCAGATCGGCGACGATCTGCTGGTCACGATCGGCTCGGTCACCACCCGGTGGGCGTTCGCGTGGGCGGCCACCGAGGGCGAGCACGACCCGACGGATCCCCTGCGCTCCGCGCCGGCCGCGGCCGGAGTCGGGGCCCGCCGCTCGATCGCGGCCACGGGCGGATCGCCCCCCGCCGGCGAGCTGCTCTGGCTGGGGCGGGAGGGGCGGGCCTGGGAGTTGGCCGAAGCGGTTCCCGTGGCCGGAGCGGAGGTGACCTCGGCCACGGGCGGCCAGGCACGCAGCCCCATGCCCGGCACGGTGATCGCCGTCCTCGTCGAGCCGGGCATGTCCGTCTCCGACGGGCAGTCGCTGGTCGTCGTCGAGGCGATGAAGATGGAGCATCCAGTCTCGGCGCCGGCCGCCGGCGTCGTCGCCAAGGTGCTGGTCCGCCCCGGCGACCTCGTGGCCCTCGACCAGGTTCTGGCGGTCGTCTCGCCGTTGTCGGATCCCCCCGAGACCGCCGCGGCTCCCTGACCGCGGGGGTTGGGGCGGGCAGGCGCTCTCCCACGCATCCGCCACCGCCACACGAGCCGTCGCCCGTTCCACGACCCGCCCCAGCCACATCACCCGCCAGACGTCACGGGACGTGACAGCAGGACGGGAAGGGGACCTCTGAGGCGCTGCACTAGTGGGTGTCGCCGTTAGTTCGTCGGTGATCGGTGGTGCCGGGTAGGTAGAGGCCTGCGGCGAGGTCGAGCGCGGCTTCGGCGGTGCCGCTGGGGGATCCGTCGGGCAGGTAGGAGTCGTCGTAGTCGTCGTGGCTGGCGCGCCAGATCGCGAAGCCCCAGTCGTTGGCGTAGCCGTGGTAGCGCAGCCGGCACAGTGGCTGGGGGGCGCCGTCGGGGTCGGTGGCGGTGACGTAGGCGAACGCGCCGTGGTAGCGGGTGGAGATCTCGCGGATCCCGGGCCAGTTCTCGGCCGCGTGCGCGACGAGCCGCTGGCGCAGGGAGATCTTCGTCGATGCCGGGATACCTGCCACGGCTCTCATTGTCGCCGTCAGTTGAGGGCGGGTTGCCCGCGGGTGTGGTGGCGGCGATGGTCGGGTGCGACCTGCCCGATAGGACATCAGGGTGTCTCGCCGTGCTACCGCGGTCATCCTGACCGACGACGTCCGTGCCGAACTGGCCAGCCGTGCCCGGTCGGCGACCGTGCCGCGCCGTGACTGGCTGCGCGCGAGGATCGTGCTCGCCGCCGCGGACGGGCTGGGCAACGCCGCGATCGCCGCCGGGTTGGGTGTCTGCGAGGACACCGTCTGCACGTGGCGGGGCCGGTTCGCCCGGGAAGGTCTCGCGGGCCTGCGTGACCGGCCCCGGTCGGGCCGGCCGGCCCGGTTCACCGCGGTGCAGGTCGCCGAGGTCAAGGCGCTGGCCTGCACCCGGCCCGCCGACGTCGACGTGCCGCTGGAACGCTGGTCGGCGGCCGAGCTCGCCGCCCACGCGGTCCGCGAGGGCATCGTCGAGGAGGTGTCCGCCTCGACGGTGACCCGCTGGCTCGACGCCGACGCGATCCGCCCCTGGCGGCACCGGTCGTGGATCTTCCCGCGGGACCCGGCGTTCGTGGCGAAGGCGTCCCGGGTCCTGGACCTCTATGCCCGCCGCTGGGACGGCGAGCCGCTCGGCCCGGACGACTATGTGATCAGCGCGGACGAGAAGTCCCAGCTGCAGGCCCTGCACCGCTGCCACCCGACCGCGCCGGCGATGCCCGGCCACGGCCCGCGGGTGGAGTTCGAGTACACCCGTGGGGGCACGCTGGCGTACTTCGCCGCCTACGACGTCCACCGCGCCGAGGTGATCGGCCGGATCGAGGACACCACCGGGATCGCCCCGTTCGGTCGGCTCGCCGCCCAGGTCATGGCCCAGGAGCCCTACGCGTCGGCGCGGCGGGTGTTCTGGATCGTCGACAACGGCTCGTCTCACCGAGGCCAGGCCTCGATCGACCGGATGCGCGCCGCCCACCCGACCGCGACGCTGGTCCACCTGCCCGTACACGCCTCCTGGCTCAACCAGGTCGAGGTATTCTTCTCGATCTTGCAGCGCAAGGCCATCGAGCGCGGTGACTTCGCCGACCTCGACACGCTCGCGGCCCGGGTCATGGGCTTCCAGGCGCTCTACAACCAGGCCGCGACCCCGTTCGACTGGAAGTACACCCGCGCCGATCTCCTGAAGACCGCCAGCCGCCTCGGCCTCGCCGCATAACCGACGAACTTGCGGCGGCACCCACTAGCCTGCCCGGGGCCCGGTACCTCCGTCCCCGTTGCGCAGCGCCGTCATCCGGTCGACCAGCGTCGCGCGGGCCTCATCCTCACCGAGCCCGACGAGGTCCACCGATGCGACGAGGCCCAGCCAGCCCGGCGGATCGCAGGGTTCGACCCGGACGGTGACCAGCCGGCTGCCGTGGGCCGCGGTCGCCGCCGGAAAGGCCTCCCGCCACTCGGCGCTGCCCTGCACCTCGCTCAGGTAGGCGGGGGAGAGCACGACGAGCGTCCGCGGTACCTGGGCAACCGCGTCCGCCAGGGAGACGGCCGTCTGCGGCCCGCCGGATTCGTCGGCGCCGTCGGGATTGCCGCGTTCATCGGGATCGCGGTCATCAGGGCCGGGGTCATCGGGGTTGGGGTCATCGGGGTCGGGGTGCGGCAGGACTCGCCAGCCGGCCGCCTCGAGATGCCAGCCGATCCAGTCCGCCCACGCGGCATCGGCCCGGGCATGGGAGAGGAGCAGGTCGGCCGCGGACCCGTCGGCCGCGGACCCGTCGGCCGTGCACCCGTCGGCCGTGCACCCGTCGACTGTGGACCCGTTCACCGAGGGGCCGTTCACCTCTGGGTCGGCTTTCTCCGGGTCAGCCTGCTCCGGGGCGGATGGCTCGCGGTGGAAACGCCCGAGATCGGCGTCCTCCGGGGCGGTGTTCTCCGGGGCGGGCTGCGCCTGGCTCTGTTGGTCGAGGCTCTGTTGGCCGAGGCTGTGTTGGCCGAGGCTGTGTTGGCCGAGGCTGTGTTGGCCGAGGTTGTGCTGGTCGAGGCCGTGTCGGTCGAGGAAGGCGGCTGCGGCGTTCGCGGCGAGGCGCAGGAACCAACCTCGGTCCTCCTCGCGGGTCGATGCCCGGCCGAGACAGGTCAGGGCGCAGGCCAGCAGCGACAGCGGTAGCTGGTCGCGCCACTGCTCGACCAGGTCGGCCGCGCGTGCCCACTCCTGCCCGGCGGAGCGGACCTGGTCGATGAACAGCCACAGCCACTGGGGCAGGAGCGCCCCGTCGAGGTCCGGGTCGAGCAGCACGTCGATCGTGGCGGTGCGCTGGGCCGGGGAGAGCTCGACCAGCGTCCGGGCGAGGACGTGTAGCACGAGATGGGTGGGATCGCGGGTGAGCACGGCGTCGGCGGCGTAGCGCGACAGGTCGATGAGCTGGAAGGCCGCGCTCGCGTCGCGCAGATCGGTCGGGATGAGGATGTTCTCGACGTGCAGGTCCCCGTGGGCGCGCCCGACGAATGTGGGCAGCCGCACGCCGGGGGTCCGGCTGGCGTCCAGGACCAGCGCGAACGGATTGGGCAGGGGACGATCCTCCTCCTCGACGGTGATGGTGCGCCCGGGATGCGCGGCGGCGAGGCGGTGCAGCCGGCTGCCGGGGGCGAGCCGGTCGCCGAGCTGGCGGCCGAGGATGGCCGGCACGTCCATCGAGGGCAGCCGGGTCCGCCCCGCCCATTCGCCGAGCACGGCTCCGACGACGGCGGCGCTGACGTCGGCAAAGGCGGCGGCGTCGGCGGCCGGGCGGGGGAAGGCGGGCTGCGGGCCCCGGAGGCGGTTCGGCTCCGCCCCGCGGGCCGGGCGGGGCGGATGCAGGACGGCGTCCAGCAGCGTGTGCAGGGTGATCGGGTCGCGCAGGCTGCCGCCGGCCACTCGCTGGAAGACGAACCAGCGTCCGTCGCCGACCGGGATGGGCTGGTGGACGGGCTTGGTGAGGTGCTGCCGGGCGAAGTCCCGGGACTCGGTCAACGCCCGCCGGTGGCGGGCGAACTCGCCGGGTTGGGGATCCTCCGCGGTGCCCGGCGCCCGGTCCAGCTTCATGATCAATTGACGGGCGCCCTCGTGGGGGTCGTCCGCCAGGACGGCGGCGACCCGCGCGGCGGACCGACCGCCGATGAGCCAGCGGACCAGCCGCAAGGTGGTTTCGGTCTGGACGCACCACTGCCGCAGCGCGGTCACGGCGGCGTCGTCCAGCTCGGTCTGTAGCGGCTCGTCCAGCCAACGGGAGGACACCATGACTCCTGGGAACACGTGTTCGCGGATTGCGGGATTGCTTCCTGGTGACGCGCCGAGAATACCGCCCTGAATCCCGGTTGCCGCCCGGCGATCGGTGACCTGACTGTTTCGGCGCTAATCGCGGACGTGGCCGCTGGCCGTTGTTCCGGTGACCGGTGACAGTGGTGGAAGCCTGGCGTGACGGCGGGGCGACCGCTCGTGCGGTCGCGGCCCGCTTTCCCGTCCGCCGTATACGACGCGTCCGCGGTCGAGCGGGATGGTTACCGCCGATCCCATCTCGACCGGCCGTCCCCCCGACCTGCCGTTCGCAACATCGGACCATCGCGTACGACGTTGTACGGATTTGCCGTCCGGGTCTTTCCGGTTAGTCCGGCACGCGGTTATCTGGGAGCCGCCGACGGGTCGCTGCCGCCGCAGCCGCATGATCTGTACCTCCGTGACACGGAGGTGGCTGGTCGACGGCCACGCCCTCGGTTCGCCGCCGGAGCGGACCTGCCATCGGGGGGAGGCCCGCTCCGGCGGTCGGCGGTGGCGGCCGCCGCGACGTCGTCCCGGCGACCTTGTCCCGGCGACCTGTTCCGGCGACCTGTTCCGGCTCGTCGGGCAACCCCGCCCGCAGACAATGTGTCGGCGAGGCCGTCGCCGCCCCTATGGTAAATGCGCGCCGTTGCCGCGGACCATCCATAGCGAGGTCCGGCCGGGGCATCGCCGCGATGTCCGCGGTTACCTTCGGACGCACCCCGAACTCGGCGGATGGTCGGCGGCGCGCATCGTAGCGGTCATCTTACTGCAATACGGCTTGGCTCGCCGCCGCTTTCGGTCAGACACACACCGGGTGTCACGGCGTGTACTCGCCGCTGTCTGTACGACCTTGTACGGCGATGCGCGACCGCCTTTTATCGGTGTCCCGAATGGGTTTTCCTCGACAGGCTGCGATCGCCTGTGAGCGCAGTGCTCGGGGGACACGAGAAACGGTCGTGAGGTCGGATGGGAAGCCGTGCCGCCGGACAGCCGGCGGGCCGGGCGGGGACGGCGCGGCGGCACCGGACCGCGGTCCGGTGCGTGGTGGACGCGTGGGCGCTGACCCGGCCGGGAAGCGCACTCGCGGACGCCGTCCCGTTCGCCGCCGGCGGCCTCGCGGTGGCGGATCCCCGGGTCGGGGCGGTACTGCTGCTCGTCCTCGCCGGGGCGCTGGTGTCGGTGTTCGGCCGGCTGCTCGACGCCGTCGCCGGGCTCGACGCCGACCGGATCAACCCGGTGCGCCGCGACAGCCCTCTCGTGCAGGGCCGGCTCGCGCCCGGCTGGGTCGCCGGATGGGCGGTGCTGGCCGGGGCGGCGGTGGTGGGCGGGGGCTGGCTGTGGGCGGCCTCCCTCCCCGCCCGGATCGGCTTCGTGGCCCTCATCGGCCTGCGAGCCTGGCTGGCCCTGTCCCGGTGGCGGGCGGGGGGCGCCCCATCGCTGCGCCGCCCGCTGGCTGCGGCCACGCTCGCCGGCGGCCTGCCGCTGGGTGTCGCCGCCGCCGGGGGCGCGGTGGGCGTGGGTGCGGGCGTGCTCACCGCCGGATTCGGCCTCGCGGTGATCGTCGCCGGCTGGACGGTCGCCGACCTGCGTGATCTGCCGACCGACCGGGTCTGCGGGCGACGGACGCCGGCGCTGGCCACCGGCGTGCACCTGCGCCGGCCCCGCGGTTTCGTCTTCCCCCGGCGGTATGTCGCGATCGTGCTTACCGCACAGGTCGGGCTCGTCGCCGTCGTGTCCGTGGCGAGCGGGCTCGCCCTCACCGCCGACGCCGACGGCGCCGCCATGCTGCCGGCCGTGCCCCGAAGGCCCGCTGCGGTCGCCCCGGTGACGCCTGGGCCGCCCGGTGGCCACGGCTCCCCGGCCGGCCGGGGGCTCGCCGCGGGCGCGGCGGTCCTCGCCGCGCTGATTGCCACCGCCGGGCTGATTCGGCTGGTCCGGTCGGGCGCCCCAGGCCTCGACCCGATTCGGTCACCCCGTCCTCGCGGCGGCGGCTTCGTCCGGGCGAACCTGCTCGCCTGCCAGTTGGCGAGCGTCGCCTGGCTGTTGACCGAGCCGGCCGGGCTGCCGCTGTGGGCCCTGCTGGCCGCCCTCGGCGGCTGGGTGGTCGGCCTGCCGCTGCGGCTGCTGGCCGAGCGGGACGGCGACGGGCTTGCGGCGGTGCGAGCGGCCGGCATCCCCGGGCTCCTGGCGCTGCCCGTCGCCTCGACCGCCGACGGATCCGCTCCGGCCGGGTCGCCTCAGGACGCCGGCGAGCGGCCGACGAGCCGCTGAAGCCGCAGCGTGGTCCCGTGCTCCGGGCCCAGCACCCGCAGGCTGTGCCGGTACGCGTCCGCCACCTCGGCGCGCAGTGCGGCGAGTCGGCCGAGCTCCTGCTCGATCTCGCCGCGCAGGCTGATCGCCGCCAGCGTGCGGGGATGATCGGGACCCAGGACGCGCAGGCAGACCGCCACGAGTTCGGCGGCCGTCCCCGCGGCCCGGGTGTGCTCGCCGCGACGGTGGTCGAGCCGGGCCAGGTGGTAGCGGGTCACCAGGGTCGCCGGATGCTCGGGTCCGAGCGTGTCGACCCGGTCGGTCCACACGGCGCTCAGCATGCGTTCCGCCGCGGTCCACTGCCGCTGCTCGGCGAGCATGTCGGCGACGTTGTTGCGGGTGGTGAGGGTGTCGCGGTGACGGTGGCCGAGGACCCGTTCCCGGCTGGTGAGCGTGCGCGTGAGCCAGGCGAGCGCCTCGGGGTGGCGGCCCGACTCGCGCAGGGTGCGGCCCAGGTAGTGCTGCGTCGTCAGGGTGTCGGGATGGTCCGCGCCGAGGACCCGGGCCCGGTCGTCGAGGACGGCCCGCAGTCCCTCCTCCGCGTCGCCGGGCCGGCCCTGCGCGGCGCGCACCCGGTACAGGTCATGGGCGGCGGACAGCACGTCGGCGTGATCGTTGCCGAACAGCCGCCGCCCGGTGAGCAGCACGGCCTCGTAGGCCCCGGCGGCCTCGGCGAGACGTCCGGTCGCGCGCAGGAAGCGGGCGGCGAGCGTCGCGGGAACCAGCAGCTCCGGCGGCAGTCGCCCCTCGGTCAGCGCCGGCAGTCCCCACTGGCGCCGGGCGCGCAGCATCGCCAGGCCCGCGTCCGCGTGCCCGGCGAGCATCGCCCAGCGGGGCCAGGTCCCAGGGTCGCGCGGGTCGAGCCGGCGGGCGGCGTGGACCAGCAGCGCGGTGATCGTCTCCAGGTAGTCCTCGACCCGACCGGAGACGTGCGCGGCGCGGCCGAAGCTGTCCCGCACCAGGGGATGCAACCAGATCCGGTGCGCCGCGCCCGCGTCGCCGGGCGTCGGTGGGGGCGGGGGCGCGTCGGCCACGGCGGCTGGGTCGGCCGGGTTGGTCACGGAGTTGGTCGGGTCGGCTGGGTTGGTCACCGAGTTGGTCCGGTCGGCTGGGTTGGTCCGGTCGGCTGGGTTGGTCGGGTCGGCTGGGTTGGTCGGGCCGAGGGTGTGCTCGATCAGCCCCTGGCCGGCGAGGGCCCGGACCAACCCCCACAGCTCGGTCGCCGGCAGGTTGCCGAACAGGGGCGAGGCGGTCAGCACCTCGGCGTTGAGGAGCACGTCGACGGGGATCGGATCGCCGCCGAGGCAGGCGAGCAGGGTCAGCAACGGCCGTGCCCGGACCTGCTCACGCAGGGCGAGCAGGTTCAGCGAGAGCTCCCAGGTCGGCCCGACGAGCTCGCGCTCCCGGCGGCGTCCGGGCACTCCCTCCGGCGCCCCGCCGCTCAGGCCCACCCCCCCGTTGCCGGAGCCACCATCCTGACGTTCGGTCGTGGCTGCGGGGGTCGGCGTGTCGGGGTCGGTCGGCGTGTCGGGGTCGGTCGGGGTGCCGGGGCCCGCCGGGGTGTGGGGATCGGTCGGGGGGTGGGCGTCCGGCGGGGTGTCCGGGGGCTGCGGGCGCGGGCGCGGTGCCGCGGACCGTGCGTCCGCGGCGGCGAAGTCCGGCAGCAGCGACCAGGGCCCACTGGTGCGCAGGGACCGTTCGTACGCCGGGTAGGTCCGGGGGATGACCGAGCCGCCGAAGCCCGGCGGCATCCGCCGCGCCTCGGCGAGGAACTGGCCGGCCAGCGAGAGCGCCAGCGGCAGCCCGCCGAGGCGGCGGCCGAGGCTCTCCGCGGCCTGCGCGGACCCCGGGCCGTCACCCGCCAGGTCGAGCAGCGCCTGGCCGGCGTCGCGGTCGGTGAGGGGAGTCAGCCGGTGTAGGCGTATCCAGGGCGGGGTCCTGCCCCCGGCCGAGCCGAGCGACCAGGCCGCGCCATCGCGGGTGGTCACCACGACCATGCCCCGCGGCCCGGTGACCGGGCGCAGCCAACCGGTGCCATCGAGCACGTCGCCCGCGGACGGACCCAGGTCGCCGGCGGGATCGTCGGCGTTGTCGACGACCAGCAGCCACGGTTGGTCGAGGGCGCCGAGCAGGCGCCAGACCAGGTCGGGCAGGCTCGCCCGGTGCAGTTGATGATGGGTCGCGCCGAGCTCGACGGCGAGCGCCCCCATCGCCGCGGGCACCGCGCCGGGACGGGTGGCGCTGATCCACCAGGTCCGCACGCCGCGGTCGAGCGCGGTCGCGGCGAGGGCGACAGCCACGGTGCTCTTGCCGATCCCGCCGAGCCCGTGCAGCACGTGCACCCGGCCGCGGACCCGCGTGTCACCGCCCGATCCGTCCGGTCCACCCGGCCGGCCCAGCTCACCCGGCCCACTTGGCCAACCTGGCCCGGCCGGCCCTGCTGGGCGGCCCCCGACGGCATCGCCGGCGGCGGTGGGGAGCAGTCCGGTCAGCAGGGTGAGGATCTCGTCGCGGCCGCGCACGGCCGGCAGCCGATCCAGCCGGGCCACGGGTGGCGCGATCGTCAGGGCCGTCGCGCTCTCGTCGCCGCGGACCCGCTCGACGGGTGCCCGCGGGGGACCACGGCCGTCGAGCCGCCGGGCGGCGACGGCGCCGGGACCCCACCCGCCACCGGCGGCGCCCCGCTCGTCGTCGCTGGAGCTCCGGCGGGTGCGCCGGATCCGGCTCCAGGTCTCGACCCAGCGGCGCAGCTCGGCGGGGTCGGTGATCCCGCAGGCGCGCAGCATGTTCTCGACGAGGTTCGCCGGCTTGAGCCCCGGCAGGTGCGATCCGCCGAAGTAGCCGCCGACCGTGCTGGCCGGGACGTTCACCTTCCGGGCGACATCGCGCACGCTGAGCCCCGCCCGCTCCCGGACAACCGTCAGTACACGGCCGAACTCCGCGCAGGTGGTGACGGCGGTCAGGTCGATCTCGTCAGACACGCGCGTACCTCGGGCAGGGCGGTGAGCGGGGCGGATTGTGATTCTGTGCGCCAATCTTGCCGTGGTCGGCGGATGGCGGATAGACCGCCGGGCCCTCGAACACGCCCGGCGATCGCCGGGGACGAAAACCGTGGTCGGACGCCCGCCGGTACCGCCGTCGCCCAGCCGGTTCAGTCGCGTGGCAGCGGGACGATGTCCGCGAGGATCTCGTGCCGGTGCCAGCGCCGCCGGGGTGCCGGGCTGTCGTGCACCACGAGCAACGAGGACGGATCGCCGGGCAGCAGCGCGATGCCCTCCGGGTGATCCTCGCCGGTCCCGACCGGTAGCTCCAGCACCCGCTCGATCGCCTCGTCGGTGACGACGACGCTCGTGCGCGCGTGCGCGGCGCCCCGCCAGCGGTAGATCCCCACCGGTCCGTCGAGATCCATCGTCGGGCCCGCGAGCAGCAGCAGATCGTCGCCGTGGGCGAGGATGTCCCGCACGCCGAGCCCGTCGAGGTCGAGGAAGTGCTTGCGGTACAGGGGACCGCCGTCACCGCCATCGCTGGCGCTGTCGCCGATGGGAGCGAGCAGCAGGTCCTGGCCGTCGCCCTCGGTGAGGCGCAGCTCGAGCACCACCGCCCAGCCGCGCAGCACCGGGCCGCGCAACCCCAGGTAGATCCGTTCGCCGACGACCGCGAGCCCCTCGATGTCCAGGCCGTTGTCCTTGCTCGGGATCTTCAGGAACAGGCCGAGGTGCTCGTCGTCCTTGAGCGCTCGCGTGAGCCGGTTCTGCTTCGACAGGCCGAGCGCGGCGGCGGTCAGCTTCTCCCCGCTCGGCGAGGCCGGCGCCGGGGCGCTGGGGACGAGGGTCGGCGCCCCGTCGATCTCCACCACCGGGATGCGGCCGAGCAGGTAGCGGTTGGCGTTGCTGCTCACCTTGGCCAGCCGGGCCAGCGCCTGCTCGGTGGCATGGTGCGGCTTGACCCGCTTACGGGTCCGGGCGTGCGAACCGACGAACCAGAGGTAGTCGCCGTGCCGGTCCATGCCCTCGATGTCGATCTCGAGCTGGCTGCCGTCCGGTTCCGGCGGTTCCGGCAGCGGGAGGAAGTCCGCGACCGAGAAGCTGACATGGTCGACGAAGCCGTCCCCGCTCGGCGACAGCGCCGTCCGCTCGATGGTGATCGTCTCGTCGCCGGCGAGCCAGAGGTGGCGCCCGTCCCCCTTGAGGGTGGACAGCGACTCCGCGATGTCGATCACTCCGGCGTCGTCGGTGAAACGGATCGGAATCGTCCTCGCCGTCATCGTTCCCTCGCTGCTGATCTCCACGGGCGCCACGCGACGCCGTGGGGGAGCGTAGTGCGGAACCGCGCCGCATCGCCGCCCCTGTCGAGCAGCCGATACGCGACGAACGCCGCAGGTCGGATCGGACCGGCCCGCTGCGTCAGCCGCCGCCCGACGGCCGGCCGCCCGGGGCGCGCAGGAGGTCGTCGATGTGCCCGGCGGTGACGTGGACGGCCGTGCCGGCGGAGCCGACCGCGCAGCCGGCGACGAGGACGGCGCGCCGGGCCGCCGCGTCGGGATCGCCGGTGGCGAGCCAGTAGTGCAGGAAGCCGGCGCACAGCGCGTCCCCGGCGCCGGTGGTGTCGAGGACACCATGCGGGGCCTGGGCGGGCAGGTGGCGTGGCGGACGATCCCGGACGGCGAGCAGGCAGCCGTCGCCGCCCATCCCGATGAGCACGATCCGGGCCGGGTAGCGGCTCAGCAGGGCGGCGGCGGTGTCGGCGGGGCTGGCCGCCAGGCGCTCGGCGGAGCAGAGCACGATGGTCGCCGCCGCCAACCACGGGCGGCTGTACGCGTCGCCCGCATCCTCGATGGTCTGCACGTCGACGGCGATCGGCACGCCGGCGGCCTGGGCGATGGGGATCAGGTCGCGGACGAAGCCCGCGGTTGTCAGCACGGCGAGCCGCGCGCCCGCGAGCAGGTCACGCAACACCGGCGGCGGGTAGCGGGCGGTGGCGAGGTCGGCGAGGTCGGTATGCACCTGCCGGTTCCCGTGCGGATCGACCAGGACGGCGGACATCGCGCTGTTCGCCGTCGGCAGCACCCCGGCGCCGGGGCCCGAGCCGTCCCCGTCCCCGTCCCCGTCTTCGTCGAGCAGGCCGAGGCGTCGCAGTTCGGCGCGGATCACCGTCCCCGCCGGATCGTCCCCGACGAGGGTCGCCAGCGACGCCGGTGTGCCGAGCGCGCCCAGCGTCCTGGCGACGTTCAGCCCGACGCCGGAGGCCGCGAGCCGAAGCTGCCCGGTCGTGTACCGAACGGGCGCGTAGGCGATGGGAAACCCGTCCACCGGCACCGTCTGCTGCACGTTCACCACCCCGGCCACGACCACATGACCGGTCCGACGATCAGGGTCGGCGCGGCTGTGCACGAATGCCTCCCACCTCGGCCGTCTCGCGGATCGCCGTTCGGGGAGACCGCGTGAGGTGTTCCGCGGAACCCCGAGCCCTGGCCCCCGAGCCCTTGACCCCCGGACCTGTCAGTGGCCGGGGTAGCGGGCGGCCCAGGGCGTCGTTGGCGCTCCGAAGGCGTCCGCGACGGACGCGGTGTTCTCGAGCTCGGTCACGAGATCATCGGCCACCTGCCCGACGAGCTCGTAGCCCTCGAGCTCGCGAACCCAGTCTGCCGGCAACGCCTGCTCGCCGCCGACGACACCGACCAGGTTGCCACAGATTGCCCCGGTCGAATCGCTGTCGCCGGAATGGTTCACCGCGGCGAGCAGGGCCGCGCGCGGATCGTCCGCCGCGGCCACCGTGCAGTACACCGCGATCGACAGCGCCTCCTCGGCGATCCAGCCGCCGCCCAGCGACTCCACGCGTTCCGGCGTCGGCGCACCCTCCGCCGCCCGGCTGAGGGCGGCCCGCAGCGCCGCGGTCACCTCACGGCCGTTCCGCTCGGCTGAGAGCCGGGCGAGGGCCGACACCGTCGCGTCGGCGATGCTCGCCCCGTCCAGGGCCGTCGCGATAATCCAGGCCAACGCCCCCGCGGCCAGATAGCCGGTCGGATGACCGTGGGTGAGCACCGCTCCTTCCACCGCATGATCGAAGCTGGTCTCGGCGCCCCGGCGGAGCAGCCCGAACGGTGCTGAGCGCATCACCGCACCGCAGCCCTTGCTGTCGGGGTTGGCCGGCCGCGCGAGGGTGCCCATCGTGTCGCGTCGCAGGCCCGACAGGCAGGCGTTCCCCGGGGCCCGCCGCGCGTACAGCAACGGCCGGGCCACCAGCCAGCCGTCGGCGCCGTCCAGCGCTTCGTCGGCGGGATGCGTTCGCGTCTGCGTCGTCAACCAGCGGCGATAGGCGCCCCACAGCACCGAAGGCGGATCGACGATGCCTTTCGACCGGCCGCGCACGGACGCGCGGATCAGGCCCTCCGCCGTGAACAGGTCATTTGGGTGTCGTCGGTGAGCGGGGCATGAACGCCGTAGGCGTTCGTCAGCCCGACAACACCGGCGGGCCCGTGCTCCTGCCGGATGTCGGCCAGGGACCGGAACTCGCTGCCGGCGCCGAGCGCGTCGCGCCCCGCCCACCAGGCAACCGCGGACCCGGTCGCCGTAAGTCAGGCTGGCGCCGTCGGAATCGGGCTCGGAATCGGGCTCGGAATCGGGCATTGTGAGTTCGGTTCCCTCGCCTTCCTCATGTCTCCTCGCGCGTCACCCGGTCTTGGATCGCCGAAAATCTTACCGGAGCGGATTCATCGCCCCGTAGGGCGTCTGGGCTCGCCACCCGGCCGGCGCCCGTGGTCCGGGAGAACGTGGGCGTAGCGGGCCGGGCTGGTGGCGAGCATGCGGCGGAAGTGCCTGGTCAGGTGGGCCTGGTCGTAGAAGCCGGCGAGCGTGGCGACCTCGGCCGGGCGGTGGCCGGCGAGCAGCAGGCGGCGGGCCAGGTCCACCCGGCGGCCGGTGAGGTAGCGGTGGGGCGGCAGACCGAACTCCTGGTGGAAGGCATCGCCCTGCACGGCCCGCGCAACGCCGTCGACAAGGCGCTCAAGGGCGCCCGCATGCACCCCTGACCGGGCCTCCCTCGACAGCCGGCGGCATCCGTCAGGTTCCGGCGACCTCCGGGGGGTCTGCGGCGAAGTCGTGCTCGGCCCGTGCCGCGGCCGTGGGTGTGGGTGTGGG
The DNA here is from genome assembly GCF_059428125.1 of Frankia sp. BMG5.60. Classification (NCBI taxonomy): domain Bacteria; kingdom Bacillati; phylum Actinomycetota; class Actinomycetes; order Frankiales; family Frankiaceae; genus Frankia; species Frankia sp. BMG5.60. The sequence goes on along the minus strand of NZ_CM182091.1, from coordinate 2,246,535 downwards.
TGTGGGTACCGGGCGGTGCTGGGCGGGGACGTCGACGCGTTGGTTGCGGCGGACCATGTCGACGATCTGCGTGACGGGGCCGACGACGAGCAGCTCGTCCCCCGGCCGTAGTCGGGTGTGGCGGCCGGGTCGGTAGTCCGGTTCGTCCGGTTCGCCGGCGCCGGTTCCGTCGTCGGGTCGGCTTCCGGCGGCGGTCGTGACGGCGAGGACGCGGGTTCCAGTGGACAGCTCGCGCAGGGTGGGGCCGACCAGCGCCCCGCCGGCGTTGACGGTCATCCGGGCGACGAGGAAGGGGGTGCGTTCCACGTAGAAGGTGCTCAGCACGTCGTAGCCCAACGCGGCCCCGACGAAGTACGGGGTGGCCAGCGCCGAGGCGCTGCGGGCGGTGTGGATGCCGAACCGGCGCTCGACCTCGTCGGCCATCGTCGTGTCGAAGATCCGCAGGACGACGCGCAGGTCGGGCTCGTGTGCCTGGGCCCCGGGCGGGCGGGCGCGGCCGTAGGAACGACCGCCGGCGCGCCGCGCCGTCTCCCGGGCGACGCGGGCGCCGCGCAGCTCGCCGTGGGCCTCCCGGGCGGACAGCACCGTCTCAAGGTTCGCCACCCCGTCGCTGGTCAGCGCGGCGAGCGTGGTTGCGTGGGCGAGGCCGGCCTCCAGCAGGGTGGATCGTACGGTCGCGTCTCCGATGATCACCGGTACCCCGCGTTCGCGGGCCACGGGCAGGTACCGGTTGTTCTCGTCCCGTTCGATGACCACCACCTGGCGGCCGGCGCGCACCAGGCCGTCCATCGTCGCGACCCCGACCGAGCCGAGGCCGGACAGGATGACGTGCCCGCGCACCGCCCCCGCCCGGCCGCGGCCCAGGGCGCGTTCGAGCCGGCGACTGATGATCACATTCGTGATGAAGGCGTAGACCACCGCGATCGACAGCGCGCCGAACAGCATCAGCCCGATGCCGAAGATCTGCAGCCACTCGTCGGCCGCACCGAAGTTGAAGTCGCCGTAGCCGACCGTCGCCATCGTCTCGACGGTGAGGTAGAGCGCGTCGAGCGGGCCGAAGTCGGGCGGGGCGGCGTGGTTGTGATCGGTGTAGGTCAGCGACAGCACGACCGTGCTGACGATCAGGATCGCGGCGACGGCGGCGAGGGCCAGCCGGAACGGCCGGTCCAGCTCCCCGCGGATCATCGAGAGGAACTCCCGCAGCCGGGCGGCCGTTCCGCGCCGGGCCCGCGCCCCGCCCCCACGGTCGGCCGAGCCGCCGCCGAGGGCGGCGAACAGCCGCGCGTCGTGCAGGCCGGAGACGGTCATGCCCCGCTCGTCGAACTCGGCGAGGCGGCCGAGGACGGTCAGTCGGTCACCGGGGTGCAGCGGGGTGTCGCGCGGCGGGCAGACCTCGGCGTCGCGGGCGTCGGCGCGGCGCAGCGAGATCGGGGTGAGATCACCGTAGCGGGCCCGGAAGGCGCCCCGTCCGGTGATCTCCTCCTCGATCACGGCGAACACCTCGGCGTCGGCGCGGGCGTCCATCGTGAAGGCATGCGTGACGTCGGAGCGCACGCAGGCCTCGACGAAGCTCGGTCCGGCGAGCTCCGCCAGGTTCAACACCCGCACCTGGCTGAGCGCGTCGGCGAGCTGGTCGCCGAGTTGGGTGTTGTTGACGCCGACGACCAGCCGGACGCCGGGGGCGACGTCGGCGGCGAGCAGCGCCGTCTCCAGGTTGTCGAGGTCGGCCTCGTGGCAGATCACCACGGCGAGCGACGCGGCGATGCCGGCCTCCTGCAGTGCCTCGGCCGCGTGCGGGCTTTCGAGCAGGACCTGCACCCCGCTGCGTTCCAGCCGGCGTCGCGCGACGTCGGTGAGCCGGTCGTCGACCGCCACCACCGCGACGCCGGACGCCTGCAACTGCTCGGCGACGCGCAGCCCCATCTTGCTCAGCCCGGCCACGATGACGTGCCCGGACCTGCCGGCGCGATCGGACCCCCCGGGATCCGTCGGCATGCCTCCCCCTTCCCGGCGGGCACCAGGCCCACGGACCGGCGCCACAGGCCGGGCCCACGGCGTGGGCCGTGACGACGGAATGCCGCGTTGAGCTGGGCCGATGCAACCGTTTCCGCGAGAGGCCAGTCTCGCATGCCGGCGCCGACCCGTCCGGGTCAGGAGTTGATGTCGGCCGGGTAGGGGGCGAAGGTGCCGCGGTTCTCGTCGAGGGCGAGGCTGCGGCCGATCTGCGGGAAGGCCCGTTGGGCGCAGGCGACCCGCTCGCAGACCTTGCAGCCGATCCCGATCGGCACCGCGGCCGCCGGATCGTCCAGATTGAGCCCGGTCGAATACACCAGCCGGCTGGCATGGCGCAGTTCGCAGCCGAGCCCGATGGCAAACGTCTTGCCGGGACGACCGAAACGGCCATAGCCCCGACTGACCGTGCGGGCAATCCAGAAGTAACTGCGTCCGTCCGGCATCGTGGCGATCTGGGTGTGAATCTTTCCGGGGGCGGCGAGCGCCTCGTACACATTCCACAGCGGACACGTTCCGCCGGCGCGGGAGAAATGGAATCCGGTGGCCGACTGGCGTTTCGACATGTTGCCCGCGCGATCCACCCGGATGAAGGAGAACGGAACGCCCCGGGCCCGGGGGCGCTGGAGTGTGCTCAGCCGGTGGCAGATCGTCTCGAAGCCCATGCCGAAATGCTCGGAGAGCCGTTCGATGTCGTAGCGGAACCGTTCGGACGTGGTGTGGAACACATTATAGGGGAGGATCAGGGCGGCGGCGAAGTAGTTCGCCAGCCCGATCCGGGTCAGCGTCCGGGCCGGGGGGCCGCTGAGCATGCCCTCGTCGGTGAGCCGGGTGACCAGGTCGTCGAACTCGGCGAAGGCGAGCTGCAGCGCCATCCGGAAGGCCCGCTGGCCTGGCCGCAGATGGCTGGACAGGGTCAGCACCCGGGTCTGCGGGTCGAAGCGGTGCAGCACGTCGACGTCGAGTTCGCGGTCGAGATCGCGCCCGTCGTCACGGCCGTCGCGCCCGCCGTCGCGGGGGCCGCCAAGGTCCGGGCCGGGCTCGCGGCTGTGCACGCGGATGCCGTGGTAGGCCAGCCGCTCGACCAGCACCGCGTGCACCCGGCCGCGGGTCAGGCCGATCTCGCCGGCAAGCCGCTCGGCGGCGTCGTCGAGCTCGCCGACGTAGTTCTGGCGCTGGTAGAAGAAGTCCCGGACCTCCTCGTCCGGCATCGGCGCCGGTGCGGGCCCCGCCGGTTCCGGCCCGCGGGCGCCGGTGAGCGCGGCCAGGCGCTCGTTGGCCTGCCGGTAGCGGCGGTGCAGCGTGATCAGCGCGTGGGCGGTCTGCGGGAGCTGCTCGGCGAGCTGGGCGGCGTCGGTGGCCGGCACCTTCAGGCCGATCGTGCCGTCGGAGAGGACCTCCCGGACCTCCGCGATCAGTCGGGTCACGTCGTGCGCGGCGAAGAAGCCGGCGTCGACGCCGAATGCCTCGGTGATGCGTAGCAGGACCGGTACGGTGAGCGGCCGGGAGTTGTGCTCGATCTGGTTGAGGTAGCTGGGGGAGATGCCGAGCAGGCGCGCCAGCTCGACCTGGCTCATGGCCCGTTCCTCGCGCAGTTCCCGTAACCGGGTCCCGACAAAAGTCTTCTGCATCCGCTCTCCCTCGCTGACTGGGAGGATAGCCGACCGGCTGCCAACATGCCATTTGCAGGATTCGCAAAGGCGGCCCGGAAGATTCGCAGGACTTGGCTCGTTGGGCCGCTCGACCAGGCCGAATCGCTGTGACAGCTTCGAAAAGGAGGGTGATCCGCGCTATTCCGACTCCAGGGCAGGGAGAGATCGACATGGCCGAGACGACCACGACGGCGACCACGGCGGGGACGACCACCGCGGCGAACGGGGCGGCGAACGGCGCCGCGCAGGCGGCGGCCGCGGAGCTGGCCGCCCGGTGGGCGACGGACCCGCGGTGGGCGGGCATCGAGCGCACCTACGGCGCCGCCGATGTGATCAAGCTGCGCGGCAGCGTCCTGGAGGAGCACACGCTGGCGCGCCGCGGCGCGGAGAAGCTGTGGGCGCTCCTGCACGACACCGACTACGTGCACGCCCTGGGCGCGCTGACCGGCAACCAGGCCGTGCAGCAGGTCAAGGCCGGGCTCAAGGCCATCTACCTGTCCGGCTGGCAGGTCGCCGCGGACGCGAACCTGTCCGGCCAGACCTACCCGGACCAGAGCCTCTACCCGGCGAACTCGGTCCCGGCGGTGGTCCGCCGGATCAACAACGCGCTGCTGCGCGCCGACCAGATCACCTGGGCCGAGGGCGTCGCAGACGCCCCCGACTGGCTGGTGCCGATCGTCGCCGACGCCGAGGCCGGCTTCGGCGGCGTCCTCAACGCCTTCGAGCTGATGAGCGCGATGATCACGGCCGGCGCCGCCGGGGTGCACTGGGAGGACCAGCTCGCCTCGGAGAAGAAGTGCGGCCACCTCGGCGGCAAGGTGCTCATCCCCACCGGCCAGCACATCCGCACCCTCAACGCCGCACGCCTGGCCGCCGACGTCGCCGACGTGCCTTCGGTCATCGTCGCCCGCACCGACGCGCAGGCCGCGACGCTGATCACCAGTGACGTCGACGAGCGCGACCTGCCCTTCGTCACCGGCGAGCGCACCGCCGAGGGCTTCTACCGGGTGCGCGACGGCGTCGAGCCGTGCATCGCCCGGGGCCTGGCCTACGCCCCCTACGCAGACCTGCTGTGGATGGAGACCTCCACCCCGGACCTGGAGATCGCCCGCCAGTTCGCCGAGGCGATCAAGGCCCAGTTCCCGGACCAGATGCTGTCCTACAACTGCTCGCCGTCGTTCAACTGGCGGGCGCACCTCGACGACGCCACCATCGCGAAGTTCCAGCGCGAACTCGGCCACATGGGCTACAAGTTCCAGTTCATCACGCTGGCCGGATTCCACGCGCTGAACCACTCGATGTTCTCCCTCGCCCACGGCTACGCCCGTGAGGGCATGACCGCCTACGTCGACCTGCAGGAACGCGAGTTCGCCAGCGAGGCCGACGGCTACACCGCGACCCGTCACCAGCGCGAGGTCGGCACCGGCTACTTCGACCTGGTGAGCACCGCCATCAACCCGACGAGCGACACCGTCGCGCTGCGCGGTTCCACCGAGGAAGCCCAGTTCACCGCGACCGGCGCCGGCACGGGGCACTGAGATGCCGGCACCGCGCGGCGGTCGGATCGAGGTCGTCGGCGAGCCCGGTGAGCCTCGGGAGCGTTTCCGGGAAATCCTGACGCCGCAGGCGCTGGAATTCCTCATCGCGCTGGACACCGTCTTCGCCGCGCGGTGGGCCGGCCTGCTCGCCGCCCGGCGCGAGCGGCGCCTGCTGCTCGCCTCCGGGGCGGCCGTCCTGGACTTCCTGCCGGAGACGGCGGCCATCCGCGCCGACGAGTCGTGGCAGGTCGCGGGCGCGGCGCCCGGCCTGACCGACCGGCGGGTGGAGATCACCGCGCCGACCGAGCGGACGGCGACGGTCACCGCGCTGAACTCCGGCGCCCGGGTGTGGCTGGCGGACTTCGCGGACACCACGGCGCCGACCTGGTTCAACGTGATCGCGGGCCAGCTCAGCCTGCTCGACGCGATCGAGGGCCGGCTCGAGGTCACCACGTCGACCGGCCGCCGCCACCGGGTCGGGCCGGACCCGGCGACGATCGTCGTCCGACCCCGCGGCTGGCACCTCGGCGAGCACCACCTGCTCATCGACGGCCGGCCGATGTCCGCGAGCCTGGTCGACTTCGGCCTGTACTTCTTCCACTGCGCCCGCCGTCAGCTCGCCCGGGGCAGCGGACCGTACTTCTGCCTGCCGAAGCTGGAGGGTCATCGCGAGGCGCGGCTGTGGAACGACGTGTTCGTGTTCGCCCAGCAGCGGCTCGGCCTGGCGCGGGGCACGATCCGGGCGACCGTGCCCATCGAGACGATCCCCGCGGCCCTCGAGATGGAGGAGATCCTCTACGAGCTGCGCGAGCACTGCGCCGGCCTGTACGCCGCCGGACGCTGGGACCACGTGGCCAGCATCATCAAGACCGTCGGGGCCCGGGCCGAGGCGTTCGTGCTCCCCGACCTGGCCCAGGTGACGAGGACGGCGCCGTTCCTGCGGGCGTACACCGCGCTGCTCGTGCGGACCTGTCACCGCCGCGGCGCGTACGCGATCGGGGGGACGGCGGCGTTCGTCCCCGGCCGGGATCCCGAGGTCGACGCCCGGGCGCTCGACCAGGTCCGCCGGGACCTGCGGCGGGAAGCCGACGAGGGGTTCGACGGCGCCGGGGTGGCCCATCCGGGACTGGTGGCGGTGTGCGAGGCGGCGTTCGACGCCCGCCTCGGCGCCGCGCCCCACCAGCTCGACCGGCCGCTGCCGGACGTGTCGGTGACCGCGGCGGACCTGCTCGACGTCGCCTCGGCCGGCGGCACGGTCACCGAGGCGGGGCTGCGCGGCAGCATCGCGGTGGCGCTGCGCTACCTCGACGCCTGGCTGCGCGGCACCGGCGCGTTGGCGATCGGCGGCGTGATGACGGACACCGCCACCGCGGAGGTCGCCCGCTGCCAGGTCTGGCAGTGGATCCACCACGGCACGCAGCTCGCCGACGGCCGCCCGGTCACCCGGCACCTCGCCGAACGCCTGCTCGCCGAGGAGTTGACCGTGCTGCGCGCCGAGCGCGGCAGCGCCCCGAGCCGCCTCGACGAGGCCCGCGAGGTGTTCGTCGAGACCGCCCTGGGCGAGACGCTGCCCGAGTTCTTCACCACCGTCGCCTACACCGACTACCTGACGAGACGCCCCCGCGCCCTCGTCCGGATCTGACCCGCCGCCCGCCGCCCGCCGCCCGCCGCCGCGCGCCGCCGCCGCCGTCCGCCACCCCCACCCCCACCCGCTGGCAGCCACCCGCCCCGCGCGTACCCGCCTGGGTTTCGGCCGGGCGGAGCCCGGTTGCGGTGCGTTCTGCACGGTCTCGGCCGTGATGCCGGGCAGAACGCACCGCAGGGGGCTCCGCGGTCCTGCAATGGGTAGACCGGTCTGTCTATTCTTGGGTCGCCGATAGACAGACAGGTCTACTCGATGGGTGGGGGACGGACCATGGCGAGCAACGTGGGTACCGGCGAGCGTCGGGGTGTGGCGTTGGTGACGGGGTCGACCGGAGGGATCGGCCGGGCGACGGCCCGCGCCCTGGCCGCGGACGGCTACGCGGTGATCGTGCACGGCCGGGACGCCGACCGAGGTGCGGCGGCCGTGGCGGAGATCGAGCAGGCCGGCGGCGAGGCCCGCTTCCTCGCCGCGGACCTGTCCGACGCGGCGGCGGTCGAGCGCCTGGCGAAGGAGGCCGGCGAGGTCGACGTTCTGGTCAACAACGCCGGCGCGTCGTGGTTCGGGCCGAGCGCTCAGCTCGACACCGCGACCTTCGACGCCCTGTTCGCGGGGAACGTCCGTGCCGCCTACCAGCTCGTCGCCGCGCTCGCGCCCGGGATGGCCGAGCGCGGCGCGGGCAGCATCATCAGCGTCGACAGCATGGCCGGCCGGGTCGGGCTGGCCGGCGGTGCGGCCTACGGCGCGACCAAGGCGGCGCTGACGGCGATGAGCCGCGCCTGGGCGGCCGAGTTCAGCCCGGCGGGGGTGCGGGTCAACACGATCGCCCCCGGCCCGGTGTACTCCGACGGCGCCCGGCCCGACTTCATCGCCCAGCTCGGCACGACCACCCTGCTCGGCCGCGCCGCGCAGGTCGACGAGATCGCCGGGGTCGTCGCCTTCCTGGCCTCGCCCGCGGCGAGCTACATCACGGGTGCGGTCATCCCCGTCGACGGCGGGCGCAGCGCCGTGTGAGTAACCCGCCGCGGCGCGGCATACCGTTGGATGGACTGATCTGTCTGATGACGCTGATTCGTCCGAAGAACGTGGAGGTGAGGCGCGTGGCCGCCACGAGGGCCCGGCGAGCGCAGGCCGGCGCGGCGGAACACCGTCCGGCGCGGGAACGGTTGCTCGCCGCCGCCGACGAGTTGTTCTACGCCGAAGGCGTCCAGACGGTGGGCATCGACCGGATCATCGAGCGGGCCGGGGTCGCCAAGGCGTCGCTGTACAACACCTTCGGCAGCAAGGAGGAGTTGGTCCGCGCCTACCTGGCCGGCCGGCATGCCGGCACCACCGAACGGCTCCTGCGGGCGGTGGACAGTGCTCCTGACCCCCGGTCCCGCCTGCTGGCGATCTTCGATGCGCAGGGCGAGCTGTTCGCCGAGCGCGACTTCCGCGGTTGCGCGTTCGTCACGGCCAGCGCCGAGGCGCCGCCGGGCGGTTCGGTGGAACGCGCCGCAGACGACTACCGGGCCTGGATCCTCGCCCTGTTCACCGACCTCGCCCGGCAGGCCGGCGCCGCCGATCCGGCGACACTGGGCCGCCAGCTTCAGGTCATCTACGACGGGGCGGGCCTGGGCGCCCGGATGGACCGCACCCCCCAGCTCGCCGCCACCGCCCACGCCATGGCTGAAACGCTGCTCGATGCGGTGATCCCGGCGAGCCGGCAGGACGCCCCGGCATCGGCCGCCGCATCGCCGACGGTGCAGATGCCCCTGCCAGTGCCGGCCCCGGCACAGCCCTTTCCGGCAGACTGACGGCTGGGCGGCTGGTTGGGAGTCTGGACCAGGCCGGCCCTTGTCGAGGCCGGGCTCCGTCGCGCCGGCTGATCCTGGTGCGCTTGAGGAACATCCCGAGATCGGCTGTGCGCAGGTCGGCTTGGGGCGGCGCGGCGTCCGGCCCCTCGTCGACGTTCGACTGGGCCCCTGCTGGCTCAGTCCCGCAGGACGGTCTTGGTGCGCATGAGGAACTCGCCGAGGTAGCCGTCGTGCGGGACGTCGGGGCGCATCCAGTAGGTGGGGTGGTCGCCGACGTAGACGTTGCTGATCGTCGGGTCGGCGACGAGCTGGTCGAGGAGGCGCTCGTCGGCGGTGAGGGCGGTCAGGACGAGGGAGTGGCGCAGCGGGCCGATCCCGTCGGCGGGCGACCAGGGGGCCACCCACACGCAGGGGAAGCCGAGCTCGAGGCCGGTCTGCGGCGCATCCGCCCGGTCGACCTGGAACACCGCCGGGCGCAGGGCGACCCCGCCGCCGGGCACGGGGTCGGTGATCCCGGCGCCGCCCAGGCGCGGCGTCGTGCCCGCCGCGTGGTCGAGCAGGAAGCGTTCCAGCGCCGCGGCCCGCTCGGTCGGCTGGCAGGGCAGCACCGCCCGGTCGTCCTCGGGGGGCAGGGTCGGGATGGCGCCGAGCCGCTCGGCGAGCGCCGCCGCGAGTGCGCCGGGGTCGGAGTCGGTGAACACCGCCGTCGCGTTGACGCAGGCGGTGCCGCCCTCGTCGCCGACCGAGTCGACCAGGGTGTCGAGATGGCGGTGCCAGTCCTCGCCGGCGAGCAGGATCTTCGAGCGCCCGGGACCCTGCACCAGCACCGTGGGATCCGCGCCGTACTTGGCGACCACGTCATCCCCGCCGTAGACCATGGCCAGGTCGGCGGCGGAGATGATCTCGTCGGCGACGGTGTGGTCGGTGGGCAGGAACGCCACCTGGTCGGCGCCGAACCCGGCCGCCCGCAGCGCGGTGATCAGCCGGTGCGCGGTGAGCGGCTCGCGCCGCGACGGGCGCACCGCGACCCGGTAGCCCAGCGCCAGCGCCTGCGGCCACAGGGCGTGCACGCCGGGATGGTTGCCGGCGGCGTGCACCGCGAAGACCTCCCCGCGCCGCGTCCACACCGCCCGTCCACCCTGGGTGGCCGGGTCGTGCCAGTCGTCGACGCTCGCCCGGGGCCGGGCCTGGCGGGCGTCCCGGCCGGCGCCGAGCAGCGCCCGCCAGGTCGTCTCGGTGGCGTGGCGCACGACCGAGATCGGCATCCCCGAGATCCGGCTGACCGCGTGGGAGTACTCGTCGACGGACAGTCCGGCGACGGTCTCGGTCGCGAACGCCTCCCCGGCCCGGGCGAGCGCGGCGAGCCGGTCGGCGGCCGGCAGCGGCTCGGCGGCCCGCAGCGCGGCGATGGCGCGATGCACGTACAGCGACGGTACGAGACTCAGCTCGGCGATCGGGACGCCGGCCAGGTCGGTGATCGGCAGCCGGTTACGGGACCGGTAGGGGCCGGCGGGGCCCAGCGCGTCGAGTTCGATGAGCTCGGCCGCACCGTCCGCGGGCGGCGCGGCGGACGAGGCCCCGGCCGTCATCAGTACACCCCCTCGATCACCGGCGAGTCGCCGAACACGGCGACCGGCGCGACGTCGGCCACGGAGTCGCCGACCTGCCCGGGCGGGGGTTCGATCCGGGTCGCCTCGTCGCGCTCGAGGTTGTTGGGCAGGAACGCCGACTTGCTGACGTGGTTCATCACCACGCGCCCGCGGCTGCCGTAGGGCACCGGTTCGCCGGTCTCCGGGTCGACCACGCGGAACGTGACGTAAGGGGAGAACGGGTCGAAGACGCAGGGGGCGTCCGGGGCGAGCCCGTCGCGTTCGACGGCGCTCGCGAGGATCATCGTGCTGCCGTACCGGCCGACCATCCGGGTCTGGGGGAAGACCTCCGTGCGCAGCAGGTACCGGGTGTCCGGGTCCATGTGCGCGCCGCCCCACTCGACGACCTGCACCCGATCGGCGATCAGCTTGCGCAGCTCGTCGTCGCGAACCAGCCGTTCCAGCAGCGGCGGCGTGGCGATCAGCACGCCGATGTCCTGCGACTCCAGCACGGCGCGGGCCTGGGCGACGATGTGCTCGGCGTACTGCTCAGCCTGCTCGGCGCGGCCCGCCGCGATGCACTTCTTCACCCAACGGGGATCGAGATCGACGGTGAAGCCCAGCCGGCCGCGGCGCCGGACGGACTCGCGGACGAACGCGCCGAACATGTGCGGCCCGCCGGGCGCGAGGGCGAGCCAGTCGACCGCCGCCGGGTAGTGGCGGGCGTCCATCTCCTGGTCGGTGCGGACGAGCAGCCGTTCCATCCAGTCGGCCATGAAGACGACATGCTTCGGGGGGCCGGTGGTGCCGCCGGAGTCGTAGACGCCGTACACCGCCGCGTCCTGGCCCGCGTAGCCCTGGGGGATCAGATCCCCGGCGGGCACGTGCCGCAGCCGATCGACGATGTTGGGGAACCTGGCGAGGTCGTCGGCGGTGTGGATGTCCTCGCGCGGGTCGAAGCCGAGGGTGTCGGCCTGGTCCAGCCAGAAGCGCGAACCCGTCCGCGGGTCGAAGTGCCAGCGCATCGCCGCTTCGATCAGTTCGGTCTCGTCCGGGATGAGGTCGACCGGGCCGTCGAGGATCGGATCGCGGTGCAGTGTCGTCATCTGATGCAGCCTCCTGCCGCCTGCGCGTGCCATGGCGGGCGACCGTGGCACGGCCGGCGCAGCCGCCCATCGGCGGACGCCCTGCCTTCGAGTGCAGGTCGAACGGCTGCGGCTGTCAACCGCAGTGATCGCGTGAGGGAGCAGTGATCGCAGGGAGCGGTGATCGTGCGGGGAGTCGGGCCGGTCAGCAGCCGGGGCCCAGCGGGCCGGCCTTCACGGCGGCCATCGCGTCGTTGATCAGGGGGGTGAGGTCGGTGCCGGTGGGCATCGTCGCCCAGGTCTCCAGGACGATGTTGAGCGCCGCCAGGGCACAGCCGGTCGCCACCTGGGTGGACAGGTCCGTGGGGGGCCGGCCGAGGCGGGGCGCCAGCGCCTCCGCCAGGGCGTTCTGGCCGCTGCGGGACGCCTCGACGAGCAGCCCCCGCATCCGGGGGAGCTCGGAGATGAGCCGCAGCAGGGTGCGGACCTCCTCGGGGTCCTTCTCCATGTTCGACCACATGTGCACCATCGCCCGGCCGAGGGCGTCGGCGGGATGCTCGTGCGCCGGCCGGTCCCGCAGCGCCGCGATGAGCTCGGTCAGCTCGAAGTGCACGGCCTCGCGGAGCATGTCCTCCTTGAACGGAAAGTAGCGGAACACCGTGCGCGGGCTCAGGTCCACCGCGACCGCCACATCCTCGACCGTGGTCGCGTCGTAACCGCGGGACATGAACAGGCGCAGGGCCGTGTCGGCGATCGTCGCGCGGATCCGCGCGCGCCGCCGCTCGGCCCGCGTCCGCTCGGCTCCACCGCCGCCGACCTCGGACGCGACCTCGAGGGAGCCCGAAGCCGGCGCCTCCCCGATCCTCGTCGTCACGGGTGTGATCATAGCGCGGACGAACGTGATTGTCATCTCTGACGGATTGGCAGAACTGACATTGTGGCATTGAATGTCAGGGAGCCGATCACTGTCGGCCGAGGTGGAGGGGGTCAGGACATGGCAACAACTACGGACGCGGCGCAATCGCCGCGCCACGCGGCCGGCGGGAGCGGCTCGGCTGGCGGTGGCACCAGCAGGCGGGGTCATCCGTGGCTCACCCTGGTCAGCGTCGCGCTCGGCGTGATCATGGTGGGGCTCGACGGCACCGTGGTGTCCATCGCGAACCCGCGGATCGCCGAGGACCTGCACGCATCGCTGTCGGATCTGCAGTGGGTGACCAACGCCTACCTGCTGGCGCTCGCGGTGCTGCTCATCCCGGCGGGCAAGCTGGGTGACCGGTTCGGCCGGCGGCTGATCTTCCTGATCGGCGTGGTCGGGTTCGCGCTGACGTCGCTCGCGGTCGGCCTCGTCGGCTCCATCGAGGGCGTGATCATCTTCCGGACGCTGCAGGGCGTCGCCGGAGCGCTGCTCATGCCGAACACGCTGGCGATCCTGCGCTCGGCCTTCCCGCCGGAGAAGCTGAACTCGGCCATCGGGATCTGGGGCGGCGCCTCGGCGATCTCGATCGCGGGCGGCCCGATCATCGGTGGCCTCCTCGTGGAGCACGTGTCCTGGGAGTCCGTCTTCTACATCAACGTCCCGGTGGGCGCGATCGCGCTGATCGTCGGGCTGTTCGTGCTCGCCGAGAGCCGCGACGAGTCGGGTTCCCACCGCTTCGACGCCCCCGGCCTGCTCACCCTGGGCGGCGGCCTGTTCGCGCTCGTCTTCGGGATGATCAAGGCGCAGGGCTGGGGCTGGGGTTCCGGCAAGACGATCGGCTTTCTGGTCGCCGCCGTCGTGCTGCTGGCGCTGTTCGTGGTCATCGAGACCCGGGTCCGCGCGCCGCTGCTGCCGATGCGCCTGTTCCGCAACCGCTCGCTCAGCCTGAGCACGCTCATCGTGACGCTGACCTTCTTCGCGATGTTCGGGGTGCTGTTCTTCCTCACCCTGTACCTGCAGAACGTGCACGGATACTCCGCCATCCAGGCCGGCGTGCGCACCCTGCCGCTGTCTGCGGTGTTCATGGTCAGCAGCCCGCTGGGCGCCGCCCTCAACGGCCGCTTCGGCCCGCGGGTCCCGATCACCATCGGGATGGCGTTGATGCTCGCGTCGTTCGTCGTGCTCACCCAGCTCGAGCCCGACTCGTCGTTCAACCTGCTGTGGCCGCCGTTCGTCGCCATCGGCGTCGGCGTCGGGCTCATCATCACCGCCGCGTCCGACGCGATCATCGGCAACGCGCCGATCGAGGACTCCGGGGTCGCCGGCGGCCTGCAGTCCACGGCGACGCAGCTCGGCGGGGTGCTCGGCACCGCGGTGCTCGGCTCCGTGCTCGCCAGCCGGGTCGGGTCGGTGCTGGTCGACCGGCTGGTCGGCGCCGGGGTGCCGGCGGAGCAGGCCGGCAAGCTCGCGCAGGCCAAGGAGCTCGTCGGCCAGGGCCTGGTGCCCCCGGCCACCGGCTCGTCCGCGTCCGTGCAGGGCGCGATCGAGGCCGGCAGCCATGCCGCGTTCATGAGCGGGCTGCACGTCGCCATGGTGATCGGCGCGGTGCTGTCCGGCGTCGCGATGGTGCTGGCGCTGTTCATCCGCCCCGGCCAGAACGCGGGGAACGCCGTCGCCCACGTGTAGTGCGGCCAGCGCGGCGGGATCCGGATCGCTCCGAGCGGGCGCCGGATCGCGCCGCGCCGCGGCGTGCGGGCACAGACGTGGCCCGGGTGCGGTCGGGTCAGTCGGCCGCGGTGTGGGCGAGGATGTCCCGACCGACGCTGACGGCGTCCTGTAGCGGGCCGAAGTGGCCGAGATGGCCGTAGGAGACGTGCCGGGCGGCCGGGAGCGCCGCGGCCAGCCCGGGGGCCGCGGGGATCAGCTCCGAATCGGACAGTGCACCGGTGGCGACGACGGTGGGCAGTGCCGCCTTCGCCACCGTCGTCCAGGTGATGCGGCCGCTGGCCTCGAACAAGCGGGCCTCCTGCTCGGCCCGGCAGCGCAGGCGCACGGTGCCGTCGGGCAGGTCGGCGAAGCCGTGCTCGACATAGGCTGCGAGCGCGCCGGCGGTGAGCTCGCGCAGCGGCGGCCTGGTCGCGTAGCGGGCCAGCGCCGCCTCCCGGGAGGGGAACACCTCCCGCCGCTGGCGGGCGGCGGCGGCCATCAGCGGGGATCGGGCCGGGGGCGGGTCGGGCGGGGCGATCACCGGTTCGTAGACGTAGGCCGAGGAGAACGTCCCGGGATGGTCCGCCTCGGTCTGCAGGCCGATCGCACCACCCATGGAATGACCCACCAGGTGGACGGCGCCGGGGGAGCCGGCCGCGCCCGGGACGGCCGCGGCCACCGCGAGCGCCGCGGCGAGCACATCGTCGACCATGCTCGCCCAGCTGACGTCGCCGTCGTCGGGGGCGGGGGATTCGCCGTGCCCGCGCAGGTCGATCGCCCAGACCCGCCGCGCGGTGGCGAGCACGCGGGCCAGCGGCTCGTAGGCGCGCCCGCAGAATCCGGTGGCGTGGCAGAGCAGGATGGCCGGGCCGGCGCCGCCGAGATCGTGCACGGCGATGGTCCGGCCCTGCCCGGTCGTCAGTCGCATGTGAGGCGCCGGTCTTCTCAGGCGGGCCCCTCCAGCGCGAGCGAGCGGCCGATGACCTCCTTCATGATCTCGCTGCTGCCGCCGAGGATCCGGCTGATCCGCACGTCGCGGTACATCCGGGCGATCGGGTACTCCTCCATCCAGCCGTAGCCGCCGTGGAGCTGGACCCCGGCGTCCACCGCGTCGAACTCCAGCTCGGTGGCGAGCAGCTTCGCGGCGGCGGCCTCCTCGATGGTCAGGTCGCCGTCGACCTTGCCGCGCAGGCAGGTGTCCACGAAGCTCTGCACGGCCTGGGTGCGGGCGTGCAGCGCGGCGAGGACGAACCGGGTGTTCTGGAAGCTGCCGATCGTGGTGCCGAACGCCTTGCGGCTGCGCACGTACTCGGCGGTGAGCTGCTGGGCCCGCCGGGCGCTCGCGACGCTGCTGATCGCGATGGACAGCCGCTCGGAGGCGAGGTTGCGCATGAGGTAGTTCATCCCCCGGAACTCCTCGCCGATCAGGTTCGCGGCCGGCACGCGGGCGTCGGCGAAGAACAGCTCGGAGGTGTCCTGCGAGTGGGCGCCGACCTTGTCGAGCTTGCGGCCACGCTCGAAGCCCGGCGTGCCGCGCTCGACCGCGATGAGGCTGAGCTTGGTCGGCTGCTCCTGCGGCTGCGTCTTGACCGCGACGACGACCAGATCCGAGATCAGGCCGTTGCTGATGAAGGTCTTGGCGCCGTTGAGGACGAAGTGGTCGCCGTCGCGGATCGCCGTCGTGCGCATGCCGCGCAGGTCGCTGCCCGCGCCGGGCTCGCTCATCGCGACCGCGGTGATGATCTCACCGGAGGCGTAGCCCGGCAGCCAGCGGGCCTTCTGCTCGTCGTTGGTCAGGTCGAGCATGTACGGGGCGAGCAGCTCGTTGTGGAGCTGCAACGCGAGGCCACTGACGCCGGCGAGCGCGAGCTCCTCGGTGATCACTGCGTCGTAGCGCGGGTCGGTCATCCCGGCGCCGCCGAACTCCTCGGGCACCCGCAGGCCCAGCAGGCCCATCTCGCCCGCCTTGGTCCACGCCGCACGGTCGACGATGCCGTTGCGCTCCCACTCGTCGATGTGCGGCAGGCACTCCTTCGTGATGAAGGTCTGGACCAGCTCGCGGAACTCCTCGTGCTCGGGCTCGAAGATGGTGCGCTTCACAGGTCGGCTCCCGTTCTGGTCCGTACGGCTCGACTCGCATCATGGCAAATAGCGGTCCGTGACGCCCGTTTCGTAAGATCACGGCCCGGTCGGCCCGGTCGGCCGGTCGGTTCGGCCGGTCGGCCGGTCGGGCCGGGACGCGGGCAGTCGGGGTTGCACGGTGCGGTGCGCCTCGCGATCGGTCCGCGGTGCCCGGAGTGCCCGGTGGTCCTGTCGTCGCCACTGCGATCCGCGGGGTGCGGCGCGCGGGTCTGACCGCGGCCGCGCGGATTGATTTCCGGGCGGAAACCCCACGTCGCGCGATCGCACTGGCCTGAAGGCGCCATACATCCCCAGGGCATCACTTGCACATATCGGACGTAAACGGATAGACCAGGGCCCGTCAGGGGTGGGGATGACCGATGGGAGACCTGAGAAAATGCCTTTGTGGCACGGGCGCGCCGACCACCGACCGCCGCCCCGGCAATTCCGCCCGTCCGTCGGGCTGTTGTCGACGGCGCTGGTGTTGGGCCTCCTTCTCTGCGCCGTGGCCGTGGACCTCGGTCGCGGGCATGATTCGTCTCCCGCCGGCCTGGTTCCCGCCGCGGCGCCGATGGCCGGCGTCCCGGCGGCACCGTCCTCCACGCTCGACCCGTCGACGGCCGCCGCCCAGAACGCCCGGCCGCCGGGCGGATCGCTGGTCCCCACCGCGGCGCCCGCGGCGCCGACGAGTACCGCGCCGACGAACCAGGTCACGATCCGGACCGCGGACGGCACGACCCTGACCGCGATCACGGGTGTGCCGTCCGGCGGCGGCGCGCATCCCCTCGTCGTGCTCCCCGCGGCCTGGGGATTCCAGGACACCAGCATGCAGACCCAGGTCGATCTGCTGGTGCAGCGCGGCTACGCCGCCGTCGCCTACACGACCCGCGGCTTCTACGGCTCCGGTGGCACGGTGGACGTCGCCGGTCCGCTGGACGTCTCGGACGTCTCCGACGTCATCACGTGGGCGAGCAACCACCTCGCCGTCGTCGCGGACCGGATCGGCGTCGCCGGCCTGTCCTACGGCGGCGGCATCGCCCTGCTGGCCGCGGCCGCCGACACCCGCATCCGGGCGGTCGCCTCGCTGAGCGGCTGGGTGGACTTCGGGACGTCCCTCTACGACGCGAACACCCGGCACAAGGCGGCACTCGACCTGATGACGTCGCTGCAGGAGAAATCCGGTCGCAGCAGCGCGGAGTTCCGCGGGATCGTCGACGACTACCGGGCCTTTCGCAACATACCCCGGGTGTTGTCCTGGGCGAGGACGCGCGGCGCCACGGCGTACCTCGACCGGTTCAACGCCCGCCGCCCGGCGGTTTTCATGTCGACCTCCTACAGCGACGGTTATTTCCCGCCGGCCTCCCAGTTGGCCTTCTTCGACCGGCTGACCGGGCCCAAGACGATTCGTCTCAGCCCCGGTGATCACGCCACGAACGAGATCGGCGGCCTGTTCGGTATTCCCAACGAGACCTGGACGGCTGCCTGGGACTGGTTCGACCGTTTCCTGATCCCCACGTCGGCCGCCGCGAAGGGAACGGCTCCCGCGCCGGTCCGGCTGCTCACGGACGGCGGCGCCGTCGAGACCTACCAGAGCGTGGCCGGCATCACCGGCAAGCACACGACCCTGCAGCTCGGCCCCGCGGTGCTCGGCACGGGACAGCTCTCGGCCTCCGCCCCGACCGGGGACTGGTCGACGACGCTCAGCGCGGACGCGGACACCACGGCGAACGCCGGCACGATCCTGGTGACGAAGTTCCTGGAGGGGATCACCCATCGGCCTGACGAGCTGAATCTCGCCACGGTCGACCGCAAGCACGGCGCGGTGTGGCAGGCGGCGCCGACCTTCGCCGCGCAGCAGGTCCGCGGCGCGCCGGAACTGAGCCTGACCGTCACCCCCAATTCGGACGCCGGAACCCTGGTCGGCTACCTGTACGACACCGACGTCCAGGGCAGCTCGACGCTGATTGCCAAGGCGGTCGACAGCTATCAGGAGGCCACCCCGAACGTCGCGTTGCAACTCCGGCTCACGTTCGACCCGGTCGCGCACGACCTGGCGTTCGGCCACCGGCTCTCCCTGGTCATCGACACCCGGGACGCGCTGTTCTACGACATGAACCGCGCTGACGGGACCGCCACGATCGGTTCGCTCGCCGCCAGCCCGTCCGAACTGGTGGTGCCGCTCGCCTGATGGGAGCTACCGGGTCGCCGTAGGGCAGGCTCGGGGCCGGGGGAGACGCGGGGCCGGGGGACGGCAGCGGGGCCGGCGGCCTGGCCCCGCTGCCGGCGCCTCACGCCGATCGGACGGGCGACCACGCCCTCACCTCGCGGCGGCTGCGCAGCCGGACGAGTCGCCGGCCGTCCGCATCGCCGGCCGCGAAGCGGCTGCCGTAGCTGGTGCGGTACTCGCCGTGCTTGCGCCAGGACCAGCGGATGGGATGGCTGGCCCGGTGCAGCGTGCGCCAGCGCTCCCGGTTGCCGTTCCACAGCGGCCTGCGCAGCACCAGCCGGCCGGCCGTGCGCCGGATGACCTGCCACTGCACGAGCCATCGCGGCAGATCCAGCCAGACGATCGTGTCCGCTCGCGCCCACACGAGCTCCCGGACCGCCGAGTAGTTCCCGTCGACGACCCAGGCGGGCGCCGCCGTCGCCGCTTCCACGTCGGCGACGAAGGTCGGCATCACGGTCCAGCCGGGACCGTGATGCAGGGCGTCGAGCTCGACATGCGGGACGCCGAGAGTGGCGGCCACCCGCCGGGCGAACGTGCTCTTACCGGAGCCGGACGCGCCGAGGACGAGAATTCTGGCCACCTGGCCGATCTTAGGAGATCAGGTGCCATCCGCGGCGCGGCGGAGCTCCGCGACATCGATCTTCTTCATCCGCAGCATCGCCTCGGTCGCCCGCCGCGCCCGGCCGGGGTCGGGATCACCGAGCAGTTCACCCAGGGCGGTCGGCACGATCTGCCAGGACAGCCCATAGCGGTCCTTGAGCCATCCGCATTGGCTCTCCTCGCCGCCGTCGGTGAGCCGCTCCCAGTACTCGTCGACCTCGGCCTGGGAACCGCAGAACACCTGCAGGGAGATGGCCTCCGTGAAGCTGAACGCGGGCCCGCCGTTGAGCGCGACGTACTCCCGCCCGTCGAGCTCGAACTGAACCGTCATCACCATGCCCTCCGGACGCATGCCGCCCGGACCGAAGCGGGCGATGTTGGTGATCTTCGAGTTCGGGAAGATCGACGTGTAGAACTCCGCGGCCTGCTCGCCCTGATCGTCGAACCACAGGCAGGGGGTGATGGAGGACATGGGCTGAGCCTTTCTGAGTGACCGGGTTGACCGGATGACCGGGTCGATGGTGGCGGCGCGCAGGCCGTCAGCCGGCGATGCGTCCCACAGCCCAGGACCGTAGCCAGCCCCACCGACAGTTTTCGTCAGGCGGCGCGTGGGAGGTCGGGCCCGGTCGGGTCAACGCGGCCCCCGCGCGCCCCCCGACCCCCGCGCGCCCCCCGACCCGTGCCCGCCCCCCGACCCGCGGCGGTGGTCGTCGCCGGGTTCTGGGCCCGTCGCCGGCACTACCGCCTGCGTGCCGGCGAAGCGCCGCGAGTCCGGATGCGGCGGCGGTGGCGCGTCCAGGCAGCAGTGGCTCCACTGCGGCCCCGGGGCGACCGAGGCCGCTGGGGTGATCGGGGCCGCCGGGGTGACCGGGGCGGTCGGGGTGAGCGGGGCGGTCGGGGTGAGCGGGGCGGTCGGGGTGAGCGGTTCCCGCGACGCGGCGGCGCGGGTCGCCGCCGCCTCCGCCGCAACCGGTCGGGGCGGGTTGCGGATGGTCAGCGCGGCGATCAGGCCGCCGAGCGCGCACAGCCCCGCGGCGAGGAGCACCGCGGTGTGGAAGCCGCGGGAGAACTCCGCCGGGCGCAGGTAGGACGCGCCGGTGATGCCGCCGGCGGCTGGCAGGACCGCGACGGCGATCAGGCCGGCCGCGCGGGCCACGTCGTTGTTCACCGCCGAGGCGATGCCGGCGTGCCGCGCGGGCACGGCCGCCAGTGCGGTCGCCGTCAGCGGCGCCACCGTCACGGCCAGGCCCAGGCCGAACACGGCCACGGCGGGCAGGACCTCGGTCAGGTAGCTGCCGGCCGCCTCGACCCGGCTCAGCAGCGCCAGCCCCACGCCGACGAGAACCGGCCCGGCGCTCATCTGCAGCCGCGGACCGATCCGGGTGGCGAGCGCCCCGGACCGCGCGGACAGCAGCAGCATGATGATCGTCACCGGCAGCAGTGCGACCCCGGACTGCAGTGCGCTGTAGCCGCAGACCTGCTGGAGCTGGATCGGCAGCAGGAACAGGGCGCCGCCGAGCGCCGCGTACACGGCGAAGGTCACCAGGTTCGTGGCGGCGAACTGGCGGACGGCGAACAGCTCCAGCGGCAGCATCGGCGCCGGTGTCCGGCGTTCCCAGCCGACGAAGGCGGCGAGCAGGAGCAGGCCGGCGACCAGGGCGCCGAGCACGGCCGGCTCGGTCCAGCCGGTGCCCGGTCCCTCGATGAGACCGTAGGTCAGCCCGACCAGGCCGAGGGTGACCAGCGCCCCGCCGACCACGTCGATCCGCCCGCCGACCTGTGGGTCGCGGGATTCGGGCACGTGCCGCCAGGCCAGCACGATGACCACGGCGGCCACCGGCAGGTTGATCAGGAAGATCAGCCGCCACGACCAGACCTCGACCAGCCACCCGCCCAGGAACGGACCGACCGCCGTGGCCACCCCGCTGAGCCCCGACCAGGTGCCGATCGCCCGGTTGCGGTCCTGCGGCGCGAAGCTCGCCTCCAGGATCGCCAGGCTGCCCGGCGTCAGCAGGGCCGCCCCCACCCCCTGCAGGGCACGGAAGCCGGTGAGTACCGGCCCGCTCGGCGCCATGGCGCAGCCCATCGAGGCGACGACGAACCACACCACGCCGACGAGGAACGTCCGGCGCCGCCCGTAACGGTCCCCGAGGTCCCCGGCGACCAGCAGCAACCCGGCGAGGGTCAGGGTGTACCCGGTCACGACCCACTGCAGCGACGACAGGCCGGCGTGCAGGTCACGGCCGATCGCCGGCAGCGCGATACCCACCACGGTCGCGTCGATCGAGGCGATCGCCGAGCCGAGCACCGTGGCCGCCAGTACCCACCGGCCGGCCGGGCTGTCGACCCGCAAGCCGTCCATCCGACCTCCTCCCGGCCCCGGCATCCCATGCCCGGCCGAGGCCGTGAGCCGTGAGCCGTGAGTCTGCCGGCCACGTCCGGATCCCGTCCACCCAACCCCGGCCCGTCCGCACAACGCCCACCGACTCGCTCGCGGCTGGCGGTACCTTGCCCTTCCAGAGGGACGAATCGGACGGGCAGGCCTCCGGAAAGACAAGGAAGCGGCCCGTCGCCGGCGGGGTCGACCCAGGCGGCGGCGCGGCGTGGCGCGGACGACCGCGCTATACCCGGAAGTGGTCGGGGTCGGCCGCGGCCCAGTCGACGGCCCAGCCCGCGGGCGGCTCGGCGAGCAGCTCGCCGGGCTCCAGCCAGGAGTAGAGCTCGGCGTAGCTGCGGGTATCGGTGTGGGTGAGCCGGCGCATCAGCATCCCGGGGTGCAGCTCGTCCGGGTGCGCGCAGCCCAGCGAGGCCATGAGCTGCACGGCGGTGGCGACCGTGGCCTGCTGGTAGCGGCGAACCCGCTCGCCCTTGTCCGCCACGTCGAGGGCGCGGGCACGGCGCGGATCCTGGGTGGCCACCCCGGTCGGGCAGGTGTTGGTGTGGCAGCGCAGCGCCTGGATGCAGCCGACCGCCATCATCATCGCGCGGGCCGAGTTGGTGTAGTCCGCGCCCTGCGCGAGCCGCTTGACGATGTCCACGCCGGTGGCGACCTTGCCGCTCACCCCGATCCGGATCCGGTCCCGCAGCCCGACGCCGACCAGCGCGTTGTGCACCATGATCAGCCCCTCGGTGAGCGGGGTGCCGACGTTGTCCTCGTATTCCAGCGGCGCGGCACCGGTGCCGCCCTCGGAACCGTCGACGACGATGAAGTCCGGGGTGACGTCTTCGGCCAGCATGGCCTGGCAGATCGCGAGCAGCTCCCGGCGCGACCCCACGCACAGCTTGAACCCGGTCGGCTTGCCGCCGGCGAGCTCCCGCATCCGTGCCACGAACAGCACCAGCTCCCGTGGGGTGGCGAACACCCGGTGCGCGGGCGGGCTCTCGCAGGTGACCCCGGCGGGCACGCCGCGGGCCGCGGCGATCTCGGCGCTGACCTTCGCCGCCGGCAGGATGCCGCCGAGCCCCGGCTTCGCGCCCTGGCTCAGCTTGAGCTCCACCATCTTCACGGCCGGCAGCGCCGCCTTGTCCTTGAACATCGCCGGGTCGAAGTTACCGTCCCGCGTGCGCGCGCCGAAGTAGCCGCTGCCGATCTCCCAGACGAGATCGGCGCCGTGGCTCAGGTGATGGTCGGTCAGCCCGCCCTCGCCGGTGTCGTGGGCAAACCCGCCGGCGGCGGCGCCGCGGTTCATCGCCAGCACCGCGTTGCCGGACAGCGAGCCGAAGCTCATCGCGGAGACGTTGAGCAGCGCGATGTCGTACGGCTGGGTGCAGTCCGGCCCGCCGACGCGGACCCGCGGGGGCGGTGCGTCCGGCGCGACGGGGAGCGGGACCGTCGAGTGTGGCAGGAACTCGTAGCCGACGGCGTTGACGTCCCGCTCGGTGCCGAACGCCTGATCGCTGTGGATGCCCTTGGCCCGCTCGTAGATGGTCGTGCGGATTTCCCGGTCGAACGGACGGCCGTCGACGTTGCGCTCGACGAAATACTGCTGGATCTCGGGACGGATGCTCTCTAGCAGGAAGCGGAAGTGCCCGGCCACCGGGTAGGTGCGCAGGATCGCGTGCCGGCGCTGGACGACGTCGTGGACCGCGAGCGCCAGCAACGCGGCGAACACCGCGACCGCCACCCACCAGCCCGCCGACCAGAGCACCGCGGCGACCACCGCCGCCGCGGCAAGTACGGCCAAGCTCGACAACATCCCCAGCGGGAACATCGCGCGTCCTCTCCTACGCCGCCGGCGATCGACGCCGCGGGCAAGGCGGAGAGCCACCCCGAGGTTTCGCGCCGTCGCGACGGGTTCGACGCTATACGCCGCGACGGTCAGGACTGCTCGGATTCGCTCCGCGCACCGAGTGGGCTCCGCAGCGGCCGGGTCGGACGCCCCGCCCGACCCGGCCGGCTCCGATCCGTGCCCGTGGGGGCATAGGGGTGACGTCGATGGTCACCTTCCGTAGTACCGTCACCGTCCGCGGAACTGTCACCGTCCGCAACACCGTCACCGGTCGGCGCGCGCGGGAGCGCAGGGACCGCGCCCGCCGCCGCGAGGCCGCAGGCGAGAGGTCGGGTGGCCGTTGCCGACGGCTCAGTCGGAAACCAGGCAGAACTCGTTACCCTCCGGGTCGGCCAGGACGAGGAAGCTGCCGGTGTCGTCCTTGACCACGTCGCCGAGGCGGGTGGCGCCGAGGGCCACGGCCGCCGCGGCGGCGCCGAGCAGGTCGGCGTCCTCGACGTCGAGGTGCAGCCGGTTCTTCGGGGACTGCTTGCCCTCCGGTACCCGTTGGAACGCGATCAGTATCGGGTCGGCGGCCACCGTCGCCCAGTCCGGGTCGCGGATGTTCGCCGGTGCGCCCAGCAGCGCGGACCAGAACCCTGCCAGGGCGGCCGGGTCGGCGCAGTCGAACACGATCTCATTGATCCGTCGGCTCACACCCCGCATTGTCCCGCCGGACTCGGCGCCCGGACGCCAGGGTCTCTGCACCGCCTTCGGCTGGCGATTCGGCTGCCCTCAAGACCCGGCGGCGCTCGGCCGCCAAAGAATCTTCTTCCGCATAGGAAAGGACGTGGTCGGCAAGGTTCTCGTCCCAAACGGCGGCAGCGAGACGGACGGTGGGAGGTAGAAGCCGTGGCTGAGGGTGCCGTAGGCGGTGCACCACGATGTCTTGAAGTCGGGCGCGGTATGCGCCGGCGCCGGCGCTACGTGCGATGCGGTGCATCAATACGGCCTTCATGTATCCGGATCGAAAACACCATGGATCGGCTTCGAGGAACTGGACTGCCGTTTCCAACCCTATTGGATCTCCCGCCCGGAGGGCGGTTGCGGCAGCATCAAAAGGTGCATAGAACTCGGCTACCCTTGTTTTGAACAGGGTGGCTTTCTGTTCCCATCTCGCCCATAATTCTAGGTCGAGGTCACGTTTAGCGTACAGTGACGCGACTTCAGCTCGGAGCTGTGCCAGTATCAGGGCGCCAGCGGCGATACGATCTGTCGAGACGAGTGTCAAGTCTCATCCTCCTGTGTAAAGCTGATATCGCGCGAAGATCTTCCGGGACGGTGGCCTGTCGAGGCGGCCTGCGCCTGAAGGACGGGGACGGGATCCAACGGCGCGCAGGACCGGGATCAGCAGGTGCACTATCGGCGGCATGCACTACCGCGGCACACCGGCTGCATGGGCTCGGACGTGCAGCCGCTCGCCCTGAGGCCCGAACAGGCTGAGCAGCTCGACGGGCTTCTCCCCGGTGTTGGCGAACGCGTGCGGGACATGGGTGTCGAACTCGGCGACCTCGCCGGCGACGAGGTCGACGTCGTGCTCGCCGAGCAGCAGGCGCAGCCGGCCGGACAGCACGTAGAGCCACTCGTAGCCCTCGTGCACCTGCAGCTCCGGTTCGTGCCCAGGCCAGCGCGCCGGGATGATCTGCTTGTACGCCTGCAGTCCGCCGGGCCGGCGCGACAACGGGTAGAACGTCATGCCGGATCGGGTGATCGGATGGGAGTGGACCCGCGGGTCGTCCGCGACGGGCGCGTTGACGAGTTCGTCCAGTGGGACCTGGTAAACGCGCGACAGCGGGAGCAGGTGTTCGAGGGAGGGCCGCCGCTGGCCGGACTCCAGCCGCGACAGAGTGCTGACCGAGATCCGGGTCATGGCGGACAGCTGCGGCAACGTCGCCCCAACCTGCTGGCGGAGCGCCCGAAGCCGAGGGCCGATCGCACGAAGGACGCCGTCAAGATCAGGCGCGTCGGCAGAGGTGGAAACGTCGTCGGGCATCCATCCATTTGCCACCGTGGCAAAGATTCTTGTCAAATCCGGGTTCTCGGCGGACTGTCGCGCACAGGTGAGCGACGGACGGGAGAGAGCCGGCATGCACAACGAGACGGACGACGCGGTGGCACCCGGCCACCGGCACGAGTACGACGCCGAGCAGTACTGGGAGACCCGCTACCGCGAGGCCGAGCAGCTCTGGAGCGGCAATCCCAATCCGGTCCTGGTCGACGTCGCCGCGCGGCTCGCCCCGGGGAGCGCACTCGACCTCGGCTGCGGTGACGGCAGCGACGCCATCTGGCTCGCGGGCCGGGGCTGGCAGGTGACCTCGGCCGACATCTCGGCGACCGCGCTGGCCCGAGCGGCCGACCGGGCCGCGACCGCCGGGGTCGGCGGCGCCATCGACTGGCAGCGCCACGACCTCACCCGCACCCTGCCCGACGGGCGCTTCGACCTGGTCTCGGCGCAGTTCCTGCACTCTCCCGTCGCGTTCCCACGCGAGACCGTGCTGAGGTCCGCGGCCGAGCGCGTCGGCCCCGGCGGGATGCTGCTCGTCGTCGGTCACCTCGAGCTGCCGCCGTGGGCCGACCATCATGGTCCAGAACACGGCCCCGAGCTGTACCTTCCCACGCCCGAGGAGGTGCTCGCCGACCTCGACCTTCCCGCCGCGCAGTGGCGGACCGAATGGGCTGACGTCGTGGCACGTCAGATCAGGGGTCCGCAGGGCCAGCCCGCCACGACAACCGACTCCATCGTCGCGTTGGTGCGCGTCGGATAGCCGGCCGCGCCCTCCCGGGCTGGCGCGGTTCCGCGGAACACCGTGAGGCTAGGAACCTGGAACGGCGGTGGCGGTGTTGGAGTAGTCGGCTTCGCCGTTGCCGTTGCTGGCTCGGATGCGGAATTCTTCGGTGTGGCCGTTGACCAGGAGTTTGACGGTGGTGCAGGTGCCTTCGGCGGGGTAGGGCAGGCGGACCCACTGCGTTGCGGCGGTGACATCGCGGTAGTAGATGACGTAGCCGGTGGCGGCGGGAGTGGCATTCCAACAGAGGTGGACCTGGCCGTCACCTGGAGTGGCGGTGAGCCCGGTGGCGGGTGCTGGGACGATGGTCGGCAGGGTGGTGGTGGCGGTGTTGGAGTAGTCGGCTTCGCCGTTGCCGTTGCTGGCTCGGATGCGGAATTCTTCGGTGTGGCCGTTGACCAGGAGTTTGACGGTAGTGCAGGTGCCTTCGGCGGGGTAGGGCAGGCGGACCCAATGGGTGCCGGCGGTGGTGTCGCGGTAGTAGACGACGTAACCCGTGGCGCCGGGAGCGGCATTCCAGCACAGGCGCGCCTGGGAATCACCCGCTGTGGCGGTCAGGCCGGTCGCCGGCGGCGGGATGAACCCCCGCACGGTGGGCGCCGGCGAGGCCTCGTCGGTCCTCGGAGGGCCCGGCGGGTTCGTCGGCGGCGTAGACGCCGGAGCTGATGTGCCGGGAGGTTCCACGCTCGGCGTGGGCGTGAATTCAGCGGTGCCTCCGGTAGCGGCCACCACCGCTACGCCGGCGGCCGGCCGAGACTCGCTGTCGCTCGTGTTCCACCAGCTCACCGCCGGCACGGCGACAGCCGCCGCCAGCAAAACCGGCCAGGGGCGAAAGGCCCGTCCCGTGCCGCCAAACAAGATCCGCGCAGCCCGCCTCGTCCGCACCGTCGCCAGCCCCACCGAACGGCGGCATAGGCTCTGGATTGATGACGAACGTGCGCGTTTCACTCCATGATGTTACCGGTGCGTCTTCGTGAGGTGCACGGCTTCACCGTGCTGGTCCGTGCTGGTCTGTGGTACGACGGCGATCGTGCCTGACGGGGGGATGGCCGTGTCTTCCGAGGTGAGGACGTGAGCGGGGAGGAGAAGTCGGGGGATCGCGTCGTCGCCGGCCGCTATCGGCTTCTGGACAGAATTGGCGCCGGCGCCTATGGGACCGTCTGGCGCGCGATCGACGATCTTCTCGACGTGAGCGTCGCGGTCAAGGAGGTGCGAATCCGGGCGGGGAAGAGCGAGAAAGCGTCCGCCGAACTGGCTACGCGGGTGGAACGCGAGGCCAGGGCCATCGCGAAGTTGCGCGATCATCCGAACGTGGTCACCATCCTCGATGTGGTCCGCGATGGTGACCTGCCGTGGATCGTCATGGAGTGGGTTCCCTCCCAATCGCTGGCCGCCGTCCTCCATGAACGCGGCGCGCTCGGCCGGGAGGAGACCGCCCGGATCGGGCTGGCCGTCCTCGACGCCCTTGTCACCGCACACTCCGCGGGTATCGTCCACCGCGATGTGAAGCCCGCGAACATCCTGATCGGCGACGACGACCGGATCGTGCTGGTGGACTTCGGCGCCGCTGTCCTCGAATCCGATTCGACGATCACCAACGGTCTCATCGGCACGCTTGCCTACATGGCACCGGAGCGGTTCCAGGGGAAGCAGGCCGTGCCCGCGAGCGATGTCTTCGCTCTGGGCGCGACGCTGTACTTCGCCGCCGAAGGGACGTCGCCCTTCGCGCGGGCGACCGACGCCGCGACGATCGCCGCCGTACTCCAGGAGGATCCGCCGTCCCTGGCCCGGACCGACCAGCTCACCAGCACGATCCTGGCGATGCTCGACAAGGATCCGCGCAGCCGCATCTCCGCGTCCGCGGCGCGCGGCAGCCTGGCGCAGGCGGCGGGCCGCTCGCCCGTCGACATCGGCGGCCCCGCCGCGGTCGACCACGGCGACGAATCCACCAACGTGATCCGGACGGCGGAACCGGTGCGGGCGCCATCGGTGCGTCATGGCGAGTCGCGGTCGGGGCGAGCGGTCGGTCTCCTGCTCATCCTGTTTTCACTCGGCGCCGCCGCGGCCCCCTGGACGGCGGAGGTCTTCACCGACCTTCCCGACTGGCTGCGGGTCGCGGCGCTGTTCTGGTCGGCCCTCCTCGGCTGCTGGGCGGTCGCCTTCGCGTACCTGTTCAGCCAGCCCGACTTTCTCTTGATCGGGCCGGACGGAATCAACTACCGATGCGCCGGCGAGGACTTCACCCTGGCCTGGGAACAGATTCGTTCGGCCCGCGTCATCGAGGACCGGCTGGAGATCGAGCTGGCTGACGGAGCGCCGGCGACGCGGTACCAGGCCCGAAGCGCACCACCGATGCCCGCCGCCGGGTCTGGCCTGGTGTTCTGTCGTCTGACAGATCTGCGCGGGGCGTCCGCCGCAGGTATTCGAAGCGCGATCCGATCCGCGTTCGGCACAGCGGGCTGAGACATCGTGCCTGGAGAGGGCCGCTCATGCCGGCTCGGGAGGTCACCTGAGACGCCTGCAACCCGCTAGCACATAACGGATTGTCATGGCGGGCGGGGCCCGGCGAACTCCTCTTCATCCCGCCGGCGCGCATCGTGGCCGGGGGCCCTGACGGCACCAGCGGATACATAACCCCAGCTCGGAGCATGTGTAGTCCACGATGCGCCGGGCTTTTGGTCGACGGCGCTATGCTCGGTGAGATCCGTGCATCCCGGATCCCGCCAGGGGAAGCGGTCGGCGGGATGAGCGGGAACGAGGTCCGGATGACGGTATCTATACGGCCGCGTATATGATCCCGCCAAGCTGTCGCAGCGGCCGACAGTCGCTTGGCACTTGGCCGTTGTACGGGTAGCCGGCCGGGTTTCCCTGGGCGATGTCACAGAGAGGTACGACTCAGATGAAAGTCTCGAGCGTCGTCGCCGGGTTGATTCCCGATCGTGCCTTCGGGGACGCCATCGCATTGGCGCACCGGAGGTTCGAGCCGGTACTCGGTCAGATCCGATCCCTGGTGGCGCCGGGTCAGACGGCCGTGGATGTGGGGGGGTGGTACGGACCGTGGACCTTCTGGCTCTCGCGCATCGCGCAGACCGTGGTGACTGTCGAGCCCAACCCGGAACTCGCGGCGTTCATCGCCCGCATGGCATCCCCCAACGTCACCGTGATCGCCAAGGCGGCCTCTGACGAGACCGGGACGGCCACGCTGTCCCTGCCCGCGGGAGGGCGCGGTACTGAAGGTCGGGCCACTCTCGGCTCGCTTCCAGGCGGACGGTCCATCGAGGTCGACACCTTCCGTCTCGACAGCCTCGAACTCGACGACGTCGGACTGATCAAGATCGATGTTGAGGGCCACGAGTTGCCCGCGCTGCGCGGCGCCGAAGGCATCATCCAGAAATGGCGCCCCAACCTGCTGGTCGAGATCGAGGAGGCCCGCTCGCCCGCCGCGCCCACCCTCGAGTACCTCTACGACTTCGGCTACAAGGGTCTGGTGTTGGTGGGCGGCCGCTGGATTCCGCTCGCCGAGTTCGACCTGGTCGGCCACCAGAAGTCGATGACCGGGCACGCCGAGCACGGCTACCTGCGAGCGGTGATCGACGGCTCGGGCGCCAAATTTGTCAACAACATCCTCTTCCGCTACGCCCGCGCCCAGTTCGACGACTGAAATCGGTACCACTGCGCATAGGCAAATCCGCCCGCTGGCTACGAGACGGCCTACCCGATCGACAGGTCCGGGGCCTACAACAGCGCCGACAACGTAAGCTCAGTACACCGGCCCCGAAAATTCTTGCAGGCGATGCGGCAGGGACAGGAGTCCGAGCCGCACCGCCTGACCTAACGGATTTTCCGTCTGGCAGGCTCGCTTATTTCCTTGCGGGTTGGTTTCGGTCAAGAGGCAGAATCAGTGGACCGGCAATACCAGGCACGAACTTCCCTTCGGTGACGGTGACTGTCGCGGTAAAGGCCGACCGAACGTGATGTTTTGATCTTCAAGCAGTTTCCGTGATTCTCCGCGATCGCGGTGAGGGCCGCCCGTCAGCCTCGGCCCTGCCTAGCCGGCTTTATGTAAGCGGTTGGTGCGGCGGCATTTGGGTTCAGTGTTTAGTGCTCCCTGGGGGGCCTCCCATTCTTGCCGAATATCGCCATGCGGAGAATGGCCAGGGCGAAGGCGGCGATGAGTGGCCAGAGCTCGGATAGCCAGCCGGAGAGGAATCTGGTGCCTAGGAGCGAGACGGAGAAGAATAGGATGATGAAAAGGTGGCCTGGCTGCTGGTGCTCATAGAGCGGAGGCGTCTACCGAATCTCATACATACTCAGCCTAGTTGGTGATGAAGGTGGCGGTGGTGGAGTTGTCGGCGGTGGCGACGATGTCGCCGTGGAGGTTGGCGAGTTGGGTGTCGCCGTGGTGGAGGGCTGTGAACCTAAACCGGCTCAGCTATTCG
Organism: Frankia sp. BMG5.60; assembly: GCF_059428125.1. Lineage (NCBI taxonomy): Bacteria > Bacillati > Actinomycetota > Actinomycetes > Frankiales > Frankiaceae > Frankia > Frankia sp. BMG5.60. The sequence goes on along the minus strand of NZ_CM182091.1, from coordinate 2,216,159 downwards.
GAGCCCCTTGCATCTCCTACTTTTCTGCCTCTCGGCCACCCATCCTCCTCTTTCTGTAGTTGTTGAAGGTGCTTACCGAGACTCCTGCGACTCCAAGTGATACATAGAGGATGGTGAAGAGGAGACCCTCGAAATGGACTGGTTGCAGAAGCTGGGCGATGAGCCAGGCCAGGCCCAGACAGAGGTAGAGAATGCTGAGAGCTAATCTGCTTTTTTCCTTATCCAATCGAGGGCCTCGGTGTGAAGGGCTTGGCAACTACAGAGCTTGAATGGTCAGGGTCTGACTACGGGGGTTCTGGGTCCAACGTGAGGTCGGTCTGGCCGAGGAAGCCGGCGATCAGGTCGGGCCGGTACTGGACGCGTTTGAGCAGGGTCTTGATCGTGGCGGTGAGCTGGTCGACGGTGACGCGGACGTGGTTACCCAGGTCGCGTTTGACGTGGGCCCACACGCCTTCGACGGGATTGAGGTCGGGGGCGTAGGCGGGCAGAGGGACCACGGTGAGCCAGCTGGCGTGGCGCGTGAGGAACACACGCATCGCGGCGCTGCGGTGGGTGTTGAGGTTGTCCCAGCACAGGATGATCGGGGCGTTCAGCTGGTGGTGCGCGGCGACGAGCAGGGTGGCGTAGTCGTCCTCGGAGAAACTGCGGCGCTCACCTTTGCGGCCGTGGTGGGTCAGCACCCGGTAGAACAGCCGGGGTCGCTGGCCGGGCCGGTAGCAGACCAGGGCGGCCATCGACACCCGCCCCGAGCCCTTCCCCGACACCCGCACCGTCGGGGTGTGTCCCCGCGGGGCCCAGGTCCGGGCCTTCGGGGGACGCAGGCTCTGCCCGGCTTCGTCCTCGAAGACGATCCACGCGCCGGTCGTCGCCGCTAGCCTCGTACCTTCGCCCAGGTCTCCGCGCGCCACGCGGAGATCTTCTGGTCGTCGCGTTCGGCGGCCCGGCGGGCGGGGACCTGCGGGCTGTAGCCCAGGCGGTGCAACAGATACGACATACCGCGCAGGGTGTAACGGACGTGGAACAGCCGGCCGACCAGCAGGGCCGCCCGGGCCAACGTCCAGCGCTGGTCGGGCCAGCCGTGCGCGGCCGGACCCCGGTCCAGTTCCACCCGCAGCCGATCGAGCTGACGCTGCGACAGCCGGCACGACGCCCCGCTCGGCCCCCGTGAGGCCAGCGCGGCCGTGCCACCGGCCTGCCAGCGCCGCTTCCACTGGTAGGCCGACTTCGTACTCACCCGCAGCCGCCCGGCCACCTCGACCGGATCGACCCCGGCGGCGAACAGATCCGCGGCCTGCACTCGGACCGCTTCCCGACGAACACGACCCTGCGCCGTCAGGCCACCACCATCCGCATACCTCATGCCAGACTCAAGGCCCGATCACGGCCAGGTCATACCCAGGCAGATCGGACGTGATCAAACAGACCCCGACCATTCAAGATCTGTAGCACGAGTATCTAGTACTACAGCCACAGTGATCTCTTTGTGGTCTCTGGTGCGGAAGGGGTAGCGCGACACGAATATCCTGTGATCGTCGGGTGTATGCGGGGATCTGGCGAGGATGCGCTGGCGACGGATGATGGCGTCGACGACGTGGATGTGCAGGCATGGGAAGCGAGCCTGGAAAGGCTGTTCTCCCGCGTCTCGGAATGTTTCCGTAGCGACGAGTCGGCTGCCCAGGCCCGCATGTATCTGACGGGTCTGCTGTCGGGTGTCGAAAGGAAGAACGGCTGGACACTCGCCGAGCATGCCGGCGATCCGGCCCCACACAAGATGCAACGACTGTTGAACTCCTACGCCTGGAACGCCGACATGATGCGGAACGTGATCCGTTCCTACGTCCTGGAGAACCTCTCCGAACCGGACGGGGTGTTCGTCGTCGACGAAACCGGATTCGTGAAGAAAGGCACCGAGTCCGCCGGGGTACAGCGGCAGTACTCCGGTACCGCGGGACGCATCGAAAACTGCCAGCTCGGGGTGTTCGCCGCCTACGTGTCCGGGAAAGGCAGAGCGCTGATCGACCGCCGCCTCTACCTGCCCGTGTCCTGGACGAACGACCCGGCCCGCTGCCAGACCGCCGGCATCGGCAAGGACACCACCTTCGCCACGAAGCCCGCCCTCGCCCGGGCCATGGCCGCCGACGCCTGGCAGGCCGGGGCACGGTTCACCTGGTTCGCCGCGGACGAGGCCTACGGCAACAGCCCCACCCTGCGCGACTGGCTCGAAGCCCACGACGTCGGCTACGTCCTCGCCGTCGCCCGCAGCCACCAGGTCTCCACCGCCACCGGCCGCCACCGCGTCGACACCCTCGCGGCCAAGGTCCCCACCCGCGCCTGGGAAACATACTCCGCCGCCGACGGATCGAAAGGCCCCCGCCTCTACGACTGGGCCGTCATGGACACCACCGACACCGCCCCCAACACCGGCCGCCGCCGCCAGGTCCTCCTCCGCAGATCCCGCACCGGCAAGCACGAACTCGCTTTCTTCCTCACCTACAGCCCTCGCCCGGCCCCGCTCTCCCTACTCGTCACCGTCGCGGGACGCCGATGGGGAGTCGAAGAAGCCTTCCAATGCGGAAAGAACGAAGTCGGCCTCGACCACTACCAGGTTCGGCTTCACGACGCCTGGTACCGGCATATCACCCTCGCAATGCTCGCACAGGCCTGGCTCGCCGTCACCGCCGCAAACAGCGGCGAAACCCAGCACAAACACTTAAAAAAAAGAATTCCGTCTCCTCTGGCTACCGCCGCCACCGCGGCGGCATCGCGATCGACGCACCACCCGAACTCCCCACGAACGCGATGATCCCTCTCACCGCCAACGAGATCCGGCACGTCTACGCCCTCACCCACCGCATCAATCACCCCACAGGCCACATCCGCCGATGGTCACACTGGCGCCGCCGCCACCAGGCCCACGCCCGCTACTCCCACTACCAACGGCGCATACACGCAGCTCAGACCCCCTCCATGAGGATCAAGACCACACCACAACCACTGTCGCTGTAGTACTAGGCAACGTGTCGGGTAACTGGCGGTGGTTTGTTGTGATCGGTAATGGGAGTGGGAACAGGGAGTGAGGAGAAGCGATCGCCCGCGGTTATGGGGGTGAACAGTGATGACAGCGCGACTGCCGTGCCCGCCGGCACCGGTGCCGGTGGAGGCGTACGCGTCCCAGTTCGATGACTTGTTCGCGTCGCGGGCGCAGCGGCGGGGGTTCCGGGACCTGGTCAGGTCTCGTAGATCGTTTGTTTTTGCTCTCGCGGCGTGCTGGGGCTGTTCGGTGATCTGGTAGCCCCGGAGCGTTGGTGCCGCGTGGTTGATCGGTCCGTAGGGTTCGGGTGTGTCCGATGATCCGCCCGCGCCGCCGGTGCCGTCGTATGACGAGCTCGCGGCGCTGGTGGTGGAGCAGGCGGCGCTGATCATGCAGTTGCGGGCCGAGTTGGAACAGGCTCGGGCGCGGATCGCCGAGCTGGAAGCCCAGGTCGCGAAGACGTCGCGGAACTCCTCGAAGCCGCCGAGTTCGGACGGGCTGGCCAAGCCACCCCCGACATCGTTGCGGACGAAGACCGGCCGCAGGCCCGGCGGGCAGGACGGCCATCCCGGATCGACGCTGCGGATGGTCGCCGATCCTGACGAGCGTGTGGTGCACGAGCCGGGGCCGTGCTCAGGGTGCGGGACGCAGCTGGCGGACCGGCCGGTGACCCGGACCGAACGCCGGCAGGTGTTCGACCTGCCCGAACTCCGCCCCCACGTGACCGAGCATCAGCTCCTGGAACGGGAATGCGGCTGCGGGACACGCACGAAGGCGACCGCACCGGCCGGGGTGGACGCCCCCACCCAGTACGGGTCGCGGGTGACCGCGGCGGCGGTCTACCTGTACTCCGGCCAGTTCCTGTCGACCGACCGGACCGCGACCGCGCTCGCCGAGCTGGTCGGGATACCCCTGTCCGCGGGCACCGTCGCGGCGATGGCCGCCCGCTCCGCCACCGACCTGGAAGGTTTCCTCACCGCGGTCCGCGAGCACCTCGCCGGCGCCGAGGTGCTCGGCGCGGACGAGACCGGGCTGCGCGTCGCCGGGAAACTGCACTGGGTGCACTGCGCCCGCACCGGGAAGTACACGTTGATCGACTGTCATCCGAGGCGGGGAACCGTCGGGATCGACGCCCTCGGGGTGCTGACCGGGTTCACCGGGGTCGTGGTCCACGACGCCTGGGCCGCGTACGACAGCTACACCGACGCCACTCACCAGCTCTGCGTCGCCCACGTGCTCCGCGAGCTGCAGGCGATCACCGACACCGCCCCGGCCGGCAGCTGGTGCTGGGCCACCCGGGCCGCCGACGCCCTCGTCGCCCTGCACCGGCTCACCGTCGACGCCACCATCACCGGCACACCGGTCGACCCGCAGGCGCTGGTAGCCCACACCCGGGCCCTGCGCCACGCCGCCCACATCGGGATCAGTCAGACCTCCCCGCGGGGCACGACACTCATGGCCGCCCGCCACGCCCTGGCCTGCCGCCTCGTCGACCGGGAAACCGACTACCTGCGCTTCACCCGTGATCTGCGGGTTCCCGCGGACAACAACGGCTGCGAACGCGACATCCGCATGATCAAACTACGGCAGAAAGTATCCGGCTGCCTCCGCAGCCTCACCGGTGCCCGCCAGTTCTGCGCGATCCGAAGCTACCTGTCCACCGCCACCAAACACGGCATCTCCCAGTTCGACGCCCTCGTTCAACTCGCCGAGGGCCGCCCCTGGATGCCCGCAACCACCTAACCCAAGATCAAGTGGCTACCTGACCAGTTACGGCGGATGAACGCGGTTCTGTTGTTCATGTCATCGCAGTGAACTGCCCGGATCTCTGAGGAAATCAGGGCAGTTCAACCCTCGCCGCGGTAAGAATAAGGCCCGATGCGGATTACTTGGTGGGCAGAACATGGTCGTCGGGGGCTCGCGACTCTTCTTCGGGGGGTGATTTTGTCGCTTTGAAGATCAAAATACATATAAGAATTCCGGAGCCCCCTGCCGTAATGGCTGATCTAATATCATCGAATGCAAATAGTTCGAAAGATACTATAAGTAGGGTGAGGAGGAAAAGAAATATGCCGACGGTTCTCAGGCGTTTCTGCTTTGGGCTCCTGGGCATTTCTATCCTCATGGGTCTGGGTGATGGTGGGAATTATGCTCGAAAACCCCAGGCAACCTCGGAGTATTCCGGGGATGCCTGGGGCTGGTCGCTAGACGGCCGGACGGTACTTCGCTAGAGACCGATGGTTCGCGCTATCTAGCTGTGTAGCAAGATGTTGCCCTCCCGCGTCTGTCGTAGTTGCAGTAGCGTCCGGCGTATCCAGGTCGACGCAGATACGCCTTGTAGTAATCGTAGGAGCCGAGAGTGAAGAAGAACGCTGCTATGCCAATCGCTATCCAGCCTCCGCCGGCTACGGCTGCGATGAGGCTGCCAGCCGTGAGAACGTACGCGACCGTGGTGAAGACCTTGTGCCAACCCCACCACTGACCGGTTAGGTCAAACTTGTTGTAGGGGTCTTGGTTGGTGTAGTCGTAGGGGTTGGCGGAGCCGCCGAGAACTGGGTCGGTGGAGAGGAATCGTCCGGTGTAGGGGTTGTAGAGGCGGACGCCCATGAGGGTGAGGCTGGCGAGGGTGTCGCGGGAGCGTTGTTTGGCGCCGAGCCAGCCGTAGCGGGCGTAGGCGGTGCTGGGGAAGTAGGGAACGCCGAACTCGTTGGATTCGGCGTAGTTGGTGATGGAGGTGGCGGTGGTGGAGTCGTCGGTGGTGGCGACGATGTCGCCGTGGAGGTTGGCGAGTTGGAGGGTGACGGTGCCGGTGTCGGTCTGGATGGCGGCGAGGTCGCCGCCGATTCCGGTGATGTTGCGGGTCCAGGTGCCGCCGGTGACGCCGATCCAGGTGGGGCTGTCGCCGGTGGCGGTGGGGTAGTGGTTGGTGGTGGTGGTGGAGCCGGCGGTCCAGGAGCGGAGCCGGCGGGCGGGGTCGAGGGTGTAGGTGCGTGAGGTGGAGCCTGCGGTCTGGGATGCGACCAGGTCGTTGGCGTTGAATCCGACGGTCTGCGCGGCACCGCCGGCGTCGGCCGCCGGAATACTGGTGGTGCGGCCGAACGTGTCGTAGGCGTAGCCCGTGTCGGTGATTCGGTCGGCCTGGTCATAGCTGTGACTGTAGACGGCCGGTGTGGTGCTGGTGGAGCAGTTACCGGTGTCGGGTTGGCCGCCGGCGTCGGGGTAGCTGTTCAGCGCGGTGCGGTTGGAGTCGAGGTCGTAGTTGTAGGTGCGGGTGGTGCAGATGCGGGGTCCGCCATAGCTGACCGCGTCGGCGACGGCAGTGAGCCGGCCAGCGGGGTCGTAGCCCAGTGTCTTCATAGCGGGTGTGGTGGCGTCGAGCCTGACCTGGCCGTATACCGAGCTCGCCTGGGAGAAGGTCAGCCACGGGGTTCCGGATTTCCCGTAGACGAGGCTGGTGGGTTCGGCGTTGTTGTCGTAGCGGGTCGTCGAGACGAGGCCGCTGGGATAGGTCTGCGACGTCAGGGTGCCGTCGCCGTTGTAGGTCGCGGTGAAGGTGGAGGGGGCGCTGCCGGCGCCGACGCCGAGCGAGGTCACGAGGCCGCGGTGTTCGGTGGCGGTGTCGTAGAGGTAGGTGGAGGTGCCCTTCCCGTCGTCGCGGGAGCTGACTTGGCCGTCGATGTCGTAGCCGGTGGTGGTGGTGTTTCCGTCGGCGTCGGTCTGGCTGGTGACCTGCGCCCAGGTGTCGTATCCGGTGGTCAGGGTGATCGACGATGCGGTTGTGGTGGTGGGTAGCCCGTTGGTGGTGCTGTAGCCGTAGGTGGCGGTGGGAACGGCGGTGCCGCCGTCGGCGGCGGGGCTGACCGCGAGCGCCTCGGAGGCCTTCCGGCCGGCCGCGTCGTAGGTGTACGTCGTGGTTCGGGTGGTGGTCGATCCGGAGACCACGGTGTCGACCTTGGTCAGAGGCTGGTTGAGGTCGTTGTAGGTGTAGGTCGTCACCGGCAGCGGGTTGCCGGAAGAGGGCTGCGCGGCGGGGCCGGTGGAACAGGCCAGGCCCGTCCAGGAGGCGTTCACGCAGCCGCCGGAGCCGGTGGCGGTGAAGTACGAGGTGACGGTGGTGAAGGCGTCCGTGCCGGCGGTGTTCGCCTTCGGCTGGCGGACCTCGACCGGGTTTCCGGCCGCGTTGTAGTACGTGGTGCGGACGATGTCGGTGGCGCCTCCGCCACCCATCCAGGTGGTCACCGTCGTGGGTTTGCGCAGGGTCCAGCCGGAGGTGGTGGCAGGATCGCCGGACTTCGCCTCGTAGCCGTTGACGGTCTTACGCGGTTCGACGTCCGCCCCGCCGGCCTGGCGGATCGTGGTGGTGATGGTGGTGGGCAGCCGGTAGGGGTCGGGCGAGGACGGGGCGTTCTCGTCGTAGTCGGTGTGGACGTGCTGGCGGGCGGAGTACTGCGCCCCGCTGTTGTCGACGATCCGGTGCGTCGGTCCGAACGTGTCGGTAACCGACACTCCGTCCGCGGAGTACACGGTGTCGGTGTCCAGCACCTGCGCCCGGGCCGCGGAGTCGGTGAGCGCGGTGACGGTCGGGTCGGTGTCGGCGGTGGGGGTGAGGGCCTGGTTGCGGTTCTCCGCGCTCAGCTCACGGATGACGTGGCCGTTGGGGTCGTGCTCGGTCGTGGTGATCTGCCAGGCGCCGTTGCCGTAGGAGGCGGCGTTCACCTGGCGGCCGTCGGCGTTGAGGTAGCTGAGGTCGGCGTAGGGCCAGTCGGCGGCGACGGGCGGGTTGGACGGCACCCGGCTGGCCGGGAAGACCGCGGTCGCCCAGGCCGGCAGGTCCCGCTGGCCCCAGCCGGCGACGACGCCGGAGGCCAGGTCGACCGGCGCGCCCGAGCCGGTCAGCGCGACGCCGTAGACGATCGTGCGGGTCGCGGTGCCGGCGCCGGCGGGCCGCGGCCGGGCGACGCTGATCACCCGGTTGTAGGTGTCGTAGCCGAACGTCCAGGCGTCCTGCCCGGGCGGGGTGAGGGTGGTCAGGCGCCCACCGGCGTTGTACTGGTAGGTGACGCCGATGTGCGAGCCGTCGGTGTTGTCGACGCGCGGGTCGTACTCCAGGCGCAGGTGGCCGGTCGAGTCGTACTTGTACTGCGCGACGACGACCGCGGTGGCCCCGTTGACCGCCATCGAGATCGACGCGAGCTGACCGTTGTAGTCGCCCCAGGTGGCCGGGTCGGTGCCGGAGCCGGTCGCGGTGGTGGAGGTGGCGTAGGTGAACGTCAGCGCCCGGCAGCCCGCGACCAGGGTGGTGCAGGTGACGCCCGTCGGAACGGGGGCGAGGATGCGGGTCACCCGGCCGGCGCTGTCGGTGGTGTAGGTGGAGGTGGTGGCGGAGCCGGGCTGCTCCACCCGGTCGACCACCCAGATGGTGGCCGAGCCGACGGTCTTCGACACGAACACGGTCTTCGTGCCGCCGACGCCGGTGTGGGTGAACTGGGTCGCCGAGTCCTTGACCAGCTTCGAGCCGTCCACCGCGGTGTCGGCCACCCCGGCGTAGCTGTACGGGTAGCTGCCGGAGCCGGTCCGGGAGTAGACCGACGCCGCGCCCTCACTGGAGGTCAAGGTGACCGTGTTCGTGGTCGCGGTGGCGTCTGTCAGCGTGCTGGCCGCGGTGCCGGACTCCGGTCCCTGCAGGTCCGACGTCCAGCCGGGGCCGAAGATCCCGGACGGGTCGCTGGTCGCTGGGGGCGGGGTCAGCGTCGTCAGGGACCGGCCGACCGTGAGGCTGCCGGTGTAGGTCGCCAGCGTGACGTCCGTCGCCGACACGGAGTAGTCGCCGGTCAGCAGGGCCAGCGAACCCGGCCCCACCTGGGAGACGGCGTTCGAGTCGCCGAAGGCGTTACGGGCATACTGCACCGTGCGGGCGGCCGTGCAGGAGACGGTGCCGCCGGAGTCGCGGAAGCAGGCGCGGAGCTGGATGGGCCCGTCGGCGCCGCCCTGCAGGGTGAAGCCGACGTTCCAGTTCTGCCGGTCGAACAGGCCCGAGCCGTTGCGCGGTGCCGGCCACGTCGGGTTGGTGGAGGTCCCCTCGATCGTCGTGTCCCCGACGGGAACGTCGCTCCAGGTCGCGCCCGTGCTCGTGCCCAGGTGGTACTGGTAGGTCACCGACACCTGCGACGTCGGGGCCTGCCCCTCCAGGACGACGAACCGCTGGACCCGGGCGTTCTCCGCCGGGCTCGCCAGGGCCCCCGTCCCGAGGCCGAAGCCGTAGGACACGACCGACGACAGGTTGCCCGCCTTGTCCTTCGTGCGGACGTAGAACGTGTGCAGCCCGGCGGTCGGGGTCAGGGTCGCGCTGGCCGTGCCGGTCGTCTCGGTCGCGGGGGAGGGCTGGTCGAGGCCGTAGAGGAACGACTGCGTGTCCCCACCCGGCGAGGTCCAGGTGAACGTGCCCGACGTCGCGGTGCCCCAGCCGCCGGACGGCCAGGCCGCGGAGGCGAGCGCGGTCGGTGCGGACGGGGCGGTGGTGTCCACGGTGAACGGGATCCACGACGACCAGGCCTGGGAGTAGTCCGTCCCGTCGTAGGCGCGGACCCGCCACTCGTAGGAGGTGCCGTTGGTCAGCACACCCGCCGGCACGGTCCAGGAACCCGTGGCGTTCGGCGAGATGTTGGAGACCGACCCGTCGGTGATCTTCGTGGTGCCGGCGGAGTTCCACACCTCGAAGTCGAGCCGCAGCGGAGCGCCGTCAGCGTCGGTGGCCGCGCCGGACAGGACCGGGCGCGTCGAGTTCGTCAGGACGGTCGCCGGGCTGCCGCCGCACTGCGCCGAGCACGGGCTGGTGGAGCGGTTGGCGACGGTGCCCGGGTAGGAGTTGTAGGTGGTGGACACCTGGGGCTTGAGGCCGGTGTCCCCGGAGTAGAAGTACTTGTACTGGTCCCAGCTCGTCTCGTCCGGCGCGCGCAGCGTCAGGGTCTCCGGCGACGGCTGGCCGTTGGTGGCCCAGGCCTGCGCCAGGCCGGTGATGTCGAGGGAGACGCCGCCGGACCCGCAGCCGTTCACCGTGCCGGCGTTGAAGCTGGTGTTCGACCAGTTCGTGCCGTCGGCGGCCGGCTGGGTGTTCCACGTCGTCCCGGCGGACAGGGCCGCCGAGCCCTGCACGACCATGGGCTGCGCGGTGCAGGTCTGGGAACCGGCCTGCCAGAGCTGGAGGTAGGCCGAGGTGACGTGCCGGCCCTCGATCGCGGTCGTGTCGAACCGCAGGAACGACCGGTTGACCGCGCCGCCGAGGTAGTTGCCGACCCGCAGGTACTCGTAGCTGTCGTAGTTCGTGGTCGGGTTCGTGTCGTTGACGTCGGTGTCGAGGTTGTCGGCCAGCACCGCCGCCGGGTCGATGGTGACCGGGTACTGCCGGGCGCGGTCCGTCAGCCACGCCTTGTCCGGCTTCAGCTCCAGCGTCGGCGTGGCGGTACTCGCCCCGGTGAGCGCCGCGTCGACCGCGTGGGTCCGGTCGGGCAGCTTCGTCGCCGGGTCCAGGTGGGCGTCCCACATCAGCGGGGTCGGCGAGCGGGCGGTGACCTTCCCGCCGGCCGACAGGCGGGTCTCGCCGCCGGCGGTCCGCGTCGCGGTCAGGCCCGTCAGGCGCATCGGCAGCGTCAGCGCGGCCTGCGCGGCGGCCGGGGTGTGCGCGATGATCTGTACGTCGTAGCCGGTCGGGGTGACCTTGACCCGCAGGTCGGTGTCCTTCGCGACCGCCGGGTAGGTGGCGACGTTCCCGGCGAGGGTCGGGGCGGGCAGGGCGCCCGGCCACGCGAACGCGACCTGCCTCGTTCCGTCGACCAGCGTCGCGACCGGGTCACCGGCCTTGCCGCCCGCGGAGAGGACGATCGACGCCTTCGCGGCCTTCGGGGTGACCTTCCCGCCAAGGAGGACGAGGGTGGGATCGACGTCGACCCAGCCGTCGCCCCGGCGAACCCGGTGGATCCCGGAGAACGAGTCGACAGTGATCGTCCCGTTCGGATTCACGAACGTCGACGTCGTCTCGGTCCGCCGGTCCGTCACCTCGATCCGCCGCTTCTCCGCGTGCGCGGCGACCTGCGCGGACACGAAGTCCGGCCGCTCGGCCGGCCCGGTCGGCGCGGTCGGCGCCTTGTCGGCGGAGCCGGTGGGGGCGGCCCAGGCCGCGTCCCGCCCCGCCGGAAGAAACGTGGCGATCGTCCCGACCAGAACGGCGGCGAGAAGAACGCAGATGGCTCGAACGGTGTGCCTTCGACGATGCACGGGGGATGCCCGCATCATGTCAACTCCGATTCTCGGTGCAGACAAGGAAAGGCGCGCCGCCCTCCCGGTCCCGAGGGAATTGGGGGGCGCGCCGGATCACCGAAAATGGCAGAACCTCGACGGCAACACTAGAGAATCAAGATCGGTTGTGTGTGCGTTGCTTGAGTGAGATGGGTCCTCGCTCGCCCTGTCTGAGGGGTGGCGAGCACTCGGTGTTGCGTCGAACCCGTCCGGGAGCCGTCAGTCGCAGGGTTTGGTGACTTTGGGTTACCGGATTTCGGATCTGCCGGTGGCGTCAATACCGCAGAAGAGCGCCGATGTTATCTGGGTCACGCAGCAGTGTGTTACCTGTAGGAAACACGTGCTCGGTGGCGCGGCAGAGCCGTCCGAATGGTCCGAGACGGCTGTTGCCGGAGTGGTATCCGCCGGTGGACAGAAAGAACGGGCGTCGATCCGCCGGCCGGAATTCCCGGAAAGGCTCACGTAGGGGTCACCGAGCCGTCGGTCGCCTTCGGCACGGGTCGGCTGACGGCCGGGCGCGTCGGAGTTCTCGACGGCTCCGGCCCGCGCAGAATGTCGAGCGCGCGGCGCAGCTCGGCGTTCTCCCGGATCAGGCGGCGGATCTCGGCCTGTTGTCGGCGGGCGGTCGTCCGTTGCCCGTCGCTGAGCGACTCGGCCTGGCGTACCCAGGTCCGAAGCGTCTCGGCGCTGATGGCGAGGGAACTCGCGACGGCCTGGATCGCGGACCACTCGGACGAGTGATCGGGCTGAACGCGCCGAACGCGGGCGATGGCGTCGGCCCGAAAATGGGGCGGGTAGCGGGTGGGGCGTGGCATGACGGGCTCGCTTTTGCGGCTCGGCCCTCGGAGCCTGGTGGGCGGGCTCAGGGGGGTGGGGTGGACGGGGTGACGGGGCCCGGGTCGGTCGGCTCGTTCCTCGGCAGGAGCGAGACGACGAGCAGTGAGCTGCTGGGCGCGACGGTGGGGACGTCCGCCGGATGGTCCGCGTCACCGTCGGTCGCAGCCCTGGGCGTCGGGGCGGGAGTGGCTCGGGGCTGGGCGGGGAGCTTCGGCCCGGGCCTCGGCGCTGGGGCGATCGTGCTCGGATCGGCGCCGGACGGCCGGGCGGCGGACGCGGATCCGGACGGGGTGGGGATGGGGGCGCCAGGCAGGCTTGACGAGGCGGGAACGGACGGGGACAGGGACGCCCGCGGGGTCGGTGGCGGTGCCGGCGAAGCGGTCGGCGGCGAAGCGGTCGGCGTCGAAGCGGCCGGCGTTGGAGGGACGGCGGGTGGCGGGGCCGTCGTGGGGCGACGCGTGGTGGCCGGTGTGGTCGCGGCGGTGGCGCCGTCGGTCGTGTATCCGGCGGTCCAGGCGAGGACGGCGTGCACGTAGCTGGTGGACGGGTTGTAGCTGTAGATGGCGCTGCGGAGGTCGGCGGGGTCGGCCAGGTCCCGCTGGGAGCGGCAGAGGTAGCCGGCGGCGGCGAGGGTGGCGTCGTCGATGTTGTGGGGGTCGGCGTGCTGGTCGCCGGAGTTGTCGCGGCCGGCCGTGCGCCAGGTGGTGGGGATGAACTGCATGGGGCCGACGGCGCGGTCGTAGGTGGTGTCGTGGTCGAGGGCGCCGTGGTCGGTGTCGCGCACGAGGGCGTGGCCGTGGCGGCCGTCCAGCGGTGGGCCGAGGATGGGCGAGGTGATGGTGCCGTCGGGGGTGATGGGACGGCCGACCGCGTGGCCGGACTCGATCTTGCCGATGCCGGCGAGAAGCTGCCAGGGCAGGTGACAGCCGGGGCGTTCGGCGGCGGTGCGGGCTGCGGCGCTGCGGTACGCCGCCAGGACGCGAGCGGGGATGGCCCGATCGCGGGCGGTCAGGATGACGGCCGGGGTGGTGGATCGGCCCGCGGCGGCGTCGGCGAGGGCGTGATCGTCGGGGAGTTCCGGGGATGGTGCCGCGGTGGTGGTCGGTGCCGCGGTGGGGTTGGTGGAGCTGGCGGGAATGAGCGGCGGGAGGACGAGGGGCAACGGGTAGGTGCGGGTGGCGGTCGGCGGATGAACGGCCGGGGCGGGGTCGACGTTCTGCGCGGGGATGGCGGGTCCCGGGCCGAGGCAGAGAGCGACGAGCAGGCCGATCATGGGCAGGGCGGTGAGCCCGCCGGCCGCCTTCGGCCACAGCGGCGCCGGCCGTCGGGAGGTGCGCCGGACCGCGGTGTCCGTCGAGACGGCCCGGTGCCTGCCGGGCGACTCGGCGGTCCGATGCCGGCCGGCGTGTTCAGGAAGCCGACGATGTCGACTCACGGCGAATCACCCCCCATGATGTGAGCCACCTTCCCTGGTCTTTCCCGTGCGGATGGCGAGCGTTCTCAGGAGTCCTGGGAATGCGTCAACCGGGACGCTGGGAGAAGGCCTTGGTGAGGAAAAAGACGTGCTCGAACTCGGCGCGCCGCACCGATTCGGTGATGTTGGTGGACCCGGTTGCGCTCGGGTCCGGGCTGGACTGTGCCAGAACGGAGGCCCGGTTGTCATCCGGTTCGTAGAAAGAAGTCCTCGCTGTCCATCGCGATCGGGCGCCGTTTGGGTGAGCCGTGGCCGGATGAAGGGGACCCGGAGGGGCGCCGTCAGGGCTCGTTCAGTGTGCGGACGTCCTGGCCGCCACCCGGAGCTGGCCAGCGTCTACTGCCAGCAAATCGGTCAAGTCGCCTAAAAAGGCACCTTGCCTGCCTCTTTGTGGAGACTCTCCGCTTTTATGCGATTACGCTTCGTGTCAATTTATGGGTCTGCGTGCCGCGCTCACAAGAATGTTTCGCACAGGTAACGCCCCACTGTGTGTCGCGCTTCACATTTCTTGCGCAGAGTAACCCATCTTGAGGCGATCTAGTTTGAATATCATGTTTTATGGGGAACTGTCCCATCCGTCGAGGCGGTAGTCCTAGGCGGTGCGTCTCGACTGCGGCACGTTCCGTTACGGTGCGTTATGGCAACAGGTTGCCAATGGGGCGTGATGGTTGCCTTCCGCGCCGGCGCCGGCCATTTTGGGTGACCCGGCATGGTCCCCGTTCCCCTCGGGGGCCGTGCCTGTGCCACTCAGGGTTCTTCGTTTTCCCACCGGATCGGAGTTGGTGCGATGGATGTGGTCCCTGTCGCGGTGTCGTTGCGCTGTCTGTTTCCGTTGCGCATCGCCGGTGAGTGGTTCCGCGGACGGTGACCGCGGCTTTCCTGGCTCACCGGCATGAATTCGATCGGCGGTAGGCAACCGGTGCGGCATCAATCCGACCCGGCCTCGGGTACCCGAACGCATATCGCGTCGCTTCACCATGGGAAGGAGACTGCCGCGATGGGAGGGAGACCGGTGGTGGGGCGCTGGGCGGGATCTGCCGGGCGCCGCTGCCGGGCGCCGGCGCCCGGCAGCCCGGGGCGGCCCGCGCCGGCAGGCCGCCGTCCTCACTCCCGCCGCGGACGGGCGGCGCCCTGCCGTCCGCGCCGCGGCGGCGGGTGGGGGAGTCGGACGCGGGAGCGCGCCCCCGCCCGACCCGGGCGGTCAGAGTTCCGTGACGAAGGTGCTCACGATTGCCGGGGTGTCACTGGTACCGAAGGCGCCGTTCGCGACGGCGATCTGCGGCTCGCGGAAATTTCGGCAGGTCCACATCCGCGCGTCGGCGCCGACACCCTTCCACGCCGTGATGACGGTGTTGCCCACGTAGGCCGCCGACGGGCCGGTGCTCGTTCCGCCCGGGGCGGGCCGCTGGGCCGACCAGTGGCCGTTCTGGAACTCCGCGTGCCAGATTCCCGCGTCGTTTCCCGAGCCTTTCCAGACCAGGAAAAGGCCCTGCGGTGCGGCGGCGAGCGCCGGGCCGTGCGTGGATCCGCCGGGAAACGGATGGGGTTGCGCCCAGGCGTGCCCGTCGTACGTCGTCCAGTAAAGCCCCTGATCGCCGCCGGAACCCTTCCACGCCATGTACAGCAGCCCGCCGTACGACGCGAGCGCCGGGCCGTGGGTGGACGCGGCCAGCCCGCCGGCGACTCGCTGCGGCCCGAGGTTCTCGGAGAACCAGATCGTCTGGTCGGGACCGGTCCCGCGCCACGCCATGACCGTACGTCCGTCGTGGAAGGCCAGCGCGGGCCGGTCTTCGGTGCGGGGGGCGTCCGCCGGGGTCTGCTGGTCGGACCAGCCGTCGCCGTACCAGCCCACCGTCCAGATCCGGCTGTCGTCGTCGGCGCCGCGCCACGCGGCGCGGGCGGTCAGGCGCCCGTCGGAGGCGGCACCGATCCCGCCCCTGTTGGTGGCGAAATACCGCACCTGCTGCTGGTCGCGCCAACTGCCGTCCGAATGGGCCCGGGACCAGAAAAGCCGCTGGTCGGCGTTCTTGCCTTTCCAGATCAGCATCGGATCGCTCACCAGGCCGCCCCCGTCCGTGGATTCCCCGACCGGTTGTCGACTCGCTTCCGGACAAGGAACGACGCCCGCCGCGGTGGTCGGGTCGTCGACGGCACTGATCCTAGCCGGGTGAACATCAGGATGAACAGTCCCGCGGATTCGGTCGGCGGTGTCGCCCAGGCGATGGTATTGGCGCGCCGGAAAGCGGAATGCGGACTCCGCGGGGTGCCCGGCGACGTTGTCGAACCCGAGTCGACCCGACCTCGGTCCGGCTACGGCGACGGGACCGGCTGGGGGGCGGGCGGGCCGACGTAGCGGGCCGAGGGGCGGATGATCTTACTGTCCGTGGCCTGTTCGAGGATGTTCGCCGTCCAGCCGAGCGTGCGGGCGACGGCGAACGTCGGGGTGAACATGTCCCGCGCCAGCCCGCAGAGCTCCATCACGACCCCGGCGTAGAACTCGACGTTCGTGTGCAGCTCCCGGCCCGGCTTCAGCTCGGCCAGCAGCTCCACCACCCGCCGCTCGACCTGGACGGCGAACGCGACGAGGTCGCCGCCGAAGTCCTCGGCGACGCCGCGCAGCAGTCGCGACCGCGGGTCCTCGGTCCGGTAGACGGCGTGGCCGAAGCCCATGATCCGATCGCCGGCGAGGACGTGCTCGCGGATCCACGGGTCGATCCGCTCGGGGCTGCCGATCTCGTCCAGGGTGTCCAGCGCCCGGCTCGGCGCGCCGCCGTGCAGCGGCCCGGACAGCGCGCCGATCGCCCCGACCACGCAGGCCACCAGGTCCGCCCCGGTCGACGCGATCACCCGGGCGGTGAACGTCGAGGCGTTGAAGCCGTGGTCGACCGTGCAGATCAGGTAGCGCTCGATCGCGCGCACCTGCGCCGCGGTCGGCTCCGCGCCGGTGACCATGTACAGGTAGTTGGCCGCGAACGGCAGATCGTCGCGGGGTGCCACCGGTGGGAGCCCGTGCGCCAGCCGGTGCAGCGCGGCGACGAGCGTCGGGGTGACCGCGCCGACGAACAGGGCGTCGTCGACGCGGGCCGCCTCGTCCACGTCGTACAGCGGGGCGACGCCACGGGCGGCGCCGGCCAGCGACAGGGCGGTGCGCAGCCCGTCGAGCGCGCCCCCGGCCCTGCCGGCCCGGGCCAGCGCCGGCAGCAGTTCGCCGAGACCCGCCGGCAGCCGCCGCAACGGCGCCACCCGGGCGGCGAACGCCGCTCGCGCCGCGGCGTCCGGCAGCGCGCCGAACACCATCAGATGCCAGACGTCCTCCAGCGAGCGGCGCTCGGCCAGCTCCACGGCCGAGTACTGCCGATAGTGGAAGAAGCCCTCGCGCCCGCGCACGTCGCCGAGCGCCGTCTGCGTGACGACCACCCCCTTCAGTCCCCGCGGGACGTCGATGCCCGCCGGCGGGGTGGGCGGGCCATCTGCCACCCTCGCCGCGTCCGTCGAGCCGGTGCGGGCCGTGCTGCCAGTCGTGATCACCATGGTTCGCCTCCTCGCCATCCATAGTTGATCCTGTATGGATGTGGTGTCAACGTTGATTGCAATCAACGTGAATCAGTACACTTGGGGGAGCGGAAGGGGCGCGGATGGGTCATGGTGAGCGGCTGTCGTCACGCGAGGTCGCCGAACGGCTCGGGGTGAAGCTCGAGACGGTCTACGCCTACGCCAGCCGAGGCCTGCTGCACAGCCAGCGGGCCGCCGGCGGCCGGGGCAGCACCTTCGACCCCGCCGAGGTCGAGCGGCTGCGCACCCAGGGCCACGCGCGGGTCCGTGCCGCGGTTGCCAACGGGCTCGTCGCAGTCGACGGGCTCGTCGCAGTCGACGGGCTCGGCGGAGCCGGTGGGCTCGCCGCAGCCGACGTCTCTGAGCGGAAGGCTCCTGCCGCCGGTGCACCAAGCGGTTCCGCCGGGCCCGCCGTCGGCACCCCCGCCGTCGGTGCCCCCGGCGGCGGGTTGGTGGGGGCTGGTGCCCCGCGCGGCGGGGACCTGCCGGCCGTGCGCACCCGGCTCACCCTTGTCGCGGATGGACGCCTCTACTACCGCGGCGTCGACGCCGTCGAGTTCGTCGCCCGTCACCGCTTCGAGGACGTGGCCGGCTGGCTCTGGCGCGGCCGGACGGACTCGGCGCCGGTGTTCACCGTCCCGCCGGATCTCGCCGCCACCCTGGGACGGGTGGGTGGGATCCTGCCCGCCCGCTCCCGGCTCACTGACCGGATGCGGGTGGCCGTCTCGGTCGCCGCGTCGAGCGACCCGCTGCGCTTCGACCTGCGCGAGGACAGCGTCCTGCTCACCGCCCGCACCCTCGTCGCGGCGCTCGTCGAGGCCCTCCCGGCGCCACCCGAGGCGTCCCGGGCAGCCGAGGCTCCACGGACAATCGGGGCTCGCGCGATGACCGGAGCTGCGGAGATGGCCGGGGCCGTTGAGCCGGCCAGGGCTGCGGGGTCGGTTGGGGCTGCGGGGTCGGCTGGGGATGCTGAGTCGGCTGGGGATGCTGAGTCGGTTGGGGCTGCGGAGTCGCCCTGGGCTGCGCAGATGGCGGGGGCCACGAAGTCGGCCGGGGAGCGGGCGGGCATCGCCGCGCGGCTATGGGTCCGGCTGGCGGGCAGCCCGGGCGACAGGGCGGCGATCGCGTGCCTCGACCGGGCCCTCGGCCTGCTGGCCGATCACGACCTCGCCGTGTCCACGTTCGCCGCCCGGGTTGCGGCCTCGGCGCGGGCGGACCCGTATGCCGTCGTCTCCGCCGGGCTCGCCGCCCTCGACGGGCCCCTGCACGGCGGCGCCAGCCGGCTGGCGTACCGGCTGCTCGCCGAGGTGGTCGACCGGGGGGACGCGGTGGTCGTGGTCTCCGAGCACCTGCGCGCCGACCAGCGGATCCCCGGATTCGGGCACGGGCTGTACCCCGACGGCGACCCGCGTGCCCGCGCGTTGCTGGCCGCGCTCGCGGCGCTGCCCGCCGCCGAGCCCTTCCTGGCCGCCGCCGGCGAGATCGCCCGGGTGGCCGGGCGGGAGCGCGCGCTACGGCCCAACGTGGACCTGGCGCTCGCGGTGCTGACCCATGCCGCGGGCATGCCCGCCGAGGCCGGCGAGGTGATCTTCGCGGTGGCCCGCACAGTCGGCTGGCTCGCCCATGCCCTGGAGGAGTACCAGGAGACGCCGCTGCGCCTGCGTCCCCGCGGCGTCTACGCCGGCCCGCCGGTCACCGGGCCGCCGGTCACCGGGCCCGAGGCATGATCCGTCGGCACCCCGGCACCCCGGCACCCCGGCACCCCGGCACCCCGGCGCCCCGGCACCCCGGCACTTGGTGTGTCACGAGCTACGCCATCCCGCGTATCTCCGTGTAGCAGTTCGAACACGGAATCGAGCCGAGGGGTAGGTACGGTTTTCGGCAAAAAAACCGTACCGAAGCCTCGGCATGATCTGACCGCATTCTGGCCGGAAACCGGCTGGGCTCCTCGACGGCGCCCAGCGACCCACGGGCCGCCGCACCACGGTCGGCACCGGCGGCGACCGGCCCCCGGTGATCGGTTTGTCCTGGTTCGGCGGTAGCCTGTGCCAGCCCCACCGCTCAGCCTTCTTGCCTGCTCAGCGCGTCCCACCTGGGTGGGACACCCTCGGAGGTCTCCGATGCCACGCCCACGGCGTCTCACCGTCCTCGCCCTGGCCGCCGCGGCGCTGCTCGCGCTGGCCTCCTGCGCCGGTTCGTCGGGTGGCGGTTCCTCGTCGGACGGCCTGCACCTGGTCAAGTCCGGCCAGTTGACGGTGGCCACTGACTCGCCCGCCTATGCGCCATGGTTCTCCGACGGCAAGCCGGCCAATGGCAAGGGCTTCGAGAGCGCGGTCGCCTATGCCGTGGCCGCCAAGCTCGGTTTCACCCCCGACAAGGTCCACTGGGTCACCGAGCCGTTCAACAGCTCGTTCGCGCCCGGTCCGAAGAAGTTCGACTTCGACATCAACGAGATCTCGATCACGCCCCAGCGCCAGCAGGCCGTCGACTTCAGCACCGGGTACTACGACGTCAGCCAGGCCGTCGTCGCGCTCAAGTCCTCCCGGATCGCGGACGTGCGAACCCTCGCCGGGCTGAAGGGCGCCAAGTTCGGTGCCCCCGTCGGCACGACCAGCCTCGACGCCATCACCAGGCAGGTGGCGCCCGTGCAGCAGCCCGCGGTCTTCAACGACCTCAACGACGCGAAGACCGCGATGGAGAACGGGCCGATCGACGGCATCGTCGTGGACCTGCCGACCGCCTTTCAACTGACCTCCGCCGAGATCCCCGACTCGTTGATCGTCGGACAGTTCCCCACGGTCGGGGCGCCGGAGCAGTTCGGGCTGCTGTTCGAGAAGGGCAACCCGCTGGTGCGCAACGTCAACGACGCCCTCGCCCAGCTCACCAGCAGCGGGGAGCTGCGCCAGCTCACCGAGCAGTGGCTGGGTTCCCAGGCCGGAGCCCCCGTCCTGCGGTGACGCTCCCCTGGGAGCCCAGCGAGCACGAGCGGGACCGCCGGCGGCTGCGGCGGCGCGCCCGGCTGCGCGCGGTGGTGATCGCCGCCGTCAGCACCACCGCGGTCGCCGTCGTCGCGGGCGTCGGGATCACCCACACGTCGGGCTGGCCGCGGGTCCGCCAGCGGTTCTTCTCCTGGCCGGAGATCACCGCCGCCTGGCCGGCCGCGCGCACTGGGATGGTCGTCAACCTCGAGCTGTTCGTCGTCTGCGGGGCCGCGGCGAGTGCCCTCGGCCTGCTGGTGGCGCTGGCGCGGACCCTGGCCGGCCCGGTGCTCCTGCCGCTGCGGCTGCTGGCCGCCGCCTACACCGACCTGTTCCGCGGCCTGCCCGTCATCCTCGTGCTGTACCTGGTCGGGTTCGGCGTGCCCGCCCTGCGGCTGCGCGGTCTGCCCACCGATCCGCTCGTCCTCGGCGGCGCGGCACTCGTGCTCACCTACTCGGCGTACGTGGCCGAGGTGTTCCGGGCGGGCATCGAGTCGGTGCATCCGAGCCAGGTCGCCGCCGCCCGGTCGCTGGGCCTCACCCACGCCCAGACGATGCGCCGCGTCGTGCTGCCGCAGGCCGTCCGGCGGGTGACGCCGCCGCTGCTCAACGACGCGATCAGCCTGCAGAAGGACTCCAGCCTCGTGTCCGTGCTCGGGGTCGTCGACGCGGTCCGGGCGGCGCAGATCGCCACGTCCGCGAACTTCAACTACTCGCCGTACGTGCTGGCCGGGCTGATGTTCCTCGCGATCACGGTGCCGCTGACCCGGGTCACCGACCATCTCGCCGCCCGCTCCGCCCGTCGCCGCGGGGCCGGGGCCGGCGCCACGGCCGGGGGAGTGCGGTGACGGCCGGCGACGCGGTTGGGTCGCCCGGACCGGTATCCGACGGGGCGGCTGGGCCGGCGTCACCTGAGTCGGCGTCACCTGGGCCGGCGTCACCTGGGCCGGCGTCACCTGGGCCGGCGTCACCTGGGCCGGCGTCACCTGGGCCGGCGTCACCTGGGTTGGCGGTGCCGGTGCTGAGCGTGCGCGGCCTGGTGAAGCTCTACGGGGACGCCGTCGTGCTGCGCGACGTCACCTTCGACGTCGGGCCCGGTCAGGCCGTCGTGCTCGTCGGCGGCAGCGGGTCGGGCAAGTCCACCCTGCTGCGCTGCCTGAACCTGCTGGAGACCGTCGACGACGGCGAGATCCTCCTGGGCGGTGCGGAGATCACCGATCCGCGCGTGGACGCGGATCGGATCCGCCGCCGCATCGGCGTCGTGTTCCAGGCGTACAACCTGTTCCCGCACCTGACGGTGCTGCAGAACGTCACCCTCGCGCCGATCCTGGTCCACCGGGTGCCTCGCGCGGCCGCCCGCGATCGGGCCCGCGAGCTGCTCACCCGCATCGGGCTCGCCGACAAGGTCGACGCCTACCCGGATCGGCTCTCCGGCGGCCAGCAGCAGCGGCTGGCGATCGTGCGGGCGTTGGCACCGGGCCGTCGCTGCTGCTGCTCGACGAGATCACCTCGGCGCTCGACCCGGAACTGGTCGGCGAGGTGCTCGACCTCGTCGGCGAGCTCAAGCGCGACGGCATGCCGATGGTGCTGGCGACCCACGAGATGGCGTTCGCGCGGGACATCGCCGACGAGGTGCTCGTCCTCGACGGCGGTGCGATCATCGAGCGGGGCGCGCCGCGACGGGTTCTCGACGACCCCCGCGAGGAGCGCACCCGCCGGTTCCTGGCCCGCATCCGGGAGCCGGGTCCGCGGGGACGCGCAGCGGGCCCGGCGCCGCGGCCGTGAGGTCGAGGCTCGCCAGCAACTGGAGGTTCTCCGCCGACGCCGAGCCGGGCTCCGCGGTCATCACCACCATCCGCTGGCCGGCGTCGGGCAGCCGCATGACCTCCTCGAACAGCGTGAGCCGGCCGACGAGCGGGTGTGCCGGAACTCGCGGATGGTGTTCGTGCAGTCCCGGACCGGGTGGCGCGCCCACAGCGTCGCGAACAGCTCGCTCTTCACGCACAGCTCGCCGATGAGGGCGTTGAGCTTGGTGTCGTCCGGGTGCATGCCGGAGGCCAGCCGCAGGTAGGCGACCACGTCGTCGACCTTGCGCCGCCAGTCGACGAACAGGTCGCGGGCGTGGGCCTCGAGGACGAACTCGCGGGCGAGGTTCGGCCGGCCGTGGCAGCGCTGCGGGGCGTCGGCGGCCAGATGCGAACACAGCAGGGCGTGCCCGAGCCGGTTCCAGGCGAGGACGTCGCAACGCCGGCCGATCACCAGCGCGGGCATGTTGCCCAGCTCGTCGAGCAGCAGGCGAATGCTCGGGCGCAGGTGCTCGGGCCGGCTCGCGCGCCGGGCGGACGCCGGCCGGGCCAGTCCACGCAGGTAGCCCGTCTCCTCGTCGGTGAGGCGCAACACCCGGGCGAGCGCGTCGAGCACCGCGTCCGAAGCATTGCGGCTCTGCCCCTGTTCCAACCGCGTGTAGTAGGTGACGCTGACCCCGGCGAGCTGCGCGATCTCCTCGCGGCGCAGGCCCGGCACCCGCCGCCGCTCGCCGTAGCGGGACAGCCCGACGTCCTCGGGGGTGAGCTGGGCGCGGCGCGAACGCAGAAAGTCTCCCAGTTCGGTCATCCATCCAGTGTTGCCTGCGTCGACACGGTGAACCACACCTCGCCGGTGCTAGGCACGCGGTGGGTGGCACACACACGGTGTGGGCGGATCGGAGATGTTCGCCGAGCGTTGCCGGCATGAGTGTTTCGATCGACTCCGCCGCCGCGGCCCGAGTCGACCCGGTGGTGGGCGACGACGTGATGACCACCCGCCAGCGGGTCATCCTCGTCCTGCTGCTCGGCAGCCAGTTCATGCTGGCGGTCGACTTCTCCATCCTCAACGTCGCCCTGCCCTCGATCGGTGCCGGCGTCGGACTCACCGATGCGCACCTGCAGTGGGTGGCGACGGCCTTCGCGCTGCCGGCGGCCGGGTTCACCCTGCTGTTCGGACGGGTGGCCGACCTGGCCGGGCGGCGGCGGATGCTGATCGCGGGACTCGCGCTGCTGGTCGTGTCGTCCCTGGTCGGCGGTCTTGCCACCAGCTCGGCCGTGCTGCTGGGCGCCCGCGTCGGCCAGGGACTCGCCGCCGCCATGACCACCCCGGCCGCCCTCGCGCTGTTGCTGACGATCTTCCCGCCGGGTCGGCTGCGGCAGCGCGCGCTCGGCATGAACGGTGCGTTGATCTCCGCGGGATTCACCACCGGGGCGCTCGCCGGCGGCCTGCTGACGGGCCTGTTGAGCTGGCGCTGGGCCTTCCTCGTCAACGTGCCGGTGGCCGCGGCGATCCTGCTCGCCGCGCCGCGGCTGCTGCCGTCCGGGGGCGCGTCCGGCCCGGTCCGCCTCGACGTGCCCGGCGCGCTCACCGTCACCGGCGGGCTGCTCGCGTTCGTCTACGGTATCGCCACCGGTGGCAACGACGGTTGGGCCGACCCGCTCGTGTGGGGCTGCGTCGCCCTCGGTGTGGTGCTGCTCGCCCTGTTCTGGCGGATCGAGACGACCAGCGCCCATCCGCTGGCCTCCATGGCGATCCTGCGTCGGCGCGCCGTCGGCTGGGGTAACGCCGGTGGCTTCGCCGTGTTCGCGCTGGAGTCCTCGGTGGTGTTCCTGCTTACCCTCTACCTCCAGCAGGTCCTCGGCTTCTCTGCGACGACGGCCGGCCTGGTCTTCGGCCTGCCCGGCGCGGCGGCGTTCGTCTCCGGACTGGTCGCGCCCCGGCTGATGAGCCGCCGCGGCAGCGCCGTGAGCCTGGTCGCCGGCCTCGCCGTGCAGGGACTGTCCAACGTCGCCCTCGCCTTCGTCGGACCGGACCGCGACTGGGTGTACCTGGTCCTCGCGGCCTCGGCGATCGGCTTCTTCGGGCACGTCCACGGCATCGTCGCCTACCTGGCGACGGCCACCGCCGACCTGCCCGACCATGAGCAGGGGCTGGCCACCGCCCTGACGACCATGACGCAGCAGGTCGCGCTCACCGTCGGCATCCCGGTCATCAGCACGGTCGCGACGGCGCGGTCGTCGGCCGTCGCCGATCACCTGTCCGCGGTCCGGTCCACCCTGGCCGGCATCCGGCTGGCCCTGCTCGTCGACGCCGCCGTCACGCTCGTGGTGGCCGCGGCGATCGCCGCGGCGCTGCTGCCCGGCCGGCGATCGGCACCGCCCCCGCCGCGGGGCCGCGACGGTGCCGCCCCGGGTACCCGGTCCCACGCTCTCGAGCAGGGCTGATGGGACCGGCGGGACAGTATCCGGACAGGATTCAGCCATGGCCCGTCGGCCCCTCGGGGACTACGGCAAAAAAGACGCCATCCGAATGTTGCGAAACGTCCGCTCAGCCGTAACCATGAGCCCCGTGATGTCCTATGAAGACGTGGTGGCGATCTCTGATCCGGTGGAGCGGGCAGCGCTCGCCGACAAACTGATGTGGGCGGACCATCCTCGGCGGCTTGAGCTACGTACAGTGCGTGGCATCGCACTTCGGGTGGCGTTGGATTCCGGCGTGCCGGCCGACGCCATCGCCCGGCGGCTGGTCGTCACCGTGGCAGACCTGACCTGGATGGCCGCGCCGGCGTCGCCGGCCGCGGCCTGATCAACCGGGACGGTCGGACAACGGCGTCCGTCCGCCCTTCTACAAACCGCTGTTCCGGGTCCATCGGCCCGGTGAAGGTTTCGTTCTGATTTCCGGCTGGTTTCTCGCAGGATAGTCGTGGTGACAGTGAGTACGGTGAGAATACGCCGCCGTATCCGACCCCAGGCTGACCACGATGGTATTCCTCACCCGGCCGGCCCCGCCGGCCCTCGCCGCCGGGTGGCCGAAGAGCCGGGCCCCGCACCCACGCAGCCCCACTCGCCTCCGCGGGACCAGGTCCCCCGCGCCGCGGGTAGGGGAGGCCGCCTCGGCGGCCGCGCCTGCGGCCGCGTCTGCGAGGCGTCCCCGCGGGGTAAGGACCCCTCGACGCACGCCGGGCACCACCGCCGCGTGCCCGGCGCGCCGACGCCGTCGGGGAGCCTTCATGCACGAACTGGCCATCACGCAGAGCGTCGTCGACGCGATCGTGGAGCGGACCGGGCCGGCGCGGGTGACCGCGGTGCGGCTGGTCATCGGGCGGCTGTCGGGCGTCGTGCCGGAGTCCATCCGGTTCTGCTTCGAGCTGGTGACCGCCGGCACACCGCTGGCCGGTGCGGCCCTGACGATCGACGAGCCCGCGGGCCGGGCGCGCTGCCGGCGGTGCGGCGCCGAGTTCATGGCCGACGACGTCCTCGTGCTCTGCGGCTGCGGCTGCGCGGATGTGGCGGTGGACGGCGGTGACGACCTGCGGATCGCCTCGGTGGGGCTGGTGCCCGCGGCGGAGGCGAGCTGACCTGCGCGGGGCGGGGCCTGCGCGGGGGAGGGGGACTGACCGATGTGCGAGACCTGCGGTTGCGACGATCCGGCGGCTGCGCCCCGGCTGACCTCGTTCCCGGCGGACGCCGGGGCGGATGACCGCTCGGAACGTGAGCTGCTGCTGGAGCAGCGGGTGCTGGCGAAGAACGACGAGCAGGCCGGGCAGACCCGGCAGCGGCTGGCCGCGCGCAACGTGCTCGCGGTCAACCTCATGAGCTCGCCCGGATCCGGCAAGACGACCCTGCTGGAACGGACCGTGCGCGATCTCGCCGGGCGGTGGCCGCTCGCGGTGATCGAGGGCGATCAGGAGAGCGTGCGGGACGCCGAGCGGATCCGGGCCGAGGGTGTCCCGGTCGTGCAGGTGAACACCGGGCGTGGCTGCCATCTCGACGCGGACATGGTCGACCGCGCGCTGCGCGCCCTCGACCCGCCGGCGGATGCGGTGGTGTTCGTCGAGAACGTCGGCAACCTGGTCTGCCCGGCGCTGTTCGACCTGGGGGAAGGCGTTCGGGTGGTGCTCACCTCGGTGACTGAAGGTGAGGACAAGCCACTCAAATATCCGCACATGTTTGCCAAAGCCGATCTCGTGCTGCTTACCAAGTGTGACCTGGTGCCGTTTCTCGCCGTGGACGTCGATCGCTGCATCGGGTTGATTCGCCGGATCAACCCCGCGGCCGACGTGCTCGCCCTGTCCGGACTTCACCGGCCGGCCGGTACTCCCGGCGCCGAACCGGAACCCGGCCTGGCCGCCTGGTACGCCTGGCTGCGTGCGCGGCGCCCGCGGCCCGATGCCCGGTCGCGGGCCGGTGCGGCGGGCCGGGTTTGACGCGACCGGTCCCGGGCAGCTCGTCTGTGCACGACTAAGAGTGCTTTCGAGGACACATCGAGTTATTAGTTGGTGGAGGTGCGCAGGTCGGCCGCGTCGCGACCCCACCGGGAGGGACACCGTCATGGGCAGCCTCGAGCCAGCCTGTTGCGGGCCACGGCCGCGATGACGGCGGCCGGCGCGACGACCGGATCGGACCCGCGGTGGCCCGGCGTCCTGGTGGCCGACGCTCCTGGAACGGACGACCCGCGAGCGGCGTCCGGCGTACCCGCCGGGTTCGACGCGGCGCGTGCGGTCGCCGACGCGGTGCTCTACGAGGGCTACCTGCTCTACCCCTACCGTCGCTCCTCCGGGAAGAACCGGGTGCGCTGGCAGTTCGGGGTGCTGGCACCGCCGGGGTGGATCCGCGAACAACCCCCGTCGGCGTCGCCAGGCGTGTCGGGCTCGGCCGACGGGTCGTTCCAGCAGGCCGAATGCCTGGTGGAGGCGACGGGACCCGCGACGGTCTTCCTGCGGTTGCGGTTCCTCCAGGTGATCCGCCGTCATGTCGAGCGCCGGGCAGCGGACGGACGGTTCTCGCCGGTCGACGAGCTCGACGTGAACGGCACTCGCGAGCTGACCTTCGACGAGGCGCGGGCGCGCGAGTTCGATCTCGCCGTGCCGCTGTCCGACCTGACCGAGCGAACCGGCCGGTTGTCGATCCCGCTGCTCGCCCCGGGCGGCGTCGACGTCGAACCGTTGGGTTCGCGGCCGCAGGCGGCCCGGGTGGTCCGCCACCGGTGGCCGGTGACCGCGACCGTCCACCTGTCCGCGACGCGGGCCGAGGCGCCGTTCCGGCTCCACCGGCTGCGGGTGATGGTCGAGAACACGGTGGCCGACCTGCCCGCGGGCCGGCCGCGCGCCGAGGCGCTGCGCCGCTCGCTCGTCGCCGCGCACAGCCTGCTCGGCGTGCGCGGCGGGCGCTTCCTGTCGCTGCTGGACCCGCCCGTCTGGGCGGGGAGCGCGGTCCGCGCGTGCGAGAACCTGCGGGTGTTCCCCGTCCTGGCCG
This sequence comes from Frankia sp. BMG5.60, assembly GCF_059428125.1. NCBI lineage: Bacteria > Bacillati > Actinomycetota > Actinomycetes > Frankiales > Frankiaceae > Frankia > Frankia sp. BMG5.60. The sequence continues at coordinate 2,188,715 of NZ_CM182091.1, read as the reverse complement.
GCGGGGGCCGGGACGTCATGCTGTGTTCGCCGATCATCCTCTACGACGATCCCCGGACGGCCCCGGAAAGCCCCGGGGATCTGTTCGACGCCACCGAGATCGACGAGATCCTCTCGCTGCGCACCCGCGCGCTGACCGACGAGGAGAAGCGGGAGGCGCGGGCGACGGACCCACGGGCCGCCGAGATCATCGACCGGGTCGACGGCATCCCACGCGCCATGCTCGACCGTCTGCACGGCGCCGTGCGGTCGCTGCAGCCGGTCGAGCCGCCGACCGCCCCGCCGGCGGTGGACGTCGGCGGCCTGGATCCGACGTCCGGCCTGGATCCGACGTCCGGCCTGGACCCGATGTCCGGCTCCGATCCGAGGTGGTGGGAGCCGGAGGCCGACCGGTCGGTCCACCCCGACCGGGACAGCGTGCAGGTCGGCGGTGTCACCGTCGCCCGCGGCAGCCGGGTCCGGCTGCGTCCGCGCGCACGGGGCTCTGACGCCCACGACATGTTCCTCGCCGGCCGCGTCGCCCGGGTTGAGGCGATCTTCCTCGACGTCGACGGCAGCCGGCACGTCGCGGTGACACTCGACGGCGACGAAACCGGCGACCTGCATCGGGCGGCCGGCCGTTACTTCTACTTCGCTCCCGACGAGCTCGTCCCGCTCGACGAGCCGACGGACGCGGATCGGACGGGCGCGTCGTGAGCGCCGCCCGCCCCCGCCCGCGCGAGGCACGGACGCTGGTCGCCGGCGTCGGGAACATCTTCCTCGGCGATGACGGATTCGGCGTCGAGGTCGTCCGCCGGCTCGACCCGGCGAGCCTGCCCGGCGGGGTCGACGTCGCCGACTACGGCATCCGGGGCCTGCACCTTGCCTTCGCGCTGCTCGACGGCCGGTACGACACGGTGATTCTCGTCGACGCGCTGCCGTCCGACGAACCCCCGGGGACCCTCACGGTCGTGCGGCCCGAGCTCGGCGATGTGCCGCAGGTGGACGCGCCGCCGGCGGACACACCGGTGGTCGGCGCTCCGCTGGGCGACACGCCGGCGGTGGTGGACGCGCATGGCATGTCCCCGGATGTCGTGCTGCGGCTGGTGCGTGATCTCGGCGGCGAGATCGGCCAGGTCGTCGTCGTCGGCTGCCGGCCCGCCGTGGTGGCGGAACGGATGGAGCTGTCCGGCGCGGTGCGCGCCGCCATCGACGACGCGGTCGACCTCATCGGCGACATCGTCCGGGACCCCCGACTCGTGGGAGCCGGATACGGAACGTGATGAAAGGAGGGGCCGAGATGACAGCCACGGACGAACGGCCGGCCACGCAGGCGCGGCCGGGCGGCGTCGACGAGGTGCACATCCTCTGGATCTCCGAGGGGATGAGCTGTGACGGCGACACGGTCTCGGTGACCGCGGCCTCGCAGCCGGCCATCGAGGACGTGGTCACCGGCGTCATACCGGGCCTGCCGACGGTCCACCTGCACAACAAGGTGCTCTCGCCGACGTTGGGCGGCGAGGAGTTCCTGGCTCCCTTCCGCGCCGCGGCCCGCGGGGAGCTGGAGCCGTTCGTCCTCGTCATCGAGGGGTCCATCCCCAACGAGAACATCAACGGCGAGGGCTACTGGACCTCGTTCGGCAACGACCCGGACACCGGCCAGCCGCTGACCATCAACTGGTGGATCGACCGGCTCGCCCCGCGGGCCTGGGCGGTCATCGCCATCGGCACCTGCGCCGCCTACGGCGGCATCCACGCCATGGCGGGCAACCCGACCGGCTCGATGGGGCTGCTCGACTACCTGGGGCGTGACTTCACCTCGGCCGGCAACCTGCCGATCGTCAACGTCCCGGGCTGCCCGGTGCAGCCGGACGACTTCATGGAGACCCTGACCTGGCTGCTGTACCACGCGGCCGGCACCGCCCCGCCGCCGCCGCTGGACGACCAGCACCGACCCCAGTGGATCTTCGGTCGGACGGTGCACGAGGGCTGCGACCGTGCGGGCTACTACGAGCAGGGCGACTTCGCGAAGGACTACAACTCGCCGAAGTGCCAGGTGAAGATCGGCTGCTGGGGTCCGGTGGTGAACTGCAACGTCCCCAAGCGGGGCTGGATGGGCGGCGTGGGTGGGTGCCCGAACGTCGGGGGCATCTGCATCGCCTGCACGATGCCCGGGTTCCCCGACAAGTTCATGCCGTTCATGGACATGCCGCCGGGGGCGAGCCTGTCCTCGCTCGGGGTGAAGCCGTACGGGTCGATCATCCGGCGCCTGCGGAGCATCACCAACGCCACGGCGAACCGGGAGCCGCGGTGGCGGCACAACCGGGAACTGCTGACCACCGGTTACGACCCAAGTTACCGGCCGAAGGGACGGGTGTGATGACGGCCACCGAGCAGATGAGGGCCGCGGAGAAGCCCGGCCAGATCGTCGAGATGGCGTGGGACCCCATCACGCGCATCATCGGCAACCTCGGAATCTACACGAAAATCGATTTCGCCAACCGGCGGGTAACCGAATGCCACAGCACCTCCTCGCTGTTCCGTGGATATTCGGTGTTCATGAAGGGGAAGGATCCGCGCGACGCCGGCTTCATCACCAGCCGGATCTGCGGAATCTGCGGGGACAACCACACCACCTGTTCGGTCTACGCCCAGAACATGGCGTACGGCATCGCCAACCCGCCGATGGCAGAGTGGATCATCAATCTGGGGGAGGCCGCCGAGTACCTGTTCGACCACACGATCTTCCAGGACAACCTGGTGTTCGTGGACTTCTGCGAGGCGATGGTCAAGGAGACCAACCCCGGCGTGCTGGCGCGGGCCGAGGCCACCGCGTCGCCGCGCGCCGAGGTGCACGGCATGCGCACGATCGCCGACATCATGCGGGCGCTCAACCCGTTCGAGGGCCAGGTCTACAACGAGGCGCTGCGGGTCAGCCGCATCACCCGGGAGATGTTCTGCCTGATGGAGGGCAGGCACGTCCATCCCTCGACGCTGTATCCGGGTGGGGTCGGCACGATGCCGGAACCCACCGTCTTCACCGACTACCTCACCCGGCTGATGGAGATCCTCGACTTCGTCAAGAAGGCCGTGGCGCTCAACGACGACCTGTTCGACTTCTGGTACGACGCGCTGCCGGGCTACGAGGAGGTCGGCCGCCGGCGCGTCCTGCTGGGCTGCTGGGGGGCCTTCCAGGACCCGAGCGTCGTCGACTACCGGTACGAGAACATGACGGACTGGGGCCGCGCGATGTTCGTGACCCCCGGCATCGTCGTCGACGGAAAACTGCTCACCACCGACCTCGTGAAGATCAACCTGGGTATCCGCATCCTTCTCGGCAGCTCCTTCTACAAGGACTGGGTCAACGAGGAACCGTTCGTCGAGCGGGATCCGCTGGGCAATCCCGTCGACATGCGCCACCCCTGGAACCAGACGACCTTCCCGGAGCCGCAGAAGCGTGACTTCGGCGAGAAGTACAGCTGGGTGATGAGCCCGCGCTGGCTCGACGAGGGCACCGGCGACCATCTCGCGCTCGACACCGGCGGCGGCCCCTTCGCCCGCCTCTACGTCACGGCCCTCGCGGGCCTGGTCGACACGCCGTACGTGACCGCACGCGACGGCGCGGTGAAGATCTCGCTGCCCCGCAGCCGCACCCTGCCCGCCATGGACCTGAAGTGGTCCCCGCCCGCCTGGTCGAACGCGATCGAACGGGACCGGGCCCGGGTGTACTTCGTCGCCTACGCGGCGGGGATGGCGCTGCACTTCCTGGAGCGGGCGATGACGCGGGTGCGCTCCGGCGACACCCGGACCTTCACCGACTTCGAGGTGCCGGACGAGACGATCGGCTGCGGCTTCCACGAGGCGGTGCGCGGGGTCCTCTCGCACCACATGGTGGTCCGGGACGGGAAGATCGCCAACTACCACCCGTACCCGCCGACGCCGTGGAACGGCAGCCCCCGGGACTCGTTCGGCACGCCGGGCCCGTACGAGGACGCGGTCCAGAACATGCCGATCTTCGAGGAGAACGGCCCGGACTCGTTCAAGGGCGTCGACGTGATGCGCGCGGTGCGCAGCTTCGATCCCTGCCTGCCCTGCGGGGTGCACATGTACCTGGGCCACGGCCGCACGCTGCGCACCGTGCACTCGCCGATGTTCGGGGCGAGCCATGGCTGATCCGGTCAGCGAGGGCGGCCGGCACAGCGATGGCGGCCGGCGCAGCGAGGGCGGGCATCGCCTCGACGACCGGGCGGTGCGCGAACGGCTGACCCACCTCGACGAGGTGCTCGCCGAGGTGGAGCTGATCCCGGGGCCGAGCGGGGAACTGGCCCTGGACGCGGTGGCCACGCTCGCGTCGGTGTACGGCGAGGCGCTCGCCCGGGTCGCCGGATACGCCGCCGGCGCCGCCGACGTGACCGCCGCGCTGACCGCCGACGAACTGATCGGCCACCTGCTCGTCCTGCACGACGTGCACCCCGAGCCGGTGGGCCGGCGGGTGACCCGGGCGATCGAGCGGCTGCGACCGGCGGTCCGCGACCGGGGCGGCGAGATCGAACTGGTGGGCATCGAGCGCGGCGTCGCGGAGATCAGCCTGACCCTCGGCGGCTGCGGCTCATCCTCTGGCGAGGTGCTGGAGGCGGTCCGCGAGGCCGTGCTCGCGGTCGCGCCCGAACTGTCCGACGTCCGGCGCCAGGCCGCTGCCTCGGGTGGCGCGCGCCAGACCGCCTTCGTCCCCCTCGACGCGGTGCTCACCCCGCCGCTCGCCGGGAGCGTGCGGCCGTGACGACCGACCTGCGTCCCGCGCCCGGCCCCGGCGGCGCCCTGGACCGGGTGGTGCGGGCCGGCCTCGTCCGGGCCGGGCCGGACGGGGAACGGTGCGACCTGTGCGCCGCCCCCGTGCCGAGCGACCACCGGCATCTGCTCGACGAGTCGGACGACACGCTGCTGTGCCTGTGCCGGGCCTGCGCGCTGCTGTTCGACCGGGACGCCGCCGCACGCGGCCATTACCGGCTCATCCCGCAGCGGCGGCTGCGCATCGCCGAGCTGGACCGGGACGGGTCCGATCCCCGGGCGCTGGGTATCCCCGTCGGGTTGGCGTTCGTCATCCCCGACGACGGCGGCGAGGTGCGGGCCCGGTACCCGAGTCCGATCGGCGCCACCCGCTGGGAACTGGAACCGGCCGCCTGGCGCCGGCTCGTCGCCAGGGCGCCGGTGCTGGCCGGGCTGACCCCCCGGGTCGAGGCGCTGCTGGCGAACACCGCGCGCAACCGACGGGAGTTCTGGATCGTCCCGATCGACGACTGCTACCGGCTCGTCGCGATCGTCCGAGGCACGTGGACGGGGCTGTCGGGGGGCAGCCGGGTCTGGCCCGCGGTCGACGACTTCTTCGCCGCGCTGCCCGACCGTTCCCGCCGCGGCTCCCCGCTGGGCCGCGGCGGCAGGCCGGGCGCTGCGGGCGACTGACCAGGGAGGGAAGACACCATGGCACCGATCAGAGTCGGCGAGCCGGACGTCCGTCCGGACGCGACCGCGCACGTCCGGGGGGTCCGCGAAGGCAACGCCGTCGGCTCCTACGAGATGGAGCCGGGTCACCACAGCGACGGCACCGCCGACGCCCGCCGCTCGACCGGCATCCGGCCGCACGACCGCGATCCGATCTCGCCGAGCATGCCCAACCTGCCACCGGGCTAGCCGGCGCGCGGCGCGGGCGTCGCGTACGGCAGCGTCGTCCCAGACGATTCGAGGGGGAGACCGATGAGCAACCGCAAGAAGGTCCTGGCCGTCGTCGGCGCCGGCGTCGCCGGCATGATGTGGCGGGAGTACCCGTCCGTCGTCCGGTACCTGCGCATCAAGCGGATGTGACGGTGGGCAGCCCGACCCGGCCCGCCCCCGCGCCGGCCACGCCGGTCGGGCGCGGTGCCGGGCAGCCCGGGTCCGACGGTCGGCGGCGACGGCGGATCACCGTGCGCGGCCTCGTGCAGGGCGTCGGCTTCCGGCCCTTCGTCCACGCGGCCGCGACCGACCTGGCACTGGCCGGCTGGGTGTGCAACGACAGCGACGGGGTGATCGTCGAGGTCGAGGGCACGCCCGGCGCGGTGGCGGAGTTCGGCCGGCGGCTGACCGCCGACGCCCCGCCGCTGGCCGTGATCGAGCGGGTCACGGCGACGGACCTGGCGCCCCGCGGCGACGCGGCGTTCACGATCGCCCGCTCCCGCGCGGGAGACGCCCCGCGCACGATGGTGTCCCCGGACGTCGCGACCTGCCCGGACTGCCTGCGTGAACTCGCCGACCCGACCGACCGCCGCCACCGCCACCCGTTCATCACCTGCACCAACTGCGGACCGCGATTCACGATCATCACCGGCCTGCCGTACGACCGGCCGGCGACGACGATGGCCGGGTTCCCCATGTGCCCCGACTGCGCGCGGGAGTACCGCGACCCGCGGGACCGCCGCTTCCACGCGCAACCGATCGCCTGCCCGGACTGCGGGCCCCGCCTGGAGTTCGTGCCGCCGACGGGACCGGCGGTCCTCGGCGAGGACGCCCTGGCGGCGGCGGCCCGGCTGCTGAGCGTCGGGGGGGTCGTCGCGGTGAAGGGCATCGGCGGCTACCACCTGGCCTGCCTCGCCACGGACCAGGTCGCCGTGGCGACGCTGCGGCGCCGCAAGAAGCGCGGGGACAAGCCGTTCGCCGTCATGGTCGCCGACCTCACCGCCGCTCGGCGTCTCGCCCACCTCGACCACGCGGAGGCGGCGCTGCTGGCCGGGCCCGCCCGCCCGATCGTCCTGGTCGGCCGTCGCGACGACGGCCGACCCACGCTCGCCGCCGCGGTCGCGCCCAACAACCCCGACCTCGGCCTGCTCCTGCCCTACACCCCGGTGCACCACCTGCTGCTCGCCGCGGTGGCGGCGGCCGGCGGTTCGCCGGCGCCGCTGGTGATGACGTCGGGCAACCTCGGCGGCGAACCCATCGCCGCCGACGACGCCGACGCCCGCCGCCGGCTCGCACCGCTCGCCGACGCGTGGCTGCGCCACGACCGCCCGATCCACGTGCCCTGCGACGACTCGGTCGTCCGGGTTGTCGACGGTGACCCGCTGCCGCTGCGCCGCTCCCGGGGCTTCGCCCCCCTGCCGGTGCCACTGCCGTTCGCGGTGGCGCCGACCCTGGCGGTGGGCGCCGACCTGAAGAACACCTGCGCGCTGGGCGCCGACCGCTCCGCCTGGCTCAGCGGTCACACCGGGGACATGGACGACCCCGACACGGTGCGGACCTTCACGGCCGCCGAACACCACCTCGAGCAGCTCACCGGCATCCGCCCCACCGCGCTGGCCACCGACGTCCACCCGGGCTACCGCTCCCGGCAGTGGGCGCGGCGGCAGGCGGCCGGGCGACCGGTGCGCTCGGTGCAGCATCATCACGCGCACGTGGCGGCGGTGATGGCCGAGCACGGCCTGGCCGGCGACCGTCCCGTGGTGGGATTCGCCTTCGACGGCACCGGCTACGGCACCGACGGGGCGGTGTGGGGCGGCGAGGCGCTGATCGCCGACTACCGCGGCTTCGAGCGGTTCGCCCACCTGGCCTATGTCCCGCTGCCCGGCGGGGACGCCGCCGTGCGCCGCCCCTACCGGATGGCGCTGGCGCACCTGTGGGCCGCTGGCGTCGGCCGGGCCGCCGACGCCAGCCGGGACGACGGTGCCAGCCGGGACGACGGTGCCGGCTGGGGCGGCGGTGCCGGCTGGGGCGGCGGTGCCGGCTGGGACGAGGATCTGCCGCCCGTGGCGGCCTGCCCGGCGGCGGAGCGGCGCGCCCTGGCCCATCAGCTCGCCTCCGGGCTGGCCTGTGTGCCCACCGCCAGCATGGGACGGCTGTTCGACGCGGTGAGCTCCCTGCTCGGCATCCGCCACCGCGCGGACTTCGAGGCCCAGGCGGCGATCGAGCTGGAGGCGTGCGCCCGCCGTTGCCCGGAGGGTCCCGACGCCTGGCGTAACCGGTACGCCTTCGGGATCGACCGGCCGGTGCCGGGCGGTCCGCTGGTCGCCGACGCGGCGCCCGTCATCCGCGGGCTCGTCCGCGACCTGCGCCGCGGGCTCGCCGTCGAGGCGATGAGCGCCGGCCTGCACGGCGCGGTGGTGGCCCTGGTCGTCGACCTGGCCCGGCAGGCCCGGTCCGAGCGGGGACTCGACGTCGTGGCGCTGACCGGCGGGGTGTTCCAGAACGTGCTGCTTGCGACGGCGGCCGCGCGGGCGTTGCGAGCGGAGGGCTGCACGGTCCTGCGGCACCGCCGGGTGCCGCCGAACGACGGGGGCATCGCGTTGGGCCAGCTCGTGGTCGCGGCCGGCGCGCGGGTGCGGGGGAGCGGATGACCAGGAAAAGAGGGGGGTGAGTGCGGTGTGTCTCGCGGTTCCGGGACGAGTCGTCGCCATCGGGGAACGGGACGGCACCTGCATGGCCGAGGTGGATTTCGGGGGGGTGCGCAAGGACGTGTGCCTGCAGTACCTGCCGGACACCACGGTCGGCGAATACGTGATCGTCCACGTCGGGTTCGCCATCCAGCGGCTCGACGAACAGTCCGCGCTGGAAACGCTGGCCACCATCGCCCGGATGGGGCTGCTCGCCGAGGAACTCGACGGTGGGCCGGCCACGTCCGCCCGCGATGCCCAGCCTGAGGGGGTGAACCGGTGAAGTACCTCGAGGAGTTCAGCGACCCCGAGCTGGCCGGTCGGCTGCTGGATCAGATCCAGGCGGTGACGACCAGGCCATGGGCGATCATGGAGGTCTGCGGCGGCCAGACCCATTCGCTCATCCGGCACGGGATCGACCAGTTGCTGCCCGCCGGCGTCGAGATGATCCACGGTCCCGGCTGCCCCGTCTGCGTCACCCCGCTGGAGATCATCGATCGTGCGCTTGAGATCGCCTCCCGCCCGGGGGTCATCTTCTGCTCGTTCGGTGACATGCTGCGGGTTCCCGGCAGTGACCGGGACCTGTTCCGGGTGAAGAGCACCGGCGCCGACGTGCGGGTGGTCTACTCGCCCCTGGACGCGTTGACGATCGCCCGGCAGAACCCGGACCGGCAGGTGGTGTTCTTCGGGATCGGGTTCGAGACCACGGCACCGGCCAACGCGATGACCGTCTACCAGGCGAAGCGGTGCGGGGTGCGCAACTTCTCGCTGCTCGTCTCGCACGTCCTGGTCCCGCCGGCGATCGCCGCGATCATGGAATCGCCGAGCTGCCGGGTTCAGGGGTTCCTCGCCGCCGGCCACGTGTGCAGCGTGATGGGCACCGGGCAGTACCCGGATCTCGCCCGCCGGTACCGGGTGCCGATCGTGGTCACCGGCTTCGAGCCGCTCGACCTTCTCGAGGGCATCCGCCGGACCGTGACGCAACTGGAGGAAGGTCGCCACGAGCTGGACAACGCCTACCCGCGGGCCGTGCCGGCGGCGGGCAACCCGGCCGCCATCGCGATGCTGCGGGACGTCTTCACCGTGACCGACCGCGCCTGGCGCGGCATCGGGGTGATACCGGACAGCGGCTGGCGGCTGTCGGCGGCCTACCGGGAGTTCGACGCCGAGACCCGCTTCGCCGTCGGCGACATCCACACCGCGGAGTCCTCGGTGTGCCGCTCGGGGGAGGTGCTGCAGGGCCTGATCAAGCCGCATGAGTGCGCCGCCTTCGGGACCCGCTGCACGCCACGGACACCGCTCGGCGCCACGATGGTGTCCGCCGAGGGCGCCTGCGCGGCCTACTACCTCTACCGGCGCCTCGGCCAGCCGGCCGCGACCGCCGCGACCGCCGCGACCGCCCCGGCGGACGCCCGGCCCGCGCGGGAGGTGGCCCGTGCCTGACCTTGCCGCCTGGACCTGTCCCGCGCCGCTGGCGGATTCCCCCACGATCGTCATGGGGCACGGCGGCGGCGGCGCGATGTCCGCCGAGCTGGTCGAGCACCTGTTCCTGCCGGCCTTCCGGGGCCCGGCCGCCGCGACCGAGCTGGGGGACGCCGCCGTCGTCGCGATCGGCGGCGCGCGGGTGGCCTTCACCACCGACTCCTTCGTCGTCCGCCCGCTGTTCTTCCCCGGCGGCTCCATTGGCGATCTCGCGGTCAACGGCACCGTGAACGACCTGGCCATGGTGGGCGCGACCCCGTGCTACCTGTCGACGGCCTTCATCCTGGAGGAGGGCACCGAGCTGGCCGAACTCGCCAGGATCGCCGAGGCCCTGGGCGCGGCGGCCCGGGTGGCCGGGGTCCGGCTCGTCACCGGGGACACGAAGGTCGTCGACGCCGGCCACGGCGACGCGGTCTACATCAACACGACCGGCCTCGGGCTGGTTCCCGACGGCGTCGACATCAGGCCGGGCCGGGCCCGCCCGGGTGACGTCGTCCTCGTCAGCGGCGAGATCGGGGCGCACGGGGTCGCCGTCCTGAGCTGCCGCGAGGGGCTGGAGTTCGGCACGCAGGTCCGCAGCGACACCGCGCCGCTCAGCGGCCTCGTCGCCGCCATGCTCGCCACCGGCGCGGACATCCACACGCTGCGCGACCCCACCCGCGGCGGCCTGGCGGCGACCCTCAACGAGATCGCCCGAGGCGCGCAGGTGGGCATCGCCGTCACCGAGCGGGCCGTTCCGGTGGCGGCGCCGGTCGCGGATGCCTGCAGCGTCCTCGGGCTCGACCCGTTCGCCATCGCCAACGAGGGGAAACTCGTGGCCATGGTCCCGGCGGTGGACGCCGATCGGGTACTGGAGGTGATGCGGGCGCATCCGCAGGGCCGGGACGCCGCCGCGATCGGCACCGTCACCGAGGACAACGCGCCGATGGTGGTCGCCAGGACCGGGCTCGGCGGAAGCCGCGTGATTGATCTGCCGCTGGGTTCGGAGCTTCCGCGTATCTGCTGAGACGCCACCGCAGCCGCGTCGGTTGCGCACCGCGAGGTACGCCGACCGGGAAATGGTCCGGAGGTCGAGATGGGGAAAGGCGGCCCGGTGGTTGTTTCTCGGGGAAGTGGTTCTGTCGGCGAAGAATGCGACGCCGGATCGGCGATGAACCCCGGGCGGCGCCGCCCGGGCCGGTGGCCGAGTTTCGCGGCCTGGTGTCGGGCTCGGTGGGTCGGGGTCCGCCTGGTGTGGCGGCGGGTATGATTGGCGGCCTGGTCCCGGTTCTCCGTGTGGCGGTTGGGTGGACGGGGGCGTCATTGCCGAGATGATGGTCTTTCTGGTGCTGTTGAGGTGAGTCGTGAGTACAGGTAAGGTCCTTCGGTTCGATCACGTGCGGGGTTACGGTTTCATCGCCCCCAGTGACGGCGGTGACGATATTTTTCTGCACGCAAACGACCTGCTCGTCGAGAAGAATCTCGTCGTTCCCGGAACCTTCATGGAGTTCGAGGTGGAGGAGGGGGAGCGTGGCCTGAAAGCCAGTTCGGCGCGTATCGTCGGTTCCGCTTCCCCGGCTCCCTCCGCCGCACCGCGGGCGGCCGTGCACGCCGATGATTCCGACGGGCTCTGCGACGTCCTTCCGGTGGGTGAACTCACGCAGGAGGTGACCGAGACGCTGCTGCGGGTCGAACCCACCCTGACCGGGACGCAGATCATCCGGATCAGGAGTGAACTCATCCGGATCGCCGAGAAGTACGGCTGGGTGGAGAACTGACCGACGCGTGTGGCCGCGTCACAGCTTGGCGGTGCCTGACAGGCGGGTGACCGTCGCGCCGGCCACCCAGACCGTGCCGTCGGCGTCCGTCGAGAGGTGGATCCGGCCGGCCCGGTGCAGCACGGAGCCCTGGCTGGCCGTGTAGGGCGCGCTCGCCCGCCCGGTGCGCAGCAGCCACTGCGCGAGCGAGGCGTTCAGGCTGCCGGTCACCGGATCCTCGATCGTCACGTCACCCATCGGCACGAACGCCCTCACCTCGAACGCCGTCGCCGAGCCGGGCGGCCACGGCCCGACCACCCCGAGGGGCAGGTCGACGCCGCGCGGTCGCAGTGCCAGGACCGACTCGGCGTCGGCGAGCAGGACCGCGACCCAGCCCGGGCCGTTGTCCACCCACTCGGCCGCGACGACGTCGTCGGGGGTGATGCCGAGCATCGTGCTGATCCGCGCGACGAGCGGGGCCTCGACCGGCCCGGAGCGACGCAGCGGCGGCGCCGCGAAGGCGAGCCCGTCCGGCGTCCGCCGCAGGGGCACGAGCCCCACCCCGCACTCCTGGACGATCTGCGCCGGTCGAGCCGACGCCGGCCGCTCGGCGAGCCAGGCGTGGCAGGTGCCGAGCGTGGGATGTCCGGCGAACGGCAGCTCGGACGACGGGGTGAAGATGCGGACCCGGTAGTCGGCCGCCGGTGAGGTCGGCGGCAGGACGAAGGTGGTCTCCGACAGGTTCGTCCAGCGGGCGAACCGTCGCATCGCGTCGTCGTCGAGTCCCGTCGCGTCCAGCACCACCGCAACGGGATTGCCCTGATACGGGGTGGTGGTGAACACGTCCACCTGGCGAAACGGGCGGCTCATCCGCGTTCCCCCTGTCGGCCCTGGCCCTGGCCGGGGTCGGGCTGCCCGGCGCCGCGGCCCGGGTCGAGGCTCTTGTGTCCGGTCGCCGTGTGTCCGGTCGCCGTGTGCCCGGCTGTCGTCGTCGGCCGCGGCGGCTTGCTGCGTACCTCCACCCCGCCCATCACCGCGATCGCCCGGATGCGCACGACGGGCGTCCCCGGCCGCCGCGGCGCGTCGGCGACCTTGACCGAGCGGCCGCCCATGACCGACACGCCGGTCACCTCGACCTCGACGCCGTCGGGGACGATGATCTCGATGCCGCCCATCACCGCTACCGCCGTGATCAGCAGCGTGTCGGTGGGGAAGGCGATCTCGCGCAGGTCCAGCTCGCAGCCGCCCATCACGGCGACGGCGCGGGTGTGCCGGCTCGGACGCCACCGGCCGGTGCGCTCGTTGCCGCTCATCACGGCGACCGTCCAGTCCACCCCGTCCGACCCGCGCCGGACCGGCCCGGGCGTTCGGTCGGCTCCGCTCGAGCTGGTCGCGGCGTCGCCGGCAGTGGTCGGCTCGGGAGGCTCCGACGGCTGGGCCACCGCGGCGAACAGGTTCGGCTGGTTCGGCAGGTCGATCGTCAGGGGGGTGAAGTCCGCGCGGGTCCGGGCGGCGTAGGCGGCGCCGACCCGCTCGTCGTACTCCGTGAAGGTCAGCCGCCCCTCGGCGAGCGCCTGGCGCAGGATCTGCGCGACCTCCTCCCGTTCCGCGTCGGAGACGCGGAGGTCCGGCGCCGGCGGGGGATCGGGGATCTCGGCGGTCATGCTCTGCAGAGTAGCCAGCAGGCAGGTGGACCGGCAGTCCTCGGATGATCCCGGTGACCGTGGCTCGAGAGAAGGCGCCCACGGCTACCTCGCCCGCGTCCGATGACCGCACCGCGCCGACCGCCGACCGCCGACCGCACCGACCGGCTGACCACCGACATCGGCGATGTTCTCTCTCCGAGCATTCGGCATACGTGCTATTTTTCTTCCGCACCTGCGGAACAATGTGCCTCATCGGCTCCGCAGATTCTGATTACGGGTGCGGCCGGAGGGTGGGCGGGTCATCGAACGCGGACTGGGCGACGGCGTCGCGAATGCCCCCGGGTCGCGGCGTCGGCGATCCGTCCACGGCGAGGGGACCGTGCTCGTCCTGCTCGTGACCACCGTCCTGCTGGCTTCCTCGGCATACGGGGTGTTGCTGCTGCTCGGGCCGTTCGTGAAGACGGTGGGCGGCAGCGAGGCGACCTACGGCGCGTTGACCGCCGCCGCGGCGGTGCCGACCGCGGTCGCGCTGGCCCTGCTGCTGCGGTTCCCGCGCACCGTGCCACCGAACCTGCTGCTCGCCGGCTCCTGCCTGGTGTACGCGGGCGCCGCGCTCCTGATGACCGGGGTGCATTCCCGCAACGCCGTGCTCGTGGTCGCGGCGATCGTGCTGGGAACGGCCTGGGCGGTCACCTACACGGCGGCGCCGATGATCGCTTCCGATCTTGCCACCGACCGCAACCGGGCCACGCTCATCGGCTACGCGACCGGGACCATCCAGGCCGGGTTCGGCATCGGCCCCGTCCTCGGCAACGCCCTGCGGGACGCGGGGCTGAGCTACCAGCAGGTGTTCGCCGTCGGGGCCGCGCTCGCGGCCGCCGCGGCCCTGCTGGTCATCCCGCTCACCATCGAGCTGCGGCGCCTGCCCGGTGGCGGCTTGCCCGACCCGCAGCGGGATCCGGCCGACGCGGAGCCCCAGCTTGCGTCCGAGCCGGGCGACTCGGGCAGCCCGCGTAGCCCGGGTGAGCCTGGCCGCGCGGATGGGCCTGGCCGCGCGGCGGAGACCGGCTGGCGGGGCGCGCTGCGATCGCCCAGCGTGGTGCCGCTCGCGATGGTGCTGCTCAGCGCGTGCGTGTTCACCACCATGAACAGCTTCCAGACCACCTTTGCGGACAGCCGGCACCTCGACTTCGACGTCTTCTACGTGACCTACACGGTGGCGGTCATCACGGTGCGCCTGGGTCTCGCCCGGATCCTGCCCGACAGCGCCTCAGACCGGGTGGTCGCCGTGACGACGGTGGGCATGACCGCGGCGGCGGTGGCGTTCGTCTTCGTCGGGTCGAGCGCGGTGCTGTACTGCCTGGCGTCGCTGCTGCTCGGGTGCACCTACGGCCTGGGCCTGCCGGCCTTCCAGGCCCGCGCGGTCAACCTCGCGGGACCTGCGGAACGGGTCCGGATGCTGCCGATGGCGGGCCTGCTGTTCGAGGTCGCGATCTGCGTCTTTCCGCTTGTCGCCGGTGCGGTCGTCCACTCCTCCGGCTACCGGGGGCTGTTCGTGCTGCTCATCGTGATCACGGGCGTGGTGATGGCGCTCGGCCAGGTTCGCGGCCGGCCCCGGCCCGAAGCTCGGCCGGCAGGCGGCGGCGCACCCGAGGTCAGCGCACCCGAGGTCAGCGCACCCGAGGAAAGCGCACTCGAGGAAAGCGCACTCGAGGACAGCGCGTCCGGGGTCGGCGCCCACGGAGACGGCGCCGAGGCGGCCGCGGTGCCAGCCGCGAGTCCGTCGGAACACTGAATCAACCACGGCGCAGGGACAGATGTACTTCTCCGCGAACTACGAACAGGCGCGGCAGCGCTTTCTCGCGGCCGCCCGTGATCGTGGCGCGCACCTGGAGTCGTTCCCGCTCGGGGACCTGCGGGGCGCCCGGGGCGAGCCGCTGAGCACGGACGTGGCGCGCATCGGCGCCAGCCACGGGCGGTCCGTGGTTGTCCTGGTCAGCGGCACCCATGGCGCGGAGGGATTCGCCGGGTCGGCCTGCCAGCTCCGGGCCCTGCACGAGGCCGCCTGGACGGGGCTGCCGGTCGTCCTGGTGCACGCGCTGAACCCCTTCGGTTTCTCCCACCGCCGCCGGGTCAACGAGGACAACATCGACGTCAACCGCAACTTCGTCGACCATGCGGCGCTGCCGCCGGACGGCGGCTACGGCGAGCTGCACCCCACGTTGCTGCCCGCCGACTGGGAGGGGCCCGCGCACGCCGAGGCCGACGCCGCCCTGCTGGCGCACGCCGGCCGGCTGGGGGTGCGGGAGGTGCAGCAGATCGTCACGTCCGGGCAGTACACCCACCCGGACGGCCTATTCTACGGCGGGTCGGCGCCCTGCTGGTCGCACCGGACCTGGCACACGATCATCAACGAGTACCTGACCGGCTACGAGCGGGTCGCCTACATCGACCTGCACACCGGACTCGGTGAGCGCGGCGCAGCCGAGCCCATCTTCCGCGGCGGGGTGGACCCGGGCGCCCCGCGGCGGGCCCGGGCCTGGTACGGCGACGCGTTGACGAACTCCGAGGAGGGGACGTCGAGCTCGACGCCGATCGGCGGCAACTCCGCCCGCGCCCTGCTCCAGGACCTCGTCGACGCCGAGATCACGGCCATCACCTGCGAGTTCGGCACCCAGGACGGCCTGACCGTGCTGCGTGCCCTGCAGGCGGACAACTGGCTCTGGCAGCAGCGTGGCCCGCTGTGGCAGGGAGATCCGGGGCAGGGAGATCCGGGGCAGGGCGACCCGGTGGACCCCGAGCAGGTCGCCCGGATCGGGCTGCTCATGCGGGAGGCGTTCGACCCGCCGGACCCGCAGTGGCGCACCGACGTGCTCGACCGGGGGACGGCCGTGATCGGCCAGGCTGCCGTCGGGGTCCTCGCCGAGTCGATCGGGAGCTGACGGATCGCGCGGCGCTCTGCCCCGCCAGCCCGCGCCGCATTCCCAAGGCGGGCCGCGCCCCCACCGCGGCCCGCATCCACCGCCCGCCACCGCCCGCAACCGTGGCCCGGCGCCGCCACCGCGGCCCGCATCGCCACCGCGGCCCGCATCGCAACCGCGGCCCGCATCGCCACCGCCCGCCGCCGCCGCGGCCGTTCTGCCCCGCCCATCCGGTTCTGGCCAGATCGCGGCCAAATCGTGCCGAGGCTTCGGTACGGTTTTTCGGCCTGAAACCGTGCCTATCCCTCGGCTCGATTCCGTTCACCTCTGGTCGCGGGGAGTTACGGGGAGGCGCGGTGACTGGTAGGCCCGTTCATCCCGAGGAATCGCCCGCCACTCGAACGCCGACAGCGGTTTCGGCCGGGAAATGCTGGAGCCTGATGACGGTCGGAGGCCGGACCGACCAGAGTGACCGCCGGCATCTGCCGGCCGTGACGCGGCATCGATCCCGCGGTTCCGCGGAACCGCGGGCGGTGCGGTTCCGCGGAACCGCCCGTCCGCCACGGGGCGATCGTGACTCGCCACCAGGCGACACCCGGCGACCAGGTTGTGTATCTAATCGTGACCGGACGGCTTTTTTGCGTCACGCTCCGAGCCCGTCGAGGCGTGGACGTGGGAACACATCCTGATCATGGAGGATCGGGGTCGTCGCGACGCCGGACTCGCGTCCAACGGCACGGCGCGGCGCGACTCGACAGCACCGTGATCATAGGTGGATACGCGCTGTGACTTTCGAGCGGCGGCCTACGCCACGACCAGGGCGTGCTCGGCGCGGGCCACGGCGGGCGCCTCGGCAGCGGGAACGAGGCGGTGCTGGAGCCGTCCGTCCGGGAACAGCGTGGTGACCAGGCGGAGGTCCGCCCGGTGGCGCAGACCTCGGGGACGCAGATCACGCGCCGCGTCGGCCAGCACGAGATGAGCGACGGGGCCGCCCGCAGGTTCGCTGACGGCCGCGGTCGCCGCGATGCCGGCGGGCTCCGCGACGTCGATGGCTTCGGCTACGTCGATGGCTTCGGCTACGGCGACGGCACTCGCGACGGCGACGGCTTCCGCGACAGCGGCGACGTCGGGAACGGCGTCCGGAACGGCGACAGCCTCGGGGGCGGCGGCGGCTTCGGGAACGGCGTCCGGAACGGCGACAGCCTCGGGGGCGGCGACAGCCTCGGGGACGGGGACGGCTTCGGGGGCGGCGACAGCCTCGGGGACGGCGACGGCGTCCGAGCCGAGGTCGGCCAGCTCCGCCTGCGTCGCCCGCACCAGGTCCGGATCGCCGGCCCAGACCGTGCCCGTGCCGTGCACCAGAACCGCGGCGGCGCTCGTCTGGCCGGCTCGGACGATCGAGTACACCTGACCGTCCGGAAGCAGGCAGCGGCAGCGGATCTCCACGCCGTATCGCTGGGCCCAGGCGACGGCCGAGTGGTGCAGGACCTTCGCGCCGTGCCGCGACATCGTGATCATCGTGTCGTAGTCGACCGTGGCCAGCGTGCGCGCGCCCGGCACGAGGCGCGGGTCGGCGGTGCAGATCCCCGGCGAGTCGGAGAAGATCTCGCAGGCCGGGGCCCCGACGGCGATCGCGGCGGCGATCGCCGACAGGTCCGAGCTGTTGCGGCCCAGCATGATCGGCCGCCCGTCGCCATCCACGGCCTGCCCGCCGGGGACGACGAGCACCGTCCCGGCGGGCTCGACGAGGCTCGCCAGCACGCTGCCGTCGATGCTGCGAAGGTCGGCGCAGTGCGGCTCGCCGGCGCCGACGAAGCCGGTGTCGGCCGCGGTCAGCGCCACCGCCGCGAGCCCGGCGTCGCGCAGCGCCGCCGTCATGACCGCGACGTTGACCGTCTCGCCGGTCATGAGTGCCGCGGCGAGCAGGTCACGGTCGGGATCGGGGCTGACCGCCCGCAGGGCCGTCCCGAGCCGGTCGGTCTCGCCGGCCACGGCGCTGACGACGACGATGGCCCGGGTCGGCGCGCCGCCGGGCGAGGCGGACCTGTCGGCGCGCAGCCGGTCGGCGACGTGGCGGGCGATGGTGTGGTGGGCGCGGGGCGCCGCGAAGGCCGCCCCGCCGAACTTCACAACGACGACGTCCCCGGTCACCGTCACGTCTCCCAGCCCCATCAGAGCCAGGACTTCCCGGCGGCCAGGCTCACGATTTCCAGCGCGTTGAGCGCCGCGCCGACGGTGAGGTTGTCGGCGACGACCCACAGCCACAGGGCGCAGGGGTCGTCCTCGTCCGCCCGTACCCGCCCGACGTGCACCAGTCGGCGTTCGGTCGGCGACGCGCAGACCGGTTGCGGCATCGGGTAGCCGTCCGCGGGGTCGTTGCCGTACGCCCGCAGGCCAGGGGTGGCCCGCAGCGCGGCGAGGGCGTCGTCGGGGCTGACGGGGGCGGTGAAGCTGACGTGCACCGCCTCCGAATGGCCGTTGACGACGGCGACCCGAACCGCGGTCGCCGCGACCCGCAGCCCCGGCATTCCCATGATCTTGCGGGGTTCCCGGCGCAGCTTGCGTTCCTCGTGGGAGTGTCCGTCGGCGTCCCGCAGGCCGATCTCGGGGATCAGGTTGAACGCCAGCGGCTGGCCGAACTTCCCGGGCCGGGCGGCGGCGGGGTCGGCGCCGTCGAGCAGCGCCCGGGTGGTGTCGGCGAGCTCCTCGAGTCCCCGCAGGCCGCCGCCGGAGGCGGACTGGTAGCTGGACACGATCACCCGATCGATCTCGCCGATCGTGCGCAGGGGGTGCAGCGCCCGCACGAGCTGGATCGTGGAGCAGTTCGGGTTGGCCACGATGCCCCGCGCCGGGCGCGAGTCCAGCGTCTGTGGGTTGACCTGGGGGACGACGAGCGGGACGTCGTCCTCCATCCGGAACGCGGAGCTGTTGTCCACGACGAGCGCGCCCGCCGCGGCGAAGACCGGCGCCCACCGGGTGCTGATCGGGGCGCCGGCGCTGAAGACCGCGACGTCGACTCCCGCCGGATCGACATCCTCCAGCGCGACGACCGGCTCGATCTTCAGGTCCAGTCCCTGCTCGGCGCCGAGATCGCGGCCCGCCGAGCCTGTCGACGCGACGGGGATGACCCGGCCCACGTCGGGCAGGATCCGCCCGTCGAGCAGGGCCAGGCACTCCCGGCCGACGACACCGGTCGCGCCGATGACGGCGATGTCCACTGCGCTTCCCCCTCTACTGCGCTTGCCTCATCTGGTGCGCTCGCCCGTCCACTGCGCTTGCCTCGTTCAGTGCGTCGCGGGTCCACCGTGTCGCGGGTCCACCGCGTGGCGGGTCGACCGCGTCGCGGGTTCAGCCGGAGCCGACGGCGCTCTCGTCCGCGAACTGCGCGTCGAGGTCCACCCAGCCGCCGTCGACGAACAGGACCTCGCCGTTGACGTAGGTCGCGGCGTCCGAGGCCAGGAAGACCGCGGGGCCGGCGATCTCGGCGGGCCGCGCCCAGCGGCCGACGGCGACCTTCTGCGCGTACGCGTCCGCCCAGGCGGCGCTGGAGCGGATCGGCACGGTCAGCGCGGTCTCGACCGGGCCCGGGGCGATCGCGTTGACCCGCACGCCGGACTTCCCGAGCTCGGCGGCGAGCACGCGGACCATCTGCGCCAGGGCCGCCTTCGTGCCCGCGTAGATGACCTGGCCGGGTTCGACGGCCCGGCTGCTGATGGACGAGATGACGATGATGCTGCCGCCGCCCTGCTTCGCCATGATCCGTCCGGCGCCGCGCAGGACGTGGAAGCTGCCCCGCAGGTTGACGTCGGTGACCGCGGTGTAGTCGTCGTCGGTGTAGTCGATCAGGGGTTTGCGGATGTTGATGCCGGGGGTGCCGACGGCGATGTCGAGGCGGCCCCGGTCCGCGACCACGCGGGCGAACAGGTCGTCCACCTCGGCGGAGACACGCACGTCGACGGTGGACGCCTTCGCGGTGCCGCCGGCGGCGACGATGGTCGCCACCGTCTCCTCGACGCCGGTGGTGTCGACGTCAGCGCATTCGACGACGGCGCCCTGTTCGGCCAGCGCGATCGCGATGGCCTGGCCAATGCCCGACGCCGCGCCGACGACGGCCGCAATCCTGTCTGTCAGTTCCAGCATCTACAGCTCCCGAAGCCTTCGGTCTCGTGATGGGTCCGCCGTGGTCGGCGGGTGAGGGGTGGGGACGACGGGGAAGCCCGCGGCGGCGGCGCGGGGGGTGGCTCCGCCTCGCCCTCGTGCGTCCCGGGCGCCCGTCAGGGGGGCGGCGCGGCCGGCTCGGCCGGGGTGGCGGCGCCCGGCGCCGACCGCGTCGTGCGGCGGACGAAGTTGTCGACGATCGCGTCCACCGTCGCCGTCTCGCGGATGTGCACCACGCAGAGGATGCGGTCGCCGGGCACGGTGTGCCGCTCGAAGTGCTCGTTGACGGCCGCGTCGTCGCAGCGCGGGCGGCCGCGGTAGAGCCCGCGCGGGACGCCGATCCCGGCGATGCGGCCGCTGGCGGGGTCGAACGGTGCCGCGGGGGCGAGCGTCGCAGCGATCTGCCCGGCCAGCCGGGTCACGTCGGGGTCCTGGCCGACCGGTCCGACCTCCGGGTACATCACGGCGCCGGGCAGCCGCCCGTAGGCCCGCATCGCGCAGTAGGCGACCGGGTTGTAGGTGCGCAGCGCGGACAGCGACGGGAAACCGCCGGCGGCGACGACGTCCTCGAGCAGCGCGAGCCAGTTCGTGCTGAACACCGGGCCGCGGCGCAGCCGGGCATCGACGAACTGCACGCCGATGTGCAGGAATCGATCGCCGGCCGCGGTCGCGGTCCAGCTCGCGCCCAGGGCGGACACCGGCTGCCCGCTGGCCCGGTCGACGCCGACGACGAGATGGTCGGCCTCGCGGAACAGGTCGGGGCGCGCGGCGAACAGCTCCGCCATCCGCAGATCGGGCAGGGCCGCCGCGAGCCCCGCCTGTAACCAGCGGTCCTCCGACGGGCGCAGCTCGCAGTCCCGGGAGAACCGGACGACCGCATGGCCGTCCGGCGCGCCCCCCGCGGCCGCCCCGGCCGTGGCCGCCGCGGCCGACGTGGCCGCGGGAGATGCGGCCGCTGGAGGTGCTGTCGCGGGAGATGCCGCCGCGGGCGATGCGGTCGACGGCGGTACGGACATGATTCCCCCGTTTCCGTACGGCGCCGTGATGCTCAGGCGAACCGGGCGGCGACGCTGCCCGCGGCCTCGAGCGCGCCGGTCGCGGGGGCCACCACCGCCTGGTACAGCTCGATGAAGTAGGCCACCCACAGGTTCGCCACCGTCTTGACGTGCGCGATGACCTTGGCCTCGTCCTCGGGCGAGCCCACCAGCGAGGTCAGCACCCCCCAGACGAAGTCGGCGTGCTCGTCGGCGATGTCGGTCCCGACGTGGCGCCGCGCGCCGGCGAGCTTCTCCCGGCCGAGCTGGTCCTCGAGGTTCTTCACCCACGACGGCTGGGTCTTCGTCGTCGTGTACTCGACGAAGTAGACGCTGCACAGCAGGGCCAGCGGGCTGCCCTCGAACTCCATGCCGTACTGGAGGTAGCCGGTGAGCAGCTTCGTAGCCTGGAACGGCTCGGTGGCGTAGATCTCCGCCTTGGTCACGCCGACCTTGCCGAGGTCCCCGGCGAACCACTCGTCGTGGAGCATCTCGTCCTCGACGTAGTGCGCCCACGCCGCACCGCGCACCGGGTCGCGCTTGGTGAAGTAGCCGATGGCGAGGGCGTCGATGGTGCGCTTGCGGCGCAGCCGGAGGATGGTCTCGATGTTGTGCCGCTTGTAGTACGCCATGTTGATCTCCTCGCCGCGGGCCTGGTGGTCCGAGTACGGGATCTCGGCGTAGAACTTCTCGATCATCGTGTCGAGCATGGTGTCGACCTGCGTGCGCAGGTCCGTCAGGTCGGCCGTGCGGGCGGCGGCGGCCGCCCTCGGGTCCCCATACCAGGTGCGCGGGTCGTCGGTCATCGATGGGCTCCTTCGCGTTTCCGGTGGGCGGCCGGTTCGCCGGGGCATCGGCATGCCCGCGGCGGGCGGTGTCGTGGTGTTGGTGACCGCCGGCCGGTCAGCAGCCGCAGGTCGGGGTGCGCCGGCGGCGCATCCGCCGCGCGGCGGGGCCGGCGAGCCGGGTCCCCGCGGGGTCGGACAGGACCGTGTCGGCGCAGGTGAAGGTGAGCGCGTAGCGGGTCGTCGGGGTCAGTCCGAAGCCGAGGTGGACGATCCCGTCGGCCGCGCCGTACATCTCGTTCATCCCGCAGTTGCCCGGCTGCTGGTCGAACACCGGGTTGAGCCCGATGCCGAACTCCCACACGACCCGGTAGGCGTCGTCGGCGGCGAACAGCTCCTCCAGCGCGTCGACCGCGCGCTTGCCCGCGGCGTCCACCGCGTGGCAGCCGGTGACCATGCCGTCGGCGAGATCGAGCACCACCGTGGCCGTGCGCAGGACGTCCAGGTCGTCGAAGAGCCGGGCCTGCTCGGCGAGCACCGCGGGGTCGTCACCGCGGTGCACGATGGGGGCGCCGCGCAGGGCGACCTGCCCGTCCAGCCCCAGCCGGCGGCTCGTGTCGAACCGGTAGAGGTCCGTGGGGACGGCGCTGGCCTCGCCGGCCGGCGCGATCTGCTGCTCGCCCGCCGCCAGCGCGCCGGCCTGCTGGTTCCACTCGTAGTCGCCGGAGATGACGAAACGGGCCGAGGCGTGCCCGGCGAGGTCCGCCAGCTTGACGTGGTCGGCCTCGCCGAGCGCCTCGAACAGCCGGTCGGCGCGGGTCTCCAGATCGGCCGGGTCGGTCTGTTCGACCACCGACAGGAAGTAGGCGACCTGGGCGTCGGTGACGGGCGTCGAGCCGCAGGGCATCACCGCGATCCGCCGCTGCGGCCCGACCACCGCGGGCTCGGGGGAGACGAGGAAGCGGTCCGGGCACACGACGAACACGTCGGCGTCGGCGGGAATGCGCTGCTCGCCCAGCGCGTCCTGGAGGCTTTCCTCGGCGTCGAGGGTGCGGTGCAGCACGCTTTCGTAGCGGGTGCTGGGCGCGAGGGTGAAGTCCGCGGCCCGGTCCGCCTGGGTCAGCAGGCAGAACGTCGAATGCGGGCCGGTGAACTCCCGATGCAGGTCGGGACGCACGAGGAACTGTGCCATGGGGACCACCAGGGGGCGCGGCGCGAGAGGACTGGTTTGGCGGGACAACCAACGGGATCGACCGGTGGTGGTGCGAACGTCGGCCGGCGGAGCACCCCAGGGGCGCGGCCTAGTCGGGGTGGGTCGGCCCGGTCCAGCCGACCCACCCCTTCTCAACGGCATTAGCCGAGGAGGGTGCCCAGGTAGCGGTCGTTCTTCTTCACCTGGATCTTCTTCTGCGCGACCTTCTCCACAGTGATCACCTCCTTCCGTCAATCCGTTGGAATGCGGTGGGCAGACGAGAAGGTTCCTCGTCCGGACCGATCAGTTGGCCAGGCCGACCGGACTCTTGAGGGGCATCGCGGACGGGATCCGCGTGCCGAGCAGGACATCACCCTGGTCGTTCGTGACGAACGTTCCGGGAGAGATGATGTCGAGATGGTACTGCGTGAACGGCGTGAGCCCGATTCCCCAGTGCAGACAGCCCTGGGTGGACCCGTAGACCTCGTTCATCGCGTGATTACCGGGAAGCAGGTCGAGGGTGGTGTTCAGCGCGTGGCCGATTTCCCAGACTATGCGGTACCGGGAGTCAACTTGGAAGAGCGCCTCGAACATCTCTAGAATAGCACGGCCGGGGGGCTCAGGGGAAGTCATTTCGGTGATGAGACCGTTTTCGACCCGGCACACGACCGCGTACTCGTGCAGCGGCCAGAGTTCGCTGTGGATACGCTCCTGGTCGCGCCGGGAGAATGACGGCGTGCCGGAATGAAGAATCGGGTAGCCCTGGATCACGATCTCGCCGTCCAGGGGCAGCCGGAGATAGTCCTCGAACTCCCGGATCTCGATGGGGAGCACACTGATCTCGCCCGCGGGCACAATCTGCTGCTCGCCCCAGCCGACGAGACCGGCCTGCTGGTTCCACACTAGCTCGCGGTCGAACAGGCGCAGGGTCGCGACCGTGCCGTGGCGCGCGTCGTGGTACTTCAGCGTCTCGCCCCGCTCGGCCAGCTCGAAGAAGCGGTCGGAGAAGTCCTCCTGGGCCTGCGGGTCCGTGGCCTCGACGCAGCGCAGAAAGTGCCGCAGCGTCGCCCGGTCGGTCGGGGTCGAGTTGCAGGCCATCCCGAGCAGCTTGCGGCGGGGGCCGAGGACGTCCACCGGCGGTGACTGGAAGAAGCAGTCGGGCGACATGACCAGCACGTGGGCCTGCTCCGGGACTTCCTCCCGCATGAGCCGGGCGAACTCGTCCTCGCCTCCGCGGAACTCCAGGATTCGGTAGTCCAGGTACGGAGCAGTCCGGACGAGCCGGATGTCGTCCAGCAGGGAGGCGTTCGTGACGAGGCAGAATACGGTGTCGGTCGGATCCCCGAACTGCCGTATCCTGGCGGGATCGACGACGAGCTCGGACTCGGGCATCTTGTGCTCCTCCTGACGCGCACGGTCCTGGGCGTTGGATGCCGCGGGGCCGGTGGAATGTCGGGCGAGGCCGGGCCGGTTCGAGCGCCGGAGGATGGTCCCGAAATGGTCCCGGGAGGCCTCGTGAAGACGGTGCGCTGGTCCGTGGAGTTCCGTGCCAGCGATATTTCACGGTGACGGTGAATGTCGGCGTGGCGGCGTCCGACGCAACCCGTTGACCGGACGGATTGCCGCGCCTGCACTTTGGTCCGTGGACCGGAACGGACCGGCAGAGTGAAACTATAACGTGCTGGTACGTGTGCGGGAAGCTCTTTCGGAGAAATTCCCGGGGGCGGCCGGATTACTCCGGTCACACGATTGTCCTTGGGCGGATTGCGGGGCACCGGCGGCGGGGGCAGGGCCGTGTGATCCGTGCCCGGGAGTACGGGCACGGCGTGCGGGTTCAGTGGGTCGGGATGCGGGTTCAGCTGTTGGGAAACGCGCGATCGGCGGCCGAGAGGGGGCTCGGTGGCTGGGGCGAGGGCTCAGCGGCCGACGAGAGGGGCTGACCGGGGCGCGGGGATCGGGACGCAGGTCCGCACCTCGCGGCGGTCGTGGCCGGGTGGCAGGGTCACGCCGGTGACGTGGACGGGCACGCCGTAGAGGTCGCTGAGGCGCTCGCCGGTCACGACGTCGTCGGGATGCCCGTCCGCGATGACCACGCCGCCGCGCATGAGCACCGCCCGGTTGGAGTAGGTCAGTGCGTGCGACGGTTGGTGGGTGGTCATGATCACGGCATGTCCCTCCCGGGCCAGCTCGGCGACGACGTGCAGGGTGCGCACCTCGTTGCCGTAGTCCAGCGCGGCGGTCGGCTCGTCGAGGATGAGGATAGCCGCCTCCTGGACGAGTGCGCGGGCAAGCAGCACGAGCTGGCGCTCGCCACCGGACAGCGCGGCGAACGAGCGATCGGCCAGGTGCGCGATCCCCAACCGGTCGAGCTGCGCCAGGGCGCCGCGGCGGTCGGCGGCACCCGGTGCCTCCAGCATGCCGAGGTGGGGCGTGCGCCCCATGACGGCGATGTCGAGCGTGGTGAACGGGAACGGCGAGGAGGTGCTCTGCGGAACGTAGGCCACCCGCCGGGCGAGCTCCCGCGGCGCCAGCGTGTCGATGTCCCGGCCGGTGATGCGCACCGAGCCGCGCTCCGGCCGGAGCAGGCCGAGAAGGCAGCGCAGCAGCGTGGTCTTGCCGGCACCGTTGGGTCCGAGCAGGCAGCAGACCTCGGTCGACCGCACGCTCAGCGAGACGTCGGTGATCCGGTGGCCGCCGCGTCCGTAGCCGAAGGACAGCCCTGTGACCTCGACGTCCGCCGGGTCGCTCACAGCCATTGACGACCCGCCTTCGCGAGTAGGGCCACGAAGAACGGGGCGCCGATGAGCGCGGTGAGGATGCCCAGGGGAAGGTCGAGCGAGGAGGCGGTGCGGGCGACGTCGTCGACGGCGAGCAGGTAGCCGGCCCCGATGAGGGCGGTCACCGGCAGCAGGCGGTTGAACGACGGCCCGACGGTGAACCGCGCCAGGTGCGGGACGACGAGCCCCACCCAGCCGATGATGCCGGCGACGCTGACCGCGGTCGCCGTCATGAGCGTCGACGCGCCGATTGTCAGGGTCCAGATCCGCGTGCGGTTGACCCCCAGTGACCGGGCCTCGTCGTCGCCGGTCGCGAGGACCGTGAGCTGCCAGCGCACCGCGTACAGGAGGGTGAGGCACACCGCGACGATGATCGCGGGCACGATGAGGCCGTGCATGCTGGCCCGGGCCAGGCTGCCGAACAACCAGAAGGTGATCTCCGGCAGGGTCGTCTCCGGGTTGGCGAAGTACTGCACGCTGGAGATGAGCGCGTTGAACATCGCGCCGATGATGATGCCCCCGAGTACCAGGATGATCAGCGATCCCTTCCCGACCACCCGGGCGATGGTCAGCGACAGCACCGCGGCGAGCAGCCCGCAGCCGAACGAGATGATCTGCAGCAGCGTCGTGTCCAGGCCGATGAGGATCGACACGGAGGCGCCGAAGCCGGCCCCCGCCGCCACCCCGAGGATCTCGGGGGAGACCAGCGGGTTGCGGAACATCGTCTGGTAGGCGGCGCCGGAGGAGGCCAGCGCCGCCCCGACGAGCAACGCGGCGAGGATCCGGGGCATCCGGATGTCCATCACCACGGCGCGGTCCTGCCCGGCGGCGGAGCCCCCGATGCCGAACAGCTCGTGGGCGAGGACGCGCACGACGGTCGCCGGGCTCAGCGAGTACCGGCCCAGCCCGAAGGAGATCACGATCAGGACGAGCAGGCCCACGGCGAGCAGGACGACCCGCAGGTGATCGCCGAGCGTCGCGCGGACCCGTGCGGTCGCGGCCGCCCGGGCACCAGGCCCGCCGCGGCCTCGAGCGGTCAGGCCGCCACCGGTGTCGCCACCCTCGCCGACACCGTCCTGTCCGGTCACCATGACCGGGTCGATGCGGCCCGGGCCTGTGTCGACCGGGCCGGTGTCGACCGGATCTGTGTCGACCGGATCTGTGTCGACCGGATCTGTGTCGACCGGAGCAGCCGTGCCGATCGGATCCGTGCCGGCCGGGACTGCGGGGCGGCTCATGAGGTCACCCTCCTGATCGCGGGCTGCGCCAGCAGCGGTGCCACCTTCGCGGCGAACAACCGCACGGTGCTCTGCTGCAGGGCCAGCGACGCGGTGCCGCTGAACGACGGGCGCAGGTTCACCCGCTGCACGCCGAGCTCGTCGCGCAGCTCGGCGAACCGGCGGGCGACCGTCGCGGGCCCGCCGATGACCGCGGTCTCGTCGTGGAAGCGGAACGGGTCGAGGTCGGACGTCCCGACGGACTGGTGGCCGTGCTCGTCGCCGCCGAGCGCGGCCAGCCGCCGGGTCAACCGGACGACGATCGGGGTGGCGCGTTCCCGGGCGGCGGCATCCGACTCGGCGACGAGGCAGAACCGTTCCACCCGGACGTCGCCGGCCGTCCCGCCGTGCGAGGTGTAGAGCTCCAGGCAGGCGGCGAGGGAGGCGACGGTCTGCGTGGCGGACAGCAGCAGCCCGTAGCCGCGGCTGGCCGCCCAGACGATGGACTCGTCGGTGTGGGCGGCCACCTCGATCGGCGGGTGGGGATGCTGGGCGGGGGTCGGCTCCACCCGGAACTGCGCGCCGTCGGCCGTGCGGGTTCGGCCCCGCCAGTAACCGACGATCGTGTCGAGGGCGTCGGGCAGGTCGACCTGGGGTGGGCCGGCGCCCTGGTAGGCCCTGGTATACGGGGCGATCGGCCAGCCGACCCCGAGGGTGACCCGCCCGCCGGAGAGCCGGTCGAGCGTCGCGAGGTCGGCCGCCAGCCGGATCGGGTCGTGCAGGGTGAGGTGCAGGGCGGTGAAGCCGATCCGGATCCGGCTGGTCGACGCGGCGACGGCGGCGGCCAACGGGATCGGCGAGGAACGGGCTCTCATCGTGCGGGAACCAACGGAACTGAGGTGGCCGTCGGTGAACCACAGGCTTTCGTAGCCGAGAGTCTCGGCGACGCGGGCCAGTTCCACCGTGGAGGTGGAACCGGCCCCGTCCAGATCGCCGCGCCCTCCGGGCAAGCCGAATCGCATGGAGATGGTCATCACTGCGCCGGCGGGCGCGGTCCCTTCGGTCCGAGTGTGGTGCGGTTACCGAGTGTGGTGCGGTTTACTTGGTGCCGACCTGGAGGATCTGATCGAGATCCGCCTCGGTGGTGTGGTAGTTGAAGAACTTCTGGTAGAAGCTCTGGGTCTCGGACCGAATGTCGACGTCGGTGAACAGATCGGGGTGCAGCACCTTCGCCGCCCACTGGATCTGCAGGGCCTCCTCCGGACCGAACCGGTCCCACGGGTAGAGACCCTGCGGGTTGAGGTAGACCCGGTTGGCCTTGACCGCCTTCAGGTCGGCCCAGCCCGGCGACTTCGCCAGGTTGTCGACGACGGACTGGGCGGAGTTGGCCGCCAGGCCCTGGTCACCGCCCGGTGTTTCGATGATCAGCACATCCGGGTTCCACTGCAGGAGCTGCTCCATCGACACCGTGACGTGCGTGCCCTTGACCCCGCTCGCGGAGTCGGTGCCGCCGGCGATCTTGATCCAGCCGTCGATGAGGGACTTCCCGCCGTCGACGACCACGGGCGGGTAGCTGGCGATGTGCACCACGCTCGGCTTGTCCGTCTCCGGCAGCTTCGCCAGCCGGGACTGCACCATCGCCAGCTTCGCGTTCACGTAGTCGGCATATTCCTTGGCCTTGGTGGCGGCCGTTCCGCCGTACACCTTGCCGGCGAGCTGAATGGACGGGGCGAGCTGCGGGAAGGTGTCGAATGCCATGTTGACCGCCGGCAGTCCGGCCTCAGTGAACGGCATCATGGTGTCGCCGCCACTGATCGTGGAGACGACGTCCGGCTTGAGCTTGAGAAGCTCCTCCATGTTCACCTTGCCGCCGTTCCGGAAGAGCTCCGGAAGGTCGTTGACCCCCGGGAACACCTTTCGCAGGAACGGGATCGTCTTGACATTCTGGGGGATGGCCACCAGCTTGTCGCCGGCGCCGAGCATGATGTCGGTGACAGTGTGGGCGGGGAACTGCTCGGCGATGCGGTTGACCTTCAGCGGGATGGTCGTCTTCTCGCCGGTCATGCTGGTCACCACCTGGGTGGTGGGCGCGGGCGGGCTGGCGTCCGAGGAGGAGGAGCCGCAGCCAGCGGCCAGCGCCGCCACCGTGGCCGCCACTCCCAGGGCCAGCACCTGCCGGGACGCGACGGGCCGGGAGGTGACGGGCCGGGAGGCGACGGGCCGGAACAAGGCGCGGATCGGCGTCCCGGACGTGGTCGTGCGACCGTTCCCCGGGTGACGCTCGATGGACGGGAGAGGAGGCGAGCCGTGGGGACCGCCGTGATGGGTCGGCAAACCCATCATGATGCGTCGCGAAAACATTGCCGAGCGTGATACCACGTTCTTCCCCCGCCGGGCGAATAGATGCAAGGAGACAAAAGGTAATTACCTGCACACGGACGGTGTGTGCAACGGTGTCAACCGCGAACGAGCGGGCGATGCTTCGGCGCACCTGGACTCCGCGGAAGCGGCTGGAATGCACCATAGCCCCCGCATGTGCGCCTGTCACGCAGACAGGAACCCTGATCTGCGGAACTGGCCAGACTGCTGCCGAGCAGAAGCGGGGTTCGGGTGGCTGCGGTGCTGGTCCGCAGCGGTCTTGGCGGTCGGCGGTGGCGGGCCGGTTCGCGCGAAATATTTTCCGGATCCGGATCCACGGGGAGATGACATGCGGTCATCGACCCACTTGACCGAAGATCTCACGTTGCGTGGCCGGCCTGTGGCCGTTATCCCCGGTGTGACGGCCGGGTGACGCGTAACAAATTCGTTTTTTCCGAGTGCGCTGAACGTAACGTGCACAGCGGGATGGTCCGGGATGTGTTCGATCCCGTTCTCGTCCGGCCAGGACAAGACGGTCGCCGGTGACGGTGCGCCCGGCCCGCCGCACGCACGGCCGAACGGGCCGTCCACGTCCGCACCTGCGGCGACCTCCGCCGCCTGCGGCCGACGTCCGCACCTGGAGCCGCCCCGGAGCGCCCGGCCGCCGGGCGTCTCCACCCTCGGGCGCGGGTCAGCCGGCGGTGGGCTGGATGCCCCAGGTGCCGCCGACGGTCTCGGCGGGCTCGAGGACGCGCAGGCCGTCCCCGCTGTTGAACGCGTTCGCTGGGCAGGTCAGCGGTTCGACCGCGATGCTGCGCCGCCGCTCCTGCGGGCCCAGCGTGTCCCCCGTGAAGACCTGCACGTACGGCCAGGTCTCGTCCATCCACATCGTCACCGAACCGCCGCCGGGCGCGCCGAGCCGCACGCGCGCCCGCCCGTCCGGATCGCGGGCGAGGCCCGTGTAGCAGGTGTCCAGGGCGAGGGAGCCGACCGCGCGGGGGCGGCGGAAGTCGACGGGCGCGCCAGCGACCTCCCGCGCGCCGACGGGGATCGAACGGTCGTCGGTCTCCAGCCACGTCGCGGCCGGAACGGTGAGTTCGACGTCGTCAGCCCGCACCGTGGCGCCGTCCGCCCCGACCGTCGTCAGGTAGGGATGGGCGCCCATGCCGACGGGCGCCGGCTGGCCGCCCAGGTTGGTGGCGGTCATCGTGACGGTCAGGCCGTCGTCGCCGAGGTGGTACTCCGCGGTGAAGCTCACGGTGAAGGGGTAGCCGCTCTGGGCGCGCAGGATGAACGAGGCGCGGACCGCGGCCGGGCCGAGGCGGTCGAGTTCCCAGGCCGACCAGCGGGTCAGCCCGTGGCTGGCGTTGCCGAGCGCCACCTCGTTCACCGGGAGCTGGTGGGTGGTGCCGCCGAACGTGTATCGGCCGTTCGCGATCCGGTTGGGCCAGGGGAGCAGCAACTGCCCGCGCCCGCGGCTGGCCATCGCGTCGGCGCCGTAGCCGTCGAGGACCGGCGCGGCACCGATCCGGTACTCGCGCAGCCCACCGCCGACCTCGGTGATGGTCACGCTGCTGTCTCCGTGCACGAGCTCCACCTGCCGCCCGGACGGCGCCAACGCCTCCACCACGTCCTCCTCATACCCGCGCACCGCCGACACCGACCGGTCGGCGGCAGGGGGGCGCCCTCTGCGTCAAGCACGCCCTCTGCATCAAGTATGAGGGCGGGCGGGCGGGCGGCACGGCACCCGGGTTCCCCTGCGGGTCGGGCTGGCCCGTCGGGCTTCGGCCTGAGGAGCCGCCTCCTTCAGGGGGCGGAGGAGTCACTAGGGTCGACGGCGTGGAGACCTGGGATGCGATCCGTGCTCGTCGCAACGTCCGCAGTTACCAGGACCGGCCCGTGCCGGCCGGCGACCTGGAGCGGATCCTGGAGGCCGGGTGGCGTTCGCCGTCAGCGTCCAACCGGCAGCGGTGGGACTTCGTGCTCGTCACCGACCGGGCGGTTCTCGGGGAGCTGGCGACGATCTGGCGCGGCGCCGGTCACATCGCGCGTTCGGCGGCGACGATCGTGCTGGTGCTCCCCGAGCCCGAGACGGAGCGCTACCGGCTCATGGACGAGTACGACCTCGGCCAGGCGACCATGCTGATGCTGCTCACCGCGACGGACCTCGGCATCGGTGGCGGCCACTCGGCCGTCGGTGACCAGGAGGCCGCCCGCCGGATTCTCGGCGTGCCCGACACCCACCGGGTGGCCTACATGATCGGCCTGGGCTACCCCGACGACGGGCCGCTGCGGCCGGTGGAACGCCTCGACCGCCGCCCCTACGACGAGGTCGTCCACCGCGGACAGTGGTAGTCCAGGACAGTGGTACTCCACCGCGGTCGGAGGTAGCCGACAGACTGCTGCCGTGCGGTCGGTTGCCGCCGCCCGGTCAGTTGCTCCCGTGCGGTCAGTGGCGGCTGTTGGCGAGTCGGGCGGCGATCGTCGGGAACAGGGCGAGCGCGTTGTCCCGTGCGATGGCACGGCGGGTCGCCGGGTTCAGCGCCGGGTCGGCGAGGAACGCGTCGCGGCCCGCGAACACGGTGTCGGCGGGCACGGCGTTGTAGTCCGAGCCGTACAGGATGCGGTCGGCCCCGATGGCGGCCAGCAGGGACGGCGTGCTGTACGGGGACATGGGCCCGGCGGTGTCGACGAAGAAGCGGCGCAACGTCCGGTCGACGGCGGCGAGGTCGGTGCCGTAGCCGAGGCTGCGGGTGAGGGCGAGCCGGGCCGCCTGGTACGGAAAGTAGCCACCACCGTGGGCGAGGATCCACCGTATCCGTGGATACCTTTCCAGCACCCCGTTGACGACGAGCTGCACGGCGGCGCGGGTTGTGTCGGCCAGGAAGTCGGCGACGAACGCCGGAACGGCGATGCCGGTCGCGCCGGGCAGGTTGAACGGATGCACACCAGGGCCACCGCGTCGCGCGCGTTCAGCTCGGCCATCACCGGCTCCAGCACGGGATCGCCGAGATAGGTGAGGCCGTCGTGGGCCATGAGCAGGACGCCGTCGGCGTGCAGGCCGTCGTAGGCGTGGCGGATCTCCGCGACTGCGATCTCCGGGGTGGCCCGGGGAATGTACGCGAGCAGACCGAACCGGGTGGGGTGGCCGCGGACCACGTCGGCGAGCGCGTCGTTGGCGAGCCGGGCGAGCTGCGCGGCGAGCGCGGGCGTCGGTGTGAACTCGCTCGGGATCGCCGCGGACAGCACGGCCGTCGCGATGCCGCCGCGGTCCATCGTGTCGAGCGTGGCCGGCAGGGACCAGTTCGCGAACGGCGGTCCGCCCACCGGCGGTAGCTGGCCGTGTTCGACCAGCCAGGCGCGCACCTCGGCCGGCATCGCGTGATGGTGCACGTCGATCCGCCCGGTCGCCCCGGTGCGGGCGTGGTCGGCCGTCCCGGCCCCGGTGGTCCCGGCCCCGGTCGTCGCCGCCGCCGCGACCGGCGCCGCCGCCACGGCGCCGGCCCCGGCGACGACCGCCGC
The DNA here is from genome assembly GCF_059428125.1 of Frankia sp. BMG5.60. Lineage (NCBI taxonomy): Bacteria > Bacillati > Actinomycetota > Actinomycetes > Frankiales > Frankiaceae > Frankia > Frankia sp. BMG5.60. Next base: position 2,155,513 of record NZ_CM182091.1, on the reverse strand, counting down.
GAGACCGACGGCGGCCCGCCGGCTCGGCCCACGACGCGGGCCCGGGCCGTCGTCCGCCTGGCTCCCGCCCCGTCCCCCGATTTCACTGGACATTTCCGCTCCGTTCGGTGTGATTCCGTGATTCCGCCAACTCTGCGGGCGCTACGGCGTGCTCGCCGCCAGCGGCCTGATGGCGTTCCTCGAAAGCCGTTGAAATATTGATTCCTCGATCGGCGGAGATCTGCGCGTCGACGTTTTCCGGACCCGAACCCTCCTGGTCGGCGCGCACGTTGAAGCAGGGAGCGGGCTGTCGGGATTCGACGAGAATTACTTTAGATCCGCCCGCGGATGGGCGCGGAAAATGTCGCGTACGGTACGCGTCACCGGCCTTTGGTGGCCGCCTCCGTGAGGACTAGGACGGATTTGGGCGCATCCGAGCTACTCACCCGCATTGTGCCCGCATTGTGATGGTTGCGGTGTCCGGCCACGTGGGCGCCGTCGGCACCTCGGCATCGACGCCATCTTCGCCAACGCTGGTGTCGGCGCCTTCGGCGCGATCGAGCGGAGGGAGCCGGCCGACCTCCGCCGTCTGGTGGACGTGAAACCTGGTCGGGGCGGTACAGACGGTGGCGAAGGGGCTGGCGCTGTTCCTGACCACCGGCGGTCGCGTCATGTTCATCGCGTCCTGGACCGCGCACCGGGGGCTGGCCGCCGCGGCGGAGCACAGCCGCCAGATCGCGCTGGGCCGGGTGGGCGACGTCGCCGCCGTGGTGGCGTTTCGCGCTTCGGCGGACGCCGGGTACGTAACCGGCCAGGACGTCGCCGTCGACGGTGGGCCGCTGACCGTCCTGCCCGGCTGACCACAGGGGACGCTGCTCGAATCGGTCCGCGACAAGCCCGCACTGCTGCTGAACCACCGGCTCGACGTGCTGGCCTGCAAACCCGCTCGCCAGCGCGCTGTTGGTCGACTTCGACGGCATGGCCCGACGCGACCGTAACCCGGCTCGCCTCTGGCCGCGGCGGTGCGCGCGCCGGACTGCCCGAACCGGTCGCAGGTCTACTACGCGGCCGCGCCAGGCAGCCCGGCCGCCGACGCGCTGGCCCTGCTCACCGGACCACGAGGCTCGGCGGAGGCGGGGACGGCGTCGGCTGGCCGACCTGTCTGACGATTCCGTGTATGCGGACGATGGTTCGACCGGTCACTCGGCGGGGGACCCGTCCGGGACCGTGGGGTAAGGCTGCGGCACTATGGTCGATTCACTGCTCGGCGCGCGGCCCCGGCTCGATGCGCCGAGCAGCGACCGGAGATCCAGAAGGTCGTCGATTAGTTTGGCCGTCGCCGCGTCGCGAGAAAGTCGTCGCAGCTCGTTCAGCATCGCGTCTGTTTCCTCGACGGTAGGAAGCTCGTCGATCGAGGCGACCATCGTGACAATATCGGTCATAATACCCGCCACCTTTGTGATCCGCCAATGAGATCAGCCCCGGCACGTCGTTGGGCGGGACGCGACAAAGCAGGAACATACCCCGATGCGGCGGGGTTCACTCCTCGTCAAGGCCGCCGGTGCCGGCCACCGACTGTGGACCTCAGCCGGCCGTCGGAGAATCCGGCCGCCCACCCGGCGGCGCCGCGGTCGTCGAGCCGAACGCGGGGCCGTCGAAGGTGTCGATGCGGGTGAAGGCGCCGACCGGTTGGCGGGTCAACCGGGTCGTGCGCCGCGCCGGATAGCCGAGGGCGAGCACGGCGGCGATGCCGTGGTCGGGCGGGAGGTGCAGCAGGGCGGCCGCCGCGGGCTCGCGCCGGGCGGCGAAGGTGGTCAGCGTCCCGCCGAGGTCGGCATCGCGGGCCGCCAGCAGGATGTTCTGCGCGAACGGGTAGATCGACGCGCCGCCGACGACACTCTGCCGGTCGAGGTCGACGTCGGTCACCGCGAGCGCGGTGAGCCGCACGGCGAGGACGAGCAGGACGGGCACCTGGTCGAAGGCGTCGACGAAGGCGCTCGGCGCCGGGGTGCGGGCCGCGGCGTCGAGGTCGATCGCGGGCCCGTGCCAGCGGCCGTCCGGGCCGGGCGCGAACGGCCGCACCCCGGCGCGTCGTTGCGCCACGTACTCCCGCCAGCCCTCGCGAACCAGGTCGCGCAGCCGCCGGCGCAGCTCGGGGTCGCGCACGACGAGCACGACCCACGGCTGCTGGTTGCCGCCGCTCGGGGCGAACCGAGCGGCGTCGAGAACCCGTTCGAGTACCTCGTCCGGCACCGGCTCGGCGGTGAACTCCCGCACGGCGCCGGCGGTGCGCATCGCCTCACGCAGCTCCACGCCCACGAGCCTAGCCGGGCCGGTGGGCAGCCGTTCGTCCCGCGGTCATCGGTCATCGGTCCCTGGCCGGTAGTGCGCTGGCCACCTGGTCAGGGGTTTCAGTCGGAGCGGCGGCGGCGCAGGGTGAAGCGTTCCAGCAGGGTGTAGGCGGGCGCCGGGTCGCCGGCCTGGACGCGGGGCGCGTGGTGGTAGCTGACGGTGATGGTGGTGGGGCCGCCGGGGCGGCTGCCGGGGTCGAGATCGAACACGGCGATGCCGTACGGGTGGCCGCTGGCGTCCGGGCGGGCCGACCACACGGCCTCCTCGACCGCGTCGGCGGGCGACTTGGCGTAGGCGCCGGTGGAGGCGTTGCGGGTGATCTCCGTCCGCTTCGTGATGACCTTGCCCTGCCGGGCGCCGGTCGGGGTGGCGCCGTAGCTGTCGGTGGGGCCGCTGGTCCCGCCGCCGCCGAGGACCAGGTAGACGGTGCCGGCGTCGGTGTCGAAGGTGTCGGCGGTCGGGTCGGTGACGACGGGCCGGGGCCGCAGGGTGTCGACGGTCGCGCCGCCGGCGACCTCGGTCCCGCGGTCGCGGTCGAAGCCGCGGACCGGGAACGTCCGCTCGTAGTCGTGGTCGTGCCCGGAGACGACGAGGTCGACCTGGTAGCGGTCGAACAGCGGCAGCCACGCCTGGCGCAGGCCGAGGTCGGAGCCGTTGCCGGTGGCGGAGCTCGACAGCGGGCACTGGTGCGTCTGGACGATGATCCAGTCGATGGTGCGGTCGGCCCGCGCCGCGGCGAGGGTGTGCTCCAGCCAGCGGGTCTGCAGGTTGCCGCCGGGGGTGAGCGTGCCGTTCGGGCCGGCGGCGAGCGGGCCGGTGTAGAGCCGGTTGTACTGGCTGTGACCGGCGGGGATGGTGGCCGCCCCGTTCGGCGGGACGACATCGGTCGCCGCGAAGGCGCCGCCGTCCTGGTAGATGACGTCGTCGGCGTCGAGGGAGACGAACAGCGCCGAGCCGACCCGGTAGCTGTAGAAGTTGCCGGCCAGGCCGCGGATCCCGTTCGACGGCAGGCTGAACCGGGTCAGATACGACTCGTAGCCGTGCGTGCCGTTGCCGAACTCGATCTCGTGGTTGCCCAGCGCCGGCATCCACGGCCGGTTCGCCGCGGAGCGGGCCACGTTGACGCCGAAGTCGCGCCACACCGCCGGCTGCTGGGCGAACGTCAGGTTGGCATAGCACAGGTCGCCGTTGAGCAGGTGGAACAGCGGCGCGAAGCGTTCGACCGCGTCCACGGCGTGAAACGCGTTGGGGGACGAGATGGTCCACGCCTTGTCGGTGGCCAGGTCGCCGTAGCTGGTGAAACGGAACGGGAACCGGCCGCGGCGGGCGGTGGTGAACGTCCCGCCGGGGCCGCCGGGGCCGCCGGGGCCGGCCGTGGACGGCCCGGCCGGGACCGGACCGTCGGCGGTGTCGACCCGGTAGACGTAGGCGGTGCCCGGGTCGAGTCCGCGCAGCTTCGCGTGGTAGGTCACGACGCGCTGGCCGTTGAGGCCGTCGACGTAGGTCCGCTCCTCGGCGTCGACGAACCGGCCGAACCCGCCGGCCGCGGTGCCGAGCCGCACCCGTGGCCGGCGCACGGCGACCGGCGACACCCAGGACACCGTCACCGCCGTCGCCGGGTCGTCGCCCCACCCCAGGTGCACCTGCTCGGGGGCGGTGTCCGGACCGGTGCCCGCGAACGCCGGCTGCCGCCACAGGGTGGGGCCGGCGGCGACGGTCAGCCCGCCGCCGATCGCGGCCGTGCGCAGCAGGGTACGCCGGGACGGACCGGCCGAGCCGGTCGTGGGGTTCGCGTCCATGGGCCGTGATGCTGTCGCGCCCGGCGGACGGTGAGCGGACGTGCGCATGGCGACAACGGGACCATCAGGTGAACCTGGCCGTACGGTGCATCGCGTCGAAGCCGGCTCGGAGCCGTCGCCGGCTGGGAGTCGAAGCCGGCTCTGTAGTCATCGCCGGCTCTGTGTCACCGCCGGCTCTGTGTCACCGCCGGCTCGATGTCACCGCCGGACTCTCGTGGGCACCGGCTGCGGCGTTGCTTCCCGTCGGGCATTTCTCGGCGAACGGACACCTCTCGGTCACGAGGTGGTCGCCTTCCCGTGGTCGGCCTCTGTGATTCGCCGGCCATGATGCGACGATGTTCCGGGGGAGAGCGCGTGGGCGGCGGGCCCTGGCGGCCGCCGTCGCCCTGACGATGATCGGGGCGCTGGCCGCCGGCTGCGGCGGCGGTGGCGGTGGCGACGAGGGGGCGCCCGCACCCGTCAGGCTGAGCTTCGTGTCCTACAACTACAGCACGCCGGACCTGGGCGGGCAGGGCACGCAGCAGCTCATCGACGGCTTCGAGGCGGATCACCCGGACATCCGCGTCGACGCCTCGGGGGCCACCTCCGGAGATGTCCTGACCAGGGTGCAGGCGCGGACCGCGGCCGGGGACCCGCCGGACATCGCGCAGATCGGCTGGAGCAAGCAGCCCGCGGCGCTGGCCAGCCTGCCGGTCGTGCCGGTCGCCGACCTGGCCCCGCCCGCCGAGGTGGCCGCGGTCACCGCCGGGATCCTGCCGCCGGCGCTGGCCGCCGGCAGCGTCGAGGGCAGGCTCACCGTGATGCCCTACACGCTGTCGACGCCGACGATGTTCTACAACGCGACGCTGTTCGAGCGGGCGCATCTCGATCCGGCGCGGCCGCCGGCCACGTGGGCGCAGGTGCGCAGGGCGGCGCTGGCCCTGGCGACGCTCGGCGACGGGGTCCAGGGCGTGTACGTCGACGCCGCCAACCCCGCGAAGTCGGACTTCCTCACCCAGTCGCTCATCAACAGCAACGGCGGTTCGCTGCTGTCCGCGACGGGCGGCCCGCAGCTCGCCAGCCCATCGGCCGTCGGCGCGCTGGCGATGCTCGGCGACCTGACGAACTCGGGCGCGCAGCCGAGGATCGTCGAGACCGACGCCCTGAGCCTGTTCAAGGCCGGCAAGCTCGGGATGCTCGTGACGAGCACGGCGGTGCTCGCCAGCCTCCGCAGGTCGGCGAAGGGATCGTTCACGCTGCGCACCACCGGACTGCCGGCCTTCGGCGACCAGCCCGCCCGGCCGACCTACTCGGGCTCCGGGCTGTACGTGCTGACCAGGGACCGCCGCAAGCAGCAGGCGGCCTGGCAGTTCCTGAAGTACCTGACCAGCGATGCCGGCTTCACCGTCATCACCGTGAAGATCGGTTACCTGCCGCTGCGGCAGTCCACGGTCGACGGCCGGCAGTTCCTCGGCGAGTACCTCACGACCTCGCCGGAGATCCTGCCCGCCTTCCGCCAGTTCACCAGCGTCGCCCCGTACCAGCCGCTGCGCGGCCCGAATGCCGACCAGGCCCGGCAGATCCTCCAGGACGACCTCGTGAGCGCCGTGATGCTGCGCGGCGCCGACCCGGCCGCGACCGCGGCGTCGGTCAACGAGCGGCTGGTGAAGCTGCTCGGCGCCGCGTAGAGCGCCTGCTTCGGCCCGGGTAGCTGGCGTAAAGTCGGCGCTGCGTCGGCCGCGGTCACGCGGTCGGATCCCGTGGCGGGGCGGGAACGCCGGGGGCCGCCGCGGCCCGCGCCGCGCACCCGTGCCCGCCGCCCGCGAGCAAGGAGTGCGCATGCCCGGACTGCTGCACCTGGACTCCTCCGCAGACCTCACCGGCTCGACGACGCGGGCGCTGACCCGGACCTTCGCCGACACCTGGCAAGGGCTCGGCCCGCAGCACACGGTGACCTACCGCGACCTGCACGCCGACCCGCCGCCGCACCTCAGCGACGCCGCGCTGCACTGGGCGCCGCGGCTGCGCCGTCCGGGGGAGACGCCCGATCCCGCCGCCGCGGCGACGCAGGAGCTCCTGCTCGCCGAGCTGCTCGCCGCCGACGTGCTGGTCGTCGGCGCACCGATGTACAACTGGTCGATCCCGTCGACGCTCAAGGCGTGGATCGACCAGGTGCACGTCCTCGGCGTCACCGCGCCGTTCGACACCCGGGAGCAGCCGCTGGCCGGCCGCCCGGCCGTCGTCGTCTCCGCCCGCGGCGCGCAGTACGGCCCCGACAGCCCGACGGCGGGCTGGGACCACGCGGTCCCGCCCGTCGAGCTGGTCCTCGGCCGCTCCCTCGGGATGGTGGTGACGGTCGTGTCGACCGATGCGACGCTGGCCTTCCGCGTGCCGGCGATGGCCGAGCTGCGCACCACGGCGAAGGCGGAACTCGACGCCGCCCACCGCTCCGTCATCGAGCTCGCCACCCGCCTCGGCCACCACTCACCCGCCGCCCGTTAGAGCTTGCGGAAGTCCCAGGTTGTGATCTTTTCGGGGGTGAGGCGCAGCCAGCCGTGGCGGCCGTCGGGGCTGGTCGTGCCGCCGTCGGCGTACTTGTCGGCGAACAGGCGCTCGGGGACCTCCAGCTCGGGGTTGGGCACGTCGGCGCGCGGCGCCTCGCCGACCGGGGCGAACCGGCCGCGCAGCTCCACCCCGCGCAGCTCGCCGTAGCCGATCCCGGCGTCGACGAGCACGGCGGCGCGTGGGTCGCGGGTGAGGTCGGTCCACCGCTGGCTGCGCACGATCGACCACAGCCACAGCGCCTGGCCGTCCCACACGAACCACAGCGGCGTCAGGTGCGGGCCGTCGGGGCCGGCCGTCGCCACCCGGCAGACCCGCTCCTCGGTGAGGAAGGCGTCGATCTCCGCCCGTTCCATGGCGATCTTCCGGCCGCGTCGCTGTTCCTGCATGCACACATCTCCTCGGGCGGAGCCGCGCCGACCGCGGCCGGATCGGAAACATCGTTCCTGCCAGCCCAGAAGGCTATTCTGTGTCTCCAGCCGACGCTGGTCATCCGGCCGGCGACGGGCCGGGAAGCACGGCGGGACGGGGCGTGGGGCGGGCGATGACGGACCGGGACGCGCAACGGGTGGAGGTCCGCCGCGAGGGCCACGTGCTGGTGGTGTCGATGCGCCGCGAGCGCCGACGCAACGCGGTCGACCGCGCGATGGCCGACGCCCTCGACGCCGCGCTGAACCTGCTCGAGGACGACGACGACCTCTGGGTCGGCGTGCTCACCGGCACCTCGACGGTGTTCTGCGCCGGCAGCGACCTGACCGCCGGCGGCGACTACGTCACCGAGCGGGGCGGGGAATACGGCGTGGTCCGCCGGCGTCGCCGCACGCCGCTCATCGCCGCGGTCGAGGGCCCCGCGCTCGGTGGCGGCCTGGAGATCGTGCTGGCCTGCGACCTCGTCGTCGCGGGCGCCGACGCCCGGTTCGGCCTGCCGGAGGTGACGATCGGTGTGGTCCCCACCTGCGGAGCGCTGTTTCGCGGCCCCCGGGCCCTGCCGCTGAACCTGGCTCGCGAGCTCATCCTCGTCGGCGATCCCTTCGACGCCCGGCGCGCCTACGAGGCGGGCCTGGTCAACGCGCTCGCCGAACCCGGCCGGGCGCTCGACGCCGCCCTCGCCCTGGCCGAGCGGATCTGCCGCAACGCGCCGACCGCCGTGCGGGCCTGCCTCGCGGCCGTCGACGCCGCCGTCGCCCCGGCCGCCGACGCCGCCGGCTGGCAGGCCACCGCCGCCGCCCTCGACGCGATCCGCGACTCCGCCGACGCCGCCGAGGGCGTCCGCGCCTTCCTGGACAAGCGCCCACCCGCCTGGACCGGCCGGTAGGCCACCCCGCCGGCCGGCGGGTGCCGGTGGTGGTGCCCGGTGTCGATCGCGAGGATGGTGGAGGCCATGGGTAGAGGCGATCGAGACCTCGGGGATGACGACGCCCGGTTGCGGGTGGGGGCGCCGGCGTCGTCGGCGGCGGGGCTGCCGGGGGTGGGGCACGCGCTGGCGCAGTCGTGGGAACGGATGGGGCCGGGCCGGGCGGTGCGGACACTGCGGCTGGTCAACCAGGATCACGGGTTCGACTGTCCGGGGTGTGCGTGGCCGGAGCCGGCGCCGGGGGAGCGGTCCGTCGTCGAGTTCTGCGAGAACGGCGCGAAGGCGGTGGCGGAGGAGGCGACGCGTAGCCGGGTGACGCGGGAGTTCTTCGCGGCGCACCCGGCGTCCGACCTCGCCGGTCGCTCCGGCCACTGGTTGGGCAGCCGGGGTCGGATCGTGGAGCCGGTGTACAAGGCGCCGGGCGCGGATCATTACGTCCCGGTCGGCTGGGACGAGGCGTTCGGGATCGTCGCCGCCGAGCTGGCGGCACTCGACAGCCCGGACGAGGCCGCGTTCTACACGTCGGGGCGCACCAGCAACGAGGCGGCGTTCGTGTGGCAGTTGTTCGCGCGGATGTTCGGGACGAACAACCTGCCGGACTGCTCGAACATGTGTCATGAATCGTCGGGGGCGGCGTTGACCTCGACGATCGGGGTGGGTAAGGGGTCGGTGACGTTGGCCGATCTGGAGTCGGCGGATCTGGTGCTGGTGGTGGGTCAGAATCCGGGGACGAATCATCCGCGGATGCTCAGTTCCCTGGAACGGGTGAAGCGGGCCGGCGGCAGCATCGTCGCGGTGAACCCGTTGCCGGAGGCGGGATTGCTGCGTTTTCGCAATCCGCAGCACGCCCGGGGGATGGTGGGGCGTGGCACGGCGTTGGCCGACCAGTTCCTGCAGATCCGCCTGAACGGGGACATGGCGCTGTTTCAGGCGTTGTCGCGGCGGCTGCTGGCCGCGGAGGACGCGGCCCCCGGCACGGTGCTCGACCACCCCTTCCTCGCCGAGCACACCAGCGGATTCACCGAGTTCGCCAAACATGTTCGTGAGCATCTGTCCGACGCCGACATCGCCGCGGCGACGGGGCTCGCCGCCGCCGAGATCGACGAGCTGGCCGGCCGGGTGCTGGCGGCGGACCGGGTGGTGGTGTGCTGGGCGATGGGACTGACCCAGCACGCCAACTCGGTGGCGACGATTCAGGAGGTGGTGAACTTCCTGCTGCTGCGGGGGAACATCGGCCGGCCGGGGGCGGGGGTGTGCCCGGTGCGCGGACATTCCAACGTCCAGGGTGACCGTACGATGGGGATCTGGGAGAAGATGCCCGACGCGTTTCTCGACGCGTTGGGTGCCGAGTTCTCCTTCGCGCCGCCGCGTGCGCACGGCCATGACGTGGTGGAGACGATCCGGGCGATGCGTGACGGTCGGGTGCGGGTGTTCCTCGGTCTGGGTGGGAATTTCGTCGCGGCCGGTCCGGATTCGGCGGTGATCGAGGCGGCGATGCGGGCGTGTCGACTGACGGTGCAGGTGTCGACGACGTTGAACCGTTCCCATGCGGTGACGGGGCGGGCGGCGTTGATCCTGCCGACGTTGGGGCGCACCGAGGTCGATGTGCGGGCGGGTGGGGTGCAGCAGGTCAGCGTTGAGGACTCGATGGGCATGGTGCACGCCTCGCGTGGCACGCTGCCCCCGGCCGGGGCGGACCTGCGCTCGGAGGTCGCGATCGTCTGCGGGCTGGCCGAGGCCACGCTCGCCCGCCGCGCGCCGCGGTCGGCGCCGCCCGGCGACGGTCCGCCCGGCGACGGTTCCGCGCGTCCGCCGGCCGCAGAGCGTGGGTCGGCCGCAGAGCGTGGGTCGGCGGCAGAGCGTGGGTCGGCGGCAGAGCGTGCGTCGGCGGCGGAGCGTGGGTCGCTGGACTGGGCGGGGTTGGCCGGCGACTACCGACGGATCCGCGGTCACATCGCCCGGGTGGTGCCGGGATTCGAGGATTTCGATGCCCGGCTCGCCGCACCGGGTGGCTTCCAGTTGCCGCATCCGCCGCGCGACAGTCGCACCTTCCCGACGCCGGACGGGCGGGCGGCGTTCACCGAGAACGTCTGCGATGTGCTGCGCGTCCCGCCCGGTCATCTGCTGCTGCAGACGGTGCGCTCCCATGACCAGTACAACACGACGATCTACGGGATGGACGACCGTTACCGCGGGGTCCGCCGGGGCCGCCGCGTCGTGTTCGTCCACCCGGACGACCTCGCCGCGCTCGGCCTCGCCGACGGCGTGCACGTCGACCTCGTCGGCGTGTGGACGGACGGGGAACGGCGGGCGGAGAACTTCCGGGCGGTGGCGTACCCGACCGCGCGGGGCTGCGCCGCCGCCTACTTCCCCGAGACCAACGTCCTGGTCCCGCTGGACTCCACCGCCGTCCGCAGCAACACCCCGACCTCCAAATCGCTGATCATCCGGCTGGAGCGGGCGCGCGGGACGGTAGAAGGGACGCGCTGATGGGGCGGGCGACGGCGCGGCGCAGGGTGACCCGGGTCCGGGCCGGGGTCGCCACGGCGGTCCGCCCGGACACGGTGGTCGGCGAGGAACCGCTGGAGATCCGGGTCGGCGGGCGGGCGCTGGCGGTGACGATGCGCACCCCCGGCGACGACATGGACCTGGCGCTGGGGTTCCTGCTCGGCGAGGGCATGATCGCCGGCGCCGCCGACGTGGCGTCGATGCGCTACTGCACAGGGAGGGACGGCGCATCAGGGAGGGACGGCGCATCAGGGAGGGACGGCGCGGTCGACGCCGACGGCCGGCCGACCTACAACGTGCTCGACGTGGCGCTGGCCCCCGGGGTCGCCCCGCCCGAGGTCGACGTGACCCGCAACTTCTACACGACCAGCTCGTGCGGCCTGTGCGGGAAGGCCAGCATCGACGCGGTCCGGCTGCGCAGCCGGTTCACCGTCGCCGACGACCCGCTGCGCCTCGACGCGGCGACCATGACCGGCCTGCCCGACGCGCTGCGGGCGGGGCAGCGGCTGTTCGCCACCACCGGCGGGCTGCACGCGGCGGCGCTCGCCGGCGCCGACGGCGTGCTGCGGACCGTGCGGGAGGACGTCGGCCGGCACAACGCGGTCGACAAGGTGATCGGCGCGGCGGTGCGCGACGGCCTGGTGCCGCTGACCGGCCACGCGCTGGTCGTCAGCGGCCGGGCGTCGTTCGAACTGGTACAGAAGGCGCTGATGGCCGGTGTGCCGATGCTCGTCGCGGTGTCCGCGCCCTCGACGCTGGCGGTGGATCTCGCCGAGGAGGCGGGGATGACGCTCGCCGGCTTCGTCCGCGGGGACTCGATGAACCTCTACACCGGCGCCCACCGGGTCGTGCTGGCCTGACCGCCGCGGGTCGCCACGCGGGTCCCACCTCGCGCCGGCAGGGTTTTTTGGCCGAGGGCAGGGCATCAGTGCGCTGATCGCATCGGATGGAGGCCAGTCGTGGCAGTGACGCATGAAGTCGAGCGGAAGTTCGCGGTGGACGAGATGTTCGCGCTCCCCGCCTTCGACGGGGTGCGGGGGGTCGCCTCCGTCGCCGACCCGGACGAGCGGCACCTCGACGCCGTCTACTACGACACCGACGACCTGCGCCTGGCCCGCAACCACCTGACGCTGCGCCGCCGGGAGGGCGGCGCCGACGAGGGCTGGCATCTGAAGATCCCCACCGCCGACGGGGCCCGCGACGAGATCGGCCGCCCGCTCGGCGAACCGTCGCAGATCCCGCCGGAGCTGATGGACCTTGTCGCCGTGCGGCTGCGGGGGGCGTCGCTTCGCCCGGTGGCGTCGATCACGACCGTCCGGCGCACCCGGCGGCTGCGCGACGCCGCCGGCCACGACCTCGTCGAGGTCGCCGACGACCGGGTCAACGCGCGGACGATGGGCGAGCGCACCATCGTGTCGCGGTGGCGGGAGGTCGAGCTCGAGGCGCTCGACCCGTCCGGGGTGGACCTGCTGCCCGCCGCCAGCAAGGCCCTGCACCGGGCCGGCGCGCGGCCCGCACCGTCGCCGTCGAAGCTGCAACGTGCCCTCGCCGTCGAGCTCGGCGCCCCCGACGTGCAGCCCGGCCCGGCCCGGCTCGCCACCTCCGACAGCGCGGCCGCGGTCGTCCACGCCTACCTGGCCGAGCACACCGCGGCGCTGCTCGACCGCGATCCCGCGGTGCGCGTCGACGCGCCCGAGGCCGTCCACGACATGCGGGTCGCGGCCCGGCGGCTGCGCAGCACCATCCAGACCTTCCGGCCGCTGTTCGACGCCGAGCGGGCCGCCGAGATCGAAGCCGGCCTGCGCGAGATCGGCGAGGTGCTCGGACGGCCCCGCGACGCCGAGGTCCAGCTCGCCCGCTTCGTCGGCGAGCTCGCCGGGCAGCCCGGCGAGCTGGTGCTGGGCCCGGTGGCCGCCCGCGTCCAGGAGACGCTGCTCGGTGAGCTGCTGCGCAGCCGAGAGGAGGCGCTGGTCTACCTGCGCGGCGAGCGGTACTTCGGGTTCATCGAGACGCTGCTCGGCTTCGTCGCCGACGTCGGGCAGACCGAGCGGGCCCGGCGCCCGGCCGGCACCGTGCTGCCGAAGCTCGTCGCCAAGGCGGATCGCAAGCTCGCCCGGCGGGTCGAACGCGCCCGGCGGGCCACCGCCGGATCCGACCGCGACGTCGCTTACCACGGTGCCCGCAAGGCCGCGAAGCGGCTGCGCTACGCAGCCGAGCTGATGGTGCCCGTCCACCGTGGCGACGCGGCGACGCTGGCGAAGGCGGCGAAGCGGATCCAGACCGAGCTCGGCGAGCACCAGGACTGCGTCGTCGCGCAGGCCCGGCTGCGCGTGTTCGCCGTCGCCGCGAACCTCGCGGGCGAATCCTCCTTCACCTACGGCCTGCTCGCCGGGGACGAGCGGGCGCGCGCCGCCGCCACCCGGACCGCCTTCGAGGCCACCTGGGCGCGGGCCTCACGCCCCCGCCTGCGCCGTTGGCTGCGCCACTGAACGCGCCGCAGTGACGCCGCCTCCATCGGGCCGCCGCCTCCGTAGAGCCGCCGCCCGCTGATGGCGCCGCCGCTGACCCGCCGCCGCTGACCCGCCGCCGCTGACCCGCCGCCGCTGACCCGCCGCCCTGACCCGCTGCCGCTGACCCGCCGCCACCGGCACGGCGGTGCCGCCCGGTCGTGTTCGTGACGGTCGGCGGGGCGGGCTGGCGCCAGCCGATGCGGTCCGCCGGCGGTCGGGGCGGTCGGGACCGTCCGGGCCGCCGCCTCGGCCGCCCGACACCGGGTGCCCGGGGGTGTGACCGGGGCAACCACCGCCGGCGCGTCGTGACCCGGTGTCGACCCGCGGCGGTCCATCGGGGTCCGACCGTGCCCGTCGGACTGGGTCCGGATGGCCCGCCGGACGTGACGTTCGACAGATGGTGTGTGCCCCGCCACGGATGTCCACTGGGTTACGGGCTCGAGTCGATCGCGTGCGGTCCGCCTCGACGGCCCTGGACGCAAGGTTGGGAGGGGTGCGATGACGCGAGCTCTGGTGGCGTTCGGAACCGGGTGTGGCGGGGCCGGCGACCTGGCCGCGATGATCGGCGCGGCGTTGGCCGCCCGCGGTCTGGACGCCGACGTGCTGCCGGCGCGGCAGGTGCGGGAGGTGGCGTCCTACGACGCGGTGATCGTCGCCGGGGCGCTGTTTGCCGGGCGGTGGGCCTGCGACGCCCGTCGGCTCGTGCGCCGGCGCCGCGCCGGGCTGTCCCGGCTACCGGTGTGGCTGGTCACCAGCGACCCGCGCGGCGGGGGAGAGCCAGGGGGTCCGCAGCCGGCCGCGCAGCTCGCCGAGCTCGCGACGCTGATCGGAGCCCGGGGCATGGTGACCTTCGACGGACCCCGACGCGCCGGCGCCGCCGCTCATCCGGCCGCCGCTGCCGCCCGGGCGACGGCCGGGACCTGGCGCCGTCCGGAGCAGCTCGCGGTGTTCGCCGACGCCGTGGTCGCCGCGGCCCCCCCGCGTGTCCTGCGGGCCGTGCCGGCCTGGGGGCCCGGTTCCGGCGCCGGGGCCGGGGCCGGCTGGCGCAACCATCGGCAGGCCCGGATGCGGCTGGTCGGCGCGGCCCCCCGACCTCGCCCGTCGTCGGACGTGGTCCCCGGCTCCGCCGACGACGCCGACTACTGGGTGACCGGATAGCCGCGCGCCCCGAGCGCCGACGTCCCTCCGCCCGTCCTCGGGCCTACCGCGCAGCGGCGGGCGGGGTCGACGAGCGGGTGCGGGAGAACATCCTGCTGCGCATCTTCGACCGGCTGCTCGGCACCTGACCGACCGCCGCGGGCCGGTTTTCCGTGCGGGCGGAAAACCGGCCGGGCGCGGTCAGCCCTTGGCAAGGATGATCTCCTCGCCGAAGCGGCGCACCGTCTCCTCGGACGCGGCGGGATCGTCGCCGATCACGTTGAAGATGAGCCAGTCCACGCCGAGGCTCTCGTATTCGGCGATGTCGGCGCGGACCTGGTCGGCGTTCCATCCCTGACGGACGTCGAGCAGGGACAGGACCCCGCCGAGGGCGACGGTGACCTCGGCCGGGTCACGCCCGGCGGCGGTCGTGGCGTCGCGCAGCCTGTCGATGCGCTCGCCGACGGCGGCCGAGTCGGGCACGTGGGCGGTCCGGATGGTGCCGGCCAGAGTCTCGGTGGTGAGGGTGAGCAGGGCGCCGCCGCCGAAGCGGGCCGCCCGATCCAGGCCCCATCTGCTGTTCGCGTGTACCCACAGCGGCGGGTGCGGTCGTTGGATCGACGGCGGTCGCAGCGCGGTGCCGGACGTCTCGAAGCCGATTCCCCGGTGGGAGATCTCCTCGACGGCGGCGTCCCTGGTGAGAATCTCCAGCGCCTCGTCGAACAGCTCGCGCCGTCGGTCGAAATCGGCGCCGGAGGCGCGGAACTCGCCCCGCAGATATCCGGTGCCGACGCCGACGACGAGTCGTCCCCCGCTCAGCCGGTCCAGCGTGCGGATCTGGTGAGCGGTGAATAACGGATTACGGTAGGGCAGCACGGTCACCAGGGTGATCAACGTGATGTCCTCGGTCAGCGCGGCGCAGAAGGCCAGGGACGAGAAAGGCTCGGAACTGCCCTCGCCGCCGGCGTTCGCCCATTTTGTGGACGGCGCCGGATGATCGGTGAAGGCGATGCCGGACCACCCGCTCTCCTCGGCCGCACGCACCCACGGGGTGATGTTCCGCTGGTCCAGTACCTCGGGCCGCCACCGCGGGTCACCGATGCCGTGTTGCACGCCGAACTTCATGGTCTGCCTTTCGGTCGTCCTGGTCGCACTGCGTCCTGCATCGTTCGACAGGTGTCCGAGTAATGCGCGGTCCCATTGTCGGGTGGCCGCGCGGCGGACCAGGTCAGCCTATGCCGTTCCGTGCTCGGATGCCCCCGGCGGCCATGTTCGGCCCAGGTGGGACCACCGGCCGGGGAAGGATCACGGCCGCCCGCGGCATTCGCGTGCGGCCGCCGCGCAGCGACGCGTACTCGCATTCGGCCGATCCAGGAATCGGGTCAGTGCTGCACGCCGATGGCCCGACTCAGGAACTCGTAGATCGTGGCCATGACGGTTTCACCGTCATTCTTCTCGATGCCGTCGCGACGCCGTAGAAGGACATTGCTGACAATGTCCTGGATCATAATTGAATCAGTTGCCGGCCGGGTGTGTCGGAAGGTGCCCGCCGCGGCGCCGGCCTCGAGGGCTCGGACGAGCGGGGCCCTGTTCAGCTCCTGATGCCGCGCGAGCGCCTCGGCGTACCCGGCGACGCGGTGAAGCTCGAGCGTCTGCATGACGAGGGTCCGGCGATGCCGCCGCGGTTCGAACGCGAGCTGGATGTAGAAGCGGATCCATTCGCCGATGGCCGTGTACGGATCGGGCGCGCTGGCCAACCGCTCCGTGAGCTGGGCCGTCGCCCTCTCGCTCTCCTCTTCGAACATCGACAGCAGGAGCTGGTCCTTCGACTTGAAGTGCCGGTAGAACGACCGGGTCGAAAGCTGCGCCTCGGTGAGAATCTCACTGACGGTGACGGAGCCCGTATCCGCGCGAGCCAGCACCCGGTACGCCGCCCGGATCATCATCGAGCGCTCTTCCTCGGGCGCGTAGGCGAGCGGCCGGCCGATGCGGCGCCGTCGGGCGTCGGACTGCGACTCCTCGTCGGACCGGGCTCCCTTGTCGGACGCCGTCAGGTCCTGCGCACGGGACATGGCAGCCCTGCCTCCTGCTGGGGGCCGTCGGCGTCGTCGGACGGGGTCTGGGACGCCCGATGCTACCGACCGCCTCGTCGGAGGGTCGATGCGGGTCTCCCCGGACCGGGAAAACACGCCTTCCCGCGTCCCCGACCGCCCACCCGGCCCGACCAGACGCGGGGGATGACCTTCCCGAAACGGTCGCCGATAATGCGGGCCGAGGAGCCGCGTCAGTCGCCGTCGCCGCAGCCGCAGCCGCAGCCGCTGGCGTCAGCCGCCGTCGCTGGCGTCGGCGGCGTTGCCGGTGCCGGTGCCGGCGCCGGCGCCGGCGTTGACGAAGTCGCGAAGGATCTTGGCGAGCTCGGCCGGCTGGTCCAGGGGGAGGAGCGTGCGGGTGTCGGCGACCTCGACCAGCCGGCCCTGGGGGAGAAGTTCGGCGAGGCGGCGGCCGTGCTCGGGCGGCATCACCCGGTCCTCGGCGGCCCACGCCACCAGCGCGGGGCCGGTGAAGCTCGGCAGGTAGGCGGGCGCGTCGAGCAGGAGCTCCCGCGCCGGGCGCAGCGAGCGCAGCACCCGCACGGTGTCGCGGCGGATGCCCCCACGGGTCTCGCCGCGGCGCAGCAGCGGTTGCATCCATCGGGCGGTCGCGGCGTCCCCGCGGGCCGTCAGCCAGCCGAAGGCGATCGGCGCGCGGCGCATCGGCCGCAGCCGCATCTGCTGCACGACCAGGCCGAACAGCGCCGGGGGCAGCTTTCCGGCCAGGGCCAGCGTCCGCCCGGTCAGGCTCGGCGGGATGTTGTCGAACGCCTCGCAGGAGACGAGCGCGATCCGGCCCACCCGCGCGGCGCCGTCCCGCACGACGAGCTGCACCAGCGCGCCGCCGGTGTCGTTGCCGACGAGGGTGACGTCGTGCAGGTCCAGCCGCTCGAGCAGTTCCGCGACGAGGCGGGCGAGGCCGGGCAGCGAGAGGTCGGCGTCGGGGTGCATGGGATGGCTGTGCGCCCCCATGGGCAGGGTCGGGACCACGCAGCGATGATCGCCGGCGAGCTCCGCGACCGGGCCGGCCCACAGGGAGGCGTCCATCAGCAGTCCGTGCAGCAGCACCAGGACGGGTCCGGGCCCGCCGGTGTCCTCGTAGTCGATCGTTCCGGTGGACAGCTCGATCTCCGCCATGCCGGCCGCCTTCCGCGTGTCCGGAGCCTGCGCCCGGAGCCTGTGTCCGGTGCCACAGCTTCTACGTCTTGTAGAAGGGAACCACGGGCTGCGCCGTACGTCCAGCACGGATCGCATCCGCGCCGGTACCCGCTGCTGGGACGGCTGCCCGGATAGTTGGCCGGGTGGCTGGCCGGGTGGATCCGTTCGGGCCTGGCGGGGCGCCTCGTACGCTGAGCGGATGGACCGCGACCCGCACGCCGCGCGGGGCGCCCGCACCGTCGAGCCCCGAGCCCCCCGCCAGGGTGTCCTGCGCGAGGCCGAGATCGTCGCGTCCGCGCTGTCGATCATCGAGCGGGATGGCGTCGAGGGGCTGACGATGCGCCGCCTGTCCCAGTCCCTCGGGGTATCGCTCGGCGCGACCTACAAGCACGTCGCGACCAAGGACGACCTGCTCCGCCTGGTGACCGCCGAGCTGTACACGCGGGTCCTCGACGCCGACACGCCCGACGCGGACTGGCGCCCCCGGCTGCGCACGTTCCTGCTCCGGATGCACGAGGTCGTCGGGAGCTGCCGGGGCCTCGCGGCCCATCTCGCGGCGCACGCCGACGACCCCATCACCGCCCGCCTCTACCACCCGTTGCACGCGGCGCTCACCCAGACCGGCTTCACCCCCGACGGCGCCGACCGGGTTCTGCGCACGCTGTTCTTCTACACCTCCGGCGCGCTGCTGACGCCCGCATCCGACCCGGCCCGCGAGCGCGCCGCCGCCGACTTCGCCGCCGGCCTCGACATGGTGCTCGACGGCGTCGCCCACGCCCTCCCCGCCGAGCACGACGCCTCGTCCTGATCCGGCTCCCGTCCGCATCCCGTCCGCATCCCGTCCGCATCCCGTCCGCGCGCCGACTGCTACAGATCGAGGCCCCAAGTCTGATCGGCACGCTCGCTACCGACGGGACCTCTGGCCGCTGTCCCGCCCGTCCCCGGGCGTCGCGCCTCTGATGACGTGGATCAAGGCGCTCCCGCACGCCATTCCTTGATCACAGGCCGATACGCACCCTGGCGCCGTTCCGCGACACGCGGGAATCCTCCGGGCCCGCTCTTTCGGGTGAGATTTTGGTGAACGCCGTTGACCCGGCGTTTCGGACGGCCATACGCTGTGCCCGCGCGATGGTGATCAATGTCCGGGACGACCGATCTCCTGCGCTTTGGGTTCTCCGTGTGGAGGATTTCCGGCCATGGACGGGATGCCCCGCCCTGGGTTTTCCGGCGTCCGACCGCAATGGGGAGCCTGGCCAGGGGGCCGTCTCCGGCTCCCAGCCGAAATCAGTCCCCCGACCCCGACCCCAGGGAGATGAAACGTGTCGAGACGACACCCGACGCGCTGGCCGAGACTTGGCCGGAGCCGCTTCCACGCCCGGTCCATCCGCCGTCGCGAACATCGGCTGTTACCGGCCGCACCAGCCGCCGGGTCACCTACCGGCTTATCTGTCGACGTACTCTCCGCCGCCCGGACTCAGCACTCGCATCCCCGCACCGTCCGCACCCTGCTGGCCGTCGGCGCGGCCCTCGTCCTCGGCGTGGGCGCGGGTGTCGCGCCGGCGCTCGCCGCGGAACCCGCCACCCCGGCGGCGGTCCCGGCGGCGGCAGCCCGGCCGGGCTGCGACGCCGCGGCGCTGCAACGCACCGTCGGCGCCGACACGACGATCACCGCGGCCGCGGCCGCGACCACGCCGAACACCGCCACCCGCTACTGCAAGGTGGACGGCTACGTCGCCACCTCCGGCCCCGCCGGCGGCAACCACGTCAACTTCTCCGCGGCGCTGCCGGACAGGTTCGTCGGCCGGTACCTGTTCAACGGCATCGGCGGCGCCGCCGGTTCCATCCCGCCGATCGACGAGGCGCAGCTCGCCGCGGGCTGGGCTCAGGCCGGCACCGACGCCGGCAACCAGGGTTCGGTGCTCGACTACCGGTTCGCCGTCGACCGTACGAAGGCCCTCGACTGGGCGAGCCGCGGCGTGCATGTCACCACCGTCGCCACCCAGGCGATCACCCGTGCCTACTACGGCCTGCCGACCCAGGCCGGGGCCCTGCATCGCTACATCAGCGGCTGCTCCGGTGGCGGCCGGATGGGCCTGGTCGAAGCGTCGCTGTACCCGACCGAGTACGACGGAGTGCTCGCGGGCGCCCCCGGTTCGAACAGCCTCAACATCCTCAAGTTCGGCCAGATCGTTTCGTACCTGCTGGCCCATTCCGACGCGTGGGTGTCGCCCGACCAGCTCGGGCAGCTCGAAAAGGCGCTGATCGCGAAGTACGACGCCCGCGACGGTGCCGCCGACGGCTTCATCCGCGATCCCGGCGTCATCGACACCGACTTCGCGCCCTACGGCCTGTTCACCCCGGCGCAGCTCGACCTGCTGCGCCTGATCACCGGCGAGCTGAAGGTCGGCGACCGCTCCTACCCCGGCTTCTCCGCGTCCAACGTCACCGGCTGGTCGGCGTTCCTGACCGGCACGCAGCCGCCCTCGACCTGGGGGACGCAGCCGCCGCCCGCCCTGATCCTGTTCGACACCGTGACGCGGGCGCTGTTCGGCGCCGACTACGACTTCCGCACCCAGTTCGACTTCGCCGACCCGACCGACCCGCAGTCCTGGGCGACGACGTTCGACCAGGTCTTCCCCGACCAGAACGCCGCCGCCGACTCCTACGACCGCTTCCGCGACGCCGGCGGCAAGCTGCTGATCTGGCACGGCGCCAGCGACAACGGCATCTCCGTGTTCGACACCATCGGCCTGTACGGCAAGGTGGCCGCCCACCAGCACGGCTACGGCGACACCCAGCGCTGGGCCAGGCTGTTCACCGTCCCCGGCCTGTTCCACTGCTTCGGCGGACCCGGCGCCCAGGACACCCCGGCGCAGGGTCTCGCCGCTCTCGCCGACTGGGTCGAGCACGGCCAGGCTCCGCGGACGATCGTCGTGCGCTCGGCCCCCAACCAGCCGAAGGCCGACTTCCTGCTCTGCCCGTACCCCGCCCATCCGATCTTCCTCGGCGGCGCTGACAACCCCCGTCACCTCGACGCCCTCGACGCGAAGAACTGGCGCTGCTCCGCCTGACCCCGATCCGCGATCCGTGGTCGGACCTGCGCCGGCCGCGGATCGCGGACCCCCGGTTACCTGGCGGGGTTCGCGTTGACGCCGGGGATGAGCAGGTGGCCGGCGTCGACGGGGATGGTCACGCCGGTGACGTTCGCCGCCAGGTCGGAATTCAGGTAGAGCGAGGTGTCGGCGATGGTCTGCGGGTCCAGGAAGGTCGTGCCCTTCAGCGCGCCGTAGTGGTAGCCGCCCTCGATCATGTCCGCCTCGGTGCCGCCGGGGTGGCCGGCGAACATGTCCCAGGCGGCCTGGTGGTCGGTCATCGGGGTCAGGATCGCACCCGGGTTGATGGAGTTGCAGCGAATCCCGTAGCGGGCCAGCTCCAACGCGATGTTTTTCATCAGACCGATGACGCCGTGCTTCGCGGAGACGTAGTGGGCGTAGTTCTGGCCGGGTTCCAGGCCGTTGACCGACGAGGTGATGACGATCGAGCCGCTCCGGCGCTCGATCATGTGCGGGGTGACCGCCTTGGCGGACTTCCACACCCCGGTCAGATTGACGCTGATCATCTGCTCCCACTGGTCCTCGGTGAGTTTCCAGAAGGGTGCCTGCGTCCAGATGCCGGCGTTGGCGATCAGAATGTCAATCTTGCCGAACTCGGAGATGGCCTGCGCGACCGCGTCGTCGAGCGCCGACTGCGACCGGACGTCCGCCTCGATGGCCAGCGCCCGGCGGCCGAGGGCCTCGACCTGGGCCACGGTCTCGTCGACGTCGGCCTGGACCGCCATCTTGTACGCCACCGTCGAGAGCTGCTCGGTGATGTCGACGATGACGACGTCGGCGCCCTCGCGCGCGCAGGTGACCGCGTGCGCCCGACCCTGTCCGCGTGCACCACCGGTGATCAGTGCGACCTTGCCCTCGAGCATTCCCATCTGCGCCACTCCTCGTGTCTCATCGGCATGGATCTGGTGTTCGGAGGTGCGGGCTCGGCGTTCGCGCCGGCCCGACCTGGGTCAGCCGGCGACGAGCCAGCCCGGCAGACAGAGCACGAGCGCGTCGATCAGGCGCTCGGGCGGCCAGCGTTCCGGTGGATCGGCGAGCCAGCGCCCGAGGACGCCGAGCAACCCGCCAGCGAGAAAGCGCGCGGTGAGGGTGATGTCGACCCCCGGCGGGCGGCTGTCCATCCGCGCCAGCGCCTCGACGGTGTGCTCGGTGAACGCGTCGGCGATCGCCTGCACCAGCCGGGGCGCCGCGCCGGGCCCCAGCAGGCGGGCATAGACGGCGCGGTGGGAGTCGACGAAGTGGACGATGTCCCGCAGCGCACGCTGACTCGCCTCGGCGGCGCTGACGCTGGGCCGCGTGCGCATCGCGATGTCGGCGTCCTCGACCACGTCGAACACCTCGCTGAGTGCGTAGATCGCCAGATCCTCCGGCGAGGCGAAGTGCGTGTAGAACGACGTGCGGTTGATCCCGGCCTCGCGGGCGAGCGCGCTGACCGACATCTCGCTCGGATTCGCCACCCGCACCGCCTCGTGGAAGGCGGCCACCAGCCGCTCCCGCGTGCGCACCGCCCTCGGGTCCGTGTTGTCGACCATCGGACGCTGGCGTGCGCCGCGGCTGGGTTCGCTTTCCGGGCTCACCCGCCCGACGCTAGACCTAACGGACACCTGTCGTCTACTGATACCTACTGCATCGATCCAGGTCAATGCGGGTCATCTCTGGGCAGACCGGTCCGCCGAGGTGCACGGTCAGCCGCGGGGAATCACGGGAGCGTCGCGGCCGGTTCCCGTGGTCCTTCCGGTGCCGCCCGTGGACCGCTTCTCGTGGTATTCCTGTTCGACGTTGACGGTCCAGACGTCGTGCTTCGCGCCGTCGAGGATGTTTTCGACGGCGAGCATCGCCGTCAGCATCGAGTGGTCGGCATTGTTGTACCGGTGCATGCCGTTGCGGCCGACGGGATGCACGTTGGGAGCATTCTCCGCGAGCCATTCCCGCATGATCTCGACGTTGCGCTGGTAATGCTGGTCGTAGGTGGGATATGCCTTCGGGACGCGCACGACGTACCCGGCCTCGACGGCGCCGGGGCGGGCCAGGCCGAGGAGTTCGAGTTCCGCGGTCGCCTGGGCGATGAGCTGGTCGTCGGGTTTGGTCCACATGTCGTCGCCCTCGAAGACGAAGAACTCCAGGCCCAGGCAGGTCCGTCCCTCCTTCACCAGGAAGGGCGACCAGGAGCCGTAGTTCTGGATCCGGCCCACCCGCACGCCCGGATCATGAATGTAGATCCAGTTGTCCGGGAAGCCGAACTCCCGCGGGACGACGAGGGCGACGGTCAGGTAGTCGCGATACCGCAGGTCCCGGGCTGCTTCGAGGACCGACGTGGGCGCGGGCGGATCCATGCTCGTGATGAGCGTCGACAGTGGCGTCGAGGAGATCACGTGATCGGCGGGCAGCCGGTGCCGATCCCCGGACCCGGAGGTGACGGTCACGGCGACCGCGCGACCGTTCTCCCGATGCACCGCGGTGACCGTGGCGGTCATCGTCAGCGTCCCGCCCATCTTCTCGACCTTGCGGGCGGCCTCCTCCCACATCATCCCCGGTCCGTACTTGGGGTAGTGGAACTCCTCGATGAGGCTCGTGATCTCATTCCGGTTCCGGCCGGGACGAATCGCATCCCTGATCGCCGCCGCCAGGGACAGATTCTTGACCCGCTGCGCCGCCCAGTCGGCGGGCATCTGGCTGACCGGAATCCCCCACACCTTCTCTGTGTACGTCTTGAAGAAGGTGCGATAGAGCCGCCAGCCGAACCGGGATACCAGCCAGGATTCGTAGTTCGCGTCCTGGTCCCGCGGCGGCCGGATGCGCGCCCGCAGGTAGGAACCGACGGCGAGAGTCGCCTCCCCGAGCCCGAGGTTGCGCAGCGCGTTCAGGGGTCGCAGCGGGTAATCGTAAAGCTTTCCCCGGTAGTAGATCCGGCTCATCCGGGGGCGTAGAAGGAAGTCGTCCTCAGTCAGGATCTCGCGCCACAGGTCGTCGACTCGGGCCACCTTGGTGAAGAACCGGTGCCCGCCGATGTCGAAACGCCAACCGTCGCGTACGACGGTCCGGCTGATTCCGCCGACCACGTCGTCGGCCTCGAAGACCGAGACGGGCGCGCCGCGGCTCGCGAGCTCGTAGGCGGCCGTCAGCCCGGCGGGGCCGGCCCCGATGATCACTGTCTGAGGATGGTCGGGTGTGGGCACATGGCCTCCTTGATCGACGACTGGGGTGACGCGCGAGGTCCAACCTCGGATAGATGGACGGTGGCGTCTAGGAGGTTGGACGCTACCGTCCAAAGATAACCTGGGCGGGTGTCAGCCGATGCCACCAGGTCCTCCCGGTCGACCCGGCGCGGGCTTCCCGCCAAGCGGGAGGCGATCATGGAGGTGGCGCTCGGCCTGTTCGTCCGGCAGGGGTACGCGGCCACGACCCTGGACGAGATCGCCGCCGCGACGCCCGTGTCGCGGCAGACCGTCTACAACCACTTCGGGGACAAGGAGACGCTGTTCCGCGCCGTCGTCAACGCGCATCTGGCCGCCACCCTCGACGTGCTGCGCGAGGCGAGCTCGGGCTTTCACGGGCCCCTGCGCGACGCCGAGACCTGCCTCAACGATCTCGCCCGCCGGCTGCTCGCCATCGCCCGCAACCCGCGCGCCGCCACGCTGCGCCGACTCCTGCAGGCGGAGGGCGAGCGCCAGCCGGAGCTGCTCGCGCTCTGGCGCGACCAGGTCGCAGCGCCCGTGTTCGCCGAGGTGACCGGCGTGCTCGCCCGCCTGGCGCATGGCGGTGGGCTCTACCTCGACGATCCGACTCGTGCCGCGGGCCAGTTCATCGCGCTCGTCTGGGGAACCGGCTGGCAGCTCACCGCGCTCGGCGCCATCGCCGGCGCCGCCTCCGCCGACCCGGACGAGCGGGAACTCGACGCCGCGCTGCAGTCCTGCGTCCGGCTGTTCGTCCGCGGCTACGGTCAGCCCTGATTGCACCCATCCTGGTTAGATGAGTGTGGCGCGATCCGCGCCGTCGCGGGCTTCCACGACGGGCTCCTCATGGACCTTCGCCGCGAGGACCTGCGGCCCGAGCCGGCCGCCGCCTGACTGCCACTGCACCGGGGAAGGCAACCCGCGACCAATCCGCACGCCGGGCAGGACCCTCGTCGACCGGGTGCTGTCGGAGCGACGGGGTATCGGAGGGACGGGGTATCAGTGGTCCCGACGTCGGTGAGGTCCCGGTGTGTGGTGATGGCGGTGGTGGGCCTTGCCGGCGACCATGGCGACGACGAGGAAGGGCCAGGGGAACCACAGGGCGCCGTGCGTCACGACCGACAAGGTCAGAACAAGGGCGAGGATCGCGACCGGGATCACGGCGTGCGGCGAGCCGACCAGCTCGAGCCCGTGCAGTCGATCGCGCAGGCCGGGCCGCTGTGCCGGCGGCGCGACGGGCTGCGGCCTGGGCTGCAGGTCCGCGGTGAGCGGGGCGAGCTCGCCGAGGGTGCGGGCCGCGTAGGCGCGGGCCAGCCGCTCATCCGCCTCGTCCAGGGTGAGCTGCCCGGTTCCGGCCGCCCAGGCAAGCCAGTCGGCGGTGCGCGTCCGGTCCGCGTCGCTGGCCCGTACAGCGCCGGTGCGTTCAACAGCGCCGGTGGGTCCGTTCTTCGAGGTGCCGAGATCCCGTGCGTCGTCCGTCATCACCGCTCCTCCGCTGGAGGTTGCACCACCCATATCCACGTTATGTCGGATGTCCCGGCTTCGCTGCGGGTGCAGCCAAGCCGGCCGCCTGTGGTCCGCTTCTCAGCCCGTCGGGTGGGGCCTGCCGCTCGGCGGCCAGCCGGGTCGGGAGAAGTATTCGCCCTGCACATGCAGGCGGACGATCTCTCGGGTGTAGGGCAGTGTCCGCTCCGGCAGCTCGTCGGGCACTGACCACTGCAGCGCCGAGCACAGCTCGGGCTCCCGGATGGTCGGTTCACCCGCCCACCGGGCGACGAGGAAGCCGAAGCCGATCCGGGCGCCGCTGTCCGGGGGCAGGGCGTGGGTGACGCCGACGAAGACGACGTCGTCCTCCTCGACCCGGAGTCCCAGCTCCTCGTCCAGCTCGCGGACGGCCGCGGTCACCACGTCCTCGTCCGGTTCGAGACGTCCGCTGGGCAGCGCCCACCACCCGCTGCCGTAGATGTCCCCGGCCCGTCGGGTCAGCAGCAGCCGATCCTCGCGCATCACCAACAGCAGCACATCCACGGGCGTCCGGTACTCGTCGCGGACCGCATACTGCTCGCTTCCGACCACCCGCTCGACGCTATCCGCCGTCCACGGCCGCGCGGCAGCCTGGCCGCAGCCCCGGAACGACGGTCACATCAGTTCGCGGGAGTCCGCGGGGGATTTTCCTGCTCGGTGCCTCCCGTCTGGGCACCTTCCTGGTCGTCCCCGAGCCCGGAGCACCTGGCCGAGGAGGGCGCCATGACCAGGCCCGACGGCTCTTGCTGTAACGGTGATCACGTGCTGCGGGAAAGTCGGGACAGTCGAGGCAACGGATGGTTGAATTTTGGGCCGCCGGTGCTTGGATGGGCGGCCGGAGAACGACCCGGTGGCCGGCGGGTGAATGGCGGGGAACGGGAATTCGACGTTTCTGGCGTATCTTCTCCCCGATTGGTGAGTGTGTGTTCGCTGTGTGCGGTCGGCCGCATCACGATGGCGGTGACTTGGTATGGTTCGTTCCGGTCTCTGTCTTTCTGATCGACCCGCGGATTGTCCCCCCGTGATTGGTGTGACAAGCCAGGCCTTCCACCGCCCGTTTTCGGGTCGCGTCCTCTTCTGTTACGACGGCCGTTCAGGGGTTCTCGTGTTCTCGCACCACCGGACATCCACACGCCGCTGCCCGCGCGCCTGGGCGGTCGTCACCGCGATTGCCGTCGCGGGGGTCACGCTCGTGGGATGCGGGCCGGGCGACACGTCGTCGGTCGCGGCCTGCGCCAGCCCGGGGGTGAGCGACGACCGGATCGATCTTGGCGTGCTGTACCCGGACTCGGGGCCGGTCTCGCCGATCTTCGAGGCGGCTCGGGCGGGGATCGACGCGCGGCTCGGAGCGGTGAACGCCGCCGGCGGGGTCAACGGGCGCCGCGTCGTCTACCAGTGGCGCGACGATCAGGGCTCGCCGCTGGCGAACGGCATCGCCGCGCGCGACCTCGTCGACCAGCGGCGGGTCTTCGGCGTCGTCGAGCTGTCGGTGGCGGCGTCGGGCAGCGCCGGCTACCTCGCCCAGCAGGGCATCCCGGTGACGGGCCTGGCCTCGGAGCAGGTCTGGTCGCAGGACCGGAACATGTTCGCCGCCACCACGGCCAGCGACTCGGCCGTCGACACCCAGGGCCGCTTCGTCCGGGACCAGGGAGGCAGCCGCGCGGTGATCCTGCAGACCGCGCTGTCGGCGGGCATCTCCACCACGGCCTCGACGTACGCGCGCAGCCTGGCGGCGGCCGGCGTCCAGGTTCTGGGCACGGTCACCTTCACCACGGGCGTCGACGATCCGGTGGCGGTCGCCCGGCGGATCGTCGCCGCCCACGCGGACACCATCGTCGGCGTCATCGAGCCGAAGGACCTCGTCGCCGTCCTGACCGTGCTGCGCGCCGCGGGCCACAACCCGAAGGTCGTCCTGTCCGCCAACGGGTACGACCACGCATTGCTGCGTGCCGTCGGTCCGCAGGCGGCGGGAATCTCCGTGCCGGTGTTCTACAAGCCTTTCGAGATTGGCGGACCGGGGATCAACGCCTATCTCGCGGCGATGCGTCAGTTCGCCCCGCAGGTCGCCCAGCCCGAGCAGGATATCGCGGTGATCTCCTACATCAGCGCCGACATCTTCCTGCGCGGTCTGCAACTCGCCGGGAGCTGCCCGACCCGGCAGGGGTTCATCGACGGCCTGCGCGCGGTGAACAGTTACGACGCCGACGGACTGATCAGCACGATCAGTTTCCGGGCCGGCGCCGCCCGACCCACCACGTGCTATTCCTTCGTCCAGGCCAACACGGCCGGCAGCGGGTACGTCGTGGTGGAACCGAACCTCTGCGGCCACGAGCTCAGCCCCTGACCGCGCCACCGGCCCCGTCCGGCGCAGGTGCCGGCGCCGGCTCGCTCGGCCGGGCGCCGGCCGGGCGCCGGCCATCAGCCGCCAGGTCGCCGGGGTACGCCTGCTCGCCGCCCGCGCCTGCTACGCCTCCGCGCAGCTCGGCCGGGCCCGGCACCTGTTGGAGACGCTGGTCGACGAGACTCCCGATGATCCCTACGTCCACCGGTTGCTGGGTCGCACCCTGCAGCGCCAGAGCGCCGGCGGACCGGAGGGCGACGCGCACCTGCGCCTGGCCGCCGCGCTGGCACCATCGTCAACGACGGTGGGGTGACGGTCGCCTTCGCGACACGTGCCTGATGCGGCCGGCTGCGATGCGAAAGGCTCGTCGTCATGGTGGACGAACAGGTCGCTCGGGAGTATCTGGCTTCGGTGGAGGGCAGGCTGGCGGCAGACGCCTGTGGTCCGCATTGGGAGGACTGGTCCGGCACGCCGGTTCTCGTCGGTCGACGCGCGGACTTCCGGCTGCAGTGGATGGGAACCAGGCTGCACCTGTTCACCATCGCCGCAGCCGTTCCCGAGATCACCGTCGCCACCATCGAGACCTTCACCGCGCAGGCGCTGCACTATGCCAAGGCGAACAAGGGCGGGCTGCCGGTGGGGATGCAGACCGGGGTTGCGGTGTTCCCCGTTCTGGTCGGCGGCCGTGTCGACCCGGCCGCCACCGCCTGGGCCGTGGACCGCCAGCGAGTCCAGTTCGCCTGCGCGGCGCGTCCCGTGGTCGCCGACGTGGCACAGCGCCGGGTGGGCTTCTTCCGCGGTCGGCCGGTCATCGGACGTCTGTACGCGTCGCACCTCATCGACAAGGGCGAGCGTTACTTCGACTGCCCGGGCTGGACCCTCGGCTGAGCTCGGAGGACAGAGTTCAGAGGGTCGAGTAGAGCCGTTCGGCCTGGTCGCGCTTGGTGTACAGCTCCCAGTAGATCTCGGCGATCGTGTCCGGCTGGGTCTCGGGGCCGCCGCGGCCGATGAAGGTCGCAAGCGGCACGTGGGCGGCGTACACACCCTTGTCGGCGAGGGTGGCGTTGAGCGCCAACACCCAGTTGCGCAGTGCGGCGGTCGCGAGGCCGACGTTGCCCATCCGGGGGAAGACCAGCGCGGACGACGCCCCGGTGGTGACCAGCAGCGTTCCGGTGCCACGCTCGATCATGCCGGGCAGCACGTGCTGGACGGCGGTGACCGCCCCGTACACGTAGTACTCGATCTCCGGCTGGATGCTCTCCACCGTCACGTCGAGTGCTTCGACGATCGGGTTCACGGCATTCTGCCGCCCGGCCGGCGCGGGGGAGTACTCCAGCACGTCGATCGGGCCGAGCTGCGCCTCGACGCGGGCGAGCGCGGCGACGAGGGACGGCCGGTCGAGGACGTCGGCGGCGAACCCGGCCGCCGTGATCCCATCCTGGGTGAGCTGGCCGGCGAGGTCGTCGAGCTTTGCCTGGTTGCGGGACAGCAGCGCGACGGCGAAGCCCTCCCGGCCGAAGCGGCGCGCGATGGACAGCCCGAGCCCGGGCCCGGCCCCGACGATGGCGATGGTCGGCATGTGCCTTCTCCTTGCGTCTCAGCAAGCGGTGCGTCTCAGCAAGCGGTGCGTCCCGGCAAGCGGTGCGTCGTGGGAAGCGGGTGCGTCGTGGGAAGCGGGTGCGTCGTGGGAAGCGGTGCGGCGGGAGCCGCGGGCCACTGTAGCTGATGCTCCGAGGGCGGAACGTCCGAGATGGGAACATCTTGGCCCTGGACGGTATCCGTTAGGATCGCACCCGTGCCCGCACCGTCGCCTGCCTCCGCGCAGGCGTCGGCAGGGCCGGGTGCCGGCCAGCCCGCCGGGTCGCCGCCCGCGGACCTCACCTGGTTGCTGAACCGGGCGGCCGCGCGCATGCGGGGAGAGCTCGACACGGTCGCCCGCGGGCACGGCCTCGCCGGCGTGCGCGACTGGATCGTGCTGACCGCGCTCGGCGCCGAGGGCGGCCGCACCCAGCTCCAGCTCGGCCGGGAGCTCGGCGTCGACAAGACCACGCTGACGTCGCTGCTGGACCGGCTCGAATGCGACGAGCTCGTCGTTCGGCGCCTCGACCCGCGCGATCGGCGTGCCCGCATCCCCGAGGTGACCGCGGCGGGGCGGCGGCTGCAGGCGCGCATCGCCGCGGCCCGCGACGAGGCCGAGGCCCGGCTGCTCGCCGCGTTCAGCCCGGACGAGCAGCGCCTGCTGCGCGCGTTGCTCACCCGGCTCGCGGACTCCACGGCCGCGTCCGGCCCCTGCCTGTAAGAGCCCCGGACTCCGGGCGGCTGTTCGGCGGCGGAAGTGCCGCGCCTGCCGCGCTTGCTGCGTACGGTGTTCCTGACCGTCTGTCGCAGCCGGGCTCGGATGCCGGCATCCCATCCGGTGAGCAGGAGATAGAGATGACCGTCAGCAATCCGCCGCTCTCGTCATCTGCCGCCGCCGTCGGCCCGCCGCCGCCGTTCGACCCGGAGCTGGCTGCGGCCCTCGAGCCGCTCGCCAAATTCCTCACCCCAGCGATCACCCCCGAGATGCTGCCGAGGTTACGGGCCGCCTCGGCGGCGCCGTCCGTTCCCGACGAGGAGCTCCACCGCGGCGGTGCGTTCAGGGTGCAGGAGCTGTCCGTGCCCGGCCCGGATGGCGCGCCCGAGGTCGGCCTGCTCGTCTGCCGGCCGACGGCGGCCGCGACCCCGGCGGCGGTCGTCTACCACATCCACGGCGGCGGCATGATCATGGGTGACAACCGTGCCGGCGTCACGGAGATCCTCGACTGGGCCCAGGCCCTGCACCTCGTCGTCGTCTCGGTCGAGTACCGGCTGGCCCCGGAGCACCCGCACCCGGCGCCGGTCGAGGACTG
Organism: Frankia sp. BMG5.60; assembly: GCF_059428125.1. NCBI lineage: Bacteria > Bacillati > Actinomycetota > Actinomycetes > Frankiales > Frankiaceae > Frankia > Frankia sp. BMG5.60. The sequence continues at coordinate 2,125,046 of NZ_CM182091.1, read as the reverse complement.
CTACGCGGGCCTGCTGTGGACGGCCGCGCACGCCGGCGAGCTGGGCGTGGCCTCCGGGCGGGTCGTCCTCGCCGGTACCAGCGCAGGCGGCGGCCTCGCGGCGGCGGCGGCGCTGCTCGCCCGCGACCGCGGCGGCCCGGCGCTGGCCGGCCAGCTCCTGATGTGCCCGATGCTCGACGACCGCGGCGGCTCGCCGTCCGCCGCGCAGATGGCCGGGCTCGGAGTCTGGGACGACACGTCGAACCGAACGGGCTGGGCGGCCCTGCTCGGCGACGGCGTCGGCGGACCGGACGTCTCCCCCTACGCGGCGCCGGCGCGGGCCGGCGACCTGACCGGCCTGCCGCCGGCGTTCGTCGACGTCGGATCCGCCGAGACGTTCCGCGACGAGGACATCGACTACGCCACCCGCCTGCTGCGGGCCGGGGTGCAGACGGAGCTGCACGTCTGGCCCGGCGGCTTCCACGGCTTCACCCTGTTCGCGCCGCAGGCACGGATCTCCCAGGAATGCGCCGCCGCCCGGCTGAACTGGCTTCGGCGCCTGCTGACCGCCGCCTGACGTCGGCGGGACGCTCGCGGGACGGCTCGCAGGGCGCGCGTCGATGGAACAGTTCGCCGGTGAACAAGGTTGTGAAGGTCGCGCCGGCGTCTCATCCTGACCGAGGAGATCGAGGAGATCAACGTGACCGAGTACGGACTGCGGGTCGGCCGGGCGGAGCTCGGCTCGGCGGGCCCGATCACCTTCGGCCCGGCGGGGATCCTGTTCCTCGCCGACAACGCCACGGCGACCGTCTACGCGGTCGACGTCGCCGACCCGGGCAGCCGCACGGCCGGGTCGGAACCGTTCGACCTGGCCGACGTCGACGCGCGGGTCGGCTCGCTGCTGGGCTGCGACGCGGCCGACGTCGCCATCCGCGACCTCGCCGTCCACCCGGACTCGGGCGGCATCTACCTGTCGGTCCAGCGCGGCCACGGCGAGTCCGCGCAGGCGGTGCTGGTGCGCATCGACCGGTCGGACGCCTCGATCAGCGACGTGCCCCTCACCGACGTCCCGGTCGCGGCGGTGGCGATCGCCGACGCCCCGGCCTCCGACGACGAGCGTGTCGACGTCGTCCTGCCCCTCGGCGACGAGGGTGAGGAGATCACGGTCGGCTCCCGCACGATCCGCATCCTGCGCCGCCCGATCCGCACCTCGACGGTCACCGACATGGCGTATGTGGACGGGTCGCTGCTGGTCGCCGGCCTGTCCAACGAGGAGTTCTCCTCCAAGCTGCGGCGGATCCCGTTCCCGTTCACCGACGCCGCCGGCGCGGCAGGCAACAACCTGGAGATCTTCCACGTCTCGCACGGCAAGTGGGAGACGGCGGCGCCGATCCGTACCTTCGTGCCCTTCGACGGCGGTCGCGCCATCCTGGCCAGCTACACCTGCACGCCGGTCGTGCACTTCCCGCTGGCCGAGCTGGCCCCGGGCACCAAGGTGGTCGGGCGCACCGTCGCCGAGCTCGGCGCGATGAACCAGCCGCTGGACATGGTCTCCTTCGACCAGGGCGGCGAGGAGTACCTGCTCGTCGCGAACACCTCACACGGCCTGATCAAGATCGCTCGCCGCGACATCGACGCCCAGGCCCCGCTGACCGAGCCCACCGAGCCGGTCGGGGTGCCGCGGGAGACCGCGGATCTACAGGGCATCATCAGGCTCGCGAACCTCGACGGCGAGCACGTGCTGGCCCTGCAGACCGACCTCGACGGGCGGCGGCACCTGCGCTCGTTGAAGTCCGCCTCCCTGTAGATCGGGGTGGCCGACCGTGGCGGGGTCGCCGTGTCGTGGTCGCGGCACGGCGGGGCGGACTGCATCCGGCTGGCTGGGCTGGCCGGGCTGGGGCCGGATGCGCAGGTGCGGATCTGGCCGGCCACCGCCGTGACACTCGGCACCGCCCCGCCGACGGCCGGGCGGTTGTTGCGCGACGGCCCCGACGCCTGCTTCCTGCCGCGTTTCCCCTTCCTCGACGGCACCGCGTACGTCGTCACCGTCGACGGCGTCGTCGTGGCCGAGCTGACCCGCGCCGGTGCCGACGAGGTGGCGACCACCGAGGTGCTCGCGATCCACCCGAGCGCGGCGGCCGTGCCGCGCAACCTGCTGCGCGGCTACGTCTGGTTCAGCGCACCGATGAGCGAGGGCTACGCGGCGGGCCACGTGCGGCTCGTCGACGACGCCGGCGGTGTGCTGGCCGGGGCGCTGCTGGCGACCGACCACGAGCTGTGGGACGCCGGCCGGCGCCGGCTCACCGTCCTGCTCGACCCGGCGCGGATCAAGCGGGGTCTCGCCCCGCACCGCGAGGCCGGCTACCCCCTGCGGTCCGGCGCACCGTTCCGGCTGGTGGTCGACGACGGGTTCCGCGACGCCCGGGGCCGCCGGCTGCGGGCCGGGGCCGAGCGGCGCTACCAGGTCGCCGACGACGAGCGCCGCCATGTCGACCCGCACGCCTGGACCCTGCGCGTCCCGCCCGCCGGCACCGCCGCACCGCTGGAGGTCGGGTTCGGCCGTCCGCTCGACCACGGCCTGGTCGCCCGCTGCCTGCACGTCGTCGGGCCCGACGGACGGCCCGTCGACGGCGTCGCGGACGTCGGCGCCGAGGAGCGGTGGTGGCGGCTGACCCCGCGACACGGCTGGGCGCCCGGCCCGCACCGCCTCGTCGTCGACCCCGTCCTGGAGGACCTGGCCGGCAACTCCGTCGGCCGGGTCTTCGACCGGGACCTCGCCCGCCCCGCGGACGACCCCCGCGGCGCCCGTCCCGTCACGGTGCCGTTCCACCCGGCCTGAGCACCATCGGCGGGATGGCCGACCGGTCGGCTCAGCGCCGGGAGGCGGTCAGCGGCAGCGGGCCGGACTGCACGACCTCGCCGAGGAGGCCGGTGTCGAGCCCGAGCGCGGCGGCGACCTCCTCGACCGCGGCCACCACCCGTCTTGGCGGGTACACCGGGAGGGTGGATCCGGTGCCGCTGCTGCTCTCCGTCGGCCATGGCACGCTGGCCGCGGACCGGCTGGCCGGGCTTCTGCGCGAGGCGGGCGTCGCGCTGCTGGTGGATGTGCGGTCGGCACCGGGGAGCCGGCACAACCCGCAGGTCGCGCGGAGCAACATCGAGCGGTGGCTGCCCGCGGCCGGAGTGCGCTACCGCTGGGAGCCACGCCTGGGCGGCCGGCGCCGGGCCCCGGCTGACTGTCCGGATGTCGCGCTGGTCAACCGGTCGTTCGCCGGCTACGCGGCCTGGATGCGCTCGACCGAGTTCGTCGGGGCGGTCGATGAGCTGCTGGCAGGGGTGGCGGCGGACCGCACGGCGGTGATGTGCGCCGAGACGCTGTGGTGGCGCTGCCACCGCCGGATGATCGCCGATTTCGTCACGCTCGCCCGCGGCGGCCAGGTGTCCCACCTGCACCACGACGGCCGCCTCGACCCGCACCGCCCGACCGCCGGCGTGCGCCGCCGGGACGACGGTCTCCTCGTCTACGACGCCGGCACCCTGTTCGCGCAATGACCGGGTTCCCTGCAGTGACCGGGTTCCCTGCAGTGATCGGGTTCCCTGCAGTGATCGGGTTCCCTGCGATGAGCGGGGGATCGCCGTTCTCCCGCAACGGTGGTCGGCTGGTAGTGATGCATCTCCTCGATAGCTTCGACGTCGGGTCCGATCTGGGCGAAGAATGCCTGGAACAGCTCGCTTTCCCGGAATCCTTCCAAGTGTCCTTCGAGGGAATCCCAACGTATCCGCAGGGTGTATTCACTGCGGAGCGCCGATCCCGCGCGCCGGTACTCCAGGCGATGTACGACTGGGGCCGACAGTGGGCGACAGCCCGACGACTCACGGTCAACCCCGTCCTGGACTGACCCTTCGATCGTCGGCCGCCGCCACCGGCCAGCAGGCGAAGCGTCTTCCGACGAACCGGTGGAAGGAGCCGGGCGGCCCGTTTCGGCCTGCCGTCCTTCTTCGCCGAGTGACCTTCCGGCCCTTGGGCCGAGGGATTCTCCTGAGGTTCAGTGAACCCGTCGGATAAGCGGCGCAGCCATGCGGCAAAACATGGTCACCGATCTCGGATCGGGCCATCCTGCGAAAGAGAGATCTCTGATGAGTATCTACCAGGATATTGGTGGCGCGAAGGCCGTGAAAGCCGCGGTCGACGGGTTCTACGTCCGGGTGTTGGCCGACCCGGACCTCGTCCGGTTTTTCGAGGGTCGGGACCTGGCCAGCCTCAAGGCAAACCAGCGGGACTTCATCGGCGCGGCGCTCGGCGGTCCCGAGATCTACCAGGGCGGGGAGATGGCCCAGATCCACGCCTCCCTCGGGGTCGCCGACGCCCAGTTCGACGGGGTGGTGGGCCATCTGCTCGCGGCCTTCGCCAGCGCCGGCGTCCCGGCCGAGGCCGCCGGCGAGATCGCCGCGGTTCTCGGCCCGCTGCGTTCCGAGATCGTCACTGCCTCGTAGCGGCCGGTCCAGGGCGGAACAGAGGGTGCTGTGGGCGGACCGGGCGGAGAAACCACCCCCGGTCAGTCCCGGCCGGGGTGCTCGGTGCCCGCGGGTTCCCCGCCGGCCGCGGGTTCTGTGTCGGCCGCGGGCGGCGCCGGGCGCCAGGCCCCGTCGACCTGGTCCCAGCCGTGCCCCCGGTCGTAGGCGGCCTTGAGCTCGCTCGACAGCCGTGGCCCTCGCTCCGGCACGGTCAGCCCATGCTCGTCGGCGTGGTCCCGCAGCCACGCGCGGACCTCGCTGACGGACGTGCTCTGGTGGGGGCGACGGACCTTGACCCGGGCGGGCGCCGGCCGGCTCGCCTCGCCCCGGACCTCGGGCGTCGTGATCGCGTCGTTCTGCTCCACCGCCGTCCACGCCGTATCGATCTTGGAGTTGCGGGCGACGTCGACGGTCTCACCGTATTCCGCGTACTCGCCGAGCACGGACGCCACCTCGTCGCGGCATTCGTCGCACAGATCCAGCCTGACCAGTCTTCCGTCATACGCCAGAGCCGCGGTCTGCGTCGCCGCAACCTTGTCCTTGGCGTGGCGGCCGGCGTTGTCGCACCACACGTTTATGAGTGAAATTACCTCGCGCGCCATCAGGGCTGCCTCATTCCTCGTCCGGACGCCCACTATCGAGCTTTGATGCCAGTTTAGTGGGGCCGCGGACACCTGGCAAATCACACATTTCTGTGGCGTCGCCGGTTGTGTCGACCGGATTCGACCGGGTTCACCGACCGTCGGGACACTTCACCATGGGTGCAAGACGGCAGACCTGTGCCCGATAAACTTTTCGCGGATCATGCCCGCATTCGGCATCACTCCGCCCGGCGACTTCCTGCCGGGATGGCCGCATCGCGGGAATCGACATCGGGGAGCTCGATCACCAGGGCTTCGGGCCTGTCGCTGTTCAGGTGGTGCGGGCGCCGCCGGGCCGTGCCGGGCCCCCGGCGTCACGCGTGACGGGCCGAGCGGGTAGGCATACAGGGGTGAGCACACCCGAGACGGCCGAGTTTCCGGCCTCCCACCGCGACCTGCTCGACTCTCCCCTGACCGCCGTCTTCGTCACGATCGCCGCCGACGGCCGGCCGCAGGCGACCGCGGTCTGGTACCTGCCCGACGGACCCACGGTCAAGGTATCGATGATCAGTACCCGGCGGAAGCTGGTGAACCTGCGCCGCAACCCGGTGGCCACCCTGTTCCTGGTCGACCCCGCCAACTCGGGACGCACCCTGGAGATCCGCGCCGACGTCGAGCTCGTGCCCGACCCGGACAAGACCGTCCTGCACCGCATCACCGACCGGTACAACGTCGACTTCGCCCGGTTCAGCGCCCTGGACTCCGAGCGGACCACCGCCGTGCTGCATCCGCGGCGCGTCGTCGTCCTCGGCTGAGCGAGCAGCCCGCAGACCCTCCGCCGGCGGCCGATCCTCCGCTCCTCCACTCGGTCCGATCCTCCGCTCGTCCGGCTGCCGCGCGGGGTCACGTCCGGCGCGCCACCCGCAACTCCGTGAGATAGCGCTTGGTGACGCTGCCCCCGTAGGCACGCTCGATCAGGTCGGCGATACAGCGCAGAAGCCCACGCCGGGCGGTGGGTTCCAGGGCGCGATGTCCCGAATAGGTGCGCAGGACGTCGAGGTACTCCGCGCTCGTGTAGGGCAGCTCCCACTCGTAACGACGGAAGACGGCCTCGTCGAAACGGCCGGACCGAATGATTTCCTCGTCGTCCTCGGCGATCTCGTGCGCGGCCCGCAGCCGGAGATTCGGCGGGGTCGTCGGATCGAAGCGCTCGTAGCAGTTCTGCACCTCGGCGAAGAACCGCTCGGTGCCACCGGCTATGTGGTTGGTCGCGACGGTGGCCAGGGCGCCGCCGGGACGCAGCGCCGCCGCCGCCTTCTCGACCCGCACGGCCGGGTCGATCCAGTGGAACGCGGTCGCGGCGAGCACCACGTCGAACGGCTCCCGCGGCAGCGGCCAGTCCTCGAACACGGCATCGAGGACCTGCACGTCCCGGTAACCGGCGAGATTGCGGCGGGCCACCGCGGCCATCTCCGGACCCAGCTCGACCGCCACGATCCGACATCCGAGCCCCGCGATCGGCACCGTGGCCTTCCCGGTCCCGCAGCCGATCTCCAGCACGCGGCATCCCGGCCCGAGCCCGACCATCGCGGCGAGATCGTCGAACATCCGGGTTGGATATCCGGGCCGTGCCCGATCGTAGAGCTCGGCGTCCTCGGTGAAGGTGGCCCGCAGCCGTTCGCGGTCTGGGCTGGTCATGTGGACGAGGTTAGGACGACCGGAATGGGCCGCGGGCCGGCCGGGGGATCGCCGCGGATCTCCCGGCCGGTGGGGTCGGTCCACCCGGCGAGCCGCGGCAGGCTCCCAGCCCTGCCGACGACGGTCAGCCGGCCGTGGCGGGGGTGGCCGGCGTCCAGCCCAGGTGGGGGGCGACGGTCTCGGCGAGGTCCTCGAGCAGCCGCAGGTTCTCCCGCAGCCCGAACGCGGGCGGCAGGAACGCGATGAGCTCGTCGGCGAGCGGGACGCTCGGATCCGCGAGCAGCTCGTCGACGACGGCGGCCGGGTCGCCGTGGTGCACCGGGCTCATCGTGAACCGGGCGGTGGGGGCCGCGACGGGCGCCAGCGCCCCCGCCGGCCGGGAGGCGGCGGGCCCCTGGGAGCGCCGCTCGGCGTCGTAGGCCGCATAGACGCGGGCGAGCTGCGGCGAGGTGGCGGGCAGCACGGAGCGCGCGACGGCGACGCGCGACGGCGACGTCCCGGGGTGGGCGCCGCGGTAGGCCTCGATGGCCCGGGCGAGCTCCGCGCCGTAGTCGTCGATCTGCCCGCTGAGGATGGTGCTCAACAGCAGCCGCAGGCCCTGCCGGCCGACCCGTTCGGCGGAGGCGACCGAACCGCCGCCGTACCAGATCCGCTCGGGCAGGGTCGGGCTCGTCGGGCGGACGAACAGCTCGGTGCCCACGGGGAGCAGCCCTTCCGGGTCGGTGATCTCGCCGACCCGCTCGCCGCGCACGGCACGCAGGAACGCCGCGAGCCGGTCCTGGGACTGCGCGCGCCCGTCGTTCGGCGCCTGGCCGAAGACGGCGTCGAAGCCGCCCTGGCCGGTCCCGAGGCCGAGCTGCAGCCGCCCGCCGCTGAGCAGGTCGGCCGTGCCGGCGGCCTCGGCCAGCAGCACGGGATCCTCGTAGCGGACGCCGATGATGGCCGTGCCGAGGCCGATGCGCTCGGTGTGCTGCGCGACGGCCGCGTGGAACACCAGCGGCGAGGCCAGGTAGTTGTCGAAGTGGCGCTGGTAGACCCATCCGGCGTCGTAGCCGAGCTGCTCGGCGACGCGGAACAGCTCGATGCCGTCGCGCAGCGCGGCGCCGGCCTGCCCGGTCGGGAAGGCGATCCGCGCGTTGAAGCCGAGCCGGAGCCGGCGTGGCGTGGGTGTGTCCGCCGAGCCGGCGGCGGCGGTGACGGCGGCGGCGGCGGTGACGGTCGCGGTCGCGGGGGCTGTCATGGTGTGCTCTCCTTCGGCCGGTGAAAGATCTGGTGGGGTTCGGCACCGGCGGAGGTGTGCTCGACCCACGCGGCGTGCAGCTCGGCGTAGCGGCCGGGGACCCGGACGAGGTCGGCGTGGCGTCCGCTCTGGACCAGGCGCCCGTGGTCGAGGACGAGGACGCGGTCGGCGTGTTCGGCCGTCACCATGCGGTGGGCGATCGAGACGGTGGTGCGCTCGACCGTGAGCGCGGCGAGCGCGCGCTGGATCCGGACGTCGGTGGCTGGGTCCACGCCGCTGGTCGCCTCGTCGAGTACGAGCAGGTCGGGGTCGACGAGCGCGGTGCGGGCGAGGGCGACGAGCTGCCGCTCGCCGGCCGACAGGCGCTCCCCCCGGACCCCGACGCGGGTGTCCAGGCCGTCCGGCAGCGTGTCGAGCCACGGACGCAGGCCGAGCGAGGAGACGACCTCGTCGACCACACCGGAGACGTCGACCACGCCGGAGTCGCCGCGCAGCCCGACGCCGATGTTCTCGGCGATGGTGGCGTCGAACAGGAACGGGTCCTGCGGGACGATCGCGACGCGACGCTGGAACGACGCCTCCGACACCCGGCCGACCGGGACGCCACCGAGCAGGACCTGGCCGCGGCTCGCCGGGATCTGGCGGGTCAGCAGCTTGGCGAGGGTGCTCTTGCCGGACCCGGTCTCGCCGACCACGGCGACGTGCTCGCCGGGGGAGATGGCGACGGTGAGGTGCTCCACGACCAGCGGGCCCGCCCCGTACGCGGCGGCGACGTCGGCCAGCTCGACCCCGATCGGCCCGGCGGGCAGCTCGCGCGACTCGGCGCCGGTGACCACGCCCGACGGTGTCGCGAGGATCTCCAGCGCGCGCCGCCAGCCCACGACGGCGTTCTGGATCTCCCCGAGTGTCTGCACGAGGGCCTGCAGGGGCCGGACGAAGACGCTGACGAGCAGCAGCATCGCGACCAGCTCGCCGGCCGACAGGTGCAGCGCCGGTTCCCACCGGGTGTGCGCGGTCGACCAGCGGGTCCCGGCGACGACCACGAACGCGGTCATCGCCGAGATGGCGACCTCGCCGAGGGCGGTGTTGACATGCAGGGGCACGAGGGTGTGGCGCTGAGCCGACGCCGTGCCCGCCACGGCGTCGTCGACGGCGGTGCGGGTGCGCCGCTCGGTGCCGGTGGAGCGGATGACGGCGATGCCGGTGACGGCCTCGCCGACGGTGGACTGCAGCACCGACACGCTCCCGCGCACGGCGGCGTAGCGGCGGGCGACGACCGCCTGCAGGCGGCGCATGACGACGAACAGCAGCGCCGCCAGCACCAGCACCGGCAGCGCGAGCTGCCAGGAGTAGGTCGCGACCAGGACGCCGGCGATGATCATCTGGGTGATGTTGACGAGCAGCGCGACGCCACCGTTCTGCACGAAGGTCGTGACCGCCTCGATGTCGCTGGTGAGACGGGTGACGAGGTCGGCGCCGGCCAGGCGCGCGAACGTCTCGGGGGCGATCTCGTGGATGCGGGCGATGCCCTGCGTGCGCAGCTCGGCGAGGGCAGCCTCCGTGCGGTGGTAGACCCGCCGGTTGAGCCAGCAGGAGGCGAGCACGGCGGCGACGGTGGCCGCGGCGCCGACGAACACGGCGCGCCCGACGACGTCCGCGGCGCCGCCGTCGCCGCGGGAGTCGAGCAGGCCGTGGTCGAGGGCGTACTGGACGGTCAGCGGGGTCACGATGCGTCCGCCGCCCGCGACGAACGCCAGCAGGACGGTCAGCGGTAGGCCGGCGGCCATCGCCGGGGTTGTCGCGCGAATCAGCCGGCCGAGCTCGCGCGCCCCGACGGAGCTCAGCTCGGCCAGGCCCCGGTCAGCCATGGACGGTGTCCGCCGTCCCGTACGCCTGGAGGATCCGCCGGTAGTCGGGTTCGGCGTCGAGCAGCTCGGCGTGGGTTCCCACGGCGACGAGCCGGCCCGCACGCAGGAACGCGACCCGGTCGGCGATCAGGACCGAGCTGGGGCGTCCGCCCACGATGAGCACGGTGGTGCGCCCGCGCAGGCTCGCCACGGCGGCGAGCACCTCGCGCTCGACGGCCGGGTCGAGGGCCGAGGTGGCGTCGTCGAGCAGGATGGCGCGGGGCGCGCGCAGCAGGGCGCGCGCCAGGCACAGCCGTTGGCGCTGGCCGCCGGACAGCCGCGTGCCGCGCTCGCCGACCCGCGTGTCGAGGCCGTCCGGCAGGTTGCGTACCAGGGCGTCGGCTCCGGCGGCGGCCAGTGCCTGCCAGAGTTCGGCGTCGGTGTAGGGGCGCCGCTCGCGGGGGTGGCCGTCGAGCCGCAGGTTCTCGCGGATGCTGCCGCCGGCCATCCACGGGGTCTGCGACACGACGGCGAGGTGCGCGCGGATCTCCCCGCGGGCGAGGTCGGGGGCGTGGACCCCACCGATCTCGACGGCGCCCTCGGCGGGGTCGACCTGGCGACCGAGCAGGTCCAGCAGGGTGGACTTGCCCGAGCCGGTCGCACCCACCACGGCGACGATCTCGCCGGGCCGGACCTCCAGGTCGATGTCGGCAAGCAGGTGCCGCCCGCCCTGGACGTGCCCGACGCCGCGCGCCCGCAGCCCCAGGGCGCCCGCGCCGGCCAGGGTGCGCGTCCCGTAGGCGGTGGTCTCGTCGGAGTCGAGGACGGCGGCGATGCGGGACCGGCCGGCCGCCGAGATGGGCAGCATGGCGAGGAAGCGGCTGATGACACTGAGCGGGATGGAGATGGTGAGCAGCAGGTAGACGACCTCGACGAGGACGCCGACGCTGAGCTTGCCGCTGTCGACCTGGCGCGCTCCGACGGCGAGGACGGCGAGGATCGCGACGCTCGGCAACTGCTCCAGGACCGGGTCGAACACCGAGCCGACGTTGCCCATCGAGGTGGTGGTGCGCCGCAGTCGATCCGCCGCGGCCCCGACGCGGGCGCGTTCGCGGTGGGCGAGACCCAGTGTCCGCACGACCTGCGCGCCCTCGATGCTCTCCAGGGCGAGGGCGGCGAACTCGCCGCGGCTGTCCTGCACGGCCCGCGCGCGGGCGGCGAGCAGGCGCTGGTAGAGCAGGTTCAGGCCCAGGACGGATCCGACGAGGGCGACCCCGACGAGCCCGAGGGCCGGGTCGTGTCCGAACATCTGGACAAGCGCGACGGCGAGCATGACGACCATGCCGAACGCGAAGAACCAGAAGACCATCGGGAACCACAGGGCGTCCACGTCGGACACGGCGGTCGACAGCAGCCGTCCGGGCGCGTGCTGGCGGTGCCAGGCCAGGTCCAGCTCGAGGTAGCGGCGGACGACGACGCGGCGGATGCGGGCCTGCGAGCCGTACTGGACGTGGCCGGTCGCGATGCCCCGGGCGATGATCGTCGTCCACCGCAGCGTGGAGACGCCGAGGATCGCGCCCGCGGCCAGCCACCAGGTGGCCCGGCCGACGTGGCCGCCGGCGAGGGCGGGGACGATCAGATGATCGGTGGCCCAGCCGATCGCGGCGGCGGACAGGACCATGGCGACCCCGTTGACGACGCCGGCGACGGTGCCGACCAGGGCCGCCCCCGGATGGGCGAACGAGCCGTCGAGCATCGTGCGCAGTCCCGCCCAGAAGGTCCCGTCCCCGCCGCGGACCCGCTCCCGCCCGTCGCGTCCCCCCGTCACCCTCAGTGGGCGCCGGCGAGGGCGGCGGCGTCGAAGCCGGGGGCAAGGGCGCCGGGGTGGGCGGCCTGGAGGGCGCCGCGCTGCCCGGTGGCCGCTCGGTGCGCGATCTCCTGGCGGACCAGCGGCAGGACGTGGCGGCCGTAGTCGACGGCGTCCGCGAGGGTGTCGTAGCCGCGGATCGACACCAGGCTCGCGCCCTGGTCGACGTAGTCGAGGATCGCGGCGGCGACGGTCTCCGGGCTGCCCACCAGCGCGGTCGACGCGCCCAGCCCGCCGGTCGCGGCCGCGGTGCGGGTCCACAGCGCGCGGTCGTAGACCTCGGACTTCGCGGCGAACGTCAGGGCGCGCTGGGAGCCGACGTTCTGCGGGGCGCCCTTGAGGAAGGCGCGGGCCGGGCCGGCGTTGAAGGTCTGCTCGATCCGGGCGGCGTAGTCGAACGCCTTGCGCCAGGCCAGCTCGTCCGTCCGGGCGATGATCGGGCGGAAGGTCACCCAGATGCGCGGGCGGTCGGTGCGGCCGGCCGCGGCGGCGATGCCGTTGACCCGGTCGATCTCCTTGCGCAGGTCGGCCAGCGGCTCGCCCCAGAAGCTGAAGATGTCGGCCTTGGCGCCGCCGACGCCGAACGCGGCGTCGGACTGCCCGCCGATCGAGATCGGGATGGTGCTGCCGTACGGCGCGAAGCCGGGGCCGAACTCGTCGAACTTGTAGAACTCGCCCTCGTGGCTGAACGGGCTGGTCTCGGTCCAGGCGCGGCGCAGCAGGTCGATGAACTCCGACGTGCGCGCGTAGCGGCGGTCCTTGGGCAGGTAGTCGCCCTGGCGGGCCTGCTCGGCGTCGTTGCCCCCGGAAATGATGTGGACGACGGCGCGGCCCTCGGTGAGCTGGTCGAGGGTGGCGAGCTTCTGCGCCGCCACCAGCGGGAACGTCGTGTTCGGCCGCAGCGCGACGATGGGGCGCAGGCGCTCGGTGAGCTGACCGACGGCCGAGGCGAGGACGAAGGAGTCGGCGCTGTTCGAACCGTAGGGCAGCAGGGTGTAGTCGTAGCCGGACTCCTCGAGGGCGTGCACGTACTTCTTGAAGAACGGCAGGTCGATGCCGCGGCTGGGTACCGGGTTGAGCTCGGTCGACGGGTTGAGGTGCGACAGGCTGATGAACTCCACCTGCGGGGACGCGGTCTCGGGGATCGCGGCGGGGTTGGTCATTGCGCCAGTCCTTTCGAAGCTGTCGTACGAGGTCGGGCCGGAGCCGGGGCGTGGTCGTCCCCGCGGGTCGGCGTCGTGGTTCGGCGTCGTGGTTCGTCCGTCTGATCGCTTCCGGGCACGCGGAAGGTCGTCGCGTGCGGGATCGAGGCGCTGTCGCGCCGCAGGGAGCGGCTGGAACGGGTCCGACTGGGAGTCAGGTTCGCCGTGGCCCGGTGTGCCTGCCCGGTCAGGGCGGCGGTGCTTCGCGGGACCGGGCCGGCTCGGGCCTGCGCCCCGGCGCCGAGCGCACGGTCGGACATCGCCCAGGTGTGCGGGGCGGCTGAGGTCGGTGGCGTGGCTGACGTGCGGGCCAGGACCGGGCGAGGAACGCCGGGGCCGGCAGACGGCCCGGGATGGCCGGACGGGCAGGGGCGGAAGGGGGCCCGATCAGCAGGGGCGACAGCAGGCGGAGGCGAGGATCCCGTAATCGACGAACCGCCGGCGGGTCAGCATCCGCGCCGGGGCGGTCATGCGCGCCGGGCGGGGGGCACGCGCTGGAACCAGCCCGCCCGCGTTCCCACCCAGATTCCCTGACATGTTTGTCAGGATGATGGGAATTTGTTGTGCTGTCCAACGCCTATCCGCGATCGCACCGATCGGGATTCGTCATCGATCGAATCGGTCGGCGCCGGCGAGTGCAGGTCCACACCCGGGACGAGTGGCCGGACCGGCCTCCGACCACCGGCGTCGCCGTCGGCGATCAAGGTGTTCCGCGGAACCGCTCCTCGTCCGACCCCGGCCCCAAGCCCAAGCCCAAGCCCAAGCCGACGATCGTGGTGTTCCTCGGAACCGCGTCCCGGTTCCCGCGCCTGCGCGGCTGTTCGCCGGAGCCTGGGCCGAGCCCCGGCCGCCTAGTTACTGACGGTGGCGAACGAGGGGGGTGGGAGCGGGGGTGTGCGGGGAGCCGGCGTCCTGTGGTTCTTTGCTATGGACATATCGGACGCCAAACCGGCTACAGGGACCACGGTGGTCGCTCTCCCACGCATCCACCCCGAACACCGACCCGTCGCCGCCACGCTCCGCGATCGCCGCCGCCACGAGCACGTGACACGGTCATGCAGATTCCGCGGAACCGCATCGCGCGCCCTGATCCCGCCCCGCCGCCGGCGATCAAGGTGTTCCGCGGAACCGGGGCCCGCGTCCCGGTCCGCCCGCTATGATCCTGGCATCTGATCGTCGCCGATGACATCGCGATGCTGCCCGCTGGCCACGAGGCCGCCGAGGCGCTCCACCGGCTGACTGATACCGCCCGCGAGCAGCGCGGCGCCAGCGTCCCCGGCCCGGCCAGGCCCATTCCCTGTTGCGGCGGTCCCCCAGCCATCACGCCAGGGGACCTGCCGCCTTCGTATGCACCCGCCAGAGGAGACCGAGCACCGTGAGCACATCCGATGACTTCGTCGTCATCACCGGCGGCCCCGGAGCCGGTAAGACCACCCTCGTCGATGAGCTCCAGCGGCGAGGGTTCCCCTGCATCCCCGAAGCCGGCAGGCGCATTCTCCAGGATCAGATCACCATTGGCGGCCGGGCCCGCCACGAGACGGATTCCCTGCTGTTTGCCGAGATCATGCTGTCGTGGGATATGCGCTCCCACCACGAGGCCACCCGGCAGGCGGGGACGGTCTTCTTCGACCGGGGCATACCCGACGTGGTCGGCTATTATCTGCTGCTCGGCCAGCCGATTCCGGCACACGTGACCGCCGCCGCGCAGAATTTCTGCTCATCCTCCGGCGTCTGTCCCCCCGACCGGAGAACTGAATCGGGTGGCGTCGGCGAGGGCCATGGTCACGACCTTGTGAAGGGCGTCGGGGGCCGGGGGAGTGCCGTCTCGGCCGGCGAAGAGCAGGTGCCCGCCGCCGATCAGCATGAGCGCGAGCGTGTCGGTGTCGGCATCCGCCGCGAGGCGGCCGAGGTCGCGCTCGGCGGCGAGGTAGGCGGTGACCATCGCGGTGGCCTCCGTCAGGACGGGGATGCCGACCGTCCCGGTTGGGCGCAGGGCGGCGCGCAGCTCGTCGCGGACGGTGACGAGGCCCACGATCGCCAGCGCGACCGAGCCGAACAGGTCCGCCAGTGCGGCCGTGAGGTTGCCGGCGACGGTGCCGGTCCCAGCGCGTTCGTGCAGGTCGGCTGCCAGGCTGTCGAGTCGGGCGACGCGGTCGCGCACGAGTTCGGCGAGGAAGGCGTCGAAGTCGGCGAAGTGCCGGTGCAGGACGCCCTTGGCGCAGCCCGCCTCGGTGGTGACCGCCCGACTCGTCAACGCGTTCGGCCCGTCGCGCAGCAGGACGCGTTCGGCCGCGTCGAAGAGCTGCTCGCGCACGTCACGCAGGGCCACCCCGGTCGGCATCGTCCCATCCTCCCGCTTGCGGCGGCCTGCTTGCGATGGGCCGCTCGTGGCGAGGCTCGACGTGATTGCCGAGTGGGCATGCGCCCACTAGAGTGGGCGTATGCCCACTCTACCTTCGGGGTCGGCGCGTCCTTCCGATCGGGAGCCGCACCGCCACCGGCAGCTGGCGGAGTCGTTCGGCGCCGACCCCGATCGCTACGACCGGACCCGCCCCCGCTACCCCGAGGCCCTGGTGGGCCGGATCGTGGCGGCCAGTACCGGGCCCGACCTCCTCGACGTCGGCTGCGGGACCGGCATCGCCGCCCGGCAGTTCCGCGCGGCCGGCTGCCGGGTGCTCGGGGTCGACGTGGATGCGCGGATGGCGCAGTGGGCGCGGCGCAGCGGGATCGAGGCCGAGGTGGCGGCGTTCGAGACCTGGGATCCCGCCGGGCGCACCTTCGACGCGGTCATCGCGGGGCAGACCTGGCACTGGGTGGATCCGGTCGAGGGAGCGGGCAAGGCTGCGCAGGTGCTGCGGCCCGGTGGCCGGCTGGCCGTGTTCTGGAACGTGGGCCAGCCGCCGCCCGGCCTGGTGGAAGCCTTCTCCGCGGTCTACCGCCGGGTGCTGCCCGACGCGTCGCTCTACCACCGGGCGATGCCCGGCCTGGACGGGCACTCGACGTTGCTCGCCAGGGCCGCCGACGGGATCCGCCGGTCGGGCGGGTTCGGCGAGCCGGAGCAGTGGCGGTTCGATCGGGAGCAGTCCTACACCCGGGACGAGTGGCTGGACCAGGTGCCCACCTTCGGCGGCCACAGCACGTTCCCGCCGGCCACGCTTACGCGGCTGCTGGCGGGCCTCGGCGCCGCCGTCGACGCGGTGGGCGGCGCCTTCCCGATGCGCTACACCGCCGTGGTGATCATCGCGGCGCGCACCGGCACATAGCCGCGAGGCGGGTACAGTCGTCCTGACTGCCCAGAATCAGTGTATCGGCTCGTTTTCTTTCCGGCGTTCGTGCGATCGGTCGGAAATGGCGGCCGAAATACCTCAGGGAGAAGTGCGTGCGCGCAATACAGTTTGCCGGAGTGCGGGACGTCCGCCGGGTCGAGGTCCCGAAGCCCACGATCGGTGCTGGTCAGGCCCTCGTCAAGGTCACGGCCGCCGGCGTGTGTCAGACCGACATTCACATTCGTGGTTCGGCCGAGCAGATGATTCCCGCCGGGACGATCCTGGGCCACGAGATCGCCGGTGAGATCGTCGACATCGCCGACGGTTTCCCGCATTTCTCGCCGGGTTCCCAGGTTATCGTGCACCCGGTCTGGTCCTGCGGCGTGTGCCGGATGTGTGTCGCCGGTCAGGAGAACGCCTGCCGCAACACCGGGAACCGCCTGTATCCCGCCCCGACGCCCGGGGTTTCCGTGAACGGCGGAATGGCCGACTACGTCGCCGTGAACGCCTCCGCGCTGGTCCCGGCCGATGGTCTGGACCCCGCCTTCGCCGCCGTGCTCGCCGACGCGGGCCTCGTGCCCTACCACTCCATCAGAGCCACCCTCGACCTGCTGCGTCCCGGTTCCACGGCGGTGGTCATCGGGATCGGCGGCCTCGGGCAGTTCGCGGTCGAGCTCCTGCGGGAACTCACCGCGGCGCAGATCATCGCGTTGGACATCAGGGACGCGTCGCTCGCCGCCGTCCGGGGGAAGGTCGACCACGCCCTGCGCTCCGACGATCCCGAGGTCGCCGCGAAGGTCCTGGCGGTCACCGGTGGTTACGGTGCCGACGTCGTCCTGGATCTGGTCGGCAACAACCAGACCCTCAAGCTGTCCGGCGCCGTCGTCGCGCCCTACGGCGCCGTGCGGGTGCCGGGGCTCAGCGACGGGGTCTTCTCGTTCGAGACCTCGCAGACGTCGGTCTCCCTGCCGTGGGGCGCGTCGCTCACCCGCCCCTACAGCGGGAACCACCAGGATCTCCACGACCTGGTGGCGCTGGCCCGCACCGGCCGGATCACCGCCGACCTCACCCGGTACGGCTTCGACGACGGCCTGCAGGCGTTCGACGACCTCGAGGCCGGCAAGATCTTCGGCCGCGCCGTCATCGTCCTGGCGGACGCGACGTCCTGACCCGGCGCGGCGGACACAGGCCGACGCCGCTCATGCCCCGGCGGTCGTCGGCCCCATCCCCGGCCCCATCCCCGGCCGCGTCCCCGGCCGTTCGCGCGGCCGTCGCCTCGGGTACCTCCACGATGGTCGACCGACAACGGTCCGGCCATCGACCCGGGGGAGTCACCATGACCAGCAGCACCGTGCCGCTTGCCGGCGTTCCCGTGCCCGACACGAGTCTGGCCGCGCAGGCTACCGAGCTGGTGCGCGACGCGACCGATGACCTGATCTACCACCACTCGCGGCGGGTCTACTGTTTCGCCGGCCTGCAGGGCCGCCGGCGCGGGCTGAGCTTCGACCCCGAACTGCTCTACGTCGCGGCGATGTTCCACGATCTCGGCCTCGACGAGCGGTTCCGCCGCAGCGGCCGGCGCTTCGAGGTGGACAGTGCCGACGAGGCGCGCCGCTTCCTGCATGGGCACGGGATGCCCGAGGACAGCATCCGGCGGGTGTGGACGGCCATCGCGCTGCACACCACCCCGGGCATCCCACAGTCCATGGAGCCCGAGGTCGCCCTGCTCACCGCCGGGGTGGAGTACGACGTGCTCGGGATCGGCTACCACGACATCAGCGACGCCGACCGGGACGCGATCACCAGGCTGCATCCCCGCCCGGACTTCAAACGCCGCATCCTGCGGGCCTTCACCGACGGCATCGCGCCCCGGCCGGACACCACCTTCGGCAACGTCAAGGCGGACGTCCTCGCCCACTATCTGCCCGGCTTCCGCCGCCGCGACTTCGTCGACACCATCCTCGACTCCCCCTGGCCCGAATAGCTGGGCCATGGCACCCCGCGGCCCGATGCCGGCGCCGCGGACCAGGAAATCTCCGGTCGCCGCGCGCCGCGTTTCGCTGCATGTGCGGAGACGTTAACCCGTAATTCCGGGTACGTTCCGGCTGGCTCGATAGCTTGCCGAGGCTCGGAAGAAGGACAGCGGGGCGATTGCCTCGAGATGACCCGACCCCGAAGCGTGAACTGCGCCGCCCTTTTTGTGAAGGAGCCCAACCGTTGCGTTACCGCAGGATTGCTTTAACCATTGTTGCAGCGGGTGCCCTCACCGTGACGACGTCGATGTCGGCCAGCGCGACGCCCCCGACCAGCGCCGGCGCCGCCCCGTCGACGATCGCCGTCATCGGTGACATCCCTTATGGCGCGGAGAAGATTGCCGCCTTCCCGGCGGACATCGCGAAGATCAACGCCGATCCTGACGTGTCTCTCGTCGCGCATCTCGGCGACATCAAGAACGGCAGCAGTCTCTGCTCGGACTCCTACTTCGCGACGATCAAGGCAGATTTCGATCAGTTCCAGGATCCGCTCGTCTACACGCCGGGCGACAACGAATGGACTGACTGTCACCGTGCGAACAACGGCGGTTATGTTCCCACGGAACGTCTCGCCGCGCTACGTCGGCTCTTCTTCCCGGTGCCCGGCCGGACGCTCGGGGCGAACGCGAAGCAGGTGATCACCCAGGCTTCGGACCCGGCGTACGCCGCCTTCGTCGAGAACACCATGTGGACTCAGTCCGGCGTGGTGTTCTCGACGCTGAACATCCCAGGCAGCAACAATGACCTCGGTCCCTGGTTCGGCGTGACCCCGCTGTCGGCGGACCAGCAGAAGGAGTACTCGACCCGGCTCGATGCCACGCTGTCGTGGATCAACACGGCGTTCAACACCGCCCGGCAGACCGGCGCGCCCGGCGTCGCGCTGCTCCTGCAGGCGGACATGTGGGACACCAGTGCGCTGGCCGCGGGCGGGGACGGCCTGACCGGTTACGACGCCATCGTGAAGCGGATCGGCACCCTTGCCGGCCACTTCGGCAAACCGGTGCTCCTCCTTGAGGGCGACTCGCACGTCTTCCGGGTCGACCATCCGTTCACCCGCACGGACCCGCTCTACGGCATCCATCCGCTGGCACCGAAGGACCTTGAGGTCCCGAACGTGACGCGGATCGTCGTCGACGGCAGCGGCCAGGCGAACGACTATCTCAAGCTCAGCATCGACCCGTCGACCCCGGACGTCTTCAGCTGGTCGCGCGTCAACTTCTGACGCGCATTCGCCGACACCGGGGTCCGCATCCCGGTGGCATAGGCCAGGCGCTGGCCGGGACCGTTGCGCTTCGCCGTGTACATGGCGATGTCGGCGGCGTTCAGCAGGGTCTCGGCGTCGGCAAGGTCCGGGTTTGACAGGGCCAGCCCGACGCTCCCGGTCAGCGTCACGGGACGGTCGCGCAGCCGGACCGGTGCCGCGAGCGCGGTCACCACCCGGTCTGCGATCGCCTCGAGGTCGGCGGTGCCGTCGACGTCCTCACACAGGACGGCGAACTCGTCGCCGGCGAGGCGTCCGGCCACGTCGCCGGGCCGCACGGCGTGGGACAGCCGGGCGGCGGTGGCGCGCAGCAGGTCGTCGCCGGCCTGGTGGCCGAGGGTGTCGTTGATCGCCTTGAAGCCGTCGAGGTCGACGAAGAGCACCCCGACCCGCCGCCCGTCGTGGTGGGCGCGGTGCAGCGCCCGGTCGAGGCGGTCGAGCAGCGCGGTGCGGTTCGGCAGGCCGGTGAGCCCGTCGTGCAGCGACCGGTGGCGGATCTCGGCTTCCATCTGGAAGCGCAGGGCGGCCGATCCGAGCACCGCGGTGACCGAATGGACGAACTCGCGTTCCTGCTCGCTCAGCGGCGCCCGGTGCAGTTCGATCATCGCCAGCGGTCGATCGGGGCGGCCGACCGGCACCGTCACCCAGCCGGCGGCGGATCGCGGCGGGTCCCGCTGCGTTCCGGTCGGGACCTCGGGTTCGCGCCGATCCTCGCGGGCGAGCGGGCCGTCCCGCTTCCCGTCCGCGCCGAGACCGTAGGCCCGCACCAGGTCGGCGCCGAGACGGTCCGCCAGCGCCGTGACCGCCCGCTGCCACAGCTCGGCCGGCTCGCGCGTCTCCAGGGCACGGCGGCCCAGGTCGGCGACGACCGCCTGCTCGGCGGACCGGGCCCGCACGTTGGCCAGCGCGAGGTGCAGGTCGGTGACGTCGCTGGCCACCGAGGCGACGGAGGCCACCCGGCCGCCCGGCCCCGGAATGGGCACGAGGTGCACGTCGAGGCGGCGGCCGAACGCCTCGATGACCTGGTGGACGCGCTCCCCGTCGAGCGCCCGCCGCATGAGCGACGTCGCCTGCGGCAGGTAGGCGAACGCCGTGAAGATGGACGACGCCCGCGCCTCCGCCAGCCCGGCGGCCGCCTCCGGACTGGCGGTTCCCTCGCTGACGAGGACCCGCCCGCCGCGGTCGACCAGGAACATCGACACCGGCGTGTTCTCCACGATGAGCCGCAGCCGGTCCTGGGCGGCGATCTCCTCGGACACGTCCTGGAGATGGACGACGAAGTACTCCTCGCCGTCGGGGTAGGCTCGCAGCACGATGGTGGCCAGGGCGTGGCGCAGGTCGCCGTCCGGCTGCAGCAGGCGGACCATCATCCGTTCCCGGCGTCGGCCGGTGGCCTGGCGGAAGCGGATCTGCGCGTGCAGTCGGGCGTGGTCCGCCGGGGTGGTGATCTTCTCCCAGTCCAGGCCGATGACCTCGGCCTCGGGCCGGCCGAACAGGGCGCAGGCGGCCGCGTTGGCCCGGCGGATGCGGTGATCCCGCACGGTCGCCTCGACGACCGCGATGTCCAGAATCTCGATGAGATCCGGCTGCACCCCCAGGGGCATGACTGTCCACCTACCTACCAGCACGTTGCCGACGGGTCTCGGCGTACCCACACGACTGTTCGGTAAGCAGATGTGTGCATTCAGTGATGGGCTTGGCGGTGTGGGGAGATGGCTGACCGGCGGTCCGGGGGGTCAGTCGGACGGGTGCTGGCGGCTGTGCAGGTAGCGGCCGAGGGCCATCACGGGCCAGACCAGCCGGTAGCCGTGATAGTTGAGGTAGAAGAAGCCCGGGAAGCCGGTGCCGGTGAACATCTCCTCGTCCCAGCCGCCGTCCGGGCGTTGCTGCTCGGTCAGCCAGCGGGCCGCGTCGGCCAGGGCGTCGGCGTGGGCGGAGGCGCCACCGTGGGCGCCCCCGTGGTCGGCGGCGAGCAGGCCGAGCATCGCCCAGGCCGTCTGCGAGGGGGTGGAGATCCCGCGGCCGGACCACGCCGGGTCGCTGTAGGAGCGGATGTCCTCGCCCCAGCCGCCGTCGGGGTTCTGCCGCGACAGCAGCCACTGCGCGCCCGCCCGCATCGCCGGGTGGGTCGGCGGGAGCCCCGCGGCCTGCAGGGCGGGCAGCACCGAGCCGGTGCCGTAGACGTAGTTGACGCCCCAGCGGCCGTACCAGGATCCGTCGGCCTCCTGGTTGCGCAGCAGCCAGTCGACGCCGCGCAGGGTGCGCGGGTCGCGGATCCGTCCCGTCTCGCAGAGCAGTTCGACGACGTGCGCGGTGACGTCGGCGGACGACGGGTCGGTGAGGGCACCGAAGTCCGCGAACGGAATCTGGTAGACGAGGGTGCTGGCGTTGTCGGAGTCGTAGGCCCCCCATCCGCCGTCGCTGGACTGCAGGGCGAACAGCCAGGTCGTCGACCGTTCGAGGGCGGCGTCGACCCGCTTGCCCGCCGGGTGGCGCAGCCGACGCAGCCGGTTCAGCCGGTGCAGCGCCAGCACGACCTCGGCGGTGTCGTCGGTGTCGGGGTAGGTGTCGTTGTCGAACTCGAACGCCCAACCGCCCGGCGCGACGGTCGGGTGGGCGACGGCCCAGTCGCCCCTGCGGTGCTGGACCTCCTGGCCGAGCAGCCAGTCGGCGGCCCGTTCCAGCGCAGTCGGGACCGTCGCGGGCTGCCCCGGGTCGCCGGTCGCGACCCGCTGGGTGGGCAGCGCGGGCGCCACGTCGACGTCGGCGGAGGCGTCGATTCCCGCGTCGGCCAGGGCGAGGACGGCCAGCGCCGTGTCCCAGATCGGCGACTGGGAGGCCTCGACCATGCGCGAGCCGTCGTCGCGATGCAGGGTGTAGGCGTCCAGCGAGCGCAGCGCGGCGGCGAGGACCGGATGGTCGAGGTCGTAGCCGAGCAGGCGCAGCGCGATGATCGAGTAGACGGCGGGCGGCTGGATCCCGCCGAAGCAGCCGTCCGCCTCCTGCCGGGCGATGATCCAGCGTTCCGCGGTGCGCAGGGCGTGCCGGCGCAGCGGCCCGACCGGGTGGCGGTGGTAGCGGTGCAGCGCCGCGTCCAGCCCCCGGAAGAAGACCTTCGCCGTGTTCGGCCGGTCGGCTCCCAGGCGCCGCATCGCGCCCCGCGGCGTCCGGCCGCCGCCGGGGGACTGGGCGGCGGGGACCTCGTCGGCGCGCAGCTCGGCCAGGTCGAACGGCGCCGGGCGCTGGGGGCGCAACGCCGAGACGATCGTCAGCGGGACGATGGTCTGGCGGGCCCAGGAGGCGAACGAGTAGATGCTCAGCGGCGCCCGCGGAGGAACGAACATGATCTCGGGTGGCAGGACCGGCAGGTCCGCCCAGCGCCACCAGCCGAACAGTGCCAGCCAGATCCGGGTGAACACCCTGGTCGCCGGGATGCCGCCGCGCTCGCGGATCCACGCGGCGCTGCTCCGCAGTGGCTCGTCGTCGGGGGAGTCGCCGGCGAGCCGCAGGGCGATGTAGCACTCGACCGTGGTGGACAGCTCCCCGGGACCGCCGAAATAGGTCGGCCAGGAGCCGTCGTCGAGGCGCCGAGAGCGGATGTGCTTCGCGGTGGCCTCGGTCTGCTCGACGGTGCGGATGCCGAGGAACTCCCGCAGGAGGAGGTCCTCGGCGTCCATCGTCGGATTGGTCTCGAGGTCGAACTTCCACCATCCGCGCGGGTCCTGCAGCCGGAGCAGGTGCTCGGCGGCCCGCTGAACCGTCTTCCGCAGGCCGTCCGCGTCCTGGGGCACGGTCTGCGTGCGCCCGGGGTGCGGGGCGGGGTGCGTTCCATCCGCGCGGTCGACATCGCGAAGCTCGAGGTCAGGCACGGTGTGCGGGGTTCCTTTCGATGACGAGGCTGTCCAGGCAGGTCAGGCTGTCCAGGCAGATCAGGGCGGTGGCGGCGAGGTCCGCGGGATCGGTGCTGTCCGAGGCGCACCAGGCGCGCACGGCGACCTGCACGGCGGCGAGGAACGCGAACGCGGCCAGCGAGGCGTCGAGGTCCGTGCGTCGCGGCTGCGGGCCGTCGGGGTCGTCGCCCTCGACGAACTCCAGCGCGAACCGGTCGCCCAGGGCGACGATCCTGTTCTGCACCGCCCCGGCGAGCGCGGAGGCGTTGCCGATCGGCAGCAGGTGATCGGTGTAGTGCCGCAGCGACTCGCCGTCCGGGCTCATGATCGTCCAGGCGTCGATGACCGCGGCGCGCAGAGCGGTGAGCGGCGGCTCGTCGGCCGGACGCCGGCGCAGGGCCGTCAGGGTGAGCTCGCCCATCTCGTCCAGCGGCGCGAGGGCCACCTCTTCCTTGTTCGCGAAGTACCGGAAGAAGGTGCGGACGGACACGTCGGCGCCCGCCGCGATCGCCTCGACCGTGGTCGTGTCGTAGCCGTTGTCGTGGAAGAGGGCGTGCGCCACGTCGATGATCGACTGCCGCGTGCGGCGTTTCTTGCGCTCCCGCAGGCTTTCCGCCTGCTGCTCGGACATCCCGCGAACCACCCGAAGATTTTTCTGGACCAAACCGACATGCCGGAACATATGGCACGAACTGTCACTTGGCAAAGGGTGCCTACTGCGTCCGTGTGACAGTTGCCGCCCGCCGACGCTCCCTCGGTGCTGCGAGGCGCAGGGGGCAGTGGGCGCCCGACGCCCGGCGAGCCGGTGGCGAGGCCTGTGCGCAGGCGGGTCGGGTACGCCCCGCACGCAACCCCGGTGCCATTCACCTCCACCGGGAACCCGCCCGATGGTGTGCCGACCCTGATCGACCGCGGCGTGCTGCGCGCCGTGGTCGCGGCACCAGCGTCACCACCAGGGGAAGACCGGTGGGCGGGAGCGAGGGTCCTGCAGGCACCGTGTTCCGCGCCCCCTGCTGCCTTGATCTGCCGGTGGTCGGGGGTAGCGACAGGCACCCGCTCTGACCGTGTAACATCGCAGACGTGCGCGGGTGAGACACCCCGCGACCACCTGTCCGGGTGGCGGAATGGCAGACGCGCTAGCTTGAGGTGCTAGTGCCCTTTATTGGGCGTGGGGGTTCAAGTCCCCCCTCGGACACTCTAAGTAATCAAACAGCTACTTAGGGTAGCTGTTTTTTCTTTGGTATGAGTTTCCCTGTCTGCGCTGTGTGGTGTGGGGCTCCAAAATTCGGGTTTTGGCTTGTGAGCTGGCCTTCTACGGCCGACATGATCGTCCGTGGGGGTGGTCAGGCGGCGTTGCGGTATTCGTTGATCAGTCCGCCGAGGATGCGTGTGCGACGGATGGTGGACCCGGGGGTCGGGGTGACCACCGGTGGCGGTTCGGGTGGGTGCTGGTCGAGGGCGCGGTGGGGCCGGTGGGTGTTGACATGTTCGGCGTAGCTGGTGAGGGCCGTCGTCAGGTGCCGTTCAGAAACGATCAACAGTCTGTCGGCGCATTCGCGGCGGGCGGTGCCGATCCAGCGTTCCGCGATCGCGTTCGCCTTCGGTGACTGCGGCGGTGTGCGCACCACGTCGATGCTGGCTGCGGTGAAGGCAGCATCGAACGAGGCCGTGAATTTCGCATCTCGGTCTCGGGTGAGGAACCGGAACCGATGGCCGTGTTCCTCGAGGTCCATCAGCAGGTTCCTGGCCTGCTGGGTGACCCAGGCTGCGGTCGGATGCTTCGTGACCCCGAGGACATGGACGTGGCGGGTGGTGTGTTCGACGACGAAGAACACGTGGATCCGCTGCAGGAACACGGTGTCGACGGTGAAGAAGTCGCAGGCCAGCAGGCCGGAGGCCGGCGCGGACAGGAACGTCCGCCAGGAGCCCTCTGCCCGCCGGGGCGCAGGGTCGACGCCGGCACGGTGCAGGATCCGCCGGACGGTGGCGACCCCCACCGGGTAGCCCAGTCCGACGAGCTCGCCGTGGATCCGGCGGTGCCCCCAGGTCGGATTCTCCCGGGCGAGACGCAGGACCAGCTCGCGGACCTCCCCGCGGACCGGCGGCCGTCCGGGGGTCTTACGCGGATAGGTCCGTTGTCGTGCGAGGAGCTCACGGTGCCAGCGCAGCACGGTGGCCGGGGTGACGAAAAACGAACCCCAGCGAGCCCGGGGAAGGAGCCGAGACAGGGCTGCGAGGACCACCCGATCCGCCGGCTCCAGCGTCGGACGATTCACCTGCCGACGCAGCACCGCCACCTGATGGCGAAGGACGAGGAGCTCCACCTCCTTCGCCGTGTCCTCGCGCACGCGCAGCAGCATCAGCCCGAGAGCGTTCCGCGTCAGGGCGTAGAGCAGCGACCACACCACGACCATCCAGCCTGCCTGGCACTGACCCGATCCGGCGGGCAAACGCCCAGGCCACCGCCCAAATCTGTATTCCGGAGCCCCGCAGCCGGATGCGTTGAAAGGCGTACGTCCGGTGCGGGAGGCGACCCGAGGAAACGGGCTGGGCGTGAGCCCAGCACCGCGCCTCGGATCGGCCTCACCCCCAGCCTGCTGCAGGCCATGCGGACCGGCGAAACGGCCCCGTCGCGGTCGGAGAGGTCGCCTGAAGACTTACGCGGCGGAGCGGTCAGCGCCCCATGGATTCCGTTGATGGTATTCTTTTCACGACCGACTCTACGTGGAAGTCGGCTAGGTTGACGGTACGGGTCATCTTCCAGTAATCGAGGATGCGCCAGGGCATGTTCGTCACGACCCGGCCCTTCGAGTTGCGATACCAAGTGTCCATGCCCTGATGCGTCCACACCATCCGGCTGTGGGCTTCATCGAGTGCTCGATTATACCGCTCATTGACCTCGGGTCGGCACTCGATCGTCTCAATGCCCTGCTCGGTCATAGTGCATAGTGCATCGACTATATAACGGATCTGTCGCTCGGCGAGAAAGATGAAGCTTCCACCATGTCCGAGGTTCGTGTTCGGCCCATACATGAAGAACAGGTTCGGAAAACCTGGGGTTGTTATGCCCAGGTAGGCCTCGGCCTCATCGTCACCCCAGATCTCCTTGAGCGACTTGTTCGATCGGCCGATGATCTCCACGTGAATCGGCCGGTGCGCATCGAATCCGGTTGCCATTACGACGGCGTCCGCGGGACGTACGAAACCGTCGGCATCACGCACTCCGTGGGGCGTGAGCCTCGCCACGGGCCTGGTCACCAGCTCGACGTGTGGGCGCAGGAGGGCCTTGAACCATCCGTTGTCGAGCAGCATCCGCTTGCCGAAGGGCGGATAAGTAGGTAGCGCTTGAGCGATGAGGTCCTCCCGCCCCTCGAGCTGGTCGACCAGGTAACGAGTGAAGTAAGCGCGGTGGGAATCATTCACGGCGTTCAGCGAGTACTCTGGATGCGGCCATGTCGGATCTTTTTGCAATGATGCGTGAATCCGGTCGTTGAAAACCCAGGAAAGCCGGAACCGGTACCATTCGTAGTAATAAGGAAGGTGTTCCATGAGCCAGTGAACGTCGGAGGATACGGACTGAAAATAGTTCGCGTTCGAAGCAATCCAGTGTGGTGAGCGCTGATAGACGGTCAACGATGCGACCTCGTCGACCACAGCCGGAACGATCTGCATGGCGCTCGCGCCGGTGCCGATGACGGCAAGCGAGCGACCGTGCAGATCAAGGCTGTCCGGCCATTCCGCCGAGTGGAACAGAGGCCCCTCGAACTCGTCCATTCCGGGAATGTCTGGGACCTTGGGAACGTTGAGCTGGCCGACCGCGGTGATCACACAGTTCGCTGCGATCTCCTGCTCGGTCCCGTCGGCTTCCCGCACCCGGACGACCCAGCGCCGAGCGGCTTCATGCCAGCTGGCCTTGATCACTTTGACTCCGAGTCGGATCGACGGCAGCAGGTTGTAATACCGGGCCAGGTCCTCCAGGTACTGCTCGACTTCTTCTCGCCGTCCGAAGTGGCGGGTCCAGTTGCGGCGAAACCAGTTGAAGGAGTAAAGATAGCTGGGCGTGTCGACCCCGCATCCCGGATAGCGGTTCTCCCGCCAGGTCCCGCCGATGCGTGTGCTCTGTTCGAGGACGACATGGTCAATGCCCGCATCTTTAAGGTATTTACTCGCAGTGAGTCCGGAGACACCGGCGCCGATCACGACAACGAAAGGGGCCAATCCGGTCTCGACGACGTGACGCCGGGGGGCAGGGCGGATGTCCATGTTCTCCGCGACCATGGGCTCGTATTCGCCTGGTACCGGCTCGCCCATGCTGAGCGTCATGAGTTCGACCAGAACATCGCTGTTCGGTGCTGGCACGGCGGGTGGCCGTCCATCCGCCCAGGCGAGAACCGCTTTCACCGTTGCGGCGCGGATCTCGTCGCGCACATGGGACGGCAGGCCGCCATCGCTGTGCTCCTCCATTCCCCGGGTCCGAGTGGGACGGTAGCGCGCCTGAAGCCACTGTTCGTCGCCGGTGAGTTGGTACAGCACGGGGACCAGCGTTGGGATGTTCGCCTTCGCGATCGCCGACTTCAGCCGGTCGTGATCGAAGGAGGCGGCGCGGGGCCTCGTCGCCGTCATGGTTGCTCCGTCCCACATCTGTCATCTGGTGACCAAGTAAGTATTAATGTCTAATTTAGATTAGAAGACGAACTCGTTCCATTCCGGCCTCGTGTGACGTCCAGTACGGGAGAGTGCGTCCCGCCGCCGCCGGACGGGTGTCAGTCGGCGGCGGGACTTGCCGCCGCGTCGAGCATCAGTCCTGCCTGGTCACGTCGACCATCGCAAGGTCGGTGATGATCCGCTGTACGCAGACCCGTCCGATGAGCGGGAGGGTACAGACTGAAAGGATCTTCGTGCTGCCGTCCCCGGAGGTGCGTTCCATCAGAACCGGCACCCGTTTGGCGCCATGGACGAGGTCCCGAGGTGCCAGCAGGTGGCATCGATCGTCAGTCGCGTTGATGACTTGAAGCGGGTCAGTCGTTCGGCTCGGTCCCAACGAGAGAGACGAATGACACGCACTCACCAGGGCCGCCGCCGAGGTTGTGGGTCAGTCCGAGCGTTCTGCCGTGCTGCGCGATGCGGCGGTCTGCTGGAACGTCGTCTCGAAGCTGGAGCCAGCATTCGAACAGCATGCGTAGGCCGGAGGCACCGACGGGGTGGCCGAAGGCCTTGAGTCCGCCGTCCGGGTTGACGGGGAGTTCGCCGGTGAGGTCGAAGGTGCCGGCCAGGACCTGCTTCCACGCCGTGCCGCGTTCGGCAAAGCCAAGATCTTCCATGAGGACGAGTTCGGTGACCGTGAAGCAGTCATGGACCTCGGCCATAGCGATCTCGGCCCGAGGATCATGAACCCCGGCCTGGCGGTACGCCTCCCGTGCGGAGGCCTCGACCTCCGGGAAGGTCGTGAAGTCGTACGACGGGTCGACGTTCCCCGTCGCGTCACCGGACACACAGGACAGTGCCTTTACATAAAGCGGCCGGTCGGTGTAGCGGTGGGCGTCCTCGGCGCGGACGACAATGGCGGCGGCCGCGCCGTCCGAGACACCGGAACAGTCGAAGACACCGAGCTGGCCGGCCACCAGAGGCGAGCGGGCGATAGTACTGGCCGCTACCGGCGTGCGGAACTGGGCACGTGGGTTGCGCGCGCCGTTGGCGTGATTCTTCCAGGCGATCCGGGTGAAGACCTCCTTGAGTTCGCGGGGGTGGACGCCGTACTTCGCCGCGTAGGCCGGGCCGAGCAGGCTGAAGTTGGCGGGTGCAGTGGTGGTGCCCAGCGTGCCGCCGGTCCCGTCCCCGGGGATCGAGGCCCGGGTGAGTCCGGAGTATCCGGAGTCCTTGAGTTTTTCGACGCCGACGGCCATGGCCACGTCGTAGGCTCCGCTCGCCACGGCATAGCACGCGCCGCGCAGCGATTCCGAGCCGGTCACGCACATGTTCTCGACGCGTGTCACCGGCTTATCCCGGATCCGTAACGGCCGGCTCAGGGTCATGCCGGAAACGCCGGACAGGTACGTCCCGAGCCAGAAGGCATCGATGTCGTCCAGGTTGGTCGAGGCGTTTTCCGTCGCGCCGTGCACCGCCTCGACGAGGAGGTCGTCCGCTGAACGATCCCAGCGCTCACCGAAGGCCGTACAGCTCATGCCCACGATGGCGACACGGTCCCGGATGCCGTTCGAAGCCACTCAGGTCTCCCCCCCGGCGCGCCGGACCGGCCGCGCCTTCCAGAAGTAGTTGTGCACGCCGTCGGCGGTGAGTAGGCGCCGGAATGTCATCTCGACCGGGTCGCCGATCGCGACCTGCGACGCATCCGCGTCGGTGAGCTCGCAGCGGAAGCGTCCGCCGCCGTCGAAGTCGACGACGACGGCGATCATCGGGGGGTGCGGGGTGAACGCCAGTCGATCGACGGTGAACGTCGCCACGGTTCCGTGGGCCCGCGCCATCGGGTGACTTGCCATCGTGTCGATCGCACCGCAATGGAAGCAGACCTGCGCGGGTGGCAGGCTCACGCGGCCGCATCGCGTGCAGCGGGTCGCGGTGAACGCATGCTTGTAGGCGCGCGACCGGTACGCCGGCGGTGCGGCCGGCGGTTCCGGATCTGGTCGCCGTGGTGGCTCCCGTGCGAGCATTCCCCGCCAGTTCAGGAAGGTCGGGTAGCCCAGCACAGCGCCGCCGCCGCCGCCGGCGAGCGGTGCGGCCGGGCGGCGCCGGCCGATCTGCGCGGTGGTACGCAGGATGAACGCCGTGGCCCCGTCGGCGAGCAGGAGGAGGGCGATCGTGTCGCCGGGCCCGGCCCGCCGCAGCGCGGCGGCGAGCAGGACGCCGAGCTGCGCGGTTCCGGGGTTGCCGATGACCTCGGCGAGGTCGGGCACGACGCGGTCGGCCGGTATACCGGTCCCGGCCGCCACCCGGCGCACCGACCGCCTGGGCAGGCCGCAGACGACGAGATGATCCACACTGCCCGGAATGAGGTCCGCCTTCTTGAGCGCGGCGGAAAGGGTGTCCATCGCCAGCGGGACGTAGACGTGCTCGGCGAAGCGATCTTCCCACACCCGTGACGCGAGATCACCGGGAGCGCGCCACCGGTCGAGGAACTCCTCCGTCTCGGCGGCGGCCGAGACCACCTCGGCGAGCACCGGAGTGTCACTGTCGCCCGGCCCGAAGAGCACGGCCGCAGCCGCGTCGCCCCCCTCGCGCTCGTCCGCGCTGCCGGGCAGGCCGGTGCGAATGTCGGAGAGCAGCGCCATCGCGGGCTCGGACGCCTCGGCTGCGGCCAGGAACGCGCCTGCCCCCGATCGCACGCCGCCGCACATGTCGACGGCGAGGGCGCTGCTGTCGAGTGCCAGCGCCGAGTGCGCCACCGTCGCGTTGGTCTTGTCGAGGTACGGGGGGACCGTCGTGGCGAGGTACAGGCGCCGTGGACGAGCCGCCGTCGGCACCGTCCGCAGCACGCTTCGTGCCGCTTCGACCGCCATCGACGTTGCGTCCTCGTCGTAGGAGGCGACGCTGCGCGCGCCGCTCACAACGCCGCCGCCGAGCGAGGTGCTGATCGCGGCCCGTTCCAGGCGGTGGTAGGGGATGTAGGCCTCACAGGCCACGATGCCGTGCATACGCCGCCTCCCGGTGTCGGGGGCAAGTCTAATCTAAATTATTTTAGATAGTCAAGCCGTCCGTCACCGGGGCGCTTCCCGGCCGTGCGCGGTTGTGGCCTGGCTCGTCACCTCCAGGTGATGCCTTCGAACACCGCACTGACCGTCTGCTCGGCGAGCCGTTCCGGGGTGAGGCGGCCGTCGCGGTGATACCACTCGATGGTCCAGTTGAGGGCCCCGATGATCATGCGATGGACGATGCGGACGTCGAGGTCGGCGCGGATCTCCCCGGCCGCGACACCGTCCGCGAGAAGGTTCCGCCACAACGTGGCGTAGGCGCGCTGAAGGGGGGCGCTGCGGCTGCGGACCTCGTCGGGCACCTGGTCCGTGATCTGGATGAGCGCCGAGGTGTAGTCGCCGAGCGCGAGCGCCGATAGCAGGTGGGCGGCGATGACGGTCGAGAGGCGGTCGATCGGGTAGGCGTCGGAGGGAAGTTCCGCGACGCTACGGCGGACGATGTCGTCGGTGCGCTGCCAGGCGACCGCGAGGAGCGCGGCGACGAGGTCCTCACGGGAGCCGAAGTGGTAGTAAAGGCTTCCCGTCTGCATGTCCGCCTCGGTGGCGACGTCCACCAGCCGTGTCCCGGCATACCCGCGGGTACGGAAGACTGTCGCGGCGGCGTCCAGTATCCGTGCCGTCGTCGCGGCCCCACGGGCCGAGGCCGCACTGCTCGGCGCGACCGGCGGCGCCGGCGGGGTGGGCGTCGTGACGCGGCGGTGCACGCGGTGGCCGCGGCCCTCGGGGGTCGCGATGCCCTCCAGAAAGACGGAGTAGAAGTGTGCGATGAGCCGATCGAGCGGGAGGGCCCGCGACCGCGACGGGTACCAGTCGGCCGAGCTGTTCAGGGCCCCGACCAGGAGCATGCGCGTGGCGGAGAGGTCAAGATCCGCGCGCAGTTCCCCGCTGGCAAGGGCGGCTGCGAACAGGTCGCGCCAGAACTCGCCGTAGCGCCGTTGCGCCGCGATCTGCCGTTCGCGGATCTCCTCTGGCACCTGCGAGAGGATGCGGATGGTGGCCGCGGTGTAGTCCCCGGTCTTGAGTACGGACGTCAGGTGCGCGGCGATCGCCTCCCGCAGGACGAGCATCCGTGGGGCGTCCGGGGGGATCGCGGCGAGGCGATCGAACACGTAGGTCTCGGTCCGCTCCTGACCCACGCGCAGGACTGCCTCGACCAGCTCCTCCCGGCTGGAGAAGTGGTAGTAGAGGCTGCCCGCCTGGGTGTTGGCGGTCGCGGCGATGTCGGACAGTCGGGTTCCGGTGTAGCCGGTGCGCCGGAACTCGTGCGCGGCGGCGTCCAGGATGCGCGAGCGGGTCGCGAGCGCCTTGCCGCCCGACCGGCTGCGGGCTGTCGTCATGGGAATCCTCTGCGCAACGTACTCCGCCTACTGGACGTGGACCTTCCTGGGTCTGGAGCGAAGTCTAAGCGACATTCGGGATGTGCCCGGGCGGCCTCCGCCGCCGCTTCGACCTCGGGCAAGGGTGTGTGGCGATCGTTGTCCGGAGTCAGGACAGGTACGTTTCTAAAATCTATGTTAGGTTAGACACTGCAGTCGGGTCGGACGTCGGACGAGACCGGCTCGTCTCGAGCCATGATCGTGCCTGGCGCTCCGCGGCGCGGTGCGCGAGGCGCCGCACCCGTCCGCACCCGTCCGCCGCCGACCGCGCGCGTGCGCGCCGGCCTGCATTACATCGGAGGTGGTCCGTGATCGAACTCTTGCAGGGTGTCCGCGTGCTTGAGTGTGCGATGCTCCCGACCGGCGACCAGACGAGCCGCCTGCTCGGCGATCTTGGCGCCGACGTCATCAAGGTGGAGCGGCCCGGCGTCGGTGACTACCTGCGTGAGCTCGGTGACCGCATCACCCCGCAGAACAGCGTTTTCCACCTGCTGTGCAACCGAAACAAACGCAGCATCGAGATCGATCTGCGGCTCGACGAGGGCCGCGAGCTGTTCTTCCGTCTGCTACGCACGGCCGATATCTTCGTCGACGGATTCGCCGGTAACGCCTGTGAGCTTCTGGGCATCGGCTACGAGGCGCAGCGGGCTGTCAAACCGGACATTATCTACTGCCAGGCCAGTGGATTCGGTAGGCGGGGACCGTACAGTCAGATCCCGGTGCACGGCTACATGATGGGCGCCGTCGGCGGCCAGGTCGCCCTGACCAAGGATCCGGACGGAGTTGTGCGGGAGAACGTCAACCCCGGCGGGCTCTATTTCTCCGGCTCGATCGACGGCCCGTTGTCGACAGCGCTCTACGGCGCACTCACCACGATCGCTGCCCTGCGCCGCAGGGATCTCACCGGAAACGGTGCCTACATCGACGCCGCGGGCTCCGACGCCGTCCTGGCCAACCAGTGCCTCGATGCGGTCATGACCTGGAATGCCGACCGCGTCACAGACCGGCGCAACCCGCCGCCGACCGTCGGGCTCGACCCCCGGAAGCATCCGAAATACACGTACTACGAGACCGCCGACGACAGGACTGTCCTGCTGGCGGCCATCGAGCACAAGTTCTGGGACAATTTCTGCCGAGCCATCGATCGCCCGGATCTGGTCGACGTCAAGAACACGACCTTCGCCGTCGACTTCGCCGACGGTGGGAAGGCGGACCTGCTGGACGAGCTGATCCCGGTCTTCCGCTCGAAGACCGCGGCGGAGTGGGTGGACATCGCGCTCAAGTGGGACATCCCGCTGTCTCCGGCCAATGGCAAGGCCGAGACTCTCACGGACGAGCACCTGCGCGCCCGGGAGATCATCCACGAGAGCGACCATCCCGTGGCGGGGCCCTACACGAGCACCGGGTGGCCGGCTCCGGTTTCCGGGCAGCCCTTCGACGTCGCGCGCCCCGCACCGGCGCTCGGGGAGCACACCGACGAGGTCCTCGGCGAGTGCGGCCTGACCCCGGACGACATCGCGGGACTGCGCGCCCGCGGGGTGACCGGACGCCAGCCGTGACCATGTACGCGCCCGAGGTCGTCCCGGCGGACGGGCTGCCCGCGAGCGTCACCGTCTACGAGGTCGGGCCCCGAGACGGTCTGCAGAACGAGAAGGGCGTCATCCCGACCGAGGTGAAGGCGGAGTTCATCCGTCGCCTGCTCGGGGCGGGACTGCGCGTGATCGAGGCGACGAGCTTCGTCCACCCCGACTGGGTTCCGCAGCTGGCCGACGCCGAGGACCTGCTAGACCTGCTCGAGGACCTTCCCGGTGTCCGCTACCCCGTGCTCGTCCCGAATGCCCGAGGCCTGCGGCGTGCCCTCGACCGTGGAGTCCGTGACATCGCGGTCTTCGCCAGCGCGACGGAGACCTTCTCTCGCCGCAACCTGAACCGCGGCGTGACCGAGGCGCTGGAGATGTTCGCCCCGATCGTGGCGTCGGCCCGGGAGGCGGGTGCGGGGGTGCGCGGGTACGTCTCCATGATCTGCGGTGATCCCTGGGAGGGCGTCGTCGGAGTCGATCAGGTCGTCGGAGTCGCCCGCCGGCTGTTCGAGCTCGGATGCACCGAGATCAGCCTCGGCGACACGATCGGAGTGGGAACGCCGGGACAGGTGACCCGCCTCGTGCGGGCGGTGTCCGGGGCCGGCGTGCCGCTCGAGCAGGTCGCCGTGCACTTCCACGACACCTACGGGCAGGCGCTCGCCAACGTGCTGGCGGCGCTGCAGGCCGGGGTCCGCACGGTGGACAGCTCCGCGGGCGGCCTTGGTGGTTGCCCCTACGCCGAGAGCGCCACGGGCAACCTGGCTACGGAGGACCTCGTCTGGCAGCTCCAGGGACTCGGCGTGCACACCGGGGTGGACCTGGCGGAACTCGTGGCCACCAGCGTCTGGATGGCGCGGGTGCTGGGTCGGCCGAGTCCGTCACCCGTGGTGCGGGCACTGGCCCGCGCGGCGGCCTGACTACGGGTGTTCGCACGGTCCGTGACGGCGTCGACGAACGGAGAAATGCGCGTGGAGCTCGGTCTCGATCGCGATCCGACGCTCGCTGACCTGAGGTCCGAGCTGCGGAACTGGATCACGGATAATGCGCCGCCGGGGCTGGCCGACCTGCTCGACTGGCGGTCGGGCGTCGATCTGCCCGGGTCCGTCGCCAGCCGGGTAAGTGAGGAGGAGAGGGCCTGTGCAATCAGGGATCCGCGCTACCGCCAATGGGAACAGCGCTGCCTGGATGCCCGGCTCGTCTGTCCGGCCTGGCCGACGGAACATGGTGGAAGAGGCTGGCACGCCCCTGAGATGACCGTGCTCGACGAGGAGTTCTACCGGGCCGGTGTTCCGCGCGTTGACCGGGTCCAGGGCGAGTCCATGGTGGGTCCGTCGATCATCCTGCATGGCACCGACGATCAACGGGTGCGGTTTCTGCCGCCCATCCGGTCTGGTGACCATCGCTACTGCCAGGGCTTTTCGGAGCCGGCGGCCGGCTCCGACCTCGCGTCGGCCCGGACCCGTGGCGTCGTCGACGGCGACGAGGTGATCATCACCGGCCAGAAGGTGTGGACCTCGCGGTTCGCGACCGCAAATATGATCTTCGTGCTGTGTCGGACCAACACCCAGGAATCCAAGCACCGGGGCCTGTCCTACGTCATCGTTCCCTTCACCCCGGGGGAGAACGGCATCGAGGTGCGTCCCATCCGCCAGATGACGGGGGCCGCGGAGTTCGCGGAGGTGTTCTTCGACGCCACTCGGGCCCGCCTCGCCGACGTCATCGGTGGGCTCGGCCGGGGATGGCAGGTCGTCCAGTCGACGCTGGCCTTCGAGCGGGCCGCCGCCGGGCGTGCGAGCACGATGCTGATCCAGGCCCGGCGGCGGGAACTGCGGGACCTCATCGACCTGGCGCGGCGCAAGGGGCTCACCGGGGATCCGTTGGTGCGCCAGGATCTCGCCTGGGCCGCCACCCAGGTCCTGCTGTTGAGCACAACCTGGTCGCGGACGGTGGCCGAGATCGCCGCCGGCCGCGAGCCCGGACGCCAGCAGACCGCGTGGAAGCTCATGTGGAGCGAGTACCACCTGCGGCTGGGGGAGATCGCGCTGCGCATCGCCGGCCCCGGTGCCCTGGCGCGGCCCGCGGGCGTCGGGTACCCGACCGACGACTGGCAGGATGCCTACCTCGTCGCGCACTCCGGCACGGTGTACGCGGGAACCAGCGAGGTGCACCGCAACATCATCGGTGAGGGCGTCCTCGGCCTCCCCCGGGAGCCACGGCCGGCGGCGGCGATCAGATCGTGACGCGATCGGATGCCGACTCGGAAGGCGACTCGGAAGGCGACAAGGAGAACGCGGTGCCACGTTTCCAGTTTCCCGTCGAGGCCGGGCACGTCCTGTGCTTCGCCCGGGCGGTCGGCGACGACGACCCGGTGCGCTACGACGCGGAGCACGAGCGCACGATCCGCCGGGGAGGGCTGTCCGCCTCTCCCACGTTCGTCGCCGCGGTGGCTCAGTTCGACCCCGACTGGCCCTACCGGCCCCAGCCTGGTCAGCCCTGGTATGGATCGGGGCGAGGCCCGGGTACGCCGCCCCCGGGGGCGGGCACGACGAGCCTGCACGCGGAGCAGCACTACGAATACCACCGTGAGGTGCGGCCCGGCGACGTGCTCACCGTCGAGCGGTCCGC
The DNA here is from genome assembly GCF_059428125.1 of Frankia sp. BMG5.60. NCBI lineage: Bacteria > Bacillati > Actinomycetota > Actinomycetes > Frankiales > Frankiaceae > Frankia > Frankia sp. BMG5.60. Next base: position 2,088,380 of record NZ_CM182091.1, on the reverse strand, counting down.
CGGGGCGACCTGGGAGAAGCACAGCGCCCGCAGTGGCCGGCTGCGGTTCGAGGAGGAGATCACCCGTTTCACCGACCCCGCCGGTGAACTTGTGGTGACGGCGCGCCGGGTGAGAGTGATCACCGGAGGACCGGCGGAGGGCTCGACATGACCATGGTCCGTGAGCTGGAGATCGGCGGCACCCACACCCAGCTTCTCGTCGAGGAGCTGACCAGAACTCAGATCGTCATGTACGCCGGGGCGTCGGGTGACTACAACCCGCTGCACACCGACGAGGTGTACGCCACCAAGATCGCCGGGCTCCCGTCCGTGCTCGCGCACGGGCAGCTCACAATGGGTCTCACCGCGCGGCTGGTCACCTCGTGGCTCGACGACGCGGTGCTCACCGCGTTCGGGGTGCGGTTCTCCCGGCAGGTGTGGCCGGGAGACACCCTGACGGGCACGGTGACGGTCACGGCCGTCGGCGAACAGGACGGTCGGACCACCGCCGAACTGATGTTGACCACGACCAACCAGGAGGACCAGACGGTCGTCAGCGGCTATGCGCGGGTGCGCGGTGAGTGAACGGGACGGCGAGTGAACGGGACGATCCCATGACCGGTGGAACTCGCCGTCAGGCGCTCGTGGCCGGCGGCAGCGGCGGTATCGGCTCGGCCATCTGCGGCGCGCTGGCCCGGGACGGGCTGGACGTGGTCCTCACCTACCGCCGCGATGCCGATGCGGCGAAGCGGGCGGCTGCCGCGGTGAGCGATGCGGGTCGGGAGGCCCGGGTGTGCCAGCTCGACCTGACGGACGCGGCCGCCAGCGCCGACCTCGTCGGTCGGCTCCCGCGCCTCGATGTCGTCGTCTATGCCGCCGGTCCGCAGATCCCGATGCGCTACACCGGCGAGATCGACCCGGATCTGTTCGCCCGGCAGATGTCCCGGGACGCGGTCGCGGCGTTCAATCTGCTGCGGCCGGCCATCCCGCCGCTGCGTGAGACCCGGGGGGCCGCGGTCTGCCTCGTCACGACCGCGCTGCGACGTTATGCGACCCGCGACCTGCTCTCCGCGGCGCCCAAAGCGGCCGTGGAGCAGGTGGCCCGCGCCATCGCCGCGGAGGAGGGCAGGCACGGCGTGCGGGCCAACTGCGTCGGTGTCGGGGTGATCCAGGCCGGCCTGTGGGAGGACCTTCTCGCGACCGGCGACTACGACGAGCGGGCACTGGCCGCGGCGATGCGCGCGACGCCGTTGCGGCGGTTCGGCCGCGCGGACGAGGTGGCCGAGGTCGTCGCGTTCCTCGCCTCCGCGCGCTCGTCCTACATCACCGGGCAGACGCTCTGCGTCGACGGCGGATACTCCGTCTGACCGCCGACGGGACCCCCGCTCGTGGTCCCGGAACTCGTCCGGCCCGGGGCCACGAGCGGGTGGGCCCGATTAGAGGCCGAGACCGAGGGCCACGAGCTCGCGGTGCTCGCGGGGGCTGCCGAGCAGGACCTCCGACGCCTTGGCCCGCTTGAGGAACAGCTGGGTGTCGTGCTCCCAGGTGAACCCGATGCCGCCGTGGACGTGCAGGGCGTCGGTGGCGACCTGGGAGAAGACCTCGGAGCAGTGCGCGCGGGCCATGCTCGACCGCACGGCGAGCTCCGGGCCCGGCGACTCCGCCTCGGTGGCCGCGGCATAGAGGGCGGACCGGGCGGTCTCGACGGCGACGAGCATGTCGGCACAGCGGTGCTTGACCGCCTGGAAGCCGCCGATCGGGCGCCCGAACTGTTCGCGCAGCCGGGCATGGCCGACCGTCAGGTCGAGGCAGGCCTCGGCGCCGCCGAGCTGCTCGGCGGCGAGGGCGACGGCCGCCCGCCGCAGGACGAAGCGCATCGCACCGGCGCCCCCGCCCTCCCGGCCGAGGAGCCGCGCGGGGGCCCCGTGCAACGCGATCCGGGCGAGTCTCCGGGTCTGGTCGAAGGCCGGGATCGGCTCGCGGACGACACCGTCCGCGTCGCCGTCGACGAGGAACAGGGACAGCCCGTCATCGCCGATCGTGCCCACCGCGCGGGCCGACACGATCAGGAGCTCCGCCGTCCCGCCATCGACGACCCGCGTCTTGCTTCCGGTCAGGCGAAAGCCGCCGGGACCGGCGGCCGCGATCGTGCCGACCTCGGACACGTCGAAACGGTCACCTTCGGCAAAAGCAATCGTCGCCGTCGCCTCGGCCGCCGCGATCCGGGGCAGGAACGTCGCCCGATCGTCGGGCGAGCCCGCCAGCAGGAGTGCGTCGGCGCCGAGGCAGACGGTGGAGAAGTAGGGGCCGCCGTACAACACGCGACCCATCTCCTCGAGCACGACCGTCAGCGTCTCGTACGGCAGTCCCAGCCCGCCGTACTCCTCGGGCAGGTGCAGGGCCGTCAGACCCAGCTCCTTGCCCAGCCGGTCCCACACCGCGACGTCAGGGCCGCCCGCGACATCCGCCTGATGTCGGGCCGCGGACACGGGGGCGTTCTCGGCGAGGAAGCCGCCGACCAGCGTCCGAAGTTCCAGGCCCTCCGCCGTCATTGCCGCGATCATCGTGTGCCCTCTCGTGTGGCCGTCCGGACAGGCCGGGCCGCGGGCCGGCCGCATGGCCGCTAGCCGCATGGCCGCTAGGCCCGCGGACCCAACCTTGACTTCTAATTCGAACTCGGTATAGAAAACGTAGACGAGCGGGGGCCTCCCTGGCAAGGCTGGACGACGCCGTGGCGCCGGGTCCGGCCCGGGTGAATCCACGAGAGGAACTGCGGCATGACAATCGCACCGGACGCCGTCGCTGTGGTCCGCGCCTTTACGACCGCCCTGGGGGCCGGCGACGTCAGCACCTGTCTCGGCCTTCTCGCGGAGGACATCGTCTTCGCCGAGGCCGCCAGCCTGCCCTTCGGCGGGGAGTGGGTGGGCAAGTCCGGATTCGTGGCGCTGTTGAAGGCGGTGGGCCGGGACTACGACGTGCGGCTGGAGCCCCCGACGGTGGATGCGGCGGGCGATGCGGTTCTCGTCCGGGTGTTCGGAACCTTTACCTCACGAAGAACGGGACGCAGCATGCCGATGAAGGTGCTCGATCTGTACCGCCTCCGGGATGGTCTGGTCGTCCGGGTGGACGTCTACTACCAGGACTCCCTGGCGTTGCGGGAGCTCGGTGGCCACCCGTCGCACGGTGCGGCCGAGGCGGCCACCCGATGAACGACCGACCCGCCGCGTGCCGGGCGGCCGAGGCGCTCGGTCACGACTACGACCACTACGATCCGGCCTTCGCTCTCGATCCCCACGCCGACTACGCAAAACTGCGGGCCGGCTGTCCGGTGGGCTACACCGACAACTACGGCGGCTTCTTCGTCGTCTCCAGGTTTCGCGATCTGAACGAGGTGCTGCACGACGCGAAGGCGTTCTCCTCCTGGCCCGCCGACACGCCCCCGACTCCGGGCCACTCGCGGGCCCTGATCCCGCTGGAGGTGGACCCGCCGGAGCACCGTCGCTATCGCATGATCATCGATCCGATCTTCCGTCCCCGGGCGATCGGGGGCATGGCTGACGAGATCCGTTCCCGGGCCGCGGACCTGGCCGCGCGCATGGCGGCCGAGCGTGAGTTCGACTTCATGCGGGAGTTCGGCCGACCGTTCCCGGGTGCCGTCTTTCTACGACTCGTCGGCCTCGATTTCAGCGTCGAGCAGCGTGACCAGCTCTGCGACTGGGCGGGCACAATCCTGCACACGACGACGGAGGGGGCCGCGCACGGCGATGTGGAGGCGCAGACGGCCGCGCGGCTGAAAGCGGGCCGGGCACTGAACACTTTTCTGCGGGGCCTGCTCGACGAGCGGCTTGAAACTCCCGGGAAGGACATCCTCTCGCGGCTGATCGACGCCGAACTGCCGGGCCAGCGGAAGATGGATTACCACGAGATCCTCAATTTCGCCTATGTCCTGGTGCTCGCCGGGCTCGACACGGTCACGACGGCGCTCGGCTTCAGCTTCCTGCACCTCGCCCGACGGCCCGACCTGCAGGACCGGATCGCCGCCGACCCGTCACTCATCCCCGGGGCCGTCGAGGAACTGCTGCGCTACGAGCCGATCGTCCACGCGAGCCGGACCGTCATGGAGTCGCGGGTGCTGGGCGGAACGCAGCTGCAGCCCGGCGACCGGGTGGTGCTGCCGCTCGCGTCCGCGCACCGCGACGAGGAGGCCTTCCCGGACGCGAACGAGCTGCTCATCGACCGGAAGATCGACTCGACACTGGTCTTCGGCGCAGGCAGCCACCGCTGTGTCGGGATGCACCTGGCCCGCATGGAGCTGACCATCGCCTTCGAGGAGATCTTCCGGCGCATACCGCGCTTCTCCCTTCCGCCCGACGCGGTCCTCGAGACGCACGGCGGGCAGACGCGGAGCCTGATGAACCTGCCGTTTCGCACCTGGCGCGACGACTGATGCCGGCGACACCCGTCGACGATGGGCCGGACAGCGGTGCAGGAGACCCGGACATGACCGCGCAGGAAGACGCGGATCGCCGCGCCGGGCTACGGCCCGACGTCGTCGCCCGTTTCCTGGATCCCCACTCCGTCGCAATCGTCGGGGTCTCCACCGAGGTCACCGAGGCCTACAAAGCGGGTGGTCGGGCGGTGCTCGATCACCTCGGGACCTACGGCTACGCCGGGCGGGTATCCGTCATCCACCCGACGGCCGTCGAGGTCGACGGCCGTCCGGCTCTGCGGTCCCTGACCCTCCTGCCGGACGTGCCGGACGTGGTCGTCGTCGCGGTGCCGGCCCATCGGGTGCGGGGGGTGCTCGAACAGTGCGCGGCGGTCGGCGCTCGCCAGGTCCTGATGCTCACCGCCGGATTCGGCGACATGGGGGAGGAGGGCGAGCGGCTGGAGCACTCGCTGCTGGAGTACGCGCGGGAGCAGGGAATCAACGTCGTCGGCCCCAACAGCACCGGGCTGATCACGGTGCGCACCGGACTGGCGTTGAGCATGACCTCGGTCCTGACCGGTGGGGAACCGATTCCCGCCGGCGGCCTCGCGATCATCGCCCAGAGCGGGGCGATCGGGAGCACCGTGGTCGAGCGTGCCAAGGTGGCCGGAGTCGGCGTCTCGCATGTCGTGAGCACCGGCAACCAGCGCGACATGGATGTCCCCGACTTCCTCGCGTACTTCGCCGGCGCCCCGGACGTCCACACGGTCGCGGCGTACCTGGAGTCCATCCGCGACGGCGAACTGCTCGCGCGGGCGGTTCGCGAGCTCACCCGGGCGGGCAAACGGTTCATCGTCTATCTCGGGGGCCGTACCTCCGCCGGGGAGCGCGCGGCCGCCAGCCACACCGGCAAGATCGTCGGGCGGGGCCAGCTCGAACTGGCCCTGCTGCGAGCGCTGGGCGCGACCGTGGTCGACGATCCGGACGACCTGTGGGTACTCGGCGGTGCCGATACCGGTGAGCCCGGCGGGCGTTTCCCGCGCCGCTGGGGGATGGTCGCGTACTCCGGCGGTATGGCCGTTCTCGCCACGGAGCAGCTCGCCGCGGCCGGGGTGACCTTCCCCGCGCTGTCGGGGGCGACGTTCGCCCGGGTGAAGGAGCGGGCTCCGTCCTTCACTGCGGCCCTCAACCCGCTCGACGTCGGTCCCGGGTCGATGCCGCACGACTTCCGGCACTACCTCGCCGCGGTGGCCGACGACCCGGCGGTCGAAGCGGTGTGTGTCCCGCTGCCGATGGGCGCGCGTGGGTGGAGCCAGTCCAGCGTCGATGACGTCCTCACGGTGCGCGAGAGCTCCCGCAAGCCGTTCGTCGTGCTCTGGTACGGCGGCCCGGCGCTCGGACCCCACATCGCCCTCCTGCGCGCCGCGGGCGTCCTGGTCGCGCAGACCCCGTCCGACCTCGGCCGGGTCGTCCGGGCCCTGCTCGGCCCGGCACGGGAGCCGACGCAGTTGGTGCTGTCGGGGACGGCCACGGCTGAGGCCGCCGGCGGGGTGGTCGGCGGGGCGGATGCCCTCATGCTGCTGGCGTCCGCCGGAGTCGACGTCTGCCCGATGCGGGTGTGCGCCGACGCTACCTTCTCGGTACTGAAGGCCGCAGAGGAGATCGGTTACCCCGTCGTCCTGAAGTCGGGTGACGCGGCGGTGGCGCACCGGACGGAGCTTGGCCTGGTCGCCGTCGGGCTCGGCTCCGCGCCGGTGGTGGCGGCGGCGCTGAGCGAGATGCGGGGCCGGTGGGCGGCGGACGGCCCCCGCCCCTGGATCGTGCAGAAGATGGTCTCCGGCGGTGTGGAACTGGTTCTCACCGTCCGTGACGCCGGTCCGCTGGGAGTGTTCGGGAGCTTCGGCCTCGGCGGCGCCGCGGTCGAAGTGCTCCGCGACGTGGAGTCGGTGCCGCTGCCGTGCGACGAGCCCACGCTGCGCCGGGCGGCGTCCCGACTGCGGACGGCGGAACTTTTTGAGGGGTTCCGGGGCGGCGAACCGGTCTCCTTCGCCTGGCTCGCCACGACCCTCAACGGGCTGGGCGAGGTGCTGCGGGCGCACGGGCTGGCGGAGATCGAGATCAACCCGGCGCTGGTATCGGCGCGCGGCGGCGTCGTCGTCGATGCGTTGCTCATCGCGAGTCCCGTCGACTTGACCAGTAAAAAATTGAGATTAGAATTAGAAAACGACGTTCACGCGTGATTCCGTGCGTAACGCGAGCCTTTCCCGAATGAGGTTCCCGATGTCAGAGGCAGTCTTACCGGTCTTCGACTGCGACCAGCACTACTACGAGCCCCTGGACGCGTTCACTCGGCACTGCCCGAAGGGCTGGGCCGAACGCACGGTGCAGGTCGCGACCATCGACAATAGGGTACGCCTGATCGTCGGGGGAAAGACGGATAAAACCGTCACGAACCCGACCTTCGACCCCATCGTCCAGCCGGGCGTCATGGCCGACTACTTTCGGGGCAACAAGGCCGGAAAGCCGCTCGCGGAGTACCTCGCCCAGCGCGAGCCGCTCCCGGCCCACTACCGCGACCGCGAGGCCCGGATCACCCGGATGGACTCCCAGGAGCTCCAGGCCATCTGGTTGCTGCCCTCCCTCGGCATGGGCATCGAGGAGAGCCTCCAGTACGACGTCGCCGCCGCGGCCGTCGCGTTCAGGGCGTTCAACCGCTACCTGCTGGACGACTGGGGATACAACCACGCCGACCGCATCTTCACCGCGCCGTACCTCGCCTTCGGTGACGTAGACGCTGCCGTGGCCGAGGTCGAACACGGCCTGGCCCACGGGGCCCGCCTGTTCGTGGTCCGCCCGCAGGCGGTCTACACCGCGGACGGTTGGGTGAGTCCCGGCAGTGCGCGTTTCGATCCGATCTGGGCCCGGATCGCGGAGGCCGGCGCGACCTGTGTCCCGCACGTCGGCGAGGTGGGCGGGGCGGGTCTGGACAAGTACGTCGAGCACCACGGCAACATCATCGGCGGTGTCGCCCCGCCGCTGGAGGTCGCCGTGGGCCACGACCGGGCGATCGGCACCTACCTCGGAGCGCTGGTCTGCGACAAGCTGTTCGAGCGGTTCCCGACGCTGCGGATTGCGTCGGTAGAGAACGGCGCCGAGTTCCTTCCGCTCCTGCTGGCCGGCCTCAACCGGGCGGGTTTCCAGCGGCCCGGTTTCTTCGCCTCGGACCCCGTGGCGCAGTTCAAGGAGCACGTCTGGGTGTCCCCCTTCTGGGAGGACGATCTGATCGAGGTCGTCGGGCATCTGGGCGTGGACCACGTGATCTTCGGGTCCGACTACCCCCACCCCGAGGGACTCGCCGAGCCCCGGGACTACGAGAAGACCGTGGCCGAGCTCGACGACCCGGTCGCCGAGCGCAAGATCCTCTGGTCCAACACCGCCGCGCTGACCGGCCTCGGCTGACCGGCCAGGCGCGGCCGTCATGGAGCTGAGGGACAAGGTCGTCGTCGTCACCGGTGGTGCGAACGGCATGGGAGAGGCGATGTGCCGGCGGTTCGCCGCCGAGGGGGCCTCGATGGTGGTCTGCGACATCGATGCCGCCGGCACGCGGCGCGTGGCCACAGAGGTCGGCGGTCTCGGTCGGGTGGTAGATGTGCGCGACGAGGCCCAGATCCGTGCGCTCGTGCGGGATGTCATCGAGGTGCGGGGCCGGATCGACGTCTTCGTCGCCAACGCGGGTGTCCTGTGGGGCGAGCCGCACGACGGCGTGACGCCGCTGCAGGACCGGGGCAATGTCTGGGCCTCGAACGCCGCGTGGCAGGAGATGTGGGACGTCAACGTGATGGCCCAGGTGTACGCGGCCCGGGCGGTGCTGCCCCACATGCTCGCGCGGGGTGAGGGATACCTCGTCCAGAACGCGTCGGCGGCGGGACTGTTGACCGCGCTCGGGAATGCTCCCTACACGGCGAGCAAACACGCCGTGGTGGGGCTCACGGAGTGGCTGTCGATTCATCATGGCGCGCAGGGCATCAAGGTGTCGTGCATCGTCGCCGAAGGGGTACGCACCGACATGCTGCGCGGCGCGCAGGGTGAATGGTTCGCCGTGGCGGGAGCCATAGACCCCGACGATGCAGCGGCGGCCGTCGTGGCGGGTATCCGAACGGAGCAGTTCCTTATTCTCACGCATCCGAAAGTGGAGCAGTACTTCCGCGGGAAGGCCGCGGATTACGACGGCTGGCTCACGAGGATGCGTCGCCTGCACGCGAAGACACCGCGATGACGGTGATGACGGGAGCGGACATGATCGAACGTGACAGTCTTTTCATCGACGGCGGTTGGCGGGCGTCGGCCGGAGAACGGATGCTGGACGTCCACGGTGCCGCGACGGGCAAGGTCCTGGGACGGGTGCCCGACGGTACCGCGGCGGACGTCGACCTGGCGGTCGCCGCCGCACGTCGGGCCTTCCCCACCTGGTCGGGTGCGCCGCTCGAGGAGCGGCTCGGTCTCCTGGCCCGGGTGGAGACCCTGATGGCCGAGAGGGCTGAGGACCTGGCCCGGCTCATCTCCAGCGAGGTGGGAACCCCGATCAAGGTCTCCCGTCTGGTTCAGGTGGGCCTGCCGATCCGGGTGCTGGCGACCTACCGTGAACTGCTGCCGACGCTGCCGATCGAGGAACGGATCGGTGACTCGCTGGTAGTGCGTGAGCCGATTGGCGTGGTCGCGGCCATCACGGCGTGGAACTACTCCCTGCAGCAGGTGGTCGGAAAGGTGGGTGCCGCCCTGGCCACGGGCTGCACCGTCGTGGTCAAGCCGTCCGAGGTCGCACCGCTGTCGGCGTTCGTGTTCGCCGATCTCATGGCGGAGGTGGGCTTCCCGCCAGGGGTGTTCAACCTGCTCTCCGGCACGGCGGCCGCGGTCGGGGAGCCGTTGGTCGCCCACCCCGGCGTCGACATGATCCACTTTACCGGCTCGACCGCGGCGGGACGCCGGATCGGGGCGGCGGCGGCGCAGACCGTCAAACGTGTCGCGCTGGAACTGGGCGGCAAGTCGGCCACCATCATCCTCGACGACGCCGACCTCGCACAGGCCGTGAAGGTCGGCGTCGCCAACTGCTTCACCAACTCCGGCCAGACCTGCACGGCCTGGACCCGCATGCTCGTCCCGCGTGACCGCCTCGGCGAGGTCGAGGATCTGGTGATGGCCCGGCTCCAGGGATACCGCGCCGGCGATCCGCTCGAGCCCTCGACCAACTTCGGACCGCTCGTGTCCGAGGCCCAGCAGAGCCGGGTTCGCGAGCACATCGAGCGGGCCCTCGCCGAGGGTGCCCGTCTCCTGGCCGGTGGCACGCAGCCGCCGCCGGGAGCCGCCGACGGCTACTTCGTCGCGCCGACCGTCTTCACCGACGTCCGCCCGGATATGGGAATCGCGCGCGAGGAGGTCTTCGGCCCGGTGCTGGCGATCATTCCCTACGGCGACGAGGACGAGGCGGTCGAGATCGCCAACGCGAGCATCTACGGTCTCGCCGGTGCCGTGTGGTCGGCCGATCCGGCGCGGGCGCAGCGGGTCGCGCGCCGGCTGCGGACCGGGCAGGTCGACATCAACGGCTCGTGGTTCAACCCGCTCGCTCCGTTCGGTGGTTACCGACAGTCCGGCACCGGCCGAGAGCTGGGTGTTCACGGCCTGCTCGAGTTCTACGAGCTCAAGGCGCTGCAGCTCGGCCCGTCCGCTTGAGGAGGAGATCATCCGGTGGACTTCACCCCGAACACGGACATTGACCTCATCCGGGACGCGATCCGGGGCATTTGCCGGAAGTTTGACGACGAGTACTGGGCCGAGCGCGATGCGAAGCACGAGTTCCCGTGGGACTTCTACGCCGCGCTCGCCGAGGGTGGCTGGATCGGTATCGCCATCGGAGAGGACTACGGCGGCGGCGGGCGCGGCATCGTTGAAGCTTCGGTCATCCTGCAGGAGATAGCGGCGTCCGGCGCGGCGATGAACGGCTGCAGCGCTGTTCACCTTTCCATCTTCGGAATGCATCCGGTAGAGAAGTACGGGTCGGCCGAGCTGAAGCGGCGCTACCTCCCGCGGGTGGCGGACGGCAGCCTGCATATCGCCTTCGGCGTCACCGAACCCGATGCGGGAACCGAGACCCTCGCCATTCGGACGTCCGCGGTGCGCGAGGGGGACCACTACCGCGTGCGGGGGGCGAAAGTATGGACCTCGAAGGCGCTGGACGCGGACCGCGTCCTGCTTCTGGTGCGCACCACGCCGGCGGAGGAATGCGTGCGGCGCACCGACGGGCTGACGTTGCTCATGGCCGATCTCACCGATCCCGCGGTCACCATCACCCCGATCGCGAAGGCGGGCCGCAACGCGGTCTCCTCGTGCGAAACGGTCTACGACGACCTGATGGTTCACGTCTCTGACCGGGTCGGGGAGGAGGGACACGGCTTCCGCTACCTCCTCGACGGTCTGAACGCGGAGCGCGTGCTCATCGCCTCGGAGGCGATCGGCATCGGCGTGGCCGCCCTGCGTCGCGCGGTCGCCTACGCCAACGATCGGGTGGTATACGGCCGCCCGATCGGGACCAATCAGGGGGTGGCGTTCCCGCTCGCGGACGCCCATGCTCGGCTACGGGCCGCGGAACTGGTCACCCGCCAGGCCGCGTGGGCGATCGACCAGGGACTTTCCGCGGGCGCCGAGGCCAACACGGCGAAGTACCTCGCCGCGGAGGCCGGTTTCGCCGCGGCCGACGCGGCTCTACAGACGCACGGTGGCTTCGGCTACGCGGAGGAGTACCACGTCGTCCGCTACTGGCGGGAGGCGAGGCTCATGAAGATCGCCCCGATCCCGCAGGAGCTCATCCTCGCCTACCTCTCCCAACACGTCCTCGGTCTTCCGAAGAGCTACTGATGCGACCGGCTCGAGCGTCCCCCGCCCGGTCCCGGCCACGTGAGTCACCAGTGCACGACATCCGAGGAGGAACAGTGAGCACGGTTGCCAACCTGGCGCCGAACAACGGTGGTGAAACGCGCATCGGCGAGGCGGGCAAGCACGTCGGACGCGTCTTCGGAGACTGGTTACGCGAGGAGGCGGGGCTTGATCCCGACCGCCACTTCGTGCAGTGCGCGAGTCCGTGGATGACGCTCGGTGAGCTGGACCGACTCTCCGACCGGGTCGCCGCGGGGCTCCAGCAGCTTGGCGTCGGCAAGGGCGACCGGGTCGCGGTGAATCTGCCCAATCGCATCGAGTACGTCGTCCTCATCTGCGCGATCGCCAAGACCGGGGCGATTCAGGTGCCGTTGAACACCTATCTGCGGGGAGAGTTTCTGCGCCACCAGCTCGTTCAGACGACGCCCCGGGTGTACATCGGTGACGCCCAGGCGCTCCACCTGCTGGCGCCGTTGCTGTCCGACAGCGGTATCCGGGACCTCGTCCTCGTCGGTGCCGGTGCCGGTGCCGGTTCCGGTGACGACGGCGATCGGGCCGCTCTGCCCGATGCGCTGCCCTACGTCGATCTGGAGAGGTGCGGCGCGGATCTCCGGCCCGTGGACATCGGGTCGGATGATGTCTGCGTGATCATCTTCACCTCGGGTACGACCGGCGCTTCCAAGGGCTGCACCATCACCCATGGTTACTACTGCAACCTGGTCACGGTCTTCGTCGACTATGGCTGGTACGAGCCCGGCGACGTCGTTTTCGGGGCCAACCCGCTCTTTCACTTCAGTGGGCAGACCTGGCTCGTGGCGGCCGCGCTCGCCGTGCGGGGCTCGGTCGTCGTGGAACCCGCCTTCAGCGCCAGGACCTATATGGCCCGCATCCGGGAGACCGGTGCCACGGCGGCCATGGGCATGGGCGCGATGGGACTGGCCATCCTCGCGACACCGGCCCTCGCCGACGAGCGGAACCACCGTCTCCGGCACATTACCTTCATGCCGTCGTCGCCGGATCTCATCAGGGCGTTCGCCGAACGGTTCGGTATCGAACCCTTCGCCGAGGTCTTCGGCCAGTCGGAGTGCTGGCCGGCTCTGCTCGGCGACCCGCGCGGCCCGCGGTGTCCCGGGAGCATGGGCACGGTGACGCCCGGTCTGCAGGTCAAGCTCATGGATGAGGAGGGCCGGGAGGTTCCGGTCGGTCAGGTCGGCGAGATCGTCATCCGTCCGGACGCGCCCCATCGACTCTTCTCGGGGTACTGGAACAACGATGCCGCGACGGTGGAGGCCTTTCGTGACCTGTGGCATCACACCGGAGACAGCGGCCGCATGGACGAGCGCGGTTACTTCTGGTTCGTCGACCGGAAGAAGGATTCTCTTCGTCGACGCGGAGAGAACGTGTCGTCCATGGAGCTCGAAGCCGCGATCATGAACCATACCGCCTTCGCGGCGGTCGCTGTGCACGCGGTGCCGTCGGAGCTGTCCGAGGACGACATCAAGGCCTGTATCGTGCTCAGATCCGGCGTGACGGTCGACCTGGCGGAGCTGTTCGAGTTTTTCCGCCACAACCTGCCGTATTACGCGATTCCTCGGTACGTCGAGTACTTCGACGCGCTTCCGGTCAATGTCAATGGACGGGTCCAGAAGTTCAAGCTGCGCGAGCGCGGCATCACGGACACGACCGCCGACCTCCAGGCGCTGGGGTTCGTCGTCGCCAGGTCGGATCGGCGCGCCACCTGACGAACGCGCGCCACCTGACGAACGCGCTCTCACCTGGCGACGCGGGTGCGCCGGGCCGGCAGAAGGCCGCCCGGCGCATTCGCGTCGTCAGGACGTGGGGGCGACGGCGGCCGAGCGGCCCGAGGCGAGCGCCCGAAGGTCGAAGCCCGGGCGTGTGAGGTCCACCGGCCGTAGCGGGATGCCGAGTTCCAGCAGCCTGCGTGCGGCGAGATGATCAGCGGGCCGATTGACGGACTCCACCCCGAGCAGCCGATCGCCGGCGAAACAGAACGCGGAGAAGCGTTCCTGCTCGGCTTCGCCGTACATGACGACGGTGTCCCGGCCGGTCGGCAGGCCGGCGATCTGAATCTTGAGATCCGCCTGGTCGCTCCAGAACCAGGGCACAGCCCGGAAGTACTCCGCGCGGCCGGCGAGTGCGGCGGCGACGGCTCGTGCCTGCGCCACCGCGTTCTGGACGGATTCCAGGCGCAGCTGACGGCCGTCCGCGTAGGCGCAGGGAAAGCTCGCGCAGTCGCCGATGGCCCAGACGTGTGGATCGGACGTGCGCAGATGCGGGTCGGTGACGATGCCGTTGTCGACGAGCAGCCCGGCCTCCGCGGCGACCTCGGTGTTGGGGACCGCGCCGATTCCGACGAGGACAAGGTCCGCCGGAACCGAGCGGCCGTCCGACGTCCACACGGCGCGTACCTGCCCGTGGGTTCCGGTAATGGCGGCGGCGCTGGTGCCGAGATCGATCCGCATCCCGCGCCGCCGGTGCGCCTCGACGAGGAAGGAGGCGGTGCCGGGCGACAGAACGCGGGCCATGAGCTGCTCGGCGACCTCGAACACCGTCGTGGCGATGCCCAGCCCGACCGCCGTGGCGGCGATTTCGAGACCGATGAAGCCGCCGCCGATGACGACGACGGAGCTCGCTGCCGGCAGTCGTCGGCGCACCTCCTCGGCATCCGCGAGACTGCGGAGTGTGAGCACTCCGTCCAGGTCGGCCCCGTCGATGGGCAGGCCGCGGTTGCGCGCGCCGAGGGCCAGGACGAGGTCGTGGTACTCCAGCCGCTCCCCGCTCCCGAGCCCCACCCTGCGGGCGTCCACATCGATGCTGGTCACCGGGGTTCCCAGCCGCAGTTCGACGTCGATGTCGTCGTAGAACGAGGGTGGTCGCAGCGCGAGCCGCTCGGGCGGAACCTTGCCGGTGAGGTAGCCCTTCGACAGGGGCGGACGTTGGTAGGGCGCGTGGCGCTCCGCACCAACGAGCACGATCCGGCCCTGGAAGCCCTCGTCCCGCAGCGATGCCGCAGCCTGGCTTCCGGCCTGCCCGGCCCCGGCGACGACGACCGTCCGATTCGACATCAGTACTGCTCCGGTGGCACGCGCACGACCAGCCCGTCGGTCTGGGGACTCAGCGGGAGCTGGCAGGACAGGCGGCTGGTCGGCTCGCGGGGGCAGGCCGTGAAGTCGAGCATCTCCTCCTCGTCGCCGGACGCCTCGGGCAGCGCGTCGATCGGGCCGTCGTGGACATACACGTGGCAGGTCGCGCAGGCGAGTGTGCCGCCGCATTCGGCCACCACCTCCGTGATGCCGGCGCTCACGGCGGTCTGCATGATCGACGTGCCGTCGGCGCCGTCGACCACGGTCGTCTCACCGTTGGGCCGGATGAACGTCACTTTGGGCATGACTCGCCTCCTCCTCGGCGTGTGCGCCGGGACCAGCCCGCCCGCGCGCTCTGGACCCAGCCGTCCGTGCTGGCACCGGTCTTGACCTAATTTGAATCTAACGCAGATTATAGAGCCTGGACGCGCCTTGCGCGACGCTCATCGACCAGGGCGGCGCAGTGGGGACCGACACCTGGCGGGAGAAATGATGGACGAGGCTGCTGCTGCGGCGGGCGAGACGACCGATGCTTCCTACGAGACGATTTCCTTCAGCCCGCTTGATCCGACCCTGGCGGACGACTTCTGGCCGAGGATGAACGCGCTGCGCGAGTCGTGCCCGGTGGCGTGGAGCGACCAGCCCTGGAGCGAGCGGAACGCCGGCTTCTGGGTGGTCAACGACTATGCGGACGTGATGACTGCCGCGACCAGTTGGAAGGCCTTCAGCAACGCACAGGGCGCCTCACCCGTCCAGTTCGACCTCGACGTGCTGCGGATGATCCCGCTGGAGACCGATCCTCCGCTGCACCGTGGGATCCGCCGCCTGCTGAATCCGTTCTTCGCGCCCGAGGCGCTCAAGAGCCAGGAGGAGGACATCCAGGGGCTGGTGGACCGGCTCCTCGACCGCTGCGCGGAGAGCGGCTCCGTCGACTTCGTCGCGAGCTTCGTCAACCTCCTGCCGCCCCTGGTCTTCTTCGAGGGCTTCCTCGAGCAGAAGGAGTCGGAGATCGGCTGGGTGCTCGAGGTCCTCGAGATCCTGCTCACCCGTCCGGAACGCGCCATGGAGGTTGCGCCCAGACTGCTGGGCTGGGGTGCGGCGCTCCTCGAACAGCGCCGCGGTGAGGGCCGCCGGGACGATCTCGCGGGCACCATCGCCCACATGGGTCTGACCGGCGACGATGGGCTGCACCTCGACGAGAAGCAGCGTATCGAGACCATCAACCTCATGATCATGGCGGGCATGGAGACGACCATGGGCGGTCTGGGGAGCATCGGCTATTACCTCGGCACCCACCAGGCGGTGCGCGCGGAGCTCCGCGACGCGGACGACCAGTTGCTCGGCCGGGTCGTCGAGGAGTTTCTGCGCTTCGAGTCCCCGGTGCCGACCGCCGGTCGCACCGTGGCCGAGGCCACCCGGATGAGCGGGTGCCCGATGAGGGTGGGCGATCGTGTCCTGCTCAACTGGGCTGCCGCCAACCGGGACCCGGAGCAGTTCCCCGAGCCGGACACCCTCGACTTCGCACGCGAGAACGCGTCCTCCCACGTGGCCTTCGGCGCCGGCATCCACCGCTGCCTCGGTAACCATCTCGCCCGGCGTGAGCTCAAGGCGAGCATCAGGGCCATCTGCGCGCTGAGCCGTTTCGAGATCGACCCGGACTTCACGCCGAAGTACCGGCCTGGTTTCGCCCGCGGTCCGATCAGCCTGCCCGTCACTGTCGCGCGCTGACACCACCCGCTGGTGGGGCCGTCGCGGTCGCGGCCCCACCAGCACCCGCACCTCGCGAAGCTCTTGACCAGATTCAAAATCAGTGTAGATTTTGACAAATATTCTGTGATGATGGACACATTTATCGAGGGGTCGGCGGCGTGGAGACGGGCCGGCATCCGACTGGAGGAGACACGGTGTCCCACACGACGATCCGGTTGCCGCGGGCCTCGGCAGGGCGCCGATGCCGCGCATTGATCCCGACGGCGTTACTCGCGGCGGCCGTCGCTCTGGCTGCCTGTGGAAGCTCGGACGGCGGCCAGGAGGCACAAGCCCCGCCGTCCGGGTCAGGGGCATCAGGGTCAGGGTCCGCTCAGGTGACCGCGGCCCGGGCCGCGGTCGACAAGCTCCTCAGAGCGCCGACGTCCATCGGCATCGACCAGCCGCTGCGGGAAAAGCCGCGCGGCGGCCAGACCATCGTGTTCCTGTCCTGCGAGACCGGGCTGTGCCAGGTGCTCGGCAGCGGGATGAAGGATGCGGCCCACGCCGCCGGCCTGCAGTACAAGAGCCTGCCGATCACGTTGGCCAACCCCGCGACGCTGATCGCCGGGATGCAGCAGGCCCTCCAGATGAACCCGAAGCCGGTCGGGGTGGTCTTCGCCGGCATCCCGGAGGCCGTCTGGGCCGGCCAGGTGCCCGCCTTCGAGAAGGCCGGTGTGCCGCTCATCCCGGTGGCGGTGGGGGAGGTCAAGACCGGGCCGGCGGTACCCGCCGGGCTCGACGGTCCGGTCGACGCCCGAGCGCAGGCCGCCGCCGTCGCGAACTACTTCATCGCCGACTCGAACGGCAAGGGCAAGGCCCTGGCCGTCAACGTCCCTGACGTCGGCGCACTCAAGATCGCCGTCGATGCCTTCACGACAACCGTGCGGAAGGGATGCACCGACTGCGTCACCGACACGGTCGACGTGACGCTGGCGCAGGTCGCGAGCAACGGCGTGGTTCCCGCGGTCGTCTCCGCGCTGCAGCGCAAGCCGGACATCACCTACGTGATGACCCCTCAGGGCGAATGGACCCAGGGTCTGCAGGCCGCGGTGCGGGCGGCCGGCCTGGACAAGGTCCAGCTCATCGGGATCAACCCGGCGAAGTTCAACCAGCAGGAGCTGCTGACCGGAGACTCCGCCGCGTTCAGCCTTCTCCCCTTCAAGATCATGGCGTGGAAGGGTGTCGACATCGCGCTGCGCCACGCCGAGGGAACACCGGTGCGGGACAGCGACGTGCTGCTGCCGCTCCAGCTGCTGACCAAGGCGACCGTCGGCACGCCGGCGGACTCCATCGACCGTCCGACCGACTATCAGGCGCAGTTCACCAAGCTGTGGAAGCTCTCGTGACGGCCGGGTTACCTCGGCCGCCCGCCGGCGATGCCGAGGCGACCACACACCGCCTGGAGGTCCGGGGACTGACGAAGACCTTCGTCGCGACACCGGCGTTACGGGCGCTCGACCTCACGATCGCGCCCGGTGAGGTGCACGCGTTGCTGGGCGAGAACGGCTCCGGCAAGTCGACCTTCATCAAGATTCTCTCCGGCTACCACACACCCGACCCGGGGGGAGAGGTCTTCGTCGGCGGATCTCCGTTACCCTTCGGCGCTCCGGATTCCTCCTACGACCTCGGCTGTCGCTTCGTCCATCAGGATCTCGGCCTGGTGGAGAGCCTCTCCGTCGCAGACAATTTGTCGCTCACGACAGGCTTCCCCACGCGGTGGGGGACGGTGCGCGGGCGTGAGCTACGGCGGCGCGTCGCGGCGGCCCTGGAGATCGTCGGCCTGGACATCGATCCCCACCAGCCCGTCTCCGCGTTGTCGCCGGCGATGAAGACCGGTGTCGCGGTGGCGCGGGCCCTGCGGGAGGACGACGGGAGGGCGGCCGGCCTGCTCGTCCTCGACGAGCCCACGGCCACCCTGCCGGTGGAGGAAGTCCGGCATCTGCTGGAGATCGTCCGGACCATCTCCGCCCGCGGTATCGGTGTCGTTTATGTCACCCACCATCTGGACGAGGTCTTCGAGCTCGCCGACCGGGTGAGCGTCCTGCGGGACGGTCAGAAGGTGGTCACCACCTCGGTGCGCGACATCGATCACACGACCCTCGTTCACCATCTCATCGGTCGGGGGCTCGATGAGGCCCAGGCGGCCTCCACGGCGCTTCCGGTCGGCGAGGACGTCGTGCTCGCCGTGGCCGATCTCGCGGCCGGCCCGCTGCGCGACATAGACCTGCGGGTCCGGGCGGGGGAGGTGGTCGGCATCGCCGGACTGACCGGGTCGGGTCGGGACACATTGCTACCCGCGATCTTCGGAGCCGTCGCCCGGTCCCGGGGAACGGTGCGGGTCGGCGCTGGTGCCCGGCCCGTCGCCGGCCCGCGGGACTCCATCGCGGCCGGCCTGGTGTACCTGCCGGCGGACCGCAAACTCCACGGGGGAGTGATGAGCCTGACCGCGCGGGAGAATCTCACGCTTCCTCGGCTCGGTGATTTCTGGCGAGCCCCCCTGCTGCGCCGGCGGGCGGAGTCGTCTCAGGCGCGCGACTGGTTCGCGCGCCTGGACGTCCGCCCGGCCGACGCGGCGGAGAGGCCGCTGTTCTCGCTCAGCGGAGGCAACCAGCAGAAGGTGCTCGTCGCGAAATGGCTACGGTGCTCGCCGACGGCGCTGCTGCTCGACGAGCCGACCCAGGGCGTCGACATCGGTGCGAAGGCGGAGATCCATCGGCAGCTGCTCGCCGCGGTGGCGGCCGGCGCGGGTGCGGTCGTGAGCTCCGCCGACATCGACGAGGTCGTGGCGCTGTCCCACCGGGTGCTCGTCCTGCGGGCCGGGCAGGTGGTCGCCGAGCTCGTGGGTGACGAGATCTCGGTCGCCACGATCACCCGCGAGTCTCTCGGTTCGGGGGCCGCGACGCAGGCGAGCGCGGCATGAGCACGCGGCGCGGTCTCCGCCTCGGTTTCGACCGGTTCAGCGGCCTCTACCTCTGGGCGCTGTTCATCGTGGTCTTCGGTATCTGGACCCCGGACCTCTTTCTCACCACGGGCACCCTGCATTCGGTGGCCTCCCAGCAGGCCGTCGGCGCGATCGTCGCCCTCGCGGTCCTGATGCCCATGGCCGCCGGGGCCTACGACCTCTCGGTCGGGGCGACCGTGAACCTGGCCGCGATCCTGGTCACGGTGCTCCAGACGGAGCAGGGGTGGGGAATGTGGCCCGCCATCGGTGTCACGGTGGCGGCCAGCCTGGCGGTGGGCGTCGTCAACGGCTTCATCGTCACGAGGCTGAAGGTGAACTCGTTCATCGCCACCCTCGGCTCCGCGTCCATCATCCTGGCCGTGCAGTCGATCGTGTCGGGCCAGAGCCAGCCTCTCCCGCCGGCCTCCCGTGCGTGGACGCAACTCACCCAGCGTGAGGTGGCCGGGTTCCAGCTCATCGTGCTCTACCTTCTCGTCATCGCCGTGCTGGCCTGGTGGGCGCTGAACCACACGCCCGCGGGCCGCTACGTCCACGCGGTTGGTGGCAACGTGGAGGCGGCGCGGCTGTCGGGAGTCCGCACGCGGCTGTGGACGTTCCTCATGCTGGTCACCTCCAGCACCTTGTGCGGCGTCGCGGGTGTCCTGTACGCCTCACTCAGCGGCCCGTCGCTCACCTTCGGCGGCGCGCTTCTGCTGCCCGCGTTCGCCGCGGTGTTCCTCGGGTCCACGCAGCTCACCCCGGGACGCTTCAACGTCTGGGGGACGCTGATCGCGATGTACGCCCTGGCCACCGGGATCAAGGGACTTCAGCTCGTCACCGGTGTCCAGTGGCTCGCGGACATCTTCAACGGCACCGCCGTGATCACCGCCGTCGCCTTCGCCGTCTGGCGGCAGGGCAGGGTGGTCACCCGTGGTCGCGACGCCACGCGAACCGCCACGACGAGCGAGGAACCACCGCCCGATCCACCCGATCCCGACCCGGCCCTGCCGGAGAAGTCGCCCGAGGCGGCTGCGTCGGTCCAATAACGGTATCGCTTGAAATCTAATCAAATGCAGAGTAGAAAAATGAGGAAGCTTGCCTTGCCGCTGCATCGACGCGGTGGCAAGCCGTTCCCGAATGGTCGTTGAGGGAGAACACATGGGATCGCTGGACGGTCGCGTGGCCATCGTCACCGGCGCGGGACGTGGCATCGGGGCATCGGTCGCGAAGCTCTTCGCGCTGGAAGGCGCGTCGGTCGTTGTCAATGACGTCGGCGCGTCGCTGAGCGGACTGGAGTCCGACGGCAGCCCGGGTGAGGAGCTCGTGCGCGAGATTCAGGCCTTGGGAGGCAAGGCGCTGGCCAACGGGGCCGACGTCAGCGATCACGAAGCCGTCCGGGAGATGGTGGCGTCCGCCGTCGACACCTTCGGCAAGCTCGACATCCTCGTCAACGTCGCCGGCATTCTGCGAGACCGGATGATCTTCAACATGACCGAGGCCGAATGGGACGCGGTCATCCGGGTGCATCTCAAGGGCCACTTCAACACCATTCAGTCCGCGTCGGCGTACTGGCGGCAGCTCGGGGACCTAAACGCCCAGCACCGCGTCATCAACTACACCTCCCGCGCCGGTCTGCACGGTGCCCCCGGGCAGCCGAACTACTCCGCGGCCAAGATGGGGATCGTCGGTCTCACGTACTCCTGCGCCGTCGCGTTGAAGCGGTATGGCGTCACCACCAACGCGATCTCACCGGCCGCAGCGACTCGGATGACCGACACCGCGCGCAAGTCGGGCGTGGACGGACTTGGCCAGGACGAGCTGTCGCCGGACAACATTGCGCCCCTCGCGGCCTGGCTCGCCTCCGAACAGTCCGGATGGTGCAACGGTCATGTTCTTCACGCCCGCGGGCTGGAGATCAACCTGTACAGCGACCCGAAGCCCATCGCCACCGTCCGAGCGCCAGGAAAGGCATGGAACCTGGGAACCCTCGGCAAGGAACTCGAGGCCACCTTCCGGCCGATCACCGACGCCGCCCCGGCGAACCCCTTCGTATGAGCATCCGAGGCAAGGCCTTCATCGCCGGGGCCTACGAGCATCCCGGGCGCGAGCTCCCCGACCATTCGATCCCGCGAATCCACGCCGAGGTCGCGCTGGGTGCACTCGCCGACGCCGGACTGACCCTCGTCGACGTCGACGCCTACTTCTGCGCCGCCGACGCCCCGGGCCTGGGCGGGCTCGCCATGGCCGACTATCTCGGCCTGCGCGTCCGGTACATGGACAGCTCCGACATGGGCGGATCGGTCTACCTCAGTCACGTCGGCCACGCGGCGGCGGCCATCGCCGCCGGCAAGTGCAGCGTCGCCCTCATCACGCTCGGGGGGCGTCCCCGTACGACGTCACTGCGAGCGCCCGGCCAGCTCATGGGCGCACCCCCGGAAGCCGGATTCGAGCCGGTCTTCGGCCTGAACGTGAGCGCGGTGTACGCACTGGCGGCGGCCCGGCACGTGTATCGGTACGGCACGACCAGCGAGCAGCTCGCGGAGATCAAGGTGGCGGCATCACTGCACGCCCAGCACAACGAAAACGCCCTGCTCCGTAAGCCCGTCACCGTCGAGCAGGTCGTCTCCTCGCCCATGGTCAGCAGCCCGCTGCACCGACTCGACTGCTGCGTCGTCACCGACGGCGGCGGGGCGCTGGTTCTGGTCAACGAGGACATCGCCCGCGGCCTCGACCGGCGGTGCGTGAAGGTCCTCGGGCACGGCGAGGCGATCGAGCACAGCCACGGCGGCTGGCAGGACATCACCGTCACCGGCGCCGTGCGGTCGGGACGGGACGCCTTCGAGGAGGCCCGCGTCACTCCCGCCGACGTCGACTACGTCGGTCTGTACGACTCCTTCACCATCACCGCGCTGCTGGCCATCGAGGATCTCGGCTTCTGCGCGAAGGGCGAGGGCGGGCGCTTCGTCCTGGACGGCGCGCTGCACGCGCCACACGGCGTGCTGCCGTTCAACACCGACGGCGGCTCGCTGTGCAACAACCATCCCGCCAACCGTGGCGGGATGACCAAGATTATCGAGGCGGTCCGCCAGGTGCGTGGCGAGGCGCATCCCGCGGTGCAGGTACCCGGGTGCGAGATCGCCCTCACACACGGGACCGGCGGCTGGTTGACGACCCGCATGGGCAACGCGACGGTCATCCTCGGGAGGGAGGACGCGTGACGCTCCCCGCGCCGGTTCCGGACATCACGCCGGAGACCGAGACCTTCTGGAAGGCGACCGCGACGGGACGCCTGCTGATTCAGCGCTGTGCCGAGTGCGATCGGTGCGTGTGGTACCCGCGGTTTCTCTGCCCGGCCTGTCACAGCACCGACCTGCTGTGGATGGCGGCATCCGGGCGCGGCACGGTGCACAGCGCGACGGTGACCAGCCGCGGGATCCTCGACTACAAGGACGCGGGGAGCTACGTACTCGCGCTCGTCGAACTCGACGAGGGTCCCAAGATGCTCACGAACGTCGTGGAGTGCGACCCGGCCGAGGTGTTCATCGGGCAGTGCGTCGAGGTCGTCTTCCACGACACCGGCGCGGGCGTGGCGCTTCCCCGTTTCCGCCCGGTCACCGAGGCCGCCGCCATCCCTGGGGCCTGACATGGCACCGTCCCGCTTCGTCGTCGAGCAGGGTCACCTGCTCGCCTTCGGTCGTGCCATCGGGGCCCCGCCACCCGGCCTCGCCGGCCTCGCCGCGCTCGACCCTCCTGCGCCGGTGCCCCCGACCTTCGTCGCGGCGTCCGCGCTGCACGATCCGGAGCACCTGCGTAACCTTCGGCCGACCGGGCCGCTGGCGGCATCACCGGACGGCGGTTCCCTCCTGCACGCGGAGCAGCACTTCGAATACCACGCGCCGATCCGCGTGGGCGACGTTCTCGAGGTCGAGCGAACCGACGGCCGTCGGTGGGAGAGGAAAAGTCGCCACGGCGGCCGCCTGCGGTTCCGTGAAGTCATCACCGATTACCGGTTCCCGAACGGTGCGCTGAGCGTGCGGTCCCGGATGATCCTGGTGGAGACGCCACCCGCGGAGGGGATGCCATGATCCTCCCCCGGATCGGGGACCAGCGCCGGGCGGTGGTCTGTCCCGAAGTGACCCGCACGCAGATCGTGCAGTTCGCCGGCGCGACGGGCGACCTCAGCCCGCTGCACGTGGACGAGCCGGCCGCCGTGGAACTCGGTTACCCGTCGGTCATGGCCCACGGCATGCTCACGATGGCGGTGACGGGCTCGCTTCTCACCGAGTGGTGGGGCGACGACCGCCTCACCGCCTTCGGTGCCCGGTTTCTGGCCTCCGTGTGGCCCGGTGACGAACTCACGGCCGTGGCTGTCGTGACGGCGGTGCGGGAGGCCCGGCCGGGATCATGCGTCGATCTTCAGCTGACGACGACGAACCAGTCCGGCGTGGTGGTGCTGACCGGTACGGCGACCGTCCGCATGCTCGAGCCGGTGGGGGAATGACTGTGTGCGGAACCGACCAGACCGCCTTCGACGCGACCTTTGCCTCGGGCGCTGTGGAGGTGCATCAGTGACTATTTATCGTAAAGCGCAGGATGCGCTGTCGCTCATTCCGGACGGTTCATGGATTGTCGCCGGGCCCGGCTGTGGCGCGCCCCGGACGTTACTCGCGGAGCTCGGCGCGGCCGCGATGGGACGGGGATGGACACTCGGCAGCGGCCTGCTCCTCGGGGACCTTCCGTTCCTCGACGCGGTGCGTTCCGGCGAGCTGCGCTACCGGACGTGGCACGTCTCGGTGGCCGCCCGCGGCCCAGTGGCGGAGGGCACCGTCGGCTATGTTCCGATGCGCTCCTCGCGGCTGCACGCGATGCTCGCCGCCCGTCCGCTCGGCGCCGCCCTGGTCCGGGTCAGCCCGCCGGACGGATCGGGGCGGGTGTCGTTGGGCCCGTCGGTGAGCTACGGTCTCAGCGCGCTGGAACTGGCTGCGGTGCGTATCGGCGAGGTCGACCCGGATCTCCCGCGGACCTGCGGCGAGACCGAGGTGGACGAGTCCGTCTTCGACGCTCTGGTGGAGGCGGACACCCCGGCCGCGTACCACCGGTCGCAGCCGCCCGACGAGACCAGCCGGCGCATCGCCGAGGTGGTGCTGGACCTGCTGCCGCCCGATCCGGTGCTGCAGATCGGTATCGGTGCCATCCCGGAATCGCTCGTCGGCGTCCTGGCCGAGGCTGACTTCGGACCGCTGCGTTTCGCCGGCATGGGCACCGACCAGATGGTCGATCTCTTCGAACGCGCGGCGCCGCGCGGCGCGGCGAGCGGGCCCGGGATCGGGCCCGAGCCGGCGATCCTCTCACCCGAACTCATGGGTTCTGAGCGTCTCATGCGGTTCGCCGATCGCAATCCGAGTGTCGTCCTGCGCCCGTCGACGTACGCACACGACCCGGCGCGCCTCGGCGCCATGGACCGCTTCGTGAGCGTCAACTCGGCGCTCGAAGTCGACCTGCTCGGCAACGTCAACAGCGAGATGCTCCGGAGCCAGCAGGTGTCCGGCGTCGGCGGCAGTCTCGACTTCGTCGAAGCGGCGGGCCGGTCCAACGGCGGGCTGCGGATCATCGCGCTGCCCTCGGCCACCTCCGGCGCGCGCCACTCGAAGATCGTCGCTCGGGTCGAGGCGGTGACCCTGCCACGGATGTGCGTCGACGTCGTTGTCACCGAGCACGGTGTCGCCCGACTCGACGGCCTCAGCACCGTCGAGCGTGCCGAGGCCCTCATCGCGATAGCACACCCTGACCACCGCGACGCGCTGGCTGACAACGGCGGGAAGGAATAGCGCCATGACCGTGCACCAGCGGCGGGGGCGTTGGTTCGAGGAGCTCGTGGTCGGCGACGTTTACCGCCACCGCCCGGGCAGGACCGTCACCGAGGCCGACAACGTCCTGTTCACGACCCTGACCGGCAATACCCAGAGCCTGCACCTCGACGCGGCATTTGCCTCGACGACGGAGTTCGGACAGCGCCTGGTAAACAGTCTGTTCACCATGTCGACCGTCGTCGGCCTCTCGGTCGCAGATCTCACCGAGGGCACGACGGTGGCCAATCTGGGCTTCACCTCCATCAGCTTTCCGGCTCCGGTCTTCGTCGGCGACACCCTCTACGCGGAAACCGAGGTCATCGGCACCCGGGAGTCCGCGTCTCGACCAGGACAGGGCGTCGTGACCTTCGAGCACCGTGGTTTCAATCAGCACGGTGCGCGGGTCTGCGCGGCGGCACGGGCCGCGCTCGTGCTGGGCCGGGCAGCCGGGGAGGCTGCCGCGGCCGTGCCCACCAGGTAGGGAGAACTCGTCATGACCATTGACACCAACCCCGGCGCGACGGGCATCGACGTCGTGGAGCCGAGAATGCGCGAGGTCCGCTGCCCGGCGGACGGCCGTCTGGTGGGCAGCGTGCCCGACATGGGTCCGGCGCAGGTCGCGGCGGCCGCGGCCCGGCTGCGTGCCGCGCAGCCGGCCTGGGAAGATCTCGGCCCCGACGGCAGGTCACGCCACATGCTGCGTTTTCTCGACTGGCTCCTCGACAATGAAAAGCGTCTGGTCGGGATCATGCAGGAGGAAACCGGAAAGTCCTGGGGCGATGCGGGCCTCGAGATCGGCATGGCCGTGGATCTGATCAACTACTACGGCAAGCACACGAAGGAGTTCCTCGCGGACCGGAAGGTGAGGTCGTGGGGCGCCTCGGGCCTCACCAAGCGTCTGCGCGTGTTAGCGCGGCCCTACCAGCTCGTCGGCATGCTCACCCCGTGGAACGGCCCGCTCGGCGGTCCCATGCTCGACGGAGTGCCCGCCCTCATGGCCGGCGCGGCGGTCATGTTCAAGCCGTCCGAGTTCACGCCGATGACCTGGGCCGAGGCAACTCGCGGGTGGCTTGAGGACATCGGCGCGCCACCTGTCCTGGCCACCATGACGGGCGGGCCGGAGACCGGCGCCGCGGTCGTCGAGGAAGTGGACATGATCATGTTCACCGGTTCCACCCGGACCGGTCGGAAGATCGCGGCGCGGGCGGCGCAGCGCCTCGTGCCGTGCAGTCTCGAGCTCGGCGGCAAGGACGCGATGGTCGTGCTGTCCGACGCGGATCTGGAGCGCTCGGCCCGCGCGGCGGTGTGGGGATCGATGTGGAACTCCGGCCAGATCTGTATCTCCGTCGAACGATGCTACGTCGAGGCGCCCATCTACGACGAGTTCGTCGCGAAGGTCATCGACATAGCCGGCAGCCTGCGCCAGGGCATGGATCCCGACGGCAGTTACAGCTCCGACATCGGCGCGATGGCCAACGCCAACCAACTCCAGACGGTCGAACGTCATGTCGACGAGGCGGTCCGCCAGGGCGCCAGGGTTCTTACCGGCGGCAAGCGGCGCGAAGAGGGCCTTTTCTTCGAGCCGACCGTTCTGCTCGACGTCGACCACTCGATGACGTGCATGCGGGAGGAGACCTTCGGTCCGACGCTTCCCATCATGAAGGTGGCGGATGAGGAAGAAGCGATCCGACTGACGAACGATTCGCCCTACGGCCTCTCCTCGAGTGTGTGGACCCGGGACCGGAAGCGGGCGGACCGGGTGGCCCGGCGCATCGAGGCCGGTGCCGTCAACATCAACAATGTTATGACCAGCACCTTTCAGCTCCCCCTCCCGATGAGCGGCTGGAAGACCTCGGGCCTGGGTAGCCGTTCCGGGGGCGCGAACGGAGTACTGAAGTACTGCCGGCAGCAGTCCATCGTTTCCGAGCGGATCAGGCTCAGGACAGAGCTGCACTGGTACCCCTACACGCCGAAGGGCAGTCGGCTGCAGTCGCGGCTGCTCCGTCTGACCGGCGCCCGGGACTGGCGGCGGCGGCTCGGCCGTGAGCCGAAGCACTGAGCGCGTCGATCAGCGCATCGATCCTCCTGACAGTACCGGTGGATTCCGCCGGAACGGCGGCGGCAGCGGAACAGGCGGCATGAACGCGAGAACTTCGACGCGGTCAGGACCGGTCCAGGACCAGTTCCGCGCCGCGTTCGCCGATCATCATGGAGGGCGCGTTGGTGTTTCCGGTCGTCACGTTCGGCATGATCGACGCGTCCACGACCCGTAGGTTGGCGATGCCACGCACACGCAGTGCCGGGTCGACGACCGCGGCATCATCCACGCCCATCTTGCAGCTTCCGACGGGGTGGTAGGACGGCACCGCGTAGTCGCGGACGTAGTTGATCCAGTCGGCCTCGGTCACGCAGTCGGCCTCCGGCTGGAACTGCCCCTTGGTGATCTCGGCCATGGCCGGCTGGGCCATGATCTCATGCACCATCTTGGCGCCGCGCACCGTGTCGCGCAGGTCGTCGGGATGGCCGAGGAGCTGCATCTCGATTCGGGGCCCGAGGGTCGGGTCCGAGCCACGCAGGCTGATGCGCCCGCGGTTGCGCGTGTGTGTGAAGGTCGAGGACGCGGTGAAGCCCAGCTCCCTGGCCGGCTGGACGTCGAACATTCCGCTGTCGTCCACGTTGCGGGTGATCGCGAAGGGCGTGAACTGTAGCTGGATGTCCGGCGAGGCGAGGCTTGCGTCGGACCTTGCCATGACCTGGACCTGAACGATCGTCATGGCCAGGATGCCGCCGCCGTGCAGCGCGAAGTCCGTGACCGCCTTCGTGCCATCGCTGAGCCTCGGCTTGTTGATGGTGTGCATCGTCGTGCGGTATCGCTGCATCAGGTAGGCGTGCTCGTGCAGGTTCTCCCCGACGCCGGGCAGGTCGATTACCACGGGAATGTTGTGGTCCTCCAGATGCGCGCGAGGGCCGATGCCCGACTGCAGGAGCAGTTTGGGGGATGCCAGGGTTCCGGCGCTCAGGATGACCTCTTGGCGGGCCCGAGCCTGGCGCAACTCTCCTCGGTGGCGGTACTCCACGCCGACGGCTGCCGTGCCTTCGAGCAGGACCCTGTGGGCGAAGGCGTTGGTCCGCACGGTGAGGAGCTTCTTCGAGGCGACCCGTTTGATGTACTCGCGCGACGACTGCGAGCGGGTGCCCCGGCGATGGTTGACCTGTGCGAGCGCGACGCCCTCCTGCTGCTCGCCGTTGTAGTCCGCGGTCTCGGTGTAGCCGGCCTGCCTGGCCGCCTTGATGTAGGTCTGGTTGGCCTCGCCCCGGTTCTCCTGGACGCACACGGACACGGGCCCGCTGCCCCCGCGGAACGTGTTCTCGCCGCCCTCCCAGGTCTCGATCTTCTTGAATGCGGGGAGGACGGAATCGTAATCCCAGCCCTTGCACCCGAGCTGGGCCCAGCCGTCGTAGTCGGCGCGGTTGCCGCGAATGTAGACGCAGGAGTTGATCGATCCCCCGCCGCCCATCACCTTGCCCGCCATCCAGGCCTCGGGGCGGTTGCGGCGTGAGGGGTCGGGTTCGGCGGGGTACTTCCAGTTGGCCTTCTTGTAGGCCACCGCGACTCCGGCCGGGACGAGGATCTCGAGACGTCTGTCGCTGCCACCCGCCTCGAGGAGGAGAACCTTGGCATTGGCCTCGGCCAGCCGGCTGGCGATCACGGAACCGGACGAGCCGCCGCCCACCACCACGTAATCGAAGACCTCATCCGTCATGTCAACTCCAGGCGACGAGGCGCTCGGCGCCCCGGGATTTGTGGCTTACAGATTGCCTAACGTGGCCCAGAATCTACGTCAAGTTTGAAACCGCGGTCAAGGTCTCACGTGTGCGGAGCCTGTTCTTCGCGATGAGCTTATGGTTCGTTACCTTGCGTCCCCGCGCTCTGGCGCGTGACCCGAGCCGCGTCCAACGCTGCGGTCAGCACCGCCCATGCACACGGCTTGGCAGTGCCACGTCCTCCTACTGTAACTGGCGGGTGGCGATGAGCAGAGCGACAACGGAAAGATCAACAGCGGGGGCGACCAGTGGGGCGATGTAGGCGGGAACGCCAAGCCGGATGCCCAGCGCCCACCCATTGCCGAGCCCGAACAGAAAGCTCAGCGCGACGACGCTGGCGATCAGCGTGGTGACCGCGCCAAGCGCGAACGGCCGCGCCTCCTGGCTCGCGGGTGGAGTGGTAGACGCGCCGTTCACTGGTCAATTCCCGCGTGGCCTGCGAGAATGAGTTCACCGGACAGGGTGACCGGTGGTGGGGTAATGGTTCGAGTCCCCCCTCGGACACAACCTGGCAAGATCAATATCATCTCTGACCTGCGCGTATGTGGTGTGGGGGTTCAGCTTCTCCAGCCGACACGAACCATTGCCCCACATGCGCTCTACCTGCACTTTCCTGATTTACAGGTATAGGCAGTGTCGCTTTGGTGATGTTGGTGCTGCGCTGGGTGCGCCCTCGATCTGCCAGGGATCCCGACGTCCGTCGATGCCTTGGCCACCGGCCGTGTCGGCGGGGCCAAGATCGGGGCGGTCATACTGGGATGATGCTCGCGATCCTGGCCGGCAAGCGGGATCCCGCTGCTGAGACAGCGTCAGACCGTTCTGAGGACGCGCTGACCGACGCGGTGTTCGGTGGCCCGGTCGCCTCGCCCACGCGACAATGAGATCAATGTAACCTCCATTTCTTACTCATCGCGCGGCGGCGACTGGGGGCGCGGTCACGGGCCGGTGTGGCGGCAGGCGTGCCGCAGGCCGCGCAGAGGTGCGTCGCTCGCCGCGGGCCGCCAGCACCTGCTGGGCGGCGTGCAGCAGGTCGAGAAGTTCCCGGCGGGCGGCGAAGCGTCGGCCTCTTTGAATGCGAGCACGCCCAATGCGGCCGCCAGGTCCAGCGCCACGGGCACGCAGCCCAGCTGCGGGCTGGGACCGACGCGGCCGGGGCCGCATTCCATGCGACTACTCTCGCACTGCAACGGCGCGAGTCGCGGCGACGGCCAGCGCGAGCGCCGCTATGCAGGCACCCACAAGACAGACGGTGATTCAGCTCGCGCCCCATTCCCACACGGAGGCGGCCACTCGCGATCAGCCGCGCCGTCACCGCGGTCCGCAGCGCTCGGACTAGCCGCTCCCGGGACGACGATGCCCAGGGACAGCGGCCCAACCGGCGCGGTGGCGAGGGTCAGCGCGCCGGAGCCGACCTCGCGCAACGCCGGTCAGAACGGTTCACCGCCGCGCCGGCCTCGGAGCACCCCAAACTCTGCGGTCGCAGTTCTGGTCAGGTGCAGCAGTCGCAGCCGGGCGCGCATCCGCAGGCGTCGACGGTGCCACCCAGGTCGACGGGGGTCGGCAGGACCGGGCAGCAGGTGTCTCCCGCCCAGGCGTTACGGCCTTCTTTGACGGCGATGACGGCGATCACCAGGGCGGTGATCGGGTCGGTCCAGGCCCAGTCGAGGGTGGCGTTGGCGGTCAGGCCGATCAGGAGCACGGCGGACAGGTAGGTGCACAGCAGGGTCTGTTTGGAGTCCGCGATGGCGGAGGCGGAGCCGAGTTCCCGGCCGGCGCGGCGTTGGGCGGTGGACAGGAATGGCATGACGGCCAGGGACAGCGCGGCGAGGACGATCCCGGGTGGGGATCCGTCCGCCTTTCCGGTTCCGGCGAGCATCCGGACCGCGTCGACGGTGACATAGGCGGCGAGTGCGAAGAACGACACTGCGGTGATCCGCAGGGTGGTCTTCTCCCGGGCCTGGCGCGAGGTGTGGTCGGTGGCGGAGAACTGCCAGGCGACCGCGGTGGCGGAGGAGACCTCGATGACCGAGTCCAGACCGAAACCGATCAGTGCGGTCGAGGACGCGATTGTGCCCAGGGTGAGGGCGACTACGGCCTCGATGACGTTGTAGGTGATGGTCGCGGCGACGAGGAACCGGATCCTGCGGGTGAGAGCTGTCCGGCGGGCAGGGGAGGGGCTGAAGGTCAGCTGGGACATCAGCAGCCGCCCTTGTCCTCGGTGTCGGGGCAGGAGCGGTCAGCCGCGACCGCGAGGACTGCGGTGCGCAGGACGTCGAGGGCCTCACCCAGGCGGGGGTCGGCCAGTTCGTAGCGGGTGCGGCGGCCGACAGGGACGGCGACGACCAGACCGCAGCCACGCAGGCAGGCCAGATGGTTCGACAGGCGGCTTCGGGAGATGCCCAGCTGTTCGGCCAGGTCGGCGGGGTGGGCTGGAGCGTCGCGCAGGGCGAGTAGTAGGACTTTGTTAGGTCTTTGATCGTCTGGTTTGGCTGTTGGGATCTTCGCCTGGTTCGCTGCCTGCTGTGACGCCGGAGGAGATGGAGCAGGTGCGTCCGGTCGTGGAGGAGTTCGCGGCCCGGATGTTCGCGGACCTGCCGCGTAAGGACCAGCGGGCCAAGGGCGAGGCGTATCTGCGTGGGCTGATGCTGGACGGGAAGCGCAAGAGCCTGGTCCCGATGGCCGAGCGCCTCGGGGTGGATCATCAGGGGTTGCAGCAGTTCCTGCGGAACTCGACCTGGGAGCATGGTGAGGTCCGTGCCCGGCTGGCGGGCTGGGCGGTGGACTTCGTGGCCCCGCAGGCGCTGGTCGTCGACGACACCGGTTTCCCGAAGGACGGGCCCGCCTCGCCCGGAGTGGCCCGGATGTACTCCGGGACGTTGGGCAAGGTCGGGAACTGCCAGATCGGGGTGTCCGTGCACGCGGTCACCGACTGGGCGTCGGCGGCGCTGGACTGGCGACTGTTCCTGCCGGCCAGCTGGGACGACACATGCTGCGATGATCCGACCGAGGCCGCGGCGGTCCGCGCTCGCCGGACCCGGGCCGGGATCCCCGCCGACGTCCGGCACCGAGAGAAGTGGCGCCTGGCGTTGGACATGCTCGACGAGTTGGCCGGCTGGGGCGTGCCCGCCCGGCCGGTCGTCGCTGATGCCGGGTACGGCGACGCCGCGCAGTTCCGCCAAGCCCTGACCGACCGGCACCTGGTCTACGTGCTCGGGGTGACCCCCACCGCCACCGCGCACCCGGCCTCGGCCGCACCGGTGACCCCGCCGTACTCCGGGACCGGACGCCGCCCGGTCCCGGCCTACCCGGACCCGCCGTCCACCCTGAAGGACCTCGCCCTGGCCGCCGGCCGGGCCGCGCTGCGCACCGTGACCTGGCGGCACGGCACCCACCACAGCGCGAACAACCCGACCGCGGCGATGCGGTCGCGGTTCCTGGCCCTGCGGGTCCGCCCCGCCGGCCGGTCGGTCACCCGCGCCGACGACCGCAGCCTGCCCGAATGCTGGCTGCTGGCCGAATGGCCCCCCGGCAAGACCGAACCCACCGACTACTGGCTCTCGACCCTGCCCGCCGACATCCCCCTGCGCCAACTGGTACGCCTCGCGAAGATCCGCTGGCGGATCGAACACGACTACCGCGAACTCAAGGACGGCCTCGGCCTCGACCACCACGAAGGACGTTCCTTCCTCGGCTGGCACCGCCACGTCACCCTCGTCTCCGTCGCCCAAGCCCTGTGCACCCAGCTACGCCGCACCCCAAAAGCCCCTGCGCCGGCCTGACCCTCTACGGAGTCCTCCGTAGCCTCCAGACCCTGCTCAACGTCTGGACCGGCGCCTGCCGCACCTGCCACCGCCCCTACGACCCGTCACAGGGCAAATCGCCACAACTCCTCGGAGTCACCTAACAAA
Source organism: Frankia sp. BMG5.60 (assembly GCF_059428125.1). Lineage (NCBI taxonomy): Bacteria > Bacillati > Actinomycetota > Actinomycetes > Frankiales > Frankiaceae > Frankia > Frankia sp. BMG5.60. The sequence goes on along the minus strand of NZ_CM182091.1, from coordinate 2,055,669 downwards.
GTCCTAGTAGGAGCCGGGCGCGGATCGGGTCGGCCAGGGCGCGGCCGAACCGGGCAAGGATCCCGATGTCGGGGGCTACGGTCGGCACGGCTTCACAGTACAGATAATCCTGAACTCAGACATAGCTGAACTAAAGGCAGCGCGGGCTGGTTGCGTTCATCTCGTGGCAGTGCAGAGTCCGGTCCGATCAACCGCCCGCCAACCTGGCACGAGGATGCCAAAGTCGCTGAACCGGCCTCTATCGGCATCACCTGCCGTGGCCGGCCACCGTCCGCGTACGGAGCCGCATCCCACCGGTAGCGCCATCGGCAACCTCGGTGAGAATCGGGCACCTGGAACCGCATCGACCAGCCGTCCACGGCGCTCGAGGAACTGCCGGTGCGGCTCGAGGCGGAGACGCGCCTTCTTCGCCGCCAGTGTGACCGGCTGGCGACCATCCCCGGCGTCGGCCGGCACACGGCCGAAGTCATCACGCGGACCGCCGGCCTGTGCGCCGCTGCCGGCGTACTCCACTGGCTCTTCCCGCGGCGCCGAAGACGACCGCGGCGCCGATGACGGCGGGCAGCTGCAGGTCGGGCGCGGCTCTGTCGAGACCACGGTAGCCCGCCAGCACGGTGCGGGAAGCGTGGCGATCCGGCTGGTCGGCACGCACCGCCGTATGGCTGGCGACGACTCGGTGGTGAGGATGCGTGCCCCCGGCACGGCGGAGGCGAATACCTCGCTTATCAACTTGTAATGGTTTCCATTACCAGCTACGTTGATGAAAATGGATCCCAGTACGGATGGCGGGTCCGGTCGGCTGACGAGCGGGGAGATCGTGGTGGATGGTGCGAGGCTGGTCGCGGTGCGGCGGTGGCGGGTCCGGCGCGGTCTGGGGGTGGTGGCCGCCGGTGTGGTGATGGTCGTGGCCGCGTGCGGAACGTCCTCGTCGGGGGATTCTGGGAGCGCTGGCGGTGGTGGCGAGAAGATCGCGGTGGTGGCGGCGGAGAACTTCTGGGGCAGTATCGCCGCCCAGCTCGGGGGTGATCGGGTGGCGGTCACCAGCATCATCGACAATCCCGACGCCGATCCGCACGACTACGAGCCGGTTCCGGCGGACGGCCGGGCGATCGCCGGCGCGCGGCTGTTCATCGACAACGGAGTCGGCTACGACCCGTGGGCGGGCCGGCTGGCGGCGGCGAATCCGGCGGACGGGCGCACTACGCTGACCGTTGGTGAGCTGGTCGGCGCGAAGGACGGGGACAACCCGCACCGCTGGTACAACCCGGGGGACGTCACGAGGGTGATCGACGAGGTCACCGCGGACTACAAGAAGATCGACCCGGCGGACGCGGGCTACTTCGACCGGCAGCGGGCGTCGTTCACTGCGACGGCACTGAAGCCGTACACCGATCTCATCGCGTCGATCAAGACGACGTACGCCGGGACACCGGTCGGGGCGTCGGAAAGCATCTTCGAGATGCTGTCTCCGGCTCTCGGGTTGGACCTGCTGACCCCGCCGGCCTTCCTGCGCGCGATCTCGGAGGGCGCCGATCCGACCGCTGCGGACAAGACCACCATCGACGATCAGATCAAGACCGGGAAGATCAAGGTCTACGTGTACAACAGTCAGAACTCCACCCCGGACGTGCAACGGCAGGTCGAGGAGGCGAAGGCGGCCAAGATCCCGATGACCGCCATCACCGAGACCCTCACCCCGGCCGGCGCGTCTTTCCAGGACTGGCAGGTCGCCCAGCTGACAAGCCTGCGGACGGCGCTGGCGCAGGCAACCGGAAAGTGACGCGATGACGGTGCGCACACGATCCGCTCAGGTGGTCGTCGACGCCGTCGGCACAGTCCTGCCCGCTGGCACCGACCGGCCGACCGCGGTGAACACCGCGGCGGTGTTGTTCCGGAACGCCGCGGTCCGCTTGGGTGGGCGGCTGGTGTGGAGCAAGGTGGACGTCGAGGTCGCCGCCGGAGAGTTCGTCGCGGTTCTCGGGCCCAACGGGGTCGGTAAGTCCACCCTACTCAAGGCGGCTCTGGGCCTGCTGCCGCTGTCCGCGGGGCAGGCGGTGGTGCTGGGTCGGCCTCCCGGGCGGGCCCGCGCCGAGATCGGGTACCTGCCGCAGCGACGCAGCTTCGACCCGTCGGTACGGATCCGCGGGATCGACATCGTCCGCCTCGGTATCGACGGCCACCGGTGGGGTCTACCCCTACCCGGCGGGGAGCGCAGCCGGGCAGCAGGGCGGCGCGTGGTCGAACTCGTCGAGCTGGTCGGCGCCACCGGCTACGCTCACCAGCCGATCGGCCGGCTCTCCGGTGGGGAGCAGCAGCGGCTTCTGATCGCCCAAGCGCTCGCCCGCCGACCCCGGATCCTGCTCCTCGATGAACCGTTGGACAGCCTGGACCTGCACAACGCCGCCGCGGTCGCGGCACTGATCCGCACCATCTGCCAGACGGCGGGGGTGACCGTGCTGATGGTCGCCCACGACGTCAACCCGATCCTGTCCAGCCTCGACCGGGTCATCTACCTCGCCAGCGGCGGCGCGGTGTCGGGCTCTCCCACCGAGGTCATCACCAGCGCGACGTTGAGCCGGCTCTACCAGACCCCCATCGAGGTACTGGCCACCTCGGACGGGCGGCTGGTCGTCGTCGGCCAACCCGAACCGCCCGCGGCGCACACCGATCGCCACGGCGGGACCGGCCACTCATGATCACCGCTGCCGCGGCCGACGCGGCCCTGTCGTGGAACCTGGTCCGCGATGTCCGCCAGATGTTCGCCTACCCGTTCATGGTGAACGCGTTCCGGGCCGGGACCGTCGTCGCGGTCACCGCCGGGGCGACCGGCTGGTTCATGGTCCTGCGCCGTCAGACGTTCGCCGGCCACACCCTGGCCGTGGCCGGTTTCCCGGGCGCGGCCGGCGCGATCTGGCTCGGCCTGGGCGCGACCTACGGCTACTTCGCTTTCTGCCTGACCGCGGCGCTTCTCATCGCGGCGATCCCCACCGCGGGCGGAGCCACCGCGGGGCGGGCCGCGGAGTCGGCCACCGTCGGTACCGTGCAGGCGTTCGCGCTGGCCTGCGGGTTTCTGTTCGTCAGCCTGTACAAGGGATTCCTCGGCGGGGTGAACACGCTGTTGTTCGGCAGCTTTTTGGGGATCACCGATGGCATGGTCCTGACCCTGACCGCCGTCGCCGTGGCGGTCCTGGCGGTGCTGGCGGTGTTCGGGCGGCCGCTATTGTTCGCCTCCCTCGATCCGGCCGTGGCGGCCGCCGCCGGGGTGCCTGTGCGGGCCCTGTCGGTGGCCTTCCTGATCGTGCTCGGGAGCACCGCAGCGGAGGTCAGTCAGATCACCGGCACCCTCCTCGTCTTCACCCTGCTGGTCATCCCCGCGGCGACCGCACAGATCCTCACCCCTCGGCCGGCGCTCAGCCTTGCCCTCACCGTGCTGTTCGGGCTGCTGGTCACCTGGGCCGGGCTGACCGTGGCCTATTACTCGCCGTACCCGATCGGCTTTTTCATCACCAGCTTCGCCTTCGGTCTGTACCTGCTCGCCCGCCTCGCCGTTCACGCGCACGACCTGCTCGGCCGGACCGCCCGCACCTCCCATCCCGCGCAGGCGGCGGCATGACCGCGAAGACGGCGGACACCGGACTGACCGCGATGTTCGACCACCCGTTCATGCAGCACGCCTTCATCGCCGGAACAGGGATCGCCTTGGCGGCGGGACTCGTCGGCTATTTCCTCGTTCTGCGTGCGCAGGTCTTCACCGCCGACGCGTTGTCCCATGTGGCGTTCACCGGCGCGCTCGCCGCCCTGGTCACCGGGGTCGACGCCCGCATCGGCCTGTTCGCCGCCACCATCACCGTCGGGTTCGCCCTCGGTGCTCTCGGCTCCCGCGGCCACGCCGACGACGTCGTCATCGGCAGCGTGTTCGCCTGGATCCTTGGTCTCGGCGTGCTCTTCCTCACCCTGTACACAACCCACCGCAGCAGCGGCAACGGCACCGCCGGCGTCACCGTCCTGTTCGGCTCGATCTTCGGATTGGACTCCTCCCACGCCTGGGAAGCCGCCGTGCTCGCCGCCCTGCTCTGCCTCGCCGTCATCGTGATCGGGCGTCCCCTGCTGTTCGCGAGCCTGGACCAGGCGGTCGCCGCCGCCCGCGGTGTCCCCGTCCGCCTCCTCGGTGTCGGGTTCCTCGGCCTGGTCGGGGCGACCGCGGCCGAGGCCACCCAGGCCGTCGGCGCGCTCCTGCTCCTCGGTCTGCTCGCCGCACCCGCCGGCACTGCCCACCGGCTCACCACCCGCCCCTACCACGGCATGTGGATCTCCACCTCGGTCGCGGTAGCCGTGACCTGGGCTGGCCTGACCACCAGCTACCTCGCCCCGCGGATCCCCCCGAGCTTCGCCATCCTCGCCTTCGCCACCACCACGTACGCCGTCGCCCTGACCGTCACCACCCGCACCGCCACCGCCACCCACCCGCCCCTACCATCCCCGGCGACCTCGACGGCACAGAGGTCCCCGACCTCCTCATGAGCCCCAATCTCGTGAGAGGAGAGACGGTGCCCACCGACGACGTGCATGCCTCTGACGAATCCGACACCCGCGACGCACGGCGGGAACCGCAGCGGTGGCGCATGTCCCGCGGCCCTCGCCCCCCACGCGACACCCTGCAACGCCGTACAGTGCTGGCTGCGCTCACCGCCGCCGACGGCGGGTTCCGCAGCGTCCAGGCCTTGCACGAGCAGATACGCGCCAGCGGGCATCGCATCGGCCTCACCACGACGTACCGCATTCTGTACGACCTGGTAGGCGATGCCACCGTCGACACGATCCGAGGCGAGGACGGCCAGCAGCTGTTCCACCTCACCCGAACCACCGGACACCACCACCACCTGGTCTGTCGTAGCTGCGGACACAGCATCGACGTTGCCTCCGACACCGTCGAGACCTGGGCGGCAGACCTCGCTGCCACACACGGATTCGCCGACCTCAACCATGCGATCGACCTGTTCGGACTCTGCACCGGATGTCAACCGGACCGGTGATCGGGGGAGTGGGGAGTGTCCCGCGAACGGGACAGACCCGGTGATCCGCGGGGCGGTCGGGTCAGTGCTCGTCCCAGTGCCCGTCGTGGTTGGCATGGCGATGGTTGTCATGGATGTAGTCGATGTGGTCGTGGTGGGGGACAGCGACGTGACCGCAGCCCTCACCGTGAACGTGGTCGTGGTGGCCGGTGTGGGCGCTATGGCCGGCAGGCTCGCAGTCATCGAAGTGGTCGTCGTGGGCACGGTGCAGATGCCCGTCATGGGCGTAGTCGATGTGGTCGTGGTGGGGGACGGCAACGTGACCGCAGCCATAGGTGTGCGGATGTTCTGAGGTGCTGTGGTGGGCCGGGTGGCTGGTGGTGGTCACGGGCGTTCTCCTTGGCGTGTGCGATCGCGTCGCGCACGAGGTGCGCGACGCGATCGTCGGTGAGCCGGCAGACGATCTCCCGACCGCGACGCGTCCAGGCCCAGTCCCGCGCCACTCGGGATCCGCAGGCGCGGGAGATGCTGGCCTCAAGGGCGTTGACCGGTGCATGCACGCGACACAGCCCGTCGGTGAGGCGGGTGATCAGGCGAGGCATACCGACGTGCGAGTGCCCTCAGCAGCATGCTCGCCCCTCCGACGCGCGTCGCAAAGTAAGCGTCTGATCACATGAACACGGTAGGACCTCTTCCCCTCTCGCGCCACGTGAACATGTCGCTCCAATTGGTATTGACAACGGTTGTCAAATTGGAGAGGATTGATGTTCCAAGTACCTGCGTCAGGAGGTCACTGATGTCCTTGACCGTGTCCCCGGATCTGCTCGCCCAGGCCGAAGCCGGCCATGTCGACCAGGAGGCGTTTCTCGCGTGTGTGCGGGACTCGCTTCCATATGCCTACGAGCTGGTGGAGCGGCTCGCCGGTGAGCTGCCCACCGCCGAGCGGGACTTCGCCGACAACCTGATTCCGCCGGCGGACGACGTGGCGCAGGGGCAGTTGCTGCGGGCGATGGCGAGTACCTCGATCCGGGAGGCGTTGGAACGGCGTTTCGGGGTGGCGTTGGCGTTCCAGAACTGCCACCGGCTGGCCGCGTTCCGCCCGCAGGCGGTCGGCGGTGAGCAGCACCGCCGATTTATCTCCGCGGAGAGCCAGGTCCTCAACCAGCAGCCGGAGTTCGTCAACTGCTGACGAACCGTCAGGGTGCCCGGCTGGGTCGCGTGACCGGCTCGGCCGGGCGTCGGTTCGGTCGGGATGTCGCCACAGCAAGGGCGGTTTCTCCACCGGCTCCGGTTCTCGGTGCGGCGGCCTCTGGCCAAGCCGCATGTCGGGAAGGTCGGAGAGCGGGCTCTGGTCATCCTTGTCCTCCTGGCTATCCGTTCAGGTCCGGTAGCCAGGCCGGGAAGGGGTCCGGTAGCTCGCGCCAGCCGTCCTCGCCGAGAGCGAGCTCGACGTCGGTGAGCAGGCATGAACGGAAGACTCCGGCGAGGACCGCCGGGTCGGCGTGCAGACCGATCAGGGCCAGTTCCTGAACGCGGTAGCCGTAGTAGGGATCCCAGCCAGGACGAGCGGCGCTGTGGTCTGCGGGTGCGGCGTCGACGGCGGGCCAGTAGCCGTCGGGAGCGAGCGTGAGTCCCCGCCCGGCGTGGTCCCACGCCATCCTCTGGTCGGGTCGGCTGGCGAGCCACAGCCACCCCCGGGAACGCACCACGCCGGCGACCAGGCCGTCCATGCAGTCATGCAGCCGCTGCGGGTGCAACGGCCGGCGGGCAGCGAGCACCGTGGCGGTGATCCCGACCTCGCTGGCCGGCAGGTCGTCCGCGGTGCGTGCGCACAGCATTCGCAACCAGCCCGCGTGCCGGTGCGAGCCGATCTCGTCGTAGCCGCCGCCGTCCGGGCCGGCGGCGGCGAGGACATCGCTGGCCGGTGTGGCTCGGCCGACGACGGTCACCGGTCGGGCCGCCGGGTTCAGCCGCCGTACCAGCGTGTCGAGCTGCAGCATGTCGCAGACATCGATTTCGTCGGTGGCGGCGAGGGCGACGACGTCAGCGCGTTCGACCTGGTCGACGAGGGCCGCTGGCACCGTCCGACCGAGACGGGGAACGGCGAGGCCTCGGCCGGCGAAGGAGTCACATCCGTCCAGGTCCTCGAACACGGTCGTCGCGTCGACCAAGGCCACCGACGACACCACGCTGAGCGCGGGACAGCCGGCCAGACCCGGTATCAGGTCCAAGGGAACGTATCCCGGTGGTGCCACCACGACGGCTTGGGCGTGTCCATCGGCCGTGAATTCCGAGGCTGAGGCGGCGATGTCCCGGGAGACGACGTTGACGAGGCTCACGTCCTGGGTGGGTAGCGAGGACCTGCATGGCGATCCGTCACCCACGTCGAGCGATCGGACGACGACCGCTCCCACCGGGTGGGAGGGGCACCGGTAGGAGAGTACCGGGACGGGGCGAACTCCACCGCCTGCGGGGGCCGCCGCCACCCCGACGTCACCCCCGGCAGTGCACACCAACGTCACAGACAGTGGGATCGGTTGGCACATGGTGGTCGCTCTCCGGAAGCGGGATGGCGGGGCTCGGGAACTGGCCGGCCAGGCCGGTCAGTTGCTGCGTCTCGTCCGTGCTCCACCGGGACTGAGCAGGCTCATCCGGTGGTCACGGTCAAGGGTGGGCGTGACGGGAACGCGACGATGCATGGTGCCACTTTGATGAAAACGAAAACGATTGTCAATACACGAAGATCGTTTCCTGGGCGTGGAGGGCGCTCGGCGGGGGCGGCTGATGCGTTCCGGGGAGGCAGAGCATGCCCGGGCCCGTCCGGCCCGGTGGTCAGATGGCGGGCGAGTTCGGAGAAGACTCTGACAGGCGCCAGCGAGGGGTCGGCCTCGACGCCGAGCTCGTAGCGGCCCCGGTGGGTGGTCTGACCAGGGCGTGCCCCACGCTGATGGTCTGGACGGACCGGGGCCGTTTCAGGCCGCGCATCTCGGTGCCTGGCTGTCAGCTGGCCGGGTTCGACTCGATCCGGTTGTTCTTCCGCCAGGCGTCAACGCGGCAGACCTTCGGCAGCGGGCTCGTCGAGGACCCTCGGGCAGGCGGCCGCCTTGGCGGCGGTCACTCCCAGAGGGAATCGGCGGCCTGAGGGTCAACGCAGGTAGGGCAGGTGCCGTAAATCTCCAATGTATGAGTGACCATGGTGAAGCCCTCGGCTGCCGCCACGCGCTCGGCCCAGGCCTCGATCTCGGGTCCCTCGATCTCCACGGCGCGGCCACAGGTGCGGCAGACGAGATGATGGTGATGCTGATGGGTGCCACACCGCCGGTAGAGGTTCTCGCCGTCGTCGTTGCGCACGACGTCGAGTTCGCCGGCATCGGCGAGGAACTGCAGGTGTCGATAGACGGTCGTCAACCCGACTGGTTCGCCCTGTTCGCGTAGACGGGCATGTAGATCCTGAGCGCTGGTAAACGTTGCGGTATCAGCCAGTAGCGCGGCCACGGCGCCACCTTGGCGGGTGGCGCGAGTGCTGGTACCGCGTGCCACGCCCCGACGGGGATCCGCATTCATGTCCTCGACCCTGTCAGAAGTAACACGGGGCTGAGCAAGGCCTCGGCGAGGTAGCTCATCGTCATGGTAAGTAGCTTACTGTGATGGTCCTGGTGGTGGGTCTGGGGCTCGGGACCTTGGTGGCACGCGCGGGCAGGACCCGGCTTATCGCGGGTCGAACCGGCCGCGGCGGCATATCTGCTGTCCACGTCGGTGGCCGCGCGTCACCTGACGGTGACGTCGCTCAACTAGTAGGACTTTGTTAGATCGTTGATCGACTGGTTTCGAGGTGCGGATCCGCTTCTGGTTGGCTGCCTGCTGTGACACCGGAGGAGATGGCGGCGGTGCGGCCGGTCGTGGAGGAGTTCGCGGCACGGATGCTCGCCGATCTACCGCGCAAGGACCAGCGGGCGAAGGGCGAGCTCTACGTCCGTGGGCTGATGCTCGACGGGAAGCGTAAGAGCCTGCAGCCCATGGCCGAGCGGCTCGGGGTCGATCATCAGGGGTTGCAGCAGTTCCTGCGGAACTCGACCTGGGAGTACAGCGAGGTCCGCCGCCGGCTGGCCGGGTGGGCGGTCGAGTTCGTCCAGCCCGAGGCGCTGGTCTTCGACGACACCGGCTTCGCCAAAGACGGCTCGGCCTCGCCGGGGGTGGCCCGGATGTACTCCGGCACCCTCGGGAAGGTCGGGAACTGTCAGGTCGGGGTGTCCGTGCACGCGGCGACGGACTGGGCGTCCGCCGCGTTGGACTGGCGGCTGTTCCTACCCGCCAGCTGGGACGACACCGGGCTCGACGACCCGGACGAGGCCACCACGGTGCGGGCCCGCCGTGCCCGGGCGCAGATCCCCGACGTCGCGCGGCACCGGGAGAAGTGGCGCCTGGCGTTGGACATGCTCGACGAGGTCATCGGCTGGGGTGTGCCCGCCCGGCCGGTGCTCGCCGACGCCGGTTATGGCGACTCGGCGCTGTTCCGCCAGGGCCTCACCGACCGCGGCCTGGTCTACGCGGTCGGGGTCACCCCGACCGCGACCGCGCACCCGGCCACCGCCGAACCCGTGTGCGCGGCCTACTCCGGGAACGGCCGTCCACCCGTGCCGGCCTACCCGGACCCGCCCCGCACGTTGAAAGCGCTGGTCCTGGCCGCGGGACGGGGCCAGGCGCGGTGGGTGACCTGGCGGCGTGGCACCCACCACGGTCCGGACAACCCGGCCGCGGTGATGCGTTCACGGTTCCTGGCCCTGCGGGTTCGCCCCGCCGCCCGGGGCGTCACCCGCGACACCGACCGCGTCCTGCCGGAATGCTGGCTGCTCGCCAAATGGCCTCCCGGCCAGGGCGAACCCACCGACTACTGGCTGTCCACCCTGCCCCCGGACATCCAGCTACGCCGCCTGGTCCGGCTCGCGAAACTGCGCTGGCGGATCGAACACGACTACCGCGAGCTCAAGGACGGCCTCGGGCTCGACCATTACGAAGGCCGCTCGTTCGACGGCTGGCACCGCCACGTCACCCTCACCTCCCTGGCCCAGGCCCTCTGCACGCAGCTACGCCGAACCCCAAAAGCCCCTGCGCCGGCCTGACCCTCTACGGAGTCCTCCGCACGCTCCAGACCCTGCTCAACGTCTGGACCGGCGCCTGCCGCACCTGCCACCAATCCTACGCACCATCATCAGTCAAACCGGCTGGAGTCACCTAACAAAGTCCTACTAGAGCTTCCCGGCGGTCCCCGGGCGCCACCCTTCACCCTCTATTGGAATTGGGATTCGTTTTCGATACGATCCGAGGGTGGAGCCAAGGATGCGGAATCGGCGGCGGGCGTGACCAGCCGGTGAACGTCACGCTGCGGGTCGAGCGATGCATCGGTGCCGGCCAGTGCGTACGGGCGGCCCCGGACGTGTTCGACCAGGACGAGGCCGCGGGCACGGTGGTTCTGCTGGCGGGGATGCCGCCCCCGCAGTGGTGGGACGCGGTGCGCCGCGCCGCGGCGCGGTGCCTGTCGCGGGCGGTGACGTTCGATCCGCGCTGAGGTCGCGAGATCGACGTGCCCGGCCTGCCCACCCGCGTCGCGTGCGGGGTGATCGGCGGGGCTGCACCTCCCAGACGTCACGTTCATGCACCTCGCCTGTCGCGGCACACCGGGACCGTGCCGCGTCGCGCTCTAAGAGGCATCGATGCGTCGATGCCGGGGGACGGAGAATGTCAGTGAGACATGCACTTGACCGGCGGTCGCTGCTGCGATCCGGTGCCGCGTTCGCGCTGCTCGGTGGCGCCGCGCTCGTGGGGTGTTCGGGTGAGGATGAGCAGTCGTCGCCGGGTCCGGCGACGACTCCCACGCCCCGGCGGGGCGGCACGCTGCGCGCGGCGTTCGTCGGCGGCGGCGCCGCCGAGACCCTGAACTTCTTGAAGGGACCGACGCCTTTGGACTACGTACGCGCGCGGTGCGCGCACGGAGCTCTGGGCATCCTGGATCCTGACGCGGAGAACGGCGTCCGGTACGAGGTGCTGGAGGGCATCGACGCAGCCGACGACCTGTCCGTCTACACCCTGCGGGTCCGCTCGGGCGCGACGTTCACCGATGGTTCGCCGCTGACCGCGTATGACGTGCTGTACTCGCTCAACGCCCCGACGACGCTCGGCGCGCTGCCGTTCCTCAAGCCGCCGGCCCAGAACTTCGACCTGGCGGCCGCCCGCGTGACCGGTGACCGCACCCTGGAGCTGCCGACGCGCGCTCCGATCGCGGACGGTCGGTTGATCCTCTGCCAGAGCACCCTGGTGTTCAAGGACGGGACGACCGCATTCACCGCCGACATGCCGACCTGCGGCCCCTTCCGGTTGACGGCTTTCGAGGCCGGGCAGGGCAGCACCTTCGTCCGTAACGACGACTACGCCGGACTCGTGGCCGGCGGGCCCTACCTTGACGGCCTGGAGCTGCGCACCATCGCGGACGGCACCGCGCGCGCGAACGCGTTGACCGGCGGGCAGGTCGACTTCGCCGGCGACCTTGGTCCCGTCGCCGCGCGCACACTGGAGAGCAACGGGCGCTTGCGGGTGGTGACCTCCGAGCTGCCCTACGCCACCCTGCTGTCGCTCGCGATGAACCTTGCCTTCGCGCCGTTCGCCGACGTGCGGGTCCGGCAGGCGTTCAAGTTCGCCGTCGACCGGCAGGCCATCCTCGACACGGTGCTGTTCGGTCGTGGCCACCTCGGTAACGACCTGCCCGGGCTCGGTTTCACCGACTACGCGGACGAGCTCGAGCAGCGCCCCCACGACCCGGACCGCGCCCGCGCGCTGCTGCGCGACGCCGGAGCCGAGGGGCTGAAGGTGTCGCTGACGACGGCTCCGGAGATCTCCGGCATGGCCGAGACGGCGACACTGTTCGTGGAGCAGCTCAAGGAGGTGGGTGTCTCCGCGAAGCTCGACCAGCGCCCGACCGGGCAGTTGTTCTCCGACTTCGCCGCCTACGTCCAGCTGCCGTTCGCGGCCAGCTACAGCCCACCGGTTCCGCCGCTGTCGAGCTACGCCTCAACCCGCGCGGGCGGCGCGCCCTCCGCGTTCGGTTTCAAGCGCCCGGACGTCGACGAGCTCGTGGTCAAGGCACGCAGCGCCACGTCAGCCGACGAGCGCCGCGCCGCCGCCGTCGAGGCCCAGCGGATCCAGTGGGAGGAAGGCAACCAGATCGTCCCGGTGTTCATCCCCTCGATCAACGGGCAGACATCACGCGTCCAGGGCATCGTCGATGATCCGTTCACGAACTTCTCCCAGGCATACCTGGGATGACCACGACGTGACGCCGATGCTGGTTTTCGTCGCCCGGCGGTTCGTGGCCGCGATCGTGGTCCTCGCGGCCCTGTCGGTTCTGATCTTCATCGCGACCGATGTGCTGCCGGGCGACGCGGCCGGCGTCCTCGCAGGAACGGAGGCCACCCAGGGCGATCGCGAGGCGCTGCGAGCCGGCCTCGGCCTGGACCGCCCCGCGCCCGTCCGGTATCTGGACTGGGCCGGGGCGGCCATCCACGGTGACCTGGGTACCGGATATGTGGGCGGGCGCGACGTCTCCGCAGTCCTGGGAGACGCCCTGCCGAACAGCCTCGTGCTCACCGGCCTGGCCCTCGGCGTCGCCGTGCCGGTCGCGATCGCGCTCGGTCTGCTCGCCGCGGCGCGGCCCGGCGGCCGCAGCGACCGAACGGTGTCGGCGGCGACGCTCCTTGCGGTCAGCCTGCCCGAGTTCGTGACCGCGGCACTGTTCATCTGGGCCTTCGGGGTTGTGCTCGACGTCCTGCCGGAGGTCTCCATCGTCGGGATCGGAGCCCGTCCGTGGCAGACCCCGGAGGTGATGGTCCTGCCGGCCGCCACGCTGGCTGTCGTGGCGACCGCGACCGCGTCCCGCCTGTTGCGCGCCTCCGCGCTGGAGGTGGGGTCGGCGCCCTATGTGCAGGCAGCCCGACTGCGCGGCGTCGCCGGCGTCCGACTCGCCGTGCGGCACGTGCTCCCGCCCTCACTCGCGCCCACTGTCCAGGTCGTCGCGGTGTTGTTCAGCGGGCTGATCGGAGGTGCCGTGGTCATCGAGACGATCTTCAACTATCCGGGCGTCGGGTCCGAACTGGCGCAGGCCGTGGGTAACCGCGACGTCCCCATGGTGCAGGGCCTGTCCCTGGCGCTGTGCGCGATCGCGCTGCTGGTGCTGCTAACCGGGGACATCGTGGCGACGCTCGTCGACCCGAGATCGCGGCGGCGGGGATGATCCTTCCTGGCGTGGCGGCGGGTCTGGTCGTCCTGTTCGCGTTGCTCGGGCCGCTGGTCGTGCCAGGATCGCCCACCGCCCAGGTCGGGATGCCCTTCCTGGCACCCTCGGCGGCACATCCGCTTGGCACCGACATGATCGGGCGGGATGTGCTGGCCCGGCTGGCCCACGGTGGGCTGCCCGTCGTCGCGCTCGCGGCCGGCAGCACCGCACTGACCACCCTGGTCGGCTTCGGGGTCGGCGCGCTGAGCGGACTGTCGGGAGGCCGGATGGCGGAGCTGGTGGTCCGCGTCGTCGACATCGTCGCGGTGGTCCCGGCGCTGCTGCTTCTCCTCGTTCTCGCCACCGGATTCCCCGGCAGCGATCTGGCGGTGCTGGTGGCGGTCGCGCTGGTGAGTGCGCCGTTCTCGATCCGGGTGATCCGTGCGGCCACCGCCCAGGTCGCCGCCACCGGATTCGTGGAGGTCTCCCGCGCCCGGGGCGAACCCCGGCGCCGGATACTGCGCTACGACATCGCGCCGAACATCGTCCGGCCCGCACTCGCCGAGATCGGCCTGAGGTTCTCCGCGGCGGTCCACCTGACCGCGACCGCCGGTTTCCTCGGTCTCGGCGGTGCTGCCCCGGCGCCCAACTGGGGCCGCATGGTCGAGGAGAACTCCCCGGGAGTCGCACTGACGGTCTGGCCGTTCCTGGCACCTGTCCTGGCCCTGCTCATCCTCTCGATTTCGGTGAACGTCCTGGCCGACGGGCTCACCGCGCTGCTGGCGGACCGCCGATGACGGGCAGCTGCGCCGGCGGCCCCGTCCCCGCGGTGGCCGTTCCGGCAGCGGCTGTTCCGGTGGTCGCCGCGGGCGGGAAGCCCGACGTCACACGGCCCGCATCCGGCGACCCCACCCTGGTCGTGGTCGAGGGGCTCGTGGTCGGCCCGCTGGCCGCTGGCGAGCCGACCGTCGACGGAGTCGGTTTCACGGTGCGTGCCGGTGAGGTGGTCGCTCTCGTGGGGCCGTCCGGCTCCGGCAAGACGACCACCGCGCTCACTCTGCTCGGCTTTCAGGCTCCGGGCCTGCGCCTGCGCGCGGGGACGGTGCGCGTCGCCGGTCGCGACATGCTCGGGCCCGGCGTGGCCGGGCGTATGCGCGGGCGCACCGTCGCCTACCTCGGCCAGGCCCCGGCGGCGAGCCTCAATCCGGCGCGCCGGATCGGCGGCCAGCTCCGCGAGGCCGTCCGGGCGCGGGTCCGCGCCCCGCGGGCGGAGGTGGACGCCGAGGTCGCCAGGCTGCTCACGGCCGTGCGCCTGCCGGCGGAGCGCGCCTTTCTTCGCCGCTACGGTCACGAGATCTCCGGCGGTCAGGCGCAGCGGGTGGCGTTCGCGGTCACGCTCGCGGGTGATCCGGATGTGCTGGTCCTCGACGAGCCCACGGCGAACCTCGACCCTGTGCTCGCCTACGAACTGCGTCAGCTCATCGTCGAGGCGGTCGGGCGCCGGGCGACGGTCCTGGTGAGTCATGATCCGTATCTGGTGCGCGCGGTGGCCGACCGGGTCCTGCGCCTGGACGCGGGCCGGATCGTCGCGAGCGGGCACCCCGACGAGGTCGTGCCGGCCCGACCGCCGTGGACCCGCCGCGCCGCTGCCGCCGCTGGTGGTGGGAGTGACGGTGCTGCTGGGAGCGACGGCTCGCCGGTCGCGGTGCCGTCCCGGGAACCCGCCGCGCTTCGGGCTGTGGGCCTGAGCGCTCGGCACGGCCGCGCGCAGGTGCTGCGCGGGGTGGACCTGGCGCCGCGGCCCGGCGGATGCCTCGCCGTGGTCGGGCCGTCCGGCTCGGGCAAGTCGACGCTGGCGCGCGTCCTGGTGGGTCTGCACCCCGGCGGTCGAAGCGGTGGCGTGGTCGACCTCGACGGGGTGGAGCTTGCGCCCAGGGTGCGTGATCGGTCGGTCGAGCAGTGCCGCGGTATCCAGCTCGTGGCCCAGGACAGCGTGGGCGCGTTGAATCCTCGGGAGACGGTGGGCGCGGCCCTGGCGCGCCCGCTGCGCCCGGATCGCACGGGCCCGAAGCGTCGGGGCCGCGCCGGTCGGGACGCGGCGGAGGCGACGCGCGCCGAGGTCGAGCGGCTGTTGGTTCAGGTCCGGCTGCCGGCCGGGCACGCCGAGCGGTATCCTGCCCAGCTCTCCGGCGGCGAGCGGGCCCGGGTGAACCTGGCCCGGGCGCTGGCCTGCCGCCCCCGGGTGCTGGTGTGTGACGAGGTGGGCGCCGCGCTGGACGTCGACACCGGCGAGGCGATCATGGGTCTGCTCGCCGGGTTGCGGCGCGTGCTCGGTCTGACGGTCCTGCTCATCACCCACGACCTCGACACCGTGGCCACCTGGGCGGATCGGGTGGTCGTTCTCGACGACGGCGTGGTGGTGGAGGAAGGCGACACCGCCGCGCTGCTGTCCGATCCGCGGCATCCGACGACGCGCGCGCTGCTTGCAGCCACCCGCTGAGCGCCTGCCCCGCCCGTCGGCGGGGCGGGGCAGGCGGGCGGTGCGACCGGCACGTTGTGGCCCGGCCCGCGCGCAGGGTCAGGGCGCGAGTAGGTGCCAGCCGCGGGTGGACTCGCGGGCTCGCCAGAACTCCGCGTAGGTTCCGTCCTCCTCGATGAGATCCGTGTGTCGGCCTCGCTGGGTGATGCGACCGTCCTCGACGACCAGGATCTGGTCGGCCGTGAGCACGGTGTGCAGGCGGTGCGCGATCACCAGCAGGGTCGACCGCCGCGCGAGCCGCGCGATAGCGCGCTGGATGTGGACGTCGTTCTCCGGGTCCAGCGCCGCGGTCGCCTCGTCCAGCAGCACGATCGGAGCGTCCTTGAGCAGTGCCCGCGCGATGGAGACCCGCTGGCGCTGACCTCCGGACAGCAGCGAACCGCCCTCCCCGACCCGGGTCCCCATCCCGTCGGGCAGCTCATCCCCGTCGAGGCGTCGGCCGGCCGCATCACCGGGTTTGGCGGTCGAGCCGGCCATACCACCGAGGCCGGCCAGTTCCGCCGCCGCCCGCACCTCCTCGTCGGTGGCGTCGAGACGGCCGAGCCGGATGTTCTCCTCGAGTGTGCCGTCGAACAGGTAGACATCCTGGAAGACGATCGAGACCAGCGCCATCACCTGCTCCGAGCCGATCTCGGTCACGGGCACACCGCCGATGCGGATCTCACCGGTGTCGACGTCCCAGAACCGGGCGATCAACCGGGCGATCGTCGTCTTGCCTGCACCGGAGGGTCCGACCAGCGCGGTCATGGTGCGCGCGGGAAGCTCGAAGCTTATGTCACGCAGCACCGGCTGTTCGCCGTAGCCGAACCCGACGCCCCGGAACTGCACGTCCGTCCCGCTCGGGCGGACCGGGACGGACGGTTCGGGCAGCGCTGCCGCGCTGAGAACCTCTTCGATCCCGCGCAGGTGGCCCTGAGCGAGGCGCATCGCCGCGCCGAGGTCCGCCGCGGCCGCGAGCGGCTCGATGAACCGGATCATGAGGACGAGGGCGCCGGCGAACGTCGACGCGTCGAGGGTTCCGCCGAGCGCACGGTCGGCGCCGAGCACCAGCACGGCCGCGAAGACCAGGCGCACGGTGAAGCTGAACGCGACCAGCCCGGGGAGCGACTTCCAGGCCAGCGCCCGGTCCCCGTCATGCTGGGCGACCAGCGCCGCGTCCAGGGCCGCATAGCCCTCGGTCGTCCGGCCGAAGGCCCGCAGCACCGGCTGTCTCTGACCGAACTCGACCAGCCGGGCCGACGCCTCGTCAACGATGGCGTCGCGGGCCGCGTCGGCCCGCCCCACCGTGCGGTTGCTCCAGGCCAGCACCGCGACCATGACGGGTGCGGCGAGGGCCACCGCGGCCGCGAGGCGGGGGTCGACGATGAACAGCGTGACCACCACCGTCGCCGGGACGACGGCGGCGGTGATGACCGGGCGCAGCAGGTGCGCGGGAACGTTCATCACCGCAAGGACGCTGCCGCTGGTCAGCCGGGCCAGTTCGCCCACCCGCGCGGCGCCGAACCAGCCCAGCGGCAGCGTGACGATCCGGTCGCCGAGCCGGTGGTGCAGCACCCGCGCCACGTCTGCGCCGGCGCGGAACGCCGCGTTCTGCGCCCGCCAGGTCAGCGCGGCGTAGGCCGCGGTCGCCGCCGAGATTCCGGCGAGCCATCCCCACGCCGTCGAGGGTCGCTCGCCCAGCAGGGCGTCGAAGAACGGCACCACCAGGGCATACCCGAGCCCCTGGGCGGCGGCGGCGAAGGACAGTGCGGCGATCAGACGACGCAGCGCGGCGCCCTCGGACCGGCCGAGGACGGCCAACAGCGTTCTGATCACGACAGGGTCTCCTGTTCGGTCCGCGCGCAGGACGCGTCCCGGTCGGGCGGGACGGCCGCGGCCACAGCGGCGTGCTGGGCGTCCCACATCCGCGCGTACCGGCCGCCGAGCGCCAGCAGCTCGTGGTGGCGCCCCCGTTCGGCGACCTGCCCGTCGGCGAGCACGATGATCTGGTCGGCGTCGACGACACTCGCCAGCCGGTGCGCGATCACCAGCAGGGTGCGCCCGGCCGCCACGGCTGACAGCGCCTTCTGGATCGCGGCCTCCGCATGCGGGTCCGCATAGGCGGTGGCCTCGTCGAGGACGAGGATCGGGGGGTCGGCGAGGAGTGCCCGGGCGATGGCGATCCGCTGCGCCTCGCCGCCGGAGAACTCGACGTCCGT
Source organism: Frankia sp. BMG5.60 (assembly GCF_059428125.1). NCBI lineage: Bacteria > Bacillati > Actinomycetota > Actinomycetes > Frankiales > Frankiaceae > Frankia > Frankia sp. BMG5.60. Next base: position 2,037,657 of record NZ_CM182091.1, on the reverse strand, counting down.
GCCGACCACCGTGTCGTAGCCGCGCGGCTCGGCGACGATGCGGTCGTGGATCCGCGCGGCGCGGGCGGCGCTCTCGATCCGCTCCCGCGTCGCCTCGGGGCGGCCCAACGCGATGTTCTCCGCGACGGACATCCGAAGCAGGCCCACGTCCTGGAAGACGAAGCCGACGGTCCGGTAGAACGTTCGCGGGTCGATGTCCCGGACGTCCACCCCGCCGAGAGTGATCGAACCGTCGGTGGCGTCGAGGAACCGCGGCACCAGTCGGGCGAGCGTCGACTTGCCCGCGCCCGAGCGTCCTACCAGCGCCGTGACGGTGCCCGGGGCCAGCTCCAGGTCGATGCCGCGCAGCACGGGCCGGGTCCCGTCGTAGGAGAAGGAGACGCCGCGCAGCGCGACCTGGACACCGTCCGGGGCCAGCGGCCTTAGCGGGACGCTCTGAGCGGGGGTATCCAGGACCGTGGTGACGGCCACCGCGGCGGTGCCGCCGGTCCGCAGCGCCTGCAGCCGGGTGCCGATGCCCGACACGGCGCCGGCCACGCCCGGCCCCAGCAGGGCGAACGCGACGAGGTCCGGCGCGGCGAGCCGAGCGGAGGTCACCAGGGCGGTGCCCGCCGCGAGCAGGAGCAGGACGACCACGGGGGGCGCGACGACGAGCTGGGAGGCGGTGGTGGCCGCGGTGGTGTCGGCGACCCACCGGGAGAAGAAGGAGTGGAAGGCATCCGCGGCGCGGACGAACCGCTCGTGTGCGACGCGGGCCCGACCGAAGGTCTTGATGACCGCGATGCCGTCCACGAACTCGACCACCCCGCTGTTGATCTCGGTGGCGGCGTGGGCGTAGTCGGCCATCTTCGGGCCGACCCCGGCCATCGCGCGGGCGAACAGCCAGATTCCCGCCAGCAGCGGGACGAGGCAGAGCAGTGCCAGCCGCCAGTCGACGCTCAGCAGGTAGGCCAGCGCCGTCACCGGGACGACCACGACGGTCGTGACGTCGAGCAGCGTGTGGGCCACGAGGTAGTGCATCGCGTGCACGTCGTCGTGGACGACTTTCTTCACCGTTCCGGAGCCACGGATCGAGAACCATCCCAGGGGAAGGCGACCCAGCCGATCGGCGAGGGCCCGGCGCAGGCTGAGCTGCAGGGCCGCGTCGCCGAGATGGGTGAGGGTGACCGCGGCCGCTCCCGTGAGCAGGCCGATCGGAGCGGCCGCCCCGCAGACGACGACGGCACGCCACACCCGCCCGTCGTCAACCGGGGACTCCAGCAGCATCCTGGCTATCTCGGCGACCGCGATCAGTGGCACCACCCCCACCGCGCTGGAGGCGGCCTGGAGGGCGACCGCCACCGCCAGTCGGGCGCGCAGCGGCGCCAGCAGCCGGCGCAGGGCGGTGAACGCGGTGGGCCGGACCTCGTTTTCGCTCACGGGTGCACTCACAGCGCACCTTCCTCGTAGTCGCCGTCGTCGGTCCCGACGCCGAGCTCGCCGAGTTCGGCCGCCAGCCGTTCCACGGTCGGTGCGGCCAGGAACCGCCGGATGGCGACCTCGACGCCGAAACGTGCGCGCAGCTGACCCACCAGCCGGAGCGCGAGGATGCTGTCTCCGCCCAGACCGAAGAAGTTCGCGTCCCGGTCGAGGACATCGGTGCCGAGCAGGTCACGCCAGAGCGCGGCCACGACGGACTCGAGGTGGCCGGTGGGCGGCGTCGCTGAGGAATCTCCCCGGATGCCGTCCAGCTGGTTCAGCACGGCTCGGTCGACCTTGCCGTTCGCGGTCAGCGGCAGCGCGTCGAGCAGGGTGAGGCGAGGCGGGACCGCGTAGGCGGGAAGCCGTTCGGCCAGGAACGTGCGGGCCTGCGTCAGGGTCCAGGCGTCCGCCGCAGTGGTGTCCTCTCGCGGGTCGGCGGCGGCCCGCCGTTCCAGGAACGCGTGCAGCGACCGGCGCCGAGGTTCCCCGACCGCGACGACCGCGGCCCGGCGGGCGTCGGGGAACGCCTCCAACGCCGCCTCGATCTCGGCGAGCTCCAGACGATGACCGCCGATCTTGACCTGGTGGTCCATCCGGCCGAGGAACTCCAACGTGCCATCCGGCCGGTAGCGGCCCAGGTCACCGGTGCGGTACCACCGGCAGCCTGATGCGTTGACGAACCGTTCCGCGGTGCGCCCGGGGTCGCCGCGATAGCCGCGGGCGACACCACGCCCGCCGATCCACAGCTCCCCGGGCGCCCAGTCCGGCCGGTCGCGTCCCCGCCCGTCGACAACCCGGTACCGCTGGTTGTCCAGCGGGAAGCCGTAGGGCACGGACCGCCAGTCCGGCCCCGTCCCTCCGGCGGTCTCGAAGGCGTTCGACCAGATGGACGCCTCGGTGGCGCCGCCGAGAGCGACCAGGCGACATCGTCGCTCCTCCCGTTCCCGTAGCCGGTCCGGCAGGTCGAGCCCGACCCAGTCGCCCGAGACCAGGGCCAGGCGCAGCCCGATCGCAGCGGTGTCCTCCTCGGCCGCGATGAGAAGCATCTCCAGCAGGGTCGGCACGGTGTTCCACACCGTCACGCCGTGGGTTCGGGCGAGCGCCAGCCAGCGGCCGGCGTCGCGGCGTTCCTCCTCGGCGGGCAGCACCAGCGCGCCGCCGACGCCGAGGAGTCCGAACAGATCGAAGACGGACAGGTCGAAGTCGAGCGCGGACAGCGCGAGCACCCGGTCGTCGTCGCCGAGCCCGAAGCGACCCGCCACGTCGGCGACGGTGTTCGCGGCGGCGTCGTGGCTGATCTCGACGCCCTTGGGGATGCCGGTCGAACCGGAGGTGAAGATGACGTAGGCCGGGTTGTCCGGATCCACGGTGACCGGGGCGGCCAGCGGAGCGTGGCCGCGTGCCCGAGGAATCGTCACGAGCCGCGGGACCGGTCCGTGGTCGGCGGCGGCCGGGTCGCCGATGAGGAACCGGATGCCCGCCTGCTGGTGCATCGCCGTTCGACGCAGCGCCGGCTGCTCCACCCCGATCGGCACATAGCAGCCGCCGGCCGCCAGCACGCCGAGGACGGCGACCACCTGGTGCGGGCCCTTTGGCAGGGTGACCGCGACCGGCTCGCCCGGTTCGACGCCGTCCTCGACGAGGGCCGCCGCCAGCCGCAGCGCCTGGTCGCCGAGCTCGCCGTAGGACATCGACCGCGTCGCACCGTCGGTCTCCCAGACCAGCGCGGTCCGCTCCGGTGCCCGCTGTGCGGCGGCGAAGGCGGCGGCGTGCAGCAGCCGGGGGGGCCGGTCGACCGCGGTCGCGTTGACCCGGTCGCGGACCGCGCGCTGGTTCACCGGCAGCGGATCCGGTGGCGGTGTGGACCAGTCGTGGTCGGCCAGCCAGGCGAGCAGGCGGATGTAGGCGTCGAACATCGCCTTGCACACGCCGGGGCGCAGCAGACCCACCACCGTGTCCCAGCTGACCTGCAGACCGCCGCGGACCGGGAGCACCTGGTTGTCCAGGCACACCTGCGGGGCGGTGGAGATGCCGTGGACCTGTTCGGGAAAGCCGTCGGAGAGGTCCATGGACACCCCGTCGCCCACCCCGATCGCGCTGGTGAACACGACCGGCATCGTCTGCATGCCGCCGGTCGCGCGGGCCAGCTCGCGCAGCAGCCAGGTGGGGGAGACGTCGCGGTGGTCGAGATCGGCGCCGAGGCGGCGTTGCAGGTCGGCGGCGGCGGCGAGCCAGTCCCCGTCCGTGCCCGGCCGGTAGTCCGCGAGTGAGAGGGTGGTGAAGTCGCCCAGCACCCGGTGGATGTGGGGATGAACGTCCTGCCGGTTGAACAGTGTCAGGGTCACGGTCAGGTCGGGACTGTCGCTCCAGGCTCCGAGTACCTCCGCGTAGGCGGCGAGCAGGACCGTCGAGGGGGTCAGGCCGTGGGCCCTCGCGCGGTCCCGCAGGGCGTTCCAGGACGCCGGCGGAAGCCAGTGTCGCAGCCGCGTGAACCGTGGACTGGTGATCTGGGCCGGGTCGAGGGCTGTGGGCAGCCTCGGCGCGGGGGGCAGGTCGGTCAGCCGCCTGCGCCAATGAGCCTGGTCCGTCTCGACCGCGCGCGCGTCCGGCCGTAGCTGCATGACGTAGTCCCGGAAGGAGACCTGCACGGGTGGCAGTGCGGGATCTTGGCCGTCGGGGGTGTGGTAGGTCCGGTCCAGTTCCGTGAACAGGGTCATGATCGACAGGGCGTCGAAGACGATGTAGTCGAGCCCGACGGTCAGCCGCAGGCGGGTGCGTCCGCCGGTCCGATAACGCACCGCGCCGACCTCGAACAACGGCCACCGGGTCAGGTCGACCTGGCGATGCGAACTTTCGGCGCGCGCTCGTGCGAGCGCGACCTGCGCTTCATCGTCGGTCACGTCGGTCACGTCGATGAGGTCGATCCGCACCGGGGGTGTCGTGGGCAGGATGCGCTGATGGCCGTCCTCGTCGAACACGGCCCGCAACATCTCGTGCCGGGCGACGAGGGTGTTCCAGGCACGTTCCAGGCGGCCCAGGTCGAGGTCGACCTCGGCGGCGTCGAACTCGCTGTAGTGCCAGGTCCCGACGCCGCCGAGGGGCAGTCGACTGTCACGGCCGACCCAGTAGGCGCGCTGGACGTCGGTGGGCGGGAACGGCTCGTGCCGCCGGTCCTCGTCGGCGACGAGTGGCCGAGTCGCCGAAGCCCCCCCGGCGCGGGGTCCGCTGCCGGCGCCGTCCAGGTCATCGGCGTCCTTCGCCGTCTGCGCGTCGGCAGGGTCGACGAACCGCAGGCCCGCGGCGAAGGAGGCCAGCGTCGGCGTGGCGAACAGGTCGGCGAGCCGGGCGCCCGTCAGACCCGCTGCCCGCAGCCGGCCCAGCAGCGTGGTCGCCAGCAGCGAGTCGCCGCCGAGGGTGAAAAAGCTGTCGGTCCGGTCGACGGTGTCGACGCCGAGCAGGTTCGACCAGATCACGGCGAGTGCCCTCTCCACGTCGCCGCGGGGCGGGTCGGTTCCTGCGAGGCGTCCGTCCATGCGCGCGGTCAGCTCGGCGGCGAGGGCGCCACGGTCGAGTTTGCCGTTGCCCGACAACGGCAGGTTCGGCAAGACCACCAGATGGTCGGGGCGCATCGCGACGGGGAGACGATCATTCAGCCAGTCGGCGAGCTCACCGGCCTCGACGACGTCGGTCAGCGCGTCGAGGCCCACCGGGTCCGGCGGGCACACGACGAGCCCGATCCTTCGGGCGGCGGCCTCGAGAACGGTGGCCGCCGCGTGTCCGACCTGCGGATGTGTCCCCGCCGCTGCCTCGATCTCGCCGAGTTCGATGCGATGGCCCCGTACCTTGACCTGATGGTCGGCGCGACCGACGTACTCCAGGACGCCGTCGGGCCGGTAGCGCGCGAGATCGCCGCCGCGGTACCAGCGGAGCCCGTCGTGCCGGACGAAGCGGTCCGCGCTGCGTTGCGGGTCTCCCCGGTAGCCGCGGGCGACGCTCGCCCCGCCTATCCACAGCTCGCCGGTCACCCAGTCGGGGCAGTCATGTCCCCGCGGATCGACGACCCGGGCCCGGACGTTGTCCAACGGCACACCCCAGGGCATGGAGGTCCATCCGGGCACGTCGGCGTCCGAGTCTGGTGGGACCTCGAACCAGGTGGAGTGGATCGCGGCCTCCGTCATGCCGCCCAGGGCGACGAACCGGGCCTGCGGCACCAGGGCGCGCAACCGCGCGGGCAGGTCCAGCCCGATGTGGTCGCCGCCGAGCAGGACGGCTCGCGGGAGCGGACGGCCGGCGTCCCGCGGCGGCGCGCCGGACTGCTCGGCCGCGGTCAGCAGCATGTCGAGCAGGGCGGGCACGGTGTTCCAGATGGTCACCTCGTGCTCGGTCACCGCACGCCACCAGGCGTGCGGGTCGCGTCGGTGTTGCTCGCCGACCAGTACCAGTGCCCCGCCCGCGCTGAGCAGTCCGAACATGTCGTAGACGGACAGGTCGAAGTCGAGCGCCGAAACCGTGAGCGCACGGTCCTCCCGGTCGACGCCGAGCCGGGCGTTGAGGGCGTCGATGGTGTTCGTGGCGGCGGCGTGGCTGACCTCCACCCCCTTGGGCTGTCCGGTCGACCCCGAGGTGAACAGGATGTAGGCGAGGGCGGCGGGGTCGACAGGCACCGGCGCGGTCAGCGGCGCTCGTGTGCGCGCGTCGCCGAGCAGCGCGGGTGTGGGGCCGCCGGCCGCCGTCACCGCGGCGAGGTGGTCGTCGTCGGTGAGCGCGATGACCGCCGCGGACCGGGCGTGGAGGGCTGCCCGGCGGAGGGCGGGCTGGTCGAGGCCGACCGGCAGGTAGGCGGCGCCCGCGGCGAGCACACCGAGCACGGCGACGACCTGCCCGGTGCCCCGGGGCAGCGTCACCGTCACCGCGTCCCCCGGACGGACTCCGCGTTCGGTGAGCAGCGCGGCGACCCGCAGCGCGGCCCCGGCGAGCTCGCCGTAGCTCGTGCGCCGATCACCGTCGATGATCGCGACCTGGTCCGGGTCCGTCTGCGCCCGGGCGAACACGGCACCGTGCAGGGTTCGGGCCGGCCGGTCGACGTCGGTGGCGTTCACCTGGGCGCGCACGCGCACCGCCTGCGCGGGCACGAGCGGGCCGACCGGCCGGTCCCAGGCGTCGTCATCGTCGATCAGCTCGTCGACGAGGTGTCGGTAGGCGCCGAACGCGGCGTCCGCGGCGCCGGGGGAGAGGCTGTCCACCCGGACGTCCCAGTTCAACAGCAGCCCGCCGTCATGCTCGGTGACCTGGGCGTCCAGCCAGACCTGCGGCCCCTGGGAGATGATCCACGCCGGCCGGCCGAAACATCGCTGCACGGCGTCGGTGTAGATGTCGCCGAGTCCCAGCGCGCTGGTGTAGACGACCGGCGCGAGCACGGGTGCGCCCGCCTGCCGGGACAGGTCCCGCAGGACCTCCACCCCGCCGTACGCGCCGCGCGCGATGGTGGCCGCGAGGGTCGACTGAACCGTACGCGCCCGGGCCACGAACGGCAGGGGAGTGCTGACGTCGACGTCGACCAGGACCGAGCTGGAGAAGTCGCCGACCAGGCTGTCGACGTCGGGATGCAGCGCCTCGCGGTCGAAGAGCGGGAGGTTGAGCAGGAACCGGGGAGTCCGGCTCCACGCACCGACGACCTCCGCAAACACGGTGGCCAGCGCGGCCGCCGGGGTGATGCCGCGAGCGCGGGCACGCCGGATGAGACGCTGTCGCCGGTCGGCGTCGATCCAGTGGTCGAGCCGGGTGCTGCGGGCCGGTGTCCCAGGCCTGCCCGCATCGGGTCGCAGCGGCAGCTCGGGCGGGCCGGGCAGGTCGGCGAGCCGCTCGTGCCACCAGCGGCGGGCGCGGTCCCGCTCCGGAGCGCGCCGTGCCCGCCTCTCGGCCAGGTAGCGGGGATACCCGTAGGTGATCGGCGGCAGCGGCTGGTCCGGCGCCTCGTAGCGTCGACGCAGGTCCTCCAGCAGGATGCGCATGCTCAACGCATCGGCGACGACCATGTCCAGGTCGATGTGCAGGCGCGTCACACCCCCGGGCAGCAGGGTGAGCGCTATGTCGAGGACCCCGCCGGCGGAGAGGTCCATCGCCCGGTGGGTGTAGTGCTCGCGCAGATCGGCCAGCCGGCGGTCGACCTCCGCCGGGGGAAGGTCCCGCAGATCGCGGACGGGGAGAGCGACGTCGGCGGGCGGCGGAGCGATCCATCCCTGTCCGTCGTCGGTGACCCGGGCGCGCAGCATGCCGTGCCGGCTGACCAGATCGGCCACGGCCGTGTGCAGCCTGTCGGGATCGACTGCGGCGCCGTCGAGCTCGGTGTAGAAATGCGCGGCCACGCCGCCGAACGGCTGGCCGGTCTGCCGGCCGATCCAGTACGCGTGCGCCATGGTGGCGAGGTCGAACCGCTCGGTGTCGCCGTCCCGGGACGCGGGTTCGAGACCAATCCGAACCGCGCCGTCGCCGGAGGGGCGTGCGGGTTGGGCCGAACCGTCCCAGGCCGCGCGCAGCGCCTCCCACCGGCGCAGGGTGGGCTGCTCGGCGAGTTCGTCGAACGCCGCGTCGATGCCCTGACGGCGCCATGTGGTGACGAGCTGGATCAGGGTCAACGAGTCCAGGCCGAGGGAGAACAGATCCTCGTCGGGGTCGAGCTCGTCGGGCGGTAGGCCGAGCGTGCGGGCCACCTCGGCCCGCAGATGGCCGGCATCGTCGGGGACGAGGGTGGTCACGCTCGAACACCTCCGGCGTCCGCCGCGACCAGGTAGGGGGCGATGCTGGCCAGCTTCTCGCAGGTCTCGGTGTACTCCCGGTCGGGGCGGGAGCCGGCGACGACGCCAGCGCCGGCCCGCAGCCAACTGCGGCCGTCCTGGGTGAACACGGCGCGCAGCGCCAGGGCCGCGTCGAGGGTTCCGTCGTGCCCGACCTGGAAGACGGCCCCGGCGTACAGCCCGCGCGCGCCGGGTTCGAGCTCGGCGATCTCCTGGCATGCGGCCGCTTTCGGGATGCCCGAGGCCGTCACGGCGGGGAACAGCACCCCGAGTGCGTCCCAACAGGTCGCGCCATCGCGCAGCCGCCCTTCGACGTGCGAGCCCAGGTGCTGGACGCTGCCGCGTGCCCGGACGGACATGAAGTCGCGGACCGCGACGCTGCCGGGCTGGCAGACCGTCCGCAGCTCCTCGTCGGAAGCCCGAACGGAGATGGCGTGCTCGTAGAGCTCCTTGGGATCGGTACACAACTCACCGCGGTTGATCCGGTCGCGGTCCCCACCCAGGCCGAGTGCTCTCGTCCCGGCCAGCGGCTGGGTGCGCACGAACCCGTCGGCGTCGACCTCGGCGACGGTCTCCGGGCTGAACCCGGTGGCGCGCATCCCCGGCAGGTCGAGCAGGAACGTTCGTGCGGGTGTGTTCGCCCGGCGTCCGTGCAGACAGGTTCGGACCAGGTCGACCTCGAAGGGAACCGGAACCCGCCGCGAGAGGATGACCTTGGCCAGGTGTCCGGCCTCGATCCGCTCGACGGCCCGCGCCACGGCGCCGCGGTAGGCGTCGCCGTCGGGTGTGTGCACGTCGACCGGCGTCCTGTTGCCGGCCGGGGGGCGGTCGCAGGACGCGCCGGGCAGCCGCGCCGCTATGTCGAGGACGCGGTCCAGGGTCCTGTCGTCCACCGCGCGAACGTCGATCGAAGTTGTACTGATCCGCGCCTCGACCCTCGGGACCACGAGCTGTGCCAACGGCGCCGGATCCGCGCCAGGGCGCGCAAGGGCGACGGGCCGCTCGTGTGCCTGCGCGCATTCGAACGCCAGCCATCCGTAGCCGCGCCAGTCCACGACAGGAAGGCCGGCGGTGAGCTCCGCCAGCGCGCGCAGCGGGGACCCTGTGTACGGGTGTTCGATCCGTTGATCGCCGTAGCGGACCACGGCTTGGTCGTGGTAGATCGAGACAGCGCACAGCACCCCGGCGGCGTACCACCAGTCGTCGCCGCGTTCGTACAGGACGCAGTGCTCCGCGACTCCGGCGGCGGCCAGGGTCGTGGCCAGCGCGGCGGTATCGAACCGGCCGCGGGTCGACCGGGTCCGGTAGACAGCCGGTTCGCTCGGCGGCGGCGCGGTGTCCAGCAAGGTCGTCACAGGTGATCGTCCATCCGGAGCAGGGTCGGGGGGATCGATGGGTACCGGGCGGTCGGCCTCATCGGGCCGGGGGTGTCAGCAGCCGAGCGAGTGCCACCTTGTCGATCTTGCCGACCGGTGTGAGGGGCAGGTCAGGGATGGCGTGGACCCGGTCCGGCGCCTTGTAGCCCGCGAGTCCGCGTGCGGCCAGGTACCGCGCGAGGTCGCGGGTTCCCGGGGGATCGCCGTCGCAGACCAGGAACGCGACGGCGCATTCGCCCCAGTGGGGATCCGGCGCGGCGACCAGCGCGGCGGCCCGCACCCGCGGATGGGCGCGCAGATGCTCCTCCACCTCGGCCGTCGCGATCTTCTCCCCGCCGCGGTTGATCTGTTCCTTGACCCTGCCGACGACGACGAGGTGTCCGGAGGGGAGCCGGCGGACGAGGTCCCCCGTCCGGTAGAAGCCGTCGGCGGTGAACGCGCGGGCGTTGTGATCGGGTGCGCGGTAATAGCCGCGCAGGGTGGCGGGACCGCGGGTGAGCAGCTCACCGACCTCGCCGTCGGGCACGGCCCGCCCGGCGGCGTCGACGACGAGCACCTCGTCGGCGGCCGAGGGCGGCCGGCCCTGCGTCGTGTGCCGCAGGTCGTCCGCATCGTCCAGGCGGGTGTAGTTCACCAGCCCTTCGGCCATCCCGAACACCTGCTGCAGCCGGACACCGAGCACCGTCTCGACCCGCCGCGCCTCGTCATCGGCCAACCGCGCGCCGCCAACCTGAAGCACCCGCAGGCTCGACAGGTCCGGACGGCTGGTCTGGTACTCCTCGATCCAGGCGGGAACCAGCGGCGGGGTGAGGGCCGTGACGGTGACCCGCTCACGTTCGATGAGGCGGAAAGCGGTGTGCGGGCTCGGGTCGCGGGCGATGACGACCGTGCCGCCGGCACTCAGCGTCCCCAGGACGCCGGGGGCTCCGAAGGCGAAGTTGAAGCCGATGGGCAGGCTCACCAGGTAGACCGACTCCGGCCCGAGCTCGCATGCTTCAGCTCCCTGGCGCGCCGCGTACAGGTACTCGTCGTGGGTGCGCGGAATGAGTTTCGGCACACCCGTCGAACCGCCGGACAACAGCAGCATGGCGAGCGCTCCGGCGCTGTCGACGGTCTCGGCCCCGGCTCGCCTGACCGGCCCGGATCCGTCGACCAGCAAGGCTGACCAGGGCAGGACGTCGTCCCCGCCGGGGTCGCCGAGGACGATGACCCGACGCGGGGGGGCCAGCGCATCGCGTACCTGCCGCGCGAGTGCGTGGCCGTCGAGCCGGCCGGCACGATCGGCGACGACGTAGGTCGTGGCGCCGGACAGCTCGGCCAGGTGCCGGATCTCGGCGCGACGGTGAGCGGGCATCGCGTGCACCGGGACGGCGCCGAGCCGGGCCAGCGCGAACCACAGGTGCAGGAACTGCACGCGGTTGGGGAGCTGGACCACGACCCGCTCACCAGGTCGGATCCCGGCCCGGTCGAGACCCGCGCACAGCCGGTCGGCGTGGGCGTCGAGGTCGGTGTAGGACCACCGCTCGGCGCCGTCGACCACGGCGATGCGTGAGCCGTGGCGGGCCGCGAGGTCGCGCAGTAACGCGCCGAACGTGACGCCGGCCCAGTGCCCGGCCTTGCGATAGCGCGCCGCATCCGTCTCCGGGCAGCGCGGCCAGTCCTCAGGCATGTGTCGTGACTCCTCGGCAGATGGGGTCATCCGGGCTTACTGTAGATGAAATTCATGTTCAATAAAGCCCAAGATTCCATCTGATCGCGATGCCCCGCGTCTCCTCGCCACGGTCGACGAGGCGCGTGACGCATCCTGCGGAAGTCGAGGATCATGGAAATCGACGAACTGATCGCCGAACTCGGCCGGGACGGTGTCACGCTGTGGGCCGATTCCGGCCGCCTGCGCTTCCGCGCACCGCGCGGTGCCCTGACGCCGCAACGTCGGGACCTCCTACGGGAGCACCGGGAGGAGGTCCTCGACCGGCTGGAACGTGATCAGGCGGTCCCGGTGGTCACGGCCGACGCCGAGGGCCGGTACGAACCGTTCCCCCTGTCGGACATCCAGGCCGCCTACCTGATCGGTCGCGGGGACTCCTACGACTACGGCGGGGTCGCCTGCCACGCCTACATCGAGCTCGCCTTCCCCGCCGAGCTGGAACCGGAGCGGGTCCAGGCAGCCTGGGACACCCTCGTCGCGCGGCACGACATGCTGCGCGCCGTGGTCCATCCCGACGGCTACCAGGTGGTGCTCGCGGATCCGCCGCCACACCACATCGACGTCGTCGACCTGCGCGGCCGGGCGGAGGACGAGGTGAGCGCGGCCGTGCTGGACATCCGCGCCGAACTGAGCCATCGGGTGGCCCGGACCGAGGTGTGGCCGCTGTGCAAGGTGAGGGCGACCCGGTCGGACCGGCAGCTGCTCCTGCACCTCTCGCTCGACCTGCTCGTCGTCGACTACGCCAGCGTCCAGCTGCTGCTGCGAGAGTTCGGCGCGTTGTGCACGAACCCGGCGGCGGATCTCCCCCCGCTGGGAATCACCTTCCGGGACTATCTGGTGGGCCGTCGCCGGCTGGCCGAGACCGCCCTCTACCAGCGGGACCGGGAGTACTGGCTGCACCGGCTCGACACGCTCCCGCCCGCGCCCGAGCTACCCCTGGCAGAGCGTCGCGGACCCGCGCCGGAACCGGTCCGGTTCACCCGGCTGGAGCACCTGCTACCGGCCCCGGTCTGGGCCGCCCTGGCGTCGAACGCGCGCCGGCACGGCATCACCACCTCCGCTGCCCTGCTCACCGCCTACGCGGAGGTGATCGGCCGGTGGAGCCGGTCGGCGAGATTCACCCTCAACCTGCCGACGTTCCAACGCCTCGACGTTCATCCCGACGTCGGCGCCCTGATCGGCGACTTCACCGCGGTCGAGCTGCTCGCTGTCGACCTGAGCGCCGCGGCTTCCTTCGCCGAGCGTGCCGGCGCGGTCTCGGCGGGGCTGCTCGACGATCTGTCCCATACCCTGTTCACCGGCAGCGAGGTCCTCACCGAGATCTCCCGCCGCGAGGACGGCCGGCCGCTCATGCCCGTGGTCTTCACCAGCACCCTCGACGGCGCCGGCCCCGCCGGCCCCGCGGACCTGGCAGGGTCGGACCTCGGCGCCGCGGTGGATCCGACCGGCGAGGTCGTGTTCGCGATCAGCCAGACGCCGCAGGTCTGGCTCGACTGCCAGGTGATGCCGCGCGGCGACGCGCTCGCCGTCTCCTGGGACGTTCGCGGCGGGGTGTTCCCCGACGGCCTGGCCGAGGCGGCGTTCGCCGCCCTCATCACCGCGATCACCCGGCTTGCGACGGACTCCGATGCCTGGACCCGCCCCGCGCCGGTGGAGCTGCCCGAGGATCAGACCCTGCGTCGCGCCGCCGTCAACGACACCGCCGCCGACCTGCCTGATGAGCTGCTGCACGCGGGCGTGCTTGCCCAGGCGGCGGTTACACCGGACGCGGTCGCGGTCGTCGCTGCGGACCGCCAGCTCACCTACGGAGAGCTCATCCGGCGCGCCAGCACCGTGGCGGCCGTGCTCGCCGACGCCGGCCTGCGCCCGGCCGAACCGGTCGCCGTGGGCATGGACAAGGGCTGGGAGCAGATTGTCGCCGTCCTCGGCGTCCTGCTCGCGGGCGGCGCCTACCTGCCCCTCGACACCGCGCAGCCAACCGCACGCCGCGATGTGATCCTTCACGACGCGGGCGTGCGCCACGTGCTCACGCAGACACGGCTCGCCGACCCGGCGGGCTGGCCCGACGACCTCACCACCGTCGCCGTCGACGCGCTGGAGCCCGTCGGCGCCGCCCGCGTCGCCCACCCGATCGCGCCCGCGGCAGCACCCGACGATCTCGCCTACATCATCTACACGTCCGGTTCCACCGGCGCACCCAAGGGCGTGATGATCAGCCATCGGGCCGCCCTCAACACGATCGTCGACATCAACCGGCGCTTCCACGTGACGGCCGACGACGCCGTGTTGGGGCTGGCGAGTCTCGGCTTCGACCTGTCGGTCTACGACGTGTTCGGCCCGCTACGGGTCGGGGCGCGGCTGGTGCTGCCCGACGGCGCCCGCCGGGGCGACCCGTCGCACTGGGCCGACCTGATCGGCGCGCATGCCGTGACCGTGTGGAACTCCGTTCCGGCGCAGATGCAGATGCTGGTCGAGTTCCTGCGGTCCGCGGCCGGCGGGCCGGCCGCCGCCGGAGGGGCCTCGGGGAGTGCGCCATCCGGTGGCGCGGCTCCGGATGTCACGACACTGCGGTTGGCGCTGCTCTCCGGTGACTGGATTCCGGTGACGCTGCCCGACGAGGCCCGCGCGTCGATGCCCGGTCTGCGCGTGGTCAGCCTCGGTGGGGCGACCGAGGGCGCCGTCTGGTCGATCGTCCACCCGATCGACGAGGTGGATCCCGCCCGACCGAGCATCCCGTACGGCACCCCGCTGTCCAACCAGAGTTTCGCCGTGTTCGACGGCGCGCTGCGGGACCGGCCGGACTGGGTGCCCGGCGAGCTGCACATCGGCGGCGCCGGGGTTGCGCTGGGTTACCACGGCGACCCGGAGCGCACCGCGGCCCGCTTCATCCGGCATCCGACCACCGGCGAACGGCTCTACCGCACCGGCGACCTGGGCCGCTACCTGCCCGACGGGACCATCGAGTTCCTCGGCCGGGAGGACGACCAGGTGAAGATCCGCGGATTCCGGATCGAGCTCGCCGAGGTGGAAGCCGCGGTCCTGACCCATCCCGCGGTCGCAGCCGGCGCGGTGCTCGTCGACGACGAGCATCCGCTCGGCCGCCGTCTCGCCGCCTTCGTTGAACCCGCGCGACGAACGGAGGATGACGGCCCGCGGGCCGCGGGCGAGTCCACCGGCGCGACCCCGCCGCTGGTCGCGGCCGCAGCCGCAGCCGCGATCCGCGCGGCCGGCGCCGGCATGGACCCGGCCGCGCTCGCGGAGCTGCTGGCCGCCATGGACGACGTCGCGCTCGCCGTGATGGCACGGACCCTCTCGGACGCGGGTCTGCTCATCCCGGTCGAAGGCCAGGGCGACGGGTCGGGCGGGCTCGACGCCGACGAGGTCTGCGCCGTTCTGCGGACAACCCCGCCCAACCGGCACATCGTGCGTCGCTGGCTGCGAGCGCTGGCGGCCACCGGCAGGCTGGCGGTCACCGGCAGGCCGGCCACCGAACCCCATCGCGACCGGAAGACGGGAGCGCCGCGCTACCACGGGCTGGTCGCACCCGACGCCGCGGCGCTGGAACAGGCCTGGGCCAGGCTGGACACCGCGCAGCGCCGGGTGGACTACAGCACCGACCTGCTCGACCTGATGCGCACCTGCACCGCTCACCTGCCCGCCCTGCTCTCCGGCGAGCAGGACATCCGGGCTCTGCTCTTCCCAGGCGCCGAGCCCGACGCGCTCGCCGCCGCCTACCGCGACAACCTGGCCGTCCGCCACCTCAACCAGGCACTCTGCGCCGGCCTGCGCCAGCTCGCCGAACGGCACGTCGGTGAGGAGGGGATGCGCCTCCTGGAAGTCGGCGGCGGCGTCGCCGGCGCCACCACCGAGCTCGTCCCGGCCCTGGCCGAGTTCGGCGTCGACTACCTGTTTACCGACCCGTCGCGGTTCTTCCTGACGGAGGCCGCCGAACGGTTCGCCGACCACCCCTGGGTCCGCTACGGCCGGTTCGACCTCGCCGCCGACCCCCGGGAGCAGGGCTACCTCCCGAACAGCTTCGACGTGATCCTCTGCCCCAACGTCCTGCACAACGCCACCGACATCCCGGCCGCCTTACGGCGGCTGCGTGAGCTGCTGGTCCCCGGCGGCTGGCTGGTGTTCACCGAGAACACCCGCGACGACCACTACCCGCTGGCCGTCTCGCTGGAGTTCCTCGAGGTCACCTCGGGGCCGAGGACCGATCTGCGCGCCGCCACCGGAGCGTCGTTCGTGACCGACGAGCAGTGGCCCGAGCTGCTCGCGGACCTCGGCGTGGAACTGGTCGCGGCCCTGCCGGAACCGACCGACACCCTGCATCCCACCGGGCAGCGGGTCTTCTTCACCCAGGTGAAGACAGACCGGCATCCGCTCACCGCGAGCGAGCTCACCCGGCACACGGGGAGCCAGCTGCCCGACTACATGATCCCAACCGCCTGGCAGGTGCTCGACGCCCTGCCGCTGACGGCCAACGGCAAGGTGGACCGGTCCACGCTGCGCCGCTGGCTGCCGCGTGGCGGCGGCGCCGGCGACGTGGCGGCCCGGTCCGGGAAACCGCTCGGTGCGCTCGAACGGCAGCTCGCCGAGCTCTGGGCGGAGCTGCTCGGCGTCGAGCGCGTCGGCCGCCATGACGACTTCTTCGCGCTCGGCGGCGACTCACTGCTCGTCGCGCGCCTGGTCGGCCAGGTGCGCGAACGCCTGCCCGACGTCGTCGCCCTGGAATGGGAGGTGGTGCTGCGGCACATGCTGCGCGCGCCGACCGTGGCGGCGCTGGCGACGTTCCTGCGCGCCGCCACCGGCCGTGAGCCGGCGGCGAAGGGAGACCAGGAGAAGGTCTCGCCGGTGATCCCGCTGCACGGCGCCGGCCTGCAAAGCGCGGGCGGTCCGGTGACCGTGCTCGTGCACGCCGGCACCGGCACGGTGATGCCCTACCGGGCGCTCATCACCGAGATCCGGCGCCGCTCCGCGGGAACCACGGCTCTCGTGGGGCTGGAGATCCCGCAGATGGCGGACTACCTCGGTGGCGAGCCGACCGGGCAGATCGAAACCCTCGCCGCCAGCTACGCCCGCTCCCTGCTGGAACTGGGCCCGCGCGATCTGCATCTCGTCGGCTACTGCCTGGGCGGCCTGATCGCCATCGAGGTCGCCCGCGGGTTGGCCGAGGCCGGAGCGCCGGTCGCGAGCTTCACCGCGATCAGCAGCCACAGCCCGCGGTTCCGGCTCGACGACGAGATCCTCGCCGAGTACTCGTTCGCGGTGATGATGGGCATCCACCCGCCCGACCTGGGATTCCCCGATGACCAGTACCGGGTCGCCGCGGCGAGCGACGCGGTGCTCGCCGAAAGCCCCGGAGTGCTGCACGACGGCGCCCTGGCCAGGCTCGAGGGCGAGTACGCCGACATCGCCGACAGCTTCCGTGCGCTGGCATCCCTGCCACGCTCCGCCCGGATCGCCAGGATGTGCGAGGCCGTCCCGGCGTCGGCCGGCATGTACGAGCCGGACCACATGACGCGCCTGTTCCTGACCTTCCGGCAGAGCGTCTTCTCGATCAGCCGCTACCAGCCCGAGCCCTACGCCGGCGACGTGACCTTCCTGCGGCACGGCGGCGCCTACCCCTTCCCCGGCAGCCGGGACGCGGTGACCATGCAGTGGGAGGAGGTCTGCCTGGGTGATCTGCGGATCGTCGATGTCCCCGGCGACCACTTCAGCTGCCTGTCGGTGGAACACGCACCCGGCGTGCTGCGGCTTCTCGGGCAGCTCACCGACGGCGCGGTGACCCGATGAACGTCTCGGGGCGGCCCGGCCCGCCGGTCGTCGGGCTCCTCGGCGCGTCGGGCATGGTCGGCTCGGCCGCGGCCGCCGCGCTGCGCAAGCTCGGCGTCGAGCGCATCCGGCTGGGCGCTCGCCGCGTCGACGGCGCACGGCGGGTGCTCGCCGACGCACTCGACGGCCACGGCGAGATCATGGCTGTCGACGCCACCGACCCGGTAAGCCTGACCCGTTTCTGCGCCGGATGTCAGGTGGTGCTCAACTGCGCCGGCCCGACCTATCTGCTGAGAGACACAGTCGCGGTCGCCGCCGTGGCCGTGGGTGCTCACTACGTCGACGTCGCCGGTGACGATCCGGCGTGGGAGGGGATGGCCGCCCGCGGTCTGGCCGGCACCGACCGTGCCGTGGTGTTCTCCGCCGGCACGCTGCCGGGCCTGTCGAGCATTCTCCCGCGCTGGCTCGCCGCGACCGGGTTCGACCGGCCCGCGGCGCTGACCGCCCACGCCGGCGGGATGGAACCCTGTTCACCGGCGGTGGCGACCGACATGATCCTCTCGCTGAGTACCGGAGGAGCCGACGGCGCCGCCTTCGGCGAACCGCTGGCCGCCTGGAGAGGCGGCGCACGTCGGCCACGCGCGCTGCGGGCGGCTCCGAACGCTGTCGCCCCCTTCTTCCCCGGCCCGGTGGGGATGACCCCGTTCCTGTCGACCGAAACCGTGCGGCTCGCCCGCGCACTCGGACTCGACGACGTCGACTGGTTCAACGTGCATCCGGGTCCGGCGGTGCACGCCGAGATGCAGCGCATGCCGGGCTACGCGCGGGAACCGGGCACCGATCTCGCCGAGGTCGGCGCCCGGCTACACCGGGCGGCCGCCCTCGACCTGGTCGGGCGGACCCCCTTCTATCTGATGGTCTTCTCGATGCGCGGAACCCCCCCGGACGGCGCGGGGACAGAAATCCGTCGCACCCTCGTCCTCCGGACGTCGAGCAGCTACCAGTTGACCGGCCTCGTCGGAGCCCTGGCGGCACGGACAGCGCTCGAGGACGCCCTGCCCGCCGGCCTGCACTTCGCTTGCGACGTCCTGGACCCCCACGCCGTCGTGCGCGAGATCCGGAAGGCCGGCGGATCCAGCCTCATGGAGCTGCCCGGCGCCGCGCGAGGCGCCGACATCGGCGACGACGCCGCCAGAGACGACGTCGTCGAGGAAGGTGCGCTGTGACGGCGACCGCGTCCGGCGGGAGCGAGGGCCGGCCGCTGCGGGTGCTGGTGTGCGGCACCAACTTCGGCCGGTTCTACGCGACCGCGGTCCGAGGCGAGCCGGGATTCACGGTGGCCGGCGTCCTGAGCCGGGGCGGGAACGCCTCACGGACCTTCGCCGACCAGATCGGTGTCGCGCACTACGACCGGGTCGAGGCCGTGCCGGACGGCATCGACCTCGCCTGCGTCGTCGTCGGGTCGACGATCTCCGGTGGGACCGGCAGCGAGCTGGCACGGGCGCTGATGGGTCGGGGCGTGCACGTCCTGCAGGAACACCCGGTACACCCGGCCGAGATGACGGCGAACCTACGGCTGGCACGGCGGCACCACGTCCAGTACCGGGTCAACACCCATTACCCCCACGTCGGACCAGTCCGGTCGTTCATCGCCGCGGCCCAGCGGCTACGCGCACACCAGACGCCCGTGTTCGTCGACGCGGCGACACCCGTCCACGTGCTGCTGCCCTTGGTCGACATCCTCGGCCGGGCGCTGGGGGGCCTGCGGCCGTGGCGGTTCGACGCGGTCGATGTGCCCGGCCGCGGCGGCGGCGGTCCGCTGCGGACGCTCATCGGAGAACTGGCCGGTGTCCCCGTGACGCTGCGGGTGCAGAACCAGCTCGACCCACGCGACCGGGACAACCACGCCCTGCTGTGGCACCGGATCACCCTCGGCGCCGAAGGCGGGGTGCTGACCCTCGCCGACACCCACGGGCCGGTGCAGTGGAGCCCGCGGCTGCATGCCGAACGTGACGCCGAGCGTCGGCTCGTCGTCGACGGGCCGGATGCGCACCGATTCGACCAGCCCAGCACCAGCGTCCTTCCCGGGACCGCCGCCGGAACCCAGCGTGACATCTTCGACCGGCTCTGGCCGGAGGCGATCGCCCGTGCGCTGGTCGACATGGTCCGTGCGATCAAGGCGGGTGGGGATCCGCTGAGCTCCGCGCAGTACGACCTGACCGTCACCCGGATCTGGTCCCACATCGCCGCCGAGATCGGTCCGCCCGAGGCGGCCCGGGTCACACGTCCCCGCCCGCTCGCCCTGAACGACCTGCTGCCAGAAACCGATCCGGTCTCCGCGGTCCGGGTCACCGAAACCGATCTGCTTCCGACGGGGAGTCGTGCCCGGGGGAGCGGCCGCGTCCGGCGTCCGGACGAACCCGGCGGCGACGCCGATCCCGGGCCGGACGGGGGCAGCATGCCCTACACCCCGACCGCGGAGTTCTTCGACCTCGTCGCCGCAGCGCACGTCCAGGCCACCAGCGCACCTGCCGTCATCGAGGCACTGCGCATGATCGATCTCGGCCGTGGGCCGGTCGTGGAGGTCGGTGCCGGCACCGGACTGCTCACCGAGGCGGTCGCCCGCGCATTCGCCGACATCGAGATCGTCGCCTACGAACCATCCGAGGGCATGCGGGCCGTGCTGGCCAGCCGGGTCTACCGGGACGACGACCTCCGCCGCCGGGTCACCATCAGCGCGGATGCCGCACCCGACCTGGACCTGCCCGAAGCGATCAGCGCCGCATTGGTGTGCGGGGTCGCCGGCCACCTGGACCGCCCGGGACGGAAGGCGCTGTGGCGGCGACTGCGGGAGCGACTGGCGCCCGGCGGCGTGATCGTGGTCGAGCTGATGAACCTGGACCGCCCGATCCTGCTGGAACCGCATCGGCTGGCCCAGGCGGAGCTTGGCGAGCAGAGCTACGAGTGGTGGTTCTCCGGCGAACCGGCGGACGGCGACCTGATGCGGATGCGGTCCACCTGGCGGGTCCTGCGCAATGCGGAGACCGTCCGCGAAGCGCGCGACGGCTACGGCTGGCACACGGTCGACCTCGCCGCCGTCGCCACCGAGGCGGGGATGGACCTGCGCCGGCAGCCGGCCGGCGGACGGCCCGGTGCCACCCCCCTCGGGGTGCTCGCGCATCGGGCGCTGCCCTGACGACGGCCGCGCGTTCACATCGTTCCCGGTGAGAGATTCGACCACGAAGGGGCCCCGCATGACCAAGACCGATGCCGCCGGCGGCGACTCAACCAGCGCCGTCACAAGCACGGCCGCCGATACCACCCGCGCGGAACCGCCGGCCTTCCCGCTCCAGCGGGGCTGTCCGTTTTTCCCGCCCGCGCGCTACGAGAACCTGCGGGAGACCGAACCTGTGGCACGGGTGACGCTCCCGACCGGGAGACAGGCCTGGATCGTCACCCGCTACGAGGACGTCCGCGCGCTGCTCGCCGACCCGCGGGTGAGCGCGGACGCCCGCCATCCCGACTTCCCCGCGATGGGAGTCGGCGAGCGGGAGGCCGCCGCGCGCAACCGTCCGTTCATCCGCACCGATCCGCCGGACCACACTCGCCACCGGCGGATGCTGCAGGCCGAGTTCACCGCGCGCCGGGTGAAGAACATGGTGCCCACTCTGACGGCCTACGCCGAGGAACTGGTCGACGAGATGCACGCGGCCGGCCCGCCGAGCGACCTCGTCTCGGCGTACGCGAACCGGATGTCGACCGCGACGGTGCTGAACCTGATGGGGGTGCCCACCGACGACCTGGAGTTCTTCCGCGACGTCACCCGGATCTCCGGTGGCCGGCACAGCAGCGCCCAGGAGGTCCAGGCCGCGCTCGGCGGCATGTTCGCCAAGTTCGACGCGCTCATCGACCGCAGGCTGCGCGAGCCGGGGGAGGACCTGTTCTCCCGGCTGGTCGTGAACCATCTCGCCACCGGGGCGGTCACCCGCCAGGAACTGCTGTCGACCGTCGGTATCACGATCGTCGCCGGGCGCGAGACCACCACCAGCATGATCGCGCTTGGCATGCTGATGCTGTTGGAAAGACCCGATCGGCTGGCTGAGCTGCGGGAACGGCCCGAGATGATGGGCGAGGCCGTCGAGGAACTGCTCCGGATGCTCTCCGTCGCGGACTCGATACCGTTGCGGGTCGCGACGGCGGACCTCGAGGTCGGTGGCGTGACCATTCGCGCGGGTGAGGGGATGATCCTGCTGCTCGCCGGCGCCAACCACGACCCGACGGTGTTCCCGAACCCGACCGAGCTCGATTTCCATCGCCCCGACCGGCACCATCTTGCCTTCGGCTTCGGCATCCACCAGTGCATCGGGCAGAACCTCGCCCGCACCGAACTGGAGATCGCCCTCGGCACACTGATCCGGCGGATGCCGACCCTGCGGCTCGCGGTGCCTTTCGATGAGCTGGAACTGCGCCACGATGCGGCGACCTTCGGTGTCGAGGCGCTCCCGGTGGCCTGGTGAGCGGCGCGCTGCGCCGGTACCGGCCGCACCCGGCCGCCCGAGTACACCTGGTGTGCTTCCCGCACGCCGGCGGCGGGGCGAGCGGCTACCGCGCGTGGGCGGCCCTCCTGCCGCCGTCGGTGGACCTGGTCGTCGTGCAGTACCCAGGTCGCGAGGACCGGTTCGCGGAGCCGTTCGCCGCCGACCTCCTCGGCCTCGCCGGAACCGTCGCGACCGAACTCCGCCCCCTGCTCGACCGGCCGTACGTGGTGTTCGGGCACAGCATGGGGTCGGTCGTCGCATACGAGGCGGTCCAGCGACTGCGCTGGGAGGGCGGTGCCGAGCCGGCGCGGCTCGTCGTGTCCGGCCGGCAGGCACCCGACGACGCGCTCGGAGGTGGGCTGCATCGTGACGACGACGAGGCGCTGTGCGCGGAACTGACACGGCTGGGCGGCACCGCCGGCGAGATGCTTGCCGACCCGCAGATGCGGCGCGCCGTCCTGCCCTACATCCGTGACGACTACCGGCTGATCGAAACCTACCGGCCTCGAACCGTTGAACCACTGGGCTGCCCGATCACCGCGTTCGTGGGAGCCTCCGATCCCGAGTGCGACCTCGACGGCGCGTGCGGCTGGGCGCGGTTCACCCGTGGACCGCTGACCGTGCGGTCCTTTCCCGGCGACCATTTCTATCTGGTGGCGCACCGCGCCCAGGTGGTAGCCGAGATCATCGGGCTGCTCGCCCCGGCGCTTGTCGGCGCCGGCATGACGTGGCCGACGACGCCGTGAGTCACGCCCCGACAGCCCGTTCGCAGGGTGGCGCTGCCCCGCGAGGAACGACCGATGCGTGACTACTACTCCCCGATGGCCGAGTTCTACGAGATGGTGGCCGCCCGCCAGGTCGCGGACAGCGGGCCGCCGCTGACGGCCGCGCTCGCGGGCCTGGATCCCGCAGCGGGCCCGATCGTGGAAATCGGGGCGGGCACAGGCCGGGTCACCGAGATGATCGCCGCCGCGGTGCCGGGCGGACGGATCCTCGCCGCGGAGCCGTCCGTGCTCATGAGGGCGGTACTCACCAGCCGGATCGCCGCTCGGCCCGAGCTGCGTCCGCGTGTCACCGTCGTCGACGGTGCTGCGCCCGACCTGGAGCTGCCCGACGTCATCGGCGCCGCCGTCGTCTTCGGCGTCGCCGGCCACCTGATGCCGGAGCAACGCCGGCTCCTGTGGCGGCGGATACGGGAACGGCTCGCCCCCACGGGCGTGATCGTGGTGGAACTGATGGGAGCTCACACCCCGCGGATCATCCCGCCGGTGCGGCAGATCCACGACCGCATCGGACGTCAGACCTATGAGTGGTGGGTATCGGGCGAGCCAGGCGGGCCGGGCCTGATGCGCTTCACCACTACATGGCGGGTTCATGGCCCGGACGGTCGACTCGTCCGCGAGGTGGGCGACTCCTACGACTGGTACACGCTGGGCCCAGACCTGCTCGCGCACGAGGCGGAAATGGCCGGGCGCCGGACCTCCCGGGTGGGCGGCGCGGGGAGCCTGGAGATTGTGGTGCTCTCCCTCATCCCGGACAGCGCCGGCACGACGTTGGAAGAGCGACGATGACGGGAGGGACACCGATGTCCGGTAAACGGCGGGTCGAGTTGGGGCCGGGGCAGGAGAACCTGCTGATACCGCTGTACGGCAGGGCGGCCCTTGCCAGGTAGCGAAACGCGATCCTCGATGACCCTCGCGCGGTGGAGATGGTCGATGCCCCACGCTCCGCGCTGGGACAGGGGGACACGTTGACGCGAGGGTACGACGGTGACCGCCTCGAGAAACTGGCGCTCGTCGGCTTCGACGCGGATTTCGAACGGATCCAGGAGGTCTTTCAGTCCTGTCTGCTCACCGACGATGAGCTGACGCTGGGAGAGCTGGGCTGGCGTGACCTACCCGCCCCCGACGAGTGCGCGCGGCTCGGCGGACGCCGCGAGCGTCCGCCGAGCCTGTCGGGTCCGGTCAGCGCGTGGTGACCACCTGATGTGGGTTGTGGGCACGGGGAAAGGCGAAGCCGGGGTCGATCTGGGCGGAGAGGTCTGTTCCAGTGGCGGTGTCGGCCCAGGAGCGGGCGTTGCGGAGATGGAGTTCGTGCATCTGCCGGAGGAAGGCGTCGGGGTCGTGGTCGGTGGCGTCGACGGTGTCGCGGATGGTGTCGAGTGCGATGCGGATGGCCGGTTCGAGGTCGTCGAGGTGGAAGGGCCGGCCCTGTTCCATCGCTCGTACGGGTGCGGACGGGCCGACACAGACGAGCAGGTCGTCGCCGACCTCGCGGCGTAGGAACTCCTCGTCGGCCTGGTCGGTGACCTTGTTGCCGATCACGGAGAGGGTGATGTCGAAGTCGCGAGCGTAGTCGCGGTACTGGCGGTGGACGGCGACGGCTTTGCGGGTCGGTTCGCAGACGAGGAAGGTGTGGTCGAAGCGGGTGAACAGGCCTGAGGCGAAGGCGTCGGCGCCGGCGGTCATGTCGACGACGGCATACTCGCCGGCGCCGTCGACGAGGTGGTTGAGCAGGAGTTCGACCGCGCCGAGCTTGGAGTGGTAGCAGGCCACGCCGAGGTCTTCGTCGGTGAAGGCTCCCGTCGCGACCAGTCGCACGCCGTCGGCGTCGATGCCGAAGCGGCGCCACAGCGGGTTGTCGTCGGCCAGTGGCAACAGTCGTGATCCGGTGCCGGGTGGGGTGGTCTTGACCATCACGTCGGCGGACGGGACGCGGGGGTTGTCGCCGCGGAGGTAGTCCTTGATCTCGTGGAGGTGCTCGCCCATTGGTACCGGTGCCGCCGCCTCGTCGAGGCCGAGCGCGGTGCCGAGGTGCTGGTTGATGTCCGCGTCGAGCGCGAGGACGGGTGCGCCGGCTGCGGCGAGGTGGCGGCAGAACAGCGAGGACAGCGTGGTCTTGCCACTGCCGCCCTTGCCGACGAAAGCGATCTTCATGATGGTGGCTCCGAGGTCGTGGCGGCGTTGCCGCGATCCAACTGCGTGATTGCTGTCCGCAATGGTAATCACTTTCGTTAGCGGCGCTGACGACGCCCCTACCCCCGGGCGAGGGGTGTCGTCTGTCTTTGCCCTCCAACGCGTGGCGGCCCTGCCTCGGGTGGTGCGCGTGAGCCTCCCTACCTGGGCGGCGGCCCGGGGATCTCCGGCGCCGGCGTCTCGCGTCCGCCTGGTCAGCAAGCGCATTTCGTGGGCGAGATTGGCATGTCGGCCGCCCCTAGCGATGATCCTGTCCGTGCTTGCCGGGCCGTTCGATGTGCCGTTGCTGCTGCCTGTCGGGGTCGGGCTGGCGGCCACCGCATCTCACCTTGCGCTGCCGCCCTGCTGCCGATCCCGGGGCTGGGGTTCCACCGGGCGAGTGGGTAGGCGTTTCTGCGGCTGTGGGCCGGGGTTACGTTCGCGAGTCCGGACTTCCTGATCCCGCACCAGGCTCTGTGCTTGGGCCTCGGCCGGGGCATGGGCACCACTTGCCAAGGCATGCCGGGATCTCGGAGTTCGTCGGCGATTCGTCGAGATCGGCAAAGCTGCGGTCTTCCCGGACATGGCCGCGTTCGCCTGGTTCGGCCAAGCCGTCCACGGCGACGAACAGCCGCCCGACCTCGACTACCGCGACCCGCGTCGGACGGTCCAATGGGCGATGTTCGGCGGCGAGTACCAGCTGATGCTCGGCGCCGGCCTACCTGCTGTGCCGCTGGGCTTGAGCTGCTGTGCAGCCGGCCGCCCGCGAACCCGTCGGCTGAGAGGGCTTCCTGGGGGCAGGCGATCGCGGCCACCGGTTAGGCCCGCCGTGTCCACCCCAACTATGTCGCCGGGAATACCTTCCAAACCCCCGTTTGCGGGCACCCACGGTGGTTTGAGCCGCCCCTTGGTCGCCGTTTTCGAACGGGCTTGATGATCAGAGACTTGTCTTCGCCGTGATCGGCCGAGCGGGGATGTGGGTGTGGGGCGCTGCCTCGCCGGCCGCGTGGTCGGGCAGGTTCCGGTCGGCGTGGTCGGCGTGGAACAGTGCCTCGGCGAGCAGGGCCTGCACGTGGACGTCCGCGGCGGAGTAGTAGACGAAGGTGCCTTCGCGGCGGCCACGGACCAGCCCTGCGAGGCGCAGTTTGGCCAGGTGCTGGCTGACCGTCGTGGGTGCGGCGCCGACGAGGTCGGCGAGGCAGGCGACCGAGGACTCACCTTGTAGCAGCGCCCAGAGGATCTTGATGCGGGTGGGGTCCGCGAGTAGCCGGAAGCCTTCGGCGGCCAAATGGACCTGTTCCTCGTTCGGCATCCGGAAGTCCGACAGATCGCTGTGCACATATCGAGGATAACCGATTCACCCTGCTACTCGGCTGTCCAGTAGCCTTCCTGTCTAGCTATATACGTGCTCACGCAGGTAGCGTGGTTGGGGTGACGCTGACGACGAGGCCCGCCTCCGCCTCCATCGATCCGGCCGAAGCGCGCGCCGTGTTGGCGGGGCGGGGGCCAGCCGCCCGTCTCTGGGCCCTCACCGAGGTGCGCTGGGCGACGTTGGCGAGCGCGATGTTCGCAGCCGGCGGCATCATGAAGGTGACCGGTACCCCGGCGCCGGTCTGGTGGGTGCTGTACCTCGCCTGCTACGCCGCCGGCGGATGGATACCAGCCACGGCCGGGGTGCGGGCATTGCTGAAACGCTCGCTGTGAAGCTGCCCCGGTTTCGTTCACAGGTAGGGCTTTGAACGGCTATGCGGCTTCATGGTACTCGTAGAAGCGGGTTTCGTGTTCGTGGGGGCTGAGATATCCGTTGGTGGAGTGGCGGCGTCGCCGGTTGTAGAAGCCTTCGATGAAGTCGAAGATGGCGGTCCGGGCCCGGTCGTGGGTGGCGAAGCTGGTGCGGTCAAGAAGTTCACATTCGAGGGTGGCGAAGAATGACTCGGTGACTGCATTGTCGTAGCAGTCGCCGGCGGTTCCGACGGAGCGCCGGACCTGGTGCCGCTCGCAGATCCTGGCGAACTCTCGAGAAACGTATTGACCGCCCTGGTCGGAGTGGTGAATGACGCCGGGGGCGGGACGGCGGTGTCGGAGTGCCATGGTGAGCGCGTCGGCGACGAGCGGGGTTTTCTGCTCGTCTGCCATGGACCAGCCGACGATCCTGCGGGAGTACAGGTCGAGGACGACCGCGAGGTAGAGCCAGCCCTGCCCGGTCGGGATGTAGGTGACGTCGGCGGTCCAGACCCGGTTCGGGGCCGGGGCGGTGAAGTCACGTCCGACCAGATCAGGCGGCAGATGGGCGGCCCGGTCGCGGCGGGTCAGGCTGACCCGCCGGCGGCGGTGGACCCCTTGCAGGCCAGCCTGTCTCATCAGCCGGGCGACCCGCTTACGGCTGGTCCGCACGCCGGCGGCGGCCAGGTCGGCGTGGACCCGTGGGGCGCCGTAGGTCGCCCGGGACGCCGCATGCACCGCGGTGATCTTTGTGGTCAGGGTCTGATCCTCGGCGGAGCGGGCGGACAGGCCGCCGCGGCGACGCCAGGCGTAGTAGCCCTCGCGTGACACACCGAGCACGCGGGCCAGGACGGAGACTGCATGGTGTGTTTTCTCCGCGTCGATCAGAGCGAACGTCATCTCTGATCGGTCTCCGTCGCGAAGAAAATTGTTGCCTTGCGGAGGATGTCACGTTCCTCGCGGAGCTGCCGGTTCTCCTTCCGGAGCCGTTTCAACTCCTCACGCTCGGCGGCACTCAGCCCGTCGGCCCGTGCGCCTTCCTCCTGTTCGGCCTGGCGTACCCAGTTACGGATTGACGGCCCCGACGGGCCGTATTCCTTGGCCAGCGCCTCGGGTGAGCGGCCAGCCCGGACAAGTTCCACCATCTGCCGGCGGAACTCCTCCGTGTACGGCGGTTGTGATCTCGACACCTGCACTCCTCCCTGGGACCATTATCCCAAAGAGCCCAGGTGTGAACAGAAACGGGTCAACTTCACTGGACGTGGACCTGCTGATGATCGTCGCCGCGTGGGGTGCGGCCAGTATCGGGCAGGTCTTCGACGGCGCCCTACTGATCGTCATCTTCGCCACCTCTGGGGCGCTGGAGGCGGTCGCGACCGCGCGCACCGCCGACTCCGTGCGCGCACTGCTCGACCTGGCACCCGAGCGCGCCAACCGGATACGTCCCGACGGAACGGAGGAGACGGTAAGCACCGTGGACCTTCGGATCGGGGACGTCATCCGGATCCGCCCCGGAGAACGCATCGGTGCCGACGCCATTGTGGTCGGCGGCGCCAGCGAGGCCGACCAAGCCACGATCACCGGCGAACCCCTGCCGGTCGCGAAGGCAACCGGAGACGAGGTGCTCGCGGGCACGCTGAACGGCACCGGCACGCTGACCGTCCGGGTCCACCGCCCCGCCGGCCAGTCGGTGATCGCCCGCATCGTCGCTTTGGTCGAGGAGGCTTCCGCGACCAAAGCGAGAACGCAGCTGTTCATCGAGAAGGTCGAGCAGCGCTACTCGATCGGCGTCGTGGCAGCGACCCTCGCCCTGTTCGCCATCCCCTTGCTGTCCGACGCGGCGCTGCGACCCACCCTGCTCCGCGCCATGACCTTCATGATCGTCGCATCGCCGTGCGCGGTGGTGCTCGCGACGATGCCACCGTTGTTGTCCGCGATCGCCCTCGCCGGGCGCCACGGCGTACTGGTCAAGTCGGCCGTGGTCATGGAACGGCTGGCCGACACCACCCTGGTGGCGTTCGACAAGACCGGCACCCTCACCGAAGGCACCCCCCGCCTCCTCGATGTTCACGTCGCCTACGACGGCTCCGGAGACGGCCAGCCCTCCAGAGCACCCGCGATCGACGCGGACCGGGTACTCCAACTGGCCGCTGGCGCTGAACATCCCAGCGAGCATCCAGTCGCCGCGGCCGTGCTCGCCGCCGCCCGCGACCGAAACCTCGCCATCCCTGCCACGCACGACTTCACCTCAACCCCCGGACGGGGCGTGACCGCCACCGTCGACGGCCATCACGTGCAGGTCGCAACCCCGCGCCTGCTCGACGGGCCGCAGGACGGTCCTGCCACGGCGCAGTTGACCCCTCAGACGCGGGCCGCGATAGACGCCGTGCAGGCCAGCGGGCACACTGCCGTGGTCGTCACCATCGACGACCACCACACCGCGGTCCTCACCCTCACCGACCGGACCCGTCCGCATGCCGCCGCCACCGTGGCGGCGCTGACCCGACTCACGGGAACATCCCCGGTCCTGCTCACCGGCGACAACCCCGGCGCCGCCAGCCGACTCGCCGCCGAGCTAGGCATCCACGAGGCGCATGGCGGGCTGCTGCCAGCCGACAAGGTCACCCGGATTCATGTCTTGCAGGACCAGCGGCGGCGAGTGCTGCTGGTCGGCGACGGCGTCAACGACGCCCCCGCGCTCGCCGCCGCCGACCTCGGCGTCGCGATGGGCCGCCGCGGCTCCGACCTCGCCCTACAGACCGCCGATGCGGTCCTCGTCCGCGACGACCTGATCGCCCTGCCCGCGATCATCGAGCTGTCCCGCCACGCCCGCCGTGTCGTCACTGCCAACCTGGCCATCGCGGCGACCTTCATCACCGCACTGGTCGCCTGGGACCTGCTCGGCCACCTACCCCTGCCCCTCGGCGTCGCCGGCCACGAAGGCTCCACCCTCATCGTCGGCCTCAACGGGCTACGGCTCCTGCACCCCCGGGCCTGGCGCACCACCCAGACCCACCCTGTTCCGGAGCCGCTGGGCAGAACGTGACCATCGTGCTGTCCCGGAAACCTCGGTGCTCGGGACTGTTCGGTCCATCGGGCGCCGGTGCTGCAGGGGCGTGACGCAGACCTCGACCTGCCAGAGGTGGTCTCGGCGTCGGCAAGCCCAGCGAGCCGGCGGCATCTCCATTACCCGAGGCGACGGCGACGGCGAACGTGACCGTGGGGCCGCCGAAGGTCGTCAGCACGCCGTCCTTGGCCGGGCACGTGGATCACGATGAGGGCGAGCGTCAGAGCATGGGCCTCGGATGCATGCGGACTACGCGTGAGGGCGTCGGTGGGGGAGTGGCCAACGCGTTCACCGTGCTCTTCAAGATCGGGGGTTCGCCCCCCGCTCATGGCCTTCACCGCGTGGACCACGCCTGACCGTCCGCCGCAATCGGCCGACTCTGAGAGCGTGTGCAGCCTCGCCACCGAGCTGGCCAGCCCGGCTCGCTCGTCCGGACCCAGCATGCGCGACGCATCGGCGTCGAGGACCCGCCCGGAGCGCTCGATCAGCTCGTCCAGCGCGGCACACGGCGCGCACCCGTCCCAGCGCTCGTAGGCCTCCCGTACCTCGTCCGCGAGCGCCACGAACCCCGGCGGGAGGATCCGCACGGTGCGCATCGCCGTGAAGCCGCGTTCGATCCCGAGCTCGCGGCAGCGGGTCAGCAGCCGCCGCGCGTGCCAGACCGCGGCGGCCAGATCCGGGGAACTGGCGAGATCCTCCACGACCCGGTCGAGGATCGTGTCGTGACGCCCGGTGAACAGCTCCGGCGCGGCGGCGAGCGCTTCCCGCAAAGCCTCCGGCGTCTCCGCCCAGAGCACCGGCCAGAGAAGATCGAGGACTCGCCGTTGTTGCGCGGGATCGTCCGGCGCATCCGTACCCATCCCAGGTCCATGTCCTCCCGTCGGCGCGACATCTACACTATTCCCAACCTCCCGACGGAAAGCCGCGTTCTCCGGTGTCGGTCCCCGAACGTCGGTCCTGGTCGGTGATGGGTGGGTGGCCATGCTGGACGACTGGCTGGACCGCCGCATGGGCGAGCGAGGCGCACGCATTCTCCTCCTGCTCGTCGACTATCTCGAAACCCCCACGTGGGACGCCTCGCGCGCCTTCCTGGAACGCCATCCCGAACTTCTCGACGAGGATCTCGCGGAACTGTTGACCGCGGCCTCCACGGGCGGCGGGCGCCAGCCCGGCGACGGCGGAATCGCCGACCTCCTCGCCGACGGAGCCGAGCTCATCCGCCACTGCCGGCAGCGCGGGTGGCGACGGCGGCGGGCCGCGCGGGCCGCCGACAAGCCGAAGGTTGACCCGCCGGCGCTGAACTTCCTCCGGGTGGAGGCGATGGGCCAGCTGTATCAGGCGGCCGTCGACGCGCTGACCCGGGTGACGGATGGTTCTGATGTTGACCGCGCCCTGGCCGAAGCCGTGGGGCTGTGGACGGGCCTGCTGGACCATCCCGTGTTCGCGGTCGTCCCCCCGACGCCTCGCGCCGCCGCCCATTCCCTGGCGGGGTTCGTGTTCTGGCTCGCCTACACGGCGACGTCCGAGATGAACCACCTCGACAGAGCTGTCAGGTGCTATCGCGACGCCGCCGCCGCGAGTCTGGAATCCGATGACCGCGCCGACCATCTCGCCGAGCTGGCCCGGGCGCTGCGCGAGCGGTACCGACGTTCGAGCGACCCGCGCGACCTCGATGAGGCGATCGCGGCCTATGACGAAGCGCTACCCATGATCGTTCCGTCGGACATCCGGTCGAACCTGCTCATTGAGTGGGACCGCGCCGCGGTGGCCGGCGAGATGGGCACAGCGCTGCGGGACCGGTTCGACGCCGCGGGCGTGCCCTCGGATCTGGACCGCGCGACATCGGCGCACACCCAGGCGCTGGAGGGCGCCGCTCCCGGCTCGCCGGAGGCCGCCCGGTACCTGAACGAGATCGGCAACGACCACCGAGTCCGACATGCCGTTCTGACCGGGGACGCCGTGGACCTGGCGCGAGCGATCGACGCCCACCAGCGGGCGGCCGCCGCGTCGGTGCCTGACTCCCTCGAACATCTCCACGCCCGCAACAACCTGGGTGTGGACCTCCGGGACCGGTACGTCCTTGGCGGAGAGATGGACGACCTGGACGCCGCGATCGCGATCCAACAGACGGTGGTGGACATCAGCTCGCCGGCGTACGGGCACATCAGCCCGAACGTCACCGACCTGTTCAGGGCAGCATTTCTCAACAATCTCGGCCTAAGCCTGCGGATGCGTTACGTCGGCGTCGGAGACGAGCGGGCCCGCGACGAGTCCCTCCGCGCCTTCCGGGCCGCCGCCGACGCGGCCGCCAGCCACGGCCCGGACCGCGCCATGTTCCTCATGGACCTCGCCGTCGGTCTCAATGCCACTTCCGCTAAGTTGATCAAGCTGTGACCTGGGGTTTCACCGGGTTGGCGAGTCTGATCGTGGGCGGGGCATGGTGGCGGATGCCGTGCTGGCCGGGTTTCTTGACCGGGTACTGGTTGTGGCGGGCTCGGCGGACGACGTGGGGGTAGGTGCGTTCGCGGCGGGTGTTGAGCCGGGTCGGTCGGGTGATGTCGGTGGCGATCTCGCCTTGGGTGCGTGCCCGCTGGTCAGGGGGAAAAAGCCGGGTCGGTGGCGACCCGGTCCCGGATGATCCTGACAGTGCGCTTGAACTTGATCCGGTCGGGGTCGATCCCGGCGGCGGTCGCGGCCTGGCAGGTCAGCGCGCTGATCGCGTGGTGGGTGAGCAGGTAGCCGTAGATCTCCTGGTAGACGGTGTCGGGGTGCTTCGAGCGCAGGACCTTCCCCGGGCCGCGTAGGTAGGTCTTGAGCTGCCTGTTACCGGTCTCGTGTTCCCAGCGCTGCCGGTAGGCCCCGGCCAGCGCGGACGCGGTCGCGTCGCGTGGGTTGAGGATCGTGGTGAGCAGGGCGATGACCTCGTGTTTCCCGTCGCCGTCCCGGTCGGGCACGTCGTACTCGACGAGACGGGCGTAGCGGGCCTTCGCCGGGTCGAGTACCTCACCGGCGCGGGCCGCGGCGACCAGGGCGTCCCGCGCCTTCCCGGTGATCTTCGGGTTGACCAGGACCGTCAGGTACGAGCCGTCGGACAACGCGCGCAGCGGCGGCAGCCGCAGGCTGGCCTTGACCCGCCACAGCAGTGCCGCGCCGGTGTCCGCGGCCGTGCACCAGTCGGTCCAGGAGTAGAAGTTGCGGTCCGCGAGCAGAAGCCAGCGTTCGGCCAGCCGTGGGTACAGGGTGCGGGCCAGGGCCTGCTCGCTGGCGGGCTTCGCGCCGCCGGCCGGGCCGAGCACGGCCAGCACCGGCGCGTGCGAGGCGCACTCGGACACGGTGAGGGCGCGGACCTTCGGCAGCGCCCCCGGCGCGCCGTCGCGGCCCGCGGGCAGGCCGAACGCGGCGATGTTCTCCGCCGAGGCGGGCGCGTCCCACTCCAGTCCGTCGATACTCATCAGCCGCCACGGGCCGAGGAACGCCCCGACCGTGTCGAGGTCCGCGACCGGCCCGGCGACCTGCGAGAACAGTTCCGCCAGCGGTGCCGCACCGAGCCGCTGGCGGGCTTTGGTCAGCCCGCCCGAGGTCGGTTCCCATCGCGGCCCGACCACGTCGAGATCGTCAAGCGTGGTAGCGAGCCGGCGCGCGACCGCCTCGTAGTCGTCGTCCGCGAACAACGCGAGCGCCATCACGAAGTAGACCGCGACCCGCGGCGGGATCGTCGTGTCGCTGCGCCGGGCACCCGTCCCGGTCGC
Source organism: Frankia sp. BMG5.60 (assembly GCF_059428125.1). Classification (NCBI taxonomy): domain Bacteria; kingdom Bacillati; phylum Actinomycetota; class Actinomycetes; order Frankiales; family Frankiaceae; genus Frankia; species Frankia sp. BMG5.60. The sequence continues at coordinate 2,004,510 of NZ_CM182091.1, read as the reverse complement.
CTCGATCGCCTCGTCGACCGCATCCCGCGACACGAACGACGTCAGGACCCCCAACGAGATCCAGTCCATCAGCTGGCTACCCGTGTCCGTCACAGCCCACGATCATGCCGCCAACCAGGCAGAACCACCCGAACCGACACACCGCAACCAGTCAAGATCCAAATAGTGGAAGTGGCATTGCCGTCGGTCTGGTGGACAGGTACCGCCACGACGGGGCGACCGGCGACCTGGACGAGGCGATCGCGGCGTTCGAGCAGGCCGCGACCGCGACACCTGACGTGGCGCCAGCGGCGGCCCGCGCGACGGCCAATCTGGGACTCGTACGTGAGCTGAGGTTCCAGGCCTTGGGTGATCTCAACGACCTGACCGCCGCCGTCGACGCCCTGCGGCGCTCGTCCCAGCTGCCGGCGCCCGCCGGGGAACGGGCCTCCCATCTCGGCAACCTCGGCCTCATGCTTGACGCGCTATACGAACGCACCGGCGAAACAGCGCACCTTCGGGAAGCCATATCGGCCTTGGAAAGCGCCGCCGAACAGGCGCCCGAAGACGCACCATTGCTGGGGTGGCTACTCGGCACGCTGGGCATCGCCCTGTCCGCCCGCTACAACCGAACCGGCGACCTCGACGATCTCGACCGCGCCACCGACATCCTCCGCGACGCCCTCGTCCGTACACCTCCGGGCGCGCCCGACCGGGCATTCCAGCTCAACACCCTGGGGGTGCTCATGGGCGCTCGCTACCGCCAGAGCGGACTCGAGACGGACATCGACGAGGCGATTCGCCTCCTTGACGACGCCGTCCGCCGCACTCCCGCCGCATCCCCGGACCTGCCCTCGTCTCTCACCAGCCTCGCGGCGGTTCTACGCCTCCGCGACGGTCCCGGCGACCTCGACCGCGCTCGGGCGGCCCTGACCGAAGCGGTCGCCGCGACGCCGCCGGAATCGCCCCGTCGCGCCCCGCGCGTGAACGGCCTCGGCGCCCTCTGGCTGCGGGCCCATGCCGGCTCAGGCTCGATGCACGACCTCGAGCGAGGGATCGACCTGCTGGAAGAATCCCTCCGCCGGACCACACCCGGAGAACCGAAACTACCTGGCATGCTCCGCAATCTCGGTGAGGGCTATCGGCTCCGGCACGTGATCACCGCGGACCCGCGTGATCTCGCGGTGGGCACCGCCACCCTACGGAGCGCCACGACAGCCGGCCTGGAAACGGACATCGAGACCGCCGTCTCCACAGCCAGCTCCTGGGGAGCCTGGGCGGTCCGGCGCGGCGCCTGGCCCGAGGCCGCCGAGGCGTTCCTGCTCGGGGTTGACGCGTCCGAACGTCTCTTCCGCGCACAGCTGCTACGAGCGCACAAGGAAACCCGCCTGCGCGGCCAGGACATCGCGACCCGTGCCGCTCTTGCCGCGGCCGCGGCCGGAGATCCTCAGGGCGCGGCGCTCGCGCTCGAGCGAGGCCGCGCGCTCCTTCTGTCCGAGGCGCTCGAACTCACCAGGGCGGACCTCCGCAGCCTAGCCGAAGGTGATCACCCCGATCTGGTCACCCGATACCGTGACGCGGCGAACCGCTGGCTCGACCTCTCGGGCGACAACGAGCTGAAAGCCGGCCGCGACGGCATCCGCCCGCGAGAGCTCGACGCCAAGAAAGGTTGTGGGCCCGCTCTGCCCAAGCAGAACGTCAACGCGACCACCACGCCGACGATTGCGGTTACGAGACAGGCCGACGGGTCCGGAACCGCCTGACCTACGGAACGCCTGTTCGATTCGGCGGATGATGTAGCTAGGCCCACCATCCGTCGCATCCGCATTCTCGGCGGACTGATCCACGAGTACCGCAACGCCGCCTGACCACCCCCACAGACGATCACGTCAACCGCAAAAGGCCGCTCACAGGCCGAATCCGGATTCTGGAGCCTCACAGGCGTGGCCCGCGTCCATCCGTACTGGGTGCGCCCCCTGCGGCCGCTGCCGGCCGACCCGGTCGTGCACGCGGCCGCGCTCGCGGGCTCTCCGACATCGGCGTGACGGCCAGTGCTTGCCGCCCCGGCGCGACGCTGCGAACCCAGCGGGCCGCCGTTACGCTGCCGCAGCGCTGTGGCTGCATCGTCTCTGCGCCCTGCGGGGCTGGGTGCGCGTGGACGTCAACCCGGTGGTGAACGCAGGCGGGCGGGGGCTCGCCCACGGCCGGCTGGTCCGGGAGGACGGCTCGCGATCGCACCGTTCGCCCAGGAGGAGTTGTTGTGGGACCCGGAGCCCGCCGAGCCGCGTGAAGCCGGCGGCGCTCCTGACCACAGCGCCGGCATCGCGGATTTGGCGTACTGATAGACCGCTATCTGTGATTGACATCACAGGTTGACATGCGCCGTTCGTCGGGCTGCGGGGCGCCTAGCAGCCTACTTCGGACGGGCCGCGGGGCCAACTTGTCGCGGCTCTGACCATGTTTGCCAGGGGATCGACCTCCTCTGCCGGACAGGCAGACGCCGCCCTGGCGTGCAATGTGACCCCTTGCACGCTCAAGATGTGAGGTTTATATTAGTGCACCATAATCATGGTTCGGCCGAGGTGACGATCAGGCAGCTCTGGGTGCGCGGATCGCGCAGCCGTGGGCGTCCCCTGCTCCCGAGGTGCAGCCGGCATCCGATGTGGAGGAAACCGTGTTCGAGTTGATCAGTGTTGATGATCACATCATCGAGCCGCCGGGTGTCTGGATCGACCGGTTGCCGGCGAAGTACCGGGAGATCGGCCCGCATGTGGTGGAGGAGGACGGGCGGGAGTTCTGGTACTACGAGAACAACCGCGTCGACACGATGGGTCTCAACGCTGTGGCCGGCCGACCACAGGAGACCTGGGACATGGATCCCGTCCGTTACACCGACATGATCCAGGGATGTTGGGACCCGGTGGCCAGAGCGGCGGACATGCGCCTGGACGGTGTCGTGGGAAGCGTGTGCTTCCCGACCCTGCCGAGGTTCGCGGGGACGCTGTTCCTGGACTTCCAGGACAAGGTGCTCGCCGACCTGTGCGTGAAGGCCTACAACGACTGGATGTCCGACGAGTGGTGCGCCGCCGCGCCTGACCTGTACATCCCGATGATCGTCACGCAGCTGTGGGATCCGCGGCTCGCCGCCGCGGAGATCCGCCGGTGCGCGGCGAAGGGCGCCCGATGCATCACCTTCCCCGAGACGCCGGCGCCGCTGGGGCTTCCGTCCTTCTTCACCGATCACTGGGATCCGGTGTGGGAGGCGCTGGCCGAGACCGGGCTCGCGGTGAACATGCACATCGGCACCAGCGGCCAGATGCTCACGTCCGCTCCGGACGCGCCGTTTCACGTCACGATCATGCTCGCGCAGGCCAGTGCCGCGATCGGGATGGTAGGGCTGTTGGAGAGCCCGGTGCTGCGGAAGTTCCCCGAGCTGCAGATCGTCTTCTCCGAGGGGGGTCTGGGCTGGATCCCGGCGCAGCTGGAGCGGTGCGACCGGATGTGGGAGCGGCACCGCATGTGGTCGGGGCTGGATGATCTGAAGCCCTCGGAGCTGTTCAAGCGGAACATGTACGGGGCGTTCGTCGACGACTCGGTCGGTATCGAACTGCGGGACCGGTTGGGCGTCGAGCGGATCCTGTGGGAGAGCGACTTCCCGCATGTGGAGACGCCGTGGCCGAACTCGCAGGACGTGATCAAGCGGCTGACCGGGGGCATGTCGGACCATGAGGTCGACCTGGTGACCAACGCCAACGCGCGCCGTCTCTACAACTGGCCGAAGAGGGCGGCGGCGGTGGACTAGCCCGGCGTTCCTGTCAGCGCCGGGACGGCTGGACATCCGGGTGGTGCGTGCGCCTGGGGGATGGCACGGACGCCGCGACAGGCGGCGCGGATGTAGGCCAGGCCGGCGGTCTCGCGGGCATCGGCGGTCGCCCGAGTGCGGCGGCGCGGAGCGCGATGAGGCCGCGGCGAAAGAGATCGTCTGGAAGGTTTTCGTGATGCCTGGACCGCTGGATGGGCTGCGGGTCGTCGACTGTTCGACCGGCACGGCGGGTCCGCGGGCCGCAGGTCTGCTCGCGGATTACGGGGCCGACGTCGTTCGGGTGGAGCCACCCGGTGGCGACCGCTGGCGCGACGCGCTCGCTGTCGAGTACGCCGTGTTCAACCGGGGTAAGCGTGCCGTCGTGCTCGACCTGCGGGCGACCGAAGGCCGGGGGCGGTTGAGCGAACTCCTCGGCGAGGCCGATGTCCTCTTGACCAGCTGGCGTCCCGGCGTCGCCGAGGAACTGGGGCTCGGCGACGCGGCACTGCGCGAGCGTTTCCCGACTCTGGTTACCTGCGCGATCTCGGGTTTCGGCCCGGACGGTCCCCTGCGTGACGTCCCCGGTCACGAGTCCCTGGTGCATGCACTGGTCGGCACCATGGGTGAGCAGGTGGGCCTGCGGGAGGGGCCGATCTACGAGGGTCTGCCGTTCGCCGGCATCGGCGCGGCCTATCTCGCGGCGATTGGCGTCCTCGCCGCGCTGCACCGGCGTGGCGAGGACGGTCTCGGGCGGCACGTCGAGACCTCCCTGTTCGACGGCGCGCTGGCCTACCTGTCGATGGGCTGGGGAGACGACGACGTCAGCGAGACCTGGATCCCGCAGACATCCAGCCGCAGGTTGCTCTCGCGCGCGTTCGAGTGCGCGGACGGCGAGTACCTCGGGGTCCACACCGGTGCCGTAGGTGCGTTCGGCCGGCTGATGACCGAGCTGGGGTTCGCGGAGCACTTCCCGCCGGTCGATGGGCCGGAGATGGCGCAGGAGCTCACGCCGGAGCAGCGGAAGGTGATGACGGAGGACACCGTCGCGGCGTTCGCGGCCCGGCCGCGGGACGAGTGGCTGCGCCGATTGGAGGCCGCAGACGTCTGCGCCATCCCCGAGCTGCGCCCGGGGGAGGTGTTCGACGCTCCGCAGGCGGTGCACAACGAGATGGTGGCGCGGGTCGAGGACCCGACGATCGGGCTGGTGGACCAGGTGGCGCCGCCGCTGCGGTTCGCCGTCACCGCGCACGCCGATTCGGCGCCGGCTCCAGCTCCGTGCGGCTGGGACGAACTCGGTCCGCGATGGCGGTCGGGCCAGCGCTGGGGCGTCCCCGCAGCCGCGCCGGACCCGGACCGGCCGCTGCTGGGCGGCCTGCGGATACTGGACTTCGGTGCCTACTACGCCGGCCCATACGCCTCCAGGCTGCTGGCCGACCTCGGCGCCGATGTCATCAAGCTCGAGCCGCCGGTCGGGGACCAGCTGCGTGGCCTGGATCGGCCGTTCTCCTCGGCACAGGCCGGGAAGCGGGCAATCTCCCTGCAGCTGAAGGATCCGCAGGCGCAGCAGGCCGCGCGTGATCTGGCGGTCTGGGCGGACGTGGTCCATCACAACCTGCGGCCGAACGCCGCCGAGCGTGTCGGACTGGGGTACGGCGATCTGCGGGCGCTCAACCCACGGCTGGTCTACCTGCACTCACCCGGATGGGGGTCGAGTGGGCCCGCGATGAACCGGCAGAGCTTCGCGCCGCTGGTGTCGGGCTACGTCGGGGTGAACTTCGAGGTGGCCGGCCAGTTCAATCCGCCGCTGTTCCCGGTGGGTAACGAGGACCCCGGCGGTGGGCTGGTGGGCGCTGTCGGCATCCTTATGGCGTTGCTGCACCGGCAGTCCGGGGGCGCGGGGCAGTGGGTCGAGCAGCCTCAGTTGAACGCGACCATGACCCATCTGGCCCATGTCGTCCGACGGGCCGACGGCACCGTGCTCGGGGCGGGGCGGCTCGATCCGCTGCAGTTCGGTGTCAGTGCCCTCGACCGGTTGTATGAGACGGCCGACGGGTGGGTCTGCCTGTCGGCGGCTTCCGACGACCACTTCACCGGGCTGTACAAGGTACTCGGTCTGGACGTCGCCGCCGATCCGGGTCTCGCGACCGCCGGCGGGCGCCGGGAGAACGACGACCTTCTCGCCGCCAGGCTCAGCGAGGCGGTTCTCGCCCGCCGCAGCGATGACCTGGTCGCCGAGCTGCGCGGCGCCGGGGTACCCGCCGCCGTGCCGGTGGCGCGCAACTCGCGGGCCTTCCTGCGTGATTCCGAGCACCGGCGGACCGGTCGGGCGGCGGAGGTCTGGCATCCCACCCGTGGGAATGTGCGTGAGCTGGCGGTGCTGGTCCGGGTGGACGGCGCCGCGCCGGTCGCGCACTGCAGGGCGCCGCTGCTCGGTGAACACACCGACGAGGTCCTCACGATGCTCGGGCGCACCCCCGAGCAGATCGCCGAAATGCGCGACCGGGGCGTTGCCAGGTGACATACCTGCCGCTACCAGGGCTCCGGTGCTCTCGGATGGCCTGACGGTCATGGAAGCGGGCCCCACCTAATGAACCGGTAGACCACCGAGCATGCAGGAGGATCGCAGTGACCACGAAGTCAGAGACGGGCGCGGAGCCCGCCGGAGCGGCGGCACCCGAGGTGGACTTCGACCACCACAGCCCCGAGTACGCCGACCACTGGCCGCGGCTGACCCGGGACATGCGGTCGAAGTGCCCGGTGACCCACACGTCGTCCTGGGGCGGCTTCTACGCCGCGACCGGCTATAACGAAGTCGCCCAGATGATCCGGGATGATGCCACCTTCTCCAGTGCGCATTCCATCGCCGGGGTGGAACTCGAGCAGCCCGTCGGCATCACGATCCCGCCGGCGGCGTACGGCTCTGTGCCGATCGACTTAGACCCGCCGGACAACGAACCGTATCGCAAGCTGCTCAACCCAATGTTCTCGCCGGCCGCATCCGACCGGTGGGCCCCGTTCGTGAAGGAGGCGGTCACCGCCTGCATCGACGCGTTCATCGAATCCGGCCGGGGCGACTTCGTCCTCGACGTCGCGAACCCGATTCCCGCAATCCTCACCTGCCAGCTGATGGGCTTGCCGGTCGAAGACTGGCGGTTCTACGCGGAGCCGATGCACGCCGCGGTCTACACGCCTCCCAACACGCCCGAAAGCGGGGTGGTGGAGCAGCAGGTCGGCGTCATGCTCGGAAAGCTCGGGGAGACGATGCAGGTGCGGCGGAAGGAACCGGCCGACGACCTCATCTCCGTTCTCACTCACGCCGAGATCAACGGCGAGCTCATCCCGGACGGCGTGGTCATGCAGATCCTCTTTCTCGTCCTCGTCGGGGGCGTCGACACCACGACCTCGCTCATGGCGAACGCCTTTCGGTGGCTCGGCCAGCACCCCGATCAGCGCCGGCGGCTGCGGGACGACCCGTCCCTGATGAAGACTGCACGGGAGGAGTTCCTGCGGTACTTCACCCCCACCCAGGCACTGTCCCGCACCGTCACCCGCGACACCGAACTGGCCGGCGTGCCGTTGGAGCCGGGCGACCGCGTGCTGATGTGCTTCGGTGGGGCGAACCGTGACCCCGCGGTCTTCTCGAACCCGGACGAGATGCTGCTCGACCGGACCCCGAACCGGCACACGACCTTCGGTCTGGGCGTGCACCGCTGCCTCGGGTCAAACATCGCCCGTGTCGAGTTCGACGTCGTGATCACGGAGATCCTGCGCCGGATTCCGGACTACGTCGTCGATGAAACCGCCTCCAAGCGTTACCAGACGATCGGCGTCGTCAACGGGTGGGAGAACATGCCCTTCACCTTCACGCCAGGCGCGAAGGAAGGCTCCTCGCTGGCTGTGTAGCCCAACCACGCGCCGGCAGTCAGCGGACGCAGCCCGTCGTGTCTTCCACGCCCCAGCCGCGATGGTCCAGGGCGAACTTCCACCTGGACCATCGCGACCGCCGCCGCCGGGCGGAGCGGCCGGAGGCGGGCGAATCTCCCGCAGATCAGGGCTTGTTCGTGTTTCCGGCGTCGACCGGCAGCGTCACCCCGGTGATGTACCGCGCCTCCTCGGAGACGAGGAAGAGCACCGCGTTGGCGATCTCGGCCTCGGAGAGCGTCGGGACACCGACGAACTGCGCGCCCGGGGGGCTCGGCTCGCTGTCGAGGTCGGGCAGCATGTTCATGCCCGACAGGTGGAAGTACCTGCTGCGCGCGTACACGTCCGGCACATCGGTGCTGGCGCCCATGCCGGGGCTGCTGACCCCTGTGGGGTGGATGGTGTTGACCCGGATGCGGTGTTCGGCCAGTTCGTTGGCGAAGGTCCTCATCAGCCCGACGACACCGTGCTTGGCCGCCGCGTAGTGGGCGTAGTGCGGCTGTCCGCGCAGGCCCGCCGCCGAGCTCGTGAGAACGATCGAGCCGCCGCGTCCCGACTCGATCAGCTTTGGCGCCGTGGCCTGGATCGTGTTCCACGCGCCGCGCAGGTTCACGTCCAGGATGAAGGTGAAGATGTCGTCGGTGATGTCTAACGAGGAGTCATGGAAGGTGATGACTCCGGCGTTGCCGATGACGATGTCCAGCCCGCCCAGTTCCGCGACGCCACGGTCGACCGCGTCCTGCACTGCGGCACGATCCCGTACATCGGCCACCGCCGCGACACAGCGCTGGCCGGCCTTCTCGACCAGGCGCCGGGTCTCGTCGAGGTCCTCCCTGGTGGCCGCGCTGTAGCGCACCCGGTCGGGGTAGGGCGCGCAGACGTCGGTCACGATGACGTCCGCGCCCTCCTCTGCGAGCCGTACCGCATGGGCGCGGCCTTGGCCCTGCCCGGCTCCCGTCACGAACGCGACTTTGCCTTCGACTCGACCCATGATTGCCTCCAGCGCAAAATTAGTGCCCTAAGGGTGGGCTCGCTACTTCGGTTGCGGCGTCTTCGTCCCCCTGGGGCATGGGAAATCTTCCACCCGGCAGCGTTCGACCCTCCAGGTCCCGCGCGTGGTGGCGCCCTAAAGGTATCCCATTTTGGAGATTCCTGTGTCAGGATGACGAACGGCTCGCTGTCTGCGCGCGGCGTCCGCCGCGGGGCGCGCCTTCGGAGGACGCAGCATGCCACTCAAGGAAGCACCCGTCGAGCTACTGCCCGCGACGGGCCTGATCATCGGAGACGAACGGATCAACGACTCGTCCGGCGGCCGGTTCGATCATCTCTATGCGGCGAACGGCAAGCTGACGGCAAAGGTCCCGCTGGCCGGGGTGGCCGAGGTCGACGCGGCCGTGGCCGCGGCCCGCAGGGCATTCCCCGGGTGGCGCCGGACGTCGGTCGACGTGCGGCGGACGGCTATGTTGAAGCTTGCCGATCTGATCCGGCAGCACGCTGCGGAGCTCTCCGGACTCGTCATGCTCGACAACGGCACGCCCTCGGCCATCGCGGCCGGGGCGCCCGCGCTGACCGCCGACCTGTTCACCTACAACGCCGGCTGGAGCGACAAGGTCGGGGGCGAGGTTGTCGCGACCTACCCGGTCTCCGCCTTCGACTACGCGGTCGACGAGCCCTACGGCGTGGTCGGTGTGATCATCCCGTGGAACGGCCCGCTGATCTCCTGCGGCATGGTCCTCGGCCCGGCGCTCGCCGCCGGGAACTGCGTGGTGCTGAAGCCGCCGGAGCTGGCGCCCTACACGGGTCTGAGGCTGGGGGAGATCTTCCTCGAGGCGGGCTTCCCGCCCGGGGTGGTGAACGTGGTGCCGGCGGGCCCGGAGGGCGGCGAGGCCCTGGTCCGCCATCCTGATGTGGACAAGGTCCACTTCACCGGCAGCGGGGCCACGGCCCAGCGGGTCCTCGCCTCCGCGCTGAAGACGCTCAAACCGGTCGGCCTGGAGCTCGGCGGCAAGTCGGCGAACCTCATCTTCGAGGACGCCGACCTGCCGGCGGCCACCCAGCAGGCGCTCGGCGCGATCCTGGCGCTGTCCGGCCAGGGCTGCATCAACGGCACCCGGGTGCTCGTCCAGCGCAGCGTGTACGACGAGGTCGTCGAGCTCGCCGCGAAGCTCGCGGCGAAGGTGCCGATCGGGGATCCCCAGGACCCATCTGTGTTCATGGGCCCGGTCGTGAACAGTGCCGCGTGCAGCCGCATCGTCGGGGTCATCGAGCGGGCGCACCAGGAGGGCGCGCGCCTGGTGGCAGGTGGTCACCGGCTTGGCGGGGACTACGCCGACGGCTACTTCATCGAGCCGACGGTGTTCGCGGACGTGGCGCCTGGCTCGGACCTCGGTCGCAACGAGGTCTTCGGACCGGTCCTCGCGATCATGTCCTTCGAGGACGAGGAGGAAGCGGTCCGGCTCGCGAACGACTCCGACTTCGGCCTGGCGGCCTACGTGCAGACCAATGACCTGCGGCGTGCTCACCGGGTCGCCAGCGACCTCATAGCGGGCAACGTCTGGGTGAACGGCTTCGCGGGCATCCCTGGTTCGGCGCCTTTCGGTGGGACGAAGCAGAGTGGGTACGGCCGGCTCGGGGGAGTGTGGGGCATCCGCGAGTTCACCCGCCCGAAGAACGTCTGGATCGGCCTCTGACCGGATGCTGACCGTGGACGCCCCCTGAGTATGCCAAGAAAGTTCGACCAGATTCCTTCCGGTGCTTTCTGAGGCGGCCTCGAGGTGGTTCGGTAGTTCGCCATCATCACTCGGGGCGTACTAAGCCCACAGAACTTCGCGTGTTGGGAGAAGCGTCCAATGACGATCGAGATTCCGTGGTCGGAGGGGGATCGTCCACAGCACGATCCGGTGGCCGAGGACATGGACCTCCTGACGCATCAGGAAGCCGCTGCCCGGTTCTACGACGAGATCGCCTCGCTGCGTGACGAGGAGGCGAGGCTTCAGGCCGGCGAGGGTGACCCGGCCCGGCTGTCGGCCGTCCGCACGCGCATCGATGACCTCGCGGCCGCGGTGGACCGCATCCTCGCCGGCCGCAGCCCGCTGGACCTGAGGAGCGACACATGAGTGACCTGTTGGCCGGGGTCCGGGTGGTGGAGTCTGCCACCCTGTTCAACGGCGACACCGTCGGCGCCATCCTTGGTGATCTTGGTGCTGACGTGATCAAACTTGAGAGTCCCTTTCAGGGCGATTATCTCCGGGATTTCCTTGGGCAGATCGTTCCGCACCACAGCCCGGCGCACGTGCAGATCAACCGCCAGAAGCGAAGCGTCGCGCTCGACCTGCGCGATGAGCGCGGCCGTTCGGCGTTCTGGCGGCTGCTGGACACTGCCGACATCTTCGTCGACGGGAACATCGCCGGGACGTGCGACAAGCTGGGAATCGGCTACGAGGCACAGCGTTCCCGCAAGCCGGACATCATCTACTGCCAGTACACCGGATACGGAGCCGAGGGGCCGTACGCGTCGATTCCGACTCACGGCCAGATGATGGACGCGCTCGTCGGTGCCCTGCCGACGGAACGCGACGCGCAGGGCCGACTGCGCCGGATACCGGCCACGGGTCCGATGCGTGGGGTGGACACCGGCGGCGAGGGCACCGCGGCGGGTGCGGTGCACGCCGCGCTGCACGCCGTCGCCGCCCTGACGCAGCGCGCGACCAGTGGTCAGGGCTGCTTCATCGATGTTGCGGGGCCCGACGGCGTGCTCGCCCAGGCCTGGATCGCCGCGACCTACGCGCTGAACGTCCATCGGGTCACGGACACGCGCACCATGCCCGCCAGCGCGTCCGACGGCCGGCAGTCGGGATCCCGCTACGAGTTCTACGAGACCCGCGACGGGAAGGTGGTCCTCTTCTGCGGGATCGAGCCGAAGTTCTGGCGGAACTTCTGCCTGGCGGTGGACCGTCCGGACCTCCTTGGCGGTGACCCGGCCAGTGGTGGGCCCGTGGGCTGGGGCGACGATCCGGACAGCGAGCGCAGAGAACTCATGTCGATCTTCGCGCAGCGCGACCTGGCTGACTGGGTGGCGCTGGCGGCCGAGCGCGACATCCCGATGGGCCCCGCCTACCGGTCTCTACAGGAAGCGCGCGAGGACCCGCACGTGCGTACCCGTGGCGTGATCCACGAGGGGGAGCATCCCGCGTTCGGGGCGTTCACCTACATCGGGGAGGCGGGCAAGGTCGCCGGTCAGCCCTACCGGGTCCGCCATCCCGCGCCGCGCCTCGGTGAGCACACCCGGCAGATCCTCGGTGAGTTGGGGCTGAACCCCGCCGAACTGGACGAGCTCGCCGCCGAAAAGATCATCTGAGTCGGTGCTGCCCGGGCGCCTGGAGGTGCGTTGATGAACCCTGAGGGACTCCAAGGACGGACCGCGATCGTGACTGGTGCGAGCGCGGGCCTGGGCCGGGCGTTATGCGGCGCGCTTGGCGAGGCCGGCGCCCACGTCGTGGGACTGGCCCGGACGGCTGCCGCCCAGGCGGGTGTGCGCGCCGAGGTCGAGCAGGCCGGCGGTCAGCTCACCTGGCTGACCGGCGACGTGTCCGACACCGCGACCTGCGAAGGCCTCATCACCGCGGCGCTGGACGCCACCGGCCGGGTCGACATACTCATCAACAACGCCGCCGCCCGCACCGATCCAGGTGTGATTCCCTCCCACGAGGTGCCTGACGAGCAATGGGACACCGTGCTCGCGACGACACTGGGCGGGGCGTTCCGGTGCTGCCGGGCGGCATTGCCCGAACTGCGCCGCCGTCGCGGGCTGATCCTCAACATCGCATCGTTCACGGCCGTGCAGGCACAGGCGGGAATGGCCGCCTATGCGGCGGCGAAGGCGGGTCTGACGCAGCTGTCACGGGTCCTGGCGGTCGAGTACGCCGACGACGGGGTGCGGGTGAACACCATCCTGCTCGGCGGGACCGCGACGCGGCAGCGGGCCAGGACGTCCGCCGCCCTGCGTGCCCTGAAGGCCCAGGGGCGGATGGCGGTGGCGTCGCGCGACGGGCTGACGCCGGTGCCCGTCATGCAACCCGACGAGGTAGCCCGTGCGCTGGTCCTGCTGTGCCGGGACGAGGCCGCCCTAGTGACCGGCGCGGAGATCGCGATCGATCGCGGGGTGTCGGCTGGCCTGCTGACCTCGCGCTATGTCGCGGGAATCTCGGCGCGGGACTGAGCGGCGGGCGCTGTCCGGGTTGGGACCAGGAACGGCCCCAACCCGGACGGAGGTCCTGTGCGACGCGGTGCCTACGTCGCACAGGACCCCCGTCCCACCGCGGGGCCGGCGGCGGTTCCTGGGGAGGCCGGTCAGCGCCGACGGGTTGCTACGAGGCCCATCGCAGGGCGCTGACCGTCGACGCGTGAGCTCCGATCCCACCCAGCTCGGTGCGTAGTGCCTGCGCGCGCATCGTCCACAGATGCAGGTCGTGCTCCTCGGTGAAGCTGATGGCGCCGGTGAGCTGGTGCATCTCGCCGGCGACATGGCGCGCGGCCATCGTCGCGTAGGTGGCCGCGGTCGCGGCCGACTCGTCGTCGCCATGCCACGCGGCCGACCTCGCCGACCAGCGGGTTCCCTCGACCCAGACATAGCACTCGGCCAGCCTGTGCTGAAGGGCCTGCAGCGTGCCGAGTGGCTTGCCGAACTGCCTGCGCTGAGCCAGATAGCCGACGGTCAGGTCGAGCCCGGCGGAGAGCAGTCCCGTGAGTTCGGCGGCGAGGGCGACGCGCCACCACCGGGCCAGCACGGGACCGAGGCCGGGCAGGACACGACCGCCGGACGCATCGAGACGTCCGTACGGCGCGACGTAGCCCGTGGGCACGCGCTCCGTAGAGCCGGGAACCGGTTCGACGAGCCGCACGTCCTCGCCGTCGAGTACCAGCACCAGTTCGGCCTCCGCGGCGAACCTCGCCGGGCCGGGATGCGCCGCCGACACCAGCGCCACCCGGTCGCGTATCGCGTCGCTCGCGTCCGCCGCGGCTAGTACCAGGGGGGCGACCAGACCGCGGGCACCGACGTTCACCGCGGCGAGCTGGTGGGCCGCGACCTCGATGACCAGCGCGGCCTCCAACGGGCCGGCGTCGGGGTCGGTGGCGAGGTCGAGAAACCCCGCTTCCGTGAGCGCGGTGAGCAGGGCTTCGTCGTGGGCGTCGCGCATCGTCCGGGCGCGCTCGGGGCCCGCGCCGCGCGCGAGCACGATCCGTACCGCGTCGAGCGTGGCGTGCTGGTCGGAGCTGAGCTCATAGTCCATGTCGGAACCTCTCGAGAACCCGCGAATGGTCAGTGACGGGGAAGCCTCACGCTCGGGGAAGGCCGAGCACCTGGCCGGCGATCAGGTTGAGCTGCACCTCGTACGTACCGCCCGCCACGCCCGCGGTCAGCGCGGAGCGGTAGGCCGCGTCGTAGAAACTCTCCTCGACGAGCGCCTCCGGGCCGAACACGTCGAGGCCCAGGTCCGCGACGACCCGTTCGGCCCGCACCATCGCCGCGCGCGCTGGATACGCCGTCGCCGTGCCGGAGATCTCCTTGGCGCGCTCGTCGACCACCTTGTAGACCATCCAACGGGACGCTTCGACGACCGCTCGGGCCTCGCCGAAACGGCGCGCGATGTCCGGGTCGTCGAACAGCCCGGCCTTCTTTGCCTGCGCGGCGAGCAGGTCGAGCACCAGGCCGGAGCGCTCCCAACGTGCCGCGCCGACCCGCTCGTACTGCAGCGCTCGGCGGATCGTCGCCCAGCCCTGGTTCTCCTCACCGAGGCGATTGCTCACCGGTACCCGCACGTCGGTGAGGAAGACCTCCGCGAAGGCGCCCTCACCGACGATGTCGGGAATGCGGCGTATCTCGATGCCGGGAGTGTCCAGCGGCACCAGCAGGATCGAGATGCCCCGGTGCTTCGGCGCCTCCGGGTCCGTCCGGACCAGAAGGAAGATCCAGTCGGCGGAGGGTGTGTGTGACGTCCAGATCTTCTGGCCGTTGACCACGTACTCGTCGCCTTCGCGCACCGCGCGGGTCCGCAGCGCGGCGAGATCGGAGCCCGCCTCTGGCTCAGAGAAGCCCTGGCACCAGAAGGCCTCCCCACGGGAGATCGGTGGGAGGAAGGTCTGCTTCTGCTCCGCCGTCCCGGCGGCCATGATGGCCGGCCCGATCCAGTTGACGTTCATGTACTGCGAGCCGCGCGGTTCGCCGACCGACCACATCTCCTCGGAAAGGATGACGGCCTGCCAGGCGGTCTGCTCGCCACCGCCGTACTCGCGCGGCCAGCTCGGCGTCAGCCAGCCCAGTTCGGCCAGCTTCGCGGTGAAGTCCGTCACCCGGGCCTTGTCCTCGGCAGTGATCACTCTGCGGTGTACCGGGGAATCCCGCCAGCCCGGCACCTGATGGTCGATGAACTCCCGGAGTGCCTGGCGGTACTTCACCTCGTTGTCGGACCAACCGAACTCCATGGTCTGTCTCCTCGCTCGGCCCGCCAGTTCGTCCGGCGGGGAGATCTCGCACCGGCACGGTCGCCGACGCCGGCACCAGCCCACTCACGCAGCCACCCGCCCCGCGGCCGCAGGGCTTTGCAGTTGTGCTAAAGGTATCCTGAATGTGTCCGGGAGCCAACGTTGCCCAAAGTTGTGGGCTGGCGCGAGGGAGGGGCGGCGGCTCGCGGCGCGTGGACGTGGAGCGGGTCGTGGGTCCGGGGGTGGGGACCTGGGGGCCGCCCGCCCAGCGGGCGATAGTTCCCTCTGTGTCGTGCTGGGTGGAGCCTTGAGCCCTCCGCTGGCTCCGGCGGCGTCTCGTAGCAGGTTCTTCCGTCACTGTGTGGAGTTGTCGGGCGCTGTAGCGTCATACCGCTTGACGGCGATGTGACGCCCGGCATACTGGTCGCAAAATAGTCCACTAAAGTAGAGGCCGAGGCTGATGGCGACCGTGGGGGCGGAGCTGTCCAGGGTGTATCCACCCGGCAGCTGCCCGCGTTAGCCGAGAACCGCTGGTGTGTCTGCGGGTGCTCACGTACCCGTGCGCGCCATGTCAGCAGCGGATGGCTGGCCGGCACAGTGATCATGCATCGCGGAGTTCAGCCGCACCCCATCTCCGACGGGCTCGGGGGAGCCGTCATCACGGTCCGCGGCACGCCGCGGGACACGGCCCGCGGCGGACCGAACCTGGCCGCCTGCGACCGGGAACCATCTTCCGACGAGGAGAGCGACATGCGTAGACCCTGGTTAGCGGCGCTCGCGCTGGGAGCGGCGGTTACCCTCGCCGCTGCCGGCTGCGGGGATGACGCCGGCGGCTCCGGCGGTGGGGACTCGGTCAAGATCATGCTGCTGAGTCAGCTCGAGGCACCCGACTTCGCCTTCCCCGAGATCGAGAGCATGACCAGGGCAGCCGTCGACCAGGCCAATAAGGCCGGCGGTATTCAAGGTCGACAGATCGACCTCGTGGTCTGCAATGATAAGCAGGACGCCAATGTTGCGGCTGCCTGTGCGCGTGAAGCCGTGAGCAAGAAGGTCGTGCTCGTGCTGGCGCCGTTCACGCTGTTTGGCGGGAGCATCCTGCCGGTGCTCGAGCAGGCGAACATCGCCTACGTCAACTCCTTCCTCTCGCCGGATGACGGCACCAACCCGGTGTCCTTCCCGTTCTCCGGCGGCACGCCTGCGACGGGTGCCGGTGTGGGCCTGCGGCTGACAGAGAAGGGCTGCAAGGAGGCGGGCGCGATCGGATACGACAACGCCTCCTCGAATGCATACATCAACTTCGTCGAGCAGGGTCTCAAGGCCGGCGGCGGGAAGTTCGTCACCCGGTCGCGGGTCGCGGCGGGCACGCCCGACTACGCGCCGGCGCTGGCCAGCCTGGTGTCCGGCGGGGCCAAGTGCGTCTTCGTCTCACTCCCGCCCACGGAAGCCGCGAAGTTCCTCGGCGCGGTGGCGCAGAGCAACGACAAGCTGTTGATCGGTACCGGTCTCACCACGCTTCCGCAGGCCGTGATCAGCAGTGTGCCGGCGGCCGCGGTGGAGGGCACCATCCTGGTCGGGGTGGGCTACGCGGGCTCGGACACCCAGGTCCCGGCGGTTCAGGCCGCCCTCACCGCGGCCAAGGCCGCCGGTGTTCCCAAGGAGCAGCTCGAGGGTACCTACCTGACGTCGGCGTGGGGGGCGGCGCGCATCGCGCTCCACCAGCTCAAGCTGATCGACGGCGAGATCAACAACAAGACCGTCCTGGCGCAGTTCGGGAAGATCACGGATCCGGGTGATGACACCTTCGGTTCGTTCTCCACGACGAAGAAGTCGGACGTCAAGGGATTCAACCGGCTGTTCAACACGAACGTTCTCTACTACACCGTCAAGGATGGCAAGACCGTCCTGGACGACACCGAGTTCCATGACGTGAGCAAGGCTCTCGGCGGCTCCTGAGACGGGTGGGAACGTGATGCAGATCCCGGTGATCGAGGCGCGGGGCATGAGCGCCGGCTACGGGAACGTGGCTGTCGTAACGAACCTCGACCTCAAGGTGAATGCCGGCGAGGTGGTGACGATCGTCGGTTCGAACGGCGCGGGAAAGACGACGACACTGCTTGCGCTGGCCGGCGAACTCGCGCCACTGGGCGGTGAGGTCCGGTGGCTGGGCGACCCGAAGAAGATGTCGCTCGACCGCCGGGCCCGCCGCGGTCTGCGGTTCGTCACGGAAGAACGCTCGATTTTCCCGAGTCTGACGACGGGGGAGAACCTCCGTCTCGGCGGCGGCTCGCCGCAACGCGCGCTGGAGCTCTTCCCAGAGCTGGAACCCCTGCTCAAGCGGCCCGCTCGGCTGCTTTCCGGTGGTGAACAGCAGATCCTGACCCTGGCGAGGGCGCTGTCCGGGGAACCTAGGGCGTTGTTCGCCGACGAGCTCTCGCTCGGCCTGGCGCCGCTCATCGTGAACAGGCTCCTCAACGCCCTCGCGGACGCGGCGTCACGCGGTGTGGCTGTCCTCCTCGTGGAGCAGCAGGTCCGCCGTGCCCTGCAGGTCGCGCACCGCGGTTATGTGATGCGGCGTGGTGCGATCGTCGTGCAGGGAACCGCGTCCGAACTGCTCGGGAGAATTGACGAAATCGAGGCGTCCTACCTGGCCGGAGTCGAGGCAGACGTGTCCGGAGCTTCCGCTCGATGAACGCCGTGGTCATGCCGTTCGGCGGTATTCCGGCGGCGTGCCGGCGGGATTGGCCGGGCGCGGTACAAGGGACGACAGGGGGAGCCTTCGATGAGTGACCTGTTCAGGTTCGCGCTGCTCGGGCTCGGTGCCGGGGCGCTCTACGTTCTTTCCGCGACGGGACTTGTGCTCATCTATCGCGGATCGGGAGTGGTGAACTTCGCGCACGGCGCGATGGGCATGGTCGGCACCTACGTGTTCTGGGAGCTCAGCGAGCGCAACGGCTGGCCGACCGTGCCCGCGGCGGTGGTCGGCGTCGCCGTCTGCGCCCTGCTCGGGCTGCTGACCCATTTATTGATCATGCGGCCGCTGCGTGCGTCGAGCACGCTCCTCAAGGTCATAGCGACGTTGGCCCTCCTGGCGATCCTGCAGGCTGCGGCCGCGCTGCGGTATCCGATGGAGCTCGTCATCGTGCCGTCGTTCCTCCCCAGGGACAGCTGGTCGATCCTGGGCTCGGACGTCGGCGCCGACCGGGTGGTCATCTTCCTGATGGTCCTGGCACTGACCACTGCGCTGTGGGCGGTCTACAAGTTCACCACGTTCGGGCTCGCCACCACCGCGACCGCGGAGAACCGTCGTGGCGCCGCGGCGCTCGGCCTGTCACCTGACATGATCGCCGGGGCGAACTGGGCGATCGGCGCCGGGCTGTCAGGACTCTCCGGGATCTTCCTGGCCCCGATCATCGGTCTGTCGGTCACCGGGCTGACCCTGCTGGTGATCCCCACCCTCGCCGCCGCCGTCGTCGGCAGGTTCTCGTCGTTCCCCATGACGTTGGGGGCCGGTCTTGCCATTGGCATCCTGCAGTCGTGGGCGACCCGATGGATCGAGACCCCGGGCGTGCCGGGAGCGGTGCCGTTCGTCCTCGTCGCGCTGGTCCTGATCGTTCGCGGTTCGTCTGTCCCGGGTAAGGGGGAGCAGGCGGCCCGGTTGCCCTCGCTCGGCAACGGGCGGATCCGACCGGTCGAGCTGGTTCTGGGGGCGGCGGCGCTGCTGGCCCTCATCTGGTTCGTGATGCCACCGATCTGGATCGACGCGGTCACGGCCCAGGTCGGCGTCGCGATCGTGGTCCTCTCGATGGTGGTCGTCACCGGTTTCGCGGGGCAGCTTTCGCTCGCTCAGTTCGCGATGGCCGGTCTGGGAGCCCTGATCGCGGGCGTCGTGGTCGACCACCTCGACTTTCCGTTCGAGCTCGCGATCATCCTGGGAGGGTTGGCGCCCATCCCGCTGGGTCTGCTGGTCGGGCTCGCGGGTGTGCGGACCCGGGGGGTCAACCTCGCGATCGTGACGCTCGGTCTCGCCGTGGCGCTCGAGGGGATGGTGTTCAGCAATCCCGACTACACCGGCGGCGTCGACGGCACGAAGGTGGGCACGCAGATGTTCCTCGGGATGAACGTCGGGCAGGTCGTGTACCCGGAGCGATACGCCACGTTGGCGTTCGTCCTGTTCCTGTTGCTCTCGCTGGCTGTCGCGAACATGCGGCGGGGCAGGGTCGGGCTGCGCCTGATCGCCGTCCGGGCGAACGAGCGGGCGGCGGCCTCGCTGGGCATCTCGGTGGTCCGCAGCAAGCTGTACGCCTTCATGCTCGGCGGCGCCATCGCCGGGGTGGGCGGTGTCATCCTCGCGTTTCGCAACGCGACGATCAACTACGGTGACTTCGCCGCGCTGCGCTCCATCATCATCCTGCAGGAGGCGGTGGTCGGCAGCGTCGGCTGGGTCTGCGGTCCCCTGTTCGGCGCTGGTCTCGAGCAGGGGGCGGTCGGCTCCCGGGTGCTCGACTACCTCGGCGACGACGCGGAGCGGTACATCTTTCTCATTGGTGGAGTCCTCCTGCTGCTGGTGATCCTGCAGGCACCGAACGGTCTGGCCGCCATGCACCACGAGCTTCTCGAGAAGGTCCGCCAGCGTCGGCGCAGGTCCCCGGTCCCCGAGATCCCGGCGGCGGTCAGCGGCCACCGGGTCGCTCCGAAGACTCTCGTGACGGAGGGACTCGGCGCCCGCTTCGGCGGGGTGACCGCCCTGTCCGATCTGGATCTGCGGGTCGAGCCCGGAGAGGTGGTCGGGCTCATCGGTCCGAACGGGGCCGGGAAGACGACCGCCATCGAGGGGATCACCGGCTTCATCCCCCGGGCGCAGCGAGGCCGTGTCCTCATCGACGGGACGCCGATCGACGGATGGTCGCGGGAGCGTCGCGCCCGGGCGGGGCTGGGCCGATCGTTCCAGTCGCTGGAACTGTTCGAGGACATGACCGTCTTTGAGAACCTGCGGGCCGCCTGCGAGCCCCGGGACGCGGGCGCCTATGTCACGGATCTCTTCTGGCCCGGCCGGCCGAAGCTGACCGATGCCTGCATCGCGGCGATTCACGAGTTCGGACTTCAGGACGATCTCCAGAAGATGCCCACCGAACTGCCGTACGGGCGCCGTCGGCTCGTGGCCATCGCCCGTGCGGTGGCGGCCGAGCCCTCTGTTCTGCTCCTCGACGAACCGGCGGCAGGTCTCGACGACATGGAGACCACCGAACTCGGTGTTCTCATCCGGCGGCTCGCTCAGGAGTGGGGCATGTCGATCCTGCTGATCGAGCATGACGTCGGCCTCGTGATGCGGCTGTGTGACCGGATCTACGCGCTGAACTTCGGGCAGTGCATCGCCTCGGGCACGCCGCCGGAGATCCGCGCCGACGAGAGGGTCGTCGCCGCCTATCTCGGCGCCGAGACCGACGACGCGACCGAGGGCGCCGGCATGGCCGTGGCGCCAGCGGTCGCTGCCACCCCGCAGTCACCGGCCACTTCGGAAGCCATTCCCGGATGACCAAAATGGATCAAGGAGGCCAGCCATGATGACTGTGGAGCGTTTTCCGGTCGAGGCGGGGCATGTGATGACCTTCGCCCGCGCGATTGGCGACGACAATCCGGTCTACCGCGATCCGGCCTCGCCGGCGGCGAAGGAGGTCGGCGGGCTCCTCGCGCCGCCGACCTTCACCCAGGCCAGCGCACAGTGGGACCCGGACTTCCCGCTGCGTCCCAGGTCTGAGGAGAAGTGGTGGGGCTCGGCCTCCGGGTCGGGCTCGATGCCGGCCGGCGGTGGCGGACTGCACGCCGAGCAGCACTACGAGTACCACCGGACGGTGCGGGTTGGGGACATTCTCTCGGCGTCCACTCGCCCCGGGGCGACGTGGGAGAAGGTGGGCCGCTCCAGGCGGCTGGTGTTCTCGGAGCAGATCACCGAGTTTCGTGACGAGAACGGCAAGCTGGTGGTGACCGCGCGCGCGGTCGCGGTGCAGCGTCAGCCACTGACCGGGGCGGCTTCCTGATGGTGTTGAACGTGAGCGGGACGAAGGTCGGTGACCAGCACAGCCAGGTCGTCGTGGACGACCTCAGCCGGACCCAGATCGTGCAGTATGCCGGCGCCTCCGGGGACTACAACCCCCTGCACAGCGACGAGCCCTTCGCCCGCGACGTGGCTGGCTACCCCGGTGTCTTCTCGCACGGGATGCTCACCATGGGCCTGACGGGCAAGATGCTGACCGACTGGGTGGGCGACGGCCGGCTGGTCAGGTTCGGCGTGCGGTTCACCGCGCAGGTCTGGCCGGGCGACACGCTGACCTCCACCGCGACCGTCCGGGCGATCGGTGAGGCGGATGGCGGCCCGGTGGCCGAGCTGGACGTGGCCACCGTCAACCAGGACGGCCTGACCGTGGTCAGCGGGACCGCCCTCGTGCGGCTCGCCCCCTGACGGCCGGCAACCTCACAGGCAGCAGGGACTCACTGCCAGTAACGGAGGAATCGATGCTGGAGCTGGATGACCTGGCGGATTTTCGCGCCGAGGTGCGGGCCTGGGCCACGGCACACGTGCCCACCGGGTGGGAGGAGAAGTACGAGAACTCCAGCGAGTCCGAGTTCGTCGAGTTCCAGCGCTGGTGGCTGGGGGAGTTGCGGGCCGGCGGCTATGCCGTCCCGCACTGGCGGGCGGAGGATGGCGGCGGCGGGTATGCGCTCGCCGAGCAGGTCGTGATCTTCGAGGAGTTGGCGCGCGCCAACGCGCCCCGGATGCGCGCGTTCTTCGTCGCCTTCAATCATGCTTATGGCTCCCTGCGCGAGGGCGGTACGCCGCAGCAGCGAGCGCGACACCTGCCCGCGATCCTCGGCGGGCAGACCTGGTGCCAGGGGTTCTCCGAGCCGGGAGCCGGCTCCGACCTCGCCGCCCTGCGGACCCGGGCGGTGCGCCACGGTGACCACTACATCGTCAACGGGCAGAAGATCTGGTCCAGCGGCGCGATGCGCGCCGACTACTGCCTCCTGCTCACCCGCACCGATCCGGACGCTCCCAAGCGCAAGGGCATCACCTTCCTGCTGATGGACATGCGTTCGTCCGGGGTGGAGATCCGGCCGATCAGGCAGGCGACGGGGAACGCCGAATTCTGCGAGCTGTTTCTCACCGATGTCCGGATTCCAGTCGAGAACCGGGTCGGCGCCGAGAACGACGGCTGGCGCATCGCCCAGGCGACGCTGTCTGCGGAGCGCGGGCCGACCATCCTCGAACTGGCCGAACGCCTGGTGGCGGCGACGGACATGCTGGTCGACCTCGCCGCGCGCACCCCGCTCGGAGCCGGCGTGGCCCTCGACGATCCCGCCGTCCGGGAGACGGTGGCCGAGTTCGGGACGAGGGTCCACATCCTGCGGCTGCTGTGCCGCAAGGTCGTCGCTGACCTCATCTCCAAGGGAGGCGCGGGTCCCGAAGCGTCGATCGTGAAGTTGTACTACAGCGAACTGCTGCAAAGCCTGATGCGGTTCGGCATCGACATCGCCGGCCCGGCCACCCACCGGCATGCCACGAAGTCCCAGGTCGCGGGCTGGGAGTCGGGTCAGTGGATGCTCGACTACCTCGACTCCTGGGGCTGGACCATCGGCGGCGGCACCAACGAGATCCAGCGCACCGTCATCGGTGAGCGTGTCCTGGGGCTGCCCCGGGAACCGAGCACCCGATGACCGGAACGGGAGCCCAGATGAACGACGTGACGATCGACCGGGAGGAGCTGCGCGCCGCTGCCCGCGAGATGCTGGCCGATGTGGCGGGCCCGACCGCGCTGCGGGAACGTGTCAACGGGCCACAGGGGGGCACCGACACGCTCTGGCCCCGGCTCGTCGAGGTCGGTTGGACCGGTATCGACATGCCCGAGGACGAAGGCGGTGCCGGCGCCACCTTTGCCGACCTCGCGGTCGTGCTGGTCGAGCTCGGCCGGCACCTTGCACCCGTGACCCTGTTCGCCTCCGCTGTGCTCGGGGCCGGTGCACTGCGGCTGGCGGGCTCGGCCGAGCAGCGCGGGCGGTGGATGCCTGGGTTGGCGGACGGGTCGCTGCGTGCGACTGCGGCGCTTGCCGACGCGTACGGCCGGATCGACCAGGCCGGTCTGGTCTGCCGGCGGGACGGCGACGGCTGGATCCTCGAAGGGTCGTCCGGCCTGGTGCCGGCCGCCACCAGCGCGGACCTGATCGTGCTGCGGGCCAGCGGGCCGGACGGGGACCTGCTCGCCGCGGTACCCGCCGACGCCGACGGTCTGGCTGTCCACCCGGCACCCATGCTCGACCTGAGCCGGTCCTTCGACGACGTCGCCGCCGCGGGCCTGCGGATTGGCCCGGGGGCCGTGCTGTGCTCGGGCCCGGCCGCCACGACCGCGATCGAGGCTCTGCTCGCCCGTGCGGCGGTCGGCATTGCCTGTGACAGCCTCGGCATCGCCGATGAGGTGCTGACTCGGACGGTTGACTATGTCGGGCAGCGCGAGCAGTTCGACCGGCCCGTCGGGTCCTTCCAGGCCGTCAAGCATCGCTGCACCGACATGCTCGTCGCGGTGGAGACGAGCCGGCTGATCGTCACCGAGGCTGCGGCCGGTGCTAACGCATCCGGTGTCGCGGCATCGAGGGCGAAGTCGTACGTCACGGACGCGGCGGCGTCGACGGCCGCGGCCAGCGTCCAGCTGCACGGCGGCATCGGCGTGACCTGGGAGCACGACGCCCACCTTTTCCTCAAGCGGGCGACGCTCAACCAGTCCCTCTACGGCGATCCACGCTGGCACCGCCGTCGGGTCGCCGATCTCACTCTTCCCGTGCCGGCCTGAGACGAGGCGAACCCGTCGTACGGCCCGACCAGCCGCACGGACGGTCGGGCAGCTACTTCGCGTGGCGCTTCTGCGCGGTCAGTGCATGCACTGGGATGCCGGTCGCTCGCGTCGGTACCGCGACGGAACCGACGCGAGCGACGGGGGATCAGACCGCGGCCTTCTCCAGGACGTGCACGCCGCAGGCGCTGCCGAGGCCGATGACATGGGCGAGACCGACGCGGGCGTTGTCGATCTGGCGGTCGCCCGCCTCGCCGCGCAGGTGGGTCGCGATCTCCCACACGTTGGCGATCCCCGTCGCAGAGACGGGGTGGCCCTTCGACTCCAGGCCGCCGGAGACGTTGACGGGGGTCTTACCGTCCCGCCAGGTGGCGCCGGAGTTGAAGAAGTCGACCGCACCGCCCCTCGGGCAGAGCCCGAGGTTGTCGTAGTGCACGAGTTCCGCCGTGGCGAAGCAGTCGTGCAGCTCGACGAGGTCGAGGTCGTCGGGGCCGACACCGGACAGCTCGTACGCCTGCTCGGCGGCCCTGCGGGTCAGGGTGTTGACGTCGGGCAGGACCTGGCAGGCCTCCTGCCACGGATCGCTGGTGAGGACCGAGGCACTGATCTTGACCGCGCGGCGCTGCTGTCCGAGGGAGAGGGTGCGCAGCCGGCTCTCGCTGACCACGACGGCCGCCGCGGCTCCATCGCAGTTGGCCGAACACATCGGTCGCGTGTTCGGGTAGGAGATCATGACGTCGTTCATGATCTGCTCGAGGGTGAACCGCTTCTGGTAGGCGGCCAGGGGGTTCAGGGTCGAGTGGGCATGATTCTTCTCCGAGATCCGGGCGAAGAGCTCGAAGCTGGTACCGCCGTAGCGATGACCGTACTCCATGCCGATCTGGGCGAAGACTCCCGGCATCGTCTCTGTCCCGATCCGGCCGTCGAGTGGCGCGACCGCGCCGAAACGGCCCGTCGGAGTCCAGGTGTCGCCGTCCTCCGGGCGGGTGCCGCCGCCGAGCAGGCCCGCGCCCGAGAGCTTCTCCACGCCGACCGCGAGGCCGACATCGGCCTCGCCGGCCTTGATCGCCATGATGGCGACCCGCAGGGCGGTGGCGCCGGTGGCGCAGGCGTTGGCGACGTTGTACACCGGGATGCCGGTCTGACCGATCTGCTTCTGGAGCTGCTGCCCGAAGCCGCCGGCGCCCATCAGGTTCCCGGCCGCGAGCACGCCGACATCGCGCATGCCCAGGCCGGCGTCGCGCAACGCGCCGCGGGTCGCCTCGGCGCCCAGGTCGAGGGCGTCGAGTGCGGGGTGCTTACCGAACCTCGTCATGTGGATGCCGAGAATCCACACGTTGTCCGTCATCGGCTTCTCCTGTTCTCGCCTGGGCCGGTGTCGACCCTGGTCATGGCCGGCATTCAGGCGACCGGCTCGAACGCGAACCCGACCGCTTCCACACCGCTGTCGTCCGTACCGATCGACGCCGTGGTCAGCCGCACCTTCATCCCGAGGCGCACATGGTCGGGATCGGGTGGCGTGTTCACGATGTTGCCGCGGACACTGGTACCGCCACAGTCGACGATCCCGGCGACAAACGGCACCGGAACGCCCGGCGCCGCGAGGCTGACGATCGTGAACGACCGCAGCTCGCCCTCGGTGGGCACGTCCACCTCGCGGAACTCGGTGCCCTCGCAGGATGCGCAGGCGTTGCGCCGGTCGAAGTAGCGTGCCGCGCATGCCGTGCACTCCCGCGCGACGAGGTGTGCGGCGCCGTCCAGCACCAGGTAGTCGACGAGGGGTACCTGCCTGTTCACATGTCCTCCGGATCAGGCCTGGACCCCGTGCCCGGTGCCCCGACCACGTGTGTGGTGGTGGGAATGCGGCGGACGATCGAAGGCTCGCCGCGGGCGGCCCGACGATCTCCCGGTGCCATCGCCGCCGGCGGTCTTCTGAGGATCTGGCCCTCCGGTCGACGAAGTCGGATGACACCGCGCCCACGACCTCGAATAGTATCCTTATAGTCGGTCGGGACGCACCTGTCGAGGTCGGCATGGCCAGCTCGGCGGTACCCGCGTCCCGTCGGCCACCGGATCAGCCCAGGCCGGCGGATCGGTGTTCCAACGATGCAGACGGAGGCGAAGCGCGTGAAGCTCCGAGTCGACGGAAGCCTGTGCCAGGGTCACACCCTGTGTCACATGGCGAGTCCAGAGCTGTTCGACCTCGACGAGGAGGACGGCCACGCGATCGTGGTGGTGGAGGACGTGCCGGAGAGTCTCCAGGCGTCCGCCCGGCATGCCGCCAGCTCCTGTCCGGAACGGGCGATCTCCATCTAGGGCCACGCCCTGCGCTGGGCCCGTTCTCCGACAACCAGCGGTGTGCCTCGCCCGACCAGCAGCCCCGGGTGCACGCGACACTCCGCGCGACCACTACTAATGGTATCCTTTGGATACTCGGCGAGAGATTGCCAGCCCGGGCGGGAGCGGCTGCTACCGCGCCCCGCCCGGTGCCCGGCGGGGCGCGGTCAGACAGCGACCGTCAACGCGGGTGGGGGACTGTCACTGCCACCAGGCGACGAGGGCTTCCAGATGTCGGCGCATCCGGTGCCGGGCGACCGGCAGGTCGCCGGCCAGGACGGCCTCGACGATGCGCTCGTGGACATGGTTGACATTGCTCGCCGCCTCGGCATCGTCGGGGGATGCCGACCTCGTCTGGATCTGCTCGTGGTGGCGGAACCACACCGAGGTGATGATGCCGAGGAACAGGGCCAGGATGGGGTTGCCCGACAGCTCGGCGAGCTGGGTGTGGAGCTCCTGGGAGAGCGTGTTGACCTGATCGAAGGGGGTGTCCGGGCGGACGAGGTGCGCCTCCCGCAGCCGCCGGGCGACCTCCGGGTCGTCGTGGCGGTCGGTGACCGCCTCGAGCGCGCCCATCTCGAGGACCTCACGGACCGCCCAGAGGCCCTCGACGCCGATCTTCTTGTAGTCCAGGTAGATGGCTGTGGTCTCGATGCTGGCGGTCGGGTCGGGCTCGGTCACGACGAGCCCGCCGCCGAGGCCGCGTCGCATCTGGGCGACGGAATGGTATTCGAGCAGCCGCACCGCCTCGCGGAACGCCGCCCGGCTGACGTCCAGGCGGGCCACCAGCTCCGGCTCCAGCCCGAGGACGTCACCTGCCTTGGCGCCGGTGGTGGTGATCTCGGCGATGAGGCGGCGCGCGACGCTTTCGGCGAGCTTCTGCGTGCTGCCGCTGGTCTCGAGCAGGTAGTCGGCCGAGCGCCCGATCGGTCGCTGGCGGGTGGACAGCAGCCACTCGCGCATGGCCTGGAGGTGGCGGCCGACGAGGTGTTCGGCCTGCGCGGCGTTGCCCGCGATGACCGCGTCGACGATCGCCTGGTGCGCGCGGTGCGACGTGGCGGCGAGGGCCTTCGACTCGACGGGCCGTGGCTGGGGAACCTGCGCGTAGCGCGTGGTGAGCTGCGACAGTACGTCGACGAAGATGCGCAGGGCGGCATTGCCGCTGAGTTCGGCGAGCGTGACATGGAGGACGTCGCGCTTGTCGGGGATGTCGACGCCGGAGGACCGCTCCTTACGCAGACTCTCGCGCAGTGCACTGATGCCGTCCTCGGAGAGCCGCTCGGCGGCGAGCCTCGCCGCCAGCGGTTCCAGCAGCAGCCGCACGTCAAGGAGATCCTCGACGGTCGTGCCCACGTACTCGAGATAGATCACGGTGGCTGTTGTCAACGGCCCGGCCTCGGGAGCCCGGATGATGAGGCCACCCGCGCGGCCACGCCGCATGATCGCCACCTCATGGTGCTCGACCAGGCGAATCGCCTCCCGCAGCACCGCCCGGCTGATCCCGTACCGATCGCGCAGTTCGGTCTCGGAGCCGAAGATTTCGCCGACCGGCCAGCCTGCCGCGGCGATGTCCGCCTCTATCCGTGCTGCCACCTGCGTCGCGAGCTTGCGGCGCGGACGCCCCACCGTGACAGCGCGGTCCACGGACGGAGCGGGCGCGTCGGTCCCAGCGATCGTCACGGCGGTCAACGCGGCTCCCAGGAGGTTGCGAAGCCCCCATTCTATCGGGCTACTTTATAGACACCGTGTTGGACGCGACACGCCCGCCGTGGCCGGTCCGAGCGGGCCCTGTCCGCGCAGGCTCAACGCGACGCGGCCGCGATCTGTTCACGCAGGGTGCGCCGGAGAAGCTTGCCGGTAGGGGAGTAGGGCAGCGCGTCCCGGAACTCGATTCCGCGTGGCGCCTTGAACCGGGCGAGCGTCACCGTCGCGAAGCTCAGGATTTCTCCGGCCAGAGTCGGGCCGGCTTCGTGCCCCGGCGCCGCGACGATCACCGCGTGTACCCGCTGCCCCCACTCCGCATCCGGGATGCCTACGACGGCCACGTCCTCCACAGCCGGATGGCGACGTAGCGCCGCCTCGACCTCGGCGGGATAGATGTTGACGGCCCCGGAGAGGATGAGGTCGGTCCGGCGGTCGACGATGTAGAGCCAGCCCTCGGCGTCGATGTAGGCCATGTCGCCGACCGTGTAGTACTCACCGTCATGGTTCACGGCGGTGCCGTCGGGGTCGCCCAGGTACTCGGAGTTCACCCCGTTGGGGTTGCGGATCCACAGGATGCCCGGCTCGCCTGGGGGGAGCTCACGTCCGTTCCCGTCCCGGATCTTCATCCGGGCGCCGTTGCCGTCGTGGCGTCCGACGCTTCCGGGATGGGCCAGCCAGTCGGTCGGGGAGATGGAGGTCCCCCATCCCTCGGAGGCCGCGTAGTACTCCCAGAGGACTGGGCCCAGCCAGTCCATGACCTGTCGCTTGACGTCGACCGGGGTCGCGGCGCCCGCATGGCTGACGACCCGTAGTGTGCTCGTGTCGTAGCGCCGCCGTACCCCCTCGGGGAGCTGGAGCAGACGGTGGAAGTGGATGGGAGCCAGCTGCGCCGTCGTCACCTGGTGGCGTTCGACGAGATGGAGGAACTGCTCGCTGTCCCATGTGCCCGGCAGCAGGACGGTGTGCCCGTGGTGCAGGCCCTGCAGCCCCCAGGAGCCCGGGGCGCCGTGGTAGAGGGGGCCCGTCACCATCGACACCGCGGTCGGGTCATGGCGCATTCCGCGCAGCTCCAGGACGGTGTCGGTGGCGGCGATCGCCTCCTCCGGAGAGACGCTGGCGCTGATCGGCCACGCGACTCCCTTTGGGCGGCCCGTGGTTCCCGACGTGTACAGCAGAAGCTGGGCGTGCACCCGGTCGGCGGGTTCGGTGTCCGGGGCGCCGGTGAGCAGTGCCCCGACCGTGCGGTGATCCCCACTGGCGTGGTCGACGTCGAGCAGTATCAGGTCCGCGGCCTGCCTGCTCAGGATCTCCAGACTGGCGGCGGCCTGGGAGCGGAACAACTCCTCGGCTAACAGGAGCCGACTACCGCTGTTGTCGACGATGAAGGCGATCTCGTCCGCGGTCAGATGGTTGTTCACGGGGACGAGCTGGACCCCGACCTGGCTGGCCCCGAGCGCGAGTTCGAAGAAGTGGACGGTGTTGGCGGTGAGCGCCGCGATCCGGTCTCCGACTCCGATGCCCGCCGCGCGCAGCGCGTGCGACATTCGGTTCGCACTACGGTGCAGATCGGCGTAGGTGGTGGCCCGGCCGTCAGGCTCGATGATCGCGATTCGCCCAGGCTGGAGGCGGGCGTAACGGTAGAAACTGGCGGCGCGAACCACCGCGTCCGGTCCGGGCGGGCACATTGTCGGCGGTCTCCTCGCTAGGGTGTTTGAGGGCACTGAAGGTGCAACCTGCGGCCCGGGTCCTGCGCGGGCGACCGCAGCGGCCAGCGCGGTACTGCCGCTCGGCCACGATGTCGAGGATGGGACGGGTCACCTCCGCTCCTGGGCGGTCGTTCGCGGGTCCCCGGCCTCCGGGCCCAAGACGTCCTGTCCGAGCCCGTCGAGCTCGGACAGGACGCGCTGGACGAGGTCCAGCGCCGCCAGCAGCCCCGCCCATCCGCCCACCCACTCGGTCAGGCGTCTGGCGTCCGCCGTGATCGTGGGGCTGGCCATGCCAGCAGGGTAGGCCCGACGTGTCTGTGACTGTCAATAGTGTCCTTAAAGATTGACAGTGGGACGGAGTAAAGGGCACGGTGAGGCAGGAGCGAGCCTCGTCAACCGGTCCTGTCGAGAGGAAGGGAAGCCGTGGGAGCACTGTCCGGCATCCGGGTCGTCGAGATCGGTTCGATCGGTCCAGGACCGTTCGCCGCGATGATGCTCGCCGACGCGGGCGCCGAGGTCGTCCGCATCGACCGGATCGGCGCCACCCGACCCGACTACGAGGCCGCCCTTGTCCGCGGCCGACGTTCGGTCGCCCTGGATCTGAAGAACCCTGCCGCGGCCGCCGTTGCCCTGCGGCTGATCGAGACCGCCGACGCGCTTATCGAAGGGTTCCGACCCGGCGTGATGGAGCGGCTCGGCCTAGGTCCGAGCGAGTGCCTGGCCCGCAACCGGGCCCTGGTCTACGGCCGGATGACGGGCTGGGGCGCCTCGGGGCCGCTGGCGTCGACGAGTGGCCACGACATCAACTACATCGCGGTGTCCGGCGTGCTCCACGCGATCGGGCCGGCAGGGTCACCGGTACCCCCGCTGAACCTCATAGGCGATTTCGGTGGCGGTGGCATGCTGCTGGCATTTGGGCTTGTCAGTGCACTGTTAAGCGCCCGGGCGACCGGGACAGGTCAGGTCGTCGACGCGGCGATGACCGACGGTTCGGCCCTGCTGGCGGCCAGCACCTACGCGATGCTGGCCACCGGCATGTGGGCCGACGCGCGCGCCTCCAACTCGCTCGATGGCGGCACGCCCCACTACGGCGTCTACGAGACGGCCGACGGCCGGCATGTCGCGATCGGGTCACTGGAACCGCAGTTCTACACAGTGCTCCTCGAACGTCTCGGGCTGGAGGCCGCCCAGCTCCCCCCGCGTGACGACCGGGATCAGTGGCCAGCGCTGCGTGAGCTGTTCGCCACTACCTTCCGGACCCGGACCAGGGACGAGTGGTGCGCCGTCTTCGAGGGTTCGGACGCCTGTTTCGCCCCCGTGCTGTCGCTCACGGAGGCGCCTGAGCATCCGCACAATGTGGCGAGGGAGACGTTCGTACGGCGGGACGGGCGGGTGGAGGTGGCGCCCGCCCCGCGCTTCTCTGCCACCCCGTCCCGGACACCGCCCCCCGCACCCGCCGTCGGCGCTGACACCGTTGCGGTCCTCACCGAGACCGGTTTCAACGCAGACGAGATCGCGAAGTTGGTGGCGACCGGTGCCGTGGCGACCACGACGGGAGGCCCGGCGTCATGAGGATTGACAGCGATGAGGAACCTGACCCGGCGGGTGGTCGTGCGTCCAGCCGGGCCGGGCACGTCCGAGGGGTGGATCAGGGCGAAAGGGTGAGCCGGCGGTTGTCCCAGTTGAGGATGCGCTCGTCGGGAGTGAACCGCACCAGCCGCCGCTGTGCCTGCTCGTATGCGTCGCGGGTGTCGGCCGGCATCGCCGACCGGTCCGTGCGGAACAGCGCGTATTTCCGGTCCAGTTCGTCCTGGACGGCGATCTCGACACCGGTCTCGGCGGTGGATTCGACGCCAGGCGGAGGTTCCAGTATCTCGGCGTGACCGGTGAGGTGCGCGGCCCGCAGATCCGCCCATCTTTCGCCCTGCTCGACGAGGAACGAGGCGCGAGGGTCGCGGCGCAGCCGGGAGAGTTTCTTTCCGCGGGTGAAGAAGTAGATCTTTCGATCGAGTGCGGCATACCACACCGGCATGGCGATGGGTATTCCGTCCGAGCGCAGCGTGATGAAGATGCCGTTGTGCCCCTCGCCCAGGAAGTTCCAGATCTCGTCCGTGCTCATCCGGACGCTCGACGTCGGCCGGGTCATCGCGCCTGCGTGACCTCGGCACGGGTCAGTCGGGTGTTCACCGGGACCGGCACCAGCCCGGCCGTCATCGCGCCCAGTAAGGAGAACATCGAAGCCACCATCATTTAAAAGTATACTATTAGCTCGTGTTGAAAGAGGGAATGCGGAGCGCTGACCGCGCCGAGGTGCCTGTGACGACTCTGTCGCGGCGCACCCGGCCGTCGCCAGATCCAGAGGTGGTGGCGAGGCGCCTCGTGGTCGACCGGCTCGGGTTCGCAGAGGTCCCGCGCTGGCACGGCGGCTCGGGACACGACGCCCACCTGTGGCTCAAGCGCGCTCTGCTCGACCGCGCGTTGTTCGGCTCGTCGTCGTGGCACCGGCACCGGCACCGGGTCGCCGACGCCGTCCTGGCCGGCCCTCCCGTGCCGGTGGCGCCATGACCGACATACCGACCGGAATCGACCTGCCGGCGGTGGGGATCGTCGCGAGTTTCGACCACGTGGCCGTGGCGGCCCCACGGATCCGCGACCTGCTCCCGCTCTACCACGATCTGCTCGGCGGTCGGATTGTCATCGGCGGGGACAACCCCCGCGTCGGCTACCGTGCACTGCAGCTCGCCTTTCCCGACGACCGGCGGGTCGAGCTGATGGAGCCACTGGCGGGGAGCACCTTCTTCGACCGGTTCTTCCAACGCACCGGCGGCGGCGGGATGCACCACGTGACGTTCCTCGTGCCGGACATCCACGAGGCACTGCGCGCGGTCGAGAGCGCCGGACTCACCCCGACCTCGGTGTTCCTCGACAACCCGGACTGGCGCGAGCTGTTCCTCCATCCCAAAGAAACGGCGGGAACACTCGTGCAGCTCGTGCAGGCAAACAAACGGGACCGGCGACCGCCGACGGTCGACGACGTCCTCGAGGGCCGGACCACCGGCGGGACTGGTCAGCCAAGCCCCTGACCACCGACACCACCGACACCGCCGACGGCGGTGGACGGGCGGCCCGCGAGGCCACGTAGTCGAGGAGACGCATGGACCTGGTAGAAACGGTCGTCGCTGGTCAGGTGGCGACGGTGACCTTCTCCCGGCCGCCGGTGAACGCGCTCAACCGGCAGGCGCTGGCGGAGATCGCGCGCACGTTCGAAGGGTTCGCCGACGACCGGCGGGCCACCGTGGCGGTCTTTCGGACGGGAGGCGGGCGGGCGTTCATCGCGGGCGCGGATCTCAAGGAGTTCGAGGAGGACCGGGAGCGCTCTCCGGCAGAGACCGTCGACCGGGGAGCGCTGGCCCGGCGTGCACTCGAAGCCGTCGGTAGCTGCGCCATCCCGGTGATCGCCGCTGTCGACGGGCCCGCGATCGGCGGCGGGCTCTCGTTCGCCGCGGTCAGCGACATCGTGATCGCGAGCGAGCGAGCCAGGTTCGGCGCCACGGAGATCAACGTCGGCCTGCTCGGGGCCAGTGCTCACCTGCGCCGCATGGTGGGTCCGATGCGGGCCCGTGAGATGTACCTGACGGGCCGGGTCGTGAGCGCCCGCGACATGGCGGAGTACGGCGGGATCGCGCGCGTCGTCCCGCACGAGGAGCTCGACAGCACCGTCGACGAGATGGCCAGCGAACTCGCGGCCAAGTCTCCGCTGGCGTTGCGGCTCGCCAAGGAGGCCCTGGACCGGACCGAGTATCTCGAGGTCCACGAGGCCTACCGCGTCGAGCAGGACTACACCAACCGGCTGCTCGGCCTCGAGGACTCCGCTGAGGCCCGGCGCGCCTTCCTGGAGCGCAGACCGCCGGTCTGGCAGTGGAGGTGAGTCCCTCCGTCAGATCCTTGTCTCCGCAGCGCCGGGGGGTGGGGCCGGCTCCGACGAGCGCAGTTGCTGAGCCTGGTACCTGGCCCTGAAGAGGGCCCGCTCCGCGAAGGCCAGCACCCGGCAGTGGTAGGCGCGGGCGGTGGAGGCGAGCGACAGGTTGTGGCCGGAGTCCTGAACCAACAGCGTCTCGACCTCCGCCGCGGACGTCAGAGCCGCTCGAGCGGCGGCGAGCACCGCGGATGCCGGGGCGGTCGTCAGCTCGTGGCCGGCCGCCGCGAACTGGACCGGCACCCGGATCGCACCCAGGAACGCGGGCAGCAGGCTCGGGGCTCGGTGGGCGTCGAGGTACTCGCCGCTGGGGGTCTGCCCGATCAGCGCCCGGCGATGATCGAGGAGCCGTTCGTCCCAGGTGCCCGGCGGCCCGAACCAGGCGCCTGGGTCGGGCCGCGGGCCAGGGGGGCGCCGGATGACCGGGTGCGAGGTGTCGATCTGATCCATCCGGGCGGTCTGCTCGTCGGTGTAGACCAGCGGCACGCCACCGACGGCCAGTCCGATCAGGCCCGACGGCCGGCTACCGGCCGCCATGTGCACCGCGACGATGCCGCCCAGCGAGTGCCCGACCAGCACCACCGGCCCAGACAGGTCGGCGCGTACCGATGACAACGCGGCCTCGACCATCGGGACCTGATCGGCCGCACGCAGCCGCCGGTCGGCGAGCTCGACCGAAGCCCCATAGCCCGGCCGGTCCACCGCGAGGACGCGCCAGCCCAAGGCGGCCCCCAGCCGGAGCAGGGAGGCGTCCGCGTCGACCGGTGAATCCCAGTAGGCGGCTCGCGCTCCGCCACCGTGGAGCGCGAGCAGGACCCCCCTCGGTTGGCCCGTCGGTTCGGCCAGCAGGCCGGAGAGCACCGTCGTGCCGGCGTCGAGCGACACCTCGGCGACCGCTGTCATCGAGCTTTCCTCTTGATCGGATACGGGACGGCACCGCCGCCCTCGGCCATCACGGGCCTGCCAGGCGTTCAGCGGCCGCTACGTTCGCAGCGGTCGAGTCCGGGCCGTGAGGTTGGTCGAGGTACCTCCCTGGTCCCTCTTTTAAGGTGTACTGAAGTCTCCCTTGAGGTGTCGGTCTTGAGTGCTGTTGGCGCTCAGGCCCTGGGGATGCGCGGGAGAGTCGGCAGTTCTGGCTGGCGAGGCAATAAAGGTATACTTTGAGTCTGTGGCGGCGGCCCGGGTACCCATCCTGCACCATCTGCACCGGCGTCGGAGTAGCCGATGACGGACTACCGGACGGCGCTTTGGTGGGAGCGAGTCGACATCCCCCGCCGAGACTCGACCGACCGGTGCGCTGTGAAGCGTCGACCGGTGCGGCGGCGGCCGACGCGGCGTTCGGCGGGACTCGCGCGGGGACCCGGCCGGCAGCCGGCGTCGCGGGCGTGCCGTCCGGTTCTGTCGGTGGCCGCCTCGCCGCTTCGTGGACCAGCACACATGGAGGTGTGATGATCAGGCCAGCAGATCTCTCGGAGCCGTTCGACGACATCCTGTACGAACGTGACGGCCATGTCGCACGGATCACGCTGAACCGTCCGGACCGTGGCAATGCCCTGACCGGCGATATGCACGCGCGGATCCGTGCGATCTGGGACGAGGTGCGCGACGAGCCGGAGATCCGGTGCGCGATCGTCACCGGTACCGGTGAACGCCACTTCTCGACCGGTGCCGACGTCGGCACCGTGGCGGCCACCGGAAGGGTCAGCGCGAGCGACGGGCCGATGTCGGACGAGGTCTTCTGGTCACCCCGCCAGAACCGGGTGTGGAAGCCGGTCATCTGCGCGGTGAACGGGCTCGTGGCGGGTGGCGGCCTGCACCTGGTGGTGGACTCCGACATCGTGGTCGCGGCCGACACCGCCGCGTTCGTCGACACGCACGTCAACGTCGGCATGGTCGGCGCGATCGAGAACATCGGGCTGGCCAGACGGCTGCCCGTGGGTACCGCACTACGGATGACCCTGCAGGGTCGCAAGTATCGGCTGCCGGCTCGCCGGGCCTACGAGCTCGGTCTCGTCGATGAGCTTGTCCCGCCCGCCGAGCTGATGGGTACGGCCGAGGCGATCGCCGCAGACATCGTCCAGAACTCCCCGCACGCGGTGAGCCTGTCCAAGCAGGCGATCTGGGGAGCGCAGGAGATGGGCTACCACAACGCCATGGAGTACGGCTGGGCGCTGCTGCGGATGCACTGGGCGCACCCGGACTTCACCGAGGGCCCCCGGGCGTTCGCCGAGCGGCGTGAACCTAAGTGGACCACGGACTGACAAGGGCCAGGGCCGACAAGGGCCACGGACTGAGCGGAAGAGGCCATGAGACTGTGTGGGAGCGGGTACCGCGTCACTGACGCCGGCACCGGGCACGGCACCCGATGAGTACCGCCGAGACGGCGGACGAGGAGTTCGAGCGGTTCCGTCGGCGGGCCCGTGCATGGTTGGCCGACCAGGCCCCCCGACACGGATGGACGCGGACGGCCCGTAGCAGGCGACGCCGGGGAGACCCGGACGACGCCGTGCTGGTCGAGCGGGGAAGGCAGTGCCAACGGCTGCTGTTCGACAGCGGTTTCGCCGGTATCTCGTGGCCGGCGGAGTACGGCGGGCAGGGGCTCGGCATCCGTGAACAGATCGCGTTCAACGTCGAGTCCGCTGCCTATGACCTGCCGCTCGGCATGTACATCATCGGGCTCGGCATGTGCGGCCCGACGATCCTCGCGGTCGGCACGCAGGAGCAGAAGCGTCGATACATCCCGCCGATGCTGTGCGGCGAGGAGGTGTGGTGCCAGCTCTTCTCCGAGCCTGGCGCCGGCTCGGACGTTGCCGGACTGTCGACCCGGGCGGTGCTCGACGGTGACGCCTGGGTGCTGAACGGGCAGAAGGTGTGGACGTCGGGCGCGCACCACTGCGAGTTCGGGATCGTCATCGCCCGTACCGAACCCGACCTGCCCAAGCACCGGGGCATCACCATGTTCGTGATCGACCTGCGCTCGCCCGGGGTCACGATGCGCCCGATCCACCAGATCGACGGGGGTGCGCACTTCAACGAGGTGTTCTTCGACGACGTGCGGATCCCGGTCGGGAACGTGCTTGGCGGAGTGCACCAGGGCTGGCTGGCGGCCACGACCACGCTCGCCAACGAGCGCGTCTCCCTCGGCGCCGTGCGCACGCTCGACGACGTGCCCTCGGCGGCGACCCTGATCGACCGTGCGCGCGAGCTGGGCCGCGCGGACGACCCGGTGCTGCGACAGCAGCTGGTGGAGCTCTGGATCTCCGAACGCACCGTCGGCCTGCTCGGGGAGCGGATCACCGCGGCGATCCTGCGCGGCGCCACCCCGGGCCCGGAGGGCTCGGTTGCCAAGCTCGTCCGCACCGACTACTCGCGGCGCTCCGCGGCGCTCGGCACGGCGATGGCCGGGCCGATGAGCACGGCGTGGGCACCGGGCACCGAGGCGGACGATCTGTGGGCTGAGACGCTGCTGTTCGTGCCGTCGCTGTCGATCGCCGGTGGCACCGACGAGGTGCTGCGCAACATCATCGGGGAGCGGGTGCTCGGGCTGCCGAAGGAACCGCAGGTGGACCGCGACGTCCCGTTCCGTGAGCTGGCCAGGAGGACGGCCCGATGAGCCTGACGTTCGACACCGAGCAGGATGCCCTGCGGCGTTCGGTCCGCCAGTACCTGACCGAGTCCTCCTCGACGGCCGAGGTCCGTCGCCTGATGGAGACCCCCGAGAGGCTCGACCGCGCGGCCTGGAGCCGGATGGCGGGCGAGCTGGGCCTGCACGGCCTGGCCATTCCCGAGGAGTACGGCGGGGCTGGCTTCGGTCCCGTCGAGCAGGTCGTGGTTTTCGAGGAGATGGGCCGGTCGCTGCTGTGCGCGCCGTTCTTCGGCTCCGTCGCGCTCGCGGCGAACGGCCTGCTGGCCGCGGGAGACGAGGCCGCCGCGAAGGATCTGCTCCCCGGCATCGCCGACGGCTCCACGATCGCGTCGCTGGCCTTCACCGAGGATGACGGGCGGTGGGAGCCTGGCGCGACGACCCTGCGCGCCGAGCGACGCGAGGGCGCCAGCATCGCCGCGGGCGACTTCATCCTGACAGGGCACAAGAACTACGTGATCGACGGAACTGCCGCCGATCTCTTCCTGGTCGTCGGCCGCGTCGCGGACGGCCTGACGCTGTTCGCCGTCGAGGCGGGTGCGCCAGGTCTCATCCGCACTCCGCTGGAGACGCTCGACCGCACCCGCGGGCAGGTCAGGCTCCAATTCGACGCGACGCCCGCGCGCCGGGTCGGAGTGGAAGGCGAGGCCGGCGCGATCCTCGGACGTGTCCTTGACCTCGCCTCGAGCCTGCTCGCGGTCGAGCAGGTCGGCGGCGCGCAGGCCTGCCTGGACATGACCGTGGAGTACGCGAAGATTCGTACCCAGTTCGGGCGGAGGATCGGCAGCTTCCAGGCGGTCAAGCACCGGTGTGCCGACATGCTCGTCGCGGTGGAGTCGGCCCGGTCGGCCGCCTACCAGGCAGGTTGGGCCGCCGCGAACGCTCCCGAGGAGCTTCCGGTGGCCGCGGCGATGGCGAAGGCCGTGGCCTCGGAGGCATACGTCTTCTGCGCGACCGAGACCATTCAGCTGCACGGCGGGATCGGTTTCGCCTGGGAGCACGACGCCCACCTCTACTACCGGCGGGCGCATTCGAGTGCGTTGGTCCTCGGCGACGCCACGTACCAGCGACAGCTGCTCGCCCGTCGGCTCGGGATCTAGACAACGTCTGTTCGGGCGAAGCTGCGAGAGGGAGACAGATCGATGGGTGCACTGGACGGGCGGGTCGCCATCATCACCGGCGCCGGCCGCGGTATCGGGCGCGAGCATGCGCTGCTGTTCGCGAGCGAGGGCGCCAGCGTCGTGGTGAATGACCTCGGGGGTGCCGCGGATGGGTCGGGTGCGGACGCCGGACCCGCCCAGCAGGTGGTGGACGAGATCCGCGCGGCGGGCGGTGAGGCGGTCGCGAACGGCGACGACGTCACCGACGCCGAGGGTGCGCAGCGGCTCGTCCAGTCCGCTCTGGACGCGTTCGGTGAGCTGCATGTGCTGGTCAACAACGCCGGCATCCTGCGGGACCGGCAGCTGGTCAACATGTCCGACGAGGAGTGGGACGACGTCATCCGGGTCCATCTGCGTGGGCATTTCATGCCGTTGCGGGCGGCCGCGCGCTACTGGCGGGAGGCGGCGAAGGCGGGTAAGGGCCTGCGTCCCTCGGTGATCAACACCTCGTCGACCTCCGGCCTGTTCGGCAACTTCGGGCAGACGAACTACGGCGCGGCGAAGTCGGGTATCGCCACGCTGACCTCCATCGCGCAGCTTGAGCTCGAACGTTACGGCGTCCGGCTCAACGCGATCTGCCCGGCCGCGCGCACCCGGCTCACCCAGGGCCTCACCGGTGAGGACGGAGCCGGTGCCGGCGTCTTCGACGTGAACGACCCGGCGAACATCTCGCCGTTCGTCGCGTATCTCGCGACCGAGGACTGTCCCATCAACGGCCGGTCGTTCTTCGTGCACGGCGGGGCGGTCCATCTGTTCCAGCCCTGGGCGATCATCGACAGGATCGAGACGGACCACCGGTGGACCCTCGACGAGCTCCAGAAAGAGGGGCCGCGGCTGGCCGAGGTGCCGTTCTCCCTCGGTCGGCCCTGGTAGAAGGGCCAGTGTCCCGGTCCGCCGTCGGTGGACCGGGGCTGAGCGTCCCTGATCGCATGGACTCCGGCCAGCTGTTCCAGTCGCTGTGGGCCGCGGGAGTCGAGCTGCATCATCCGGTGACCCTGGTCGAGGACCGGTGGGAGGACCTGTTCGACCTCGACCGGGGTCAGGCCCGCCGAGTTCGGGCCGAACTCGCGAGAGAACTCGAGCGCACAAGTGTGCCGGTCGTGGGCGCGCATTTCGCGGACGGCCGCTTCGGGCGTGTCGTACGGACGACGGCAGATCGGCGGGTTTGGCGCCTGCTCTCGCAGGCGTGACATACATCGATGAAACGGGGATGAATGTCGGTGCTTGCCAGGTTCCGGCTTGACGGGAAGGCGGCTGTCGTCACCGGAGCGTCGTCGGGGCTGGGGGTCTGTTTCGCCCGGGGTCTCGCGGAGGCCGGGGCCGATGTCGCTCTGGGCGCCCGTCGGGCTGATCGGTTGGCCGCTACGGCGGCCCTGGTCGAGCAGGAGGGCCGTCGCGCGGTGACGGTCGAAACCGACGTGACTGACCCGGAGTCCTGCGAGCGGCTGGTCGCGGCGGCCATGACCGAATTCGGCCGGGTCGACGTCCTGGTCAACAATGCCGGCGTCGGGACGGCGGTGCCGGCGTTGAAGGAAGCGCCGGAGGAGTTCCGCGGCGTCGTCGACATCAATCTGAACGGCTGCTACTGGATGGCGCAGGCATGCGCTCGCAGGATGCTTCCGGGCAGCAGCATCATCAACATCGCCAGCATCCTGGGCCTCACCACAGCGAACCTGCCCCAGGCCGCGTACGCGGCGAGCAAGGCCGGGCTGATGGGGCTGACTCGCGATCTCGCGCAACAGTGGACCCCCCGGCGCGGTATCCGGGTGAACGCGCTGGTACCGGGCTTCTTCAAGTCCGAGATGACCGACCAGTACCGCCCCGGCTACCTGGCGGCCCAGACGCCGCGCATGCTCGTCGGTCGGCTCGGGGAACCCGAGGAGCTCACGGCCGCGCTGGTCTTCCTTGCCTCCGACGCGGGCGGCTACGTCACGGGTCAGTCCCTGGTGGTCGATGGCGGCGTGACTATCAGCTGACAGCAGGTGAACTTGTAAAGGTATACCTTTTACCTCGAATCTCTGGGACGGAGACCGGCTCGGCACTCAGTGTCTGCCGACATGCTCCGTCGGTACCTGGCTGCTTCAGGCAAGAGCCCCGAAAGGACATCGAGTCGAGATGCCGAGTGGAGTGGGCATGTTGTCCTACGAGCCGCTGACCCCCCTGGCGTACCTTGACCGGGCCGCGGCCGCGCACGGCGACCGGGTGGCGGTGATCGACGGGGAGCGGCGCTGGACCTACACCGAGATGCGCGACCGGTGTCGCCGGCTGGCCGGCGGGCTGGCGCGGGTGGCAGGGGGGCGCCCGGTGGCTGTGCTGGCGCCGAACACCCACGTGCCGCTGGAAGCCAGCTTCGGCGTGCCCTGGGCGGGCGTACCCCTGGTGGCGATGAACATCCGGCTCTCCGCGCGGGAGGTCGCCCACATCCTCGGCCACAGCGAGGCGGCCGTGCTGATCAACGATCCGAGTCTGGATGGGCTGGTCGACGAGGCGCTGTCCCAGCTGGCGACCCCGCCGTTGCGGATCCGGGCCGGCGACGAGTACGAGGAGCTCGTCGCGGCCGGCGCACCGACGGCGATCACACCGGCGGACGAACGGTCCCTGTTGTCGATCAACTACACGTCGGGCACGACCGGGCGGCCGAAGGGGGTCATGTACCACCACCGGGGCGCCTACCTGCAGGCGTTGGCCATGGTGGGGCACACCGGTCTCTCGCCGTCCGCAGTGCACCTGTGGACGCTTCCGATCTTCCACTGCAACGGCTGGTGCTTCCCATGGGCGGTCACCGCGGCTGGCGGCACCCATGTCTGCCTGCCCAAGGTCGACCCGTCCGAGGTCTGGCGGCTGCTGCGGGCTGAGGCAGTGACGCACCTGGAAGGCGCCCCCACGGTGCTCTCCATGCTCGCCCATGCCTCCGAGGCGGCGCCGCTGGACCGGACCGTGCGGGTCGCGACCGGCGGTGCGCCGCCGTCCCCGGCGATCCTGCGTCGGATGGGTGAGCTCGGCTTTGCGGTCACCCACCTGTACGGGCTGACAGAGACGTTCGGCCCGGCGATGATCTGCGACTGGCGCCCCGAATGGGACACCCTCCCAGGGCAGGCGCGTGCCCGGCTCCAGGCACGGCAGGGCGTCGGCAACATGATCTCCTGTGCGGTCCGGGTGGTGGACGGCTCCGGCGCCGAGGTGCCGGCGGACGGGCTGGCCGTTGGTGAGATCGCGCTACGTGGCAACAATGTCATGCTCGGCTACTTCAAGGACCCGCAGGCGACCGCCGAGGCGGCCCCGGACGGCTGGTTCCGTACCGGTGATCTGGGAGTCCGGCACCCGGACGGCTACGTCGAACTGCAGGACCGTAGCAAGGATGTGATCATCTCCGGCGGGGAGAACATCGCGTCGGTGGAGGTCGAGCAGGTCATCGCCGAACATCCCGCCGTGCTCGAGGTCGCGGTGATCGCGGTGCCGGACGGGCGGTGGGGCGAGGTTCCGGCCGCCTACGTCACGCTGCGCGAGGGAGAGGCGGTGACCGAGGCCGAGATCGTGGAACATGTCCGGGCGCGTCTGGCCCGTTTCAAGGCTCCCCGGAGCGTTACCTTCGGCGAGCTTCCGAAGACCGGCACCGGAAAGATCCAGAAATTCGTCCTGCGCGATCGGGCCTGGTCCGACGCGCCGTCGCCGCTTCGCTGAACAGGGCTGTCACCTTCTGATTCTCGATCTTTCATCTGTGTGCTGGTGAGCCGGACGTGCCGCCGACGAACCGGCGTCCGGACGTTGTCCTGGACCGCGCCACCGCTGGTGGCTGATCCTGTCCGATCAAGGAACCGGACGACGTAACAGTCCCTCGGCGGGCCGACAAGCTGTGATGGCCGGGGACCGCCGCTACTGTTGCGTAGATGGTGGTCTCATCCGCAGACGGTCGGCGGTCGCAGGGAGAACGGCGGGCCGGCAGCTACGCCCTGATACTCGACGCGGCGGTGCAGGGGCTCGTCGAGGACGGGTATGCCGGCACCACCACCGTCGCCGTGCAGGTCAGGGCCGGGGTGTCGCGGGGGCGGCTGCTGCACTATTTCCCGTCCCGCGACGCGGTGCTCGTTGCCGCCGCGCAGCGGCTCGCCCACGAGCGCGTTGCGGAGATGGAACGCTGGATCGCGAGCTCGCCGCTGGGCCAGGCCCGCGGCGGGCAGCGGCTGGACCGCGCCGTCGAGCTGCTGTGGGAGACGTTCCGTCAGCCCTACTTCTGGGCTGCGATGGAACTGTGGATCGCCGCGCGGACCAACGACGAACTCCGGGAGAACCTGCTGCCGGGTGAGCGTCGGCTGGGCGCCGCCATCCAGCATGTCGTCACCACGATCTTCGGACCCGAGCACAGTGCCCATCCGGATTTCGACGACCTGTGGGAGCTGCTGTTCACCAGCATGCGGGGGGTCGCCGTCACCTATGCGATCGACCCCCGCGACCCCACGACCGACCCGCACCTGGCGCTGTGGCAGCGCACCGCCCACCGCATGCTCGGCACCGGAACCGGACCGGGGAGTAGCAAGTAAAACAGTCAGCTCTGACTGATAGTGTCCCTCGCATGCCGTCCGCGAGGAGTGCATCGATGACGAACACCGCCCCGCTGGCCAACCCGGCGGTTCCCCGCACCCAGGAGCGGATGACCCACGACGTCTGGCTGCCCGAGGAGACCGTCGCCCTGCGGGCCCAGGCCCGTGCCGCAATCGAGAAGAGGCTCGTCCGGTACGCCCGCGAGATCGGCCAGCGGGAGGAGTCCGCCGACAGCTTTCCCTGGGAGGCGTTTCGCGGCCTGGCCGACGAGGGCCTGTTCGCGGTCCCGTTCGGCGCCGACCACGGCCGCGGCCTCGCCTACCCACTGCTAGGCACCTGCACCGTCGCCGAGGAGATCGCCTACCACTCCTCGTCCATGGCAGGGGTCTACGACGGCCAGTGCATCCTCGTCCCGCAGACGCTGACCTTCGCCGACGCCGAGCTACGCGCCCGGCTGATCCCCGAACTCGTCTCCGGCCGCACCGCGTTCTCCTTCGCCACCACCGAACCCGAGACCAGCTCCGACCTCACCGCCGAGCGGATGCAGACGGTCGCCGAGCAGACCGCCGACGGGTTCGTCGTCAACGGCCGCAAACGCTGGATCACCAACAGTGTCGTGGCGGGATGGGTCTCGGTACTCGTGCGCGCCGGCGCGGGCGGCAACCGGGCGCACATGCTGCTGGTCGACCTGTCGTCGCCCGGTGTCCGG
Source organism: Frankia sp. BMG5.60 (assembly GCF_059428125.1). Lineage (NCBI taxonomy): Bacteria > Bacillati > Actinomycetota > Actinomycetes > Frankiales > Frankiaceae > Frankia > Frankia sp. BMG5.60. The sequence goes on along the minus strand of NZ_CM182091.1, from coordinate 1,960,715 downwards.
GTCGGCGCACCCGACCTGAAGATGGGCCACCGCGGACAGATCACCGCCGACATCGTCTTCACCGACGTCCACGTCCCCCGGCGCAACCTGCTCGGCGCCGCCGGCGGCGGCCTCGGGGTGGCCCTCTCAGCGCTGGTCCGTGGCCGGATCGGCATCGGCGCCGCCTGTTGGGTGCCAGAACTCGGCCACTGGTGTTGACCTGGTGTTTTAGGCGGCGCGTTCGTATTCGTTGATCAGGCCGCCGAGGATGGGTCGGCGTTTGATCCGTTCCTGGGTGAGGTTCGCGACGGGGTGGTCGGGCCGGGGTGGTTGAAGGTCACGGCCGCGGTGGGGTCGTCGTCCGTTGTAGTGGGCCGCGTACTCGGTCAGGACGGTGCGCAGGTGCCGTTCACCGAAGATCAGCATTCGGTCGGTGGCCTCGGTCCGGACTGTGCGGATGAACCGTTCGGCGTAGGCGTTCGCCCGCGGGGTCCGGGGTGGGGTCTTGACGGTGGTGATGCCGGCGTCGGCGAGGACCGTGTCGAACGACGCGGTGAACTGCCCGGCCCGGTCACGGACCAGGAACCGGAAGTCAACCGCCCGATCGCCGAGATCCATCACGAGGTTCCGGATCTGCTGGGTGGTCCAGGGCCCGTCCGGGTGGGCGGTGACCCCGAGGACGTGGACGTATCGGGTGTCGACTTCCAGGACGAAGAAGCAGTACAGACGCTGGAGCGTCACGGCGCAGTCCACGTGGAAGAAGTCGACCGCCAGCATCGTCGATGCCTGCGTGCGCAGGAACTGCCGCCATGTCATGTCGGTCTGCCGCTGGGGCGCCGGTGGGAGACCCAGGGATTGCAGGACCCGGCGGATCGTGGACGCGCCGACCCGGTGGCCGAGCTTGAGCAGCTCGCCCTGGATCCGCTGGTAGCCCCACGTCGGGTTCTCGGCCGCGAGCCGTTCGATCAGCGCGGCGATCTCCGGGCCGACCGGAGGCCGTCCTGTCCGCTGCGGGTAGGTCCATTTCTTGGTGATCAGACGATGGTGCCACCGTAGGACGGTGCCGGGGGTGACGAGCCGGTACGCTCGCAGTGCTCTGGGCAGGAGTCGGATCAGTGCGGCGAGGACCGCCCGGTCTGCCCAGTCCCACCGGGGCTTGGGCTGGGTACGGCGCAGCACCGCGACCTCGTGCCGCAGTACGAGCAGCTCGATGTCCTTCGACGCCGACGAACGGCCGAGGAGGATCAGCCACCCGCACACCCGAACGAAGATCAGGTAGAGCAGGCACACGGACATAGCTGACCATCATGCCGCCGGCCCCGCGGCGGCGCATCGCCCCAGGTCACAGGCTCAGGCCGACTTTTGGCACCCAACAGGGGGTCCAGGATGGTCGCGACGGAGGCGAGGGCGCGGCCAAGCCAGTGACCGGCGTCCCGAAACGCTGCGATGGCGTGCGGGTCCCCGCTGGCGGCTGCTCGCGCGACGTCCCGCAGCGTCCTCGGACCCGGCTCGGCCGGCGCGGTGTCGTGCCGTCCCGCTGTGGTGGTGCGCCGTGTCCGCTCGGCGGGGCGGGCGGGCTGCGGGCTGCGGAGCTCCCGGTAGCGGCGGAGGATCGCCGACGCCGACGCCAGGTGTCATGCAGATGGTCGATTCCTGACCTACCGGGCGGTGAGACCCCGTCACCCCGGCCCCTGGTCGTCCTTGACAGGGCCGGGGCCGTGTAGACGGACCTCGTGCGAGCCGGTCCGCGGGTCCTGCGGACGCCAGCGGACCGGCTCTGCCGCCGATCAGGCAGCGTTGCTGGGATGGAGCAGTACCTTGGTCCAACCGTCCTCACGCTTGTCGAACCTGTCGTAGGCCTCGACCGCCTGGTCGAGGCTGACGTCGTGGGAGACGATGACCGACGGGGCGGCCTGGTCGCGGATGATCAGATCCCGTAGGTAGCGGTTGTATTTCTTGACCGGGCATTGCCCGCTGCCGATGCTGATGCCCTTGGTGAAGGCGGTCCCGAAGTCGAACCCGTAGCGGCCTTCCTTCGCCCCTTCTGTGGCCGCCCCGGGGTCGTCGGGTTCGTAGACCCCGACGACCCCGATGGACCCGGTCGCCCGGACGACGCCGACGAGGTTGTCCAGCACCATCGCCGGGTGTTCCTGGCCAGCTGGGTCGTGGGCCTGGTAGCCAACCGCTTCGACGCCGCAGTCGACACCGAAGCCGTCGGTGGCCTCCAGGATCGCCTCGACCGGGTCGACACCGGCAATATTGATCGCGGTCGCGCCGATGCGTTCGGCCAGCGCGAGCCGGTCGGTCTGGAAGTCGACGACGAACGTCTGGGCGGCGCCGCGGATGTTCGCGCTCATCGCCGCCAGCAGTCCCACCGGACCGGCACCGAAGATCGCCACCGTCTTGCCCGGGGTCACCTTCGCGAGCTCGGTCCCGTGGTAACCGGTGGGGAAGATGTCGGACAGCAGCGTGAAGTCCGACTCCTTCTCGGTCCCGGCGGGCAGTTCGAGGAGGTTGAAGTCGGCCCACGGCACCCGCAGCAGCTCGGCCTGCCCACCCCGGTACGGGCCCATCATGGGATACCCGTACCCGGCACCCGGCTGCCCGGAGGGATTCGCGCGCAGGCAGGCGGAGGTCCAGCCGTCGGAACAGTTGCGGCACGTTCCGCAGGCCAGGTTGAACGGCACCGACACGCGGTCCCCGACCTTGATCCGGCCAACCGCGGAGCCCACCTCCTCGACAATGCCCATGTTCTCGTGCCCCAGCACCATGCCGGGGTTCATGTCGACGCGGCCCTCGTAGGGGTGCAGGTCGGAGCCGCAGATGTTGGTGGTGGTGATCCGGATGACCGCGTCCAGCGGGTCCTCGATCCTCGGGTCGTCGACCCACTCCACCGCGAGGTTGTACGGCCCCTTGTACACGACAGCTTTCATGGGATTCCTCCCTGGATGTCGAAGCGACGGATGTCGGGGTCAGCGCGAGTAGAGGCTGGTTTTCTCGATCTCGGCGATCGTGGTCCTGGGAGCGGAGAGGAAGCCGAGCTCGACGGTCTGTTCCGGCACGGTCGCGGCGAGCAGCCAGTCGGAGGCGACGTGTGCCCGGTTGGTGGCGGTGCCCAGGGCGAGCAGATGGTAGGCGCGGGTGACCACCGCCGCCGGGACACCGGAGAGGTGCAGCCCCAGCGGGTTCGCCACCGCGTCGGCGCCACCGAGGTCGACGACGAAGCCGAGGTCGCGGTGCCGATACGGCAGCGATCTGCCGCGGCCGAGGGATGCGGCGACATTGCGACCGGCCGCCGCGCCCTGGCGCACAGCGTGCTGCGCGGTCTGCCCGGCGGGCGCCCCGTCCCTGGTCACGTCGGGTACGGCCGCGGCGTCGCCGAGGGCGAACAGCCCGTCCACCCCGGGAACGCCGAAGTACTCGTCGACCACGAGCCGGCCTTTGACGGTGTCGGTGCCGACCTGTTCCATGAGTGGATTCGGGGTGACCCCGGCGCACCAGACGAGCGTGTGGGTCGGCACGACCTCGCCGTCGGTGAGGGTGGCCGAGTCCGCGGTCAGCCGGGAGATCGACGTTTCCAGCCGGAGCTCCACGCCGCGTTCACGCAGCACCTTCGTCGCGCCGTCACCAAGAACCGGGTCGAGTTCGGGCAGTACCCGTGGGGCCACGTCGAGCAGGACCCAGCGCAGATCCCGGCGTTCCAGCCGGGGAAAACGCCCGAGCGCGGCGAGGGTGAACCGTTGCATCTGCGCGGCGAGTTCGGTTCCGGTGTAGCCGGCGCCGACAACGAGGAAGGTGCACCGGGCCCGTCGTTCGGCGACATCCGGACAGATGTCCGCGTACTCGAGCTGTTCGAGGACATGATCGCGCAGGTAGACGGCCTCGGCGAGGTTCTTCATGCCGAGGCCGTGCTCGGCCAGGCCCGGTATGTCGAAGGTTCGGGTGAGTGACCCCGGGGCGAGAACGAGCCGGTCCCACCCGATCTGGGACGTCGCGCCGTCCCGGCCGGCCACGGTGACGGTCCTGCCGGTGGTGTCGACGTCGACGGCGTGTCCCGGTCGGATGAAGGTGCGCCGCAGCGCCCCCCGCACCGGGACGGCCAGGTGCCTCGGCTCGACGGCGCCGGCGCATACCTGGGGAAGCAGGGAGGTGTAGAGCAGATGATCGGTGGGGGAGACGAGTTCGAGGTCGGCGGCCTCGGCCGGCAACCGCGCCTCCAGATGGCGCAGCACCCCGAGCCCGGCGAAGCCACCGCCCACGACGACGACCCGTGGCCGCCCACCGCCACCTGGCCGCTCAGCGATGGGTCCAGGACCGGCGGACTTAGCCCCGACTGCCTCGGGACCGCCGCCTTCCCCGTGATGGCGCAGGCCCTCGATCGTACGAGCGACGCGCGCGACGACGGCAGAGTTCTTCACAGGCCAGCCCCGCAATCAGTCGTTTCCGATGGCGGCGCTGATCTGTCCGAGCGCGGAATCCTCATCGCGCTCGATCGCCAGATCGCCAAGGCTGACCACACCGACCGGCCGGCCCTTCTCCACCACGGGCAGCCGTCGCACGGCGTTCACCCGGATCAGCCGGACGGCCTGTTCGATGCTGGTATCGGGGGTGACCGCCGTCAGGTCCGCGCTGCACGCGTCGCGGACGGGCGTGCTGGCCGGATCCCGGCCTTCGGCCACCACCCGCACGGCGATGTCGCGGTCGGTGAGAATGCCGGCGAGCTGACCGTTGTCGAGCACGATGACGTCGCCCGCGTCGGCTCCCCGCATCCGACGGGCCGCTTCGACAACGGGCTGATCGGCCTCGATCGTCGCGGGCTCGCGGGTCATGATCTCAGCCACGGTACGGGCCACGATGATCCTCCTTGAACACTGCCGGGAACATGTCCGCGTCCGCCCTACCCGGACGACGTCGGGCAAACCCGATACGTCGTCCTCTTCTCGTTCAGCCAGCGTCCCCGGCCGACGACCAGCCGGGTCCGGACCTCTACCGCGATCGGCGTTTCGGTGGCGATGAGGTTGGTAAGGACGTGGTGCACTTCCCCTGCGCCCCGCGCTCCCAGTGCCGCAACGGCCGCCTCTTGATCGGCGGCTGCGGGAGATCGGAACCACGGGAAGTGCACTGTGACCGGTCTGGAGCCCTGCCATGCCGGTCGGACTGCTCAGGAGGAGCCGTGCCCCACGCGCCGCAACCCGCCCGGTCCGTCCGGTGAGTGTCCAGATCCGGTCCTCCCCACCCAGAGGTGGGGAGCGGCGGCGGGAACCGACCACGGCGCTCGATGTCCTTGGTACGACCGATCACAAGTCGATCGGCCTGCTGTATTTTGTGACCGCGTTCGGTTTTTTCCTCTTCGCCGGAGTTCTCGCGATGGTGATGCGGGCCGAGCTGGCCCGGCCCGGTTTGCAGTTCGTCTCGAACGAGCGGTACAACCAGCTCTTCACCATCCACGGGACGATCATGATGCTGCTGTTCGCTACCCCGTTGTTCTCGGCGTTCGCGAACTATCTGGTCCCCTTGCAGATCGGGGCACCCGACATCGCCTTTCCGCGACTGAACGCGCTCGGCTACTGGCTCTACCTGGTCGGCGGAATGATCGTCGTCTCCGGTTTCCTTACCCCGGGCGGGGCGGCCGATTTCGGCTGGTTCGCCTACTCGCCGCTGACGTCGGCGGAGTACTCACCGAACATCGGCGGGGACCTGTGGGCGGTGGGACTGGTGATGTCCGGCGTGAGCACCGTGCTGGCCAGCGTCAACTTCATCACGACGATCATCACGCTGCGAGCTCCGGGCATGCTGATGTTCCGCCTGCCCATCTTCACCTGGAACGTTCTCGTCACGTCGGTGCTGGCGCTCCTTGCCTTCCCGGTGCTGACCGCGGCTCTGCTGGCACTGGAGGCGGATCGGAGGTTCGGCGCCCACATCTACGACGCGAGCAACGGCGGCGCGATCCTCTGGCAGCATCTGTTCTGGTTCTTCGGGCATCCCGAGGTCTACATCGTGGCACTGCCCTTCTTCGGTATCGTCACCGAGATCCTGCCCGTCTTCAGTCGAAAACCCCTCTTCGGTTACAAGGGGCTGGTGTTCGCCACGGTGGGGATCGGTGCGCTGTCGATGAGCGTCTGGGCGCACCACATGTTCGCCACCGGTGCGGTGCTGCTGCCGTTCTTCTCGCTGCTGTCGTTCCTCATCGCGGTGCCGACCGGAGTCAAGTTCTTCAACTGGATCGGCACCATGTGGCGCGGGTCGCTGGTCCTGGACACCCCGATGCTGTTCTCGATCGGCTTCCTCGTGACGTTCCTGTTCGGTGGGCTCACCGGTGTCACCCTGGCCAGCCCGCCCATCGACTTCCATGTCACCGACAGCTATTATGTGGTGGGGCACCTGCACTACGTTCTGTTCGGGACGATTGTCTTCTCCGCTTTCGCCGGCGTCTACTTCTGGTTCCCGAAGGTGACCGGCCGATTCATGAGCGAGAAACTTGGGAAAATTCACTTCTGGACCCTGTTCGTCGGCTTCCACGTGACGTTCCTGCCGATGCACTGGCTGGGCGTGCAAGGGATGCCTCGGCGGGTCGCGGACTATCTGCCCAGCGACGGGTTCACCACCCTGAACACGATCGAGAGCGCCGGTTCCTTCCTTCTCGGGCTGTCCACCCTGCCGTTCCTGTACAACGTGTGGCGGTCCCGCAGACACGGCAGGCCGGTGGGAGGCGACGACGCCTGGGGATTTGGGAACTCGCTGGAATGGGTCACATCCTGCCCGCCGCCCAAGCACAACTTTCACCGCATTCCTCAGATTCGGTCGGAGCGGCCCGCGTTCGACCTGCACCATGCCCGTGAGGTCCCCCACGGCGCGGAAACAGCCGTCGGCGCCGACCTGGCCGGATCCACGGGGCGCGCCCTGGCCATCCGCGGGGAGACCGGCCCCGGCTCAGCCAGCGCCGCGCAGGAGGGTGCGCAGTGACGATATCCGCCCGGCTGTTCGGCGTCCTGGCCCTGTTCTTCCTGGTGATCAGCGGTATCTACCTTTTCACCGGCAACGACCCGGCGGGCGCGGCGGCACTGGTCTTCAGTCTGGTCATGAGCCTGCTGATCGCCGGCTACCTCGCGTTCACCGCCCGGCGTACCCGGCTGGCCGCGGACGAGGAAGACATCGACATGGCCGAGGGCGCCGGCGAGATCGGTTTTTTCGGCCCGTCCAGCTACTGGCCGGTGGCGATCGCGGTGAGCTTCGGGCTGCTTCTGCTCGGATTGATCGTCACTTACTGGCTGCTGTTCATCGGCGGCGTCCTGACCGCGGTCACGATTGTCGGCCTTGTGTTCCAGTACGAGCCGGCCGACGAGGGCCCGGACCGGGAAGAACAGGATCCTGGCGCGATCGGAGGTGGCAGAGGGCGATGAGCGGCGGCGGGAGGGAAACAGACCGGATGAGACGCCTACAGGCGCTGGCCGCGGATGGACGACGGAACGAGGCGGCCGGGTGAGGCGGGAGGACGACGGGCCGGACGGACCCGGTGCCGTGGCAGGGATCGCGGTCTGCCTGACGCTGTCGCTGCTGGGCGCGTTGGCGTTCGCGGTGGTGAACTTCGCCGGGGATATCGGTTCGCGCGGCTACACCATGCTGCTCGGAGTGTCCCTGGGCGTCGCCGGGGTGGCGGCCGGGGTGGGTGCGGTGCTGTGGGGCAAGCATCTCGTCCCGCAGGAGGAGGCGGTCGAGGAGCGCCATTCGCTGGATTCTCCACCAGCGGAGGAGGAGGCGACCCAGCGGACGCTGGACCGGGTGGTGACCGAGAGCGGGCTGCGCCGGGTGCCGGTGCTGCGCCGGCTTGTGCTCGCCGTGCTCGGCGGCTTCGGGGTGATCGCGGTCGTCCCGGCGTTGAACCTGGTCCGCCGAGGTCCGCATCGGGATCTGTTCACCACCCGGTGGACGAGCGGCGCCCGGCTGGTGACGCCGGAGGGCTGGCCGGTGCGCCTCGGGGACGTGTCGATCGGCGGGATCCTCACCGTGCTGCCCGAGGGCCATCTCGGCGTCGACGCGCAGGCGGACAGCGCGGCGCTGCTGGTCCGGCTGCCGCCGGGGCTGGCCACCCCACCCGCGCAGGCGGCGGGCGCATATGACAGTCACGTCGTCTTCTCCAAGATCTGCACGCACGCCGGTTGCCCGGTGAGCATGTACATGCGCCAGTCCCACCGCGTCCAGTGTCCCTGTCACCAGTCGGTGTTCGACCTGACCGAGGCGGCCCGCCCGGTTTCCGGGCCGGCGACCCGGGCGTTGCCGCAACTGCCGATCACCGTCGACGCCGACGGCTACTTCCGGGCCCGGTCGGACTTTCCCCAGCCGGTCGGCCCCGGCTTCTGGAGCCGCTCGTGACCGCCCCCACCGGTCGCGCCCCCGCGCCCGGCGCGGCACCCGGCTCGGACCGTGTCCCCCCTGCGCCCCGGTCGCGGCGAGGCCGCCCGCCGGCCGGCGCGGTCACCACGACCGGCCATCGGGCGGTCGGGTTCGTCGACCGGCGCCTGGGCAGCGCCCGGTTCCTGCGCAGCGCGATGAACAAGGTCTTCCCCGACCACTGGTCGTTCATGATCGGAGAGATCGCGCTCTACAGCTTCCTGATACTGCTGGCGAGCGGCGTCTACCTGACGTTCTTCTTCGAGCCCAGCGAGCAGCAGATCGTCTACGACGGCTCCTACGTGCCGCTGCGCGGGGTGCTGATGAGCCGGGCCTACTCCTCGACCCTCGACATCTCCTTCGACGTCCGGGCGGGCCTCGTCATCCGGCAGATCCATCACTGGGCGGCGCTGCTGTTCATTGCGGCGATCGTCGTGCACCTGTGCCGGGTCTTCTTCACCGGCGCCTTCCGTCGCCCCCGGGAGATCAACTGGCTGGTGGGCGTGGGCATGCTGATCCTCGCCCTCGCGGAGGGGTTCGCCGGCTACTCGCTGCCCGACGATCTGCTGTCCGGGACCGGGCTGCGCATCGCCTACGCGATCGCCGAGTCCATTCCGGTGGTCGGGACCTGGATCGCCTGGGGGTTCTGGGGCGGGGAGTTCCCCGGCACGCACTTCATCTCCCGGCTGTACGTGGTGCACATCCTGCTCGTTCCGGCGATCCTGCTCGCGCTGATCGGCGCCCACATGGGTATTCTGTGGCATCAGAAGCACACCCAGTTCCCCGGCCCAGGGCGAGCCGAAGGCAACGTCGTCGGCAGCCGTCTGGTCCCCGGCTACGCCGCGAAGTCCGTCGGCTTTCTGCTGATCAACGCGGGTCTGCTCGCCGCCCTGGGCGGCCTCGCGCAGATCAATCCCGTCTGGTCCTACGGGCCGTACGAACCGATGGACGTCTCCTCGCTCGCGCAGCCGGACTGGTACATCGGATTTCTCGAGGGTTCTCTGCGGCTGTTCGGCTCCTGGGAGTACCGCGGGCTCGGGCACAATGTACCGGCGGTGTTCTGGCCCGGAGTCGTCCTCCCCGGAGCCCTGTTCGTCCTGCTCGCGGCGTACCCGTTTCTGGAAGCGGCGGTGACCCGGGATCACGGGCACCATCACCTGTTGCAACGGCCCCGGGACCATCCCAACCGCACCGCGTTCGGTGTGATGGCACTGAGCTTCTACGGCGTTCTGCTGCTCGCCGGCGGCGACGACGTGTTCGTTCTCGTCCTGCACCTGTCCCTCAACGCGACCGTCTGGGCCCTGCGCACAGCCCTGCTGGTCCTGCCACCCCTCGCCTTCTTCGCCACCCGCCGGCTGTGCCGCGCCGCAGCCGCCCGGGAACGCAGGCAGGCACATGGCCCCGAGCAGAGCGGCCGGATCCGACGGGAACCCACCGGGCGCTACACGGAGGTCCTGCGACCCAGAGCGCCCGGTCCGGCGCCCGTCCTCGTCTCCGCCGAACGCATACCGCCCGCTGTCGAAGGCGCCACCAGCCGCCGCGACCGCCTGAAGGCCCACCTTCGCCGCGCAGTAGTCGACTTCTTCACCCGTCCCCGCAGCTAGCGGGAGCCCCTTCACGAGCCATGGACGTGTCGCCGGCCGAACGCGGGGATGAGGCCGGGTTCGAGGCAAAGCGCGGCGGAGATCGTTTCGTGCCTCTGCACGGGCACGATCGGCGTGCGCGGGATCGTTTACCCACACAGTGTGTGTTCACACCTCTGCACCGGAAGAGCAACAGACCTGATACCACTACTCGCCCGGACTTCCCCGGCCGGGCTCGGCACATCTTCACCTGGCGCGGTGTCAGTCTCGTCCCCGACCACGGAGGACGGCCCGGCTCCCAGGATGAGACGAGCCGGGAGCGCGAGCCCGCGACGGATATGGAAGCCGTCGAAGTTCTGACCAGGTCAGGAGGAGTCCGAGACGACGTCCACGGTCATCTCGGTCTTCCGGCGGCGACGACCCGTACCCGAATCCACGTTGCGTCGAACATGGCCTTGTGCGGCGCTGTCCCGATCCCGAATTATCTGATCTTTGATCAGGCCGAGGGTACGGGTACGTTCATCGCCGGTCATCCCGTGCATCAATGCATCGATTATCTCGTCGCTCACGATCTTCCCCACTGGCAGGAGTGAACAAAGGAGGACCAGAAGACTCCTCGGCGGCTACTCAGAGCTGATCCGAATGTCGATGAGCCGCCGATCCTGGCTGGCGAACAGCGACACGAAAGGCCAGAAGACGAGTGTAAGGTAGCAATCTGCATCGGTCTCCGCACAGAGCGACAATTAGTCGAACGGCATGGCGACGGCTGTTTGCTCAACCCACCTGGTAGTCGGAAACGTTACCGATCGGAATGCGGCCAGTCAACGGGTTCGCTCCGGATCCACCCAGGATCGTCTGGTCTGCCCGCCATCCGATCGGCCCCGAGATCCGCTCCGATGCCCAGACCTGACCGGCACCCACCGCTTGGCAGCGGGGTTGTACATGGAAGCCTGCCCTGCCCTGGGACTCGGCTGCCATCGGCGCGCTCAGGGCGTCGGCTGACCGCGGTTGGGAACGCGGTGACGAGGCATGGCCAGGCCAGTTCGCGAAGGAGAATCCAGCGCACCGGGGAGGACGTCCTTGTCTACTGTCGGCTATGCCCTGTCCAGTGAGGAGCATCCGGCCCGTGCCCTCGTCGCCCAGACGGTCGCCGCCGAGCGGGCCGGCTTCGACGCCCTGTGGATCTCGGATCACTACCATCCCTGGAACGACGAACAGGGCCAGTCACCGTTCGTCTGGGCGGTGATCGGGGCGATCGCCCAGGCGACCGAACGGCTACCGCTCACCACCGGGGTGACCTGCCCGACCGTCCGCCTCCACCCGGCGGTCATCGCGCAGGCCGCGGCCACCGCGGCGACGATGATGATGCCGGGCCGCTTCGCCCTCGGTGTGGGCTCCGGTGAGGCGCTCAACGAACACATCCTCGGCGACCGGTGGCCGGCCGCCGCGGTCCGGTTGGAGATGCTCGAAGAAGCGGTCGAGGTCATCCGGACCTTGTGAAACGGCGAGGTCGTCACCCACCAGGGCCGGCACTACACCGTCGACCGGGCCCGGGTGTATTCCCGGCCGGACACGCCACCCCCGGTTCTGGTCTCCGGGTTCGGACCGGCGGCGACCCGGCTGGCCGGCCGGATCGGCGACGGCTACTGCGCGACCATGCCCGACCCGGACCTGTCGGGTAGGACCGCCCGCATTGCTGCGGGCGGTCCCCCCTCAGAGCCTGTCCTGAATCTTGATGGGTTATCGGTCGGTCGTCGGTCTGGGTGTCCAGCGTTGGACCAGGGTGCCGCGGGCGAGGCGGCGTGCCATGGTGCGGATCATCGCCCAGTGGATGAAGGTGGCGGAGCTTGCAGGGTCGCGTTCGTAGTCGCGGGCGAGGCGGCGGTGGGCGGTGATCCAGGCGAGGGTGCGTTCCACGACCCAGCGTCGTGGGAGAGCCTGGAAGCCTTTCTGGCCGTCTTTCTTCCGGACGATCTCAACCGTGGTCTTCACGAAGCGGGCGGCCCAGTCGACGAACTTTCCGGCGAAGCCGCCGTCGGCGAACAGGTGCCGGCAGCTGGGGGTGGCGAAGTAGTGATCGATGAGCAGCTGGCGGGCGCCGTCCCGGTCTTGCCGGCTGGCCGGGACGATCAGCACCCCCAGCAGCAGGCCGAGGGTGTCGACGACGATGAACCGCTTGCGGCCGTTGATCTTCTTCCCCGCGTCGTAGCCGCGAGAGGCGGCGGTAACGACCTGGGAGCCTTTGACCGACTGGGAGTCGATCACACCGGCGGTCGGCTCGGCCGCTCTGTGCTCGGTCTGGCGGACCGTGTCGCGTAACCCGTCGTGGACACTGATCGTCACCCCTTTCTTCTTCCACCGGTCGAAGAAGCCGTAGACCGTCTTCCACGGTGGGAAATCCACCGGCAGCGCCCGCCACACGATGCCGTTGTGGGTCACGTAGAGGATCGCGTCCACGATGTCGCGCCGGTCGTGGCTCTCGGGCCGGCCGTCCTTCGGGACCGGGGGCAGCAACGGCTCGACGTAGGCCCACTCCGCGTCGGACATATCGGAGGGATAGCGGCGAGATCGACCCATGCCCCGACCGTGGCCAGCCCGACCCGTCCGATCACGCCACCACACCGCGAAGATCAGAAACAGATCACGCGCAGGCCACACAACCAAGATCTAAGACAGGCTCTCAGAACCGGCCATGCGAGATTTCCCCGCAACTCGGCTCAAGCAAGCCCGATGGCTCGCGGTCGCGCAGAGGTGCTGGGCCTCCACCGCTGGGCCGGAGCCTGCGGCGACAGGAGGCGTGTAGTAGGCAGGGTGTGGAAAGAAATTCCGACATTCCGCGCCCATTTCTGATGACGATAGTGCGTTCGCGGGTCACCGTGCGGGTTTCCGTGAGCCATTGTTCCCACTTGAGCGGGCTTTGTGGCTCCTGGCCGGCGCCCATCAGCCTGCCACCACATAGTCCACAGCGGCCGCTCTGTGCCTGAAACAGGCGCAGAGCGGCCGGACTCAGTGGCGGTGTACTGCGGCGTCGCCGTGCGGCCCAGAATTCGGCCAACGCCGGGTCGTCGACCGACGCGGCGACTGGCACTATTCTGTGTCGGACGATGCGCGTCCAGGCGAACTTGAGCAGACGGTAGCCCTTTTCTTGATCCCCGAAAACCCATATGTCGCGCCTGGACTTGTGGAGCTGACCCCAGTAGCGGTTTACCACCCAGTGTCGCGACTTGTTCGGGTGGGACCGTCTGGCCCACTTGTAGGTCACTGTCCACATGTGGTAGTCCAACGAACTAAAGGCCCGTTTGGACACACCGATCCGGTAATAGGCCGCCCAGCCCCTGATGATGGGATTGAGCCTGTGCACCACCGCCGCGGCGTTCGCGCCACGCAGGGCCGCCACCTCGGAGGTGAGCCGTTCCCGGATTCTTCGCATCGCTGCCTTACTCGGCTTGGTCAGCAGCTTGCCGCGAAACCGACGGATATTGAAACCGAGGAAGTCACAGCCCTCGTCGAGGTGGACAATCCGCGTCTTTTCCTCGTTGAACCGTAACCCTCGGGGCGCCAGCCACGCGGCCAGCCGCGCCTTGACCTGTTCGGCCTGGTCCCGCGAGTGACACAGGGCGACCAGGTCGTCGGCATACCTGACCAGGGCCGGGGAACCCGGCTTCACATCCCCGGCATTCACACCGTTGACGTGATACCGGACTCCAGCAGCTTCTTCCATACCATGCAAAGCGATGTTCAGCAGCAAGGGGCTGATCACACCGCCCTGGGGAGTTCCCTCCTCGGTGCGGATGAACTGACCCGCGTCAACCACTCCTGCCTTCAGCCAAGCCGCTATCATCCCCCGACCTGGGAATGTACCGAGCATCGCCAGCAGATGATCGTGGTCTATCCGGTCGAAAGCCGCTTCCAGGTCGGCGTCGAGCACCCACAGGCGTTTGGCGTTTTGGCCATTCGCCGTCCTGTGGATGGACACGATCGCGTCATGGCAGCCGCGGCCGGGCCGGAATCCGTAGGACCTCGGCTCGAACCGCGCCTCCCACTCGGGCTCCAGCGCGTTGAGGGCCAGCGCCTGTAGGCACCGGTCCGCTATCACCGGAATACCGAGTGGTCGCCGCCTTCCATCAGACTTCGGAATATACACCCGTCGGACCGGCCTGGGATTCCATGGTCTTGCCTCGCGTAACACCCATTCGGCCAGTTCTTCTCTGGCTCGCGAGCTCAGCGCGACCTTCCCATCGACCCCCGCCGTCCGACGGCCAGCATTCGTCTCCGTCACCCGGCGCACGCTGGCCAGCGCGTTCGCCCGAGAACGGAGCATCAACCTCTGCAGATTGCGGACCTTCTTGAGATCTCCCGCCCGCGTTGCCGTGAAGATACGCTGCCTCAGCCGCCGTACGTCGTCCTCGACCTGCCGCCAATCGATCGTCGGCCAGTCGACGCCCACGCCTTCCGCTCGGTTCACCGTCGCGGCACCAGCCAACACGGCCTGCTGCGTCGTCACGGCGTCCAACCTGCCCTTCGGTTCCGGCATAAAGTACAGCGATTCGTCACAGGCTCACCCGATCCGCGTCAGCACCCTTTCAGGTCAGGACACAAGTCCCTATCCGGCCAGTTATACGACCCCACCGGCGGAGGTGCCGGTATACAGAGCCGGTTTCCTGCTGCCTTTCGGCCGCCGGCGTTTGCTTCTCGGATCGTCCTGCCCCCGCCGGGGAGCTGGGCCTTCCTTGCGGTCGGCTTACCGGGCGCACCATCCACCCGGACCCCGTCGGGATTGTCACGTTCCACATGAGTGAGTTACGACCGGGGTGGGCGCCCTCTATATCCCGGGGGCGGTGGTGCACTCCCGACTGACCGAGGTTCTCCAGTCGGCACCCGCCGCTTTCCAACGGCCAGCCCCTACACCCCGCTGCTACTCTCCATCGGCGGGGTTGAACATGACGAGACATCAACGAGGATTCATTCGCATTCACCCGTCCGGCCTTCCCCAGCCTGTAACTCCCGGATGGGACGGGAATCCTTGGGCCTCTTCCTCGGGCTTCGCACCCCACGATTACTCCTGACGCACGCCGAGGCGGGGACATGCCCTGTGCACTGGCACGGGTCCTACACCCTCAACATCTAGTTGATCCTCCTTGGTGAGTTCCGCTCACTTCATGCGACCTCGTGTCGCACGCTCCGGTTGTTCGACGCCTCGGGCGGACAGGGCAAGCCCAAGCACGGGACGATGAAGGTCTGCTGGGCCGAGGACGAGCAGACCGCCCGCCGCACCGCCCACCGGCTCTGGCCGAACAGCGCCCTGCCCGGCGAACTCTCCCAGGAACTGCCCACCCCGGCGCATTTCGAGCAGGCCAAGCTCCCTCGTCGACGAGGAGATGGCGGCACAGAAGGCCGTGTGCGGCCCTGACCCCGACCGTCACGCCGAGGCGATCCAGAGCTACTTCGACGCCGGCTACACCGAGGTCTACGTCACCCAGATCGGACCGGACCAGGACGGGTTCTTCACCTTCTACGAGAAGGAGATCCTGCCCCGATTCCGCTGAGGGTGAGGGGACCGCGAAGGAGCCGATCAGCAGAAAGGAGAAGCTCGTGCGGCTCGGGCTGTTCGGACCCGGAGGCAAGGTCTCCGCCACGGTCTTCCGCCCTGCCCGGAATCGTCGTCTCCGGCCCGACCCCGGCTCGCACGACACCGACAGCGCGACACTGCGGTTCCTCCTGTAAGGTCTGCTGCCGGCCTGGGCGGTCCCAGGGCTGCTTCGACTACGCCCTGCACCGCGGAACGTCGATCGAGCACACCTTCGGAACGCGGGAATCGTGGCTGCACGCCGCGATGATGGCCGACGTCGGCGCTCCAACCAGCGTCGCGCAACGCATGCTCGAGCGCATGGACGCCATGCTCTCGGAAACGGGACCGGACGGACGCCCGGTGGCCTTCGACCGGGTGGCCGGTGTGGTGGTGACCAGCAACGAGGACGGCGCCCATCACGTCATCAGCGAGATCGCCGGGGCGCTGGGCGACATCGGCTACACCATCCCGGGCAGGCATGGACCTACTGGAACATGGGCCCCGGGCCCGGTCCGTCCTACCGGGACACCGATCACGGCCATGACTGGGCGGCCAGGACCGGGCGGGCGATGGCCGCGAACCTCGCCGCGGTGGCCACCGCGCTCGCCGCCCATCCGATTCCCGCGCCACCCGACTGACGATCGGCGAAGTCCCGCCCCCACACGACCGACGGTCCAGTACGCACCTCTCTCGACGAACGGCCTGTTCTGACGGGCCACGGCCGCCAGGATTCCACCGCGGTTTACCGGCCCTTCTGGGGGAACGGCCGAAGCATGGCACGCCTGCGTCGTTCGGACCTCTCGCGGCCTGGGATCGCCCGGCGACGCCGGGGTCGTGGATGGTCGTACAGGGCTCCGGACGGATCGCTGCTGCGCGATTCCGCCACGCTCGACCGGATCGCCGCGCTCGCGATTCCGCCGGCCTGGCGTGACGTGTGGATCTCGCCCTGGCCGAACGGTCACATCCAGGCGTGCGGGACGGATGCCGCGGGCCGCCGCCAGTACCGCTATCACGACAGGTGGCGGGCCCGACGTGACGCCGAGAAGTTCGACCGGGTGCTGCGGGCCGCCGCGCATCTGCCCGCGCTGCGGGAACAGGTGGAGAAGGACCTGCGGGCCAGGTCGCTGTCCCGGCAGCAGGTACTCGCCGCCGCCGTACGGCTGCTCGACATCGGTTTCTTCCGGGTGGGAGCGGAGGAGTACGCCGAACGCAACGACTCCTACGGTCTGACGACGGTCCGCCGCGAGCATGTGCGGGTCCACGACGAGGAGATGATTTTCGACTATCCGGCGAAGAGCGGTCGCCAGCGGGTGCAGGCGATCGCCGATCCGGACGTCGTCGCGGTCGTGCGCGCGCTGCTCGACCGGCCGGACGACCATCCTGTCCTGCTCGCCTACTGCGACGACGAGGATGACTGGCGTGAGGTGACCGGTCAGGACCTCAACGACTACCTACGGGAGATCTCGGGAACCGAGATCACCGCGAAGGATTTCCGGACCTGGGCGGCGACGGTGCTCGCGGCCGTCGCGCTGGCCGTGAGCGCACCGGTGGCCGGCACGGCCTCCACTGCGGCGCGACGACGAGCGGTCAGCCGGATGTACCAGGAGGTCGCCGGTCATCTCGGTAACACTCCGGCCGTCTGCCGGGCGTCCTATGTGCATCCCCGGCTCGTCGACCTCTATTACGACGGGCGTACCATCGCCCGCGTCCTGGACCGACTCGGCGCGGACACCGATGTCGGCCGGCTCGCGACCCAGGGGGCGGTCGAGGCCGCGGTCCTTGACCTGCTCGACGGGTCAAACCGGTCCTAGGTCCTCCGCCGGGGCACCGGTGACGCGGCCGATCTCGTTTACCTGCCGTCGCCATGGGCAGCGGCAATCCGCGGAGGCGAACGGACAGATGACGGTCGATCAGGACTCGGGCCGATGCGTCCGACAGTGGACGGAAGCTCTCCGGGGGGCCGACCTCGCCCACGGCCGGCTGGTCGAGGCGGGGCGGACCGTCGCGGTGGCCGAGTCGCTCACCGGCGGGCTCATCAGCGCCTGCCTCACGTCGGCCCCCGGCACGAACATCACCTTCCGGGGCGGACTGGTTGTCTATGCCAGCGACCTCAAATCCGACGTCGCCGGCGTGCGCGAGGACGACCTGGACCGGCACGGCCCGGTCCACCGGCTCATCGCCGAACAACTGGCCGACGGCGCCCGCCGCCGTCTGTCGGCCGACTACGGTCTCGGCGTCACCGGCGTCGCGGGACCCGGGGAGCAGGCCGGCCGGCCGGTGGGCGAGGTGTTCATCGCCATCGCGTCGGCCGCGGGAACGGTGACCAGTCGCCACCAGTTCGACGGCAGCCGCGGGGACATCCGGATGGCGGCGACCGCGGCGGCCCTGGCGGAGCTCGTGACCGCGCTTGACTCCCCGACCAGGGAAACCTGACCGCAGGTGTTGTCACGGCGGACCGGGGGAATGGCCCGATCGACATGACCGGGAGCGGACCACGAGGAGGCTTGGATGTCCGTCACGCCCTTCAAAGATTTTCCGCTGGCCGACCGTAAACGCGCCTGGAACGGCGCGGCGGCCGAGAAGCGGGTCCGGCGCTGGGCCGAGGCGCAGGACGCCCCCAACGGCAGGTACCGCGAGGCGCACCTCTGGTACGACCAGGAGAAGAAAGACGAGTTCACCGGCTACAAGCTGCTCATCGCCGACGTGATCGACGGCGAGCTGACGGTCGTCCCTCGCGGCGTGATGGCCGCGGCGGCGGTCATGCAGGGCTCGCGCGGCGGCGTGGACCTACCAGCGGCCGACATCACCCGAGTCAGGAACCACCTGGCCAGGTACTACAAGAAGATGGGCGACGCCGCCCCCTGGGAAGCAGGGTAAACGGCCAGACCGTCGGAGGAACCCGGCCGGCACCCTTTGTCCGGGGAGGCCGGTCCGGTGCTCCGGTGATGCCGGTCCGGCCGAGGAGCTGACCGGTCGGGGCGTTGAACAGGTCGAACACGGCGGGGTCGACGGAGGTCACGCTGCGGGTCGTACCGGTCAGCCGCCCGCCAGGGCCCGCAGGAGGGTCTCTTGGACGAGGTCCGGTTGGTCACCTTCCCGGTCGTGAGACGATCTCGCGCTGCCGCGGCCACCCGACGGTGCCCGGGCGGTGGAGGCGGATTCGGCGTTGGCGAGAGCGGACGGCGCGGTGATCGCGCCGGCGCAGTGGGGGCCACCGCCGCGACGTTCTATACACCGCGCTGTGGTCGGGTCGGCTCGGTGATCCGCGATCATCCGCCCCGGACCCCGGGCTGCTCGCTCTGACCATCGACCAGGTTCTCGCCGCGGCGAAGGCGGCCGAATCGGGCCGGGGCGGGTTTCGGCCCCGGCCATGGGGAACCCTGCCAGGCGATGCCCTTCGGGACAGGCGTGAGGACCGCGGATTTTCACCAGCTACGTAGGGAGACGGACAGTGAGTGCAGGGCGGCCGCCAGAATCGTGCGACCAGATTTGTGGGCCGAGTCGTGGCCGAGTCGTGCTTGTCGTCGTGGCGGCCCTCGGAGCGGGATTCGCTGGCGGGCGACTGACGCGAACGCGCGGCCGGGTGGTCCCGTCGTTGGGCGAGTCGACCGACGAACGGGGCGCGGGGCGCTCAGACGAGGCCTTCCCCCGGAGTCCGTCGGAAGGCGGGGCGGCGGCGATGGCCGGCGCCGACTCCAGCGATCCGGTTTCTCCCCTGAGGTTCGGGGACGAACCCGGTCTGCTCGCGACGGAGGACGCCGCGAACCCACCATTCGAGGGACTGTCCGCGAACAGCAGCTTCGCCAACGAGATCAACGAACGCAAGAACTGACCGGGGCAGACCGACACAGACCGACGTGGTGCCCGGACCAGGCAGAGGAGTGAACAGTGGCACGTAAGGGAAGGGAAGCCGACCAGGCGCGGTCCGATGTGCCGTCCACCGTGGCGCGCTCGGACGACAAGGCGGTACGAACCTGGAAGAAGACCCACGACTCCGCGGTCGAGTCGTATGGCGAGGGCGAACGGGCGCACCGAGCAGCGTTCTCCTCGCTCAAGCACACCCACGAGAAGGTCGGCGACCACTGGGAGCCGAAGGCACAACCGGGCCCGTCGGACCAGCAGGCGGCCCGGAGCGGCGCGGCCGCCCGGCGCGGCGGTCGGACCGCCGAGGGGGTCGACGCGAACGCCTCCGTGGGCCATCTGAGGCAGGTCGCCCGCGAACTCGACGTGCCGGGCCGCTCGACGATGAAGAAGGCGGAACTCGTCGACGCGATCAAGAAGGCCAACCGTCGGGCCACCGCCAACGCCGCTTCATCGACCTCCATGAGTACGCGAACCGCTACGAGCTGATCGGGGAAAAGCGTTCTCTCTGGACGGTTTGGAACGACGGTCCGGGGCAGAGCGCCACATACGCGTCGACGGACAGGTATCACCTGACAGACATCACAGCGAGGAGCGAAGCCATGGCGATGAGCGAAGCGGACATCGAGCGGGCCCGCGCCGCTCAGCTACCCGAGGACGATGTGGTCGCCGTCCTGCTCAACCAGCACGCTCGTATCCGTGACCTGTTCGCGGAGGTGCGAACGGAGACGGGCGAACACAAGAAGCAGGCGTTCGACGAGCTGCGTGCGCTGCTCGCGGTCCACGAGACCGCCGAGGAGATGGTCGTACGGCCGGTGACCACCCAGGTCGACAAAACGGTGGCCGCGGCCCGCGACCACGAGGAGGACGAGGCCAACCACGTGCTCAAGGCGCTGGAGAAGATGGACGTGCACAGCGCCGAGTTCGATCGCAAGCTGGCCGAGTTCGAGCAGGCTGTCTCCGATCACGCCGAGCGCGAGGAAAGCGAGGAGTTCCCCCGCGTTCGGGGTGCCCGAAGCGAAGATCAGCTCGAAAGCATGGGTCATCGACTGCGCACGGCGGAGAAGATCGCTCCCACGCATCCGCATCCGTCCACGGCGGGTTCCACCGCCGCGCAGTGGACGGTGGGCCCGGTGGCGTCGATCATTGATCGGGTTCGGGACGCGGTGAGATAACGCTGAGCCTGGCGCAGCCGGCCTCGCTGCCCCGCCCTCGCTCGCCGCCTTACGGAGACGCTGCGCGATCTCAGGAGAGGGGCCGAATGTGCGCCGCGAGGTATCGGATGCTCAGCTCGCTGCTGGATCTGGGCCGAGTGGCCGTGCTCGAACAGCTCCCGGCCATGATCAGAGAGCAGGCCGCGACGGCGGGGCTGGTCGGCGTGCGAATCTTTCTTGTCGATCTGCAGGGGCGGGTGCTGCGAGAACTGACCGGGCAGGGACTGGACGCCGGGGCGGGCGGCGAGTCTTTTCCGGTCGACGGGACGCTGCCGGGCCGGGTGTTTCGGGACGCCCGCACCCTGCCCGGCCGCGCGGCCGGAAACGAGCCGGCGCCGGTCTTCTGGACGCCGATCATGGATGGGACGGAACGGCTCGGTGTGCTCGAGGCCGGCCTCAGCCACGGCGAGGACGAGGGTCTCGCGGTGCTGCGGGACCTCGCCGCGCTGATCGGGCTCATGATCGTCAGTAAGCGGGAGTTCAGTGACTCCCTGGCCCGGTTGGTGCGTACCCGGCCGATGACGATCGCCGCGGAGCTGCAGTGGCATCTGATGCCGTCGACCTCGTTCGCCAACCAGGACGTGGTGGTGGGCGCGGCGATGGAACCGGCCTACGAGATCGGTGGGGACGCGTTCGACTACGCGATGGCCGCGGGCGTCCTGCATCTGGCGGTGTTCGACGCGATGGGTCACGACGCCTCCGCCGGTCTCGCCGCGAACCTGGCGGTGGCGGCCTGCCGTAACCAGCGCCGTCAGGGCCTGGACCTGGTGCGGGTGGGCCAGGAGATCGAACGGACGCTGCTCGACCAGTTCGACGCCAGGCGCTACGCGACCGCGGTGCTGGCCGAGCTCGACACCGCCAGTGGGATGCTGACGTGGGTCAACCACGGCCACCACCCGCCGGTCATCGTCCGCGGCGGCCGGTGGATCACGCAATTGTCCTGCCCTCCCGCGCATCCGCTGGGCACCGACCTCGGCCTGGCCGCCACCGTGTGCCGGGAACACCTCGAGCCCGGCGACCGGTTGCTGCTGTACACCGATGGTGTCATCGAAGCCCGGGACCCCACCGGCCGCGAGTTCGGCCTCACCCGTTTCGTCGACTTCGTCGTGCGTCACCACGCCGACGGACTGCCCGTCCCCGAGACACTGAGACGCCTCATGAACACCCTGCTCGACTACCACCATGGCCGTCTCCAGGACGACGCCACCGTGCTGTTCGTCGAATGGACCGGCCCCGACCGGGCCAACACCCGCGTCTGACCCGGTGCCGCCGTGTTGTTCGCAGTCGGCGGGGTAGAGCGCCGTCCGGCCGGGAAAACGACGCTGACTACGGGAGGAAACGTGAGTTTCAACCCTCTTGAGGAGAAAGGGATCAGCCTCGACGAGCAGGTGCGGAACTGGTCGGAGCTGAACGTCGAGCCCTATGACCGACTCGCCGTTGATCCCTACACCCGCTGCCGGGTGATCGCCATGAACGGGATCGAGGTGGAGGCGGTGCTGTTCAGCCACCAGTTCGCCCGCCACACCGATGTTCCCGAGGTGAAGGCGGCCCTCGCGGAGATCCGGCGGATCGAGCAGCAGCAGCAGAAGGTCGTCAACTGGCTGATCCCGGGCGAGGAGTCCACGCTGGAGGTGACCCTGGGCTACGAGCAGGAGGCGGTCGATCTTACCGCCTGGCTGGCCCGCAGCGAGCCCGACCCGTATCTGAAGCAGACCTACGACTTCGGTCTGCTGGAGGATTTCGACCATCTCTACCGGTACGCGAACCTCTATGAGCTGATCGAGGGGAAGCAGGCCGAGCAGGTGGTGGCGCGGCTGACCGAGGTCATGCCCGGCCGGCCGACGGCCGTCGAGCACCGGCATCCGGCAGACAACATCCGCCGGCACTACGACAAGCATACGGTGCATCCGCTCAGCCGGCTGCACGCCCTCACCATCACGGCGGCCGAGCAGCAGACCATGAACTTCTACATGACCATCGGAAACCGTTATCTCGAACCGGTGGCGCGGGCGCTGTACGCCGAGATTGCGATGGTGGAGGAGGAACACGTCACCCAGTACGAGTCGATGCTCGACCCGGGCGAGAGCTGGTTCGAGCAACTCGTCCTGCACGAGTACAACGAATGCTATATGTACCACTCCTTCCAGGCGCAGGAGAGTGATCCGCGCATTCGCCGGATCTGGGAGCTGCATCTGGCGATGGAGATCGAGCAGTTGCGCATCGCCGCGGAGCTGATGAGGCGTTACGACGGCCGCGAGGCGGCCGAGGTGCTGCCGGCCGCGCTGCCGGAACCCGTGCTGCTGGAGCCGAACAAGCAGTACGTCCGCGAGGTGCTCGCCACCCAGGTCGACCTGACCAGCCTCGGCACCGGCTACGTGATGGACGCGCACAAGCGGTTCCAGGAGAACCTGACGAGGGTCAACGCCGGCGGCAGTCCCAGTGAGCAGGTCATCGACGATCACCGGGAGCGGTTCGGCCGCGAGTACCGGCTGGAGACCGACGGTCCCCACCCCGTGGCCAGGCTCCGCGAGGACGCCTTCGCCGGACAGGCCTGAGACCGAGGAGGTTGCGACATGGTGACAACCGCGGTACGCCCGGAAACCGGCTCCACCGTCAGACCCGGCCCGATGATCACTGTCCCGCCGGAGCGAGAGGTCTCGGAGGATCAGCTCCGTGACTTCGCCGCGGGCAGCGGACTGCACGGCCCGTTCCTCGCCGACCAGCTCTCCGCCTTCGTCGCGCACGAGCGGATGGGGCTGAACCTGCTCCGCACGCTGCACGCCCGCAGCGACAACCCGGTTCTGCGGTCCCGTTACGCCGATCTGGCGGGCGAAACTCGGCAGGCCGTCGCGGAGTGGGAGCGGCTGATCGAGACTCTGGGCGGCAATCCGCAGTACGCCAGCCCCGCCGGCCGGGCCACCGAGGCGCTCGACGACAAGCTCACCGAAGCGCTGCTGCTGTCCGGTTCGGCCGATCCGCTGACCCTGGAACAGGCCGGGGTGCAGTCCTTTCTGGTGGCGGCGAACCACTGCGTCACCCAGGGGACGCTGCTGGCCGCCTTCGCGGACGCGGCCGACGACGGCCCGGCGAAGCGGGCGATGACCGCCGCGATGGAAGCCCTGCTCCCGGCGGCGCGCCAGCACGCGGACTGGGCCGCCGAGACCCTGCGCACCATGGCGGTGGCGCAGGCCCGGCATCCGACCGTTCGGAAGATCGGCGAAGCGGCCGAGAAGGTGGTCGACAAGGTCCGCAACGCCGTCACCCCGGGCTGAGTCGTGGCGCGGATACCAACCGGCCTCGACGTCCCGGCCCCTTCTCCCGCCGCGGTGGATTCCCGTGCGCTGTGCCGTGAGCTGGAACGCCGGGTGGACGGCGAGGTCCGCTTCGATGCCGGTAGTCGCGGCGCGTACTCGACCGACGCCTCCAACTTCCGGCAGGTGCCGATCGGAGTGGTGGTACCGCGCACCGTGGACGCGGCGGTCGAGGCGGTCGCGGTCTGCCGCCAGCAGGGCGCTCCGGTGTTGTCCCGCGGTGGTGGAACAAGCCTGGCCGGGCAGTGCACCAACACGGCTGTGGTCATCGACTGGTCGAAATACTGCGACCGGCTGCTCTCGGTCGATCTCGAGGCCAGCACCTGCGTCGTCGAACCGGGCCTGGTGCTGGACGAGCTCAACCGCCGGCTCGCGGGCTCCGGGCTGCGTTACGGCCCGGAGCCCGCGACCCACCCGAACTGCACCCTCGGTGGAATGATCGGCAACAACTCCTGCGGGGCGACCGCGCAGCGGACCGGGAAGGTCGTCGACAACATCGCTCGCCTCGAGGTGCTGCTCTACGACGGCACGCGCTTCTGGTGCGGGGAGACCGACGACGAGGAGTACGCCCAGATCGAACGGCACGGGGACCGCCGGGCGGCCATCCACCGCGCCCTGCGCGGCCTGCGCGACCGCTATGCCGACGAGATCCGCGCCCGGTATCCCGACATTCCCCGGCGGGTGTCCGGGTACAACCTGGACTCGCTGCTGCCTGAGCACCGCTTCGACGTCGCTGGTCTGCTCGTCGGCAGCGAGTCGACCCTCGTCACGGTCCTGCGCGCCGAGTTGGAGCTGGTTCCCGTTG
The DNA here is from genome assembly GCF_059428125.1 of Frankia sp. BMG5.60. Lineage (NCBI taxonomy): Bacteria > Bacillati > Actinomycetota > Actinomycetes > Frankiales > Frankiaceae > Frankia > Frankia sp. BMG5.60. Next base: position 1,936,005 of record NZ_CM182091.1, on the reverse strand, counting down.
TCCGGGAGCGCACGCTCGTCGTCCTCGGCTTCGACGGCATCGCGCGGGCGGGCGACGCGGTGCCGGCGGTGGTGGAGCACCGGCCGATCGCCCTGGAAGGACTGGACGACCGGCTGGTCCGCGACGAGCGGATCAAGCACCTCAACCCGCTGGCGGTGGACGAGCTGCCGGCCGGTGACGCCTACCTGATGGTGCAGTTCGGTGGTGACACCCGCGCCGACGCGGACCGCGCCGCCCGGGCGATGCTCGATGCCCTGGGCCGGCCGGCGGACGACCCCTCGGTCGCCTTCCTGGACCAGCCGGAGCGGGAGGACGAGCTGTGGCGGGTCCGCGAGGCTGGCCTGGGCGCCACCGCGCATGTGCCCGGCCATCGCGACACCTGGGAGGGTTGGGAGGACTCCGCGGTGGCGCCCGACCGCCTCGGTGACTACCTGCGCGACCTGGAGCGGCTCTACGAGCGGTTCGACTACACCGGCGAGACGGCGCCGAGTCTCTACGGTCACTTCGGGCAGGGCTGCGTGCATACCCGCATCCCGTTCGGGCTCACCGACACCGACGGCGTCGCGAAGTACCGCCGGTTCCTGGAACAGGCGGCCGACCTGGTCGCCTCCTACGGAGGGTCGTTCTCCGGCGAGCACGGCGACGGGCAGACCCGCGGCGAGCTGCTGCCCCGCATGTTCGGCGAGACGATCATGCGGGCGTTCGGCGAGCTGAAGAACATCTTCGACCCGCTCGACCGGATGAATCCCGGCAAGGTCGTCGCCCCCTACCGGCTGGATGACAATCTGCGCCTCGGTGGGGACTGGTCCCCGCACCACTCCGGAGACCTGTTCTTCAGCTACCCCGATGACGGCGGGTCGTTCACCGCCGCGGCCAGTCGCTGCGTCGGTGTGGGCAGATGCCGCCAGCACACCCATCCGGGTGGAGCCGTGATGTGTCCGTCCTACCAGGCGACGAGGGACGAGGAGCATTCGACCCGCGGCCGGGCTCGGCTGCTGTTCGAGATGCTCGGCGGGCATCCGGACACACCTGTCACCGAAGGCTGGCGGTCCACCGCCGTCCGTGACGCCCTCGACCTGTGCCTGGCCTGCAAGGGCTGCCGCTCGGACTGCCCGGTCAATGTCGACATGGCCACCTACAAGGCCGAGTTCCTCGCTCATCACTATGCCGGCCGGCTGCGGCCCCGGCCGCACTACGCCCTCGGCTGGCTGCCGCTTCTCGCCGCCGGCGTCACCCGGGCGCATCTGGCCCCCGTCGTCAACGCGCTCAGTCACGCCCCGCTGCTGCCCGTCCTCGCCACCCGCGCCGCCGGCCTGGCCGACCGGGAGATCCCGCTGTTCGCCGGCGAGACCCTGCAGCAGTGGTGGCGGCGGCGCGGGGGCGGGCGACCCGGGACGCGCGGCACCGTGCTGCTGTGGCCGGACACCTTCACCAGCACCTTCCACCCGCACATCGGCCAGGCCGCCGTGCGCCTGCTGGAGGAGGCCGGCTGGCAGGTCAGCCTGCCCGTCCAGCCGTTGTGCTGCGGCCTGACCTGGATCTCCACCGGGCAGCTCACGACCGCGCGGCGGGTGCTGCGCCGCACCGTCGACGCGCTCGCCGACCACCTCCATGCCGGCGGGCTGGTCGTCGGCCTCGAACCGAGCTGCGCCGCGGTGTTCCGCTCCGATGCCCCCGAACTGCTCCCCGAGGACCTCGACGTCGCCCGCCTACGGCAGCAGACGGTGACTCTCGCCGAACTGCTCACCGAACACACCCCCGGCTGGACCCCGCCCTCGCTCGACCGCGTCCACGCGATCGCCCAGGTCCACTGTCACCAACACGCCGTCCTGGGATGGGACGCGGACCGTCGCCTGCTGGAGGCGGCGGAGGTGGTCGCCGAGCCGATCGGTTCCGGCTGCTGCGGACTGGCCGGCAACTTCGGTTTCGAAGCCGGCCACCTCGACGTCAGCCACGCCTGCGCCGAGGACGCCATGCTTCCCGCCATCCGGGCCGCCGGGCCGGACACGGCCGTGCTCGCCGACGGGTTCAGTTGCCGCACCCAGATCCACGAGCTCGACAGCGGCGGCCACGAGGCCCTGCACCTCGCCGAGCTCCTCACCCGCCCCCTCGACGAGCCGGCGGCACCGGCAACGGCGGCCGGAGCGAACCGCGAGCCGCGGCATAATCCAGGACCCGGCGAGCGCCCGCCGCCGCCGTCCGCGCTCAGCCGCGCCGCCGCGTTCGCCGGCGTCGCGGCGACGGTCGCGGTGTCCGTCCTCGCCCCTGTGGTGGCCCGGCGAACGGCGAACGCCTGGGCGGGTAGGGGGTGACTCGCGCCGGTCCCGTTCGGTGCCGCAGGTCAGTGGGCGTGGCGGTGGAAGTGGCGGTGCGCGCCGGCGGGCGACTGGGAGCCGCGGGTCACGTCGTCGTCGAGGGCGCTGTCCCCGGCGGCCGGTGACAGGTGCAGGTCAGCCTCGATCTGGGACAGCGAACGGCCGCGGGTCTCCGGCACCCGCCGCCACATGAAGACCAGAGAGGCGACCGCGATCACCGCGTACAGGAAGAACGTCGCGGAGCGTCCGATCGCGGCGAGCAGCGACAGATAACTGATCGCCACCACGAAGTTCGCCAGCCAGTTCGCGATGCCGGCCGCCGACATCGCGGCCCCGCGAATCCGCAACGGGTAGATCTCGGAGATCAGCAGCCAGAACACCGGACCGAGCCCGATCGCGAACGAGCCGATGTAGACGCACAGCGCCACGATCGCCACGACCGCCCGAGCCGTACTCACCGATTCGGGTTGACCGAGGAAGGCGACAGCGAGCGCGACCAGTCCGACGACCATGCCGGCCGTCCCGGCCAGCAACAGCAGGCGGCGGCCCACCCGGTCCAGCAGCCGGATCGAGACGATCGTCAGCAGCACGTTGATCACACCGACGATCACTGTCGCCCCGATCGCGGCATGACCGCCGAGGCCGGCCGACTCCAGCAGGGTCGGCGCATAGTAGATGACCGTGTTCACCCCGGTCACCTGCTGGATGATCGCGAGCGTCAGGCCCACCACCAGCGCGGGGCGCACCGCGCGGCCGAGTACCTCGCGGGCGTCGGCGCGCCGGGTGGCGACCTGACGCACCTCGCGGATCTCGCCCTGCACGTCGCCCCCGGGGTGGCGGGTGCGGCGCAGCACGCGCAGCGCCTCGTCGTCCCGGTCGTGCTCGACGAGCCACGCGGGGCTCTCCGGCTGGCGCAGCATCCCCACGCCGAGCAGCACCGACGGGACGATCGCGATCGCGATCATCCAGCGCCACAGCCCGGATTCGGTCAGGAAGTAGGCGATGAGCTGGCTGACCAGGATGCCGATGGTGATCGACAGCTGGTTCAGCGAGACCAGCGCGCCGCGGACGTCCGGTGGCGCGATCTCACCGATGTAGAGCGGCACCACGACCGACGCGGAACCCACGCCGAGCCCGATGATCACCCGGAAGGCGACCAGGGAGACGGCCTCCGGGGCGAGCGCGGCGCCGAGGATCCCGACGACGAAGACGGCCGAGGTGATCAGGATGAGCCGTCGCCGTCCCAGCCGGTCCGACAGTCGCCCCGCGACCAGGGCGCCGGCCGCCGCGCCGAGCAGCAGCGACGAGGTGATGACGCCCTTGCGGAACGGGCTGTCCCAGTTGAAGTCCTGCGCGATGAGCGGCAGTGCTCCGCCGATCACTCCGGTGTCGTAGCCGAACAGCAGGCCACCCAGGCCGGCGAAGGTCGCCGCTCTGGTCACGAACGGGTTGCGGTCACCTGCCGTGGTCCTGTGCCATTTCGTGGCGACGTCGCTGGTCATGGAAACCTCCCGTCCCGTCCGCTGCGGGGGACGCTCGGGGCGTACCCCGTCCGACGGGCAGGAAAGCCTCAGACCTCCGCAACGGCGCGTCCCCGCCCGAGGGGTGCGGCAGCGCGGGCCCGGCGCGCCCGGCGGGCCGCCTGATCAGCGAGTGGCCAGCCCGAACAGCGCGCCCAGGGCCGCCACGCCGGCGATCAGCCAGGCCACGTAGTCGCCCACATGGCCGGAGTGGATGCGGCGCACGACGCCGGTGACGGGCTTCACGCCGCGTGCGGCGGCGCGCATGAGCCGTCGGCCCGGGACGGGGCCCAGCGCGGGCAGCCACAGCGCCGCGGCGGCGAAGGCCAGGGCGAGCAGCGCCGACAGGCAGCCGAGGAGGATGCCAGAGGTGGAGAAAGCGGCGGTGACGCTGCCGACCGAGCCGCCGGTCGGCCCGGTCGGCCCGGGCCGGGCCAGCACCCGGGCCGTGTAGGCCGCCGGGTCGGTGAACACCGCCGCCGCCCGCGCGGCGCCGGTGGCCACCGCCGGCACGACCCCGAGGAGCAGCGCCGCCCCGAGCAGCGCGACGATCGGGGCGAGCATCGTGGCCCGGATCGTCCGCATCGGCACGTCCGGCTGTTCCGCCCCGCCGGTCTCGTCCGGTTCGACGGCGGTGGTCGGGCGTGGACCGAGCGCGAAGTAGGTCCGCCCGGCCAGGCGCAGGACGGCGCCGCCGGTCACCGCCGAGACCACGACGAACACGGCCTCCAGCCAGCCCTGGCCGAGCGCGCCGACAGACTCCTCGCCGAACTGCTTGCCCAGAGCGGTCGCGAACGGCGGCAGGCCCGCCAGGGCCAGGCCGGCGGCGAGCGTCAGCCAGGGCAGGACGCGGACGTCCCGGCCCCGGCCGTACAGCTCGTGCTCGTCGATCGTGCCGTACCGGTCGAGCAGCGTGCCGGCGATGAGGAACAACGCCCCCTTCACCGCCGAGTGCCCGGCGACGTAGACGAGGGCGCCGGCCGTGCCAAGGCCGGTCAGGCCGCCGGCCGCGATCAGCGCCAGCCCGGTGTGCGCGATCGTGGAGTAGGCCAGCAGCCGCTTGGCGTGCCGTTGCAACGGGCACATCACCGCTCCCACCAGGGCGGTCACGGTGCCCAGGGCGAGAAAGACCACCCGGGTGTCCGCTGGGGCGAAGGCGTGGCTGAAGACGGTCCAGTAGACCCGGAAGGCGCCGTAGAGCCCAAGCGGCACCAGCGCCCCGGAGAGCAGCACGCACACCGGGCTGGGCGCCACGGCGTGCGCGTCGGCGAGCCAGAAGTGGAACGGCACGGCGGCCGCCTTGACCAGGAACGCCGTCATCAGTGCCGCCGCGGCGGCGACCGTCAGGGCGTCCGGACGACCCGTCCCGCCCGCGCCTACCGCTCCGCCGAGGCCGGCGAGGGTGAGCGTTCCGGCCCGCCCGTAGAGCAGGCCGATCCCGATCAGTCCGACGTAGGCGCCCAGGCTGTTGATGACGCCGAAGGACAGCGCACCCTGCACCGCCGGGGGATCTTCGATCTTGAGCCCGGTGAGAGCGTAGGCAGCCGCCCCCATCAGCTCGAAGAAGACGAACAGGTTGAACAGGTCGCCGGTGAGGGCGAAGCCCTCCATGCCGGCCAGCAGCGCCAGCAGCAGGCTGGGGTAGCGGCCCTCGACCGAGTCGAAGTACCGCCAGCCGTACACCAGCGCCGCGCAGACCAGCAGAGCCGCGCCCAGCGCGGCCGCGGCGCCGGTTCGGTCGGCGGCAAGAACGATGCCGACGCTGTAGCCGTGCACGGGCGTCCAGCCGCCCATCCAGGCGACCACCGGACCGTCGGCGGCACCGCGGAGCACCCGCAGCGCGATCAGCGCGACGGCGCCCGCGGACAGCAGGGTCACGCCGTCCACCACCGGGCGAGGCAGGACGCGGTGCAGACTGACCAGCACCGCGGCCATGAGCAGCGGGAGTGCCACCGCGAACGGCGCGAGCCGGGCCGGCTCCAACCAGCTCACGACTTCCCGCGCCTCCGTGTCCGCCGTCCCTCCGCGATCATCCTGCCCGTCCCCACCGTCCCCACCGTCCCCACCGTCCGGACCTCGTCGGCTCGTGCTAGTGGGTGTCGCCGTTAGTTCGTCGGTGATCGGTGGTGCCGGGTAGGTAGAGGCCTGCGGCGAGGTCGAGCGCGGCTTCGGCGGTGCCGCTGGGGGATCCGTCGGGCAGGTAGGAGTCGTCGTAGTCGTCGTGGCTGGCGCGCCAGATCGCGAAGCCCCAGTCGTTGGCGTAGCCGTGGTAGCGCAGCCGGCACAGTGGCTGGGGGGCGCCGTCGGGGTCGGTGGCGGTGACGTAGGCGAACGCGCCGTGGTAGCGGGTGGAGATCTCGCGGATCCCGGGCCAGTTCTCGGCCGCGTGCGCGACGAGCCGCTGGCGCAGGGAGATCTTCGTCGATGCCGGGATACCTGCCACGGCTCTCATTGTCGCCGTCAGTTGAGGGCGGGTTGCCCGCGGGTGTGGTGGCGGCGATGGTCGGGTGCGACCTGCCCGATAGGACATCAGGGTGTCTCGCCGTGCTACCGCGGTCATCCTGACCGACGACGTCCGTGCCGAACTGGCCAGCCGTGCCCGGTCGGCGACCGTGCCGCGCCGTGACTGGCTGCGCGCGAGGATCGTGCTCGCCGCCGCGGACGGGCTGGGCAACGCCGCGATCGCCGCCGGGTTGGGTGTCTGCGAGGACACCGTCTGCACGTGGCGGGGCCGGTTCGCCCGGGAAGGTCTCGCGGGCCTGCGTGACCGGCCCCGGTCGGGCCGGCCGGCCCGGTTCACCGCGGTGCAGGTCGCCGAGGTCAAGGCGCTGGCCTGCACCCGGCCCGCCGACGTCGACGTGCCGCTGGAACGCTGGTCGGCGGCCGAGCTCGCCGCCCACGCGGTCCGCGAGGGCATCGTCGAGGAGGTGTCCGCCTCGACGGTGACCCGCTGGCTCGACGCCGACGCGATCCGCCCCTGGCGGCACCGGTCGTGGATCTTCCCGCGGGACCCGGCGTTCGTGGCGAAGGCGTCCCGGGTCCTGGACCTCTATGCCCGCCGCTGGGACGGCGAGCCGCTCGGCCCGGACGACTATGTGATCAGCGCGGACGAGAAGTCCCAGCTGCAGGCCCTGCACCGCTGCCACCCGACCGCGCCGGCGATGCCCGGCCACGGCCCGCGGGTGGAGTTCGAGTACACCCGTGGGGGCACGCTGGCGTACTTCGCCGCCTACGACGTCCACCGCGCCGAGGTGATCGGCCGGATCGAGGACACCACCGGGATCGCCCCGTTCGGTCGGCTCGCCGCCCAGGTCATGGCCCAGGAGCCCTACGCGTCGGCGCGGCGGGTGTTCTGGATCGTCGACAACGGCTCGTCTCACCGAGGCCAGGCCTCGATCGACCGGATGCGCGCCGCCCACCCGACCGCGACGCTGGTCCACCTGCCCGTACACGCCTCCTGGCTCAACCAGGTCGAGGTATTCTTCTCGATCTTGCAGCGCAAGGCCATCGAGCGCGGTGACTTCGCCGACCTCGACACGCTCGCGGCCCGGGTCATGGGCTTCCAGGCGCTCTACAACCAGGCCGCGACCCCGTTCGACTGGAAGTACACCCGCGCCGATCTCCTGAAGACCGCCAGCCGCCTCGGCCTCGCCGCATAACCGACGAACTTGCGGCGGCACCCACTAGCCGCGCAGTGCGGCCAGCTCGTCCGGGTCGATCGTGCCGTGGGTCTTGTGGACCTGGATGGTCAGCGCCAGCAGCAGCGCGGTGACCGTGGCCGAGACGACGATGTCGGTCAGCGTCATCGCCTGAACCAGCGGATCGGTGACCCGCGTCGTCGGCCGGGCGGGCGGCGAGCCGAAGACCGGCGCCGGCGCGCCACGCTGGAAGCCGACGGCCACGAGCAGGACGTAGGTGCCCGACTGCGCCACCGAGAGGCAGGTGACCAGGCTGATCAGGTTGCGGGCCCGGACCATCCCGAACACACCGATCAGCACGATCGTGATCGCGGCGAGGTACGCGTAGCGGATCACCGGTCGCCTTCCCTGTCGGCCTCGATTTCCAGCGCCTGGGTCAGGAAGGCGCCCAGCAGCACGACGACCGCGGAGGCCACCTCCACCCCGACGGCGACGCTGAGCACCTCCACGCTCCCCGACGAGGTCAGGGTGCCCAGGGTGCCGGTCGGCACGATGTTGGCCAGGAAGGCGCCGGCGGCGAACGTCGCGGCGAGGCCGAGGCAGGCGAAGGCGCCCAGGCCCAGCGCCTCGCCGTGCTCCAACAGCTCGAGCGGGCGGATCCGGACCAGGGCCGGATAACCCCCGGCGAGATAGACCAGATGGATGCCGGTGCCGAGGATCACCCCGCCCTGGAATCCACCGCCGGGGGTGAGCGCGCCGTGGGTGACGACGTCGAGGCCGACCACCAGCGTCACCGGGAAGAAGACGAGGGCCATGGTCCGGGCGACGTCCAACTCCGGCTCGGGGGTGGGCCGGGCCGGCCGCTCATGCTCCCGACGGGCCGGCCGCAGCAGCACCGCGGCCCCGAGCACGCTGGCGAAGAGGATCGCCTCCTCGCCGAGGGTGTCCAGGGCCCGCAGGTCGAAGTTCACCGACGAGACGACGTTGGCCGTCGCGTGGGACACCGCGGCCGGCACCGCCCGGTCCCGGTAGAGATGGTCGCTCCCGCCCGGTTGGGGCAGCCCGAAGGCGGCCAATGCGAAGAGCACTGCCATGGCCGCCCCGGCCACCGCGAACAGCGCCAACCGAATCCGCCGGGCGCCCCCGGCCGGGCGGCGCGCCCCCGCGGTGACCGGGTCGGCGGTCACGCCGCCGCGATCACTCACCGCCGTCTCCGGACCTTGCGGACGGTGAGCAGGATCAACAGCGGGACGACCGCCGTTCCCACCGCCACCTGGCTCAGCGCCACGTCCGGGGCCTGGGTCAGCAGGAAAAGGGTCGTCAGCAGCAGGCCGTAGACCGACAGGGTGACCGCCTGGCGGCCGGGATCGTCCGTCATCACGACGGCGATCGCGCCGAGCACCAGCAGGGCCAGCGTGATCGGCAGGAGCAGGTCGAGCGGACTCACCCGGCCGACCTCCGTTCCCGCCCTGGCTTCGGATCCGACCCCCGGTCCGGCTTCGGTTCCTGGTTCGGTTTCGGTTCCGGCCGTGGCGGCGGACCCGCGCCCGCGGTCCCGACCGTGCCCGCGGTCCCGACCGTGCCCGCGGTCCCGACCGTGCCCAGCCGGGCGGTCGCGGCCTGCAGGGCAGGGCTGGACAGGCCCAGCGCGACCACGATCAGCAGGATCTGCGCGGAGGTGAGACCGGCGCCGTTCTCCAGAGTCAGGCCGAGACCGATCAGCGGGCCGGCCACCGACGTCACCGGCGTCACCAGGTGCAGGCGGGTGAAGAACCCGCCCCGGGTGAGCAGCGCCACGACCGAGGTGACGACGGCCAACGCCGTACCGGCGGCCGCGAGGACCAGCGCGACGGGGTGGATCATTGCTGGTCCTCGGCCAGCAGGCGGGTGAAGACCAGCGTCCCCGCGACCGAGAGCGGCACGGCCACGAACGGGACGATCAGGTAGGACGGCTGGCCGAACAGCTGGGCCAGCAGCATCAGCATCAGGATGGTGACCGCCCCGCCGAGCTGGAGGCCGACCATCCGCCGAGGCGGATCGCCCCAGGCCGCCAGGGCCAGCGCCGGTCCCACCCCGCCGATCAGCAGGGCGCAGGCGCACCAGCCGTATCCGCTCACCGCCGCGTCCTTTCGCCGCACTCGCCGTTCTCGCTTCTTGCGTCGCTTCTGGTCCTCTTGCCTCTCTCGCCCGTTCGGGACAGCGCGCGCTCCACTGTCGAGGGCGGGACGAGAGCGTGGATCGTAGCCCGGCCCGTCGCCCGGTCGATCTCGATGACGTACGTGCCGGGGGTGACGCCGAGCAGCATCGTCGCCCCGGCGAACCGCCGCGAGCCGTGACGCGCGCCGGGGCCCGGACCGGAATTCCCGCTGGCACCCAGCTCGACGACGCGGAACTCGCCGCCGGGATGACCTCCGGTCGCCCGGCGCAGGACTCGGATGGTGTCCAGCAGCACGGCCCCCGGCAAACGCACAGACAGCGACCACGGCCGGGCCGCCCGACCCCCGGCCTGCTCCCGACGGCTGACCGTGCGGCCATTGAGCGTGCGGCCATCGAGTGCGTAACGGCCCAGAGCCGCTCCCGCGGCGGCGACCCCGCCGGCGACCGCGGCGGCGATCGCCTCCGGGATCGACCCCGCAGTCAGCGAGGCCATCCAGACGGCCGCCCCAGCGAGGATCCACCCCGCCGCCGGTCCCCTCATCCTGGGACGCCGGCTTGGGTGAGGAGACGGCCGACCGGCGTGTCGTCGAGGTGGGCCAGCAGGTCGTCCGGCCCGTCGTAGACCGCGACCGCGCCGGCGTCGCGCAGCTCGTCGCGGCCGATCCCGCCGGACAGGACCGTCACGCAGGGTATCCCGGCGCGGGCTGCCGCCAGGACGTCCCAGCGGGTGTCGCCGACCATCACGGCGTCGGCCGGGTCGACGCCGGACCGTTCCAGCGCGATCTGGACGATGTCCGGCGCCGGCTTCGACGTCTCGGCGTCGGCGGAGGAGGTCACCGCGCTCAGGCAGTCGTCGACGTCGAGGGCCTCGCGCAGCGCCCGCAGTTCGTCGGCCGGCGCCGAGGTGGCCAGCACGACCTGCCCGCCGCGGCGGGCCACCTCCTGCACCAGCTCCCGGGCACCGGGCAGCGGCTGGACGAGGCCGAGGAAGCCGGCGTAGTGCTCGGTGTGGGCGGCGGTCAGAACGTCGTCGCGGCGGCGGTCGCGGCCGGGCGCCAGCGCGTCGAGCAGCCGGTCGGAACCCATCCCGACATGGCGGTGGACAGCGGCGGTGATGACCGGGTGTCCCTCCTGTCGGAACGCCCGGAACCAGGCCAGCACATGGGCGTAGTTCGTGTCGACCAGAGTGCCGTCGAGGTCGAACAGGACGGCGGGAGCGGAATCGGTCACCGTCCGCCCCTACCCTCGGCCCGGCCGGATTACCCGGGTCGTCGGCGCGCCCTCGTCGAGGTGGCCTTGCCCGGTTTGGGGCTGTCGGCCGGGGTAGACCCGACAACCATGACAGCACTGGAATCCACCGTCCGTCAGGTCGCCGATCGGGTCGCCGGGGTGGCGCGGCGGGAGGAGTCGGAGTACTCCGGTGGCGAGCCGCGTCCGCTGGGTGGCTACCTGGCGACGTTGGGGACCTACAGCGGGGTGTGTGCCTCGATGGTCGGGGTCGCCCGGCTGGTCGGGGCGGCGCCGCCTGAGCGGGTGCGCGCGGCCGACCTCGCGTTGGTCACCGTCGCGACGCACAAGCTCAGCCGTGTGCTGACCAAGGACCCGGTGACGAGCCCCCTGCGGGCGCCGTTCACCCGTTTCCGCGGCCAGTCCGGTCCGGCCGAGCTGGCCGAGGATGTGCGCGAGTCCAGCGAGGCTCGGCACAGCCTCGGCGAGCTGCTCACCTGCCCGTTCTGCGCCGCGCAGTGGGTGGCCACCGGTTTCGTGTTCGGGCTGGTGCTCGCCCCCCGATTCACCCGCCTCGCCGCCTCGGTGTTCACGGCCGTGGCCGGTTCCGACGCCCTCCAGTTCGCCTATGCCCACCTGGAGCAGGCGGCCGGGTAGGCGCGAGAGACCGCGGACACGGTCAACGGTCAGAGGTCGCGAGATTCGGGTTGGGGGTATTGAAACGGGCCCGTCGGGGGTACCGACCCCGGCGGACGAGTGGGCCTCCTGGCCACGCCAGGCCCTTCCCACAGCCCGAATTCGATATTCCCACCGCTTGGAGAGGAAGCCGCCGGAGATGGTTCGGACTGTTGCGGATGTGGTGCTGGCGCGGCTGCGGGAATGGGACGTCCGGCAGGTGTTCGGGTATCCCGGCGACGGGATCAACGGTCTGCTGGCGGCGTGGGGGAGAGCCGGCAACGATCCGCAGTTCGTGCAGTCCCGCCATGAGGAGATGTCGGCGTTCGAGGCCGTCGGCTTCGCCAAGTTCAGCGGCCGGGTGGGGGTGTGCGCGGCGACGAGTGGTCCGGGCGCGATTCATCTGCTCAACGGGCTCTATGACGCGAAGCTCGACCATGTGCCGGTGGTGGCGCTGGTCGGGCAGACCGAGCGGTCCGCGCTGGGCGGCTCCTACCAGCAGGAGATCGACCTGCTGAGCCTCTACAAGGATGTGTGCAGCGACTACGTGCAGATGTGCACGGTCCCTAACCAGATCCCGAACCTGCTGGACCGGGCGATCCGGATCGCGCAGGACCAGCACGCCCCGACAGCGATCATCTTCCCGTCGGATGTGTTCGACCTGTCCTACGAGCCGCCCGACCACGCGTTCAAGCAGGTCCCGTCCAGCCTGGGGGTGACCCCGGGGACCGTCGTCCCGGATGTCGACGGTCTGCGGCGGGCGGCGGAGATCCTCAACGCGGGGGAGAAGGTCGCGCTGCTGGTCGGCCAGGGCGCCCGGGGCTGCGTCGAGGAGCTGACGGAGCTGACCGACCTGCTCGGGGCGGGGGCGGCGAAGGCGCTGCTCGGCAAGGACGTCCTGCCCGACGACCTCCCCTGGGTGACGGGGTCGGTCGGCCTGCTGGGCACCACCGCGTCGGACAAGATGATGCGGGGCTGCGACACGCTGCTCACGGTCGGCTCGAACTTTCCGTACACCCAGTTCCTGCCCGACTTCGACCAGGCCCGGGGCATCCAGATCGACCGTTCGGCCGCCTGGATCGGCATGCGCTACCCGTACGAGCTGAACCTGGTCGGCGACGCACGCAGCACACTGCGGGCCCTCATCCCGCTGATCCGCCGCAAGCCGGACCGCGGCTGGCGGGAGACGATCGAGAAGAACACCGCCGAGTGGTGGGCGGCGTGCGAGCGCCAGGCGATGACCGACGCCGATCCCGTCAACCCGATGCGGATCTTCCACGAGCTGTCGTCCCGGCTGCCCGACAACGCGATCGTCGCCGCCGACTCGGGCAGCGCCGCCAACTGGTATGCCCGCCACCTGCGGTTTCGCGCCGGCATGCGGGGGTCGCTGTCGGGCACGCTGGCGACGATGGGTCCGGGCGTCCCCTACGTGATCGGCGCGAAGTGGGCCCACCCGGACCGGCCGGCGATCGCCCTGGTCGGCGACGGCGCGATGCAGATGAACGGGCTCGCCGAGCTGATCACAATTGCGAAGTACCACGAGCAGTGGACGGATCGCCGGCTGATCGTCGCGGTGCTGCACAACAACGACCTCAACCAGGTCACCTGGGAGATGCGGGCGATGGAGGGTTCGCCGAAGTTCGCCGAGTCGCAGAACCTGCCCGACGTCGACTACGCGGCCTTCGCCCGGTCGCTGGGCCTGCTCGGCGTGTCGCTGGCCACCCCGGAGGCGATCGGGCCGGCCTGGGACCAGGCGCTGGCCGCCGACCGGCCGGCGGTCCTCGACATCCGCTGCGACCCCGACGTTCCCCCGATCCCCCCGCACGCCACCGTCGACCAGGCGATCAGCACGGCCAAGGCCGTCCTGCACGGCGACGAGAACGCCTGGGGTTTCGTCCGCCAGGGCGTGAAGGACAAGGTGGCGCAGGTCCGGCCCGGCCGGAAGGGAAACTGAGATGTCGACCGCGCTGCTCGCGCCGACCGTGCCTACCTCTGCGGCCTCGCGGCTCGCGGACACGGCGCTGGCCGATGTCCGCACCGGGCGGTTCGAGCGCGGCCTGTCCGCGTTGACGGCGGTGGGCGCGGCGATCACGGCCGGGGAGATCTACCTGTCCCATGACGGTGCGAGCTTCGGCAACGCGATGATGTGGTGGCCGATCGCCGTGGTCCCCACCGCGATTCCGGCCGGTGTCGCCGCGGTGTTCTCCCGGCGGGCGGCGCACACGGTGCTGCCGCTGGCCTCGGCGGCGATCGTCGCGAACGGTCTGCAGGGCACCTACCTGCACTGGCGGGGCGTGAAGCAGCGTCCCGGCGGGATCACCCGCTACAACCTGGAATCGGGGCCGCCGGTGTTCGCCCCGCTGCTGGCCTCGCTCGTCGGCGGGATGGGGCTGCTCGCCGCGGTCCTGCGCCGGGAGGGGCCCCCGCCGCGGGGGGACGGGTAGATGCCGTCGCGCGCTCCCGATCAGCGGGCCGTCACCCCGCAGAGCCGGGGCCGGTTCCCCGGCTTCGACGTCCTCGACCAGGCCGACGGGTGGGACGACGTCACCGCCGGCGTCGTGCTGGGCCGGCTCGCCCCGCCGGCCGAGCTGGCGTTCTTCACCCCGGCGGACGTCGCCGTCGCCGGTCCGCTGTTCGACCTGCTGCTCGCCCAGGACGGCGAGCCGCGGGTGCCGGTCCTGGCGCTGATCGACGCCCGTCTGGCCGCGGGGGAGACCGACGGCTGGCACTACGACGACATGCCGGAAGACGCCCAGGCCTGGCGGGACAGCCTCGGTGCTCTCGACGCGGACGCCCGCGCGGCTTACGGCGGTCGGTCCTTCGCCGAGCTCGACCCCGGCGGGCAGGCGGGGCTGATTCAGGCCGTGCAGGACCTTGCCGACGCCGGCCGGGACTGGCACGACTGGCCGGCCGCCCACGTCTGGAGCCTGTGGACTCGTTATGCCTGCACGGCGTTCTACTCGCATCCGTGGGCCTGGAACGAGATCGGGTTTCCCGGGCCGGCCTACCCGCGGGGTTACCTCCACGCGGGGGTCGACGCCCGGGAGCACGCGGAGGTGGCCGACCACGACGCCGCCGACCCGGTCCCGTTCGCCGAGCGGGTGGAGCGGGAACGCCGGCGGCATGAGGACCTGCTCGAGCCGGGACCTTCGTCATGAGAGACGCGGCATGAGGGGCGCGGCATGAGGGGACGCGACGAGGTCCGTGCCCGCAACGCGTCGGCGTGGCTGATTCCGAACGATGGCAGCCGCACGAACCATCGGCTGCGCGTGGACATGCGCCGCTTCGCCGATGACGACGAGGTCGACCTGGTCGTCGTCGGGGCGGGCGCCGGTGGCGGGGTGCTGACCCAGCGGCTGGCTCGGGCCGGCTGGCGGGTCGTCTGTCTGGATGCCGGCCCGTTCTGGGATCCCGATGCCGACTGGGTCAGCGACGAGCGGGGCGGCCACGTCCTGTACTGGACCGAGCCGCGCCAGATCGGGGGCGCGGATCCGGTGCCGCTGGGGTCGAACAACTCCGGGCGCGGGGTCGGCGGGTCGATGGTGCACTATGCCGGCTACACGCCGCGGTTGCATCCGTCGGACTTCTCGACCTTCACCGCCGATGGGGTGGGCGCGGACTGGCCGATCTCGTACGCGGACCTGCGGCCGTACTACGCCGCGCTCGAGCGGGAACTGCCGGTCGCGGGGGAGAGCTGGCCGTGGGGCGATCCGCACGGCTACCCACACCGGCCGCATCCGGTCGGCGGCAACGGGGAGATCTTCCTGCGTGGCGCCCGCGCGGCCGGCATCGAGGCCCGGGTGGGTCCGGTGGCGATTCCCAACGGCCGGTTCGGTAATCGGCCGCACTGCATCTACCGGGGTTTCTGTCTGCAGGGCTGCAAGGTCAACGCGAAGGCCAGCCCGCTGGTCACCCACATCCCGGACGCGTTGGCGCACGGTGCCGAGATCCGTCCCGACAGCCATGTCAGCCGGGTCGTCGTCGACGACCGGACTGGGCGGGTCACCGGTGTCACCTATCTGCGTGCGGGCCGGGAGCACGTCCAGCGGGCGGGGGCCGTCGCGGTGGCCGGCTACTCGATCGAGACTCCGCGTCTGCTGCTGCTGTCGACCAGCGCGCGTTGGCCGGACGGGCTCGGCAACGACCATGACCAGCTTGGGCGGTACCTGATGGTGCAGGGCGCGCCGCAGACCGCGGGCCGCTTCGCCGAGGAGATCCGGATGTACAAGGCGCCGCCGCCGGAGGTCTCCAGCGAGCAGTTCTACGAGACCGATCCGGCGCAGCCGTACCGGCGGGGCTGGTCGATCCAGAACGTCAGCCCGCTGCCGATCACCTGGGCCGAACACGTCACCGCCCAGGGCCACTGGGGCGCGCCGCTGCGCGAGTACCTGCGGGACTATGTCCACTGGGCGACGCTGGGCGCGCTGTGCGAGTACCTGCCGCAGCCCGACAACCGGGTCACGCTCGCCGACGAGACCGACCGGCACGGCCTGCCCGTCGCCCACTTCGCCTACTCCCGGTGCGACAACGACCGGCAGCTCCAGCGGGCGGCGACGGCGTCGATGGAGGCGATCCTGACCGCGGCCGGCGCCACCGAGGTCATCACCGTCGACCGCTATGCGCACCTCGTCGGCGGCGCCCGGATGGCCGCCCGCCCGGCCGACGGCGTGGTCGACGCCGACCACCGGGTGTTCGGCGTGGAGAACCTCTTCGTCGTCGACGGCAGCGTCCTGCCGACCCAGGGCGCCGCCAACCCCGCCCTGACGATCATGGCGTTGGCGGCCCGGGCCGCCGACCGGCTCGTCGCGTTGAGCCGTGGCGGCCCGTCCGGGCGCGCCCTGGCCGGTCGGGGCATGCCCGGCCAGCCCCAGCCCCAGCCCCGGACCGGCCAGCCGCGGACCGATCAGGAGGTGGCGCAGTCATGACCGCGGACGGGCCGCCGCTGGAGACGGTGACGGTTGGCGTCTACCGGTTTCCCACCGAGCGGCCGGAAGCGGACGGCACCCTGGCCTGGGACGCCACCACCGCGGTCACCGTCACCCTCGCCGCCGGCGGGCACACGGGCGTGGGCTGGACCTACGGCAGCCCCGCCGCCGCGACGGTTGTCGCCGGGCACCTCGCCGGGGTCGTCCGAGGCCGGTGCGCGTGGGACATCACCGCCGGCTGGTCGGCGATGCACCGGGCCTGCCGCAACCTCGGTACCCGTGGCACGGTGATGCAGGCGCTCAGCGCGGTCGACATCGCCTGGTGGGACCTGAAGGCCCGGCTGCTCGGCGTCGGGCTCCCCGCGCTGCTGGGCCGGTGCCGCGAGCAGGTGCCCGTCTACGGCTCCGGCGGCTTCACCACCCTCGACGACGCGGCGCTGGCCGACCAGGTCGCCGGGTGGCGGAAGGCGGGCTGCACCAGCATGAAAATCAAGATCGGCGAGTCGTGGGGCACCCGGATCGACCGTGACCTGGCGCGGGTGCGACGGCTGCGGGAGCTGGCCGGCGACGGCGTCGAGCTGATGGTCGACGCCAACGGCGGCTACCAGGTCGGGCCGGCCCGCCGCGTCGGCGCGGCGCTGGACGACGCCGGCGTCACCTGGTTCGAGGAACCGGTCAGCAGCGACGACGTCGACGGACTCGCCGCGGTCCGGGCCGCGGTGCGTTGCGACGTCGCGGCCGGGGAGTACGCCGCCGACCTCGACGACGTGCGCGGGCTGCTGGGAGTGGTCGACTGCCTGCAGCTCGACGTCACCCGCTGCGGCGGCTACACGAACTGGCTGCGCGCCGCCGCCCTCGCCCAGGCGCAGCACCGGGAGGTCTCCGCGCACTGCGCGCCCGCGCTGCACGCCCCGGTCGCCGCCGCGATCCCGAACCTGCGTCACGTCGAGTGGTTCGCCGACCATGCCCGCCTCGAACCGCTGCTCGCCGACGGGGTCCCGCCGGTGACCGCCGGCACGATGACGCCGGACGGCACCGCGCCGGGCCACGGCCTGACGATCGCCCCGACCGCGGAGCGCTGGCGTGTCGACTGACCCAGGCGCCGCCGACCCGAATGCCGCCAACCCGAGCGGCGCCGACCCGAATGCCATGGACGTCGCGACCGGGCGGTTCCCTCCGCACGTGCTACGCGACTATGCCTTCCTCGGCGACGGCGAGCGCGGCGCGATCGTCGGCCCGGACGGCGACCTGGCCTGGATGTGCGCGCCGAGCTGGGACTCCGACGCGGTGTTCGCCGCGCTGATCGGCGGCGGCGGCAGCTACGCGGTGACGCCGGTCGGCCGCTACTCCTGGGGCGGCTACTACGACGACCGGTCGCTGATCTGGAACGGCCGTTGGGTCACCACCGACGGGATCGTGGAGTGCCGCGACGCGCTCGCCCTGCCCGCCGACCCGCACACGGCCGTGATCCTGCGCCGAATCCGGGTCCTGTCCGGCTCCGCGCAGATCCGCGTCGTCCTCGATGTCCGTGCCGGCTACGGCCTGGCGGACATGGACGGGCTCAGCCTCGGCGGCGAGCGGGCCGGCCGGGCGGGCGCGGCCTGGGCCGGCCGGTCGGGGGCGCTGCGGTGGCGCTGGTCGGGTGCCGTCCAGGCGACCCGCGCCGGTGCCGGGCCGCTCGTCCTGACGCTGAAGCTGGCCGCCGGCGAGCAGCACGACCTTCTCCTGGAGATCTCCGACCGCCCCCTCGACCGCCCCTCGGACCGGCCCGGCGATCGGCTCTCGGGCGGCGAGGCGGCCGGCGGGGTGGACGGTCGCTGGCGGGCGACGGAGGCCAGCTGGCGTGACGCCGTCGGCCCGCCCGACTCGGGGGTTCTGGCCGTCCGCGACGCCGGGCAGGCGCTCGCGGTGCTGACCGGGCTGACCGGCGGCGCCGGCGGGATGGCCGCCGCCGCGACGATGAGCCTGCCGGAGCGGGCCCGCGCCGGGCGCAACTACGACTACCGCTACGCCTGGATCCGCGACCAGTGCTACGCCGGCCGGGCGGTCGCCGCCCACGGCCAGTACCGGCTGCTCGACACCGCGGTCGGCTTCGTCGCCCAGCGGCTGCTGGCCGACGGCCCGGCGATGAGGCCCGCCTACACGGTCCGCGGCGGCCCGGTACCCGACGAACGGGCCCTGCCACACCTCGCCGGTTATCCCGGCGGGGCCGACCGGGCGGGCAACCGGGCCAACGGCCAGTTCCAGCTCGACGCCTTCGGGGAGGCCCTCGACCTGTTCGCCGTCGCCGCCCGCCACGACCGGCTCGACACCGAGAGCTGGCGGACCGTGGAGGCTGCCGTCGATGCGATCCGGCGCCGCGGCGGCGAACCGGGGACCGCCACCCCCAGCCCGTTCCGCCGATCTACCAGCCGGAGCTGTGCGCGAAGTTCATCGTGCGCGCCGCCCTCGACGGCCGCCGATCGAAGATCGTCGGGTCGTGGAACAAGGCCCTGGTCGCCGCCGGCTCAGTGGCTCCCGGCTTCGGCAACTACTATGCGGCCCTGGGCGCCTGGGAATCCCAGCTCACCCCCGACCCGCTGCCGCCGGACCGGCCGGACAACCTGCACACGGCTGCCGACCCCGAGCGCGACGCCGGTGCCCACGGCATCTTCGACGACCGCGCCGGCGGATTCACCGACCCCAGCTTCCTGCGCTCGCTTCCCGGCACCGGCCGCACCTTCGCCCAGGCCCTGCTCGCCACCGTCCGCGACCACCGCCGCCCCGCCCGTCGCGCTGGCCCCGACTCCCCACGACCCAGCGCGGCGGATCAGCTCGGCCAGGACGTCCCGGCTCTCGGGCTTGTCGAGAGCCAGTCGAACTGCTCGGCCCGCCCACCGCCGGCGACGACCCGGCCCTCGTGGCGGGCGAGGTCGAAGTAGCCCAGGACGCGGTCGCGCTGGCGGACGCTGACGAGCGGGCCCATGATGTTCGCCGGGTCGGTGGGGCCGCCGTACGGGATGGCCGCGATGGTGGCCTCGGCGATGCCGACGGCCTCGGCGATCCGGTGACGCGGCACCAGCAGGCGCGTCAGCAGCGCGCAGCCCTGGCCGCAGGTGCCCCCGACGACCCCGGGGATCGCGGCGGCGAAGTCGGCGTCGTCGAGCAGCACGGCCGCGGACTTCCCGCCGAGTTCGAGCAGGACCCGCTTGATGGTGCCGGCGGCGTTCGCCATCACCAGCCGCCCGGTCGCGGTCGAGCCGGTGAACGTCACCGCGTCCACGTCCGGGTGCGTCGTGAGGATCTCCGCGACGCTGTTGTCCGGGGTGGTGATGATGTTCAGGACGCCGGGTGGCAGGGTCTCGGCCGCCACGGCGCCGATCAGGGTCGCGGACCAGGGTGTTTCGGGAGCGGGCTTGAGCACGACCGTGCACCCGGCGGCGAGCGCGGCACCGATCTTGGCGATGTTCAGGTAGAAGGGGTAGTTCCATGGCGTGATCGCGGCGACCACGCCGATCGGTTCCCGGCGAATGATCCGCCGGGAGGGAACGCCGAAGATCTCCTTGGCGGGCAGCCGGTGTTCGACCTCGTCGGCCGCGATGAGGTCGATGTAGTACTGCAGGTAGTCCAGCGGGCCGTCGAGCTGGATCGAGCGGGTCAGCGCCACCGGCGAGCCGGACTGGGCGACGATGACCGTCCGGAGATCCTCGGAGATCTTGCGGAACCCGTCGGCGAACGCCTGCAGGCTCTCGCGCCGCAGATCCGCGTCCTGCGACCAGGAGAAGCTCAGGTCGAAAGCGTGGCGCGCCGCGGCGATCGCGGCGACCGCATCGTCGCGCGTCGCCGCCGGCGCGACCCCGATCACCTCCTCGGTCGCTGGGTTGATGTTGCTCAAAGTCGGCAACCTGGAGGTCAACGGCATCGTCCAGGTCCAGGGCACCCGCCAGAACCTCGACGCGCCCACCCCCGCCCCCACCGACAACATCAGATACTTCCAAGCGCCCACCGACGGCACCGTCGTGGGCTATGTGCAGGCAGCCAGCGGCGGCCCCGCCGCGACCGTCGCCGTGACGGTCAGCCGGACCGGCGTCAACGAGTACACGATGCGGTTCACCTCCGACAACAGCGTCTCCTCCCGGCCGCCCGCCGAGACCCCGATCAACGTCCCGGTACCCAGAGGCGCCCAGCTGACGGTCCGCATGTTCGGCCAGCAGGGCGACAGCAGCGGCCTGACCTGGCTGCCACGCGGCGTCGGACAGCTCACCGCGATCACCCCGCCCGCATCCTGACCTCGGAGTCCCAGTGTCCCAGCCCGTCGTCGCCACCGAGGCCGCGCCCCTGCTCGCCTACACACTCGCCTTCGACCCACCCCGACCCTCGCCCGGGGATGGCTGCTGGCCGTCACGCCGCTCACCTTCGGCCTCGCCGACATCGCCGTGAACACGGCGCCCGGGACAGCCGAGTTGCAGATCGTCGAGGACAGCTCCCTGGACGGCTCCTCCTGGCAGACCCGCACCACCCGGCTGGCCCTGCCCAAATTTCCGGCGAACTTCTTCTTCGCGGACTTCCGGCCGGACACCATGCTTGTCCCGAACGGCGGCCACGCCGTCCTGTCCTGGAACGGCTCTCCCGCCGTCTACACGATGACCTGGCAGAGCCACTCCGGCGGCCGCGGCGGCTCAGCCGTCGTCAGCGACCAGAACCCGTGGACCTCCCCGGCCCTCCACGACACCACGGTCTTCCGCCTGGCCGCGAGCATGCCCGGGGGGACGGCCGAACGAGTACTCACCGCACTCGTCTCCGTGGCCCGCCCCCACCTGCTGGTCCACGACCTCACCG
This sequence comes from Frankia sp. BMG5.60, assembly GCF_059428125.1. Lineage (NCBI taxonomy): Bacteria > Bacillati > Actinomycetota > Actinomycetes > Frankiales > Frankiaceae > Frankia > Frankia sp. BMG5.60. The sequence goes on along the minus strand of NZ_CM182091.1, from coordinate 1,914,730 downwards.
CCCTGGACACCGTCCAGATGATGGGCACCAGCCAACCCATCGAGGTCGGCCTGGGCACCACCCACTCCTTCACCGCGCCCACCGACGGAATCCTCCTTGGCCGGGTATCGGCGAACGCCGGCGGCCGGGCCACCGGCATCAAGGTCACCGCCAGGGCCCCCGGCACCGGCACCGTCGAGTACGTCAACGACTTCGCCTCCGACAACTCCGACACCACCAAACTCCCCGCGGAAACCCCGTTCCATCTCCCGATTCGGCGCGGCGCCCAGGTCACCGCGGTCTGCCGCCACCTTGACCCGCCCAGCGTCCCGGAGAGCCCGGAGCCCTACTTCTCCCTTGTCTGGATCCCCGACGGGGACGCGATCAGAACCAATTGACACGGTGCGGCTCAGGCCTCGGGCTCGAGCCGCACTGGGATCCCGGACATGCGGACCATCCCGGTCAGCGCGTCCGTCTCGTCAACGATCGAGGTGAGTCGGTTGACGTCCGGCTCGGTCCAGCCGTGCGGAATCGACACCGTGCCCGCCCGGATCTCGTCGGTGACCCTGGCCTGTGCGCGGGTCGCGCCATGGGCGCCGAGGACCCGTACCATCACCCCGTCGGTGATCCCGGCGGTCGCCGCGTCGGCCGGGTGGACCAGGAGTTCGGCCTGCGGTGTTGCGCCAGCCTGGCGGACGTCGTGCAGTTGGCTGTTCATCGCCCGCGGCAGCCGGCGCGGGACCAGGAGCAAGCCGTCCGGCGCCACGTCCACGCCCGGTTCCGACGTCAGCAGCTCGGCAAGCTGAGCGAGCAGCGGCGGCGGTGCCAGCCGCCAACGCCCGCCTGGCAGCACATGCCCGGTCACCCAGCCGAACCGCTCCACCGACGAGAGCACGACGGCGGGTGCCTGCGCGAGGGCCTCCGGATCGCGAGACCGGGCGACGATCGGGTCGATGATCGCGTCGTCGTCGGCGGTCTCCCAGGTGAGCCCGCGGGGCAGCACGTCGAGGCCCAGCTGTTCGGCGAGCCGAGCGAACGACCACCAGACCGGCCTGCGCTCGGCCACCGGCGGCACCACCGCGGCGGTGCGCTGTGACATCACCCGGTCGGTGAAGGCGTCGAGCAGTACGGGTACGTCGGCCCGCTCCAGCTGTCCCACACTCGGCAGCACATGCGTGGCCAACCGGGTCGTCTCCGTCTCGACGACATCGGCTACCGCGCACACCTCCAGCGAGCGCAGCGCGGCACGGATCGCGCCGCTGGCGGGGAAGGAGGAGGCGACGTTTCCGCCGACGACGACCAGCGCCCGGACGTTGCCCGCCTCGATCTCCGGGGCGAGCGCGGCGCACGGATACTCACCGAACCGACGAGTCAGCTCCGGCCTGGAACGAGGTCCGGGCTCGACCCTGCCCTCAGGCGGTGACACGGGCAGATCCAACCCGTCGACAGGGCGCAGGAATCCGGGGTGGAACCACATGCCGCCCGGCCGGTCGAGGGACCCGGTGACGGTGAGCAGCGCCAGCCGCAGCCACTCGGTGACGTTGGCGGAAGCGGCCATCGTCGCGCCGGTGCCGGTGACAACGGAGATCCGTCCCGCCCGGCGTATCGCGGCGAGCAACTCGTGTAGCTGGTCCACCGACACCCCGGACGCGGCGGCGGCACGCTGCGCGTCCAGCGGCGACACCGCCCGGGCGAGGTCGTCGACGCCCGAGGCGTGCGCGCGCAGGTACGCCTCGTCGGCGCCGTCGGCGAGCAGCTCACGGACCAGAAAGCCGAGGACGAACGGATCGCTACCGGGGCGGGTCTGCAAGTGGCGGGTAGCCATCCGGGCCGTCTCGGTACGTCGTGGGTCGAGCACCCACAGCTCGCCGCGCTCGCGTTGCGCCCGTAGCCGCGCCCGGGGGTTGGACATCGACGTGGTGTGACCGTGGGAGACGATCGGATTGATACCGACCAGCAGTGACAGACGGCACTCCTGGTCGTCGTCGACCAGGTTGAGCCACGGCCAGCCTCCCACCATCTCGGCTGTCAGCGGTTTGGCCGGGCTGTCGATCGTGAGCGAGGAGTACTTCTGCCGCGTGCCCAGCCGGTCGAAGAACCGTTCAGCGGTCTGCCTGCCCGCGGCGTCGAACGCGGCGCCGGTGGCGTAGAAGACGGCCACGGCGTCGGGCCCGTGCTCCGCCACGATCCCGGCGAGACGCCCACCGAGGTCTGTGAGCAGGGTGTCCCAGTCCACCGGCCGCTGCGTGCCATCCGCGTCGCGCAGCAGCGGCTGCTCCAGGCGCAGCGGGTGGTGGTGCAGCGCGGGTAAGGCGCGACCCTTGGCACAGGTGTAACCCTTGGACACAGGATGCTCGGCATCACCGCGGACCTGGCGTACGACAGGTGAGGCCGGATCTCCCTCGACCGTGACCAGGGTGCCGCACTGAGCGATGCAGATGCGGCAGTAGGTGCGGACCTCTCGGACAGGTGTACCCATGCGAAGGGACTCCTCAAGGGCTTGAGTCGGCGGCGACCGCCGCGCGGCAGCCCGGCCGTCACTTGACGATGATGTCACCTCACGGCGCAGTAGCGTAGGCCCGTTGTCGAGCCGACTCCAGCGGCCCGCCGCCCGGCCGCCGCACGGGGTGGGGCGACGAAGGTCGGCGGCGACGGCCTGAGGGAATGGACGAGGCTCAGTGGCTACAGGATGACCAGTGTCGCCAGGGCGATGCTGTTGTCGATGCCTGTCGTCAAGCACTGGACCAGGTCGAGCTGCGGGATCTGGATCGTCTCGACGGCCCTCCTGCCCGCGAACTCGCCGGAGATGATCGTCCCCGTCAGGGTGACCAGGGACGCGGCCGGGAGGGTCTGGATCTGCGCGGTGAAGGTGAAGGTGCTGCTCTGGCCGTCGCTCCAGACGATCACTCGGCTGCCCGGGCCGTTGAACAAGGCCTGCACGCACGACGCACCCGGCCGGTTGAAGACCTCCGTATAAGTCGCGGACGTGATGCCCTTGCCGGGCGCCACGCACAGGCCCGGGTCCCCGGCCGAGCCGAGGAGGCTGTTGATCGTGACCGTGGTGTCATGCGGGGTGAAGGTCAGCCCGGGGCTGTAGTTGACCGCTTCCTGCCCCGTGCAGATGACATGAGCGAGGGCGGCCGAGGCAGCGACGGGCGCGAACCACAGGTCGGCCGCGACAACGGCGACGGTGAAGGCACCGGCGAGCGCGCGCCGGGGAGACAGCAAGCGTCTCACGACTACTCCTGTTTCTAGGTCTCCGATTTTTCGGAGTAGGTGGAAATTGTTCTTCTGGCGCATCGTCCTGGCTGCGCCACAAACCTCCCGCAAACAGACACACGCAGCCCGGGTCGTCGGGACTCCCTTTCACTCAAAGAAACCGCCACGTGATGACAAGAGTGGCGTGCGCGTTCAAGCTAGGGCGTCGGGCGCCCAGCGTCCAGAGACCCGTCGAACGAGTCGAGCTGGACGGTGACCCGAATGTCGTAATCGCGCACTGGCCGCCCGAGAAGTTACCGGCCGCAGCAAACGGTGCGGTGGGCACACCGTCGGCGGCCCCGTGGGTGGCACGCCGCGGCAGAGCACACTACCCCGTGGGACGACGAGGCCTACGACACGGTGACGACGGGAGAAGGGCCGGGGTATCCGCCGTCTCAGGGCCGGTCGGCGGAGTGGATCACGCGAATACGCGACGGTTGAATACGCGACTCTGCCAGTCCGCCCCGGACCTGGCATGCGACAGTTGATCGATCAGGCGGTGCGGTTCTGAGCAGTCGCCACCGTCGGTGACGTTCAGTCGCCTGCTCTCGGTGTCTACGAGCAACGGGCCGCCCTCGGGCGAACGGGGCCTCCGCATCGACCCGGTCCGGCCCAGAGGGCGTTCAGTCGGGCTTTTCCATGTCAATGAACTCCACGGCCCCGTAACCGTCGAACGTCTCGGTATGCCGGCCGGTCTCGGTGAAACCGAGGCGCCGGTACAGGCGGATGGCGCGTTCGTTGAAAGCCGCGACATCGAGCACCACGCGGCGCCGGCCGTAGATGGGGCGGGCGAACTCCAGGCCCGCCAGCACGAACTGCTCGCCGAGCCCACGACCGGTGAGATCCGGCCGCAGGCCAAACCCGTAGAACAGCGCGTCGCCGCACGGCTCGAAGAAGTAGAAGCCGATGAGGGTGCCGTCGTCGTCGCGCCCGGCGAAGAAGAGTTCGGGGTTCTTCACGGGCAGGCCGTCGCTGTCGTAGAAGTCGTAGGGCGGGTCGTAACGCCAGGCGTCGCGCTCGCGGAACATGGCGTCGTCCGCCGGTTCGATCCTCATCGCTCCCGCCCGTCCCGAACGCCGGTCCCACCCCGTCAGCGCGATTCCGTCAGTACCAGCAAGAACTGCTCACCTGGCTCCGCCGCGAGGTCGTAGTGGCCGCGACGGACGCGCTGTCTCGGCGAGCAGGGGCGTGAAGCGCTGCACCCGCCGGTAGACCGTCACATGATCAACCTCGAGGCCGCGTTCGGCGAGCAGCTCCTCGACGTCCCGGTACGACAGGGCGAACCGCAGGTACCGGGGAACCGCCAGAACGATCACCTCCGGCGGGAACCGGAACCCGGCGAACTCCGGCACCGACACCAGCGGAGTGATCGCACCTCGACCCATCACCTGATCATGCCCGACCGCCAGCACGAAGACCCGCCCCGGCCGGATGCGACAGAGCCAACCCAGGCCTCCGCCGCGTGCGCCCCCAGGTGATCGGGGAAGAATTCGTCGGGTCGAAGTCCGCCCAGGTATGCGGTTCATCCCGGCCAGTGTCCCGATTCCCGCCCGGTTGCCGCAAAGGGTTTTCCGCGGCGGGCGCCCAGACCACAACGCGGGAGGCCGTCTACCAGGCCTTTTGCGTCATCATGCCGCCAGCGGTGAGCGGGGCCGACCCAAGTCGCCCTTCCGGTGTTCCGCGGAGTGAGTAACCCTCTTGTCGGTGGTCACCACCTGGCGAATAATCGATCAGTAACCTGAGCGGTCCGCCGGTCAGGTTCCGGGCGGTCTGGGGGTGGGAAAGGCGGCCGTGCGCGATCATGCGGGCGGGCGACGCCTCCCGGGCTCGGTGGCCGTGGGAGAGGTACCCGGCGGCGGCGCGATCGACGGCGCCGCGATCGACGGCGCCGCGGTGGCAGACCACCCGGGCAGGCCCGTGGCGTCCATGGCCGGAGATGGGGACGGGCTGCGCCGGCGGTACGGAGTGGCGGTGCTCGCGGTGGCGGGTGCGGCCCTCGGGGCGGTGGTGCTCTGGCTGGCCGATGGCGGTCGGGACGAGGACACGACCAGCACCTTCTTCTCCGGCCTCGTCGGCGGGCTCTACCTGCTGACCGGTTCCATCACGCACCTGCGCCGGCCGGGCCGGCTGGGGCTGCGGATGGTGATGGTCGGCATCTCCTTGTTCGCCGAGGACCTGCAGGTCTCGAACGACCCGGTGCCGCACACCGTCGGGATGTTCTTCCGGTGCGTCGCGTCGGGATGTCTCGTGCACCTCCTGCTGGCCTTTCCCGAGGGGCGGCTGCGGACACGCACCGAGCGGGCGGTGACCGGCGCCGTGTATGTGTTCGTAGGAGTCTTCGTGCCGCTCGCCGTCCCGTTCTACCGGTCGCTCACGCCGAACCTGCTGCTCGTCGCCGACCTATCCCGGACGCAGGACCTGCTGGTCGACAGCACGCAGGTGGTGTTCGCCGTCATCGTCGGCGCGCTGCTCGTCCGGCGTTGGTTGGTCGCCACCCCGCCGGCCCGCCGGGTGCTCGCGCCGGTGTACGGCGTCGGGCTCGTCGGGAGCGGCGCGTCACTGCTCCACCCGGCGCTGCACGGTTCGACCGCGTTGCTGATCAACGAGGTCGCCCACCTCGCGACCCTCGGGCTCCCGGTGGCATTCCTGGCCGGTGCGCTGCGCGTCCGGCTCGGCCGCACGGCCGTCGGGGACCTCCTGCTGCAACTGCCGCAGATGCCGCCGACGGAGCTGCGCCACCTGCTGGCCCGCGCGCTCGGCGACCCCACGCTGCGCATCGCCTATCCCCGCCCGGACGAGGACGGTCCTACCGGCGGCTACCTGGACGCCGACGGTCAGCCCGTGACGCCCCGCCCGGATGACGCGGTGACCCCGGTCCGGCGCGGCCTGCGCGTGGTCGCCGTGCTCCTGCACGACCCGGCGCTGCGCGCCGACCGGCACGTCCTGCATGCCGTGACGGCGGCCGCGGCGCTGGAGCTGGACAACCAGCGGCTCGCCGCGGAGGTGCGGGCCCAGCTCACCGAGGTCCGCGCGTCCCGGGTCCGCATCGTCGCGGCGGCCGACGAGCAGCGCCGCCGCATCGAACGCGATCTGCACGACGGCGCCCAGCAGCAGATCGTCACGACTGCGCTGATCCTGCGGCTGGCACGGGACCGGCTCGGCCCGGCGCCCCCCGACCCCGAGCTCGGCGCGCTCCTGCGGCGGGCCGCCGACGGGCTGGAGGCGGCGGTCACGGAGCTGCGCGAGCTCGCCCGTGGCATTCACCCCGCGGTACTCACGGAGGCCGGGCTGCTGCCCGCGTTGCGGACGCTCGCCGCCCGTTCGGCCTACCCCGTACAGATCGTCGACGGGCCCGCGTTGCCGCCGCTGCCGGACCAGGTGGCCGCGACGGCCTACTTCGTCGCCGCCGAGGCGGTGACGAACGCGGCGAAGCACGCCCACGCCAGCCAGATCCACGTCCACGCCCGGGCGTCCGGTGACCGGCTGCTCGTCACCGTCGCCGACGACGGCGTCGGCGGCGCTGACATGAGCGCCGGAACCGGCCTGCTCGGGCTGCGCGACCGGACCGCCGCGCTCGACGGCTGCCTGGTCGTTCGCAGCCTCCCCGGCGCCGGGACGTCCGTCCACGCGGAGATACCTCTGGAGGGGCCTTGACCACCGCCACCGCTGCACCCACCCCGGCCGCGGGGGTGCCGCCACGGGTGCGCGTCGTGCTCGCCGACGACGCCTCGCTGTTTCGGGAGGCGCTCGCCGAGCTGCTGGAACGCGACGGTTGCGCGATCGTCGCGCAGGCTGGCAACGCCGACGAGCTGCTCGACGTCGTCGAACGGCACCGCCCGGACCTGGCGGTCGTCGACATCCGGATGCCACCCGGCTACCACCTGGAAGGGCTGCGCGCCGCCGTGACGCTGCGGCGGAGCCATCCCGGGACGGGTGTGCTGCTCCTGTCGCAGCATCTGGAGGTCGCGCACCTCGACGAGCTGGTCGGCCACACCGCGCGCGGCGTCGGCTACCTGCTCAAGGACCGGGTCACCGGGCCCGGCTTCCTGGACGCCGTGCGCCGGGTGGCGGCCGACGGCTGTGCGTTCGACCCCGAGGTCATCCCGCTACTCATCGGCGGCAGGGGCGGTGGGGGCGGTGGGGGAGGCCGGCGTGACGAGCTGGCCGAGCTCAGCCAGCGGGAGCGGGAGGTCCTCGCGCTGATGGCGCAGGGCCGGTCCAACAGTGCGATCGCCGACGAGCTGCACCTCACGACACGCACCGTCGAGACGCACGTCCGCAGCGTCTTCCAGCGGCTGGCGCTGCCCGACGAGGCCGAGCACAACCGCCGGGTCCTCGCGGTGCTCGCCTACCTGCGCTCGGCGCGACGGGCCACGACCAGCGCCAGCGCGGCCGCCGACAGGCTCGACTTGGGCAGGAACCCGGCCGCGGAAGACCGCTCGACCGCGTCGCCGTAGTGCTCGACGTCGCGCACCGAACAGAACACCACGGTTGCGTCGGGGGCCGTGCGGTGTAGCGCCTGGCAGACGCTGAACCCGTCCATGTCGGGCAGGGCGATGTCGAGCAGCACCACGTCGGGGCCCGCCTCGGATACGCCGGCGAGCGCCTCGGCCCCGGTCCCGGCGTCGCCCACCACCTGGTAGCCGCCGCTCTCCAGGAGCGCGCGGGCGACCGCGCGGAACGGCTCGCTGTCATCGACGATGAAGACGCGGCCCACCGCCATCCGGTCCATCTCACGGACGGTAGCACCCGGCCGCCGGTTCTGATCCCAGTGCCAGCACTGGGAAAACGGCTCCCGGAAGCCAGTGCGGGCACGGATGTGCCCGGGTCCGGTTCGCCCGACACTCGTTCCCATGAAGGCCGTCCTGACCGGGCTCGCGTGTGTTTTCGCGGTGATCGTCATATTCGTGGTCGTCCGTGGGCAGATCGACTCCAACTCCGACCGCAACTCCGGTTCCGGTTCCGGTTCCAACTCCGGCTCGCTCGGTCTCGGCGGCGGCCCGAACGGACCGGGGCCGGGGCCGGTCGAGCGTCCGGACGTGACGCCGGACTCGACCGGATCCGTGACCGTCACACAGCGGGGCACGAACGGCACCTCCCGCGTCGACTGCTCGAGCATCGACAGCGAGCTGAAGATCTCCGCTTTTGACGGGATGGCCCGCTGGAGCGCGACGTCCGCGTCCGGTGTCTCGGTCAGCCCGTCGTCCGGCTTCCTCGACGAGGGCGCGAGCGAGGTCGTCCACATCGGCGGGAGCTACTCCGGCGGTGTGGGCTTCAACGTGGTGGTCTCCGCCCCGAACCGGGCCGGCTCGGGGAGCGTCCACTCCTCGTTCACATGCGCATGACAGCGCGCCGCGCGCCGCTGTGGCGGCATCCGGTGCTGGCACCCGGCTACGCGGCGGCGATCGCGTTCGGCGCCGTCGCCCTGTCGAGCGTCGTGGTGTCGGCCTCCGCCTCGCAGTCGCCGGTCACCGGCAAGCCGGAGCAGGTCACCGGCACCGTGGTCGGGGCGGCGGGCATCCCGCTCCCGACCGGCCTGACCGTCCAGATCCGGCACGGCGCGGCCATGCTGGCCGAGGACGAGATCGACGCTCAGGGTCGGTGGTCCATGAATGTCGTTCCCGGCGACCACGAGGTGTGCGTGGTGCCGCCACGAACGCAGGAGGCACCGGCGGCACCGGTGCGGGTGGGCGGGTCGGACCCGCCGTCGGTGTGCAGCCCGGAGCGGATATCCGCCGGCACCCCGACCACGATGACCGTCGAGCAGGTCCAGGTGGTCGCGAAGTGGACCGGCGGGGACGGCTCATTCCCGAACGGAAGCAAGGTCACGATCAGCTACGCGCGGCACAAGCTGGACGGCGGAGCCCTCGACCTGAACGGTCGGTTCGCGCCGTCCGAGCTGCCGCTGAACGCCGTGGTCTGTCTGGACCCGCCGGCCGGTTGGCGGTTCGCCGACACCGAGACGCGCGACCAGCAGTGCCAGTCGGTCACCAACCCGGCCGCCGACGTGGTGTTCCGCCTGGAGGAGTCATGACGGGCCGGAGCGTGACGGGACGAGCGGAGCGGATTGCGCTCCCGCTGCTCGCGGCCTCGGCTCTCGTCGCGGCCGGGCTCGGCTGGGCCCTGCTGTTCCGGGACCGCCCGTTCGAGACGACGCTCGCCGTGGTGCTCGGGTCCGCCGCCGTCGGCACGCTGCTCGCGGCCCTGGTGGGGCAACCGCTCACGGACCGCGCCCAACCGCCGGCACCGGACCACCCGTCGTCCGGGCCGGGCGGCGGCAGCAGGGGTGGCGGAGGCGGATGGGGCGCGAAGGCTGAGACGGCGCAGCCGGAAAATGCGCGGAGCGCGCAGGAGACCGCGCAGCTCGTGCTGCCGGTCGGGCGGCCGGCAGGCAGCGCCCCGCCGGGGGGGCAGTGGTGGAACAGGGACGCCCCGCCGCCCGCGGCGGCGCCCACCGCCGCGGCCGCGCCGACCCGCCCCGCTCCCCGCGATCTCGGGGAGCTGCGCGACTCCGCCCGCGTCGTGCAGTGCCCGCGCTGCGGCGCGTTCCGCCTCGACGTCCGGCAGGCCGATGCGGGATACGCGTTCCGCTGCCGCGTCGACGGCCACGAGTGGACCTGGCGGCCCGGAACCGCGTGGCCGGTCGTCGTCGTCGCCAGTCGCCGCCGGAGCACCCGTTGACCCAGGACCGCGTCGAGCTCCCGACCGCGCCGGTTCCGGACCGTGCTGACCTCGGGACCGTGTTGACCAGGACGGATGGACGAATGTACGAGCAGACCTTCTCCCGCACCAACCCCGGCTGCATCGTGTTCCTGCTGGACCGGTCCGACTCGATGAAGCAGCCGTGGCAGTCCAGCGGGGGCACGCTCGCAGAGGGCGCCGCCCGCGCCGTGAACAAGATCCTGCTCGACCTGTGCGTGAAGTCGGCGAAGGAGGTCGGCGGCCGGGCCAGGCACTACTTCGACGTCGGCGTCTTCGGCTACGGGGCCTGCCCGGTGGCGGGCGGCGAGGGCGTCGAGCCGGCTCTGGGCGGGCAGCCAGCACTGGCCGGGCAGCCGATCGTGCCTATCCCGCAGGTGTTCGACAATCCGCTGCGGGTCGAGGCCGAACAGTCGGTCGACGCCGTCGCCGGCTCCAAGCTCCCGGTCTGGATCGAGCCGGTGTTCGGCTACCGCACCCCCATGTGCCAGGCCATCGCGACGGCGGGCGAGCACGTGCACGGGTGGGCGGCCAGCCATCCCGACTCGTTCCCGCCGATCGTCATCAACATCACCGACGGGATGGTCACCGACAGCCCGTACGACGGCGCCGGCCTCTCCGAGTGGGCCACCCGGCTCACCTCGATCGAGACCCGTCACGGTCAGGCGCTGCTGTTCAACATCTTCCTGTCACCGACCGTCGCGCCCGAGGTGCTGTTCCCGGTGACGGCGGCGGGGCTGCCCGAACCGGGCCCCGAGCTGTTCGCGATCTCCAGCGCGCTGCCGGCGTCGATGGTCGCGAACGCGCGCGGCGCACGGGTGGAGATCGCCGACGGCGCCCGCGGGTTCGTGTTCAACGCCGGCCTGGCGACGCTCGTGTGGTTCCTGGAGATCGGCACCCGGGTCGCCGACGTCCGGGACCGGTGAGGACCTGCTGATGATCCTCGCCCGCTCCGCCTGTTTCTGGCTGGAGAAGCTGGGCAGCGCGGCATCGGAATGGGAGGACGCCGCTGCCTGCCACGACGGCGACCCGGCCACCGGTGACACCGCCCGCTACGTGGTCGTGGACGGCGCCACCGAGGCCTACGACGCGATCCGCTGGGTGGCGCACCTGGTCGGCTCGTTCGTCGCCGACACCGGGCCAGACCTCACCCCCGACGGGCTGCGCGCCTGGTTCGAGCAGGTTCAGCGGCTGTGGGTGGCCGGGGCGCCCGCGCGGTTCGCGAGCGTCATCGAGGAGCACAAGTTCCACACGCAGGGGTCGTTCGCGACGTTCCTGGGATGCCGCCTCACCGGCCTCGACGGGCCCGGGGCCCGCTGGGAGGCCGCCGCCCTCGGGGACACGGTGCTCTTCCACGTCCGGGCCGGCCGGCTGCTCACGCACTTCCCGCCGATCGGCGCGGACGACTTCGGCCTCTCTCCCGACGGGATCGGCACCCGCCCGGAGGCGCTCGGCCCGATGCTGCGTGCGCTGGAACTGGCCAGCGGCGAGGTCCGCGCGGGCGACGTGCTCTTCATCGCCACCGACGCGCTGGCCCAGTGGCTGCTGCTGGAAGCCGCTCGCGACGAGGCGTCGCTGTGGGCGGCACTCACCGGCCTGGACCACGACGCGGCGTTCGCGGCGATCGTCGCCGACCAGCGCGCGGCCGGACGGATGCGCAACGACGACGTCACGCTGCTGCGGGTCCGGCTCGCCGCGGCCGAGCCCGGCGCACTGGTGGTGTGCCTGTGAGCGAGCAACTGTCCGCCGAGGACTACATCAAGGCCGTGCAGCGGCCCGACCTCGTGTTCGACCGTCCCGAGCTGGTCGAGGCGCAGTTCGACGTGCACCCGATGCTGGGCATTCCCGTCCCGGCGTCGGGCAGCACGGCGGTCGTGTTCCGGGCTACGGTCGGCGGCACCGCGCAGGCGTTACGGTTCTTCACTCGGGAGGACGCCTCCACCCAGCAGCGCTACACCGCGCTCAACGCCTGGTTCACCGAGCGTGGGCTCACCGGCGACGTCGCCGGCTGCCGGTGGGTGGACGACGCGATTCTCGTCAACGGCCGGCGCTGGCCGATGGTCCAGATGGAATGGGTGGACGGGCACACCCTCGACCGGCACGTCGAGGACCTCGTCGAGGCCGACGACCGCGCGGCGCTGGCGGCGCTCGCCGCGTCCTGGCGCGACCTGCTGCGCCGGACCCAGGCCGCCCGGTTCGCGCACGGCGACCTGCAGCACGGCAACGTGCTCGTCGACACGGCCGGCCAGCTGCGCCTGGTCGACTTCGACAGTTCGTGGATCGCCCCGTTCACCGGCTCCCCGCCGCCGACGGAGGGCGGACACCGCAACTACCAGCCCGCGAACCGGCCCTGGGGGCCGTGGATGGACACCTTCCCCGGGCTGGTCATCTACCTCTCGCTGCTGGCGCTCGCCCGCGAGCCGAGGCAGTGGGAGCAGCTCAACGACGGCGAGAACCTGCTCTTCCGCGACAAGGACTACCAGCCTCCGCACCGGACCCAGGTGTGGTCGTGGGTCGAGCGGCTGCACGACCCACGGATCGACCAGCTGGCGGCCCGGCTGCGGGCCTGCTGCGTCCCGGGCTGGACGGCCACCGGCGACCTGGAAGGGCTGATCTCGGGTCCACCCCCCTGGTGGACGCGCACGGCCGTCCACCCGCCAGCCGGCGCACCGCCCGAGGCCACCACCGCACCGCTCCCGGTCATCACCCCGCCGGTCGAGGTCACCACCCCGCCGGTCGAGGTCACCACCCCGCCGGTCGAGGTCACCACCGTGCCGGTCCAGGGCACCGCCGCGCCGCCGTGGCCTCGTCCCCAGCCCACTCCACCGGCGGGGCAGACAGTGTGGTGGAAGCAGCCGCCCGGGCAGCGGTCGGAACCAGGGCGACCAGTGCCGGCACAGCCCGGCCCAGCGCAGCCCGGCCCAGCGCAGCCCGGCCCAGCGCAGCCCGGATCGGCGCAGCCCGGACCAGCGCAGTGGGCTCCCCTGCGCGCCGCCGGGCGACGGCTGCGCGCAGTGGGCTGGTACCTGTTCGCGGTGGTCTCGACGGTGGCGGCCTGGGGGCTCGGCAGAGCTCTCGTCGCCGCCTCGCTCACCGGCATGGCTCCCTCCGACGAGGCCGCCGTCTCCGCGCTGCTCGCCGTCGTGCCAGCGCTGCTCCTCCTCAGCCTCATGGTCCGGCGACGGCGAAAGCGGCAGCGACAACCACCGGGGAAGGCGCGATGACGCAGCGGATGTTCGGCCCGTACCGCATCGAGGAGCTGCTGGGCCGCGGCGGGATGGGCGAGGTCTACCGGGCCTACGACACCGGGCAGCAGCGGATGGTGGCCCTCAAGCTCCTACTCCCGAGCCTGGCCGGGGACTCGCACTACACCGAGCGGTTCCGCCGGGAGTCGGAGACGGTCGCGCAGCTGCGCGAGCCGCACGTGATCCCGATCCACCGCCACGGCGAGATCGACGGCCAGCTCTTCATCGACATGCGCCTGGTGGAGGGAGCCCACCTGGGCAGGGTCCTGCGCGATGGGCCGCTCGACCCGCAGACCGCCGTCGACGTCGTCGAGCAGATCGCCTCGGCGCTGGACGCCGCGCACGCCGACGGGCTGGTGCACCGCGACGTCAAGCCGTCCAACGTGCTGTGCGCCGGCCGTGGACGTCCGACCGACTTCGTCTACCTCGTCGACTTCGGGATCGCCCGCGCGGTCGGCAGCGACGGAATGACCGCGACCGGGGCGGCGATCGGCTCGATCGAGTACATGGCGCCCGAGCGGTTCCTCTCCGAGCGGGTCGACCACCGGGCGGACGTCTACTCGCTGGCCTGCCTGCTCTTCGAGTGCCTGACCGCACGCAGGCCGTTCGTCACGGCCGAGCGGCTCGGGGTGATCAGGGCGCATCTTGAGGAGCCGCCGCCGGTCCTGTCGGCCGTGCGGCCCGGGGCACCGGCGGCCCTCGACGCCGTCATCGCGCAGGGCCTGGCCAAGTCGCCGGCCGACCGGCATCCCGCCGCGTCCGTGTTCGCGGCCGCCGCCCGCACTGCCCTCGGCTCGGCGGCGTCGGTCCCGCCGTCCGCCGCCCCGGCCGAGGGCGGCAGGTGGTGGACGCGGACGAACGCCGCCCCCGCGGCGCCCCCCGCGCCCTCACCCCCATCTCCACCGCCTGCGTCTGCGCCTGCTCCTGGTCCGCCGACGCCAGCGCCGCCCGGCTCGCCCGCCACACCCGCGTCAGGCTGGTGGCAGGCCACAAGCACACCACCGTCGACACCGCCCGCACCGCCGGCCACACCCGCGTCGGGCTGGTGGCAGGCTGCGAGCGCCCCGCCACCAACGCCGCCCGCATCACCGGCCACACCCACCGCGCTCTTCGAAACCAGGCACCACCAGCCGAAACGGCCAGCCACCGCCACCCCTTCACCCATGGCGCAGGGGCCGGGCTCCCCAACCTCCGGGCTACCGCCAACGGCACAGGCGCCGGGCGCCGCCGGCGCGTCCCGCCAGGGAGGAGCGAACCCGGGCGGGACGTGGTGGGGGCGTCAGGCCACGGCGCTGCATCCGGTCGGGGCGGCGCCGATCGTCATCGGCCGCGCGCCCGAGTGCGACATCGTGCTCACCGACCCGCTCGTCTCGCGCCGGCACGCCGAGCTGCGCCAGGTCGGAACCGAGCATCGGATCGTCGACCTCGGCAGCTGGAACGGCACGTTCGTCAACGGCCACCGGATCGGCCAGGCGGCCACGATCGGGGCCGGGGACATCGTCGGCATCGGGCACGCCCTGCTGCATCTGCAGGGCGGCACCCTCGTCGAGTACACCGACTCGGGTGACATCTCCTTCGAGGCCGACGGCCTGGCCGTCACCCGCTCCGGCCGACGGCTCCTCGACGGTGTCGGGTTCGCCCTGCCGCAGCGCAGCCTGCTGGCCGTCGTCGGTCCGAGCGGCGCCGGGAAGTCCACCCTGCTCGGCGCGCTGACCGGGCAGCGCCCCGCCGACTCCGGTGTGGTCCGCTACGCCGGCCGCGACCTCTACACGTCCTACGACGAGCTGCGCCAGCGCATCGGCCTCGTCCCGCAGGACGACATCCTGCACCCACAGCTGACCGTCCGCCGGGCCCTGCGGTACGCGGCCGAGCTGCGGTTCCCCGCCGACACCTCCGCGGCCGAGCGGAACACACGGGTCGAGGAAGTGCTCGGCGAGCTGGGACTGGCCGATCACGCGGACCAGCGGATCAGCACCCTCTCCGGTGGGCAGCGCAAGCGCACCAGCGTCGCGCTGGAGCTGCTCACCCGCCCGTCGCTGCTCTTCCTCGACGAGCCGACGTCCGGGCTGGACCCGGGCATGGACAAGTCGGTGATGCAGACCCTGCGCACGCTCGCCGACGACGGCCGGACGGTAGTCGTCGTCACGCACTCACCTGCGCAGCTCCACCTGTGCGACCGGCTGCTCGTGCTCGCGTCGGGCGGCCGGCTCGCCTACTTCGGCCCGCCCGGCGAGGCGCTCGCCTACTTCGGCCAGCGGGACTTCGCGGACATGTTCCTGCTCCTCGACCAGTCCCGGGACGTCGACTGGACGTCCCGGTTCCGGGCCTCACCCGAGTACGCGAAGTACGGAATGCCCAGCGGTGTGGCACGGCCCGCGGCGGGGGGGCCGGCGCCGGCTGTGCCGGATCCTCCGCCGCGCCAGCAGCCGGCGCTGCGCCAGTTCGCCGTGCTCGCCCGCCGCTACCTCGCGGTGATCGCGGCCGACCGGGCGTACGCGCTGTTCCTGCTGGCGCTGCCGCTGGTCCTGAGCCTGTTCGCCCAGCTGCTTCCGGGCGGGCACGGGTTGTCCTGGCACAGCCGGCAGGCCAGCCAGGACAGCGACGACGACATCTCCCCGCTCATGCTCATGCTGATTCTCGGATGCGCGTTCACGGGGTTCGCCGGAGCGTTCCGAGAACTGGTCAAAGAGCGCTCTGTCTTCCGCCGGGAGCAGGCGATCGGACTCTCCCGCAGCGCCTATCTCTGGTCGAAGCTCGCCGTCCTGGGAATGATCACCGGCTTGCAGGCCGTGATCCTCGCCTTCGCCGGGTTGCTCGGCAAACCCGCGCCGGACACCCCGCTCGCGCTGGGGAACGGGGTCACCGAGGTCGCTGTCGCCATGATCGCGGTCGCGCTGGCCGCGATGGCGCAGGGACTGCTGGTCTCAGCACTGATCAGCAACGCCGACCGTGGCATGCCGATCCTCGTGGTCGTCCTGCTGTTGCAGTTCCTGCTCTGCGGGTTGCTCATCCCCCTGAACGGCCGCCCGCCGCTGGAACAGCTCGCGTACCTGATGCCGGCCCGGTGGGGGTTCGCGATGGTTGCCGCGACCACCGGCTATCGGCAGAACCCGGACGATCCCGACCTCGACCCGTTGTGGAAGGCCGACGCCGGCACCTGGGCGCTTGACCTCGCCGCGCTCCTGTTGCTGACCGCGGCCGTCTCGGCGGCGACATGGCCCGTGCTGCGCCGCGGATCAACCCCCAGGAAGGGCCGCTGAGCACCGCTCACAGCAGGTCCCGACTCGCCGGCGACTCGGGACGGGTCAGCACCCCGGTTGCTCTTAACAGGCGGAGGCCGGGCAGGCGCGCCGGGCGGTGGGGGCCGCGGTTTCCCTGCTTGCGCCTGCCCGGTGGAGGGGGGCTGTTACTGGGCGCCGAAGGGCTGGCCCTGACCGGCCTGCTGCCCACCGAAACGCTCGCCGAGCTGCCCGCCCTGGGCAGCGCCAACGCCTACCAGTTCGCGGAGACGGTTCTCGACGTACCGCTCGCTGTGGTTCGTCCTGTCGGAGATCCGCGCGATGAGGTCGTTGATGCCGGTCGCAGCGTCCAGGTCGGCGCTGTTGACCTGACCGAACTGGTCGAGCAGACGGTAGCGAAGCTGCCGCCAGTTCTGGCGGAGCTGCTGCTCGACCTGCTGACGCTGCTGCTGCTGCTCCTGCTGAGTCATCTCATGAGCCCTTTCGTCATGATTGCTATTCGTGCGGTGATGGCGCGAGGGCAACCCTAGCCGGCGGGTTCATGGAACGCAGGTCAGGTCATCGAGTCGGCGTGGATAAGGACACACGGCATTTTCCCAAAACCGGAAATTCCGAGTGCTGGCGCCACTCTCTGTCAACCGTTATATATGTGGATCGCCGCAACTTCCTGCTCAACCCAATCTATTTTGGTACCACACGGCGACTATCCGCAGGCTGTGGATAGTCCCCGTTTCCGCAGAGTAGGCACGGAAAGTATTGCCGCTGGCAGGCTGGGCGGGTCGGGCTGTCCGGGGAGCGGAACGACCTGGTCCAGTTTCGGGTCGGGGTAGCTATGAGTCGTGCCGGATGCGCATGGCGTTCTTCTTCGCGCGATTACCGCAGGTTCCCATCGAACACCAGCGACGGGACCGGCCGCGGCTGGTGTCGAGGAAGACCGCGACGCAGCCGACTCCCGAACACACCTTGACTGCCCCACCTTTGGCGCCACCCAGCGTGTCCACGGCGTCGGTGGCCAGCACGGCCAGCGCCGACCGTGCCGCCGACGGGCCTGGAAAGCTCCAGCCGGCGCCGGCGCCGTCGTCACCGAGCACTCGCACCGCGTCATGGCAACCGGCCCATTCGTTGATGCGGTCGCGGTCCTGCTCGAGGGGTCGTTCTCCGCTCGCGATCGAGCGCGCCGCCCAGTAGATCGACTCCCGGAGGTCCTGCGCGTCGCACAGCAAACCTTCGCTCACCTGCGGCGATCCGGAGCCGAGCCCGACGGCCACCAGCCAGTCGGCGAGATCCGAGGGGTGAGGCAGATGTTCCCGCGGCGCCGGTGCCAACCGAAGGCTCGCCGTTGCCGTGAAGCGAAAGCACAGTGGCTGATCTTCGTGTCTCACCAGCCCGCCGCTCACCGCAACCGCCCCCTTGCGCGAAAAGTTGTGAACCACACTAGCCGGTTCAGCCCATCCGCGCTATGGTCGTCCGAACCGCCTTAGGCGGTTCAGCGGCGAGGAGGTCGCTCGTTCCGCCCCGACGATCGGGGGCATCGCAGTCGTCGTCGCCCGAGGCGGCAGTCGTCCTGTGACTGACCGGACCGTTCCGCGACCCCGCAGAGAAAGGACCTGAATCATGGAGGAAGGGATGGGAATGACCCGTGCGCCAGGAGTGCCCGCGACCGGATTCGGCACTGTCAGCACGGTGCCCGACCTGCCTGCACAGTTCAGCGAACGGTTCAGCAGCCACCGCTACGACCTCGGCGGCATCGCCCTGCACGCCGTCACCGGCGGCCACGGTCCCGCGCTGCTCCTGGTCGGCGGGTGGCCACAGTTCTGGTGGCAGTGGCGCAAGGTCATGCCGCAGCTCGCCGAGCACTACTCGGTGATCGCGGTGGATCCACGCGGGGTCGGACGCTCCGACATGCCCGAGACGGGCTACGACAGTGACACCGCGGCCGGTGACCTGGCCCGGCTCATGACCGCCCTGGGCCACGAGCGCTTCACGCTGATCGGTCACGACGTCGGCATGATGCTGGCCTACGCGCTCGCCGCCGACCACCCGTCCCGAGTCACGCAACTCGTCCTCGCCGAGGCCACCTTGCCAGGGATCGCCGACGCGCCCAGCGCCATCCCGCCCGCCAACCGCCCCGTCGAGGCCATGTGGCACTTCATGTTCAACCGGCTGCCGTCGGTCAACGAACAGCTCGTCGAAGGACGCGAGGACATCTACTTTCGCGACCAGTTCTCCGTCAAGGGCGCCACGCCGGCGGCAATGCCCCATGACACCGTCAGCGTCTACATCGACGCGCTCCGGCGCCCCGGCGCGCTGCATGCCAGCTTCCAGTACTACCGCGCCCTGGACATCACGATCGCCCAGAACAGAGAGCGGGCACGCACACCGCTGCCGATGCCCGTCCTCGCCGTGGGCGGATCAACCTCCCGCGGCGCCGGCGTCGCCGCCGACGTGCGACGGGTGTCCGACCAGGTCACCGAACTCGTAATCGACGGATGCGGGCACTACGTCCCCGAAGAAGCACCAGAGGTCTTCGCCTCGGCAGCACTATCGTTCCTCCGCTCGACAACGCCACATCAGCCTGCGTAGCGCAACGCCCTGCCGGCCATGGCCCCCGTGCCCTGGGGTCGGTACCTGTGCCGGGCCTTGCGACACGGCCGCATGGTCTCATCACACCTGCCCTGGGGCATGTTTCCGGTGACAACGCCAACATGTGTGGAGGTGATGCCGAATGCTGAACTACGACCTCGACGTGTCCGATGTGGACTACGACCTCGTCCGGTCAGACCTGGCGGCCGAGGGAGACCAGCTCGACGCCCTGGTAACGGCCGAAGGCGACTGGACCAGGCCCACGCCGGCCGCGGGCTGGACGATCGCCCACCAGATCGCTCACCTCGCCGCGGCGGATGCAAACGTTGTGATCGCCTCCGTACCCCCGACGCGTTCGACGCAGTGGTGCGGCAGGCGGCAGCCGCAGGCAGCCGGTACGCCGACGACGTCGCCGCCGGGGGATCGGCCCAACCGCGATCGGTACTGCTGAACCAGTGGCGCGCCAGCCGAGCCGCGGTGACGGCGGCACTGCATGACGTACCACCAGACCACGAGTTCCCATGGTTCGGGTCGACCCTCACCCCGGCGCTCATGGCACCGCTGCGCATGATGGAAACCTGGGCCCATGGGCAGGACATCTTCGATGCGGTGGGCGTCGCGCACCGGCCGACGACACGGCTGAAGGCGGTGGCCGCCCTGGGAATAAAGGGACGGGAACTGTCGTTCGCCGCCGCCCAACTGTCTCCCCCCACGGAACCGTTCCGCGTCGAGTTGGCCGGACCCGACGGCCAGACCTGGGCGTGGGGTCCACAGGACGCCGCCCAACGCGTGCAGGGCAGCGCACTCGACTTCTGTCTCCGCGTCACCCAACGCCGGCCCCGGAGCGGGACCGACCTGACGGCGACAGGCGAGGACGCGCAGAAATGGCTGGAAATCGCCCGCGTCTTCCTCTGAACCGGGTTGTCAGGACAGCAGACCCAGGCCCTCCGCGAGGGCACGCCACTGTGCCGTAGGCAGCAGCGCGTCTGCCTGTGCGGTGAGGACCTGGATGGCGACGTGGTCGGCACCCGCTTTGTGATGCTGCTCGATCCGGCCGCGGATCGTATCGACGCTACCCCACGCGACCAGGCTGTCGACCAGGTGGTCGCTGCCCAAGCCGACGAAGTCGTCCTCGACAAATCCGAGCCTGAGCAGGTTGTTCGTGTAGTTCGGCAATACTAGGGAAACGGCGAGCGCGCGGCGGGCGATCGTCCGCGCCTGGGTCGCGTCGGTCGTGAGGACGACCTTCTGCTCCGGCGCGAGCAGCGGGCCGAGGCCGAGAATGTCGCGGGCCCGCCAGGTGTGCTCCGGGGTCACCAGGTACGGGTGCGCTCCGGCGGTGCGTTCGGCGGCGAGCCTGAGCATCCGCGGTCCAAGCGCGGCGAGCAGCCGCGCATCCCGCGGGACCCGCGACTGCGGGAGGTCCAACCGGTCGAGATAGCTTTCCACGGCCCGGAAGGGATGCCAGTAGCGCTCGCCGACGAAGGCCGCGTGGCCGGCGCCGATACCGATCAGCAACCGGTCAGGGTGGGACTTCGACACGCGGGCGTAGCTGTCCGCCACCACCTTCGCCGGTTCGGTCCAGACGTTGAGGATTCCGGTTGCCGCGACCAGCCGGCGGCTGGCATCCAGCAGAGCCTCTGGAAGCTCGAGGTCCGCCGTCGCGCCGCCGAGCCAGAGCGCGCCGTATCCGAGCTCGTCGAGTTCGGCGGCAGCGTCTGCCGTTGCCTGCCGGTCGTTCGGCCATCGCGCGATGGAGGTCCAGATACCGAACTTGCCGACGTTGACCGGCACGATGTCCCCCTCCGCCGAAAGATTCGGTGGGATCACCGCCTCCACCGTCAGGAGCGATGGGCGTATATCACGCCCAACATTCCATGCAGGTGGGCGGCGGCCTGTTCGATATCAGTTTCCGGGCGTGCTCATAGGATTTTCGACTCAGCTTCACCGGCTTAGTTAACAATCTTCCTTCTGGCCAAAGTAGGCGGATGGCCATCCGGCGGACGGTTCGTGGGGTCAGGGTTAGTGGCACACCCGATCTTGCGGGGCGTGGTTGGGGACGAACCGTCCCAGTAGCCATGGTGAAACCGCCGCCCGGGTTGCGCAACAGGTGGATGTTCCTGAGCCAGGGCGACCGGGGTGTGGTTTCCCTGGCTACGAAGCGGCAGGTGACGGGCACGCCCTCCGACCGGCCGAGCTGACTGTCCGGGCCGGCCTGTGTTCGCCGTCGCCGGACGGGGCACACCTGCAGGGGAAGCATCCGACCACCCGCTGTGAAAGGGAGAGTCATGGCTGCCGCCGCAAACACCCTCCAGGACGAACGTGAGCTGCTGGTCGGCTGTATCGAGGACGCCTTCGAGGCGATCCGGCTGCTACCGGGGCTGGACGCGAACGGCCCCGCTCTGGTCTGGCTCGCCGACCATCTCCTGGACAGCCGCCGCCAGACCGCTAAGGAAAGTTAGGCGGTCAGCAGGCGGGCGCCGGCCGGGTAGTGATCCTTGATGGCATTGTAGCCGCGCACAGGAGACGGTCATCGGAGGGTGGACAGAGCCGAGGGCCATACGCGGTACGCGCCCGTATGTTAGCAGGGCTCGTTGCCCACCGAGGTGAACGATGATCCTCGACAGCGCGGCCTCGATCGGGTTGGAAGGTTCCAGTGGAATGGCAGGATGTGTGCCACCTGCTCCGCGAGGGCCGCCTCTCCCTGCGGGTCCAGGCTGCCGTCAACCAACCGGTCGACCAGCGTCCTATCCAGTCGGAAAGTAGTAGTCATCGGCGTCGCCTCTCTCCGGTAGCTCCGCCTGGGCAAGCAGGCGCGGACGTGGCGTGGGCCAGCGGGCCTCGGGTTTCGCGCCCAAGCCCGAGTCCACCTTCGGCAGCGTCAAGGCGGACTTCCTCGAGCGTTTCGTACCCGGTTTCCAACGCGGCAACTTCGTGGAGACCGTCCTGAGCTCGCCCTGTCCGGACTAGACCGCGTCGAACGGCGCCTCCGGCCTGCCGGCACGCGACGAGCTTGCCTCGTCGGCGCGAACGACAGCCGATCCGGTCATCGAGCCCGTGGGTCTCGGGTGTGGAGCACGTGCGGAGGTCACGTCGGAGAGCCACGGCGGTCCGTGGCGTTGCGGGATGGGTATGAACCCGAGGGAGAGGACCGCATGGGTGGTAGTACGGACGGCCGGGGCGATGATCTGCGGGTGGCGGTGCTCGGGACGGGCATCATGGGCTCGGCGATCGCCCGCAACCTGGTCGCCGCGGGCCTGCGCACAACGGTCTGGGACCGGTCAGAAGCGGTCATGGCACCGTTGTCGGACGCGGGTGCCGTGGCGGTCGGCTCGGCGGCCGAGGCGGTCGCGGACGCGCGCGTGGTGATCACGATGCTGCCGACTGCCGAGGCGGTACGGGCCGTCGTCGACGGCGAGGTCGTCGGGGCGTTCGCCCGCGGTGCAGTGTGGGCTCAGATGGGCACCATCGGTGTCGCGGCGACGACGCAGGTCGCCGACTGGCTGGGCGGGATGCGGCCGGATGTCCTGTTTCTCGACGCGCCGGTATCGGGCAGCAAGGGCCCCGCCGAGGCCGGCCAGCTTCTGATCCTTGCCTCCGGGCCGGCCGCGGCCGAGCCGGTCGTGGGGCCGGCGTTCGCCGCGATCGGCCGCAAGACCGTCTGGTTGGGTGACGCCGGCCAGGGCAGCCGGATGAAGCTGGCCGTGAACGCCTACATGTCCCTCCTGATCGAGGGTGTGGCCGAGGCGCTTGAGCTCGCGGGCCGGCTCGGGATCGATGCCGCCGCGCTGGCCGAGGCCGTCGAGGGCGGGCCGCTGGACGCGCCGATCGCCGACGCCAAGCTCCACAAGATGGAGCATGGCGACTACGCGCCAGAGTTCCCGTTGCGGTGGGCACTCAAGGACGTCGACCTCGCGATCGGCGCGGCCGGAGGCGCCCCGCCGCCGCTGCTGGCCGCACTGGCCTGCCAGTGGCACGCGGCGGTGGACGCCGGCCACGGCAGACAGGACGTCAGCGCCGCGCGCCTCGCACTGCCGTAGCTCGCAGACACCGCGGGATCCTGGAGGCAGAACTCATGGATGTAGGTCTCGGCCTGCCAATCAGCGATCTGCCGTCCCTGATGGACTGGGCTCGGCGCGCCGATGCCGGCCCCTTCAGCACCGTCGGCCTCCTCGACCGGGTCGTGTATAATAACCCGGAGCCATTGGTGACACTCGCCGCGATCGTCGGAAGCACGACGCGGATCCGCGTCCAGACCGAGGTACTGCTCGCGCCGTTGCGGGAGCCCGTCCTGCTCGCGAAGCAGGCGGCGACCCTTGACCGCATTTCCGGCGGCCGGCTCACCCTTGGTATCGGACTGGGAGCGTGGGAGGACGACTACCGCGCCATGGACGCCGATTTCCACCGGCGCGGACGACGGCTCGACGAACAGATGCCTGTCCTGCGGAGCATCTGGGCCGGGGAGCCCGTCCGGCCGGGGCTCGGGTTCGTCGGCCCGGCGCCCACCCGTCGCGGCGGCCCCGAGGTGCTCTTCGGCGGGTTCACCGCCGCCGCCCTCGCGCGGATTGCCCGCTGGGGCGACGGCTTTCTCTGTGCCACCCCGCCAGCCCACGCCGACGGCCTGCTGCGCACTGTCGAAAAGGAATGGGACCATGCCGGCAGGGGCGGGCGGCCTCGGTTGGTTGGACAGGTCAACGCCGCGCTCGGCCCGGACACTGTGCTCGAGGAAGGGCGGGCGTCCATCGCCCGCTACTACGGCTCCAGCCAGTACGCCCACCAGGCCCTGGACGCATGGCTCACGACCCCCCAACAGATCCGCGCCGCCGTCGCGGGCTTCGCCGACCTCGGCGCCGACGAGACCATCGTCTACTGCTGGTCAACCGATCCCGATCAGGTCGGCCGCCTTGCCGACATTGTCAACTGATTCTCGCGAACGGGCACGCGGGAAACGGCCTCATCAGGCTCCGGCCATCTCGGTCGGCCTTCCCCCGGCCGGCCGTCCTCGCCCGGGACGCGGGCGAGCGGAAGATCGTGCGGTGCCCGTGGAATTCAGTACCGTTTAGCGAGAAGGCGCGAGGACAAGGTCGATGTCGGCGTGGCGGAAGGGGGCTTGGACGCCCAGGCGTGCGGCCGTGTCCGCATCGTCGTTTTCGGTGAAGTCGACGATGAGGTTCTTCTGGACGGCGAACACGGCGTCGGAGTCGAGGTATTCGCTGCCCGCGACGAAGATCTGGGTCGTGAGGCTACGGTGTCCCGGCGCGGTCACGATGAAGTGGATGTGCCGCGGGCGGTAGGGCTGGCGGCCAGTGCGGTCTAGCAGGTCGTGGACCGGACCGTCGGCGGGCACGGCCGGGTAGGCGTTGGGAACGACCGTGCGGAAGCGGAACCCGCCGGTCGCGTCGGTGCGGAACAGGCCGCGGCCGCTGCCGGGTGGCTGTAGGTCAGGCTGTTGGACGTCGTAGAAGCCGTGTTCGTCCGCCTGCCAGACGTCGACCTGGGCGTCGGGTAGCGGCGTCCCATCGGTTGAGCGGACCCGGCCGGTGACGACGCACGGCTCGCCGTGGTCGTCGCGTCCGTAGAGGCTGTCGCCGAGGGCGCGCGGCGGGGAGACGCCCGGGTGGAAAGGCCCCTCGGCGCTTGATGGTGTCGCCGCGGGGCTGGCCCGGTCCGGGAGCCGCTCGACCGCGGTGGAGACGCCGAGCACGTCGGACAGCAGGATGAACTCCTGCTGGGCGCCGCCCTTGCCGACTTCGGTTAGGTAGGCGATCGCCTGTGTCCACTCCTCAGGTGTCAGGTCGACCTCACGCACGAAGGCGTGCAGGTGGGGCACGAGCGCCGTGAGTATCTCGCGCAGTCTCCGGTCCGGAGTAGCGGCGAAGCTGTCCATCACGTTGGTGGTCAGCGGCGTCTCGTCCAGAATGGCCGTCATCGCGACTCCCCTTCTATCGCGTCGCCAGCGTCAGGCCCAGGCCGTGGGCGACACGAGCGCCGAGGTCCGGGTCGACCTTGGTCCAGTAGTCGTTCACGGCGCGTTCCTGGATGAAGCGCTCGACTCCCTGGCTCAGGTGCCAGACGATGTTGTCGACGAGGTGGTCGCGGTCCGTGGGCGTCATCACCTGTCGGTAGAGCGTTCCTGGCTGGACGAAGTCGTCGTCGTCCCGGTGTGCCTGGTAGGCCGTGCGCATGATCTCGCCGGCCTCGACGAACCAGCCCGGGTCGCGGTAGCGCCCGGGGTCGGCCTTGGGCCCGCCGTAGCTGTTCGGCGCGTAGACGGGCTGGTCGCCGTTGTGGCGGTGGCGCATCGGGCCGTCCTTGTTGTAGTTGTGGACCTCTTCGAGCGGACGGTTGACCGGTAGCTGCTGGTAGTTCGGGCCGTTGCGGTAGCGGTTCGAGTCGCCGTAGGCGGTCATCCGCCCAAGTACCATCCGGTCCGGGCTGGGTCCGATGCCCGGGACCATGTTCGACACCTCGAACCCGGCCTGGGTGATCTGGGCGAAGAAGTTCTCGGGGTTGCGGTTGAGGACCAATCGGCCGACCGGGATCAGCGGGTAGTCCTGGTGCGGCCAGACCTTGGTGATGTCGAACGGGTTGAAGCGGTAGTCGGCCGCGTCCGCGTAGGGCATGATCTGCATCTCGAGACGCCAGGACGGGTAGTCCCGCCGGCCGATCGCCTCCCACAGGTCCCGGCGGTGGTAGTCGAGGTCCTCGGCGCGCATGGCCCGGGCCTCGGCGTCGGTCATGTTCTCGATGCCCTGCTCGGTCCGGAAGTGGTATTTGACCCAGAACTTCTCGCTGCCGGGGTTCTCCCACATGTAGGTGTCGCTGCTGAAGCCGTGCATGTGGCGCCAGGCGCGCGGCGTGCCGCGGTCGCTCATGAGGATGGTCACCTGGTGGGCGGACTCGGGTGAGAGCGTCCAGAAGTCCCACTGCATGTTGTTGCTGCGCAGCCCGCTGTCGGGCATGCGCTCCTGTGAGTGGATGAAGTCGGGGAACTTCATCGGGTCGCGCACGAAGAAGACCGGGGTGTTATTGCCGACGAGGTCGTAGTTTCCCTCCTCCGTGTAGAACTTCAGGGCGAAGCCGCGCACATCGCGGTCCGTGTCCGGGTAGCCCTCCTCGCCGGCGACCGACGAGATGCGCGCGAGCACGGGGGTGCGCTTACCGACCTTGCTGAGGAACGCGGCCTTGGTCCACGCGGTGGCATCCGTGGTCGCCTCGAAGTAGCCGAACGCGCCGCCGCCCTTGACGTGGTACACCCGATCGGGCACGCGTTCGCGGACGAAGTGGGCCAGCTTCTCGACCAGGTAGGCGTCCTGCAGGAGATTCGGGCCACCAGGGCCGGCGGTAAGGGAGTACTCATCGCTCGACACCGGAGCTCCGGCGTTCGTGGTCGTGTTCGGTGGCTTACTCATCCATTTCTCCCCACTTGTCTCCTCGGCGAGGTTGCGCCCTTTCTCACGCCGAGCGTCACCTACGCTGTACCCTGGCGCCAAAGCATCACACCAGTACGGCCAGGACAGTCCAGGCAGCGAAATTACACCGTAAATTCAAATCCCGCCGCATCCCGCGCGCTCGTCTCCGATTAGGTCCGCAGAATGAGCTGTGGCTGAGTCTGACCGAGCCGATCGAGAGCGGGTCAACGCGCTACGGCGCCGCTGGGTCGGTCTGTCCGTCGAGTGCGGTGTGGGTGTCGTGCGTAGCTGGGTGACCAGGCCGCATGCATCGGCTACACCGTCAGCCTGCTCATCGCCGGCCTCGCCCTGCCCGACCCCACCCGAACCGAAACAGCGGCCACCGCGATCCTTGCCGGCTCCGCCGCGGCCAGCGTCCTCGCCCTGATCGCCCTGCGCAGCAGGCTGCTCGGCGCGGGCCGCGGCCAGGGCGGCGTAGGCGAGCATGGACAGGGTGATGTGGGCGTACCAGGCCCGATGGTCGCGGACCTGGTAGTCGTCCAGACCGCAGGTCTGTTTCGCCTGTTGGAAGCATTCGATCGGCCAGCGGGCCCCGGCCACGACCGCGAGCCCGGCGAGGGTGGTGCGCCGCGGTCCGTAGTAGCCCCGATGCTGCGTCATCGACGATCAGCACCCCACCCGGGTCCCCGAGCCGGTCGACCACGAAGTCCCGGTGAGGTGGTGCCCGTTCTTCGGACAGTGATCCCTGTGGGATAATTGATCCGTGGACGGAGGATATTGATGGCGCAGTCACGCAGGCGGTTCACGCCGGAGTACAAGGACGAGGCGGTGAAACTCGTCCTCGATTCGGGTCGGCCGGTCTCGGCGGTCGCGAAGGATCTGGGTATCAACGAAGGCACGCTCGGCACCTGGGTCGCGTCCTGGCGGCGCGCGCACGAGAACAGCGAGGACGAGCCGCTGACGATGTCGGAACGGGCCCGGCTGCGGGAGCTGGAGAAGGAGAACCGGGAACTCCGGATGGAGCGTGAGTTCCTCTCAAAAGCGAGTGTGCCACGAACGCTGAAAGTTGCCTGTTAGCTGGGTGACGGACGGCGGTGCTGTACGAAAGATGGAGGATTGCAGGCCCTCCGGAGCCGCCCTTCGGGGGGAGGCTTCAAACCGCCCTCTGCCGCGTTGGCTGAAGACCGTCGTGGTGAGCGATGAGGGAAAAGGCGCACGTGATGCGTCAGGTGGGGTCCAGGAAGGCGTTGCATCGAAAGTCCCGCGAGGGATTCACCGTTTGATAGCGTCGTTATTTAGAGAAGTGGCATCAAAACCGGGTGTTATTGCTTGGCCCGGGATGAGCCTGGCGGTTGCCCGGATCGCTGGCCAGGTGGTGCCCGGCGCAGAGGTGGCGCGAGCCTGGACTGCGGCTTTCGTGCGGAACGTGGGAGGGCGTGCCCTGACACTGCCACCTTGGAAAGTGCGGCGAGAGGGAGAGTTCCAAGCGTTTGAATCGCAAGGAACTGAGTACCGTCGCGGGGCGCGCAGGCGGACCAGCTCGTAGTAGCGGTGAGGTTCCTGCCTGATGCGGTGGGAGCGGAGCGAAGGGGCTGGCTTGTCCGTGGTTCGTTTGCAGGATCAACCAGCGTGGCTGGGAGGAATCAGGTGAGCGGGCAGGTATCACCAGGAAAGTCGTTTGACATTTCCAAGTGGGAGGTGTGGCAGGCATATCGGAAGGTGGCGGCCAACAAGGGCGCTGCCGGGGTCGACGGGGTGGGCCTGGCGGAATTCGAGTCCGATCTGAAGGGAAACCTGTACAAGATCTGGAATCGGATGTCGTCGGGATCGTATTTCCCGCCTCCGGTAAAGGCGGTCGAGATCCCGAAGGTGCATGGCGCGGGAACAAGGATACTCGGTGTTCCCACCATAGGTGACCGGATAGCGCAGACCGTGGTCGCGACCCGACTGGAGAGCGTGGTGGAGCCAAAGTTTCACCCCGACTCCTACGGGTACCGGCCACGGAAAGGCGCGCTGGACGCCGTGGGGAAATGCCGGGAGCGGTGCTGGAAGTACGACTGGGTCATCGACCTGGACGTGCGGAAGTTCTTCGACACCGTTCCCTGGGACCGTATCATCGCGGCCGTCGAGGCCAATACCGCCTTGTCCTGGGTGATCCTCTACGTGAAGCGGTGGCTTGCCGCTCCCGTCAGGATACCCGACGGAACGCTGGCGGAACGCGACCGCGGAACCCCACAGGGATCCGCGGTCAGTCCCGTACTCGCTAACCTGTTCATGCACTACGCGTTCGACCTGTGGATGGTCCGGGAATTCCCGGCCTGCCCTTTCGAGCGCTACGCCGATGACGCGGTCGTGCACTGCAAGTCCCTGGCCCAGGCCCGGTTCGTACTGGACAGGCTGCGGAAGAGGATGGAACAGGTCGGCGTCAGCCTGCACCCGGAGAAAACCCGGATCGTGTACTGCAAGGACGGGAAGAGACGTGGCTCGCATGAGCACACGAAATTCACCTTCCTCGGCTTCACCTTCCGGGCGCGAGGGGTGCGGGCCCGGAACGGGAACGTGTTCACCGGGTTCGCCCCGGCGACCAGCAAGGACGCCATCAAGAAGATGAGCAGGAAAGTGAAGTCCTGGCGGCTTCACACGCTCACCGGTCACACGATGGACGGGATCGCCCGTGCGGTCAATCCTGTCATCCGGGGCTGGATGCAGTACTACGGCGCTTTCTACAAGACCGAGCTGTATCCGCTCCTCTACCGCATCAGCGCCTATCTGCTGCGGTGGATACGGAAGAAGTATCGACGACTGAAGACATTCGCCAAAGCGCACAAGGCGTGGAAGAGAATCACCTTGCAGTACCCCACGCTGTTCGCGCACTGGCGGTGGATTCACGGTTTCTGGTGAGAAGGGCGAGAAGAGCCCGGTGACGCGAGAGTGTCACGCCGGGATCTGCGGGAGCCCGGGGGTGCGATTCCCCCGGGCTACCCGACCCGCCTTCTTCGCGCAACGCCATCAGTGACCGACAAGTATCAGCTGATCGCCGCGGAGAAGGACTGCTACCCGGTACGAAACATGTGCCGATGGCTTGCGGTGTCCGCATCCGGTTTCTACGACTGGACCCGCCGGCCCTCCCCGACGAGCACGCGGCGGCGCGCCACGTTGGAAACCCGGGTTCGGGCATTGTTCGCCGCCTCACGGCAGACCTACGGGGCCCGGCGGATCGCCGCCGCCCTACGCGCCTCGGGGACACCGGCGTCGGTGCGCCTGGTCCGCCGGGTCATGCGCCAGGCCGGGCTGCAGGCCTGCCAGCCCAGGGCCTACCGGCGCACCACCATCCCCGGCCAGGCCCCCGCGCCCACCGACCGCGTCCGCCGCGACTTCACCGCCACCCGACCAGGAACCAAACTCGTCGGAGACATCACCTATATTCGCACCGACGAAGGCTGGCTGTACCTGGCCACTGTCATCGACTGCTACTCGAGAAAAGTCGTCGGCTGGTCAATGGCAGATCACATGCGCACCGAACTGATCATCGACGCGTTCACGATGGCCGCCACCCGCACCCGCATACAGGAAGGCGCGACTTTTCACTCCGACCGCGGCTCGCAATACCTGTCCGACGCCTACCAACGAGTCCTGCGACACCACCAGGTACACCCCTCGGCCGGAGAAACCGGTGTCTGCTGGGACAACTCGCTCGCCGAATCATTCTTCGGAACCCTCAAGAACGAACTCATCCACCGCGAGACCTATCCAACCCGCCGCGCTGCCCGCACCGCGATCACCCAGTACATCGAGGTCTTCTACAACCGGCAGCGACTCCACTCCACCCTCGGCTACCAGACCCCCGAACACGTCGAAAACCTATACCACACGGCCACCGCAAACATTGCAGACGCCGCATAAGCCAGATAGAATCCCGCTACGCAGGTGTCCGAGAAACAGGGCTCACCTCACGGACATCGTCCCGGACGCTGTCAACATCCCACTCCGCCCGGCGCAGCAGCCGCTGCATCCCGTCCGGCGACCGCTCACCGGCCCGCTCCGCCAGCGCCCACCCATTCTTGCGATCCAGCCCCGCGACCAGCCCGGACACATACTCACCGACCCGCCGCCGCGGCTCCGCCCGGCCGAACCGCCCCCCCGGCCCGCGCATACAGACCATCCAGCTCCGCCGCCCACGCTTCTACGACCACAACCCAGATCATCTACCACAGGCAACACAACCGTTGCAGTACTAGCGCAGATGATCCGCCCGGTGCGGGGGTCCGGAGGAAGACCCATGAACTGATGTGCCGCGATCTACGCTAGGACGGTCGTACGAGTTGGAGGTGCTGATGCCTGGCGACACCAAGCAGCGGATGACGGAGTCGGCGGCGTTGTCGTTGCGCCAACGGGGACTGGCTGCGACATCGTTCACCGACGTCCTCGCCGCGAGCGGCGCAGCTCGCGGGGCGATCTACCACCACTTCCCAGGAGGCAAGAACGACCTCGCCGAGCAAGCCGTCGCATGGACGGGTCGCCGAGTCCGGGCCGAGTTCGAGAGCATCGGCGGGGACGATCCGGACGCTGTGTTGCGCAGCTTCATCGAGCTCATCAGCCCCGTCGTGGCGAAGGCGGCAGGTGGTACGAGCTGCGCGGTGGCTGCTGTGACGGTGGAAGCGTCACCAGACCAGCCCGCGCTGAACGCTGCGGCGGATACGGCGTTCCGATCATGGATCGACGTCCTCGAAGCGCGACTCTGCCACGTCGGAGTCGCCCCATCGCAAGCCAGCGCCACCGCGCAGTTGATGGTCACGTTCCTGGAGGGGAGCCTCGTCCTGGCCCGCGCCACCGGCTCGGTCGCTGTCTTCGAGCGGAGCGCGTCGGCATTGCTGCGAGCCCTCGCCGAACAGCCTTGACTAGTACGGGCGTCCTAGCTACGGTTTTCTAGTATGGACGTACTAGTCCAGGGAGCCGCTTCATGGCCGTTTCGTCGGTGTTCGACATGCGCTTCTCGCCCGAGTCTGCGGAGGAGGGCATGGACCTCGCACTTGCCATCGGGGCCGACATGCCGGCAACCACGGGCTGCACCGGGTACGACGTCATCCGCGACCTGGCGGACCCCGGTCACGTTGTGATCGTCACTTGCTGGAACGCCCGGAGTGAGGGTGAAGCCGTACTCGGCTCCTACTTCCGGGATCCGAAGATCACCCGCGTCACCGAGCTGCTCGGTCACGTTCCCACCGGGTTCCTCGGTGAGCTCGCCGACAAGTAGTCTCCGGGCGAGACCGCACCCCACGCGGGGTGAGTCGAGGCGGCCCGGAGGCAGCTCGCGAAGTGCGGGTGGTCATGGCGTAGGCTCCGACGCATCGAGTAGAAACGTGCTCCGGGCGCCGAGCGGACAGCCGGCCGGGAGCACGCGCACACGCGGTATCGGACGATCCGCCACTCCTTCCCTCGAAGGAGTGCGTCGTGAAGGCAGCACAGTTCAGCCGGTTCGGTGGCCCGGCGGTCCTTGAGATCATCGATCTCCCCGATCCGCATCCCCGCGCCGGAGAGATACGCATCAAGGTCCGTGCCGCTGGGATCAACGCCAGCGACTGGAAGAAGCGTCAGGGCCTGATGGACGAAGAACTGCCGCAGACCCTGGGCTACGAGGCTGCGGGCATCGTCGACGAGATCGGCGACGATGTCTCCGGCGTCGCGGTGGGCGACCGGGTCTTCGGAGCTTCACCCTACGGTGCCGCCCAAGCGGAGCTCACTGTGCTGTCCTACTGGGCCCCCATCCCGTACTCGCTTGACTATGTGAGATCAGCAGCAATCCCCGTCGCAGCCGAGACCGCAGCACGCTCACTCGACCAGCTCGGCGTGACAGCGGGCAGCACCCTGCTCATCAACGGGGCATCCGGCAGCGTCGGGAGTGCCGCTGTCCAACTCGCTGTGGAGCGCGGCGCACGCGTCATTGGTACGGGTAGTCCAGGCACGCACGAAACTCTCCGCTCGCTCGGTGCCGAGCCGGTGGCATACGGCGAGGGGATGCACGAACGAGTCCGGGCGGTCACACCGTCGGGCGTCGATTTTGCGCTGGACGTCGCTGGCAGCGGTGTTCTTCCCGAGCTCGTCGAGCTCGCGGGCGCGCCCGAGCACGTGATCACGGTCGCCGACTTCCTCGGCGCGCAG
Source organism: Frankia sp. BMG5.60 (assembly GCF_059428125.1). NCBI lineage: Bacteria > Bacillati > Actinomycetota > Actinomycetes > Frankiales > Frankiaceae > Frankia > Frankia sp. BMG5.60. The sequence continues at coordinate 1,882,156 of NZ_CM182091.1, read as the reverse complement.
CAGACTGGCGTCCGCTTCAGCCGGGGCGATACCGGCCGCGCCACCTACGCGCTGGGCCAGGTTGCTCGCATGGCCGAAACAGGGCGATTCTCCATCAAGATCGGCCGGACTTTCCCCTTGGCCGAGGTGGCCCAGGCGCACCGCGTCGGTCAAGCCGGGACTGTGCGCGGCAAACTCGTGCTACTCGTGCGAACGCGGACACCGCCGCGGGCTCTGCCGCAGTCGTGGTAGCTACCAGGTGGACGCCGGCGGTCACGCCTGGTTCGACGTGGATCGGTGGCAGGTGTGCACGGATCGTCGCCACGGCCGTCTGAAGGCCCGCCCCCGCGCCGTCCTGTCGGACTACGACCAAGACCACCGGGTAAACCAAGCTAGGCCGTGCTGAGGGTACACATTCGACTTTGCCCGGTGTTCGCTCTAAGGACGCATGTGTCCGGAACGTCGAGGAGGGAACAGCTTATGCCTACGTCTTCTGTCGTCCATCATAGTCCAATCGCCAGCATCAACCCATATAATGACGAAATCATGTGCGAGTTCCCTCCGATGTGCGAGCAGGCCGTCGACCAGGCGGTCCGAGAGGCACACCAGGCATTCCAGTCCTGGCGCGGTACCAGCGTTGACGAACGGGCCGCGCTGGTCGGTCGAGCCGCGCAGCTGGTGCGTGAGCGCACCGAGCACCTGGCCCGGCTGGTGACTCTTGAGATGGGCAAGCTCATCCGGCACAGCCGCGTCGAGATTGATCTTTCCGCGCGGATCCTGCAGTACTACGCCGACACGGCCCCCGTGCTGCTCGCCGACGAGCCGTTGGATTTCAAGGACGGTTCGGCCGCTATCATCAATGATCCGCTGGGGGTGATCCTTGGCGTCCAGCCCTGGAACTTCCCGGTTTACCAGACCGTCCGGTTCGCGGCACCCAACCTGGTGTTGGGGAACACCGTTCTGCTCAAGCCCGCAAGCAATACACCACAGTCGGCGCTAGCCGTCGAGCAGCTGTTCGCCGACGCGGGCGTGCCGCGAGGCGTGTACACCAACATCCTGGTTCCCGGCCGCGAGGTCTACCGGGTGATTGAGTCTGATGTCGTTCGGGGCGCATCGCTGACCGGAAGCGACCGGGCCGGCGTCAGCGTCGGTGAGACCGCCGGCCGAAACGTGAAGAAGAGCGTCCTCGAGCTGGGCGGCAGCGACCCGTTCATCGTGCTCGATGACAGCAACTTTGACCGCACCGTCGAAGCGGCCCTGGTCGGCCGGCTGCACAACATGGGGCAAAGCTGCGTGAGCGCTAAGCGGTTGATCGTGATATCCGACGTATTCGACCGGTTCGTGACCGCGCTGGCCGAACGGATGCGCGAGCTGGTGCCGGGCGACCCCGTTGACGAGGCGACCACGCTGGCACCGGTGTGCTCTGAGCAGGCCGCCCAGACGCTGGTGGACCAGGTCCGCGACGCGCTGGACAAGGGAGCGAGCGCAGTCGTCGGCGGCGGGCGCGTCGACCGCCCTGGAGCGTTCGTGCAACCCACGGTCCTCGTCGGCGTCACGCCGAAGATGCGCGCCTTTCGCGAGGAGCTGTTCGGACCGATCGCGGTCGTCTATCGGGTACAAGACGATGACGAGGCGGTCTCCTTGGCGAACGACTCGCCTTACGGTCTCGGCGGTGCGGTGTTCAGCAGCGACATCTCCCGGGCGCGTGCGGTCGCCAGCCGGATCGAGAGCGGGATGGTGTGGATTAACCATCCGACGTCATCCGAGCCGGAACTGCCCTTCGGCGGCATCAAGCGGTCCGGCTACGGCCGGGAGTTGTCCCACCTCGGCATCAAGGAGTTCGCCAACCGGAAGCTGATCGTGACGATGGGGACGGACGCGCCGATCACCGACGCTCTGGGCTGATACCCGCTCGGGCGGTGTGCCCCTGCTCACTATCTCGCCCGGCGTCCCCGCCGAGCGCGAGGGACGACGGTCATCCCGCGCGCTCGGCTTCCTCGTCATCCGCCACTGCCAGTGGCGGTCGTCCGGAGAATCGAACCGTACCTCATCGTCGGCGCCATAGTCGGAGGCTGATACGGCACTCGCGACCGCGGGCCTCGAGAAGTTTTCGACAATGCTCTTCCAGGATGATGAGAGAATGTGGTCGATCGTCAGGGGGTCAGGACCACCTTGACGCACTCGTCGTCCTTGTTCTTGAACGTAGCGAATCCCTCGGGCGCGTTGTCGAGGCTGAGACGGTGCGTGATGACGAAGCTCGGATCAATTTGACCGGCGCGGATTCGGTCGAGCAGTGGCCGCAGGTAGCGCTGCACGTGGCACTGGCCCGCCCGCAACGTCAGTCCCCGGTTCATCAAAGATCCTATCGGGAACTTGTCGATTAGGCCCCCGTAGACACCGATGACGGAGACGATGCCGCCGTTCTTACAGTTCCGGATGGCCTCGCGAAGGGCGAACGGCCGGTCGCTCTCCAGCCGCGTGACCTGCTTCGCCCGGTCATAGGAGTAGGCGGCCGGCGATGCGTGGTGCGCCTCCAGGCCGACGGCGTCGATGCAGGCGTCGGGTCCGCGGCCGCCGGTCATCTCGAGCAGCGCTTCGCGGACGTCCGTCTCCTCGTAGTTGATGATTTCCGCCCCTGCCTTGTCGCGGGCCATTGCCAGCCGGTAGGGGAAGCGGTCGATGGCGATGACCCGCTCGGCGCCGAGCAGGTAGGCGCTCGCGACGGCGAACTGGCCGACGGGCCCGGCTCCCCAGACGGCGATGACGTCACCGGGGGTGATGTCGCAGAACTCGGCCCCCATGTACCCGGTGGGCAGGATGTCGGAGAGGAACAGCACGCGCTCGTCCGGCAGGTCGTTCTCGATCTTGATGGGTCCGACGTCGGCGAACGGCACCCGGGCGTATTCGGCCTGCCCGCCGGGGAATCCGCCGAGCATGTGGGAGTAGCCGAAGATGCCGGCGGGGGCGTGGCCGAGGATCTTCTCCGCGAGTGCGGCGTTCGGATTCGAATTCTCGCACAGCGAGTAGTCGCCCGCGAGGCAGGTGTTGCACCGCCCGCACGCGATGGGGAACGGTACGACAACCCGGTCACCGACGCTGAGGTTCTCGACCCCTCGGCCCACATCGACGACCTCACCCATGAATTCGTGCCCCAGTACGTCCCCCTTCTTCATCGTGGGCACGAATCCGTTGTAGAGATGCAGATCGGAACCGCAGATGGCGGTCTTGGTGATCCGAACGATCGCGTCGCGGCTGTTGAGAATCTTCGGCTCGGGTACCTGGACGACCTCTACCTCGCCCCGGCCGAGCCAGCAGTTCGCTCGCATTAATCAGCCCTCCGACAATTCAGGGTTGTAGCCTGACTCTTTTTGGCTGTTGTGCTGGCCCTCGACGAAAAACCGGGTGGCGAGGCCAGCCGAACGCACGATCAGCCGAGCGGTCGGGCTGGGTGCTGCCCGAGCAGATGCACGGCGTTGCGGGCTCCGGTCGGACTGCCTTCCGAACGGACGACCTCACCGGTCTCCATCAGCTGCTTGAAACGCCGCAGATCGTCGGTGATCTGCTGGCTCGGCTCCTCGCCGAGCAGCTTCGCCACCGCATACCCCGGCACGCCCCCGGGAATGTCGTATTTCAGGTCGACATGGACCTCGGTCCCGCGATCGCCCGGGGCCGGCAGGAAGCGCACCGTCCCGGCGTTGTAAACCTTCGAACCCTTGACGGACCGCCAGGCGATCAACTCGTCCGGACGGTCGTCGACGATCTTCGCATCCCATTCGACCTTCGTGCCGGCGGGCCCCTTCGCCTTCCAGTGCGAGGTGCCGTTGGTCGTGTGCACCGAGTCGAGGTGGTACATGAACGTCGGCAACGCATCGAAATCATGCCACCGGCGGTACAGATCCTCGGGCGTGCGGCGGACCGTGGTGGTCGCCCTCGCCTGCGCCGTATGCCCGGACACGTGTCGCGGGCCGTCATGACGCCGGGCGGCGATCACATCGAGTACCGTCACGCCGATGACCGAACCGGTGGCGAACAGCAGCCGCGCCAGCCGCGTTGGCTCGTAGCGGTGCCGATAGGCGCCGGCCGTCAGTAGCGACAGATCGATGGCATCGCCCCCGACCCGTCCCCACAGCCAACGTCCCGGACGTTCGTCCCCGAAGATCCCGATGCCGGCCGCCAGCTCGCGCGCACCACACAGGGTCCGCAAGATGACCCGGTTCGTCGCCGAGTTGTCGACCCCGACGATTCGAGTGATCGCCCCCGGAGTGGCGATCTCGGCCGTGCCCAGTCCGACACTGAACCATCCCAGGGCGGTTCCGAGCCGACCTCCGCGGGCCGCCGGACCCTCGTTCGCTCGCGTCTGTCCGTCATCAAGAATCCTCATCATCCATCCTTCAGAATACCCGCCCGACGACATATTTCGGACTTTCCGGTAATTCCGGGGTGACTGTGCCTTGGTGCGGCGTACGACTTCCGCCAAAGCTCGGACCTACTCGGGAGGTTCAGACCCGGGCTGATTTCACTGATGCCGATTCTTCTGGCATTCCAGATCTCACTGCCGTCGAAACATCGCCGGTCCCCGGTGTTGTCGAGCTGGACCTAACCGATAAAGGCGTCTTTTTCACCGCTACTCCGCTCGGCGACTGGCCGCACCGCAATGCCGCGAAGGCCAGCTCCTGTCGACTTCCGGAGGCAGGAGGCAGGAGGCAGGCGTGGCGTGCGATCCGCGGCACCGGCTGGGGCGACCCGGCGACGCCGGCCGGGGCGGCCTGGCCGGCCGGCTGACCGGGTGGCCAGTGTGGTGGGCAGGTTTGGGCCCGCGCCCAGGGCGCACCCCTTCAGGTAGGTGTCCGATGGGCCGCCCACGGGGTGTCCATGTCGAGGGGCTCGCCCGCGGCGTCGAATCGGTTCACCGCTTCTGTCACCTGCCGAGGAGCGCCTCATGGACATGAGCGAGCTGCGCAGCCTGTATGACTTCGATGGTCCGGTCGTGACCGTGTACGCCAGTACAGATCATGCCCGTGAGAACGCCGCCCGTCTCTACGATCTGCGGTGGACGGACATCCTCGCCGATCTCGAAGGCCAGGGCGTCGGGCCGGCTACCCGCGATGCGCTGCTCGCCGAGCGGGGCGACTCCCATCACCGTGAAAGTGGGACGCGCGTGGTCGTGGCCGTCGGCGAGGGTAAATCCGCCCACGTCCCGTTCGCGCGATGGCTCCCTGGTCGGTCGGATGTCGACCTCGTCGCGGTCGGACCGCTGCCACACCTGCTGCCGCTGCTCGACTGGGCCGACGGTCGGATCCCACACGTGATCGCCCTGGTCGATCGGCGCGGGGTCGATGTGCTCGCCTACACCGACGGTCCCCTGCCGGCCGGCGGCGTCTCCCAGGACACGACCCGGCCGCCATGGCACAAGGCACACACCGGAGGCTGGGCCCAGCGACGCTATGAGAGCCGCGTCGAGGAGCATTGGAAGCACGGTGCGAAGGAGGACGCCGATCGGATCGTCCGGGCCGCGCGCGACATCGCCGCCGAGGTGGTGATCCTGGCCGGCGATCCGAAGGAGCTCTCGCTGGTCCGCGAGGAGCTGCCGGTCGAGGTCGCGACCAAGGTCGTGGTCGTCGAGGGTAGCCGCGCCCAGGACGGGTCCGACGACCATCTGGCCGGTCGGGTCATGGACGTGCTCGCCGAGCAGCGGACCCGGCGGACGGGGAGTCTGCTGGCCGAGTTCGAGCAGTATCGCCGCCGCGCGACCTCGCTGGTCGGGGCGGCGAGTGGGACGGTTCCGAGGTCCCTCGGATCGGTGTCCGCGGCGGGCGTCGGCCACCCGGAAGGGTCGGGTCCCGCGAACACGGGCGGTGGACCCCGCCCCGGGGACCGGATCGCACTGGATGCCGCTGACGGGCCGCGGGCTACGGTCGCTGCCCTGCGCCTGGCCCAGGTGAGCGACCTGCTGCTGGCCGAAGGGGTCCCGGCCGGCGCGCCGGCCTGGATCGGTCCGGACCTCAGTGAGGTCGCGCTGGATCCCGCGGACCTGCCGGCGGTCGCCCACCCGATCCGGGTTGGGCGGGTGGATGCGCTCATCCGGGCCGCGTTGGGCACCGGAGCGGCCGTCCACAGCGTCCCGGCCGACGTGCCGGAATCACCGACCGAACGGGTCGGCGCGCTGCTGCGTTACACCCTTCCGACGCCCGGCTGAGAAACGACGCCCGGCTCTCGTCGACGTCCGACCGGGAAGGACGTGCGGTGGCAGGCCGCAGCGGAAGTCCGCCGGCCGACCTCCCACCGACCTCCCACCGAATCAGGATGGCCTCCCACCGAATCAGGATGGCTAGTAGGCGCGGTAGAGCCGTTCGTGGACCAGGCGGACGGCCATGGCGCCCTCGCCGACCGCGGCGGCCACCCGCTTCACCGATCCGCTGCGTACGTCCCCGACCGCGAACACCCCGCGCCGGCTGGTTTCCAGCACCAGCGGGCAGGGATCGGGCGTTCCGTCGCCGGCCATGCTCGGTTCGGCGGCCGGTTCGGCGTCGACCCCCGTCCGGACGAATCCCCGGTCGTCGAGCGCGACCTGATCGGCGAGCCAGTCCGTGTGCGGGCGGGCCCCGATGAACAAGAACAGGGCCCGGGCGGGCACCTCCTCCTGTGCGCCGGTCTGCTTGTCCTCGAGGATCACGGCCTCCAGAGTGCCCCCTCCGCGCAGGCCGCTGATCTCCCGGTGTAGACGCACCTCAATGGACGGGGTGCGGACGATCTGGTCGACGAGGTACCGCGACATGTCGCGACCCAGATCATCGTGGCGGACGCACAGTCGCACGAAGCCGGCGTGCTGGGCCAGATACAGCGCCGCCTGTCCGGCCGAGTTGCCGCCGCCTACCACGACGACGGGATCGCCCCGGCAGGTCTGGGCCTCGACCAGCGTCGCCGCGCGGAAGACGGACGTGCCTTCAAACTCCTGCAGGCCGGGCACGTTCAACTCCCGGTACTGTGCCCCGGTCGCGATTACCAGGGTCCGCGCAGCCAGCGTCTCCCCATTGTCCAGGGTCACCTGGTGCAGCCCGTCGTTGCGGCCGAGGGCCACGGCCCGGGAGGGCATGCTGAGGCAGGCTCCGAACTTCTCCGCCTGCAGGACCGCTCGTTCGGCCAGGTCACCGCCGGAGATGCCGGACGGGAACCCGAGATAGTTCTCGATCCGGGGGGAGGTGGCGGCCTGCCCGCCAGTGGCGAGGCAGTCCAGCGTGACGGTCGCCAGTCCTTCAGATGCCCCGTACACCGACGCCGCCAGGCCGGCGGGACCGGCGCCCACGACGATCAGATCCCAGGTGGATCCCGCCTGGGCGGGCGCCGGCAATCCGACCGCATGCGCGAGCTCCGCGATACTCGGGTTGCGCAGCACCCGTCGTCCCCAGACGACCACCGGGGTGTCCGCCGGTTCGATGGCGAGGGTACGCAGCAGCTCCTCGGCGGACGGGTCGTTTTCCAGACAGACCCACTGGTGCGGCAGCCGGTTGCGCGCGGCGAAATCCCGCAGTCGGCGGGCCTGGGGGCTGTAGCGGGACCCGACGATGCGCAGTCCCGCGCCCAGGCCGATGAGGAGCCACCGGCGCACCAGGTAGGCCCGCAATATCAGGTCCCCCAGGCCAGGATCGGTCGCCACCAGCCGCCGAAACCCGTCCAGTGGGACGGCAAGGACCTCGCCAGGTTTCCGGACCACCACGGAGGTGAAGGCCGTCTGCCCGGAGAGCAGGCTGAGCTCACCGAGGAAGCGACGTTCACCGTGCAGGCTGATCTGCCGTTCGCGCGCAGTCCCGTAGCCATCGACGGAAGCGACCAGACCGGACAGCACCACGAAGAAGTCGGTCGTCCGGTCGCCTTCCCGAAACAGCAGGTCCCCGACCGTGGTGGGGCGTCGTCGGCCGACGGCCTCCAGCGAGGCGAGCTGGTCGACGCCCAGACGCGGGTAGGCCCCGTGGGTGTCCGGCGTCTCGGTGATCTGCCCGGCAGCCGCCGGCCCGGCGCCGCCGATGTCGTCCTGGCTGGCCTGCATCGGATCCTCCGTTCGCCATCAGGGTCGACGAAAATCGATGATCAGAGCTCGGACCCGGGCCCGGACTGTCGGACGGGGAGTGCCGAAGTGGACCTCGTCGTCAGACGAAGACCTCGTCGACGTAGCACCACCGCCAGTCCTCGCCCGGCTCGAACGACTGCACGATGGGATGCCCGATCGCGTGTGCGTGGGCCCGGGCATGCCGCAACGGCGACGAGTCGCAGCATCCGACATGACCGCAGGTCAGGCAGAGCCTCAGGTGCACCCAGGGGGAGCCGATCCGCAGGCATTCGGCGCACCCCTGTGGGGTGAGCGGTTCGACGGGACGCACCAGACGGAGATGCGGATCAATGGCGATGGTCATCATGTTCTCCGAACATCGACTGTTCAACAGCGACGGCGTTCCGGTGCAGGCGCTGATCTTGGTGGTCGCGACGTCCTGTCTGCTGCCGCGCGGTTCCCCGGCGGGCGGTTGTTCTTCGCGGCCGTCATCCCCGATGCATTGCGGGCACGTCATGCGTGACAGCGAGATGGCCCTCGACCAGGTCGACGGTAACGCGGGAGCCGTCGGTGACGTCGCCGGCGACCAGTGCCCGGCCGATCCGGGTCTCGACCTCGCGTTGGATGAACCGCCGCAGCGGCCTGGCGCCGAAGACCGGGTCGAACCCCTCGCGGGCGATGAACAACCGGGCCGGCTCGGTGATCTCCAGGGTGATCTGGCGGTCCGCGAGCCGCCGGCGCAGGTCCTCCACCAGCAGGTCGACGACCTGTTCGATCTCGGCCAGGGTGAGCGGCTTGAACAGGACGATCTCATCGAGCCGGTTGAGGAACTCGGGGCGGAATCGTTCCCGCAGGTCGGCCATCACCCGGGCCCGCGCCTCGGGTTCGATCTCGCCGTCGGGCGTCACCGCGTCCATCAGCCACTGTGAGCCGATGTTCGACGTCATGATGATTACCGTGTTGGTGAAGTTCACGGTTCGGCCCCGCGCGTCGGTCAGCCGGCCGTCGTCGAGTACCTGCAGGAGCGTGTTGAACACATCCGGATGCGCCTTCTCGATCTCGTCGAAGAGGACCACGGAGTACGGCTTGCGGCGCACCGCCTCGGTGAGCTGCCCGCCCTCCTCATAACCGACATAGCCCGGAGGAGAGCCGATCAGCCGGCTGACCGTGTGGCGCTCCTGGTACTCGCTCATGTCGATGCGGATCATCGCCTCCTCGGAGTCGAACAGCGCCTCGGAGAGCGTGCGGGCGAGCTCTGTCTTCCCCACGCCGGTCGGTCCCAGGAAGATGAACGACCCGACCGGCCGCCGGGGGTCCTTGATACCGGAGCGCGCGCGGATGACGGCGTCCGCCACCAGGCTGACGGCCTCGTCCTGGCCGACCACCCGCTGATGCAGGATCTCGTCCAGGCGCAGCAGCTTCTCGCGCTCGCCCTCGACGAGCCGGGTGACGGGGATGCCGGTCCAGCGGGAGACGATGTCGGCGATCTCCTCCTCGGTCACCAGTTCACGCAGCAGCGGTTGCCCGTGCTGGCGGCCGGCCAGTCGTTCCTCCTCGGCGGCCAGCCGGCGTTCCAGTTCCGGGAGTTGGCCGTGGCGCAGCTCGGCGGCCGTGTTGAGGTCGTAGGCACGCTCGGCCTCGTCCGCGCGCCGGCGGACCTGCTCGATCTCCTCGCGCAGCTCCTGGACCTTGCGGATGGCCTGCCGTTCTGACTCCCACTGTGCGCGCATCGCGTCGGCCTCCGCCCGCAGGTCGGTGAGCTCCTTGCGGAGCTGGTCGAGCCGGGCGACGCTGGCCGGGTCGCTCTCCTTCGCCAGCGCGGCCCCCTCGATCTCCAGCCGGGTGACCTTGCGGGTGATTTCGTCGAGCGCGGTCGGCATCGAGTCGATGTCGGTGCGGAGCATGGCGCACGCCTCGTCGACGAGGTCGATCGCCTTGTCGGGCAGGAACCGGTCGGCGATGTAGCGGTGCGACAGCACGGCCGCGGCGACCAGCGCACCGTCCTGGATCCGCACGCCGTGGAAGATCTCGAACCGTTCGCGCAGCCCACGCAGGATGGAGATGGTGTCCTCCACCGACGGTTCGTCGACCAGCACCGGCTGGAAGCGGCGTTCGAACGCGGCGTCGGATTCGATGTGCTTGCGGTATTCCTCGACGGTGGTGGCGCCGATGAGGTGCAGTTCGCCGCGGGCGAGCATCGGCTTGAGCATGTTCCCGGCGTCCATCGCTCCCTCGGCGGCGCCGGCGCCCACGACGGTGTGCAGCTCGTCGACGAACAGCAGGATCCGGCCTTCGGCCGCCTTGACCTCGCTGAGGACGGCCTTGAGCCGCTCCTCGAACTCGCCCCGGTACTTGGCTCCGGCGACCAGCGCCGCCAGGTCGAGCTGGAACACCGTCCGGTCGCGTAGTCCCTCAGGTACGTCGCCCCGGTGGATGCGCTGGGCGAGGCCCTCGACGATCGCCGTCTTGCCGACCCCCGGGTCGCCGAGCAGCACCGGGTTGTTCTTCGTCTTGCGGGAGAGGATCTGCACGACCCGGCGGATCTCGGAATCGCGGCCGATGACCGGGTCGAGCCGGTCGTCGCGGGCCTCCGCGACCAGGTCGCGGCCGTACTTCTCCAGCGCCTCGTAGGTGGCCTCGGGGTTCGCGGACGTCACCCGCTGGTTCCCGCGAACCTCGGTCAGCGCGGTGAGCAGCTTCTCCCTCGTGAGGCCGTTCTGGGCGAGGATCCGGCCGGCGGCGCTGGATTGTCCCTCGTCGACGAGGGCGAGGAGGAGGTGCTCGACCGACACGTACTCGTCCTTGAGTCGACCGGCCTCTCTGCTGGCGGCGTCCAGCAGGCGGGACAGCCGCTGGGTCACATACACCTCGCCGGGTCGCGCGCCGGGTCCGGACACCTTGGGCCGGCGCCGCAGTTCGTTCTCGACCGCTTCGGCGACCGCGGCCGGATCCCCGCCCGAAGCGATCAGCAGGCGGCGCACCAGTCCCTCGGGCGGTTCGAGCAGCGCGGCCAGCAGGTGCTCGCCGTCCACCTCGACCTGGCCGAGGCGCACCGCTCGTGCCTGCGCGGCGTCAAGAGCCTCGCGGGACTTCTCGGTCAGCTTGTTCATGTCCATGGATGCACCTCGCCTCGGGCGGGTCGGGCACGGAGGAGCCGTTCGAGTTCGTCGATCCGGTCGAGCAGGTCGAGCACGACCCCGGTCGCCGTGTAGGTGATGCCGAGGTCGCGGCGCAGCCGTTCGATACGGCCGGCGCGTGCCACCGCCGTCGTCGCGAGTGTGTAGTGGCCGGCGGTGTCGATCTCCGCGTCGAGGAGACCCAGCGTCACCAGCCGTCGGACGAGCTCGGGATGCAGGTGCGCCGCGACACAGAACGCGTCCAGGTCGAGGCCCTGGGGACGGGCGCTGGTGCGCACGAGCAGCGTGGTCATGACCTCTCCCTGGGGTTGAAGGACGAGACCTCGGCGAGCTCGCGGAACAGCTCCGTCTCCCGCGCGGTGGGGTTGCTCGGGACCATGATTCGGGCGTGCGCGTAGAGGTCGCCGGCGTGGTCACCGCGCCTCGAACCACCCGCGGGGCGGGGCAGGCCTCTGCCGCGCAGGCGGAGCTTGCGGCCGGTGGAGGTGCCGGGGGGGACGGTGACGGTCACCTGCTCGCCGTCCGGGGTGGCGATGGCGACCTTCGTGCCGAGCACGCCCTCCCACGGCGCGAGGGGCAGATCGGTGTGCACGTCCCGGCCTTCGACCCGGAATCGGGGGCCGGGCGCGAGGCGCACCACGAGGTAGAGGTCACCCGGATCCCCGCCGTCCCGACCGCGCCCCCCCTGGCCCGCGAGCCGCAGCCGCTGCCCGTCGGTCACTCCGGGCGGGATGGTGACCTGGACCTCGCGGGGCCCGGTCGGGCCCGCCAGGGTGACCCTGCGCCGACCGCCTCGGTAGGCCTCGGCGAGGGTGACCTCGATCTCGGCTTCCTGGTCGGCACCGGACACAGGTCCCGCCCGGCCTCGGCCGCGGAAGAAGCCGCCGCCCGTGCCGCCGAACAGGTCCTCGAAGTCGAACCCCTCGAACCCCTCGAACCGGAAGCCCGGGCCACCGGCGCCGGCACGCGCCCCGGCACCCGCGCCTGCGCCCGCCCATCGTTCGGCGCCTTCGGGCATCCGGCGGAAATCCCGGCCGAACCTGTCGTAGCGCGCCCGGGTGTCGGGATCGGAGAGCACGTCATACGCCTCCGACAGGTCCTTGAACCGCTCCTCGGCCCCAGGATCGGAGTTGACGTCGGGGTGGTACTGGCGGGCGAGTTTCCGGTACGCCCGCTGGATCGCGTCGGCGTCGGCGTTCCGGGGGACCCCGAGGATCTCGTAGAAGTCCTCGCTGGCCTGATTCGTGGCTTGGCCGCTGCTCATGTCACGATGCTTCCGGCTCGGTATCGGGTCCTGGTCCCTCTCCTGGTTCTGACCCGGTATCCCGCCTCGGCCCGTTGTTCGATTTTGCGCCGTTGTTCGGTTTCGGCCCGGCGCTCACGGCCACGGCCGCGGGGCGCAGTACGCGGCCGTCGGCCTGGTAGCCCGGCCGGAGCACCTCGACAACGGTGCCCGCCGGGGGCGGACGGGACGTCGAGCCGCTGTCGACGACGGCGCCGACCTCGTGACGGGTCGGGTCGAAGGCGCCGGTCTCGTCGTCGAGTCGAGTGATCCCGGAGTTTCGCAGCGCGTCCAGAGCGAGCTGGCGTACCCCGCGTACCCCGTCGACGAGCGAGTCGGGGTCGGCGTCCGCGTGCGAGAGGGCGAGCTCGAGATGATCCAGCACCGGCACCCACGCGAGAACCACACGATCCCGCTCGGCTGCCCTCGCGGCGCCGATCTCGCGTCCGGTCCGCCGACGGTAGTTGTCGAAGTCGGCGAGAGTCCGCAGGTGGCTGGCCTGGCACTGCTCGAGTTTCGCGGCGAGGTCGGGTGCCGGGGTGGTCTCGGGCCGCTCGGCATCCGATCGGTTCTCACCCATCGTCACGCGTGGTGAAGTCGGCGTCGATGACGTCGTCCCCACCGGCCGAGGTCTCGCCCGGTCCACCGGCTCCAGCTCCGCCGCCTCCAGCTCCGCCGCCTCCAGCTCCGCCGCCTCCAGCTCCGCCCGCTCCTGCTGCTCCTGCTCCGGTTCCGCCACTGGCCGCCGATGCCGCCTCGCGCTGCGCGACGGCCGGAAGGCCGTAGAGGACCTGCTGGAGATCGTTGATGATCGGCCGGACGCGGTCGACGTCGGCGTGCTCCTCCAGCGCGCGGCGGGCGTCGGCGATGAGCTGTTCGGCGCGGGCCTTCTCGTGCACGGGGACCTGGTCGCCGAGTTCGGTGAGCCGCTGCTCGACCTGGTAGACGATCGTGTCGAGTTGGTTGCGGGCGTCGGCGTTCTCGCGCAGCCGGGCGTCCTCGGCCCGGTTCTGCTCGGCGTCGGCGACCATGCGCTGGATCTCGTCCTGCGGCAGGTTGGTGTTGTCCGAGATGGTGATCCGCTGCTCGGCGCTGGTGTCCTTGTCCTTCGCGGTGACGTTGAGGATGCCGTTGGCGTCGATGTCGTAGGTGACGTCGACCTGTGCCTGGCCACGCGGGGCGGGGCGGATGCCCTCGAGCCGGAATCGGCCCAGCGTCCGGTTGTCGGCGGCCATCTCACGTTCGCCCTGGAGCACCACGATGTCGACGGCCGACTGGTTGTCCTCCGCGGTCGAGAACGTCTCGGTGCGCCGCGCCGGGATGGTGGTGTTGCGCTCGATCACCTTCGTGCTCACGCCGCCGAGGGTCTCCACCCCGAGGGAGAGCGGGGTGACGTCCAGCAGCAGCACGTCGGAGACCTCGCCCTTGATGACCGCGGCCTGGATGGCGGCGCCGACGGCGACGACCTCGTCCGGGTTGACCGTCATGTTCGGATCCTTGCCGGCGGTCAGCCGACGCACCAGGGCCTGCACGGCCGGCATGCGGGTGGCGCCACCGACGAGGATCACCTCGTCGAGGTCCTGCTCGGAGACCTTCGCGTCCGCCATCGCCTGGCGCAGCGGCGGCATGCACCGCTCGAGCAGATCGGCCGTGATCTTCTCGAACTGAGAGCGGGTGATGGTGGTGTTGAGGTGTTTCGGGCCGTTCGCGTCGGCGGTGATGAACGGCAGGTTGACCTGGGTCTGGGAGACAGAGGAAAGCTCGACCTTCGCCTTCTCGGCGGCTTCGAAGAGCCGCTGCAGTGCCTGCGGATCGTTACGCAGGTCGATGCCGGTCTGGTTCCGGAACTCGTCGGCGAGGAAGTCGACGAGGCGGCGGTCCCAGTCGTTGCCGCCGAGATGGGTGTCGCCGGCGGTCGCCCGCACCTCGACGATGCCGTCGCCCACGTCGAGGACGGAGACGTCGAAGGTGCCGCCGCCCAGGTCGAAGACCAGTACGGTCTCGTGCGACCTCTTGTCCATCCCGTAGGCCAGCGCGGCGGCGGTGGGCTCGTTGATGATGCGCAGCACGTCCAGGCCGGCGATCCGGCCGGCGTCCTTGGTCGACTGCCGTTGCGCGTCGTTGAAGTACGCCGGCACCGTGATCACGGCTTCGGTGACCTTTTCGCCGAGGAACTTGGCGGCGTCGTCGGCCAGTTTCCGGAGCACCATCGCCGAGATCTCCTCGGGGGCGTACTCGCGCCCGCGAACGACGATCCTTACTGCGTCTTCCTTCCCGGCGGTGATGTCGTACGTGACTGTCTTCAGCTCACTGGTGACCTCGCTGTACCGGCGGCCGATGAACCGTTTGACCGCGGTGATCGTGCCTTTGGGATTGAGAACCGCCTGCCGGCGGGCGAGTTCACCCACCAGCCGCTCGCCGCTCTCGGTGAAAGCAACGACCGAAGGCGTCGTGCGCGAGCCCTCAGTATTGGGGACAACTGTCGGCTGGCCGCCCTCGACGACGGCGATGACCGAGTTCGTAGTCCCCAGATCTATTCCTACTGCCTTACCCACTATGACCTCCCGGTGGGAGCATTCTGGTGGAAGTGGCGGGGCCCCGGCAGTCCTCACGACCACGGTAGGACCGGCCGGACGAAGACCGCAACACGCCGCCACCCGGCGAACCAGAGCAAGGCGGCGGACCAGAGGCCGACACGTCCGCACGACGCGCCACCGCGCGTGCCGGGCCGGCGGCTGATCAATGTCAGCTCCGGCCGCTCCCGGCGGACGAGAGCCGGCCGAACTCGGTCTCCGCCAGGAACCGGGCCGCCTCGTCCGCCACGTCGGCGTCGACGAGCAGGTCGTAGCGATCGGCACTCAGCGCCGACACGGAGACGAAATCGCGCCGGCCCCGGCTGAACGCGTAGATCAGCAGACCCGTCAGAGCACCGAGGACCGCGCCGAAGATGGCTCCGTAGAGCGCGAGCAGCACCGCTGCCTGAACAGGGTTGATCCAGTTGAACAGGCCGAAGATCCAGCCGATCAGCGCGCCCGTGACGGCACCGGCGAGCGCCGGCCGGCCTGCCGCGGAGGCCCAGGTCAGCCGACCCGTGACCTTCTCGATCGTGTGCAGGTCGCGGCCGACGATGGCGGTCTTCTCCACCGGGAAGTGGAGGTCGGCAAGTCGATCGACGGCCCGTTCGGCATCGGCGTAGGTACTGAAGGTGGCGACCACTTTCTGCGACCCGACCGTGCGGCCGGTCCCGTCCGCACGGTCCGTCCCTCGCTCACTCCGAGCATCATCAAGGCGGGGGTCGCCGTGGTGGAGGACCCCTGCTCGGGGAGCACCGGCTCCAGGGTCATGCGATCGGGAACCGCGGGCACTGCCGTCATCTGTCCGGAAATCGTTATCACCATGCGACATGTCGATCGCCCCCACCCGACGTGGGTCGTGGTTGCGCCACCGCGCAGGGCATCCAAGGTTTCTCCCCGAACGACGCGGTCGTTCTTGGAGACTGCCCGCGTACCGCATAGCCAACCGAGGACACCCGAAATCTCCGAGTGCCGCGAGAACCGACTCGTGCTGGCGGCCGCGGCCGCCGGTGCGAACATGCACGGTGTCTGCGTTTGCCGGCGAAGCGGGCGCGGACGACGATTGAAGTGCACGCCAGGAACCAGAGCAACAGCCATGGGGGTAGATCATGAACCTGCCAACACGCGCGGGCACCGACCGTCCGGTGCCGACGACTCGCTGGGACCCGTTCCGCGAGATCGAGGACGCCTGGACCCGGATGGGCAGCCTTCTCGGCGATGTCGTCGGCGGGGAGCACCGGCCCTACGGGGTCCTCGCCGCGATGGTGCCGGCGGTGGACGTCGAGGAGACCGACGACGCGTTTCTGGTCGAACTCGAGCTCCCCGGCGTCGACCCCAAGGACGTCTCGATCGATCTGAAGGAGAACGAGCTGTTTGTCACCGGCGAGATCAAGGAGCGGGAACGCCGCGGCAAGCTGCGCCGGCAGACCCGTCGGCTCGGCCACTTCGAGCACCAGATCACGCTGCCCGGAGACATCGACCCCGAATCGGTGACGGCGAGCCTGGACAACGGTGTGCTGACCGTCCGGCTGGCGAAGGCCCGCAGCAGCCAGCCCCGCCACATCGAGATCTCCGGACCCACGGCCACGCAGAGCGGCCGGACTATCGAGGACACCTCGGGCCAGCACACCGACTCCACCACCAGGTCATCCGAAGCCGAGTCGTCGCCCGAAGCCGAGTCATCCGAAGCCGGAGCGTCCAGCGCGCAGACATCCGGCGCGGGATCGTCCAAGGGCTGACCCGACTACGTGACATGACTGTGCTGACCCGATCGCGCTGACCTGACCACGCCTTCCCTTCATCGAGTGACTTCCCCCAGGTGTTCAAGGGAGGTTCAAAGGAGGAGGTCGAAGATGCGGCCGACGCGCTCCCATTCGTTGGGCCCGGGATTCTTGAGCTCCGGTTCGATGATCGTGAAGGCTCGGGCGAGTGCGAGGCTTAGTCCGCCGACGATGAGGGGAAGACGGGCCGCGGTGTCGTCGCCCAGGGCAAGGTCCAGCGGGGGGCGAGCCGCGATCTGTTCCAGGATGGGACGCAGCTCGATCTCCTCGTCGAGATCCCGGAAACGGTGCATGCTCTCCTGGAGCCCTTTGGTGATGGGCAGGTCCCAGGGCTCTATCACATCTCGGACGTTCGCCTTCGCGGTCGCCTGCGCCATGAGCAGCAGATCGAAGACCTTGTCGTTGACGAAATCGCCGTAACGCTTCACGTCGTTCTTGTCTATGTCCAGACCCGCGGCGGTCCGGAAGAATCGCTCGAATCTGGTCACGCCCATAACCGGCATTGGTGATCCTCCCTTGGCTGGTCGCGTATGCGCCACTATCCGGCGCGTACGACGTCAAGCATTCCATGCAGGTGGGCGGCGGCCTGTTCAACGTCGAAATGCTTGTACTGCCCGGCTCTCGACTCGGCCGACAGGACCCCACACCGGTGCACGTTCTCGAAGTCTCCGTAGGGGAACTTGTACCGCGTCCTCCGGTCCTCGCCGATCTTGTCATCGATCCCCAGGTACCACTTCTGGTACTCACCGAGGCCGTGCTCCTCGACGAACCTGTTCTCCTGCTGAGCTGACGGCTGATGCTCGCTCCAGTCGTCCCGCTCGTCCAGCACGACCTTCCTGTCCTCGATCAGCCTCCGGGCATGGTCATAGGCCTTTCTGTTCAGTCTCACCGCCATGATCTCTTCCGATCCTCGCTGCTTCTTTTCTACCCAGGTCCCACTCTGCCCACGTCCACGTAGCCAGCGTGAAACAGGTGGGCCGGTTCTGCAAGAGATCAGTTCTCGAGCTCACATAAGCCCTATCTCAGTCATATAACCGCATGCTCCCGTTCCTCCGCGCGGGGCCGCGGGACCCTGGGAAGATCGCGGGGACGCGAGGCTTGCCGCCGACCTCACCCTGCCCAGACTCCGCCACCGCTGGCCAGCGCCGTGACTGGCGACCGGGACGGTCAGGTTCCGCGCCTACGGGTCGGCCGCGACCGCCGCCACACTCACCCCGGACGCCCACGGGCGGTCAACGCGCGGTTCACCGATGACGAGTACGCCGAACTCGCCGCCGCCGCAGACCTGGCCGAACTCACTCCCACCGGCCTCTGCGCCCAAGCCGCGCTCGACGCCGCCCGCATCCTGGACACCATCACCGAACAAGCCGAGTACCAGGCCCTCGGCAGCCTGCAAGCCGAACTCTTCCAGGCCCGCATCACACTCAACCAGCTCCGCGTCGAACACAACCTCGCTTTCGAGGACGAACGAACCTCGCCGCGAGACCTCGACAAGGCCGTCGTCCGCACCGTCCAGGCGGTCGCCGACGTCGACAGGCTCATAACCCGCATCCACCGGCGGCCTGCCCAAGCCTAACCACGAGTGAATGTCCGCTACGTGGACGCGCGGAGTCCTACGACGGCCCAGGCAACCGAGTCGACAACGAACTCTGGCGCCCACCCGACGAACGACCACCCGGACCGACGCTTGGTTGCAACCAGATCTTGCGCAGCCCTGCCAACGCCTATCGCGCGGCGGTGATTTGTTCTCGGAGAATGTCACCATGGCCGGCGTGACGGGCGAAATCCTCGATCAGGAGCAGGTAGACAAACCGCAGGCTGACATCGCCAGCGCGGGGGTGCGCCTTGGTGTCGTCGAGCTCGAAGTCGGCGGCGATCACGCGGGAACGCTCGCTGGCACGCTCAAACTCGGAGATCATGTCGGCCAGCGTTTCGCCGTCGGCGACAACGAAACTGCCGTCGTCACCGGTGGCGTAGCCGTCGCATGCGGACTCGTCCAGGCCGAGCAGGGCGCGTTGGAACCAGATGCGCTCGGCGGTGGCGGCGTGTTTGATCAGCCCGATCGGCGTGGTCAGTGAGACGACCAGGCGCCGCCGTGCGTCGGTCTCGGATAGCCCTCGCGCGGTGTCGATGAGCGCTTGTCGGTTGCGGTCAAGCAAGCACTCCAACATGAGACGTTCGGGTCCAGTGGTCATTCGGGGCCATAGGAACACTAATTGTCCAGCTTTCTGGGTTGAAAGGATATTGACGGATCAGACCATGGGCGCGTACTCGAGCAGCATGAGGGTCGATCGGACAGGGCTCGTCTTCGATTGCCGAGGAGAACACCGATGACATCGGTGCCGGAGGCCCGCCGGGAATGTAGGCGCCGCAAACGCTTCTCGGTCCTTGTCGGAGGGTCCTCGGGGAATGCCGTGTCCAGAGCCGAGGACCAGCCGGAGCGATCATAAGGATAACATCCAGGCTGTGCGCGTGTCACGTGACTTGTGTCGATCTGTTCCGGCGCGTTATGGGCCGAGGGTATCCCGAAGCTCAGGAGACTTCCTCGACACCGAGATCGGTTCGGGCTGCTCGGAGTTGACCGTGGACGTGAAGACAGCGTCGAACGAAGCCGTGAACGTCGTGTCGCGGCCACGGATGAGGAAGGAAAGAGGCCGGCCAGCGGATCGTCCGCCTGCACATCGTGCCGGTGGCACGGGTCCTCGACGGTGTAGAGCCGCTGTCCCAGGCCCGATCGACGTGTCCGCATGACGGCGAACTGGTCACCGTGCATTGTTCTCGCCGGCCCGCTCGTCTGGCGTGTGTGGTTGATCGTCACTTGTTGGCTGCGGGGTGTGACGTCTCGCCTGCGGTTGAGCACGGTGGCGATCGGTAGGGCCGCGGCGAGGCCGCTGAGCAGGACGGCGGCCGGCGGCGCCGAGGATGGCGGGGTCGTTGTCGAAGGCGATGCCGATGGCGGCCAGTGCCGGTCCGGCGTTGCGGACCGCGGCGACGCCTCCGAGCGTGGTGCGTCGTGGCGGTGGGCCGGTGGCCAGCAGGGTGCCGACGGCGAAGCCGGCGGCGAGGACGAGCCCGGCGAGCAGGGCGCGGGAGCCGACCAGTCCGACGACGTGTTGCCAGTTGCCCAGCAGCATGCCGACGAGAACGACCAGGAGGGTGATGTTGGAGACCTTCGCTGCTGTAGGGTGCCAGGCCAGGGCGGTGGGTGTGGCATAGCGGCGTAGCAGCAGTCCGACGGCGAACGGTACGAGCTGCAGGATGGCGACGGTCCGCACCAGCGCGCCGACGTCGAGGGAGACGCCGTTGCCGAGGTCGGCGGCGGCCAACAGGACACGGTGGGTTGGCGTTCGCCTGCCGGGTGCGTTAGTCGATCAGGTCGCCGAGCCAGCGCAGTGCGCGCAGCCCTGGCAGGAAGCAGTACTCGCCGCCGCGGGTGGTGACGAACCGCGACAGGGGTGACAGGCGCCGCCGTAGCGGCCGTCGGGGGATGATCAGCCCGGCGGTGCCGTCGTGGGTTCCGAGGACGGGGTCTCGGGTGTCGCCAGCGCCGAAGAAGACACCGTTGTTCATCCATTCGGACTGGACGAACTCGAACTGCCGGCCGAGATGGGCGCCGATGAAGGTGAACATCAGGCCGCGGCCAGCGCCGTCGTCGTCGAGAACGCCGGGTGGTAGCGGCGGACCGTAGACGGCACCGCGTCTGAGTCATGCGGTGCAGCCGTACGTCGCCGGCGACCGCGGCGTCGCGGGGGTTGGCGCGGCGGATGTGGCAGCCGCCGGGGGGCCGATCGTCGAGCAACTCACCACCCTGGACGAGCTGCCCGACGGCGAGCCCATCCACCTCACCGTGCTGCCCGCGTCGGTCCGCGGCCTGGGCACCTTCCCGTGCGCGCCGTAGCCGTGGACGGCTGACAGCGAGAACGGCGCGAGCGTGCACGGCGCGCCTGCGACCACGTCAAGACGCAGACGGGACGGCGCTACGCTGGTACGGAGGAATCAGGCCGGTCGGGTTGCAGGAGGGAGATGCGCCATCACTGCGGAGATGATCGCCCCTGCATGGATGCACGAGCAGGTCACGGCGGAGCAGTACGAGTCCTGGTCCGTCGAGCAGTGCGCGGGCATCGAGATCGTGGACGGGATGGTGATCGTGAGCCCGAGCGCGTCCAAACGGCACAACCGACTGATCAAGATTTTCGCGGTTGCGTTGGAAGCCGCCGCCGGGCCGGACTGGAACGCAGACTTCGACTTCGATGTTCGGCTTCAGGACGTGCCGTTGACCAATCGGCGCCCGGACGTCGTTGTGTATCGCGCGGACACGATCGACATCATGCCGGCGCGTCCCGAGCACATTCTGCTCGTTGTCGAGGTCGTTTCGCCGGGTTCGGAGACGACTGACCGGATCGTCAAGGCCGAGCAGTACGCGAGGGCAGGGATCTCGTACTACTGGCGGGTCGAGCAGCCCCCCGCCGGCGTCCCGGTCGTCCACACCTACGTCCTCGACCCGGCAACCGGAACCTACCGTGACGGCGAGGTCTTCACGGGTGTCGTCGATGCGGCCGCACCTTTTCCGGTAAAGATCGATCTCACTCGACTGTAGCGACGTCTGCCGGGCGTTTTGCTGATCGCGTGGCCGGAACGAAGCCGGTCGGGGCGACTGCCGCGTTCGTCCAGGCCGCCAAGGCAGTGGCCGACCGTCGCAGGTCCACCACCCACAAGCGGGATGACGCCACCCGCGGCCTCGGGTAAACGATTGGAGCCCCACGCTCGTCCCGATCCGGGTAGGCGCCGTTGAGGTCGCTCACGTCCAGCGGCGTGGTGTACGGAGGGTGACTCCGTGTGATCGCGGGTCGGCAGGGGCGACGGGCAATCGCGGCAACGGGAGCGCCGGCGCGGGCAGTCTCCTGTCCATCTCTGGACACGGCTCGGAAGATCAGGATCGACAGCAGTCCTCCAGAACCACCTGTCTCCGAGACGGTGCCGACACGGCCGGGCTGCGTCCACGAGCAGCGGGGTGCATGTCGCCTGTCGACGCGAGCTCTTGCTCCGGCCGGATGCGACATCACACTCGGCGCTGTCGCGGAATATCCGAGCAGCGAAAAGCCGCAACATCAGGATCCTGGGTCGAATCGATCGGTCGATTCGGAAAGCCTATTTGACATGACCGAACGGGCGTAGCCACAATATTGAGGAAATCCGTCGGCGGAAAATTCCTTGGAGATTCGCAGGCTGGCAACGACCCGACCGGGTGATGTTACCGGTGCACGCTGTCTCGCAGGTCCAGTTCTTTCCTCGGTGCGGGCCCACGGCGAACACGCACGCGTAGACAAGGAGTTGCCGATATGGCCACCGCCTCGACCTCGAACCCGGCCAGCGAGCGGCGCTCGCCGCTGCTGGTGGCCTTCGACGCCGCGCGCCGCGTCGATCCCTACCCCACCTACCGAGCCATCCGCGAGGCCGACCCGTTGGCCGGGTATGACATGGCGGGCCACCGGGTGACCCTGGTGACCCGACACGGCGACACCGCCGCCGTCCTCCAGGACCCCGCCTTCGGGCACGGTTACAAGGAGAACATCAGTCCCTTCCGTCCCGACGGCGACGCCGACGACGGGCTGGAGTCGCTCCTGCGGTCCGATCCGCCAGATCACACGCGGCTGCGTCGACTGGTCAGCGGTACGTTCACTCCCGGCACCATCGCCGAGCTTGCCCCCGACATCACGTCCTTCGTCACCGGGCTGCTGGATGCGGCGCTGGAGGCCGGTGAGATCGACGCGATCAGGGCACTGGCCCGGCCTGTGCCGACCCGCATGATATGCCGACTGCTCGGCGTCCCGGCCGCGGACGAGGAGATTTTCGGCGAATGGGCGGAGACGCTGATTCGTGGCATCGATCCGGACTTCCTGCTGACTCCCGATGACATCTCCGAGCGCCGCCGGGCGGCCCGGGAACTGGATGCCTATTTCCGGGACCTCGTCGCGCGCGTTCGGGTCAGGCCGGGCACCGATCTCGTCAGCCAGCTCGTCGCGATCCACCTCGGGGAGGATGCGCTGACCGAAAGCGAGGTCCTCGCGCTCTGTGCCGTGCTGTTGGTGGCCGGGCATGAGACGACGGTCAACCTTATCGGCGGCGGGGTCCTCGCCCTCGCGCAGCACCCGGACCAGCTGGCACTTCTGCGCGCGGACCCCGGTCTCATCCCCGCCGCGGTCGAGGAGATGCTGCGCCACGACTCTCCGGTGCAGTTCATCCCGCGGACGGTGTTGCGCGACACCGAGGTCGGTGGACAGGAGTTCCGCCGCGGTGAGGGCGCCATGCTGCTCGTCGGCTCGGCGAACCGCGATCCGGACGCGTTCGACGAGCCGGACCGCTTCCTGGTCGCCCGCTACGCGGCGGGATCCACCCCGGCCGCGCGCCACTTCGCGTTCGGGACGGGTATCCACTACTGCCTCGGCGCCCCCCTGGCCCGCATGGAGGCGGAGATCATCTTTCGTCTGCTTCTCGAGCGCACCAGCGAGCTCGCTCTGATCGGGAGCACGCCGCCATACCGAAACCAGAGCATCATCCGCGGGCTGCAGACGCTCCCCCTTCGGCTCGCCGCCTGACAGCGAGGAGGTAGGCGGCCAGCGTGCGGAATACGGTAACGACGTCAACGGAGTACGGCCGACGCCAGGCGCCGCAGTGAGTTGCGCCGGTCCTCGGGGTCGTGGATGTTGGAGATCGCCATGATCTCGTCCGCGCCGGTGGCCTCGATACTGCGCGTCCGCGAGACCGCGTTGAGATCCGCGCTGGGCGCGGGTGCCCAGCGCTGCCGTGGTCAGCGTACGATCTGCCGGGCTCCGAACTTGGCGTAGAAGGCCGCCAGCCGGGGGCGCTGGTCGGGGTTGTCGTATCGCTCGATGTCCCGGATGAAGGCGGTCAGCGCGGCCTGAGGTAACCCGGACACTCCTGCCGAGCGCGCCTGTCCGGCGAGAAGGTCGATCGCGATGTCAGCCGCCTGAGCGGGGGTGGTGACGGTGTTCGTGATGGTGACCGTGGTCCCGTTGACGGTGGCCACCAGGGCGGAGGGGCCGGCACCGAGCGTCAGGGTGAAGGTGCCGTTCACCGCGTCCTGCAGGGCATTCGTACAGGCGGCAAGGTCCTCGAACAGAGCGGTCGCGAGAAGGGAGCCGACCGCTGCGATGCGGGCACCGATGAGGTCCGCGACTTCCGAGCGGTAAGAATCGGTGTAATTGCGCAGGCTCGACGAGCGGGCCCAGGCCCGGGTGACCTTGGACCGCAGTACGGCGGTTGCGAGGTCGTCGATGGTGCCGGTGGGCGCCGGCTGCGGCTTGGCCCCCGGGTTGGCCAGATCGTAGGCGAGTTGCTCATAGTGCGGCGCGTTGTGGAACCCGAGTTCCGGGTCGAGGAGGTACAGCGTGCCCCGCGTCCGGTAGGCGAAGTCGATGGTGGGCTGGACGGTAAGCAGGTGCGACGCCTCGTGCACCAGATCCGTCGCCAGTTCGGCGGCGGTGCGCGCGAGCGCCGGCAGACCCACGCGGATGAAGCCGGTGGGACCTGATCCGATGGCGAGCGCCCCGATGTTGGCGGGGAGCGCCGGATCAGGTACGAAGCCAGCAGCAGCGCCGACCGCGTTCGGGTCTGTCGCAGCGAGAAGGCGATGGAGGACGTCCACGATCTGTGTGAAACGGTCGAACACCGCGGCTGCGTTCTTCGGCCCGAACAGCTTCGCCGCCTGGGCCTCGCCGTTCGGCTGGTGCAGGGCGGTGGCCAGCCCGTCGACGATGCCGACGGCGCTCGTCAGCAGGGCGAGGCCGGGCGCGCCGAGCGGCCCTGCCGCCGGGGTTGGGGCGCCCGCGGCGGGAAGGGCCGTAAGCACATCCCGTTCCAGAGTATTGACGCGGGTCACCGCGGTCTGCAGTGCGTTTCGAACGGTGGTGTCGTTGCTGATGGTGCTGAGCTCGGCGTACAGCTCGTGCCAACGCCGACTGGTGGAGGTGTGTCCCGCGGTCAGCGTGCCGTTCTGCGCGGAGGGATTCGCGCTTCTACGATCCCGACTGAGCTGAATGTCCAGCTTCTGCAGGACTCGCTCGGCGAGGCCGACATAGCCGTTCAGCAGTTGGTCCCGCTTGAGGCCGGTGACGCTGTCGGGAACATCGGGCAGGGGCATCGTCGCCTACTTCCGGAAAATGGGGGTGATGCGGTGACGGAGAGAATCAGTACCATCTTCTCCGCCCGAAGCTCCGGCGGTAACGGAAGATTCGGCGTCCGGTGAGCCCGACAACGAAGACATTTTCATTGCCTTCCGATTCGCCGACCGTCATCTTTGGTGATCTGGCGCGGCCTCCGTTCCCCTCGGAGGCTGCGCCCGTACCGGTTCCTTGTTTCCTGCCCCAGTGGATGGAGCTGATGTGATGCAGGCATCTCCAGACGTCTTTGCATTCCATCATCGGCTGCGGCTCATAGCTGCTGGCGGGTTTCTTTTCAGTGCCTGCCGGCGAGTTCCGGCCATCGCCTGGGAACAGGCCGCCTACCCTCTCGTGAGGTCGGGTGAAATGGTGCGGTCCGGATTCTGGGCCGGCCGCCCCGGACGGCGGGCGGGCCCCCGGCGCCCCGGCTGACCGCCGTTCCGCTCTCCTCCCTTCACCCCGCTGCCCGCCGTTCGCCACCCGGCGGTGGGCAGGTTATCGGCCCGCGCTGATCCCGGCCGCCGGCTTTCGCTGTCCTCTTCTCCCTCGCCGCCGCGCGCCTTCACGCGCGGGTCACCTGCCGTCTTCCCTGATGCCCGGAGTACCGGTCGCGGTGGGTCTTCACGCAAGGTCTTCGCGCCCCACGGATCTTCGGAGCAGTCATGTCTGGCCGGCACCTCCCCGCCCCTGCGCCCACCCCCGGATTCCGTCCCCGTCGTCGGCGAACCTCTCGGCTCCGCCGCAGCCTGATCGCCCTGGGGCTGGTCGTCGCCGTCGTGCTGACCGCCGTCACGGTCGTGAACCGGGTCCAGAGTCCGGACCTTCGCCCGATCGCGGACGTGAACCCCTTCCGCGACACGAAGCTGCCGGAGAGCTCGTCGGGCAGCGCCGCCGGTCGAGGCGCGGCGGTCCCGACCAGCGCGACGCAGTCGGTGGCGGCGCCGGATCCCGCGAAGCTGCGAGCAATCGTCCCGCCGTTGGCCGGGACGGTGCCGACGACGGCGACGCCGGCCACGAGCCGGACGGTGAAACCGTTCGTCTCGCAGAAGCCGGCGGCCGGGGCGGGGACTCCGGTCGGGGGCAGCCCCAGGGCCGCGGGTGCGGCTGCGGGAGCCACCGGAGCGGCCACGGCGCCCGAGGCGATGACCACCGCCCGATTCGGCGACTCCAAGACGACGGCCCCGGCGCGCGAGCCGGGCCGGGAACTGAAGCCGCAGGCGGGCCGGGTCGAGGTGCTGAGCCTGCGCACCGAGTCCCGGGAGGTGTTCCACAACCCGGACGGGACGTTCACCGCCGAGACGACGATGGGTTCCGACCGCTTCAAGGACGCCAAGGGCACCTGGGTCGGCATCGACACCGCCCTGGTGCCGGGCGACCGGGGGCGGCTGCACGCCCGGTCCGCCCGGGCGACGACCGAGGTCGCGCCGCGCGCCGACGACGCCCAGCTCGGGAAGCTCCAGCTCGACGCGGACACCTCGTTCGCGTTCGGGATCGCGCAGGCGCAGGGTGCGCAGGCCACGGTCGACGGGTCGAAGGCGACGTACGCCGGGGTGCGGGACGCCGCCGACCTCGAACTGGGGCCGACCGCCGACGGGCTCAAGGAGGTGCTGGTTCTCCGCTCGGCGCAGGCACCGACGACGT
Organism: Frankia sp. BMG5.60; assembly: GCF_059428125.1. Classification (NCBI taxonomy): domain Bacteria; kingdom Bacillati; phylum Actinomycetota; class Actinomycetes; order Frankiales; family Frankiaceae; genus Frankia; species Frankia sp. BMG5.60. Next base: position 1,855,539 of record NZ_CM182091.1, on the reverse strand, counting down.
GGACGTACCCGCTGACGCTCACCGGCCTGACGGCGAAGGTCGACGGGCGGAAGGTGCTGCTTTCGGACGGCAGCGGCGAGGTGCGGGCGGTCATTCCGCCGGGGTCCATGGAGGACTCCCGCCGGACGTCCCCGCAGGGGTTCCGGGCATCGTCGGACGGGGTCGCCTACAGCCTCGTGACGCTGTCCAACGGCCAGCAGGCGCTCCAGGTCGACCTGGACAAGGACTGGCTGGCGGCGAAGGACCGGGTCTATCCCGTCCGGGTGGACCCGAACGTGTCCACCCTGATCGCCGGGGCCGACGACACCTATGTCTCCTCAGCCCATCCCAGCACCAACTATGCCTCCGAACTCGTCATCAAGTCCGGCGTCGTGGGCTCCGACGTGGTGCGTGGCTACCTCAGCTTCCCGGGCCAGTCCTCGCTGACGAACGCGACGGTCACCAACGCCCACGTGAAAATGGTCAACCGGCTTTCCGCAAGCGGATGCACGCCGCATCCGGTGAGCCTGCGCCGGGTCACCATCCCCTGGTACGGCGGCAACATGACGTGGCCCGGCGCCACGATCGGCGACGAGGTCGCGCAGAAGTCCTTCGCGCACGACGACTCGCTGCCCGCCTGCGGCGCGTCCTGGGAGTTCATCGGGGACGGCGACTCGCGGCTGACGAACCTCGTGAACAACTGGACGCACGACGCGAACGCGAACTTCGGCCTCGCCGTGGTGACGTCGGACACGGACGGTCAGTGGTACAAGGAGTTCTTCTCCGACGACTGCTGGTGCAATCCGGCGACCCCGGACTCGGACTACCGGCCGCGCCTGGAAATGGCGTGGACCCCGTACGGGGTGACCTACTCCTATCCGTCGGGGAACCCGACCTGGACCACCCAGCCGACCACGACCACGCCGGGGCAGATCACCGTCCGGTTGAAGAACACCGGTCAGACACTGTGGCCCGCGAACGGCAACTACAAACTCTCGTATCACATCTACAACGCCGCGAACACCACGGAGGTGATTCACCAGGGCGTCCAGACGAACCTCCCCACGTCGGTCAGTTCGGGCCAGACGATCGACCTGCCCGCCGCCGTCAGCCTGGCCGGCCTTTCTCCCGGCACCTACACGATCCGCTGGGACATGGAGGAGGCCGGCACGTCCTGGTTCTCCGACCAGGGGATTCCCGAGTACGCCACGACGCTGATCCTGTCGAACCCGACGAACCAGTCGCCATACATCAGCAACGTGTCCCCGCTGTCCGGCTCGGAGGTCGCCAGCGTGCGGCCGCCCCTGAGCCTGACCGCGGTCGACCCGGACAACGGCCCGAGCCCGCTGAGCTACTCGTTCCAGATCTGCACCGGGACCGACGCGAACTCCGGCGCCTGCTGGACGTCCGGTCCACAGGCGTCGAACACCTGGCTGCCCCCGGCCGGGGCGCTGAACTGGGACCAGATCTACTACTGGCGTGGCCAGGTGAGCGACGGCGCGAACCAGAGCCTGTGGACGTCGCCACTCGCGCTCAGCCCCGTCGTCGACCAGCCCCCCACCCAGTCGGACCTCGGGCGAGACGCCTATGTCCCCGCGGTCGGCGGGGTGCACCCGCTGACCCAGAACTACGCCTCGACCGTCACCGACGCCTCGCTGGACGGCACCGGGCCGGGGGAGAGCGTGGCCCGCACCTACAACAGCATGAGTACCGCGGACGGGCTGTTCGGGACCGGTTGGACCTCCGACTACGACATGACCGCCGTCCCGGATTCCGCCGGTCAGGGCAACGTTCAGATTCGTTACCCGGACGGGCGGCAGGCCCGGTTCGGTCGCAACAGTGACGGCTCCTACCAGCCCCCGCGCGGCTACTACTCGTTCCTGCAGGCGCCGGCGCCGCGGGTGGCCTCCTTCACCGGGGCGAACTCCGCCACCTCCATGGGAAACACCGACTCCGGCGAGAGCTGGCAAATCCTCGACGGTGTCTGGGGCCTATCCAACAATGCCGCCTATCTGGCGACCGCCGGGGGCTGGTTCCGCAGCGTCGCGGTCATTCCGGCGCCGTCGGACGGCACGATCCGCTTCACCGCCCCCGTTCTGCAGGACCGGATCGGCATCGCCTTCCGGGTCCAGGACATCGACAACATGTGGTTGCTGTACATCAACCCGTCGTCGAACTCCGTGGTGGTGGCGAAACGGGTCGGCGGCTGGGAGACGACGGTGCTCACCGCGTCCAACGCCTGCTGCGCCACCACCGACACCTACGGCATCAGCATGTCCGGCGGCCTGCTGTCGATCCTGCGCAACGACCGGGTCGTCGCGACCACCAGCGACAGCCAGTTCTCGACCGCGACCAGGGCCGGCCTCTACGCCCAGGGCACCGGCTCCGGCCGGATCGACTCGCTGCTGATCACCGCGGACGCCCACCGCGACACCATCACCAACCCGGACTCGACCACCGGGCTCGGCTCGACCGACGACGGCGAGAACTGGGTCAACCTCGCCGGGACCTGGGGCACCAGCGGCAACGCGGCCTACCTGGCCTCCGGTGCCACCGGGCACAACCTGGCCACCATCGGCGCCGCCGCCGACGGGTCGATCAGCTTCACGGAGCCCGTCGCGCAGCAGGGCACCGGGCTGGCCTTCCGGGTCGCCGACGTGAACAACTACTGGCGGCTCGTCGCGCTGCCGTCCTCGAACACCTGGCGGCTGATCAAGCGGGTGGACGGGGTGGACACCACCGTCGCCGACGCGGCCGGGCTGTGCTGCACCGCCGCGGACACCCTCACGATCCTCACCAACGGCCCCTCGATCAGTGTGCTGCGCAACGGCACGCAGATCCTGTCCGCGAAGGACCCGGCCGTCTTCTACGGCAGCCGCGCCGGCCCGTATGCCGACGGGACCGGCGCCGGGCGCATCGACAACATCACCGCCACCGCCGCGACCGTCCTGAGCGAGAAGAACGGCTCCCATTACTCCTTCCGTTCGGACGGCCGCCTCACCGGGATCACCGACGCGGCCGGCCGGGCACTCCAGCTCGGCTACGACGGCAACTCCCGGCTGACATCGGTGACGAACGCGACGACGAGCCGGTCGCTGACCTTCACCTGGACCGGCGACGGCAACCACGTCGCCTCGGTCTCGACCGCCGCCGTCGCCGCCCACGGCGGACCGCTGACCTGGTCCTACGGCTACACCGGCAGCAGCCTGACCACGGTCACCGCCCCGCACACCTCGACGCCGACCACCTACTCCTACGCCGCGAACGGCAAGCTCGCGCAGACTACGCTGCCCCGCGGCAACATCGAGACCAAGATCGGCTACAACGCCGACGGGACGGTGGCCTGGCGGGAGGACGGCCTCGGCCACCGCACGACCTACAGCGTCCTGTCCACCAGCCCCACCACGATCGTGCGGATCATCGACCCGCGCGCTCATGACGAGGACTGGGAGTACTCGGCCCAGGGCCAGCTCATCTCGCACCGCGACGCCACCGGAGACCGCCGGTTCACCTACAACAACCGCGGATTCCTGTCCCAGGTGACGGACGAGAACGGCAACGTCCTCATGCTGCAGACCGACGACCGCGGCAACGTGAGGGCCCGCACGACGGTCCGGCTCAACCTGAACGGCACCCTGTGGCCGAACACCGAGTACTACGACTACTTCCTCGGCGCCCCGGGCGACCCGCGCAACGACCTGGTCACCGCGGTCCGCGGCGCGCGCTCGGCCGCGCCGACGGATGACACCTACAAGTCCACCTACACCTACGACGCCGCCGGGGACGTGACCGGGACCCGGACCCCGGCCACCCCCGACTTCCCCGCGGGGCGGACGACCAGTGCGGCCTTCACGGTCGGCACGGAGACGGCCATCGGCGGCGGAACCCAGCCGCGCGGCCTGCTCGCCTCGTCCACAGACGCCCGCGGGAAGACGACGACCTACGCCTACGACAGCAAGGGGGACCTGCGCCGGGACACCGACCCGGCTGGGCTGGTCCGCGACTACACCTACGACGAACTGGGCCGCGAGCTCACCTCGAAGGCGACCTCGGACACCTTCCCGGCCGGGCTGACCACCACCTACACCTACGACAAGCTCTCCCACGTCCTCACCGTCACCGAGCCCGGCGTGGCCAACCCGATCACCGGGACGACGCACACCCGGGTGACGACCAACAGTTACGACCTCAACGGCAGCCCCACCCAGACGGCGGTCTCCGACTCCACCGGCGGCGACACCACCCGCACCACCACCTACGCCTACGACGGCGACGACCGCCAGACCTCGATGACCGTCGGCGCCGTCACCTCCTACACCTACACGGCGCACAACCTGCTCGCGACGAGGACCCTCAAGGATTTCGTCGACGACCCCGTCGCCCACAGCACCGCCCGCGACGTCGTGCTGGAATCCCGCGCCTACGACCCGGCGGACCGGCTGGCCACCGTCACCGACGCGCTGGGCCGCACGACGCGGCACACCTACTGGCTCGACGACCTGCCGCGCCAGGACATCCTGGTCGGCTACCGGCCACCGGACCTGGCCACCGGCACGCTGTCGAGCGCGAACGCCCGGGACATCGTCCTGGTCGACCGTTCCTACGACGGCGCGGGCAACCCGAACTCCCTGACCACGGGCGGTGGCCTGGCGACCGTCAACGGAACCTACGACGCCGCCGGCCGACTGACCCGCAGCACCGTCGACCCGGCCGGGCTCGCCCGCACCGTCGACTACACCTACGACGCGAACGACGACGTCACCTCGGCGGTGTTCGGCGCGGCCGGCACGTCCGCGACCGAGCGCACCGACTTCGGCTACGACGACGCCTCCCGGCTGACGTCGCAGACCCTGTTCGGCGACGGCACCACCACGTTCGTCACCACCTACCAGCGCGACCAGCGCGGGTTCGTCACCGGCGGCGCGGATCCCCGCGGCTACGTGGCCGGCGGCGCCCCCGACGCGGCCTACGTCAGCAACGCCACGGTCGACGCCGCCGGCGCGATCACCCAGGTCAAGGCGCCGTCGGTGCAGGTGGAGGAGAACGGGGGAGCGCCCGCCGCGCAGCGTCCGGCCGCGGATCTCGGCTACGACACCTTCGGGGAGATCACCCAGCAGCGCGACCCGCGCGGGCAGGTCACCACCACCGCCTACGACGCCCTCGGCCGGCCCACCCAGGCCATCGGTCCGTCCTACACCCCGCCCGGCGGATCGGCGATCGCACCGGTCGAGTCCTGGACCTACGACCACAACGGCAACCCCCTCACCCACGTCGACACCCGCGGGCAGACGACCACCACGGTCTACGACGCGCTGAACCGGCCGGTCGCCGTCACCGAGCCCCAGGCGACGGGCGCGGCCGTCGCCGGGGTCAGCCGGATCGTCTACGACGACGCCTCGAACCCGACGTCCCTCGTCGACGCGAACGGCGTGTGGACCTTCTACGCCTACGACGACCACGACCGGGTCTGGGCCACCACCCGCACCGAGCGCACCCCGGCCGCGACCTTCACCACCTACACCGACCATGACGACGCCGGTGACGTCACCAGGATCCTGACCCCGGCGAACATCCCCTCCGGCGCGATGTGGACCGGCAGCTACGACGCCACCGGGGCCCTCGTCGACGAGCACGACGAACTCGGCAAGCTCACCCACCACACCTACGACCTCGCCGGCCGGCCGGCGACCGTCACCGACCCGCTCGGCCGCAGCATCCGGATCACCTACGACCGGGCCGGCCGGCCGACCACCGCCGCGCAGTCCTCCCCGACCGACACCCAGCTTCGAGCCGTTTCCACCGGCTATGACGCGGCCGGCAACCCGACCTCGGCCACCGACTTCGACGGCTGGACCACCACCCGCACCTACGACGCCCTCGACCGGGTCAGCACCCTCGTCGAACCGGTCACCGCCACCACGACGACCACCACCGCCCTCGGCTACGACGCCGCCGGCAACGCGACCCGGCTGACCGACGGACGCGGCAACGTCACCGTCACCACCTACAACAGCCTCGGCCTACCCGAGAAGACGATCGAGCCGTCCACCACCGCCTACCCGAACCTCGCCGACCGCACCTGGCAGACCTCCTACGACGCCGGCGGGCTGCCCGTCAGCCTGGTCGAACCGGGCGGGGTCACCCGGACGCGGACCTTCGACGAGCTCGGCCGCCTCACCGCCGAGTCCGGCTCCGGCGGCGGCGCGGCGGCGGCCGCCCGGACGTTGCACTACGACCTGGTCGGCCAGCTCACCAGCATCAACCACCCGTACGGCTCGCAGTCCTTCGGCTACAACGACCGCGGCCTGGTCACCGGCGTCACGGGCGATGGCGGTGGCTCCTCCTTCGAGTACGACCAGAACGGCCGGATGACCCGGCGGGCCGACTCCGGCAGCTACTCGGACTTCCACTACAACGCCCGCGGCGACCTGACCACCGTCGGCGCCGCCGCCACCGGCGGGACCCGCACCCTCAGCTACGACGACGCCCGCCAGCTCACCTCGGTCGCCTACGGCAGCGGCGGGGCCGCGCGCAGCTTCGGCTACGACAACCTGGGCCGCACCACCTCGGACACGCTGACCGGGCCGGGCGGCACGCTGCGCTCGCAGACCTACACCTACGACAACAACGACAACCCGCTGACCACCGTCATCGGTCCGGCGGCCGCCGCTGGCGCCGGCACCCAGACCTACGGCTACGACCGCTCCAACCGGCTCACCGCCTGGACCAACCCGGCCAACGTCACCACCACCTACGGCTGGGACGCCGCGGGGAACCGCACCGCGGTCAACGCCGCCACCGCGTCGTTCGACGAACGGAACCGGCTGCTCTCCGACGGCTCGGCGACCTACGGCTACACCGCCCGCGGGACGCTGAACACGCGGGTCGCCGGGGCGACGACGACCACGACCGTGTTCGACGCGTTCGACCGGCTCGTCTCCGACACGGCCGGCGGCGCGACGACCAGCTTCGCCTACGACGGGCTGAACCGCCTCGCCGTCCGCAACGGCACCTCCCGGCTCGTCTACGACGGCCTCGACCGCGAGCCCAGCATCGACGGCTCCGCCTACGCCCGCGACCCGGACGGCGACATCATCAGCGCCGGCACCGCCGCCGGGAACTGGGCGACCCTCACCGACATCCACGGCAGCGTCGTCGGCGCCTTCACCACCGACGGCGCCGGGCTCACCGACAATCGGGCCTACGACCCCTTCGGGACACCGGTCGTGACCGGCTCGGCCAACCTGCGGATCGGCTACCAGGGCTCCTGGACCGACCCGACCAGCGGCAAGGTGGACGCGCAGGCCCGCTGGTACACCCCGGGAACCGGCAGCTTCATCTCCCGGGACAGCGCCGATCTCGCCCTCACCTCCGCGGCGTCCGCCAACCGGTACGTCTACGCCGGTGCCAACCCGCTCGCCTACAACGACCTGACCGGCCGCAGCTTCCTCAGCAGCATCAAGAAAACCACCGCGCTGGCGGCCGCCGCGGTCGTCGGGGGGGCCGCGGCGGCCAGCGCCACGCTGGCCAGCGCCGCGGTGCCGGCGGCCGAGCTCGCGGGCGCGGGCTTGCTCGAAACCGCCGGTCTCGCCCTGGACTCCACCGGGGTCGGCATCGGGCTCGGTGCCGCGGCCGGCACGCTCGGCGTCATCGTCGCGGGCCAGGCCTGGGACGACTTCCACAGCGGGGGCGGTTCGGCGGCGGCCACGCAACCCGCGGCCGCCGCCAGGCCGATCACCGCCGCCCAGTCGACCACAACTGCTCGAGCCGGCACCGTCACCCAGACCGGCACCGTCACCCAGACCGGCACCACGGTGCGGAGCGGCACGTCGGCCGGCACCTGGTCGACGGCCGGCGGCGGGTCTGCGGCGCCCGCGCGGGCGACCACGTCAGCCCCGCGGGCGGCCGCCCCCGCCGCGGCGCCGAAGGCGGCCCCGGTGCCGCTGATCCACGGGACGTTCTACAACGGCTACTCGGACGCGGTTCTGCCCCCCGCGGTCCGCTCGTCCGACCCGACTCCGATCTCGTCCGGCACGGTCCCGCTCACCGCCGGTGGCAACAGTGTCGACCAGACCGCCGGCAGGCAGTACATCGTCCAGGCATGCAAGGCACCCGTGCGCTGCATCGGCGACGCCCGCCCCACCCCGACCGGCGCCGCTCTCCCCGCTGCCGCGGCCGGCGGAGCTGCCGCCGCGGCCACCGAGGACCCGTACGGCGGCCTGGGCGCCGCTCCGGCTCAGGAGACCTGCGCCGCCAGCGCCGGCACCCCGCTCACCAACACCTGCGACCCGGGCGCCGCCATCAACGGCGAGGTCGCCGGCTACACCGGCACCCCCAACTGCGGACCGGGCGACAAGGACTGCGACCTACCCGGTGGCCGGCCTGAGTCCTGCGACACCGAACAGTTTTGACGGTGCCACCGAGGTCCTCATGGCCGACGGCACCCGCAAGCGCATCGACGAGGTGAAGGTCGGTGACCGGGTCCTGGCCACTGACCCCACCACCGGCCGTACCGAGGTCCACACCGTCACCGCCGTCATCGTCGGCCACGGCCTCAAACACCTTGTCGACGTCACCGTCGCCACGGCGGACGGCCCACAAACCCTCACTGCCACCGATCACCATCCCTTCTGGGATGATGCTCACCACACCTGGGTCGACGCCGACGACCTCACCTCCGCCGACCGGCTGCGCACCCCCACCGGCGCCGACATCCCCGTCACCACCACCCACGACCGCGACCAGACCCAGACCGTCTACAACCTCACCGTCGACACCCTCCACACCTACTACGTCCTCGCCGGCACCACGCCCGTCCTGGTGCACAACAGCGGCGCCTGTTTTGAGACACGAATTGAACGTGCTGGTGATCTCGCCGAGAATTATGTCGAAGGGCAGAAAACTCGCGATCCCTCGTCACAGTGGTATCACGAGTTCCTGAGTGACGATGAACTGCTGGATGCAATCAATGAAGCGCCCGAGGGGGACGGAATTCTTGTCTCGCGTGGCGGTAAGATCCTCGGCGGTCATCACCGCTGGGACGAACTCCTCGCGAGAATCGCCGACGGGCGTATCGACCCGAATACGGAAATCCGCATCGATGTTCTTAATGGGGGGTAATGGCCAATGCCTATGATCCGCCCGGCTGATCCCGACTTTCGGGTGTGCCAGATCAGCTTTGAAGTCCTGCTTGGTATCCAGTTGGAGGCAGAGCGCCGGGGATGGGCGACCCGGTGGACATCGGTGGACGCGCTACGTGCACAGGTGAAAGACGATACGGTATTTCTTCAGTCGCTCATGAGAGAGGAGCGTTCCGGGGTCGTTCGGTCCTACCGGTGCCTCGTACTATTCCGAACCCCAAGTGGTGCGGAAAGTGGCGCAATTACAACGATCGATCTCGCCCCGGAGACGCTCGCATCGCTGGAACGGCTGGATGTGGATGTGGTCACCCGTGGAGTATTTATGAAAATCTTCTCCATGGCGTTGGGGGGAATTTCACAAATATCCAAGGAGTAGTGGAGGAGGTATCCCACAACAATCTGGGCCATCTGTATGAATGCGGACCGCTGCTATATCGGGGCCTATTGGGGAGGGCGCGTCGAGTCGGCTGGCGAATGCGCTGTACGGCTGGCCGGCTGTCTGGGTCAGCTCGGCGCCGCCCACCCGGCTTTGGCGACATGGTTCCGCAAGGGCAGGACCAAGGCCGCAGCCTCCGGCAACCCGGTGTCGACCAGCGTCGACTCTCTGGAATCGATGCTGAAGGCTGGCCGGAATCGCACCGACTTCGGTGGTCATGTCATCCCCGAGCTCGGGTTCAGAGTCTCACTGTGGAACAAGAGCCCCGAGCCCGCTTCCTTCAGCGCCCACTGCGGCGCCAATCCGGAGACGAATTCTATCAAGAACAGCCTTCTGCTGAAGCTGCCTGAGCCGTCGGAGTCCACGGCTGGCTTGTACGATCCAACATCGCACGAGACCTTTTTCGGGCCGTAGTCGAGGCGTGGAGTCCAGAGTGGGCGACGTTCACGAGCCATTCGATGCGGGAAGCTCAGGAAAACCCTCCAGGGCAGCTGGTAGGAGGCTGGCTCACATACCTTTCGGGAACCCCTGGAACATTGGCGACCAGGGATTCCCGCTACGGACAGAAAGTAGCCGGGTTTCTACGCACCCTCACCGGAGCCCGTCAGTTCTGCGCGATTCGCAGCTACCTGTCCACCGCCACCAAACACGGCATCATCCTGTTCCCCGCCCTCGTCCAACCCAGTGGGGCGAGGGAGGCTACTCGTAGTGACGGTGTGCTGATGCGGCTGGACTCCGACGGACGGCTCGGGATGCGTAATGGAAACGACATCACGACCTTCTTCCGTCCTCGTAATCCGCTGAAGTACTTCCTTGAACAGGCTGGCCGATGACGGATAGGACATCCTTTGAGGATGCGTTCACCCAGTTCACATTGGCTTCTGGGTGCTGGCGGGACAACAGCCCTGTCGAACTCCTGAACAGCTGGTCCGAATTCGTCGCGGATTGCGAACGCGGGTACCCGCGGGATGCTGAGGACTATTTTGATGAGTTGACCTCGCGGTCTTGCCTTGAAAGCGCTATTAGCGATTCAGAGCTGGCTGCCTTTCCTGAGATGGAAGGGTTTCGACGTGCTGTCGAGAAGGTTGATGCTCGGTTCCGGCCCTTGCTGCGCAAGGATGCATTCCCGCGCCACCCCGAATCGAAGTGGTGGGTCCGAGGCATTGTGAGCAAGGCGGGGAGGCGGCTTGTGGAGGATCTCAGGGATCTGATCGTCATTGACGAGGGCGTGCCTGGCAGCTCTGACGGTCCTGATACCCGGTAGGTCGCCTGTGTTGCTGTCACGGTTGCCGTCATGCCGGACGGTCTGTCACGGCTGCCGTCATGCCGGGAGGGCGTCTTGGGGGATTCCTCCAAACGCCCCCGCAGCGTTTCCGAACGGGGTGGCCGTGCTGGGTTGGCCCCCGGAGTGGCCGCAGCCCGGTTCGGGCCGGACCTCGGCGCCAAGCGGCTCGCGGCACTCCGTATGGGCAACTCCAGGTGCACTTTTACCGCAGTCGGACATCGAATGATGTGATGTACGATTTCAACTACAAGGTGGTCATGAACCGGAGGTAGCATGCGGTGGTCGTCAGATTCAAGGGTGGCGATGGGCTTGACGAGCGCATATCTCAAGGGTCGACGGCACTTAGTGGTCGGCGCTGGAATTCCTTCGGGGGTTGATCAGGCTGCCAGGGCAGCGGAGGATTGTTGGTGTCGGTCGGCGGGTGTGTGTCGATCGAGCCGGGCCAGTAGATCGTCCAGGTCGGAGGTGGTGAATCTCCACTGGAACGGCTGTGCCGTGGCGTTGTAGCGGTCTTCGAATGCTCGGAGCCGGCCCCCGACCTGGGTCAGGTCGGTGAAGTCGCTGGGTGAGACGACCTTGCGCTGCACGACGGAGAAGAAGATCTCGATCTGGTTCGACCAGGAGGCGTGCACCGGGGTGTGGACCAGGATCGCGTTCGGGAAGGCGGCCGACAGTCGGTTCGCGGCCTTCTTGCCGCGGTGAGAGGAACCGTTGTCGACGACCCAGAACACTCGCTTCGCGCTCGCGTAGGGCTCCTGGCTCATGACCTGGGCGACCAGGCTCATGAACGGGTCGATGCCGGTGGTCGGCTCGCAGCGGCCGGATACCTGCGCGGCGTGGACGTCGTAGGCGGCCAGGTAGGCCAGCGCGCCGCCGCGCCCGTAGGTGTGGTTCACCCGCATTGCTCGGGCCCGCCCCGGTGGCAGGGTGGGGTGGCAGCGGCAGCGGGCCTGGATGGAGGTCTTCTCGTCGGCGCTGATGACGTGTTCGTCCGTGCCCAGGGGCTCGCCCTGCCGGGTGCGGGCGTACAGGTCCAGCACCCGCTGGGCTTTGGCGCGGAAGTCCGGGTCGGTGATGAAGATCCAGGAGCGGTACTGCCAGGGTTTGAGCGCGTCCTGGGCCAGCCAGCGGCGCACCGTGGACGCCGAGATGCTGTCGGTGATTCCACGCGCGGTCAGCTCGGCTGCCAGTTCCGGGCACGACCAGCGCGACAGCGGCACGCCGGTCTCGGCCGGTAACTGGCAGGCCAGTGCCTTGACTTCGGCGATCTGCAGCGGGGTGAACGTCGGAGGCCGCCCCGACCGCTTGCGGTCGGCCAGTGCGGGCACCCGGCCGACCGCGAATCGGCCGCGCCAGCGGCGCACGGTGTCCACGTGCAGGTGGGTTTCGGCGGCGATCCGGGCGTTGCTGAGGCCTCGTGCTGCCAGGAGCACGATCGTCGCCCGCTGGCGTGCCTGGTGCGGGGTCTTGTGGCCGTAGGCCATCTTCTTGAGCCGGTGGCGCTCGGCAGCGGTCAGTTCCAAGGGCACGGCGGAGCACACGGGCATGGAAGGAGGGCGGCCCATCTATCCGTGGTGGAGAACGAAGTGGCGGGGCCGGCTTCCCGCACGGGCCGTCGGCTCGCCCGGGCCACAGCCTGAGCATCGGACCCGGTGAACCTTCCAGGTCAGAGCCAAATTACTCGTCAGGCGTTGGAGTGAACGCCGATGCCGCCGGAGACGGTGAGGTTGTCGCCGGTGATGTAGCCGGCGGCGTCCGAGGCGAGGAAGGCCACGGCTTCGGCGATGTCGGCGGGAGCGCCGACGCGGCCGAGCGGGACGTCCCGGGCCCAGGAGTCGATCATTTCCTGGGAGACACCCATCTTGCTGTAGGCAGGGGTGTTGATCAGTCCTGGGCTGACCGCGTTGACGCGGATGCGGCGGGGGGCGAGTTCGAGCGCGAGGGACCGCATGAGGGGCAGCAGAGCGCCCTTGGCGGCTGTCATCGCGGCCCCGAGCCCTTCGGCGGCGCCCACGGTGAACACGACCGAGGCGCCCTCGTTGAGGAGCGGCAGTGCCTTTTGCAGGGTGAAGAAGTTTCCCTTGACGTTGATGTCGAACAGGGCGTCGAAGGCGTCTTCATCGGTTGATTCGATCGGGCCGGGGCGGGAGATGCCCGCGTTGAGGAAGAGCAGGTCGAGGGAGCCGAGTTGCCGGCGCGCCTGGTCGATCGCCTGGTCGATGTCCGGCAGGGACCGTGCGTCGGCCCGGACAGCCGTGACGTCTTCGGGAAGTCCGGTGTCGGCGACATTGCCGAGGCCGGTGACCATGACGCGGTAGCCGCGGGAGTGGAGTAGTTCGGCGGTCGCCTTGCCGATGCCGCTGGTTCCACCGGTGATCAGAGCTGTGGGTGCAGGCATGATGCGCTCCTTTGCGTACTTCTGGGCGGGGGGGTGAGCGGCTCTGTCCGTGGGGCAGTGGGCGGTGCCGCGCCACCGCTCTTGGCAGCGTATGCCAGGTTGGCGGTGGCTGTCACATGGGAGGCGCATGCCGCTCTGGCAGCGCTGGGTAATCTGGTGGTATGCAGCAGGGCGCCAAGGCAGCGACGAGGACTCCGGCCACGCTGTGGGAGCGGACACGACAGATGGCCTCCCGAGAGATCCTCGAGACGGCCCTGCGCCTGTTCATCGAGCAGGGCTACGACGAGACGACCATCGCCCAGATCGCCCGAGAGGCCGGCGTTTCCCAGCGCACCCTCTTCCGCTACTTCGGCACCAAGGAGGACCTTCTCGGCGGCAACCAGGACCGCTTCGGGCAGGTCCTGACAGACACGATCAGCGAACTGCCGACCGACGTCGGCGTCTGGGAGGCCCTGCGCGCAGGGGTTACTGCCGTACTGACCCTGCATGACAGCCGCGAACAGACCCTGGAGCGGTTCCGTCTCCTGCACAACACCGCCTCGCTGCGTGCCGGTTGGCTCGAAAAGCGACTGCGATTCCAGGAGGACCTGCTGCCGCTCATCGAAACCCGCATGAACGCAGCTACCGGCAACGAGGGCGCGAAGGCCCGCGCGGTGATCGCGACGGCGTTCGCGTGCCTGGATGCCGCATCGATCACGTGGGTCGCCAACGACGGCAAGGGCGAAATCATGGACCTATACGACGAGTGCATGGCTGCGGTGCGCGGCTGACCCGCAGCGGCCAACCAGCCCGGAAACCGTGGACGGAAACTGGGCACACCCGCTGCCACAGACCGGATCCAGATCCGGATCTCCCGGCTGGCTACAGATGGGCCACGCTGGCGTCATGCGCAACAACACCGGTGGCACGTCCGGTCCGCTACCTGGACTCCACACGACGAGTGCTTCAAGTCAACCCCCGAAGGACTTCCAGCGCCGACCACTTAGGCTGGGGGTGGAGTATCGCGTCATCCAGATCTACACCCAGGCGGATGGTGCGATCGAATTTCGTATCCACTATTCAGATATTGAGCTTCCAGCACTTTTCGACTCGAGGTTGTTCGAGATTGTTTCGGGTCGAATTCCGCGCGGCTGGCAGGTTTCTCGGAGCTGGAGTGATTTTCTTATCATTGGCCCGGAGGAATGGCATCGGTCAGGTTTTTGGGAGGCGTTCATGGATCATGAGAAATGGGCCGTCGAGATCTACGATGCTGAGCGCCTGAAGATGCTTGGCGAACCAGGCTAAAATGGACATGAAGTCGAATGCCGGGTCGTTTCTCGAGTGGCAAGAGTCCCGCAGTATCGATTCCTGTGAGACTCTTGTGATTCTGGTTGCACTGGTATGAAGATCTGCCGGTCATCGTCACTCGTTGCCGCCAACGTCGCGGAGGACGATGTCGAGGTAGCCCTCGCTGGGATGCGTTGCTCTGTGGCTGGCATATGTTGGGCTGTGGGGATTTGGTTGCGCCCCTCCTTCCCCTGCTCGCTCCGCGCCGCCAGGGCCGTGGAATGGTGCCGGTGGACGGTTGTTACCGCGGTCATCTCATTCACAGCGGAAGGTGCTGCACATTACGCTCGTCGGACGTATGGGAACTGGCCAGGGGAAGGTCGCGCAGCGGCACCCCGGGCCGGATCGAGACCTGAAGAGCCCCAGTGAAGGGGGAAGTTTGACCCGGGAGAGGTCGGGATCTCGACCAAGGTTCGAGAGGGAGGCGGTGTATGGAGGACCGAGCGATAGTTCGGCCGGAAGACGTACACGGGCGGGCGGATCTTGTCAGCTACCTGGAACACCTCGCCGCCGAGATTGAGACAGGGAAGATCGTGACGGAGAATCCCAGGGCTCACATGTACATCGAGGCGGCATCAGCTTGGACCGACGGTCTGGATCTATGGCTCGAAGGCAAGGGCGTCAGCCTGTCTGAAAATCCGACCTGGCAGATGGTTGCCATGATATTCACCGCCGCCGTCTACTACGAATAGCGCGTCTGCCATTGACTCCTTGCGTGAGCAGCCGTAGCCAAGGCCATGGCCTGGATCGTGGCGAGACTGCGCGCCGCGTGACGCTCGGAGGTCACACGACAAGCTGCGGGGGTGGGTGTACGTCAGCCGTAGCTGGGATCGAGCGGGGTGGTGGGGCGCGCGGCCACGGCGTCGAGGGTGGGATCGGCGAGGACCGCGTCGATCGCGGCCTGGCTGGCACCGAGATAGGTGATGTAGCCGTCGATCTCGGTGGCGACGAGCCAGGCCCGATCGTGGGGCCACCACAGACTCGCGCACCTCCACGCCACCGGCGCCGGCAACACCGGGGCGGCGTTCACCGGCCCGGTGAGCAGGTGATATGCCCGGTGCGTTGTCCGCACGCGTATCGGCCGGTCCTCCCAGGCTCGCGTCTCGGCGAGGCCGAAACCCTCCCAGAGGCAGAAGTACGCCTGGTCCGGCGTGCCGGTGAAGCGGGACAGGACCCTCACGAGGGCCTGCGTCTCCCGCGCGTCCAGGCCTCCGTCGCAGGGACGTCCCCAGCGGTCCGAACCGGCGACGAGGTCGTTGAACCGGGTCCCGGCCGTCAGCGCCACGCCTCGGCTTGCGGCGATCTCGGACCAGCGGTGTCGCCGTCCCTCATCCGCACGGTCGTAGGTCGGAGGCAGCACCCGGGCGTAGGCGGAGAAGACGGGCGGCACCATCGCCTCGACCGTCCCGGCTGACGTGGTGGCAACCAGCGCTGCCGCTACCCACGCCGCCGGACTGACATCGGACAGCAGCGACATCCCCGGTGCCCACGCGACTGGTTCTCCTCTGTCCATCACCCTGCCTCTCGATCATGAGCATCGCCGAACCTCACACCATCAGCGTGACCGACGAAGATCTGCTCGCAGGGCAGATCCGGCTCGTGGCCGATTGAGGGCTGACGACGGAGTTCGGCGCGATCTCCCCAGACTGCCCCTCGACCTGCGGTATCAGCACTCCGTGGATCTCGCCGCTCTGTCGCGATCCGTTTCGGCGAGGCCGCCGGGGCGCGGGAACCCGGACTACTGCGATGATTCCGGGCATACCCGACCGCGGAAGGGGATGGCGCTGTGCAGCAGGACCGGTCGTTGACGATGGGCGATCACGCCTTCCTGGCCTTCACCCGCCGTTTTCCTGGCGAGTTCCTCGACATCGGTGCATTGTTGTACGTCGGCGGGCCGCCGTTGGATCTTGCCGGTCTGCGGGCGCACGTCGCGGACCGACTTCGCGTGGCGCCGAGTCTGTCCGAACGACTCCATGCCGTCGCGGCGCCGGCGTCGGACCGCCGCGGCCGCGGGTCGGATGCCGAACAGACCGTGTCCCGGTGGGCCTCGCGCGGCGACGTCGACGTGGACGATCATGTGGTCGTCACCGCTGTCCCGGAGGGGCCGGGCGACGACGGCGTGCGTCGCGCGATCGACCGGCTCGCCACCCGGCCCATCGACCTCGGTCGACCGCCGTGGATGCTCCACCTCCTGCGCGGGCACTCCGTCCCCGGCACCCTGGTGCTCTACCGGGCCAGCCACGTGCACCAGGACGGCGGCGCCCTCTACCGGGCGTTACACCTGCTGTTCGGCGAGGGGGACGAGACGGGCCTGGCCCTGCCGCCGGCGTTTCCCGCCCCCCGGACGGGGGACTACCTGCGCCTGGCCGGTCGCAACCTGCAGGGGCTGGCACCCACCCGGGCCCTGGCGGCCTGGGGTGGCCCGTCCCGCGGCCCGGCCCGCCACACCTGGGTGACGACGGAGCTCGACGCGCTGCGGCGGATCGCCCGACGGCACGCGGTCACGGTCAACGACGTCTTTCTCGCGGCCCTCGCCGGCGCGTTGCGGCAGTGGTCGCTGCCGGAATGGCGCCGAACCCGTCGACCCATCCACGCGCTGATGCCCATCAGCATCCGGACCAGTGCCGAACAGGACCTCCTGTCGAACTTCACCACCGGGGTCCGTATCGCCCTGCCGTGCGGCGAACCGGACCCCGGCCGGCGGCTTGTCCGCGTCGCCGCGCGCACGCGCCGGTTGAAGCGGGGCGGTGGCCTGGGGGTGGTCGAGCGCCGTCATCTCGCCCTCGCCAAGCTGTCTCCCGGGGCCTCGCAGCGTTTCCTCGCTCACGTCGCGAGTTCGGGCGCGCGGACCCGTGAGGTCGCCCTCGTGGCTTCGAACCCGGGGAGGCTGCGCGGCCGGCTGGCCGTCGCGGGGCGGCCGGTGACCGGACTGGTCGGACTGCCTCCGCTGTTCGTCGGCCGCCAGCACCTTTCCGTGGGCCTGTTCGGCTACGGCGAGCATGCCCATGCCACGTTCACGACGAGCGAGAGCGTCCCCTGCCACGAGGCGCTGGCGGATCTTTGGCTGGCCGAACTGGGGGAGCTGGCGGGCCGCGCCCCGCTCCGCTGACGCCCGGTTCTCCCTGTCCATCACCCCAGCACGCAGGCTCTCACGCGGGGGGCGATGCGGTGGGTGAGGGCGGTGTGGCGACGGCCGGCTCCCGGGGTCCGGACCGCGGCCGCCAGCGCCCTGCGGGAGCCGACCAGAACGACGAGCTTCTTGGCGCGGGTGATCCCGGTGTAGAGGAGGTTGCGTTGCAGCATCATCCACGAGGAGGTGGTGAGCGGAAGCACGACGGCGGGGTATTCGCTGCCCTGGGAGCGGTGGATGCTGACGGCGTAGGCATGGGCGAGTTCGTCGAGTTCGGAGAAGTCGTAGACGAGACTTTCGTCCTCTTCGGAGAGCACGGTCAGTGTCTGGTCCTCGGCGTTGATGGCGGTGACGACACCGACGGTACCGTTGAACACCCCGGCCCTGCCCTTGTCGTAGTTGTTACGGAGCTGGGTGACCTTGTCGCCGACCCGGAACACCCGCCCCCCGTAGCGGCGTTCGGGAGCGCCTTCTCGGGCGGGGGTGAGTGCCTCCTGCAGCAGGATGTTGAGGTTGCCGGCCCCGGCCGGTCCGCGGTGCATCGGCGCCAGTACCTGAACGTCGCGGCGGGGATCGAGCCCGAAGCGTTGCGGAATACGGCGGGCGACGATGTCCACCACCATTCTGGCGGTCTCCTCCGCCGGATGCAGACCGGAGTCCTCGGCCGGCTCGCAGGTGAACCAGAAGAAATCGCCGAAGCCGGTGAGCTGCGGTGGTGTTCCGGCGTTGATGCGGTGGGCGTTGACCACGATGCCGGACTGCTGGGCCTGCCGGAAGATCCTAATCAGCCGGACCCGGGGAATCGCCTCGGCCGCGAGCAGGTCGCGCAGGACCTCGCCGGCGCCGACGGAGGGAAGCTGGTCGACGTCACCGACCAGCAGCAGATGGGCCCCCGGCGGGACCGCCTTCACCAGCTTGTTGGCCAGGATGACGTCCATCATCGAGGATTCGTCGACCACCACCAGGTCGGCGTCGAGCGGGTTGTCCCGGTCGTATCTGGCCTCGCCGCCGGGTTGCAGTTCCAGCAGCCGATGCACGGTGGAGGCCTCGTGTCCGGTCAGTTCCGCCAGCCGCTTGGCCGCCCGCCCGGTCGGCGCGACCAGCACCACCCGGGCCTTCTTCGCCCGGGCGAGCTCCACCACCGACCGGACGGTGAAGCTCTTGCCACAGCCCGGGCCGCCGGTGAGCACGGCCACCTTGCGGGTGAGTGCGAGCCTGACCGCCTGCGCCTGCTCGTCGGCCAGGTCCTGACCGGTCCGGCCGCGTAGCCAGCTCAGCGCCTTGTCCCAGTCCACCTCCGCGAACGACGCCAACCGCTCCTCATCGCAGGTGAGCAGGGCCAGCAGCCCGCCGGCGAGGGAGGTCTCCGCCCGGTGGAACGGCACCAGATAGACCGCCGGGACGGTGGCGTCCCCGGCTGGGATCCCTTCGCGGATCACGCCCTCGTCGGCGGCGAGCTGGTCCAGGCACGGGCCGATCAGCTCCCGTTCGACCTCGAGGATCTTCGCCGCATCGGTGATCAGGTTCGGTGTGGGCAGGAAGCAGTGCCCGTCGTCGGCGGCCTGCGACAGGGTGTACTGCAACCCGGCCTTGATGCGTTCGGGGCTGTCGTGGGGGATGCCGACGGCCTGGGCGATGGTGTCGGCGGTCCGGAACCCGATTCCCCACACGTCGGTGGCGAGCCGGTAGGGCTGCGTGCGGACGACGCCGATGGACTGGTCTGCGTACTTCTTGTAGATCTTCACCGCGAGGGAGGTGGACACTCCCACTCCCTGCAGGAACACCATCACCTCCTTGATCGCCTTCTGTTCCTCCCAGGCGTCGGCGATTTTCTGGGTGCGTTTGGGTCCCAGTCCGCGCACCTCGATCAGCCGCGCCGGCTCCTCCTCGATGATCCGCAGGATGTCGGTGTCGAAATGGGCGACCATCCGCTCAGCCATCGCCGGCCCGATCCCCTTGATCAGCCCCGAGCCCAGGTACCGGCGAATGCCCTGGATCGTCGCGGGCAGCACCGTGGTGTACGAGTGCACCTGGAACTGCCTGCCGTACTTGGGATGGCTGCCCCACTGGCCGGTCAGCCGCAGACTCTCCCCGATCTGCGCGCCCAGCAGCGGACCGACCACCGTGAGCAGGTCCGGTCCGGACCGCTCGGTGGCCAGCCGGGCGATGGTGTAGCCGGTCTCCTCGCTGACGAAGGTGATCCGCTCCAACACCCCCTCCACCACCGCCTGGCGCGTGGCCTCAGCAGAAGAACGGGCAACCGTCACAGTCAGCCATTATGCGAAACAGCCCGGTCGAGGCCCGCATGCGGACCCGACCGGCGGACCAGGTGATCGACACGCTCTGCTCGACAATCAGCGCGGCCCGAAGTAGTGGCCGTGCGCCAGGTCCTCGATCAGTCCCGGATGCGCCGGCTCCCACCCGAGCACCTTCCGCGTCACCTCGCTGGAGGTCGGGTTGTCCACCCCCACGAAGGCGCCGAGGAAGGAGAATCGGTCGCCGGCGTCGGAGGCGGAGACGCTGGTCACGGGCACGCCGGCCCCGTGCCCGATGGCGGCCGCGATGTCACGGAAGGGGACGCCCTCGTCGGCGACCGCGTGCAGCCGGCTCCCGGCCGGGGCGCCCTCCAGAGCCAGCAGATACACCCGCGCCGCGTCGAGCGTGTGCACCGAAGGCCACCGGTTGGCCCCGTCCTCCACGTACGCAGACACGCCGGCCTGCCGGGCGACGCCGATCAGGATGTGGACGAAGCCGTGGTGATCGAGCGAGCTGTGCACGATCGGAGGCAGCCGGACGATCGACGACCGCACACCGCGTTCGGCGAGCCCGATCACGAAGTTCTCGGCGTCCACCCGCGGACCGTCGAGAGCGAAGTCGGCCTCGGTGCCCGGCCGTCCGGTGATGCCCGCGAGGGTGAGCATGAGCGTGCCGGAGGAGGTGACGAGCGGCTTGTCCGTGCCTTCGAGCGCCGAGGCGAGCGCCGTGATGGCGGCGAAGTCGGCGGCGACCGCGGCGGGAAAGTCGCCAGCGCCCATCAGGTCGTGCTTGAAGGCGAGGTGGATGACGCCGTCGGCCGCCCCGGCGGCCTCGCGCAGGCCGTCGAGATCGTCCAGGTCGCCGCGCCGGACCTCGGCGCCGGCGGCCGCGAGCGCCTCGGCCGAGCTGTCCGAACGCGCCAGCCCCACGACCTGATGGCCTGCCTGCAGCAACTCGGGCACGACCGCCGAGCCGATGTGCCCGGACGCGCCGGTCACGAAAACACGCATGGGAACCCTCCCGGAACAGTGATGTCACCTGGTGCCATCACCCTAGCATGGCCATGGCACCGGGTGACATCGCTAGTCTGGTCGCATGGGCAGATGGCAGCCAGAGGCGCGAGCGCGGCTGCAGGAGGCGGCCCTGGCCCTCTACGGCGAGCGCGGGTACGAGGAGACGACCGTCGCGGAGATCGCGCAGCGCGCGGGGCTGACGAAGCGGACGTTCTTCCGGTACTTCACGGACAAGCGCGAGGTGCTGTTCTGGGGCTCGGAGCTCCTTGAGCAGCAGATGGTGGCCGCGATCGAGGCCGCCCCCGCGTCCGCTTCGGCCCTCGGCCTGATCGGCGCGGCGCTGGACGCCGCCGCGGTCCGGTTCGAGGAGGTCCGCGAGTTCGCCGGCCCGCGGCATCGGATCATCGCCTCCAGCCGCGAGCTGCAGGAACGCGAGCTGATCAAGGCTGCGTCGCTGGCCGCCGCCATGGCGGGCGCACTGCGCGCCCGGGGGCTCGGCGACACCGCCGCCACCCTCGCCGCCCGCACGGGCGCGACCGTCATGCACGTCGCCTTCGAGCAATGGGTCGATGACCCGGACCAGACACCGTTCCAGCAGATCGCCAGGGATGCCCTGGCGCAGTTCCGGGAGATCGCCTCAACCGGATAGCTCAACGCCTCGCATCCCGAACGGGCCGAGATGCCTCACCCGCCGATGAACCGCCACCCCGCTCGGGTCCGCGCTCCAGGATCTACTCGACCAGCTCCCTCGGTGGTTCGGCGCCGCCGTGCCGCGGGACGCGGTCGACGAGGCGATCGAGGAGACCGGCGGGGCTGCGAGGCTCTGACGGGACGACCCGCACGGCCGCCGTCGGCTGCTTGATCCGCCCCGCGCTGGCCGGTGACCGGCCAGCGCGGGGGGCGGTTCGCGGGTGCGTCAGCGCGGAAGCGACTTGTAGAAGACCAGGCCGTTGCCCTTGTTGTCGTACACCACGGCGCGGCGCTCGTGAGCGTCGTCGTAGGGGCCCTTCACGATGGCGCCGCCGTTCTCCTCGATCGCCTTGGCCGCGCCGTCGACGTCGTCGGTCTTGATGCCCACGACGACCTGGCCGGGTATGGGGTGATCGACCGCCGTGGCCAGGGCGATGGTCACGGAGCCGCCGTCGAGAGCCGCGTAGTGGGCGCCGTCGCGGAACTTCAGCGGGAAGCCGAGGGTCTCGGTGTAGAACTTGATCGATTCCTCGAGATCGTCCGTCGACAGGACGATCATCCGTACCTGCTGGTCGCTCATGGGTGCCTCCTATGACCGGATCGGTTCCAGACCCGCACCGGCATGGCGCAGAACCGGTGGGGTTCGCGGGTTCCGCGAGTGTCGGTACATCAACAACCTAGCCCCGGGCAGCGGTGGCGGAGACGAAGTTGCGGGCCGCGTCCGGCTTTCGGGCGTCCTGGCGGGCCGGGGATGGTCAGCGCATGATTCCGGTGTGGCCGAGGGAGTAGCGCCCGGGTTGCGGCCAGACGGCGAGCCCGTGCGGCTCGTGCCCGACGGGGATCTCGGTCAGCAGCCGGCCGGTCGACGGGTCCGATCCGCCCTGGCCGCCGGTGTCGAACACGTACACGACGTTGCTGCGTCGCCCGGACAGCCACAGCCGGGTCCCGTCGGCGTTGACGTTGCCCATGTCGGGGGTGCCGCCGCCGGGGATGGGCCAGGTGGCGACGATCTTCCTGGTGGCGAAGGAGATCACGGACACGGAGCCCTGGTTGCCGTGGTGGGGGAACGGGACCATGTCCGAGGTCATCATGCCGCCCCGGTTGGCGACGTAGAGATAGCGGCCGTCGCGGCTGGGGTACATCCCGTGGGCCTCCGGCCCGGTCGGGACGAAGCCGATCCTGGTGAAGGCGTCGCCGTCGATGAGGTCGACGCCGCCCCCGTTCATGTCGGCGACGTACCAGACCCGGCCCGCCGGCTCGATCTTGATGTCCTGGGGGGCGGCGGTGCGCCCGAGGTCGAGGTATCCCAGCACTCGCTGGTGCACGAGATCGATCTTGACGAGCCGGCCGGCGAACTCGCAGGTGGCGATCGCGTAGGCGCCATCCGGGGAGAAGTCGACGTGGTTCACCCCCGCGCACTGGCTGCCCACGTCGAGGCTGTGTCGCAGGGCGAAGGTGTGCGGGTCGCGGAAGTCGATGCGGTGGATCGCCTCGGCGATGACCATCGCGTTCGTGCCGTCGGGGGTGAAGTACAGGTTGTAGGGGTCCGCGACCGGCACGGCCGGACCGGCGAGCCGCCCGGTCCGTGGGTCGATCGGTGACAGGCTGTTTCCGAGGTTGTTGTTCACCCACAGTGTCCGCAGGTCCCAGGACGGGACCACATGCTGCGGGGCGCGTCCCGTGCGGTAGGTGGCCACCACGCGCAGGGACTGCTGGTCGATGACGCTGACGGTGCCGTCGGCGAGGTTCGGCACGTAGACGAGCGACGGATCGTCCTTCACGATCGGGCTCAGCATCCCGCCGTGCGCATGGGCGTAGACATCCACGGCCGGCAGCGTGTCGTCGCCGTGGCCGGCGGTCGGGTCTGCCGGCAGATGCGAGGGCCGCCTGGACGCCGAGGCGGTCGCGTGGGCGTGCGACGCCTCGGCGATCGCGCCGCCGCCGTCGCCGCCGCCGCCGGACGCGATCAGGACGACTGCGGCAAGAGCGACGAGCGGTATCACCACCCCGGCCGCCAGCAGTAGCACCCGCGGTCGGAACGCGCGCAGGTCGCGGTGGCGACTGGGGGATCCCCTGGCTGCCACGCGGTCAGCGTAGCCATGCCGGCCGACGCCGGTCTCACCGACCTGCTGCAGCCGCTCTCGGATCACCACATCTTTCCCGGTCCAGGTGGATCCTGGCATTTGACTATCCGGTTGGATGGTGCATCTGGCGGGATTCCTTCGGCCTTGCCGCTGGATGGTGCGGTACGCCGGGGATCCTGCATGATCAAGTTCCCTAGTATGTCGGGCTATGGACCGAAGAGTGCTTCTGTCGCTCCTGAGCATCGGTGCGGCGCAGGCCCTCCTCGGATGCTCGGCCGACACTGTGCCCAGGAACTCCGCGGCCCACGGTAACTCCGCGGCCCACGGTAACTCCGCGGCCCACGGTCCCAACACCGCACCAACCGCGCCCACCGCGTTGCCTACGCCGGCCGGGGCGAACGCGGCGACCGGGGCGCCGATCGCCGCAGCGGCCCCCGGAGCCGACGCAGGCCCCCTGCCCTCGTTCGCGCCGATTCCCTCCCCGCATCCGGGCCGTCCGGTCGTCGTCTCCCATGCGCCCGGCCGGACCCGGAGAATCGCCCTGACGATCGACGACGGCTATGACGCCTCGACGGTCGCCGGCTACGTGGCGTTCGCCCAGCGATCGAAGATCCCCATCACGTTCTCGCCGAACGGCGCCTACCGGGCCGTGTGGGACCGTCATGCGGAGGCCCTGCGCCCGCTGGTCGAGACCGGCCAGCTGCAGATCGGCAACCACACCTGGACCCACAAGAACCTGCTGCACGAGACGGACGCCGCGATCCGCGCCGACATCGAGAAGAACGAACAGTGGATCCAGCAGACCTTCGGAATCACCAGCCGGCCCTGGTTCCGTCCGCCCTACGGCGCGCACAACCACCACGTCGACGGACTCGCCGGCGAACTCGGGTACACCCGGATCCTGCTGTGGGACGGCAGCTTCGGCGACTCGACGCTGCTCACCCCGGAACAGCTCATCGGGCTCGCCCAGCAGTACCTCCAGCCAGGCACGATCATGCTCGGCCATGCCAACCACCAGACCGTCCTCGGCCTGTTCGACCAGATCGAGCGGCTGATCGAGCAGCGTCAGCTGGAGCCGGTCACCCTGGACACCATGTTCGGCACGTCCCGGGCCGTCGGCTGACCGCGCACCGCCCCCGGCCCTCGGCTCACGGCCCCCGGCCGACGGCCCTCGGCTCACGGCCCCCGGCTCACGGCCCTCGGTCGACGGGCTCGGCCCAGGCCCCGCCCGGACGCAGGATGGTCGGCCGTCCTTGCGTGCCGAGTAGCCTGCGCGCATGCCCGAGTCGGACTCCCGTGATTCCTCGCGTCGACGCTTCCTCGCCGGGGCCGGCGCGATGGTCGCGGCCAGCGGGTTCGCGGCCTGTGCCGCCGACGGATCCACCCGCCCCGAACCGCCGTCGCCGTCGCCGCCATCCGCCGCGGCCGGCGGCCCGTCGGCCGCGTCCGCGGCGGCTGCGGACCCAGGCGGCCCGGGCCTGGTCCCGGGGGGCAGCGCGGTGGCGGTGGCCAACGGTCCGCGCGATCGGCCCCGGGTCGCGCTCACCTTCCACCTCGGCCCGCACGAGACCGGCCAGGACCTGTCCCTGGCCCATCAGCTGCTCGCCGACGCCACCCGGCTCTCCGTGCCGATCACGGTGTTCGCCGTCGGACGCTGGCTGGACGCCCACCAGGATCTCGTCCCGGCCATCCTGGCGGGCGGCAACGAACTGGCGAACCACACCTACACCCACCCGACACTGACCGCGCTGCCGGCCGACCAGGTCGCCGCCGAGATCACGGGCTGCCGGGACGTCCTGGCCCGCCTCGCGCCGACCCAGGGCCGCTACTTCCGACCCTCCGGCACGAGCACCGCCACGCCGCTGATCCTCACCGAGGCCGGCGCCGCCGGGTACCGCACGGTCGTCGACTTCGACGTCGACCCGCTCGACTACACCTCCCCGGGATCCGACGCCGTCGTCGCGCGGGTACGGGCCGGCACGCGACCGGGCTCCATCGTGAGCATGCATTTCGGCTACCCGGGCACCGTCGCCGCATTTCCCCGCATCGTCGCGAACCTCCAGACGGCCGGCCTCACCCCGGTGGCAGTGCACGACCTGCTCGCCTGACGGTCTCCCGCCTGCTCCGCGCCGGGTCGACCGCTTTACAGAAAGGCTGATGTGAGGACCATGTGAAATGCCTCGGGCAGCCATTTCTTGGGTAACGGATGAGGAACGGCGGGAAATTCGGCGTTTCCCGCGGGATTTCTTACCCCTGGGTTCTTCCGGGCGTCGACGATCGGCCATGCGGGCGGGCTAGCAATACGGAGCGCGCCGGTATGGTCCGGTGCGTTCGAGGAGGAATTCGTGTTCCGTTCTCCCACCCGACGGGCAGTCGGGATGGCGGCATCCGGGCTGGCCCTGTCCGGACTGGTGGCGTTCTCGGCCGCCACGCCCGCGGTCGCCGGGTCACCCGAGCACACCCGGTCTCCGGTCCGGCACGTCCTGCTGCTGTCCGTGGACGGACTTCACCAGGCGGATCTCGGCGCGTACGTCCGGACGCATCCGGGTTCGGCGCTGGCCGGCCTGGTCGGCGCCGGCGTCTCGTACACCCACGCGTCGACCCCGGTGCCGTCCGACTCGTTCCCCGGGCTGATCGCCCAGGTGACGGGCGGCAATCCGGCGACCACCGGTGTCTACTACGACGACACCTTCAACCACAGCCTGCTACCCGCCGGCACGACGTCCTGCGCCGGGGTGAAGCCGGGCGCCGAGGTCGCGTTCACCGAGGCCGCCGACCGTGACCAGAGCTCCCTCGACGCGGGACAGGGCCTCGCCGGGCTACCCGGCAGCATCCTGTCCATGACCGGGTCGCCCCAGACGCTGCTGGACCCGAAGACGCTTCCGGTCGACCCGAAGACCTGCAAGCCGGTCTACCCGCACTCCTACCTCACGGCGAACACCGTCTTCGAGGTGGCCCGCGCCCATGGGCTGGGCACCGCCTGGTCGGACAAGCATCCCGCCTACGAGATTCTCAACGGCCCGTCGGGCACCGGCGTCCAGGACCTGTTCACCCCTGAGATCAACAGCGCCGCCCTCGGCTACCCCGAGGGCGACGACTGGACGAAGGACAACGCGGCCACCCAGCAGTACGACGCGTACAAGGTGACCGCGGTCCGCAACGAGATCGACGGGTACGACCACGGCCGCACCCACCGCGTGCCGACCCCGGCGATCTTCGGGCTGAACTTCCAGTCCGTGTCCACCGCGCAGAAGCTGCCCAGCTCGGACGGGCTGACCGGCGGCTACCTGCCGGGCGGCAGCGAGCCGGGGCCGCTGCTGACCCGCGCGCTCGACTTCGTCGACCACCAGCTCGGCGCCCTGGTCGCCGAGCTGAAGCAGACCGGTCAGGCGGACAGCACCGCGATCATCCTGTCGGCCAAGCACGCCCAGTCGCCGACGGACCCGAACGCGCTGACCCGCATCGACGACGGCGCCGTCATCAAGGCGCTGAACGCGGCCTGGGCGAAGGCGCACCCCGGCGCAGCCGACCTGGTCGCCTTCTCCACCGACGACGACATCCTGCAACTGTGGCTGAGCGACCGGTCGCAGGCCGCCGCCGACTTCGCCCGGGCCTTCCTGCTCTCCCACGACGCCACCGGCACCACGATCAGCGGCGCCGGCCGCACGCTGCCCGCCTCCGGGCTCACCACGGCGTACGCCGGCGCCGGCGCCGCCCGCTTCTTCGGCGTCCCGGCGAGTGACGCCCGCCATCCCGACGTCGTCGGCATCGTCGCGCACGGCGTGGTCTACACCGGCGGCAAGAGCAAGATCGCAGAGCATGGCGGCGCCGACCCGCAGGACCGCAACGTCCCGCTCGTCGTCTCCGGTGCCGGCGCCCACGCGGGCCGGACTGACCAGGCTCCGGTCGAGACCACCTCGATCGCCCCGACCATCCTGGCGCTGCTCGGGCTCAACCCGAACGAGCTGAGCGCCGTCCGCACCGAGCACACCCGAACCCTGAACGTCGCGCCGGCCACCCACTAGCCTCGCGCGGACACCGCGGACACCGCGGACACCGCGGACACCGCGGACACCGCGGACACCGCGGACACCAGACAAGCCACCCCGTCCCCGCGTGGGGACGGGGTGGCGTCGTCCGTGCCCGGGGACGCGGACGATGCCACCGTGTTCGACCGACGGCTGCCCACCCGGGCTCGAGAACGACTCGGGCGCGGCGGCGGGGCGTGGGTCAGGACGTCGCGGGGATGCGGCCGGTCGCGCAGGTCGCCGCCCTGGGTCACGCCGAAGGCCAAGCTCCTGGATCGCACCCCGAACTCCCCGGTTCGCCTTCCACCGACAACCGGGCCTGTCTTGACAAATTTTTTTGTCGGCTCGATCCTGGGGTGGTGCTGGACGTTGCTGTGATCGAGGAACCCGCCGTGGCCGAGGCGTCCCTGGCCCCGCTGCGGGCCAGAATCCTCGCCGCCCTGGCCGAGCCCGGCTCGGCCGCCATGCTGGCCGCTCGTCTGGGGCTGCCCCGACAGAAGGTCAACTACCACCTCAAGGAGTTGGAACGGCACGGGCTGGTCGAGCTCGTCGAGGAGCGGCGCAAGGGCAACGTCACCGAGCGGGTGTACGGCGCCACCGCCGCCTCGTATGTGATCTCGCCCAGCGCCCTGGCCGCCGTCAGTCCGGACCCCGCCCGGTCGCCCGACCAGCTCTCCGCCCGGTGGCTGCTGGCGCTGGGGGCGCGGCTGGTGCAGGAGGTCGGGGCCCTGCTGACCGGCGCCTCCCGGGCCCGGCAGCGGGTCGCCACCTTCGGCATCGACGCGCAGGTGCGGTTCGCCTCCGCGGCCGACCGGACGGCCTTCGCCGAGGACCTGGCCCAGGCCGTGGCGGCCCTTGTCGGCCGCTACCACGACGAGGCCTCCCCGGGGGGCCGCAGCCACCGGGTGGTCGTCGGCCTTCACCAGATCCCCGCCGCGCAGGAGACCGCACGATGACGCACCCGTTCGACATCGAGCTGGAGACGACCCTGCCGGCGAGCCCCGAGCAGGTCTGGGAGGCGATCGCCACCGGACCGGGGATCGACTCCTGGTTCATGGGGCGTAACGAGGTGGAGCCGCGCGAGGGCGGGGTCGCCGCCATGGACACCGGGGGCCACCGGGCGGAGGCCGTGATCACCGCCTACGAACCCGGCAGGCGCTTCGCCACCCGGACGACCCCCGGCGAGGACGGCCGGTTCATGGCCTTCGAGTACCTGATCGAGGGGCGGGCCGGCGCCAGCACCGTGCTCCGCGTCGTGCACAGCGGCCTGCTCGGCGACGACTGGCAGGACGAGTACGACGCACTGCGCCGCGGCTGGCCCTTCCACCTGCACATACTCCGTGAGTACCTCACACACTTCCCGGGGCGCACCGGGGTCCCCGTCTTTGCCGTGGCACCGGCGGACGGCAGGTCGGCGCGGGAGATCCGGGCGGCGCTCGCCCGCGGACTGGCGCTGCCGACCGCGGTCGCCGTGGGCGCGCGGGCGCACGCCGAGCCGGCGGACCTGCCGCCGCTGGACGGCGAGGTCGTGTGGTCGGACGACGAGCGCGTCGAGGTGCGTACCGCCGACGGGATCTATACCTTCCACCACTCCACCGGCATCGCGCTGATGTTCCACCACCTGTTCGGGCCGGGTACGGACGGCGCCGAGGCCGCCTGGCAGCGATGGCTGGCCGGGCTCCTCGGCTGACATCCGACCGCCCGTCCGCCCCCGCGGCGGGATCGCCGAGAACCGACAAGCGACAGCCCGACAGCCCGACAGCCCGACAGTTGATAACCGAGTACCGAGTACCGGACACGAGTCATCACGGAGACCTGGATGCGTACCCTGATCAGCACTGCCTTCATCTCGCTCGACGGCGTCGTGGAGGCCCCGGGTGGCGAACCCGGCTACCGGAACGCGGGATGGACCTTCAAGGACGTCGAGTTCCTCCCCGAGGCCTTCGACATCAAGGGACGGGAGCAGCAGGAGGCCACCGCGATCCTGCTGGGTCGGGTCAGCTACGAGGCGTTCAGTCCGGTGTGGCCGGACATGGCGGAGTTCGCCGACTACAAGACGATGCCGAAGTATGTCGTCTCGACCACCCTCACCGAGGACGGCCTGGTCTCGAACTGGGGCGACACCACCATCCTGCGCTCGCTCGGCGAGGTCGCAGCCCTGAAGGAGACCGAGGGAGGCCCGATCATCGTCCACGGCAGCGCCTCGCTGAACCACGGCCTCTCCGACGCGGGCCTCATCGACCGCTATCACCTGCTCGTCTTTCCGTTGCTGCTCGGCGCGGGCAAGCGGTTGTTCAGCACCACGGACAAGGACACCCAGAAACTGAAGCTGGTCGAACACGGCGTCTACGCCAACGGCCTGCAGAAAAACGTCTTCGACGTCGTCCGCTGACAAGGCGCAGGCATCGCGCTGTGCCGCCGCCGGCGAGGAACCGCGCCGCGCCGTCGGATGCGAGCCCGGCGTCCTGGCGACCCCGATTTCCATGATCAAAACGTGTTCCCGCGTCCACGCCTCGACGGTCCGGATCACGTCGTACAGACAAGCCGTCTGATCGCTGTCGACTGCATGGCCTAGCCGCCGACTCCTGTGGATCGGCGGCTTCGGCCTGCCGTGTCGTGGCCACGGCGCCGCCCGCGGCGCAGGTCAGCAGGGGATGTTCCCTTGACAGGAGGCGTCACTGACTACAAGCTTGCACCAGCTAAGCTAAACCTAACCTTATCGACGCGAGCCGCTGGTGACCGGTGACTGGAGGTGTCACGCCCACGGGACACACCCGACCCGTGGCTCCGCGGGGCCCCGGACGGGCGCCTGGGCGGATCCGATCCCCGCGAAGCCCGGAGGCATGCCACCCAGGCGTCGCCGATCTTAGCGCCCATGGACGCCCTCGTGTTCGCCCAACCGAGATGGACCTGGGCTTTCCCCTGCACTGATCCGTTCTCTCTTCGCCGTTGTGACGCACAGAGCCAACGGCTTGGTTCCGCATGCCCGAATGCGATGAATTCGGAGGTTGGCCGCATGGCCGTGAGCCTGTTCGACGACGAGAGCGGTCACTTCTTCGACCTGACGAACAGCGAGGGACAGTAATGGCGCGGGACGACCGGACCCGGACGGCCGCGCCGTGAGCATCGACGAGCGCGCGAAGGACCCGCGTGCCCTGCGCCGGGAGCTGGCCCGGCGACGGCTCGCCGAACAGGGCCTCGCCTCCGGACCCGTCCCGAGCCCCGCGTCTGCGCCCGCCTCCGCCTCCGTGCCCGCCGCCGGATCGACCTCGGCGTCGGGCACCGCCGGGGGGACATCCGCCGCCGGCGGGGGCCGGCCGCTGTCCGCCGGGCAGCGCCGGATGTGGTCGCTGCAGAACCTCGACCCGCGCACGACCGGGTACAACGTCCGGCTTGCGCTGGATCTGGCGGGACCGGTACGTGCGGACGCCGTCGTCGCCGCGGCCGAGGCGGTCGTCGCCCGGCACGGCGTGCTGCGGACCACCTACCGGATGGACGGCGACGGCCGGGTGGTCCAGGTGGTCCATCCGATGCTTGCGCCGGTCGTCGACCAGCGGGATCTCACCGGCCTTCCGGCCGGCGAGCGGTCCGCCCGCGCGGGTGAGCTGTGCGCCGCGCTCGCCGCGATCCCGTTCGACCTGTCCGCCGACTCCCCGCTGCGGATCGGCCTGTTCACGACGGGCCCGCAGGCGCTGACCCTGATCGTCGTCGCCCATCACATCGCCTGGGACGACAGCACCACGGCGATCTTCTTCGGCGAGCTGGTCGCGTTCCTGCGCGATCCGTCCGCCGTCCTGCCCGCCGCGCCGCAGTACGCCGACGTGGCGCTCCGCCCGGCGGCGCAGGACCCCGCGGCCGAGGCCGGGCTCGCGTTCTGGCGCGGCACCCTCGACCCGTTGCCGGAGCCGCTCGTCCTGCCCGAGCTCACCGCCGCCGACCGGGGCGCCGGCGGCGTCGACCAGACGCGGGTGCTCGGTGCGGGGATGGCCACCCGGGTCCGGGACGCGGCTCGCGAACACAGCGCGTCCACCTTCATGATCCTCACCGCCGCCGTCGCCGTGCTGCTGCGCCGCTACGGCGGGGCCCGCGACGTGGTGATCGGCGTGCCGGTCGTCAACCGGGACGTCGCCGGGGGCGCCAAGGTGGTCGGCTACCTCGGCAACACGATCCCGCTGCGGCTGCGCCTGGACGACGCGGACACCTTCATCGCCCTCGTGGCCCAGGCGCGACAGGTGTGCCTCGCCGCCTACGCCCACCAGGACGTCGACCTCGACGACATCGGCCGGGCGGTGGACCCCGAGCGGGCGCGGGGCGACGCCGCGCTGTTCGGTGTCGTGCTCTCGCTGCGTGCCTCGATGCTGGCGCCGTTCCGGGCGGCCGGGATCACCGCGTGGCGCCGGCACGTGCCCGGCGACGGCGCCCGCTTCGATCTGACCCTCGCCGTCGAGATCGACGGCGACACGGTCACCGTCGAGGCCAACCACCCGGCGACCGGTCCGGCCCGTGCCCTCGTCGCCCGCCTGCTCGGTCACCTCGACCGGTTGCTGGACGTGGTGCTCGCCCGCCCCGACATCGTGCTGCGCGACCTCGACCTGCTCAGCGACACCGAGCGTGACCAGCTCCTCGTCGGGTGGAACGACACCGCCGCCGTCCCGGCGCCCGAGCTGCTGCCCGAGCGGTTCGCCGCCCAGGCGACGGCGACGCCCGACGCACCGGCCGTGCTGGCCGACGGCGAGCTGCTGACCTACCGGCAGCTCGACCGCCGGGCGAACCGGCTGGCCCGGCTGCTCGTCGAGCACGGCGCCGGCCCCGAGTCGGTGGTGGCGCTGGGGATCGGGCGGTCCGCCGACATGGTGGTCGCGGTGCTCGCGGTCGCCAAGGCGGGCGCGTCCTACGTGCCGGTCGACCCGGACTACCCGCCCGACCGGGTGCGGCTCATGCTGACGGACTCCCGACCAGTCCTGCTGATCACCACCGCCGCCGGGCAGGGGGCGCTGCCCGGCCTTCCCGGCCTCGGCGCGGTGCTGCTCGACGCCCCGGACACCCTCGCCCGCCTGGGCGCACTGCCCGACCACGACCTCACCGACGCCGACCGGGTCACCCCCCTGAACCCCGAACACCCGGCGTACGTGATCTACACCTCCGGGTCGACCGGCGTGCCCAAGGGCGTGGTCGTCGCCCACCGGGCGCTCGCCAACCACCTGGACTGGGCCGTGGCGCGCTTCCCCGGCCTGGCCGGCCACACCCTCATGCACTCCTCGATCTCGTTCGACTTCTCGGTCACCCCGCTGCTGGCGACCCTCACCTGCGGCGGCGCGGTCGAGCTGTGCGCCGACTCGCCGGACGCCATCGCCCGGGCCGCCGGCGCGGCCACCTTCCTCAAGATCACGCCGAGTCATCTGCCGCTGCTGCCGTCGGTGCGGTTCGCCGACGACGGCCCGCGCACCCTCGTCATCGCCGGCGAGGAGCTGCGCGGCGAGGCCCTGGACCAGTGGAACCGTCCGCCGGACGACCGGTTCGCCGTCATCAACGAGTACGGCCCGACCGAGACGACGGTCGGCGCCCTGCTGCACCCGGTGGACGCCGCCCCCGACGGGGCCGGAGCAGTCGGAGTCGTCGGAGCCGTCGGAGTCGTCGGCGCCGTCCCCGTCGGGTCGCCGGTGGCCAACACGACCTGCCACGTCCTCGACGAGAACCTGCGCCTCGTCCCCCTCGGCGTGCCCGGCGAGCTGTACATCGGCGGGGCGCAGCTCGCCCGCGGCTACCTGAACCGGCCGGGTCTGAGCGCGTCCCGGTTCGTCGCCGACCCCTACGGGCCGCCCGGTGCGCGGCTGTACCGCACCGGCGACCTGATGCGGCGGCTGCCGTCGGGTGCGCTGCAGTTCCTCGGCCGGGTCGACGACCAGGTCAAGATCCGCGGCTACCGGGTCGAACTCGGCGAGATCGAGTCCGTCCTGCTGACCTTCCCCGGCGTAGCCCAGGCCACGGTGGCCGCCCGCACCGACGGTCCCGGCGGCCGTTACCTGGCCGCCTATCTGGTGCTCACCGACGGCGCGCAGCCGGCTGCCGTGGCCCTGCGCGAGCACGCCGCCGCGGTCCTGCCCGACCACCTGGTGCCCGCGACACTGACCTTCCTGCCCGCGCTCCCGCTCTCGCCGTCGGGCAAGGTCGACCGACGCGCCCTGCCCGCCCCCCGCTTCGGCACCGACCCGGCCGCCGCCGGCCCGGCGCGAGCGCCCGCGAGCGGCGCCGAGACGACGCTGGCCGGCCTGTTCGCCGACATCCTCGGGGTCGAATCGGTACGACTCGACGAGTCGTTCTTCGAGCTCGGCGGCGACAGCATCCTGGCGATCCGACTGGTCAGCCGCGCCCGTCGGGAGGGCCTGCGGTTCACCCCCAGGGAGGTGTTCGCGCACCGCACGGTGGAGTCGCTGGCGGCCGCCGCCACCGTCGCCGCCACCACGGACGGCGGGCCCGCCGCGGCGGCCGGGGACGCCGACGGAGTCGGCCCGGTCGAGCTGACGCCGATCATGCGCTCGTTCGCCGACCGCGGCCCCCTCGCCGACGAGCACCGGATGTCGGTCGTCGTCGATCTCCCCGCCGCGCCCGACGCGGCGGCGTTGGAACGGGCCCTGCAGGCCGTCCTCGACCGCCACGACGCGCTGCGGGCCCGACTCGACCGCGCCGGCACGCCGCCCGTGCTCACGTTCGGCCCGGTGGGTTCGGTGGCCGCGGCGTCGGTGCTGCGCCGGGTCGGCGTCGACGGCCCGGTGTCCGCGGACCGCGTCGCGGGCGGGCTCGCCGCGGCGGCGTCCCGGCTGGCGCCGGGAGACGGCCGGGTCCTGCAGGCAGTGCTGCTCGACGCCGGCCCGGCCCGGCCCGCGCGGCTGCTGCTGGTCGCCCACCATCTGGTCGTCGACGGGGTCTCCTGGCGGATCATCGTCGAGGACCTGGCCACGGCCTACCAGGACGCGGCGGCCGGCCGCGAACCCATCCTTGCGCCCGTGCCGACCTCCTTCCGGACGTGGGCCCGCGGCCTCGCCCGCGCCGCCGCCGGGCGCACGGCGGAGACCGCCCGGTGGCGGGACCTGCTCGACGGACGCGGCGAACTGCTGGGCCGGCGCCATGCCGATCCGGCCCGCGACACCTGGTCGACCGTGCGGACCCACACCGTCCGGCTGGCACCGGACGTCGCCGAGCCACTGCTGACCTCGGTGCCCGCCGCGTTCTTCGCCGGGGTCGACGACGTGCTGCTCGCCGGGCTCGCGCTCGCCCTCGGCTCGTGGCCGGCCGCCCGCGGTGACGCGGGCCGCTGCGCGCTCGTGCTGCTCGAGGGCCACGGGCGTCAGGAGACCGCGGTCGCCGGCAGCGACCTGGCCCGCACCGTCGGCTGGTTCACCAGCCAGCATCCCGTCCGGCTGGACACCCGGGGCGTCGACCTCGCCGACGCGCTCGCCGGCGGTCCCGCCGCCGGGACGGTCATCAAGCGGGTCAAGGAGCACCTGCGTTCCCTGCCGGACCACGGCATCGGCTACGGCATGCTGCGTCACCTCGACCCGCAGGCGGGGGCACAGCTCGCCGCCCGGCCCGTCCCGCAGATCGGCTTCAACTACCTGGGCCGCTTCGAGGCACCGAGCGGCGCCGGTTGGCGGGTCGCCGCCGACGGCATCGGCGCCGCCTACGGCCCGGACATGCCGCTGCCCGCCGGCCTGGTCGTGAACGCGATCACCGAGGACACCGCCGAGGGCCCGCGCCTGGTGGCGCACTGGATGTACGCCGAGGGGCTCTTCGACGCCGCGTCGGTCGCCGACCTCGCGGCCCGGTGGTGCGCCGCCCTCGAGGCTCTCGTCCGGCATGCCGCCGGCGCGGGGGCGGGCGGGCGGACCCCATCGGACCTGTCCCTGGTCTCCCTGGACCAGAACCAGCTCGACGCCCTTGAGGCGATGTGGAGGACGACGTGAGCGCCGGCGGTTCCGCGATCGAGGACATTCTCCCGCTGTCCCCGTTGCAGAAGGGGCTGGTGTTCCACGCCGCCCTGGCCGACGGCACCCCCGGGGCCCCCGAGGCCCCCGGCACCGACAGCACCGACGGCAGCACCGGCACCGACGCGGGCACCGACGCCGACGCGGGCACCGACGCCGTCGCCGGCACGGACGCCTATGTGGCGCAGCTCGTCGTGGACCTCGACGGCCCGCTCGACCCCGCCCGGCTGCGCCGCGCCGCGAACGCGCTGGTGGCCCGGCACTCGGCGCTGCGCAGCGGGTTTGTCATGGACGTCGGCGACCCGGTCCAGATCGTGCTGCGCAAGGTCGAGGTTCCCTGGACCGAGATCGACCTCACCGGGGTCGATCCGACCGGGGCCGATCCGACAGAGGCCGACCTGACCGGGGCCGAGCACCGTGCCGACGAGCTCGTGGCGGCCGACCGGCGGCGCAGCTTCGACCTGCGCCGCCCGCCGTTGCTGCGCGCCATGCTGCTGGTGTTCGGTCCCGACCGGCACCGGTTCGTGCTCACCAACCATCACGTGATCATGGATGGCTGGTCGACGCCGCTGGTGATGCGCGACCTGTTCGCCCTCTACGCCGCCGACGGGGCCGCGCCCGCGCTGCCCGCTGTGCGCCCGTACCGTGACCACCTCGTCTGGCTCGCCGAGCGCGACGCGGCGGCGTCACTCGACGCCTGGCGTATCGCGTTGGACGGCGTCACGGCGGCGACGCACCTGGTACCCGCCGCCCAGGGGGAACCCGCGGTCCTCCCCGACGAGCTGGTGGAGACGCTGCCGGCCGAGCTGGTGGCGGGGCTGACCGGGCTCGCCCGCTCCCTTGGCGTCACCCTGAACACGGTGGTCCAGCTCGGCTGGGGGATCCTCGCCGGCCGGCTCACCGGGTCCGACGACGTCGTCTTCGGGGCGACGGTCTCCGGCCGGCCCGCCGACCTGCCCGGGGTCGAGGCCATGGTCGGCCTGTTCATCAACACGGTGCCGGTGCGGGTC
Source organism: Frankia sp. BMG5.60 (assembly GCF_059428125.1). Taxonomy (NCBI): domain Bacteria; kingdom Bacillati; phylum Actinomycetota; class Actinomycetes; order Frankiales; family Frankiaceae; genus Frankia; species Frankia sp. BMG5.60. Next base: position 1,818,782 of record NZ_CM182091.1, on the reverse strand, counting down.
CGGCTGCGCCCGGCCGAGCCGGTGGCCGAGCTCGCCGTCCGCCTGCAACGGGAGCAGGCCGACCTGCTCGACCACCAGCACTGCGGGCTGGCCGACATCCAGCAGGCCGTCGGCTTCGGCACCGGCGAGCTGTTCGACAGCCTGGTGGTGTTCGAGTCGTTCCCGTTCGACGGCGCGGCGATCGACGGTGCCCTCGCCGCCGGCGGCCTGCGCGCCGCCGGGGTGCACCGGCCGATCTCCACGCACTACCCGCTGACGCTCATGGTGATGCCGTCCGGCGGCGGACTCGAGGTCACGCTCAAGTACCGCCTGCGCGAGGTCGGCGCGGACGGCGCCCGGCTGCTGCTCGCCCGGCTGCGCCGCGTGCTCGCGTCGATCGTCGCGGACCCCGGGGCCGCCGTCGCGTCGGTGGGGATCCTGGCGGACGACGAGTCGGCGGCGATCCTGCGCCGTGCCCTCGGCGCCGGGCCGCTCGACCTCGCGGACGCCACCCTGCACGAGCTGTTCGAGGCGGTCGTCGACCGCACGCCCGGCGCCGTCGCCGTCGAGTGGGACACCCACACCCTCACCTACGCCGAGCTCGACGCCCGGGCGAACGCGCTGGCCCACCGCCTGATCGCCCTCGGGGCGGGTCCCGAGCGGCTGGTCGCCGTCCTGCTGCCCCGCGGGGCCGACCTCGTCGTCGCCGCGCTCGCCGCGCTCAAGGCCGGCGCGGGCTACCTGCCGGTCGACCCCGGCTACCCGACCGACCGCATCGCGTTCACCCTGCGCGACGCGCGGCCCGTCGCCGTGGTCGCGGAGGCCGGGCAGGACCTGCCCGCCACCGCCCCGCCCCGGCTCACCCCCGACGGCGCCGTGTCGACCGAGCGGCCCGCCCGGCCCGGCCGATCCGAGCAGGCCGCGTACGTCATCTACACCTCGGGGTCGACGGGCGTCCCCAAGGGCGTGATCGTCTCTCACCGTTCCGTCCTCGCGCTGTTCCGCGCGGCCCGGTCGCTGTTCACGTTCGACCCCGACGACGTGTGGACGCTGTTCCACTCCTTCTCGTTCGACTTCTCGGTCTGGGAGACCTGGGGGCCGCTGCTGCACGGCGGCCGGCTCGTCGTCGTCCCGCACGAGGTCTCCCGCTCGCCCGCCGACTTCCTCGAGCTGCTCGCCCGGCACCGCGTGACCGTGCTCAACCAGACGCCGTCCGCCTTCTACCAGCTTGCCGCCGCGGACGCCGATCAGCCGGGTACCCGCCTCGCGCTGCGGACCGTGATCTTCGGCGGGGAGGCGCTCGACCCGGCCCGGCTCGCCGGCTGGCACGCACGCCGCCCCGACGCGCCGCGGCTGGTCAACATGTACGGGATCACCGAGACCACGGTGCACGTGACGCACCGCGAGCTGACCGCGGACGCGCTCGCCGCCTCGTCGAGCGTCATCGGCGCCGGCCTGCCCGGGTTCGGCGTGTACGTCCTGGACGGCGGGCTGCGCCCGGTGCCCGACGGCACCGTCGGCGAGCTGTACCTCTCCGGCCCGCAGGTCGGCCGGGGGTACCTGGGCCGCGCCGGACTGACCGCGGCCCGGTTCGTGGCCGACCCGTTCGGCGCGCCGGGTGGCCGGCTCTACCGCAGCGGCGACCTCGCGCGCTGGACCACCGCCGGCGAGCTGGAGTACCTGGGGCGCTCCGACGACCAGGTGAAGATCCGCGGGTTCCGGATCGAACCCGCCGAGATCGAGTCCGTCCTCGCGACCGCCCCGGCAGTCGCCGGCGCCGCGGTCACCGTCCGGACCGACCGGCCCGGCGGCGCCTACCTCGCCGGCTACGTTGCCGGGCACGTCGCCGGGCACGTTGCCGGGCACGTCGACTCGCACGTCGACGGGCGGCGGCCGGACGTCGCATCGATCCGGGAGTACCTGGTCGGGCGCCTGCCCGAGCACATGGTGCCCGCGGTACTGACGGTGCTCGACGCGCTGCCACTCACCACGAACGGCAAGCTGGACCGTGCGGCGCTGCCCGCCGCCGACCTCACCGCCGCGCTGCCGGCCGGGCGCCCGCCCGCCGACGGCGTGGAGCGTGTCCTCGCCGACCTGTTCGCGCAGGTCCTCGGCCGGGAGAGCGTCGGCGCCGACGACTCGTTCTTCGAGCTCGGCGGCGACAGCATCATGTCCATCCAGCTCGTCGCGCGGGCCCGCGCGGCCGGCCTGCCCCTGCGCCCCCGCCAGGTCTTCGAGCTGCGGACCGTCGCCGCCCTGGCCGCGGCGGCCACCACTGCGCCCGCGCCCGCCGAGAGCCAGACGTCCACCGAGGGCCCGGCAGCCGGCGGGCTTGCGGCATCTTGCGCGTCCGTGACGGCCGAGGCGCCCGTGACGGCCGAGGCGCCCGTGACGAGCGAGGCGCCCGCGACGGTCGGGGTGCCCGCGGTGGCCGGAGAACCGCCGGCCCCGGGTACGCGGAGCCGGGGCGCCGGTGGATGGACGCCCGCCGACGTTCCCCTGGTCGCCGCGACCCAGGCGGATATCGAACGCTGGCAGGCCCGCCACCCCGACCTCATCGACGTGTTGCCGCTGTCCCCGCTGCAGGAGGGGCTGTTCTTCCACGCCCGCTTCGACGCGGACGGCGTGGACTTCTACGCCGTCCAACTGGTCATCGACCTACGGGGAGACCTGGACGTCACCCGGCTGCGGACGGCGGCCCGCGAGCTGCTCGACCTGCACCCGGCCCTGCGCACCGTCTTCGTCGACGACGGAACCGAACCCGTCCAGATGGTGCTGGGCGACGTCGAGCCCGCGTTCACCGTCCTCGACCTGACCGCCCAGGGCCCCTCCGCCCACGCCTCCACCGCGGGAGTGGCGGGTGCGCTCGAGGAGTTCCTCGCGGCCGACCGCACCACCCGGTTCGACCTGGACGTCCAGCCGCCGCTGCGGTTCACCATCGTCCGCCTCGGGGCCAGCGAACACCGGCTCGTGGTGACCACCCATCACCTCGTCCTCGACGGCTGGTCCACCCCGCTGGTCATCCGCGACCTGCTCGCCCTCTACCAGGCGTCGGGCCAGGCGGACGCCGCCGCCCTCACCCGGCCGCGGCCGTACCGGGACTTCCTCGCCTGGCTGGCCGGCCAGGACCGGGCCGAGTCCCGGGCCGCCTGGGCGGAGGTCCTCCGGGGGGTCGACCAGCCCACCCTGCTGGCCGGGCCCGACGCACGCGAGACCGGGGTCATCCCCGACGCCGTCCTCGACGTCGTGCCGGCCACGGTGACCGCGCGGCTCAGCGGGACCGCCCGCCAGCGCGGCGTCACTGTCAACACGCTGCTCAGCGCCGCCTGGGGCCTGGTACTCGGGCGGCTCACCGGCTCCGACGACGTTGTCTTCGGGGTGACGGTCTCGGGCCGCCCGCCGGAGATCGCGGGGGTGGAGTCGATGGTCGGCCTGTTCATCAACACCGTTCCCGTCCGGGTCCGCTGGTCGCCGGGGGAGAGCGCCGACACCCTGCTGGACCGGCTGCACGAGGCTCAGATCGCGGTGCTCGACCACCAGTACCTCGGTCTGACCGAGATCCAGGGCGCCGTCGGCGTCGGCGGTGGTCGACTGTTCGACACGCTCATGGTGTTCGAGACGTTCCCGCTGGAGACGACCGACCTGCTCGACCCGGCTCGTTCCGGCGGCCTGACCGCCGAGGTCGGCCTGCCGCGCGGCTACACGCACTACCCGCTGACCCTCCTGCTCATGCCCGATCAGGACGAGCTGCGCGTCAAACTGGAATACCGTCCGGACCTGTTCTCCGAACAGACCGCGCGGACCATTCTGCGGCGTTTCCTCGACGTGCTCGCCCAGCTCGCGAGCCAGCCAGAACTCTCCCTTTCCCAGCTCGACGTCCTTTCGGTGGACGAGCGCCGCGAGCTGGTCGAGGAGTGGAGCGGCGCGGACGTGAGCGTCGCCGCCACCCCGTCGGGTTCCGGTGCTTTCTCGTCGGTGCTGGGTGTGTGGGATGGGGTGGTGGGTGCTGGTGGTGGTGAGGTGGCGGTGGTGTGTGGGGGCGTGTCGTTGTCGTTTGGTGAGGTGGATGGGGTTGCTTCGCGGTTGGCGGCGGTGTTGCGGCGGGTGGGGGTGGGGTCTGAGGTGCGGGTGGGGGTGGTGGTGCCGCGGGGTGTGGAGGTGGTGGTGGTGATGGTGGCGGTGTGGAAGGCGGGGGGTGTGGTGGTGCCGGTGGATCCGGTGCATCCGGTGTCGCGGGTGGGTGTGGTGTTGGGGGAGGCGGATCCGCTGGTGGTGGTGACGTCGTCGGTGGTGGCGGACCGGGTGGTGGAGGCGGGGTTCTCGGGTCGGCTGATTTTGGTTGACGATCCGGATTCCTGGCCGGACACGAATCCGGTTGCGATTGCGGGTTCGGGTACGGAGGTGGGTGCGGGCTCGGAGTCGGATGCGGGTGCGGGTGCGGTCTCGGATGTGAATGCGGGTTCGGGTTCGCCTGCGGGTTCGGGTTCGGCTGTGGGTGCGGGGGTTTTGTCGGGGCCGGTGGGGCCTGGGTCGGCGGCGTATGTGGTGTTTACGTCGGGGTCGACGGGGCGTCCGAAGGGGGTGGTGGGTACGCATGAGGGTCTGGTGAATCTGGCGTTGGCGCATCGGGCGGCGGTGATCGAGCCGGCGGTGGGCCGGCTGGGTGGTCGGCGGTTGCGGGTGTTGAACGTGTTGTCGTTTGCGTTTGACGGGTCTTTGGATCCGCTGGTGTGGATGTTGGCGGGGCATGCGATGCATGTGCTGCCGGACGAGTTGATGGGGGATGCGGCGGGGATTGTGCGGGTGGTCCGTGAGGAGCGGATTGATTTCGTGGATGTGCCGCCGTCGTTGTTGGAACTGCTGGTGGATGACGGTTTGCTGGCCGGTGCCTGGGTGCCGTCGGTGGTCGCGACCGGGGCGGAGGCGGTGGGTTCTCGCCTGTGGGACGCATTGGGTTCGGCGCCGGGTGTGCAGGGGTTGAATTTCTACGGGCCGACGGAATGCACCGTGGACGCCACCTGGACACCCGTGCAGACCGGCACAGGGCCGCATATCGGCCGGCCGGTCGCGGGGCTGCGGACCTATGTGCTGGATGGTGCGTTGTCGCCCGTGCCGGCCGGCGTGGCCGGAGAGCTGTATGTCGGTGGTGTCGGGGTGGCCCGTGGTTATGCGGGTCGGCCGGGGGAGACGGCGTCGCGGTTCGTCGCGAGCCCGTTCGGGGACGGCGAGCGGCTGTACCGGACCGGGGATCTGGTGCGATGGCAGCCCGAGGGCACGCTGGAGTTCCTCGGTCGTGCGGACGAGCAGGTGAAGATTCGTGGCTATCGGGTGGAGCCCGGTGAGGTCGAAGCGGTGCTGGGCGGGCTGCCCGGGGTGAACCAGGCGGTGGTGGTCGCCCGCACGGACAACGGCGTGGCCCGACTGGTCGGCTACGTCACCGCCGACCAGCCCACCACGATCGATCCCGATCAGCTTCGGGCCGCGACGGCGGCGGTTCTTCCGGACTATCTGGTGCCCGCGGCTGTGGTCGTGCTGGCAGCGTTTCCGGTCTCGCCGAACGGCAAGCTCGACCGTCGGGCGCTGCCCGCGCCGAGCTTCACCGGCGGGGCCACCACCGGCCGGGTCCCCGCGACGCCGAGCGAACGTCTGCTCGCGGGGCTGTTCGGGGAATTGCTCGGCGTGGACGACGTCGGCCTCGACGACTCGTTCTTCGCCCTCGGCGGGCACTCCCTGCTCGCCGCCCGCCTCATCGCCCGCGTCCGCGCGGCGACGAACCTGCCCGTCTCGATCCGCTCGGTGTTCGACGCCCCGATGGTCGCCACCCTGGCCGCCCACCTGGACGCGCTTGACGCCCAGCCTGGATATCCCGCGCTCACCGCGGCCGACCGTCCCGACCCCCTGCCGCTGTCGGCGGCCCAGCGGCGCCTGTGGTTCCTCCACCGGCTCGAAGGCCCGTCGAGCACCTACAACCTGCCGTTCGCCACGCGGCTGACCGGCCCGCTCGACCTCGCGGCCCTGCGGGCGGCCGTCCAGGATGTCGTCGCCCGGCACGAGACCCTGCGGACCGTCTTCCCGGAGGTCGACGGGACGCCGGTGCAGCGCATTCTCGACGACGACGTCGCCGTGCCGTTCTCGTGCGTCGACGTCACCGAGGACGGCCTCGCCGCTGCGCTCCGTGACGTCCACGAGACGCCGATCCGGCTGGAGACCGAGATCCCGCTCCTGGTCCAGGTGCTGCGGATCGCCGCCGATAATCATGTCCTGGCCATGGTCGTGCACCACATCGCCGGCGACGAGGGCTCGACCACGCCGTTCCTGCGCGATCTGGCGACCGCCTACGCGGCCCGCCGGCGCGGCGGCGCCCCGGCCTGGTCACCTCTTCCGATCCAGTACGGCGACTACACCCGGTGGCACCAGGAGCTGCTCGGCGCGCCGGACGCACCCACGGAGCTGGCCGAGCGCCAGCTCAGCTACTGGACGACGACCCTCGCCGGCCTTCCCACGCAGGTGGAGCTACCCGCCGACCGGCCCAGGCCCGCGATCCCCGTCGCGGGCGGTGGGCGGGTGCGGGGAGAGATCTCCGCGACGACCATGGTAACGCTGCGTCCGTTGCTCACCCAGACCGGAACCAGCGAGCTCACGTTGGCGCACCTGGCCGTCGCGGTCACCCTGCACAAGCTCGGCGCCGGCGCCGACATTCCCCTGGGCGCACTGGTCGCCGGCCGGGTCGATCCCGCCCTGGAGTCCCTGGTGGGCTTCTTCGTGAACACGGTGGTGGTCCGACTCGACCTTTCCGGCGACCCGACCCTGCGCGAACTGCTGCACCGGGTCCGGCGCAGTTCACTGGACGCCCACGCCCACGCCGACGTCCCGTTCGACAGCGTCGTGGAACGGGTCAACCCCGAGCGCGCCGCGGGCCGCCACCCGCTCGTCCAGACCCTCGTGGACTACTGGAACCCCGCGGCCGGGAATCCGGGGCTCGACGGCCTCGACCTGGCCCCGCTGGAACCGGCCGAACCGGCGGCCGCGAAGTTCGACCTCGGATTCACCTTCGCCCCGGACCTGCGCGGCGGTGGCCTGCTCACCTCGGTCGAGTACGACGCCGACCTGTTCGACCGGGCGAACGTCGAAAGTATTCTGGCCCGCCTCGGCCGCGTGCTCGCCGCCTTCGCGGGCAACCCGGATGTTCCGCTGTCCGGGGTGGACGTACTTTCCGCTGAGGAACGTGAGCTTCTGCTGGGCGAGTGGAGCGGCGTTTCGGCCCTGAATCCGGCCGCGCTGCCGGCCGGCTCCGATTCCGCTGCGGCTACCGGCGCGGATCGCGTTCCGTTCTCGTCGGTGCTGGGTGTGTGGGATGGGGTGGTGGGTGCTGGTGGTGGTGAGGTGGCGGTGGTGTGTGGGGGTGTGTCGTTGTCGTTTGGTGAGGTGGATGGGGTTGCTTCGCGGTTGGCGGCGGTGTTGCGGCGGGTGGGGGTGGGGTCTGAGGTGCGGGTGGGGGTGGTGGTGCCGCGGGGTGTGGAGGTGGTGGTGGTGATGGTGGCGGTGTGGAAGGCGGGGGGTGTGGTGGTGCCGGTGGATCCGGTGCATCCGGTGTCGCGGGTGGGTGTGGTGTTGGGGGAGGCGGATCCGCTGGTGGTGGTGACGTCGTCGGTGGTGGCGGACCGGGTGGTGGAGGCGGGGTTCTCGGGTCGGACGATTCTGGTGGACGACCCGGATTCCTGGTCGGAGGTGAATTCGGGCTCGGAGTCGGATGCGGGTGCGGTCTCGGATGTGAATGCGGGTTCGGGTTCGCCTGCGGGTTCGGGTTCGGCTGTGGGTTCGGGGGTTTTGTCGGGGCCGGTGGGGCCTGGGTCGGCGGCGTATGTGGTGTTTACGTCGGGGTCGACGGGGCGTCCGAAGGGGGTGGTGGGTACGCATGAGGGTCTGGTGAATCTGGCGTTGGCGCATCGGGCGGCGGTGATCGAGCCGGCGGTGGGCCGGCTGGGTGGTCGGCGGTTGCGGGTGTTGAACGTGTTGTCGTTTGCGTTTGACGGGTCTTTGGATCCGCTGGTGTGGATGTTGGCGGGGCATGCGATGCATGTGCTGCCGGACGAGTTGATGGGGGATGCGGCGGGGATTGTGCGGGTGGTCCGTGAGGAGCGGATTGATTTCGTGGATGTGCCGCCGTCGTTGTTGGAACTGCTGGTGGATGACGGTTTGCTGGCCGGTGCCTGGGTGCCGTCGGTGGTCGCGACCGGGGCGGAGGCGGTGGGTTCTCGCCTGTGGGACGCATTGGGTTCGGCGCCGGGTGTGCAGGGGTTGAATTTCTACGGGCCGACGGAATGCACGGTCGACGCGACCTGGACACCTGTGGAATCCGGGGTGGGTTCGCATATTGGCCGTGCGGTCGCGGGGCTGCGGACCTATGTGCTGGACGGCGCGTTGCTGCCCGTGCCGGTCGGGGTGGCCGGGGAGCTGTATGTGGGTGGTGCGGGTGTGGCCCGCGGTTACGAGGGTCGGCCGGGGGAGACGGCGTCGCGGTTTGTGGCGGACCCGTTCGGGGACGGCGAGCGGCTGTACCGGACGGGGGATCTCGTGCGGTGGCAGTCAGACGGCATGCTGGAGTTCCTGGGCCGCGCCGACGAGCAGGTGAAGATTCGTGGCTATCGGGTGGAGCCCGGTGAGGTCGAAGCGGTGCTGGGTGGGCTGCCCGGGGTGAACCAGGCCGTGGTGGTCGCCCGCACCGACAACGGGATCACCCGTCTCGTCGGCTACGTCACCGGCCACCACCCAACCACGATCGGCCCCGACCGCGGGGACGCCTCCGCAACGGGTCCCGGGGACGCTTCCGCGGCGGAGCGGGGAGAACCGCTCGATCCCGATCAGCTTCGGGCCGCGACCGCGGCGGTTCTTCCGGACTATCTGGTGCCCGCGGCCGTGGTCGTCCTCGACGCGTTCCCGTCGTCGCCGAACGGCAAGCTCGACCGCCGGGCCCTGCCCGCGCCGTCCTTCACCGGCGGCGCCGGCACCGGCCGAGCCCCGGCGACGCCGACGGAGCGTCTGCTCGCGGGGCTGTTCGGGGCGCTGCTCGGCGTCGACGACGTCGGCCTCGACGACTCGTTCTTCGCCCTCGGCGGGCACTCCCTGCTCGCCGCCCGCCTCATCGCCCGGATCCGGACCGAGACCGGCGCGGAGACCCCAGTCCGCACGGTCTTCGACACCCCCACCGTGGCCGGCCTCGCGGCCGCGCTGGACGCCGAGCGACCCCCCTCGGCGCGGATTGCGCTCGGGCCCCGGCCCCGGCCCGAGCGGCTTGCGCTGTCCGCCGCCCAGCGCCGGCTGTGGTTCCTCGACCGGCTCGAAGGCCCGTCGAGCACCTACAACGTCCCCTTCGTGGCCCGCCTGCGCGGCGACCTCGACGTCGCCGCCCTCACCGCCGCGTTCGACGACGTCGTCACCCGGCACGAGTCCCTGCGCACCGTCTTCCCCGACGACGGCGGCACGCCCTACCAGCAGATCCTGGCCGAGTGCCGCGCGGCGGTCGCCCTCGTCGAGACCGGCGAGGGCGAGTTGCCGGCCCTGGTCGCCGAGGCCGTCTCCCGACCGTTCGACCTGGGGACGCAGCCGCCGCTGCGCGTGCACCTGTTCCGCCTCGCGGCCGACGACCACGTGCTCGGGCTGGTGGTGCACCACATCGCCGGGGACGAGTGGTCGACCGACCCCCTGCTCGCCGACCTGGCGACCGCCTACGCGGCCCGGTCGGCCGGCGTCGCGCCGGCGTGGCGGCCGCTGCCCGTCCAGTACGCCGACTACACCCTCTGGCAGCAGGAACTGCTCGGCGATCCCGACGACCCCGACAGCGTCCTCGCCGGCCAGTTGCGGTACTGGACGCGGACGCTCGCGGAGCTGCCCGAGGAGATCCCGCTGCCCGTCGACCGCCCGCGCCGCGCCGGTTCGCCGCCACGCGGCGGGGAGGTGCGCTTCCCGGTGCCCGCCGGCGTCGTCCAGGGCCTGCGCGACCTGGGGCGTGACACGGGCACGACGGAGTTCATGACCGCGTGCGCCGCCGTGGCGGTCCTGCTCCACAAGCTCGGCGCCGGCCGCGACATCCCGCTCGGCGCGCTGTCCGCGGGCCGCGGCGACGAGGCGCTGCACAACCTCGTCGGCTTCTTCGTCAACACCGTGGTGCTGCGCACCCGGCTCGACGGCGACCCGACGCTGCGTGACCTGCTGCTCGACGTGCGGGAGGCGGCGCTGGACGCCTACGCGCACGCCGACGCGCCGTTCGACCGGGTCGTGGAGGCGGTCAACCCGGAGCGGGCCGCGCGACGGCACCCGCTGTTCCAGACGATGGTCGACTTCCGCGAGGCCGGGACCGCGGCCGCCGGGCTCGCCGGGATCGACGTCTCCGCCCTGACCGGCGACGACGACACGACCGGCGACGACGACACGACTGGCCACGACGACACGGCGGCCGGGGCGAAGTTCGACCTCGCGTTCGACTTCACGCCGCGGCCGGACGGCACCTACGGCGGCTGCGTGGAGTACGACGCCGACCTGTTCGACCGGGCCACGATCGAGGGTTTCGCCACGCGGCTCGTCCACACGATGCGGATCCTCGGCACCGCCGCCGAGACCCGGCTGTCCGCGCTGGACGTGCTCAACCCCGACGAGCGGCACCGCCTGCTCGTCGAGTGGACCGACACCGTCACCCCGCTGGCCGACACGACGGTGCCCGCGCTGTTCGCCGAGCAGGCGGCCCGCACCCCGGACGCGCTCGCCCTCGTCGACGGCGACGCCCGGCTGAGCTACGCCGACCTCGACCGCAGGGCCGACGCCGTCGCCGCCGGGCTGCTCGCCCTCGGCGTCACCACCGAGGACGTCGTCGGCGCGCACCTCGACCGGTCCGCCGACCTGGTCGCGGCACTGCTCGGCATCCAGCGGATCGGCGCGGCCTTCGTGCCGCTGGAACCCGGCTGGCCCGCCCGCCGGATCGCCGACATCCACCGCACGGCCCGGCTGCGCGCCGTGGTCAGCGCCACCGGAACCGGGCTGCCCGACGAGCTCGACGTGCCCGTCCTGATCGCCGGGGAGACCCCGGCCGCGCCGGCACCCGTCCCGGTCGCGCCCCTGCACCCGGACGGCCTCGCGTACGTCATCTACACCTCGGGTTCGACCGGCACCCCGAAGGGGGCGATGATCGGCCATCAGGCGATCGCCGCCCGGCTGCTGTGGCAGCGCGGCCTGCTGGGCTTCGGCCCCGGCGACGCCGTCCTGTTCAAGGCCCCGCTCGGCTTCGACATCTCGGTCAACGAGATCTTCCTGCCGCTGGCGACCGGCGCCACCCTGGTCATCGCCAGGCCGGGCGGCGAGCGGGACGTCGACTACCTGCTCGAGATGATCACCCGGCACCGGGTCACCTTCACCTACCTGGTCGCCTCGATGCTGGACATGCTGCTGCAGCTCCCCGGTATCGACGGGGCCGTCGGCACGCTGCGCCACGTCTGGTGCGGCGGCGAGGCCCTCACCCCCGAGCTGTTCGGGCGCTTCCGCGCGACGCTCAACGCGGTGATGTACCACGGGTACGGCCCGGCGGAGGCCACCATCGGCGTCAGTCACGACATCTACCGCGACGACGCCGAGCGGTTCGGCATCAGCATCGGCCGGCCCAACCCGAACACCCGCCTGTACGTGCTCGACGAGGCGCTGAACCCGACGCCCGTGGGGGTGCAGGGTGAGCTCTACGCGGGCGGCCTGCCGCTCGGCCGCGGTTACGTGGGCGATCCGGGCCAGACCGCGGCCCGCTTCGTCGCGGACCCGTGGACGCCCGGGGCCCGGCTCTACCGCACCGGCGACCTCGCCCGCTGGACGGCCGCCGGCACGCTGGAGTTCGTCGGGCGGGCCGACCACCAGGTCAAGATCAGGGGGATGCGGGTCGAGCTCCAGGAGATCGAGGCCGCGCTCGGCGAGCACGACCGCGTGCGGCAGGCGGTGGTCACGGTGCACCGCAACGCCGGCGGCGCCGCGCATCTCGTCGGCTACGTCACCGGCGTGCCCGGCGCGCAGCCGGACGTCGAGGGCCTGCGCCGGTGGCTGGGCGGCCGGCTGCCCGACCACATGGTGCCGACGATCATCCAGTCGCTGGACGCCATCCCGCTGACGCCCGCGGGCAAGGTCGACCGGCGCGCCCTGCCGGCCCCGCAGCCGCGGGGCACCGGCCGGGCGGCGGGCTCGGCGACGGAGAGAACGCTCGCCGGGCTCGTCACGGACCTGCTGGCGGTGGCGGAGGTGGGCCCCGACGACTCCTTCTTCGCGCTCGGCGGGGACAGCATCGTCTCGATCCAGCTCGTCGCCCGGGCCCGCGCCGCGGGGCTGCGGATCACCCCCGGCGACGTGTTCACGCACCGCACCATCGCCGAGATCGCCGCAGCCGCCGACGCCAAGGCGGCCGCCGAACCCGCGGGACCGCCCGTCGCCACGCACGAGGCGACGGGACCGGTGCCCCTCACTCCGATCATGCGCGCGGTCCTCGAACGCGACGGCCTGCGGCCCCGGTTCGCCCAGGCGGTGGTGCTGGTGGCACCGGACGACCTCGACCTCGCCGCGCTCGAGGCGGCGGTCGGCACGCTGCTGCGCCGGCACGACATCCTGCGCGCCGTCGTCACTCCGGACGCGGACGACTGGACCATGGTCATCCCACCCTGCGCCGAGCCGGCGCGACCGGTCGTGCGCCGCGTCGAGCTCGGCGACGGCCCCGACGCGCCGTCGAGCGCCGAGGTCGTCCGCGCCGAGACGGCCGCGGCGGCGGACCGGCTGGACCCGGCGGCGGGCCTGCTGCTGGAGGTGGTCTGGTTCGACGGCGGACCGGCGGGCGGCCTGGTCTCGCTGGTCGCGCACCACCTCGCCGTCGACGAGGTGTCCTGGCGGATCCTCGTGCCCGACCTCGCCGACGCGCTGCGGCGCGTGCGCGGCGGGCTCGCACCCGACGACGCGCCGGCCGCAACGCCCTTCCGGCACTGGGCGCTCGGCCTGGCCGACGCGGCGGTCCTGCCGGCCCGGGTCGCCGAGCTGCCGATGTGGCGGGAGATGGCCGGCGGCGACGAGCCCCCGTTGGGCACGCGGCACCTGGACCCGAGCCGCGACCTGACCTCCACGCTGCGCACCGTCCGCGCGGAGCTGCCGGTCGCGGCGACCCGCCCCCTGCTCACCGACGTCCCCGAGGCGTTCTTCACCGGAGTGGACGACGTCCTGCTCGCGGCCCTGGGCCTCGCCGTCGCGGACTGGGGCCGCGGACACGGCCGCAGCGCCCCGCACCTGCGCATCGCGCTCGAGGGGCACGGGCGGGAGGAGGCGGCCGTGCCCGGCGCCGATCTCTCCCAGACGGTCGGCTGGTTCACCAGCCTGTACCCCGTACGGCTCGACCTGACCGAGGTCGACCTCGACGACGCCCGCGCGGGTGGCGCTTCGGTGGGCCGGCTGGTCAAGTCGGTCAAGGAGAACCGGCGGGCGATGGCCGACCACGGCCTGGGCTACGGGCTGCTGCGGTACCTGAACCCGGGGGTGGGCGCCGAGCTGGGCCGGTCGTCGGCGCCGCAGATCATCTTCAACTACCTGGGCCGGTCCAGCGGCAAGGCCGACCGGGGCCCGTGGTCGCCGGCGGCCGGCTTCGCCGATCTCGCCGGCTTCTCCGACCTGTCGGCACCGGCCGCGGCCTGCCTGGTGGTCACCGCGCTCACGGAGGACACCGACGCCGGCCCCGTGCTGCGGTCCTCCTGGTCCTACCCCGCCGAGCTGTTCGGCGACGGCGAGGTCGACGCCCTCGCCGCGGCGTGGGGCGCCGCGCTCGCCTCCCTCGCCGAGCACGTCGCCGGCGGGGCCGGCGCCGGCAGCGGCGCCGGCAGCGGCGGGCACACCCCGTCGGACATGCCCCTGGTCTCCCTCGACCAAAGCACCCTGGACGCCTTCGAGGATCGGTGGCGGCTCCAGTGAGCAGGCCAGATCTCGACGCTCTTCTCCGGTGTCCCGACAGCCGGTCGGCTGAACCCGGACGTCTTTTCCGTAACCGCGCCCCGCCGTCGGCGGCGATTCGCTCCCGCAGCATCACCCGAAACACGGCCAGGCCGATTCGGCGGTTTCGCGCGCCCTTTTTTCGTGACGCCACAAGAATGCTCCTGGATAGCAGCCGCCATAGTTGCGAAACGGCAGGTGGACGGGTTAGGCTCGCCTTAGTGGCGGGCGGGTCGCAGAGTTCGGGGCATTCGGCGATGCGCCGCGAACCCGACGGTCGACTCCCCACGTCAAGGGCAAAGAGACCGGCTCTCCCTAGCTACTCTTAGTTGCTGGCAGCTCCTGACGACTGCCACGAGACGAGGACGAACGCATGTACATCCCCGTGACTGGTGGACGCCCACGGAGTCGCCGCGACATCCTGTTCTTCGGCGCCGCTCTGGGTTCCACCGCTTTGCTGAGCGCCTGCGGCGGGGATACCACGGGTCCGGCGGCGACCAGCACAGCCGGAACGGCCGGAGCGGCCGCGGGAGCCTTTCCGGTCACCATCAGGGACTCGTTCGGCACGGTGACCATCCCGAAGGCGCCGAGCCGGGTCCTCTCGCTCGGCCGCACCGATCACGATGTCCTGCTCGCCCTGGGCATCGTGCCGATCGGCGTCTTCCAGTTCACCGAGGAGATGAAGCGCGGCGTCGGCGTCTGGGCGGAGTCCAGGCTGGGGAACGTCACGCCGAAGTTCTTCAGCCCGCCGTTCGACTACGAACAGGTCGGTCGACTGACTCCCGATCTGATCCTGGACGTGCAGTCCCGGGGTGACAAGGACGAGTACAAGTCGCTGTCCGCGTTCGCGCCGACGGTCGGCCTGCCGCCGGACCGCGACCCGAACTCCGTGCCGTGGCAGCAGTCCACGGAAGTCATCTCCACCGCGGTCGGCCGCAAGACCGACGGAGCGGCGCTGGTCACCAGGACCCAGGATGTACTCAGAAAGGCGGCAGCGGACAACCCCACGTTCTCCGGTCGCACCGTCACCATTCTGCTGGCCTGGGAGGGAGAGGTCGCCGTCTATTCGTCGGCGGACACCCGCACTCAGGTCGTGACGGCCCTCGGGCTCACCCCGTCGCCGTACGTGAAGAGCCTGGGGACGGAGGAGGCCTTCGTGAGTCTGTCCGCGGAACGGATGGCCGACGCGGACGCCGACGTGGTCATCGTCCTCAGCCAGCAGGGTCTGCCGAAGGACAAGACGCTCGCCGAGTATCCGCAGATCGCGCGGATGGCGGCCGTCACGGAGAACAGGGCGGTCTTCCCGGACAACAACACCGGGCTCGCCCTCTCGTTCGCCTCGGTGCTGAGCATCCCCTACGCCGTCAAGGCCCTGGTGGCCCAGATCGGGGATGCGCTGCGGTAGGCCTGGTTGCCCGGCCGGCCCGATGCCGGCTGCCTGAATGGCCGAATGCCCGCAGGACAGCGTTCGACTGGAGCCCGCTCCACGCGTTCGAGGAGAGATGGCGTACCCGTGAACCGCTCCAACATCGAGGAGGTCCTTCCCCTCGCGCCCCTGCAGGAAGGTCTGTTCTTCCACGCGATGGCGGACAACGACGCCGCCTACACCGTCCAGACGATCCTCGAACTTGACGGGGCGCTGGACCCCGCGCGGCTGCGGGCCGCCGCGCAGGCCCTCGTGGACAGGCATGCCAACCTGCGGACGGCCTTCGTCGTCGTCCCCACCGGAGCGGTGCAGGTGGTGCTGCGCCAGGTCGACGTGCCCTGGACCGAAGCCGAAGCCGAAGCCGAAGCCGAGGCCGAGGCCGAAGTCGAAGCTGAGGCCGAAGTCGAAGCCCACGCCGGGGCTGGGATCGGCGCGCAGACCGCCGCTGGGGCTGGGGCCGGTGGCCCCGGTGCTCCCGGCGGCTCCGGTCCGGGGGTGCGGGAACTGGCGGCGGCGGAACGGGCCCGGCCGTTCGTCATGGACGCGCCGCCGCTGATCCGCTTCCTGCTCATCCGGACGGGGCCGCGGGCACACCGGCTGGTGATCACCGGCCATCACATCCTGCTGGACGGCTGGTCGTCGCCCCTGCTGCTCAGAGATCTGTTCTCCCTCTACGCGGGGGTGCCGGCCCCGCGGCCCCGGCCCTACCGGGACTACCTGACGTGGCTTGCGGCCAGGGACCGCGACGCGTCCCTGGCCGTCTGGCGCCGGGTCCTCGACGGGCTGACCGAGCCGACGCTGCTGGCCGCCACCGCCCCGCCCACTCCTACTGCCGGGAGCGCGGGCGAGGCCGGGGCCGGGGCCGGGGCTGCGGGCGGGGACGGCACGGCGGCGGTGCCGGACCACATCCCGGTCCCGCTCACCGCGGACGTCCAGCGGCGCCTGCGGGGCCTGGCGCGCGACAGCGGCGTCACGCTGAGCACCGTCGTCCAGGCGGCCTGGGCGATCACGCTGAGCCGGTTCGTCGGGCGGGGTGACGTGGTGTTCGGCGCGACGGTCTCGGGCCGCCCGCCGGAGATCGCGGGGGTGGAGTCGATGGTCGGCCTGTTCATCAACACAGTCCCCGTGCGGGTCACGGTGGACGCGGCGGAGACGGTCACCGCCCTGCTGGGACGGCTGCACCGGGCCCAGAGCGAGACACTGGAACACCATCACCTCGGGCTCGCCGAGGTCCAGGCGTTGACCGGGCTCGGGGCCCTGTTCGACACCCTGGTGGTGGTCGAGTCCTACCCCGTCGACAACGCCGAGATCGACCGGGTCCGGGCGGCCCTCGGCGTCGAGATCACCGCGGCGCGGACCGAGGACGCGACCCACTACCCCCTCACGCTGGTCGCCGACCCCGGCGCCGAGTTGCGGCTGGAACTCGAGCACCAGCCCGGGCTTCTCGTCCCGCATCGCGCCCGCGAGGTGGGCGAGCTGCTCGGCGAGGTGTTCGCGGCGATGGTGGAAGCCCCCGACGCCCTGCCCGTCGCCCGGCTCGCCGTCGCCGAACCACCGCGGTTCGCGGCGCAGAACGCGGCGCCGGAGCATCCGGTTCCGTTTTCGTCGGTGGTGGGTGTGTGGGATGGGGTGGTGGGTGCTGGTGGTGGTGAGGTGGCGGTGGTGTGTGGGGGTGTGTCGTTGTCGTTTGGTGAGGTGGATGGGGTTGCTTCGCGGTTGGCGGCGGTGTTGCGGCGGGTGGGGGTGGGGTCTGAGGTGCGGGTGGGGGTGGTGGTGCCGCGGGGTGTGGAGGTGGTGGTGGTGATGGTGGCGGTGTGGAAGGCGGGGGGTGTGGTGGTGCCGGTGGATCCGGTGCATCCGGTGTCGCGGGTGGGTGTGGTGTTGGGGGAGGCGGATCCGCTGGTGGTGGTGACGTCGTCGGTGGTGGCGGACCGGGTGGTGGAGGCGGGGTTCTCGGGTCGGCTGATTTTGGTTGACGATCCGGATTCCTGGCCGGACACGAATCCGGTTGCGATTGCGGGTTCGGGTACGGAGGTGGGTGCGGGCTCGGAGTCGGATGCGGGTGCGGGTGCGGTCTCGGATGTGAATGCGGGTTCGGGTTCGCCTGCGGGTTCGGGTTCGGCTGTGGGTTCGGGGGTTTTGTCGGGGCCGGTGGGGCCTGGGTCGGCGGCGTATGTGGTGTTTACGTCGGGGTCGACGGGGCGTCCGAAGGGGGTGGTGGGTACGCATGAGGGTCTGGTGAATCTGGCGTTGGCGCATCGGGCGGCGGTGATCGAGCCGGCGGTGGGCCGGCTGGGTGGTCGGCGGTTGCGGGTGTTGAACGTGTTGTCGTTTGCGTTTGACGGGTCTTTGGATCCGCTGGTGTGGATGTTGGCGGGGCATGCGATGCATGTGCTGCCGGACGAGTTGATGGGGGATGCGGCGGGGATTGTGCGGGTGGTCCGTGAGGAGCGGATTGATTTCGTGGATGTGCCGCCGTCGTTGTTGGAGTTGCTGGTGGATGACGGTTTGCTGGTGGGGGAGTGGGTGCCGTCGGTGGTGGCGACGGGCGCGGAGGCGGTGGGTTCCCGGTTGTGGGAGGCGCTGGGTTCGGCTGACGGTGTGCAGGGGTTGAATTTCTACGGGCCGACGGAATGCACCGTGGATGCGACCTGGACGATGGTGGAATCCGGGGTGGGGCCGCATATTGGCCGTCCGGTCGCGGGATTGCAGACGTACGTGTTGGATGGTGCGTTGCTACCGGTGCCGATAGGAGTGGCTGGGGAACTTTACGTGGGTGGCGCGGGTGTGGCTCGCGGGTATGCGGACCGGCCTGCGGAGACGGCGTCGCGGTTCATCGCGGATCCGTTCGAGGACGGCCGGCGGTTGTACCGGACGGGGGATCTGGTGCGGTGGCAGCCCGAGGGCACGTTGGAGTTTTTGGGCCGTGCGGACGAGCAGGTGAAGATTCGTGGCTATCGGGTGGAGCCCGGTGAGGTCGAGGCGGTGCTGGGTGGGCTGCCGGGGGTGAGCCAGGCCGTGGTGGTCGCCCGCACCGACAACGGGATCACCCGTCTCGTCGGCTACGTCACCGGCCACGGCGGGAGTCCCGGCCCGGATCGCGGTGACGCTTCCGCGGCGGATCGGGGCGACGCTTCCGTGGCAGGTCGCGGCGATGCTTCCGCGGAGGACCGGGAGGGACCGCTTGATCCCGACCGGCTTCGTGCTGCCGCCGCGGCGATGCTCCCGGACTATCTGGTGCCCGCGGCCGTGGTCGTCCTCGACGCGTTCCCGTCGTCGCCGAACGGCAAGCTCGACCGCCGGGCCCTGCCCGCGCCGTCCTTCACCGGCGGCGCTGGCACCGGCCGAGCCCCGGCGAACGACACGGAACGGGCGCTGTGCGAGATCTTCGCCGAGCTCCTCGGCCTGCCGGAGGTCGGCCCGGACGACTCGTTCTTCGCCCTGGGCGGGCACTCCCTGCTCGCCGCCCGCCTCGTCGTGCGCATCCGCCGGGACCTGACCGCCGAGCTGCCGCTGAGCGCGGTCCTGCGCGCGCCCACACCCGCCGGCATCGCCGGCCGGCTCGACGGGACCGCGGAACTGGTGCCGGACACCGCCCTGGACACCCTCCTGCCGCTGCAACGCCCGCCCTCCCGGGACCGGGGCACGACTGCGGCCCCGCTGTTCTGCGTGCCTCCGGGACTGGGCCTGAGCTGGTCCTACGCCGGGCTGCTGCGCTACCTCGGCCCGCAGCGGGCGGTCTACGGCCTGCAGGCGACCGAGATCGACACGGGCGTCTCGCCCACGGTCCGCACGATCGCCGCGCGCTACGCCGACGCCGTCGTCGCGGCGGAACCCAGCGGACCGATCCACCTGCTGGGCTGGTCCCTGGGCGCCGTGCTGGCACACGCGGTCGCCTGCGAGCTCGAAGCGCGCGGCCGCGAGGTCCCGTCGATCGTCATGCTGGACGGCTACCCCGAACTGGACGGCCGACCCGAACTGGACGGCTGCCCCGAGCCGGATGGCCGCCCCGAGCCGCATGACCCCGCGCCCGCGGAGCCGGTGAACACGGTCTCCCGCTTTCTGCACACCCTGCTGCAACGCTCCGGGCATCCGGTCGACGACCTGCACCCGGACGAGGTCACCCCCGCCGTCGCCCACGCCCTCGCCGAGCGGACCGGCAGCCTGCTCGCCGGCGCCGGTGAGCGGCGGATCGGCGCGGTGGCCCACAGTCTGCTGGCCGTCGCGTCGGTCGACACCGGCGTCAAGCCCAGGTTGTACGGCGGGCGGGTGGAGTTCGTCCGGGCCCTGCCCGAGCCCGGTGGGACACCGGCCGACCCGACGGACTGGGCGCCGTACGTCGCCGGCGGGCTGCGCATCCACGCCGTGGACGTCGCCCACGAGGACCTGCTGTCCCCGGCGGCGCTGCCGGCCGTCGGCCCCCTCGTCGCGGACGCGCTGCGCTCATGACGATCTTCCCCTCAACCGGAACGAACGATCCGTGCAGCCGAGCGAGAAGGGCCGAACCCGCCATGACGGACGCGATCGGCTGGCCGGCGGGCGGTCCCGGCTCCACCGGGCTTCCCCTGGTCGTCGAGGGCGAAGGGGCCGTCGCCGACCTGCTGCGCCGCGACCGGGAACGGCTGCGGGAACACCTCGCCGTCCGTGGGGCGGTCCTGCTGCGCGGGTTCGACGTCGGCGGGGCCGAGGGGCTGGAGGAGGCGGTGCGGGCGCTGTCCGGCGCGCCGCTGCCGTACACCGAACAGTCCTCACCCCGCAGCGTGATCAAGGGCAACGTCTACACCTCGACGGACTACCCGCCGGCCGCGGAGATCCCGCTGCACAACGAGATGTCCTACCAGGCGACCTGGCCGCTGACCCTGTTCTTCCACTGCGTCGAGCCGGCGCTGACCCAGGGCGCGACGCCGCTGGCCTCGGTGCGCGCGGTGCACGAGATGATCGACCCGGACGTCCGCGTGGAGTTCGAGCGTCGCCGCTGGATGGCCGTGCGCACCTACGGCGACGACGTCGGCCTGCGGTGGCGGACCGCCTTCGACACCGACAGTCGCGCGGAGGTAGAGCGGCTGTGCGCCCGCGGCGGGCTGACGCCGACGTGGATCGGCGCCGACGGGCTGCGGACCACCGCGGTCCGCGACGCGGTGCACCGCCATCCGGTCACGGGCCTGCCGGTGTGGTTCAACCACGTCGTCATCTTCCACGAGAGCAGCCTGCCCGCGGACGTCCGCGAGGTGCTGCTCGACGCCTACGGGCCGGACGGCTTCCCCAACAACTCCCGTTACGGCGACGGCGGGGTGATCCCGGACGACGTCGTCGCGCACCTTCGGCAGTGCTATCGGGCCGCGTCCGTGCGCTTCGACTACGAGCGTGACGACCTGCTCGTGGTCGACAACATGTCCGTCGCGCATGGCCGGGAGCCCTACACGGGCCCGCGCCGGATCGCGGTCGCGATGGCCGAGCCGTCCACCGGCGCCCGATGACCCCCGCCGTGCTGCGCCGCTCGATGCTCGCGCACCGCCCCCGGATCGTGGCCGCCGCGACGCTGTTCATCGGCTACCAGAGCGGCGAGGCGCTGGTCCCCGTCCTCATCGGCGTGGCCATCGACCAGGCCACCGCCACCGGGGACGGGGCCCGGCTGCTGCTCTGGCTGGCCGTGCTGCTCGTGGACTTCGCCGTGCTGTCGCTGTGCTGGCGGTTCGGGATGCGCGTCGCGCTGCTCGGCGGCGTCCGGGCCGACCGGGACCTGCGCCTGGCCGTCACGGCGCGGGTCCTCGACGACCGCGGCACCGCCCGGACGGACCTGCCCGCGGGCGCGCTGGTGAGCGTCGCCACCGCGGACGTCCGGCGCACGACGAGGGTGAACTTCCTGCTGCCGCACGGCGTCGCCGCGGTGGTGGGCATCGGGGTCGCCAGCGTCGCGCTGCTGGTCGTCTCGGTGCCACTCGGCCTGCTCGTGCTGCTCGGCACGCCCGTCCTGCTGCTGGTGGCGCGGTGGCTGAGCATCCCACTGGAACGCCGGGCGCAGGTGCAGCAGGACAGCGCCGCGCGGGCGGCGGGCGTCGCCGTCGACCTGGTCCGCGGCGTTCGGGTCCTCAAGGGGATCCGCGCCGAGCAGGCCGGGCGGGCCCGTTACCGGGCCGTCAGCCGCGACTCGCTGGCCGCGACGCTGCCGACCACCCGCGCCGAGGCCGGGCACTCCGGGGCGCTCTCCGCGGTGACCGGGCTGTTCCTCGCGCTGGTCGCGCTGGTCGGCGGCAGGCTCGCGGCGGCAGACGAGATCTCCGTCGGTCAGCTCGTGTCCGCGGTGGGACTCGCCCAGTTCCTGCTGACGCCGCTGAGCACGTTCGGCGAGATCATCGCGGTGCTGGCCGCCGGCCGCGCGTCCGCGGCGCGGATCGGCGGAGTACTGGACGCCGCGCCGGCCATCCCACGCGGGCAGGCGGGCCTCGATCCGTCGATCACCGGCGAGATCACCCTGTCGGAGGTGCGCGGCGGCGGCCTCGACGGCGTCACCATCACCGTCGAGGCCGGCGAGCTGGTCTGCCTGGTCTGCTCCGACCCGGCCGCCGCCACCGCCCTCGTGCGTTATCTCGCCCGCGAGGCGGACCCGCCCGACGGCCGGATCCTGCTCGACGGGACGCCGTTCACGGCGCTGGCGCCGAGCGCGCTGCGCCAAACCGTCCTGGTGTCCCCGCACGACGCGAGCCTGTTCGAGGGGACGGTGCGGGAGAACATCGTCGCGGGCCGTCCCGGCGACCTGTCCCGCGCGGTGCGCGCCGCCCGGGTCGACCAGATGACCGCCGTCCTCTCGGCCGGTCTGGACACGCCCGTCGCCGAGCGGGGCCGGTCGTTGTCGGGCGGCCAGCGCCAGCGCGTCGCGCTGGCCCGGGCGCTGCACGCCGACCCGCCGGTGCTCGTCCTGCACGATCCGACGACCGCGGTGGACACGGTCACCGAGACGGAGATCGGCGCCGGCCTGCGCGCGCTGCGGGCCGGGCGCACCACCGTGATCGTCACCAGCAGCCCGGGGCTGCTGGCCGTGGCCGACCGGGTGGTGTTCGTCGAGGGCGGGCGGGTCGGCGCCGACGGCAGTCACGACACCCTGGTGCACGCCAACACCGCCTACCGTGAGCTGGTGCTGGCATGAGCACTCCCGCGGACGCCGGGCGTGTGCCCACCGGCGGGCTCCTGCCGGACGCCGGGCTCCTGCCGGACGCCGGGCTCCTGCCGGTCGCCGGGCTGCTGCCGGTCGCCGACGCGCGCACCACCCGGTCCGCGGTGCGCGTGCTGCTGGCCGCGCACCGGGCCCGGGCGGCGTGGGCCGCCGCCTGTCTGCTCGCCGCGGCGGCATGCAGCCTGGCGGCGGCGCCACTGCTCGGGCGGATCGTCGACCTCGCCGCCGACGGCGACGCGTCCGGTCTGACCAGGCCGGTGCTGCTGCTGGCCGGGGCGGCGATCGGGCAGGGGGCGTTGGCCTACGCGGGGATGGCGTCGGTCGCCCGTCTCGGCGAGGAGGTCCTGGCGACGACCCGGGAGACGTTCGTCGACCGCGCGCTCGATCTGCCGCTGGAGCGCATCGAGCGGGGCGGTTCGGGTGACCTGACCTCGCGCATCACCGAGGACATCGCGATGGTCAGCGAGGCCGTCCGCGGTGCCGTCCCGGAGTTCGTCCAGTCGGCGCTGATCATCGCCCTCACCCTGGCCGGCCTCACCGCGCTCGACTGGCGTTTCGCCGTCGCCGCGCTGGTCGCGCTGCCCATCCAGGCCCTGACCGCGCGGTGGTACGTGCGGCGGTCGGGCCCGATCTACGACGAGCGACGCCGGGCGGTGGGCGGGGAGCAGCAGCAGTTGCTGGAGACCTTCGGTGGGGCGGCCACCGTCCGCGCGTTCGGCCTGGCCGGCACGCACGTCGACCACGTGGGACGCCGGATCGACCGCAGCATCGAGGCGACCGTCGCGCTCACCCGCCTGCACACCCGCTTCTTCGGCCGGCTGAACATCGCCGAGGCGGTGGGGCTGTGCGCCGTCCTGATCACCGGGTTCCTGCTCGTCGACGACGGCGCGGTGACCATCGGGGCGGCCAGCGCCGCGGCGCTGTATTTCGCGAACCTGTTCGGGCCGGTGAACTCGGCGCTGTTCCTCCTCGACACCCTGCAGTCCGCCACCGCGAGCCTGTCCCGGATCGTCGGGGTGACCGACCTGCCGGCGCCACCCCGCCCGGCGGACCCGGCGGAGCCGGTCGCGGTACCCGCCGACGGCTCGCTGGCGGTGCGTGACCTGCGTTACGCCTACGTGCCCGGTCAGGAGGTGCTGCACGGCGTGAGCTTCGACGTCCCGGCTGGCGGGTCGGTGGCGCTGGTCGGGGGCAGCGGCGGCGGGAAGACCACGCTGGCCAAGCTGCTGGCCGGGGTGCACCCGCCGACCGCCGGAACGATCCTGGTCGGCGGCGCCCCGGGCCCGCGGACGGACCCCCTCATCCTGCGCGCGACCGTCGTCCTGGTCACCCAGGAGGTCCACGTCTTCGCCGGCACCCTCGCGGAGGACCTCCGGCTCGCCGCGCCCGAGGCGACCAAGACGGAGCTGTGGGGCGCGCTGGCCGCCGCCGGTGCGGCCGACTGGGTGGCCGCCCTGCCGGACGGGCTCGACACCGTCGTCGGTGACGGCGGCCTGGAACTCGACCCGGCGCGGGCACAGCACCTCGCCCTGGCCCGCCTGCACCTGGCGGACCCGCCGGTGGCGATCCTGGACGAGGCCACGGCGGAGGCGGGCAGCAGCGGCGCCCGGCTGTTGGAGGCGGCCGCCCACCGGGTGCTGGCCGGCCGCACCTCGATCGTCGTGGCGCACCGGCTCAGCCAGGCCGCCGACGCCGACCTGATCCTCGTCCTCGACGACGGCCACGTCGTCGAGCGGGGTTCGCACGAGGACCTGCTGGCCGCGTCCGGCAGGTACGCCCAGCTCTGGCGAACCTGGTCGGCGCACCGATGCTGACCCCGACCGTGGAGCGGGGCGCCCGGGCCGGCGGCGACGCCGAGCGGCATCGTCCCCTCGTACGCGGCGTCGGGCTCGTCGTGGCGCTGGGCGTCCTCGCGTGCGCCGTCGCGCTCAGTCTCGCCGTGGGTGCCAAGCAGATCGACCTGGGCACCGTCTGGCATGCGCTCGGCCACGACGACGGCAGCGACGACGCGTTCATCGTGCGCGAGCTGCGGCTGCCGCGCACGGTGCTCGGCGTGCTGGTCGGCCTCGCGCTGGGCCTGGGCGGTGCGGTCATCCAGGGGCTGACCCGCAACCCGCTGGGCGATCCGGGCCTGCTGGGCCTCGAGACCGGCGCCTCGGCGGCGGTCGTCGTCGCCATCTCGATGCTGGGGGTCTCCACCCCGGCCGGCTACGTCTGGTTCGCGCTGGCGGGCACCGCGGTGACCGCCGTGGTGGTCCACACGCTCGGTTCGCTCGGCCGGGCCGCGTCGCCCGAGCGCATGGTGCTGGCCGGCGCCGCGGTCACCGCCGCGCTGACCGCCTTCATCGGGTCCATCCTCCTGATCGACGGGCAGGCGTTCGACCGCTACCGGTTCTGGGCCGTCGGGTCGCTCGCGGGCCGGCCGATGACCATCGTCTGGGAGGTGGGCCCCTTCGCCGTGGTCGGCGCGCTGCTGGCACTCGGCCTCGGCTCGAGCCTCAACGCGCTGGCGCTGGGGGAGGAGACCGGGCGGGCGTTGGGCGTCCGGATCGGGACCGTCCGGGCCGTCGCCGCCCTCGCGGTGACGCTGACCTCCGGGGCGGCCACCGCGATCGCGGGGCCGATCGGGTTCGTGGGACTCGCCGTGCCGCACGCCGCCCGCCTGGTCACCGGGCCGGACAACCGCTGGGTGCTGGCCTACTCGGCGGTGCTGGCGCCCAGCCTGGTGCTGCTGGCCGACGTGACCGGCCGGGTCGTCGTCGCGCCGAGCGAGCTGGAGGCGGGGATCGTCACGGCCCTCGTCGGAGCCCCGGTCCTCATCGCTCTGTGTCGCCGTCGGACCGTGGCGCTGTGAGAAGCGTGAGAAGCGTGAGGAGCGTGAGGAGCACGCCGACGGCCGTCGCCGACCCCCGATCGCCGGGGCGGCCCGTTCCGTGGCTGGCCGTGCGGCTGCTGTCCGACCGCGTCTCGATCCGGGTCCGCCCACGCGCCGTCGTGGTCGGCGCCGTGCTGGCGGCGCTGGTGGCGCTCATCGGCATCTGGACGTTGATGACCGGCGAGTACCCGGCGACGGCGGGCGAGGTTCTGCGCACCCTGTTCGGTACGGGCCCACCGGGCGTCGAGATCATCGTGACGAGGTTCCGGCTGCCCCGGCTGGTGATCGGCATCGGGGTGGGCGCCGCGCTCGGCGTGGCCGGAGCGCTCTTCCAGAGCCTGTCCCGCAACCCGCTCGGCAGCCCCGACATCATCGGCTTCACCACGGGGTCGGCGACCGGTGCGCTCCTGGTCATCCTGGTCTTCCCCGGCAGTCCGATCGGCACCCCGGCCGGCGCGATCCTCGGCGGGCTCGTGACGGCGTTCGTCGTGTACGCCCTCGCCTACCGCCGCGGGATGCAGGGGACCCGGCTGATCCTCGTCGGCATCGGGGTGTCCGCGGTCGCCGAGGCGGTGAACTCCTACCTGCTCAGCCGATCCTCGCTCGACGCCGCGCAGGAGGCCCAGCGCTGGCTGGTCGGCAGCCTCAACGGCCGGAGCTGGCAGTATGCCTGGCCGCTGTGGGCGGCGCTGGCCGTCCTGCTGCCGATCACCCTGCTCCTCGCCCGCCGGATCGAGATCGTGGAGCTGGGGGACGATCTCGCGCTCGCGCTGGGGGTCCCGGTCGAGCGGGTGCGCCTGTCGCTGGTGGTCTGCGGGGTGGCCCTGACCGCGGTGGCCACGGCGGCGGCGGGTCCGATCTCCTTCGTGGCGCTGGCCGCGCCGCAGATCGCGCGTCGGCTGGTGCGGGCGGGGACGACGTCCCTGCTACCCGCCGCGCTGACGGGCGCGCTGATCATGGCGGCCGCCGACTTCGCCGGGCAGCGGCTGCCGCACTCGATCCAGCTGCCCGTCGGGCTCAGCACCGGCGCGATCGGCGGTCTCTACCTGATCTGGCTGCTCAGCGGGGAGCTACGCCGGGCCTGATCCGGCCTGCGCGCGCCGAGAACGTGGGAATTTCGGCGGCTGGCGGGGGGTAGACGAGCGAGACATTTTTAGGTAAACCTTACTTAATATGACGGCGACGACGTCGCGGGCTGAGATCCAAGGAGACGGCACCTCATGTCGACCAACCCGTTCGATGACGACAAGGGCAGCTTCTTCGTCCTGACCAACGCCGAGGGTCAGCACTCGCTGTGGCCGACATTCGCGCCCGTGCCGGCTGGATGGACGAGCGTGTACGGAGCCGCCAGCCGGTCGTCCTGCCTGGAGTACGTCGAGGCCCACTGGATGGACCTGCGCCCGGCGAGCCTGATCACCCAGATGGCGGCCGATCGCGCGGCCGCCGGTGCGCCGGGGACGGATGCGTTGGCCACCCGGGGTGGTCGCGACGGTGTCGGTCGCGCGGGTGTCGGTCGCGCGGGTGTCGGTCGCGACGGTGTCGACACCGGCGCATCCCGATGACTGCGCCGGTGGTCTACCACGAACGGACGGTGCCGCTCGCCGGTGATCCGCTGGCCGCGGCGGCGCGGTTCGCCCGCCATGCCGCGGCGCCGGTGAGCGTCTACGAGCGGGACGGCGCCTGGCTGTGCGGCTCGGGGGTCCTGGCCGAGATCGTCCTGTACTGGGCCGAGATCCGGTACCGCGCGGGCGGGGACTGGCGGGTCGAGGCGGTCGACGGCGCTCCGCTGCGCGTCTTGGCCCGCGTCCTGGCAGGCCTGCCGGTCGCCGACTGGCGGGCGTGCGGCTGGGCCGGCTTCGAGCTCGGACCCCGGGCGCTCGGGCTGCCCGGGCCGGTCGGCCCCGACCCGCTCGTCCACCTGGTCATCCCGGCCCGCGAGGCGCGGCTGTCGGCCCACGGCGCGCTGCTGCGCGCGGCCGAGGCGGCCGACCTCGACCCGCTGGCCGACACCATCGGCGGTCCGTCCGCCGCGGAGCCGGGCCAGTCCCGGCCGCTGGCCGACCTCGACCATGGCGCCGACGACTACCGGCGGATCGTGGCCGGGGCCGTCGAGGACATCCAGGCCGGGCGGTTGCGCAAGGTGATCCTCTCCCGGGTCGTCCCCGTCGAGGGCGAGATCGACCTGGTGGCGACCTACGAGCGGGGGCGGCGTGGCAACACGCCGGCCCGTTCCTTCCTGCTCGATCTGGACGGCGTGCGCGCGATCGGGTTCAGCCCGGAGACCGTCGTCGAGGTCGGCGCCGACGGCCGGGTCTCCACCCAGCCGCTGGCCGGCACGACGGCGTTCGACGGTGGTGCCGGGTCCGACGGTCCGGGCGGCGACCGGGCCCGGCGGGAGGCACTGCTGCGCGACCCGAAGGAGATCTACGAGCACGCGGTGTCGGTGCAGGTGGCCCAGGAGGAGCTCCGGCCGCTGTGCGCGCCGGGCACGCTGGTCGTCGACGAGTTCATGAATGTCCTCGAGCGGGGCAGCGTGCAGCACCTGGCCTCGCGGGTCAGCGGCCGGCTCGCGCCCGGCCGGGACGCCTGGGACGCGCTGGGGGCCGTCTTCCCGTCCGTCACCGCCAGCGGGGTGCCGAAGGACGCCGCCTGCGCGGCGATCCGGCGCTACGAGTCGTCCCCGCGCGGCCTCTACAGCGGTGCCGTGATCAGCGCGAGCTCGGACGGCGCCCTCGACGCCGCCCTCGTCCTGCGCGCGGCGTTCCAGCGCGACGGCCGGACCTGGCTGCGGGCCGGGGCCGGTGTCGTCGGGGCGTCGCGCCCGGAGCGGGAGCTGACGGAGACGAAGGAGAAGCTGCGTAGCGTCAGCCGCTTCCTCGTACCGGCCCAGCCGGCCCCGGTCCCGGCGTCGGCGCCCGCCGACCCGGCCGCGGTCGACGATCTCGAGCGGCTCCGGCGCATCGCCGCCGAGCTGATCGAGGAGGATCCGGCCGAGCTCGCCGACGACGACAACCTCTTCGAGCGGGGCCTGGAGTCGATCGCGCTCATCCGCGCGGTCGGGGAATGGCGGCGGGCCGGCATTGAGGTCAACTTCGCGGAGCTGGCCGAGAACCCGACCGTGGACGGCTGGTTCAAGCTGCTGGCCGGCGCGGCCGGGTCCGAGGTAGCCGGCGTCGAGGTAGCCGGCGTCGAGGCGGTCGGTGCCGAGGTGGACGGCACCGGGGCGGCCGGCGCCGAGTTCCCGCTGGCGCTCATGCAGCATGCCTACTGGATCGGGCGCGGCGACGGGCAGACCTACGGCGGCGTCGCCGCCCACCTCTACACGGAGTTCGACGGGAGCGGGCTCGAGCCGGCCCGGCTGACCGCCGCGATCGAGCGTCTCGTCGAGCGGCACGAGGCGCTGCGGACCCGGATCACCGACAACGGCGGTCAGGTCGTCGAGGCGCGGTCGGGCTGGCGCGGTCTGACCGTGCACGACCTGCGCGCGCTGGACTCCGACGGGGTCGCGGCGCACCTGGCCGCGGTCCGCGACCGGCTGTCCCACCAGATGCTCGGCATCGAACGGGGCGAGGTCTTCTCGACCGCGCTGAGCGTGCGGCCCGACGGCACGGCCCGGTTCCACCTCGACGTCGACATGGTCGCCGCCGACGCGGTCAGCTACCGCGTCCTGCTGGCCGACCTGGCCGAGGAGTACGGGCGCCCGGACGAGGTCGCGCCGGCGCCGGCCTACACCTACCGCCGCTACCGCGCGGAGCGCGACGTCGACTCCCGCGCGGCGGCCGAGCAGGCCCGGCGGGCCTGGCGCGACCGCCTGCCCGGCCTGCCCGGGGCGCCCCAGCTCCCGCTGGCACCCCAGCTCCCGCTGACGCCGCAGCCGGGCGCCGCCGGCGGGCCGGGAGGACCGCCCCGGGTGGCCCGGCGGCACTTCCGGTTGCCGCCCTCGGCCCGTGCCGCCCTCGGCCGGGCCGCCCACCGGCACGGCATCACCCCGGCGATGGCCGTCGCGACCGCGTTCGCCGAGGTGCTCGGCGGCTGGAGCGCGCAGCCGCGGTTCCTGCTCAACGTCCCGCTGTTCGACCGTGAGCCGATCCACCCCGACGTCAACGGGATCGTCGGCGACTTCACCAGCTCGGTGCTGCTGGAGATCGACCTGACCGACAGCATCCCGTTCGTCGAGCGGGCCCGCCGGATTCAGACCCGGCTGCACGCCGACGCCGCCCACGCCGACTACTCCGGCGTCGAGGTGCTGCGTGACCTGGGCCGCCTGCGCGGCGAACCGGTGCTCGCGCCGGTCGTGTTCACCAGCGCGCTCGGCCTCGGCGAGCTGTTCGACGCCTCGGTGCGCCGGGAGTTCGGCGAGCCGGTGTGGATCATCTCGCAGGGCCCGCAGGTCCTGCTGGACGCCCAGGTCACCGAGCTCGACGGGGGCATGCTGGTCAACTGGGACGTCCGCGAGGACACCTTCGCACCCGGCGTCGTCGACGCGATGTTCAGCGCCTTCGAACGGCTCGTGCGCGGCCTGGCCGGCCCCGACCATGCCGGCCCCGACCATGCCGGCCCCGACCCGGCCGACGTGAGCGCGGCGACCGGCACGCACGGCGTCGCCTGGGACCGGCCCGTCGACGGGCTGGTCGCCTCGTCGACGAGGGCGGTGCGGCGCCAGGCCAACGCGACCGCGGGGCCGGTGTCCACCCGCCTGCTCCACGAGGGGTTCTTCGCGGCGGCGCGCCACCCGGACGCGCCCGCCCTGCTGTGGGACGCACCGGCCGGCGGCGGGCAGTCGCCGGTACGCCGCTCGCTGTCCTACGGCGAGCTGGCCGGGCAGGCGACGGCGGTGGCCGGCGCGCTGGTCGCGCGGGGCGTCCGGCCGGGCGACCTGGTCGGCGTCAGCCTGCCGAAGGGGCCGGAGCAGGTCGTCGCCGTCCTCGGGGTGCTGGCGGCCGGGGCGACCTACGTGCCGATCGGAGTGGACCAGCCGGCGACCCGGGTCGCGCGGATCGCCGACACCGCCGGCTTCAGTACGGTCATCACCGCGCCGGCCACAGTCTCGCCCGCGGATTCAGCCTCGCCCGGGCATTCAGTCTCGCCCGGGCATTCAGCCTCGCCCGCGGATTCAGTCTCGCCCGGGCATTCAGCCTCGCCCGCGGATTCGGTCTCGCCCGCGGATTCGGATTCGTCCTCGGCACCGCCCGGGCCGGACTGGCCGGCCGGCGTCCGGCCGCTCAGCCTCGACGACGCGCTCGCCGCCGGCGCGGCCGTCCCGGCGGGGGCGCTCACGCTGCGCGCGGCCGACGATCCCGCCCGCCTGGACGAGCCGGCCTACGTGCTGTTCACCTCGGGCTCGACCGGTCAGCCCAAGGGCGTCGAGGTCAGCCACCGGGCCGCGATGAACACCATCGACGACCTGATCGACCGGCTCGGCCTCGGCCCAGGCGACCGGACGCTGGCCGTGTCGGCCCTCGACTTCGACCTGTCGGTCTTCGATCTCTTCGCCCCGCTGTCGTCCGGCGGCGCGGTGGTGCTCGTGGACGAGGAGTCCCGGCGCGAGGCCGCCCGCTGGGCCGAGCTCATCGCCTCCCACCGAGTCACGATCCTCAACTGCGTGCCCGCGGTGCTGGACCTGGTCCTGGCCACCGGGGCGTCGCTGGGCACCAGCCTGCGCGCGGTGCTCCTGGGCGGCGACCGGGTCGGGGTCGACCTGCCCGGCCGGCTCGAGGCGGCCGTTGCCGGCTGCCGGTTTCTCGGGCTCGGCGGCACCACCGAGACGGCCATCCACTCCACCGTGTGCGAGGTCGTCGGGGGTGGGCCGGTGCCGCCCGAATGGTTCTCGGTGCCCTACGGCACCCCGCTGCGAGGCGTCCGGCTTCGCGTGGTCGACGCCCTGGGCCGCGACTGCCCCGACCACGTCGCCGGCGAGCTGTGGATCGGCGGGGCCGGCGTCGCCCGCGGCTACCGCGGCGACCCGGAGCGCACGGCCGACCGGTTCGTCAGCCACGCGGGCGAACGGTGGTACCGCACCGGCGACCTCGCCCGCTACCTCCCGGACGGAACCGTCGAGTTCCTGGGCCGCCGCGACCACCAGGTCAAGATCAGAGGCTTCCGGGTGGAACTGGGGGAGATCGAGGCGGCGCTCGCGTCGGTGCCCGGCGTCCGGGCCGGGGTGGCCGCTCTGACGGGCGGCGCGGACGGACGTGCGAGCTCGCTCGGCGCGGTCGTCGTCCTGGCCGCGGGGGAGGATCCACCGAACCCGGCCGACCAGGCGGACCCGGCGACGGTCCGGGCCGCCCTGCGGGCCGTCCTGCCACCGCACATGGTGCCCGACCGGGTCGTCGCGGTGGCCGAACTCCCGCTGAGCGCCAACGGGAAGATCGACCGTAAGGCGGTCGGAGCCCTGCTCGAGGGCGATCTGGACGGAGCCCGGCCGGCCGCCACCGCGCCGACATCGGACCTGGAACGGATGATCCTCTCGGTCTGGCAGGAGGTGCTGCATCGCGACACGGTCGGTGCTGTCGACACGGTCGGTGCTGTCGACACGGTCGGTGCCGCGGACACGGTCGGTGCCGCCGGGGAGTTCGGGGTCTCCGGAGGGTTCGGGGTCACCGACGAGTTCTTCGCCCTCGGCGGCGACTCCGTGCTCGCCACCGCCATGGTGGCCCGGCTGCGCGACGAGCTCGACACCGGCGAGGTGACGGTCCGGATGCTGTTCGGCGCGCCGACGGTCGCCGCGCTCGCGCGGGCCATGCGCGCGGCCGAGCCCATCCCCGGGCGGCTCGATCGCGTCGCGGCGATCGCCTGGGAGATCGCCGGCCTCTCCGACGACGAGATCGAGGCGCGGCTGCTCGACCCGGTCGAGCTATCCGGCCCCGCCAGCACGCTCGACACTGCCGGCGCGCCCGACACCGCCGGCACGCTCGACACCGCCGGCACGCCCGAAACCGCCGGCACGCCCGAAACCGCCAGCACGGCTGGGACCGAACGGTGAGCGTCCCGCTGGTCACCGATCCGCCGGCCGAGGCGGGCGAGGCGGACGGCTGGGTCCGTTGGCCGGACGAGTTCGCCCGCCGCTACGCGGACGAGGGCTACTGGCGGGGCGGCCCGCTCGGCGACCGGCTGCGGGCCTGGGCCGAGCGGTTCGGCTCCACCACCGCCGTCGTGGCCGGTCCGCGGTCCCGCCCGGTCCGGCTCTCCTACGCCGACCTCGACCTGGTCGTCGACGACCTGGTCGTCGGCCTCGACCGACTCGGCCTCGCCCCGGGCGACCGCGTCCTGGTCCAGTTGCCCAACCGCGTCGAGTTCGTGACGCTGCTGTTCGCGCTGCTCAGGCTGGGCGCGATCCCGGTGCTCGCGCTGCCCGCGCACCGCCGGGTCGAGATCGAGTACCTGGCCCGACTGTCCGGCGCCCTCGCCTACGCCATCCCGGACACCCACGAGGGCTTCGACCACCGTGCGCTGGCCCGGGAGATCGTCGCCGCGGTCCCGTCGGTGCGTCACGTGCTGGTGGCCGGCGAGGCCGGTCCCTTCACCGGCATCGACGCGGTCGCGGCGGCCGGCGCGGACGCCCGGGCCGCGGCGGCGCCGCCACCCGTCCCACCGGCCCCTGATCCGGCCGGCGTCGCGGTGCTGCTCATCTCGGGCGGCACGACCGGCAAGCCCAAGCTCATCCCGCGCACCCACTGGGACTACGCGTACAACGCGCAGGCCAGCGCCCGGCTGTGCGGGCTGACCAACGAGGACGTCTACCTGGCGGCGCTGCCCGCCGCGCACAACTTCCCGCTGGCCTGTCCGGGCATCCTGGGGGCGCTCGGGGTCGGCGCGACGGTGGTCCTGGCGCCGTCTCCCAGCCCCGAGATCGTCTTCGAGCTCGTCGCCCGGGAACGGGTGACGGTGACCGCCCTCGTCCCGGCACTCGCCCGAATCCTGGTCGACGCCGCCGGATGGGAGAAGCCGGACACCACCAGCCTGCGCCTGCTCCAGGTCGGGGGCGCCCGGCTGGACGCCGAGCTGGCCCGGCGCATCCCGACGGTCCTCGGCCCGGGGGTCCAGCAGGTCTTCGGCATGGCCGAGGGGCTGCTCAACTACACCCGTCCGGACGAGGACGCCGAGCTCGCCTTCACCACCCAGGGCCGCCCGCTCGCGCCGGCCGACGAGATCCGGATCGTCGACCGCGGCGGTGCCGACGTGGCGCCCGGCGAGATCGGCGAACTGTGGACCCGCGGCCCCTACACGGTGCGGGGCTACTACCGGGCCGCCGAACACAACGCGACCGCGTTCAGCCCGGACGGCTTCTACCGCACCGGAGACCTGGTCCGGCTCACGGCGAGCGGCAACCTGGTCGTCGAGGGCCGGATCAAGGATGTGATCAACCGGGGCGGGGAGAACGTCTCCGCCACCGAACTCGAGGAGCACCTGCTCGGCCACCCCGCCATCGCCGAGGCGGCCGTCGTGGCGGCGGCGGACGAGCAGGTCGGCGAGAGCGTCCGCGCGGTGGTCGTCCTGACGCCCGGGGCGACGCTGACCCTGAAGGCCGTCAAGGCGTACCTGCGCGAGCGCGGGCTGGCCCGCTTCATGCTTCCCGACCTGCTCACAGTCGCCGAGACGATACCGCTCACCCCCGTCGGAAAGATTGACAAGCGGGAGCTGCGCCGCCGTCTCGGCTAGCGCCGTCCGGCGGTGACGCGGGCGGACCCGCATGGCCATCCGCATCCGCGCCGACGCGCCGCCATCCCGAAGCCGTGCCGCCTCCCGGGGACGGCACACCGAAGCCGCAAAACCCCAATCTCCGTTAGTCGCTTCGGCCGGCTCGAACTGAGTTCACACCACGACCGCGGGTTGGGATCGGCCCGCGGCTGAGCAAAGAGAGAAACAACAGTGCGAGACACGCCGAAAGCCGGTGGGCTGAGTACGGCCGGCGCTACCGACGCATTCCGCGAGGAGATCCTGGACCTGGCCATCGGCCCGATGCCGGGCTGGGGCGCCGTCTGCGCACGGGACATCATGGCGACGCTGCGGTCCGACACCGAGCCCTTCCCCTGCGTCTTCGCGGTGGCCGCGGCCCACAAGGGCGGGCTGCGGTTCGGTTTCGTCGAGGACCTGCGCGACGAACGGACCTGGTCCGTCCTGCCGGACATCCTGGCCACCTATCTGGCGGTCTACCAGTCGATATCGCGGGACACGTCCCTGGTCGTGTTCTTCGGATCCGGTGGCGGGACGGCGGGGCAGCAGACCGACGACGTCCTCTCCTACGAACAGCGATTCTGGTCGATACTGCGCTACCTGCACGACAGCGACGGCGAGCCCTGGCCGTCGGACATCCCGACCGACACCGACGATCCCGGCTGGGAGTTCAGCTTCCGCGGCACCCCGATTTTCGTCGTCTGCAACACGCCGGCGCATCGGCGGCTGCGCAGCCGCAGCAACCCGGTCTTCACCATCACGTTCCAGCCTCGCTGGGTCTTCACCGGACTGGAGCCGACCAGTCCGCGGGGCGCGGCCGCGCGAAAAATCATTCGCGAGCGCCTCGCCCGGATGGACGAGGTCGATTCGACGCCGCTGCTGGGCTCGTACGGCGACCCGGCCAACCGGGAATGGAAGCAGTATTTCCTGCGTGACGACGCCTCGGTCGCCGATTCCTGCCCGTTCCATGCTGGTTCCGGCCGCCGGCCGACCGGGGCAGCCGCCGGGCAGGCGGTGCCGTCGCTGACCGACCCGGGCGCGCCGGATCGGTTCAAGGTGGTCGTCAACCAGGAACAGCAGTTCTCGGTGTGGCCGCACGGGCGGCCCAACGCGCTCGGCTGGTTCGACACCTCCGTCACCGGATCCCGGCAGCACTGCCTGGACAGCATCGAGCTGACCTGGACCGATATGCGGCCACGCAGCCTGCGGCGGCGGATGTCGGGACGCGGCGGCGGCGCGTCCAGCGGCGCCGCGCGGGTGCGCACCGGCCGGTACAGCTCCGTCGGTGGCCCGGATCCGGCGGCGGGCCGCGGGCCGGTCGCCACGAGTTCCGTCTGATCGGCAGGGAGGAACCATGGTCACGAGCCGGCCTTCCAGCCACCCGTCGGGTCCATCGGGCGACGCCGCCGGGGGCGGGACCGACCTCGCCCAGCGGGGAACGGACGCGGACGACTTCTCCAGCGGGCGGGTGGACCCGCTCGTCGGGCGCTCGCTCACCGCCCTGGTGGCGGAGGCGACCCGGCGAACACCGGATGCGACCGCCGTCGTCGACCCGGCGAACCGGGAGGCGGACACAGTCGTCACCCTCACCTACACCGACCTCGAACGGCGGGCCGAGGCCCTCGCCGCGTCGTTGCGCGCGGTCGGGGTCGGCCCGGAGGTGACCGTCGGCGTATGCCTGCCACGCTCGGCCGCCCAGGTGGTGGCCCTGCTCGGCGTGCTGCGGGCCGGCGGCGCGTTCGTTCCGTTGGACGCCTCCTGGCCGGCCCGACGCGTCAGCGCGGTGGCCGACGAGGCCCGGATCTCGGCGGTGGTGGCCGGGACGGCCGGCGCCCCGCCGGAGCTGTCGGCCGGCGCCGGCTTCGTGCCGTTGCTCCGGCTGGACCCGGCCGGCCGGCTCGCCACCGCCGCCGGCACGTCCGCCGGCACGTCCGCCGGCACGTCCGCCGGCACGTCCGCCGGCACGTCCGTCAGGGCGGTCCCGGGCGACGACCCGAGCTCCGGCGACCCGTACTCGGTTGGGGAGCCGTACTCGGCCGTGGATATGGAGAACCTCGCCTACGTCATCTACACCTCCGGCTCAACCGGGACGCCCAAGGGCGTGATGATCCGTCATCAGGCGATCTGCAACCGGCTGCGCTGGCAGATCGACCTGCTGGGCCTCACCGGCGCCGACACCGTCCTGCACAAGGCGCCGCTGAGCATCGACATCTCGATCAACGAGATCTTCCTGCCGCTGGTCGCCGGGGCACGCATCGTGATCGCGCCGCCCGGCGCCGAGACGGATCCGGGCGCGTTGCTCGCGATCGTTCACGCGCATGCGGTGACGTTCTGCTACGTCGGGCCGGCCACGCTCGGGGCGATGCTCGAATGTCCGGACGCCGAGGAGGCGGGACGTTCGTTGCGGCACGTCTGGTGCGGGGGCGAGGTCCTGCGCGACGACGCCTACCGGCGCTTCCGGGAGCGGTGGCGGGCCCGGCTCTACCACGGCTACGGCCCGGCCGAGGCGACGATCGGGGTCTCCTGCCGGGTGTTCGACCCGGACCAGGCCACCGCCCGCGTGTCGATCGGCCGGCCGAACCCGAACACCCAGATCCGGGTCCTGGACGCCGACTACAACCCCGTGCCTCTCGGCGCGGCCGGCGAGCTGTTCATCAGCGGATTGCCGCTGGCCCGGGGCTACCTCAACGACCCGCGTCGCACCGCGGACCAGTTCGTGCCCGACCCGTTCAGCCCGGTCCCCGGCGGCCGGATGTACGCCACCGGGGACCTGGGCCGGTTCCGTGCCGATGGGGAGATCGAGTTCCTCGGCCGGGCCGACAACCAGGTGAAGATCCGTGGCTTCCGGGTGGAGCTGGAGGAGATCGAGAACGTCCTGTGCGGCCAGCCCGGAATCCGCCACGCCGCCGTCGTCGTCGTCCCCGGCGAGGCGGGCGACGACGACGAGCTGCGGGCGTACTGCGTGCGCGCGGGGGCCGGCGGCCCGCCGAACCTGCGGGCGGTCCTCGCCGGACAGCTTCCCGAGCACATGGTCCCGGACACCTTCGTCGACGTCGCCGAGCTGCCGCTGACCGCGGCCGGCAAGATCGATCGGCGCGCGCTCGCCGCGCCCGGCCCACCCGCCGCCAACGACCAGCCCCGCCAGGGGAGGAACTCCATGATTTCGGACCAGACCACGGCGCCGGCCGGGCTCACCGCCCCGGAGCGCTCCCTCGACATCGACGACGTTGCCCGCCGGGTGCAGGCCGCTCAGGACGGTCCGGGCGCGCACGCGCTGGTGCGCTCGTTCGCGTCGAACCCCGCCTTCCGCCCGGCCGAGTGGGAGGAGCTGACCACCGAGGACGACCCGTACCGCCGCCCGGTCCGGCCCGCCGACCTGGCCTGGCTGGACTACGGCACCGCGCTGGGACCGGACGACACGCTCAGGCTCTCGGGCCTGCTCGGGCACCGGATGCTGCGCAACATCTACGACGCGGACCTGCTGTACCTGCCGCCGAACCGGAACGCGGCGGCCGATCGCGACGGTGCGGACTTCTACAGCGCGGCGAACCGGCTGCGCGGCGCGCTCGCCCAACCGGTCCTCGAACGCCACCTGTTCTCGTTCCTGGCGTCCCACCGCCCCTCCCCGCCGGCCGGTCCGTCGCCCGCCGGGGTGCTGGGCGAACTACGCGGCTACTGGGAGGAACGCCGGGACCGCCCGGGAGATACGTTCGCGGTGCTGCGCGGCACCCGCGACCGGCGCGAGGCGACGACGTTCGCGCTGTTGCAGCTCTCGGCATACCTGCCCGCGGTACGCGCGGCGACCGCCCGCGCGTCGCTCGGCGAGTACGACCCCGCCCACTGCGTCGCCCGGGAACTGCTGCTCGACGACTACCGGCGCTGGGTGGCGGACTCGTCCGCGTGGACGGCGCTGCTCACCGCGGCCGGGCTCACCCCGACGGTCGGGGCGTACTGGCAGCTCTACCTGAACACCTCGCTGGCCCGCGGCAACCATCTGCACCTGCTGTCCCGCTCGCCGCACCGGCACGCCGAACTGCTCGGCGCGTTCGTGCACCAGCGCATCGACGACGCGGTCGTCGCCACCGCCTGGGCGGACGCGGTCGAGGACGGCCTCGGCGAGCGGCCGGCCCTGTTCACCGCGCGACCGCCGGCATTGACCCCGGACACCCTGGACACCCTGGACACCCTGGACGACCTGGTCGGCACGCTGCTCACGCCGCTGCTCGCGCTGTCCGGGGACGCGGCCCTGACCGCCTTCCACGCCGGTTTCACCGACGCCGCCGAACTCGCCCGCCGGTGGGACCGCGACCTCGCCGCGCAGTTGGCCTGGGCGGACTCGATCGAGGAGTACAAGGCGAAGGCGCAGGCCATCGACGCCTACCTCACGACCGAGGGGATCGAGGTCGACCTGGACACGTTCGTCGAGTCGTGCGACGAGACGTCGACGACGCACGTCCACGACGAGCACCGACTGGTTATGATCGAGTCGGGTGACATGCACTTCTGGAACAACGTCACCCACAAGATCGCTCTGACCGACGGCGACAAGATTCTCATTCCCAAGTCGCGGCTCCACGGATCTACGGTGCTGTCCGGATCGTGTACCTACCACCAGCCGATCATCCCGGACGACCTGTACCTGAAGTTCTGATCGCGCGCCAGTCGGGCGATCGGGGCGCTATCCGCCGATGCTGGAATCCGACCGGGCCAGCCGCCGCTGGACCCTGTCCCGTATGTCTTCCGGGAGGAGGTCCGTGATGCCGCCGAGCGCGGGTAGCTCGTCGGGGTCGGTCATGAGCGCCCGGAAAACCTGGCCGACGGTTATTCCGTGACCGGGTCGGTGCAGAACTCCGACCGGGTCCCCGGCGGCGACCTCGCCTTCGGTCAGAACCCGCAGGTACGCGCCGGGCGTACCGCGCCGCGAAAAGCGCGCGATGAGATCGGGGACATCCCAGAACCCGGCGAAGACGCGGCACGGGATGCGGGGTGCGGTCACCTGCACCACCGCGGACCCGACGGCCCAGATTTCGCCGATCCGCGCGCCGGTGACGTCCATCCCCAACGATGTCAGGTTCTCGCCGAAGCTACCGGGAGGAATATCGCGGTCGAGAAAACTCGACCACCAGGAGAAATCCTCGTGCGCGAACACGTACACGGCCCGGTCGGCACCGCCGTGAAATGTCAGGTCACAGATGGTGTCCCCGTGCAGGCCGACCGGGCCGACGTGTACCGGCCCCTCGACGGGACGCTTGTCGATCCCGCTGCGCCCCTGCCTTCCGGTCCACCGATCGGTTCGGACGACGGCGACGTTGACAGTGAGCACACTTCCCATCAGGGGCCACTATCCTATGGTCGAGCGGTATCCTGGGAATTCCGTCGGTGTTCCGGACGCCCGGCCGTCATCGTCCGTGCATGTCACGCCCCCCGACTGTATCGCAGCCGTCCGAATTCCCTGACCGAGCGGAAACCACGGGTTCGGCGCGGCGGAGACCGGCGCGGCGACGATCTGGACTGGGCGGCCGGCCCAGGACGTCCGACGTCACCCGGCCGGCCCAGGGCCAGGACGACCCACCCGCCACCCGCCACCCGCCGGCCGCCACCCGCCGGCCGCCAGCCGCCGGCCGCCACCCGCCGGCCGCCACCCGCCACCCGCCACCCGCCACCCGCCACCCGCCAGCCGCCAGCCGCCATCCGCCGGCCGCCACCCGCCACCCGCCACCCGCCACCCGCCGGCCGCCGAGCCCGGCCGCCGAGCCCGGCCGGCGGCCAACCGGCGGCGGACCGGCAGCCGTGATCGTGACCGTGATGACGCCCGTCGCCGGCAGCGCCCTGCATGTCGTGACCCTGCTCGACGCGCTCACGCGGACCGTGGCGCTCACGCGGACCGTGGCGCTCACGCGGACCGTGGCGGTCTCGGGGACCGACGTGATCGAGCTGGCCTGCTCGCCGGCTGGGGCTCTGCTGCCCCGCCGCGCCTCGCGGGCCGCTCGGCGGGCCGAACCCGTGGCAGAGCACGCCGGCTGACCAGCCGGGTACCGGTCCCGGAGGGACGGGCAGCCACGGTGGGGGCCACCCGATCGGGTGGGGATCAAGGAAGTCGGAGACTCGGCCTGTCAGCCGGCCATCACGGCTGAGCTGATCGTTGGCGGGTGTCGTCCCGGGCGGCGTCACGGCACTCGCTGATCGGTCCGCTTCTTGGAACGTGCTGGTGGCGGGCCATGGGCCGAGCCGAAAGAGGAGTGGAGGGCGCTTCGGCCGATGCCGGGCCGGCCCGGCATAGGACGTTGTGCGCCCGGTTCGGGTGCCGGAGTTCCTCCGATTGTGGGACGTCAGGCCGGGTCGTGGCAACTGGCGCGTGGATAACGTGACCAGCGCCGGCAGGTTTTTCAGCCGGTGCGCCGAGCCGCGCGGCCCGGGGCCGTCTATCCGTCGGGCCCGTTCCCGCCGACGGTGACGACACATTCATTGTGGGCTGCCCGGCGGCGGTCGTGACACCCGTCGCCGGGACCGCGCGCGCCACCGCCGGCAGCGGCAACACGATCGGGAGTGGAATGTGACACTCGTGCACGATACGCCGGCCGGGCATTCGGACCCGCCGGTGGACGAGGCCCCGCCCAGGGTCGTGAGGAGCTTGTTGCAGTACCTGCGGACGACGTCCCACAAGGACATCGCCGTGATGTACTTCATCGTCTCGCTGCTGTTCTTCGCGTTCGCCGGAGTTCTGGCGATGTTCATGCGGGCCGAGCTCACCCGGCCGGGCCTGCAGTACATCTCGAACGAGCAGTACAACCAGTTGTTCACGATGCACGGCACGCTGATGCTGCTGATGTTCGCGACGCCGATCGCGTTCGCGTTCGCGAACTACCTGGTCCCGCTGCAGATCGGCTCGCCGGACGTGGCTTTTCCACGGCTGAACGCGTTGTCGTTCTGGTTCTGGCTGTTCGGCAGCCTGACGGTCACCGCGGGCTTTCTCACGCCGAACGGGGCCGCCTCCTTCGGCTGGTTCGCCTACGCGCCGCTGTCGAACGCCGCCTACTCGCCGGGTGTCGGCAGTGACCTGTGGGTGGTGGGCCTGACCGTCTCCGGCCTGGGCACCATCCTGGGCGCGGTCAACTTCATCACGACGATCCTGTGCCTGCGGGCGCCCGGCATGACGATGTTCCGGCTGCCGATCTTCTGCTGGAACCTGCTGGTCACCTCGATCCTGGTGCTGATCGCCTTCCCGGTGCTCGCGGCCGCGCTGATCGCCCTGGAGTCCGACCGCCGGTTCGGCTCGCATGTCTTCGACGCGAGCAACGGCGGCGCCATCCTCTGGCAGCACCTGTTCTGGTTCTTCGGGCATCCCGAGGTGTACATCATCGCCCTGCCCTTCTTCGGGATGATCACGGAGATCATCCCGGTGTTCTCCCGCAAGCCGCTGTTCGGCTACAAGGGGCTGGTCTACGCGACCATCGGCATCGGGGCGCTGGCGATCGCGGTGTGGGCGCACCACATGTACGTCACCGGCGCGGCGCTGCTGCCGTTCTTCGCCTTCCTGACGTTCCTCATCGCGGTGCCGACCGGGGTCAAGTTCTTCAACTGGATCGGCACGATGTGGCGCGGGCAGATCACCTTCGAGGCGCCGATGCTGTTCGCCGTCGGCTTCCTGGTGACCTTCCTGTTCGGCGGTCTGACTGGTGTCCTGCTGGCCAGCCCGCCGATCGACTTCCACGTCTCGGACAGCTACTTCGTCGTCGGCCACTTCCACTACGTCGTCGCCGGCCTGCTGTTCGCCGGCTTCGGCGGGGTGTACTTCTGGTTCCCGAAGGTCACCGGCCGGATGATGAACGAGCGGCTCGCGAAGATCCACTTCTGGACGATGCTCGTCGGTTTCCACACGACCTTCCTGGTGGATCACTGGCTCGGCGTCCGGGGCATGCCGCGCCGCTACGCCGACTACAGCCCGGCCGACGGCTTCACCACGCTGAACACCATCGCCACCGCGGGCAGCTTCGTGCTCGCGCTGTCGACGTTGCCGTTCTTGTACAACCTGTGGTCGTCCTACCGGAAGGGTCCGATCGTCACGGTGGACGACCCGTGGGGCTACGGCAACTCATTGGAGTGGGCGACGTCCTGCCCGCCGCCGCGGCACAACTTCAAGACGTTGCCGCGGATCCGCTCCGAGCGGCCCGCCTTCGACCTGCACTACCCGGAGGTCGTCGGCCTCGTCGACTACCACGCGACGCCGGAACTCGCCGACGCGCGCACCCAGCTACCCCGGCGCAAGGAATAGGAACCACGCACCCGCACCCGCACCCGCACGCCACCGAACCGCCCCGGCTTCCCACGAACCCGGGGCGGTTCAGGTGTCGCCCGTCAGCGCCAGCCGCCGGGCCCAGCTGCCGGTGTCAGTCGTCCGGAGTCAGTCGTCGAAGTCGACGCTGACGAGCCGGGCCTGGCGGAACGCGGCGAGCCGCTCGGCCTGTTCGGTGATCGACGCGCGCAGGGCTGGTGGGTCCGGCCGCCAGGGGGTCACCAGCAGCCGCAGCTTCGCGCCCGACGCGCGGGGGCGCCACAGGCCGGCGATCTCGCCGTCCACGAGCACGGCGCCGGGGCGACCGAGCACCGGCCACAGGGCCTTCGCCCGCGCTTGGTCGCCGACCAGCAGCGATCTGTCCCGGGCCTGCAGGAACAGGTCGAACGGCCCCAGCAGGCGGACGGTGCGCACCGGGTCCGCGGTCAGCCGGTCGGCGTCCGCCGCCAGCACCCACCGGGCCTCGCCGTCGACGGCCACCTCGACCGCGTCCGCCGGCCAGCGGGCCTTCACCTCCTTCACGGGGGCGTCGAGGAGCTCCGCCACCTGCTTCGGGGTCGCCGGGCCGAGCAGCCGCAGGCAGGCCCGGACGACGTCGAACCGCTCGGGCACCGAGGCGGCGCGGGTGAACTCGGGAAGGGGCTGCAGGACCGGGGGAGAGGTGCCGGCCGCCAGCTCCAGGCCGGCGCGCAGCGCGGCCAGCCGGAACGGCTGCTCGTACAGGTGGGTGGCCCGGCAGGACCGGCAGGCGCGCAGGTACGGCTCGTCCATCACCTCCGTCAGCCGGCTCGACACCTCGCCTTTGACCATCGGGCCGGTGACCAGCTCGCGCATCGCCGCGGCGACGACGTCCAGCGCGGTCAGCGGGCTGATGCCGGCGGCCCGCAGCGGTCTGACCGCGTCGAAGATCCGTTTTCCGGCGTCCGCCTCGGAGAAGGGCTCGACGGCTGCGGCGACGGCGGGCAGATCGCCGCGGCGGTAGAGGTGCGGTGCCCCGCGCAGCGTCCACACCGTCGCGAGCTCGTCGCCGCCCTCGGCCGGGACGTCGACCCCGCGCACCGCCAGTGCCCACCGGCCCCCGTCGGGACCGGTGTCCTGGACGCCGAAGTCCAGGACGGCCGCGTCGGCCAGCGCGGTGGACGCGCTGTCGAGCTGCTGGGCGCGCGCCCGGAAGGCCAGGACCTCCGCCCGCGTGACCGCGTCGACCATGGGGACCAGGGTAGACGCGGCCTCCGACAGTTCGGGCGTCCATCGTGAGGAGGGCGTGCGTCGTCTGCCGCCGGACTTCTGAGGAAAACTCGTCATGCCCGAGTCGTCGAAGAAGTTCCTGATTGCCGGCGCGACCGGCAAGGTCGGTACTTACGTCATCCGCCGGCTGCGTGAACGCGGCGAACAGGTCCGCGGGCTCTGGTGCACCGGGAGGACGAGCGGTCGGCGAAGCTGGCCGACGCGGGCGCGGAGATCGCGGTGGCGGACATGCTCGACCTGGCGGTGATCACCAGCGCGACCCGCGACATCACCGCGGCCTATCTCAGCTACCCGATTGTCCCGGGTCTGCTGGAAGCAACGACGATTTCGCCCAGGCCGCGACCGAGGCCGAAGTCGGCGCGATCGTGAACATGTCCCAGATCTCCGCCCGCCCGGACGCGATCAGCAACGCCGCGCGCCACCACTGGCTGGCCGAACGCATTCTGGACTGGTCGCCCGTTCCGGTCACCCACCTGCGCCCGACGTTCTTCGCCGAATGGCTGGTGTCCTTCTACCAAGCCGGACGGATCGCTGCCGCTGCCCTTCGGGGACGGCCGGCACGCGCCGATCGCCGCCGAGGACCAGGCACGCGTCATCACCGCGATTCTTGTGAACCCCGCGTCACACGCCGGCCG
Organism: Frankia sp. BMG5.60; assembly: GCF_059428125.1. NCBI lineage: Bacteria > Bacillati > Actinomycetota > Actinomycetes > Frankiales > Frankiaceae > Frankia > Frankia sp. BMG5.60. The sequence goes on along the minus strand of NZ_CM182091.1, from coordinate 1,774,496 downwards.
GATCTACCCGCTGTTCGGCCCGAGGGAGCTGAACCACCACGAGATCGCGCGGGAGATGACACGGGCGCTGGGCCGGCCGATTACCTACCGGCCGATCAGCATCGACGAGTTCGCCGGGGAGTTGCGCAACCGCGGTTTCAACGACTACACCGTCCAGCACCTGCGCTCGGTCGCGAGCGACTACGTCAACGGGGTTTTCGCGGGCGCCAACGACGTGGTCAGGACGGTGACCGGAACCGAGCCGCAGACCGTGCGGGAGTTCGTGACCCGCAACAGGAAGTACTACGACGACAGATCCACCATCGACTTCTGATCATCGGCCGCGGACCGCCCACGCCCGGCCCGTGTCTGAGGATGCGGGTCGGCACCTCTCCTGTCCGTTCAGGTGGCCAGGGTGCTGAACCGGACGGGCTCGCGCAGGACGGTGGCAGCGGCGGGGAGGTCGGCGAGGCGGGTGGCGAGGGTGGCCCACGGCCAGGAGTGGGGGAGCGCGGCGTGCAGCACGGGTGCATTGGAACGTGACCTGGGAGGGCGCGCGATCACCCTGCCTTCCCAGGCTGTCGGGCTCTACGCCGATTCCATTCGGCATCGCCCGAAAAATTGCGAGATGCAGGGTACTGCAGCGAGCAACCAGCCTTTCTATGACAGTCCGCACGAATGCCTGATCACGGCCGGGTGCCGGAGAGCGGCGGCGGCATCCGGAACGTGTGTGACCGATGCCAGGCGAAGTAGGGTTCACGGCGTGGTGTCCACCATGGCGTTGTCCTGCCCCTGAAATGGGCGGCCGCATAGTCCGCAAGGGTGGGTACTGCCCGTGCATCCGCGGCGACGAGAATGCTCCCGCCCTCATCCACGCTAATGAAGCCATGTTCGTATAGGCCGTCACAGCCGAACACGCAGGCGAGCATCCCGACGTTGGTAAGATCACGCCGTTCATTGTCCGCGCAGGCGGATCTCTTCTTGATGTGAGCGGCCACCAGGAATCTGAGGGGGAAAACGCGCCCGCACAGAGCGCAGCGATCGGCTCCCAGCGCCAGTAGATGACGCTTCAGGCGCACCTGCTCGCCGCGCTGGGCTCGCATCACGTCCCGGTCAAGAATCCCCTCGAAGAGGGGTGCGGAGGACTGCGGTTCGTCAGGAACCTCGTAATGGTCAACAGGAATTCCTGCGGTCGGAACATCCAGTCCCCACAGCTCCGCGAGATAGTCCGCATCATCGTCAGTGACGACATGCGCCTGCTGTAGGACGGCCGTCGGATTCCAGCCGATCACGGATGTGACCTCAATGAATGGTATATGCACCTGATGAAGATCGCTTATTGCGTACATATACTCCCAGGTGAGCCCGTTGTCGTCCTCACCCCAGAGTCGTCGCGCGACTCCGGGGCTCCGAAACCGATAGGCGACGGTGCCACCCGAAAAGAGCGCCCGGCTACTGTAGAAGAAGACGGCATCACCTGCATGGAAGGCGTCGATCTTTTTCCTGTTACTGCCGCCCTTGCCCGGGGTGAGGCCCCACATCGGCGCCATGCCCTCGGGGAACAACTCTTTGAGTGCGGTCCGATCCTCCGCGGGCAGCAGATCTTCATGTTCAGCGAAGCTGACCGGGGTCAGGATGGTGCGCTCGTACCTGCCTCGGACAGCCGGTGTGCCCTGCGCTGCTGGCTGTAGCAGGATCCGCATGTCGTCTCCGGGATGACACGAAGGGGCAATCGGGCAATCCGGACTTGAGGATAGATGATTCGGCCGGTTGGTAGGTACCCCGCCCCAAGCTCGTGTCAGCACGTCGGAAACTGGATGGATCTCAGCGGAACAGGCGTGGTGTCGCTGGTCGAACAGCACGGCGCCGACCGGAACCTCGCGAACCGAGGAGGCCGAGCGGTTCACCACGCGCTTGACCTGGAAGTTCATTGCCGCAGGCCGACGACTGGGCTATCAGGTTCCGCGACCCGGCCATGACAACGGAAGTCACCCGATGCGGCGAACTCACAACGCCCGCGGGGACGATCAGCATGCAGTCGAGGCCCGGAATCGCCGCCGAGGATCGTTCCAGACCCCCCGGGGCTCCTGATCGCCATCGGCGACGGAGCGTGTCAGCCGTCCCATCCGGGCGCCACGGCGGATCGAGTGGTTTGGGTGACTGTGTCATGCTGTTCGGGTGACGGGCGGGGGCGATGGTCGCGCTCTCGATGTCTTCGTGTCCTGCGCCGCGGACGGGCTCGGCTGGGCTGAGTGGATCGCGGCGACGTTGGAGGACGCCGGGCATCGCGTCCAGCTCGGCGCCTGGGACGAGGTGCCCGGCACCCATCGGGTTTCCTGGCTGGACGGGGTGACGCGGCGGGCAAGCCACACCATCGCGGTGGTGTCGGACGGCTACCTGGATTCACCGACGGCGCCGACGGAGTGGGGCGCGGCCTGGTCCCCGCGGATCATGGGCGGCGAGCGCCGGCTACTGGTTGCGCGGGTGACGGACCGGCCGATTCCCGGGCTGCTCGGCCAGCTCGTCCCGATTGACCTGGTCGGCCGCAGCCCGCTGGCCGCGCAGACCATGCTGCTCGCGGCGACGCGTGGCGAGGCGACGCGTGGCGAGGCGACGCGTGGCGAGACCGAGCGGGTGGAGGCGGGGCGGTTTGCGGCCGGATGGGTGGAGGCGGTGCCTGGGCGGACGTCATCGACCGTCGGTCCGGTGGAGCAGGTGGAGCCGGTGGAGCCGGTGGAGCCGAGGGTGCCGGGCGGGCCGGAAGGCGTTCGCGGTTTCCCTGATCGGCCGGGTTTTCCTGGTGGGGCGCTGTTTCCCGGGGAGTTGCCGGCGGTGTGGAACGTGCCGCGGGTGGCGGCGCGGTTCGTTGGTCGGGCGCCGGCGCTGGGCCGGCTCGACGAGGCGATGTCGGGCGGCGGGCTGGTGGCGGTGACGGGGCTGGCGGGGATCGGGAAGACGCGCCTGGCCGTCGAGTACGTCCATCAGCAGCGGATGGGGTTCGACGCGGTGTGGTGGGTGCCGGCGGGTCGCCCGGAGCTGGTCGGCGAACGGGTGCGGGCGCTCGCACCCGCCCTGGGCCTGCCGGCGCATGCGGAGCCGGCGGCCGTCCTGGCCCGTCTCGATGCCGCCGACGGCCGCTGGCTGCTCGTCCTCGACGACGCGGCCGGCCCCGCCGAGCTGCCCGGCTGGCTACGGGCCTCGACCGGGTCGGGTCGGATCCTGGTGACGTCGCGTACCGGCGACTGGGACGACGCCGGCATGGTCGTGCCGCTCGGTCCGCTGGAACGGGCGGAATCGGTCGCGCTGCTCACCGACCGGCTGCCGGCGGTCGACCGGGCCGTCGCCGGACGGATCGCCGGCCAGCTCGGTGATCATCCTCTCGCGCTCGATCAGGCGGCGCATCGCATCCGCCAAGCCCGCGCGCCGGCGGAGACGTACCTGGCGGCGTTGATCGAGCGGCCGGCCGTCGTGCTCGGCCAGGGCGAGGCGCCCGGCCGGCCCGGGGTCACCGCGTCGACGTTGTGGGCCGAGCCGCTGCGCCGCCTCGACGCGGACGCGCCGGCCGCCGGTGAACTGCTCCGCCTCGTCGCGCACGGTGACGGCTCCGCGCCGCTGCCGCTGCGGCTGCTCGCCGCCGATCCGGCGGCGATCGGCAACGGGGAGTTGCGCGCGGTCGCGGGTGACCCGCTGGACCTGGCCGACACCGTGGCGACCCTGGAACGTAGCGGCCTCGCCCATCGGGATGGCTTCGCGCTGGCCGTGCATCCCCTGGTCCGCGCGGCTGTCCGCGCCGATACGAGCCCCGAGCACGCCGACCGGCTCGCGGCCACGCTCGGCCGGACGCTGCACGCCGCCCTGCCGGAGAACGTCACGGCGAACCCAGAAGCCTGGCCGGCCTGGCGCGAACTTCTCCCGCACGCCCTCGCCACCGTCGAGGCCACCGATCCCGCCGCCGACACCCCCGACACCGCCTGGCTCGCCGAACACGCCGCCGCCTACCTCACCGAACAGGGCCATCCCGAGCAGGCCGAACCGCTGGCCGCCCGCGCGGTGGCCGCCCACGAACGCCTCGACGGCGCCGACCACCCCGACACCCTCACCGCCCGCGAAACCCACATCCGCGCCGCCCTCAACGCCGACCACCTCACCGAAGCCGGCCCGCTGGCCGAACGCAACGCCACCGACCGCGAACGCGTCCTCGGCCCCGACCACCCCGACACCCTCACCAGCCGCGAAACCCTAGCCCGCGCCTACCAGCGAGCCGGCCACCTCGACCACGCCACCGACCTGTTCCAGCAGAACCTCACCGACCGCCACCGCGTCCTCGGCCCCGACCATCCGGACGCGGTGGAAAGCCTGCATGACCTCGGCGTGGCCTACGCCGACGCCGGCCACAGCGACAAGGCTGCGGGAGTCCTGCGAACGACCCTCACCGACCGCCACCGCATCCTCGGCCCCGACCACCCCGACACTCTCGACACCCACCACCATCTCGCCGTCACCTACGAGCGAATCGGCGCGACCGGCGACGCCCTCGCCCACGCCGAACCCACCCTCGCCGCCCGCGAACGCGTCCTCGGCCCTGACCACCCTCACACTCTCGACAGCCGCCACCAACTGGGCGTCACCTACCACCAGGCCGGCCGTCTCGACGACGCCGCCCGGGAACTCGACCAAGCGCTCACCGGCCGCGAGCATGTCGTCGGTCCGAACCATCCCCGCACCCTCGACAGCGCCCACGCTCTCGCCCGCACCCATCTCAAAGCCGGACGGCCCGAATCCGCCGTGCCGCTGTTCGACCAGGCCCTGACCGGCCGCGAACGCACTCTCGGCTCTGATCATCCCAAGACCACCCTGAGTCGAGAACGGCTTGCCGCCGCGCATATCGCGGCAGGCCGGCCCGGCGAGGCCACCCGCCACCTCGAAGGTGTCCTTGACTGCCACGAACGCGTCCTCGGTCGTGCCCACCCACGCGCCATGGAAGCCCGCGACGATCTCGCGGCCCACTACCGGGGAACAGGCCAACCCGAGGCGGCCCGCCACCATCTTGAACGCCAGCTCATCGCACGCGCCCGGACCGACGGCGTCGCCGACGCCCGCACCCTGCGCACAGCCACCGGCCTCGCCGAAGTATGCCGTGACACCGGCCGGCTATCCCAGGCCGTGGACCTCAACGAACGCGTTCACGCCATCCGGACCCACACCCTCGGCCCGGACCATCCCGAGACTCGCGCCAGCCGGACGACGCTCGCCGAGACCTATCGACAGGCCGGCCGACACGCCGATGCCGCTCCTCTCGGCCGTGACGCCCTTACCGACGCGATGCGCGACCACGGCCCCTACCACCCGGACACCATCCGCGCCCGCCGCGCTCTCACCGACACCGCTCACCTGGGCGCAGACAGACCGCCCCCACCCGAACGACCGCCGACACCCGAAACCGGGCATTCCCGCTTCGGTCCGTAGCCGACTGGGCCTGTCACCTGGCAATCACGGCGGTCCGTCAGCGTCTGTCCGGGGACCCATCACCATCACCGTGCGGGGACGTGTCCGCATCGTCGGACGGGCGGCCGAACCCCTCCAACTTGTCGAACAAGCGCGATCTCGCGTCGCTAGCAACACCCGACTGCTCGGCCGCACGCTCCCGCTCCTCTCGCGCACGCGCGTCCGCCGCCGCATTCGCCCGGTCTCGAAACTCCCGCATCATCTGGTCAAGCTCTTGTTGATCCGACTCGAACTCGTGCTCGTCGGCGAGGCGGTTCATCACATCGTTGCGGTCGCGGGACTGCCAGGTGCGGGTGAATGAGCCGTCCCAGTCGACCGGGCGCAGTGGCGGGCGGCCTGCGGATGGCGCATCCGGCGGTTCCGCGGAACCGCCCTGCGGCGGCTCGGCCGGCTCTGGACCGGCGTCGGCGTGGGAGTCCGCCGGCGAGGCTGCGTCCCGATCGGCGTCGGGGGCCTGCTCGGGGCCGGGGTCGGTCGGGGCATTGGACACGGTCATCCTCCCTGTGGCTGGCACCGCCGGTAATGATCCCACTCCGACCGGCTCGCCCTGCGGTCGAGGGTCAGCCTGCCTCGGCCTGGAAAGACAGCAGGTAGCCGGGTTCGGGCCGGGGAAGCGATGGCCCGGGTCGGGACGATTGGTCAACGCGTTCTGAGGTGTGAGCGGTCTCGGTGGTTGGCAGGGATCCGGTCGCGCTGTTCGGCGAGGGCGGCGCGGCCTTCAAGATCGCCGGCAAATTGTGTGGCGGGGCGTGGTGGTCTCTGCTCAGGTTGTCAGATGCGGCAGCGCTACGACGATTTCGCTGGCTGGTACGACGCCTATGCGACCCGGGGTGTGGGACTGCCGTTCGCCCGTGCTGCGGATCGCCTTCTGGCGAGGCTCCTCGGCCCTGGCCACGGCCGTCTGTGCCTTGACCTGGGCTGCGGCGGCGGTGCGCACGCCCCCGCGTTGACCGGCCTGGACTGGCAGCCAATCGGCGTGGACATCTCCGCGTCCCAGATCGACCTTGCCCGCCGCAAGGGCCTCACGGCGGTGGTTGCCAGCGCCGAGCGCCTCCCACTCGGCGACCAGTCCGTCGACGCCGCCACTATGATCATGACGACCACTGACTTCGACGACCTGCCTCAGGTGTTCGCCGAGGCCCACCGCGTGCTGCGGCCCGGCGGACGCCTGGTGGTCGTCGGCGCGCATCCCTGCTTCGGCGGCGTCTTCGTCGAACGCGACGGCCAGGGCACCTGCACCGTCCACCCCGGCTACCGCCGCCACCAGCGCGTCGAGCACCATCCTCTGCTCGGTGACGGGATCCGCTCCCGGGTCGGGGTCGTCAACGTCCCGCTACCCGTGCTGCTCAACGCGTTGACGGGCGCGGGGTTCGTCCTTGGGGAGACCGCGGAAGACGACGGCGACCAGCCGGTCCCGGAACTGCTCGGACTTGCAGCCGTCCGGCCAGGCCAGGCCGGTTCAGGCGCCGCCTGACACTCGCGGTGGTTCGATGGGCCCCATGACCCTTGTCCGCTTCACCCGGCCCAGCCCGTCGTTGATGACCGGGGCCTTCCTGGTCAGCGGGGTGACGCATCTGGTGCGTCCCGCCGTTTTCGAGCCGCTGATACCGCGGGCGCTGCCCGCCCCCCGGGCGATCGTCTACGTCAGCGGCGTCGCCGAGCTGGTCTGCGCGGCCGGGTTGCTGACGAAGGCCCGGTGGGCGGGACCGGCCAGCGCCGCCGTGCTCGTCGGGGTATGGCCGGGAAACCTGCACTCGGCCCTCGACGCCACGGCCAAGGCCCGGCGCAGCGGCGGCCAGCCCCGCGACGTCGCTCGGGCCGCCGCCATGTGGGCTCGTCTGCCGCTGCAGATCCCGATGATCCGCGCCGTTCTGTCCACCTCCCGCCGCGCCACCTGACGACCGGCCGCGAGCACCGAAGCGCATTCGTTCCGTCCTCCCTCTGGAGCTCGGCTCGGCGTTCTTGAGCTACCTCCAGTGGGGAACCGCGTCGCCTACCAGCAAGCGGCCGCCTTGGTGATGCCGCCCGCACACTCGCCCAGTTCCTCGCCGGCCGCGAGCAAGGTCCTGGACCTAACCGCCTCCACACTCTCGACAGCGCACAGGCAGGCCCTCGCCCGCGCACGCCTCCCCGCCAGGCCGATGGCGCTGCGTGGTGGAGCGTCGCGGGGCCGGCAGGCGGCGCTTGGGTGGAGGCGTTCAAGGGGTGTTGGCCTGGGTGCTCACGTGGGGGTGGGGGGCACGTAGACCTGCACGACGCCGTCGACCTCGCGAACGGTGAGGCTGGGCAGCGGACGCGGCGGGGTGCGAATCTTGTAGTTCACGACCTCGCCGGCCAGCGAGAAGGCCATGCGGTGGCAGGGGCAGTTCAGCCGCTGCTGCGCCGGGTCCAGGGCCAGCCGGCAGCCCTGATGCGTGCAGATGCCCGACGTCGCGCGGACCCGACCGCCGGTCCGCCGCACGAACCCGACCACGGTCCCGGTGTCGAAGGCACGCACTCCGCCCTCCGGCAGGTCCTGTGTGGTGGCGACGGTCCGCCAGATGCCGGCGGCGGGAACCAGGGTGCCGCCGGGCCCGGTCGCCGGCTCCGGGCCGGCCACCGACGGGTCTGCCCGGTCTGCGCCGCCGGGGCCGCCGGGGCCGCGCTCGCCGACGGCCCGGTCCACCCCGGCCCCGATCGCCGCGGAGCCGGCCGCCAGCGAGGTGACCTGGACAAACCGGCGTCGCGTCCCACGTCGCCGCCCCGCGCCGGTCCCGCCGGCAGCCGCCCTGTCTGCGGCGGGCCCGTCGGCAGCCGCCCCGTCGGTGGCGGCCCCGTCGGCGGCCACTCCACCTGCCGCGGCCCTGCCTGCCGCGGCCCTGCCTGTGGCGGCCCAATCGGCGGCGGCCCAGTCTGCGGCCGCCTGGTTGGAGGCAGCCTGGTCGGAAACGGCCTCGGCGGCGAGGCGCCGGTGCAGCCGTTCGACGAACTCCTCGCTTGGCACGTCGCTGCCGGGTCGGGCGGCCCGCAAGGTGATCGCCGCGCGCAGGGCGGCGGCGTCCTCCGGGCTCGCGTCGAACCGTCTGGGTCGCCGGTGGCCGATCAGGTCCTCGACGAACCGGCGCAGTCCCCGCCCGTTCATGTGGCCATCTCATCGCCGAGCCGGGCCGCCTTGCGCAGCGCGCGGTGCTGGAGAACCTTCGCGTTCCCGACCGTGATCCCGAGCTCGTCGGCGGCCTCCCGCAGCGTGCACGCCTCCAGAAACCGCAGCCGCAGGATGCGGGCGTACCGGTCAGGCAGCGCGGCGAGGATCGCCTCCGCGCGAGCGGGGTTGTCCAGCGCCGGACCGGCCGGGGCGCCAACGGTGGTGAACATCGTCTGGGCGGAATCCTCGTCGAGCGTGGTGACGGCAACTCCCAGGGTGCGCCGCCAGTGCGCGGCGAGCACCCCCGCGCCGCGGCGTAGCCGTGATCAGGACGCCTTCCCGGCCACGCCGATCTCCTCGTCGGCGGCCCGGTGGCGGTTGGTGACCCAGGCGTCGGGCAGCGTCACCCATTCGCTTTCGGTGACCAGTTGGACCAGGGCGCCGTCGAGGCGTGGTGGGCGGGTGGGTTCGGTCGTCGGGCACAGGACCCAGACCGGTCGGCCACCAGCGCGGGCCCGTTCGGCCAGCGCGAACAGTACGTCCAGGCCGCGGCCGTCGTAGCGGCCGAGCACGCCGGCGGCGTGCAGCAGCAGTGGCACCGGCCGGTCGCCGGGCCCAGCGCGGCGGGCGTCGTCGACCCGCGCGGTGAGCTGCGGCGCGGCGCGATCCCAGGCCGTCCGGACGTATTCGGCGAGGTTGCCGGCTGCCCGGCTGCCCGGCTCGGCGGCGTCGGCGCGCAGGATCGTCGCCCAGGTCGGCCTGGGCCGCGGGTCGACCTCGGCGTGCAGGGCGTCGAGGAACACGGCGGCAACGTCGACCGGCTCGGCGGCGAACCGGTGCGGGCGGGTCAGCTCCGCGCGGGCGGCCAGGTAGTGGTTGCGCCGGACGGTGAGTGCCCGGAAGCCGCCGGCCTCGGCGGCGGCGGTGAGCCGCTGTTCGGCGAGTGCCGCGGCCGCCCGGTCCGGGGTGTCGAACATCGTGCGCGCCGGCCGGCTGCCCAGGCCGGTGGCCTGGCGGACGACCGGCGTCCCCCGCGAGCCGAGCCCGGTAGAGGAGAGCAGGCCGTGCGGCGGTACATAGCCGTCGCGGGCGGCGTCCCATTCGAGGATGAACCCGGCGGCGGCCAGTGGGCCGTCGAGCGCCGGATGGGCCGGCAGCGCGGTGGCGAGGCCGGGAAAGCGGTTCTGCACCCGTTCACGGATGGTGGCGACGTCCAGCAACGGCCGGTCGGGCCGGTCGGGCCGCGCATCCGGCCCGCCGGGCCGCGGCGGGACCGCGGACGGGCGCGTGGGCACGCCGGCCTGGGCCAGGCGCAGCGCCCGGACGAGATCCAGATCGCGCGGATAGATCTCCAGGCGGGCGTTGGTGGCGGCGCTGCGCGAGGCGGCGGCGGCCAGCCGGACGAGGCGCTGCTGGTCGAGCGCCGGCAGCCCGGCCAGCCCGGCCAGCCCGATCAGCCTGTCGGCGGCCGGCGTGGCGCCGTCCGCCAGGCCCTCGTCGTCGGCATCGCCGGCGGCCGGCGCGGCGCGGACCGCGGCCAGCTCCCGCAGCACGGTGGCCGGGGCGGGCAACTCCTCGGCGCGCGCGAGCCGGTCCGCGGCCTTGCCCAGGGCGATGGCGTACGCGAACAGCGCGGGCGCCGCCGGGGTGAGCGGGCCGTCGTCCTCGGCGGCCTCCAGTGCGACCAGCGTCCGCTCGTAGAACCTGCGGCGGGCCAGACGCGGTTCGGAGTCGAGGTCGACGGTCTCCAGGGCGGCGCGGACCGCGGCGGCGGCGAGCGCGCGGCGTTCGGCCGGTGAACGCCGCGCACTGCCGCGACGGGCGAGCACGGCGGTGACGAGCTCGTCGAAGCCCATCACCCGGCCGGCGTCGCCGAGGATCTCGACCAGCTCGTCGCGCACCGAGCGGACCGCATCGTCGGCGTGCCAGGCCCTGCGCCGCGCGGTCAGTACCTGCGCGATCCGGCCCGACGTCACCCCGACCCGCTCGGCGATCTGCTGCTGCGGCGCCCACAGTGGCACGTCCGGCAGCGTGCCCGCGGCGTCGGGCAGGCCGAGGAGCAGGCGGCTCGCCTCGCGCTCGGTGGCGCTGCGCCCACCGGACAGGGCGCGGGGGAGCAGCCGGTCGGCGAGGTCCTCGACCGGCATGCGGGCGAAGTCCACCGCCACGGCCACCGCCGACGGCGTGGCGGCTGGCTGCTGCCCGACTGGCGTCGGCTGGGCCGGCGTGCCGGCCGGGGCGGCGTCGGCCGGGGCCGGGGCCGGGGCGAGGGCGCGGCGCCACTGCCGGATCCGGGACTGGAGCTCCTGGCGGGTCTTCGCGCCCGTACCCGGCAGGCTGATGATCTCCTTGGAGCCCAGTGCCAGCAGCGTGTCGACGGTCGTCGCGTTCAGCCGATGCGCGGCCGAGACCGCCCGTGGCGACAGGCCCGCGGCCTCCAACGGTGTGTCGGCGGTCGCCGCCGCGGCGGCCAGGTCGCGGGCCTGCTGAGCGGCCCGCTCGTCGGCGGTGCCCGCGGTGCCCGCAGTGGCGGCGGGGCGCAGGCCCGCCGTGCCGGTCGTCGGGTGGCCGTCGGCCGCCGGCTTGCTGTCGTCTGCCGGCTGGCTGTCGTGGGCCGTCGGGCCGTCGGTCGTCGGGCCGTCGGTCGTCGGGTGGACACTCGGGGTCGGCGGGGTGGAGTCGGCGGCGCGGAAGACGGCCTGCCAGGCGTCGCGCATGTCCTTCAGTGACGCGAACCGCCGCGCCGCGTCCCGGTCGAGCGCGCGTGGGAAGAAGGACGCCAGCCCGGAGCGGATCGCCGGGTCGAACGCCTCCGTGGCCACCGTCGGCGGGCCCGCGGTGAACCGCGCCTCGGCGGACCCGTCGCCCCACAGCGGCAGCTCGCCGGAGGCCATCTCGTGCAGGGTGACCGCCAGGGCGTAGCGCTCGGCGTGGTCGTCGTAGGTGGTGCGGGTGCCGGCGCCGAGGAACGGGTCCAGGTAGCGGGGCGTGCCGGCGGCGGTGTCGCGGACCGAGATGTTGGCCAGCGAGAAGTCGATGAGGACGAGCTGGTAGGTGCGGTTCGGCCGGCGGCGGATGACGATGTTGTCCGGCTTGAGGTCGCGGTGGGCGACGCCTTCGCCGTCGAGGTAGTCGACCGCGCCGAACAAGTAGTCGCTGTAGGTTTCCAGCTCGTCGACCGAGAGCCGGCCCTCGCGCAGCTTGCGGGCCACGGTCTGCTCGCCGGCGTGGTCGAGGACGAGCACCGCGCGCCCGCCGATGACCAGCGTGTCCGGGCGGGCCAGGCGGATCACCCGCGAGTCGTTCAACCGGCCCAGCACCGACGCCTCATGCTCCAGGCGCGCCGCCCGCTCGTCGGACAGGGCGACCTTGAGGACCTCGTCGCGGTTGGTCTTCTCGTTGTGGGCCAGGAAGGCGCGGCTCGTCGATCCGGTGCCCAGCCGCTCCCGGATCCGCCACTCGCCACCGACCAGGTCGCCGCGCTGGGCCTCCAACGGGTCCGCCTCGGCAACCTGCTCGTCCCGCTCCGCCGTGGGCGGGTCCGCCGGCGGGCCGCCCGCGGCGCTGTCGCCCGCGCTGCTGTCGCCCACAGTGCCGTCGCCGGGGGTGCCGTCGCCGGGGGTGGCCGCCGGGACGTCCGGCCGGGTGAACTCGTCCTCGACGAGCAGCAGCCAGTCGAGCAGCTCGCCAACGCTGGAGTAGCGGTTGTCCGGCAGCGGGCGGGTCGCCTGCGCCACCAGCTCGTTCGCCGTCTCGGACAGCGAGTCGACGACCTCCGCCGGGTGCAGGCCACCTGACTGCTCCAGCCTCGCCTTCAGCGCGTTCGGGCTGTCTGCGGGCGGCTGGCCGGTGAGGATCAGGTAGGCCAGCGCGCCCAGGCCGAAGACGTCGATGCCGACCGGGTCCGGGTAGGGGGCGCCGATCTCGGGCGCCAGGTAGCCGGCGGCGGCCAGCTCCAGATGCGGCAGGAACCGGGCCGCGGGCTCCACCGCCAGTTCCAGCGACCTCGTCGTCATCGCGCTCGTCAGCGCGCCGGTGCCCGAGCCGGCGTCGCGGGCCGCCGCCTGCCAGTCGCTGATCATCAGTTTGGGTGCGAGCCAGCCCTGCCCGCCGGCCCCGTTGCCGGACCCGCCGCCGTTCCCGCCCGCACGGCGGCCCCGGCCACCGGACGGCACGACCAGGACGCTGCGGGCGGCCAGCGCCCGATGGTAGAGATGCCGGCCGTGCGCGTAGGCGACCGCCTCGGCGAGCTGGCGGATCATGTGCAGCCGGGTGCCGGCGTCGAGGCGGTCACCGTACTGGTCGAGATAGTGGTCCAGGCGCATCTCGTCCGGCCGGTGGCGGAAGATCAGCGCCGGGCCCGCCTCGTGGCCTTCCAACCCGTCGACCTGGACGATCCCCGGATGGTTGATCCCGTGCAGTACCAGGAACTCCCGACGGGCGACCGCCTCTCGGTTCGCCCGCTCGGCCTCCCCGGCGGCCCGCTCGACGAGGTAGATCCGCACCCGTCGCCGCTCGGAGGCGACCTGGGCGTGGGCGGCATGGTAGTCCTGCCAGGTCGGGCCGGAGTCGAACGCCGGGAACTCCAGTTGCCAGGAGCCCACCCGCTGGTGACGTCGGCTACGGGCGATCCCGACCGCCGGCAGGAGTTTGGCCAGGGTCTTCGACAGCCCGGGGGTGACCCGCTGCCGCTCGTCGCGTAGCGGCGCGTCCAGCAGGCCGGACCAGATCGACGGCAGCGTCGCGCCGCCCCTGCCGCCGCTCGTGGTGGTGTTCTTGGCGCTGCCGCCAGGGGCGCCGCGCTCGGGTCCGAAGATCCAGTGGAGCTGGTGGTCGGGGAACTCGACCCGCAGGGTCGGGTTCGACAGGAAGACCGCCGGCTGGATGAACGGGATCTTCGTCCGGCTCGCGCGGCCGGCGTTCTCCAACAGGGACCGCAGCTCCTTGGACTTCTGGTTCGCCAGGTGCAGCGGGTTGTCGAAGATCCGGGTGTTGCCCGAGTCGCGGTGCTGGGTCCAGTTCGACCCGGACGCGGTCAGTCGGCCGACGAGGCTCTTGATCTCGATGAGGTAGACGCCGCCGCGGGCGACGACCAGCAGGTCGACCTCGCGGATGTGCCCGGTGGTCGCGGTGAAGGTGAAGTTCGACCAGGCCCGGTACGGCTCGGCGTCCGGCAGCAGCAACCGGACATGCTCCAGCGCCTCCCGCTCGTGCGGGAACTGCGACGGCGTGACCGTCTCCCACCGGCCCTGCCCATCGCGCACCCCGTCACCCCGCCGTGTCCGCGACCCTGCCCCCGGCCGTCGCGCCCGCCATGTCGCTAACCGTGACACTAGCCCTGTTCGTTACACGAACGGGCGGGGAGGCCACGAACTCGTGGTCGTTGCGTGGCGGATCCGCTGTGCCCTGCGCCTACGCGTCGTCGCCGGGCGCGGTGTCCCAGCCCGCCAGGGCGGCGGCCGGCTCCGAGAAGGTGGCGAAGTCGGTGGTCGCGCGGAAGGCGGGGAGCTGGTAGAGGCCGCGGGCGTAGGTCCACAGGTGCGGGTAGTCCGACAGCGGCGGCAGGGTTGCCAGGTCGTGGCGACGGCCGCGGTAGCGGACCAGGGAGACCCACAGGCGCACGTCGGCCTCCGTCAGTTGGCCGCCGACCAGGTACGGGGCGTCGGCGAGCCGGGCGTCGAGCGTCGCGAACGCGTCGAGCAGCGTCGCGCGGACGGCGTCGTCGTGGGCCGCCCGGTGCGCCCCGTGGTTCACCGCCGGGCCGATCCAGGAGTCGAGCTCGGCGATCTCGGCGCGCAGGTGCTCGGGGTAGGTGTCGGCGCCGTTCGACCAGCGGCCGAACTGGGTGGCCAGGTCGATCCCCAGGCTGGTGAAGTCGTTGGACACGACCTGACCGGTCTGGCGGTCCCACAGCGTCGGGACGGAGACGTGGCCGTCGAAGCCCGGCTCGGTGCGCTCGTAGGCGTCGCGCAGCAGGGTGAAGCCGTTGACCGGGTCCGGGCCGTAGGTCTCGCGGAACCCCCAGCCGCGGGCGTCGCGGGTGCCGTCGACGTAGGAGACGCTGATGACGTCCTCGAGCCCGTGGAGCGCGCGCTCGAGGGTGACGCGGTGCGCCCACGGGCAGAACCAGCCGGCGTAGATGTGGTAGCGGCCCGGCTCCGCCAGGAATCCGCTCGACCCGTCGGCGGTGATCCGCCCGGTGAACCGGTACAGCGGCCGGGTGTCCGCGGGGTCGCGTCGAATCGCGTACTCGCCGTAGGTCGCCACGTCGGTCGGGCTGGCATAAGCCGGCCCCGTGGTCTCGGTGACTGCGGTGGTCTCGGTGACGGCGGTCGTCTGGGACATCCGTGTCCTCCTCGGGGCGTGGCTGGCGGGGCCACGCCGATCACGCCGCCCGCCTTCTCCAAGACCGGCGAGCTCCTCGCTATTCCGATCGGGTGAGCAGAGATACCGTCACGCGGCGGCGGGGGTCGTGCAGGGGTGGAGGCGACCGGGGATGTCGTCGGGCACGCCCTGACGCCCTTCGCGGCGGTCGCCCATGGAGGTGCAGAGCCAGCGCGCCGAGACGGTGGGCCGATGGAGTGACTCAGGGGCGTCGGACGATGCGCGTCGTCGGGTGGTTCCCTGCGCTTACGGGGCGAGGCGGGTCGGGTCCGCGGGGACGACGCGGAACGCGCCGCCCACGATTCTGCCGTACATCTCCGCCGACATCGGCCCGGGAAACGTGGCCCCGACCGACGTGGGTGAACCGTCGTCGTCGACGAAGACGACCGCGTAGGACTCCGGCGCGGAGCATCGGCTGCAGACTGTGGACTCGGCGCGGGTCCAGCTTGCCTCGGACGGCAGGTGACGCCGGGGCCCTTTCATACCGCCCCTGCCCCGTGGCGGTGCGGCCGGGTCGGTGCCCCCGCCGGTGCGCCCGCAGAAATGTGAAGCGATTTATCCTCGCTGAAGAAATTGAATGTCACCTCGCCGGCATCGGTGAGCCGGTACGTCCTCACCATGCTCCACTCCTCGTCCGCATGAATGCTGGTTGTGGCTGTCACCCACCTGGGTGCACCCACGACGCTCGCCGATGGCGGGCCCCTTGGCGAGGGTGTGAGAGCCGTCATACTTGACGCGGAAAGGTGGATACGGTGGCCCCGTGCCGGTGGGCCACCCGTGACGCGGGGGAGACCTGGTTGCGTGCGACGATCAGTCGACGATCCGGGCCGACCTGGCAGCCCGCGTGCCCGCTCCGGGGTGTGACAACAATCCGGGGTGTGACAACAAGCAGACCAGGTGGAAACGTCCGGCGACGAACCAGAACCGAGGACTCCGGGTAGACGATGTGATGGACATGCAACCCTGCCTTGCCACTCTCCTGGAGAGGATCGTCGAGCTGAGGAAGGCGGCCGGGCTGAGTCAGGCCCAGCTCGCCAGCCGGGTCCGCTACCAGCCCAGCTACTTGTCCAAGGCGGAGCGCGGCCTGCTCGGTGTGCCGTCCCAGTCGCTCATCAGCGCGATCGACGCCGAGCTGAACGCCGGCGGTCGGCTGGTCGAGCTGCGGCGGCACGCCTGGCTGGAGGACAAGGGGAGCCAGGCAGGCATCACCTGGCCACGAGCACTGGAGGAGGTGGACACCACGGATCGTCGACAGCTCATGGTGGGGGGAAGCGCCGCCGCCGTCGGTCCCGTCGCAGGCCCGCAGCCGCCGGCGCCCGCACCCGTGCCGTCGCCGGGAGGTGTGGGCCGCTGGGCCGGTGGCGGCGTCGACCTGTCCGGGCGCTGGTGGACGGCCTGGCAGACGTTCCGGGACGGCGAGGAGATCCATTCCTCGCAGGAGGCGAGCCTGGAGCAGTCCGGAGCGAAGATCCACATCGAGGCGATCACTCGCGGCCTGTCCACCGAGGAGGGCGGATACCTCTGGTGGGGTGAACTACAGATCTTCGACGAAGAGATCATCATGGGCTGGTATGTCAGTTCCGAGGGTCCGGTGCGCTCGAAGGGGTCGCTGTTCTTCTCGCTGAATCCGCACGGCGACCGCCTCACCGGGCGGTGGGTCGGGCTGAGCTACGACGGCATTTTCATCGAGGGCTGGGGTGCGGTGGCCCGCGACGAGCAGACCGCGCTCGCCCTCATCGAGCGGCTCAAGAAGCAGTATCCGAAGGTCGCCTGAGTCCCGGCGCGCGCGCCGCATGGTCTCGGCGCGCAGGCATGGTCTCGCCGCGCAGGCATGGTCTCGCCGCCACCGGCCGGTCGGCGTCTCATCCGGTGAAGAAACTCTGGTGGCGCCGCGCCTCGGCGTCGACGAATTCCGCCATGCCGCTGCGTTCGGCCAACAGGAGGTTGGCCTTCGTTCCACGCACGGATCTCAGCGGGCGCGCTCCCAGCTCGGTGACCATCGCGGCCACCTCCGCCTCGAACCGGTCGTCGGGAAACACCCGGGCCACCAGCCCGATCCGCCGGGCATCGTCCGCGGTCAGTTTTGCCGGCAGGAAGCAGAGGTCACGCGCCGCGGCCCCACCGAGCGCGCGGGACAACGTCCACGGCAGGCCGAGCTCGCTGGTGAGACCGAGCTGGGGGAACGCGACGGAGAAACGGGCGCGGTCGGTGGCGACCCGCAGATCGCACGCCGCCGCCCAGCCGAACCCGGCACCGGCGCATCCGCCGTTGACCGCGGCGATGGTGAGCTGCGGCATCTCGTGCAGCAGGGTCGCCGACTGGTAGGCCTCCACCGGTGGGAGGTCGGGGTCGTGGTCGGTGAGCACCGCCGTCAGATCCGCGCCCGGGCAGAACGTCCGACCGGCGCCGGTGAGGACGACGACGGACAGTGTGTCGTCGCGGGCGAGCTCGGTGAGCGCGGCGTGCATCTCGATCATCATGGTCGTGGTGACGGTGTTGTGCGCGGCCGGCCGGTTGAACCGGACCCAGGCGACCGGCGCGCTGACGCGCACGTCCAGGGTGGTCCAGGGGCCCTGCGCGGGGTGCTGCGACGGTTCGGCGGTCATCATCCGTCCAGTCTTCTCGCCTGAGCACCCTCGCCTGAACCCCGTCTGTTCGAGTACCGCTCACGCGCCGCACAGTCGGCGCACTCGGCGGGAGTTGTCGACGGCGTATCCGTGGCCGTCGTTGTTGAAGTAGGCGTAGACATCCAGGCCGCCGCCGGCCCATTCGTCGATGCGGCCGGCCCACCAGCGCAGCGCGTCATCGTCGTAGGAACCGGCGTAGAGGGTCGCGGGGTCCGGGCCGTGCAGGCGCACGTACACGAACGGCGCGGTGGCCCGCAGGACACACGGCAGGCCGGCGCCGCTCATGACGCAGTAGGCCGCGCCGTATCGTTCGAGGATCCGGTAGACCCCCTCGTCGTGCCAGCTCGGATGGCGGAACTCGACAGCCACCCGCATCCACGGCGGCACCCCGGCCAGGAAGTACTCCAACCGGGCGTCGTCGCGGCTCTGGCGCCCGTCGAGCTGCACCAGGACTGCTCCTCGGCGGTCGGCCAGTTCATGCCAGGCGCCCGCGATCCGACTCGTCCATGCCTCCGGTGCGTAGAGCCGCTTCGCGTGGGTCAACCCACGGGATGCCTTCACCGACATCACGAAGCCCGGCGGTAGCCGGCGGCGCCAACCAGCGAACGTCGCGTCGGCCGGCCAGCGGTAGAAACTGGCGTTCAACTCGACCGTGTCGTATTCGGCCGCGTAGACAGCAAGGCGGCGGCCGGGCGGCGTCCCCGGCGGGTAGAGCACGCCTTCCCAGTGGTCATAGCTCCATCCCGAGGTACCGATGTGGACCGCGATCGTCGTTCAGCCTCCTCAGGTCGATGCGAGCCGTGCCTCTCGCGCGATCGCGGCCTTGATCTCGGTCTCGGCGAGTCAGCCGCGTGTCGGAGGGAGAACGACCGTCGTCCAGCCGTCCTCGCGGTGGTCGACGTGAAGGTCGCGCACCTGACGCCGCCATACCCGGCATTGGGCCACTAACCCTGCCCGGCCTCTGGGTCGCGTATCCACTTGTGCTCAAGGGGTGGCGTGCGGCAGGCACCGTGGCTGGTGCCTGCCGTGGTTGCGTCGGCAATTGCAGGAGGTTGACGACGGTTGGGGCCGGCTTGGACGGTCATTAAGCTCCTGCCTCTGCTGGCCGCGACGTGGCCGCGACGTGGCCGCGACGTGGCCGCGACGTGGCCGGGACTGCCGCGGACCGATCTTCGTATCTGTGCGTGATCGATGGGGTGAGGAAATGCTTCCGCCCGGCGCCCCGTGCCGATTTGCGGTCAGAAAGCGGCCAGATCGTGCCGAGGCTTGGGTACGGTTTTCGGCCCGAAAAGTGGCACGAGCCCTCGGCTCGATTCCGTGTGTAGGAAGGCACAGAAAGACATGAAGGCGGGATTCGTCTGCGAGCACCAGCCCCGAGCCCGACGCCCGGTGTTCCGCGGAACCGCGCCATGCCGCCGGGCAGGACCTCGACTTCCGCTACCACGCCCTTACCTGCACACCTCGACTTCCGCGATCACGCTCGCACCTGCACACCTCGACGGTCAGGATCAAGGAACGCGACAGGCCCCCACAACCACACACGTCGCCTCACCCAGCCCGGCCGCTCACCCTGCCCGCTCACCCAGCCCGGCCGGGCAGGTTCGACCTCGGCCGTCGAGGCACACCTGTCCCGCGACCGGCGACGTCCGGCGAGGACCCGCCAACCGACCTCGGGCTCGCCGGTATTGACCCGACGGCAGATACCGTGAGGCGCACGTCTGGTACGACCGGGAGAAGAAGGACGAGTTCACCGGATACAAGCTGCTCATCGCTGACGTGATCGACGGCGAGCTGACAGTTGTTCCTCGCGGGGTGATGGCGGCGGAGGTAATGCAGGGCTCGCGCGGCGGCGTGAATCTCTCCGCGGCCGACATCACCCGGGCCAGGAATCACCTCGCCAAGTACTACAAGAAAATGGGCGACGACGCCCCCTGGGAAGCGCGGTAAGCACCAGATCATCGGATCTCGCCCCGAGGTTGGCCCCGGTCGAGGGGTCGACTGCGTGCAACGGATCCGATCCGAACGGTCAGGGCTGACGGTCGCCCATTGTGATCTGGGAGACGCGTAGGCGGACAGAACTATCACGGTTGGCATCAGGGCGAATACTGACATTCCGCATCTATCGGGGTGTTCGGACCACGCAATCGGCTTCGGCGCAAAATGGCTCCGGACGGGGCATTCTGGAGCAGGCGAGGAGATTGGTGTGGACGGTGATCAGCCGGTGAGCGAGGGTCGATCCTCCGGTGTCCTGGCGGAGCGGGCGATCCGGATCACCACGGTGGTCGCGGTGGCGACGGTGGCGGTGGTGGCGGCCTTCGTCTCCTATCGGCACATGCGCGGGGTCGCGATCACGCATGGAGAGGACTCGATGACCGCGGCGGTGCTGCCGTTCAGCGTGGACGGGCTGATCGTGGCCGCGTCGATGGCGATGCTGGCGGACCGGCGCGCCGGGCGGGACCGGTCCTGGCTGGCCTACCTCCTGCTGGCGCTCGGGGCCTGCGCATCGCTGGTCGCGAACGTGCTGCACGCCGAACCCACGTTCACCGCCCGGATCATCGCCGGTTGGCCGCCGCTGGCGCTGCTCGGTTCCTACGAGCTGCTCATGCGTCAGATCCATCCGGCCGGACGCCGGACCGCCGGCGATCCGGTCACGGCCGCCCTACCGATCCCACCGCAACGCGGCCCGACGCCCACCGCGACGATGCCCACCGCGACGATGCCCACCATCACGACGTCCACCACCGCGGCCGCCGTCACCGCGCCCACAGCCAACGTCACCGACGCTGACGCCACCACGGCGACGCCTGCCCCGGCCCCGGCGCCGGACGCGGCTGACCACCCGAGCCGGACCGAAGCCCGTGGACCCTCGCCCCAGGCGGACGACGACACGGATTGGGCGGACACCGATCGGGCGAGTGCCGATCGGTCAAGCATGGATCGGTCAGGCATGGATCGGTCAGGCATGGATCGGTCAGGCATGGACCGGGCGGATACCGATCGGGCGGACATCGATCGGGCCGATACCGATCGGCCGGAGGCGGCGTCGCCCGCCGGGCTGGACGGTGCGGCGGACCCGGCCGTGAAACGCGAGGCGATCGCGCGCACCCTCGACCAGACCGGCGGGTCGGTCACCCAGACGGTCGCGGTGCTCGCCGCGCAGGGCATCACGGTCAGCAGGAGCTGGGTCTACCAGGTCCGTAGGAACACGCCGTACGCCGACGTCAACACCGTCTCGCCCACCCGGCCCGCGCACCGGCCCAGCGTCCGCGGACGGCGCCGCGGCATGGCTTCCGAGCGGGCCCTCGTTCCCACCTCCAGCCAGTAGCCGACCGACGGCCGTGGCGGCGTCCCGCGTCACGGCCGGTCGGCCGGTCCTGACCGAAGGATTCCCCCATCCTCGTCGAAGGTGCCGGCTGCGGCGGCATTGCGATGGGCGCCCAGCCCGGGCAGACGCTGCCGGAGGCGACACTAATCCCGCTCAGTCCTCAGCAGTCCTCGCTCGGGCGTCCATGACTCGATGACGAGCCCTGTGGCCTCGGCGTTGAGGCGGGTGATGACGACCTCGGTGATGTCGGCGACGAACAGCTCGCCGTCAGGATGCTCGCTCGTCTCGGCCGTGGTCACCGGGCCGGCGAGAATGGCCCGCCCGGCGATCTTCGCCTCACCCGGCCAGTCGCTCTCCCTGCCCTGCTCGGGGTGGAAGGTCGGGCCGTGCAGCGCGAAGCGGGGATCTCGGCGGAGATCCGCGCCCTTGCGGGCGTCGGTCATCGAACCGAAGCGGAGATCGCCGTCGGTGAACTCGCACTCGATGCCCGAGATACGGGGCGAGCGATCGGCGCGCAGCGTTGCGATGGTCTTGTGGCGGCCGGCATCGAACAACCGCCGCACCCGCCCGGCGAACTCCGGTTCCGCCTGCTCGATCGCCTTCCACGCTGGCACGCCGCGAAGCATACCGGCAACGGCCGACTGGCCGGGTCCGAACACGAGGGCGCACCGAGGGCGCCCTGCGCCGAACAAAACGGCGAGAGCGGATTCGGTCGGCGTCCGCCGTCGCTCCCGGCCCGGTCGTATTACCCGGGTGAGTCGTCTTGCCCAGGTGATCTTCGGGTGCCGCCGACGTGGCGTCGCTCGGTTTGGGGTCCTCGGTCGGGGTACGCCCGGAATAATGATGACTACATGGGAATCGACCGCGCGCCAGGTCACCGATCGGGTCACCGGGATCGCGCGGCGGGAGGAAGCGGAGTACTCCGGTGGCGAGCCGCGTCCGCTGGGCGGGTACCTCGCGACGTTGGGGACCTATGGCGCCGTGTGCGCCTCGATGGTCGGGGTCGCCCGGCTGGTCGGGGCGGCGCCGCCTGAGCGGGTGCGCGCGGCCGACCTCGCGTTGGTCACCGTCGCGACGCACAAGCTCAGCCGTGTGCTGACCAAGGACCCGGTGACGAGCCCCCTGCGGGCGCCGTTCACCCGTTTCCGCGGCCAGTCCGGTCCGGCCGAGCTGGCCGAGGATGTGCGCGAGTCCAGCCAGGCTCGGCACAGCCTCGGCGAGCTGCTCACCTGCCCGTTCTGCGCCGCGCAGTGGGTGGCCACCGGTTTCGTGTTCGGGCTGGTGGTCGCCCCCCGGTTCACCCGGCTGGCCGCCTTGGTGTTCACCGCCGCGGCCGGTTCCGACGCCCTCCAGTTCGCCTATGCCCGCCTGGAACAGGCGGCCGAATAGTCGGACGACCGGCCGGGATGAGGCCTGGCTCCCCGTCCCGGCCTGGTGTCCGAGCCCTCGGCTGCCACGACCCGGAACCAGATGATCTACAACTACGTCGCCTGGCGAACCAGCGCGCAGAAAATCAGAGACTGCGGCAGATCATCCAGCGGGCCGAACGCGGCCTGACGAGGCTCTAGATATCCCCGGTCAAGATCCGCTCTGCCTGACTGCGCTCCACACAGAACTCGTTCCCTTCAACGTCGATCAGAACGACCCAGCCCGTACCGTCCGGCTTGCGGAAGTCCGCGACAAGCTTGGCGCCCAAGCCCAACAGCCGCTCGACTTCTTCATCCCGAGATCGGTCCTGTGGCTGAAGATCCAGGTGCAGCCGGTTCTTGACCTTCTTGCCCTCGGGTACAGCGAGGAAAAGAAGGCCTGGCCCGCTGCCCTCTCCGGTGCTCACGAGTACCTCCGGGACCTCGGGCCGGTCGTCCTCGTGGAGGACCCCTCCCAGGACCTCTGCCCAAAAGGACCCAAGAGCGTGGGCATCGGCGCAGTCGAACTCGATATTGCGTATGATCGAAGTCACGGTGTCACTATCGGCCGTCGGCGACGAGCGCGGCGTGCAACGCCCTGACTCGCAACTCAAGGTCGGCCGCGAGGTTCCCACGCACGAGGTCACCGCGGTGCACTTCGTCGACATGCTGGTACACCGCTGGGACCTCCCCGGGCGCTGGGCCGCCCGTACGCCGCGCCGGACGAGCTCACTCGTGTCGTGAACCCCTGCGGCGGGGTCGGCCGCGCGCCACGCCCCCGACGACCGACTGCCAACGGGTGATCACCCGGGCCGTGTAACCACCCCGGCTATTGATGACCGCGACGACAGACGCGGTCCACGAGCCGAACACGGTGGGCCCATGGCACTGGCCCGGGTGACGGGCCGGAAAGGCAGTTATCCGATGTGGTGTTCTTCTGCGCTGCGCCGACCGCGGCGGCTGTTCGCGGTCGCCGTTCTGGCGGTGGCGTTTCCCGGTCTTGCGGCCTGCGGCAGCGGGTCGGGCGGGACGTCGCCGGCCGCGGCACCTGCGTACACTCCCACCGCGACGGCGACCTCAGGGGCCGCGGCGTCTGGGGCCGGGGCGTCTGGGGCCGGGGTGAACGGTGGCACGACGCCGGCCCCGATGCCGGGCATGTCAGGGATGCCCGGGATGGCGACGGGTGCCCCGGGTGCGACGGGTGCGACGGGTGCGGGTGGTGGGACGGCGGCGGGCAAGCCGGTGTCGACGACCAGGGTCGCCATCCAGAACTTCGCATTCTCGCCGGCGACCGTCACGGTGAAGGTGGGCACGACGGTCACCTGGACGAACCAGGATTCCGAGCCGCACACGGTCACCGCGAAGAGCGGGGCGGGCCCGGACTCGCCGACCCTCGACCAGGGGGCGACCTACCAGTACACGTTCACCAAGGCCGGTCAGTACCCCTACCTGTGCACCATCCACCCCTTCATGCTCGGCACCGTGGTGGTGACCCCGTGAGCGCCGGCGACGAGCGCGACCCCCGCGGCGCCCGACCCGGCGAGCCGGATCGGCCGGGTGAGCCGGATCGGCCGGGTAAGGCGGATCGGCGGGGTGGCATGAGCCGGCGGCAGTTGGCCCGCCACGGCGCGTGGTTCGGCGCGGCGGTGGCGCTCAGCGTCGTCGGCGGCGAGGTGATCAGCTCGGTCGTCGGTGGGACGACACCGAGCGCCGCGGCGGCCGACGACACCGCCACGCTGCGGTTCGTCCAGGTCAGCGACAGCCACCTGGGCTTCACCGGAACGGCGAACCCCGACGTCACCGGCTCGTTCGCCCACGCGATCGACCAGGTCAACGCGCTGCCCTACCGGCCGGACTTCGTCATGCACACCGGCGATCTCACCCACCTGTCCACCGCCGCCCAGTTCGATCAGGTCAAGCAGATGCTCGGCGGCGTGCGCGCCGGCAGCGTGCACACCGTGCCGGGGGAGCACGACTCGGTCGGCGACCATGGCCGCGGCTACCTGTCGACCTTCGGCACCGGGTCCGCCGGTGACGGCTGGTACAGCTTCGACCTCAAGGGCGTCCACATCCTCGCGCTGGTCAACACCCTGAGCCTGGAGAAGCTCGGCCATCTCGGCCCGGACCAGCTCGACTTCGTGCGCAGGGATGTCGCCGGCCTGTCCAGCGACACGCCGATCATCGTCTTCTCCCACATCCCACTGTTCGCCATGTACCCGGCGTGGGGCTGGGGCACCGACGACGCCGCGCAGGCCCTGAGTCACCTGCGGCGGTTCTCCTCGGTGACCTGCCTCAACGGCCACGTCCACCAGCTGTTCACGAAGACCGAGGGCACCGTGACCTTCCACAGCGCCACCACGACCGCCTACCCCCTGCCCCGGCCCGGGGACGGCCCGGCACCGACGCCGCAGACCCTGCCCGCCGGCCGGCTCCAGGCCGCGCTCGGCATCCGCGAGGTCAGTCACGTCCGGGGCCAGGCCACCCTGGCGATCAAGGACAGTGTGCTCGCGTGACGACGTCGGAGACTCTCGCGGCGCCGGGCGGGCCCGGCGCGCCGGGATCGGCCCCGGCCGGGCCGGCGCGGATCGTCCGGGGGGCGGCGAAGGTCGTCGTGGCCGCCCTGCTGGCCTGGAGCGGCTACATCCACTACGACCTGTACGCCGACCACGGCTACCGCTACATCCACACCATCGGCCCCGCGTTCCTCGTCCAGGCCGGGGGTTCGTTCGCCGTCGCGTTCCTGCTTGTGGTCAGCGTGGCGCTGCCCGGGTCGTTCCTGCTGTCCGTCCTGGCCGCGGGCCTGTCCGGGGGCGCGCTGGTCGGCTTCGCGCTGTCCCGGACGACCGGCGTCGCCGGGTTCGAGGAGCGCGGCTTCACGCCCTCCCCGGACGCCGCGATCAGCGTGGCCGTCGAGATCGGGGTGCTGGTCGTCCTCGCCGCGGTGGCCGCGGTGGCCGCGGTGAGTCGACCGTCCGGCCCCGCCTGGACGGACCGGCTCACCGGACGTTGACCACGGTCGCCTGCCAGCGCGGGCGGCGCGTTCCCGCTCAGGTCAGCAGATAGACCAGGACGAACAGCGCCGCCGTCAGGCCCATGCACCAGGCGAAGACCCACGCGGACTCTCGCCGCAGGGCCGCGCCGTCCACGGGCGGCAGCATTTTCGCCTGGATCCCGAGCGGATCGTCGTCGGGCGTGCCCGTGCTCACCAAATCCTCCTCGGCTAGGGAACGTAGACGCTGTCGTGGCCGGTGAGCGCGCGCATCGCGACCAGCGGCAGGACGAGCATGACGAAGAAGGTGACCTGGAAGACCACGAACCACGCGCCGAAGCGGGCGAGTTCGAACTTCCACCTCGGTATGGTGACGTCGAAGTCGAGCCAGGCGTCGTATTCCTGCCGTCGATCGAGCCGCCGCTGACCGGCGAGTTGCCGGGGTGGCCGGACGAGCACGGCGGCGTCACCCGGGCCGCCCGCCGTCAGCGGTGTGCCGGGGTCGGATGACGGCTCCTCGGGTTCGCCGCGTCGTGGTCTGGTGAAACGTTCCAGCCCGAAGAAGCGTTCGAAGTAGTTGAGCGTGCGGACCGGCGGCTTGCCGGCCCAGTACGCGATCAGGTTCGGCCAGAACGACATCAGCCCGATCGTCCACAGCACGGTGAACTTTCCGCCGTTGCCGAACTCGATGTGCGGCCCGAACCCCGGGTCGTAGACCCACCATCCCATCGCGGCGGCCAGACTTTCGACGAGGAAGTCCCACGCGTAGTTCGCCGGTATCGCGAGTACGGCGATGGCCCGCAGCAGGCTCCACCCGAAACGCCGCACGAGGAACTGGCCGATGCGCAGCACGATGAAGGCATGCACCGTCCAGTAGCACGCGTAGGCGAAGGGCATGAAAAGCGGATCGTGCGGCGTCTTGATCGGCAGCCAGTCGAGCAGATGATGCTGGGCGAAGGCAGGGCTGTAGACGAGCTGCTGGCCCCAGTCGCCGACGGTCTCCATCCAGTAGACCAGCATGCTGTTCGTCAGGAACAGGAAACCCCACGTCAGCCGTCGCCGCCGGATGGTGTCGGCGACGGCCAGGACGATGATCAGTGCACCGAGGAGCGGGATCACCCAGTTGAAGAACCACACTCCGCTGGGGTCGACCAGCGCCGGCGGTACCGGCGGTTCGGCGGCAGCCACGATGCCTTCCTCTCAGCCGCGCGCCACGCCCCAGACGACCGACTTCGTCTGGAGGAACTCGTCGAGTCCGTGCTCGCCCCATTCGCGGCCCAGTCCGCTCTGCTTGTAGCCGCCGAAGGCGGTGTGCGGGCTGAGGCCACCGCCTCCGCCGTTGATCGTGACGTAGCCGGCGCGGAGCTGGGTGGCGAGGTCGTACGCGCGGATCGGGTCCTTCGCCCAGGCGGCCGCGGCGAGCCCGTACGGGCTGTCGTTGGCGATGCGGACGGCGTGGGCGTCGTCGTCGAACGGGATGATCACACCGACGGGGCCGAAGAACTCGGTGCGCGCGATGGTCATGGCGTTGTCGACCCCGGTGAACAGCGTCGGCTCGACGAAGTACCCCCGGTCGAGCCCGACCGGCCGGCCACCGCCGAAGACGATCCGGGCGCCCTCCTTCTCCCCGGTGCGGATGAGGTCCTCCACCTTGCCGCGCTGCGCCTCGCTGATGAGCGGCCCCATGGCGGTGTCGGCGTCGACGGGGTTGCCGACCTTGACCTGGGCCAGCGCGGCGGTGACCTTTTCGACGAGTTCGTCGTGCCGGGAGCGGTGCACCAGGGTGCGGGTGAGCAGGGAGCAGCCCTGCCCGGCGTGCAGGGTGATGCCGGTCAGCACGTCGACGAGCGCGAGGTCGAGGTCGGCGTCGTCGCAGATGATGTTGGCCGACTTGCCGCCGAGCTCCAGCACGACCTTCTTCAGGGTGGGCGCGGCCTGGCTGTAGACCATCCGGCCGACGTTGTCCGAGCCGGTGAAGCTGACGAGGTCGACCATCGGGTTGCTGGTCAGTTCCTGACCGGCTTCGACGTCGCCGGTGACGACGTTGAGCACGCCGGGAGGAAGCCCGGCCTCCTCGGCGATCTCGGCGATGAGGAAGGACTCCAGCGGGGTCGTGGGGGCGGGTTTCAGCACGACGGTGCACCCGGCGGCGAGGGCCGGCGCAAGCTTCATCATGCTGAGGAAGAACGGGAAGTTGTAGGCGGAGATGAGCCCGACGACGCCGAACGGCTCGCGGCGCAGCACGCCCTGGCCGATGCCGGCGCCGACGAACGGCAGCAGCGGCTTCTCCCAGGCGAAGGAGGGCACCACCCGCTCGGCCAGGTCGCGCAGGTGCGCGATCGGGATGCCCACCTGGACGGATTCGGCGAGCCAGCGGACCGACCCCGCCTCGACGATGTTCAGCTCGACGATCTCGGCCAGGCGCCGTTCCATCACCGACGCCATGCGCAGCATGATCCGGGCGCGCTCCCCGGGTGTCAGCCGCGGCCAGGGCCCGTCGTCGAAGGCCCGCCGGGCGGCCTCGATGGCCCGTGCCACGTCGGCGCGGGTCGCCTGCGGCACCCGGCCGATGACCTCCTCGGTCGCCGGGTTCAGGACCTCGAGCTGCGTTGCGCCCTCACCGTCGGACCATGTTCCGTCGATGTAGAGTCGGTAGGAGAAGTCGGTGGCCATGGTTCTCCCTTTCAATCGGTGCCACGAATGCGGCGGGCCCGGTTGGCTGCCTCGTTTGCCGAGCCGGCGTCAGACGGCCCACCGCAGCGGCAGGGACTCCAGGCCCCACACCCCGCCGCCGTGTTCGAGGGGAATCTCGGCGAGCTCGTAGTCGGGAACGAGCTGGTGCCATTCCTGTAACAGCACGGCGAGTTCCTGGCGAGCCAGGTGGGAACCGAGGCAGCGGTGGGGGCCGCCACCGAAGGAAAGATGACGGATCGTCGTGCGATCGAGATCGACCCGCTTGGCGTCGGGATAGGCCTGCTCGTCCCGGCCGGCCGCGGAGAGTGGGAAGGCCGCCATGTCCCCCTTCCTGATCGGGCAGCCGTGGAACTCCGCATCCCGGGTGGCCTTGCGGGCCGTCTGCACGATCGGATATGCCCGGAGTAGTTCCTCCACGGCGTGGGGGATCAGATCGGGCTCGGCGGTGATCCGGGCCCGGTCCTGCGGGTGCGTGGCCAGGTGCAGCAGGGCGTACGAGGACTGGCCGGCGACGGTGTCGAGGCCGGCCATGAACAGCAGCAGCAGGCAGTTGAGCACGTCCCCGTCGCTCACCGGCTCCCCGTCGATCTCCCAGGAGACCGCGGCGCTGACGACGTCCTGGGCGTGGGGATCGGGGTTCGCCCGCCGCTCGGCGACGAGGCCGGCGAAGTACGTCTGGACGGCCTGCATGCCCGCGAGCCGCACCGAGCCGTCGGGGTCGCTGTCGTTGTTCTCATGCAGGATCATGTGTTCCCACCGCATGAACTCGCCGAGCTGTTCCCTCGGCATCCCCATGATCTCCAGAAAGATCGTGCTGGGGAAGACCTGCGCGAAGTCGCGCACGAAGTCGCACTCGCCCCGGTCGCGCAGACCCTCGATGAGCTCGACCGCGAGCCGGTGCTGGCCGGCCTTCATCGCCTTCGTCCGGCCGGGCGAGAAGTACGACCCGAGCAGGTGACGCCATTTCGTGTGTTCCGGCGGGTCGAGCATGATCGGGATCCACCGGTAGGGCGGATCCGGCTCCGTGGGGACGATCACCGAGTTCGACCAGAGGTCAGGCTGCTGGAGCCCGTCCAGGATCACGGAATGGTCCGTGAAGACCCAGTACCCGCCCGCCTCGCCGGTCCGGACGGCCGGGCGACCGGCCGCCTGATGGCCGTCCATGCGCTGGAACAGGCTCAGGGCCGGTGCGGGTGGCGGGCCGGTGACGTAGTCGACGACCGGGCAGGCGTGGGCGACGGGTCCGGTCTCGGGATCGATCATGATCACTCCCTGTTGGTCGAGAGGGGCCTTCTCAGCACGCGTCGGTGAGGGGCGGCCAGGTGCGAAGGTGCAGGGCACCGGACGCATGGCGCATCACGTGGTCGTCCCGCATCACCCGGTTCCACAGGTATCGCGTGAAATCCTCGTCGCTGACCCGCCGGCCGGCGTTCGCCGCGGCGAGCGCCTCCCGCCCCGCCTGCAGCGACGGGGGTGGGTTTCCGAGAAGCAGGGCGATGTCAGAACGCTCCAACTCGTCGCGCTCCCGGCCGCAGGCGTCCAGCTCCCGCAGGTGACGAATTACCCGCGCTACTCCCTTCAGCCACTGGGACGCCAACGGGTCGGTGATCCGTGGCGTGATCGTGCGCAGCATCGCCAGCACGTCTCCGTACAGGGGCTGCCAGTCGCGTGGATCCGCCGGCTCCGGCATGACCGGCCTGGTGAGCTCGAGACCCATGACGGCGTTCAACGCCTCCAGCCACAGCCGGCGGTGGAGCTGGAGATAGAGCATGAGGTTCCCGACGTCCTTCTCGGCAACCGACTGGTCGTCGTCCACCGCCTGGGTGCCGAGGCCGTCGTTGGGAGCGAGTGTCGCCATCGTCGTCTCCGCGAAGACCCGGTAGTACAGGATTCGGTCGACGTCGATCGCGTGGCCGGAGAGCTTCTCGTATTCGGCGAGGCGGTCGGGCAGGTGGGTGAAGGTGTCCTGCACGGTCCGCAGGGACAACCAGGCGATGTCATCCATCGGATCCCCGACATGGCAGAGTTCCCAGTCCAGTACGGCCGTGACCCGTCCGTCCCGGTACAGGAAATTGCCGGGCCCGGTATCGCCCTGGACCAGCACCACGGGACCGTCGTAGTCGGGCACGTGGGCTTCCAGCCAGTCCGCCGACAGGCGGACCAGGGGGTCGATCGAGCCGTCCGGGGCGGTGGCGCGCCGGCGGATCTGCGCGATGCGCTCCAGGGCATGCTCCCGCGCCGACCGCACCCGCCCGAGCGCGGGCAGGTCCAGGCGGGCGGGGTCGAGGCGATGGACCCTGGCCAGGCTTCTGACGAAGTCCTGCGCCACCCGGACCTGCTCGCCGGGGTCGCGAATGCGGGAGAACCAGGTATCGCCCGGCACCCGCTCGAGCAGGACCGCCTCTTCCACCGGATGGACGGCGTATACGGCGGGAACCGCGATTCCGGCGCCGCCCAGGGCCCGTAACACCTCGGCCTCGGTGGCCAGCCGGTGGAAGGCGCTGCGGGCGGGCAGCGGCCGCGGGCTGTACCGCAGGAACAGCTTCCCGCCGGTGTCGCCGATCCCGCCGGTGTCGCCGTTCCTGTCGGTGTCGCCGTTCCTGTCGGTGTCGACGTCGATGAACCAGCCCTGGCGGGTGCCGCCGCCCGGAATCCTCGTCGCGTTCAGGATCGGATGTCCGACCGCCTTCTCCATCCATTCCAGGATGGCGGCGGGCAGGGTCAGGCTGCCCATTCGGCGCTCCCGCGGCGGTGCCGTCGCCACTCGTCGATCGGCCACACGTCCTGGTCCTCGCCGTGCAGGGTGCGGCCGTCGACAGTCCACCGCAGCGAGGTGTTGATACAGACCGTCGTACCGCCGGGAAGGATCATTCGGCTCGTGCCTTCGGCCCGGCCGACGGTGCTGCGGCCGTGTTCGTCGACGACCTCGAGATCGACGCCGGTGATCCAGCCCTGCTCCGGATCGCGGCGTATCGTGCGGCGGCCCTCGACGATCTGGGCGAGCTTGCCGTCGCGGCGGACGTAGCCGGAGTGCACGCGCTCCGGGACCGTGCCGCCCTGATGCGCCTCCGGGGACGTGTAGGTGAGCAGGCTCAGCCCGGGGGAGGCGGCCCAGGTGTAGCCGACACGCCGGTAGCCGCGCTCGGCCCGGGGTCCCCAGGAGCGGTCCCGCATGGCGTAGCAGTCGACCTCGAAGCGTTCGCCGTCGAGCAGCAGGCGGCCGGTGACGTGCCCGGTCTGGTCGTAGTGCGAGGCCTTCGGATACGGCGGCGCCCCCCGGCGCAGCGGCACCGGCGGTTCGAGCGCGTCGAAGCGCAGTTCGACCCGGCACCGGTTCCGGTCGTCATAACCGAGGCGGTAGGACGTGGCGGGTTCGCGAACCTGGACCGTCATTCCGGTCGGAAACTCCACGCGGCCCGGCGACGGCTGGATCGGCGCTTTGAGGTGCGCGAACTGCTCGTAGAACGGAATATCCCACGGCGCGCTACCGGCGGCGTCCCAGATCCAGCAGCCGCCCGCCGTTCCGCCGGCGTTGTGCTTGACCGACGCGTAGAGCCAGGCTCCCAGCGCCCGGTCCGGCACGAAGAACGAGAACCAGAATGTCTCGGTCTCATAATAGTTGTCCGATGGAGCATGAAGGTCGTCGTCGGCGGGGGTGAAGCAGTTCGGGTCATCGTCCATACCAGCTCCTCTCGTTGCGGGACCGTCATCCGGGTACCTGATCGACCGATGCCGCCGGGACCTCGCGCGTCGACCGGCCCCGCGAGCTTCCGCCTGCCTCAGCCTCGGATCAAGAGTCGTCCGGTTGACGCATCGTTTCCCGTTCGGGGACGATCCTCCGCGTGGGAATCGATCACTTGGAGGTGTTCGTCGCCCTCGCCGACGAGCTGCACTTCGGACGGACCGCCGCCCGGCTGGGCCTGAGCACCTCCGGCGTCAGCAAGCGCCTGCAGGACTTCGAGGCCAGCGTCGGCATCCGGCTGTTCGCGCGCACCAGCCGCCGCGTGGCCCTCACTCCGGAGGCGGGGCCCCTGCTCGACCAGGCGCGCCTCGTCCTCGCCAGCATCGAGACCTTCCGGGCCGTCGCCGCCGACACGGCGAACGGCACCGCCGGCACCGTCGGTCTTCTCCACGCCAGCAACCACTTCGACGTCGTCTCGTCGCTCGTACGGTCGCTTCGCTCCCGGCACCCCGACCTCAGGCTCGAGTACCGGGAGAAGCCGAACCAGAAGATCGCGGCGTCCGTTCTCGCCGGGCGGGCGGCCCTCGGCATGTGCTGGGGTGAGCTACCCGTGGGGCTCGACGCCTACCGCTTCGACGTCCTCCTGCTCGACACGGTCTTCGTCTCCGCCGGGCATCCCCTCGCGCGCCGATCGGCGATCGACCTCGAGGATCTCGACGGCGAGACCTTCATCCTGACCGGCCCGGATCCCGCCGCCCTCTGGCAGACCGCCGGAATCACCATCACCGTCCGCCGCCCGCCCATCCACGGCCGCGACGAACTCGCCACCCGGGTCGAGACCGGCGAGGGCATCGCGCTGACCGCCTCGCGCGCGGTGCCGCGATACCGGCACCGGGCCGTCGTCGCGGTCCCGCTCGCGGACCCCGCCTCCTGGGGCCGCCTGGATCAGCTCCTGATCTGGCGAACGGGCGAGGACAGCCCCGCCGTCCGCAACGTCGTCGAGACCACGAAGAGACTGGGCCTCCCGGGTGTGCCGGCCGGCGATCAGTAAGTAGTCGGTCACGATCAGCACGTGGGTTGCCCTGCCGGAGAAGGCGAGCGGGAAGAAGGCGAGCGGGAAGGAGGCGAGCGGGAAGGAGGCGACGTCAGCGCTTGACGAGCAGGTGCGCAGGCGGCGGGCCGAAGCGACCGTGGAGGAAGTCGAGGAGCGCTCGCAGGCGTCCTTCGAGGTGCCAGTAGGGGCCGCGCCGGGCCGGTACGACGGCGCCCGCGGCGAGGTGCCACAGCGCGATGCAGAGTCGGATGAACGCGTGGTAGCGGCCGGAGTGCTCCCGCACGAGCAGCAGGGTGTTGCGAAGCTGCAGGTAGTCGATCGCCGCGGAGGTCGAGCTGATGTGCGGGTTGGTGACCATCGCGCCGCGCACGAGTCCGGACTCCCAGCCGGCGGATCGCGCCCGTAGCGCGAGGTCCGCCTCCTCGCAGTACGCGAAGTAGCGTTCGTCGAAGATCCCGATCTCGTCGAGGCAGGCGCGCCGGGCGAACATCAGGGTGCCGTGCGGGTGGCCGGCCGGCTCCCAGCCCTCGTCGACGCGCGCGGGCGCGAGGATCCCGCCGAAGTAGGGGTCGAGGACCGGCGTCGCTCCGTCGCCGACGTCGGCACACGCCAGCCCCGCTCGTGGCTGCTCCGCCAGCACGCTCAGCATGTGACTCAGGCAGGTGGGCTCGGGCAGCGCGTCGTGGGGCACGAGCACCACCCACTCGCCGGCGTCCTCGTCGGCGAGGAACGCCCGAAAGCCGATGTTGGCCGCCGGCCCGAACCCCAGGTTGCCGCCGGCCAGCACGACCGCGACATCGGCGGCCTCGACCGGCGGCGGGATCGCCGATCCGTTGTCGATGATCGTTATCGCGACCGGGACGTCCTGCGCGCGGAACGCGTCGATCGTGTCGAGCAGCCGCGCAGGCTGGTCACGGTGAACGATGACGACCGGAACAGGCTGGACGACCGAAGGCGGCCGGCCGCCCGGGAGAGGCTGCACGAACTCAGTGCTACACCAGCGCCGCCGACGAGCGCGGATCACCCGCGAGCCGGGCACGGCGACGACCGCCCGGAATCAGCCCAGGCAACGGTGGCGGCAACCGGAACCACGGAGTCCGCCACCGATCCGTTCGCTGCTCGACGCGACGTTATGGGAACGCGCGCCGAGTAGCGAACGGTGGCCGGGCGGCGCACCGGCGTGCCTACGGTGCGCCGAGGCCCGATCGGCCTGACCTCACCTCGCCTGGTTACTGCCAGGCCTGGTTACTGCCGGGCACCGAACGACTGGCCCTGCTGGCCGCCGCCGACGCCCGTCAACTGCCGCAGCCGGTTCTCGACGTACTGCTCACTGTGGTGCGTCCTGTCCGCAATCCGCGCGACGAGGTCATCGATGCCGGCCGCGGCATCGAGATCCGCCGAGCTGACCTGATTGAACTGGTCGAGAATTCGGTAGCGAAGCTGCTGCCAGTTCCGGCGCAACTGCTGCTCCACCTGCCGGCGCTGCTCCTGCTGCTCCTGCTGGGTCACTTCGTGATCCCTTCTGGTCATTCCCCGAACGCGGTGAAGGTGCGGGAGGGACGGTACCCCAGCCGGCCCGGACAGCGCCAAACCGATATCGGATTTGAATGTTAAGGGTCTTTTGTGAACCCATCGGAACGAAGACCTCGTGGAACTCGTCGAAGTTGCGCACGATGTTGGCGCGCAGCTCCGGCGGGCTGTGCGGGTCGGTGGTGAGGTACTGCCGCTCGAGCTCGAGCCGCCGCTTGGTGCGCACACGTAGGACCAGTTCATGGAACTCGCTCGGCGTCCAGCAGAGATCCCGACTGCTGGATCCGCTGCGACCCCGACGCCCACGTCGAACCAAAAGTCGGGCTACCCGACCGGATTCGCGAGGTCCCGGCGACGCTGCAGGACGCCACGACCACGAAGCCGATCCTGGCGCTGCGCCCGGACAATGCCTGGCTGACCGATCCCGCCCGTCATGGGAGCCCGCCTCTGCAACCCCAACACCGGCCGGTTCCTCTCCGTTGGCCCCGTCCTCGGTGGCTCTGCCAACTCCTACGAGTACGCCGTAAAGGTGCTACTGGACGGGCGGTAAGCAGTCGCCCAACCGTACCTGCTCGGACGGATGTCACTATACTTGTCTTTGTGACGATCAGAGCATGGACGCAGACGACATCGCCGATGGTCATATTCTGTGCGGTGCTGGGCGTCTTCGCAATAGCTGGCTGTTCGGAGCCTTCCGCCTCATCGTCGAAGTCGGGGTGTACGGATCAAAATGGACGCCTTGCCGAACGGCTGGATGGCCTTGCGGTACTCGAGCTGCGCCCTGCTACTGCGAGTCTTCGAGAACAGGGCTCAGGCTGCGACGCGAGTTCCGGCACCGCGCACGCGGTGCGTACCTACAGCTTCCCGGACAGGGTCGACGAGGTGACGGACTTCTATCGTGTGGCTCTGCGTGAGGCAGGATGGAAAGCGTCGGTTACCGATGGTTCGCCGGGCGATCCGAATCGACTCTCTGCCGCGGGTCTGTGCTTCTCCAAAGGCATCGAGGGTATCACCACAATTCTCCACGTGTCGTATCGAAGCGATTCCGGTAAGGTCGAGATGTCAGACCCGGGCATTCGTGGCCTTGCCGCAATGCCACTTCCACTATTTGGATCTTGACTGGTTGCGGTGTGTCGGTTCGGGTGGTTCTGCCTGGTTGGCGGCATGATCGTGGGCTGTGACGGACACGGGTAGCCAGCTGATGGACTGGATCTCGTTGGGGGTCCTGACGTCGTTCGTGTCGCGGGATGCGGTCGACGAGGCGATCGAGGCGACCGGGACGGGTGCCCGGCGCAGCGACACGACGATCCCGCCGCGGGTCGCGGTCTACTTCGTGATGGCGCTCGCGTTGTTCGCGGACGACGACTACGAGGCGGTCGCGCGCCGGCTCGCTACCACGCTTGACGATCTCGACGTGGTCGGGCCGCGATGGGAACCGACCTCGGGCGGGCTGACCAAAGCCCGCCAGCGGCTCGGTGCGGCACCGCTGGCGGAACTGTTCTCGCAGGTCGCCGGGCCGGTCGCGGACCTCGACACGGTCGGGGCGTTCCTCGGCCCGTGGCGGCTGATGAGTATCGACGGACTGGAGTGGGACGCGCCCGCCTCGGCGGAGAACATCGCCGCGTTCGGCCTGCCCGCGGGCCGCGACGGCGCGCCGGGGGCGCTGCCGAAGGTCCGCGCCCTCACCGTGTCCGAGTGCGCCTCGCACGCGCCGGTGCTGGCCGTGCTCGGCCCGGCCGGCGGCGCGAAGCCCGCCAGCGAGCAGGCCCTGGCCCGCACCCTGTACCCACGGCTGGCCGAACGCTGGCTTCTGCTCGCGGACCGCAACTTCTACTCCTGGACCGACTGGTGCACGGCCGCGGACACCGGCGCGGCACTGCTGTGGCGGGTCAAGGCCAGCCTGCGGCTGCCGCCGCTGCGCGCGTTGTCCGACGGCTCGTACCTGACGGTCCTGGTCAACCCGAAGATCACCGGGAAGGCGCGGGACGCCCTGGTCGCCGCGGCCCGCGCCGGTGAGGTACTCGACCCGGCGAAGGCCCGCTACGCCCGTCTCGTCGAGTACGACGTGCCCGACCGGGACGGCGACGGGAAACACGAGGTCATCGCCCTGCTCACCACGATCCTCAACCCACGCGACGCGACCGCGTCCGCGCTGGCCGGGGCCTACCGGCAGCGCTGGGAACACGAGACCGGTAACAGGCAGCTCAAGACCTACCTACGCGGCCCGGGGAAGGTCCTGCGCTCGAAGCACCCCGACACCGTCTACCAGGAGATCTACGGCTACCTGCTCACCCACCACGCGATCAGCGCGCTGACCTGCCAGGCCGCGACCGCCGCCGGGATCGACCCCGACCGGATCAAGTTCAAGCGCACTGTCAGGATCATCCGGGACCGGGTCGCCACCGACCCGGCTTTTTCCCCCTGACCAGCGGGCACGCACCCAAGGCGAGATCGCCACCGACATCACCCGACCGACCCGGCTCAACACCCGCCGCGAACGCACCTACCCCCACGTCGTCCGCCGAGCCCGCCACAACCAGTACCCGGTCAAGAAACCCGGCCAGCACGGCATCCGCCACCATGCCCCGCCCACGATCAGACTCGCCAACCCGGTGAAACCCCAGGTCACAGCTTGATCAACTTAGCGGAAGTGGCATTGTTGCGTCACGAACACGGAGAGGAGTCGGTCGGTAGGTAGCGACTACTCGATGTGATGCTGTGCAGGAGATGGAGGATTGTGGCCCTCCGGCGTCGCCCTGCGGGGGGAGATGTCAAATCACCTTGAGCTGCGTTAGTTGACGACTGTCGTGGTGAGCGTCGAGGAAAAGGCGGTGTAAGAGCCGTCAGATGGGGACCAGAAAGCCGAACGTGAGTGAACCGCTGATGACGTGTCGAGATTTAGGAAACGGCGTCGAAACCGGGGTGTCAATGCGACTCCGGGATGAGCCTGGCGGGTGCCCGTCTATTGGCCAGGTGGCGTCCGGCATGCAGGCGGCGGGATTCTGGTCTGCTGCTCCTGTACGGAACGTGAGAAGGCGCGCGTCGATACAGGGTCCACCGGGCAAAGATGACGGTGGCTCCGAGAGGGAGTGCGTCGAGCGGCGGGAACCGTGAGGCGTTGAGTACCGATGCGATGCGCGCTGGCGGACCGACTCGTAGTAGTGATGAAGCTTCTGTAATGGGAGCGGAGCGAAGGGGTCGGCTCACCTGTGGTTTGCGCACACGAGCAACCGGAGGGGCTCCCTCCGGGAGGACGAGCAACCAGAATATTCTTCTGGGAGGACACGAGTGGGCAAGTTGGATCCGGAAAGTAAACCGTTCGATATATCGAAGCGACTGGTGTGGGAGGCGTACGAGAACGTCAGGGACAACAAGGGTGCCGCCGGGGTGGACGGGTGGTCCGTCGAGGACTTCGAGAAGGATCTGAAGAACAACCTGTACCGAATTTGGAACAGGATGTCCTCGGGGACCTACTTTCCGCCTCCGGTTCGGGCGGTCGAGATACCAAAACCGCACGGCGGAGGGACAAGGATGCTAGGTGTTCCCACCGTCGCCGACAGAATCGCACAGACAGTGGTGGCCCGGCACCTGGAACCCCGTACCGAGTCGATCTTTCATGAGGACTCGTACGGGTACCGGCCAGGGCGGTCGCCGCTGATGGCGGTGGAGAAGTGCCGCCAGCGGTGCTGGGAGAAGAACTGGGTGATCGATCTTGACATCCAGAGCTTCTTCGATTCGGTTGATCATGATCTGGTGGTCAAGGCGGTGAAGGCCAACACCGATCAAAAGTGGGTGGTGTTGTATGTGGAGCGGTGGCTGAAAGCGCCGATCCGGATGCCCGATGGCAGGCTGGTGGAACGGGATCGCGGTACTCCCCAGGGATCGGCCGTGTCACCCGTGCTCGCTAATCTGTTCTTGCACTATGCGTTGGACCTGTGGATGGTCCGGGAGTATCCGGCTGTCCCGTTCGAGAGGTTCGCGGACGACGTTGTGGCGCACTGCGCGACCGAGCGGCAGGCCAGGCAGCTGCTGGGGGAACTGACCGAAAGGTTGGCCAGTGTCGGGCTGCGAGTGCATCCCGACAAGACGCGAATAGTGTACTGCAAGGATCGGAAACGGCGTCAGAACCATGAACAGACGTCGTTCACGTTCCTGGGCTATACGTTCCGCCCCCGGAAGGCCCCGACGAAGGACGGCGGGAGCATGTTCACCGCGTTCCTGCCGGCGATGAGCGGGGAGGCCCTGAAAGACAAGGGCCGTACTGTCAGGCG
The DNA here is from genome assembly GCF_059428125.1 of Frankia sp. BMG5.60. Lineage (NCBI taxonomy): Bacteria > Bacillati > Actinomycetota > Actinomycetes > Frankiales > Frankiaceae > Frankia > Frankia sp. BMG5.60. The sequence goes on along the minus strand of NZ_CM182091.1, from coordinate 1,735,926 downwards.
CTGGCGGCTGCACCTGCGTACCACCTCGGACATCGGGGAAATCGCCGTGTGGATGAACCCTGTCATCCGTGGCTGGATGAACTACTACGGCAGATTCTACCGGACCGAGATGTATGTTCTTCTGCGACGCATCAACACCTACCTGGTGCGGTGGGCGCGGCGGAAGTTCCAACGGTTGAGGGCGTTCAAGCGCGCCAAGCGATGGTGGAACGGGCTCCTGCGAAGGCAGCCCCGGCTGTTCGCCCATTGGGCGTGGATGCCCGATTTCTGACGGATCAGGTGAGAAGAGCGGAGTGACGAGAGATCGTCATGCTCCGTTCTGTGGGAGCCCGGGGGTGAGATCCCCCCGGGCCACCCGGCGGCCTTGCCGTCACCGCGACAGCAAACGATGATCATGAGCTGAGGTGTTAAGTTTCTTGATCATGTTCGGTGGTGTGGCGTACGGACCCCATACCGGTGGCGGCGGGCAGCGTACAACCCGACCATGACGGACAGCAGGGGAGTGCGTCGTCGCATCTACCGGCGATCCTCACCGCGGTGGCCGCGCTGATCGCCGTCGCCGGCGGCCTGCTCGGCCTGGGGGAGACCCGCCAGGCGAACAAGAACGCGTTCATCCGCTGCCTCAGCACGGCCCCCGCCCCGCCCTGCGCGCGCCGCCGCCCCCCGATGCCGACGGCACCGTCCCGCCGCTACCGACGGGCATGAGCCGTCAGGCGCTGCCGCGGGCCCCCTACCAGATGCGGACGCGGTCGGGCGGGTCCAGCCACAGCCCGTCGCCGGGGACGGTGTCGAAGACCTCGTGGAACTCGTCGAGGTTACGGACGATGTTGGCGCGCAGCTCCGGCGGGCTGTGCGGGTCGGTGGTGAGGTACTGCCGCTCGAGCTCGAGCCGCCGCTTGGTGCGCCACACGTAGGCCCAGTTCATGAACAGCCGCCGCCGGTCGTCGCGCGACGCCTCGCCGTTCTGGGAGATGACGAAGGCCTGGTGCGCGATGGTGAGGCCGCCGAGATCGCCGATGTTCTCGCCGACGGTCAGTGCGCCGTTCACCTTTTCGCCCGGCAGGTTGCGCGACTCGAACGCGTTGTACTGCTCCACGAGCGTCTTCGACTTCACCTCGAAGGCAGCCTTGTCGGCGGGGGTCCACCAGTCGTTGAGGTTGCCGGCGCCGTCGTACTGCGCGCCCTGGTCGTCGAAACCGTGACCGACCTCGTGGCCGATGACCGCGCCGATGCCCCCGTAGTTCTCGGCAGGATGGGCGTCGGGGCTGAAGAACGGCTTCTGCAGAATGCCGGCCGGGAAGCAGATCTCGTTGGTGCCCGGGTTGTAGTAGGCGTTGACGGTCTGCGGGAGCATGAACCACTCGTCCCGGTCGACCGGCGAGCCGATCTTGGCGAGCTGCCGGTCGGTCTCGAACGCGGCGGCGGCGCGGGCGTTGCCCATCAGATCGTCCCGGCGGACCCGCAGGCCCGAATAGTCCCGGAACCGGTCGGGGTAACCGATCTTCGGCCGGAACGTCTCGAGCTTGTCGTACGCCCGGAGCTTGGTCTCCTCCGTCATCCAGTCCAGCCGGGAGATCGACGCGCGGTAGGCCGCGAGCAGGTTCGCGACGAGGTCGTCCATCTGCGCCTTGGCGCGCGGCGGGAAATGCCGGGCGACGTACTCCTTGCCGACGGCCTCACCGATCGCGCCCTGGACGAACCCCACCGCGCGCTTCCAGCGGGCCCGCAGCTCGGGCGTGCCGCTGAGGGTGCGGCCGTAGAAGTCGAAATGCGTCTCGACGAACGGGTCGGGCAGGTACGACGCGGCCGAACGCAGCACGCGGCTCACCACCCAGTCGCGCCACGCCTCGATCGGCGTGTCGGTCAGCACCGTCGACAGGTGCGCGAAGAACGACGGCTGCCGCACGCACGTCTCCGCCAGCGTCGCGTGCGGGCCGGTGAGCTGCCCACCGAGACCGGTGATGTAGGCGTCCCAGGCGAAGGCCGGGCAGAGCGCCGCCAGCTCCTCGGCCGTCGTCAGGTTGTAGGTCTTCTGGACGTCGCGGGTCTCGGCCCGCTCCCAGTGGCCCTTCGCGAGCAGGGTCTCCAGGGAGAGGATCCGCTGCGCGGCGCCCTCGGGGTCGGGATGCTCGCCCAGCCCGAGCATGCGGGTCAGATAGGCGACGTACTTCTCGCGCGTCTCGGCGAACCGGTCGTCGCGGTAGTAGGACTCGTCCGGCAGGCCGAGGCCGCCCTGGCTGAGGTGGAACAGGTAGCGGTCGGAGTTGCGGTCGTCGGTGTCGACGTAGGAGCCGAAAAGCCCGGGGCCGCCGTCGCGCTCGAGCTCGCCGAGGAACGCGGCGAGGTCGCGGACGTCGCCCAGACCACGCGCGGCATCCAGCAGGGACCGGACCGGGTCCAGACCGAGCGCCTGGATCGCGTCGACGTCCAGGAAGGAGTTGTAGAGGTCGGCGATCTTCCGGGCGTCCTCGCCCTGGGTGGCCGGGTCCTGCGCGGCGAGGTCGGTGATGATGTCGCGGACCTGCTGCTCGGCGGCATCGGCGAGCTGCACGAACGGGCCCCAGCTCGAGCGGTCGGACGGAATCTCCGTCTCGGCGAGCCACCGGCCGTTCACGTGGCCGAACAGGTCGTCCTGCGGTCGGACGTCGAGGTCCATGCCCTCACGGGCGTCGTCGAGGATGCTCACAGAACGAAAGTCTCCAACCGATCGGGTGTTCAGGGAAGGACCTTGCCGGAGCCCGCCGCCACCCGCGCCGGGAGGCGGCCCGGGCACGCGCGAGCATGCCCGGGGGGCAGGGTCTCCGCGCCGGTCGCCAGGCATGATCAGGCGATGGTCGAGGCGCCGGCCCGGTCGCCCGCCGCGGTGTCGGGCACAGGTAGGTCGATCGCTGGTTCGTCAAGGAAACGTACCTCGGGATTGCCGGTCGACGGGCCTGCCTCTACCGGGCCCGGAGTCACCGGTAGACATTGACGTGAGCGTCGTCGATACAGCGCCCCGGTGGTAGTTCCTCGCCCGGTGCGGTTCCTCGATCTCGATGGAAGGGGTGAGTCGTAAGTGCCACCGGATTCGTGTGAACTCCGCCACCGGCACCGAAGACCTGGCGGCGCCAGGATGCGGTGGCGCTTCGTGGCAGGCCGAATCGCGAGAGCAGGGGTTCATGGCAACCATGCATTTACGTTAATGACTACTACGGAGGTGGGTGGCAGGTCGCAAAGTCGTTCGTGTTGAATCTGTACCGATCGGAGCGCGCGGTCACGGCTCCCATACCAATGCCCGCCCGGGAGGCGCCATGACAATACCGTCCGTCCAGGGGCCATCGACCTGGCTGACATGAGGCAAGGCCCGCTCTCCCAGCCGGTGTCAGTGCCGGTGCGGCCGCCGGTGCCGGTGCCGCCGCCAGCGCCGGCCGGGCCGCCGGTGCCGCCGCCGCTGCGTCCCGACGACCGGTTCGGGAACGTCGTCGACCGGATCCGCGCCGTCGCCGCGGTCTGCCGCGACATCGTGGCGGTCCGCGACGCGCACCGGGCCGTCACCTTCGCCGAGCTCGTCGCCTGGGTGGACGTCGTCGCCGACCGCATCCTGCGGGAGCCGGCCGCGGCCGACCCGGATGCGCCCGTCGCGGTGCTGCTGCCCCACGACGCGAGCGGGATCGCCGCCGTCCTGGGCGTCATCGCGAGCGGCCGGCCCTGCGTTCCCCTCGACGGCCTGACTCCCTCCGACCGCCTCGCTCAGGTCGTGGGACTGGCCGGGGCCCCGGTGTGCGTCACCGGGCCGGCCGGCTCCGCCGACCAGCGGACCGCCGCCGCGCTGCCGGGCATCGTGGCGACGGTCGACGTCGGCGACGAGCGCGCCGCCGACTGGTCCCCGGCGCTCGCCGACCGGGTGGCGTCGACCGCGCCGCGCCGGGCCGACACCGATCCGGCCGTGCTCATTTTCACCTCCGGGTCGACCGGGGTGCCGAAGGGCGTCGTGTGGCACCACCGCGCCCTGCTGGGCATCCACTACGCCATCCAGGTCCGCGACGTGATGCGGCCGGTCCCGGGCGACCGGCTGCCGCTGCTGCTGCCCTACTCGTTCATCTCGGGGATGAACCGGATGGTCGGGGGCCTGGTCTTCGGCACCACCCTCGAGATGTATGACCCCCGGGTCCGCGGCGTGCGTGACCTGGCCGACTGGCTGCGCACCATCCGGCCGGCCGGCATCGTGGCCACGCCGGCGCTGATCCGGACCGTGTTCGGCTGCCTCGAGCCGGACGAGGTGCTCGACGACCTCCGGTTCGTCATGTCGGTCGGCGAGGCGATCTACGCCCGCGACGTCGCGTTGGCCCGCCGCCACCTGCCGCCGACCGCGGCGTTCCTGGTCTCCTACGGGGCCTCGGAGCTCGGCACGGCGACCTGCGCCCCGATCTGGTCGGACGAGGACCTGCCCGACGGCGTGATGCCGGCCGGGCGGCCGGTGGTCGACGTCGCGGTGCGGGTGGTCTCGCCGGACGGCGCCGAGATGCCACCCGGGCAGACGGGTGAGATCGTCGTCGCGGGCCACTTCATCACGGGGGGCTACTGGCGGACGCCGGAGGCGAGCGCCGCGCGGTTCGGTGTCGGGCCGGACGGCACGCCCACCTACCGCACCGGAGACCTCGGGCGCATCGACCCCGGCGGCCACCTGCGGGTCGTCGGCCGCAACGACGCGGCCGTGAAGATCCGCGGGTACCTCGTCGAGCCGATCGAAATCGAGTCCGCCCTGCTGGCGAGCTCGGACGTGCTCGAGGCCGTCGTCGTGGCCGACCGGAGCACGCAGCGCACCCGCCTGGTCGCCTACGTCGTCCCCGCGACCGGCGCCCGGGTCTCGCCGGCCTCGATCAGGCGCCTGCTGCGGGCCAAGCTGCCGTCCTACATGGTGCCGGCCGTCGTCATGCTGGTCCCCGCCCTGCCGAGGACCGACCGCAGCAAGGTCGACCGGCTGAACCTGCCTGCGGCCCCCGCCGGCCCGACACCCGACCAGAATCCGCCGCGCGACCAGTGGGAGGAGGCCGTCGCCGGCGTGTGGGCCGCCGCCCTGCACCTCGACGACGTCGGGATCCACGACGACTTCGTCGAACTCGGCGGCGACTCCCTCATCGCCGAGGAGCTGCTCACCAGGATCGCCGACGAGCTCGGCGTCGACCTGCCCACCTCCACCGTCGCCGACGCCCCCACCGTCGCCGAGTTCACCGCCCGCCTGCGCAATGCCGGCACCGACGTCCTGCGTCACCCCACCGTCGTCCCGCTGCGCACCACCGGTGACGGCCGGCCCCTGTTCTGCTTCTGCGGCGCCGGCGGCCTGGCCATCGGCATGCTCGGCCTTGCCCGCCACTTCGACGGCGAGCGCCCCGTCTACGGCATCCAGGCCCACGGCCTCGAATACCGCGGCCTGCCCGACTGGTCCATCCACGCCGCCGCCCGCCGCCACGCCCGCACCCTGCGCCTGCTGCAACCCGCCGGCCCCTACCACCTCGCCGGCCACTCCTTCGGCGGGCTGGTCGCCCTCGAGACCGCACGGCTGCTCACCGACGCCGGCGGGCACGTCGAGCTGCTCATCCTCATCGACAGCTTCCCGCCCGACCCGGCCGGCGGCGTCTTCGCGGGCGGGGTGCTGCCCTCCGCGCTGCCAGGGAGCCCGGCCGCGGCCTCACCTTCGGTCGCGACCTCGTCTTCGGCCGCGGCCTCGCCGGCCGCAGCCACGGACCAGGCCGGGGGGTCGGTCTCGGGCTCGGCACGCGCCGCGGGGGCTGCCGCCCGGATTGCCGCCCGGGGCCTGCTCGGCCGGGCCTGGCGCGCGGCCCAGCTTCCGTTGGCCGGCGTCGTCCAGTTCAAGGGCATGAACCAGTACGACGTCTTCTACGACCAGTCCCGGGTGCTCACCAGGTTGTACCGACCCAGGCCCTGGAACGGGCGGGCGCTGGTCTACACGGCGACCGCCTCGCCCGCGCACCGTCGGGATGTCTGGCGCCCGCTGCTGACCGGCGAGGCGACCTACCGCACCGTTGGCGGCGACCACGACACGGTGCTGCGCGAACCCGTCGTCAGCGAGATCGCCGCCGACATCCGGGCGGTCCTCGCCGGCCGTACCAGCTCCCGCGGGGCGTGAACGGCTGCCGGGTCGGTCCTCCTGGCGTGACTGAACAATCCCGGCGGCCGGGAGGACGCGATCCCGTGACCCGCCGACAGCGAAAGGTTCGTGATCGTGAGGGTGCAGGACGCGGTCAACGTCGAGGACGTCCGGAAGCTGGCGCGCCGCCGGCTTCCCCGGGTGGTCTTCGACGCTCTGGCGGGCGGAGCCGGCGACGAGGTGTCGCTGCGGCGTAACCGCACGGCGTTCGACCGCATCGAGTTCCGCCCGCGGCCGCTCGCCGACGTCGCCACCCGGGACCTGTCGACGACCGTGTTCGGCGAGCGGCTGTCGATGCCGATCATGCTGGCGCCCACGGGCGCGGGTCGCCTCGCCCGATCGTCCGCGGAGATCGCCGTGGCGAGGGCCGCGGCGCGGGCGGACGTCGTGTACATGCAGAGCACGGTGGCGGCCTTCCCGCTGGAGGATGTCGCCGCACGCTCGACCGGCACGCTGTGGTACCAGCTCTACCTGCCCCCCGACCGCAGCGAGGTCGGCAACCTCGTCCGGCGGATCGCGGCGGCCGGGTACCGGGCGCTGGCCATCACCATCGACACGCCGGTCCTGGGCAACCGGGAGCGCGACACGCGCAACAAGCTGATGAGTCGGCCGCCGCATCCCAGGACGCTGCTGCAGGGGGCCGGCAAGCCGGCGTGGGCAGCCGACTTCGTCCGCGGCAAGGTCGACTACCTGCGCGGCCAGCTCGGCGCCGCCAGTGCGGCCAGTGCGGCCAGTCCCGCCAGTGCGGCCCGGCCGGCCCCGCTGAGCCTCGACCAGACCCGGGCGACGATCGCGTCGTCGTCGGACAGCGTCACCTGGGCGGACGTCGAGCGGATCCGGTCGTTGTGGGAGGGCCCGCTGCTCCTCAAGGGCCTGATGCGCTCCGACGAGTGCGACCGGCTCGTCGAGCTGGGCGTCGACGGGGTCGTCGTCTCGAACCACGGTGGACGGCAGCTCGACGGCGTCCCCGCGACCATCGACATCCTGCCGGAGGTGGTCGACGCGGCGGCGCGCCGGCTCGCGGTGTTCCTCGACGGAGGCGTCCGGCGCGGCAACGACGTGGCCAAGGCGCTGGCCCTCGGCGCCGCGGGTGTCTTCGTGGGTCGGCCGTACCTGTACGGGCTCGCCGCGGGTGGTGAGGCCGGTGTCCTTCGGGTGATCGAGCTGCTGCGCGCGGAGTTCGACCGCGCGATGGCCCTGCTCGGCGCCGCGACCGTGGCGGACCTCGACCGCAGCCTCGTCTCGGGCGCGCGCATCCCCAGCACCCTGTCACCGTCCATTTCACCATCGACGCGGTAGGCCGGGCCGGGTCCTACCGGGCGTGGCCGTCCCCGCCGGAAGACGACGGCGGTGGGGAGGGCGCCTCGGCGTCGACGCCCAGGCCGTCGAGCATCGCCTGGATGCCATCACTGGATCGGCCAGTACCCCACCAAGCCCGCCACCTCACAGTCGACGTCCGGATGGTCGACGTCCGGTGAAGCCGACTTACCGACCGCCCTCTCACCCAAACGAGAGCGGCGGTCGGTGAGACGGCCAGCCGGCACCCCCGTAGGGGCCGCGCCGGGCCGGTACGACGCCGTCGAATCCATCGGTCGTGAACTGGATTCACACGTGTAGTCTCTCTCCTTGGATGTCCGTTAGGTCTGGGATGCGGAGCGTGGCGCTGCGCGGGTGGCCGGGCCAGGGATCGGATGCCCGGCGCTCTGCCAGACTGATCGGGCTGTCCATCTAGGGGGTAGGAAGTGCCGAGTTCGACGGCCGAACGTGACGTACCGGTGCCGCCCGCTCCGGCGGCGCCGGGGATCGGCACGCTGGTCGAGGTCCGCGGCCAGAAGTGGGTGGTCGCCGACACCGACACCGCGGGCATCGCCGCAGGTGGCGCCGAGCCTGCTGCGGTGCCGGGAGCCGTCGTGCCGGCAAGCACCGTCGTCGCCCTGCAGAGCGTGGAGGACGGTCGGTACGGACAGACGATCGAGGTGATCTGGGAGGTGGAGCCGGGGCGGCGGGTGCTGCCCAGCGGCTCGCTGCCGGATATCACCCGGGACGGCTTCGACTCGCCGAACCGGCTGGCGGCCTTCCTCGACGCGGTGCGCTGGTCGGCGGTCACCTCCGCGGACGCCCGCCGGTTGCAGGCGCCGTTCCGCTCCGGGGTGGCCGTCGAGGACTACCAGCTTGAACCGGTGGCCCGGGCGCTGGAGGCACCCCGGGTGAACCTGATGCTCGCCGACGATGTCGGCCTCGGCAAGACCATCGAGGCGGGCCTGGTCGCCGAGGAGTTGCTGCTGCGCCACCGGGCGCGGCGCATCATGATCGTCTGTCCGGCCGGGCTCACCCTGAAATGGCGCGACGAGATGGCGGAGAAGTTCGGCCGTGACTTTACGATCATCGATGCGGAGCGCTGTGCGGCCGTCCGGCGTTCTCATGGCAGTGCGGCGAACCCGTTCGAGGTCTACCCGCGCACGATCGTCAGCCTGCCGTGGCTGCGTGGCCCGAAGGCGCAGCGCCTGCTCGACGAGGTGCTGCCCGGTGACGGCCAGCCGACCTACCCGCGCACCTTCGACCTGCTCATCCTGGACGAGGCGCATCACATCGCCCCCGCCGCGCCGAAGCAGGTCTACGCGGTCGACTCCCAGCAGACGAAGCTGATCCGCCGGCTCGCCCCGCATTTCACCCACCGGCTGTTCCTGTCCGCCACTCCGCACAACGGCTACCTGGCATCGTTCACCGCGCTGTTGGAGATCCTCGACGACCAGCGGTTCGCCCGCGGCGTCGAACCGGACCGGGCGGCGAAGGAGGAGGTGGTGGTCCGCCGGCTGAAGAGCGGGATCGTGAACGCGGACGGCACGCCCCGGTTCGCCCGTCGCCGCTCCATCGACATGCCGGTGGTCTACCCGGAGGGCGAACGTGAGATCCACGGCCTGCTCAAGGAGTTCGCCGCGCTGCGCCGCGCCCGGCTCGACACCCGGCGCGGTCGGAAGGCGACCGACCTGGTGACGCTGCTTCTCAAGAAGCGGCTGTTCTCCTCCCCAGCCGCGTTCGGCCACACCGTGGGCGTCTACCGGGAAACCCTGGCGGCCCGGCACGGACGCGCCGCCACCTCGGGCTCGGGGCACGGTTCGGACCGGGTCGACGAGATCCCCGCCTGGATGGAGGACTTCGCCGACGAGCTCGCGAGCCTGGACGACGAGCAGCTCGCCGACGCCGAGGACGACGCCCTCGGCCGGGTCGGCCCGATGCAGCCGGACCCGACCGACGTCGAGCTCGAGCTGCTGGACCGGATGGGGCGCTGGGCGGACGCCCACGAGGCCGCACCGGATGCCAAGGCCCGCGCGCTGCTGGACTACCTGACCGCGGTGTGCCGGCCCGACGGGCAGCACTGGCTGAACGAGCGGGTCGTCGTGTTCACCGAGTACCGCGACACTCAGCACTGGCTCGCCGGCCTGCTGCGCCAGCAGGGCCTCGGCGGCGACCGGCTGGGCCTGTTGCACGGCGGGCTGGCCGGGGACGAGCGGGAGCAGCTTCGGCTGGCGTTCCAGGCGGAGCCGAGCGAGCATCCGATGCGGATTCTGCTCGCCACCGACGCGGCCAGCGAGGGTATCGACCTGCAGAACCACTGCCACCGGCTGGTCAACTACGACATTCCGTTCAACCCGAACAAGCTGGAGCAGCGGATCGGCCGCATCGACCGGTACGGGCAGCGCCACCGTCCGGAGATCCGGCACTTTGTCGGCTCCGGCTGGTCGGGAGCGGTCGACTCGTTCGAGGCCGACCTGGAGTTCCTGTCCCGGGTCGTGAAGAAGGTCGCACAGATGGAGGCCGACCTCGGCGCGGTCAACGCGGTGCTCTCCGAGCGGGTGGCCCGCCGGATGCTGGGGGAGCGAGTCCCCGACCCGGATGACCTCGACATCCCCGGGGCCAGCGGAGGCGCAATGGGCGGGGCGACCGCGGCCAGTGCTGGAGCCGGGAACACCAGGGTTGCCCGGGGCGCCCGGGCCGGCCGCGGCGCGGCGGGGGCAGGCGAGGCCGTTCCCGTCACCGACGACGTCCGCGAACAGGTGCGCCGGCTGCGGGAGAATCTTGACGAGACCGTCGCGGAGCTCGGCATCACTCCGGCGGCGGTACGACGGGTCGTCGGCACCGCGCTGAGCCTCGCCCGCCAGCAGGCGCTCACCCCCCACGTCGACGAGAAGGAGTACGCCGACGGTCTGTTCACGGTGCCGACGCTGACCGGCTCGTGGCAGCGTGCCTCCGCCGGGCTCACCGAGAAGCTGCGCCGTGACGGCGTCGCGTCCGGCACGCCGCCGCGGCAACGGCCGGTCACCTTCGACCCGGCGGTGGCGAAGGGCCGTGACGACGTCGTGCTGGCGCATCTCGGCCATCCTCTCGTGGACATGGCGGCGCGGCTGCTGCGCGGCGCCGTGAACAACGCCGACGTCGGCCTGCACCGCGTCACCGCCGTGCGCAGCGACGATCCGCGCTGCGAGGACGTGCTGATCGGTGCGTTCTCCCGGTTCGTGCTGGTCGGCGCGGACGGGATCCGGTTGCACGAGGAGGTCCTGTACGCGGGGGGCTGGGCGCCGGCGACCGGGCGGTTCCGCCGGTTGGAGAACCTGACGGTGCTCGGTGGGCTCGTCACGGGTGCGCTCGCGGCTGACCGCCCTGTCTCCGCCGAGACGCGGGAACGCGTCGCCGAACGCTGGCCGACGATGCGCCCGGGACTGCTGGCCGCCCTGGACTGGCGTGCGCGGGCCCGCTCGGATTCGCTGTCCCGCGTCCTCGCGCAGCGCCAGAGCGCCGAGGAGGCGCGGATCGCCGCCAACTTCGACCAGTTCGCCGCGACGTTGCGCACGGCTCTCGACGATCCGGGTAACGACGAGAACGCCCTGTTCGACCTGGCCGAGATCGAGAAGTCCCGGGAGGAGCTGGCCCAGTACCGCCGGGACCGGCAGGCCTGGCAGGACCGGCTGGCCCGGCTGGATCAGGAACGTCGGCGCGAACTCGACCTGATCGCCCGGCGCTACCGCGACCCACGTCAGCACCAGTTCCCGGTCGCGCTCGTCGTGGTCGTGCCGGCAGCGGAGGAAACGCGATGAGCGGCGTGAACGCCCGGCGCGGTGGCAGTGCGGGAGCCGGTGGCGGTGCGGGAGCCGGCGGTCGGCGCCGGCCCCCGGTGCCCGACGGGGTGGCTCAGCACCGGGAGTGGCTGAGCCTGGTCGAGGTCAGCGGTCCGTTCCTGAGCCTGCCGGTGTTGCGGCGGGTGTGGCCGACGCTCGACCCGTTGGAGAAGAAGGCCCGCCAGCGGCTGCGTCGGGAGCACGCGGTCTGGTCGGACGATCTGGCCGGCGGCCAGCTCGGCTGGGTTCGGTTCGTCCTGGGTGAGTTGCTGGGCTGGGGGGACACCCTCGTCTGGCCCGAATCGGCGTTGGATTCGCTGGCGGTCGAGGTCGCCGAGCATGACACCCGGATCGTGCCGTCGTTCGTTCTCGTCGACCCGGCCACAGCCGCCGAGCTGGGCGGCGGGGCGTCCGAAGAGAGCCCGGCCGAGGCGAGGCCGGTGGAGGTCAAGCCGGACGCGGTGCGGCTGCTTGGCCTGGTCATCGGCCCGTCCCAGTCGCCGACGGCACGAATCGGCGGGCAGGCGTGGGCTGCGACGCCGGTGGACCGGGCGGCGATGGCCTGCCGCCATCACGGGGTCGAACTGGCCCTGGTCACGAACGGCCGGCGGTGGGCGCTGGTGTGGGCGCCACGCGGCGGGGTGACGTCGACGGTGGTGTTCGACGCGGTGTCCTGGCCGGAGGCAGCCGAGCGCGATGTGGTGCGGGCGTTCGTCTCGCTGCTGTGCCGGCGGCGTTTCTTCGGTGTGCCCGACGACGAGACGTTGGTGCCGCTGCTGACGGCAAGCCTCGGCAGCCAGGAGGAGATCACCGAGGCGCTCGGGGTGCAGGTCCGCCAGGCGGTGGAGCTGCTCGTCGCCGCGTTCGGCCGCTGGCATGTCGCCGAACGGGACCGCGGCGGGGTAGGCCTGCGCGAGGTCGCGGCGCACGACGTGTACCGCGGCGCCGTCGCGGTGATGATGCGGATCGTCTTCCTGCTCTACGCGGAGGAACGCGGCCTGCTACCCGCCGACAACGACCTGTATGCCAGCACGTATTCGGCCGGCCGGCTGTGCGCCGACCTCGAACAGCAGCTCTATGACGGCGCCACCGAGGACGACCTTGAGCAGTCGACGGCCGCCTGGCACCGGCTGCGCGCCCTGTTCACCGCCGTGTACGCCGGGGTCGGCCATCCCCGGCTGCACATGCACGCCCACGACGGCTCGCTGTTCGATCCGGCCGCGCATCCGTGGCTGCCGCTCGGCGTCGACGACCGGACGGTGCTGCACATGCTGCGCGCCGTGCAGTACATCCAGGTCGGCAGCGGGAAGTCCCGGGAGCGACGCACGCTGAGCTTCCGCACCCTCGACGTCGAGCAGATCGGCTACGTCTACGAGGGTCTGCTGTCCTACGACGGGCAGCGGGCACCGGCCGGGGAGGTCGTCGTCGGCCTCGTCGGCAAGGAGGGCCTGGAAGCCGAGGCGACGCTGTCCGAGCTGGAGGAGCTGGCCGACCGGCACCGCGGCCGCCCGTTGCTCGCCGCCGCCTTGGCGGAGCGGTTCGCCGACAGCGGCCTCGGCTCGCCGAAGGCGATCGAGAAGCGGCTGGTTCCGCTGGAGGCCGGCGAGCGGGAGGAGGCCCGCAAGGCCCTGCTCGCCGTGACCCGCGGCGACTATCCGACGGCTGAGCGGTTGCTGCCGTTCCACGGCCTGCTGCGCACCGACCTGCGCGGCCAGCCGGTGGTCATCCTGGAAGACGGCCTGTTCGTCACCGAGTCGCCGCTGCGCAAGAACACCGGTACGCATTACACGCCCCGGTTCCTCGCCGAGGAGGTGGCGAACAACGCGCTGGAGCCGCTGGTCTACGCGCCCGGCCCGTTGCAGACCGCCGACCGCAACGCCTGGAAGCTGCGTTCCAGCACCGACATCCTGGCGTTGAAGGTCGCCGACATCGCGATGGGCTCGGCCGCCTTCCTCGTCGCCGCCGCCCGCTACCTCGGCGAGCGCCTCGTCGAGGCGTGGATCAACGAGAGCGACGCCCGCGCCGCCGGGCACCCGGGCCGCTCCGCCGACCTGCCCGCCGACCTGGCCGGCGACGTCGAGGAGGACGGCGTCGTCGTTGATGCCCGCCGGCTGGTCATCGAGCACTGCCTGTACGGGGCGGACATCAACCCGATGGCCGTCGAGATGGCGAAGCTGTCCCTGTGGCTGGTCTCGATGGACGCCCGCCGCCCGTTCACGTTCCTCGACGACCGCCTCGTCGCCGGCGACTCCCTGCTCGGCATCACCTCCGTCGAGCAGCTCGAATACATGCACCTCGAGCCTGCCAAGGGCCGAGAGATCCACACCGACATCTTCGGCTGGACGGTCGGCGTCCGCGAACTTGTCCGTGACATCGCCGACGAGCGCCGAGACATCGTCGAGACCGACGGCTCCTCCTTGCCTGGGCTGGAAAAGAAACGCGAACTCCTGGCCGACGCGAAGGCCAAGGCCGCGCGGATCAACCTGTACGCCGACGCACTGATCGGCGCGACCCTGACGCACTCCGGCCGGGGTGAACGCGGCCAGAAGATCGCTTCCGAGGAGGCGGCAAAGCTCGCGGCCGACGTCGCCGCCGCCCGCCGTGACCCCGCCGACGCTCGCCGCGAGATTACCCGCTGGCTCGCCACCGACCACGTTGCCGGCAACTTCACCCGCGAGCCCCTGCACTGGCCCCTGGTCTTCCCCGAGGTCTTCGAGCAGGGCGGCTTCGACGCCGTCATCGGCAACCCGCCGTTCCTGGGCGGCAAGAAGATCAGCGGCGCCTCAGGCTCGGCCTACCGTGAATACCTTGTGGACATCCTGGCCCGCGGAGTCAAGGGCAACGCCGATCTGATCGCCTACTTCGCCTTGCGTGCGCACGCAATGCTCAACGGTGGCGGCCAGACTGGTCTGATTGCCACGAACACCCTGGCCCAAGGTGACACCCGCGAGGTCGGCCTCGACCAGATCGTAGCCAGTGGCAACGTGATCCGGCGGTCGGTTAAGAGTCGGCCCTGGCCGTCTCGTTCGGCAGCTCTGGAATTCAGTGCTGTGTGGACCACAGCCCAGATTGGATCGGCTGCGATCCGCTTCGTGGACGGCATCCAGGCCATTTCCATCGCGCCAACCCTGGATCCGGAATCTCGTGCTTCTGGAAATCCTAACAGATTGACCGCAAGTCGAGGAGTAGCGTTCATTGGAAACTTCGTGAACGGAATCGGATTTGTAGTTGGTGATCTAGAAGCATCGGCACTGATTGAAAGAGATTCGCGAAACGCCCAGGTATTGTTTCGTTATCTAAACGGGGAAGACCTTTCAAGTAGTCCCACGCATGTGGCGAGTAGATGGGTTATTGATTTCGGTGGAAGGTCTTTGGGGCAAGCTGAAGAATACCCTTACTGTGTTGATCGTCTCCGGCGTCTCGTAAAGCCGATCAGGGACCAATTCCCCGATAGCAAGCGTGCGACTCGTGAATCTTGGTGGAGATTTGAAAAGCTTGCGCCAGGGTTGCGCGCTGCAATCAAAAATCTTAGAAGTGTGATTGTTATAGCGCTGGTGAGTCGGACAGTGATGCCGGTGATGGTGCCGACCGGGCAGGTGTTCTCTCACATGCTCGGAGTATTCGCTACCGACGACATAGCGATGCTGGCCTTGCTCTCCAGTGCGCCGCACTATTGGTGGGCGGCGTCGCGGGCGTCGTCGATGAAGGCGGATCTGCGGTACACGCCGTCGGATGTGTTTGAGACACTGCCGTTGCCAGAGCTGTCCGCGGAGATGCGGGGGTTGGGGGAGCGGTTGGACGGGTTTCGGCGGGGAGTGATGTTGGCGCGGCAGTCGGGGCTCACCAAGACGTACAACCTGGTGTTCGACCCGGCCTGCAACGACGCCGACATCGTGGAGCTGCGGGAGATTCATCGGCTCATCGACGAGGCGACCTTCCGGGCGTACGGCTGGGAGGACATGATCGAGCGGGGTCTCGACCACGGCTTTCACCCGGCGGGAAAGTACACCCGGTACACGATCGGGCCGTGGGCACAACGGGAGGTTCTCGACCGGCTGCTCGAGCTGAACCATGCCCGGTACGCCGAGGAGGTCGCCGCCGGCCTGCACGAGAAAGGCGCCAGGAAGAAGGCCACGCGTACCAGGGCCGCCGCCGCACCGTCGAATCAGGGATCGTTGCTCGACCTGTGAACCGCGGACGGCGAAGGACGCCACCCGTCTGACGCCGAGCCGGCAATCCGGGTAACTCCCGGATTGCCGGCTGTGAACGAGTTTTCTGTCCACCTCCTCTACCGTCCGGGCATTGTGCGCCCAGACGGCGATCGGCCGCGCCCGGATTCTCGGGGGGATCCGGGCGCAGCCATCCTCCACCTAGCCTTCCGAAAAAACATTGACAGAAAGCCCGGGGAGATTCAGAATCGCTGTTGTTCGGGGTCGATCCGATCGGCCGGCGATGGTGGGACCTTGCCGCGCCCCCGGATATGCGGCGGCTTTTCCAGCCGTCACACCGAAACATTCTCGCAGGTTCGCCCGTTCGGCTCTGAGGCCAACGTTTGCCGTGGCCTGACGTCCGGGGTCTCGTCCACCATTGTTATTGGCGTGCCAGGATGCACGCCTCACCACGGGGGAATCTTATGAGCAGGGCACGTTTCACCATCGCCGCCGTTCTCGCCGGTCTGATCGGCCTGGGTGGGCTCACCGGCTGCAACCTGGACGACACGTCCGTCTCCTCCACCGGCGCGACGACCGCGCCCGGCCAGGCCGCGGGCTCCGACAGCGCTTCGGCGGGCGGCGGGGCGTCCCAGGGAGCAAAGCAGGCCCAATACGGCGAGGTGCTGCAGATCAGCAAGGGCGGCGAGGCCGCGGCGACGGTGAGCGTCGCCGCGCCGAAGGCGGTCGGGTCGTTCTTCGGCGGAGTGAGCACGCCGACCAGCGGGCCGGCGTTCGCCACGTTCATGGTGTCGTTCACCTCGGCGAAGGCCGGCTTCGACGTCAACCCGTTCGACTTCTTCGTCCGCACCCCGGACGGCGCGCGGGTCCAGGCGACGATCGGCTGCGAGCCGGCATTCAACGCGGCGACCCTCGGCCAGGGGGAGAAGTTCCAGGGCTGCCTGACCGTCGACGCCGCCCACGGCACGCTCGTCTACACCTCCGGCCTGCTCACCTCGACCAGCCTGATCGAGTGGCCCAGCTTCTGACCCACCGCCGGCGGCGATCAGCCGCCGCCTCACCCGCATCCCACAGACGAGAAGAGGAGATCCGGGATGGCCATCATCATGCGGCTCGCTGACGGATCCATCGAAAGCATCGCGACGACCCACGGCGAGGGTGGGTTCATCAGCTGCTCGCTCGCCACCCTGCAGCCGGGCGACGACGGGTACGACGAGCTGAACGCCCGGCTGACGCACTGCGCACCCACCTCCGACGACCGGCAGCCCGACCCGGACAGCGCCCACAGCCTGGGCGGCTCGCATCGTGAGCGGAAGACGGTCGGCCTGATCCGCCGGCACATGCGGGCTGCTCCCTCGTTCCGGTTCCGTCCACGACGGCCGGAGTGACCCGCCGTACCGTCCGGTCGATCCGGTGGGTGCGGTGGCGCTGGCCGATTGGGCGCCGCCGCACGCAGCCGCAGGACCCTCGGTCGGCGGCTGTGGGAGGAACCCGTAGCCGCGGCCGGTAGGAATGTGTGACCAGCAGCCGTGATCGAGAGAGTTCGCGGGTTATCAGGAGAGCGGAGACGCGATGGGGAAGTACGACGCGCTGCGGGATCACCTCGCAGGGCTCGCGGCACGGGCCGAGGCAGTGACCATGAGCTTCGCCGAGGTGGAGAAGCTGGTCGGGGAACTGCCGCCGTCGGCGCGGCTGCACCGGACGTGGTGGGCCAACAACTCGCATGGCCAGGCGCTGGCCTGGCGGGCCGCCGGCTGGCACGTCGCGTCCGTCAACCAGGATGTGGAGCGGGTCGTCTTCGCCCGGGGAACTAAGGGGGGACCTACGCGGCCCGCAAGGCCGCGCAGGCCGACGCCGCCGCCTCGACGGCCGGTGCCGCTGCCCCGACGTCCGCCGAACTCTCCGACGCCGATCCCTCCGAGGCGGCTCGCCTCACGGATGGTCCCGTTGCGGATCCCACCGATGCGGGTTTTGCCGATGCCGGGCCGTCGGAGGCGTCCGTGCAGGCGATGCTCGTCTTCTATCTGATCGGGCAGGGATGGGATATCCGGCGCGTCGCCGACACCGCCAGCAGAGAACGGGGAATCGACATCCTCGCCGTTCGGGACGGTCGGACCCTCGCGGTCGAGGTGAAGGGATACCCGGCCCGCGGCAGGTATTCCGATCCTGCCCGAGCGGGGGAGGTCAAGCCGACGCATCCGGCGACCCAGGCTCGCCACTGGTATTCTGCGGCGTTGCTGAAGGCGATGCTCACGATCGACGAGCATTCGGACTACGAGATCGTCATCGGCCTTCCCGATGTCCCGACCTACCGCAAGCTTCACGCCCGGACCAGCGGGAGCCTCGCCCGGATCGGGGTCCAGGTGATGTTCGTGGGCGAGAACGGCGCGGTGACGGTGGCCTGAGCCTCCCGGAGTCAGCCTGGCGCGCCAACCACCCACTGCGCCCTGCTAGACTTTTTCGATCATGATGTCGTGGTCGCCGGGCGCTCTGCGGCGACTACTCGAAACATCCACGAATTCTCGATCATGCATCTGACCTGCATGGATGCCTCGGGTTGGCGGCTACTCGAAGGCCTACTTGAAGGTGACGCCAGTCCTGGGGGCGGCGCGCCCTCGCGTGCGCAAGATCCTAGAGTGTTGGTTGTGACTGCCAACGAGGTCGACGCTGCCCTGGCGGCATCGCTCGACGAAGTGGGGCCGGCGCTCCTCATACTTCCCGAAGACCAGTGGTTCGACCGGAAGTCCCTGTTGGTCGCGCCGAGAGACCTTGCTGTACCGATTGTCGCCTTCGCGAACGCCGAGGGTGGCACGTTGGTCGTCGGGCTGCACTCGGGGAAGGTTCAGGGGCTCCGTTCCCATGCGCAGAAGGTCAACGAGTTCCGCCAGGTGCCGATCGACTTCACCGTGCCTCCGGTACGGGCCCGTTTCGACCAGGTAGCCTGCCGGAACGACGATGGGGAGCTTGACACGCTGCTCGTTGTCCGCGTGGACCCCAGCGAGCGGGTGCACGAACTGAAGAACGGCGACTGCTACTTGCGCATCGGCGATGAGTCGCGCAAGCTGGGATTCTCGGCCCGGCAGGAACTCGAGTACGACAAGGGCCAGACTCATTTCGACGGGATGCCGGCCCCAGGAATCACGATCGACGACCTCGATTGTGAACAGCTCGCCGTCTACAGCGAGAAGACTGGATCGACAAGCACCTCTGTGAGACTGCTGGAGGCGCGGACTCTCATCACCCGCGACAAGAAAATCACGAATGCGGGATATCTGCTTTTTGGATCACACCCGCAGGACCTGTTCCCGCAGGCATACGTCCGGGTTCTGAGGTACCTGACGACTGAGCGCGGGACCGGCTCCAGGCTGGGACTCGACGACGAGTCCGACATCCGCATCGAGGGATCGATCCCGCAGTCGGTGCACCGGGCGAGCAGCGTGATCGAGAGACTGCTTCCGAAACGGCGAGGGCTTGACAAGGACGGTACCTTTGTCGGTCGCCCGATCGTTCCACGGGATGCCTGGCTCGAGGGACTGGTCAACGCCGTGATCCATCGGTCGTACAGCCTCGGTGGAGACCACATAAGGGTCGAGATCTATCCCAACAGGATCGAGATCGAGAGTCCGGGCCGGTTCCCGGGACTTGCCGACCCGTCGCGGCCTCTGGATATAAGCCGCTTCGCGCGCAACCCGCGGATTGCAAGGGTGTGCGCGGACCTGCGGGTTGCGCAGGAACTCGGCGAGGGAATCAAACGCATGTTCGAGGAGATGAGGCGGGTTGGGCTCACCGACCCGATGTACAAGCAGAGCGCCGGGAGTGTGAAGCTGGTGCTCGCGGCCATACCTCGCCTGGATCCCAAGACCGCGGCGAGGCTGCCGAAAGGCAGCCAGGATGTTCTGGACGTCCTGCGTGCGGCGGACGGTCCACTGGGAACCGGTGATCTTGCCCAGGCTCTCAAGATGAGCAGGCCGACATTGAAGACCCGACTCAAAGCGTTGGAGGCCGAAGGTCTGATCAGATGGGTTGGCAAGTCGAACAACGATCCCAGAGCCGTCTGGGTGTTGATCGACGGGTCCTGACCATGTGAGCTTACGTGAACTGGCTTTCCTTCAACACGTCGAGGGCTTCCAGTAGTCTCTCCTCGCTGGGTTCGGGAAAGACATATGCGCGTGCGCGTATATCATCGCGGAAAGACTCTTCGGGTGAGATGCCGTAAGTGCGCAAATAGTAGGATATGCCGTCGGACCAGATCCAGGCGCCGTCGCTTCGGAAGCTCATGGGCACCACCTCGCCCCTGGCTGGTTCGACCTGATCGATGTCGCAGGCGGTTGTGCGCATCAGCATTTTTCCCTGCCCGAGGTAGCCGAGCAGGGCGTCACGTTCCGGCCCGGGAGGAATCGTCGCACGCGAAGCGAAGTGTGGCACCTCACCGTTGAAACCGTCGAACAGGGCTGTCATCCGCGGTGCGGAAGAGTCGTCAAGGGGCATCGTGCTGTTCTTTTCCTTCCGGTATGAAAGTGACCCATTCTCCGGGTCTGCGTACGGCGAAACCGAACCGGTTCCGCGTTCTGACATCATCGATGACCGTCTCGCCGGTGCGGTCCACCCACACAGCTCCTGTCGGTGCCTCGACGGTCACGTCAAGCTCGTTGGCGAGTTTCTCTGCGACCGGATGATCGCCGGCTCCGGTGGAGCATGATAGCAGCCGGACGGGTCGCTCCTGCCATCGCTCGTCCGATCGGATCAGGCTGGCGAGCTCCCCGGCGTCAAGACGCTCATCGCCGACTTTGAAGGTCTTCGGTGAGCCGTGTAAGTCGGCGGTGTAATACCCGGTCTTCGGTCTGGCTGACAGCGCCGATCCGCGTAGCTCGTGGTCGTTCGGCTCGAAGAAGGCGCGACCCGCGGGGGTTCTCAGGCTGTCCTGATAGATCGCCGTGAGTTTGTCGTTGAGCTCGGGCCGCTCCAGGTCCGGTCGGTCGCCGATCGCCTTCGGGGCGTTTGGCGTGTCGGTGGAGTCGGGGGCGCGGCGTTCGGCTGCTGCGTCGAGCAGGGCCGCCTTCCTGGCCGCCGGTGTGTCGATTTCGGCAGGTGCGGCGGGGATCTCCCGTGGCGTGGACGGCGGCCGGTCGAGCAGGGCGGCCTTGCGTTCCGCGGCGGTGGTGGCCGTGTCGGCGTCGTCAGGTCGGCCCGGCGTCGGCTCGCGGGAATCGGTCGGCGACCCGGCGGCGAGGTCGAGGAGATCGAGCTTGCGTTGGAGCGCGTCGAGATCGGGGCCGGGGGACCGACCCGTCCAGGTGGATGCCGGGACGTCGGACGGCGTGGTGGCGTCACGGGGCATGGGCGCTCACGCGCCGATTGTGACGGTTACGGCCGTCACTGTCGACTGTCCTTCGGCTTCTCGGCGTAGCCGCCGGGCCGGCGCCATCGCGATCGGTGGCGGTGGTGGCCCGATATGTAGTGGTACCTGCTTGGATGATCCGGCAAGGGGCGGAGAATCAGTTCGGTGCCGAAGCGTGAGGACTAGGGCTGGATGGCGGGAAGGACGGGGCCAGGGGGATGAACCTTCCATGTCGGCTTGGGCCGTTTGAGCTCAGCCGGCAGATCGGCGTGGGCGGTATGGGGGTCGTCTACCAGGGAATTGATGCTGACGGTGAGCCGGTCGCGGTGAAGGTGATCCGTGCGGAGTTCGCCGCCGACGACGAGTTCCGGGCCCGGTTCCGCCGTGAGATCACTCTGGTGCGCCGGGTCCATGGCGCCTGCACCGCGCGGGTGGTGGATGCCGATCCGGACGGTGACCCGCCGTATCTCGTGACCGAGTTCCTGCCTGGCCCGAGCCTGGCGCGATATGTCCAGCGCCGCGGGCCGATGCCGGCGGACCTGACGCGGACCCTGGCGATCGGCCTGGCCGAGGGGCTGGCAGCGATCCATGCCGCCGGGATCGTCCATCGTGATCTCAAGCCGGCGAACGTGCTGCTCACTCCGTCCGGCCCGAAGGTCATCGACTTCGGTATCGCGCAGGCCGCCGACGTGACCGTGCTGACCCGCGCCGGCACGGCGGTGGGTAGTCCGGGATACATGAGCCCCGAGCAGCTCGCAGGGGCGCCCGCTGCACCGGCGAACGACGTGTTCTCCTGGGCCTGCACGGTGGTTTTCGCCGCCGTCGGGCGATCACCGTTCGGGGAGGGGTCGAGCGATGCGGTGCTCTTTCGTATCCGGCACGACCCTGCGAACCTCGCCGGAGTACCGCTGGATCTGTACCCGCTGTTGGCTCGGGCGCTCGCCAAGGATCCGCGGGCACGGCCCACGATCGGCGACGTGCTCGACGAACTGCTGGCAACAACGGACGGCGTCGGGGAGGAACCCGATGACGCGGACCGTACCGCCGTGGTCACCCGCCTTCTCGTCGCGGCCTGGTCGATGGGTTCCGGCGCTGAGGCTCGATCCGCCGTAGACCGGCCGCCGTCACGGCTCGCCGCCGATCTGCCACCCGCCGCCGACCGGGCTGGCCCGGCCGGCCCGGTCCCGACCGTGGATCCGAACCGGGGCCCGAAGCGGACTCGACGGCGGCTCGGCGTCGGCGCGCTCGCGGCACTCCTCGCCGTCGCGACGTCGGCGGGCGTCGGCCTCGTGCTCCACGAGAGGGATACGGGCGGAGCCGGTCCGGCGTCGCCATCTGCCGGTGCGGCGGTGACCCTCCCAGGTGAGGGCCCGGCCGCGACGGCGGTGGCCACGGCGACTCCGAGCGGTCCGACCCCGAGCGCCGCGGCGATAACCGCCGACCGGCTGGCGCCCGGCGTGACGCTCTTTCTCGACGTCATGGGTGACGACGCGAAGCCCTGGATGTGGGACGTGCAGAACGTGATGTACGGCGAGACCAGCGGGCCCGTCTACCAGGCCGTGCTGCTCGGGGCCTGGTACTCGCTGGCCGACTGGTGCGTCGCGCACCGCAAGGGACGTACCGGGGAGTGCTACGACCTTGCCTCGGAGTATGTGGTCAAGTGGTTCGGCTATGACCCGAGGCGGATCAACACCGAGACCTGGGTGGGGGCCGGGGCGGTCGGGGGCAGCGTGGACGACGGCTACGACGCAACCCAGACCCGCCTCGGCTTGACCACACGTAGCACCCAGGTCGCGCTGCTGTCCGGACGGCCCGGCGAGGACGGCTTGCTCTGCGAACCGAACTGCGAGGCCCGCCTCGACCGGTGATCTCCGAATCGAGCACCCGACCAGCGTCGGTGGCCGGGGTTGGCACGGAACTGTCGGACTCCGGTGGGATGGTGACCTTCGCAGCCGATGTGGCCGATGGTAGATTGTGAACTCGGTACACAGCATTCGCGGGATTCGACAGTCGTAGCCCGGTGGATGCCCGAAGGGGGAGATCGTGCCGTGGTGACGCTGGATGGTCAGGGCGGGCTGTTCCCCGCGCCGCAACGCCCGCCGGCCCCGCCCGCCGCGCCGGGGCCGGCCGGTGCGGCTGGCGCCGACAGCCGCACGTCCGCGCAGATCCTCGACACCCCGCAGGACTTCACCCCGGCGAGTTCCTACGAGGTTCGCGACGCGTTCGCCGAGCTCGTCCGCCGCGATCTCCTCGGCCCCTGGGACGGCGAGCACGAACAGTTCCATCCAAGGGCGATGGGTCCGCGGGAGCGCTACCTCGTCGGAATGCTCGGCCCGAAGCCGGCCCCGCGCGGCGCCCGGGAGGCCGCCGCCGGGGATCTCGTCGCTGACACGGAGACGGCCGTGCAGGGCGACGGGGACGGTGAACTGCCGGAGATCACCACGGCGCAGAACCGCGGACGCATCTGGGCGTCGTCGATGGGGCTGGCCTTCGCCGTCCCGGCCGGCACCGCCGGGGCCGATCCGGTCGACGTCGTGACCGTCACCGCTTCCTGGGGGCGCTACACCAGGCAGGAGATCGAGGAGGAGGAGGGCCGCAAGCGCAGCGCGTGGGCGCGTGAGCCGGTGGTCTTCCCGAATCGGGAGATCCGGCTCGACGACCATCTCGGCGCAGGCTCCCGACGGGTGGCACTCGTCGGCGACCAGGAGACGGGGATCTTCCTCGCCGTCGCGGTGCGTGATCGCGGCGACCGGCGGGTCGTCGAGCTGACGCTGATCAACGGCCAGCCCGAGCCGCCGTCATACGCGGACACGGCATGGCTGTTCCAGCCGAAGCTCTCGGTGACCGCCCTCGACGGCGAGCGGGCGGTCTTCCTGCCCATCGACGACCCGACCGACGAGGCCGCCGGTCAGCCGGGTGACAGTGGCATCGACGCGATCGCCTTCGCTGCTGATCATGCGGACCACGAGGACCTGCACCTGCAGCTCCTCTACCGGGGCGAGCGTCGTTACTCGACCGGCCGCAACGTCGCCGTGCACCCGTGGGTCCGGCCCGGTGAGAGCTGCGCCCACCGCCTGGAGACCACCTGGCTGCCCACCTACGACGTGCCGACGACGAGCGCCCCCGCGGGGCCGGGCACGGCGCTGGCCGAGGCCGAGCTGTCCATGGACACCCTCGCCACCGCAGAGCCTGCCGTCCTGCGGCGCGGGCTGATTCCGCTCGCCGAGTGCTACGCCGCCTGGCTCGACGACCGGGATGCCGAGGTGCCGGCCCTGCCGGCCCGGCTGCGACCGGCGGCGCGTACGGCAATCGCCGACGCCCGCCGGGCCGCGGGCCGCATCCGCGCCGGCATCGACCTGCTGACCGAGCCGGACCGGCCTGGCCACCGCCACGCCCTCGCCGCGTTCCGGTTCGCCAACCGGGCGATGGCCGCCCAGCGGCGGCACTCGGCAATCGCCCGGCTGCGCGACGAGCACGACCTCGACTACGCCACCGCCGAGGCGCAGGTGACCGCGCGCGGAGCGCAGGCCGCCTCCTGGCGGCCGTTCCAGCTCGGATTCGTCCTGCTCAACCTGCCCGCGCTGACCGACCCCGCGCACCCCGAACGGGCTGCGGACGCCACCGCCGTCGTCGACCTGCTGTTCTTTCCCACCGGTGGCGGCAAGACCGAGGCCTACCTGGGGCTGACCGCCTATACCTTCGCGATCCGCCGCCTGCAGGGCACCATCGGCACCGGCGTCGCCGCCCGCTCCGGTGAAGCCGGAGTGAGCGTGCTCATGCGGTACACGCTGCGACTGCTCACCGCCCAGCAGTTCCAACGGGCCGCTACCCTGGTCTGCGCCGCCGAGGTGCTGCGCCGTGACGACCCGGCCACCTGGGGTTCGACCCCGTTCCGCATCGGCCTGTGGGTCGGCGGAGGAGTGTCGCCGAACCGGTTCGACGACGCGCGCGAACAGATCGACGGAGCCCGGGAGGCCGGCGACGGCAAACGGGCCAACGTCCTGCAGACGCTGCGCTGCCCGTGGTGCGGCACCACCCTCGGCGCGCACCGGGACATGCACGTCGACGCCGATGTCCGCCGGGTCCTGCTGTACTGCCCGAGCGGCGAAGGCGCCGATGCCTGCCCGTTCTCCCGGCGGATGGCGCCCGGCGAGGGCCTGCCCGTCCTCACCGTCGACGAGGAGATCTACCGCTACGCGCCGAGCCTCGTCATCGCCACCGTCGACAAGCTCGCCCAGCTTCCCTGGCGGGGCGAGGCCGGGATCCTGTTCGGCCGGGTCCGGGAACGCTGCCCCCGGCACGGCTACCGTCACGACGATCTTGACGCCCGGATCGGCTGCGGCGCCCGCCACCACAGCCGGGGAGCACTGGCCGCGGTCACCAGCGAACCGGTGGCGCGGCTCCGCCCGCCCGACCTGATCATCCAGGACGAGCTGCATCTGATCTCCGGTGCGCTCGGCACCACCGTCGGCCTGTTCGAAAGCGCCGTCGACGAATTGTGCACCTGGCCGGTGCCCACCCCCGACGGCGGCACCCTCACCGGTCCGAAGATCGTCGCGTCGACGGCGACCACCAAGCGGGCCCGCGACCAGGTACTCGGCGTGTTCGGCCGCGACCTCGCCATCTTCCCGCCGCAGGTGACAGACGTGGCCGACACGTTCTTCTCCAGGCAGGTCCCGATCACCCCCGAGACCCCCGGCCGGCGCTACCTCGGCGTCTGCGCCCACGGCAACCGGATGAAATCGGCCGAGATCCGGCTCGCCGAGATCCTCCTGCTCGCCGGCCAGACCCTGTTCGACCAGCACGGCGCCCCCGCCGAGCCCTACCTGACGCTCGTCGGCTACTTCAATGCCACCCGCGAACTCGCCGGCATGCGCCGCTACCTCGACGACGACGTCACCACCCGGGTACGCACCCACGGCCGGCGCAAAGGGCTGTCCAACCGCATCGTCACCGCCGCTGGCATGCTCTCGATCTCCGAACTGACCTCCCGGGTGTCGTCCGCGGACATCAGCGAGGTACTCGGCCGGCTGGAGATCCCGTTCGACCCCGACCTCGACACCTCCATCCGGCGCCGGGCCATCACCGAGAACATCAGCGAATCGTTTCGCGCGGAGGCGTCCCGCAGCGGCCAGCGGCGCCCCGCCCACCCCCTCGCCGACCGCTTCACGGCCCGCATGCGCCACGACCGGGCGCCCGTGGACGTCGTGCTCGCCACATCGATGCTGCAGGTCGGCGTCGACGTCTCCCGATTCGGGCTGATGGCCGTCGTCGGCCAGCCGAAGAACACCGCCGAGTACATCCAGGCGTCCTCCCGGGTCGGCCGCGATCTTGCTCGCCCCGGCCTCGTCGTCACCCTCTACAACTGGGCCCGGCCGCGGGACCTGGCCCACTACGAGGATTTCGAGCACTACCACGCCACCTTCTACCGCCAGGTCGAGGCGCTGTCGGTGACCCCGTTCACCCGGCGTTCCCTCGACCGCACCACCACCGGCACGTTCGTCGCCGCCGTCCGCCACGCCGAGGACACCAACACCCGCAACATCGACGCCCACCAGGTCGACCTCGCCGGGCCGGCGATCAGCGGGCTTATCCAACGGCTGCTGGCCCGAGCCGAAGCCGTCGCCGGCCCCCGCGGCCGGGAATACCTGGAAGAACGAATCCGGGAGCTGGTCGAGCGCTGGGAGCTGACGAAGACCGGCCCGTCGCGGATCGGCTACCGCTCCGCCGGGGGGCGTCAGCGGGTCGCCGGGCTGCTCGAACCCGCCGGGCACGGCCCCTGGGACGTCCTCACCGTCGCCCAGTCGATGCGGGAGACCGAGCACGAGATCAACCTGTTGGTCCCCGCCGCCGCGCAGCTTTTCGCTCCCGCCTACGGCGAGCCGCCCTGGACCTTCGGCGCCGCTGCGAACGGCGACGACGATGGCGGCGGACCTGGCGGGACGGACAGGCCCGACGACGAGATCGCTCCGGTCGGCGACGAGCTCGGGGAGACCGCACTCGTCCCGGTCCGCCCGACCCGATCGACCGGCACCGCTCGGCCGAGGAGGGCGCGCTGATGGTCACGGCGCACAACCGGCGGGTCGGTGCCGTCCGTCCCAGCCACCTCATGTTCACCAGCGGTGTCGGTGCGCTCGTCGACCTGCCGAACTTCTCCGCACTGATCCGCGGCCTCGACGACTGGGACTACCGCAACATCCCCGAATACCAGCCGATCATCGAGCCTCGTCTGCTCGCGGCCGTGCGCAGGCTCTACGACCGCGGCGTCACCGAGCTGCGCCCCGCCCCCTGGGCGGAGACCGACGGCGACGACCGCACCGGCCAGGGCGCCCGCATCGGCGTGCCCACCGTGCCGTTCCCGAACTGGCTGCGCTGCACCGCCTGCAACGAACTCGACCTGATCGCCTCGGGAATCTTCGCATTCGAGAACCCGTGGCCGAATCAGCCGCATCTCGCCCGCTTCTTCCACGGCGACTGTTCGCGCAAGCGGAGCGGCCGGCGTCCCCTCGCCGTCGCCGCCCGCTTCGTGCTCGCCTGCACCGCCGGGCATCTCGACGACTTCCCCTACCGGCTGTTCGTTCACCGCGGCGGCCAATGTGACCAGGCGAGCCATCCACGGCTGCGGATGGACGACCGCGGCGGCAACATCGGCGCCAACGTCGAGATCCGTTGCGTCAACTGCGACGCTCGGCGCAACATCCGGGAGGCCATGGGCCGGCGCGGCGCCGAGAACCTGCCGCGCTGTCGCGGACGGCATCCGCATCTGTCGACCTTCGCCGACGACGGCTGCCCGCAGGAATCCCGCCTGCTCGTCGTCGGCGCCTCCAACCAGTGGTTCGCGCAGACGCTGTCCGTGCTGTCCGTGCCCCGTACCGGCGCGAGCGAACTGGCCGCCAAAATCGAGCAGAACTGGGAGTTCTTCAACACGGTCGAGAACGTCATGCTTCTGGAGTTCGCCCGCTTGGCGCCGATCCCGATGATGCGCCAGGTGGAGAGGTGGTCCACCGACGAGGTCTGGGCGGCGATCGAGCGGCACCGGGCCGCGGTCGAGGCCGCCGCCCCGGACGGCGACGCGGACGACGAACGGGCCTACCCCGACCTGCGGACCCCCGAGTGGGAGATCTTCTCCGCCTCCACTCTGCCTGATCCCACCGACGACTTCACCCTGCGTCGCGACCCCGCCGGGGTACCGGCGGCGCTCGCCGGCTGCTACGCCGACGTCGTTCAGGCCGAGCGGCTGCGCGAGGTACGGGCGTTGACCGGCTTCACCCGCCTGGACGCGCCCGACCCCGACGATCCCGACCTCGTCATCCGGGCGCCGCTGGCCCGCGGCAGCGCCACCTGGGTGCCCGCCAGCGAGGTCCGCGGCGAAGGAATCTTTCTCCGGGTGCCCGAGCAGGTACTCGGTCCGTGGGCGGCGCGGGTCGCAGGCAGCGTCGAGATGCGGGAACACCGCGACGCCTACGGTCGCTTCCGGCTGAACCGTTACTCCGACCGGATCCCCGGCGACTTCGACCCCATGCACGGCTGGCCCGGAGAACGATTCCTCGCCCTGCACACCTTGTCCCACCTGCTGATCCGGACCATCGCCCTGGAATGCGGCTACAGCTCGGCCAGCCTGAGCGAACGCATCTACGCGGGAACCGCCGACGATCCGCGCGGTGGCATCCTCATCTACACCGCGGTTCCCGACGCCGAAGGCACCCTCGGCGGGCTGGTGTCGCTCGCCGAGCCCGACCAGCTCCTCCGGCTCACCCGCCGGGCCCTCGCCGACGCCCAACACTGCTCCTCTGACCCGCTGTGCGCCGAACGGCTGCCGACGGCCCCCGCCGACTTCCTGCACGGCGCGGCCTGCCACGTGTGCCTGTTCGTCTCCGAGACGACATGCGAACGGGGTAACCGGTTCCTCGACCGCCGGTTCGTCGTCCCCCTCGGGGACAGCGCGCAGCACCGCGCCCTCGCCCTGTTCGGCGAGCTGCCGTGACGACCCCCACCGGCCCCGGTTCGGTCGGCGACCCCGGTTCGGCCAGCGTCGAACCGGACGGTGGGGAGGCCGGTGGAGCGGGCGGGCTGCCACCGGATGACTTCGCCGGAGATGACTTCGCCGCAGCCGTCGCCACCGCCGTCGCCGAGCTCGGACCGCAGCGACTGCGCGATGTCGCCGCTCGGATCGCGCTGGTGGCATCCCCGACCGCTTCGACCACATCGGACGGCCCGACGAGCCCGGACTGGGAGTACGCCGTCCTCGCCGCCGTGCCCGGTGGTGCGCGCCGTGCCGCGGTCCGACAACTGCTCACCGCGCGCCGTGGGCAGGGGATCGCGCCGGCCGAAGCCGCCGCCTACCTGCGCGGAGTGGCCGACGGTTATCTGGGGCAGGCGCTGGCGACCCGTGTCGAGTCGGTGTGGAGCGGCCCGGGCAGCCACGACGTGCCGGTACGGGCGACCGCCCGGGTACTGGTCGACCTCGTCGCCGAGGCCACCGCCGAGCTGCTGCTGATGACCTACTCCGCCCGGCCCTACCCACCGCTGCTCAGCGCGCTCGCCGCCGCGCTCGGCCGGGGCGTCACGGTCAGCGTGGTCGTGGAAACCCTGCAGGGCGCCGGTGGGGCGCTGAACGGCCCTGAGCCCGCGGTCGCCTTCGCCGACCTGCGCGACGTCGACCTCTGGCACTGGCCCACCCGGCGCCGCGCGCACCCGTCGGCCCGGATGCACGCCAAGATCGCGGTCGCCGACCGGCGCGCCCTGCTGGTGTCGAGCGCGAACCTCACCTCGTCCGGAGTAGAAGAGAACATCGAGGCGGGTCTGCTCGTCCGGGGCGGTACGCCGCCGCGCCGCGCTGCCGAGCACATCACCGCGCTGATGACGAGCGGAATCCTCACCCGTCTCCGACCAGGCGTTCCCGGGTGAGGTGAATATGCCGTCGAAAGACAGCGCGAACGGGGCCGTCGCCGCCACGGTGACCGCCAGTGACATCGCGCGCCTCGCCGCCGTCGGCCGGGCCGCGGTCAGTAACTGGAGGCACCGGTTCGCCGACTTCCCCAGGCCGGTCGGCGGGACATCGAGCCGTCCCCTGTTCGCGTTGACCGAGGTCGAGAACTGGTTCGCCCGGCATGATCGGCCATTCCAGATCGAGCCCGCCGACCGGGTCTGGCAGCGGATCCGCGGCGCCGTCGACGACCCGCGCCTTGGCGAGCTGATCGGCCGGCTCGGCGGGTTCCTCGTCTACCACCAGCGTGATCCCGCTGAGGCGGTCAGGCTGCTCGGCGGCGGCGAGGACGCGTCGGTGGCCGCGTCCGTGGAAGCGGCGATCGGCCAGGCTGTGCCGGAGCTGCCCGACGTCGCCAGCAGCGCGTGGGATCCGGCCTGGGTGCCGATCGCCCGCGTCGCCGCGCAGGCGGTCGGTAGCCACGGGCACGCGGATCTTTTCGACGCGGTGCGCGCCCGTTTCCACGAGGTCCACTCCCGGTGGTCGGCGGCGCTACCGGCAGCCGCGGCGGAGCTGATGGTGACCCTCGCCGGCCTGCGCGGGCCCACAGCGGCACGGGCCCGCGTCCTCAACCCGGCCTGTGGGATCGGCCGGTCCCTGGAGGCGGCCCGGTCCGCCGGGGTCGGCGAGTTGCTTGGGCAGGACGTCGACCCGACGGTGGCTCGGGTGAGCGCGGCCGGGCTGCTACTTCGCGGCGAGCAGGCGCGGATCGTCGTCGGCGACTCGCTGCGGGCCGACGCCTTCGCGGGTGAACGGGTCGACGCCGTGCTGTGCCGGCCGCCTTTCGGGCAACGTACCTGGGGTTACGACGAGCTGCTCGGATCGCCCTGGTGGCGATATGGCCTTCCGCCCCGCGGTGAACCCGAACTCGCCTGGGTCCAGTACTGCCTGGCGCACGCGGGCGTGGGAGCCTCCGTGCTGGTCGTCATGCCCGCCGCCGCCGCGTCGCGCCGCGCGGGGCGCCGGCTCAGGGCGAACCTGCTGCGAGCCCGGGCGCTGCGGGCGGTGGTGGGGCTGCCGCCGGCGCTGTTTCCGGTTGGGTCGGCCCCCGACCTGTGGATCCTGCAGCAGCCGGATGAGCGGGCGAGCGAGGTCGACGTCCTTCTCGGTACGGCCGACGGTGATCTCGGCGTGGTGGAAGCGGCATGGCGTTCCTTCACCGCGGATCGGGCCGACGCGGCCGACAGCGATCCCGAGCTGCCTCCCGGGTTTCGGCGCATGCCCGTCGCCGACCTGCTCGACGAGGAAGTCGATCTCAGCCCCCACCGTCACGTTCGGACGGCGCCTGCCCCGTCCACCGGCGAGTGTTTTCCGACCGCCCGCGAGGGCCTGCTCGCCGCGGTGACCGCGCTGGTCGCCGCGGTGCCTGACCTGACTGCCGTCGGCAGGTCCGCCCAGAACGGATCACCGGACGGTGGCCCGGCCGGTACCGCGGACCTCCCGTTGGGTGAGCTGGCGCGGGCCGGGGCCGTGCGCATCGTCGTGGCGCCTGCGCAGGTGCAGAGGGGCGGCGAGTTGCGGCTGCTCACAGCCGACGACGTGCGGCTCGCCCGGTCCTCGTCCGGACGGGCCGGGCCGCAGGCCAATCAGGTGGTGCTGCGGCCCGGAGACGTCGTCGGGGTGGCGACATCGGCTGGGATCACCGCCCGGGTCATCGAGGCCGAGGACGTCGGGGCGGTGCTTGGGCCACGGGTGGTACTCCTCCGGGTCGACCCTGAGCGGCTTGATCCGTTCTTCCTGGCCGGGAGCCTGCGGGCCGCCGGCGGTTACCGAACCGGATTCGGTGCCGAGGCGGGCGCCGCAGCTCAGCCCGCCGGTCCGACCGGCGGGTCGTCGGCGCGAACCGAGCTACGTCGGCTGCGAGTTCCGGTGCTCCCCATGGCCATACAGCGCACCCGCGGCGCGGAGTACCGCCGCCTTGCGGCAATCGAACGTTCGCTGCGCGGTGTGCTGGACTTCGGCGCCGAAGTCGCGCGCCTGGGCTATCTCGGCGTTGCCGACGGCAGCCTACGAGGCGGCGACGCAGGTTCTCGATGATGAGGCGGCTGGCGGAGGCGTGCATGGCGGTGTCGCGGTGACCGGGCGTCGGCTGATCGGCGGGCGTTACGAGCTGGAGGATCTTCCCCTCGCCAGAGGCGGCATGGGTGAGGTCTGGCTCGGCCGTGACATCACCCTCGACCGGGAGGTGGCGGTCAAGTTCGTCCGCCATCTTGACGGGCCGGACGACCAGGAGCTGGTCCGCCGGTTCTTCCGAGAGTCCCGCATCACCGCGCGGCTCGTGCATCCCGGCGTGCCCGCGGTGTACGACGCGGGAACCGATGGGCAGCGGCCCTACCTGGTGATGCAGCGGGTGCACGGGGTGAGCGTGACCGACGTGATCGCCGAGCATGGTCCACTACCGATCGGCTGGGCGGCCGCGGTCGCCGCGCAGGTCGCCTCCGTGCTCACCGTCGCGCACCGGGCGTCGCTCATCCACCGCGACCTCAAGCCGGCGAATTTGATGCTCGAACCGGACGGCACGGTGAAGGTGCTCGACTTCGGGCTTGCCGTCGCGCTCGACCGCACCGACCTGCCCAGGATCACCGCGACCGGCGCGCATCTGGGCAGCCCCGCCTACATGGCCCCCGAGCAGGTGCTCGCCAGCGCGAGCACACCCGCCACCGACATCTATGCGTTGGGCGCCACCCTGTTCGAGATGCTCACGGGCCAGCGTCTGTTCGCCGGGGCGTCGTCCTACACGGTGATGCAGCGGCAGGTCGAGCAGATCCCGGCCCGGGTGCGGTCCTTGCGCGCCGACGCGCCGGCCGCTCTCGACGGTCTTGTCGCCGCGATGTTGCGCAAGGCACCGGAGGAACGCCCGGCCGGTGCAGAGCAGGTGTACACGGCGCTGATCGGATGCGTACCCACACTCGGGCCGATCCCGGGCGTCGTCGACGATGCGCCGCACAACCCGGTCCGCATGTACGCGGCCGTCACGGCCCGGGTACAGCCACGAGACTGCCCGGCCGCGTCGCCGCCCGAGCCCCGAGCCGCGGTCGGCGCGCGGACCTCGGGCGCACTCTCGTCCGGGTCGCGGGCTCAGTCGCCGTCGGCCTCGGACGGGACCGGCCCGGCCGGCGTGGTCGACCGTGCCGATCTGCGTCGGGTCCGTGACGAGGCCCGGGCCCTGGCCCGTGCATCCCGGCACAGCCAGGCCGCCGGCCTGCTCATCGCGGCGGTGCGCCAAGCGGGCGGGGAAGCAGGTTCCGACAGCGCGGACGTGTTGGCCATGCGCGTCGAGCTTGCAGAAATCCTGTTCGAAGGCGGCGACTTCCACCGTGCCGTGGACGCCTTCCACACCCTCGTCGGCGATCTGACCCGCCGGGACGGTCCGGGCGACGAGCGGGTCCTGCGATGCCGGCTCAGGGAGGCGACCTGCCTCGCATTGCTCGGTGCGATCGGCCGCGCTCTCGATCAGTTGAACGACCTGCTCGCGGACGAGGTGAGACTGTTCGGGGTTGAGGATCTGCGTGTCTTCGAGCTGCGCCGCCAGATCGGCGTGCTGCAGCTCGGCGCGGGTGATCGGACGGCGGCCGTCGGGACGCTGGCCGAGTTGGCTTCCGACCTGGTCCGGGCCTTCGGCCCGCAGCATCCGATGGTGCCCGCGGTGCGGGATCTGCTCGCCCGGGCCGGGGACGCTCCATGATGGTCCAGGGCCGGCCGATCTGCAATCGGCTGCGCGCTCTGGGGCGCTCGCATTGTCTCAGCCCTGGTCGAGGGCCTGCTCGAGCAGCGCGAGGACCGTGTCGGTGTCCGCGCGGGCGAGTGTTGCGAGGACCCCGGTGTGGCGGGCGAGGACGACGCCGATGAGAGCGGCGGTGAGCAGTTTGGCCCGCAGGTGCGCGTCGGCGGCGTGCTCCCGGGCCAGGCGGGCCGCGAGGGGGGCGACGATGCGACGGCGGAGTTCGGCGGCGGCGGCCTGTTGTGCCGTCTGGTCGTCGTAGGGCTTGAGCGCGGCCAGGAAGATCGGCCCCGGACCGCTCCGGTCGGTGCGCCGGATCAGGGCGGCGAGCCGGTCGGGCTCGAGGAAGTCGGTGGGGGTCTCCCCGGCGTCCTCCGCCTGCAGCACGGCGATGTAGAGCTGGGCCTTCCCGCCGAAGTAGCGGGCGATCATGGTGGGGTCGACGCCGGCGAGCTGGCCGATGTCGCGGGCGGTGGTCTTGTCGAACCCGCGCTCGGCGAACAGGTGCGCGGCGGCGGCGAGCAGGCGGTCTTTACTGGCGGCGGCGTCGCGGCGGCGCGGCGCGGTCGTGTTCTTCACCGTGGACGACTCATTATCAGCCGAGCACCGGCTTCAGCCAGTCGTTGACGGCCCGCGCCGTCCCCGCGGCGAACTCCTCCATCAGGGTGTAATGATCGCCCGGCACGTCCACGGTCGTGGAGCAGCCGGCCAGGTTCGTCCGCCAGTCCTCCCCGGCCGACACCGGCCCCACCGGCTCGGACGCGCGAACCAGCATGGTCGGCACCGGCAGCGGTGCTGCATCCCAGTCCTCGAACAGCTTCCACAGCCAGGCCCAGGCCGACAGCCGGACGTGGTCGATCGGCACGACGCCCTCCGCTCGTTCGAACATCGTCGTCAGGATCGCGCGGCGGAATTCGGCGGGCAGTGCGCGCGGCGCGTACGTGTCGAGCAGGACGACCGCGGCCGGCGGTCTTCCCAGCTCCGCCAGCCGCCGGGCCGTGGCATGGGCCACCACGCCCCCCGAGGACCAGCCGGCCAGCACGAGCGGGCCGGGACCGGCGTGCTCGGCCACCGTCGCGGCTGTCCAACCGATCCAGCCGGCGAAGTCGGCGGGAAGGTCCTCCGCCGCGGCGAAGCCCGGGGCCGACAGCGCCGACGCACCCAGCTCGGGGGGCAGGGCCGAGACGAAGGCTGACAGCAGATGCGCTCCGGTCACCGGCAACGTCGGGTTGCAGAAGACGATCCGCGCGCCGTCGTCCGCACCCGCCGCCAGCCGCACCGGCCGGGGTGCCGGTCCCGCCGCCGCCGGATCCGTGAACATCCGCCGTAGCCGCGCCACATTCCGCAACAGCTCCATGCCCGGCTCGACGTTCCCCGCGTCGAACGCGCGCCGGACCAATTCGCTCACCACGTCCACCCCGCCGTCCGCGGTCGGAGCCGGCCCGGCGACCGGCTTCGGCCGTGGCTTCGGCGCGGAAGGGGATGTCTTCGGACCCGGGTCGGCAGCCGGGTCGGCAGCCGGGTCGGCAGCCGAGTCGACACCCGGGTCAGCGTCCGGGTCGGCGTCCGCGAGCGCACGATCAAGGTACTCGG
This sequence comes from Frankia sp. BMG5.60, assembly GCF_059428125.1. Classification (NCBI taxonomy): domain Bacteria; kingdom Bacillati; phylum Actinomycetota; class Actinomycetes; order Frankiales; family Frankiaceae; genus Frankia; species Frankia sp. BMG5.60. The sequence goes on along the minus strand of NZ_CM182091.1, from coordinate 1,700,857 downwards.
CGAGCGCGGCCGGGGTCGGGTGGTCGAAGACCACCGTCGGCGGCAGGCGCAGGCCCGTCTCGGCGTTGATCCGGTTTCGCAGCTCCACCGCGGTCAGCGATTCCAACCCCAGCTCCCGTAGCGCCTTCTCGGGCTCGATCGCCTCCGGGGAGTCATGTCCGAGCACGACCGCGGCCTGGTCGCGTACCAGGCTCAGCAGCAGCACACCGCGGGTGGCCGCGTCGAGCCCGGCCAGCCGGTTCCCCGACCCCGTCAACCCGCCGGAGCGGCTCGACCCGGTCGGCCTCGCCGACCCGCTCGCCCCCGGGCCGGCCGCCGAGCGGCGCGGGGTGGATCCGCTACGGGTGAGACTGCGCAGCACAGGCGGGATCTCCGGTTGCCCGCGCAGTGCCCGCACGTCGACCGGGGCCGGCACCAGCACGGCCTCGGCGGTTCGCACCGCCGCGTCGAACAGGGCCAGCCCGCGCTCGTCCGACATCGCCGGCATCCCGTGGCGGGCCATGCGGGCGAGATCGACCGCGCCCAGCCCGCCGGTCATCGCGCTCGACCGCTCCCACAGACCCCACGCCAGCGACTGCCCGACCAGTCCGACCGCCCCGCGGTGTTCGGCCAGCGCGTCGAGGAAGGTGTTCGCGGCCGCGTAGTTCGCCTGGCCGGCCCCGCCGAGCACCCCGGCCGCCGAGGAGAACACGACGAACGCGGCCAGATCCAGATCCCGCGTCAGCTCGTGCAGATGCCAGCCGGCATCCACCTTCGGACGCATCACCCGATCCACCCGGTCCGGCGTCAGCGCCTCGACGACGCCGTCGTCGAGCAACCCGGCCAGGTGGAACACCGCGGTCAACGGATGCTCGGGGGAACCGAGGCCAGCACGCCCGCCAGCGCGTCCCGATCCGCGACGTCGCACGCCACCACCCGGACGTCCGCGCCCAGCGCGGTGAGTTCCGCGACGGCGTCCGGTGCGCCGCCCCGACGACTTACCAGCAGCAGCCGGCGCACCCCTCGCCGGGTGACGAGGTGGCGGGCCAGCAGCGTGCCCAGGGCGCCGGTGCCCCCGGTGATCAGCACGGTCCCGTCGGGGCTCAGGGCGGGCGGCGTTGTCAGGACGAGCTTGCCGACATGGCGGCCCTGACTCATGAACCGGAGCGCCTCCCGCGCCCGGCGCACATCCCAGGTCCGCACGGGCGACAGGCGCACGTCCGGTGGCGGGTCTGGCACTGGCGGAGCGTTCCGGCGCGGAGGCGCCGATCCTGCGCGCGCTGCGCGAGCACGCCGCCGAACTGCATGTCGGCGCGGGCCGGTACGCCGAGGCACTGCCGCTGTTCCGGGCGGCCGACCGCCCGCACCGGCTCAGCGTCTGTCTGGAGGCGCTCGGCCGGGCCGCGGAGGCGCTGGACTCGTGCCCGTCGAACGATCCGGCGCGCATCGCGCGGCTGGTCGACCTGGCGTTGCCGGATGTTGACGCCGCCGTGCGTCGAGCGGCCTACACCGAGGCCGCAGGCAGGCTCCGGGAGCTGCTTGGCCACCTCGACCGTGCGGCCAGGCCCGGCGACGGTGCCGGGGTGAACGCGGCGGACCCGGCGATCAGCCAGGTCAGGCTGGACGCACAACGGGAGGATGCGGCCGCGAGGTTGACCGCCGTGCAGGTCACCGGTCGCCGCCACTTCGCCGACCGGCTGGGGACGGCTGCCACGGCGGGAGAGCGGGCTACCGTGAACGCGGCCCTGAGTCAGTTCGAGGAAGCCCACGGTGACTGGCCGAGCGCCGCACTGGCCGCGGAGAAGGCCGGCGATCCCTACCGAGCGCACCTGCTGTACCGGCGGGCGGAGCAGTTCGGGCAGGCCGACCGGGTGTTGCGTGATGACACATCTCCTGGCGGGCTCGTCGCCCGCGCGACCTCCGCGCAAGCAGGTGGGGACACCCTCGCGGCGGCTCGCCTGTACGAACAGGCCGGCCGGCACGAACAGGCCGCCGAGCTGTTCGCGGCCGCCGGCGAACTCGCCACCGCGGCGTCAGCGCTGCTGCGCGCCCACGGTGACTCCGCCCTGACCGACCCCCGGCTGGGGGACTTTCTGCGCCGCGCCGGTGACGCTGACCAGCTCGTCCGACTCTGCCTGCGCGTCCTTGAGCCATCGGCGTCGGGCTCGCTGGGCGCGGGGGTCGTGACGGTCGCCGTCGAGGAACTGCGGCGCCTGCGTGCCGACGGTCGCGTGCCGACGGCCTTGGCCGGCGAGGTCGAGGCGGCGCTGGTGGAGGTGGACGCCGCTCGACGGCGCCCGTTCGAGGATCGCGCCGCCGAGTGGGTCGCCGCCGCCCGCGCCGAGGTCGACCGGCGTTTCGCCGGCATCTGGGGATTGGATCTGGGCACGTCAACGTGCTCGGCCGCCATCTACGACACCGTGCGGGGAGCGGCGGTGTCATGCCCGGGGGGCGGTGAGGCCCAGTTCGCCGCGACCCTCAGCCTCGACGCCGACGGGAACGAGGTAGTCGGGCTCTCCGGCGAGGAGACCCTCACCGACCGCCTGCTCGGCCACATGAGCGGCGCGAAGCGGCGGATGGGCACATCGACCGTCTACCGCGTCCGGGACCGGACGTACCGTCCGGAGGAGATCGCCGCCCGGCTGATCCGCCATGCTCGCGGACTGGTCGAGGACCACCTCGCCGCCCAGGTCCGGGAGCGGGCCGGCGAGCTCGCGCGGGCGGAGCTGGGGGTCGTCCCGGACGACTGGCTGATCTGGCTGGAGGCCAACCACGACCTGCGGCTGGAGCGGGGCCGGGCGGTGCTGACCATCCCGGCGTACTTCCAGAACAACCAGAAGCATGCCACGCGGGATGCCTGCGCGATCGCGGGTGTCGAGCCGGTCCGGCTGCTGCACGAGCCGACCGCGGCGTGCATGAGCGAGGCCCGGCAGCGCCGCCTCGCGGGCCAGGTCGTCGTGGTCGACCTGGGCGCCGGCACCCTCGACGTGAGCGTGCTCGACGTCGACGACGACATGTACGAGGTGCAGGGGGTGACCGGTGACACCGCGTACGGCGGTCGCGACTTCGACGACGCGATCCGGGGGGCACTCGGCAGCCGTCTCGAACAGCGGGGCATGCGGGCGCCGGCGGCAGGCCGGGCAGGGCAGGGCAGCGGCTGACGGTCGCGGCCGAGCATCTGAAGATCAGCCTGTCCTCCCGGCGACAGGCCGACTATGCGCTTGTCGGCTTCGATCGCGGTGCGGACGTGTTCCTGGAACTGGACCGGGACGAGCTGGCAGAGATTCTCGCCGGGTCGCTGCGCGTGCTGCGCGAGGTCTGCGCCCGGGTTCGCTCGGAGCTGGCCGAACGTCCGCGGCACCTGGTCCTGGTCGGCGGGCCGATGCTGTCTCCCGTCGTACGCGCAGTGGTGGAGGAGGTGTTCGACGCACACCAGACGATGGTCGCCGACCCGCGAACGGCGGTCTCCGGGGGTGCCGCGATCCTCGCCGCCGTTCTCGACGGCCGGCTGCGGGAGCGGGTCCTGCTCGACGTGACACCGCTGCCGCTGGGTATCCGCGCGTTCGAGGAGGACGACCGCGAGACCTTCTCGGTCCTGGTGGAGGCCGGTACCCACATCCCGGTCGAACGCAGGGGCGTCTACAGCACGCACTCCGACGACCAGACCATGATCAGGGTGGAGATCTTCAACGGGAGTCTGGAGGCCACCGCGAAGATCGGCCAGTTCCTGCTGGACGGCCTTCGGCCGGCGCCGCGCGGGGAGACCCGTATCGAGGTGACGTTCGCCCTCGACGCGAGCTGCGTACTGGAGGTCACGGCCCGGGATGTGGCGACTGGCCGGTCGGAGACGGTGCGGGTGGACGACACCACCCTGCTGCCACCGGCCGAACGCGAGGCCATGGCCCGGCGCTTCGCCCGTCAGCGCGAGCGGGAGCAGGCGGCGGCCGAGCGCGATGAGCTGCGGGAACGACTGCAGGCACTGACCGTGGAGGCCCGCTCCGACGACGGCGACGAGCTGTTGCGCTCCTTCGAAGACCTGCTGGCGGGTTTCCGGCCCCCGGCGGCCCCGATCGAGGCGGCCACCCAGGACATGCTCGCCGAGATGTTCAATCCGGCGGTGCGGGCGGACGCGGCGGCGGATCTGCGGCTGGCTGGCCAGGTGCTGCGGGACGTGGCGAGGTCGGCAACCGAGTATCTCGCCCGCGGCACGAGCACACCCGCGGGCGAGGGTACGGACGGCCCCGGCGACGAGGAGGGACGTCATCTCGCTGCCGAGCTCGAACGGACGCTCGCCCGCCGGCGTGACCTGCTCAGGTGGGTGCGCCGGCGGATCGCGCTGCTGGAGAGCCTGGCCGCCCGTGACCCAGATCCGCTTGGCCTGTTCCGGATTCGTTTCGGCGCCGGGGACCACCTGGGAGCGCTGCGCGCGCTCGGTGCCGAGCTCCCTGAGGACCCGCGCGATCTGCGCCGCCTGCTGCGCTGTCTGGCCGAGGTCGGTGACGCGGACCGCTACCGGCGGACCCTGCTGGTCGCCGCCGACCTGCTCGCCGTCCCCCTGCTCGACCCGTCCAACCCGGGGGCGTTCACGGCCCGGATTGCGCCCGCGCTCGTGTCGGTGACCACGACCTGGCCCGACGGACGCCGGCGGATCGGGCGGGGGTTCCTGGTCGCCGACCGGCTGGTGGCGACCAACCGGCACTGGCTGATGGATCCGACCGACGACCGGCGGCGCGCCGCGCCGGCCGACCTGGTCAAGGTCGGGCACGAGCTCTGGGGCACCCGGGCGGTGGGCCAGGTTCACGCGCCGGCCGCAAGCGGCACCGACCTCGTCCTGCTGGTCCTGCGGGAACCGGCCCCCGCGCGTGGGCTGGGACTGGGTCATCTCCGTCTGCTGCGGCTCGGCGACCGGGTCTGGACAACCGGCGCGTCCTCGTTGTCGCTCCCGCGGCCCGGTGCGCCCGTGCCGGAGTCCCCGTCCGGCGCGGAGGGGCCCGGTCCGCTCCGGGATGGCACCGTGGAGAAGTTCGAACACTTCCCCGACGAGGACCTGTATCTCGTCCAGACCGGGATCACCCTGCCGGCGGCGGCCAGCGGTGGCCCGCTGTTCAACGATGCCGGCGAGGTCGTCGCAGTCCTCACCATCCCGGAGCGCCCTGGCACCGGTGCCGGGCCGGCACCAGCCCAGCCCGGGGTGTTCGCGCTCTCAGCCGAGGCCCTTGTCCCCCTTCTCGCTGCCGCCGGCACCGACCCGATCGAGCAGGTAGCGGGGTGAACCGCTGGCCTGGCTGCCGCACCTCCCCAGGGCGCAACAGTCCCCGGCGATGAGGCGGTGCCGGCCCGCGGACGGCTGCCGGCCGGCGCACAACCCCGACCTGACCCGACCCCGACCCGACCCCGACCGGCGATCAAGGTGTTCCGCGGAACCGACCCCACCCCTCGACCCGGCCGCATCCCACCTCCAGTCGACGATCAAGGTGTTCCGCGGAACCGGGACCGGGCGGGATCCGCTCCAGTCCGATCCGGTGAATGAGAGATCAGTAGTTCCGGCGACGGCTCCGTGCTGGTGTGGGACGTCAGTGATCCGAGCCGCCCGGCATCGCTCCAGCGACTGCGTCACCGCCGTCTGGTGCTCGCGGGACACACACTGCGGTTGGCGGGAGCGTGACGACGTGAGACGTGAGACGTGAGACGTGAGACGTGCAGAAGTTGCCGACTCATCCCGCGTCCGCGAGCAGGGCGCCCCGGTGTCCGCCGGGATGATTCCTGGAGAAATCGTCACGAGTGGCGGGTTGGGCTGTCGGTGGTGGCGGGCAGCGGTTTCGTGCGGGGCCAGCGGTGCAGGATCTGGTCGTGCAGCGCCGCGGTGAGGTGGTGGAGTGCGGGGAGGTCGGCCAGAAGGTATAAGTCAGGATGCGGGGGGCGTCGCGTTCCGGATGCAGGTGTATCCGGACCAGGCGATGGTCGGTTTCGCGGGTGCGCCCTCGGCTTGATAGACGCCGAGGACCTGGCCGATCTGGTAGCAGTAGGGCTGCGTGGGGTCTATCTGGTCGGAGTACACCGTCTGGCCCTCGCTCAACGGCGTCAGCCTGCCCTCGTCCCCAGAGCTTCGGCGTTGCAGCAGCAGGCTGGTGGACGGCGAGCCGTTCTGCCAGGTCAGCACGGCGACCGCGCCATGGTCGGCGACCTGTAGCCGGTGCGGCCGCGCTGCCGCGACCGTGCTTGGCGGGACCGTGCTTGGCGGGACCGTCGAGGTGGCTGTTGTTGCGACGCCCGCGGTCGGTTGATCATTCCGACTGGCGAGGATGGCTGCCACCAGGATCACGAGGAGCACACCCAACACGACGGCGGGCACGACGAGCAGGAAAGGCACCCGCCGGATCGGCCGGCCGACCCTCGGCTCCTCGATCCCCGGCTCCTCGGTCCCCGGCTCCTCGGTCCCCGGCTCCGCGGCCCCTCGCTCCGCGGTCCCCGGCTTCGTGGTCCCCGGCTCCGTAGTCCCGGGCTCTGCGATCCCGGGCTCTGCGATCCCGGGCTCTGCGATCCCGGGCTCTTCGGGCCCCGGCTCCGCGGGCTTCGGCTGGGCCGGCCGGCGGCCGGTCACGAGCAGATCCTCGTGCTGCCCGGCGCCGGCAACGTCAAATCTCCCGACCGCCACCTGCCGGGCTACCGGTTCGACGGCCATCGGCCCCGCCGGCGCGCCGCGTGGGACGGCCGCGGGCGCATCGCTGGGTGACGAGGTCGCGGCGTCGGCGTACGCGGCTCCCACGGCGTCGTGACCCGCGAGACCGGGCCCGACACCGGTGAACGCCGACGGCGGGGCCGGCTCGCCGAGGGGGCTGGGTGGCGTGTGGCGGACGGTCAAGCCCAGCACCGCGTTCAGTCGGCGCAGCTCGGCCGCCGCCTCCGCGGCGCTGCCCGGCCGGCGGGACGGATCCCGGGACATCAGCGCGTGCAGCGCCCGTTCCACCTCGTCCGGGACGTCGGCCCGTTGCAGGGGGCGGATCTCGTCGTGGAGGATGCGCAGGATCATCGCCGGTGTGGAGTCACCGGGTAGCCAGCCGAACGGCGGGGTCCCGGACAGCAGGGTGTAGATCGTCGCGCCCAGGCCATACAGGTCGGCGGAGATGGTGGCGGGGGCGCCCTGGAGGACCTCAGGCGCGGAGTAGGCCACGGTGAAGGCGCCGTCGGTGCCCGACCTGTCGGTGCCGAGTCCCAGGGTGGCGATGCCGAAGTCGCTCAGCACCGGATCCCCGCGATCGGAGAGCATGATGTTGCCCGGCTTCACATCCCGGTGCAGGATCCGCAGGCTGTGCGCGGCGTGCAGGGCGTCGGCGATCTGCGCCGCGACGCGGAGGGTTTCCGCCACCCCGAGCGGGCCGTCTCGCCGCAGCCGGTCGGTCATGGAGCCGGCCGGGAGGTACTGCATCGCGATGAACGGACGGCGATCGCGGGTGGAGCCCACCTCGAACACTGTGATGATGTTCGGATGGCCGGTGAGGCGCCCGGTCGCCCGGCATTCCCGGGCGAAGCGACGGGCCGCCGCGGCGTCGAGCAGGTCCGCGTTGATGACCTTGACGGCGACGGTGCGGTCCAGCTTGTCCTGGTAGGCGCTGTAGACGATGCTGAAGCCGCCCTGCGCGATCGGCCGTAGCGAGCGGTAGCCGGCGATGATCGGCCCCTCGTGCTCGTTCACCGGGGCTCGATCCGGCGGGCCGAGCCGAAGACCGCGGCGGGCGCGAGGCGTCGGCGGGCCCGGCGGCGGCGCGGGGTGACGCGGCGCAGTTCGGCGCGCATCGTCGCGTTGTGCTGCCAGGCCGTCTCGGCCTCCCGTCCGGTCACGGCGCTCGGTGCGCCGGGGATGTCCGGCCCGTGCAGAGCCGCGGTGGCCAGGCGGGCAAGATCGGCCAGCGGCGCCCGTCCGCCCGGTCCTACCAGGGCTGACCCGTGGTCGACGACGGCCGTCGGGGTCGCTGAGGGCGGCACCGGCGCGCCGGCCCGGTCCAGCGACTCGAGCGTGTCCAGCCAGGCGCCGATCACCCGTTCCCGGTCGCCGTCCGCCGCCCGCCGTCGTCGCCGGCGGCGGGTCGGGGCGGACATCGCGAGGACGAGGTATGCCACCCCGACGGCCACCATCGCGCCGGCCGCGGCCAGCCCGGCGAGGGCACCGACGGGGGTCGGGGACGACCGCGACCCGGCCGGCGCGGCCTCGACCACGGACTGCGGTGGCACGGCAGCGGCCTCGGTGACCTGCTGGGCCCGACCGGCCGGTTCCCCCTGGGCCGAGGTGGCGACCGACCCGCCATGCGGGCCCGCTGCCGCCGGCGTCGGGTAGAACGGCACCCATCCGGCCCCGGCGAAGTCGATCTCCGGCCACACCAGCACATCCCCGGCCCGAACAACCCCCGCCCGACCATTCTCAGCCTGACCATTCTCAGCCTGACCATTCTCAGCCCGATCAGTCCCAGCCCGATCAGTTCCGACCGGGGCCGCGTCGGGCGTGGGGCGGCGGGCGGAGTGGAAGCCGACCACCACCCGGCTGGGCAGGCCCAGGACCCGGGCGAGGACGGCGAACGCCGTGGCGAACTGCTCCGAGGTGCCGGTGTGGCTGCGGTCGAGGAAGTAGGCGAGATGACCGTAGGCGTGGCCGGACGGGGCGTCCGGATCATAGGTGAACCGGGTGCGCAGGAACTGTTCCAACCGGTAGGCCCGCTGGAACGGGGTGCCTCCGGCCGCCGCCACCTCCCGCGCCGCCGCGGCGATCGGCGCCGGCAGCCCCGGCGGGAGGGCCCGGGCCGCGTCCGACGAGGTGCCGCCCGCGATCCGCAGCGCCGCGAGCTGCTGCGGGCTCAGGTCGCGCGGCACGGCGGACGTCACGCTGTACGTGCGCCCGGGGGCCAGCGGCCTGCTCGAGATCAGGCTGCCGCCGGCGGTGTCGACGGCGAGATCGGCGCCGGTGAGTTCGACCGGCCGGTCGACGTGCGGCAGGAAGATGCCCGGCAGGGTGCCGATGGTGATGTCCTGGCTGATCCGGTTCGCGGCCGGCGGTGCGGCCGGCGCTGGTGGCACCCGACCACCGGCGGGGGTGTACCGCGCCGACGGTGTCCACTGCTGTCCGTCGAACCGGTCGAGTACCGCCAGCCGGATGTTGCGGGAGACGGGCGGGGTGGCGGTGAACAGCGCGTCGCCCGGCGAGCGCAGCCAGGCGGAGACGAAGTCAAGCGGGCTCACCGTCGGCTGCGGGTGCGACGGGACGCTGCGGTGCGCGCGGAGGTCGTACGGTCCGGCGCTCGGGCCGAGCAGCGCCGGACCGGCCGCGAGCGCCACGGCGGCGGTCGCCGCGACCACGGCGAGGCCCAGCGCCGAGCGGCGCGCGTCCATCCGGCCGGCCGACCCGGGCCGGGCGGGACGGCCGGGGGCGCGGAAACGACCCGTAACGCCCGCCGCGGTCACCGGTGCCGCCGACGTCGGGGCCGTCGACCGGTGGCCGTCCCACGGTGCCCGCGGTTCGGCCCGCCGGCACAGGGCCAGCGCTCCGGCGGCGACCACCAGGCCGCCGGCGATGCCCAGGTCGGAGCCCGGGCCGGACACCGTCACCGTCACGGCTAGGCCGAAGGTGACCAGCGCCGGTATCGCCGGTGCCAGCACCGACCGGGTTCTGATCACCAGTTCGGCGCCGGTGAGGGCGGCCAGCCACGTCAGTGCCTGCGGGACGACCAGCAGGTCGGGGGACTTCGGCGCGGGCAGGGTCGTGTCGAGTAGCCGGGTGCTCCCGTTGACCAGACCGTCGGCGACCGCCGGGAGCACACCGCGGGCGTGCGGTGAACCGTCGCGGAACAACGTCGCGGCGACGACGGCCAGCCACAGCACGGCCGAACTCAGGACCGACACCGGCAGCGGTGGGGGCCGGCGGCCGCCGCGGGCGAGCAGCGCGGCCAGCAGCACCGGGATGACCGCGGCCGCGAGCACCGGGCGCAGGACGGCACCCAGGTCGAACCCGCGGTGGAAGGCGGCACCGGCCAGCCCCGCGAGGCAGGCGACGGCACCCAGGGTGGCTAGGCGTGCGGTCACCGGAAGCTGCCCATCGAGGACCGGCCGCCTCCCGCCGGGGCCGGCCAGAGCGCCGCGAGGCCGGCGGCGTCGCGGACGTCCAGCACCCGCAGCCGTCCGCCGCCGAGCGAGGACATGCTGCCGGTCTCACCGACCCGGACCACGATCACCCGCTCGAACCCGACCGCGACCGCCGCGGCGCTGACCGTCGCGGCGGCGTCCTCCGTGCCGCTGACCAGGGCCAGCGTGCCGATGGCGCGCCGGGAGGAGCCACGGACCGAGGCCAGGAGCGTCTGTTCCGCCGGCGGGCCGCCGCCGGAACCCGGACCGGGTGGGCCCGGGTCGACCAGCTCCACCCCGGCCAGCGCGTCCAGGGCCGCGGTCTCGTCCGCCCGGCCGCCATTGAAGGTGAGCCGCAGGCCAGCGGTGGTGCACAGCCGCACCGGGAACCGCAGCCGCGCGGACGCCAGGAGGACGGACGCGGCGGCGTCCACCGCGGCGTCGAACGCGGCGATACCCGGATCACCCGGCGGGTACGCCCGGCGCCGGGTGTCGAGCAGCACCGTCGTCGCGGGTTCCGATGGGTCGACGTACTGCCTGACCAGCAGCGTGCCGGCCCGGGCACTGGACCGCCAGTGCAGGTGGCGCGGGTCGTCGCCGGGCGCGTACTCCCGCAGCCGGTGGAAGGTCACCCCGCCCTGGGTCCCACTGTCGACCGGCAGGCCGTCGGGACGGCCGGCGCGGGTGGACGGCAACGGCGCCAGCGGCTGGACCACCGGGTACACGTGCACGACCGCCGGTCGGCCCCGCTGCTGCGATCGGGCGAACAGCCCGAGCGGGTCGCTGCTGACCAGCTCGGCCGGCCCGACCCGGAGCAACCCGCGGCGCCCGGTCGGCAATGGGACGGCGATCATGCGGCGCGCCCCGGGCGGCAGCGACCGGACCTCGGCCTCGGCGGCCTCCGGCCTCCGGGCACCGGCGCCACCGGCCCGGCCCGCGGGCTCCGTCGCGGGTCCGGGACCCGTCCGGTACGGCAGGCGCAGCCGCACCGGGCCGACCACCGTCCGGGAGCCGACGTTGTGAACCGTGACGCCGGCGATCGCCGGTTCGCCGCGCCCGACCCGCACCGGCGTCACCTCGATCTCCACGGTGAACCGGGGCTGGCGCGCGACCAGCGCGGCGGCGCACAGCAACGCCACCGCGCCGCCGACGGAGAGCACCGCCAACTCCGGGAAGCGCAGCACCCCGGCGGCCGTACCCGTGACGACGACGCCGGCGAGAACCCCGAGGCCGGTCGGGGTGACCGTCCCGCGTACGCGGCGCAGCCAGCTCAGGGCGGCCGCGGGTCGGGCTGCCCGGCGCGCCTCGGGTGCAGCGGCCATGCCGGTCAGACTCCGGCGAGCGTCCGGGGCACGGGCACGGCGGCCAGGGCCTCGGCGACCGCCTGTTCGCCGGTGTAGCCCCGAAGCTCGGCGTCCGGGGTGACCAGCAGCCGGTGCGCGAGGACGGGGGCCGCGAGTCGCTGCACGTCCTCCGGGATCACGAACGCCCGGCCGGCCGCGGCGGCCTGCACCTGCGCCGCCCGCAGCAGCGCGATGCTGCCCCGGGGGCTGGCCCCCAGCCGCAGGCCGGGTAGCGACCGGGTGGCGGTCACCAGATCGACGACGTAGCCGCTGACGTTGTCCGCGACGTGCACCCGCGCCGCCAGCGCGACCAGGGCGAGGACGTCGTCGGTGGTGAGGACCGGCTGGAGGTCCTCGACCCGCAGCCCGGACCGGCGGTCGCGCAGGATCGCGAGCTCGGCGGCGCGGTCGGGGTAGCCGACCCGCACCCGCATGAGGAAGCGGTCGAGCTGCGCCTCCGGCAACGGGTACGTGCCGTCCATGTCGACCGGGTTCTGGGTGGCGACGACGAAGAACGGCCGGGGCACCCAGTGGCTCACCGCATCGACGGTGACCCGGTTCTCCTCCATCACCTCCAGCAGCGCCGACTGCGTCTTCGGGGACGCCCGGTTCACCTCGTCCGCGACCACCACGTGGGCGAACACCGGGCCCTCGCGGAAGGTGAACGCACCGGAGCCCTGGTGGTAGACGGTCACCCCGGTGATGTCGGACGGCAACAGGTCCGGGGTGAACTGGACCCGGTGGCAGCTCGCCTCGACGGAGGCGGCCAGCGCCCTGGCCAGGGACGTCTTACCGAGCCCGGGGACGTCCTCCAGCAGCAGATGGCCGCCGCAGAGCAGGCAGGTCAGGGCCTGGGAGACGGCCTCGATCTTGCCGCGTATCACCAGCCCCACGTTGTCCACCACGGCCTGGAACGCCGCGGCGAAGTCCCCCCAGCCGGCGTCGTCCTGGCGTTCTGGCACGATCCCCCCTCGCGGGCGTCACGGCGGCTGCACGATCCGTGTCTTCATTGCCACGCTTCGTCCCAGACTAGCCGGCCGGAGGTGGCGGCGACGGGAGGTTCGCTGGTGCTGGGCCCTCCCACGGCTGTCGGATGCGCGTCAGGCCGCGTGCCGGCCACCCGCCGGCCACCCGCCGGCCACCCGCCGGTCACCCGCCCGGCGTGTAGCCGACGACCGCGGGCCCGGTGCCGGCCGCGTTGCGCGCGGCGACGCTGATCCGCGAGTACGGGTCGCGGCCGGCGGCCCTCCCCCGTTCGTAGCTCGTCCCGGTCACCACCGCGATCTGGTCCTGCGGCGTCACTCCGTTGATCGTGGAGTAGTGGACGGTGACCACGTAGTCGAGGGTGCCGCCGCCGGTGTCCGCCGGCGGGTTCCAGGTCACCCGGATGTCGCCCGGACTGTTGGTCGGAGGCTGGACCGCGGCCGAGGCGATGTTCCGCACCGCGCCCGGGGGAACGCAGCCGACCGCCTGGGCGGTGGCGGAGCTCGCCGACGTGCCGCCCGGACCGGTCGCGGTGGCGCTGGCGGTCGCGGTCGCGCACCCGGCCACCGCGATGGTGACGGTGTCCGGCGCGGTCAGGGTACGGGTCCCGCCCGGGTTCGTGGTCAGCGTGTAGCTGGTCACCAGCCCGCCGGCCGCCGGCGCCGTCACCGTCACGGTGACCGCTCCGGCGGCGGCGACCGCCCGCACGCCGGGTACCCCGGGCGCGGCCGGCGGCGGCGGCGGAACGCTCACGGGCTGCGCGGGTGGCGTCTGCCGCGGGGTCGTCGCCGGCGGTGGCTGGGCCGTCCGTGGCGGCCCCGTGGGCCCTGGCGGGAGCGCGGTGGCGGGTGGCGTCCTCGGGGGCCGCTGCGAGGGCGGAACGATCGGGCCGGGCCCGGGCAGCGGGCCGGGTGGGACCCGCGTCGGCGGCGTCGACGGCCGGGGTGCGGGGGGTGGCTGCCCCGCCGGGACCCGCGTCGCCGGCGGGCGCGACGGCGGCACGCGGGGTACGACGGCGCGCGGCGCGTTCGTGACGACCTGCGGCGGCTGGGGGAGGTGGGAATCGGCGCTGCGGGCCGGCTCCGGGACGCCCGGGGTGTACTTGTCCACCTGGTGCCGCCGGCCGTCCGGCCCCACGGCGACAGCCTGGGAGCCGTCCGCGTTGTTGATCCACACCGAGCCGCTACGGACGAACAGGGTCAGCAGCCCGGGGCCACCCGCGATCCGGATCGGTTCCTCGAACCGCTGATGGTCGCGGTCGTACACCAGCACCTGTCCGGTGCCATTGTCGGGCAGGTAGACCCGCCCGCCCGCGATCACCGGGGCGCCCAGCCGGCTGGACGGAGACTGTCCGGCAACCCGCACCGTACGCACAGCCCGCGGACCGGGCCCGGCCGCCAGGTCGACGAGGAACATCACGTTTGTCCCGTCGACGAGCACGGGCACCACCCTGCCCTCCAGCGACGGCGCGACCAGCAGCCGGCCGCCCTGGCCGGCGGGCGGCGGCAGCGCGGTCGGCGCGCCCGGGCCCTGGGCCGTCACCGGGACCAGCGCCGGCGCCGTACCGTCCACCGCCACGGGTTGGCCGCCGGCGAGGGCCATCGTCAGCGCGCCGGCCGGCCGGCCGACCCGGACCCGGCTGGTGATCCTGCCGTCGCGGATCGCGATCATCTCGCCGCTTCGCGCCACGGACAGCCACAACGTGTCGTCGTCGGCGATCCCGGCACCGGTCACCGGTGCCTTCACTTCGAACCGTGTTCCGAGCACGTCGAGGGTCTTCGGGTCGATCCGCATCACCGTCCCGGTCGCGTCCTCGACGAGGTACGCGGTGCCACCGTGCGCGACGACCTGAAACGAGCCACGGCCGAAGGGCCGGGACAGCAGCCCCATGCCGGCCGGGTCGATCCTGCTGACCACGCCGGTGTCGCGGTCGGAGACCAGCACGGAGACGCCATCCTGGCTGAGCTCGATCCGGTGCCCCCGCGTATCCGGCACCGGGACGTTGAAGTCGGGCCGTCCGGACGGTCCGTTGATGTGGGTCGCCCACCCCTTCGCCGTGCTCCACAGCCACGCACCGCTGTCCGTGACCGGCAGAAACGCCGAGCCCGCGCTGGTCCCCAGCACGCCCACCAGCGTCGCCACCGCCATCGCCAGAGCGAGCCCGACCGAGATCGAGCCGGTCGAACGGACGCTCATCGGCCTGCGCACTGTCGTCCATCACCGCCTGGGGCTGGGGCTCGCCGCCGCTTCAGCCAATGATCCCGTATCCCGTGCCGCGCCAGACCCACGCCACGGTTGCCCCCCGGTCGGATATCTGACAGAGACGAGGGCGCTGACGAGCTCGCCCTGCAAGCTCGCCCTGCAAGCTCGCCCGTACAGCCGCAGTTCCGCCGAGACCGTGACATCTCCGTGACATCCGGTGCCGCGACGTTCATGCTGACCTTCGTAGCCCGCCCTGCGCATGCGTGCGGCCCGAAGACCGAGATACCGCGGCAGGTCGGTGACGAGCGTGGCGTGGGAACAGGGGTCCCGGCCGCGATGACGCTGGGAGGCCAGGTTGCCTGACCGTAGTGACGGGCACGCCGAATGGATCACGGGCTGGTTGGAACGTGAGGTGGGCGGGAAGGTCGTGCGCGTCGAGCGGCAGGCGCGCTGGCGCCCGGCCTGGTGGGTCGACGTCGAACGCGACGGCGAGATCCTGCCCTTATATGTGCGTGGCGAGCGGGTCGACTCGCCGTCGGCGTTCCCGCTGCGCCACGAGATGCGTTTCCAGTCGGTCCTGCAGGAGCACGGCATTCCGGTGCCGGCCGTCCACGGCTGGTCGGAACAGCCACGGGCGTATGTCATGGCGCGCGTCGAGGGACGGGACTCCTTCGAGGGCGTGCCGGACGACGAACGCCGCCGGGCGATGGAGGACTACATCGACATTCTCGTCCGGCTGCACGCGCTCGACGTGGCGCCGTTCGTGGACGCGGACATCGTGCGCGCCGGTGCCGGCGAGGATCCCGGCTCGGTGGGCCTGCGACACTTCGAAGAGTCCGCCTATCGGAAACTGAAGAAGCGGCCCGATCCCTTCCAGGAGTTCGTGCTGGGTTGGCTGTCACGTCATCGTCCCGATTCGCGCGGCCGCGAGTCGGCCATCGTCTGGGACGCCGGCCAGCTCCTGCATTCCGGCGGACGCATCACCGCGCTGCTGGATCTGGAGTTCGGGCACGTCGGCGACCCCATGCAGGATCTTGGGGGAATGTGGGTCCGCAGCCCGTTCGTCGCCCTGGGCGACCTCGCCCCCCTCATGCGCCGCTACGAGGAACGCAGCGGCACCGCGGTGGACCTCCAGGCCGTCCATTACCACTACATTCTGTGGGCCCTGTCGAACCAGCTCGAGTTCCACTCCGTGCTCGCCGATCCGGTGCCCGGCACGGACTACATGCTCAACCTGCACTGGTGCATCGAGACCAACCTGATGGCGCTCGAGGGAATCGCCACCGCCGTCGGGGTCGAGCTGGCGGAGGTGGCGGAACCCGAGCCGATCGGGTCTGCCTACGGACCGGCGCACCGGCACCTCACCCGCTCACTCGAGGGGCAGGACCTCGGCGCCGGCGCGCAGCGGTACCACAACCGCATGTCCGTGCGGCTCGCCCGACACCTGCAGCGGATCGACGAGATCGGGGCCGCGGTCGTCGCCGCGGACCTCGACGACACCGCCGCCCTGGTGGGTCGGCGCCCGCGGTCGTGGGCGGACGGCGAGCGGGAGCTGGAGGACTTCGTCCTCGCCGACGACGGCCGCCACGACGCCGAGCTCGTCGCGCTGTTCCACCGTCGCCTCCACCGGGCCCGCATGCTCAACGGCCCGGCGGGCTCGTGGATCACGCAGCACCGTGACGTCCCGCAGCCCAGCCTGTGAGCAGCGGGTACGTCAGGGCTTCAGGGGGTGAGCTCCTTGCCGCACAGATCCGGCGCCACCACGTCGAACGCCGTGCCCTTCGCGTTGGCCTGGACGAAGGAGTAGCAGGTGGTCGGTTTGCCGAGGCCGGTCCTGATGTTGATCGGGCTGATCAGACCGCCCGCGTCGTAGCGCGTCACGGATCGCAGCGCGGTGATGAAGCCGTCTCGGGTGGGGCAGTCGCCGGCGAGTTCCAGGCCGCGGATGAACATGTCCGCCTCGATGTAGGAGGTCACGGCCAGGTCCTGCTCCGGCTGGCTGATCTGGGGTGAGTAACGCGTCATCGCCGTGGTGTACGCGGCTATCGCCGGGCCGCCGGACTCGAAGGGTCGGTAGAAGACGGGGACGGTGAGTCCTGCCAGACGGGGGCCGTAGGCGCGCAGCAGCCGCCGGTCGTAGCCGCTCGCGGACAGGACGACCTTCGGGTTTCGGCCCGCGGCGCGCAGCGCGTCGAGGACCGCGACGAGAGCGTCCGGCTGGATCACGCTGATGATGGTGTCCGGATCGAGGGCGGCGATCCGCTGGGCGACCGACTGCGGGCTGTCCGCGCCCGGGGTGTAGTTCAGTGTGTCGAGGACCTGCACACCGGCAGCGTCCACGCTGCGCCCGTATCTCGCCGCCGCGTCGGAGACGCCGGTCGACAGCGCGGTCTGCACCACGACCGCTCGGCTGCCGCCCTGGGACCGTACGAACTGCCCGTAGGTGTCGGTGGGAGCGGCGCTGACGTACGAGAAGGCGAACATGTTCGCGTAGTTCGACCAGACCTGCTCGGCTGCCAGGCCGGTCACCGGAACATTCCGGTCCGCCAGGTACTGCGCACTGCCGCCCGCGGCCAGGGTCGCCTCGATGATGCCGAAGACATGCTCGCCGTCGACGAGATCGCGGGCGGCGGTCTCGTTCGTGGCGGCGGCGCCCTGGTCGTCCCGCCAGGTGTAGGTGATGGTGCGGCCGTGGACGCCGCCGGTGGAATTTGCCACGCCCAGGCGGGCGTCGATTCCGGAACGGACGGCGCCGAAGGCGCTCGCGACCGCTCCCGTGTCGGGGTAGAGGACGCCGAGATTGACGTGGTTAGCCGTCACCCCCGGGGTGTCGCAGGTGGACGCCGAGGCCACGCCGGAGGTTGAGCAACCGCCGGCACCGGCGACCACCAGAAGTAACATGGCGCTCACCGCCAGGGTTCTGGAATGGCGGCACGTGAACATGAGGCTCCCTGGGACGGACGTGGGCGGAGGCGCGCCAATCGGGTGGCAGCACGGCACATCCGCCGACGACGTGGACCTGGCGCCGTCGAGGCGGATTCAACGTCCGTGCACTCGATCCTGCACTGATCGATTCCGCGGGCCTGATCAGTGCGGCAACATTACCGAGGCCTGTCTCCGTGGCTAATGACGGGTGGGCATATTCGGGTGCCGCCGCCTCCGCGGGGCGCGGGAAACAACAACATGGAGAGCCGCCCCGAACGGGTAGAAAGCGTCGCTATGCCGCACAAATCGCCACAATGTCGGTCCAGAGACCCCGGCCCGCCGGTGCGGGCCGGGGTCACCGCCGGCGGGTCACGCCTTGCGGGCGATGCCGCCGTACACGCTGACGTCGGCGTCGGTGAGGTCGGCGTGGGCGGGGTCGGGGAGCCAGCGGTGGACGAGGTCGACGCCGGGGGGCAGGAGTTCCAGGTCGAGGAACAGGCGTTCCACCTCGGCGCGGCTGCGGAGCTGGTTGGGGATGCGGCGGTTGCGGTAGGCGGAGGCCGACGCCTCGAACGCGGGATCGAAGTCGGCGGTGGCGTGGGTGAGGGCCAGGTAGGCGCCCGAAGGCAGTGCGCCGAGCAGCGTTCGGAGGATGTCGAGCGGCCCGTCGGCGTCGGGGATGAACGGGAAGATCGAGATGAGCGACAGGGCGACCGGCCTGGTCAGGTCGAGGGTCTCGGTCAGCTCGGGGGCGTCGAGGATGCGGCCGGGGTCGCGCAGGTCGGCGTCGAGGTAGGCGGTGCGGCCCGCTGGGCTGCTGGTCAGCAGGGCGCGGGCGTGGGCGAGCACGATCGGATCGTAGGGTGTCGGGTAGTGTGCACGGTGCAGGGGGTCGTGATCCGCACCGACAGCGAGGATGGGGCAGTGGGCGAGCTAGGCGCGGGATTCGTCCGAGTTTCCACTGGTAGCCAGGATGAGATTTCGCAGATCAAGATTATTACCGAGGAATCCGCTGAGCGCGGGATTACGATCGTCAAGTGGTTTAAGCTTCACGGGTACTCCGCTAGCCACGGCGCACAGGAACCGGCTTTGCGTGAGGCGATCGCCGATATTCAGCGTCGGGATTACACGACTCTGATGGTTACCGAGTCGTCCCGGCTTGACCGTCGCGACGATTTGGACGCGCAAGCGGAAATCCTGCTCGGTATTCGGGCGGCCGGTGGCGACATTATCTCGGTCGCCGAGCCTCAGTTCGGTCGGACGGATTTCGCTGGCCGTATCGTGACTCTCGTGGCTCAGCACGCGAATGCTGAAAAGTCCAAGACGGTCAAGCAGACCACGTATCGCGGAATCTCCATGATCATCGCTAATGGTGCGCATCACGGTCCGCTGCCGATGTTCTGGGCGACGCGGGGGGAGCGTTACGGGAAGCAGGCGTACTGCACCGACCCGAAGTCTGTGCGGGACATTTACGAGCGTGTCGCCGGTCGTGAGTCCTTGCAGTCCATTGCCCGCGACTATGACGTGTACCCGGCATCGATCAAGAATCTTGTTCGGTTCGCCGCTAACCACACCGGGGTGGTGGAATGCCGGTACACGTACGAGGGTGTGTCCGAGACGTGGGCGCATAAGGTTACTCCGGTGGTCGACTCGCCGTTGTGGTGGCGCGTTAACAACGTTCTTGCCGCGAACCTGACGGACGCTAGGGGCAATAAGGGTGGGCGCCCGGTGGCGCGGCCCGTCAACTGGCTGTCCGGCGTGCTGGCCTGCCCGTCGTGCGGCGAAAAGCTGCATGTCAACGCCGGTTACACTCCGGCCGGAAACCCGCGTACTCCGAAGCTGCGTTGTGGTGGGAGCGCCAAGCAGCGGAAGGCGTGCGGTGTCTTCCGAGGCTGTGACGCCTCCGGTGTGCTCGACGTCATCGATTCCATGTTGTCCGCCGACATGACCCCCATACTTGCGTTTCAGCGGGTGGCCGGCAACGCTCACGAGCGTGACGAGATGCAAGCAGAGATCGCCAAAATCAAAAGCAGCATGGCCGTCACGGAAGACGACGATGAGGCAGAGAAGCTGCTCGCTAAGCGAAAGGCTCTGCGAGCGGAGATCAAAAATTTTAAGATCATCCCGGACGTGTACGACTATGCGGAGACCGGGCAGACGGTCGCCCACATGTGGGCGACCGCCAGCACCGACGAAAAGCGGGGTATGGTCCGCGCTATCAAGGACTCGTGGGGCCTGACGCTCTCCCAGCATGGCGCCGAGTGGGGACTCACGATTGGCGCGGGCTTCACGGACGCTAGCGACACAGACGGAATAGTCGACCTTGGTAATGGGCTGTGCTTCCGCCGGGAAAGCGGTGTGCGGAACGGGGCCTGAGCCTCTCCTACGCGCCGCTAGGCGGCTCGCTTCGGGCGGGAAGGACAAGAACTGTCCTTCCCGCTTTCAAGTGTTTGAGCACGGTAGGGAGGCTGAACTCTTGCGCCGAGAGAATGACGACGATCTCAGCATGCGGGAGTGCGTCACGGACGCTATGAGCATCCCGGGCGTCGTCCCCCGGAATGGGGTTGAGTGACCGTGGCAATGGTGTGTCGCTAGCGGCCGGATCGGGGGGCACTGCGAGTCTTCTTTTCGGCCGGTTTTCTCGCCGTGGGGCGCCTCGTCGGCTGGGTCCGGTGCGCACGCCCGGCGGGGTCGACGAGGACGGGCAGGTTCGCCGTGGGGCGCCTCGTCGGCTGGGTCCGGTGCGCACGCCCGGCGGGGTCGACGAGGACGGGCAGGTTCGCCGTGGGGCGCCTCGTCGGCTGGGTCCGGTGCGCACGCCCGGCGGGGTCGACGAGGACGGGCAGGTTCGCCGTGGGGCGCCTCGTCGGCTGGGTCCGGTGCGCACGCCCGGCGGGGTCGGGTGGTGTCACTGACCGTTGCTGGCGTGCACGGGGGTAGGTGGGTGTGGGCCTACGCGCGCAGACGCGCACGCGCGCGCGTAGGGCCGTGCGTGCACACCGGTGTGCACGCCGTTGCACGGTGCCTTGCACACCCTTGTGCACACCAATGCGGTGACGGTGGGTGTTCATGACTGGGCGGGGGTGGCGTGCCAGCGTCCGCCGGTCTGGCGCACCTTGCCGGCGTCCTGGAGCTGGTGCAGGGCGTAGTACACCCACCTACGGCTCCGACCGGTCGCGGTCACCAGGTCGGGCACGCTGACACCGCCCGGTGTCGTGAGGGCCGTCCACAGCGGCGCCGAGCCTCGCCGGCTTAGCGGCGTGGCGTGGTCGACCGGATCAGGTCCGCGAGAACCATGACTGTGATCGGGTCGCACCGTGTGATCCACTGGATGAGTCGCGCGCCGCTGGGACCGGGCGGCGCCGCTGAGGCGATCGTGTGTACCGCTTCCTGGTGCGGTGTCCATCCGTCGACCGGTGCACTCTCCGGCGGTTGTGGTGTCCATGCCGCCGGTACGTAGACCCCGCGTGGCAGGAAGCGGAAGGTCAGGAGCACGTCCGGGCTGTCGGGCGCCACCGGGCGGTGATCCGTGTAAGCCGCTGAGGGAAGCGCGAGCGTCGCGGACAGAAGATCAAGAATGGTTGCTCCTCCGAGGAGAGCGACCGTGTAGCCGTCGTCGGACGGGGTCACGCGGACGAGTTCGTGAGCGAAGGGCTCGGGGGGGATAGTGGTCATGGTTCACCGCTTCCTGTGCATCCGTGGGGCAGCGGTGGCCGAAGGTCCGGAGAGGTGATGCCACACCGCTCCGGACCGCCATACGACACCGCTTGGGGTTGGCCAACCCCAAGCATACGGGCCTGGTTCGTCTGGGCACTACGATTCGCCTATGAGCGGGGAACTGTGGACGACGGGCGACATCGCGCGGCGGCTTGGCGTCACCTCCGAACGGGCGCGTCAGCTCACCCATCGACCCACCTTCCCCGCACCTCGGCAGCAAGCGGCCCACATTCGTCTGTGGGATGCCGACGATGTAGAACAGTGGATCACTACATTTCGGCCGGAGAACGCCGAGCCTCCACGCGGAACCACCGGCACCTGAACGTTCTTCCGGACACGAAAAGACCCCAGGTCGGAGGGTTGGCATCATCCGACCTGGGGTCAGGGGGACCGGTGGTCGGCATTCCCGAGTTACCGCCGATCCGTCTGGGAGGGGAGGTCCGGCCCCGGCAGAGGGGGGTTTCGCTCGGGGGTGGGACCTCCCCAAGGTGACGGCATACCGTCACCGGCCAGGAATGGTGGTCAGGGCCGAATTTCAGCCCGAAGGTCATCCGAACTCCGGTAGATTACCCGCCGGAGCTCCCATATCTCTACGCTTTCTGCCGGTCCGTTCCGGGCGACGATCTGCACATCGTGGATCATACGGGTATAGCCGTGCAGCGCGGAAAGGTCCGGCGCTCCGCTGCTGGCCGCGCCGGTAATGATCGGTCCGTTGACATGCGGGAACGGATTTTCGTGGAACAGCCGGTTTGCGGCCGCAACTGCCACGCCGGTGTGGTGAAGATCCGTTCCCCGGGGATGCAGCGTGCACGTAGTGATCTCGGTATCCTGGACGGCGGCCGCCGCAACCACTTCCAGGGAGGCGGAGTCCACATCGGCTATCCGTATCCGCTGAAATACCACCGGCGCCCCTTCATGCATCTCGGGCGAGTGGTAACACAGCACGACCCCGTCACGGTCGGGGGCCCACGGACCTACCGCCGGCAGTTCATCGGCAGACAGCCGCCGGTCCCACGGCGCGTAGAGCACCGGCGGGGGGACACGTCCGGCCGGACGGGCGCGGCGGCTCACGGGCAGCCCGCTGCCAGCCACGCCGTGTACCGGTCAGGGGACATGAACTCCCACACCGGCTGTACCTGATGTGCACCACCCCCACCAGTAAGCAGCACCGTCAGTGGAATCCCCCGCCAGCCATCCGCGTACGGAGGGAGCGCACAAGCAGAGGTCACCACAGGACCAGGAAGGATTGCGGTCCGCTCGTGCTCCAACAACTGCCGACCCGCCAGAAAGGCAACGGCAGTGCTCCGGTTCCCTGCCGCCCGTGGGCGAATCACCAAACTCTGCCGCGCCAACTCCGGCCGCACTGCGGCTCGCCGGGCATGCAGGGTCGACCCGTCCACCGTTGGCAGGAACTCCAAGAGTACCCGCACGCGATCGCCTTTGGCCTCACCCGGTCCCGAGATAATCAGCCCATTAGAAGGCGGAAGATCGAATTCAGGAAGATCCTCTTCGTTGAGCTGGATAATCAATCCTCTCATCCTCCTACCAGCCAGAACAGACCGAAAAGGATCGCCGCCACCACCGCCAGCGGAAAAAACACCACCGTAGGAAACATGAACGCCGCCAGAAGGCACGCCCCACCGACCACGAACAGCCTTTTCAGGACATACCAGCGGGACCGCACCAGATAGACACGGCGACGCATTACCTCCCCCTCTCGCGCGTCGACCGTCAGGCCGAACGATTGTGTTAGCTCATTAGGGTTAGATACCAAAGCAGGCCGGAGAGCGTAAACGCGTCTGTAATTTCACCCGCTTGGATAAGGGCTCGTATCTCCGCAGGTGTGCACCAGCGGAGACAAACGGATTCGTCGGTATCGACAGGGCTACCACGCTGGTCAGATTTCCGTGCCAGGAATAGATGAGAAACTTGGTCGGTCAATCCTGGACTAGTGTTCATCGATAGCAGGTGTTGTAGGTCTTGCGGCTCCCAGCCGGTTTCTTCGAGGGCTTCACGGCGAGCGGTTTCGGCCGGTTCTTCACCTTCCTCGACCTTTCCCGCCGGGAGCTCCCAGCCGAAGCGGGAGACGATGAATCGATACCGGAATAGAAGGAGAATACGTCCGTCTGGGTTGACCATGATGGTTCCCGCGCCCGAAGCAGGAACCCGAACGAGGTGATGCGCGACTCGGGCGCCGGAGGGTGTTTCAACGTCCGCGAGATGTAGGCTCACCCACGGGCTTGGGTAGATGACGTCTTCGCGGTGCACGGTCCAACGATCGCTCATTCACCGGATGATAGCGGGATCACCTCGCCGGGCATGGCAACGACCCGGTGGATTTCGCCGTCGAGTGCTTCGGTACGCATGACGTCGACCAGCTCAAATCCGGCTCGGGCGAGTAGGCGCCGATATTCTTCCTCGGATCGCTCCCGCCCGCCGGTCATCACCAGCAAGTTGAGGGCCGACATAACCGTTCGTCGGCTAACCTCGTCGTCGTGGATTTCGGTCCGAAGCTTGTCGAAGATGACAAGGGTTCCCCCACCCGCAATGGCCTTGCGCACGGAGCGCAAGATCTTCAGCGCGTCGTCATCGGGGAAGTCACACAAGACCATTTTGATCAGGTAGAGGTCGGCGTTCTCCGGAACGTGCTGCCGAGCATCCCCGGAGATGAGCGTAAGTCTCTCGCCAAGGAGACGTGGCGGGAGTGCCTGGGCGGCATCTGCCACGACGTGCGGAAGGTCCAGGATAGACCCTCTTAGCGAAGGATACCGGTGCAGAATCTCCGCCATGAAGACCCCGAGTCCGCCGCCAATTTCAACCACCCGAGAATGGCGGGTGAAGTCGTAGGACTCGATGAGTTCATGGACCATTGAGTTGGTGAGAGCTGCCATTGCTCCATTGAACGGAGCCGCAGCACCGGGATGCTCCGCATAAAAATCGTGCAGTGCCACACCGTTCTGGGCCGAAAATACAGGACGCCCCGAACGTACGGTCTGTAGAAGTGACCCCCAGGACCGGTAACGTTCCTTTCCCGTGGCAATAACGGTCGGGCGCAGGCTGTCGGGTCGGTCCTTTTCCAATAGTCGCCCGACCTCGGTCGTAACGTAGAGATCTCCACTACGTTCCAAAACCCCATAGCCGACCAACGCTCGGACCAGGAAGTGAAGGGCTTCATGATCGGCACCCGTCGCCTTGGCGAGAGCGTCGATTGTAGTGGGCTGAATTAGATGGTCGGCGAGGTGTAAGCGCGCTGCAACGTAGAGCGCCTGCGTGATCTGGTAACCGACCAGCAGCTCACGCAGCAGACCAGTGGCGATTCTATGTCCATAGGGTGCACCGTGGGGGGTCGTCATTCTGGCTCCCGAGGGTCAGAGACTGATCAATTCCAGGGACAAACCTGGGCACTCCTCTCCTTTCTGCGCGGGACTGCGCGTGCCGGGATGAGCGGACCACGCCCTTCTGTCTCGCTGCAATATCGCGATAGTCGCATTTACTCGCGACTTCGTCTCTTTCTGTCTCTTCTTGGTCTCGTCTCGTGATATGATCATGGCAAGGAGAAAAACCGAGAAGAGTGGAGAAGGCCTGTCGATGCCAGAGGAAAGAAGCACGACACTTAAGACGCTGTTGCGTCAGCGCCATTGGCAGAATTACCCTACTTTTTGCCGCGAATATGACAGGTCGGCAAAGATCATCGACGGCAGCCTGGTCGGCACCTGGCCGAGCCGCGCACAATTTCACCGCTGGCTCTCTGGAGCGCTCATCTCACTTCCGTATCCGCACCACTGTCGAGTTCTGGAGAAAATGTTTGAAGGCTGGACGGCTGAACATCTCTTCAAGACGTGGAGCGGGGAATTGCCGGCCACTCCTGTATCGGAACTTTCAATAGATTCAGCTTCGGCGCCAAGCGGCCATTTTGGCATGGGTGGTGTGGTCGCGGTATTTTCAACTCGATCGGAGTTCTCAAGTGCAATTCCCGCGCACGAACTGTTCGATAACGCGGAAAATATTCGGGCTGCCGGCCTTTCGCTTAACCTGGTCTGCCAGCAATATCCCACTCGCTCCCTTCGGCGCAAGATAGTCGATGGCGGACATGGGTGTTTCCTTTTCCTAGATCCTCGCGGCAGATATATCGGGGAGCGCGAGAAAGAAGAAGGCTTTCCGCTAGGCGACCTCGCCGCGTTGACCCGCATCAATATCGAGTTGCTTTTAAAGCTTAGAGATAATCTTGGAGGAAATTCCGAAAATCTCCGTATTGGCGTTTACGATGAACCGCTGCGGTACAACATTATTATTGTTGACGATAGTAAATGCGTTTTCCAGCCGTACTTACCGGAAACCCGAGGGGTTGAATCCCCGACTCTGGTCGCAATGCGTGAAGTGGAGGGCGGGGAAATCTTCAAGACATTCGATGAAGTACTATCTTCCCTAGAAGAGCGGAGCTCGTTTCTGTGAACCACCTAAACACTCTTCTTGCCGTCGCGCACGAAGCTATAGATATCGCTGTCGAGACTATAATGAGCACTCCACCCGGCGAAGCTCGCGAGAAAGAGGATCGCGATTTTGTTAGCGAAGTTGACCTAGCGGTTGAAAGAGAGGTCAGAAGATTCCTTGAGCGGCGTACGCCGAATCTCGCTTTTTTGGGCGAGGAGAGCGCCGAAGAGATAGTTCTGAATAGTAAGAACACCTGGGCTCTTGATCCACTGGATGGAACCTCTAACCTCCTTCATGGGATACCGCTATGCGGTGTTTCGCTGGGGCTTATCAGTGAGGGGCGGCCTATAGTGGGAGTGATCGCCCTGCCCTTCATGAATGAAAGGTACTCCGCAGCGGAGGGGCACGGGTCTTTTGCGGGCACACGGAAAATCGCAGTAACCAGACCGGGCCGACTTTCCGATGCGATAGTCTCAATCGGAGACTATGCCGTGGGTAGTAAATCTGAAGAGAAGAATCGTGCCCGGCTTGCGCTGTCGCGATTTCTTGCGCCGAAAGTGGAGCGGGTCCGCATGTTTGGATCGGCGGCCGTTGACCTGGCATGGCTGTCCGCCGGGCGAACGGATGCAAGTATCGCACTTGGGAATAAGCCGTGGGATATGGCAGCCGGAGTTGTGATAGCTAGAGAGGCTGGAGCGGCAGTTTTTGATCGAGACGGGTCTGACCACACGACGAAGTCGCGCGTGACGGCTGCTAGCTCCAAGGAATTGGTAGGTCCAATTCTGGAAGTCCTCGCGGAGACGTATCGAGAGGCGGAATCCTCTGCTACCTCATGAAACGTCCCACGCGCTGCCGGGATCACCGATGGGCAACGACAGACCGTACCCTGTGAGGGAAACCATGCCGGTGTGGATAGCCTCACGGGCGCCGGGGGCACCGAGCCTCACGGGCAAGGGTGTGCACAACCCGACTTGAAACGATCGTTGTCGGCGTAGACGACCCTGGTGTCCGGGGCGATCTCCTGGGCCACCTCGTGCAGGTTCGGCGAGGTGGGAATGCCGGTCCCGATGTCGAGGAACTGACGGATCCCGCGGTCGCCGACGAGGAACCGGGTGGCGCGGATCATGAAGGCGCGGTTGTGTCGGGCCACGTTCCTGGCGTTCGGATACGTGGCCAGGACCTGTTCCGCGGCCTGCCGGTCGGCCGGGAAGTTGTCCTTTCCGCCCAGGTAGTAGTCGTACATACGGGCGGAGTGCGCCTGGTCGATCCTGAGGTCGGCCGGCTGAGGTTCGTCGCCCAGGGAGGTCCACCACTGCCCGACGTGGGCGTCTCCTGCTTCCGCTTCGGTCACCGAAACCTGCCCCTCAAAGCCGGACGATCCTGCCCGAATCACCCTAGTCGCCTCGGCTTCGGTGGGTCGACGAGTTGCGGGATGGTCAACGCTGTTCACCGCGCGGCTGGAGAGTGGTACGGTGCCGCCGTGACCATCATTCCCCGCGTCCCGCGAACACCATGAACGACGTCGGACCACCTTTATTCGGGTTGCCGAGTAGCACGGACGGGCCTCCCTGCGGGCCGGCTTCCACGCGGACCGGATAGTCTGCCGACACCATCCTCGTGCACCGGATGTCACACGAAGGCTGTGCGGGGCCCGGTGCGGCCGGAACGCCGATATCAACGCCGCCGTCCATTCGGTGGATTCCCGGTGCGTGTACGCATATTATTCTTCGGTCGGGTCTTCGTACCGGGCAGGTCGGGTCGCCGTTGCGGCGGGATTCCCGTGCGACGAGAGGAGACGGACTATGACCACGGATCGGAACATTCTGACGGGCGGCGAGGCGGACGGCCTGGACGCGGCCCGCACCCGACCCGCGCTGCTGGCGATCGAGCCCACGTTCGGCGCCGGCGTGCTCTGCCCGGCCGTCCACGAGGCGCTGCACCGACTCGACCTCGGGCTCGACGACGTCGCGGTCGTGAACCTGGTGACGCGCTCCGCGCTGTTGGGACCGGCGCCGGCCGACGTGGTGGTGGCGACCTTCTACAACGTCAATCCCCGGCTGGTCGAGAGCGTCATTCCCGCCGTCTGGCACAAGGCGTCACCCGAGGCCATCCTCGCGGCGCAGCAGGCGGCGTTCGCGCCGGTGCTCGCCGCGGCGCTCGCGCCGATCGACCCGGCGGAACTCGGCGAGCTGGCCGAGCTCGCGCGCGCGGCGGGCGAGGCAGCCGCGGCGAACAGGGAGGGCCGTCCCCTGCTCGCCGGGCTCGCCTCGCTGCCGTGGCCGCGCGAGGACCATCTCGTGATCTGGCACGCGGCGAAGGTGCTGCGCGAGCACCGGGGCGACGGGCACATCGCCGGGCTCGTCCTCGAGGGGCTGCGCGGCATCGACGCGCTCGTCATCCACGCCGCCTACGAGGGGTGGCCCGGCGAGCTGTTGCGCGACTCCCGGCGCTGGGACCCGCCGGCCTGGGACGCCTCGGTCGCGAGCCTGCGCCGCCGGGGCTGGCTGACCGAGGCCGAGACGCCGGAGGAGCTGACGCCGGAGGGTCGCCGCCGCCGGCGCTGGATCGAGGATCGGACCGACCAACTCGCGGCGCTGGCCTACGAGCCGATCGGCGACGCGGGCATGGACCGCGTGATCGAACTCGGCGCCAAGGTCGTGGCCGCCCTCGGCGCCGCCGGCCTCGCCACGCGGCTGCGCCGCCCCGTCGCCAGGTAGCGGCCGACGTCGGGCCCCGCCGGCACGTTCAAGGGCCGCCACGTTCATGGGCCAGCACGTTCATGGGAGGGAGAGTCGTGAGCGAGGATGAGCGGGTTCGGGCCTGGTTGGAGCGGGAGTTCGACGGCACCGTCGTGGCCTTCGAGCGGCAGGAGCGGTGGCGCGCCGCCTGGTTCGCCGATCTGAAGAGCCAGGGGGAACTGCGCAGCTACTACGTGCGCGGCCACCGCGGCGGCAACTTCCGGGAGATGATCACCCTCGGGCAGGAGGCCGACGTCAACCGGGTGCTCCACCGACACGGCGTGCCCGTTCCCCGCGTCCACGGGATGATCGACGACCCGCCTGCGATCGTCATGGACCGGCTGCCCGGCCGGGTCAACCTCGCCACCGCGCTCGACGACGACGAACGCGACGCCGTGCTGGACCAGTACGTCGACGCCATGTGCCGCATGCACGCGATCGACGTGCGCGAGTTCGGGGCCCTCGGGCTGCCCGTCCCGGCCGACAACGGGGCCGCGGCGCTGAACATGTACGCCACCGGCGAGCGCAACTACCGTCGGGCCAAGACCGCGCCCAGCCCGATGATCGAGTTCATGTGGCGGTGGCTGTGCCGCAACGTCCCGGCGGGGCGCACGCAGCGGGCGCTCCTCCAGGCTGACGCGGCGCAGTTCCTGTTCGACCGCGGCCGGCTGACCGGCCTGATCGACTTCGAGGCCGCCTACATCGGCGACCCGATCGCCGAGTTCGCCGCGATGCGCAGCCGTGACTGCGAGGAGCCGCTCGGCGACATCGGCCGGATCGCCCGCCGCTACGAGGCCGTGACCGGTGAGCGCATCGACCGCGACGCCGTGGAGTTCCACACCGCCGGCTGGTCGCTGATGACCCCGTTCCAGTGGGAGGACTCCGTGCGCAACCCCGCCCCCGGCGACAGTTGGCTGGAGTACTTCACCTGGCTCGTCGGTTGCGGCCGGTGGGCGCTCGAGGCCATCGCCGCGGTCGCGGGCGCGCCACTGCCCGCCGTCGAACCTCCCGCGCAGCGCCCGTCGTCCTACTCGAGCGCCGCCTACACCAACCTGATGGCGCTGCTCGACGAGTGGCCCACCGCCAGCGCCTACGAGGGCTTCCGGGCGGACAGCGCCCGGGCCGTGACCCGGTTCGCCGAGCACGTCCACGCCTTCGGCGCCGACCTGGAACTCGCCGCCGTCGAGGAGATCTCCGAGCTCCTCGGCGCCCGCCAGCCGGATCTCGCCACCGCCGAGGCGGCGCTGGAGGAGTTCGTGCTGCGCGCCTCCCCGGCCCTCGACGTCCCGCTGGTGCAGTACTTCCACCGCTGGACGCAGCGCCAGCAGTTCCTCATCGCCGGCACGGGCGCCCGGCACGAGAAGCTCATCCACCTCAGTCTGCAACCGCTCACCGGCGACGCCTGGCAGGCCGGGGTCCAGCCCTTACGGAGGGACGCATGACCGTGCACGTGGACGGCGAGGGGCCGCCGCTGCTGGCGGAACTGGCCGCGGTGATGCCCGCCGCGCCGGCGCTCGTGGACCGCCTCGTGGCCGAGTTCGCGCCCACGGCGGCCACGATGGCGACCCCGCAGGCGTACTGGGTCGGGCTCAACGGCTGGCTGACCGACCGGCTGTCCGGTCCGATCATGCAGGGCACCGTCACCGCCGACGACGTCGGCGAGCAGGCCTGGGTGATCCTCGCCTCCAGCTACTGGGGCGGGATGGAGCTGCGTGAGCACTGGGGGATGCCGCCGGTCATCGAACGGCTGGGCATCGCTCTGTCGCCGCCGTTCGCCGAGGTCGAGCAGGGCATCGTCACGCAGATGGCGCAGCGGCTCGCGGCCCTGCGTGACGGCGGCGAACGCTGCCTGGAGATCCTGCCCTCGATCCTGCGGGAGGACACGCCGTCGGGCCCCGTCCACGGCATCGCCTACAACGCCGGGGTCCAGGTGGTGAAGACCGAGGACCCGCCGATCGGCCAGCGCCGCCCGCACCGGACGCCCAGGCCGGCCGCGGTGCGCATCAACGCACGTCACTTCATGCGGGTCGACTACGACCTGCCGACCCCCGACTACCTGAAGGTCTGGCGCTCGGCGTTCGAGCGGGCCGTCGCCGCCAACCCGGACGCCTACGAGAGGATGATCGTCGGCGAGGGCGGCCAGGCCGACCTGCGGGACATCTGGGCCCGCGCGGTGGCCTTCGGGAACACCACCTGGGGCGGGGACGCGCAGGACGGCTGGACCGACGCCTACTTCGCCGAGACCATCCGCTGGAGCTCGATCCTGACGTTCGGCATGGAGGCGGCGGGCCTGGCCGCGTTCGTCGCGCTGATCAACCAGGATCCGGTGGCGGCCACGGCCGCGGTCCTGTGCAACGCGCTGTACCTGGGTGCCACGCCGGGCTGGCTGATCGGCCTGCTCGACACCGGAGCGACCCTGCCCCGAGTCGTCGCGGGATAGGCCGGTACCGGCGGGACGTGCTGCCCGGCCGCGATGCCCGGCGGTGCTGCCCGGCGGTGCTGCCCGGCCGCGGGGGATGGGGGAGGGGCGCGACGGGGAGACCAACGCCATGACAACCGACGGCGGCGACGGCGGCGATCTCCTCGACGGCCGCGGTCTGGCCGAGCTGCGGGCGGAGATCGCCGAGCTGAAGGCCGGGCTGGCCCGCGCCGAACGGCGTCTGGCCGGCTGCGTTCGCCAGGCCGAGGCCGGGTTCGGCGTGCACTATCCGGCGTTCACCGATCGGTTCCGCGGCAGCGAGGAGGAGATCAGCGGGCGGTTGGCGGTCTACCTGCCCGACGTCGACCGTTTCGTCGCCGGCCGGGGCGTGCTCGATCTCGGTCCCGGGCGCGGCGAGTGGTTGCGGCTGCTCGCCGCCCGGGGGGTGGACGCGGTCGGGGTCGACGCCGATCCGACGTTCGTGGCGGCGGCGCGTGCGCGGGGACTGCGCGTCCACGTCGGTGACCTGCTCGACCATCTCCGTTCGGTCGGCGACGGCACGCTGGACCTCGTCACCGCGTTCCACGTCGTGGAGCATCTGGCGACCGACGAGCTGCTCGCCATGCTGGCACAGGCCCGGCGGGTGCTACGCCCGGGCGGCGGGCTGATCCTGGAGACCCCCGACCCGACGAACCTGGCCATGGGGGCCTGCAACTTCTATCTGGATCCGACCCACCGCCGGCCGCTGCCGCCGGCGCTCACCGAGTTCCTGGTGACCACCAGCGGCTTCACCGGCGCGGAGATCCGCCGGCTGCATCCCCGCGAGCAGGTCGATCTGTCCTCCCTGCGACTTGACGGCGTCGACGAGGCGACCGCCCGGCTGGTCGGCGCCGCCCTGACCTCGGCGCTGTTCGGGCCGCAGGACTACGCGGTCGTCGCCGTCGCGGCCTGAGACCGACCCCGGCTCGGTGGCGTTGCGCAGTGGTCAGGTGAGCAGGTCGGGCTGCTCTTCGACGATGATCTCGTAGAGGGCGTCGAAGGCCCAGCGGTCCGAGTCGTCGCTGCGCCCCTGGCCGGCGGTGAAGCTGGCGGTCTCGTGGTCCAGGATGTGCAGCGGCCCGGCCGCCGCGGCGAGGAGCTGGGTCCTGGCGGCCCGCTCGGCGGCGATGTACCGGGCGGCCGCCGACTCCACGCTGGCGCCGACGGTGAGCAGGCCGTGATTGCGCAGGATCGCCAGCTTGTGCGGGCCGAGCGCGGTGGCGATCTTCCGGCCCTCCTCCTCGCTCAACACGACCCCGTTGTACTCGTCGAAGATGACGTGCTGCTGGTAGAAGGCGCACGCGTCCTGGGAGATCGGATGCAGCGGCACCGCGAGCGCGGACAGCGCCCGGCCGTACGGCGAGTGGGTGTGCGCGGCGCCGACCACGTCCGGGCGGGCGGCGTGGATCTGCGAGTGGATCGCGAACGCCGCCGTGTTCAACGGCGGCCGCCCCGCCACGATCTCGCCCTTCGCGTTGACCAGGAGCAGGTTGGACACCGTGATGCGGCTGAAGTCGAGGCCGGCCCGGTTCACCCAGAAATGGTCGGTCAGTTCGGGGTCGCGGGCGGTGATATGGCCGGCCAGGCCCTCGGCGAGGCCGAGCTTGGCGAAGATCCGGTACGCCGCCGCGAGCTTCTGCTTGCGGTGCGACCGCTCCTGTTCGACCGTGCGGACCGGCACCGGGCGGGGCCATTCCCCGCCCTCGGCGGGGGAGACCAGCCCGACCCAGGGGCTCCCTCGCCGGCCATCGGATGCCGCCTGTTGAGATGCTGTCCCTTGGAGTGCTGTCCCTGGGGGAGCCGTCCCCTGAGGTGGTGTTCCCAGCGGTGGTGTTTCCAGCGGCGGTGTCCCGTGAAGTGCCGCGGCGTCGGACTCCCCGGTGGCCGGGTTCGTCGGGGCCGTCAGGGCCGGGGCATGGGTGGAGAGCGCCATGGTGGTCTGGTCCTTCCATCTCGATGGCTGGCGGGGACCGGCCTGACGCGGGCCCACCAGGTCATCGCCGGTGCCAGGAGCGGGGGCGGGGCACGGAAGAGGTCCTCCCAGCAGGGAGAAACCACGTGACACGAGGCGCAGGTACGGCAGTGCGCCGCCGGAGCAGGTGCGCGCCGCAACTGTGCGGCAGGGTCGAATCGATTGTCAAGCTTCCCGATGGGATGAGTGTCCCGCTCTCGGCGACGTTCTTTTCCCACTTGACCGATCGACAAACCGGGGTCATGTTGGGAAGGTGTTGACGATCGCCTACCTGACCAGGCGCGAGCACATCGACCTGCTGCGAGTCACCTCCGCGAGCTGTCCGGCTCGCACAGGCTGACGCCGACCCCCAACGCCCGGTCAGTCCCGACCGACCCGTAGCCGACGGCCGCGCCTGCGGTCTTCGCGCCTCGACGGATCTCCGTCCCGGCGGTCTCCGCGCCTCGACGGATCCACTGCCCTCGGCAGTCTCCACGCAACGATGGATCCGCCGCAGGGGGGATTCGCTGCCGCGGGGGAGGCGCTGCCTTCCGCCGGCGGCCTGGACGG
Organism: Frankia sp. BMG5.60; assembly: GCF_059428125.1. Lineage (NCBI taxonomy): Bacteria > Bacillati > Actinomycetota > Actinomycetes > Frankiales > Frankiaceae > Frankia > Frankia sp. BMG5.60. The sequence goes on along the minus strand of NZ_CM182091.1, from coordinate 1,667,452 downwards.
CCATGCCGCCTGGCCGGCACGCCACGTCCGAGATTCCCCAGCGTCCGCCTGCGGCGCGATGTCGTCCGGCGCGTCCCGCGGACGGCCCTCGCCTCGCCCCCGGGACCAGTCCGGCCCTCCCCCTCCGCACCCAGCCCCCTCCATACCCGGATTCCTCCGCACCCGGGTCCCTCCGCACCCGGGTCCCTCCGCACCCGGGTCCCTCCGCACCCGGGTCCCTCCGCGCCCGGGTCCCTCCGCGCCCGGGTCCCTCCGCGCCCGGGTCCCTCCGCGCCCGGGTCCCTCCGCGCCCGGCCCCCTGTGCGGTCGGACTTCCCTTCGGGGCCGGGCTCCTCTCCGCATCGAGCGATTCGCCCCCCGCCCGGACAACCGCGGAGGTGGATGGGCTAGATCGGATCCAGACCGGCCGACGCCTGCCCCCGGACGGCCGGCTCCATCCCGGTCCGCGCTGCAGCCGCGGCACGGTCGGGCGACCAGACAACCGACAGGGAGCACGAGTGGATCTCCAACTTGCGGGCCGACGGGCGATCATCACCGGCGGCAGCCGCGGCATCGGGCGGGCGATAGCCCGCGCGCTGCTCGCCGAAGGAGTCCAGGTCGTCATCGCGGCCCGGGACGCCGACGTCCTGAAGTCGGCCGCCGCCGAGCTGTCGGGCCCGGGCGGTGCGACGGTGCTTCCGATCGTCACCGACACCGCCAGCGACGCCTCCGTTCAGGCCCTGGTCGAGAGCACCGTCGCCGAACTCGGCGGCGTCGACATCCTGGTCAACAACGCCGCCCGACCCGGCGGCGCCGGCGGACCGGGGGGAGTGGGCGCCCTGTCCACCGCGGACGCCGCCGCCGACTTCAACGTCAAGGTGCTCGGCTACCTGCGCACCGCGCAGGCGGTCACGCCGCACTTCGTCGCGCAGGGCTGGGGGCGGATCATCAACATCGGCGGGCTGGCGGCCCGCCAGGTCGGCCTCGCCTCCGGTTCCATCCGCAACGTCGGTGTCGCCGCCCTCACCAAGACCCTGGCCGACGAGCTGGGCCCGCACGGCGTGACCGTCAACGTCGTCCACCCGGGGCTGACCCTGACCGCCGACCACGGCGGGAGCGTCGTGCTGTCCGCCGAGCAGGTCCAGGCCGCGGCGACGCGCATCTCCATCGGGCGGGCCGTCACCGCCGACGAGGTCGCCGCGGTCGTGACCTTCCTCGCCTCCCCGCTCGCGGTCGCCGTGACCGGCGAGTCGATCGCCGCCGGCGGCGGCACCCCGGGCCCCATCCACTACTGACCGCCATCACCCGACCGACCGGCATCACCCGACCGACCGCCATCACCCGACCGACCTGCATCACCCCACCGACCTGCATCACCCCACCGACCTGCATCACCCGAGCGAAGGGACAGACCGTGACCACTGTTGTCGAGGCATCCGTCCAGTCACCGCTGGCCGTCCGGCCACTGCAGCCCACCATCGGCGCGGAGATCGGCGGCGTCGATCTCAGCCAGCCGCTGTCGCCCGCCGTACGCGACGAGATCAGGGCGACCGTGCTGAAGTACAAGGTCGTGTTCTTCCGGGACCAGGACCTGACCCAGGAGGGGCACGAAAGCTTCGCCGGGCAGTTCGGTCCCCTGTACGCGCACCCGGGCGCGGAGAAGGCCGACGCCCGCACCACCGCGATCCATCGCATCTCCTCCGCCGACTTCGACAAGGTCGCGAAGGTGCACACCCCGCAGCCCGACGACGACGTCTGGGACCCGTACCACACCGACACGAGCTGGCGGCTCGTTCCGACCTGGGGCGCGGTGCTGCGGGCGGTGCAGTTGCCCGAGGTCGGCGGCGACACCATCTGGGTCGACGCGGCGCTGGCCTACCAGGGCCTGTCCGACGAGGTGAAGGAGCGCCTCGACGGCCGCCACGTCACCCACGACTTCCGGGCCGCGCTGCACGCCTACGGGCATGACTATCCGGTGGTCGCGCATCCGGTCGTCCGGATCCACCGGGAGACCGGCGAGAAGATCGCGTGGGTGAACTTCACCCAGCGGCCCACGATCATCGGGCTCGACCGCGCGGAGAGTAAGGAGCTGCTGACCGCCGTCATCGACCAGTACCGCAAGCCGGAGAACCAGGTGCGCTTCACCTGGCGGCCGGGTTCGGTCGCGTTCTGGGACAACCGGGCGGCCGTGCACTACGCGGTCCGCAACTACGGAACGACGCCGCGCCTGCTCGAGCGCATCCTCATCGCCGACGAGCCGCTCCACGCCGACCTGTAGACCGCCGTCCAGACCGACGGCCGGACGCCTCGTCCTGGACGACGAGGCGGGCCGCCGGCCTCAGCCGTGGTTGGTCAGGCCGCCGTCGACGAGCAGATCGGCGCCGGTGATGAAGGAGGCGTCGTCGGAGGCGAGGAAGACCGCGGCCCGCGCCACCTCGTCCGGATCCCCGAGGCGAGGGACGAGCGCGTGGCTCAGCAGCGCGTCCCGGGCGCCGGGCAGGGCGAGCTGCTCGGCCGAGCCCGGGGTGTCCATCGCGCCCGGGCTGATGCTGACGGCGCGGATGCCGTACGGCGCACCCTCGGCCGCGATGACGTGCGTCATCGCCAGGACGGCGGCCTTGGTCGCCGAATGCGCGATCCCGCCCGGACCACCGCCGTGCCCGGCCACCGACGCCGTGTTGATCACCACGGGTCGCGCGTCCGGGCCGGCGCTGGCGGTCAGGTGCCGCCACGCCGCCTTGGTCACGAGAAAGACGATGCTCAGCTCGTTGCGGATCGAGAAGTCCCACTGCTCGACCGTCATCGCCTCGATGGTGGCGAACACGCACGCCGAGGCGTTGTTCCACAGCACATCGATGCGACCATGGGCCCGCACGGCCTGGTCGACCCAGCGCTCGCACGCGGCGTAGTCGCCGAGGTCGACCGGCGCCGTGCCGAACATCCGACCACCGGCCGCCGTCACCAGGGCCTCGGTCTCGGCGTTGCCCTCGGCGTTCAGGTCGGCGCCGACGACGGTGGCGCCGGCGGCGGCGAACCGCAGCGCCCCGGCCCGGCCCATGCCGCTCCCGGTACCCGTGATCAGGACGACCTTGCCGTCCAGCGAACCCGCCATTCTCAGACCCCCGTCGCGGCATCGGCGGCGGCATCGGCGGCGGCATCGGCATCGGCGGCCGCAGCGACGACGGTGCGGGCCTGGGCGATCGTCTCGATCCGGCACAGCTCGGCCCGCACGTCGCCCGCGCGGTGGGAGGTCACGCGCGCGGTGGCGAAGTACGTTCCCGGCCGGTCGTAGGCGTGCGTGGTCGAGACGGTCAGCTCGGCGGCCGTGCCGTCGATCTCCGCATGGCGGAACGGGTAGGTGCCGGTGCCGTCGAAGTCCCACTCGATCGAGATGATCCGCCCGGCGCCCGGCGGGACGGCGGCGGTGACCGTCAGGGTCACCGGCTCGCCCACGCCGACGTCGGCCCGGGACCCGCCGTTCGCCGTGGCCGACGCGACCGGCTGGATGCCGCCCCGCTCCGCCGCGCTCGACGGCAGGCGCACCCGGCCGTCGACGAAGGAGTAATGGGTGCCGTTCGGCTCGATGCCGTTCTCCACCCAGTCGATCAGGTCGATCATCGACTGCTCGGTGATGCCGCGAAAGTCGATGAGCCGGGTCGCGGCCACGCGGTTCGGCTCCGGCGGAACCATGCCGTACGGGCCGTGCTCGGCGTACTCGGTCCAGCGGATCCGGAAGTTCCGCCGCGCGCCCGCCTCGCCCTGGGCCTGGCGCACGGCTCGGTCGTACAGGGTGCCCCAGGCGGGCCAGACCGACGAGTCGTGGGTGTGGTGGAGCCAGAGCACCTTGCCCTCGTACCGGCCCGAGTAGCAGACGCCCATCAGCGAGGACATCCGCGGCACGGGGTGCTGTGGATAGCTCGGCCGGCCGTCGACCAGCAGGTGCGCGAACGCGGGGTCGTCGGTGACGTGATGGCGGGCGAAGTAGCAGTAGGCGAGGAACCCGCGGTTGTCGACGAGAACCTCGTCGCCCGGCTCGACGCCTTTGAACCGCAGGACGTTCGCGTCGCCCTGCCCGTCGCAGGCGAAGACGTCACCGGCCGCGCCGGTGGCGTACAGCGACCGCCCGGCGGCCTTCCCGGTGAGGATCTTCACGCCGGTCCCGACGCGGTAGCCGCCCTTGAGCCCCTCGATCTCGACGGCGTAGGGGAAGTCGTACGCCTCGCCGCCCGCGCCGACGATCGCCGCCAGGATCCGCATGGTCTGGAACTCGGGTCCGGCGAAGTCGGCGGACTCGTTCAGGTCGCGGGCCGACAGGGTGCGCACGACCCGTCCCGTCTGGTGGATCAGGTCTGTCTCGACCAGTTCGGGCGCGTCGTGCCCGACGTAGCCCGGCTTCGTCCAGAAGTTCGTGAAGTAGTCCGGGTCCTCGCGGTGCAGCTCGTCGGCCAGCGAGGTCCACAGCCACATCTGGCCCATCGGTTCACTGATCATGAACTCGTTGCCGCGGGGAAACCCCTGCCGGTAGAGCGACGCCAGTTCCTCGCGCTCGTGCGTGCCGAGTCCCTCGAACGGGTTGCCGCTGCCACCCGGCGCCATCCGGTCCGCCAGCGCGATGATCCGGTCGCGCCCCAGTAGCCGCTGGACGTTGAACATCTGGCCGAACGACATGATGCTGCCGGCCTTGACCCGCTCGGTGTTGCCGGGCTCGGCGATCTCGCCGCCGCTGGTCGACGGCATGCACCCGTCCCACACCCCGGGCGCGTTCTCCAGGCAGAGCGGCGAGCGTCGCCCGCCGCCGCTGCCTCCCCACACGTAGCTGTGGTGAGGGGCGCCGCCGTACACCTGCGCGGCGACGTACTTGGACAGGCGCGCGGACTCGGCGCTGGCCCGGTGGCCGTAGAGCGTCGGATCCTCTCCGGCCTTCGGGTCGTAGTCGTCGCCCTTGTGGCCCTGATTCGACTCGACCATGTAACCGCCCAGCCGGGCGCTCATGGCGATGCGTTGGAACATCTCGCCGAGAATGCCTCCGCCGAAGGTGACCGCATGACCGCCGTTGCCGCCTTCCAGCGGCTGGAACATGCGACCCGTGTAGTACTCAGCGGACGGCAGGTAAAAGGCGAACTCCGTATCAGTGCCCTCGAATCCGCCCTGCACGAAACGGTGGGGCGACGGACGCTCACGTTCCTCGTCCACCTCGATGAACGGCGCCCCGAAGAAGGAGTCGGTGACCTCGTACCCGGACAGATCGATAGCGCTCATGAGACAGCTCCGTCTTCGTCGCCCTCGGTTCTCGCCGTGCTGTGAGAGCTGCAGCGTCGCAGACCATCCGTCGACATGTCAACGCTGTTCACCACTCCGGGCGGCGCACTCCCGGCCGAACTCCGGACCGGGGCCGGGGCCGGGGCACCGTCGACGGCGTCCCGCCACGTCCATCCCTGTTCGACCATGTCCCGTAGGTGCCGGAAGTCCGATCCGGCAGACAGCCGTGGCGCACCAGGCGCTACGGTAGCCGCCAGGCCGAGCGTGGCCGATGTTTCCTCGGCCGGCCGGCGTTGGGGTGTGGTGGTTGAAGGTCACAGACCGGGTCGGTTCCGGACCGGGCAATCGGTCCGGACATCGGTGGCTGGTGGTCGGAGTGGTCGCGGCCGCGATGGTCTTTTCGGCGCTCGGACTGCTGGTCGCCGTCGTCGTGCCGCCCTTCACCAGCGCCGACGAGGCGCAGCACACCGCCTATGCGCTTGCGGTGGCCGACGGATCGTTGCCCGGGCTGGACACACCCGTGCGCTCTCGCATCCCGGGCATGCCGGGGCTGCCGGCCGGGTGCCGCGTGTCCCCCCGGCAGTTCCGAGCCGCGGTGAACACGCATGCCGACCACCTGTGCGGGCGGCGGCTGCGTCGGCCGCCGACCAACTTCGACGTTGTCTACACCGCGAACCATCCGCCGTTGTTCTACGCGGTCGAGGCCGTCCCGCTGCGGTCCGGCATCGCCCTGCATCACCCGCTGGCCGGCTTCCGGGCCGCCCGAGGAATCAACGTGGCGCTCGGGGTGACCGCCCTGATCGCGACGGCTGCCCTGGTCCGGGGCGTGCTGCCGAGACAGCCGGCCGTCGCGGTCGGTGCGGCGGCGATCACCGGTGTCGTCGGCCTGTTCGTGTTCCCGTCCGGGCAGGTCTACAACGACACGATGGCGGTGGCGACCATCACCGGTCTGCTCGCCGTGACCGTCGCGATCGTGCGCCGGGGACCGGGGCCGCGAAGGCTGTTGGTGCTCGCGGTGCTCGGCCCGGCCGCCGCGGCCAGCCGGGCGAGCGGGGCGGTGGCGTTGGCGGTCGTCGTTCCGGCCGTCGGGGTCGCCGTCGCGGCGCACTCCGCCGGCCGCCCGGCTCGGCGAGCCGGCCGGGGCCTGGCCGTGGCCGGTGGGCTCGCCGCGCTGACCTTCGCCTCGACCGGCTGGTTCTACCTGCGCAACGTGCGCCTGTACGGTGACCCCACCGCCTTCGGCCGGATTGCCGCCATGCTGCCGATTCGGGGGCCGCGGCCGTCGGCGCAGCAGGTGGTGCGCGATCCCGATTTCTGGTGGCACGTCTATCGCGGCATCTTCGGTCGTGTCTCCCTGCTGACCGGCTACGCCGAGAAGATGGCCGTCGGATTCGCGATCGTCACCGGTGCGGGTGTGCTCGCCGCGGTGGTACGAATCCTGACGGCGCAGATCTCGGCCGCACGAGCCCCGGACTCCCCGGCGATCAGTGCCGCGTTGTACGGCGGTGGGCCGCGGGGGACCGGGCCGCCGGGGTCGGGGTCGAAGCCGAGGTCGAAGCCGAGGTCGGAGCCGAGGTCGGAGCCGAGGTCGAGGTCGGAGCCGGGGTCGCGCCAGCCGGGTGCTCGGCTGGCCGGGAGCGTCGTCTGGATCCTGCTCGCCGCGCACTGCCTGCTCGTCGTCGCCACGCTGGTGGGATACGCGGCCGCCGGCGGCGCGGCGTTCACCCGCTACCTGCTGCCGATGCTGCCGGTGCTCGCGTTCGCCGTCGCGGTCTCCTGCCGGGCGCTCCCGCTGGGACGGCGGGGGCTGCCGACGGTCGTGCTCGTCGCGGCGCTCGCCTCACTCACCGTGGTGATGCTCACCCGCGAACTGGCGTGGCGGAACCGCGCGCTCGCTCCCCTCCCGCCGGTGGACCGGCTGCGGACCGCGTGGGCCGCCGAGGCTCCCGGGCCGGCCGATCTCGGTCTGTCCGGTCTGGCGATATTCGCCCTGGTCGGCGGTGTCCTGCTGGCCGTCGCCCTGTGGAAGCTCGGTGCCCCGTCGGTGGCCGGCGGCGGTGATGTCGGCGGTGGTGACGTGGGGGGCGGTGATGATGTGGAAGGTAGTGATGATGCCGGCGGCGCTGTCGGCGGTACGCCGCCAGGCGAGGCCGTGCGCGAGGGCCCGCCCGGCGGTGACACCGGGGTCGTACAGCAACGCCAGGATCGCCTGGATGAGATCGTCGGCGCCTGATGTCGGCGCGTGCTGTCGGCGTGCTGTCGGCGCGTGCTGTCGGCGGTAGGGCGGCCCAGGTATCCGCGGACCGCTGGTGCAGCGTCTCGGATGTCCCCTTCCCGACCTCCTATTACGGTCGGTGACGTCACGGTGTGGCTGAGGCGGGGCGCGGCGGCGCGTTTTCTGTATCATGTGTGATTCCGGCGCGGCCGGGTTGTGCCCTCCCTCCGTCCTGCTGAGGAGCCGCAGGCTTGGCGTCGAAAGCTCCAGCTCACGAGTCGGCCTCCCGCCTACCCGCCCGGCCGATCGCCCGCGAGCGCGTCCGCATGAGCGTGGGTGACTACATCAAGGAGCAGATCTTCGAAGGCAAGATCCGGGTGGGGGAGCGTATCCCTCAGGACGAGGTGGCCCGGGTGCTCGGGGTGAGCAACACCCCGGTGCGCGAGGCCGTCATCGCCCTGGAGTCCGAGGGCATCCTGGAGATCCGCCCGCATCGCGGCGCCTTCGTCTGCCATGTCGACCGGGATCGCATCCGTGACAACTACGAGCTGTTCTCGCTGCTCTACGGGTGGGCCCTGAAGCGAGCGGTGGCCGGCACCAGCGCGCGGAACAAGCATGAACTCGTCGCGATCGCCGGCCGGCTCGGCGGGGAGCAGGACCTGGAGGCGATCAGGCCGCTCATGGTCGAGTTCGTCGACGTCCTGGGACGGATGTGCGCCTCACCGGCCTGGCGGCATCTCGTCGACGCGGTGCCCGACCTCCTCCCGGCCGACGCCTACTACACCGCCGTGCCCGGGATGGCCGACGCCGTGGCCCCGTGGATGCGCCTCATCGCCGAGGCGGTCGACCAGGGCGACGGCGAGGCCGCGGCGTCGGCGGCCGAACGGATGCTGCAGCAGCACGGGACCGCGCTCGTGGCCGAACTCGAGCGCCGCGGGTTGTTCGACGCATCCTGAGGTCCGTCGCATCCTGAGGTCCGTCATGTCCTGAGGGGCGCCACATCCTGAGGGGCGCCACATCCTGAGGGGCGCAGCGTCCTGAGGGGCGCAGCGTCCTGAGGGGCGCTGCGCCCTCAGGCGACCCGCCGGCGGCTCCGGCTGGCTCCACCGCGCCCGTAGACCCACAAGACCGCTCCCACCTGCGCAGATACACACTTCCACATTATGTGTGATGTGTGGTACACCATTGCGGCGGGTGGAGAGGTGCCCTTCGTCCGGCAGCCGGGTGTCCGGCGCACGCCTCGGCGGCACCCTTCGTCGGCCGGCCCCCAAGCCGGCCCCCAAGCCGGGCCCCCCAAGCCGGGCCCCCCAAGCCAGCCCCAAAAACCAGCCCACAGCCAGCCCGAAACCCAGGAGGACACCTCATGCGAGCAGTCAGAGCGATGCGACCTCGCTCCGCCCGGACCCGGGCGAGCGTGGCCGCAGCGGTGGGAGCCTTACTCCTCGCCACCGCCGCCTGCGGCAGCGGCAGCGGTGGCGGTGGCGGCGGTGGGACGGGGTCGTCGAGCAGCGGCGGTCCCGGCGGGTCGCCCATCAAGATCGGTAATGTCGGCGTCTACAGCGGGTTCGCGTCGGACATCGCCATCGCCGGCTCCAAGGGTCTGCAGGCGTGGGCGGACGGGATCAACGCCGCCGGCGGCATAGCCGGCCATCCTGTCGAGATCATCGTCAAGGACGACGGCGGGAAGCCCGCCAAGGCCCTGCAGAACGTCAAGGAGCTCGTCGAGAAGGACCACGTCGTGGCGCTCGTCGGCAATCACGAGTCGGGCGTGGACGCGGCGTGGGCCAGCTACGCCTCCCAGCACGACATCCCGGTCCTCGGTGGGACGGCCACCGGGGTGTCGTACACCAAGGACCCGAACTTCTTCCCGGTCACCGGCACCAACGACACCGGGTACGGCGGGTACGCCAACGCCGCGGTCCTGTTCCACAAGACGGTGGTGAGCGTCGCCTACTGCGCCGAGGTGCCCGCGTGCGCCCAGGCCGCGTCGCTGCTCGACACCCACGCCCGCCGGCTCGGCATCCGGACGGTGCCGGGCCAGGCCATCTCGGCCTCGGCGACCAGCTACGCCGCCCAGTGCCAGAAGCTCAAGGACTCGGGCGCCGAGGCCGTCTTCGCCGCCAGCGACCTGGCCACCGCCAAGCGCCTCGTCGAGCAGTGCGCCCAGCAGGACTACCGGCCGATCTGGATCGACAACCCGCAGAACTGGCGTGACAGCGAACTGTCCGCCCCGGTGTGGGAGGGCCTCGTCTTCGCCGCCCCCGAGCCGCTGTGGTTCGGGGACGGACCCGGCACCGCCGAGTTCCTGGCCGCGATGACGAAGTACCAGCCCGACGTGCTGCTCAACACCAGCACGACCTCCGGCTGGTACGCCGGGAAGGTCCTGGAGAAGGTCCTCGCCGGCGCGAGTGGCGACATCACCTCGCAGACGATCTACGACGGTCTGTACAAGCTCGGCCCCAGGTTCGACCTTGACGGCGTCCTCGCGCCCGTGACCTACGTGAAGGGCAAGCCCGCCGTCCAGGAGGTGTGCACCTGGTACGCCCAGGTGAAGGCCGGGAAGCTGACCACCCCCTTCGGCGCGGGCCGGGTCTGCGGCAAGAACGCCTGATCCGCCCGGCGCCCCGCGCGCCACGGCCTGCCGCGGTGCCGCGCCCCCGCCCGGCGCGCCTCCATCTCTGCGCCCCGCATCCCCGCGCTCCTGCACCCCGATCCCCGCCCCTGATCCCGCGCCCCATCCCCGCGCCCCATCCCCGCGCCCCATCCCCGGGCCCAATGCCGGGCCCAATGCCGGGCCCCGTCCCCGGGCCACCGCGCCCCCATCCCCGGGGCCCATCCCGGGGCACTGCGCCCCCATCCCCGGGCCCCATCCCGGGCCACTGCGCCCCCATCCCCGCAGTTCTCACGAGGAGGACCTCCGTGTCCGGAACCACGAAGATCGGCATGCTCTGCGACTGGCCGCTCGCCCCGGAGGCCGAGCAGCTCCTGCACGACGTGCTCGACCTCACCTTCGACGAGGCGCTGCAGGACGGCCTCATCGACCGGCCGATCGAAGTGATCTACAAGCTCGTCCACGGCCTGCCCACCGGCGACGCGCACACCGTGATCCAGGCGGGCCGCGAGCTCGTCGACGCGGGCGTGGTGGCCATCGACGGCCCGTGGATCTCCGACAACGCCATCCCGTTCCGGGAGTGGAACGACCGGGAGGGCCACGTCCCGTCCGTGGCCATGTGCGGTACGGACCTCTGGTACGGCGAGTGGTGCTTCAACATCAACAACGGGTCGCTGGCCGAGGACCCCTACGTGATGTCGAACTACCTGGCCGTCAAGGGGATCAAGACCGTCGCCGTCGTCTACGACAAGACGGCGATCGGCGACGAGTACCGCGGCTTCTTCCGCGACGCCTGCGAGTTCGACGGCGTCGAGGTGCTGTTGGAACACGGGGTCGACCCGCTGGAGACGGACATGGGCCCGGCGGTCGAGCGGCTGCGGTCGGCCGGCGCGGACGCGCTGGCCTACCTCGGCGTCGGGGTGGCCTCCGTCCACATCAACCGCGCTCTCGCCGCGGCGCAGTGGGACCCGTTCCGGGTGATGTGCACGGCGTTCATGTCGGCCCCGGTCCTGCCCCAGGGCATGGCCTCGCTCAAGGGCTGGGTGGGCTGCGACCAGTACGACGAGACCAACACGGTGGCCCGGGACTTCCTCGACCGGTTCGAGCGCCGCTACGACTACCGGCCCGAGAACTGGTTCGCGATCATCAACTACGACATCGCCCAGATGATCGCGCACGGCATCTCCAAGGCCCGCCCGCTGTCGCCGGCCGGCGTGAAGGCCGGCCTGGAGCGCGTCAAGATGCTGCCCGCCGCGACCGGGGGCGCCCGGGGCCTGCTCAGCTTCGCGCCGTACGTCCACCGCGCCTGGCTGTCCCCCGACTTCCTCGTGATGCGTGAGGTGCGGCCGGACCTCGACGAGAAGGTCGGGCTGCGCGACCGCACCGGAACCGTGATGCGTCACCGGTTCCAGCCGCGCAGCCGCACCGACCGCCGCCCGGCGGCGACCGGTGACTCGGCGGCGAACGCAAACCCGGCGGCGGCCGGCAATCCGGCGGCGGCCGGCTGAGACCGCTCCGACCTCCCGGGACGCGCCGCGCCGACCGCGCAACGCGGCGGCCACGCGGCTCCAGCGCGCAGACGGCGCGTCCCGGGATCTCCGGCGGATCGTCACGACCACATCAGCAGGAGGGGACCCACGTGCTGCCGTTCCTCATCGCCGGGCTGACCACGGGATCGGTGTACGGCCTGGCCGGTGTCGGGCTCGTGCTCACCTACAAGACATCCGGCATCTTCAACTTCGCCCACGGAGCCGTGGCCACCGTCTCCGCGTACCTGTTCTACAGCCTGCACGTCCAGGCGGGACTGCCGTGGATACCCGCGGCGGCGATCTGCATCCTCGGCGCCGGCCCGGTTCTGGGCGTGGCGTTCGAGCAGGGCGCCCGGCGGATGGCCGCGACCGCGCTGTCGACCCGGGTGGCCGGCACGGTCGGCGTGCTGCTCGTCGTGCAGGCCGGCGCCGTCCTGATCTACGGGGACACCCGGCCGCGGAAGGTGCCGGTGTTCCTGCCCGACGCCGGGTTCCACGTCGGCAGCACGACCGTGACCGCCGACCGCATCATCGTCTTCGCGGTGGGGATCCTCGCCACCGCGGCGCTCTACGCCTACTTCTCGCTGGCCCGAACCGGCGTGGCGATGCGCGCCGTGGTCGACGACCCGGCGCTGCTCGACACCACCGGGACGAACCCGGTGGCCGTGCGCCGGTGGGCCTGGATGATCGGCATCGGGTTCGCGGCGACGTCGGGTGTGCTCATCGCCCAGTACGTCAACCTCGACGCGACGGCCCTCACCTTCCTCGTCGTCGCGGCCTTCGGCGCCGCGGCGCTGGGCTGGTTCACCAGCCTGCCCGCGACGTACGCCGGCGGGCTCGCCATCGGGATCATCGCCTCGCTGGCCACGAAGTACTTCGACAGCGGCCTGCTGGCCGGGCTGTCCAACGCCCTGCCGTTCCTCGTCCTGTTCGCCGTCCTGCTCACCGCCCCTCGCCGGCGCCTCACCGAACGGCTGCGCGCGGTGCCGCGCTCGGGCGTCGCCTGGACGACGCCGTGGCGCCTGCAGTCCGCGGGCGGCGTCGCCGTCCTGGCGCTGCTCTGCTTCGTGCCGAGCTTCGCCGGCATCCACCTGGTGGCGTTCAGCGAGTTCCTCGCCTACGCGATCCTGTTCGGATCGCTCGGCCTGCTCGTGCGCACGTCCGGACAGGTGTCGCTGTGCCACGTCACGTTCATGGCCATCGGTGTCTGCACGTTCTCGCAGCTCCACGTCGGCAACGGCTGGCCGTGGGCGGCCGCGCTGGTGGTCGCGGGCCTCGTCGCGGTGCCGATCGGCGCCCTGCTGGCGATTCCGGCGATCCGCCTGTCCGGGCTCTACCTGGCGCTGTCGACGTTCGGGTTCGGGATCCTCGTCCAGTACATGTTCTACTCCCAGGGCTACATGTTCGGCAGCCTGGGAATCGGCGTCACCGTGCCCACCCCGCGCTGGGCCGCCGTCGGCCTCGACGGCTCCGACCGCGGCTACTACTACCTCGTGCTGATCCTCGCCGCCGTGGCGGCCCTCGCCATGGTGGCCCTGAACCGCAGTCGGCTGGGCCGGCTGCTGCGCGCCCTGGCCGACAGCCCGATCGGCCTCGCGACGAGCGGGACCGCCGTGAACACGACCCGGGTGCTGGTGTTCTGCCTGTCGGCCTTCCTGGCCGCCGTCGCCGGGGTCCTCGACGCCGCGGCGGTCGGGCAGGTCAACGGCGACTCCTACCTCCCCATCACCTCGCTGGTCTACTTCGTGCTGGTCGTCATCAGCGTCGGGGGCGCGCCCTGGTACGCGATCGCCGGCGCCGCCGGGCTCACCCTCGTGCCGTCCTACCTCGACGACGCCGACACCTCCAACTGGCTGCAGGTGGCGTTCGGCGTCTTCGCGATCCTGTATGCGGTCACCGCGGCCCGGGCCCGCGAGCCGCACCCGGCCGTGCGCCGCGCGCTCGACCGGCTCGGCGGTCGCGACCGGCTCGGCGGGCTCGGCTGGCTCGGTGCCCGCGCGCGGGACGCCGCGGCGTCCGGGCCGGAACCGTCCCGCCCGATCGCCCAGGTGCCGCCGGCCGAGCTGCAGATCCGCGACGTGCGGGTGGCCTTCGGCGGCCTGGTGGCCGTCGACGGCGTGACGCTGCGGGCCGCCACGGGGCACGTCACCGGACTCATCGGCCCGAACGGCGCCGGCAAGACGACGACGTTCAACGTGTGCTCGGGGCTGCTGCGGCCCCAGCGCGGCCAGGTCCTCCTCGACGGCCGGTCGATCATCCGTCGTTCGGCCTCGACCCGCGCCCGGCTGGGCCTGGGGCGCACCTTCCAGCAGATGGAGCTGTTCGACAACCTCACGGTGTGGGACAACGTTGTCCTCGGGGCCGAGGGGCGGCGGGCCGGACCCAACGCGCTGCGCCATCTCGCCAGCGCCCCGCAGACCTCGCGCGACATCCACGCCGCGGCGGACTCCGCGGTGCGCACCTGCGGCCTGGGCGACCTGACCGGGCAGGTGGCCGGTTCCCTGTCGACCGGGCAACGCCGGCTGGTCGAGCTCGCGCGCTGCCTGGCCGGTCAGCCCCGGCTCCTCCTTCTCGACGAACCCTCCTCCGGCCTCGACCGCGCGGAAACCCGGCACTTCGGGCAGATCCTGCGACGCGTGGTCGACGAGCACGGAGTCGGCATCCTTCTCGTGGAGCACGACATGAGCCTGGTCACCGCGATCTGCGACCACGTGTACGTCCTGGACTTCGGGCGCCCGGTGTTCGACGGGACCCCGGCGGAGGTCATGGCGTCGCCCGTGGTGCGCGTCGCCTACCTCGGGGAGACCGACCCGCTGGCGTCCGACCCGCTGGCGTCCGCCGCCGCGGACGCCGCCCGCCCGCACTCGGCCAGCCTGACCACGGGCGGCGAGTGATGGCCGACACCGTCCTCGAACTGCGTGGCGTGGAAGCCGGCTACGGCCGCACCACCGTGCTGCGCGGGGTCGACCTGACCGTGCGCCCCGGCTCCGTCGTGGCCCTGCTCGGAGCCAACGGAGCGGGCAAGACGACGCTGCTGCGCACGGCGACCGGCCTGCTGCCCGCCGCACGCGGACGCGTCCTCGTCGGCGGCCGGGACCGCACCGGCGCGCCCGCGCACCGGCGGGCCCGCGACGGGCTGTGCCACATCCCCGAGGGGCGGGGCATCTTCCGCAGCCTGACCGTGCGGGACAACCTGCGGATGCAGGTGCCGCCGTGGGCGACGGACTCCTCCGTCGAGGTCGCCCTGGCGGCGTTCCCGGTGCTGCGGGAACGGCTGGGCCAGACCGCCGGCACCCTGTCCGGCGGCCAGCAGCAGATGCTGGCCCTGGCCCGAGCCCATCTCGCCCGGCCCCGGATCGTGCTGCTCGACGAGGTGTCGATGGGCCTGGCGCCCGCCGTCGTCGACCAGATCTTCCACTCGCTGAAGGCCCTGGCCGCGTCGGGCGTCGCGCTGCTGCTCGTCGAGCAGTACGTGCAGCGCGCGCTCGACATCGCCGACCGGGTCGTGCTGCTCGACCGTGGCCAGGTGACGTTCGACGGCCCGACCGGCGACCTCGACCAGAACGCGCTGCTACGCGGCTATCTCGGGACCTGACGCCTCAGCCACGAGGTGCGGCAGCCACGAGGTGCGGCAGCCACGAGGTGCAGCAGCCACGAGGTACTGGAGCCACGAGGTGCAGCAGCCACTAGGCGGCGGGCAGGGCCCGGCCGCACCGGTTCTGGTCGACGATGGTGAACGCGGTTCCGGTGTCGTTGGCCTGGACGAAGGACCAGCAGGTGGTCGGTTTGCCGAGCCCGTTCCTGACGTCGATCGGCGGCTCGATCAATCCGCCGGCGTCGTAGCTGGTCACCGAGCGCAGTGCGGCGATGAAGCCTTTCCGGGTCGGGCAGGGGCCGGCGAGCTGCAGCCCCCTGAGGAACAGGTCGGTGTTGATGTAGGAAATCATGGCGATTTCCTGGGTGGGGTTCTCGACCTGCGGCGCGTAGTCGGTCATGGCGGCGGTGTAGCGGGCTATCGCAAGGCCACCGGCCTCGAACGGCCGGTAGAACACCGGGACGACGACCCCGGCCATCGCGGGACCGGCCTGGCGTAGTAGCTGGTTGTCGTAGCCGCTGACCGAAAGGATCACCTTCATGTTCTTGCCGGCGGCGCGCAGGGCGCTGAGCACCGGGGGAAGGGCGACACCGGCGTCGACGACGGCGAGCAGGGTGTCGGCGCCGGAGTTGATGATCTTCTGGGCGGTCGCGGCCGGGCTGTCCGCGCCCGGCGTGTAGGGGACCTGGGCCACGGTGGGGATGCCGACGGACTCCAGGCTCTCCACCAGCTTGGAGCCGGCGTTCCCGACCTCGCTGGACAGCGCGGTGCGCAGCAGCGCCGCCCGGCTCCCGCCGCGGGACCTCACGAACTGGCCGTAGGTGTCGACGGCGCCGCCGGTGGTGTAGGAGAAGGAGAACATGTTGCGGTACTTCGGCCAGGCGTCGCCGACGGCCAGGCCGCTCACCGGAACATCCCGGTCGGCGAGGTACTGGGCGCTTGCGCCCGCGGCCAGGGAGTACTCCAGGAGGCCGAAGTCGTGCCTGCCCTCGATCAGGTTGCGGGCACCCAGCGTGTTCGCCTCGAGGGTGCCCGGGTCGTCCTGCCAGTCGTAGACGATCTTGCGTCCGCTGATGCCGCCGCCGGCGTTGGCCTGGCCGATGCGGGCGTCGACGCCGGCCCGCGCGACGGCCAGGGTGGCGGAGCTCGCCCCGGTGTCGGAGTACAGCAGGCCGAGCCGGATCTCCTGCGGGGTCACCCCAGGGGTGGCGCAGGGGGCGGCCGTGGCGGCCGGCGACTTCCCCGAGCAGGCGCTGACCCCGGCGGTCAGTACCAGGACGATCGCGGCGATACCTAGCGTTAAGCCACGACGCATGTTGATTGCTCCGAAATATGGACAGGAGCGGAGGCGCCGCGCGGGCTGCGGGTCCTCGCTCGTCAAGGGGAGGGTGCGGGCGTGCGGTACATGCGGCAGCAGGGAAATCTGCCTGGTATGAGCCGAAGTGTCCGACAGACGACAGGACACTACCGAAAAGGGGTGAGATCGTGGACACGGTCCCGTCGGCGGGCGCGGATTGCGCAGACGGCCGCCCCGGACACGCATAGCACCACATCGGCACATCGGGGGTGGGGCCGTGCCGCGCGCGACCGATCGTCGCGTACCGTTTTCACCTCCAGCGTGATCGCCGACCCGGGGATGGCCCCTTAGGAGCTCATGTCTCTTCCGACGTTCACCCGACCGCCGAGCTGGCGCTTCCGACCCCACCGGCCCGTCCACCCGTGGACGCGCCGGGTTCCGCGCCCGTGAGCGACACGGCCGCCGTCCAGTTGCCCCGGCCCACAAGTATCGCGAAACACGCGGTGCCGCACCTGGTCGAGGCGACGGTCATTCCCGCGGCGCTCTTCCTGATCTTTCTGCATCTCGGTGGTCTCACCCTCGCCGCGCTGACCGCCGTGGCCTGGGGCTATGTCGCCCTTGGCCGGCGCGTCGTGCGACGGCAACGCATTCCCGCCCTGCTGATCCTCTCCTCGGTCGGGCTCACCGTCCGCACGGTGATTGTGATCATCAACGGCAATGCGTTCATTTACTTCCTCCAACCGGTGATCGTTGCGGGGGTGATCGGCATGATCTTTCTGTTGTCGGCGTTGACCCCCCGGCCACTGGTTCACCGGTTGGCCGGCGACTTCTGCCCGCTGCCCGCAGGTGTCACCGAGCGGATCGGCGTGCGCCGGCTCTTCCTCGGCCTGACCCTCTTCTGGGCCGCCGTGAATCTCGGCAACGCCGCGTTCACCTTCTGGCTGCTGGTGTCGCAGTCCACCGCCGTGTTCGTGGCGATCCGAGGGGTTACCGGCACGGCCGTGACCGCGACCGCCGTGGCGATCACCGTCGCCTGGTCGTGGCGCGTCGCCCGGCTGGAGGGCCTGCGCGCCCCCCGCTCCCGCCTGGCCTGAGCCCTCCCGACCGCCGCCCCCGACCGGTGTCTGCGCGTCCCGCGCAGGCGAGGGAGGGGGTGGTGGCCGGGGCGCCGAGGAGAAATCCCTGGCCGTAGGGTATGTGCACGTCGAGAGCGGTGTGCAGTTCGGCGGGGGTTTCAATGCCTTCCGCGATGACGCAGCCGCCGAACTCCCTACTGATCATGACGAGCGCGGCGGCGGTCGCCCGGCGGGCCGGGTCGGCGTCCATCCCGTGGGTGACCAGATAGTCGAGCTTCACGATGTCCGGGTGCAGCTCGATGAGCTGCTCCAGCCCCGCGTAGCCGGTCCCGGTGTCATCGGCGGCGATCCGCACGCCCCGGGCGCGGAGTTCCCGCACGCCGCGCAGGACGTCGGTGTCATCGCAGAAGTACTCGTGTTCGGTGATCTCCACGACCAGGCGCCGACAGGTCTCCTCGTCGTGGAGGACGTCGAGAAGTCCGGAGATGATCGTGGCCGGCGAGGCGTTGACGGTGAGGCAGACGGCGGCGGGTAGCTGGGGCAGCGCTCGCAGCGCCCGGCGGATCGCGGCCAGCTCCAGTTCGGCGCTGAGGCCGACGGTCGTGGCGTCGAAGTACCAGCCCCGCGGGCCTCGGGGCGGCTCGCGGGGCTCGTTGGGGAACCGGGACAGCGCCTCCACCGCGGCGATCCGACCCGTCGCCAGGTCCACGATGGGCTGGTAGACGATCTCCGGGCCGCCGGCGTCGATCATTTCGCTGATGCTGCACCAGACCCGGCTGCGTGCCTCCCAGATCCGGTGCAGGTCGATGACGGCGTCGCTGAGGTACTCGGCGGCCAGGCCCAGGAAGCGGCTGTCCCGCTCCCGCAGATGCGGCCGCGGGGCACGGCTGATGCAGCCGAGCACCCCGAACACCTCGCCGTTCTTGTCGGTCACCACCGTCGCCGCGTAGCACCCGATGCCCAGCCTCGTCACGAGCGGCGTATCGACCAGGAAGGGATCGCGTCCGGTGTCCGGAATCACCTTCGGGAGCGTGCCGGCCAGCAGGCTGCGGTAGAACCGGGGATCGGGGCGGACCCGGGTCCCCGCTGCCAGCCCGAACCGCCAGCCCGCTCCGTTGAGCACCTGGATGACGAGATCCTCGCCGTCCGTCCGCGCCAGGTAGGCGAGATCCATCCCCAGGTGACGGCGCAGTATCCCGAGCAGCTCCGAGACCGTCGCGTCCGGTTCGATCCCGCCCGAGGAGGGTCCGGACGCCGACTCCGCCCGTGCCATCGCCCCTCACCCCCAGCCGTCCACGCGATTGGTGCCTGCCCGTGCCGTGCCCCTGGTAACCGTTCGTACACCAACATGTACGTTCCGCCTGTAATCCTGGCTGTGTCCGGCGCAGCGGAGATCTCAGCCGTCCGGGCGGTCACCGTCGTCCGGTGGGTCGGAGCGAGGAGCGGGTGCGGCGGCGGGCTCGACACGCACCGTGGTGCGCAGCGGGGTCTCGACGATGAGCAGGATGACGATCGCGGCCACGACGATGAGCGGGATCGCGCTCAGGAAGGCCTCGGGAACCGCCGTTCCGTAGGCGTGGCGGACGACGGAGGCGACCGGAGCGCCGACCGTGTCAAGATCCGGGATGTCCCGGCCGTCACCCAGGGCGTCCACCGGCAGACCCTCGGCCGCCAGCCCGGCGGCGGTCAGGTCGGTGACCCGGTGCGCGATCAGCGCGCCGAGGACGGCGACGCCAGTCGTTCCACCGAGGCTGCGGAGGAACTGCACGGTCGCGCTCGCGGCCCCGAGATCGGTGAGCGGGGCAGTGTTCTGGGCGATCACGATCAGGTTCTGCTGGACCATGCCCAGGCCGAGACCGACCGGCATCATGGCGAGGCCGACGAGCACCGGCGTCGTCGTCGGGCCGATCAGCCCGAGCAGCAGCAGGCCGCACAACACGAGGCCGGAGCCGAGGACGAGGAAGCGCTTCCAGCGCCCGGACCGCGAGATCACCCGGCCTACGTGGATCGAGGCGTAGGCCATCGCGCCGACCAGGGGAACCGCGAGCAACCCGGAGATCACCGGCGACCGGCCCTGCCCGAGCTGGAAGTACTGGCTGAGCATGACCGGGGTCGAGAACATCACGGTGCCGACGCAGAAGGCCGCGATCACGCAGAGCACGAGCGTGCGGTCGCGGAACAGGCGGGGTGGGATCATCGGCTCGCGGGCCCGGAACTCGACCGCCACCGCGACGGCCAGCAGGAGCACGCCGCCGCCGATCAGCCAGCCGGTCTGCGTCGAGGCCCAGCCGAAGGCGTCCCCGGCCAGCGAGACCCAGACCAGCAGGCAGCTCGCACCGCCGGAGATCAGCAGGGCGCCGGCGTAGTCGATGGAGACCTCACGGCCACCCACGGGCAGCCGCAGCGTGCGCTGGATCAGCACTCCGGCGGCCGCCGCGATCGGCAGGCCCAGGTAGAAGCACCAGCGCCAGCCCAGCCAGGGGGCGTCGACGACGAGTCCGCCGATGAGGGGCCCGGTGACCGTCGCCGCCGCGAAGGTCGCCCCGACGTAGCCGTTGTACCTGCCCCGGTCCCGGGCCGGGATGATCGCGCCCATCGCCACCTGGACCAGGGAGGACATCCCGCCGCTGCCGATGCCCTGGACGAACCGGCAGGCGATCAGCATCCCGGGGGAGCCGGCCAGCCCCGCGAGCACGGAGCCGAGGACGAAGACGCCGAGGGCCGACTGGACCAGCCGCTTCTTGTCGACCAGGTCCGCGAGCTTGCCCCAGATCGGCATGCTGGCCGTCATCGCGAGCAGGTTGGCGGTGACCACCCAGGTGTAGCTGGTGGCGCTGCCGTGCAGGTCGGACATGATGGTCGGCAGCGCGTTCGTCACGATCGTGGACGACAGCATCGAGACGAAGAGCCCGACCAGCAGACCGGAGATGGCACGCATCGTTCGCCGGTGGGCCGTGGCGGACAGGTGGGCCGTGGCGGACAGGGAGGAAGGTCCCTGCCCGGCGGCGCCCTCGTTTCGTGGCGTGGTCGTCGCCGTGAAGATTCACCCCTCGCGTGACACCGGCCGGCCCGGATGCGGCCGATACCCATGAAAACACGGCGAGGGATGGGCTACCGCCTCGAATCCCGCTGATTCCCGCGCCGCCGGTGCTCCTGTCGGCACCCCTTGGTATGTCGCGATGGTGCCGTCAGGTGATCGTCGGGCTGGCCGGCGCGTAACGGGCCTGGAGCTGGGTGAGGGTCGCCTCGATGCCAGCCGCGTTCGCCTTCGGGGCGCGGATGAGGTCGTAGTAGCGGATCGTGGCCTTGATCCGTCCCATTCCGCTGTAGTCGAAGGTCTCGCTGACGCGGGTGGATCCGTTCGATTCCGGACTGAACTGCCAGCGCCACCGGTGGCCGACCGGGTGCCGCCACTCGATGAGGCGGTCCTCCTCGAACGCCGTGACCCTGCTGGTGATCCGGTATGGCAGGCCGTATGCCTTCATGTTCACCGAGAAGGTCGCGCCTTGAGCCAGCCGCGGCGGCCCGGAGACGGTGGCGCGTACCGTGCCGGAGCCGTCGAGCTCGCGGTGCCGGCGCGGGTCGGCCACGATGGCAAACAGGTCGCTCACCGGCGCGTTTACCAGGACCGACCGGCTGATCTGGTGCGGTCCGGTGTCGATGACGGACACGGTCACGATTTTCGTCCTCGTCGCTCGTAGGGACGTCTGCGTGCGAGCGGTCCTGCGGTCGCCCTCAGTCGAGGTCGGGAGGGGACGCCGACGTGTCGAGATGCGTGGACCGGGAGAAGTAGCCGATCGTCGGGGCGAAACGCATGAGCGCAGTGTCGGCCCTCCCCCGGGGGGAGAGTCAATCGGCCGTCGCGCTGGTGATCGGGAGCCGCCGCGACGCCAGCGTCGGCACCAACGTCCCATCCATCGCCGCCGCCCACGGGAACGGCGGGGCCGGGGACGTGTGCGGGACGCGGACGGGGGTAGTTCGCCGGTCGCGCCGCGCAGCGGTGCGGCGCCGCTGAGTGTGACGGGATCTCCCGAGAAGAGGTAGGTATGCGCGGGTCCGAACGGGTACTCGATCGGCTCGAACGGGAGCAGGCGCTCGATCCGGTCGCCGGGCGCGTCGCCGCGTTCTGGTCGAAGGCGTTGCGGTCGCAGCGGCTACGCGATCTGCTCAGCGGCCGGGCGCTCGGGCATCCGCTGCACCCCGCGGCCGTGATCGTGCCGGCGGGAACGCTGCTGAGCGCGACCCTGCTCGACGTCACCGGCGGGTCCGCCCTGCGTCCGGCCGCGCGGCGGCTCATCGGGCTCGGGCTGCTGTCGGCCGGCCCCGCCGCGGCGGCCGGGTGGTCGGACTGGCTCGACACCGACGGCGCCGAACGCCGCGTCGGGCTCGTACACGCGGCCTGCAACATCGTCGGCATCGGGTGCTACACGGCGTCCTGGTGGCAGCGGCGTCGTGGTGCAGGCGGGGTGGTCGCAGGCGGGGTGGTCGCAGGCGGGGAGGTTGCGAGCGGGGCGTCGAGCGGGGTGGCCGCGGGCCTCGCGGGGGCGGCCGCCCTCGGCGTCGGCGGGTGGCTGGGCGGCCACCTCGCCTACGCGCTCGGGGTGGGGGTGGACACCACCGCGTTCCAGCGGGGCCCCGCCGACTGGACGGACGTGCTGGCGGCCGGCGAGGTCACCACGGCGCTGCGGCAGGCCGAGGTCGACGGCGTGCCCGTGCTGCTGACCAGGGTCGACGGCCGGATCGTCGCGATCAACGACCGCTGCACCCACCGGGGCGCCCCCCTGAGCGACGGCGAACGCGACGGCGACTGCGTGCAGTGCCCCTGGCACGGCAGCCGGTTCGCACTGAGCTCCGGCGAGGTCGTCCAGGGTCCGGCGACCCGTCCGCAGCCGGTGTACGAGGTCCGCGAGCGCGCCGGGCGGGTCGAACTGCGCCGCTCGGAGATCCGGGCCCTGCGCGCCAACCCTGTCGGTCCCTCGCCCGACCGGGTGTCGATCGGCTGATTCGCCGCATCCGGCACCTGACGGCGTCCTTCGCTAGGTTTCCTCCATGGCCTTCTCCCTCATCGTCGTCGGCGCGACCGGAAACGTCGGGCGTGGCATCGTCGCCGCAGCTCGCAAGCGGGACTGGGAGGTGACGGCCGTCGACCGCGACACCGTCGGCTTCGACGCGCTGCCCGACGAGTTCGCGGGCGTCAAGACCGTCGTGGGCAGCGTCGCCGACGCCGAGCGGGCGGCCGAGCTGGCGGCGCGCCTCGACCTGGCCTCGGCCGACGCCGTCGTCGTCGCCGTGAACATCCCGTGGACGCCCACGCCGGTCCTGTCGACGACCTGGGAGCAGGCCGACGACCACCTCGGCCCCTACCTGCGGCTGCACCTGAGCGCGGCGACCACCTTCCTGCCGGCCCTGTCGGCCGGCGCGGTCTACCTGGGCATGGGCGGCGGCATGGCGGACATCCCCGCCCGCGGGATGGGCGTGGTGTCGATGGCCCAGGCGGCGCAGCGGATGCTGTACCGGCACCTGGAGCGGGAGGCTCGCGCCGGCGAGGTGCTGGTGCGCGAGGTCATGATCCGCGCCATGGTCCACGGCTTCGGCCAGCCCGGCGAGCCGGGCCCGGGCATGCTCGGCTCCGACGTCATCGGCGAGCGGGTCTGCGACGTCCTGATCGACGCCAAGGAGCAGGAGGTCGTCGTCGTCCTCGAGGCGTAGGCCCCGGCGCAGGCCCCGGCATCCCGGCCATGCCGGGGCGCGTCAGGC
Organism: Frankia sp. BMG5.60; assembly: GCF_059428125.1. Taxonomy (NCBI): domain Bacteria; kingdom Bacillati; phylum Actinomycetota; class Actinomycetes; order Frankiales; family Frankiaceae; genus Frankia; species Frankia sp. BMG5.60. Next base: position 1,644,134 of record NZ_CM182091.1, on the reverse strand, counting down.
CCCGGCATGCATGTGGGCGGCCCAGAGCGTCGGGATACGAGGAAAGCGGTCCCGGGCGAGGTGGATCGCGCGATCCACGCAGGCCCACGTACCGGCGGCATCGGATCCGTTCGAGGCGAGGTTCGCGTAGATCTGACCGGCGATCTCCGCGGCGACGGCGTCGTCGATCGCCCACAGCGTGCCCACGACGTGGGAGTACCCGGCCAGTTGGAAGGCCGAGACGATGTGGAACGCCTCGTCCGCCAGGTCCTGTGACGTCACGGCGGTACTGCACGCCGACAGGAAGGCGAGTTGCGAATCCTGCAGCCGCAGTCGGGAGATCTGCTGGACGCTGAGCGGCCTGCGGGCGTGGTCGTGGACCAGCAGATGGTTGTTCGACGGGTCGACCGGATCGCTGCTGGCGTGGCAGGCGAAGTGGGCCCACGTGGCTGCCGGGAGACGGGACAGGACGGCGTCCCGGGTGGCCTGCTCGCCGATCAGCCCCTCTGTCTCGGGGTACAGCCGGGCGAGCTGCTCGAACTCCTGCAGCGCGGCGGGCAGGTCCGACGCGCCGGGCGTGCGGGGCATCGCGACGGCCAGCAGGCGCGGGGAACCCGCCGCGGCGATCGACGTCTGGCCGGCGCGCCGCGTCCGGGCGTGGGCCAGTGCTCGGACGGTGGGGGTGTAGGAGGACACCACGCGGTCCATCACGGTCGGCCGGTCGTGGCCGGAACCTTCCCGATGACGACCGGCTGCGTGCAGGGGGAAGTAGGCCAGGGGCCCGCACGGTATCCACCAGACACGGTCACGGCTGCCGTCCTCGGACGGCCCCGTGATTCCCAGATGGTCGAGAACCGGCCCGGTGACGGTGTCCCAGAGCCACGTCAACGTGGTGTGCATCGCCTCTTCGGCGTGCTGGCGGGCGACCCTGCCGGAACGCATGCCGGCCAGGGACTGACGCATCGCTGCCAGCCGGGCCCGGACGACGGAGTGGGTCAGGTCCGGCAACGGCCGGACCTGAACACCCGCAGGGGTCAGCAGCAGCGCGTCGCACCGGTACCGGCTGATGTTGATCATGACGATCGGTCCGCTGTGCGCTTCGGCGGCAAGCTGCGCGACGTCGGCGGGCAGCAGGAACCGCTGCAGGCCGGGCAGCGTCCGGATGTGGTCCACCAGCGCCGTCAGCTCTTCGGCGAGCGCTCGGCGCCGGTCCTCGGGGGCTGCCGGCTGGGCGGCGGTGACGGGTAGCGGCGCGGTCGGCGCTGCCGCGGTGGCGAGCCCGTCGGGCGGGTCCGCGTCGAGCTGCGCGCACAGGTGGACGAACCGGTCCGCCGACAGCTCGTCCAGGGCGCGCAGGTCGGTGAGATCGGTGCGGGCCTCCATGGCCTGCCCCAGCAGCACTCCTCGGCCGGTCTCGAGCAGTTCGACCGCGTGCTCGGGGCGTCCCGCGCTCAGCGCACAGGCCGCGGCGTCGCTCGCCAGCTCGGCATAGGTGGCGAGCCAGTGCAGCGCGTCGGCGGCCACCAGGTCGCGTGCCGCGAGGCGCGGCAGCAGCTCCACGGCGGTCGCATAGCCACGCGCGGCCCGTTCGACCTGGCCGGCTTCCATCGCGATGCGGCCCCATCCACGAGCCGCCTCCACCCGGGCGGCGGTCCGGGCACTTCCCCTGGATGCGGCCGACTCGAGCAGGTCGAGTGCCTCCTGCACCAGCGGTGTGTCACCGAGCACGAGCCCCAGCGCGTCCAGCGACGAGGCCAGGTTCAGCTCGAACACCGACCGGTCGGGGTGGTCCTGGGCAACCGCGGCCACCGCGGCACGCCCGGCGGCGACCGCCGCCTCGAGCGTGCCCACATCCCTCGTGCTGTCGAAGTACGACCGCAGCGCGTTGTTCAGGTTCGACAGGACGACGGACCGGCGGCTCGCATCCACGGTCGTGTCCGCGGCCTGGCGATGGTGCTCGACGGCCTCGCGCAGCATCCTGAGGTCACCGGTGTGGTCGGCCTTGGCCTGCAGCGCCAGGGCGAGGTTGACGAGGTACAGCGGTCGGTTGGGGTGGTGTGGTGGGGTCGCCGCCAGGGCGTCGCGTCCCCAGGCGACCGCCTCGTCCAACGCGGCGGCGTCGCCGGTCCGTTTGAAGGTCGTCTGAAGCTGCCCGACGAGGGTCGAGCGGTAGAAGGGCGCGTCGGGGTGATCCGCCGGCGTGGCGCGGACGACGGCGCGTGTCGTGTCGACGGCCTCGCCCAGCGCGCTCAGGTCCCCGGTGTGGTCGAACTGTGCCTGGAGCAGCAGGGCGAGGTTGTAGCGGCCGGCAAGCTCGAGCGGAGAGCTGGGCGGGGTCGCGGCGACAGCCCGGCGGGTGACGGCGATCGCCTCCGTCAGGAGAGGTTGGTGCCCGGTGCGCACGAACTTCGCCTGCAGAAGACTGCCATGATTGATCAGCAGGATCGCTGGAGCCAGGTACCCGCTCGGCGCCGCGGCCACGGCGGCGGCGCCGAGCTCAAGGGCCTCATCGAGGAGCTCGGCGTCGTTGGTGCGTTCGTACAGCTTGCGCAGAGCCAGGCTCAACCCGGACAGGGGTCCGTGGCGCTGGTCGTGGTCGCCGGGCATGGTCCGCAGCGCGGTCCGGTTCAGCTCGACCGCCTCCCGCAGCAGCTCGACGTCGCCCGTGTGCTCGAAGACGACCCGCAGGCTGTCGGCGAGGGTGTACAGGTGCCGCGGCCGGTCCGGGTCACCCGCCGGCACCTCGGCCAGGGCGGCTCGTCCGATCTCGACAGCCTCGGCCAGGGTGGCGACGTCGCCGGTCTGCTCGAAGAGGCGCTGCAACGCGCTGCCGAGGAAGGCCAGGTACTTCAGGCGGCCGGGCGGCCCGAGGCGGGTGCCGGCCACGGCGTTGCGTGCGGCGCTGACCGCGAGCCGCAGGGTGTGCGCATCGGCGCCGCTTTGCAGCATCGGTTCGAAGACGATGACGAACCGTTCCCACACCGCGTCGTCCGCGTTCCCGGTGACGGCCTCCTCCGTGGCTGCCGCCGGCCCGGCCGGCCCGGCCGGGCCGGCGGCCAGCGCCGACGCGGCGGTCACGGGGGTGCGCTCGAAGCTGCGAGCCAGCGGCTCGGGCATCGGCAGCGGGGAGCCCGAGAGGTGCACCACGAGGAGCAGCGTGATGGCGGTGCCGGTCTCGCGCTCGACGTGCGGCGCCCCCAGCGCCAGCGCGCGGTGCCAATGCAGCAGCCCGACGAGGTGACAGGTTTCGACAACGTCCTCGGGCCGGGTCGTGGCGGCGACGAGTGCAACTGCCTCCGCCAGCGCCGCCGGGTCGAGCAGGCCATAAGGGCCGCCGTCACCGGCCAGCCTGGAACGGATGGCGCTCACCCATCTCGCCCGCATGCGATCTCCATCCTGTGCTGCCATCGCCATCACCATCGTCAAACCCGCTGAGGCATACTAAGGCCGTGCTAGACATAGGTGACGCGCTGGCCACCGTTGTTCTCAACGCGAGTGAGGAGCTGATCCGGCAGACCGGTTTCTGCCCTCAGCCGCAGGTGCACATCCTTGCGGAGGACATGGAAAACCCCTATCTCGGCTACGTCGTATGCCGGCGTTTCTCCGCGGCGACGACGCTGCTTCGGCGATAACGGCCCTCGGCCTGCTTCCGTCCGTCATGATGGCGACGCGCCTCATCGTCGCCTGGGAGGATCGCGACCTGCGGACCGCACTCGAGCTGCCGGGGGATGCCTTCGCGACGGGCATTGTCCTGCTCGACGCGAACCTGGACCGGCACGTTCTCGGGTGGCATCCGTTCCGGGCCGAGGCGGGCCCCGCCGGCTCACCCGGGGAGGCGACCGTCGCATGGGGCACACCGGCTCGGTACGAAGACGTTCCGCTGCTGGCGCCGATCGCTGCACTGCTGGCGGTGTGGCGCGAGTTCCGGAAGGCCGACCTGGAGCAGACGATCATCGAGTTCCAGCAGGCCGGTTACGAGCTGAACTGGACCGTGGCCACGGCCGAGAACTAGCTCGCGTCCGCCTCCGACCACCGTTCTCCGGGGCGGTGGTCAGTATGCATCGGGGGGTCTCGGTGAAGCGCCGGCCGGGCCTTCGGGTGGTGGCGGCGGTTCGTCACCCTCGACTTCCACCCCCTTTGGCTGGTAGCCGCGGGAGTTCCCTGACTGCGCGAAGAACGCGCGTTCCCAGGGGGTCAGATCGTCTTCCGCCGTCGTTTCGTTTCCCACCGTGGGCCTACTTTCCCTCATCGTTCCGGGCGGGGGCGTTGACCAGCTCCAGGATGTCGACGTCCGCCATCTTGATATAGATCCCGTCACTGCCCGCCACCGGCGAGCCGAAGGAACCGTCCCGGCCCATGCGGTAGGACCGCTGCAGGTACAGGTCCATCGGCTGCGGATGGCCCGATGCGTACGACCGGGCACCGTACCAGCCGCCGACCCAGGTGCCGTCCTTCAGCCGTGCACGGACGAAGCGCGTGCCGCCCTGCGTCGCGGCACCGAAGAGATGGTCCCATGCCGTCGGTGTCGGCCGGTAGAGGGAGCGGGTACGGCGCCGCTGCCAGTACGAGACCGCCGCCGCGGCGGCGGAGGGCACGCCGAAGAAGAGCAGCAGCACCCAGGCGGCGATGCCGCGGGAATGGCCGATGAACAGCGCCGACAGGCCGGAGAGTTCCGTCCGATGCCATGCCGCGACGAGCGACGGCCCGGCGACCACGACGTACACGGCGTTCAGTACGACACTGGCGGTGATGGCGCGAAGCACTCGTTCCCCGAGCTGCGCCTCGCCGCTCACCGGGCCCCGCCACCGCTCGCGCAGAAACTGGTAGGTGACGCCGGGCAGGACGAGGAGCACCACGGCCACCGCCTGGCCGATTGTGGACGGGGTTTGCACGGTCCTCACTTCTGCGGCAGTGCTGCGCGTCGCCGACCGGTCCGCCGCCGGGTCGGTCGAGGTCGCGGTCGCGGTCGCGGTCGCGGTCGCGCAGAATCCTACGCAGCAGAGGCGAGGACATTCCCCTGACCCCGTTCTCGCCAGGCGTGGAAAACGTCGCCGGGTCCGGGTACGGCAGCAGGGCGTCGTCGCGGCGGCGCAGGATCTCGTCGGCCGTCTGCTCCGGCGTCAGCACCATCGCTGTCCAGCCACAGGCCGACGCGCGGGGTCTCGGTGCGCAGGACGGCGTCGAGCTGGGCGGGACTCCACCGGGTGCCGTACGCGACCTTGTCGCGCCCCGACTCCCGTCGTTGCACCACGTCGACGTCGGGAGCCAGGATCACGAGCCGAAGCGGACGGCTTCGCTGCGGTCTGGCTGCGGCAGCCCGACGTCCGGGCGATCGGTGGCGTGAAATCCCCAGGTCAGTGCGCTTGCTGCCGACCGGTCGGGGGATTCGTATGCCTGCGACCGGACCACCGAGCCCGGGTGGAGCCCCGTGGGAGCCGTCCTGCGGTGGGCGCCCTGGTCTTCCGGGGGCCAGACCCATGACTGCTTGTGGGCGATTTGACCGCTAAGGTGAGGTCCACGGAACGTCTGACGGGCGTCAGACGGGCGTCAGACGGGGAGAGGGCGGTCGCGGTGGCAACGGCTGAGGACGAGGTGTCGAGCACGTCACGGAATGTTCCCGCGGCACAGAGATTCATCTCGGCCGATCTGAAGATGGACATCCCGCATTCGGCGCGGGTCTATGACTACTTCCTCGGCGGGAAGGACAACTTCCCGGCCGACCGGGCCGCCGCCGAACAGATCATCAGTGTTTTCCCCGACGTCCAGAACACCACCCAGCAGAACCGGGCCTTCATGCTGAGGGCGACCCGCTACCTCGCCCGCGAGGCGGGCGCCCGGCAGTTCCTCGACATCGGTACCGGCATTCCCACCAGCCCGAACCTGCACGAGGTCGCCCAGGGGCTGGAGCCGGCTTCCCGGGTGGTCTACGTCGACAACGACCCGATCGTGCTCGTGCATGCGCGGGCGCTACTGACGAGCAGCCCGGAAGGCCGTACCGCGTATGTGGACGCCGACTTCCACGACCCCAAGCGCATCCTGGCCTCAGCCGAGGTACGTGACACCTTCGACCTGGACCAGCCGGTTGTCCTGTCCCTGATCGGAATGCTCCACTTCATCCCGGACGAGGGTGATCCGCATGGCCTGGTCCGTACGCTGATGGATGCTCTGCCGTCGGGCAGCTTCCTGTCACTCACACACGGCACCGCGGACTTCGCCCCGGAAGAGGCGGAATCGGCGGCGGAGATCTACCGGCAGCAGGGCATTCCGACGCGCCTGCGGTCCCGCGACGAGGTGCTCCGCTTCTTCGATGGTTTCGACCTCGTCGACCCCGGTCTGGTCAACGTCCTGCGCTGGCGGGCCGACGGCACGACGGACGGCTTGGCCGACGCCCAGGTCGGCACGTACGGAGCGGTCGCCCGAAAGCCGTAGTCGTAGTCGGCGCCGGGAAGCCCCTGGTCGTGGTGCCGGGGCGGCGTTCGTCGGTGGATCGAGGCGGGGAACACGGCATAGCTTGACGAGTCGTCAGACAGTGTCCCTGCGACGGAGGTCCACGCGATGACCGCATCCTCAGGCACCCACGAGCCCGCCCGCCGTTTCGACGGCCGCGTCGCCTTCATCACCGGCGGCGCGGCCGGCTTCGGCCTCGCGTTCGCCCGGGAGCTCGCCGAACGCGGGGCCTCGGTCGTGCTCGCCGACATCGACGCCGCGGCGGCCGAGCGTTCCGCCGCCGCCCTCGGCGAGGCCGGGCACACGGTGTTACCCGTGCGTTGCGACGTCGCCGCCGAGGACACGGTCGACGCGGCGGTGGCCCGGGCCGTCGAGCACTTCGGCGGGATCGACATTCTGATCAACAACGCGGGCCGGCATCTCACCCGGTACAACCTGCCGTTCCAGACGCTGGCCCGCGACGACGTGCGCGAGCTGTTCGACGTGAACGTCATGGGCGTCGTGAACTGCTCGCTCGCCTGCCGGCCGTCGATGGCGGCCAGGGGTGGCGGGTCGATCATCAACATCTCGTCGATGGCGTCGCACATCGGAACGTCGCCGTACGCGGTGTCGAAGCTGGCCGTCCGTGGCCTGACGGTCGCGTTCGCGACGGAGTTCGCGCCCGACGGCATCCGGGTGAACGCGATCTCGCCCGGGCTCATGGACACCGAGAGCGCGATGGCCGACCTGCCCGCGGAGCTCATCCGGGACATCATCGACCAGCGCCAGCTCATCCACCGCCAGGGCCGCGTCGCCGACATCGTCGCGGCGTTGATCTATCTGTGCTCGGCCGAGGGTGGCTTCGTCACCGGCGAGACGCTCAAGGTCACCGGCGGCTTCCCGCTCTACTCCTGATCCGCTGATCCGCCCGCGCCGGTCAACCCCCGCCACGGCTGCCCGGTCAGCTCGCGTCCTGTCCGCCTCCCTGAGGTCGGGTCAGCCCTCCCACCAGCGGGAATAGGGGCGCCAGGCGGCCAGTTCCCACCGCTGCGGGCGGCGCGTGACGAGGAGAACCGTGATGAAGGCGTGGCATTTCGTGGAGACCGGGGAGCCCCTGCGGCCGGTGGAGCTTCCCGACCCGGTGGCCGGGCCCGGCCAGGTGGTCGTGGACGTTCGCGCGGCCGGGCTGTGCCACACGGACATCTCCTTCATGAACGGCGAGGTGCCGGGGATGCCGTCGCACGTCCCGATCGTGCTCGGCCACGAGATCGCCGGGGTGGTCGCCGAACTCGGCGCCGGCGTCACGGGCTTCGCCGTCGGCGAGCGGGTCGGCATCGCCCCGGTCCTGCACGACGGGCCCGGGGTGGGCCGTGACGGCGGCTACGCCGAGCGGGCGCTGGCGCAGGTCGACGGGCTCGTGCCGGTGCCCGCCGGGTCGACTTCGCGCAGGCCGCCGCCGCCACCGACGCCGGGGCGACCGCCTACCACGCGGTGAGCGCGGTTGGCGAGGTGACCGGCGGCAGTCGCGTCGGCGTGATCGGGCTCGGCGGCCTCGGTCAGATCGGCGCCCGGGTGGCCGTCCTGCTCGGCGGCGAGGTCCACGTCACCGACGTGCGGGCCGATCTGGCGACGACGGCTGACCTGCTGGGCGCGGCGTCGTTCACCACCGACGCCGGTCGGTTCGCCGGCCTCGACCTCGACGTGGTGTTCGACTTCGCCGGCGTCGGCACCACGCGGCTCGCCCTGAGCGCGGCCCGCCCCGGCGGCCGGGTCGTGCAGGTCGGCGCGGGCCGGCCGGAGGCGACCATCAGCATCGTCGACCTGGTGGTGCGCCGCCTGGAGTTGCGCGGCACCCTCGGCGCCACCAAGGAGGACCTGATCGCGGTCTATGCGCTGCTGGCCTCGGGCGCGCTCGACCCGGTCATCTCCACCGTCGGTTTCGACGCCATCCCGGACGGGCTCGAGCGCCTGCGCCGGGGCGAGGCCGAGGGGCGCACCGTGGCGGTCCGTTAGACGGGTAGTCCGCGTCACCGCGCCGGTCAGCGTCTCGGGCGCGGCCATCCTGCCTCAGTCCTGCCTCAGTCCTGCCTCAGTCCGTGGTTCGAGGGCGGCCCGACCGAGGTGGCGGCTTCACCTGCGCAGCCTGAGTCAGCTCGAGTGCGGCTCGCAGCCGTGCGTTCTCAGTCTCCAGCTCGAGCACCCTGGCGATGCCGGCGAGGTTCAGCCCGGCTGCGAGTAGATGCCCGATCCGTTGAAGCCGGGCCAGGTCGTCGCTGCTGTAGCGGCGGGTCCCTCCGTCGGTGCGGGCCGGGTCCAGCAGCCCGCGCCGCTCATACGCGCGCAGGCTCTGCGGGTCCATCCCGACCAGATCGGCGGCCACCGAGATCCCGTACACCCCTTGGGTCGGGTCGACATCGGACGGGCTCACGGGGCGCCTCCAGGGACTCTCCCGGACGGCCGGCCGGGGTCTTGCCTAAGCCTGCCACCGGTGCTATACAAAATCTATGTCAGCAGCCACAGATAAGTGGATGACCTGACGCGCTGGTCTACAAGATCGTGATCGTGGAGGTGGAGTTCCGATGTTGGTGCGCACCGACCCGTTCCGGGAGCTGGATCGGCTGAGCCAGCAGGTGCTCGGCAACCTGGGCACGGCGGCCCGGCCGAGCGGGATGCCGCTCGACGCCTGGCGCGAGGGCGAGGAGTTCGTGGCGGAGTTCGATCTGCCCGGGGTTGACCCCGCCACCGTGGATCTGGACGTCGAACGCAACGTGCTGACCGTGCGGGCGCAACGCCCGGCACTGCAAGCAGACCGCGAGGTCCTGGTCGCCGAGCGGCCCCGCGGAGTGTTCAGCCGCCAGTTGATCCTTGGCGACAACCTGGACACCGAGAAGATCACCGCCAGCTACCACGCCGGCGTGCTGACCCTGCGGATCCCGGTCGCGGAAAAGGCCAAGCCCCGGAAGATCGCGATCGAGACGTCCGGCGACGACCGCCGGGCCATCCACGCCTGAGCCGGGCGGGACCGATGACGACCCCGCAGGGGCCGGCGCCGGTCCGGCGGGTCGAGGCGCAGCTGGCCGACCTGATCTGCGCCGACCCCGACCTGCTGCACGCCGAGTTCGACGCGATCATCTCGGCCGGGTGGGACAGCGACGTTCCGACGGGCAGGCCAGGGCGGCCACCCGCGCCGGGGCCAGCGTCGCCGGGAGCACCGCCGACCGCGTGCTGTCCCCACCCGCACCCGTCCGGACCGCCGGTCGCCCGACGCCCCCAACGCAGAGCCGGGCAGCGGGCGCCGCCCAGCAGCCCGAACCCCGACATCGAGGCAGCAGCACGGCGAAGGGAGACCTAGCTACTACTCACGACCCAAGACAATTCCCTCAGCACGTCGTCTCGTCCCTCAGCACGTCGTCTCGCGCACAGGTCTGGCCCCGGCTGCCCTTACCCGGAGCCAGACCTGCCCTCAGACGGCGGCCCGGTGGTGCGCCCAGGCCTGGTCGAGGGCCTGGGTGAACAGGTCCACGGGCTGCGCGCCGGAAACGCCGAAGGCGTCGTCGAGGACGAAGAACGGCACCCCGGTGATGCCGAGGTCGCGGGCGGCGCGTTCGTCGGCGCGCACCGCGTCGGTGTAGTCGTCGCCGGCCCACACCCGGGTGACCTCGGCGGCGTCGAGGCCGGCGGCGGTGAACACCTCGACGGCGGTCTCGGCGTCGAACACCGGCCGGCCCGCGCCGAAGTGTGCCGCGTTCAGGGCGCTGACCGCCTCGGCCTGCCGGCCGGCGTCGGTGGCCAGGTGCAGCAGCCGGTGCAGGTCGAAGGTATTCCCGCTGAGTCGGTCCGCGGTGTACTGCAGCCCCTCGCCGCGGGCGGCGTCGGCGACACGGTTCTCCATCGCGGCGACCTCCTCGACCGGGCGCCCGAACTTGGCGGCCAGCGCCTCGCGCAGGGGGCCGGACTCGCCGCGGGGCAGCGTCGGGTCCAGCTCGTAGGAGTGGAACACCACGCTCACCTCGTCGCGGTGCGCGAATCCGGCCAGGGCGTGCTCGAAACGCGCCTTGCCGATGTAGCACCACGGGCAGACGACGTCACTCCAGATGTCCACGCGCATGCGTCCGACCGTCACCCTCCTCGTCGCGGGCCCGTCACGGGATCCTGGGACCTCCGCGGCCGGCAGGCGCACCAGGCCCGGCCGGCGACCCTGCCGTCCACCGTCGCCGGGAGAGAACAACGCGCCCGCCGAGGAGATTCCGCCCGGAATGCTGCGGGTTCGTGCCGGGTGCTTGTGTGGGTGCTGACCGCGTGGGTGGTGCTGACCGCGTGCGCGGTGCTGGCCGCGTGCGCGGTGCTGTACAGATGTTCAGTTTCCTGATCGGCCGATTGACTGTGGTGGTCTCGCGTGTGACCCTCGGCACGTCCGGTTGGACGGTGCAGAGGTGAACGCGGAGGCGACGCATGGCATTACGGGTGGTTGTCGGCTACACCGGCGGGGTCGGGAGCACGGTGGTCCGGCTCGTGCAGGGCAACCCGGCGTTCGAGCTCGTCGGTGTTCTCGTGCACAGCGAGGACAAGGATGGTAAGGACGCCGGCGACATCGTCGGGATTCCCCCCACGGGTGTCATCGCCACCCGCGACGTCGACGCGCTGATCGGGCTGAAGGCGGACGTCCTCGCGTGGCACGGCATCGACTGGCAGCCGGAGCTGATCGCGAGGTTCATGCGCGCGGGCACCAGCGTCTACTCCAGCCACGGCGGCTGGTTCCTGCCGAGTGAGCCGTCGTACGACCTGATCCAGGCCGCCGGTGAGGAGGGCGGTTCCGCCCTGATCGCCGGCGGCAACATCCCCGGCCTGATCAGCGACGTCCTGCCGCTGTTCGCCGCCGGCTACAGCGCCGATGTCACGTTCGTGCGCGCCTGGCAGTCCGACCACGTCCCGCACTACCCGTCGGCCTACCAGCTCGGCGAGTTCCTCGGCTTCGGCCAGGAGATCCCCGAGAGCGTGGACCTCGACGGCGAGCTCTCCTTCGCGGACGCGTCCTGGCAGTGGTGCATCGGCCAGTCCGCGCAGATCGTCGCGCGGGCCCTCGGCATCCCGTACGACGGCACCAAGCTGACGAAGAAGGAGTTCGGCGCGGCGCCGGAGGACCTCACGCTGCAGCCCAGCGGCCTTCACATCCCGAAGGGGCACGTCGCCGGGGCCCGGTGGACGCTGACCGCCTACTCCAACGGCAAGCCGTTCTACGAGCTCGTCAACGAGCAGAGCGCGGTGCTCGGCCTGGGCGACGACTGGCGGCACGACGTCGACGAGCCCAACTGGCGCGTCGTCATCGAGGGAAGCCCGTCGATCGAGCTGCAGTTCGGCCTGCCCGGTTCGCACGACGGGCCGGACCACGTCGCCGCCCTCAACGCCGCCCGCGCGGTGGCCTGCCTGCCCGGCGTCGCCGCCACGCAGAAGACCGGCTGGGTCACCGTGCTCGACCTGCCCGCGCCGGTCGGCGTGGCCTCCGCGGCCCTGCAGGCAGCGGCGCTGCAGTCATGAGTACGCAGCGCCTGTCCGGCAAGGTCGTCCTCGTCACGGGTGGCACCCGGGGCATCGGCCGGGAGTTCGTCGAGCGGTTCGCCCGCGAGGGCGCGTCCGTGGTCTTCACCGGCCGCTCCGTGGACGCCGGCACGGAGATCGAACAGGAGGCGAAGGCCCGCGGCGAGAACGTCACGTTCGCCGCCGGCAGTGCGGCGTCGGAGGACGACGTCCGCGCGGCGGTCGACCTGGCGGTGTCCACCTACGGTTCGCTGACGACCGTCGTCAACAACGCGGCGGCGACGCACCTCACCGGGCCCGGACGGCCCGACACCAAGGTCGCCGACGTCAGCACCGAGGTCTTCGACGAGATCGTCCGCATCGGCCTGTACGGCACGTTCTGGGCGGCGAAGTACGCCATTCCGCACCTCATTGCGGCCGGCAGCGGCGCGATCATCAACATCTCCGCGGCCTCCAGCGTCCTGTCGATCACCGGGCGGCCGAGTTACCAGGCCTCCAAGGGCGCGATCAACTCGCTCACCCGGCAGCTCGCGGTGGACTACGGCCAGTACGGAATCCGCTCGAACGCCATCATCGTCGGATTCACGAACACCGGCGGCGTGGAGATGACGAAGATGGTCGCGAACGAGGCGCTGATGGCGCCCGTCCGCAAGACGATTATGCTTCCTCGGCTCGGCCTTTCCAGCGACATCGCGAGCGGAGCGGTGTTCCTCGCCTCCGACGAGGGTTCGTTCATCACGGGCGTCCTGCTGCCGATCGACGGCGGGCTGACGTGTCACCTGGAGATGCCCGACACGGCGAGCGCCGCCGCCCTCGGCGACTGACCGGCGCCGCCGGCGAGCGTGCGGTGCGGCCGCGGCCGCGACCGCACGCTCGTCCCGGCGGATGGGGCTACGAAACGGGTCAGGCGCTGCCGGTCGGAGCGAGTGCGACGACCGGGATGACCCGGGTCGTCGCCGACTGGAACTGCAGCAGGACCGGGTAGGTCTCGGCGTGGCGGGCATAGATCGCGTCGCGCTCCGCGCCGTGAATCTCGGTGGCCGTCAGCCGGACGGTGTCGCTGCCGATCTCGGCGGTGACCTCCGGATTCGTGCGCAGGTACCGCAGCCACCGCGGATCCTCGTCGAGGCCGTCGTTGATGGCCAGCACCACGCAACGATCGTTGTCGTCGTCGGCGAAGTAGCTCAACGGCACGATGTGCGGCTTGCCGTCGGCATCGTGGCCGCTGTGCAGCAACAGCCGGGTGGGCCCGGAGAACCTGCCGGTCGGCTTGCCGCCGGTGGCCCGGTACTCGGTGATGTAGTCCTCGATGTCCTGGGCGGTGAAGGTCTTCTTGCTCATCGCCTCCGCTTTCTCTTCCCGGCTTCCGACCCGACGGTCGGGCGGATTCGTCGCCCGGCCGGGGCGTTTTCGCCGCTCGGCCGGGCATTCTGAATACGGGACGAGCCGGGCCCGGCTCCGCGGGACCTTCTTCCTGCCGGCGCACGCAGTGTGGCCCGCGGTCCGATGGCGGTGGACCCGCCGACCGGCCGCGCAAGATCATTAGCCGCAGCCCGCCCCACCCTGGTTAGGGCTTGATCGTCTAGGTCGCGACTCCAGCGTCGCCAACCGAACACACCTCGGTGGCGGCGGCGGGAATGCGGTCGCGGGACGGGGGATTGAGCTGGAGGTGAGTGTTGCTGACGACGTCCTTCCGCTGGCCGTTCTCGACTTCGTCGGGATCGAGCACGGCGAGAGCCCGAGCGCCGCGATCGCCGGCGCGGTGAGCATCGCCCAGGCCGTCGAGGCGGCCGGTTACCGGCGGTACTGGGTCTCCGAGCACCACAACATGACCAGCCTGGCGTGCAGCGCCCCGGAGCTGCTGACGGCCCACGTCGGCGCGCACACCTCCCGGATCCGGGTCGGCGCGGCCGGGATCATGCTGCCCAACCATGCGCCGTTCAAGGTCGCCGAGACGTTCCGGACGCTGCTGGCGATGTACCCGGGCCGGATCGATCTCGCGCTCGGTCGGGCGCCGGGGACCGACCCGCTGACGGCGCACGTGCTGCGCCGGGGTGTGGCCAACGATCCGGCCGCGGAGTTCCCCGCGCAGGTCGGCGAGCTGCTGGCGTTCCTCGGTGACGGCTTCCCCGCCGGCCATCCCTACGGCCAGCTCGTGGCCGCGCCGCTGGTCGAGGAGCGACCCGAGCTGTTCGTGCTGGGGTCGAGCCCGTACGGCCCGCGGTTCGCCGCCGTCAACGGCCTGAGCGCGGTGTTCGCGCACCACATGAGCCCGGACCTCGCCGTCGAGGCGCTGCGGGCCTACCGGCGCGAGTTCACTGCGCGCACGGAGGGCGCGACGCCGTACTCGGCGATGTCCGTGCTGGCCTTCGCCAGCGACGACGACGAGGCGATCGGCGACTTCGAGGCGGCCTGGACCCTGACGATCCAGAACATCACCCGCGGGATCCGCGAGCCGCTGCGGCCGGAGGACGTCCAGGCGTTCGCCCGGTCCCCGCAGTTCCGCGCCGCCCGCGGTGACGACGGCCGAATGGTGACCGGTGAGCCGAAGTCCGTCGCCGGACGGCTGCTGGAGCTCAAGCAGGAGGCCCAGGTCGACGAGATCGTCGTCGTCACCCCGACCCTGGACCGCGACCGCCGCCGGGACAGCTTCACCGCACTCGCCGCCGCCTGGCGCCAGGTCGCCTGAGCCGGACTGGTCGCCTCACTGGCGCGTCGGTCACCGGAGCTGCACGGCGACCCGGTCGCGCCCGCCGTGCTTGGCCTCGTACAGTGCGGCGTCGGCGCGGGCCAGCAGGTCACGCAGGCTTCTGTCGCCGGGTGACCGCGGGGTGAGGCCGACGCTCAGCCGGATGTCGAGCGGCCCGACGGAGGTGTCTATCGGGTTCTGGGCGAGAGCGTTCCGTAGCCTCTGCCCGAGGGGCTCGGCGGTGGTCACGGGCCCGGACATCAGCACGGCGAACTCCTCCCCGCCGACCCGACCGATGAGGTCCTCGTCGCGGAACGCCAGCCGGATGCGCCGGGCGACCTCCGCCAGGACCTCGTCCCCGACGAAATGTCCGTAGGCGTCGTTGACCTGCTTGAAATGGTCGATGTCGACCATCGCCGCGCTCACCGGTCGGCCCGCGGCGGCATGGGCGGCGAAGACATGGTCCGCCCGCTCGAGGAAGTGGCGCCGGCTGGCCAGGCCGGTGAGCTGGTCGGTGGCCGCGAGGCGCTGCACCTTCTCGAACAGCCAGGCGTTCTGGTAGCCGATGACCACCTGATCGATGATGGTCTGCGCGATCTGGATGCGCGTCTCCCCGTAGCAGTCGGGTGTCCGGGAGGCGAGCACGACCACCATCTCGATGTTTTCCCGCAGCGGGACGGGCGCGGCCAGCCAGCTTCGGGCCGCCTGCCCGCCGCCCGGCAGCGCCATCGCGTCGGCGGTGGCGACGACCTCGCCGCGGTCGAAGGCGCGCGCGATCGGGCCGCCGGCCGCCGGGCGCAG
This sequence comes from Frankia sp. BMG5.60, assembly GCF_059428125.1. Classification (NCBI taxonomy): domain Bacteria; kingdom Bacillati; phylum Actinomycetota; class Actinomycetes; order Frankiales; family Frankiaceae; genus Frankia; species Frankia sp. BMG5.60. Next base: position 1,628,704 of record NZ_CM182091.1, on the reverse strand, counting down.
TTCGGTTCCGACGACCCCGTCCGTCACCTCGCCGTGCGTCGAGCTGATCCGGACGGTTCCGGCCACCCGGGTCAGCACCCAGGCGACGTCGAACGGCAGGACGTGCCCGGCCGCCGCCAGGACCCGCCCGAGGATCTCCCGGGTGTTCAGGGTCGAGGTCGCCTCCAGCGTGACGTTGCGCATCGTCTCGGCCAGGTCCCGCTGCCGGCGTTCCGCCGCGACGACCGCCTGCAGCCGGGCCGCCTCGGCCATGTTCAGCGACAGTCCCACCTGTTTGGCCAACGTGATGAGGATCCGGGCGTCGTCGGAGTCGAACAGTCCCTTGGCGACCCGGCTGTCCACGTAGATGACGCCACTGCGGCCGCCGTCGACCGGAACCGGCGCGGCGAGGATGCTGCGCAGTCCGTACTGGACGGCGCTCTGGGAACCGAGGGCGGCCCCCTCGTCCGTGCCCGTGACCACCAGCGGCCGCTGCTCGGCCTGGACCCGTTCGACGACGGTCGTCGCGATGCCGCGCGGCCCCTCGTCCGGCCCGAGGTCATCGGTCTGTTCGGCGTGACGCTCCGCGTAGAGCCGCAGCCGCCCCGAGTCGCGTTCGCGGTCGGCCGGGTCGGGCAGCAGCAGCAGCGCCCGGTCCGCCCCGAGGATGGAGATGATCTCGTCGAGGGCCACGGTGGCGACGGCCTGCGGCGTCGTCTCCCGCCCGGCCGCCGCGCTCACCTGGAGCACCGCGTCGAGCCGGCGCCGGTCCCGGGACGCGGTGGCCGGTGACGCCGCGCCGCTTGCCTCGGCGAACGACAGTCCCCGCTCGGTCAGCTCGAACTCGCGGTACACCTTGTGTTCCCGGCCAGACCAGCCGTACCTCGCGGCCACCTTCGCCGCCAGTTCCGCCTCGGTGGTGGCGCGGTCGGGCTCGTCGAGCGCGCGCAGGCAGCGGGCCCGTTCCAGCAGGACGTCGAAGCGGACCCGGGGCAGGTCGAGGGTGCGGGCGGCCCGTTCCGCCGCGTCCAACAGGTCCAGCGCGCCGGCGTGGTCGCCGGCGAGCTGGCGGTCGACGGCCCGCAGCACCCGCAGGTCGGCGGCGAACGGCGGGTAGGCCGCCGCCCGGCGGGCCTCGTGCAGCGCACGCCGGGCGGCTCGATGCCGCCGGGTGCGCAGCGGCCCGGCCGGTGCGGCGCGCGCCTGCTCCAGTCGGCCCCGGGCCTTGGTGATCCAGAACTTCCGGAAGAACCCGGGCACTCGCCAGGACGGCAGGACGACCGCGTCGCCCACCTCGACCGCGGCGTCGAAGTTCGGACCGAAGTCCTCGTCCTCGACCTCGAGCTCGGCGACGTCGCTGCAGATCAGGTAGCGGCGGATCCGTTCGGTCTCGGGTTCGTCGTCGAGCGCGCCGAGCCCGGGATGGGGAACCGGAGGGTAACGCAGGGTGCGGGCAAGTCTCGCCCGCAGGATGGCGAGGTCCGCCTGCACGCGATCTCCATGCGGCCTGATCTCGCAGCTCGCCCACGCCTCGCGGTCGTGGCCGCGCAGCGCGAGGCTCCGCACGAGGATCGAGTAGCTGCTGGTGAAGAAGAAGGTCTCGATCCACCGGTGAGCGCGCCGGAACGTGTCCTCGGAGTCCCGCTCACCCGCGACGTTGCGGCCGAGGAACAGCAGCGCCGCGGACGTGTACAGGTAGGCCTCAGCCCGCAGCACCGGGTCCTCGCTGTCCGCCACGAGGTCCCGCAGCCGGGTGACCCCGCGCTCCACCACCCGGGCGCGCCGGAAGTCCGCCGCGACGAGGACGAAGCAGCCGTGACTGCGCACGTACTCCTCGCCCGAGCCCAGCCGCTGGCTGGGGTGGACGGCCGACATCATGAAGGCCAGCATCGGGCCGATCCGTCCGGAGATCCATTCGCTCAGGATGCCGATCTCGTACAGGCGGCAGCGGATCTCGTGCAGTTCCCGGCGTTCGCCGCGGGCTCCGCCGAAACCCGTCCACGGCCGTCGGCAGGTCATTCCCGCCACCCACCGGCCCGTGCTGACGGCAGCCATCGCCGCGGGATTGGCCGGTATTCCGCGGCCGATCTCGGCCAGGCCCCGGTGGACGTAGTCCAGTGCCGCGGCCGTCCGGAACTCGGCGAACTCGACCCCGGCCAGTTCCAGATAGGCGCGGGCCCGCCGCCGCGGGTCGGCCTGCGAACGAAGCGCGCGAGTGAAATGGGTCCGGGCGTCCGCCGGCGCGAGCGTACGCGCGGAGGCCAGCGCGAAACCCTCCTCGAACTCGGCGTCGGGCTCGATGCGCGCCTCGTCCGCGGCCGTCTGCGCGGCCCGGTAGAGGGCCACGGCCTCGTAGGGCGCCGGGGTGGCCAGTGCCGCCGCCGCGGCGGCCGAGGTCAGCCGGAAGCGACGGTCCGGCGCGATCTGCCCGGCGACGGCATGCCGGGCCAGTTCGTACGGGTGGCCGCCGTCCCCCGCACCGTCGGCGTCGAGGACCTCGACGAGGCGTCGGTGCGCGGCCGTCCGCTCCCGCGGGCTCATGGTGGACAGCAGTGCCTCGTGGACACAGTCATGGACGAAGGACCAGGTCCCGTCCCGGCCGCGGGCCGCGAGCTGACGGGCCTCCGCCTCGGCGGTCGCCATCGAGATCGCGGCGCTGGTCTGGCCGCTCGCGGCGGTCAGCAACGCCAGGTCGAAGCCGCGGCCGATCACGGCGGCGACCCCGAGGATGGCCGCGGCGGTCGGGCTGAGCGCGTGCACCCGATGGCGGATCAGGTCGAGGACCTCCTCGGGCAGCGGCAGCGAGTCCAGGCCGGTGCGGTCGAGGGTGAAGCGGCCCCAGTCGGGCCGGACGAGCCCGGCGTCGATCACGGCCCGGACGTACTCCGCCACGGCCAGCGGGTTTCCGGACGACCGCACGGCGACGTCCCGCGCGAAGGCGTGGTCGGTGATCTCGCCGAGATAGTCGCGGATCACCTCCGCGACCTCGTGCTCGTGCAACGGCCCGAGCGTGATGTCCCAGCTTGTGGCGGATCCGGCCGCCACGCGCAGGGCCGGATCCCGGGTGGAGTTGACCAGCAGCAGCGGCACGGGCTCGGTCGAGGCCGTGAGATCCTCGAGGATCTGCCGGTCGGCCGGGCCCAGCCAGTGGGCGTCGTCCACCCAGATGACCAGTCCGTGGCCGTGGATGGCGAGCCGGCTGAGAAAGCCGACGGCGGCCGAACGGAAGCGCGGTTCGCCGGCCTCCGCTTCGCCGGCCGCGCGGTCCACGCCCAGCGCACGGGCCAGCAGCGGGTGCACGCGGGCGAGCAGCGCGGCATCGGGGCCCGCGGCCGACACCATGCGTGCGACCAGGTCCCCCCGTCGCGGCTCGGGCACGACCGCCAGGCCACGCAGGTAGCCGTCGATCAGATCATGCAGCAGCGCCAGGGGAGCGGAGGCGTTCGCGGCGCACCGCCCGCGCAGGATCACCGGACCGTCCGCCGTGCCGTCGACCGGGCCGTGCGAGGCGAGCAGGTCCTGGATGAGGAGGGTCTTGCCGGCGCCGGCCTCCCCGATGACCGTCACGACGCCGCGTTCCCCGGCGGGACATCGGTCCTCCGCGAGAGGTCGTTCCTCCAGGAGAGGTCGTTCCCCGGCGGGACGTCGTTCCCCGGCGGGACATCGTCCTCCCGTGAGAGATCGTCCTCCCGTGAGAGATCGTCCTCCCGTGAGAGATCGTCCTCCCGTGAGAGATCGTCCTCCCGTGAGAGATCGTCCTCCCGTGAGAGATCGTTGTCCGGCGAGACATCGCGTCCACGCCTGCCGCAGCAGCGCGCGTTCGCTGCGGCGGCCGATGCAGCGACCCCGGACCAGTGTGTCCGGGTCGCCCGCGCCGGCGGGCGCGGCCCGGTCGACCGTGGGGTGCGCGGGAGCGGCCGCGCCCGGTGCGAGCGGCGTCAGCGCGGCGACGACGTCCAGTGCGGACTGGTACCGGTCGTCCGGGTCCTTGGCCAGTAGCCGAGTCACGACCGCGGCGAGTTGCGCGGGGACCTCCGCGCGCACCTGCGTCAGGGGACGGGGCGTCGCTACGGCGTGCATGCGGAGTAGTTCGGCGGTGTCGTCGGCCTGGAACGGCGGCGAGCCGGCCAGGCAGGTGTAGAGCACCGCACCGAGGGCGTAGAGGTCGGAGCGCGGTTCGACCGGCCGTCGCAGCATGCCGGTCTGTTCCGGGGCGCCGAACAGAACCGTGCCGACGGCCCGGTCGGCCGGTGGCCCGCCGGCCCGGGTCATCAGCCCGAAGTCGAGCAGGGTGGCCTTCCCGTCCGGTCCGATCATGATGTTCGCGGGCTTGACGTCCTGGTGAACGAGGCCGCGCCGGTGCGCCTCGGACAGCGCCGACGCCACGTCCAGCGCCACCCGCGTGGCCTCGGTGACCCCCAGTGGCCCCGCGGCGATCCGCGCCTTCAGCGAATCTCCCTCGACCAGGTCCATGATGAGAAACGGGTGATCCGCCGTGTGCCCGGCGGCCCGGACCCGAGCTATGTTGGGATGGTTTATGCAGGCCAGAATGGTGGCCTCGCGGGCGAACGCACGCACGACGGTCTCGTCGCGCGCCACCGCCCGAAGCGGCACCTTGACCGCATAATTCCGGTCCTCCCGCTCCGCCCGATACACGACGGAGTAGGCACCGCGCCCCAGCTCCTCTCGGATCAGGACGCCGGGTATCTCAAGCTGAACCACACAGCGTCACCTCGTCCGCGCATACGCTCCACCTGTCGCGGTCCGTACCGACTCACCCCGGACCTGGTGACTGTCTCGCGATATGCGGGTGATCGCATGTCGAGCCCGGGTGGCGACGACGGCCAGGATCCGCCGGCCGGGCGCCCTCGGCGTCCCGTTGGTCACAGATCCACGCTGGCAAGATGATCGGCGGTACCCCCGCGCCACTCGACCAGGAAGAGGGTCGCGTCGTCGCTTGTGATCCCGCGCCGTTCCCGCATCAGCGCGTGGGATACCCCGCGTACCACCTCCCGCGGATCTCGACCCTGAATGCGCTCGACAATGTCGATCAGGTGCTCCTCGCCGAACTGTTCGCCGCCGCTTTCGTGCTCCTCGACGAGACCGTCGGTGAAGAACAGCACGCGGTCGCCGCGCCGGAGCTTCTGCTCGCTGATCTGCGGTGCGTCACCACCGAAGCCGACCGGCAGGGTCCCCGGACTCTCCAGGGCCTGGATGACCTTGTTGCCGCGGATCAGCAGCGCGGATGGGTGACCTGCGTTGACCCATTGCAGGTGACCTGTTCCGACGTCCAGCCGCATCATCTGCGCCGTGACGAAATGGTCGGGTCCGAACTGATTGTTGATGGCCGCGTCCATGAATATGTAGAGTTCGGCGAGCCCGATGCCGGCGCGCCTGGCATGCCGGTAGGCGCCGATCGCGACCGTCGCCAGCACGGCGGCGTCCAGGCTGTGACCCATCGCGTCGATGATGGCCACGTGCAGGATGTCGTCGTTGAGGGCGTAGTCGAAGCTGTCGCCGGCGATGTCGTAGGCGGGTTCGAGAATGCCGGCCACCGCGACCTGCGGGGTGAGCATGCTCAGCGGGGGCAGCAGCGACCATTGGATCTCCGCGGCGACGTTCATCGATTCGCGGCGCCGGGCCTGGAAGAACTGGTCGGTGTAGTTGCTCTTGGTGACCAGGATGTCGGCGACGAGGCCGGCGAGCCGCCGCAGCAACCGGTGGTCGTCGTCGTCGACGGTGTCGAGGGTGAGAGCGAGCACCCCCACCTGGTCGCTGCCGTCCAGCAGGGGCAGGTACATCCGGATGCCGTCGGCGAGAGGATGTTCGACCACCGTCGCGCGAAGGAATGCCGTGCCGGCGGGGGAGTCGTCGATCGGCTCGGGTTTCCCGACCACCAGGTTCCTACCCGGTAGCGGCGTCAGTACCAACTGCTCATAGTCCTGCAGCAGGATCGAGACGCGCCGGCCGCCGATCCTGTTCACCTCCTCCGCCACCAGCGGGGCGATCAACTGCGGCGGCATCTCGTGCGCGCGGTCCAGCAGCAGGCCCAGCAGTCGCTCGCCGAACCCCTCCGACCGATCTACCGGGACCCTGCGAGAGCCCTGCCCGCCTGTCGCCACCGTGGCCATCCCCTGTCCCTCGCCGGCCCTGCATAGCTGTGCGAGCCTTTCCGGGCGCCGCCAACCGGTCACGTCGACACCCCGCCGCACCGTTGACCGATGGGCAGGAGAACAGCGAAACCCCGGGTAAGTAACGGCGGATACGAGGGGATCTGAACCAGGCGGCGATTCTTTGCTACGTCGGCCCCGTCCGTTCCGCTTCCGGCCGGATTCGACGACGGTTCCACGCCGAGTTCAGAGTTGCGAGCCGCCTCCGTCCACGGCGATCTCGGCGCCGGTGGTGAAGGTGGCGTCAAATGCGAGGAACGCGACTGCCCTGGCGATCTCGTCGGGGTCGCCGAAGCGCTGCATGGGGATGTCCGCGATCATCTGTGCCTTGGCCTGCTCGGCAGCCTCCTTCGGCAGCGACCTGTCCAGGATGCCGGTGCCGCCTTCCGTGCATTCGCTCGAACCCACCTCACGGGCAGTACTGGGCGCCGTCCGCGCCTGGGAGTAAGCCATGGACGTTGCGTGCCGAGTAGCGAGGTCGCCGTCCTGACGGACCATCCACGTCGCCCTGCCGTTCATGGGCCGTGAGGTCGAGCCGCGCGAGGCGGCCGGGGTCGACGAGGGCGTAGATCTCGGCGATCCGCTCGTCGGCGACGGTGAATCCCATGACCGAGACCGGCTTTTCGTCGATGGTGATCACCACTCCGGCGGCGCCGTTGACCAGTACCGGGTGCACCATCGCCGCGGGCTGGGCGAACATGAGCGCCCGGCGGGCGACGTCGTGCGCCCCGCGTACCACCGCCGAGGCCGGTGGCGGGCAGGCCCCGCCGTCGGCGCGCATCACGACGTCGGGGTCGAGGACCGCGACCAGGGACTTCACGTCGCCGCCGCGGGCCGCGGCGAAGAACGCGTCGACGACCCTGCGCTGGACGGCATGGTCGGCGTCGGGGATGGTGGCGTCCCGCGCTCGCACCCGCCGGCGAGCTCGGCTGGCGAGTTGGCGGGCGGCCGCCGGCGAGCGATCCACCATCGGGGCGATCTCGTCAAACGGTAGGTCGAACAGGTCGTGCAGCACGAAGGCCAGCCGTTCGGCGGGAGCCAGGGTGTCGAGCATGATGACCAGAGCGAGTCCGACCGAGTCGGCGAGCAGGGCCTCCTGCTCGGGCTGCCCCGGCCCGGCGGACGGGACGGGACCGATGATCGGATCGGGCACGTGGACGCCGACCAGGTCCTCGGGACGGGTCCTGCGGGCCCGAAGGACGTTCAGGCAGATCCGGGCGACGACCGTGGTCAGCCATCCGCCCAGGTTCTCGACGCCGCCGACGTCGGATCGGCTCAGGCGCAGCCAGGCGTCCTGCACCGCGTCGTCCGCCTCGTCGACGGAGCCGAGCATCCGGTAGGCCACGGCGCGCAGGTGCCCCCGGTGCTCCTCGAAGCGCCAGGCGAGCCGTTCCCGTTCGTCCATCGGTCAGGATCCTCCGTCGGCGGTCGGCGTCCTGCCGGCACAGCCCAGGTGCTCGGGTTGGTGGGGGCCGGATCGCCTGCGCCTACCGGGCGAGCCGACCCCGATCCCGGCTCCAGGACGGCTGCCTGGCCCTGGCTGGCCCCAGGAGTCGGTCATCCCCAGGAGCCGGCGACCTGCTTCGTGACGGCGTTCAGTCGGTTGAAGACGTTCGTCGTCGCGATCTTGAGGATCAGTGCGGCCATGCCACGGTCGTCGTAGTGCCCGACCGCCTCGTTCCAGACGTCGTCGGGGACTGGATCGGTGCGGTCGCTGAGCCGGGTGGCGGCCTCGGCGAGCGCCAGCGCGGCCCGCTCGGCGTCGTCGTAGTAGCTCGTCTCCCGCCAGGCCGCGACGGCGCCGAGCCGTTCCGGGGCCTCTCCGCTCTTCAGCGCGTCCCGGAAGCCGGCGTCCACGCAGGCGCTGCAGCCGTTGATCTGGCTGACCCGCAGATGCACCAGCGCCATGGTCGTCGGCGACACACCGCCCGTCTCGCTGGCCGCGTTCAGGGCCGCGATCGCCGGCCATGCCTCGGGGATGACCGCCGCCGGGTTCTTCATCCGTGCTGTCACCGTTTCAGATCCTCTCGTCCGCCCACGTCTCCGCGGCGCCTTCCAGCACCCGTCACCTCTCTGACCCGCGGCGCGGCGCACATGTGACAGCGGAGGGTCCCGTGGCCCTGGGGAGCCGAGAAAGGCGGGCTTACCCGGGTCGATGCAGCGACCGAGACTCCCGCTGCCCACGGTGTTCCGCGGAACCGCGCCACGCTGCCGAACTCCAGCCTCGGCCCCAGCTCGACTCCCAGCGTTCAGATGTTCCGCGGAACCGCGCCATCGCCGGACACGACACCAACTCCGACGATCATGACGTGTCCACGTGTCTACGCCTCGACCCTGATCACAACCGAATCCGCGGCCTGGCCGCGGGCGCTAGCCGCGGGTGCGGGGGGCGACGCGGCGGGTGGGGGGCGCGGTGGTGGGGTCGTCGGGCCAGGGATGGCGTGGGTAGCGTCCCCGCAGTTCGGCGCGGACCTGCGGGTAGCCGGTGCGCCAGAACGACGCCAGGTCGCTCGTCACGGCCACCGGACGGCCCGCCGGGGAGAGCAGGTGCAGGACGACGGAGGCGCGGCCGTCCGCGACGGCCGGGACCCGTTCCCAGCCGAACACCTCGGCGACCTTCACCGCGAGGACCGGGCCGTCGGGGCCGCTGTAGTCGAGGCGCACCCGCGACCCGCTCGGCACCTCCAGCCGCTCCGGCGCCAGCGCGTCCAACCGGGCGGCCTGCGGCCAGGGCAGCAGGCGGCGCAGCGCCTGGCCGGCGTCGATGCGCCCCAGGTCCGCCCGCCGGCGCACGCCGGCCAGATCCGGTCCGAGCCAGGCGGGCGCCGACGCCAGCAGGGCGGCGTCGCCGACGTCCGGCCAGGGATCGCCGAGGAACCGGTGGCAGAACGCGAGCCGTTCCCGCAGCCCCACCGCGTCGCGGGTCCAGCGCAGCGCCGCCAGTCCCTCGCGGCGCAGCCCGTCGAGCACCGCCGCCGCAAGCAGGGCCGGACTGGGCCTGGTCAACGGGTGTTCGGTCAGGACGATCGCGCCCAGGCGCTCCACCCGGCGGGCGACGACGTCGCCGCCGGACCAGGCGACCTCGTCGACGGTACGTCGCAGCGCGGCGCCCGCCTCGCCCGCGGTCGCCTCGTCGAGGGCGACGGCCAGGCGCACCCGCGCCGACGCCCGTCCGGCCCCGCGGTCGGCGACCGCGATGGCCAGCCACTGCGCGCCGGTGAGCGCCGAGCCGGCGGTCAGCTCCGCGGCCGTTCCCCCGGCCATCAGGTACGCCGTGCCGCCGGAGGCGCGGGCCCGCGCGAGCCGTTCGGGGAAGGCGAGCCCGACCAGGAGCCCCGCCGCGAGGTCGTCGGCGAGACCGCCACCGGGCGGTACGGGCCGCGCCGCGCGGTCGCCGGCGACGCTGGCACCGGGTGGCCTGGGTCGCGTCGCGGGGGCGCCGACGACACCCGGTGGTCCGCCGTCGGCGGGGACGGCGGGGACGGCGTTGGCGGGGACGGCGGCGTCGGCGGCCGAGCGCAACCGCCGCGACTCGTCGCGCCAGCGGGCGGACGCGGCCCGGTCGGCGTTCCCCCGAAGGCGGCGCCATGCGGCGAGGAGGTCGTCGGACTCGGAGCCCGGTCCGGCGCCGCCCGCCGGGCCGTCCCCCGACAGGATCGCCACGATGTCGGCCGCGCGCCGGGCGCCGACGACGGGCGCGCCGGCGAGCAGGGCGCCGGCGAGCCGGGGATGGACCCCGACGGAGGCGATCAGTCGTCCCCGCGGTGTCACCCGGCCGGCGTCGTCGAGCGCGCCGAGCGCCCGCAGGGAGGCCCCGGCGGCGTCCATCGCGCCCGCCGGCGGGTCGCTGAGCAGGTCGAGGCCGTCGCCGCCGGGATGACCCCAGGCCGCGAGGTCCAGGGCGAAGCCGGTCAGGTCGGCGACGGCGATCTCCGGTTCGGCCTGGGCGGGCAGCCGGTCGTGCTCGGCGGCGGTCCAGCAGCGGTAGACCCGGCCCGGTGCCTCGCGGCCGGCCCGGCCGGCGCGCTGGCCGGCGGACGACCGGGACACCCGTACCGTCGCCAGCGAGCCCAGCCCACGGGCGTGATCCATGCGTGGGGACCGCGCCAGCCCGGCGTCGACGACCACCCGCACCCCGGGCACGGTGAGGCTGCTCTCCGCCACCGCGGTCGCCAGCACGACCCGCCGGCGCGGCCCGGGGCGCAGGGCCGCGTCCTGCGTCCCGCCGGACTGCCGGCCGTGCAGGGTCAGCACGTCGACGGTGTCGCGGTGGCCCGCGAGCCGGCCGGCGACCGCGGCGATCTCGCCGGCGCCGGGCAGGAAGACGAGCACGTCCCCGGAGGTCTCCCGCAGGGCTCGCCCGACCGTCGAGGCGACGTGGTCGAGCAGCCGCGGGTCGACCCGAAGGCCGTGCGCGGGCGTGATCGGTCCCGGCGGCGGAGCCCAGACCACCTCGACGTCGAAGCGCGCGGCGTCGGCGCCGACGACGGGCGCGGGCGGTCCGGGCGCGCCCAGCACAGTGGCCAGCCGTGGGGTGTCGGCGGTCGCCGAGGTCGCGAGCAGCAGCAGGTCGGGCCGCAGCGCCGCGCGGACGTCGAGCGTGAACGCCAGCGCCAGGTCGGCGTCGAGGTGGCGTTCGTGGCACTCGTCGAGGATCACCGCGCCGGTCCCGGGGAGCTCCGGGTCCCGTTGCAGCCGCCGGACGAGGACCCCCGTCGTGACCACCTCGACCCGGGTGGACGGCCCGACCCGGCGCTCCCCGCGGATCGTGTAGCCGACGGCGTCGCCGACCTCACCGCCGACGAGCCACGCCATCCGCCGCGCCGCCGCCCGCACCGCGATCCGCCGCGGCTGGGCGACCACGACCCGGCCCGTGACCTCGTCGGCGAGCGCGAGCGGAACCAGCGTCGTCTTGCCCGTCCCGGGCGGTGCGACCAGCACCGCGACCCCGCCCGCGCCGCCACCCGGATTCGCCTCGTCCGCACCGGTGGCTGGAGCGGGACGGCCGCCGCCGGTCAGCGCGGCGATGAGCGCGGGCAGGACGTCCCGTACGGGCAGGTCCGCCCCGGTGACGGCGCGGTCGGGCAGCATGCGCCCAGTCTCCTCGGCAGGCCAGAGCCGGTGGAGGCGGCGTTCGGGACGCCACTTTCTGGCAGTCATCTGTCAGATAATCATGGACGGCGCGGCGAGTGGTCGCTAGTGTCCGGATCGTCGGACACCGGTGGCGTCCTGGGACGGCCGGTTCTCGCCGAGGAGGGGAAACCGGACGTGGCCCGCGCGCTTTTCCTGGTCCTGAGCAATCCCGTCGACGGGCGGGACGACGAGTACAACAAGTGGTACGACGAGGTGCACATCCGCGACGTCTGCGAGGTCCCCGGCGTCGTCTCCGCCCAGCGCTACCGGGTCCGGCCGGACGTCCCGCCCGCCGACGTCGTACCTGCCGACGGCGAGGCCGGTGACGGTCGCCTGCCACAACGGCACCTGGCGGTCTACGAGCTCGACGACGATCCGGCGAAGGTGTTCGGGGAGTTCATCACCCGGGTGGGTGACGGTCGCCTGCCGCTGAGCGACACCCTGGACATGTCCAGCGTCGTCATGTCGGTCTGGGAGCCCGGCGCCCGCTGGCCGGCGTGAGCCCGCGGCCCGCGCACTCAGGGTGTGGCGGGGGTGGGCGGCGCGGGGGAGTGTCGGACAGGGCTGGCTCCGGCGGAGGCGGGCGCGGCGGGGGCGGGCGCGGCGGGGGCGAGGCGGAACAGGGCTGCGGCGTGCGGCGCGAGGGTCAGGGGTAGCGAGCCGTCGGCGGTGGTGGTCGCCGTGCCCGTCCACAGGTCGGTGGCGCGGTAGCCGGCGGCGGTGCCCGGCAGGGTCAGCTCGCCCCGGGTGAGGGTCGTGGCGCGGGCGGAGTCGCCCCGGTTGACGGCCAGCACGGCCGTGTCACCGCCGGCCAGCGGCCGGGTCCACAGCAGGAGACCGTCGCCGCGGGGCACTCGGGCCGGTGCGGCACCGAGTGGGTCCTGGTCGACGGCGAGCACGGCCGGGTTCGTGAGGATCGCGGCCGTCGCCGCGGTCATCCCGGTCAGATCGTTGCCCGCGAGCAGCGGGGAGGCGAGCATCGACCAGATGCTCATCTCGCCGCGGGCCTCGGTGTCGTCGAGGGTCGCCGCCGGGGTTGCCGTGGCCAGGCCGGCCAGCTCGCGCACCACGGGGTTGACCGTGGCCGGAGTCAGGCCGATCGCCAGCATGTCCAGGTCGTTCCAGTGGCCGGGGCCGCCGTCGGGCGCCCAGGCGCGGGCGGCGTCGAGGTTGTCCGTCGTGCAGACGCCCGGGTAGCCGTCCATCGGCTCGGTGGACGCCCAGCAGGGGGCGTGGTCGTTGGTGACCCGCCACAGGTGGGCGACCCGCGGCGCCCAGGTCCACGCCCGCCCGGCCGCGGGATCGCCGTCCGAGGACGGGTTGATGCTGAACACGACGGGCCGGCCGGTGGCGTCGAGCGCGGCGCGCATCCGACTGAAGCCGGCGATCAGCCACCTGCGGGCGTCGGTGCCGGCCGGGCGCAGGTCCGGGTAGCCGCAGGCGTCGTACTTGAGGTAGTCGACCCCCCACGCGGCGAAGGTGGCGGCGTCGGTGGTCTCGTGGCCGAAGCTCCCGGGCAGCCCCTGGCAGGTGGTGCGGCCAGGAGAGGCGTAGAGGCCGAAGCGCAGGCCGCGGGCATGGACGTACGCGGCGAGGGCGGCGATGCCGGCGGGGAACCGCGTGGGATCGGCCACCAGGCGCCCGTCGCCGCCGCGGGTCGGCGCCATCCACCCGTCATCGACGATCACATAGCGATATCCGGCGTCGCGCATCCCCGAGCGGACCAGGGCGTCGGCGGCGGCCCGGAGGTCGCTGTCGCGCACGCTCCCGCCGAAGGCGTTCCAACTGTTCCAGCCCATCGGCGGGGTGCGGGCGAGTCCCGCCGAGACCTGCTGGTTCGCCGTCGAGTCGAGCACGACCGGGACGCCGCCGCCGTCGCCGCGCAGGCCCACCAGCAGCACGGCGACCAGCGCGCCGAGTGCCACGGCAGCGCGCGCCACGCGAATTCTCCGCAGGCGGAGGCCCTCGGCGGGCAGGCCGCTCTCGGCCGGGAGGCCCTTCGCGACGGGGGGATCGTCCGCGGCGTGCGACCGTGGACCGGCGACGGTCACGGCCACCATCCTGCCGCCGACCGCGGCCGGTGCGCGTGCGAGCCGCGCTACACGGGCGGCCGAGATGCCGCCGTCAGTCCACGGCCCACAGGACGCGGCTGACGTCGCGGCCGAGCAGCCGGGCGACGGTTTCGCGGTGGACCTCGTCCGGGCCGTCGTAGATCCAGGCGTACCGGGCCCGCCGGTACATCACGTCGAGCGGGGTGTCGGCGGTGACGCCGAGGGCGCCGTGGACCTGAATGGCCCGGTCGATCACGTCGTGCAGGAGCTGGGCGCCGCGGACCTTGACCAGGCCGATCTCCACCAGGGCCCGGGAACCGGAGTCGACGGCCTGCGCCGCGGCGATGTTGAGGTGCGCGGTCTGTTGACATAGAAGGACATTCAGCGTGGACGAATATGCGACCGATCGGCCCACTTGGGTGGACGAGCTTGCGGCTGCCAAGTACGACTTGCAGCTCACCGGGAACGTGCATGTCAGCCTGCCGCATCTCGCGGCGGAGACATTGGCGGCCGGGTTCGTGGATGGTGCGCCCCCACTCGGGTGCGCACCATCCGTCTGCCCGGCCGGTCAGGCTATCCGGCTGGTCAGGCTATGAGGTTCACGGTGAGGGTCTGCCCGACCAGCGGTCGATGCAGGTTGACGGTCGTGCTCGGGTAGGTCCTGGTGCCGGCGACATCGCACCGCACCTCGACATTCCCCATGCTGGGAAGCTGCGGGTTGCCGAAGACCACCGAGAACCGTCCTCCCGTACCCACGGACGCGCCGTGAGACTCCCCGGCACCGGTGATCTTCAGTGATTCGGCGGAGCCGAACTTGCACTTGACGGTACCGGCCACCGTCAGCGGATTGTTGATCGTGCCGGCGCCTGCTGGTGTCATCGGAATGATGGCCAGTGATGCTCCGGTCCCGGCGATCAAAACGAGAGCCCTGATTCTTGACAGTCCTCGCATGGTACACCTCCGACGCCATCGAATACCTGCCGGCGTGGCGGCTGGTGTACCCGACCGCGGAGCAACTCACACGCCGACACCACCCGGCCGGGACCGCTGGATTCTCCGCGTGGATACCGCGGTCGCCGTCCAGCCGGCACATCTCGGTCGATACAGGCGCTGTCGACTGCTTCCGTGGGCCGCCGGGTACAACCCCTGGGTGGGGCTGCCTGATGACGAGGAGGGATACAGTGCCGCTGTCCAGCCAGGAGACGCTCGACGGGATCGTCGCCGCGCGCTTTCATGAACGCAGGTACGTCGACCTGCGGCCGACGCTGACACCCGAGCTCATCGCGGAGCATGAGCACCAGCCGTTTGGCCAGCACAGCGACGCGCTCCGCCGGGTCCTCACCTATCTTGGATCGTTCGCCATTCCGGGCAAGCTGATCGTCGAGTACGGCGGCGACGAGCGGTGGTACGTATCCCGATTCACCACCGCCCCGGCGGGTCTGCGTACCGAACGGGTCGCCGGCCCCTATGCGACCGAGGACGAGGCGGTACACGCGGTTTTCCTGCGCCGGCTCCGGCAGGTCTTCGGTGTCGTCGCATGAGCGGCGAAGGTTTGGCGGATTCCTTCCCGATCTGGGTTCTCGGCTACTGTGACGACATCATCGTCCGCCCCGGTCAGGAACTCACCTTCCGGGTCAGCGGGCGGGGGGCCGAGACCTTTCGGGCGGACCTCGTCCGGCTGCGCCACGGCGACACCACTCCAGGCGGTCCGGGATTTCGCGAAACGGAGCTGGACTCCGAGGTCAACGACGTGTACCCGCTCCTGGACCAGCCGGCCCATGTCGGGTCGTACGGCCGGCTTCCCGGCGCCCGCGACATCCTGCGCTCACCGGATGGTTCGCTGACCCTGTTCGCCTTCGTTCAGCCCACCACCGACGGGGCCCGGCAGCCGGTGCTGTCCGCCTGGGACGCCGCCAACTCGACAGGCGTCGCGCTGGTACTGGCCGAGGGGCTGCGGCCCGCTCTCGTCTTCGGCACGGGCCGGGATTCCCGCTGCCTCACCGCGCCCGCCGGCCTGCGGGCCGCCACCTGGTACGCCCTGGCGGCGAGCTGGGATGGCGCGACCGGCCTTGCCGCCGTGACCGCGGTGCCGGTGGTGAATCCGTACAACAGCCGGTTTGGCCGGCTGGTGGCCAACCACGTGGTGCAGGTCACCGGCACGCTGGACGGCCCGCCGGAGATGCCGGCGGTCGACCTGCTCCTCGGCGCCCTGGACACGACCGACGGGGCCGTCGTGCGGGGGGCGTACAACGGCAAGATCGCGCTCCCGGCGGTCTACCGGCGGGCCCTGACCGGCGACGAGGTGCGCCGGCTGGCCACCAGCGGCAACGCGCCGACGGTGACCGACGGGCTCACCGCCTGGTGGGATCTGTCCGCCGGAATCGACAGCACCGAGATCCTGCCCGGCGCTGCCCCGGGGCCCGAGCCTGGCGCCGGTCCCGGGGTCGGCTCCGGCGGCGGCACCGGGGCCGCCGGCAGGCTGGTGAACATGCCCACCCGGGCCGTGACCGCCCATAACTGGGACGGCTCCTCCTACAACTGGACGGCGCATCCCGAGTTGTACGGCGCGGTGCACCTCCACGCCGACGACGTCGACGACACCGGTTGGGCGCCGACCTGCACCCTGCCGGTGGGCGCCGACCTGCCCTCGGGGGTGTACGCCCTGCGGCTGCGAGCGGGTGGTTTCGAGGACCACGTGCCGTTCCTGGTCGGCCCGGCCCCGGGTCACGAGAAGTCGATCGCTCTGCTGCTGCCCACCGCGAGCTACCAGGCCTACGCCAACGAGCACCTGTCCAGTGGTTCACCCCTCGGGCAGGCCGTCGGCGGCCACACGCCGCTGGTACAGCCGTTGGACGTGTTCCAGCTCGAACACGGCGGGTTCGGACGATCCACCTACGACCTGCATGCCGACGGCAGCGGCGTCGCCTACACCTCGCGGCGCCGGCCGATCCTGAACATGCGCCCGCGGTACCGGTTCACACACATGGGGACGTGGCAGTTCCCCGCGGATCTCTATCTCGTCAACTGGCTCACCGAGAAGGGATACGACTTCGACGTCATCTGCGACGAGGACGTCCACCGGTGTGGCGTGGCGGCGCTGCGGCCGTACCGGGTGGTCATGACCGGCACTCATCCCGAGTACACCTCCGAGTCGATGCTCGACGCGTACGAGAACTACCTCGGCGGCGGCGGGCGCGTGATGTACATGGGCGGTAACGGGTTCTACTGGGTCGCGTCCTTCCACCCGGAGAAGCCCTGGGTGATGGAGGTCCGCAAGGGCGAGGCCGGCTCGCGGGCCTGGCAGGCCGCGCCCGGGGAGACCCTGCACTCCACCACCGGCGAGAAGGGCGGGCTGTGGCGCAACCGCGGCCGCGCACCGCAGAAGGTGTTCGGCGCCGGGTTCACGGCCGAGGGATTCACCGGATCCTCGTACTATCGGCGGATGCCGGACAGTGCCGAGGCTGAGGTGTCCTGGGTCTTCTCCGGGGTGGGCGAGGAGGAGCTGATCGGCGACTTCGGGCTGGAGCGCGGCGGCGCGGCCGGCCAGGAACTGGACCGTGCCGATGTCCGCCTGGGCACCCCGCCGGGCACGTACCTGCTCGCATCCTCGGAGTACCACGACGACTCCTACCTGTTGGTGGTGGAGGAGATCGGTTTCATGTACCCGGGGCTCGGCGGCAGTGAGCACCGGGATGTCCGGGCGGATATGACCCTGTTCGAGACCGAGTCCGGCGGTGCTGTCTTTTCGACCTCTTCGATCGCCTGGGCGGGAAGCCTCTCGCACAACGACTATGACAACAACGTCTCGCGGATCACCGCCAACGTTCTCGATCGTTTCCTGAAGCAGGGGTCCGGCCACCCGGTCAACCGACATCGGCCAGGTGGCCGCCCGTCGGCCTGACCGGGAGTCCGGATCGGTGCCGCCGTGCTGCTCAGCGGGTGACCATGAGCCGGCGGACGCCGTAGTTGGTGCCGGTGAAGTCCATCGGAACCTCCGCCAGCGGGGTGGCGAGGCGCAGGTCGGGAAAGCGCCGGAAGAGCGCGGGCAGCACGGTCTTCAGCTCGGCGCGGGCGACGTTCTGGCCGAGGCAGGCGTGGACGCCGTAGCCGAAGCCCAGGTGGCGGACCATGGTGCGGTCGAGGTCGAGGGCGTCGGGGTCTCCGAACGCGCGGGGGTCGCGGTTGGCGGCGTTCATGGCGACCACGACCAGTTCGCCCTTGCCGATGTGGGCGCCACCGAGGTCCAGGTCCTCCGTGGCGACCCGGCCGAGGCCGAACTGGACGATGGTCAGGTAGCGCATGAGCTCCTCGACCGTGGTCCCGATCTTCTCCGGGTGGTCGGTCAGGTCCCGGCGCTGCTGGGGATGGGTGAGCAGGGTGAGCGTGGACAGGCCCATCATGGCGGCCGTGGTGTCGTGCCCGGCGAACAGCAGCAGGACGCCCAGGCCGACGAGCTGCCGCTCGGTGAGGATCGACCCCTCCGCGTCCGCCTTGCCGATCAGTTCGGCGAGGATGCCCTCGGTGTCGCCGGTGCGGCGCTTGTCCGCGACCAGCGCGGTGATGTAGTCGACCAGCCAGTGGGCGCCGGAGTCGCGCTCGGCGCGGCTGACGCCCATGTCCATCATCACCTCGGTGGCGTGGTGGAAGCCGTCGCGGTCGGCGTAGGGGACGCCGAGCAGTTCACAGATCACCAGGCACGGGATGGGCAGCGACATGGCCTGGACGAAGTCGAAGGTCTCGGGTCCGGCGGCGATGGCGTCGAGATGCTCGGCGACGATCCGGTCCAGGTAGGGCTGGAGCCTGGTCTGCACCGCCTTGGGGGTGAAGCGGGCGGTGAGCAGCCGCCGGTAGGCGCCGTGGTCGGGCTCGTCCATCATCACGAAGCCCGCGTCGAACGGCGCGTCGTCACCGGCCTCGGCCTGCTCGCCCTCGGGGGCGTCGTGGCGGCGGCGCTTCGCGCTGAAGCGGGGATCGCTGAAGACCTGGCTGCCCTCCTCGAAGCGGGTGACCAGCCAGCCGGTGGAGCCGTTGGGGAAGCGCGCCCTGACCACGGGCTGGTTCTCGCGCAGCTCGGTGTACGGCGCGGGCGGATCGAGGGGGTGGGCGGGGTCGCGGGTGATGGGCTGGTCGACGAGGTGCTGCGTCGTCATCACTGCTCCTTCGCGTTGTTGGCCTTGACGGCGGTGTGGGCCTCGACGGCGGCCGTGACGCCGGCGTGGGTGGCGGTGGCCTTGCACCAGCCGGTGTAGACGGCCAGGTGCAGGACCGCCTCACGGAGTTGGTCGGGCGTGAGCTCGTCGTTGACCAGCCCGCCGGTGGCGATGATCTGGACGAGTTCGGGGCGACCGACGGTCGCCGCGACGCCGAGGGTGAGCAGCCGGCGGTCGCGTACGGACAGGCCGGGTCGGGCCCAGACCTGGGCGAACAGGTAGTCCACCGTCTCGTCGGTGAAGGGGTCGCACGCGCCCTGCACGCCGGCGCTGAAGCCGGGGCCGTAGACCTGGTCCATCATCTCCAGGCCGTATCGGTGCAGGTCGTCCCCAGGATCGGCGGTGCCGTTCCGGTCGTGCGGGTCGTGCAGGTCGAGGGTCTGGTCGGCGTGGGTCCGGGCCGCCTCGACCAGGGGCACGTCGACGGCCAGGGCGGCAGCGAGGTCGCGGGCGGCGTCGAGGTCCTTGGTCATCAGCGGTTGGATCTTCCGTCCGGCGGCCTCGGGCAGCGTGTCGTCGCAGCCGCGCAGCCGCAGCAGGGTGAGCAGGGTGTGGCCCTCGGGGTCGGCGGTGTCGATGACCTCGGCGAGCCGGGCGGGATTCACGCCCGCGGCACGCGCGAGGGCCGTCGCCTCGAACACGGCGCGCCAGCTTCCGTAGGTGACGACATTGCGGGCGATCTTCGTGGCCATCCCGGCGCCGAGCGGGCCGCAGTGCACGACGCGCCTCGCCCAGTCGTCCAGCACAGGCCGCGCGGCCTCCACGGTGGCCTCGTCCCCGCCGACGATGGCGACCATGCCGTGGTCGGCCGCCCGGTCGCCGGGGGTCACCCCGCAGTCCAGGAAGCCCACGTCATGCCCGGCGCACAACGCCGCGAACTCGTGGACGACCGGCAGCGCGACGGTGGACAACAGGACGATCGTCAGCCCCGGGTGGGCGCCCGCCAGCAGCCCGTTCTCCCCGCCGATGACGTCGCGCGCCTGGTCGGCGGTGACGACGGCGACCATCACGACGTCGCTGCTTCTCGCCACCTCCGCCGGCGAGCCCAGCGGGTCGCCGACACCGGGCAGGCCCGTCGACGCGCCCGGCCGCACGTCATGGACCGCGGGAACCCGGCCACGCCGGGCCATGCTGACGGCGACCCCGCCGCCGATCATCCCCAGGCCCACCACACCGGCCCGCAGCGTCTTCGTCTCCGCCATCACGCGTCCCTTCCACTGATTGCCGGTCCGCCGCTGATTGCCGGTCTGCCGCTGATTGCCGGTTCACCGCTGAGTGCCGAGCCGCCGCTGAGTGCGGAGCCTGCACTCGTGGCTTGATCCACGATCGCGACTCGATCCGCGATCGTGACCTGATCCGCGATCGTGGCCTGATCCGCGATCGTGACCTGATCGGCGCTGGGGGCCTGGCGTGCGCTGGGGGTCGGATGTGCGTCGGGGGTCGGACGCGCGCCGGGGGTCGAACGTGCGCCGGGGGTCGGGGCGAGGTCGGCCGCGCTCGGCCATGGGGCCCGCTCGGTGACCAGCGGGCGGTACCGACGCGTGGCCCGGGGCATGTTGACGCCGGCGGCGCCGCGGACCCGGCCGTCGCGGCCGAACAGCGCCGTCAGCCGGCGCTCGGCGAGGCTGCCCTCGACGATCCGTACCTGGTCGCAGCCCCGGAGCCAGCCGTAGATCTGAATCTTCAGGTCGTACTGGTCGGACCAGACATACGGGACCGGATCGAAGGGGGTCGCGCGCTCCGGCCCGGCGAGGATGTTACGGGCGACGGCCAAGCCCTGCTCGGCGGCGTTCGCGCGGTGCTCGACGCGGACGCGCTCACCGGTGCGCGGGTGCGGCCACGAGGCGACGTCGCCCGCCGCCCACACGCCCGAACCGGCGTGGAGGGTGGCGTCGCACTCCACCCCGTCGCCGACTGGGACGCCGCTCGCGGCGAGCCAGGCGGTGTTGGGGCGGGCGCCGATGCCGACCAGCACGGCGTCGGCCTCGACGGTCCGGCCGTCGGCCAGCCGCACCCCGCTGGCCCGGCCACCCTCGGTCAGGACGGCGTCGACGAGAACGCCGGGGACGATCCGCACCCCGTGCTCGGCGTGGACCTGGGCGAGCATGGCGCCCAGGTCGGGGCCGAGCGCGTCGGCCAGCGGCACCGGCGCATCGGTGACCATGGTGACCTCGGCGCCGGCCTCCCGGGCGACGGCGGCCGCCTCGGCGCCGACGAAACCGGCGCCGACGATCACCAGTCGGCGTCCGGGCCGCAGCTCTCCGCGCAGGTCGAGTGCGTCCTCCAGCGTGCGCAGGACGTGCACGCCAGCGACGCCGTCGGTGCCCGGCAGCCGACGGGCGGCGGCCCCGGTGGCCACGACGAGCGCGTCGTAGCCGACCCGGTCGCCGTCGGCCAGGGCGACCTCGCGTGCCCCGGTGTCCAGGGCGACGGCCGCGGTGCCCAGCCGCAGGTCGAGCCCGAGCGCGTCGAGCGCCTCGGCGCTGCGCAACCGCAGGCGGTCGGCGTCCCACGCGCCGGACAGGAGCTGCTTGGACAGCGGGGGCCGGTCGTAGGGAAGGTGGGGTTCGTCGCCGATGAGCGTCAGCCGCCCGGTGTAGCCGTCGAGGCGCAGCGCCTCCGCGACGCTCAGACCGGCGGCCGAGGCACCGACGACGGTGACCCGCGACGGGGCCGCGCCGCTCACCCCTGTGCCTCGATTCCCTGCGCCTGGATTCCCTGCACCTGGATGGCGGCGGCCGGGCAGACCGCGGCGGCCTTGCGCACATTGTCGTGCTGGTCGGCTGGCGGGTTGGCATCGAGCAGGATCACGATGCCGTCGTCGTCGCGCTGATCGAAGACATCGGGGGCGGCGAGCACGCACTGACCCGCGCCGCAGCACTTGTCGACATCGACTGAAATCTTCATGGGAAACCTCCGGGCAAGCCCCTTCCTGGGGCTGTGCCGACCGGGGGGCTGGCAGATTTCGTGGTCTCGGTCACCTGTCGACCCCGGTCACCTAACTAAGTTAGGTCGGACTGTACCCACGCTTCCTGGTGCGGGCAAATCGCGCCGAATTAATGGCGACATCTATGCTTCGGCCGGACACTGGCCTTTCTGCGCCACTACGTCCCCGCCGAGTAGGTCTGATACTGGTCGGCGGGACCGCCTTCCGATCTGTTTGCAACGGGCATGCCGGCTTCACGGATCTGCCTCGTGCTGAAGGGTCGCGTCTCCCGCCAGGATGGCCCTGATGTGGCGGGAGGCGGCGGTTTCCGGGGGAGCGGACCGGAAGGGCGGCGAGGCGCCCGGCGTGCTCGCGACGAGGGAGTCGAGCAGGCCGTCGGCGAGCTGCAGCGTCAGGTTCTCCGTCGACTCGTCGTGGAAGAGGCTGTGGTGGAGCGTCACCATGCCGTGCAGCCCGGCCCACAGGGTCTGCGCCGCCTGCTCCACCGGCAGGGACAGCGCATACCCGGTCTCCTGGCAGCGCCGGAAGCCGGCGCGGAGGCTGGCCGAGACGCCGTGGGCCGGGTGCTCGCTGATCCTCGCGACCTCGACCGTCGGCTGCGGCACCTCGAACATGAGCCGGTAGTGCCCGGGGTTGTTCAGCGCGAACCGGCAGTAGGCATGCGTCTGCGCCCGCAGCGGCTCGCGGGGATCGGCGCTGTCGCTGGCCGCGTCCGCCCGCACCATGCTCGCGACCAGGTCGTCGTATTTGTCGGACAATGCCGCCCAGACCAGCCCCGCCTTGTCAGGGAAATGCAGGTAAATACTCGGCGCCGCGACCCCGACCTCCTTGGCGACCGCGCGCATCGTCAGTTTCTCGGCGCTGCCCCACTCCACCAGCAGGTGATTCACCGCGGCCAGGATCTCCCGGCGAAGCTGCTCACCCTGCCCCCGCAGGCTGCGTGCCCGGCCCGAGCCGCCCGGCCCGCCGCTCGGGGACTGTGCGGTCGCCACCGGTCACCACCTCCGCCCGGAGCCTACGTCGCACCCCGTTGACACTCCGAGAATGTGCGACGTCAGCATTCGGGGCATCGGCGTACCTGTGGCCGGTCGTCACCGGGGGCGGTGAATCTCCTCGCGATTGTCGGCCCGTCCTGCCGGCCGGCTACGAGGTGATGGCGGCGGCGCGGCAGGCGTAGTCGTCCCGGGTGAGGTGGGCGAGCATGAAGTCGGCGACGTCGGCGTAGGAGACCCTGGAGGTGATCGTCAGGCGCAGGTCGCTGCCCGTGCGGTAGTCACCGGTATGCGGGCCGCCGGTCAGCAGGGCCGGCCGCACGACGGTCCAGGTGGTGGCGCTCGCCCTGATGAGCTTCTCCATTCCCTCCTTGTCGCGCATCAGGGATCTGATTGCGACCCGGGCGATGGCGACGTAGAGACTGCGGTGGCGGCTGTCGGCCACGCCGTAGCCGCTGACGGCGATCAGGCGCCGCACGCCAAGGTCCTCCATCGCCGGCAGGATGGTGCGCATCCCGTCCGTGCAGACCGTGCTGCCCCACCGGCGCTGGCCCAGCGCGCTGAGCACGGCGTCGCTGCCGGCGATGACCTGCTTCACGACGTCCGCGTCGCGGACGTCACCGGCCACCGGCCGCAGGCGTTCGTCGACGGCGAGGGCGTGGGGGTCGCGGGCGAGCGCGGTGACCGTGTGGCCCTGCGCCAGCGCCTGGTCGAGCACGTGGCGGCCAGTATGTCCGGTGCCGCCGAAGACCGCCAGATGCATGCCGATCCCTTTCCTCCGAAAGATAGTTTGAGACTCCAAGTATCGAGCAGATGCTTGGAGTCATCAAGTATTGGATGCTCCATGTAGTGTCGACGGGTGGGCGATGCCGACGGGGACTGCGACGACTCGCTGATCCACGCCGTCGTCCAGCAGGTCGTCACGCTCGCGGCTGCGACCAGCGACCTTGCCGCGGATCTTGTGAAGGAACTCGATCTCACCGAGGCGCTGGCCGGCGCGTTGTGGCGGCTCGACCCCGACGGGCCTCCGCCCTCGATGCGCGCGCTGGCGGCAACGCTGAACTGTGACCCGTCCACCGTGACGTTCCTGACGGACCGGCTGGAACAGCGCGGCCTGATCCGCCGGCGGCCGGCACCGACCGACCGCCGACAGAAGATCATCAGTCTGACCCGCCGGGGCGTCGAGGTGCGTGCGCGACTCGTGCAGGCGTTCACCGCGGGCTCCCCGCTTGCCCGTCTCTCCCCTGACGACCAGCAACACCTTTACGCGCTGCTGGCCAAGGCGGGGGCCGACCCGAGCCAGTTCACGTGCCGGGCGGCCGCCTCAGCCCTCCCTCGCGAGCCCTGATCCGATGCGTCCCCCCGCCGATGGACGTCCCCCCGCCGATGGACGTCTCCCCGCCGATGGAGGAAAGGCCGATGGAGGGGAGGGGGCCGATGGAGGAGGAACGCGCGACCGGGGGCCCGGATCCTGTCAGCCGCCGTAGGCCTCGCCGAGCAGCTTCCCGTCGCGGTCGAAGGCGCGCAGGACGATGCGCCGGCCCTGCCACCAGTGGTCGTAGTCGCGGGTGCGCTGGTCGCGGCCGTCCGGCTGGGCCCAGTCGTCGAAGGATCTGGACAGGTCTCCGCCGATGCGGCCGAATCCCGGCGAGAGGCGGGGCGGGGCGCCGGTGTCGTCCCGCACGGTGCGGAACACGAAGTACCCGTCGTGCACCGGCACCTCGAGGACCTGCCCGCCGACGGTGGTCGCCGTCAGGCGGGTGACGGCGGGGCCGACCCGCCCGGCTGTTTCGACGAGGCTCCGCCGGTCCGTCGCGGCCGGCCGACCGGTGACGGGGGCGACGCTGATGGCGTGCGGGGACGATCCGCCTGGCCCGGCGCCGGCGCCGTTCCCGCGGCACCCGCGTCTCCACCCCGCTCCACAGATCGTCCGTGGGACGTACGACGACGCTGCGGGCTGCCTCGAGCAGACCGCGTGGCATCGGGTCCTCGTCCTGGTGTCTCATGCCAATCCCTCCCGTCCGCGGGTGCCCTGCTCGTTCGGAGTTCCCTGGATGCTGAGAATGCGCCGGACGTAGGCGTCCGGAGCGTCACTGGTCCGCACGCGGCCCCAGGCGACGAAGGCTCGGGCGAGCGCGGTCTGGGCCAGGTCCTCGGCGTCGGCCAAATTCCCGGTGAGCAGGTACGCCAGGCGCAGCAGCGCCGGAAGCCGGCTGGCGAAGTACGCCCGGAACTCGGCGTCTCGCTCCTCATCCATCGGACCTCCTTCCCTCTCCATCCTTCAGAGGCCCGCCGGACCGCATCGGGTTGACGGATCGAGTGCCGCGGCACGAATCAGTTGCAATCCCGCCAGAGATGATCACGGATATGGACGGCGGCTGCGCGCCATACACGGGCCTGCCAGAATGATCCGGGTGGAGATATCGGATTCCCCGTCGCTTCCGTTGGTCGAGTTCGATCCCTCTCCTACGGGCATGGTCCGGCCGTTCGCGGGCCCGGGCCGGGAGAAGGCGGGTGTCCGGCTGCCGGAACTCGCGGTGTTGTGCTTCTTCGGGGAGGTCGTCGATGCCCTGGTGGAGACCCACCAGGCCCGGGTGCTGACCGAACTCGTCGGCGAGCACGGCCGGCATCCCGTCTACGAGGTGCTCCTGGAGGGGACGCCGATCGCCGTGTTCCAGCCGGGGCTCGGCGCACCGCTGTGCGCGGGATTCATGGAGGAGGCCATCGTCCTCGGTGCCCGGACGCTGGTGGCCTGCGGCGGGGCGGGGTCGCTGGTCGACTCCCATGTGCTCGGGCAGGTCATCGTCCCCGACCGGGCCGTCCGCGACGAGGGAACCTCGTTCCATTACCAGCCGCCCAGCCGCGAGATGAGTGCCGATCCCGCCGGGGTGGCGGCGGCCGAGGCGGTGCTGACCCGGCACGGGGTGCCGTTCGTCCGCGGCAAGACCTGGACGACCGACGCGATCTACCGGGAGACGCCGGCCAAGGTCGAGGCCCGGCGCGCGGAGGGCTGCCTTACGGTGGAGATGGAAGCCGCCGCCTTCTTCGCGGTCGCCCGGTTCCGGGGGGTGCGGTTCGCGCAGCTCCTCTACGCCGGCGACTCGTTGGCGGGCCCGGTCTGGGCGTCGCGGGACTGGCAGCAGGCGCTGTCCACCCGCGCGCGCCTGTTCCGGCTCGCCGCCGAGACCTGCGTGGAACTCGGCCGCGCCGCGGCGGTTTCCTGAAGTGAGCGCACACGGACCCCGAGCGCACGTGGACCGAGCGCACGTGGACCGAGCGCACGTGGACGAGGAGGGCTTGACGGTGGAGCAGGTGTGCAGCGAGTGCGACTTCGACGCGTCCGCCGTCGGGGTCGGGCAGGTCGCCGCCGAACTCGGCCCGGTCTCCGAGAGGATCGCCGGGCATGTGCGGGCCCTGCCCGCGGACGTCGTGCGGCACCGCCCAGGCCCGGGTGTCTGGTCGCCGATCGAGTACCTCGGGCACCTGCGCGAATCGATGGCCTTCCACCGTTGGCTGATCGAACGGGCCACCGCCGAGCAGACCCCGGTGATCCCGGCCGTCGACCCGGACGCCTCGGTGGCGGCGGCGGACTACCTCAGCGGCGACCTGGACGATCTCCTCGGTCAGTTCGAACGCCGGGTGGTCCGCCTGCGCGAGACGATGACGCGGCTCGACGCGGACCTGTCGCGCCGGACGATCGACCTGGACGGGCGGGTCCTCGAGGTCGCCCTGGTGGCCCGCAGCGCGCTGCACGAGTGCCACCACCACGACGGCGACATCGTCCGGGCCGGCCTGGGCTGACGCACCGGCCCCTGGGCTGACGCACCAGGCGGATCAGCCGCTGTCTCCCGGCCGGGGGTCGGCCAGGGCTGCGAAGTCGAAGCTGCTGGTGCGCCGTTCCCGGACGGTCCAGCGGTGCCGGCCGGCCGCCGTCGC
Organism: Frankia sp. BMG5.60; assembly: GCF_059428125.1. NCBI lineage: Bacteria > Bacillati > Actinomycetota > Actinomycetes > Frankiales > Frankiaceae > Frankia > Frankia sp. BMG5.60. Next base: position 1,602,286 of record NZ_CM182091.1, on the reverse strand, counting down.
GGCCGCGGTCACCTCGCCGCGCACGATCGCGCCCCGGATCTCGTCGTACCTGACCCCCTCCTCGGCGACGCAGCACACCGCGTCGCCGACGCCGACCCCGCCGGCGGTCCCGGTCGGATCGGCGAACTCGACCGTGATCTTCTCCCCGTGCCGCTCGGCCCCGGCCACGGTGCCGACGGGCCACCCGTCCGCGTTCACGTAGGCGACGACCATCTCCGCGGAACCGTCGAGGAACGCCGAGAGCTGCTCGGCGCCCATCGCGATCCGCCGGCGGCGCTCAGCCGGCATCATCCGTTCCTTCCGCTGCATGCATGAACAGGGCGGTGAGGGGACTTACCCGGATGATGATCCGCCTGCCGTCGAGCAGTCTCTCCCGGACCCTGCTGACGACGTGGGGCGGCGTCTCGATGTGAGGCGTCTCGATGTGGGGCGTCACCTCGTGGGGCGTCACTTCGTGGGGCGTCACTTCGTGGGGCGGCGTGATCTGCGGCGGCGTGCTGGGCGGCGGTGCGCTGGGGTGCGGTGCGCTGGGGTGCGGCGCGGCGGCGACCCCCGTGCTGTGCGGCGGCGTGGACGGGCTCGGTGCCGGATCCGCGCCGTCGCCGTCGCCGTCGCCGTCGTCGCCGTCGCCGTCGTCGCCGTTGCCGTCGCGCATCCAGTGCTCGATGCTTCCCTCGCCGGGCTGCACGCGTCCCCAGACGCTGAGCACCCGCCGATCGGCGGCCCGGTCACGGGGCACCACGACCACGCACACCCGGCCGTCGCGGCGCAGGTGGGTGACCTTCGCGCTCCTGCGATAGGTGTTGAACTCCAGCGTTCCGTCGCACCATCGGACGGTCATCGGGTAGCCGATCGGCCCGCCGTCGGCGTCGGTCACGATCAGGAAGCCACGCGTGTGCGCGGCGAGGAACCGCCGCTGCTCGTCGGTCAGGCCGGCGCCGGGGGGTTGGCCGTCCCGCCCGCGCCCGCCAGGTAAGGTGGCTTCCGGACCAGCGGCGGCATCGTCCGTCGGAACCGTCATGTCCGCATCTCCCTCCGGTGGGAACTGGGGTGTACTGCCGAAGCCTCGCTCACCGGAGAACCCGGCGTTCACGGTCGATGTACGCGACCGAGACTGCCGCTTCCCGCGCTCGGCGTCGACAGTTCGGGTGGCGGCAGACTGGAGCAGTTCGTCCGGCGTGGCGGGCTTGACCTTCACGCCTACGGCAGGTTCTACCGTCCGCAGCATGAGTGCCTCCTCATCCTCCTCGCCCTCTGGTGTGTCGCCGTCCCCCGGTGCGTCGCTGCCCTCTGGTGTGTCGCCGTCCTTCGGTGTGTCGCCACAGGGTCTCCTCGGGCGTGCTGGCGGTGCCGGCCGTTGGTCGGCAGGTGTGTCTCGCCGCGCATCCGGCCGGGTCTCCGAGACCGGAGGACTTCCGCGTGGAGCTGGTCGCGGTGCCGGCCGCCCGGCTCGGCCAGGTCGTCGTCCGCACCACCCTGTTCGCCCTCGACGCCGCCGCCCGCCTGTTCCTCGGCGACGTCGGCCTGCCGCTGCCCCGCCTCGCCCCCGGCGACGTCGTGCCGGGGGCGGCGCTCGGCGAGGTCGTCGCCAGCGCCGACCCCGGCTTCGCCGTCGGCGACGAGGTCTGTCACCAGCTCGGATGGCGGGAGTTCGCCGTCGCCGACGCGGCGGCGCTGCGGCGGGTCGACACCACCGTCCTTGCCAACCCGACCGCCTATCTGGCCCCGCTGCTGACCGCCTGGGCCGGTCTGGTCGTCGCGGGCGAGCTGCGCCCCGGCGACACCGTCTTCGTGTCCGGTGCGGCCGGGGCGGTCGGCGGCCTCGCCGGTCAGATCGCGCGGCTGCGCGGCGCCGGCCGGGTCATCGGCAGCGCGGGGTCAGCGGCCAAGGTCGCCCACGTGACCGGGACGCTCGGCTTCGACGCGGCCTTCGACCACCGGGACGGCCCCGTCCTCGAGCGGCTGCGCGAACTCGCCCCGGACGGCATCGACGTCTACTTCGACAACACCGGCGGCGCGCAGCTTGCCGCCGCGATCCGCCTGCTGCGCCCGCACGGCAGGGCGGTGCTGTGCGGGCTGCTCGATCGCCAGAACGGCCCGCGGCCCGGCCGCGCCCACGGCGAGGAGGCGACGCCGGACCTGGGCTACGCCATCGCCAACCGGCTCACCCTGCGGGGTCTGCGCACCGCCGACTTTGCGGACCGTCGCGCCGAGGCCGAACAGGAGATCGGCCCTTGGCTGGCGACGGGCCGCCTGCGACTCGACGAGACCGTCGTGGACGGGATCGAGAACGCGCCACGGGCCTTCGTCGACCTGCTGCGCGGCGCGTTCATCGGCCGAGTCCTCGTCCGGATCGACGGGCAGCCTGATCACAAGGCCGGCCTGCCACTTCTGATCCCCTCGGAGTAGCGGGGCGATCAGTAGTCGTCGCTGCGGCGTAGGCACCGACGGCGATGCCGACAGGGTCGCGCGGTAGGTCGCCCGGCATGGTGCTGCGGGCGAGACCGACGAGGGCCAGGACGCCGCCGGGGCGCAGCAGGTCACGCAGGCGAGCCAACGCGGCGGCGGTGTGCCTCGGGGGCGAGGGAGATCGTCGGTGCTGGCCGACTATCGCCGACCAGCGGCGCGTTCGGCTGGCCAACAACCTGGTCTGCGGCTGCGGAGTGGCCAGTTATCCCCGATTCCTACAGGTCTCGTTGGTCGGGTGGGAGCGGGCCGGCGGTCAACGGCGGGCGGGCGTCGCCGTTCAGGTGGTGGCAAAGAGGGCGGGCGGGGGCTGGTGGTAGGGGTTGCGGCGGGGGCGTTGGTGGGGATCGATGCCCTACCTGTCAGCATGAGGTGAGTCAGGTAGCAGCTACCATCTTGTGACCGGGGCGGGGTTGGGAGAAGAAGATCGTGGTGGTGTCGGTGACGGCCAGGCGGGGCCTGGTCGATGATGGTCGGGTGGGAGATCGTGAGGCCGACCGGTCGCGGCCGGATCCGGAGGTCGAGCCGAAGGCGCGGCGGCGGTCGTTCTCGCCGGCGTACAAGCTGAGGATCCTGACCGAGTACGAGGCGGCGACCGGGCCGGGTGCGAAAGGCGCGATCCTGCGCCGAGAGAACCTGTATTCGGCGCATCTCGTGGAGTGGCGTAAGGCCCGCGACGCGGGGGCGTTGGCGGGTATGTCGAAGCCGAAGGGCCGGCCCGCGGTCGACGACCGGGACCGGGAGCTGGCGAAACTTCGGGTGGAGAAGGAACGGTTGGAAAAGGAGCTGGCGAAAGCCCGCTTCGTGATAGAAGTCCAGGGAAAAGTCTCCGAGCTCTTGGAGAAACTCTCCGAGGGCATGCCCGGGACCACCGACGACCCGAACTCGCCGACCAGGCGGAACGGATAATCGAGGACGGACTCGCCCGCCTCACCGAACAGGCCGGCGTGAGTACGGCGTCGGCGTGCGCGGCGTTGGGCCGGGCGCGGGCGACGCATTACCGCCGGCACCGGAAATCCCCCGCCCCGCCGCGGCCGGCGCCGATCCCGCACCGCCAGCGCCGGCAGCCCGCGGCGTTGTCACCGGCGGAGCGGGAGCGGGTGGTCGAGGTGCTGCACTCGGACCGGTTCGTCGATGCCGCCCCGGCGCAGGTCTGGGCGACCCTGCTCGACGAAGGGGTCTACCTGGCGTCGCAGCGCACGATGTACCGGCTGCTGGCCGAACGCGGTGAGACCGGTGAGCGCCGCCGCCTGGCGACGCACCCCGCCCACGTCAAACCCGAACTCGTCGCCGAGAAACCGAACTCCGTGTGGAGTTGGGATATCACGAAACTCCGCGGCCCGAAGAAATGGTCCTACTTCTACCTGTATGTGATCCTGGATGTGTACAGCCGTTATGTTGTCGGGTGGATGGTCGCTGACCGGGAATCCGCCACCCTCGCCGAGGATCTGATCATCGCCAGCTGTGAGAAGCAGCGGATCGATCGGAGTCAGCTGACGATCCACGCCGACCGGGGCACCTCGATGACCTCGAAGACCGTCGCGCTGCTCCTCGCTGACCTCGGCGTGACCCGTTCCCATTCCCGGCCCCGGGTGTCGAACGACAATCCCTACAGCGAGGCCCAGTTCAAAACGTTGAAGTACCGGCCCGACTTCCCGGGTTCCTTCGACACCATCCAGACCGCCCGCTCCTGGTGCCGGGCGTTCTTCGACCACTACAACAATGATCACCGTCACTCCGGGCTCGGGCTACTCACCCCGGCCGTCGTCCACCACGGCCAGGCGCCCGCGGTCCGCCGGGCCCGCGCTGCCGTCCTCGACACCGCCTACACCGCGCACCCCGAACGGTTCGTCCGCCCGCCAAGCCCACCGGCCATGCCCGAACCCGCCTGGATCAACCGACCCCAGAACGACGAAGACCAGACACCGGAGGCAGAGGCCGAGACCAGCTAATTTCCACAACATCCTGCCTCAAAGAGGTTGACAGGTTCCGATGCGGTGGGGTGGATGTAGGAGGGTCGGCCGTCGTCGAGGAAGCTGATCTGCCAGCCGTCGTGGTGGACTTGGCGGTGGTGGGTGCCGCAGAGCAGGGTGAGGTTGTGCAGCGCGGTGACTCCTCCGTCTTTCCACGGTGTGACGTGGTGGGCCTCGCACCATGAGGGTGGCCGATCGCAGCCGGGGAAGCTGCATCCCTGGTCGCGAACGGCCAGGGCGCGGCGTAGGGCGGCGGGGACTGTGCGGGTGGAGCGTCCAACGTCAAGGGGGACGCCATGGGGGCTGAGCAGGATCCGGCTGGCGCGCGCGGCCGGTACCACCCCGCGCGCGCTGCGGTACTACGAGGAGCAGGGCCTGCTGCGGTCGAGCCGCACCCGCGCGGGTTACCGCGTGTACGACGACGGCGCCGTCATCACCGTCGGCAACATCCGGCACCTGCTCGCCAGCGGGTTCGTCGTGGACGACGTCCGGTCCCTGCTCCCACTGCTCGACCATCCGCTGCCGGAGCAGTTCCAGGCCAGGCCCGCCTGTGCCGACGCGCTCGCGGTGGCCGCCCGACGGCTGGGCGCGTTGGAGGAACGCATCGCCGACCTCACCGCGCTACGTGACCGGCTGGCCCACCGGCTCGGCCCCACCCGCTGACCGGACTGGTCAGCGGTTGATGGTGGTCATGTCGGCGTAGCGGTCGCCGGCAGGCGGTTCGATCGCGTCGAGCCGGGCGAGCTGGTCGGGGGTGAGGACGAGCGCGTCCGCGGCCACGTTCTCCTCCAGCCGGCTGACCCGCTTCGTGCCCGGGATCGGCGCGAGGTCGTCGCCCTGGGCGAGCAGCCAGGCCAGCGCCACCTGGGCCGGGGTGGCCCCGGCCTCGCCCGCGACGGCCTCCACCTCGGCGACGATCCGCAGGTTCTGGGCGAACGCCTCGGCGGCGAAGCGAGGGTTGCCGCCGCGGAAGTCGCCGGCCTCGAGCTGGTCCGCCGAGCGGATCTGGCCGGTCAGGAAGCCGCGGCCGAGCGGGGAGTAGGGGACGAAACCGATGCCGAGCTCGCGCAGCAGCGGCAGGAGCTCCGCCTCCGGCTCCCGCGACCACAGCGAGTACTCGGTCTGCAGGGCCGTGATCGGGTGGGTCGCGTGGGCCCGCCGGATCGTCTCGACGCCGGCCTCGGACAGGCCGATGTGGCGGATCTTGCCCTCGGCGACCAGCTCGCCGAGCGCGCCCACGGTGTCCTCGATCGGCGTGTCCGGGTCCACCCGGTGCTGGTAGTAGAGGTCGACGTGCTCCACTCCGAGGCGGCGCAGGGATCCGTCGAGCGCGGCCCGTAGGCTCGCCGGCGAGCTGTCCAGGCCTGGCCGGTCGCCGTCGCGGTGCGAGATCAGCCCGAACTTGGTCGCCAGCACCACCTCGTCGCGCCGCCCGGCGATCGCCCGGCCGACCAGCTCCTCGTTGCGGTACGGGCCGTAGATCTCCGCGGTGTCCAGGAAGGTGACGCCGAGGTCCAGCGCCCGGTGGATCGTCCGGATCGACTCGGCGTCGTCCGCGCCGGCGCCGGCGTAGTACGCCGACATCCCCATCGCGCCGAGACCGAGGCGGGAGACGTCCAGTCCAGCCAGTGACACATGCCGCATGCGCCGTGATCCAATCCGAGTGGGCCGGGACGGGCCGGGTGCCGCGCCCGCAGCCAGGCTAGCCCGTCGGTCACCGGATTCCCCGGTGGCCCGCGTCGGAGCGTGTGGGACCCGGACAGTTAGGGTGATACGAGGGGAATCCGCCGACGATGCGAGGGGGCTGGCAGCGGTGACGGATGCGAGCGAGCGGGACCTGGCGGGCGGGCGGTGGTGGCAGAGTCTCGTCGAGGAGCGCAACCCGGTGGATCTCAGGACCGACCAGCCGCATTCGGCTCGGATGTACGACTACTTCCTCGGCGGGAAGGACAACTTTCCCGCCGACCGGGAGGCGGCCGAGCAGTCGCTCGCCGCGTTCCCGAACCTGCGGGTCGTCGCCCGGGAGAACCGGGCGTTCCTGGCTCGGACGGTCCGTTACCTGGCCGGTGAGATCGGGATCCGGCAGTTCCTCGACATCGGCACCGGGATCCCCACCTCGCCGAACCTGCACGAGATCGCCCAGGGCATCGCCCCCGATGCGCGCGTGGTGTACGCGGACAACGACCCGTCTATCCCATGGACGCACACACCAGTAAGGCCCCGCGACTGTCGGACCCTCAGCGCCGTGCGCTGACCTTCGCCCACGCGGGTGTTCTGTACTACCGGGCCGACAGCTTCGGTCACGGCTACTACGGGGAGCAGGATAGCGCCCCTGTCCGTATCGCTGGGAACACCTTCGAGGCGATCGAGCGTCGCGGTTGGGTGGTCAGGGAGCCGGCGGGAGAGCTGAGCCTGCGCGGCGGCACGGTGACCATCGTGGCCTACGTGCTGACCGGCGCGGGCCGGACGGTGCTCGGTGTCGAGCGGGACGAGTCCCCGGACCGGGGGAAGGCCCCGGACCGGGGGAAGGCCCCGGACCGGGGGAAGGCCCCGGACCGGGGGAAGGCCCCGCGGGACGAGGCGCCGGTCACGGTTGATGTTTCCGACGTGCGGGTTGGGATGGCTACGCCGCTGGGCTGGGTCGACTACGTCTCCCGTCATGATGACGGCGGGGCCATCGTCTACTACCGCCCGTTTGATCGGTCCGCCCTCACGTGCCGGGCGTGGCCGCCCGGACAGCGGCTGAGGCTTGTTCCCTGCCCCCACCTCCCGAACATCTTCGATCAGTCCCGCTGTGCGAAGTGCGGTCACCAGCTGGGGAGCGTGGCCGCGTGAGACCCAATGTCACACTCTGGTCGGACACTCGGGACGCCGCGTACGGTTCTGGGGTGGTTCGCACGCTGCGCACGATCGGGTACCGGCGGATCTCCGATGACCGCGAAGGGCTGGAAGCCGGGGTCACCCGCCAGGATGAGGACATCCGGGAACTTGCCGCCCGGCGGGACGACGTCGACCTGATCGACGTGCTGACCGACAACGATCTGTCGGCCACGAAGGACTACCGGCCGCAGTTCGAGCGCATCCTTGGCATGGCTGCCGCTGGTGAGATCGACGCGGTGATCGCGTGGACGACGAACCGTTTCCTGCGTAACCGGCCCGACCGGATGCGTGTGATCGAGCTGTTCAAGGCCCACAACGTCCGGCTGATTCCGGTCAAGGGCACCACCATGGACTTCACGTCCGCCGACGGCCGGATGATGGCCGACATCATCTTCTCGATCGACGCGGGAGAGGCCGAGCGCACGGCGGAGCGGGTGTCTCGCGCCGCCAAGCAGCGAGCGGAGCAGGGCCGCCACCACGGCGGACCCAGGGCGTACGGCTACGGGCCGATCATCGGCACCGACCACGCCGGTAAGCCAGTACGGGACTTCAACGCCCTCGTTCCGGACGAGGCCAGGGTTATCCGCCGCATCGCTGCCGATGTGCTGGCCGGCGTGCCGTTGGGGGCCATCGCCCGCACGCTCAACGCCGAGGCGGTCCCGACCGTGACGAAGGTCCACCGGCCGACGTGCGCGAACAACGTGAAGGGCCGTAGGGCGTGGACCGACTGCCCATGCCCGTACCGGGCGTGGGATGCCACCACGCTCAAGGAAATGATGGTCAACCCGCGTCTGATCGGCATGCGCGGCTACCAGACCCGCGCCACCCGCCGCAGCACCGGCACCATCGCGGTCATGGGCGAAGCACAGTGGCCCGCGATCCTCGACGTCGACACGTGGGAGCAGCTCCGGGCGATCCTGACCGACGCGGCCCGGCGGACCAACACCGACGCCGAGAAGGTCCGGCGGGTGCTGGCCGGGTTCGTCTACTGCGCGTCCTGCGGGCACAAGCTGACCGGGAACGGCGCCAGCGGGAAGCGGCTGTACTGCCAGCGTCGCGACGGCCGCTGTGCGGCCAAGGTCCGGATCGGGGAAAGCTTCCTCGTCGAGCTGGTCAGCCTGGCCGTGCGGGAGCGTCTGGACGAGCTGGTTCTCCAGCCCATTGCGACGGCCGACCCTGTCTCCGCCGAGCTGGCGACGTTGGAGGCCCGCAAGAGCGCGCTCGCGGACCGGTGGGCGTCCGGGAACATCGACGACGACGCCTACGACGACGCCCACAAAGCCATCGTCCGCCAGATCCGCGAGGCGCAGACCCGGATGCACACCAGCGCACGACGTCGCGCCACCCTGCCCGTCGACGGCGCTGCGGGCTGGGATGCGCTCGGCGAGGACATCGCGGCCAAGCGGGTCATCCTCACTCAACTGATCGACGGCGTGATCGTCGGCGGCAACGGAACCGTCGAGGGTGACAATGTTCAGCGGGTACGGATCGTCTGGCGCGACCTCAACGACCCTCGGTAACCCACGCCACCGACGAAGGCCCCAGCCGAGCTGGGGCCTTCGTCGTATCCGCCCGCTATGGCCGCTGAGAAGGTGTTTGAGATCTCCGGCTGGTAGCTGGCTGTGATGTTCGGGGTGTGCAATGGGTGTGCACTCACCGGGAAGGGGCCTGACCGGGTCGTTGGGCGGGTGACGGTCAGGGGATGCCGCGACGTCACCGTCACCGCTATCCGTCTGATCTGAGCGATACCCAGTGGGCGTTGGTCGAGCCGCTGCTGCCGCCGGCGGCGTCGATCGGCCGCCGCGAGAAGCACGACCGTCGCGATCTCGTCGACGCCATCCTGTACGTCGTGCGCAACGGCTGTGCGTGGCGGGCGCTGCCGTCGGACTATCCGCCGTGGCAGACGGTCTACTACTACTTCGCCCGCTGGCACGATCTGGGTGTGACCGAACGTGTCCACGACGCCCTGCGGGATCAGGCTCGCCGGCAGGACGGACGTGACCCGGAACCGACGGCGGGGATCATCGACTCCCAGTCGGTGAAGGGCGCCGACACCGTTCCCGCGGTCTCCCGCGGCTACGACGCGGGCAAGAAAATCAACGGCCGTAAGCGGTTTGTCGTCGTGGACACTTTGGGTCTGCTGCTGGCCGTGCTGGTCGTGCCCGCGAGCACGCACGACACCGTCGGCGGCCGGCGGCTTCTCCTCGACACCTATTTCGCCGGCCGGCGGTTACGGCTGGTGTTCGCCGACGGCGGGTTCGCCGGCACGTTCGTCGACTGGGCCGCCCGCATCCTGACTCTGACCGTGCAGGTCGTACGCAAGCCGGCCGGACAGAAGGGCTTCGCCGTCCTGCCACGGCGCTGGGTCGTGGAACGCACTCTCTCCTGGATCACCGCGCATCGCCGGCACGCCCGCGACTACGAACGCCGCCCCGACCACGCCGAATCCCTCATCCGCTGGGCCATGATCAGCACCATGGTCCGTCGCATCGACCGGCGCACCCCCGCCCACCGGCCCGGTCCCCGACCGCTACAGAGAATCATCTAACCGACGATCTCAAACACCTTCTGAGAGCCACCCTGGCGCGTTGAACCGCCCTCCCTGATCGGGTCTTCCTTTTCTTGCGGACCGAACGTCGGGGAAGAGTCATCAGCGGGAGTGCCACCGTCACCGGGGCGCCTTTGCCCGCGCCGTGACGGTGGCACGCGGTGAACGGTCCCGGCGGCCTGGGCGACGCGCGGCACCATGCCGGTAAGCGCGCCCCTATGGCACAGGATGCGACGTCACAGCGGACACGTGCAAAGCCCCCGGCTCGGTGTGTCGAGGGCACCAGGGGGCTGACCTGCGACGCTGTGACAAATGCGGCCAGTGCCAGCGATCACTGGTCCACATTGACCAGTCCAATGTGACTATCCTCGCTGGGTGTCGCAACCTGCACAGCGATCTTGCACGACAACTGTAACGGAGCGGAGCCACGTCGCGCGATTGATGCAGTCACCGAGTGCTGGGGTCGGTTAGCTGACGTGGATGGTGCCATCCGCAATCAGGACGTTCTTTCCGTCGCTATTGCCGAGATGCTCACTCGTGACGACTGCTGGCTTGTTGGCTTCCCGAAGGAGGATCGCGAGATGACATAGCGTCGATCCGCCGTTGAATACAAATCCCGCGACTTCGTCGATAATCAGCGAGAGGATTACGTACGGCCGGCGTGCCCACAGAACAGGCTTCGTCGGTAGGGCGCGGATTCTGTCGGTCAGTTCCCGTATGAAGGCGCTTTCCGGGGCATCGGCGCGGAAGTTCACGCTGACGATGGGGGCGACGCTGAGCCGTAGAAGCTCTTCTGTGTCGTCAAGGATCAGTAGCGGACCCTGCGCTGTACCTGGACTCATTGTGGTGCCCGTGCTTGACGTGATTTGAGCGTCATGGTCGGGGACGGAGACGTCTACGAAGCGAGGGACGTCGCCGACGAGAACCCATTCGGCGTAGCCTCCCGGGAACCGGTCGTCGAGTGTGCGTGTGAAGTCGGTGATCTGGGTTACTGTCTCACGTGTCCAGCCTGTCGGAAGTCGCTCTGTGATGTACCCGTCTTTCTCGTAGTCTGCGGGGATCGTAAGTCGGCTGGGGTCTGTGAGTCCGCGGTTCATGGCGAGTAGGCCCTGAGCGGCGTATTCGACGATCGTTTCTCCCGACGCCGTGCGGTGAGAGATGATTCCTGCGTCCCCCTGTACGAACTCCCGGATTATCAGCGTGTGGACGGTGCGGGAGTCGGCTGTAGTGTTGAGTGCGTCGGAGACGAAGCCATGGACTTCGGACGCGGGCATGATGTGCTGGCGCAAGTTCGCGCCCAGGTCGAGAACGACCTTTCCGTCTAGCTCACGCCACCAGTTCGGCTGCCGCGTCTCGTCGGCTAGGGCTGCGCCGTTGAGCGCCACGACCCAGCCACCACCGACCCGGATGCCGCTGTTGGCCGCGAGACGGTACAAGGGTGCCCGTTTGGCTGTGTACGCCGTGTAAAGCTCGGCGCACGTTCCCAAGGGGAGATCCGGGGGGATCGTGTCGTCGAAGTAGAGCTGTGCGTGAGAGAATACAGGGCCGTCCGCTTGTTGCCTGCCCAGCATCGCGGTGACAGGTCGGGCTTGCAGCAGGAAAACCGTGGCGCCGTCGAAGGCCCATTCGATGTCGAGGTCAGTTTCGGCGTCCGCGCGGAGCGCCGTGGCAAGCCGGCACACATCGCCGTACGGCGATTCCGCTTCGGCCCCCGCTTCCAGTTCAAGATGAATGGCATCGGCGAGGCCGCTGACCAAGCTGTCCCCGGTGCCGTGGGTCGCGTCGATAATCGTTCGGTCGCCTTGTGTGATCGTTACGCCTGCCATCTGGGCGTCGACCATCTCCTGAATAATCACGGCCATCCGTGGTTGTGGGCTCAGGTCTCCCGCTCGGATTCGGCCAAGCACGGCGCGTGGAGCGTAGAAGGACTTCCAGCAGGAGATCACCGCCGCTTCGACGTCGCCGACGTCATGAAGATTTAGATAGGATTCATAGAGGCCGGCGTGACTGTGTTCGGTTCCGTCCTCGACAGTGGTCGACGATCGGACCGCGACACCTTTCGCGGGCCTGTGGGCACGAATCTGATTGACTATGCCGGCGATCTCCTGGCGCATTGTCTCGTCGAGTGTGAGGCCGTGGAGCGCGGACGTGATCTTAGGTGCGGCGGTCGAGATCTCATTTCCCAGCGTTGCGGCGAAGTCGTCGAAAAGCACATTCAGTTGCGCCATCCTCGCATTTCCCAGCGATGCCGCGAACCAGTCCGATGGTATGCAGTACGCAGGTGGAATAGGCACCGTGTGCCTGACGCGCGCGAGTCCGCCGAACTTGTTCCCGACAGTCGATGGATCGTGTTCTTCGTCGAGTGCGACGATCGGAGAGGGCAGACTCATCAGGCGACCTCGCTGTCGTTGTCGTAATCTTGGAAGCTTCGGCTCGCGCAAGGGCCTGTTGAGCCCTGGTACTTTCCGCTGTAGAGGACGATCTCTCCCTGCGGGCGCCACCACATGATCTGACCTATCCGCATGCCTCGGTAGACCTTCAGCGGCTGTGCCGCGAAGAGCTGCAACGTCCACTGCCCGTGGAATCCGATGTCGCCGAGAGACGCCGACAGGTTGATGAAGAGCCCCAGACGCGCCACAGACGAACGTGCGGCGAAGGTCGGAGCATAGAAATCGCTCCCCATCACTTCGAGCGTGTGGGCGAGATAGAGACGATGAGGCCGAAGGACGATCCCAGCGTCGGGAATTTGGATCGTGGTCACAGGGTTCGACCGCCGCGGGTCCACTGGATGGTCCCGGTAGACGGTGAGCTGTTCTCCGAGCCGGAAGTTGTAGCTGTTCGGATTGAGTTGGTCAACGTCGAACGGATCGATCACTATTCTGTGCGCCGCGTACTCGCGCAGGATCTCGTGTCCGGTCAGTATCACGGACGCCTCCGTCCCTCGTCGGGACGGAACTCGGTGGAGAGTCGTGACTCGACAACCGTGCGCGAGCCCTCGTATCTTCCCTGGTATTGTTCTACCGTGCCCTGTGTCCGCCAGAAGGCGACTTTCCCGATCCGCATTCCGGAGTACAGCAGCGTGGGTTGAGCGACGCGAATTTCCAAAGTCCACGACACAATGGCGCCGGTGTGTCCCAGCGGCGCACTGAAAGTGATCCACACTCCGAGGGTGCTGATGGAGCGGCAGGCGTACAGCGTGGCGGCGTAGGTTTCGCTGCCGATCACTTCTTGCGTATGTCCGAGGTAGAGCCGGCCGGGGAGCAGTGTTCGTCCTTCGGCTGGCAGCGTTGTGGTGTGCTGAGCCGCGAGTCGTTCAGGCTGAAGGACCGGTTCATCATAGGTGAGGAGCGTCGAGCCGAGGCGGAAGCCGTAACTGTTGGGTTCTAGGCGTGAAGCGCGGAACGGTTCGATGATGATGCGTCCGGCTGCCTTTTCGCGGGCGATCTCGCATCCGGTGAGGATCATCGTCCCCACTCTCTCGCGAACAGCTCGGACAACTTCCTGGCGAGCGCCGGCTCACCCTCTTCGGTGTTGTCGATCTCCCAGTTCGGCTGAATGCGGTCGAATTTCCACGTCTGAGGGGTCTCCGGCGCCACGGCCAGATCTGCCCGGCTGGCGAGGCGCCGAAGCCGTGTTTCCTCGTCGCAGGCGATTTTTACGAAACGGAACCCTGCTGCGACCAGCTTCGGATAGTCGACATCGACGTCCTTGAGATCGTCGTTGACGACGATTTCTGCCGTGGATTTGCCGACGCGGCGAAGGAAGTCGTCCGCGAGAAAGGACGGTGCTATCCTCCGGATCTCCCCCGCGAGGACCCGTAGAAGGATCTGGTCCTGCTGGTACGGGGCGATCTCACGATCGACCATCTTATACAGTTCTCGCTGCATAAGGTAAAGCGGCTCGGCGATTTTGACCACCCGGAAATCCATGCCACGTTCGGCGCAGAGACGGCCGAGTAATACGCTGGTCGTCGATTTTCCAGCGCCTGAGAGTCCGTAGAGAGCAAGTTTCAGCATCGGCGTCACTTCGGCTCATTCCCCGAGGAGTTGTAGCAGGCGTTCCGTCTGGCTTACGAATTTCTCGTCATCGGCGCTCCGGCGGGGCCAGAACTCGACGGTCCAGTACCAGGCGACCAAGACACGTGCCGCGCGAGCCCGATCACGATCGTCCCGTGACAGGAAAAGGAGTTCCTCCAACAGCGCCCACAGGTCGTCCGGCGTGGTCCGCGACTGAACATGTTCGACCAGGAGAGCGAATTCGTGATGCGTGTCGCTCCACCCTGCGTACTCGAAGTCGACGACGCGGACTCGGTGTCCGTCCCACAAGTAGTTGGACGGGTTGGGGTCGCCTTGGCCGAGTACGGGAGCCGAGGGCTGCATCAGATGCGCGAGATCCGGCCCTGCCGACCAGCTTTCCCAACGGGAGAACAGCTCCTTCCTGAGTGGTGAGTGATGATCGGCAGTGCAACTGTTCCAGTGTCCTCGGACTTCGTCAAACATGTTTCCGATCGACATCCGGACCGATGGAATCGGCTCTGTGTGCCGGTTCTCTCCTACCAGGCGCAGACGGCCGAAGAGGTCGGCGATCTGTGCTATCTGGCCCGCGTCCAGGGAGGCCCCAGAGAGAGGGACACCCGGGAGAAGAGTCATCACGAGTGCCGGACCGCGGGAAGCCTCATAATACAAGGGCTCGGGAGCGGCGCCGAAACCGGCGTGCGACAAGGCCGTCAGCGCCGCCCATTCGTGGCTCGCGCGCCGTGCGCCGTCTTTGCGGTAGAGCTTGACGCATACCTCGCGCTGACCGGTCTGGCAGGCGTAGAGCTGATTGTTCCGGCCGCCAGCGAGACGTCGCAGGCCGCCCGGCGCATCGTCGGGCATCAGGCGGCCGACAATGGACAGGGCGCGATCCTCATCCTCTGTGGTCATGCGCCGTTCCCGGTCGCTCGCCGAAGGAACGAAAGTTTGGAAAAATGATCCTCGACAGCGTCGAGCCTTCGGGACGTCAACCATTCGCGGGTCACGCTGACGAGCCACTGAAACTCGCTGATTAGCTCCGCGTCTTCAACCGGAAGCAGAGTTCGGCTGCGCAGGTATTCGACCTCGCACTGAACCAGGACGGCCGACGGAAGGTCGGGCACCGTACAGCGGTCGAACATGACCGAATAGCCGTGCCCAGTGGACAGAGACTCTAGATTGATGTCACAGCGTTCACGACGGAACGACGCACCCCATGCCGGTGAGACGT
Source organism: Frankia sp. BMG5.60 (assembly GCF_059428125.1). Classification (NCBI taxonomy): domain Bacteria; kingdom Bacillati; phylum Actinomycetota; class Actinomycetes; order Frankiales; family Frankiaceae; genus Frankia; species Frankia sp. BMG5.60. Next base: position 1,587,175 of record NZ_CM182091.1, on the reverse strand, counting down.
CGAATCGACGACGTATCTCATCCTCGAAATTCGGGCGGTCGGGCAGCTCAACGCCTCGCCAACGTTGTTCACGGCGAATCGGCGTGTCTTCTCCGAACCATTTTCGTTTGATTATCCAACTGCCGTCGACGGCCGGAATGAAGGAGACGTAGCCGCGGTCCGGTTCCGGCTCGGCGATCTCGAAGAGGTAGTTGTCGAAGTCCCACTGCTCGAAGTCGTTACGGTACTCGAAGGTCCAGCCGTCCCATGGTTCTTCTCGCAACATGTGCAACATGTCGACCGCGAGATCCCAGATATCGCGGTCCGGCGGCAGCGTGAACTTGTGCTCGATCTCCTCGCTCGCACGGTGCTTGACAAACCAGCACTGGTGATTATTGAGGCGCCACGCATACTTGTGTCGAAGGGCTACCAGCGCGCTCAACCACACGCGGAGGGTTCCTTCGTCGGGATTCCCGCGCAGAGGCGGACCATCTAGCCGACAAAAGACGATCCCTGACGTCGAATAGAGAACCTGAGTGTACGCCCACCATTCGTCGCCGTCTGGAACGAGAAGGAACAGTGGAACGAGTCCCCGCGTGCGTGGACGCCGGTATTCCGGCAAGCTCGCCACCACGGTGTTGGGGGCCGGCGGGTGCGACCGCAGGGGAAGGTTGGCCTCTACCGGCACGACCATGGCTGAACTGGGCACGCTCGACGCCGAACGTAGCTCGGGAGGGACATGCAGAATGAGCGACATCGGTTCCTTCCGCACGAAGATGCCTCACCCGCCCGACTCGATGACCCAAGGCCAACCGTAGCCACTTGACCACGAGAAAGGGCGACGGGGGGATGTGCAGCGGCAGCCGACTACTGTCAGCTACCAAGTTGAGGTAAATGGCCGGACAGGCAGAAGATCATGATCTGTTGCCTGCCCAGTGCCGGCGGGGCGCTATCCCACTCCGGACGCGGTCAGCCGGTGACGTGCGGCAGCTCGAACTCTCGGTCCTTCACGCCGCAGAGGAAGGCATCCCACTCGGCAGGCGTGAAGATCAGAGCCGGTCCGGCCTGGTTCTTGGAGTCACGCACAGCGACATGTCCGCCGTCCAGGAAGGCGACCTCGACACACTGACCGTTGCCGCTGCTTCGGCTGCTCTTGCGCCATCTCGCCTGCGACAGGTCCACCGGCCCGTGCCTCCCTCGTTCATGACCCTTCCTGCGCCAGGCTTGCGATCATGCCCGCCGAATCGTCGGGGCTGAGGGCCACGGCCAGGAGGTTGTCGAACAACAGCGTATACCGTCTGACGTCGGCCTCCGCCTCCAAGAAGAGATCGCCGGCCATGCTGTCGATGTAGATGATCTCAGGGTCTGCGGGGTCCGGGAAGCCCATGAGCACGAACGACCCGGGCATGCCAGCGTGCGCGCCCACGGAGAACGGAATCACCTGCACCGTGACCTGGGGTTCGCGGAGTGCCTCGACGATCCGGCCCATCTGGCGGCGCATGACGTCCGGCCCTCCGACCTGGCGACGTAGAGCGGCCTCGTCGAGCACCGCCCACAGCCGGAGCGGGTCGTCCTTGGTCAGTACGCTCTGGCGTTCTATCCGCGCCTGGACACGCTGGTCGACCTCCGTCTCGCTGGCCATCGGCAGGTTGCCGCGGATGACGGCGCGGGCGTACTCCTCGGTCTGAAGTAGCCCGGGGATGAACAGCGACTCGTAGTTGCGCACGGTGCGCGCTTCGGCCTCGAAGCCGATGTAGGCGGTGTAGTGCTCGGGTAGCTCGGCGTGGTACGGCCGGAGCCAGCCTTGGACGTCGGCCTCCCTGGACAGCGCGAGCAGGTCGGCGCGCTGCTGATCCGCGACGCCGTAGGTGTTGAGCAGCGCGATCATCGTGCGGCGCTGCGGCCGAGAGCTGGCCGTGGCGGTCTCGTGCCGGTAGAGCGTGGCGGGGTTGATCCCGGTCTCCTCGGAGACCTGCTCACGGGTGAGCCCGGCTGCCTCCCGCAGACGGCGCAGCTCGAACGCCAGCCTGCGTGAACGAACCGTCGGTGGGGCCTGTCGTTGCCTCGGCACAGATAGCTCCTCTCCCGTGCGGGCGGCGCTCTGCCGCCCGCGAGGTGCGGCCCCTCGGGCATCCTTCCGCAAACCATGCCCATGCATACCTTGCAAAGCTACGGATTGTGGGGGCATGCTACAGGGACAGTACTCGGCCACGATCCGTGGCGATCAGGGGGCTCCCGTCCGCGAGACCGGACGTGCGCGGCCCAGCGAGGCGACAGGGAGCGACCGCATGGACGTCGTCAGCAGACGGCACGGACCCGTACACAGTCCGCGCAGGCCACGCCGCGCAGGCCCGCACCACGGCGCGGGCTGTCCTCCGCACAGTCCGCTGTCCCTGCCGGACGTACCGCCGCAAGGCAAGGCCCGGCGGGGACAGCGCCAAGCCAGCGACGACGGGCGGGGATGATCTTGTGTGCCATGTCGTGACCGGACACCAGCCAGAGATGATCAGGGGCTCGGCATGACCGCCGACCTGTCGCCTGTGATCCGGGTGGCCGTGGCGCACTTCCCGCCGACCGCTGCCGCTGTTCCCGAGGTGCGCACGAGCACGGTCCGCACGCTCACGAAGTGGTTCGTCGATTCGGCCGCCGTCAACGTCGCCGAACTCGTCGTGTGCGAGTTGGCCTCGAATGCCGCAAAGGCAAGCCGGCCGGAAGACCTGGTGGCTATTCGGCTGACCGCGACGAGCGGAAACGTCCTTGTCGAAGTGTGGGACGGCAACGATACCGCACCACGGATTAAAGATCCGGATGTGTTCAGCGAGGACGGGCGCGGCCTGCTGATGGTCGATGCGCTGTGTAGCCAATGGTCGTGGTATAGAGCCAAGGCCGGCGGAAAAGTGGTGTGGGCGGAGATTCCCGGCGGATTGCGGCCGGCATTTCGGGTGACGGACGCCGATGCGTCGATGCCCATGCGGACGAGGACGGTTGGGCCGGAGCCTGCTGCGCCGGTCGTCTACCGCACCGACCCGGGCACCCTGCGGCGGGTCGCGGACGCGCTGCGCAGGCTGGATACGTGGCACCAGCCCTCGTCCGGCAGGCGCACATCCGAGGCCATGACACGCAGGGCTTGACATATCGCGCCGTGAGCGGGAAGGGGGGCCATGGGACGGGCTGCCGTGAGAGCGGAACAGGATGCGTTACGGGTAGACATGCTGAGTGCTGGAATGACCTACGCGGATATCGCCGAGGAGTTCATCCGGCGTTACCGGTTTCGGCGCCATGCGGCTTTCCGTCACGCTCACGGCTGGACATTGGTGCGGGCCGCCGACCACATCAACGGACAGGCAGCCCGTCTCGGCATCGACCCGGACGGCAGGGCTGCGATGACCTCTTCCTATTTGTGTGAGCTGGAACATTACCCGTATCCGGCCCCGCGAAGGCTCACCCCGCACATGCTCGTGCTGCTCGCGACGGTCTACGGAACCGACGTCCACAGTCTCTTGGACGCCCACGACCGCCAACGTCTCCGGCCGGCGGACCGGCTGGTGATCGACTCCATGGTGTGCCTCGGCCAACCGGCCGCGTGCCTCTGCGGCCGGCACGAGGAACGACCGGCGCTCGGTGTGCCCGCGTCGCCGCTGGGCACGCTGGCCTCCACCGCCAGCACCGCCGTGGTGACGGCGGCAGACCCCCTGCCCATCGGGTAGCGATGCCGGTCTCCGTTCCGGTCTCCGCTTTGAGCGGCTACCCCCACGGGGCGTGCTGGCGCAGGCGACACGCGCACTGGCGCTACCCAAGTACAGCCAGACTCGTACCCCTACAGGCAACGTGTTCACATCTGGACGGCCGTGGCCCCGGCCGCTGGGCGCCCGCGACCCGCAGGCTCCCGCATGTTCACTGCGTCCTGTTCGACCGGAATTGTCCGGCTTCCTGTCCATCCGCCCACCGGACCACCCACCGGCCCGCCCACCGGACCACCCGTAAAGATGGGTGGGTCTGTAATGCCACACTGACGCAGGTCAAAGCACCTGCCACACCCACCCAAGCACTCCGCGACTAAATACCCAACGGGTACTGTTCAAAGTATAAGCGCGGGCCGCGGACGCGCGATGTTGCCCCTTGCCGTGCCGTTCTCCGGTAGCGGGGACAGCTCGCGCGCTTTACGGCGAGCGAGAGCCGTAGCTGTCGGATGTCTCTGACAGCGACATCTGACGTGGACGCCGGAAGGCAGACAGGGAACCCCTTGCGGCTGTGATTTCGCTCACATAGCTGTGCCGTGTTTGAGGTGGATTGTGCTGATTTGCCGTATGTCCTGACCGATGCCCTGTGCGCGGCCCTAACGGAGGCCCTAACGGTGTACCTGCTTAATAGGTACACCGAGGACGGCGCATCAGCGCAGCTCAGCGGGCATCTGACCCGTACCAAAGTGGGCCAAGACTGAGTGCCGCTAGTGGCATGTATCTAATCATGGTCACGGGGCGGGGATGGCCGGCGGAATGGGCGCGCTTGGCAGTAGCGGATAGTGCGGTTAGCTTTTATTTGCCGCATTCCCGCCGCCTGTTCTGTGAGGTGCCGTGGTCGATCCGTCCCGCCTCCGCCGTCCCACCCACACCGACTCGTGCGACGAACCAACGCAGACAGGCGACGGGCCGCCGCAGACCAGCACGGCGGACACGGACAGGAACGGCGCCACAGCGGTGCCGGACGTCGGCGGACCGACGCCCCACGACACCACCAGGGCGCAGGATTCCGCCGATGCCGAGCCGGACGGCGAGGACACCGACGCGGTAGCGCGCTGGCTCGCCGAGACCCTCGCCGAGGCCCCGCCCGTCCCACCAGCGGTCGCCGCTCTCATCGCGGGCGTGCTCGTCCGACGACCACCCGCCGCCTAGAGCAGGGGGACCCACCGTCGCCTACGCGCCGAGAACACCGCCATCCGCGCTCACCGTTGCTCGCGGCCGGCATGCGGAAAACTTCCTTGCTATGTGCGGCCAAGGGGTGGTACCGATCGTCCTCACCCACGCCCGCGCGCTGCTCACCGGCACCTCCCAGGGCGCAACGGCCTACCTCGATGTCGACGTCCGCGACGTCGAGAGCATCCTGAGCTCGGCGGAGTTGCGCGACACCCTCGACGTGACGAAACCGGTCGCGCTGTCGCTCATCGCGCTGTTCCACTTCGTGCCCGACTCCGACGACCCCTACGGCATCGTCCGCCGCCTCGTCGACGCGCTCCCCACCGGCAGCTACCTCGCTCTCTCCCACGTCACCGCCGACGAGGACCCGGGATGGGAGCAGGTCGCCGAGACCTACCGCAGCCGCGGCATCCCCCTGCAGCCGCGCACCCGCGAGCAGATCGCGCGCTTCTTCGACGGTCTGGAGCTGGTCGAGCCGGGGGTGCAGGTCGTCCACCGCTGGCGCCCCGACGGCACCGCCACGGGGCTGACCGACCTGGAGGTCAGCAACTACGGCGGGGTCGGCAGAAAGGTCTGACGGCCGCGGCGGCGCAGCCGGCCCGCGCCCGCAGGCCGTCCGGCTCCTCACTTCCGCTCTCGGTTCCGCGCGTGGGACCAGACGTGCGTCCGCTGACGGCCGCCGCCCGGCCGCGGGGTTCACGCCAGCCGTGGAACCACGCCAGCCGTGGACACGGTGTCCCGCCCGCCAGGCCAGATCCTGGCCCGGCCTCGATACTGACCCTGTCCCGGTCCGGTCGAAGTGGGGAGGGTGACGCGATGTCCTCGACATCCACGACGGCCGGCCCGGCGTCCGCGGGCGATCCGGAACCCGCGATCGTGACGGCGCCCGTCGGCGGGGTTACGGCGCCGGTCACGGTGCCGGTCGGCGGAGGCAGGGCGCCGGTGGGTGGGGTCACGGTGCCGGTCGATGGGGACACGGCGCCGGTCGGCTTCATCGGGCTCGGCACGATGGGCCAGCCGATGGCGGTGAACCTCGCCGCGTCGGGCCGGCCGCTGGTGGTGTGGAACCGCACGCCCGCCCGCACCGGGCCGCTGGCGACGGTCGGGGCCAAGACCACCGACGACGCCGCCGAGGTGTTCGCGCGCTGCCGCACCGTGATCGTGATGCTCGCCGGCCCCGAGGCGATCGACGCGGTGCTCGACCGGGCCGGCCCGACCTTCCCGGCCCGGCTACGGGACCGCACGCTCGTCCAGATGGGAACGACCTCGCCCGCCTACTCGCGGGCCCTCGCCGCCGACGTCCGCGCCGTGGGCGGCCGCTTCGTCGAGGCTCCGGTGTCCGGGTCGCGCGGGCCCGCCGAGGCCGGCCGGCTCGTGGGCATGCTCGCCGGCGACCCGGCCGACGTCGCCGGCGTGCGACCGCTGCTCGCCCCGATGTGCCATGACCTGGTGGACTGCGGGCCCGTTCCCCGGGCGATGTCGACGAAGCTCGCCGTCAACCTGTTCCTGGTGACGTTGGTGACGGGCCTCGCGGAGGCGGTGCACTTCGCTCGGCGCAACGACGTCGACCTCGGCGTTCTCGGCCGGGTGCTGGCCGCGGGCCCGATGGCCAGCGACGTCTCCCGGGTGAAGCTGCCGAAGCTCGTCGAGCGCGACTTCACCGTGCAGGCGGGCGTCCCCGACGTGCTGGGGATCATCGAGTTGATCACGCAGGCGGCCCGGGCCGCCCGCATCGCCTCACCCCTGACGGACGTCTGCGAGGCGCTCTACCGCGAGACCCTGGCACAGGGCCGTGCCGCCGCCGACATGGTCGCCGTCCTCACGGCCCTCGAATCCCGCAGCGCCCCCGCCCCCGCCCTCGACGGCGTCCCTGCCCCTGCCCCTGCCTCGGATCTTGCCTCCGCCCCGGATCTCGGCCTCGGCCTCGGCAGCGGCCCCGAGCCGTCCCGCGGCTGATCGGCGTACCCGCCTGCTGACCGGCGACCCGCGATGGATCACCGCGGGGACGATCCGGCCGCACTGCCGGCGGCGCTGGTCTCGGCGACGAAGCCGGTCTGGATCAGCCGGCTGCCCCGACGGGTGCACAGCAGTGCCCGCCCGGGCGGCAGGACCCGTGGTTTGATCCCGCCGAGCAGCGGTCCCTCGCTGCGCGGGCAGGACAGCGCGAGGTCGGGGGTGTTGAGCTCCTGCAGCCGGCGCAGCAGGGGGTCCATGGACATGCGCATCAGCCCGGCCGCGGCCCGGCCGGCGACGACGTGCAGGCCGATGTCGCCGCCCTGCGGCAGCAGCGGCACGAACGCGGTCAGCGGGTTGTCCGAGCCGGTCAGCAGGTCGTAATCGTCGATGAGCACGAACAGCAGCGGCCCGGACCACCAGTCGCGCCGTCGAAGCTGCTCCGGTGAGACGTCCGGGCCGGGCATCCGCGGGGTGAGGCCGGCGACGGCGTCGCGGGCCGTCGCCTTGGTGCTGTCCGGCGACACCGAGTAGCCCAGGCGATAGGCGTCGGGGATGTCGTCGAACAGCCGCCGGCGGTAGTCGACCGCCATGATCCGCGCCTGCGCCGGGGTGAACCGGCTGGTGATCGCGCGCGCCACCAGCCGCAACAGGTTGGTCTTGCCGCTCTCGTTGTCCCCGAGCAGGGTGAGATGCGGCAGCGCGCGGAAGTCGTGCCAGACGGGTTCCAACCGGCTCTCGTCGACGCCGAGGGCGACCCGCAGCGCGCCGTCGGGGGGCGGCAACTGCTCCACCGGCAGGACGGCGGGCAGCGTCCGTACCGGCCGCGCCTTCGGCCCGGGCCAGCCGTCCACGACCGCGGCGACCAGGTGGCGGGTGCCGTGCGCCAGGTCGTCGACGGAGCCGGCGCCGTCGATCCTCGGCAGGGCGGCGATGAAGTGCAGCTTCGCGTCGGTCAGGCCGCGGCCGGGCAGTCTCGGCACGGCCGCGGCCGCCCGCAGGTCGATCCCGGACTCGACCGGGTCGCCGAGCCGCAGCTCCAACCGGGACCCGATCTTGTCCCGCATCGTGTGGTAGATCTCCGACCAGCGCCCGGCGGTGAGCAGGATGTGCAGGCCGTAGTTCAGCCCCCGGGAGGCGATCTCGCGGGCGTCCGCCTCCGCGGCCTCGAACTCCTGGCGCAGGGTGGACCAGCCGTCGACGACGAGGAACAGATCGCCGAACTCCTCCGCCGGGACCCGACCCGCCGCGACCAGCGCGCGGTAGGCGGGCATCCCGGAGACCTCGAGTTCGGCGAACCGCCGCTCCCGGTCGCCGAGCAGCGCGACCATCTCGGCGACGGTCCGGCTCACCCGGTCCGGGTCGTGCCGGCCGGTGACCCCGCCGACGTGCGGCAGGTCCGCGATGCTCGCCAGCGAGCCGCCGCCGAAGTCCAGGCAGAAGAACTGCACCTGGCGCGGCGAGTGGGTCAGCGCGAGGGCGGCGATCACGGATCGCAACAGGGTGCTCTTGCCGCTCTGTGGCCCGCCGGCGATCCCGAGATGGCCGCCGACGCCGCCGAAGTCGACCGTCAGCAGGTCTCGGACCTGCTCGAACGGCTTGTCGATCATCCCCACCGGCACCGTCAGCAGCCCTCCGACGCCGGCGTCGACGGGCCGCAGCCCGTGTTCCGGGTCGGGCAGCAGCGGCGGCAGGACCTGGTCCAGGCTCGGCGACTGCTCCAACGGCGGCAACCAGACGCGGTGCGCCGGCGGCCCCTGGTCGATCAGCCGGTTGACCAGCACTTCCAGCACGGTGCTGGCGGTGGCGTCGGGGGCGTCGGGGGTGTCGGCCTCGTCGGCGTCGGCGGGGGTCTCGCGGATGACGACCGGGACGTGGTCGGTGCCGTACGGCACGACCTGGCTCTCGATGACGTCCTGGTCGACGCGGGTCGAGCGCAGCCGGTACGGCCCGGAGACGTAGGCGGCCTTGAACCGGGTGATCGTCGCGACGTCGGAGCGCAGGTAGCCGTTGCCGGGCGCGGCGGGCAGCTCGTAGGCGTCGGGGACGCCGATGACGGACCGGGACTCCATCGCCGAGAAGGTCCGCAGGCTGACCCGGTAGGACAGGTGGCCCTCGAGCTGGTGGATGCGGCCGTCGTCCAGGCGCTGGGAGGCCAGCAGCAGGTGGACGGCCAGCGACCGGCCGAGCCGGCCGATCATCACGAACAGCTCGATGAAGTCGGTGTGCGCGGCGATGAGCTCGCTGAACTCGTCCACGATGACGAACAGCGTGGGCAACGGGTCCAGCTCCATGCCCTGCGCGCGGGCCTGCTCGTAGTCGCGCACCGAGCTGAAGTTGCCGGCCCGGCGCAGCAGCTCCTGGCGGCGGACCAGCTCGCCGCGCAGCGCGTCGCGCATCCGGTCGACCAGCGCGGCCTCGTCGGCGAGGTTGGTGATGGTCGCGGACACGTGCGGCAGCCGGTCCAGCCCGGCGAAGGTCGCGCCGCCCTTGAAGTCGACCAGCACGAAGTTCAGCGTCTCCGACGAGTGCGTCGCCGCCAGCGCCAGCACGAGGGTGCGTAGCAGCTCGCTCTTGCCCGAGCCGGTCGCGCCGATCAGCATCCCGTGCGGCCCCATGCCGTCCTCGGCGGACTCCTTGATGTCCAGCTCGATGGGCGAGCCGTCGGAAGCGACGCCGATGGGCACCCGCAGCCGCTCGGACCCGTGCCGGGTCGGCCACAGGGTCCTGGGGTCGAACCGCTCCAGGTCGCCGAGGCCCAGCAGGTCCGGCAGGTCGAGGTCGGCGGTCAGGCCGTCGGGGGTCTGCTCGGCGCTCTCGCCGGCGCTGTGCCGGGCCATCAGCCGGGCGAGCATCGCCACCCGGACCCTGGACAGCACGTCCGGGGTGGCCAGGCGGGTCCGGACCTCCCGCCCGACCCGGTCGATCTCGACGATGTCCATGGCGTCGGCGGCGACGTCGAGGTGCAGCAGGTGCCGGGCGTTGCCACCGCCGCCGCTGGGCTCGAAGTCGACGAGGACGGCGTTGCGGTAGCCGGAGACGAGGAACCGGGTCCCGGGCGAGATCCGGGCGCCGTCGCTGACCACGACGACGAACGGTTCGGCGCGCGAGGGCGCCGTGCCGGTCTCGAACCGCGCCCGCTCCCCGAAGCTCTGCCCCAGCAGCCGCTCGACGTCGTCCAGCGACTCCCCGAACAGCCGCACCGGGCCGGCCGCGTCCCGGTCGGTGGGGTGCTGGGCGTGCGGCAGCCACTTGACCCAGCCCCACTCCTCGCGCCGCTCGGCCGAGGCGCACACGGCGATCCGCACCTCGTCCGGGGCGTGGAAGGTGGCCATGTGAGCGAGCAGCGCCCGCACCATGCCCAGTGACACCTCGCGGTCGCCGTCCACCTGGATGCGGGCGAACCCGCGGATGAACAGGGCGACCGGCTGGCCGGGGACCGTCGTGTACGCGCGGGTGAACCGCCGCAGCGCCTTCGCCGACACCGGCTCCAGGTCCTCCACGGGGCTGGTCTGCAGCGGGGTGATCCGCACGGCGAGCCGCTGCGCCCCGGTCCCCACCCGCACCTCGCCGAAGTCCGGGTGGGTCGGGCGGCGCTCCCACAACCGGCTGGTCATCGCGAGCGACCACAGCGACTCCGGGTCCGGGTGGCGCCACGCGAGGGCGGAGCGCTGCTTCTCCGCGTAGCCCCGGACCTGCCGGCGGGTGCGGGAGAGGTAGCGCAGGTAGTCGCGGCGCTCGCCGCCCACCTTGTGCTTGCGGTCGCCGGACTGGGTGAGGACCTGGCTGAGACCCATGCCGGCCATGCCGACGCCCATCACGGCCATCATTCCCAGGCCCATCGGCCCGGACGCCGAGCGGCCGATGTAAAAGTACATCATCCCGCCCGACATCAGGGCCATCGGGAGAACCATCACCAGCACCCGCAGGCCCGCGCTCTGCACCTCGGGGACGGTGGGTGGCTCCTGAAGCGTGATCTCACCGTGCGGCATCTCCGGGCCGGTGCGGCGAGCGGGGCGGCGGAAGGCGACCGTGGCCATGTCCGTTACACGCGCCCGGCCCGACGCCGAGTTGAGCCGGTGGATGTGACCTGGATCACGTCGATGAACCGGCCTGGTTGACCCCGTCGTGCCGGAGGTATGGCACAGAGCAGCGCGGCGGAGGTCTGCCGCCTTCTCGTCATCGGGCCGACCAGCCGGGTCGATCTGTCCGTGCCCACGCACGTGCCCCTGACCGACCTGATGCCGGCGTTGCTGCGCAGTCTCGGCCCCGATCTCGCCGATCGGGGGCTGGAACACAGCGGCTGGGTGGTGCAGCGGCTCGGCTCGCCCCCGCTGGACGAGGACCTCAGCGTCGCCGAGCATGAGCTGCTCGACGGCGACACCGTCCACGTCCGCCCCCGATCGGACCAGATACCGCCGCTGGACTTCGACGACCTGATCGACGGCGTCTCCACCGGAATCAGCGCGCGTTCGGGTCTGTGGCGGCCGCGGACCACCCACACGGTGTCGGCGTTGGCGCTGGTGGTGTGGTTGCTGGTGGCGCTCGCGGTGCCCGTGCTGGCCGGTCCGCACGTTTCCCCCCGGCCGCAGGCGCCCACGGCGCCACCGACGCCGGCGACGACGTGTTCGGCCGGCCCGTGACGGTGGGCGTCGTCGCGATGCTGCTGTTCGTCGCCATGGTCGTGTCGGGCCGGGGGCAGCGGGATCGCGCGGTGACCGCGCTGCTCGGCGGTGCGGTGGTGGCCTTCGCCGTGGAGGCGGTGGTTCTCCAGGTCGCCGATGCCGATGCCGACGCGGGCGCGGGCGCCGGTGCCCACCTGCCCGAGATGCTGCTGGCCGGCGCGGGAGTCGCCGTGCTCGCGAGCCTGCTGGTGCTGGTCGTGACGTCCGTGCGCGACACCCTTCTGCCGGTCGGCCTCGCGGTCACGGCCATGGCGCTCGCTGCCGCCGTGGCCAGCGAGCTGAGTTCCGCCGCCGGGCTGGACTGGACCCAGACGGCGGCGGTGATGTCGCTGCTCTGCGTGGCGGCCCGTCCCGCGGTGCCCATGGCCTCGTTCAAGCTCGCCGGGCTGACGCTGCCGCCGCTGCCGGTCGAACCGGAGGACCTGCAGGACGACATCGACCCTGAACCGGGGGCGCAACTGCTGGCCCGCACCGCCCGGGCCGACCGTTACATGACCGCCCTGCACACGGCCGGCGGGGTCGTGTCGACCGTCGCGGTGCTCCGGCTGGCGCTCGCGCCCGGCTGGCCGCCGGCGACGGTCGCCCTCCTCGTCGGGTTCGCGCAGGTGCTCGCCGCCCGTCCGATGACGAGTACCTGGCACCGCCTGGCGCTGGGACTGCCCGCCGGCGCGGGCCTGGCCGCCGTCGTCCTGTCGCTGCCCGCTCGGTCGGGAGTGCTCGGGGGCGGCGCGGCGCTGCCGATGGTGCTGGCCCTGCTGCTGGCGGTCATCGCCGCGGCCTGCGCGTACACGCTTCCCCGCCGCCGGCTGACGCCGATCTGGGGACGGCTCGGCGACTGGAGTCACGCCATCGCGCTGGCGGTCTCGGTCCCGCTGGTGGTCGGGATTCTCGGCGGAGTCGGGTTCATCCGTTCGGTGGTCGGCTGAGATGCGCTCCCGACGAGACCAGGTCAACGCGCACAACTACCTGGTGTTCCGGCTGACCGGGGCGCTCGTGCGGGCCGAACCGGACATCCTCGAGTCGCCGACCCGCCGGGACCTGCGCGGGCTGATCACCGGGGCTGTGGCGGCGATCCTGCTGCTGGCGGTGGTCGCGGTCTGGGCGCTGATCTCCGCGCGGGGGTCGACGGCCTGGCGCAAACCCGGCGCCCTGATCGTGGACAAGTCGAGCGGAAGCCGGTTCCTGCTGGTCGACGGCGCGTTGCGGCCGGTGCGCAACATCGCCTCAGCCCGGCTGCTGACGGGCAAGACCGTCTCACCCGTGGTGGTGCCGCGCACCAGGCTGGCCGCAGTGCCGCGTGGCGCCCCCCTCGGCCTCACGAACGCGCCGGACACGCTGCCCGACCCCAGCCGCCTCAACAAGGGCGTGTGGCGGCTGTGCACCCGGCCCGGTGCCGCCGGTGCCGCGGGCGATGACGGCCCTGGCGCCGGGCCGGCCATGGTTCTCGACGTCGGCGTTGCCCCGGCGAAGCCCCGCCTCGGCGCCGACGCGGGACTGCTGGTCTCCGCCGACGGGCAGCAGTACCTGCTCTGGCACGGGCAGCGGTTGCTGCTGGCCCGGCCCTGGGCCGCGGACGTGCTGGGCTTCGGCGCGATCATCCCCACCGCCGTTCCCCGGACGTGGCTGGACCTGGTGCCGCCCGGGCCGGAGCTGGCCCCGGTCGCCGTGCCGGACGCCGGGACACCCGGACCGCGCATCGGGGATCAGGCCACCCGGCGGGGCGAGCTGTTCACGGTGACGACGGCAACCGGATCGGTCGCCCACTACATCCTGCTGGGGTCCGGGCTGACCGCGCTGAGCCCGACCCAGTTCGCCCTGGCCCGAGGCGAGGCGGGCGACGCACCGGAGCAGCCGATCACCCCGGGGGACCTCGCCACCGCCGCGCGCGCCGTGATGGCGGCGCCGCAGAGCGCGCTGCCGGCGACGCCGCCGCCGATCCGGCTGCCGTCCGCGGGCGAGTCGGTCTGCGTCGAGTCCTCGCCGGACCCGGCCGGCTCCACGTTCGACGTCGTGGTCTCGACGGTGCGTGCGGCCGCGGGCCGGCGGACGTCCGGCGAGACCACCATCGGCGTCGCCGCGGGTGGTGGCGCCCTGGTCGTACCCAGGGTGCTGCCGCGGGGCAGCCGGGCGGCGGACGTGAACAAGCAGCCGGGTGTCCTGGTCGACGGCAGCGGCATGGCCTACCCGGTGACCGGGGACGCGATCAAGGCGCTCGGCTACGCGCCGGAGCAGGCCGTCGCCGCGCCCTGGAAGTTGTTGGCGCTCCTGCCCTCGGGACCGCCGCTGACGACGCCGGGACGGGGGTGACGACCGAGGACCACGGCCCTGACGATCACGGCCCTGATGACCACCAGGATCAATGATGTTCAGTCCGAAACCCGGAGGGCACGTCCATGCCAGATCAGTCTCTCGTCGCCGATGAAGCCACCACCATCAACATGATCAAGGCTTTCGACAACTGCCAGGACGAGTGCAACAACATTCAGCAGACGATCGACGGCGCCAGCTCCATGCTCTTCTCGACGTGGGGTGGCGTCGCGGCCAACAAGTACCGCGACGCCATCGCCGGCTGGCAGAACGGCTTCAACGAGGTCCGGCAGGCGCTGAACCTGCTGAACGAATCGATGGTCAGCTACGCGAAGACCACGACCAGCACCGAGGACGACGCCTTGATGATCGGCTCAAGCTGGGCCCAGGGACTCGCCTGAGGCGCAGCCGGCCGATCGCCGACCCAACCTTGAGCCGGAATTCGGAATCCGGGGAAACGAGGAGACATGGCCACCTACCAGTTCAGCCCGAACGGTGCCCTCGACACCGCGGACGAACTCACCTTCGTCACCAAGAAGCTCGAGGAGTCGCTCGCCGATCTCATGTCCAAGGTGCAGATCTTCATCCAGGCCAACGCGGGTTCCGCGCCGGAGAACTACACGCTGGCCCAGCAGCAGTGGAACAAGGGCCAGCAGGACATGGAGCTGTCCCTCGCGGTGGGCCGGCAGAAGCTCGAGGAGATTCACAACCAGTACGTGCTGGGTGACAGGAAGGGCGCGAGCGTCTTCGGCTCGCTCCTCTGACGGTGCCCGTCACGCCGGACACCCGCGTATCTCCTCATCGCGTACGCGGCCGGTAACCAGATTCTTCTCGTGCTCGGTGGCCGACCGGATCCCGCGCGGACCACTACCGGTGGGACGGGTCGCGTGGGCCGGTCGGGCCGCTGCTCTCTTGGCAGGACACAAAAACCGAGGCGAACGACAGGAGAGACCATTGGGCACCGAGTTCACGATCAAGATTGACGAGCCGACCCTTCAGCGGCTCCGAACCGAGTACGGCGACCTGCTCCAGGACATGGACACCCGGCTGGCCGACTACCAGTGGGACAGTGGTGAGACCTACTCCGACCTGACCCTGGGTGATCAGTTTCCCCTGAGCCTGGGGGGCGCGGACTTCACCGAGGCCGTGAAGCTGGCCAAGGACCTGGACAAGGTGCGCAAGAACCTCACCGGCCGGTTCGACACGGTGTACTCCAATGCGTCGAACCTGTACTGGGGTCTGCAGTCGCTGCTGGAGGACACGGACGCGGTCGAGCATCTGAACGATATGACGGCCGAGGAGTTCTCGGGGTTCATTCCCACGGAGACGCCCCAGGGGCCGGGTGACGGCCCGACCGATCAGGGCAAGGGGAGCTGACAATGGCTGCTGCCCAGCCGATCGAGGACATCCTCCAGACCGTCCTCGGGTATACCGTCGGCGCGGCCGACGGCGGACTCAATCTCGCCACCGGCCCGGGCGACGGGGACTCGCCCAAACCGAACGGAACAACCAGCAAGAGCGTCGCCGACAACCTGCGGCCGAGCACCATCGGGGGTGCCGGCGGCGCGCCCTGGCTGATTCCCGAAGAGCGGGAGGAGCACTACCACACCCTGGGAAGCTGGAAGCCCAAGTTCAAACAGGGCGCGATCACCTTCTGGCGCTGGATGTCAAGCGACAGCATGAGTAATGCGGAGCAGTTGACCCTGTGGGTCGGGAAGAAGGACGACTCCTCGTCGGCGAACCGCAACTCCCCGACGCCCGCGGGCGCCGGGGACAGCAATCCGTTGATGGACGTCCGGGCGGCCTGGGCCGCGGTGTTCAAGGACATCCCGCAGATCGCCGGTCCGCGCACGCCGTTCGATCCGGCCACGCTGCGTGGGGTCAATGTGGCCCTGCAGCGTGTCGGGGAGTGGGCCCAGGCCATCTTCGAGGATCTGGACAACGACGTCTCCCGGCTGGACACGAAGGTCGAGAATTTCGACGGCTCGGCGGCCGCGGCCTTCCGGGATCAGGTCAACGCAGCCAGGCGCGGTGTGCTGGGCGTCCTCGACCAGATCAAGGGTTGGTCCGATCCGCTGGGGCAGGCCGTCACCAGCGCGGTGAACTTCGTGAACCAGCTTTTCCTGGACAATGCCTACTGGTACGGGCAGAACGGTCAGGGGGAGACGAGGCCTCCGATTGGTGGGCCCCCCGGCGTCTGGCCGGACCCCTTCACGCTGATCGTCCAGATGTTCGACGATTCCACGGTGTTCAGCAGCTACGGCACCGACCCGAACTACAACCATTCCCACGGGTTGTGGGAGACCGGACGGATCCGCGGCGAACTCGGGCAGTACGAGTACGACCTGTGGCGGGAGATGTATATTCGATTTCCCGACTGGAGTGGAGTCACCGGGGACTTCGCCGTGCTCCGGCAGCCGTCCTGGTTCGCCGCCGACCAGGCCCTGCGGGCTGCGTGGGCGAAGAAGGTGCAGGACAGCTTCGCGCCGTCCGTGGGCCTGGCCCAGGACATGATGGACAAGTTCAACGCCGCGGCCGGCAAGGTCAAGATGACCGCGATGCCGCCGGTCACCCACACCCCGCACGACAAGCCGGAGACCACTGACCCGCCGCCGTTCAACCCCGAGGATCTCGACAAGTACTTCAACGGCCTCAACAACGGCTTCAACGGTCTGAACAACGGTCTGAATGACCTGAACAACGGCCTGAACGGTCTGAACAACGGTCTGAACAACGGCTTCAACGGCCTGAACAACGGCCTGAACGACATGAACAACGGTCTGAACAACGGCTTCAACGGTCTGAACAACGGCTTCAACGGCCTGAACAATGGCCTGAACGACATGAACAACGGTCTGAACAATGACCTGAACGATCTGAATAACGGCCTGAACAACGGTTTGAACGACCTGAACAACGGTCTGAACAACGACCTGAACGATATGAACGACGGGTTCAACAAGAACTTTGACGGTCTAGGTGACGGACTGAACGGGCTGAACGACAACCTGGGTAACGGCCTGAACGGTCTGGGTAACGGTCTGAACGGTCTGGGTGACGGTCTGACCGGGTTGAACGACAACCTGGGTAACGGTCTGAACGGTCTGGGTGACGGTCTGACCGGGTTGAACGACAACCTGGGTAACGGTCTGAACGGTCTGGGTGACGGTCTGACCGGGTTGAACGACAACCTGGGTAACGGTCTGACCGGGTTGAACGACAACGTCGGCAACGGCTTGAACGACGGGCTGAACGACAACCTGGGCAACGGGCCGAACGGGCCGGGGGGCGACCTGTCGGGCCTGGTCGGCGGCCCGGCGGCCCTCGCCGGGCTGAACAGCCCGAACAGCCTCACCGGCGGCGGGCTGAACGGGCTCGGCGACGGGGAGGACCTCGGCGGCCTCAACGACTCGGCACCGAAGACGCTGGGCGACCTCAGCCCCCAGCAGCTCAGCACGCTTCAGCAGGCCGGGCAGCTCGACGGCGTGCCGTTGACCCCGGAGCAGTCGGCGGCGCTGGAGCAGGCGGGTCTCGCCGCTCCCGGCGCCCAGACGCTGGGCGACCTCAGCCCCCAGCAGCTCCAGGAGTTGCAGCGGGATGGTCTGCTCAACGATGTCCCGCTCACACCGCAGAATCTGCAGACCCTGGGCGACGCCGGTCTGCTCGGAGCAGCCGACGGCACGCCGCATGACCTCGGCGACCTGAGCCCGGCGCAACTGGCCGAACTCGGCTCCTCCGGTGCGTTGGACAACGTGCCGGTCACGGATGCGCAGCTCAACCAGTTGCGTCAGGACGGCCTGCTCGGCCCCAACGCGACCGGCATCGACTCGCTCGGTGACCTCAGCCCGGCCCAGCTCCAGGATCTGCAGAGCCATGGCCTGCTGAACGATGTCCCGCTCTCGTCGCAGGATCTGCAGTCGCTGGGCCAGGCCAACCTGCTCGGACCCACCACCGGCACACCGCATGACCTCGGCGATCTGAGCCCGGCGCAACTGGCCGAACTCGGCTCCTCCGGTGCGTTGGACAACGTGCCGGTCACGGATGCGCAGCTCAACCAGTTGCGTCAGGACGGCCTGCTCGGCCCCAACGCGACCGGCATCGACTCGCTCGGTGACCTCAGCCCGGCCCAGCTCCAGGATCTGCAGCAGAACGGCCTGCTGGACTCGGTGCCGGTGACTCCGAGCGAGCTGAACACGCTGCAGCACGCGGGTCTGCTCGGCCCGAACGCCACGACCGGGGCCGGCATGAACACGCTGCCGACGCTCGGCCCGGACTCCGTCGGCGGCGCCGGATTCGGCGACAACGGCCTGCTCAACCCGTCCGATCTGGCTGGCAACGAGACGCCGAAGACATACTTCCCCACGGCGGTCGACGGTCTGGATGTGAGCCCTCCCGACCCGTACGACCTCGCCGCCGGCTCGGGAGTGCAGGTCGGGAACATCCAGCAGCCGATGGCCCGGACGGTTCCCGGAGTCGGCGGCGCGGGCTTCGGAACGGCTGGCGTCTCCCTGCCGAATTCACAGCCACTCGGGACGGGCGACAGTTCCCTGCTCGGCCAGGACGGGACCACCGGGCTGGGAGACCTGGCGGGTGCCGGCGGTCTGGGGGGCGCCGACGGGTCGATGAGTGGCAAGGCGTCGCCCATGTCCGGCGGGATGCCGTTCATGCCGATGGGCGGCATGGGCGGGCTCGGCGGCGGCCAGGGCCAGCAGTCCAAGGAACGGCAGCGCAACACGTGGCTCACGGAGGACGAGGACGTGTGGGGCACGGACCCCGAATGCGCACCGGCCGTCGTGGGCCGCGGCGACGGCCCCGCCGACGCCGAGTCCGACCGTCCCGCCGGCCCGACGCCGGTGCCGCCCACCCCCGATCGCAGCCGCACCCGTCGTGGGCGTTGACACCGCAGGGCGTTGACGCAGGGAAAGGAGGCACGATGGCGCTGTTCGACGAAAGCCAGGTGGAAGCCGCGCTGGCCGAGCTGGCGCACACCGAGGAGGTCACGGAGCGGATCCGGCGGCAGGGCGCGGAGACGAGCTACCGGACGAGCGACAAGAACAAGCTGCTCTCGGTCACCGTCGGTGGCCAGGGCGAGATTCGTGATCTCACCTTCCGCGGTGACGGCTACCGGGATCTCGCCCCGGCCGAGCTGGCCGATCTCCTGGTGAAGACGATCGAGCGGGCTCGTCAGGAGGTCCGTCGGCGTGTCCTGGCCGGCATGCAGGAACTGATGCTGGAACTGCCGTCTCCCGTGGGCGGTCTGGCCGAGGCCGGGTCGGCGGAGGAACTCGTGGAGGAGCTGCTCGGGATGTTCACCCGGAACATGCCCGACGACGGCCGCGAGATTGCTCCGCCCGAGGAAGACGGGCGCTGGCGGTGAGCGACGAGGTGATACGCCACGACGGCGACGAGATCGCGCAGAAGGTGCCGATGCTCAGCACGTTCCGCCAGCAGGTGACCGATCTGGGTGGCGAGCTGGCCGACACCATCGCCCGGAACAGTTTCGCCAAGGGGGCGAAGGACGAGGTGTCCCTGTACGCGGAGTCGTCGTTCAAGCAGTTGATGGACGCCTTCGGGAAGATCTACGGGGCGCTTGGGGAGGCGGTCGGTCTGCAGGGCGACCGGCTGTCCGTCGTGCGCCAGATCGGCGACACGACCGAGGGCGAAACGACCCAGGAGGCGGGCTGGGAGTCTCCGGGCGGCCATCACGGCTGACAGCACTGCGAGGCCCGGGTATCGGCCGCCACCCCGCGGCGGCCGTTCGTGGGCGTTGTCGTGATCGGCGTCGGGTTGCGGAGGTGAATGGATGTCCAAGTCTCTGGACGAGGCCATCTACGCCTTCACCGGAATGCGGCTTCCCGGCGCCGATCCGAACAAGATGTGGGCCCTGGCCGACGACCTTGACCGCAAGGGCGACGTGGTCCTCAACACGTTGTCGCCGGAGTTGACGCAGATCGTCCGCGCGGTCCAGAGCGGCGTGCACGGTCAGGCCGGGCGGCGGTTCACCGCCCAGACGCTGCCGTTCGTCATCAGCGACCCGAAGCTCCTGCTGCAGGCCGGCATGCTGCTGAAGTCGGCGGCTTCGCTGCTGCGCGGCCAGGCCCTGCAGATCGATTACACCCGCAAGCAGGGCTTCGTCATGTTCATCTTCATGCAGATCCAGTTGGCGATCGCGGCGATCGAGGCCGCGTTCGGCGACGAGGCGGACGCGGCCGCCCGCATCGCCGAAACCCGGACGATCATCCAGCGTATCCTGTCCCTGGAGACGGCCAAGACGGCATCGAAGATCACTGCGATGCAGATGCTGTTCATGCCCGGTTCGTCGATCGTGGCCCAGGCGTGGCAGATCCTGGCCGGCAAGCGAGGCGGTCTGGACGGCGGCGAGATCGGGCACATGGTCGAGTACGGGTTCGCCGCCGCCGCCTTCTCCATCTTGTCCCTGCCCGGCATGAAACCAGTCATGGGCAAGGTGGATCAGTGGCTGAAAAACATGGGCATCGACAAGGGCGTCGACAACCCCCTCGCCGGTCTGGCCGTCGCGACCCTCGTCTCCGGGTTGACGGAGACCGGCGGCGGAATCTTCGCCAGCGGGGCGGTGGATGGTCAGTGGGGAATCGCCTCCGTCGTCGACGATCTGCTCTCCGGCTCCGTCGAGGGCAGCACAGAGCATCTGGCTGGCCTATTCGGTAAGGGAATGCGCGGCGGAAAACCACCCGCCATCGATCCCGAAATCGCCGCAATTCTGAAGAATCTGAATCTCAACAACCTCGGCCCGGGGCCGGCGGACTCGAATCTCAACCTGGACCAAAGCGGCGGGTCCGATGACGACGGGGGCGGTGACGGCCCCGTCGGGAGCCATGGCGGGGACGGTCCGTCGGATGGCGCGACCGGGCCGGCCGACGGGGCGGACTCGCATCTACCCCCCGCCGGTCCGCTCGACGGTCCCCCGGAGCACACGCCGAGCCTGCAGAACGTCGACCTGGACCCGTTCTCGGACTCCGATTCGGATCGGTCGGACTCGGACTCGGACTCGGACTCGGACTCCGTCTTCAGTCGGGCCTCGGACGGTTCCACCGACACCGATCTGAGCGACCTGGATCTGCCGTTGGTAGCCGATCTGTCCGGTCCCGAGCTGAACGGGCCGAGTCCGAAACCGCTCCGGCCGGATCTGGGCGCGGAGGGATTCGACGGACCGGCAGAGTTCAATGACCACCTCATCACGCCGCCACACGTGCCCGACATCCATGATTTCGATTCGGATCGGTCGGACTCGGATTCCGTTTTCAGTCGGGCCTCGGACGGTTCCACCGACACCGATCTGAGCGACCTGGATCTGCCGTTGGTAGCCGATCTGTCCGGTCCCGAGCTGAACGGGCCGAGTCCGAAACCGCTCCGGCCGGATCTGGGTGCGGAGAGGCTCGGCGGACCGGCGGAGTTCGACGACCACCTCATCACGCCGCCACAGGTGCCCGCCCTCCACCCGTCCGGCGTTCGGGCGCCGGACACACGGCAGGTCGATCTCACCGGTCCCGGTCCGGACGTCACCTCGATCCAGCCCGTTCCCCACCCCGCGGCCGGTCGCGGCCGTGGTCCCGATGCCGTCACCGCGCCGGTCGGCGGCCCGTCGGACGTCGGATCGCTGTCGCCGGTCGATCAGGTTTCGCCGCGGCCGGCGCCGGCGCCGGCCGGTCCGCTCTCGGCCACCTCGCCCGTGATCCCCGTCGACGGGGTTGTCCCTCCGGCGGCGCCCGCCCGCCCGCCGAGCCACCAGACGCCCGCAGACTCGCTGGTGGCGCCCGAGCCAGTCGTGGGGTCCCTGACGCCTCCCGACCTGAGCGGTCGGATCACGGCCGATGCCTCGCCGCTCATCCAACCCGGACCGGTTCCACCGCGGGCCGGCAACACGGGACCGTCGAGGTCGGCGCTCGGAAGCTGGGCCGTCTCCCAGCCCGATCCCTTGCTCAGCAACGTCACCGCACCCGCTCCGGCGCCACCGGCGTCACCCCTCTCTCCCGTCCTGTCAACCTCACCGGTTGCGCCGCTGGTACCGGTTGCGCCGGTGGCGTCGTCCCCGCAGGTTCCGTCGGCGTCGCCGGTTGAGCCGGTTGCGCCGCTGGTACCGGTTGCGCCGGTGGCGTCGTCCCCGCAGGTTCCGTCGGCGTCGCCGGTTGAGCCGGTTGCGCCGCTGGTACCGGTTGCGCCGGTGGCGTCGTCCCCGCAGGTTCCGTCGGCGTCGCCGGTTGAGCCGGCCGTCGGATCGAACCCGCTCGCCGGACCGCAGGACACGGCTTCGCCTCCATCGCCGGACAGCCGGCATGCCGCCTCCCCGGAGAAGTCCTCCTTCTCCGATAGAGCCTCCTCGGATTCGCCGGCACCGGCGCCTGCTCCCCCGATCGCCGACGGCGCTAGCGGGCACATCGTGGAATTGCCGGATGTGAGCGGCACCGAGTCGACTGATGAGGCTTCGGATTCTCCGGCCGCAGACGACCAGTCGGTCACTCCCGCACCGTCGTCGGACTCGCCGCAGTCATCCGCCGCCCAGGACGATCAGTTGGTGATCTCCGAGCAGCCGAGGGACGGCGGTGCGACTCCGTCGGTGCCTGAGCCACTCGATCCGTCCGATGCCCCGGGCGTAGGGAGCCCCCGGCAGTCCGCGGATGTTGACGCGATCACCGTTGCTCCGCGGGTTGTCGTGACCGAGCCGGCTGTGGATCGGTCCTTGGCGCCGTCTCGTCCGGTGGAGGAGGAACGGGATCTCCTGCGGTGGGTGCGGGCGGGGTGGCCGGTCGGGTCGCCGCGTCAGGCGCCTGACGAGGACGAGATTCTGACGGTGTACCGGGAGCTTCGGGCGCTGCCGCAGCACAAGCGGCGGCTGACGAGAGCGCTGGTGGACGACGTGATTGCGGTTCTTCACGGACTCCCGGGTGCAGGGCTTCGTGGTGGGGCCCCGGGTTACGCTGCCGAAACGAGTCCCGCAACGTGGGCCGATCCGCCTGATATCACTACTGCGGGAGGGTCCCCGCAGGCCGACGAGTGGCGCGGCGTCCGCCTGGAGCTGGACGTCCTGGAAGGCGTCCGCTCGTTCACCGAGAACGACCTGAGCGCGAATCAGCGAGAGAGTCTGGACCGCTTCGCCGAACAGGTTGCCGCCGACGCCGCGCGGCGGGCTCGCGACGGGCTTCCACCGCTGACCGTTCACCTGGAAGGCGGGGGCAACGGCAGACCCGTCGGCTACAGGCGCGCGCTCAGAAGCGGACAGCTTCGCGCCGACTCGGCCTGGCGAGTGCTCGCGCCCGCTGTGGCCACCCGTCTGGTGCAGTTGGGCGTACCGCCCAACGTGGTCACCTACCAGACGCACACCCGAGGTGCTCAGCCGACGGGCGCCACGCCTCCGGCACCAGGGCTCGGCTACGGCGGAGGTCGGTCGAATCCGCCCGCGGATGTGAGCCAGCAGCACCGTCAGATTGTGGGATGGCTGACCGAGAGCACCGCCGCGACCCCCGCCGTGATTCCCACGGTTGCGCCGCGTGACCCGGAGCCTCAGGCTGACGGGCAGTCCCCCCCGACCGTGGAATCCACCCCGCCACCCGCCGAGGTACCGGCACCGGTCGATCCCGCTCCGCCCGCGGATTCTGCTCCGCCGGTTGGTGATGGGCGGCCGGTTCGTGATCTGGATTTTGAGTTTGCTCCTGCGGTGGCGCCGAAGGGTGTGAAGGACTGGGAGCTTGACAAGGATGGTCGGCTTCGGGTCAACCCGTTGTGGAGCAGGTTGGAGGATTTCTCGCCCAAGCATTTGGAGGGGAGTCCTGCGGGGGCGTTGTGGCAGTTTGCGGTGGGTGCGGACGGCCAGGTTTTCGTGGGTAGCGAGTCGGTGACGTCGATTGTTTCGGCGGCGGAGCTGGATGAGTTGTTCGCCTGGATGTCTCCGCATAATCCGGAGTTGACGCGGGATCAGTTGGAACATGATCTGATGATGCACGGGCATCCGACGATCGTGGTGGGTTTCGATCCGGTGTCGGGCCGGACGGTGACGGTGCCGGCTCGGGTGAGTGGTGAGCTGAGTCGGCGGTCTGATGGTCGTTGGGTTATCAACGACAAGTCGGGCCGGTATATGAGTAAGAAGGTTCGGGGTAATCCTTCGACGGATGATCTGACGCGGTGGATGTCGAACGTGGCCGATCTGATGTCGGCGCATTTCGGTTTTCCGGTCGAATATGAGCTTCTCAAGCACGCCGACCCGGCCCCCGCGGCTCTGCCCCCCGCAGCCCCGGTGCCGACAGACCCCGTCCCGCCGCCGGCCTACGCCCCCGCTCCGCCTGTCGACCCCGGGTTGTCCGGAGATCCAGCTCCGCTTGTCGACCAGGCGGCGCCGGCCGGTTCGGCGGTGCGGGTTGATCCGCAGCCGCAACCCGGTCCCATTCCGCCGCAGGATCCCCAGTCGCGGCAGCCGCCCTCGTCTGGCGCCGCCCAGGACGATCAGTTGGCGATCTCCGAGCAGCCGAGGGACGGCGGTGCGACTCCTTCGGCGCCTGAGCCACTCCACCCGCTGAGCCCTGAGGACGATCTGCTGTCCTCGGTGCGTCTGAACCTAGAGGCCCGTCCGGCGGGTCGGAAGATTGGCAACGACGAGATCCTGCAGGTCTACCGTGATCTACGGTCCCAGAGTGCGAACCAGCGGAGCGTGACGAAGAAACTCGCCGACGATGTGGCCGCGATCCTGCGGGGTGAGCCGCTCGGACGGCTGCCCGGCGGCGCCCCGGGTAACGCTGTGGACCTGGGCCTCGGCACTCCTCTCGAACCGCATGGTTCGACTCCGTCGGGTTCGACTCCGTCGGGTTCGACTCCGTCGGGTTCGACTCCGTCGGGTTCGACTCCGTCGGGTTCGACTCTGCCGGTTCCGCCGATGCCGTCACGGCCGGCGCCGGGCCGCCCGCTGATCCTGGACCTTCCCGCGCTGGATCAGGACGGTGACCGGTGGGCCGAGCAGACGATGGCCGCACTGGACAATGCCGGTAATGCCGGTGTCGCTGGTAACGCCAGTGGTGCGGGTGAGATCGCCGACGGCGTCGTCGTCAGAGACTTCGCCTTCGAGCCCCGGACGACCACCCCGCAGCCTTCCTTGACCCCGCGGCCTTCCTTGACCCCGCCGTCAACGAGGCCGCAGCCACCGGTGACGCCGGTGACGTCTCAGTCTGCGAACGCGAACACGGTGCGCCGGTCCGGTGATGTGGTCACGCTGCCCGACGGCCGGTCGTTCCGGGTACGCAACGTCCCCGGGGAAGTCGGGGACTGTTTCCCCTGGGCGCTCAGGCTGAGTGCCCAGCAGCAGATTCAGCCTGGCGCCACGGCGTCGACGTCGCGAGCCCCCGCAGGCCTGTCGAGTTCCGTTCCGATCGGGAATTTCCGCTCCGAGCTGGCCCGGCGGTACCGGGAGGAGGTGCGCCAGGCCGCCCGCCGCGGTGAGACCCATCCGGACGCCGTCCGGGAGATCGTGCCGCTGCTGCTCGGCGATCTTACGGACAATGCCGTCATCGCCATTCTGCAGGATGCCGGGAGGAGGATTGTCCCGACCCAGAGGCAGATCGATGTCTGGTCTCGAGAGGAGCAACACAGGGCGGCCAGGAATCTGCTGGCCGATCGGCGGGCCGCTGCCGGAGAAGACCGGGCACAGGCGTGGGACCAGGTGCTCGACCTTCCCATCGAGTTCGTCGAACAGGAGGTCGGCCGCCAGCCCTCGCCCGATCCCACGGGGTTCGCCCTGACCAACCCTCATCTCCGTGCCCTGCGCGCGGACCTCGGAGACTGGTTGAGGGAAAGCCCTGCCACTCGGTTCCGGATGATTCAGCCCTGGCTACCCCGGCCCATGGCGCCCGTCGTCCGCCATGTCCGGGCGGCGCTCCTGCGAAACCGCCGGCTGCCCACGTTCACCGACCTACTGGCGTCGGCCATCGAGGACCGCGACCTGTGGAACACCCCGATCGGCGAGGAGGTGCCGGGCGCGATCGCCCGTGTCGCCGACCTGGACATTCGCGTGTTGCAGGCGGGACAGGAAGAGCTCGGGCTCAACGAGGCGGCCGTCGGCCGCCCCACCGTCCACCTGCTCCGGAGCGGTAACCACTACCTCGGGCTGGAGCCGATTGTGCGCCCGGCCGTCACCGGCCCGGCAACTCCCTCGACAGCGAGCACGCCGACGGCTCCTGCGACGCCGGGCAAGCTCGGGGAGGGCAACGGACCGGACAGCCCGAGCCCGATCTCGACGACGCCGGCGTCGGACGCCGCCGAAGGGAAGGAGGCCGGCCCGCCGAAGCCGACGCCGAAGCCGCCGAAGTTCGAGCCGATGCGCTGGCCGGAGAAGACCAGCGGCCGGCCGGGCGGTTCCACTGTCCCGCCGCCCACGAGGGTCTCCCGGCATGGCCGGCTGGGTGCCTCGGACACGGTGATCGGGCTGTATCCAGGGGAGAACGACGCCTACCGGTGGATCGAGCAGCAACTGAAGGAGCCCCTGGGCGGGGCCTGGGCGGAGATCGAGCCGGATGTGCGGAACTTCGTCCAGGCCTCGGTGATCAAGGCGCGGATCGCCGGGATGTCCCGCGGTGATCGGCGTCGGCTCAGGATCAACCAGCGGGGGTGGACGGGCACCATCACCCTCGATGCCCTGGTCCGGGACTTCTCGGCCGTCCGTGACGTGCAGAAGTTCGAGTTCGAGAGCGGTTCGGAGTCGCAGGGCACCGCAGGTGATCTTCACGAGTCGCGGTGGAGAACCAACGTCAATCTTCCGGTGCGGGCCACGACGCCGAAGTTCCAATGGACCGGCGTCCTCGGCCGGTACTGGGACTCCAGCCGCGGGACCAACGAGACGAGCAGCGGGCGGACGGTCGCGAAATCCAAGGTGGTCGAGCCTGCCACGCTTTACGACGGCACCACCGATCTCGGCGTCACCATCGATCTCCGTCGCCTGAAGGTCGGGAAAAATATCGCCCCGAAACGCCAGGTGTTCGCGATCGGCACGCGGATTGCGACGCCGAGCGCCGACAGCCCCGACGCCGACGGCAGTCCTCGGCTGCCCGAGATCCACTACACGGCTCCGCAACGGGTGCAGCGGGATCACCGCCTCGGGTCCACGGACGTCGTGCTGGACGTGCACCCGCTGATGCTGAAAAGCACGCGGTACATGCGGGACACCCGCGGCATCGAGGGGGTCCTCGACGACCTCGATCTGTCGGGCCACATCGTCTACGGCTCGATGTGGCCGCGGGTGAAGCAGGAGATCCTCGCCGAGGTCGACCTGGACCGCATCCACCAGCACCTGAAGGGAATGATGTCCGGTGATCCGCTGGCGGTGAGACTGGAGTCGGTCGACGAGACGCTCGAGATCTCCGCGGAACTGGTCGCGCTCGACCATGTGCGGGCGACGGCCCAGACGGAGTTCAACTCCGGCACCGAGACCTACCGCTTCACCTCCGACCAGCGCATCACCTCAGACGCTCTGCAGCTCCCCGCGGGCGGCCAGTTCCTCGGCACGGCGATGACCGCCTTCGACATCACCGGCACCGGGACCGGGCAGACGGGCCGGGACACGGTCGTGCTGAGGGACTCGCTGACGAAGTCCGGCGTGGCGAACAAGACCAAGAACTCCGACGGGCAGAAGTTCGACGGCCGCATCAGACTGACCTTCCATCTGCGTAACAAGCCGGCCGTCGGCTCGGTGCGGACGGCCCAGCCGACGGCGGAACTCGGCATCACCACGGTGATCGAGACGGACGAGGCGCAGCGGGTGGACAAGCCGACCCACTGGGTGGCCATGCCGGCGACGCCCGCCCCCCACTCGACCCTGCCGAGACGGGCCGCAACGGATCCGATCGTGCCGACCGTGCCGACCGTGCCGACCCCGCCGACCCCGCCGACCGTACTGACCCCGCCGACCGCGCCGACCCCGCTGACCCCGCTGACCCCTCCGAGACGGGCCGCAACGGCTCCGATCGCGCCGACGGCGCCGACCGATCTGACCGCGCCGACCGATCTGACCGCGCCGACGGCTTCGACCGTGCCGACGCCGACAACCCCGGAGCCGGTGGGCTCGACGACGTCGGCCGCCGACGACGCGCCCCCGCCGGCCGCGCCTCGCGACGTGCTGGTGCCGCCGGCACGGATCTGGAGCAATGGTCCGGGAACGGGGCTGCGGGACACGGACACCGTCCGCGACCTTTATCACATGGAGCGCATCCGGGCGGCGCTCGATCAGCAGGGTCGGGCCTTCTTCGGCGAGCGAACCTGGAACGGGATCCGCCAGGAGGTCCTGACCTGGTTCAACCGGGATCGGCTCGCGGCCTACCTGGCCTCGATGACACGGGGTGCCGTCCTCGACGGCCCGAAGCTCAACCAGCGGGACGTGCCGCCGAGGGCGTTCATTCAGGCACGGGCGAAGGTCACGTCGACCACCTTCCGGCGGATCACGAGGACAGAACTGTCCCCTCAGGACGAGACGAGCGCGCAGTTCTCCCGGCGGCGGCTGAACTGGTGGAGCCAGCAGACGACCGCGGTGCTCGGCGGTGTCCCGGCCTTCGCGGGTGGAGAGGTCGCACTGCAGGGTCTGGGAGGCAAGGAGTTCCGGCGCCGGACCGGCTGGCGCCTACTCAGCTCCGGAAAGATCGTCGCCGGTGCGAAGTTTCCCGCCCGGGTCGGGATCTTCGACAGCGACGTCGAGTTCGAATTCACCTTCGGCGCCCTCGCCAAGAAGAACGTGTCGACCCCGGCGACGGTGCAGTCCGAGATCACGATTCCCGAAGGGGAGGGATTCCGCTTCCCGGACTCCACCCTCCCGGCGGCCAGGATCACCGCGAACACCCACACGGCGGAGCTGAACGCCCATCAGGCGGAGCTGGACGCCAAGCCGACGACGGGGACCGACGGCGACCCGAAACGCTCCCCGGTGCAGCCCAGCGGATACCTCGTCGGAAAGCCGTCCACGTCGAGCGAGGGTGTCCAGGCACCCGCCCGGGTGACGGACGAGCGCCGGATCAGCCCGAGCGACATCGTGCTGAGCATGGGCGCCGACGACCGGGTCGTCATGCGGGAGGTGACCCGCGACCTGCAGCCGCTGCTCGGATTCCGCTGGCGGCGAAACGAGCGGCGGCTGAACCGACGTTACGAGGGCGACCCGCTGCGGGCGAGGCTGTCGGAACTCTCCGGCGGGGAGGAGGTGACGACCAAGGTCAGGGGCTTTCTCGTCTGGGGCAAGGTGGCCGTGCGGGCCGAGATCGACAACCTGGCCTATCACGAGCCCGTACCCGGCATCGAGATGGAGAGCGGGACCGAGACGTCGCATACCCTCGGCGGCAACATCGACTCCCGTAATCGGGACGTCGTGCTGTTCCCGGAGAAGGGGAAAGCCGACGGCCCCCATCTGAGTATCAACGTCACCGCCGCCTACAACCGGGACAAGTCGACCTCACACGCCGGTTTCGGTGGCGGGCGTACCGTTGCCAAGGGCAAGACGGTGGAAGAAGGGGCGCATTTCAAGGGACCCGTCCGCTTCATCGTGAGTTACGACCTGCGTCGCCTGGGCTTCCCGCTGCGCCGGGGGCCGCGGACGGTCACCATTCCCGACGCCTCGGTCATCTTTCCGATGCGTGACACCCGGACCGGGGCGGCCGGCCAGCCGCCGGTCAACCGGACCCCCGCCACCGCCTTCGCCCCGCCGCCGCGGATCCGGCAGACGCGCCGCCTCGGATCCTCCGACATCGTGCAGGACCTGCGCGGCCTGTCCGCCACCCCCGGCGATCGCCTGCGGGGCATGGACGACATCCTGCGCCACGTCGACGGAGAGGGCCGCCGGGTGTTCGGGCACCGGTGGAACGCGGCGAAGAAAAGGATCGAGAAAGAGGTGCCCCTGGTCCGTCTGCAGTACGACCTGCGGTCCATGACCGCGGGCGATCCGATCGAGGTC
The DNA here is from genome assembly GCF_059428125.1 of Frankia sp. BMG5.60. NCBI lineage: Bacteria > Bacillati > Actinomycetota > Actinomycetes > Frankiales > Frankiaceae > Frankia > Frankia sp. BMG5.60. The sequence goes on along the minus strand of NZ_CM182091.1, from coordinate 1,557,395 downwards.
GCGGTGCCCGGCGGCCGCGTCCTGATCACCGCGTCCCTGCCGGAATCCGCCAAGGATCTGCCGCACGTGGGCAACACCGGCCAGACCGAGTTCAACACCGGCACCGAACAGAGCAGTGCCACCGCGACGACGGACGGGGTCACCGCCTACGGAATCTCCCGCAGCATCACGACCACGACGCAGGTCTTCTACACCACGGACCCCTTTGGAGCGACGCCCGTCAAGGGCCGATTCGGCGGAAATGTGATCGCCCAGGGGGGCAACGACGACATCATGACCCAGTCGATCACGTCGCGCGCGGCGATGACGACGAAGACGAAGAAGCCGGGCGCGGTTTTCGACGGTCAGCTCCTGCTCCACTTCCGCATGGAGCGCAATCCCTGGTACAGCAATAAGCCCAGGATCAGGATTCCCGATGCCCCCGCGCGGCTGCGTGTCCTGACGGACCAGACGGAGGCCCAGGCGCTGCCGGCCCCTGACCATCCGCAACCGGCCAAACCAGCCGCCCCGATACCACCGGCCGCGACTCCGGTTCCGCCGGCGCGGATCTGGAGCGACCAGGCCGACCGTGGTCTGCGGGACACCGACGTCGTGCGAAGCCTGCCCGAGACCGCCGGTCTGCATCAGGCCCTCGACCTCGCGGGCCGGGAGCTGTTCGGAAAGCGGACGTGGCAGAAGATCGGTCCCGCCGTCCGGGCGGCGTTCAGCAACCCGAACCTGACCGCCTCGCTGGCGGGGATGACGCGCGGCGAGCCCATCACCGTTCCGCGGCTGCTGAACAACGTGATCTCCCGATCGACCTCCGTCTCGGCCACCGCCCGGATCCTGCACCTACGTCACCTGCGAACCGACGAGGCCGCCGAGCTCAATCCGGTCAACGAGACCACCACCGCGGTGTCGCGACGAGGGCAGTACTGGACGGCCGCCGGCCTGCAACCCCAGATCGGCTTCGTGGTCGGCGCTCCGGGGGCGGATGTGAGCGTCGACCTCGTCGCGGGTCCGACCTACCGGACGAGGAACACCGACACCGCCGGCTCGGCCGGGCGGGTGCTGGGCAACGGCAAGTTCCTGAGCCCCACGGCGAACTACGAGGGATTCGTCGAAGTCTCCATCACCCTCACCCATGGCAGCACCACCCGCGTCGTCACCGGCGCCGTGCCGGTGGAGCTGGGCTTCCCGGTCGAGGAACTGTCGATCGACTTCGATCCGGGCACGGTCACCACCTTCGACCTTCCCGGGGACGAGGGCGTTTCCGTCCAGTGGTACGGGCCGCGGGACATGGACCTTCCGGAGCCCCGCGTCCCGGCGGCGACGGCGCCTCCCGCGGCGACGTCGGGGGACTCGTGGCGGGACGTCGGACTGGAGCTGGATCTCCCGGAGGGCCTGCGGGTCTTTGGACCCGCGGATCTGCGGACGCACCAGCGCGCCGGCCTTGATCAGCTCGCCGAGCGGATCGCGGGGGAGGCGGCGCGGCGGGCCGCGGCGGGGGAGCCGGCCCTGGTGGTGCACCTGGAGGGTGGGGGCAGCGGCTGGGCGCTTGGTGCTGGCCGGGCGGTGCGGTCCGGGGGTTATCGTGCGCTGTCCGCCTGGCAGGTGCTGGCGCCGGTGCTGGCGCGGCGGCTGGCCGCGGTCGGTCTGCCGGCCGCCGCGGTCGGCTACGAGACGCACACGCGAGGTGCCGGTTCCACGTCCGGGCCGACGCAGGCCGGCGGGGCGACGCAGGCCGGCGAGGCGGCTGCTCCACGGGAGACGCCGGAGGAACGTCGGGAGCGTCGTCGGGTGTCGATCTGGCTGGCCGAGGACCCGACGGTCCGCCCGCCGGTCCTGCGCCCACCGGCCACCTCGGCGCCGCAGCCCGCGGCGCTGCTCCCGGAGCCGGCCGGCGACCGTGCGCAGGCGCCGGGTCGGCCGGGGTCCTTCGCGCGTGGCGAGCAGCCGGTCGTTCCCCGCCGGACCTCGTCGTTGCGACCTCCGCCGGCCGTCGCGCCCGCACCGCCGCCGCTGCCGCGCGGGCCGGAATCCGTCTCCCCGACGCCGCCGGCCTCCGGTGCGCCGGCCTCCGGTACGCCGGCCGGCGACCGTGCGCAGGCACCGGGTCGGCCGGGGTCCTTCGCGCGTGGCGAGCAGCCGGTCGTTCCCCGCCGGGCCTCGTCGTTGCGACCGCAGGCCGCCGCGCCCGACGTCGCCCGCCGGACCTCGTCGTCGGGCTCTGCGCCGGCCGTCGCGCCTGCCGTTGCCCAGCGGACCCCGTCGTTGAGTCCTCCGCCGCCCGTCGGTCTCCCTTCGGTCCTGGAGGTCCCGGAGGAGGACCTCGCGCCGCAGGAGGGCCTCCCGCCGCAGGATCCCCCGCCGCGGCAGCCGCCCTCGTCCAGCCCCCGACGGGCCGCGGATGTGGACGCGATCACCGTCGCTGCGCCGGTGGTCGTGGTCGAGCCGGCTGTGGAGCCGGGTTCTGGACCTGCTGCGCCGTCGACCCGGTCGGTTGCGCCGTCTCGTCCGGTGGGTGAGGAACGGGATCTTCTGGCGATGGTGCGGGCGAGGTGGTCGGGCGGGTCGGCGCGTCCGGAGCCTGGCGAGGGCGAGATTCTGGCGGTGTATCGAGAGTTGCGGTCGCGGCTGCAGAACGAGCGGCAGCCGACGAGCACGCTGGCCGACCAGGTGATCGCCCTTCTACACGGGCAGTCGCCGGGCGGACTACTCGGTGGCGCCGGTACGGAGAGCAGTGCTGGTACGGAGAGCGGCGCTGGTACGGACAGCGGCGCCGGTACGGACAGTACCGAAGCAACCGAGGAGAGGTCGCCGGACGCGGTGGTCCGCACGGGTGCCGGACTGGTCGGGACGACCGCCTCCGCACACCAGCGGGACGCCGCCGGTGCCTCGCGGGATGCGGCGCGGACCGATGTCTTCGAGGTGAACGGGATCAGAGCGGTGTCGGACGTGGACGGCGCGCCCGCGTTCGCGATCCGCCGGATGGACGGGACGTCGTATCGGCTGTCTCCCGCGCAGATGCCCGCCTTCCTACAAGGTCACGGCTGGCAGCCCGGCACGCCGCTGGTCGTGGCCGAGGATGCCGGCCGTCTGCAGCGGCAGGCATGGAGCGCGGTCGGGTCCGCCGCCGACACCTTCGTCTTCGCTCCGCCCGCGAACCGGGGCGTGCGCCGACGGGGAGGGTACCTGCAGCTCGCCGTTTCTCGGTTGCGGTGGACCACCCTGCACGCGCCGGCCGGCCGGTCGGTTCCTCTGGTGACCGACCGGCTGGGGCGGCTGTGGCGGCCGGATGCCCCGTCATGGTTGTGGATGGAGGACAACGGGCTGGCGTCACCCACCGCCGAGCTCTATCGGGCCCGCTGGGATCTGTACCAGATGCTCGGACTCGGGTACCAGCCCGGCGTGTTCTCCCTCGATCTTCCCGTGTTGCCGGACGGCCATCTCGGAGTGACGTTGGGTGACGGCAGCGTCCGTCCGCTCGACGGGCCGGGAATGGCGGAGGTGGTTGCGGCCGCGCAGGCGGTGCAGGCGGCGTACGCCTCGCGGATCGGGCAGCCGAACCCGACAGGCCTGGTGGCGCTCTGGGCGACGCCGCCGACGGGGTCCGAGGCCTACCAGAACTTTCTGCGCGACACGGACTCGCTCGCCGCGGCCTTCCGCAGACCGCTCGCGCGCATCCGCCCGGGGGCCAGGCCGTTCACGACCCATGTGGCGCCGGGCAGCAGGTACCCGATGCCGGATCTCCCGTCCCCGCAGAACGGCTCGGGGCCGGCGGAGGAACTGGAGATCATTTCCCCGTCGGGGGTGGACGGTACGCCGTCCTACTTCTCCGTCGGCGAGGACAGCGTGCTCGTCCCGCCGGACGAGGGTGGAGTTCGGCACTTCGAGGGCGGCGGACTGATCTTCGGTCTCGCGGCCGACAACGAGGTGGACGCGGCCGAGCTGCAGGGCTGGTACAGGGATCTGATCGTCATGCCGCGCGTCGCCGACGCCCTGCCGCTCGTCATCGTGAACACCGTGACGAGCGGGGAACCGTCCTGGCGTCGAGAGAACCTGGTGCCGTTGTCGGCGGAACAGATCATGGTGATTCTCGACCAGGAATACCAGAATTCCGGGTCGCAGCCTCGCCAGGCCGCGCCGATCCGGCTTGTCGCGACCCGCCAGGAGGGTGACCGCGAGAAACTGGAAAAGCTGGCCCGGGAGATCTCGGCACTGAACGGTGGCCAGCCGGTCTACGTCGGCCACGACGCGAGCTTTGTTCCTGCCGTGCGGGACGTCGTCGCGAATTCCTGGGTTCCGGTGATCGCCGATCCCGCGGCCGGAACCAGCGCGGGGCCGAAGCCGGTGATCCGCCATGTGCCGAACCGCGAGACGGGCGCGCTCATGGCGATCAGTCCGAGCTTCGAGAATCCCGGGTCCGATCCGTCGTGGTGGTACGAGATGGGCGCGTCGATCGCGGACGTTCACGTGGTGCCGTTGGTCGACCCCGATGGGGTGTACGGGATCGATCTGACGGGTCCGCCGGCCAAGGGCCGACCGGGCCGCGGCAACGTCCCCGCGCGACAGCCCGGCGGTTTCGTGGTGCTGGCCGACGGCGACCAGGACATGGTCAGCGTCGAGCATGCCGTGCACGGCGGCCTGCGGATTCCGCCGGAGCAGCTCGCGGCCCTCATCGTCGCCCACGCCCCCGAGGGGTTCGCGGGGAACGTCCACCTCGCCGTCGGACGGCTGGAGCCGAGTACCGGCAGTGACCCGTCATCGCGGCCACCGCACACCCGCTACGCGGCGCTTGTGCACAGTGAGCTTGACCTGCCCGTCTACTCGACCCACCAGGATGAACCGGACTTCGGCGCGGAGGGTGTCTGGCAGGAGGCTCCCCGACCCCCCTGGTGGATGGTGCTCGACGGCGGCGGGTTCCTCGGCGGCGAGTTCTCCGGCGGCTGGCTGAACCTCTGGTCGGAGGACCTCTCGGTCGCGTCCACCGCCGTCCTCCGGACGACCTCCGCGGACATCGGCACCGCGCTGGCGAACGGCAGGATCCCCGTCGTCGTCGGCACCGTCGGCGACGGCCGGCTGGCGGTGCGCGGCGAGCACGGCTTCGAGCCGACGACGCCGCGCATTCTCGCCCAGCAGATCCGGGTCATGCTGGCGCGGGCGAATCTCGACCCCGCCCTGCCCGTCTCGGTGATGGCGATCCCGCCCGGCGCGACCACGGGGGAACGCCGTCAGATCGGCTACGAGGCCCGTCACACCCAGTTCCTCGATCAACTGGCCAGGTATCTGGAGAACAGGCCGGCGTTGACCGCGGCCGAGCTGGGCCCGACGCCTCCGTATCCGGGCTCCGGCTCGGCGGAGGTGGCAGGCTCCGGCTCGGCGGAGGTGGCAGCGCCGGCCGGGAGCGCCGCGGCCGGGACCACGCAGGTGCGGTCCGATGTCCCGGCCGAAGGGAGCGCCGGACAGGCCGCGGATGTCGACGCGATAAGCGTCGCTTCGGCCGAAGGGAGCGCCCGACAGGCCGCGGATGTCGACGCGATCACCGTCGCTGCGCCGGTCACCGTGACCGAGCCGGCTGTCGAGCAGGGTTCCGGACTCGAGGCGCCGTCGACCCGGCCCGCTGCGCCGTCCCGTCCGGTGGAGGAGGAACAGGATCTCCTGCACTGGGTGCGGCGGAGGTTGCCCGTCGGCTCGGCGTATCGGGACCGCGGTGAGGACGAGATCCTGGCGGTGTATCGACAGCTACGGTCGAAGCCGCAGAACCGGCGGAAGGCGACGAGGACGCTGGCCGATGACGTGGTTGCGGTTCTGCACGGTGCCCCGGTCGGAGGGCTTCTCGGCGGGGCCGGTCCCGCCGATTCGGCGCAGGAGCCGGCCGGCTCGTGGCGGGCCACCGGGCTGGAGTTCGACCTCCCTGAGGGGATGCGGGCCTTCGGACCCGGGGATCTGACGGCGGATCAGCGCGCCAGCATTGATCGGCTCGCCGAGGAGGTTGCGCGGGAGGCGGCACGGCGGGCTCGGGCGGGGGAGCCGGCCCTGGTGGTGCATCTGGAGGGTGGGGGCAGCGGCCAACCGCTTGGTTTCGGCCGTGCGGTGCGATCCGGGCGTTATCGTGCACAGTCCGCCTGGCAGGTCCTGGCGCCGGCGCTCGCCCGGCGGCTGGAAGCGGTCGGTCTGCCGGCCGCCGCGGTCGGCCATGAGACGCACACGCGAGGAACCGGTGCCACGTCCGCGCCCAGGCCGGCCGGTGCGGCCGCTGCCCGAGGTGGGGCGCAGGACCAGGGTCGGGAGCGCCGGCGGGTGGCGATCTGGCTGGCCGAGGATCCGACGGTCCGCCCGCCGGTCATCCGGCCGACGGCCATCCCCGAGCCCGAGCCCGAGCCGGCACGACCGGGACTGGCCGACGAGATCACGTACGCCCCGCACCTGCGTCCCGGCCAGGAGCCCGTCCCGCCTCCGGTGGCGCCTGTCCCGCGGCCGGTCGGCCCGGTCTCGCCACCAGCCGAGGCGACGCCTCCGGAGCCCGTCGCGACGCCTCCGGAGTCGGTGGCTTTGTCTCCGGAGTCGGTGGTGGTGGAGGCGGAGGAGCCTGCTGTTCCGGAGGCTGTTTTGCCGGTGGTTGAGTCTGTCCCGCTGCCCGCGGCGCCGCGGGCGGGATCACCGGCCTCCGGTTCCTCGGAATCGCCGGAAACCTCGCCGTTCGATCCGGCGTTTCCGATCGACGGGGGAGATCTGCCTGGGCTGCTGGATTCCCCGCCGCTCGAGCCGCCGCGTCTGTTCGACGATCCGGCCGCCGACTCCACCTCCGGCGAGGAAAGCCCGGCCGGGGACGGAACGCCGGTGCCGGCACCGGCGTCCCCGGCCGCCGGCTCGTCCGTGCTCGGCTCCGATTCCGAGGACCTGGAGACGGTGGTGCGTACGGGCGCCGGGCTGCTGGTGACGAGCTCGGACGGCTTCCGGTTCGCGGTGGACGATGCCGACGAGGTGGTGGCTCGGGACGATGTGTACGAGGTGCGGGGAGTTCAGGTCCAGCGCACCGACACCGGCGAACCGGAGTTCGTGATCGAGCGGTTCAACGGAACCCACCGCGTTCTGTCGCCGGCGGACATGCCCGGATTTCTTCGCCAGCATGGCTGGCAGGGGGAACCGCTTGCCGTCACGGACGAGCCGGCTTTCTCCGCCGACGAAACGAACTCCGCCGACCCATCGAACCCCACCGACCCATCGAACTCCACCGACGAATTGGATGAACTGTCCGCCCTGCGTCGGGAGGCGTGGCGGCGGGTGGGGGTGGCCGCCGATGCGTTCGTGTTCGCGCCGGCCCCGGGCGGCGAGGTCGTGATCAGGGCCGGTCATCACACCGCGGTCGCCGCCGGCCCGGGGTCGGCCGGCGGGTACTGGGAGGTGCTGCACAATCCGGTCGACCAGCCGGTTCCCCTGGTGACCGATCCGGCGGGTCGGTTGTGGGCGCCGGACATTCCGGCGTGGCTGCGGATGGACGACAACGGGCTGGCCGCGCCCACCGAGGAGATGTTCGCCGCCAGCTCGGCGGCGTACTTCGAGGAGGATCTCGGCTACCCGCCGGGCACCTTCGCCCTCGACCTTCCCAGGCTCTCGGACGGCCAGCTTGGCGTGACGTTCGGCGACGGCAGTGTGCGTTCCCTGGCCGAGGTGGGGCCGAAGGTGGTCGCCGCGGCCGTCCGGGCACAGTGGCGGGCGCCGGTCGAGCGGGTGCTGCTGTGGACGGCGCCGCCGGGCGACACCGTCGCGGACGAGATGTTCGTGCGGGATCTGGGGCTTCTTGCGACCGCCATCGGGGTGCCCGTCTTGGCGGCCGCCCAGGGCGCCGATTCGCCGCCAGACCGCGCGAGTGACTCCCTGCCTTCGTGGGACTCCCGCTCTGACAGCTCCGGCCCGGGCTTCTCCGAATCCGATGAGCCCGCGCACGCCGAGCGGTTGGACGACTTCGAGGTCCGGGCCGAGGCGGAACGTGGGCTGGTGGTCGCGGGCGAAATGATCAGTTTTGCGGACGACGTGCTGAGCCAGCCGCAGGTGACAACGATTTTCCTGCCGCGCAGGAGCGACGGTGCGCTGGGTATGCGCTGGCGGGGTGGCGTAGGAGGCCTGGAGCGGCTGGGGCCGGACCTGCTGTCCGGCCTGCTGACGGCGGCGGGATGGCGGGGCGGGCCGGTTCAGGTGTGGGCGCCGAGCGAGTCCGCGGTGGGCTGGGCCGATCAGGCCGCCGAGGAGGCCAGACGCGACACCTTGCGCGAGCAGCTACAGGAGTTCTCGACGTCTCTGCGGACCGAGTTCTGGCTGCCGGAGCCGGGCGTCGGCCAGCGGGTGGTGGACGGCCGGCTGGTCGCCCGCGACGACCGGACGGGGCTCGGATGGAGCGTCCGGCGGCCCGAGGAGGTGGACGGCCGCAATCTGCTCACGCCGCCGGTGTGGCTGTCCCCCGCGGCGGACGGCTCCCTGGCGCCGGGCGAGGTCACCGGTCCGGTGGCGTGGAACACCGGGATGGCGTCCCTGACGCTGCCGGAATATCTCGCGCAGATCGACTTCCTGCGCGCGCTGGCGGCCGCCGAAGCCGGGCCCTTCGAGTTGGTGCTGCCGCGACACGAGGGCGGCATCGGCCAGACGATGCCCGATGGCCGCCGGCTCCGCTTCCGGGAGGACTTCGAGGATGCTCCACCGGACGAGAACACCCATCCGTCCTTCGCGTCGTTTCTCGAGGAGCACGGCTGGCAGATCGACGCCACCCACTACGTGGACCTGCGCCTGTGGGTCGCCGGCGGGCCGGGCCGGTCGCAGCAGATGCTGCACCGGTTCGCCGCCGCCCACGGCGTGGAGATGCTGGTGCTCGACGGGAGCAGTCACGGCGAGGTCGATGATGCGGGCGGTGGGCCGCGATCGGTGGACGCCGAGGGGCAGCCGACGTCGTGGCGGGTGCTCGGACCGCTGGCCGAGCGGGGCAAGAGCAAGTGGAACACCGCGGGCGGCCGGGCGCGGCTGCGCTCCGAGGACGCGGTGGTCCGCACGACCACCGGGCTGACCGCGACCAACACGAATACCTACCTGTCCAGGATGGTGCTTCAGACCGCGGATCTCCCGGCCCGGGATGATGTCTACGAGGCGGTGGGATTCGAGGTCGAGCGGGACGACGCCGGACAGCCCCAGTTCGTGATCAGAGGGTTGGACAGGCGGTCCACCACGCTGTCGCCGTCGGAGATGGCCAACTACCTCGCGCGCTGGGGGTGGGACCGGCGTCGGCCTCTCGCCGTCGTCTACCCGGTGGACGAGCCGGACGAGTTCGCCCTGCACCGGGAGGCCTGGCTGCGGGTCGGCGTCGAGGCGAACGTGACTGTGTTCGCGCCGGCCTCCGGTTCCGTCACCGCCCGCGTGGGCAACCACTGGGGCGTCACGCCGCCCGGCCGATGGGAGATCCTGCACGAAGCGGCCGACCGGCCGGCGACGCTGGTGACCGACCCGGTGGGTCGACTGTGGGCGCCGGACGCCCCGGTGTGGCTGTCGATGGCAAGCAACGGCCTGGCGACGCCCGACAAGGACCTCGTCGCGCTGAACTCGCTGCTGTACAGGGGTCCCAATGTCGGCTATCCGCCGGGCGTGTTCTCTCTTGATCTTCCCCTCCTGCTGGACGGCCGTCTCGCGGTGACGTTCGGCGATGGCAGTGTGCGTCCCCTGGCCGAGGTGGGGGCGAAGGCGGTTGCCGCCGCCGCGCAGGACGCACGACGCAGGCCGTTCGGGACGGTGGTCCTGTGGACGACGCCGCCGGTGGACGAAGCCGAGTACGAGGCCTTCGCCCGGGACACCGAGCTGCTCGCCGCCGCGTTCGCCATGCCGATCGTCCGAGCCCGCCGGGGCGTCGATCCGTTCGCGACGCATGCCGCGCCGGGTAGTTGGATCCCGGCGCGGCATGCCTCCGGCGAGGATCCCCGGGCCGGCGGGGAGGAGTTGGAGATCGTGGCTCCGCCGGGCAAGACGGCTCCGCCCGGCTCGGTGACACAGCCCGGCTCGGCGACTCAGCCCGAGAGGACGGAGCGGCTCCCGGGATACCTGTCACTGGACGCCGACGGTCGGCTCGCTACCGATGACGACAGGAACTTCCGGGCGTACAAAGGTGGCGCCCTGCTGCTCGGTTCCAGCAGCGGTGATGCATCGGTCCGGTGGGCCCTGCGGGAATGGGACAAGTGGCTGGCCGCCCTGCCGCAGGTCGCCGGTCCGCTGCCGCTCGTGGTCGTGAACACGCTGCACACGGGCGAGCCGTCGTGGCAGCCCGACCGGCCGGTGCCGATCACGGCCCAGCAGGTGGTCGCTGCCCTGGAGGGGGCCTTCGGGGGCCAGGAACAGGAAGAACAGGAAGGGCAGGAAGAACGGTCCGCCCTGTCGGCCCCGGCGATCCGGCTGGTCTCCACCCGCAGGGACCAGGACAGGGGTCCTCTCGAGGCGCTGGCCGGGGAAATCTCCGCGCTGCTCGGCGGTCGACCGGTGTATGTCGGCCATGACGCCAGCTACGTCTCCGATCTGGGGGACTTCACCGCGCCGAGGTGGGTTCCCGTCGTCGCGCCGGTCGGGACCGCGTCCGACGCAGGGCGGGACGCACCGCAGGTGGGGCACGTCCGGGACAGGCTGACGGGTGTGCTGGTGCCGGTGGACCATGTTCCGGAGCCGGCGGAGTCGGAGACGTCAGAGGTGCCGCGGGATCATGCTCTGGAGCCGGCGGAGTCGGAGACGTCGGAGTGGTACCTGGCCAGGGCGTCCATCGCGGATCTCGTGGTGGTTCCGCTGGTGGACGCGCAGGGGGTCTTCGGGGTCGATCTGTCCGGTCGGCTGTCCGGCGTCCCCCCCGCGCCGCGGTCTGGGCCGTCGCCGCGGAACGTACCGACTCGGCGGCCGGGTGGGTTCGTGGTGGTGGCCGATGGTAGTACGGACGTGGTACTCGGTCAGCATCCGTGGTTGGGGGGCGTGCGGCTACCGCCGGAGCAGTTGGCCGCGATCGTGCTGACCCACGCGCCCCGTGACTTCGCCGGGCCGGTCTATCTGGGCGTCGGAGGGGTGGAGGTGGCCCCGGGGTCGCCTGCGTCCCTGCCGCGGAGCATGGGGTATGCCGCGTCGTTGCGGGCTGAACTCGGTGTACCCGTGTACGCGACCCATCAGCGGGAGCCGGATTACAGCGAGGCCGGAGTCTGGCACGAGGCCCCACCTCCTGCGGCGGGTGACATCACGGCCGTCGACTCCCACCTCGTGTTGAATCTCGCCAGGCCGGAATTCGTCGCCGGCCCGATGGCCGCGGCGGTGGACGAGGCCGCGAGTCAGGGAGCCCTACCCGTCGTCATCGGCACCATGCCCGATGGTCGGGTGGCCGTGCGCACCGAGCGCGGTTTCGAGCCGACAACGCCGCGCCTGCTCGCCCGGCAGATCCAGCTCGCCGTGGCCCGCGGGTCCGCGCACGACATTCCCCTCAGCATCCTCCAGATCTCACCCGAGGACACCCTCGGAGAGGCCCGCCAGAGTGGCTACGAGACACGGCTGAAGCGCTTTCTGCGCGAGATGGACACACAGTTCGGGATCGTGCCGCCCTATCTGCCGGCTGAGCTGGCCCGTCTTCCGCCGTCCTATCTGGGACCGGGGAACGTCGTGCGGTTGGGGTCGGGCGGGCACGGACGGGTGGTGCCGGTTCCGCCTGGTGTCCCGAATGACGAGGAGGGTCTGCTCACGGCGGTTCTGCACAGTGCGGCGTCGCAGTATCCGGGGTCCGACCTGGCGGACCTGCAGGTGTTGCTGCGGACGGCGCCGGGGCCGGTGGCCGGGGCGATCCGGGCCGCCCTCGCCGAGGCCGTGCCGGCCGCGCTCGCCGCGGGCGGTCGATGGTTCGGCGGTGGCTCGGCGACGTCCACGATCGTCGATCTGCTGTCGGACGATGAGGTGGACTGGCTGGTTCCGGTGCTGGAGGGGGATGGGCGGGAGCTTCGCGATGTGGTCGCGGAGGCACTGGCCGCAGGGATGGATCATCCGATGTGGGACCGGGTGGACGCGTTGCCGTCCGGGTCGCCGCGGGGGCGCCGCCGGGTCGAGGCGGTGACGGCGGTGCGGGATCTGGCGCGGGAACTGGGGCGGATGCCGTCGGTCGGGGAGACGCTCGCGATGGTGTTGCGGGGGGACGAGCCGTATGACGGCGGGCTGGTCGCGGTGTTCGGCCGGGAGGTGGTTCCCGGGCTGTTGGGTGTTCCGGTGCAATGGTTGCCCGGGGGGGCCGCTGCGGATGCGGACGGGCCGGCGGGTGCCGTACCGGTGTATGAGTATCCGGACTGGGACACGGCGTCGAATCGCTATCACGCGGTGGAGCCGCTGGGGGAGCAGGCGACGGTCCTGCCGGTGCAGGATGCGCATCCGCCCGCGTCGGAGGAGGCCGTCCGGGACGCGGTGGAGGGGGCCCGGCGGATCCTGCGAGACCGGCTGACCCGGTTGTGGTCCCCTCCGCCCTACTCGTCTTCGCCCTACTCCTCTTCGATGGATGACCCGGCGCGACGGGTGGTTCCCGCGGCTGGCCCGGTGCTGGGCGGCGTCCGGGCCGATGGTCGCGATTTTCAGGTTCTCCAGGTTCCGCGGAACGGCATCAGCTATCTCACGTCGGTGATCGTCGGGGCCCGGGATCAGGCGCCGGGTTCCCCGGTGGCCAAGATGGCGGTGGAGGACCTGACCAGCCGGGTGCAGGAGTGGTTCACCGGGCCGGCGGGGGAGGAGTTGCGCGCTGCCGTCGACCGGCCGGCGCCGAGGGATGGCCCGTCGCCCATCGTCCGGAGGCTGGCCCGCGGCCTGGATCTGGCCGGGCTGCGGTTCGTGGCGGGACGGTCCGAGCCGCGATGGGGTCGCTCCGAGGCGGACCATCTTCTTCGCCGGGTGGAGCGGGCCGTGGCCGACGACCCGACCGGTGCGCAGTGGAATCGTCTGCTGAGAGTCTCGCCGGCCCTGGCCGCAGTGGGCGATCGGGGTGGACTTGCCGGGTCGCGGGTGAGTGATCTGGTTGCCCGGGCTATCGGTGATCCCGCCGTCTGGTGGCACACGCCGTTCTTCGACCGCGTTCCGGAGATCGTCGCTCGGGCGACCGACCTGGATGTGGTGGTCGTGACGACCGGGGATTCCGGCCAGGTGGGAAGTAGCCATCTCCATCCGTCATCGGCCGGGGCTGCGCGGGCCGGCGTGTACGTGCAGTACAACGGCGCTGATCACTACCAGGCCATGGTGAACGCCCCCGTCGCGGAAACCGTCGCCCCTCCCGCGGAGCCCTCCCGTTCCGGTTCCGACCCTGCTCCCGGCGCCGGGGACGGCAATGGCGCTGGGGACGGCAATGGCGCTGGGGACACCGCGCGGCCGTCGACTCTCCCGGCCGATCCCGGCTCCCCTCCGGAGGCCGATTCCGCGGATTCTGATGCGGCTCCGACCACGGGTCCGGTGCTCGGCACCGTGCGGGTTGATGGTGGTGATTTCCGGGTTCTTCGGGTTCCTGGGGACGGTTTGTGCTATTTCACCTCGGTGATTGTCGGGGCCCGGGATCAGGCGCCGGACTCCCCGGTGGCCGGCATGACGGTGGACGAGCTGACCAGCCGGGTGCACGAGTGGTTCACCAGGCCGGCGGGGGAGGAACTGCGCAACGCCCTCGACCAGCGGGAGCAGGGGGGTGGCCCGGCGTCGGTGGTCCGGGAGTTGGCCCGTGGCCTGGGGCTGGGCGGGTTGCGGCGTGCGGTGGGATGGTCCGCGCCGCAACGGGGTCACCGTGAGGCGTCCTATCTCCTGCGCGAGTTGGAGCGGGCCGTGGCCGCCGATCCGACCGGTGCGCAGTGGAGTCGTCTGCTGCGGATCTCGCCGGCCATGGCCGCGGTGGGCGATCGGGGTGGACTTGCCGGGTCGCGGGTGAGTGATCTGGTTGCCCGGGCTATCGGTGATCCCGCCGTCTGGTGGCAGACGCCGTTCTTCGATCGGGTTCCGGAGATCGTCGCGCTGGCCACCGATCTGGACGTGGTGACCGTGACGACCGGGGACGCCGACGAGGTGGGGACGTACCATGCCCATCCCTCGTCGGCGGGGGCTCCGCGGGCCAGCGTGTATGTGCACTACAACGGCCAGGATCACTACCAGGCCATGGTGACAGTCCCGGCCGCGGCGCCGGCTGGTTCGATCCGGCCGGGCGAAGGGAGCCCCCGACGGGCCGCGGATGTGGACGCGATCACCGTCGCTGCGCCGGTGGTCGTGGTCGAGCCGGCTGTGGAGCCGGGTTCTGGACCTGCTGCGCCGTCGACCCGGTCGGTTGCGCCGTCTCGTCCGGTGGGTGAGGAACGGGATCTTCTGGCGATGGTGCGGGCGAGGTGGTCGGGCGGGTCGGCGCGTCCGGAGCCTGGCGAGGGCGAGATTCTGGCGGTGTATCGAGAGTTGCGGTCGCGGCTGCAGAACGAGCGGCAGCCGACGAGCACGCTGGCCGACCAGGTGATCGCGGTCCTGCGCGGTGAGCCGATCGGGCGGGTGCTCGGTGGGGCTGACCGAGCCGAGCCCGAGCCCGAACCCTCCGAGGAGTCGGACGGCTCGTGGCGGGAGGTCGGGCTGGAGCTCGATATCCCGGAGGGTGTGCGGGCCTTCGGACCCGCTGATCTGACTGCTGAGCAGCACGCTGGCATTGATCGGCTCGCCGAGCGGATTGCGGGGGAGGCGGCGCGCCGGGCCCGAGCGGGGGAGCCGGCGCTGGTGGTGCACTTGGAGGGCGGGGGCAGCGGCCGAGCGGTTGGCCTTGGTCGCGCGGCGCGCTCCGGGCACTATCGTGCGCAGTCCGCCTGGCAGGTGCTGGCGCCGGCACTGGCGCAGCGGTTGACAGCAGTTGGTCTGCCAGTTCACGCGGTTGGTCATCGGATCTTGACGCGCGGCACCGGGCCCACGTCCGCGCCGGCGCCTGCCGGCGAGTCCGCTGCCCGGGGTGGGGCGGAGGAACGTCGAGCGCGCCGTCGGGTGGCGATCTGGCTGGCCGAGGATCCGACCGCCCGCCCGCTGGGTATCCGCCCGTCGGCCATCTCGTCGCCGGAGCCGTCCGTGCCGGAGCCGCCTGTGGTGGAGCCGTCCGTGGTGGAGCCGCCTGTGGCGGTCGCGGCACCGGTGGAGACGGCGACGCCGGAGCCCGCGCCGTTGCTCCCCGAGCCGATGGCGCCGCCGGCCTCCGATTCCTCGGGAGTGTCCGGCGCGTCGCCGGCCGATTCGGCGCCTTCGCCCGAGGAGGGTGCTCTGTCGGGGCCGCTGGATTCGCCGTCGGTCGAGCCGGCGCGCCCGTTCGACGAGCCGGCCTCGGACTCCACCCCCGGCGAAGAAAGTCCGGAGGCGGCCGGTCCGGAGGTGGTCGCGCAGGCGTCCCCGGCCGCCGGCTCCTCCGTGTCCGAGTCGGATTCTGAGGATGCCGAGGCGGTGGTGCGTACGGGTGCCGGGTTGTTGGTGACGAGTTCGGCGGGTTATCGGTTCGCGGTGGACGACGCCGATGAGGTGGTGGCTCGGGCCGAGGTGTTCGAGGTGCGGGGAGCTGAGGTCCAGCGCAGCGACAGCGGTGAGCCGGTGTTCGTGATTGAGCGTTTGAACGGTTCCCGTCGGGTTTTGTCGCCGGAGGAGATGGCCGGATTTTTGGGCCGGTATGGCTGGCAGGGTGAGCCGCTTGCTGCGGCGGATGAGTCGGCTTCCGCCGTGGACGAGCGGGATGAGCGTTTCGCGCTGCGTCGGGAGGCTTGGCGGCGGGTGGGGGTGGCCGCCGATGCGTTGGTGTTCACGCCGGCTGCGGGCAGCGAGGTGGTGGTCAGGGCCGGTCATCACACCGCGGTGGCTGCCGGTGCGGAGCAGGTTGGCGGGTTCTGGGAGGTGTTGCACAATCCGGCTGGCCGGCCGGTTGGTTTGGTGACTGATCCGGCGGGGCGGTTGTGGGCGCCGGACGTCCCGGCGTGGCTGCCGATGGACGATAACGGGTTGGCCGCGCCCACCGTGGATATGTTTGGCGAGAACGCGGTGTGGTACTTCGAGGAGGATCTCGGCTATCAGCCGGGTACTTTCGGGCTCGACCTTCCCCGGCTTGCGGACGGCCGTCTTGGCGTGACGTTTGGTGATGGCAGCGTTCGTCCGCTGGCGGAGGTGGGGGCGGATGCGGTCGTCGCGGCCGCTGTGGCAGGGCGGCGGGCGCCGTTCGGGAGGGTGGCGTTGTGGACGGCGCCGCCAGGTGACACTGCTGCGCGCGAGGCGTTTGTGCGGGACCTGGAGCTGTTGACGGCCGCCTTCGGGGTGCCGGTGGTTCCGCCATCCCCGGACATCGATCCGATGCAGGATCGCGAGGGTGACACTGTGTCGCCCGAGGACGGTGACGCCGAGGACGGTGACGTCGAGGTCGATGACGCCGAGACTGACGACGCCGAGGTTTACGACGCCGAGTCCGCCCACGAGGCTGCCGACCCGGGCGACGCAGACGGTGAGATCTCCGAGGACGACGATGCCGAACGCAACGATCCGGATTCGCCGGACTCCGGCCCGGTCTACGCCAACTCGGTCCACGCCAACTTGGTCGATTCCGAATCGGTTGATTCCGGCTCGGTCTACTCCGACTACCCCGGTCCAGGCGCCCGTGAGGCCGACGAGCCCGAAACCGCGGATTGGCTGGACGACTTCGACGTCCAGGTCGACGCCGAACGTGGGCTGGTACTCGCGGGAGGAATGCGCGGGTTCGCGGCCGGGCTGCACGGCCAGCCGTATGTGACAACGGTCTTCCTGCCGCGGATGGCTGACGGCGCGCTGGGCATCCGGCCGCGGGACAGCGCGGACCTGGAGCCGGTGTGGCCGGGGCTGATGGTCGACCTGCTGACGGCGGCGGGATGGCGGGGCGGTCCGGTTCAGGTGTGGGCGCCGAGCGAGTCCGCGGGGAGCTGGGCCGATCAGGCCGCCGAGGAGGCCGAGAACGTCACGCTGCGCGAGCAGCTACAGGAACTGTCGACGGAGCTGCGGACCGAGTTCTGGTTGCCGGACGCGGGCGTCGGCCAGCGGGTGGTGGGCGGCCGGCTGGTCGCGCGCAACGACGACCTGGGTCTCGGGTGGAGTGCGCTGCGACCCGAGCTGGTGGACGGCCGCAATCTGGTGCGGCCGCCGGTGTGGCTGTCCGTCACGCGGGACGGTTCCCTGGCGCTGGGTGAGGTCACCGGTCCGGTGGTGTGGAACAACGGGATGGCGTCCCTGACGTTGCCGGAGTATCTCGTGGAGCTTGACTTCCTGCGCGCGTTGGCGGGGGCCGAGGCCGGGCCGTTCGAGCTGGTTCTGCCGGCGCATGAGGGTGGTGTCGGGATGACGATGCCCGATGGTCACCGGCTCCGTTTCCGGGAGGACTTCGAGGGCACGCCGCCTGGCGGGAACGTCCATCCCTCCTTCGCGTCGTTCCTGCGGGACAACGGCTGGCACGACGACTCCGCCTACTACCTGGACCTGCGCCTGTGGGTCGCCGGGGGGCCGGGGCGGTCGCAGCAGATGCTGCACCGGTTCGCCGATGCCCAGGGCGTGGAGTTCCTGGTGCTTGACGGGAGCAGCCACGGCGAGTTCGACGACGCGGGCGGCGGGCCGCGGTCGGTGGACACCGGGGGGCGGCCGACGTCGTGGCGGGTACTGGGGCCGCTGGCCGAGCAGGGCACGAGCAAATGGGACACCGCGGATGGCGGGGCGCGGCTGCGTCCCGACGACGCGGTGGTCCGTACGAGCACCGGGCTGGCCGCGACCAGCACGAACTCCTACCTGTCCGCGGTGCGTAATGCCACGGATCTCGCGGCCCGCGACGATGTCTACGAGGTGGAGGGATTCGAGGTCTACCAGGACGACGCCGGGGAGCCCCGGTTCGTGCTCGGACGGCTGGACGGGGGATTCACCTACCTGTTGCCGGCGCAGATGCCCGCCTACCTCGCGAACCAGGGGTGGGACGGGGTCCGGCCCCTCGTCGACGTCTACCAGGAGGATGACGCGGGCGAGCGGTCCGACCTGCGCCGGCGGGCCTGGCGGCGGGTCGGCGCGGCGGCCGACGTGACCGTGTTCGCGCCGACCCCCGGCGCCGCCGTCGGCCCCATCGGCCGTCACTGGGGCGTCGCAGCGCCCGGTCGGTGGGAGGTCGTGCACGAAGCGGCGGACCGGCCGGCCGCGCTGGTGACCGATCCGGCGGGGCGGCTGTGGGCACCGGACGCCCCGGCCTGGCTCGAGATGGACAGCGATGGACTGGCGGCGCCCGACCGCGATCTCCTCCAGGAGAACGGGCCGCTGTACCAGTACCCGATCCTTGGCTATCCGGTGGGCGCGTTCCCGCTCGATCTTCCCCGCCTGCCGGACGGCCGTCTCGGCGTGGCGTTCGGCGATGGCACGGTGCGTCCCCTGGCGGAGGTGGGGGCGAACGTGGTCGCCGCCGCCGCGCAGGACGCACGACGCGAGCCGTTCGGGACGGTGGTGCTGTGGACGACGCCGCCGGCCGGCGAGGCCGAGTACGAGGCCTTCGCCCGCGACACCAAGCTGCTCGCGGCCGCCTTCGGCACTCCGGTCGTCCGGGCCCGCCGCGGGGTCGACCCGTTCGCGAGGCATGCCGCGCCGGGGAGCTGGATGCCGGCGGCGAATGCCGCCGGCGAGAGTGCCCAGGCAGACCCCCCGGAGCTGGAGATCGTGGCTCCGGGCGATGGGGCGGGGCTCCCGGGCTATCTGACCCTCGATGACGACGGTCGGCTCGTCGCCACCAACGATCGCGACATCATGGCGTACGAGAGCGGCGCCCTGCTGTTCGGCGCCTACAGCGATGATGAGCAGGTCCGGGCGGTCCTGGAGGGCTGGCACAGCCCGCTGCTCAGCATGCCGGCGGTCGCCGGCGCCCTGCCGCTGGTGGTGGTGAACACGCTGGCGACGGACGAGCCGTCGTGGCAGTCCGACCGGCCGGTGCCGCTGACGGCGCAGGAGGTGGTCGACGCCCTGAACGGGGCCTTCAGGCAAGCGGACGGGTCCCCCCGGCCGGCCTCACCGATCCGCCTGGTCTCCACCCGGATGGCACAGAACGAGGGTCCCCTTGAGGCGCTGGCGGAAGAGATCTCGGCGCTGCTCGGCGGCCAGCCGGTGTACGTCGGCCATGACGCCACCCATGTTTCGGAGTTGGAGGATGTCGCCGCGCAGAGGTGGGTTCCCGTCGTCGCGTCGACCGGGGCCGCGTCCGCCGAGGGGCCCGACGCGCCGGAGTTGACGCACGTCCGGGACAGCCTGACGGGTGCGCTGGTTGCCCTCGATCACAGCTTCGAGCCCTCGGGGTCGGAGACGTCGGAGTGGTATCTGACGGGGGCGTCGGTCGCGGATCTCCTGGTGGTGCCGTTGATCGACGAGCAGGGGATCTTCGGCGTCGACCTGACCGGTCGGCTGTCCGACGACCGGCCGCCGCCCGGGGTCAGCCTGCCCGGCGAGCCCGACACTCTCGCCGCACCGCGATCCGAGGCGCCGGCATCGCCGAACAGGCCACAGCGGCGTCCCGGTGGGTTCGTGGTGGTGGCCGACGGTGATCTGGATGTCGTGCTGGGCCAGCATCCTTCGCTCGGTGGGGTGCGGATTCCACCGGATCAGTTGGCCGCGATCGTGGTGGCGCACGCGCCGCGGGGCTTCGCCGGGCCGGTTCATCTGGGCGTCGGCGTCCTGGAGCAGGCTCCAGGAGCGAACGTGCCCAGGCCCGGGAACCTGGGGTACGCCGCGTCGTTGCGCGCCGAGCTCGGCGTACCCGTGTACGCGACCCACCAGCGGGAGCCGGAGTACACCGAGGACGGTGTCTGGCACGAGGCCCCACCGCCCCCACAGGGTGAGATAGTCGCCGTCGGCTCCCACGTCGCCCTGAATCTCGCCGGGCCGGAACATCTTCTCCCGCTGGTCCAGACGGTGGAGGAGGCCGCGCAGGACAACGTCCTGCCCGTCGTCGTCGCCACCACGACCGACGGCCGGGCGGCCGTGCTCACCGAGCGCGGGTTCGAGCCGACGACGCCGAGCCGCCTCGCCCGCCACATCCAGCTCACCGTCGCCAGGGAGTCGGCGCGCGGCCTTCCCATCAGGTTCGTCACGATCCCCCCCGAGGAGACCATCGGCGAACCCCGTCAGGCCGGCTACGAGGCCCGGCTGAGCCGCTTTCTGCGCGAGGCGCACTCCCAGCTTCAGCTCGTACCGCCCGAGGTGGGAACCGAGCTGGTCCGGGAAACGCTGCCGTATGCGGGGCCGGGGAATGTTCTGCGGTTGGGGTCGGCCGGGCACGGGCGGGTGGTGCCGGTGCCGAGTGCCGTTCCGAATGATGAGGAGGGTCTGCTCACGGCCCTTCTGCAGAGTGCGGCCTCGCAGCAGCCGGGGTCCGAGCTGGCGGACCTGTACACGCTGCTGCGCTCGGCGCCGGGACCGGTGGCTCGGGCGGTTCGGGCGGAGCTTGCTGGGGTCGTGCCGGCGGCGCTGGCTGCTGGTAACGGTGGGTTCGGCGCCGGTCCGGCGACCAACACCATTGTTGATCTGCTGTCCGACGACGAGATGGAGCTGCTGGTCGACGTCCTGGAGGGCGACGGCCGGGAGCTGCGCGACATCGTCGGGGAGGCGCTGGCCACGGGGCCGGATCACCCGATGTGGGATCGGGTGGCGGGTTTGCCGTCCGGGTCGCCGCGGGGGCGCCGCCGGGCCGAGGTGGCGGCGGCGGTGCGGGACATGGCGCGGGGGTTGGGATGGGTGCCGTCGGCGGGGGAGATGCTGGCGACGGCGTTGCGGGGGATCGGGCCGTATGAAGGCGGCCTGCTGGCGGTGTTCGGGCGGGACGCGGTTCCCGAGCTGCTGGGGGTCGCGGTGCAGTGGGTGTCCGCCGGGCCCACCGGTTCCGGCTCCGATTCCGGCTCCGGTGCGGCCGGGGACGGGCCGGCGCAGGCGGTGCGGGTGTACGAGCATCCCGACTGGGACACGGCGTTGAACCGGTATCACGCGGTGGAGCCGCTGGGACAGGACTCGACGCTCCCGCCGCTGGCGGATACGAATCCACCCGCATCGGAACGGGTTGTTCGGGACGCGGTGAACGGGGCCCGGCGAATTCTGCGGGAACGGCTGACCCGCTTGTGGACCCCGCCGTCATACCCCACGCCGGTGGACCCGCCCAGCACCTCGGCCGCCCCGTCGGACCCGGCTCGACTCCCCGACGGGATCCAGCCAGCGGACTCCGCGGCTCGCCCGGACCCTCCGGCCGGACGGCTGGATCCGTCCGCCGGTCCAGTGATCGGCTCGGTGCGGGTCGACGGTCGCGATTTCCAGGTTCTGGAGGTTCCTGGCGACGGTCGCTGCTATTTCATCTCGGTGATCGTCGGTGCCCGGGACCGGGCACCGGACTCACCGGTGGCCGGCATGACGGTGCCGGACCTGACCGCCCGTGTGGACGCATGGTTCACCGGGCCCGCGGGGCAGGAGCTGCGCAACGCCCTCGACCGGCCGGAGCTGGGCGGGGGCCCGGCGTCGATGGTGCGCGAGCTGTCCCGCGGCCTGGGCCTGGACGGGCTGCGGTTCGTGGTGGGCGGGTCCGAGTCATGGGGCCGCGGTGAGGCGTCCCATCTCCTTCGCGAGTTGGAGCGGGGCGTGGCCACCGATCCGACCGGTGCGCAGTGGAATCGTCTGCTGCGGATCTCGCCGGCGCTGGCGGGCATCGGCCGTCGGGGACAGCTCGCCGGATCGAGTGTGAGTGATCTTGTCGCGCGGTCGATCCGGGATCCCGCCTGGTGGCACACGCCGTTCTTCGACCGGGTTCCGGAGATCGTCGCGGTGGCGACCGACCTGGACGTGGTGACCGTGCGGACCGGGAGGTCCGGCCAGGTGGAGACGAACCATCTACATCCCTCGTCGGCAGGGGCCCCGCGGGCCAGCGTGTACGTGCGGTACAACGGCATCGATCACTACCAGGCCATGGTGGGTGCCCCGGTCGCGGCGCCGGCCGGTTCCATCCGGCCGGCCGAGGGCGCCGACGGGGATCGCCAGGCCGCCAGCGCGGCTGCGGGCACTATTTCCCCGCCGGCTGCTGCCCGGCCCGCGTCCCCACCCGCCGAGCTCCCCGCTGATCCCAGTCTCCCCGCTGATCCCAGTCTCGACGCCGGTCTCGCCGCCGCCGAGGCCGCCGCCGCCGATTCCGAGGCCGGTGCCGATTCCGATTCCGCCTCCGACTCCGATTCCGACGCCGACGAGGTCGTGACGGAGATCGCCGATCTCGCGGTTCGGTTTGATCCGGAGCGGGGGGTGGTGGTTGCGGAGGGGATGGAGGGGTTGGCGGAGGGGCTGGTGGGCCAGCCGCATGTGACGTCGCTGTTCCTGCGGCGGACGAGGCGCGGCGAGCTGGGTGTTGCACCGCGGGCAGGTGGCCGGCTGACTCCGGTGACGAGTGATGTGCTGGAGCGGATGTTGACGGCGGCGGGTTGGCGGGGCGGTCCGGTGCAGGTGTGGGCACCAAGCGAGCCAGCGCCGAATGCCGATTCTTCCGACGATTCTTCGGACGAGAGCGACGAGACCCGGGCGCTGGCCCGGCAGCTACAGCTCCTGGCCAGGCACCTGAGAACGGAGATCTGGCGACCGAGGGACGGTGTCCCGCAACGGGTGGTGAACGGCCAGCTGACGGCGTCGGCTGATCACAGGCCCTGGATCGGGGCGCTACCATTCTTTCATCCCCCTAATCGTCAGATTACCCCACCGCGATGGCTGGAATCCGCGCCGGATGGTTTCCTGACTCCGGGTGACGTGCAGGGTCCGGTGAGGCTGCGCCGCGGCGCCGCGTCGTTGACGTTGCCGGAATATCTCGATCAGCTGCCGTTTTTGCGGGCCCTGGACCAGTGGGACATCGGGATTGTCGAGCTGGTGCTTCCTCCGTTCGAGGGCGGCATCCGGGTCATCGGAGGGTACAGAGAGCCGAACAGATTCTGGGGGAACCAGGAGGGTAGACGCGACAGCGACAGCGAGGACGACAGCGAGGACGAGGAAAGGTCTGATCACGGCGACCCGCGATCCTGGTTCCGTGCATTCCTGCGATCGGCCGGCTGGTGGGGCCGTCACGATCAGCGGGCGGTAAGGCTGTGGACGGCGGGTGGTCCGGGCCGATCGGAGTGGATTCTGCGCCGGGTCATCCACACTGAGGTGCTGGTGCTCGACGAGAACAGTCTGGGCGCGTTCGACGCCGCGGGCGGCGGGCCGCGGGCGGTCGGCGCCGACGGGGAGCCGACGCAGTGGCGGATCTTCGGCCCCTACGTGGATCGCGGTGTGCACAGATGGGAGTCGGTCGACGGGAGGGCCGTCCGGCGGCCGGGCGCTGAGCCCCTGGACGGCACCGCTGAGCCCCTGGACGGCACCGCTGAGCCCCTGGACGGCACCGCTGAGCCTCTGGACGGCACCGGTGGGCCCATCGACGTGACCCGGGACGGCGATCCGCCCGCGGAGCCGGAAGCCGACGGGGGTCCGGCCGGGGAGGGGCGTGGGACCGGGGAGGTCCTGCAGGCACCGAACGACGGCGCGGTGCCCGAGGCGACCGACGCCGGACGACTCGCCGGGGCCTTCGGCCTACCGGTGGCGCATGTCCCTCGTGGGATGGACCCGTTCGCGCCGCATGAGGTGCCGGGCGGTTCACTCCTGCGGAGACGAAACAGGGCGGCGCGACCTCGTGGGAACAGCCCTGGGCGGCCAGAGCTGACGATTGTCAGGCCGTCCGCGCCCGACGTGTCGGAGGAGTTGCCGGGCTTCCTGCAGGTCGCTGAGGACGGCCAGCTCGTCGAGGACTCCGCGGATCGCGGCGTGGTGTGGTACGAGACCGGTGCTTTGATCTTCGGAACGAATGCCCGCGGCGAGTACGCATGGACCCTGGCGGAATGGCATGAATCGCTGGAGGCGATGCCGGTCTCGGCCGGCAGGCTGCCGCTGCTGGTGGTGCACACGGTGCCGTCGGGCGAGGTGTCCTGGCGGATGGACCGCTTGGTGCCGCTCCAGGCCGACGAGGTCGTGGCCTTTCTGCGCGCGTCCTTCAAGGAGCCTGGCCAGGATTCCCGTCCGGACTCGCCGGTCCGGCTGGTCGCGACCCGCATGGACCAGAACCAGGCGCCGCTGCGCCTTCTTGGTGAGCAGATCTCCGCGGCGCTCGGTGGCCAGCCGGTGTACATCGGCCACGACGCGATCTACATTCCGGACCGGCGGGATCTCGTCGCTCCCCGGTGGGAGCGGGTGGATGGGAGTGGGCCCGGATCGTCGTCACCGAATCCGCCACCGTCGAGGTACGTCCGGGACAGTGCGACGGGTGTCCTGGTGCCTCTCGACCACACCTTCGAGCTGGCGGAGTACGACTCGTCGGAGTGGTATCTGGCCGGGGCGTCGATCGCGGACCTTCAGGTCGTGCCGTTGATCGACAAGCAGGGGGTCTACGGAGTCAATCTGACCGGCCGGCCGCCCGACGATAAGCCTCCGCGGATTCCGGGCGGGTTTCTGGTGCTGGCCGACGGCCGGGCCGAGGTCGTGCTCGGTCACCATGCGTCGGTGGGCCCGTTGCGTGTTCCGCCCGAGCAGTTGGCCGCGGTCGTGCTGGCCCACGCGCCGCGAGGCTTCGCCGGTCAGGTCTACCTCGGTGCCGGGGGCCTGTCGGAGTCGCCCGCTGCGCGATCACTCCGACCGCGCAGCATCAGCTACGCCGCGCTGCTGCGCGCCGAGCTTGATCTGCCGGTGAACTCCACTCATCGGATCCAGCCGGACCTCAGCGGCCGCAGCGGCTGGCAGCGGGCCGCTCGCCTGCGCTGGGTTCCGCTGGCCGCAGGCTCCGTCGCGGGTGGGATGAACCTCTGGTCGACGCAGGTGAACTCGGCCACGTCGGTCGTGGCCCGCGATCTGCGTCGACAGATCGACGAAGCGCGGGTCCGCGGCGAGTTCCCGGTGCTCATCGGCAGCCTGGAGGACGGCCGGCTGGCACTGCGCGACGGCTCGGACGGCCTCGAGCCGGTCACCCCGCGAGCACTGGCGCGCCTGCTCCGGGCCGAGATGGAACGGATCGGGTTTGATTTCCAGGAGACCATCTCCTTCATTCCGGTTCCGCCGGGTAACTCCCGAACGGAGGACTACGAGGCGCGGGTCGCCCGGTTCATCGGCGAGGTGACCCACCATCTGCTGGACCTTCCCACCGAGCGGCCCGGGGAGCTGGCGCGGGAGGCTCCGCCCTATCAGGGACCGGGGAACATCCTCCGGTTGGGGCCGGCCGGGCATGGGCGAGTGGTGCCGGTGCCGAACGGCATTCCGAATGACGAGGAGGGTCTGATCGCCGCGGTTCTGCACGGCGCGGCGACGCAGCACCCCCAGTCCGACCTGGCCGAGTTGTATCGGCTGCTGGTGGCCGCGCCGGGGCCGGTGGCCGATGCGATCAGCACGGAGCTCGGGATCTTCCTGCTCGGGTCGCCCTCGGCGGACTCGGGCGGGCCGCAGGGGCGGACCGGTGCCGATGTGGTGGCCGATCTCCTCGACGACGACGAAGTGGGTCTGCTGGTTTCCGGCGAGGATCGGGACGGACCGGCGCCGCGGGACGTGGTGCGCCAGGCCCTGTCGCAGGCCCCGGATCATCCGATGTGGGACCAGGTGGCGGCACTGCCGTCGGTGTCCCCGCGGGGGCGGCGCCGGGCCGCGGCGGTCGCGGCGGTCGCGGCGGTGCGCAGTCAGGCACCGTCGCTGGGGCGGGTGCCGTCGGCGGCGGAAACGCTGGCCCTGGCGTTGCAACGGGGCCTGCCGTACGACGGCGGGCTGGTCGCGCTGTTCGACCCGGAGGCGGTGCCGAGACTGTTGGGCGTCCGGGTGAACCGGGTCCGGGAGGCCGGTGCCGAGCAGGACGCCGCGGCCGGGACGGTGTGGGTGTACGAGCATCCCGACCCGGACACGACGCTGAACCTCTATCACGCGGTTGAGCCGCTGGGGCGGGACTCGACGGTCGAGCCGGTGCAGTATCCGACGCCGCGGGAGCCGGCGCCGGAGACTGTCCGCCAGTCGGTCGAGCGGGCCCGGCAAATTGTTCGGGACCGCCTGGCCCGGGTGTGGGCGCCTCCTCCTTACACCCCGTCCGCCACCCCGCCTGCCACCCCACCCGCGGAGTCGACCGGTCCCGTGCCGACGTCCCAGGCCGCTCGGCCACCCGCGCCGGCGCAGATGTCGGCCGCCGTGGCCGGGCGGCCAGGCCCGGTGACGGGTTCTCCGGTGGCCAGCTCTCCGGTGGCTGGTCCGGTGGTGGCTGGTCCGGTGGTGGGTGGTGTCCGGGCCGATGGTCGGGATTTCCAGGTTCTTCAGGTTCCCAGGAACGGCCTGTGTTACTTCGCGTCGGTGCTCGTGGGTGCTCAGGATCAGGCGCCAGGTTCGCCGATCGCGGGGATGACGCTGGAACAGCTACGTGACCATGCGGCCGCGTGGTTCACCGGGCCGGCGGGATCGCAGATGCGTGACGGTCTTGACCTGCCGGAGAGGGGCGGCGGCCCCGGGTTGATGGTGCGGGAACTGGCCCGCAACCTGGGCCGGAACGGGCTGCGCGAGGTCCTGGCGCGGTCGGCCCCGAACCTGGGCCGGGGTGAGCCGGCCCATCTACTCGCCGAACTGGAGACGGCGGTCAACCAGAATCCGACGGGTGTCGAGTGGAACAACCTCCTGCGGAGGTCGCCGCTGCTGAGACGGCTGGGGCGGCCGAGCGAGTTCGTCGGGCTGCGGGTGAGTGACCTGGTCGCCCGTGCGATCCGTGATCCCGCCTGGTGGCACACGCCGTTCTTCGACGCGGTTCCGCAGATCGTGGCCCGGGCGACCGACCTGGACGTGGTGGTCGTGACGACGGGAGCGGGCCGCCTGGCGCGGAGCAATCATCTTTACCCGTCGCCGCCGGACGGGGAGCCGCGGGCGAGCGTGCACGTGCAGTACAACGGGATTGATCACTACCAGGCCATGGCGAACGGTCCGGCCGCGGGAACCGGCCCGGCCGCGGTCCGGAACGGTGACCCGTTGAGCCCGGGAACGACGGCGCCGATCGCGGACTTCGCCGTTCGGGTCGATCGGGACCGTGGGCTGGTGGTCGCGGAGGGGATGGAGGCACTGGCGGCCGGGTTGGTGGGCCAGCCACATGTGACGTCGGTGTTCCTGCCGCGGACGCAGGACGGCGTGCTGGCGGT
This sequence comes from Frankia sp. BMG5.60, assembly GCF_059428125.1. NCBI lineage: Bacteria > Bacillati > Actinomycetota > Actinomycetes > Frankiales > Frankiaceae > Frankia > Frankia sp. BMG5.60. Next base: position 1,530,183 of record NZ_CM182091.1, on the reverse strand, counting down.
CGTTCCGCGCACCGGCGGTGAGCCGGTGCCGCTGACCTCGGATGTGCTGCGCGGGATGCTGACGGCAGCGGGCTGGCGGGGCGGGCCGGTGCAGGCGTGGGCGTCGGACGGGGCGCCGATGGGGTCGCCGAACTGGTGGGCCGACCTGGCCGAGGCGACGACGCGGGCCGAGGCGTTGCTCAGGCAGGCGCAGGATCTGGTCCTGGAACTGCGCACGGAGCTCTGGCTGCCGACGGTGGGCGCCGAGCAGGGGGTGGACGGCGGCCGGCTGTTCTCCCGCGCCGGGCTGGGGTTCGGCTGGCAATCGGTGCGGCCCTCCAGAAGCAGGAGGCGCGGCGTGGTGACACCGCCGCTGTGGCTGTCCGCCACGCCCTCTGGCCACCTGGAGCCGGGTGCTGTGTCGGAGCCGGTGGTCTGGGCCACCGGGATGGCGTCGGCGACGCTGCCGTCCTACCTGGATGCGCTTTCTGCTCTACAGCAGGTGGCTCGGAGGAGGGACGGCGTCTTCGAGATGATTCTGCCACGTGAGGGCGACGGCATCGGAGTGGTGAGCGGCGGCGGGCAGACGCGTTTCCAGGACGAGGACATGGCGGGTTTCAGTAACCGGTCCCCCTCTCCCACCTTTGCGGACTACCTGGCGCTGGGGGGCTGGCGGAGAGACTCCCAGAGGTACGGGGCCCTTCGGGTCTGGAGCCCCGGGGGGCCGGGTCGATCGGACCGGATGCTGCGCCGTTTCGCCGCGGAGGCAGAGGCGGAGGTGCTGGTTGCCACCGAGGGCAGTCAAACTCGCCTCGACCCGCCGGGCCCGCGGGCGGTGGACAGTCAGGGACAGCCGACGCGCTGGGAGGTACTGGGGCCGCTGGCGGAGCGGGGAATGAGCAGATGGGTGTCCGAGGACGGCGTGGCGCGGCTGCGTTCCGACGATGCGGTGGTTCGCACGAGCACGGGTCTGACCGGGGTGAACGCCGCCGCCTACCGGTCCGCCGTCCTGCACAGCGAGGAGCTCGCCGCCCGACCTGAGGTTTACGAGGTGCGGGGGCTCACCGTCCGGCGCGGTGACACCGGCGTGCCCGAGTTCGTGATCGAGCGACTGGACGGGACGTCTCGTGCCCTGGCGCCGACGCAGATGCCCGCCTATCTGGCCGGTCACGGGTGGCGGCCGGGCCAGCCCCTGGCGGTGGCCGAGAACCGGCCGGACGACGAGTCCCACGACCTGCTCACCTGGCAGGCCTGGCAGCAGGTCGGCGTCGCCGCGGAGGTCTTCGTGTTCGTGCCGCCCGCTGGGGTCGCCGTCGAGCGGGTCGGCGACTACCTGGTCGTCGAGGACGTCAACCGGCCATGGGACATGGCGTATGCGCCCGCTGGTCGGCCGGTCCCGCTGGTGACCGACCCGGTCGGTCGGCTGTGGCCGGCGGACGCCCCCGCGTGACTGCGGAAAGGGCCTCTGGCTGAACCGTCCGACCCCCGCCCGTCGTGTTCTCGACAGGGGCTGCGTCGGCCGTCATGGCCGCGGCGGCGCCGCGGTCCGGCGAGCACGGTTCACGCAGGCGGGGAGGCGAGATGACCGACGTGGGAGGCGTGAACGCCGCCGAGGCCGGTGAGGTGACGGTGGCTGTCGGGGCGACCGTGATCAGTGTCCGGGACGACGCGGCGATGATCGACGCCTGGCATCGGGCGCTGCTCGGGCTCGCCGGCTACCTGCCGGACGAGCTGGTCACCGAGGCACGCACCTGGCTCGCCGCGGGCCGGCGGCTCGACCTCGCGCGGGCGGTCGCGTTCGCGGTGGCCGCCGGCCAGCTCAGCCTCGGGGGCGAGGAGATCCGGCTGGCCCGGGAGGAGCTGACCGCCGGCGGACAGGACGGCGCGGGCGACGGCGACGGCGCGGGCGACGGCGCGGGCGACGGCGCGGGCGACGGTGACGGCGACGTGGTGGGAGTGCTCGACGCGCTGCCGCTCGGCGAGCGGGTGCCGAGCGCCTGGCAGTTCCGCTCCGTCGGCGCGGACGAGCGTGGGCCGGCGGCGGTGCTGCCGCTCGACCTGACCGCCCCGGACGCGGCGGTCGCGCTGGACGCCGTCGAGGCGGCAGTCGTCGAGGCGGTCGGGGCGGAGCCGGCCGCCGTCGGCCTGTGGCGTTCCTGGCGGACTCCGGGCGCGGGGTCGTCGTGGCCGCTGCCGAAGCGGGTGTTCGTCGTCACGGCCGAGCCGCGGTCGGAGCCGGCCGCCGCCATCGCGGCGCGGCTGCAGGCCGCGCTGCTGGCCGCCGGGGAACCGGCACCGCAGGTGGAGGTGTGCACAGCGGGCGAGGAACCGCCCCCTTACCAGCGTCTCGCGCAGATGTCTGGCGCCCTGCTGTGGGCGCGTGAACCGGCCGTCGAGGTGTCGGTGGCCCGGACGTTCGACGAGGTCGACCCGGTCGACGGCCCCAGCTTCGACCCGGACCGGCCGCGCATCGACGACCTGGGGCTTCGTGATGACCTGCTCGCCTACCTGGACGCCGGCGTGCCGATCCTCGACACCTCCTCGTTGATGTCAGACGTCATCGACCCGGCCCGCGGCGAGGTGGTACCCATGACGTTTCGCACGGACGGCCGCTGGGTGTGGACCGACGCGACCAGCTACTACCTGGACGAGCACGGCCTCGCCCCGGACCCGGACCTGATGCGGCACGTGGCCGAGGCGCGAGGCCCGGCGCTCGACGAGTCGCTGCCGCTCGACGGGTCGCTGGAGGTCGACGAGGTGGCTCTGCACCGGGTGCTCGCGCACCTGTTGAACCCGCGGCAGGAGGAGGACGCGGTGTGGGTCGTGCCGCAGATGGGGGTGGCGCTGCTGGACGAGGAGCCCCTCGCCGCCGTCGACGCGTCGTGACCTGCCCGAGCTCAAGGAGCCAGCGATGACCGCAGCCGTCCTGTCCGTCTCCGCCACGGACGCCGAGTGTGTGACAGCGATCGGGCGCGCGCTCGTCGCGGCCGGGCCCGGGGACACCGTGGCCGTCCGGCCGGGGGTGTACCGGGAGTCGCTCGTCTTCACCCGCGACGTGGTCCTGGTCGCGGAGGAGGGGCCGGGCAGCGTCGTGATCGAGGTGCCCACCGGATCGGCCCTGCTGTGCGCGGGCGGTGACATCCGGCTGCGGGACCTGACCGTGCGCGGGGGCGACGAGGAGCTGCCGCTGGTGCAGGCGGCGGGCGGGCGGCTGGGGCTGGACAACTGCCAGCTCGAGGCCACCGCGTCCGCGGCCCTCCATGTGCGCGGGGGACGGGTCGGGGTGCGCGCCGGCCGGATCGAGAACGCGCACGGTCCCGGGGTGGTGGTCGACGCCGGCGTCGCCGAGTTCACCGAGGTCACCGTGGAGGCGACCGGCGGACCCGCCCTCGTGGTGGCGGGCGGCGCGGCGCCGACGTTCCGGCACTGCACCTTCGCGGGCCTGGACGGGTTCGGGGTCGTGGCGACCGGCACCGGGGCACCGCGGATCGAAGGCTCCCGGATCAGCTCGGCGAGCAGTGTCGCCGTCCTCGTGCAGCAGGAGAGCCGGGCACGGCTGGTCGACACCCAGATCGACGGCAGTCAGGTCGGCCTCTACGTCTCCGGCCGGGCCCAGCCCGTTCTGGAACGGTGCCGGCTGGGGAAGGTGACCGCACACGGCGTGATCACCGTGGAGCAGGCCGCGCCGTCCCTCGTCGAGTGCCTGATCGAGAACTCGGCCGGCCACGGGCTGCACGCCACCGGCCGCTCGGCCGCCGAACTGCGCCACTGCGTCGTGCGGGCCAGCGGCGCGGCCGGGGTGGTCGCCGACGAGGCGGCCCGGCCGGTCCTCACCGGCGGGGAGCTCGCCGACTGCGGCGACGTCGGCGTCCTGCTGCTCGGTGAGTCGGCCGCCCGGCTGCGCGGTGTCCGCATCCACGGCAGCCCGATCGGGGTGTCGATCGAGGGCTCGGCGGCGCCGCTGCTCGGCGGGCTCGACCTCGGCGACGTCGCCTACGGGCTGCACGCCGCCGGTGGTGCCGGCCGGTTCGAGGACGGCCGCGTGCGTGGTGCCAGTCGGGCCGGGGTCCGGCTGGCGGGGGCGGCCACGACCGAGCTGCACAACTCCACGCTGACGCAGTGCCGGATCGGCATCGAGATCACCGCGGCGGCGCGTCCCTCGGTCACCGGCGTCGAGGTCGACGGCGCGCGCGACGCCGGCATCCTGGTCCGCGACGCCGCCCACCCGAACCTGTCCCGCATCCGCGTGCACGGCACGGCCGGCCCGGGGCTCGTGCTCGAACCCGGCACCCAGGCGACGGTCTCCGACGCCGAACTCGTCGGCAACGCCGGGCCCGGGGTGCTGGTGGAGACGAACAGGCCGGTCGTCATCCAGGGCGGCGTGATGCGCGGCAACGGCGGGGAGGCGGTGCGGACCGTGACGCCCACCACGGAGCTGCGCATCGACGGCGTCGAGACCGGTCACAACAACGTCGAGCTCCCCGCGCCGCCCCCGGCCCGCGTGGCCGACCCCGCGCCCCAGCCCCCGCATGACGCCTCGGATCGGGCCGCCGCCGACTGGGCGCCCGCGGACCCCGGCGCCGCCGATCGGGATGCCGACGCCGCCTCACGGTGGGCACCGCGCTCGGCGGACCGGCCGCATTCCCCCGCGGGGGGTGACCCGACCCGGATGCCGGACCCCTCCCCGCCGTCCGCGTCGGGCAACCCCGCGGGCTCACCGCCTCCCGCCGCGCCGCAGGAGGATCCGGGCGGTCCGATCGCCGTCCAGCGGGAGCATTCCCGCCCGGACCCGGGCTCCGTCGGCGGTGGGCCGGGCGCCGACCCGCCGGGCGGCTCGAACCCGGTGACCGCGCTGCTGGCGGAGCTGGACGCGCTGGTCGGCCTGGAGGGCGTCAAGCGGGAGGTGGCCACGCTCGTCGGGCTGCACCAGGTGGCCAAGCGGCGCCAGGAGGCCCGGCTGCACGCGCCGCCGATGTCGCGGCACCTCGTCTTCGCCGGGCCGCCGGGAACCGGCAAGACGACCATCGCGCGGCTGTTCGGGAAGATCCTGGCCGCCCTCGGGGTGCTGCCCGGCGGGCAGATGGTGGAGGTCGCCCGCGCCGATCTCGTCGCGGAGCACGTCGGCGGGACGGCGGTGAAGACCACAGCCAAGTTCGAGGCGGCGCTCGGCGGCGTCCTGTTCATCGACGAGGCCTACACCCTGTCGCCGACGGACGGCGGCGGGCACGACTTCGGCCGGGAGTCCATCGACACGCTGGTGAAGCTGATGGAGGACCGGCGCGACGAGCTCGTCGTGGTGGTCGCCGGCTACTCGCCGCAGATGCGCACCTTCCTCGCCGCCAATCCCGGCCTGGCCTCCCGGTTCTCCAAGACCATCGAGTTCGAGAGCTACTCCAGCACCGAGCTGGTCACCATCGTCGAGCGGCTGTGCCGCAAGCATCACTACGCGTTGGAGTACGAGACCCAGGAGGCCCTGCGCCGGCATTTCGACACCCTGCCGAGGACGGAGACCTTCGGCAACGCCCGGGCCGCGCGCCAGGTGTTCGAGGAGATGCTGGGCCGCCAGGCGTACCGGCTGGCCACCACCCCGGACGCCCCCGAGCTGGAGCTGGCCCGGCTGTTGCCGGAGGACCTGGCCGAGACCGCCGCCCGCGGCCGGGACGCGGCGGCGGGACAGCGTCAGGTGGTCGACGCCCTGATGCAGCGGCTCGACGCGATGATCGGCCTGGACGAGGTCAAACGCGAGGTCGCCGACCTGGTCGACCTCATCGCCTCGGCCAAGGCCCGCGCGGAGGCCGGGCTGCCCGCCCCGTCCATGTCCCGGCACCTGGTCTTCGCCGGGCCGCCCGGGACCGGGAAGACCACCGTGGCCCGGCTCTACGGCGAGCTGCTGGCCGCGATGGGCGTCCTGCGCACCGGGCAGATGGTCGAGGTGTCCCGCGCCGACCTGGTCGGGCAGTACGTCGGCCACACCGCGGTGAAGACGACGGAGGTGTTCAACAAGGCCCGCGGCGGCATCCTGTTCATCGACGAGGCGTACGCCCTGTCGTCCTCAGGCGGCCAGGGCAACGACTTCGGCCGGGAGGCGATCGACACGCTGGTGAAGCTGATGGAGGATCACCGGGACGAGATCGTCGTCATCGCCGCCGGCTACACCGGTGACATGAAGCAGTTCCTGGCGAGCAACGCGGGGCTGGCGTCCAGGTTCAGCCATCAGATCCGGTTCGCCTCCTACTCGGCGGACGAGCTGGTGGCGATCTTCGAGAATCTCGCCCGGGCCGGCGGCTACGAGCCGCACGGCGGCACCCTGCAGGTCCTCCGGAAGCATTTCGACACGCTGCGCCGGGACGAGACGTTCGGCAACGGCCGTTACGCCCGCCAGCTTCTGGACAAGGCCGTCACCCGGCAGGCGAGCCGGTTGCGGAAGATGCCCGATCCGACCGTGGACGACCTGCAGAACCTTCTCCCGGGCGACGTCACGGCGGCTCTCGCCCGCTGAGGAATCCCGGGGACGTCGCCTGGATGTTCACCGGCCTAGTCAGATCCGGAGCGTCTGCGGGCCATCGGCGACCGCATCGGGGGCCAGCTCACCGCCGACATGCTGGCCCGTCCACTGCTCACCGCCAGGCTGCCCGAGGATGGTCGCCCGCGCTCCGCACCGGCGGCCGATCTCCCCCTCGTGCATCCCGGGAAACCCGTTCCGCTCGGCCGATACCTCGGCACCCTCGGCCCACTCAAGCCGCCGCCGTCGACGACCCTGCATGACCGTGCCGTGGTATCCCCTCGAGGGCTCTCCGGGATCGGCCACAAGGAGGTCGGGTCGAACGAATCGGCCGAGCCGGACTAGTGGATGGATGGGCGCCGCACCGGCCCTGGTGGGGACCGAACGGCCCGACGGCGGCGCCGTTCATGCCGGGTCCGCCGTCGGCTGGATCAGGTCACCGGCCTCTAGTCGCGGGACCAGTGCTGGAAGTTCCCTCCGTTGCAGTCCTGGGTGTAGGCACGTCCCTGCCCGTTGCTGTCGAGGCACTCCCCGGTGGCGACGTTGGTGAACTGATAACCGAACGAGTTGGTCGCGACGCTCCAGGCCAGGCTCGCCTGACTGGCGCAGGCCGCGGTGTACACCGAGCCCTGGTACTTGGTGCCGTCCGACCCGATGTTCGACCTGGCCCCTTCGCACAGGCCGGTCGCGAGGTCCTTGAGCTGGTATCCGCCACTCGCCTGCACCAGCTTCCACCGCTGGTAGTCGCCGCCGTTGCAGCCCTTCGTGTAGGCCGCCCCGGAGGCGTCGCTGTCCAGGCACAGACTGGTCGAGACGTTGACGAACGTCCAGGAGGTCTGCGGCCCCGGCGCCGGGACGGCGGTGACCCGTGGGGCCGGGGCCGGGGCGGGGGCAGGCGCGGGCGCCGGTGCCGGCGCCACCTTCGGAGCGGCCACCGAAGGGGCTGGAGCTGGCCTGGCCGGGTTGGCCGGAAGTCGGCTGGCCTGACCCGCGGGAGTGACCGCGGCCGGTGGGACGCCTGCCGGGGCGGAGGTGGCCGCCGGAGTCGGCGGGTCGGAGGTGGCCGCCGCGGCACTGGTCAGGTCGATGGCCTCCGACGTTGCCGGCCCGGTCGGCGGCCCGGTCGGCGGGGCGGTGCGCTGCGGTGTCAGTTGGACGGCGACGGGGGAGGCCAGGCCCGGGGAGTCCGAGTTGTCGACGCCCAGCGCCACCGCGGTGCCCCCCGCCGCGAGAACCACCAGGATGCCCACGGCGCCGATGAGGATCTGCCGTCGGCGCCGAGCGCGTGCTCGCCTCGCCGGGTCGGCCGTCCCGTCCTCGCCGCGTTCCTCGCGGTCCTTGCCTCGGCCTCGGCGGCGGCGCTGGCCGTCCTGGTCCTCGCGGTCCTGGACTCCGGGGTCGTCCGGCGGCCCGGTGTCGTCGTCCGTGCCGGCCGCGGGCTCGCCGGCGCCGGTACCGGGGGCGGCGTCCGCCGGGGGAGTTCCGTCCTGGTCGACCGTCCCCGCGGCCCCGACCGGCGGGCCGGCGGCGCCCTGCCCATGATCTCCGGAGTCGGCGACGAGGGGGGGAGCCGCCGCGGCGGGGGAGGTCGGCCCGGCGGGGAGGGGTGTGATCGGCCCCGCCGGCGCCGGCGGCGGGAGGGCGGCGGGAGCCAGCAGCGCGGCGGCGACCCGGGCTGCGCCGAGTGCCACGACGTGCTTGGGATGCGCGTCGACGACGGTGGGGCGCCCCGTCGCCGCCTCGATCATCCGGGCCACCACCGGGATGCGTGAGGAGCCGCCGGCCAGCAGCACCGCCGACAGGGCGTCGGGCCTGACCTCGGCGGCGCTCAGTGCACGGTGCAGCGCCTCGACCGTGGATTCGATCGCAGGTCGGATCATCTCCTCGAACTGCGCCCGGCCGAGCTTGACGTCCTGACGGATTCCCGGCAGCAACACCGGGATGACCGTGTCCTCGTCGGCGGACAGGGCCTCCTTGGCCAGGACACATTCCTGGCGCAGCCGCGACAGCGCCACGGCGCTGTCGTGGTCGCGGGGATCGGCCGCGGTGACGGCGCCGTCGAGCTCCCGGTCGACGTGATGGAGGATCGCCTCGTCGAAGTCCGCGCCGCCCAGCCATTCGATACCCTCCGGGTTGCCGAGGATCCGCGCCTGGCCCGCCTCCATCCGCAGCACCGCGGCGTCGAACGTGCCGCCGCCGAGGTCGTACACGGCGATGACGTCGCCGTCGGACAACTGTCGGCCGGTGGCGTAGTAGGTCGCCGCGGCCACCGGCTCGGTCACGAGGGGAACGTCGACCAGCCCGGCCAGCCGCGGGACCTCGTCGAACTGCTCCATCCGGTAGGGCCCCCACACGGCTGGCCGGGTCAGGACGATCTGCTGCGGAGGTCCACCCTGCAGCCGGATCGCACTGCCGACCGCGTCGCGCAGCACTGCGGCCAGCAGCGCCGCCGGCGAGTACGGCGCGTCGCCGAGGAGCACCGGGGTCGGATCGCCCAGCCGGCGCTTGAACTCCCGTGCCGCCCGATCGGGTTCCCGCAGGGCGCGGCGGTCGGCCGCGTCTCCGGTCAGCAGGTGCCCGTCGCGGCCGGCGTAGACGACCGTGGGGGCGACGATGCTGCGATTACCGAGGCTGACCATCTCCGTGCGGTCGGGCCAGCCGATCGCCACTGCGGTGAAGGTGGTCCCGAGATCGATGCCGAGGCCGTACGTCACCGGATCGGACTCCGCCGGGGTGAGCCGATCGATCGCATGGTTCCTCCCGAAATGTCTACCTCTAGCAAGCTACCTGGGGTATAGACCACGGTCTAGTACGTCCCCGGAACATCGGCCCCCGGCTGGTCTCGTCGTGTCGAGGAATGGCTTCTGAGCTGGGCGGACCGGGCAGGTCGCGGGGATGTTCCGGTGGACGGGAGCTGATGTCCTTCGGCGGCGACCGACAACGCCTTCGCCTACATTTCATCTGTCGGCCATTCTCCGTCCGAGCCCTTTTTCGGTAAGGGGAGGCGCGGGTGGCATCCCGGTCCCGGCGGCGAAACACTCCCACCAAGGTGGGGCCACCATGATCGTCTGCTGGCATGCCTGAACCGGGGACCCTTCTCGCGCCGTGCAGTGAGCATGCGAAGAGGGCTGCGGTGAGCGACATCATCAAGTTCGACTCGGCCAAGTACGATCAGTTGATCAGCCAGCTGGGTGGAACCCTGCAGGAGTTCACGGACGGCGCAGCGGGTCCCTTGCCGCTGACGGCTGACGTGCAGCTTCAACCGGCTGGTCAGACCTGGTCGCCGGCCGTCGACCTGGTCGGCGCCGGTACCGCGCTGTTCGGCATGATCAGTGAGACGAACGACTCCCTGGTCAACGGGGTGACCGACCTGCGCGCGGCCCTGGTTCAGGGGCGGTCGATTTTCAACGACACGGAGGACCTGGCCACCGTCACCGCCGAGCAGTTCGACCAGGCGGTGGGGCATCCACTGGGCGTCGTGCGCGGCCGGTCCGAGGGCACCGAGCAGTTGTGAGCGAGCCGGGGACGCTGACCGACTTCACGTCCGCGCTGGCGGCTGTCACGGGTGTCACGGCGGATCTGCGGGGCGCCGCGTCCCCGGCCGGTGGCTGGATCACCTTCGGTAGCCCCGGCTGGTGGACCTACGGTCCCTTCGGCAGCCCGCTGTTCACCGTCGGCCTCAACATCCAGGCGCTGGCGAACTGGGGTTCCGCGGTGTCGACTCTGGACGGCATCGTCGACGAGCTGGCCGCCGGGACACTGGGTCTCATGGACGTCCGGCGGCTGCGGGACGCCGAGCAGACGGTGCGGCTGCACACCGACCATCTCAGTGCCGCCACCGGCGACACGACAAACGCCGCCCAGTTGTTCGGTGGCGGCGACCCACCGGCCGCCGGGACCGCGACGGGGGAGATCTCCGGCATTGTGAACGGCTTGGCCAAGGATATGTCCGCCTATCGCGACACACTGGCCGGTCCACCGGCGATCGCCGACGCGCTGCACGCCGCGGGCGAGGCGCTGGCCGCGTTCGGCCGGGGGATGGCGGACGCCTACCAGAAATCAGCGGTGCACAACGGGCCCGCCGACGGGATCAACAGTATCGCGGCCAACATGCAGAACTACCTTTTCGGGCAGCCGGTGACGACGGAGACGGTGGCGCAGGTGCTCGCCGGCTACTCCTCGTCGGCCCTGGGCGGACTCCCCAGCGGGATGGCCGACTTCAGCGGCGATCTGGCCCAGCCCGCAGTCTGGAGCGCCGCCAGCACCGCCGTGACCAACTGGATCGACGCTGGCCTGGACACACTCGACGCGCGAGCCCGGGAACTCTCGGCCGCGCTGAATGATGCCTATCAGACCGCGACGGAAAGCCTGAACACCGTGGCGGGAAAGAGCGGCCGCAAACGGTTCCGACAGTCGGAGAAACCCCGGGAAGGGGAGCCGATCGAGGGCAGGGTCAATCCGCTGCCCGGGCCGGGTGACAGCGATGGTCAGAACACTCAGGCGTCGGGGACGCCGACGTCTGAGGGTACGACCACGCCCGAGTCCGGGGTGGTGCGAGGGCGAGCGGGCCTGTCGGATCCGTTGAACACGAAGACGCAGGAACAGAGCGAGCGGATCGAGGAGAACGAGCCGCTGCCGCGGCAGGGTCGTGAGGCGCTGCCGCAGCAGGGTCGTGCGCTGCTGCCGCAGCAGGGTCGTGAGCCGGTGGGGGCGCTGTCGGGCATGGTGCAGGACGGGCAGGACGGGACGCTCCAGGTGAGCAAGGGCCAGTCCCTGCCCGGGCCGGGTGACAGCGAGGGCCAGAACACTCAGGCGTCGGGGACGCCGACGTCTGAGGGTACGACCACGCCCGAGTCCGGGGTGGTGCGGGAGCGAGCGGGCCTGTCGGATCCGTTGAGCACGAGGACGCAGGTACCGAGCGAGCGGATGGAGGGGATCGAGCCGCTGACGCAGCGGGGTCGTGAGGCGCTGCCGCGGCAGATTCTTGAGCCGGTGGTGGCGCTGTCGGGCAGAGTGCCGGACGAGACGCTCCAGGTGAGCGAGGGCCAGCCGCTGCCCGGGCGGGGTGACAGCGAGGGCCAGAACACCCAGGCGTCGGCGACGCCGACGCCCGCGGGAGCGACGACCAGCCCGGTGTAGGCGCCACGCCGTGGTGGGGTGCGGAGCCCGAGTTTCCCGACCCTTCGAAGTCCTGCGAATCCGTTCCGTGGGTGCCCTGGGGGTGCCCTGTCCGTGAACTGGGCGGCCCGGCAGGGCCGTGCTTCGGCCAAAGGGCCCGCGGCGGTGGACCCGACGGCACGCTGTTCCGGCAAGTCTGGAGGATTTGGTGACCGAGGCCCCGACAAGCGTCGTGTCGGCAGGAGGCGTCGACGGTGTCGCTTCCGATGCTCATGACGCGTGGATGACCGACGCCTGGCATCGGGCGCTGCTCGGCCTCGCCGGCTTCCTGCCCGACGAGCTGATCAGCGCGGCGCGTTTCTGGCTGGCGCAGGGCCAGCGGTTCGACATCGCCCAGGCGATCACGCTCGCCGTGGCCGCCGGCCGGCTCGACGTCGGCGGCGCCGAGATCGGGCTGGCCCGCGAGGAGTTCAGGGCCGCCGGGCAGGAGCAGGACGGGCTGCTGGGAGCGCTGGATACCCTGCCCATCGCCGAACGGCTCCCGACCGCCTGGGAGTTCCGCTCCGATGATCCCTACGCCGACGGGACGGCGGCCTCCCTGCCCGTCGACCTGACCGCCGGCGTGGGGCCGTCCGAGCTGGCCGACACCGAACAGGCGATCCTCGCGGCCATCCTGGCCGAGCCGGACGCCGCCGGCCTGTGGCGGACCTGGCGGGTTCCGGCCGCGGGCGAGCCCTGGGCGGCGCCGAAGCGGGTCTTCGCCGTCACGATCGAGGCGGGTACGCGACACCCGGCCGAGGTGACGGCACGGCTGCAGACCGCGCTGGCCGCCGCCGGGGAGCCCGACCCGCAGGTCGAGGTGAGCGTCGTGGGTACCGAAACGCCCTCCTACCCGACCCTCGCCCGCCTGTGTGGAGCCCTGCTCTGGTCACGTGAACCGGCGCTCGGCGTGTCGGTCGCCCGGGTGTTCGACGCGGCCGACCCGGCCACCGGACCGCGCTTCGCCCCGGACCGGCCCCGGATCACCAACGCGGCCGTTCGGGCCCGCCTGCTCGGCTACCTGGACAACGGCGTCGCCCTCTTCGGCGGCTCCTCGTCGATGCCGGATCTCCTCGACCCGGCCCGGGGGGACGTCGTGCCGGGCACGTTTCGCACGGATGGCCGGTGGGTGTGGACCGACGCCGTCGGCTACTACCTGCACGAGTACGGCATCGCGCCGGAGCAGGGGTTCCGGTGGCACCTGGAGCACGGCGAACCGGTCGAGCGGATCGACGAGGTCGTCCTGCACCGCGTGCTGGCGGTCGTGCTGAGTCGGCGGCGGGAGGACGAGGCCGCGTGGGTCGTCCCGCCGACGGGCGAACCCGCCGCCCCGGACGCGCCGTGACCGTGCGGGGCGGCGGCGCGGGTCCGGACCTCGTGAGGACCTGACATGAAGCCGGCTACGTCATGAGCCTCGCCACCGGCTATCTCGCCGGTGCCGAGCGGCCCACCGACGCTGTGCCTGCCACCAAGGCTGTGCGGCCCACCGACGCTGTGCCTGCCACCGACGCCTGGCGCGACTGGGCTGGCCGCTACGACGGGGCCGAGGCCGTCGAGCATCACCCGGGCCCCGGGGCGGGTCCGGGTCCGGTGTCCCCCGACGCGGTTGCCGGCTGGCTGCCCCCCGAGACGAGTGTCGGATGGAGCGCCGCGGGCCGGCCGGTGCCGCGGCTGCTGGCCTCGCCGTCACAGGCCCCGTGGGATCCCGCCGGACGGGCGAGGGGAACGCCCCCGCCGGAGCCGACGGAACCGATCCTGGCGCGGCTGCTCGAGGGCACCCTCGCCACCGCCGCCGGCCGGTTCTTCGAGCCGGATCTGGCCGGAGCAACGCGGCTGCCGGTGGCCCCACCCGGGATGTTCACCGTTCACCTGGGCACCGGCCCGGCAGGCTTCCAGGTCAACGGTCGCCCTGTTCCGCCCGCGCTGCTGGCCCGGCTGATCCGTGCCTGTCCCGAGTGGCGCGGCCGGCCGCTGCTGGTCCTGGCGCATCCGAACCCGGCGCCGAACCGACTGGCCGCCCTGGTCCGTGCGCTGCTCGCCGGGGTCGGTGTTCCGGTGTACACCGCGGACGCCGGTGTCCTGCTGCTGCCGGGCGGGGCGATCACCGGAACGTCGTTCCGCCGATGGTCCGTGCCGGCGGCTGGGCGGAGCGAAGCGGAAGCGTCGACGGCCGTCGGCCCGTGGCTGCCGCACGGCGGGCCTGCGACGGCGCGCGCGGGCGAGCGCGCTGCACCGGTTCGCACGGCCGAACCGGCCGAACCGGCCGAACCCAGGCCGCTCCCCGCGCCGGTGCCGTCAGTCGCGCCGGTGCCGTCGATCGCGCCGGTGCCGTCGATCGCGCCGGTGCCACTACCTGCGTCGCTTGCCTTGCCGGCTGCGGGGGGACCGTCGGCTCCCGGTCCGATGCCCGGTGTCATCCGGCGCTCCCTTCCCACGGCGACCCCCTGGTCACCTCGGGTTCCCGCATTCCCGCCACCCGCATCCCCGCCACCCGCATCCCCGCCACCCGCTGCATCGCCCCGTGCGTTACCGCATCCTGTGTCCGGTTCCCCGGAGCTCTCCGCTCCGGCCGGGCAGTCGCCGGGGCAGGGGCTCCAGCGGGGCGTGGATCCGGTGGCCGACGTGAGTGGCGGGGCGCGGCCCGGCCCGGGTTGGCATCCGCGGATGCCGCCCGATGGCACTCCCGCCCGGCCCGCGGCGGCCCCGGCCGGATCCGCGGTGGATTCCGCGCTGGAGGAAGCTCTCGGCCACGGCCGGGACCTGGCGGCGGGCCCCCGCGTCCCCGGTGCCGCACCGCCTCTGCTCGACCCGACCGAGGCCACGCCCGCCGACAGCGCCGCGGAGGGGAGCCACGAAGCGGCCCGCGTCTCCCGTCAGGTCGCCGGCGATGGCCGCTTCGGCGATGGCCGCTTGGATGACGGCCGCTTTGATGACGGGCGCTTCGATGACGGCCGCTTCGAGGGGGGCCGGTCCGGCCGGGACGCCGCCGGTGGCGGCTTTGGCGCGGACCGGGCTGATACCGGGCACCTCCTGCCCTGGCTTGCGGTGCTGCCGCGGGTGACGGTGGAGGACCGGGACCGGCTGCGGACGCTGCTCGGGTGGCGCTACGAGACGCACGCACGCGCCGTGATGGGCGCCCTTGCCCTGCAACCGGGCCTGCGGGCGGGAGCCGGCGCGGACGACCTGCTGGCCGGGCTGGTCGCGGTCCGCGCCTATCTCTCGGCGGCGGGACGGCTCGACTCCGCCGGCCGGTCGGTGGACGCGGCGCTGCGCGGCGCCGAGCGGCGGCCGGACGAGGACGGCCTGGTCCTGCTGGCCCGCTGCGTTCAGGCCGGCCTCGGTCGGCTACCGGCCGTGGTGGGTCCGGTGTTCCGCCCGGCGGCTGCGAGCCCGGACGTGGTCTCGCGTCACCGGCCGGGGGACATGCTCGTCGAACCCGCCTTCCTTGAGGTGTCGACGGCCCCCTGGGAGCTGCCGGGACGCACCGTGGAGTACGTGATCTGGTCCTCGACGGCCCGCCGGACGACGTGGCTCGGTGCGGACGCCACGCCCGGCGGTTCGTCGAGCGAGGCGCTGTTCGTGGCCGGCACCCGGTTCGTCGTCCTCGCCGTCGACATTGCGGCCAACGCCAACGCCGACGCCGCCAACGCCAACGCCGCCGCCAACGCCGCCGACGCCGCGGACGGCCGTGCCGGGGCCGGCGAGGCCCCCACGCGGGTGCTGCTGCGCGAGGTGGTCGGTGGCCGGGTCGACGCCGCGCTGGCGCAGCGCGCGCTCGAGCGGCTGCGCGACGTCCTCGCCGGGCGGTCTCCCGCCGCGAGCGGGGCGGGTACGTCCGGCGGGCCGGACGGTGCGCTGCCCGAGCGACTGCGGTTCGCCCTCGGCGTCGGCGCCGGCGGCCGCCCCTTCGCACCCGACGGCGCCCGCCTGGCCGACGCCCTGGGACCGGCCGCGACGACGTGACCCCGCACACGCCCCCGGCCACGCCGCCCCACAGCCCATCCCGCCCCACAGCGATCCCGCCCCACAGCCGCATCCCGCCCCACAGCCGCATCCCGCCCCACAGCCATCCCGCCCCACAGCTATCCCGCAGTGCCGTGACCCAGGGAGCCTCGCGATGACCGCAGCCGTCCGGTCCGACCTCGCCGCGCCGGCCGAGGATGCGGCGATGATCGTCCGGGCGCTGGCCGGCGCCGATCCGGGCGGCACGGTGGCGCTGCGCCCGGGCGTGTACCGGGAGTCACTCGTCTTCACCCGGGACGTGACCCTGGTCGCGCGCGAGGGCCCGGGCAGCGTCGTGATCGAGGTGCCGCCCGAGGGGACCCTGCTCGTCGCCGACGGGGAGATCAGGCTGCGGGGGCTGGAGATACGCGGCGGCGACCAGCGAGCGCCGCTGATCCGGGTCGTGGGTGGGCGGCTGCGGATGGACAGGTGCGATCTGCGGGCCACCGCGGCGGTGGCGCTGCACCTGCACGGGGGGCGGACCCGGGTGGTCAGGGGTCGGATCGGCAATCCCGCCGGTGCGGGGGTGGAGGTCGGGGCCGGCCTCGCCGAACTCGTCGACGTCGCCCTGGCGGGCATCGGCGGTCCCGGTCTCGCCGTGTCGGGCGGGGCGATGCCGATCCTGCGCGGCTGCGCGTTCACGGACGTCGAGGGCGTGGGTGTGCTGGCGGCCGGGACGGGCGCGGCGCTGCTCGACCGCTGCCGGATCAGCTCGCTGTCCAGCGCCGCGGTCCTCGCCCGGGAGGACTCTCGCCTGCGGATGGTCGGCTCGCGGGTGGACGGGGGCCGGGTCGGCCTGTATGTCGCCGACCGGGCCCGGCCCACCGTCGAGAACTGCCGGTTTCACGACACCGCCGGTCCGGCGGTGGTCACCGTGGACCGGGCCGCGCCGAGTCTGGTCGAGTGCGTGGTCGACAGCCCCGCCGGCCCCGGGCTGCACGCCTCGGGCCGGTCGGCGCCCGAGCTCCAGCGCTGTGTGGTGCGCGGCAGCGCCGCGGCGGGCCTCGTCGTCGACGGCGGCGCCCGCCCGACCCTCCTTGGCGGTGAGATCGCCGACTGCGGTGACGTCGGGGTCCGCCTGCTCGGCGACTCGACCGCCCGGCTGGACGGCGTCCGGGTGCACGGCAGCCCGATCGGGGTGTCGATCGAGGATGCCGCCGCCCCGTGGCTGGTCGGGCTCGACGTCGGCGACGCCGACATCGCGGTGGCGGATGAGCGGCCCTACAGCACGGTCAGCTCCTCCTGCCGGCGCAGGGACCGCAGCGCGTAGTGCACCCGGCTCTTCACCGTCCCCTCGGGGATGCCGAGGGCCGCCGCCGCCTGCGCGCAGGTGCGGTCGCGCAGGTAGACCTCGACGAGGGCGGCCCGGTGCTCGGGCCAGATCCGGCGCAGCGCCGCCTGCACCGTGGTCGCGACCAGAACCGACTCGGCGTGGTCCGGCTGGGCCTGGACCTCGGTGTGCTCGGGCTCCAGTTCGAGCTCGGTCAGCCGGGCCCGACGTCCCCGGTAGCCGTCGACGACGAGGTTGTGCGCCACCCGGCGCAGCCAGCCGTTGACCGAGCCGCGTTCGGGGGTCAACCGGTCGAGGTTGTGCCAGGCGCGCAGGAAGGTCTCCTGCACGACGTCCTCCGCCCGCCCGCGGTCGCCGCCGGTGAGCCGGGTCGCGTAGGCGAGCAGGGTCGTCCGGTGCAGGCGCACGAGCTCGTCGAAATGGTCCTCCGCCGTCCGCGGTTCCACCGTGTTCGCAGGCAGTTCCACCGTGTTCGCAGGCGATTGCGTCATGCTACGACCGTCGCCGTTTGGCGTCGCGCTCGATACCAGGCGCTCCCTACGCCTGCGGGGGAGGACCCGATCCGGGCGTAGGGCTAGCCCTACCTCACCGGGTCGGCGCCGGTGACCTGTGGCGCGGCGACCCAGGACGGCGGTGGTTGGACTCCCGCCGGCAGCCGGGTCCGTTCGTCGCCGTGGGCGGCGTTGACCTGCTTCTGTGTCAGGCCGGACACGCCGGTGAGGTCGACGCCGAACAGCAGGGTGCCGGTGAGCGTCGCCCCGCCGAGCTGGGCGCCGCCGAGCTTCGCGTCGACCAGCCGCGCCTCGGTGAGGTCCGCGCCCGTGAGCTGGGCGCCGGTGAGGTTCGTCCCGAACAGCTCGGCGCCGGTGAGATCCGCCTCGGCCAGCCGGGCCTCGGCGAGGTTCGCCTCGACGAGGAAGGCGCGGGTGAGGTTGGCGCGGAACAGCAGGGCGCGCGCGAGGTTCGCGCCGTCGAGCTGGGCGCGGGTGAGGTTCGCCTCGCTCAGCCGGGCGCCGGTGAGGTCGGCGTCGGGGAGGGCGAGATCGGTCAGGCTGGCCGGACCGGTGAGGTCGGCGCCGGTGAGATCGGCACGGGGGACGCTGGCGCGGTGGGGGAGGCGGGCGAGGACCTGAACGGCGGCGCGGATGTCGATCGCGGGGGGAAGGGGCGGGATGGTGCCGTCGGGGGCGGGCGGCGGTGGCGTGCGCAGCAGGGGGCTGGTACTGAGCTTGCGGACGAAGGCGGAGAGGACCTCGACGACGGTGCGCTGGTCGGCGGGGCTGTCGGTGACGATGCGTTCGAGGGCGTAGATGCCGCCGAGGCGGATGGTGTCGCGGTCGGAGCCGAGCTGGTCGATCGCCCGGGTGTAGAGCTCGCGGACGTGGGTGTTCTTGTTGGCCTGGCGGGTCTCGCCGAGGGCGATCAGGCCGCCGGCGACGGCGATCAGCGCGGCCACCGCGGTGAGGATCCCGCCCTGCAACGCCGCGCGGGCCTCCGCCGCGCCGTCCGTGCCCGGCGGGTACATCCGGTCGGTCAGGTGCCAGATCCCGACCGCCGCGCCGATCGCCGCGGCCGCCGCGACGACCCACAGCCATCGCCGGTCGAGTCGGCGAAGTGCTCCTCTGTTGTCCGCCATGGTGGGGTTGTACGCTGCCCGCCGCCACCGGGTGGGGCAAACGCGACCATGCGCCGGGCGTGCTGCCGCCGGCTCGGAGTGGGGGCGGGATACCTCCCGCGGCGTAGGCGGGTACGCCGCAAGGAGGACATCGGCGCCCGTAAAGATCGCTCTGTGGGCCGTCGTCCCGCCGTGTGCGGCGGATTAGGTTCGGCACTGCTGGACTTGGATCCCTAGAGATGGGCGATCAGCGATGATCGAGGTGCAAGGTCTCACCAAGCGATACGGCGAAAAGCTCGCCGTGTCGGAGCTGAGTTTCACGGTCCGGCCCGGCATCGTCACCGGTTTTCTCGGTCCGAACGGATCGGGAAAGTCCACGACCATGCGGATGATCGTGGGTCTGGACCAGCCGAGCGAGGGCAGCGTCCTGATCAACGGGCAGCGGTACCGGGATTTCCGGGCACCGCTGTGCGAGGTCGGTGCGCTGTTGGAGGCGCGGTCGGTGCACACCGGTCGGTCGGCCTACAACCACCTGTTGGCCCTCGCCCAGACCCACGGCATCCCGCGCCGCCGGGTCGCCGACGTCATCGAGCTGGTCGGGCTGGCCGGCGTGGCCCGCAAACGGGCCGGGGGCTTCTCGCTGGGCATGGGGCAGCGGCTGGGCATCGCCGCGGCGCTGCTCGGGGATCCCGGGACGCTGATCCTCGACGAGCCGGTCAACGGTCTCGACCCGGAGGGCATCCGCTGGATCCGCACCCTGCTGCAGGATCTGGCCGCGCAGGGGCGCACGGTGCTGGTGTCGTCCCACCTGATGAGCGAGATGGCGCTGACCGCCGAGCATCTCGTCGTCATCGGGCAGGGCCGGCTGATCGCGGACATGTCCGTCGCGGACTTCGTCGCCGGCGCCTCCGAGAACGTCGTGCACGTCCGGTCGCCGCGCGCGGCGGAGCTGCGGGATCTGCTGCTGTCCGCGGACGTGACGATCCGCGCGGACGGAGCCGACGTGCTCGAGGTGTCCGGGCTGCCGAGCGATCGGATCGGCGCGGTCGCGGCCGCCGCCGGCATCGCGTTGTCCGAGCTGACGCCGCGCCAGGCGTCGCTGGAGGAGGCGTTCATGGCGCTGACCCATGACGCCGTCGAGTACCACGGCGGCTCCGCGTCGGCGCTGCCGCACCAGCCGGGGGACGGGTCGGCGCAGGCGGCGGGCGGCGCCCGCCTTGAGACGCACGGGGCGGGAGCGAGATCATGACGACGGTGACGGACGTGCGACCGGCGCGCGGCGAGCTGACGGCGCAGGCCGGCTACGGGGTCACCCGGCGCCGGGTCCTGCTGTCGGAGTGGACCAAGCTGCGATCCCTGCGCTCGACCCTGTTCTCCCTGCTCGCGGCGATCGTCTTCGTGGTCGCCCTCGGCATCCTCATCTCCTGGGCGCAGGCCAGCCACTGGGATCAGGAGTCGCCGATCGACCGGCTCACCTTCGACCCGACGAACACGAGTCTTTCCGGCGTGTTCCTCGCGCAGCTCGCGATCGGCGTGCTCGGCGTGCTGATGTTCAGCGGCGAGTACGGCACCGGCATGATCCGCGCGACGATCACCGCGGTGCCCCACCGCCTGCCGGTGCTGTGGGCGAAGTCGATCGTGTTCGCGGTGGTCACGTTCGTCCTGATGACGGTCTCGTCGTTCGTCGCCTTCGTCGGCGGCCAGGCGATGCTGTCGTCGAAGCACATCGACACCACGCTCGGTCATCCCGGCGTGCTCACCGCCGTGTTCGGCGGCGGCCTCTATCTCACGGTCGTGGCCCTGCTGGGGGTCGCGCTCGGCGCGCTGGTCCGCAGCACCGCCGGCGGGATCGCCACCCTGTTCGGGGTGCTGCTGATCCTGCCGCTGATCGTCAACTTCCTGCCGTCGAGCTGGTCGAACAACATCGACCCGTACCTGCCCAGCAGCGCCGGCCAGGACATCTTCACCGTCGTGCGGGACTCCTCGTCACTGGGGCCCTGGACCGGCTTCCTGCTGTTCTGCGGGTACGCGGCGGTCCTGCTGGCCGCCGCGGCGGTGGTCCTGCGGCGACGGGACGCCTAGCCTCGTGGCCTCCTCGGCGCGGGGCACCGGTCGGGGCATCCGGCGGGGCATCGGTCGGGCCCTCGGGCAGGGCATGGGTCGGGCCTTCGGGCGGGTCGTCGCGAGCGCCGCCGCGAGCACAATGGAGCCCGTGGCCCTCGACGTGGCTGTCGACGATCTGCCCGGCCCGCGCAGCCCCGGTCGGCTGCTGCGGCTGCTCGCGGCGCATCCGACCGGGGTCGACGCGGCGATCGTGCTGCCGTGCGCGGCGCTGGCGCTGATCGCCGCGGTGCTGCATCCCGAGGGGCAGGCGCTGGGCCTGGTGTTCGCGGCCGTGCTGCTGGTTCCGCTGATCTGGCGGCGGTCGCGGCCGCTGGCGGTGTTCGCCCTGCTCGCCGCGATCGCCTTCGTCCAGTGGCTGCTCGACGTGACCTCGCCCGGCGACGCGGCGCTGGTCATCGCCCTCTACTCGGTCGCGGCGTCCCGGCCCCGCCGCTGGACGCTGCTTGCGGCCGGCGTCACCGAGCTCGGGGTGGTGCTGGCGGCGGTGCGCTGGGGCGGGCCGCCGGTGCGGGAGATGTTCAGCGCCTTCGTGTTCCTCACCGGCATGATGATCGCGGCCTGCGCGACCGGGGTGAACATCGGTGGGCGCCGCGCCCGGCTGGCCTACCTGGAGGACCGCGCGGCCCGCCTCGAACGCGAACGCGACCAGCAGAACCGCCTGGGCGCCGCGGCCGAACGGGCCCGCATCGCCCGCGAGATGCACGACGTCGTCGCCCACAATCTCTCCGTGATGATCGCCCTCGCGGATGGCGTGGCGTTCACCCTCGACACCGACCCCGCCGCGGCCGGCCGGGCGGTCCAGGCCGTGTCCGACACCGGCCGGGAGGCACTCGGCGAGATGCGCCGGCTGCTCGGCATCCTGCGCGACGACGCGCAGCAGGACACCCGCGCGCCGCAGCCCGGCCTCGGTGATCTCGACCGGCTGGTCGAGCAGGTCCGGGCGACCGGCCTGCCCGTCGCCATGGAGATCAGCGGCGAGCCGGTCGTGCTGTCCGGCGGCGCCGCGCTCACCGTCTACCGGCTCGTCCAGGAAGCCCTGACCAACACCCTCAAGCACGGTGGGCCCGCGGCGACGGCCCAGGTCCGGCTGCGGTACGGCGCCGGCGCGCTCGAGGTCGAGATCCTCGACGGCCCCGGCGGTTCCGGCGTGCCCGGCGGCTCCGGGGGGCAGGGGCTCGTCGGGATGCGGGAACGGGTGGCGGCCTTCGGCGGCATCGTGGTGGCCGGGCCGCGGCCGACGGGCGGCTGGCGCGTCCACGCGCGGCTGCCCGCCGATCCCGAGCCGGTCGCGTCCGCCGACGGCGCGGTGCCGGGCAACCCCGCCCAGCACGGCCCCGCCCAGCACGGCCCCGCCCCGGGCGGCGCGATGCTGGGCGGCCCCGTGCCGCGGCCGGTCGCGGCACAGCGGGTGGCCTCGTGACCGTCTCGGTCCTGCTCGTGGACGACCAACCGCTGCTGCGCCTCGGCTTCCGGATGGTGCTGTCCTCGCAGCCCGATCTGACCGTCGCAGGGGAGGCGGGCGACGGCGCGGAGGCGATCCGGCTGACCGCCGAGCTCGAACCCGACGTCGTGCTCATGGACGTCCGGATGCCCGGCATGGACGGGATCGAGGCGACCCGTCAGATCATCGCCGCCGGCGGGACGGCCCGGATCCTCATCCTGACCACCTTCGATCTCGACCAGTACGCCTACGCGGCCCTGCGTTCGGGTGCCAGCGGCTTCCTGCTCAAGGACGTGCGTCCGGCGGACCTGCTGTCGGCGATCCGGGCGGTGGCGGTCGGCGACGCAGTGGTCGCGCCGAGCATCACCCGCCGGCTGCTCGACACCTTCGCCCACCGGCTGCCCGACCCGGACAGCCCGCGCGCTCCCGCCGATCCCCGCCTGGCCCGCCTCACCGACCGTGAGCTGGTCGTCCTGGGCGAGGTCGCGGCCGGACACTCCAACGCCGAGATCGCGGCGCGCCTCGTGCTGTCGGAGGCGACCGTGAAGACCCATGTCGGCAGGATCCTCGCGAAGCTGGAGCTGCGTGACCGCGTGCAGGCGGTCGTCTTCGCCTACGAGACGGGCCTCGTGCGCCCCTCCGACCGGCCGCCCTCCCAGCCGGGGACGGCCTGAGCGGCGCCTGACCTGCCTGACCTGCCTGACTCCTGCCCTGGCAGCGGCTCCCTGCGCAGGCCGGCGCCGACCTCCGCTGCGGACGAGAACCCGCTGCGGTTAGGGTGATTAGAGGTGTTCGTCCTGATGTGAGGAGGCTGGCCGCGGTGACGGGAGCAGGCGAGCGGGACCCGGCGGGCGGGCGGTGGTGGCAGAGTCTCGTCGAGGAGCGCAGCCCGGTGGATCTCCGGACGGACCAGCCGCATTCAGCCCGGATGTACGACTACTACCTCGGCGGAAAGGACCACTTTCCCGCCGATCGGGAAGCCGCCGAGCAGGCCCTGATCGCGTCCCCGAACGTGGCCACCGCCGCCCGGACGAGCCGGGCGTTCATGACTCGGGTGGTGCGCTTCCTCGCCGGTGAGGTCGGGATCCGCCAGTTTCTCGACATCGGCACCGGCATCCCCACCTCGCCGAACCTGCACGAGACCGTCCAGAGCATCGCCCCGGACTCGCGGGTCGTCTACGCCGACAACGATCCGATCGTGCTCACGCACGCTCGTGCCCTGCTGGCCAGCAGCCCGCAGGGTGCCACCGCCTACCTCGACGCCGACCTGCGCGACCCTGAGCGCATCCTGGGCGCCCCCCAACTGCGCGACACCCTCGACCTGCGCCGGCCGGTCGCCCTGTCCCTGATGTCGATCTTCCACTTCATTCCCGACTCCGACGACCCGCACGGCCTGCTGCGCCAGCTGCTCGAGGCGTTGCCGTCGGGCAGCTACCTCGTCCTGAGTCACGGCACCGGTGACATCGATCCGGCGGTGGCGGCCGCGGCCGAGGCCTACCGGCGCCGCGGCATCCCCACCCGGCTGCGCAGCCTGGCCGAGGTCGAGAGCCTGTTCGACGGGCTGGAGCTGGTCGAGCCCGGGGTGCAGCTGGTGCACCGGTGGCGCCCCGACGGCGCCATCCCGGCCGACCTGACCGACGCCCAGGTCAGCGCCTACGGCGGCGTCGCCCGCAAGGTGTAGTCGCGTCACGGCAGGTGGAGGGTCGGGGCCCGTACCCAGGGGAGCGGCCGACGACCACGGTGACGCCCTCGCGGTCACCGTCCCCGCCGCCAGGCCTCCCGGGCCGCGCTCCGGGCGGCGTTGTCGGGGCGCCCCACGTCGTGGACGGCTCGGTCCCCGAGGGGCAGGGCCAGCCGGGTGCTGGTGGTCCAGCGCCGGGCCGCTCCGGTGCTGCCCTGGTAGCGAAGGCCGCCCCCGCTCCCGGCCCGCGGCGGGCGGGGACGAGGGCGGGTCGGATCCACGCCGATGCGCACCCGGACCGCCACCCGCTCGTCGGACTCCTGGCAGTCGACCGCGGCCACGACCTCCGAGCTGCCCATGCTGCCTGAGAGCCACAGCTCCCGACCGTCGCCCGTGACCAGGGCGTACTCGACGCGCACGTCCCACGCGTGCCGGGCCGCCGGGTCAGGCGCCCGCGGGAGCCGGCCCCGGTGGGTCATCAGGCGATGCACCAGCCAGTCGGGCTCGGGGACCTCGGAGATCAGCATTCCGGCCGAGGACGGTCCCGCCGAGGACGCTGCCGCCGAAGTCGACCCCGGCGAGGACGTGCCCGCCGAGTTCCAGGCGTCCTGGGGATCGGCGCCCGGCCGGTGGACGTCGAAGGACAGACCCCCGCGGAAGTCCCGGGCGACCCTGGCCCGGACGGTCACCAGCAGCAGGTCGGTCGCCTCGCCCTGGTACGCCCGGTCGGAGTGGGACGGCCAGCCCTCCCACTCCGACCATGGATCCGGACCGGCGGGCCGATCCGCCAGGGAGCACATCACGAATCGCACATCCCCGTCGCGGGGAGTGCTCGCCTCGGACCACGCTCGCCGCAGAGCATCACCGCGAGGAACGAACGACCAGGTCCGATACCACCGGAGAGGCCTGGTGACCACCGTCAACCGCCGACCGGCATCCACCGCTTCACCCACCGTCCGAGCAGCCCTGGACATCCACGTGATTTCGTCATACTAAATGAGGGGCAACGGAGGCTGGTGGGGCTGGCGATCGCTCGATCGAGGCTCGGCCGGCGTGCGAGCGGAGGCGACGACTGATGAGCACAAGCAGTCACGACAGGGACCCCTACGCGTTACGGGACAGGATTCTGGCGCTCGATCCCGTCGAGAATGCCCGGGAGATCGCCCATCTTTTTCACCGCGACTTCCAGCGGGCCCTGCTACCGCAGATCGCGACCGGCTTCTTCGCGACGATCTCGCCGCCCCGGATGACCCGCATCCTGATCCGCACCGGTGAACTGGAGTTCCGGAACCGCAAACGGCTGGTGGACCAGATGCTCATCCACCACGAGATGCTGACCCACGGATTCGTGCCGGGTCGGGGGCGCGACGCGCTGCGGCGGATGAACGAGATGCACCGCAAGTACGCGATCACCGCGGAGGACTTCACGGCGGTGTCGGTCGAGACCACCCTCGGCCAGCTCACCGCGGCCCGCGAGTACGGCTGGCGGGAGCTCACCGAGCACGAGGTGCGCGGCGTCGTCGAGTTCGAGCGCGTGCAGGCCCTGCACATGAACATCCGGGACGTGCCCGCCACCGAAGCGGAGATGGTCGCCTTCCGCGACGACTACTTCGACCGGCAGGTGCGCTTCGCCCCGGCGAACCGGCGGCTCGCCGAATCCGCGCTCCGGCTGCTGGCGACCGTCGTGCCGGCGCACATCGCCCCGCGGGTGGAGCAGGTCCTGATGAGCCTGACCGATCCCCGCATCGTCGCGGCCCTGGGCTACGACTATCCCGACGCCGCCTACCGGGAACGGGTTCACCGCGCCACCCGCGAGCACGCGGCCCAGGACGCCACCGACAAGCGCGCGCCGCAGGTCGTGCTCGACCTGATCGCGAGCGTCTACCCCGACGGGTACGAGATCGACCGACTCGGCACACACCTACGCGCGCAGGAGGCGTACGGACCTCGGGACCGCAACGCCCCGACGCCCATGTGCCCCGTGTAGGCGCGGTGCAGCGCGGCATCTGCTGTGACGGCATCTGCTGTGACGGCGTCCGCTGCGGCGGCGTCCGTCAGGGGGCGTCGTTGTGACGCAGGTAGGCGAGGACGGCGAGGACGCGGAGGTTGACCGCCGTGCCGCCGGCGCCCTGGCGTAGCTGGAGTTTGTCGTTGATCGCCCCCAGATGCTTCTCGACGGTGGCGACGCTGCAGGACAGCACCTCGGCCACGCCCCGGTTCGTCCGCCCCTCCACGACGAGGGCGAGAACCCGGCGTTCCTGCGGGGTGAGGCGGTCGAGGGGGTTGCGTCGGCGCCGCCGCGACATCAGCCGGTTGATGATCTCCGGGTCGATGACGATGTCGCCCTCGGCCACCCGCCGCAGCGCGTCGACGAGGTTGGCGAGGCTGCCGACCTGCGTCTTGAGGAGGTACCCGACCGCCCGGGTGTCCGGCTGGAGGCTGAGCAGGCGCTCGGCGTAGACGACCTCGGCGTAGTGCGACAGTAGGAGCAGCCCGATGCCGGGGTGGGCGGCGCGGATGCGCTCGGCCGCTCGCAGGCCCTCGTCGGTGAAGTCCGGCGGCATGTGGATGTCGAGGATCACCACGTCGGGCCGGACCTCGTCGACGAGCCGGACGATCTCCGTCGGGGTGCCGGCGCTTCCGGCGACCTCGACGTCCCACTGCTCCAGGGCGCCCGTCAGGGCCTCGCGAAGCAGCCCCTCGTCCTCGCCGATGACTACACGCACGCATCCTCCTGGGGCTCGTCGGTCACGATGGTCCGCTGATGGCCGCCGACGGGTTCGGCGGCGAGTGGCGCCGCGCCGGGTGTTCCGGCACCGCGGTTGCGCCCATCCGGGCCCGGCAGGGGAAGGCGGACGAGCAGCCGGGTGCCGCCGCCGGCCGGGCTGTGCAGGGTGACGGTGCCGTCGAGGGCGGCGACCCGGTCGTGCAGGTTGCGCAGGCCGTGTCCGCGCCCGGGGCGGGCACCGCCGCGCCCGTCGTCGGTGATCCGCAACAGCAGTTCGCCGGGGTGGGGCTCGACCCGGATCGCGCAGTAGGTCGCGTCCGCGTGGCGATGCACGTTCGCCAGCGCCTCGGCGAGGACGAAATAGCAGGTGACCTCGATCTCCCGGTCCCAGCGGTCGGCGGGGATCGTCGCGGCGACGGGGAGGGGGGCCTGTTCGACGAGTGTCTCCACCGCCGGTCCCAGCCCCTGCTCGACGAGGATGCTGGGGTAGATGCCCTGCGCGAGGTCGCGCAGCTGGCCGACCGCGACTCCCAGCTCGCGGTGGGCCCGTTCGACCAGGCCGAACGCGCGACCTGCGCCGTCGGGCGCGGCGTGGTGCGACATGGCATGCCGGGCGCCGTCCAGCAGGACGAGGATGGCGAGCAGCCGCTGCTGGGCGCCGTCGTGCAGGTCGCGTTGGATGCGGCGGCGCTCGTCGTAGGCGGCCTGCGCCAGCCGCAGCCGGGACGCGCGGACCTGTTCGAGCTGGGCCTGCAGGCTGGCATGGAGCTGCGCGTTGTCCAGCGCCAGGCCGGCGGCGGCGAGGACCGCCTCCATCAGCGGACCCTGGCCGGACAGCGCCGGGTCGTGGGTGACCATTGCCAGCTCCCGTCCCCGCCGGTGCACCCGGGTGCGGTGGCGCCCGTCGGACGGCGATCCGATGGTCACCGGCCGCCCGGCGATGTCCACCCAGCCGGCGTCCCCGGGCAGCCGGTAGGCGAGCTCCAGGGTGTCGTCCGCGAGCACGCCGGCCATGGCGTCCCGCAGGTGGCGCGGGTTCGGGTCGGACTCCAGCTCGATGACCAGCCGCGCGACGCGGCCACGCGCGAAGCGGACCCGCACCCGGCCGACGACAAGCGCGACGGGGATGACCGCCGCCGCCAGCGAGGACAGCGCGATGAGCCCGAGCCGGAGCTGGTCCGGGCCATCCAGCGCCGACGTGACGGCGCTGCCCGTCGCGAAGGCTCCGCCCAGCAGCGCCAGCCCCCAGATCGCACCCGTCATCCGCCGTTCGGGCCGGCTCGCCGCCGCCCACCGCTGGCCCAGGCGGACGAGCACGACGGCGGCCAGCAGGCAGAACGACAGGCTTGCGGCCCGGGCCACCGGCGTGTTCGGGTGCCCGCGATCCATCCAGGGGTAGCGGGCCCCGTCCACGGCGTAGTAGGCGATCTGGCTGCCGACGGACACCGCGTAGCAGCAGACGACCAGGCAGCGGTCGACCCGTCCGCGGACCCGCCCCGCGGGGAAGGACAGGGCCAGCTGGCCGAGGAAACCCGCGTACAGGTAGGCGAGCCAGAAACCGACCGCGAAGAGCACCGGATGCGGGCTGAAGCGCAGATCGCCGAGGTACATCGCGAGGCCGGACAGCATCATCAACCGCCCTGTCCGCGGGTCGAGTCGACGCCTACGGGCCAGCAGACCGCCCAGCACGAGGAACACGCCGCAGACCCGGCTCGGCAGGCCGGCGGATCCCAGCGACCACGTGAGCGCCCCGGCGATCGGCAGGAACAGCACCGACAGCACCGACAGCACCACGTCGGCGGTGCCTGTCGTCACCGCATCTCCTCCCCGCGCTGGCGCGCCGTCCGCCGCGACCATGTCAGCCCTCGCCGGCTCTGCCACCCCGGATTCCCCTCCCAGCGGCTACCGGTTTTCCCTGCCCAAGGGGAGGGATCACCGCCGTGTCCCGCAGCGTTACCAGGCTGATTCTGACCGTGCCGGCGACGGGCGTCGGCACGGGAGGAAGGCGAATACATGACCATCACTGACGGTGCTGCGCGGGCCGGCGCCGGGCGGTTGCTCGGCCTGGCCATGGCGGTGCTCCTCGCCCTGCTTGGGGCTGTGGTCGCGGTCGCCCCGGCGGCGCGCGCGGATGTCAACCAGTGCTCGTCGAACGCGGGCGCGGCGCCCTGCCTGGTGCTCGGGTTCACCACCGGGGGCGATGATCTGCGCGGCGGCAACGACAACGTCGACGTCACCGTGTCGACGACGTTCCGGGGAGCGCGGACGTTCCGGACCGTCAACCAGGGTGCGAGCTGGTCCAACAACTCGTTCCATCAGGTCGGACTCGACCTGCGGGCGCTCTTCGGCGTCTCGCTGGACCTTTCCGAGATCACCGGGGTGACGCTCGGCACCACGTTCGGCGGCGGCATCGGCGGCGACAACTGGAACCTCGACAGTTTCAACGTGTCGTACCAGAAGGTGGCCCTGGACAACCGGATCATCATCTCGCACCTCTACGGCGGGGTGGGAAGCCCGCTGTTCCGGTTCACCCACGACGCCCCGGTGTTCCACGCCCGGATCGACGCGGTCGGCGACGGCGGCTTCGAGGAGCAGCCCGTCCGGGCCGTGTCCGCACCCTGGCGGACGGAGGGCCCCGACCCCAAGGGCGTCGACCTCGGGCTCGGCCTGGCCCGCACCGGGCCGAACAACGCGTTCATCCGCACCGCCAGCCGGAACTGGAACGCCCTCGTGCAGGACATCCCGGTCCGGCCGAACACGAACTACGTACTGCGGGGCTGGGTCCGGACCTCCGGCCACGGCGCGGGTGCCGACGTGAACACCGGATTCTTCGGGGTGCGGCTGTCGGGTGTCTGGCCGCCGGTCGAGCAGCAGTTCGGCCCGAGTCCCGCCGGCCAGTACCAGGAGATCGTGCGGCCGTTCAATCCAGGTAACCGGACCTCGGTCACGGTGTTCTGCGGATTCTGGGGACTGGGTACGGACGGCTGGATCCAGATGGACCAGATCTCGGTCCGCCCCACGTCCTGACCGGCGACTTACCGCGGGCAGCCCGGCCGCCGGATCACAGAACCGCCCGTCCCCCGGTCCGACGAACGGGTTGTCGGACCGGGGGACGGGCGTCGCCGGCCACCCGGGTTTCGCCGTTGGATCCCGGCAGGCGAGGCTCTCAGCGACCGACCTGGACGCGGTCTGCCTCCGTCGCGTCGAGCGGCAGGTCTGCCCGTTCGGCCAGGCCGTCGGCCAGCGCCGCGAGGGTGGCGTACTTCCAGACGAAGTTGCCGGGCAGGGTGATGCCGAGGGCGGGTTCGAGGCGGGAGCGCAGTTCGAGCGCGAGCAGCGAGTCGAACCCGAGGGAACGCAGCGGCGTGTCCGGGTCGATGGAACTCGAACCCAGGCGCAGGACTGCCCGCAGATGGTCGGCGAGATAGGACTCGAACGTCTCCCGCCGTGCGAGGCCGGGCGCGGCCTCGCGGATCGCGGCGATGACGTCGGGGGTGTCGTCCGCGTGGGCGTCGCCGTTTCCGCCCGGACGTCCGCCGTGCTGTGCCTGACCGTCCGGCTGCCGGGCGTCGCCGTCCGCCTGCCGGGCGTCGGCCTCCCTGCCGTGGGACTGCGGGGCGTCGGCGTCGGCCTCGGCGCGGACGAGCCCCTGGAACAGCGAACCGTCCCGGGCGGCGGCGGGGATCCAGGTGACAGGCGCGCCGGGCAGGACGGCCGCGTGGCGGCGGCGGTGCAGGAGGATCGTCTCCAGCGCGTGCAGGCCCTGCGCCGTCGAGATCGTGTCGTATCCCCGGCCGGCGAAGTCGGTGGCGGCACCCACCTCGCCCCACGGTCCCCAGTTGATCGCCGTGGTCGGCAGCCCCCGGTCGGACCGCCAGTCGGCGAAGGAGTCGAGCCAGGAGTTCGCCGCGGCATAGGCGCCCTGACCCGGGTTGCCCAGCAGGGAGGACATCGACGAGTAGAGCACGAACCAGTCGAGCCGTTGGTCGGCGGTGGCCTCGTGCAGCCGCCAGGCGGCCTCGGCCTTCGGCCGCCAGATCCGGTCGACCTGCTCACCGGTGATGCCGGTGATCACGGCGTCGGCCAGGACCATGGCCGAATGCACGACCCCGCGCAGGCCCAGGCCGTCGGCGACGGCGGCGGCCACGAGGCGGTCGGCGGTTCCCGCTTCGGCCGCGTCGCCGAGCACCACCTGGACATCGGTGCCCGCGGCGGCGAGGCGGGCAAGTCGCTCCTCGACCTGCGTCGTGGGCGCCGAGCGGCCGTTGAGCACCAGGCGGCCGGCGCCGCGGGAGGCCAGCCAGGCCGCGGTCTCCAGGCCGACCCCGCGCAGGCCGCCGGTGATGATGTAGGACCCGTCCGCCCGCACCGGCGTCCGGACACCGCCGGGCAGGGCCGCGGTCGTCCGACCCTCGGCGGGCACGGTGAGGACGACCTTGCCGATGTGGCGTGCGCCGGCCATGAACCGGAACGCCTCGGTGGCCTGCGCCAGCGGGTATGTCGTCACGGGCGGCGGCGTGAGCCGCCCGGCGGCCAGGGCCGCCGACACCTCGCGCAGGATCTCGGCGACGCGGTCGGGCCGGTTCCGGCACAGGTCGATGATGTTGACGCTGGCCAGGGTGATGCTGTTACGGAACGGCAGCAGTCCCAGCGGGTTGTCGGCGAGGATGTCGCGCAGCCCGAGTTCGACGAAACGGCCGAAGGGGGCCAGGCAGTCCAGGCCGGCGCGGATGGCCTCGCCCGACAGCGAGTTGAGTACCACGTCGACGCCCCGCCCGCCGGTGGCGGCCAGGGTCTGCTCGGCGAAGTCGAGACCGCGGGAGTCCATGACGTGGTCGATGCCCATGCCGCGCAGGTAGGCCCGCTTCTCCGGACTGCCGGCCGTGGCCAGCACCTCGGCGCCGAGCATCCGGGCGACGGCGATCGCAGCGAGACCCGTGCCCCCGGTGCCGGCGTGGACCAGGACCCGTTCCCCGGCCCGCAGCCCCGCCAGATCGTGCAGGGCGTACCAGGCGGTGAGGAAGGCGATGGGCATCCCGGCCGCGCGCACCGGATCGACGCCGACGGGAACCGGCATGGTGAACTCGGCGTCGGTCGTCAGGAACGTGCCGAACGCGCCGCCGCCGGTGAGGTCGACGGCGAGCACGTCCTGCCCGGGGGAGGGCGACGTGACGCCGGGGCCGACGGCGGTGACGACGCCGGCGCACTCGAAACCGATCGGGCCGTGCGGCAGCGCGCCCAGGGCGATCAGGACGTCCCGGAAGTTCATGCCCGCGGCCCGCACCTGCACCTCGACCTGTCCCGGCCCGGGAGTCCGCCGCGGCACGGCGACCGGATCCAGATCGTCGAGGCTGCCGCTGCTCGGCGCCAGCAGCGCGAAGCCGTCCCGGCCGAACTCCATCTCCCGCCGCCCCGCCGCGCGGCGTTCGGCGGGCGTCGGCGGCGCCGGCACGATGCGGGCGACGAAGCGAACCCCGGCGCGCAGGGCGACCTCCTCGTCCGGTCCGTCGGCCAGCAGCTCGTCGACGACCTCGGCCGGGTCGTCCGTCGACCCCGGGTCGGCGTCGATGTGCACGGTCCGCAACTCGGGATGTTCCAGTGCCAGTACCCGCAGCAGTCCGCGTACGCCACCCGGGACCAGCTCGGGTGGGCTGCCCGCGGCGAGCGTCAGCGCCCCCCGGGTGAGCGTGACCAGTCGCGGCGGCGGCCCGGACAGCCCGGCCAGGGCCTGGGCCACGCCCAGCAGTTGCCGGGTCCGGCTGCGAGCGGCGAGCGGGGGCGCGGCCGCCCCGGCTTCCTCCCCAGCCGCGTCGTCGAGGGCCGTGTCGTCGAGGGCCGTGCCGTCGAGGGCGACGAGGATCCGGTCGGGGCGGTCGGCGCCCTCGCACGCGTCGGTGAACGCCCTGCTCCAGGCATCGTCGGAGTCCTGCGGCCCGGGCAGGAGGACGGCCCGGGCCTCGGCCCCGGCGGCCCGCAGCGCCTCGGCCCACGCCTGGACGCCGCCGGTGTCGCCCAGGACCAGCCAGCGGGCGGTCGCAGCGCGTTCGCCGTCCGCCGGCGCCGGGCGCGGCGCGGGCTGCCAGTCCAGCCGGTACAGCCAGTCGTGCGCGACGCCGTTCGAGCCGGCCGGGCCAGGCTGCCACGCGGCGTCCGGCCGGACGTCACGGTGCAGGTAACGCAGGCCGGAGATGCGCGCCACGGGCGTCCCGTCCGCCGCCAGGAGCTCCGCCTGGCCGCGCAGCACGCCGACGTCGGCGCGCTCCAGCCGGCCGTGGCAGTAGCGCACCGTCGCCGGGTCTCCCAGGAGGCGGATCTCGGCGATGCCGGCGGGCAGGATCAGGCCCTCGACGCCGCCGCCGAGGACGGCGGGCAGGCAGGCCAGCAGCGCCTGCGCGCAGGCGTCGAGAAGCACGGGGTGCACGCACAGGGCGTGCGGGGTCGCGGTCGCGGCGGCAGGCAGCGCCAGGGCCGCCCAGACGCTGCGCCCGTCGGCGGACAGGTGTAGACCGGTCACCGCGGTGAAGGCGGGGCCGTGGTCGATCCCCCGCGTGAGCAGGGCCTCGTGGAGCTGGCGGACGTCGACCGGGTGGGGATGCGCCGCGGCGCGGGTGGCGAGGGAGCCGCCGGTGTGCGCCGGCGGGCCGGTGGGGGAGCCGTCGCCGCCCGGGGAGTCGGGAGTGAGGGCCGGCTCGTGGGTCCGGTGCAGGGTCGCGACGCTGTGCCGCACCCAGCCGCCGTCCCCGCCGTCCCCGCCGTCCCCGCCGGACCCGTCCCGCCCGCCGGACCCCTCGGCGGCGGCGCCGGGGGCGCCGGCACGGCTGAAGATCTCGCACCGGGCCTGGTCGGAGCCCCGTGGTGTGACGGTGACCGTGAGATCGGTGTGGGCGTCGAGGACGAGGAGGTCCTCGAAGGCGATGTCGGTGACGCGCAGATGTTCCGGCCCGGTGGCGAACGCGTGGCCGGCGGCGGTGAGCGCCAGCGCGCTGTAGGCGGCGCCCGGCAGGACCGCCCGGCCGTTGACGCGGTGGTCGGCGAGCCAGGGGACGGCCGAGGTCCCGACGTCGGCCCGCCAGAGGTGGCGCACCTGCCCGCCTGGAATGTCGGTGTGTGTTCCGGGCAGTGGCGGGCTCCCCGGCTGCGGCCTCCCGTTGACTGCCGGGCCGTCGAGCCCGGCGGAGATGAACGCGGACCCGGGGGAGGGAGCCGAGGCCGAGGTGGGGATGGAGGCCGTGGGGGGGATGGAGGTCGAGGAAGGGGCCGAGGTCGAGGCGGGGACGGAGCCGGGGCCGGGGCCGGGGCTCGGGGTGCCGCCCGTCGTCGGGGCGGACTCGGCCACCCAGTGGCGTCGGCGATCGAGGGTGAGCGGGGGGAGTTCGACGAGGGCGCCCGTCGGGTAGAGGGCGCTCCAGTCGACCGGGACGCCGACGCAGTGGGCGGCGGCGAGCTGCGTGCGGAAAACCTGCTGGCCGTCCTCGTCGCGGCGCAGGGTGGGCAGGACGACGGGTTCGCGGCGGCTGTCGGCGAGCGTGTCGGTGATCGAGCGCGTCACCACCGGCTGCGGGGAGACCTCGATGAAGACCCGGTGGCCGTCGGCGGCGGCCGCCCGCACCGCGGCGGCGAACCGGACGGGCCGGCGCAGGTTCGCCGCCCAGTAGTCGGCGTCGAACGTGGGGACGGCCCCGGGCTCCTCGGCGACGGTGGAGTAGAAGTGCAGCCGGGGCGACATCGGTTGGAGCTGCGCGAGGTCGCGGGTGAGGTCGGGGAGCAGGGCGTCGACCTGCGGGCAGTGGGAGGCCACGTCGACGGCGATGCGATGGGTGGGGATCCCGCGATCCGCCCAGCGGGCGACGAGCTCGTCGATCCGCTCGACTGCCCCGGCGACGACGGTGGAACCCGGCGCGGCCAGCACGGCGATCGACACCTCGCCGCCGCCCGTCGCCGCCAGTTCGGCGTCGACCTTGTCGGGGTCGAGGGCGACGGTGGCCATCGCGCCGGCGCCGGCGATGCGGGTGAGCAGGCGGGAGCGTCGGCAGATGACCCGGGCGCCGTCGGCGGGGGTGAGGGCGCCCGCGACGACGGCGGCGGCGACCTCCCCCATCGAGTGGCCGATGACGCCGGCCGGCGTGACGCCGTGGGCCCGCCACAGCGCCGCCAGGCCGAGCTGCAGCGCGAACAACACCGGCTGGACCCGGGCGCATCCCGTCACCGGTTCGCCGGCGCGCAGGGCGTCGAGGACGGAGAATCCGGCCTCGGCGGTGATCAGCGGCTCCACCTCGGCGATCGCGGCGGCGAACGCGGGCTCGGTGTCGAGCAGGTCACGGCCCATCCCGGCCCACTGCGAGCCCTGCCCGGAGAACACCCAGACGGTGTCCCGGCGGACTCCCGCCGGGGTGGTGCCGGTGACGGCGTTCGGGGTGAACCGGCCGGCCGCGACGGCGCGAAGGTGGTGGACCAGCTCGTCGCGGGAGGCCGCGACGACGCCGAGGCGGCCACGGCCGGCGGTGCGGCGGCGGGCGAGGGTGTAGGCGACGTCGGACAGGGCCGCGTTGCGTCCGGCGCCCTCCAGCCAGTCGGCGAGGCGGGTGGCGGCCGCGGGCAGCACCGCGGCCGATCCGGCCGGGACCACGACCACGTCGGGCCCCCGGACCTCGGGCGCGCCGGTGGCCGCCGGGCCGTGGGTCGCCGCCGGGCTGTGGGCCGTCGCCGGAACGTCAGGGGCCTGTTCGAGCACGACGTGGGCGTTGGTGCCGGAGAACCCGAAGGACGACACAGCCGCGATCCGGGTGGCCGCCCGGCCGGGCCACGGCACGAGGTCGGTGGGCACGAAGAACCGCGAGTCGGCCGCGGCGATCGCCGGGTTCCACTCCTGGAAGTGCAGGTTGGGTGGGATCTGGCCGTGCTGCAGGCAGAGCACCGCCTTCATCAGGCCGGTCACGCCGGCGGCGGGTTCGAGGTGGCCCACGTTCGTCTTCACCGAGCCCAGGGCGCAGGGGTCCGCGCCGGAGCCGTATGCGCGGTCGAGCGCGGCGAACTCGATCGGATCCCCCACCGGGGTTCCGGTGCCGTGCGCCTCGACCAGCCCGACCTCCGCGGGGTCGACCCCGGCGCCGCGCAGGGCGGCGAGGGCGACGGCGTGCTGGGCGTTCTGCGACGGCACGGTCAACCCGTCGGTCCGGCCGTCCTGGTTGACCGCCGAGCCGCGGATCACCGCGAGGATCCGGTCGCCGTCGCGCCGGGCGTCCGCGAGCCGCCTGAGCACGACGACGCCGCAGCCCTCCCCGCGGACGAAGCCGTCGGCGGCCGCGTCGAACGCGTGGCAGCGGCCGGTGGGGGAGAGCATGCCCATTCGGACGAAGGACTTCGTCACCCGCGGCCACAGCATCAGCGTGACGCCGCCGGCCAGCGCCACGCTGCACTCACCCGCCCGCAGGCTCTGGCTGGCCAGATGCACGGCGACCAGGGACGACGAGCAGGCGGTGTCGACCGTGAGGCAGGGGCCGTGCAGCCCCAGCAGGTAGGAGATCCGCCCGCCGGCGACGCACACCCCGTTGGTGAGCACGGAGCCCTCCAGCTCCTCGGGGCGTCCGGCGAGCCGCTCCATGTAGTCGGTGTAGCTCAGCCCGGTGAAGACGCCCGTGCTCGTGTCGGCCAGCCGCTCCGGCGGCATCCCGGCGTGGTCCAACGCCTCCCAGGCGACCTCCAGCAGCAGGCGGTGCTGGGGATCGAGCACGTCCGCCTCCCGGGACGACACCCCGAAGAAGTCCGCGTCGAAGCCGGCCACGTCGTCGAGGTAGCCGCCCCAGTTCGGCACGCTCCTGCCTGCGGCCGCCAGGACGGGGTCGAGCCACGCCCCCTCGTCCCACCGGCCGGCGGGCGGTGCGGCGACGGCGTCGCGGCCCTCGGCCAACAGGTCCCACAGGGCCGCGGGGGAGTCCGCGCCACCCGGCAGCCGGCACCCCATGCCCACGATGGCGATGTCGTCGCGTACCGTGCCGGGATTCACGTCCCGTCGCGTGTCGGGGTCCGCACCGGTGCCCAGGGCGGGGTCGTGGGTGCTGCCGCCGGAGTCGGCCTGGTCGTGTCCGCTCATCGGTTCCTCCGCGGGGTGCCTGCGCGTTCGGGGGGGTTGGGCGCGTT
Source organism: Frankia sp. BMG5.60 (assembly GCF_059428125.1). Taxonomy (NCBI): domain Bacteria; kingdom Bacillati; phylum Actinomycetota; class Actinomycetes; order Frankiales; family Frankiaceae; genus Frankia; species Frankia sp. BMG5.60. The sequence goes on along the minus strand of NZ_CM182091.1, from coordinate 1,493,526 downwards.
CAGGGGTGCCTGCGCGTTCAGGGGTGTTGGGCTCAGCGGGCGTCGGCCGCGGCGAGCAGGAGCACGCTCTTCGTCCCGCCGATCTGGTAGGTGAAGCTGAGCGCGTGGTCGAAGTCGAGCGGACGGGGAGACGTCCCGACAACGGGATCGAAGGTGAGGAAGTCCGCCGGCTGCTCGCAGTTCGCGGTGGGGCACACCGCGCCCTTCTCCATCATCAGCAGGGTCAGGGCCGCGCCGAGGGCACCGGACTGGGCGCCGCTGTGCCCGAAGCAGGCCTCCTGCGAGCTGAGCAGCACCGCCGGCACGGCCGGCCCGTACAGTTCGCGGACCGCGTTCGCCTCGGTGGTCGTCACGTTCAGGTCGCCGTCGCTGCCGCCGTTGATGTAGGGGATCTGCTCGACGCCGACGCGATCGCCCAGGCAGCGCCGCACCGCGGCGACCAGGGCGGCGCCGGAGTCGTCCAGCGACAGCGGGCTCGCCAGGCCGTCGCGGGTGGTGGCCTGGGCCAGGATCTGCCCGTAGATGTGGGCGCCGCGGGCCTCGGCGTGCCGGCGGCTTTCCAGCACCACCGTCACCGAGCCCTCGCCGAAGTTCACGCAGTCCGCGCGGGTGTCGTACGGGCGCATCGGGCGGTCCATCGACGGCAGGGTCTGCGGCATCGTGGTCGCCTCCGGCGCGGCGCCGCGCTGCGCGGCGAACAGCAGCCGCTGCGCGTTGCGCATGATGTCCATGTTGAACGCGTCGACGCCGGTGACGACCGCGATGTCCACCTCGCCGGCGGCGATCATGCGCAGGGCGTTGCCGAGCTGGACGGTCGACGACGAGCAGCCGCACGACACGGTGAAGCTCGGCCCGGTGGACCGGGCGAGGGACGCCTGTAGCAGCGCGACGTCGTAGGAGGTGATGCCGAGCTGCGCGCGGATGAACAGCGCCGTCGCCTCGTCGGCGGGGAGCTCCTCCGGGTTCGCCTCGCGCAGGGCGAGATAGGGGTCGACGTTGTCGTCGAGGCCGCCGCGTCCGGTCAGGATCGCGGCGTCGGTGAGATCCCCCGCCCGGAAGTCCAGCTTCCCGTCCGCGCAGGCCTCGACGAACGACACCAGCCCGAAGCGGTGGGACGAGGTGAACTGGCGCGAGTACAGGGCGGGAAACTCCGGCAGCCGCGTTTCGAACGCCTCCGCCGTCAGGTTCACCCGGCCGTGGTAAATGCCGTCGCTGACCAGACAGGACCGTCCGTGTGCGGCGACGTCCCAGACCTGCTCGGCGGTGAACACGGGATTGTCCCCACCGGGAAGACAGAAGCCCATTCCGGTCACCAGCACGTCCCGCGCGTCAGGTCCCGAGGTGTGCGCAGCCGATCCAACCATCATGATCACCAATCCGTGGTCTCGACACCGTCGTGGCCACGATTGCCCGCCAAAAGTGACATGTCGTCATTTAGGTCGTATTGGTCCTTGGTGGTCGGTTCGAACTCCGGGTAAACCCCCGGTTCAGGCTCCGCTCCAGCGGTACAGGTTTCCCGGGCGTCCCGACCGGCCGTAGCGCTGCGTCCTGGTGGCGAGCCGCTGCCCGGTCAGGCGCTCCAGGTAGCGACGGGCGGTCACCCGGGCCATGCCGAGCTCCTCGGCGACGTCGTCCGCGGAGACGGGGTTCGGCGCGGACCGCAGAAAGGCGACGACCGTGTCGAGGGTCGCGGTGGACAGGCCCTTGGGCTGGTGGGCGGACCTCGCGGTGTCGGGCCGCAGAACGGCGAGGGCGGAGTCGACCTCGTGCTGGCCGACCGGTCCGGCGGGGTCGGCCGTGGTCTGCCGGTGAAACGCCGCATACCGCTCCAGGCGCTGCCGGAAGGCGGCGAAGCTGAACGGCTTGACCAGGTACTGCACGACGCCGTAGGACACCGCCGCGCGTACCGTCGCCAGATCCCGGGCCGAGGTGACGGCGATGATGTCGGCGGTCGAACCATGCGCGCGCAGGGCGCGGCAGACCTCGAGGCCGGTCATCCCGGGCAGGTAGAAGTCGAGGAGCAGCAGATCGGGTCGGTCGGCGAGGGCCACCCGCAACGCCTCCGTTCCGCTGCGGACGACGCCGCACACGGTGAACCCCGGCACCCGCTCGACGTAGAGCCGGTGGGCGTCGGCCAGCAGCGGGTCGTCCTCGACGATCAGGGTACGGACCACGCCGTCACGCCTCCTGCTCCGAGCGGGTGTCCGGGCGCGCCGGCAGCCGCACGGTGAACACGGTCTCGCCGTCCCGCTCCCCGGTCTGGCCGTCCCGCTCGACGGTCACGCTGCCCGCGTAGCGGCGGACCACCTGCCGCACGAGCGCGAGCCCGATGCCGCGACCCGGCACGGGGCCCGCCGGCTCGGCCTTGGTCGTCCAGCCGAGCCGGAACGCGTCGTCGATCTGGTCGGGCGCCAGCCCCGGACCGGTGTCGGCGACTCGCACGACGCACGCCTCCCGATCGGCCTGGACGGCGACGGTGACCCGCCGCGCCCGCCGCGCCGGCCGCACGCTGGGGTCACCGGCCAGCGCCGCGTCCACAGCGTTGTCGATCAGATTGCCGACGAGGGTGACGAGGTCGGCGGCGTCGATGCCGAAGGACTCGAAGTGGGTGTCCTCGGTGACGACGAGCTCCACGCCCCGCTCATGGGCCTGTGCCACCTTGCCGAGCAGCAGCGCGGCGAGAACCGGCTCGTCGACGGCGGACAGGAGCTGGTCGGTGAGCCGTTGTGCGCCCGCGAGCCCGTCGGTGGCGAAGGTGACGGCCTGGGCGTAGCGCTGGAGCTGCACGAGGGTGACGACGGTGTGCATCCGGTTCGCGGCCTCGTGCGCCTGGGCCCGCAGGGCGGCGGCGAACCCGCGGACCGCATCGAGCTCGCCGGTCAGCGCCCGCAGCTCGGTGGTGTCGCGCAGCGTGACGACGCTGCCCGTCGCCCGGTCGTGATGGGCGGTCGGTCGCTGGTTCACGGCCACCAGCCGGTCGCCGACGGGGAGCACGGCGTCGTCGACCAGACGACCGGAACCGAACAGTCCGGCGACGGCCGGGTCCAGGCCGACCTCGTCGACCGAGCGCCCCTCCCCGCCGGCGGGCAGGCCCAGCAGGCGCCGGGCCTCGTCGTTGGCCAGCAGGAGCTCCCGGGAGCCGTCGATGATGAGCACGCCCTCCCGCACCGCGTGCAGCACGGTGTCATGGTGCTCGTACATGCGGGCGAGGTCCGCCGAGCCGAGGCCGTGGGTCTGACGACGGACCCGCCTGCTCAGCAGCACCGCTCCACTCAGGGTCAGCACGACGACGGCGGAGCTGGCGCTTCCGACGACGAGGAGCTGGCGGGTCACCGACTCGTCGACCGCGCGCAGGGTGATCCCGGCCGCGACCAACCCGCGGACGGAGCCGTCCGCGCCGAGCACCGGCACGACGGCCCGTACCGAGGGGCCGAGTGTGCCGGTGAAGGTCTCGGTCAACTCGTGCCCCCGCCCCCGCAGGGCGGGTTCGATGTGGCCGATGAAGTGCTTTCCGATGAGACTCGGATTGGGATGGGTGTACCGGATGCCCTGCGCGTTCATGACCACCAGGAAGTCGACGCCGGTGCGCCGCCGGACCCGCTCGGCGGTCGGTTGCAGCTCGGCGCTCGGGTCGGGTGCGGCCAGTGCCGCCTCGATTCCGGGCGCCTCGGCGAAGGTCTCGGCCACGGCCAGGACGCGCTCGGCCGTGCTGCGGCTCGCCGCATGCCGGGCCATGAGCACCAGCGCCGTGCCCGCCGCGGTCGCCACGACCACCACCACGACCACCTGGAGGATCAACACCTGTCCGGCGATGCTGCGCCGCCCGAGCACCGCCGAGAGAGACCGGTTCGTCGGCGGGGGTTTTGTGGCCGGCGAGCCGTCGCGGGTCCGAACGGCGTAGCGGCGTGGCCTTCCCGTGGGGTCCGTCATCTGCCGCAAACCTCGGCCGCCACCTCCGTACCGGTGGACCCGCTCACGCGAAACCGCACTCGGAACACCCGCTCCCGCGGCCGGCCAGCCGCGGGAGAAAGACGCCACCGCGGCACGGGGAGAAAGATGAAGATCTTTTGTGAACTGCGTTCATGGCTGCTCACAAGACTCTCGACAATATCTGTGCCTAGCTAGGCTGATATTTCTGGCGAGAAGCGATGCTGGTGTCGGTCGGCTGTTTCGTCAAGTCTCTTCCGGCGGCCCTGTCACCTTCGGGTGAAGATGCGGTGGACGTCGCGCAGGTCAGGCGCGAGGTAGGCCCTGCGGCTCGCGGGTCGCTGGTCGGCACCGTCATTGGCGTGGGTGACGACGAGAGGTCGTCGTCGGCGTGGCCGGCCCGGCTGTCCGGGCTGCCGTGGCCCGTCCCGCCACCAGCGCCCTCGCATCCCGGAAACCACTCGCGGAATCAGCCCACCGCGACGCACGCCACATTCTTACGAAAAGTGATCGATCAACTTCTTGCAGGCGCTCCGGGGCGGGGATTCGACCCGATCGGCGCCAGAACGTAACTGTCTGGCTCCGAAGTCGGTCGCGGGCCGGGTGGTGTGACGGGCCGCCGACGAGGCGTCCCGGGGTGGGCTCCCCACCTTCCGCACTACACATCAACACGGACGGTAGGGGAGTCCACTCGTCGACCCGATTCTGTCAACACGCAAGAGATTTTGTTCGGATGGCTTCCGGCCTGGTAGGGGTAGTGCGGACGGAATCCAGGACGTGCCCCTGGTTGTTCGGCCTGCACGCCTTCCCTGCTAGGCTTCCGCCGAAGAATTTTGAAAGATCAGGTCGGAGATAAGTAGCATACGGATCATCGTGTGGGAGCGACTTCTTCCGAGCGCCGTCGGCCCGAAAGACGGGTGGCGCGGGAGCTTGCGGCCGAATGTGTGACGGACGCCATTCGTGCTGCCGTCGTCCTGGGCGGAACTGCAGCGGAGCTGGTGTAACCACGGGGGTTTCAGTCGGGTCTCAACAACAGTCGAGAGGTGGCTCATGCGGGTGTTGCGGACGAGGTTGGCCGTGGCGGTGGTTGCGGCGGCGACGATGCTGGCGGCGTGCAGCTCCGGCGGATCCTCGGATGCTTCGCAAGCGAGGGGGGCCTGTGCGCCGGGGGTGACCGACAGCTCCATCAAGGTGGGGCTGCTCTACCCCGACACGGGGGTGATGGGGACCCAGTTCTCGGGTTACCGGGCCGGTGTCAACGCCCGGATCTCGGCGGAGAACGCCGCTGGCGGTGTCAACGGGCGAAAGATCGACTACGTCTGGGAGGACGACGAGTCCGATCCCCGGGGCAATCTGCAGGGCGCGCGGACCCTGGTGAACGAGGGGGCCTTCGCCGTCCTGCAGTACACCTCGTTCTCCCAGGGCTCGGCCCAGTACCTCGACGACCAGCACGTTCCCGTCGTCGGGGTGGCCGATCAGCCGTTGTGGGGTGACCACGACAACATGTTCACCTACACCTTCGTCACCGACTCGGGGCGCAGCACGACGACGCTCGCCGACTTCGTGCGCCAGCAGGGCGGCACCAAGGCGGCGCTGGTCGTCACCTTCCTGACCGAGGCGTCCAAGCTGTACGCGGCGGGCGTCCGGCAGAGCCTGGAGAACGCCGGCATCCCGGTGATCCAGGACGACATCGACTCCACCAACGCCACGGACGTCGCTCGGAAGATCATCGCTGCCGGCGCCGACACGGTCATCGCTGCCTCGCCGCTGGACCTGTACACCGGCGCGCTCGACGCGGCCATCAGCGCCGGCCACCCCATCAAGGTCGCGGTCTCGGCGGTCAGCTACGACCCGCGCCTGCTCGCGCCCTACGGCCAGAAGCTCGCCGGCACCTACTCCCAGCTCACCTTCGCCGCACTGGAGCGGAACCTGCCCGCGCAGCGCCGGTTCCTGCAGGCGATGGCCGCCTACTCGCCGGAGATCCAGCCGCCGGGCCAGAACAGCGCGGTCGCCGGCTACATCAACGCGGACCTGTTCATCCGTGGCCTGAAGACCCAGCAGGGCTGCCCGACCCGGGAATCGTTCATGACCGGCATGCGATCGATCACCGGCTACGACGCCGACGGCATGATGGCGCAGAAGATCAACCTCACCGCCGACCACGGGCAGCTCGACCGCTGCTCGGACTTCGTGCGCATCGCGGCCACCGGCGACCGCTTCGAGGTCGTCAACCCGCAGCCGCTGTGCGGGCAGCGCATCGGGGGCAACGGGTAGGTCGGCGGCGACCAGGAGATCGGCGGCAGCGGGTAGCAGCCCGCCCGTCCCGCCCGTCCCGCCGGGCCACCGCCGGCGGGACGGGCGGACGCCGCCCACGACCGGGCCGGGACGTGGGTCCGGTCAGTCCTCCACCGCGCGCAGCGCCGTCGCCGGGCAGCGGTCGACCGCCCGGCGCGCGGCGTCGACGTTGGCCGGATCCACCGGGTCGACCTCGTCGACCAGCGGCGTCACGAGGCCGTCCTCGCCCTGGTCGAAGACCTCCGGCGCCGTCATCACACAGTTTCCGGCGCCGATGCACCGGTCCCGTTCGGCCACGATCCGCACGGCTGCACTCCTCCCTCGACGATCCTCATCCACCCTCACCCCGGCTCCGGCTCCGGCTCCGGCCCCGGCGGACCGCGGCCGTCACCACGTGACGGGCAGCGCCTGCAGCCCGTGGATCACCGAGTAGGGCCGGAAGGCGATCTGCTCGTACGGCACGGCGAGCGCGAGGCCGGGGAAGCGCCGCAGCAGGGCAGGGTAGGCGATCCGCAGCTCCAGGCGGGCCAGCGGCGCGCCGAGGCAGTGGTGCAGACCGTGACCGAAGGCGACGTGCCCGGTGGGCTCGCGGGTGATGTCGAGGCGGTCCGGATCGTCGACGAGGGCCGGGTCGCGGTTCGCCCCGGGCAGCGCGAGGACGACGTGTTCCCCGGCCGCGATGGTGCTCCCGGCGATGGTCACCTCCGTCGTCGCCGTGCGCGGGATACCGGCGTGGACGATGGACAGCCAGCGCAGCAGTTCCTCGACGGCCGGTTCGACGCTGGCCGGGTCGTCGCGGACCCGGGCGAGCTGGTCGGGGTGGCGCAGCAGCGCGAGGGTGCCCAGCCCCAGCATGTTCGCGGTCGTCTCGTGGCCGGCGAGCAGCAGCAGGGAGGCGATGCCGACGAGCTCCTCGGCGCTGACGTCGTCGCCGTGCTCGCGCACGAGCATGCCGAGGATGTCCTCGCCGGGATCGCGGCGCGCCCGCTCGACGAGGGTGGCCATGTACGCGCGGCTGGCCTGCTGCAGGGCGAGGCGGCGCTGCGGCGGGTGGGAGGCGTCGAGCTGGTCGGCGGTGCGCCGCTGGAAGTCGGCCCGGTCGGCGTACGGGACGCCGAGCAGCTCGCAGATGACCAGGGACGGCACCGGCAGGGCGAACGTCGAGACCAGATCGGCCGGCCTGCCGGCCCGCTCCACGTCGTCGAGGGCCGCGGAGACGATCTCGACGATCCGCGGCTCGAGCGCCCGCATCCGGCGCATGGTGAATTCCGGCGTGAGCATTCGGCGCAGCCGGGTGTGCTCCGGCGGGTCGTAGGAAAGAAGATTCCCCACCCGGGCCCGCGCGTACTCCTCCTCGGTCGGCCCGGCGGCGCCGGGGGGCGTGAGTGCCCGCCGATCCGCGGTGCTGAATCGCGCCGAATCGGAAAGGACGTCCCGAACGTCGTCATAGCGGCTCACGAGATGGGCGGGTACACCGAAAGGTGTCACCACCGGACAGACGCCGGCGCTGTCGCGGGCCGCACCGAGCTCGGAGATCGGATCGAACTGTGCGCGCCGCATGTGCAGTGGTATTTCCGATACTTCGGTCATCGCCTCTCCGCCCTTCGCCGATCGCGCTGAACGTGATGCCGACGACGGTACCACCGAAGTGAAAGGTCACTATCACTTCACCGGAACGGGTCTGCCGGACCGATCTCCATCGGTGCGGCGGGTGTCGCGAACCGGCCCCGAACTGCGCGTACCGCCGCGCGGGCCGCCACTACCCCCGGACCCGTCCGGGGGCACCTTGGTGGTAATCGCGTCGATGCCATTCACCGGGCGGGCGGGCCATGTCCGGGGATGGCCTCGATGCCGGCGCCGTCGATCTCGCCGGCCGCGGCGTCCGCGGCGTCCGCGGCCTGGATCTGCGCGATCTCGACCAGCCGCCGCCCGACCCCGGTGGCCAGCGCGGCGCGCACCGCCGCCGCGAAGACGGCGAGGCTGAAACCGGTCACGAGCGCGAGGTCGACCCAGAACGGCAGGACACCGCGTCCCCCGAACTGGCCCAGCCAGGACAGGATCGCCAGGCCACCGAGCCACGGGGCGATCCACCACGCGGCGCGCCACTCCAGGTCCGCCCGCCGCCCGGCGGGCCGGGTCGCCCGGTAACCCCCGAACACCGCCAGCCCGAGGGCGATCGCGGCGAACAGCTTCTGGTTCGTCCGCCAGCCGGCCCAGTAGATGACCAGGTTGGCCGCGGCGAAGGCGAGCGGGGCGAGGATCCGCGCGGCGGGCAGGCGGTAGGGGCGCGGCCGGTCGGGGTCGGCGCGGCGCAGCACGGCCAGGCAGACGGGCGCGAAACCGTACATGACGAACGTCGCCGAACTGACCAGCCGGACCAGGTTCTGCCAGCTCGGAAAGGGCAGGAGCACCACCATGCCGACGGCGGCCGCGAGCAGCACCGACACGATCGGCACCCCGCGCCGGTCGAGCCGGGCCAGCGCGGCCGGCAGGCCCCGGGTGCGGGCCAGGGAATAGGACAGCCGGGCCGAGGTACCGACATAGATCAGCGCGGTACCGCCCGGAGAGACGACCGCGTCGATATAGAGCAGAATCGCCAGCCAACCCAGGCCGAGATTGGTGGCAAGCGTCGCGTAAGGCCCGTAGTCGCCCGCGCCGAGCGGCCGGCTCCACCCCGCGTCGAGCCGGGCCGGCTCGACGGTGGCGATGAAGGCGACCTGGAGCAGGAAATACAGCGCCGTGCCGGCCAGGGTCGCCACCATGATTGCCCGAGGTAGATCCCGGTGCGGCCGTTTCGCCTCGGCGCCCATCTGCACGGCCTGCTCGAAACCCTGCAGCGAGAACACCACCCCCGCGGGCAGCGCGGCGAAGACGCCCTTGGCGCCGAACGGGGCGAATCCGCCCCCCGCCTGGAAATTCGTCGGATGGAACGCGGTGACCGTCAGCGCGACGGCGGTGACGGCGGGAACGAGCACCTTCCACCCGACGGTGACGGTGTTGGTCCGGGCCAGCCAGCGCACGCCGAGCAGGTTGACGACGGTGAGGACGACCAGGGCGGTGGCGGCGAGGGCGAGACCGCTGCGGGTCAGGGTGCCGTCGTCATCGACCAGTCCGGGAAACCGGTGGTCGAGATACGACAGCGCCGCGGTGACCTCGAGCGGAGCCAGGGCGACGGCGGGAATCCAGGCCACCCAGCCGGCGACGAACCCACCCAGCGGCCCGAGGACCAGGCGGGGATAGCGGGCCGTGCCGCCGGCGACCGGGTAGGCCGCGCCGAGCTCGGCGTAGACGAGGGCGAGCAGGGCGACCAGCGCGCCGGCGATCGCCCAGGAGACGACCGACGCGGGCCCGGCCACCTCGGCGGCGGTGAGCGCGCCGAGCAACCAGCCGGACCCGATGACGGAGCCGAGCGAGATGAAGGTCAGGCCGGCCAGGCCGAGCTGGCGATGCAGCCGCGCGCCGCCGGGGTCCGTCACCTCGCGCACCTTGCGCACCTCGTGCACCTTGCGCACCGTGCGCTCCGTCCCGGCCGGTCTCGGCGGCGACTGCGCCGGCGGCGCCAAGACCTATCACATGGCGGGCGCCGGAACCGCGAACGCGCGGTGCAGGTGCGCGAGCGCCGCGCGCACCGCCGGACCGTGCCCGCCGCGCCAGATCAGGGCGAGCCGGGCGGGCGCCTCGACGTCGTCGACGGTGCGGGCGGTGAGCCGGTCGGCGTAGCCGGCGGCCATCGAGGCGCTGAGGATCGCGACGCCGAGGCCGCGGGCGGCGAGGTCGGCGAGGGCGTCGGCGGCGCTGGCCTGCAGGGCGATCAGCGGTCGACGGCGCTGCGCGGCGCAGGCCTCGTCGAACACGGCGCGCAGGCCGGTACCGGGCGGCATGCAGACGATTGGGTAGGACTCCAGGTCGCGCAGGGTGATCCGACGCCGTCGCGTCAGGGGATGGCCGGGCGGCACGGCCGCGACGAGCCGCTCGCTGACGATCGTCAGCGACTCCAACCCCTCGACGGTGGCGTCCGCGGTACCGATGAGGGCGAGGTCGAGGGCGCCGGCGCGCACCCCGTCGGCGAGGCGGTCGGAGGAGTCCTCCAGCAGCGAGACCACCACGCCGGGATGCGCCCGGTGGAAGGCGGCGAGCGCGTCGAACAGGGGCGTGATGGTGCAGCCGATGATCATGCCGAGGGCGAGCCGGCCGCGGATCAGGCCGGTCACCTCGCCGACCGCCTGGCTCACCGCCCCGGCGGCGGTGAGCGCGGCGCGGGCGTGTTCGAGCGCGGCCTTGCCCGCGACGGTGAGCGTGACGGTGCGCGCCGACCGATCGAACAGCTCGGCGCCGAGCTCCCGCTCCAACTGGCGGATCTGGGCGCTGACCCCGGACTGGCTGATGTGCACCCGTTCGGCCGCCCGGGTGAAGTTCTGTTCCTCGGCGACCGCGACGAAGTACTCCAACTGCCTCAGATCCATGAGCGGTGATTCTGGTGAACACGGTGACGGCGCAGCAGCGGTGGCCCGGTGTTCTGGACGGGCTGCGTACGCATCCATTCCTGTCCGCGGGCGTGGTGACCGCGGCGGCGGCCGTGGTCGCGGTGTTGTCGGTGATCCTGCCGGCCCAGGCGTCCTCCGCCGGGTTACGGCTGCCGCCGCCGGTGGAGCCGCCGGGATGGGTGGTGGGTCGGCCGGTCGAGTTCGGTCAGGTGGTCGCGGGGTTGCGGCGTCGCGGTGGGCGAGCGGTGGGGATCACCACGGCGCTGCATGGGGCGGGTGGCTTCGGGAAGACGACGTTGGCCGAGCTGGTGTGCGCGGATCGGCGGGTTCGTCGCCGGTTCGGGGGCCGGGTGTACCGGGTGAGGGTGGGTCGGGATGTGCGGGGGCCGGCGGCGGTGGCGGCGAAGGTGTGCGAGGCGGCCCGGTTCATCACCGGGGACGACGCGAGCTTCGACGATCCCCTGTTGGCCGGCCAGCATCTGGGGCGGATGGTGGACGAGCGGCCCCGGATGCTGCTGGTGATCGATGATGTGTGGGACGCAGACCAGCTGGAACCGTTCCTGATCGGCGGTCGTCGATGCGTGCGGCTGGTGACGACCCGGGTGGCGGATGTCCTGCCCGCCGGGGCGGTGCGGGTACCGGTGGACCAGATGTCGCCCGAGCAGGCTCGGCAGGTGCTGACCTGGCAGTTGCCTGTGGCGGACGGGCCGGTGGTGGCGGGGTTGTTGGCGGCGACGGGCCGCTGGCCGTTGCTGCTGCGGTTGGTCAACCGGCTGCTGGTCGACGCGCAGCGGGCGGGGCAGCCGGTGTCGGAGGCCGGGCTGGAGGTGCTGGCCCGCCTGCGCGCGGCCGGCCCGGGGGCGATCGACGACCTGCACGGTGTGCGTGCGGATCTTGATCTGGGGGAGCCTGCGCAGCGGGCGCGGGCGGCCCGGGCCACGATCGAGGCGGGCAGTGGTCTGCTGCCCGGGGACGGTGCGCAGCGGCTGGCCGAGCTGGGCATCTTTGCCGAGGACGAGTCGGTGCCGGTCGGGTTGGTGCTGCTGCTGTGGGAAGCCAGCGCGGGGCTCGATCCCATGTCGGGTCGGCGGCTGTGCGTGCGGATGGATCAGTTGTCGCTGATCACGTTGGACCCCGGCAGGGCAGTGGTGTCCCTGCATGACGTGGTCCGGGATTTCCTGCGGTTCCAGCTTGGCGAGGCGCGCATCGCCACGCTCGACGGCCTGCTGGTGGACGCGGTTGCCGCCGGCCTGCCCGCCGCGAGGCCGCTGGTGGCGGGGGTGCCCTGCCCCGCGGTCGCCTGGTGGGAACTCGACGAGGACCAGCCGTACCTGTGGGACTACCTGGTGGCGCACCTGCTCGCCGCGGGCCGGGTCGATGAGGCGGACGCGGTCGCCGGCGACCTGCGGTGGGTCGGTGCCCGGCTGCGGCGGTTCGGCCCGGTGGCGCCGTTCACGGATCTGTCGTCGGTGCCCGGCAGCCGGGCAGCGTCGTTGCGCGCCGAACTCTCCCGCGTCGCGCACCTGCTGGCCCCCACCGACCCGGCCCGGTTCGTGCTGGATGTGCTGCACAGCCGCCTGTACCAGGAGCCGTCCTGGGCACCGCAGGTCGCCGCCGTGCAGACCACCCTGGGACGGACTCGGCTGGTGAACCACTGGCCGCTGCCGGACCTGCCCCACCCCGCGCTTCGACGCAATGTCACCGGCCACGCCTATGCGGTGCACGCGGTGGCGGTGGCGCCGGACGGCACCTGGATCGCCGGCGTCGGGAACGACGGGTCGCTGTGCGTGTGGGAGGTGGCCACCGGACGCTGCGCCGCGATGATGAGAGTCGACGGCGACCTGTACGACTGTGCCTGGAGCGCCGACTCCGCCATGGTCACGGCGGCCGGAAACCGCGGCGTCTATCTCTTCGATCTCCTCTCGCCCCCGGAGCCGTAAAGTCGCCCCGCAGCCGTGGAGGTGATCGTCATAGGTGTGCCTGAGGTCGATGTTGTTCGGGGTCGGTGCCCCGGATGTCAAGATAATCAACAGTGGTGACGACATCCCCGGAGAATTCGATCAAGAACCGATCGGACCCTCGGGCAGGCGGCGACCACGCCCTCGGCGTTCACCGGCCCTCGGCGTTCACCGGCCCTCGGCCGAGTCGGGGTCGGTGTCGCCGCCGTGTCGGTGTCGCCGCGGGGTCGGGGCCGGGGTCGCTGCCGTGTCGGTTTCGTCCTACGGCTTCGACAACTGTTGCTGTCTCGCCAGCGGCTGTGGGAACGTCGGTCCCGTGCGAGTGATGAGCAGGTGAGCGAACATTCCGTCGCCGAGACCCTCGAGCAGGCGTTGCAGATCGTTCAGGTCGGCGAGGATGACTTCCAGTCGGTGAGCCTGGTCGACACCGGCGGCTACCCGCTCTACGGCGGTCAGATCCTCGCCCTGGCCCTGCGCGCGGCGGCGATGACGATCGAGCCCGACCGCCGGCCGCACTCGCTGCACGGCTACTTCCTGCGGGCCGGCCGGCTCGACGCCCCGGTCATCCTGCACGTCGACCGCGACCGCGACGGCCGCTCCTTCTCGGCGCGCCGGGTCGTCGCCCTCCAGGACGACAAGGTGATCTTCTCGATGGTCACGTCGTTCACCCGGGGCACGGGTGAGTTCGTCCTCGACGCGGTGCCGCGGCTGGGGCGCACCTACACCGAGCCGCCGGACAAGCACCGGATGCTCCTGCTCGACCTGTGCGAGTTCACCCCCCGTCGCCAGCAGGGCGACCGGTTCTTCTTCCCGGACCACGCCGAGATCCTCCCCGTCGGCCCGCTGTCGGACGACTGGCTGACCCACACCTGCGCCGTCGCCTACATGTCCGACATAGGCACCGGCTTCGGCCAGCTCGCCGATCCCGGCATCGCCAGCACGGAATCCAGCGTCAGCCACTCGATCTGGTTCCACGCCCCGGCGCGGGCCGACGACGGGATGACCCTGGAGATGTGGCCCAGCAGCGCCGCCAGTGGGCTCGGGCTGTACTCCGGCTCGGTCCGGGATGCCGCGGGCAACCTGGTCCTCGCGATCGCCCAGGAACAGCTCATCCGCTCCCGCCGACCGGCCCCGGACGCCGATGTGTCCTAGTGCCGTTGCAGTACTAGGGCACGGGCGGTGTTCTATCGTACCGTTCAGCCTCACCGGCCATGGCGCGGTGACGCTGCTCCTGCCCACCGGCGCCGACGGCCTGCCCATCCGGGTGCGGATCGTCGCCGCCACGGCGACGGCCTCGACCAGGGCATCTCACACAGTGAGATATGGATTCCATTCCGGAACGGAATGTTAAGTTCCGCGCATGCCCAACGCTCCCACCTACACGCACGGACACACCGAGAGCGTCCTGAGATCGCACCGCACCAGGACCGCGGAGAACTCCGCTGCCTACCTGCTCGCGGACCTGCGCCCCGGACTGTCGGTGCTCGACGTGGGCAGCGGCCCTGGCACGATCACGGTCGATCTCGCGGAGCTTGTAGCTCCCGGACGAGTCACCGCGATGGAGACGTCCGAGGCCATTCTGGAACTCGCTCGAACCGAAGCCGCTCGACGGGGCTGCACCACCGTCGATTTCCTCGTCGGCGACATCCACGCCCTGGAACTTCCCGACGCAAGTTTTGACGTCGTCCACGCTCACCAGGTGCTGCAGCACGTCGCAGATCCGGTGGCCGCACTGCGCGAGATGATCCGCGTCTGTCGCCCGGGTGGAGTTGTCGCTGCCCGCGACGGCGACTACGCGGGCTTCACCTGGCACCCTGCGAGCGCTGGCCTCGAGCAGTGGCGCGACCTCTACCGACGGGCAGCACGAGCAAACGGAGGCGAACCCGACGCGGGACGCCATCTCCTCGGTTGGGCGCACGCCGCCGGCGCAAGCGACGTCACGGCGTCATCGTCCACCTGGTGCTACGCCGACCCGAATGCTCGTCGCGAATGGGGCGACATGTGGGCCAGCCGGATCACGAAATCCGCAGTAGCGGACCAGCTGCTGACCTCGGACCTGGCCACCAGTGAGGACCTTCGCGAACTCGCCGACGCCTGGCATGACTGGGCCGATCACCCCGACGGGTGGATCAGCGTGCTCCACGGAGAAATCCTCATTCGGGTCTGATCGGCCGCCTGTTGGCGGTGGCCGGATGCCGGCCGACGCCTGCTGTTCCGCGCAACCGCGCCACGCGGACGAGCACGGCCTCGACGTCGACGTCGACGATCAAGCCTGCGCGGGGATGCCGCCGGCCCGGTAGGCGGCGGCGAGTCGTTCCATCCCCTCGTCGTGGTCGGCGGCGCTCGTGTATGCGGGCGGAGTCCCCGCGGATCACGTTGTGCGCATCGGTCCAGCCCGGTGGGTTCCGGTAAGCAGAGCTTCGGCATGCTTGCGGAAAGCGGTGACCAGGCGGCTGCGGTCGCTGGCGCGAGTGGCGAGCACGACCTGGCTGGGTTCGACCCCCTGCAACGGGATGGTGGTGAGGCTGGGATGCAGGCCGGTCGCGTAGTCGAGGGGCGGCCCGATGGCCACAGCCTGCCCGGCGGCGATGAGTTCGTGTTTGTCCTCAAGGGCTTCGACCAGGGGGCCGTCGGGTGCGGGCTGCCCGTCGGGCCGGGGATCGAGCCGCCAGTAGGCGTTCAGCAACGGGTCGGACTGGCGTACGTGGGGGATCGGCTCGTCGGCGATGTCGTCGAGGGTGACCCACTCCCTGCCGGCCAACCGATGATCCCGAGGCACGACCAGCACGCGCGGCTCGTCGTAGAGGACGGCGATGTGAAGCTGGTCTGTGGGGAATGGCAGGCGCGTCACCACCGCGTCGACGCGGTGCTCCAGCAACGCGCCGCGCGAGTCGTTCCAGGCGAGCAGACGGGTGTGGACTTCGGCATCGGGATTGCGGTCGCGCAGGGCGCGCACGGCCGCAGTGATGATCAGCCCCCTGGTGTAGCCGATGGTGACGCTGCTGGGCCGGGCCGCGGCCCGGGTGCGGGCCATTGCCTCGACCGCGGCGCGCAGCAGCCCCGTGGCCTGGGGCAGGAAGATCTCGCCGGCCTCGCTGAGCCGGGTGCCGCGGGTGGTGCGGTCCAGCAGGCGGACGCCCACCTGCTGTTCGAGGCGGCGGATCTGCCGGCTCAGTGACGGCTGGGTGGTGTGCAACGCCTCGGCAGCACGGCCGAAATGCTGGTGCTCGGCGACCACCGTGAAGCACTGCACCAGCCGCAGGTCGAGGTCCACGGGTGCGGGGAAGGGATCGGACACCGACCCACTCTAGCTGGTGTTATGCGCGGTTCGTATTACGTTTTACGGAACAATCATTGGACCGCGGACCCCGTGTGGCGGCACCGTGGTGATCGTGACATCGGACAGCGTGACAACGTTTCGCATCGACATCCCGGACAGTGCCCTGGAGGATCTGAAGGACCGACTGCGCCGGGTACGCCTTGCCGGCCGGGAGACAGTGGCGGACAGCAGCCAGGGAGTGCAACGGGAGCGACTCGCCGAAATCCTGGACTACTGGGCCACCGGCTACGACTGGCGCACGCTGGAGCGGCAGCTCAACGAGCTGGGCCAGTTCCGTACCACCATCGACGGTCTCGGCATCCACTTCATGCACGTGCGCTCGCCACATCCCGACGCCACTGCCCTGTTGCTGCTGCACGGATGGCCGGGCTCGTTCCTGGAGTTCCTCAAGACCGTCGGCCCGCTCACTGACCACGGCTTCCACCTCGTCATCCCCTCGATGCCCGGCTACGGCTTTTCCGACCAGCCCACCTCCACCGGCTGGGACCCGGACCGGATCGCCCGTGCGTACGGCGTACTCATGCAGCGCCTCGGCCATGACTCCTACCTGGCCCAGGGCGGCGACTGGGGCGGTGTCGTCGCGACCCGCATGGGGGCGCAGCGCCCGGCGGGCCTGTGCGCGATCCACGTCAACTTCCCCGAGTTCCTCGCCGCACCGCCGGTCGGCGACGATCCGACCCCACAGGAGAAGGCCGCACTTGAACAGGGCAGCCGCTTCTTCGCCGGCCATTCCGGATACCACGTCCTGCAGCGCACCCGGCCGCAGACCATCGGCTACGCCCTGACCGACTCGCCGGCCGGCCAGGCCGCGTGGATCTACGAGAAGTTCCTCGACTGGGCCCGGCCCGACGCCCTCACCCTCGATGAGATCCTCGACCACATCTCCCTTTACTGGTTCACCGGAACCGGTGCTTCCTCCGCTCGCCTGTACTGGGAGTACGCTCGCCAGCCGCTGGTTCTGACCGAGCTGGACCTTCCCGTCGGGGTCAGCGTCTTCCCGGACGAACTGACGCGTACCCCGCGCATCTGGGCCGAGCGCGCCTACCACGACCTGCGCTACTTCAACGACGACATCCCCGCGGGCGGCCACTTCGCCGCTCTGGAGCAGCCGGAGCTGTTCGCCGAGGAGATCCGCAAGTTCGCGCGGACGGTGGCCGCATGAAGACGGCCGTGATCACCGGCGACCCTCGGGCTTCCGCACCCGCCGACGTACGGCGACTCTACGACTACGCCCGGGCGGTGCTTGCCCGATGAGGTGGGTCAGCTACCGCTGCGCGGACGGCTCCACCCGCTGCGGCGTGGTGCACGGCAACACCATCCACGCCCTGGGTATGGGCCTGCTGGAGCTGCTGCGCGCCGAAGGCGGGCTGGCAGCCGCCGCAACCAGGGAACCGGCCGAGATCGTCGATCTGGCCACGGCCCACCTGCTGGCGCCGATGCCCGTACCCCCGGCGGTCCGGGACTTCGCCGCGTTCGAGCGCCACGTCAGCAACGCGGGTAAGGCAGCTGTCGGCGACGGCACGGTCAGTCCGGTCTGGTACGAGTATCCGATCTTCTACTTCTCCAACCCGGCGGCGATCAAGGGACCGCACGACACGATCCCCATCGCCCCGGACACGCAGTTGTGGGACTACGAGGTCGAGGTCGCCGCGGTGATCGCCGGGGACTGTGCAAACCTCGACGCCGCCACGGCGGAGAAGCACATCGCCGGCTACCTGGTCTACTGCGACTGGAGCGCACGCGATATCTCTGCGAGTGAGATGGGGTTCGTGTTCGGCCCGTCCAAAAGCAAGGACGCCTCGACCAGTCTCGGCCCGTTCCTCGTCACCCCCGACGAGCTGGAGCCCTACCGCTCGGACAAGGGCTATGCGTTGCGGATGGACGGATACGTCAACGACGAGCATTACGGCGGCGGCAGCTGGGACGAGATCCACTGGTCGTTCGGCGAGATGCTGGCGCACGCGTCGCGCGGTACCACGCTGCGAGCCGGTGACATCCTCGCCAGCGGCCCCGTGGGCACCGGCTGCATCCAGGAGTTGTCCGACCACCGCCCCTACCTGGCACCGGGAGACACGGTCCGGATCGAAGTGCAAGAACTTGGCGCAATCCTTGCACGGATCACCGCGTCGGAACCGTCCTGACATACCGGACAGACCCAAATACGATCTTGCACTTCACCGCTTGAGACTGAGTGCGGTCACCCCTTCGCCGCCCCTCGCCGGAGGTTGATCCCCCGACTTGCCAGGAGACAACCTGCGATGCATCTCGCCAGCACCTTTGGTCATGCCAGGCCAGACATGAATGCCGTCCGCGAGGTCAGCCTCGCCATCAACGCGACCCACCTTTTCATCTACTTCATCCCCGAGGCACCGGAAGAGGCCGCCAAGCTCGGCGTGATCGAGTACGGACCGGCGTACTTCGCGTTCCGGTCGGCCCCGATGGGCGCAGTCCCGTGGCAGGTCACGCTCGCGGCCTTCTACAACTTCAGCCCGCGGTCGGTGCAGGCCATGGCAGGCGTGTGGGATACCGCGACGCCAGAGCAGTGGCAGGCCGCCCGCTTCGTGGCTGTCAATCGTGCGTTGCAGCGCGTCGACGTGAACCTCACCGCCGATCAGATCGCGGAGGCACGATCGCTGATCGACCCGGTCGTCGCGAGTGCCGACTACGCCGGAAAGACGATGGCGGCCGCCAACGTCTCGGTCACCCTCCCGCCCGATCCGCTCGTCGCGCTATGGCAGCAGATCACGGTGCTGCGCGAGTGGCGCGGCGACGCGCATTTCATCGTGCTCGCCGCCAACAACCTCGGGCCGTGCGACTGCAACGTTCTGCAAACCGCGACAGGTCACTTCCCGGAAGCGATCGCACGTGCCACCCGGCTGTGGAACGACGAGGAGGTGGCGGCGGCAACGACACGCCTCGTCGCACGCGGCTGGCTCAACGCCGACGGCACTGCGACCGATGCCGGCATCGCGGCGCGCGAGCAGATCGAGGTCGAGACCGACGAGCACTGCGCCGCGCTGTGGACGCCGATCGGCGACGCGAACGCCCGTCGCCTCACCTCGCTCATCATGCCGATCCACGACACGTTCACCGCAGCGGGGACATACCCCTTCCGCGTGGAGATGGCAGACACGCGGCCCGCCGATCTGGAGGCCGCCAGATAGCACCTTCGGCAAAAGCCTGGCCTACCACGTCGCGGCGAGGCTCTGAGCGAGTTCCTCGCAATTCTTGTCGGGTCGTGCCTGGGTGACCAATCGGTATTCGATTGCTTCACGGGACTTAATCAACTTGATGATGACCGCGATAGCGTCGGGAGCGCTGATTGGACGGCCAGACCCCGCACTCTTTACCTGCGCGGCGACAAGGCAGATCCCGTCTTTGTCGATAAGGTCGAAATCGATTGCGTCTCTGCTGGCATGGGAAGCCGGTTCATCGGGTCCCTCTACGCGGCATGAGTGATGCGGAGGCCAATCCATAGCGCTCAAAATGGATTCCAGGGTTCGCAGATACTGGTACTGGAAACCCTGGGCTGCTACTAGGCCTCCGTCTAGCCGTATCATCGCCACTCCTATCCCGAATCTGTGGCTTGCCCGAAATAGAGTACATCTTTATGTACAGGCGTACCCAGCCGATTGAGGTAGTCGTCTCGATGAGGCGCCGGCTCGACAGAACTCCGGCCAGACTGTTGCGGAGCGGCGGACGAGGGGGTCAGGACCGTCAGTTGAACGGGCGGAGGACCGAAGAGTCGCCAGGGAGCCGACGCGCGGTGGCGATACGGCCGTCGAGTTACCTCCCACCGTGGTTGCTGTCGTTCGCTGGAGACCTGTCCTTGTAGGAGCCGTCAGGTAGCGCGACCGTGTATCCGTCGTCCGGATGCGTGAGAAGTGCTGCGGACTCGATAGCCCGCTCGACGTCCCAGATGCGGAGGGCACTGTCAGCGGCACCGGTGGCGAGGGCGAGGGCGTGTCCGTTGAGGGAGAGGGCCACAGACAGACCGTCGGGAGCCGAATCCGTCTGGTGCGGAGGGGATGCCCGATCCCTCCAGGACGATGCTGCGTCTCTGGTCAGTCGAACCCGCGGCACGCCTGGTCAGGCTTGGTAGGTGAGCTGGCTTTGACTTCGCGGAAGCACACGAACTCACCGCCCGCTGCGACACCATCCGCGACCTCGTGCGGCTCCCCGCTGGTCACGCGCGACCATCCCCTTACGTATCAGGTGATTCTTGCCAGTCACCCAAATACGGACCGTTTCGGCGGAATCGCGCTCCCGGGGCGTCAGTCGACCCAGTCGGCGGGCCAGCGGATGTCCGTCCCGGCGAGGCGGGGGCGTTCGGTCGTGGGCCAGGCAGCGTCCAGGTCCTCCTCGACGAGGGAGAACAGGCCGTGGTCGAACGGTTCGCCGGGCGGCGGGGCGGTCTGGACCAGCCGTTCCCGCCGGCCGGCCCGCTGGTGCGTCAGCGCGCGGTGGTGGCAGTAGGGATTGTTGCCGGGGCGGCCGAAGAAGGTGTGGGCGGTCCAGGTGCAGCCGCCGCGGCAGACGTCCGCGAAGGCGCAGCCGCGGCAGAAGCCCCACAGGTTCTCGGCCGCGGCCTCCGTGCCCGCCGTCAGGTTGAGGCCGAGCTCGGGGGCGTCGCGCAGCAGGTCGGTGAGGCTGCGGTCGCGGATGTTCCCGCCGGCGTAGTCCCGCGTGGGCAGCGACGGGCAACCCTTGATCGTGCCGTCCGACTCGATGCCGAGGGTGGACAGCCCGGCCTGGCAGCCGGTCCAGAAGGCCGAACCCTCGGGGGAGCGCAGCAGCCGCTCGTAGGGACCGTAGTAGCCGACGTTGTTCCCGGCGTGGATCCGGACGCCGTCCTGGCGGGCGCGCCGGGCGATCCGGGCGAGCACCGGGAACACCTCGAGCAGCTCGACGGGCTGGAGCAGCAGGTCGCCGTGGTCGGCGGCGTTGCCCATCGGGGCGGTGAGCTGCCACTGCCAGGCGACGACGCCCGCGGAGCGTAGCCGCCGGTACAGCTCCGGGAGCTCCGGCGTGGTCAGGCGGTTGATCTGCGTGTTGCAGGTCGCCTCGACCCCGGCCGACCGCAGGCGTTCCATCGTCAGGAAGCACGACTGCCACGAACCCGCCCGTCCGCGGAGTCGATCATGGGTTGCGGTCATGCCGTCCACGGACACCGAGCACTGGGTGACGCCCGCGGCCCGCAGACCGCGCGCCATCGCCGCGCTCAACCGGTATC
Source organism: Frankia sp. BMG5.60 (assembly GCF_059428125.1). Classification (NCBI taxonomy): domain Bacteria; kingdom Bacillati; phylum Actinomycetota; class Actinomycetes; order Frankiales; family Frankiaceae; genus Frankia; species Frankia sp. BMG5.60. Next base: position 1,472,289 of record NZ_CM182091.1, on the reverse strand, counting down.
CGCCGGTCGTGACCGTGCAGCCCATTCCCCTGCGGGTGATCTCGGCGGCGATCGTCAGCCAGTCCCGGCGCAGGAACGCCTCCCCGCCGATGAGCGTGACCTCGTCCACGCCGACCGCGTCGAGCTGGGCCACCACGTCGAGGGCCTGCCCGGTGGACAGCTCCGCCGGGCGCCGGGCCCCGGCGCGCGAGCCGCAGTGCCCGCACGCGAGGTTGCACGCCAGGGTCAGCTCCCACACGGCGTAGGTCCGCCGCCGTCCCCGCACCGCGTCCGGGTGGCTCCCGGACGGTGACCGGGCGGCCGGGGCTGCGGCGGCCCGACCCGCGGCGGCCGCGAACGGGCTCACCGCCGGAACAGCCGGCGCAGCCAGCCCCGCCCACGCCGAGCGGGGGGCCGACCTCCGTCGTCCCACGCCGGCAGCGGTGGACCGCCATAGACCGGCGTCGGCGCCGGCGGCGGGCCCTGCTGCCAGGGCGGCACGGAGGAGGGCCCGGCGGCCGGTGGCGGTGGCGGTGGGCCGGTGGGCAGCCAGCCGGCGGGCGCGATGAACGTCTCGTCGCCGGTCTCCTCTCCGGCCTCCTCGGCAGCGAGCCGGGCGGCGATGTCGTCGGCGCGCCGCGGGCCGACCTGCGCGTCCCAGTCGGGACCGCGCGGCAGCCGGGGATCCGGCCGTTGCTCCGGTGATTCACCCCTCGTCATCCCCCACCCCCGTTGCGGTCCATCATCGTCGATGGGGCGCTCGGCGCATACGGACGGGTGGACATCCCCGCGAACCTTCGACAGCGCGGGGGCGGGGCCCGCACGGGCGATGCCGTCCGGACCCCGTGGACCACGCGGCGCTCAGTGGGCGGCGCTGAGCTGCGCGATCTCGTCGAGGGTGACGTCGTAGATGACCTCGGTGGGGGTCAGCGGGATCGCGGTGGCGACGGCGGCGTCGGGGTAGACGTCGACGCGGGTGTACTCCCCACCGACCATGCCGGTCAGCCGGTCGGCCGGGCCGAGGGTGCGGGCGCTGTAGGCGGTCGCGCCGGCCACCCAGACCGGCACGCCCCCGATCACGCCGGCGGAGGAGTGGTGGGCGTGGCCGGTCAGGACGATCCGGACGTCGGTGCCGGCCAGCACGTCGGCCAGGTTCGCGGGCTCCGCCAGCAGGTACTTGTTCACCATGGAGATCGGCGACGGCACGGGCGGGTGGTGCAGGGCGAGGACCGTTCCGCCGGGCGCCGGGGTGGCCAGCTCGTCGGCGAGCCAGCGCAACTGGGCGGTGCTGAGGAAGCCGCCGTGCTCGCCCGGTTCGGTCGTGTCCAGGACGATGATCCGCAGATCGTCGACCCAGTGGACGTAGTCGTAGGGCTCCTCGGTGGGCTCCGCGCCGAGCAGCCCCGCCCGGAACGGGCCCCGCGAGTCGTGGTTGCCGACGGCGTAGAGGACCGGCGCGCCCAGCCGCTCGGCCACCGGCTCGACCAGTTCACGCAGGCGCTGGTACGCGACGAGGTCCCCGCTGTCGGCGAGGTCGCCGGTCAGCAGCAGCGCGGCGACCTTCAGGGTGGAGGCCTCGATCTGCTCGAAGGCCGTGCGCAGCCCGGCGTGGGAGTCGACCTTGCCGTGGAGCAGCTCGCCCTCGCGGACGATGTGGGTGTCACTGAGCTGGAGGAGGATGTGGCTGGGAGTGAAGTCGCTCGGGTCGAGAGAGCTGGACATGAGAGTCCTTCCACGGACGCTGGAGGAGGGCGTGGCGGCTGGGCGGGCCGGCGGGCCCCTGGCGGCGCCGAGACTGCGGGCCCAGGGGCGTGGAGCAGGGCCGGGCGTGGAGCAGGGCCGGGCGTGGAGCAGGGCTGGGTGGGGGGCAGGGCCGGGCGTGGAGCAGGGCTGGGTGGGGGGGCAGGGCCGGGCGCCGGGCGTCGGGTGCGCGGCGCCCGGCCACTGCCGGTAGGTGGCCGGCGGGCGGTGGCTGTCGCTACCGGTCGGCGGCTGGGGTGGCTGGGGCGTCGTCGTCGTCCGGCTCCGTGGGAACCAGGAGCGCGTCGACCAGGCGGTCCAGCGCGTGCGCGGTCGCGCCGTGCGCCAGCAGGTACGAGCGGGTGTCCCCGAAGCCGGCGTGGATGCGGTCCAGCGCGCGCAGGATGAGCTCCGGCGGGCTGGCCAGCATGGCCGGCGCCACCGCGGCCCCGTCCGCCGAGGACCGGGCCGACATCCGCAGGACGGCGGCGGCGGCCTCGTCGCGCAGGAAGTAGGACGTCAACGCGAAATCCTCGGCGATCACCTCGGCCGGCACCCTGGCGAGGTCGAGGACCAGCGCGATGACCAGTCCCGTGCGGTCCTTGCCGGCGCTGCAGTGCACGATCGCCGGCAGTGCGCCCGGCGCGGCGAGCGCGACGACCGCGGCGGTGAGGCGGCTGCCGCGCTGGTCGACGGCGAAGTCGAACACGCTGGCCAGATCGCCGTCGGCCCCCGCGGCCCGCACGGCCGCCATGCCGGCGGCGGCGCCGACGGCCGCCGACTCGCCCGCGCCGTCGCCGTCGGCCGCCTGGCCCACGGCGGCCTGCGCCGCGGCGGGCAGGGTGAAGATCGGCACTCGGCGGTGTTTGGCGGGCAGCCGGCCGAGGGCGTCCGGGTCGTGCTCGACCTCGGCGTCCTCGCGCAGGTCGACGACGCTGCGCAGGCCGATCTGGGCGAGCACCGCCCGGCCGCGCCCGTCGAGGCCACGCAGGGCGCCGGAGCGCAGCAGCGTGCGCCACCGGACCGTCCGGCCGTCGGCGGCCGGGTAACCACCGACGTCACGCAGGTTGATCGTGCCGGGCAGCGGCAGGCTGCGTCGCGCTGGCGGCGCCGCGACGATCTCCGCGCCGGGGGAGGCGGGGGTGGGACGGTCCTGGGTGGGAGGAGCCTGGGTGGTCATCGGGTTCACCGGGCCGGCATGAGGTCGGTGGCCTGCTTCTGGGCGCCGGCCAGGGTGGAGGCGGGGTCCTTGCCGCTGAACACGGCGCCCTCGACCGCAGTCATCATCGTGTCCTGGATCTGCAGGTAGTTGTCGCCGGGGAAGGCCGCCCACGGCTGGAGCCGGGTGAGCTGGTCGAGGTTGGGCTTGATGAGCGGGTTCGCCTTCGCCCACGCCTGCAGGCCGTTCGGGTCGTCGATGAGCCCGGTGCGCAGCGGCAGGTAGCCGATCTTCGAGGAGATCTGGGTGTAGGCGCGGTCGCTGGTGAGGAACTTGATCAGCTCCCAGGCGGCGCGCTGCTTGGCCGGGTCCTTGCTGAAGATGGCCAGGGCCGAGCCCGAGTTGGTGGGGACGACGGGCTTCGAGCCGAAGCCCGGCTCACCCGTGGCGCCGAGCTCCCAGTTGTTCGCCTTGGCGCCCGCCATCAGGGCGGCCTGCACGGCGCTGCTCTCGACCATCATGCCGAGCTGCCCGCTGGTGAAGGCCTTGAGCGCCTGCTGCTGGTCGAGGTTCGGCATCGCCCCGCTGCGGACGAGGTCCTGCGACATCGAGACGGTCTCGACGGCGGGCGCGTCGGCGAAGGTCAGCTTGCTCGCGTCCGGCGCGATCACCCGGCCGCCGTTGGAGAGCACCATCGACTGCCAGCACCAGTCCACCGTCTGCTTGGTCAGGCAGTTGACCTCGACGCCCTCCTTGCCGGTCTTCGCCTTGATGGCCAGCGCCGCGGCCTTGACGTCCGCCCAGGTCTTCGGCGGGTTCGCCGGGTCGAGACCGGCCTGCGCGAACAGCGTCTTGTTGATCCACATCACCGGCGTCGAGAAGACGTACGGGACGGCGTAGGTGCGGCCGTCGACCTCGCCGAGCTTCGGCACGGCCGGGGCGTAGGGGTGCGCGCCGCCGTAGTTCGCGGCGAGGGCGTCCTTGCCGACCAGGGTGTCGATGGGCGCGGCGCCCAGGCTGGTGGCCGCGAACCGCAGCGCGTTGAAGGTGATCTGGCCGACGTCCGGCGGGTTTCCGGCCAGCACCTGGTTCTTGATGCTGGTGGTGTACTCGTTGCCGCTGGTCACCCCCTGCGGAGGCTGGCCCTTGACGGTGATGTTCGGGTGTTCCTTCTCGAACTGTGCGATGAGGCCCTCGACCACGGGCTTCCAGGTGCCGGTGCTCAGCAGGTTGTAGGTCTCGTAGACGATCGAGACCTTCTGGTCGGCGGCGAGCTGCGGGATCGTGCCGGTCGCGCCGGCCGGGGCCTGGGCGGAGTCGGACGTGGACGAGTCCGTCGCGCACGCGGCGGCCAGCGCCGCCACCAGCGTCACCGCGGCGGCGGCGCGCAGCAGTCGCGGCTGGGGCAGTCGCGGCTGGGGCAGTCGTAGCCGGGGCCGGTGTTCACCAGCCGGATGCTCACGAGCCAGGCGTTCACGAGCCAGGCGTGGTCGAGCCACGGGCATGCTCCTTGGGAGAGGGCGGGCGCCGGCCCGGACCCGGGACGGCCCCGATCGGCGCTGATCGGGCCCGGCCCCGTCGGGTCCAGGTGGCTCCATCGATGGCCGGCGACGGGCCGAGGTCCGACGGCAGGCACTCCAGGTACGTCTGTTCCGGGGATGGGTGCGCTCCCGGTTCGTCGTTACATGGGTTAGCGTCCGATGCGGAGGTGAACGGCCCACGACGGAGGGGAAACGGATGGCCGTCACTTTCCGCAACGAATTTGCCGGGCCCGCCTTCGCCTGGCGAGGTCTTCCCTGGTCGGGTTCTTGGCCGGATCGCCTGCGGTGACGGGGAGTAGGCGAGCGGCGATCGACGTCAGGGGTGAGAGGGGCTCGCCCTCACCGGGACAGCTCGTCGAAGATCGGCTTGACCAGTTCGATCAGATGGCCGACGTCGACCTGGATGGTGCGATCGGCCCGCCCACTGCCGCAGCAGACGACGCCCATCCGCCGGACGGCGGTGTCGAACACCACGACCACTCCCGGGACCGCGCACACCGGGCTCGCCCCGCCGGGCTCCATGCCGAGGTCCCGCAGGTCCTCCGCAGCCGCCTGGCTGAGTTTCGCGCGGGAGGTTCCCGCCGCCCGGGCCAACCTGCCGTAGTTGACCCGACCGGTGACGGGGAGTGCGGCGAGGACGAAACCGCGGTCCGCATTCCTGAACACCATCGTCTTCAGGAGCCGCTCGGTCGGAAAGCCCAGCAGCTCCGCGTCCGCCGGCCCGACGATCGGCTGGTGATCCACTGCCGTGAAGGGCACTCCGGCGGCCAGGAGCACCTGTTCCGGGGACGAAATTCCGTCCGGTCGGCACCCCAGGTCGGACATGACGGGCCTTTCTTCGACGGAACGCGGAACCTGCCGTCCGGATACGCCGGCCGGACCACCGTATTCCGATGCTCCTTCATTCTGGCCGCCGGCCGCCGGCCGCCGGCTACGGGTGTGCGGTCAGGGTCGGCGGCTGACGGCCAGCTTCACACCCAGTCCCATCATCACAACGCCCGAGGCCCCGCCGATGGCCGACAACCGGCGCGGTGACCGCGCCAGCCAGGTGCGGGCGGTTCCGGCGAGCAGTCCCCACGACACATCCGAAACCAGGGCGATCGCCACGCAGATCAGGCCGAGGAACAGCAACTGGACGGGCGCATCACCGGCCGAGCGGTCGACGAACTGCGGCAGCACCGCGGTGAAGATGAGCACTCCCTTGGGATTGCCGATTCCCACGACGAAGCCGTCGCGCAGGATGCGGCGGGACGTGTACGAGGACGTCGGCCCCGCGATCGCGACGGTGAGCTCGGCGCGATGCCGCCAGGCCTGCCAGCCCAGACATACGAGATAGCCGGCGCCGGCGAACTTGAGCACGGAGAACACCACCACCGAGCGTTCGACGACGAATCCCAGGCCGCACGCCACCGCCATGACCTGGACCAGCATCGCCGACTCGTTGCCGAACGCGGTGAACACCGCCGCCCGCCGTCCCAGCGAGACACCCCGGCTGACGACGAAGAGCACGCTCGGCCCGGGCACCACGATCAGCGTGGCCACTACCAGCAGGAAGGACGCGAACCGCTGGGTGTCGATCACGGGAACTCCTCGGTCTCGGTCCCCGCGGTTGTGGTCATCGCGGTGGTGGTCATCGCGGCGAGGGCGCGGCGGGCCTCGTCGGCCCAGTGGGTGGCACCCCAGCGTTCGGCGACCGTGCGCGCCTGCCGGAAGTGGTCGGCGGCGTCGGGGTACCGGCCGAGGAAGGCGGCGAGGGCGCCGAGGGTGTGGGCGACCGGTCGCAGCGCCAGCGACAGGCTCAGGGTGCCGGGCAACTGCCCGCGCAGCGGTAGCAGGTCGGCGTACATCGCGCGGGCGAGCGGGCGGTCCGCGACGGCGATGGCCGCCTCGGCGCGCAGGATACCGAGGGTCGAGAAGAGAAAGTCGGGTCGCAGTGCCGGAGCTCCGGCGTGCATGCGCGCGGCCTCGGCCGGCCGGCCGTCGCGGGCCAGGGCGAGCGTGAGCAGGTCGATCACGACCGGCCCGTGGGCGGCCAGCAGATCGTCGGCGCGCGCGGCGAACTCGGCCATCCGGCCCTGCGTCAGGCGCAGCGTGGCGACGGCCAGGAGCTGAAAGCCGGCGGCGTGGATCGACCCGTGGCGCAGCATCCGGGCGGTCGTCTCGGTGTACCGGCGCTCGGCGTCGTCGAGGTCGCCGGCGATGTGCGCGAGCATCGCCTGCCCGTAGGCGCCGACGCCCTCGGCCTCCGGCATCCGGTACAGGCGGGCGAGCTCCATCCCGTCGGCGACGAAGCGCCGGACGCCGGCGACATCGGAGTCGGCGACCGCCGCGATGGCCCGGATGAAGTTGCCGAAGGAGTGGTAGGCGGGCAGGTCGTGCCCGACGCCGAGCGCGATCAGCTCCTGGCCGACCCGGGTCCGCTCCGGCCAGTCGGACTCGTTGTTGCGCACCCGGGCCAACGCGGTGAGGGCGAGGGCGCGCAGGGCGGGATCGCCCACGTCGGCGGACAGCGCCACCGCCTCCTCGGCGGCCCGGCGGGGCCGGGCGTCGTCCTCGCCGGCGAGCTCGGTGGTCAGGGCGTCCAACAGCCGGCAGCGAACGGCGGCGTCGAGACCGCGCCGCTCGAGCAGGCGGGTGAGCACCGCGACGACGGGCGTGTCCACGGTCCCGTAGGGACGGCTCTGCCAGGGGGTCGGTTCGGTCCAGGCCGTGAAGGCGGCGATCAGCAGGTCCTCACGACCGGCCGCCTCGGCGTGGTCGACGGCCCGCTGCCGGGTGGTGCGCGCGGCCGCCACCGCGCCGGCGCGCACCTGCGCCCGCAGCAACCGGCCGAGCAGCAGCACCCGTTCGGCGTCGCGATCATTGTCCCGAGAGGCGTGGTCGTCCGCGGGAATGCGGTCGAAGCCGTCAAGCGCGCCCGCGAGCAGTTCCGCCGCCGTGTCGTGGGCGTAGCGGCGCTCGGCGGCCTGGGCGGCCCGGACCGCGTAGTCGACGGCGCGGCGTGCCGTCGCCGCCGAGGCGGCCCGCAGGTAATGGTGGGCCAGCGCGGGCACGTTGTCGGGCTGCAGCCGCTCGAGGGCGGCGCCGAGCCTGCCGTGCATGCGCGTGCGGCGCAGCCGACTGAGGTCGGTGCTCAGGGTGTCCCGGACGAGGGCGTGGGTGAACCGGACCCGACCCGGTGCGGGCTCGGTGAGCAGGCCGGCGATGAGCCCGGCGTCCAGGGCGTCGAGCACGCCGTCCTCGTCGGTGCTGGCCGCGTCGATGAGCACCTCGACGTCGGCCTCCCGACCGGCGACGGCGGCCAGTCGCAGCACCGCCACCGACGCCTCCGGCAGGCGCGCGAGCCGTCGGCGGAGCACGTCGCGTACGCCGTCCGGCACCTCGGACAGCGCGACGAGTGCCCCCTCGCTGGCGAGCAGGCGGGCGCTCTCCCGCACATGGAACGGGTTTCCTCCGGTGCGTTCGGCGAGGGCCAGCATGGTGTCGGCGTCGACGGGTCGCTGGCAGACCGCGGCGACGACGTCGGCGATCGCCTCCCGCGACAGGCCACCCAACGCCAGGCGCCGTGGCGACCGGGCGGCCAGCCCGGCGAGTGCGTCGGCCAGGGCCGGGCCGATCTCCCCGTCGCGGTAGGCCGCCAGCAGCAGGATCGGCGCGTCGGTCACCTGCGTGCCGACCGCACTGAGCAGCGCCAGGGTTTCCGCGTCGGCCCAGTGCAGATCGTCCAGGATGATCGCCAGTGGTCCCGCCGGCTTCCGGTAGGCGACTATCCGTAGCCATGCGATGACGGCCTGGTGCAGTCGGAACCGGCCCGCGGAGGCGTCGACGCGGTCTCGCCGGTCCGTGTCGGTCGGCTGCTGGCCGGGCTCGCGAACCGGCTCGTGGCGGGGCGGGTGGTCAGGCCGCTGGCCGGGCGGGTGGCCGGGTAGGTGGTCGGGCTGCTGGCCGGGCGGGTGGCCGGGTAGGTGGTCGGGCTGCTGGTCCGAGAGGAGAGGTTCGAGGAGTTCGGCCAGTGCGGCCGGAGGGGGAGCGGCGTCGGCCAGGACGCGCAGGGCCTGCAGCCACGCCCAGGCCGGGGGAGCACCCTCGGCCTCGAGACACTGGCCGGTGACGACCAACCACCCGGACGTGGCCAGCCTGCGGCGCACCTGCCGTAAAAGCGCCGACTTCCCGGCCCCCGGTTCGCCGCTGATCAGGGCGATCCTCGCGCGGCCGACATCAACGCCGGCGGTCCGAGCCTCGGCGGCGCCAGTCTCGGCGGCGCCAGTCTCGGCGGCGAGGTCCGCCAGCGCGGCGAGCTCCCGCTCACGGCCGGCGAACAGCTCGGCGGCTGGAGCGCCGGCCGGGGACGGTGGAGCTGATCCGTCCAATTCCGACGATCCGGCGGGCTCGGGTGCTCCCGCGAGTGCCGGCATCGCCGACCGGGCCGCCGCGGGCGGGGATGCCGGCGCTGTGGGCGGTGTCGGCGCTGTGGGCGATATCGGGGGTGTGGGCGAAATCGGGGGTGTGGGCGAAATCGGGGGTGTGGGGGATGGCGGCAGAGTGGGTGGAGTCGGCGGTTGCGGCGCTGAGGGGGGCAGCGCCGCGTGGAGGATCTCGCGGTTCTGCCGGAGGATGGCCTCCTCCAGCCGGGCGAGTTCGGGTCCTGGGTCCAGGCCGAGCTCCTCGGCCAGCCGCCGACGGGCGCGGCGCAACGCGTCGAGGGCGTCGGCCCGCCGGTTGCTGCCCCACAGGGCAAGGGCCAGCAGGCGCCAGCCCTCCTCCCGCAGCGGCTCGCGCCGGGTGAGCGCGTCCGCGAGCCGCACGGCGGCGGCCAGGTTGCCCTCGCGCAGCTCGACGGCGGCAAGCATCTCCCGAGCCTCGACGCGAAGGTCCGCCAACCGGGAGGTCTCGGCGATGGCCCAGGACTCGTCGGCGACCTCCCCGAAGGCGTCGCCGAGCCACAGGGCCAGCCCCTCGGAAATCAGCGCCCGGGAGCCGGTGCCGGCCGCGGCGTTCCGCCGGGCCTCGCGCAGCAGCGATTCGAACCGCCAGGCGTCCACCGCCTCCGGGCCAAGCGCGAGGGCATAGCCCGGGCTCGCGCTGATGAGGACCGTCGCGGGTGTCCTCGGCGGCCGGGCCGGCTCCAGCAACCGACGCAGATTGGAGACGTAGGACTGCAGGGAGGTCACGGCCTTGGCGGGTGGTTCGCCGCGCCACAGGTCCTCGATCAGCCTGTCCACCGAGACGAGCTCACCGCGGGCGACAACGAGCCGGGCGAGGACCGCCCGTTGCCGCGGCCCGCCCAGGGCGACGGCGCGTCCACCCACCTCGACCGCCAGCGGGCCGAGCACTCGGATCCGGACCATCGCGTACCGATCCTATCCATCCGGTCCCGTTCCTCTGGTCCCCTTCCTCTGGCCCCGTTCATCGGGTCATGTCCATCGGGTCCCGTCCGTCCGGCCTGTCCATCTGGCGAACCGGCGAGACGGTTCCAACTCAGCTCCACGAGCGCTCCAAGTGCCGCCTCCGATGCTGATCCCAGCTCAACCGAACAGCACAGCCGAACAGCTCAAACGCGGCCCGGCAGGGCCGCGCACCGGAAAGGTCGCGGACCCGGAAAGGCCGCGGCCGAGGGAGGAATACCGTGACCACTTCCGCAGCCCCCGACCCTGACACCGACACCGACACCGACACCGACACCGAACGCCCGAACACCCAGGAGATGAGGATCATCCACCGGGCGTTCCGCCGCGAATCGCGGTTGCTGGCCGAGCTGACGGCCCGGGTTCCCGCGGGCGACACCGCCCGGGCGCGGGTCCTCGCCGGCTACTTCCGGTGGTACCAGTTGGGCCTCGGCGTCCACCACCACGGTGAGGACGAGCTGGTCTGGCCGCTGCTGCTGGCCCGTCTGGATCTGGGTGCCGACGTCGTGCTGCGGATGGAGGCCCAGCACGAAGAGGTGGCCGCGAGCCTCGCCCGGGCCGAGACCGCGCTGGCCGCCTGGGAGGCCACCGCGGATCGGTCGGATCGGGACGCCCTCGTCGAGGCTCTCGTCGAGCATCGGGCGGCACTGATCGAACATCTCGACGACGAGGAATCGCACCTGTTGCCGCTCGCCGCCGACTATCTCAGCGTGCCGGAATGGGCGGCCCAGGGCGAGCACTTCCTCGCCAACACCCCGAAGGACGCGATCCTGACCCTGCTGGGCGCCGTGTTGGAGGACGCGCAGCCACACGAGCGCAAGGCGTTCCTCGCCGGGCTTCCGCTGCCGGCCCGCATCATCTGGTTCTCGGTCGGCCGGATCCTCTACTCGGCCCACGTGCGGCGGATCCGGGGGAACTACCGGCCCGCCGCCATCGCCGCCGACAAGTCGTCCGCCGCCGACAAGTCGTCCGCCGCCGACAAGTCGTCCGCCGCCGACAAGTCGTCCGGCGCCGGCCAGGCGAGTGCCGTCGACGGGGCGGCTGCCGCGGCCAGGTCGGCGCGGTAGATCATGACAACCGTTGCCTATGTGCTCTCGTGGATCGTCAGTGTCGCCATCATCTTCATCGGCATTCGGTTTCTGCTCGTACCCCGGGCTGCCGCGGCCGCCTTCGGTGTCGCCGTGCCGGCGGACATCGGCCAGGCCGACGCCTATTTCGCGGTCAAGGGGATCCGGGACATCGCGTCGGGGCTCGTCCCGATAGCCCTGATCCTCGCCTCGACCCAACAGGCGGTCGGCTGGTTCATGCTCACGGTCACCGTCGTCCCGCTGGGCGACGCCCTGATCGTGTTGCGTCACCAGGGGCCCAAGGTCACCGCCTACGCCATCCATGGGCTGACGGCGGTGCTGCTGCTCATCACCGCGGTTCTCCTGCTGGCCTGACGGACTCGGCTCGGCCGGGGCGGCGACGCCGACGTCAGGTGGGCATCGACTCCGACCTTTCGCCGGGGTGCCGGGCCCGGCCGGCCTCCGCCGGCGTCGGCGGGAGATCTCCCGGATCGTCTCCTGGCCCGAAGCCGGGCGGATTCGGACTCGCACCATCCGGGGACTGGGCGTCGATGCGTCGCCGCGTGGTGGAGAGCCGATCGGCGATCAGCTCGAGGACCTCGGCGGCGATGCCGACGTGGGTCGGGTCCAGCTCGGCGATCACCGAGCCGAGCAGGTCGCGGCGAGCGGCGTGGACGCTGTCCAGCGCGTGCCGGCCGCGGTCGGTGATGTGGATGAGGTGGACGCGAGCGTCGCGGGGGTCGCGCCGCCGGCTGATCAGGCCGTCGCCTTCGAGCCGCTTGATCCGCGGGGTGACCGAGGAGACGTCGACGCCGTGGCAGGCGGCGACCGCGGAGACGGGCATGGGGCCACGCCCGTCGAGGTACTCCAGCAGTGCCCACGAGGCGGCGGGCAGGTCGAAGCCGGACCGCCGCGCGAGGTCGTCGACGGTGGCGCGGTCGGCGAGGAACCGCGCCACGTTCGCGAGGGCCCGCTCGAGTGCGGCGAGGGTGGGCGGCGACGCGGGCGCGGGCGCGGGGTCCATCGGTCCACGGTAGAGACACGCGCGGCGTGAGACCACAAGTTGGGACCAACCAACTATCGGCTACGGTGGAGTGGTGAGCATCGCCGCCCTTGCCGCAGACGACGCCGTCGGAGGCCGCGGGTGAAGCTGTCCATCGTGGAGCTGGGCACCGTCGCGCCGGGCACGGACGAGCGGCAGGCGCTCGTCGACGCGGTCGAGACGGCCCGGCACGCCGAGGCCTGGGGCTTCCACCGGGTCTGGTTCGCCGAGCACCACCTGAGCCGGTCCGGCGCGTCGCACCACCCGGAACTGCTGATCGCGGCCGCCGGCGCGCGGACGTCGACGATCCGGATCGGGTCCGGGACGGTGCTGATGAACCATTACAGCCCGTTCAAGGTCGCCGAGATGTTCGCCCAGCTCGAGGCGATGTACCCGGGCCGGGTCGACCTGGGCATGGGGCGGGCGACCGCCGGGCCGGTCATCGACATGGCGTTGCGGCGCGATCGCCGGCAGCCGGCGCAGGACGACCACACCCAGCAGGTCGCCGAGACGCTGGCCTGGCTGTACGAGGCGTTCCCGGCCGGGCATCCGTTCACCGGCAACCCGCTGATCCCGTCGATGCCCGGGGTGCCGCAGACCTGGCTGCTCGGGTCGAGCCCGTCCGGGTCGAACCTCGCGGCCGGGCTCGGCATCGGGTACGCCTTCGCCGGCTTCATCAACCCGGGGGGCGCGGCGGCGGCGCTGCGGCGCTACCGCGAGCAGTTCCGTCCCCAGGGGTTCGGGCTGGCCGAGCCGCGGTCGATCCTGGCGGTGAACGTCACCGTCGCCGAGACCGAGGCGCGGGCCCGGCGGCTGGTCGGCTCGGCGAAGGGCTTCTACGCCCGGCTGCGCCGCCAGGGAGGCGACGCGGTGCTGCCGAGCGCCGACGAGGCCGCCGCGGAGCTCACCGATGCCGAGCAGGAACAGCCGACCCGGATCGTCGACGGGCGGTGGCCGCAGTTCGTGGCCGGCGACGTCGACGGAGTCCGGGCCACGCTGGAGCGGATGCTCGCGGAGAGCCGGGCCGACGAGCTGATGGTGCAGAACCTCATCGCCGACCCCGCCGACCGGCGCCGCTCCCACGAGTTGCTGGCCGCCATGTTCGACCTCCGGCCCGCCGCGGTCGTGGCGCCGGCGGCGCGCACCCCGACCGAGCGACATCCCGACCTGAGTGACATCCCGACCTGAGTGACGGCAGTCCGACCGGGTGTCACCCCGACCAAGAAGTGGACATGTAAATGGCATCGGATCTCGAACGCACGGTGGGCGTCGGCATCGTCGGCCTGAGCGCGAACGGCGGCTGGGCGGCCGGTGCGCACCTGCCCGCCCTGGCCGCCGTCGACGGCTTCGCGCTGCGGGCGGTCGCCGCCAGCAGCCCGCAGTCCGCGCGCGCCGCCGCCGAGGCCCACGGCGTGCCCGCGGCCAGCGGGAGCGTCGAGGAGCTGGCCGGGCGCGACGACGTCGACCTGGTCGTCGTCTCGGTGAAGGTGCCGCGCCACCGCGAGCTGGTCCTGCCCGCACTGGCGGCGGGCAAGGTGGTGCTGTGCGAGTGGCCGCTGGCCAACGGTCTGGACGAGGTCCGGGAACTGGTCGAGGCCGCCGCGGGCGTGCGGTCGTTCATCGGACTGCAGGGGCGGTTCGCCCCCGCGGTGCGCTACCTGCGCGACCTGGTGGCCGACGGGTACGTGGGCGAGGTGCTGTCGACGACGCTGGTGGGCAACGGCGGTGTGTGGGGACCGGTCATCCACCCCGGCGGTGAGTACCTGCTCGACCGCGACCTGGGCGCCACCCTGCTGACGATCCCGTTCGGCCACACCGCCGACGCCGTCACCAGCGTGCTGGGGGAGTTCGCCGACGTCGCCGCCACCACCGCGACGCGGCGGCCCCAGGTCCGCAACGCCGAGACCGGCGCGTCCGTCCCGATGACGGCCGAGGACCAGATCGCCGTCTCCGGGACCCTCGTCGGCGGGGCTGTCGCGAGCATCCACCTGCGCGGCGGGACGCCGCGCGGCACCGGTTTCCTGTGGGAGATCAACGGCACCGACGGCGACCTGCAGGTCACCTCGTCCACCGGCAGCCTCAACTACGGGCAGATCACCATCCTCGGCTCCCAGGGCGGCGAGCCGCTCGCCGAGCTGGCCACGCCGGCGTCCTACGACGCCTACCCCGCCCTTGCCGGGCAGCCGGCCGGCGCCGTCGCCCACGCCTACGCGCAGATCCGTCGCGATCTCGCCGAGGGCACGGACGTGGCGCCCGACTTCACCCACGCGCTGCGCCGCCACCAGCTCCTCGACGCGGTCTCCCGGTCCGCCGCCACCGGCCGGCGCGTCCAGGTGCCCGATAAGTGACGTCCTCTCCCGTCTGCGACAGCAGGTCCCATCTGAGGCCCCACGTCCCGGCTGAGGTTGCACGTCCCGGCTGAGGTTGCACGTCCCGGCTGAGGCTGCAGGCGGGGCGGGCATCCACGTCGACACGATGGTGGGCCGTCGCGTCAGGCGGACCGGGCGCCCGGGCGGCGGCGCCCGGCCCCGCCGGTGCGCGGGGCGGGCAGAGGAGTAGGCATACAGGGGTGAGCACACCCGAGCCGGCCGAGTTCCCGGCCTCCCACCGCGACCTGATCGACAACCCGCTGACCGGCGTCCTGACCACGATCGGCGCGGGCGGTCGGCCCCAGTCGACCGCCGTCTGGTTCCTCCCCGACGGGCCGACGGTCAAGGTTTCGATGATCAGTACCCGCCAGAAGCTGGCGAACCTGCGACGCACCCCGGTGGCGACCCTGTTCGTGTTCGACCCCACCAACCCGGGGCGCACCCTGGAGATCCGCGCCGACGTCGAGCTCGTGCCCGACCCGGACAAGTCCGTCCTCGCCCGCATGACCGACCGCTACGGCGCCGACTTCGCCCGGCTCAGCGCCCTCGACCCGGAGCGGACCACGGCCGTGCTGCATCCGCGCCGTGTCGTCGTCCGCGACTGAGGCCGGGCCGCGGCAGGGCGGACAGGAACAGTTTCCGGATCGACAAGGTTGGAGACGGCGCGTGGCGAGGCGCCGGTGCCTCGCCCCGATCGTCGAGGAGCGCGGCCAATGAAAATCGGGATCATCGGGGCGGGTCAGATCGGCGGGACGCTGACGCGGCGGCTGAGCGAGCTCGGCCACGAGGTGCGGGTGGCCAACTCGCGCGACCCGCAGACCCTGGCGGAGCTCGCGGCGCAGAGCGGGGCCGCGGCCGTCTGGGCGGCCGACGCCGCCGAGGACGCCGACGTGGTCATCATCAGCATCCCGCAGAAGAACGTTCCGAACCTGCCCGCGGGCATCCTCAAGGGGGCGAAGCCGGGGGCGCCGGTGATCGAGACGAACAACTACTACCCCCAGCAGCGCGACGGCCGCCTCGACGCGATCGAGGCCGGCACCCCAGAGAGCGTCTGGGTCGCCGAGCGGATCGGCGCACCGGTGATCAAGGTGTTCAACGGGATCTTCTGGAAGCACCTGCTGGAGCGCGGCCGGTCGAAGGGCGCCGAGGGCCGCATCGCGCTGCCGATCGCGGGCGCGGACGGCCCCGGCAAGGAGCTGGTGTTCGACCTGGTCGACGAGCTGGGCTTCGACCCGGTCGACGGCGGCACGCTGGCGGACTCCTGGCGTCAGCAGCCCGGCACCCCGGTCTACGGCGCTGACCTCGACGTCGCCGGGACCGTCAAGGCCCTCGCGGCCGCCTCTCCCGACCGCCCGGCGGACTTCCGCGCCTGAGGGCGGCCGCCCGCCGGACCCGACCGCGCCAGCCGGCGGCCCCGACCGCGGCACCGGGGACGAACCCGGGGTCGACCTGCTCCCTCAGGTCGCCCTCGGTCGCCCTCGGTCGCCCGGTACTCGCGGCCACGGCTTTTCCTCTTTCTCTCGTTTTCTCCCGTCCTGCCGCGAACGTGGATGCCGGCTTCTCCGCCCGGGCGTCGTGTTTGGATCGGATGGTTTTGGGCAGGGGCGCGTTGTCGATGTTTTCTGTGCCTGGTTCCGATCCCCTGGCCCGGAGACGGGACTTCGACGGGGGGTCTGTCGCGCCATGCACCCGGACGATGACCCGCCACGGCACCGAAGTCCGGATCATGCCACGCGCGGCGAGCTGGCGACGGTGCTACCCGGGGCGCTCGACGAGTTCGGGTCCATTCTCGGTCATATCCCTGAGCGAATTTCCGGGGTGCGACGGACTGACGACGGATGGTCGATCCTGGCGGATGTCGTCGAACTGGACCGCATACCGTCGACGACGAGTGTGCTGGCTACGTACCGTATCGATGTGGATGCTCACGGCGCGCTCGTGGGCTACGAGCGCCTGCGACGATTCGTCCGGGGTGCTACCGATTAAATCTCTCTGACCGTGCCAGGACCGCCCATGACCGTCGATCGAAGCGTCGCCGCCGGGCCGCCTCGAGCGCGGGCGTGGAGCGGACCACACTCGGACTCCCTCGCGGATGTGCTGGAACGGGTGCTCGACAAGGGCGTCGTGATCGTCGGCGACGTGGTCGTCAGCGTGCTGGACGTCGAGCTGCTCACCCTGAAGCTGCGTCTTTTCATCGCCTCGGCGGACACGGCCCGCGAGATGGGCCTGGACTGGTGGACGGCCGATCCCTTCTTCAACTCCAAGGCCCGCTCGTTGCGGGAGGAGAACGAGGAGCTGCGCGCCCGGCTGGCGGCCCTGGAGTCCGGCGGCCGTCCGCCTGCGACCGAGGTCGGGCGGGGTCTGCCGGACCGGGCCGCGGTCGAGGCGCCGGCGAGGACGGTCGACGAGCGGCGGTGGGCGGCCTCCGCCCCGGTCGCCGCTGCCCCGAGACGGTCCTACCTGCCATGGGCTGATGCCGTGGCGAGGGGAGGAGCAGCGAGCGCGGGAGCGCCGGACGCGACGAGGGGGGAGAGCCGCCATGCCCGCGGCGGGCGGCGCTGACGGCCTCGCCGCCCTTGCCCGACGGCTCGCACCCGGCGTGTTCGAGGAAGCCGTCTCCGAGGCGCGCAGTATGGCCCGGCACCAGGTCGCGCAGCGCCTGGCACAGGAGATCACACGGGTCGTGTTCGACGCAGGGGTGCCGGAGTTCGCACAAGGGCGGACGGGACTCGAGGAACGGCGGACGGGACTCGCGGAAGGGTTGTGGGGCGAGGCGCCGCCGGGGCCCGATGAGGGGCTGCCGGGTGCGCGCGGACTCGTGCAGGCCGCCGAGGTCCCCACCGATGACCGAGTCCCGGACGGCCGCGTGTCAGACGGCCGCGTGTCAGGGGACCGCGCGCCAGGAGACCTCGCGGTCCCGGGCAGCGAGGGGGTTGCGGCCGCAGCCACGGGCGGGTCGCGCGGGCGTGGTTGCGGTGTCGACGCGGACCACGGGCTGTACGCCTACGGGATCGTCCCGGAGCAGAGCCGTCACGTGTCCGATCTCGAAGGTCTGGTGGCCGGGACGGCGGTGCGCGCCGTGGTCCGCCCGCCGGTGGCCCTGGTGGTCTCCGACGTCGAGCTCGCTCTGCTGCGTGACCTTGATGAGGACGTCTCGGAGACGGGGCGGCTTGCGGACCTTGCCCGCCGTCACGATCAGGTGCTGCGGGCGCTGGCGGAACGCGGTGGGGTGCTCCCGCTGCGTTTCGGCACTGTCCTGCCGGACGCGGAGCATGCCTACGCGGTGCTCGATGATCCGGAGCAGACGCTTTCCCGCACGCTGGCTCAGGTTCAGGACGCGAGGGAATGGGGCCTGCGGGTCGACGCGTCCCAGCCGGTGGCCGATGCGGCGCCTCCCGACCACCCCATCGATCCTCCGGTGGAGGAAGGGGGACTCGCGCCGGGATCGGGGACGGCCTACCTCACAGCCCGGCGCCGGGAGATCCGGGCGCAGGAGGCACGCCGGGAGGAACTCGGTGCACTGATCGAACAGGCGGACGAGGAGCTGACCGCCTTCGCCCGGGACACCGCACGACGCCGGGGCGGCCGGGCCGGTCGGATGTTCGACTGCGCGTACCTCGTGCCGCGCTCGGCCGACGAGGAGTTCCTCGCGAAGGCGCGGACGCTGGTGCGGCGACTGACGCAGGCCGGTCTCGACGCCGAGATCACGGGGCCCTGGCCGCCCTACTCCTTCGTGCGCGTCACCCTCGGCATTGGTGCGGATGGCGTTGGTGCGGATGGCGGCGGTGGGGATGGCAGCGGCGGGGATGGCAGCGGCGGGGATGGCGGTGGTGGGGGTGGTGGGGGTGGCTGAGTCGGGTCGGAGGTGCGAACCGGGCGGCGGGCCTGTTTCCCGGGACCGCGCCGGTGTCGCCGGTCTGGTCCGACCCCGCACCCCGGCCACCGCCGGCACGCCCTGCGCCGCGGCCCAGCCGCTCGCCGACCTGCTGGACCGGCTCGTGGATCGCGGTGTCGTGATCAGTGGCGACGTCGTGATCGCCCTCGCCGGGGTCGACCTGATCCGGCTCGACCTGCGGCTGCTCCTCGTCGGCATCCAGAGGGTCGTGGAGGGTGCTGGGGAGGTGGCGGGATGAGTGGTTCCGGCGGTGCCGGTCACCCGTTGCGCCTCGACGCCGACCCGGACCAGGTCGGTCGAGGTCTGGGACAGCTCGTCGTGGTCGTCCTCGAACTGCTGCGCGAGGTCCTGGAACGTCAGGCGATCCGCCGGATGGACGGCGGCGAGCTGACGGCGGAGCAGCTCGACGATCTGGGCCAGGCACTGATCGAGATCCGGCACAGCCTCGAGCGGGTCCGCACCTCGCTCGGTGTCACCCAGCGGGAGGCCGACGACGCCGTCGCCCGGGCGCGTCGCCTCGTCGAGAGCAGCGGCGAGGCGGTCCCGAACCGCGGGCCGATGGCACCCGCACGGCGCTCCGCCCGGTCCTGCGCCGACCAGCAATCCTGTCAGAAGGCGAGGTGAGCATCATGACCGTTGCCAGTCGTCCGATCAATCGAGCTCCCCAGCCGAGCAGTCTCGCCGACGTCCTCGACGTGGTTCTCGACAAGGGGATCGTCATCGACGCCTACGTTCGCGTCGCGCTGGTGGGAATCGAGATCCTCACGATCGACGCGCGGATCGTCATCGCCAGCGTCGACACCTACCTGCGGTTCGCCGAAGCGGTCAACCGGCTCGATCTGCAGCCCAGGGAGCAGGTCGCCGGCCTTCCCGGGCTCATGCACGAGGTCACCGAGGGCACCGCTCGACACAAGACGAGCGGAGCACTCGGCGGACTCAAGGACACGGCCGAGGAAGTGGTCGGCGCTCTGCGTGGCGCGCCCGCTGAGGAACGTCGCGGGCGGGACCTGCCGGCAGGTCGCGAGGCGCCGGCAGAGCGTCGCGGCAAGAAGGGGTGAGTGCCGTGCCCGTCATCGTGTATGGCGTCACGCGAGCGGGGCACCCGGCTCCCGAACCCGCCCCGCCCGGCCTTGGACACCCTCCGGAACCGGTGCATCTGGTGCGGTTCGGGCCGTTGTCGGCCGCGGTGAGCTGCACCGCCGACGTCGGGGTCCTCGGCGACCAGGAGGCGGTGCACCATCTGGACATCCTGCAGCGGCTGCTGGCGCGAGGCCCCGTGCTGCCCCTGCGGTTCGGCACGGTCGCCCCCGACGAGGACGCGGTGCGCGCGGAGGTGCTCGCACCGCTGGTCGAGGTGATGCCGGAGCGTCTCGACGCCGTCGATGGTCTCGTGGAGCTGCGTCTCGACGTGGACGAGGAGGAGCAGTCCGCGTTGCAGGCGGTGCTCCCCGGGTCGCCGGTGGCCGCTTCCCCGCCACCGGACGATCTGGACGAGCGGATCAGGTTCGGGCAGGAGATCGCCGAGCTGGTCGTGCAGCGGCGGCAGCGGCAGGCCGACGAGATCCTCAGCGAGCTGCAGCCGCTGGCCCGCTCCGATCGGCCGCGACGGCGACACGGCGGGGCGGAGGATCCCGTGCTCAGCTGGGCCTTTCTGCTGGCCGACGACGACGTCGAGACCTTCGACGCCGCGGTCGCGAGGCTGCGTCGGGCCCGACCGGAACTCTCGATCGAGTACGTCGGGCCGTTGCCCGCCATCGACTTCATCGAAATCCCCACCGTCACCCGGACTTCAGCGGCAGAACCCGCCGACTCCTTTGCGGGAACCGGCCGCTGGGGTTGGGGACCGGCTGGGGACGAGCGTAAGGGAGATGATCAACTGTGAGCAGCGCGAAGATCGCCGCGGCGCTCGTCGGTGGCTACGTCCTAGGCCGGACCAAGAAGGCGAAGACGGCCATCGGCGTGGCGCTCTGGCTCACCGGACGCAATCACGATCCCAAGGATGTCCTGCGGGATCAGGCCGTGAAGCTGCTGCAGTCCCCCCAGGGCGAGCAGCTGCTCGCCCAGGTGCGCGGACCGGTGGTGGAGGCCGGCCGGCGCGCCGCCCTGTCGGTGTACGAGTCCCAGGTCGAGCGTCTCACCGAGAACCTGCAGCAACGCACCCAGCAGCTCACGGAGACCCTCACCGAGAAGGGCGGCACCACCGCGAAGGCGGCGGCCGGAGACGTGACCGACGTCCTGAAGACGGTGCCCGGCGCCGGGGGGAAGAAGGACGAGCAGGCACCCGCGGGGGAGGGTGCGGACGGCACCCCCGGTGGGCAGGCCGAGGGCAGTCCTGATGGGCAGGCCGAGGGCAGTCCTGGTGGGCAGGCCGAGGGCAGCTCTGGTGGGCAGGCCGAGGATGGCTCTGGGGAGCAGAGGGACGGCGCTGCCGATCAGGCCGAGGAACCCGACCAGGAGTCGGCGGGAGCTGAGCAGGAGGAGGCGGAGACCAAGGAGAAGGGGCCCGACGACGGTGATGGGGACCGCCGTCCCGCCGGCCGTGCCCCCGAGCCCACGCGCGGCGCTCGTCGTCGCCCTCCTGTGGCGGAAGCCGAGTGATGACGGATCGATGAGGAGGGGACATGACGCAGACGACGGCAAAGCAGACGGGCATAGTCGGCGCCCTGCGCGAGAACCCGGCGACGAAGAATCTGGTCGGCCAGGCGAAGAACCTGGCGAAGGCGCGGGGTGCCCAGTTGGTCGGGAAGACGACGGAGCGGCTCACATCGGGTACGGACAAGCTGAACGTGCTCGCCGACACGGGCGGTGCGGGCTCCGCGCTCAAGGCGGGCTCCAAGCAGCTGGCCAGCGGGAAGTCGCCGATGCGGGCCGCGTTCTCGACGGCGGCCACGGCGGTGAAGGACAAGGTCAAGTCGGTGCTGCATCTCGGTGGCAAGGGGTCCGGCGGAAAGAGTGGGCCGCCCAAGGCCACGAACATCGAAGAGACGATCGACGTCGGAGTGCCGGTCTCCGTGGCCTATGACCAGTGGACGCAGTACCCGCAGTTCTCCCGCTTCATGAAGGGCGTCGAGGCGGTGGACGCGAAGAGCGAGACCGAGCAGAACTGGCGGGTCAAGGTCTTCAAATCCCGCCGTAGCTGGGCGGCAAAGGTCCAGGAGCAGATACCGGACCGGCGGATCGTATGGACCTCGGAGGGCGCGAAGGGTTCCACCAAGGGAGCCGTCACGTTCCATCCGCTCGCCGACGACCTGACCCGGGTCCTGCTGGCCATGGAATACTATCCGTCCGGATTGATGGAGAAGACCGGGAATATCTGGCGGGCCGGTGGTCGACGGGCCCGGCTCGATCTCAAGCATTTCCGCCGTTACATCACGATGCAGGGCGAGGCGAGCGGCTCGTGGCGTGGTGTGATCCGCGACGGCGAGGTCGTCCAACAGCCCGACGAACCCGACGAAGGCGAACAGGGCGCGGAGGAGTCCGAGGGCAGGCGGGACACCGACGACGCGGCCGACTCGGGCCGCGGCGACGCCGGGCGGCCCGCGGGCGCCGCGACACCCGAGCCCTCGGACGAGGACACCGGCGACGAGTCCGAAGCGCCCTCCGACGCCGAGGCCAGGCCCGGGGCGTCGGTCGGCGGCTGATCGTCCACGCCGGCGGACGTGTCGGAGCTGTGATCTCGGCAGGCGGGGCGCGCGATCGGCCGCGCACCGCGATGACGCTGGATCAGGCGGCATACGAGTCCGCCCGCCAGACGGCCACCCGCCAGACGGCCACCGGGGGGCCGTCTGGCGGGCGGGCCGGGCGCGACGCCCGGGGGCCTTCGACGTCGCCGACGAGCTACCGCCGCGCACGGGGCACGCGGTCAGGCCGCGGCGCCCGCCAGCAGTGCCTCGATCTGGCCCAGGGCCTCGGACATGCCCTCGACCATGCCCATGGACACCATCTGCTCCATCGCTTCGGGCGAGGGGAAGGTGCTCTCGATCGTCATCACGGTCGCCGACTCGCCGTCCGCGGTGAGCTGGACGCGGACGATCGTGGTGGGCAGGTCGAGGTTGGGGCGGCCCGAGTCGTCGGCGAAGCCGTCCTCGAACTCCAGCCGGTGTGGGACGTCGACCGCCCGGACGCGCCACCAGCCGTAGTGCTTGTCTCCCTCCGGCCCGGTCATGAAGTACGTGACCGACCCGCCGGGAGCCAGGTCGTGGTCGACGACGGTCGCCGGGTACGTCGGCGGCCCCCACCACCGTTCGAGCTGGCGCGGGTCGGCCCAGATCCGCCACACCCGCTGCGGCGGCGCCTCGAACCTGGAGCTGATGGCGAGGCTGAGGGCCTCAGGATTCTTCTTCACGTCGATCACGGTCATGCGCGTTGCTCCTCGCCGTCTGCTCGTTCGTTGTCTGCTGGCCTGTCGTCTGCCGGCTGCTCGGCCGTTCGGTCGTCGGCCGCTGACCTGCAGTGTCGCTGGTCGACGTCGGGCTCCTGGTCGCGGTCTGCCCGGTCGCCGCCTCCCGGGGCGCCGCCTCCCGCTCGCTTTCTGCCGTGTCGCTTTCTGCCGTGTCGCTGTCGGACGGGTCGCTCGCTGCCATGTCGCTGTCGGACGGGTGGCTGTCGGGCGGGTCGGGCTCGGCGAGGATCGCGGCCATCCGATCGATACGTCCCTGCCACAGGGCCGCAAGCTCGTCCAGCAGCCGATGAACCTCGCGCAGCGCGTCCGCGTTGCCCCGCACGCGCTGCTCCCGACCCTGCCGCCGCTTCGTGACCAGCCCGGCGCCCGCCAGCACCGCCACGTGCTTCTGAACGGCCGCGAAGCTCATCGGGAACCGCCGGGCGAGATCGGAGACCGAATGCTCACCGGTCAGGGTGAGCGCCACGATCTCGCGCCTCGTCGCGTCTGCCAGGGCATGGAAGAGGCGATCGGCGTACTCGTCAGAGCCCTGATCTACAACCATCGGGTTGTACGTTAGCGGACACCGGTGAGCGAGGCAAGGCGGGCGTCCCCGGAACCGTCGGTCCCTGCGGCGGCCGCCGACCGGCCCGCTCGGGCGGCCCGCTCCAACTGCCCGGCCCGCTCCGACTGCCCGTGGTCGCTGCCGGGTCATTCCGGTTCCGGGGCAATTGACCCTCATGGTCACCAGCCGCCCGCGGGAACCTGCCGAAGATCCGGGGTGCAGTAGCGTCGCGGGCGGGTTCCCCCTCCGACGTCCCGGCTGCGGTTCCGTCAGATGACTCCGGATGACCTTGATGTGATGGCCGGCCTGCTCGGAGACGAACAGGTCATGACCTACTACCCGGCCCCGAAGACGCGTGGGCAGGCGGCCGCGTGGATCGCCTGGAACCAGGAAAACTATGCCCGATTCGGACACGGGTTGTGGATCGTCGAGACCCACGGCGGGGCCTTTGTCGGGGACTGCGGGCTCACCTGGCAGACGGTCAACGGAGCCCTGATGCTCGAGGTCGGCTATCACGTCCTGCCCCGTCTGTGGGGTCAGGAACTGGCCAGCGAGGCGGCAGCGGCCTGCAGGGACTTTGCCCGCGACCAGCTTGGCGCGAAACGGCTTGTGGCGATCGTTCACCCCGGAAACACGGCCTCACGGCGGGTAGCAGGGAAGATCGGGATGCGGCACCTCGCTGACGACCACGGCGGGCAGATCGTCGTGCACACTGTGCTCGGGATGGACCTATAGTCTCCCTGGTGGTCCTTGGCCGGCAGGTCTCTGTGCGGTCACTGGATTCTCGAATTCGAATTCGATCAGGTTCTGCGGGCTGTCATCGACTCGGGTGCCGGTGCCGGTGCCGGTGACCTTGAATGTGCCAGGTACACCGAAACCGCCACGTGCTGGGAGTGGCAGCTCCGTAGGAGTACGGCTCATCGTTGGTCGATCGGCACGTAGATGATCGCCTTCCCTTGGCGCCCGCAGGGGACAGCCTTGGTGTTGTGGTCGTGGTTGTTGTCTCTGGGACGACCAGAAGGGAGCATCGGTTACGGATGCGAACATCTGTTCGACTTCTGGATGGGAATTGCCTAGGCTTTTCTCATGGTCGGGAATCCTGATGGTGCCGGTGGGTCGTCTGCGCTGCTCGAAGGGGTCGCGGCGGTGTCCGCCGGGGTGGACGAGCTGAGCGGTGGCCGGGTGTGGGCGCTGTCGGATGCTGAACTGGACGCCTGTCTGGTTGACTGCACGGCGGTATTGACGCGGCTGGCGGCGTTTCGGCTTCAGGTGGTTGCGGAGGTGCACGGCCGGGGTTTGGCGCGGCGGGTCGGTGCAAGTAGCACGGCGGCGTGGCTGCGGGAACGGCTCCGGGTGCGTGCGGCCGACGCCGGCCGTCTGGTTGATCTGGCTGTGGCCGTGGACGGCCCGCTGGCGGCCACCGGGCAGCGGCTGGCCGTGGGGGAGATCGGCGTGGAGCAGGCCTTGGTGATCGTCGCGGGGATGAGATCCCTGCCCGCCGGGGTGACTGCGGACGTGCGCCGGCGGGCGGAGGCGTTCCTGCTGCGGCAGGCCGACGAGTTCGATCCGACCGCGCTGGCCCGCCTGGCCCGTCACCTACGCGAGACATTGACGTGGGCGGATCCCAGCCCCGGCGGCGATCCGCCCGACCCGGCTCCCGGCGGGTCTGCCAGTCAGGGCGATGCGCCGGGTGCCGGCGCGCAGTCCGGCGAGGGCGAGTCAGGCGCTGGCGGTGCGGACGTCGGCCAACCCCACGACCCCGCGGATCCCGCGGATCCCGCGGATTCCGCCGATTCCGCCGATCCCGGGGGTCGCGCCGCCGCCGATCCCGGCAGTCTGGCCGATGGGGGTGGAGAGGATCCGGCGCGGCGGCGGGGGCTGTGGATGTCGGAGTTGCCGGACGGGATGACCCGGATCAGCGGCGAGCTCGATGCGGAAGCCGCCGCTCTGCTACGCACCGCGCTGGACCCGCTGGCCGCACCCCGCCCCGCCGTCGACGGCACTCTCGACCCACGTAGCCCCGCCCGCCGGCGCGCCGACGCCCTCGTCGACCTGCTCGGCCGCACCCTTGACACCGCCGCGCTGCCCGCCAGCGGCGGGATCCGCCCGCACCTGACCGTCACCATTCCCTGGGCGGCGCTGCTCGGCCGCTCCCGCCTGCCCGCGACCACCAGTTGGGGGCAGCCCCTGCCCCGCGAGGCCCTTCGTCGCATCGCCTGTGACGCATCGGTCCGTCGCATCATTCTCGACCCCGCCGGCGTCCCCCTCGACGTCGGCCGTGCGCACCGCACCGTCACCGCCGACATCCGCCAGGCGCTGATTGCCCGAGACAACGGCTGCGCGTTCCCCGGCTGCGATCGTCCGGCAGGATGGCCCGAAGCGCACCATATCCACCATTGGATAGACGGCGGCCATACTTCGCTGGACAACAGCGTCCTTCTCTGCGGTTATCACCGTGCGATACCGAACATGACTGAGAGGTAATGATGTAGAAGCGGATCCTCGACGTTGTGGTGCTGTGCTGAAGATGAAGGTAGGCCCTTCGGGATCGTCTTACAGGAGAAGGTCTCAAACCACCGGGTGCCGCTCCGTTGAATGAGGCGGGGTGGTGAGCGACACGGAAACGTCGCCCGAGAGGCGGCAGGTACGGGCCGGGAAGACGAACGACCGTGAACCACCGACGAAGCGTCGTAACGCATAAGACGAGATCAAAACCGGGGTCTGGTGTTTATCCCGGGAGCAGTCAGGGAGGTGCCTGTCTACTGCCCTGGCGGTGTCCGGCGTTTAGGTGGCGTGAGCCCGGTCCAGGCTTCAGCACGGAACGGTAGAACCCCTCGCCCCGGAAACGACGGCCGCGGGTTGACGTGGTCGGCGAGAGGGAGGACTCCGAACGGTGAAGAGCCGTGAGGGGCAGAGTACCGGTCACGGGGCAGGGGGGCGGACCGCCCCGTAGTAGCGACGAAGCTCCTGTAATGGGGGCGGAGCGAAGGGGGCGGGTTGTCAGGCTTCCGATCGAAGGTCAACCGGGAACGGGAGGAACCGGATGGTCGAGGCGGCGTCCTCGGGAAAGTCGTTTGACATTCCGAAACAGCTCGTCTGGGAGGCATACCAGAAAGTCAAGGCGAACAAGGGTGCCGCCGGCGTCGACGAGCAGTCGTTGGCGGAGTTCGCGCGGGACGAGAAGAACAACCTCTACCGCGTCTGGAACCGGATGTCGTCGGGAGGCTACTTCCCGGCGCCGGTGAGGGCTGTGGAGATCCCGAAACCAGCAGGAGGAACGCGGACGCTCGGCATACCCACCGTGGCCGACCGCGTCGCGCAGACCGTGGTCGCGATGGTGCTGGAGCCCCAGGGAGAGAAGATCTTCCACCCGGACTCCTACGCCTACCGGCCCCGACGCTCGGCGCTGGACGCGGTGGCGACCTGCCGGAAACGGTGCTGGGAACAAGCGTGGGTCGTCGACCTCGACATCCACAAGTTCTTCGACACCGTGCCGCACCAGGAAATCCTGCTGGCCGTGGAACGCCACACCAACCACCGATGGGTAACGCTCTACGTCCAACGGTGGCTCACCGCACCGGTCCAGATGTCCGACGGCTCCCTACGGGAACGAGACAAAGGAACTCCACAGGGGTCTCCCGTCTCTCCCGTGCTCACGAACCTGTTCATGCACTACGCGTTCGATGCCTGGATGGCCCGGACGCAACCCACGGTCAGGTTCGAAAGGTACAGCGACGATGTGGTCGTCCACTGTCGCAGCGAGAAGCAAGCGAAGTACATTCGCAACGTCATCGCCGCGAGGCTGTGGAAGTTCGGCCTCAAGACCAACCAGGACAAGACCAGGGTCGTGTACTGCCATCAGGACGGCCGTGAGCGCCGCCCAGGCAGCCCCGTGGAATTCACCTTCCTCGGGTACACGTTCCGGCCACGCTGCGCGCGACTCAGGGACGGAAGATGGAAACTCGGCTTCCTTCCCGCGTTCAGCAGGGCAGCCGGGAAAGCAATGTCCCGGCTAGTCCGAGGATGGAGACTCGGCCGCTGCACCAGCCTGGACTTCAGGCAGCTCGCCGCGTGGATCAACCCCATCGTGACGGGCTGGATCAACTACTACGGGCACTTCTACAAATCCCTGTTGACCAGCTTCCTGGCGGATCGGATCAATCCGCATCTCGTCAAGTGGGCATGCCGGAAATACAAGCACCTGCACCGCGCGCCAGCAAAGGCCCGGAGGCGACTCGCCCAGATCGCCAGCAACATCCCGGACCTGTTCGCACACTGGCGTCACGGAGCGCTCCCGAGCGGCGCGGCAACGGGAGCCGTGTGACGGGAGACTGTCACGCACGGTTCTGCGAGCGGCGGCGGGTGAAAATCCCGCCGCCGACTCACCACCGGACCGTCCATCACCAGGGATGGACCGTTCAACTCGGCTCCGACCGGCGGCCCGAATTCCTGCCTCCGGCCTGGATCGACCCCGACCGTACCCCCCGCCGAAATCCCCACACACGCCACCCCCACTCCCTTCTCTACGACGTCGCCGCCGGATGAAACCCGACCGCACCCGGTGCGCACATTCCCGCTTGCCCTCGCTCACGACTGGGCGAGAACCGAAACCCTCGGGGGCGGCCCCGGATCTGGGCGGCCTTGAACACTGGAGATGAGCAGTTGATGGATGACGACAGCGACATGGCGACCAATCTCCCGGCCGAATCGGACTCCTGGCGCGGCGCTGACCCCGCCGAGGGGCTCCGGGCCAGTGAACGCCGGCTGCAGGCGGCGCAGTTGGCCTCCGACGTCGAGGTGCTCGACGAGCTGATCGACGAGCGGCTCGTGTTCACGGGGCCGGACGGCGACCTCTACACCAAGGCGGATGACCTACACGTCCACCGGTCCGGCGACCAGGTGATGACCAAGGTCGTCGAGGAGGACCTCACCGTCATCGTCGCCGGGCGGACCGGCGTGACCCTCTTTCTCGGCATGGTCGAGGGCCGGCTGCGCGGCGAACCGTTCAGCGCCCGCGTCCGCTATACCCGTACCTGGCATCTCGACGAGCACGGCTGGCGGCTGCTCGCGGCCCACGTCAGCGCCGCATGACCGCCGCCGGCAGCGGCCCCGCCGCGACGTGCTGCCCTCGTCGGCCTCGGGTGTCGGCGAGGGTCCGCTCCGGGGAAGGGCCGACAGTCCGGGGGAAGGGCAGCCCGCTCCGGGGAAGGGTTTCGGCTCTGGGGGAAGGGCAGACGGCTCCGAGAGCGGTCGTCCGCGCGGGGACGACCGGGCCACGTGGGAACGACCGGCCACGCGGGAACGACCGGCCACGCGGGGACGGCCGGCCGGTCTGCGGTCCGCATCGCCTTGCCGGTCGGCCGCCACGACCCACGCCCCGCCCGGGCCGTCGCGGATGCCCGGTTCCTGACCCTCGTCCGGTGGCTGTCCGCGCGGCGCCGCCGCCGGGACGTCACAGTCGCGATCCCCGGTCAGCCCCGGGCGAAACCCCGACGTTCGCCGACCCGCTCAGCCGCGGATGAGCAGTACGACGGCCGCGGTCACGCCGCCCAGGGCGACGGCGCCGACGGCGACGTCGAGGCGGTTGTCGCGCAGGACGGGCAACCGGGCGTCGACCGAGAGGCGACCGGGGCCGGTCAGGGCGAGGGACAGGGCGGTCATGGCGAGCAGGATCTCGTACTCGATGCCGTCCGGAGCGAAGAAGCCGCCGCCCCAACGGGTCGCCATGGCGTTGATGAGCGTGCCGAGGAGCGCAGCGGCGGCGAGCGGGGTGAGCAGGCCGAGGGCCAGGCCGATTCCGCCGAGGGTCTCGGTGAGCCCGGCGACGACGGCGAAGGCCCGGCCCGACGGGTAGCCGGCGCTGGTGAAGAACGCCCCGGTGCCGTCGAGGCCGGATCCGCCGAACCAGCCGAACAGCTTGCCGGTGCCGTGGCCGACCATGGTCACGCCGATGGTGAGACGCAGCAGGAGCAGACCGAGGTCCAAACCGGTCGGCGCCGGGCGCCAGCGAGCCATCTGCACGTGCGTGTTGCCTGCTCCGATGATTGCTTCGTCTCCCGTCCGTCCGGGGGTGGTTTGCTGAGCATCCAATGTCATTGACGCATCGTATTCATGTAATCACCTTCCGACGTCCTTGGCTGTGGCGCAGTCGACCGCCGGGGAAGGGGAACATCCGGCTGTATGCGTCGATGTCCTCGTGGAAGTCCCACGTCCCGAGGCGCGAACGCGGGCCGGCGCACACCGGGGAAACTCGGGGTTGGCCCGCACCACACCGGGCGGTGACGACCTCGGCCCGGCGGGCCGACCTGGAGGAGCGTCGGATGAAGTCGTCGGCTCGCCTCGGCCGCCCGGTGAACGCCGACGCCGAGCGCACGCGGCGCCGGATCCTGCTGGCGGCTCCACGTGTCCGACGATCCCGAACGGGCGTGGCCGCGGATCGCGCCGCAATCGCTGCACGAGACCGACTCCTCGGGCAGTGGCTCGCATCGGCCGGTGGCGGGGTCTATCGGCCGGCGGAGGATGCCGACGTGTTGCGCGCCGGCGGGAGGGACGTGGTGGTCACGCCGCAGGCGTGCATCACGCTGCTCACGTCGCTGCGCCGGCAGGGCAACGACGTGGTCGCGCTGCACCCGCTGATGGGTGGGTTGGATCCGGATCTGGGTTGGGGTCACTGGAACTGTTCGCGGACAAGGTGCTGCCCGCGCTCGACGGCGCCCGCGGGAACCCGCTCGCGAAGGTCCGACCAGGCCGGCCGGCTAGACCCGGGCCATCACGAGGGGTTGACCGACCGCGGTCAGACCCGACACCCCACCGGGCGGGTGACCTATCGGTGGGCACTCCGGTCGGCCGAATCGGTGATCGCGGGGTTCCCGCCCGGCCAGGCGGGAACCCCGCCGCGGTCCTACCAGGCGGGGTGCAGCTCGCGGGCCCGGCAGAGGTCCTGGGCCTCGACCGTCGTGCCCAGCAGGGGGTCGGCGTCCGGGCTGTCCAGCAGCCAGCGCACGGTCGCGCCGATCGCCGAGGGAGGAGCGGCCCCGACGAGCTCGCGGCCGTAGTCGCGTACCGAGATCTCGTTGCGCTCTGTGGCGACGAAGCCGGGCTCGACGTTGAACACGCGCAGCCCGCGCCCGGCGTACTCGGTGTGCAGAACCCCGACCAGCGGGTTTCCCGACGCCTTGCCGACGGCGTAGGCCAACCCCCAGCCGCCCTGCCCGGCCGGGGCGGGCGGGACGAGCCACGCCGCGCCGGAGGTGATGGTGACGACCGCCCCGCCGCCGCGGGCGAGCATCGCCGGCAGCAGCGCGCGGGTGAGGATGATCGGGGCGATGCAGTGGGCCTCGAACATCTTCTCGTAGGCCTCGAGCGGGGTGTCGAGGAAGACGTCCATGATCCCGGGGCCGATGTAGCGCCCGTTGTGGACGATGACGTCCACGCCGCCCCAGGTGTCGAGGATGCGGCGCGCGGCCGCCTCGACCGACTCTCGTTCGGTCAGGTCGCACGGCACGATCAGGGCCTTGCGACCGCGGGCCTCTACCTCGGCGGCGGTCTCGGCCAGGCTGCCGGGTAAGGGTCGCGCATCGGAGTGGTGCACGGTCAGGGCGTTGTCGCGGATCTCGCCCGGCTGGACCGTGCGGGCCGAGACGGCCAGATCGTAGCCGGCTTCGGCCAGGGAAAGGGCGATCGCTTTGCCGATACCCCGGCTCGCGCCGGTGACGAACGCTGTAGCCATGGAACCTCCAGAGCCAGAATTGGATCATCGCCAATCTACCGCTATGCCTTGATCGCCGTTACGTGTGGCGAGGCCCCGGCGTCGAGGGGTGAGGCACGGGTGGTAGTGGTCGCGAGCCGGCGTGACTGCTGACCCGCGCATCTCGTCGCCGTGGCCCCCGCCGGGGCGGCCGAACTTGACAGGGCGATCCATCTTGGCCAAAATCGAATGTATGTTCGATCTCTTCGGAGTCCGGCCACGCCCTCGCATCGCTCCCGAGGGCCACATCGCTCCCGAGGGCCACATCGCCCGCAGGGGCCGCATCGCCCCTGCGGGCCACGTCACGCCGGACGGTCGGATCCCGGCGCAGGTGGTCGATCCCGCCGATGGCCGCCCACTGTCCGCCCGGGCGTCCTCCGGCCTCCCGCCGAGCGTGGCCCGGGTGGCGGCGCGGATGAGACTCTCCGCGGAGCTCCTCGCCGCCATCCTCGAGGTTGATGGACGATCCCGGGCCACCCTCGACGACATGGAACGCGCGGACGCCCTCGCGGACGTTCTCCTCGCCCGCCGCCGGCAGCGGATCAACCGGCACCGCCCCGAGCTCGTCCGCACCGGTCACCCATGACCACGGCCTGGCAGGTAGCACGCCGCTGGTGCGCGCCCTGGCAACCGAGTTCCTGGTGCGGCACGGTGGTGAGGTGGTCGCCGGTTGGTGTCAGGAATGGTGCCGCCGGTCTCCTGCGGGCTGATGGCGGGCCGCCGAGCACGTCACCAGGTCGCCACCCCTGCGTCGTCAGAGCCGTCGCCGGCCTCGTCCGGACCGCGACGCGTCTCTAGTCAAACATGGGGCTGCGTTTCCGCTACGCCGAGGCGGCCGGGAAGGTCGTGGACAGGTCCGCAACGCCGTCACCTCCGGCTGACGGCGACCGGCCGGGTGACGACCGGCCGGGTGACGACCGGCCGGATGACGACCTGAGGACCGGCCGGATGACGACCGGGCCGGGTGAGCCGCCGACGCGGGGTCATCCCGCGGGGTCGGCGGCGCCCTCGGTCAGCAGGCGGCCAAGGTTGGCGAGCCCCTCGACGGACTGCGCCCGCATCGCGTCGCCGAACTCGGGGCCCAGGTCGGGGAAGTCCACCGTCCGCCGAAACCGGGTTCCTCCGTCGGCCAGGGCGGCGAGGTCGTAGCCGATCCGCACCCGGCCGGCGTCGACGTCGGTGGTGAACTCCAGCCGGTGTGGACGGTCGCAGCCGACGATCGTCCAGGTCACGGTGTTGTCGACGCCGGCGATCGTCACCTGCTCCAGGATCCGGTCACCGACCCGGGCCGGGCGGTCGACCGCGCCCTCGACGCGCCGCGCGGCCGGGTGCCACCGGGGCCAGTACCCGGCCGTGGTGGCGAAGTCGAACACGGTCTCGATCGGCCGGTCGGTGACGAGGTCGTCGCTTACCTGCGGCATGACAGCTCCCGAATGGCTGGTCAGGTGTGCGCGGCGGGTCAGGCATGCGCGGCGGGTCAGGTGTGCGCGGCTGGTCAGGAGCGGCCGGCTGGCGCCGGGGTGGGTGGCAGCAGGCGCAGGTCGGGCGGCGTTCCGACCTCCTCGTAGAGGGCGGCGAGGTGATCGGGGGCGAAGAACTCCTCACCGGGGTAACCCCCGCCGACCATGGCGAAGAACTTCGCGCGGTAGGCGGGGCTGCGCGTCGCCGCGGACAGCACCGCGTGGAGGAACGGCGACAGCGTGAGCGCCGCGACCGCGACGGTGAAGGCGAACGTGCCGGCGCTGTCCCGGTCCCGTCGTGCCGCGTAGTCCGCGACGGCGCCGTCGATCGTGGCCTCGCCCGACAGCCCCCGGTGCAGGGCCTCGGCGAGCAGTTCGGCGTGGCGGAACGCGTCGGTGATGCCCCAGGCGGTGAGCGGGTCCTTGTGGTAGCCGGCGTCCCCGACCAGGGCCCACCCCGGTCCGTGGGACCGGCGGTAGAAGCTGTCGGCGTAGCGCAGCCCCCGGAAGCGCTCGGCCCGCGTGGCGGCCCGCAGGTCCGCACCGAACTCGGGCACGACGGTGGCCACCACGGACCGGAAGCTGTCCTCGACGTCGGCCCGGAACTCGCCGTACGCGTCCCGGCGGCGCATGACCGCGACCATGGTGCGCCCGTCATGGGTGGGGCAGCTCGCGAACTGCCGCCCGTGCGCCGTCCGGTTGTGGAAGCCCCAGTCGAGGCCGTCGAAGTAGGAGTAGTAGACGAACCCGCTCGCGGGCACGTCGCGGTAGACCTCCGCGCCCACCAGCCGGGCGATCGTCGACTCGACGCCGTCCGCGCCGACGACGAACCGCCCGGCGAAGGTGGTCTCGGTGCCGAAGGCGTGGTGTCCCCGGATCCCCGCCACCCGCCCGTCGGCGACGATCGTCCCGGTGACGGTGAAGCCCTCGATCACCTCGGCCCCGGCCGCGCGGGCCGCGTCGACGAGCAGGGCGTCGAGCACCGTGCGGCGGGGGCAGAGGACCTCGGGGATGCCGTCGATCGCGTCGGCGAAACCCTCGGCATGGATGCCGTCGTAGGAGAAGGTCATGTGCCGCACCGGCGGCACCCCCGTCGCCCGCAGGCGGTCGAGCAGCCCCCAGTCCCGAAGCCGGGCGAGGCCCGCCTGGTGGATGAAGTGCGTCGACACGGTGTCGCTCGGGAAGGTCGCCCGGTCCACGACCAGCACCCGGTGGCCCCGCCGGGCCAGCAGCATGGCCAGCGGCGAGCCCGCGCATCGCGCCCCGACGACGATCACGTCGTACATCGTCCCTCGCTCCCTCGTCGTATTCGGTTGTCGCGTTCGGTTGTCGCGTTCGGTTGTCGTGGTTGTCGGATTCGGCGCCGACGGTGATGTCCGCCCGGGATCGGCTGGGGTGCCTCAGGCGTACTGCTCGAGGACCCGGGCGATCACGGTGCGGGCGGGCGCGGGCAGGTCCTTCCAGCTCGGGTCGAGGTCGTCGGCAAAGGAACGCCGATAGTCGGCCGGGCGCGTGCGCAGCGTCGGGTGGTAGGCGGAGTGGAACTGGACGGAGAGCTTCAGCCCGGGCGCGCCGGCGATCGCCACCGGTCCGGCCCCCAGCGCCAGCGCGTCGAAGACCTGCAGTTCGCTGTGGTCGGCATGGTGCACGGCGATGACCGCCCAGCCCGCGCCGCCCGCCGGGTCGGGCACGTACACCGGCGACTCGCCGACGGTCCCGGCGGGGAACGACCAGGCGGACCGCTCGGTCATCGTCTCCAGATCGAGGCAGACGAGGGAGGACGGGACCTCCCGCGACGGCAGCCGGTCGACCGGCACGACCCGGAACGGGTGGGCCGCGTACAGGTCGACGATCCGCGACACGAGCATGTCCGGGTCGCAACCCCAGTACGCCTGCCACAGGTACCGGCCGCGCTCGAGCGCGTCGCGGCGCAGGTCGCGGCTGTACAGCAGGGTTGCCCAGTGCCGCTGCGGGTCCAGGAACAGCCGGCTGTCGCGGACCTCGCCCGTCCGACCGTCGATGACGTAACGACCGACCGGCGAGGCGTCGACCGGCGCGGAGATGAACCCGTGCAGCCCCGGGGCGAGGGCGGCGCCCGACCGCCACACCCGGTCCGCGGGCGCCAGGCTGTAGTTCAGGTCCCAGCCGTTGGAATGCGCGATGTACATGGTCACGTCGTCGCCGTCCTGGCGGTAGTCGGCGAAGTGGTGGAACGACTCGTAGGGGACGCGGGAGTGGGTCACCGGGACCGCCCGGCCGCGCCTGGCCGCCGTCAGGTCCCGCTTGGCGACGAGGTAGATGTCGGTGAACGGCAGGTGCGGTTTCGTGCGGTTGCGGCCCGCGACGCTGCCCGGCTCCTGCTGGAAACCGATCTCGGTGACGATGACGTAGTCCTGCGTCACGGTGACCTCGTGGACGCCCTGCACCAGGTGCGCGCCGGGAACGCACCACGTCTCCACCGGGCCGGCGCCGTCCCAGCGCGCCACCCACAGCGTGCCCTCGACGTCCGTCGTCGACGTGCCCTGCGGGTGCAGCCGCGTGTTGCACCACCACATGCAGCCCTCGTCGAGATCCTCGACGGGATGCGCGGCCGTGCGCACCCCGGCGAACAGCGGGTGCGGCGCCACCTCCGGATACTCCGCGACGCCGCCGAGGAAACTGTGGAAGTCGAGGGTGACCGGGTCGACCTCGACCGGGCGCTGGCTGATACCGGTCAGGATCAGCCGGTCGCCGAGCAGGTGCGGGGCGACGTTCGTCAGCGAGGGCCGCGCACCGAGGGTGAGCGCCGCGAAGTCCGCAGCCGGCAGGGCCTGGCGCAGAGCGGCGAACAACACGAGGTCGGGGGTGCGCACCCGGCTCGTCCGCCAGTGCCGGGCGCCGAGATCGACGTGGGTGAGTATGCCCGGCCCGGCGAACATGAAGCTGACCTCGGTCGGCTGGGACGGGCCGATGAGATACAGGTGCCCGGCGAGGCCGTCCGGCCATCGACCCGCCGTCACGGTCAGATCAAGATCGTATTCGGTGCTCGTCTCAAGGGCGTGGTGAAGAGCGTGGCCCACGGTGATCCCTTCGCCGGGTGCGTGCGGCAGTGCGCCATCCGCGAGCCAGCCGCCGCGCCGGGTGCGGCACATGCGGCCGGTCGGTCGGTGCGCCACGACGCTACGACCCGCCGCCGCAGCCGCCCGGTACGGATCAGGGTTTCCAACCGTGCCATAGGGACAATGGCAACGCGTGAATTGGTCCTTTTGCTCGGGTTCGCGAAGCTGTAGGGCGGCTTCGCGAACGTGGGGGATGCCCTACCTGCCTCCGGTCGCAGGATGCGGACACAGGGTGGCGTGGCAGGCATGGAGGGCCAGGTCGACACGGGCGGGCGGCCGGGCGGGCCCGTTCTCAGCCGGCGGACTTGGGACCCTGCCACCGGTCGATCGCCACGAGTCGTCCGACCCGCGATGACCGGCCGGTGGCCGCATCGCCCGCGACCGCCCGGCGGCGTACGCCGAGCGGAGCACCGCCATGCAGGCGCCCCACTCGCGGCCAACTACCCGCCAGCGGCTGCCGTACTAGCCGGCGAGGTCGACGCCCTCCGCGTCATCCCCGGGACCGTTGGAGCCTGAATCGGTCTGCTCCGACTCGTCGTCCCACTTCTTGTGGTGGTCCTTCTGGTGCTTCTTGTCGAACCAGAGCACCCGCTCGAAGGACACCTTCTCCTTCTTCTTGATGACGTCCTGCTGCCTGGGGTCCCACTTGCCCGTGTTCGGGTCCCACGCCACGAGGTTCGCCTGATCCGCGTCGTCCCCCGTCGGATCATCACCGATCCCCGTCGGGTCGTCGCCATTCCACGTCGGGTCGTCGGTGCTTCCGGTCGGGTCGTCGCCATTCCAGGTTGGGTCGTCGGTGCTTCCGGTCGGGTCGTCGCCATTCCAGGTTGGGTCGTCGGCGTTCCAGGTCGGGTTGTCGGCGGTTCCGGTCGGGTCGTCGCCATTCCAGGTTGGGTCGTCGGTGCTTCCGGTCGGGTCGTCGCCATTCCAGGTTGGGTCGTCGGCGTTCCACGTCGGGTCGTCGGCGTTCCAGGTCGGGTTGTCGGCGGTTCCGGTCGGGTCGTCGGCGTTCCACGTCGGGTCGTCGGCGTTCCAGGTCGGGTTGTCGGCGGTTCCGGTCGGGTCGTCGGCGTTCCACGTCGGGTCGTCGGCGTTCCAGGTCGGGTTGTCGGCGGTTCCGGTCGGGTCGTCGGCGGTTCCGGTCGGGTCGTCGGCGTTCCAGGTCGGGTTGTCGGCGGTTCCGGTCGGGTCGTCGGCGGTTCCGGTCGGGTCGTCGGCGTTCCAGGTCGGGTTGTCGGCGGTTCCGGTCGGGTCGTCGGCGCTTCCGGTCGGGGCGTCACCGGGGTACGTCCCGTCGTCCCAGTTCTTGTGGTGGTCCTTCTTGTCGAACCAGGTCACCCGCTCGAAGGTCGCCTTTTCCTTCTTCTTGACGACGTCCCGCATCTTGGGATCCAACTTACCCTTGTTCGGGTCCCACGCCACGGGGGACGCCTGATCCGCTACGTCCGATCCCGCGTCGTTGTCGTTCCAGGTCGGGTCGTCACCCGGGTACGTCCCATCGTCCCACTGGTTGTCCCAGTTCTTGTGGTGCTCCTTCTTGTCGAACCAGGTCACCCGCTCGAAGGTCGCCTTTTCCTTCTTCTTGACCACGTCCCGCTTCTTGGGATCCCACTCGCCCTTGTGCGGGTTCCATCCCTGCAAGGAGAGCGGGAACCACGGGTCCTGGATTCCGGCGGCCTCGGCAGCTCCTGTGGGGGGAGCGGCCGCGGTCGGCTCCGCAGCCTGTGCCATGGCCACGCCCGGACCAAGCAAGACGACGCCGGTCGCGACACCAGACATCGTGAGAAGAGCGGCGTAACGTCCGGTCCTGTTCTTCATACCGTACCCTTTCTCGTAACTTGCATTGACTCCACTACTGCGAGCGACAACCTAGCTGGTCGATCCGTTGAATCGGCGCAGCCGGCCGTACGGGTTACCCGCGGGATAGTCGACGGAGTCGAATCTCTATAGGCATCAGAAGGTTCACGCTTTGGCCGCCCAACCGCCCGGAGTTCCGGGTTTGTGTCCAGACAAAAAGCGTCGGAAGGATTCCCGGAAGATGGAAATAGGGGGCGACGCGCCTCCAGATCAACGGCGTGCCGACGAGCCAGCAGAAAAACCTGAATCCTGGGTGCGGCGCTTCGCCGCGGCAGCAGCTAAAGGCCCACCTTCCCCGAATGATGCGCAATGCTGTCGGTTGCCGGCGGCCCGGCGAGGACAGCCGGTTTACAACGTGTTTATGTGATCGCACGGATACCGGGGAGGACGTCCGGCGGATCGCCCAGGTGAACGATGTCGAGGGCCCGAGTTCGCCCCTGTCAGCCTGTGGGGCTCCAGAACCCCGATTTGGGCGGTGCCTTGCACGTTTACCCCGATCGGGCCCCGGAGCTCGCCTTCCGCGCACTGCTGCGCCGCGTCCGGTCGTTCACGCCGGCCGAGGTCGCCGTCACCTACCGGGGCGTACGGACCCTGCCGCTGCGCCTGTCCTACTGCGGGGACCGGGCTTCCTCCGGCGCCGGGAGGCTCTCGGACCGCGGGCGGCTAGCGGGCGTCGAAGATCTGGATGCGGCTGGTTGCGCGCAGCGCGAAGATGCCGATGCAGTCCGCCTGGCCGGTGGCGGGCAGCCAGGCGTCACCCAGGTGGCTCGCCACGGAAACGCTGCGACCGGACGCGATGGTGGTCTGCGCGATCCGGTTTCCCGTGGCGTCGAGATAGTAGAGCTGGATGAGCTGGGAGCTGCGGTTTTCCACCACGAGTTGCACCGGGGCCTGGAACAGTGAGCGGATTCGGCCCTCCGACGAACACGGATACTGACTCGCCCCGGTGAAGGTGTACCGCAGCGGCCGGGGACCGGCGGGTGCCGTCCCGAGGGGCAGCCGGTACGGCGAGGTCGCCGCCCCGCCGGCGGTGACGAACGGCCACAGCGGAGTCGTCCGCACGGTGGGGGATGGGCCGGCACCCGCGGCTTCCCGGTACGGCGGCGGGGTGGGCGATGGCGACGTGGAGGATGGCGACGGGGCGGGGTAGGAGAGGGTCGGCGTGGGGGTGGGAGTGGGCCCGTCGGGGCCGGCGGTCAACCTGGTCGCGATGCCCACGCTGAAGGTCACCACCGCGAGAATGCCCGTGACCACCGCCCAGAAGGCGACAGCCCTGTTGCCGAGCAGGCCGCCGTCGGAACCACCTGAACTGCTCACAGGCCCCCCAACCCATGACGCACGGCCGCCGTAGAGCCGGGAAATCGACTGTGACTCCGCCGGATATAGGCGCCCATGAAGTGATCTGATCGCACTGTACCCGCTACATCGGAGGGCGTCGGAGCCGCGCTGGATGGCGCATCGCGGCTGAGCCCGTCGCGCCGAGCACCGGTAACGGCCGGTCGCGGTGCGCCGGTCGCGGTGCGCGGGTCGCGGTGCGCGGGTCGCGGTGCGGATCGGTTCCCTGCGGTGGCGCCTACCTGCACGGCTCACGCCGACGTCGACGCCCGGGGACGTTTCCCGGCAGGATGCGGTCATGAGGATCGAGCAGGGGCAGGTCGCGGTGGTGACGGGGGCGGCCAGCGGCATCGGGTACGGGCTGGCCGAGGCGCTCGCGGCCCGGGGCGTCCACGTCGTCCTGTCCGACGTGCAGCCGGACGCCGTCGAGCGGGCCGCCGCCACGCTCGCCGCGACCGGGGCCACGACGCTCGCGGTCGCGGCCGACGTCGGCGACGCCGACCAGGTGGGCGCCCTCGCCGAGGCCACGATCGACCGCTTCGGCCGGGTGGACCTGGTGTGCAACAACGCCGGCGTGGTGAGCCGGCCGGCGCCGATGTGGGAGCAGAGCCTGGGAAGCTGGCGCTGGCTGATCGACGTGGCGCTGCTCGGGGTCGTCCACGGCGTGCACCACTTCGTGCCGCACCTGATCCGCCAGGGCGGCGGCCACGTGCTCAACACCGCCTCCGTCGGCGGCCTCATGCCGCTGCCGACGCTGACGCCGTACAACGCCGTCAAGCATGCCGTCATCGGGCTGACCGAGACGCTCGACCTGGAGCTTCGGGCGGTCGCCCCCACCCTCGGCGCGAGCGTGCTGTGTCCGGGGCCGGTGGCGACGGCGCTCAGTGAGACGTCGCGGGCGAACCAGCCGGCGGGGGCGCAGACACCCGACCCGGCGGACACCCTCGCCGACCGGGCGGCGCAGCGCGGCGAGGGGATCCTGCTGCCGGCGGATGTCGCGCGGATCGCGATCGAGGGCGTCGAGGTCGACCGGGTCCACATCCTCACCAACCCGGAGACGGCCGCGGGGGTGCGGGCGCGCGTCGAGGCGCTGCTCGCCGACCTCCCCTGGTAGGCACCCGTTCCCGGGGACGGGAGGGGGGGACCGGGCCTGGACGGCGCCCGGCGTGGTGCTCAGGCGAGCAGGAGCCGCTCCAGGCCGGCCCGCTGCTCGGGGGTGAAGGGCATCGAGTGCAGCCGGTCGGCGTCGACCTTGACCAGAGTCGCGGTCAGGCTCGCCGCCGGATGATCGTGCTGGGTGAGTTCCAGGGCGAAGGTCAGCGAGCTGGTGCCGAACTTCGCCAGGCTGACGTCGAACAGGACGTCACCGGTGAACAGCTCCCGACGGTAGGTGCTGGCCACGTCGACGACGGCGAGGTCGGCGGGGGCGAGCAGCCCTTCGCAGGTCGTCGCGAGCGCCCGCGCCCAGGCCTGGGAGGCGATCTCCAGGGCCAGGAAGAAGGGGACGTGGCGGTGCTGGCTCAGCACGCCGTCGCGATCCGGCCGGTGCGTCACCGGCAGCATGTACCGAAGCATCGCCCGCGGTGCCTCGCTCCCCCTGAAGGCCGCGCGGCACGGCCGCGGGCACTACCGACCCCGGGTCGCCCCGGTTGCTCGACCCGCCTGGACACGACCCGGTGAGCTGCGTATTCGGCCCTCAATCCGGCGTCGTGCCGAATTCCGACCCTACCGGTCGGCGGGGCTCGGCGGGCTGGAGTGGATGTGCCGGCTCGTCTGCGCCGAGACCGGGGCGGCGAGGATCGCCGTCACCAGATCGACGAGGTGACTGGCGAACAGGCGGTGGTCCGGGCGGTGGTGCTCCCGGGCGCG
The DNA here is from genome assembly GCF_059428125.1 of Frankia sp. BMG5.60. Classification (NCBI taxonomy): domain Bacteria; kingdom Bacillati; phylum Actinomycetota; class Actinomycetes; order Frankiales; family Frankiaceae; genus Frankia; species Frankia sp. BMG5.60. The sequence goes on along the minus strand of NZ_CM182091.1, from coordinate 1,431,780 downwards.
GGTGGCCAGCTCCCCGTTGAGGAAGCGGATCGCCGCGAACCGGCGGTGCAGCGGCGGGCCCACCGCGGCGGGCGGCAGGAACGGCGTGACCAGGGCGCGCCAGCGGACCATGCTCGGCGCGGCCGACGCCGCCGCGAAGCTGGCGGCGAAGCGTTCGGGGCACGCGGTCACCTCGGCGATGATCTGCAGGTACTCGGGTCCGCCGTCGTAGTGGTCCAGGCGGGCCGCCTGGGGGAGCACGAGCGCGGCGGCCAGCGCGCGCAGCCCGGGCTCGCCGCGGGGTTCCCCGTCGAGTTCCAGGGTGTCGAGCAGGCCGAGCCGGTGGGTCTCGATGTCCCGGTGATGCCGGTCGATGATCGCGGCGAGGACGGCCTGCCGGTCGCCGAAGTGGTACTGCAGCGCGCTCGTGTTGAGCTGCCCGGCGGCCTTGCTGATCTCGCGCATGCTGGGGCCGTCGATGCCGCCGGCGGCGAACAGCCGCTCGGCGGCCAGCAGCAGGTCGCGGCGGGTGTGCTCGCCGCTCATGCCGTCGCGATCCGCGCGCTCGCCCGGGCGAACAGCCGCCGGGCGGTGGCGCGCAACTGCCGGCCGACGGCGGGGTCGGCCTGGCCGGCGCAGGCGCGGGCGTAGGTCCCCTCCAGGATGATGCCGATTTTGTAGCTGGCGAGGACCTCGTACCAGGGCAGGGATCGCAGGTCCCGGCCGCTGATCTCGCCGTAGCGGGCGACGAGCTCGGCTGCCGTGGGGAACCCGTCCCAGGGGCGTACGCCCGGCGCCCCGCGTGGCGGCCCCTCGGGACCGGGCCAGGTGGTGAGCAGGCCGCCCAGGTCGAGCAGGGGATCGCCGATGGTCGCCAGCTCCCAGTCGATGATCGCGGCGAGCGCCGGGCGGTCCGCCGTCACGAGCACGTTGGCGAGATGGTAGTCGCCGTGCACCAGCCCGGGGCGGAAGTCGTCGGGCCGGTGGGCGTCCAGCCAGGCGCCGATCGAGTCCAGCTCCGGCGCCTCGGGTCCCGGGTAGCCCGGCAGCGTGCGGTAGCCCTCGAGCTGACCGCGCCAGCGGCCGACCTGTCGTTCCAGGTAGCCGGCGGGTTTGCCCAGGTCGGCGAGGCCGGCGGCGGCGTGGTCGACGGCGGCGATCGCGGCGGCCCCCTCGGCCATCGCGAGGCCCAGCCGGTGCCGCCAGTCCGCCGAGGTCCGGTAGCCGGCGGGCAGCTCGACCGTCGGGTTGGCGCCGTCGACCGGTTCCATCAGGTAGAACGCCGCGCCCAGGACGGTCTCGTCGGAGCAGGCGGCGATCAGCCGGGGATGCGGCACGTCGGTGGACGCCAGCGCGGCGAGCACGCACGCCTCCCGGCGCATCGTCCGGTCGCTGTCGGGCCGCTTGTGCACGGGCGGGCGGCGCAGCACGAACCGCAGCCCGCCGCGGTCGAAGCGCACGAGCACGTTCTGGGTGCCGCCGGCGAGCCGCTCGACGGCGCTGATCGGCCCCGCCGGCAGGCCCTCGCCGTCCATCCACGCGGCCAGCCGGCCGAGGTCCACCCCGGGCACGGAGCCCGCCGGATCGTCCGCTGGGCCGCTCATGTCTGCGCCGAGGCGACGCCGTCACCGAGGCCGCCGAGGCCGCCGTCGCCGGCGAGGCCGCCGAGGCGGTCGGCGAACCGGCGGGTGGCCGCCTCCCGCAGGGTCGGCAGATGATCGCTCGGGAACAGCGTCTCGACCGCCCGGTGGTCCTTGAGGACCTCGCGGGCGATCGTGACCCGGTGCACCTCGGTGGGACCGTCGGCGAGGCCGAGCAGCTCCGCGGCGACCAGCATCTCGACGAAGTTCATCTCGTTGGAGATGCCGAGCGCGCCGTGCAGGTGCAGCGCGCGGCGGGAGATGTCGTGCAGCACCTTCGGCATCGCCACCTTCACCGCGGCGATGTCGCGGCGGACCCGGCGGTAGTCGTTGTGTTTGTCGATCAGCCAGGCAGTGCGCAGCACCAGCAGGCGGAACTGCTCGATCTCGATCCAACTGTCGGCGATCTGCTCCTGCACCACGCCGAGGGAGGCCAGCGAGCCGGAGCGCACCTGACGCGACAGCGCCCGCTCGCACATCGCGTCGAAGACGCGCCGCGCCATGGCGATGGTCCGCATCGCGTGGTGGATGCGGCCGCCGCCGAGCCGGGTCTGGGCGATGGCGAACGCCCGGCCGCGCTGTCCGAGCAGGTGATCGGCCGGGATGCGCACGTCGTCATAGCGGACGTACCCGTGCGCGCCGAGCTCGGGCGCCTCGTGGCCGAGCGCCACGTTGCGGACGATCTCCAGGCCGGGCGTGCCCGCCGGCACGATGAACATGCTGGCCCGCTCGTACGGGCCGGCGTCCGGATCGGTGATCGCCATGACCAGGAAGAAGCTGGCGTAGCGGGCGTTGGTGGAGAACCACTTCTCGCCCCGCAGGACCCAGGTGTCGCCGTCGAGGTGGGCGGAGGCGCGGAACAGCGTCGGGTCGGCGCCGGCCTGCGGCTCGGTCATCGAGTAGCACGAGCTGATCCGGCCGTCGAGCAGCGGCTGGAGGTATCTGGCTCGCTGCTCGGGCGTGCCGAAGTGGGCGAGGATCTCGGCGTTGCCGGAGTCCGGCGCCTGGCAGCCGAACACCGACGGCGCCCAGCGCGAGCGGCCGAGGATCTCGTTGAGCAGCGCGAGGTGTACCTGCCCGTAGCCGGACCCGCCGAGCTCGGGACCGAGGTGGGCGGCCCACAGCCCGCGCTCCCGCACGGTCTGCTGCAGCGGTTGCACGATCGCGTTCGCCACCTCGTCGGTCTTGTCGAACGGCTCCCGCAGGACGTGATCCAGCGGCTCGACCTCCTCCCGCACGAACGCGTCGACCCACTCGAGCTGCTCGGCGAACGCCCGGTCCGTCTCGAAGTCCCACGCCATGACGTCGATTTCTAAGCCAGTTGCTTTAGAACGTCAAGCGGGAGACTTAGCGAGGCGGCGGGCGGCGGGTGGCGGGTGGCGGGTGGCGGGGCGGTGCCGGCGGTGCTGCGTGGTGTCGGTGGTCGGGTGGTCGGGCGGTGGTCGGGTGGTGCTCGGATGGTGTGGGGCTGGTGCGGGCGGCTTGCCGGCACGGTTCGGTCGACTGGCCGGTTGACAAAAATCGGGGGCGATCTTACGGTCGGCCAATCCTCGCGGCGACGGTGCCGGGGGACCGGCCGCGCCGGTGCTGGAGGGAGATCGCCCCCGTGGACCTCTGCCTGTTCGCCCGGCCCGGCCTGGCTCCCGGCGGCGACTTCGACGCCTTCCTCGCGATGGCCCGGCAGGCCGACGCGGCCGGGCTGCACTCGCTGTGCTTCGGCGAGCACCTCGTGATGGCGCCCGACACCTCGCGCTACCCGTACGGGCCGTGGGGCCACCCGCCCGACACCGCCTGGCCCGATCCGCTGCTCTCGCTGGCCGCGGTCGCCGCGGTCACCGAGCGGATCCGGCTGTCGACCGCGGTGCTGCTCGCCCCGCTGCGGGCGGGTCTCGTGCTCGCCAAGGAGGTCGCGACGCTCGACGTGATCTCCCACGGGCGGGTCGAGCTCGGTGTCGGGACCGGCTGGCAGCCCGAGGAGTACGCCGGCGTCGGGCTGGCCTGGGCCGAGCGCCGGCGCCGCTTCGACGAGGTGATCGAGACCTGCCGGCTGGCCTGGGGCGAGCAGCCGTTCTCCCTGCCGCTCGACGCTGCCCGCCTCGACGCTGCCCGCCTCGACGCTGCCCGCGGTGACGCTGCCCGCGGTGACGCCGACGGCTCTGACGCCGGCCGCCTCGACGGCCTGACCGCGCGGCCCGTGCCTGTCCAGCGCCGCATCCCGCTCTACTACGGCGTGGCCGCGACGGCGGCGAACGTCCGGCGCATCGCCCGTCTCGGCGACGGCTGGACGCCGGTGGGCGTCGGGCCCGAGCAGGTGCGCGCCGGCGTGACCGCGCTTCGCTCGGCATACGTCGACGCCGGCCGCGACCCGGCGACGCTCGTCGTGCGGGTGCCACTGCCACCCGTGCCCGACGGAGGCGGCGGGGTCGACGTGGCGCGCACCGTCGCCGCCGCCAGGCCCTACCTCGAGGCCGGGGCGACCATGGCCGTCGCCGGTCCCAACCACCGCCTTCGTTCGGCCGCGGAGGCGGGGGAGCTCGTCGAAGGCCTTGCGGCTGCGGCAAAGGCACTCTGAGAAGCCACTCCGTCACGTCTGTTGCGTGTGTCGACCGGAAGAGCCAGGATCGGAGATCGTCATGAGTCTGCGGGGGAGGGTGGCACTCGTCACCGGGGCGGCGTCGGGCATCGGCGCCGCGACGGCGAGGGTGCTCGCCGCCGACGGCGCCAGGGTCGTCGTCGCCGACATCGACCACCAGGGGGAGGCCGTGGCGAAGGAGATCGTCGCGGCCGGCGGGCAGGCCGTCTTCCACCGGGTGGACGTGCGTCGCCTCGACGAGGTGCGGGCGGCCGTCGCCGCCGCCGAGTCCACCTACGGCCACCTCGACACGGTGATCGCGAACGCGGGCACCGTGGGCGGTCCGGCCGTGGCCCGGCGGCTGGAGGACCTCGACGAGGAACGGTGGACGGCCATTCTCGACATCAACCTCGCGGGCACCATCCGCACGTTCGCCGCCGCCGTCCCGGCCCTGCGCCGCGCGGGCGGCGGGGCGATGTCGGCGACCGCGTCAATCGCCGGGCTGACCGGGGTGGCCGGGCAGGCCGCGTACAGCGCGTCGAAGGGCGGCATCATCGCCGTCGTGCGGGCCCTCGCCTTCGAGCTGGTCACCGATCGGATCCGGGTCAACTGCGCCTGCCCGGGCGGCGTCGCCACGAACCTGTTGGCGAACACCGACGTGCTGCCGATGCTCATGGCCCAGGCCGAGGCGCAGGCCCGGGCGGACGCGGCGGAGGCACCGGCGTCGGAGGCACCGGCGTCGGCGGCACCGGCGTCGGCGGCACCGGCGTCGGCCGGGCCGGTCGGCGGGGCGGCGGCGCAGGCGCTGATGAACCGGGCCGCGGACCCGGTGGAGGTGGCGCGGGTGCACCGCTTCCTGGTCTCCGACGAGGCGTCGCTCGTCAACGGGCAGGCGGTCGTCTGCGACGCCGGCAGCTCGGTGGCGAACCTCTGGATGGTCATCGACCGCTGATCCGACGACACCGCCGATCGGCGGAGCCGGTGAAGCCGGTGATCGGACGACAACGTTGACGGGACGAAAGGGAGAGGCTGCATGCCTGAGTTACCGGACGACCGCGGGCCGGCCGAGCTCGGCTGGCGCGCGGGCATGGTCCTGCACCGCTACTGCCGGGCCATCGACCAGGGCGACGCGGGCGCCCTGCGGGAGGTCTTCGCCGCCGACGCCGCGCTCGTCGTGGCCGGCGGGACCGTCGAGGGCGGCCCGGGAACCCAGCAGGTCTTCGCCGGGCGCGACACCGTGGTGGGCATCCTCGCCTCGCTGTTCGACCAGCGGCAGTGGGCCCGCCACCTCGTGTCCAACCTGCTCGTCGACGTCGAGCCCGACGGCTCCGTCGACGTGCGCAGCTACTTCCAGTACTGGCTTGGCCGGGCCGACGGCACCGCCCACGGCGTCGGCGACTACCACGTGACGATGCGCGAGGCCGACGGCCGCCTCGCGATCACGACCCTTTCGGCGACCATCCTCGAAGAGATCACTCTGCCCGCCGCGGCGCCGGCGGTCTCGACCGCAGGAGCAGCGACCGCATGACGATCCTGGAAACCGAGTCGATCGACCTGTACTCCCTGGCGAGCTTCGAGCACGGGCATCCGCACGGGCTCTACGCCCGGCTGCGCGAGCACGACCCCGTGCACTGGAACGACGAGCCGAACGGGCCGGGCTTCTGGGCCGTCACCCGCTGGGAGGACATCCGCGCCGTCAACCGCGACGACGAGAACTTCTCCCACTGGCCGGTCTCCATGATCGAGGATTTCATGGAGACCGAGGACAAGTCGATGGTGAACCTCGACCCCCCGCTGCATACGGTGATCCGCCGTGCGGTCGTGCCCGGGTTCATGCCCTCGGCGGTGCGCCGCCGGATGACCCGCTTCGTCGACGCCGCCGAGGCGATCGTCGCCGAGATCCGCCCGGCCGGCGGGTGCGACCTCGCCGTCGACGTGGCCGGGAAGATCGCCGCCTACGTGACGGCCGACGTGCTGCGCATCCCCCGCGAGGACGCGGTGCGCCTCTACGAGTACATCGAGATCGGCCTCGGCGGCGGTGCCTACACCGAGCAGGAGCGCCAGGGCGCGACCGAGGCGTTGATCAAGTACTCGATCCAGGTCTGGGAGGACCGCCGGGTCAACCCCGGCGACGACGTCTGTTCGATGCTCGCGGCCTGCGAGGTGGACGGGGCGCCGATGAGCCTGGAGAACTTCTCGGCGAACATGACCCTGCTCATCGTCGGCGCCGGTGACACCACCCGGCACCTGATCGGCGGCGGCATGCACGCCCTGTTCACCCATCCCGACCAGCGCGAGCTGCTGCAGGCGGACCTCGACGGCCGGATGCCCGCCGCCGTCGAGGAGATGCTGCGCTGGGTCACCCCGGTGGTGTACAACCGCCGGACCGCCCTGCACGACGTCGAGATCGGCGGGCGGAGCATCAGCGCCGGCGACAAGGTGTGCGTCTACTACGGCGCCGGCAACCGGGACCCGGGGGAGTTCGCCGACCCGGAGCGGTTCGACATCACCCGCTCGCCCAACCGGCATCTCGCCTTCAGCGGCCTCGGCCAGCACTTCTGCCTCGGCGCCCACGTGGCCCGGGCGGAGGCGATCGCGATGATCACCACGTTGCTGCGAGCGTTTCCCGGCATCCACCCCGTCGGCGAGATGGAGTGGACCCGGTCGAACTTCGTCATGGGCCCCGCGCACCTGCCCGTCACCTGGTGACGGCGCCCGCGGGGGGCGGGCCCTCCCCGGCCGCGTGACCGTGACCGGGGAGGGCCCGCGCCGGGCCGCGGGCCGCTACTGGGTGATCTCCCGTCCGCAGCGGTCCCGGTCGATCACGTCGAAGGCCGTGCCCGCCGGGTTGACCTGGACGAACGAGTAGCAGTTCGTCGTCCTGCCGAGCCCGTGGGCGAGGTCGACCGGCGAGATCAGACCGTCGGCGTCGTAGTCCGTCACCGACCGCAGACCGTCGATGAACGCCCGCCGGGTGGGGCAGGGGCCGGCCGCCTCCAGCCCGCGGATGAACATGTCGGTGTCGACGTAGGACATCAGCGCGAAGTCATGTTGCGCCTGCGGGATCTGGGGGGCGAAGCGGGTCACCGCCTTCTCGTAGGTCTCGACGGCGGCGCCGCCGAGTTCGAACGGGCGGTAGAACACGGGGATGACGAGCCCGGCCATCTGCGCGCCCGAGGTTTCCAGGAGCTGCCGGTCATAACCGGTGACCGCCATGACGAGTCCCGGTAGCCGACCGGCGCCGCGCAGGGCGCTCACCACCTGGAGGTAGTCGGGCGGCTGGATGAGGAAGATGACCGTGTCGGCGCCCGACTCGGCGATCCGCCGCGCGGTATCCGCGGGATTGTCGGTCTGCGACGAGTAGCTCAGGATGCCGGCCAGGTCGAGTCCGGCGGCCCGGATGCTCTGGTCGTATTTCGAGGTGAGCTCCGAGACGCTGGCGGACAACGCGGCCTGTACCAGCAGGACGCGTTTTCCGCCGCGGTTGTGTACGAAGGTGCCGAACGTGTCGACCGCGTTCCCGTCGGTATAGGAGAACGAGAACATGTTCCGGTAGTGCGACCAGATGTTCTCGGTCGCGATCCCGGTCACCGGGACGCCGCGGTCGGCGAGGTACTGGGCGCTGCCGCTGGCGGAGAAGGAGGACTCGATGACGCCGAAGACGTTCTGCCGTTCCACCAGGGTGCGGGCGCCCTGGCTGTTCGCCTCGGCGGTCCCGCGGTCGTCTTGCCAGTCGTAGACGATCTTCCGGCCGTGGACGCCGCCCTGCTCGTTGACCAGGCCGAGGCGGGCGTCGATGCCAGCCCGGGAGGAACTGAAGGTAGGCGCGAGAACACCGGAGTCGGGATAGAGCAGACCGATTCTGACCTCGTTCGGGGTGACCCCGGGGCTGTCGCACCCGGCCGCTTTCGCGCCCGGGGACGAGCAGCCGGTCAGCGTCGCGACGGCAAGCAGAGCCAACGCGGGGACTAGGCGGGAACAGCGGCGCATAAGAGGGGAAACTCCGGGGTCGGACGGTCTGTTGAGAAAAGGGCAGGGATCGATGCACCGTGCGTCCGGACGAGCGGGCGTGCTCCCGGAACGGGGCCGCCCAGGAATGCGCCGTCGCCGTCGCCGGCGGCCGGCGGGCGGGAACGCGGGATGGGTATCGAACGGGTATCCGTCATTTCGGCAGCTTAGAGGGCACGTATCCAGCGGGCAAACCACTATGCCGGTGGGGCCTGAGGGATTTCGGGTCGGCCATGGGCCGGCCGCAAGCAGTTCGATGTCGATGCGGCGCTGGACCGGGCGATGCGGGTGTTCTGGCAGCGGGGATACGCAGATGCCTCGCTGCATCTGCTCGGCTCCGCCACCGGACTTGGCCGGGGGGATCAAGGTGTTCCGCGGAACCGCGTTCGCGGTCATCACGCTCGCGCCGCCCGGTGGGTACCAGGTTGGGCTGCTGGTACGGGCGGAGAGCCGAGACACCTGTTCGTGCTGCCCGGGGTGACCGGGAGCATGCCGGGGACCGCGCGGAAGAGGTTCGCGGCACCGCCGAACGGGACAGGCCCTCAGTAACGAGGAAGGAGCACTGCCTGATGCAGCCGTCCCCGACCAGCGATCGCCGTACGCCCGTTTCCGACCCCACCGTTCCGCCTCGGGGCCGCCCGCCGACGCGGGTCGCCGGCCACCAGCCGGAGCCGCGTCCCGGGTGCCCGACCCCCGGTGCGCCCCGGGTGCTCGCCGTCGTCGACGGCCCGGACACGGCCGACTACATGGACGCGGCCGACTATGTGGCGCACACCGCGACGCTGCGGGGAGTTGTCCGGCAGCGGCTGGTCACCCGCGCACTGATCGAGCATCTGCCACCCGCGCCAGCGCGGCTGCTGGACATCGGCGGCGGGAACGGCGTGCAGGCGTTGGAGTTCGCCCGGCGGGGATACGACGTGACCGTCTGCGAGCCCGACCCGCGGATGTTGGCCGAGACGCGACGCGGGTTGGCCGACGCCCCCGAGTCGGTCCGGCGGCGCGTCGAGCTGGTCCAGGGGGACGGGCGGGACGCCGTTCGCCTGGTGGGGACCGGCTGGGACGCCACCTTCTGCCATGGCGTCATCATGTTCGTCCCCGAGCCGGCGCCCCTGTTGAACGTCCTCGTCGAGCTCACCCGGCCCGGCGGGATCATCTCCGTGGTCGGCAAGAACGGCCCGGCGCTCGCGCTGCGTGCGGGACTGCAGGGTCGCTGGCGGGACACCACGGCGCTGCTCGGCGAGCCCAGGTCCACCGGGTCCGCCGAGGCCACCGGGTCCGCCGAGGCCACCGGGTCCGCCAGACCGGGCCGGCAGCCGGCGGTGCGGATGCCACCCGGCGACGATCCGGCGAACGTCGCCGCGATCCTCACCGCCGCCGGGACGCGATCGCTCGCCTGGTACGGGATCAGAACCTTCACCGATCATCTCGGCGCCGTCCCGCCGGAGCAGGACGTGGATGCCATCGTCGACGCAGAGTGGGCGGCCGGGGCTCGGGATCCCTACCGCGGGATCGCCCGCCTCATCCATCACGTTCATCGGCGGACCGGGTAGCGCGGCGGCTGCCGGCGGGTCCGACCATCCGGATTTCTGGTGCGTGCCGACGTTCGGCTCGGCTGTCCTCGTCCGCCCGCCTCGTCGTCCATGAGACCCAGTACTTCGCCGACCCCTTCGACCCGCCCCGGTGGCGGGTAACGCTGGCCGAGCCGAGGCCAGGCCGCGCACTCTGATGCCACCGGGGTGTCCGTCGCCGCTGAGCCGGCGCCGCGGTCAGCCGCGAGGGGGGTCGCGGCGAGTGCGTGCTCGGGCCGCCAGGTCGCGGCAGAGCACGGCGAAGTCGAGGCCGGCGGCGTGCAGGCCCATCGGCCAGGTGCTCGTGTCGGTCATGCCGGGGGCCACGTTCACCTCCAGGAACTGCGCGACGCCGGCCGCGTCGACGATCAGGTCGGTGCGGGACAGGTCGCGTAGGCCCAGCACGCGATGCGCGGTGATGGCGGTCTCGGCGGCGGCGCGCAGCACCGCGTCGTCGAGGCGGGCCGGGGTGAAGAACGCGGTCGCGCCCGCGGTGTACCGGGCGGCGTAGTCGTACACCCCCGCGGCCGGTTCGATCTCGACGGCCGGCAACGCGACCGGCCCGTCGCCGGTGTCGACGACGCCGACGGTGATCTCGACGCCGCCGACGGCTCGTTCGATCAGTGCCGAGTCGTGATAGCCGAAGCAGCTCATCAGCGCCTCGGCGAGCCCGCCGGCGTCGTCGACCCGGCTGACCCCGAACGCCGACCCGCCCGCGCGGGGCTTCACCACGACCGGCAGTCCGAGCCGGGCCACGATCCGGTCGATCAGCGCGGCGGCGCCCAGGTCGTGGAACGCCTCGCGGGGGAGCGTCACCGCCGCCGGCGTCGCCATCCCGGCGGCGCCGACGGCCGCCTTCGCCGTCGCCTTGTCGAACGCCACCCGGCAGGCCGGCGGCGCCGCGCCCACGTAGGGCAGGTCGTAGAGGTCCAGGACCTCCCGGATCGTGCCGTCCTCACCCGACGTCCCGTGCAGCACGGGAAACACCACGTCGGGCGGGTCGGCGGCCAGCGCGGGCAGCGTCGCGGCATCGACGTCGGCCAACTCGGCCTCGACTCCGATGCGGGTCAGCGCGTCGCGCAGCCTGCCGCCCGATCGCAGCGACACCTCCCGCTCGGGCGACAGCCCGCCGGCGAGGATCAGCACACGGCCCAGATCGGTCATCGTCGCGTCCTTCGGTGTCGGGCACATCAGGGCTGGTCGGCGACATCAAGGCTGGTCGGCGAGATCATGGCTGGTCGGCCACGATGTCGCGGGCGAAGGTGTCGCGAAGGTCCAGCTCGTCCCGCACCACCCGGCCCAGCCGGCCGACCCCGTCGCGGATGCGCTCGGGTGGTGGGTAGCAGAACGACAACCGCATGCTGCTGCCACCCGACCCGTCGGCGTAGAACCCGGCCCCGGGAACATAGGCGACCCGGGCGGCGATCGCCCGCGGCAGCATCGCCCTGGTGTCCACCCCGCCGGGCAGCGTCAACCAGACGAAGAACCCGCCATCCGGCCGGGTCCAGGTGGCGCCGGCGGGCATGGACTCGGCCAGGGCGTCGAGCATGGCGTCGCGACGCTCCCGGTACATCTCCCGGAACAGCTTCACCTGCTCCGCCCACGGCTGGGTCGCCAGATACCGTTCGACCACAAGCTGCGTGAACATCGACTGGGACAGGATCGCCGACTCCGCGGCCAGGACGAGCCGGGCCGTCACCGGCGCCGGGGCCAGCGCCCACCCGACCCGCAACCCCGGCGCCAACGTCTTCGAGAACGACCCCAGGTACACCACGTCGTCGGGGGCGTCGGCGCGCATCGCCCGCACCGGCTCACCCGTGAACGACAGCAGCCCGTACGGGTTGTCCTCGACCACCAGTACCCCGGCGCGCCGGCAGATTTCCAGCACCTCGGCCCGCCGCGGCGGCGTGAGGGTGATCCCGCCGGGATTCTGGAAGGTCGGGACCGTGTAGAGCAGCTTCACCCGGGCGCCCTCGGCGGCCAGCCGCCCCAGCGTCTGCGTGAGTGCGCTCGGTGACAGGCCGTCGCCGTCCATCGGCACGTGCACGATCCGCGCCTGGTACGCCGCGAACGTGTTGATCGCCGTGACGTAGGTGGGCCCCTCGGTGACGACGACGTCGCCGGGATCGACGAACACGCGGGTGAGCAGGTCCAGCGCCTGCTGCGAACCCGCGGTCACGACCACGTTGTCGGGATGGGCGTCGGTGATGCCCTCCATCGCCATGACGTCGCAGATCCGCGCCCGCAGACCCGGATCGCCCTGCGCCGAGCCGTACTGCAGCGCCACTGTCCCCCGGCTCAGCACCAGCTCCGATACGGTCGCCGCGACCGCCTCCAGCGGCAGCGCGTCGACCGCCGGCATGCCCCCGGCGAGCGACACGATCTCGGGACGGGACGCGACCGCGAACAGCGCCCGAACCTCGCTCGCGATCATCCCCTGGGCGCGCTGCGCATACCGATCCCGCCACCGATCCAGAGTCACGCCCCGCGACACTACCCTGCCCCGCAACGGATGACGCTGTCAGCGGCTGGTGAGCGGGTCGATCGCTCCGAGGACTGCGGCACCCGGGTCTTCCCGCCGCGGCCGTCCAATGGCCGACGCCTATATCCCTCCGCTATCCCTCGGCGAGGCCGTCGACCGCGTCCGAGTTATATGCTCGACCCGCGAGTCGAGAAAAAGTTGCCGGGCAGTTGGGGGTCAGGATGGCTCGGATCAACCACGACACCGTCGACCTGTGGCAGGGGTGGCAGCGGCGGGAGCTGCGCGTCGACCGGTGCACCGACTGCGGCACCTGGGTCTTCCCGCCGCGGCCGTTCTGCCCTGGCTGCTGGTCGGATGCCCTGGTGGGGACCTCGCTCGGCGGGGCGGGACGGCTGGTGTCGTACTCCCTGCCCCGCGTCGCGCCCGGGTCGCCACCGGTGGTCAGCGGGGTCGTGGCGTTGACGGAGGCGCCGGGCGTCCGGCTGCTGGCCCGCATCGTCGGGATCGAGCCGGCGCGGGTCACGCTCGGGATGCCGCTGGCACTCGGCTGGTGGGAGGACGCCGGCGGCGTGTATCCGCAGTTCGGGCCAGTCGGCGCCGACCCGGTCCAGCCGCCCGGTGGCACCTTCGGCAGAGGGGACGGCGCCACGGACGGCATCGAGGGGGATCCCGCGGACGGCGGCGCGGGGGATGCCGCGGACGGCCGCGAGGGCGGTGCCGTGGACGGCGGCGGCGCGGGGAAGGTGGGGGCATGAGCGGGCGGGAGCGGGCCGCGATCGTGGGGATCGGGTGGTCGGAGCTGGCGCGTGACAGCGGCGTGGGACCGGGCAGCCTCGTCGCACAGGCCTCCCGCGCGGCCGTCCTCGACAGCGGGGTCGCGCGGGACGCGATCGACGGGGTCGTCGGCGTCTACGGCACGGACTCGCCGACGCTGTGGCCCGGGTACGTCGTCGACGCGCTGGGATTACCCGACGTCCGCTGGTGGGACACGGCGCAGCCGCCGTCGGTCACGGCGCTGTCGACGGCGGCGAACGCGGTGCTGACCGGCAACTGCGACTACGCGCTGTGCTACCACGGCAAGTACCGGTGGGCGAACACCTCGGTGGTCGGCCGCGGCGACCCGCTGCGACAGGCCCCGGCGCACGAGTTCGACCCCGGCCTCGACCATGCGCTGGTGGAGCATGGCGGTTCGATGCTGTGGGCCGCGCGGGTCATGCGGGAGCACATGGCGCGCCGCGGCAGCACCCGGGAGGACTTCGCCCGGATCGCCGTGAACAACCGGACGAACGCCGCCCGCAACCCCCGGGCGGTGTTCCGCGCCCCGATGACTGTCGAGGACTACCTCGCCGCCCCGATGATCGACGATCCGATGTGCCTGCTCGACATGGACGCGCCGATCGACGGCGCGCTCGCCGTCGTGGTCACCACCGAGCGCCGCGCCCGCGACCTGCCGCACCCGCCCGTGCTCGTCGAGGCGTTCGCCAGCGCCCTGCCGGAGCGCAACGACGGGCTGCTGTGGCCCGAGGCGGACGGGCTCGCCGCCCGCCGCGCCGTCGGCAACCTGTTCGCCCGCACCGACCTGACCCCCGCCGACATCGACCTCGCCTACCCGTACGACGGGTTCACGATCCTGGCCATGCTGTGGCTGGAGGCCCTGTACACCGGGCCGGGGGAGGGCCCGGCGCTGCTGCGCGAGTCGTGGTCCGACGATGAGCAGCGGCTGCGGCTGCACGGCCGGGTACCGGTGTGCACGCACGGCGGCAACCTGAGCGAGGGGCGTGCCACGCAGGGGTTCGGCGCGGTGATCGAGGCGGTGCAGCAGTTACGCGGCGACGCCGGGGAGCGTCAGGCCGACGCCGCCCGCAGCGCCGTGATCACCGGGGGCATGGCCGGCACGAACCGCTCGACGATCCTCGTCAGCGGCTGAGCGCCGAACGGTGAGCGCCGGGGCGGCGAGCGGCCGGGGCGGCCGGATGGCGAGTGGCCGGGCGGCGTCATGGTCGACCGCCGAGCCGCCGCCCGGCGGCTCGGGTCAGGCCGGGAGGTGCCGGCTCGGGAGCGGGGCGCCGCCGCCGTCGACGACGAGCGTCTGGCCGGTGAGGTAGGACGCCGCGTCGGAGCACAGGAACAGCACGACGGTCGCGATCTCGTCGGCGCTCGCCCAGCGCCGCAGCGGGATGCCGGCCGCCGTCGCCCGGCGAAACCGCTGGTAGCCCTCGTCGCCGAGGGCCGCGACCAGCGGCTGCCAGATGTCGGTGTCGACGAAGCCGGGCGCGACCGCGTTGACCCGCACCCCCCGATCGCCCCAGGCGGTGGCCAGGTTCTGGGTCAGGGTGTTCAGCCCGCCCTTCGTCGCCGCGTAAACGGCCTGTTCGACGTCCCCGCCGTAGGCCGCCGCCGACGACATCGTGACCACGCATCCCCGCTGGCGCAGCAGGGACGGCGCGAGCCACGAGGTCAGCAGGATGACGTTGCGCAGGTTGAGGTTGAGCTGCAGGTCCAGCGGCTTCGCGGTGATGGCCTCCGGCGGCTGGTGCCAGCCGAGCCCGGCATTGTTCACCAGGATGTCGACGTCGCCGAGCTCCTCGAGAGCCTGGTCGGCCACCCGTCGGACGTCGGCTTCGACGGTGAGGTCCGCGCTGATCGTGACGGGCTTGTTGGCGAGCCCGTCGGCGACGGCGGCCAGGCCCGCATCGCCGCGGGCGACGACGGCGACCCGCGCGCCCGCCGCGTCGAGGGCACGCGCGCACGCCGCGCCGATGCCTCGGCTGGCGCCGGTGACCACGGCGGCGCGACCGGACAGATCGAAGGTGAGACCGGGCATCATGCGCTCCTGAGGATCATTCGTCCCTGACGCAGTTCTGTCGTCGTGCTTGGTCCGGGCGGGGGGAGTCTGGGAGGCCCCGACGGGATTGTCCGGCGCCGCGGAACATCAAGATCGCCCGGTCGGGGTCGGGGTCGGGGTCGGGGTCGGGCCGGGGCTGGGGCTGGTGCTGGGAGGTGTGGTGCGGTTCCGCGGAACACCATGATCCAAAACGGATCGGGGAGCCCGCGAGTTGGCTACGTCCAGCCTGCCGTGGCGCCCTGGATCATCGTGAACGGTCCGACGGGCCAGCGGAAGCAGTCGACCAGCAACTGGTCGACGTCGCGTTCGGTGCTGACCCCCTCGGCGACGATCCGGCGCGCCTCGGCCACCGCCGCCCAGTAGACCCGGTTGGCGACGTAGCCCCAGGACATCGGGGCGTCGCGCACGACGACCGGGTTCTTGCCCAGCCGGCGGGCGAGCCCGGCCACCGTCTCGACGGCGTCCGGGTCGGTGTGCTCGGTCACGACGATCTCGGCGAAGCGCATGATCTGCGCAGGCGACGACCAGTGCCAGCCGAGGACCCGGGTGGGCCGGTCGGTCGCCGCGGCCAGCGCCCCGACTGGGAAGCCGCTGGAGTTGGTGGCGAGGACCGAGCCGGCGGCGGCGACCCGGTCGAGCTCGCGGAACACCCGGACCTTCAGCGCGAGGTCCTCCGGCACGGCCTCGATGACCACCGTCGCACCGGCGACGGCCGACAGCTCGGACTCCCAGGCGATCCTCGCGGCGACCCGGTCGACATCCGCGGCGGCCAGCTTCCCGCGCTCGGCGGCGGCCCGCAGCCCGAAGCGGCCCTCGACGAGCTGGCGGCGGGCGCGCTCGCGGGCCGCGGTGCTGGTGTCGACGCAGACCACCGCGCAGCCGGCCACCGCCGCCGCCTGCGCTATCCCCGCGCCCATCACCCCCGCGCCGATCACCCCCACGGTCCCCGCGGCTCCCTCCGTCCTCACGGCTCCCTCCGTCCTCACGGCTCCAGCGGTCGTTGAGGACGCGGCTCTCGAGGTCCCCGGTGTCGCCGAGGTCTGCGCGTTGCCGGTCGGGTTGTCGCCGGCGGTCATGCGGCGGCTGCCAGACCGGCGGCCAGCGCCGCCACCTCGGCGCCCGCCTCCGCCAACGGCCCCTCGGGCGGTCCGGCCGCGGTGAGCGGCGGCCACGCCCGCCGGTCGGCGACGATCCACAGCTCCTTCGACCCGGCCGGGCCGGAGCGTGACGCCCCGTGCCAGGTGCCCTCCTGCTGGAGCCGGAAGCCGAGCCGGCCGAGCTCGACCTCGCCGGCGCCGTCCGTCCGGTCACCCGATCCGCCCGTCGATCCGCCCGTCGATCCGCCCGTCGATCCGCCCGTCGATCCGCCCGTCGATCCGCCCGTCGATCCGCTCGCCGAGCCGTCGGCGACGCCCGGCGTGCCGATCCGGCAGGATCCCTCGACCACGAGCCGGACCAGGTCGGCGCCGAGGCGGAAGGCGGGCAGCGCGGCGGCGCCCGGCGGCCGGTCCCAGCACAGCAGGAGCACGCCGGACTCGCGGTCGCCCAGCGCGACGGCGGCCAGGCGGCTGCCGTCGCCGAGCGTCGACCATCCCGTCGTGTCGGTGAAGCCGGCGTCGAAGTGGCTCGGGCGCAGGGCGGCGCCGAAGCTGTTGGCGATGGCGTGTGGGACGTCGGCGTCGCGGGGAAGCATCGCCACCCCCTCCAGGCTGACGTCGTCGGCGAGGGCGGTGTCGGCGAGCCGCTGGAGCTGTGCGTCGGTCAGGTAGGGCTTGAGCCCGCGCCGGTCGGCCATCAGCAGGAGCTGGTTGGTGCCGATCTCGTCGGTCCAGTACTCCGGGCCGTAGAAGGCGTCGGCCCGCTGGAGGCGGAACTCGCCGTGGGCGTAGCTGGTGCCGCCCACCCGGATCGGCTCGCCCAGCGCCATCCGGAAGCTGTCGCTCTTGTGTAGGTGCACGGGAGCCTTACGGGGGAAGATCCGGCCCTCGATGGACATCGCGACGACGGGGCCCGCGTCGGGATCGCCCATCCGCAGGACGGCCCCGCTCAGCAGGCCGTCCTCGGGTAACGGACGGCGGATGTCCCGGATGACTCCGTCGACGTGGCCGTTGTGCCAGGTCGCGGATCCGAGGAGAGTGATCACGAGGGACCCCCTGGGGACGTGTGTTTACTCGACTCGTGGGTTGACATTAATACGGCGAGGCTCCTACGGTCTGCGGGTCGTCGCCGCGAGGATCGAGGAATGACATGCCGATCAGCTCCATCGCCGACCTGATCCGTACCCACGGCGCCGAGCGCGGTGGCCAGCCCGCGCTCACCGCCGACGGCCGCACCGTCACCTTCGCCCAGCTCGACGCCCGCTCGAACCAGGTCGCCCAGGCGCTGGCCGGCGAGGGGGTCGGCGCCGGCGACCGGGTCGCCTACCTCGACGCCAACGCCGCGCAGTACTACGAGCTGCTCTTCGGTGGGGCCAAGCTGGGGGCGGTGAGCGTCGCGGTGAGCTGGCGGCTGGCACCGGTCGAGATCGCGGCGATCATCACCGACGCGCAGGCCCGGGTCCTCGTCGTCGGCGCGGCATTCGCGGCCACCGTCGAGGCGGTCGAGGCCGACCTGCCCGGCGTCAAGAAGATCATCGTGGTCGGCGGCTCGACCCGCCACCAGGACTACGACGAGTGGGTCGCCGCCGCGCCCGCGGTCGATCCCGGGCTGCGCGCGAAGCCCGACGACGTGCGGATCCAGCTTTACACCTCGGGCACCACCGGCCTGCCGAAGGGCGTGATGCTGACCGAGCACAACCTGCTGTCACTGCTGCGGATGGCCGGGGAGACGCTCGGCCTCGGGCCCGGCAGCGTAAACCTGGTCGCCATGCCGCTGTTCCACATCTCCGGCAGTGGCTACTCGCTGAGCGGCTTCCACGCCGGCTGCCACACGGTGCTGCTGCGCGAGGCCCATCCCGACGCGATCCTGCGCTCGGTGGCCGAGCACGGGGTGACGAACCTGTTCGCGGTGCCCGCCGTGCTGCGCACGATGCTCGGCGTGCCTGGGATAGCCGACCTGGACCTGTCGTCGTTGCGCACGATCGCCTACGGGGCCTCGCCGATCTCGCTGGACGTGCTGGTCCGGGCGATCGAGACGTTCGGCTGCGACTTCGTACAGGTCTACGGGCTGAGCGAGACCGCGGGCACCGTCACCATGCTGACGCCGGAGGATCATCGCCGGGCCCTCGAGGCCGCCGGGACGGACGCGGCCGGGACGGCGGAGGCGGCCGGGGCGGCGGAGCTGGCCGGGGCGGCGGAGCTGGGCGGGGCAGCAGGGGCGGCCGGGCGGTTACGCTCGGCGGGACGAGCGGTGCCCGGGGCCCGGGTGCGCATCGTCCCGCCGCACACCGGGGCCGACGCCGCGCCCGGGGAGGTCGGCGAGATCTGGATCCACTCGCCGCAGAACACCCCCGGCTACTGGCACAACCCGCGCGAGACCGCGGCGCTGCTCGAGGACGGCTGGGTGCGCACCGGGGACGCCGGCTACCTCGACGACGACGGCTACCTGTTCATCCACGACCGGGTCAAGGACATGATCATCACCGGGGCGGAGAACGTCTACCCGGCCGAGGTCGAGAACGTCCTGATGTCCCATCCCGACATCGCCGACGTCGCGGTGATCGGGGTCCCGAGCGAGCGCTGGGGTGAGACGGTGAAGGCCGTCGTCGTCGCCGAGGCGGGCCGAACCCCGACGACCGCCGACATCGTGTCCTTCGCCCGCGCCCGGCTCGCCGGCTACAAATGCCCCACCTCGGTCGATCTTGTCGAGGCGCTGCCCCGCAACGCCGCGGGGAAGGTACTCAAGCGTGAGCTGCGCGACCCTTACTGGTCAGGGCGCGAGCGGTCCGTAAGCTAGACCTCGCCGACGGCAATCTAACTGCTGGTCGGATGGTCGATATCGTCTCGGGGCGTGCGGAGCCCTGCGGAGGAACGCATGAACACGAGCCAGTCCGACCCGCCGCGCAAGCGGGGCCGCCCCCGCAACCTCGAGCCCAGCCAGGAGTACCGCGATCGGCTGGAGAACATCGTGCGGGTGGCGGCGGACGTCTTCCAGGCCCACGGGTACGAGGCCGGCTCGCTCGACGACGTGGCCGCCGCGATGGGTCTGCGCAAGGCCAGCCTCTACTACTACGTCAAGCGCAAGAGCGACCTGCTCCGCCTGGTCTTCGAACGCGCCATCACGGTGGCGCTGACCGAGGTCGAGACGCTCGCCCACCTCGCCGACCCGCGCGAACGGCTCGCCGCGCTCATCCGCCACCAGGCGCTGCTGGTCACCCGGGATCCCGCCCTGTTCGCCGTGTTCTTCGACCAGCGGGCCGGCCTGGAACACGCCGACCTCGCCGACGTCGGCCACAAGGAGCACCTCTACCTGCGCCAGTTCATCCTCGCGGTCGAGGCCGCGATGGCGGACGGGTCTATCCCCCCGGGCGACCCCAGGCTCGTCGCGAACGCGATCATCGGCATGACGAGCTGGTCCTACAAGTGGTTCGACGCCCGGCGCGACTCGCCGGAGGCGTTCGCCGACACCTGCGTCGCCCTCGTCCTGCGCTGAGCCGGGCGGGGCTCCGCCCCGCGTCCGAGCCGCGGCCCGTGTGACGCAGATTAATTTCTACTCGTGGGTTGACATAAATCTGCCGCCCGCATACCTTGCTCCTACCTCGCAGGCCGCAGCGGTCGGCGGCCCCGCCGGGAACGCGATCGGCGCCCCGGGGAGGCGGTCGGTTCCGGCGGTCACGGATGGCCGCCGACGCGCCGGCGGGCCCGCTCGCGGGGCCGGCCGACGCCACCGGCCCGCCCGCCCGCGCGCCGCGTCGCACCGCCACCGGTGACCGGGGCCTGCCAGCCCGCCGGGAACAGGAGCTTGGACGACATGACGCGACCCCGATCTCCCTCCGCACGATTACGCACGGGCGTTCCCGCCCTCGTGGTGGTGGCCCTGCTCGCGGTGATCCTCGCCAAGGGGGACTACCGGGCCAACTTCTTCTCCGGCGGCGGGTTCGCCCTCGGGGCGCTGGTCGCGGCGATCGCCCTCGGCGTCGTCGTCACCTACCGCGGGTCCGGGGTGGTCAACCTGGCGGGGGCGGCCGTCGCGATGTACGCCGCCTACGTCTACGCCGACCTGCGGGCCCACGGCGACCTGTTCCTCCCCCCGCTGCCCAACCCGCTCGCGCCCATCGAGGGCATCGTGCACCGCGCGGGCGACGACTCCTTCTCGGTGCCGCACTGGCCCACCTCGGTGTCGTTCGGCGACGCGATGGGGTTCTGGCCGGCCCTCGTGCTCGCCCTGGCGTTCTGCGCCCTGTTCGGCCTGGTGCTGCACGTCGCGGTGTTCCGGCCGCTGCGGCACGCCCCCGTCCTGGCCAAGGTGGTCGCCTCGGTCGGCGTGCTGCTGTTCCTGCAGGCCGTCGTCGTCCGGCGGTTCTCCACCACGACCCAGGTCGTCGGGCCGCTGCCGTTCGTCGACAAGACGCAGGTCGACCTCGGCCTGTTCAAGATCACCCAGGAGCAGCTCTTCGTCGTCTGCCTGGTGCTCGTGCTCGCCGTGGCGCTCTGGGCGCTGTTCCAGCGCAGCCGCTTCGGCCTCGCCGTGCGGGCCGCCGCCGAGAACGAGAAGGGCGCGACGGTCCTCGGCTTCTCCGCCGACCGGCTCGCCGCGGCGACCTGGGTGCTGTCCACCGTCGTCACCGGGCTGCTCGGCATCTTCGTCGCCTCGGTGAACTCCTCCGTCGACCCGAACACGATGCCGGCGCTGATCGTCCCGGCCGTCACTGCCGCCCTGGTCGGCGGCTTCACCTCCTTCGGGTGGACGACGCTGGCCGCCTTCGGCCTGGGCATGCAGGTCTCGCTGGTGACCTTCCTCGGCGCGAACGAGAGCTGGTTCCCGAAGGCCGGCGGGCTGCCCGTGCCCGGGGTCGACCTGCTCGTGCCGCTCGTCGTCATCGTCGCGGTGCTGGCCCTGCGCGGGCAGTCGCTGCCGACCCGCGGGGTGCTGGGGCCGGGCCGGCTGCCGTTCTCGCCGACGGCGCGGCCATGGGCGCTGCGCTACGGCGGGCCGGGGCTGGCCGTCGTGGCGCTGATCCCCGGCGTGTTCTTCCTGTCGCCGGCGATGCGCGACGGGCTGACGAACACGCTGACCGGCATCGTCATCTGCCTGTCCATCGTCGTGCTCACCGGCTACATCGGGCAGATCTCGCTGGCCCAGACCAGCTTCGCCGGCCTGTCCGCCTACACCGTCGCGAGCCTGTCGACGCACCACGGCTGGCCGTTCCCGCTGCCCATCCTCGCCGGCGCGGCGGTCGCGGTCGTCGCCGGCGTGCTCGTGGCGCTGCCCGCGCTGCGGGTGCGCGGAGTGCACCTCGCGATCGCCACCCTCGCCTTCGCCGTCGCCGTCGACAAGGTCGTGTTCGCCAACTCCTGGATCAACGGCGGGTTCGACGGTGCGACCGTGACGACGCCGTCGCTCATCCGCTCCCAGGACACCGCCACCCACCACGTCCTCGGCGTCACGATCGGCGACGGCACCCAGCCCAACCCGCTGACCCTGGTGTTCTGCCTCGTGGTCGTGGTGGCGTTGGGCTATCTCGTCGCGAACCTGCGCCGGTCGCTGACCGGGCGCCAGATGCTGGCCATCCGCTCGAACGAGCGGGCCGCCGCCGCTGCGGGGGTCAACGTGGCCGCCGTCAAGGTGCTGGCGTTCGGGGTGTCGGCGTTCATCGCCGGGGTCGGTGGCGCGGTCATCGCCTACCGCACCGGCAACGTCACCCCCGACAAGTTCCTCTACGACAAGTCGCTGATGTTCTTCGCGTTCGCCTACCTCGGCGGGATCGCGAGCGTCAGCGGCGCGGTCACCGGCGGCCTGCTCGTCGGCGGTGGGCTCGGCTTCACGGTCCTGAACCGGGTGTTCGGGCTGCCCGACGAGTTCGTGCTGCTGCTCGGCGGCCTCGGCCTAGTCGTCACCGCCGTGCTGAACCCCGAGGGCGTCGCCGGCAAGGCCCGCACCGACCTGCTGGCCCTGCGCCGAAGATTCCGACCTCCCACCCCATCGGACGCACCCACCCCGTCGGACGCACCCACCCCGTCGGACGCGACCACTCCGACTGTCGTGCCCACCTCGCCCGCAACTGCTCCGACCACGGCGCCCGTCGCGGCTGCCGCGTCCACCCCGTCCGCGTCCACCCCGTCCGCGTCCGGCTCGACTGCCGGCTCCCGCGTGAGCGGGTCGGCCGGGGCGACGCCCGCGGTGGCAGGGGATGCCCGATGAGTGAGCTGCTGCGTACCGAGTCGATGAGCGTCGTCTACGGCGGCCTGCACGCCGTCAACGGGCTGGACCTGCGGGTCGACGAGGGCCGCCTGGTGGGGCTCATCGGCCCCAACGGCGCCGGTAAGACGAGCTTCATCGACGGCGTCTCCGGCTTCACCCGCAC
This sequence comes from Frankia sp. BMG5.60, assembly GCF_059428125.1. Lineage (NCBI taxonomy): Bacteria > Bacillati > Actinomycetota > Actinomycetes > Frankiales > Frankiaceae > Frankia > Frankia sp. BMG5.60. Next base: position 1,409,224 of record NZ_CM182091.1, on the reverse strand, counting down.
CCAGGGGGCGATCCACTTCCGCGGGCGGCGCGTCGACCGCGAGCCGGCCCACCGCCGGGCCCGACTGGGCCTCGGCCGCACCTGGCAGTCGCTGGAGTTGTTCGAGGACCTCACCGTCCGGGAGAACCTCCAGGTCGGCGCCGAGCGGCAGACGGTCGGCGGCTTCCTGCTCGACCTGGTCCGGCCCGGCCGCCAGCGCGACCAGTCCGACGTGGACTGGGCGCTGGACGTCCTCGGCATCGCCCACCTCGCCGACCGGCTGCCCACCGAGATCAGCCACGGCCAGCGCAAGCTGGTCGGCGCCGGGCGCACCCTCGCCGCCCGGCCCGCGCTGATCTGCATGGACGAGCCGGCAGCGGGGCTGGACACCACCGAGTCGGAGCAGTTCGGCCGCCGGCTGCGGCGCATCGTCGAGGCCGGCGTGTCGATCCTGCTCGTCGACCACGACATGGGGCTGGTGATGGGGGTGTGCGACGAGGTCTACGTCATCGAGTTCGGGACGAGGATCGCGCACGGCACGCCGGCGGAGGTCGTCGCCGACGAGCGCGTCCGGGCGGCCTACCTCGGCACTAAGGCGGGAGCGTGAGCGCGCTGCTGGAGATCGACGGTCTGTACTCCGGCTACGCCGGCGTCGCGATGGTCCGTGACCTGAACCTGACCGTGAACGCCGGGGAGATCGTGGCCCTGCTGGGCCCGAACGGGGCGGGCAAGACCACGACGCTGCTGACCACGTCGGGCCTCAACCCGGTGATGAAGGGTGACATCCGGGTCTTCGGCCGCTCGATCCGGGGCCGCCCGGCGCACCGGGCACCCCGCGAGGGGCTTGCCCACGTGCTGGAGGATCGCTCGCTATTCTACCAGCTCACCGTGGCCGAGAACCTTCGGCTCGCCGCCGCGCGCAGCAAGGGCGATCTTGCCCGCGCGCTGTCGTACTTCCCGGCGCTGGAGCCGCTGCTGGGCCGGCGGGCGGGGCTGCTGTCCGGCGGCGAGCAGCAGATGCTCGCGATGGCCAGGGCCCTGACCTCGAAGCCACGCCTGCTGATGGTGGACGAGATGAGCCTCGGTCTCGCGCCCGTCATCGTCGAACGCCTGCTGCCGGTGCTGCGCCGCATCGTCGACGACACCGGCGCCGGGGTGCTGCTCGTCGAGCAGCACGTGCACCTCGCCCTGGAGGTCGCCGACCGGGCCGCCGTGCTGGTCCACGGGGACCTGGTGGCCAGCGGCACCACCGCGGAGATCGCCGGACAGGCCGCCGCCCTCGAATCGACCTACTTCGGCGCCGGCGCCGGCGCCGGTGTCGAGACCGGCGCCGACACCGACACCGGCGCCGTCACCGATACCCGAGCCGTCACCGATACCCGAGCCGTCACCGATACCCGAGCCGGAGCCGGCACCGGTGCTCCCACCGGACCCGGCGCTCGCCCCGACGGTCCGGAAGCCGACCTGGATGACCTGGAAGGATCACTATGAGTGACGCCTGGATTCTCGACGGCGTGCGGTCCCCTCGCGGCAAGGGCCGGCCCACCGGCGCGCTGCATCACCTGCATCCGCAGGAGGTGCTCGGCCAGCTCCTGCGCGCGCTCGCCGACCGCGTCGGCTTCGACCCGGAGCTCGTCGACGACGTGGTGATGGGCAACGGCAACGCCGTCGGCGACCACGGCGGCGACATCGCCCGGATGGCGGTGCTCGCGGCCGGCTGGCCGGAGACGGTGGCGGGCGTGACGCTGAACCGCTGGTGCGGGTCCGGTCAGCAGGCCGTCACCTTCGCGGCGATGGGCGTGGCGTCCGGGCACCAGGGGCTCGTGCTCGCCGGCGGCGTGGACATGATGTCGCGCTGGCCCGCCGAGGAGGGGCCGATGGACTTCTCGGCCGGCAACCCGGCGGTGCGGGCCAGGTTCCCGCAGGTCCCCCAGGGGGTGTCCGCCGACCTGATCGCGACGATCGAGGGCTTCACCCGCGACGACGTCGACGCGTTCGCCGCCCGCAGCCAGCAGCGGGCCGCCGCGGCGATCGAGCAGGGCCACTTCGCCCGCAGCGTGGTGCCCATCGTCAACGCCGACGGCTCCGTCGCCCTCGACCATGACGAGCATCCCCGGCCGGGCACCACCCCGGAGACGCTGGCGAAGCTGGCGCCGTCGTTCGCGGCGCTGGGGCGCGCCGTGTTCACCGACTACGGGTACGACCGGGCCTTCGGCGAGATGGTCCGCGACGTCTACCCGGACGTGAAGGAGGTCGACTACGTCCACCACGCCGGCAACTCGTCGGGCATCGTGGACGGCGCGGCCGTGCTCGCGCTCGCCTCGCCCGACTTCGCGCGGGCGCACGGCCTGCGCCCGCGGGCCCGGGTGGTGATGAGCGCGGTCGTCGGCGCGGAGCCGGTCATCATGCTGACCGCGCCCGGCCCGGCCTCGCTCCGCTGCCTGCAGCGGGCCGGGATGACGGTGGACGACATCGACCTGTGGGAGATCAACGAGGCGTTCGCCGCGGTCCCGCTGAAGACCATGCGCGACCTTGATCTCGATCCCGAGAAGGTCAACGTCAACGGCGGGGCGATCGCGCTCGGCCATCCGATCGGCGCGACCGGCGGCATGCTGCTGCAGACCGCCCTCGACGAGCTGGAGCGCCGCGACCTGTCGACCGCGCTCGTCACGATGTGCACCGGCGGCGGCATGGGCACCGCGACCATCATCGAGCGGATCTGACCGCACCGAGCAGTTCTTGACGCAGATCAGAGCCGGACGACAGCGCCGCAACGGCGATCAGTAGGTGTGGAGGCAGGCGATGGGCAGGATCCTCGAGGGCATCAAGGTCGTGGAAGTGGCGCTGTTCGGCTTCGTGCCGTCGGCCGGCGCCGCGCTCGCCGACTGGGGCGCGGACGTCGTCAAGATCGAGCATCCCGAGACCGGCGACCCGGTCCGGGCGCTGTCGTCCTACGGCTTCGGCCCCGGCGACGGCGGCGTCACGACACTGTGGGAGGTGTTCAACCGCGGCAAGCGGGGCGTCGGCATCGACATCGCCACCCCCGACGGCCTGGAACTGCTGATGTGCCTCATCGACGAGGCGGACGTGTTCATCACCAGCTTCATGCCGTCGGCGCGGGAGCGACTCGGCATCGACGTCGACCAGGTGCGGGCGCGCAACCCGCGCATCATCTACGGCCGCGGCACCGGCCAGGGGCCCCTCGGTCCCGACGCGGACAAGGGCGGGTTCGACGGCATCTCCTACTGGAGCCGGTCGGGCGCCAGCACCGCGTCGGTCCCGCCGGGCTACGACTTCCCGATCCTGCTGCCCGGCCCCGCCTTCGGCGACATCCAGAGCGGGATGTTCCTGGCCGGCGGCATCGCGGGGGCGCTGTACCAGCGGGAGCGGACCGGCGAGGGCAGCGTGGTCGACGTGTCGCTGTTCGGCGCCGGGATGTGGGCGATGCAGGCCACCATCGCCGGCGCCGCGGCGATCGGCGCGGACAACATCGTCCAGCTCGACCGGCGCCGCCCGCCGAACCCGCTGACGAACCTGTACCGGACGGCCGACGGCCACTTCTTCGTGCTCGGGATGTTACAGGCCGACCGCTACTGGTCCGGCCTGTGCACGGTGCTCGGTCACCCGGAGCTGGCCGCCGACGAGCGGTTCACCAGCCTGGCCCTGCGCACCGAGCACGCCGAGGCGTGCGTCGCGGCGCTGGACGCCATCTTCACCGCCATGACCTACGACGAGCTGGTCAAGGCCCTCGACAGCCAGGAGGGTCAGTGGGCGCCGGTCGCCGTCCCCGGTGACACCCTGACCGACCCGCAGGCGCTGGCGAACGGCTATGTCCAGCAGGTCGACTACCCGAGTGGCGCGCGCCTGCCGCTGGTTCCGGTGCCCGCCCGGGTCGACGGCGACCTGCCCACGCTGACCCCGGCACCCACCCTCGGGGAGCACACCGACGAGGTCGTCCTGGCGCTCGGCCGCTCCGAGGAGGAGCTCATCAACCTCAAGATCGCCGGTGTGATCTCCTGATGACCGCCGTGACCCACGGGGTCGATGCCGGCGTGCTGCGCTCCCTGCTGGCGGCGGGACGCGACCCCGTCCTCGCCGACCCCGGCGCCGACGTCGACGACCCCGTCTCCGCCCTCGCCGAGGCCGCCCTCGCCGAGGCCGACATCGTCGACCTGCACCCGCTCAAGGGCGGCTACTCCCGCCAGATGTGGTCGTTCGACGCGGTGACCCGCGACGGCGCCGTGCACCCGCTGATCCTCTGCGCCGACTCGGCCGCCGGCGTCGTCGGCGCGGGCGGACAGACCCTCGGCCGGCCCGCGGAGGCCGCCCTGCTGCACACCCTGCACACCGCGGGCCTGCCGGTGCCCGACGCGGTGGCCAGCGGCGACGGCGCCGCCGGGGGGCCCGGTGGCGAGCTCGGCCGCCCGTACCTGGTGATGGAGCGGTGCAGCGGCACGGCCGCGATCGGCCCGCTGCACCGCGACCCCTGGTACGTGGAGCACCGCGCGGAACTCGCCGTCTGGTTCGCCGCGACGCTGGCGGCGATCCACGCCGCCGACGTGCCGGCGGACATCCTCGGCGGCCGTCCGGACCCGGCGCGGGTCGCCGGCCGGGAGCTGGCCCGGTGGAGCGGCGAGCTGCGCGCGACCCCCCGGGCGCACACCGCCGTGCTGGACCGCGCGCTGGGCTGGCTCACCGCGAACCCCCCACCCCCGCCCGCGCGGGTCACCCTGCTCCACGGCGACTACCGGACCGGCAACATCCTGCACGGTCACGGCGACGGCGGCCCCAGCGGGCTGCGCACGGTGCTGGACTGGGAGATGGCCCACTTCGGGGACCCGCTGGAGGATCTGGCCTGGGCGCAGCTCGTCTGCTGGCGGGTCGGCACCGACCGGGTCGGCGGCCTGGTGGACCTGGCGCGCTGGCCGGAACTCTACGCCGCCGCCGCCGGCTGGGCGCCGGACCTCGCGGCCCTGCGGTGGTGGGAGGTCCTCGGTTCGGTGAAGATGGCCTGCCTGGTGTGGCGGGCCGCCGAGGCCGTCACCGCGCCCGCCGAGCGCGCCCTGCTGGAACGCCTCTTCGCCGACCTGGGCACCGAACTCGACCGCCGCCTGCTACCCCCCGACCGCCACCCCGCCCCACCGCGGCGGGGCGGACCGCCACCGACGGACGAAGCACGGACGGACGGAGACCAGCGATGACCGACGGTGGGAGGCGTCCCGGGGTGGGGCCCGACACGGAGTCGTTCGAGGTGCGGGGGGTGCGCAACGGCAGCATCGTCACGGTCGTCTGGGACCGGGGCCTGCTCGACGGCGATCCGCCCACCGTCGACCTCGTCGAGGTCGAGGCCGATCTGCTCGCCGAGTCCCGGCGCGATCCCCTTCAGCGTCGCCGCGACGGCGGCGCGACCACCACCGCGAGCGCGGCTACGGTGGGCGACCCCGAGTCCGCCCTCGCGCTCGTGGTCCGCACCCTGGACCGGGTCGTCCAGGTGACGACGCCCGCGCGGCCCCGGCCGTCGAGCTAGCCGAGTGAGGTGCGGTGCGCCGCGCACGGTCCGCGCTGTCAGACCGTGCAGAACGCACCGCACCGCACCGGCCAGCGCACCGGTGCCGACCCTGCTCGCGGAACCGCTCCACGCATCCGAGCGCCGGTTCCACCCGATGATCACGGTTCCGCGGAACCGTTCCGCCTGCCCTGGCTCTGACGCCAGCGCCGATGATCTTGGTGTTCCGCGGAACCCCCCGCCGCTCCGGGCCTCCGACCCGCGTCCGGTACCCCGCATCGTTGATCAAGGTGTTCCCCAGGGAACCGCGTCCCGGTCCCCGCGCCTGCGCGGCTGTTCGCCGGAGCCCGGGCCGAACCCCGGCCGCCTAGTTACTCTCGGTGATGGCCGAGGGGGTTGGGGGTGGGGGTGTGCGGGGGGCGGGCATCCTGTGGTTCTTTCCTGTGGCGTAGCGGACGCCAATCCGGCCAGAAGGACCACGGTGGTCGTTCTCCCACGCATCGACCCCGGACACCTACCCGTCGCCGCCACGCTCCGCGATCGCCGCCGCCGCCGCGAGCACGTGACACGGTTATGCAGATTCCGCGGAACCTCGCCGTGCTGCCGGGCCAGGAGAGCGGCGGAAGGCCCGGGCACCGTACGGTGCCCGGGCCTCCTTCCCGGTGCCGGCGGCCGGCGGCACCGGCCGGGCCCTGGGGCGCCGGCCGGGCGGGGTGGCTCAGCCGAGGTCGTAGAGCTTCATGGCGTTGTCCTGCAGGATCTTGCGCAGCACGTCGTGCGGAAGGTCGCCGAGCTTGTCGTTGATGAACTGCCGGGGCGGCAGCGCCGAGCTCACCGGGCCCGGGGACATGCTCGTCGGGTGCGGGAAGTCGGTCTCGTACAGGATGTTGTCGGCGCCGACGTAGTCGATCGCCGCGCGCAGCGTGGGGCCGTGCTCGAACCAGAAGCAGGCGTAGATCTGGCGGCGGAAGTACTCGCTGGGCAGCAGGTCGTACTCGGGGTGCTCCTTGGCGACGCCGCACTCGGTCCACATCCAGTCCAGCGCCTGCAGGGTGAACGGCACCCAGCCGACGCCGCTTTCCACCGAGACGAACTTCAGGTCGGGGAAGCGGTGGCACACGCCCGCGCCGATGAGGCTGCCCACGGTGCGGGCGTTGCCGAGAAAGAACGTCATCGGGAACGTGGCGTAGTTGGCGTGGACCCCGGCGGAGGGGTGCAGCAGCTGCGGCATCGTGGTGTCGCCGCTGCCGATGTGGAAGTTGACCGACAGGCCCATCTCCTGGGCGGCGGCCCACAGCCGATCCCAGTGCGGGTCGGTGAGCATGGGGGAGCCGAAGTCCTCGGGCGCCTGGGAGAACACCAGGCCCTTGTGCCCGAGCTCCGCGCAGCGCTTCATCTCCGCGATCGACAGGTCGATGTCCCAGAACGGCACCGCCATGACCGGGACGTAGCGGTCCGAGACCCGGCGGAAGTCCGCCAGCCAGTCGTTGTATGCCTGTAAGAGCAGCAGTGCCAGCTCCATGTCACCGAAGTCGGTGTAGCGCCCGGCGCCGAAGCCGGCGACGTTCGGGTAGAGGACCTCGGCGTGGATGCCGTACTCGTCCATGATCTCCAGGCGGCCCTCGGGCTGCCAGATGCGCGGGTCGACCATGTCGAGCTGGGCGGGGAACTTCGGCGGCGGCTCCTTCCAGCCGGCGATGGCCAGGCCAGCGGCCGGGCTGAGCACCTTGCCGCCGGCGATCCACCACTCGATGCCGTTCGCGTCGCGTTCGACGTGGGGCACGCGGTCGCCGTACTTCGACGGGACCCGGGACGTCCAGAGGTCGTAGTGCTCGACGACGTGGGTGTCGCAGTCGATGACCTTGAGGTCGAGTTCGTCGATGAGATCCACGATGTACCCCTCACGCGGGACCGGGAACACGCCCAGTCGGGACGGTGCGCACTACCTGCACGGGACGATAGGTGAGACGCAGATTACAGTCAACCGGCCGGTCGAATAAATTCACCCTGCGGCCGGAGGGGCGGCCGACGGGTGGTCGCCGTGCGGTCGGAGGGGCGGTCGGAGGGGCGGTCGGAGGGGCGGTCGACCGGCGGTCGACAGGGCCGTCCGCCGGCCGTGGACCGGGCCGCCCTCCGCGCCGTCGGCCTGGTCGTCGGGCGGCCCACCGGCGGGTCTGCCGATTAATTCGATCGACCGGTGGACTAAATTATTGCGGGGTCGTACGGTGCTCCCACCCGACGGCCACGGGGGCCGGCGCAGGTGGGAGGCGGTATCGGTGAGAGGTCGATCTGTGGCGGGGGCGCTGGCGCTCAGTTCCCTGCTCTTAGCCGCGGCGTGTTCGTCGTCGGGTTCGTCCGGGGGCGCCACGAACGGAGCCGGTAAGGCCGGCACCGGGGAGGTGAGCTCCGCGCCCGTCGCCAACAGCGACAACAACGCCTGGGCGCTGCGCTACACCGGTGGCTCGGCCGGCCCGGCGAAGGGCACGCCGTACAAGATCGGATTCGTCAGTCAGGACACCTTCCTGCCGTCCGCGACGCAGGGCGCGAGGGCCGCGGTGGCCTACGTCGACGCCGAGCTCGGCGGCGTCGGCGGCCGGCCGATCGAGCTGGTCTCCTGCTCGGTCAACGTGCCGGAGGACGCCGCCCGCTGCGGCGCCCAGATGGCCAACGACGCGTCGCTGTCACTGGTGATCGTGGGCGGCCTCAGCGTCGGCAACAAGGAGTTCTACGACGCTGTGGGCGGCCGCAAGGCGATCCTCATCGGCAACGCCCTGGCCAGCGAGGACTTCGTGACGACCCGCGGCGTCGCCTACACCGCCGGCTCGCCCGGGGTGCTGATGGGCATGGCGCGCTTCGCCATCGAGGAGCTCAAGGCCCACACCGTGGCCGGCATCGTCCCGGACACCCCCGCCGGTCGCGCGGCCGCCCAGCAGCTCGTGAAGCCGATCCTGGACGCCGCCAAGGTGAAGTTCCGGCCGGTGTTCATCAGCCTGCAGGCCACCACCCCGGACCTGACGACGGCGTTGCAGGCCAGCGGCGCGGCCAACGCCGACGCGCTGATCACCGCCTTCCCCCCGAGCAGCTGCATCAGCATGTACGACGCGATCCGCTCGCTCGGCATCAAGCCCAAGGTGATCACGACCGACCAGTGCGCCGACGTGCCCGTGCGCGAGCACCTCAAGACCGTCGGAGCCACCGACACCGTTCCCGACGGCTGGTACTACGCCAACTACGGCTACAACTTCGACCTGCCCGACGTCGACTCCGGGATGAAGACCTACCAGTACGCGGCGTCGAAGTACGCCAAGCCGCTGGGCAGCGCCCCCGTCGAGCTGCGCGGCTTCAGCGGGCCGACGTTCGGCACCGTGATGACCGCCGCCAAGATCGTCAATCAGCTCGGCGTGGACAAGGCGACGTCCTTCGACGTCATGGACCGGGCGCTGCGCGGCTTCACCGGCCCGGCGATGCTCCAGGTCGGCCCGCTCAAGTGCGGCCAGGCGCCGTTCGTCGCCGTCTGCGGCCACCAGATCGGCGTCGACCAGTACTCCGGCGGCAAGTGGACGAGCGTCCGCGACGGCCTCAACGACAAGCCGGTCAACCTGCTGGCCCCGGTGAGCTGACCCCGCCTACCCCGGGCTCCCGGCCGGCCCCGCCCCCGCCGGCCGGCGGGAGCGGGGCCGGCGCGGGTCCCGGGGCGGCGATCGCCACGGCCGGGCAGCCACCCGGACGCGCGTGGGGCGGTTCCGCGGAACCCCGATGAACCCCGGAACCCCGGAACCCGGATAAACCCCGGAGCGCCATGAATCCCGAGCGCCATGAATCCCGAGCGCCGTGAATCCCGGAGCCGGGGGCGAGCAGCGGGGGCGGCAAAACCGGTGGACACCATGGCCGCGGGCGTCGTACCTTCACCCGCGTTCGACGCCCACACGTCCGCTGAGGTGCATGTGATGACGGTTCAGGCAGTCACGGCCGGGCCCCGCCCGGCCGCTCCCGTAACCGCCATGACCCTCCGGGACGCCAGAAAGCCCAGAAGTGGATCTTCCTCGTAGCTTCACCATCCGCGAGAGCACCCACCGCATCCACAATCCGTTCAGCAGCGACAAGCTGGCCGCTCTGGGACGGGCGCTGGGTCTGGCGCCGGGAACCCGGGTGCTCGACCTCGCGAGCGGGTCGGGCGAGATGCTGTGCACCTGGGCGCGCGATCACCACATCACTGGGACCGGGGTGGACATCAGCACGGTGTTCACTGCTCAGGCGCGTGCGCGTGCCGACGAACTGGGTGTCGCCGGGCAGGTTGCCTTCGTGCACGGCGATGCTTCCGGTTACGTCACCGACGACCTGGTCGATCTCGCCTCGTGCCTGGGTGCCACCTGGATCGGCGACGGCCTGGTCGGCACGGTCGAGCTGCTCCAGCGCAGTCTCCGGCCCGACGGCATGATGCTGATCGGCGAGCCGTACTGGCGCCACGAACCCCCGGACCGGGACACCGTCGAGGGCAGCCAGGCCGGCAGCAGGGATGATTTCCGGCTGCTTCCCGAACTGATCGACCAGTTCGGCGAACTCGGCTATGACGTGGTGGAGATGGTTCTCGCCGATCAGGACAGTTGGGACCGGTACAGGGCGGCGCAGTGGCTCAACATCCGCCGCTGGCTTGACCGCCATCCTGACGACGAGCTGGCCGCCGAACTGCGAGCCGAACTCGCCACCGAGCCCGCCCGCTATGTCAGGTATCAGCGCGAATACCTTGGCTGGGGGGTCTTCGCGCTGATGCGACGCTGACGGTGGTCCGCGGGTGGGTCAGCGCTGGACGTTGACGGACTGCCACACCCGGAGCAGGACTTCCTCGTCGGGGGCGTCGAGCGACCACTGCCACGGCTTGGCGAAGACGAAGACCTGGGCCTCGTGATGGGTCGGGTCGCTGCCGTCGAGCATCGTGATGGTCACGCTCTTGTCGCCGGTGAGGACGAAGAAGACCTCGCGGTACTGCCCGAGGTGGACGTCGAGGACGACGGCGTCGGGGCCGTAGCGGTGGACGTCGACCGTCCGGGTGCGCGGCGCCACGGGTCCCGGTGCGGGATCGGCGGGGGGCGGCGCCCCGTCCTGCCTCATGCCCGCGCCTGCCTCATGCCCGCGCCATCAGAGGAAACGGCGGTTCGCCGTGTCCGCGGGAACGGTGATGCCGAGTTCCTCCAGCAGCGGACGGGTGTCGGCGATGTACTGCTGGCGGAGCTGCTCGTTGTTGAGCTTGCGCAGGCCCCAGCGGACGTAGGCGTCGCTGAACTCCGAGTCCGACCGGCCGAACATGTCCAGCGCGGCCGGCCACCAGATCTTTATCTTCTCGTTGGCCTCCGCCAGCCCGGCCGGATCGGCGCACACGCGGCGCAGGTTCGACATGCCGAACGTCGCGTGGAACACCTCGTCCTTGTGCAGGCGCTCCGCCACGTTCAACAGGGGCTCGTAGGGCACGTCCTCCCACGTCTCCCCGATGTAGCAGCCCACCCGGTCGCCCAGGGCGTTGAAGTACGCCATGTCGCAGAACGTGTCGATGGGCAGGTGGAACAGGTACTGCTTGATCGGCTGCTCGATCTTGCCGACGCCCAGGCCCGCCAGGATCCGCGCCGTGATGACGCCGTGCTCGACCTCCTGCTGCATGAGCTTCGCGAAGGTCGTCTTCAGCCGCTCCTCGGGAGCGAGCGTCATGCAGCGTTCCCACAGGTGGTTCAGCAGCTCGGTGTAGTACCGGTTCGTCGAGTTCTCCAGGTGGTGCACGAGCATGCGCACCAGCAGGTCGGAGAACTCGCTCGGGATGTCGGCGTCGTTCTCCCGGTATACCCGACGCTCGCCCACCATCGCATCTGCCATGACCTCATCGTAGGAAGGTCCAGCATTATTGTCAACTCACGAGTCGAATGAAATCGCCATTGCTTATCCGGAGGGATAAATCGGACACGGAGCCTCCGGATAAGGCGGCCAGGCCAGTCTTCCGCTCGTGTGTGCGATGTGCGATGTGCGATGTGCGGTGTGCTGACTGCGTGCTGGTCGGGTGGTTCGGTGTCGGTGGGGCGGCTGCTCGCGCATCGGGGCGGATGCCTGGGAGAGGGCCTTCATGGCTCTTCCACAGGGTTCGGCGTCCGATTTATCCCGCAAGGGATTCGTGAGTACATATTTTCCGAGGCATGATCGAGTACTGCGCAAGATCGGCCGATCGGGGCGGGCGACCGGTGGGGCGCTCGCGTAGAGATCACTCGGACGGGGCGACTTCCGGTCGACGGAGGTCGGTTCGGGCTCCGCGTCCTGGGCGGCTGGCTAGCCATGCCGTGATGGTGCTGGTCCGCCAGCGTGGGCGGTCGGGCACGGATGCGTCGTCCGGCTCGGGTAGGCGTCCCTGGGCGCGGTAGCTGCGCAAGGTCGACGTCTTGATGCCGGCCATCTCGGCTATGCCGGCATAGCCGATCAGCGGGTCGTCAACCACCAGGGAATACTAGCGTTCACCCCAACTTTGCAGCGCCACGCGCTATTGTTGTGGGTGTTAGCGGTGTCGGGCGAGTGGGCCAACACGCACCCGACACCTAGATCACCACCTGAGTAGACAGAGGTGACCTGTGTCTAGTATTCCGTCGTCCGGTCGTGGCTGGCGTAACCCCTATGAAGGTCGACCGTTCGTGACCCTGGCGCACTCGGGAGACGGTCTGTTCGACCTGACGATGACCTCGGGCGCTTCGCTGCGGGACCTCGTCGACGTGACGGCGACCCTTCCGCCGGTCCTCTTCGTGGATCACTGGCGGGCGAGCCTGGGGGACTCTGCGGTGGTCCTGCGGTTCCGGGCTCTGCCGGACCTCGGATCCATGCTCGGTGGCATCTGATGGCGGCGGGATGGGTGCCGTGTGAGGTCCAGCCGGGCGCGGGAGTCTGGAACTCCTATCAGGAGTCGCTACATCTCATTCTGGCTGCCGCTCCCGCGGGACCGTCCGGGGCGCGGCTTCTGCGGTGCCTGCTGCGCTGCGACCCCCGATCGGTCGTCGTCTTGGCAGACATGATCCGTAAGGCGCGTAGCGGGCGCTGACGGTGACTCGGGCGGCCGGTGACCTCGACTCGGGGTTGCCGGCCGTTCGGCGTATCCGCGCTGGTTAAACAACGTGTAGGAATCTTGCGATGATGGTCTTGTACAGAGAAACGGCCCGGTCGGTGCAGGAACACCGGTCCGGGCCTGGTCCCCCACCTGAGTGACAGGAGAGGTTCCGTGGCGATGGTATCGGACGGCGTGGTGATGGTGTCGGATGTGACGATCCGGCAGGGTGAGGCGGCGATGGTGTCGGAGGTGCCGTCGCGAACGGGGTTCGGGGGGTCGGACGTGGCGGTGGTGTTGCCTGGTCTGACGGTGCGGATGGGCGGCGATGATCCGGCGTGGGGCTGGGTGTCGCTGGGGGTGGCGTGTCTGATGGCGGCGGCGCGGGAGACGTGGCATGCGGAGTGCCCGTCGGACGGGTTGGATTTCGAGTCGACCATGTGCGCGTGGCGGGCGGCGGCGTTGCGGTCGGTGGCGGGGCTGGCGTCCTGGGCGGCGTCGTCGGCGGATGCGTGGGCGGTGTACGCGGTGCCGGCGGTGGTGCGGGTGGCGCGGGCTGGGCGGTCGGGTCGGCGTCGGGTGTGGGGCGGTCGGTGATGCGGGCGGCGAGCGTGGTCCGGGCGGACGTGACGGTGGAGGGTCGGGCGGTGCAGCGGGCGGCGTTCCTGGCGGCCTGTAAGGCGCGGGGTTGGGAGGCGGGTCCGACCGAACGCCTGCGGGCGGGTGGCGGTCCGGGGGCCTGGGCGACGGTGCCGGCCTGGCTGCGGTCGCAGGGCGCGGGCGTCGTGGTCGTCGACGCGCTTGACCGGCTGGCGGACACGGAGGGCGCGCGGGTGGCGGTGCTGGCGTTGCTGCGGCGGCGGGGCGTGCGGCTGCTGGCCGTGGCGGACGGGATCGACACCGGGGACCGGATCGGCTATGCCCTGGTGACGGACCTGCTCACGGCTCCGGGGGTGCGCGTCACGCGGACGGCCTGAGCGGCGGGCGGCCGGTGTCCCCTTGCCTGGGGGACACCGGTAGCGCCGGACGGCGGCGGGCCACAGGAGCTCGTGCGGCCGTTGCGTTTTTCTCCCTTTCCCTCCCAGGTGCCGCTTTTAGCGGACCGGTGGGCACGTCAAGGGTCATCCGGAGGATGATCGCGTGCGACGGCGTAGCCGCCCTTGACGTGTCTGCCGGGCCGTTAAACGATGCGGCATCCGTGGGAAAGGGAATCCCGGGTGAGGGGCCGGCGGGAATCGGGGTGGTCCTGGCCGTGCTCTGGAGAGGCTGAGTGCCGTAGGCGCCTTTTGTGCCGTTGGGTTGGGCTGGGGGCTGACGCTCCGACGGGCACGACGCGCACGACGCACCCGAGGATCCGACCCGCCGACGGGGTGCCGACCGTAGGGAGGCGGGGCCCCGTCGTGCGTGGCGAGATCCTCGGGCGGGGCGGCGCGGCGCGCACGGCGTGTGCGGCAGGTCACAGCCGCGCGCCGTAGGCGCGCCTTGAAACCGTAAAGAAAATTCGCGATGGGTCTCCCTTTACACCCAGTGCGGTACCGCGTCTGCGGTCACGCCGTGGATACAGCCGGAACCGTCACCGAACCCCGGGTCGGACTGCGGCGACCCGGCGGCCGAGCTCCTCCAGCGAGGGCGGGCGCGTCAGACGTCCGCTCCGGCCGGAAGCGCGGGCCGCTGCGCCGCCGCCACGAGCTCGCCAAGGTCCTGCACCGCCGCCAGTGATCCCCATCGGGTATCCAGCCGTCGCCATGTCTGCGCGGCCGGCCGAACCACCCATGACGTGCGCTGGTCACCGACCGCCTCTAATGCGCTGCGCGTTGCTGCCGCTGCCCGCTCCGGATCCGGCGTCGTTCGGTGCAGGTAGCAGCGGGCGAGCGCGTTGTATGAGCCGCCCAGCTCCGACATCCGCCCGGCAGCCCGGTCCGCCGCGATCGCGCGCAGGGCGTATCCCTCGGCGGCAGGGTCCCCCGTCCCGGAGAGGATCGCCGCCGTCTGCCCGACGGCCTGTTCCTCATCAACCCGCACCTCACCGGGCAGCACCGGCCCGGACCACAGGTGCTGCCACATGTCGTCAAGGGCGGCGCGGGCGGTCGTTTCGTCGCCGGCACGTGCCGCGGCCCGCGACTCGCACACCGCCAGCATCGGCCGGGCGTACGGATGGGCGTCACGGCGCCGCTCCGCGGCCACCGACTGCGCCCGGAACGGATCACCCCGGAAGTACGCGAACGAGCTGTCAACGGCGGCGACACAGTCGGACAGCAGCCGGTCTCCGGCCTCTTGCGCATGCTGGCCGGCGAGGTCTAGGTAGGTGTCGGCGGCAGTCTGCTCGCCTAGGTCGTTGGCCGTCAGCGCGAGGTAGATGGAGTACTGGCCGGCGCGCAAGTCCAGGATCGTGCGAGTTTTCCCGCGTACACGGCCGTCGAGCATCTGCTCGACGGAGAGCCATTCCCGCTCGGCGTCGGCGGCCAGGATCGCCGCCGGTGTGGACACGTACGCCCGCGCGATCCGGTGGATGTCCTGTTCGATCGTCCGCAGGTCAGGCGGGGCGATCGCGGAGGCGGCGGAGATACGCCCGGAGATTTGCGCGGCGACAGCAGCGGCCCCGAACAGGCCGAATTCACGGCGGTCCGTCGGACCCACCTCCTCGTCCGTGGGGGGCACCGGCAGGCCGGTGCGCATGGCGTGGATCCGTCGTCTCCAGCGTGAGAGCTCATCCCCGGTGGCGCAATAGCTATCGAGGCGAGCTGCCATACGTTCAGATGGCAGCAGCTCGCCCTGCTCGACCCGGGTCAGGTCGGCTCGGTCAACGCGCGCGTCCCTGGCGAAGCCGCGTACGGATCGGCTACCGCGTAGCTCAGTGATCCGCCGCGCGAACTCGGCCATCTCCAGCTTCCACGACTCCACGGCATTCCCCCTGCTCGCGGGGTGTGGTGTGGCCCCACACCCACACCACACACACGTTGTGGCTGGCCTGGTGCGGAGTGTGTCATATCCCCACCGGCGGATGTGCCAGCCGGCACCGACTCGCCAAGGGGGCCTCGAATGCCATCGGACTGCTCCCGTGGGGTGCTGGCCGTCGCCGTGGGTGGCCGCCCGACAGTCGAGGACGTCGTCTCCGGCCTGCCCGTCGCAGGGGATCGGGGCCGGGGAGACGTCCAGGGTGCTGCCACGGCACGGGGGGAGGGAGCCCCTTCGTCGTCGGCTCCCTCCCCCTCCCCCTCCCCTCCGCTTCCCACCCGCAGGCCAGGACTGAACTGGCCCCGGACCGCGCGCGTTCCGGATGGCGACGTCGTGAAGTTCGGCGTCGCCATCCTCGGTGACCTCGACGACCGTCCGATCAAAGTGTTGACCGAGTGGCCGACCGCTCGTGCCGCCGAGGAGTACGCCCGCCGCCGGACTGACGCCGGATACCGGGTGGTGCCCTTAGAGCGGGTCGCCGACTCCTGAGACCGGCCGCCGGGCGGCCACCCGGCGGCCCCCGAACCTGCCCTACCCGCGCGGAAACCCCCGCGGGTAGGGCAGCCCCACCCATTCCATGACCTGGAGACTCTGTGTTCTTTGACCTGCTCGCTTCGGCCACTCGCTCGCTCGCGCCGTCCCTCGGCGTGCTCGTGCTGGAGCTCCTCACCGCGCTCGCGGGTGGCGAGGGAGGCACGGGCGTCACGAGTACGCAGAAGGCGCTGGCCGGGGCACGCGCCTGATGCCCTGATCGCCTGCCCGCCCGCGCCTGCAAACGCACCGGGTGGGCAGGCCCCATCTCGACAGGAGTTGTCAGTGGACCGGACCGCCGGCGCGTGCGCCCCCGCGTGCGCCCCCGCGTGCGCCCCCGCGTGCGCCCCCGCGTGCACGTTCACCCGCATCGACGCCGACGTCGTCGTCTCCTACCGGTTCGCCGGCCACGAGAACTTCGTGCCCCTGCCGGGGCCGGTCTGGTCGGCGCTGCTTAGCGAGGCTCGCGACGGTCGGTTCGCCCGGCTCGGAGAGAGCTGGCAGCGGTGGGAGGGCGACCTCGCCCGCGGCTACGTCCGGATGCACGCCGGCCACGTCGAGCTGATCCACGGCCATGTTCATGTGCACCGCGTCCGCCTGCCCGCCTCGGTGTGGGAGCAGATCGTCGCGGCGATGCGCTCCCACGCCCTCGACCATCTCACCCCGTCACAACACCAGGACCCTGATGACCACCGCTCGTGATGAGACCCGGAGACCGGGCCTCGACCTCCGAACCAACCTGCCGCACTCGGCCCGCATGTACGACTACCTCCTCGGCGGGAAAGACAACTTCCCCGCCGACCGGAAGGCCGCCGAACAGGCCCTCGCAGGGTTCCCGAACCTGCGCGTCGCCGCCCGCCAGAACCGGGCGTTCATGGTCCGGGTGACCCGTTTCCTGGCCGGCGAGGCCGGGGTGCGGCAGTTCCTGGATGTCGGGACGGGCATCCCGACGTCGCCGAACCTGCACGAGGTCGCCCAGGCCGTCGCCCCGGACGCCCGGGTGGTGTACGTGGACAACGACCCGATCGTCCTCGCCCACGCCCGCGCGCTGCTGACCAGCGCCCCGCCGGGCCGCGTCTCCTACCTGTCCGCCGACGTCGGCGAGCCCGCGCTCCTGGAGGCGGTCGCGGTGCTGGGCACGCTGGACCTGTCCCAGCCGGTCGCGCTGTCGTTGATTGCGGTCCTGCACTTCCTGCCCGACGACGAGGCCGACGCGATCGTGTCTCGCCTCGTCGAGGCGCTGCCCTCGGGCAGTTACCTCACGCTGTCCCACGCGACCGGCGACCTCGACGAGGCCGCCGAACGCGCCGCGGAGACCTATCGGGATCAGCAGGTTCCCATGCTGCTGCGTACCCACGAGCAGGTCGCGCGGTTCTTCGACGGTCTGGAGCTCGTCGACCCGGGTGTGCAGGTCGTTCACCGCTGGCGCCCCGACACCACCATGGAGAACCTCACCGACGCGCAGGTCAGTGTCTACGGGGCCATCGGCCGGAAACCATGACCGATCCCGTCGCGAGCGGTCCGGATGAGACGGACGAGGAGTACCAGGCCCGCCGAGACCGAGAGCACAACGAAAAGATGCGGAACTTCAGAGGGTTTTCGGCGGAAACCGTCGCGGCGATCCGCGAGGAGGAGCGGAGAGAGGACGAGGAAACGCGGCGGCGGCTGTTCGGCGACGGCGAGCCGGCGGTATGGATCGACCGCTACATCGACCCGTGACGGAGCAGGAAGTGGACGAGGACGAGGAGTCCGACGCGCGGGACTTCGTGCAGGAGCCCATCACCGCAGAGGAGTGGGAGGCGGCGAAGCAGCGGGTCCGCGCGAAGGAGCGGGAGAGAACGAGACAGATCTTCGGCGACAAGACGCCCACAGTCTGGGTCGACCAGTACATCGACCCGTGAACTGCGAGAACCTCACGGGGGACGATCCGCCATCATTTACCGGTGATGCCCGGGTGAACCCGGAGACGGCGACGTGGTGGCGGCCGAGTGCAGCGCCGCCCGGCGCCCCGACCGTTGAGTTTGCCGTAGTCCCCGGTGGTCTCGCGTTCCGCCACTCCGAGAATCGCACGAGGGTGGTACGTGCCGGATGGCCGGCGGTGCGCGCCCTCCTCGCTGACCTCCTGTCGATCCACCCAGATCTGATCAGCGAGTGGTCCGCGCACCCGCTTTCCCACCGGGACCGGCCCACAGACTGACCCGACCCGACCCGACCCGAAGGAATCGAAGGAGACGCGATGCCCCCCACCGCAACCATCACCGAGACCGAGACTGAGAAGATCAACTTTCTGTGGCTGGTGATCACCGGGCGCTGCCAGCTCGAATGTGATCACTGCTACGCCGAGTCCGGCCCCACCGGGACGCACGGATCGATGACCACCGACGACTGGCGGCAGACGATCGACGCCGCCGCCGCCCACGGGGTCCGCCGGGTGTCGTTCATCGGCGGTGAGCCCACGTTGCACCCCGGCCTGCCCGACCTGGTCGACCGGGCGCTCGGCGTCGGCCTGAACGTCGAGGTGTTCACCAACCTGGTGCGCGTGTCCGATCTCCTGTGGACGCTCTTCGGCCAGCCGGGAGTGAGCCTGGCGACCAGCTACTACACCGCCGACCCGGTCAAGCATGAGCAGGTCACGGGCGTGCGCGGTTCCCACGCTCTCACCCGCAGGCACATCGCAGAGGCGCTGCGGCGCGATATCCCGTTGCGCGTCGCTCTCACTGATATCGGGAGCGGCGACGTCGACGCGGCGCACTCCGAGCTGCTCGGCCTCGGCCTTGATGCCAAGGACATCCGGCGGGGCGAGGTCCGCGCCTTCGGCCGTGCGGTCGGCGGGGGTGCCACGGCGGGGGGCTGCGGGCGGTGCGGGCTCGGCCGCGCGGCGATCCAGCCCGACGGCAGGATCACGCCCTGCATCATGACCGACCGCGATGGCGGCAACGTCCGAACCGCGTCGCTAGCCGATCTGCTGGCCGGGGATCGGTGGCGGGCCGCGGTCGGTTCCGTGCCGCGGCCCCGCACGGCCGACGGGTGTCAGCCGGACGACTCCACGCCCTGCGGACCTGTCCATCCCGAGCCCGACCCGAACATCGCATGACGGCCGACTGGAAGACCCACGCCCGCGCGCTCGCCGACACGATCACTCATCCCGGCTCCCGCTGGCACCCGGTGGTCGCCGATATGCCGCGGCACGAGTTCGTGCCCGCCTGGTGGACACGGGGCGACAACGGGTTGGTTCTGCGCCGCGGGCCGATCGCGGACGCCTACGCCAACCAGTCGTTGGTCACCCGCGTCGGCACACTCCACGCCGATCATGCAACCGAGGAAGATCATCCCGAGGGCCGGTCGACCTCGTCCTCGACCATGCCGTCCCTGGTCGTGCACATGTACCAGCATGGCCGGCTGGCCGAGGGCCTGAACGTCCTCGACGTTGGCACTGGTTCCGGGTACGGCGCCGCGCTGCTCGCCCGCCGCTACGGCGACGAGCACGTCACGACGGTCGACGTCGATCGGTACTTGGTCGAGGCGGCGGCGCGGCGCCTGGCCGCCCTCGACCTGCACCCCACTGCCCTGATCGCGGATGCCACCGGCCCGCTGCCAGGCGAGTACGACCGGATCGTCTCTATGGTCTCGGTGCCGCACATCCCCCCGAGCTGGCTGAAGGCGTTGTGTCCGGGTGGCCGACTGGTCACCACCATCCAGGGCACGTGGATGATCATCACCGCGACGAAAACCCCGAATGGCGTCGTCGGCCAAGTCGAACGGGACTGGGCGGGCTTCATGGCCAGCCGCACCAGCCACGACTACCCTCCATCCGCAATCGATACCGACGAGCTCGACGAACGCGACGGTGAGCACGTCGGAACCGGCCGCTACCCGGTCGTCGACGTCGGCGACGCCTGGGAACTGTCGACCATGCTGACCCTGGAAGTCCCGGGCATTCGGCACCGCTACCAGCGCGGGCCCGAGGGCCGGCACACCGCGTTCATGGCCCACCCGGACGGATCATGGGCGCGCGCGACCGCGGTCGGCGCCGAATCCCCGACGGTCCACCAGGGTGGGCCGCGCCGGCTGTGGGATGTGCTCGACGGCGTCCGGGATGACTGGCTCCGGCGGGGGTGGACACCGGTCCTCGGCGCCCGCGCGGTGATCGACGACGACGGCTCGATCCGGCTCTCCTTCGGCGATTGGAAGGCCAAGGTCTCCGCTGCGGCGGCCACGTAGGTACGCGTCCAGCCCCGTCCTGTTCCCTCGCCACCCTGCGGTGCCTTCCCGCGCGGTACCGGCGCGCGCCGCCGGGTGGCGAGGGCTTCCCCTCCGCTGGGCGTCTGATCTGGTGCGGGGACGCGGGCAGATTGCATTTTCCCGGGGGCCGGTCCGAGGCCGGCGGGACGGACTCCTGTCAGGGCATCCGGGGATGTAACCCGCATCATACGTTTAACCCGAGGGGTTTACCCCCTAGCGTCGCCCTTCAGCCCTTCAGCCCGTCGCCCGGTGTCGCATCGCGGCAGTAAGGGTGCGGGACAAGAGTCCTACGTCAGACGGTCAGGACCTCGACACGGCGACGCGGGCGGATGCCACTGGGACAACGTCAGGCGCGCTGGCTGCGCGCTGTCTGCGTTTGCGATGCGGGGATGGGGTACATCGGCCCTCGAATGCGATCGCATGCCCGTTTCGCGTATCGGAAAGTGAGGTGGGTGGGGTGTGGACTGCCCCATCGGCTCGCTGTATGTGGTCGTTCTGGCTGCCGACAACGGCGGCGCGGATTCCATTTCGAAAGCTGCTTCGTTCACGAGCGGATGAAATGTGTGGCGGGCGCTGGTGAAGTGGCGGTGGAGCAGGGGGGTTGGTAGGGGACGTGGGGGAGGTATCGGGTCCATTCGGATGGGGTGAGCTGGTTATCGGTGGTGGTACAGGCGCGCCTTGAGAGGTTGGTGGGGTTGAGTTCCCAGAGTCGTGCGGTGCTGTCGTCGCCTGCGGTGAGGATGCGGGTGCCGTCAGGGGTGAAAGTGAGGTCGCGAATGGCGGCGGTGTGTGCGTTGAGGGTGGCAAGTGGGTGGGGGTTGTGGGGGTCGGTGAGGTTCCAGAGACGAAGAGCACCGGTGGCGTCGGCGGTGGCAAGCAGAGTGCCGGCGGGGTTGAAGGCGACGGCGGTGGCGGCGTTGGTGAGCCCGCTGAGGTCGGTGAGGCTGCTGGTTCGTGGGGTGTCGGCGGTGGGGGCGGGGGTGAGGGTGGTGAGGGGTTCGGGGTTGGTGGGTTGGCGGATGTTCCAGAGGCTGACGGTGCCATCAACGCCCGCGGTGGCGAGGGTGTGTCCGTCGGGGCTGATGGCGAGGTTGATGGGGGTGGTGGTGGGGGTGATGCGGGCGATCGGCTGGGGGGTGTGGGGGTTGGTGAGGTCCCAGAGTCGGACGGTGCCGTCGGTGCTGGCGGTGGCGAGGGTGGCGGCGCTGTTCGGGATGGCCTGGGCGGTGGCGGCGTCGTCGTGGGCGTGGACGGTGGCGAGGATGGTCAGGTGCGCGGGGTCGGTGATGTTGAGGGTGAGCATGCTGCCGGTGCTGGTGGTGAGGGTGAGCACGGTGCCGGCGGGGTTGAAGATGGCGGCGATGGGATGGCCGGCGTTCTGGAGGGTGTAGGTGCCGGCGGGGGTCGGGTCGGCGGGGTTGCGGGTGTTCCACAGATGGAGGGTGTTGTCGTTACTGGTGGTGGCGGCCAGGGTGGCGGGCGTGTTGATGCTGATGGCGGTGACGGCGGCGGCGTGCGGGAGGGTGGCGAGTGGGGTGGGGTGGTCGCCGGGGGTGGTGAGGTCCCAGAGGCGGGCGGTCTGGTCTTTGCTGCTGGTGGCCAGGGTCCGCCCATCGGCCGTGACGACGGCGGTGGTGATGGGTCCGGCATGGCCGGCTGTGCTGAGCGGTGGTAGCCGCCCGATGGTGGTGGACAGCAAGGCGTGTGCGCTGGCGGCGGGGTTGAGGCGCCATGCCGCGAGCGCGAGACGTTCGGCGAGGGCCGGGTCGGTGGTGTCCTGTGCGGCGGCGGCGAGGGTGCGGCCGGCGGTGGTGCGCTGGGCGGCGGTGAGCGTGCCGCTTGCAGTGTGGTGCTCGGCGCCGAGGGTGAACGCGGTGGCGGCGAGAACGGCGACGGCGGCGACTGACCCGGCGATGAGGGTGCGGCGTCGGTGGGGTGGTGGCGTGCTGGCGGGGGCGGGCGGGCTCGGGGGTGTGGGTGGTCGGGCGGTGTGGATGGCGGGGTTGAGGGGTCGGGTGACGTCGGGTAGCCATCGGTCGGTGTCCGGGCCGGGAGGGGGGATGGTGGTGGGGCCGGGTCCGGTGAGCAGGCGGTAAAGCTGTTCGGCGGTCGGCCTGTCTTCCGGACGTTTGGCCATGGCGGCGGTGACGGTGCTGCGAAGCGGTTCGGGGAGTCGGTGCAGGTGGGCGGGGGTTTCGGTGCGGATGCGGTGTGGGAGTAGGGCGGCGGGTTCGTGGGGGAACGGCGGTGTGCGGGTGGCGGCGTAGAGGACGACACCGCCCCACGCGAAGATGTCCCCGGCCGGGCTGGGTGGGCCCCCGTCGAACGCTTCGGGGGCCATGTACTCCGGCGTGCCGATCTGTTCGCCGGTGAGCATGGTCATGTCCTGGGCGGTGGCGATGCCGAAGTCGATGACGCGGGCCCCGGTCGGGGAGAGGATGACGTTGCTGGGTTTGAGGTCGCGGTGGACGACTCCGGCTCCGTGGATGACGGCCAACGCGGTGGTGATGTTGACCGCGACTTGTTCGAGCTCGGCGCCTTTGAGCGGGGTGGTGCGCACGGCTCTGCTGAGGGTGGGGCCGGGGACGTAGTCGGTGACGAGGTAGGGGGGGTTTGCGTCGGGGTCGGCGTCGCGGACGGCGGCGGTGCAGAACCCGCGCACGCGGCGTGCGGCGGTGACTTCCCGGCGGAAGCGGTCCCGGAACATCGGGTTGCCGGTGACCTCGGGGCGGATGACTTTCACGGCCACGGTGTCGCCGGTGGGGTCGCTGGCGAGGTAGACCATGCCCATCCCCCCGAACCCGAGTCGGCCGCGCAGCGTGTAGCGGCCGATGTGGGTGGGGTCGTCGACGCGCAACGGCTCGGGGCTGGTCACGGCTGTTCGGTGGGGGGATCGCGGCGGGGCGGTGTCGGGGCGGCCGGTGGGCTGGCGGCTGGGGGTGTGGTGGCGGGGCGGGGGCGGGGGCGGTAGCTGGTGGCCGGTGGTGGTGGGGGCAGGGTGGCAGGGTCACGGTGCCGGTAGGGGTCTGTCCTGGTGTGTCCCTCCCTGCGGCGTAGCTGCTGGTCGAGTTCCATCGCCAGGGCGAGGGTCATGGGTTCCAGCTCGCTGCGGGTGAACCAGTCGGCAGAAATTCCGTGATTGCGGGCGGCGATCTCCTTCCGCGCGGTGATCCCTCGGTCCTGGCCGGGTGGAGCGGAGACCAGACCGAGCATGATCGCGGCGGCGTCCGCGCGGGGGGTGGTGAGCGCGGCCACGGCGGTGACGATCATTCGGTGGGCGGTGCGGGCACGCTGATGGTCACTGGCCTGTCCGTCGGCGGGGACCAGCAGGTTGAGTAGCGGCCTGACTTCGGCGTGTAGCGCGAGGTCGGCGGCGTGTGGGATGCCGCGTTTGTAGGCAGGGGCAAGGCAGGCATGCAGCGCGGCGGTGCGATCGCCTTCGGTGGTCATCGGCGGGGGTCCTTCCTGGTCGCCCCGACCCGGGACTCCGGTTCCACTCCGGGTGTGGTCCGGTGTGGCTGTGTCGGGTGTGCTCCGGGTCGGGTCCGTGCTGAGTCCGGTTCTGCTCCGCATCCACATCGTCACCCGTGATCGGACGGTGACACTGTGCCGGCTAGGGCTGGTTGGGTGGGAGTTGAGGCGCCCGGTCCGGGTGTACTCCGTGCCCGGTCCGTGGCCGGACCGGGTGGGGTGCTCCGTGTGCAGTCCGGGGCTGGTCCGGCTCGGCGTGCCGTGTACGCCGCGTTGAGCGCCGGGTAATTCCGCGGAATAACCGGCTGTGGAACCTTCTCGTTAGGCGGCACGCGGGGCAGAGTAAGTGGCGGCGGAACGTTTCCGCTTCCCGGCCTTCCCGTGTCCACCCGCCTTGTTCTGGGGGTTTTCTGTCGTGCCTCGATACTACGTGCGCCGGTCGTATGGTTTCACGTTCTGGGTGTTCGTGTTCTGGGCGCTGTACCTGGGCTTGTTCTTCCTGTCGTCGGCGGGGACCTGGGCGGCGGTCATCGCGGTTGCACTGATCGTCATTGCGGTGTTCTGGCTCGTTGCGAAGGTGACCCGCCGTGGGTGAGGACACCCCGATCCTTCGTACGGATTTGCTGGCGGTCCTTGCGCTGAGTGCGTGGATGGCGGCGCTGTTCTCTCTCGCGTTCGGCGTCACGCTGGCCTTTGCTGTCCTCGACCGTACGTCGACGCCTCCGCCGACGGTGTCGTGCTCGTCGGCTGACTATCACTCGACGATTTTCGGGACCGTGCGTCCGTGCGGTTCTTCTCCCAGCTAAGGAGCTGTTATGCGTGTGATTCCGGTGAACGAGGCGTTGTTGACGAACGTGGTGGCCGTGTCGACGGCGACGCCGGACGTGGACATGGACGGTAAGCCGAAAGCGAACCGGGACGGCTTGCCGATGTTCGTGGTGCAGGTCGCGGTGACCTTCGAGGACACCGCTTCCTTGCTCAAGATCAAGGTGGCCGGTGAGGCGCCCAAGGTCAGCGTGGGCATGCCGGTGGCGCTGGTCGGCCTGCTCGGGACGCAATGGGCGATGTCGGACCGCCATGGCATCTCGTGGAGCGCGCGGGAAGTCCGGCCCCTGCCGGCGGCCCCGCCTGCGGCGACACCGCCGGCCGGCAAGAACTAGACGCCTTTCCCGCGGGTCGGGGGGTGGTGGTGCCGTGACCTCGCACCACCACCCCCTTTTGTCGTCTGGTGAGGTCGGGAAGGGGGGACGGTCGCCGTGGCCGTGCTCAAGATTCGTCGGGGTCGGTTGCGGCCCGATCAGTACCGGCTTGCCTTGCGTCCTTCGGTCTTTGAGCTGGCGGTCCGGCATGTGGGTCGGCATGTGTGGGGTTGGCGGCGTGAGGCGTTGACGCTGGTCGCGGTCCTGCTGGTGTATCGGCGGTGCGTCGCGCTGGTCGGGCCGACGGGTGGCCGGTGGCTGTTCCTTGTGCTGCTGGTCGTGGTCGCGGTGGTGCCGGTGGTCCGGCGGGCGGCGTTGGGCTGGTTGCTCGGTGGAGGGCTGCGGCGGCGGTGGGCGGCGGCGTGCCGGGCGTGCCGGCTGGAGACCCCTGGTCGGATCATGGGGCGTACTCCGCGTGTCCGCCGGGCGCGGCGCGGCGCGGCCGGCTGGCACATCCGGATCATCCTGACCCCTGGCATGTCGGTCGAGGACCTGCATCAGGTGGCGGCCCGGTTGACCGCGACCCTGAAACTGCGGGAGCTGCGTATCTCCCCTGATCTGACCCGCGCCGACCGGGTCGGGCTGGTCCTGGTCCGCCGGGAGGTCCTCGGTCGCCCGGTCCGCGCGGACCTGCTGCCGCCGGGTGATCCTGGGGATCTGGACCGGCTGCCGGTCGGTGCGAAGGAGGACGGTACGGCGTGGCTGTTGCCGTTGCGCGGGTCGCATGTCCTCGTCGCCGGGGCGACGGGCGCTGGTAAGGGCTCGGTGTTGTGGTCGATCGTGCGGGGGTTGGCCCCGGCGATCCGCGCGGGCCTGGTCGAGGTGTGGGCGGTAGATCCGAAAGGCGGTATGGAACTCGGCTTCGGGGAACCGTTGTTCGAGCGTTTCGCCTGCGACGTCGACAGTATTAATGATCTTCTTGCCGATGCGGTGAAGGTCATGAACAGGCGGACCGGTCGGCTGCGTGGGGTGTCCCGGCTGCATACCCCGTCGCCTGGTGATCCGCTGGTGGTCGTGCTCGTGGATGAGATCGCGAGTTTGACGGCCTATGTGGCGGATGCGGAGCGTAAGAAGCAGATCGGCGGGAACCTGTCGTTGCTGCTGAGTCAGGGGCGGGCGGCTGGGGTGGTGGTCGTCGGCGCGGTGCAGGACCCCCGCAAAGAAGTCATCTCCATGCGGGACCTGTTCCCGATCCGCGTCGCCCTGCGGATGACCGAGAAGGCACAGGCGGACATGGTTCTGGGCGGCGGCGCCTACGACCGGGGGGCGCTCTGCGAGCGTATTCCCCGCGGCCTTCCCGGGGTGGGCTATGTCCTGGTCGACGGTGACCCCACCCCGGTGCGGGTGAGGGCGGGGTGGTTGACCGACGACGACATCCGGGCCATGGCCACCCACCACCGGCCACCCGTCACCCCACCCCCGCCACCGTCGCCCCCGGGCCCCCCGCCGGCGCGACGGGCCCCCGGCTGGACTCCGACCCTTCCCCCAACTCCGGGTCCAGCCGCCCCACCCGTCCCGCCCCCCGCGTCTCGCTCCCGGCCGGCGACCGAACGGTACGGGGACGGGGATGGGCCGACCATCCCGTTGCGCGGCTGGCCGTTGCCTCCGCCTCCGGCGCCCCGGCCGATACCGCTGCCGCCTGCGCTGGACGACGGGAGTCCCGCGGCTGAGGCGGCGTGGCGCGCCTGGGAAAGCCAGCTCCGGCGCCGCTGACGGCGTCACCGCACCCCCCTTTCTTTGCCTCCGTTCACCCCGGTCCGATCTCGTCGGCACCGGGCGTTGGACCCTGCCCCCGCGAGGTACTCACAGTGACTGTCCAAATACTTTCCGATGATCGGCGGGTGGCG
Organism: Frankia sp. BMG5.60; assembly: GCF_059428125.1. NCBI lineage: Bacteria > Bacillati > Actinomycetota > Actinomycetes > Frankiales > Frankiaceae > Frankia > Frankia sp. BMG5.60. The sequence goes on along the minus strand of NZ_CM182091.1, from coordinate 1,382,428 downwards.
GGTGGCTGCTCGTCGCCGATTCGCCTCCGTGGACATACGGATCATGTGGACCGGGAGACCGGGCAGGTGCGGCGGGCGTTCTCCTCGGCGGGGCAGCCCGGGAATGTGGTGCATGTTCGGTGTAACAACCGGCGGGAGTCGGTGTGTCCGGCCTGTTCGCAGACGTACAAGCGTGACGCGCGGCGGCTGGTGCTGGCTGGGTTGACCGGTGGTGACGGCCTACCCGCCCATGTTGTGGATCATCCGGCGCTGTTCGTGACGTTGACGGCGCCGAGTTTCGGTCCGGTGCATTCGCGTCGGTCGGTGGGCAAGGGCGGGCAGGCGCGGGCGTGTCGGCCTCGGCGGGGAACGTGCCCGCATGGTCGGCCGGCGGGCTGCCATGCCCGGCACGGCGACGGTGACCGCCAGCTCGGTAAGCCGCTGTGCGCGGACTGCTTCGACTACGCGGGCGCGGTGATCTGGAACGCCATGCTGCCGATGTTGTGGAAGGTCACGCGGGACCGGCTTGAAAGCGCCCTGGCGGTGGCGTCGGGCCGGTCGGTGGCGGCGCTGCGCCGCGAGGTGCGGGTGACGTTTGTGAAGGCGGCGGAGATGCAGGCCCGGGGCCTGGTGCACCTGCATGTGGTGATCCGGGTGGATGGGCGCGGCGCAACCCCGGACGACATCGTTCCCCCACCTGGTTGGGCTTCCCTCGACCTGGTGGCGGACTGCCTGCGGGAGGTCGCGGCCGGCGTCGCGGTCGACGCACCGGACCCGGCGGACCCGGCGGGCGTGCTGCCGGTCGGCTGGGGTGCGCAGATGGATGTGCGGGCGCTTGCGGTTGACGGGCCCGACTCCTCCGGCAAGATCGCCAATTACCTCGCGAAGTATTTGACGAAGAGTGTGACCGGGTCGGGGTTGCTGGATCGGCCGGTGCGTAGCCTCGCGCACCTGGCCCGGCTGGCCCTGGACGGTCATGCCCGGCGGATGGTGGAGACCTGCTGGGCGCTCGGCGGCGTCGAGGGTTTCGCGGTGGCGCTGGATGAGGCGGCCGGTCGCAAGCCTGGGCGGCTTCCGGGTCTGCATCGGTGGTCCCATGGGTTCGGCTTCGGTGGCCATTGGATCACCAAGTCGAGGCGGTACAGCACGACGTTCGGGGCGTTGCGTGGGGCCCGGCGTGTCTATGCGCGGACGATGGCGGCGGTCATGTCCGGCGGTCTGCCTGTCGATGCGTTCGGCAGGCCGGACGGCGATCCTCGTACCGTCGTCATCGGGGCCTGGTCCTACGCGGGTCGGGGTTCGGAACGGGCGTCCGATACCGACGGGCCGTCCCCGACCGGTCCGCCACGGGCGGCTGTGCGGGTGCCTGGCTCGTGGCAGGCCAGTCGATGAGTGGCGTAGCCGCGATGCTTCCGTTTGACGACTGGCAATCGGATAGCGGCCCGGTGGACGTATCCCCGGTGTTGGCCGTGCCAGCAATGAGCACCGAAGGTTCCGACTTGCCTGGGAACCCGGCTCCGCTGGCCGGGGGCGGTGAGGCTGTCCGGTTGCCCACGGTGGGGGTGGGTGGGCGGGTTGCCACGTCTCCGGGGGCAGATATCAGGCCCGGCGTGCGGCGTCGGCGGGTCTTTGCTCCGGAGGTCGAAGCGTGGGGGGCCGCTCAGGCGGCCACGGCTCCGCCCTGGTCTGCGGAACGCCGTGACCACATGAGACGACTACTCAACGTTACCATTCCGGACTAGGTGCGCCACACGAGCTCAATCTTGGAGGGATCGAACGTCTGACGCCCCCGGCCGACCGGATGGATCACAACGGCATGTAGATGCTCGGCGATGATCTGCCGTTGGCGTGGCAACGTGTAGTCATCCCACTCCGCCCGGATGTCCGCCGGACGGGTCTTGATGCCCACCGTGGTCGAGGCGAGGAACCGCGTCCGCTCCTCTTCCAGCTCCTGCTCGCGTGCCTCCAAAATCTCAAGATCGCGGAAGTAGCTTTTCGGGCTGATCCGTCGGGGTGTGCTCATCCACGCGTCCCGCAACGCCGTCAGGCTCTCCTGTACCTCGTCCCACTCGGCGTGCCGGTCCCACCGGGGTGCCTCGGGGGTGACCGTCGCGTCCGCTGCACGCAACTCGTTTTCGATCTTGTGGAACAGCGCAGACAGAACGTGATCGTCAACCCAGACTGCTTTGCGGCCCACCCCTCCGCATCCCCCCTGGGTCTTCGGCTTGCACTGGTAGATGCTCGCCCCGGTCCTCGATGGGCTGCATCGCATGCCGCCGGTGCACAGGCCGCACCTGGCGATGCCGCTGAGCAGGTGCACCCGCGCGTTCTTCCCGCGTTCCCGGATGTGACGATCACCCAACACTGCGATCATCTTCTCCCACTCGGCCGGCGTCACGATCGGCTCCCAGTTCCCGACCACGGGAACCTCCGCGATCTTCCCGTCAGGCTGGGTCTCCTTCCGGGTCACGATCTCCTTACGGGTGTTGATCGTTCCGTCGGGATTCGCGGTGTGCACCGTCCGTGCACGCCACCCACACACCCGCGGGTTCCGTAGCACCTGCTGAACCTTCGTCAACCGGAACGGCTTCCCCCGGCTGCCCGTCAACCCGGCAGCGTTCCACCGGGTGACGATGTCCGACACCGGCACCCGGTTCGCCACGTCGACCACTGCCGACCTGATCGCCTCCGCTTCCGCCTCGCGCAACGTCAGCCGATCATCATTCCAACCGAACGGGCGGACCGTCGCGCGTGACAGGCCCTGCTCCTGCCACTGCTTGTGGGCACGCTTCCCACGTCGCGACGTGTCCACGCTCGCCTTGTGCGCGCCCACCGCCTGACTACGGGCCGCGTTGCGGCCGTAGTCGTTCGTCAGATCGACTCCGGGGCCCACAATCGGACAGCCGTACACCTCGGCTACTTCGATCGCGTCTTCCAGGTCACGAAGATCACGAGTCAGCCGGTCAAGATCATAGACAACGGCTCCGTCGATCTTCCGGTTCCGCAGATCCGCCAACAGCCGCTGAAACTCCGGACGGACCACCCGCGTAATGATCCGCCCGTCCGGCAGCGTGATCCGCTTCTTCTTCCACGCGGACGTGCGCTCCTGGTAGACCTCCGTTACCGACCCCCCGAACTCGGAGGCGAACTCCACCCCATCCTCACCCTGGCGGAACAGCGCATCGTCGCCCCCTACGTACAACGAGTACCGGGTGTACAGACCCAACCGCAAACCGTCCAAACGCATACCAAAATAGTAATTCGCGCACTCTCTTCCCTGTGGACGAGACAGGCGGCGCCGCTCCCACGCACAACCCCTCCGGGCCGGGGCGGGGACGTCGCCGCGAGGCCGGCTGCCGCCAGGTTCCGTAGATCAACGCCAGCGGCCAAGGGGTCTGGCCGGTCGGGCAGCCGGGTCGGGCTGGCCGGAGGGAGCAGGCTGGTCGTTCAGGAGGCGGTGGGGTCGTCGAGTCGCAGCGCGCGGCCGACGACCTCCTTCATGATCTCGCTGCTGCCGCCGAAGATCCTGGTGATCCGCACGTCGCGGTACATCCGGGCGATGGGGTACTCCTCCATCCACCCGTAGCCGCCGTGGAGCTGGACCCCGGCGTCGACCGCGTCGAACTCCAGCTCCGTGGCGAGCAGTTTGGCCGCGGCGGCGTCCTGCGGGGTGAGCGTGCCGGCGATCCTCGCCTGGACGCAGCCGTCCACGAGGGCCTGGACGGCGAGCGTGCGGGCGTGCAGGGCCGCCAGGACGAACCGGGTGTTCTGAAAGCTGCCGATCGTGGTGCCGAACGCCGTGCGGCTGCGGACGTACTGCCTGGTCAGCTCCTGGGCACGCCGGGCACTGGCGACGCTGCCGACGGCGATGGACAGCCGCTCGGCCGCCAGGTTGCGCATCAGGTAGTGCAGCCCGCGGTGCTCCTCGCCGAGCAGGTTCGTCGCCGGCACCCGGGCGTCGTCGAAGAACAGCTCGGCGGTGTCCTGCGCGCGCAGGCCGACCTTGTCGAGCTTGCGTCCCCGCTCGAAGCCGGGGGTGCCACGCTCCACCGCGAGCAGGCTGAGCGAGCCCCGCCCGGCGCCCGGGTCCGTCTTGACCGCCACGACCACGAGGTCGGCGAGCAGGCCGTTGCTGATGAACGTCTTGGCGCCGTTGACGACGAAGTGGTCGCCGTCGCGCAGGGCGGTCGTGCGGATGCCGCGCAGGTCGCTGCCGGCGCCGGGCTCGCTCATCGCGATGGCGGTGACGGTCTCGCCGGAGCAGTAGCCGGGCAGCCAGCGCGCCTTCTGCGCGTCGGTGGTCAGGCCGACCAGGTAGGGGGCGAGCAGCTCGTTGTGCAGCGACAGCCCGAGTCCGGTGATGCCGCCGAACGCCAGTTCCTCGGTGACGATCACGTCGTAGCGGGGGTCGTTCAGCCCGGCGCCGCCGTACTGCTCGGGCACGGTGAGCCCGAGCAGGCCCATCTCGCCGGCCCGGCGCCAGGCGGAGCGGTCGACGACGCCGGCCCGCTCCCACTCCTCGTGGTGCGGCTGGCATTCCTTCGTGACGAAGGTCCGCACCAGCTCACGGAACTCCTCGTGTTCGGCCTCGAAGAGCGTGCGTTGCATGACGGCGACTCCTGTCTGTGCTCGTCGCGGGCCTGGTTGCTCCTCGCGGGTGGTTGCTCCTCGCGGGACGGGTCGCTCCTCACGGGAGTGGTTGCTCCTTGAGGGATTGCTCGCTTCCCGAGGGACCGGTCAGCCGGCGGCTGCGCCTCCCGCGGCGGCGAGGGCGGGTGCGGCGGCCGGGCGGGGGTGCAGCGCGCCCCAGGCCGCGGCCATGGCGCCGGCCTCGGCCGGGGATGCGCCGTGCACGAGCACCTCGTCGGCGCCCGCCGCGCGGTAGGCCGCTGCCCGCCGCGCGCAGGCGGCGCTCGACCCGATCGCCGCGCCGGTGTCGAACCATTCCGGGGGGATCAGCTCGGCGGAGTCCACCAGCCGGTCGCGGGTGACGGCGGTGTCCGCGATGCCGCGTCCGGTCAGGGTGGGATGGGCGCGCAGCCGGTCGAGCACCGCCGGGTCCCAGCCGTTGCGCTCGACCAGCAGCTCCCCGAGGCCGCGGACCTGGAAGTAGCTGACCGCCCGCGCCCGCACCGCGAGGTCCGCGCGCTCGGGCGGCAGGTCGGGTGCGGCGACGAGGGTGGTGATGACCCGGACCGAGGCGGGGTCGCGTCCGACCCGCTCCGCGGCGCCGCGCACCGCCGCCACCGAGGCGGCCACCGCGTCGACGGTGAGGAACGGGTGCAGGATGACGCCGTCGAACGCCCGCCCGGCGAGGTCGAGCCCACGCGGCCCGATGGTGCCGAGGACGACCGGCGGCGCGCCGTCCGGAGGCAGGTCGGAGAAGCGCATCCCGCGGAACGACCCCGCCGCCCCCTCCTCCCGGATCGCCTCGCCCGTCCAGAGCCGCCGCAGCACGCCCACCAGGTGCTCCAGCCCGCGCAGCGTCGGCGGCGGGACGCCGAGTGAGGGCGCCAGCACCCCCAGCCCCCGGCCGAGCCCGAGGACGAACCGGCCGCCGCTCAGCGTGTGCGCGGTCGCCGCCAGCGCCGCGATGGTGAGGGGGTGGCGGGTGCCCTGATGGATCACGGCGGTCCCGACGCGGCACCGCTCGGTCGTCGCGGCGAGCGCCCCGCAGACCACGCCGGCCTCCTTGAGGTCGAGCCGCTCGCTGACGTAGACCGCGCCGAAGCCGGCCCGCTCGGCGTCGCGCGCCTCCCGCAGGGCGCGGGCGGGGTCGCTGGCCCGCCCGGGCAACACGTACACGCTCAGGTCGTCGTGCACGTTCAGGTCGTCGTGCACGTTCAGGTCGTCGTGCACGTTCAGGTCGTCGTGCACGCCGTCGTTGTGGTCCGCGGATGTCATGATCGGCTTTCCCGGGCTTCGGTCGTGGCGGTCGTATCGGTCGAGGGAGAGGCGGCCTGGGCGACCCGGAGCCTGCCGGGAACCTGGAGTTCGCCGGGGACCTGGAGTTCGTCGGGGAACAGCTCGTCGGTGTGACCGACGTAGCCCAGCGCGAGGAACAGGTACATCTGGGCCGTCTCCAGCGCCCGCTCGATCGCCGGCGACAGGGCGAGCTCCCGCTCCCGCGCCAGGTGGGCGTGCACCGCGAGCAGGCGGGCGCGCTGCCGCTCGACGTCGACGCCCAGCTCCGCCCCAGGCCCCGGCCCCGGCCCCGGCTCGGTGTTCGGTCCCGGTGGCGGGAGCGGATCGAGATCCGTGCGGGTCCGCGTTCCCTGTGCCACGCCAGCCATCCTTCAGCGCCCTTCTCCGGGGGTGGCGGCTCGTGCGTCCGGCTCGCGGGCGTCGAAGATCCGCCTGGTCTTCAGCTCGTAGCGCGGCAGCGTCCCGGCATGGACGACCTCGGTCTCCAGCCGGACCCCGAGGTTGTCGCGCAGGTGGGCCGACAGCCGCGCGGCCAGGTCGGCCAGTGTGCCGACCCCCGCCGCGGCCTCGGCCCGCACCAGCATCCGGTCCATGCCGTCGCGGCGGGACAGATGCAGCTCGTAGTGGTGCGTCAGCCCCGGGACCTCGCTGATCAGGTTCTCCACCGCGGTCGGGTACACGTTGACCCCGCGAATGGTGACCATGAAGTCGGACCGGCCGAGCACGACGCCGGGGAAGTGCTTCCACGTCCACCCGCAGCCGTGGTCGGGACGATCGTCGATGCGGACGAGGTCGTGCGTGCGGTACTTGATGAACGGCTGCACGAGGTGGGTGTAGCTGGTGATGACGTGCTCGCCGACCCCGTCGGCGTCGGTGACCGGCTCGCCCGAGTCGGGGTCCACCGAGTACGAGTGGCAGACGTCCTCGATCGCGTGCACCCCGCCGGCCCACTTGTCGCACGACTGGCCGATGAACAGCGCCTCGCCGATGCCGTAGGCGTCGTGGATCCGCTCGACGCCCCACGCCTCGGCGAGCCGCTCCCGGATGCGCGGCACCGACAGTCCGGCCTCGCCGCCGCCGGCCAGGACGCGCACCCCGGCGCGGCGCAGGTCGAGGCCCTCGCGCTCGGCGATCTCGGCCAGGTGCAGCAGGTAGGTGGGGGTGGCGCAGACGATGGCGGGGCGGCGTTCGAGGATGTGGCGGACCCGCTGCTCCCCGCTGGCACCACCGCCGGAGACGATGGTCAGGCCGAGGTTGCGCGCTCCCCAGTAGTAGGTCCACAGCCCGACCCACATGCCGAAGTCGAAGCAGAAGTAGATCGAGTCCCGGGGCCGGGCGCCCTGGCCCCACAGGCCGTAGCAGAGCTGGGTGCCCGCCTTGTGCATCTCGAACTGGCTGAACGCCTCGTGCAGGAACCGGCCCGTGGTGCCCGTGGTGTGGAAGTACTGCTGCCAGTGCTCCGGGCCGAGCGCCAGACCGCCGAACCCCGACTCCGAGCTCTCCTGGTCGCGGACGTAGTCGGGCTTGTCGGTGAACGGCAGCCGGTGATGGTAGTCGTCCCAGGTGCGGATGTCGGCGGGCTTCACCCCCGCCGCGTCGTAGATCCGCCGGTGCAGCGGGGAGTGGTCGTAGGCCCAGCCGACCAGGTGGCGGATCCGGGCGAGGTGCAGCGCGTCGAGCCGTTCCCGATCGGCGGTCTGCGTCGCCCGGTTCCAGAACCGCTGGTCGACGGCGTGGCCTAACGCCCCTGCCATTGCGCGGTCCGCTTCTCGATGAACGCGGCGGCGCCCTCCCGGTGGTCCTCGGTGGTCTTGAGCACGCTCTGGCCGAGGCGCTCCAGCCGTCGACCGGTCTCGCCGTCGACGTCGGCGCAGGTGTTGAGCACGAGCTTGGCCATGCCGAGGGCGAGCGGCGCCATGGTGGCGAGCCGGTCGGCCATCCCCCGGGCGGCGTCGAGCGCCGTCCCCGCCGGGACGACCTCGGTGACCAGGCCGATCTGCAACGCGACGTCGGGACGCAGCGTGCCGCCGAGCATGACCAGTTCCTTGGCCCGGCCGCGACCCACGTAGGTGACGAGGCGCGAACAGCCCCCCGACCCGGGGATGAGGCCGACCTTCGCCTCCGGCATGACGAACCGGGCGTTGTCGCCGGCCACCCGGAAGTCGCAGGACAGGGCGAGCTCGAACCCGCCGCCCGCGGCCACCCCGTCGACGGCGGCGATCACCGGGATCTCCATCGCCTCGATCGTGTCGAAGACGTCGTGGATGCGCCGGGCGTGCGCCCGGAACCCGCGGGTGCCAAGCGCCGTGAGGTCGCCCATGCCGCTGACGTCCTCGCCCGCGGAGAACGCGCGCCCACCCGCGCCGGTGATGATCAGAACGCGCACCGCCGGGTCGAGCGCGGTGTCCTCCACGGCGTCGCGCAGCTCCTGGCGCATCGCCGCGTTCCAGGAGTTCATCCGGTCCGGCCGGTTCAGCGTGAGCACCCGCACGCCGCGGGGCTCGTCATCCACGGTGATGTACTCGTGCCCCATCAGCGCGCCCCCGTCTCCGCGCGTCCCGTCTCCAGGCGCACCGTCGCCGCCACCGTGCCGTCGGCCTTGCGCACCTCGACGCCGTCGGCCGTCGGCACCACCGTCAGCTCGTCGCCGGGGAAGACCGGCGCGGACAGCCGGGCCTTCGCCGAGCGCAGGGCCTGGGGGCCGAGCTGCTCGACCACCGCGTCGAGCGCCAGCGTCACGGTGAGCGGCCCGTGCGCGATCACCGAGGGCAGGCCGGAGGCGCGGGCGAACTCGTCGTCGACGTGGACCGGGTTGAAGTCGCCCACCGCGCCGGCGTAACGGGCGATCTGCACGCGGGTCACGGGACCGCGCGTGCGCTCGCCGAGCGCCACGCTCTCGCCGAGCGCCACGCTCTCGCCGGGGGCCACGCTCTCGTTCAGGGTCACTTGCTGCTCCCGCGCTCGATGAAGGTGACGGTCTGGCGCTGCACGAGGTCGCCGGCGGCGTCGGTGAACTCGGCGGCGAGCAGGCCGAACTGGTTGGCGCCCTTGCTGAAGACGTCCTGGACGGTGACCCGCACGTGCACCCGTTCGCCGGGGGTGAAGGGGCGGCGCCAGTCGTAGTCGATGCCGGCGAGCAGGGCGCGGGACAGGTCGAGGCCGAGGCCGTCGACCGCGGTCGACTCGCCGCCGACCGACGCCCCGAAGTAGGGCACGAGGGTCGCCGTCGCCGTCCCCGCGGGGCTGCCGACGGCCCGAGCCAGTGCGGCGAGCACGTCGGGGGAGACCGTGAGGTCGTCCTCCACCAGGGTTCTGCCCTTGGCGCTTTCGTCCATCTCGACCTCCGTCGGAACTGTCCGCGGCCCGGGGGCGCGGCGAGGGTACGTGGCTGGTCCGCGGGCCGCGGCGGTCAGGGAGAGCCGCCCGCCGGGTGGGGCGGTTTCGCGGGGGGTTGGGCCGTGGCGCGGGTCACGTCGGACTGAGCCGACCGTCCCCCATCGCGGGGCTCGCAGTCAAGAGTTTATTTGACCGACGCGATGGTTGACTAAAATACCGTGGTGATCCTACGGTCGGGTCGGCACCGCACCCGGAAGCGGTTCCGGCACAGGAGGGATCGGCGATGAACGCGCGATCGGCGAGCGAAGGACCGGCGGTGAGCCTGGGACCGGCGGTGAAGGAGGGGCCGGCGATGACCACCGAGCGGGAGTCGGTTCGGCGGCCGTCGGGCGGTGCCGTGCTGGCGGACGCCCCCGCCGGGCGCAGCCCGTTCGACCTGACCGGCCACGTCAGTGTGGTGACCGGCGGCAACGGCGGGATCGGGCTGGGCATCGCGGGCGGGCTGGCCGCCGCCGGCGCCCACGTCTGCGTCTGGGGGACCAACGCGGCCAAGAACGCCGCCGCCGTCGAGCACCTGGCCGCGGCGGGCGGGCTCGCCACCGGCTATCTCTGCGACGTCGGCGACGAGGACCAGGTGGCCGCGACGATGACCGAGGTCGCCGCGTCCTTCGGCCGGCTCGACTCCTGCTTCGTCAACGCCGGCGTCCCGTCCCGTTTCCACCCGCTGCTGGAGACCTCGCTCGCCGAGTTCCGCGAGGTGACCCGGGTCGACCTCGACGGGGCGTTCGTGACCCTGCGCGAGGCGGCCCGCGCGATGGTGCGCTTCGGCAACGGGGGGAGCCTCGTCGCCACGTCCAGCCTCGCGGTTTTGCAGGGGCAGGCCCGCGCCTACTCCTACGGCGCCAGCAAGGCCGGCCTCACCGCGATGATCCGGGCAGCCGCGGTGGAGCTGGCACGCCACGACATCCGGGCGAACGCCATCCTGCCCGGCTGGACGGACTCGCCCATGACCCACCAGGGCCTGCACGACGAACGGTTCACCGAGCGGGTGATGCCGCGCATGCCCGTGCGTCGCTGGGGCCGCCCGGAGGACTTCGCCGGCATCGCCGTCTATCTCGCCTCGCCCGCGTCCGTCTTCCACACCGGCGACAGCATCCTGGTCGACGGCGGCTACGCCGCCTTCTGACCCCGACCCAAGAACCGACCCCGACCCGCGAAGGAGATCGAGGCAATGGACATCTCAAGCAGCATCGCTCTGGTGACCGGCGGCGCGTCCGGACTCGGCCTCGCCACGGCGCGGCGCCTGCTGGCGGCCGGGGCGCGGGTCGTGCTGCTCGACCTGCCCAGCTCGGCCGGGGACGCCGTGGCGAAGGAACTCGGCGACGACGCCCGGTTCGTCGCGGCGGACGTCACCAGCCCCGAGGAGGTCGGCGCCGCCCTCGACGCCGCCGTCGCCCTCGGCCCGCTGCGGGTCGTGGTCAACTGCGCCGGCACCGGCAACGCGATCCGGGTCCTGGGGCGGGGCGGGGTGTTCCCGCTGGAGGCCTTCGCGAAGGTGGTCCACGTCAACCTCGTGGGGACGTTCAACGTGATCCGGCTCGCCGCCGAGCGGATCGCGACGGTCGAACCGGTCGACGGCGACCGCGGCGTGATCGTCAACACCGCCTCCGTGGCCGCGTTCGAGGGGCAGATCGGGCAGGCCGCCTACTCGGCGTCCAAGGGCGGCGTCGCCGCCATGACGCTGCCCATCGCCCGGGACCTCGCCGACAAGGCGATCCGGGTGGTCACCATCGCGCCGGGCCTGTTCGAGACGCCGATGCTCGGCGGGCTGTCCGAGCAGGCCCGGGAGTCGCTGGGGCGGCAGGTCCCGCATCCGAGCCGGCTGGGCAACCCGGACGAGTACGCGGCCCTGGTCGAGCACATCGTCGCGAACCCGATGCTCAACGGCGAGGTGATCCGCCTCGACGGCGCGATCCGCATGGCGCCCCGCTGACCAGGCCAGGCGGCTAGGATTCGCCTTGACGGGCAGGTGAGCGGGCGTTCGGTCAGCTCGCCCCGGTCCGTCTTCCATGGGGAATGCGGACGCCGGCCGGGAGGGTGCGGCGGTCCGGCGGGTAGAGCGCCCGGCCGTCGTCGTCGTCGACGAGGTGAAGCCGCGTGCGCTCGCCCTGGACCAGAGGAGAGTGATCATGCGCGCTTCGGTCTCCCGTGCCGGCAGGCCGCACGTCGGTCGGCCGCTCGCCACGACGGGTGCCCGCTGATGGCGGCCGCGGTGGACGGCCGGCCCGTGGACGGCCGGCCCGTCATCGAGCAGCGCGGTCTCTACTACGACGAGCTGGCCGAGGGGGTCGTGTACCGGCACCGGCCGGGCCGCACGGTGGGCGAGGCGGACAACACCCTGTTTACGACGCTGACGATGAACATGCAGGCGCTGCACCTCGACGAGGCATGGAGCGCGACGCAGCCGTTCGGGCAGCGGCTGGTCAACAGCCTGTTCACGTTGTCGACCCTGGTGGGGCTGTCGGTGGCACAGCTGACGCAGGGCACGACGGTGGCGAACCTCGGCTTCGGCGCGGTGCGCTTCCCCGCGCCGGTGTTCGTGGGCGACACCCTCTACGCGGAGACGGTCGTGCGCAGCCGGCGGCTGTCGAGCAGCCGGCCGGACACGGGCGTCGTCGAGTTCGAGCACACGGCGCGCAACCAGGACGGCGTCGTGGTCGCCACGGCGACCCGCTCGGCGCTGATGCTCCTGCGTCCCGCGGAGTCACCGAGCTCGGCCGAGGCCGCGAGCTCGGTGGGTTCGGCGAGCTCGGTCGGGTCGGGTGCGGGCGAGCGGGACGGGGTGCGTTCGGATGTCGGCTGAACTCACGGGCACGGCTGAACTCACGGGCACGGCTGAACTCACGGGCACAGCCGAGCTCGCGGACACGGCTGGGCTCGCGGGCACGGCTGGGCTCGCGGGCACGACGCTGCTGTTCTGTCCCGCGGACCGCCCGGACCGCTTCGCCCGGGCGGCGGCCGCCGCGGACCTCGTCATCCTCGACCTGGAGGACGGCGTGGCGCCCCCGGCGCGGCCCGCGGCCCGGGAGGCGCTGGTGGCCGCCCTGCCCGGTCTCGACCTGAACCGCACCGTCGTGCGGGTCAGTCCGGCCGGCACGGCGGACTTCACGGCGGACCTCGCGGCGCTCGACGGGACGGGTGTGCGTCTGGTCATGCTGGCGAAGGCCGAGTCGGCGGCGCAGGTCGAGCAACTCGCCGGCTATGCGGTCATCGCGCTGTGCGAGACGGCCCGCGGGGTGCTCGCGGCGCCGGAGCTGGCCGCGGCGGCGAACGTCGTCGGCCTGATGTGGGGCGCGGAGGACCTCGTCGCCGGGCTGGGCGGCCGGTCGAGCCGCTTCGACGACGGGCGCTACCGCGACGTCGCCCGCCACGCCCGCGCGGCCGTCCTGCTCGCCGCCGGTGCGCAGGGGCGCCAGGCGATCGACGCCGTCTATCTGGACATCGCCGATCTGGACGGGCTGGCCGCCGAGGCGCGCGACGCCGCGGCCAGCGGCTTCGGTCTCAAGGCCTGCATCCACCCGAAGCAGGTCCCGGTGGTCCGGGCGGCCTTCGCGCCGTCGGCGGACGAGGTGGCCTGGGCGCGGCGCGTGCTGGCGGCGGCGGGCGAGGCGGGCGTAGGCGTGTTCGCCTTCGAGGGCCGGATGGTCGACGCGCCGATCCTGCGCCATGCCGAGCATCTGCTGCACGCCGTGGAGAGCGTCGCGGGGCGGTAGCCGGGCGGCCCCGATACTGGCCTGCCGCCTGCCGCCTGCCGCCTGCCGCCTGCCGCCTGCCGCCTGCCGCCTGCCGCCTGCCGCCGAGAGCCGGGCACTTTCCGACGTTCCCTGACTACAGAATCGTGCCGAGGGCTAGGCGCGGTTTTTGGGCCAAAAACCGTGCCTAAACCTCGGCACGATCTGGCCGCCATCCGGCCGGGAAACCGGAGGCGGTCGTGGGATTCTCGTGCTGTTCCCGGACCGTGGTTCCTGTGCGGTCCTGGGTCCTGGGCGCGGATCGCTGGAGGTCGGTGGCCCTGCAGCCGGCGCGGTGGCCGATCAACCTCCACCAACTGTCCCGCCGGCAGCATCTGGCTGTGGGGGAGGGGCCGGGGCGGTGATCAGGCGCTGCCCGCGCCCCTGCCCGAGCCGAGGAAGTTCGCGGCCAGCGCGCCCCAGCGGGCGAGCTGCGCGCCGGTCTCGGCGACCTGGAGCTGGGCGCCGTCGATGAGGGCGGCGAGCCGCTCGGCGGTGGAGAGGGGATGCCCCGGGTCGCTGGCCCAGGGCAGGATCAGGACGGGAATGTCGATGGTGGCCAGGGCCTGCTCGGCGGGAAGGTCGGAGTCGGCGGCGCCGCGCAGGACCGACGGGAAGAGCTTCTCGCTGACGTCGGGTGCCGGTGGGTAGCCGGGCAGGTCGGCGAAGACCGGCGGTACCGGCGCGGCGGCGGCGAGCTCGGCGAACAGTGCCGGGCCGCGCGTCTCCACGAGGTCGGCGCCCCGCCGGTACAGGTCGGCCTGGGCTGGCCGTGTCGCCCAGGCGGTCGGCGGTGCGGTCAGCACCAGCCGGTCGAAGCGGCCCGGCGCGGCCACGGCGGCGTGCAGCAGCGTGGCGGTGCCCATCGACGAGCCGATCCCGGCCACCGGCGCGGGCCCGGCGAGCTGGTCGAGCAGCGCGAGCAGGTCCTCGGCGAGCTGCGAGTAGGTGTACTGCGCCGGGACCGGGTCGCCGGTGGACCGCCCGTGGCCCCGGGCGTCGTAGCGCACCAGGCGTCGGCCCGCGGCGACGACGGGTGCCCAGTCGAACAGGCCCGACGCGGCCTCCGACGCGCGGCTCTGGGTGAGGCCGTGGGCGTAGACGGTGAGGGGGCCCGCGCCGGCGTCGGTGTAGGCGAGCTCGGCGCCCCGGACGTGCGCGTGGCTCTCCGCCGGGTGGGAGGGGGCGCCCGGCCCCGCGGTGCTGGTTCCACTCATGTCGCCATCCTGCCGCGCACCGGGGCGAGATGCGCGTCCGAACGGCAGCGGACCGTCACCGGCCGGTCAGGGGCGGGCGCCTCCGGTGACGGCGAGCTGGCCGACGATGTGCTCGGCGATCGCCAGCGACGACGTGGCGGCCGGGGACGGGGCGTTGCGTACCACCGTGACCCGCCCGCTGGTGCGGATCACGAAGTCGTCGACGAGCTCGCCCGAGCGGCGCACGGCCTGCGCCCGCACCCCCGCCGGTGCCCGGGTGAGGTCGCCGGCCCGCACCTGCGGCAGGTAGCGGCGCACCGCGGCGGCGAAGCGGCGCCGGGACAGTGAGCCGGCCATCTCCGCCAGGCCGTTGCGCCAGTGCTCGCGGGCCAGCCGGCGCATCCCCGGCCAGGTCAGCACCCGGGCGAGGTCACGCGGGTTGACGTCGCGCCAGCGGTAGCCCTCCAGGGCGAGTGCTAGCACGGCGTTCGGGCCGACGTGGACGCCGCCGGTCAGGTCGCGGGTCAGGTGGACGCCGAGGAACGGGTAACGCGGGTCGGGCACCGGGTAGACCAGCCCGCGCACCCGGTCGCGCAGCCCCGCCCGCAGGTGGTAGTACTCGCCGCGGAACGGGATGATCCGCACGTCGCCCGGGTCGTCGACCATCGCCGCCAGCGAATCGCTCGACAGCCCGCCGCAGGCGACGAGCCGGTCGACGCGCAGGGTGCGCCCGCCGGCGGTGACGGCGACCCGGTCGCCCTCGTCCCGGATGGCGGTGACCGGGCTGGACAGCAGCACCCGGCCGCCCCGCGCGGTGAGGTCCGCCGCCAGCGCCTCGCACACCGCCCGGTAGTCGATGACGGCGGTGTGCGGGGAGTGCAGCGCAGCGATCCCGGTGATGTGCGGCTCGATCTCGGCCATCCCGGCGCGGTCGAGTCGCACCAGGTCGGGCACCCGGTTGCGCCGGGCGCGGTCCTCGATGACCGCGAGCTGTTCGAGCTCGGCGTCGTTCGTGGCGACGACGAGCTTGCCGAGCTCCTGGAAGTCGATGCCGTGCTGCTGGCTGAACTCCCGCAGCAGCGCGCCGCCGCGGATGCACAGCGTCGCCTTGAGGGATCCGGGCTGGTAGTACAGCCCGGCGTGGATGACGCCGCTGTTGTGCCCGGTCTGGTGGGCCGCGAGCCGCGGCTCCTTCTCGACGACGACGACCTCGGCGCCGGGGTGGCGCAGCGCGAGCTCGCGGGCCACGGCCAGCCCGATGATGCCGCCGCCCACGACCCCGTACGTCGCCCGCCCGCCCGTCCCCGCCGCGCTGACGTCCGCCGTCGTGACATCCCCCCTCGGGCCGTCCCCCCTCGGCCCGTCCCCAGGCGGCCCGTCCGTCGCTGTCACGTCCGTCGCTGTCACGTCCGCGGCCGTGCTCGGCGCCGTGGCGCCGCGATTCTCCGACGCGCTCATCCGGCGAGCCACCCTCCGTCGACGTTGATCAGTTGTCCGGTGATGTACGCCGACGCCTCCGTGAGCAGGAACACGACGGCGCCGGCGAGGTCCGCGGGTTCGCCGAGGCGGCCCATGGGGATGCGTCCGGCGACCCAGGCGGCGCGCGCGGCGTCGGCGAACAGGTCCTCGGTCAGCGCGGTGCGGATGTAGCCGGGGGCCACGCAGTTGACCCGGGCGCCGCTCGCCGCCCACTCCACCGCGAGCGCGCGCACGACGCCGAGGACGCCGGCCTTGCTGGCGGCGTACGCGGCGACGTCCCGCAGCCCGATCGAGCTCGCCAACGACCCGATGAACACGTGGCTGCCGGACTCGCCCCGGGCCGCCTGCGCCCGGTGCACTGCGGTGCTCAGGAAGAACGGCGCGCTCAGGTTGACCGTGAGGATGCGCTGCCAGGCGTCGGCGGGGAAGTCCACGGCCGGCGCCCGGTGCTGGATCCCGGCGGCGTGGACGACGCCGTGCAGCGGCCCGGCCAGCCGTTCGGCGTCGGCGACGAGGTCGGCGGCGGTGTCGGGCGCGGCCAGGTCCCAGGGCAGCACGCGGAGGCGGCCCGGGTCGGCCAGCGCGGCCGTCTCGGCGAGTTCGCCCGGCGTGCGGGCCACCGCGACGACCGTGGCACCGGCCCCCGCCACGCCGAGCGCCATGGCCCGCCCCAGGCCCCGCCCGGCGCCGGTGACCAGCACCGTTCGCCCCGCGAGCGCCCCTGAGGCCGTCGCCGCCCCCGGACCGCCCGGCGGGCCCGGATCGTTCGGGACGGCGGCCATCAGCGGAACCGGATGGCCGTGGTCTTGGCCCGGCGGTAGAAGTGCAGCGCCTCGAGGCCCTGCTCCTTGAACGGCGAGCCGGACTCGCGGAAGCCGCCGAAGGGATGGTGCACGTCCCAGCCGGAGGTGGGCAGGTTCACCGCGACCTGGCCGGCGTCGGCCCGGTCGAGGAACTGGTGGGCCGTGCTCAGGTCCCGGGTGAACAACGCCGCCGACAGCCCGTAGACGGAGTCGTTGACGGCGTCGACCGCCTCGTCGAAGCCGTCGACCGTGAGCACCGCGAGGACGGGGCCGAAGACCTCGTCGCGCCAGATCGACATCGCGGGGGTCACGTCACCGAGGATCGTGGGTTCGACGAAGCAGCCGTTGCGCAGCCCGGTGTCCGCCGGGGTGCCGCCGCCGGCGAGCACCGTCGCGCCCTCGGCGCGGGCCCGGCGGACGTGGTCGAGCACGGAGTCGCGCTGCGCGGTGTTCACCACCGGGCCCATGGTCGTGTCCGCCACGATGCCCGGGCCCAGCCGCAGTGCGGCGACGCGGCGGCCCAGCGCCGCGAGCAGCTCGTCGCGGACCGCGGCGTCGACGACGAGCCGGCTCGTCGCGGTGCAGCGCTGGCCGGCCTGGGCGAAGGCGGCGGCGGCGATCGTGTCGGCGGCGAGGTCGAGGTCGGCGTCGGCCAGCACCGCGGTGGCGTTCTTCCCGCCCATCTCGGTCTGGACCCGCAGGTTGCGCCCGGCGACGGTGCGCATGATGTCCAGCCCGACCTCGTTGCTGCCGGTGAAGGTGACCGCGGCGAGGCGGCGGTCGGCGAGCAGGGGTCCGGAGATGTCGCGGCCGCGGCCGGTCACCACGGACAGCGCGTTCGCGGGCAGCCCCGCGTCGAGCAGCGCGTGGGCGAGGTGCAGGCTCACCAGCGGGGTGTCGGTGGCGGGTTTGAGCACCACCGCGTTGCCGGCGCTGAGCGCCGGGGCCAGCTTGCGGGCCGGGGTCAGCAGCGGGTCGTTCCACGGCGTGATGGCGAGCACGATGCCGACGGGTTCGTAGCGCACGGCGGTGCTGGTGTTCGGCCGGCCGTCGGGCACCTCGTAGCCGTGGGGCGAACGGGCCATGCCGCCGTAGTATTCGAAGAAGTCGGCGGCCTTGGCCACCTCGCCGCTCGCCTCGGCGAGGGTCTTGCCCATCTCCAGGACGAGGTCGCGGGCGATGTCGGCGGCCCGTTCGCGCAGCAGGCCGGCGGCGCGCAGCAGCACCGCCCCGCGGTCGAGGGGCCCGGCGGCGCGCCAGGCGCGGGCGCCGGCCTCGGCCGCGTCGTACGTCCGCGCGATGTCGGCGCCGTCCAGGGCGGGCACGCGGGCGACGACGTGGCGCAGGTCCGCCGGGTCGAGCACGGGGATCCAGGTGTCGTTCGCGCCGGTGTCCCAGGCTCCGGCGACGAGGACAGGGAGATCATTCGTCGTGCTCACGCGGCCACTCCATCCGATGTGGGGTCGGGATCCGGGTTCGGGTCGGGATCCGGGTTCGGGTCGGGATCCGGGTTCGGGTTCGGGTTCGGGTCGGGCGTCGGGGTCGGGCGTCGGGGTCGGGTCGGAATCGGGTTTCGGGGCGGGGGTGAGGTCGAGCTCCCACGCCTCGGCGACGCTGCCGCGGTGCATCGTGGCGAGCAGGCGGTGCACCGGCTCCGGCGCCATCGGGATCGGGTTCGTGGGACGCGGGAAGTCGCGGACGGTCTCCACGGCCATCTGCGCCAGCAGGTCGGCTCGAATGCCGACGGCGCCGAGCGAGCGGGGCAGCCCGAGCCGGCGGGCGAGGTCGTCGACCCGCTCCGCCGCCGCCCGCAGCTGCGTGCTCTCACCGGCGGTGAGGGTTCCCGCGATGTGCGCGGCCAGGGCGTCGGGCACGTCGCGGTCGTAGGCCAGGCAGTAGGGCAGGGCCAACGCGCAGCTTGTCCCGTGCGGCATCGGGGCGTGCCGGGCGATGACGTAGGCCAGGCTGTGCCCGAGCACGACGCCCGCGTTGAGCGCGAGCCCGGACAGGTGCGAGGCATAGAGCACCCGTCCCCGGGCGGCCCGGTCGCCGTCGAGCGCGGCGGTTTCGAGGCTGGCGGTGAGGATCCGGACCGCCTCGGTGGCCACCGCCAGGGTCAGCGCGGTGCGGGTGGTCGACAGCATCGACTCCACGCCGTGGGCGACCGCGTCCATGCCGGTCGAGGCCACCACGGCCGCGGGGAGGTCGGCCACCAGGTCGCCGTCGAGGACGGCGACGAGCGGGACGAACTGGGCGCAGCTCAGGATGCTCTTCGCGCCGCCGATCGTGATCATCGAGATGCGGGTCGCCTCCGAGCCGGTGCCGGTCGTCGTCGGCACGAGCAGCAGTGGCGCCACCGGCACCGGCGGCTCGACGACCCCGACCCAGTCGGCGATCCCGCCCGTGTTCGTCGCGAGCAGGGCGACGGCCTTGGCGAGGTCGAGCGCGCTGCCGCCGCCGACGCCGGCGACGGCCGTCACCGCGTGGGCGCGGGCGATGTCGGCGGCGCGGGCGACGACGGTGTCGGTCGGCTCGCCGGCCACGTCGTCGAACACCGTCACCTCGAAGCCGGCGTCCGTCAGACCGCCGACCACGGTGCCCAGCAGCCCGGCCTCGGACACCACCCGGTCGGCGACGACGAGCACCCGCCCCGGGGCAACACCCCAGGAGCGCAGGGCCGCCCCCGCCGTGGCGGCGGCCCCCGCGCCGGTCAGCACCTGCCGGGGGGCGAGGAAGGCCGGCGCGCCGGTGCCGGCGAGATCTAGCAGCACGTTGTCCTCCGATGGTGTCCAGGTGGCCGGCACCGGGCCGGGACGTCGCAGGGCCCCGGATGGCTCAGGGCCCCGGATGGCTCAGGGGCCGGGATGGCGCTCAGGGGCCGGGATGGTGCGGGGGCCGGGATGGTGCGGGGCCGGGGATGGCTCACGGGTCGGCGTGGTGCGGGTCGGCGTGGTGCGGGTCGGCGTGGTGCGGGTCGGCGTGGAGCGGGCCGGCGTGGAGCGGGCCGGCGTGGAGCGGGCCGGCGTGGAGCGGGCCGGGATGGTGCGGGGTCGGGGCTCACGGGTCGCGGTGCCCGGGGTCGGGCGGCGGCAGGGCGGCCATGACCTCGGCGCCGAAGCGGCGCACGCTCTCCATGGCCGCGGCGAACCCGCCGTCCGGCAGCACGACGCCGGCCCAGGTCACCCCGGCGTCGCGCAGCCGGGCCAGCTCGTCGAGGCGCTGCGCCGGCGACTGCCCGTTCGCGAGCACGCCGGCCGGGGTGGGGGCGAGAACGTCGATCTCGTCCAGCGTGCGGCCGCGGGCGTGCAGGCGACGTTCGAGCTCGCGGATGCGGTCGGCGAGTTCGGCGGTCGAGGTGATCGACGCCGTGCGCGCGCTGCGGGCGAGCTGCGGGGAGCCGACGAGCGCGGCCCAGCCCTGGCCGAAGCGGGCCACCCGGTCGAGCGCGAGCCCGCTGTTGCCGCCGAGCCACAGCGGGGGATGCGGGCGCTGTACCGGCCGGGGCAGCATGGCCTGCCCGGTCGCGTGGAAGTGCCGGCCGCTGTGCACGACGACGTCCTGCGTCCAGGCCTTGCGCATCACCTCCACCGCCTCGTCGAACAGCTCGTTGCGCTCGTCGGCGTCCACGCCGAGGGCGGCGAACTCGGAGCGCAGGTAGCCCGTGCCCAGCGCGAAGATGGCTCGTCCACCCGAGAGCACGTCGACGGTGGCCATCGAGCGGGCCTGCAACAGGGGATTGCGGTACGGGACGACCGCCAGGTGCGTCATCAGCCGGATTCGCCGGGTGACGGCGGCGCAGAAGGTCAGCGCCGCGAACGGGTCGAACGTCTCGTGCCCGCCCGCCGCCAGCCACTTCGCGCTGGGCGCCGGATGGTCGGTGAACGCCAGCGCGCCGAAGCCGACCTCCTCCAGCGTCCGCGCGAAGGTCGCCACGTTGTCCGGGTCCAGCCAGCCCTCGCCCGGGTCGCTGCGGACGTTGTACTCGGCCATGAAGCGCATCACGGTCGACTCCCGGGCGCGAAGTCGGCGGTCTCGCCCGTGTCGGCCCCGCCCGTGTCGGCCCCGCCCGTATCGGTCCCGCCCATGTCGAAGTCGTACTGGAGCGGGATGATCCGCTCGTAGGGCAGCAGCGCGAGCGTCTCGTAGGCGCCGCCGTGGGCGGGGAAACGGCCGGTGAGGCGCTGGCGGTCGCGGACCGCGGTGAGCCCGGCGAGCACCTCGGTCGCCGGCTGCGCGCAGAGCAGGACGTGTAGCACCAGGTCCTGCTCGCCGGTCGACACCGGTTCGAGCTGCAGGGTTCCCAGCAGGCCGGGCAGCTCGTACAGGTCGGCGCGCTGGGTGCGCTCCCACCAGTCCAGCGCCGCCGGGCGCCCGCCGGGACCGGCCCGGCCGATGCTGACGACGACCCCCTGGTGTGCCAGGTGCGGGACCGCGTCGGCCGAGACGTCGAGCGACGGGCGGGTGTGCGCCGCCGTCAGCCGCCACCAGCTCGTGAAGACCGGCCGGCCGTGCACCCAGAAGCGCCCCGCCCGGGTGATCGCCCGATCGGTGTCGCGCCAGCCGGCGAACGCCTGCTCGGACATGAAGTCGAGCGGGCCGCCGAACAGGTACATGGTCGCGTAGGGCGGGTGACCCTGGGTGAGCTCGCCCGCCAGCGCCCCGGGTGTGGCCCGGGTGGCCGGGGTCGCCACGTACCGCCGGCCGGCGACGACGTCGGCCTTGGCCACGTGCTCGGGCAGGTGATCGAGGTCGTACCAGCGGTTGTACTCCTGGGTGTACCGCGCCGGGATGTCCAGCAGCGCGAGTGCGAGACCCGTGATCTTCACATCGTCCCTCTGACCCGGCGTCCGCCGGCTCGCTCAAAAACCTTAGATCAGCTTACGGAGCTCATTCATCTAACTTTATTGCTGCGACGCTGTCCACCGATGCCACGTCGGCGACACGGCCGGACAGAGGGAGCCTCGGATGCCGACCCGCGCCCACCGCCCGGCCTCCGGCCTGCTCGGCCCGTCCGGCCTGCTCGGCCCGCTCGCCCGCTCGGCTCGGTCCCGCTGCCCGGCTTGGCCCCCCTGCTCGGCGCCGCTCGGCTCGGCTTGGCCTCGCTGCTCGGACCGGAGTGGCCCTGGTCGGCCGCCTTCCTCCGAATCTGGCGCGGTGGGCGGCCGGGCCTCGATGGCGGAGAATTGATGACGGAGAGTCGACTCAAGCGTGTAATTCTGTGATTCTTCTAACCGTTTGATCGCTCCGGCCTCAGGGGGCGGTGGGGCCGCAGGCCCTAGAATGGGATGGGGGATCGCGCGCTGTTCGGCGCGGCTCGGCAGGCCGTGCAGCGTGGCGCGGGAGCCGTGGGCGGTTCCGGTGCCCGGGCTGGGCCCGGGTGGCCTGCCCGTCGGCGCCGGGGATCCCGAGGGTGGCACTGCGGACCGGTCCGAACGGGTGCCGCCGCGGTCGGTGCTGCCGTCAAAGATGTAGAATCCACAATTCCGCTAGACAATTTTGGCCCAGGTCGGCTCCCGGACGCCGCGGCTGCGCCCCGCTGCGGGCAGGCGCCGGTGGAGCCGCAGAGACGAGGGATGACGGCTGTGACGACCGCCGGTATTCGGGTACCCAAGGCGGCTGAGCTCGTGGCTGCGACGATTCGCCGGCAGATCATCACCGGCGAGCTCCTCGAGGACCACCTCCTGCCCTCGGAGTCGGCCCTCATGGAACAGTTCCATGTCAGTCGCCCGACGCTGCGCGAGGCGTTCCGCATCCTGGAGTCGGAGTCGCTGATCACCGTGCGGCGCGGCGTGCACGGCGGGGCCCGGGTGCAGATCCCCAACGGCGACGTCGCCGCCCGCTACGTCGGCTACGTGCTGGAGTACCGCGGGACCACGATGGCGGACGTCTACCGGGCCCGGGCCGAGGTGGAGGCCCCGCTGGCGCGGCTGGTCGCGGCCTCGGCGACGCCGGAGAACATCGCCCGGCTCGAGGAGTGCCTGGCCAGGGCCGAGGCGCACCTGGACGAGCCGTCGGCCTTCATCGTGCACGACGAGGAGTTCCACCGGCTGATGGCGGAGCTCGCCGACAACCAGACCCTCGCCGTGATGCTCGACATGATGTACCACATCGTCGGCACCGCGCGGCGGCGCTACGCGCTGAACGTCGACCAGGGGCAGACCCGCAAGGAGACCGTGGAGGTGCACCGCAGCCACGTGCGCCTGGTCGACCTGATCAAGAGGGGCCGGCCGGACCTCGTCCACCGACTGTGGCAGCGGCACCTCGACGAGGCCACCCGCCACTACCTGGAAGGCCCGCTGGCCACCACCGTCGTGGAGATGATGAGCTGAGCCGCGCCCCCCTCGGCGGTGGGCCCGGTCCGCGGCGGGCGGACCGGGCCGATGCCGAGGGTCAGGCAGTACCCGGGGCCGGGGAGCCGGGGTCGGGTTCCACGGCGCCGAGGTAGGCGGCCTCGAGCTGCTGCGGGTCCCGGGCGAGCGCGGCCGCGTCCCCGCTGAGCGTGACGTCGCCGTGGACCAGCACGATCGCCCGGTCGGCGACCTCCAGGGCCAGGTGCACGTGCTGCTCGACGAGCACGACGACGGCGCCGGTGTCGTCGGCGATGCGCCGCACCACCGGCAGCAGCTCCTCGACGATCACCGGGGCCAGGCCCATGCTCATCTCGTCGACGAGCAGGATCCGCGGGTTCTGCACCAGGGCGCGGGCCACGGCGAGCATCTGCTGCTCCCCGCCGGACAGGGCACCGGCGTTGACCGACAGGCGCCGCTTCAGGGCCGGGAACAGGTCCAGCGCCTCGCCGAGGGTCGGCCCGCCCCGGCGGCGGGCGATCGTGAGGTTCTCCCGGACCGACAGCCCGGCGAACAGGGCCCGGTCGTCGGAGACCAGCACCATCCCCGCCCGGCTGGTCGCGGCCGGTCGGGCGTTCGGCAGCGGCTGCCCGTCGACGAACACCTCCCCGCCCAGGCGCGGCAGCAGGCCGGCGAGGGTCGTCATCAGCGTCGTCTTGCCGGCCCCGTTGGGACCGAGGATCGCGAGCACCGAGCCCCGGTCGAGGTCGAGGTCGAGGCCGCGGACCACCGGCACCCGGCCGTGGCCGCACACCAGGCCGCGGGTGCGCAGCACCGCGGTCCCGCCGGCCGCGTCCGGGCCGGTCCTGGCCGGATCGGGGCCGAGCGGGCCGAGGGAGTCGAGGGTCGTCGTCATGCCGGCACGTCCTCCGCGTGGGTGCTGCCCAGGTAGGCCGCCGCGACGCGGCGGTCGGAGCGGATCTCGGCGGGTGGTCCCGACGCGATGACCGACCCGAAGTTGATCACCTCGATACGGTCGCACAGGCCGAGGACCAGGCTCATGTCGTGGTCGATGAGCAGGATGGTGACGCCGCTGTCGCGGATGTCGCGCAGCCGTTCGCCGAGCCACTGGCTCTCGGTCGTGTCCAGGCCGCCGGCGGGCTCGTCGAGCAGGAGGACCCGCGGGTTGCCGGCCAGGGCCCGCGCGATGGAGATGAGCTGGCGCTGGCCCTGGGACAGCTCGCCGGCGGGCCGGTCGCGCACCCCCGCAAGCCCCAGCAGCGCCAGGGTGGCCTCGACGTCGCGGTGCGCGCCGTCGCCGCGCCCGCGCAGCGCGGTGGTGCCGACGCTGACGTTCTCCGCGACGGAGAGGTCCTCGTACAGCTCGATCGCCTGGAAGGTGCGCCCGAGGCCGGCGCGGACGCGCTCGTGCGGGGCCAGGCGCTCGACGGGCGTGCCGGCGAGCTCCACCGAGCCGGAGCAGGAGACGAAGCCGCTGATGGCGTCCATCAGCGTGGTCTTGCCGGCGCCGTTCGGGCCGATCAGCCCGACGATCGCCCCCTCGGGCGCGGCGAACGAGACGTCGTCGACGGCGACCACGCCGCCGTATCGGACGGTCAGCCCGCGCACGGTCAGCACGTCGGGCCCGAGTACCGGGGCCGGGCGCACCTGGGCGGGTACCGGGGCGGCATGCGAGCCCAGCGCCGGCTCGTCGAGACCGCGCCGCCGGCGGCGGTCGGCGTAGGAGTGCAGCGGCCCGACGATGCCCTCCGGATTGAGGACCACGGTGAGGACGACGCCGACGCCGCTGAGCACGTCGTACCACAGGCCGGTGGAGAGGATCTTGTCGATGATCAGGTAGGACAGCCCCTCGACGGCGAGGAAGCCCGCCAGCACGCCGCCGGACACCGACGTGATGCCCGCGATGTACACGGTGGTGAACAGGGCCAGCCCGGAGAACGCGCTGACCGGGTCGAAGGTGATGTTGCCCTGCTGGTAGCCCACCAGGCAGCCGCCGACGCCCGCGATGAACGAGGCGATCGCGAACGCGACGATCTTGATGCGGGTGACGTTGACGCCGGCCGCGGCCGCCGAGCGCTCGTTGGCCCGCACGGCGAGCATCTGCGAGCCCAGCCGGCTGGTGCGCAGCCGGGCCACGGCGACCGCGGTCAGCGCGAGCACGACCAGGCACAGCAGGCCGAAGCGCACCCGGGGATACGACGGTCCCGAGCCGATGCCCAGGTCCCAGCCGAACAGCGACGGGCTGGGGACGTCGACGCCGCTGCTGGGCACGATGTCGCTGTTGCGGAACCAGATCGCCTCCAGCGCGTAGGCGAGCGCGAACGTCACCACCGCGACCGTCAGCCCGCGCACCCGAAGCGCCGGCAGGCCGATGACCACGCCGAGCACCATCGCGAACAGGGCCGCGACGAGCGGCGCCACCGGGAACGGCAGGTGCCAGTCCTCGGTCAGCGGGCCGACGAGGAAGCCGGCGGCGCCGGCGAGCGGGAGCTGGGTGAGCGAGACCTGGCCGGCGTAGCCGGTGACCACGACCATCGACAGCGCGATCACCCCGAACACCAGGCTGGTGATGAGCGCGGTCAGCCACTGCCCCTGGAGCACGACCAGCCCGATGACCGCGAGGGCCCCGAAGACCAGCAGGTTCAGCCGGATGTGGGCCGGTCGGGGGGCGCGGCCCAGCGAGCTCAGGATGACCGCCCCGCGTTCGGGCAGTGCACGGGCGCGGACGACCAGCACGATCAGGATCAGCACGAGGGGGATCAGCTCGGGCAGCCCTGAGGAGGGCAGCCAGTGATGCAGGCTCTCCAGGTGCTGCGTCTCGGACTGCAGCATGCCGATGGCCAGCCCGCCGACGACCGCCGGGACCAGGTACTGGAACCGACCGAGGATGGCCGCGGCGAGCGCCGGCACGATGAACAGCGTGTAGGCGACGGGCACCAGCGGCACGATCGGGGAGATGAGGATGCCGGCGAGTCCGGCGACCAGGGCGCCGATGATCCAGTTCAGGGCGGCGATGCGGTCGGGCGAGAGGCCGCTGAGGTAGGCGCCCTTCTCGGTCTCGGCCGCGGCGCGTGTCGCCAGGCCGAACCGGGTGAACCGGTACAGCGCGCCCAGCGCCAGCGCCACGGCCAGGATGGTCAGCGCGAAGTAGACGCGGTCGGACGCAACCCGGAACGACCCGTGCGTCCAGAGCCTGGACGGGTAGATCGGCTCGACGGACAGCGGGGTCGTGCCGAGGCGGGCGGCGGTGAGACCGGTGAAGACCACCGACACGCCGATCGACGCGACGGCCCGTGCGACCGGCGGGGCGGTCCGCAGCGGCCGGAACACGACCAGGTACAGCAGGAGCCCGAGCACGCCGGTGATCGCCAGGGAGAGGGCCATCGCCGGGGCCAGCCCGAGCTGCGAACCCAGGTCGACGGTCTTCGGCAGCCCGGGAATGAGGATCATGAACTTGCCCTGGCGCAGCAGGGCGTAGGTGTAGGCCGCGTAGAGGGCGAGCCCGCTGGTCGCGAAGTTGACGACCCCCGAGCTGCGGTAGGTCACCACCAGCGCGAGGGCGAGGGCGGCGAACACCGAGCCGTTCCCGATGCCCAGGCACAGGAAGACCAGATGCTGAACCATGTCCGTCCTTTCGACGCGCACCCCGGGTCGGCCGAGGCGCACCGGCTCCGGGCAGTGGGCTGCGGAGTCGGCGCGGGCAGGCGGGGGCGATCGGGAGACCGCAGGAGCCGGGACTGGTCGACGCCGCCCGCGGATAGCTATGACTGAGTTAGAGGAATTTACCGCATCTTGTGGGATGAGTCACGAAGATCCTCTGTGGGGTCGACCGAGGTCCACACGTCTGACCAGCAGGTACGCTGGCGCGGCCATCCGTCCGCCCGAAGAGGAATCAATTCATCTGACTGAAGCGTAGGATCATGTCATCTCATGATCGAGACGGTGGTCGGGATGGCGATCCTGTGGGCGGAGGCGAGGCCCGCTCCGGGAGTGGCGACTGTCCGTGCTCGCGGTGCTCCGTGCTCGCGGTGCTCCCGGCGGGCGAGGGTTGGTGCGCAGGGCGAGTGCTCGGCCCGCGGGGTCGGGTGGGTGCGCGCTTGTCTTCGGCTTGTGAACTAATTAGGCTAATTATCCAACGGAAATCGGGGCCACCGGGGCCGTGGCGCGGCCGGCGGAGCGGCGCGGCCGCGGGCTCCCGCCCCGGCGCGGGCGACGAGCCGCGGCGAAGCGGCCTGGCCACGGCGACGGACGCCGGGGCGCGTCGCGAGCCGGGGAAGAGGAGACATGACAGGCATCATGGAAGGCATCCAGGTCGTCGAGCTGGCGGCGTGGACCTTCGTACCCGCCGCCGGCGCCGTGCTCGCGGACTGGGGTGCCGACGTGATCAAGATCGAGCATCCCGAGACGGGCGACCCGCAGCGCGGCCTGATCGCCTCCGGGATGCTCGCCGGCCTCGACGGGGTCAACCATCTCATCGAGCAGTGCAACCGCGGCAAGCGCAGCATCGGGCTCAACGTCGCGACCCCGGAGGGGCTCGAGCTGCTCTACAAGCTGGTCGAGGGCGCCGACGTCTTCCTCACCAACCTGCTGCCGGACTCCTGCGAGCGCCTCGGCGTCGGCGTCGAGAAGATCAGGGAGGCCAATCCCGACATCATCTACGCCCGCGGCCACGGGCAGGGCGCGCACGGCCCCGACGCCAACCTGGGCGGCTACGACGTCGCCTCCTACTGGGCCCGCGGCGGGATCGCCTACGCGCTGGCGTCGCCGGACTCCTACCCGCCGTTCATGCGTCCCGCGTTCGGCGACTACACCTCCGGGTTCAACCTGGCCGCCGGGGTGGTCGGCGCGCTGTTCCACCGCGAGCGCACCGGCACCGCCAGCACCGTCGACGTCTCCCTGCTCGCCTCGGCCATGTGGGGCATGTCCCTCGACGTCGTCGGCTCCAAGATCCTCGGCCAGCCGACGATGCAGCGCTTCGACATCACCGAGATGCCGAACCCGCTGACGAACGTCTACCGGACCGGTGACGACCGCTTCCTGTGGTTCTCCCTGTTGCAGGCCGACCGGCACTGGCCGGAGTTCTGCACGGCGCTGGAGCGCCCGGACCTGCTCGCCGATCCCCGCTACGTCGACGCGAAGTCCCGCTTCGACAACCGCCGGGAGTGCATCGCGACGATCCGGGAGGCGTTCGCGGCCCACCCGCTGGCCCACTGGGAGGAACGGTTCAGCAAGATCGAGGGCGTCTGGTCGGTGGTGAAGTCTCCGCTGGAGCTGCACGACGACCCGCAGGTGCAGGCCAACGGCTACGTCACCGAGGTCACCAACGCCGCCGGGATCAGCTACGCGCTGGCCTCGACCCCGGTGCAGTACGACGACCGGGTGCCGGCGCTGAGCCCCGCGCCGGAACACGGCGAGCACACCGAGGAGATCCTGCTCGAACTCGGCCTCGACTGGGAACAGATCATCGCCCTGAAGGAGAAGTCGGCCATCCTCTGACCGCGCCGGCAGCCCGGAGACTCGCCGGCAGTCCGGCGACCCCCGGCAGTCCGGCGACCCCCCCGGCGACCCCCGGCAGTCCGGCGACCCCCGGCAGTCCGGAGATCCGGAGTTAGGAGAACAGCGTGCCCACGCAGATCGGTGACCGGCTCCGGTTCGGGCCGACGACCCTGCCCCCCGTGACCGAGGTCGAACGGCAGTCGACGGTGGTGGTCTCCTTCGTCACCACGCCGGCGGCGGCCGCCCACCTCCTGCCGCCCTGTTTCGAGCCGGCCGAACGCCCGGTGCTCAGCGTCACCTACCAGCAGCTCGACAACGTCGACTACATGCGGGGGCGGGGCTACAACCTCGTCAACGTGGCGGTGACGGCGGTGCTGGAGACCGCCGGCGGGCCGCTGACCCGGTCGTGCCCGGTGGTCATCTGGGAGAACAACACGATGCCGATCATCGCGGGGCGGGAGCTGCACGGCAACCCGAAGATCTACGGCGACGTCTCCGGCCTCACCCGCGACGCCGACACGGCCGCGTGGGACTGCCGCGAGTACGGCACGCTGCTGCTGCGCGGCGAGATCGGCGAGCTGCGCCCGCTGCCGGCCGACCGGCTGGCCCGGGTCAACCGGGCGTCGGTGGACTCGGAGATCTTCGGCTGGAAGTCGATCCCCGGCCGCGACGCCCCGGACGCCGACTACCCGACGCTCATCCACGGCTCGACGTCGTTCGAGCAGGGCTGGAGCGGGGTGGGGCGGGTCGAGTTCGCCACGCCCACGGACGACCAGGCCCCCTACTCCGCGGTGGTGCTGCGGGCGCTGGCCGCGGTCCCACAGGTGGAACCGCGCCCGGCCTTCGTCGGCGTCGGCTCCGCGAAGCTGTTCCGCAACCGGACCGAGCGGCTGGCCTGACCGAGCGGCTGCCTGACCAGAGCGGCTGGCCAGAGCGGCCGGCTGGCCTGACCGGGCCGGCTGGCCGCCCCGTCGCACCGCGGCCCCCGTCTCCCACTCCGGGTCTTCCAGGAGGGGAGAAGGGGGCCGTTGGCGTGCGGGCCGTCAGGAACGCGGGAAGCGGTACAGCGTGCGCGCGTTGTCCTCGACGATCTTCGCGACCTCGTCGTCGGGGATGTCCTTCATGAGGTCGGCGGCGATCTTACGGCTGTTGGGCCAGGTCGAGTCGGAGTGCGGGTAGTCGATCTCGAGCATGATCCGGTCGATGCCGATCTCGTGCCGGTTGCGCAGGCCGCTCTTGTCCTCGATGAAGCAGCCCCAGAAGTGCTTGCGGAACAGGTCGGACGGCCGGGTGTCGAAGTCGATGTCCTTCTGGTACCAGCGGTGCTTCTCCCAGGTCTGGTCGGTGCGCTCCAGAATGTAGGGCAGCCAGCCGATGCCGCCCTCGGACAGCGCGAACTGCAGCTTGGGGTGGCGCTGCAGGACGCCGGAGAACAGCAGGTCGATGGTGGTCCACATCAGGTTGGTGGCGAACGAGGCGATCGCCACCGCGAACGGCGCGTCCGGCGCGGCCATCCCGCCGGGGACGGGCTTGGCCGCCGCGAAGGAGAACCCGGGCACGAAGGACCCGGAGCCGAAGTGCAGCGAGACCGACACGTCGGTCGCCTCGCAGACGTCCCACAGCGGTTCCCAGTGGTTGCTGTGGAAGGAGGGCAGGCCCAGCGGGACGGGGCTGTCCGGGAAGGACACCGTGCGCGCGCCCTTGGCCGCCGTCCGCTCGACCTCGGCGACGCAGGCCGCGACGTCCCACACCGGCAGCAGGGCCAGCGGGATGTAGCGGTCGGGCGCGGCGGCGCACCACTCGTCGACCATGAAGTCGTTCCAGGCCTGGATGCAGGCGAGCGCCAACTCCTTGTCCTGCGCCCGGTGGAACACCCCGCCGGCGAAGCCGGGGAACGACGGGAAGCACAGGGCGGCGTGGACGCCGTCGACGTCCATGTCCTTCAGCCGCGCCACCGGGTCGTAGCAGCCGGGGATCATCTCCTCGAAGCGCATCGGGTCCACGCCCCAGTCCCGCGGCTCGCGCCCGGCGACGGCGTTGAGGCCGATCGTGGGGAACACGACGCCGTCGTAGACCCAGACGTGCTTGCCGCCCTGCTCCTCGATCCGCGGTGTGCGACCGTCGAACTTCGAGGGGAGTCTGTCCAGCCAGACCCTGGGGTGTTCCACGAGGTGGTCGTCGACGGACACGATCTGGTGACTGTCCCGCAGCGGCATGGCTTCTCCTCCTATACGGCTGTAACCGACGTTACATCAGTCCGTGGACTCGGTGTCAGATTTCCGGCGCCGGGCCGCTGACCTGCGGGTTTGGTGCGGACGCCCCGCGGCCGCCGTGCTCCAGCGCCGCCCCGTGACCGGGTCGTCGCCCCGCGATCAAGTACCGGCTTGTAGCCGGATCGTCGCGGCGTGCGCCGGCGGGGGACGAGACCGGCGACCGGCGGGTCGGCGCCGCCCATCCCCATCTTGCTGATTTACCTCAGTCGTATCCTTAAGCTATATTCCGCTGGCGCGCCGGACCTGTGTGCTGCCCGGTGCGCGGGGCCATCCGCGCAGCACGCACAGGTGGGGAGGACGTTCGGATGCGACCGCGCACTCGATGGCGACAGCGGGGCGTTCTTGCGCTCGGGATGTCGGCGGCACTGATGGTCAGCGCAGCGGCCTGCGGCTCCAGCGGCGGGTCCGGCGGCGGGTCCAGCTCGGGCTCGACCGACTCGGCCGCCGCGCAGTCGTTGGGGCCGGCGAAGCCCGCCACCGGCGACGAGTTAAAGATCGGCTTCATCACCGACGGCTCGGGCACGACGCTGGACAACTCGACCGAGGTGGCGGCGGCGCAGGCCGCGACCTCCTACGTGAACGAATATCAGGGCGGGGTCGCCGGCCACCGCCTGTCGCTCACGGTCTGCGACACCAAGCAGACGCCCGCGGGCGCCACCGACTGCGCCAACCAGATGACGGCCGCCAAGGTCCCGGTCGTGCTGATGAACAACTCCGGCAACGTCACCCCGGTGTTCAAGGTGCTCAGCGCGGCCAAGGTCCCGCTGGTGCTCGACATCAACGGTGACGAGTCCACCCTCGGCGCCAAGTCCGGCGCCTACATCCTGGTCAGCCCGTTGACCGCGGCGCTGGCCGGACCCGCGCAGGTCGCCAAGGACGCCGGGGCGAAGAAGGCCGCGATCTTCGTGCTCGACGTGCCGGGCGCGACCGGGCCGGTGAACTCGTTGGACAAGATCTTCTACGCCAAGGCGAACGTCGGCCTGACGATCCAACCGATCCCGCCGGGCACCGCGGACGCGACCCCACAGGTGCAGACCGTGCTCGGGGGCAACCCGGAGCAGGTGAACCTCGTCGGCGACCCGACGTTCTGCACCGGCGTGCTCAAGGCGCTCAAGACGCTGGGCTACTCGGGCAGCATCGTCCTGCAGTCGCAGTGCGTCAGCCCGGGGGCGGCCGCCGGCATCCCCGGGGGCTACGACGGGATGAAGGTCGTCAGCGGTCAGACGACGAATGTCGCCGACCCGGAGTACAAGCTGTACCTGGCGGCGATGAAGAAGTACCAGCCCGACACCGACCCGACCGCCAAGAGTCTCACCGCCGGCGGCTGGGTGGTCACGCTCGGCTTCAGCCGGGCGATGGCCGGGCTGACCGCGCCGGTCACCCCCGCCGGGGTCGAGAAGGCGTTCGCGACGATGCCGAAGACCAAACTGCCCCTCGGCGGCACCGCGACGTTCCAGTGCGACGGCAAGCAGGTCTCCATCACCCCCGCGGTCTGCTCCACCGGCGGGCTCGTGCAGACCCTCGACGGCAAGGGCAAGCCGACGTCGGAGCAGCCGCTCGACGTCTCCAGCGTCCTGCCGTAGCCGGCCGGGCGACCTGCGCCGAGCGATGACGCCGAGGCCGGTCGGGGTGTGACGATGAGCCCCGACCGGCGGTCGGGCGAGCGAGGGACTGCGAGGGAACGAGGGACATGGATTTCGAGTTCACCGAGGACGATCGCGCGTTCGGCCGCCGGTTCGCCGAGCTCCTCGACGAGAAGCTGCCCGCGGACTGGCAGGGCTTCTTCGCCGAGGACCGCGAGGCCCTGGCCTTCACCCGCGAGTTCTGCCGCGACCTCGGCCGCGCCGGCCTGCTCACGGTGAGCTGGCCGCAGGAGTACGGCGGCCAGGGGGCCGGGGTCTGGAAGCAGACGCTGCTGCGCGAGCTGATGACCGCCAGCGGCGAGCCGCGCGGACCGCAGTACATGAACCTCAACTACATCGGCCCGCTCATCATGAAGTTCGGCACCGACGAGCAGAGGGACCGGTTCCTGCCGCCGATGGCCCGCGGGGAGGTCATCTGGACCCAGGGGTTCTCCGAGCCGGACGCGGGCTCCGACCTCGCCGCGCTGCGCACCCGCGCCGTCGACCACGGCGACCACTTCGTCGTCACCGGGCAGAAGATCTGGTCCAGCTACGCCGACTCGCCGGCGGACTGGAACCTGCTGCTCGTGCGGACGAATCCGGACGCCGGCCGGCGCCGGGGGATGTCGGTCCTGCTCGTCGACATGACCTCGCCGGGAATCACGGTGCGCCCGATCGAGAGCATGGGCGGCTGGCACGAGATCAACGAGGTCTTCTACGACGAGGTGCGGGTGCCGCGCGACTGCCTGCTCGGCCCGCTCGACGAGGGCTGGGGGGTGATCGGCTCGGGGCTGACGCTCGAACGCATCGGCATCCCCCGCTACGCCCGCGCCCAGCGCGTCGTCGAGCGGCTGTGCGACCACGTCCGCGCGACCGGCCGCGGCGACGAACCGGACGTCCGCCAGAAGCTCGCGGACCTGCGGGTGCGCTGCGAGGCGGCGAAGCTGCTCGCCTACCGGGCGATCTCGCTGGTCGCCGCCGGGGCCAACCCGAGCGCCGAGGCCTCGACCGCCCGCATCCACGCCACGCTGCTCGAGCAGGCCGTCGGGCACGTGGGCCTGGAGATCCTCGGCGCGAGCGGTCGGCTCGGTTCCCCCGCCGAGGACCACGCCCCGCTGCACGGGCTGGTCAAACAGCAGTGGGTGCACAACATCCCGGCGACGATCGGCGCCGGAACCCTGGAGATCCAGAAGAACATCGTCGCCCAGACCGCCCTGGGTCTGCCGCGGTCGCGCTAGTCGCAGAAGGAGGTGCGGGGATGGATCTGACGTTGACCGCGGAGCAGCGCCTGCTCGCGGACACGGTGCGCGACCTGGTCGAGCGCGAGTGCCCGCCGGAGGTCGTCCGCGAGATCGAGAAGTCGGAGCGGGGCTACGGCGACGGGCACTGGAAGACGCTGGCCGGCCTCGGCCTGACCGGCCTGCTGCTGGGCGAGGAGTTCGGCGGCGCCGGACAGGGCGTGCTGGACCTGGTGGTGGCCGCCGAGGAACTCGGGCGGGGCGCGATGCCCACCCCGCTGCTGGCCTCGGCGGTGTTCGCCGCAACCGTCATCGACCTGGCCGGCAGCGCGGCCCAGCGAGCCCGCTGGCTGCCGGCGATCGGCGCCGGCACGGCCATCGCCACCGTGGCCGTGCTGGAGCCGGGTGCCCGCGACGAGTGGGGCGCACCGGACGCCGCCCTGACCCCGCACGGCGCCGGTCACCGGCTGACCGGCACGAAGATCCTCGTCCCCTACGCGCACGTCGCGGACGTTCTCGTCATCGTCGTGCAGGTAGCCGATGTGCAGGTAGCCGGCGTGCAGGTCGCCGGCGCGGAGGTCGGCGGCTCCGCCCCGGGCGCCGAAGCATCCATCCCCGGCGCGGATGCGGGGGGTGGCGCGGGCGGCCCGGGTGCCGCGGCCAGCCCGAGCGGCGGACGCGGCCTCGTGCTCGTCGACCCCGGCGCGCCCGGGGTGACCCTGCGCCGCCAGCACGACGGCGGCGGCGAGCCGGTGTTCGAGGTCGTCCTGCGCGACGTCGAGGTGGCCGCCGCGGACCTGCTCGGCACGCCGGCGGTGGCCGGGGCCGCCCTGGGCACGGGGCTGGACCGGATGACCGTGGCGAGCACGGCCTACGCGATCGGTGGGGCGCAGCGCGCCCTGGACCTCAGCGTCGAACATGCGCGCAGCCGCCGCCAGTTCGGCCAGCCGATCGGTGCCTTCCAGTCGGTGGCGCACCGCTGCGTCGACATGCTCACCGACGTGGAGGCCGTCCGCTACCTGTGCTACCAGGCCGCCTGGAAGCTCGACGCCGTCCGGAAGGCCGACGCCGCCGGGGAGCTCGACGCCGCCGGAGAGCCCGACACACCGGGCGCGGCCGACTTCGAGGTCGCGGCGGCGAAGTCGTTCGCCAACGAGGCGATCCGCCGGGTGTTCACCCACGCCCACCAGGTGCACGGCGCCATCGGCTTCTCCATGGAACACGACCTGCAACTGCACTCCCGGCGGGGCAAGACCTTCGAGCTGAGCTACGGCGGGTCGACGTGGCACCGCGAACGCGTCGCCCGCGCCCTGCGACTGTGATCACCGCATCTGTGATCGTCCCCGGCCGTCCCCGGTCGCGGGCCCGACGGGCAGAACCATCGAGAGAGGGGCCACCGTGTCGTCGATGAAGGTGGGAGTCCTGCAGGACTTCCTGATGCCGCCGGCGTCGCAGCAGGTCATGCTCGACGCGCTGCGGCTGGCGTTCGACGAGTCCTACGCCGACGGCGAGATCGACCGCCCGGTCGAGCTGGTGCTGCGGGCCGTCGACGGCCTGCCCCGCGGGACGAGCTTCGACGTGCTCAACGCCTGGAAGGAACTCGAGGCCGAGGGCGTCCTGGTGATCTTCGGCCCGTGGGCGTCGGACAACGTGCTGGCGATCCGCAACTACGTCGAGGACGTCGGCCACATCCCCACCCTGTCGATGAGCGGCACCGACCGCTGGTACGGCGAATGGTGCTTCTGCATCAACAACGGCTCGTTACCGGAGGAGCCGTACCTGCTGTCGAACTACCTCGGGGTGCGCGGCGTCGAGTCCGTCGCCGTCGTCTACGACAAGTGCGTGCCGGGGGAGGAGTACACCCGGTTCTTCCGCGACGCCTGCGCCTTCGACGGGGTGAAGATCGCCATCGAGGAACCGATCAACATGCTCGACACCGACCTGAGCCCGGCACTGGCCCGGCTGCAGGCATCGGGCGCCGACGCGATCGCCTACCTCGGCTGGGGGCTCACCGCGACCCACCTCAACACCGCCCTGGACGGCACCGGCTGGGACCCGGTGAAGGTGATGAGCTC
The DNA here is from genome assembly GCF_059428125.1 of Frankia sp. BMG5.60. Taxonomy (NCBI): domain Bacteria; kingdom Bacillati; phylum Actinomycetota; class Actinomycetes; order Frankiales; family Frankiaceae; genus Frankia; species Frankia sp. BMG5.60. The sequence continues at coordinate 1,346,907 of NZ_CM182091.1, read as the reverse complement.
CGGGTTCATGGCGGCGCCGTTCCTGCCCGGCGGCCTGAAGAGCATCGCCGGCTGGGTCGGCGTCGACCAGTACGACGAGGACAACGTCGTCGGCCAGGACTTCCTCGACCGGTTCGAGGCACGCTTCGGCTACCGACCCGCGAACTTCTTCTCCGTGCTGTGCTACGACTTCGGCGTCGTCATCGCCCGTGGCCTGTCGAAGGCCACGCCGCTGTCGCCGGACGGCGTGAAGGAGGGCCTGGAGAAGGTGAAGATGGTCCCCGCGGCCACCGGCGGCCCCGGCGGGGTGTTCAGCTTCGGCCCGCACGCCCGGCGCGCCTGGCTGACGCCGCACTTCATCGTCCTGCGCGAACCGGACCCCGCCGCCGAGGTCGCCGACCTCACCAGCGGACCGGGCAGCATCCTGCGCCACCGCTACACCGCCCGGTCCCGCAGCGAGCGGCTCGGCACCGCGGCCCACCCAGCGACGGAGCGCACCCAGTGACGGAGCACTTTCAGTGACGGAGCACCTCCCGTGACGGAGCCCATCCAGTGACGGAGCACTTTCAGTGACGGAGCACCTCCCATGACGGAGCCCATCCAGTGACGGAGCACCTCCAGTGACCCGGCGGCGGCGCGGGGCGTCGCTCGGATGAGCGAGCACTTCCGGCGCGAGCTCGACGACGGCGTCCTGACGATCACCTTCACCCGCGACGACAAGCTCAACGCCGTCAGCGCCCCGATGCTGGCGGCGCTGCGCGGCGCCGTCGCCGACCTCGGCGACGACGACGCCGTCCGGGTGCTGGTGATCACCGCCGAGGGGCGGCACTTCACCGCCGGCATGGACATCACCACCATCGACACCGGCATGGGCTTCGAGCCCGACGGCAGCGTCAACGGCCGGTCGGTGCGGCGCACCTACCGGGCGCTGCACCTGCTCATGGACGAGATCGAGGCGATCGAGAAGCCGGTGATCCTCGCCGCGCAGGGGCCCTGCCGCGGCTTCGGGGTCGAACTCGCCGTGTCGTGCGACTTCCGTTTCGCCGCGCCGCGGACCACCTTCGCCCTGCCGGAGGTGCCCAACCTGGGGGTGCTGCCCGGCTCCGGCGGCATCAGCCGGCTGACCCGGCTCGTCGGCCCGCACTGGGCGCGCTGGATGGCGATGGCCGCCCGCCCGGTCGACGCCGAGCGGGCGCTGACGATCGGCCTCGTCCACGACGTGTTCGCCGAGGAGGAGTTCGCGGCGGGCGTGCGGGAGTTCGCCCGCTCGCTGGTCGCGCTGTCCCCGCAGGCGCTGGGCCTGGCCAAGCTCGCCATCGACGCGGCCGCCAGCGTCGACCGCACCACCGCCCGCGACTTCGACCGGGTTGCCAACACCCTGCTGCTGACCTCCGAGGAGCACCTGGCCAAGGTGCGCGCCTTCCAGCGGCGGGGCGCCGCCGCGCGCGAGTAACCGCCGGGCAAGTGGCCCGCCGCGCGCCTGTTCGAGGGGAACCACGAGATGGATCTCGGTTTACGTGGGAAGGTCGCGGTCGTCACCGGCGCGTCCAAGGGGATGGGCCGGTGGACGGCGCTGGAGTTCGCCCGTGAGGGCGCGGACGTGGTCGTCGTCGCCCGCGGCGCCGCGGCCCTCGCGAGCGTCGCCGCGCAGATCGAGGCGCTCGGCGTGCGCGCGCTGGCGGTGCCGGCCGACCTCGCGACCGCGGCCGGCACCGAGGAACTGTTCGACCGGGTGCGCGGCGTCTTCGGCGGCTGCGACGTGCTGGTCAACACCCTGGGCAGCGACGAGTACGACTACCTGCCACTGACGGAGACCTCCGACGAGCTGTTCCAGGCGCATCTGGAGATCGGCCTGATGGCCGGGGTGCGGACCTGCCGGGCGGCGATCGCGCTGATGCGGGCCCGCGGCGGCGGCGCGATCGTCAACCTGGCCGCCATGTCGATCCGCAAGCAGTACCCGACGATGGTCGCCTACACGGCGGCGAAGGCGGCGCTGGCGAGCGTGTCGAAGAACCTCGCCCGGGCGCTGGGGCCCGACGGCATCCGGGTGAACACCGTCTGCCCCGGGGCGATCCTGACCGAGGGCGCTCGCGAGAAGATCGAACAGTTCGGACCGGGCCGGTGGGTCGCGCCCGACGCCCTGGCCGCCTCGGCGAGCGCACCGAGCACGACGGTCACGCCAAGCACAGCCGGGGCGCCGAGCACGACGACGGCGCCGAGTACCGAGGAGGTTTTTCTCGCGATCTCCCGGGACATGGGCGGCGCCGGCCGCGGCCTGGTCCCCGACCTCGGCCGCCCCGGCCGCCCCGAGGAGATCGCCGCCGCGATCGTCTTCCTGTGCGGCGCACGCGCCGGCTACATCACCGGCGCCCTGCTCAACGTCGACGGCGGCTCCGACTTCTAGTACTACAGCGACAGTGGTTGTGGTGTGGTCTTGATCCTCATGGAGGGGGTCTGAGCTGCGTGTATGCGCCGTTGGTAGTGGGAGTAGCGGGCGTGGGCCTGGTGGCGGCGGCGCCAGTGTGACCATCGGCGGATGTGGCCTGTGGGGTGATCGATGCGGTGGGTGAGGGCGTAGACGTGCCGGATCTCGTTGGCGGTGAGAGGGATCATCGCGTTCGTGGGGAGTTCGGGTGGTGCGTCGATCGCGATGCCGCCGCGGTGGCGGCGGTAGCCAGAGGAGACGGAATTCTTTTTTTTAAGTGTTTGTGCTGGGTTTCGCCGCTGTTTGCGGCGGTGACGGCGAGCCAGGCCTGTGCGAGCATTGCGAGGGTGATATGCCGGTACCAGGCGTCGTGAAGCCGAACCTGGTAGTGGTCGAGGCCGACTTCGTTCTTTCCGCATTGGAAGGCTTCTTCGACTCCCCATCGGCGTCCCGCGACGGTGACGAGTAGGGAGAGCGGGGCCGGGCGAGGGCTGTAGGTGAGGAAGAAAGCGAGTTCGTGCTTGCCGGTGCGGGATCTGCGGAGGAGGACCTGGCGGCGGCGGCCGGTGTTGGGGGCGGTGTCGGTGGTGTCCATGACGGCCCAGTCGTAGAGGCGGGGGCCTTTCGATCCGTCGGCGGCGGAGTATGTTTCCCAGGCGCGGGTGGGGACCTTGGCCGCGAGGGTGTCGACGCGGTGGCGGCCGGTGGCGGTGGAGACCTGGTGGCTGCGGGCGACGGCGAGGACGTAGCCGACGTCGTGGGCTTCGAGCCAGTCGCGCAGGGTGGGGCTGTTGCCGTAGGCCTCGTCCGCGGCGAACCAGGTGAACCGTGCCCCGGCCTGCCAGGCGTCGGCGGCCATGGCCCGGGCGAGGGCGGGCTTCGTGGCGAAGGTGGTGTCCTTGCCGATGCCGGCGGTCTGGCAGCGGGCCGGGTCGTTCGTCCAGGACACGGGCAGGTAGAGGCGGCGGTCGATCAGCGCTCTGCCTTTCCCGGACACGTAGGCGGCGAACACCCCGAGCTGGCAGTTTTCGATGCGTCCCGCGGTACCGGAGTACTGCCGCTGTACCCCGGCGGACTCGGTGCCTTTCTTCACGAATCCGGTTTCGTCGACGACGAACACCCCGTCCGGTTCGGAGAGGTTCTCCAGGACGTAGGAACGGATCACGTTCCGCATCATGTCGGCGTTCCAGGCGTAGGAGTTCAACAGTCGTTGCATCTTGTGTGGGGCCGGATCGCCGGCATGCTCGGCGAGTGTCCAGCCGTTCTTCCTTTCGACACCCGACAGCAGACCCGTCGGGCGTGTCATGACGACTGTGTAAGCCGGAGGTGGACCAGGATCGATCTACCTTGATCGGGTAGGTCGGAAAGGGACACCGAATGACACAGAGCACGACGCTTCGGACAAAAGACGAAGCGGCGGCGAAGAGGATCGCCGAGGCTTTCGCGCCGGAGGCGATCGACACGTTGTTGAAGGACGCGAGAGCGACCGGAACACCGATCGACGGGGTCGATGGCCTGTTGAACCAGATGACGAAGGCTGTCCTCGAGCGGGCCTTGCAGGTCGAGATGACGGGCCATCTCGGCTATGAGGTGGGTGATCCGGCCGGTCAGGGCACGGGAAACTCCCGGAACGGGAAGTCCACGAAGACGGTGTCGACCCGGAACGGGCCGGTCGAGATCGAGGTACCGCGTGACCGGAACGGCTCCTTCGAGCCGACGATCGTGCCGAAACGCGCGCGGCGGATCGGGAATCTTGACGACACGATCCTGTCGTTGTACTCGCGGGGCATGACGACCCGCGACATCGAGGCGCACCTGCGTGAGGTGTACGGGGTCCAGGCGTCCCGGGAGCTGATTTCCAATGTCACCGAGGTCGTCGTCGACGAGATCAAGGCCTGGCAGTCCCGGCCCCTCGACGAGGTCTACCCGATCCTGTACGTCGATGGGATCCGGCTTCGGATCAAGGACAACGGGGTGGTCACGACCAAGGTCGCCTACCTGGCCGTGGGTGTCGATGTCGATGGCCGTAAGCACGCGCTGGGCTGTTGGATCAAGGACACCGAGGGCGCGAAGTTCTGGCAGAAGGTCCTGGCCGATCTCCGCAACCGCGGGGTGCGCGACGTGCTGATCGTGTGCTGCGACGGGCTGTCCGGCCTGCCCGACGCCGCGGTCGCGGTCTTCCCCGAGACCGTCGTGCAGACCTGCGTTGTGCACGTGATCCGCAACGCGATGAGGTTCGTGTCCTACGGCGACCGGAAAGCCGTCGTCAAGGCGATGAAGGACATCTACACGGCACCGACGCTGGAAGCCGCGGAACTCGGCCTGGCCGCGTTCGACAAGAAGTTCGGCGTCCAGTACCCCGGCGCGGTCGACGTGTGGCGTCACGCCTGGCCGGAGTTCATTCCGTTCCTCGACTACCCACCCGAACTCCGGAAGATCGTGTACACGACCAATGCGATCGAGTCGATGAACTTCCAGCTCCGGAAAATCACGAAGAACCGCGGGCATTTCCCCGACCGTGACGCGGCGATGAAGCTACTCTACCTCGGGCTCCGTAACATATCGAGCCAACGCGGCGGGGAGTCCGGTACCGGAACCCACGGGTGGAAAGTCGCCCTCAACACGCTCGTCAACCTATTTCCCGGACGCCTACCTTTCTGATAGTGTAAGCATGTAAGCTGAGCTATTCACCTCTGGCTTACACGGAAATCGTGACAGGCTCGACCCGTCAGATACATGCGGGCCTGGGCAGCCGACTCGTCGCTACGGAAACATTCCGAGACGCGGGAGAACAGCCTTTCCAGGCTCGCTTCCCATGCCTGCACATCCACGTCGTCGACGCCATCATCCGTCGCCAGCGCATCCTCGCCAGATCCCCGCATACACCCGACGATCACAGGACATTCGTGTCGCGCTACCCCTTCCGCACCAGAGACCACAAAGAGATCACTGTGGCTGTAGTACTAGTCCGAGGATGGAGACTCGGCCGCTGCACCAGCCTGGACTTCAGGCAGCTCGCCGCGTGGATCAACCCCATCGTGACGGGCTGGATCAACTACTACGGGCACTTCTACAAATCCCTGTTGACCAGCTTCCTGGCGGATCGGATCAATCCGCATCTCGTCAAGTGGGCATGCCGGAAATACAAGCACCTGCACCGCGCGCCAGCAAAGGCCCGGAGGCGACTCGCCCAGATCGCCAGCAACATCCCGGACCTGTTCGCACACTGGCGTCACGGAGCGCTCCCGAGCGGCGCGGCAACGGGAGCCGTGTGACGGGAGACTGTCACGCACGGTTCTGCGAGCGGCGGCGGGTGAAAATCCCGCCGCCGACTCACCACCGCCACGTTCATCACCACCACTGGACCATCCGACTCGGCGCCGACCGCCGACCCGAACTCATCCCACCCCCCTGGGTCGACCACACCCAGACCCCCCGCCGAAACCCCTACAGCCAACCCCTCGACATCCTCCTCAACTCGGCATGATCGTCACCTTGGTCGGGGAGCCCTCCTCAGGGCGGGTGTTGAGTCAATGGCGCGGGGGCGTGGTCGTCGCGGCGTCGCGGCGGGCGAGGTCGGCGTGGACCTCGTCGGCGCGGGCGACCGTCGACAGCAGGCGCAGCAGGTTGGCGACGATCCACGCGTGCGACTCGGCGTTCGCCCCGGCGGCGGCGTCCTCGACGAGCACGCTGCGGTAGCCGCGGTCGGTCGCGCCCAGCGCGCCGCCGAGCAGCGCCATGTTCGTCGACACGCCGGTCAGGACGACCGTGTCGACGCGCAGGTTGCGCAGGGTGGAGTCGAGGTCGGTGCCGTACCACATCGCCAGGCCCGAGCGGCGCATGCTGACGTAGTCGCCGGGCAGGGGCGCGACCTGGGGCATCGGCTCGGCCTGCGGGGTGCCGGCGAGCACCCGCCGTTCGCGGCGCACCTTCGCAGACACCGGGTTGGTGTCGCTGAACGCGCCGAAGTCCGACCGGTGCGCCACGTGGATGTGCACGACCGGCAGCCCAAGCGCGCGGAAGTCCGCGGCGAGCGCGGCGATGCGCGCGAGGATGCCGCGGGCGGCGGCCTGTTCGGCGAGCCCGGCGAAGATCGCCAGATCGGGGTCGAGGGTGCCGCGCAGGCACTCGCTGACGACCAGCGCGGCGCGCTCGCCGCGGTCGAGTCCGTGGACCATGGCGCAGATCCGTCCGCGTCGCTCAGTGACCGGCGCGCTGGGAGTCCCGGCTGCCCCGACCGGCGTCGGCGGGAACAGGGGCGGGGGCGGGGGCGCGTAGGCGGGCGCGCAGGTCGGCCTTGCGTACCTTGCCGGCCGCGGTGCGGGGCAGGTCGGTGACGATCTCGAGGCGTTCGGGGGTCTTGTGCTTGGCCACGCCGACGGCGACGAAGTGTTCGACGAGGTCGCGGAGGGAGAGCTCGCGGCCGGGTTCGAGGAGGACGAACGCGCACACCCGCTCGCCGTAGAGCGGGTCGGGCATCGCCGTCACCGCGGCCTCGACGATCGCCGGGTGGCGCAGCAGGATGCCTTCGACCTCGGTGGAGGAGATGTTCTCCCCGCCGCGGATGATGATGTCCTTCATGCGATCGACGATGGTGAGGTGGCCGCCCTCGTCGAGGGTGCCGATGTCGCCGGTGCGAAACCAGCCGCCGTCGAGGAACGCCTCGGCGTTGAGCGCGGGGTCGGTGTAGCCGACGAACAGCTCCGGGCCGAGGGTCACGACCTCGCCGGGGGTGCCGGGCGGCAGATCCCGGCCGTCGTCGTCGATGATCCGGATGCGGTTGGCGCCGAAGGCGACGCCGTCGGTGTAGGCGCGGACCTCGACCGGGTCCGCCACGGTGGACACCGTGACCGTCGGGTGTTCGGTGGAGCCGTAGGAGCGAAACGCCCGCCAGCCGGCCGCCTCGGCGGCGAGGACGAGTTCCGGCGGGACGCCCGCGCCGCCGAGGTGAATCTCGTCGAGCGACGGCATCGGCGTGCCGGTGTCGCGGACGTCGGTGAGCAGGCTGCTCAGGAAGAACGGCGTCGCTCCGAGCCAGCTCACCCCGCGCTCGCGGATCACCCGTGCGACGCGTGCGGTGTTCCAGGAGTCGACGAGGATGCTCGTGCGGCCCGACAGGAACGCCCGGCCGAGCAGCAGGACCCCGCCCATGTGCCCGGCGGGGAACGGCGAGAGGTGCACCGCGCCCGGGGTGCCGGCGTCGGCGAGGGCCAGCGCCCGCATCTCGGCCAGCAGGGTGTTGTGGGTGTGCTGCACGCCTTTGGGTGCGCTGGTGGTGCCCGAGGTGTAGATGACCATGCAGACGTCGTCGGCGTGGAGCGGCTGCGGCTGCGGCTCCGGCTCCGGCGCCGGCGGGTCGGTGTCGAGCGCCTCCAGCGACGCCAGGGTGACCCCGCCCGGCGCCGTCCGCTCGCCGATGGTGATCACCTGCTCCAGGTTGGGGCAGTCGCCGACCGCGGAGAACCGTTCGAGGTAGTCGATGGAGCGCCAGCGGTCGGGCATGACCAGGGCCCGCGCGCCCGACTGCCGCAGGATGTAGCCGACCTCGACCGGGCCGTAGATGTGCACGACGGGCACCATGACCAGCCCCAGCGAGATCGCCGCGTGGTAGACGATCGCGCCCTCCAGCCAGTTGGGGACCTGGCAGGCGATCACGTCGCCGCGCCGCAGCCCGAGCCGCGCGAACGCGCCGGCGAGGCGGGCGCCGCGGCGGTGGATGTCGATCAGCCGGGCCGACGCCGGATGCGTCTCCGAGTCGAAGATCATCAGCGACTGGGGATGCCGTTCGGCGCCGTCCCGTAACGCGTCGACCAAGGTCTGGGTGGTGTGCAGCCCGGCGGCGTACCACTGGGCGTTCGCCGGAGCGCGGCGCAGGGGACCGGTCATGGCAGCACTGTAGCCGCCATCACATATACAAGCTATATCCTTCAGATGATTAGATCCTCTTCACCGTCTGCGCTGTGATGCTGCCAGACGATCCCCGCGGAGGTCATGAGATGCAGCGTTCCGTCTTCACCCCCGACCACGAGGAGTACCGCCGGCTGGCCCGCACCTTCGTCGAGAAGGAGTGCCTGCCGCACAACGACCGGTGGGAGGCCGAGGGCATTGTCGACCGGGCCGCCTGGCTGCGGGCCGGCGAGGTGGGCCTGCTCGGCCCGGCCGTGCCCGAGCAGTACGGCGGCGCGGGCATCGACGACCCCCGCTACGGCGCCGTCGTCGCCGAGGAGTTCGCCTCCGCCGGCATCGGCGGCTTCGCCATCCAGTTGCACAACGACCTGATCGGCCCGTACCTGCTGGAGCTGACGACCGACGAGCAGAAGGCGCGCTGGCTGCCCGGCTACGTCCGCGGCGAGTTGATCACGGCGATCGCGATGACCGAACCCGTCGCCGGCAGCGACCTGCGGGGCATGCGCACGACGGCGGTGCGCGACGGCGACCACTACGTCATCAACGGGTCCAAGACGTTCATCAGCAACGGCATCCTCGCCGACCTGGTGGTGCTGTGCGCGAAGACGACCCGCGCGGACGGCGACCAGGGAACCGGCGACCAAGGGATCAGCCTTGTCGTCGTCGAGCGCGACACCCCCGGCTTCGAGCGTGGCCGCCGCCTGGACAAGGTCGGCGCCCGCTCGCAGGACACCGCCGAACTGTTCTTCACCGACGCCCGCGTCCCGGTCGCCAACCTGCTCGGCGAGGAGAACGAGGGCCTGCACTACCTCATGCGCAACCTGGCGAAGGAACGCCTGTCGATCGCGATCTCCTCGGTGCAGAACGTCTTCCGGGCGCTGGAGCTCACGACCTCCTACGTGCGCGAGCGCAAGGCGTTCGGCAAGCCGATCGGCAGCTTCCAGAACACCCGCTTCGTCCTCGCCGACCTGCAGGCCCGCGCCCTCATGGCCCGGTCCTTCGTCGATGCCTGCCTGGCCGCCCTGGTCGTCGGCGAGCTGACGGGGGTCGAGGCGGCGGCGGCGAAGCTCTGTGCCACCGAGCTGGAGGACGCCGCGGTGGACGCCGGGGTGCAGCTTCACGGCGGCTACGGCTGGATGAACGAGTATCCGATCGCCCGGATGTATCGCGACAGCCGGATCAGCCGCATCCTCGGCGGCTCCAACGAGATCATGAAGGAGATCATCGGCCGCTCGATGCAGCTCGGCTGAGCGGCCGACGGGCTGGGCGGCCGACGGGCGGGCAGACCGCCGACCAGGCGGCTGGGGCCCGGTCGGCTGGGCAAACCGGTCGGCGGGGGCACGGGCCGGCCGGAACAGCGTGGGCCGGGGTCAGGCGGCCGGAGTCGGGTGGCCGGCGCTCAGTTGTGACGCAGCTCGTTGAAGGGTCGGTCGAGGTCGTGGGCGGGTTCCCGGGGCAGCCCGAGGATCCGCTCGCTGATCCCGTTGCGCTGCATCTCGTTGGTGCCGCCGGCGATGGCCAGGATCCGGCCGTTGAGGTAGTTCAGCGCCGTCGTCGACGCCTCGGTGTCCTGCGGATGCCAGGCGACGCCGGCGGCGGCGGCGATCTCCAAGCCGATCGACGCCCGGACCGGGTTGAGCGTGCCGGCGGCGAGCTTCGAGTACGAGCCCAGGTTCGGGTTGGCCGCCCCCGATTCGGTCAGGGCGGCGACGTAGGCGTCGAGCTGCTCCTTGACGAGGTCGATGACATGGGCGCGGGCGATGAGCTGGCGGGTCACCGGGTCGGCCTGGCGGCCCACCCGGCGGGCCAGGGCGACGAGGTCGGGGGCGAGCTCGCGGGCGCCGGTGTGACGGGGCGTCTCGTCGGGGTCGCCGCCGAGCCGCTCGAAGACCATCATCGTGCGGGCCACCGTCCAGCCGTCCCCGACGGCGCCGATCCGGTTGGCGTCGGAGACGACCACGTCGTCGAAGAACTCCTCGCAGAACTCCGAGCTGCCGTTGATCTCCCGGATCGGCCGGATCGTCACGCCGTCGCTGGTCAGCGGCACGCCGAACCAGGTCAGCCCCCGGTGCTTCGGGACGGTCGGATCGGTCCGGGCCAGGCACAGGCCGTAGTCGGCGTAGTAGGCGCCGCTGGTCCACACCTTCGACCCGTTGAGCACCCAGTCGCCCGCGTCGGCGCGGGTGGCCCGGGTCGACACTCCGGCGAGGTCGGAACCCGCGCCCGGCTCGGAGAACAACTGCACCCAGATCTCCTCGCCGGACAGCATCCGCGGGATGTGGGTGCGGCGGAACTCGTCCGTGCCGTGGGCGAGGATCGTCGGCCCACAGACCCGGGTGGTCGTCAGGCCGGCGATGCCCAGGTCCGGCAGGACGTAGCCGCGGCTCTCCTGCTGGAAGATCTCCTCGTGGGCGGCGGTGAGGCCCTGCCCGCCGAACTCCGCGGGCCAGGTGATGCCTGCGTACCCGCCCTCGTAGACGCGGCGCTGCAGGTCCCGTTGCTGGGCGACCCGCTCGGGGGAGAGGTTGGCGGCGTCGCCGCCGCGCAGGCGAGCCGGTGCGTCGTCGTCCCTGGGATCCAGGTTCGCCGCGAGCCAGGCCCGCACCTCGCCCCGGTAGGCCTCGAGATCGGGCGCCGCCCCCTTGCCCGCCGCCCTCCCGTTCGCCGCCCTCCCGTTCGCCGTCTGGCCGTTCGCCGGCCGCGCGTCCGTCGTCGGCCTGCCCTCCGAGAGCACGCCCGCCGTCTGCTCGCCCGCCGTCTGCCCGCTCATCGCCTTGCCTCCGGTCGTCGCGGTGTGCTCATCGATCGTCGCCCGTTCTCACAGGCCGTGCAGCCGGCAGATGCGCTCGCGGTGCCAGGCGGGGTCGCCGAACACCACCCGGTCGGTCGCCAGCCGCCGCAGGTAGAGGTGCAGGTCGTGCTCCCACGTGTAGCCGATGCCGCCGTGCAGTTGCAGGCAGCCCTGGGAGACGTCGATCGCCGCGTCGCCGACGAACGCCTTGGCCGCGCTGGCCAGCTCCGCGGCGTCCGGTGCCTGCTCCTGCACGGCCGTGAGTGCTCCCGTCGTGAGGGCATGGCTGCACTCCACCGCGAGACTGAGGTCGGCGAGCTGGTGTTTCACCGCCTGGAACGAGCCGATCACCCGGCCGAACGCCGCGCGGTTGCGGGCGTGCTCCAGCGTCATTGCGAACAGCTCGCCGATCGACCCCACCATCTCGGCGACCGTCAGCACCGTGGCGACCTGCAGCAGCCGCTCGCCGAGGTCGTCGCCGCCGATCTGCCCGACCACCGCGGAGGCGGGCACGGCGACGTCGCGCAGGACCAGCTCGGCGTACCGGTGGGTCAGGTCGAGTCCGGCCAGCGGCTCGACGCTCAGCCCGGGGGCGTCGCCGGGCAGCAGGAACAGCGCCGGGCGGCCGTCGACCGCGGCGCTGACGAGGAACCAGTCGGCCAGGTGGGCGTCCTGGACGAGACCCTTGGTCCCGGACAGCACGAAACCGGTGTCGCCGCGACGGACCTCGACGCCGGCCGACGCCTCCCAGCCGCCCACCGGGTCGCCGAGCGCCCAGGCCGCGAGGGCCTTGCCCCCGGCGAGGTCGTCGAGCAGGGCGCGCTGCTCGCCGGTGCCGCCGAGCGTGATCGCCAGCGCCGCCACGTTCGACCCGACGACCGGTCCGGGCTGCAGGTAGCGGCCCCGCTGCTCGGCGATGAGGCCGGCGTCGAGGACCGGCTGGCCGGACGGGCTGCCGCCGCCGTGCTCCTCGGGCACGAACAGCGCCAGCCAGCCCAGCTCGCCGATCTCGGTGAAGTAGCCGCCGTCGAGCTCCTCCTCCCGCTGCGCCACCCGGCGCACCGTCGAAACGGGGCAGGTCGACCTGATGAAGCGCTCGGCCGTCTCGGCGAACAGTCTCTGATCCGCTGTCACACCCGGAAGCACGGGCGGTCTCCTCTCGATCCTGGGGCGCCGGTGGCACGCCCTCGACCAGCAAACGCCGTTCGCCCGGCACGTGCTGGGCGGCCAGTGACGCAGCCGACCGCTCGTGCCGCTGCCACGATAGCGACTATTAAGGTAGCTTACTCAAATCATCTATCTGATCCAACTTAAGGAGTGGACGTGAAGGTCGACGTTGGTCTGTGGGCCGATCTTGACGACATCGCCAGCCGATCACGCGAACTCGAGTCCCTGGGCTACGACGCGCTGTACGTCCCGGAGACCGCGCACGACCCGTTCCTGCCCGTGGTCCTGGCGGCGCAGGCGACCGAACGCGTCATGATCCGCACCGGCGTGGCCGTGGCCTTCCCGCGTAGCCCCATGCACCTGGCGATGGTCGCCAACGACCTGCACACCATCAGCAGGGGCCGGTTCGTCCTCGGGCTTGGATCGCAGGTCAAGCCGCACATCGAGAAGCGCTTCAGCGCCGTGTGGTCCGAGCCGGCCAAGCGTATGCGGGAGATCGTCCTGGCCATCCAGGCGATCTGGCGGTGCTGGAACGACGGCGAGCGCCTGGACTTCCAGGGCGAGTTCTACCAGCACACGCTGATGACGCCGTTCTTCAACCCCGGGCCCAACCCGTACGGGACGCCGCGCATCCAGCTCGCCGCCCTCGGGCCGCGCATGACCGAGGTCGCCGGCGAGGTCTCCGACGGGATCCTGCTGCACGGCCTGTCCTCCGAGCGGTTCGTGCGCGAGGTGACCCTGCCGGCGCTGGAGCGGGGCCTGGCGCGGGCCGGGCGCAAGCGCTCGGACGTCGAGCTGACCTTCCCCACCCTCATCGCCACCGGGGACACCGAGGAGGAGCTGGCCGAGTCGGAGAAGAAGCTGCGCCAGCACTTCGCCTTCTACGCCTCCACCCCCGCCTACAGCGCGGTCCTGGAGCTGCACGGCTGGGGCGGGCTGCAGCGCGACCTGTACGAGCTGACCCGGGACGGCCGCTGGCAGGATCTCGGGTCGCTCGTCACCGAGGAGGTGCTGGAGGTCTTCACGGCGCGGGGCACCCCGGAGGACATCCCGAAGCAGATCCGGGCCCGCGTCGGCGACATCGCCGACCGGGTGAGCTTCTACTCGCCCGCCCCCATCACCCCCGAGGTGATCTCCCGCATCCTCGCCGGCCTGAAGGGCTAGCGACGGTCCTGCGCGGCGGCGGGTCGCGGTGCGCCGGCCGGGCTACGGAGCGGGGCCGGTGCGGATTCGGACGCTCGTACCGCTCACGACAGGGCACGGCGACCGGCCTCGGGCGGGGCGGCCGCGGGGGCCGGGCCGCGGTGGCGGCTTGGCCCAGCCCGGCCGTCGCCCGAGCCTGATCGGGCTGTGGGGGCTGGACGTTCATGTTAGTTGTGGCTAACTTCGTCTGGGTTAGCGGACGCTAACGTGCGGGCGGTTCCGGTGCGGTGCCGCCGACTGGTGCGGGAGGCGGGTGCGCGTGGACAAGGTGGTCGCGAGTGCGGCCCTGGCGGTGGCCGACATCCCGGACGGGGCGTCGCTGGCGGTCGGGGGGTTCGGGCTGTGCGGCATCCCGAGTGTTCTGATCGACGCGCTGCTGGCGGCCGGGGTCAGCGGGTTGGAGACCGTGAGCAACAACTGCGGGGTCGACGACTGGGGGCTCGGCCTGCTGCTGCGGGCGGGGCGGATCCGGCGGACGACGGGGTCGTACGTGGGGGAGAACAAGGAGTTCGAGCGGCAGTTCCTGGCCGGCGAGCTGGAGGTCGAGCTGGTGCCGCAGGGCACGCTCGCCGAACGGCTGCGGGCGGGCGGGGCGGGCATCCCGGCGTTCTACACGCCGGCCGGGGTGGGTACGCAGGTCGCCGAGGGCGGCGTCCCGCTGCGCCACGACGCCTCCGGTCGCGTCGCGCTCGCGTCCCCGCGCAAGGAGACCCGGGTGTTCGACGGCGCCGAGTACGTCCTGGAGCGGGGGATCGTCTGCGACTTCGGGCTGGTGCACGCCTGGCGCGGCGACCGGCACGGCAACCTCGTCTACCGGGCGAGCGCGGCCAACTTCAACCCGCTGTGCGCGGCGGCCGGCCGGGTGACGATCGCTGAGGTCGAGGAGCTGGTGGAACCCGGCGAGCTCGACCCGGATCAGGTTCACACACCGGGGATCCTGGTCCAGCGGGTGGTGCACGCGCCGGACCCGGAGAAGCGGATCGAACGCAGGACGGTGACGGCATGACGCTGACGCGGGAGGCGCTGGCCGCGCGGGTGGCGCGGGAGCTGGTCGATGGCCAGTACGTCAATCTCGGGATCGGGTTGCCGACGCTGGTGCCGGGTTACCTGCCGGCGGATGTGACGGTGGTGTTGCACAGCGAGAACGGCATCCTCGGCGTCGGCCCGTATCCGGCCCCGGACCGGGTCGACGCGGACCTGGTCAACGCCGGCAAGGAGACGGTGACCGTGCTGGCGGGGGCGTCGTACTTCGACTCCGCGACGTCGTTCGGGATGATCCGTGGTGGGCATGTCGACGTCGCGGTGCTCGGTGCGATGCAGGTGTCCGCGCAGGGGGATCTCGCGAACTGGATGATTCCCGGGAAGATGGTCAAGGGGATGGGCGGCGCGATGGACCTCGTGCACGGCGCGCGGCGGGTCATCGTGATGATGGAGCACGTCGCCCGCGACGGCGGTCACAAGCTCGTGCGGGAGTGCTCCCTGCCGCTGACCGGCCGGCGCTGCGTACACCGGGTCATCACCGATCTCGCGGTCCTCGACGTCGACCCCGGCCACGGCCTGGTGCTGCGCGAACTCGCACCCGGCGTCACCGTCGACGAGGTCCGCGCCGCCACCGGCCCCGACCTCACCGTCCAGCTCGACTGACCCGTCCAGCTCGACTGACCCGTCCGGTGTCGACGCCCCGCCGGCACCGACCGTGGCGCCGGAGCGCGGCACCGGAGCGCGGCACCGGAGCGCGGCACCGGAGCGCGGCACCGACGGAGGCGGCGCTCGTGACCGTGGCGGCGGGCCGCGTCACGAGCCGATCGGCGCGCTCGGGTCGGCCAGGTCCTCGGCCGGCTCGGGCGCGCTCTCGACCGTGCGCACCGGGATCACGCCCGCCCAGTGGGGCAGGGCCAGGTCCTCGGCGTCGTCCACCGGCCCACCCTTCCGCGCCTTCAGCGTCACCTGCGTGGCGGGGTCGTCGAGCGCGACGGCGAGTACGGCGGTCGCGGACAGCTCACGGCGGTTCGGCGGCCGGCAGGCGCCCGAGCGGCCCGGTGCGGTCCGGTCGACGAACGCGACGAGCACGGCGCGCTTGTCGTCCTCGTCGAGCACGGGCGAGGCGAGGCCGCGGACCAGCACCGACCGGTAGTTCACCGAGTGGTGGAAGGCGGAGCGGGCCAGCACCAGTCCGTCGAGCAGCGAGACCGTGACGCAGATCGGCAGGCGGGCGGCGCGGCCGGCGGCCAGCACCCGGGCGCCGGTCGAGCCGTGGATGTAGAGGGTGTCGCCGCGCCGCACGTGCAGGGTCGGCAGGACGTGCGGCCAGCCGTCGACGACCACGCCGACATGGCAGACCCGTGCCTCGTCGAGAACGGCGTGGATCCGGTCGGTCTCGTGATGAATCCGATCCCGTGCCCGGGTGGGGGCGAGACGCGCGGATCCGGCCGTCGGAATCTCCATGCGTGCAGCCTGGCATCGCCGCGATGCCCTGCCCACCGGATTTCCGTCCAGCGGTGTACACGGGGCGATGCCGACGCGTACCTGCTCCACGTACCCGCTCCAACGGGGTGGAACGGCAACCCGGACAGCTTCCCGACAAGTCGCACGACCCGAGCACGGAGAGCCGACATACTGACCACGTGCCGCAACTTCGATCAAGGGAGGGTGCGTGGCATCAGGTAGGCGTCTCGGGCTCGGTGCCGCTGCTGTTGTGGGGGTGTTGGCGGTGGTCTTCGGTCTGGTCGTGGGGGCGAGTGCGCTCGGTTCGTTCGCGTCGACGTCGGGCGGGCAGATCGCGGTGGTCCGCAACGGGGGCCCGTTCGACAATCACCGGATCCGCCAGATCGTCAATCCCGCCTCGTCGAGGACATACGTCGGCCTGTATTCCTCGATGCACAACTACCCGGCGCAGCAGCGTTACTACACGATCACGTCCGTTGCCGGTGAGAGCGACCGTGGCACGGTCGATGTCGTGACGACACCGTCGAAGGACGGTGTGAGTATGGGGATCGAGGGCACGTTCTACTTCACCCTCAACCTCGACCACGACGTCCTACGCCAGTTCGACGACAAGTTCGGCACCAGGAAGTTCCCGCTGGCGAGCAAAGGTGGGAAGCTCTATTACGCCTGGTCGGGTGACGACGGCTGGTCCGCGTTCCTGGGTGCCATCATCCGGCCGGTTATCGACAACGACCTTCGTGAGCAGATCAACAACTTCACCTGCGCCGACCTCGTCTCTTCCTGCGCGTTGGTCCAGATGGGTGCGGACCAGCAGGCCGGGGCCCAGAGGACGCTCAACGCGGCGTCGAGCAACGGCAACATCCAGGCCGTCCAGAACGCGATCAACAAGTCGCTCGCCACCGACCTCAACGAAAATCTCGGTGGCCCGTTCCTGGAGAACCTGCGATTCACCCTCGCTCGGGTCACGCTGCCGGAGAACGTCCAGGGGGCCGTGAACAGCGCCCAGGCGGCGTTTGCGCGGATTACCGAGGCGCAGGCACGAGTCGCCGAGGCGAAGGCAGAAGCGGAGGCGAACCGTCAGCGCCAGTCGGGCTATGCGCAGTGCCCGGCCTGCGCCAAGATCGACGAGCTCAAGGCGATTCCGTCGAACGTGACGACCTACGCGCCCGGCGCGGAAGTCGCGGTCACCGGCAAATAGCCCCGTCGGGAGCCGGGCGGGTGCGGGAGCCGGGCGGTGGTCCTCACCCTTTCCACCCGCCCCCATCTCGACAGCAGGAATCACTCGCCGCCATCACCACGTCCCGGGGCGCGGTGCTCGACGGTCGCCGCGGCGGTCGCCATCGCGTCCAGCGTGGTGGCCCTGACCACGGGATCAAGGGCGCCCGCGCCGTGCGGTGTCGAGTTGATCAGGCCGAAGCTCGCGTGGGGCTTTGAACATCTCGTAGAGAACGGTCCAGTTCTCGGTGTCGCGGCCTGCGAGGACGGCCTGGTCGTAGTGCGCCTTGACGGCTTTGGGCAGCCGCGTGTCGATGCCGGCCTTCTCACTCGTCCACACGATGTGGTTCGCTGTGGCGCCCATCATCCGCGCCGTACTGAGGTCGCCGGGGTGTTCGCCGGCCTCCAGACGCCGGGCCAGGTCCCGTCCGTCTCCGATCATCGTCGGGATGCCGGCGAGGAGTTCCATCGCGCCGGGTAGGAAGTCGGCGGCCGGGACACCGGCGGCGGCGACGAGCGCGGTGGCGTGGAGCAGGCTTGCCAGGGCGGTGAGGAAGACGTCGAGGTGCGCCTGGTAGAAGAGCTGGGCCAAGCCTGGGTCCTCCCCGAGGTACCTGGGCTCGCCGATCAGTCTGAGCGTGGGCTCGTGGGCGTCGAACACCGCGCGGGGCCCGCTGTAGAACACGTGTGCCCCTGGACCGCCCACGGCGGGAGCGGGCACCATCACGCCACCTGTCACGAAGCTCGCTCCGTGTCCGGCCGCCCATCGCGCCGCCTCCCGGGAGGCATCGGGCGTGTCCGAACTGAGATTGACCAGGACCTTGCCGGCAAGAACGCGCGAGGCTCGCGAAATCGCGGCGCCCGGGCCCAGGATGTCGTACATCGCCTGGTAGTCGGTGAGGCTGAGGATGGTCAGCTCACTGGCGGCAACCGCGGCTGTCGGTGTGGGCGCCAGCGTGGCGCCCCCGGCGATGAGGTCGTCGGCGCGCCCCGCGGTGCGGTTCCACACCGTCACCGGATGGCCGGACCGCAGCAGGGACGCGGCCATCGCTCGACCCATCGGGCCGAGGCCGACGACCGTCACGGAAGATGGACCGCCCTCGCCGCTCATCGGGTACTCCTGAACTCTTCGAAGATGCGGGCGGTGCCCTGCCTGCCGTACCCGGCGGCGACCTGCCGGTGCACGATGTCGCGGACGGGCCGCAGCACCTCGACGTTGACGCCCTGGTCGAGGCTGGCCGTCACCAGCGAGTCCAGCGCGGCTTCGGTGAACTCAAGGCTCTGCTGGCCCGCCCCGGCGTAGTCTTTGGCGTCTAGTGTGGTGGCGAGGTCGGCCAGCTGGCCGGTCATGGCGGCGAGGAAAGGCATCTGCCGTCGGGCGAACTCGGCTGCCGACACGCCTTCGACACCGACCATCGCCGCGCCGTGCAGAAAGCCGGCGAACATCGTGTACATCCCGACGAGCATCGCCATGTCGCGGAGCGAGGCGATACCGGGGTCGGTCCCGAAGTAGTCGCTCGGCCCCCACAGATCGAGCAGATCCCGGTTCTCCTCGAAGGCGGCCTCGGGGCCGCTGTAGAAGATCGCCGCATCCGGATGGCCGATCATTTCAGGTACGGCCATGATCGCGCCGTCGAGGTAGGTGATGCCGTGCTCCGCCGCCCAGGTCGCGAGCCCGCGAGCCTGGTTCGGTGTCGTCGTCGTCAGATTGACCACGGTCCGTCCGGCCAGACGTGCGGCGACCGGATCGACCACAGCGTGCACCGATTGATGGTCGAGCAGGCACACGACGACCACCCCGTCGCCGGTGATCGCCTCCTCGACGGTCTCGGCGACGGTGGCGCCACGCTCGCCCAGGGCCCGTGCTCTGCCTGGAGTGCGGTTCCACACCACGGATGGTCGGCCGGCGTCGAGAGCCGCGGCGGCGAGCGCGCTGCCCATCGCGCCCAAGCCCAGGAAGGTCGTACGGGTCGTCATGGATTGTCCCTTGTTCCGGTCGGTGGTCTGAATGGCGTGCCGTCCCGACCCTCCACCCGGACCTTTCCCGCCGGCAAGTACCTACGATTTTGTTCAATACCTACCAGGAAGTAAGTGGCCAGCTGAGGCTAGGTGGAGGTCTGATGGCGACGAGCGCGAGGCGCGGTCCCTACGTCTGCGGCATAGACGCCGGTATGGACGTGGTGTCCGGGAAGTGGAAGTCGCTGATCCTCTGGGAGCTGAACAACCACGGAACCCGTCGGTTCGGAGAGCTGCGGCGCGGCCTTCCCGGCGTCAGCGAGAAGATGCTCATCCAGCACCTGCGCGAGATGGAGGCGGACGGCCTGGTCCATCGCGAGGTGTACCGCGAGGTCCCACCCCGGGTCGAGTACTCCCTCACCGAGCACGGCACGTCACTCAACGAGGCTCTCCGCCCGCTGGGTGAGTGGGGGAAGCGACGTTGCGAGCGCCTCGCCGCCGAGGGCGCGCCCACATCCGCGTAACCGGCCGCGCCTCGGGCCAGCCACGCTCGCGCATCAGGTCCAGCGTCGAGCGTGAACCCACGAGCGGCAGAAATCCTTCACGCGGGCGTCGCGATGGCCGCTGTGGCGGGTGCCGCCGGTGGGGCTATGCCGTGGCTGCGGCCGTCGCCATCGCGTGCAGGGTGGTCGCCCTGACCGCGGGATCGAGGGCACCCGAGCTGTGCGGGGTCGAGTTGATCAGACCGAAGATCGCATGGGCGCGGACGCGGGCGGCGGGGCCGGTCAGGTCCGGGCGCAGCCGGCGCAGTACGCCGACCCACAGTTCGACGTAGGCGCGTTGCAGCCGGCGGACCTCGTGCTCGTCCGGCGCCGGCAGGCTGTGCAGGTCGCGGTCGTGGATGACGATCAGGTCGGGATTGCCGACGGCGAACTCGACGTGCCGGCGGACGAGGCGGTCGAGGGCGTCGGCCGCGCTCGGGTCCGCGCTCAGCACGGTCTGGGCGCCGTGGAGCAGGTGCTGGCTGATGCCCACGAGCAGCTCCGTGAGCATCGCGTCCTTGCTGGCAAAGTGCCGGTAGATGCCGGGCCCGCGGATGCCGACGGCGGCGCCGATCTGCTCGATGCCGACCCCGCGGAACCCCCGCTCGGCGAACAGCCGGGCCGCCGCCTGCAGCAGGTCGTCCCGGCGCCCGGTGCGAGCCCGCCTGACCGGCGACGCCGCGATCGGGGCAGCGCCGCTCGGGCCGACGCGGGTTGGGCCGGTGGGGCCGGTTGGGCTGGTTGGGCCGGTTGAGTCCGGGTGGGCCGGGGCTGCCGCGGGCTGGTCGGCGACGGGCTCCAGGGCGGTGGGCGGGATGGCGGTGGGCGAGGGGGGCGCCGGGCGGATCGGGTCGGGCGGGATGGCGGTGGGCGATGGGGGCGCCGGGCGGATCGGGCCGGACTCGATCGCGGTCGGGGCGGGAGCGGGTTCCTGCGCCGGGGCGAGGGCGGACTGTCCCGCGGCGTCGGAAGCGGCGGCGTCGGAGAAGGTGGGGGCCAGACCCGCCGGGGGCGTCACCCGGGTGGCACGCGACGGCACGATGTGGTCCTCCTCCGGGGAGAGGCTACCAAGCACGGTCCACTGGTCGACGGGAGTGTTAGCGCGCGCTAACATCTGGACCCATGTTAGCGACTGTTAACGTCGGCGACGGTCCCGCTGCCGCACGCGCACGGGCCGCGGCGGCGGAGGACCTGACCGGGCCGCCGCTGCGCAGCGCCGTCGACGCCGCCTCGCCCGCGGCGCGCGGGTACGCCGAGACCCACGCCACGCTCGTCGCGGAGCTGCGCGAGCGGCTCGCCGCGGCGGCCCTGGGCGGCCCCGAGCCCGTCCGGCGCCGGCACGTCGAGCGCGGCAAGCTGCTGGCGCGGGAGCGTATCGAGGTGCTGCTCGACCCGGGCAGCCCCTTCCTGGAACTGTCCCCGCTGGCGGCGGAGGGGATGTACGACGGCGACGCGCCGGGCGCGGGCATCGTCACGGGAATAGGTCGGATCGCGGGGCGGGAATGCGTCGTCGTCGCGAACGACGCGACCGTCAAGGGTGGGACGTACTACCCGCTGACGGTGAAGAAGCACCTGCGGGCGCAGGAGGTGGCGCTGCACAACCGGTTGCCCTGCGTTTACCTCGTCGACTCCGGTGGGGCGTTCCTGCCGATGCAGGACGACGTGTTCCCGGACCGGGAGCACTTCGGCCGGATCTTCTACAACCAGGCCACGATGTCGAAGGCCGGCATCGCCCAGATCGCGGCCGTGCTCGGCTCGTCCACGGCGGGTGGGGCCTACGTCCCGGCGATGAGCGACGAGACGGTCATCGTCCGCAACCAGGGAACGATCTTCCTGGGTGGGCCGCCGCTGGTCAAGGCCGCCACCGGGGAGGTGGTCGCGGCCGAGGATCTCGGCGGCGGCCTGCTGCACGCGAAGACCTCCGGAGTCGTCGACCACCTCGCCGACGACGACGCCGACGCCCTGCAGACCGTGCGCCGGATCGTCGCGAGCCTGGCCCCGCGAGCGGCGCGGCCCTGGCCGGTCGCGGCGGTGGAGGAGCCGGCCGTGGATCCGGCCGGCCTGTACGCGGCGGTGCCGACGGATTCGCGGACGCCGTACGACGTGCGGGAGGTGATCGCGCGGATCGTGGACGGGAGCCGGTTCGCGGAGTTCAAGCGGGAGTACGGGTCGACGTTGGTGACCGGGACGGCGCGGTTGCATGGTCATCCGGTGGGGATCGTGGCGAACAACGGGGTGTTGTTCGGGGAGTCGGCGTTGAAGGGGGCGCATTTCATCGAGTTGTGTGATCAGCGGGGGATTCCGTTGGTGTTCCTGCAGAACATCTCGGGGTTCATGGTGGGGCGGGAGTACGAGGCGGGTGGTATTGCGAAGCATGGGGCGAAGATGGTGACGGCGGTGGCGTGTGCGCGGGTGCCGAAGTTCACGGTGGTGATCGGGGGTAGTTTCGGTGCGGGGAACTACTCGATGTGTGGGCGGGCGTATTCGCCGCGTTTTCTGTGGATGTGGCCGAACGCGCGGATTTCGGTGATGGGTGGGGAGCAGGCCGCGGCGGTGCTCGCCACCGTCCGCCGCGAGCAGTACGCCGCCCGCGGGCAGGACTGGCCGGCCGAGGCGGAGGAGGACTTCCGCGCCCCGATCCGCGAGCGTTACGAGGCGCAGGGCAGCCCCTACTACTCCACCGCCCGGCTGTGGGACGACGGGGTGATCGATCCGCGGGACACCCGCACGGTGCTCGGGCTGGCGCTGTCGGTCGCGGCCAACGCGCCGATGGACCCGCCCGGCTACGGCATCTTCCGGATGTGACTGCGACGGAGGTGAAGGCGACGGAGGTGAAGGCGACGACAGGGAGGGCGAACATGTTCTCGACAGTGCTGGTGGCCAACCGTGGGGAGATCGCCGTCCGGGTGATCCGGACCCTGCGCGAACTCGGCATCGAGTCGGTCGCGGTCTACTCCGACGCCGACGCGGGCGCGCGCCACGTGCGGGAGGCCGACGTGGCCCTGCGGATCGGGCCGGCGCCGGCCCGCGAGTCGTACCTGAACATCCCTGCCGTGGTCGCGGCGGCGGTCGCCACCGGGGCCCAGGCCGTCCATCCCGGCTACGGGTTCCTGTCGGAGAACGCGGCGTTCGCGGCCGCGTGCGCCGAGGCGGGCATCGTGTTCGTCGGGCCGCCGGTCCGCGCCGTCGAGGTGATGGGCGACAAGATCACCGCCCGGCGCGCGGTCGCCACGGCCGGGGTGCCCGTGGTGCCCGGCCGCGACGACCCGGCGATGACGGACGCCGACCTGGTCGCCGCTGCCGCGCAGATCGGCTACCCGGTGCTGCTCAAGCCGTCCGCGGGCGGCGGGGGCAAGGGCATGCGGGTCGCCGTGGATGCCGCCCAGCTACAGGCGGAGATCGCCGGGGCCCGCCGCGAGGCCGCCGCGGCGTTCGGCGACGACACCCTGTTCGTCGAGCGGTTCGTGGATCGTCCCCGCCACATCGAGGTGCAGGTCCTCGCCGACGCGCACGGCACGACCGTCCACCTCGGCGAGCGGGAGTGCAGCCTGCAGCGGCGCCACCAGAAGGTCGTCGAGGAGGCGCCGTCGGTCCTGCTGTCCCCCGAGACGCGGGAGCGGATCGGGGCGGCGGCCGTCGCCACGGCCGCCTCGGTCGGCTACGTCGGCGCGGGCACGGTCGAGTTCCTCGTCGCCGCGGCGAACCCGGAGGAGTTCTTCTTCCTGGAGATGAACACCCGCCTGCAGGTCGAACATCCGGTCACCGAGCTGGTGACCGGGCTCGACCTCGTCGCCGAACAGCTCCGCGTCGCCGCCGGGGAACCGCTCGGCTACACCCAGGCCGACATCCGGCTGACCGGCCATGCGGTGGAGGCCCGGGTGTATGCCGAGGACGCCGCGCGGGGCTTCCTGCCGACCGGCGGGCGGGTCCTGCGGCTGGACGAGCCGTCGGCGCCCGCCGTCCGGGTCGACTCGGGGCTGCGGCTCGGCGCCACCGTCGGGTCCACCTACGACCCGATGCTCGCCAAGATCATCGCCCACGGGCCGGACCGGGACACCGCGCTGGACCGGCTCGACCGGGCGCTGGCCCGCACCTGCGTGCTCGGCGTGACCACCAACATCGGCTTCCTGCGGGCCCTGCTCGACCATCCGGCCACCCGGGCCGGGCAGCTCGACACCGGGCTGATCGAACGGGACCTCGACGCACTCGTCGCCGCCGCCCCGGGCGCGGCTGACGTTCCGGCCGTGTACGCGCTGGCCCGCCTGCTGGAGCTGACGCCGGACACGCCGTTCGTCGATCCCTGGGACGTCCCCAGCGGATGGCGGCCCGGCGAGCACTCGTCGCTGCACTGGACGATCGCGGCCGCGGGCCTGGCCGGACCGGTCGAGGTCGGTGTCCGCGGCACCCCGGCGGACGCGTTGGTCGCCGTCGACGGCGGCGAGCCGATCCCGGCCGCCGTGGAGTGGGCCGGGGCGGCCGTGGGTGGGCCGGCCAGCCGGCTGGCGGCCGGAGGCGAGCTGGCGGTGACGCTGGCCGGCCGTACCCGCCGGTGGCGGGTCGTCGCCGACGGTGCGACGCTCTGGCTGGGCGCCGACGGCGCCGCGTGGCCCGTGTCCGAACACCGCCGCCGCTCGGCCGCGGCCGCCGTCGAGGCCGGCGGCGAGGCCCGCAGCCCCATGCCCGGCACCGTCATCGCGGTGCACGCCACCGCCGGCGACGAGGTGGCCGCCGGCGCGCCGCTGGTCGTGGTGGAGGCGATGAAGATGGAGCACACCGTCGGCGCCCCGGTCGCCGGGGTGGTCAAGGACGTCCTCGTCGGCATCGGCGAGCAGGTCACCCTCGACGCGGTGCTCGCCGTCGTCGATCCGGCCCCGGTCGAACTCTGAACCCGGTCGAACTCTGAACCCGGTCGAACTCTGAACCCGGTCGAACTCTGAACCCGGTCGAACTCTGAACCCGGTCGAACTCTGAACCCGGCCGAACTCTGAACCCGGCCGAATCCTGAAGGAGTCAGCAATGCCCGACACCCGGTTGAGCGA
This sequence comes from Frankia sp. BMG5.60, assembly GCF_059428125.1. Taxonomy (NCBI): domain Bacteria; kingdom Bacillati; phylum Actinomycetota; class Actinomycetes; order Frankiales; family Frankiaceae; genus Frankia; species Frankia sp. BMG5.60. The sequence continues at coordinate 1,322,238 of NZ_CM182091.1, read as the reverse complement.
GGATCAGGAGTCGCTGCGCAAGCTCGTCGAGGAGTTCGCCCGCGAGGTCGTGGCCCCGGCGGCGGCGGCGCACGACGAGGCGAAGACCTTCCCCTACGAGGTCGTCGCGCAGATGGCGGAGATGGGGCTGTTCGGCCTGCCGTTCCCGCAGGCCGTCGGCGGGCAGGGCGCGGACTACTTCACCCTGTGCCTGGCGATCGAGGAGCTGGCGCGGGCGGACTCGTCGGTGGCGATCACCCTGGAGGCCGGCGTCGGGCTGGGCGCGATGCCGGTGTACCGGTTCGGCTCCGACGCGCAGAAGGAGCAGTGGCTGCCACTGCTGACGTCGGGACGGGCGCTGGGCGCGTTCGGGCTCACCGAACCCGGCGCCGGCAGCGACGCGGGCGGCACCCGCACCACCGCCGGCCTCGACGGCGACGAGTGGGTCATCAACGGGTCGAAGGCGTTCATCACCAACTCGGGCACGGACATCACCCGGCTGGTGACGGTGACCGCGGTGACCGGTCGGACGGCGGCTGGCGGCAAGGAGATCTCCGCCATCCTGGTGCCGGTGCCGACCGCGGGCTTCACCGCGCAGCCCGCCTACTCGAAGGTCGGCTGGCACGCCTCCGACACCCACCCGTTGACGTTCGACGACGTGCGGGTGCCGGCGGAGAACCTGCTCGGCGCGCGCGGCCGCGGGTACGCGAACTTCCTGAGCATCCTCGACGAGGGGCGGATCGCCATCTCGGCGCTGTCGGTGGGTCTCGCCCAGGCGTGCGTCGACGAGAGCGTGCGCTACGCCAGGCAGCGGGAGGCGTTCGGCGCGCCGATCGGGCGCAACCAGGCCATCGCCTTCAAGATCGCGGAGATGGAGACCCGGACGTACGTCGCGCGGGCGGCCTATTACGACGCGGCCTCCCGGATGCTCGCCGGCCAGCCGTTCAAGAAGCAGGCGGCGATGGCGAAGCTGTTCTCCTCGGAGGCGGCCGTCACCAACGCGCGGGAGGCGACCCAGATCTTCGGCGGGTACGGGTTCATGAACGAGTATCCGGTGGCCCGGCACTGGCGGGACTCCAAGATCCTCGAGATCGGGGAGGGCACCAGCGAGGTGCAGAAGATCCTCATCGCCCGCGACCTCGGCCTGTAGGCCGCCGCTGGCCGGACCTGCCGAGAATCCCGCCGGGAGCCGCAGTCAGATTCGGGAGCCGCAGTCAGATTCGGGAAATGCAGTCAGGTTATCGTCAGGTCCGGGCTGCGAGCCTCGCGGCATGACTGCTGTGACTGGCCGGGCGGGACCATGGGGCCGGACGACGTTGAACAAGGTCCCACAGGTCACGATCTTCTTCTGGATCATCAAGGTCCTCTGTACCACCATCGGTGAGACCGCGGCGGACTTCCTCGACTCGAATCTCGGCCTGGGCCTGACGAACACGACCTACGTGATGGGCGCCCTGCTGGTCGTCGCGCTGTTCTTCCAGTTTCGGCTGGAGCGCTACGTTCCCTGGGTCTACTGGCTCGCGGTCGTCCTGATCAGCGTGGTCGGCACACTCATCACCGACAATCTGACCGACAACGCCGGCGTGCCGCTGGAAGCCACCACCGCCGTGTTCGCCGCCGCGCTGGCCGCGACGTTCGCGGCGTGGTTCGCGGTCGAGCGGACGTTGTCGATCCACACCATCTCCACCACTCGGCGGGAGGGTTTCTACTGGCTGGCGATCCTGTTCACCTTCGCCCTCGGCACGGCCGCGGGTGACCTGGTCGCGGAGAAGCTGAACCTGGGCTACGGGGTGTCCGTGCTCGTGTTCGCCGCGGCCATCGCCGCGGTGGCGGCCGCCCGGTTCGCCCTCGCCGCGAACGCCGTGCTCACCTTCTGGATCGCCTACGTGCTGACCCGGCCGCTGGGAGCCTCCGCCGGTGACCTGCTGTCCCAGCCGCGGGACGAGGGCGGACTCGGTCTGGGCACGGTCGGGACCACGGTGATCTTCCTGGTCGCGATCGTCGGCCTCGTCGCCTACCTCACGGTCCGGCGCCGGGACGAGATCGCCCCCGAGAGCCTCCCGGGGAGGACGACGGAGGCCTGAGGCGCGGGCGGCGGGCGGCGGGCGGCGGGGGTGCGGGGGTGCGGGGGTGCGGCGGTGCGGAGTGGTGGCCGCGACCGGCGTCCGTCGCCACCGGCCGGCCGGCGACGTCCTCGTCGCAGTCGGGTCAGTGCAGCCGGTATCCGATCCCGCGGACGGTGTCGAGCCGGGCGTCGACCGCCGCCACCCGCAGGGCACGCCGCAGCCTCGTCACGTAGGAGTCCAGCGTGTTCTCCCGGACGATCGCGCCGGCCGGCCAGGCCGAGCAGACCAGCGTCTCCCGGCGGACGACCTCCCCGCGGCGTACCAGCAGGGTCGCCAGCAGGCGGTACTCGGTCGGGCTAAGGGGTACGGCCGTCCCGCCGCTGCCCAGGCGGAACCGCAGCGGATCCAGGGCGATCGCGTTGCCGTTGCCGCCCGAGTCCGGTCGGCGGCGTCGGACCAGCACGTCCAGCCGGGCGGCGAGCTCGGCGAACGCGAACGGCTTGGTCAGGTAGTCGTCGGCCCCGCGGGCGAAGCAGCGCAGCCGGTCGGGCAGCGCATCCCGCGCCGTCAGCACCAGCACGGGTGCCCCGACGCCGCGGTCGCGCAGGGCGCTGACGACGTCCATCCCGTCCATGTCCGGCAGACCCAGATCCAGCACGAGGGCGTCGGGCCTGGCCGCGACGGCGGCGATCCGGCCGAGGGCGGAGGCGCCGTCGCGGACCGCCCACACGATCTGGAAGTCCGCCGCCTCGAGTCCGCGGACGAGGACGCGCCGCAGCGCCGGATCGTCCTCGATCACCGCTATCGCTCCGGGCACCGTTTCCGCACCTCTCCCGCACCTCTCCTCCGACGCGAGCTCGACGGATGGGATCGCATGCAGAACATCACGCCGGGCGTGTGAAGACCGTGTGAGGGGCGCACCGCAGGCTCCAGCCAGCACCGGAATCCGCCTGTTCCGACCTTCGGGCCATCCATTTTGGCCCCATCGTGTCAGGCTGGGGTGGTCTGTCAGGCTGGGGTGGTCTGCCTGGATAGCTCCCTTATCTGCATTCACCGATCTCACATCAGACCGCCGTACCCTGGGTCGGGTGCAAGGAATTCTGCTTTCATTCCGGTGCCGCGGAAACGGTGCTGGCGGATGGATTCTGCTGGTGGTGGCCTGTTATCTCCTCGGCGAGCTCGGTGAAATCGTCGGGGTGCCCGCGCCGCAGCTCGTCGTCCCGTTGCTGGTGGGGGCCGTTCTCGCGCTCGGTGGGATAGTCCGGCGGAATCTCCCGGCCCCGACCATCCGCGTGTCCCAGGCCGTCCTCGGCGTCCTGATGGGGAGCTATCTGAACGTCTCGGAGCTGCGCTCGGTCCTGGGCACGGCGCTTCCGCTGACGGTGGTCACGCTGGCGACCATCGCGTTCTGCCTGCTGGCGGCGCTGCTGTTCACCCGGACGAGCCGGGGCAGCTTCACCGACGCGGCGCTCGGCATGATGCCGGGCGGCTCGGCCGCGATCGTGGCCTGCGCCGAGGAGCTGCGGGCGGACAGCCGGCTGGTGGCCCTGAGCCAGTACCTGCGGGTGGGGCTCGTCGCGTTGACGGCACCCGCCGTCGTCGCCATGTCCCACGGGACGGTGGGACGTCCGCGCCCGGGCTCCTTCCCGGCCTTCGCGCATCTCGTCGACGGATCCAGCCAACCGGTCGGCCTGGCGTTCCTCGTCGGTGTCTGCCTGCTGGGGGCGCGCGCGGGTCGCCGCCTCGCGCTGCCGGCGCCGGCGCTGCTGGGACCGATGCTGCTGGGGATGGTAGTGGGCTCGATCGCGGTCGGACCGGGATTCGCCCCCGCGGGCCCCCTGCGTGACCTGGTGTTCATCCTCGTCGGGCTCGACGTCGGCCTGCGTTTCAGCCGCGCCTCGGTGCGCGAGATCCGCCGGGTGCTGCCGTCGCTGTGCGCCTGTATCGCCCTGGTCTGCCTGGCCTGCGCGGGCCTGGCCTGGGTGCTGGCCAGGATGATCGGCGTCCCGTTCCTGGAGGCCTACCTGGCGACGACCCCGGGCGGCATCAACGCGGTGCTCGCCACCGCCACCGTGGCCCACATCAACGTCGGCGTGGTCTCCACCGTCCAGAGCTTCCGTCTCGTCCTCGTGGTGCTGTTCACCCCGCCGCTGGTCCGCTGGCTCGTCCGGCGGGCTACACCAGCCAACGGACCAGCCGCCCCCGTCTCGGTGGACGCCCTCGGGCCCACGGAGCCCGGCGTGCCCGGGGTGCCCGTCCAGGCGGACGCCCCGGGGTCGGCGAGCGGGGTCCTCGACTGACGCCGGGCCGGCCCCGCCGGCCGCGGGTCAGGCCAGGTCGGCGCCGCCGAACACGGCTCGGGCGGCGGTGGTCCGCAGCCGGTCGAGCACCTGCGCCTGCCTGTGGGCCCGCTCGAGGAGCACGTCGAGTCGATCCTGGTCGATCCGGTCGTACCGGTCGGCCACGGCACTCAGGGTGCGCCAGCCGGCCGACTTGCCCGCCACTCCGATCCGCAGCGTCTCGAGCTCGATCACCGTGCTCAGCTCGGAGCGGCGCACGACCCGACCGTTGGACTTCAGCCGGCCCGCCGCTTCGGCGGCCCACCCGGCGGCGATCTTGTGCTTCCGCTCGTGGACGCCGAGCGCGTGCATCAGCTCGAGCAGCGCGTCGCGGTCCTCGGCGATCTCCGAGGCCACCCGTGCCAGCGCGTCCCCGACGGGTGTTCCGCGGTGGGCCGTCGCCGTGCGGCGGGCGAGCCGCAGCCCGGCGGTGGAGCCGGCCAGGTGGTCGTTCAGGTAGATGCCGAGCGGGTCCGGGCCGGCCTGCGCCCCGGCCGCGCGACCGCCGGTGATGGTCTCGGTTCTGGCGTCACTCATGCCGCGCCTCCCTCGCTCGGGCTCACCGCCGCGGGTCGGTCCTGCGGTAGGTGTCTCCGGTCGGGCCCGGGCTAACCCGCGCCGGAGACTCCCGGGGCCGGGTGGTCAGCGCCAGGCGGCGGTGATGGCGGTGGAGGGCACGACGAAGGCGATGTTGCGCATGGTGTAGCGGACGACGTGCTCGGCGTACTCGTACGGGTCGCCCGCGATGCAGTCCGGCGGGACGACGACCGTGTAGCCGAGGTTCATCGCCTCGATCGCCGTGCCCAGGACCGCGATGTTCAACGAGACGCCGGTGACGATCAGGGTGGAGACCTTCGTGTTGCGCAGGTACTGGTCGAGGCCGGTGGCGAAGAAGCCGGTGAGGCCCTGCTCCCGGCGGAACACGACATCCTCCGGACGCGGAGCGATCTGGGGCATCACCGCGCCCTGACCCCCGGCGGTTCCGGCGGCCGACGACGCCCGCAGGTTCACGAACGTGTTGTGCGCGAAGCCGAAGCCGTCGGGGCGCCGTTCGTCGGTGCAGTAGTAGATCCGCACGCCCACCTTGCGACCCGCGTCGAACAGCGCGGACAGGTTGTCGAGCAGACCGGTGCGCCGGGCGGACTCGGCGAGCCCGGGAAGTAACGGTCGGTCGCCCAGGAGGTTTTCCTGGCATTCCATGTTCACGATGGCGGTGGTGGCCGGGTCCAGGTGCGGCGTGACGTCGAGAGGCATGGTCGGCACGCTACCCGGCACCGCCCGCCCCGGTCGTGGTTCGTGCTCGGCATCGGCGACGAGCACGAACCACGGCCCGGCGGGGCGGACGCGCGTGGGTCAGGCCTTGGCCTGAGCGTCGGATCGGGCCGGGTTGGCCTGCTGCGCGGCCTTCGGGTCGGTCTGCTGTTGCTTGGCCCGAACGCCCGCCTCGATCCGGCCGCCGAGCTCCTTGTCGACGTTGCGCCAGTACTCGAAGGCACGCTCGAGGACCGGCTCGCTGACGCCGTTGAGCAGGTGGCCGACGATGTTGTCGACCAGCCGGGCCCGGGCGGCGTCGTCGAGAACCTCGCGGACCATGGTGGCGGCCTGGCCCCAGTCGTCGTCGTCGGGACGCAGGGTGTAGGCGGTGCGCACCATCTCGCCGTCGGCGTGCCAGCGGCCGCCGTCGTCGGTCAGCTCCGGCTGGGCCGCCGGGCCGCCGTACGAATTGGGCGCGTACACCGGGTCGCTGACGTTCCGCACCCGCATCGCGCCGTCCTTGGAATAGCTGTGGACGGGGACCTTCGGCGAGTTCACCGGGATCTGCTTGTAGTTCACCCCGAGGCGGGCGCGGTGGGCGTCGGCGTAGCTGAACCCGCGGGCCAGCAGCATCTTGTCGGGGGACAGGCCGGTGCCGGCGACGAGGTTGTTCGGCTCGAAGGCGGCCTGCTCGATCTCGGTGTGGTAATCGCTGATATTGCGGTTGAGGGTGAGGCGGCCGACCTCGTGCAGCGGGTAGTCGGCGTGCGGCCAGACCTTGGTCAGGTCGAACGGGTTGAACCGGTAGGTCTTCGCCTCCTCGAACGGCATGATCTGCATCTTCAGCGTCCAGCTCGGGAACTCCCCGTCCCGGATGTGCTCGTACAGGTCACGCTGGTGGTAGTCGGTGTCGATCGCCGCCATCTGGTCGGCCTCGTCCTGGGTGAAGAACTCGATGCCCTGGTCGGTCTTGAAGTGGTACTTCACCCAGAACTGCTCGCCGGCCGCGTTGATCCACAGGTAGGTGTGGCTGGAGTAGCCGTTCATGTGCCGCCACGTGCGCGGAATGCCGCGGTCACCCATCAGCCAGGCGACCTGGTGGGCGGATTCCGGGGACAGCGTCCAGAAGTCCCACTGCATGTCGTGGTCGCGCAGGTTGTTGTCGGCGCGTCGCTTCTGCGACCGGATGAAGTGCTGGAACTTCAGCGGGTCCCGGACGAAGAACACCGGGGTGTTGTTCCCGACGAGGTCGAAATTGCCCTCGCTCGTGTAGAACTTCACCGCGAAGCCGCGGGGGTCGCGCCAGGTGTCGGGGGAGCCCCGCTCGCCCGCCACGGTCGAGAACCGGATGAGCACGTCCGTCTGGGCGCCGGGCTGGAACACCGCCGCCCGGGTGAAGGCGCTGACGTCCTGGGTCACCTCGAAGGTGCCGAACGCGCCGCCGCCCTTGGCGTGCGGCTGGCGCTCCGGAATGCGCTCCCGGTTGAAGTTCGCCATCTGCTCCAGCAGATAGTGGTCTTGCAGCAGCAGTGGGCCGTCCGGCCCGACGGTCAACGAGTGTTCGTCGCTGGCGACGGGCACTCCGGCGTCGGTCGTCGTCGGACGGGTCTCGTATGTGGTCACAACGTCCTCCTCGCCTTACCGTGCAGGGACACCATCCGATCTGCAGCTACGGCACACGCCCCAGAACACGACCTCGGCCTCTTCGATCATGAACCCGGCGTCATCGCTCGGCTCCAGACAGGGGCGGGCGCCGGTCACGCAGTCCACATCGGCTACCCGGCCGCAGACGCGACAAACCAGATGGTGATGGTTGTCGGCCGTGCGGGTCTCGAAGCGGGCCGGCGAGCCCGCAGGCTCGATCCGGCGAACGAGACCGGCGGTCACGAAGACCGCCAGCACGTCGTAGATGGCCTGCTTCGAGACCGTGCCGAGCCTGGCGCGGACCCGCTCGGCCACCGCGTCGGCCGTGGCGTGCGGATGCTCGGCGAGCACGTCCAGCACCGCGAGACGCGGTCCCGTCACGCGCAGGCCGGCACCGCGCAACGCGGCTTCCCGGTCGGTGGCCATGGATCGATCGTGCCACCTGTTCTGGATAGAGTCAATTTAACGACCAGGTCGTTTACTGGGCCTCGAGCAGGGCCAGGGTGTCGAGGTCGGCGGTCGCGACGGAGAAGCGTCCGATCATCGTGTGGTTGTCCTGCCCCCAGTGGTCCTTGGTACCCATCCAGGCCTGCAACCCGTACATCGCCCACCGCCGGTACTGCTCCCAGATCGCGTCCGCGGCCGGCACGTCGCGCGCGCCCGTGGCCAGCAGCGCCTCCCGGTAGCGGACCAGCAGCTCGCGCTCGTGGGCGCGGCGCTCGTCGACGGTGAGCGCGCCGACCATGAAGTAGCTGACGTCGCGCCAGGCGTGCCCCTTGCGGACCATCTGCCAGTCCAGCCAGATGCGATGGCCGTCCGGGCGCAGGTAGGTGTTGCCGAGGTAGGCGTCGCCGTGCACGATCGTGCGCGGCCCGGTCTGCTCGCGGGCGTACTGGTTGAGCAGGTCATAGGCGCGCAGGAAGCGCTGCGGGTCGGCGACCATCCAGGCCGGCAGCCGTTCGATGTAGACGTCGCGGCCGAGGTTCTCCTCGACCAGCCACCACATGATGCGGGCCTGGTCGCAGTCGCCGCGGGTGTCCATCGAGGTGGGCAGCCAGCTCGCCGCGTCGAGCCGGGGGCTCGCCCAGTAGCTGCCGTGCAGGACGGCCATGTCGTCGAGCGCCCGGCCGACCGCGTCGACGCCGATGTGCTGGAAACTGTTGCCGAACTCGCCGCCGAGTTCGATGAGGTCCTCGAGGACCGCCAGCCCCTGGCCGCTGCCGTCGGGATCCCAGTCGGCGTAGTAGAACCGCGGCGCCGGGATCCGGCTGCCTTCGACCAGTTCGTGGTAGAACCGCGCCTCCACCTGGCAGATGTCCATGGGGTTCGCGCGGCCGGTGAAGTTCGCCTTGAGGCACAGGTGCTCGGGCAGGCCCGCCTGCCGGCCGACCTCGTTGTAGCTGACGGCGACGCGTCCCTTCGTGGTGTGCGTGCTGCGCAGCTCCACGGTCCGCAGGTCGGTCACCTCGATGCCCGGGTAGCGGTTGGCCAGCATCGCGCCTAACCAGGGCGCCGTGACCTGGTCCCAGCGCATCGGCATCGGCGCCGGCCGGGCGTACGGGCCGTAACTGGCCAGCTCCGTGACGTCGGGCCGCCAGGGCTGGGCGGAGGGCAGGCTCGGGCTGTTCGACACGCGGCGACTCCCGTCGTTCACACTCGGCTACGGCACCCGCCCTGTGCAGGCACTGGCGCCGGTGGCAGATTGTGTCAGTCTTGCCGGTGACACGCCTGTTCACCGGGGGCGTTCGGTTCGGCCGGGATCAACCTTTTCTCTGGCACCGGGTGCCACTAGAGTTCTGGGCGTCCCGGGAGGCCGGGTCGGTGGGCGCTGGCCCGCCCCGGTCGTGGAGGGCTCTGGCTGCATGGACAGGATCGTCATCGTGGGGGCCGGGCTCGCCGGCGGACGGGCGGCGGTGGAGCTGCGCGCGCAGGGGTTCACCGGGAGCATCGTGCTGCTGGGCGCGGAGGAGCACCCGCCCTACGACCGGCCGCCGTTGTCCAAGGGTGTGCTGTCGGGCCGGCTCGAGGACACGACCCTGCCGCTCGATCTCGGTGGCGTGGAGGTCCGGCTCGGCCGGCGGGCCACCGGGCTGCGGCCCGGGGTCGTGGAGACGGATGCCGGCCCGGTCGCCTACGACGGGCTGGTGCTCGCCACCGGGGCCGCGCCGGTGACCCTGCCCGGCGACGGGCCGCAGCGGGTGCTGCGCACCATCGACGACGCGCGGGCGCTGCGCGAGGCGCTCAAACCCGGCGTCCGGCTGGTCGTCGTGGGCGCGGGGTGGATCGGCGCGGAGGTCGCGACGATCGCGGCGAAGATCGGCGCCGAGGTGACGGTGATCGAGGCGGCCGCCTCGCCGTTGCAGGTGGCGCTCGGCGGCGAGGTCGGCGGGCAGACGGTCGCGTGGTACGCCGAGGCGGGCGTGGACCTGCGGCTCGGCGTGTCGGTGCGCGAGATCGGCCCGCAGGCGCTGGTGCTCGGTGACGGTGCGGTGCTGCCGGCCGACGAGGTCGTCGTCGGGGTGGGCGTGCGTCCGGACACCGCGTGGCTCGCCGACTCCGGCCTCGTCCTCGACCGTGGGGTCGTCGCCGACGAGCATCTCGCCGCCTCCTGGAGCGCGGATGGACCCCCGGTGGTGGTGGTCGGGGACTGCGCGGCGTGGTGGTCGCGGCGGTACGACCGTCGGCTACGGGTGGAGCACTGGGACTGCGCGCAGGGCAGCCCAGCGGTCGCCGCCACCACGCTGCTCGAGGGCGAGGCGGTCTACGACCCGGTGCCCTACTTCTGGTCGGAGCAGTTCGGCCGGATGGTGCAGGTCGTCGGGCTGGCGGGGGCGGGGGATACGCTGGTATGGCGGGGGGATCCCGGCGCCGTCGCGGCGCCGGAGGCCAAGCGGGCGCCCGGCTGGTCCGCCGGCTGGCTCGGGCCCGACGGCCGCCTGTCCGCGATCGCGACCGTGAACCGCCCGATGGACGCCGTCGCCGCCCGCCGGCTGATCGCCGCCGACGCGGTCGTGGACGCCGAGCGGTTCGCCGACCTCGCGATCGCCCTCAAGGACCTCGCCACCACCGCCTGAGCTCGCCACCTCGCCACCACCGCCTGAGCTCGCCACCGCCGTTCGCGGACATCTCCCCACACTCGCGGGCGATTAGTCAGGAATAACGCGCAGTGCGACCTGTTCGCTCCGCTGCGGCAGCTCGGAGCGGGTCGGCGTGGGGGTGATCCGGCCCCGATACCAGAACGGATGGTCGTTGGCCTCCCCCCGCCCTGGGGTGATCCGCCCCGCCGATACCCGCCAGCACGGCCTCAATCCGCGGGGACTGCACCCCCGCCGTGAGCCCGGGTGGCGTAGTCCTCGGCCTGCCCGCCGTCGCCGGCGGCGGCGTGGGTTTCGGCGAGACATCCGATGGGTCCATGCCGTCAGGCCGCCGGGGAGCGCTGGCGGTTCTAGGGAGGTGCGGGGGCGGCCGATGATGACGGCGGCAAGGTCGATGAGGCGGTCGGCGTAGGCCAGGGCGTAGGAGCGGCGCCCGGGTTCGCAGGCCAGGCCGGCGAGGGCGAGAAGCCGGCGAACATCACGATCAGGACCGCGGGGAGTGCTCCGGCGACCGGCTGCACGACGGCACGTAGGCCGGTGAGCCAGGGAGACGGCACGGACTACCCCTGAGGCAGATCCTAGACCGGGCAGGGCGTCTCCGCCGACGGTGGCGTGCCGGTGTTCTGGAAGGTCTACGACGGCGGCGCCACCGAGGTCAGCCAGGTCGAGGCGGCGATGCGCGCGATGCGGGACCTCGCCGCCGAGCGCCGGTTCCTGCTCGTCGGGGACAGCAAGCTCGTGTCGTACGCGAACCTGTCCGCGATCGACGCCGCGGGCGTGCGCTTCCTGGCCCCCGCGTCGAAGACCCTCGTCCCGACCACGGTGTTCGCCGGCCTGGACTGGGCGGGTGCACGGATCCTCGAGCACGTAGCGGCCCGCGACACCGGCAAACTCGCCCACCAGCGCGCGTCCCACCGGGCCTGTGAGGGGGTCACCGTGCTGCGCGGCCCGCGCGCCGCCGACCCGCCACTGACCGTCCGCACGGTCTACGTCTGGTCGTCCGAGCACCAGCAGGCCAGCCGGGCCGCCCGCGACAAGAAGATCGAGGCAGCACGGGAGGACCTCGTCCGGCTGCGCCGCAACCTCGGGAAGTACGCCTACACCACGAGACCGCGGTCACCGACCGGGTCGACGCGATCCGCCGCCGCCACGGCGTCTCCGCCCGGCTGCGCGCTCAGGTCGGCGCCGACGAGGACACCGGGGCCCCTACCCTGCTCTGGCACTTCGACGAGCAGACCTGGCCATCGACACCGCCGCCGACGGCTGGTTCGCGCTCCTGACGAACCAGACCACCGACGAGGCCGACACCGGCGAGGTCTTCGCCGGATACAAGGGCCACAACGCCGTCGAACGCCGCCACGGCGCCTTCAAGGGCCCACTCGCCGTGGCCCCGCTGTTCCTGGAGAACAACGCCCGGATCTGCGGGCTGCTCCACATCGTGTGCATCACCCCGCTGATCTTCTCGCTCATCGAGCGGCAGGCCCGCCAGGCCGCCCGCCCCGACGGGAAGGTCCCCGGCCTCTACGCCGGCCGTCCCGTCCGCCCCACCGGCCAACTCATCGCCAGAGCCCTGGCCAGCCTTCGCCTCGTGCCCGCCCACGACAGCCAACCCGACCCAACCACCATGATCGCTACCCGGTCGGCCGAAACTCCTTAACCACAAGCGCGGAGTACGGGGTAAAGGTGCAAACAAGGCATCCACAGACGCCTCGATGCAGCCGTCAGACAGCATGGCCGGATAAGCCGCCCGCAATGGCAAGTTCTTTCGTTCCTGTGGCGAGAATCGGCCGAGCCGGTCTCAAGACGCGACACGCGAGTTCTTCAATCGCCGGTGACGCCCAGGCCGGCCGCTATCCTCGCCATACGGAAAGGGAGGGGTGGGTCCACCGTCCGCGGGCAATGGGGTCGTTCATTTGTGGGGGAGAAAAATGTGGGACAGGCACGCGACCAGCCTATCTCGTTGGTCACGGATGCAAATACTGTCGCGTCGACGCCAAATGTCGAATCTACCGCGCCTCCGACATCCGAGACGCAGGACAGGTTCTGGTCGTTGATCAGAACCTACTGATTCTGATCGAGTGTCAGACCTGGCCAGAATGCCAGGATCTAAGGTTTTAATTGACGGGAGACTGGGTTCTGCCCATGTCCTGTGGGGGGTCGTGGATGTACGCGCCTCAACTGCTTCAGTTGCCCTTGGCGCCCGGAGCGGGTCGTTCGCTCGGGCGCGTCGTGTGCTTCGTATGGAGCATTTTATTCACACTTTCCCGGCATAACTGCCTGGCTCGGCGGCCGTAGCCGGTCTTCTGCTGGCTGTTGTCGACAATGGATGGTCCTTGGCCGCCAGACTCGAACCGTTGTGTGCCAGTGGCGATCACCTCGACCTGCTCTTACATCAACCGTGTCCCCACCATAAGTGTCCGTGCTCAGAGGTCGGGCGGGTGCACCCGCGCTCACCAGCTGGATGAATACCACGAGAGGGAGATCTAGTAGCTATGGCGCGAATCTTCATCATGGGCTCGGGTGTCGTGGGCGCTGCCACCGGAAAAGGATTTCGCGCGGCTGGCCACGACGTCACGTTCATCGACATCTCGAAGCCACGGATTGCCCAGCTCAGGGCAGCGGGACTGGACGCCCGGGGCGCCCTCGATCTCGGCGCCGAGCCGGCATCCTTCATCTTTCTGACGCTTCCAACTCCCAACGACGGCAACCGATACGACCTGTCCGCCTTCGAGGCGGGAACGGCCGCCGTCGGTGCGGCCATCGCCAATGCGGCCGTGCCGCCCACCGTCGTCGTGCGGTCGACGGTCCCGCCGGGCACCACGGAGGATCTGGTCCAGCCGATCCTCGACAAGCACTCGGGCACCACGGCCGGGGAGGGATACGCACTCGCCGCCACCCCGGAGTTCCTGCGTGCGGCGTCCGCGCTCGAGGATGCCCGGTGGCCGTGGATGACGGTCATCGCCGCCCGTAGCGCACGCACCCGGGAGCGTCTCGCGAATCTCCTGGCGCCGTTCGGAGGCGAGGTCCGGATCTTTAACGACCCGGCCATCGCCGAGTTCATCAAGTGCTCACACAACATCTTCAACGCCGCCAAGATCAGTTTCTGGAACGAGATGTGGCTGGTCGCGCAGGAACTGGGCCTGGACCAGCACGTGATCGCCGAGACGGTGGCGATTTCCGCGGAGGGTTCCTTCAACGCGCGGTACGGGATCCGCGGTGGCGCCCCCTACGGCGGCGTCTGCCTGCCCAAAGACACCCGTGGCTTTCTGGGATACGCGGAGACCATGGAGATCGACATGCCGTTGCTGCGCGCGGTTGTCGAGGTCAACGAGCGGCTTGAGGAGATGGCCGGTAGCGAGTTGCTGAAGGAGAAGGTGGCATCCTTCGACAGTGCGGCGGCCGGGACCCTGCCGGTCCAGCGGCCGGAGCCGTCGGCCGCCTCGACGACAGCAAGCGCCTGACCCGGACTCGGCGTTGCGCCAAGTTCCGTCCACCTTCCGATAGGAAGATCGTCCGTGACAATCAACTATTACCTTGTCTATCTTCCGCTTGGCTTCATAGGTCTGATTCGTTGGGCATTCTGGTTGATCAGACGTGTTCCGGCGGCGCTCTACCGGCCCATCAAAAACGATCATCGTCTGTCATTGTCGATCGTGGTGCCGGTGTACCAGGAAGAACCGGAGATCTTCACGCGGGCGCTGGAGTCGTGGATCGCCAACCGGGTTTATGAGGTTATTCTGGTAATAGATGTCACCGACAAGAAGTGCTTGGAGATCGCGTCCCGCTATCCGGCCACGGTGATCGTCACCGATGTCCCCGGGAAGCGGGACGCGCTCCGGCGTGGCTGGGAGGCGGCGAGCACCGAACTCGTCGCTCTCGTCGACTCCGACACCATCTGGGCCACCGACGTCATGGTCGAGGTCTGCAAGCCGTTCATCGATCCCCGGATGGGCGGTGTCGCAACCCGCCAGAACGTCTACAATCCGCATGGGTTCCTCCAGCGGATCACGGATCTGTTCCTGGACTACCGCTACTTCGACGAGAATGCCGCCCAGACGGTCATGGGTCGAGCAGTCTCCTGCCTCTCCGGGCGTACTGCGGTGTACCGCCGCGAGCTGCTCCTCGAGATCTCTGCCGACTTCATGACGGAGACCTTCCTCGGTGTCCCGTGCATGTCCGGCGACGACAAGCGCCTGACGACCCTGATCCTCGAACGGGGATACGCGACCTACCTGCAGCGGTCCGCGCGCGTCTGGTCGACCTTTCCGAAGGGCTGGCGCATCTTCTGCAAGCAGCGTCTGCGGTGGGCCCGTAACACCTGGCGGTCCGACCTACGCGCCCTGTCCAGGCGCTGGGTCTGGAAGAAACCCTTCCTGGCTTTCACGATGATCGATAAGGGTATGAGCAGCTTCGCGTTGTTGCTCTCGCCGATCTTCATGACGCTGGCCGTCGTCCGCCAGGACTGGTTCTTTGTCGCCTGTCTGGCTGCCTGGTGGTGGGTGAGCCGGGCCGTCAAGGCACTTCCGCACCTACGTCGACGCCCGTCCTCCTTCTTTCTGATACCCGGATGGGTCTTCGTCTCGTTCGTGATGGCGATCATCAAGCTGGGCGCGCTCGCGACGATCCGCAAGCAGCGTTGGCTGACCCGTCAGGTGCAGGTGGAGAACGGCGTCGTGGTCCGCACAGCCCAGCCCGGCCTGGCCGAGTCGCCCGCGCCGGTGGACATTCCGGCGTGAACGGCCACCTGCTCCTGCGGTCCAGCGTGTCCCTGTATCGCCTGCTGGCCTGGATGTGCGCGGTCTGGACAGCCGCCGCCGGACTCCTGATCGCCGGTACCCTGGGGGCGGGCGCGGCGCCCCCGCCGCCTGCCGCCGGTGCGGGCGCGGTGCGTGCGCGCTCGGCAGCGGTGCCCGCTGCGCACCGGCGGATCATCGTCCGCGCCGACCGGGTCGATCTCGTCGCCGACGGTCGGCACATCGGGAGGATCCCGCGCCCCGGCGGCGTCATCGAGGCCAGCTGGCTGGCGAGCAAGCTGCCGCAACGCTGGCTCAGCGACGCGGGCGGGGCCACCGTCCGGCTGGCGGCCGAGCTCGTGCTCGGCCGTGGCGTCCTGTTCGAGGTCGGTCCGCTGACCCGACGCCTGGAACTGGTCGGTGGTCCGGATCCGCGGGAGGCCGCCGGTGTCTCGGTGGGCAGCGGCACGCTGTTCATGTCGAATACGACGGTCGTCTCAGTCGACCCCGCCACCCATCGCCCGGTTGCCGCCGGCCTGGCAGGGCGGCCCTGGATTTCGGTGGGGACGGGCGGCCGGGCGGAGGTCCGTGATACTCGGATCATCGGACTCGGTGGCGGCACGGGCGCGCACTCTGCCGGGCTGTTCCTCGGTCCGGGTGCCACCGGCTTGATCACCCGTTCGACCTTTGAGAACAACAATACCGGTCTCGTGATGTCGGGAACCCGGTCCGTGGTGGTGGATACCGTTACGGTCCGCGGCTCCACAGGGACCGGAGTTGCGCTGCGCGACGACGTGGAAACGTCGATCGGTGGCCTGGTGAGCACCGACAACGGCGAGGACGGGGTGTCGGTGTCCGGCCTCGCCGGTCGGCACGTCACCGGCCTACAGACCGAGCACAACCGCAGGTACGGGGTTCGGGTCGCGGACACCCGCGGCGCGCGGGTGGTGGGCATCCGCTCGACGGGCGACACGATCGGCCTGGCTCTCGATTCCTGCCAGGGCTGCACCGTCCGGAATCCGCGCGTCCAGGGCGGCGCCGTCGGTCTGCAGATCGGTGGGAACAGCGCCGGCGTCACGGTGAGTGGCGGGACGATCGCGAACGCCGGGACCGGCGCGCGGATAGCCGCCACGGCCGGTCCGGTGCGCATCAACGGTCTGTCTGTCGCAGCCGCCATCAACACCGGCGTCGCTCTGTGCGGGGCCGACGTTGCGCTGGACACCGTGACGGTGTCGGCCAAGGGAACCGGCGTCAACATCTGCGGTCAGTCCACCGGCGGGCGACTCGTCGGCGGTACGGTGCGGGCCGGCAGGACCGGAGTCAAGGTGATGGCGCCGGCCAGCCGCGCATCGGTCACGGGCACCGCCATCGTCGGCGGCTCCGATGCCGGCGTGGAGATCTCGGCATCCGGGGTCGCTTTCCACCACGTCCGGGTCGAGCGGGCGCGTACCGGTGTCCGGGTCTACGGCCAGGCCCGCGACACCGTTCTCGACGGCGTCACGATCCGGGGCGGGCGGGACGGTGTCGTGGCAACCGGCACGGCCGGCCGGCTCACGGTGCTGCACCCCAGTATTTCTGGCGTCTCCAGGGTCGGAGTCTCCTCCGGTGCCAACGGCCTGTCGATTCAGGCGGGGTCGATCGACGACGCGTATCTCGGCGTCAACCTGCGTGGCTCGAGCCATATCAGTGATCTCGCCGTCACCGATGTCGTCAAGGGATTCAAGATAAGCCATGGCGGTCACGCCGACACGAGGCACATCGATGTTCTGGCGACCAAGTTCGGCGTTCAGGTGGATAAGGGGAGCTCGTTCGCTCTCGCTGATTCAAGGGTTCGCGCATCCAGAGCTCTGATAGGACGGGTGGATCGACGTGGTGACAATACCGTTGCGCTTCCTCCATTCCCCTGGTACGGTTTTGCCGCAATCGTCGCAGTCGTACTGGCGTTGCTTCTGGAAGTAATTCATCGAATACGGGCGGGAAGCCCGAAAGACGTCGGCTTCCGACCACGTGGTAAACACCGAATGAGTTGCGTCGACCGGCTTCGAGCCGCAGTCAACGCGCGCAAGGGAGCGGGTTGATGTC
Source organism: Frankia sp. BMG5.60 (assembly GCF_059428125.1). Classification (NCBI taxonomy): domain Bacteria; kingdom Bacillati; phylum Actinomycetota; class Actinomycetes; order Frankiales; family Frankiaceae; genus Frankia; species Frankia sp. BMG5.60. The sequence goes on along the minus strand of NZ_CM182091.1, from coordinate 1,305,046 downwards.
CACAACGATAAGACGCACGGCGGTGTTGGCTGCCGCCGGCGTACTAGGTACCTCGGCGGCACTGGTCGCGGGGCCGAGCGCGGCACAGGCGGCCGGCTGTGCCGGGCAGGTCCGGTACGCGTCGACGACGAACACGATCTACCTGCAGTCGGGCTCCGCGACGCTGACCGACATCAAAGCGAGCTGCCCCGCCGCACCGCTGACACTGGTGAACCCCTCGCGGCGGATCTGGGAGCTGGACGCGGACCTGGTCATCCAGAACGGGGCCAGGCTCGTCCTGCACGGTGGGGCCGTCCGGGGCGATGTCGACGTACTGCGGCTGCGGAGCCTCTCCTCGGCGGCGAAGAACGAGGTCAGCGCGATCACGGCTCAGTACGGCAACATCGATGTCAACACCGTGCGGATCACCTCCTGGGACACGGCGACCGGTAAGCCCGACACCGACCCGGCCCTGCCGAGCGGCGCTCCGCCGGGCGCCCGTGGGCGCGCCTTCATCCGAGCGCTGTCGTACCTGGACGGAAGCACGCCGCGCGAGTCCCGGCTGGATATCGCCAACAGCGATATCGGCTACCTGGGCTGGTACGGCGCGGAGAGCTACGGCGTCTCCTTCAAGGGTCGTGGCTGCGACGCGCAGCACATCCCGGTCTGCGACGTCCTCAACGTCTACGGCTCCGAGACCGACAGCCGTTTCCACCACAGCTTCATGGGGACGTACACATACGACGCCACGAACATGGGGTTCACCGGTAACGAGTACGACCACAACGTGATGTACGGTCTCGACACGCACGACGACTCCGACTTCCTCACGATCACGAAAAACCACTTCCACCACAACGGTGACCACGGAGTCATCTGCTCGCAGCGCTGCAACAATCTGCTGATCTCCGACAATGAGAGCGACCACAATGGTATCCCGCCGTTCTCGTTCCCGGGTGACAAGGATTTTTCGGACAACCAGGTCCACGGGATCATGCTGCACCGCGGTATCACGAATACCGAGGTCAAGAACAACCGTGTGCACGACCAGCCGAACGGTGCCGGTATCGCGGTCTTCGACAGCGTCGGCAACTCGATCCACGATAATGTGATCGACAGGGCCGAGTACGGACTGCGTTACAGCGTGGGGACGACTAGGCTGCAGACCTTCAACAACAGGATCACCAACAGCAGCCGGTACGCCGTCCTCACCTTCCAGGGCTCGGACACCCCGATTTATTCGACCCGGACGGGTCGGCCGACCAACCTCTTCTTCTCCGGCAACACCTTTACCGGGACGGGCGGCAACGCCTTCAAGATCAGCGACACGGACGGCGCGACGTTCATCGGGAACAGACTGTCCGGCACGGTCGGACCGGTCCTGACGGAGAACAGCACCGGAACGGTGTTCAACAGGCTCACCTACCCGGCGAACCAGTTGTTCGCCACCCGCGGGTCGATAGCCACCAGGGGCAGCACGACGATCGTCGGGGCGACCCGGCCGACCAAGGTCAGAGTGGACACGAACAGTGGAGTGACGCTGACCAACACCGACCATCGGGTCTACGACCTGCCGACTGCGGTCGCCACTTCGCTGACGCCGACGGGTGGCACCGTCGTGCTGACCTCCGCCGTCATCGGGACGGCGGCGACCACCATCACCCCACGGGCTCTCTGGGTGACACCGGTGGTCGGAACGGCCACCGCGCGGGTCACCAGATTCACCTCGGCCACGAGCCACCTCCTCATCTCGGTCAACACGGCGGGTACACAGCTGACCATCAGGATCGGTAGGCGCAGACCCAACACCGTCTACACGATCAAGTCCGGATCGACGGTGCTCGCCACGGGGACCTCAGACGCCAGCGGCCAGGTGACGTTTACGATTACCCCGACGACCACGGGTGTCATCGACTACACGATTGGCACACGTTGACGAACCGGCTGTCGCAGATGGGCGGGCAGACTGTCATAAATGGGCAGATCATCAGATCATCAGATCATCAGATCATCGTTAATAGGCGAGAATGTTGTAGATAGGCGAGGTGTTGTAGATGGGCAAGGTGTCGAGGGCCATCGCCGGTACGGTCGGAGCGACCCTGCTGGCGATGACCCTCGTCGCCTGTTCCGGCTCGTCCGAGCCGAAGCCGGCGCAGCCACCGCCTTCACCTACCGCCACCGGGGGCCGGGGCGCGGCGGCCACGCCAGGCATCGACGCGGACACCGCTCTGGTCGCCCGGCTGGCCAAGGTGGCGGGAGCTGATCTCACCCCGGCCCGGCACGGCCAGTTCGGGATGAACCAGGCGGAGATACTGCCGATCACCTCGGCCGCGGACTCGCTGCCCGCCTCGGATGCGGCCCGCTCCGCAGTGCGCGCAGACGCGTACCTGCGGGTGCACTACCCGGCTGGCTCGGCGAGCCAGACCGTGCGGCGGGAAAGTGGCGCGCCGTCCGGCGGGGCCCAAGCTTACCTTTACTACGGCCGCCGCCCGGTCGACGCGCTGGTCCTGCACTATTATATCCGGTTTCCCATCGGCTTCGACTTCGTGAAGGGCGGGAAGCTGCCAGGCCTGTTCGGCGGTACCGTGACCAGCGGTCAGCACATCCCGGATGGCTCGAACGGATTCTCGACTCGGTTGATGTGGCGGGCCGGCGGGGCCGGCGAGCTTTATGCCTACCTGCCCGACTCGGTCACGCACGGCACGTCGATCGGGCGTGGCCGGTGGACCTTTGCCACCGGCCGCTGGATCGAGGTCCAGCAGGAGGTACGGCTGAACCATCCCGGCCAGCGGGATGGTGATGTCACCGTCTGGATCGATGGCAAGCCGGTCCTCGACGCTACTGGCCTGAGGTTCCGGACCGTCTCCAATCTGGCGATCGACGGAGTCTTCTTCTCGACCTTCTTTGGTGGGGACGACCTGAGCTGGGCCACCCCAATGGACCAGCACGTCGACTTCGCGGGTATCTCCGTCCGGCCGCCGCCGAACCGTTGACCTCGGCCGGCCCTCTCGTCAGGTGTCTGCCCAGGGCCTCGGCAACATCGCATAAGGTTATGGCCGGTTGTGCCGGGTAGTGGCACTGGAGCTCAATCTGGGTGGGCGTTCATACCGGGGTGACTCACGTCCGCCTTTCGCACCGAACCCGCACGAATCACAAAAGAATACGTCTTCATCATCGCCAGCCTGCGCGGTGACCGCATGTCCGCGGGAGCGCTCCACACCCACGTCCGCCAACATTGGCGAATCGAGAACCGGGGTACTACGTCCGCGACACCACTTGGCGCGAGGACGCCAGCCAGGCCTACACGGGAAACGGCCCGCGAACTCTCGCTATCCTGCGAAACCTCGCCCTCAGCCTCTTCCGCCTCCACGGCATTACAAAAATCAAGGAGACAACCGAATCCATCGCCCGCGACCGCAACCGGGCCCTCATCTTCCTCGCAACCTAACGTGAGAGATCGCTACGCAGAGCGATCTTGGTGAGGCCCTGGGTGTCTGCCCGGCCCACCCCCGCCTACCGGCAGAAGGGCTGGCCGAGCGGGCGGCGGGGCCGTGCGTCGCTACCAGTGGAAGACCTGCAGCGCGTAGACGACCACCTCGCCGTAGCTGCCCGGCCTGTCGCCCATGCTGGTCTTCGTCTGGGTGTAGCAGCCGGCCTTGAAGTACAGACCGGATCTTTTGACCGGCAGGTCGACCTTCAGGGTGTCGTTGTAGTAGATCCTGATCCGTGTGTCGGTGGCGACCAGCCTCACGGTGAAGACCTTCCCGAGCCGGTAGTCGGTATCCAGGTCGCCGATGTTGTCACCGTCATGCTCGACGAACAGATGGGTGCCCTCGAGGCGCACCATCACAACGTCGTCCGACTTACCGTGGATCTGCCCGGCGACGACCTGCGGTTTCGTGTCCGGCAGATGGACGATCGCCTCGGTGAGAACCATCGTGTGGACGCCGGAGATGGTCGACCAGGCGGCCTTCTTGCCGTCCGGGGTCATCTCGCGTAGTTCCGAGCGTGGGTACGTGGAATTGTCGGTCGTCGCCCTGTTGACCGGAGCACGGAACTGCACGGCGTCGCCTCGACCGGTGACGGTGAAATAAGGCGCCAGGGTGAAATCCGCGAGCCGTGGCTGGGTGATCTCCAGCGGCTTGCCGGAACTGTCCGAGCTGATCGGCAGGGTCAGCTTCCAGCGGGAAAGATCGATCAGATCGGCGGGAACGCGGCCCGGACGGGGCACCTGCGCCGGCGGGGTGAGGGGGGACGGCCGAAGCAGGTTGGCCGCCCTCCCCAACGGACCGCTGGTCGGCGACTGCGTGCTGGGAGCACCGGTGCCGGCGTATGTCACCGCCGTGACGCCAGCCTGATGTGCCGAGCCGCGAAGACAACCGGACAGCATCACCATGCCGAGTGCGGCGGCCAGTGCGCCTGCCCCTGCCCGCCGGGAACGTGTGCCGGTGGACGGCTCCAGTGAACCCGGTGCGGGCTGGTGAGAATTTATGATCAGACTCCCTGGGTGCATCGACGCGATATCAGGGGCGTATACCGATAATGGCTCTCTGGTGGGGCGTCGAGGTTCATTTCCCTCATCCATTGCTCCTTGCGCCTGGATCGATCCCCGAGCGTCCGGCTTCGCGCGTCCGAGGGTACCGGTAGTGTGGCCGGAGGATAAGGTACACCCGTGGACTCCGACGTGTTCGGCAACACGGGCGGGTATCGTACAATTGAATTCGGGTGGCTCTCTGGCTGGGGACGGTGGGATGCGGAAATCTCCCCCTCCCCGGTAGGAGGCCATCGCCGGCCGCACGGCAGTGCCTCGCCGAGATCCCTCTGCGTAGCGATCTCTCGCGTTAGGTTGCGAGGAAGATGAGGGCCCGGTCGCGGGCGATAAACTCGGTGGTCTTCTTTCTGAAGGCCGGTTTGAACAGTTCGACAGCCAGGTGTTGCGGCAACTCGACCTGCCATCGGCGGCGCTCGACCGGCTGCACCTCATGCCGACCTGCGGAACCCGGTACTACCGGCGGCGCGACCCGGCCCGGAGTCTGGTCTATGCGAATGATCTCTTCGACGAGGCCAAGAGCCGGGTCGTTGACGTGCTCGTGCAGGGTGCCCAGGAACTGGGCTTCTGGGAATCCGAGCAGTGGGGGGACATTGTAGAGGACCGCGGCAGCCAGGTCACATTTCCGCCCTCGGCCAGCTCGCTCCCCTCGAGGCCAAAGAGGCGTGGGACCCCAGCGGTGACAAGAAGCTGCGCCTGCGGGCGTATGCCGCCGAACGGCTGCCCGACCTTGAGGTCCGGCCGGTGGCTCGACGTCGATCGACGAGACCCGCCAGGGCATCGACAAGGCGTACGGCATCACCCGGCTACTCGCGCACCTCGACCTCGACCTCGACCTCGGCATCGACGACCTGTTGTTTGTTGGTGATCGGCTGGAGGAGGGTGGCAACGACTACCCGGTCCGGGCCATGGGTGTCCGGTGCGTAGCGGTCAGCCGCTGGGAGGACACCGCGAACTACCTCGAGGACCTCCTCAGATCCGTCGCGCCGTCGATCGCCACCGCATCCAGGTAGGACCGGGTGAGGTCGGGGTGAGGCCGATGTGTCGAAGGGGTGGTAGGGGCGATCGGCAGGTCGGGTACCGCCCGGTTCCCGCGAATTCTCACCCGAACGGGTGGCGGCCCTCGTCAGGAATACGCCAACTGGTGAACGAGCCGCGCATCCGCTGACCATGCCCAACCGAGCGGGAAAACGGTTGGGCCGCCGATTTCGCACCGTCCTCCGCCGACGATCGGGAAATACCCCGATCCTGGTCGGCGACACGCCAGCACCCCGGGTTTCTAGAGGTACCAACATCCATTATCTAGAGTCACGGCGCGTGATGAGTGCGCGGTCGGAACTTCGGCGGGACGGAACTCCACCGTGGTCTACCGGCCATCCAGGTCTGTCCAGGGGGGATTCCTTGTCTGATTCGTGTGATTCGCCATCGGTCAGCGTGGTGATTCCGACGCTCAATGAGGCGCGGAATCTGCGGGAAGTGTTCGGCGGGCTTCCGGTGCACGCCGAAATAATCGTGGTGGACGGGAAATCCACCGATGACACCGTCCGACTGGCCCGCGAGCTACGCCCCGACGTGATCGTCGTCCGCCAGACCCGCCAGGGCAAGGGGAACGCCATGGCCTGCGGCTTTGCCGTGGCATCCGGGGACATTGTGGTCACGCTCGACGCCGACGGTTCGGCCGACCCGGCCGAGATACCCGCCTTCGTCGCGGCCCTCGTCCAGGGCGCCGACTTCGCCAAGGGGACCCGATTCGCCCAACGTGGCGGTAGCAGCGACATCACCCCGTTGCGTACCCTTGGGAATCTCTTCTTCTGCCACCTGGTCAACCTGCTCTTCCAACGCCGGTTCACCGACCTGTGCTACGGCTACAATGCATTCTGGCGAGATTGTCTGCCGACGCTCGGGCTGACGCCGGGAGAGACCGACGGCATCCGACGGCATGGCGACGGCTTCGAGATCGAAACCTTGATTACCCTCCGCGCGGCCAAGGCCCGCCTGCGGATCGCCGAGATCGGCAGCTTTGAGTACGAGCGCCGGCATGGCGCGAGCAACCTCAATGCGGGCCGCGACGGTATGCGCGTCCTGCGGACCATCCTCGTCGAATGGTCGGAAAACCTCACCGCCCGGACACGAAACCTCACCGCGCGGAACGGCATGGTGCTCGGTCGTCCCGGTCAGTCGGTCTCGGCCATCGTCAACCAGCGAGGTCCGGGTGACCTTTCGGACGGGCGGCGCAGGACAACCGGCGCGCCGGAATACGCCCGATGATCTCCCCGGACGGCCTGCGGCTCTCGGTGGTCATCTGTGCCTACACCGAACGGCGCCGGCACGACCTGCAGCGTGCGGTGACCAGCATCGCCGAACAGACCAGGAGGGCCGACCAGCTGATCCTCGTCATCGACCACAATGACCGGTTGCGCCGGTGGGCCGAGGCCGCGCACCCCGGTGCCACGGTCATTCCCAACACCGGCCGCCGCGGATTGTCCGGTGCCCGCAACTGTGGTGTCGGAGCCGCCACCGGTGATGTGATCGCCTTCCTGGACGACGACGCCCACGCCGAGCCGGACTGGCTGGCTCAGCTGGCCGCCCATTACACCGACCCCCGGGTCGCCGGGGTCGGCGGTGCCGCCACACCGGTGTGGCCACACCGCCGACCCCGCTGGTTCCCTGCCGAATTCGACTGGGTGGTCGGATGTAGTTACGTCGGGCTGCCGACCGACACGGCGGCGGTCCGTAACCCGATCGGGGCGGGGATGTCGTTCCGACGGGCTGTGTTCGACCGCGTCGGCGGGTTCACCGAGGGGCTCGGGCGGGTCGGCGCCACCCCGCTGGGCTGCGAGGAAACCGAGTTCGGTATCCGGCTTCAGGCGATCCTCCCGGAGGCTGTCGTCCTGTACGAGCCACGGGCACGGGTATGGCACCAGGTGACCGGCGACCGGGCATCCCCGCGGTACTTCCTGGCGCGCTGCTATGCCGAAGGCCTGTCCAAGGCCGCGGTAGCAGACCGGGCCGGGGTGGACGCGGCGCTCGCCACCGAACGGCAGTACCTCAGACGCACGCTGCCCCGAGCACTGGCTCGTGACCGCCACCGCCCCGGCACCTGGCCGCGAGCCGGGGCCGTGCTGGTCGGCGCCGGGGCCACCGCCCTCGGATACGCATACGGCCGGCTGCGCGTCGCCGCCGGCCGGCGTCACACGCCACGTCAGCCGATCCCGTTGGAGATACCTGTGATCCCGATTTTGCTGTACCACTCGGTGACCGATTATCCGGTGGCGAACTATCGACGCTGGACGGTCGACACCGCCACCTTTGTCCGCCATCTCGCGCTCATCGCCGGTTCCGGCCGGGTAGCCCTGACGGTGTCCGAGTACGTCGAACGGATACAACACCAGACACTACCTCCGCGACCGGTCCTCATCACCTTCGACGACGGATTCGCCGACAACCTGGCCGCCACTCGCGAGGTCGTCGCTCATGGGCTCACCGCGACCTGTTACGTCGTCACCGACTGGATCGGCCAGGCCGGCATGCTGCGCGACGCCGACCTGCGGGCCCTGGCCGGCATGGGGGTCGAGATCGGTGGTCACAGCCACACCCATCCCCGGCTCGACGAGCTCCGGCTCGATGGGGCGCGCCGGGAGATCAGCAACTGCAACGCCCGGTTGGCCGCTGCGATCGGCGCGCCGGTGCGCTCCTTTGCCTACCCCCACGGCAATTACGACCACGGCGTCCGGCGGCTCGTCCGGCAGGCCGGCTTCACGTCCGCCTGCGGGGTGCGCAACATGATGTCCCACGGTGCCGACGACCCATTCGCCCTTGCTCGGCTGACGGTGACGGACGGCACCCCGGATGGGCAGATCAGGGCGTGGCTGGACGGGGCCGGCCGCGCGGCCCCCGCGCGGGAGCTGCTGCGGACGCGGGGCAGCCGGCTCTCCCGCCGCGCGCGGGCTCGGCTCCTCGGCCCGCGGGTGCCCTACCAACCGATCGTCGCCGATCCGCCTGCACCAGCCGTCCCGGCGGCGCTTGGGGAGGACCAGCCATGACCACTACGTCGCCGGTCAGGACCGCGCTGGGCGAGGGGCCGTCCAGTCCGGCTGGGACGCCGGGGGCGTTGCCCGCGCCCCCCCCGGCCGGCGGGCCCCACCCGCCCGTCAGCTCGGCCGGGTCTGCTGCCCGCCTCCCGGCCACCGTTCGGCACCACACCGGCCGGCACCACACCGGCCGCACCCAGCCGCCCTGCATCGATGGTCCGATCGCGCTGTACGAGATCGAACTGTCCGCGCCACTTCCGACGTTCGTCGGTGACGGACCGGCGCAGGTTCTGGTCCGGCTACATGGCCGTCCCATGGGGGTGGTCGCGGCAACGCTGTCCCCAGCCGGCCTGCGCCCGGACCAGCTTGCCGGCCGGATCATGGACAGACTCTGGCCGGACGTGGCGGCCCACCTCACCGCGGATGGGCTCGCGGTGCCCGAAACGAGCCCGATCGATGGAGTTATGACGTCAGACGTCTGCCGGCCGGTACTCCCCGCCGAGCTCGCCGGCACCGTCGTCGTGACAAGTTGCGCGGCCTCCCCCTCGCTGGCGGCCACGCTCACGGGAATCCTGGCGCAGTCGGCGCCACCGCGGGAAATCATCGTGGTCGACAACCGGCCGCGCACCAGCGGCATCCGCCAACAGCTCAGCCGGATAGCCGGCGACGTGCGCTACGTCGCCGAGCCCGCGAAGGGGCTTTCCCGTGCCCGCAACGCCGGACTGGCCGCCGCGACCACACCGGTGGTCGTCTTCACCGACGACGACGTCGAGGTCGACTCGCGCTGGTTGGAGTTTCTCCTGTCCGGGTTCGTCACCGGCTCGGGCGTCGTCGACGAAACAGTGGCGTGCGTCACCGGGCTGATCCGGCCGCTGGAGCTCGCGACCCCGGCGCAGGTGTGGTTCGAGCAGTTCGGCGGCTTCGGCAAGGGGTTCGTCCGACGCCGGTTCGATCTCGTCGAAAATCGATCAGAAGATATCCTCTATCCCTATACCGCGGGCGTGTTCGGCAGTGGCGCGAACAGCGCTTTCCGGACTGACATGCTGCGCCGGCTGGGTGGGTTCGACGAATATCTCGGAACGGGCACCGCGGCGCGCGGCGGCGAGGACCTCGACATCTTCCTGTCCGTGGTGCAGAGTGGCCATGCCTTGGTCTACGAGCCGGCCGCGCTGATCCGGCACAGGCACAAGCAAAACACTGCCGAGCTGCGGCGCCAGATGTACGACTACGGGGTTGGTCTGGGTGCGATGGTCACCAAACGCATTGCGACCCAAAACGTTGAACGCGTCCAGATCGCCCGCCTTGTCCCCGACGGCCTGCACCATCTTCTCCACCCACGCAGCAGCAAGAATGCCGGCAAATCCCGCGGCTATCCCCGGTCCCTGACCACGACCGAGTTGGTCGGGATAACCCAGGGGCCAGTCGGGTACCTCGCCAGCCGAGCACTCGGTCGGCGTCGCGCCGCGACCGGCGGCATGCCCATGCGCTGACTCCGGGCGCCCGCGCCGCCTCGTCCCCGGGATGCCCATCCCCGGGCCGCGGACATCCACCGCGATCACGGGAGCAGAACCATGAGGGGAGCAGAACCATGAGCAGCATGTACGCCCGCCGAATAACGCATGCGGCGCTCGTGGCGGTAACCGTGACACTCGCCTTTCTCGTGATCAGTGGAACAGATTCGCCGGTGCGGGTCCTGCTTGCCGTCCCTGCCGCCTTCCTCCTTCCCGGGGCCGCTGCGCTGACCAGGCTCCCGGTCGAGGGGGCGGCGGCATGGGTCGGGCTTGCCGTCGCTATCAGCCTTGCCGTCGACGTCCTGATTGGAATGATCATGGTTTGGTCGGGATGGTGGCATCCGGCCGTGTTGCAGTCCGTCGTGGGACTTGCCTGCTGCGCGGTCCTCATTCACAGCCTCCACGCCGACCTCCGCACGGGTCTTCGCGCCGACGGGGAGGTGCGAGGGCGTTGACCGGCGGACCGCTGCTTCCCCCCGAGGAGGTATTGGATCGCCGGCCTGGCCAGGACGCGGCTTCCGATCCCCGCGCCGCAGCCGCTCTTACCCGCCTGCGGTCGGTCCGGCAAAGACGTCCCGATGACTCCGGAATCCGTCGACCGGCGCGGTCGTCGGACCCCGTCACGGCAGTCCTTCCCTGGCTGCTGCCGCTGGCGGTCGGCATCACCCTCTGGAGTCTGTCACTGCGGTGGATCAACGTCGAGAACCTCACCGACTACGGTCTCCCGCCGGTACTGCCCATCGTCTGGTACATCGGCCTGGGCGTGCTTCTTCTCGGCGCGGCCGGCGCCGTCGGACGGGCCCGCTTCCAGCCGTTCGTCGTGGCGGCCTACCTGGTTGCCTGCATTCTCGTGCTCTACGGCACCCTTCCGCTCATCCTGGACGCCCCGCACTACCCCTGGGTGTACAAGCACATCGGGGTGGTTCGCTATATCGAGCAGCATGGCGGCGTCGATGTCAACGTCGACATCTACCACCGATGGCCCGGCTTCTTCGCCGGTACCGCGGTCTTCGGCTCGCTTGCCGGTCGACCCAACCCGGCCGCCTTCGCCGCCTGGGCCGAGGTCTTCTTCACCGGCATCGACGCCCTGCTCGTCTGGGCGGCCACCAGGACGCTGCTTCGCGAACCGCGGATCGCCGCGGGCGCGGCACTGGTCTTCATCGTGACGAACTGGGTCGGGCAGGACTATTTCTCCCCCCAGGCACTCGGCCGGACACTGGGCCTCGCCATATATCTGGTGCTCCTGCGACAACTCCGCACCGGCGCGCCGAGGGCTGTCCTGCGGCGGACCGTGCGGACCGCCGGAATCCACAGCAGAAGGCCGCCGCTGCGCATCGCCGCTCCGCCGGGTCCGACCTGGCCGCTGCCGGTGGCGGTCGCCGTCGTGCTGTTCCTGTACGGGGTGGTGGTAGTCAGCCACCAACTGACCCCGTACCTGCTCCTCCTCGGGGTCGGTGCGCTGACCGCGGCCGGGCTCGTGCGGCCGTGGTGGGTGGTGGCCGCCATGGCCGGTCTGGCGATCGCCTATCTGATCCCGCACTTCGACTATGTGCAGGCTCATTTCGGGGTCTTCAGCAGTCCCGACCCGTTCGCGAACGCCCGGTCGCAGGATCCGCAGCTCCCTCCCTCGGGGAAGATCGCCAAAGCTACCGGACTGATCCTGACCAGCACGGTCTGTGCGCTGGCCGGCATCGGCGGGCTGCGCCGGCTGCACCGCGGTGACGGCCGGGTGCTTCCGCTCCTCCTGCTGAGCATCGTGCCGGGCTTCATCCTGTTCGGGCAGAGCTACGGCGGCGAAAGCATCCTGCGAGCGATCCTGTTCTCCCTGCCCTGGTGCGCGCCGCTGGTGTGCTGCGCCGTCGCGCCGCCGACCGGGCGGTGGCGGCGGCGGCACGTCCTGGCGGGCTTCGGCGGGCTCCTCGTCCTCACCGCGATCTTCATCCCCGCCTTCTTCATGAAGGCGGAACTGAACCTCATGCGCGGCGACGAGATCCAGGCCGGTGATTATCTGTACGCGCACGCCCGGTCCGGGTCGGTGGCCGTGCTGACCGGAGCCACCTTCCCGGTCCGCTACGGCGCACGATATCCCGAGGTGGACGACGTCCTGATCACCGACACCTTCGGCGACCGCGCAATCAGGCCATCGATGGTGAACACCGTGGCCGACTTCATCGGAACGTACCCGGGACGGGGTTACCTCGTTTTCTCGACGTCGCAGGAGGTGTATGACCGTGTCTACCGGACAGCGACCGCCGGTGCGCTGCGGGCGGTGGAGACGGCCGTCCGCTCCTCGCCGCGTTTCCGCCTCTGGTACGCAACCCCGAACACCCGCATCTACGAGCTCGTCGGATAGCACCTGGACCCTGGCGCGGAGCCGTTCGCTGCGAAACCTGCTGCCCCGATCGACGAACAGGGCTGCCGGCCAGACCGGTGCGCTGTACCGCAACGGCATAGCGCTGGCGATGAGCGGCGGCCTGTCGTCGTTGGTGGGCAGCCTCTACTGGGTGCTGGCCGCCCGGCAGGCCGACCGGCCGTCGGTCGGCGAGGCCACCGCCCTCATCTCGGCCCTCACCGGCCTGTCCTACATGTGTCAACTGGGCCTGGGGGGCGCGTTGACCGCGTTCCTGCCGCAGGCGGGGGGCCAGGCGCGCCGCCTGGTCGCCGGCGCCTACGCCGGCGCGGCCGGCCTTAGCGTGCTGGTCGGCTTGGCCTTTGCCTCGCTGGCCGCTCGGGTAAGCCCGGCCTTCGCCGTTCTCCAGCCATCCCGGATCGCCCTCTTCTTCGCCGTCTCGGTGGCGATCTGGTCGTTGTTCGGACTTCAGGACAACGTCTTCACCGGCCTGCGGAAGGCGGTCGTCGTACCGATCGAGAACACCGCCTACAGCATCGTCAAGCTCGTCCTGCTCGTCTCCTTCGGCAGCGGGGTAAGCGGATTGGCATTGTTCACCTCATGGGTGTTGCCTGCGGCGACAGCCGTCATACCGGCGTCGGTCGTGCTGCTGGTGTGGCTGCGACCCGCCGGACGCCCACCGAGCCCACCCGGGCTGGCCGCGGACTTCCGAAAATACGTGGCCGGCGACTCGCTGGCGGAACTGGTGTCTCAGCTCAGCACGACGTTCCTGCCGGTCGTCGTCGTCGCCCGGCTGGGTGCGACGGAAGGGGCCGTATTCGGAATCAGCTGGTTGATCGTATGCGCGGTCGACGAAATCCCGTGGAGTCTCGGGACGTCGCTCACGGTCGAAGGAGCGCAGCCCGGCGCCGACTCCCGCCGACTCCAACGGGCGATGCTGCGTCGCATTCTCCCGGTTATTATCGGGATTGTTCTCGTCCTCGTCGCCGTCGCGCCGCTCGTGCTGGCTCTCTTCGGCCCCGCCTACCGGGCCGACGCGACCACCGCGCTTCGGCTGCTTCTGGCGGGCTCGGTCGCCCGCACCGTCGTCATCCTGGAGCTGTGCACGGCTCGCGCGCAGCGAAGGGCCGGGTGGCTCGTGTGCATCGAGACGCTGCTGGCAGTGCTGGTGTTGGCCAGCTTCTGGCTGCTGGGGGGAAGCCTGGGACTGGCGGGGGTCGGTCTGGCCTGGTTCGGATCACAGACCGCGACCGCGTTCGTGGTGCTCGTCGCGGGTCGGGCTGGCGACGACCGGGCCGTGGCCCGGTCAGGGGATCGGCCCGGTCGCCGTGAGGCGGTCGTGATGCCGGCCGGGGAGTCGGGATGACAGGAGTCGGGATGACGAACGGGCGTCACACCTCGTCGAATCGGCGTGTGCCGGGGCCCGTGGACCCGGTCGATCTGCTCCGAAGCCGGTCGACCTGCCGTCCTACCGCGGCTTCTCCGCCCGCCCACAGGTCAGTACCGGAAAGCGCGCGTCGTGCACATCGAGATCCCTGCGACTGACGTCGCCGACCGCCAGACCCAACAACGCGGAAACACCTGCCAGGACGTTTCCGAAACCCTCCACCGTGGCCTCGATCCCGACTCGGGCGAGTTCGGCTCGAAGACCCAGGGGCGTCCAGCGCCACTTGTCGTCGGACTCGTCGTCCGGGTCGATACGTCCCAGGGCCGGCACCGAGATCAACAGGACGCCGTCCGGGCGAAGCGACCGCCAAAGGTTCTCCAGACAGCGGCCCGGAGAAGTGTACTGAAGGACCTGTGTGAGAATCACACAGTCGAACTCGGCGGCGGGCAGACTGTCCGCGGCGTCGAGGTCGATGTGAAGATCGGCATGGTGGTTCGTCTCATCCCGGTCGACGACCGTAATCCGACCTGGAGTTCCGAACCGTGAGCTGTAGTCCGCGTTTTTGACCTCCAGCACGTTCCCCCGTATGTCCTTGGCGTGTCGACTGATCCACTGCTCGAGATAGTGTCGGTCGACCGGCAGCCCGCGGTCCCATCCGTAGCGGTCGCTGAACGGCCTGACCCGTTTCATGTTCCCCCACGACACCCGGCGTCCGGGCGCGTTCCGCAGCGTCCAGTGCGCCATCTTCCGCACCACTCGGGGCGATCGCCGGTAGTAGTCGAGGGCCCACTGCGATGGAAGTCGCCCCCCCTCGACCATCGGGTTCCGCGCCATGGGCCTGTCATGGTGCATCACGTCGCCGCCTTCCCGGCCGTCGTTCTTCCCGGCCGTCGTCCTTTCTGTCGTCGTCCTTTCTGTCGTCGTCACCGCGAGGCGGCCGCTCGCCGTTCCCGGGCGTAGAGCAATGGTCCGGCGGCGTAGCCGGCGAACTCGCGCAGCAGGGCCCCCTTCGGGGCCTGGACCCGCCCGTCGAGCCGCTGGCTCGTCTCATGGCCGATACGGACCATCCCACGTAGGCCTTGTGGGATGCGGCGTACCACCTCTCCCCGGGTCGACGGCTGGAGAAGCAGCTTGGCCAGCAAGGCCGTGAAACCGGACCCATAGGTGAACATCTGGGCGAGCAGGGCCGCCTCGTCGGCGCGGTGGTGGTGCCAGACGAAGGCGGCTGGTTCGTACGCGATCGCTCGGCCCGCCCGCAGCGTCCGCACGAAGAGATCGAGGTCCTCGCCGCCCCGTGTCCTGGTGCCCGGTCCCAACGTCTCGTCGAAGCCACCCAGGTTTCGCAGGAACGCGGCGTCGAACCCGGCATTCGCGCCGGCACCGACGAAACCTGCATAGGGGTAGAGCGGACCGTGCCGCTCCTTGCCAGTGAGGTCGAAACGCACTGGCTCACAGCGGTCGGACCAGTATGATGCCCGGGCGTCGAAGTAGATTTCGGCCGCGCTCATGATGCTCGCCGTGCAGACGAGTCCCGTGACGCACGCAACGTCTGGCCGGCGCCGGAAACCCCGCACCATCCCGTCGATCCATCCAGGGTCCACCGAGACGTCGTCGTCGGTGTAGGCGACGTACACCCCCCGCGCCAGTGCGAGACCGCGGTTGCGGGCGCGGGAGGCACCCGGGCGTGGTTCGATGACATAGCGGAATCGTTCGTCGGTGGCCGAAAACGAGTCGACGACCCGCCTTGTGGCGTCGCTCGACGAGGCGTTGTCCACGATGAGGAACTCGACTGCCGGATAGGTGATCTCCGCGAGTCGACGCAGGCAGTTGGCCAGGATCTCACTTCGGTCTCTGGTGGGAACGACGACGGAGACGAAATCCGTGGCATGAACCTTGTTCGGGCAGGCGTCGGTGACCGCGGCAGGCCTGGTGTGGGCATCAAGGCGATCGAGCGGGCGGAGACCTTCGCCGACCAGGTGATCGTTGATGCGCTCGCCGAACTCTGACCAGATCCTGCCGAACAGCTCATCGACGTCGATGCCGGTGGCCGTCCTGGCGGCCGCGGCGTAGCCGAGCGGCTCACCGTGCAGCCGGACGAGGATCCGCGCACGTCGCTGACGGTCGGATGGCGGCACGACCGAACGCACGACGCCCCCGGCCGACACCTCGAGCTCACAGCACCAGGTACCCCCGTCGGCCGCGGCTGGTTCAGCTGGGGACTCCCGATTCCCGGGGAGGTTCATCCGGCGCTCCTCGCCTCGTAATCTTCGGCACGTCCACGGATCGTCCGTTGGACCGGGATAACTCGACGCAACGCCCCACCCAGTTCTCGCTGGATGTCGGGACGTTGGTAAACCTGCGATCTGCGCACCGTCTCGACGAGCGCAGCAGCGCGAGTAAGGCGTCCCACCTCGATCCTGGGCAGGGCATAGCGGTCCCGAGCCGTCGGAAAGGCGCGCCAGGTTCGTAGCGCGAACGCCGCGTCGTACCCCGCCTTCTTCGCCATCGTGTGCACGCGCGCGTCGTGTTCCCCGTAGGGATAGGCGAACAGGCGTGGCGTGGGCAGCCCGGCGGCCGCGAGGTCGCCGCGCGCCGCGGAAAGCTCGTCCCACAGGACAGCCTCACTCATCCTCGTCATCTGCCCGTGGGTGCGGGAGTGCGCCGCCACCTCCCAGCCTTCCCGGTGAAGGGCGCGCAGCTGGCTCGCGTCGAGGAGCGGTAGCCGGGTGGCGCCGTTCACCGCATCCCACCTGTTCCAGCCGCCGATCTCTTTCGTGACCACGAAAACCGTCGCGGGAATACCAAGCTCCCGAAGGACGGGCACGGCGTGCTCGAGCAGACTCGAGTAGGCGTCGTCGAAGGTGAGGACCAAGGACTGGTGCCGGGCGGGCCGGCCGTCGAGATGACCCAGGAGCTCATCGACACCGACGAAGGTGAAGCCGGCGTCCAGCAGGGCCGTCAGCTGTGCCCGGAATTGCGGCGGAGAGACCGCGTACCTGCTCAGCAGCGGATCCGATATGTCTTCCACCGCGTGGTAGGCAAGGACCCGCAGGCCAATGTCCGGTGCATGCAGGAGGCCGCCGCGCTGGTGGGCTCCCCGCCAGTAGGAGCAGTCACGCAGTCCCAGGAACATCCATCTGGTGGGCTTGTCCACCTTCCCGGCGCCGACCCTTCCGAGCACAAGACCCGCCGGGACGGCGGATGCCCGGGGCGGTGCCGCCGCCGCGGCCCTGGCGAGGGTTCCTCTGATCGTCTTCCCGCCATGCTGGGCAAAGAGCCGGTCACCGAGACCCGGATGCTTTCGGGAAAGCGCGGCATCGGCCTGCCCGGCCTGCCGCCACTGCCTCAGGTGCGCCTCGGGCGAAACGACGTAACGCTGGTAGGAGACGGCGTCGGCGGCGAATCGAACACGTGCACCGCTCTGCAGCAACCGGTAGAGGAAGTCGGTGTCCTCACCGCCGAAGCTGCCGCCGGCGGTGAAATTCTTATCGAAACCGCCGAGGCTGACAAAGGTCGACGCCCGCATCGACACCTGCCCGGAGAGCAGGTCCGCGAGGGTCAGCCGCCCGCCCGACCGGAGCAGCCGCCGGCGGCGCTCCCGGGCCCAACGGTCGACCCCGTAGGTGAGCACCGTGGGAGGCGAGTCAGGGTGCATCGGGATGTGGCCGACCACGGCGTCGGCGCCGGCAGCGAGAAGCTTCTCATGCTCGACGAGGAGCCGCCGGTCCGCCGCCATATCGTCGTCGAGGAAAAGGATGAACTCGCCGCGCGCGGTCGCGGCCCCACAGTTTCTCGCCGCGGCCGCGCCTGCGTTCTCCTGCCACAGGATACGCTTGGAGAACGGCAGGGTGATGGCCCGTAGAGCCTCTTCGGTGCCATCCGTGGAACCATCGACGACGACGATCAGTTCACAAGGCCACGGCATATCGAGGTACCGTAGCTCCGCAATACTCTGCAATACCACGTCCCGGCGGTTGTATGTCGGCATCACAATGCTGAACCGGACCGGACGGCTATTACGGGCGGACTGCTCCACTGAATGGCCCAGAATGTCCACGCTCGGTTGCTCGTGGTGGCTCATCGCGAATTCCGCCGAGCCAACCCGGCTGACGCTATCCCCATGGGGACGACTCTAGTTCGAGCCGGTCGGCGCGACGGGATGCGGTCCGGCCGTGTCGCAACGCCGCGGACTTACTGACGTTGAACTCGTGGGGTACGACAGGGTTTCGTGGGGTATTCCAGGTGTATGAGGTATCCGGATGGGGGTGGGTTTAGCTTTTCCCTGTAACGTCGCGTCGCGGTGCGTAGACACAATGCCGTGACGTGGTGTTGGTCGTCAGGCGGTCCAGTGACCTTGAGCAGCGCGTTCGCGCGTTCGCCGACGACTCGCAGCGTGTTGTGGATCCTGTTGTGCACCTTCTGTTCGGCGGTGAGGGTGCCGTCCTTGGGCTTCTTGTATGGGATCGCGAACGGCTCGGCCCGGGTTCCCACCCCTTCGTAACCGAGGTCGAACAGGAGTGTCCATTTACGGGTGACGGTTCCGGCAGCCCGGTGTTGATGGTGCTTTAGGTGGCGAGGGCCCCGGCCTCGGCTTGTCGTTTAAGTTGTCTGCCTTTCAGATCCCGTGACTGTTGATCTGTCCGTGGTCTTCCCGACCGGTTGGATGATCGCCTGTCGTCGGTTGGTGCGACCGGGCGGCCGGGGCCGGGTCGGGTGGGTTTCGGCGTCGGGCTGGAAGCGGTGTCTTCGGGCGGAGGTTCCGGAATCCCGTGCGGACACGGGCTGGAGTCAGCCTTGTGGGTTCGGCGGGTCGTTCCCAGGGGCGGCGTAGGTCCGCGGTGAGCGTGCGGGCAACCCGGAGTTGGGTGTAGGTGGCGATGACGAGCCAGGTCCAGCGGTCCGCCGCATGAGGGTCACGGATCTTCGGGGTGGTCCAGCCGAGTGTCTGCTTGAACAGCCGGAAGGTGTGTTCCAGGTCGAACCGGCGGAGAAACGACTGCCAGGCGCGGTCGACGTCGGTGGCGCTCGCGTCGACGGTGGAGGACCACAGCCAGACCCCCAACCACCAGCAGCTATCACGAAGAGTCACGCTCAGAGGTAAACGACAAGCAGACAGCTTGACGGGTTCCGCGCACGCCCGCGCCCTGCTCGCCAGCACCCCGCAGGGCCGGACCGCCTACATCGACGCGGACCTGCGGGATCCGGAGGCGATTCTCGCCTCCGCGGAGCTGCGGGACACCCTCGACCTGACCCGCCCGGTGGGGCTGTCACTGATCGCGGTCTTCCACTTCATCCCCGACGAGGCCGACCCGTACGGGATCGCAGCCAGGCTGCTCGACGCGCTGCCCGCCGGCAGCTACCTGGCACTCTCGCACGCCACCGCCGACTTCGATCCCGGCGCCGAACAGCTGGCCGCGACCTACCGGGCGCGCGGCGTGTCGATGACCATGCGCGGCCGGGCGGCGGTGGATCGGTTCTTCGCCGGGCTGGAGCTCGTCGAGCCGGGCGTGGTGGCCGCCCAGCGTTGGCGCCCGCACGACCCGGCCTCGGGGGAGTGGCCGACGCGGAGGTCAGCGGCTACGGCGGTCTCGCTCGCAAACCCTGAGCCCGGCGCGCAGCGTCGCCAGGTGCTCGATCGCGACCCGCTCGCCGTATCACCACCCGTGGGTGAGCGCGATGACGCGTTGTTCTCTGGCGCGGCGGGGGAGTTCGGCGCCGGCGGGTGCCGCGGGTGCGCGGAAGTTCCTATTGCCCGATCGGGAGGGTCCCGGTCGGGCCTGCGGCCGCCGGAAGGCGGGCGACGATGGCCCCGCCGAGGTCGATGGCCTCGCCGAGGTATCCGACGTGCCCGCGGAGGCAGCGCATGAGTTCCCCCGTCCTCGATCTTCCTCGGGCCGGTCAACCCGCCGTGGACCCCGACGAGTACATCGCCGCCCTGATGCACTGGCACTTCACCGCGTCGACGGGCAGCCCGTTCTGGCTGCGCCGGGCGCGCGCCCTCGACTTCGACCCGATCGCCGACGTGCGCACCTTCGCCGACCTGCGCCTGTTCCCGAACGTCGTCGACGAGTTCCGGGACGTGCCCGTCGAGGACCTGATCCCGCGCGGGCTCACCGGCGAGGACCGGGTGATCGCCGGCGTCTACGAGAGCGGCGGGACCACCGGGTCGCCGAAGCGGTTCGTCATGTTCGACCGCTGGATGGAGTTCGCGCTCGGCTGGGACGAGTTCCACTACGCCGATCTCGGGCCGGCGAACGTGCTCGCGGTCGCTCCCAGCGGCCCGCACATGTTCGGCGAGTTCGCCGCACGCCGCGCGCGGCGCCACGACGGCGTGCGGTTCACCGTCGATCTCGACCCGCGGTGGATCAAGCGGCTCATCGAGCGCGACGGGCCCGGCGCGGCGGACCTCTACGCCGAGCACATCATCGACCAGGCGGCGCACATCCTGACCACCCAGGCGGTGGGCATCCTCATCACCACGCCCCCGCTGCTCGAACGGATGGCGCGCCGCGACGACCTCGTCGAGCTGATCCGCAAGAACATCCGGTTCATCTGCTGGAGCGGCGCCCACATGGACGCCGACTCCCGGGAGATCTTCCAGACGGAGGTCTTCCCCGGCATCCCGCTCAAGGGCCTGTACGGAAGCACCACCATCCTCGGGATGTCCCGGGAGCGGCCGGGGGAGGGGCTCGACGGCCTCGCGCTGTTCGACCCGCCGAGCCCGTACATCGCCTTCCGGGTCGTCGATCCCGAGACCGGCGAGGATGTGGCCCTCGGTGACCGCGGGCAGGTCGTGATGAACCACCTGACCAAGTACGCCCTCATCCCGAACAACCTCGAACGTGATCATGCCGTGGCCGTCGAGCCGCCCCCCGGCTGGCTCGGCTGCTCGGTCGCCGACGTCGGGCCGGTCGCCACGTTCGACGATCATGCCGTCATCGAAGGGGTCTACTGATGGGCGAGCCCATCCACATCGACGCGCTGGGGCCCGCCGGGCCCTACCGCAGCCGCAACCGCCGCCCCCTGACCTCGCTGTCCGGGGCACAGATCGGCGAGATCAGCCAGGTGCCGTCGCTGTACGTGCGACGCACCATCGCGGCGATGCGCGCCGCCCCGGTGCTGCCCGGCGCGCAGCGCCTCGACGCCCTGGAGACGGCGGCCGAGCTGTTCCTGACCGCCCCGATCGGGGGGTTCGGCCCGGACGAGTACGTGGAGCTGGTCTCCACCGCCTCGGGGGTGCCGCGCGCGGTGGTCCGCCAGTCCGTCGAGTGGATCGCGGACGTGCTGCGCTCGCTGCGTCACACGATGGAGCTGGCGATGCCGCGGGGCGCCGTCGGCGACTGGCGCGACGAGCGGACCAGCGCGGGCTCGGCGGTGTGGGCGCGCCGCGGCGATCTGTTCGCGGTGCACGCGGCGGGCAACACCCCGGCCGTCCACGGCCTGTGGCCGGAGGCGCTCGCCCTGGGCTACAAGGTGGTGGTGCGCCCGTCCGCCCGCGAGCCGTACACGGCGTTGCGGCTGGTGGAGGCCCTGCGCCAGGCCGGCTTCCCGCCGGCGACGCTGACGCTGCTGCCGTGCGACTACGCCGTCGCCGACCTGATCATCGCCGAGGCCGACTACGCGATCGTCTACGGCGGCCAGGACGTCGTCGACAAGTACAGCGCGATCCCCACCGTGCTCACCCAGGGCCCGGGGCGTTCGAAGATCCTCGTCACGGCGGATGTCGACTGGCGGGAGAAGATCGACATCATCGCCGACTCGGTCAGCCACCTCGGCGGGACCGCCTGCACCTGCGCGAGCGCGGTGCTCGTCGAGGGCGACCCGGAGCCGCTGGCCCGGGCGCTGGCCGAGCGGCTGGGGCGGATCCCGAGCCTGCCGGCCGACCATCCCGACGCCACTCTCACCGTGCAGCCGACCGCGTCGGTGGTCGAGGTCGACCAGTACCTGCACAAGGTCGCCGGGGACGCCCGGCCGCTGCTCGGCGGCGACACGATCGTCGACGAGCTGGCCTCGGGCGGCGCGGTGCTGCGGCCGGCCGTGCACCTGGTCGACTCGAGCGGCGCCACGCAGCTCGGCGTCGAACTTCCCTTCCCCTGCGTCTGGGTCGGGCCGTGGCAGCCCGCGGACGGGATCGCCCCGCTGCGCGACTCGCTCGTCCTCACCGCGATGACCAACCGTGCCGAGCTGATCGACGCGCTGCTCGACGAACCGTCGATCATCAATCTTTATCTCGGCGACAATCCCACCACCTGGCTGCGCCCAGGAATTCCGCATGACGGGTATCTCGGTGAGGTTCTCATGCGCACCAAGGGAATGATCCGCACGGCGGTCGGACCGACCGAGGCCTGACCCGTCGGCGCGGACGGCGCGGTTCGCGCCGCCGCTGCGGTGGCGTCGCCGGCTCGCTCCCCGCGACCGGCGACGCCGCCACCGGTTCTCAGCTCGCGGGGGTCAGCAGGCAGGTGCAGCTTCCGTGCGCGACGAGCTTTCCGGCGGAATTAGTGACCTGAGCCTCGGCCGTCGCCGTCCGGCGCCCCACGTGAACCGTCCGGCCGACGCATTCCAGCGCCGCCGCGTCGAGATTCACCGACCGCACAAAATTCACCTTCAGTTCCAACGTCGTGTAAAACAGGTCGGCCGGCAGGCTCGTGTACACGGCGCTGCCCATCGCCGTGTCCATCAGCGTCGCGATGACACCGCCGTGCACCGTGAACATCGCGTTGGCCGCGGCCGGCGACGGTTGCAGCGTCCAGACCGTCCGCCCCACCTCGAGAGTTCGCACCCGAACGCCCAGCGAGTGGCCCACGCCGACCCCCTCCGCGAGGCCGTGTTCCAGCAGTACGCGAAGATCGTCGATGCGCTTGGCGACCTCGGCCTGCGCGCTGATGCCGTTGTGCTCCACGGCTGCACCTCCCTGTCTCGGACGGGGTCGAATGTCCGGACACGTTATCCGCATCGGTGGACCCGTGTCGCCGAGTCGCGGCCGCGGCGTGCGGGTCACCTGGCAAACAACGGCCGAACTCGCGTCGACTCCACGGGGCCGATGTTCGGAATATCCGGTGAACCGCGATAACATGACTCCTCGTATTCCTCCCGCGGTAACCTTCGGCCGATTCGGCCTGCTTATTGCCCCCGGCGATGGATCGATTGGAGAGGCGGCTCTTTCGTTGACCCGCCGGCGTCGGATTGTCAGGATTGCGGAGGCGACATCGAGCGGGCCGGAAGACCGGCCGAAAGGCTCCGTCACCGTCCGACCGGACCGAAAGTGTTCCCGGCCGCCCGTTGTTTCCCGCCCTCGCGCGGCCACGTCCGGCCACCGCGCCGGAGACTGCACCGCACCGGAAACCTGCACCGCACCGGAAAACTGCCCAGAACGGGAGAGCATCTGATGCGAGGCACGACGCTGCCCGGCGCCCTCGACGAGGCGGCCGCGACCGGGCCCGACGTCCCCGTGAGCTTCCCCTCCTCGGCCGAGCGGCTCACCCTGACCGAACTCGCCGCGCGCACGACCGCGCTCGCCCGCGCCCTGGTCGCCGAGGGCGTGGCGCCAGGGGAGCGGATCGGGGTGTTCAGCCGGAACAACGCCGACTTCATGACCGCGGTCATCGCGGTCGGCCGGGCCGGCGCCGCCGCCTGCCCGCTGCCGCTGCCGACCTCGGCGGGCGACCTCGCCGGCTACGCCGCCCGGATCGCCGCCGTGACGAGCGCGGCCGGCGTCGGGCGCGTGCTGGTCGGGGCGGGGGCCGACGGCCTGACCCGCCGGCTCGCGCCGGTGCTGCCCGCGCTGCGGTTCGACGGCATCGCCGGGCTCGTCCGATCGGCCCGCGACGGCGTGGCGCTGCCGGGCGTGTCGCCGTCCGACCTGGCGATCGTCCAGTTCACCTCGGGCAGCACCGCCGTGCCCAAGGGCGTCGTGCTGACCCACCGCAACGTCGTGCACGGCACCGCGGCCATCGCCGACGGCATCGGGCTGGGGGTCGGCGACCACGGCGCCACCTGGCTGCCGCTCTACCACGACATGGGGCTGTTCGGCGCGCTGAGTGCGATCCTCACCGCGGTGCCGATGACGATCTGGTCGCCGTCGACGTTCATCAAGGATCCGGCGTCCTGGCTGCGCTCGTTCGCCGAGATCGGCGCCACCGTCGCCCCGTCGCCGAACTTCGGCTACGACGCCCTGCTGGCGGCGGTCGACCCGGCCGAGGTCGCGGGCCTGGACCTGCGCCGCTGGCGGGTGGCGCTCAACGGCGCGGAGCCGGTGAGCCCGGTCACGGTGCAACGCTTCGGCGCGCACTTCGCCCCGGCCGGGTTCGCCCCCGAGGCGATGTTCCCCGTCTACGGGATGGCCGAGGCGACCCTCGCCGTCACCTTCCCACCCCTGGGCCGGCCGCCGGTGACGACCTGGGTCGACCGCGACCGGCTGGCCCGTGACGGCGTCGCGGTGCCGGTGCCCGCGGACGCCGCCGGGGCCCGCGGGCTGGTCGGCGTCGGGCGGCCGGTGCGGGGGATGCGGCTGCGGATCGTCGACGACGAGCGCCACGCCGTCGCCGACGGCACCGTCGGGGAGATCGAGATCGCCGGCGACGCGGTCACCGCCGGCTACCTCACCGCCGGCGGCCCGCCGACGGCACTCGAAGCCGACCCGGCGGGCGAGCGGTGGCTGCCGACCGGCGATCTCGGCTTTCTCGCCGCCGGCGAGCTGCACGTCAGCGGCCGGCGCAAGGAGATGATCATCGTTCGCGGGGTGAACTACTACCCCGAGGACGCCGAGGCCCTCGTCCGCGACGCCCCGGGGGTGCACCGCCGCCGGTGCGTCGCCGTCGCCGACACCGACGACACCGGGGCCGAGTCGCTGACCGTGATCGCCGAGACCACCCTCGACGACGCCGCCGACCGGGTCCGGCTGGCCGCCGACCTGCGGGTCGCCGTCGGGTCCGCGCTCGGACTGGCCGAGGTGTCGGTGCACCTGGTCGCCCCCGACGCCCTCCCGCGGACCTCGAGCGGGAAGTTCCGCCGCGTCGAGGCCCGCGACCTCGCCCGCCCGCGGCCCCGGTAGCGGCCCGGCCCGACCGTCGCCCCGAAACCGGACGGCGCCCGCGATCCCGACGGAGGTAGGCCCGACATGCACGGCTACGACGTCTTCCGCCACTACGAGCAGAAGCGCTGGACCCTCGCCGAACTGCCGTTCGACGACATTGACCGCGACCGCGTGCGACCCGAGTACGTCACGATGGTCAAGAGCTCCGTGATGGGGGAGGCGAACTCGATCGCCGCCCAGCACGGTTTCCTCAACGAGTTCGACGACTACGACTTCTCGACCTTCGTCGCCGTCTGGGGCTACGAGGAGCTGCAGCACCACTTCGCGTTCCGGACCTGGCTGGACGCGGTCGGCGTGGCGATGCCCGCCGCCCCCGTCCAGGCGATGCGTGCGCCCTACGCGCCCGGCACCACGCCGAGCGCGACGCTCGCCACGAACATCATCTCCGAGCTGACGGTGAACCACGTCTACCGGTCCGTGGCCGCCTGGGTCGACGAGCCGGTCCTGCGCTCGCTGATGCTGCGCGCCAGCCGGGACGAGGCCGGCCACGCCCGCGAGTTCCTGCACTACGCGCGCCGGCGCCTGGTGGCGCACCCCAACGAGCTGCCCTCGGTGCTGGAGACGCTGTACGTCTACACCTCCGAGGCGCGGATCAAGCATCCGGTCGGGGTGTTCAAGAGCGGGCTGGCGGAGGTCGCGAACCACGAGACCATCGACACCGCGTTCGACATGTTCCTCGCGGGCATCGCCACCGAGGGCGAGCTCGACCGGCTTCAGGACAACATCCGCCGGGCCTTCGCCGCGCTCACCGGGCTGGACCTGAGCACCAACGGCCGCGTCCGCCGGCGCCTCGCCGAGGCGCTGGCATGACCGCCCCCGAGCTGCCCTGGGCCGTCCTGGCGGACTACCGCTGCTTCGGCTGCTCGCCGCACAACCCCCACGGCATCGGGCTCGAGTTCGACGAGCACCCCGAGGGCCTGCAGACCACCTTCGACCTCGGCCGCAGCTACGAGTCGTACCCGGGGGTCGTCCACGGCGGGCTGCTCGGCGTCGTCTGCGACGAGACGATGGGCAACCTCATCGTCGTGCGCACCGGGCTGGTGGCCTTCACCGTCAGCATGCGGACGCGCTACCTCGCCCCGGTCGCCACCGGGCGCAGCTACACCTGCGTGGCCCGCCTCGCCGCCGGCAGCGACGCCGGCTCGCCCCTGATCAGCACGACCGCGGAGATCATCGACGCCGACGGCGTCCCGGTCGTGACCGCGTCCGCGACCTACCGCAACGTCCCCTTCGGCACCGCCCGGGAACGCATCGCCCTGACCAACTCCGAGGCCGACCGCCTCCACCAGGCGATGTCCCCTGCGCCGGCGCCGTCCCCTGCGCCGGCGCCGTCCCCTGCGCCGGCGATGTCCCCTGCTCCCGCGCCGTCCCCTGCTCCGGCGCTGTCCACCAGCCCGGGGTCGTCCGCCACCGCGGACGGCCCTGTCCCCGTTGAGGAGTCCCTGTGACCACCGATGCCGACATCCTCCGGCAGATCACCGAGATCGTCGCCCGGGAGCTCGCCGTGCCCGCCGAGTCCCTCGCCGCCGACACCGACCTGCGCGCCATCGAGGGCGCCGACTCCGTCCGGCTGCTGCGGGTCGTCGCCAAGGTCGAGCAGACCTGGGACATCGAGCTCGACGACGAGGACGTCTTCACCGTCGCCTCCGTCACCGAGCTGGCCGGCGTCGTCCGCGAGGCGCTGCAGGTGAAGGCGGCGTGACCACCACCACGGACCCGCGGCCGGGCGAGACGAACCAGCACTACGACCT
The DNA here is from genome assembly GCF_059428125.1 of Frankia sp. BMG5.60. Taxonomy (NCBI): domain Bacteria; kingdom Bacillati; phylum Actinomycetota; class Actinomycetes; order Frankiales; family Frankiaceae; genus Frankia; species Frankia sp. BMG5.60. The sequence continues at coordinate 1,278,393 of NZ_CM182091.1, read as the reverse complement.
CGACCCGGAGATCTTCGGGCTGTTCCTCGACCCGCTGCGCAAGTACTCCTCCGGGCTCTACCGGAGCCCCGGCCTCACCCTCGCCGAGGCACAGGTCGCCAAGCTGCACTTCGTCGCCGAGCGGCTGCGGCTGACCCCCGGGCAGCGGCTGCTCGACGTCGGCTGCGGCTGGGGGTCGCTGATCCTTTTCATGGCGCGGGAGTACCGCGCCGAGGTGACCGGGGTCAGCCCGGCCGGGCGCCAGCACGAGTTCATCGCCGGCCGCGCCGCGGAGCTGGGGCTGACCGACCTCGTCTCCACCCGCGTCGGGAAGTTCACCGACGTCGAGCTCCCGGCGCGCTCGTTCGACGCGGTCACCATGCTCGGCTCGATCGTCCACATGCCCGACGTCGACGGGGCGGTGCGCCGCGCGCGGTCCATGCTGCGTCGCGGCGGGCACTTCTACGTGTCGGAAAGCTGCTTTCGCAACGCCGCGGCGCGCGACGAGTTCGACCGCCGCGCCGGCACCGAGTTCGTGCGAAACTCGATCTTCGGCTGGGGCGACATGCGGCCGCTGTCGGAACTGGTGCGCGCGGTCGAGGACGCCGGCTTCTCGGTGACGAGCGTCGACGACCTCACCGACGACTACCGCCGCACCATCGACGACTGGCTGGAGCGCGTCGCCGCCGGCGCGGCCGCGATCGACGAGCTGCGCCCGGGCACGTCGGCGGAGCTGACCCGCTACCTGGAGGTCGCGAACGCCGGGTGGGGCTTCACGACCAAGCACTACGCCCTGGTCTGCCGCAACGCCCGCTGACCGGAGGAACGATGACGACCACGAGCGACCCCCACCCGACGATCCCGACGATCCCCGCCCGGTCGGTCGGACTGCCCGCCGAGGACCTCGACCGGGCGGTCACCGACTTCATGACCGCCTCCCCGGTGACCCGCCGGTGGGACGTCGAGACCGGCTTCGACTGGGCGGCGGCCGACGCCGACCGGCTCACCGAGGGCCAGCGTTCCGCCGTCCGGTTCATCACGTTCATCGAGGATCACCTGCCGGGCTACTTCGCCGTCTACGGCAGCCGGTTCCCGCTCGACAGCGACGTCGACGTCGAGACGTTCCTGCTCAACCGCGAGATCTACCACTTCACGGTGCGCTGGGCGCAGGAGGAGGACAGCCACGCCCGCACCCTGTTCCGCTACCAGGTGGAGTCGGGCATCGCGCAGCCGGCGGCGCTGCGCCGCGAACTCGCCGAGGAGGGGCGCAAGCAGTTCGCGCTGCCCCACGAGCACCCGGCCGCGCTGTTCGCCTACACGCTCGTGCAGGAGAAGGCCACCCAGATCTACTACCAGAACCTGCGGGCCGTCGTCGGCGACCCGGTGCTCGCCGAGGTCCTGGGCCGGCTCAGCCGCGACGAGGCCCGCCACTTCACGTTCATGGCCGACATGGTCGACCTTTACCTGCGCCGCTACGGCGACGCCGTCGTCGAACCGATCCGCGAGGCGGTGGCGCAGTTCCGGATGCCGCTGGCGGACACGCTGCGCGGCTACTGGCGCTGGGCGTTGCGGATCGCCGACACCGCCCACTACGACCACACCGAGGCCTACGACCACCTCGTCCGGGTCGTGCGCCGCGCGGTGGACGCGCCGTCCGACCGCGTCGACGAACTGGCCAGCTTCGTGCGGGCCTGCCGCGCGACGGACCCGACCCCCGCGCCGCGCTGACCGCATTCCGCCGCCGTTCCCACCCCAGGAGCCCGCCGTGGACATCGGCACCGACACGTCTCCCGTCCTGCACGCCAGCACCGTGCCGGCCCCGACCTCGCCGGCCCTGACCCCGACCCCGCCAGCCCCGGCCCCGACCCCGCCGGCCCCGACCCTGCCAGTGGATCTCACCGTCGACCAGGCGGCGCTGAACATCTTCGACCCCGCCTGGCATCACGACACCTTCCCCAACTACCAGGTCCTGCGCGAGGCCGGTCCGTTCGCGCCCGGCCCGCTCGGCCTGCGGCTGGTGACCCGCTACCGGGAGGTCGAGGCGATCCTGCAGGACTCGGCGTGGAGCCACGCCGAGGAAGGCGAGATCATGCATCCCGACAGCGACGGATCGGACCTGCCGACGTCGTTCCTGTGGATGGAACCGCCGGACCACACCCGGATCCGCCGGCTGGTCGGCAAGGCGTTCAGCGCGCGGCGAATCGAGGGGCTGCGCGCGCGGGTCACCGAGGTCGCGGGCGGCCTCGTCGACGCCGCGATCGCCGCGGGCGAGGTCGACCTGGTCGAGGCGATCGCCTACCCGCTGCCGCTGACGATGATCGCCGAGCTGATGGGCGTGCCGACGTCCGACCACGCGGCGGTGCGGTCGATGTCCTTCGGGCTCGCCCGCGGCCTGGACCCCGACATTCTGCTGTCCCAGGCCGAGATCGACCTGCGGCGCGACTCGGCCGCGGCGTTCCGGGAGTACTTCACCGATCTCGTCGCCCGCCGGCGCGCCGACCCGGCCGACGACCTCGTCAGCGCGCTGGCCCTGGCGGAGGCCGAAGGCGACCGGCTGACCAGCGACGAGATGCTCGCGACCCTGGTGGTGCTGCTCGTCGCCGGCCACGAGACCACGGTGAGCCTGATCTCCAGCACGTTCCTGATGCTGATGCGCAACCCCGACCAGTACGCGGCGCTGCGGGCGGACCCGGACCTGGCCACCCCGGCCGTGGACGAGCTGATGCGCTACTGCACCCCCTCGCACCTCACGACCCGGGTCGCCACCCGCGACGTCGAGGTGCTCGGCGAGCGGTTCGCCGCGGGCGACGGGGTGATCATCCTGCTCGCGTCGGCGAACCGCGACGCCGAGCTCTACGCCGACCCCGAGCGGCTCGACCTCGCGCGGTACGCGGGCGGCGCGGTGCCCCGCCACCTCGCCTTCGGCCGCGGGCACCACTACTGCATCGGCGCGCCGATGGTGCGCCTGGAGATGGAACTGCTGCTGCGGACGTTGGCGCTGCGCGCACCCCGGCTGACGCCGCTGGTCGACCCGCCGCCCTACCGTCCCAACCTCGTCGTGCGTGGCATCGCGGAACTGCCGGTGCGGATCGACGGCTGAGACGGATCGACGGCCGGGGCGCATCGAGGGCTGGGGCGCATCGAGGGCCGGGGCCCGGTGCCGGCCAGCCGGGTGTGGCGGGACTCACGCCGCTTGGCAGGCGTCCGACACTCCGGTGACTTGCGACGGGAAGGTGCGGTTCACCAGGGGTTATCTGGCACCGTTAGGCTTGCGCTCGACGCCCCTGTGGAGGTGGCAATGGAGTTGCGGCACCTGGTGTCCTTCCTTGCTATCGCGGACGAACTGCATTTCGGCCGCGCTGCCGCTCGACTACATCTTTCGCAGCCATCCCTGAGTCAACAACTACAACGACTGGAACGAAGTCTCGGTGTCGAGCTGGTGGCCCGGACGTCACATGATGTCCGGCTCACCGCCGCCGGAAAGGCCTTCGAGGCCGAGGCGCGGGCCATCATCTCGCAGATGCGCAAGGCCACCCACACCGCCCGCGAGGTCGCGGCCGGCCGCACCGGGGTGGTGAGTGTCGGGTACAACTTCCCCGGCGGTCAGCACGTCGTCCCGGCCGCGCTCACGAAGATGTCGGCCGAATATCCCGACGTCAGCGTCACGCTGGTGGAGCAGCGCACCGGTCCACAGCTTTCCGCGCTCGCCGCCGGCGATCTCGACATTGCCATCGTCTACGGCCGTCCGACCTCGCCCGAGTTCCGCTCCCGGCGTCTTTTCCGGGTGCCGCTCGTCGCGGTCGTCGGCCATGGGCACACGTGGGCGGGGCGCGGCGGCATTCCCTTCGGGGAACTCGCCCGCCAGCAGTGCGTCCTGTTCGCCCGGGAGAAGAGCCCGGCGATGTACGACGCGATCCAGGCGGCCGCCGAGGCCAGCGGCATCACCCTGTCGGTCGCCCACGAGGTGGACGACCCGAGCGCGACCGCGATCGTCGTGTCGGTGAAACCGCTGGTCGGGTTCGCCTCGGCGTCACGCGGGCTGAACATCGGCTCCGCGGTCGGGGGTCCGCGGCCGGCCGCCGTCCAGCTCTACGACCCGGTTCCCACCCTGGACCTCTACGTGGTCTGGCGGGCGGCGAATTCGGCGCCGCTGGTGGACATCTTCGTCGACTGTATCGAGGCGGCCCGGCCGTTCCAGGTTCCAGCATATGGCCGCGCCGAATCAAGGGTGAGGCGATAGGAAAGCTCGACCGTTCATTCAGGGAAAGCGCCTTGCCGCGTTCTCGGAATAATCCGAGACTCGGGCGTGGAATGCTGGAACGCACTTCACCGTGCGGATGGCTGCGTCCGCGCCACGCGGAAAGGTGATGACACGTGCAGAAATCCACCTCGGCCGGCGGCCCCGTCCTGCCGGACGACCAGGGACTCTGGTCCATGGTTGACGGGGGCGCCCAGGCGCATCCCGAGCGGCCCCTGCTGGGCCGCACCGACCTGCCCGGCGAGGCGATCCACGAGATCAGCAGCGGCGAGTTCGCCGAGCAGGCCCGGACGGTGGCGGCCGAGCTGCTCGCCCTCGGGGTCGCGCACGGCGACCGGGTCGCCGTCATGGGGCGCACCGGCTACCCCTGGGTGTTGCTGAGCGTCGCCGCCCTCGGCGTCGGCGCGGTGATCGTCCCCGTGTACCCCACGGCCTCGGAGGTGCAGGTCCGCCACGTCCTCACCGACTCCGGCGCCGCCTGGGCGTTCGCCGAGACCGACGAGCAGGTGCGGCAGGTCAGCGAGGCCGGCGCCGCCGGGCTGCGCCGCCCGGCGTGGCCCCTGGGGCAGGTCGACGAGTGGGTGGCCGCGGCGGCGGGCTCGACCGATGCCGGGGCGCGGCGGGCGGCGCTCGACGAGGAGTTCGCCCAGCGTGCCGGCAAGGTCCGCGCCGACGACCTGGCGATGATCATCTACACCAGCGGCACCACGGGCCTGCCGAAGGGGTGCATGCTCACCCACCGCAACATGTTCGCCTCCTCGGCGGGCACGGTGGAGCAGACCGGCGAGCTGTTCCGTACCGCCGAGGTCCGCGCGCAGCAGGGCACCCAGGCCACCACCCAGGCCACCACGGCGCTGTGCCTGCCGCTGTCGCACGTGTTCGGCCAGACGATCCTGTTCGCCTGCCTGTACGCGGGGACGCGCACCATCCTGCTTCCCGGGATACCCGAGCTGCTGCCCGTGATGCCCGTGATCCGCCCGACGGTCCTGTCCCTCGTCCCGTATGCGCTGGAGAAGATCCGCAAGCGGGTGCGGGACCTGCCCTCCGACGACGTCTCCGCGGCGTTCGGCGGCCGGCTGACCCAGGTGATCTGCGGCGGCGCCTCGCTCGACGAGACCACCGCGGCGTTCTTCGCCAGCGCGGGCGTCAACGTGCTGAACTGCTACGGCCTGACCGAGGCCGCCACGGCGGTCACGGTCAACGCCCCGGCCACCAACCGGCGCGGGACCGTCGGACGGCCGATTCCGGGAACGACGGTCGCGATCGCCGACGACGGGGAGGTGCTCGTCCAGGGCGCCAACGTCTCGCCCGGTTACTGGTCGGCCGGTGAGCGTGCCGTCGGCCGCGACGCCACCGGGCCGGAGGAGGACCGCTGGCTGCACACCGGCGACATCGGCCGCCTCGACCCCGACGGCTACCTGGTCATCACCGGGCGCCGCAAGGAGATCCTGGTGACCAACGGCGGCAAGAACGTCGCGCCGACGCCGTTGGAGGACCGGGTGCGCCTGCACCGGCTGGTCAGCAACTGCATGGTCGTCGGGGAGGCTCGCTCGTTCGTCTCGGCGCTGATCACCCTGGACCCGGCGCCGCTGGCCGCCTGGGCCGCGGCGAACGGCGTGCCGCTGGACGGCGCGCAGGACTGGCGGGAGCACCCGCGGCTGCTCGCCGAGCTCCAGCTCGCCGTCGACGACGCCAACAGCCTCGTCTCCCGGGCCGAGTCGATCCGGAAGTTCCGCGTGCTCGACGGCGACTTCACCGTCGAACGCGGCCATCTCACGCCTTCCATGAAGCTTCGCCGCGCGATCATCGAGCGGGAATTCACCGAGGCGATCGCATTTCTTTACCAGTGATCTGCGCCACTCGATTGAGTGGGCTTATCGGCCGATGAGATGTCGGCCTGTCCATTGACCGACGATCTGACCGATCAGCACCATGACAAGGTAGCCGGCCCGAACGCTGCGCTGCCGGCGGCCGCCGGGCGGCCGCCGGCGGTCTACAACGGGAGGACAATGCCATGTACGACGTCATCGTGGTGGGCGCACGCTGCGCCGGATCGCCCCTGGCGATGCTGCTCGCGCGGCGCGGGCACAAGGTGCTCGTGGTGGACCGTGCCACCTTTCCGAGCGACACCGTCTCCACGCACTACATTCATCAGGCCGGCCTGTCCCGACTTCAGGACTGGGGCATTCTGGACCGTCTTGTCGCCACCGAGCCGCCGGCGATGCGGCATCTGACGTTCTCCTACACGGACATCTTTCTCGAGGGTTTCGCGGACCCGATCGACGGAATCACCGAGGTGTACTCCCCGCGCCGGACGATCCTCGACGAGATCCTCGTCGACGAGGCGCGCAAGGCCGGCGCCGAGGTCGTCGAGGGGTTCACCGTCACCGACGTGATCTTCGCCGAGGGGCGCGCCGCCGGCGTGCGCGGCCGGATCGGCGACGGCCCGGAACGCGAGTTCGCCGCTCGGTTCGTGGTCGGTGCCGACGGCCGCAACTCGACCGTGGCGGGCCTGGTCGGGGCCGAGATCTACCGGTCCATCCCCGCGTCGTGCTTCGTCTACTACTCGTACTACAGCGGCCTGGACTGGCCGTTCCACCACCGCACCGGCTTCGGTCAGCAGCAGCTCGGCGCATGGCCGACGCACAACGGCCAGCACCTCGTCGCCGTGATGCGCCGCAAGGAGCGGATGCGCGAGTTCCGGGCGAACGTCGAGGGCAGCTTCCACGAGATCATCGACCAGGTCGTGCCCGAACTCGGCGAGGACCTGCGCACGAACGGAAAGCGGGCGGAGAACTTCCGCGCCATGGCCTACCCGGACAACTACTACCGCCGTTCCGCCGGCCCCGGCTGGGCGCTCGTCGGCGACGCCGGATACCACAAGGACCCGTTCACCGGCTGGGGTATCACCGACGCGCTGAAGTACACCGAGGTGCTCGCGGAGAAGCTGCACGAGGGTCTTTCCGGTTCGCGTCCGATCGATGATGCGGTCGAGGAGTACACGAAGATCCGTGATGCCGAGAGCAACGGCACCTTCGAACTCACCTGCAGCCTCGCAGAGCTCAGCCTCACTCCCTACTACGACTCCGTGTTTCGGGCCACCAGCATGAGCCCCGAATACACGACGAAGTTCTTCGGCCTCATCGCCGGCGGAATTCCCGGCGAGGAGTTCTTCGCCCCGGCGAACCTCGAGCGGCTCTACGAGGACGTCAACATGCCGGCCGACCGGAGGATTCTCACCCCTTCCTGAGCGCGACCGCGCCGCCGACCGCCACGAAAAGGGAAAGGCCCGCAGATGCCCGCAGTCAGGTTCACGGCCCTCGGCGACAGCTTCGTCGAGGGCCGCGGTGACGTCGCCGCCGACGGCTCCTACATCGGCTGGGCCAGCCGGTTCGCCCGGCGGATGGGCGTGGCCGCCCGCGAGGTCCGCAACCTCGGCGCCTACCAGACGACCACGCAGCAGGTCGTCGACCGGCAGTTGCGCCCGGCCCTGGCCCGCAAGTCGCCGCTGATCGGCGTGGTGGTCGGCGTCAACGATCTCGTCCAGGACTTCGATCCCGACCGGTTCGCCCGCAACCTCGACACGATCTTCCGGTCGCTGGCGGGCCTGGACACCACGGTGTTCACCGCCAGCTACCCCGACATCCCCGCGAACCTCCCGCTGCCGGAGGAGTTCCGCGGCCTGCTGCGTGAGCGGTTCGTGTTCGCGAACAGCGTCCTGCGCGAGGTGTGCGAGGCGACCGGGACGCTGCGCCTGGACATCGCCGCCCACTCCGACTGGGCCGGGCGGCGGCTGTGGAGCCCCGACGGCCTACATCCCAACGCCGAGGGACATCGCCTGTTCGCCGAGCAGATGGCGGACCTCGTCGAGCGCACGTCCTGGCTGACGGCCGCCTGAGCCGCACCGCCCGCCGGCGTCGCCCGGCAGAGAAGGGAAAATCGTGACCCAGCCAGCGCTCCCCCTGAGCCCGTCCGAGCCCGACGGTTTCGACGACCGTCGGCTCGCCCGGACCCCGATCGCGATTGTGGGCATGTCCGGCCTGTTCCCGATGGCCCGCAACCACCGCGAGTACTGGCAGAACGTCGTCGACGGGGTGGACTGCACGACCGAGGTGCCGCCGTCGCGGTGGGACCTCGACGACTACTACGACAGCGACCCCACCTCGCCGGACAAGACCTACTCGCGGCGCGGCGCCTTCATCCCGGACGTCGAGTTCAGCCCGCTGGAGTTCGGCATGCCGCCGAACCAGCTCGAGGTCACCAGCACGATGCAGACCCTCAGCCTCGGCGTCGCCCGCGACGTGCTGCGCGACGCGGGCGCCCGCGACGCCGCGGGCACGGCCGCGGACTGGTACGACGCCGGGCGCACCGGCGTCGTGCTCGGCACGACCGGCCCGGTCCCGCTCATGCACCCGCTCGCGGCCCGACTGTCCACGCCGGTGCTGCGCGAGGCGGTGCGTAGCTGCGGGCTGAGCGAGGCCGACGCCGACGCGATCAGCCGCAAGTACGTGGAGGCCTTCGCGCCCTGGGAGGAGAACTCCTTTCCCGGCCTGCTCGCCAACGTGGTCGCGGGCCGGGTCGCCAACCGGCTCGGCCTCGGCGGGATGAACACGACGGTCGACGCGGCCTGCGCGGCGTCGCTGTCCGCGGTTCGCCTCGCCGTGGCGGAGCTGGTCGACGGGCGCGCCGACACGATGATCACCGGCGGCGTCGACACCGAGAACACGATCTTCATCTACATGTGCTTCTCGAAGGTCCAGGCGCTGTCCAAGAGCGGCACGATCAGCCCCTTCTCCGACGACGCCGACGGCACCCTGCTCGGCGAGGGCATCGGCATGCTGGCGCTGCGCCGCCTCACCGACGCCCAGCGCGACGGCAACCGGATCTACGCCGTGATCCGCGGGATCGGCTCGTCCAGTGACGGCCGTTCCAAGAGCATCTACGCCCCCCGCGCCGAGGGGCAGCGGGTGGCGCTGGACCGCGCCTACCACGACGCCGACTGTTCGCCGGCGTCGGTGGAGCTGTTCGAGGCCCACGCCACCGGCACCGCGGTCGGTGACCGCACGGAGCTCACCGCGCTGGGCGGCCTGCTGCGCGACGCCGGCGACGAGCGCAACTACGCGGCGCTGGGCAGCGTGAAGTCCCAGATCGGCCACACCAAGGGCGCCGCCGGCACGGCCAGCCTGATGAAGCTCGCCCTCGGTCTCTACCACAAGGTGCTGCCGCCGACGATCAACGTCGAGCGGCCTAACAGCGCCGTCGACTTCAACGACGCCCCCTTCTACGTCAACATCGCGAACCGGCCGTGGATCCGCGACCCGCACCGGCCGACGCGCCGGGCCGCCGCGTCCGCGATGGGCTTCGGTGGGACGAACTTCCACGTGGTCCTCGAGGAGCACTCGGGCGACCGGTCGGCCGTGCAGGTGCTGCACCGCACGGCCCGCGCGCACCTGTGGCACGCCCCGGACGTTCCCGCGCTGCTGGAACTGCTGCGATCGGGTGCCCCCGGCGGCGACGGGCCCATCCCGGCCGACGCCGCCCGGGTCGGCTTCGTCGCCGTCGACGACGAGGGCGTCGACGAGCTGCGCGAGCTCGCGCTCGCCCAGCTCGAGCGGGCCCCGGACGCAGCCGAATGGTCGCATCCCCGCGGCGTGCACTTCCGCCGTTCGGCCCGGCGAGGCGTCACCGTCGCCGGCCTGTTCGCCGGGCAGGGCAGCCAGTACCTCGACATGGGCCTCGACGCCGCGATCGGCGTCCCGCCGGTCGGGGCCGCCTTCGACGAGGCGAACGCCGCGTTCGACGGCGCCGAGCGGCGGCTCGCGCCGATCGTCTTCCCGCCACCGGTGTTCTCCGCGGCGCTGCGCCAGGAGCAGGAGGTGGCCCTGCGCGCCACCGAGCACGCCCAGCCGGCGATCGGCGCGATGTCCGTCGGCCAGTTCCGCTACCTGCGCGAACTCGGCCTGCGTCCCGCCGGTTACCTGGGCCACAGCTTCGGTGAGCTCACCGCGCTGCACGCCGCCGGTGCCCTGGACGCCGCCGGCTACTTCCGTCTCGCCCGCGAGCGTGGCCTGGCCATGGCGCCCCCCGCCGACGACACCGGCGACCGCGGCACGATGGCCGCGGTGCCCGCGTCGCGCGACCGGGTCGCCGCGATGCTGACCGAGCACCCCGACCTGGTGATCTGCAACCACAACGCCCCGGAGCAGGTCGTCGTCGGTGGGCCGACCGAGGCGGTCGCCGCCTTCGTCCGCCGCTGTGCCGACGAGGGGCTCGACGCCCGCCCACTGCCGGTGTCCGCCGCCTTCCACACCCGCTACGTCGCCCACGCGGTCGACCGCTTCGCCGAGGCGCTGAGCACGGTCGGGATCGGCGAGCCGGCCACGCCGGTCTACTCCAACACCCGCGGCGCGGGCTACGGCCCCGACAGCGCCGCCAACGTCGCCGTGCTGGCCCGCCAGCTTCTCGAGCCGGTGGAGTTCGTCGACGCGGTCCGCGCCGCCCACGCCGCCGGCTGCGACATCTTCGTCGAGTTCGGCCCGAAGCAGGTGCTGACCCGGCTCGTCCGCCAGATCCTCCCCGACGCCGACGTCGTGGCGGTCCCCACCGACGCCGGCCCCCTCGGCAACTCCGACGTCGCCCTGAAGCAGGCCGCCGTCCAGCTCGCCGTGCTCGGCGTCGACCTGTCCGGCCTCAACCGTCACCAGGCCGACCCGTTCGAGGCGGTCCCCGCCAAGGGCCCGACGGTGACCCTGTCCGCGCCCGAGTACACGCCGCCGGCGCGTCGGGCGGCCCACGCCGCCGCGCTCGGCGACGGCTACCGCATCACCGCCGCGGGCGCCCCCGCCGCGGCCCCCCTGCCCGCCCCGCGGGCCGAGCTCACGTCCGAGGTGACCACGGTGGAGCACGTCCCCACCGGCGCGAACGGTGCCGGGGTGAACGGTGCCGGCGCGCACCACGTCCTCAACGGCGTCGGCCTGCTCGACAGCGCTCCCGTGAACGGTGCCGGGACCAACGGCGCCGGGACCAACGGCGCCGGGACCAACGGCGCCGGGACCAACAGCGCCGGGATCAACGGCGGCGGGACCAACAGCGGAGGGACCTATGGTGGCGGCGTGAACGGCGCGGGCCGCAACGGCGGCGGGTACCTCCCCGAACCGGCGGCCGCCCGTCACCCGCAGCCCGTCCCGGCCGACGGGGGAGCCGGCCTGTCCGCCGGGGCCGACATCCTCGCCCAGCAGGTCAACCTGCACGCCGTCTACCTGGAGAGCCAGCTCGACGTGGCCAACCGCCTCGTCGGCGCGCTGCAGGAGTACCAGCGCCGCGGCCAGGCCGACGAGCGGTTCACCGAGGCGGTCGCCACCGTGGCAGGCCAGAGCGTCGCCATCGGCCAGACGCACACCCGGGCCAACGAGGTGCTGGCCCAGCTCGCCGCGCTCGAACTGGCGACGGCAGACCCCGGCGCCCCGACGCTGGGCGGCGGCCCCCGGCCGGCCCTGCCGGCGTCGTTCGGCCCGGCGCCGACCGCTCCCCGCGCGCTCCCGCCGACCCCGGCGGCGCTGGCCGCGGCCCCGATCACCGCGGCGCCGGCACCCCGGATCCCTGCTCCGGCCCCGGTCCCCGCTCCGGCCCCGGTCCCCGCTCCGGCCACCCTCCCGACCCAGCTCCCGATACCGCCGCAGCCGGCCACGCCGGACGCCCCTCGCGCCGGTGGTGCCGTCGATCGTGAGGCGGTGCGGGGTGCGCTGGTCGAGGTGGTGGCGGAGAAGACCGGTTATGCCGCGGACATGATCGACACCGGGATGGATCTGGAGGCGGATCTCGGGGTTGATTCGATCAAGCGGGTGCAGGTGTTGGGGGCGTTGCGGGAGCGGTTCCCGCAGTCGCCGACGGTGGGTCCCGAGCAGCTCGCGGAGCTGCGGACCCTGGACCAGATCGCCGACTTCGTCGCCGCCGGGGCGGGCTCGCCGTCCGCGTCCGGCGCGCCGGGCGGTTCCGCGGAACCGGCCTCGATCGTCGCGGCCGGCACACCCGACGCCGGTGGTGCTGGTGGCGCCGGTGGTGCCGTCGATCGTGAGGCGGTGCGGGGTGCGCTGGTCGAGGTGGTGGCGGAGAAGACCGGTTATGCCGCGGACATGATCGACACCGGGATGGATCTGGAGGCGGATCTCGGGGTTGATTCGATCAAGCGGGTGCAGGTGTTGGGGGCGTTGCGGGAGCGGTTCCCGCAGTCGCCGACGGTGGGTCCCGAGCAGCTCGCGGAGCTGCGGACCCTGGACCAGATCGCCGACTTCGTCGCCGCCGGGGCGGGTTCGCCGGCCCCGGGTGCGGCGGCGCCGGGCGGTTCCGCGGAACCGTCGGCCGTCCTGACGGCCGGCGCATCTGGCGCGTCCGGCGCCGGTGGTGTCGGCGTCCTCGATCGTGAGGCGGTGCGGGGTGCGCTGGTCGAGGTGGTGGCGGAGAAGACCGGTTATGCCGCGGACATGATCGACACCGGGATGGATCTGGAGGCGGATCTCGGGGTTGATTCGATCAAGCGGGTGCAGGTGTTGGGGGCGTTGCGGGAGCGGTTCCCGCAGTCGCCGACGGTGGGTCCCGAGCAGCTCGCGGAGCTGCGGACCCTGGACCAGATCGCCGACTTCGTCGCCGCCGCGCCGCCCGGATCACCCGGATCACCTGCCGCGTCCGGCGGCCCGGAGGCAGGTGGTGTCGACCCAAAAGCCGGTGAGCCGGCCGGGGCGCCGCGCCGGCGCGTCCGGCTGGTGACCCTGCCCGGAGTCGACCGGCTCGACCGCCCGTACGCCGAGTCCCCGGTGGCCGTCGTCGTCCATCGCGGCGACCCGGGCGCGGGTCCGATCCTGGACGGCCTGCGGACGCGGGGGTGGACCGTGCGGGAGGCCGACCTCGACGCCGCCACGCCCGGCGGCCCGGTCGTGCCGACCTCCGACGACGTCGAACGGGCCCTGGCCGCCGCGTTCGACGGGCGGGTGGACCTCGCCCTGACGGTCCTGACCCCCAGCGCCGACCGGGACCGCGCCGACCGGGACCGCGCCGACCGGGACCGCGCCGACCGGGACCGCGCCGACTGGGACCGTTCCGTCGCGGTGCTCGCGGAGACCGTCCTGGTCGCCCGGCACGCCCATCTGTCGCTGTCGGCGACTGCCGCGGCCGGTTCCCGCGCCGCGTTCGTCACCCTCACCCGCCTTGACGGCGGGCTGGGGCACCACGGCACGGCCGGCGCGGCGGCATCCCTGCTCGGCGGGGTCGGCGGGATCGTCAAGACGCTCGTCGCCGAGACCCCGGAGCTGTTCTGCCGGGCCGTCGACGTCGCGCCGGGCCTCGCCGGCGACACCGTCGCCGCGCTGCTCGACGCCGAGCTCCACGACGCCGCCCGCGACACCGGCGAGGTCGGCATCGACGCCGCCTCAATGCGCTGGACCGTCGTCCCCGGCCTGTTCGACCCCCTCGCGGCCGCCGACCCGGCCGACCCGGCCCACGCCACCCCGGGCGACGCCGCGACCGACGGCGCGACCGACGGCGGTGCGGAGGCGGTCACCGTCGGTGCGGACGACGTCCTCGTCGTCTCCGGGGGCGCCCGCGGCGTCACGGCGCTGTGCGTGCGCGCCCTCGCCGAGCGCGCCGCCGCCCGCTTCGTGCTGCTCGGCCGGTCGGCCCTGGCCGCCGAGCCCGACTGGGCCGCCGGCGTGGCCGACGACGGTCTCAAGGCCGCCGTGATCGCCCGGCTGCGGGCCGAGGGCACCCGTCCCACTCCTCGCGAGGTGGAACGCATCTACCAGGGGCTGCTGGCCCAGCGCGAGATCCGCGCGACGGTGGCGGCGATCGCGGCCGCCGGCGGGCGCGCCGAGTACGTGGCGGTCGACGTGACCGACGCCGTCGCCCTGCGCGCCGCCCTCGGCGAGGTGCGCGGGCAGGTCACCGGGGTCGTGCACGGCGCGGGGGTGCTCGCCGACGCGCTGCTGCCCGCCAAGACCGCCGCGGACGTGGCCAGGGTGTTCGCGCCGAAGCTGACCGGGCTGCGGGCGCTGCTCGACGCCCTCGACGGCGCCCCGCTGCGTCACCTGGTGCTGTTCACCTCCGTCGCCGGGCTGTACGGCAACCCCGGCCAGGCCGACTACGCCGCCGCCAACGAGGCCCTGTGCCGGGTGGCCGCGGCGATGAGACACGACCGTCCCGACTGGCATGTCACCGCGATCGACTGGGGCGCCTGGGACGGCGGCATGGTGACCCCCGCCCTGCGGGAGCTGTTCCAGGCGCGCGGCGTCGAGCTGCTGGCCCCCGACGCGGGTGCCCGGGCCTTCGCCGACGCGTTCCGCCCCGACCGCGCCGCCGAGGTGTGCGTGCTCGTCGGGCCGGGCCGCTCCCTGGCGGAACCGACTGCGGCCGGCGGGCCGGCCGTGCGTGCCCGCCGGCCGCTCACCCCGATCGTCGACCATCCCGTCATCGCCGCCCACCGGATCGGTGCCCACCGGGTGCTCCCGGCGACGTTCGGCCTCGGCTGGATGATCAATGTCGTCGAACGGTCCCACCCGGGTCGCCGCGTCGTCGAGATCCGCGACTTCGCGGTGCACAAGGGCATCGTCTTCGACGGCGCGTCGCCCGACGGCGCGCGGGTCGAGGCGGAGCCCGCGGTCCCGGGCGAGGCGGGCCGGCTGCTGGTCCGCGTCGCGGTCCGCGCGGACGGCTCGGGCCGGTTGCCCGTGTCGCACTACGCGGCGACGTTCGTGCTCGCCGCCGCCGACCCGGGTCCGGCGCGCCCCGGCCCCGCGGTACCCGGCTGGCCCGGCTACCGGCTGGGGGAGGGGCCGCCCGACGCCCTGGCCATCTACACCGAGGGCACCCAGTTCCACGCGCCGCGCCTGCAGGGCATGCGCCGGGTGCTGGCCCGCGGCGTCGACCGGCTGGTCCTCGAATGCCAGCTCGACGACGACCCGGACCTGCGCGCCGCGTTCGGGGGCGCGCTGCACAGCCCCGTCCTCGCCGACGTGCTCCTGCAGGGGCCGCCGGTGCTCGGCAAGGCCTTGCTCGGCCACGCCTGCCTGCCGCTGGGCATCGGCCGCGCCGAGTACTTCCATCCCCTGCCCGACGCCGCGCCCTTCGTCCTCGTGCTGGACCGGGCGCGGGTGGACGCCGGCGGCGGCACGGCGACCGTGACCGCCACCGCCTGCACCCCGGACGGCGCCGTCCTGGTGCGGTTCACCGATGTCACGGTGGCCGCGACGCCAGGCATGGCCGCGAAGTTCACCGAGGCCGTCCAGGCATGGCGGCAGACCCCCACCGCGGACCCCACCCCGACCGACAACGAGGAACTCCCGTCATGACCGTGGTCGACCAGGCCGAGCGCCTCGACTTCGTCGGCGAACCGTTCGACCCGCTGGCCTTCGCACCTGCCTCGGGTCCCGCCGCGCCGCCCTCCCCGTCTCCCTCCCCGACCGCTCCGTCTCCCTCCTCGACCGCTCCGTCCTCCCACGCCGAGATCCACCCCACCGCGACCCACCCCACCGAGCTGATCCGGCAACTGCGCGCGACGACCGCCGCAGCGCACGCGAGCGCCTTGCGGGCCCAGGCCGCGCTGCAACTGCGCGTGCTGGCCGGGCTCGACGGCACGCCGGCACGTCCAGTCGGGCCGCCCGCCCTTCTGCCGGGCCCCGCCCTTCTGCCGGGCCCCGCCATCCCGCCAGGCCCCGTGGTGCCCGTCGGACTGCCCCCCGCCCCGGCGCGGCCCCGGGTGACGACCGAGGCGTCGTTCAAGCCGTTGGCCCGCAGCGCCGTGGGGGTGCTGGGCGCCGCCGACCTCGACCGGTTGGCCCGGGGCGCCATCGCCGAGGTCCTCGGCCCGGCCTACGACCAGGACGGCCACGACCGCTCGGTGCGCCTCGCCGTCGACGGCGGGCTGCTGCTCGCCGCCATCGACGCGATCGAGTTGCGCGGCGGGCGTCCCGGGCGAGGCCTGGTTCGCGCCCGGCTCGTCGGCCCCGCACGCCACGGCGAGGGCCTGGCCGAGGCCGCTGCCCAGGCCGCCCGCCTGTTCGCGGTGTACCTCGGCCTGCACCTGTGCCTGCTCGACGCCCACTTCATCGACGGCGCCGCTCCCGGCACTCAGGTCGACCCGGCCGTCACCGGCCCGGGCGAGCTCGAGCTGGTCCTCGAGGTGACCGACATCGACCTGGTGCCGCGGCCCGCGCTGCGTGCCGACGCCGAGATCCGCGCGGTCGGCAGCGACCAGGTGCTCGGGCGCGTCACCGACGTCGCCGTCGGCCTGCGCGAGGGCGCCGGCCGGCCGGTCGGACCCGGGCCCGGCGGGACGACGCCGGTCTGGCTCGGCCGCAAGAACCGCTTCGGCGACCCGGTGATGCTCAGCGAGTTCCACATGGCCCACTTCTGCCGCGGCGACCAGGAGATCGCCCTCGGCCCCGAGTTCGCCGGCTACACCGGCCGCAAGGCCACCCGGCTGCCGTCGGGTGGGCTGCTGCTCGTCGACCGGGTGCTGGAGGTCCACGGCACCCGCGGCGACCCGGCGTCGCTGGCCGGGGGTTCCTGGCACGTCACCGAGTACGACGCGCCCGCGGACTCCTGGTACTTCACCGACACGGCGAACGCCTCGATGCCGAACTGCGTCTACATGGAGACGTCGCTGCAGGCGGCGCTCATGGTCGGCTACTACCTGGGCGCGACGCTCGGTGACCCGGCGGCTTCGGTCAGCCTGCGCAACCTCGGCGGGACCGCGCGGGTGCTGCGCGAGGTGGACCTGCGCGACGCCACCATCCGCCAGCACTCGACGCTGCTGTCCACCACCGACATGCCCGGCTCGTCGCTGCAGAGCTTCGGCTACACCCTGTCCGTCGACGACGAGCCGTTCTACGAGGGCGAGACGATGTTCGGCTACTTCAGCGACGCCGCACTCGCCAACCAGACCGGCCTGGACGCCGGCCGGTCGGTGCCGACCTGGCTGGAGGCCACCTCGCCGCGGCCGGCGACCCGAACCCTCGACGTCGCGGCGCGCCGTGACGACCCGGGCGCGCCCCTGGTCGCCCGCGACCACCTCGCCCTGCTGGACACCCTCGACGTCGTCGACGGCGGCGGCCGCTACGGCCAGGGCTACCTGCACGCCGTACGCCCGATCGACCCGGACGACTGGTTCTTCGCCCGCCACTTCCACCTCGACCCGGTCATCCCCGGCTCCCTCGGGGTGGAGACGGTGATCCAGGCGATGCAGGAGTGGCTACTCGACTCACCCCACGCCGAGGGCCTCGTCGATCCGGCCTTCGTGCTGCCCGTGGACGCGCCGTTCACGTGGAAGTACCGGGGGCAGTTCCTGCCGACGGACGGGGAGACCCGCCTGGAGGTGCACCTCAAGGAGGTGCGCCGCGCCCCCGGCCGGGTCCGCGTCACCGCCGACGCGAGCGTCTGGAAGCCGGGGCTGCGCATCTACGAACTCATCGATGTCGCCGTCGAACTGCGCACGGACGGAGCCGCCCCATGGTGACGCCCACGACCACCACAGCGAGCCGGCCCGCGGCCCCGCCGGCCACACCGGCCCCGCCGGCCCAGGCGGCCCAGGCGGGTGGCGACCTGGCGCAGGTGCAGCGCGACCTGCTCGCCCTCGACCTGCCCTGCTACGTCCTGCGCGACGGTCAGCAGGTCCGCACGAGCACCGACGCGACGCAGGTGGGGCGGGTCGTGACCGGCGGCGGCCAGGTGCTCGCCGCCGCCGGGCCGCGCCCGGCCCACGCGCTCGGCGACCCGGAGTTCCGCCGCGCCCACGGCGTCCGGTACGCCTACATGGCCGGGGCGATGGCCAACGGCATCGCCTCGGCGAGCATGGTCGCCGCGCTCGCCCGCGAGGGCTACCTCGCCTCGTTCGGCGCGGCCGGGGTGCTGCCGGCCCGCGTCGACGCCGCGCTCGCCGCGATCGGCCGGGACGCGCCCGGCAGCCCCTTCGCCTGCAACCTCATCCACAGCCCGAGCGAACCGGCGCTGGAGGCGGCCACCATCGACGCCTGCCTGCGCCACGGGGTCGCGTGCGTCGAGGCGTCGGCGTTCGTCGAGCCCACCGCACAGCTCGTCCGCTACCGGCTCGCGGGCCTGCGCCGCGACCGGTCCGGACGGGTCGAGGCCGCCAACCGGGTGATCGGCAAGGTGTCGCGCGCCGAGGTCGCCGAGCGGTTCCTGCGCCCCGCGCCGCCCGAGCTGGTCCGCCGGCTCGTCGAGACCGGCGACGTCACCGCCGAGCAGGCCGAGCTCGCCCGCGCGGTGCCGCTGGCCGACGACCTCACCGCCGAGGCGGACTCCGGCGGCCACACCGACCGCCGGCCACTGCTGGTGCTGCTGCCGGAGCTGCTCGCGCTCGCCGAGCGGATCCGGCGCGAACAGGGCTACGCCGCGCCCGTGCGGGTCGGTGCGGCGGGGGGCATCGGCACGCCGGCCGCCGCGGCGGCGGCGTTCGCCCTCGGCGCCGCCTACGTCGTCACCGGCTCGATCAACCAGAGCTCGGTCGAGGCCGACCAGTCCGACACGACCAAGCGGCTGCTGGCCGCGACCGGCGTCGCGGACACGGTGATGGCGCCGTCCGCGGACATGTTCGAGCTCGGCGTGGAGGTCCAGGTGCTGCGCCGCGGCACCCTGTTCCCCGGCCGGGCGCGCCAGCTTTACGAGCTCTACCGCACCTACGACGGCGTCGACGCGCTGCCTGCCGACATCCGGGCCACCCTGGAGACCCGCGTGTTCCGCCGCTCGCTCGACGACGTCTGGCAGGACTGCGTGCGGTACTTCTCCGAGCGCGACCCGGACCAGATCACCCGCGCCGCGGACGACCCGCGCCGGCGCATGGCGCTGGTGTTCCGCTGGTACCTGGGGCGTTCCTCGGGATGGAGCATCGCCGGGGACGCCGAGCGTGCCCCCGACTACCAGGTGTGGTGCGGGCCGGCGATGGGGGCCTTCAACGGCTGGGTCGCCGGCACCTACCTGGCGCAGGTGGGCAACCGCCGGGTCGTCGACCTGGCCGCCCACCTGATGCGGGGGGCGGCGTACGCCGACCGCGTCGCGGCGCTGCGCGCGGCCGGGCTGCGCCTGCCCGCCGCCGCCGCGGCATACCTGCCCGCCCCGCCGCCGAGCGAGACAGCCGTCAGGAGAGGCAGCCAACCATGACGATCGAGGTCACCGAGGCCACCAAGCCCACCGAGGCCACCAAGCCCGCCGAGGCCACCAAGCCCGCCGAGGCCACCAAGCCCGCCGAGGCCACCAAGCCCACCGCGACCCAGGACCCGACGACCCCCAGGACGGGGCGCTCCCGACGGGGGTCGGGATCGACCTGGCTGCTCTGCGGCGGCTGCGGCACGATGCTCTACGAGCGGCGGTTCGCCCGCGACGGGCGGGTCTGCCCCGACTGCTCCTGGCACGCCCCGATGACCATCCAGCAGCGTCTCGACCTGCTCCTCGACGCCGACTCGGCGCGGCCGGTGGACGTGCCGGCGATCGACGCCGACCCGCTGGAGTTCACCGACACGCGTCCCTACCGCGACCGGCTGCGCGACGCCCGCGCGAGCACCGGTCTCGACGAGGCGGCGGCGTGCGTGCGCGGGACCATCGACGGCAACCCCGTCGTGGTCGTCGTGATGGACTTCCGCTTCCTCGGCGGCAGCCTCGGCGCGACCGTCGGCGAGGTGTTCACCCGGGCCGCCGAGCTCGCCCTGCGCGAACGCACCCCCCTGCTGACCGTGACCGCCTCCGGCGGAGCGCGGATGCAGGAGGGCGCGATCGCCCTGATGCAGATGGCCAAGACCAGCCAGGCCCTCGGCCAGCTCGACGAGGCCGGCATCCTGACCGTCTCGCTGATCACCGATCCGACCTTCGGCGGCGTGGCGGCCTCCTTCGCGACGCTGGCCGACGTGATCATTGCCGAGCCGGGCGCGCGGCTCGGGTTCGCCGGCCGCCGGGTGATCGAGCAGACCATCCGCCAGTCCCTGCCCGACGACTTCCAGACCGCCGAGTTCCTGCTGACCCACGGTGTCGTCGACTTCATCAGCCCCCGGCACGAGCTGCGGGCGAACCTGGCCCGGCTGCTGTCGGTGTCGAGCCGGCGCGCCGACGGCATTCCCCGCCAGGCGGGGCGGCCGGACCGCGCGGTCGTCACC
This sequence comes from Frankia sp. BMG5.60, assembly GCF_059428125.1. Taxonomy (NCBI): domain Bacteria; kingdom Bacillati; phylum Actinomycetota; class Actinomycetes; order Frankiales; family Frankiaceae; genus Frankia; species Frankia sp. BMG5.60. The sequence continues at coordinate 1,258,008 of NZ_CM182091.1, read as the reverse complement.
GACCCGGAGCAGCTCGCGCGGCGAGACGCCTGGGAGAGTGTGCGCGCCGCCCGGCGGCTGGGCCGACCGACGACGCTCGACTACGCCGCCATGATCCTCGAGGACTTCACCGAGCTGCGCGGCGACCGGATGTCGGCCGACTGCCCGGCGCTGGTCGCGGGCCTGGGCCGGCTCGACGGGGTGCCCGTCGCCGTGCTCGGCACCCAGAAGGGTCACACCGCCGACGAGCTGCGCTACCGCAACTTCGGGATGCCGACTCCGGCCGGCTACCGCAAGTCCGCCCGGGTGATGCGGCTGGCCGCCAAGCTCGGGCTGCCGGTGATCACCCTCATCGACACCGCCGGCGCCTACCCCGGCATCGAGGCGGAGGAGCAGGCCCAGGCCGTCGCGATCGCCGAGAACCTGCGGCTGATGGCCGGTCTGCCCGTGCCGGTCGTCGCCGTGGTCACCGGCGAGGGCGGCAGCGGCGGCGCGCTCGCGCTGGCGTTCGCCGACCGCGTCCTGATGTGCGCGAACGCCGTCTACTCGGTGATCAGTGCGGAGGGCTGCGCGGCGATCCTGTGGAAGAACCCGGCGGCCGCGCCGACCGCCGCCGCAGCCCTGCGGGTCGACGCCCGCGAGCTGTTGCGCCTCGGCGTCGTCGACGGCGTCATCCCCGAACCCGACGGCGGCGCCGACGCCGACCCGGCGGGAACCGCCGCCCGCCTGCGTGAGGCGTTGCGGGGCGCGCTCGCCGACCTGCTGCCGCTGGACCAGATGAACCTGGTGACGCGCCGGCGAGCCAGGTTCCGCCAGTTCGGCGTCGCGGCGCCTGCGCCGGTGACGGCGCCGGCGCCGAGCGGCGACGCGCACGAGTCCCAGACCGACCGGAGCGTGGAGGCGACCAGATGACGACCGACTCGACGGCAATCGACCAGGTGACGGCGATCGACCAGGTGACGGGAACGACCGGGGACGCCGGTCCGGCCGACGGCGACGGCCGGGTGCCCGCACCCGCCGTGGACGCCGTGGTGGCGGTGCTCGGCGCCCACGTGCTGGAGCTGTCCGTACGGGCGCGGATCGCGCCGAGCCACGTGCGCGTGTCGGCGGGAGATGTCAGCGTCGAGATGGGCTGGACGAGCACCGGCGCGGGGTACGCGGATGCGCCGCCCGCGCCCGCACGCACCCGCCGGGCCGCGGCTGCCGTCGCCATCGCCCCGGGCCCCGTCTCTCCGGCCCAGGTTTCCCCGGCCCAGGTGCCCCCGGCGGTGTCCGCCGCCCCAGCCGACTCGGCGGGCTCGGCGGGCTCGGCCGCACCCGCTGGGACGGCCGACGAGGCCGGGACGTTCCCGCTCGGCTCCCCGTCGGTGGGCATGTTCTACCGCGCGCCGGAACCCGGCAAGCCCCCGTTCGTCGCCGAGGGCGACACGGTGCGGGCCGGTCAGCAGGTCGCGATCGTCGAGGCGATGAAGCTGATGATCCCGATCGAGGCGGAGCGTGCCGGGCGGGTCGTGCGGATCCTCGTCGAGGACGCCACCGCCATCGAGCACGGGCAGCCGCTGTTCCTGCTCGCGCCGCTGGACCAGGCCCCGAACGGGAGCCGTTGATGTTCACGAGCGTGCTGGTGGCCAACCGGGGCGAGATCGCGCTGCGGGTCGTGCGCACCTGCCGCGAGCTCGGCATCCGCACGATCGTCGCGCACTCGGCCGCCGACCGGGACTCCGCGGCCGTGCGGCTGGCCGACGAGTCGGTGCAGGTCGGCCCGGGTCCGGCGAAGCGCAGCTACCTGAACATCCCGGCGGTGGTGGAGGCCGCCCGGACCCGCGGCGCCGAGGCGATCCATCCGGGCTACGGCTTCCTGTCGGAGAACCCGGAGTTCGCCGAGGTCTGCGAGGACGAGGGGATCGTCTTCATCGGCCCGCCGGCCGACGTCATGGCCCGGCTGGGAGACAAGGCCGTCGCCCGCGGGATCATGCGCGACGCCGGCCTGCCCCTGCTGCCGGGCAGCCGCGACGCCCTCGACGGCCCGGACGCCGCCCTCGCGCTCGCCGGCGACATCGGCTACCCGCTGATCCTCAAGGCCGTCGCCGGCGGCGGCGGTCGCGGCATGCGCGTCGTCCACGACCGCGCGGACCTCCCCGCCGCCTACGCCGAGACCCGGGCGGCGGCCCTGGCCGTGTTCGGCGACGGCCGGCTGTACCTGGAGCGATACCTCGAATCCGCCCGCCACGTCGAGATCCAGGTGCTGTGCGACGGCCACGGCAACGGCGTCCACCTGGGCGCCCGCGACTGCTCGCTGCAGCGCCGCCACCAGAAGCTCGTCGAGGAGTCCCCCGCGCCCGGAGTGGACCCCGACGGCGTCGCCGAACTGGGGGAGTCGGCCGTGCGCGCCGTGCTCGCCGCCGGCTACGTCGGCGCCGGCACCGTGGAGTTCCTCTACGACCCGGCGCGCGGGGCCTACTACTTCATGGAAGTCAACTGCCGGCTGCAGGTCGAGCATCCGGTCACCGAGATGGTCACCGGCCTCGACCTGGTCGCCGAGCAGCTCCGGGTCGCGGCGGGTGAGGAGCTCGGCTACACGCAGTCCGACGTCACCGCCCGCGGCGTGGCCATCGAGTGCCGGGTGAACGCCGAGGACCCCGCCCGCGACTTCCGCCCCACCCCGGGTCTCGTCACCGAGCTGGACCTGCCCGGCGGCCCGTTCGTCCGCGTCGACACCCACCTGACCGCCGGCTACCGGATCCCGCCGCTGTACGACTCGCTGCTGGCCAAGGTCGTCGTCTGGGCACCGGACCGCGACGGCGCCATCGCCCGGATGCGCCGCGCGCTCGCCGAGACCCGTGTCGTGGGCGCTGGTGTGGCGACGACGGCGGGTTTCCTCGCCGACGCGCTCGACCACCCGCGCTTCCGCGCCGCCGAGCACGACACCTCGCTTACCGAGACCCTCCTGGCCCCGGCCGAGCCCCGAGTGGCCTAGCTGTGCGGTTCCGCGGAACCGGCTCCACCTCGGTCCGCCGCTCAGGGGTTGAGGAGGGCGTGGATGGAGTCGAGGAGGCTGAGTCGGCCGCCGTCCTCGGTGTGGATGGCGGTGGAGGTGACGTGGCGGGTGGCGCGGGCGAGCATGGCGGCGGGTTCGGGGCCGGGGAGGACGGGTGGGGCCTCGGCGAGAGCGCGGCCGTCGGGGATCCGGGCGGTGACGATGCCGTCCGGGGCGCGGTCGAGGTGGATGTGCTCGTCGTGGATGGCGTGGTGGTGGGCCGTGCAGAGCAGGAGTAGCCGGTTGATGTCGGTGTCGCCTCCCTCGGCCCAGCCGGTGAGGTGGTGGATCTGGAGCCAGCGGGTGTGTCCGCAGCCGGGGTACTGGCAGCGGCCGTGGTCGCGGGCGTAGACGGCGTCGCGGAGTCGCTGGCCGGGGTGGCGTTGGCGGCGGCCGAGGTGCAGGGGGTTGCCGTCGGGGTCGGTGAGCAACGCGCGGATGAGCCCGTCGCAGCCGAGCCGTTCCACGACCTGTGGGGACAGCCCGATCCCGCCGTCGACGTCGGCCCATGCCCCGATCCCGATCCGCGGTGTTGCCAGCAGCCCGGCGACGCCGCCCGCCGCCGCCTCGGCTGGCGGTTCTGTCCCGCCGGTCGCAGCGCTGTGGTTGCCGCCCGAGGTGCTGGCGTCACCGTCCGCGCCGGGCTGGGTGTCGTGGCCGGCGGGGGTGTCGGGGCGGGTGGTGAGGTGCACGGTGAGGGTGTGGCCGGGGGTCATCAGCCCAGGAGCGGGCCGGTCGAGGAAGCCCTCGGCCAGGGCGACCAGCGCGTCGGCATCCCGCCGCCGGTCCCGCGCCGTCACCACCCCTTCGCCGTCCGCGGGCAGACCCTCCGCACCGGCCCCGTCCGCCCCACCGTCGCCTGCCGCACCATCCCCGCCGGCGGCGGCGTTCGTCGTACTGCCCACGCGGGCAGGGGTGGTGTCCTCGAGGCTTGCCCGGGCCGCGTCCAACGCCGCGATCAGCCGGGCACCCTCCTCGGGAGCCAGCACCGCGTGCAGGCAGAGCATGCCCTCGTCATCGACCCGCCAGGACAACCGCCGCGCGGCGCGGCGTACCCGCTCATCCCCACGGACCTGCCGGTAGGACCGCGCCAGCCGCTCGATCTGGCCCGCACTGCAGAAACGGGCATGGGACAACCAGACCTGCTCGGTCGCCGGCTCCGCGACCCGGGTCACCGCCCGTACCTTGGAATAGGACAGGGTGCCGGCGGCGAAAGCGGCCCGGATCGCGGGAAGACGCTCCAACGCGTGCGCGGTGGCCAGATGCTCCCGCGCGGTCCGCAGACCGATACCGCACCGCCAGGCCAGCCAGTGCGCGCACGACCCCATACCGACCCCGGACCAGCCCTCCCGCCGGTCGAACGCCGCCAACGCCATCAGCCAACCGCAGGTAGCCGCCGCGATCCGACCCGCCCAGCGGCAGATCACCTCCTCCACCACCCCCAACGCGGCCGTCTCCACATCCACCTCCAGAACGGATGGGAATGTTGAGGACGTCGGAGAAGGGGCTGCCGCTGCTGCCATCATCATGATCACCGGGCCAGGGGTGTAGTCGATCACCGGACCCGAGCATCGTCCCACCCACCACCGACAAAAACCGATCAAGATCAACTAGGGCGGGTCGGCGCACCCGTAACCAGGGCCTGTCATGACCTCCCCATGGCCACGACCCGCGGCGGACCGATCTTCATGTCTGCGGATGATCGGTTGGTTGCGGGAATGCTCAGATACGGGCCTGACTTCCGGTGATCCGGGTGTTCCGCGGAACCGCGCCGGTGCTTGTGTGGCGGAGTGTGCAGCCGCGGTCAGGCGGGCTGCCACAGCTCGACCCGGTTGCCCGCAGGGTCGGTGACCCAGCCGAAGCGACCGACACCCGCCATGTCCTGTGTCTCCTCGGCCACGTCCGCTCCCTTGGCACGCAGTTGTGCGAGCATCGCATCCAGGTCGCGGACCCGGAAGTTGAGCATGGTCTGCTGGGCGCGGGACCCGAAGTAGTCGGTCTCGGACTCGAACGTCGCGAACACCGTCGGCCCGGCTCCCTGATGCCACAGGCCGTTCGCATCGACGTCCAGACCCAGGCAATCGCGATACCACGCATTCAGGGCCGCCGAGTCTGCGGCCCGCAGGAAGTATCCACCGATCCCCAGCACACGTTCCATGCCGCCATCCTGCCAGGACGGCGATCGAGCCCGAACCCTGGACGCAAGGCTCCTGGACGCAAGGCCCCTGAAACGATCGTGGTGTTCCGCGGAACCGGCCCCGGGATCGGCGGGGGCGAAGTCCGCGGTCGGCACTGCCGGTCTCGGCGGTGGTTGCGCTACTGTCCGCTTTCGAGACCCGGGCCGAGCGCGCGCCGAAGGTGGGGACCGTCGAAGCTGAGGGTGTAGATCGCGGGCATCGGCATCGACAGCCAGACCTGACTGCCACTCGCGAAGCCCGTCACAGCGGCAGATGGGCAGTCCCATGACCCGGGCGGTCGGTTCGAGGGTCTGGATCGCGCGAAGGTACGGACTCGACAGGAGGCACGATGCGCAACAGTCACCGAGGGCGGCGACAAGGGCGCCTGCCTGCTCGCGACCTTTGTCGGTGAGCGGCCGCTGATACTCGTCCGGACCGTCAGGCGTCGGGGCGACCGAGTCGGCATGGCGGACCAGGAGCAGATCGACCATAAGAGCGATCATGCCTCGCCGCGTATTCGCGGGGGACGTGCCGCGCGGGGGTGGGAGTCGGGTTCCCGCCCCCGCGCGGCACGGGTCGTCAGCGCAGGCCGGAGCGGACGAAGCCGCTCACGACGTGGCGCTGCAGCAGCAGGTAGATGATGAAGATCGGCAGGCAGGCCAGGCCGGCGGTCGCGGTCAGCGGGCCCCAGTCGTCGCCCTCGGTGGCGCTCATGAAGCTGCGGATGCCGAGCTGCAGCACATCGTTGTGCCGCTGCAGGACCAGCGCCGGCCAGAAGTACTCGTTCCAGGAGTTGACGAGCAGCAGGATGCCCAGCGCCGCCAGGGCCGCGCGCAGGTTCGGCACGACCACCATCCACAGCGTCGACCAGGACGACCGACCGTCCATCCGCGCCGCCTCCAGCAGCTCCTTGGGGAAGCTGTCGAGGTGCTGGCGCAGCAGCAGCACGCCGAGCCCGGAGACGATGTTCGGGACGATCACCCCGGACAGCGTGTTCAGCAGCCCGAGCTGGTGCAGCAGCACGTAGTTCGGCAGCATGGCGACCTGGAACGGCACCAGCCAGCTACCGACGAAGGCCAGGTAGAGCACCCGCTTGAGCGGGAAGTTCCAGGCGGCGAAGGCGTACGCGGCGAGCAGGCTGGTGAGAAGCTGGCCGAGCGCCGTGAGCACCGCGACGACGGTGGTGTTGAGCAGCAGCCGCAGGACGTCGACCTCGTCGATCGCCGTGCGGTAGCTGTCGACGGACAGCGGCCACGGCAGCGGGGTGACCTCGTAGACGTCGTTCGGTCGCCGCAGCGACGTCGCGTAGAGCCAGTAGATCGGGAACACGCAGGCCAGGCCCAGCAGGGCCAGCGTGAGGTGGCCGACGACGACGCGTGTCCTCGACTGACTCCCCGGCATCACCGGGGCGTCGAAGTTGGTCATCGGCGCGCCGCCGGCCGAGGGAGCGCCGGCGTCCGCGCCGTCGGCGCCCGCGGGCGGCGCCGGTTCGGTCACCGATGGTTCGGTGGCGAGTGTCACGGGGCGCCCTCTCAGTCGTCGTGGATGGTGACGCGCTCGGAGATCCACAGCAGCACCGCCGCCACCAGCCCGAACCCGATGAAGAACACCACTCCGGCCGCCGAGGCGAGGCCGGCGTCGAAGCTCTGGATGCCGTACTCCCAGAGCAGGTAGTAGACGTTGGTGGTGGCGTCGACCGGACCGCCCTGGGTGAGCGTGTCGATCAGCGGGAACGTCCACTGCGGCGCGAACAGCAGCACCGTGGACAACAGCAGGAACACCAGCGTCGGTGACAGCAGCGGCAGCGTCAGCCAGCGGGTGATCTGCCAGCGCGACGCCCCGTCGACGGAGGCGGCCTCCGCGTAGTCGCCGTTGATCGAGGCCAGGCCGGCGGCGACCACGACCACGGCGAACCCGAGGACGTGCCAGCCGGTGATGCCGGTGATGGCGATCAGGGCGGGCCACCGCTCGTGGAACCAGTTCACCGACGAGCCCGTCGCCCGGTTCACCGCCCCGGTGCGGGGGCTGAGCAGCCACTGCCAGACCGCGGCGCTCGCCACCGGCGCGACCAGGAAGGGCAGGAAGATCAGCGCCTGGTAGACGCTGCGCGCCCGGCCACGCACCTCGCGGGACAGCAGTCCCACCAGGACCGGGATGACGATCGTGAACGGCAGCAGGCCGATGATCATCAGGAGGGTCCGCCAGACCGACCCGCCCAGCTCGGGCAGGGTGAACAGCCGGTGGTAGTTGTGCCATCCGACCGGGGTCGCGGGCTGCGTCGGCGACAGGTTCCACGAGTAGAACGAGTAGTTCGCCGTCTCCACCAGCGGGCGGTACGTCCAGACGATGAGCATGCCCAACGCCGGGATGAGGTACAGGTAGGGGACGACGCCGCGGCCGAGGCGGCGGGTCAGGCGCCGGGCCGATCGGCGCCGGCCCCCGGCCGCTGCCGGCGCCACGATCGGCGCCGGCAGCGTGGGGGGAGCGACTTCGACGAACATCCCGGTCATCCCGGGGTGGTCTGCGGCGTGACGCTGCGGATGAACTCCACCATCTCGGCCCTGTCGTTGTTGTAGACGTGGCCGGCCGGCGTCAGCGGGATCGCGGTGGCGACGAACTGGCCGTCGATCAGGTCGATCCGGCTGAAGCCGCCGCCGAGCAGTCCCCGCAGCCGGCCGTCGGGCGGCAGCGGGTCGGCGTCGTAGGCGAGCGCGGGGCTGATCCACACGGGGATGCCGGCGAGCGCGCCGGCGCCGGCGTGATGGGCGTGCCCGCTGAGGATCATCCGCACGTCGGTGCCGGCGACGACGTCGGCGAGCCGCTCGGCGGCGGCGAGCCGCAGCAGGTGCACGGTCGGCACCGGCGACGGCAGCGGCGGGTGGTGCACGATCAGCAGGGTGCCGCGGGGCGCCGGGGTGGCCAGCTCGTCGGCCAGCCAGGCGAGCTGGGCGTCGGTGAGCCAGCCGTCGTGGCGGCCCGGCGTGGTGGAGTCGAGGGCGACCAGGCGCAGGCCGTCGACCAGATGGATGCTGTCGCAGGGATGGTCCGCCGACCACCGGCCTGCGGATCCGTCGAGGCCGATGGGCACGCCCGCGCCGTTCAGGAGTTCGGCGCGGAACGCCAGGCGCTCGTCGTGGTTGCCCATCGCGTAGACGACGGGTGCGTCGAACGTCGCCGCCAGCGGGTCGATGATCTGGCGCAGCCGTCGGTAGGAGGCGGGGGAGCCGTCGTCGGCGAGGTCGCCGGTAAGCAGGATCCCAGCGACCGGACCGGTCGAGGACGCCACCGTCGCGGCGACCGTCTCCAGCAGGGCGAAGGTGTCCACGCGGTCGTGCATCAGCTCGCCGGCTGGCAGCAGGTGCGTGTCGCTCACCTGGATCAGGGTCAGCTCGGCCGGTCCGGTCGTGGTCATCGGATTACGCCTTCGGGAGCAGTGCCGTGCCCTGCTTCTGGGCGGCGGTCAGGGTCGACTGCGCGTCCGCGCCCTGGTAGACGATCTTTTCGACCGCCTCCATCATCCCGTCACGGACCTGGATGTAGTTGACGCCGGGAATCGAGATCCACGGCTCCATCCGGTCGAGCTGAGCGATGTTCGGCACGACCAGCGGGTTGGCCTTGGCCCAGTCGGCGAGTCCGTTCGGGTCGTCGACGAGGCCGGTCCGCAGCGGCAGGTAGCCGATCTTGGTGGAGATCGTCTTGTAGGCGTCCTCGCTGGTCAGGAACTTGATCAGCTCCCAGCCGGCGCGCTGCTTGGCCGGGTCGTTCGAGAGCACGAACAGCGACGCGCCGGAGTTCGTCGGGATGGTCGGCTTCGAGCCGAAGCTCGGCATCTCCGCGGCGCGCAGGTCCCACTTGTCCTTCGAGCCCTTCACGAACGTGCCCTGGATGGCGCTGGTCTCCAGGAACATGCCGATGTTGCCGGCGGCGAAGCTCGTGTAGGCCTCCTTCTGGCCGAGCACGGGGGTCAGGCCGTCCTTGACCAGGCCCTGGGCCATCTGGACCGCCTGAACGGCGGGGGGCTGCGAGTAGGTCAGGGTGGTGCGGTTTTCGGAGATCACCCGTCCGCCGTTGGAGCGCACCAGGCTCTGGAAGCACCAGTCCTTGGCGATCTTCGTGAGGCAGTCGAGGTACACGCCGTCGTGGTTGGTCTTGTCGACGATCGTCTTGGCGTCCTGGCGAGCCTCGTCCCACGTCGTCGGCGGCTTCGCCGGGTCGAGACCGGCCTCCTTGAAGATGGAGGCGTTGTAGTACAGCACCGGAGTGGAGAAGACGAACGGCACGCCGTAGGTCTTGCCGTCCCAGTCACCGAGGGTCCGCGCGGTCTTGGCGTACGGGTACTTGGCGCCGTCGAAGTTCGCCTGGACGGCGTCCTTGCCGAGAAGGTCGTCCAGCGACTTCACCTTCAGGGAGTGGATGGCGAAGTCGAGGTCGCTGAAGCCGAGCTGGACGACGTCCGGCGGCGAGCCGGCGGCGATCTGGCTCTGCAGGCTCGACACCGTGTCGGTGGCCGGGTTCGGGCTGGAACCCTGCGGCTTCTGCGCCGTGACGTGGATGTTCGGGTGGGCCTTCTCGAACTTGCCGATCAGCTCGTTGAAGGTGTCGGTCCAGGCACCGGCCTGACCGAAGTTGTAGCTCTCGAAGACGATGGAGACCTTCTGGTCCTTGCCGAGCTCGGGGATCTTGCTGGTGGCCTTCGGTGTCGCGTCGTCGCCACCGCCCCCGGGCGAGCCGCAGGCGGCCAGGACGGACAGTGCGGTGGCGGCCGACAGGGCCACCAGGGAGAACGATCTCCGGGCGAACGGTCTTTTCACGTGCTGCTCCTCGGCGAGGTGACGGTGCGAGCGGGTGAGCTGTGATGGGTGCCCGGCGCGACGGTGTCCAGGCGTCGTGGGTCGGGCGGCCGGTGGCACGCGGTGCCGGTGGCGAACTGGTGGCGCCAGGCGGCGCCGGATGGGGCGCCAGACGGCGTCAGGTGGAGACGGGGACGCGGGCCGCCGGGACCGGGGCGTTCCGGTCCGGCCGCCAGACGAGTCGGCGTCCCGACTCCCGGTCGAACAGGTGGGTGTGCTCGGGGCGGACGGTGAGCACGACGGCCTCGCCGACGGTGAAGCCGGCCGGCCGGCGGGCACGCACGGCCACCTCGGCCGGGCCGACGCGGCAGTGGGCGATCTCCTCGCTGCCGAGGTTCTCGATGGTGCGCACGGTGCCGCGCAGCGTCGCCGCGGGGGCGTCGCCGTTCGGGATGCCGGCCTCGGGCGCCGGGCCCTCGCTCGACGCCGGCTGGAGGCTCAGGTGCTCGGGGCGGACGCCGAGGATGGCGGGTCGCTGCACCTGCTCGCCCTCGCGAGAGGGATCGCCGAGGCCCAGGGGGACGTCCACACCCTCGGCGACCGCGTGCAGCCGGCCGTCGCGGCTGACGATCTCGGCGTCGAGCAGGTTCATCGGCGGTGAGCCCAGGAATCCCGCGACGAACGCCGACGCCGGCGCGTCGTACACCTCGGTCGGCGTCCCGAGCTGCTCCAGGCGGCCGCGGTTGAGCACGGCGACCGACGTCGCCATCGTCATCGCCTCGACCTGGTCGTGGGTGACGTAGACGAACGTCCGCCCGAGCCGGCGGTGCAGCTCGGTGATCTCCGTGCGGGTCGCGGTGCGCAACTGGGCGTCCAGGTTCGACAGCGGCTCGTCCATCAGGAAGGCGCCGGGGTCGCGGACCAGGGCGCGGCCGAGCGCCACCCGCTGGCGCTGGCCGCCGGAGAGTTCCCGCGGCCGGCGGTCGAGCAGCGCGCCGAGGTCGAGGATGTCGGCGACCTCGGCGACCCGCCGGCGGATGTCGGCCTTGCGCTGCTTACGGGCGCGCAGCGGGAATCCGATGTTGCGTTCCACGGTCAGGTGCGGGTAGAGCGCGTAGCTCTGGAACACCATCGCGAGGTCGCGGTCGCGGGCCGGGGTCTCGGTGACGTCGCGCTCGTCCACGAGCACCCGGCCGTCGCTGGGGGGAACCAGACCTGCGATCATGCGCAGCAGCGTCGACTTCCCGCAGCCGCTGGGGCCGAGCAGGACCAGGAAGTCGCCGTGGGCGACGTCGAGGCTCACCCCGTCGACCGCCCGCACGTCCCCATAGCGGCGCGTGACGTTTTCGACGGTAATACGGCTCACTGGTTCCCCCCTCCGATCCGGCGGCATCTGGCAAACAAGCTGTGTGGTGTCCTGCGCGCGCCGGGGCCGGACCAGTGCCGAACCGGTTTGTCCCCTGGCCGATGAATTCCCGGCACCCGGTCCGTGTACGTGTCGATTAATTCCGTGTCGACGGGCAGATGCAGTTCAGCAGGTCTCGGTGAATCGTTGGTGAACGGATCGCGACGAATATGTCGGTGACCGCCCCCGATTGGAGGTTCCAATCGCCCGAGAGGAATCCGGCTACTCGGGCCTGCGGCGCTCGCGGATCCAGGCCGCGACCGCGGGGCCGATGACGGCGGCGTCCTTCGTCCAGGCGAAGTGGTCGCGGTGGGCGACGCCGGCGGCGGCGGTGATGTGCCACCGGTCGAGGCGGGCCCGGGGCATGCGGCGGCAGAGGAAGTCGACGTTCGACTTCGGTCCCAGCCGGTCGTCGTCGAGGGAGATGGCCAGCACCGGCAGGTCGAGCTCGGCGAGCAGGCGGTCGTAGTCGCGGGTCGTCCCATGTGGCCGGTAGCGGCTGGTGCGGGAGTGGCGGGCCCAGTCCGTCATCACCCGGCCGGGCATGGCGCCGCCGATGAGCATGCCGCCAGGCCAGTAGCCGCGCACCCGCGCGACCAGGCCGATCGTCTGGATCGAGTACAGCGCCTCCGCCCAGCGTCGGAAGCCGAACGCCTTCCAGTACACGGTCCCCGTGCCGATGACGCAGACGCCGGCGATCCCGCCCCCCGCGGGTTGCTCGGCGGCGGCGTGCAGCAGGGCGATCTGGCCGCCGAGGCTGTGCCCGAACAGGTACGGCCGCGCCCCGGGGAACCGGGTCCGCACGGCGGCCAGCACCCGCGGCAGGTCGACCTCGATCAGCTCGCGGTAGCCGAAGGTCGGCTGGTCGTGCAGGCCGGGCGTGGACTCGCCCTGGGCGCGCAGGTCCGTCGTCACCACCGAAACCCCCGCCGCGTGCAGCGCCCGCGCGATCGGCAGGTAGAACTTCGCCTTGAGCGCCATCGCGGGCAGGATCAGCACGACCGGCGCGTCCGGGTCGGCGTGGGGGAGCACCCGCAGCACGAACGACACGCCCCCGACGCTGTCGACCCGCAGGGCCTCCAGCGACGAGAACTCCGAGCGGCGCGGCGGCGCGGAGCCGGTCGTCGTCCCGGTTGTCGGGCCGGTTGTCGGGCCGGGCGCCGTCCCGGGCGTCGGGCCGGTCACGGGGCGGCCGGGGCGCCGGCCGGGGCGGCGAGTTCGGCGACGTAGGCGAAGCGGAAGGTGGCGACCAGCGCGCCGGCGGCGTCGTGCAGCACCGCCTTGCCGTCGAGGTCGACGCGCTCGCCGGGGCCGGCGGCGAGCAGCTGGCGCACCGCGCGCTCGTCGACGGTTCCCACCGCGCGCACCAGGCCCCGGGCGGGCCGGCGGAACGACGACCAGCTGTCGCGCACGACGAGCCATTCCACGTCGGCGATCCGGCCGGCCGTCGCCCCGACGAACGCGCACGCGCCGGCGATGTCCGCCGCGAGGAACTGCGCGCCGGCGTGCACGGTGCCGAACTGGTTGGTCAGCTCGGGGCGGTCGGGGATCTCCACGACCGCGTGGTCGGCGTCGACCTCCGTCACCTCGACGCCGACGAACGCGCCGAACGGCACCACCGTGTTCGCCATCCGCCGGATGTGCTCGAAGTCCACGCCCGCGCCCGGCTGGGCGAAGACCGCGAAACCGGGTGCTGCCGGGCTCAGAACTGACGGGTTGCTCACCTGGGTCTCCTACCGCTGATGGACATGGATCGCCTGACGCGGTTCCGCGGAACACCATGATCACGAGAGTCGGGTCGCAGCCAGGACCGTCGTTGCCAGGACAGTCGTAGCCAGGACAGTCGTAGCCAGGACCGAGACGCGACGCGCGGTTCCGCGGAACACCAAGATCGGTGGGGCTAGCCGAGGCGGCGGAACACCCGCCGTGCCACCGAGGCCCGCAGCACCTCGGAGGGGCCCTCGTAGATGCGGAAGGCGCGCGCCTCGACGAGGAAGCGGGCGACGAGGTGGTCCTCGCAGACGCCGAGGCCGCCGAAGAGCTGCACCGCCCGGTCCAGCACCCGCCACACCGCCTCGGACACGAAGGTCTTCGCGATGGCGGCGTCGTGGCGGGCCGCCGAGCTGGTCGCACCCTGGGTGTCCAGGGTCGCGGCGGTCGCGTGGACGAGCGCGCGGGCCGCGGCGAGGTCGATCTCGTTGTCGGCGACGAGGGCCTGTGCCATGCCGTGCTCCGCGATCGGGGCGCCGAAGGAGTGGCGTCCCAGCACGTGCTCGGCGGCCAGGACGTGCGCGCGGACCGCCAGGCCCAGCCAGTTCATGCAGAACGTCAGCCGGGACGGGGCCAGCCGGGCCTGGGCGTACTCCAGGCCCAGCCCCACCTCGCCGAGCACGGCGTCGTCGTCGACGCGGCAGTCGTCGAAGGCGACCTCGCAGTGGCCGCCCGGGGCGCTGGTGAAGTCCAGCGTCGGCATCCGGCGCACCACCCGCATCCCCGGGTTGTCCGCGTCGACGAGGAACATCGTCGGGCCGGCGTCGGTGCGCGCGACGCAGATCGTGAACGCGGCGCCGTCCGCGCCGGTGATGAGGTGTTTGGCGCCCGTGATCGACCAGCCGCCGGGCACCCGGGTGGCGACGGTGCGCAGCATGCTCGGGTCGGATCCGGTGCCGGGGGCGGGTTCGGTCATCGCGATCGACGAACGCACCTCGCCGGCGGCGAGCGGGGCCAGGTAGCGCTCGCGCTGGTCCGGCGTGGTGGCGTCGGCGAGCAGGTGGATGTTGCCGTCGTCCGGCGCCCAGCAGTGCAGGGCCAGCGGCCCGACGAGGCTCGCGCCCGCCGCGATGAGCACGTGCGCCTGCCCGCGGAAGTCCAGGCCGAAGCCGCCGTACTCGACGGGCGACAGCGGGCCGAACACCCCGGCGTCCTTGGCGGCCGCCACCAGCTCCAGGCGCAGCGCGTCGTCCATCCGGCGGCCGTCGACGACGATCTCGCGCTCGACGGGGACGACGACGTCGCGGATGAACCGCGCGGTGCGTTCCGCCAGCAGCACGGGATCCGGCGGACTCGATGCTTCGGAGGGCCTGACCGCTGTTTCGCTCACGACTGTTTCGCTCACGACTGTCTCGCTCACGGTTGCTCCCACCGGTATAAAAGTGCTGCGTGCGGGGTCATTGTTGCCGCGCCCCGCGCGCTCGGTCGTCGGCCATCGACGATTTCGATGGGGTGATTGCCGTTGTATTGATCGCTGTTCGCGTGATGCCTGGCATGAGACGGTTTGCCGGTGAGTTCGGTATCTCGCTGGACGGTCCTGCGGGTGGACGAGGCGACTCTGGCAGCGGAGAACGTGCTGGTCGTCGTGCTGGTGGACCCGCAAGGAGAGGCTCTCGACACCTGGGCTCCGGGCGCCCACGTGGATATTCGGGTACCGGGTGGGGAGATCCGCCAGTACTCGTTGTGCGGTGATCCGTCCGATACCCGGTCATGGCGAATCGCGGTGCTCCTGGAGGAAAAAAGCCGGGGCGGATCGCGCTACTTCCATGAACAGGTCGTGAAGGGTACGGAAATCGAGGTAGGCGCCCCGCGAAACAATTTCCCGCTGGTGGCCGGCGGCTCCTATCGGCTGGTCGCCGGCGGCATCGGAATCACGCCCCTGCTGCCGATGCTGCACGAGCTGGAGCGCCGCGACGCCGACTGGCGGCTGTACTACGGCGGTCGGGCGCGGCGGCGGATGGCGTTCCTGCCCGAGCTCGCCCGCCACGGCGACCGGGTGCGCGTGCTGCCCGAGGACGCCGAGGGCCTGCTGCCCGTCGACGACATCGTCGCCGAGCTCGCCGCCGACGCGCGGCTGTACTGCTGCGGGCCGGAGCCGCTGCTGGCGGCCACCGAGCGGGCGTTCGCCGCCCGTGGCGTCGGCAGCCTGCACGTCGAGCGGTTCAGCCCCCGTCCGACGGACGGCGCGGACGCCGAGCAGCGGGCCTTCGACGTGCTGCTGGCCGGCTCCGGGCGGCTGGTGCGGGTGCGCGCCGACCAGTCGGTGCTCGACGCGCTCGACCGCGCCGGGCTCGACGTCCCCTCCTCGTGCCGCGAGGGCACCTGCGCGAGCTGCGAGACGACCGTGCTCGACGGCGAGGTCGACCACAGGGACTCCGTGCTGTCGGCGGAGGAGCAGGCCACCGGCACCACGATGATGATCTGCGTCTCGCGGGCGCGTTCGGAGCGGCTGACCCTTGACCTCTGACCGATCGACCTCGACACCCCGCCGCGGGCATGCCGTCGTCCTCGGGGCGGGGGTCGGCGGCCTGCTCGCCGCCCGGGTCCTGAGCGAGTCCTTCGACCGGGTCAGCGTCCTCGACCGCGACGACCTGCCCGGCTCCGTCGACGCGGGCGATCTCGGCGACGCGGGCCTTCCCGCCGCCGGGTTCGGCGCCCGCCGTGGGGTGCCACAGGCCGGGCACCTGCACGCGCTCATGGACCGTGGGCGGGAGATTCTCGAGGAGCTGCATCCCGGCCTGGTCGCGCAGCTCGTCGCCGCCGGGGCGCCGACGAGCGAGGCGCTGGTCGGCGGGCGCTGGTACCTGCAGGGACGCCGCGTCGGTCCGGTCTCCACCGGGCTGACGTCGGTGCTCGCGAGCCGGCCGCTGCTCGAACGCGAGCTGCGCCGGCGCACGGCGGCCCTGCCCGGCGTCCGCCTGCTACCGAGGACCGCGGTGATCGGCCTGGTTGACGTCGGCGGGGTGGGCGAGGGCGGCGTCGGCGGCGTGCGGATCCGGGCCGGCGGCGGCGACGGCGCGTCGACGGTGCTCGCCGCGGATCTGGTGGTCGACGCCAGTGGGCGCAACTCCCGCTCCCTGGACTGGCTCGCCGCCGCCGGGCACCCGGCACCGCCGACGTCGCGCGTCACCGTGGACCTCGGCTACGCCTCGCGGGTCTACGAGCGCCGCCCCGAGCACCTCGGCGGCGACCTCAGCGTCATCGTCTCCACCACCCCGGGCCTGCGCGGCGGGGGCGCGGTGGCCGTCGAGGGCGACCGCTGGATCGTCACCCTCGCCGGCCTGCTCGGCGAGCATCCCCCGACCGACGACGAGGGGTTCCGCGCGTTCGCCCGGCGGCTGCCGAGCCCCGACATCGCCGACCTCATCCATGCGGCGACCCCCCTGACCGACGCCGTGCCGTACCGGTTCCGGGAATCGGTGCGCCGGCACTTCGAGGCCGTGCGCCGCCCACCCGAGGGGATCGTGGTCGTCGGCGACGCGCTGTGCAGCTTCAACCCGCTCTACGCGCAGGGCATGACGGTCGCCGCCCAGCAGGCGCTGGTCCTGCGCGACTGCCTGCGCGCGGGCCCGCGCGGACTGCCGGGCCGCTTCTACCGCGCGGTCGGACCCGTCCTCGACGTCGCCTGGGACATGGCGACCTCCTCGGACCTGCGCTACCCCGCGGTGGTGGGCCGGCGCACCCTGCGGGGCCGGATCACCGGGAGCTACGCGGCCCGGGCCCAGCGCCGCGCGCACCGCGACCCCGCCGTCGCCCGGACCCTCATGCGCGTGGTCCACCTCGCCGAGCCGCCGACCGCGCTGCTGCGCCCGGCGCTGGCCGTCCGGGTCCTCGCCCCCGGCGCCCCGCGGGCGATCGCGCCGTCATCCCCGCCCACCATCCGTGACCGCCTGGCCGTCCCCCACCACGAGCAGTCGTAGAAGGAGCACAGCATGGTCACCGTCCAACCCGCGTCGTCCGAGACCCTCGACCGACCGGACGAGTCGTCCCCCGAGCAGACGGGGGCCCGGCTGCTCGCGAAGCTGTTCGACCCCGCGAACCGGCACGACCCCTACTCCATCTACACCGAACTGCGCGCCGCCGGGCCCCTGCACACCGGCCCGTTCAACCTCAAGCTCGCCAACCGCTACGCCGACTGCGCGGCGGTGCTGGGCAGCCAGGAGTGGGGCCACGACCGCGAGCCCCACCAGCTCCACCCGACCATCCCCGCCGAGGCGTTCCCCGCGTCCTTCCTGTGGATGGAGCCCCCGGACCACACCCGGCTGCGCGGCCTGGTCACGAAGGCGTTCACCGCGCGGACCGTGGCGGCGCTGCGGCCGCGCATCACCGCCCTCGTCGACGAGCTGCTCGACAACGCGCTGCGGCAGGGCGAGTTCGACCTCATCGCCACTATCGCCTACCCGCTGCCACTGACGGTGGTCTGCGAGATCCTCGGCGTGCCGGCCGAGGACCACCCGCTGGTGCAGGTCTGGTCGCAGGCGCTGGCCCGGGCCTTCGACCCCGACGTGCTGATGACGCCGGAGGCGCTCGCCGAGCGCAACCGCGCCATCCCCGAGTTCCTGTCGTACTTCCGCGCCCTGGTCTCCCGCCGGCGCCGGGAGGCGACGGGCGACGACCTGATCACCCAGCTCGCCGCCGTCGAGGAGGCGGGCGACCGGCTCACCGAGGAGGAGCTGCTCGGCACCTGCGTGACGCTGCTCATCGCGGGTCACGAGACGACGGTCAACCTCGTCGGCAACGGGATGATGGCCCTGATCCGCCACCCCGACCAGGTCGCGCTGCTGCGCGAGCGTCCCGAGCTGATCGGGCCGGCCGTCGAGGAGCTGCTGCGCTACGACTCACCCATCCACATGAACACCCGCGCCGCCAAGCGCGAGCTGGAGGTGGGGGGCGAGGTGTTCGCCCCCGGCGAGGGGATCGTCGCGCTCATCGCCTGCGCGAACCGTGACCCGCTGGTCTACGACGACCCCGACCGGCTCGACGTCACCCGTTTCCACACCTCCAAGCCGATCGCCCGGCACCTGTCGTTCAGCCTCGGCCACCACTACTGCCTCGGCGCGCCGCTGGCGCTGCTCGAGATGGAGCTGCTGCTCGCCGGCGTGCTGGACCGGGTCGCCGACATGGAGCTGCTCACCGACACGCCGCCGTACAAGCCGAACATGCTCATCCGCGGCCTGGCCGAACTCCCCACGCGCTTCCACGCCGCCTGAGGAATCCCGCGAAGGGCCGGCGTCATTCCCCCGGAACATTCCACCAGGGGGCGGCGCCGGCCCTTCGCCGGTTCAGGCCGCGGCGGCGGGGGAGAGGTCGACGGGCAGCGAGCTCAGCCCACGGTGGATGAGGCTCGGCTGGTAGGACAGCTCGTCGGTGGCCAGCGACAGCGCCGGCGCCCGCTCGACCAGCGTGCGGATCGCGGTGGTCGCTTCCAGCCGGGCCAGCGGCGCGCCCAGGCAGTAGTGCAGGCCGAGGCTGAAGCCGAGGTGGCGCGGCGAGCGGCCGGGTTCGGCGTAGCGGGTGACGTCGAGGCGCTCGCCGCCGTCGAACACGTCGGTGTCCCGGCCCGCCGAGCCCATCAGCACGATCGCTCCGTCCCCGCGGCGGAACCGGCGCTCGCCGACGGTGGTGTCGGTGAGCGCGACCCGCATCGTGAACTGCGTCGGCGTGTCGTAGCGCAGGATCTCCTCCACCGCCGACGGGGCCAGCTCGGGCCGGGCGCGCAGCAGCGCGAGCTGGTCGGGGTGGGCGAGCAGGGCGAGGATGCCGTTGCCGACCAGGTTGATCGACGTCTCCATCCCGGCGACGAGCAGCAGCACGCAGATGCCGAGGACCTCGGCCGCGGTGAGGACCTCGCCGGACTCCTCCACCGCGACGAGCCGGCTGAGCAGGTCGTCCTGCGGGTCGGCCTTGCGCCGGGCGACGAGGTCCTGCAGGTAGGCGACGACGTTCGCCCCGGCGTCGTTGCGCCGGGCGATGTCCTCGGCGGACAGCAGGCCGTCGGGGTCGGTGCCGCGGGCGATGGCCAGTTCCCAGGAGCGCAGCATCTCGGCGTCGTCCGCGGGCACCCCGAGCAGCCGCTGGCCCACCATCGCCTGGGCGAGCGGCGCGGACAGGTCCCGGATCACGTCGAGCCCGCCGGCGGCGAGCGCACGGTCCACCAGCGTGTCGACCAGGCTGGTGATCATGGGTGCGAGGTCGGCGACCATCCGGGCGCTGAACGCCTTGTTGACCAGCGTGCGCAGCCGTCGGTGGTCCGGCGGGTCCATCCGGATGAACGACCCGGGCAGGCTCGCCTGCTGGTCCCAGAAGGGGCTGAGCCGGTCGACGTTGCCGTGCCCCCATGCCTGGCTCTGCAGCACCGCGGCGCAGTCGGAGAACCGGGACATCAGCGTCACCTCGGCGTCGCCGAGACGGACGGGGGTCGGGCCGACAGCCTCGCGCAGCCGGCGGTACCGAGGGTAGGGATCGATCCGATGGGCGGTGTCGAAAACGTCGTGGGCGTCGGCCCGAATGCCGTCGATCCCCGCTGTGGTCATGGGTCCCGCTCCTTCGTATGCGCCACCCGGCCGAGGTACACGGGTATGCGCGCGGAGAAATGCAGGTGGCGGGCGTCATCCTGGGTCGGGCGCGAGCGGGGGTCAAGGGCCCGCCAGGCCCGGACGGGAATTCCGCATCGGTCGATTCGAAGCAGATATCGACTGCTGTACCGGCTTACCCCGCGGCCTAGCGTCGGACTCGGCGGGGGCGGCATCGTGGAGCGGGGTGGCATGACGACGGAACACGCCGATCTGGCGGAAGTCGGCGGCGCGCGCGAGATCTTCGATCCGCGGTGGCGCAGCGATCCCTATCCGCTCTACCAGGCGCTGCGGGAGTCGGCCCGCTGTCACTGGCTGTCCCCGGCCCGGCTCGGCGTGCTCACCCGGCACGCCGACTGCGTCGGCGTCCTGCAGGATCCCGCCTGGGGCCACGTCCCGATGGAGGCCAGCGCGTTTCGTCCGGTGACGGATCAGGACGAGGGCCTGCGGTCGATGCTGCGGGCGAACCCACCGACGCACACGCGGCTGCGCCGCCTGGTCAGCAGGGCGTTCACCCCGGCGAGGATCGCCCGGTTCCGCCCGATGGCCGAGGCGCTGTCGGATGAGCTGCTCGACGCGGCCGTCGACCGCGGCGAGGTCGACCTCGTCGAGGCGTTCACCCGGCCGCTGCCGCTGCGGGTCATCTGCTCGCTGCTCGGCGTCCCGGCGCGCGACGAGAAGGTCTTCAGCGGCTGGGCGTCGGCGTTGACCCGGGGCCTCGACCCCGACCAGGTCCTCGACCCGGTGGAGCGGGCCCAGCGCACCGAGGCCACCCGGGCGTTCGCCGACTACTTCGCCGAACTCATCGCCCGCCGCCGCGACGAACCCGCGGGCGACCTGCTCAGCGACCTGATCGCCGTGCAGGAACAGGGCGACCGGCTCAGCGCGGACGAGCTGCTCGAGATCTGCGTCCTGCTGCTCGTCGCCGGTTACGACACGACCGTGAACCTGGTCGCCAACGCCGCTCTGGCGCTCGCCCGGGACCCGGGCCAGTACGCGGCGCTGCGGGCGGACCGGGCGCTCGTGCCGGCGGCGATCGAGGAGACGCTGCGCTACGACCCGCCCGTCCAGTGGACGGGACGCACGGCGCTCGCCGACACGGAGCTCGCCGGGGAGTCGTTCCGCGCCGGTGACGGCATCATCCTCGTCGCCGGCGCCGCCCACCGCGACCCCGCGGCCTTCCCGCACCCCGACCGGTTCGACCTGACCCGCTACGCCTCGGCGTCCGCCCCCG
This sequence comes from Frankia sp. BMG5.60, assembly GCF_059428125.1. Taxonomy (NCBI): domain Bacteria; kingdom Bacillati; phylum Actinomycetota; class Actinomycetes; order Frankiales; family Frankiaceae; genus Frankia; species Frankia sp. BMG5.60. The sequence goes on along the minus strand of NZ_CM182091.1, from coordinate 1,237,044 downwards.
CGGCCCGCCACCTCGGCTTCGGCCACGGCCTGCACTACTGCCTCGGCGCCCCGCTGGCCCGCCTGGAGGCCGAGACCATGCTGACCGCCCTGCTCGACCGCGTCGCCCGGCTGGAGATCACCGCCGAGCCGACCTACCGCCCCCACCTCGCCGTCCGCGGCGTCGACGCCCTGCAGGTCCGCCTCCACCCCGCCGGTTGAGCCTGCTGCGCAGATCGGTCGGCGGCCACGCCGCGAGCCCGCTGGCGAGGTGCTGTGGCGCGGTTCCGCGGAACCGCGACCGCTCGTGGCTCAGGGGCAGCCCGCTGCCAGCCATGCTGCGTACCGGGCAGGAGACATCGACTCCCACACCCGGGAACTGGTGCACTTCGCCAGACACACCTCGGCCGCGGGCGACGGTCCGGCGCGCCCGCGGGCTGGCCGCGCTGAAGAGCCTCTTCCTGATGCTGATGGGCCAGAACGGGGACCGCGGCCTGCCCGGCGGCAAGCCGGCGTGGGGTCCGGCGGGACGGGCGGCGCTCGACCGGGTCCTGCAGGACGTAGCAGTCCGCACCAGCGCGGTTTCCGTCGGCGCCGGACATGATCCGCGCCGGCGGCGACCAGCGCGGTGCCGACTGGCGCGTCCGCCACGGCCTGCGGTCGCGACGATGAGCCGGGCCTGTGGGCCCAGCCCGCCCTGGACCGCCTGTCGTAGAGGTGCCGCGGGATGCCTCGACGGCAGTGACGCGCCGCCGTCCAGGGATGGCGGCATCCGGGCTTGATTCTGGCGTCTATATGACGTCATAATGGCGTCATGGACCTTGGGTCATATGTGGAGGACTTGCGCCGGGAGCTTGCGGTCGCTGCGCAGGCGGGTGGCCCGGACGCGCTTGCGCTGGCCGAGCGGCTCGTCGGGCCGTTGGAGTCGGCCACCAGGCTCGCCCTGCTGGAGGCGTTGTCGGCGGCCGCGGATGAGATCAGCCGTGAGTTGGCGCCGGGATCGGTCGAGGTCCGGCTGCGTGGCCGAGATGCCGACTTCGTGGTGACGCCACCGCCGATGGTCCAGGGCGCCGGGGATGACGTCACGGATGGCGTCACACCGTCCGCCGGGATGGTGGCCGCTGGGACTGGGCTGGTGGGGGCTGGGCCGGGCGGGACTGAGCCGGGTGCGGGGGAGGGTGACGAGGGGCGGACGTCGCGGATCACGTTGCGCGTCCCGGAGCATCTCAAGCCGCGCATCGACGAGGCGGCCGAGCGCGAGGGGTTGTCCGTCAACGCCTGGCTCGTGCGCGCCGTCGGCGCCGCGCTCGACCCCGGTGGCGCACCCAGACGCCCGGGCACGGGGGGAGCCGATCAGCACGGGCGCCGGTACCGCGGCTGGGTTCGGTAGCCGGCCGCGGGGCCACATCGATCACTCAAGGCCGATCACTGAAAGCCGATCACTGAAAGCCGATCACAGAAGAAGGAGATGCACCATGCCGAGTTTTGCTACCCCTGAACCGATCCTCGCCGTCGTCGAGCTGGGCGTCGGCAGCCTGCGGATCCGGGCGAGCGATCGCGCCGACACCGTCGTGGAGGTGCGCCCGGCCGAGCCGGCCAGCGACGCCGACGTGCAGGCCGCCCGGGAGACCGCCGTCGAGTACTCCGCCGGCCGGCTGACGATCCGCGCACCCAGGAGGCGTCTGCGTTCGCTGTTCGGGACCGGCGAAGCGGTCGAGGTGACGGTCGACCTGCCCACCGGCTCGCGTCTCGACGCGAGCGCGGGGACGGGTGTCCAGGCCACGGGCCGGCTGGGTGACTGCACGGTCCAGGTCGCCCGCGGCGGTGTCGACCTGGACGAGGTCGCCGACCTGCGGCTGCGCACCGCCAACGGAGATGTCGTCGTGGGGCGCTGCCGGGGGCGCGCCGATGTCGGGACCGCCAACGGCGCGGTCCGGATCCAGCAGCTCGACGGCCCGGTGCTGGTCCAGACGGCGAGCGGCGCGATCACCCTCGGCGAGGCGGCGGACGACGTGCGGCTCGCCACCGCCGCCGGGGTCATCAGCGTCGACCGGGCGCTGGCGGGCGTCGACGCCCGGACCGGCTCGGCCGATGTCCGCCTCGGCGAGGTGGTGCGGGGCACCGTCGCCCTCGTGACCGGATCCGGCCGGCTCGACATCGGCGTGCGGGCGGGCACGGCGGCCCTGCTCGACCTCCGCTCGGGTGACGGCACCGTGCGCAGCGAGATCGCCGCCGTCGACCGCCCGGCCCCGACCGACGAGACCGTCGAGATCCGCGCCCTCTCCGGCCGCGGCAACATCCTGGTCCACCGCTCCCGGGCCGCCCTCCCGCCGGCGCTGGCCGGGTAGGCGCGACGGCCGGGCGGTCAGCCGCGCACGTGCAGCCCGAAACCCGTGCGGCCTGCGGGCTCCAGTCCCTCCCTCAGGTGCAGCGAGCCGAGGTCGTAGTCACCGAAGTTCTGCCGCCGGAACGCGATCGGCTCGGTCGACTCCAGGGTGAGCAGGCGCTGCTCCCAGGCCTTGGCGACGTCCGGGTAGTCCTCGCCGGTCATCCGGTCGGTGCCGTACAGCACGAACGGCGGCAGCACCTCGATGCCCGGGTAGTACAGGATGCCGTGGTGGATCGGGAACAGCAGATCGTCGATGGGGCCGTTGATCCCGCGGGCGGCGTAATGCGACTGCGGGCCGCCGGCGGTCACCGACAGCAGAGCCTTCCTGCCCGCGAGGGTGCCTTCGCCGAAGCGTTCGCCGTACCTGGTGTCGCTGTGCTCGCCGACGCCGTAGGCGAAGTGGTAGGTGAACACCCGGTCCACCCAGCCTTTGAGGATGGCGGGCATCGTGTACCACCACAGCGGGAACTGAAAGATGATCCTGTCGGCCCACCGCAGCTTCTCCTGCTCGGCGAGGACGTCCGGGGTGAGCGTCCCGGCGTCGAAGGCCCGGCCCGAGCCCAGGGCGACCTTCAGCGGGCGGGAGGCGTCGGGGCCGTAGTCCGCGGCGTCCACGGCCGCCTTCCAGTTCATCGCGTACAGATCGCTCACCCGCACCTCGTGCCCGGCGGTCTCCAGGGTGGACACCGCGAGGTCCTTCAGCGCGCCGTTGAGCGACGTCGGCTCCGGGTGGGCGTAGACGATCAGCGTATTCACGGGAACTCCTTCGGATCGGGTGCCTTCGATCCTGGGCGCCGCGGCGCCCGGCGTTCAGGGGCGCCACTTCCGTCGGACGGGACTTCCTGGTAGCGACAGGACCACCTGCACGGACGCCACCGAGGCCATACTCGGAGGCATGGACGATCTTGCGGGCTTCCTGCGGACCCGGCGTTCCCGGGTCGACCCGGCGGTCGTCGGCATCCCCACCGACAGACGCCGCCGGGTCGAAGGGCTGCGCCGCGAGGAGATCGCGCACCTGTCCGGAGTCAGCGTCGACTACTACGTACGCCTGGAGCAGGGCCGCGCGACCCAGCCCTCCGAGCAGGTCCTCGACGCGCTCGCCCGCGTCCTCGGCCTCGACGAGACCGAACGCGGCCTTTACGCGGACTGGGAGAACTGCACCCCCGACGTCGTCGGGCACCTGCGCCTGGCCGCCGGCAAATACCCCGAGGACCCCCGCCTGGCCTCGCTCATCGGCGAGCTGGCGATGGGCAGCGAGCGCTTCCGCCGCCTCTGGGCCCGCGCGGACGTGCGCGCCCGCACACATGGACGCAAGGCGTACCGGCACCCGCTGGTCGGACTGCTGGAACTACACCAGGAGAACTTCGCCCTACCCGACGCCTCAGGCATGGAGCTGCTGGTGCTGTCCGCGGCCCCCGACAGCCCCGCCGAGGACGGGCTGCGCCTGCTCGCGGGCCTGGACGCGGACGGCGGTGACGCGCATCCCGCAGTGAACGCCCAGGCCCTCGCGAACCGCCCCAAGCGGGCACGAATCGGGTGACGATCGCTTCGACCGTGGTCGGAGAACCCCGTGTCGATTGATTCTCCGTTGTGATTGTAGATCGATCGTGGATGTTTTCTCGAAGCGATCGGTCTACCTCGGCCTACCCGACTCCGGGTCAGGTTATGAGCGGGTGACGGGAAGGCGCCGCAACGCACTCGTCTGTTTATCTCGTCTTCCTCTGCCTAGTACTGACCATGGTCGGTCGACCCCCTAACCTGACGTGGATCTTCAGCGAGGGCCCGCGCTGATTCCTTCGTAACTGCCGGAGGTCTCACCTTGTCCGTTCTCACCCGTGTCCGGCGTGCGCGTCTGGCGCTGGGCTCCCTCGGCGCGGCCAGTCTGGCGGCCGCCCTGTTCGGCCTGTGGGCCGCCGCCCCCGCCCAGGCCGCAGGCCTGCCGGCGCCCGACCACGTCGTCGTGGTGGTGTTCGAGAACCACGCCTACTCGCAGGTCATCGGTTCCTCGAGCGCGCCGTACATCAACTCGTTGAAGAGCGGCGGCGCGAACCTCACCCAGTCCTACGGCCTGACCCACCCCAGCCAGCCCAACTACCTGGCGCTGTTCTCCGGTGGTACGCAGGGCGTGACCGACGACAGTTGCTACACCCCCGGATTCAGCAGCGCCGCCAACCTCGGCTCCGAGCTGATCGCCGCCGGCAAGACCTTCGGCAGCTACAACGAGGGCCTGCCGTCGCAGGGGTCCACGGTCTGCACGAACAGCTCCACGAAGTACGCGCGTAAGCACAACCCGTGGTTTGCCTTCAGCAATGTGCCGACGAGCACCGCGAAAACCTTCACACAGTTCCCGACCGACTACTCGACGCTGCCGAAGGTCTCGTTCGTCGTTCCGAACCTGTGCAACGACATGCACGACTGCTCGGTCGCCACGGGCGACACCTGGCTGCAGAACAAACTCAGTGCGTACGCGACGTGGGCCAGCACCCACAACAGCCTGCTCGTGGTCACCTTCGACGAGGACAACAGCAGCAGCGGCAACCGGATCCCGACGGTGTTCTACGGGCAGCACGTCACCGCGGGCAGCAGCACGTCGACGACCTACAACCACTACAACCTGCTGCGCACCCTGGAGGACCTCAGCGGGTTGACGACGCACGCGGGGAACGCGTCGAGCGCATCGGACATCACCGGCATCTGGAGCTAGCGACCCGTGTACGTCGCGGACACCCGCACCATCACCACACCGGCAGGCTCGGGGACCACCCCGGGCCTGCCGGCCCCGACGAGCGCCCGCACGCCGTCCGGGATCGTGCGCGGGGCCGTGCCCGCCACCGTGCTGGTCCTCGGTGCGGTCAGCCTCATCACCGACGTCTCCGCCGAGATGGTCACCGCCGTGCTGCCGCTGTACCTGGTGACCGAGCTGGGGCTGTCCCCGCTCGGCTTCGGGCTGCTCGACGGCATCTACAACGGCGCCAGCGCCCTGGTCCGCCTGGTCGGCGGCCACCTCGCCGACCGCGGCCGGCGTTACAAGGCGACCGCCGCCGTCGGGTACGGCCTGTCGGCGCTCTGCAAGCCGGCGCTGCTGCTCGCGCACACTCTGCCGACGATCAGCGCGGTCCTCGCCGTCGACCGGACCGGCAAGGGGCTGCGCACCGCCCCGCGGGACGCGATGATCTCGCTGGCCGCCCCGCCGGACGCCCAGGGCCGCTCCTTCGGCGTACACCGGGCGATGGACACCGCGGGCGCCCTGCTCGGGCCGGTCGTCGCGTTCGTTGTCATGCGCGCGGCCGCCGACGGGTTCGACGCGGTGTTCACGGTCAGCTTCTGCAACGCGACCTGGATCTGTCCGTCGAGTGGTTCCCGTTACTGCCACTGGGAACGTCGGCGTCGTTCCTGCTGCTGGCCATCCCGCTGGGTCGCGCCGCCGACCGGTTCGGCCGCTGGGCCGTGTTCCTCGCCGGGCACGGCGGCCTGCTGATCGCGTACGGGCTGGTGCTCGCCCCGGTGCGGGGCGCGGTGCTGCCCATCGGCGTGCTCGTCCTGCACGGCGCCTTCTATGCGGCGACCGACGGGGTGCTCATGGCCGCCGCGGCCGGGGCGGTCCCGGCGCGGCTGCGTTCCAGCGGGCTGGCCCTGGTCCAGACGGGGCAGGCCGGCGCCCGCTTCGCCTGCTCGCTGATGTTCGGTGCCGCGTGGACGGCCTGGGGCGACCACACCGCCCTGGCGGTCGCCGCGGCGGCGTTGGCGGTCTGCACTGTGGCCGCCGCCGCGCTGCGCCCCGCCCGATCCGCGCCCGACCAGGGGAGGCAGCCGTGCCCGTGAGTGTCCGCGTCCGCCTCGGCGTACTGCTCGCGGTCGTGGTGGTGCTGGCCGGCGTCGCCACCGCGGCGGTGGTGCACGCGTCCGGTCGGGCGGCGAGCCGGGCCGACGACCAGGCCGGCGGGCCCGCGGTCCGGGCCGGCCAGGTGTCGCTCACCGCCATGGCGGACGGCGGCGCGGTCTCCGGCGAGCGGCTGGTGTTCCGCACGATGGGCTGGGGACCACACCGCGACGAGCTGGTGTCGGTGCCGGCCGCGGACCCGGCGGGCACCCGCACCGCCTCCGGCGTGCGCTGCCTGCGCTTCCACGCCGCCGGCGGCACCGGCATCTGCCTGCGCCGGGTGCCGGGCGTGGTGGGGGAGAGCTACCGGGCGGTGGTCCTCGACGCCGCCCTGCACGAGCGGCGCGACTTCCCGCTGGGCGGCATCCCCACCCGGTCCCGGGTCTCCCCGAGCGGGCGCATGGTGGCCTGGACCGTGTTCGTCGGCGGCGACTCCTACGCGGACAGCTCGTCGTTCTCCACCCGGACCTCCATCCTCGACACCCGCACCTGGCGGCTGGACGGCAGCCTGGAGGACTACCGGATCGTCCGGGACGGCCGGACCTACCGCAGCCCGGACGTGAACTTCTGGGGGGTGACGTTCGCCGACGACACCCACTTCTACGCCACGCTCGCCACCGGCGGGCAGACCTACCTGGTGCGCGGCGACGTCACCGCGCGCACGGTCACCACCCTGCGGGCGAACGTCGAATGCCCGTCGCTGTCCCCGGACGGCACCCGGCTGGCGTTCAAGAAGCGGGTGGCGGGCCTGCCCGCGGACGCGCCGTGGCGGCTGACCGTCCTCGACCTGCGAACGATGCGCGAGACCGCCCCGGCCGAGCGGCGCAACGTCGACGACCAGGCGCTCTGGCTCGACGGCCGCACCCTCGCCTACGCCCTGCCCGGCGACTACGGCAGCGACCTGTGGACGGTGCCCGCCGACGGCGGCGGCAGCCCGCGGCGGCTGACCACGGCGGCGCTGGCTCCCGCCGTGGTCGGCTGACATGGCCCGGCTGACATGGCCCGGCTGACCGGGCTCGGCTGACCGGGCCCCTCAGGCGGACTTGCGGGGCAGGCTCCAGTAGTCGCGGTTGACGGCGATCCGGCCCTCGCGCAGCGAGCCGAAGGAGGACCCGCGGATGCCCGCCGGCTGCATGACCCACTCGATGGCGTAGGTGGCCCCGTCGGACAGGGTGGTCACGACGTCGTAGGTGGTGCCCGCCGTCTGGCTCAGCGCGCCGTCGATGAACGCGCGGGCCTCGTCGGTCCCCGTGGCGCCGTGGCCGGTCGGAACGTCCTCCAGCACGACGTCCGGGGTCAGGGTGGCCAGGATCGCGTCGGTGTCCTGCTTGTTCCAGCCGGCGAAGTAGTCGTCGATGACGGTGGTGTCGCTCATGTGCGTGACTCCTCTGTGAGGGCGGGCCGCGCCGGGCCCGCCGGGTCGATCCGGTCGGCGACGGGCGGCGCGGCCGCCGGCACCGTCGCCAGCACGCGGCGCAGGGCGCGTTCGAGCGTCGAAAGGTCGTCCAGGCCGGGCCCGCTGACGCCGGCGGCGGCCAGGCTCGGATGCGTGCCGCCCGCCGCCATCAGACCCCGGGCCGCGAGCCAGCCGGTGAACAGCAGGTAGGTGGCGGTGAACAGCTCGACCGCCGCGGGCTCCGGCAGGCCCGCGGTGCGCAGGATCGACAGCGCCGTGCCGGTGAGCCGGCCGGCCGCGGCGGAGGGCCGCGACGCCGTCAGCGCCCGCATCCCCGTGCCGGGGTAGCGCCGGAACGCCTCGTCCATCGCGGTGACGAGCCCGACGTACTGGTCGACCCAGGGCGCGGCCGGATCGAGCTCGATGCGGATGTCGGCGGCGACCGCCTCGACGACCCGGTCGGCCAGGTCCTCGCCGCCGCGCAGGTGGTAGTGCACCGCGGGCGGGGTGACGCCGAGCTCGTCGGCGACGGCGCGCACGGTCAGCCCGCCGAGCCCGCCGCGCTCCACCACGCGCAGCGCGGCGTCGAGCACGTCGCGCTGGGTCAGCGGCGCCGGCTGCGTCCCGCCGCGCCTGCGTGCCACCGGCCGCCTCCCCTCCTCGGACCCGAGTCGTGGACCGTCTCCGGCTTCATTATGCCATAGTAAATCACCGCGGTCATGACCTGAGGGAGGCCGGAATGGGCAGCGACATCGACGACGACCTGGACAACGACGTCGTCGTCATCGGGGGCGGGGTGGGCGGCTGCGCGCTCGCCGCCCGCCTCGCCACGGCGGGTCTGGGCGTCACGGTGCTGGAACGCGAGCGCGTCTACCGCGACCAGATCCGCGGCGAGGCGATCGCGCCGTGGGGCTTTCGCGAGGCCGTCGAGCTGGGCCTCGGCGACACGGTGCTCGGCACAGAGGGCGCGTCGGTGATCAGCCGGATGGTGCCCTACGACGAGATGCTGACCGTCGAACGCGCCCGCTCCGCCGCGATGGACCTGTCCACGGCCGTTCCCGGCGCCCCGGGGATCATCGGGGTGGGCCATCCGGAGCTGCGCGAGGCGCTGGCCACCGCGGCGGCCAAGGCCGGCGCGACGGTCGTGCGGGGGGTCGGGCGTTCCACGGTGGAACCGGGCCCGGCGCCGTCGGTCACCTACGAGCTGGATGGGGCGCACCACACCCTGCGCACCCGGCTCGTCGTCGTCGCCGACGGCAAGAACTCCGCGACCCGCACGGCACTCGGCATCCCGATCACGGTGACCACCCCGCGGGTGATGCTCACCGGGCTACTCGTCGACGACGGCGGCGCGTGGGACCGCGCTGAGACGACCCTCGGCGTCGACGGGCGCAACCAGTACGTCGTCGTGCCCCGCGGGGCCGACCTGATCCGGCTCTACATCGCCCGGCACGCGACCGACCCCGAGCGGTTCAACGGGCCCGAGCGGGTGGCGCGTTTCCTGGCGGCGTACCGCTCGCCGGCGCTGCCGTGCCCCGACGCGCTCGCCGAGGCCACCCCGGCCGGGCCGTGCGCGACCTTCCCCATGACCGACGCCTGGACCGACAATCCGCTGCGACCCGGGATCGCGCTGCTCGGCGACGCCGCCGGCTGGAGCAACCCGGTCACCGCCCAGGGGCTGAGCATCACCCTGCGCGACACCCGGGTGCTCGCCGAGGCCCTGCTCGACACCCCCACCTGGACCCCGCAGACGCTGCGCGGCTACGCCGAGGAACGCGGCGAGCGGATGGCGCGGCTGCGTTTCGCCACCGCGCTGACCGATCTGCTGTCCGCGTTCGGCATGCCCGAGCGGGCGGCGAAGCGCCGGCGGATGACGAGGCTGCTGCGCGAGCGCCCGGACCTCGGCGCCGCGCTCGGCGCGGTCCACGCCGGCCCCTGGACGCTGCCCGCCGCAGCGTTCTCCCCCGACATCCTCACCACCGTCGCCCTCGCCTGACTCGAACGGCTTTCGGTCAGATCCTCCTTCATCGGCGGCAACGAGATCGCCGCCGCCGGCGGCCAGCATTGACGCGGCCTCGCGCGGCGCAGGACTCTCAGCGATTCCCCTGCCTGGTCAGCACCTACGATCAGCCCAGTTTCACGGACTTCCAGGCCACCTACGAAATCTAGGTGATGATCGGATCGAGGAGGCTTGTGAGCTCGTCGGCCTCGAAGTGATGGCGGAAGCGGTGGCAGGCTCCGTCGTTCTCTTCCTTGCCGAGGTCCGTCCACCGCACCGTCCAACCGGCTGCGGCCGCGAGTTGGCGCAAGAAGGCTCTCTGCGTCCGACCGTTACCCTCGCGAAAAGGGTGGATGGCGTTGATCTCACCGTAGAGTTCGGCGAACCGAGGGACGAAGGCTGTCCGGCGGAGGCCCAGCAGGTACCGGTCTTCCGCGAGAGCCGCGAACTGCGTGTCCAGTTGATCGCAGATGAACGGCGGGAGACAGAAGGGGTGCCCCAGCTTCGAGAGCCCCACGGTGCGCACCTCGCCGGCCCAGGGGTACACCTCCCCGAACAGTGCACGGTGGAACCGCTGCAGGTGGTCGCGGTCGTAGGCGCCGGGCAGAACACCCAGGGCCAGCGCAGTGTCCCGGGCCCGGGAGACCTCTGCCTCGATCGTGGCGAGCTCGTCGGGATCCCTGATCCCGAGATGGTTCTTCGGGCAGTTGGTACCAGGCCAGCAGTATGAGTCGGCGTCGGTCACGGTCGGCGATCAGGCCTCCGAGGTTGGGTGACCTACCGACGATACTTGGCCAAAATCTCCGACACGACGTCGTCTGCCGTGCGTTCCCCGCTTGCGATCTGATGCAGACGCTCTACCTCGCTTGCCGACGGTTCCGAGCCCTCAAGCCGCGAGTTGCCCACTGCCGCAGCCACGGCGTCGTCAGGAGACATGCGGAGACGGCAGTAGTAGTCCCGCATGATCGTCTGGTCAATCCGCTCCTCCGAACGATCACCGTCTTGGATGCCCGCCCGCGCGAGACGCCAGGGAGCCTCCGCATGGGTCATCCGTGAGAGTTCGTCGCCACTGAAGTGACCGTAGGTCTTCATGACCCACGTGATCACTTCGCGGCCCTGGCTGCTGAGCCGCCGATGGTCGCCCGCCGGCCATGAGATCACGCCGAAGGCCCGGCGCCGGTACAGGCGTCGTACGACGGGCCCCTTGGCCCATGCCTCAACCTCGTCGGTGAACAGAGGCTCCCCATGGAAGGCCAGGTGCCACGCCTGAGAGTAATAGACCAACTTGTGGAGGCGGTAGGTGTCCATCGGGCCGAGGCTCGTAATGATCAGTGAGGCGACATCGTTCACGTCCTCTGCCATCCCCGATGCCACCTCCCAGCCCCCCGTCACGTAGGTCTGCAGAGCGGATTTCGTCGACCTACCAGATCTCTGGTATCTGCAATTCTACCCCCGGGGGTAGAACTCCTACCCCTGAGGGGCGTGTCGGCGTGGTCACGTCCGGTGGCGTGGTGTACGGAGGGTGACTCCGCGTGATCCTTGGTTTAGTTTATGCGGTGAGTGTTTCTGGTGTCACGCTGATCTCGGGTGTGTCGGCCGGCGTGTTCCCCGCGTCGGCTTTCCCGAGGATTTCCAGGCCGAAATAGCGGTGGGTTTCGATCCACTCGTCGTGTTGCTCGGCCAGGACCGCGCCGACGAGACGTATGATCGCACCACGGTCCGGGAAGATACCCACGACGTCGGTCCGCCGGCGGATCTCCTTGTTCAGCCGTTCCTGCGGATTCGACGACCAGATCTGCCGCCAGATCTCCCGCGGGTAGCCGGTGAACGCGAGCAGATCCGCTTTCGCCTCTTCCAGATGTGCGGCGGCGCGCGGTAGTTTCTCGGTGAGAGCGTCGACGACCCGGTCGAACTGCACGGCCACCTCGTTCGCGTCCGCCTGATCAAAGATTGTCCGGACCAATGTTGCGACCCACGGCTGCGACGACTTCGGTGTGAACGTCAACAAGTCGCGCAGGTAATGCGTCCGGCATCTTTGCCACGACGCGCCCGGCAGCGTCGCCCCGATCGCCGCGACCAGGCCCCGGTGGGCGTCCGAGGTCACCAGGCGGACCCCGGACAGGCCGCGGGCGACCAGCCCGCGGAAGAACGCCAGCCAGCCGGCCCCGTCCTCGCTGGACACGACGTCGAGGCCGAGGATCTCCCGGTGCCCATCGCCGTTGACCCCGACCGCGAGCAGGCAGTGGACGTTCACGACCCGGCCGTCCTCGCGGACCTTCATCGTCAACGCATCCGCCTGCACGAACCGGTACGGCCCGGCGTCCAGCGGCCTCGAGCGGAACGCCTCGACCTGGCCGTCGAGATGCTTCGCCAACTCCGACACCTGCGACTTCGAGATATGCGCGACCCCGAGCTGTTCCACGAGCTTGTCCACTCTTCTCGTGGAAACACCGAGCAGATAGGACGTCGCGACCACCGAGATCAACGCCTGTTCCGCCCGCCGCCGGCGTGTCAGCAGCCATTCCGGGAAGTACGAACCGGACCGCAGCTTCGGAATTGCTAGATCAATCGTCCCGGCGCGCGTGTCCCACTCCCGCATCCGGTACCCATTCCGACGATTCGTCCGATCCGGTGATATCTCCCCGTACTCCGCACCACAGATCCCATCTGCCTCAGCGCCCATCAACGCCTCCGCAAACGCCTTCACCATCGAACCCAACAGATCCGGACTCGCCGCCACCAGTTCCTTGCCCAGCCCGTCGGCGTCGGTCACAGTCGGACGCACGGCCATCGCGTTTCCTCCTCATCGAGTTGCCTTCGCATGTTTCTCGAGAGGATCACGCGGTGGCCGTCCCACGTCACGGACCGCCACTCCGGCGAGTCGTCAGACGATCACAACCCGTACACCACGTCTGTGGACTCAACTGTCGGCGTCGCGCCATATCGCCTGGTCACCGACCTATGGCTCTGGTTCAGATCGGATGTCGCAACTACCCCTCTGCTGTCTGGGGTAGGCGCGACCCACCCGCAAGGCTCGGGTGACGTCCACGGATGGCGGACCGGCCGACGGTGGGACAGCCGGGGCTCAGGCGGTCGAGCGGGCGTCTGCGGCCAGGCGGCGCAGGAACTCCTCGACCACGTCGACGAGCTCCCCGACCACCTCGCCCGGCACGTCCGGACCGAGCACGGCCGGCAGCTCGGTCTCGGCCGAGCCGGCGAAGCTGCGGGTGCTCAACCGGACCATCGACTCGAACACCGGGACCCCGAGGCTGGCGGCCTGGTGGATGTGGGGCCGCAGGAAGCTGGTCGGCTGCCCGCGGTAGTACTGGACCATCATGAGCACGACGCCGAGCACGCGCGGCTCGAGGCGCTTCGCCGCGGGATGCACGCCGGACTGCAGGTCCGCGACCCGGTTGTACTCCCAGACGTAGCGGCGCAGCTTGCCCAGCAGGTGCTCGATGCCGAGCGCGGAGAAGTTGTCCGGGCGGGCCGGGATGAGCACGTGGTCGCAGGCGGCGATCGCGGCGCGGGTCATCACCCCGAAGTGCGGCGGGCAGTCGATGAGGACCAGGTCGTAGTCGCCCATCCCGGGGGAGGCGAGCCCGGTGGCGAGGCGCTGGTAGACGTCGAAGTAGTGGCGGGTGGACCGGTGCGCCTGGGCCCCGCCCAGGTGGGCGGCGAGGTTCATCTCGATGTCGCCGAGGGACAGGTGCGAGGCGAGCAGGTCCAGCGTGCCGCCGCGCTCGGCGACGGCGGCGGCGGCGATCTGCGGGGTCGTCACGTAGCCGGCCAGCGGGGGCGGGATGGTCTCCGGCCGCCACGACTCGAACCAGGCCTTCATGGTCCTGCGGTGGTCGGCGAGCTCGGATCGCCAGGCCTCCGGCTGGTAGAAGGAGAACGTGAGGTTCGCCTGCGGATCCAGGTCGATCAGCAGGACCCGCCGGCCCAGCCGGGCGATGGCGGCGCCGATGTTCGCGGTGAGCGTCGTCTTGCCCACCCCGCCCTTGTAGCTGGCGATCGCCACGACCTTCACCGCATCCTCGCTCCCGGTCGTGCGCCCCGCCCGACCGCGCGGTGACGTCTCCTCGTGCCTGGCCGGACCGGCAACTGCTCCGTGTCCGGCTCACAAGCAGACTACGGCCGCCGCGGATGTGGTCCCGTGGCCTGGGAGGTACACCGCCGCGCCGGCCCGCCGCGCCGGTCCGCCCGGCCGGCGGGGTGGCCAAATCGGGCGATGGGCCCACCGCCCGGTGCGGCGGTGCCGAGCCGCCCGGGAGTCCTGCGCGACGGCGCCGGGCATCCTCCGCGCCGGCCCGTCCCGGCGGTGTGCGGCCGGTGCGGACAGGCTCCTTCCGGCTGGTGCTGTGGCCGCATCGGGCGCCCCTGCGCGGCCGGTCACGGCTCCCGTTCGTCGCCGCGGCCGTCCAGGCAGCGGGAGAGCCAGTCGGTCGCCGCGGCGAACTCGCGGTCCGACACCTGCGCGCGCACGGACGCGGCCACCCCGTCGGCCCGCGGATACGATCCGAGGAAGCGCACTTTCGGGCAGATCCGGTACAGCCCCATCAGGGCCTCACCGACCCGGCGGTCGCTGGCATGCCCCTCGGCGTCGAGGGAGAAGCAGTACTGGCCGAGGCCCTCGCCGGTGGGCCGGGACTCGATCCGCATCAGGTTGACCCCGCGCACGGCCCACTCCTGGAGCAGCTCCAGCAGCGCGCCGGGGTGGTTCTCGGTCAGCCACGCCACCGCGGACGTCTTGTCCGCCCTGGTCGGTGCGGCGATGCGGCCGGGGCGGCCGAGCAGGACGAAGCGGGTCGTGGCGTCGGCGGCGTCGTTGATGTCCGTCACCAGCGCCTCCAGACCGTAGAGGCGGCCGGCGAACTCCCCGGCAAACGCGCAGTCGAAGCGCCCGTCGCGGACCAGGCGCGCCCCCTCGGCGTTGGACGCGGCCGACTCCCACTCGGCGTGCGGCAGGTTCGCGGCGAGCCAGCGGCGCACCTGGGCCTGGGCCACCGGATGGCCGGTGACCGTCTTGACGTCCTCGAGGGTGGTGCCGGGCCGCACGAGCAGGGCGAAGCTGATCGGCAGCAGCACCTCCCGGTAGATCATCAGGGGACTGCCGGTGGCGAGCTCGTCGAGCGTGGTGGTCACGGCGCCCTCGACGGAGTTCTCGATCGGCACGAGCGCGCCGGCCGCGTCGCCGCTGCGTACCGCGTCCAGTGCCGCCGTCACGGAGGCGGAGGGAACCAGCTCGCCGGTCGCCGCCTCCGGCAGCGTCTGGAGCGCGGCCTCGCTGAAGGTCCCCTCGGGGCCGAGGTAGGTGTAGCGGGCCTGGGCAGGCAAGTCAGACCTCCTGGGACCGGATCGGGCAGCGCTCGTCGTCGGGCGCTGCGTGGAAGGTCGAATGCTGCGTGGCGAGTCGTGTGCTGATCGGGTTGCGCGGGCGGGCTTCAGCGGCGGACGGGCTTCAGAGGTGGCGCAGCAGCGTGGTGGGGTCCTCGACGGCGTCGGCGACGAAGCGCAGGAACGCCCCGGCGGTGGCGCCGTCGCACACCCGGTGGTCGAAGGTGAACGACAGCTGCACGACGCTGCGCACGGCCAGCGCGCCGTCCACCGCCCACGGCCGGGGAACGATCCGACCGACCCCGAGCATCGCCACCTGCGGGTGGGCGATGATCGGCGTGGACCCGTCGACGCCGAAGACGCCGTAGTTGTTCAGCGTGAACGTGCCGCCCGTCAGCTCGGCGGGGGTGAGCCGGCCCCCGCGGGCGGCCGCGGTCAGCCGGGTGAGCTCGGCGGACAGCCGGGCCGTGGACATGTCCTCGGCGTGATGTACCACCGGCACGGCCAGCCCGCGCGGGGTCTGCGCGGCGAACCCCAGGTGGACGCCGCCGTGGCGGCGCACGCCGGTGGCGCGGCCGCCGGTGTCGGTGACGACGGAGGAGTTCAGCTCCGGCGCGCGCAGCAGCGCGGCGACGCAGACGCGGGCGAGGATCGCCAGCAGCCCGATCCTCGGTTCGGCGCCGCCGGTGTTGAGGGCGTCGCGGGCGGCGAGCAGGCCGGTGGCGTCGGCGTCGACCCAGCAGGTGGCGTCGGGCACCTCACGCCGGCTGCGGGTGAACGTCTCCGCGGCCCGCCGCCCGATCGCGTCGAGGGGGACGACGGTGGCATCGGACTCGGCGGGGCGCGGCGCGGGGGCCTGCGGGTCCCCGACGGCGGCCTCGACGTCGCGGCGCATGATCAACCCGCCCGGGCCGGTGCCGGTCAGCACCTGCAGGTCGACGCCGTGGTCGCGGGCGAGGCGGCGCACGAGCGGCGACACGACCGCGACCGCGGTCCGCACGGCCGACCCCGACGGCTCGGACGAGCCGGCCAGCATCGCCGACCCTGCCGATCCCGCCGACCCTGCCGATCCCGCCAACCCTGCCGATCCCGCCAACCCTGCCGATCCCGCCAACCCGGACCGCCCGGACGATCGCGGCGGCCCGGAGGGCATGGCCGGCCGTGGGGTCGGGATGGTGCCGACCCGCCGGCGGCGAGGCCGGGACGGCTCGGTGCTGACGCCGTAGCCGACGAGGATGTTCCCCGAACCCGACCTCGACCCTGAACCGGACCCGGTCCCCGCTCCGGAGCCCGATCCGGAGCTGGCGGCGGAACCCGGGGCCGCGGTGGCCGTCGCCGGCTCGTCGACGGCCACGGTGATCAGCGCGGCGCCGACGGGGACGCCGGTGCCGGCGGGGCCGGCGAGGGAGGTGACGACGCCGGCGTAGGGGCAGGGCACCTCGACGACGGCCTTGGCGGTCTCCACCTCGGCGACGGGCTGGTCGACGGTGATGACGTCCCCGACGTCGACGAACCAGCGGACCACCTCGGCGGAGGTCAACCCCTCACCGAGGTCGGGAAGGGCGAAGGCGCGTACCGCGGCCACGGGCTCACTGCTCCCACTGGAGTCGGGCGACGGCGTCGAGGATGCGGTCGACGCTGGGCAGGTGGTGCTTTTCGAGCATGGGCGGGGGATAGGGGATGTCGTAACCGGTCACCCGCAGCACGGGGGCGGCGAGGTGGTGGAAACACCGCTCGGTGACCCGGGCGGCGATCTCCGCGCCGACGCCGGCGAAGCCTGCCGCCTCGTGGACGACGACGGCGCGGCCGGTCGCGCGCACCGCCGCGCAGACCGTCTCGTCGTCGAACGGCACCAGCGAGCGCAGGTCGACGACCGCGAGGTCCCAGCCCTCCGACCGGGCGGCCTGCGCCGCCTCCAGGCAGACGGGCACCGACGGGCCGTAGGTCAGCAGGGTCGCCGAGGTGCCCGGCCGGCGCATCATCGCCCGGCCGATCGGCGGCACCTGGGCCGTCGAGACCTCGGCCGGCGAGAAGTCCGCCGCCGACCAGTAGAGCCGCTTCGGTTCCAGGAAGACCACGGGGTCGTCCGAGGCGATCGCCGAACGCAGCAGCCCGTAGCTGTCGGCGACGGTGGCGGGGGTGACGACGTGCAGGCCGGGGGTGTGCGCGTAGTACGCCTCGCTGGAGTCGCTGTGGTGCTCCACGCCGCCGACGCCCCCGCCGTACGGCACCCGGATCGTGATCGGCAGGCCCATCCGCCCGCCCGTGCGGTTGCGCATCTTCGCCACGTGCGAGACGACCTGCTCGAACGCCGGGTAGGCGAAGGCGTCGAACTGCATCTCCACGACCGGCCGCAGTCCGTACATCGCCATGCCGACGGCGGTGCCGAGGATGCCCGCCTCGGCCAGCGGGGTGTCCAGGCAGCGCTGCGCCCCGAACTCGGCGGCCAGCCCGTCGGTGACCCGGAACACGCCGCCGAGCGTGCCGACGTCCTCGCCGAGGACGTGGACGCTGGCGTCCTCGCGCAGCGAGTCGCGCAGCGCCGCGTTGAGGGCGGCCACCATCGTCGTGCTCATCGGGTCTCGTCCTCGGCGGCGTCCGTGGCGGCGGCGGCCGTGGCGGCGTCGGCGTCCGCGTCGAGGCGTGCCGCGAGCTCGGCGGCCTGCTCGCGCAACTGGCTCGTCGGCCGCGCGTAGACGTGGGTGAACAGGGAGTCCGGGTCGGGGTCCGGCGGGTTGTCGAACTGGGCGCGGATCTCGTCGGCGAGGGCCTCGGCGGCTTTCGCGGCGGCGGCCACGCCCGCGTCGTCGAGCAGCCCCGCGGCGCGCAGATGTGCCTCCAGCAGCGTCAACGGGTCACGGGCCCGCCAGGCGTCGACCTCGGCGGCGCTGCGGTAGCGGGTCGCGTCGTCGGCGTTGGTGTGCGCGTCCAGCCGGTAGGTGACCGCCTCGACGAGCACGGGCCCGCGGCCCGACCGGGCATGCTCGACGGCCGCGGACAGCACGCTGTGCATCGCCAGCGCGTCGTTGCCGTCGACCAGGCGGCCGGCGATGCCATAGCCCACCGCCTTGTGGGCGAGCGACGGCGCCGCGGACTGGCTGGCCAGCGGCACGGAGATCGCGTAGCCGTTGTTCTGGACCAGGAACACCACGGGCGCGCCCAGCACCCCGGCGAAGTTCAGCGCCTCGTGGAAGTCGCCCTCGCTGGTGCCGCCGTCGCCGACGAGGGCGAGCGCGACCAGGTTCTCGGCCGCGACGGGATCCGTCGCCGCGCGCAGGCGGGCGGCATGGGCCAGGCCCACCGCGTGGGGCGCCTGGGTGGCCAGCGGCGTCGACAGCGGCGCGATCCGGTGCTCGTACGGGTCGTAGCCGCTGTGGGCGTGCCCGCGCATCAGCGTCAGCGCGTCCAGCGGCCGCACGCCCCGGGCCACCACCGCGAGGGTGTCGCGGTAGCTCGGGAACAGCCAGTCCACCCCCCGCAGCACCATCGCCGCGGTGATCTGGCAGGCCTCCTGGCCGGTGGACGCGGGGTACACGGCGAGCCGACCCTGCCGGGTCAGCGTCGTGGCCTGCTGGTTGAAGCGGCGCCCGAGGACCAGCCGGCGGTACAGCTCGCGCTGCAGCTCGGCGTCGAACGTCTTCGCCGCCGGGGTGCCGAGGATGCGCACCGGCTCGGGATCGGGCAGTAACGGCGCGGGGTCACGGCGCGGGCCGTGGGAGTGCGGGGGCCCGACGAGGCCGGGTGCGGTGCTGTCGTCGAGGACGGTCATGGGCCACCTTCGGGACTGGGTGGTGGAATGGGGGTGGCTGCCTGCCCCAAGCCGGCGCTGCCCCGAGCCGCCCTGCCCCGGCGGGGCCCGTCGAGGGCTCCCGCGTCGCGGTGGCGGGCCTTGCGCTGCCGGGCTCGCGTCGGCCTCGTTGCAGTGCGCGGGCTGGCGAAGTGCCAGCGCGTCCTGCTCCTGTGCCGCGTCCTGTCCCGGGGCTGCGACACGGCTTGGGGTGGCGCCACGGCTCGGGGGCGTGCCATGGCTCGGGAGTCGTCACGGCCTGCGCCGTGGTTGCTGCCATGCGGCGTCCGGGGGACACCGGGCAGGGTCAGACGGAGGACGCCGTGGCAGCGTGCGGTCCGGCCCGAGGTGGTCCGGCCCGAGGTGGTCCGGCTCGCCGGCAGGCCCGGTTCGGGCGCCGTCGGTGGTCACGATCCGTCTCCGCTCACCTACTTCGCTCAGGGTGGACTCCGGTGCATTCCTGGAGTCCGCATCCGCGCTGTGGCCGGCCTCTGCGATCGATTTTCCACCGCCTGTCGACACTTGGCTTGTGGCGATAATCACCTTGGGTTGACTGTGCGGCGCGAATTGTTGCGCGGCCCACCTTCTACGTCGTGTAGAAAGGAGGTCGCGGGCGCGGCAGGGGTCGGTGGGATGGTGGCGGAACGGCCATTACGGCGCCCCGCGGCCGAGCCCCCCGAAGTTGTGGCATGCCCAGCTGTCAACGGCGGTGAGGTTTCGATCCGCCTGCTCCCGCCGCGGTCGGGAGGGGGCGCGGATATGGCGGAGAAGGCGACGACGGCAGATGCCGGCGAGGGGAGGTGGCTAGCCGAGAGCCCCGGTCTGTTGCAGCAGCGTCAGCGCGTCGGCGACGGCCCAGTGCTCGAACATGAGCCCGTCCCGATAACGGGTGAGGTCCATGACGGCGAACTCGACCGGCCGGCCGGAGGCGGGAACGCCGAACCATTCCCCGGTGTGCCGACCACGGAACACCTTGTGGGTGGAGACGACATCACCCTGGCCGATGCAGTGCAGGAGCTCGACCCGGAAGTCCGAGAATGCCGCGTGCAGGGCCTCGGTGGCCACGCGCACACCGTCCCGGTCGGGACTCTGCCCCGGGCTCGCCGTGTGATTACGGAAGTCGGCGTGCACGAACTCCTCGACGAGGTCAGCCCTGCCCTGACCCTGCACCCGCTCGACGAAGGAACGCATGCGCTCGATGTTGGAGCCCGATTCGGCCACGTCGCCTCACCCGTCTCGGCAGCAGGGACAAGGTGTGCACCATGGGAAGACAAGGTGTGCACCGCGGGAATACGTGCCCGATCGTACCCGCGGTCACACCTCGGCGGCCCGGCCGGAAGCCGTGACAGCAGAAAGCCGTGACAGCAGAAAGCCGTGACGGCAGGCCGGTCAGGCGTTGATCGCGCCCCCGGCGAGCAGGCCGGCGAGCAGGACGGCGACGGCGATGCGGTAGACGATGAAGGCGTTGAAATTGTGCCGGGCGACGAACTTGAGCAGCCACGCGATGGAGGCGTACGCGACGACGAAGGAGACCAGCGTGCCCACCGCGAGCGGCGCGGCCGAGACGCCGCCGCCGACGGCGTCCTTCAGTTCGTACAGACCGGCGCCGGTCAGCGCCGGAATGGACAGGAAGAACGACAGCCGGGTGGCGGCGACCCGGTCGAGGTCGCGGATGAGACCGGTGGAGATCGTCGCACCGGATCGGGAGAAGCCCGGGAAGAGCAGGGCGAGGATCTGCGAGGTTCCGACGATCATGGCGTCGGGCAGGGAGATGTCGTCCTCGCCGCGCTTGTGCCGGCCGTACTGGTCGGCGAACCACATCAGCGCGCTGCCGGCGAGCAGCGAGGCTGCGACGACCCACAGTGAGGCGAGCGGTCCGTCGATGAGGGGCTTGGCGGCCAGCCCGACGAGCACGACGGGGATCGTCGCGTAGATGACCCACCAGGTGAACGTGTAGTCGTGGTTCGTCCGCGCCGCCGGGTTGGCCAGGCCGCGGCCCCAGGCGGTGACGAAGCGGCGGATGTCGGCGAAGAAGTAGACGAGGACGGCCGCGATCGCGCCGACCTGGATGACGGCGGTGAAGCCGACGACTGCCTTGTCGTCCACCTGGATGTCCATCAGCCCCTCGGCGATCTTCAGGTGGCCGGTGGAGGAGATCGGGAGGAACTCGGTCAGTCCCTCGACGATGCCGAGGATGGTGGCCTGTCCGACGCTGATCGCGCTCACGTGATGGCTGTCCTAGCTGGTCTCGATGCGGTGGCGGCCCGCGACGCGGTGCCCGCCCGGGACGCGGCGCGGGTCCGGGTGGCGGCGCCGGGCTGAGCGGCGACACAGGTCTGGGATGCGGCACTGGCCCGGGCTCGCTGCCGCGGGTGGGCGGAGCCTGACCGGCAGCATGCTAGATCACTGGTCGTGTGAGGACGATGTGACCCCCCCGGATGCCTGCCCGGGGCGCGCCCGGCGGTGGGCGCGGTACTCGCGCAGCACCGGTATGGCCGACAGCACCACGATCACCAGGGATACGGGAATCATGTAGCGTTCGATCGGGATGGTCCGGCCCAGCGCGTAGCCGAGCAGCGTCACCCCGGCGGCCCACAGCACCCCGCCGATCAGGTTGAACGTCGTGAACACCCGCACCGGCATCCGCACGACGCCGGCCAGCGGATTGAGGAACGTCCGGACGACCGGCACGAACCGGGCGAGCACGACGGCCTTGCCGAACCCGTACTTGTCGAGCACCCCGCGGGCCTGCTCGACGTATTCCTGCCGGAAGAACCGGGAGTTCGGCCGGTCGAACAGCCGCGGCCCGGCCCGCCGGCCGACGAGATATCCGGTCTGCGCTCCCGCGACCGCCGCGACACAGGTGCCGAGCAGCACCGTGGTCAGGTGCAGGTGAGGCCCGGACGCGGCGGCGTCGCCGGCGCAGAAGGCCCCGGCGAGAAACAGCAGCGAATCACCCGGCAGGAAGAAACCCACGAAAAGACCGGTCTCCGCGAAGATGACGACCATCAGGCCGAACAGTCCGACGGAGGACACTATCGACGACGGATCGAGAATATTCAGCGCGATATCGCTGGACACGACAGGTCCCTCTCACCCGGGCGGCGACACGACGGCGGCGGGAGAACGGCATCGGTGATCACCGACCCGCCGCCAACCACCCTGCCGGGACGACGATGTGAAAGCCGTGTGAGCGTCGAATCCCGGCCGGGCGGGCAGGCGGCGGGGCAGGCGGGCGGCCCGTTTCACCGCGGCGCGGCGGTGCGGGTCTGCCGGCGGTATCCGTAGGCGACGAGCAGGACGAGGGCGCCGAGCAGGATCGCCGAGGCACCGGCGGTGCCGTAGGCGAGTCCGCCCTTGGCTGTCGGCTTGGTGAGCAGGTCGCCCAGGGTCGCGCCCATCGGGCGGGTAAGCACGAAGGCCGACCAGAACAACAGCGTGGTCGGGAGGCACCGGCTGTACCAGGCGACCGCGATGACCGCGAGCAGGGACCAGATCAGTGCCGCTGCGCCGGCATAGCCGAGGCCCGAACTGTCGGACAGGAAGTCGCCCAGCGAGGTTCCCAGCGTGTTCGACAGCAGAATGGCGGTCCAGTACAGCAGTTCGCCTCGGAAGGTGACGGGCCGGGTGATGTCGAAGGTGTGTCCGGAGCGCCACCAGACCGCGAACAGCAGCAGGAGCAGGGCGAGCAGAATCGCCGCGCCGCGGGGATAGCCCAGGCCGAGGGTGCGGTTGGCGAAGTCCGACATGGTGGTGCCGGCCATGCTGGTCGCCAGGATGACCGTCCAGTAGAGCCCGGGATGCAGGCGGTCGGCGCGGACCTGGGCCGTCAGACTGGCGAGGAACAACGCGATGAAGAGGATCGAACTGACGGCGTAGCCGACCTTCAGGGTCTGGGCCAGCAGATCGCCGCCGGTCTCGCCCAGGGTCGTCGCGATGATCTTCGTGATCCAGAACAGGAGCGTGACCTGGGGAATCTTGCTGACCGCGGGCAGGGCCCGGGCGGCGGCGCCCGGCCGGCGCCGCTGCCCCGGGACCCCGGTGGGCAGGGCGCCGTCCACCTCGGCGGGTGGCGCCGGTGCCGGATCTTCAGGGCCCATCGAGGCACACTCCACCGCACGGGGGCCCAAGATGTTGCTTCAAGTGAGGTGACATGCGCCCAGAGTAGGGATCGCGGATGTGGAGAGCATGAAGCCGGACCACCACACCACCGCAAGGTGCCAGCATTCCGCCGAACCTCGTCAGGAGGCCGCACCGGGCCGGCCGGTCGCCGGCGCGACTGTCCGGGCCGCGCTGCTACCGCAGCGCGCGATCCTGCGGGGCGTCGTCCGGGCGGGCGGGCTGCGGGATGACCGCGGGTGGGACCTCGTGGCGCTGGATGTCGCGGCGGGTGACGGCGACGTAGGCGACGAGAGCGACGATCAGGACGGTGGCGATCGCGCTGACCACTCCGTCGCCGAGGCCGACCCCGGTGCGGTCGTGCGGCTTGCCGAGCCAGTCGGCGAACGAGGCGCCGAGCGGGCGGGTGACGACGTAGGCCAGCCAGAACGCGGCGACCTCGGACAGCCCGAACCGCCACCAGGCGATCGCCGGCAGGGTGATGATCACCGCGAACATGATGCCGGAGGGCAGGAAGCCGAGGTGCAGCGTGCTCGCCGTCAGGTCCCCGAGGGCGGTGCCGAGCGCGAAGGTCGCGAGCACGGTGCACCAGTAGTAGGTCTCCCGGCGGCGGGTGACGATGCTGTGGATGGACAGCGTCCCCTCGCTGCGGTGCCACCGGCGGAACACCACGGCCAGCACGACGGCGTAGAAGATCGTCGTGCCGATGTGGCCGAACGGCGGCCCGTCGGCGGCCATGGTGCCGAAGACGGCCAGCATCACCACGGCGAACCAGTAGACCGGCGCCTGGTAGCGCCGCGACCGGAACTGCAGCCAGAGCGCGGCGACGAAACCGAGCAGGCCGATCGCCGCCGCCAGCACCAGGTTCACCCCGGCGAGGAAGTCCGCGGTGGCCTCACCCATCCCGGTGGTGAGGATCTTGATGACCCAGAACAGGGCCGTGATCTCGGGGACCTTGGGCGCGAGGGGCTCACGGCCGCGGATCCGGCGGTGGGACTTCGACCGCATCGAGTGCTCTTTCCAGGCGGGGGACATCGGCCGCCTGCAGAACATCACGCAGCGCGTGTGAGGAGCGTGTGAGAGCGACACCCCGGCCGCCGACCAGCCGACCGACCCACCAGCGCTGCGCCCGTCGCGACGTCGGTACGGCGCGGTCGAAACGGTGCGCCCCGGTCGTTCCGGCCTTTTAGTATTAGGAGCCGTCCGGCCGTTCTCGGGGATTGGCGGGGACAGTCTCGCGCAAGGTCATGTTCGGCGCCGGCTGCTTGCCGTGCTCTGCGTTCTGGGCGGTGTCCTGGTCCTCGCCTGCTGGCTGGTGACGGCCCTTTCGCCGGTGCCCTTCGGCTGGGCGGTGGCGGGCGGGGTGAGCGTCGTCGCCGTCCAGTATCTGGTCGCGCCGTGGGTCATCGCCTGGCTCGTTCCGGCGACGGAGCTCGCCCGCACGGCCGGCGGCTACCGCAGCGACGAGCCGGTGGCCGCGATCGTCGCGCGGCAGTGCCAGGCGGCGGGCCTGCCCCTGGTCCGGCTCGGCATCGTCGACGACGGCGATCCGAACGCGTTCACCTTCGGCCGCACCCGCCGCGACAGCCGGGTGTGGATCTCCCGCGGGCTGCTGGACCGGCTCGACGACCGCGAGGTCGAGGCGGTCGTGGCGCACGAGCTCGGTCATGTCGCGCACCGGGACGTGGCCGTGATGACCGTGGCCAGTCTCATCCCGATGGTCCTTTACGATGGTCCTTTACTTCGCGACGGCCGGCGGGCGCGCCGCGAACGGATCGGGCGGCAACGACGTCAACCGGCTGCTCGCCTTCGTCGCCTACCTCGCCGCGCAGCTCGCGCTGCTCGGTTTCGCCCGGGCGCGCGAGCTCGGCGCCGACCACGCCTCCTGCCGCGCCACCGGCGACGGCGACGCGCTGTGCTCCGCGCTGGTGCGCATCGCCTACGGCATCGACGAGGTGGGCCGCGAGCGGGCCGCGCGGATCGCCGCGCTGCGCGACGACGACGAGAAGCGCCCGGCCCGCCGCCTCGCCCGCCGGGGGCCCGGCTCCGGTCGACCGGTGCGCTGGGGGGCGGTGCGCGAGGCCGCGGCGGCGCGGCCGGGAGAGCGGGCGGCGGCCCGCGGCCGGTTCCTGGTGGAACTCCCCCTTCACCTGGGTGGCTGGGCGTGCGTGCTCGCCGCCTTCACCCTCTCCCAGCACAACCCGGATGTCGGCGGCCCGCGGACGGTCGCGGCGCTGGTCGCCGCCGCCGGGCTGCTGCTCGTCGTCCGCGCGGCGCTACGCAGCCCCCTGGGCGCGCCCGAGCCGGTGGACGAGGCCGCGAGCCTGCTCGAACGCCTCGACGCCGGACCGGTCGCCGCCGTGCCCGTCAGCCTGCGGGGTCGGATCGTCGGTCGGGGCGGCTACCTCGCCTCCCCGGACTTCGTCCTCGCCGACGACAGCGGCCTCGTGCCGATCGTCTACCTCCAGCCGTTTCCCGGCGCGCGGACATTCTTCGGGCTGACCGGAGCCGACGCCTTCGTGGACGAGGAGGTGCTGGTCACCGGCTGGTTCCTGCGCGCGCCCGGACCGTACGTCGAACTGCGCTCGATCACCGCCGCGTCAGGGCACACCGTCCGAAGCTGGCAGTTCATGGCCCGCTACGCCCTGTCGCTGGCCGTGCTCCTGCTCGGAGCCGTCCTGCTCGCCATGAGCCTCTAGGCGCGGCCGGGGGAATGCCCCCGGCGCGCGGGTCGGGAACGTGACGGGATGATCAGGAGCCGGTGGGCAGGAGCTCGACGACGGGGATGAGGCGGGTCACGGCCGCCTGCAGCTCGGTGAACTGCGGGTAGCGGGCGGCCTGGCGGGCGTACATCTCGTCGCGCTTCTCGCCGTGCACCTCGGTGGCCGTGACCTGCAGCCGCCGGCCCTCGACCTCGATGGTGGCCTGCGGGTCCGCGCGCAGGTCGTGCAGCCAGCGCGGGTCCTCGTCGACGCCCGGGTTCACGGCGTAGACGAAGTACCGGTCGGCGTCGGCGTAGAAGTTCAGCGGGCTCACATGCGGCGTCCCGTCGGCCTCCGCGCCACTGGTCAGCAGCAGCAGCGTGGCTCCCGCGTACTTTCCGGCGGGACGGCCGCCGTTGGCCCGGAACTCGTCGACGAAGTCGCTGATCTCCTGCGTGGTGAACATCTTCTGGCTCATCGGTTCGCCTTTTCTCCTGGTGCCGCGAACCGCGCGGGAGGGATCGGCCGCCGGGTCGGCAGCGCGCGTTCACCGGGCGCGGCGCGCGCGTTGCCGTCGCCGACGGGCGGAGTCGCAAGCCGATGGCGCTCGCCGCGCGGACAGACATCCGGGATACGTCCGGCCCTCGGCCCGCCGCGGTGGGACGTCCTTCACGCCGCCGACGGCAGGGCCGCGCACCAGGGCCTTTGCGTGGGACCGGCAAGGCGAACCGGCTGGCTGTGGCCGGTCCCACGCCTCGGAGTGGTATGCGCGAACCGTCAGAAGGTGCGGGGTGATTTCAGGAGGTGCGAGGGAAGTTGTAGAGCGTCCGCGCGTTGGTCTCGACCATCCGCAGGGCCTCGTCGTCGGGGACGTTGATCAGTGCCTCGGCGAGCAGCTTGCGGGTGTTCGGCCAGTTGCTGTCGGAGTGCGGGTAGTCGCTCTCGAACATGATGTTGTCGACGCCGATGCGGTGGCGCGCCTCCACGCCGGCCTCGTCGACGATGAAGCAGCCGTAGATGTGGTCGCGGAACAGCTCGCTGGGCCGCACCTCGGTGTTGACGTCGTTGTACCAGCGGTGGCGCTCCCACACGTAGTCGATGCGCTCCAGCATGTACGGCATCCAGCCGATGCCGCCCTCGGACAGCGCGATCTTGATCTGCGGGAACCGGTGGAAGACGGGGGAGAGCAGCAGCTCGGACGTCGCCGACATGGAGTTCAGGCCGAACAGCGAGATCGCGACGGTGAAGTTGGTCGTGGCCGCCTCGGGCGAGCACTGCGGCGATCCGCCGGAGCCGAAGTGCAGGCAGATCGGCATGCCGGTCTCGCTGGCGGCGGCGAGCACCGGGTCCCAGTGGGTGGTGTGCCAGGACGGCAGGCCGAGGCGGTCGGGCAGTTCGGGGAAGGTGATGCTGCGCGCGCCCTTGGCGGCGGTCCGCCGGATTTCGGCGGCGGCGGCCTCGACGTCCCAGTAGGGCACCATCATCAGCGGGATCTGCCGGTCGGGCGCGGCGGCGCACCACTCGTCGAGGATGAAGTCGTTGTAGGCCCGCACGGTCTCGGTGGCGAGCGCCAGGTCCTGCGAGGCGGCGAGGACGCTGCCGGCGAAACCGGCGAAGTTCGGGAAGCAGAGCTGGGCGTGGATGCCCTCCTCGTCCATGTCCCGGATCCGGTCGGCGATGCGGTAGCAGCCCGGTAACATGTCGTCATAGCTGCGGGGGTCGAGTCCGAAGTCCTTCGGGCTCTTGCCGGCCACCGCGTTGAGGGCGAAGTTGCCGGCCCGGCGGCCCTCGTAGATCCACCAGTCGTTGCCGTCCTCGGCGCGTTCGATGCGCGGGCAGACGTCCTGGTACTTCGCGGGCATGCGATCGAGCCAGACGCGCGGGTGCTCGATCACGTGATCGTCTACCGAGACGATCTGGGCGTTGGCGGGCAGCATGTGATCCTCCTAGGGGACGACGGCCGATCCGCTCCGTGGAGAAGTGCCGATCTTCTGACAAGTACGTCACATTTCCAGGAGCAGCGCAAGGGGCGGTCGAAAACGCCAGAGCGAGCGAATCTGACGACCGCGTCGCAACGCGATCGAGGCGTGAGGCCGGCGAGGACCGGTGAGGACCGGCGACGGCGGCGCACGCTGCCCAGGCGCTGGTCGGCGCAGGCGTGTTGTGGTCGCGGGATCGGGTAGCGCACACCCGTCGGCCCTGGCCGGGCCGGCCGCGGTGGTCGCCGGCCGGCGACCACCCGGATGTCCCTGGTTCATCCCGGTCGGTGTTCAACCCGGACGGTGTCCATCCCGGACGGCGACGGTCGGCTCATCCCGGAGCGAGACGGAGACCTGGCATGGCGAGCAAGCTGGCGGAGCGGGAGCGCGTGGATGCGGCGACGCTGCCCGAGGACGACATCGTGGGAGTTCTGCTCGCGCAGCACGCGCGGATCCGCGAACTGTTCGCGGAGGTCGGTGTGCGGCGCGGCAAGCACCGCGGGAGGGCGTTCGACGAGCTGCGGGCGCTGCTCGCCGCGCACGAGACGGGCGAGGAGATGGTGCTGCGGCCGGTGTCGCGCCGGTCGGCCGGCCCCGACGTCGTGCGGGCCCGCAACCACGAGGAGAAGCAGGCGGCGAAGGTGTTGGCCGCACTCGAGAAGCTGGACGTCACCGGCCCGGACTTCGACCGGCAGATCGCGGCGCTCGAACAGGCGGTGTCCGATCACGCCGAGCGCGAGGAGCTCGAGGAGTTCCCGGCGGTGCGGGCGGCCACCAGCCAGGACGAACGGCGCAAACTCGGTCGGCAACTGCGCGCGGTCGAGAGCCTGGCGCCGACCCACCCCCACCCGAGCACGGTGGGCTTCCCCCTCGCCCAGTGGGGCGTAGGCCCGTTCGCGTCGCTGGTCGACCGGGCCCGCGACGCGGTGCGCCACAGGTAGGCCCTGCACCACAGGTAGACGGTCTCAGATGCGCCCGCCGCCGCGGCCGGACAGCGCGCGGCGGGCGCCGCGGGCGTGATCGAGCCAGCCGGCGGCGCCGCGCAGGACCGGGGTCTCGTCGCCCCGGCCCGTGCTGGCGCCGACGAGCCATTCGCGCAGGACCGTGCTCGTGGCCACGGCGGGGACCCAGCCGAGCTCCCGGCGGGCCCGCGCCGTGTCCATGATCGGAACGCCGCGGGCGAGGTCGATCCAGCCGGGGCTCACGGGTGCCAGCCGGGCCCGGTAGGCGGCGCCGACCGCGGCGCGCAGCAGCGCCGGTGGCAGCGGGACCCCGCGCCCGCCGAGCATGTCGGGCAGCGTCTCCGGCGTGGTCGGCGGGTCCACGGCGATGTTGTAGGCGCCGCGGGCCACCGGGCTGGTGGCGGCGGCCGCGAAGGCGGCGGCGGCGTCGCGGGAGTGCACCACCTGGAACGTCAGCCCGCGCACGACCGGGACGACCGGCAGCCGACCCTCGCCGGCGCCGAGGAGGCGCAGCAGGCCGGGCGGCGCCAGCGGGCCGAGGAAGTACCGGGCCTGCGACTGCGCCGCGGCGGCGGACAGCACGATCGCCGGGCGCAGCCGGGACACCCGGATCCCCGGATGATCGGCTTCGAGGCTGTCCAGCAGGTGCTCCACGGCGACCTTCTGGACGCTGTACGGCGACGTCTCGATCCCCGTGGTCGGCCAGTTCTCGTCGACCGGTCGGTGGGACTCCCGGGGGCGGTAGGCGCCGACCGACGACGCGTACACCAGCGCCGGCACCCCGGTGGCCAGCGCCGCCGCGAACACCCGTTCGCTGCCCGCGACGTTCGTGGCCGCCGTGAGGACCGTCGCCCGCTCGGGCTGGATCAGCCAGGCCAGGTGCACGACCGACGCGCAGCCGCGGAACGCCTTCTCCAGCTCGCCGAAGGCCCCGGGGCGCGCCACGTCGAGTGCCAGCCAGCGGACCTTGCCCCGCCGGGGACCGGAGGAGGGAGAACCGGGGGACGGGGGACCGGGCGGTGGGCGGCGGGCGATCGCGACGACCTCCTCGACCCGCCGGTCGGCCGCCAGTTCGCGGACCAGGTGAAAACCGATGTTGCCGGACGCTCCGACGATGGCGACTCGCATCCTGTTCCCGTGCCCCGCCCGTGGCCATCAACCCGTGCCGGAACCTGTCCGTACGATCGCGTCGTGGCCGACGCTCTCGCTCAGCTCGATGACTACCTCGCCGCCCGCCGTCCCGAGTTCACCGACCGGCTCACCCGCCTCGTCGGGATTGCCGGCGTCAGCGCCGATCCCGCCCACCAGCCCGACATCGGGCGCACGGCCGACCTCGCCGCGACGCTGCTGACGGACGCCGGCCTCGCCGCCCGGATCGTGCCCACGCCCGGCAATCCCGTCGTTCACGGCGAGTACCGCGCCGGCTCCGACTGCCCCACCGTCACGATCTACAACCACCTCGACGTCCAGCCCGCCGACCCGGCGCAGTGGGACACCGAGCCGTTCCGCCTGACCATCTCCGGGGACCGTTACGTCGGTCGCGGCAGCACCGACGACAAGGGCCCCGCACTCACCGCGCTGCAGGCCGCCCAGTATGCCATCGCCCACGAGCTGCCGGTCAACATCGCCTTCGTCTGGGAGCTGGAGGAGGAGATCGGCAGCCCCAACTTCGAGGCCTTCGTCCGCCAGGAGCTGCCGCGGCTGGCCACCGACTCCGTGCTCGTCTCCGACACGGTCTGGATCGCCGCCGGCCGGCCCGCCATCGACTACGGCCTGCGCGGCCTGGTCACGTTCGAGGTGAGCATCGAGACCGGTACCAACGACACCCACTCCGGCCTCACCGGCGGGCCGGCCCGCAACCCGCTGGCCGAACTCGCCCAGATCGTGGCGGAGTGCCTCGACCCGGCGACCGGGCGTGTGCTCATCCCCGGCTTCGCCGACGCCGCCGCGCCGGTGACCGACGAGGAGATCGACAGCTTCGTCGCGTCCGGCTTCGACGTCGCCACCTTCATGGCGATGCACGGCCTGACCTCGATGCGCACCACCGACGTCCGCTCCGTCCTCGCGCGGATCATGGGCGAACCGACGTTCGAGGTGCACGGCTTCACCGGCGGCTACACCGGCCCGGGCGTGAAGACCGTCATCCCGCCGCGCGCCGGCGTCAAGCTCAGCTCCCGCATCGTTCCCCATCAGGACCCGCATGCCGTGTTCGAGCTGGTCCGCGACTTCATCCAGCGTCGCCACCCGGACGCCCACGTCGAGCTCGAGGCTGCCCTGCCCGCCTACCTCGGCCCCCGCACCGGCCCGCACGCCGACGCCGCCCGCGCCGCCGTCGAGTACGCCTTCGGCGTGACCCCGGCGTTCGTCCGCGAGGGCGGCTCGATCGGTGCCGTGCTCACCATGGACCGCTACCTGAAGGCGCCCGTGATCCTGCTCGGCCTCAGCCTGCCCAGCCACGGCTACCACGCGCCGAACGAGCACTACGACTGGACCCAGGCCGCCGGCGGCACCAAGATGTTTGCCCACTACTTCGCCCACCTGGCCGCAGGCGGGGGCGCGGGCCGCTGATCCACCTGAACTGCTGACCCGCTGACCCGCTGACCCGCTGATCGGCCGCGTCCGGAAGGCGGTCCTCACGTGTTCCGGGAGTGTCCGACGCGTGCGGGCGTAACGGTGCGCGGAGTAGCGTCCAGGGGAAACGTCCGGGATGTGTCGCTGGCTGGCCGTGCGTCGGACCAGGCGGCCGCGTGACCGGACTACCGGTGTGGACGGACGCGGGAGGCGGCTTCATGGCAGCGGTCAGGCTTGACGCACGGCGCATCGTGATCACGGGCGGAGCCAGCGGCATGGGCGCGGGGCTCGTGCAGGCGCTGCCCGGTCTCGGCGCGGACGTCGTCTCCCTCGACATCACCGTCGATCCCGGCGAGCGGATCGCCGCGCAGGCCGGTGCCCGCTTCGTCCCCTGCGACGTCACGGACACCGACTCGGTCGACACCGCCTTCGCGAAGGCGGTCGCTCACCTCGGCGGCCTGGACGTCCTCATCCACGCCGCCGGCATCGCGCCCGCCGCGCCGGCCGCCGAGCTCACCGTCGACCACTGGAACAAGATCCTCACCGTCAACGCCACCGGCACGCTGCTCACCAACCAGGCCGCGTTCGCCCACCTGCGCGAGCACGGCGGCCAGATCATCAACTTCGCCTCCGCCGCCGGCGTGCTCGGCTACCCGAACAAGGCCGCCTACGCCGCCAGCAAGGGCGCCGTCGTCGCCTGGACCCGCACCGTCGCCGTCGAATGGGCCGGCCACGGCATCACCGTGAACGCGGTCGCCCCCGCGATCGTGACGCCGATGTACGAGCGGACCCGCGCCTCGATGACCGCCGAGCAGCTCGCCGCGCACGACGCCGACCTGGCGCGCAGCATCCCGATCGGCGGGAAGCTCGGCGACGTCCAGCGCGACTTCGTCCCCGTCCTCGCCTTCCTCGCCAGCGACGGCGCCCGCTTCATGACCGGCCAGATCTTCCCCGTCGACGGCGGCACCCTGATGATGCGCTGACGTCCCGACCCGTCGCCGACGCCGGCCGGCGGCCCGTACTCCCCGGCGTGGGCCGGCCCCTTCGGATTCGGGCGGGGTTTGCCGCCGCGGGCGACGGCAATATCGGGGAGAGCGCGGGCGATCGGGACAGGAACGTCGCCGGTGACAGGTCAGGCCCGCCCGACGGTGACGCGGTCGAGGCCTGCCCGCAGGGTCGGCCGTGGACCGCCGAGTGACCGGGACCGGTCGGCGAGGGGAGTGGTCGGACGGCGACAAGGTCGAGGACGCGAGCGGGTGCGGCAAGAAGTCCGCACCCCGACGGCGCTGTCACGGGGCGTGACGGCGGGTTGGGTGCCGCGTTCGCGTCCGGCGGGGAGATGGGCCGGCTGATGGCGGCCAAGGACTGGGAGGCCACGTCCCTCGGCCCGCCCGGGACGTGGAGCATCAGCCTGCGCACCTGTGTCGGGCTGTGCCTGGAGTCCCGCTTCTCGATGGTGATCACCTGGGGGCCGGAGCTGGCCTACCTCTACAACGACGCCACCATCCCGATCCTCGGCCGCAAGCATCCCGACGCCCTTGGCCGGCCGTTCCGCGAGGTCTGGCCCGAGATCTGGGACTTCATGCGGCCGCTGCTCGACCAGGTGATGTCCGGCGGCGGCGCCACCTGGTCGCAGGACCAGCGGCTGCTGATGTTCCGGCACGGCTACCTGGAGGAGACCTACTTCACGTTCTCCTTCGGCCCGGTGCGCGACGCCGAACGCGGCGGGCAGATCGTCGGCGCGCTGACGACCTCGCAGGAGACGACCCGGCAGATGATCGACACCCGCCGTCTCGCCTGCCTGCGCGATCTCGCCGCCGTCGCCTCCGGCAGCGACCAGCGCTCGGTGTGCACCCGCGCCGCCGCGGTCGCGGGGCGCTGGCGCGACGACCTGCCCTACTGCCTCATCGTGCTGCGCGACCAGCGGCGCCCCCGCTCGCCGCCGCGGCTGATGGGCTGGTCGGGCCTGGCCGGCGAGGGCGCGGCCGCGGACCTGTTCGCCGCGCTCGCGCCGGGCGGTCCCGTCCCCGAGGCGACCGAGGCACTGGCGTCGGGGCAGGCGCGGGTCGTGGACCGGCTGGTGTCGCGGTGTCGGGTGGTGCCCGCGGACGCCTCGCCGCCGTCGAGTTCGGCGCTGGCGGTGCCGTTCGCCAACGGCCGGGACGGCCATCCGATCGGCCTGCTGCTGTCCGGCGTGAGCGACCAGCTCGCGCTCGACGGCGACTACCGCGACTTCGTCGCCCTGGTCGCCGGTCAGATTTCGAGCGCCGTCGTGTCGGCGCGCGGCCACGAGGCGGCGCGGGCGCGGGCGACACGTGCCCGCCGCCGCGCGCTGCGCGACGGGCTCACCGGGCTGCCGAACCGGGTGTCGTTCCTCGACCGGCTCGGGCGGGCCCTCGCCCGGGCCGAGGAGGACGGGTGGCAGGAGCGGGTGGGCCTGCTCTTCGTCGATCTCGACGGCTTCAAGGCGGTCAACGACTCTGTGGGCCACCAGGCGGGCGACTGGGTGCTGCGCGACATGGCGGCGCGGTTGCGGCGGGCGGTCCGTCCCGGCGACACCGTCGCCCGCCTCGCCGGCGACGAGTTCGCCGTGCTCTGCGCGGGGATCACCTCGTCGGCGGCCGTCGTGGGCATCGCCGACCGCATCGTCGAGACCGCCGCCGTGCGCTCGCCCGACGGCGGCCCGCAGGTCACCTCCAGCGTCGGCGTCGCCGTCTCCGGCCCCGGGCTGACCGACCCCCGCGAGATCCTGCACGCCGCCGACATCGCCATGTACGCCGCCAAGCGCCAGGGCCGCCACCGCCGCGTCCTGTTCGACGAGTCCCTGCGTACCCAGCCGACCCGCCGCCGCCAAGCCGGGCCTGGCAGGCGAGCTCGCCCGGGGACCATCGCCGCGGTCCCGGTTCGGACCTCGGCAGGATGACCGGTCAGACCAGGGGAAGGTCAGGCGCAGCGGCCCGCGGCGGCCAGTGTGCAGCACCGACAGCGTCGAGAAGGCGAGCCGGCGGACCGTCGGGAGCCGGATAAAGATCGAGTTGAAGTCCTCGATCGCGGTGGTCAGCTCGTCCAGGTTCAGCGGGCCGGCCGTGCGCGAGGGGTTCACGGGCGAACCGTATCGATCTTCGATGCAAATTGGGGATCTTCACCGTCGGGTGGCCGGCGGGGTCGCTGGACATCCGGGCCGCCCCCCACGCCGGGTTTCAGCCTCTGGCTGGTGCTGACCCGGGACCAGATCGCGCCAGACCGCCGGCTGGAGGTCCTGCGCGACGACCGGTCGTCCTGTCCCGAGCCGTGATCGGGCGGGTGGCTGGCGTGTGTCGGTGGGATACGTTCGGTCCGGTGGGCGGGCTGCCGCGCCATCGTCAAGGTAGCGGCGGGCACGAGCCGGCCGGCCGGCGTCCACGGTGCTTATCACCTGGCCGTCGTCGACGAAGTTCGGACTGGCGAGTGCGGAGGTACGACATGCGTGGCGAATCCGGTGGGCGTCCGGGCCTGGTGGCCATCTCGCTGGCCGCCCTGCTGACCGCCGCCGGCTGTGGTGGCTCCACCGTCGCCACCGGCACGAGCCCGCTCCCGACGTCCGCGTCGGCGGTACCGGCGGCGGCGTCGGCGGCGGCGAAGGTGCGGCTGTCCTCGGCAACACCCTCATCGCCGGCGGTGGCCGCCGGGAGCGGCACGTCGCCGGTCCCGCGGTGCGAGGCGGGGGACCTGACCGTCGCGCTCGGTGCGGTGGACGCCGCGGCCGGCGGGCAGCATCAGCGTCCGCTGGTCGTGACGAACCGGTCGCCGCGGCGCTGCGCCGTGACCGGCTACCCCGGGGTGCGGTTCGTCGCCCGCGACGGATCGGCCTACGACGTCGTGCGATCGCCGCTCGTCCGACCCGGCCGGATCGACCTGCCGCCCGGCGCCAACGCCCGGGCCAACCTGACCTACCTGGCCACCGAGCCCGGCGACAGCGGCGCGTTCCTCCCCGCGCGCGTCCTCGTCACCCCGCCGGACACGTTCACCGCGGTCCCGCTGAGCTGGGACGGCGGTCCGGTCCTCGACCAGTCGGGCGCCACGCATCCGGGCACCTACATCACGGCCTTCACCGCCGGGTAGCCGCCGTCGGGAGCGCTGCGACCTGAGCTGAGACCTGAGCTGAGACCTGAGCGGAGCCGGCTAGCGCGGCGGGTGGTGGGGAAGCCGGGCGGCGAGGGTGTCGAAGTAGCGGTGGGCGGCCCAGGCCTGGCGGTCGCCGACGATGTAGATCCGGCGCTTGGCCCGGCTGACCGCGACGTTGAACAGGTTCGGTCTGCTCGCCGCCCACTGCTTCGCTCCGGGGCGGCCGGGGGCACCGCCGAGGATCATGATCACGATGTCGGCCTGCTTGCCCTGGGCGGTGTGGACGGTCCCCGCGACAAGACCACGGTGGCGTCGGACGTACGGCTGCAGGTGCCGGGCGATGTCGCGGAACGGCGCGATCACCATCACCTCGGACATGTCGAAGTGCAGATCGGCGAGAACCGCGAGGATCCGCTCGAGCTGCCTCCCCTCCGCGGGAATCCAGTGTCCCTGCGCCTCGTCCGCGCGGACGTCGATCCACTTGGATTCGGGCAGCGTGGGATGCTCGGCGGCGAAGGCGGCGGCGCTGCTCGTGGGCGTGCCGTCGATCATCAGCCGGTCATAGACGAGGTCGTTCACCAGGCCGAACATGGGGTCGTCGCAGCGGCGGTGCACGACGAGGGGGGAGCCCACCCAGACCCTGCCCTCGTCGTCCGGCAGCCACGTTCCCAGCGGGTTGAGCCGATCGGCCAGCCGCTGCGCGGAGGTGCGACTCGGTAGCCATTGTTCGTCGACGCCGTGGTCGACGCGCAGCACCTGCTCCACCCGGAACGGCAGCGTCGACACCGGTTCGAGCTGCAGCGGGTCACCGACGACGACCGCGCGCCGAGAGCGCCACAGGGCACCGGCGGCGATCTGCGGGCCGGCCTGCCCCGCCTCGTCGATGAGCAGCCAGCCGAGCGAATCCCGGCCCAGGTGCGAGAAGGTCCGGCCGAACGACGCGAACGTGGTCGACACGACCGGCACCACGAAGAACAGGCTGCGCCAGGCCTCGAGCGCCGCGGCGGCCGGGACGTCGCGCGCCGCCGCCCCGCCGACGACGTCCATCGCGGCCTGCAGGTTCTGGCGGAGCTGGCGGGGCACGTGGCGCAGGAACGCCTTGTGCAGGCGCAGCGCGGCGAAGAAGAGCTCGGTGCGCGCCCGGTTCCAGTCCGGATCGGTCCACGGCGCCGCGCGCTCGCGGCGGGGACGGTCCCGCCACCAGTCCGCCTCCGGCAGCGACGAGCCGAGGACGGCGCGGGCCCGGTCCAGACCCGCCGTGATCGGCTGTAGCTCCTGGTCGTGATGGCGGACCTGGCCGTCGAGGAAGGCTGCCGTGGCTTCGACTCGCTCGACCTCGCCGGCCAGGGAGTGCGACGCCGACTCGGCCTCGGCGACAGCTCGTTCCGCTCCGAGGATCTCCTCGGCCAGCTCCGCGTCGCGGCCGCGCCAGGTTCGGGCTGACGCGCGGGAGAACAGCGACTCGACGAGTCCGGGCCGGAAGCGGCGGTGGTTCAGGCGCAGCGCTGGCTGAGGGCCAGCGCATGCTCGGGCGGGCTTGGCCACCGGCCCGCGGGGACCCGGGTCGGCCGGGTGGCGTCGAGGACCACGTCGAGGCGGTCCCGGACGTCGAGGCGGCGGTCGACGGCGATGTCGGCGCTGGGCCGCAGGTAGTCGCGTAGTGCGGCCCCGAGCGGAGCCCGGGTGGCCTCGGTCGCCACCCGGCGCAGATCGTTCATGACGAAGCTGTTGAGGAAGTCGTGGGTCTCGGGCGCATTCGCCGCCTCGGCGGCGCGGGCGGTCGTGATCACGCTGGCGACCCGGATCTGCGCATGCGGGAACACCGCGTCCGCGGCGGCCTCCGCGCCGGCCTCCGCGGTGCCTTCGCCGGCCTCCACGGCGCTCACGCCGGTCGCCTCCGCGGCCGCGTCCCGACACTTCTCCAGGGTCGCGCGGTCGAGCGGCGCCCGCCGTGGGCGGCCCTGGTCGTCGCGCGGGTCGCCCATCTGGACCACGAACGGCGCCACCAGCCGGTTGAACGTGCGGCGGTGGTCGGCCTCGGCGTCGTCGAACTCCGCCAGCCAGCCACGCGCCGGCGAACCGGACCGCACCGCCTGGCCGGTGGCCCAGGCGCAGCAGGACAGGGTCAGGGTGTCCGGCAGCGGATGTCCCGTTCCGGAGACGGTGAAGGCCGCCAGCGCGCTGCTCGCCCCCGGACGTTCGTCGACGCTGTCCTCGTCCGAGCCGAACCGCCGAGCGAGCACCTCGTAGACCGCGTCGAGCCCGTAGACGCCGAGGTAGACGGTGTGCCGCCACGTCTGCCCGCGCCGCAGCCGCACACCCGCCAGCTCATGGCCGGGCTCCCAGGGCAACGGCTCGTCGGGCGAGAGCTCGTACACCCGCCGTTGCCGGTTGACGTTCTCGACGCCGGGCGGGCTGAACATCTCCACCGTGTGCCAGAACCGGAGGATCTCCGCGGGATCTTCGCGCCTGCCCGCAACGCCTGCCACCACCGGCTCCGCTCACTACTGAGGACGCACCAGACGCCATGACCAGGACGAGGGCTCACTGTACTGATATCAGTACATAACGCATCCGCGGGATTGTGCCGTCAAACCAGTCGATACGATCCTTTCCCGGCTGGATTCGGACGCCGGCGAGCTCGAGAAGGGAACCCCGGTGGCGATCCCCGGCGTGGAACCGGACCTGCCCGGACCGCTGACCCCGGTGCCCCGACGCCGGCAGAACCAGGACGGGTCGGGCGGCAACCAGGCCGCCAAGGCGAAGAACGGCATACCGAACTCGACCCGGAGAGCGTCCGCCGTGCTGACGTACGCCGCGCTCCCGGTGGCGACCGTCGGGTGGCTGCTCGCCGACGCCCACGGGATCCCCCCGCAGCTCGGCGTCGTGCTCGGGTACACCGTGTACCGCCTGGTCCTGGCCCTGCTGATCGTGCCCCTACTCGTCCGGGTGCGTTCGCGGCCGTGCCCCGAAGATCGCCGCGACCGGCTCGTCGCCGTCGGCGCCGCGATGGCGGTGCCCGTCCGCGACGTGCGGATGCTGCCCGCGCGGCGGGGCGATTTCCTCGGCGTCGGCGCCTTCAGCGTCGTGCCGAACCGGATCCACCTGGTGCTCGCCGAGAGCGTCACGGCGCTGAGCCCGGCGGAGCTCGACGCGGTCGTCGCCCATCAGCTCGGGCGCGCCAAGTCCCGCGCCTGCCACGCCGCGTTCCCGGTCGCCGTCGTGGTCTGGGCCGGCCTCGCCCTCATGTTCGAACAGCTCGCCGCGAACTGGCTGGCGTCCGCGCTGCTCACCGGGGTGGCGTTCCTGAACGGATCCAGCGCAGGGGGCTACTTCCGGATCATCGGCGACCGGCAGGCCGATCGGCACGCGGCGGCGGTGATCGGTGCCGGGCCCCTGGCCGACGCCCTGGAACGGCGCCAGGGCCTCAGCGGCATCCTCCCGCCGGGGTTCAGCCTCTGGCTGCTACTCACCTACCCGCAGCTCCTGCTGGACCGCCGGTTGGCGGCGCTGCGTGACGCGACCCCTTCGTCGGCGAGCAGCGCGTAATCGATCTCGTCGGTCCATTCACCGCGCAGCAGCACGTCGTCGACGAGCGTGCCGGAGGCTGCCTCGACGACGGTGAGACCGAGGTTCTGCCCCTCGCCGTCGAGCTCGGCGCGGGCCCGTCGGATGCGGTCGAGCACGCCGGAGCGGTCGAGCACGCCGTGCGGCACCCAGCGCACCACGTCGGGCCGCGACGTGTACGCCAGCATCGCGTCGGCATCGTCCGGTGTGCGGCCGGGTTGCGGACGGGATGCTGACGGAATTTCAGTACAGTCCGGTCAGGTACTTTCCAGGACGTGCGGGGGAGCGTGGTGCGCGCCGGGCTTCGGGTCTTTGTCAGCCATACGTCGGACATGAATACATACCCGGCCGACCGGGCCTTCGTGCGGGCGGCGGTGGACGCCGTGCGCCGCAGTGGGCACATCGCCATCTCCATGGAGGACTTCCCCGCGGTCAGCAGCCTGCCGGCGTCCTTCTGCCAGGAACAGGTCCGCGAATGCGACGTGTACATCGGGGTCATCGGCTTTCGGTACGGCTCGCTGGTGGCCGGCGGCCTGCACGCCGATGGCACCGCGGCGGCCGCCGCGTCCGCAACCGGTCAGCCGCAGGGAGATCCGTCCGGGAGATCCGGCCCGCCGGCGGGCCCGCCGCGTCGGACGGCCGTCTCCTACACGGAACTGGAGTTCCTCACGGCGGTCGAGAGCGGGATTCCCCGACTGTTGTTCCTGCTGCACGAGGACACCCCGATTCCGCGCAGTCTCACCGACCGCAATCCCGACCTGGTCGACGCTTTCCGGGCACGGCTTCGTTCCGCCGGTGTGACCGTCGGTACTTTCCGCACCGCCGACAGCCTGGAAGCGCAGGTCACGCGCGCGCTGACCCATCTTCGGCGCGGCAGTGAGGACGATCACCTGCGTTTCGTCGAGCCGATCGAGGCCGACGAGCCGGACGAAATGGTCGAACCGGAGCCCGTCGTCGACGTCAGCGAGGTTAAGCGGACTACGCTCGTCCCGCCGACAGTCCCGGTCTGGTGGCGGCGCCGCCCTCGTCAGGTGATCGGCGCGGCGGTGCTCGCCGTCGCCGTCGCCGCCGGGGCGGTCCTCGGCGCCGGGGTGGGGCGGTCGGGCTCGTCGCGCGCCTGCCAGCCGGCCGACCCCCTGACTGCGCTGCCGGCCGCGGAGACGTGGGTGGGATCCCACGACGGGCAGTGCATCGGGTTCAGCGACGGCGCATACACCTTCGACTCCACCTCACCCGACCTCGTCGCGCTGCTGACCACGATCGGTCACCAGAACGCCGCCGTCGCCGGCAAGGGCGGGGTGTACACGGTGGTGGTCGCCGCCCCGCTGACCGGGCTGCACTCCCGACCCGGCGGCGTGCAGGCCGACTCGCCGACGACCGTCGGCCAGGGGGGTCTCAACGAGCTGCGCGGGGCGCAGCTCGCGCAGGCGGCGATCAACGCCGCCGCGGACGCTCCCGGCTCCCGGGCCCGGATCCGGCTGCTGGTCGCCAACGTCGGCTGGCACTCGGGCGGCGCGCTCACCGTCGCCAGGCGCATCGACGCGGTGGCCCGCGCCGATGCGGGCCTCGCCGGGGTCCTGGGCCTGTTCCAGAGCACCGCGGCCGCCCGGCAGGCGGTGGCGACGCTCAGCGGCACCACCCACATCCCCATCGTGTCGTCCACCGCCTCCGACGACGGCTTCACCAGACCCGTCGGGCCGCCCGGGCACACCCGCCGCGCGTTCGACTGGTACTTCCGGGTCGGGCCGACCAACCGCCGGGAGGCGGCCGTCATCGCCCGGGCGATCCCGGAGATCATGAAGCGGGAGGGGCGCGGCGACGAGCCGATCCGGCCGTTGATCGTCTCCGCGGGCGTGGTCACCGACCCCAAGGCCCCCAACGCCGACCACTACAGCGACAACCTCGCCCAGGATGTCAGCGCCGAGCTGCGCCGGCTGCCCCACGCGGCCCCGGCCGTCCTCGTGCCCTTCCCCGACTCCGAGCAGGCGGCGGCGGCCAGCGCCGCGGACGGCGGCCCCACCGTGCCGGGCGTCCTCGGCCACACGCTGAGCGCGCGCTGCACCGGGCCGCAGCCGCCGAACCTGCTCGTCTACACCGGCCGGACCACGAGCGTGAGCACCCTGCTGGAGGCACTGACCGGCTCCGCCTGCGGCAAGGTGGACCCGCACCTGCCGATCATCTCCGGGGACGACGCGATGGAGCTGGAGACCGACCCGGGGGAGATCGCGTGGAGCGACCAGGACGGCCACACCTTCTACTTCGCCGACTTCGGCCTCGCTCAGCCCCGCGACGTCCCGCCGTCCTACCTGGAGCAGACCGGCACGGGCAGCGCGGTGCCCGGGCAGTGGGCGGAGCAGGTGCGCGGCACGCCGCAGCGGCTCGTCTCCGGGCACACGATCGTCGCCTTCGACGCGATGTCGGTCCTCGCCCGGGCCATCGGCGTCGCCGAGCGCACCACCCCGCCGCCGGGCCAGCTCCGCGCGAACATCAAGGCCGTCCTGGACGGCACCTGCGGCGACCGCGCCCTCGCCGGCGCGAACGGCTACGTCAGCTTCGACCGGTACGGCGACTCGACCAGCGCACCGGTGCTCATCCGCCGGTTCGACCCGACCGATGCCACGGTGACGACCGTCGCGTCCGGCACGACCGAGGAGAGCCTGCACCGCCCCGCCGCCGCGACCGCCGACTGCAGCGTCTTCTGAGCCGGCAGCGTCTTCTGCGCCGGCTCCGCCTTCTGCGCCGGGCCCGGTGCGCTGTCGCCTTGGGCGGCCGTCCCGGCGACGGCCGGTCGGGCAACTGGTTGCGTCCGGGCACAACCGCGGTTGACGATCGGAGGGTTTGGCCCGCGGGCCTGGAGGGGGAGCAGCGTGGTTGCGCAGGACCAGGGCCCGGGGCGGGCCTCACCGTCGCCCCCGTCGTTCGTGCCGGCCGAACCGGCCGCGGACCTCACCGACGACGCGCCCTTAGCCGGCCGGACGCACGCCGCCGGCGGCGTCGCCCGCGAGGGGGCGCAGTCGGCCGGCGCGCGCCGGGACCGGCAGCTCATCCTGCTGACGTGCCTCGCGGGGATGTTCGCGACGACGTTCACGGCGACCGTGCTGTCCGTGTCGATCCGCACGGTGGCCGGCGACCTGCACAGCAGCGTCGACGTCATCTCCTGGGCGGTGACCGGCTCGCTGCTCGCGCAGGCGGTCGCGATGCCGATCCTCGGCCGGGTCGGCGACATCCGCGGGCACCGGCGCACGTTCCTCGTCGGCTCCGTGCTGGCCGTGGTGTTCTCCGTGGCGACCGCGGTGGCCTGGGACCCGGTGTCGCTGATCGCCTTCCGCGCGCTGGCGCAGGTGGCCGGTGCCGCGACGATCCCCGCGTCGTTCGCGATGCTGTTCCACGCCTTCCCGCCGCACGAGCGGGTGCGGCCGTCGGCCTGGGCGTCGGGGGTGCTGTCGGGGGCGTCGGTCAGCGGGCTCGCGATCGGCGGGCTGGTCATCGACTCGATCGGGTGGCGGCCGCTGTTCCTCATGCAGGCCGGGATCGCCCTGATCCCGCTGGTCGCGGCGGTGAAGGTGCTGCCGGTCGACGCCGGCGACCGCAGCCTGACGCTGGACAAGACCGGCGCGCTGGTGCTCGGCGCGGCGACGTTCGCGCTGACCTTCGGGGTCAACCGGGCCGCGGGCTGGGGGCTGCGACCGATCGTGATCGGCCTGCTCGTGGCCGTCCCGCTGCTGCTGTGGCTGCTGGTCGTGGTCGAACGGCGCACCGCCATGCCGGTCATCCCGACCGTGCTGCTCGTCGAGCGGGACATCCGGGCCGCGGGGGCGAGCTCGTTCCTGCTCGGCGCCGCCCACATGGGCAACTTCCTGGTCACGCCCTTGCTGCTGGAGGGCGTGTTCGGGCTGTCGGTCGCGGCCACCTCCCTGGTGACGATGACCCGCACCCTGTCGATCGCGCTGGCCGCGCCGTCGGCGAGCCGGCTGGGGGCCTGGATCTCGCCGCGGGTGCTCGCGGGCGTGGCCGGCGGGGTCTACACGATCGCCCTGGCCGTGCTCGCCCTCGGCACGCAGTACGACCAGCTCCCCGTGGTCATCGCCGGTCTGATCGTCA
The DNA here is from genome assembly GCF_059428125.1 of Frankia sp. BMG5.60. Lineage (NCBI taxonomy): Bacteria > Bacillati > Actinomycetota > Actinomycetes > Frankiales > Frankiaceae > Frankia > Frankia sp. BMG5.60. The sequence continues at coordinate 1,194,170 of NZ_CM182091.1, read as the reverse complement.
GCGGCCTGGCGTTCGGGCACGCCCAGCCGCCGCTGCTGGTGATCACCGGCAACGCCGCCTCCGCGGACAGTTTCGGCCTGGCCACCTCGCTGCAGCAGACCGCCAACCAGATCGGCGCGGTGATCGGGATGAGCCTGCTGTCGGCGATCGTCGGCGACGCGCTGCGCGCCGTCCCGTTCACCGTCGCCTACCTGGCCGCCGCCGGCCTGTCCGCCGCCGCCGGCCTCGCCATCCTCTTCGCCCGCCGCGCACCCGGCGGCGTTGCCGATCTGCAGGGACCGGACCCGGAGGTCAGGCCGGAGCGAAGATCGGCGGAATCCTCGGCAGGTTGACCTCGACGTCGACGGCCCCGCCAGCGGACCGCTGCTGTTGCGCGGAACCGCGCCATGCCTGGGAGAGCGCCTCCCTGGTTCTTCCACAGGGTTCGGCGTCCGATTTATCCCTGTGGAGGAGACAGGGGGCGCCGTTCCCACGCACACTGCCTCGGGTGCGCTAGAGCCGCGGGCCGTGGCGGTCGAGTTCGGCGAGCCAGGCCGCGGCGCTCGCGTCCGACGGCGCCCGCCAGTCACCCCGCGGTGACAGCGTGCCGCCGAAGGAGACCTTGGGGCCGTTGGGCAGCGCCGAGCGCTTGAACTGCGAGGCCATGAAGCGGTGCAGGAACTCCCGCAGCCAGCGCACGATCGTCGCTGTGTCGTAGGCATGCCGTTCGCCGTCGGGGAAGCCGGCCGGCCAGCCGTCGGCCAGCGCGTCGCGCCAGGCGTGCCAGGCGAGGAAGGCGATCTTCGACGGCGCCAGCCCGTGGCGCAGGAGGTGGTACAGGAAGAAGTCGTGCAGCTCGTAGGGGCCGATGCGGTCCTGGGTGCTCTGCATCGCGCCGGTCTCGGCGTCGGCGGGGACCAGCTCGGGGGAGATCTCGGTGTCGAGGACCGCGGTCAGCAGCTTGCCGGTGTCCTCGTCGAACTGGTCGTGGCTCACCGCCCACCGGATGAGGTACTGGATCAGGGTCTTGGGCACGCCGGCGTTGACGGCGTAGTGGCTCATCTGGTCGCCGACGCCGTACGTGCACCAGCCGAGCGCCAGCTCGCTGAGGTCCCCGGTGCCGACGACGAACCCGCCGTGATGGTTGGCCAGCCGGAACAGGTAGTCGGTGCGCAGCCCGGCCTGCACGTTCTCGTACGTCACGTCGTAGTCGGCGGCGCCCTCGGCGGCGGGATGGCCCAGGTCGGCGAGCAACTGGCGGGCGGCGGGGCGGATGTCGATCTCCGCCGCCTCGACGCCGAGCGCGCGCATCAGCGCCCACGCGTTCGCCTTCGTCTCCGCCGAGGTCGCGAACCCCGGCAGGGTGTAGCCGAGGATCGTCGTGCGCGGCACCCCGAGCCGGTCGCAGGCCTTCGCCGCGACGATCAGCGCGTGCGTCGAGTCGAGGCCGCCGGAGATGCCGATGACCATCCGGCCCCCGCCGGTCGCCCGGAACCGCCGGGCCAGGCCGTGGACCTGGATGTTGAACGCCTCGTAGCAGTCGAGGTCGAGCCGTTCGCGGGTGTCGGGGACGAACGGGAAGCGCCGCTGGTGGCGGCGCAGGCCGACGTCGCGGCGGTGCGGGCGGTGGTCGAAGCGGACCGTGCGGAACCGCTGCTCCGGCCGGCCGGCCAGCGCGGCGCTGTCGTTGAACGTCCCCGTGCGCATCCGCTCCTGGCGCACCCGGGCGAGGTCGACGTCGGCGACGAGGAGCTGCGGGGTGTCGGCGAACCGTTCGGACTCGGCGAGCAGATCCCCGAGCTCGTGGATCGTGCCCTGCCCGTCCCAGGCCAGGTCGGTGGTGCTCTCGCCGGTCCCCGCCGCCGAGTAGACGTAGGCGGCGAGCGCGCGCGCCGACTGGGCGGCGGACAGGTGCGCGCGGTCGGCGGCCTTCCCGACGACGATGTTCGACGCCGACAGGTTCGCCAGCAGCGTCGCGCCGGCCATCGCCGCGTACGACGACGGCGGGACGGGCGCCCAGTAGTCCTCGCAGATCTCGACGCCGACGACGAGATCCGGCAGGTCCGTCGCCTCGAAGATCAGGTCCGTGCCGAACGGGACGGTCCGCCCCGCGACGGTGATCTCCTCGCCGGTGACGCCGGCGCCCGAGGCGAACCAGCGCTTCTCGTAGTACTCGCGGTAGTTCGGCAGGAACGTCTTGGGGACCACGCCGAGGATCCGTCCGCGCGAGATCGCCAGCGCGGTGTTGTAGAGCCGCCCGCGCCTGCGCAGCGGCGCCCCGACCAGCAGCAGCGGCCCGAGCTCGCGGCTGGCCCGGCACACCGTGTCCACCGCCTGCTCGACCGCGTCGAGCAGCGCGTCCTGCAGGTGCAGGTCGTCGATCGCGTACGACGACAGCCCGAGTTCGGGGAAGACGACGACGTCGACGCCGTCCGCGTCCGCCCGGCGCGCCAACGCGACCGTCGCCTCGGCGTTGCGCGCCGGGTCCGCGGTCACCACCAGCGGTGTGGCCGCCGCGACCCGTACCAGGCCGTGGCTGTGGATCGCGGCGAACTCCCGCCGCGGCTCGCCGGGCCGGGCCGGGCCGCCGAATCCCGCCTGGGCCGCCTCGCCGAACTCTGGCTCGGTCACGTCGCCTCGCATCCTTTCGTCGCAACCTGGTCGTCGCAACCTGGTCGTCGCGTCCTGGTCGTCGCGTCCTGGTCGTCGTCGGTGCACCCCGTCCGCATTGTCGCCCTCCCGCCAACGGGTGAGCACCTTCGATCCGCCCGTACCGCCGGTGGTGCCATCGGCGGTGCGGTTCGAGGCGGCCCGCGGCCGTGGGGCGGGCCCGCAGGCCGGCCCGCGCCCGGGCTCCCACCGCCGCTGGTCGCCGACCGCCCGGGTGGCGCCGCGTCCTGCGCAGCACCGATGCCGACGCCTGCCGACGCCTACCGGACGACAGGGCCCCTCGAAGGCGCTCAAACAGGGACTTCTACCGGTAACTTCCGTCTTCCGGGAAGGGAAGGAAGTCCCTCGCCGCTGCGTCATCCCGCGTCGACTCTGGGTGTATGGGTCAGAAGACGATCGATGGTAACGAGGCCGCCACCTCGGTGGCCTACCGGGCAAGTGAGGTGATCGCCATCTACCCGATCACCCCGGCGTCGGCGATGGGAGAGCTCGCCGACGCCTGGGCGACGAAGGGCCGGGCGAACATCTGGGGAGCGGTCCCCGAGGTGGTCCAGTTGCAGAGCGAGGGCGGCGCCGCCGGCGCCGTGCACGGGGCGTTGCAGGCCGGCGCCCTGTCGACCACGTTCACGGCCTCCCAGGGCCTGCTGCTGATGCTGCCCAACATGTTCAAGATCGCCGGCGAGCTCACGCCGATGGTCCTCCACGTCGCCGCCCGCACCATCGCCACGCACGCGCTGTCCATCTTCGGTGATCACAGTGACGTGATGGCCGCGCGCTCGACCGGCTTCGCCATGCTCGCCTCCTCCTCCCCCCAGGAGGCCCACGACCTGGCCGCGGTCGCGCACGCGGCCACGTTGGAATCCCGCATTCCGTTCCTGCACTTCTTCGACGGTTTCCGCACCTCGCACGAGCTCAACGAGGTCACCGAGATCGACGACGCCACGCTCGGCGCGCTGCTGTCCGCCGAGCGCATCGAGGCGCACCGGCTGCGCGCGCTGTCCCCGGACAGCCCGGTGATCCGCGGCACCACCCAGGACCCCGACACCTTCTTCCAGGCCCGGGAGGCGGCCAACGCCTACTACGCCGCCGTCCCCGGGATCGTGCAGCGGGCGATGGACCGGGTGTCCGCCGCCACCGGGCGGGCGTACCGGATCTTCGAGTACTCCGGTCACCCCGAGGCCGAGCGGGTCGTCGTCGTCATGGGCTCGGGCCGCTCGGCGGTGCGCGACGCCGTCATCCGACTGGTCGAGCGCGGCGAGCGGGTCGGGTTCGTCCAGGTCCGGCTCTACCGGCCCTTCGACGGCGCGGCGTTCCTCGCCTGCCTGCCGGCGACGGTCCGCTCGATCGCGGTCCTCGACCGGACGAAGGAGCCGGGTGCGCTCGGTGAGCCGCTGCGCCTGGACGTGCTCGCCGCGCTCGCCGAGCGGTCGCAGACCATGCCGCGGGTCATCGGCGCCCGCTACGGGCTGGCGTCGAAGGAGTTCACCCCGGCGATGGCGGCGGCCGTGTTCGACGAGCTGGCCCGCTCCCAGCCGCGCCGCGAGGTCACCGTCGGCATCCACGACGACGTCACGAACCTCTCCCTCGACGTCGACGACCATGGCCATCCGGAGCCCGACGACGTGCGGCGCGCGGTGTTCTACGGGCTCGGCAGCGACGGCACCGTCGGCGCCACCCGCGCCACCGCCGGCATCGCCGCCGACCACACCCCGCTGCACGCGCAGGCGTACTTCGTGTTCGACTCCAAGAAGTCGGGCTCGATGACGGTGTCGCACCTGCGCCTGTCGCCGCGCCCGGTCGACGCCCCCTGGCTCATCGACGACGCCCAGTACGTCGGCTGCCACCAGTTCTCGCTGCTCGAACGGGTCGACGTCCTCGCCGTCGCCGCCACCGGCGCCACCGTGCTGATCAACAGCCCGTACCCGGCGGACCAGGTGTGGGAGCACCTGCCGGCCAACGCGCAGCGCCACCTGCTCGACCGCGACGCGCGCCTGTTCGTCGTCGACGCCGACCGGGTGGCCCGCGACGCCGGCCTGCCCGGGATCGTCAGCCCCGTGCTGCAGACCTGCTTCCTGACCCTGTCCGGGCTGCTGGCGGCCGACACGGCGCTCGCGGCGGTCAAGAACGCCATCCGCATCGCCCAGGGCAAGCGCGGCGAGGCGGTGCTGCAGCGCAACTTCGCCGCCGTCGACGCCTCCCTCGGCGCGCTGGCCCAGGTCGACCTGACCGGCCGGACGGTGGGGGAGCGCACGGCCCGGCGCCTCGACGGCGACGCGCCGGTGTTCGTCAAGGAGGTCACGGCCCGCATCATGGCGGGGGAGGGGAACCTGCTGCCCGTCAGCGCGCTGCCGGTCGACGGCACCTTCCCCGTCGGCACGGCCCGCTACGAGAAGCGCGCCATCGCCCACGAGCTGCCCGTCTGGGACGCCGAGCTCTGCATCAACTGCGGCAAGTGCACGATCGTCTGCCCGCACGCCGCGATCCGGATGACCGCCTTCGACCCGGCGCTGCTCGCCGACGCGCCCGCGACGTTCAAGTCGCGCCAGCCCAAGGACAAGGATCTGGCCGGGCTGCGGGTGACCATCCAGGTGGCGCCGGACGACTGCACCGGCTGCAGCCTGTGCGTCAAGGTCTGCCCGGCGACCAGCAAGGAGAACCGGGAGCACAAGGCCCTCGAGATGGTCGACGCCGCGCCGCGGCTGGCCGAGGAGCGCGCCGGCTGGGCGTTCCACGAGACGCTGCCGGCGATCGACCCGACGCGCGTGTCGGCGGAGAACGTCCGCGGCTCGCAGTTGCGCCAGCCGCTGTTCGAGTTCTCCGGCGCCTGTTCCGGCTGCGGCGAGTCGCCGTACCTGAAGCTGCTCACCCAGCTCTTCGGCGACCGGATCCTCGTCGCGAACGCCACCGGCTGCTCGTCGATCTTCGGCGGCAACCTGCCGACGACGCCGTGGACGACGGGCGCCGACGGCCGCGGCCCGGCGTGGTCGAACTCCCTGTTCGAGGACAACGCCGAGTTCGGGCTCGGCATGCGCCTGGCGCTCGACAGCCGGGCGCGGGAGGCCCGCCGGCTGCTGAAGGCCGCCGCGGGGGTCGTCGGCGACGCGCTCGTCAAGGAGCTCCTCGACGCCGACCAGACGACCGAGGCCGGCATCCTCGCCCAGCGCGCCCGGGTCGCCGAGCTGCGCCGGCGCCTCGCCGGCACCGAGCACGACGCCCGGCTCGACCCGCTCGTCGACAACCTCGTCGACAAGAGCGTGTGGATCGTCGGCGGCGACGGGTGGGCCTACGACATCGGCTTCGGCGGCCTCGACCACGTGCTCGCGTCGGGCCGGAACGTCAACGTGCTCGTCCTGGACACCGAGGTGTACTCCAACACCGGCGGGCAGGCGTCGAAGTCGACGCCGCGCGGGGCGGTCGCGAAGTTCGCCGGCGGCGGCAAGCGGACCCGCAAGAAGGACCTCGGGCTCATCGCCGCCGCCTACGGCGACGTGTACGTCGCGCAGATCGCCCTCGGCGCCAACGACCAGCACACGGTGCGGGCGTTCAACGAGGCGGCGAGCTGGCCCGGCCCGTCGCTCATCGTCGCCTACAGCCACTGCATCGCCCACGGCATCGACATGACCGACGGCCTGTCGCACCAGAAGGCGGCGGTGAAGTCGGGCTACTGGCCGCTCTACCGGGTCGACCCGCGGGCCGAGCAGCCGTTCTCCCTGGACTCGCGGACGCCGTCGATGACCTACGCCGAGTTCGCCGCCACCGAGTCCCGGTTCACCCGGCTCCGCGCGGTCGCCCCCGACGCGGTCGCCGAGCTCGAGGACCTCGCCCAGCGCGACATCCGCACCCGCTGGGAGACCTACGAGCACGAGGCCGCCGCGGCCCCCCGCACCGGCGACGGCTCGCAGACCTGACCGACCGGCCCCCGCCGCCGACCGCTGCCCAGCCGGACGGCGGTGGGGGCCCGGGTGGGTCAGGGCTGGCGAGCTACGGGGGCTCGCCGCGTAGTGTCGGGATGTTCCGGCGGATTTGTGCCGGTTTCTGGTGTTTTCAGTCTAGGAGGGTTCGGCGTTGACGGAGAAGGTTGGTCCGGAGTGGGGGCCGCTGGCGGCCCTGGCCGGCGAGTGGGAGGGCGACCAGGGTGTCGACGTCGCCTTCGGCAACGTCGAGGGTTCGATGATCACCACCCCGTACCGTGAGCGGGTCACCCTGAAGCCGTTCGGTCCGGTGGACAACGGCTCGCAGCACCTCTACGGCCTCGACTACAAGATGGCCGCGTGGCGGTTCGGGGAGGAGAACCCCTTCCACACCGAGCTCGGCTACTGGCTGTGGGACGCCGAGCTCGGCCACGTCATGCGCAGCTTCCTGGTGCCCCGCGGGCAGACCCTGATCGCCGGCGGTGTGGTCGCGCCGGACGCGACCAGCTTCACCCTGCGCGCGGAGCTCGGCTCCACCACGTACGGCATCCTGTCCAACCCGTACCTGGCCCGCGCGGCGAACACGACCCTGTACGAGGTGGCCATCACCGTCAACCCCGACGGCAGCTTCGCCTACGACGAGACCACCACGATCGCCCACGCGCGGGTGGCCAGCGGCCCGGTCGCCCACACCGACCGCAACGTCCTGCGCCCCGTCGCCTGACGCCCGGCCTCTGGCCTCGCCGGCCCGTGGTCGCGGCCTGACACCGGTGGCCCGCAGTTGCGGTGCGTTCCGTACGGTCCGGCTCCTCGAGCCGTACACGGCGCACCGCAACCGAACCGGAACCGCGTCAGGTCACGTTTGTCCTGTCCAGGCCGCCCCTCGACCATGGTGCCGATAGTCTCCCGAAGTCCACCCGCGGCAGGTGCCTGTCGCGCTGATGGCTCGAGAGAGGCCAGGTCGTCATGCGACTGTCATCGTCGGACTCCCGGGCGGCCCTCTGGGTCGCCCGGGGCTTGTCGCTGGCCGGCGCCGTCCTGTGCGGTGTGCTCCTCTTCGGGTGCGGTGCGAGCGGTTCCACCGGGTCGTCCACGGTGTCCCCGGCCGGCTCGCCGGCCACGACCGGGACGGCCTCCGCCGCCGCGAGCGCCTCCGCCGCCGCGACCGTCAGGACCGCCGGGACCGCTTCCGGCGTCGCGGCGCGAACCGCATCCGCCGCGACCGGAGCCGGTGCGACGGTCCTGCCCGCCGGCGCGTCGTCCGGTGCCACCGCCGGGGCGCGCAACCTCCCGGTGGACGCTGTGCTGCGCGAGCAGCTCGTCGTGGCGTGGGTCGCCGGGCATCAGGGGCCGGACAGCGCGCTCGTCACGCGGTCGGATGTCGCGTCGACCGCGGCGGGCTCCGTCTACTACGCGCAGGAGACCGGCACCGGGACCTACTGGGCCGTCGCCGACTTCGCGCCGTCGGCGAGCGCCCTGGCGAAGGGCAGGAGACTCAACGGGGCGGCCGGGGACCCCCTCATCGCCTTCCAGGACGGTCCGTGGGTGTTCACCCACCCCAAGGGTGGATCATGGAAGCTGGCCGGCGACTCGGGCGGGCAGCTCTGCGCCTCCTCGGTGCCTCCCGCCGTCACCGCGGTGTGGAACCTGCCCCCGGCAGGTTGCTAGCGTCCCGCTCGCCCGCCGGCGGCTCAGGTCGCCGCGGCAGTACCACCGTCCGGCCCTCCTCGCCCCGCCGGCGCCCCTCGCCGTCGCGGCAGTCGGTGCCGGTCACCGCCCGGCCGGTCGCCGGGGGCGGCGCGGTGTTGCGCAGCAGGCCGAGGGCCCGGCGCAGTTCGGCGTTCTCCCGGGTGAGGCGGCGGATCTCGGCCTGATGGCGACGGAGGTCGGCACGGGCGAGAACATCGGCGGACTCGGCCTGGCGGACCCAGGTCCGCAGCGTCTCGGCGCTGATCACGAGCGTCGCGGCCACCGCCTGGATGGTCGCCCATTCGGAGGTGTGACCCGACCGGGCCCGGATGACCTGGGCCACGGCCTGTGCGCGGAAGACCGGAGGGTAACGCGTGGGGCGCGGCATGGCGTCTCGTTTCGGTGCGGCTCACCGCGGTGGCGGGGTCGGCTGGGCAGCGATGAGTTCGGCTTCAGGACGTGGCGGTCGGTGAGGCCGCCGACTGGGCGTCGCCCGCGGGGGTGAGGGAGACGACGAGCAGGGGACCGCTCGGCGAGGCGGCCGGGGCATCGGCCGAGGCCGGCACGGTTGCCGAGGGCCCTGCCTGGGAGCCGCTCGCCGACGGCGGCGGTGGCGGCGGCGTGGTCGTCGGCTTCGGCGCGACGCTGGATGTGGTGCCTGAGCGGGCCGGGGCCGGGGCCGATGGAACGGCGGACGGGCGCGCGGCCGGGGCGGCGCTGGTCTTCCCGGCCGACGCCGATGCCGATGCCGGCGCCGACGCCGGTGCGGTGGCGGGCGGCGCCGGTGTTGCGGTCGCCCTGGGCGGGCTGGCCTGTGCCGGGGCAGCGGCGGCAGGGGGCGCGGCGGTGGGCTGGGCCGAGGGCCTCGCGGGCGGCGCGACGTCGGCGCCGGGCAGGACCGGCGTGGTGGTGTAGCCGGCGGCCCAGGCGAGGACTGCGCGCAGGTAGCTCGACGACGGGTTGTAGCTGTAGACGGCGGCCCGCAGCGCGGCCGGATCGGCGAGGTCGCGGTCGTGGCGGCAGAGGTAGCCGGCGGCGGAGAGGGTCGCGTCGTCGACGTTGTTCGGGTCGGCCCGGCCGTCGCCCGACCCGTCGCGGCCCGCCCACGCCCAGGTGGTGGGGATGAACTGCATCGGCCCGACGGCCCGGTCGTAGCGGCGGTCGCCGTCGAGCCGCCCGCCGTCGGTGTCCCGGACCAGTGCGCGGCCGTCGTGTCCGTCCAGCGCCGGGCCGAGGATGCGGCTGATGATGGTGCCCTCGGCGGTGATCGTGCGGCCGACGCCGTGGCCGGACTCGATGCGGCCGATGCCGGCGAGCAGCTGCCAGCGCAGGTGACAGCCCGGCTGATCGACGGCGGTGCGAGCGGCCGCCTTCCGGTAGGCGGTCAACATCCGGGCGGGGATCCGGCGGTCGGCGGCGGTCAGCGTCAGCGCCCGGGCGGCCGAGGGCGGCGTCGCGGCTGGTGGGCTGGCGGTGGCGCCCGCGAGTGGCTGGCCGTCCGGCCCTGTCGGCGTCGGCGTCGGAGTCGGCGGGCTCGCGGTTGTCGCGGTGCCGGTGTCCGGGACGGCCGGCTGGAGCGGCGGAAGGTCGAGGTCGTAGTCCCGGGTGGGTGGGTGCGCGGCCGGCGGCGGGGCGGCGGCCCGGGCGGTGTCGGCGGCGCGGGGGGCGGCTCCGGGAACGAGGCACAGCGCGACGAGCAGGCCGACCATCGGCGCGGCGGCGAGCATGCCGGCGGTGCGGGACCGCCGGCCCGCCGGGCCCTCGTTACGGCCGCGGTCCGGTCCGCCCTGCCGTCCCCGCCCGCCCTGCCGTCCCCGCCCGCCCTGCCGGTCCGGCGCGGCCTGTCGTCTCCGCCCGCCCTGCCGGCCCGGTGCGGTCGGCCCGTCCCGTCGGGCGTGGCGTCTGGGGGCCGCGGGGGAGTGCAGCCCAGGTCGGAGGTCGGCCTGTCGGTCGGATCGCGGATCGGGACGTGGCTCGGCGTGCCCGTCCGCGGACCTTACGGGATACGGATGTGGCGGCGTCGGGCGGTGCCGGCCGGCCGCGGTGGCGCCGGCGCCGGCGCCGGCGCGGTGGCGTCCAGGGTGCTCGGGCGCACGGCTCATACCGATGGCCTCCCTCGGTGGGGCAGGTGGATGGAGCCGCGCGGACGGCGGCCGGCGCGCCGCCCCGGATTCGGTCGGCGCGACACCACGCCGCCTTTCCGGACCGCGTTCCCGGACCACAATTGAGCACAGAAAGACGGCCGTGATCAGCCGTCCCGTTCGACTTTCCGCTCCGGGCCACATGGTTCCACGGCAGCGATCCGTGGCCGGCGACCAGAAGCCCCAACAATGATCGACGATGTCGAACCCGGGTCGTTCCAGGCTCGGATCCGGAATAGGACTTTGGCATATGGCCGGGCAATCTGTCAGCCAGTCGGAGCGAGAAGTTCCCTACTGCCCCTAACGATCAATGATGCTCGACTCGCATCGAGTGATCGACTTTGGTCGCTGTCCGCATTCGGCGCGATCGTGGGTGACCGCTTCGATCGATCTCCATCAGGTCTCTGACCTTGGCGTTTCAGCCCGAAGGCCGGCACCGCCCGGCGCGAACCCCTCCGCTTACCGAGGGCGTTGATCTGCTCGCGTGGTGCGGGGTGGCGGCTCGTCGCCGGCCATCGATCGATAACCAGATGGCAGAGGGCGGCGGTGAGTTTCCGGCAAGTAACACACCACTGTGTGACCCAAGTTACCCCGATCGCGGAGCGTGCATCGGTGGAGCGCTGATCGTGCGGAAGTAACTCACTGACGGTTGCGGTCAAGGCGCACGGGAGAGTCGTCGGCGCCCTCCTCCATCACGCCGAGCAGTCGATCGCCGCGGTCTCCGCGGGTCGGTGATTACCCTGCGCAACACAACGGAAGACCAACGGCCCGAATCGCTTCTGTACCGAGATCTGTGCGCCTGTCATTTTCGGTGCTCAGTGCGGTTCCCGTTCCCCTCGGTGACCGCACTCACCACCGCCTCCGGACACCTTCGTTTCCGGCGAGATCGGAGTTGGCGTGAAGCGCGCTTTCATCAGGCGAACTCGCATGTCGTTCCACCGTTTCCTCGGCATGCTGCTGGTCGCCGTTCTGGCCGTGACGATCGTGGAGTTCACCCCGGCCGGACCGAATGCGGCGCAGGCCGCCGCGACCCCGTCCGGCGGCGCCCGACAGCCCGCACCGTCCGGTCCGGCCGAACGGCCCGACCTCGTCTCGGCGCAGCTTGCGGCGCATGCGGAGAAGCGGCGGATCGAGGTGACGGATGCCCGGACGGAGTCGACGTCGACGTTCGTGAACCCGGACGGGACGGTCACGGTCGACTCCTACTCGGGCATCCGTCGGGTCCGCCGCGGTGACGGCTGGGTGGACGTCGACGCGAAGCTGGTCCTGGCGGGCGGCAAGGTGACCCCGAAGGTCGCGAAGGCGGGGATCACCCTGTCCGCGGGCGGCAAGGCGGGCGGCGACGTCGCGACGCTGGTCGACGGGGGCCGGGAGGTGGCGTTCGGCTGGTCGGCGGCGCTGCCGGCCCCCGTGCTCGCCGGTTCCACGGCGACCTATCGCGACGCCGCGCCCGACACCGATCTGGTCGTCAAGGTCGTCCCGACGGGCTACGACGTGCGGATCGTCGCGCACACCCCGGCGGCGGCGCAGGCCGCGCTGCGGCTGCCGATGCGGCTGAAGGGCCTGACCGCCGAGCGGACCTCGGCGGGGGAGCTGCGGCTGTCCGCGGGTGGGAAGGTCGCGGCCCGTTCGCCGACGCCGCTGATGTGGGACGCCCACGTCGACCCGAAGGCGAAGCTGCCGGACCGCACCCATGGCATCGACAGCACGCTGGAGGGGACCGCCGCGGCGCCGACCCTCGCCCTCAAGCCGGACAAGGCATGGCTCACTGACCCCTCCCGCCAGTATCCGGTGACGATCGACCCGGCGGCGACCCTGGCGGACAACCTCGACACCGACGTCAACGACGCGAACCCGACGACGAACTACGACACCGGTGACATCCTGCGGGTCGGTAACTACCTGGGTGCGACGGTGAACCGGTCGTTCCTGCGCTTCGACGACTCGGCGATCAAGAACCGGCACGTCACCTCGGCAGTCCTGAGCCTGTGGCAGGACGGGTCGGCGACGTGCACCGCCGAGCCGACGATCGTGCAGGGCGCCGGCGGCATGGGCCCGGGCACGACGTGGAACACCCAGCCCAGCGCGGACGGGATCACCTGGGGCAGCTTCACCTCCAACAACGGCGGCTCCTGCACCGGCTCCGGCGGCACGAACATCGACATCACCGGCCTGGTCGACGCCTGGGCGCACAACGGCGCGCCCTCGCCGGAGGCGCTGACCATCCGGGCGTCCAGCGAGTCGGACGCGAACCAGTTCAAGTACTTCTACTCGGGCGACACGCCGCTGGCTCCCTTCATCTCCACGACCTACAACTCCTACCCGACGACGGTCGCCGGCCGCTCGACCTCCCCGTGCTCGGCGCAGTGCGGCGGCAGCCCCGTCACCGTCATCACCAACTCGACGACCCCGACGCTCAACGGCTTCACCACCGACGACGACGGCGGTACCGTCCGGCTCGACTTCGAGGTGTGGGACGCCGCCGGGGCCACCAAGATCACCGGTGGGTCGACGGACTACATCGGCGAGAACACCCAGGGAAGCTGGTCGGTTCCGGCCGGGCTGCTGACGAACGGCACCAGTTACGAGTGGCGGGCCCGCGCCTTCGACGGCGTGGACTACTCGGCGGCCTGGTCGTCGTGGATCCCGTTCACCATCGACACCACGGCCCCGGGGGCGCCGAGCGCCCTGACGTCGTCGGCCTGGCCGTCGGGCGGATGGTCGGGCACCACGTCCGGGACGGTGTTGTGGACCTCCCCGGGCGGGGACGCAGCGGGCTTCCTCTACGGCCTCGACGAGCCGTCCCCGTCGACCTCGACGACCGCGACCGCGAGCGCGACACTGACCCCCGCCGGGGGCCTGCACACCTTCTACGTCCGCGCGATCGACAAGGCGGGGAACCTCTCCCCGGTCGCGAGCTACGCGTTCGGCGTCGGCAACGGCGCGCTCGCCTCACCCGAGCCGCAGTCCCGCGCCCAGCGGTTCGTGACACTGCGCGGTGAAGCGCCGAGCAGCCAGGTCTCGGTCGCCTACCACTACCGCAAGGGCACCGACCCCGGCCTGCCCTGGCTGGACGTGCCGACCGGCGCCGTAACGATCCAGGGGACCACCTCCCATCCGACCTGGCCGGTGTCGCGCAACAGTTCCGGGCTGTTCGACAACCAGATCTGGAGCCTGCCGACCACCTTCGCCGGCAACGACGGCCCGGTGCAGGTCCAGGCATGCTTCGCGACCTCCGGCGGCACCATCTCGTGCACCGCGGCGACGACGTTCCAGTACACGATCAACGCGTTCGGCGACTCGAACGCCACCGAGAAGATCGGCCCCGGCACCCTGGCTCCGCTGACCGGCGACTTCTCGGTGTCCGCGACCGACGTCACGATGCCGACCTATACCGGCACGCTGTCCGTCGGCCGGACCCTGACCACCCTCACCCCGCCGGGGGCGACCTCGACGCCGGCGGGGGTGTTCGGCCCGGGCTGGACGTCGAACATTCCCGGGCCGGCGTCCGGCTCGGCGAACCGCGTCCTGACCGACAACACCGACTCGGGCGGCTACGTCACGCTGACCTCCGCGCAGGGCGCGCCGGCGGTCTACACGCGGGTCGGTTCCGGCAGCTATCCGTATCACTACGCGGGGGTCGCGGACACCGCGGCCGACGGTTCGTCGCTGACGAAGGATTCGGCGACGCAGTTCACGCTCACCGACGTCGACGGGACCAGGACGACCTGGAACTCGACGACCGTCGGCGGCGCGACGATCTGGGTGGACGACCGGGTGATGGAACCCGGCAACGCGAACACCTCGACGTTCACCGTCGACAGCCAGGGGCGCACCACGCGGATCCTCGCTCCGGTTCCGGCCGGGGTGACCTGCTCGGGCTCGCTCGGTGCCGGCTGCCGGGCGCTGACCATCAGCTACGCCACGTCCACGACCGCGACCGCCGATGGTGGAGATCCCGCCACCTGGGGTGATTACGCCGGGCGGATCAGTTCCATCTCGATGTCGCTCAACGGCGCGGCGCCGGTCGAGGTCGCCCGCTACAAGTTCGACACGACCGGGCGACTGCGCCAGGAGTACGACCCGCGGCTGGACTCCGCCGGCGGCGGCCATGTGGCGACCCTGTACTGGTACACCAGCGAGAACCGGGTCCTCGGCTACATCCCACCGGCCGAGGAGACCTGGAACTTCAACTACGACAGCTACGGCCGGCTGATCAGCCTGACCCGGGCTCGTCCGGGCGGTGCGGGCAACGCCACCCAGAGCGTCGTCTACGACATTCCGCTGTCGGGTGGTTCCGCGCCGGTCGACATGTCGCCGTCCGCGGTGGGCACCTGGGGCCAGCAGGATCTGCCGTCCTTCGCGACGGCCGTGTTTCCCGCCAGCCGCGTTCCGGCGTCGCCGCCGGGCGCCTCCGACTGGCCTTTCGCGGACCTGGCCTACATGGATGCCAACGGCCGGGAGGTGAACTCGGCCTCCTACGGCGCCGGCGCCTGGCAGGTCACGACGACCGAGCACGACCTGCGTGGCAACACCGTCCGCGAGCTGACCGCGGAGAATCGCAACCAGGCGCTGTCGCCCACGGCAGACACCGATCCGACCGTCGCGGCCCTCACCGACTCCGCCGCCCGCGCCCAGTTGCTCGACACCGACACCACCTGGTCCGCCGACGGGGTGGTGCCCGTCGACGCCTACGGGCCGAAGCACCGCTACGTCACGAACGGCGGTGTCCGCACGTCGGCGCGGCTGCACACCCACACCGACTATGACCAGGGCGCGCCGGGCGGCAGCGTCATCTACCACCTGCCGACCACGGTGACGGCGTCCGCCTACGACGGCAGCAGCGACACCGACCCCCGCAAGGTGATCAACGGCTACGAGGCGAAGACCGGCGCGGACGGGGCCACGTCCGGCTGGACACTGCGCAGGCCGACGACGGTGACCACGTGGATGGGCGGCGGGTCCGCCCCGGACGTCGTCCGCACCTCCTACTACAACCTCGCCGGCCAGCCGGTGGAGGTTCGCCAGCCGAAGGCGAACGGCGCCGGCACCGACGCGTTCACCACCGTCACCTCGTATTTCACCCCGACCGGTTCGGGCGGTTGCGTCAACGCGTCCTGGGCGGGCCTGACCTGCTCGGAGGGTCCCGCGGCCCAACCGAGCTCGGGCACTCCGCTGCCGGTCACGACCTACACCTACAACAACCTCAACGAACCGCTGACCGCCGTCGAGACCGTCGGTTCCACGACCAGGACGACGACCACCGCCTACGATGCGGCCGGCCGCAAGACCTCCGCGGCCCTCGCGGTGAGCCCCGCGGGAGATGGCGGCACCGCGGTGCCGACCGCGACATTCGGTTACAGCACCTCGACCGGACTGCCGACCACCACGACCGCGAACAGCGTCACCCTGACCACCGGTTACGACACCTGGGGGCAGGTCACCTCGCAGACCGACGCCGACGGCAACACCGCGACCACCACCTACGACATCGACGGCGCGGCGGCAACGGTCAACGACGGCAAGGGCACCTACACCTACACCTACGACAGCTCCACCGAGCACCGCGGCCTGGTCACGAGCCTGAATGTCGGGGCGGGTTCGGCGCCGTCGACGTTCACCGCCACGTACAACGGCGACGGCGCTCTCGCGACCGAGACCTATCCGAGCGGTCTGGTCGCGACCAGGAAGTACGACAACACCGCCAGCCCCACCGCCCTGACGTACGCCAAGGCCGGGACGACCTGGCTGGGCTACAGCGAGATCGACAACATCAACGGCCAGGGCCGCATCGTCGGAACCCCGAACCAGGGCCTCGAATATCTCTACGACCCCTCCGGCCGGCTCACCCTGGCCCGCGACGTCCGCGCCGCCGGCAGCACCCAGACGTGCACCTCACGCCGCTACGTCTACGACGCCGACTCCAACCGCACCCAGGAGATCTCCTACCCCGACGCCGGCACCAACGCGCCCGGCGCGGCCTGCAGCACCTCCACCACCCCCACCTACACCCTCACCCACAGCTACGACCAGGCCGACCGGCAGACCGACACCGGCTACGCCTACGACACGTTCGGCCGCACCACGACCGTCCCCGCCGCCGACGCCGGCGGAACCGCGCTGACCGTCGGCTACAACGCCGACGACATGGTCGCCTCCGAAACCCAGGGCTCGACCACCCGCACCTACGCCCTCGACCCGGCGCGGCGCATCCGCTCCTGGACCCAGGGTTCCACCACCTCGACGAACCACTACACAGACGACTCCGACGACAGCCCCGCCTGGATCGGGGTCACCGGCGGCACCTGGACCCGCAACATCCACGGCATCGGCTCCGACCTGGCCGCCATCCAGGACAACGCCGGCACCGTCACCCTCCAACTCGCCGACATCCACGGCAACATCGTCGCCACCGCTGACGACTCCACCTCGGCGACCTCGACGAGTTCGTTCCAGGAGACCAACGAGTTCGGCAAGCCCTACAACCCCGCCACCGCCTATCCCCGCTACGGCTGGCTCGGCGCGAAGGAACGCTCCCACGACACCCTCTCCGGTGTCATCCTCATGGGAGCCCGCCTCTACAACCCCACCACCGGCCGCTTCCTCCAAACCGACCCCGTCCCCGGCGGCTCCGACAACCCCTACGACTACGCCCACCAGGACCCCTACAACACTTTCGACCTCAACGGTCACTGCTCATGCAATGACAAGAAGATCATAATAATAGGAAGGAGGTGGGATGTAGCGCGCTACCGGAATCTACCCGGATACGAAGTGCTCAATGAGCCGAACAGCAGGTTCAGCTGGGCCCTCAATGTGTTCTGGTTGACCAGGGCGGTTTATCGCGGCGACGAGATCCGCGCCGTGTCCCAACCGAACTGGTGGGGGCACGACGGCTCCTACTTTCAGAAAGAGATAGACCTACTCGAAGACTATGGGTACAAAAAATGGCCCTACCAGCACGCCGGACTATGGGGCTACTGGAAGGCCAAGCGGGTATGGTACTGGAGAATTTGCACTCCGTGGTGCAACGGGCTAAAGTGAAATTATCGCGACGGCACTGACGATCTGAAGTCCACCTCTTGGACGTGGCGGCACACGCGGCGCGGCCACCGTCTCGCTCATCCCATCCGGACCGGTATGAGCGAGACGGTGGTCGCGCTCATACCGGTCCGGATCCGCAGTGGCGGCTGCCGAGTGACTATTGCCGCTGGAATTCTCGGCACAGCTTCCGGTGGCGTAGAGAGAACAGGGCTGACATGCAAGACGTGGAGATCAGATGGTCGAAATAGATCGCCCAGATATATCATGTCTCGCTACCCGAGATATCAAAGGATACATCCGTGCTGGTATTCCCATTGAGCGTGACATGGCCATCTGGCGTATGCTCGAGTATGTGGAGAAGTCCCACCAGATCGTGTGGCTGACGCAGAAAATCTCTCCTTTCGGTGAGGCGACCATACTCCGCGTCTTCGCGGTACGGATGGCTGCACTTGCGGTTCGCCGCGCAGACTCCCGGTCGTTGAGGATGGGACTTCTTGCCGCTGGCCTTGCGAGCCAGAGGAGCATCGATGCCCGAGACGACCTGGGCGCTCTTGCACCTCTGTGGAGAACGGCCAGGATTCTTCGACTCGATCCGGCAGAAGAGTTCAGGGCGGCTAGCGCGATATTTCCGACTCCGGCGCCAATATTTGCGGACTGGATCGCACGGCCCCCAGCGATTCAGGGCCTGTCATCAATGGGCTATCTTGAGTCGGCGGATGAGGACGGCTTCCGCTATCTCCTCGTGAACGAAGTCCAGCGAGCTCGTGCGTACGAGCAGCTCAATCCGATCCTGAAGTTCCTGCTGTCTCGACGGCGGTCACGGTAATCACCACGATGCCGGCGCCCCGTCCTCGTCCAGGCCGTGGTGAAACGCGCTACGTCAGAAGCCTTTGCTCCGTCAATTCGCCTGGGGATCACGATCCTGTCGCAGGCTTGACCGCGAGCGTGACATGGCCATCCGGCGTGTGCTCGTAAAATTGAAGCAGTCCCACCAGATCGTGTGGCTGACGCCACAAAATCTCTCCTTTCGGTGAGGCGACCATACTCCGCACCTTTGCGGTACGGATGGCTGCACTTGCGGTTCGCCGCGCAGACTCCCAGTCGTTGAGGATGGGACTTCTTGCCGCTGAGCCAGAAGAGTATCGAGTCCCGAGATTACCTGGGCGCTCTTGCATCTCTGCGGAGAACTGTGAGAGATCCCCGCGAGCGGGCGTGTATAAAATGAGGTCATGGACAGGTCGAGTATAAAAAGTTCGCCGATCGGCCGTGGTGGCCCACATTGTTGTGCCGACATGCATGGACAGGCCACCTTCATCTGCGAGGATGGTCATGTGGAGCCGCAGGGCTGCCCGGACGTCCTCGTTGGCTTCACGCCGAAGTATCAGGAGTACGGGATTTGGGTTCATGATGGCGGTTCATCCTGGGTAGGTATCGCATACTGCCCGTGGTGCGGCGCACGGCTGCCAGACTCTGTTCGCGACAGGTGGTTCGACGCTCTCGAGCGGATCGGACTTGATCCTGATGACGCTGCACTGCCGCCGGAGTACGAGGATGAACGGTGGTTGATTGGACACGGCGAGTCGATGTAAGTGGAGTCCGTCGACGTTGCGAGTGAAGGCGAAGGTGGCGGTGGCTTGGCACGGCTCGAACCTGAGCACCTGCGTCACCTGTCGGACGATGAGTTCGCGCGGCGCGTTCAGGAGATTGGTGACATTGCGGCGCAGGGATGTCGGCGGGCCTGCGATCTGCTCTATCGCGCACTGCTGGCAGAGCGAGTTGCGGTACGTCAGACCGCGATCCTCTCCTCCTTGGCGGCGACGGAGTTCAGGGACGTTCCCCTGGCACCGATCGCGAGGCTGCTGAAGTCGCGGGCATGGATGGTCCCGGAGGAGGCAGCCTCGCTCCTCGTGGCCTGGGGTGGGGAGGCGGAGAAGGTACTCATCGACGGTCTGGCAGACGCCCGCGGGGGCAGTTTGGAACTGTATCTTTTTGCTCTGGCAAATGGATCGGGGCCGATCGACCTCAGCCTGTTCACTCCCTATGTCGACCATAAATCTTTGGGTGTCCGTCTGGCAAGTATTGACGCACTGTCTAAGCGCGGAGACGCATCGTGTACGGAGAGGCTAGTCGACGCCCTGGCGGTGAGGAGTGAGGATACTCAGCAGGCGGCGCTGTTCGCGCTTATCGCGGTCGGGGACGCGCGTGCCTGTGACGCGGTGCTGCGCCGGCTGGAACTGGACTCCACTCGGGACCGCGGCTACTTCTTCAGCTTCATCAGCTTGAACTGACCTTCCTCGCCCAGCACGTCCGGGACCATCCCGAGGTCCTGGCGGCAGCCCGGCGCATCACGGTCAGGAACTGGAAGCGGCGCACGGATCCCGAGCAGAAGTGGATCGCCCGGTACCTGCCCCAGGTGTCCCCGGAAAGCCCGGATCACCTGCCACCTCCTTCCAGTGAGGTGGTCGAGGAGATCCGGCGGCTTGCCCTGGAGACCGCTCGCGCCGACTGAGATCCTGCCGATCTGCGGTCATGACGAGACGGCGGAACAGGACGAGACGGCGGAACAGGACGAGGAGAACGAGCCTGGGTGGATCGTGCGGGATGGAATGCGGCTCAGATCGGTTGCAGGACGTCGCGCCCGGCGCGGCGGAAGGGGCGGCGTGCCCTGTGCACGCTGTCCGCTCGGATCGAGGTGACGATGTCGACGGCCCGGTCCACCAGGGACTGGATGCCGAAGGTGAAGAAGAGGCTGCCCATCGCGAGATCCCCGAGCGCGTACAGCCGCCGGTCCGGGCGGGCATTCACCGTCAGGCGGCTGGTGGCCCGCTCGAGATAGAACCCGCCGCGCGGATGTCGCTCGGCCAGGCCGGCGTCCACCAGCGAGGCCAGCATCGGCGCGGCGAGGTCGCTGACGCCGCCGAGGCGGCCGTTGACGGCGTTGACGACTACGGCGGCCCGATGCTCGCCTCGGGCGGTGCTCGCCACGAAGCCGCCCGCGCCCGGCTCGATGCGCCGGAGTCCTCCGATCAGCTCGAGCTGCCCGGATTCCAGCAGGTGCAGCAGCGTGGCGGCGCTGGCGGGCGGCATCGGACAGCACAGGCTCATGAAGGCGCGGTGGTGCTCGGTCAGCAGGCGGTCCTTGTCGTGCTCGGGCAGCAGCGGCCAGACATCCGGTCCGACGTCGGGCATGATCTGCTGTAGCAGGCGCAGCGGGCCGCCCGGTGCGTTGACCTCGGCGAGCTGCCGGCGCAGCCGGTGCGCGGGTTCCTCCCGGCGCGCGGCGCCGATCTCCGTCCGTACGGCGTCGACGTCCTCGCCCGCCGCCGTGAGCTCGTCGCCGATCATGGTGATCAGGTCGGCCAGGGGCAGTGCTACACCCGAGGCGGCCATTGCCCGCAACCGCGCCGCGGTGACGTGGCGCGGCGTGAACCTGGCGGGCCGTTGCCGCACGGCGGGCAGGACCGCCTGCCGGGAATGCAGCTGAATCCTGCCGGTGTGTCCGCGGGCGGCCAGGGCGAGTGTCACGTCGACCGCGGTCAGCCCGCTGCCGATCACGGCCAGGTCATCGTCGCGGGGGATCGTGGCCAGCATTTCGGCGGCCGGGTAGGGATCGCGCACGAACCCGGCGGAACCGGCCAACCCGTACGGGTCGGCGGGTCTTCCCGCACCGGTGGCGAGGACCGCGTAGTCGACCTCGTGATCCTCACCGTCCGCTGCGCGCAGGGCCAGGCCGTGGCGGGTTGACACGGCGCGGTGAACCATTCGCCGCTTGAGCTCGACGCGCCAGCCTCGCTCGGCCAACGTCATCAACGCCACCCTGGCGGACTGCTCCAGGTAGTCGCCGAACACTGCCCGCGGGATGAACGGCGCACCGGAGATGGGATCGAGAAACGATGTCCCGGTGTCGACGAAGAGCCTACGGGCGGCGAGCCATTCGGCGAGATGACCGACGTCGCCCGCCCGTACCGACATGTCCTGCGGTATCGCGTTGACCCGCATCGTGTCCAGGTCCGGCTGATAGGGGCGACCGCGCCACAGGTGTCGCCCGCCGTCGAATACCGTCAGTTTCCCGGCGGGCAGGTCCTGCTGTTGTGCCAGCGCGTCGAGAAGGCAGACCGCGGACGCGCCGCCACCGATCACGCCGATCTTAGGAGTGGCTGACATCGTCTACCTCAACTGTTGGCTCTCCGGTAGCCGAGGTGGTGGTCCAACGTGTCGGCCGCCATCCCCATCCTCGCCTCGAAGCCGGCATCCGTCACCTCGGGGACGCCGACGGCCTCGCCGAGCCGGACCGGACCGACGGCCCATCCGTTCTTCGACCTCGCGCCGGACCGTGCTCGGCAGTTCGGCCCAGACGATCCGGGTCACGGTGCTCCCTTCGTTCTACCTGATGTCGCTAACCGATGTACGGCGACGACGTAGGCGACAGGAAGTGATCGACCCTCAGGCGCATGGACGGGTGCAGGTTCAACGCGTCGAGGTCCTCCGCAGCGACGAAGCGGGCATCCCTGGCTTCGCTGCCGTCCGCCAGCAGTGTCCCGCCGATGATCCGCCCTTCGAATCCGATGGCGAACTGCTGTCGGATTTCGCCATCGTCGTAGGCGATCACATGTCGAGGGTCGGTATAGGTCCCCAGGATGGCGACGATCTCGACGATGAGCCCGGTCTCTTCTCCGACCTCTCGCGCCGCCGCCTCGGGCAGGGACTCGCCCACCTCCATCTGTCCGCCCGGGAGCGCCCACCGACCATTGTCCGACCGGCGGATGAGCAGCACCCGACCCTGCTCGTCGGGAACGACGACCGTTGCGGCCGGAACAATCGAATTCGGTTTCGGTGCGGCCGGATCGTCGTAGAAGTCCCTTCTACCCACGGCGCGCCACGCTCCCCTCTACCGGCACGGAACCGGAGTACACTCGGTCGAAGCTATTCATGTAGTGATCGAAAAGCCGTCCGCCCGAGCTATAAAGCGTCGTGCTGTGTAGGTGAATGTGAACCCCTGGCATTCCGATGGCGTCTTGCAGGTGGGTCAGGGAAAGGCGAATGCGTGCAGCGACTCCACCGAAACACCCTCTTCGGCTCCCCGTGCGGCCACTGTCCGAGTCGGGATCGCCAAGTAGTACCCGGACGCGGGTGCCATTCTAGGCCACGTGACCGACGATGACGCGAAATCGGCAAGCGTCCGCCGTACGGCTGATCTCGGCGCCGGCTCAGGGCAGCCGAGCGGCGAGGGCGGTCAGGGCCGCCAGGGCGCCGAGGGGGATGGAGACGCCGGTGCCGGGGCGGATCTCGGGCTGGGCGGGGTTGATGCGGATCGGGTGGTCGGAGAGGGACTCGGCGGTGCGGCGCACGGTCGGCACGGCGGTGCCCGCGCCGATCTCGACGACCACCAGCGGGCCGTCGCCGCCCGGAGCGGTCACCTCGTCCAGCCAAGACGAGCAGGAGCGCAGCGCGGCGTCGGTCCGCTGGCTCACCCAGGATCCGTCGCCGAACATGAGGATGTTCGGCCGGGCCAGGTCGCCGCACGACGGGCAGCGGGGCAGCGGCTTGCCCGCGCGCATCGTCTCCGGATCGACGTCCACCTCGACGCCGTCGGCCGGCCAGATCTCCCCGCCGCACGGGCCGACGCACTGGAGGTGGTGGATGGAGCCGTGCACCTCCGCCACCGCGTCGATGCCGGCGCGCTGGAACTGGCCGTCGACGTTGGACGTGAACACGTGCATCCCGCCGGGCAGCCGCGCGCCCCACCGGCGCAGCACGGCGAAGCCCTCGTGCGGCCTGGTCGACCGGTACAGGCCGAGGCGGTGGCCGTAGAAGCCCCAGGCCAGCGTCGGATCGTCGCGGAAGTGGACCGGGTCGGCCAGCTCCACGAACGACAGGCCGAGTCGTTCGTACGGCGGGTAGGCCCGCCAGAAGCCGGCGTCGCCGCGGAAGTCGGGCAACCCCGAGTCCACGCCCATGCCGGCGCCCGCACAGATCAGCAGCGCGCCCGCGCCCGCAAGCAGCGCGGCGGCGGCGTCCAGCGCGGCCTCGATCTCGGCGGTGCGCCGTCCCGCCGCGGCGGTCACGGGTGGGCGGCGGCCGGCATGGCTGGCGTGGGTCATCGCAGCAATTATGAGCGGCCTGTACCCGACCCTGGTGACCAAGGTGTTCCGCGGAACCGCGCCGGTTGCGGTGCGTCCAGGCAGACATGCGTGACGTCCGAGGCGATGGCCTCGTCGGACTGGCCGTCGGCCAGGTCGGGGAACGTCGTACGGAACGCGGCGACGAACGCGGCCACCCCGGGCCGCTGCCGGAACGTCTCGAACGGGCCCGCCGTGACGGGCGCACCCACGGGAGGTGCGACCTTCCCGGCCTCGGCCCCGTCCTCGGTCGAGCTACATCCGGCGAGAGCCACCAGCGCGACCCCGCACACAACGGCGCTACCAAGCCACACGACGTCCCCTCGCGACCATCCGGACAACAGACGGTAGGACATGTCAGCTTGCCGCGGAGGTCTGCTGGCCGCCGGGGGCCGGGGGCGGCAGCGCGCGGGGGGCCGGGCGCAGCCCGTCGACGAGCAGCGCGAGGTAGCGGCGGCGGTCGAGGCCCGCCGGGTCGTCGGGGCGCACCGTGGCCAGGGCCATCACGACGACCGCGGACAGGTCCCGGCGCTCCAGTTCGGGGCGCACCACGCCGGCGTCGCGGGCGCGGCCGAGCAGCCGTTCCATCGACTCCAGGTAGCGGTGCACCCCCTCGACGTGGAAGGCGTCGGTCTCGCGGGCGAGGGCGAGGATCACCTGCCGGCCGGCCAGCGCCGCCACCGTGGCCTCCAACGCGCCGACGAGGTCGTGCCACGGGTCGTCGGTCTCCCGGGTCAGCCGGGGCACGATCTCGGTGCTGACGAGGTGGTCGAACACGGCGCGCAGGAGCTGGTCGCGGTTGCGGAACCGGCGGTAGACGGTGGCGACCCCCACGCCGGCGCGGCGGGCCACCTCCTCCAGCGTCACCGCCCGCCCGACGTCCTCGAAGGCCTGGTCGGCCGCGGCGATGATCCGCTCGTAGTTGCGCGCCGCGTCGACCCGCAGGCCCCGTCCGCCCGATGCTTCCACCGGGGCACGCTAACAGCGCGCGACCCGTTCCCGCGTCGGGCGGACGGCGTCCGGCCGGTCACCTGAGCGACACCACGGCCGCCGGCGGCGATTCGTGCGACACATCCGGCCTTGTCGGGTTAGAACATGGTCATCGGGGCTAAGGACCAAGGCATGCCCGCTGACACGGATGACGCGCCCGCCGCCTCGCCTGTCCCGGCCCCGAAACCGCCGGACTCGGCTTCTGTCTCGGCGTCGGCCTCACCGCCGGCAGCCGAGGAGTGCGAGCCGGCGACCGAGAGCCTGACGACGCCACCCGCCCCGGCCGAGCTGCCGCCGGAGGCGCGCGACGCGATCCCACTGCAGCAGGACGGCGGCGCCGGCAAGAGCGAGAGCGGCCTCACCGTCGCCGTCGCCTTCGTGGCCAACCTGGTCATCGCGATCGCGAAGACGGGGGCGGCCCTGCTCACCGGCTCCGCCTCGATGGTCGCCGAGGCCGCCCACTCCTGGGCCGACACCGGCAACGAGGTCTTCCTGGTGATGGCGAACCGCCGCTCGCGCCGCCCACCGGAGCCGGGTCATCCGCTCGGGTTCGGCCGCGAGGCGTACGTCTGGGCGCTGTTCGCGGCCATGGGGCTGTTCGTCGCCGGGGGCGCGGTCTCGATCACCCACGGGGTGCAGGAGCTGTTCGCGGGCGAGTCCGGCGGGGACTACCTGATCGGCTACATCGTGCTGGCGGTGTCGTTCCTGCTCGAGGGGACCTCGTTCCTGCAGTCGGTGCGCCAGGCCAGGCCCGAGGCCGCGTCGATGAACCGGGACGTCATCGAGCACGTGGTGGAGACGTCCGAC
Organism: Frankia sp. BMG5.60; assembly: GCF_059428125.1. Lineage (NCBI taxonomy): Bacteria > Bacillati > Actinomycetota > Actinomycetes > Frankiales > Frankiaceae > Frankia > Frankia sp. BMG5.60. The sequence goes on along the minus strand of NZ_CM182091.1, from coordinate 1,168,820 downwards.
CCGACGCTGCGCGCGGTCTTCGCCGAGGACTCGGCGGCGCTCGCCGGCGTGGTGATCGCGGCGCTCGGGCTGGCGCTGCACCAGATCACCGGCGTGGCGGCCTTCGACGCGCTCGGATCGATCCTGGTCGGGGTGCTGCTCGGGGTGGTCGCCATCGTGCTCATCAGCCGCAACCGGCGGTTCCTCATCGGACAGGAGGCCGACCCGCAGGTGCGGACGGCGACGCTGCGGGCCCTGCTGGCGCTGCCCGAGGTCGACCGGGTCACCCGGCTGCGCCTGGAGGTCGTCGGCCCGAGGATGATCACCGTGGTCGGGGATGTGGACCTGATCGGCGACGACATCGAGCCCAACGTCGCGAGGCGGCTGCGCGGGGTGGAGGCCAAGCTGTCCGCCTCGCCCGCCGTCGTCGACGCCGTGCTCAGCCTCTCCGCCCCCGACGAGCCCTCCCTCGCCCCAGACGCCCCGCCCGCCTAATTGCGCACCGGCGCGGCGTGCCCGGTTTAGCTCGCCGCCCAGGCGTCTTTCCGCTCGATGAACGCGATCCAGAACGGTGGATTGGCCGCCCTCATTGCGCCGGCGGACCAATCGAGAGGCGACTCTATTTCTCTCCACGCGGCCTAATCTGTTCTAGTGAGAATGGTCACAGGTCGGCGAGGTCGAGTAATGCTGGTTCCGCCGCGCCGGACCCCTGGCCGGGTCGGTTGACCGGGAGTACCGACTCCGTCCCCGGTGAGCGGCGTTACCGTCCGTCGCTGGCGAGCAATCGATCGGCATCTCGCTGACGAGTCCGTTTCGGCCGGCTACCATCTTCGGATGAGAGGAGCTGTGAGTAACCAGCTTCGATTCTTCTGTGAGGGATCGGGGTTGGTATGGCAGTCTCCGTAACCACGTGATCGCTCTGTGCCCCGCGGTCGCCGGAAGACAGTCCACCCGTCCCGCTCGCGGTGCGTTCTGAACGTGACGAGGGTATTGGAGGTTTCTGTTTCGATGGCTGCTTCAGCACTGGCTCTGGCGGAGAGAGGCGAGGAGCTCGCGGCCCTTCGGACGATGCTTGCGGAAACGGTGGAGTCGCGCGGCCGGTTCGCCGCGCTGACGGGACCCGCCTCCTGCGGCCGGACGGCCCTGTGCCTGGCCTTTGCCGAGGAGGCGAGGCAGCGGGGGGCGTGGGTCCTCACCGCGCTTGGCACCAAGGCGGAACGGCAGCTCTCCCTCGGCGTACTCCGCCAGCTCGCGCACAGCCAGCTCGTGCACAGCCAGCTCGTGCACAGCCAGCTCGCGCGCGGTCAGCTCACTGGCGGCCCGGCCGGGCAGGAGCAGGCGGCGGCGGCCCTGCTGGCCGAGGCGGTGTCCCGCCTCGGCCAGCAGGTGCGCGATGGCATGCTGCCGATCGGCGCGCTCGAACAGCTGTGCCAGACGCTGCTGTCGATCGCCGAGCACCGCCCGCTCGTGCTGGTCGTCGATGACACCCACCGCGCCGACGTCTGCTCGGTCCAGTTCCTGCTCTACCTGGCCCAGCGGCTGAAGAGCAGCCGGGTGATGCTCGTCCTGACCGCGTCGGGGCGTTCGTTCCACTGCCGGGCCGACCTGCTGCGCCAACCGCACTGCCAGATCGTGACCGTCGGGCCCCTCGGGCTCGTCGGCGTCACGCAGGTCGCCTCCCGTCGGCTCGGCGGCGGGGTCGGCCCCGATCTGGCGGCGTGGCTGTACGAGCTCAGCGGCGGCAGCCCCCTGCTGGTGCACGGCCTGATCGACGACGTGGCCAGGGCCAGGGCGGCGGCGGGGGCCGGCGAGGCGGCGCGCCCGGTGGCGGGGGAGCGCTTCGCTCAGGCGATCCTCGCGGTGCTGCACCGGATGGACGCCGACGCCCTCGAGGTCGCCCGCGGTCTCGCCGTGTTCGACGACTCCGACGAGGTCGACGTCCTGGACCCGATGGTTCTGTTGCCGCAGCTGCTCGACCTGGACCAGGCGAGCGTGAGCCGGTCGGTGCAGGCGCTGCGCGACTCCGGCGTGCTGCGCGGCTGGCGCTTTCGCCATCCGGTGGCACGGATCGCCGTGCTCGACGAGGTGAACGCAGCGATGCGTGCCCGGCTGCACCGGCGAGCGGCGGTGCTGCGCTACGAGCGCGACGAGGCGACGCCGCGGGTGGCGCGTCACCTCGTCGAGGCCCATCTCACCCGCGACGCGTGGGCGACGCGGGTGCTGCGCGCCGCCGCGGATCGGGCCCTGCTCGACGACGACGTCGAGCTCGCGGTCCGCTGCCTGCGCGCCGCCCATCACGCCGCCTGCGACGAGCGGGAACGGCAGGAGATCGCCTTGCGTCGGGCCCAGGTGGCGTGGCGGGCCGATCCGGCGGCGGCCATGCGCCATCTGCTGCCGTTGACCTCCGCCAAGGGCAGCGCGCTGTCGACCTGCCATCGGCTGGCACTGGTCGGCCTGTTGGTCTGGCACGGCCGGTTCGACGAGGCCGCGGCGGCGGTCGACGGCCTCCCCGACCAGGGCGAGCGATCCGGCGCCTGCAACGGCGTCCGCTGGCTCGGACCATGGCTTCGATCATGGTCCCCGCCGTTGCACCGACGGCTTGGCCCCGGCCTGCCTGCCCTGTCCGGCACCGTCGTCGTCGACGAGCTGACCCGCAGCGCCTCGGCGCTGGCCGGCGTGCTGTCCGGCGGCCCCGACGAGCGGGCCGTCAGCAGCGCCGAGCGCACGTTGGAGACCATCCGACTCGACGACTCGACGATCGACGCGGTGCATGCGGCGCTGTCCGTGCTGATGTACGCCGACCACCCGCAGCGGGCTGCCCTGCTGTGCGACACCCTGTTGCAGGAGGCCCGTGACCGCGGGGTGTCCGCCTGGACGGGGCTGCTGGCGGCGCTGCGCTCGGAGATCTCCCTGCGGCTCGGGGACCTCACGGACGCGGTGCACCACGCGCAGGACGCGCTGACCCACATCGCCGCGCCGAGCTGGGGAGTGGTGATCGGGCTGCCGCTCGCCGGCCTGGTCGCCGCCGCCTCGGCGGCCGGCCTGCACGCCGAGGCCGACGGCGGGCTGCGCACGCCGGTGCCGGCGACGATGTTCGAGACCAGGTTCGGGCTGGCTTACCTGCGCGCCCGTGGCCACCACTACCTGGCCATCGGCCGGCCCTACGCCGCGCTCGACGACTTCCTCGCCTGCGGGGAGATGATGCGGTCCTGGGGCATCGACGTCCCCACGCTGGTGCCGTGGCGCAGCGACGCCGCGCTGGCGCACCTCGCCACGGGCGACCGGGACGAGGCCCGCCGGCTCGTCGACGAGCAGCTGGGTCGGCCGGGCGCCGGACAGGGCCGCACCGGTGGGCTGACCCTGCGCGTGCTCGCAGCCACCCTTGCGCCGCGCCGCCGGGCCGACGTCCTGGCCACCGCCGTCGACCGGCTCGCGGTCAGCGGTGACCGCCACGAGCTGGCCGGGGCACTGGCGGACCTCAGCAAGGCGCAGCATGAACTCGGCGAGCACGACCGGGCGCGGGCGACGGCGCGGCGGGCGCGTCTGCTGGCCCGCGAGGGCCGCGCCTCCACGCCCGGGCTCGTCACCGACCACGGATCCGCGGCTGGCGACCCCCGGCTGGCGGTCCCCCGGACCCTGGTGGCCGACTTCCGGCTCAGCACCGCCGAGCGGCGGGTCGCCGCGCTCGCCGCCGAGGGCAGCACGAACCGGGAGATCGCCGGGCTGCTGCACATCACGGTCAGTACCGTCGAGCAGCACCTCACGCAGGTCTATCGCAAGCTTCAGGTGCACCGGCGGGCCGAGCTGTCCGAGGCGATGGGTCGGCCGGTCGACGCCCGCAGCGGAGCGTGACCGCAGGCACCGCCGGCGCTGTCGCCTTGATGACACCTCCGCGGCATATGATTCCCCGCGAATGCGCGCGGGCTGTGCGTCGGGTGCGGGGAACCTGCCCGTGGGGTTCCGTGCTGGGCCCGGTAACGGCCGCGGCGGACGATCCGGGCGCAGGTGACCCCTGCACTTCGCCACCGGCGATAGGGGGCGCTACCCCTTTTCCGGCGGTAAAAGCATTCGTGCCTTTAGGGGTTGGCCCTTTGCCGGTGACTGCCTAGCCTCGAAGTTGTCCGAGGCTGAAATCGAGCCTGGTCATTGTCGGGCCCCGGCCCCGCCACGTCCGGTTGCGACCCCTCGACGGCAGGTGATTTGGTGAGGTACGAGGTTCTGGGTCCCCTTCGCATGGTGGACGGCGACAACTACTTCTCGGTCAACGCCAGGAAGACGGCCGTGGCGCTCGCGGTCCTGCTCATGCGTCCCGACCAGATCGTTTCCGTCGATCGACTGATCACGGAGATCTGGGATCAACGGACGCCCCGGCAGACCAATGCCGCCGTCCACGTCTACATCTTCCAGCTCCGCAAGCTCCTCGCCGCCGCCAACGCGACGAGCACCATCGACACGGCGCCGCCGGGCTATCGCCTCGCGTTCGGCTCCGACGAGCTGGACCTGCACACCTTCCAGCAGCTTGTCGACCTCGGCCGCGATCGGGGGCGCCAGAACCGGGACGCCGAAGCGGTGGAACTCCTCGAGGCGGCCCTCGCGCTGTGGCGCGGACCCGCCCTCGACGGACTGCGCGGCGGTGCGGTCGTCGACGGGTTCGCGATCTGGCTGGAGGAATGTCGGCTCGAATGCGTGGAGATCATGGTCGAGTCGAAGCTGCGGCTCGGCCGGAACCGCGAGGTGATCCGGCCGCTGCGCCGCCTCGCCGCGGAACATCCACTGCGCGAGACGCTCTGCCGTCAGCTCATGCTGGCGCTGTACCGCAGCGGCCGGCGCGTCGACGCCCTGCGTCAGTTCGAGGTGACGCGGCGGACGCTGGTCGACGAGCTCGGCCTGGAACCCGGGCGGGCCCTGCGCGAGCTGCACCGGGCGATCCAGGCCGACGACGTCATGCCCGCTGCCGCGGCCGCCGGGGCGGCGCGACGAGGACCTGAGGCTCGCTGAAACTGTCGAGGCCCCAATGGCCGTTCTCGACGCCCAGGCCGCTGAACTTGTGGCCGCCGAAGGGCAGGTCCGGGCGCAGCCCGGCGCCGTGCGCGTTGACGCAGACCTGGCCGCAGTCCAGCCGGGCGGCCACCGCCGCGGCTCGCTCCGGGTCCGCGGACCACACCGAGGCGGTCAGTCCGAACGGCGTGCCGTCCGCCGCCGCGACCGCCTGGTCCAGGTCGTCGTAGGCGATGACGGGCAAAGCCGGGCCGAACTGCTCCTCGTCGACGAGCCGGACGCCGTCGGCCAGCCCGGTCAGTACGGTCGGGGCATAGAAGTAGCCCGGCCGGTCCAGCGGCGCGCCACCGGTGACCACCGTCGCCCCGTGCGCCACGGCGTCGTCGACCAGCTCGGCGACCCGGGCGCGCTGACGGTCCATGGTCAAAGGGCCCAGCTGTGTACCCGGCTCGGACCCGGGCCCGACGACCGCCGTGCGGGCCCGTGCCGCCAGCGCCTCGACCAGCTCGTCGTGCCGGGCTCGATGCACGTACACGCGCTTGACCGCCAGGCAGAACTGCCCGTTGTTGCGGAACGCCGCCCAGAACAGGCTGTCGGCGATCGCCGCGGGATCGGCGTCGGCCAGCACGATCGCCGGGTCGTTGCCGCCGAGTTCGAGGCTCACCCGCCGGAAGTCCTCGACGCCGGCGCGCAGCACCTGGCGGCCCGTCGCGGTCGAGCCGGTGAAGCTGACGCGGCGCGGCACCGGATGGCCGGCGGTGCGCGCGCCGAGCGGCTCGGGCCCACTGACCACGTTGAGCACGCCCGGGGGCAGGATCGGGCGCAGCAGCTCGCCGAGCGCGAGCGTCGTCAGCGGCGTGAACGGCGACGGCTTGAGCACGACGGTGTTGCCGGCCCGCAGCGCCGGGGCGAGCTTCCACAGCGCCAGCGCCACCGGGAAGTTCCACGGCGTGATGGCGGCGACGACGCCGAGCGGGCGGCGCACCACCTCCGCGAAAGCATGCTCGTCGTCCTGTACCACCTGCCGCCCGCGGTCCAGCCCGGCGAAGTAGCGCAGCCATGCCGCGCCTCCGGCGACCTCGGCCCGCGCCTCCGCGAGCGGCTTGCCCTGCTCGGCGGTGAGGATCGCGGCGAGATCCGCCACCGCGGCGGTGACCGCCTCGGCCGCGGCGGCGAGCGCGTCGCGGCGGGCGGCCTCGTCGCGTCGCCAGGCTCCGAACGCCTCCTGGGCGGCGTCCATCGCCGCGTCGAGGTCGCGCGGACTGGCGGCCGGAGCCGCGGCGAGGATCTCGCCGGTGGCCGGGTTGACGATGTCGAACCGGCTCTCCCCGGGCACCGCCGCACCGCCGATCGTCATCGTCGCGGCCCGCCCGCCCGGCCCGCCCGGCCCGTCCAGTCCGCCAGGGCTGCCGGGCAGGGCGGCTCGGCTCGGGTCGTCCGCCGCGGTCGTCGTGATCATGCATGCTCCTCGGGTCCGGGTCGGGTCCGGGTCGGGTCCGGGTGGGGTCGGGTCGGGTCCAGGCTCAGGCGCTGGGCAGCAGCACCGGCTTGACGACGTCGCCGGAGTCGAAGTCGCGTTCGGCCGCGGCGATGTCGGACAGCGGGTAGCTGCGCAGCAACCGGTCGAAGGGGAAGCGACCCTGCTGCCACAGCGCGATCAGCCGGGGGACCAGCCGGGCCGGGTCCGCGTCGCCCTCCATCAGATACCGCAGCGTCCGGCCGGTCACCATCGCCGCGACGGGCACGACGAGCTCCCCGCCCCCGGTGCCGACCAGGCCGCACAGCCCCCGGGCGCGCACCGTGCCCAGCGCCGCGACGGCGACCTGGGGCACGCCCGTGGTGTCGAGGGCGAAGTGGGCGCCGCCGCCGGTCCAGCCGGCGACGCGCGCGGACAGGTCCGGGTCGGCGCCTTCCACGGTGTGGGTGGCGCCGAGCTCGGTGGCGAGTTCCCGTCGTTTCGGGTGTGGCTCGACGGCGACGATGGTGCTCGCCCCGGCGATCCGGGCGGCCATCACCGCGGCGAGGCCCACGGTGCCGCAGCCGAAGACCACCACGCTGTCGCCGGCCGAGACGTTCGCCGGGCCGAACACCGCGCCCGCACCGGTCAGCAGCCCGCACCCGAGCGGCGCGAGCTGGTCGAGAGGCAGCGACCGGTCGACGGTCACGGCGTTGCGTTCCGTCACGATCGCGTGGGTCGCGAACGACGACTGGCCGAACCAGCGCCCGCCCACCGGGGCCCCGTGCGCGTCGGCGAGGCTGGTACTGCCGTCGACGCGCAGCCCGGACAGGTTGCGGAAGATGAACTCGTCGCAGTAGGAGGGCGTGCCGGCCCGGCAGTGCCCGCACCCTCCGCACGAGTCGAAACTGATCACCACGTGGTCGCCGGGCCGGACGCGCGTGACGCCGGGGCCGACCTCCTCGACCACGCCCGCGCCCTCGTGTCCCGGCACGAGCGGGACCGGCACGAGCTCGCCGTGGCGGGGCATGAAGTCGGTGCGGCACATCCCGGCGCCCACGACCCGGACCAGGATCTCCCCGAAGCCGGGGCCCGACAGGTCCAGTTCCTCGATGCGCAGCGGTCCGCCGCGGTCACGGAGCACGGCAGCGTGGATCTTCATCCCTACCAGCCTCCCCGGCCCGATGACGGGCCATGATCACATGGTGGTGGTGCCGGTGTCGGTGCGGAGCCGACCGGCGGATCAGGCGGTGCCGGCGGCGAACCGGCGTCGCGCGCGGGCCTTCCCCAGCCGCCAGCGCAGCTCCGCCTGCTGACGCCGGTCGGCGCGCATCATCCGCAGCAGGGACAGCACGAGCCACAGGCCGCTCTCGGCGACGTGACCTGGCGAGCCGTGCACGTCGTCGTTGGTCCGGACGCGCACGCGCCGCAGGTCCCGGCGCAGCCGCCGCACGTCACCGGGCGGGATGATCTCGTCGCGGCGACTGACCAGGGTGTGGACGGGAATCGTGATCGAGCGCAGCCGCTCGGGCCCAAGCGCCCAGTCCCGCATCGCCGCGAGCGGGTCGGCCTCGCCGGTGAGATGCGCGAGGGTGTCGACGGTGACGGCGGGCAGGCGGCGCTGCCAGTCCCGGTCGGTGAAGAAGTCGCTCACCGGCGCCCCGGCAAGCACGAGCCCGCGCAGCCGGGCCTCCCCGGGCGCCGCGCTCAGCGCCAGATGGCCGCTGAAGCTCAGCGCGATCGCGTACGTGCGGCTGACGTCCACGCCGCGGTCGGCGAGGGCGTCGAGCAGGTCGGGCAGCAGACGGGCGCTGCGGGCGGTGTAACGGGCGGTGTTCTCCCCGACCCCGGGCAGCTCGGTCACCACCCCGGCCATGCCCAGCGCGCGGGCGCGCAGCAGCAGCGGCGCCCACTGTTCCTTGATGCTGATGATGCCACCCGAGACGATCAGCAGCGGTCGTGGCTCGCCGGGCTTGAGCCCGACGGTCCAACAGCCGAGCCGACCCTGCGGCAGGTCGAGGTCCACCCGGCGCAGTGGGGTGTCGCGCCGGGCCCAGCGATCGAACACGCGTACGGCACGGTCCAGCGCGTCCTGGCGGGCCGGCCCGTCGACGAACGGGAAGCGGGCCATGTTGTAGTGCCGCGCCGCGTCGAGCAGGCGGCCGCCGGTCTCCAGCGCCTCGCCCGCGACGCACCAGGTCCGCACCCACGAGCCCGGGCCGTCGTCGTCGTGCGCGATCGCCGCCAGCAGCGGCTCGTACTGCGCCGGGGCGATGCCCTGAGCGCGGGCGTGCACGACGACGTACTGCCTGAGCTCGGCGACGTCGTTCACGGTCGTACCTCCTCACCTGTGGCCTGACCTGTGGCCTGGAGGTACGGTCTTGCATCTGGCTGAAGCCGGCCTTACGCCCGGCTGGCTGAGCTGGCTGAGCTGGCCGTGCTGGCCGGACGACGGGCGCGGTCGGTCAGCGGCCCGGCCTGGCGAGCGGTACGACGATCTGCTCGACCACCGAGGCGACGAACTCGTCGGGCACGATGGGCTCGCGGACCAGCGAGTACTGCACGAGCATGGCCGGCCCGCTGGCCGCGACGAGTTCGCTGACGGCCTCGGGCCGAACCTCGCCGCGATCGGCAGCCCGGCGCAGCACGTCCAGGATGAGCTCGATGCACGGCTCGACCACGTGGTCGATGATCGTCTGGCGGATGAGAGGACGGTCGCAGCCCGCCTCGGCCGACACGAGCTGGAACGCGGTGCCCCGGGTCGAGGTGAAGGCGGCCTGCACGCACCGCAGCAGCGCGTGGACGTCGGCGCGCACGTCCCCGGTCAGCGGCACGTCGGCGGGCGCGGGCAGCGTGTGCCGCAGCGCCTCGGCGACCATCTCCTCCTTGGAGGCCCAGCGACGGTAGAGGACCGCCTTGCTGGTCTGGGCGGCGGCCGCGACCCGGTCCATCGTCAGGTTGGCGTACCCGCCGGTGCGAAGCTGGTCGAACACCGCATCGTAGATCGCGCGGCGAAGGGCGTCGCCGCGGCGCCGCGTCGCCACCGCGACCGGGGCAGAGCGCACCTCGACCGGGCGGACGGCGCCAGGGCTCACGGCGCCAGGGCTCACGGTCACGGTCACTCGCCTCCCGTCCGTCGGCCCCGCTCGCCAGCCGGGCCTGCGGCGGCGCGACGGGCGGATCGCTGTTCCCTCGCGAGACTACCCGCGCCGCATGCGGTCAGCGCGGGCCCGGCGTGGCGGTGGTCGGGCTGGCGCCGGACCGGGCGCGCCGGGCCAGGTCGCCGGCCAGCCGCCAGGTGCGCACCCGTTCCGAGTCGGTGCGCAGGGCGACGGGGCTGATGCGCACGTCGGTCGCGCCGGCGTCCAGGTACCGCGCGATGCCTGCGGCGACGGTGTCCTCGTCGCCGATCAGGGCGAGTTGCCCGGGGCTGACCCCTTCCCGGTCCAGCACGGCGCGGTAGGAGGGGATGGTGGCGTAGAACGCCAGCGCCCGCTCCGCCTGCGCGCGGGCCGCGTCGACATCGTCGGTGACCACGGCGGGCACGCCGGCGCCGATGGTGGGAGCGGGCCGGCCCGCCGCCCGCGCCGCCGCCGTGACGGCCGGGACGATGAACTCGCCCAGGGCGCGGGGGCCGGCGAGATAGGGCAGGGTGCCGTCGGCGAGCTCACCGACGGCGCGCAGGGTCTGGGGGGCCATCGCCGCGACGAGCAGCGGGATCGGGGCGGTGATGGTGCGCTCGCTGCCGGGGGACGCCGCGCCGAGGCGGGCGGTCACGGTGGGACCCTCCACGTCGGCGTCCCCCGTTGTCAGGGCGCTGCGCAGCACCCGCAGGCAGTCCCGCAGATGGCGGATCGGCCGGTCGAACGGGACGCCGTAGATGCGCTCCACCATCGCCTGGTTGCCGAGGCCCACGCCGAGCGCGAAGCGCCCGCCGGCGGCGAGCTGCGCGGTGCGGGCCGCGGAGGCGAGGACGAGCGGGTGGCGCGGGTACACCGGCACCGCCGCGGTACCGATCCGCACGCCCGCGACCTCGCGGCCGAGGACGGTCGCCACCGCGATCGCGTCGAGGTCGAGGCCCTGGGAGAGCCAGACCGAGTCGACGCCCAGCTCGGCGGCCTCGCGGGCGTGGTCGACGAGGACGCTGAGCAGATCCCGGGAGCTACCGGGCGCCACCCGGGTCGGCAGGGAGACCCCGATGCTCACCGGCGCCCCTCCCGGCCCGCGCCGGTGAGCATCGCTGGCCCCCGGCCACCCGCCGTGCCCCACCGCGGCTGGTTCACACCGACCGGTCCAGGGCGACGGCCTGCGGCTCCCGCTCGGCCGATGCCGCGGGGTCCGCGTCGCCCGCGGCCTCCCGCTCGGCCGGGAACGATTCCAGGACGGCTCTGATCTCGTCCAGCACGTCGGCAGCCTCCGCTCCGTCGATCACCCGATGGTCGAACGCGAGATTCAACCGCATGATCGGAGCGATCGCGATGCTGCCGGCCCGTACGACCGGGCGATCGACCACCCGGCCGAGTCCCAGGGTGATCGTAGTGCCACCGACCGAATGAAATCCGTCGATCGGCCGATGCCCCAGCGACGTCACCGCGAAGGTTCCCATGACGAACGCCCGCTTCGGCAGGGGCCGGGCCGCCTGGCGGAACCGGCGCAGGCTCGACGGCCAGCGCCGACGGTGCAGGGCCCGGACCCCGGCGAACTCCCGCAGCCGCTCCGGATCGCCGTCGCGGAGGTGGACGATCTGGCGCTGCACGTCGGCCAGCGACGTCTCCTGCAGGTTGCGCAGCACCGCCGAGAGCACCACGCGCTGCCCGCCGAGGGTCTTGTCCAGGGTGATCTTGCCGTTGACGAACCGGTGGCGCAGCACCCGCGGTCGCAGCCGCCCGCGAATCGCGGAGTTGGCCTCGGGGTGGCGGGCGAGCACCCGCGCCGCCGCCCACAGCACGTAGCTGACCACCGAGTAGTGCGCGCCCGCGCGCCGCGCGGCAGCCCGATGCGCGGACACCGCCGTCATGTCGATCTCCGTGTCGAGGAAGACGGGGGAGAACGCGCGGACCTCGTCGAGGAAGAACAGGGTGTGGCGACGTTCGCGGGCGATCGGCTCTCCGTCCATCCGCGTCCTTTCCTGGTCCGGTCGGCTCCGGGTCTCGGGCGGTTCTGGGTCTCGGGCGGTTCTGGGTCTCGGGCGGTTCTGGGTCTCGGGCGGTTCCGGGGCTCGGATGGGGCTCCCGGTCCGGGGTGGCTCAGGAGTCGGCGGCGTGGGCGATCACCTCGTCGACCTCCGCGCGCCGCGCCGCCTCCTCGGCGGACAGGCCGGCGTCGAGGGTGTCCGCCACCTGCTCGTCCTGCCGCATGAGGGCCTCGAGGTCCTGGCGGGCCAGGTCGATGACACCCAGGTCGGTGTAGACGTTCTGAATCCGTTCGCTCCACAGCCCGATGTCGCGCACGCAGGGGACCAGCCGGCTGAACAGCAGGCTGCGGAAGGCGGTGGTGTGGGGGGAGGCCGCCAGCAGCTCCCGGGACTGCTGGGCCGGGATGCCGAAGTTCTCCCAGACCTCGGTGCCCTGGATCCGGTCGCGCATGAGGTAGCAGCCCTCGATCACGAAGTCCTCGCGCTCGCGCCGCTCCGCCTCGGTGATCTGCTGGTAGTAGTCGCGCAGCGCGAGCCGTCCGAACGCGACGTGGCGCGCCTCGTCCTGCATGACGTAGGCGAGCAGCTGCTTGGCCAGCGGCTTGGTCGTCAGGTCGCGGATCAGTCCGAACGCCGCCAGCGCGAGCCCCTCGACCAGCACCTGCATGCCGAGGTAGGGCATGTCCCAGCGCGAGTCGGCGAGCGTGGCCTCCAGCAGCTTCCAGAGCTGGTCGTTGATGGGATAGACCAGCCCCAGCTTCTCGTGCAGGAAGCGGGAGAACACCTCGACGTGGCGTGCCTCGTCCATCACCTGGGTAGCCCCGTAGAACTTGGCGTCCAGGTCGGGCACGGACTCGACCACCCGCGAGGCGCACACGACCGCGCCCTGCTCGCCGTGCAGGAACTGGGAGAACTGCCAGGACGCGACGTGCCGGCGGACCTCGCGGTGCTCGCGCTCGCTCATCTTCCGCCACACGTCCGAGTCATGGATGGCGATAGAGGCGTCCGGCATGCCGAGCGCGTCGTAGGGGTCGACCTCGGTGTCCCAGGCGATGCGCGTCACCGAGTCCCACTGCTTGTCCTTGCCCTTCTGGTACAGGGCGAGCAGCCGCGCGCGGCCGTCGTCGTAGTCCCAGGCGAACCGCGCGGCACCCGTCGCCGGGATGGTGGAACTCCAGTCCTCGACCGCCGTGGTGTACAGCCCGCGAGTCGACACGTCCTACCTCCTCGATCGGTTGATCACGATGATTCCCCGGCCTCAGTGCTCGCGGCGTTCGTCCGCCGTCGACTCGAGCCCCGCGAGGAACTCGACGATCGTCGCGGTGAAGGCGTCGTTGCGGTCGCCCGCCACCATGTGCCGGGCCCCGCTGACGTCGACGTGTCCCGCGTGCGGGATCAGCTCCAGCAGCTCGGCCGCGCCGCGCGGGCTGACGACGTCGCTGAGCATGCCCCGCACGAGCAGCGTCGGCACGCGCACGCCGACCGCCGCGCGGGCGGCCCGGTCGGTGCGCACCTCCTCGGCGGGGCCCCCGGTGATGAACGCGGGGTCCCAGTGCCACCGGTAGCGGCCGTCGGGGCCCTGGTGGACGTTCTTGGCCAGGCCGCTGAGGTCACGGGGGCGGCGCCGGCCAGGCAGGTAGGCGGCGATGGCGTCGGCGACCTCGTCCAGGCTGGCGAACCCGTCCGGGTTCGCGGTCATGAACGCCCGGATGCGGTCGGTGCCGCTGCTCTCGATGCGCGGGGCGACGTCGACCAGCACCAGCGCGCGGGCGAGGCCGCCGCCACCCTCGCCCTCGCCGACCGCCAGCAGCGACGTCATGCCGCCCAGCGACGCCCCGACCAGCACCGGCGGCTGGTCGATCGTGGCGCGCACCGCGCGCAGGTCCGCCACGTAGGCGTTGAGCGAGTAGTCCCCGGCGGGGTCCCACTCGCTCTCGCCGTGGCCGCGCCCGTCGAGCGCGATCGCCCGGTAGCCGCGCGCCGCGAGCGCGGCGGCGGTGCCGCCCCAGGCGTGACGGGTCTGACCGCCGCCGTGCAGCAGCAGGACGGGGCGGCCGGGCCCGCCCCAGTCGTCGCCGACCAGGCGCAGGCCGGTGGAACCGGTCCACTGCGTACGCACGGGTACGGGCATGGCGGTGGAGGGTCGTCCGGGTGAAGTCATCGGATTGCGTCCTCTCCGGCGGTGACGAGCGGTCACGCCGCGGTGGCGAGCGGTGGCAGGCGGGTCAGCAGAGCGCCATCCGGGCGCCGGTGGCACCGCTGTCGGCGGCGAGCTGGCAACTGATCACGGCCTGGGCCCGCTGGGAGATCTGGACGGCGTCGGCCTGCCGGTCGTCGCGGTGCAGGGCGACGGCGAGCTGGCGGTAGTAGGACTCCCGCAGCGGATGCTCGGAGACGAGCTCGTAGAGCAGGCTCAGCAGCTCGCGGTGGCGGCCCAGCCGGAGCTTCGCCTCGATCATCACCTCGAGACACTCCAGTCGGGCCTCCTCCATCCATGTGACGAAGTTGTCGACGATCGGGCCGCCCCGCAGGCCGCCCAGCGCCGGTCCGCGCCACAGCGCGAGGCCGGTCTCGAGCACCGCGGCGGCCTCCTCGTACCGCCCCGCCCGCAGCCTGGCCCGTCCGATCCGGGCGGCGTGCCGGAAGGCGTCGGCGTCGATCTCGTCGTCGCCGAGGTGGAGCAGGTAGCCGGGGGAGCGGGTGACGATCGGGCTGCGGGCGCCGGCCGGCCGACGCAGGAACTTGCGCAACTGGGAGACGTAGACGTGGACCCCGGCGGCCGCCCGCCGGGGGGGCGAGCCCTGCCACAGCTCCCCGAGCAGCTGATCCATGGACACGGTCTGCCCGGCCCGGACCAGCAGGGTGGCGAGCAGGATCTCCACCTTCGTCGCGGTCAGCGAGAATTCGTCGAGGCCATCCCGGATCCGCATCTCTCCCATGATCTCGTAAATCATCGCCAGAGCGACTCCTTCGACTCAGGGCACGATCGACCGGGCGCACGACGGCCGGGCCACGCCGAGGGCGGGCCCACCGGCCACGCGGTCGGCGGGAAAACGTCCGGTCCGCCGGCGGGCGACCGCCCGGATCCGCCTGGCTGGTCACTCTGGTTGCGCCGTCTAAAGTTAGACTTGGCAGATCCTGAAGAAGGGTATGCCGGTACGCGGGTCGACGGGCGGTTACCGGTCGCCGTTGCGCTGGTCGTGAAATTCGTCACAAAGTCGGCCGCGGGTCGTGAAGAACCGCCCTGGACCTGGCCGTGCCGGTCGATGTGGCGTCATGTGTGGCGGGAAGGCGGCGCTGCCCGCACGTGGTCCGTGGATGCCGCTCATTGTCGCGGTCTCGCGTATCGGCTCGTGGTCGGGCCGGAGGTGATTACGATGGATGGTGGGGCCACGGAGTTCAGTGCACGTCGAGGTCGTCCGTAGTGGAGGTTCCCCATCCGTCGGTCCCACATTCCACCACGGCATCGTGGTTCGGGAAATGGTTCTCGCGTGTATCCGGGCCCGGCCCGGCGGGCGCACCCGGCAAGATCCACGGGGTCGATCCCCGAGTACGACGAGCATCTGGGGGTGTCATGAGGTACGAGACGCTGGGTTGCCTCCGCGTGGTGGACGGCGACCGGGCATTTTCTCTCAACGCCCGGAAGACGGCGGTGACGCTGTCCGTCCTGCTTATTCGCAGTGGCCAGATAGTGCCGATGGAAAGGCTGGTCTCGGAGATCTGGGGAGACGATCCTCCGGCCCAGGCGAACGCTGCGGTGCATGTCTACGTATCGCACCTGAGGAAATTTCTCGGCAATGCGAACGCGGTTGGCGGGATTGTTACCCGATCGCCCGGATACCGGTTGTTGCTGAGGGACGACGAGCTGGACGTCGAGCAATTCCAGCGGCAGATGGAGGAGGGTCGAGAACACGCGGACCGGGGGGATCGCGAGGCGGCCGTCGACCTTCTTGAGTCGGCGCTCGCAGTGTGGCGGGGGCCGGCTCTCGACGGCTTGCGGGGATCCTCGGTCCTCGAGGGATATGTGGGGCGGCTGGAGGAGACCAGGCTTGAATGCACCGAGATGCTGATGAATGTGAAACTCGCCCTCGGCCGGCACCGGGAGGTGGTCGGCGCGCTTTATGCGCTCGCCGCCGAGCACCCGACCCGGGAGAAGTTCCACCAACAACTCATGCTCGCGCTGTACCGGTCGGAACGCCAGGCGGACGCGCTGCGCGTCTTCCATTCCGTGCGGCGGCATCTCCTCGATGCGGTCGGGCTGGAACCGGGGCGGGTGCTGCGTGGGCTTTACCACGCGATCCTCACGGAGGACACCGGGCTGGATCCGGCCGGCACGGCCTGAGCGGCTGCTGGCGCGCCGCCGGCCGAGGCGGTGGTGGTCTGCTAGCCTGCCGTTAGGGTACGAGAACGTTCCCTAGCGGATTTGACCGGGAGGCATCCATGTCCTCGTCGCCCCAGGGCGAGATCGTCGGCGAACAGCCGCCCGAGGAGGCGAGGCGCGCCCGCATCGCGCTGATCACGATCGTGAGCTGCCAGCTCATGCTCGTCCTCGACATCACGATCGTGAACGTCGCCCTGCCGAAGGTCCAGGAGACCCTCCACTTCTCCTCCACCAACCTGGCGTGGGTACTGAACGCCTACACGCTGGCCTACGGCGGCCTGCTCCTGCTCGGCGGCCGGACCGGGGACATTCTCGGGCGGCGCAACACGCTGCTGGGCGGCATCGCCCTGTTCACCCTCTCCTCGCTGCTCGGTGGGCTGTCGACCGAGTCGTGGATGCTGGTCGCCGCCAGGGTCGGCCAGGGCGCCGGGGCCGCCTGCGCGTCGCCGAACGCGCTGGCGCTCATCACCGCCAACTTCCCCGAGGGGCCGGCTCGCACCCGGGCGATGGGCGCCTGGGCGGCGGTGTCCGGCGTCGGCGGCTCGATCGGGCTGATCGTCGGCGGCATGCTCACCACCTGGCTGTCCTGGCGGTGGGTGATGTTCATCAACGTGCCGTTCGGCCTGTTCATCGTGCTTCTGGCGCCCCGATACCTGCGGACGCCCCCGCGCAACGAGGGACGCTTCGACGCCGCGGGGGCGCTGGCCTCCGTCGTCGGGCTGGCGTCCCTGGTCTACGGGTTCATCCGCGCGTCGTCGGACGGCTGGAGCGACGGCCAGACCATCAGCGCGTTCGTGCTCGCCGTCGTCGCGCTGGCGGTGTTCGCGGTCATCGAGACCCGCGCCGTGCAGCCGGTCGTCCCCCTGCGGCTGGTCGCCGAGGCCAGCCGGGCCCGGACCTACCTGCTCATGCTCCTGCTCACCGGCAGCATGCTGAGCATGTTCTTCTTCGGCACCCAGGTGCTGCAGGAGATCCTCGACTTCAGCGCGCTGCGCGCCGGGCTCGCCTTCCTCCCCCTGTCCCTGGGGATCCTGGTGTCGGCGTCGCGGGCGTCGAAGCTGCTGCCCAAGGTCGGTCCCAAGCCGCTCATGCTCGTCGGCTCGGCGCTCAGCATCGGGGCCATGGCGTGGCTGGCACAGGTCTCGGTGAGCAGCAGCTACCTGTCGGTCGTGTTCGGGCCGCTGCTGATGTTCGGAGCGGGGCTGGGTCTGCTGTTCGTCCCGCTGAGCGTGAGTCTCGTCGCGGGCGTGGCCCCGGAGCAGTCGGGTGCGGCCGCGAGCATGATGGTCACCACCCAGCAGGTCGGCGGTTCGCTGGGCCTGGCGGTGCTCGTGACCGTCTTCGGCAGCGCCGGCCGGCACGCCCGCGACGACGCCCCCGCCGGCCTCGCCCCGCCCGAACTGGCGAAGTACGTGCTGGCCCACGGCGTGGCCGAGGCGTTCACGGTCGGGGCGATCTTCGTCGCCGTCATCTTCCTCGTCGTGCTGCTCACCCGTCCGGTTCCGGTCGGGGACGCGGCGCCCGCAACCACGGCCGGCCCGGACCCCGCCGGTCGGGGCGTCGCCGCCCAGCGCGGCGCGTCGTCGGCGGCCGGGCAGGACCCCGCCCAGGGCAGGCCGGACGACGCTCCGGTGGGGACCTGATCTCGGTCGCCACAGCGGCACGCACGCAGCCGGCCGGGACGCGGTGGTATCCGCGTCCCGGCCGGTGGCGTGGGGCCGTCAGCCCGCGAGCGTCTTCAGCCGGCGAGCGTCTTCAGCCGGCGAGCACCGTGTAGATCGAGCGCAGGTCCGGCGCCTCGAGCACGTCGGGCAGCGACACCGGACGGCCGGTCCGCTGTTCCACGAGCGACAGCAGCCACAGCAGGTGCACCGAGTCCCACCCCGGGATCTCGTCCAGGCTGCGCTCGCCGTCGCCCTCGGAGACCTCCAGTCCCAGCTCGTCGCGGATGAGGGCGAGGAAATCCGTCAGGTCGTTCACCGCGCGTCCTCCTTGGTGGCCAGTCCGTCGTCGAAACTGATGTGGTCGGGTGCGGCCAGCGGCTCGCGCAGGTCGTGGCGGAAGGTCGAGGTGGCGTCGTCACCGGGGGTGTCGGCCGGCTCGAAGCCGTAGCGCGGGTAGAGGTCGGCGACCACACCGTTGCGGGCGGTGGGCCGGTAGGCGCCGACGACCGCCCGCGCCCCGCTCGCCCGGGCGTGCCGCAGGACCGCGGCCAGGCACGCCTGCTCGATGCCCCGGGAGAACACCCGGCAGCTCAGCACGAAGTCGTCGATGTGGACGAGGTCGTCGGTGCGGCGGAGCACGACGGCGCCGACCGTCCCGTTGTCGCCGAAGCGGTCGGCTGAGTGGATGGCGAGCAGCCGCACGGCGGGATCGGCGAGCATCGCGCGCACGTCCGGTTGCTGCAGCCGCCGCGTGGTGAGGTTGAACTGGTTGGTGCGCAGCATGAGCTGGGACACCCGGGCCACGTCCCGCTCGTCGACGTCGGCCAGCCGCACGCTGACCCCAAGCTCGCGCAGATAGTCCTGGAGCGACGCGAAGGAGTCCAGGAAGTCGCCGCGTTCGGCCTCCTGCCGGTAGGTCGCGACCCGGGCCCGGTCCTCGGCCGTCAGGTCGAGGCTGTCGAACCAGCCGTCGCGCAGCAGCCTGTCCACGTGCAGCGCGGGGTCGCCGTCGAGGTGCACCACGGCGACGCCGGGCAGGGTAGCGCGGACCAGCCCGCACTCGAGCGCGCTGTCGTCGGCGAACACGAAGCTGTCCACCCCCAGGTTGAGCAGCTCAGCCAGCTCCGTGAGGCCCTCGGGTTTGGGCCGCCAGGACGCGGTGACGCGGACGAGGTCGTCCTCGGCCAGCGTCATCCCGGGGTGCTCGCGCAGCGCCCGGCGGACCAGCTCCTGGTCGTTCTTGCTGGCCACGGCGAGCAGGACGCCCTGGGAACCGAGCTGCTTGACCACCCGCTGGAAGGCGCGGAACGCCTCACCACGGTGGGTGTCGGCGACCTCGATGCCCTCGATGCCGTCGTCGCCGAGCACGCCTGCCCACAGCGTGCCGTCGAGGTCGAGCACCAGGGTCTTCTTCGTCCGGCCGGCGGCGAGCTTCACCAGGTGGCCGACCTCGCGGGCGTACTCGGCGAGCAGCGGGGTGGACAGGTGCATCCGGGCGTAGACGTCCAGGCGCGCGTCCGCCACGGCGACGCCGTCGGCGATCAACGGGTCGAGGTCGACGACCACCAGCGCCGGGTGGTCCTGCGCGAGCCGGAGCAGGGCCGCGTTGGCCTCGCGCCAGAGCGCCCCCAGCAGGGCGCGGGAGCGATGGTCGACGAGCTGGGCGGGGTACCGGCGCGGCAGGGGAAGGGTGTTGAGCACGAGCGTCCCCCGGCTGTTCGCCTCGAACGTCTCCACGAGCCGCCGGAGCAGGGCCACCTTCGCGGCCAGCGCGTCGGCCACGTCCTGCGGCCGCCAGGGCAGGGGCACCTCGTCGAACACGGCGTGCGCGTCCAGGACGCACAGCGTCAGGTCCGTGCCGGCCGCGTACAGCGCGCTGGACGGGTCGGAGAGCTCGAAGACGTACGAGTCGAAGGTGGTGCGCACCGGGCGCAGCAGCACTCCGTGCCGCGCCGCCTGCGCCGTCAGCGCGCCGATCAGCGGATCGATCGTCCCGTGCGCCGTGACGGCGACCGACACGACCGGGACGGTGGGATGCTCGGCGAGGATCTTGTCCGGCTCGATGCGGCCGAGCAACTGCCCGGCGCGGCCGAGATCCGTCTCGGACAGGGCTGCGAGCAGCCCCGCCACCTCGGGATACCGGGCGACGATCGCACCGGACCTGAACAGGTCGAACAGGTCGGGTGGCGGGGCGTTCGGTGCGGGTGCGCTGTCGGGCGACGCCATGGTCGGTAGGGACCCTCCCGTGAGACTGCTCCGTGCGGCCATGCTCCGGGGGGCGGCTAAACGGAGCCCTTCGTCGGGCTTGGGCGGCCGGTCGTGCGGGTCGTGCGGGTCGGACGGATCGGACGGATCGGACGGGCCGGGCGGGTCCGGGCGGGTCCGGGCGGGTCCGGGCGGAGCCGCGGCGGAAACGACTGGATTTCGGTGACTTTTAGATCCCGCGCCGACGATGAGGGGCATGACGGCTCCCGAGATTCGCATCCTGTCGGTCGGCACCGCGCTGCCCGGCAGCCCGGTCGACAACGCACGCCTGGCCCGGCTGTTCCGCATGGACTCCGTGTGGGAGCAGTGGGTGGACGCCTTCATCGGCACCCGACTGCGTTACCTGGCGCGTGACCTGGACACCGGCGAGCAGTACGCGACGCTGGCGGACCTCGCCTCGACCGCGGCCTCGCGGGCGCTGGCCGCCGCCGGCCTCGGCCCGCAGGCGGTGGACCTGATGGTGATGGGCACGTCCACGCCGGACATGCTGATGCCGACGACGCTGAACATGGTCGCCGACCGGCTGGGGATCAACGGCATCCCGACGTTCCAGCTCCAGTCCGGCTGCTCCGGCGCGGTGCAGGCGTTGGAGGTGGCATCGCACTGCCTGATCTCGGGGGGATACCGCACCGCGCTGGTCCTGGGCGGCGACACCACCGCCAAGCACTTCGACGTGGGCATCGACATCGCCACCATGCCGCCGGCCCAGCTGGTGAACCTCATCCTGTTCGGCGATGCGGCGGGGGCGGCGCTGCTCACCACGGCGCCCGGCGGCGGTGCCGTGATGCGCAGGGTGTCCACGACGCTCACGGGCCTCGGCCGCGAGCCCGGCCAGACGCTCGAGTGGTACGGCCTGGCCGACCGCGGCCGGGAGCGCCCGCCCGCCGGGGAGAACTACAAGGCCATCGAGGAGTCCGTGCCGCGGATGGCGGCGGAGATGCTGAGCTCCCTGCTCGACGACCTCGGCTGGAAGGACACCGATCTGGACTACCTGCTCCCGCCCCAGCTGTCCGGGCGGATGACCCCGCGCATCGTGGAGCGGCTCGGCGTTCCCGGTGCCGAGGAGGTCTCCTGCGTCGAGGAGACCGGCAACACCGGCAACGCCCTGCCGTTCCTGCAGCTCGAGCGGCTCCTGGGTGAGATGGCCCCGGGCGATCGGGCGGTTGCCGTGGCCATCGAGTCCAGCAAGTGGATCAAGGGGGGTTTCGCGGTCGAGAAGGTGTGACCTCAGCCGGGGATCGGCGGGCCGAACCAGGTGGCCAGCGCCGCGCGCAGGTCGGCGGCAGCGCCCTGCGCGCCCGGCTGCGCCGGCGGGGCGTCGTCCGGTTCGGCGTGGGCGATGTGGCCGTCGGGGCGGACCAGCAGGGCGCGCGCCGGCACCTCCGGGTGCGGCTTGGCGCGGACCAGCTCGACCCGGTCCGCCCAGGCGGCTGCCGCGGTCGGCGCGTCGGAGGTGCCTTCGGAGAGGTCCAGCAGCACTCCCCGCCCGTGGCGCAGGGCCTCGGCGACCGACCCCGGACCGTCGTCGGCGGTCAGCGCCTCCGGGACGGGGGCGCCGAGCAGAGCGGCCGCGTCGTCGCCGCGGTCGTGGCCGGCCAGCGGGTAGCGCACCTGGGAGGGCAGGCGTAGCAGGTAGCGGTTGACCTCGTCGAAGCGCAGCAGGTCGTCCACCAGCTCGCGCAGCACGCCGACCCGGTCGAGCGGGTGCAGCAGCGCCATCGAGACCTGCGCGTGACGGCACATGCGCAGCCCCACCGGGTGGCGCTCGGCGTGATAGGTGTCGAGCAGACCGGCGGGAGCCTCGCCGCTCACCGCCGCGGCCAGTTTCCAGCCGAGGTTCACCGCGTCGTGCACGCCGGTGTTGACGCTCTGTGTGCCAGATATGAACAGGTTGTGGGCAGCGTCGCCGGCGAGGAACACCCGGCCGGCCCGGTAGGCCTCGGCCAGGCTCACCGGCCCGCCGAATCGGCCCGCGAACTGGATCCGTCCGAGCGGGCGGTCCTGGCCGGTGACGCGGGCGACGGCGTCGCGCAGCTCGTCCTCGGTCACCGCGACGGCGCCCGCCGCGACGGCGCCCCCCGCGGCGGCGCCCGCCGCGAGGTCGGCCCCCGCCGGTGGACGTTCGAACTCGATGGTCATCAGCCGCACCCTGTCGGCGGTCAGCGGGACCAGGCCGAACATGCCGCCCGGCCGTACCGAGGAGTCGAAGTCGATGCGGACGCCGCGGGTCTTCTCCACGTCTGCGAACAGGCCGTAGTAGCTCTCCCCGAAGGTCGTGACCCCGATGCCCGCAGCCCGCCGCACCACGCTGTCCTGGCCGTCCGCGCCGACCAGGTACCCGGCGCGCAGGCGCTCGGTGCCCGTCGGCGTCGTCACCTCGACGGTCACCCCGGCGGCGTCCTCGGCGAGGCCGGTCAGCTCGTGCCCGCGTCGGATGTCCGCGCCGAGTTCGACCGCCCGCTCCTCGAGCAGGCGTTCCAGGCGCCACTGCGGGAATCCGTAGGTGCGGTCGTGCTCGTCCGCCTCGGCCATGTCCAGCCACAGCAACGCGAACGGGGTCCGCGGCCAGGCCATGACGTCACCAGCGCGGATACGGTCGGCCAGGCCGCGCTGGCGCAGCACCTGCAGGGTGCGGCCGTGGACGGCCTGGCCCGCCGAGGCGCGGACGGGTTCGGCGCGCCGTTCGAGCACGACGGTCGGCACCCCCCGCAGCCGCAGCTCGCAGGCAAGCATCAGGCCGGTGGGCCCACCACCCGCGACGATCACGGTGCGTTCGGTCCGGTCTGTGTCTTCGGTGTCTTCGGTGCCATCGGTGCGGTCCATGGGTGCGACTCCCTTGTCCGGCGGCGGTCGGCGCGCCGCGCTGGTCGGTCCGGCTGGCGTCATGGGCCCGTCGCGACCGCGGCGCGGCCCGGCTGGTCGGGGACCGTCGCCGTGAGCGGCGCCTCCACCGGGGCGGACCCGTTCGGTTGCGCCGTCCTGGCCGCGGAGATCAGGCCGCTGACGTGCCCGGCGAGCCCGGCGAGGGTGGGCTGGTCGAACACCGCCGTGGCGGGCACCTCGATCCCGGTCGCTCGACGCAGCCGGTTGGCCAGCTCCAGGGCAGTGAAGGAGGAGAACCCCAGTTCGAGCAGGCTCGCGCCGGTGTCGATGGACTGTTCGTCGTGTCCGAGCACGCCCGCGACGTGGCCGCGCAGAATGCGCAGGACCCGCTCCGCCAGCTCGGCGCCGTCGGTGCCGGCGAGCTCCGTCCGCAGCCCCGCGTCCTCGTCGTCCGGCCCGCTCGGGCGGCCGGCGACGCCGGCGAAGAACGGATGCGGGCTGGCCGGCAGGAATCGCTGCCAGTCGACGTCGGCGACGACCAGGAACGGGCCGTCGTCGGATGTCGCCTCAGCCAGGACCGACAGGCCCGTCGCCGCGGGGACCGCCCTCAGTCCGGGGACGCTCTCGACGGAGGGTGCCTGGCCAGAGGGTGCCTGGCCAGAAGGTGCCCTGCCGGTGGGTGCCCTGCCGGTGGGTGCCTCGCCGCCCGCCCGCGCCGTCCACGGACCCCAGGACACGCACAGGGCGGGCAGGCCGTCGGTGCGCCGACGGGTGATGACGTCGACCACCGCCTCGGAGGCGACCGTGCCCGTCGCGGCGAAGTCGGCGGGCAACGGCGCGAGCACGACGAAGGCGGCGAGCTCCCGCTGCCGGGTGAGCGCGTCGAGGCGCTCCACCCCACCACCCGCCGCGTCGGTGGCCAGCACGATCCCGGTCAGCGGATGCTCGGCCGGCAGACCGGCCAGCACCGCGTCGAGGTCGAGGGAGTCGTCCGCGGCGCCGGCCAGCACGACGTGGCGCGCGCCGTGGCCGAGCAGCCAGCGGGCCGCCTGCCCGGCGAGTTCGCCGTCCGGGCCGGTGACGAGGACCGTCCCGGGCACCGGCCAGTCCCGTCTCGGCGCACGGCGCGGCCGGGACCGCACGAGCAGCCGATCCGGCGCCGCCTGGCTGCCGCCGGTGCCGCCGGGGCCGCCGGGGCTGCCGGGGCTGGCCGTGGCGCCGCCCGGGTCGGGCCCCGGCGCCACCGTGTCCGGCCGGGCGACGACGCGGTAGCGCCAGGACGGGTGGCGCCGCCAGGCGTCGAGCGCCGGCAGCAGCGCGCGCAGCGCGGCGACCTGATCGGAGTCGGCGTCCAGGGTGTCGGCGAGGCCGGCGACGTCGCCGTCGGCCACCGCGTCCCAGAAGGCGGATCGCTCGTCCGGGGCGTCGGGCCGACCCTCGGTCGGCTGCGCGTCCAGCCAGTACCGGCGCCTCGTGAAGGCGTACGTCGGCAGGTCGACATGGCCGCGCGGGCCGCGCGCGCCCCCGGTCAGAGCGGCCCAGTCCACGGCCAGACCGTGGACGTGCGCGAGGGCGACCGCGGCGGTGACCGACGACGGTTCGGAACGCTCGGCCCGCAACGTCGGTATCAGGATGGGGTCGGCGACCCCGGCGGCGCCGAGCACCTCCTGGGCCAGCGGCGTCAGCACCGGCGCGGGACCGACCTCGACGTACGCGGTCGTGCCGGTCTCGTGCAGATGGTGCACCCCGTCGTGGAAGCGCACCGCCTGGCGGACCTGGCGCGCCCAGTACTCCGGCCGGCGCAGCTCCTCGAACGAGGCGATCGTGCCCGTCACGGTGGACACGACCGGCACGGTCGGCGGGTGGAACGTCAGCCCCCGCGCGACCTCGGTGAGCCGGTCCAGCGCGCCGTCCATGTGCGGCGAGTGGAACGCGTGGCTGACCCGCAACCGCCTGGTCCGGTGGCCCAGGCCGCGCAGGGTGCGCATGACGTCCGTCGCCACGTCCCGGTCGCCCGAGATCACGACGCTCGCCGGGCCGTTCACCGCCGCGATCCCCAGCCGCTGCTCGTGGCCGGCGAGCAGCGGCAGGACGTCCTGCTCGGTCGCCCGCACCGACACCATCGACCCGCCCGCCGGCATCTCCTGCATGAGCCGCGCCCGCGCGGCCACCAGCGCGGCGGCGTCGTCGAGATCGAGCACGCCGGCCACGTGGACCGCGGCCAGCTCGCCGATCGAGTGCCCCGCCACCGCGTCGGGCCGCAGGCCCCGGCTCGCCAGCAGCCGGAACAGCGCCACTTCGAGGGCGAACAGGGCCGGCTGGGTGTAGCGGGTCTCGTCGAGCAGCAGGGCTTCGGCGGTCCCCGGCGGTGCGAACATGACCCCACGCAGGCCGTGGTCGAGGTGGGCGTCGAACCGGGCGCACACCGCGTCCAGCGCCGCGGCGAAGACCGGGTATGCCTGGTAGAGCTCCCGGCCCATGCCGGGGCGCTGGCTGCCCTGACCGGTGAACAGGAACGCCGTGCGCCCCGGCGGGCGCACCGTTGCCGGGCCGACGAGCTCGGGGATCTGCTCGCCGCGGCTGAGGGCGTCGAGACCGCGCAGGAGCTGCGCGGTGTCCGCGGCGACGACGACGGCGCGATCGGCGAGGGCGGACCGGGTGTGCGCCAGTGCGCCGGCGAGATCGGCGAGATCATCGGTCGGCCCGGTCGGCCCGGTCGGCCCGGTCGGCCCGGTCGGCCCGGGGGGTGTTGTCGGGGTCGCGGGCTTCGCGGCGACGACGTCGCGCAGCCGGCGGGCCTGCGCCCGCAGGGCCTCGCCGCCGTGGGCCGAGAGCGGGAACGCGAGCACCGGCCCCGGACCCGGGAGGTCCGCGGTCGCGGCCGGTCGGTCGGTGGCCGCGGTCGGTCGGTCGGTCGTCGCAGCCGGTCGGTCGGTGGTCGCGGTCGGTCGGTCGGTCGTCGTGGTCGGTCGGTCCGAGTCGGACGGTCCTGCCGGCTCCACCGGCGTGGGGGGCGCCTGCTCGACGACGATGTGCGCGTTCGTGCCGCTGATCCCGAAGGCGGACACCGCCGCGCGCCGGGGATGCCCGGTGGCCGGCCATGCCCGGGCGTCGGTGGCCAGGGCGACCGTCCCCGCCGACCAGTCCACGTGCGCCGTGGGTACCTCGGCGTGCAGGCTGGCGGGGATGGTCCCGTGCCGCATCGCCATCAGCATCTTGATGATCCCGGCGACGCCGGCGGCGGCCTGGGCGTGGCCGATGTTGGACTTCACCGAGCCCAGCCACAGCGGCTGGTCCCGCGTGTGCCGGCGGCCGTAGGTTTCGAGCAGGGCCTGGGCCTCGATGGGATCGCCGAGGGTGGTGCCGGTGCCGTGGCCCTCGACGACGTCGACGTCGGCGGGGTCCAGCGCGGCGTCGGCGAGCGCCTGGGCGATGACGCGACGCTGGGCCGGGCCGTTGGGCGCCGTCAGGCCGTTGCTGGCCCCGTCCTGGTTGACCGCCGATCCGCGGATCAGGCCCAGGACCCGGTGGCCCCGCTCGACCGCCGTGGACAGGCGCTCCAGAAGCAGCAGGCCGACGCCCTCACCGAAGCCCGCGCCGTCCGCCGCGGCGCCGAACGAGCGGCACCGCCCGTCGGCGGACAGCCCGCGCTGGCGGCTGAACTCCACGAACAGGCCCGGGGTCGACATCACCGTCACCCCGCCGGCCAGGGCGAGCGAGCACTCGCGCCGGCGCAGTGCCTGGGCGGCCAGGTGCACGGCGACCAGCGACGACGAGCACGCCGTGTCCACGCTGACCGCCGGGCCCTGCAGTCCGAAGGTGAACGCGACGCGACCCGAGGCCACGCTGCCCGCGCTGCCGTTGCCGACGAAGCCCTCGTACTCCGCGGGCACGTGGTGCAGCCGGGTGGCGTAGTCGCCGTACATCACCCCGGTGAACACGCCCGTGTCGCTGCCGTGCAGGGACTGCGGGGCGATGCCAGCCCGCTCGAACGCCTCCCAGGCCGTTTCGAGCAGCAGCCGCTGCTGCGGGTCGGTGGCGACGGCCTCGCGCGGGCTCAGCCCGAACAGGCCCGCGTCGAACTCGGCGGCGTCGTGCAGGAAGCCGCCCCGGCGGGTGCTCGACGTGCCGGGGACGTCGGGGTCGGCGTCGTACAGCGACTCGACGTCCCAACCGCGGTCGACCGGGAAGTCGGTGGTCGCGTCCCGACCGGCGAGGACGAGCTCCCACAGGTCCTCCGGCGTGCGGACCCCGCCGGGAAAGCGGCAGCTCATCGCCACGACGGCGATCGGTTCCCGCTGGGCGGCCTCCACCCGGGCCAGTCGCTGCCGGGTCTGGTGCAGCTCGGCCGCCGCCCGCTTGAGGTAGTCGACGAGCTTGTCTTCGTTTCTGTCTTCGTTGGCCATCCGGCATCGCCTTCCTGACGCTTCGCCAGCAGGGGCGACGGTTCATCCCCGCCCGAGCTCGTTGTCGATGAAGTCGAAGATCGCGCCGACGTCGCCCGAGCCGAGCCGCGCGGCGACCTCGTCGCCGTCGTCGCGACCCGGATCGAGGCCGTCCCAGCGGGCGACCAGCGCGCGCAGGCGGGCGAGGACGTCACGGCGGGTGTCCTCGTCGGGCGCGGTGGCCAGGATCGCCTCGACGCCGTCGAGCTGCTCCGCCGCCGGATCGGCCGCGGCCGGCACCAGCCGGTCCCGCAGATGGCCGGCCAGCGCGGTCGGCGTCGGGCAGTCGAACACGAGGGTTGCGGGCAGGGTCAGCGCGGTGGCGGCGGCCAGCCGATTGCGCAGTTCGAGCGCGGTCAGCGAGTCGAGGCCGAGCTCGGTGAAGGTGCGGTCGGTGCCGACCTCCGCCGCGCCGCCGTGCCCGAGCACCGCGGCGACCGTGGAACGGACCAGGTCGAGCACCGCCCGGCTCCGCTCGGCCTCGGGAAGCCGCGCGAGGTCGCGCACCGCGGCCCGGCCCGGGTCGGACGCTGCCCCCGGCCGCGGCCGCGCGGCGGGGATCAGGGTGGAGAACAGCGGCGGCAGCGTGCCGTCGCGGGCCCGGCCGCGCAGCGCGGGCAGGTCGAGGCGGACCGGCGCCGTGAGCGGGCGGTCCGCCGCGATCGCCGCGTCGAACAGTGCCAGCCCGGCCTGCGTCGGCAGGGCGGCGAGACCATCGCGGGCCAGCCGGTCCCGGCCGGCGGCGCCGACCGCGCCCGTCATCGCGCTGCTGGCGTCCCAGAGACCCCAGGCCAGCGACGTCCCGGCCAGCCCGCGGGCGTGGCGCAGGGCCGCGAGGGCGTCGAGGTAGGCGTTCGCCGCGCTGTATCCAGCCTGCCCCGCGTTGCCCACGATGCCGGCGAAGGAGGAGAACAGCACGAAGGCGCGCAGATCCTCACCGGCCGTCAGGTCGTGCAGGTTCCAGGCGGCGTCGACCTTCGGGCGCAGCACCGCCGCCACCCGCTGCGGAGTCAGCGACGTCACCACGGCGTCATCCAGCGTGCCGGCGGCGTGGATCACCGCCCGCAGCGGACGGGTCGGCGGGACGGCGTCGAGCACCCGCGCCAGCGCGGCGCGGTCGGCGACGTCGCAGGCGGCCACCTCCACCCCGGCGCCAAGGTCGGTGAGTTCCGCCGTGAGCTGCGCCGCGCCGGGCGCGGCGGCGCCCCGACGGCTGACGAGCAGCAGGTTGCGCGCGCCGTGGACGGTGACGAGATGGCGGGCCACCAGGGCGCCGAGCAGACCGGTGCCACCGGTGATCAGCACGGTCCCGTCCGGATCCCACGCGCCCGCGCCGGCGGCCGCGCCCACCGGCACGGCCGGGGTGCTGGGGGTGTCGAGGGCGCTGGGGGCGTCGAGGGCGCTGGGGGTGTCGGCGGCGCTGGGGGTGTCGGGGGTGGGCAGACGGGTGAGCCTGACGACGCGCACGACGCCGTCGCGCACGGCGAGCCGCGGCTCCCCGCTCGCCAGGGCCCGCGGGACGGCCGCCGCGGAGGCTGGCCGGTCGTCGAGGTCCAGCAGGACGAACCGCTCCGGGTGTTCGAGCTGGGCGGAGCGGACCAGCCCCCACACCGCCGCGCCCGCCAGGTCGGGGGCGTCCTCGCCGGGGTCGACGGTCATCGCACCGCGGGTGACGACGGCCAGCCGGGCGTGGGCCCACCGTTCGTCGGCCAGCCACGCCTGGACGAGGCCGAGGGTGTCGGCGACCGCCGCCCGCGCGCTGGGCGCGTCCGGTGCCGAGGCCGGCTCGCACACGGCGAGGACGACCTCACCCGGGATCGCGTCGACGGCCGGGGCGGGCAGACCGGCGAGGTCCGAGGCCCGCGGGGCGTCGACTCCGGCCGCATCGAGGGCCGCGGTGAGATCGGTGGTGAGATCCGTGGACAGGTCGGCGGCCGGGCC
Source organism: Frankia sp. BMG5.60 (assembly GCF_059428125.1). Classification (NCBI taxonomy): domain Bacteria; kingdom Bacillati; phylum Actinomycetota; class Actinomycetes; order Frankiales; family Frankiaceae; genus Frankia; species Frankia sp. BMG5.60. The sequence goes on along the minus strand of NZ_CM182091.1, from coordinate 1,139,734 downwards.
GGCCGCGGGCGCGGGCTCGCCGCCGCCGCCCGAGGGCGTCAGCACGGCCCACCGGGTGACCGCCCGCGCGTCGCCGACGTCGATGCCCGCAGGCCACGTCAGGACGTACAGCGGGTCGTGTTCCGCCTGCGTCCCGCCGAGCAGGTCCGGCGAGGTGCGGCGGACGGTCAGCCGGTCGACGGCGATCACCGGTGCCCCCGTGTCGTCGGTGGCGGTCAGGGCGAAGGCGTCGGTCCCGGCCGGGCTCAGCCGTACCCGCAGCGACAGGGCGCCCGCCTGCCGCAGGGTGACCCCCGACCAGGAGAACGGCAGCGGCACCGAGGCGGCGGCCCCCGCGGCCGGCGGGCCGCCGGCCGTGTCGAGTGCCGCGACGGCCAGCGCGTGCAGTGCGGCGTCGAGCAGGGCGGGATGCACGCCGAAGGCCGCGGCCGCGGCCGCGGCGGACTCGGCTTCGGTTGCGGTTGCGGTTGCGGTTGCGGTCAGGCTCACCTCGGCGTGGACGACGTCGCCGGCGCGCCAGGCGCGGCGCAGTCCCTGGAAGGCGGGGCCGTACTCCAGGGCCAGATCACCGAGGCGGGCGTAGGCGTCGGTGAGGTCCAGCGGCTGCGCCCCCGGCGGCGGCCACGCCGTGGTCCGCACCGCGCCGGCGTCGGGGGCGGCGTCGATGGCGGTGTCGGGGTCGGTGGTGCTGGTGGTGTCCGGGGTGAGCGGCGTGGTGTCCGGGGCGAGCGTGCCCACGGCGTGGCGGCGCCAGCCCGGCTCGTCGCCGGTCCGGGAATGGACTGTGACCGGTCGCCGGCTGGTGTCCGACGGCGCGCCCACCCCGACGCGCAGTCGGACCGAGCCGGACTCCGGGATGACCAGCGGCGCGGAGAGGGTGAGGTCCTCGACCCGTCCGCAGCCGGCGAATCCGCCGGCGTGCAGCGCGAGTTCCACGAACGCCGTTCCCGGCAGCAGGACGGTGCCGTTCACGGCGTGGTCGCGCAGCCACGGGTGGGTGCGCGTGGACAGCCGCCCGGTGAAGGTCAGCTCGTCGCCGTCCACCCCGTCGACGACCGCGGCGAGCAGCCCGTGGTCGGCGGCCTCCAGGCCCAGGTCGGCCACCCCCTGCGCGCCGGTGGTGCCCGCGGCGGGCTCCAGCCAGAAGCGACGGCGCTGGAACGTGTAGGTCGGCAGGTCCACCCGGCGGGGCGGCCGGGCGCCCCCGCTGAACAGCGCGGGCAGGTCGAGGGCGACGCCGTGCACGTGCGCCTGGGCCAGGGACAGCCGGAAGCGGTCCAGGCCGCCCTCGTCGCGGCGCAGCGAGCCGAGCGCGACGGCGCGGCCCCGGCCCTCGTGCAGGCCCGCGTCCTCGATGGTCTCCTGCGTCCCGATCGTCAGCACCGGATGCGGGCTGCACTCGACGAACACCCGGTGACCGCGGTCGAGCAGGGTGCGGGTGGCCCGCTCGAACTCCACGGTCTGGCGCAGGTTGTCGTACCAGTAGCGGGCGTCCAGGCCGGCGGTGTCGACCACGCCGCCGGTCGTCGCGGAGACGAAGGTGACGTCGCTGGTGCGGGGGCTGATGTCGGCCAGCGCGTCGAGCAGCCGCGCGCGCAGCGGCTCCACGTGCGGGGAGTGCGAGGCGTAGTCCACCGGGATGCGCCGCGCCCGCAGGCCCTCGGCCTCGGCTGCGGCGAGCAGTTCCGTCAGGGCGTCGGCGTCGCCGGCCACCGCGGTGGAGGAGGGACCGTTGACGGCGGCGACGGCCAGCCGTCCGTTCCATCGTCCCAGCAGCTCGCGCACCCGCTCCGCCGGCGCGGCGAGGGACGCCATGGCGCCGGTCCCGGACAGCTCGGCGATGGCCTGGCTGCGCAACGCCACCACCTTGGCCGCATCGTCCAGGGACAGGGCCCCGGCGACGCAGGCGGCCGCGATCTCGCCCTGGGAGTGCCCGACGACCGCGCCGGGGCGCACCCCGTGGGAGACCCACAGCTCGGCGAGGGAGACCATCACGGCGAACAGCGCCGGCTGCACCACGTCCACCCGCTCCGGCGGGGGCCCCGAGACGCCGCGCAGGACGTCGATCAGCGACCAGCCGGTATGGGGCGCGAGGGCCCGCGCGCAGGCCGTGATGGCGTCGCGGAACACCGGGGAGGTGTCCAGCAGCTCCGTTGCCATGCCCGACCACTGGGATCCCTGGCCGGGGAAGACGAGCACGACGGGCTGGGGATCGGTCGTCCACGCCGCGGCGGTGCCGGCGGCCTGCTCGCCGCGGGCGAGCGCGCGGGTGCCGGCCAGCAGGCGCTCCCGGCCGGCGCCCACCACGGCGGCCCGCAGGTCGTGGTGCGCCCGGGCCGTCGCCAGGGTGAAGCCGACATCGCGTGGGTCGAGCCCGGGGTCGGCCTCGACGCGTCCGACCAGGGCGGCGGCCTGGGCGCGCAGCGCGGACTCGTCACGGGCGGAGACCACCCACACCTGCGGCCCGCCCGCCGCGGGCTCTGCCGCCGCGGGCTCCCTCGCCGCGGGCTCCCTCGCCGCGGGCTCCGCCGGCGCCGGCTGTGTCGGGACTCGCCGGGCCGGCGCCGGAGGCGCCACGGTGTCGGCGGGCGCCTCCTCGATCAGGACGTGGGCGTTGGTGCCGCTGATGCCGAACGACGACACGCCGGCGCGGCGCGGTCGACCGTCGCGCGGCCACGGCACCGCCTCGGTGAGCAGCGAGACCGCGCCGGCCGACCAGTCCACGTGCGGGGAGGGCGCGTCGACGTGCAGGGTCGGTGGCAGCAGCTCGTGGCGCAGCGCCATGACCATCTTGATGACGCCGGCGACCCCCGCCGCTGCGAGCGTGTGGCCGATGTTGGACTTGATCGATCCGAGCCACAGGGGCCGCTGCGCGGGCCGGTCCCGGCCGTAGGTCGCCAGCAGCGCCTGCGCCTCGATCGGGTCGCCGAGCGCCGTGCCGGTGCCGTGCGCCTCGACCACGTCCACGTCGGCGGGGCTCAGGTCGGCGGCGCGCAGCGCCTGGCGGATGACCCGCTGCTGGGACGGCCCGTTGGGCGCGGTCAGGCCGTTGCTGGCCCCGTCCTGGTTGACCGCCGAGCCGCGGACCACGGCCAACACCTGATGGCCGTTGCGGCGGGCGTCGTCGAGGCGTTCGAGCAGCAGCATCCCGGCGCCCTCCCCCCACCCGGTGCCGTCCGCCGCCGCCGAGAACGCCTTGCTGCGTCCGTCCGGGGCGAGACCGCGCTGCCGGCTGAACTCGACGAACGTGCCCGGGGTCGCCATCACCGTCGCGCCGCCCACCAGGGCGAGCGTGCACTCGTCGCCGCGCAGCGCCTGGCAGGCCAGGTGCAGGGCGACCAGCGACGAGGAGCACGCCGTGTCGACGGTGACCGCCGGGCCTTCGAGCCCGAGCGTGTAGGCGACGCGCCCCGAGGCGACGCTCGTCGTGTTGCCCGTGGACAGGTAGCCCTCCAGGGCCGACGGTGCCGAGCCGCGCAGCGAGGCGTAGTCCTGGGAGATGACGCCGGCGAACACCCCGGTCCGGCTGCCCGCCAGCGTCGTCGGGTCGATCCCGGCGTGTTCGAGGACCTCCCACGCCGTCTCCAGCAGCAGGCGCTGCTGCGGGTCGGTGGCCAGCGCCTCCCGCGGGCTGAGACCGAAGAAGGACGCGTCGAACTCGTCGGCGTCGTAGAGGAACCCACCCTGGGTGGCGTAGGTCCGCCCCGGCCGGTCCGGGTCGGGGTCGTACAACCCGTCCAGGTCCCAGCCGCGGTTGACCGGGAACGCGCCGACGGCGTCGGTGCCGGCCGCGACGAGGTCCCACAGCTGCTCCGCCGAGCGGGCCCCGCCCGGGAAACGGCAGCTCGCCGCGACGATCGCGATCGGCTCGTCCGGCGCCGCCGCCGGGCGCCGCACGTCGGCGCCGGCGGGGTCCGGCGCGTCGTCGGGCGCGCCGAGCAGCTCGCCGCGCAGGAAGGCGGCGAGCGCCGCGGCGGTCGGGTGGTCGAACAGCAGGGTCGCGGGCAGCCGGAGCCCGGTCGCCGTGTTCAGGCGGTTGCGCAGTTCCACGGACGTCAGCGAGTCGAAGCCGAGGGCGTTGAAGGGACGGTCGGCCTCGACGAGGTCGGGGGTGGCGTGGCCGAGCACGGATGCCACCTGGCCGCGGACGGTGTCGAGCAGGACGCGCAGCTGGTCGGCGGAGGGCAGTCCGCGCAGCGTGCCGGCCAGGCCGCCGCCGACAGCGGTGGCCGGCCGCGCGGCGCCGGCGCGACGGCGCACCAGCGCGCGCAGCGTCGGCGCCAGCGTGCCGGCCGCCTCGCGGGCCGCGAGGGCGGCATGGTCGAACCGGGCGGGCACCACCACCGGGTCGCCGGCCAGGGCGGCGTCGAACAGGGCCATCCCCTCGGCCACGGACAGCGTGCGGGCACCGCCGCGGGCGACGCGGCGCCGGTCCGCCGCCGTCAGACTGGTCGTCATGCCGCCGACCGGCGCCCACGGCCCCCAGACCAGGGAGACGGCGGGTCGGCCGTGGGCCCGCCGGTGGGTGGCCAGGGCATCGAGGAACGTGTTCGCCGCCGCGTAGTTGGCCTGGCCCGGGTTGCCGGCCACCCCGGCGAGCGAGGAGAACAGCACGAACGCGGCCAGGTCCGCCTCGGCGGTCAGCTCGTGCAGGTGCCAGGCCGCGTCGGCCTTGGGTCGCATCACCGCGTCGAGCTGCGGCGGGGTCAGGCCGGCGAGCGCGGCGTCGTCGAGTGTCCCGGCGGCGTGCACGACCGCGGTCAGCGGGTGCCGCGCGGGCACGGCGGCCAGCAGCGCGGCCACCTCGGCGCGGTCGGCGACGTCGCAGGCCACCACCGTGGCCTCGGCGCCGAGCTCGGTGAGCTGCCCGACCAGCTCGGCGACGCCGGCCGCACCGGGTCCGCGGCGCGACGCCAGCAGCAGATGGCGTGCCCCGGCCCCGGTGACCAGGTGACGGGCCAGCGCGGCGCCGAGCGCCCCGGTCCCGCCCGTGACGAGGACGGTGCCCTCCGGGTCGATCGTGCCCGGCAGGGTGAGGACCACCTTGCCCACGTGCCGCGCCTGGCTGAGGAACCGGAACGCCTCCGGCGCGCGGGCCACGTCCCAGGCCGTCACCGGCAGCGGGGCGAGCACGTCGGCCTCGAACAGCGCGCACAGCTCGGCGAGTAGCGCCTGGATGCGCGCCGGTTCGGCGTCGCTGAGGTCGTACGGCTGGTAGCGCACGCCGGGATGGTCGGCCTCGACCCGCGCGCGCTCGCGCAGGTCGGTCTTGCCCATCTCCAGGAACCGGCCGCCGCGGGGCAGCAGGCGCAGCGACGCGTCGATGAAGTCCCCGGCGAGGGAGTTCAGCACGATGTCGACGCCGCGCCCGCCGGTGACGTCGAGGAACCGCCGCTCGAACTCGAGCGTCCGCGACGAGGCGAGATGGTCCTCGGCCACGCCGGCCGCGCGCAGCGCCGGCCACTTGCCCGGACTGGCCGTCGCGAAGACCTCCAGGCCGAGATGGCGCGCCAGGCGTGTCGCCGCCATGCCGACGCCGCCGGCGGCGGCGTGCACGAGCACCGCGTCGCCGGGCCGGGCGCGGGCCAGCTCCACCAGTCCGTACCAGGCGGTGAGGTAGGTGATCGGTGTCGCGGCGCCCTGGGCGAACGACATCCCGCGTGGCAGGCGGCTCAGCCGTCGGTGGTCGGCGACGGCGAGCGGTGCGATCGCGCCGGCGAACAGGCCCATCACCCGGTCGCCCGGCGCGAGCCCGGCGACGTCCGGCGCCGTCTCCACGACGACGCCGGCGCCCTCGCTGCCGAGCTGCGCCTCGCCCGGGTACATGCCGAGGGCGATCAGCACGTCGCGGAAGTTCAGCCCCGCCGCGCGCACCGCGACCCGCACCTGGCCGGGCCCGAGCGTCGCGGTCGCCTCCGGTGCCGGGACCAGGGCCAGGCCGTCCAGGGTGCCCGCGGTGGTGAGGTCGAGCCGCCACGCCGGGACCGCCGGCGGCGGGGCCAGCCGCCGGGCGACATCGCCGCGCACCACCCGCGGCGCCCGCAGGCCGTCGCCGCGCACGGCGAGCTGGGACTCCCCGGCCGCCACGGCCGCGAGCGCGGCGGGCAGCCGTCCGCTGGCGGCACCACCGGCACCGCGGTGGTCACTGTGGTCGCCGTGGTCGCCGTGGTCGCCGCCGGGGTCGAGGTCGACGACCGCGACCCGACCGGGATGCTCGGCCTGGGCGGTGCGGATCAGGCCCCACAGCGCGGCCTGCGGCAGTGACCGGACGTCCTCGCCGGGCCCGGCGGCGACGGCGCCCCGGGTGAGCACGACCAGCGTCGACGCCGCGAGGGCGTCGTCGGCCAGCCAGTCCTGCAGCACGGCCAGCAGCGAGGCCGCGAGCCGGCGCGCCTCCGCGGCGGGGCCCGCGTCGGCGGTCTGATCCCGCGGGTCGCCGGGTCGGCCCGGCGGTCGGTCGGTCTGGTTCAGCAGGTGACTGGCCTGATCCGACAGGTCGTCGGCGTGGACCAGCACGGCGTCGGGCTGCCCGCCCGTGCCGCCGGCCAGCGCCGCGCGCAACGTCGGCAGGTCCGGGTAGTCGGGCAGGGTCGGCTCGTCGTCCGCCGACGCCCGCAGCTCGGCGCCGTCGCCGAGCAGGACCCACCGGCCTCCGGCGTCGGGCGCCGCTTCGGCGGGCACCGGCACCCAGTCCAGGCCGTGCGGGGGGTCGTGGCGGGGCCGGGTGGCGTGCAGCGTCGAGCGGGGCGCCGAGCGCATGGTCAGCGATGCGACGGTGGCGACCGCGCCGCCCGCCGGGTCTGCGAGGGTGACGGAGACGGTACCGTCGTCGGCCGTCCGCACCCTGGCATCGACCTCGGTGGCGCCGGTGGCGTGCACCCGCACCCCCGACCAGGAGAACGGGATGCGCACCTGGTCGTCGCCCTCCGGGCCGCCGGCCGCCGCGGAGTCGAACGCCAGCAGGTGCAGGGCGGCGTCCAGCAGCGCGGGATGGACGGCGAATCCCGACGGGTCGGTGTCCGGCGCGAGGCGCAGCCGCGCGTACAGGTCGGGTCCGCGCCGCCAGGCCGCCCGCACCACGCGAAACGCCGGGCCGTAGGCGTAGCCGAGCCGCGCCAGGTCGTCGTAGAGCTCGTCGGTGGGCAGCGTCGTGGCGTCCGCCGGGGTGGTCACGGACCCGCGCGCCGGGCCGCCGGGCCCCGCCGCGCCGTCCGCGCCGTCCGACGGGGCGAGCGTGCCGGTGGCGTGACGGGTCCAGCCGCCGTCGTTCGCCCACGCCCGCGCGCCGGCGTCCTGGTCGTCCTGCGGGTCGCGGGACGGACGGGAGAGCACCTGCACGGCCCGACGGCCCGCCTCGTCGGGGGCGCCCAGGCTCACCTGCAGGTCCACGGCCGCGGCCAGGACCAGCGGGGCCTCGATGATCAGCTCTTCGACCACGGGGCAGCCGACGCCGTCGCCGGCGTGGACGGCGAGGTCGACGAACGCCGTGCCCGCCAGCAGCGTGGTGCCGGCGATGACGTGGTCGTTCAGCCAGGGCTGGGCCCGGGCGGTGAGCCGTCCGGTCAGCACCGCGGCCACGGCGCCGCCGTCGGCGATCGGGGTGGCCGCGCGCAGCAGTGGGTGGTGCGCGCCGACCTGTCCGAACGCGGCGGCGTCCGCGACGCCCGCCGGGGCGTCGAGCCAGAACCGCTGATGCTGGAACGCGTAGGTGGGCAGCTCGACGCGCGGCTGCGCGTCCGGGCGCGGCCCCGCCGCGCACACCGTCGGCCAGTCGGGGCCGACACCGTGCGCGTGCAGGGCCGCGACCGCGGAGATCAGGGTGAGCGCCTCGGGCTGGCCGGCGCGCGCGGTCGCGACGGACAGAACGCTTGACGGGCCGACGCCGGCGGCGGCCGGGTCGGTGCCGGACGGGTGGGCGGCGGGCGTGTCTGTGGCGGGCGCGTCGGTGGTGGGCGTGTCGGTGGTGGGCGTGTCGGTGGCGTCGGTGGCGTCGGTGGCGTCGGCGGCGGCGGTGTCGGCGGCGGCGGGGGCCAGCACCGTGTCCGGTCCGATCTCCAGATAGGCGCGCACGCCGTGGGACCGCAGCTCCCGGACGCCGTCGGCGAAGCGCACGGCCCGCCGGACGTGGTCGACCCAGTAGTCCGGGTCGCCGAGCTGTTCCGGGGTGGCGATCCGGCCGGTGAGGTTGGACACGACGGGCCGCTGCGGCGCCGCGGGGCGCAGCCCGCGCAGCACGCCGCGGAACTCGTCGAGCATCCCGGCCATCTGGGGGGAGTGGAAGGCGTGGCTGACCTGCAGCCGCCTGGTCCGCCGTCCCCAGCCGCGGATCTCGGCGGCGACGCGCTCGGCGGCGTCGGCGTCCCCGGACACGACCGTCGACGTCGGGCCGTTGACCGCGGCGATGCCGAGTTGGTCCTCCAGCCCGACGAGCAGCGGGAGAACCTCGGACTCGGCCGCCGCCAGCGCGATCATCGCTCCGCCGCCGGGCAGGGCCTGCATGAGTCGGCCGCGCGCGGCGATCAGCGCGCACGCGTCCGCCAGGTCGAACACACCGGCGACGTGCGCCGCGACGATCTCGCCGACGGAGTGCCCCAGCAGCAGGTCCGGACGCACGCCCCAGGAGTCGAGCAGCCGGAACAGCGCCACCTCGAAGGCGAACAGCGCCGGCTGAGCGTACCCGGTGCGGTGGATCGCGTCGGCATCCACCGCGGTGGCGAACATCAGCGGCAGCAGCGGCCGGTCGAGGTGCCGGTCGAGTGTGCCCGCCACCTCGTCGAGGGCGGCGGCGAACACCGGGTAGGTCTCGTACAGCTCGCGGCCCATGCCCGGGCGCTGGCTGCCCTGCCCGGTGAACAGGAAGGCGGTGCGGCCGGGCGTCGCCGAGGCGGTGACGCCGGACTGGCGGCCCTCGGCGAGCGCGAGCAGCCCGGCCAGTAGCTCCTCGCGCCGCTGCGTCGCGGGCGCCTGCGCCGCGGCGGGCAGGACCGTCGCCCGCACGTCCAGGGCGTCCCGGGTGGTGGCGAGGGCGACCGCCACGGCCGTCGGGTCCAGCTCTGGGCGTGCGAGCAGGTGCTCGTGCAGCCGCCGGGCCTGCTCGCGCAGGGCGGCGGGGGAGGCTGCGGAGAGCACCCAGGGCAACGGTGCGACCCCGCTGCTCTGCGTGACACCGCTCTGCGTGACACCGGCCGCCGGTGCCTCGTCCGCCGGTGCGGGTGGCGTGGTGGTGTCGTCGTCCGTCGGGGCCTCCAGCACGACGTGGGCGTTGGTGCCGCTGATGCCGAAGGAGGAGACCGCCGCCCGCCGGGGCCGGTCCGCGTCCGGCCAGGGCTCGGCGTGGGTGAGCAGGCTGACCGCCGCAGCGTCCCAGTCGACGTGCGGGGTGGGGGCGTCGACGTGCAGGGTGGCGGGCAGCACGCCGTGGCGCATCGCCTCGACCATCTTGATGACGCCGGCGACCCCGGCGGCGGCCTGGGTGTGCCCGATGTTGGACTTGACCGAGCCGAGCCACAGCGGCCGCGCGGCGGGCCGACCGCGGCCGTAGACGTTCAGCAGCGCCCGCGCCTCGATCGGGTCGCCGAGCGAGGTGCCCGTGCCGTGGGCCTCCACCGCGTCGACCTGGTCGGGGGCCAGCCGCGCCTCGGCCAGCGCCCGGCGGATCACCCGCTCCTGGGACGGCCCGTTCGGCGCGGTCAGCCCGTTGGACGCGCCGTCGGAGTTGACGGCGCTGCCGCGCAGCAGGGCGAGTACCGGATGGTGGTTGCGCCGCGCGTCGGAGAGCCGTTCCAGCAGCAGCAGGCCGCCGCCCTCCGCGAAGTTCGTGCCGTCGGCCGCCGCGGCGAAGGACTTGCAGCGGCCGTCGGCGGCGAGCCCGCGCTGGCGGCTGAACTCGACGAACACCCCGGGCGAGGCCAGCACGGTCGCGCCGCCGGCCACCGCCAGACCGCACTCCCCGGCCCGCAGCGCCCGGCTGGCGAGGTGGATCGCCACCAGCGACGAGGAGCAGGCGGTGTCGACGGTCACCGCGGGGCCCTCCAGCCCGAAGGTGTACGCGACCCGCCCGGACGCCACGCTGGGCGTCTTGCCGGTGAGCAGGTAGCCCTCGGCGGTGGTGGTCGCCTCGTCGAGGCGCGGGCCGTACTCGGGCGCGATCACCCCGGCGAACACCCCGGTGTCGCTGCCGCGCAGGGACGTCCGGGGGATGCCGGCGTTCTCGAACAGCTCCCAGGTCAGTTCCAGCAGCAGGCGGTGCTGCGGGTCGGCGGCGGCGGCCTCGCGCGGGCTGATGCCGAACAGGCCGGCGTCGAACCCGGCGGCGTCCGCGAGGAACGCACCCTGGCGGGTGTACGAGGCGCCGGAGCGGTCCGGGTCGGGGTCGTAGAGCCGGTCGAGATCCCAGCCGCGGTCGTCCGGGAAGTCGCCGACGGCGTCGCCGCCGGCCTCCACCAGCCGCCACAGTTCCTGCGACGACCCGACGCCGCCCGGGTACCGGCAGGCCATCGCCACGATCGCCACGGGCTCCCGGTCCCGGGCGTCGGCGACCCGCAGCCGCTCGCGCGCCTCGTGCAGGTCACCGGTCACGCGACGGAGGTAGTCGCGCAGCTTCTCCTCGTTCGCCATGCGGGGGGTACCTCCAGCTCGATGGGGCCGGTCAGAGCTTGTTGTCGATGAAGTCGAAGATCTCGTCGTCCGAGGCCTCGTCGAGGCTCCGGGCGACGGCGTCGACGGCGCGGGCCAGCGAGGACTCCGGCGCCGTGCTCTCGGCGTCCGCCCGTCGGGCCCGCAGGGTGGCCAGCAGGTCCTCGACCCGCGCGGTCGCCCGCGTCAGGTCGTCGTGGTCCGCCGGCAGCTCCCGCAGCGACGCCTCCAGCCGATCGAGCTCCGCGAGCGCGGCCAGCGGGTCCGGTGTCGGTGGCTGCTCGGCGTCACGCAGCTCGTCGTCGAGGTGCGCGGCGAGGCGGGCCGGCGTCGGATGGTCGAACACCGCCGTCGCGGCCAGCCGCAGGCCGGTGGCCGTGTTGAGCCGGTTGCGCAGCTCCACCGCGGTCAGCGAGTCGAACCCGAGGTCCTTGAACGCCCCGTCGGCCCGCACGGTCACCGGGGAGGAATGCCCGAGCGTGAGGGCGACCTGCGTCCGGACCAGCTCGTCCAGCGCCTCCCGCCGGGCCTCCGGTGTCATCCCGGGCGCCCGCCATGACCGGGACGTCTCGGCGCGCGGGCGGGTGCGAGCGGAGGCGCCGGCGCCGGCGAGTCCCCGCAGGATCGGGGGTACCTCGCCGTCCGCCGCCCGCAGCGCGCGCCGGTCGAACCTCGCCGGGACGACCACCGCCCGCGAGGACGTCAGTGCCGCGTCGAACAGCGCCAGGCCGTCCGGCGTGGTCAGCGGGGTCAGGCCGGAGCGGCTGAGCCGCGCCAGGTCGGCCCGCGCGAGGTGGGCGGTCATCTCGCTGGTCTGCGCCCACAGCGGCCAGGCCATCGACGTCGCCGGCAGGCCGCGGCTGCGGCGGTGCTGCGCCAGCGCGTCCAGGTAGGCGTTGGCCGCCGCGTAGTTGGCCTGACCGGCGGGGCCCAGCGTCGCGGCGATCGACGAGAACAGGACGAACGCCGCCAGATCGTGATCGACGGTGAGCTCGTGCAGGTTCCAGGCCGCGTCGACCTTCGGGCGCAGCACGGCGTCGAGGCGGTCGGGGGTCAGCGTCGCGAACAGGCCGTCGTCGATCACCCCGGCGGCGTGCACGACCGCGGTCAGCGGATGCGCGGCCGGGATGCGGGCCAGCACGCCGGCCAGGGTCTCCCGGTCGGCCGCGTCGCAGGCGACGACGTCGACGTGCGTCCCGGTCGCCGCCAGCTCCGCCACCAGCTCGGCGGCACCGTCGGCGGCCGGGCCGCGGCGGCTGAGCAGCAGCAGGCGGCGCACGCCGTGCTCGGCGGCGAGGTGGCGGGCCAGGTGCCCGCCGAGCACGCCGGTGCCGCCGGTGAGCAGAACCGTCCCGTCCGGATCGGGCGGGCGCGGCACGGTGAGCACGACCTTGCCGGTGTGCCGGGCCTGGCCGATGAAGCGGAACGCCTCCGGGGCGCGCCGGACGTCCCACGCGGTGACGGGAAGCGCGCCGAGCTCGCCGCGGCCGAACATGCCCGTCACCGCCTCGAACATCTCCCGGACGTGGTCGGGACCCCGGTCGGTGACGTCATACGCCTGGTACAGCACGTCGGGCCGCGTCGCGGCGATCTCCCGCGGGTCGCGGATGTCGGTCTTGCCCATCTCGACGAACCGTCCCCGCGCGCCCAGCAGGCGCAGCGAGGCGTCGACGTACTCGCGGGCGAGGGAGTTGAGCACCACGTCCACCCCGCGGCCCGCCGTGGCGTCGCGGAACCGCTCCTCGAAGCCGAGGTTCCGGCTGGAGGCGATGCGCTCGTCGGGTATTCCCAGCGACCGCAGCACCGGCCACTTCGCCGGGCTGGCCGTGCCGTACACCGTCAGACCCCACTGCCGGGCGAACTGGATCGCGGCCATGCCCACGCCGCCGGTCGCCGCGTGCACGAGCAGGGTCTCACCCGGCTGGACCGCGGCGATCTCCCGCAGCCCGTAGTAGGCGGTGAGGAACACGACGGGGATGGCCGCGGCCTCGGCGAACGACAGCCCGGCGGGCAGCCTGGCCACCATCCGGTGGTCCGCGATCGAGACCGGTCCGGCCCCCTCCGACAGCAGGCCCATGACCCGGTCGCCCGGGGCGAGGTCGGTGACGCCCGGCCCGACCTCGATCACCACCCCGGCGCACTCGCCCGCGGGCGGCCGGTTGTCGCCGGTCACCATGCCCAGTGCCAGGATCACCTCGCGGAAGTTCAGTCCCGCCGCCCGCAGTGCGATGCGGACCTCGCCGTCGCCGAGCGGCCGACTCGCCGCGGCGCTCTCGCGCAGGGTGAGTCCGTCGAGGGCACCCTGCCCGGTGAACACGAGCTGCCAGTCGTCGCCGGGCGCGGCGAGCACGTCCCCGGCGCCGTCCTGGTCGACGAGACGCGGGACGTACGCGATCCCGTCACGCAGTGCCACCTGCGACTCGCCCGCCGTCAGCGCCGCGGTGACGGCGGGGGAGAACGCCCCGGCCAGCGGCGGGACGGTGGACGGGCGCGCGCCGAGATCGACCAGTGCGACACGGTCGGGATACTCGGCGAGGGCCGACCGCAGCAGACCCCAGACCGCGGCGGCGGCGAGCTGTCCGCTGTCCTCCCCGGGATGCGTGGCCACGGCGCCGTGGGTGACGAACACCAGCCGCCCGGCGTCGGCCCGCGCGGTCCACTCGGCGGCGATCCCGAACGCGTGGTGCACGGCGGCGTGGACCGCCGCGGGCGAGCCGTCGCCGCCGTCGACCAGCACGAACACGTCGCGCTCCCCACTCGCCACCCCGGCCCGCTCCGGCGCGACGATCAGCTCCCACGCGGCGACCGGTTCCGACGCGGCGACCGGTTCCGGCGCGCTGCCCGGCTCGGACGCGGCGAGGTCACCCGCCGGGAGAGCGGTGGGCTCGGCGGGAGTCAGGGCGACCCAGTCCAGCGCGTAGATGGCGGGGCCGCCCACCGCGTCGGCGCGTGCCCCGGCGAGGGCGGCGAGCTGGTCGGCGGCCAGCGGGCGCACCGTCAACGCATCGACGGTGACCACGGTCCGCCCGGCGGCGTCGGTGCCGAGCACGGCGACGCTGTCGGGCCCGGTCGGGGTGACGCGGACCCGCAGCGCCGCGGCGCCGGGCGCGTGCACGCGCACCCCGCTCCAGGAGAACGGCACCAGCACCGCGTCGCCGTCCGCCGGCGGCAGGGCGAGCGCGGCGGCGTGCAGGGCGGCGTCGAGGAGCGCGGGGTGCAGACGGAAGGCCCCCGCCTCGGCGTCCTGCACCGGCAGCACGACATCGCCGTGGACGGCCTGCTCAAACCGCCAGGCGGCGTGCAGGCCCTGGAAGACCGGTCCGTAGTCGTAGCCGCGGTCGGCCAGGGACTCGTACAGTTCGGCCACGTCGATCGGGGTGGCGCCGACCGGCGGCCAGGCGGACGTGCCCCCGTCGGCCCTCGTGTCTCCGTCGGCCCTCGTGTCTCCGTCGGCCCTCGTGTCTCCGTCGGCCCTCGTGTCCCCATTGAGCAGGGTGCCCTCGGCGTGTCGGGTCCACGGCCCGGGCGGCGCCGCGTCCGCCCGCGGGCGGGAGAACACGGCGACCGGACGGTGACCCTGGTCGTCCGGCCCGCCGAGCACCACCTGGACGGTGACGACGTCGTCCGGGGACAGCGGCAGGGGCGCGTGCAGGGTCAGGTCCGCCAGCGCGCCGGTCGCCCCGCCCGCGTGCAGTGCCAGTTCGACGAACACCGTCCCGGGGACGAGCACCGTCCCCGCGACCGCGTGGTCGGCGAGCCACGGATGGGTGGCCAGCGACAGCACGCCGGTGAAGACGGCGGTGTCGGTGCCGGCCACGGCCACGGTGGCGCAGAGCAGGGGATGGCCGGTCTCGGTGAGGCCCGCGGCCGACAGGCCGGCGCCGACGGCGGGGGCCGCCAGCCAGTACCTGCTGCGCTGGAACTGGTAGGTCGGCAGGTCGACCAGCGGCGCGCGGCGCCTGCGCGGCGTGGCCGGGTCGTGGGGTGTGGCCGGGTCGGTCAGCGCGGGCAGGTCGAGGGGCACCCCGTGGACGAACGCCTGCGCCGCGGACAGCAGCAGGCGGTGGCGGCCCCCGTCGTCGCGGCGCAGGGTGGGGATGACGGCGGCCGGCGGCGTCTGCTCGGCGCCCGGTCCGTCGCCGCGCTCGGCCTCCTCGGCCAGGGTCTCCAGGGTCTCCTGCACCCCCACGGTGAGCACCGGGTGGGAGCTGGACTCGACGAACGTGCGGTGTCCATCCGCGGCAAGCGCACGTACGGCGGTCTCGAACTCGACGCGGTTGCGCAGGTTGCGGTACCAGTAGCCGGCGTCCAGCCCGGCGGTGTCGAACCTGCCCCCGGTGACCGTGGAGTAGAACGCCACCTGCGCGGGACGCGGCCGGATGTCCGTGAGCGCGTCGAGCAGGCCGTCCCGGACGGTCTCGACGTGCGCCGAATGGGAGGCGTAGTCGACCGGCACCCGGCGGGCCCGCACGTCGTGCGCGTCGCAGTGCGCCATCAGCTCGTCCAGCGCCGCCGCGGATCCCGAGACCACGGTCTGCGCGGGCCCGTTGACGGCGGCCACGCCGACGGCCCCGGACCAGCGGGCGATCAGCCGTTCCACCTCGTCGACCGGTCGCGCCACGGACACCATGCCGCCGCCGGTGATCTCCCGCAGGGCCCGGCTGCGCAGGGCCACGATCCGCGCCGCGTCGGCGAGGTCGAGCGCGCCGGCCACGTGCGCGGCGGCGATCTCCCCCTGGGAGTGGCCGACGACCGCGTCGGGACGCAGGCCCACCGAACGCCACACCGCGGCGAGCGAGACCATCATCGCGAACAGCGCGGGCTGCACGACGTCGACGCGGTCCAGCGCCGCCGGGTCGGTGCTGCGGACGACGTCCAGCAGCGACCAGTCGACGTGCGGGGCGAGCGCGTCCGCGCACGCGCTCATGGCCCGGCGGAAGACGGTCGAAGTGTCGAGCAGCTCGGTGGCCATTGCCGGCCACTGGGAGCCCTGCCCGGGGAAGACCAGCACGATCCGTCCCGGGCCCGCCTCCGGCGCGGCCCCCGCGACCACGCCGGGGCCGTTCTCGCCGTCGGCCAGGGCGGACAGCTCGCGCAGCACGCCCCGGCGGTCCTCCCCGACCACGAGCGCCCGGTGAGCGAACAGCGTGCGACCGGTCGCGAGGGCGAGGCCGGCGTCGCGCACTGCCACCTCCGGCCGGGCCGAGAGGTAGCCGTGCAACGCCCGCGCCTGGGCGGCGAGCGCGCCGGGCACCGGGGCCGACAACGGCAGCAGGACCGCGCCGGCGTCACCGGTGTCGGTGCCGTCGGTGCCGTCGGTGCCGTGCCTGGCGGTGTCGACGCCGTCGGGGTCGTTGCTGTCGGGCTCGTTGCTGTCGGTGTTGTTGTGGTTTTGGTGGGGGGTGGGGGGTTGTTCGAGGATGAGGTGGGCGTTGGTGCCGCTGATGCCGAAGCTGCTGATGGCGGCGCGGTGGGGGGTGGTGGTCCAGGGTTGGGGGGTGGTGAGGAGGTGGAGGTGGGGGGTCCAGGTGATGTGGGGGGTGGGGGTGTGGGCGTGGAGGGTGGCGGGGAGGGTGTGGTGGTGCATGGCGGTGATCATTTTGATGATGCCGGCGATGCCGGCGGCGGCTTGGGTGTGGCCGATGTTGGATTTGATGGAGCCGAGGTGGAGGGGGTTGGTGGGGGTGTGGTGGGGGGCGTAGGTGTTGAGGAGGGCTTGGGCTTCGATGGGGTCGCCGAGGGTGGTGCCGGTGCCGTGGGCTTCGATGGCGTGGATCTGGTCGGGGGTGAGGTGGGCGTTGGCGAGTGCCTGTTGGATGACGCGTTGTTGGGATGGGCCGTTGGGGGCGGTGAGGCCGTTGGAGGCGCCGTCCTGGTTGACGGCGCTGCCGCGGATGAGGGCGAGGATGGGGTGGCCGTGGCGTTGGGCGTCGGTGAGGCGTTCGAGGGCGATGAGGCCGGCGCCCTCGGCCCAGGCGGTGCCGTCGGCGTCGGCGGAGAAGGGTTTGATGCGTCCGTCGGGGGCCAGGCCGCGCTGCCGGCTGAACTCCGTGAAGGTGGTCGGCGTGGCCATGATCGTGACCCCGCCGGCGAGCGCCAGGGTGCATTCGCCGCTGCGCAGGGCCTGGGCGGCGAGGTGGACGGCGACGAGCGAGGACGAGCAGGCGGTGTCGATCGTGACGGCCGGGCCCTGCAGTCCGAGGGTGTAGGAGATGCGTCCGGAGGCGACGCTCGTCGAGGTCCCGGCGGCGAAGAAGCCCTCGTAGCCCGCGGGTGGCGCCGCCATCAGCCGCACGCCGTAGTCGTCGTACATGACGCCGGCGAAGACGCCGGTGGGGGTGCCGCGTAGCGAGGTGGGGTCGATGCCGGTGCGTTCGAGGGTTTCCCAGGCGAGTTCGAGCAGGATGCGGTGTTGGGGGTCGATGGCGGCGGCTTCGCGGGGGGAGATGCCGAAGAACTCGGCGTCGAAGTCGGGGGCGTCGTGGAGGAAGCCGCCGTGGCGGGTGTAGCTGGTGCCGGGGTGGTCGGGGTCGGGGTGGTAGAGGGTGTCGAGGTTCCAGCCGCGGTCGGTGGGGAACTCGGTGATGGCGTCGACGCCGTTGGCGACGAGGTTCCACAGGTCCTCGGGTGAGTGGACGCCGCCGGGGAAGCGGCAGGCCATGCCGACCACCGCGATCGGCTCGTCCGCCGCGTCGGCGGCGCGATCCCGGACCGAGACCGGGCCCGCCGCGGCCGGGTGCTCGCCGAGCGCGGGCTGCAGGTGCCGGGCGACGTCGAGCGGGCTGGGGTGGTCGAAGACGAGCGTCGCCGGCAGCGTCAGGCCTGTCGTCGCCGCGAGGGCGTTGCGGAACTCGACCGCCGACAGCGAGTCGAAGCCCAGCTCGCGGAACGACCGCTGCGGCGCGATCGCGTGCGCCGACGCATGACCCAGGACGCTGGCCGCCGCAGACCGGACCGTGTCCAGCAGCAGTTCCTCCTGGGCGTCGCGGTCGAGCCCGGCGAGCCGCCCGGTGAGGGCGGCGGCCCCGGAGCCGGCCGTGGCGGCGGCGACCCGGCGCGGCCTGGGCCGGCCCGCCAGCCCGCGCAGCAGCGCCGGCAACGTCCCCGCCGACGCCCGGGCGCGCAGCGCGCGACCGTCCAGGGGCGAGGGGACCACCACCGCCTCGCCGGTGGCGAGCGCCGCGTCGAACAGGGCCAGGCCCTCCGCGGTGGACATCGGCGTGATGCCCGCGTGGGCGAGGCGGGCGAGGTCGGTGGCGGACAGGCCACCCGTCATGCCCCCGTCGTCGGCCCACTGCCCCCACGCCAGGCTGATCGCGGGCAGACCGGCGGCCCGGCGCCGGTGGGCCAGCGCGTCCAGGGCCGTGTTGGCGGCCGCGTAGCCGCCCTGCCCCGCGTTGCCGAGGACGCCGGCGAGCGAGGAGAACAGCACGAACTGCGCCAGGTGCGACCCGCGGGTCAGCGCGTCCAGGTTCAGCGCCGCGTCCACCTTGGGCCGCAGTACCGTCGCCAGCCGGGCGGGCGTCAGCGCGGTGACGACCCCGTCGTCGAGGACGCCGGCGGCGTGCACGACGGCGGTCGGCGGATGGTCGGGGTCGATGCCGTCCAGCACCCGGGCGAGCGCGGCGCGGTCGGCGGCGTCGCAGGCCACCAGCGTCACCTCGGCGCCCAGTCCGGCCAGCTCCTCGACCAGCGCCTGGGCGCCGTCGGCGGCCGGGCCGCGCCGGCTGAGCAGCAGCAGACGGCGTGCGCCGTGCCGGGTGACGAGGTGACGGGCGAGGGCCCGGCCCAGCGCCCCGGTCCCGCCGGTGACGACGACGGTGCCCTCCGGCGACCAGCCGGCACCCGGCGGCGTGTCGGCGTCGGCGGGCGGTGCCGTGCGCGGCGCGGTCAGGCGGGCCAGCCGTGGCGCGTACCAACGACCCCCGCGCCGCGCCAACTGGGTCTCGCCGAGCGTGCTGGCCGTCGCGATCTCGGCGTCGTCGAGGGGCTCGTCGGTGTCGACCAGGACGAAGCGTCCGGTGTGCTCCGTGACGGCGCTGCCGAGCAGACCCCACGCCGCCGCGGCGGCGGGATCGGGCGGCGCGTCCTGGGCGCCGACGGTCACGGCGTGACGGGTGACCACCACCAGCGTCCCGGCGGACCGTCGCAACCAGCGGTGGGCCAGGTCGAGCGCCCGTGCCGTCGCCGCGTGAACCTCGGCGGCGGAGTCGTCCGGGGTCGCGTCGACGGACGGCGTACCGACGGTCGTCGTGGAGCTGCCGACGACCAGGCGGGTGAACGCCGCCTCGCCGTGGAAGGCCTCGGGGGCGTCGGGGGCGTCGGGGGCGTCATGGGCGTCATGGGCGTCGTGGGTGTCGGGCAGGGCGACGATCACCGGCGGCTCCGCCTGACCCGGCTCGACGGGCGTCCACTCGACCCGGTGCAGCGCGTCGGGACGCTCACCGGTCCCGGCGGCCGGCCGGGCGCTGGCGCGTGTCCGCATCGCCGCGATGCGCGCCACCGGCGCACCGTCGGGGTCGTCGAGTGCGATCGTGACCGTGTCCTCGCCGGCGGGGCTCAGCCGCACGCGCAGCACGGTGGCGCCGTAGGCCTCCAGCCGGATGTCGGAGAAGGAGAACGGCAGCCGGACCGTGCCCGGCCGTGGTGTCCCGGCCTCCGGGTCGGCCTCCGGGTCGGCCTCGGCGCCGGGGTCGGCGTCGGGGTCGGCGTCGATCAGCAGGGGGTGCAGGGCGGCGTCGAGCAGGGCGGGGTGCAGCGCGAACCGGTCCGCCTCCGCGCCCTGGTCCGGTGCCAGGGCGACCTCGGCGCAGATCTCCGCGCCGACGCGCCACGCCGCCCGCAGCCCCTGGAAGGCGGGGCCGTAGCGGTAGCCGCGGTCCGCCAGATCATCGTAGAACCCGGTGAGGTCGAGGTCCCGTGCGCCCGCGGGCGGCCACTGCCCGGTCGTCTCGGGTGCCCCGGCGCCGGGCCGCGGGTCGTCGGGCCGCGGGTCGTCGGGTGCGAGCAGGCCGGTGGCGTGGTGCGTCCAGGCGTCGGGGTCGGCGGGCAGGATCTCGTCGTCCGCCGGCGGACCGCCGGCGGACGACCGGGAGTAGATCTCGATGCCGCGACGGCCCGCGTCGTCCGCAGCCCCCACGACGATCTCGACGCGCACCGCCTCGCCGGTGGGCACGACGAGCGGCGTGGTGAGGGTCAGCTCGCGCACGGCGTCCACCCCGAGCTGGCGCCCGGCGTGCAGGGCCAGGTCGACGAAGGCCGCGGCGGGCAGCAGCGTCCCGCCCGCGACCTCGTGGTCGGCGAGCCACGGCTGCGCGCGGGTGGACAGCAGCCCGGTGTAGACCGCGCCGGCCCGGTCGGGCAGGTCGACGGCGGCGGAGAGGAGGGGGTGGCCGGTGGCGTGCACGCCCATGGCTGCCGCCTCCCCGGCGTCGGGCCGCATCTGAAGCCAGTAGCGCTCGCGCTGGAAGGCGTAGGTCGGCAGCTCGGTCCGGCGGGCCGGCAGCCCGGCGAACGCCTCGTCCCAGGACAGGCGGGCATCCCGTAGCCGCAGCCGGGCGACGGCGGCGAGGGCGCTGCGGGCGTCGTCGACCCCGCCGCCCAGCACGGAGGTGAGCAGCGGACCGGCCGCACCCGCCCCCTCGGCGGCCAGGCTTTCGCGGGCCGCCGCGGTGAGGGTGCGCCCGGGGCCGAGTTCCACGTAGGCGTGCACCCCCAGGGCGTGCAGGGCACGGATGCCGTCGTGGAAGCGGACGGTGTGGCGGGCGTGGCGGGCCCAGTAGTCGGGGGCGGCGAGGTCGCCGGGGGAGGCGAGGGCGCCGGTGAGGGTGGAGACGAGGGGGATGGCGGGCGCGCGGTAGGTCAGGTTCCCGGCGACGGCGCGCAGGTCGGCGAGGGCGTCGTCCATGTGGTGGGAGTGGAAGGCGTGGCTGACGCGCAGTGCCGTGGTGCGGCGACCCAGCTGCTGCCAGTGCGCCGCGAGGTGGTGGACGGCGTCGCGGTCGCCGGCGACGACGACGGATGTCGGACCGTTGACCGCGGCGACCGAGATCGTCGCCGGCCCGGCCCCGACCTGGATGATCTCGTCGAGCGTGGCGGCCAGCTCCTGCTCGGTCGCCTCGATCGCGGCCATCGCGCCGTCGGTGCGCATCGCCTGCATGAGCCGGCCACGGGCGGCGACCAGGGCGGCGGCGTCGGTCAGATCGAGCACGCCGGCGACGTGCGCCGCCGCGAGCTCCCCGACGGAGTGGCCGATCAGGTAGTCGGGGCGCAGGCCGTGCGACTCCAGCAGCCGGTAGAGCGCCACCTCCAGGGCGAACAGCGCCGGCTGGGCGAACTCGGTGCGGTCGAGCAGGTCCGCCTGCGGTGACCGCTCGTCGGTGAACATCAGCGCCCGCAGCGGCGTGGGCAGGTGCGCGTCCAGCGCGGCGCAGACGTCGTCGAGGGCGTCGGCGAACACCCGCGAGGCCTCGTGCAGCCGGCGGCCCATCCCGGCGCGCTGACTGCCCTGTCCGGCGAACAGCCACGCGGTCGTGGTCGCCGGCCGTGGGCCACCCAGCACGACGTTCGCCGCGGCCTCGCCCGCGGCGAGCCGGCGCAGCCCCTCGCGCAGTTCCGCGCGGTCGGCGGCGATGACCACGGCACGCCGCGGCAGGTGCGGGCGGGTGGTCAGCAGCGACCAGCCCACGTCCGCGAGCGGCGCTGCGTCGGTGCTGGTGCTGGTGTCGGTGCTGGTGTCGGTGCTGGTGTCGGTGCTGGTGTCCGTGTCCGTGTCGGTGTCGGTGTCGGTGTCGGACAGGAAGTCCGCCAGGCGGTCGGCCTGCCCACGCAGGCCCGCCTCGGTCCGGGCCGAGACCAGGAAGGGCAGCACCCCGCCGAGCGGCCCGCCCGAGTCGGGGCCGGCGGAGTCGGGGCCGGCGGCCTGCAGCGTCGCCGGCCCGGCCGGGCCGGTCGCCGGCGTGGCGCCGGTGCCGCCGATCGCGGCGGTCTCGCGACCTGCCGGCCCGTTGTCGGTGTTGTTGTGGTTTTGGTGGGGGGTGGGGGGTTGTTCGAGGATGAGGTGGGCGTTGGTGCCGCTGATGCCGAAGCTGCTGATGGCGGCGCGGTGGGGGGTGGTGGTCCAGGGTTGGGGGGTGGTGAGGAGGTGGAGGTGGGGGGTCCAGGTGATGTGGGGGGTGGGGGTGTGGGCGTGGAGGGTGGCGGGGAGGGTGTGGTGGTGCATGGCGGTGATCATTTTGATGATGCCGGCGATGCCGGCGGCGGCTTGGGTGTGGCCGATGTTGGATTTGATGGAGCCGAGGTGGAGGGGGTTGGTGGGGGTGTGGTGGGGGGCGTAGGTGTTGAGGAGGGCTTGGGCTTCGATGGGGTCGCCGAGGGTGGTGCCGGTGCCGTGGGCTTCGATGGCGTGGATCTGGTCGGGGGTGAGGTGGGCGTTGGCGAGTGCCTGTTGGATGACCCGTTGCTGGGACGGGCCGTTCGGCGCCGTCAGCTGACTGCTCGCCCCGTCCTGGTTGACGGCGCTGCCGCGGATGAGGGCGAGGATGGGGTGGCCGTGGCGTTGGGCGTCGGTGAGGCGTTCGAGGGCGATGAGCCCGGCGCCCTCGGCCCAGGCGGTGCCGTCGGCGTCGGCGGAGAAGGGTTTGATGCGTCCGTCGGGGGCCAGGCCGCGCTGCCGGCTGAACTCGACGAACACCGTCGGGGTGGCCATCACGGTCACGCCGCCGGCCAGGGCGAGGGTGCATTCGCCGCTGCGCAGGGCCTGGGCGGCGAGGTGGACGGCGACGAGTGAGGACGAGCACGCGGTGTCCAGGGTGACGGCGGGCCCCTGCAGCCCGAGGGTGTAGGAGACGCGCCCCGAGGCCACGCTCGGCGTGCTGCCCGTCAGCAGGTACCCCTCGTACCCGTCCGGGGCGCGGCGGTGGCGCACGCCGTAGTCGTCGTACATGACGCCGGCGAAGACGCCGGTGGGGGTGCCGCGTAGCGAGGTGGGGTCGATCCCGGCGCGTTCCAGGGTTTCCCAGGCGAGTTCGAGCAGGATGCGGTGTTGGGGGTCGATGGCGGCGGCTTCGCGGGGGGAGATGCCGAAGAACTCGGCGTCGAAGTCGGGGGCGTCGTGGAGGAAGCCGCCGTGGCGGGTGTAGCTGGTGCCGGGGTGGTCGGGGTCGGGGTGGTAGAGGGTGTCGAGGTTCCAGCCGCGGTCGGTGGGGAACTCGGTGATGGCGTCGACGCCGTTGGCGACGAGGTTCCACAGGTCCTCGGGTGAGTGGACGCCGCCGGGGAAGCGGCAGGCCATGCCGACCACCGCGATCGGCTCGTCCCTCCTGGCCTCCAGTTCTCCCAGCTGCCGTCGCGCCTGGCGCAGGTCGGTCGTCGCCCGCCTGAGGTAGTCGCGGAGTCTGTCCTCGTTGCTGGTCATCAACCCTCACCCTCCCGGTCAGCGGGATCTGTCGGCCCCGGGCGGCAGGCCCAGTTCGTTGTCGAGCACGTCGAAGAGTTCGTCGTCGCTGACCAGGGCCAGATCGGCCCGGTCGTCGAGGGGGTCGGCGTCCGGCTCGGGCCGCTCGCCGCGCCAGCGCGCCAGCAGCTCCGCCAGCCGGCGGCCCACCAGGGCCCGCTCGATCTCGTCGACCCCGCCAGCCCCGCCGCCCCTGCCGGCTCCGTTCGTTGCGCCGGCCCCGTTCGTTGCGCCGGCCCCGTTTGTTGTGCCGGCCCCGTTTGTTGTGCCGGCTCCGTTCGTTGCGCCGGCCCCGCTCGTCCCGGTGGCCCCGTGGGAAAGGCCGAGTGCGGCCTCGACGGCCGATTCGAGCCGCTCGACGGCGGCCAGCACCGACGCGCCGACGCCCACCTCCGCCGGCACGAGCAGGGAGGCGAGATGGTCGGCGATCGCGCCGGGGGTCGGATGGTCGAACACGAGCGTGCTGGACAGCCGCAGGCCGGCGTCACCGCCCAGCCGGTTGCGCAGCTCCACCGCGGTCAGCGAGTCGAACCCCAGGTCGAGCAGCCCGCGGTCGGCCTCGATGAGGGTGTCGGCCGCCGCCGCGTCGAAGCCCAGGACGGCGGCGATGTGCTCCCGCACGACGGCGAGCAGCAGGGCCGGCCGCTGGTCCGCGGGGGTGGTCGCCACCCGCGCGGGCAGCGGCCGGCCCGTCGTGGGCGGGGGAGCGCCACGCCGGACGGGGGCCAGCGCGGCCAGCAGCGGATGCGGCGACTCCGCCGCCGCCCGGACGGCCAGGTGCGCCGCCACGACCGCCGGCCGCCCGCTCGACATCGCGGCGTCGAACAGCGCCAGCGCCTGCTCGTCCGGCATCGGCACGAGTCCCGTCCGGGCCAGCCGGGCCTGGTCGGCGTCGGCGAGCGCGCCCGTCATCGCGCTCGTGCGCTGCCACAGGCCCCAGGCGATCGACGTGGCGGGCAGCCCCCGGGTGTGCCGATGGTGGGCGAGGGCGTCCAGGACGGCGTTCGCCGCCGCGTAGTTGGCCTGGCCCGCGCCGCCGAGGGTGCCGGCGACCGAGGAGAACAGCACGAATGCGGCCAGGTCCGCGCCGGCCGTCAGCTCGTGCAGGTGCCAGGCGGCGTCCGCCTTGGGGCGCAGCACCCGGTCGAGCCGGTCGTCGTCGAGCGAGCCGACGACGCCGTCGTCGAGCACGCCGGCGGTGTGCACCACGGCGGTCAGCGGGTGCGCCGCCGGGATGGCGGCCAGCAGCCGGGACAGCTCGTCGCGGTTCGCGGCGTCGCAGGCGGCGACGGTCACCTCGGCACCGAGTTCCGTCAGCTCCTCGACCAGCGCGGCGGCGCCGTCGGCGGTTGGGCCCCGCCGGGAGGTCACCAGCAGGTGCCGTGCGCCGTGGGTGGCCACGAGATGCCGGGCGACCAGCGCGCCGAGGGTCCCGGTGCCGCCGGTGACGAGGACGGTGCCGTCCCGGTCCAGCCGGCCGCCGTCGCCGTGCACGTCCTCGGCGGGCGGCGGGGCCGGGGCCAGTCGTTCCAGGCGTGGCACGTGGACCCGGCCGGCGCGGATCGCGAGCTGCGCCGGTCCGGGCGGCGTGGCCAGCGTGGCCAGCGCGGCCAGGGAGGCGGGTGCGTCGTCGACGTCGACGAGCACGAACCGGTCGGGCTCCTCGATCTGGGCGGCGCGCACGAGCCCCCACACCGCCGCCCCCGCGGGGTCGGGGCCGGTGCGGTCGGTGGGCAGTCCCACCGCGCCGCGGGTCAGGATCACCAGTCGGGTGGAGGCTGACGCCTCGCCGGCGAGCGGGTCGAGCCAGTCCCGCACGACGGTCAGCGCACGGCCCGCCGCCGCCCGGATCGCCCGCCCCGCGTCACCGGCCGCCGTGTCACCGGCCGCCGTGTCACCGGCCGCCGTGTCACCGGCCGCCGCGTCGCTGGCACTGACGCTGACCAGCGTCCAGGTGGGCGGTGGCGCACCGGCGGCGATGGCGGCACGCAGCGCCGCGGCGTCCGCGTACGACGCCAGGGACGCGCCGGGCCGGTCCGCCAGCGCCGCCACGACGGCGGGGTCGTGCTCGCCCACCAGGGCCCACGTCGGCGCCGCGGCCGGCGGGCTGCTGGGCGGCGCCGTCCAGCGCAGCTCGTACAGGGGCCGGCCGGCCAGGGACCGGCCTCGCCCGCCCGCCTCGGCCAGGCGGGCCGTCTCCACCCGGCGCAGGGCGAGTTCGCCGATCGTCACGGCCACCCGGCCCGCCGGATCGGTGGCGGTCAGCGTCACCGCGTCCGGACCGAGCACGCGGATCCGTACCCGCAGCTCGGTGGCGCCGGTCGCGGCCACGGCGACATCCCGCCAGGAGAACGGCAGCACGACCGTCTCCGTCCCGGGTTGCCCGGCGGCCACCTCCACCAGGCCCAGCGCCAGCGGGTGCAGCGCGGCGTCGAGCAGCGCGGGGTGCACGCCGAAGCGGGCGGCGTCGTCGGCCTGCTGGCCGGGCAGGCGCACCGTCGCGCAGACCTCGTCGCCGACCCGCCAGACCCCCTGTAGGCCCTGGAACGCCGGCCCGTACACATAGCCAGCGTCGGCCAGCCGGTCGTAGGCGTCATCCGACGCCACCGGCACCGCACCCGCGGGCGGCCAGCTCGCGTCCACCTCGGTCGGCTCCTCGGCGGGGGCCGCGGGAGCCGCCGTGCCGACCGCGTGGCGGGTCCAGGCGAGGCCGTCCTGCCCGTCCGCCGTCACGCTGGCGGGTGGCCCGGCGCCGGTGTCGGCGTCGCCCGTGACGTCGCCCGCCGGGTCCGACGGCGCGTGCGGAGACGGTCGGGAGTGCACCGAGACGGCGCGTCGGCCCTGCTCGTCGGGGGCGCCAAGCAGGACCTGCACCTCCACCCCGCCGGCCGCCGGCACAGCCAGGGGGGCCTGCAGGGTCAGCTCCACCAGGTGCGGGCAGCCGCCACGGGCGCCCGCCTGGGCGGCCAGCTCCACCAGCGCCGTACCCGGCAGCAGCGTGACGCCCGCGACCGCGTGGTCGGCCAGCCAGCCCTGGTCGCGGGCCGACAACCGGCCGGTCAGCAGCAGGCCGTGGCCGTCGGCCAGCGGCACCATTGCCGCCAGCAACGGATGCTCCGCGGCGCCGAGACCGGCGAAGGCGACGTCCGTCCCGCCCCGCGGTGCCTGCACCCAGTACCGCTGGCGCTGGAACGGGTAGGTCGGCAGACCCGGCACGTGGGCGTGGCGGCGGGGTCCGTCCTCGCCGTCGCCCACCCCGGCCGCCGGGTCCCAGGTGATGGTGGCGCCGCGAACATAGGCGTGAGCCAGCGCCGTCGTCAGGGTCTGCCGCTCGGGCTGGTCCGCCCGCAGGACGGGGACGAACAGTCGGGCATCCGGGTCGCCGTCCACGTCCCGGCCGACGTCCCGGCCGACGTCCCGGCGCGGCTCGCCGCCCGGCTCGCCGTTCGTCGCGGGGACGGACAGGCACTCCTCGCCCAGCGCGCAGAGCACGCCGGCCGGCCCCAGCTCGATGTACTCGGTGACGCCGAGGCCGTGGAGGCGGCGGATGCCGTCGTGGAATCGGACGGCGTGGCGGATGTGACGGGTCCAGTAGTCGGGGCTGGTGAGCTGATCGGGGGTGGCGAGGTCGCCGGTGAGGTTGGAAACGACGGGGATGGTCGGGGAGTGGTAGCGCAGGGTGGCGGCGACGGCGCGGAACGGGGCGAGAACGGCGTCCATGTGGTGGGAGTGGAAGGCGTGGCTGACGCGCAGGGAGGTGGTACGCCGGCCCTGGTCGCGCCAGCGGGTGACGAGGCGGTGGACGCCGTCGGGGTCGCCGGAGACGACGGTGGAGGTGGGGCTGTTGAGGGCGGCGATGGCGACGGCGTGCTCGTGCCCGGCGAGGGCGTCGGCGACCTCGCGTTCGGTGGCGGCGAGCGCGGCCATGGCGCCGCCGGCGGGCGCCGACTGCATGAGGCGGCCGCGGGTGGCGATGAGGACGGCGGCGTCCGGGAGGTCGAGGACGCCGGCCAGGTGAGCGGCGGTGATCTCGCCGAGGGAGTGGCCGATGAGGTAGTCGGGGTGCACGCCGCGGGACGCCAGGAGGCGGAAGATCGCGACCTCGAGGGCGAACAGCGCCGGCTGGGCGAACTCGGTCTGGTGCAGCAGCCGCCCCTCGTCGGAGTCCGCCGCGGCGAACGCGACGTCGGCCAGTGGGCGGTCGAGGTGCCGGTCGAGTTCCGCGCAGACCTCGTCGAACGCCGCGGCGAAGACCGGCTCGGTCCGATACAGCTCCCGGCCCGTCCCCGGCCGCTGGCTGCCCTGCCCGGTGAACAGGAACGCGGTGCGCCCCCGCGCCTGCGCCCGGCCCCGCACCACCCGCGGCGACGACTCCCCACGGGCCAGCGCCGCCAGCCCGGAGAGCGTCGCGTCCCGGGTCGCGCCCGTCACGACCGCGCGATGCTCGAACGTCGCCCGGCCGCCCACCAGGGCGGCGCTCACCGCGGCCAGCTCGACGGTCGGCTCGGCGGCCAGGAAGGCGTGCAGGCGCGCCGCCTGCTCCCGCAGTGCCGTCGCCGAGCGGGCGGTGATCGGCAGCGGCGCCGCCTCGGTGCCCGCCTCGATGCCCGTCTCGATGTCCGCCGCCTCGACGCCTGCCTCGGCGCCCGGCCCGCCGTCGGGGTCGTTGCTGTCGGGCTCGTTGCTGTCGGTGTTGTTGTGGTTTTGGTGGGGGGTGGGGGGTTGTTCGAGGATGAGGTGGGCGTTGGTGCCGCTGATGCCGAAGCTGCTGATGGCGGCGCGGTGGGGGGTGGTGGTCCAGGGTTGGGGGGTGGTGAGGAGGTGGAGGTGGGGGGTCCAGGTGATGTGGGGGGTGGGGGTGTGGGCGTGGAGGGTGGCGGGGAGGGTGTGGTGGTGCATGGCGGTGATCATTTTGATGATGCCGGCGATGCCGGCGGCGGCTTGGGTGTGGCCGATGTTGGATTTGATGGAGCCGAGGTGGAGGGGGTTGGTGGGGGTGTGGTGGGGGGCGTAGGTGTTGAGGAGGGCTTGGGCTTCGATGGGGTCGCCGAGGGTGGTGCCGGTGCCGTGGGCTTCGATGGCGTGGATCTGGTCGGGGGTGAGGTGGGCGTTGGCGAGTGCCTGTTGGATGACGCGTTGTTGGGATGGGCCGTTGGGGGCGGTGAGGCCGTTGGAGGCGCCGTCCTGGTTGACGGCGCTGCCGCGGATGAGGGCGAGGATGGGGTGGCCGTGGCGTTGGGCGTCGGTGAGGCGTTCGAGGGCGATGAGCCCGGCGCCCTCGGCCCACGCCGCGCCGTCCGCGCCCGCCCCGAACGACTTGCACCGCCCGTCGGGGGCCAGGCCGCGCTGCCGGCTGAACTCGACGAACACCGTCGGGGTGGCCATCACGGTCACGCCGCCGGCCAGGGCGAGGGTGCATTCGCCGCTGCGCAGGGCCTGGGCGGCGAGGTGGACGGCGACGAGCGAGGACGAGCAGGCGGTGTCGATCGTGACGGCCGGGCCCTCCAGCCCGAGGGTGTAGGAGATGCGCCCGGAGGCGACGCTCGGCGTGTTCCCGGTGAGCAGGTAGCCCTCGTAGGGGTTGGGTGTCCCGACCAGCCGGGTGCCGTAGTCGTCGTACATGACGCCGGCGAAGACGCCGGTGGGGGTGCCGCGTAGCGAGGTGGGGTCGATGCCGGTGCGTTCGAGGGTTTCCCAGGCGAGTTCGAGCAGGATGCGGTGTTGGGGGTCGATGGCGGCGGCTTCGCGGGGGGAGATGCCGAAGAACTCGGCGTCGAAGTCGGGGGCGTCGTGGAGGAAGCCGCCGTGGCGGGTGTAGCTGGTGCCGGGGTGGTCGGGGTCGGGGTGGTAGAGGGTGTCGAGGTTCCAGCCGCGGTCGGTGGGGAACTCGGTGATGGCGTCGACGCCGTTGGCGACGAGGTTCCACAGGTCCTCGGGTGAGTGGACGCCGCCGGGGAAGCGGCATCCCATGCCGACCACCGCGATCGGCTCGTCCGTGCCGGCGTCGACCTGTGCCCGCGCGGTGCGGCGGGGCTCGCTCGGCTGGCGTCCCGCCAGTTCGGCGTGCAGGAGCCGGACGACGGCGTCGGGCGTCGGATGGTCGAACACGAGGGTCGCGGGCAGCCGCAGACCCGTTGCGGCGTTCAGGGTGTTGCGGAACTCCACCGCGGTCAGCGAGTCGAAGCCGAGCTCCCGGAAGGCCCGATCGGCGACGACCGCGTCGGGGGTGGCATGGCCGAGGACGGCAGCGGCCCGCGTCCGGACGAGCTGCGCGACGGCCTCCTCCCGCTCGGCGGCGCCGAGTGCGCCCATCGCCTGGGCCCACGATCCCGCGCCCGGCCCGTCCGTCGCGCCGGCGCGGGCCGCCCGGCGCGGGGCGCGCACCAGATCGCGGAACAGCTCGGGCAGCGTGCCCTCGGCGGCGCGGTCGGACAGCGCCGCCCAGTCGATCCGGGCGGCCACCACCGTCGGCGCCGCGGCCCGCGCCCGGGCGCCGGCCAGGGCGGTGTCGAACAGCGCGAGTCCCCGTTCGGTGGACATGGTCGCGATGCCCGCCCGGGCCAGCCGGGCCACGTCGGCCCGGCCCATCCCACCGGTCATCTGCCCGCGTATCTCCCACAGTCCCCAGGCCACCGAGGTCGCGGGCAGGCCGAGCGCCGCCCGATGGCAGGCCAGCGCGTCGAGGTAGGCATTGGCCGCCGCGTAGTTGGACTGGCCGGGGTTGCCGATCGTGCCGACGACCGAGGAGAAGAGCACGAACGCGGCCAGGTCCGCTCCGCGGGTCAGCTCGTGCAGGGCCAGCGCGGCCTCGGCCTTGGGCCGCCACACCGTCGCGAGCCGCTGCGCCGTCAGCGAGTCGAGGACCCCGTCGTCCAGGACTCCCGCCGTGTGGATGACCGCGGTCAGCGGGTGCTCGGCGGGTACGGCCGCCAGCAGGCCGGCGAGCGATCCGCGATCGGCGACGTCGCACGCCGCGACCGTCACCGACGCGCCGAGCGCGCCCAGCTCCTCGACCAGGTCGGCGGCGCCCGCCGCGTCCGCGCCACGCCGGCTGGCCAGCAGCAGTTGACGCACCCCGTGCCCGGTCACCAGCCGGCGGGCGACCAGCGCGCCGAGGGCACCGGTACCACCGGTGATCAGGACGGTTCCCGCTGGGTCGAGCGTGCGTGCCCCGCCGTCGCCGTCGCCGGCCGGCGTGCCCGGCCGCGTCAGCCGGGGCACGTGGGCGCGGCCGGCGCGCAGGGCGAGCTGCGGCTGCCCGCCGCCCACCGCCGCCGGCAGCGCCAGCCGCGACGCCTCGTCGTCGTCGAGGTCGATCAGGATGATCCGGTCGGGGCTCTCCGCCTGCGCCGCGCGCCCCAGGCCCCACAGCGGCGCCTGGTCGAGCGCGGGCGCGGGGTCCGCCCCGAGCGCGACGCCGTGGCGGGTCAGCAGGACCAGGCGGGTGGCGGCGAGCCGATCGTCACCGAGCCAGCCCTGCACCGCGGCGAGCAGCCAGGCGGTGCGCCCGAGGGGCGTGCGATCCTCGGCGCCGTCCGGCGCCGTCCGCCTGCAGTCCAGCACGACCACGTCCGGTGCCTCGGCAGCGGCCAGGGCCGCCCGCAGCGCGTCCACGTCGGGGTACGCGACGGCGTCGACGGACGGCACGGCGCCGGCGAGATCGCCGATCACCGCCCAGTGCGGCCGGGCCGGCGGCTGTCCCTCGGGGGCCTGTGCGCTCGGCGCCAGTGCGGTCCAGTCCAGGGTCAGCAGGGCGTCGGCCGAGCGGCCGGCCGCGGACGCGAGCTGCTCGGGCGCCACCGGGCGCAGGCTCAGCGCCCCGACCGAGGCGACCGCCGCGCCGGTGCCGTCGGCCAGCGTGAGGGCGACCGTCGTCGTCCCGCCGCCGGTGAGCGGGCGGATGTGCACCCGAAGTTCGCTGGCCCCGGTGGCCTCGACGCGCACGTCTCGCCAGCTGAACGGTAGCTGCACCGCGCCGTCGCCGTCGCCGGGCCCGTTCGCCGCGGCGCCGAGCAGACCGACCACGGGATGCAGCGCGGCGTCGAGCAGCGCAGGGTGCAGGCCGAAGCCGGCGACGGCGCCGTCGGCCTGCTCCGGCAGGCGGACGTCGGCGAAGACGTCCGCACCGACGCGCCACGCCGCACGCAGGCCCCGAAACGCCGGGCCGTAGTCGTAGCCCCGATCGGCGAGGCTCTGGTAGAGCAGCGCGACATCCACGGCGGTCGCGCCCGGCGGCGGCCAGACGCCACAGAGATCCGGCGCCGCCTGCGTCGCGGTGTCGGGTGGCGTCGCGGTGTCGGGTGGTGTCGTGGCGTCGGGTGGTGTCGTGGCGTCGGGTGGTGTCGTGGCGTCGGTGGATGTCAGGGTGCCGCTGGCGTGGCGGGTCCAGACCGCGGCGCCCCCGCTCGGGTGCGTCCCGTCGGCGGGCGGGTCGTCCGGGCCCGAGTAGATCGTGACCGGACGCCCGCCGTCGTCGTCGGTGGGGCCGACCACCAGCTGCAGCCGCACGCCGTCGTGCTCGGGCAGGACCAGCGGGGCCTGCAGAGTGAGTTCGCCGATCTGGTCGCAGCCGACGGTCTCGCCCGCGCGCAGGGCCAGCTCCACCAGGGCCGTGCCGGGCAGGACGGTCGTGCCGAGGACTCCGTGGTCGGCGAGCCAGGGCTGGCGCTGCAGCGTCAGCCGGCCGGTGAGCAGCGACCCACCGCCGTCCGCGAGCGTGACCGCGGCGCCGAGCAGCGGATGCCTGGCCGGCGCGAGGCCGGCGGCGGTCACGTCACCGGCCTCGTCAGCCGGGTTGAGCCAGTAGCGCTGCCGTTCGAACGGGTAGGTGGGCAGCTCCACCGCGCGTTCGCGCGCGCCGGCGAGCACCGCGGGCCAGTCCACCGCGACGCCCTCGACGTGCGCCTCCGCGGCCGAGCGGAGGAACCGGTCCCAGCCCCCCTCGTCACGGCGCAGTGAACCGACCACGGTGACCGCTCGGGCGGCCCCGCCCGCCGCGCCGTCTGCCGCCGCCGTGCCCGCCGCGGTCTCGGCGGTCTGCTGCACCGCCGCCGTCAGCACCGGATGCGGGCTGGCCTCGACGAACACTCCGTAGCCGTCGGCGAGCAGCGTCCGGACGGCCGGGGCGAAGCGGACGGTCTCGCGCAGGTTGCGGTACCAGTAGTCGGCGTCGAGGCCGGTGGTGTCCACGGCCGTGCCGGTGACCGTCGAGTAGAACGCGATCTGCGAGGCACGCGGGGTGACGCCGGCCAGCGCGTCGAGCAACTCCGCGCGGACCGCCTCGACCTGCGGCGAGTGCGAGGCGTAGTCGACGGGCAGGCGCCGGGTCCGGACACCCTCGGCCTCGTACGCGGCGACCAGCGCGTCGAGGGCCGCGGGCTCGCCGGAGACCACCGTCGCGTCCGGGCCGTTGACCACGGCGACGCCGAGCCGGCCGGCCGAGCGAGCGAGGTCCGCCTCGACTCGCTGCGCCGACCGGGCGACGGACACCATCCCGCCGCGTCCGGCCAGCCGCCGGGCGATCATCCGGCTGCGCAGCGCCACGATCTTGGCTGCGTCGGCGAGGGACAGGGCGTCGGCGACGCAGGCGGCGGCGATCTCCCCCTGGGAGTGCCCGACGACCGCGTCCGGCCGCACGCCCACCGAGCGCCACACCTCGGCCAGCGACACCAGCACCGCGAACAGCGCGGGTTGGACGATGTCGACGCGGTCCAGCACGCCGCCGCCCGTCCCGTCTCCGCCGCCCGTCCCGTCTCCGGCGGCCAGCCCGTCTCGGCGGGCCAGCCCGCCGCTGAGGACCTCGAGGAGGGAGACGTCCAGATACGGCGCGAGCGCGGCGTCGCAGGCGGCCATCCGCTCGGCGAAGACCGGCGAGGTCGCCAGCAGCTCGGCGGCCATCCCCGGCCACTGCGAACCCTGCCCGGGGAAGACGAACACCGTCCGTCCCGGCGGGCGGGCCTGCCCGGTGACCAGGCCTGCGGCGGCCGAGCCGGCGGCGAGGGCCGCCAGGCCGCCGCGCAGCGTCGCGGCGTCGGCTCCGACGACGACCGCGCGATGCTCGAACGACGTCCTCGTGGTGACCAGCGCCCCACCGACCTGCGCCGGCTCGGCGGCGGGCTGCGCCGCCAGCGCGACGCCCAGCCGGCGGGCCTGCTCGCGCAGCGCGCCGGGGCTGCGGGCCGAGACCACCCAGGGCACGGCCGTCGCCGCGACCCCGTCGGGTTCGGCCCGGCCGGCGCCGTCGGCGTCGGGCGCCTCCTCGACGATCAGATGCGCGTTGGTACCGCTGATCCCGAACGAGGACACCCCCGCCCGCCGCGGGCTGGCCCCCCGCGGCCAGGGACGAGCGTCGGTGAGCAGCGCGACCTCGCCCCGCGACCAGTCGACGTGCGGCGTCGGCGCGTCGACGTGCAGGGTCCGTGGGAGCACCTCGTGGCGCAGCGCCATCACCATCTTGATGACGCCGCCGACGCCCGCCGCCGCCTGGGTGTGGCCGATGTTCGACTTCAACGATCCCAGCCACAGCGGTGCGCGGCGCGGGCCCCGCCCGTAGGCGGCGATGAGCGCCTCGGCCTCGATCGGATCTCCGAGGGTCGTGCCGGTTCCGTGCGCCTCCACCACGTCGACCTCACCGGGGGCGAGCCCCGCGGCGGCGAGCGCCCGGCGGACCACCCGCTCCTGCGACGGTCCGTTCGGCGCGGTCAGCCCGTTGCTGGCACCATCCTGGTTGATCGCCGAGCCCGGGATGAGCGCGAGCACCCGGTGACCGCGCCGGCGAGCCTCGGAGAGTCGTTCGAGCACGATCATGCCGACGCCCTCGGCCCACCCGGTGCCGTCGGCGGCGGCGGCGAACGGCTTGCACCGGCCGTCGGGCGCCAGCCCGCGCTGCCGGCTGAACTCCACCAGCATGCCCGGGGAGGCCATCACGGTCGCCCCGCCCGCCACGGCCAGTGAGCACTCGCCGGTCCGCAGCGCCTGCGCGGCCAGGTGGATGGCCACCAGCGACGACGAGCAGGCCGTGTCGATGGTCACCGCGGGCCCCTCCAGGCCCAGGACGTAGGCGACGCGTCCGGACGCGACGCTGGTCGTGCTGCCGGTCAGCAGATAGCCGTCGTAGCCCGCCGCCGGCTCGTGCAGCCGCGGGCCGTACTCCTGGGCGGTGGCGCCGACGAACACGCCGGTGTCCCCGCCGCGCAGCGAGGTCGGGTCGATGCCGGCGCGCTCGATCGCCTCCCACGCGGCCTCCAGCAGCAGCCGCTGCTGGGGGTCCATCGCGGCCGCCTCCCGGGGGGAGATGCCGAAGAACGCGGCGTCGAACTCGTCGGCCTCGGGCAGGAACCCGCCGGCGCGGGCGTAGGAGGTGCCGGGTTGCGAGCGGTCCGGGTCGTACAGGCGCTCCAGGTCCCAGCCGCGGTTGGCCGGCAGTCCGCCGATCGCGTCCGTGCCGTCCTCGACGAGCTGCCACAACAGTTCCGGTGAGTGCGCGCCACCGGGATAGCGGCAGGCCATGCCGACGATGGCGACAGGGTCGACGGCCGCGCCGGTGTTGGCCACCGGCCCCGGGACGCGGTGGTCCTCGGCCGACCCCAGCAGCTCGGCGTGCAGGTGCCGGGCGAGCGCCGTCGGGGTCGGATGGTTGTAGACCAGG
This sequence comes from Frankia sp. BMG5.60, assembly GCF_059428125.1. Taxonomy (NCBI): domain Bacteria; kingdom Bacillati; phylum Actinomycetota; class Actinomycetes; order Frankiales; family Frankiaceae; genus Frankia; species Frankia sp. BMG5.60. Next base: position 1,104,998 of record NZ_CM182091.1, on the reverse strand, counting down.
GTGTTCGCCAGGGCCAGGCCGGTGACCGCGGCGAGTCGATCGCGCAGCTCCACCGCGGACAGCGAGTCGAGTCCGAGCTCCCGAAACGGCAGGGTGGGGTCGACGTCCTCGCCGCCGGCGTGGTCCAGCACCGTCGCCACCTCGCCCCGCACCAGCGCGAGCAGTTCCCGGTGCTGCTCGGCGGCGGGCCGGCCGGCGAGCCGGCCGGCCAGAACGCCGGACGTCCCCGGCGTCCCGTCGGTTCCGCCGGTGGTGCCGGTTCCGTGTGTTCCGTCGGTCCCGCCGGTCGTGCCGGCTCCGTGCGTTCCGTCGGTTCCATCGGTCGTGCCGGTTTGGTGCGCCCCGCCGGTTGCGTGCGTCCCGTCCGCGTCGGCTCTGCCGGCTCTGCCGGGTGTGTCGGGATGGCCGGCCGGGCCGTCGTCCGCGGACCGGTGACGCACGACGCGATCGATCCACAGTCGGCGTCGCTGGAAGGGATAGGTCGGCAGCGCGGTGCGCCGGGCCGCGAGCCCCGCGAAGGCCGCGGCGAGGTCCACGGCGGCCCCGGCGACGTGCGCGCGGGCCAGCGCGGTCAGCACGGTGATGGTCTCGTCGCGGTCGCGGCGCAGCACCGACACCGTGACGGGCCCGCCGGGGCCGGGGTCGCCGGTCGCGGGCCCGGCCGGCGGGGCGCCGCCGGACCCCGGGGTCTCGCCGTCGGCCGCGAGGGTCGCCCGCGCCATGGCGGCCAGCACGGCGTCGGGTCCGAGCTCGAGGTGGACCTCGACGCCGAGCCCCCGCAGGTGGCGGACGCCCTGGGCGAACCGGACGGCGCGCCTGATGTGTTCGGCCCAGTAGTCCGGCGACTGCAACTGCGCCGGCGTTGCCAGCTCACCGGTCACGTTCGACACGACGGCGACGGTGGGTGGATGGTAGGTCAGGCCGCCGGCGACCTGGCGGAACTCGGCCAGGACGGGCTCCATGAGCGGGGAGTGGAAGGCGTGGCTGACCCGCAGGCGGGTGGCCCGGCGTCCGCCGTCCTTCCACCGGGTGACCAGGGCCGTCACCGCCCCCTCCGCGCCGGACACGACGACCGCCCGCGGCCCGTTGACCGCGGCGACGTCCACCGGCTCGTCGGACTCGGCGAGCAGCGCCAGCACCTCGTCCTCGGTGGCCTCCAACGACGCCATCGCCCCCGGCGCGGTCACCGACTGCAGGAGCCTGCCCCGGGCGGTCACCAGCGTGGCGGCGTCGGCCAGCGAGAGCACGCCGGCGATGTGCGCGGCCGTCAGCTCGCCCACGGAATGCCCGATGAGCACGTCCGGGCGCAGACCGAAGGAGGCGACGAGCCGGTGCAGCGCGACGCCGAGGGCGAACAGCGCGGGCTGCGTGTAGACGGTCCGGTCGAGCAGCGCGGACTCGGGGGAGCCGGGCGCCGCGAACAGCAGGGCGCGCAGCGGCCGATCCAACCCGGCGTCCAGATGCTCGCAGACCTCGTCGATCGCGGCCCGGAAAACCGGGTACCTGGCGTACAGCTGCGCACCCGCGCCCGCGCGCTGGCTGCCCTGGCCGGGGAACAGCAGCGCGGTCCGGCCGTCGCCGGCACGGCCCTGGATCACCCCCGGCGCGCGGTCGCCGCGGGCGAGCGCGGTCAGGCCGGCCCCCAGCGCGGCGTCGTCGGCAGCGACGATCACCGCGCGGTGCTCGAAGTGGCTCCGGGTGGTCGCCAGGGACAGGCCCACGTCCACCCGTGCCGGCGCGCCCGGCGCGGCCAGCAGCGCGGCGAGCCCGTCCGCCTGCGCCCGCAGCGCGGTCGGAGTGCGCGCGGACACCAGGTACGGCAGCGGGGCGACGTGCTGCGGCGTGCCCTGGCCCTCGGGTGATCCCGGCGACGGGGGTGGTTCGGCGAGCACGAGGTGGCAGTTGGTGCCGCCCATGCCGAAGGAGCTGACCCCCGCGACGAGCGGGCGGTCCTCCCGCGGCCATGGGCCGAGCTCCGTGGCCACTCGCAGGCCAAGCTGCCCCAGCGGGATGTCGGGGTTCGGGGTCTGGAAGTTCAGGCTGGCCGGGACCCGCCGGCGGCTGATGCTCAGCGCGGCCTTGACGAAGCCGGTGATGCCGGCGGCTCCCTCCAGATGGCCGACGTTGGTCTTGACCGAGCCCACCAGCAGCGGCTCGTCGGACGGGCGCGCCGCGCCCAGGGCCGCGCCCAGGGCGGCCGCCTCGATCGGGTCCCCGACCGGAGTCCCGGTGCCGTGCAGCTCGATGTACTGGACGTCGCCGGGTGCCGTGCGGGCGTTGTCGTAGGCCAGCCGCAGCACGGCCGCCTGGGTCCGCCGGCCCGGGACGGTCAGGCCGGTGGTGGCCCCGTCGTTGTTGACCGCGCCGCCGCGCACGACGCAGTACACCCGGTCGCCGTCGGCCAGCGCCCGGGCCAGCGGCTTGAGCACGACGACGGCCCCGCCCTCGCCTCGGACGTAGCCGTTGGCGCGGGCGTCGAAGGTGAAGCAGCGCCCGTCCGGAGACAGGCCGCCGAAGCGGGCCGCGATGATGCTGCTCTCCGGCAGGAGGTTGAGGTTCACCCCGCCGGCCAGCGCCGTCGTCGACTCGCCGCGACGCAGGCTCTCGCAGGCCAGGTGCACGGCGACCAGCGACGACGACTGGGCGGCGTCGACGGCGATGCTCGGCCCGTGCAGGCCGAGGGTGTAGGAGACCCGGTTCGCCAGCACGGCCCGCTGCGTCCCCGCCAGGGTGTGCTGGGTGATCGCCCCCCGGCCGGACCGGTCGAGCAGCGTGGCGTAGTCGTTGGCCATGGCGCCGACGAACACGCCCGTGCGGGTGCCGGCCAGAGCGCGGGGAACGGAGCCCGCGTCCTCCAGGGCCTCCCAGGCCAGTTCGAGGATCAGACGCTGCTGCGGGTCCGTCGCCGCCGCCTCCCGGGGCGACAGGCCGAAGAAGGCCGCGTCGAAGTCGGCGACGGCGTCGAGGAACCCGCCGCGGCGCACCCGGTCGAACTCCGCCACCGCGTCAGGCCGTCCGGCGTCGGGGGGGTCGGCGTCCCATCGGTCGGCCGGCACGTCGGTGATGGCGTCGGCGCCGCGGGACAGCAGGTGCCAGAACGAGGAGATGTCCGGCGCCCCCGGCAGGCGGCAGGACATGCCGACGACCGCAATCGGCTCGTCGCCGTTCTCCGGACGGGCATGATCCGGCGTCACCGGCCACCGCCTTTCTTGATCGAACCGACGACGCGGATGCCCGTGCCCGGATGACGTGTGAGAGGAATTCTCTGGGGGTGCACGACCATGAACTCCCCGATTTGCGCGAGACCTTCCATCGTGCTTCGTCCTTCGCTGTGGCACTCGGTTCTGGACCCCGGTCGACGGCAGCTTTCAGGGGAATCTGCCGCCATTCATCGGCCCAGTCTGTGATGGCGCCCTGAAGGACGCCTAATACGGCCCTTGGCAACCCGGGTCGGCGTCCGGCCGGGAGTTCCTGATGTCTTTTTCTCGTGCAATTCCGAATTCCGTGCGTTAGCGTCGTAGGCGCGATCATCGGGTGGCCGGGCCGCCGGTTTGCGGCGGTAGGTGCCCGTGGTGTGGCGCGGCTTTTCGAGGTCCCTGGACGATCCGGGGCCGGATGCGAGGAGACCGATCATGGAGGCACCGGGTCAACCGCGGCAGCTCCCCCTCGCCGGGGTGCGCGTGCTCGACCTCGCCGACGGCGGCGCGCAGACGACCGGTCGGCTGCTGGCCGACCTCGGCGCGGACGTGATCCGCCTGGAGCCCGCGCTGGGGGCGCCGTCGCGTCGGCGGGCGCCGATGTTCGGTGGCACCAGCCTGTTCGACGCCACCCACAACGCGAACAAGCGATCCGTGACGGCCGACCTGCGGACCGCCGAGGGACGTGCGGTGCTGTGGCGGCTCGTCCCCACCGCCGACCTCACCGTGCTGACGGCGCGGCCGGGAGAGCTGGAGGAGGTCGGCTGCGGTCCGGACGACCTTCTCGCCCGCCGCCCCGAGCTGGTGGTGGTCTCGGTGACCGACTTCGGGCGGACGGGGCCCTACCGCGACTGGGTGGCGACGGAATGGGTGCACCTGGCGCTCGGCGGTGTGCTGTCGCGGTCCGGTCTGCCGGGCCGCCCCCCGCTGCTGCCGCCGGGGTCGCCGGCGTCGGAGTCGGCGGCGGCGCAGGCGGCGTGGGCGGGGCTGGCGGCCTACGAGAGCCGGCTGCGCACGGGCGTCGGCGGCCTGGTGGACGTGTCCGTCTACGAGGCGACGGCCCAGGTCCTCGACCCCGGCTTCGGGATCAGCGGAACCGCCCTCGGCGGGACGCCGGCGTTCCGGGGCCCGCGGGGCCGCCCGGACGCGCGCCACCTCTACCCGATCTTCCGGTGCGCCGACGGCTGGGTCCGGATCTGCATCCTCTCGGCGCGGCAGTGGCAGGGCATGTTCCGGTGGCTCGGTGAGCCGGCCGAGTTCGCCGACCCCTCGCTGGCGTCGATCGGCCGGCGGTTCGCCGCCGCGGGGCGGATCTACCCGGCGATCGGCCGGATGTTCGCCGGGCGCGGCCGGGACGAGGTGGTCGCCGGCGCCCGGGAACACGGCGTGCCGGCGGCGGCCCTGCTCAGCCCGGGGGAGGTGCTCACCTGCGAGCAGTTCCTCGCCCGGGGGGCGTTCACCGAGCTGCCCGTGGCCGGCCGCGCCGCCCGGGTACCCGACGGGTTCGTCGAGCTCGACGGCCACCGGGCCGGCATCCGCACCCCCGCGCCGACGCCGGGCCAGCACACCGAGGAGGTCCTCGCCGAGCTCGACCGCCCCCGGCCCACCGCCGTGGCGGACGTGGCGGACGCGGCGGACGCGGCGGGTGGCGTGGGGGCGGTGGCGGGGCCCCCGTCGCGGTCGGCGGGTCCTGGCCTGCCGTTCGCGGGGCTGCGGGTCCTCGACCTGGGCGTGATCGTCGTCGGTGCCGAGCTCGGCCGCCTGTTCGCCGACCTGGGCGCGGAAGTCGTCAAGGTCGAGAACCGGGCCTTCCCGGACGGCAGCCGGCAGTCCCTCGACGGGTCGGTGATGTCGCCCGGGTTCGCCTACGGCCATCGCAACAAGTTCGGCCTCGGGCTGAACCTGCGCACCCCGCGGGGCGTGGAGCTGTTCAAGGGGCTCGTGGCCCACGCCGACGTCGTGCTGTCGAACTTCCGGCCGGGGACCATGGAGTCCCTCGGGCTCGGCTACGACGAGCTCGCCCGGGTCAATCCCGGCGTCGTCGTCGCGGACAGCAGCGCGTTCGGTCCGACCGGCCCCTGGTCGGACCGGATGGGGTACGGCCCGCTGGTCCGGGCCGCGGCCGGGCTGACCGGGCTGTGGCGCTACCCGGACGATCCGGTCGGGTACAGCGACGCGTCGACGATCTACCCGGACCATGTCGCCGCGCGGCTGTCGGCGGCGGCCGTGCTCGCGATGCTCGTCGCCCGGCGCCGCACCGGTCGGGGCGGCCGGGTCAGCGTGGCGCAGGCGGAGGTCATGCTCGGCCAGTTGGCCCACCAGCTCGCGCTGGAGTCGCTCGACCCCGGCCGGCTGGTGGCGGTGGGCAACGAGGATCCGGCCGACGCGCCCCGCGGTTTGTACCCGTGCGCCGGGGACGACGAGTGGTGTGTCGTCACGGTGCGCGATGACGAGGACTGGGATCGGCTCGTCGGCGTGCTCGGCGACCCCCGCCTGGCCGGCAGCGCCGATCCCCGGTTCGCCGGCGCGCAGGCCCGGGTGGCGCGCCGCAGTGACATCGACGAGGTGGTCACCACCTGGACCCGGCAGCGGCCACCGCGCGAGGCCGCGGCCGAGCTGCAGGCCGCCGGGGTGCCCGCCGGGATGATGCAGCGCGTCGTCGACTTCCTCGACGACCCGCACCTGACCGAGCGCGGTTTCCTGCGAACGCTGCACCACCCGCATCTGGCCGAGCCGCTGCCGACGGAAAGCGGGCCCGCCGTGTCCACCGTGCTTGCAGACCCACCGCTGCGCCCCGCGCCGTTGCCCGGCGAGCACAGCCGGGACGTGCTGCGCCGGGTCCTCGCCCTGGCCGACGAGGAGGTGGACCGACTCGTCGCCGAGGGTGTCGTCGAGATCTCCGTCCCGGCCGCGGACCGGGTCCCGGCGCACTGATGTCCCGGCCCCCGTTCCTCGCGGCGATGAACCCGGGGTGAACCACGGCGCCCGCCCGCACGTGATCCCGACGAGGGCGCAGGGCGCGGCGGGAGAGGCGGGGCATGGCAGCGGTGCATGCGGGTGCGGCGGCGGGGTCGGGTGGCTGATGGGCAGACGACCGGCACGGCGCGCGGTCCCGTCGCCCGTCCGCGTGCCACCCGGGCTGGACCCGGCGGCGGTCGCCGTCGTGCCCGTCCCCGCCGGGTTGTGGGCGCGGGCGCCGGGCATGGCGCCCCCCGCGCCCGACGAGCCGGCCCTGCACGCCCTGCCGCCGCGGTCGGGGGGGACCGGCGTCATCGTCGGTGCGCCGGGTGAGCCCGTGCCGGACGTCATGGCCGTCGCGGAGCTGCTGCGCGCGATGCCGGCCGCCGACCCTGACGGGACGCACGTGGTCCGCTACGGCGTCGATCCGGCGGACGGACCCTGCCTGCCGCAGCGCCTCGCCGACCGGCTGGGTCGTCCGGTACTCGCCCAGCACGGCCTGCTGCTGACCGGCGCCGACGGCTGGCCGCGGGTCACCGCGATCGACCTCGGTCGTGGCAGCTGGTGGCATCCGCTTGCCGAACAGTCCGTGTACCCGCCGGCGGGTCCGCCGCGCGCGGTCCGCTGGCGGGCGCCCGCGCCCCGGTTGACCGACCTCGGCGACGGTTACTACCGCCTGCTGGACGACTGGCTCGTCCAGGTCGTCCCGGCCGGGATCGCGTTGCGCCACGCGGGGTGGCCGGCCGATCCCGCCGTCGACGCCGCGCCGCACGACCCCGGCCGGTTCGATCTGCTGCTCGACGCGCCGGCGGCCGGTCTCGCCACCGGGCTGACCGACGGTCTGCTCACCGCGCTGGGCCGGCTCGCCGACGCCCTGCCCGGCCCGGCCCGGCTGCGGCTGCGGGTGGTGCTCCCGGCGGGCATGGCCGACGGGCAGGCACAGCGCCTGCGCTGGGCGGTGCCGGCGCCGCAGCAGACCCGATCCGGTCCGTCGAGAATCGCCTCGGCGGTGGCCGAGGTGGTGGTGGCCGAGGTGGTCGCGGCCGAGGCGGCGGCGGCCGAGGTGGTGGCGGCCGAGGTGGTGGCGGTGACCGAAGAGGATGTGGCGGCCGAGGCCGAGGGGTGGCCGCCGCCCGCCGCCACGAGTGCGCAGGGAACCGCCGAGGCGCCGCCGGGACCGCCCACGGACGACGTTCCCGCGGGTCCGATCCCGGTTCCGGCGACGCTTCTCGCGGTCACCCGCGAGGGTCGGATGCAACTGGTGAGACCGTCCGCGATGGTAGTGGGACGACCGCCGGCAGAGTGAGCTGCGAAGGTGCGCGTCGATCTCGTGGACGTGGAACGATCCGCACGTGGACCACGCGAGTTCGGCACTGACCCGCCGCCTGCCCGGAGCTGCCCGCGCGGCCCCCCGGCGAGACGACGGCGCGCTGCGCGGACGCGTCCTGCGGGGACCGGGGTCGGGACCGGGGTCGGGGTCGGGGTCGGGAGCGGGGCCGGGAGCGAGGTCGGCGGCGGGGTCGTGGGCAGGGGCGGGGGCGACGTGCGGGTAGCGCTCGCCGACGACGCCGCCCTGTTCCGCGAGGGGCTGTTGCTGCTGCTCACCACGGCCGGGTACGAGGTCGTCGGCTGCGTCGCGGACGGCGACGCGCTGCTGGAGCTGCTGGCCGTCGAACCGGTCGACGTCGCCATCGTCGACATCCGCATGCCGCCGGGCGCGGAGGGCGGCCTCACGACGGCGGCGCGGGTCAGGGCCCGGCACCCGCACACCGGGCTGCTCCTGCTGTCGCACTACGCCGAGACGCTGTACCTCATGCGTTTCCTGGAGATCGGCACCGAGCGGATCGGCTATCGGCTCAAGGAACGGATCGCCGGGGTGCAGGTGCTCACCGACACCCTGGCCCGCATCGACGCCGGGGAGATCGTGATCGAACCGGTGCTCGCCCGCCGCCTCGTCGACCGCCCCGCCGGCCCCAGCGGTGCGCTGGCGACACTCAGCCCCCGCGAGTCGGACGTGTTGCGGCTGATGGCGGAGGGCCGATCGAACAACGGCATCGCCGCCGCCCTGTACCTGTCGGCGAAGTCGGTCGAGAAGAACATCGCCAGCATCTTCAGCAAGCTGGACCTGCCCGCCGACTCGGCGGCGCATCACCGGCGGGTGTTGGCGGTCCTGCGCTACCTGGACGCCCGGGCGTCGGGGGACTGACCGGCGGTGGTTACGCGACCGGCATGGGTCGTTCTCGCCGAGGATGTCGCCCCCCTGCCCGCCGACGCCACCCTGGGGCAACGGGTCGCGCCGCTGCTGCGCAACCTGGCCCTGGCCGCCGGCACCGGCCAGGCGAACCTCTGGCTGCCCGACGACCCGCTGCCCGACGGCCCCGTGTCCGTTCCCGACGGCGCCCCCGCCACCGCCTCCGCGCTCTCCGCCCCAACGCTCTCCGCCCCAACGCTCTCCGCCCCAACGCTCTCCGCCCCAACGCTCTCCGGTCCGGCGCTCTCCGCTCCGGGCCGGCCGGGTGTGCGGGCGGTCGCCGCGGTCCGCGACGGCGGGAGGCAGGTCGGCGCCCTCGTCGTCACCGACGGGGAGGACGGTGCGGCCGCGGCGGTGCCGGCCGAGTTGCTGGCACAGACGGCCGACTGCGTGGCGCTGCTGCTGCGGGAGGTCCGCGCGGACGCCGCGCAGCGGGAGCAGGCGGTCCACGCGGCCGGCCTCGCGCGGCGGGCGGCGACGGTCGAGGCGGACCTCACCGCGGTGCTCGACGCCGAGCGGCACCGCCTGGCCGGCTGGGTGCTGACCGGGACGACTCGCCGGCTCGCGGAGGTGACCCGCCGCTGGCGGGACTTCGCCGCGGCGGCCCGCGACGATCCGGGCCGGACCCTGGCCACCCTGCGCGAGCTGCGGGCGGCCGTCGACGAACTGATCGACGACTTTCGGACGGTGGTGCGGGCCGTGCACCCCTCGACCCTGCGCAGCCGGGGGACGGCGGCGGCGCTGGGGGAGTTGGCCGCGAGTCTGCCCCGGCGGGTCTACTGCACCGGCGACCTCGGCCGGCGGGTCGGCTGGGAGGTGGAGTCCGGGATCTACCACGCGACGGCGGTGGTCTTCGCCGCCGTGCCCGCGACGGCCGACGCGCCGTTGTCGGTCCACTTCTCCCGGGCCGCCGACCGCCTCGCGGTGCGGGTGTGCGATCCGGCCGACTCGGCGGAACGGCTGCGTGCCGCTCTCGCCGACGACGCCCGGCTGCTGGCCGCGCTCGGCGGGGGGCTGCGCTGCCATGCTTCCTCGACCGGTGCGGCGCTGGTCGACGTCTGGCTGCCGCAGCGGCTCGCCGGCGACGACGATCCCGGTCCTCCGCGGACCACCCCGCCGATCCAGCAGGCCCCACAGATCCCACAGATCCCACAGCAGTGAGCAGCGACCCGCCGGGTGGCGTCAGAGGGGCACGGTGCCGGCGACCCTGGTGCCTTCGCCGGGCGCCGAGGTGACATGCAGCGCCCCGCCCACCGCGGCGAGTCGGGCCCGAAGCTGTGCCAGGCCGGTGCTGGCGGCATCGGCCAGGCCCGGCCCGGAGTCGGCCACCTCGAACCACAGCCCCTGATACGTGTTGCGGACGGCGACGACCACGGCGGCGCCCGGCGCATGCTTGTGCGCGTTGTTCACCGCCTCAAGGCAGGTGAAGTACACCGTGCTCTCGACGCTCGGCGGGTAGCGGCGGGCCCGGACGTCCGTCCCGATGTCCAACGTGACGTTGTGCGCCTCGCGGAAGCTCAGCGCCAGTGCCGGGGCCAGGCCGGCGTCCTGTAGCGGCACGGGCGTGATCCCCGCCGCGGTGTCGACCAGCAGTTGGTGGGTGCGGTCGAGCCGGGCACCGAGATCGGTCACCGCCGCCGTGAGGGTGTCCTCGTCCGCGGCCGCGGTGGCCAGCCGGTGTTCGACGACGGCGGCGGCCAGTTGCAGCGAGACCAGGTGTAGCTGCGCGCCGTCGTGCAGATCCCGTTCGAGTGCGTGCCGTTCGCTCTCCATCCGGGACGCCGCCCGCTGGCGGGCGTCCGCGATCCAGGCGAGCACGTCCTGGCCCCAGCGGCGGGCGGCGCGCGCCCCGGTCTGCGCCACCGCGCCCGCGACGACGACGCCGAGCACGGCCGCGACCTCGTCCAGGCGTCGCTGCGTGTCCAGGCGTCGTTGCATGTTCAGGTGGTGGGGCGCAGGCAGGGTCACCAGGAGGGTGGCGACCTCGACCCCGTGATGGTGAATCGGGTGCGCCGAGGTGACGGCCGTGGCCGCGGGAACGTCGGCCCATCCCGGCGCCGACCACCGGTGTTCGCACGGATCCTGCGGGTCCAGCACCCGAAGGACGACGAGTTCCGCTCCGACCTGGGCGCCGATCCACGCCGCCACCGGGGTGAGGTCGCCGCCGCGCGGTCCGGCGGAGGGCAGTTGGGCGGCCAACCGCAGCACGCCGGGCGCGAGCGAGGCGCCGGGGTCGGGCGGCCCCGCGGCGGCGGACGGTGTCATGCGGCAGGCCCCTGCCTAGCCGCGCAGCACGGCGACGAGCGCCGCCAGCAGCAGGAGGGTGACGACCAGGGTCGCGATCACCACCGGACGCAGGGGATCGCGGGACGTGGGTGCGGGGTCCGCCGCCGGCCGGCGCAGGGGCCCTGCCGGCGTCCTGCCCGCGAGCCCGCCGTCCGCGGAGCCGTGGGCGGGACGCCCGACGGCCGCGGGGACCCCGGGCGCGGCCGGCGGCGTGGCGGTGGCGCGGTGGGGCGCGGCCAGCGGCGCAGAGGGCGGCGTGGTGGTGGTCGGGCGGTGGGGTGCGGTCGGTGGCGGCGTGGCGGTGGGGCGGTGGGGCGCCGCCAGCGGCGGAGGCGGCGGCGGCGGCGGAGGCGGCGTAGGCGGAGGCAGAGGCAGAGGTGATGGTGGAGGTGGTGGTGGAGGCGGCGGCGAGCGGTGGGGCGCGGCCGGTTCGAGGAGCTGGGCGGCGATCCGGGCCGCGCCGAGCGCCACCAGATGCTTGGGGTGCGCGTTGACGACGGTCGGGCGTCCCAGGGCCGACTCGACCGTGCGGGCCACCGCGGGGATGCGGGAGGAACCCCCGGCCAGCAGGACCGCCGACAGGTCCGCCGGCTCGACCCCGGCGGAGAGCAGGGTGCGGTGCAGCGCGTCCAGGGTGGAGTTGATCGCCGGCCGGACCATGTCCTCGAACCGTGCGCGGGTGAGCCGGACCTCGGCGCGGACCGTCGGCAGGAACACCGGGATCACGGTCTCCTCGTCGAAGGAAAGCGCCTCCTTGGCGAGCACGCACTCCTGCCGCAGCCGGGCCAGCGCGACGGCGCCGGCGTGGTCCTGCGGATCGATGTCGCTGACGGCACCGCCCAGCTCCCGGTCGACGTGGTGCAGAACGGCCTCGTCGAAGTCGATGCCGCCGAGCCACTCCACGCCCTCGGGCAGGCCCAGGATCTCCATCGAGCCCGCCTGGAACCGCAGGACGGCCGTGTCGAACGTCCCCCCACCCAGGTCGTAGACGGCGATGACCGCCCCCGGCGGGAGCTGGCGGACGGCGGTGTAGTGGGTGGCGGCGGCCACCGGCTCGGTCACCATCCGCACCTCGCCGATCCCCGCCAGCCGCGCCACCTCGTCGAACTGCTTCATCCGGTATGGGCCCCACACGGCCGGACGGCTCAGGACGATGGTCTCCGGCGGCGCCCCCTGCAGGTCGGTGACCGCGCGCACGGTGTCGCCGAGCGAGGCGGCCAGCAGCGCCGCCGGGGAGAACGGGGCGTCGCCCAGCACCAGGGGAGTGGGGTCGCCGAGCCGGCGCTTGTACCCCAGGGCCGCGTGGCCGGGCGCCAGCGCCGCCCGGCGCACGGCCGCCTCGCCGGACAGCAGGCGGCCGTCCGGGCCGGCGTAGACCACGGCGGGGGTGACGACGCTTCGGCTGCCCAGGCTCACCATCTCGGTGTGGCCCCAGCGGCCGACCCCCGCCGAGACGGGATGACCGACGGCCACCGCAGTGAAGGTGGTTCCGAGATCGACTCCGAGCCCGTACCTCACCTGCCCGACTCCCGCAACGCTCGGTCCGCCTGAATCCTTCACCGCGTGCCCTGTCAGGGTAGAAGGCCGGCGACCCTCCGTGGCCGGAGTTGTCTTGTTTTTCACCAAGGCGACGCCCGGACGACCGAACGGCCGGCGGGTGCACGGTTACCGGCGGTGGCCCGCGCGGTCCTGCTGCGCGTCGAAGGATCGCCGCGCCTGCTCGACCCGATCGAGGTTGGCCTGCGACCACTCGGCGAGCGTGGCGAACAGTGGAGCGAGACTGTTGCCGAGCTCGCTGATCTCGTACTCCACCCGGGGCGGCACCTCCTGGTGGTAGGTGCGCACCACCAGCCCGTCGCGTTCGAGCTGGCGCAGCCGCTGGGTGAGCACCTTGGGCGTGATGGTGCCGATCCGCCGCTCCAGCTCCACGAACCGCTGCCGGCCGAAGGCGTGCAGGGCCCACAGGATGGGGGTGGTCCAGCGGCTGAAGACGATGTCGACCACCGGCGAGATGCGGCAGGCCTGCTCCGGCGGCAGCGAGGTCGCCGGCCGGGGCGGGGCGGGCCGGGGCGGGGCGGGACGGGGCGGGGACGTGTCGAGCACGGTCACCTCCAGGAAAGTGGCTTTCCACTAGGTTCCTAAAGCTTTCGGAATGCTAGCTTCTCAAGGCATTCACCAAACGCTGTCCAACTGGCTTGTGCCGGGCCCGCCGAGGCCTCGCTCCGACGTTGCGCGACGCGGCACGACCCCGAGGCAGGAGCGCTGTCATGTCCATTCCGGAATCCGTGCAGAGCACGGATACTCTCGCCCCGCCGGCGGCCGGGGCCGCCCGCAAACCTGGGCTCATCCTCGCCTTCCTCAGCGTCGCCGGCTTTATGACCTTCCTCGACGTCTCCATCGTGAATGTCGCCCTGCCGACCATCGAGGACAAGCTCGACATCTCCGCGACACAGCTACCGTACGTCGTGACGACCTACGGCATGCTGCTCGGCGGGTTTCTGCTGCTGTGTGGACGCCTCGCGGACACTTACGGCCGCCGCCTGATGCTGCAGGGCGGCCTGACGCTGTTCGCCCTGTCCTCCCTGATGGCGGGCCTCTCCCAGGAGGCGGTCATGCTGATCGTCGCGCGCGGGCTGCAGGGCCTGGGCGCGGCCTTCATCGCCACATCGGCGCTGAGCCTGCTGACCAACAGCTTTCCCGAGGGGCCCGAACGCAACAAGGCGCTCGGCGTGTGGGGCGCGCTCAGCGGACTGGCGGCGGTGGCCGGAGTGACCCTGGGTGGCCTGCTGACCGACGGCCCCGGCTGGCGCTGGATCTTCTTCGTCAACGTTCCGATCGGTCTGCTCGGCGCGTTGGTCGCGCCGAGCGTGGTGGCCGAGAGCAAGGCCGCCGAACGCAGCTCCTCGTTCGACATCGCCGGCGCGGTCGCCCTGACCGCCGGCCTGGTCCTGCTGATCTTCTCCCTCGGTCAGACGGTCGACGACGCCGAGCCGCCCGGCGGGCGGATAGCGGCCGGCTTCATCGTCTCCGCGCTGCTGCTCGTGGCGTTCCTGCTCATCGAACGCCGCGCCCGCGATCCGCTGATCACCCTGAGCATCTTTCGGCGGCCGTCGCTGCGCGCGGCGAACCTCGCCGCCGTGCTACTGCTCGGCAACGTGGTGACGCTGTTCTTCTTCGCCAGCCTCTTCATGCAGCAGGTCCTCGACTACTCGCCGCTGCGGACCGGCCTGGCCTATGTGCCGCTGGCGGCGATCGTGGCCGTCGGCGCGGGCATCGCCTCCCAGCTCGTCACCAAGGTGCCCGCGAAGCTGGTGCTCCTGATCGGGCTGCTGCTCACCGAGGGCGGCATGCTGCTGCTGTGGCGGGCGCCCGTCGACGCCTCCTACCCGGTCGATCTGCTGCCCGCCTTCCTCATCACGGGCGTCGGTCTCGGCCTGTCCTTCGTGCCGATCCAGGTCGTGGCGTTCACCGGCGTCGGCGAACACGAGTCGGGTCTCGCCGCCGGTCTGATCAACACCAGCCAGGAGGTCGGCGGCGCGATCGGTCTGGCCGTCGCCGCCACCTACGCCTTCCGCAACCTGGCCGAGGTGACGGAGCGGGCGCACGGCGTGCCCGCGCTGGTGCACCAGGCGCGGGCCGGCGTCTTCCAGGACGCCTTCCTCACCGGTGTGATCTTCGTTGCCGCCGCCTTCCTGGTCACGTTGGTGCTGCTGCCCCTCACCCGGCCCGAGGACGCCCCCGACCCGACGGCACTGCCCGGCTGACCGCGGCACGGCCCTGCCACGTCGGCCCCGCGACGTCAGCCCCCATCCGGACAGGAGCGGTACATGCGCGGGCACACGATGATCCTGCCTCCCGCGGCGGAGGCGTTCCTCGCCGCCGACCATCTGGGCACCTTCATCACCCTGCGGCCGGACGGGTCGCCGCACGCGGCCCCGGTCCGCTTCACCTGGGACCCCGACGCCCGGCTCGCCCGCGTCATGACCGTGGCCTCCCGACGCAAGGCCCGCAATGTGCTGGCGCGTCCGGGCGGACGGGTGTCAATCTGCCAGGTCGACGGGGGGCGCTGGCTGACCCTGGAGGGCCCCGCGGTGGCGTCGGACGACCCGGGGCGGGTCGCCGAGGGCGTGCGCCAGTACACCCGACGGTACTGGTCGCGCCCGCCCAACCCGCGCGGGCTCGTCGTCATCGAGATCACCATCGACCGGGTGATGGGTCTGTACTGACCCGCCCCGCGGCGGCCCGCCGCCGTCCGGCCGGGGGACCGCCGCCCCCGAACACGGCCTTGATCGCGATCGGCGGACCGTGGTCCCGGGCGAAGGCGACGACCTGCTCGACGTCGCGCACCGGTCGCTGAGCCCGGCGACGAGCGGGGCGCCCGCCTCGTGGGCGATGCGCCGGGCGATTTTCTCCATCGGCCGGAGGAAGATTGGCGAACGGTGTCGAGAACCACCTTCCGGCATCCATCGACAAAGTTCAACACGCGATATGTCAGACGGGGGTGAAGTCTCCGTGGACGATCGTCAGAGTGGCAAATATCCGACAGGTCCGCGCTTTCCTGCGGCTGCGCCGTCGCGTTCTGCCGGCGGGCCATCGGGTCCGCGACGTCAGGCCCGGTCGAACTGGTGTTTGGTAGTCTGAGGTGGTGGACGTCGCCCCGTTCCAGGCCTCGCTGCTCGATGCCGCGGCGGCGGTCGAGGTCGCTCCGCTCGCGGGGGCCGTGCGCCGGCGCGTGCTGTCCGCGGGCGCGTGGGTGGACCTGCGGCCGCGTTGGATCGAGGGGGCGGACGCCCTGTTCGAGCGGCTGCGCGACGGGGTCCCCTGGCGGGCCGAGCGGCGCTCCATGTACGAGCGGGTAGTCGACATCCCGCGGCTGCTGGCCTTCTACGGCGGCGGCGAGGCGCTGCCCGACCCGGCGCTGGCCGCGGCGCGCGACGCGCTCGACGAGCGCTATGCGGCCGAGCTGGGGGAGCGGTTCGTCACCGCGGGACTGTGCCTGTACCGCGACGGCCGCGACAGCGTCGCCTGGCACGGCGACCGGATCGGGCGCGGTGGCCGGCAGGACACGATGGTGGCGATCGTCGTGCTGGGCTGCCCCCGGCCGCTGCTGCTGCGCCCGCGTGGCGGCGGCCCGGCGCTGCGCTTCGAGCTCGGCCACGGCGACCTGATCGTCATGGGCGGTAGCTGCCAGCGCACCTGGGATCACGCGGTGCCCAAGTCGTCCCGACCGGTGGGTCCGCGGATCAGCGTCCAGTTCCGCCCGCGCGACGTGCGCTGAGCTCCCGTCGGCGCTGAGCTCCCGCCGGCGGGGAGTGCCCGGTGGCTGCGCGGCGCGTGTCCCGACCCGCCACGGACGGCGGATGTTCCCGGTCCGCCCGCCTTCGTGACCGAGAAAACGCGGGCGGATCGTTTTATTGACAGATCGGTCCAGAACTCTCTAGGTTTTGTGTACCGATCAGTCCAATAACTGGTGCCGTCGCGGATGAGCGTGCCGTCGGCGGGCGCTTCCCCCTTCTGAAGGCGAGATCCGATGACTCTGCAGGACGAAGTCGCCGCGCTGCGGCCGACCTCGGCCACCGGCGGCGGTCGTGACACCCGCCCGGCGCTGGTCCTCGCCGTGCTGTCGATCGCGAGCTTCCTCGCCCAGCTCGACGTCTGGATCACCAACGTCGGCCTGCCGAACATCGGCGCGGGCGTCGGGGCGGCGTCGCTGTCCGATCTGAGCTGGGTGTTGAACGGTTACGCGATCGTCTACGCGGCGCTGCTGGTCCCGGCGGGCCGCCTCGTCGACCGCTTCGGCCGCAAGGGCGGGTTCCTGCTGGGGCTGGCGCTGTTCGCCGCCGCGAGTCTCGGCGCCGGCCTCAGCGGCGACGTGTGGGTCCTCGTCGCCTTCCGCGTCGCCCAGGCCGTCGGGGCCGCGTTGCTGACCCCGGCCAGCCTCGGGCTCGTGCTGGTCAGCGCGCCGCCGGAGAAGACGGCGACCTACGTCAAGATCTGGTTCACCACCGGGGCGCTGTCCGCGGCCTCCGGCCCGGTGCTCGGCGGGCTGCTGGTGCAGGCGTCGTGGCGGTGGCTGTTTCTGATCAACATCCCGGTCGCGGTGGGCGCGATCGCGCTGGCCGCCCGCCACGTCCCGCGGACCCGCGGCGAGCGGGACCTGCGGGTGCCCGACATGCTCGGCGGCGCCGTCCTGATGATCTCGGTTGCCGCGCTGTGCCTCGCCATCGTCGAGGGGCCGCAGTGGGGCTGGTCGGGTGGCCGCGTCGTCGGCGCGTTCGTCGTGGCCGCCGTCGCCGTCGCCGCGTTCCTCGTCCGCTCCGCCCGCCACCCGGCGCCGGTGGTCGCGCTGTCGCTGTTCCGCAACCGCGTCTTCGCCGCCGGCAATCTGGTCCCGCTGCTCTCGTTCGCCTCGTTCGGGCTGGTGCTGCTCTCGGCGATCCTGTTGCTGCAGGGCCACTGGGGCTACTCCGCCATCCGCACCGGTCTGGGCACGGCGCCCGGCCCGGTCGTCTTCGCCGCCGGGGCCGCGCTGGCCGAGGCGCTGCACCAGCGGGGCGGGCTGAGGATCGGGCGGATCGCCGCGGTCGGGATGGCCATCGGCGTGGTCGGCCTGCTGCTGCTGGCCCTGCTCGCCGACGACGGGGCGAGCTACGCCACCGGCTTCCTGCCCGGCTGGCTGTCGCTCGGCCTCGGGCTGGGCCTCGCGGTGCCGGCGGCGATCTCGTCGGCCACGGTCGAGCTCGCCCCCGCGGACGCCGCGACCGGCAGCGCGATCGTGTCGATGGCGGTGCAGGTCGGCTCTGTGATCGGCGTGAGCATCCTGGTCGCGATCCTTGGCACGGCGTCCTCCGCGGCGCCGGTGGCCGCCTACCGGCATGCCTGGTTCGTGGCGTTGGGCCTCGCGGTGGCGGCCGGTGTCGCAGCGCTCGGCCTCGACCCCCGGCGGCGGGCAGCGGCCCACGACTGACCCGCGCCGGCCTTCGCCGCCGGACCCCGCCCCTGCCGTCCCGGGTGCCCATGCCTTCCCGGGTGATGGTGCCGGGTGACGGAGCCGGACCCGCTGCCCCGAACCCGATCAGACAGGTGCGGTGACCCTGCTCCCCGCGACGTGGTGTCCGGTTCCTCCGCGGCGGGATGGGAGTGAGGGGCCGGCGTGGGTACCGCCTTCGCAGACGAGCGGTCGCGGAGCCGCGAGCAGGCGAAGGGGTGGTAGGGGCCATGGCCGATCAAAGCGGTTCCGGACGCGTGGGACTGGCCGGCACGCCCCCGCGCCACCTCGACACGGGCGGTGGCACCGACGCCGGCCTCGGCGGAGCGCGGACCGATCCGAACCAGGCCGACCGCCGGGGCGGATCGGGCCCGGCGACCGCCGGCGGCGAGGCGTCGGGCCACCCCCGTGCCGGCGAGGCGTCGGGCCACCCCCGTGCCGGCGAGGCGCGGACCCGAGCCTTCCGCGACGGCGTGCTGATCGAGGAGAACTTTCCGCTCGCCGACGTCGACCGCTTCCGCGGGAACGACGACATGGTGGTCTGGCTGGACCTGTGCGCCCCGGACGCCGAGCAGATCCGCCTCGTCGCCGACGAGCTGCGCCTGGACCCGCACGCCGTCGAGGACGCGCTGTCGGCCGGCGAGCGGGCGAAGCTGGACCGCTACCCGACCCACCTGTTCCTCAACACCTACGCCGTGCGCCTCGACGTGGCCTCCGGGGAGTTGGTCAGCCAGGAGATCTCGGCGTTCATCGCCGGGCGGACGCTGGTCACCGTGCGTGGCGACGACACGTTCGACCTCGACGCGATTCTACGCCGCGTGAACGGTGCCGACCTGGCCGCGCACGGCGTCGGCTACCTCGTCCACGGAATCATCGACGTCGTCGTCGACGGCTACTTCGCCGCCGTGCAGGCCCTGGACGGCGCGCTGGAGGACCTCGAGGACATGCTCTTCGACGAGGACGTGCCGGAGCAGGCCGTCCACCGGCGCAGCTTCGAGCTGCGCAAGAGCCTGGTCCAACTCCGGCGGGAGATCCTGCCCATGCGCGAGGCGGTGAACGGCCTCATGCGCCGCGACACCGGGCTCGTCACCGACGGCCTGGTCTCCTCCTACCAGGACGTCTACGACCACGTGCTGCGCGCCACGGAGTGGACCGACAGCCTGCGCGACATGATCAACTCGATTCTGGACACCAACCTGACGATCCAGAGCAACCGGCTGAACCTCGTGATGAAGAAGATGACCGGCTGGGCGGCGATCATCGCCGTGCCCACCCTCATCACCGGCTTCTTCGGCCAGAACGTCCCCTACCCGGGCAGCGGCGAGAGCTGGGGGTTCTCGGTCGACCTGTTCGTCCTCGTGCTGTCCGCGGCGATCCTCTACGTCGTGTTCCGTCGCAAGGGCTGGCTGTGAGGGCGGCTGCGGGCTCAGAGGCGCAGGAACGGTCCGGGATGGTGGAAGGCGCCATGTAGGCGGGGCTGCGCCCGCAACCGTTCTCGGCAAAGGCGACGACGCCGGGCACCGGGGATCTCGCCGCGGCGGACGGCGTGGGCATCGCGGAGCGCTCCCCGCCGGGCGGCCCAACAAGGCGCGTGGCCGGGGCTCGGCGGGCGCCACGCCTCGGCCAACGAAAAGGAAAGGTTACGCTGATTTGCCTTTTACGCTGGATCCTATCGTCCCTGTGACCAGGCAGAATACAGCCACTGTAAGGCGCCTAGTGGACCGTGTATCGATGAGGACGACTTGACGGCGAGCCACTGCCCTGAGTTCCTTGCATGCGAGGGGATGCCAGGCCGATTCTCTGGCCTTGAGTCGGGTATAGTTCGGCGCATGAATCAGAGGGAACAACCGGCTCGGTGGAGCCCCCCGGTCCGCCTCGTCTCTCCGGTATCGCCGCTCGCGGGATAGCCGCCGATGAGCGAGATCCGGCGTCGGACCAGGGCGGACAAAGGGTCCATCCGCCTCAATCGGCGTGACCTATTTGCACTGGAGTGGATCTATGACATGGTCGCCATCTTCGAGTCGGACATCCCCAGTCTCCTGGATCCGAGGAAGCCAATCACGAGGAACGCCGTGCGGGCGATCGTTCGGCGGTGGGAAAGCGCGGGCATCGTCCACGCGGAGCATGCGCTCACCTATCAGGGCCGGCTGGTTCACCTCACTCGGGCGGGGACCCGCCTCGTCATTCGAGCCGATCTCGACACGACCCCGGTCGCCGACGTTCCCGCCCTGGAGGTCATTCATCAGGCCCTGGTGGCGCGGGCCCGATTGCGCATCGAGGAGCATGGTGTGGCAGGAACGCCCGTGCAGACCTGGGTGAGCGCGCGTCGATGGCGGGTGGAGAACACACGCCAGGTTGAGTACGATATGCCCGATCCGGATGGCCTGGTCTGTCTGGAGGATGGCACCGTCGGCGTGGTCCAGCTCTGTCACACGGTGGTGGAAATTCAGCGACTCCAGCCCTTCCTGGCCGGGCTTTCGGTGCAGTACCCCGTGGTTCTCCTGGCGATTCCGCAGGACCTGCTGGTGAGGGCGGAGGACGTGCTGTTTGACGGGCGGGTGGGCCACCGGGACCGCACCGGCGATACCCTACAGATTGTCACCCTGTAAACGCGATTACGTCCACGGCCTGTGATCATCCCGTCGGGTGGTCAGTGCCCGGCTTTCTCTGGCGCGTGTTCCCCGTGGCCCGAGTGTGGCACGGTCGCCGGCGCCGAATGCCGTCACCGTCGCCTGGCCCGGCTGCGCGTCGCTGCCCTGTCCGGGGGAGCGCGAGGGATTTCCGCGGTCGTCACCTCCTGAACGGAAGACATGCGTCCCAACCTGCTCGGGGGCCACTGCGGGCCGCACTGGCGCGCCGGACGACGGTGACCGACCTGCCGCCGCGCCCAGCAGCGCGGATGGTCGCCTGCGTCGGCTCCTGAGCCGGCCGCAAACGACAATGCTGCCACCCCGCATTCTGACCCGTCCGCACGACATTGGCGAGGACTCAGGCCGGAGGAGACACGATACCGGGACTTTCGTCCCGAGGTCCCGCGTGATGCGCGGTGGGCGGGACCGCGGGAGACACCCGAGAGTGGCCAACCAGTGCCTGGTCAAGTGTTGGTGATGGGCCGATCGTATCGGCAGCTCGGGGTATCTGGATTCCTCGGACACGGATCCGTCGCCGCCCTGTGGAGTCGTGTCGCTGCCGGCCTTCTGATCGTCGCGTGGGATAGTGCCGACCCGTGGGACGGGCCGAGGGTCCCGCGTGAGTTCGCTGCACGCGACGGCCGTCCGCGCAGCGACGACTACGTCGGCAACAGGCGTGAAGGGAATCCTGAGTGGGAAATCGACGTGTCTTTGTACAGATGGGTCTGCTGTCGGCGCTGACGCCCGCCCTGCCGGTCGCCCGGCGCGGCACCCGTTCGGGGTCGCGGTCCGATACGGCCCTCGACCGGGCCGGTGGCCGCGACGCCTCGGCCGCGGTGATCCCCGTGCAGCCGTCCGCGGGCGTTCGGCCCGCCCCGCGTGCCCTTGCCGCCGCAGGCATCCCCGACCCCACCGGCGTGGGACCCGGCCAGGTGACCTGCGGGGACGTCGACGGCGTGATGGCCGGCTGCTGGCAGCGCTCCGCCTTCGAGGTGGCCGGCTTCGTCTGGCGGGCCGGCGTGCTGCGGGTCCTGCCGCTGAGCAGCCGCCCCAACGCCATCAACGAGTCGGGCGTCGTCGTCGGCGACCTCGTCAGCCACTACACCCGGCAGGCGTTCCGCTGGGCCCACGGCACCCACCAACCGCTGGGCTACCTCGGCGGGACCGACGAGATGGGCGGCCGGTGGAGCCAGGCCGTCGGCGTCAACGTCCGCGGACGGATCGTGGGTACCACCAGCGTCGCGGGCGGCGACCGGCACGCCTACGTCTGGGCCGACGACGCCATGACCGACCTGGGGACGCTCGGCGGGTCGTCGAGCGAAGGAGTGGCCATCAACGATCAGGGGCAGGTCTGCGGAAACAGCGTGACAGCGACCACTCAAAGCCATGCCTTCGTCTGGTCGAATGGTCGCATCTACGATCTCGGCACCCTCGGGGGCACCTGGAGCAGGGCCGTGGGGCTGAACTCCCGGGGCCAGGTGGCGGGGACGAGCGAGATTGTGGGCGGGCAAAGTCGGGCGTTCCTGTGGGCTCGCGGGGCGTTGCGTGATCTGGGCGTTCTGGCCGGCGACCAGCAGAGTGAGGCGGTCGGCATCAACGACAACGGCGAAGTCCTGGTGCGCAGCATCGGAACGCAGATCAACGCGTTCGTCTGGAGCCGCGGCCGGCGCACTCCGATCACGGGATTCGGGCTGCGAGTCGATCCGGGTGGCATCAGCGCGCAGGGATATGTCTGCGCGACCGCGCTCAACACCGCCGGCAACGATCATGCCATCCGCTGGTACCGGGGAACCACCACCGATCTCGGCACGCTCGGCGGCGACTACAGTTTCGCCACGGCGATCACCGGGGCCCAGACGGTGGTGGGAAGCTCGGCGGTCGCCGGGGCGTTCGTGCCTCAGGCCGCGTTCTGGACGCTGTGATGTCCCGTGGCCGGCGATGGCAGGGTCAGCCGGGTGCCTCCGACCGCCCGGCCGGGAGGTCGGAGGGCGCCGCACTCCGACCGGGCCGCCCGCCGCGGCGGGCGCGGCGGATTGTGGCGCGGTGCCGGTGGAGCAGGAGGCGGTCGACGTAGGCGCCCCCACTACGTCACCCGCGCGCGGTCTGGTCGTCACCGGTGGCCCGGGTGCCTCAGCCGGCGTAGGGCTCGGCGGCGCGGGCGTGGCGCAGGGCCCGGCCCCACCAGCCCAGCCTGTCGAGCAGCCGGTTCGCCGCGGCCGACGCCGGCGAGCCCGCGCTCGCCGGTCCGTCCGCCGCGAAGTCGTCGGCGCTCGGGCCGTGGAAGCTGACGCCGTCGCGGACGGTGACGGCATGCTGCTCGGCGAAGACGGCCCGCAGGTGCTCGACGGCCCGCAGGCCCCCGCTCACCCCGCCGTAGGAGACGAACCCGACGGGCTTGGCGAACCATTCCTGGCGGTAGGTGTCGATGACGTTCTTCAGGGCCGCGGGGTAGCTGTGGTTGTACTCCGGGGTGACGACGACGAACCCGTCCGCGGCGGCGAGGCGCTCCCCGAGCGCGCGGACGAGCCGCTCGGGCGGCGTACCGGGGGCGGCGGCCATGTCGGCGGGCAGCGGGAAGGCGGCCAGGTCGAGGACGTCGAGGTGGACGTCGTCACGGTCGCGGGCGTGGCCGGCGAACCAGCCCGCGACCGCCGGCCCCAGCCGTCCCGCCCGCACGCTGCCGACGACCAGGGCGAGCGCGAGCGGGCGGGAGGCCTCGTCAGTGGCTGTCGGGGTGACGGTGGTTGTCGGGGTGACGGTTGAGGCCGGGGTGGCGGTCGATGTCGGGGCGATCGGTGGCGTCGAGGGTGGCATGGGGCGGGTCTCCTCCAGGCGTCGCGTCGGGTGCCGCGGTGGTCATCCGATCACGTGCACCCAGCCTGAAAGCTGAACCCGACTTCATGTCAAGGGCATCGATCCCCGCGGTCGGCCGGGGGTTGTCACGGGTGCAGCGCGGCGAGGCAGATGCGCACGAGGTGGCGGGTGTCGGGATCGTGGTCACCGGTGCCGCTGTGCAGGACGGCCCGGTTCTCCCACATCACGATCGTCCCCGACGTCCAATCTGTCCGGAGCCCGGGGATCGATCCTCCGTTACGGCTTGGTAAGCACCGTCGGTGGAGTCGGGTATTCGGCGGGCACGTCTGGTGACGGTCGTCGCCCCGGCGTGCGGCGGCCGGCGTGCGGCGGCCGGCGTGCGGTGGCATCGGGCCGGACAACGGCGTTCGTCCGCTCGGGAGTCCCTCCCGGCGCCGCGCGCGCTACCCGACGGTGCCGGCGGATCGGCTGGCGGCGACGACTCCCGTGGGTAAAATCTGGGCCTGCCCGCGGCACGCTGCCCGCCGCCCGCGTCGCGTTCACCCAGCACCGCCCGCGGGACGTCGTCGGCCTCCCGTCGCGGAGCCGTTCGACCCGCCGGTGACGAGCGACGCCGGCCGGGCACGGGCGCCGCGGGCGGGGATCGATCGCCGGGGACGCGCCACCCGTCGGTGGCCGGAGGGGGGAGCGATGATCGGGCGAGGCCGGTTGCTGCTGTCGGCGGGGGCCGCGGGCAGCGGCGCGTTCGTGGGGGCGGGCGTCGGGGTGTGGCGCCTGGCGCTGTACCAGGGCGGCGCGGCCGACGGCCGGGTGCGGCCGCTGACCACCCCCGCGCCGCCGGTGCGCGAGTTCTACGGCAACCCGACGCATCCGCCGTTCACCCTCGGAATCCTCGGCGACTCCAGCGCCCAGGGCACCGGCGTGCACGACTACGACGACACCCTCGGCGGCTGGCTGGCCCGCGCCCTCGCCGCCGACCGCGGTTCCGACCGCGGTGACGGTGGCGGTGCCGGCGGTGACGGTGAGGGTGACGGCGGTGGCGGTGGCGGTGTCCGGGGCGGGCACGACGGTGATGGTGACGGGCACGGCGTCGGCGGCGATCACGGCGGCGGCCGGCACGTGCGCGTCATCAGCGCCGCCCGCGACGGCGCCCGTGCCGAGCACCTCGCCGCCCAGGTCGCCCGGGTCGCCCCCGCGGCACCCGACCTGGCCGTCATCTCCATCGGCGTCAACGACATCCGTAATCGCACCTCCCCGGCGGCCGCCGCTCGCCACCTCGCCGGCGCCGTCACCGACCTGCGCCGCGGCGGCGCCCAGGTGATCGTCGGCACCACGCCCGACCTGAGCGTCATCTCCGCCGTCCGCTCGCCGCTGCGCGAGGTCCTCTGGCTGCTCGGCCTGCTGCTCGAACGGGCGCAGACGCCGGCGGTCGCCGCGGCCGGTGGAACGCCGGTGACCCTGCGGACCGCCGTGTCACGGCGCTTCGGCGCCGACCCGACCCTGTTCGCCCCCGACGGCCTGCACGCCTCCGCGCGGGGAAACGCCCTCATCGGCTCCCACCTGCTCGCCGCCTACCGGCCCGCCGCGCCGTCGACCCAGGATTGACGGGGGAGAGCGCCTCCGTGGTTGTTCTGTAGGGTTCTGCGTCCGACTTGTCCCTACAGAACGACCACGTGGCTCCGCTCCGCTGTCAGGCCACACTCACCGTCAAGATCATCGGTAGTCGTGAGTCGTGACATCCGCGAACATGACCGGACGCCCCTGGAACCCGCTCAGGCGTCGATCGCGGTGAGCAGTGTGGGCAGGGAGGCGTCGAACTCCCGGGACCAGTAGGGCCAGGTGTGCACGCCGGGGCTGTAGAAGTGGGTGGTGAGCAGCGGATCGCCGGTCGCGCCGGGGTGCGCGGCGACGTAGGCGTCGGCGAGGTGCTGGGCGACCGCCTGGCTCTGGGTGTTCGTGGTCGTCTCCAGGTTGACCAGGCCGGGGTCGTCGTCGTTCGGGCCCGTGGTGCCGTCCCCGGAGGAGATGTAGACCGGGATGGACGTCAGGTTGTCGACCAGGTAGTACGGGTCGTGCTGCTGCCAGGTCGCCGCCCCGGACGTGGTCGTCGGGTCACCCCACAGGGCGTTGATGTCCTTCCCGGATCCCGCCAGGAGCATCTGGAAGCCCTGCGGGTCGCCGAAGGGGTGGGCGACGCCGCTGTAGGCGGCCACGGCCTTGAAGTCGCCGGGGTGGCGGCCCGCGTAGGACAGCGCGCCGAATCCGCCCATCGACAGGCCGGCGATCGCCCGGTCGGAGCCGGCCCGGTAGTTGCGTTCGAGGAGCTGGCGCAGCTCGACGGTGTGGAAGGTCTCCCAGCGGGCCGGGTCGTTGGCCCAGTCGCTGTACCACCCGGCGCTGCCGCCATCGGGCATGGCGACGATCACGTTGTGGCCGGCGGTCTGGCTCTCGACGTCGGTGTTCTCCGACCAGTCGGTGTGGTCGGACGCCATGTCGCTGCTGCTCGCCCCGCCGTGCAGCAGGTACAGCACCGGCCAGGTCCGGTCGGGTTGGGCGTCGTAGGAGGTCGGCAGCAGCAGGCGCACGGACTCGTCGGCGTTCATGGCCGTCGAGTGGATCGTGATGTCGACCAGGCGCGCGTCGCCGGCCACGGGGGAGGTGACACAGGTGATCGACGATCCGTCGTCGCTGCTGGTCCCCGTCGCCGGGCACGTCGCCGCCTGCGCCGGGGCGCCCCCGACGGTCAGGCCGACCAGCGTGCTCACCGCGATCACCGAGGGCAGCAGGATCCGTCGTTTCCACATCCGCGTTCTCATGGGCGAGACGTTAGGCGAATCATCCGTTTACGCACAATTTATACA
The DNA here is from genome assembly GCF_059428125.1 of Frankia sp. BMG5.60. Lineage (NCBI taxonomy): Bacteria > Bacillati > Actinomycetota > Actinomycetes > Frankiales > Frankiaceae > Frankia > Frankia sp. BMG5.60. The sequence goes on along the minus strand of NZ_CM182091.1, from coordinate 1,079,013 downwards.
TAAACGCGGCGAGTAACGCCTGGTCACGGCCTATGCGCGGTGGACGCTCACGGCGTAGCCGGGGACAGTGCCCGGCCCGTCGCCGCGGTGGCGAGGGCCGTCGCTGGACTCGCCGATCTCGCCGATCTCGCCGATCTCCGGGATCTCGGGGGTCTCGAAGGGGGTGCCCTGCCAGGTGGCGAACCGGCGGTCGAGGGTGAGGCCGGCGGCGGCGCACCAGCCGTCGTAGTCCGCCAGCCCGAAGGGCGCGGCCGGCAGAGGGAGATGCGCGGCGTCGAGCCCGAACCCGGCCACGAGCCGGCCGCCGGGGGCGAGGCGGCGGGCGAGCCCGTGCAGGACGGCGGCCTCCGTGCCCGGGGCGAGCAGCGCCATGACGTTACCGGCGGCGACGATGAGGTCGAACGGCCCGTCGGTGGCGGGCGGCGCGCCGGTCCCCTCGGGCGGCCCGAACGCGACGGGCGTGTCCAGGGCGGCAAGATCGGCGAGGACCCAGCGAACGGCGGTGGAACGGTCGCGGGCCATGCCGAGCATCGACGGGTCGACGTCGACCCCGACGCACCGGTGGCCCAGCTCGGCCAGCCGGATGGCCACCCGGCCGGTTCCGCAGCCCGCGTCCAGGATGCGCGAGCCGCCGGCCACCAGCGCGTGGCAGAGCGTCGCCTCGCCGTGCACGTCGACCCCGGCGGCGGCGAGCCGCGCGAACCGGTCGGCGTAGCGGCGGCCCGCCCCGCCCGCCGTGAGTGTTTCCCAGCGGGTCGTCGCACTGAGTTCGGTCCGGTCCGGGGTATCCACGTCCCAGCTATACCGCATCCCCACGAGCGCCATCTGCGCGGAACACCCACATCAGAGGGGCACCATCGAGGCTGCGGGCGCCCCCGGCGGGGGTACGCGGCGCTGCCGACGGGTGCGGGTCCGGCGTACGGGTCGGGCCTGTGCGGGTCCGGATGGGTCCGGGCGGGCCTGTGCGGGCCTGTGCGGGCCTGTGCGGGTCAGGCGGGTCAGGCGGGAAGTGCCAGGACGATCAGGTTGTCATGGTAGCTGTGCGTGGCGGTGTTGAACGCCCCGCCGCAGGTGATGAGGGCCAGACGGGGCGGGCCGTCCGTCCGGAAGACACCCGTGTCCGCCAGCCTGGTCTTCACCACGTGCCGGCGGGTCACCACCCGGTAGTCGTGCTTCGTGCCGTCGGCACTTGTGACGACGACCAAGGCCCCTATCTCGACCCGGCTGAGCGGGTAGAGGGCGCCGGGGCGGCCGTTGTAGTCGACGTGCCCGGCGATCACGACCGTCCCCGCTGAGGCACCCGGGGCCCCGCCCCCCGCCCACCAGCCCAGCGTCGCCGGGTCGACCGGCACGTTGAGCGCATGCGTGGTCGCGTTGACGGAGGCCACCGTCACCGGTGCCGAGATGCCCAGGCTCGCCGCGGCGACGGCCGTCGGCCGGCGTCGTTGGATCGACTCGGCATCAGTGGACGGCGCCGGCGACGCGGTGCCCGCCGCGTCGCCCGTCCGGGTGGAACTCGCGAACGCCGCCGGCCCCTGCGACGCCGCCGCTCCCTGGGAGGCGGCCGGCGTCGCGCCCGCGGCGAGCGAACCGACGTCGCCGGGCGGTCTCGACGCCACCCATCCGGCCATGCCACTGCCGCCGACGACGCCCGCGACCGTCGCCGTGACCACCAGTAGGCGGCGGCCACGGCGACGTCGACGGGTCCGTGCCAGCCGGGTGCCCGGCGGCCTGGGCCGATCCGGCCCGCCCGTGATCGGCTCCTGGCTCGCGGCCGGCGCGGCCGATCCGTCCGACCCGTCCTCGGGCGGCGGACCGGCCGGCACCGTTCGTCGGCGAGACTCGATCATCCCTGTCGGTGAGCCAGCCACGCTCGGCGGCGCTGCCACCCGAACAGGACCCCGGCCGATCCGACCGCGAGGCCGAGCGCCCCGATGGCCAGCACGGGCGGATGATCGTCATCCGCGGCCAGCCCGCTGTTGCCGGCGTTGACCGAGGTGGGCGAGTTCGCGGCCTGGTGGGACAGCCAACTGTAGGAGCCGGGGCCACCGACGATGTAAAGGTTGGTCGTCGACCCGGGCTTGGTCGGCACCGTCTGGGCCGGCACCAGCGGCTTGCCCGCGGTGTCGGTCACTGTGACCGTATGCGGCGTTCCGCCACCCGGGGTGCCGCCGCCGGGCGTGCCACCGCCGGGAACGCCGCCACCTGGGGTTCCGCCGCCTGGGGTGCCGCCACCGGGGACGCCGCCACCTGGGGTGCCGCCACCGGGGACGCCGCCACCGGGAACGCCGCCACCCGGGGTGCCGCCACCGGGGACGCCGCCACCGGGAACGCCGCCACCGGGAACGCCGCCGCCGGGGACGCCGCCACCTGGGGTGCCCCCGCCGGGGACGCCGCCGCCGGGGACGCCGCCACCGGGGACGCCGCCACCGGGAACGCCGCCACCCGGGGTGCCGCCACCGGGGACGCCGCCACCGGGGACGCCGCCACCTGGGGTGCCGCCGCCGACACCCGGTACACCACCGACACCGGGCACGCAGGAGACGCTGTCCTTGGGCTTGTCGGTGACGCAGGGCACGCTGCCGACTCCGGGTACGCCCCCTGCTCCGGGTACGCCGCCGGCTCCGGGTACGCCCCCGACCCCGGGCACTCCGCCGACGCAGGGGACGTCGTCCTTGGTCTTGTCGGTGGTGACGCAGGGCACGTCCACGCCGCCGACACCAGGCGCGCCGACGACGGGCGGACCGACGTAGACGCAGGGGAGGCCGTCCTTGGTCTTGCCGGTGATGAGGCAGGGGAGGGCGTTGACGGCGACCTCGGGCGAGACAGGGGGGAAGGTCTGGACGACCTGGCCGCTCTTCGGGACGTCGCCGACGTACTTGCCGTCGATCTTGATCTGGCCGGCCGCCAGCGCCGCGACGTCGCGGACGACGATCGCCGAGGTGTTGGCTGGCCAGGTCGTGCTGGTGGCGTCGTCGTAGACCCGCGCGAGAGGCTTGCCCGCGCCGTCGAGACCCACTGCGACCGAGAGCCGGGTGCCCGGGTGGATGGCGACGTCGGCGGCTGCCGACGGCGGCGCGCTCTCCGGCTGGCCGACAGGCCGGATCTCGACGCGGTGGGCCCCGGCCACCAGCGGTCTCGGGTCCGCGACCTGTTTAGCCACCAGGTCCTTGATGAGGGTCTGCCCGTCCATGGTGACGTCCGCCTTCATATCCGGCAGCCCCTGAACCAGCGTCACCAGTCCGGCGTCCTTGTTCGGCATTGGGGTCGCTGACGCCACGCCGGGCAGACCCAACGTCAGACATCCCGTCGCCGCCACGGCGCCGATCGTTCGAGCGCCCGCTCTCAGATGAGAGCGTGTGATCCATTGCATTCCTTTGAGCTCCCGGCAACGTCATCCAGAAATCTGGGCATTTGCACCTTACCGCGACCGGCTCGGGGTGAAGATTGGGCTCCCCACTGCTCCGACTCGAGAAGATTCACACGCGTGCGTACGTCCTTGCGCGGAGTGTTGGGTGAGGTCGACCGCGCGGACTTCGCCCGCCGTTCGGGGGTGAAGTGCCAGTTCAGGGCAGTCGAACTGGCATCGTCGACGAACGGGGTACCCCGCGGTGGGGGGCGATACGAAGGATCTCCGGGGCGACCCTCGGTCAAAACTGCGATCGAAGTCGCGCCCTTGGTGGCGCAACCTTCTTCTGCTTGAAGGCGTGTCAAGTGCCGTCCGCACGGGTCGAACGGAGCCCTTTCGCGCTGTAATCAACGAGATTCCTGGATTTCGGCCCGTCGGGGTGCGCCGTGCGCCGGTTGTTGGTCCGCCATGGACCGAGGGGTGAAGGTTGAAAGTGGCTACCGGAAAGAGCTCACGGAAAGGGAGTAGCCCGTTTGCGCCGGCCGCCGGCTGCCACGGGGAAGGGGACGGCAGGTGAGGACGGCTGCTGGCGTTTGCGACGATGGCGCCCGGCCGGGCCTGCCGAGGGCCCCCGAATGGGCGGTCGCCCTCCACGGGGCAGAAGGACCCGCCGGCCGGTCAACCTCCGTGCCAGCACGGTGACCGGGGCAGCACGGCGCCGTCGCGGACGAGTTCGCCGTGGTGGGTCGGTTCGACCGGGCCCGGTGGCAGGGGGAGTGGCGTTCGACCGCGTCCTGTTGGGTCGGCCTGGCGGATCCGGACCGGCGCGGCCGGAAGGATCGGACCTCGGGAACCACAAGATAATCAACGCTGTTGACGAATCGTCGACGGCGCGCCCTCAAAATGATCATGAAGGCGGGCTGACGACCACCGGAGACACGAAGAGCGCGGGGTGGGACGGGCGATGCCCTCCCACCCCGCGCCCGGGGCCGTGCTGGTGGTGCCGCGCGATCAGTACCGCGGATTGCGGTTGGGATGCGCGGCCCGCTCCCGGCGCCGCAGCCGGAACCGTCGCACGTCGCCCCTGATGCGTTCCAGGACCTTCATCGGGAATCCCTCCTCGTCGGCGTCCGGTGCCTCGTGCGTGCCGGCTGTGTGCCCGCCGACGGGGAGACAAATCGTCATCGCCCGTCTTTTGTCGGCGTAGCCCGACCCGGCCGGACCGGGCGGGTCGCCTGGCGGGCGCGGATACCCAGATCGCCCTCGTCCGGTGCGGGCGGGCCGCCGACGCTCCTGCCGCCGTTCCCACGGCCGCCGTTCCCATGGCCGTCGTTCCCTCGGCCGTCGCTCCCTCGGTCATCCGGGCTTCTGCCCTCACCGTTGCCGCCGCCGTTCCCCGGCGCAGGGGAAGGGGCGGCCTCGACGGCTGGGACGCCGGTGGCGGGACCGACGAACGTGCCGTAGCCGCCGTCGTGGTAGACCAGCGGCGCGACGGACCGCTCCGCCCGGCTCTCGACCACCTCGGCCACCACCAGCCAGTGGTCGCCCGCGGGGATGCGGTCACGGATCCGGCAGCGCAGCCAGACCGCGGCGTCGATCAGCAGCGGTTCCCCGGTGCCCAACTGGCGCCATCGCGTCGGCGCGGCGAACCGGTCGGCGCCCGGCGCCGCGAAACGGACGGCCAGGTCGTGCTGGTCATGGGAGAGCAGGTGGACGACCAGGCTGTCCGCCGCGTGCAGGGTCGGGACGATCGACGAGCCCGCCGACAGCGACAGCGACACCAACGGCGGGCTCTGCGACAGCGACGCCACCGACGTCGCCGTGAACCCCACCGGGCCCTGCGTGCCGTTCATCGTCACGATCGTCACTCCGGCGGCGTGCCGCCGGAAGGCGCGGCGCAGCGCGGCCGCCGCGGTGCGATCCGCCGAGACGGGGACTGGCAGCGGCGCGGGGCGTGGCGGCGCGGGCCGCGGCGGCACGTGCTTCGGCATGGTCTCCACCCTGCTGCACGAGCGCGCCGCTGTACAACGCCCGACCGTCGAGGCGGCCCGGTGCGGCCACGCGACCAGGTCGTTACCCAGCCGTCATCACCGCCGCCGACCGGGCAATCCAGGCGCAACGGGCCGGTCCTAGCGTCCGGGTCATGCCGTCCGCCGCCCCCGTCCCCTCCCGCGGGACCACGGCCACCGTCCACGTCCTGCCCGCTGCGGTGCCGCCCGCCTTGGTCCCGCAGCCCGCGGCTGCCTCGCCACTCGCCGCTACCTCGCCACTCGCCGCTACCTCGCCGCTCGTCTCCGTCCCGCCGCTCGCCGCTGCCTCGCCGCTCGTCTCCGTGCCGCCGTCCTTCGGCGTCTCGCCGTCCGCCGACCCGTCCGCGACGGCCCGGCCCGAACCCGCGCCGGTGGCGCCCGCACCGATCCGGTTGCTGACCGCCATTCCCGCGCCGCGGGTGCCGGTGTCGACCGACGTGATGGCCGACGCCGCGCTCGACGCCGCGTTCACCTCGGCCGCAGCCCACTACTGGCATCCGGTCGCGCGCTCCGGCGACGTCGGCACGGGGCCGGTGCGCGCGATGCTGCTTGACGTCCCGCTGGTGCTCTGGCGTCCGACGCGCGATGCCGATGCCGCGGGGAACGTGGCGGGCACGGGGGGTACGGGAGACGTGGCGGGCACGGGGGACGTGGCGGCGTTGGTGGACCGGTGCCCGCATCGCGGGGTGCCGCTCTCGGACGGCGTCGTCGACGGCGCGGGGCGGCTGCGCTGCGCCTACCATGCCTGGGCGTTCGCGGGCGACGGGCGGTGCGTCGAGGTTCCGCAGCAGCCGGGGCGGCGGGTCCCCGACATCATCGCGGCCCGGTCCGCGCGGGTGGCCGAAGGCGCGGGCCTGGTCTGGGCGTGCCTCGTCGACGCCGTGGACGAGGCCGGCCCGCGGCCCCGCTTCCCCGAGGTCGAGGACCGCGGCTGGCCGCATCACGTCGGCGCCGTGCAGGACTGGCAGGCGCAGGCCGCCCGCCAGGTCGAGAACTTCTGCGACATCGGGCACTTCTCCGTGCTGCACACCGACACCTTCGGCAACGCCGACGTCCTCGCCGTCGAGCCGTACCCGGTGCACCGCGACGGCGCCACCGTGCGCGCCGAGTACCGGTACCCGTCGGTGGACCCGGTCGCCGCGCCCGGCCCGGACGGGCGGCGACCCGTCGGCGAGACGCACTTCCGTTACCGCATCGAGCTGCCGTTCGCCGTATGGCTGGCCGGCGCGCACGGCCCCGGATCGGTGATGTTCGCGGTGAGCGCGCCGACGTCCGCGACGACGCTGCGGCTGTACTGGACCTCGGCGTTCGACCCGGCGGTGCACGGCGACGGACCCGTCGACGGCGCCGCGTTGCAGGCCGTCGAGGACCGGATCTGGGCGCCGGACCGCCGCATCGTCGAATCGCAGCGCCCCGTGCGGGTGTTCGCCGCCGACGAGGCGCACCGGGCCTTCGACGCCCTCGGCGTCGCCTACCGCCGCGCCCTGCGCGACCTCGGCTTCGCCCCGTCCCTCTGACCCGGGCGGTCCCTCTGACCCGGGCGGTCCCTCTGACCCGGGCGTCGGCCTCGGCCTCGTCTGCTCCGGTGACCGGGGCGTCTACACTCCCCTTCGGCCTGCTCGGCGGGACCGGGGCGCGGACCGCGGTGCGAACCGTCGGGCAGAACCGAGGCGTCCGAATACGGGCCGCCGCCCCGGCCCCGAAGACCGGTCCGCCCGACCGGGGAGCGCTCAACACCGATGGGCACCCGGTGCGGTGTCCCGCCCGGCCGGTCGGGACAGGTTCCGCGCCGTCGGTCGCATCCCGTGCGGGCCGAAGCCGGTGGCCGCCGGGCTGGACGGTGCCGGCCCGGAGCCCGACACGATCGGGCTGTGGGATTGTGGGCGAACTCTGCGCGCCGTTTCGCCCATCTTCCCGGTTTCGACGTCAGAGGATGGGTAGAGCCGGGAAATCCTCACGATCAGGGGGGCTGTGCGAGCGATGGCGACCGACCGCGCCGCGGGCCAGGAACGTCGGCTCGCCGGTCGCTACCGGCTCGGGCGGGTGCTCGGCAGCGGTGGCGGTGGCGTCGTCCGCGAGGGCGAGGACACCTTGCTGCGCCGCCGGGTGGCCATCAAGGAGGTCCGGCGACCGCCGGTCGCCTCCCCGGCCGAACGGGCGGTACTCAGCGAGCGGGTGCTGCGCGAGGCCCGCGCCGCCGCCCGGCTGCGTCACCCCGGCCTGGTGACGGTCTACGACGTCCTCGACGCCGAGGACCACACGTGGATCGTCATGGAGTACGTCGACGGCACCTCGCTGGCCGATCTCATCCGCGCTGCCGGCCGGCTGCCTCCGCTGGAGGTGGCCCGCATCGGCGTCAGCCTCGCCTACGCCCTGGAGGCCGCCCACCGCGGCGGCGTCGTGCACCGCGACGTCAAGCCCGGCAACGTCCTCGTCACCGTCGACGGGCAGGCGCGGCTCACCGACTTCGGTATCGCCGTCACCGAGGGGGACGCGACCCTGACCGAGGCGGGGACGCTCGTCGGCTCGCCCGCCTACATCGCCCCCGAGCGGGCCCGTGGCGCCCGCGTCGGCGCCGCCGGGGACGTGTGGGGGCTCGGCGCGACCCTGTTCACGGCGGTCGAGGGGGTGCCGCCGTTCGAGGGCGAGGGGCCGCTGGCCATCCTCGCGGCCGTGGTGGAGGACCGGCGCCGGCCGTTCCAGCACAGCGGCCCCCTGCGCGGGGTCCTCACCGAGCTGCTCGACGCCGACCCGGCGCGGCGCCCGTCGCTCGCCGAGGCCCGTGGCCGGCTGCGCGAGATCGCCGACCGGCTGGAGGAGACCGACCACACCCTCGACGGCACGCTGGTGGAGATCCCGCAGCTTGACCTGGACGGCCTGGATGGCCTGGACGGCGCGGCCCCGCCGCCGGCGGCGACCTCGGATCCGGCCGCGCTGCCCGCCGCGGCCGGCGCACCCGGCCCCGCCGCGGGCGCCCCCGCCGCCGGGTCGCTACCCGAGCCGCCAGGCCGGCCTGCCCCGAGCGGCCGATCCACCCCCGTCGGCCAGCCTGCCCCCGCCGACCTGGCCGCCTCCGCCGACCGGCCCGGCCGCGCCGACCAGCCGGGCGGCGTTGGTCGACCTGCCGGCACCGGCCAGCCTGGCCTCGCGGGTCGGCCTGGTAACGCCGACCAGCCCGGCCCGGCCGGGTCGGCCGGCCTCGATGGCGGAGCGAGCCGGGATGGCCGGCCCGGTTCCGCCGGGCGGCCCGGCTCCGCCGGTGAAGCCGGCCAGGCCGCTCCGGCGGGTCTGGCCGCTGCGTCCGGCGCCGCCGGCGGGGTCGATCCGGCCGCGCCGCGCCGCGATCCGGACAGGCCGGCACGTCGGCGGCGCATCGCTGTGCTCGCCGGGGTCGCTGCCGTGGTGATCGCTGCCGCGGCGATCGTTCTCGGCCTGGTCCTCGCGGGCGGCGGCTCGCCGGCGTCCCCGCCGGCCGCCGCCGCGACGTCGCCGGCCACCGACACCACGTCGCCGGCACCGCGGGCCTCGGCGACGGCCACGGCAGGCTCGACGCCGGGCACGGCCACGTCGGCACCCGCGACCGGCCCGACGCCGACGGGCACGCCATCCGCGTCGTCCACCGCGCCGCCCGCCGCGTCGCAGGTCGGCGACAACCTCGGCGCACTCACTCCGGACATGACCGACCCCGCCGACGCCCCTGACGGCTACACCAGCCACCGGGACGGTAGCGGCTGGTCGGCGGCACTGCCCGCCGGCTGGCGGATCTCCGAGCGGGGCAACGGGCGGGTGATCACCACCGCGCCGTCCGGCCACCCGGATCTGCTCATCGAGGTGCAGCCGAAGGCGGGTCCCTCCGCCATCGGCGCCTGGCACGACCAGGAGCCCGCGGTCCGAGAGAGCTCCGCCGGCTACCGCCGCCTGTCCATCCGCCCCGCGGACGGCGGCGCCGGGACCAGCGCGGCGATCTGGGAGTTCACCTTCACCTCCGGCGGGCAGACCATCCACGTCCTCGACTTCGGGGTCGTCCGCAACGGGCACGGCTACGGGTTGCGCTGGCGCGTCCCCGAGCAGGGTTGGGACGCCGCCCTCGGCCAGATGCGCACGATCTTCGCCTCGTTCCGCCCCGGCCCCTGAGCTCCGGCCCCTGAACCCCGGTCGCTGAACCCCGGTCGCTGAACCCCGGTCGCTGAACCGTCGCGCGGGTCAGGGGGATGCCACGGCGGTGGTCTCGCGGATCACGAGGTCGACGACGTCGTCGATGCGGCCGCGGCGGGCGTAGGCGGCGCGCTGGCGATCCGCACCCGTGCCGCGGGCGAACAGGTCGTCGACGAGGGCGGCGACCGCGTCGCCGTCGCCGGTCGTCGACAGCTCCGGGCCGACACACTCGACGAGCCGATCGACCAGCGCCCGGGCGGGGACGAGCTCGCCGCGTTCGAGGTCGACGAGCTTGCCGGACACCCCGTGGCGCGACGCCCGCCAGCCGGCGGCGCGCAGCAGCTCCGGGCGCACCGGCGGGGCCGGCTCGCCCGCCGCCCACTGGCGCGCCGCCGTCGACACCAACGCCCGCGCCAGCGCGGCGAGCAGGACGCTGTCGTCGACGGACAGGCACACGTCGGCGACCCGCAGCTCCAGGGTCGGGTAGTGGTGCGACAGCCGGACGTCGAAGTAGATCATGCCGGCGTCCAGGGCGGCGCCGGTGCGGATCAGCAGGTCGACGACCCGGTCGTACTCGGCGGGCGAACCGAACGCGCCGGTGGCGCCGGCGGTGGGCCAGCGCTGCCAGACCTGGGTGCGGTAGCTGGCGTAGCCGCTGTCCGCCCCCTGCCAGAACGGTGAGTTCGCGGTCATCGCGACCAGCACGGACAGCCACGGTCGGAGTCGGTCGAGCGCGCCGACGGCCTCCTCGCGCGAGTGCACCGCGACGTGCACGTGGCAGCCGCAGGTGAGCTGCTCGCGGACGGTGAGCCCGAACTCCTGACACATCCGCTGGTAGCGCGGCTTCGGGGTGATGGTCGGCCGGGTCGGCGTGGGGCAGGTCGCGGTGGCGGCGAGCGCCACGCCCTCCGCCTCGGCGGCCCGCGCGGCGGCGCGGCGCAGCCCCACCAGCGACCCGCGCAGCCCGGCGAGGCTGGTGTGCGGCGCAGAGCCGCTCTCGACCTGCTCGCGGGTCAGCTCGACGTGGAGATCCCCGTCGCCCGGCGGCGCCCCGGCGCCATCGCGGTCCCCCCGGGCCAGCACCCGCAACGCGGCGGCGCGCACCGCATGCCGGTCGGGGTCGAGGAGGACGAACTCCTCCTCGACGCCCACGGTCCGGACACCCTCGATCGTCATTACTGTCTGGTTTCCCCGGCCATACCTGGGAAAACGCCGGCAGCGGGCGGTCAGCCGCCGGCCATCACCCTCGCCGTCGACGCCGGTCGGCCCCGCTCAGTCGTCGCACTCGTCGTGGCCGCCGCCGCCGAACCCGTGCGGCGCGGACCGCTCCCCGCCGCCACCCCCGTGCCCACCGCCGCCTCCGTGCCCACCGCCGCTACCGTGCCCGCCGCCTCCTCCGTGCCCACCGCCGCCTCCTCCGTGCCCGCCGCGCGCGAGCACCACCGCGGGCGCGGCCGCGCAGGCGGAGTCCTGGCAGGCCACCACGCCTCCGGTGAGGAGCGCGACGGTGAGGGCGAGGGTCAACAGTCCCTTACGCATGCGTCAGTCCTCCGTGCCCGCCCGGGTGATCAGCGCCGGGATCGCCGCCCACAGCACCGCCAGGACGACCAGGGTGGCGCTCGCGGCGACCGCGGCCGTGGTCCGGCCCTTGGTGACGTCGAAGATCAGCAGGACCACCCCGGAGATCGCCAGGGCCAGCACGGCGAGCCCGACCTGGGCGAGCCGGTTGGCGATCTGGACCAGCGTCTCCTTCTCCCGCCTGCGGAACAGGGCGCGGTGCAGGCTCACCGGCATGATCAGCAGCCCCGTGGCCGTGATCGACAGCAGCACGATCGAGAGGTAGAGCCACTCCTGACCGTCGGTGAGGTCGGCGAAGCGGTTCTGAAACGGCAGCGCCAGCAGGAAGGCGGTCAGCAACTGCACGCCCGTCTGGGCCACCCGCAGCTCCTGCAGGATGTCGGCCCAGTTGCGGTTGCGCCGCTCCTGCGCGGACTCCGCGTCCTCCCGGTCGACGCGCCGGCCGGGGCCGGGCAAGTCGGATGTGTCGATGCTGGCGGTCATGGCGGACGATCTACCCCGCTGGTCTCCGCCCCACACGAACCGGCCGATCGGGCGCGTGATCCACCTGGCGGCGGCCGTCCACAGATCCGCGCGGTGAACTATCTCACACGGGGTGGTGGGCCGGAAATCGGCAGCCCGCGTGCCCACCTCGTTGCCCGTGACAGGCACCCACAGGTGGCGTCAGCCCGGTCGGACCGCCACGAAGGCAGCCAACGCAGGCCAGGATGCCGCAGGTCGGCCGTCCGGGACGACACCCGAGCGAACCGGGTGCCGTAGAATCCCGGCGGCGACTCGCCGACCCTCTCGGTGTCGATTCCGCGTTCGAATTCGATCGACGCGCTCCACCTGCGCGCCGGCCATGGCGTGCCCGGCCACGGCCCTGATCGTGACCACCGCGGCGCCGGCTCGTCGACGAGCACCCGCCCACACCCATCGCTGTGATCACGGTGGCGGGTCCCGGCGCGGCATATCTTGATACCCAGACGGAGTAGACGTGAAGCGGAGTCTCGGTGACTGATTCGACGATCATCTATACCCACACGGACGAGGCCCCGGCCCTGGCCACGTACTCGTTCCTGCCGGTGGTGCAGGCGTACGCGGCGGCGGCCGGCGTCCCGGTGGAGAGCCGCGACATCTCCCTCGCGGGGCGGATCATCGCCAGCTTCCCCGAGCATCTCGAACCCGGGCAGCGCATCGACGACGCGCTCGCCGAGCTCGGCGAGCTGGCGAAGACCCCCGGGGCGAACATCATCAAGCTGCCGAACATCTCGGCGTCGATCCCGCAGCTCAAGGCGGCGGTCGCCGAGCTGCAGCAGCAGGGCTACGCGCTGCCGGACTACCCCGACGACCCGCGTACCGACGCCGAGCGTGACATTCGCGCCCGCTATGACAAGATCAAGGGCAGCGCCGTCAACCCGGTGCTGCGCGAGGGCAACTCCGACCGCCGCGCCCCCGCCTCGGTGAAGGCCTACGCCCGGGCGCACCCGCACCGGATGGGCGCGTGGAGCTCGGAGTCGAAGACGAACGTCGCCACCATGGGCGCCGACGACTTCCGCTCCACGGAGAAGGCGGTGATCCTCCCCGCGGACGACACCCTGCGCATCGAGCTGGCCGGCGACGACGGCAGCACCACCGTCCTGCTGCCCGCCCTGCCGGTGCTCGCCGGCGAGGTGGTCGACGCCGCCGTCCTGCGGGTGGCCGCGCTGCGCGAGTTCCTCACCGCGCAGATCGCCCGGGCCAAGGCCGAGGGCGTGCTGTTCTCCGTGCACCTGAAGGCCACGATGATGAAGGTCTCCGACCCGATCATCTTCGGCCACGTGGTCCGCGCGTTCTTCCCGAAGACGTTCGCCGCGCACGGCGAGGCGCTCGCCGCCGCCGGGCTGACTCCGAACGACGGTCTCGGCGGCATCCTCAAGGGCCTGGCGTCCCTGCCCGACGGCGCGGCGATCAAGGCGTCGTTCGAGGCCGAGATCGCCGAGGGCCCGGCCCTGGCGATGGTCGACTCCGACCGCGGGATCACCAACCTGCACGTGCCCAGCGACATCATCGTCGACGCCTCCATGCCCGCGATGATCCGCACCTCCGGCCACATGTGGGGCCCGGACGGCGCGGAGGCCGACACCCTCGCGGTGCTGCCGGACTCCAGCTACGCCGGCATCTACCAGGTCGTGCTCGACGACTGCCGCGCCCATGGCGCCTACGACCCGGCGACGATGGGCTCGGTGCCCAACGTCGGCCTCATGGCACAGAAGGCCGAGGAGTACGGCAGCCACGACAAGACCTTCGAGATCCCGACCACCGGCACCGTCCGCGTGGTCAACGCCGCCGGCGAGGCCGTGCTGGAGCAGGCCGTCGGCGCCGGCGACATCTTCCGCGCCTGCCAGACCAAGGACGCCCCGGTCCGGGACTGGGTGAAGCTCGCCGTCACCCGCGCCCGCGCCAGCGGCGACCCCGCGGTGTTCTGGCTGGACGCCGCCCGCGCCCACGACGCCCGGCTGATCGAGAAGGTCCAGGCCTACCTGCCCGAGTACGACACGGCCGGCCTCACGATCGAGATCAAGGCGCCGGTCGACGCGATCGCGTTCTCGCTGGAGCGGATCCGCCGCGGCGAGAACACCATCTCCGTCACCGGCAACGTGCTGCGCGACTACCTGACCGACCTGTTCCCCATCCTGGAGCTCGGCACGAGCGCCAAGATGCTCTCGGTGGTCCCGCTGATGAACGGTGGCGGCCTGTTCGAGACCGGCGCGGGCGGCTCCGCGCCCAAGCACGTCCAGCAGCTCGTCAAGGAGAACTACCTGCGCTGGGACAGTCTCGGCGAGTTCCTCGCGCTCGCGGTGAGCTTCGAGCAGTTCGCCCTGTCTACCGGCAACACGCGGGCGAAGGTCCTCGCTGACACCCTCGACCGGGCGACCGCGACGTTCCTCAACGAGGACAAGTCCCCGGCGCGGCGCGTCGGTGGCATCGACAACCGCGGCAGCCACTTCTACCTGTCCCTGTACTGGGCCCAGGAGCTGGCCGCCCAGACCGACGACGCCGCCCTCGCCGAGGTCTTCGCCACCCTGGCGAAGACCCTCACCGACCAGGAGCAGACCATCGCCGAGGAGCTGCTCGCCGTGCAGGGCACCCCCGCCGACATCGGCGGCTACTACCAGCCCGACCCGGTCAAGGCCACCGAGATCATGCGCCCCTCGAAGAGCTTCAACGAGGCCCTCGCACTCCTCAGCTAGCCGACCGGGCCCGGACCTCCGGGCACACGGACATGCCCGAGCTCGTCGCCCGCCCGCACGAGGGCGGGCGATGAGCTCGTCCGGATCACCGGTCCGCCACCTCCGCGGACATACGGCGAGGACCTTCTCACGCAGCACAATTCGGTAGATCAAGGACCCTCTGCCGGCCTCCAGCGCCCCTGCGGCACGCAGACGGCGGCGAGAAGAGCGGCGAAGCGACGCGGCAGGGCCGGTGTGCTGCTCGTTCCGCCCGCCGGGCCGGACGGAACGAGGGCACGCCTCAGAGGTAGGTGGCGCCGAAGGCCTCGATGAACTCGAGCGACTCCTTCGGTGACCCGCCCGGCGCCGAGATGATCAGGTTGGTGACGCCGGCGTCCGCGAGGGTCTGGAACGCCTCGCGGTGACGGTCGGCCTCGTGGTCGGGGCGGTTGATGGTGGCGTCGAGGTAGGCCGGGGCGATGTCGAGCTGCGAGGCACGCTCGCCGGCCAGGTCACGCAGCTCCCGGATCTTCGCGGCCATGGCCTCGGTGGTCGCGAGCTGGGCGGTTCTGGTGGTGGTGAACAGCTCCGCCGGCCCTCCCAGCGGCATCCAGCCCTGCGTCTTCTGCGCGACGCGGCGCAGGGTCAGCTTCGAGTTGCCACCGATCCAGATCGGGATCGGGTCCTGCACCGGCCGGGGCCGGGCGATCACGTCACGCGCCGTGAAGTGCTTGCCCTGGTAGCTGAACGGCTCGCCCTTCCAGTGCAGCGGCAGCACCTCGAGGGCCTCGTCGAACAGCTCGTTGCGCTCGTCGAAGTCGACGCCGAGGGCGAAGAACTCGGCCTTCAGGTAGCCGGTACCGACGCCGAGCGTGAGGCGGCCGTGGGAGATCTTGTCCAGGGTCGCGGCGGACTTCGCCAGCAGGAACGGGTTGCGGTAGGGCACCACGGCCAGATAGGTCAGCAACCGCAGCCGGGTGGTGACGGCGGCCGCGGCGCTGAGCGCGACGAACGGGTCGAGCGACTGGTGGCCACCCGAGGCCAGCCAGCGGGCGCCGGGGATCGGATGCTCGGTGAAGGCGAACCCGTGGAAGCCGGCGGCCTCGGCGGCGGCGGCGAGCTCGCCCACGTCACCGCTGTCCAGCAGGTCGGCCTCGGTGCCGTTGGTCTCGGGATACTGGTACACGAACCGCAACGTGTGCTCCTCGTTCCATCGACTCGTCCACTCGACGTGTCCCGCACCACAGCCTGCCCTTTGTTGACGGTTGTGCCAAGTGATGCGCCGACCAGCCCGTTGTCGCGGCCCGTCCTGGCGACGAGTGGTCCCGCTCCTGTCCGCGAAGGGGGACCTCGAGCCACTGTTGTGGATGCGGAGCAAGGCCATAGGATCACGCATCGTGCCGGGTGAGATGGACGGATCTGGGGTGGTTTTGGGGGAGGGTCCGCGAGGGGCGGGTCCCGGCGTGATCGTTGATCGGAAGCGGGTCGGCGCGGCCCTGCCGGGCTACGAGCTGGGCGACCAGCTCGGGGCGGGTGGCTTCGGGATCGTGCTGGCCGGATGGCATCGTCGCCTGCAGCGCGACGTCGCGATCAAGGTGCTCACCGCCGGTGGATACGACCGGGCGGCGGCCGACTTCGCCGCGGAGGCGCGGATTCTCGCCCGCCTCGACCATGCCCACATCGTCCGGGTGTACGACTACGTGGAGACCGGCGACCTGCGGCTGATCGTCATGGAGATGCTCGGCGGGGGCACGCTGACCAGCCGCCGGCCCGGGCTGAGCCAGCCGGGCGCGTGCGCCGTCGGTCTGGCGGTGGCCGGGGCCCTGTCCTGCGCGCACGCCGAGGGTGTGCTGCACCGGGACATCAAGCCGGACAACGTGCTGTTCGACCTCGCCGGGATGCCGAAGGTGGCGGACTTCGGCATCGCGAAGCTGGTGCGGGGCGGAGCGGGGAACGCGAGTGCGGTGATCGGGACCCCGCTGTTCATGGCCCCCGAGCAGCGGGCAGGGGGCCGGTTGGGGGCGGCCACGGATCTGTACGCGCTCGGCATGGTGTTGTACCTGCTGCTCGGCGGGGTGACGCCGGGCGAGCCGAACCCGTCCGCCGGCGCGGCGCGGGGCAAACGAGGCGCCCGCGACCTGCGGACGCCGGTCAAAGTGCCCGCGCCGGTGGCCGAGGTGGTCACGCGGGCGCTCGCCGAGAACCCGGCCGACCGTCCGCAGTCCGCGCGCGTGTTCGCGCTCGAACTCGCCCGGGCCGCCGTCAGCGCCTACGGCCCGGGATGGATCGCCCGCTCCGGTGTTCCGCTGCGGCTCGACGACGACGTCCGCATCGCCGCCGAGCAGCCGCCGGCGTCCGTCCACGCGGCGAACCCGCCGGCGTCGAGACCGCTGGCGTCAACGCCGCTGGCGTCAACGCCGCTGGCGTCAACGCCGCTGGCGTTAGCACCGCTGGCGTTAGCACCGCTGGTCTCGACACCGCCGGCCCTGACATCGGGCGGGAATCTCGACCGCCGCCGCCATCGCGCGCGGCAGGGTCGCCAGCCGGCCCTGCTGCCGCCCGTCGGACGCCGGGGTCGCCGGCGGCTCGTCGTCGTCGTCGCGGCGGCGCTGCTGCTGGCCGTCGCGGGCTCCGTCGTCACCGTGGTCACCGTCGTCGCCGGCCACGAGGAGGTGAACCGCGTCGCCGCGGATCCGCTCGGTTCGCCGTTGACCGGCCACACCGACTGGGTGACGTCGGTGGTGTTCTCCCCGGACGGGCGGTTCCTCGCCAGTGCCGGCAAGGACGGGACGGTCCGGCTGTGGGACGTCGTCGATCCCGCCCACGCACGCGCACTCGGCCCGCCCCTGCCCGGCCGCACCAGCGGCGCGGTGTCGCTGGCCTTCTCCCCGAACGGCCGCCTGCTGGCCAGCGGCAACTGGGACGCCACGATCCGGCTCTGGGACGTCTCCGACCCGACCCACCCGCGTCCGCCCACGACGGTGTCGCCCGCCGATGCCGGCCCGGTGAGCTCGGTGGCGTTCTTCCGGGACGGTCGCGTCCTCATCGAGAGCGACACCGACGGCGTCGTGCAGGTGTGGGACGTGGCCGACCCGGCCCATCCGCGGCTGGTCAGCCGGTTCCCGACGGGTCACACCGACAACAGCTGGGCGAGGCCGGTGCTCGCCCCGAACGGCACGGTCCTGGCCGGACCCGCCGGCGACAACGCGGTGGGCCTGTGGGACATGAGCGATCTGGCCCAACCCCGGATGTTCGGCCGGTCCCTGAGCGGCCACCGCGGATCGGTGTACGGGATGGCGTTCGCCACGGACCTGCGGACGCTGGCCACCGGCAGCAAGGACACCACCCTGCGCCTGTGGGACATCACCGACCCGGCCGCCCCGGCGCCGCTGGGCGGGGCACTGTCCGGTCACACCAGCACCGTGTGGTCGGTGGTGTTCTCGCCGGACGGCCACACGTTGGCAAGCGCCAGCTTCGATCAGACGGTGCGGCTGTGGGACGTGACCGACCGTTCGCGTCCCCGTCCGCTCGGACCGCCCCTGTCCGGCCACAGCGACTTCGTGCAGTCCGTCGCGTTCTCCCCGGACGGTCGCGTCCTCGCCAGCGGAAGCCGCGACCACACGATCCGGCTGTGGGCCGTCCCCGCCCGATCCCCGGGAGCCGGACACTGACGTCGCCCTCCGTCAATCCCCACCTCGACCGTGGGGCGACCCGCGAGACGATGCCGCTGCGTGCCGACATGCGCAACAGCTCGGGGGGAATCATGGCCGCGCCGCTGTGCGTGCTCGCGGTGGAGCCCTGGTGGCTCGACTACCAGGGCATCGCCGCGATGGTGGCACCGGTCACGATGACCTACTCGGTGCTGGACGCGGCCCGTGACGTGACCCGGCTCGAATGCCGCCGCGAGGTCCTCACCGTCGGGCGCCAGATGGGCTTCAGCCGATCCGTCGTCGTCGACGCCGATGATCCTGAGCGGCTGATCGCGATCACGACCGGGAGCGGATTCGATCTCGGCGTCGTTCCCGACGGGTTCGAACCCATCGACAATCCCGTGGACGAGTTCGACGACGACATGATTCTGCCCCCGCTTCACGAGGCTTTCGGCGGACGCCTCGACGTCGACGGCTCCGTCGTGATTTCCGAGCTCTCGCCCGCGCTGGGCGCGCCGACCCGGTCCCTGCACCAGGCTCCGATCAACGTCATCGCCGAGGCGGCCGCGATGGCGGGCCTGCAACGGACGACGGAGCAACGGACGACGGACACCGCCGCCTTCCAGGTCCGCCACTGGACGGTCCAGTTCCTCAAGCCCGGCTCGGTCGGCCCGTTCCGGGCCCGGGCGACCGTGCGACCGAGCCGCGACGGCGGGTGGTACGGCGTCGACGTCAACGTCGTCGACGAAGGACACGACGGCCGGCTCATCGCCACCGTCTCAGCCCTGTTCTCCCAACCCGTCAACCCGTGACCGACCGGGGCGCCGCCGACTACGACCACAAGCCGCCTGACCAACCCGAAAAGGGAAGGTGGTCAGCGCACTACCGATTGGGAACGGTTTTGTGTTGGTCGTCAAACGACGCTCAGTCGTCCTAGTCCCGAGCCTGGTGATGCCGTCGTTCGTGCTGGCCGGCCAAGTCGGAGCCCCTCCTCGCTCCGCCTGACCGGCTCGGATAACTCCAAGGTCGGCGGCGATGAGCTTAGGGACGTTCGACGATCTCGACGAGAATTCCGGTGCCATCGGCTCCGACGGCACCGGGCGAATTCTGCCCTGACCTGTGGCGGCGCCAAAGACGGGTGATGTCACGTGCCCGCCGGAAGGATCGGGCCAGTCGGTGTTCGCTCAGCATCGCATACATTTCCCGCTCGACACCGCGTCGCACGACGAAGGAACGGCCATCGGGTAGCGGCATGCTGTGGCTGGTGCCGTAGAATTCGAGTCCCGTCGCGAGGCGGAAGGTGGTCCTGGCACTCGTGAAATCGTTGAGGAGCCGGCCGTCACCGTCGTCGCCGAAAGGCAGTTGTCCGTCCGGCGGCGGTTCCGAGCGCATCCAGGTCGGTATGTAGCCGTCCGCCCCGGCAACGTCGCCGGCGAACAGCAGCGCAGAGGCCGCAGAGGTGCGTGTCAGCATCTGTAGCAGCCACTGTCGACGCTCCGCCGGAAGCACGGTGATCCCCGCCGATCCCGGTATCGTCCGCAGATTCTCCGGACGTTGCCGCAGGTTCTCAAGGCGCCGCGCGATCTCCTCCTCATCTGCCTCAGCGTCGAGCTCCTCCTGTAGCCGGTGGATCTCGGCGTCGAGGATGGTGGGGCGCCGCCGTTGGAATCGCACCGGATCAGGTTCCTGGGCGAGAACCTCGTCGAACTCTTCTGTCGGACCTGATCCGAGGTCTTCGTCGCCCGGTGGGTCGAACACGTGGCAGATGATCCCGTGCGGGTTCAGGTCGGTGGCCACCATCAGGCCTGGGGGTGTCCGTCCGCCGATCGTCAGTGTGGTGAGCTGCACGCATGCCTTCGCGAGCTGACGGGGGATGTGCCGCTGGCCGTCGTGCGTTCCCTTGCATTCAAGCAGGAACATCTTGGAGCTATATCGACCCTGCCGGATCTGGGTTCCGAGCAGTATGTAGTCCGGCCTGCTGGCTGATGGTCCGGCGGTCGCCACGGTGCGCCCGAGAATCGACCGATCGGCCAGCGCCACCTCTGCGTCCACCGACTGAAACTGGTAGAAGGGATATCTGGTCTGCAGCGCGGACCGCGCCGCGATCAGTGCGAATCCGATGCCAAGGTATTCCGACTGGGCGGCCTTGTGATGGTAGACCAGGCCACTGGCCTCGGGACTGAGCGCGAGCCGCCGACCCCCTCCATCTGCACCGCCCAGCGTCCTCAGCGCTCCGCAGTACCGGAGCTGAGCCCAGTGGCGCGCCATCTCCGCGAACGGGCCAGCCGGGTAGAACGTGGTCGCGACTCCGAGTTCTCGGAGAACATTGATCGGAGTGGTGGTCACCGAGGGACGCAGCCGTACCAAGCCCGGGTTCTTGCGGTAGCGGTATAGGGGTTTCTCTCTGGCCAGTGCCTCGGCTATACCGATGACCTTCTTCTTGACCGCTGGGTCGGAGCGCAATTCGATTGATCCGAGCTGATTCAGGTTATGCATCGCGGCGTTCAGATCCATGGCAGATCCTCAGGTCCGGCATCGGGGCGGCAGCGAGGGAGATCGTCAGGGGGAGCCGAGCGCGAGACCGAGAACCGTCGCCAGGCCACTTGCGATGAGGACCGTAGAGACTGCAAGGTGATGCGCCGTGGGGCGCCGCCAGAACCGGCTGCGCCTGGGTCTCCCGGGCCGGGATGCGCAGGGTGCGGGCGGCACCGTGGAACGGCGAGACCTCGTTCGGCGGCCACATCACCGCCCGCGCGGATGGGTCCGTGCCAGTGGGCAGTGGACGCGCCCCGACGTGGTCGCCGTCGAGGTGTGGAACTCGGATCTGCTGCCCGACGTCGACCTGTCGGTCTCCTCCTTCGAGATCAAGCGGGCCGCGGACGCCAACCGCCTGCGTCCCTCTACGAGGCGGCCGCCCACGGTCGCTCCGCGCACCGAAGCAACCTCGTCGTCGAGGTGACGTCGAACGCGGAGGAGCAGGACCCGTTGCGGGATGACGTGCTGCTGGAACTCATCCGCCTCAAGCTCGGGCTCTACACGATGTACAACCTCGGCGATGGAACCTTCCGCATCCAGATGGTCGGTCCTGCCCCGCGCAACACACCCGACCCCGGCGACCTACACGGCTTGTTGACCCACTTCTTCACCGAGGATGAGACGATGCGCACGATGTACAAGCAGGCGATCGGCCGCTGAGCGGACAGGCGTCAACCTACCTGGCCGATGACATGGTCGACGTTGCACGAAGGATCGACCGCGCGTTGCAGGGTATTCATGACCTGGCGGGAGTTGTCGTATGGGCCGGACCTATAGAACGGCTTGTCGTCCTTCCCGAAGGTGATCGACGACGGCTCCTTGAGAGGCGGGGCGTAGGAGCGTGGTCTTGGCCCGCCGCCCGGTGGCGATCGAGCATGCCGATTCGCCGGCAGGCGTCGGTGGCTATGGCGCCCAGATCCTGTCGACGGGCATGACATGCAGGCGGTCTTCGAAGGTGTACGAGTGTGCTCCCAGGTAGAGGGCCACACCGGCCACGAACGCATCGCCGGCTGCGTCACGCAGCTTGCGAAGTGGGGTGAGGTCGTCGCCCGGTACCCGCCCGGCCGCCTTGACCTCGAAGGCCACCACCATTCCATCGTCGCGTTCGACCACGAGGTCGACCTCGTCCCCGTCGCGGGTGCGCCAGTGGCCGACCCCGCCGACCCAGTCTGCCCAGGACGCCTGCTTGAGCAGCTCGGTCACGACGAACGTTTCGAGAAGGTGTCCGAACTCGGTCAGCGCGGTCGGGCTGCGCGCCGCGAGCTTCTGTGGGTTCAGGCGCATCAGCCGGGCCGCAACCCCGGAGTCCAGCACGTGGATTTTCGGCGATGCCGTGGACCGAGTGGTGAGCGTGGCGCCCCAGGCCGGCAGCCGGTACAGCAGGAACACTGCCTCGAGAAGCCGTACATAGCTCTGCGCGGTCTTCTCGTCGAGGCGGACGCTTGAGGCGGCTCGGGTGATGTTGAGTATCTGTGCGGTCTGGCTGGCCAGCCGTTCGAGTAGGGCCGGTAGCGAGGCGGCCTGGCGGATCTTGCTGAGATCCCGCACGTCGCGTTCGAGACTGAGGCTGACGTAGTCGTCGAACCAGCGGTTGCGCGACGCGAGGGAGGCTCGCGCGAGCACCGACGGGAACCCGCCCATGGTGACGCTGTCGATGTATTCCTCGCGGGTCGTCGCCGACGGTCGGGCCGCTGCCACAGCGGCGGCCGGATCGGCGAACAGGTCGTCGAGGAGATGCTCGTGAACCCCGCGAAGCTCACCCTGCGACAGTGGGTAGACGGGCAGCCGGTGCAGGCGACCGGTGAGCGCCTGAGCGGCGCGGGGCAGGGCCTCGTGCCGGGCGGAGCCGGTGAGTACGAAGCGCCCAGGCCTGCCGTCGCGGTTGAGTTCGGCCTTGATGGCGTCGAGGATGATCGGGACGTGCTGGTATTCGTCGATGCAGACCGGGTCGGCGCCCGCGACGAACATCCCGGGATCTCTGGCGGCCGCGTCGCGGACGGCCAGGTCGTCGAGATCGACCAGTTCTGCGCCGATGTCGGCGGCGAGGCTCCTGAGCAGGGTCGACTTCCCGACGGACCGAGGGCCCTGGAGGAGCACCACCGGCTCCTCTTCCAGCCGGCTCGCGACGATCGGTGCCAGTCGTCGCGGCACCAGTTCCTGCAGCCGCACCATGGCCGGCAGTCTAGCTGATCAACGGATTTGGAGCGCCGTCAACGCCGGATCTGGAGGGCCCTGAGTTACGGATTTGGAGGGCAGTGGCCTACGGATCTGGAGGGCTCCAGGCCGCGGGTCCGTCAGCCTGGATGAGGGGTCCGGGGCGGTGGCATGGCTGTGGGTGTCCAGGTGACGGCCACGCTGGCCGGCGTGGCATCCTCGGGCCATGCAGACCATCTACCGGGCCATGCTGAGCATCTACGAGGCCGCGGGCGGCGACGAGGGGCTGCTCCGGCTGGCGCAGGCGTGGCATCGGCGGGTGATGGCCGACGAGGTCGTCAGCCACGCGTTCAGCCGCGGGTTCCATCCGCGGCACTGCGAGCGGCTCGCCGCGTACTGGGCCGAGGCCCTCGGCGGACCCGCCGCGTACACCGACGCCTGCGGCGACGAGACGTCGGTCGTGCGGATGCACAGCGGCAACGGTCCGCACGAGGAGATGGACCGCCGGGCGATCGCCTGCTTCGACCAGGCGCTGGCGGACGTCAGGCCGCCCTTCGACGCACGCCTGCGCCGGGCTTTGCGCGACTACTTCGCGTGGGCCACCACGACACCTTTGTCGAAGTACCAGGAATCGGCCGAGGGTGTCCCGGCGGACCTGACAATTCCGCGATGGTCGTGGAGCGGCCTGCAGCAGTGAATGCACGCCCGCCATCTCGGCAAGCAGCCATTGTCGAGACCACCTGAATGCACGGCCGACCCTCCGCTGATCCGCGCTGGCCGCATGCGAGGGTGAGGGTGCTCGGAACCGACAGGCGGTTCCGAGCGGGAGAACATGCGAGGTGATGGTGGGCAGCCGGAATCGTGAACGACGCAAGGCCAAGCAGAAGGCCCGCGCGAGCCGCAGCCGCCCGCAGGCCGCCGGGACCGCGGCGGGGCCGTTCTACCAGGGGCGCAGCGACCGGGAGTTCCTGGCGGAGACGATCGACCGGCTGGTCGTGGCAGCGATGAAGGCCCAGGTTGCCCAGGACGGCACGGCGCTGGCGGCGTGCCTGGAGTCGCTCGTCGCCACGTCGGGCGGGCCGAGCGGACGTCGGGCCGTCCATCTATCCCTGGCCGGCTGGGCCGACCGCAGCGTCGAGGCCGCCTGGCAGCGCGGCTGGCAGCCGGTCGACGTGCACCGGATCGTGACCCGCCGGGCCGGCCCGCGCCAGGCGCGGCTCGCCGTCGACGCGATCGCCCTCGAGATGCGCCAGTATGCGGCCGCCACCGTCGACGAGCGGTGGAGGGCCCAGCTTCACGCCCTCGACGCCACCGTGTGGTGGGATCGCGACGACGCGTGGCTTGACGCCTGGGGTCACCGGGAGGGCCGGGACCGGGCGGAGGTCCTCGTCGACACGCTCGAACTGCTCAGCCTGCTGAACACCCTGCCCGAGATCGAAACCCTGTGCCCCCCGCCGGGCACCGCGCGACGCGACACCGCCGGCCATGGCCACGGCCGCGGCCAGGGGCAGGGGCGGGCCCGGGCGGCCCGGGGCAGCGAGACCTCCGGATCGGAGTCCGACCCGCGCGCCGAGTTGCGCACCGAATTGCGCACCGATCCGCGCACCGACTCGCGCATCCTCGACAAGGTCCGCGCGCTGCTGGCGAAGGCGGAGTCGACCGAGTTCACCGAGGAGGCCGAGGCGCTCACCGCCAAGGCCCAGGAGCTGATGGCCCGGCACAGCATCGACGAGGCGCTGCTCGCGGCGGCGGGAGAGGGATCTCGCGACACCCCGGCCGGCTGCCGGGTCGGCATCGACAGTCCCTACGAGGTGGCCAAGGCCAGCCTGCTCGACGCGGTCGCCGAGGCGAACCGGTGCCGTTCGGTGTGGTCGAAGAGCCTCGGGTTCGCGACGGTCATCGGTTTCCAGCCCGACCTTGACGCCGTGGAGCTGCTCTACACGTCGCTGCTGGTCCAGGCGACTACGGCGATGATGACGGCCGGGTCCCGGCAGGACCGCGCGGGACGATCCCGCACCCGGTCGTTCCGCCAGTCCTTCCTCGCTTCGTTCGCCGTCCGCATCGGCCAACGGCTGATGGCCGCGACCGAGCAGGTGAGCGAGCAGGCCGCGGCCGAGGCGGGTGACGGCCGCCTGCTGCCCGTGCTCGCCGCCCGCACAAACTCCGTCCGGGCAGCGACGGAGACGATGTTCCCGGAGATCGTCGCCCGGTCGGTGAGCGCGACCGACCGGGAGGGCTGGGCGTCCGGCCGGGCCGCCGCCGACCTCGCCTCCCTGCTCACCCGCGACGAGGTGACCGCCGATCCGCGCGGATAGCTCGACCGCGCCGGATCGGCGGCAGAAGTGTTCTCCTTGTTGCTCTTGGCGATCTACACGTGGCGGACAGCATTTGCTTCAAAGATGATCCAGATGGCTCCGACGCGGCGTACGCTGATCGAACACTGTCCGTCCACCGACATGACCGGAGGAAACATGGCCATGACCGACGCCGACATCCGGGTTCCCACCGAGGTACGTGACCGGCTCGCCCGCATCGCCTCTGCCGAGGGGATGTCCCTGCGGGCCTACCTCACCCGCCTTTCCGACGCCGCGATGACCCCGGGCGAGCGCGCCGAGCGGTCCGGGCGCACGCGGGAAATCCTGCGTGCCTGGAACGGCTACAACCCGACGGAGGCGGAGATCGCGGAGATCGACGCCAAGCTCGAACCGATGATTGACCGAGCCCGCCGGTGATCGCGCCGGCCCACATCGTGCTCGACCAGACGGCGATGATCGCCCTCGGCGGCGGCAACGTCGCTGCATCGCGTCTCGTCGACTGGGCCGATCGTGGTGACGATGTGTATCTGTACGCTCCGACATGCGCCTTGGTCGAGGCGGACCGGGCCCGTCGGGGCGTGGCCGAGCACATCGCTTCCCTGCCTGCGGTGATCGTGCTGGACCTCGACCTGCCCGCCGCCCTCGCCGTCGCCCGCGAGGAGAGCTGGGCCGCCGCCCACACCCGCTACGCGGCCACCCCGACTCCGGAGCGCATCAACGGCGCCGCGGTCGCGACCGCCACCCCGGAGCACTGGCAGGACCAACCGTTCGACCTCATCAATCTCGCCTGGTAAGCACGGTCGAGCCGGGTGTCCGCTCCCACCCGGCTCGGCCGGCCAGCGTCACCTGAACAGCGTCGCATTGTTGCGCGCGGCGACCGTCTGCTGTGAATGTCAGCAGGTCAACGTGACCGTCAGCAGGTCATGCTGAACGCATTCTCCCGCCGCGCGGATCAGCGCGGATCAGGGTGCGGTGTTGTCCTGCCCTCGGGGTCCTGCCGTGCGCGGGCGCGGCGCACCGCCTCGTCCACCAGCACCCGCGACAGCTGCGCAACCTTGAGGTGCTGGGACTGGCTCATCGTCCGCAGCCGCTCAAATGCCTCCTCGGGGCCGCTCCCCGTGCGGCTCATGATGATCCCCAGTGCCTGGTCGATGACAGCACGGCTTGTCAACGCCTCCTGCAACTGGGCGGCCAGTCGCTGCGACTGGGCCAGGACCTGGGCGTTGTGCACCGATACCGCCGCCGGCTGGGCAAAGAGCTCCCCGATCCGAATCGCCTTGGGCCCGAACGCATCCTTGGCATAGGCGTAGACGTTCATCGCTCCCACCACCCGACCGGGCAGCAGCAACGGCAGCGAGAGCACACTGTGCACCCCCATCCGCCCCACCCGTGGGCCGAACCGTGGCCAGCGCGTCTCCCCGCCCAGCGACCCCGACGACTGCGTGCGCCCCGACTGCACCGCCAGCAGGCACGGCCCCTCGCCCAACCGGTACTGGACGTCGTCCACCGCCTGCACGAAATCGGCGCTGGCCACCACCGTCTGGGCCTGGTTGTCCTCCAGCATCGTCAGGCCGGCGCCCTGTGCCCCCGGAATGGCCTGCACCGCGAACTCCGCGATCTGAATCAGCGTTTCGCGCACCGGCCGGAGCCCCGTCAACAGCCCCGACAGTCCCGTCAGGCTCGCCGCCAGATCGTCCTCGTCCACAGCAGCAGCCCCTCACAGGTCAGCGTCGCATCAACATCGCCGCGCCCCAAACCGTAGACCAGAAAGTCGCCCCCGCGCGGCGCCGGACGAGGCACCTTCGTCACCGAGCGCGAAGGTGATCAACGTCTCGGGTGGAAGAGGGGGCGTAACCTGAGGATGCTGAGAACCAGCCGACCCGGGTCGGGGACTGCCGCCCACGCCGCACCCCGCGAGCACCACTGCTCACCGCCGGGTGCCCCGGTGACCGCCACGCGGGAGCCACCCATGACCTCCGAAGCCGTGCCCACCTCAGCGCGGGCCCAACCGACAGCGGATCTCGGCAGCTACTACGGCACCTACCACGGCAAGAGCGCCTACGCCCGGGAGACCAGCGCCGGCAGCTGGCAGGTCAAGGTCCACGACCCGACCAACCGCCTGGCCGGCCACGACGGCTGGCTGTTGCTCGGCACCGGCTGGTCGACGCTGCCCGAGGCCTGCGCCGCCACCGGCCTGAGCTGAGCGCCGACGACCTTGAGGTAGGCGGCGCGGTCGATCAGGAGATCGATCTTCGTGCGCCGCGGAACCGCGCCACCGTCATCGCGCCCGCGCCGCCGCAGTTCGGCGCGCGACGTCGCGTAGGCCGTGAATGCGCGATCGACGAGGCCTGCCGAGAAGGCGCCGTCGACGAGGCGTGCGGCGTCCTGCCGCGTCCTGCGGCCACCGGCAATCCGGAGCTACGGTAGCTCGGTGGAACTACCGCCCATGGCTGGGAGAACCGATCCACCGGGCGCTCTTGGCCAAGCTTCTTCTCGCCTCACGCATTCCACCCTTGACGCCCGCACGCTCAGCGCGTTGAGCGCGTTGAGCGCAGCAGACCCGTCGACGCGGCTTCAGGCGACCCTGGCGGTGGGCACGAATCCCGATTCCGGCCTCCTCGAGGCGCTCGTGGAACGGTGCGCGGTCGAGCCGGACTTCTTCGTGCGCGACATGCTCACCTGGGCGTTGACCCGTCTCCCGGCGGAGATCACGGTGCCCAGACTCCGCACGGAGCTGCAGTCCGAGCGCACCCAGGCCCGAAGCCAGGCGTTGCACACGCTGTCCAAGATCGGGGATGGAAGCGCGTGGCCCTCGATCACGCGGTCGCTGCTGCACGACGCCGACGACGAGGTCGCGCGAAGCGCGTGGCGTGCCGCCGTCATCCTCGTGCCCGCCGCGGACAAGAAGGGGCTGGCCGCGGACCTGGCCGCACAACTCGGTCGCGGCGACCGGAAAGTGCACCTGAGTCTCAGCCGAGCCCTCGTCGCACTCGGAGACGTGATCGAGCCGGCCCTGCGGACGGCGATGGCGAGTGCCGACCCGACGGTGTGCGCGCATGCTCGCGCGACGAAGCTGCTCCTGCGCGACCCGGAGGCCGGTTTCGACGCAGCCATCGACGAGGCGAGACGGATCGTCGCGCTCGGCACGCAAGGGCCGACATGACCCGACCATGGCGAGTACGGAGGACCGGATGGCGAGCCTGACCGGACGGTGGCGGATCGTGGAGATGGACCTGTGGGATCAGGACGCCATCGACCTCGTCGAGCCCGGCTTCATCGAGTTCACCAAGGATGGTACCGGCCAGTTCGGGTTCATCGCCGTCCGCGGCTGGATGGACTGCCGTTCCACCAAGCGCGACGGTCGGCCCCTCGTCGAGTTCACCTGGATCGGCGACGACGACGGCGATGAGGCCAGTGGGCGTGGCTGGGCTGCCCTGGACGAGGACGGCACGCTCACCGGGCACCTGTTCTTCCACATGGGAAACGACTCCGGCTTCCGTGCGACACCGTTCACCGGAGCCGCCCCGCGGGACGGGCGCTGAGCGAGTACCAGTACTACGGGTTCCCTGCGGCCGACCGGCGGCGATCATCGGGAGAGGACCGATCATTCGGCCACCGCTTTCCCGGGGAACGGCGCGGAGACGAGCGACGGGATGATCAGGCGGTGAAACGGCTTCACCACCGCGAAGTAGGCGCGGCCAAGCGTGTCGTTCAGCTGCACCTCGGTGGTGAAGCTGCCGCGCGGAGCAAAGCCCTCGCGTGTCGCGAAGATCGCGTGGAAGGCCAGGTGCGGGTCGGTGTCCCCGCAGACGACACGGTCGGCCTCGTGAGCGAGTCGACGACGGCGATCGGCAGGCCCTTGACCGACGTCCGGCCGGACATGAAGGCGGTCTCGCCCATCTCACGCTCGAACCGGACCTCGTGCACCAAGCGGTCCCCGGGTAGGCGTCGCCGAGGAAGCTCACGCCCTGCGCCTTGGCGAAGTGACGTCCAAGGCGTCGATCATGAGGATCGGCGGTCGGTGCGGCAGCAGGTCGAGCAGGGCCGACGTGTCCAACGTGGTCAGCATGGTCAGATGTAGGACATCCTCACCGTGAATCGCTTCTGTCCGTCACCGTCGCCCGTGATCGCGCGCCCGACTACCGCGGCGCCGGTCACGCGGTCGGCGTCCCGGCGCAGTGGCCGAGTTCCTTCGACAGCGTGCGGGTCATGGTGTCTATCCCGCCCTTGGTCGCCGAGTAGTTGGTCTGCCCGGCTTACCGTAGACCCCGGCGACGCTGGAAATGTTCGTAACGACGCCGAAGCCCGTCCGCATCGCCGGCATGGTGAAGGCACGGCGACGGCGTCCCGGTCGGCGCGCCCGCGGCCTCGAACTGCGCCGCTTCTTGGCCGAGACGCGCTCTACCTTGCCGACAGGTTCACCCGGGCGGCCGCTCTCAACGACGCCGTCCGCGCCGACTACCTGAGTTACCACCTCGAACCCAGCGACCCGTGGGTGCTCGACTGCGCCTACTACGCCGGCCTTACCTACGCCCGCATCGGCGAGCCCGAGAAGGCCCTCGACTGCCTCCACGCCTACCTCGACAACGTCGACGTCGCGAACGAAAAATATCTTCGCCTCCTGGAAGCGCGTCGCACCGCCGCCTTCATGCTCGCCGCCACCGGCCAGCCTGCAGCCGCGTTGGCTGCCTTCAAAGCCCTCCGCCATGCCTTGGCGGCGACCCACGGCTCCGGCGCCTCAGGCGCACTTCGGAACCTTGACAAGATCATCGGCCAGCTTGGACCTGGCCTGCAGTAGGCAAACGTGGGCACGTGCCAGCGAGTGCGGAGGGCCGCCGATCGGCCGGTCGGCGGGCGGGGCGCGGACCTGCGGTCATGTCCGAAGCGCCCGGACGGTTCGGATCACGCGCCCGAGCGCGCCGGGCCGGCGGACGATGCTGTCGCGGGGGCGGTGAGGTCGTAGACGGTCTCGCCGCCGATCGTCGTCGCCGTGTAGTGCTGCTGGACCCAGGTGCTGATCGTGCCGCCCGGCCCGCCGGACCGGCTGCCGAACCCGCCGAACCCGCCGAACCCGCGGGTGCCGCCGGTTTGGCCGGCGCCGATGAAGTAATGCACCCGGCCCGCGTGGACGTCGTTCTCGAACTGGGTCAGGGTCGGCGCCGGGTCGCGCCCGGTGAAGCCGCCGATGGCCAGCACCGACGTGTCCGAGGCGAGTTCGAGGCCGGCCGCGGCCGAGGATCCCTGCACTGCGGCAGCCCACCGGTAGCCGTGGCTGGCCTTCAGCAGCGACGCCAGCCGGGCGTTCGTGGCGCCGCCGCCAAACCCGCCAAACCCGCCGCCGCGTCGGCCGCCCGCCGCCGCGGAGCCGCCGAACGCGCCGAGCCCGCCGGAACCAGCCGCGGTCCCCGTCAGGTCCGCGCCGCGGCGGCCGGCACGCCGGGTCCCGGCCGCCGTCCCGGCGACGACCGCGGGAGTCCGGGCACCACCGGCACCACCGGCACCGCCGGCACCACCACCGGCGACGCCGATACCACCAGCGGCACCGGCGGGAGCGCCGAAGCCGCGAGCGCCGGCGAAGCCGCCGGGACCGCCGTTTCCACCGCGGCCGCCGCGGACCGCGGGCCCGGCCGTCGGCTGGCCCCCGGACTGCGGGATCGTCGCGGTGACGGCCGCGAACGCCGCCGGGCCGCCGAGCACGGCCACGAGCCCGCAGGTCGCGACAGCGATGGCCATCCGTCCGACGAGCGCGCGCCGGATCAGCAACGCCGCCGTTGCGGCGACGGCGGCCACCGTCACCACCACCCGCAGCCACGGATACCAGGACGGGGTGCGGTCCAGCAGGGTGAACGACCAGGCTCCGGTTGCCGCGACCGCGGCGGCCAGCAGCAGCCGGCTCGTCCACTGCTGCCTGGTGTCCCACAGCGTCCACGTGCCGACGCCGACCAGCCCGGCGATGCCCGGCGCGATCGACGCCGTGTAGTAGGGGTGGAAGGTTCCCTGCGCGAAGCTCAGCACGATCGACGTCACGATCATCCAGGCGCCCCAGAGGAGCAGCGCGGCCCGCGTCCGGTCCGTGCGCGGCGCCCGCCGGGTCACCCACAGGCCGCCGAGGAGCAGGATCAGCGCGCCCGGGATCAGCCAGGAGACCTGGCCGCCGATCTGGTCGCCGAACAGCCGGTCCCAGCCGGCGCCGCCCCCGAACCCGCCACCGCCACCGCCGCCACCACCACCGCGGCCGCCCAGCGCGGCCTGCACCCGTTCGGCCAGCTGCGGATCGCGCCTGGCCAGCTCGCTCAGGTTCGTCCGGCCGCCGCCGAACCCACCGCCGCCGCCACCGCCGTGGTTGCCGTCACCCCCGAAGATCCGGCCCAGGCCGTTGTAGCCGAAGGCCAGGCCGAGCGCGCTGTTGTCGGTGGAACCGCCGATGTAGGGACGCGAACCCTTCGGCCACAGTGCGACCGTCGCCACCCACCAGCCGGCGGCGACCACGATCGCCAGCCCGCCCGTGAGCAGCTGCCACACCCGCCGCCACCAGCTGGTCGGCGCGGCGATCAGGTAGACCAGCGCGAACGCGGGCAGCACCAGGAAACCCTGCAGCGTCTTCGTCAGGAAGGCCAGGCCGAGCGCGGCGCCGGTCGCGGCCATCCACTTCGTCGACGCCTCCTCGATCGCGCGGACCAGGCAGTATCCGGCCAGGACGAGGACGAAGGTGAGCAGGCCGTCCGGGTTGTCGAAGCGGAACATCAGCGCCGCCACCGGGGTGAGCGCCAGCGCGGAGCCGGCCAGCAGGCCGGCGGCGGGGCCGAACCACCTGCGCACGGCCGCGCACATCAGGCCGACCGCGGCCACGCCGCCCAGCGCCTGCGGAACGAGCATGCTCCAGCTCGAAAAGCCGAAGATTCGCCCGGACAGCGCCATCGCCCACAGCGACGCCGGCGGCTTGTCGACCGTGATGAAGTTCCCGGAGTCGAGCGATCCGAACAGCAACGCCTTCCAGCTCTTCGTCCCGGCCTGGACCGCCGCCGCGTAGAAGCTGTTCGCATAGCCCGAGGCGCCCAGGTCCCAGACGTAGAGCACCGCCGCCGCGGCGAGCAGCCCGACGAGCGCCGGGCGGGCCCACACCGGATCCGCCGGCCGGCCGCGCACCGCCCGCCGCCACCGGCTCACCGGCGGCGGATCGCCCGCGCTGACGGGCGCCCCCGGCGCACCGGCGTGATCGCCGTGATCGCCGTCGCGACCGTCGCGCGTCGCCGGAACCGCCGGGGCGTCGCCACTGACCGCGGCGCTGGGCAGGACCGTCGCGCTGGAGGTGTCCTCTGGCTGCGTCATACGTCAGATACTCACCGTGCAACCTGTGCGCAAGCTGAGAGTGATCGGATGCGCCGCCGCCGGCGGCGGCCCCGACTCTCGCAGCCCCTCGGTGAGGGGATCGACGTCTCGCTCGCCGGCCCCGCCTCCGGGATCCTCGGTCTCCTCGCCGTCGGGGCCTGGCCGTCGCCGCGCTGGGCGTGAGCCTCATCAGGTGACCGACCTGCTGCGACCTTGGTTCAGAGGAAGACGCGGGCGATGTCCAGCCAGGTCCGCGCGTCCTCGCCGGTTGCCGTCAGGTCGGTGTCGCCGCGGGGCCGGCGTTGGGTGACGCGGAGACAGAAGTCGAACGCGCTGCCCTGCACGCGTTGGGCGGCGTCCTGCGGGCCCCACGCCCAGGTCTGGCCATCCGGTCCGGTCAGCTCGACGCGGAACGGTTCCGGCGGGGCAGGCAGCTGGGCGGCGGCGAACGACAGTCCCCGTCCCTGCACGCCCAGGGCGGCGACCGCCGCCAGCCGCGTCGTCGGACGGTGCGCGACGCCCACCGCGTCGAAGACGTCCTGGCCATGGGCCCAGGTTTCCATCAGGCGCAGCGGTGCCATGAGCGCCGGGGTGAGGGTGGAGGCGAACCAGGGGAACTCGTGGTCTGGCGGTACGTCCTGCAGGGCCGCCTGCACGCCGGCTCGGCCAGCGCGCCACCGGTGCAGAAGCACCGAGCGCGGTTGGGCCGCTCCCTCGGCGGCGACGTCGTCGGCGTACCGGCTGCCGCCGGCTGCCGTCCGCCGCACCACCGCGTCGAACGCGTCGGGGGTGCGGACGGCGGTCACGACGTCGGCATCCGCCGTGGCGAGGTGGGCGATCTGGTGGGCGATCGTCCAGCCCGCGGCCGGCGTCGGCCTGGTCCAGTCGTCCTCGGCCGTCACCAGGGCGTCGAGCAGGTCTCCCTCGGCCGCCAGGTCCGACCGGACGAGGTCGATATCCACCTCGGACACGTCGAGGTCGTAGTTCAGCATCAGGCATCACCTCCGCGCATGGCGACATTGATGCCCGCGCCGAAGAAGGACAACGCTGCCGAGGCGAAAACCTCTGGTGCTTCTTCGGGGACGGGACCGCGCAGCGCTCGGGATCGAAGGCGACAGGGTGCGGTATCCGACCGCGTCACCAGGTTGGGGGTGCCTCGTAGAGCTCGCCGAGGGTGACGGCCGCGACGCGGTCGTCCGTCGCGGCGGTGACGGACGGGTCGAAGCCAGCACCGAGGGACAGGGCGCGGCGGGGTTCGCCGGGCACGGATGGGGCCAGCACGGTCACGTCGATCTGGATCTGGGATCTGCGCGTGGGGTCGGCAACGACACCGGCGCCGACCTCGCCGGGAAACCCGCCCAACCGGTCGGACGGGGCGAAGGCCGCGTGGCGTCGGTAGTGGCTGGTGCGGGCGTGGGCCCGGTGGCAGCGTCGCCAGTGGGACCAGCGCAGGATGTGGTCGAGGGCGGTGAGTTCTTTGCTGGTCTGGATGGTTTCCTCGACGGTCCATCGTCGGTCGGCGACAGGGACCAGGGCGGGGAGGGGGACCGGGTCGGCGGCGTGGACGCGGTAGAAGGCGTACACGCCGCCGGTCTGGTGGCGGCGGACCAGCAGCCAGTGGCGGCCGGGAGCGGAGTGATCAGCAGGTCCTCAAGGGCGGAGCCGATCCCGGGCGAGTGATGTCACAGCGAGTGAAAACACGATCCCTTCCTGGTTAGCGGCTCTTGCCAGAAAGTGCCTGATCTGGTGCTGTATGTAGGTGGCTGGTAAACGTTCGGGCTGGTCGGAGTTTCGCCGTGCCCAAGAGCATCAGCAGGCTCGCCTCGAGCGCGAGAAGCGCCAGATCGACGCGGCGGCGATCCGTGTGCAGAAGGCGATGGAACGGGCGCATCAGAAGGCCGAACGCCAGGCCCGGTCTGACGCCCGGCAGCGCGAGCAGCTAAATCACGTTCTGATGACCGCAGAGGCCGAGAAGCTGTCCGCTGAGATCGATGCCCGGGTCCAGACGCTGAAGGCGCTGCTGAACGGGGCGAATCTAACCCCGTTCTCGTTCGGCGGCCTGCGACGCGAGGCGCGGATCCCCGCCTTCGACCTGTCCCGTTTCGGGCCGCCGACGCCTGTACCGAACTGGGACGACTTCGCCCCGCCCGGCCCTCCGCGCGGACTGGCCGCGAGGCTTGGCGGTCGCGCCCGTTACGAGCAGGAGCTGGAAGTGGCGCAAGAGCGCTACCAGGAGGCCGTCGACACGGCGAAGCGCGCGGAGGCCAACAGGCAGGAGGGGATCCGCCAAGCCCGCGCCGACCACCAGCGGCGAGCAGACAGAGCGCGTGCCGAGGCCGCCCGGCACAACCAGCAGGTGGAACTCTTCGAGGCTGCCTATCGTGCGGGCGACACCGACGCCGTCGAGGACTTCGTCGCGCAGGTCCTGGACCGGTCGGCCTACCCGGCCGGGTTCCCGCATGGCCGGCGGCTTGCCTTCCGGCCTGAGCCGCGTGAGATCTGGATCGAGTTCGATCTGCCCACCAATGAGATCGTCCCGCAGGAGCGTGGCTTCCGCTACGTCAAGACGCGCAAGACGATCGACACCCTGTCCCGGGCAGACCGGGACCGTAAGGCTCTCTATGCTTCCGTCGTCGCCCAGACCGCGCTGCGTCACCTGCGGGAGATCTTCGAGACCACTCCACCGAGCCTGGTCGACTCTGTTGCCCTCAACGGACACGTGCGAACCCGCGACCCGGGCACCGGCCAGCCTGCCTACC
Source organism: Frankia sp. BMG5.60 (assembly GCF_059428125.1). Taxonomy (NCBI): domain Bacteria; kingdom Bacillati; phylum Actinomycetota; class Actinomycetes; order Frankiales; family Frankiaceae; genus Frankia; species Frankia sp. BMG5.60. The sequence continues at coordinate 1,043,968 of NZ_CM182091.1, read as the reverse complement.
CCTGCCTGATCACCTTCAGCGTAACGCGAGAGATCTACGAGGGTCTGGACTTTGACCATCTCCGGCCCGTGGACTGCCTGAAGTACCTGAAGGCGATCGTGTCGCCGCACCCGTACGACGTGGAGGCCGTGACGCCGATCGTCGACTTCGACCTTTCTCGCTACAAGTTCATCGACGACTTCGACGCTGCCGCCGAGCTTGACAGCCGGCCTGACCTGCTGGCCATGGACCCGTTCACCTTCGAGCACCTCATTCGCCAGCTCTTCGAGAAAGTCGGGATGACTGGCTGGGCCAAGACGACCCAAGGATCACGTGACGACGGTGTCGACGTCGTCGTGACGGACGCGAACCCGATCACCGGCGGCGTCTGTGTCATCCAGGCCAAGCTCTACAAGCGGGTCGTTCCAGCCGAGGCGGTACGGGCACTCTGGGGATCGATGGATGACCAGAACGCCACCAAGGGAATCCTGGTCACATCCTCCTGGTTCGGGCCCGCGAGCAGGGAGTTCGTCGCAAAGCGCGCCGGGCGCATCCGCCTCATCGAAGGAGGCGAGCTCAAGGCGCTCCTCGAGGAGCACCTGAACAAGAAGGTCCGCATCGCCCTGCCCAAACCCCCGCCGACCCGCTCCGGCCCGACAATCTGACCCCACCCGGCTCCCCGCTCGCCAGGTACGGACAGCGACGGAGAGGGCCTACGGCGGTCGCCGCGGACGGCGGCGAGCAGGGCGGTCGCGCCGGCGAGTGCGCCGCGGTCGAACAGGTTGATCGGGGCGAGCTGGCCGAGCAGGCCGGGCACCGGGCGGTCGGTCACCCGGGCGACGAGCAGCCTGCGATCCCTGTCGGCCAGGCGGGGCGACCACGCCGCACCCCATTCGGTGACCGCCGTCGGGGAGTCCAGGTAGCCGTCCGAGACGACGGCGATGGTGTGCCGCGCCTGCCTGGTCGCCCGGTCCAGCCAGGTGACCTGGTGGGTGCCCGGCGTCCGGTCCCAGGATTCGACGAGGACCCGCAGGCCGGCGTTCTCCAACGTCCCGGCGATCCACTCGGCCCACGCCCGGCCGTCCTCGGCGTACGACACGAAGCAGTCGAGCGCGTCCCCCTCGCCCCCGACGGTCACCGAACAACCATCCCACAGTCACCGAAACGACCCATCCCTCGTATCCAGAGGGATAAAGCGGGCGTGGAGGGCTCCGGCTAAGCGCGGCCGGTGGTCTCGGCGGTCTCGGCGGTGGGCGGACGAGCGGCGGAGGGTGGGCGTGAAGGGGATGTCCGGCGACGTCACGGGACGAGTGCCCATTGTGCGTCATTGACGTACATGGGTGGATCGGCCGTAGGCTGAGTGAGTACTCAACCAGGTGTCGGGCCGGCGGTGGCCGGGCGCTGTGACGTGGGATCGGAGACGGCGATGAGCGGTCGGGTGGCGGGTAAGGTCGCGCTGGTGACGGGGGCCGCGCGCGGGCAGGGGCGGGCGGACGCGCTGCGGCTGGCCGAGGAGGGCGCCGACGTGATCGTGGTCGACGTCTGCGCGCCGCTGCCGAGTGTCGACTACCTCTCCGCGACCCCGGAGGACCTGGCGGAGACGGTCTCGCTGATCGAGAAGACGGGGCGTCGCGTGGTGTCCGGGATCGTGGACGTCCGCGACCTGGAGGCCCTGCGTCGCATCGTCGACGACGGCGTCGCGCAGCTCGGTCGGCTCGACGTCGTCGTCGCCAACGCCGGCATCTGTATTCCGCGGGCGTGGGACAAGGTGACGCCGCAGATCTACGAGGACACGATCAGCACGAACGTCACCGGGGTGTGGAACACGGTGATGGTCGGCGCGCCGCACCTGGTGCGCGCCGGCGGGGGCTCGATCATCCTGATCAGCTCGGCGGCGGGGCTGAAGGTGCAGCCGTTCATGGTGCCGTACACGACCAGCAAGTTCGCGGTGCGCGGCATGGCGAAGGCGTTCGCGGCGGAGTTGAGCCAGCACCACATCCGGGTCAACAGCGTGCACCCGACCGGCGTGAACACGCCGATGGGCACCGGCAGCATGCGGGAGCGGATCGACGAGGCGATCGGCGGCTACGACCGGCTCGGCCCGATGTTCATGAACCTGCTGCCGGTCGACGGCACCGAGCCCGAGGACGTCGCCGACACCGTGCTGTTCCTGGCCTCGGACGAGTCGAAGTTCATCACCGCCCACGAGATCGCCCCCGACGCCGGCAACACCGAGTTCTGAGGCCGGGATCTTTCGTGGCGCGAGGCGAGGGGAGGGCAGGCGCGGGCCGGACGACGCCGACCGTGGGCCCGCCGACCGTGGGCCCGCCGACCGTGGGGCCGCCGACCGTGGGGCCGCCGACCGTGGGGCCGCCGACCGTGGGGCCGCCGACCGTGGGGCCGCCAAGCGTGGGGCCGCCAAGCGTGGGGCCGCCGGGGAAGCCGGAACTCACCGCGCGGGAGCGCATCCTGGCCGCCGCGGAGGTGCTGTTCGCCGAGCACCGGTTCGACCGGACGTCCACCGCCCGGATCGCCGCGGCGGCCGGCGTACCGCACGGGCTGATCTTTTACCACTTCAAGACGAAGATGGACCTGCTGCTCGCGGTCGTCCAGCGGGATCGGGTGACCACGCTCGGCGAGCTCGACCTGCCCTCGTCCGACCTGCCCTCGTCCGACCTGCCCTCGCCCGAGCGGGCGCGCCGGGCGATCGCCGAGCTGTGGCGGCATCTCACCGTCGTGCTCGGCCGGCCGTCGCCGGTGCATCGCATCGTCCTGCAGGAGCTGGCCGTCCACGAGGAGATCCGACGGCGGGCGATGGAGAGCACCGACGCCGCTGCGGCCGTGATCGCCGGCCGGCTCGCCCGGATCTTCGGGTGCACAGACCCGACGCCCGAGCAGGTCGCCGCGGCCCAGTTGCTCACCTTCGCCGCGTCGATGGCGCCGCTGCTCGACCAGCCCGACCACACCCTCGTCGACCCGGACGCCCTCGCCGCGCTACTGGCCCAGGGCCTGTCTCCGCCGGACGCCTGAGCTGCCCGGTCCTTTGCGGCCGTCCCAGGTGGTGTTCGGCCACGAGGATCTGATGGGATGAGGGAGGGGAACTCGGGGCTCGGCATGCCCACCAGCCGTCACATCCATCGTGTCTTTGTGTGAGCGTTTGTGCGCGAAATCGTGCCGAGGTTTGGGTACGGTTTTGCGCCCGAAAACCGTACCGAAGCCTCGGCACCATCTGACCGCAGTCTGGCCGCAGACCCGGCTGGGGATAGCCGGGTGCGGGCGACCGTGCAGCGCTGACAGGATCAGCAGAAGACCTGGAGCGACGAGATTGGTTTCTTCGGACCCGGTCATCGAGGCGCGTCGTACACGTCAACGACGGCTGAGGTGCCGGCCGAGGGATCGGCGGCAGCCGGGGTGTCGAGTGCGGCCGGGGTGTCGAGTGCGGCCGGGATGTCGAGTGCGGCCGGGGTGTCGGCGACGTGGGTGTCGGTTACGCCGAGCAGGCCGAGTAGCCGGGCGCGGGCCTGTTCGAAGCGCGGGTCGCGGCGGTCGTCGAACAGCTCGCGGGTCTCGATCTCCTCGTCGAGGCGGCCGTCGCGCAGCACGATCACGCGGTCGGCGAGTTCGAGGGCCTCGTCGACGTCGTGCGTCACCAGCAGCACGGCCGGACGGTGCCGCTCGTGGAGCTGGCGAACCAGATGATGCATGTGGATGCGGGTCAGCGCGTCGAGGGCACCGAACGGCTCGTCGAGCAGCAGCAGCTCGGGTTCGCGGACCAGCGCCCGGGCGAGCGCGACGCGCTGCGCCTCGCCGCCGGACAGTGTCAGCGGCCAGGCCTGGGCATGGTCGGCGAGGCCGACCTCGGCCAGTGCCCGGGACGCCTCGTCGCGGCGGCGGGAGCGCGGCAGGCCAAGCGAGACGTTCTGCCACACCCGGCGCCAGGGCAGCAACCGCGGCTCCTGGAACACCACCGAGCGTAGCGCCGGCACCTCGACGCTGCCCTCGGCGACCGGGTCGAGACCGGCCAGGGTCCGCAGCAACGTTGTCTTGCCGCCGCCGCTGCGCCCGACCAGCGCCACGAACTCGGAGTCGGCGATGGTCAGGTCGAGCCGGTCGAGCACGACGTGTGAGCCGAACGCGCGGCGCAGGCCGCGCACCGTGACGGCGCCCACCCGCGTCACCTCCCTCGCCACGCCAGCAGGCGCCGCTCGGCGAGGCGCACGATCACGTCGGTGATCAGGCCGAGGGCGGCGTACACGACGACGACGACCATCAGGATCTTCGTCTGGAACAGCGACTGCGCGTTGTAGATGAGCAGGCCCAGGCCCTTCTGGGCGTTGATCTGCTCGGCGACGACGAGCGCGAGCCAGCTCAGGCCGAGCGAGTAGCGCACCCCGGTGAGGATGCTCGGCATGGCCCCGGGCAGGACGACGGTCGCGATCAGGCGCAGCCGGTTCAGGCCGAACTGGCGGCCCATCTCCAGCAGGCGCGGGTCGACCGTGCGCACGCCCGACATCGTGTTGATGTACATGGGCAGGGCCGTGCCGATCGTGATGATGAGGATCTTCGGGGTCTCGTCGACGCCGAACCAGAGGATGAACAGCGGCAGGATCACCAGGAACGGGATCGTCCGCAGCATCTGCAGGGTGGCGTCGAGGGCCTCCTCGACCGGCCGCCACAGGCCGACCGCCACGCCCAGGGAGAGGCCCACGGCGATGCCGATCGCCGCGCCCGTCAACGCCCGGCGCACCGACACCCACAGGTTCGACGGGAGCTGCCCGTTGTTCCACAGGGTGACGAACTCGTGGGCGACGTCCCACGGCGCGGGCAGGACCTCCGTCGACCACCAGCTCGACGAGCTGCCGACCTGCCACAGCGCGACGAGCAGGATCGGCACGATCGCCCGGCGGACCAGGCCGGGCACCCACAGCCGCCGGCGCCGGCCCGCGCCCCCGGCGCTGAACGTCACCCGCCGCCCGCGCGCCGCCGCGGGCGAGCCCACGGCGGCACGCGTGACGACGGCAGGCGCGGAGTCGGCGGCGAGCACGGCCGAGGTGCCGGGTGCGGCCGCCGCCGAGGTGGCCGACGCGGCCGAGGTGGCCGAGGTGGCCGACGCGGCCGAGGGCGGCGTCCCGGATGCTGCGTCCTCGGGCTGCGTCACGGTCGCCACGGCACCCGGGTCTCCCATCGTCGGCTCACCAACACCTCACTGGACCGTCGTCACTGGACCGTTGTCACTGGACCGTCGTCACGGCGAAGTTCGCCGGGAACTTGGCCTTGTAGGAGGCGATGGCGGCCGCGATCGCCGGGTTCAGCTTCGTGTTGTAGCTGCCGGCGACGTCGACCTTGCCGGGCAGCAGACCGGCGGCCTGGAAGGTGTCGGCGATGCCCTGCTGGTCGGTCAGCGCCTTCGGGTCGACGGGGCCCACGGCCGAGTTCGCGCTGTTCTCCGAGGCCTTGAAGTTGGCGGTGACGGACTCCAGCGGCTGGTTGGTGTTCGTAGCCGTGATCTTGTTCCACTCGGCGGAGTGCGCCCGGGTCCAGGCGAACGACGCCTCGATCCGACCGATGTAGTCGGCGATCGCGGCGGACTTCGCCGGGTCGTCGAGGTCGGAGGTGTAGGCGTTGTAGGCGCCGACGAGGCCGCCGAGGCTGCCCTTGAGGATCGGGCCGCCGTCGGCCAGGATCGGGTTGCCCTTCGCGACCGCGACCTGCACCGTCTTGCCGAACCCGGCCAGCGCGTCGACGCTGCCGCCGAGCAGCGCGCTCAGCCCGTCGGCCGGCGTGAGCGGCACCGGCTGGATGTCCTTGAAGGTCAGTCCGGCGCTGGCGAGCTGCTTGAGCAGGAAGTACTGCGTGGTGGTGTTCTTGGTGTACGCGACCTTCTTGCCCCGCAGGTCGGCGATCGAGGTGATGCCCTTCTTCGCGACCGTCCACTGCAGCGACGTCGGCAGCCGCAGCGTCGCGACGGACACGAAGTTCGGCTTGGTGCCCCCCGCGGCGATCAGCACGTTCGCGACGCCGCTGCCGCGGGCGAGGTCCGCGCTGCCCTGGTTGACCGCCCCGGTCTGCGCGCCGCCGTCGGGATAGGTCTGGAACCGCACCTTGTACGGGGTGTCGAGCAGGTCGGCCGCCTTGAGCAGCGCCTCGTCGCCACCGATGGCCGCCGGGTAGGTCGCCACCCGCAGCGTCACCCTCGACAGGTCGGGGCCGCTCGACGCGCTGGCCGCGGCCGGGCTGGCAGCCGCGCTCGACCCGCCACCCGAGTCCGAGCCGCAGGCCGCGAGGGTCACCGCCAGGCCGGCCGCGATGGCGGCCGCAACGGCGCCGCGCACTCGGCCGCCGATCCTGCGCTGGACTGATCCCCGCTGATACATCGAATAACTCCCACGTGATCCACTCCCGGCGTCCCCGGGTCCGGGTGAAGGTTTCATGCCATGACGTGCTTGTCAACTGAAAGCATAGAGATGGCCGACAAAGGGCAGCGCAGGTTACAGTCCAGGCAAAACGGCGAGACGGGCGCGGGTTCCTGCAGTTGATTGCAAGCTGAGCGTCATGCCCTGATCCACTGACGGGCCCGTCGCCTCCGAACACGTACCGACGACGATCGAGGGCATCTGGTGGAACTGGGAATCAACACGCTCGGCGGCGTCTCCGCAGACCGGCGCACCGGGCAGACGCCGACCGAGCATGAGCGTCTGGCGTCGATCGTCACCCAGGGCGTGCTCGCCGAGCGGCTCGGCTTCGAGGCGTTCTCCGTCGGGGAGCACCACGGCGACCCGCACTTCGTGACGAGCGCACCGCCGGTCATCCTCGCCGCCATCGCCGCGCAGACCGAGCGGCTGCGGCTGATGACCGGGGTCACGCTGCTTCCCCTGCTCGACCCGGTCCGCGTCGCCGAGGACTACGCCACCCTCGACGTCATCTCGGGTGGGCGCGTCGAGATCGTCGCCGGGAAGGGCAACTTCGCGAACGCCTCCCGGCTGCTCATCGGCCAGGACGATCCGGACCGCGGGACGTTGCTGCGCGAGCATCTCGACCTGCTCCTGGCCATCCTGCGCACCGGACACATCCCGGCCTGGCCCGCGACCTCCCGTCCCGCGTTGAGCGACGCCCACGTCACCCCGCGGCCGGTGCAGTCGCAGTTGCCGGTCTGGCTCGGGGCGACCCGCAACGTCGACTCCGTCGAGCTCGCCGCCAGCAAGGGCCTGCCCGTCCTGGTCGCCGGGTTCCGCGCCGGCACCTACGCCGACTTCGCCGACCACTACCGCGAGGCGTTCGCCGCCGCCGGCCACGACCCGGTGCGGGCCCGGGTCGCGTCGTTGTCCACCGTCGTCGTCGACCACGACGAGGCGCGGGTGCGCCGCGAGTACCGGGCCTACTGGGAGCAGACGGTCAACGCCGCCGCGCAGCGCAACCAGGGCCTGCGCCAGGACAACCGCGCCCAGCGCCTGCTCGACCAGGGCTTCGACGAGCTGACCGGCCCGACCGGCCAGATCCTCGTCGGCACCCCCGAGTACGTCGCCGAGCGTCTGATCGGGATGCACCAGGACCTCCGCCACGACCTGCACTTCCTCCAGATCGACAACGGCCTGGGGCCGGCCGGCACCGAAGAGATCATGCATCTGATCGCGGAGGAAGTGGCGCCCCTCGTCCGCAAGGAGACCGCGCTCAGCGCGGCATAGGAGACAACCAGATGACCGACGAACACGGATCGCTCGACGACGGATCGCTCGACGACGGATCGCCCGACCGCGCGCCGGCCGACCACCGACCGCTGCGGTTCGGCACCTTCCTGTTCCCCCGCACCGTCGCCGGCCGCGCGCTGCTCGACCACGCCGCGCAGGCCGAGGAGCTGGGCTACGACCTGATCGCCGTGCCCGACCATCCCTACAACCCCGACTACGTCGACCAGATCGCGCTGCTGTCGGCGGTGGTCGGCCGCACGTCGTCGATCCGGGTGCTCACCGACGTCGTCAACCTCGCCCTGCGCCCGCCGGCGGTGCTGGCCAAGACGGCGTGGACGATCGACCGCCTCGCCCCTGGCCGGCTCGACCTCGGCCTCGGCACCGGCGGGCTGTGGGACCAGATCGCCGCGATCGGCGGCCCGCGGTGGAAGCCACGCGAGGCCCGCGAGCGGCTCGCCGAGGCGATCGACGTCCTCCGGCTGCTGTGGTCCGGCGACGCCGACGTCACCTACGCCGGCCAGTACTACCAGCTCGACCACCCGCAGCCGCTGCTCCCGCCGCAGGAGCCGATCCAGCTCTGGATCGGCAGCGGCGGCCCGCTGATGCGCCGGCTGACCGCAAGCCAGGGCATCGGCTGGATCCCCAACGGCAACCGTCTCGACCTGGACACCGTCCGCGCCGACGCGGCGCACTTCGACACCGAGCTCGCCGCCGCCGGCCGGTCGCGCACTGCGGTCCCGCGCCTGTACAACGCCTTCTTCGGCCACAAGCTCCAGGACCGCTCCGAGGGCTTCCTCGTCGGCCCGGCCAGCCAGTGGGTCGACGAGCTCACCGCACTCGCCCTCGAACTGGACTTCGACACGTTCGTCCTCGGCGACCGCGAGACCCCCGTCGAACACCTACAGATCTTCGCCGACCAGGTCATCCCCCAGGTCCGCGCCCAGGTGGCCGCCGCCCGCCCCTGACGTGATCCACGTCCTTGCCTGTCCAGAGGGAGAAATCAAACCTGGAGCCCCTCTGGACAGGCAGGACCGCCGGCCGTCCGACCGAGCCGAGTCGTTGCGCTCTGGAGACATGCCGGTCCCAGCCACATATCCCATGCGACTCAACCGGATCAACGCTCTGACCTGGGCGGTTGCATTACCGCCGGACCGCTGCAACGATCATCCCGCACCGCACCAAGACGGTCCCGCTGACCTGCGCCCTTACCCTGGGGTCCATGATCATCCCTAGAGGGATCGTGACAGATGATGGATGAAGGGGCCGGCGCGGGGACGGGGTGGGTGGGGTCAGCCGCGGCCGAAGGCCTCGCGGCGGATCACCTGGAGCAGGGTCGGGGCGCCCTCGCTGGTCGTGATCTCGATCGTCTGGCCGACGAACCGGTCCTCGGACGCCTGCGACAGCAGGCAGTGCGCGAGGTCCGCGCGGCTGGTGAACACGCCGTCCAGCGGGCCGTCGCTGACCTCGTAGGGCGAGACGTGGTCGGCGTCGAACAGGCCGGACGAACGGATGACCGTCCACTCCAGGCCGCTGTCACGCACGATCTGCTCCATGGCCCGCATGTCCGCGTAGGTGCTCCGGCCGATCGTGCGCGCGAGCAGCGGCTGCATGACCCGGTTGAGCAGGAACCCGCCCTCGGCGTGCGGGTGGGGCTCGACCGCGGTGGAGCTGACGACGGCCAGGCGCTTCACGCCAAGCCGGATCATCGCGCCCGTGAGGGTGGTGGCGGCGGTGCTGTAGACGGTGATCGGAGCCCGCGCGAACGGCACGCCGACGGTGCTCAGCACCGCGTCGACACCGTCGACCGCCCGTGCGGTGGACGACTCGTCGGCGACGTCGGCCTCCATGACGGTGAGCCGCTCGCCGGCCAGCGGGAACTCCGCCGGCCGCCGCGTGACCGCGGCGACCTCATGGCCTGCCTTGAGGGCCTGCTGCACCACCAGCCGCCCGGTGGGCCCGTTCGCCCCGAAAACCGCGATCCTCATACCTGCCTGGCCTCTCGCGTGGGAATCGTTCGCGTGGCGGCGCGGTCTGGTTCGTCCGCGCCACAGCGTCCTGCGAATACGTCGAATCCCGGCCGTCCGATGTGACAGACCCACGGATGCGCGTCGGCGAAGGCCTGGTCAGGTGGGAGTCGCCGCACCGACGTCAACGATGTCGGTACCGGCGGCGGTGAGTCGCTCCCTAGCGGGATCGGAGCATGCTGATGATCACGGACGAGATGGGTCAGACCTGATGTCGTCGGCCGGAGCCCTACCCTGTCGGCGCTGTCCCGATCAGAGGGGATCTCGCTGGCTGACCAGGACGACGGCGAGGGTGCGGGGGCCGTGGACGCCCTCGACGCGGTCGAACTCGATGTCACTGGTGGCCGACGGGCCGCTGATGAGGGTGATCGGGCGGGTCGGGTCCAGGCGGGCGAGCAGCTCGGGGACGCCGTGGACGACCTGGTCGGCTCGGACGACGCAGACGTGGACGTCGGGCACCAGGGTGATCGCGCGCCGGCCCTGGTCGGGGGAGCCGTCGAGGGCGATCGTCCCGGTCAGCGCGCAGGCCGCCGCGCAGGCGGTGACGACCGCCGCGAACCCGTCGAGTTCGACGGCGGTGAAGCCGCCGTCGACGACGCCGTCCGGGCACCAGCCCGCCGGCAGCCCAGGTGGGACGAGCACTGCCCCGCCGCCCCGCCCCGCGGAACCGGGCGGAAGTTCCGCGGAACCGCGCGAGTGCTCGGCCGAGGCGGGCAAAGGTTCCGCTGAACCGGGCCAGTGTTCGGCGGAGCGGGGTGAGTGTTCCGCGGAACCGCGCGAGTGTTCGGCGGAGCGGGGTGAGTGTTCCGCGGAACCGGGGGTGGGCCCGACGGAGGCGGCGGCCAGGGCTGCGCGGATCGCGGCCGGCTCGTCGCCGGGGGCCGTGTCGACTACGGACGCCCGGTAGTCGACGAGCCGGCGGCGCAGCAGATCGAGCAGCGGCGGGCTGCCGGGCGCCGGGCCGCCGCCGCGGCGGTAGTCGCGGGGGATGTCACCAGCGTCGTCCGCACCTGGTCCGCGCACTCCACCGCGGAGGCCGGCGCCCGCGTTGGCGTTTGCGGCCCGGACGCGGGCCAGCACCTCGTCGCGCGCGCTCACGCCGAGCCTTCGGGCTCTGCCGAACCGGGCCGCTCTGCCGAACCGGGCCGCTCTGGCGAACCGGACGGCCCCGCGGAACCGGACCGCTCTGGCGAACCGGACGGCCCCGCGGAACCGGACCGCTCTGTCGAACCGGGCCGCTCTGGCGAACCGCGCGGTTCCGCGGAACCCGCCGGCACCGCGGAACCGCCCGGTGGCGGGGGATTCGCTTGGCCTGCCGGATGCGCGGGGCCGCCGCGGGTGCGGGACCACCACTGACGGAAGGTCTCCTCCGGGGGCCGGGGGGCGTCGCGGCTGGACGTCCACGCCGACAGCGGCGGGGGCAGCGACGACAGCCGGCCGGTGGCGCGGCCCGCCAGCCGGCCGAGGCGGGAGGCGGTCTCGGCGGCGGCGAAGCGGGTGGGGGAGGACATCACCCAGGCGGCGGCGGCCATCGTGAGCGCCTCCGCGGTGGGCAGCGGGCGGGCGCGGGCGGCGTCGACGTGGGCGGTGCGCAGGCGGACGAGCAGCGACGGGATGTCGATGCGCACCGGGCAGACGTCGTAGCAGGCGCCGCACAGGCTGGAGGCGTACGGCAGCGAGGCGTTGTCGTCGTTGCCGGAGTGGATGCCGGTGAGCTGCGGGGACAGCACGGCGCCGATGGGGCCGGGGTAGACCGAGCCGTAGGCGTGGCCGCCGGTGCGCTCGTAGACGGGGCAGACATTCAGGCAGGCCGAGCAGCGGATGCAGTGCAGCGCGTCGCGGCCGACGGCGTCGCCGAGGGCGGCGGTGCGGCCGTTGTCGAGCAGCACCAGGTGAAACGCCTTCGGCCCGTCGCCGGGGGTGACGCCGGTCCAGATCGACGTGTACGGGTTCATCCGCTCGCCGGTCGACGAGCGGGGCAGCAGCTGCAGGAACACCTCCAGGTCCCGCCAGCTCGGCACGACCTTCTCGATGCCCATCACCGTGATCAGCGTCTCCGGCAACGTCAGGCACATCCGCCCGTTGCCCTCCGACTCCACCACGACCAGCGAGCCGGTCTCGGCGACGCCGAAGTTCGCCCCCGACACGGCGACCCGCGCCCGCAGGAACGTGCGGCGCAGGTGGGCGCGGGCGGCCATCGCCAGGCGGCGCGGTTCGGCGGTGAGCGACGGGTCGACGCCGGGCATCTCGCGCAGGAACAGTTCGCGGATCTCGGCTCGGTTGCGGTGGATCGCCGGGACCAGGATGTGGCTGGGCACGTCGTCGCCGAGCTGGATGATCAGCTCGGCGAGGTCGGTCTCGTGCGCGGTGATGCCGGCGTCGGCGAGCGCGGCGTTCAGGCCGATCTCCTGGGTGGCCATCGACTTGACCTTGACCAGCTCGGTCGCGCCGGTGGCCTGGACGAGGCGGGTGACGATCGCGTTCGCCTCGTGGGCGTCGCGAGCCCAGTGCACCGTCCCGCCGCGGGCGGTCACCTCGGCCTCCAGCCGGACGAGGTGGTCGTCGAGGCGGGCCATCGTCGCCCGTTTGATCGCCTCGCCGGCGAGGCGGAGCTGCTCCCAGTCGTCGAGTTCGCCGACCGCCGCGGCCCGCTTGGCGCGGATGACCCCGGTGGCGTGGCCGAGGTTGCGGCGCAACTGGCTGTCGGCGAGAGCGTCGCGCGCGGCGGCGGGGAACGGCCGGTCGCCGCGTAGCTGCCCCACGCCGGGCGGCGCGGGAATCCCGAGGAACGCCGCCGTCACCGGGCTTCCACCTGGCCGGCGCACGTCGGACCGCCGGCCCCACGGGTGCCCGTACGGTGTGGCACGCTCATCGGAGGGTCGCCTGGGTGCTGGCGAGGATCTCGGCGAGGTGCACCGTGCGGGTGGCGGCGCGCAGCCGGGTCAGGCCGCCGCCGATGTGCATCAGGCAGGACGCGTCGCCGGCGGTCGCCACCTCCGCGCCGGTGCCGAGGACGTGGCGCATCTTGTCGGCGAGCATCGCCGTCGACGTCGGCGCGTTCTTCACCGCGAAGGTGCCACCGAACCCGCAGCAGGTCTCGGCCTCCGGCAGCTCCAGCAGCGTCATCCCGGCGACCTGGCGCAGCAGCCGCAGCGGCCGGTCGCCCACCCGCAGCGCCCGCAGCGAGTGGCAGGTCGGATGGTAGGTGACCCGGTGCGGGTAGTAGGCGCCGACGTCCTCCACGCCGAGCACGTCGACGAGCAGCTCGGACAGCTCGTACGTGCGGCTCGCGACCGCCTCGGCGCGGCGGGCGAGCGCGTCGTCGCCGGCGTCGCGAGCGAGCGCGGCGTGCTGGTGGCGCACCGAACCCGCGCACGATCCGGACGGGGTGACGACGACGTCGGCGCCCTCGAAGACGTCGACGTGATGGCGGACCAGCCCGACCGCCTCGCGGGCGTAGCCGGTGTTGGTGTGCATCTGCCCGCAGCAGGTCTGCCCGGCGGGGAAGACGACCTCGTGACCGAGGCGTTCGAGCAGCTCGGTGGTGGCCTGCCCGACCCGCGGGTACAGCGCGTCGACCAGGCAGGTCACGAACAGCGCGATCCTCATCCGACCCCGCATCCGCACGCCCGACGCCGCGCCCCGGCGCCGAGCCTGCCTGCGCACCGACGCTTCCGGACTCGAGCCACGGGCTCGAAACTATCCCGGCCGGACCGCGGACGTCCCCCCATCGCGCAACCCGCCGCGGCGGCGTCGGCGCCCCGGCGGGCCGCGCCGCCGCCATCCGCGGCGCCCGATGGTGCCTGATTGCTCATGGACGGTTCCGCGCCGGAGTCGGGACATACCCTGGCCCAGTGACGATGAGGGGCGCCGACCGAGGAGAAGAACGTCGATGAGGATCGCCGAGGACATCACGCGGCTGGTCGGGAACACGCCGCTGGTGCGGCTGCGCCGGGTCACCGACGGGGTCGGGGCCCAGGTCGTCGCCAAGCTGGAGTCGTTCAACCCGGCGCACAGCGTGAAGGACCGGCTGGGACTGGCGCTCATCGACGCCGCCGAAAAGGCCGGCGCGATCGGCCCGGACACCATCATCGTGGAGCCCACCAGTGGGAACACGGGCATCGCGCTGGCCATGGTGTGCGCGGCCCGCGGCTACAAGTGCGTGCTGACGATGCCCGAGACGATGAGCGTCGAGCGGCGGATGCTGCTGCGCGCCTACGGCGCCGACCTGGTGCTCACCCCCGGGCCGGAGGGGATGGCCGGGGCCATCGCGAAGGCTGAGGAACTCGCCAAGAGCGACTCCCGCTACTTCATGCCCCAGCAGTTCGAGAACCCGGCCAATCCGGCGATTCACCGGGTCACGACCGCCGAGGAGATCTGGCGCGACACCGACGGGCAGATCGACATCCTCGTCGCCGGCGTCGGCACCGGCGGGACGATCACCGGGGTGGCCGAGGTCATCAAGGCGCGCCGACCGTCGACGCGGTTCGTCGCGGTGGAACCCGCCGCGTCGCCGGTGCTGTCCGGGGGCGTGAAGGGACCGCACCCCATCCAGGGCATCGGCGCCGGCTTCGTGCCCGGCGTGCTCGACACCTCGCTCGTCGACGAGATCATCCAGGTGCAGGCCGACGACGCGATGGGCCTCGCCCGCCGCCTCGCCCGCGAGGAGGGCCTGCTGGTCGGCATCTCGTCGGGGGCCGCGGTGTCGGCGGCGCTGACGCTCGCCGCCCGCCCGGAGAACACCGGCAAGCTGATCGTGGTGGTGCTGCCCGACTTCGGTGAGCGCTACCTGTCCACACCGCTGTTCGCCGGCCTGGGGGACTGAGGCGTGCTCGCGACGCTGCGCCGGGACCTCCGCACGGCGCGGGACCGCGACCCCGCCGCCCGCTCCACCCTCGAAGTCGCGCTGTGCTATCCCGGGGTGCACGCCCTGTGGGGTCACCGGGTGAACCACTGGCTGTGGACGCACCGGATGCCGCTGCTCAGCCGGGTCGGCGCCGAGATGACCCGCAAACTGACCGGCGTCGACATCCACCCCGCCGCCCGGATCGGCGAGGGCGTGTTCATCGACCACGCCACCGGCGTCGTCATCGGGGAGACCGCCGAGGTCGGCGCCGACGTGACGATCTACCACGGGGTGACGCTCGGCGGGACCAGCCTGGAGGCCACCAAGCGCCACCCGACGATCGGCGACCGGGTGGTGATCGGCGCCGGCGCGAAGGTGCTCGGCTCGTTCACCGTCGGTGCGGACAGCCGCATCGGCGCGAACGCCGTCGTCGTCCACCCGGTCCCGCCCGGCTCGGTCGTCGTCGGCGTCCCCGGCCAGGTCATCAGCCCGAGCCGCCCGCAGCCCGCCCACGACGACCGCCTGCCCGACCTGGTCGGCATCAGCCTGCAGTCGCTGCTCACCCGCGTGAACCGGCTGGAGGCGGCCCGCCCGGGCATTCCCGTCGCGGCCGGTGCCGGTGCCGGTGCCACTGCCGGTGCCGCCGCCGGCGAGGGTGCCGGCGACGGGGAGCGGCCGCCGATCCGCCTGCCCCGGGCCGGCGTCTGGCAGGGCGAGGACTTCTCCATCTAGGAGTCTGCCGGCGCTACCAGTTGTAGTTCCAGTAGACGATTCCGCTGATCAGCCCCTCGTTCCAGCCGTCGTCGGAGTCGAAGAAGTCGAGCGGCATGACGCCCAGTTGGCCCACGGTGCGCCACTGCTCGATGTTGCCCCAGATCGCGTCGTAAAGCGGCGGCTGGATGAGGTCGGCGTAGCCGTCCGGTGCGATCCACGGCGGGTCGTTCGCGCTCACGTAGTTGACGTAGAGGCGGTCGTCGCCCGGCTGGCGGTAGACCACCGACGCGTTCGCCCGGGCCCAGATCTCGTCGAACTTCACGTTCGGGTCGTCTTGGCTGTAGTCATCCTGGATGACGAGGTTGGACCCGCCGTAGTTGATGCCGCCGAGGCCGGCCACGTCACCGAGCAGCACGATCTTCCCGCGGGCCTGGCCCACCGTCGGGATGCTGCCGTCGGTGTAGTAATACGACCGCAGGTACCTGTTGTTGAAGATCTCCCGGAAGTCCTCGTCGCTTTCGTGGGAGTACTCCTGCTTCACCCGCATCAGGATGAACTCGGACGGGTGGCTGTAGAGGAAGTCCGCGCACTTCTGCTGGACGTCACCGAACATGATGTTCTGGTAGTAGGCGCCGTGGTGGATGGCGAACGACATGTCCGAGCCGCTGCCGACGACCCGGCACCGGATGTCGAGGAAACGGCAGCCCCGGTCGAGCTGGTCGGCGACGTCGAGCGTCTGGCAGGGCACGAAGATGTTTCCCTTGCCGTGCCGGGCGCAGGACTCGTGGGTTCCGGGGATCGAGACCCGCCCGATCGACGTGCTGTCAGGCAGGTAGTACATCCACTCGTCGCTGGTGAGCAGCTCGGCCGACTTCGCGCGGCCACGCAGCAGCCGCCGGCCGACGCCTTCGGAGGGCTCGGCACGCAGGGCGGCGAAGCTCGCCGCCTGGGACGTGGTCGGGCGCAGGTCGGCTTCGGTGAAGGCCGGACGTGTCATGGCGGGCGGGAGGCCGGTGGGCCCGCCCGCCGGCCCGGTCGAGATCTCGGCGAGCTTCGTCTCGGCGTCGTCGTGCACGCTTGGCATCGGCGTCTCCAGGTCAGGGGAGTCTGTGGGAACTGCTGCGCCGCGGCCCGTTTTCGGGCACGGTTCTTCCGCGCCGCGGATTTCCCGGTGAGAAAAACAGCGGTGACGGTGACGGTGACAGCGGCGGAAGGCCGGAGTTGGAATCGAGCTGGACGGCCCAACGCGCACGCGAGAAGTCGTCGGAACAGAGTGAGAAGTCTGGAACTCGATGCGATCTGCCGCCGGTCCTGCTAAGACGCGGTGGCCAGCGGACGATCTCTACCGGAACGACAGCTTAGGGGCGCGTCGCCGCCAGGCGAGGAGGATTCCCGGAAATTGTCCGGAACAGTGACCGCAGTGACCGCAGTGACCGCAGTGACCGCAGTGACCGCAGTGACCGCAGTGCCTCCGGCGGCACGGTCTGCGGGCTGACCGCCGCGAGCCGCTCCGACGATCGCGGAACGCCGGGCGACGGCTCGGGCGTCCGCGGCGGATGCGTGGGAGAGCGCCTCCATGGTTCTTCCACAGGGTTGCGCGTCCGATTTATCCCTGTGGAGGAGACAGATGGCGCCGCTCCCACGCACATCACGATCCTCGGAGTCGGAGTCGGAGTCGGAGTCGGTGTCGGGGCTCGGACCTGAGTGTGTGGGTGCTAGCGGACGATGACGCGGGCGGAGGCCAGGTTGGGGATGCGGCGCGAGGTGGCGGCGACATTGCCGTCGCGGTGGGATTCGACGAGGGCGGTGGCGAAGTAGGTGCCGGGCGCGTCGTAGGTGTGCGTCGTGGTCACGGTCACCTCGGGCTGCGAGCCGTCGAGGTCCTCCGCGCGCGGGAAGGTGCCCTGGCCGTCGAAGTCCCAGCGGATGCCGATGATCGTGCCGGCGCCGGGCGGCGTCTCGGCGTGGGCGGACAGCGTGACCGCCTCGCCCACCGCGACCTCGGCGCGGGCGCCGCCGTTCGCCGTCACCGACACGACCGGCTGGATGCCGCGGCGTTCCTTGGCCGTCGCCGGCAGGACGATCGCGCCGTCCCGGTAGTCGTAGTCGGTGTCCACCGGTTCGACGCCGTTCTCCACCCAGTCGATCAGGTCGGCCAGGGACTGCTCGATGATCGGCTGGTAGTCCACCAGGTAGGTGGTGTTCGCCCGGCCCGGCACCGAGGCGGCCATGTTCGGCGGCACGTGCTCGGCGTTCTCGGTCCAGCGCAGGCGGAACTTCGTGCGGGCCAGCTCGACGCCGTACTCGCGTTCGATGTTCGCCTTGAATCCGAGGCCCTGCGGCGGCCACAGCGACGAATCGTGCGTGTGATGCACCCACAGCAGCTTGCCTTCGATGCGGCCGGTGTGCCTGACGCCCATGAACGGCGACATCTCCGGTAGTTCGTACTGCTGGTAGATGGGCTGGCCGTCGACGCGCAGGAAGTCGTACTCCGGCTCCCACGGGAGAAGGTGGTGCCGGTAGTAGTAGCAGTAGGCGAGAAAGGCGTGGTTGTCGACCCGGATCCGGTCGCCCGGCTCGACTCCCGAGAAACGCAGGTTCGCGGCCTCGCCGTCGCTGTCGACGAGCAGCACATCCCGGTGACCGTTGAGGACGTAGAGGATGCGTCCGGCGGCCGCGCCGCTGGTCAGTTCGACGCTCGCCCCGAGAATGTAGCCGGCCGGAACCTCGTCGAGCTGCACCGCCATCGGGATGTGCCACATGTTGTTCATGGCCGCGAACAGCGACGCCAGCGCGCGCACCTGGCCCAGCTCCGGCGTCTGCAGGGTCGGGTCCTCGAGCAGGTCCTTCGCGTACAGGACCCGCTTCACCGTCGTGTCCAGCTCGATCAGGTCGTCCCGCACGAGCTCGGGCTGGTCGAACCCGACGTGGCCGGGCCTGGTCCAGAAGTTCTCCCAGTACTGCGGGTAGTCGGCCTGCAGCCGCGTGGCCATCGACGACCACAGCCACATCTGGCCCATCGGCTGGGCGATGAAGGACTCGTCGCCGCGCGGATAGCCGATCCGGTAGACATTCGCGAGTTCCTCGCGCTGATGGGTGTTCAGGCCGGCGAACGGATCGCCGCTGCCGCCCGGCCACATCGCGTCGATGACGTCGTGGATCCGGTCGCCGAGGACACGCTGGACGTTGAACATGGAGCTGAAGTTGGGCGTGCCGTTGCGCAGTAGTCGCAGGTCGCCGTAGTCGCCGTCCTGGGCGTCGCCCATGTAGGGCAGGGCCGCGTCCCACACGTCGGGCGCGTAGGCCAGGCACAGCGGCGAGCGCCGCGCGCCACCGCTGCCGCCGTACACGTAGGCGTACGCGGTGGGCGCGCCGTAGATCTGGGCGGCCGCGAACTTGGCGAAACGGGCGGACTCGGCGGCGGCCCGATAGCCGTAGATCGTCGGATCGGGGCCGGCCTTCGGATCCATGACGTCGCCGATGTGGCCCATGTTGGACTCGACGGCGTAGCCGCCCATCCGGAAAATCATCTCCAGCCCGCCGGTGACCTGGCCGAGCGGGCCGGTGTTGACGTTCTCGTGGCCGGCGTTGGCGCCTTCCAGCGGCTGGAAAAGGCGGCCCTGCCACCTTTCGGCGGGCGGGTAGCACAGGGCGAACCGGGTGCTCGTCCCCTCGAAACCGCCGTGGATATAACGATGCTCGACGGGCTCGCTGCGCTGTTCGTCCTCGTCGATGTACGGCACCCCGAAGAAGCTGTCGGTCACCACGTAGGAATCGAGTTCAACGGGCGTCATCGAACGTCCTTTCGCGCCTGGGTCATCCACCTCGGCTGAGCCGATCAGGGCTCGACAGTAGAGTGACGTAAGCCACAAGTCAACGGTGTTCACCGGCTGGCTCGTCGGCTGGCTGATCGGCTGGTTGGCGGCGCGGGCGGGTGTGAGGTCAGGGAGACGAGTCGGCGCGGCGGGTGTCGTGGCGCAGGCCCGTGCCCTTGAGGGTGCGGTGGATGGGGGCGGTCTCCAGGCGGCGAATGCCGGAGATCGCGGCGATCGGACCGGTCAGGTAGCGGTAGAGGGCGCTGGCGTCGCGGCAGACGACCGCCGCGTAGAGGTTCGCCGTGCCGGTGACCGCCCCGGCGAACGCGACCTGTTCGTGCTCGGCGAGCGCGGCCCCGACCTCGGCGAGCTGGGCGGGCTCGACCTCCAGCCACAGCGACGCCCGTAGGTGCCCCAGCCTCCCGTGGTCGAAGTCCAGGTCGTAGTAGAGCGCGCCGGACGACCGCAGCTCCGACAGTCGACGCCGGACCGTCGTCTGCGACCAGCCGGTGGCCGTGGCCAGCTCGGCTGCCGGGGTCCTGCCGTCCACAGCGAGCGCGTCGAGCAACCGCTGATCGTCGCGGCCGAGCCGGACGGGGTCCTCGGCCGGCTCGGTCGGACGGCGTGCCGGCGCGTCGGGCGGGGTGAGCGCCGCGGTCTCGGCCGGGCCGAGCGGCCCCGTGCGGGTCAGCGGGCTGAGTTCGCGGCCGAAGAAGACGTGCAGCAGCGCGTGCGCGGTCACCTGCACTACCCGGGGGGTGCGCGGGAGCTGCTGCAACAGCAGCGTGTCGTCCTGGCCGGGGGCGGCGCCCTGCACGATGCAGGAGATCTCCGTGCCGCCAGAGATCAGACTCACCCAGCGGGTGTCGGTGCGCCGGGCCAGCGCCTCTCCGACGGACGCCGCCGCGTCCGGGGTGCAGCGCACCCGCACGAGCCACGCGGTCAGCCCGATCCGCAACGGGTCGACCAGGCCCAGCACCCGCAGCGTCTCGGTGCCGCGCAGCCGGGCGTAGCGGCGGGCCACCGTCTGGTCGGAGACGCCCAGCACCTCGCCGATCCGCGCGAACGGCGCCCGGCCGTCGACCTGAAGGGCGTGCATGATCCGCCGGTCGAGCCGGTCCAGGGAGCCCAGCGACGGCCACGGGATGTCGGATTCCACTCACGAAGGCTAGCCACTGTCGGATTCCACCGCACCGGTGTCAATGACTGGGGCAACGGTCCGGTCGGGTGGACGGTGGAACCACGGGCCACCCGGCCACCCGGCCACCCGGTGCTCGACGCCCTTCGGCCGGACGACGTCACGGCGACCACCCGCCGGTCCCACCCCCGGAACGGAGCTCTCCCGACATGCGCAAATGGCTGCCCCTCGCGGCGATCTGCCTGGGCGCCTTCATCCTGCTGGTCGACGTCACCATCGTGAACGTCGCCCTGCCCCGGATGACGGACGACCTGCATGCCTCCTTCACCTCCCTGCAGTGGGTGATCGACATCTACGCCCTCGCGCTGGCCGCCCTGCTGCTGGCCGTCGGCTCGCTGGCCGACCTGTTCGGCCACCGCAGGCTGTATCTGCTCGGGCTCGCCGTCTTCGCGGCGGCGTCCCTGACCTGCGCGCTCGCACCGAACGCCGCCGTGCTCATCGCTGCCCGCGCCGTGCAGGGCGCCGGCGGCGCCGCGATGTTCGCGACGTCGGCCGCGCTCGTCTCCGTGAACTACCACGGCCGGGACCGCGGCGTGGCCTTCGGCGTGTGGGGCGCGGTCAACGGCGCCGCCGCCGCGGCCGGCCCGATCGCCGGCGGGCTGCTCACCGAGGGCTTCGGCTGGCAGGCGATCTTCCTGGTGAACCTGCCGATCGCGGGCGTCGCGATCATCCTGGCCCTGCGAGTGCTGCCGGCCGGGTCCCGCGGCGCCGGCCGCCTCGACCTGCCCGGCGCGACCGCCTTCACCCTGGCCGCGGCCGCAGTGACGTACGCCCTGATCAGGGGCGGCGAACGAGGGTGGGGCGACCATCTGACCGTGGCCGCGTTCGTCGTCGCCGGGCTCGCCGCAGTCGGTTTCCTCGTCGCCGAACGGCTGGTCGCCCGCCCCATGCTGGACCTGGCGCTGCTGCGCCGGCCGTCCTTCGCCGGCCTGCTGACCGGCGCGTTGCTGTTCCAGTTGGCGGCCTTCGGCGGCCTGGTCTACGCGTCGCTGTGGCTGCAGAATGTCCTTGGCCTCAGTCCCGTGCGCGGCGGGTTGGCGCTGATGCCGCTGGCCGGCACGGCGTTCGTGGTCGCCGCCGTCGCGGGCCGCCACACCCACCGGTTCGCGCCGCGCCTGCCGATCGGGGTGGGGCTGCTCTGCGTCGCCGCGGGCTCGGCGCTGCTCCGGCTGTTCGTCGACGCCGGCTCCGGGCAGTCCGCACTGTTCGCCGGTCTCGCCGTGGTCGGCGTCGGCGTCGGCCTGACCACGCCGGTGCTGGTCTCCGCCGCGGTCGAGTCGGTGCCCCCGCGGCAGGCCGGCATGGCCGGCGGCGCCGTCAACACCTTCCGCCAGCTCGGCATGACCCTGGGCATCGCGCTGTTCGGAGCCGTCTTCTCGGCGCGGCTGCGCTCGGCGCCGTCGGTCCGGGCGGGCTACGCCGCCGGCATCGACCGGATCTCGCTGTGGGCGGCGGTGGCGGCGCTGCTCGGTGCCGTGGTCGTCCTGGCCGCCGTCCGGCGCGGCGTCCATCCCGAGCACGACCGGCCGGCGGGTGCGGCCGGCGGCGCGAGTATGAGCGCGCCCGGCTCCGCCGGGTCCTCGGTCGAGCGGTCGCAGGCTCCCCAGCGAGCCGGCGTGGTGCTCGATGAGACCGCCGCGGTCGGCGCGGTCGGTCACCCGGTCCCGCCCGCCCCCGGCCGGCGTCTGGCAGGGTGAGGACTTCTCGATCCAGGAGGGCCGACGCCGCTGACCCACATGGTCAGCTCTGGATTGGAGTCAGAAACTCCAGCCGGTTCCCCAGAACGTCGAAGGCGTAGAAGCGTCGGTGTAGCTCAGGGACCGGTGTAGCTCAGGGACCGGTGGGATTCAGAGGGCCGGTGTCGGTCGGGGTGGTGGGGAGGCTGACGCCGAAGGCGGTGAGCAGGTCCCGGACGAGCGACGTGGGCAGGCCGATGACGGTGTCGAGGTCGCCGTCGACGGCGGTGACGAACGCTGCGGCGCCGCCCTGGATGGCGTAGGCGCCGGCGGCGTCCATCGACTCGCCGGTGGCGACGTAGGCGGCGAGCTCGGCGTCGGGGACGTCACGCATCGTCACCGCAGTGACGGCGGCGCGGGCGCGGATGGTGCCGGTCGCCGCGTCGAGGACGACGACGCCGGTGACGACCCGGTGGGTCCGCCCGCGCAAGCCGCGCAGCATGGCGAGGGCCTCGGCGGGGGAGGCGGGCTTGCCGAGGATCCGCCCGTCGACCTCGACGACGGTGTCGCTGCCGAGGATGAGGTCCTCGGGGCGCAGCGCGGCGACGGCGCGGGCCTTGCGCTCGGCGAGCTCGACGGTCAGCTCGGGGGCCCTCGCGGTCGCCGTCGACTCGTCGACGCCGCTGACGACCACCTCGAAGGGCATGCCGAGCCGGGCCAGCAGTTCGCGCCGCCGCGGTGACCCGGAAGCGAGCACAATGCGCCGGTCCGCCGTCATGCACCCAGCGTATCGAACGCCGACAAGCACATTCGACCAGGCGTCGAACGCGGAGCCGAACGAGCACCCGGCGGCCCGGTGAACCTCCTGACCGGGCTATTCGCCGATTTACCCGTTCGGGCGTGGGCGGGCTGGGTTGGGTGGTACCTCGCCGGTTACATAACTCTCACCAGTACTCGACCGCGAACCGGATGGATCGTGGACCTAGACTGGATCCGGTAGGGCACTGCTCCACCCACCCGGCGAGATCTAGATCAACCACCAGGAGGGTGACAATGGCCATTCCAGCACGCCAGGCGATCAGGGTCGGAGCCTATCTCGCGAAGCAGAAGATTCTGCGACGCGAGAAGTTTCCCATCACCCTTGAACTGGAACCGCTGTTCGCCTGCAACCTGGCCTGCGAGGGCTGCGGCAAGATCCAGCATCCGGCGGACGTGCTCAAACAGCGCATGCCGGTCGAGCAGGCGCTGGCCGCGGTCGACGAGTGCGGCGCCCCCGTGGTGTGCCTGGCGGGCGGCGAACCGCTGATGCACCCGCAGGTCGAGAAGATCGTCGAGGGCCTGGTCAAGCGCAAGAAGTTCGTGTACCTGTGCACGAACGCGCTGCTCATCCCGAAGAAGATCGACAAGCTCACCCCGTCGCCGTACCTGTCCTTCGCGGTGCACATCGACGGTCTGGAGGAACGCCACGACGAGATCGTGGCGAAGAAGGGTGTGTTCGCCCAGGCCGTGGACAACATCAAGGAAGCCCAGCGGCGGGGTTTCCGGGTGACCACCAACACGACCTTCTTCAACACCGACACCCCGCAGAACGTCATCGACGTCCTGAACTTCCTCAACAACGACCTGAACGTCGACGGGATGATGCTCTCCCCGGCGTACGCCTACGAGAAGGCCCCCGACCAGGAGAACTTCCTGGGTGTCCAGGAGACCCGGGAGCTTTTCCGGAAGGCGTTCGCGGAAGGCCGCCGGAAGGGCTGGCGTCTCAACCACTCGCCGCTCTACCTGGACTTCCTCGAGGGCAAGCTCGACTTTCCGTGCACGGCGTGGGGAATTCCGTCCTACTCCCTGTACGGTTGGCAGAAGCCCTGCTACCTGATGGGCGACGGCTACGCCGAGTCCTACCAGGAGCTGCTCGACACCACCGACTGGGACAGCTACGGCCGCGGCAAGGACCCGCGCTGCGCGAACTGCATGGCGCACTGCGGCCACGAGCCGACGGCCCTCGCGGCGACGCTGGGCTCCCTGCGCGAGACCATCCGCGCCGCCGCGCGCTGATCGCCGCCGGACGCGGCTGCGCCCCCCGGGCTGGTCGGCGTCCGGTGTACTGATCCGCCCGCGCGTTCCGCCCGCGCGTTCGGCTCGACGCGGTTCCGTCCCGCGCGTTTCGCTCCACCCCCCGGGTGGCCCGGTATCCCGCCCCGGGCGGCCCGCTGTCCCTACCCCCGGCGGCTCGGCATCACCCCCGGCGGCTCGGCATCCCGGGCCGTCGGGGGCCTGCGCGGCCGGGCGGCGACGCCCAACGGCCGGCTGTTCTAACTCTTTCGTCACCTGCCCCACCGGGCCCGACGCGTCGCCGTCGCGCCGCCCTCGCCGGGGGCCTCGAGGCCCCTGCGAGCAGGTCGGACACCCCTCGCCATAGAAGAACCCGTCAAGCCTCTGGTCGGCAGACAATCTGACGGTATGATTCCGGCCACACGATCGAGTGGGCGGCCTGGCCGTCCGGGCGGGCATCCGGCCGGGCGGGTCGTCCGGCCCCTGCGGTGGGTTCGGTCTGAGGCAGAATCTGACGGGAGTGTCGGAATGATCTTCCGAGGTGTGCGTTCCCGGTCGGCGGAGTGGCCGATCGCATGAACGACCTCTTACCCTTTGTGATCATCGGCCTGGTCTCCGGCTCCGTCTACGGACTGGCGGCCACGGGCCTGGTGCTCACCTACAAGACGTCCGGGATCTTCAACCTTGCGCACGGGGCGGTCGCCACGACCGCCGCCTACACCTTCTACTTCTTACGGGTCCAACACGACCTCCCCTGGGGATTCGCCGCACTGCTGAGCGTCGGCGTCGTAGGACCCGCCCTCGGACTTCTGCTCGAGTTGATGGCACGCCGCCTCGCCGAAGTCCGGGTCGTCTACAAGATCGTTGCAACCATCGGCATCATCCTGGCCGTCCAGGGCTTCTTCACCGCCCGCTACGGCGCCCAGAGCCAGACCTTCCCGACGTTCCTGCCGACCGGTGAGGCGTTCACGCTGTCCGGGACGGTCGTCACCTGGGACCAGATCATCATCACGGCCATCGCGCTGGTCGCGACCGCGGGGCTGTACTCGTTCTTCCGCTTCGCCCGCCTGGGCCTGGCGATGCGCGGCGTCGTCGACGACCCGGAGCTGCTCGACTCCTCCGGCACCAACCCGGTGGCGGTTCGCCGCTGGTCCTGGGTGATCGGCAGCACGTTCGCCTGCCTCGCCGGCGTCCTGCTCGCCCCCAGCCTGAGCCTGGACGCCCTGCTGCTGACGCTGCTCGTCGTGCAGGCGTTCGGCGCCGCCGCGCTCGGCTACTTCTCCAGCCTGCCGCTGACCTACGCCGGCGGCCTCGTCGTCGGCGTGCTCGCCTCCGTGCTGACCAAGTACGGCGCGGTCACCCACCCGAACGCGCTGCTGACCGGACTGCCGCCGAGCACCCCGTTCCTCGTGCTGTTCGCCGTCCTGCTCCTCACGCCGCGCCGGCGCCTGGTCGACCGGCGGCTGTCGGCCCGCCTGCTGGTCACCGACACCTGGCGGGCCCCCGCCCGCATCCAGGTCAGCGGCGCCGTCGTGCTCGCGGCGCTCGCCGTCGCCGTGCCGTTCCTCGTCGGCGGGGCGCGCGTCCCGACCTACACCGACGCGCTGCTGAAGGTCATCCTCTTCCTCTCCCTCGGCCTGCTGGTGCGCACGTCGGGCCAGGTGTCGCTGGCCCACGCCGCGTTCGCCGCGATCGGCGCCGCGTCCATGGGGCACTTCACCACCGGCCTCGGCCTGCCCTGGCTGGTCGCGCTGCTGCTCGCGGGCCTCGTCGCCATCCCGGTCGGCGCGGTCATCGCGATCCCGGCGATCCGGCTGTCCGGGGTGTTCCTGGCCCTGGCCACCTTCGGTTTCGGCATCGCGCTGGAGCAGATGGGCTACCCGCTGAAGATCCTCTTCGGGTCCAGCACCTCGGGCGTCCGGGTGCCCCGCCCCGGCCTGTCGGCCTTCGAGAGCGACCGCGGGTACTACTACCTCGTCCTGATCTTCGTCGCGGTGGTCGCGGCCCTGGTGGTCGGCGTGCACCGCAGCCGGCTCGGGCGCCTGCTGCGGGGCCTGAGCGACTCGCCGACGGCGCTGGCCACCCACGGCGCGAGCGTGAACACCACCCGGGTGCTCGTGTTCTGCCTGTCCGCCTTCGTCGCCGCGATCTACGGCGGCCTCTACGGCGGTTCGGTCTCGGCCGTGACCGGGTCGTCGTTCTCCTCGTTCTCCTCGCTGGTGCTCCTCGCCGTGCTGGTGATCAGCCTGGGCGGGGAGCCGTGGTACGCCTTCCTCGCCGCGGCGGGCATGGTCCTGCCCAGCGCCTACATCACCAACGAGAACACCACCAACTGGCTGAACTTCCTGTTCGGCGTGTCCGCCATCGCGGTGTCGCTGAGCGGGGGGCCGCCGCGCAACGTCGCGCTGCGCCGGCTGGCCGACCGCCTCGGCGGCCGGCCAGCCGAGGCCGCGACGGCCACGGCGGCCGCGAGCGCACCGGCCGGCGAGCCGGGCGCCACGCCGACGGCCGGCACGGACGAACTGCCCACCGCGCTGCCTGTCGACGGGCTGCCTGTCGACGCGCTGCCCCTCGGCGCGGCCGCGGCGGCCGAGGTGGCGGCGATCTCCATCGAGCGGCCCCCGGCGGTCGCCGCCGCGCCGGACAGCGGCATCCAGGTGGAGAAGGTCAGCGTCCGCTTCGGTGGCAACCTCGCCGTCGACAGCTTCTCGCTGATCGCCCCCCAGGGCCGGGTCACCGGGCTGATCGGGCCCAACGGCGCCGGCAAGACGACGACGTTCAACGCCTGCTCCGGCCTGGTCCGCCCCAGCAGCGGGCGGGTACGGCTGCACGGCTCGGACGTGTCGCGGCTGCCACCGTCGGCGCGGGCCCGCGGCGGGCTGGGCCGGACGTTCCAACGGATGGAACTGTTCGACTCGATGTCGGTGCGGGAGAACATCGTGCTCGGCCGGGAGGCGTCCATGGCCGGGGTCCGGCCCTGGCGGCACCTCGCCGGGACCCGCTCGCAGCGCCGGGTGGTCGCCGAGGCGGTCGAGCGTGCCGCGGCCACCTGCGGGATCACCGACCTGCTGGACCGGCCCGTCGGCATCCTGTCGACCGGTGAGCGCCGGCTGGTCGAGCTCGCCCGCTGCCTGGCCGGCCCGTTCGACATGCTCCTGCTCGACGAGCCGTCGTCCGGCCTGAACCGGCTGGAGACCGCCCGCTTCGGCGAGGTGCTCGCCGAGGTGATCCGCCAGGGCGACGTCGGCGTTCTGCTCATCGAGCACGACATGGCACTGGTCATGGAGGTCTGCCACTACATCTACGTCCTCGACTTCGGCGTCCCGATCTTCGAGGGGACACCCGCCGAGGTCGCCGCGAGCGACGCGGTGCGCGCCGCCTACCTCGGCTCCGAGGCGGCCACCGGCGACGCGACCGACCAGGCCGCCACGACTGACCAGGCCGCCACGACTGACCAGGCCGCCACGGCCGGCCAGGTCGCGCCAGCCGATCCGGCGGCGTCGTCGCGTCAGACCGTGTCTCAGGAGGTCAGCTCATGACGGTCACCGAGACCCGGCCGGGGGGCGAGGGCGCCGCCGCCGCGCCGGCGACCCCGGTGCTGGAGGTCCGCGGGCTGGACGCCGGCTACGGCTCGTCGGCCGTGCTGCACGACGTCTCGCTGACCGTGCCGCGCGGCAGCGTGGTCGCGCTGCTCGGGCCGAACGGCGCGGGCAAGACGACGCTGCTGCGGGTGGCCTCGGGCCTGCTGCGCCCGACCCGCGGCGAGGTGATCCTCGACGGTCGTGACGTCACCCGGGCCCGGCCCTACCAGCGGGCCCGGGGCGGGCTGTGCCACATCCCGGAGGGACGGGGCGTCTACCCGTCGCTGACCGTGCGGGAGAACCTCGTCCTGCACACCTGGAAACGCAACGTCGACGACGCGGTCGAGCGCGCGGTGGCGAACTTCCCGATCCTCGGCAGCAAGCTGTCCCAGCCGGCCGGCGAGCTCTCCGGCGGCCAGCAGCAGATGCTCGCGGTGATGCGCGCCTACCTCGACGACCCCGCCGTGGTGCTGGTCGACGAGGTGTCGATGGGGCTCGCCCCGGTGATCGTCGACCAGATCTACGAGTTCCTCGGCCGGATCACCGAGGCCGGGACGTCGCTGCTGCTCGTCGAGCAGTACGTCCACCGCGCCCTGGCCGCGGCCGACCGGGTCTGCGTGCTGACCAAGGGGCGGATCGTGTTCGACGGGCGCCCCGAGGACGTCGCCGAGGAGGTCTTCGAGCACTACCTGGGCGTCGACCCGAACCACGGCGGCTGACCGCGCGGACCCCGGCACTGACCGGAGAGAGGAGTGGCCGCCGTGACGACGTCCGCATCGGCCGTGATCCCCATCGACGACCTCACCTTCTGGGAGCTGTGCGACCGCCGGGCCCGGCTCACCCCGGACCGGTTGATGATCGTCGACGAGCGGGATCGCCGGATCACCTTCGGCGAGTTCCGCGACCGGGCCGAGCGCGTGGCCGCGGGCCTGCACCAGCTCGGGATCGGCCCGGGATCCCGGGTGACCTGGCAGTTGCCGACCAGGATCGAGACCCTGCTGGTGTGCCTGGCGCTCGCCCGCCTCGGCGCCCACCAGAACCCGGTGATCCCGGCGGTGCGGGGCCGGGAGGTCGGCTTCGCGCTGCGCCAGACCGGCGCCGAGTACGTCGTGCTGCCCGGCACCTGGAACGGGTTCGACTACGTCGAGATGGTCTCCGGGCTCGACTGGTCGGACGCCCCCCGGCCGCGGATCGTGGTCGTCGGTGTCGACGATCTGCCCGACGGCGACCCGGCGATCCTGCCGCCGCCGCCGACCGATCCGCGCGAGGCCCGCTGGACCTTCTACACCAGCGGCACGACGTCCGAGCCCAAGGGCGTGCTGCACTCGGACGAGTCGCTGATGTGGGGCGGGCGGGGCTACGCCGAGCGGATGCGGCTCGACGCCGACACGGTGTTCGCGATGCAGTTCGCCATCGCGCACATCGGCGGGCCGAACCTGTTCTGCTTCATGTTCTCCGTCGGGATCCGCACCCTGTCGGTGGAGCGTTTCGACCCGTCCTCGCTGGCGGAGCTGTTCCGCACGCACCGGGTGAACCTGTGCGGCGGCAGCGTCGCATTCGGGGAGCTGCTGCTGCGCGAGCAGCGTCGGCGCGGGGCCGGCCGGCTGCTGCCGGACCTGCGCCAGCTCGGCGGCGGTGCCGGCCCCACCCCACCGGCGATGTTCGACCAGATCACCGCCGAGCTCGGGGTGACCTACATCCCCGCCTACGGGATGACCGAGGTCCCGATGATCGCCGTCGGCTACCCCGACGACGACGTCGAGCTGCGCCGGGGGACCGACGGGGCGCCCGTGCGCGGCATCGAGATCCGGGCCGCCCGCCTCGACGGCACCGTCGCCGACCCGGGGGAGGAGGGCGAGCTGCAGATCCGCGGCCCCCAGGTGTGCGCCGGCTACCGGGATCCGGCGCAGACCGCGGAGGCGTTCGTCGACGGCTGGTTACGCACCGGCGACCTGGGGATGGTCCGCCCGGACGGCCGGATCAAGCTCACCGGCCGGATCAAGGACATCATCATCCGCAAGGGCGAGAACATCTCCGCGCGGGAGGTCGAGGACCTGCTGGGCACGCACCCGCTGGTCGCCCGGGTCGCCGTGGTCGGCCTGCCCGACGACGAACGTGGCGAGCGGGTCTGCGCGGTGGTGGAGCGGGTGCCCGGCCAGCCCGACCTGGACTTCGCCGAGATGCAACGCCACCTGCTCGCCGCGGGGCTGGGCCGCTACAAGCTGCCCGAGCAGCTCGAGCTCACCGACGAGCTGCCCACCCAGGGCTCGATGCTCAAGATCTCCAAGGCGGCGGTCCGCCGCGAGCTGCTCGCCCGCGCCAGGGCCGGCACCTGACCGGCGCGCGGCGCCGGCCTGCGCGCGGGCCGGCGCCGCGTTGCTGTGCACCTGGCCGGATAGTGGGGGTCATCTGACGAACACGTCACCCGAACAGGGCACTCAAAGGCGCTTCTCTGTATAAGTTTCCTCACCCGGCGAGATGTGGCATGCTTCACGAATCTGGCAGCGTGTAGACGTCCGGGGAGGTCGATGTGGATCTCGGGATCGCGGACCGTGTCGCGGTGGTGTCCGGCGGTAGCCGCGGCATCGGGCGCGCGGTCGCCGAACTGCTGGCGGCCGAGGGGGTGCGGGTCGTCGTGGCCGCCCGCGGCGCCGAGGCGGTCGGCGAGGTCGTGGAGACGATCCGCAAGAACGGCGGCGTCGCGCACGGCGTGGCGGCGGACATGACGGTCGCCGAGGAGATCGAGCGGGTCGTGGCGGAGGCCCGGGAGCGCTTCGGGCCGCCGGACATCGCGGTCAGCAACGTCCACGGCCCCGGCCCCGGCGACTTCTTCGACCTCACCGGGGACGACTTCGCCCGCGCCTTCCGGGAGATGACCCTCAGCGTCATCCACCTCACCCGCCTGGTCGCGCCCGCGATGCGGGAACGCGGCTGGGGGCGGCTGGTCAACATCGGGTCGGGTGCGGCCAAGGAGCCGCCGCCCGAGCTCAAGCACATCCTCGCCAACACCGTGCGGGCGTCGGTGGTGACGCTCAACCGCTCGCTGGCCAACGAGTTCGGCCGCGACGGCGTCACCGTCAACACCATCGGTACCGGCTTCATCGCCACCGACCGCATGTGGGACTACGTCGGTGGCGTCGGGGTGCAGCGCGGCCTCGCGCCCGCCGACATGATGACCCAGTTCAGCACCGGCATCCCCGTCGGCCGCCCGGGCCGCCCGGAGGAGATCGCCGCCGTCGTGGCCTTCCTCTGCTCGGCCTGGGCCGGATACGTCACCGGGCAGCTCATCCCGGTCGACGGCGGAGCGCTGCGCTCGGCGTTCTGACCGGCCCGGCGGACGAGCGGACCAGCGGACCAATGGATCAACGGACCCAGGGAGGCCAGATGTCGTCGGCCGGAGAAGCCCAGCCCTTCACCTTCGAGGACCTGCCCGTTCGCGATGACCGGGACGCCGCCTGGCGGCTCATCCGCGAGCGCGGGGGAATCGTCCAGCTCGAACCCGACGTCGCGCTCACCGATCACGCCCTCGTCGAGGCCGCGTTCCGCAATCCGGCGGTGTTCTCCTCCAGGAAGGCCTTCGACAGCCTCGGCAGCCCGCTCCCGCTGGTGCCGATCGCGTTCGACCCGCCGGAGCACGCCCGCTACCGGCACATCCTGCAGCCCTTCTTCAGCCCGCGCAGCATCAGGCCGTTGGAACCGGAGTTACGCCGCCAGCTCGCCGAGCTCATCGCGCCGCTGCCGGCGCGGCGGGAATGCGACTTCGTGGCCGACGTCGCGTCGGTCTTCCCGGTGCAGGCCTTCCTGACCTTCTTCGGTCTCCCGATGGAGATGCGCGACCAGTTCGTCGCCTGGAAGGACGCGATCCTCGCGTTGAGCGACCCGTCCGGGGCGATCAGCACCGACGAGGCCGACCTGCGCCACGCCGGCGAGCTGTTCACCTACCTGTCCGAGCTGGTGGCCGCCCGCCGCGGCGTTCCCGGCCCGGACGTGCTCAGCGAGCTGCTCTGCCTCGACGGCGACGACGCGCTCACCGACGCCGAGGTGATCGGCCTGTGCTTCCTGTTCGTCCTCGCCGGCCTGGACACGGTGACCGACGCCCTGGGCTTCGGGATGGAACGCCTCGCCCGCAACCCCGACCGCCGCCAGGAGATCGTCGACGACCCCACCCTCGTCCCCGCCGCCGTGGAGGAGCTGCTCCGCCTCGACCCGCCGGCGCCGTTCGTACCGCGGATCACCACCGCGGCGACCGAGCTCGGCGGGCGCACGCTGCCCGCCGGCACCCGGGTCACCGCCTACATCGCCGCGTGCAACCGCGACGAGGCGCGCTACCCCGATCCGTACGGGGTCGACTTCCACCGCGGCGACAACCCGCACGCCAGCTTCGGCGTCGGCGTGCACCGCTGCCTCGGCTCCCACCTCGCCCGCCTCGAGATGCGCCTGGTCTACGAGGAGTGGCACCGCCTCATCCCGCACTACGACATCGCGCCCGGGTTCGCGCCGACGGTGAAGTTCCCCCGCGGCACCGTCGGCCTGGAGGCGCTGCCGCTCGTCCTCACCCCGGGTGCGTCGCGGTGAGGGCCGCGATCGACCGCGACCTGTGCGTCGGGCACGGGTTGTGCTACATGCTCGCCCCCGACGTCTTCCACGACGACGACGAGGGCTATGGCCAGGTGACGGCCGAGGGCCCGATCGCCGCCGACCGCGTCGAGGACGCGCGGCGAGCCGCCGGATCGTGCCCCGAACGCGCGATCACCCTCGCCCTCTCCGCCGCCGACCGCACCGCCACCGCCGCCGCCGCGACTGACCGGACGGCCACCGCCGCCGAGCGCACGGCCGGCGCCCACCGCACCGCCGACGCCTCCGGCGCCCACCGCACCGCCGACGCCACCGGCGCCCACCGCACCGCCGACGCCACCGGCGGCTGACCGCGTCGCGACCGACTGGCGACGCCGCGGACCGTCACGGTTGCGTCCGCGGCATCCCTGTTTCTTCCCTCATGCCGACGGCGTGGGGGGAGGCGCTGGATACGACAACCCGTTGAAGAAGAAGGGCACCTGTGTGAAGCGCCAGATATTACGACCGGCCGTGTGTCTCGTGGCCCTGGTCCTCGCGGTCGCCGCGTGCGGCAGCTCCGGTGGCAGCTCGGGCGGGTCCGGGGGCGGCGCCTCGGCGGCCCCGGCGGCACCGAAGTCGCCGGCACCGACCGGCAGCCCGCTGGTCATCGGCACGGTGGGCCAGTTCAGCGGCTTCGCCGGCGTGATCTCCAAGGCGACGGCGGACGCCGTGCAGGCGTGGGCGCAGTGGACCAACGACCGGGGCGGCATCAACGGGCACCCGGTCAAGGTCGTCGTCCGCGACGACGCCAACGACCCGGCCAAGTCCCTGGCCGCCGTCAAGGGCATGGTCGAGAACGATCACGTGATCGCGCTCGTCGGCACGCACGAGTCCGGGCTGGAGTCGGCCTGGCAGAAGTACATCGACGAGAAGAAGATCCCGGTGATCGGCGGATCCGCCACCGCGGCGCTGTGGCTGACCGACCCGAACTTCTTCCCGACCTCGGACACCGCCGTCAACTACGTCGTGTCCGAGGTGAACGCCGCCAAGATCGCCGGTAAGAAGAAGCTCGGCATGGTCGTCTGCGCCGAGGTCCCCGCCTGCGCGCAGGGACTCACGCTCGCCGGCGGCATCGCCACGAAGCTCGGGCTGCAGTTCGCCTCCGGCCTGGCGATCTCGTCGTCGTCGCCCAACTACACCTCCCAGTGCCTCAACATGCGCTCGGCCGGGGTGGACTCGATCATCCTCAACAGCTCGGGTGAGGTCAGTGAGCGCTTCGTCGCGGACTGCGCGAAGCAGAACTACCGCCCGCAGCTGATCTCCCCTGGGCAGAGCTTCCTCGACAAGCTGCTCGACAACGCCAACTACAACGGCGCCTACATCGCGAACGACTCGTTCAACTGGTTCGGCGGCGCGCCGGAGTCGGCCGACTTCCTGCAGGCGATGAAGACCTACAAGTCGAGCACCCCGCTGAACGCCAGCGCCAGCGCCGGGTGGGCCGCGGGCGTCACGTTCGGCAAGGCGGCCGCGAAGATCGGGCCCAGCCCGACCTCCGCCGACCTCTACACCGGGCTCTACGCCCTGCCGGCGAAGAACACCCTCGGTGGCCTGATCCCGCCGACCACCTACACCAAGGACAAGCCGGCGGTCTCCACCCCGTGCGGCTGGTACGGCGTGATCAAGAACGGCAAGCTCACCGCTCCCCACGGCACAAGCGCCATCTGCGTCGAGTAGCGGCTGCTGTCGAGTAGCGGCTGCTGCCGAGTAGCGGCCGCCTCGCGCAGCCCGGCTACCTCGGGTAGCGGCCGCGACGAGCCCGTGCCGGCGAGAGTGCCCGTCGGCACGGGCTCGTGCTCGTTATCCCCCTCCCAGGGGTGCGCGCCGGACGCTGCATAGTCGTTGTGTCAGATTTGTTGCCGCTTCGCGGATGGAGTCGAGGGTCGCCGGCTCGCCCCGCCAGCCCCGGGAGGCGGCGGCGCCCGGCGAGCTTGCCCGCCGAGGCGTCAGGGCAGTAACGGGATCGCGCTGGCGCGGTGGGCGCCCCGGCGGGGTCGGCTTCCCAGGGTGACCGCGTCGGCGGGAATGTGAGGTGAGCCGGCGCGGCTCGGAATTCGGTGACAGACCTGTTAGAAATGGAGGGGGCCGGTGGCTAATCGGCCCGCGGGCCGCGGCTGCCATCCGGGTACAGCGCCGCGGCCCGCTCATCGCTCACTGCTCACCGCTCGGCCTCGGTCTGGTGGGTGGCGGCGAGCAGCTCGGCGAGGAGTTGTTCGATGCGGGCGCGGATGTCGTCGCGGATGGGGCGGACGGCGTCGATGCCCTGGCCGGCGGGGTCGTCGAGTTTCCAGTCCTCGTAGCGCTTGCCGGGGAAGATCGGGCAGGCGTCGCCGCAGCCCATGGTGATGACGACGTCGGAGGCTTCGACCGCGTCGACGGTGAGGATCTTCGGGGCCTGGTCGGTGAGATCGATGCCGACCTCGGCCATGGCCGCGACGGCGGTGGGGTTGATCTGCTCGGCGGGCGCGGAGCCGGCGGAGCGGACCTCGACGCGGTCGCCGGCGAGGTGGGTGAGCCAGCCGGCGGCCATCTGGGAGCGGCCGGCGTTGTGGACGCAGACGAACAGCACCGACGGTCTCGCGGTCATCGAAGCGTGATCCTTTCGCGGGATGGGTGTGGCCGCGTCGGCCGGCCGACGCGGGTCGCTCACGAGGCGCCCCGGCGCGGCCGTGGGCGGGTAGAACAGCCGGACCAGCCCGTAGCCGACCACGCCGCCGGCGGCCTGGGCGGCGATGAACGCGGGGGCGGAGGCGGGGGCGATGCCGGCGAAGCTGTCGGAGAACATCCGCCCGACGGTGATGGCGGGGTTCGCGAAGCTCGTCGAGCTGGTGAACCAGTACGCCGCCCCGATGTAGGCGCCGACCGCGGCCGGGGCCCGTTCGGCCCGGTCGGACCGGGCCAACGCGAAGATCAGCAGGATCAGGCCGGCGGTCGCGACGACCTCGGCGAGCAGATGCGCCCCCGAGGCCCGGTGGTGCGATGCGATCGAGACCGCGGACCGGTCGAACATCAGGTTCGCTAGTACGGCCCCGGCGATACAGCCGGCGACCTGGGCGGGTAGGTAGGCGGCGGCGTCGCGCCACGACAGCCCGCCGAACGCGGCGTCGACGAGGCTGACGACCGGGTTGAAATGCGCGCCGCTCACCGGACCGACCATCAGGATGATCGCGAACAGGCCGGCGGCGGTCGCCGCGGCGTTCTCCACCAGCTGCAATCCGACCTGGTCGGGGCTGAGCTGGACCGCGGCGATCCCCGACCCGATGACCAGGGCGGCGAGCAGCATGCTGCCCACCGCCTCGGCGGCCAGCCGCCGCCCCAGCGACGACCGGCCACCCGGCTCGATGTCCGCCACGGGGTTCAGCGGGCGCCGGCGGGCGCCGGTTCGACGGCGACATCGACGGCGACATCGACGGTGTCGTCGGTGGTGTCGTCGGCCGGGCCGCAGTCCACCCCCGGTCCGCAGGCACAGGCCGACCCCGGCCCCGATCCTGACCCGCCGCCCGGTGCCACCATCCGCAGCGTCGGCATCGACCCGTCGACGACGTCGGAGAGCACCGTGTAGACCTCCCACGGCGCACCGTCCGGGTCGTCGACCCAGACCTTGTCCTGTACCGCGTAGCAGCAGGCGGTGTTCTCCTCGACCGCGGTCTCCAGCCCGGCGCCGGCCAGCCGGGTCGTCGCGGCGGTGACCTCCTCGGTGGATTCGACCTCGACGCCGAGATGGTTCAGCGCTCCCGCGACTCCGCTGCCGCGGGCGTCCGGGTTCTCGATCAGCACCAGCTTCAACGGCGGCACGTCGACCGCGAAGTTCGCATACCCCGGCCGACGCTTCGCCGGCGCCACCCCGAACAGCTTCGAGTAGAACTCCACCGCCGCGTCCACATCGGACACGTTCAACGCCAACTGCACTCGCGCCATCTCGACCACCTCGCACACATCGACACTCGTCTATGCCCGGCGGACGGAGCATGCGCGCAGACATAGACCGTTGTCAATCTGCCGTGGCATGCTGAACCCCATGGCCACGACCTCGATGCCCGCTCCCGCCACGGCGTCCACCGGCCGGCCCGACGAGGCCGGCTGTAACCCTGCCGGCTGTAACCCTGCCGGCTGCGACCCCGCTGGCAGCGACCCTGCCGGCGTGGACCTGGTCGGCGCTGACTCTGGCGGCGTCGACCCGGTCGGCGCTGATCTGGCCGGCGGCAGTCTGGCCGGTGGCGGTCTGGCGGGTGCACTCGGGGCCTGCTGCACGCCCCTGGCCGCCGCGCCCCTGTCCGCGCGCGACGCCGACCAGCTCGCCGCCGTGCTGAAGGCCGTCGCGGTCCCCGCCCGACTGCGGCTCCTGTCGATGATCTGTGCCCGCGACGGCGGTGAGGCCTGCGTCTGCGAACTCACCGAGCCCCTCGGGCTGACCCAGCCGACCGTCAGCCACCACCTGAAGGTCCTCGTCGACGCCGGCCTGATCAGCCGGGACAAGCGCGGCGTCTGGGCCTACTACCGGCCGGTGCCCGGCGCCCTCGCCGCCCTCGGCGCGCTGTTCACCCCCCGGCCTGCCGCCCCCGGCCCGCCGCCGGCCAACTGCGCGTAGGGCACACATCTGGATCCTGCTGGCGGGTGATGACCGTCGGGGCCGGGCGAACGGGTAGCTGTCTCCTGCATCTGCTGACCGCCATGTGGCCGGACCCGGGGCCCCGGCGGCGCTGGCTGGGGGCTGAAAAGCGCCGCGGTCCGGACCGCGGTACCGCGCGCCCGACGGCCGGTGGTGAGAACGCCGAGTACCGCAGGCGGGCGGGCCGGCGACAGGGTGGAAGCGGAATGGCCGCCACGAGGTGTGGTGTACCCACCGGTACGCACCCGCACTGGGCCAAGTTCGTTTCCGGCACCCGCGTCTGCTTCAACGGGATAACCTCGCTCGAGGAACGGTGCGCATACAACGATGCGATAGGAGACGAAGTCTACGAAGACCACGCCACTTTCCACGTCGCCATAGGATCGGCTGAACGGTAGGATCGGCTGAACCTGAAAGGCGGCGGAGTGGTGAGCCAGGGACGGAAGCTCGAGGTCACCACCACTCTGCTGCTCCCTTTCACCAACTGGCAGTTCACCTCTAGCGAGAGCTCGAAGCTGCTGAGAACAGCGGCCTCGAAAAAGGGCTGGGGCGACTCCCGATCGATCGTCGGCGACTTCGATGACGATCCACCCCGTCCCTGGACTGCATGGATCCCGGAACGACACCCGTCGCACGCCGGCTCGGAGACGGTGACCGTGGCTCACGCCATCTCTGCCGGATTCGAGCCAGGACGGACGTTCGGCGTCTACCCGGTGTCTGAACGGAACAGGATCGCAGAGCGGCCGGGTGCGACACTACGCAAGGCTGCGCGCCTACCCGGCGGCAGGCTCATCGGGACGGCGACCGAGCCCGCCTGGCTCACCCGGCTCCTCGCGCCCGATCCCCGCGCCTTCGCCCCGTGGGAGCAGCCGATCGACCGAGTCGAGGCGAGCCACGACGGAACCCAACTACTGCTCTCCATCCGCAGCGCGCGGGGAGAGGTCCCGGCTACCGTGCAGATCCAGGAGCTACCTGACCGCTTGGACGTGCTGGTGTCGGTAGGCATCGAACCAGGCCATGGCCCACTACCACTGCCCGGCGAATTCGTCCCGTTGTCTCCCGGCAGGTCGCGTCCAGGCAAGCAGACGAGGCTCAGGCAACTGTCCCCCGAACGACTCCGGCGTCTCCGCGTGATCTTGGCTCATCCCCTCGACGGCCGAGCCGTCTACGATCTCGCAACCCCGGACCACACAGCGCGGGAAACGGCCAAAATGACCGCCAGACGGGCCTGGAAAGACCAACAGAACAGATAGTTCCGCGTCTGCGGCGGGGGTGCGTGTTTCCCGCCGACCTCCGACACCGGAGGACACCGATGGATCTGAAACAGGCCGCGGTCCAGGCGGGCGAAAACCTTCGCGAAAGCGTCTCCTGTATTGCCGCCCCACTGGGGCTGGACCTCGGCCAGCTGCCACTGGTCGCCCACACGGGCCCGGCGCTCGTCGAGCCGGCGCCATAGCGATGGCCGTGCCAGCGGCCCCAACAGCACCTGGAGCCATTGCGCCTCGAGGCCTACGGCGTCGGGGTGAGGTTGAGCGCGTCGATGATCCCGTCCAGTGCGACAAGATCGTGGGCGTCCGCGGCCTGGCGAACCGCCAAGCCCCAAGGCGGCTGGTTGCTGTCAAGCGTGGGAATGATCACGCCGACGGCGATGAACGGGCTGTTGGGTGGCAGGAGATCGGCGAGCCTCCGCGCCCAGACGTCCTCGGGTCGCATCCAGCCTTCGCCGGTCCTGGCGACGTCGATGACGAGCAGAGTCGGCATGGCTGCGGCCTGCAACTGCTTGCGCGGGTCGTCGATCGCTCGTCTCCAGGTGGAACGCATGTTCGAGGGCCTGGAGTTGGTCGAACCGGG
This sequence comes from Frankia sp. BMG5.60, assembly GCF_059428125.1. Lineage (NCBI taxonomy): Bacteria > Bacillati > Actinomycetota > Actinomycetes > Frankiales > Frankiaceae > Frankia > Frankia sp. BMG5.60. The sequence goes on along the minus strand of NZ_CM182091.1, from coordinate 1,005,327 downwards.
CCTGCTCGTCGCGCACCGCTGGCGGCCCGACGACGACCAGTCGACACTGCGCGACGCGCAGGTGGGCATCTACGGCGGGGTCGCCCGGAAACCGTGATGCCGGCACAGACTCGCGTCGATGGATGGCCGCACTGAGTGGTGGTGGTCAAACCGGCCCCTGCCGCCGCTCCTCCGGTGTTCCTGGCCGTGGTGGCGGTTCAGCGTCCGGGCCGAAGCCGTCCGCCCACACGGTGCGCAGCGGCTTCCCGTGCGGGCAGGTGCCCCGCTCGGGCATCGGCTCGGGCCGCCCGGTCGCGACCAGGTTCGCGCCTCGCCGGCGGCGGCAGTGCCGACAGGCCACCAGCGTCAACATTCGGATGATCGGCTTCTCGGCCGGCTTCTCGGCTGGCCGGTCGTCGGCCGGCGACGCCTGCTCGTCGTCGCTCATCGGTTCTTCCCTGCGGCTCGCCCGGTGCCATTGCAGGCGGTGCAGTCGGTGCGCTGCGTGCCGGTGAACCCGCCGTCCTCGTCGGACTCCAACCGGTCAGTGGCGATCTTCCCCGTACCGTTACAAGCGGTGCAGTCCGCGGTCTCGACCGGTTCGAGGTCGGGGGAGCGGGCCTTCGCCCCCCGCTTGTCGTAGTCCTTCTCGGTGTCCGGGTCGCCCTTGCTGCCGGCGGAGCCCCCCTTGCCGCCGCGTTTCACGCCATCGCGGCCAGTGGAAACACCGTCGCTGCCGCCGTCTCGCCGCGCCTTGTTCCAGGCCACGCCGTAGCCCTCCGTGGTTGAATCGTTGCGAGAAGAGTACGCCGGTTGTGGCCGTAGACCGCCATACTCTCGACAGCCAGCGAGTGATCCCGGACAGCGCCATCGCTGCGAGACGACCGGGACGACGACGAGTAGCGAACCACTGCGGCGGGGGCACGATGTGGTGGCGGCTGCTCCCGCCCTCCAGAAGCGAATGTGCCCTGCTTGGAGCCGGGTTGGTCGGCCCCGGCTCACCAGTCCAGCCCGTGTCGAACACCGGACTGAAGTGACCCTCTCGGTCCATGACCCAGGCGGCGATGACGGCCCAGGACAAGCGCCACGCAAGGCTGGCGCACGGGCGCCACGTCGCCGGCCGGGGGTGGGACGACTGACATACTTCCCTGGACGCCCCCGGGGTTGGCCGCGGGGGCGCGGCGGTCCGTGGCGGTAGGTTCGCCCGGCCCTGGCCAGGGCGGGTCCGCCGCCGCCTGGCTGGTCTCATCATCGAGGAAAGGCTGGTTGCATGGGCGTAACTATCGAGGTCCTGTCGCCGGGGGATGGCAAGACCTTCCCCAAGAAGGGGGACGCGGTGACGATTCACTACGTCGGTACCCTGCTCGGCAGCGGAAAGAAGTTCGACTCCTCCCGTGACCGGGGCGAGCCGTTCAGGACCGAGATCGGTGTCGGCAGGGTGATCAAGGGGTGGGACGAGGGGGTCCCCCAGCTCTCGCTCGGCGAGAAGGCGGTGCTGACCATCACGCCTGACTACGGGTACGGGCCCCGGGGCTTCCCGCCCGTCATTCCGCCCAACTCCGACCTCGTCTTCGAGGTGGAACTCCTCGCGATCAACTGACCTGACGCGAGAAGGATCCGCGGCCCGGCTGTCGCCCTGGAGCCGGACCGCGGATCCCCCGGCCGCGTCCGTCGGCAGGGTCGTCAACCCTCGCCGGCGGGCGCCACCGAGTCATGGGGAACTGTGCTGGACGGAAGACCTGCGGCCGGCCCGGCGGCCCGCGGTCGACCCGACCCGGGAGTCAGACCGACGGCCGTGCGGATGGCGTTGGCGTACGGAGGGCGCCGGCGGTATGGATCGCACCGGCAGTGAGGGATGCACCGGCTGCGCGGAAGTCGCCGGGAGCTGCCCGGACCGCCGCGGCGGCGGCGCGGCGGCGGCGCGCCTCGCCGTCAGCGGGGCAGCAGGAACTCCGCGGCGCCGGCGATGGCCACGCCGCCGGTCTGGCGCGCGCAGCTCAGGTCCACCGAGACCAGCCGGCCCTCGGGCTGCTCCTCGATGGCCGTGACCACTGCGGAGCAGGTCAGCACGTCGTCCGGCCAGACCTGCTCACGGAAGCGGACGTGGAACCGGCGGACGTTCTCCGCGCCGAGCCAGTCGGTGGCGAAGGTGGCCAGCAGGGCCGCCTGGTGCATCCCCTGGGAGAACACCGACGGGTAGCCGGCGCGCTGGGCGAACGTGTCGTCGTAGTGCATCGGGTTGAGGTCGCCCGACGCCCCCGAGTAGCGCACGAACATCTGCCGGGTGAGCGGGCCGAACGAGCGCGGCTCGGGGGAGGAACCCACGGCGAGGTCGGCGAGGGTGGTGCCTGGGGCCGTCATGCCTTCTCCTCGGTAACCGGCGCCGGCTGCGCGGCCGCCGCCGACTCCGCGGTCTTGGCCGGTTCCGTGTTCGTGGCTGGCTCCGCTGTCTTGGTGGCCTTCGCGGTCTCGATGTAGGTCGCGCGGCCCTCGGCGACCAGGGTGCCCGTCTCGTCGCGGAACTCGGTGACGATGACGGCGAACTTCATGGTGCCCCCGCGCCGGCCGGGCTTCTCGTAGCGCTCGGCGAGGCGCTCGGCGGCGTAGAGGGTCTGCCCGGCGCGCGGCGGCGGCCCGTGGAAGATGTACTCCTGCTCGCCGTGCAGCAGCCGGCGGCGGTCGAACCCGTGCGGCACGCGGGCACCCTCGGGCGCCCAGCGGTTGGCGTTGATCAGAAACGTCGGCGGAACCACGGCGTCCGGGTGCTGGTATTCCGGCGCCTCGGACTGCATGGCGAGGGCGAACTCACGGATCTTGCCGCGTTCGATCGGGAACTCCCACGCGGCGCCCGCCTCGCTGGGTGCGCTCATCAACTGGCTCCGTCGGGTCGTCGGTCGAGGTGGTCAGGCGGTGCGTCCGGGGTCGCGATCTTATGGACCCGTCGCCGGGCGGCGCCGTCGTGCTGCCTGCTGCCTGCCGCGCCACCGTGACGTGCTGCACGCTAGCAGGAGGCGGAGCAACTTTCTAACACTGCCGTCATTCCTCCGCGGGCGTCTCCGGGGGCGTCTCCACGGGCTGCTGTCCGCGGGCGGTGCGGATCAGGCGGCGACTCAGGCGGCGACGCGGTCGAGGCCGCGGCGGATCATCCTGATGGTGCGGCGGGCGTAGGCGGAGGCGACCCGTTCCGGCAGCCCGCCGCTGGTCATCAGCAGCACGCCGAGGCGGCTGTTGATCAGCGTCATGACGGTGGCGGCGAGCAGCTCGTAGTAGTCGATGTGCTCGACCGGCTGGCCGGACAGCTCCTGGTAGCGGGCGATGATCGCGGCCCGGTCGGGTACGCCCTCCAGCCGGGTCAGCCGCTGCGCCTCGCAGAGGAAGTCCTCGAACATCAGCCACCAGCCGAGGTCGATGCCGGGCGGGCCGACGGTGGCCGTCTCCCAGTCGAACATCGCCCGCACGGACAGGTCGGCGCCGAAGCTGATGTTGCCGACCCGGGCATCGCCCCACACGATGCCGGCGGACGGGTCGTCGGGGCGCTCGCGCAGCAGGTGGTCCACGGCGGCGGCGACGGTGTCGGGCTCCCAGCGCAGGCTCGGCTCCGCCCAGGTGTGCCAGTCGCGCAGCCCCGCCAGATAGCGGTCGAGCGCGGTGCCAGTCCCCTCGGGCGTCAGGAAGTCGAAACCGTCGCGCACGTCGATGCGGTGCAGCGCGACCAGGGAGGCCAGCGCGTTGTCGTGCATCAGGGTCCGCTGCGCCGGGCTGAGTTCGACCGTCCAGCCCTCGGCGTGCCAGCTCGGGACGTCGCCGGGCACCCGGCCGTCGACCCGGCCCATCAGGTAGAACGGCGAGCCCAGCACGGTGGGATCCGACTCGATGTACCAGATGGTCGGCACCGGCACGCCCGGGTGGGGGGCGAGCGCCTGCATGATCCGGGCCTGGCGGACCGCGTCGGGGGTCACGAAGAGCTGGTGGCCGGTGGGCTCGATGCGCAGCACGAGGTCCTCGCCGCGCCGCGGGCCGTCCGGCGGGGTCCAGGCCAGGTGCAGGTAGAGGGTCTCGTTGGAGTAGCCGGCCTTGGGCGAGGTCAGCGGGGAGATCTCCACGTCGGTGGCGCCGTGCCGATCCTCCAGCCACCCCCGCAGGACCTCCCGGGTCGCCTCGAGATCCCGTCGTGCCGTGGTGGCCATCCTGACTCCTTCCGCCCGCGTGCCCCAGTTGCCGACCGCCCGGACCGGCTGATCGCCCAAATACTAGACACGGATGTCAGAATAGGGGCATGACGACGAACAGGGACCGCGATCTGACCGGTGCGGCCCGGGTGGCGGACCGCCTCGGCGCCTACGTCCTGCCCGGCCGGGTCGCCGATCCGCGGCCCGCGATCGGCCAGGCGCAGACCGCCGAGCACCTCGGGCTCGGCACCGTGTGGCTCAGCGAGCGGTGGGGGACGAAGGACTTCGGGGTGCTCGCGGGCGCCATCGGCCAGGCCACCAGCCGGGTGCGCATCGCCTCGGGCATCACCCACTTCCTCGTGCGTCATCCCGTCGTGCTGGCCTCCACCGCGATGACGGCGCAGGCGCTCAGCGGCGGGCGCCTGACGCTGGGCTTCGGCCGTTCGGTCGGCCCGATGTGGAAGGCCGTCGGCCTGCCGGCGATGACCAACCAGGTGCTCGTCGACTCCGCCGACATGCTGCGCCGGCTGTGCCGGGGGGAGAAGGTCTCCTACGACGGCCCCGCCGGGCGCTTCCCGGTCATGCGCCTGGGCGACCTGCCCGACGTCGCGCCGCCGGAGCTGGTGTTCGCCGCGATCGGCCCGAAGAGCCTCGCGCTCGCCGGGGCGCATTTCGACGGCGCGCTGCTGCACCCCTTCCTCACCCCGGAGGCCGTCGCCCGCTCGGTGGCGATCGTGCGCAAGTCCGCGGCCGAGGCGGGGCGCGACCCGTCGACGGTGAAGGTCTACGCCACCGTCGTGGTCGCCCCCGACCTCACGCCCGAGGAGGAGACGGCGGTGGTCGGCGCACGGGCGGTGACCTACTTCCAGATCCCGGGCTTCGGCGAGCGCCTCGCCGGGGTGAACGAGTGGGGCGTCGAGCCGCTGACGGCGCTGCGCTCCCACCCGCTGATGGCCGGCCTGCGCGGGTCCGCCGACAACGTCTTCACCCGCCACCAGCTCCTCGACGTCGCCGGCACCCTGCCCCCGTCGTGGCTGACCGACGCCGCCGCGGTGGGTTCCGCGGGCGAGTGCGCCGCCCGCCTCGACGACTACCTCGACGCCGGCGCCGACGAGCTGGTCCTGCACGGGTCCACCCCGGAGCTGCTCGGCCCGGTCCTGCAGCACTTCGCCGCGCGGACCCCGGCGAACACAGCCGGCGCGTAGTCCGCGCGGGTACTGTTTGCACATCGGTGACATGAACGCCAGAATTAAGTGATCATACGGTCGGGCGGGAGCCCGGGCGTCGACCTTCTCGGGCCGGTCCGGTCGTGGCCCGGCCGCCCGACCTGATCATCAGTGGGAAAGAGACCTCCTTGTACACCCACGAGAATCTCTTCATCGGTGGCTGGGTGCCGCCGGCCTCGTCCCGGGTGATCGACGTGTTCTCCCCGGCGACCGAGGAGCCGATCGGGCGCGTGCCGAGCGCCTCGATCGCCGACGTCGACGCGGCGGTGCAGGCCGCCCGCGGCGCCTTCGACTCCGGTCCCTGGCCGGCTCTCGAGCCGGCCGAGCGCGCGCAGATCGTCGGCCGGCTCGGCAAGGCGATCCGTTCGCGGGCGGAGGAGTTCGCCGATCTGATCTCCGCGGAGGTCGGCTCGCCGCGGGCGTGGTCGACCCTCGGCCAGGTCGGGGTCGCCACCGCCGTGTTCGCCACCTACAGCGGCATCGGCCGCAGCCACGAGTGGGAGACGACCCGCAAGGGCGGCTTCGGCGGCCCGGTGCGGGTGCGGCAGGTGCCCGTCGGCGTGGTCGGCGCGATCGTGCCGTGGAACGCGCCGCTGTTCGTCGCCGCGCTCAAGCTCGCCCCGGCCCTGCTGGCCGGCTGCACCGTCGTGCTCAAGCCGGCCCCCCAGACCCCCCTGCACACCTACCTGCTCGCCGAGGCGGCCGAGGCGGCGGGCCTGCCCCCGGGCGTGCTGTCCATCGTCCCCGGCGAGGCCGCGGCCAGCGAGCACCTGGTCCGCCACCCCGGCGTCGACAAGATCAGCTTCACGGGGTCGACGGCCGTCGGTCGCCGCATCGGCGAGCTGTGCGCGCGCGACCTGCGCCGCTGCACGCTGGAGCTCGGCGGCAAGTCGGCGGCGATCATGCTGCCCGACGTCGACCTCGGTGCGGGCACGGTCGAGGCGATCGTCGGCGGGGCGATGTCCAACGGCGGGCAGATCTGCGTCTCCCAGACCCGCGTGCTCGCCCCCCGCGACCGCTACGACGAGGTCGTCGACGCGCTCGGCGCCCGCATCGGCGCGCTCACCGTCGGCGACCCGCGCGACCCCGCCACCGAGGTCGGCCCGCTGATCTCCAGCCAGGCCCGCGAGCGGGTCGAGGGCTACCTGAGCTCCGCCGAGGCCGACGGCGCCCGCCTGGTCACCGGCGGCGGCCGGCCCAAGGGCCTCGACCGCGGCTGGTACGTCGAGCCGACGCTGTTCGCCGGCGTGGACAACGGCATGCGGGTCGCCCGCGAGGAAATCTTCGGCCCGGTCATGGTCGTGATCCCCTACGACGGCGTCGACGACGCGGTGCGCATCGCCAACGACTCCGACTACGGCCTGGCCGGCGCGGTGTGGACGACCGACATCGCCGCCGGCGAGGCGGTCGCCGGGCGCATCCGCGCCGGCGGCGTCGGGGTGAACTCCAGCGCCGGGATGGATCTGGGCAGCCCGTTCGGCGGGTTCAAGCAGTCCGGCATCGGCCGCGAGGGCGGTCCGGAGGGGCTGGCGTCCTACACCGAGTACCAGTCGATCATCCTGCCGGCGGGGTGACCCCCCGGCGGGCCGACCGGCCGCCGCCCCCAGCACCGAACCACCGACCAGTACCGGATCGCCGACCAGGAGCGGACCGCCGGTAGCGACGAGAGGACCACACGACAGTGCAGACCAAGGCCGCGGTGCTCTGGGAGGCGAACGCCCCGTGGGCGGTCGAGACGATCGAGCTCGACCCGCCCAAGCACGACGAGGTGCTCGTCGAACTCCACGCCTCGGGCATCTGCCACTCCGACGAGCACCTCGTCACCCGCGACATGCCCTTCCGCATCCCGTGCATCGGCGGGCACGAGGGCGCCGGGGTCGTGCGCGAGGTCGGCGCCCACGTGTCCTGGCTCAAGCCCGGTGACCACGTCGTGTTCGGGTTCATGCCGTCGTGCGGGCGCTGCCCGTCCTGCTCGACCGGCCACCAGAGCCTGTGCGACCTCGGTGCCAAGCTCTACAGCGGGCGGCACATCTCCGACGACGGCTACCGCCACCACGCCAAGGGCGAGGACATCTCCACCGCCTGCCTGATCGGCTCGTTCGCCCACCACACGGTGGTCAACGAGGCCAGCGTCATCAAGATCGACAATCACTACCCGCTGGACCGGGCCTGCCTGCTGGGCTGCGGGTTCGTCACCGGCTGGGGCTCGGCGGTCTACGCCGCCCAGGTCCGCCCGGGCGACGCGGTGGTGGTCGCCGGGGTCGGCGGCATCGGTGGCGCCGCCATCCAGGGCGCCAAGCTCGCCGGCGCCAAGGTGATCGTCGCGATCGAGCCGGTCGAGACGAAGAAGGACAAGGTCCTCGAGCTCGGCGCCACCCACGTCGCGACCTCCTGGCAGGAGGCCCCCGCCGTCGTTGCGGAGGCGACCTGGGACCGCGGCGCCGACGTGTTCATCTGCGCCATGGGCGTCGGGGACGGCAAGCTGGTCAAGAAGGCCCTGCGGATGACGGCCAAGCGGGGCACGCTCGTCGTCACCAACATCCACCCGGCGACGGAGACGTCCATCGACGTGAACCTGATGGACCTCACCCTCACCGAGAAGCGCATCATCGGCACGCTCTACGGCTCGGGCAACCCGCGCGCCGACATCCCCAAGTTGCTGGAGCTGTCCAGCGTCGGCCAGGTCGACCTCGACATCATGGTGTCGCGGACCTACCCCCTCGAGGACATCAACGACGCGTTCGACGACCTGCGCGCCGGCACCAACCTGCGGGGCGTGCTGCGCTACCCGGCCGCCGACGCCGCCGACGCCGCCTGACCCGTCACCCCGCCGGTCGCTTCCCGAGGCTCGCCGCCCCTCCCGAGGTTCGTCGCCCCGAGGTTCGTCGCGATTGAACTCGCCGCACCCAGCTCGCCGCCACCGTCCGAACGACCACCGGAGCGCGCCGCACCCGTTCCGCGGTGCCGCCGCACAGCACGAGGAGAACCGGCCATGAGCCTGATCGCTGACGTCGACCTGGACGATCTCGACTGGTGGACCCGGCCCGCGGCCGAACGCGACGCCTACTTCGCGAGCGTGCGCGCGTCCGGGGAACGCCCGTACTTCCCCGAACTCGACCTCGCCGGCAACACCCGGGGCCGCGGCTTCTACGCGGTGACCCGCTACGCCGACGTGATGGAGGTCAGCCGCCGGCCGGAGGACTTCTGCTCCGGCGAGGGCACCAACATCTTCGACCAGCCGCTGGACCTGCGGGAGTTCTTCGGCTCCATCATCGCGATGGACAACCCGCAGCACGCCCGCCAGCGCCGGATCATCTCCCGTGGTTTCACCGCGAAGAACCTGGAGGCGCTGCGCGCCAACGTCGGCGAGGTGACCCGGGAGGTCATCGGGTCGGTGGCGGAGAAGGGCGAGTGCGACTTCGTCACCGAGGTCGCCGCGCTGATCCCGCTGCGCATCGTCAACGACATGATGGGCATCCCGCGCAGCCAGGAGCAGTTCGTCTTCGAGTCGACCAACAAGCTGCTCGGCGCCAGCGACCCGGAGTACGTCCCCGACCAGAGCCCGCGCGGGGTCGCGAAGAACCTGTCCCGGGTCGGCGACGACTTCGCCGAACTGCTGCGCGAACTCGCCGCCGACCGCCAGCGCAACCCCGGCGACGACCTCATCAGCCTCCTCGTCGCCGCCGGGGACGAGAACCTCACGGCGCAGGAGCTCGCCTCCTTCTTCATCCTGCTGGTCGGCGCGGGCAACGAGACCACCCGCAACGCCATCGCGCACGGCCTGCTCGCGCTGACCCAGAACCCCGACCAGCGGGCCCTGTGGGCTTCCGACGTCGATGGCCTCACGCCGACGGCCGTCGACGAGGTCGTCCGCTGGGCGTCGCCGGTGCTGCACATGCGCCGCACCGTCACCGCCGACGGCGTGCGCCTCGGCGACCAGGAGTTCCGCGAGGGCGACAAGCTCGTGCTGTGGTACCGCTCGGCGAACCAGGACGAGTCGGTGTTCCCCGACGGCACCCGCTTCGACGTGCGCCGCGACCTCACCCCGCCGCACCTCGGCTTCGGCGCTCCCGGCCCGCACTTCTGCCTGGGCGCGCACCTCGCCCGCCTCGAACTGTCCGTGGTGTTCAAGGCGCTGTTCGAGTACCTTCCCGACATCCACGCCGTCGAGGAGCCGCAGTTCCTGCGGACGAACTTCCTCCACGGCATCAAGCACCTCAAGGCCGCCTACACCCCGACCACGGTCCGCGCCTGACCGCCCTCGAGGCGCATGCAATGCCACCCACACCCCTGGAGGCCGTGTGAGCCATTCCCGCGAAGAAGTGGAAGCAGCATTCAAGAACTACTACTTACTCGGGCCGGTCGCGGAGGACTGGAAGCGCTGGGCGCACGAGTGCTTCACCGAGGACGCCTGGTACAAGGACCACTACTGGGGCACCTTCAACGGCCAGGACGAGATCGAGGAGTACCTCGACGTCACCATGTCCTGGTCGCCGGGCACCTACACGCCGATGATCTGGTACAAGATCGACGGTGACACGGTGGTCTGGAAGGGTATCAACTGGGCCGACAACTACAAGATCCCGGGCGGCCCCAAGGTCGGCGCCGAGTCGATCCAGATTCTGGAGTACGCCGGCAACGGGCAGTTCAAGTCCGAGGAGGACTACTGGATTGCCTACGAGATGAAGCGTTTCGGCAAGTGGTACGCCGAGTTCGGCCAGCCGTACACGCCCGGCGACATCAAGCTGACCCGCGACGACTGGGGCACCTGGGTCGACTGGGCCCGCCCCGAGCCCGGTCACGAGCCGCGCCCGTCGTGGGTGGACCGCCCGGGCCTGAAGCCGACGTTCAACGTCAAGGAGATCGGCTTCGGCGTGCGTAACCCGACGATCGACGACCCGATCGAGTAGCCCGCCCCCGGCCGGGGCACCGCCATCCGGTGCCCCGGCCGTCGCGCGTGGCGGGCGTGCAGGGTGGACGTGGCGTGCCGCCGGGCACGGCGAACGTCCGGGCCGGGGTGCGGCGAACGTGCGGGAGAGTACGCGGCGCGCGTCCGCTCAGTCCGCGGGGAGCACGCTCAGCCCGGCCGACCACAGCGGCAGCGGCGGCGGCGGGCAGGGGTGCTCGACGATCCCGCGTTCGGCGAGGTACTTCCGCCAGGCGGTCTTGTCCAGGAACGGGTGCCCGACGCCCATGATGACCCCGTACATCTCGCAGCCCTCGGGCCCGGCCTCCCAGGGGCCGAAGGTGTCGCCGTACTCCAGCATGATGTGCGAGCCGGGGCCGCAGACATGCGTGCCGTCCGAGACCTGCCCGCGGGTGACGAAAATCGAGTGATCCCCGTGGTGACCGTGCCGGGGCGTGATCGCGCCGGGATCCCACTTGTTGTAGAAGCAGACGTAGCGCGGCGAGAGCTGGATCCACGCCTCCTGGATCCGCGCGATCCGCCCGTCCGGATACTCCAACCGGGTCACGTCGAACCAGTGCGCGTCATCCAGGGACGTGACAATCGGTCCACCGTACACAGCATGGCCCCGCTTTCCGCGGAAATATTGTTGAATTGTCCCGCATATTAGCGCGCAACATTCTTCCTGACCAGGGCCCGGTCATCCGCCAGCCCGGCCATACTGCCTTCGCGACCGAGTGGGGGCGATGCCCCGGCCTCGGCCCCGGCCACCGGGTGCCAGGCCGCGCCGACCAGACCCACGCGCACCGCACCCGGGACGAATGCCCCGCCGGTCGCGCAGCCGAGCGCAGCTCCTCATGGCCGCTGCCCTGGCGGAAGGGTGTGCATAGCCGTGACATGCTGGCGGCCGGATCTCGCGGGCTGGTCGTCGCCGACTGGATCCGGTGGCTGGCTCTGACCGCATCTCGTGGGAGCGACCGACGGTGATCACCTGGCGGCGGCTCGACGAGTCCGACTTCCCCCTGCTGCGGGGATGGCTGGAGCAGCCATCTGTCGCGCGGTGGTGGAACCATGAGACCACCACAGAGGCCGTCTCACGCGACTTCGGTCCCGCAACCCGCGGCGAGGAGCCTTCGGAGGATTTCCTCGCCCTGCTCGACGGCCGGCCCGTCGGGCTGGTGCAACGGTGCCGCCTCGCCGACTACCCGGAATACCACGACGAACTGACATCCATCGTGGACATCCAGGCCGGTGCCATGACCATCGACTATCTGATCGGCGAGCCCGAACAGACAGGGCACGGCCTGGGTAGCCGCATGATTGCCTCAATGATCAGGCGGATCTGGAGCGACCACCGTGATGCAACCTGCGTCGTGGTGCCGGTCGTGGCGGCCAATCGGGCGTCGTGGCGGGCGCTGGAGAAGGCAGGCCTCCGACGTGTCGGGCAGGGTGCACTCGCGCCGGACAATCCCGTTGACGACCCACTGCACTATGTGTATCGCGTGGACAGGCCCGACGCCGGCTAACCGCACTCTCGGCTTATCGCCCGCCGGATCACCCGTGGCAACGGCGAAATCATCGCCTGGACCACCTTCATCCGAATAGCTGACTGCGATCCGAGGAGGGGCCGCCTCGCCGGTCAGGTGGTGGCGAAGAGGTCGGGGGGGGCTGGCTGTAGGGGTTGCGGCGGGGGCGTTGGTGGGGGTCGATGCGGTGGGGTGGGATGTAGGCGGGTCGCGCGTCGTCGAGGAAGGTGATCTGCCAGCCGTCATGGTGGACTTGGCGGTGGTGGGTGCCGCAGAGCAGGGTGAGGTTGTGCAGCGCGGTAACCCCGCCGTCCTTCCAGTGGATCACGTGGTGGGCTTCGCACCATGAGGGTGGCCGATCGCATCCCGGGAAGGTGCATCCAAGATCGCGGGCGGCCAGGGCGCGGCGTACGGCGGCGGGAACAGTGCGTGTGGAGCGGCCGACGTCGAGGGGAACGCCCGCGGGGTCGAGCAGGATGCGGCTGATCTCCGCGTCGCAGCTCAGCCGGGCCAGGACGCCGCGGGGCAGGGGCAGACCCCAACTGGTGGTGGCGGGGTCGAGGCCGGCGGCGAGCAGGGTGGTCCAGTCGACGGTGACGGTCAGTTGGGGTCGTACTCCGCCGGATTCGGGTAGCGCGGCGGCGCCGAGAGCGCGGGTGACGACCTGCTCGAACCGGGCGGGATCTGGCGTCAGCGTCACTTCGACGTCGGTGAACCCGGCGTCGAGCAGGCGGCGCGTCGTGTCCTCGACGCCGGCGAAGTTCCACACCTGCGGCGCCTGAGGCAGCACCTCGTCGATGGCGTGGACGATGCTCGCGACGTTGCCCTGGCCGCCGCACTCGAACGCGAGCTGGGCCCCGGCCGCATGACCTCGGCCAGGTTCCTGAACACCGTGTCGTGATCGGGCAACCAGTGGAAGGCGGCGACGCTGACGACGGCGTCGACCCGGGGGTGGACGGGCAGCGGTTCCCGCAGATCGGCCTGGATCACCTCGACACGGTCGAGGCGATCGGCGAGGCGGGCGCGGAGCTGCGCGAGCATGGCGGCGGAGCCGCCCAGGGCGATCACGCGCCCGTCGGGCAGCAGGTCGAGCAGGGCGCTGGTGTCCCGCCCGGTGCCGCAACCGGCATCGAGGACCGTCTCGCCGCCCGTCAGGCTGAGCCGACGGAGTGTTCTCTCACTCCAGAACAGGTGGGGGAGAGGCAGCGAATCGTAGGTGCGGGCGTCCCACTCGCGAAGCATGACCCAACAGTAGCCAGGTCAACACGACTGGTGGGCCGTCGCGGTGTCGGTCGCGGCGGCCCCCGCGGCCCCGCAAGCCCCGCCGCCGCCCGGCGCCGGTGGAGGCGTCGGGCGGCGGCGAGGTCGGGGTCAGAACACCGGGGTGCCGCGCTCGCGGGTGATGGTGGACAGGGTGGCGGGCTTGCCGGAGGGGCCCGCCGTCGTGACCCGGTAGAGCGACACGGTGCGGCCGCGGTGGACGAGCTCGGCGGTGGCGGTGACCGCGGCGGCGAGGTCGGCCGGGCGCAGGTAGTTCACCCGGATCGCCGTCGTGCGCTCCGGCACCGCCGGGTCGGCGAGCGCCTCGGTGGCGAGCTCGGCGGCGCAGAACAGTATGCCGCCGTGCACCGTGCCGCCGCCGTTCTCGAACGCCGGGTTGGCGGGCAGTACGAACCGGCCGACGTCGCCGTCGCGCACGGGGCCGGCGATGACCCCGCCCCGGCCGTCGCCCGAACCGCCGCCGCCGTCGCCGTCGTCCGAACCCCCGGCGCCGGCCCGGCTCAGGGCCGCCAGCAGCGAGTGGTGCGCGGCCGGTGGGAGCATCTGCGGTTCGCCGTCGAGGTATCCCGCCGCCGAGCCCGGGATGCTGACGAAGCGGCAGCGGCCGATGCCGACGGCGATCAGCCGGCCGGCGTCGTCGCGGACCTCGCAGCGGGCCGTCCCGCCGGCGGGATCCCGCCCGAGCAGCTCGGCGCTGGCCGTCAGCAGGCCGCCGGACCACGGCGGGGGGCCGATGACGTCGACGGAGAGCTCGGCGGTGACCGAGTGGGAGTTCTCCGGCCGGGCGTCGTAGACCTCCATCCCGATCGCGGAGTCCACCAGGACGCCGAGCGAACCGATCGTCGCGACGCCGTCGGGCCCGTCGAGCCACGGGCCGAGCTGCATCGTGACGCGCACGCCGCGCTCGTCGCGGCTCACCTGGCTCAGCCGGAAGCGGCTCTCGGCGTACTCCCGCGCCAGCGGGGACGCGGCGGCCGGCGCGTTCGGCGCGGGCGCGGCGTACGTGGAGGATTCGGCGCGGGCCGCCGGGACGAGGCCACCTGTCGAGGCGTCGGCGGTCGGTGAGGTTCCGGTCTCGGTCATCGCCGCGTCACCGGAGCAGCTCGCGGGCAATGATCATCTTCTGGACCTCGGAGGCGCCCTCGCCGAGGCGCTTGACCCGCAGGTCGCGGAACCAGCGTTCCAGCGGCATCTCCTTGGACAGGCCGAGCGCACCGAACATCTGCACGCAGCGGTCCAGGACCCGGTAGGCGGCCTCGGTGCCGTACATCTTGCACACCGACGCGTCGACCCGCACATCCTTGCCGAGGTCGGCGTTCCAGGCCGCCTGGTACATCAGCAGCCGGGCGGCGCGCAGCTCCACCTCGCTGTCGGCGATCATCCACTGGATGCCCTGCTTGTCGGCCAGCCGGGAGCCGAAGACCTCGCGCTGCTTGACCCAGTCGATCGCCATCCCCAGCGCCTGCTGGGCGATGCCGATCGGGCCGGCGGCGTAGGCGATGCGCCCGGAGACCAGGAACTGCGAGGCGAGCCGGAAGCCCTGCCCCTCCTCGCCGATCCGGTTGGCCACCGGGATCCGGACGTTGTCGAAGTGCAGTTCGTACGGCGCGTAGGAGGTCATCACGTCAATCGGGAACTTGGTCAGCCCCTCGACGTCGTTGGGCAGGATGAAGCAGGTGATCCCGTCGCGCCGGCCCGGCTCGCCGGTGCGCGCGTAGAGCACCCCCCAGGCCGCGGAGCCGGCGTGGGTCGTCCACATCTTGGTGCCGTTGATGACGTAGTGGTCGCCGTCGCGCTCGGCACGGCAGCGGATCGCCCGGGCCGGGTCGGAACCGCCGGACGGCTCGCTGATCGCGGTGAACGCCCGGCCCGCCTTACCCTCGATGATGGGGCGGGCGTACGTCTCGAACTGCTCCTTGGTCGCGGAGAACATCACCGTCGGCGGGTTGCCGCCAAACGCCCCGCAGGCCGGGAAGAACGCGCCCATCCGGCACTTCGCCGCCTCCTCGGCGATGACGACCTGGCCGAGCACGCTCAGCCCGGCACCGCCGAACTCCGCCGGGGTCTGCAGCGCCCACAGGTCCGCCGCGCGGGCCTTGGCCTGCAACGGGCCGAGCAGCTCGGGCGGCAGGCCGGCCGCGTCGTGGGGGAGCGTGTCCTCCAGCGGGCGGACCTCGGTCTCCATGAAGCGGCGCACCGTGTCGGCGAGCATCCGGAACTCGTCCGGGAGCTCCCAGGCACCGGTGGGGAACGTGTCGGAGCCGCTGGACGGCGTTGCCGTTACGGACACGGCGCCTCCTTCGTTGTCTGGTCGAGATCGAGATCGAGGTCGAAAGCGGGGTCGAGATCGAGATCGAGGTCGAACGCGGGGTCGAGATCGAGAGCGGTCTCGGGCCCGGGTTCGGGGGCGTGACGGGGGATCAGGTCCACCCGGCCAGGACCTCCGCCACGGTGACCGCGGCGCGCGGCGGGACCCGCGGCGCGGCGGGGACGCTGCGCGAGAACCGCGGCGCGGGGGCGGGCTGGGTCACGCCGGCCACGTCGATCAGGACCTCCCGGGCGGCCATGTGCGGGTGCGCGGTGGCCTCGTCGAAGTCCAGCACCGGGGTGACGCAGGCGTCGAGGGGGTCGAACACGGCCGCCCACTCGTCGCGGGTGCGCCCGGCGAAGGCCTTGGTGAACGCCTCGCGCAGCTCCGGCCAGCGGGCCCGGTCGTCCTGGCCGGGCAGCGCGGCCGGGTCGAGGCCGAGGCCGGTGACGAACGTGGCGTAGAAGCGGGGCTCGAGCGCGCCGACGGCCATGTAGCGCCCGTCGGCGGTCTCGTAGACATCGTAGAACGGCGCGCCGGTGTCGAGGCGGTTGGAGCCGCGCTCGTCGTTCCAGCGGCCACGCCCGCGCAGCCCCCAGACCATGTGCGCGAGCAGGCTCGCGCCGTCGACGATGGCCGCGTCGATGACCTGGCCGCGCCCGGAGCGCTCCCGCTCGACCAGCGCGGCGAGGACGCCCACCACCAGGTAGGTGGACCCGCCGCCGAAGTCGCCGACGAGGTTCAGCGGCGGCAGCGGCGGCTCGCCGGCGCGGCCGACCGCGTTGAGCACGCCGGTGATCGACAGGTAGTTGATGTCGTGGCCGACTCGGTCCGCCAGCGGTCCCTGCTGGCCCCAGCCGGTCATCCGCCCGTAGACCAGCCGCGGGTTGCGTCGCGCGCAGTCGTCCGGGCCGAGGCCGAGGCGCTCGGTGACGCCGGGGCGGAAGCCCTCGATCAGCACGTCGGCGCCGGCGATCAGGTCCAGCACGCCGTCACGGGCGGCGGGATCGCCCAGGTCGGCCTCGACGAGGCGGCGCCCGCGCTGCACCGGCTCGGCCGGTACCCCCGGCGCCGGCACGGAACCCGGCCGGGCCACCCGGACCACGTCCGCGCCCAGGTCGGCGAGCATCATCGCCGCGTGCGGGCCGGGGCCGATCCCGGCGAGCTCGACGACCCGGATGCCGGCGAGTGGGCCCGCGGCGCTCGTCCCTTCGGGCAACGCCCGTCCCTCCTCCTGGTTCCCGCCCGTGCGCCGGGCGCCGGAAGGGATCGTCGCGCCGGCCTTCGCCGGGCGGGGTCTGGGTTCAGGTGGGCTCAGTCGAGCTCATCTGACACCATGTTTATAGCATCGGTGCCCCGTTGCAGGCATTTTATGATCTTCAATGGGCTATGGTTCTGGCATCTTCGTCGGCCGCCGAGGCGTAGCCGGTTGCGGGGCGCTTCGCGGGTCGGCGGTGGATGCGTGGGAGAGCGCCTCCATGGCTCTTCCACAGGGTTCGACGTCCGATTTATCCCTGTGGAAGAGACAGGCAGCGCCGCTCCCACGCACCTCGCCGCGCGGGGGCGGGGGCACCGCCGCGTGCGGGCTGGCTCGGCGTTGCGCGCATCACCGTCACCGATCTGCGGCGATCCTCGCGGGTTGGTACCGCCTCCAACGCTCCTCACCAGCAGCGATGCGGCATATGCGAACGACCGGGCTGGCTAGGCGCTGAGGGCGAAGCCGGTGTAGCCCTCCGCGGCGACGGCGGCGCAGCGCTTGTGGTAGCGGCCGACCCCGCCGACGTAGGGCATGAACACCCGCGGCCGGCCCGGGATGTTGGCCCCCAGGTACCAGGAGTTCGCCTGCGGGTAGAGCGTGCGCGCGGCGGCCTCGTTGACGTGCGCGACCCAGTCCTCCTCGGCGGCGGGGTCCGCCTCGATGGTGGCCAGACCGTGGGCGTCGAGGTGGGCCAGGCAGTCGCCGATCCAGTCGACGTGCTGCTCCAGGGAGACGAACGCGTTGGAGATCACCGAGGGGCTCCCGGGGCCCGCCACGACGAACAGGTTCGGGAACCCGCTTATCCCCAGGCCCAGGTAGGTGCGCGGTCCGTGCGCCCAGTGGTCGGCGAGCCGGCGCCCGCCGCGGCCGCGGATGTCCATCGCCAGCAGTGCCCCGGTCATCGCGTGGAAGCCGGTGGCGTAGACGAGGGTGTCCAGCTCGTGTATCCGCCCGCCGGTCCGCACCCCGGTCTCGGTGATCTCGGTGATCGGGTCGCGGCGGACGTCGACGAGGGTGACGTTGTCGCGGTTGAACGTGTCGTAGTAGTCGGTGTCGACGCAGATCCGCTTGGTGCCGATCGGGTGGTCGGTCGGCGTCAGCGTCGCGGCGACCTCGGGGTCGTGCACGATCTGACGGATCTTGTCGCGGACGTAGTCGGCGGCGAGGTCGTTGGCCGCCGGATCGAAGATGAGGTCGTCGAAGGCGGCCATGTACTCGAAGCCGCCCAGCCCCCAACGCGCGGAGAACTCCCGGTCGCGCTCCTCGGCCGAGGCGGTGAGGGCGTGGACGCGGTTCTGGCGCAGCAGCATCCCGCCGAACGAACGCCGGGCCCGTTCGCGGTACTCGCCGTAGTGCGCCTTGCGCTCGCGGGCCAGCTCCGGGTCCAGCGGCACGTTGAACCCCTGGACGCTGAAGTTCGCGCTGCGCTGGAACACGGTCAGGTGGCCCGCGACCCGGGCGATGAGCGGGATGCACTGGATGCCCGAGGCGCCGGTGCCCACGACCCCCACCCGCTGACCGGCCAGGTCGACGTCCTCGGCCGGCCAGGTCGCGGTGTGCAGGACGCGCCCGGCGAAGCGGTCGGCCCCCGGGATGTCGGGGACGTTCGGCACGGACAGGCAGCCGGTCGCCATCACGCAGAACCGGGCGCGCACCCGCTGACCCCGGTCGGTGGTGACCAGCCAGCGCCCGTCGCCCTCGTCGAACGTCACCGACGTGATCCGGGTGGCGAACTCGATATCGCGGCGCAGGTCGAAGCGGTCGGCCACGTGGCGGGCGTAGGCGAGCATCTCCGGCTGCTCGGGGAAGCGCCGGCTCCACTGCCAGTCCTGCTGGAGCTCCTCGGAGAAGGAGTAGGAGTACTCCAGGCTCTCGATGTCGCAGCGGGCGCCCGGGTAGCGGTTCCAGTACCACGTGCCGCCGACGTCGTCGGCCGCGTCGTACGCCCGCACCCGCAGCCCCTGCCGGCGCAGGCGGTGCACCGCGTACATGCCGGCGAAGCCCGCGCCGACGATCAGAACGTCGAGATCCTCGTCATGCATCAGCACCACAGTCCTCCACCCTGACCGGATCCGGACGCTAGCCCGAATCTGACGGTCGCGTCAACAGGTGTGGCCGGGTGGACGAGCGGGAGGCAAACCTGCGCAGGTGCCCTGCGGCCGTGGCAGGCTAGGGGTCATCTGACGTGCTGTTCACGCCAGTTGCCGCGCTGCCTCCCGCGCTCCGGCCCGGCCCGCGGCACCGCGTCCCCGTTCCCGCCGCCGTCCCGATCGGAGATCCACATGGACAACGCTGAGCTGCGGACCCGCGTCGGCGCCGCCCACCTGCTGGCGTCCTACACGTACTTCGCCGACTCCGGCCGGCTCGGGCCGCTGGTGGACCTCTTCCTGCCCGACGCGGTGTTCCGGATCGACGACGACACCAACGTCGGCCGGGACGCGATCGAAGCCTACTTCCGCAGCGCGGGGGAGAGCTTCCGCTCCGTCGACATCCTCCCGGGTCGCCACCACCTCAGCTCGGTCTACATCGACCCCCGTCCGGAGGGCGGCGCCGCCACGTACGCCTGCTTCCAGTTCGTCGGCGTCCGCGGGGCGGACCACTGGGGCACCTACCGTGACGAGGTCGTCGAGGTCGACGGCACGTGGCGGTTCGCCCGCCGCCGCGTGACGGTCGAAGGCTTCGCCGCGGACTCGCCGCTGGTGCCCGCCGGCCGGCGGGCGGCGGGTGCGTGACCTTGAGGCGCCGGCACCCGACGTGCCGGCACCCGACGTGCCGGCACCCGACGCGCCGACACCCGACGCGCCGACACCCGACGCGCCGACACTCGGCGGTTCGAGCCGATCGGTCGACCCGCCGGGCGGTGTCATCGGAGGATCGTGCCTGTGATCCCGTCCAGTGGGACGCGTCGGGTGGTCGAGGGCGTGTCCGTGCGGTCGCCCGGTAGGGATCCGGCCGGGTAGCCGTCCGTCAGAAGGAGTCGCCGTATGGCCGATGATGCCGTGAACGCCCCCCTGTCCGTCGCCGTGATCGGTTCCGGTCCGGCGGGCTTCTACACCGCGGGGGCGTTGCTGGAGCAGTCCGGCGTGCCGGTCCGGGTGGACCTCTACGAGCGGCTTGCCACGCCGTGGGGCCTGGTGCGGGCCGGGGTGGCGCCGGACCATCCGAAGATCAAGGCGGTGTCGTCGGTGTACGCGGCGACCGCGGCCGACGAGCGCTTCCGCTTCTTCGGCAACGTCGAGGTGGGTCGGCACGTCTCCCGCGAGGAGCTGGTCGAGCGCTACGACGCGGTGGTGTACACGGTGGGCGCGCAGGGCGAGCGGCGGCTGGGCATTCCGGGCGAGGACCTGCCGGGCAGCGTGCCCGCGGTGGACGTGGTGGGCTGGTACAACGGCCATCCCGACTTCGTCGACCGGGCGCCCGACCTGTCCGGCCGGCGCGCGGTGGTGATCGGGGCGGGCAACGTCGCGCTCGACGTGGCGCGGATCCTGTGCTCCCCGGTCGAGCGGCTGGCCGCGACCGACATCGCCGACCACGCCCTCGACGCCCTGCGCGCCAGCGCCGTCGAACAGGTCGTGGTGGTGGGCCGCCGGGGCCCGGCGCAGGCGGCGTTCACCACCGCCGAGCTGCGCGAGCTGCCGGAGTTCACCGGGGCGGCGGTGGACGTCGACCCGGCGGAGGTCGCCGAGCAGCCCGGCGAGGAGAAGCTGTCGCGACTGATCCGACGCAACCTGGCGGTACTGCGCGACTACGCCGCGGCCCTGCCGTCCCAGCCGTCCCTGCCATCCCAGCCGTCCCTGCCATCCCAGCCGTCTGAGGCGTCGCAGCCGGCCGCGGGGACGCGGCGGATGGCGCTGCGGTTCCTGCGGTCCCCGGTGGAGATCCGCGGGGAGGGCAGGGTGGCCGAGGTGGTGTTCGCCCGCAACCGGCTGGAGGTGGACGCCGAGGGCTGGGTCAGCGCCGTCGACACCGGCGAGCGGGAGGTGTTCCCGGCCGACCTGGTGGTGCGGGCGGTGGGGTACAAGGGCCTGCCGCTGGTGGGCCTGCCGTTCGACGAGCGCCGCGGGATCATCCCCAACGACGCCGGGCGGGTCGCCGGGGCGGACCGCGAGTACGTGGCCGGCTGGATTAAGCGCGGTCCGACCGGGATCATCGGGACGAACCGCAAGTGCGCCGTGGAGACGGTCGCCACGCTGCTGGCCGACGTCGCCGAGGGCCGGTTGGCGCGCCACCCGCGGGCCGGCGGCGTCGACCCGGTGGGCGAGGACGAGTCCTGGCTGCGCGAGCGCCAGCCCGACCTGGTGACGGAGGCCGGCTGGCGGCTCATCGACGCGGCGGAGCGGGCGTCCGGCGAGCCGGCGGGCCGGCCGCGGGTGAAGCTGACCACGCTCGACGCGCTCGTCGACACCGCGCTCACCCGCACCCGCACCCTGACCGGCTGACCGGCGCCGGCTCCGGTCCCGCCGTGCGACGGCGGGACCGGACCGGGGCGGACCGGGGCGGGGCGGTCAGCGGCGGATCCCCGCCGGGATCAGTTCTCCACGCAGACGGGCTTGTCCCCCTTGGGGGTCGTCAGCTTGCCGCCCACGACCTTGGCGTACCAGTTGCAGGCGCCGACCTCGTTGGGCTGGCCCTTCGTGAACTTCAGCGGCGGCGACCACTCGCCGAGGGACTGGCCGTTCAGCGCGTACAGGCCGTCGAGGATCTCGGCGCTGGTGGGCGTCGCCGAGACGTTCTTCGCCGCGGCGGCGAAGAACAGCCCCGCCTGCCAGCCGCGGCTGGCGAAGCCGTCCGGGGTGTTCTTGGTGTACTGCTTCAGCGCGGCGGTGAAATCGGCCAGGTAGGGCTTGTCACCGAACCACAGCGGGGCCCCGGAGGTCAGCCACGCCCCCTCGCTGGCCGCCTGGATGAGGTTCTGCTGGAAGACGCCGCCGGAGAAGACGTAGGTCGGCTGGAAGTGCTGCGTCGAGCAGTCCTTGATGAGCCGCTCGGTGACCTGGGCGGGCACGTTGGTGATGACGGCCTTCACGCCCGCGCTGCGCAGCGACAGGCACTGCGAGGTGTAGTTCGGCGCCGAGGCCGAGGCCGTCTGCACGCCCGCCGAGGCGATCCCGAGGCGAGCGGAGATGCCGGAGATCAGGCCGTTGGCCTCCGCGCACGCGGCCTGCTCGGCGCAGACGATGGTGCCGAACTTCGGCGAGCCGGCGAGCTTCACGCTGTACACCTCGCCGGTGAGGTAGCCCAGCGAGTTCGACGTCGCGGCGAAGAACATCGGCGACTTGCCGTACTGGGCCGTCGTGGTGATCCCGCCGATGACGGGGATGTTGTGCTGCTCGACGTAGCTGCGCCAGGAGCCGTCGGTGGCGCCGGCGAAGTTGCCGACGAGGGCGAGGACCTTGTCCTGCTCGACGAGCTGGTGGACGGCGGCGATCGACTTCGTCGGGTCGCCCTGGTCGTCCCGGCTGATCACCTCGACCGGGTGGCCGGCGATGCCGCCATGCGCGTTGACCCACTTCGACCAGGCGACGAGGGCGTCGAGCCCGCGCTGGTTCTGCGGGCCGAAGGCGCCGCTGTACAGGCCGACGTTACCGATCTTCAGCGGTGTTCCCTTGGGTGCCGCCGTGGCGTTGGCGGGCGGGGCGTCGGCCTTCGCCCCGCCATCGCTGCTGCCCCCACAGGCCGACACGGTGAGTAATAATGCGGCGAAGGCTGCGATACAGCCGGACAGGGTCCGTCGTCGCCTCGGTGCCATCGGTGTATCCCCTTGTCAGGTGTGCTCGACCGGCGGAGCCGACGCAAGGTCGCCAGTGCGACCGGTCGATCGCCATGATGATTTGTCAATGCGGGCGGGATGACGGTTGTCCGTTCGCGTGGAGGCCCCGAATCCCCGCCGGTCCGCCCGCGGGAGCCGCATCTTCCCGCTTAGTCGTTCTGACGTCAATGTCACACCTGGGAGTGGGCGCGGGTGCGCCTGGCCCGGCGCGCCACCGGCCGGACGGGGTCCGCCGGGCGGCGGCCGGCGGGACGCGCGGGCACGCTAACCAGGGGGATAGGTACGGTCACCAGCCACATCGAACGCCGGGCCGGCAGCGGCCCGGGCGGCTCACCCGGCCGCGCGGTGGGTCGGGCCGCACGGCCTCGCGGCGACGCAGGAAGGCAGCCCGGGGCCGGGAATGACTGCGTATAATCTTTCCGTTCTGGCGGCGGTGTTTCGCATTTCGCGGCGCGCTAATCGCGGCGGCGGGTAGCGTGAGTCGCTTCCCCGGTCCGGTGTCGCGGCCCGGCGCGGCCCGGCGTCGGGCGGGTTCGACGCGAAGGCAGCAGGCGAATCGTCGCCGCGGAAGGGAAATCGGCCGGGGCCCGGAGATATGCCCCTTTCGGCCCTGTGCGCCCTCGGTTGCCGCCATCTCGCGATCACCGAGAGTGACTTTCGTGGCGGCGGTGCGGGCGGCGCGGGCAGGCCCGGCGGCCGCCGGGGTGCCGACCGGGTCCGCGGCGGCTGCGGAACTTTCCCGATCCTTCTGATTGCTGTAGACACAGTGTCAGATGCTGCGGTGGCGCGGCCTCTCGCAGGCTGTGCCGCGAGGGGTCCGGACGGGTGGGGAGGCCAGGTCGATGAGCTCTGCTGACGCGTCGTTGCGGCAGTGGTGGGAGCTGGTGGAGTGGCGGGCCGCGGCAACGCCCGACCTGCCGATGCTGGTGGACAACCACGACCGCCGAATCAGCTTCGGCGAGTTCCGCGAGCTGGCCCTGCGGGTGGCCGCAGGCCTGGCCGCGACGGGGGTCGGCGCCGGCACCCAGGTGAGCTGGCAGTTGCCCACCACCATCGAGAGCGCGGTGCTGATGAGCGCGCTGTCCCGCCTGGGCGCCGTGCAGAACCCGATCATCCCGCTGCTGCGCGAGGCCGAGGTCGACTTCATCGTCGAGCAGCTCGGCACGACCCTGCTGATCGTCCCGGCGGTGTTCCGCGGCTACGACTACCGGCCGATGGCCGAGACCATCGCGGCCCGGCGCGGCCTGCGCACGATGGTCTGCGATCCCTACCTGCCGCCGGACCCGGCGACGGCGCGGCTGACCGGCCCGCCGGTGGACACGGACTGGTTCGCCGACTTCCCGCTGCCGCTCGGGGACCCCGCGACCCTGCCCCCGCCGCCACCGGCGCCCATCGGCGACGCCGACGCCGACGTGCGCTGGGTGTTCTACTCCTCGGGCACCACCGGCTTCCCCAAGGGGGCGCGCCACACCGACGCCTCCGTCATCGCCGGGTCGAACTCGATGGTGTCCCAGCTCGGCTTCGACGAGACCGACGTCGCGTCGATCGCCTTCCCGATCGCCCACATCGGCGGGTCGAGCGTGCTGTCACTGGGCCTGCGCACGGCCTGCAAGGTCGTGCTCGTCGACATCTTCGACCCGCGCACGGCTCCGCTGGCGCTGGCGCGGCACGGGTCGACGATGCTCGGCAGCGCCGCGCCGCACTTCCATGCCTACTTCAACGCGCAGGCCGCCTACAACGCCCAACGCGCCGACGGCCCGGAGCCGCTGTTCGCCCGGCTGCGGTTCTTCATGGCCGGCGGGGCGCCGAGCGAGCCCGGGATGCACGACCGCGCCATCGCGGAGCTGGGCGGCGACGGCCTGATGAACGGCTGGGGCCTGACCGAGTTCCCGATGGCCGGCTACCCGTCGCCCGGCGATCCGCCCGAGCGGCTGCGCACCGCCGCCGGCCGCCCGGGCCCCGGCGTGCGGATCAGCGTCCGCGACCCCGACGGCACGGAGGTCCCGCGGGGCGAGGAGGGCGAGCTGTGCATCGCCGGCCCGCAACTGTTCGCCGGCTACGTCGACGCCTCCCTCGACGCCGAGGCCTTCACCCCAGACGGCTACTTCCACACCGGTGACCTGGGCATCCATCACCCCGAGGGCTGGCTGTACATCACCGGGCGGCTCAAGGACGTCATCGTCCGCAACGCCGAGAACATCTCCGCGCTGGAGGTGGAGAACGTCCTGCTGACCCATCCCGGCATCGCCGAGGTGGCCGTCGTCGGGCTGCCCGACCCGCGCACCGGCGAGCGGTGCGCCGCGTTCGTGGTGCAGGCCGAGGGCGCGGACCCGCTCACCCTGCCCGACCTGGCCGCCTTCTGCCGCCAGAAGGGCCTGGCCGTCTACAAGACGCCCGAACGGCTGGAGCTCCTCGACGCCATCCCCCGTAACGCCATGGGCAAGGCGCTGAAGAAGCAGCTACGCGAGTCCGTCACCGCCACCGCCTGACCTCGACGGCTCGACAGCTGAGTCCCGCCCGCGGATTCCGCGTCCAAGTCAGCCCCTGGACTCCGTGGGGCTGTTCCGCGGAACACCATGATCGTTTCCTGGTGTCGAGGTCAGGGCGGGGAGCGGTTCTGGCACCGGATGGGTTCCGTCCCGCCGCGGGCTCCACGCCCGTGCCGTGCCGGTGTTGCTGCCGGGGCCGGGGCGGGACTCTGCTCCGGACATGATCGTCGGGGTCTCTTCGATCGGGCGGTGCACGACGACGACATCAGCCTCGGTCGCGATGCGGACGGGACCGTCACCGCGCGGACCGTCGACGGCCGCGTCCTCGTCGCAGCACCACCGGTCCTGCCCGGACCGCAACCGGCAGGGGCCCTCGCCCGCGCGACCCGCCACATCGACCCCACCGCGATCCACACCCACGACGGAGTACGCCTCCGCCGCGGTCGCCTCCTGGGGAGGTGACCGCGGCCGGAAGGCGTCAGGGTCAGGAACGCGGGCTGGCCGTGGGCGGGGAGAGCGGGCCCGTGGCGTCACCGCGGGCGGCGGCGGGCGGCACTCCCAGCAGAGAACGCAGCCGCCGCGTGGTGGCCTCCAGCTCCGCGGCCGGGCAGACCGCCAGCACGTACCGGTCTGGGCGCAGGATGATGATCTCGTCGGCAGGGCGGCCCAGGCGCAGGTCGCGGAAAGCGCCGTCGATGTCGCGCACCAGCAGCGACCCGGTCGCCGGCTGCGCGTTCGCGGTGGCGGCGGTCGCCGTCGCGGTGGCGGCGCTGTCCTCCGCGGGTGCGCCGCGCCGCGCGGTGCGGGCCGGGTCGACCCGGATGGTCAGCGCGCCCAGCGCCTGCCAGAACGCCAGACCCTCCGCGGACAGCGCGGCGGCCGGGTCGCGCCCGATGCCGATGACGGCGAACGACGGCCCGACGACGTCGTCGAGCTTCATCCGCAGCCGGTCGGCGGTCTCCACCGACGGCTGGCCGAACATCCGGCCCACCGGGGAGCCCTTGTCCGGGGCAGCCGGGGCCAGGACGGCGCCCTCGGTGTAGCGGGGCAGCGGCTTGTACTTCATCTGCAGGATGTAGTCCCGGGCCCCGGGGATGCGCTGGACGCCGACGAAGAACGCGTCGCGCACCCGTTCGGTGAGCCGGTTGCGCGGCTCGTACATCGCGCCGACCCGGGTGGCGAAGGAGACCATGGTCTCGGCGTGGGCGCGCCGCTCGGCGTCGTAGCTGTCGAGGAGGCGTTCGTCGGCGCGGCCGGCGAGCACCGCGGCGAGCTTCCAGCCGAGGTTCGTCGCGTCCCGGATCCCGGAGTTCATCCCCTGGCCGAAGAACGGCGGCTGCAGGTGGGCGGCGTCGCCGGCGAGGAACACCGGGCCGACCCGGAAGGTGGTGGCGATGCGGGAGTGGTGCCAGTAGATCCGCCGCCGGGAGATCCGCGGCATCGGCGTGTCCCGGTAGTGCCGGGCGAGCAGGCCCATGACGACCTCGTCGGTCACCATCTGCTCGTCGGTCTCGTCGGGCAGCAGCTTGAACTCGAAGCGGCGGTGCCCGTAGGGCAGCGGAATCGTCATCGACGGGCGGATCGGGTCGCAGTGCACCGCCGAGTAGGGCGCGTCGAGCTGGTCGTCGGAGACGTCGACCACGAGCCACTTCGACGGGTTCGTCTCGCCCACGAGCTCGACGCCCACGCTGCGGCGCACGAAGCTGCGCCCGCCGTCGGCGCCGACGAGGTAGCGGGCGGTGACCGTGACGTCCTCGCCGTCGCGCGTGCCGGTCAGCACCACGCCGTCGGCGGTGCGCTCCAGCCCGGTCACCTCCGTGTCGGCGTACAGCCGCACG
Source organism: Frankia sp. BMG5.60 (assembly GCF_059428125.1). NCBI lineage: Bacteria > Bacillati > Actinomycetota > Actinomycetes > Frankiales > Frankiaceae > Frankia > Frankia sp. BMG5.60. Next base: position 978,577 of record NZ_CM182091.1, on the reverse strand, counting down.
CCGGGGAAGCGGTCGAGCCCGCGGCGCAGCGTCGCCTCCATCAGCGGCTGGAAGAACAGGTTGCGCCGCGGCCAGCCGAACGGCTGCCCGCTCGGCCCCACGTGCGCGAGGACCTTGCCCTGCGAGTTGTGGTAGCGGATCGGCGCGTTCTGGATGCAGTCGGCGAGAACCTCGTGGACCAGACCGACGGTCTGGAACGTCCTTAACGACTCGTCGTCCACGGCGACGGCCCGCGGGTAGTCGATGACCCCGGACTCCCGGTCGAGCACCACGGTACTGACCCCGTAGGTGCCCAGCAGGTTGGCGAGCGTCACCCCGCACGGTCCCGCGCCGACGATCGCCACATCGGCCGATTCGCTGATCATTGCCGTCTCCTCGTTCCCGCCCGGAGCCGATCGCGGTCGCGTGCGCCGTGGCGGCTCGGTCGCTGTCCTGCGGTGCTGTCCTGTGCTTGTCCTGCCGTCGCCGTAGCTCAGTCGGCCAGGACGGAGATGGCCTGCTGGGGGCAGGCGCCGACGCCGCGGCGGGCGTCGTCCTCGGCGCCCGCGGGCACGGCGACGTCGCCGTTGAGCGCGGTGAAGCCGTCGTCGTCGAGCGGGTAGAGCTCCGGGTTCACCAGGTAGCACTGGCCGTGGCCGGAGCACTCCTGCTGCTCCATGTGGATACGCATGTGGTGGTCGTCCTCGCGGGCTGGGATGGGGCGGTCGGCTGGGATGGGGGCGCGGTCGGCTGGGGTCGGGCTGGGGTGGGGTGGGGTCGGGTCAGCGGAACCGGGGCTTGCGCTTCACGTTGGGCGGGACGGGGCTGCCGCCGCGGTTGCCGCGCTGGGTGTAGGACAGCCCGGCCCGCTGGGCCAGCGACGGGGTCATGTCGAGGGACTCCCAGATGGCGCGGATGGTGCCCTGGATGGCCTCCGGGCGGCGCGCGGCGATCTCGGCGGCGAGCTCCGCGGCCCGCGGCCAGAGCTGCTCGCGGGATACCACCTCGGTGACGATACCCAGCCGCAGGGCCGTCTCGGCGGTGATCCGCTCGTCGTTGCCGAGCAGCGCCCAGCGCAGCACGTCGCCCAGCGGGATGTTGCGGGCCAGCATCCCGAGCGGCTCCAGCGCGGAGACGAGGCCGCCGTTGGCGTGCGGATCGAAGAAGGTGGCGTCCTCGGAGCAGATGATGATGTCCGACTCGTTCAGGAAGTACATGGCGCCGCCGGCGGCGATGCCGTGCACCGCGGTGATCACCGGCTTCCAGACGAACTGCTTGCGCGGGCCGAGGCGGACCCCGGGGTCCTCCTGGTTCCACTGGTTCTGGTCGTTCCACCAGGGGCCCTCCTGGATGTCCAGCCCCGTGCAGAACGCGCGCTCGCCGGCGGCGCGCAGGACGGCGACGCGCACGTCGTCGTCGTCGCGGACCTCGTGCCAGACCGCCTCCATCTCCAGCGTCATCGTCTCGGTGAAGGAGTTGAGCCGCTCGGGGCGGTTGAGGGTGATGGTCGCGACGTGGTCGTCGACCTCGTAGAGGACGGTCGTGAGGTCCTTGAGCGGCATGAATGTTCCTCGGGAGTGGGCGAGCCGGCTGGGCTGGACGGTGGGGGAGTGGGTCGGGGGATCAGGGGCCGGCGTCCCCGGCGCCGGCGCCCGCCTTCAGCTCGGCCACGACCTCGTCGACGGTCGTGATCCTCGTGACCATGGCCAGGAAGTTGTCGAGCATGAACCGGTGGGTCTCGGCGGAGGCGCCCGCGGTGGCGTCCTCGGGCAGCACCACGTGGTAGCTGCGGTTGACCGCCTCCAGCGCGAGCCCCGGGATCGCGACGTTCGTCGACACGCCCGCGACGACCACGACACGGGTGTCGGTCAGCCGCAGCATCGCGTCGAGATCGGTGCCGTAGAACGCGGTGAGCCCCGTCGCGCGGCTGCTGACCAGGTCGCCCTCGCGGGGGGTCGCCGGTTCGGGGACCTCGACGTCCACGCTGCCGGCGATCATCGTCCGGCGCTTGATGGCCATCGCGGACAGCGCCGAGTTCGCGCGCAGGCCGACCAGGTCGGGCCGGTGCTCGATGATGGCGTGCACCACCGGCAGCCCGGCGGCGCGGAACGCCTCCGCGAGCACGCCGATGCGGGCGCCGACGCCCCGCGACTCGGCCTGCTCGGCGAGCGCGGGCAGCCGGCTCACCGCCGGATCCACGATGCCGCGTTGGAACTCGCTGATGACCAGCGCCGGCCGGCCGATGATGAGCATGCTGATCGTCCTCTGTTGTCAGACTCTGTGGTCAGACGCCGATGCGCCGGCGCAGGTCGGGCAGGGCGACCTTGCCCATCGCGTTGCGCGGCAGCGCCTCGACGATCTCGAGCCGCTCCGGGAGCTTGCGCTTGTTCAGGCCGCCGGCGAGCAGATGCTCGCAGAGCTGGGACAGCGTCGGCGGTGCGGCGGCGTCCGCAGGCACGACCACGGCGCAGACCCGTTCGCCCGTCACCGGATCCGGCACGCCGAGCACCGCCACGTCGGCGATGCCGGGATGCCCGGCCAGCGGCTCGGCGACCTCCCGGGCGGAGATGTTCTCCATGTTCCGGATGATCACCTCCTTGAGTCGGCCGGTGACGGTGAGGTAGGACCGCTCGTCGACGAAGCCGAGATCGCCGGTGCGGAAGAAGCCGTCGGCGTCGAACGCCTCGGCGTCGAGGGCGGCGTCGACGTAGCCGAGCATGAGCTGCGGGCCGCGCACCCGGATCTCCCCGGACTCCCCGGGGTCGGCGCGCGATCCGTCGGGGCGCACGACGACGACCTCGGCGCCTCCGCCGGGCGGACCCTCGGTGCTCGCGTGGTCGGCGTCGGCGTCGTCCGCCCGACCCCAGCAGACGTAGGGGCATTCGGTCATCCCGTAGCCGGAGACGACGCCCACCCCGCCGAGGGCGTCGCGGACCTCGGCGTGCAGGCTCGCCGGGCGCGGGGAGCCGCCGCAGAGGAACACCCGCGCCCGCGGGAACAGCCGGGCGTCCGGGATGGCGGCCTGGCGGGCCAGGTAGGCCCGGATGAACGGCACCCCGGATCCGACGATCGTCACACCGTGGGCGGCCAGCAGGTCCGGGGTGCTCGCCGGGTCGAACACCTCCGCGGTCACCAGCGAGCTGCCGCAGCGCAGCGCCGTGAGGAGGTGGGCGAGCCCGCCGATGTGGGCGATCGGCGCCAGCACGGCGACCCGGTCGGCGGCCGTGACCGCCAGCGCGTCGCTGAACGTCGTGGACGCGGCGAGCAGCGCCCGGTCGGTGTGCCGGGCGCCCTTGGGCGCCGAGGTGGTGCCCGAGGTGTAGAGCAGCCAGCGCACCGGCGCCGCCGCCGGCTGCCCGGACCCGTCCGCCGGTCCCGCCGGTTCTGCCGGTCCCGCCGGATTCGCGAGGTCCGGGGGGAGGCCGGCGGGGTCGGCGTCGGTCAGCTCGGCCGCGTCGGCCACGTCGAGCCCCGGCACCTCGGCGGCGACGGCGCGGGCCATGGCGAGGTGGTCGAACCCGCGGAAGCTCGCCGCGACGATGAGCAGCCGGGTGCCGGCCTGCCGGGTGATGAACCCGACCTCGCGCTCGCGCAGCATCGTCACCAGCGGGTTCTGGACCGCGCCGAGCCGGCTGAGCGCCGCGGCGAGCACCATCGTCGAGATCCGGTTCGGCACCTGCCAGGACACGACGTCGCCGCGGCCGATGCCGCGCGCCGCCAGCCCCGCGGCGAGCCGCTCGGCCCGGTCGCGGAACTGCGCGAACGTGACCCGATCTCCGCCCGCGTCCACCGCGAGCAGGGCGTCGGGTGTCAGCGCCGCCCGCGTCCGGGCGAGCTCCCACAGCGATGCCGCGTCCGACGCCTGCCCCGGCGACGGGGTCGACGCCGGGCTCACGGGGATTCGGGCGCGGCGAGTTCCGCCCGTAGCTCCCGCTTGAGGATCTTGCCCGCCGGGCCGAGGGGCATCTGGGCGCGGAACGCGAAGCCGCGCGGCTGCTTGTAACCGGCGAGCTGCTCGCGGGACAGCGTGCGTAGCTGCTCCTCGAGGTCCTCGGCGGTGATGTCGCCCTTGGGCACCACGACCGCGATCGGGGTCTCGCCCCACTCCGGGTGCGGGACGCCGACGACGGCCACCAGATCGACGTTCGGGTGCGCGCCGAGCACCCGCTCGATCTCGGCCGGGTAGACGTTGAACCCGCCGGAGATGATCATGTCGGTCTTGCGGCCGGCGATGTGCAGGTAGCCGCGCTCGTCGAGGCGGCCCAGGTCACCGGTCCACAGGCCGTCGGGTCGGAAGGTCTCGGCGTTGGCCTCGGGCCGGTTCCAGTAGCCGCGGGCGACCGAGTCGGCCTTGACGACGATCTCGCCGACCTCGCCTCGGGGCAGCTCCGCGCCGTCGTCGCCGACGATGCGGATCTCCGCGTGCGGCGTCTCCTTGCCGCACGAGCTGCGCAGCGCGTCGTCCCCGGCGAAGATCGCCCGGTGATCCTCGGGGGTGAGGATCGTGACCTGCCCGCCGGCCTCGGTGGAGCCGTAGCGCTGCTGCAGGTCGCAGCCGAGCTTGCGGGCCGCCTCCTCGGCGAGGCCGGGCGGGGCGGGCGCCGAGCCGTAGCTGATCCGTCGCAGGCTCGACACGTCGATGCCGGGCCGGGCGTCGAGTTCGCGCAGCGTGCGGATCAGCATGGTCGGGATGAAGGTCGTCATCGTGACCTTCCACCGCTCGATCGTCGTCAGCACGGCGACGGGGTCGAAGCGGGGATGGATGACCATCGTCTGGCCCAGGTACATCCACGACAGCGTCCGGATCATCCCACCCGCGGTGAAGAACGGGGTGGTCGCCAGGAACACGTCGTCGTGGCGGGACTCGGTGGAGATCGTGGTGTCGAGCACCTGGGCGAGCAGCGTGCGGTGCTCGTGCACCACGGCCTTGGGGCGACCGGTCGTCCCGCTGGTGTAGAGCAGCAGGTGGATGTCGCTGTCGGTGAGGTCCGCCGGGGTGGGGTCGGCGTCACGGCCGGCGGCGAGCGCCTTGGCGTAGTTGACGCCGACCGAGTCCCCGCCGATCTCGATGACGGTGTCCAGGGCGGCCAGCGGCGCCCCCGGCCCGTCGACGTGGTCGGTGTGCACGATGGCCGCCCGCGCCCCGCTGTCGGACAGGACGTAGTCGACCTCCGGCCCGGAGAGCCGGATGTTGATCGGCACGAGCACCAGGCCCGCCTTGGCGAGCCCGTAGGTGATCTCCGGCCACTCCGGGGTGTTGCGCGCGCAGACGGCGACCCGGTCACCCTTGGCCAGCCCCCGCCCGAGCAGGTAGGTGGCGATGCGGTTGGCGCGCTGGTCCAGCGACCGCCAGGACAGCTCCTCGTCCTCGTACACCACCGCGGCCTTGTCGGGATAGCGGCGGGCATTGCGCCGGGCTATGTCGCCGATCAGCATCGTTCCTCGCAACTCGGGCGGGCGGAGCCGACCGGCGCCGACGCGAGGTCGGGCCGGGGGCGCCGGAATTCGGATCAGGAAGGGCGGCCGGGATCGAACGGGCCGCCCCAGCTCGAGGCATGTCGCCTCAGCTACCGGGCGGGTCGCCTCAGCTACAAGGCGGCCGCCGCAGCTACCGGGCGGGCCGCCTCAGATCAGGAAGGACATCGTGGAGACGGGCCCGCCGGCGTTGACCAGGTGGACGGTCTTGGCGGCCAGCTTGAGGTCCCCGCCCCGCGCCCGGATCCGGTACTCGTAGCGGCCGGCCCAGACGGTCAGGTCGAATCGGTACTCGTAGATCACGAAGTTGCCGGCCAGGGTCGTCGTGTCGGCGTCCTGGGCGACGACCTCCAGGTTCGTGATCAGCCGGCGCAGCACCGACGGCGGGGTCTGGGAGTGCCGGTTGCCGGAGTTGAGCTGCGCGACCCGGCTGCGGATCCGGCGGCGGTTGTCGTAGATGTAGGAGACGTTGACCCTCGGGTCGTGGTCGGGGTGCATCGGCACCCAGTACTTGGCGTCGTCGTCCCACAGCGCCTCCCACTCCGAGTACCGCGCCTCGTCGGCGAGGCGGGCCTCGGTGTAGATGAAGGAGGCCAGGGCTGGGTCGACGCCGGCGGCGGGCACGGCGCCGGCGGGCGCCGCGGCGGCGGCGCCGAGGCTGGTGAGGTCGGACATGGTGGGCGGGCTCCCTGCTGCGATGGCGGACGGCTGCCTGGGGCGGTGGACGTCCCCGGTCAGGCGTCGGGGGCGGTGGTGGTCCCGGTGAGCACCTGCGACCAGTGCTTCCACCAGCCGCGCTGCGGCGTCTCGGCCGACTTGTCGTGGTTGACGATGCCGGTCTCGTCGGTGATGTCGGACTCCTCGCCGCGGCGCAGCACGACCCACTCGGGCGAGCCCGCCGCGAGGCCGAGCTGGTTGCGGGCGCCGATCTCGCCGTCGTCGGCGATGAGGAACCCGGCCGGCCCCATGGCACCCTCGCTGCGGCGCAGGGTCTTCTCGTTGACCTCGTCCGCGCCCGGGATGAGGGCGGGCGTGGTGTAGGCGACCGCCCGGCCCGGTCCCAGCGGCTCCACCGTCATGATGTTCATCTCGGCGAGGAACAGGTTCGGGAAGATCAGCGTGTGCGGGGGGCCGACGACGAACGCCCGGTGGGTGTCCGCCGGCCCGCGCGCCTCCTCCATGGCTGCCACGTACTGCGGCAGCTTCTCCCGGCGGATCCGGCCGAACCAGATGAACTCCTCGTCGAGGCGGGCGTACTCCTTGGCGTAGTCGATCTCGGAGTGGCCGTTGCCGAGGTCGCGGACGTACACCTCGACCTTGGACGGGACGTGGGAGACCTTCGCCGGCTTCACCGCGTCGTACACGGAGGCATGGGTGAACAACGCGTGGTAGCCGTCCACGTTGTTCTCCATGACCATCTTCCAGTTGCAGCGCATGTCGTGCTTCATCCAGCCGGCGCGCAGGTTCAGCTCGCCGGTGGGGGACAGCGCCAGCAGCCGGTCGAGGGCGACCGTCGAGTTGCCGAGGTGTTCGCGCAGGGTGATCGCCGGCGGGTTCAGCGAGGCGAAGACGAAGCCGCCGTAGCTGTCGACGGCCGCGGCCGGCGCGAGCCCCATGGCGTCGCGCACCGCGTGGAAGCTCGACCCGTAGCCATCGCGCATCGGCACGCCGGTGAGGTGGCCGTCGTTGCTGAACGTCCAGCCGTGGTAGGGGCAGCGGAACGACGAGCTGTTGCCGGCGTCGGCGTTGCACAGCCGGTTACCGCGGTGCGTGCAGCGGTTGGCCAGGACCCGGACCTCGCCGTCCTTGCCCCGGACCACGATCCACGGCTCGCCGGCGATGCGGCGGGTGACGTAGTCGCCCGGCTCGGGGACCTCGCTGTCGTGGGCGACGAACACCCAGCCGTTGCGGAAGATCCGGTCCATCTCCTGGTCGTACACCTCCTGGGAGGTGTAGACGGAACCGTGGACGCGGTCGGGTTCGACGAGCGCGGCGACGTCCACCTTGCCGACCTGCGCCGACGTGTCCAACTCGGTCATTGTGAGACCTCCGTCTCGGATGGAACTGGTGCGGGGGCGGTGCCGGTTGCCCTGGGCGAGTCGGGGGTGGCGGCGTCGGAGGGTTCGGTGGTACTGAGGGCTGCGGCGGGCACCGCCACCCCGCCGACGACCCGAAAGCCGACGGTGACGGGCCGGCCGATCGCGGGCGCGGACCCGGTGGCGGTGAGCGTGGTCATGATCAGTCGATGCCCGCTGGTGAGCTCGACATCCAGGACTGGGTAGGGCTCGGTGACCCGGACCAGGCCCGGCTCCCGCCGGTGCACGAGGGTCACCGCATGCACGGTGCCGGCGCGATCGACCGGGCGCCAGCGGATGTCGGTGGCACCACAGCCGTCGCAGGCCCGCTGCTCCAGTTCGAGGGCCAGCCCGCAGGCCGCGCAGAACGGCAGTGTCAGCTCGCCTGCGGCCGCACCGGCGTAGAGCGGGGCGAGCGACCCGTCGGCCAACGGCGCCAGCGCCGCGTCGACCAGCCAGTCCTCGGCGTCCGGCGCGGCGAGCGCGGCGTCGGTGTTCGGGCTCATCGGGACGGCTCCAGGTCGAGGATCAGGCAGGCGTGGTGGTCGACCCGGCCGCCGATGCCGCCCACGAGGGCGGTGCTCGCCCCGGGCACCTGGCGTGCCCCGCCGGCGCCGCGCAACTGCACCACCGCCTCGGCCAGCGGCGTCATTCCCTGCAGGTAGAACCCGGAGAGCTGGCCGCCGCCGGTGTTGACCGGCAGGTCGCCGCCGGGGGCGGTGGCGCCGGAGCGGACCACCTTGCCCGCCTGCCCGGGCTCGACCAGGCCGTACTCCTCCAGCAGCAGCAGGGTCACCACGCTGAACGGGTCGTAGAGCTCGATGACGTCGAGGTCGGCGCGGGTGAGCCCGGCCATCGCCAGCGCGCCGTCGACGGCGGCCCGCCCGCCGCCGAACCACGACTCGCCCGGGGCCCGCCGCCGGCGCATCGGGTGGGCCTGGCCCATCCCGCGTACGTGGATGCGCGGGGCCGGGCCGGGCGTGGCCTCGCCGCTGACGACGAGGGCGACCGCGCCGTTGACCGGCCGCGCGCAGTCGAGCACGCGCAGCGGGGTGGAGACCATCCGGCTGGCGAAGTAGCCCTCGGCGTCGAGCGGCTTGCGCACGACCGCGTTCGGGTTGCCCAGCGCCCAGGCGCGAGTCGACACGGCCACGGCGCACAGGTCCTCGGGGTCGCCGCCGGACACCGCGAAGTAACGCGAGGCGAGCAGGGCGTAGGTGGGGACCGAGCCGAGCACGCCGCTGGCCCGCTCCAGCCCGCGGGCCCCGTCGCTGCCGCCGCTGTGGGCGTAGGTCGACCCGGACGTGCCGCCCGCGCGCAGCGGCGCGTCGGCGAAGACGCAGACGACGGTGCTGGCCAGGCCCGCCCGGATGGCGAGCACCGCCCGCTGGATCATCGCGACCGCGGTGGCGCCCTTGATCTCCACGTGCTCGAGCAGGCGAAGGTCGCCCAGGCCGCCCTGGCGGGCCAGCGCCACCCCCAGCCGGTCGGGGCGGACCCCCTGGCTGGAGTTGACGAGCAGGCCGTCGACGTCACGGGCGGTGAGCCCCGCGTCGGCGAGCGCACCCGCGACGGCCTCGATGGCGAGATCGACGGGCACGCCGCCGGCCGAAAGCGACATGGATGTCAGACCGAGGCCGACAACCGCGGGCTCCAGGGGTGCGGCCATCAGCTCTGGGCTCCCGGGCCCGCCAGCGCGGAGTGCCGCACGGGGCTGCGCTCGTCCCGGTAGGCGCCCACCCGCAGCCAGTCCAGGCGATCCTCGGGCGCGGCCAGGCACAGGCTCGCCAGCTCGATCGGAGACAGCAGGATCGACGCGCCGGTCTCGACGTCCTCGACCAGCAGTCGGGGGGAGTTTCCGTGGCGGTCCACCGAAACCCGCACGGCGGCGAACTCGTTGGCCAGCTCGGCGGACTCCAGGCCGTCGCGGCACGGCCGGCTCACCGGTGCCCCTCTCGGTCCGGCCGCCCGCCGGTGGCACCGGTGACGGACGGACGCGCTCCGGGGGATCTGGTGGAGGCGGGACGGTTCATGGCCCTAGGGTATACTCACTGTCAGAAACGGTGCTGGACTCACGCTCGATCCCGCCGCCCGCGGCCTGGGTGTCCGCCGGACCGGGTCGTGGCCCTGCCGCGGGACCCTCTGCCTGCCCGCCGAGGACAAGCGTTCCCGTCGACCCCGAGGGATGGATCATGGCTGCTCCCCCGCCCGCTCAGCTCACCCACGTCGGTCTGTACGTCAACGACGTCGACCGCATGGTCAACTTCTACTCGGAGCTGCTCGGCCTGCTCGTCATCGACCAGGGCGACTTCCTGGGCCGTCGGCTGACCTTCCTCAGCCGCCGCGCCGACGAGCACCACCAGCTCGTGCTCGTCTCCGGCCGCAAGGTCCCCGAGGGTGAGATCGCGCTGCTCAGCCAGGTCTCCTTCCGTCTCACCGACGACGACCTCACCTCGCTGCGCTGGTTCCACGACAAGGCCCTGGAGCTCGGCGCGACCGGCATGGAGGGTCGTAACCACGGCAACAGTTGGAGCATCTACTTCCTGGACCCGGAAGGGAACCGGTTGGAGCTCTACACCCCGACGCCGTGGTACGTCAGCCAGCCCTGGCGGGTGGCGCTGGACCTGGCCGACACCGACGAGGTGATCCGGGAGAAGACCCAGGCCCTCATCGAGGAGACGGCGACCTGGTCGCCGGTGGAGACGTGGAGCGCGTCGGTGGCGGAGCGTCTGCGCGCCGCCGAGAACGACTGATCGCTCGGCGCCCGACGAGTCATCCCGACCGACCAACAAGGATCGTGAGCAGCGCATGACCGACGAGGTCCCGTACCGCAGCATCTGGACCTACCTGCGGGACGTGTCGTTCCGCCAGGACTGGATCGACATCGACGGGGTGTCCACCCGCTACGTCGAGGCCGGTTCCCCCGACGCCCCGGCCGTGCTCATGCTGCACGGCACCGGGGGGCACTGGGAGACCTTCGCGCCGAACATCGGCCCGCTGAGCAAGCACTTCCGCTGCATCGCGGTGGACATGGTCGGCAACGGCTTCTCCAGCAAGCCGGACTACGACTACGAGATCGCCGTCTACGAGCGCCACCTGCTCGGCCTGCTCGACGCGCTCGGCGTGCAGACCACGTACATCATCGGCATGTCCCTGGGCGCGTGGGTCGCCGCCCGGCTCGCCATCGACGAGCCGGACCGGGTCCGCAAGCTGATCCTGATGTCGCCCGCGGGCCTCATCGCGACCGCGTCGAACATGGCCCGCATCCGGGCCGAGCGCACCGCCGCCGTGGACAACCCCACCTGGGAGTCCACCAAGGCGATGTTCAACCACCTGATCGCCGACGAGGCCAACCGGCTGCCCGACGTCATCGCCCTGCGCCAGGCGATCTACCGGCTGCCGGAGACGCGCAAGGTCATCGACCACGTGCTGATTCTGCAGGACCCCGACGCCCGCGAGCGCAACCTCATCCCGCCGGACCAGTGGTCGCGCATCGCCGCCCCGACGCTCGTCGTCGCCTCCGGCAAGGACTTCGGCGAGTACCAGAACACCGCCCGCCAGGTCGCCCGGCTGATCCCGGACTCGCAGGTCCTGGAGATGCCCGAGGTCAAGCACTGGCCGCACTTCGAGGACCCGGAGCTGTTCAACCCGGCGGCGCTGGCGTTCCTGCTGGGCGGGCAGAACGAGTCCGAGAACGCATGACGCTCGATCCCGAACTCGTCGAGGACGCCGCCGCGCGCCTCGACGAGGCCGAGCGCACGCTGACCCCGATCCCGCAGTTGTCCCTGCAGTACCCGGACATGACGATCGAGGACGCCTACGCCGTCCAGCGCGCCTGGACCGAACGCAAGCTGGCCGCCGGCCGCGAGCTGCGCGGGCGCAAGATCGGCCTGACGTCGCGGGCGATGCAGCAGGCCGTCTCGATCACCGAGCCGGACTACGGCGCGATCTACGACGACATGTTCTTCGACGACTCCGGGGTCGTGCCCGCGGGCCGGTTCATCCGCCCGCGGGTCGAGGTTGAGCTCGCCTTCGTGCTCGCCGAGCCGCTGTCCGGTCCGGGGGTCACGATCTACGACGTGCTCGACGCCACCCGCTACGTCACCCCGGCGCTGGAGATCCTCGACGCCCGGGTGCAGATGAGCGACCCGGCGACCGGGCACCTGCGCACCATCGTCGACACCATCTCCGACAACGCCGCCGACGCGGGGCTCGTGCTCGGCGGCCGCGCCGTGCGTCCCGACGAGGTGGACCTGCGCTGGGTGTCGGCGCTGCTGTACCGCAACGAGACGATCGAGGAGTCCGGGGTCGCCGCGGCGGTGCTGAACCATCCGGCGAACGGCGTCGCGTGGCTGGCGAACAAGCTCGCCCCGTACAAGGTGGGTCTCGACTCGGGCCAGGTGATTCTGGCAGGCTCGTTCACCCGGCCGGTGTTCGCCCGCCCGGGCGACACCTTCCACGCCGACTACGGCCCGCTGGGCGCGATCACCTGCCGCTTCGCCTGAGCGGGCGGGGCGAGGAGAGGTTCTGCTGATGTGTGGAGCACTGCGATGACGGCCGGCGCGGCGGGGACCGCGGGCGTGACCAGCGGGGCCTTCCGGCGCCGGCTGCGCGATCCCCGGCCGGCGATCGGCATGTGGGTGGCCACCGGCAATCCCTACAACGCCGAGATCTGCGCCGGGGGCGGCCTGGACTGGCTGCTCATCGACGGTGAGCACGCCCCGAACGACGTGCGCAGCTTCCTCGCCCAGCTCCAGGCGGTCGCGCCGTACCCGGTCGCCCCGGTCGTGCGCCCCCCGACCGACGACCCCGTGCTCATCAAGCAGCTTCTCGACATCGGCGCCGAGAACCTGCTGCTGCCGATGGTGGAGTCCGCCGAGCAGGCCGCGGCGATCGTCGCGGCCACCCGCTACCCACCCGCCGGCATCCGCGGCGTCGGCAGCGCGTTCGCCCGGGTGTCCCGGTGGACCCGGGTGGAGGGCTACCTGCACCGCGCCGACGACGAGATCTGCGTGATGGTCCAGATCGAGTCCGCGGCCGGGCTCGCCGAGTGCGCGGCGATCGCCGCCGTCGACGGCGTCGACGGGGTCTTCTTCGGCCCCGCGGACCTCGCCGCCTCCCTCGGGCATCTGGGCCGCCCCGACCACCCCGACGTCGTCGAGGCGATCACGTCGGCGGTCGCGGTGGTCAACGCGGCGGGCAAGGCGGCCGGGGTGAACGCCTTCGCCGAGCCGCTGGCGCGGCGCTATCTCTCCCTCGGCGTCCGGTTCATCCTGGTGGGGGCGGACGTGACCCTGCTGGCGCGCGGCAGCGAGGAGCTGGCCGCGCGCTACCGCGACGTCGCGGAGAAGACCGACCCCACCCTGCCCTCGGGCCCCACTCTGGCCGCCGGCTCGGCATCACCCCCCACCTCAGGCTCAACCCCTGCCTCAGGCCCAACCCCGAACTCAGGGAGCGCGACGCTGTGACCACCACGGTAACGATGCGCATCGGCGCCGAGCGGCGCGCGGGCTCGACGACCTTCGACTCGATCGACCCCTACACAGGCGAGCCGTGGGCGACGGTCGCCGAGGCGAGTCGCGCCGACGTCGACGACGCGGTCGCCGCCGCGCGGGCGGCCTTCGACAGCGGGGAGTGGAGCAAGCTGTCGGGCCGGGAGCGGGGCCGGCTGATGCGCCGCCTCGCGGCCGTCATCGAAGAGCACGCCGACGAGCTCGGCCTCGCCGAGACCCGCGACAACGGCAAGCTGCTGCGGGAGATGGGCGGGCAGGTCCGCAGCCTGTCCGCCTGGTACGAGTACTACGCGGGCCTGGCTGACAAGATCGACGGCCGGGTCGTCGACACCGGCCGCCCGGACTACTTCGGCTTCGTCACCCGCGAGCCGATCGGTGTCGTCGGCGCGGTGCTGCCGTGGAACTCCCCGCTGCTGCTGCTCACCTTCAAGATCGCCCCTGCGTTGGCGGCGGGCTGCACGATCGTTGCGAAGCCGTCCGAGCAGGCCCCGGTGTCGATCCTGAAGTTCGCCGACCTGTTCGAGGAGGCTGGGTTCCCGCCCGGCGTGTTCAACACCGTCAGCGGCGCCTCCCGCGAGGTGGGGGAGTGGCTCGTCGGCCATCCGGGCGTCGACCGGGTGTCGTTCACCGGTTCGGAGATCACCGGGGCGGCAGTGGCCGCCGCGGCGGCGAAGCACCTCGCCCCGGTGACCCTCGAGCTCGGCGGCAAGTCGGCGAACATCGTCTTCCCCGACGCGGATCTGGCTGCCGCGTCCAACGGCCTGATCGCCGGCATCTTCGCCGCCGCCGGTCAGACCTGCATCGCGGGTTCGCGGGCGCTCGTGCACGCCGACGTCTACGAGGAGGTCGTCGCCCGGGTGGCCGAGCGGGCCGCCCGCATCCGTCTCGGTGACCCGAAGGACCCCGAGACCGAGATGGGCCCGATCTGCTTCCCGGGCCAGCACGAGAAGATCCGCCGGTTCGTGGCGCAGGCCAAGGAGCAGGGCGCCGACATCGTCGGCGGAGGCGGCGGCGGCGGGCTCGGCGGGCTGTTCTTCGAGCCGACCATCGTCGCGAACGTCACCAACGACGCCATGGTCTGCCAGGAGGAGATCTTCGGCCCGGTGCTGAGCGTGCTGCGATTCTCGTCCGAGGAGGAGGCCATCGCCATCGCCAACGACTCGCGCTACGGTCTCGCCGCCGGCATCTGGACCGCCGACATCCGCCGTGCCTTCCGGATGACCAAGGCACTGCGGGTTGGCACCGTGTGGGTCAACGCCTACCGGACACTGAACTACGCGATGCCCTTCGGCGGGATCAAGAGCAGCGGGTTCGGCCGCGAGAACGGCACCGAGGGGCTGCACGAGTACCTGCAGGAGAAGGCCGTCTGGATCGAGACGACGGGTGCCACCCGCGACCCGTTCGTCCTCGGCTGAGAGGCGCTCGCAGTGACCGAGACCCCCGACCCCACCGTGCTGTCCGATGCCACCGTGCTGTCCGATGACGCAGCCGTCCCGGCACCGAGGCGGGCCGCATCGCCGGCGGGTGGCCTGGCGGCCGGCAAGCCCCTGGCGGGAATTACCGTCATCTCCATCGAGCAGGCCGTGGCGGCCCCGTTTGCCACCCGCCAGCTTGCCGATCTCGGGGCGCGGGTGATCAAGATTGAGCGGCCGGGCGCGGGCGACTTCGCGCGCGGCTATGACGAGACCGTCAAGGGTCTGGCCAGCTACTTCGTCTGGTTGAACCGGGCGAAGGAGTCGCTGACCCTCGACCTCAAGCATCCCGAGGCCCGCGAGGTGCTGGCCGGCCTGCTGGCCGGGGCCGACGTCTTCGTGCAGAACCTCGCCCCCGGCGCCGCGGCCCGCCTGGGCCTCGACGCGGCGACGCTGCGGGCCCGTGATCCGCGGATGATCGTCTGCGACGTCTCCGGCTACGGCTCGGCCGGCCCGCTGCGCGACAAGAAGGCCTACGACCTGCTGATCCAGTGCGAGACCGGACTGTTGTCGGTCACCGGCGCGCCAGATGCGCCGGCCAAGGTCGGCATCTCCGTAGCCGACATCTCCGCCGGCATGTACGCCTACACCGCGGTTCTCACCGCGCTGTTCATGCGGGAGCGCACGGGGGAGGGCGCCGCGCTCGAGGTCTCGCTGTTCGACTCGCTCACCGAGTGGATGGCCCAGCCGATGTACTACGCCATGTACACCGGCGTCCCCCCGGCCCGTACCGGCACCAGCCACGCCTCGATCGCCCCCTACGGCGGCTTCCGGACCGGCGACGGCGGCAGCGTGCAGCTCGGCGTGCAGAACGAGCGGGAGTGGCGGCGGTTCTGCGAGGAGGTGCTCCGCCGGCCCGAGTTGCTGGCCGACCCCCGCTACGCGACGAATGCGGGCCGCGTCCGCCACCGCGCCGCGCTGACCGCAGACGTCGAAGCGGCTCTCGCCGAGGTCACCACCGAGCAGACCCTCGCCCGGCTGGACGAGGCAGGCATCGCCAACGGCCGGATCAACACCATCGGCGACCTGCTCGCCCACCCCCAGCTCGATGTGGGCGACCGCTGGCGGGAGGTGGACTCGCCGGTCGGCCCGTTGCGCGCGGTGCGTCCGCCCGTCCGCATCGGCGGGGTCGACCCGGTGATGGGCCCCGTGCCCGCGGTCGGCGAGCACACCGACGCCCTGCTCGCCGAGCTCGGCTACGACCCCGCCGACACGGCCCGCCTGCGCGCCGCCGGTGCCGTCTGACCCGCCCCTGCCGTCTGACCCGCCGGTGCCGTCGTCAGTCGCTCGGCGAGCCCCAACAGTGGACGCATTCGCCGGGCGGCGGCCCGTCAACGCCGTCCTGACGCACTCCGCCGTCCTGACGCACTCCGCGGCTGAGCCAGCGCAGTCTGACTCGCCACGCTGCTCGCTGCTGTAGTCCGAGAGAGATTCGATGGCCCGTCGGCGCCGTCCCCTGACTCGACGGCGCCGGTCCCGCCTGCCAGACGCGTCGCTGGTGCCCTCTGCGGCCCCATGTGGCGGCCCCGCGCGGGTCGCTTCGTAGTGTGACTGAGCGTGCCCATGGCTGCCTGGGTTGAACTCAGCCTTGGCACGGATACCTGCCGCTGTGGTTGTCCGGTTCCTGGCCAATTCTGCCTCACTATCTCCCAAGGCGGCGCAGCCCCTTTTCCTGTGGGCGGCCGCGCTCTCTTCGTCGTCGGGTTCTCACCACATCACTGGGAATCGGGAGACGTTCCTGTCGCGGCGTTCCGCCCACTGCGAGTGCGCCTTCTGGCAGCGTTCCTGAGATATCGCAGCACGCTCACACCCGCTTCGTCAAGTCCGGCGGCATCGGCTCCGCCGCCCTTAGCGGAATCGCAGGGGAAATCAAGCGGCGGCGACGGCGGGCGACACTCCTGGTCCGTCGCCGCATGGGCTCTCTGTGGCCGCCAGGACGTTCACATCCGGGCACCGTGGCAGCGATGATCGGTCCACGCCGTCGCTCAGGATCGCACCGTTCGGCGGGGCGCGCCAGCTCACAGGCCTCCGCGATCACGGCTTGGGGCAGGGGCCGTCCCTCTTCCGATCCTGCCGGGTCCGGGCTGGCTACCGGGGACTCCATGGGGCTGGAGGTGCCACACGGCGGCCCGGTCGGCAGGCTCACGCGAGCCGTCTGGGGCGTGAGTCTAGGTTGTGTCGCCGCGCCGGTCCTCGCCGCGAACATTCCTCAAGATGATTACGCATCCGAACATGCGTTCGACATCGGGCTGCGGCTCGCCTAGGCTTCTCGCATGGTCTCGAATCCCGAGTCTCCGAGCCGGTTCCATGTGCTGGTCGACGAATTGGCCGCGACGTCCGCGCAGATAGGTGCAATGGTCGACGGTCCGGTGTGGTCGCTGTCCGACGCGGGTCTGCTGGAATTTCTGCAGGATTGTTCAGCCGTGTTGACGAGGCTGGCGGCATTTCGCCTTCAGATTGTCGCCGAGGTGCACGGCCGTGGGTTGGCCCGACGCGTGGGTGCGAGCGACACCGTGGCGTTGCTGCGCGAACGCCTGCGGCTCCGCGCGGCAGATGCCAACCGTATGGTCGATGTTGCGGTGGCCGTGGACGGTCCCATGGCGGCGACGGGGAAGCGGCTGGCGGCGGGGGAGATCAGTGTGGAGCAGGCGCAGGTGATTGTGGCGGGTATGCGCTCGCTGCCGGCCACGGCCACCGTAGACGTGCGGCGGCGGGCTGAGGCGTTTCTCCTGCGCCAGGCCGACGAGTTCGACCCGACTGCCCTGGCTCGCCTGGCCCGCCACCTCCGCGAGACCCTGGCCTGGGCGGATGCCAGCCCCGGCGGCGATCCGCCCGACCCGGCTCCCGGCGGTGGCAGCGAGGGTGCTGACTCGGATCGTGGTGAGCCCGGCGACGGCGGGGCTGGCAGCGACGGCGGGGATGACGGTCAGCCCGGAGGTCCCGGCGATGCCACCGCTGCGGGAGGAGAGGACCCGGCGGGGCGTCGGAAGCTATGGATCTCCGAGTTGCCGGACGGGATGACTCGGATCAGCGGCGAGCTCGATCCCGAGGCAGCAGCCCTGCTCCGCACCGCGCTGGACCCCCTCGCGGCGCCACGCCCGGCCGTCGACGGTGCGCTCGATCCGCGTAGCCCCGCCCGGCGGCGCGCCGACGCCCTCGTCGACCTACTCACCCGCACCCTCGACGCCGCCGTGCTGCCCGTCGGCGGCGGCGTCCGCCCGCACCTGACCGTGACGGTCCCCTGGTCGACACTGCTCGGCCGCTCCGGTGTGCCGGCGACGACCGGCTGGGGGCAGCCCCTGCCCCGCGAGGTCCTACGTCGCCTGGCCTGCGACGCCTCGGTCAGCCGCATCATCCTCGACCCCGCCGGTGTCCCCCTCGACGTCGGTCGGGCCCAGCGCACCGTCACCGCCGACATCCGTCGGGCGCTGGTAGCCCGCGACAACGGCTGCGCGTTCCCACATTGCGATCGCCCCTCGGGGTGGACCGAGGCGCACCACCTGCGTCACTGGATCGACGGGGGTCACACCTCACTGGACAACAGCGTGCTCCTCTGTGGTCATCACCATCGGGTCATCCACCACCAGGGCTGGACCGTTCGGCTCGGCCCCGACCGACGCCCCGAGTTCCTGCCGCCGGCCTGGATCGACGCCAGCCGCACCCCTCGCCGCAACCCCTACTCGCGTCATCCGCACGACCTGCTCTACGGCATCGCCGCCGGATGAAGCCCGACATGCGCAGCCCACACCGTTCCCGGGGCTCGGCGGCAGCCGGGGCAGTGCGGGCCATCGCCGAGCGTGCGGGATCGCGGTACCGAGGGACCCCGCACGCTCGCCGGCCGTGCGAGCCGTACGTCGCGCTTCGGCCGTCAGCGCAGCGGGTTGGGGCGCTGGACGAGCTGGCGGGCGATGACGTTGCGCTGGATTTCGTTGGTTCCCTCCCCGACGATCATCAGAGGGGCGTCGCGGAAGTAGCGCTCGACGTCGAACTCGGTCGAATAGCCGTAGCCGCCGTGGATGCGGATAGCGTCGAGCGTCACCGTCGCCGCCATCTCGGAGGCGAACAGCTTCGCCATGCCGGCCTCCATGTCGGCGCGGGCACCGGAGTCGAACACCTCGGCCGCGTGCAGGATGAGCTGGCGGGCGGCGAGGATCTTCGTCCCCATGTCCGCCAGGTAGTTGCCGATCGACTGGTGCTCCCAGATCGGCTTGCCGAAGGTCTCGCGCTCCTGGGCGTAGCGAAGCGCGTCGTCGAAGGCCGCGCGGGCGACCCCGAGGGCGCGCGAGGCGACCTGGATCCGGCCGACCTCCAGACCGGCCATCATCTGGTTGAAGCCCTTGCCGGTCACGCCACCGAGGACGGCGTCGCCGGGCGCCCGGTACCCGTCGAAGTGCAGCTCGCAGGTCTCGATGCCCTTATAGCCCAGCTTGGGCAGGTCCCGCGAGACGGTGAAGCCCGGACCGTGCTCGACGAGCAGGATGCTGATGCCGCGATGCGCCGGCTTCGCAGCGGGGTCGGTCTTGCACAGCAGTGCTATCAGGCCCGACCGTCGGGCGTTGCTGATCCACGTCTTGGCGCCGTCGACCACCCAACCGTCGCCGTCGGGCCGGGCGACGGTGCGCAGGGCCTGCAGGTCCGAGCCGCCACCGGGCTCGGTGAGCGCCATGGTGGCGCGCAGCTCTCCGGTGGCCATCCGCGGCAGGTACTTCTCCCGCTGCTCCTGGGTGCCGAAGCGCAGGATCAGCTTGGAGACGACGGAATGCCCGCCGAACGCGCCAGCGAGGCTCATCCAGCCGCGCGACAATTCCTCGGTCACCCGCGCGTAGCAGGACGTCGACACGCCGAACTCACCGTAGGGCTCCGGGATCGCGAGACCGTAGACCCCCATCTCCTTCATCTGCTCGATGAGGTCCTCGGGGTAGGTGTTGGTGTGGTCGAGCTCCTGCGCGACAGGACGGACCTTCTCGTCGACGAAGGTCGCGACCAGGCGGACGATCTGCTCTTCCTCAGGGCTCAGACGGGTGGTCACACTCGACACTGCGGTCTCCTCGCCATCCGCTGGCCTCGGCGCGTCGGCCGGGCCTGGATGGTCTCGCGGGGTGGTCGGGGCGGGATGGGGACAGGCGGGTCAGCGCGCGGCCGGGGAGTCGGGCAGGGGCGGCAGCGCCGGCGGCTTCGGGCCATGGCCGCGGCGGTAGGCCAGCAGCGTCCGGCGGAAACTGATCACCTCGTCGCCGTCCTGGTTGTAGCCGTGGGTGCGGACCTCTACCACTCCGACGTCGGGCCGGGACTTGCTCGGCCGCAGTCCGAGCACGATCGAGCGGGAGTAGACCGTGTCGCCCTCGAAGACCGGATGGGGCAGGCGCACTTCGTCCCAGCCCAGGTTGGCCATCACGTTCTGCGAGACGTCGATCACGCTCTGGCCGGTGACGAGGGCGAGAGTGAGGGTCGAGTTCACCAGCGCGCGGCCGAACCCTGTCTGCGCGGCATAGTGCTGGTCGAAGTGCAGGCGCGCGGTGTTCTGGGTGAGCAGTGTGAACCAGGTGTTGTCGGTTGCGGTGATCGTCCGGCCGAGGGGATGGTCGTAGACGTCGCCCACCGCGAAGTCCTCGAAGTAGCGCCCCTCCCAGCCGCGCCGCGGAACGAGCGGGGGCGTCGCCGCGCCCGTCGCGCCGTCGAGGGCAGGCGTTTCGCTGCCGGACTGAGGGCGGATGGCGTCCCCGCTGGTGGCGGGGCTGCTCGTCGGGGGGTTGGTCGGTGTGGTCATCGGTCGATCATCGGTCCTCCGGCTCGGGGGCGGCGCCCGCGCCCCGTGTCGAGCCCTGTTCGCGAGCGGGCGCCCGGGCCTCCTGGTAAAGCTAGTATCTGACAAGGGCGTCACGAGATGCCAGGCGGTGGGACGGAGGCCGACGAATGGACCTTGACTTCTCGAAGGAGCAGGTCGAGTTCCGTGAGCAGGTGCGAACCTGGCTCGAGGAGAACGCCCCCCGGGAGATCCGTCCCGAGATGGGCCCGGCGATGCGTGAGTACGATCTCGCCTGGCAGCGCACCCAGTGGGAGGGCGGCTGGGCGGGTATCTCCTGGCCGCAGGAGTACGGCGGCCGTGGGCTTTCCCTGCTGCAGCAGCTGATCTGGTTCGAGGAGTACGGGCGCGCCGGGCTGCCGGGCATCGACGCCTGCTTCGTTGGCCTCAGCCACGCCGGGCCGACCCTGATGACGCGTGCGACCGAGGAGCAGAAGGCCTACCACCTGCCCCGCATCCTGCGCGGGGAGGTGATCTGGTGCCAGGGGTTCTCCGAGCCGGACGCCGGTTCGGACCTCGCCGCGCTGCGCACGAGGGCCCGCATCGAGGGCGACGAGCTCGTCGTGTCCGGGCAGAAGATCTGGACCAGCTTCGCCACCCTCGCCGACTGGCAGGAGCTGTTGGTTCGCACCGACCCCGAAGGGTCTCGTCACCACGGCATCTCCTGGGTGATCTGTGACATGCACACCCCGGGCATTGAGGTGCGCGGGATCGAGACGATCGAGGGCGGCGCGGAGTTCTGCGAGGTCTTCTACGACGACGTCCGCATCCCGTTGGAGAACGTCGTCGGCGGGCTGAACAACGGCTGGAGTGTGGCGATGTCCACACTGTCGTTCGAGCGCGGCACCGCCTTCACCGCCAACCAGGTCCGCCTCGCCAGCACCGTGGAGAAGCTCATCGACCTGGCGAAGGAGCGCACCGGCCCCGACGGGCGGCGTCCGGCGATCGCCGACGACGAGATCGCGCGGCGCCTCGCGACCGCGCGCGCCGAGGTCGCGTCGCTGCGCGCCATGACCTACGCCGGCATCTCCCGCAACATGCACCGCGACCAGCCCGGCCCCGAGGGGTCGATGGTCAAGCTGTTCTACTCCGACATCGCCAAGAAGGTGTACCGGCTGGCGTTCGACCTGCTCGGCGCGGACGCGCTGCGGTTCGTCTCGCGCTGGGAGCCGGGTGGCTGGTCCGGCAACTACCTGTACTCGTACTCGGTGTCCATCGGCGGGGGGACGTCCGAGGTCCAGCGCAACATCATCGGTGATCGGGTGCTCGGCCTGCCGCGCTGAACCCGGGTCGCGCGGGCGGCGCCTGCCGAGCACATCGAAACCCCAGCAGCCATCGAAACATCCTGAGGAGCGCACCGTGGACCTGCTACCCACGCCGGCCCAGATGGAGATCGCCTCCCTCGCCGCCGACTTCTTCGGCAACGAGCTGCCGATCTCGGTCATCCGGGAGCGACGCGACGCCCCCGTCGTCGTGGATCGGCGGATCTGGTCGGAGAGCGCGGAGCTGGGCCTGTTCGGCCTGGGCATCGCCGAGGAGCTCGGTGGCGCCGGGTGCGAGCTGGCCGAGGAGACGCTGCTGTTCCGGGAGCTGGGCCGCCGCGTGGTGCCCGGGCCGTTCCTGCCCACCGTGCTGGGCGCCCGGGTCGCGGCGCTCGCCGGCCAGCACGAGACGGCGTCGGCGATCCTGTCCGGCAAGGCGGCGGTGGGCCTGGCCCTGCGCCGCGGCCCGGACGGGTTCGAGGCCGGCGCCACCCCCTCGACCCTGGACGGGCGGTTCCAGCTACTCGACGCGGCCGACTCCCGCTACGTCCTGCTGCTCGACCCCGCGGGTGCCGCGCTGGTGGAGACCGCTGCCCTGAGCGACGTGCGCTCCGAGCCGGCGATCGACCCGGGCATCCGGCTGGCCGAGGCGCGCGCGGAGGCCGTCCCGATCATCGCCTGGGTGAGCACGCAGGAGGAGCCGATCCGCCTGCGTGCGCTCGTGCTGACGGCGGCGATGAGCGTCGGGATCGCCGAGGCGACGCGCGACCTGTCCACCGAGCACGCCAAGGTGCGGGTGCAGTTCGGCCGGCCCATCGGGGTCAACCAGGCGATCAAGCATGCCTGCGCGGACATGGCGGTGCGGGCCGAGGCCGCGCTGTCGCAGGTGCTGTTCGCGGCGATCTGCGTCCAGGACGGGCGGGCCGACGCCGAGTTCCAGGCGTTGGCCGCCAAGAGCGTCGCCGGCCGCTTCGCCGTCGAGAACGCCTCCGCCACCATCCAGGTGCACGGCGGCATGGGCTACACCTTCGAGCACGACTCGCACCTGTTCCTGAAGCGGGCGCACGTCCTGGAGCACCTGCTCGGCGAGCCCGCCGACCATCTCGCGCGCCTGGTCGCCCAGCCGGCGGCGCAGTAGCCGGCCGTTGCCGGCACCCGATCGGAGGACACATGACTCGACCGCCGTCCCGCCCGACCCTCCAGCGCCCCTGCCTGCCCGCGGGGGCCGGGCGATGAGCCGACGGGTCGCCATCGCCGGGGTCGCCCTGTCGGACGTGGGCCGCACCGACGGCTCCACCCCGTACGCGCTGATCGCCCAGGCCAGCCGCCGCGCGCTCGCGGACGCCGGGCTCGGGCCGGGTGACGTCGACGGGCTCGCGTCGACCTCGCTCGGGACGTTGGCGCCGATCGACGTCGCCGAGTATCTGGGCCTGCGCCCCCGCTGGATCGACTCGACCACCGTCGGCGGGGCGTCGTGGGAGGTCATGGCCGCCCACGCCGCCGATGCGATCTCCGCCGGGCATGCGGACGTGGTGCTGCTCACCTACGGCTCGACGGCCCGCTCCGACCTGCGCAAGCGGTTGCGCACGGCGAGCCTGAACTGGGGCAGCCGCGGCCCGCAGTCGTGGGAGGCCCCCTACGGCCACACCCTGATCTCCAAGTACGCCATGGCCGCCCGCCGGCACATGCACGAGTTCGGCACGACGATCGAGCAGCTCGCCGAGATCGCGGTCTCCGCCCGCCACAACGCCGGCCCGAACCCGGAGGCGTACTACCGCGACCCGATCACGATCGACGACGTGCTGTCCGGGTCGATGATCGCCGACCCGTTCACCAAGCTGCACTGCTGTATCCGCTCGGACGGCGGCGCCGCGGCGGTGCTCGTCGCCGAGGACCGCATCGCCGACCTGCCGCGCCCGCCGGTGTGGGTCCTCGGCACGGGCGAGTGCGTGACGCACGTGTCGACCAGCCAGTGGGAGGACGTGACCACCGGTCCCGCGGCCGTCTCCGGGCCGCTGGCGTTCTCCCGGGCCGGGGTGAGTCCGGAGGACATCGACGTCTGCGAGCTGTACGACGCGTTCACGTACATGTTGATGGTCACCCTGGAGGACCTCGGCTTCTGCAAGAAGGGCGAGGGCGGTCCGTTCGTCGCCGACGGGCGGTTGCGCGTCGGCGGGGCGCTGCCGACCAACACCGACGGCGGTGGCCTGTCGGCGTGCCATCCCGGGCAGCGCGGCCTGTTCCTCATCGTCGAGGCGGTGCGCCAGCTACGCGGCGAGGCCGAGGGCCGGCAGGTGCCGGACGCCCGGCTGGCCTGCGTCAGCGGCACCGGCGGCTGGCTCTGCTCGTCGGGGACCGTCATCCTCGGGCGGGACTAGCCGGCGTGGGCGGCTCCCCGCCGCTGGGCGAGCCCGACTCGTACGCGACGGTCGGGGTGGCACTGGACGCCGCCGCCGAGCGGTTCGGCGAGCGGGAGGCCTACGTCGGGCCCGACGGGCGGATCAGCTTCGCCGCATGGGCGGCGGCCGCCGACGCGCTGGCCGGGGCGCTCGCCGCGCGGGGCATCGGCCCGGGGGACGTCGTCGCGCTGATGCTGCCCTCGTCGATCGACTACGCCATCTGCTACGCGGCGGCGGCCCGGCTGGGAGCGGTCACCACCGGGCTGAACACCCGCCTGGGTTCCCGGGAGGTGACGGGGATCCTCGGCCGGTGCCGGCCCGCGCTGGTGATCGTCGACATGGACGGGGGCCTGCCGGCGGTGCCGGCGGGGCTGCCCGTGCTGGCGCGGTCCGAGCTCGCGGCGCTGCGGCGCCACCCCGGGCTCGGCCGCGACCGCCCGGTCGTGGCGCCGGCGGACCCGGTGGTCATCATCTGGACGTCCGGGACGACCGGGCTGCCCAAGGGGGCCTGGTTCGACCACCGCAACCTCGCCGCCGCCGTCGCCTCCGCGGGGGTGATGAGCCGGCCGTTCGATCGCCGGCTCGTCGCGACCCCCTTCGCGCACGCCGGCTACATGGCGAAGATCGTCGACCAGTTGGCCTGGGGCACCACCATGGTGATCAGCCCGGTGCCCTGGTCGGCGGCGGGGATGGCGGACATCCTGCGCGACGAGCGGATCACCGTCGCCGGCGCCGTGCCCACCCAGTGGGCCAAGCTGCTGGAGCTGCCCGACGCCGAGCGGACCGTGCGTGCGGTCGCGACGCTGCGCCTGGGGCTCGCCGCGACCGCGCCCGCCGCGCCCGAGCTGGTGGAGCGGGTCGTCACCCGGCTGGGGGTGCCCCTCGTCGTCCGCTATGCCATGACCGAGTCGCCGAGCATCTGCGGCACCGAGCCGGACGACCCGCCGGACGTGCAGTTCCGCACGGTCGGCCGGCCACAGACCGGCATCGAGATCGCGCTGCGCGACGACGCCGGGCGCGACGTCGCGACCGGCGAGGTCGGCCGGGTCTGGGTCCGCGGCGACACGGTGATGCGCGGCTACTGGAACGACGCCGACCAGACCGCGGCGGTGCTGCGCGGCGACGGCTGGCTCGTCAGCGGCGACTTCGGGGCGCTCGACGCCGACGGCAACCTGCGGCTGCGCGGGCGGGCCAGCGACCTCTACATCCGCGGCGGGTACAACGTGTACCCGCTGGAGGTGGAGAACGTGCTGGCGGAGCACCCCGGGGTGCGGCGCGCGGCGGTCGTCGGCGCGCCGGCCCCGGTGATCGGCGAGATCGGGGTCGCCTTCGTCGAGCCGGCCGACCCCGCGAGCCCGCCGGATCTCGCCGAGCTGCGGGCCTGGGTGCGGGGACGGCTGGCCGACTACAAGGCGCCGGACCGCCTCGAGGTTGTCGAGGCGCTGCCGTTGACCAGCATGCTCAAGGTGGACACCGCCGCCCTGCGCACGCTGGCCGCGGGCTGAGCTCCGAGCCGCAGCGCACTCAGCCGCCGAGGCGCAGGCCGGGGGCGCGGGTGCGGAAGATGTCCGTGGCGAACAGGGGGCCGAGCTTGGTGGCGTCCCAGCGCTTGCCGCCGTTGTTCACCACGGCCTGCTCGTGCCAGCCGCCCATGAGCTGGATGCGCTCGCCGATGGCCTTGATGACCTGGCCGCTGACGTGGCCGGCCTCGTCGCTGGCGAGCCAGGCGACGACCGGGCTGCACAGCGACGGGTCCTTGGGGTCGAACTCGTCCTCGGGCCGCTCGTCGGGCTCCAGCGGCTTCGCCTGGCCGGGCATGGTGCCCGACAGCCGGGTCAGGCCGCCGGGGCCGATCGCGTTCACGGTCACGCCGATGCTTGCCAGCTCCAGCGACAGCGTCAGGGTCAGCCCGACGATGCCGGCCTTCGCCGCGCTGTAGTTCGTCTGGCCGAAGTGGCCGGACAGGCCCGCGCCGGAGGTCGTGTTGATGATCCGGCCGTAGACCTTGCCGCCGTCGGCCTTCGCCGCGGCCCGCCAGCGCTTCGCGACCGCCCGGCTGACCAGCCAGGTGCCGCGCAGGTGCACCCGCAGGACCAGGTCGAAGTCGGCCGTGCTCATGTTCCACACGGCCTTGTCGCGCACGATGCCGGCGTTGTTGACGACGATGTCGAGGCGGCCGAACTCGTCGAAGGCCCGGGCGACGCTGGCCTCGACCTGCTCCTCGTCGCCGACGTCACCGAAGTCCGCCACGGCGGTGCCGCCGCGCTTCTCGATGATCTTCACGACCTCCTCGGCGTCACGGCCGCGGCCCTCGCCGCTGACCGTGCTGCCGAGGTCGTTGACGATGACGGTCGCGCCGTGCTTGGCGAGTTCGAGCGCGTGGCCACGGCCGATGCCGTGGCCGGCGCCGGTCACCAGTGCGATCTTGCCGTCGAGCAGGCCTGCCATACGAACTCCCTGGGTGGGTAGCTGGAACGTGTGCGTCGTGGGAACGGTGCGGCTCAGTCGCCGGCGGCCGGGGCGGCGGGTCGGAAGACCGGCGCGGTGATCTCGTCGGTCAGCTCGCGGTAGGCGACCGTCAGCGGCATGCCGATGTGCAGGTCCGCCGGGTCGGCGTCGATGATGTTCGTCATCACCCGCGGCCCCTCCGCCAGGTCGACCAGGGCCGCCACGTAGGGGATCCGCTCGGCGAACGGGTGCAGGTCGTTCACGAACACCGTCGAGTAGGTGTAGAGGGTCGCCTGCCCGCTGGCGTCCTCCCAGGACACCTCCTCGCTCCAGCAGAACGGGCAGAACGGGCGGGGGTAGTGGTGCGCCCGCCCGCAGGACGCGCAGCGGGCGATCAGGAAGCGGCCCTGGCGGGCGGCGTCCCAGAAGGGCCGGTTCTCGTCCTCGATGGTCGGCAGGTCGACCCGGGGTGCGCCGGTCGCCATGGGTGTCCTCCTCGGATCAGTGGCCGCGGTTCGCAGTGGCCGCGGTGCAGTGGCCGCGGATCAGTAGCCGCGGTACTCGGGGGAGCGGCGCTGGACGAACGCGGTCACCCCTTCGGTCGAGTCGTGGGCGTGCGACTGCAGCTCCTGGGCCATGCCCTCGGCCAGGAACGCGGCGGCCCGGTCGACGTCCGGGGACTCGTTGAACAGCCGCTTGGTCAGCGCGATGGCGCTCGTCGCGGCGCCGGCGAGGCGCTCGGCGAAGCCGGCGGCGGTGGCGGCGAGCTCGTCGGCGGGCACGACCCGGTTGACCAGACCGAGGGTGAGTGCCTCGCTCGCGGGCAGCTTCTCGCCGAAGAACGCCAGCTCCTTGGCCTTCTGCATGCCGATGCGGCGGGGCAGCAGGTAGGCGCCACCGGCGTCGACGACCAGGCCGCGCAGCACGAACGACTCGACGAAGACCGCGGTGTCCGCGGCCACGACGAGGTCGCTGGCATACGCCAGGTGCGCGCCGAGGCCGGCCGCCGGGCCCTGGACGACGGCGATGACCGGCTTGCCGCAGTCGAGGACCGAGGACACCAGCCGCTGCGCACCGGTCATGATGCGCCGCATGGCGTCGGTGACCCGCTTCTCGGCGCCCTGCGCCCGGCTCGCCGCGATCCCGGTGACGTCGGCGCCGGAGCAGAAGTGCCGGCCGTTCGAGGCGAGCACCACCACCCGGACCTCGGGGTCGGCGTCGGCCTGGGCGAGCAGGTCGATGATGACGTCACGCATCGCCGGCTGGATCGCGTTCGCGGCCTCCGGCCGGTTCAGGGTGATCGTCGCGATCCCCCCCTCGACCGTGTGCAGCACGGTGGTTCCGAGCGGGCCGGCCGGGCCGGACGCGGCCGGGGCGGACGCGCCTGGGGTGGGCGTGGCCGCGCTCCCGGAGGCGCCGGGGGACGCCGTAGCGTCCGAGGCCGCGGGGACGGTGGCGGTGGCGGCACTGCCCGGCGCCGGCGCGCTCATCGGACCTGCCGCCGCGGTGCGGCGGGTGCTGATGGCATGGATGGCTCCTGTTCGTCGGTGCTCAGCAGGGATCCCGCCCCGCCGTGCCCGCTTCCGGATCCGTCGGCGACGGGTCCGGCACTCCCTGATCGGGCGATCCCGGCTTGGGTGATCCTTGATCTGACAGTGATGTCCACTGTCCCCTGGTGGTGTGTTCCCCGGTGGTGTGTTCCCCGGGAGGTGGCGACCGGCACGCTCAGCCCTCGCCGGCGGCGGCGTCGCCGTTGGCGCTGAAGCCGCCGTCGGCCGTCACCGTCGCACCGGTGACGAAGGCGGCCTCGTCGGAGGCGAGCCACGCGGCCGTGTACGCGATGTCCATCGGGTTGCCGATGCGGGTGAGCCGTCCGCCGCCGGTGAGCGCCCCGGAGTCACCCGGGGAGCTCACGACCCGCCCGACGACGATGGTGTTGGAGCGGATGCCGTCGGCGGCGCCCTCGACGGCCAGCGTGCGGCTCAGGGCGTTGACGCCGCCCTTGGCCGCGGCATAGGCGCCGAACCCGGTGAACCCGGCGATGGACTGGCCCGAGGAGACGTTCACGATCGCGGCCCCGTCGGCCTCGCGCAGGTACGGCCAGGCGTACTTCGACGCCCAGAACACGTTGCCCGTCAGGGTGCCCAGCAGGATGTGGTTCCACTCCTCGGTCGTGTAGTCGGCGATCTTCTTGATCGTCGAGGCGACGGCGTCGGTCGGGGCGGCGTTGTTCACCAGCGTGCTCAGCGCGCCGAAGCGCGCGGCCACCGCGTCGATCGTGGCGTGCACGCTGGTCTCGTCGGTGACGTCGAGGGGGAAGAACTCCGCCTCGCCGCCGGCGGCGCGGATGCGCGCGACGACCTTCTCACCCTTGGCGACGGTGCGGCCGGTCACGGCCACGCGCGCCCCCTCGGCGGCGAACAGCTCCGCCATGGAGCGGCCGATGCCGCGGGTCGATCCGGACACGAGCACGGTCTTGCCCGCGAGGCGGGTACCCATCGTTGTGGCTTCCTTCCCTGACCTCGCCGTCGGGCTCCCCGCAGCCGCGGGGTCCGGCGGCGGGCCGCGGGGACCGGACGAGATCGGGCGGCCCGGGGCGGCGGGCCGCGCTTCCCGCCGTCGGGCGGGCGTCTCGGCAGCGGCCCGCGGCGCCGACACTTGTGACGTGGCTGTCAGAACAGCATAGTGGGTATGGCTGCCCATCCGCCTCCGGAAGCGCCCGTGCCGGGCGGCGGCTGGTGCGCAGGGGGCGCACAGGCGGCCCGAAGCCGCGCCGGAGGTGACGCGCCTGCGTGCCGTGGCGGCCCGCGTCCCCCGACCCGTGTCAGGCTGCCCGTGTCAGAACAGCCCGCGGGCGGCGCGTCCGCGCCCTGGCCGGCGACGGATGGACGGGACCGGGGAGCGCGAGATCTCGACGGACATCGACCCGTGGGACCGGCCGGTTCCCGGCGGACGACGATCCGCGGGGCTGCCCGGTTCCCGGTGGACGACGAACAGAGCCCGTGGGACCGCCCGGTCCTCGGCAGGCAACGACGGAAGGTGTCCATGCGCCTGAACCTGATGTTCCCGATGCGTGCGGTGAAGCACTACGACCGCTGGATCGGGGACGGAGACCTGGCCGAGGTCGGCCGGCTGGTGGAGGAGGCCGGTTTCGACGCGGTCTCGATGAGCGAGCATCCGATCCCCGACGACGCCTGGCTCGGCAACGGCGGGCATCACGCGTTCGACCCGTTCGTCTCGCTGAGCTTCCTGGCCGCGGCGACGACCCGGCTGCGGGTGATGACCTACGTCGCGGTCGCCGGCTACCGCAGCCCGTACCTGCTGGCGAAGTCCGCGGCGAGCCTGGACCGGCTCAGCGGCGGGCGCCTCACCCTGGGCGTCGCCGCGGGCTACCTGAAGACCGAGTTCGAGGCGCTCGGCGCCGACTTCGCCCAGCGCGGGCGTCTGCTGGACGCGGCCATCCCGGCGATGCGGGCCGTGTGGACGGGCCGCAGCGTCGACCGGGACGACCCGACGTTCCCGTTGCACGGGCACACCTCGTTGCCCGGCCCGGCGCAGGCCGGGGGCCCGCCGATCTGGATCGGCGGCAACAGCAACGCGGCGCGGCGGCGCGCGGTCACCCTCGCCGACGGCTGGATGCCGATGGGGCAGTCCGTCGCCGTCGCGAAGATCACCAAGACGCCGCCGATGGAGGACGTGGCGGCCCTGGCCGAGGCCGTGCGCGGTGTGCAGGACCGGCGCGCCGAGGCCGGGGCGGCCCCGCTGGACGTGTCGTTCGTGCCCTACGAGGCCGAGCTGTTGCCGGACGTCGACGCCTTCGCCCGCGCCGTCGCGGCGTCCTACCGGGCATACGAGGACGCCGGCGTCACATGGATCACCATCGAGCCGACCAGCCGCAGCCTGGCCGCCTTCCGAGAGGACATCGAGCGGATCGGCACCGCCCTCGCCGCCCTCGTCCGCTAGCCAGCCCGGCCACAGGCGGCGGGCGGCGGGCCGCGGGCGGCAGGTGACGGGCGGCGGTCGAGGGCGGGTCCGGCCCGCGGGGCAATGGGATCGCCCTCCGTACGATAGAGGCCTGGCCGTGGTGACGACCGGTGCGACGGCCGCATCACGACCATGCCGGCGGCGCCGGTGGGCGGCTGACGGGGTCCGACGAGGGGGATTCGAGACGGTGGAGGTCCGCGTGCCGGTGCGTGCGGAGTCCGGCCCCGGGGCGGCGGCGTGACACCTCCGGTGGACGCGGGCGGCAACAGCCGGATCCGCCCGGTGGACGTGGCGGCCGGAAATGATCGGGTCCG
The DNA here is from genome assembly GCF_059428125.1 of Frankia sp. BMG5.60. Classification (NCBI taxonomy): domain Bacteria; kingdom Bacillati; phylum Actinomycetota; class Actinomycetes; order Frankiales; family Frankiaceae; genus Frankia; species Frankia sp. BMG5.60. The sequence continues at coordinate 947,853 of NZ_CM182091.1, read as the reverse complement.
CCCGGCGGACGAGGCGGCCGGGACCGGCCGGGTCCCACCGGTCGACACGGCCGGGAACGGGCGGTTGTCCGCGACCCTGGCGATCCGGCGCCGCGCGATGGCGGCGGACCTCATCGAACAGGCCGCGCTGGAGCTGTTCACGACCCGGCCGATGGACGAGGTGACCGTCGAGCAGATCGCGGCCGCCGCCGGGGTGTCGGTGCGCAGCTTCTACCGGTACTACCCGGGCAAGGAGATGATCCTTACCGCGCTGCCGGTCCGTCTCGCGACGGCGATCGCCGAGGAGACCGCCCGCCGCCCGCCGGCGGAGGCGCCGTTCGCGGCGTTGCGCAACGCCGTCGACGCGCTGACCGGGGAGACCAACGACTACCTGCGCCGTTGGCAGCGCGCTATGGCCCACAGCTACGGCAACGAGCGGGTCCAGCAGCTCGTCGTCACCGTCACCAGTCCGATGCTCACCGAGGCCCTGGCCGTGCGGGCGGGGCTCGCCGCGGACGACCTGTGGCCGGAGCTGGCCGGGATCAGCGCCGCCACCGCGCTCGTCGTCGGTTCCCGCCGCTGGGCGGCGCGCCGGGGCAGCCTGCGGGCGCACCTGCTCGACGCGCTCGACCTGCTCGGCCGCGGCCTGGGCCCCGGACCGGCCCCGGACGGCACAGGGACGCCCGGTCGCGGTTAGAGGTGCGAGCCCCGGCGGCCGCTTCGCTGCCAGACAGCGTGCCGAGGCTGGGGTACGGGGCTCGGCCCAGCCGCGACCTCAGACGACGAATCCCCGCGTACCGGACGCCTCGACGGCCGTACACGGGGATCGCGTCTGCATGTCCGCGCCGGGCGCGGGGCGCTGCGTCAGGCTGGCGCCAGGGCCTGCTCCAGCTCCTTGATGTCGTAGTAGTCGCGGATGACGGAGATCAGGCCGTCGGCGTCGAACGTGAACACCCCGCACCAGTGCAGGACGACGGACCGTCCGCCCATGGTGAGGCTGTCGAGTCGTTCGGTGAAGACCACGGAGTCGGTCGAGGCCACCGTGACCAGCTCGTACTGGAACGCCGAGTAAAGGGCAGCCTGACGGTCGAACTCCGCGCGGATGGCCGGACGTCCGACGACCGCCGGCTGCCACGCGCTGACGTGGTAGCGGGCGTCCGTGGCGACGTAGGCGGCCGCCGCGTCATAGTCCCGTTCGACCAACCGGTCGAGGAACTGGCTGACCAGAAGCTCGTGCTTGTCGCTCACTCACACTCCCGTGATCGGGTCGATGGGGGTGGCGGCCCGGCGGCCCGGCGGTGAGGCCGGGCCCGGGGCCTAGGACTTCGCCTGCTCGCGGTACTTGCGCGCGCTCTCGAGCTGGGGGTGGTGGTTGCGGTCGTACTGCTCGATCCACTCCTTGGGCAGGGCGCCCCACGCCGGGCCGACGCGCAGCCGCTCGCCGTCGTGGAGCTGCTCCGCGGCGACGACGTCGGCGACGAACAGTGTGCTCTCGTCGATGTCGAGGGAGTGCACGACCCGTCCCTCGACGTAGCTGAGCGCGTCGAGCAGGATCGGGGTACCGGTGACGCCCGGCTTCGTCCGGAACTGGCTGATCTTGTCCCCGTCGCGGCCGGAGCTCCCGCCCAGGCCCATGAGGATGTCGAGGGAGATCGCGAACTGCTCCTCCGGGGTCGCCGCCAGCAGGTGCATGGCGAAGACGCCGGACTCGAGGACCAGGTCGTGGGTCAGGTTGTACTTCGTGAGGCTGATCGTCACGCGCGGCGCCTCGGGCACGATGCTCGCGGCGCCGGCCGACAGCGACATCAGGCCGTTTGCCCGGCCGTTCAGGATGGTGGTGACCGCCACGGGGAACGGCCGCAGCCCGTTCAGCGTCGAAGCGGCTGCCTTCAGGTCCAACGTCATCGGGACTCCTCGCGTGAAGCCGGCACGGGGGCCGGGCGGGTGGGGCCGCCGCAGGCACCGTCATCCGGTTGCCCGCCGGCCGCCCCGGGCGGAATGTCGTGAATGGCGGCCGCGCCGCCCCGTCCGGCAACAGGGACGGCGTGACCTGCCACACGTGGCACGTTATGCCACATGTGGCAGGATCTGCAAGGGGTCGGCGCCCATCTCTGACGGCTCGTACACGCGGCTCGGCGTCAGTCGCGTCGGCACGGGCGGTCGGTGGCGGCAGCCGGAGAGGGACGGCGGACCGGAGCCGGCGGCAAGCGAGGAGAGCAGGCAAGCCGGGACCGGTGGGAAGTCGGCTGGCGTCGGCAAGCGGGAGGGTGGCGGTGTAGGGCGGCGGGCCGCCGGGGCGCGCTGGCGTCGATCGTCGGCAGCGGGTGCCGACCGGCCGGAGCAGCCGGCGAACCGGGCGGAAATGTATCGTGCGTCTGACGAACACGTCACGGCTGTGGGCGGCCGGCGCGCCAGGTCCGAGGGAGTGGTGAAGTGTCGGGACACCCTGCGGGGCAGCACGACGAGGGGCGGATCACGGGCAGCGCCGACGGTGGCCCCGCGGGTTCGGGGCCCGATGGGCCGGGCGGCGTGGCGGGTCCGGGGCCCGGTGGGCTGGGCGGCGTGGCGGGTCCGGGGAGCGATGGGCCGGGCGGGGGCGCGGGTGCGGGTCGCTGCCGGGCGATCCTGTCGGTGCCCGCGACGGAGGAGAAGCGGATCCTGCGCTCCTTCGACCGGGGCGCCGACGAGCTCGTCTTCGATCTCGAGGACGCGGTGGCGCCGCAGCGCAAGGATGACGCCCGCGGGCTGCTCGCCGGTGTGCTCGCGGAGGTCCTCGCGGAGCCCCGGGCGGGCGGGGTCGGGGTGTCCGTGCGGGTGAACGCGATCCGGTCGCCGTGGTGCCATCTCGACATCGCGGCCTGCGTGGCGGCCGGCGACGGGCCGTTGTCACTCGTCATCCCCAAGGTGTCGGACGCGGGCGATCTCGCCTTCGTCGAGCGGCTGCTCGACGGGATCACCGCGGCCACGGGGCGCACGGCACCCGTTCGGGTGCAGGCGCTGATCGAGAACGCCGAGGGCCTGTCCCGAGTGGCGGAGATCGCCGCGCACGGCGGCCGGCTGGAGGGCCTGATCCTCGGGTACGCCGACCTCGGCGCGTCGCTGGGCCGGGCCCCGAGCACACCGCCGCAGCGCTGGCTGTACGTCCAGGACCAGGTGCTCACCGCCGCCCGCGCGAACGGCCTGCGGGCCATCGACGGGCCCTACCTCGGCACCGCGGACGACGCCGGGCTGCGCGCGGCCGCCGAGCATGCCCGCGAGCTGGGTTACGACGGCAAGTGGGTCATCCACCCGGCGCAGATCGGCACCGTGCGGGAGACGTTCACCGCCGGTCCCGAGGAGGTCGCCCGCGCCCGGGCGGTGCTCGCGGCGCTGGCGGACGCGCATCGTCGCGGCGCCGGCGCGGTCGGTCTCGACGGCGAGATGATCGACGAGGCGCTGGCCGTCGCCGCCCGTCGCGTGCTCGCCCGCGCGCAGTAGCGTTGGCGGGGTGCGTCAGGCCGCGGCGTGGCCGATTGGTCGGCCGTTGAGCAGGCCCCGCTCGATGACGGTGCCCAGCAGCGCGGCGGCCTCGTCGGGGGTCTTCGGCGGGGCCATGTTGACGGCGGTGTCCGGCAGCCGTTCGAGCAGGCAGAAGAACACCAGGCCGGCGACGTCGAGGTCGAGGGGATAGGCCCGCTCCACCTGCTCGAGCAGGGCCGCGTAGTCGGCCCACATCTCGTGCCCCACCTGGCGGCGCACCACGTCCAGGCGGGGGTCCTGCGGCGCCGACTCGATCCAGGTCCGGGTGACCCCGACGTAGCGCAGGTGGAACGCGACGAAGTCGGCGAGCCAGCCGCGCAGCCGGCCGAGACCCTCCGGGCCGAGCGTGATGCCGCGGATCTCGACGCCGAGGCGGGTGCTGACCGCCGACGCCTCGGCGCTCAGCGCCAGCAGCAGGTCCAGCTTCTCGTCGAAGTACTTGTAGAAGGTGCCGCGGGCCAGGCCGGCCGTCGCGACGATGTCGTCGACGAACGAGAGGTGGTAGCCGCGCTCGGCGAAGCACTGGATGCCGGCGTCGAGGATCTGCCTGACGGTCGCCGACGCCCGCGGGCTCAGGGACGCGAACCGCTCGGTCACCTCGGGCACCGGCGGGGACGGGACCGCGGCCAGCGGGAGGCGACGCACCGGGCGGCGAGCGTGCGCGGACCCGACCGACTCGGCTCCGAGCTGCGCGAAGGCGCTGGCCGGGGTGTGCGGGAACAGGATGAGCTGGAGCACGACGGCGAGGTTGTCGACGAGCTTCTCGACCGGCAGCCCGTCCCCGAAACCGCTGTGCCGGAAGTAGTTGAACCGGTTCACCAGGGTGGTGAGCGTCATCGCGGCGTCGACGGGGTCGATGCCCTCGACCTGTGAGGAGACCAGGCGCTCGGCGATCCGGTCATAGTACGACTCCAGAAAGCCGCTGATCATCGGCCGGAGCGACGTGCGCGGCGAGTCGACGTTCGCCCACTGCACGAACATCGTGGCGTACTTGTCGTAGACCCAGGCCCACTCGCCGAGCCACCAGTGCAGATTGTCGAAGCCGAGAGCGGTGGGCCCGAGCGGACCGATCCGGCGCACGACCCGCATGAGGGCGCCGCCGCACTCGTTGAGCAGCTCGACGAATATCGTCTCCTTGCTCTCGAAGTACTGGTAGAGGGTGGCGCGCGAGACACCGGCCGCGGTGGCGATCTCGTCGACCGACGTCCCGTGGAAGCCCTGCGACTCGAACAGGTCCAGCGCCGCCGTCACGATGCGCGCACGAGTGCGGGTGCCGCGCGCGCCGACCACGGGGCTGGTCGGACCGTAGCTGGCCCGTCGGAGGATCTCGTTCTCGGACATCTATGTCAGAGTATGCGATCCGCTCCGGTGTGGTAGTGGCACCTACCCGGCTGGGCGAGTCGGGCTCGCGACGACGGCGGCCCGCCGGAATGCCGGGTATCGAGGGCTGGCAGGGGACTTGCGTCGAGCCGGGCCGATCATCTCGATAGTGAAGTCTGTTGAGTTACAGGAATACATCGTGTCAGAAACTTGAAATATGACTGGCGGTCTCCGCCCGCCGAGGCCCGGCCGGGTGCGCAGCGGGGGCGACGCGCGCAGGTTCCCGCCGCCCCGGTCCCGGACCGGCGAGGATGTGGCCGCCGGGGAGTGCGGGCCGGCGAGGATGCGACCGGCGAGGATGCGACCGGCGAGGCCGCGGGCGGTCGCGTCTTCGGCACGCGGACGCGGACCGGCGCCGACCGGCGCGGAGGGGCACGGAGGGGAGCGGGACCAGAATGGGGGCATGGACAACGAGGATGCTCGCATGAAGGCGATGAGTTTCGAGGAGACCGGCGGCCCCGAGGTCCTCCACCTGGTCGACGTGCCGCAGCCGCACGCGGGGCCGGGGCAGATCCGGATCGCGGTGCGCGCGGCCGGGGTGAACCCGGTCGACTGGAAGATCCGCAACGGCTCGACCCTGCGCACCATCCCCGTGCCGCTGCCGCACATCCCGGGCCTGGAGGCCGCGGGCGTGGTCGACGAGGTCGGCGCCGGCGTCGAGGGCGTGTCGGTCGGTGACGAGGTGTTCGGCGCGGCGCAGAACGCCTCCGCCGAGTACGCCGTGCTCGACGAGTGGGCGCCGAAGCCGCCCGAGCTGACCTGGGCGCAGGCCGGCGGCCTGGCGATGGCCGTCGAGACCGCCGCGCGCGGCCTTGACCTGCTTGGCATCTCCGCTGGTCAGGAGCCGGCTGGTCTGGAGTCGGCTGGTCTGGAGTCGGCGGCCGGGGCGGAGTCGGCGGGCGGGGCGGAGTCGGCGGGCGGGGCGGAGTCGGCCGGGACGACGCTGCTCGTCAACGGCGCGGCCGGCGGCGTCGGGCTCGCCGCCGTGCAGCTCGCGCAGGCGCGCGGGGCGCGGGTGATCGGCACGGCCAGCCGGGACAACCAGGAGTACCTGCGCTCGCTCGGTGCGGCGGCGACGGACTACGGCCCGGGTCTGGTCGACCGGGTCCGCTCGCTGGCCCCGGACGGGGTCGACGCCGCCCTCGCGGTGTCGGGCGAGGGCGCGCTCCCGGACCTGATCACGCTGACCGGCAGCCCGGACCGGGTGGTGTCCATCGGTGACGCCACCGCGGCGGACCACGGCGTCCGGTTCACCACCGGGGCGGAGGGGCGGGCCTTCTACTCGCTGCGGGAGGCTGCGACGCTCGCGGCCGCGGGCCGGCTCACCATGCCGGTCGCCCGAGCCCTGCCGCTCGCCGAGCTCGGCGAGGCGCACCGGATCAGCGAGGCCGGCCACGTGCGCGGGAAGCTCGTCGTCGTCCTCGGCTGAGCTCGGCGCCGAGCCGGTTGCGGCGCAGACCGCCCGGGGCGGGGCTGCGTCGCGAACGGCGGTAGGGTCGTAAGCGGAGGATCCTCCAGTACTCCGAGATCTCCCAATACCTCCGCCCCACCGGCGCGCCGCACGCGCCGGGACCGGTCCCATCCGACGGGAAGGACGGCCATGGAAATCGGGCTGCACGTCTCCGACTTCACCTGGTCCGGCGGGCCACAGACCCTCGCGCAGGACCTCACGCGCGTGGCGGTCGCGGCCGAGGACGCGGGCTTCGCGAAGCTCAGCGTCATGGACCACGTCTGGCAGATCGGCATGATCGGCCCGCCCGAGCACGACATGCTCGAGGCCTACACGACGCTCGGCTACCTGGCCGCGCGCACGACCCGCATCGAGCTGCTCGCCTGGGTGACCGCGGTCGTCTACCGGGAGCCCGGTCTGCTCGCGAAGCTCGTGACCACGCTGGACGTGCTGTCCGAGGGCCGGGCCTGGCTCGGCATCGGCGCCGCCTGGAACGAGCCGGAGGCGCGCGGTCTCGGCCTGCCGTTCCCGCCGACCGCCGAACGCTTCGAGCGTCTCGAGGAGGCGCTGGAGATCGTTCTGCAGATGTGGAGCGGCAAGGACGCCCCCTACAGCGGCCGGCACTACCAGCTCGAGCGCACCCTCAACGTGCCGGCGCCGGTGCGCCGGCCGCACCCGCCGATCCTCATCGGCGGCAGTGGCGAGAAGAAGACCCTGCGCCTGGTCGCGCGCTACGCGCAGGCCTGCAACCTGTTCGCCGGTCCCGACGTCGAGCACAAGCTCGACGTGCTGCGCGCGCACTGCCAGGACGTCGGGCGGGACTACGACGAGATCGAGAAGACGGTGATCGGCCCGCTCGACCCCGGGCCCGGCGGCGAGAAGATCGACGCCCTGCTCGGTGAGATCCAGCGGTTGGCCGGGCTCGGCGTCACCCATTACCACGGGTCGGTGCCGGGCGTGGACACGCTGCGCCCGCTGGAGCTGCTCGGCGAGCGCCTCATCCCGGCGGCCGCCGAGCTCTGAGCCCGGACGTTCAGGTGGTCAGGCGTCGAGGCGGGCGCGGGCGTCGTCGAGCGCGGCGCGGGCGCCCGCCCACGTCTGGCCGATGATGTCGGCGACCGCCTCGACCCGCCCGATCCGCCCGGCCACCTGGCCCGTGTTCGCCATGCTGGCCGCCAGGTCGCCGGCGAAGTAGAGCGTCGGGATGCCGTCAAGGCCCACGTCGGAGCGGCCCGCGGCCAGGGCCCGCTCGGCGGTGGGGGTGCGCAGGACCCGCATGGTCGGCAGCCCCCGCACCGACAGCATCACGGTTCCCGTCTCGTCCGCGTCGACGACGGCGTTCTTGAGGTTGTCGTGGATCGGCGACTCCGCGGAGGTCAGCATCCGCGTGCCCATCTGCACGCCCTGCGCGCCGAGGACGAGCGCCGCGGCCATCGACGGCCCGTCGCAGATCCCGCCGGCGGCGATGATCGGCAGGTCGACCCGGGAGGCGACCAGGGGCAGCAGGACGAGGGTCGACGCGGCCTGCGGGTTCTTGAACCCGCCGCCCTCGACGCCCTCGACGATCACGCCGTCGACGCCCGCGTCCGCGGCCTTGAGCGCGTTGCGCAGGCTGCCGACGACGTGGAACACGGTCATCCCGGCGTCCTGGAGCCCCCCGGTCATCACCCTGGGGTCGCCGGCGGAGGTGATCACGGTGCGGATGCCGGCGTCGGCGAGCACGTCGACGGTGGACGGGTCGTTGCGCGCGGCCAGCGCGATGTTCGCCGCGACCGGCGCGTCGGTGAGGTCGCGGACCCGCTTGAGGTCCTCGCGGCCCTGCGTCGAGGTCGTCTCGATGACGCCGAGCGCGCCGGCGTTCGACACGGCCGCGGCGAGCTGGGCCCCGGCGATGTAGGTCATCGGCGCCTGGACGATGGGGATCCGCACACCGAGCAGCGCGGCGAGCCCCGCGGGGGAGCGGATCGGGGCGGGTGGTTCTCCGTCGACGGGCATGAGGCGACTCCCGGGGCGCGCAGGGCTGCCGAAATGGGCCAGACCGCAAATAGGTCGAATACTAGGCGCGCGGGTTCCCGGACTCGACCGGTTGCCCGGGGGTGGACGCGGGGCGATCCGGGGTACTGATCGAGACATGTTCAGGTGGTTGCAGCGAGTGTCCGGTCGGGGCCGTGGTCGGGCGGCGGACAGCTCGGCGTGGAATCCGACCGGCTGGTGGTGGTGTCTCGACCACGGGCGTCCGGAGAACCCGCCGGACGCGCCGGGACACCGTCGCCTCGGTCCCTACGACAGCGCCGAGCAGGCCGCGCACTGGCGGCAGCGGTTGGACGACCGCAACGAGGCCTGGGACGAGTCCGACCGCCGCTGGACCGCTGGCCGCTGACCCGACCCGCCCGCTGACCCGACCCGCCCGCGGACCGGAGCCGCCCGCGGACCGGAGCCGTTCCCTGATCCGACCTGCCCGCTGACGCGACCCGACGGGGCCGGGGCGTCAGGTCGGGCCGGGCCGGGGGCCGTCGACCTCGGCGGAGCCGGCGAGGCGCAGCTTGCGGGCGGCCCGCTCGTAGAAGGTCGTCCGGCCGAGGCGGACGACCCCCGCCGCGCCGGGCCGTGGGCGCAGCTCGACCGTCGCGCCGGCCTCCAGGTAGTCGTGCACCCGGCCGTCGACCTCGACGGCGAGGCGGGCGCTGCCGGGCAGCACGTCGAGGGCGAGGACGTCCCGCACGGACAGCACCACCCCCCGGTTGAACGCCGAGTGCGGCGCGGCCGGGGTGACCAGCAGCGCCTCCACGGACGGGCTGACGATCGGCCCGCCGGCCGAGAAGCTGTACGCCGTCGAGCCCGCCGGGGTCGACACGACGACGGCGTCGGCGGCATAGCGGACGAAGGGCCGGCCGTCGACCCGCAGTGCCACCGCCGCACTGCCGCCGTACCCCGGTACCCGGACGACGGCGACGTCGTTGAAGGCGCTCACGGTCGCCGCGCCGATCCGCGCGTCGACGGCGAGGCGGGGCTCCACCGTGTACTCGTCGTGGTCGATCGCCGACAGCGCCGCCGCCAGCTCCGGTACGTCGACCTCCGCGAGAAAGCCGAGCCGGCCCAGGTTCACCCCGAGCACGGGAGCCGTCCGGCCGTCGGCCAACCGCATCGCGCGCAGCATCGTCCCGTCCCCGCCGAGACTGACCAGCAGGTCGCTACGCTCGGCCAACTCCTCGGCGGGCACCGCCACCGCGGTGCACCGAAGCCGCTCGATCTCGCCGCCGATGCCGAGCACGGTCACGTCCCGCTCCGCGGCCCAGTCGAGGACCGCCCCGACGGCCTCGGCCGAGTCCCGCCGCGGATGCAGCACCATCCCCACCGCCCGCACGACCCTTTCGCCCTCCGCCCGACACCCGCCGTCCGACCCCGCCGACCGGCCAATCCGCCGACCCGCCGATCCGCCGACCCGTGCCCAACCGATCGTGCCCAACCCCGTTCTGCCCACCCACAGTGTTCCGATGGTTCTGCCGTCAGGGGGCGGCCGGCGCGCCCTCGGGCCGCCAGGGGCGTGGCTCGGCGGGGTCGGCGGGGTGCTCGTCGACCAGGGGCAGCCCGAACCAGCCGACGTCGTGCCAGGCGCCGAGCTTGTACCCCACGTGGGGGAACACCCCGATGGGCCGGAAGCCCACCGCGGTGTGCAGCGCGACGCTCGCCGCGTTCGGAAGCGTGATGCACGCGTACAGGTTGAGGTAGCCCAGCGCCCGCACCTGCGCGATCAGCTCGTCGTACAGGCGGCGACCGAGCCCGCGCCGGTGGTGCGCGGCGGCCAGGTAGACCGACGTGTCCACCGACCAGCGGTAGGACGCCCGCGGGTGGTGCGCGCCGGCGTAGGCGTAGCCGGCGATCTCCCCGTCGACCTCGGCGACCAGCCACGGCCGGCGGGGAGAGGCGAGCATCCGCGCGTGGAGGTCCGCCAGCGTCGGGAGCTCCTCCTCGAAGGTCGACGGCGATCCGGCGACGAACGGTGCGTAGACCGCCCGGATGCCCGCCGCGTCGGACGGGTGCGCTGCCCTGATGGTGACCATGTCCGCGGATCATCCCCCGCGCCGGCCTCCGGCGGTCGGCGCCGGTCACGAGGTCGTGACGGAGCCGCAGACCGAGGCGACCAGCAGCGCGTGGACCACCCCCGGTCACCGGGCCGATCCGAACTACTCGTCGAGGCCCGTCCCGGACCCGCTGCCGAAGGCCGATGCCGCGCCGAGGCTCGTGGCGGCGGCCCGGGGCGCCGGCGCGCCCGAGGATGTCAGCAGCTCGGTGAGCAGCTCGCGCAGGACCGTCAGGCCGTCCTCGCTGAGCACCGACTCCGGATGGAACTGCACCCCGGTGAACGCCGCCCCGCGCAGCGCGTGCACCGATCCGTCGGCACGGTCGAGGGCCAACCGGACCGGCCCATGAGCGGTGGCGAGCTCGCCGGTGCCGGCGATCGCGGTGAAGGTCGAGTAGAACCCGACCCGCCGCGGCCGGCCGAACAGGTCGATGGTGCGCGCGAGCCCCTGGTACGGGGCATCGCGCCGGTGCAACCGCAGCCCGAGCAGCCCGGCGAGCAACTGGTGGCCGAGGCAGACGCCGAGCAGCGGCCGCCGCGCCGCGAGCCGATCCGCGATCACCCGCCGCATGGCCGCCATCTTCGCGTCGGATGCGTCGTTGGGGTCGCCGGGTCCAGGCCCGGCCACCACCAGGTCGAACTGGGTGCCGACGGGGTCGCCACCGTCCGCACCGTGGTCGGGGTTGGGCTCCGGGTGCCCTGCCTCCGGGTGCCCTGCCTCCAGGTGCCCTGCCTCCAGGTGCCCTGCCTCCGGGTGCCCTGTCTCCGGGTGCTTTGCCGCCTGCTGCCCCGCCGCCTGCTGCCACGGCCGGAGGGTGACCGCGAGGCCGAGCTCGCGCAGCAGGTGGGCGAGCATGCCGGTGAAACTGTCCTCGGCGTCGACGATCAGGGCGCTGCGGCCGGTCAGTGCGGGCACCGCGGCCGCCTCCGGCTCGCGCCGCCGGAGCCAGAAGGGGGCGAGGTGCGTGTTGCGGGCGGCGAGCGCCCCCGCTATCCGCGGATCGGCCGCAAGCGGTACGTGCGGACGGCCCGGCGTGGGCAGGCCGAGGCCTCGCCGCGAGTCGGGAGCACGGTCGGCCCGGGGTTCGTCGTCGCGCTCGGTGGACTCGCCGCTGGTGGCGTCGCCCTCGGCGGTGAAGGTGCCGGCGGTGAAGGCGCCGGTGGGGAGGGGGCCGGCGGGCGGGCGCAGGCCGAGGGCGGCGAGTACGCCGGCGGCCTTGGTGTAGGTCTCGGCGACCTCGCCGGCGGCGGTGGAGTGGCGGACCAGCGTCGCCCCGACAGGCACCCGCAGCCGCCCGTCGGAGGTGATCTCCGCCGTGCGGATGAGGATCGGGGCGTCGAGGGTCTGTCCGCCGGCCTCGTCGCGGCCGAGCAGGGCGCACACTCCGCCGTAGTAGCGCCGTCCCCGGCGTTCGTGGCGGGCGATGACCCGCAGGGCGTTGTCCAGCGGGCTGCCGGTGACGGTCGGGGCGAACATCGTCTCGCGCAGCACCTCGCGCACGTCGGCGTCACCGCGGCCGGCGAGCAGGTACTCGGTGTGCACGAGGTGGGCCATCTGCTTGAGCTGCGGACCGATGACCTCGCCGCCGTGCTCGGCGACCCGGGCCATCATCTTCAGCTCCTCGTCGAGCACCATGTACAGCTCGTCGATCTCCTTCGGATCGGCGAGGAAACGCAGCAGCGCCGCGGTGTCCGGGCCGGTGGCGGGCAGCCGGTGGGTGCCGCTGATCGGGTTCATCATCACGAGCCCGCCGTCGACGCTGACATGCCGCTCCGGCGTGGCGCCCACCAGCGTCCGGGTCCCGGTGTGGACGAGGAACGTCCAGTAGGCGCCGCGCTCGCCGAGCAGCAACCGGCGCAGCGCGGCGAGCCCGGCGACCAGTGGCGGGGTGTCGAGGCTGGCGGTGTAGACGCGGTGGATGACGAAGTTCGCGCCCTCGCCGCGGCCGATCTCCTCCCGCAGCACCGTCTCGACGGTCTCGGCGTACCGCTCGTCGCTCAGGTCGAAATGCCCGCCGGTGGCGGTGACGGCACGGCCGGGCAGCGCGGCGAGGGCCGTCGCGAGCGGGACTCGTTCGTGGTCGTCGACGCGCAGGAATTCCAGCGGCATCGCGTCGTCGACGCAGGTCAGGCCGCGCTCGCTGAGCTGGCGGTAGGGCACGAGGGCGAGCGTGCGCGGCCCCGCGGGGCCTGCGGGCAGGGGGAGGTCGGCGAGCCGGTCGACGACGTCGAGTTCGCCGCGCAGCACGTCGAGATGGTCGGCGCCCTCGCGGCGCAGCAGCGCGAACGGACCGGGTTCGCCGCCGGCGGTGGTGGCGGCGAGCAAGGAACGGAGCAGATCCATGGTCTTTTCCTCGTGGGGTCGGGCGGGCCGTCGGGGTCGACGGCCGTCCCTCGCCGTGCCGAGGTGACGATGGCGGCCGCCGGAGTGGGCGGCCGCGTGCGTGTGGATTACGCGCGCTGGGTGTGGACCGCCGATGTGGCGGCCCACCAGAGACTCCGGCGCGCGGGCATGCGGTTACTCTAGCGCACGGCCGGCCGCGGTCGGCCCGACGTGCGCGGGCCCGGTCGCGCCGCGCCACGCCGTCCGCGCCTCGTCCTGGCAGCGTGGATGTGGCGTTCGGGAGAAAACCAACCTGACCGATCGGTATGCTGACAGTCGTGAAGTTCGTCGTGCTCTCGTTGATCGTCAATGCTCCGGACCCGCACACGGGCGTGACGATGAGCCAGCACGACAAGCTCGCCAGCGTCCTGGACCAGGCGGCACTGGTCGAACAGCTCGGCTACGACGCCTACCAGATCGGCGAGCGGCACGGCGCACCGTTCCTGTGCTCGTCGCCGGCGGTGCTGCTGACCGCGGTCGCCGCCCGTACCAGCCGGGTCCGCCTGCTCACCGGGGTCACCGTGCTGAGCATTCACGACCCCGTGCGGGTGGCCGAGGAGTACGCGCTGCTCGACCACATCAGCGGCGGCCGGCTCGACCTCGTCATCGCGAAGGGCAACCACGCGCCGCACTACTCGATCTTCGGGCTCGACCCGGCCGAGCAGTGGGACGTGCTCGCCGAGAAGTACGAGCTGCTGCGCCTGCTGTGGTCGAAGGAGAGCGTGACCTGGTCCGGGCGCTACCGGGAGCCCCTGGCCGACCTCACGACGCAGCCGCGCCCCTACCAGCCGACGATCCGGGTCTGGCACGGCAGCGCGACGAGCCGGAAGTCGACGGAGCTGGCCGCGAAGCACGGCGACCCGCTGTACTCGGCCAACGGGTTCTTCAGGGTGGCCCAGTACCAGGACCTCATCGACCACTACCGCCAGCGCTGGGCCGAGCACGGCCATGCGGGGGAGCCCCTGGTCGGCAGCGGATTCCCGGCCCTGCTCATCCGCAGGACCTCGCAGGAGGCCCTCGAGGCGTACCGGCCGTTCTGGAACGCCCAGCGCGCCACCCCCGCCGCGAAGCACAACAACTCCCCGTTCTGGGAGCTGGAGGAGTTCATCGAGCAGGGCTCGGCGCTCGTCGGCAGCCCGCAGCAGGTCCTCGACAAGATCCACCGGTTCACCGAGCTGTACGGCCAGCAGCTCACCGGCATCGGCGTCGACTCCCTGCCGGTCGCCTGGCAGCGCGAGCAGCTCGAATGGTTCGCCGCCGACATCGCCCCCGAGCTGCGGCGCACCTACCCCGACACGCTGTGGGAGCCCTCGCCGGCCACCGGCTCCACCTCCCCGGCCGCGTCGCCTGCCTGATGCCGCCCCCGCCGGGGCGGCATCGCCCTGCGTGGCGGACGCCGCCCGGGTGCTGCAGACGAACATCGCCGGATCATGGGCAGTGACTCGCGCGGTGGTGGATCACATGATTGCCCGGAAGATCTGCGGGTCGATCGTGTTCAACCTGCCTCCCCTGCGACCATTTCCGGTCAACGCCCTGTCCTACGCATGTGCATCGCCGCCGTCGATCATCGGGCCGCTTCTCCCGGCGGCAGCCGCTCGTATTCGTGCCATCCCGCTGGCATAGTCGGAACCGAATATCGGTTTGAGCGGACAGAGATATGGAGTCGAACCCTCCGTCAGGGCGCTTGACGGTGGGTATGGTCCCTGGATGCCGGATCCGATCTTTGCCCACCCTCTCCTCGCACGTGTATACGACTCCTTCGATGGAGACCGTGACGACTTGGCCGCCTACCTTGAGACCGCCGCCGAGTTGACCGCGAGTCTTGTGCTCGACGTCGGTTGCGGCACCGGTTCCCTGGCGGTCCTGCTCGCCGGAAGCGGCTGTACGGTCGTGGGCGTCGACCCGGCCGAAGAGTCGCTCAGGATCGCGAGGTCGTAGGACCGGGCGGGAAGGGTCCGCTGGATCCAGTGCGATGCCGCGGCACTGCCGGCGCTCGACGCGGACCTGGCGACGATGACCGGGAACGTGGCCCAGGTCTTTCTTACCGACAACGACTGGGGCCGGGCCCTCCAGGGTATCCACACCGCCCTTCGCCCACACGGCCATCTCGTCTTCGAGACCAGGCGCCCCGAAGGTTACGCCTGGAAGGAGTGGGTGGTGGACGTCGATCCGGTCACGCTTGACATTGCGGGCATCGGCCTGGTGGAACGACGCCTGGAGGTCACCGACGTCAGCCTTCCGTTCGTCTCCTTCCGATACACCTACCGCTTCCTGGCCGACGGCGCGGTCGTCACCTCGGACTCGACCCTGCGGTTCCGCAGCCGGGGCGAGGTCGAATCGAGCTTGGTCGCCAACGGCTACAGAGTCCTCGACGTGCGGGAGGCACCGGACCGCCCAGGGCGTGAGTTCGTGTTCGTCGCCGAACGTTCGGCCTGAAGCGGGCAGTATCCGTCACCGCATACCGGCGGACCGATAGACCCGACGAGGGCGGTGCGCAAGGCGGGGTGATGTGGCTCAGGTCGGCCGGCTGCCGTCCCGGACTCGGCATCACTTTGAGCGGGCTGCGCTCCTCCACGTAGAGCACGACCGTCGGCTCCCTGTCTTCGGGACGGCCTGGCCGTCGATGATCGCGCACAGGTGTTCGACGCGGGCCTTCTGCGGTTCGTACTCCGCATCCGAGCTGGTTTTTCACGTCTTCACCTCCGGACACGTCTTCCTTGCGGTGCGGGGCCCGCAGGCCCTGATGGCTGGTGTGGTCGACCACCCCCTCGTGCATCCCCGCGTCGGAGCTACGCCGGAGGTCGGCGCCATGCAGTATTCCGGTGATGTACTATCCGGGATATGCGGCTTACGCAGGGGGTCGAGTGGGCGTTGCACTGCTGCCACGCGCTGGCCGAGGCTCCCGACGGCGTGGCGCTGACGGTGCAGCAGCTCGCCGAGCTACACGCCGGCAACGCCGCCTACCTGGCCAAACATCTGCAGGCGCTGTCGAGGGCCGGGATCGTGCTGGCGGCGCTCGGCCCGCGCGGGGGGTACCGGCTCGGCCGGCCGCCCGACCAGATCCGGCTGCTCGACGTGGTGGAGGCCATCGAGGGCCAGGGGCCCGTGTTCCTGTGCACCGAGATCCGCCAGCGTGGGCCCGCCGCGCTGGCGCCGGCGAACTACCGGATGCCCTGCGCGATCGCGGCGGCGGTCGGCGCGGCCGAGGAGGCGTGGCGGCGCGAGCTCGCCTCGACCACGGTGGCGGACATCGTCGCCGAGTCCCGCCGCCGGGCTCCGGAGTCGATCGCCGCCACGGCCCGCTGGCTCGACCAGACCGCCCAGGCGCGGGGCGGGAGCCGGTCGGGGGGTGGCGCGGGTAAGGCGGGCCCGTGAGGGAGCGCGGGCCGGCCAGGCCTACAACCACCGCCCGGTATCCAGTGCCATCCGGTCGGTACGACGAGGACCGACCGCCACGGTGGGCGGCGCTGCTGGCCGGATGGCTGGCGCTGTTCGTCATCGGCACCGACCTGTTCGTCGTCTCGCCCCTGCTGCCGGTGTGGCGATCCCGGTTCGACGTCTCGTTGCGCACCGCGGGCCTGAGCGTGACCGTGTTCGCGGTCGCCTACGTGCTGGCGGCGCCCGCCTGGGGGCGCCGGGCCGCGTCGGCCTCGCCGCAACGCGTTCTTACCCTCGCGCTCGCCGGCTTCTGCGCGTTCAACCTGCTGACGGCGTTCGCCCCGGACTTCGGGGTGCTGCTGGCGGCCCGGGGCGGCGCGGGCCTGTTCGTCTCCGGCGCCACGGCGACGGTGTTCACTCTCGTGGGCATGAGCGCGCCCGGCTACCGGCGGGCGTCCTGGCTCGGGATCGCCACCTCGGGGCTGCTGTCCGCGCTGTGGGCTGGCGCCCCGCTGGGCAGTCTCATCGCCAGGCACACGAGCTGGCGGGCCGTCTTCGTCGGGCTGTCCGTGCTGGCGCTGGGCATCATGGCCGCCAGCCGGCGAGTGTGGCCGGCGGGCGGCACGGCCCGCGCGGGCGGATCGTCGTCGATGAACCCGCTCGGCCGTTGCCGGGCGGTCGCCCCCACCGCCTGCTGGGCCGCGGCCGTTTACGGCCTCTACACCTACCTGGGCGCCGGCCTGGACGATCGGTCCGGCTGGTCCACCGCGTGGGTGAACGCCCTGCTGGTGGTCTACGGTCTCAGCGCGGTCGCGGCGACCTTCCTCGGCGGCTGGATCGCCGACCGGCACGGCGCACACCGCACCACGTGGGTGGCGTTGGGCCTGCTCGGCGCCGCTGAGGTCGTCTTCGCCGTGAGCCTGCGCGGCGTGGTGCCGCTCGGCTGTCTGGCCATCGCGCTGGTCGCGCTGGTCGCCTACACCGCTTTTCCCGCCAAGCAGGCCGAGCTCATCGCCCGCCATCCGGGCGACCAGGCTCGGCTGATGGCCTGGAACCAGAGCGCGATGTACCTGGGGATCACGATCGGCTCGCTGGCCGGCGGCCGGATCGCCGACGGCCACTTCACCGAGCTGCCGCTGGCCTGCGCGGCCATCGCCCTCGTCGGCGCCGCCGTGCAGCTCTCGGCGCCGTCCCGCCCGGCGCCACCACCCGCCCCACCCGCCCCACCCGCCCCACCCGCCTGAAGGCTCACCGGCCTGCCGCGCCGGCGGACCGTGGGGCCGCGGTGGTCAGCCGCGGGCGGCGGTGGCCTCGACTTCGATCAGTGCCTCCGGGCGGGCCAGGCAGCGGCGCCGGACGAGGCGATCATGTTCGGGCGGCTGGCTGGGGACGTTGGCGAGGCCGTCAGCCCACGTCGAGGTGCAGTGACAATACGAGGCCGACCAGCTCGTCGCGGTACAGCGCCGTGGGGTCGCCGGTCACCGAGCGGAGGTGGCCGTAGATCTCGAGGGCGACGGGGCCGTGCATCCGGCCCCACAGCCGGGCGGCGAGGGCGAGCCCGGCCGGCGGTAGGTCGGGGTAGGCGTCGCGCACGGCGGACACCATCGCCGGCGCGAAGTCGGACCACTGGTAGCCACTGCCGAGCTGGTCGGTTCGGATGTGCGGCCAGGCGGCGGCGACGAGGCCCGTGATGCCCAGGCAGGCGCGCTTGGCGGCCTCGGGGAGGGGCCCGTCCGCCGGTGCCTGGTAGCCGGGCACGGCGTCGCCGTAGATCAGCCGGAATCCCTGCGGATTGACCAGCGACCACTGGCGGAACGCCTCGCCCCAGGCCACGATCCGCCCGCCGAGGTCGTCGGGCGCCACGGCGTCGCGGGCCGCTTCCAGCTCGTCGATGACCGAGGCGTACGTGTTGGCGATCAGCGTGGTGATGAGCGCGTCGCGGGTCTCGAAGTAGCTGTAGATGGCGCTGCCGCTCATGCCCATCGTGCGCGCGATGGCCCGAAGCGAGATGGCGTCGGGTCCGCCCTCGGCCATGTGCGCCAGCGCCACCGCCTGGATCTCCGCGGTCGTCTGTGCGCGCAGTCGCGCACGTCGACCCAATGTCTGCTCACTCACCCTTGACATCATACAGCGCACGAATAAAGTGCGGCTCATGAAAACCGAGCACCGCACGGAAATAGAACGTCTATCGTCGTCGGTGGTCCCGACTGGTCTGGCCAGCGCCAGGGCGGTCCTGTTCGACACGCTGGGCGCGCCTGAGGTGCTCTACCTCGACGACGTCGAGCTGCCCGAGCCCGGACCGGGCGAGGCGCGGGTCCGCGTCGAGGCCATCGGCGTCAACCGGGGCGATGTCCTCCTCCGCGCCGGCGGGTACTACTACGACGCGGTCCTGCCCCGCTCACGGCTCGGCACCGAAGCGGCGGGTGTGGTCGAGGCGGTCGGTGCCGGGGTGGACGACTTCGCCGTCGGCGACGCCGTCAGCCTGGTGGCCAAACCGACCGACGGCGGCATGTCGACAGACGGTGTCTACGGCGACCGGGTCAACGTGGCCGCGGCAAGGCTCATCCATCGCCCCGACCACATGGACGCCGTGACCGGCGCCGCCGTGTGGGTGGCCGCCTTCACGGCCTACGGTGCGCTGGTCGAGGTCGGACGGATGCGGCCCGGCGACACGGTGGTGGTCACGGCCGCGTCCAGCGCGGTCGGGCTGGCCGCGATCCAGCTGGCGAGCTATCTCGGGGCCACACCCGTCGCCGTCACCAGGACCGGCGCCAAAGCCGAGCGGCTGCGGGAGATCGGCGCCGCGCACGTCATCGCCGGCGAGGAGGGTGACGTGGTCGAGCAGGTGCACGCACTCACCGGAGGCCACGGTGCTCGACTCGTCTTCGACAGCGTCGCCGGCCCCGACCTGCCGACGCTCGCGCGAGCCGTGGCCGCCGACGGCATGCTGATCGTCTACGGATTCCTCGACCCGCGGCCTGCTCCCCTCCCGATGTGGTGGCCGGTCAACGTGTACGGCTACGCCGTCTTCCACCTGTTCGCCGATCCGGGACGCAGCCGGCGCGCCGAAGCATTCATCGACAACGGCGTTCGCCGTGGCGCCCTGGCACCGGTGATCGACCGGACGTTCGACCTCGGCGACGTCGCCGAGGCGCACCGCCACATGGAGACCAACAGCCAGGTCGGAAAGATCGTCCTCACCGTCAGACACTGAACCGATTCGCCTGGCAGTTCGGGCAATCCGCCCCACCCTGGTTCGGACCTGCTCGTCGAGGTGGACCGCCCGCCCACCTACCAACGCGGGGAAGTTCTCGTGCGCGGTGTGTAGCAAGGAACGGGGAGGAGCCCGATCGGGCCGGCGGAGGTGCCTTCGTCGAGGGTTCCTTCGAGCGTGTCCCTCGCGACAGTGGCGGCCCCGGGTGGAGAACGGCGGCCTCGGCGGGAATCCTGGCGCTCCCGGCGACAGGTCCCCAGCGCCCCCCGCGGCCAGGCCGACGGCCTGCGCGCGGGGGCGGTGCTGGGCGCCCCCGTGACAGGCGATCGGGCGTGAGCGTGCAGACACCCCGCGCCCGGCTACCTGCCGCCACCTGCGCGGATGGCGGCCCGGCTCAGACCGGCATGGCCCGATCGCGCCAGGGTCATTTGTCGTAGTTCGACAGCGTCGGGCACGATTCCACCATGCGTCCAAGGTGATCAAATCGCGGGCACCGGCACCTGAGTCGTCCGACCGGAACAACGAGTCGTCGCCTTCCGAGCGGAGGCGGACGGCAGCCCGGTCCGGCCTCCCGCCGGTCGCCCGTGTCGGCGTCTGCGTGGCCGCGCGGACGCACCGGATTGGCCCGGGTCCACCGGGACGCAGTCTCCATCTCTGTGCTGCACACCGGCGGCTGGCGCGTCGCCTCTGCGCGGACACGGACCTCGTCCGTGCCCGTCGCGCCCGCGCGCCGGTTGTCCGCTGGCCACGTGCGGGCGCAGGCAACCGTCGCCGACAGATCGTTGCCCTGTTCCTGAGCAATGTGGGAGTTCGCATGCGCGATTTGCGCCAGACCCTCGGACGATCCCCGCGCGCGGCGGGCGAGTCGTACGAGGCGTGGCGGGCCCGGCTGGCCGGCCGGTCGGCGGACGCCCAGCATGAGCTGCTGCTCGACCTGATCGCGGCCCAGGTCGCCGCGGTGGCCGGCCCGGGCGCCGGCGTCGTCGATCGGGGGGCGCCGTGGCGCGCCCTCGGGATCTACCGCCACATCGCCGAGCGGCTGCGGGCCGCGCTGGCCGAGCAGACGGGGCTGCGCCTGTCCGCCACCCTGTTCTTCGACCGGCCGACGCCGCAGGCCCTCGCGGACCATCTGCGCCGCGAACTGCTCGGGATCGGCGACGAGATCACCGCCGTGAGCCCGGCGGTGGGACCGGCGGCGGGACCAGCGACGAGTGGAGCCGCGGCGGGCGACGGGCAGCGGCCGGCGGACGACCCCATCGTCATCGTCGGCATGGGCTGCCGGCTGGCCGGCGGCGTCGACTCGCCGGAGGCGCTGTGGGAGCTGGTGCACGCCGGGCGCGACGCCGTCGCCGGCCTGCCCGAGGACCGGGGCTGGGACCTGGCCGGGCTCTACGACCCGGACCCCGACCATCCCGGCACCGCCTACACCCGCCACGGCGGGTTCCTGACCGGCATCGACCAGTTCGATCCGGCGTTCTTCGGGATCGGCCCGCGGGAGGCCAACGCCCTCGACCCGCAGCAGCGGCTGATGCTGGAGGTCTCCTGGGAGGCGGTGGAGCAGGCCGGCATCGACCCCCGCTCCCTGCGCGGCAGCCGCACCGGCGTGTTCACCGGGGTCTCGCTGCAGGACTACGGGCCGGCCTGGCACACCGCGCCGCGCGACGCGCAGGGTCAGCTCCTCACCGGCAACGCCTCCGGGGTGATCGCCGGCCGGGTCGCCTACACCTTCGGCCTGGAGGGGCCGGCGCTGTGCGTGGACACCCAGTGCTCCGCCTCGCTGGTCGCGGCCCATCTCGCCACCCAGTCGCTGCGCGCGGGGGAGTGCGATCTGGCTCTCGTCGGCGGGGTGACGGTCATGTCGACGCCGGGGATCCTGGTGGAGTTCAGCCGCAAGCGAGGGCTGGCGCCGGACGGCCGGTGCAAGGCGTTCTCCGCCGACGCCGACGGCACCGGCTGGGCGGACGGCGCGGGCGTGCTGGTGCTGGAACGGCTCTCCGACGCCCGCCGCCGCGGCCACCGGGTGCACGCGGTGCTGCGCGCCACGGCGATCAACCAGGACGGCGCCAGCAACGGGCTGACCGCCCCCAACGGCCTGTCCCAGCAGCGGCTCATCCGCCAGGCGCTGGCCAACGCCGGCCTGCGGACCGCCGACGTCGACGCGGTCGAGGCGCACGGCACCGGCACCACGCTCGGCGACCCGATCGAGGCCCAGGCCGTCCTCGCGACCTACGGCCAGGACCGGCCGGCCGGTCGGCCGCTGTACCTGGGCTCGCTGAAGTCCAACATCGGTCACGCCCAGGCCGCCGCCGGGGTCTGCGGGATCATCAAGATGGTCCAGGCGCTGCGGCACGAGGTGCTGCCGCGCACCCTGCACGTCCGCGAGCCCTCGCCGCACGTCGACTGGTCGGCCGGCGACGTCGAGCTGCTCACCGACAATGTCGACTGGCGGCGCCGCGAGGGCCGCCCGCGTCGGGCCGGCGTGTCGGCGTTCGGGGTGAGCGGCACCAACGCCCACGTCATCCTCGAGGAGGCCCCGGCCGAGCCGCGCCCGCCCGCGCCGCGCAACGGCTCCGCCGACCGGGCCCGCACCACCACGCCGCCCGCACCCGTCACGCCCTGGGCTCCCCGCACACCGCCCGCACCCGTCACCGCACCCACCCCCGCCGCGTCGGTCGCTCCTGCCGTCCTCTCCGGTCCTGCCGTGCCCTCCGCCTCTGCCGGCGCGGCAGTGCCGATCGTGCTGTCGGGCCGGACGCCGGCGGCGCTGCGCGCCCAGGCCGAGCGGCTCGCCGCGCACCTGGACCGCCACCCGGACCTCGACCCGGTCGACGTCGCCCACACCCTGGCCGGCCGGTCCCGCTTCGAGCACCGGGCGGTGGCGCTGGCCGGCCCCCGCCGGGGCGGCGACGGCGGCCGGCGTCTGGCCGGCGCGCTGTCCGCGCTCGCGGCGGGCCGACCGGCAGCCGGGCTCGTCCTCGGCGCGGGCCCCGTGGCCCCGCCGGGCCGCACCGCGCTGCTGTTCACCGGGCAGGGCAGCCAGCGCAACGGGATGGGCCGCGACCTCTACGACGCCTTCCCCGCGTTCGCCGACGACCTGGACGAGATCTGCGAACGGTTCGCCGACCATCTCGCCCGGCCGCTGCGGGAGGTGATGTTCGCCGCCGCCGGCACGTCCGACGCGGCCCTGCTCCACCGCACCGAGTACACGCAGCCGGCGTTGTTCGCCTTCGGTACGGCGCTGTACCGGCTGGTCACCTCCTGGGGGGTGACCCCGGCGCTGCTCGCCGGGCACTCGATCGGCGAGCTGACCGCCGCCCATGTCGCGGGCGTGTGGTCGCTGGACGACGCAGTGACGCTGGTCGCCGCCCGCGGCCGGCTCATGCAGTCCTGCCGCCCCGGCGGCGCGATGATCGCGATCCGGGCGGGTGCCGGCGAGGTCGCCGCGTCGCTGGCCGGCCATCAGGGGCGGGTGGAGATCGCCGCTGTCAACGGTCCCGAGGCGACGGTGATCGCCGGGGACGCAGACGCCGCCGAGCGGATCGCCGCGGACTGGGCGGCGCGCGGCCATGCGACGCGGCGGCTCACGGTCAGCCACGCCTTCCACTCCCCGCACATGGCGGGCATGCTCGACGAGTTCCGGGCCATCGCCGGGCAGGTCACCCACCACCGGCCGGCGATCCCGATCGTGTCCACCCTCACCGGCGAGCCGACCGGCGAGGAGCTGTGCACCCCCGACTACTGGGCCCGCCACGCCCGCGGCGCGGTGCGCTTCCTCGACGCCGCCCGCCGCCTGCACGCGGAGGGTGCCAGCGCCTTCCTCGAGCTCGGCCCCGACGCGGTCCTCACCGCACTGCTGCCCGGCTGCCTGCCGGCGGAGGCCGCGGCGCCGATCGCGGTCGCGTCGACCCGCGCCGGACGCCCGGAGGCCGCCACCCTGCTCACCGCCCTCGCCGGCCTCGACACCCGTGGCGTCGACGTGGACTGGCGGGCCGTCATCGGCCGCGCCGGCACCGTCGTCGACCTGCCCACCTACCCGTTCCAGCGCCGGCGCTACTGGCTCGCGGGCACCGCCGCCGCCATCCCCGCCCCCCGCCAGGCCGGCGCCGCCCCGGCCAGCTCGCAGCTCGCCGCCGCCCAGCCCGTCGCCGCCCAGCCCGTCGCCGACGTGCCGGCGGGTGGGGCGCAGGCCGGGGCGGCGGACGAGGCCAGCGATCCCGGCACCTGGCGTTACCGCACCGTCTGGCAGCCGCTGGCCGACGCGGACGTCACCGCGGCGATCGCCGCGCAGGCCAGCGCCATCGCGCCGTTGGACGGCCGCTGGCCCGTGCTCGTCCCGCCGACCGGGGTGGACGAGGAGCTGCTCGCCCGCGTCACCTGGATGATCGAGCGTCTCGGCGGCACGCCGCTGGCGGTGCCGCTCGCCCGCGCCGACCGGGGCGCGATCGCCGCACGGCTGGTCGAGGCGGGGTTCGGCGGCGCACAGCCGGCCGCCGCCAGCGCGCCGGTCGGCGACGGGGTCGGCGGCATCGTCTCCCTGCTCGCCCTCGACGGCACCCCCCACCAGGACCATCCGCAGCTGACCACCGGGCTCGCCCTCACCGTCACCGTCGTCCAGGCGCTGGGCGATCTGCGGGTGGGCGCGCCGCTGTGGGCCGTCACCCGCGGGGCGGTCACGACGGGCGTGGAGGATCCGGTCACTCAGCCGGAGCAGGCGATGATCTGGGGTCTCGGCCGCTCGCTGGCGCTGGAGACGCCGCGGGTCTGGGGTGGCCTCATCGACCTGCCCACCAGCCTCGACGACCAGACGCTGCTGTGGTTCGGCACCGCACTGACCGCCCCCGGCGGCGAGGACCAGTTCGCCCCCCGCCCGCAGGGCCTGCGGGTGCCCCGTCTGCAGCGCATCCCCGAGGGCATCCCCGAGGGCATCGCCGAGACGGATCCCGCGTCGGCGCGGACCGAGGCGCGGGCGGGTGCATGGCGACCCGACGGGACCGTGCTGATCACCGGCGGCACCGGCGCCCTCGGCGCACAGACCGCCCGCCGCCTGGCCCGCGACGGCGCCCGCCGCGTCGTGCTGGCCAGCCGGCGCGGACCTGACAGCCCCGGCGCCCGGGCGCTGCTCGACGAGCTCGCCGCGCTGGGCACCCACGCCACGATCGACGCCTGCGACGTCGCCGACTCCGACCGGCTTGCCGAGCTGCTGCACCAGCTGGCCGACGCCGGCGAACCGGTCACCGCCGTCGTGCACGCCGCCGGCACCGCCGGCCCGACGATGCCGCTGGTACGGCTGACACTGGCCGAGTTCGCGGACGTCGTCGCCGGGAAGGTCGCCGGCGCCGGCGCGCTCGACCGTCTGCTCGACGGCCCGGACGGGGCGAAGGTGGCGGCGTTCGTGCTGTTCTCGTCGATCTCGGGGGTCTGGGGCAGCGGCAACCAGGCCGCCTACAGCGCCGGCAACGCCTACCTCGACGCCCTCGCCGCCCGCCGCCGCGCCGAGGGCCGGCCGGCCACCGCGGTGGCCTTCGGCCCGTGGGCCGACGCCGGCCTCGGCGCCGAACCGGCGCTGCGCGACTACCTGACCCGCCGTGGCCTGCGTCCGCTGCCTCCCGAACCGGCCGTCACCGCGCTCACCCGGGCCGTCGCCGCGGGCGAGACGGCGATGACCGTCGTCGACGTCGCCTGGGAGACGTTCCTGCCGTCCATCACCGCGGCCCGGCCCAGCCGCTTCTTCGAGGAACTGCCCGTCGCGGCCCCGCCCGCGGGGCTGCCCGGGGAGCCGGCGCTGTCGGCGCGGGTGGGCCAGGCCGTTGCGACCGTCCTCGGCCTGCGGCCACCGCGGCGCGCCCGGGCGCTGGCCGAACTGGTCCAGGCCGAGGCCGCGGCCATCCTCGGCTACGACACTCCCGAGGAGCTCGACCCGACCCGCCGCTTCCTCGAACTCGGCTTCGACTCACTCGCCTCCGTCGAACTCAGCCGCCGGCTGGCCGCGGCGTCCGGCCTGACGCTGGCCACCCAGGTCGTGTTCGAGCACCCGACGGTCACCGAGCTCGCCGCCCACCTCGACACCCTCGCCGCCCAGGTGGCCGCCGCCGCTTACCCCGCCGACGCCGCCCACCCGGCCGGCGCCACCCCGGGCGCCGCCGCGGCGGCGTCGGGCACGGCCACGACGGGTGGCGCGGCCGAGGTCGGGGTTCGCGGGCTGTACCGGCAGGCCTGCGCACAGGGCAAGTTCGCCGCCGGCGTCGGCGTGCTGCGCGCCGCCGCCCGGCTGCGCCCGGTGTTCGACACGGCCGCGGAGTTCGGCCCGCCCGCGCGACCGGTGCGCCTGGCCACCGGCCCGGCACCCGTCGCGCTGGTGTGCCTGCCGTCGATGGTGGCCCCGTCCGGGCCGCACAACTTCGCCCGGATCGCCCTGCACCTGCACGGCCTGCGCGACGTCTTCGCGCTGCCGCACCCGGGGTTCGGCGACGGCGAGCTGCTGCCGGCGACCGCCGAGCTCGTCGTCGAGATGCACGCCGACACCGTCGCGCGCGCCTTCCCCGTCACGCCCGTCGTCCTCGCCGGGTACTCCTCCGGCGGCTGGTTGGCGCACGCGATCGCCTCCGCGCTGGAGGATCGGGGGGTGCGTCCCGCGGCGGTGGCGCTGCTCGACACGTGGCTGCCCACCGACCGCATCCCGGAGGAGGACATCCACGAGGAGCTGCGCGGCATCGCCGTCAACGACCAGGCGTTCGCGCTGATGACAGAGGCGCAGATCACCGCGCAGGGTGCCTACCTGGACCTGTTCGAGAACTGGCGGCCCCGTCCCGTCGCGGCGCCGGTCATGCTCCTGCGCGCCGCCGAGCGGATGCCGAAGCGGACCGTCGCCGAGGACGTCACCGGGCACGGCCAGGCCTGGACGACCGACTGGTCGATGGACCACGACTCCTTCGACGTGGCCGGCGACCACCAGTCGATGATGAACGAGCACGCCGCGTCCACCGCCCGCGATCTGCACCGCTGGCTGGAGCGGCTGGTGCGGGGCGCCGAGGACTGACCCACCCGCCGGGCGGTGCGGCGCGCGGACAGCTCTGTCCGCGCGCCGCACCGCTGCCGCACCGGCGCGGCGCGGCGGCTCTCAGATCGCCGAGTGGGGGCTCGGCTGGGTGGCGGCGATCGACTGGCCGGCGGCGACCGCCCGCGCGAGGACGCCGATGTCGGCCTGGTCGGTGAACAGCCCGTCGATGCCGGCCTTGAGGTAGGCGACCTGCTCGTCGATGGCCCGGCCGAAGTCGTTCGCCGAGGTGCCGCGGCGGTAGTCCGTCGGCAGGAACGTGTTCTCCGCGCGGAAGGTGTACGGGTGCACGACGAGCCCGGCGGCGTGCGCGTCGGCGACCAGCGACGTCGCCCGGCCCAGCGTCCCGTCGGCGCCCCGCGGGATGACCTGCAGCTTGTCGGGGCCGATGCCGGTGGCGTAGGCGGCGATGGCGCGCAGGCCGGCCGGCGTCACGAGGTCGGCGTAGGTCCGCTTGTCCCCGGCGGCGACGAGGTCGAACGGCGCCCCCTCGGCCGACAGCAGCTGCACCACCGAGGTGCGCAGCCCGAGCTTGCGCAGCTGGGCGAGGTTCGTCGTCTCGAAGGACTGGACGAACACCGCCGCGTCGCGCCGGTTCAGGCCGTAGCGGTTCAGCGTGTCGACGAGGCGCTGCTCCAGGGGCAGCCCGGCCTTGGCGAAGTAGGTCGGGTGCTTGGTCTCCGGGTAGACGCCGATCTCGCGGCCGAGTTCCTTCGACAGCCGGGCCCGCAGGTCCAGGACCTCGGTGAACGTCGGGATCTCGAACAGCCCGTCGTACATCGTGTTCTCCTGGCGGACCTCGGGCAGCCGCTCCTTGGCGCGTAGCGTCTTCAGCTCCGCCAGGGTGAAGTCCTCGGTGAACCAGCCGGTGGTCGCCACGCCGTCGAGTGAAGCCGTCTTCTTCCGGCCGGCGAACTCGGGATGGTCGGCGACGTTGGTCGTCCCGCCGATCTCCGGTTCGTGCCGGCAGACGAGGACGCCGTCCTTCGTGGGCACCAGGTCGGGCTCCACGAAGTCCGCCCCCAGCCGCGCGGCCAGCTCGTAGGAGGCCAGGGTGTGCTCGGGACGGTAACCCGAGGCGCCGCGGTGGCCGATGACCAGCGTCGAGCGGCGGCGCTCACCGGCGGCGGGCGTGCCGGCGGCCAGCGCGGGCCCGGCCGCCGCCACCGAGGCGGCGAGCGGAGCGGCGACGAGTGGTGTTGCGACGATCCCCGCGAGCACCCGGCGGCGGTCCACGGAACCTCCAGCGTGCCCGGGTGGCGACCCTCGCCCCTGGCGGCGCTCACCCAGCGAAGCGAGGACAGATTTCGGTACGGAGGATCGGGTCTTGCCCGCCGGGGTCGCCCAGCCGTCGAGTTGGTGAACACCGCCGCGGAACGCCTGCGGGAAATTCCGGTCCGGCGATTGGATAGGCCAATGGCGACGGCGGACCGGGCGCCGTCGTGGTTAGCGTGGGGCCCGTCCCGGAGCAAGCGCTCCGGTGCGGGTGTGTCGACCAGCGAACCGACCGGAAGGGAGACCGCACATGACGAGCGTCGACCCTGCCGTCCGCGCCGCCGTCACGTCGGAGCCGCGCCGGAAGACGGTCAGCAATCCCTTTCTGCACCGTCTTCAGCGCCGCCACTTCCTGTTGTTCGACGTGCTCCCGATCGCCGGCACCGCGGCCGCGGTCGCCTTTCTGTGGGTGCATCCGCTCGGCGTCACCGAAATCGCGCTGCTGTTCACCCTCTGGCTGGTGACCGGTCTGGGGATCAGCGTCGGATATCACCGGTTGTTCACCCATCGCACCTTCAGGGCCGCGCCGTCGGCGGCGGCGGCGCTCGTGGTCTGCGGCTCCATGGCCGGGCAGGGCGGCGTCGTGTCCTGGGTCGCGCTGCACCGCCGGCACCACGAGTGCAGCGACCGGGAGGGCGATCCGCATTCGCCGAACCTCGCCGGCGGCGGGCTGCGGGGGCGGCTGCGCGGCCTGGCGCACTCGCACTTGTTGTGGATGCGCCGGCATGAATACCCCAACGTCGCGCACTACGCCCCGGACCTGATCCGAAACCGGCCGCTGATGCGCATCGCCCGCCGTTATCACCTGTGGGTGGTCCTGGGGCTGCTGCTGCCCGCCCTCGTCGGCGGCCTGGCCTACTGGAGCTGGGAGGGCGCGGTCAGCGGCCTGCTCTGGGGTGGCCTTGTGCGTATGTTCGTGCTGGAACACACCATCTGGGCGATCAACTCGTTCCTGCACATGTTCGGTACCCGGCCTTACGAGTCCCGGGAGAACAGCCGCAACGGCGGGATCTTCGCCCTGCTGACCTTCGGGGAATCCTGGCACAACAACCATCACGCCTTTCCCGACTCGCCGTCGTTCGGGCTCACCTGGTACCGGCTCGACCCCGGCTACTGGCTGATCCGGCTCCTGGCGGCCGGCGGGCTCGCCCGGGACATCCGGCTGCCGTCCGGGCAACGCCGGGCGGCCCTGCGGGTGGGGCGCCGCGGGGCTTCCGGGCTCGACTCCGCGGCCTGACCCGCGTCCCCCGGACCCGACGCACCAGGCCAGACAAGGCCTGCCGGACCAGGCGTACCAGGCCGGACCCGGCGCACGGAGCCAGAACTTTCGCACGGAGGAGGAGACAGGTGCCGGACAGCCGGGAGAGCGACGACGTCGCCCGTCGGGAGCGCATCGCGTGGTGGTGCCGGGAGCACGTCGCGGACATCCTGGAGCAGCCGGTGTCCGAGATCGACCTCGACGCGGACTTCGATCGGCTCGGCGTCGACTCGGCCGTCGCGGTGTCGCTGCTCATCGCGGTCGAGGACCACTACGGCATTGACGTCGCCCCCGAGGCGCTGTTCGAGAACCCGACGCTCAACGCGCTCGCGGCCTACCTGGACGACCAGGGCGCCCGGGACCCGCTCGCCGGCGACCCTGGCCCGTCCGGCGACCCTGGCCTGTCCGGCGACCCTGGCCTGTCCGGCGACCCTGGCCTGTCCGATGACCGGGAGCCGCTGGGGCACCCGGACCCGGCCCGGCGATGACCGCGCCCGTCGACGCCGACCGGACGGCAGGGGCGGCGGCGGCCGTCCGCCATCACTACGACGTCGGCGACGAGTTCTACCGCCTCTGGCTGGACGACTCGCTGACCTACTCGTGCGCGATGTGGGAGGCGGCCCCCGGGGAGACCCTCGCCGGGGACCGGGACGCGGACGCCCTGGCGGTCGCCCAGGAACGCAAGCTGCGCTACCACCTCGACGCGGTGGGGGCCGACCGGGCCCGGTCGGTGCTCGACGTCGGCTGCGGCTGGGGATCGGTGCTGGCCCGGCTGGCACTGCGGCACGGGGTGCCGCGGTCGGTCGGCCTCACCCTCAGCGAGCGACAGGCGGCCCACGTCCGGGCGCAGGAACATCCCGGTGTCGAGGTACGCCTCGAGAACTGGCTGGACTACACCCCGCTCGGGCGCTTCGACGGCATCATCTCCATCGGCGCGTTCGAGCACTTCGCCACGCCGGCGGATCCGCCGGCGGAGAAGATCCGCATCTACCGCGAGTTCTTCACCCGCTGCCACCGCTGGCTCACGCCGGACGGCGTGCTGTCCCTGCAGACGATCGCCTACGCGAACATGCGCCGCGAGCAGGCCAACGGGTTCATCCAACGGGAGATCTTCCCGGACGCCGACCTGCCGACCCTCGCCGAGATCACCGCCGCCGCCGAGGGACTCTTCGAGCTCCGCGAGCTGCACAACGGCCGGTTCGACTACGCCCGCACCTGCGAGGAGTGGGCCCGCCGGCTGCGCGCCCGCCGCGGCGAGGCGGTGGCGCTCGTCGGACCGGAGGTCGTCGCCCGCTACGAGCGTTACCTGCGGCTGTCCGCGGTCGGCTTCCGGATGCGCAAGATCTGCCTGCTGCGCCTCGTGCTCGTCCCCTACCGCGGCACCGGGGGCGACGGCCCCGGCGGACCGGCCCGATGACACACCACTCACCCGCGCCGGCTGTCCCGGCCGCGCCGGCGGTGCCGAGGGGGCCGGTGGGGACGGGGGCGCCACGGTTCAACCCGTTCAGCGCCGCGTTCCGCGCCGACCCGTACCCGGTCTACCGGGAGCTGCGTCGCACGTCGCCGGTTCTGCGGACGATGGGCATGTGGGTGCTGACCCGCCACGCCGACGTGCGCGCCGTGCTGCACGACCGCACCTTCAGCGCCGGGCTCATCCCGCGGCTGGTCGGCCGGGCGGCCGGGCACACCGACAACGGCGCCCGGATGATCCGGCTGGCGCGCACGTCGCTCGTCTTCACCGACAACCCCGAGCACGCCCGGCTGCGCGCCCTGGTCAACCGGGTCTTCACCGCCGCGGAGGTGACCCGGCTGCGACCCCGGATCGTCACGATCGTCCGCGGGCTGCTCGACCCGGCGCTGGCCGACGGGCGGATGGACGCCGTCACCGACCTCGCCGCGCCGCTGCCCGTCGCGGTTCTGGCCGACTGGATGGCGCTGCCGGCCGACCTGCGGGGCGAGGTCGGCCGCTGGACCCACGAGATCCGGTTCCTGCTCGAACCGGGCCTGCTGGCGCCGGCCGAGGTCGCCCGTGTCGGCGAGGTCGTCGCGACCTTCACCGACGCCATGGCCGGCGTCATCGCCGCCCGGCGCGCCCGGCCCGGCGACGACCTGGTCAGCCGGCTGCTCGCCGCGCGTACCGGCGGCGGGGACCGGCTCAGCGATGAAGAACTCGGCTTCCTGTGCATCATGTGCTTCGTCGCCGGTGTCGAGACGACGACGGCGCTCATCGGCAACGGGCTGCTCGCGCTGCTGCACCATCCCGATACCGCGACGCTGCTGCACCGGCGCCCGGAGCTGGTCGGCGCGGCCGTCGAGGAGGCGCTGCGCTACGACAGTCCGCTGCAGCTGACCAAACGGCTCGCCACCCGCGACGTCGAGCTCGACGGCGTCCGGATCCGCGCCGGCGAGCAGGTGCTGCTCTGCCTCGGCGCGGCCAACCGGGATCCGGCGGTGTTCGACCGGCCGGACACCTTCGACGTCACCCGCCCGACGGGGCGCCACCTCGCCTTCGGCCACGGGATGCACGGCTGCCTCGGCGGTCTGCTCGCCAGGATGCAGGCCGAGGTCGTCTTCGGCTGCCTCACCGGCCGCGCCGAACGTCTCGCCCCCGCCGCCGCGGACCCGCCCGGGTCCGTCACCGGGCGGGGTCTCGTCGGGCCGGACCTCGTCGCACAGGACCACGTCGCACAGGACCTCGCCTGGCAGCAGCACAGCCTCATCGTCCGCGGCCTGACCAGCCTGCCCGTCGTGACGGCGGGGGCCTGGTGACGGGGCAGCCGTCGGCGCGGGCACGGACCGATCATGACGCCGCCGGCGTGTTGCTGCCGGAGGTGCTGCGCCGCCGCGCCGCCGGGGACCCGCACGCGCGGGCGTTCGTCCTGCTCGACGAGCACGGCGACGAGCAGGCGACGCTGACCTACCGGGAGCTGCACGTCCGCGCGCTGGCCACCGCCGACCGGCTGGCGCGGCGCTGCGGGCCGGGGGAGCGGGCCCTGCTGGTCTTCCCGCAGGGGCTGGAGTTCATCGTCGCCTACTTCGGCTGCCTCTACGCCCACGTCATCGCGGTGCCGGTCAACCCGCCGCGGCGCGGCGCGATCCGGGACGCCACCCGCGCGATCGTGCGGGACTGCGCGCCGACCGCCGTCCTGTCGACCAGCCCGATGATCGACGTGGTCCGGTCATCGCTGGAGGCGATCGCCGGCCCGCTGGCCTGGATCGCCGTGGACGAGACCGATCCCGAGCCGGTCACTCCCGAGCCGGCGACGGGGGCGCCCGGCGTCGTCCCGGCGGCCGCCGGCTCGCCGACCTGGTCCGGCGAGCCGGACGCGGTCGCGTTCCTTCAGTACACCTCCGGGTCGACGTCCGACCCGAAGGGGGTGATGGTCACCCATCGCAACCTGGCCGCGAACCAGGAGATGATCCGGCAGGCCTTCGGCCACGACCGGCATTCGACGTTCGTCGGCTGGGCGCCGCTGTTCCACGACCAGGGCCTCATCGGCAACGTGCTACAACCACTGCACCTCGGCGCGACCGGCGTCCTGCTGGATCCGGGGGCGTTCATCCGCCGCCCGCTGCTGTGGGTCGCGGCGATCTCCCGCTACCGCGCCCACACCAGCGGCGGCCCGAACTTCGCCTTCGACGTCTGCGCGGCCGCGGCGGCCCGCGGCGGCGGGCCCGATCTGGACCTGAGCTGCTGGCGGGTCGCGTTCAACGGCGCGGAACCGATCCGCGCCGACACGCTGCGCCGCTTCGCCGACGCCTTCGCCCCGGCCGGGTTCGACCCGCGGGCGCTCTACCCCTGCTACGGCCTGGCCGAGGCGACGCTGCTGGTCGCCGGCAGCCGCAAGGGCCGCGGCCCCCGCACCCTCGACGCCGACGTCGACGGGCTCGGCGAGGGCCGCTACACCCCAGCCCCACCCGGCCGTGGCCGGACCCTCGTCGGCTCCGGCCGTGCCCCCGCCGCCTTCGCCCCACCTGTCGCCTTCGCCCCATCTGCCGCCTTCGCCCCACCTGTCGCCGTCGACCAGCCCGGCGACCCCGCAACGCTCGAGGACTCCGCCGCGCTCGGGCCGTGGGCTGCCGCCGAGGTGCGGATCGTCGATCCGGAGACCGGGCGCGGCTGCCCGCCCGACCGGATCGGGGAGATCTGGGTGGCCGGCGACCATGTGGCGGTCGGCTACTGGCGGCGCCCGCAGGCCACCGCCGCCACCTTCCAGGCCGCCTGCCCCGACGCGCCCGGCCGGTCCTACCTGCGCACCGGCGATCTCGGGCTGATCGTCGACGGCGAGCTGTACGTCGTGGGCCGCCGCAAGGACATGCTGGTCATCCGCGGTCGCAACCACTATCCGCAGGACCTTGAACAGACCGCCGCGGCGGCGCATCCCGCGCTGCGCCCCGGCGGGTGCGCCGCCTTCGCCGTGCCCAGCGCCGGCGGGGAGCGCCCCGTCGTCGTCCAGGAGGTGCGCGGCGAGCCGGGCCCGGCCGCGGACCCCGTGGACGTCGCCGCGTCGATCCGCGCCGCGGTGGTGCGCGAACACGACCTCACACTGGCGGACCTGGTGCTGGTCCGCCCGGGTGCGCTGCCGAAGACCAGCAGCGGCAAGATCATGCGTGCCGCCGCCCGCCGCCGCTACCTGGCGGGCGAGTTCGAACCGTGGGCGACGGCAACTCCCCGCGTGATCGTGACCTCCCCGCCGCTGGTACCGCCGTCCCCGCTACCGCCGTCCCCGCTACCGCCGCCCGCCGCGCCCGCGGCGCCGTACCCGGCCGGCTGAGGGGTCCGATGGCGGCGCATCCGGCGAACCCCGACTACGTCCGGTTCGTCACCGAGACGGTTCTCAGCATGCCCGCCGCGGCCCGGCTGGGCTTCGAGGTCGGGCGGGTGGCGCCCGGCGAGGTCGAGCTTCGCCAACCCTGGCGTCACGAGCTCACCCAGCACGAGGGCCACCTGCAGGCCGGTGTCCTCGCGTCGCTGGCGGATCTCGCCGCCGGCTGCGCCGCGGCCACGCTGCTGCCGGTCGGCTGGGTGAACATGACCGTCGACGTCACCCTGAAGATCGCCGCCCCGGCGAGCGGCGCCACCTTCCTCGCCCACGGCCGGGTGGTCAACGCGGGCCTGACGACGACCATCGCCGCCGCCGACCTGTGGTGTCTCCCAGCCCTCGCCGACGCGACCGACCTGACAGCGGCACCGGCCGACCTCGCACCGACCGGCATGTGCGCCACCGCGCTGATCACCCTGCGCAACATCCGTCGCGGCCCGACCGGGGGCGCCCGCCGGTGACGCCAGGCTCACCGGCGAGGATGGCTCCGCCTCACGGCGGCGAGGCGACTCAGAAGACCTTGTCGCCGCGCAGCCGGGCGCGCACCGCGTCGCGGACCGTGCCGGCGGCCAGCTCGCGGATCTCCGGCGGGGCGTCGCGCACGATCCACCGGACGGTGCCGAGCAGCTTGCGCGGCGTGGGGTTGAGGAAGCGGACCTCCCGGCGGTTGAAGCCGATGTGCGGCGGGATCCACTCCGCCTCCTCCAGGTCGCGGTGCAGCCGGGCGGCGGCCTCCTGGGAGGACACCTCGCCGCGCTCGACGCGCTTGCACATCTCGACCATGGAGTCGTACATCTCCTTGTAGCCCTTGTGGTCGGGCCACCACAGGCCGAGGTTCTCGACCTCCTCGATGTCGCGGTACGGCTGGTCGCTGCCGGTCGCGGTGCCCTCCCGGATGGCCTTGTGCAGCCGCAGCGTCCCCGGCAGCGTGCCGAAGGCCCAGATCCGAAAGACGGCGTTCCACAGGTCGTAGTCGCCGAAGGAGATGTACGCCGAGTCGACCAGGGAGTCGTTGTAGGCGAGCAGGTTCTCCTGCAGCCGACCCACGTAGGCGAACCGCTCGGCGGTGAACTCGTCGTCGCGCACGGCCTCCAGCAGCCGCCACGCCAGCGCGTTGACCACCTCGGCGCTGTTGGACATGCCGCGGGAGAACAGCG
The DNA here is from genome assembly GCF_059428125.1 of Frankia sp. BMG5.60. Taxonomy (NCBI): domain Bacteria; kingdom Bacillati; phylum Actinomycetota; class Actinomycetes; order Frankiales; family Frankiaceae; genus Frankia; species Frankia sp. BMG5.60. Next base: position 912,902 of record NZ_CM182091.1, on the reverse strand, counting down.
GGTCGATGAACGCGGCCGCGTGCGCGAGCAGGCAGTACCGGGCGCCGGTCGTGTCGTGGGAGGAGTACTGCAGCCGGCCGGTGGACACCCATTCGCGCACCGACCGGGCACCGTCGAACTGGCGGGCCACGACCGGGAACCGCTCGGCGTGCAGGCGGAACTCCTGCTCGGGGGTCAGGTCGTCGCGCTTCGGGTAGCGCCGCGGGTCCAGCGTCAGCCCGACGCTGCACAGCGGGTTGGTGGACTGGTCGTTGTTGTCGAACGGGATCACCCAGAACCAGCCGCGCTCGAACATGTGGTGGACGGTGCCGGAGTGCCACGGCAGCGGCGGGCGCTGGTCGGCCGGGTGGTGGGTCACGTCGTCGGTCGGCCGTACGCCGACCATGTGGGTGAAGATCGACCGTGAGTGGTGCTGGTAGGTGCACGGGTCGTCGCGCAGCCCGAGGGTGGCGGCGACGGGGGAGCGGAAGCCGCTGCCGTCGACGATGAACCGCCCCTCGAACCGCGTGCCGTCGACCGCGATCGCGGTGGCGCCGTCGTCGCGCAGCTCGACGCTGGCGACGGCGCAGTTCTGCCGGGCGTCGCAGCCGTAGCGGATCGCGGCGTGGAACAGGTAGGCGTCGGTGTCCTGACGGAAGTAGTGGCTCGACTGGTGCAGGGCCTTCGGGGTGTTGAACTGGTTGACCTCCCGCGGGTTCTGCTCCTCGCCGTCGTGGTGCAGCAGGAAGCCGAAGTGCTTCTTCACCCCGAAGGAGCGGCCGATCTCCCGCACGGCGGCCGGGAAGTTCGACAGCGCCAGGATCTCCGGCACGTCGTACCGGCGCGCGAGCGTGCGCAGGGAGAGCAGGGTGTAGGGGATGGTCGACTCGCCGATGGCGAACCGGGGGTGCGACGAGGCGTCGATGAGGAGCACTCTGGCGCCCTGGCGGGCGAGGATCGCGCCGAGCATCGAGCCGGCGATCCCGCTGCCGAGAATGATCACGTCGTAGATGTCGTCTCCGCCTGACCCGCTCGGCGGCGTGCTGGTCATGGTCACGCTTCCTCCTGGAACTCGGGGGTGCGCGCGGGACGGCGCCGGTGGTGGCGTTGGTCGGCAGCGCGCGCACCAGAAATTCTACGGTGGATGAATTAATTCGTCAGCGGGTTCGCGCACCCGAGCGGATCCGGTCGGCGACCATCGCCCGCACGCTGCCGGAGATCGCCGAGCCGACGGCCGGCGGCGCGGCCGTGCGCGCCCACAGCAGCGCGCGCAGCATCCTCGGCGGGGTCGGGTGGTAGAAGCGCATCGCGGGATCGCCGAAACCGAAGGCGGGCGGAACGACGTCGCTGCCGCGCATCGCCGCGAAGATCTCGGCGGCGGCCGCCCCCGGGTCACCCCCGCCGGCGACCCGCTCACGGGCGGCCAGCGCGCGGGCGACGAGGGCGTCGTAGCCCGGGGCGCCCGGCACCGCCGACGCCGGGTTCGGCACCGGAGGCGGCGTCTGGCATGCCTTCCGGGCACGGGCGTGCTGTTGCAGGACCGGGGTGCCCAGCACCGTGCCGAGGGCGTGGACCTGGAACACCCCCCGCCACAGCGCGGGCGTGGCCGGTGCCGCGCAGGCGGCGGAGGTGAAGCCGACCCGGGTCGCCCGCAGCCGGTGCATCAGGTCGGCGACGCCGGTGAAGGGCGCGGTCCCGCCCCCGTGGGCCGCGGCGGCGAGCCGGGGGGCCAGCGCGGCGAGCACCGTCGCCGTCTCGGCGAGATGGTCGCCGAAGGCGCACGGCCCGAGCCCGGCGGCCTCGTCGATGAGCACGTACCAGGGCCCGGCGAGCTGGTCGGGGGAGGCGGGGACGGACGCGGCGCCGCCGGACCAGCCCGATGTGGGCCGCGCGCCCGCGAACGCCTCGGCGAGACCCGCATGCCGCCCGAGGACGCCGGCGAACAGGTCGGCCGGATCTCCGCCGTCGCCCCCCTCGGCGACGGTCAGGGTGACCGCCGCCTCCTCCCGGCCGGGGCCGCCGTCGGGGTCGGGCGTCCGGACCGGGGCGACCCGCACGACTGCGCCGGGGACGAGATGATGCAGGGTGCCCAGCGACCACGGGTCGGGCTGGCCGAGGGTCCGCCCGGCCGGGCAGTCCTCGAAGGGGCGCACGCCGACGAGCCGGGTGTGCCAGGTGCCGGCGGGGGAGCGCCGCTGGCGCAGGCCGAGCAGCGGGGCGAGGACACCGGCGGTGTCGACGGCGAACCGGGCATCGGTCAGCTCCCCGCGCGCGTCGCGCAGGGTCACCCCGGTGCCGTCCGGGCCGAGCCGGATCCCGTCCAGGCCGCGGGCGTCGAGGTGGGTGACGCCGCCCCCGCGCGCCCAGTGGGCGAGCCGGACGGCGGTCGCCCGCCCGGCGAGCTGGGGTCCCGGCGGGAGCAGCCGGGGATTGACGAACTGGGTGGCGTCGACGACGGCCGGCGCGCCGGGGGCGCCGTGCAGGACGAACCCGCTGTTGCGGGTCCGCCGGGGCGCCCCCTCGCCCGCCGGCTCCACCGCCGCGAGCAGCGGCGTGGCGGCGAGGCCGGGATGGCGGGCGGCGAGGTCGGCGAGGGCCGCCCCGGCCCGGGGGGTGACGATGACCGCGCCGTCCACTCCCGCGCCCGTCGTGGTGGTCCCCGCCGCGGCCAGCGCGGTCCGCAGGCCGAGGTGGGTGAGCAGGCCGGCGAGTAAGGAGCCGGCCAGCCCGTCGCCGAGCACCGCGACGTCCACCCGCCGCCGCCGCGCCCCACCGCCGCCACGCCCACGGCCGGTCGGCTCCTCGTGGCCGGTCATGAGGTCCTCCCCGCACCCGTCCTGCGGGTTGCCGCGTCGGCCGCGTCGGCCGCGTCGGCCGCCGCGGGGGCCGCGGTGATGGCGTGGGCGTTCAGGTAGCGCTCGAGCCGGCCGACACGGTCGCGGGCCGACCGGTAGGCGATGTATCCGTCGGGGCGGACGAGGACGGCCTCGCCGACCACGGCGCCGTAGCGCACCCGCGCCCGCCCCGCCGGGTCGAGGACGGTGCCGTCGAGCAGGGCACCGGTGTCCTGCCCGGTGGACGCGGTCGCGACGACCCGGGCGATGACGAGATCGCCGAAGCGGGCGTGGACCTGGTCGGCGTCGGCACGCAGCCGCGCGGCCGCGGCCTCGTCGCCGCCGGCGAACAGCAGCAGCGAGAACCACGGGGTCCGGGTCGCCTGGCGTAGCGTCGTGCCGTCCGGCGTGGCAAGCGCGACGTCCGGCGCGAGCGCCCCGGGACCGGGCACGCCGCGCCGGCGTCCGGCCCGGCCGGGCTCGCGCTCGGTCAGGGGGCTGTCGGGGTAACCGAGCCCGAGCTGGCTGAGCGCGCCCGCCGCGCGCCGGCCCAGCGTCGAGCTGGCGGCGACCAGCCGCAGGACCAGGCCGCGCAGGCGCCGGGCGAGCGGCCCGTGCGCGGTGACCGCCCGGGTGGCCCGGGCGGTGCCGGTCAGCACGCGGTCGGCGATCGGCTCCCGCTCGGCGGCGTAGGTGTCGAGCAGCGTGGCGTCGGCCCGCCCGGCGGCGACCAGCGCGAGCCGCCAGCCCAGGGCGTAGGCGTCCTGCAGGCCGGTGTTCATGCCCTGCCCGCCGACGGGACTGTGCGAGTGCGCCGAGTCTCCGGCGAGCAGCACCCGACCCTGCCGGAACTGTGCCGCTCGGCGCTGGTGGGCGTGGAACGTGCTGGTCCACGGCGCTTCGGTCAACCGCGGCGGGTCGGGCAGCCGCTCGTCGAGCAGGCGTTGCAGCGACGCGAGGTCGGGTTCGCGGGCGTGGGCGTCGTCGGGCACGTCGGCGACGAACCGCCAGCGCCGCTCGCCCGGCATGGGGAACGCCGCGACGATCCCGGCCGGGGAGAAGGTCACCTGGACGTGGGCGCGGTCGCGGTCCCAGTCGGTCACGACGTCGCCGAGGGCGAAGGTCTCGTGCAGGTCGTAGCCGTGCGTCGGCACGCCGGCGCTGTCCCGCACCCGGCTGTGCGCGCCGTCGCAGCCGACCAGCCAGTCGGCCCGGACGGTCTCCAGCGAGCCGTCCGGATGGCGCAGGTGCGCGAGGACGTGGTCGTCGCCCGGGTGGACCTCCACGAACTCGACGCCCGTGTCGATCCGCACGCCGACCCGCTGCGCGTGCGCCCGGAGCAGGTCCTCCGTCTCCGGCTGCGGCAGCGACAGGGTGAACGGGAACGGACTCGGCACCCGGCCGATGGGCAGCCGCGCGACGGTGGCCGCGCGCCGGGCGCCGCCGCGGCGCCCGCCGGACTCGTGCACCTCGACCTGGCGCAGCGGACGGCCGCGGCGCACCGCGTCGGCGGCCAGGCCCAGGTCGTCGAGCAGCATCAGGGTGCGGCTGCTGACGGCGAGGGCGCGGCTGCCCGGCGGGCGAGCCGTCGCCCGTTCCACCACCCGGGGCCGCACCCCGCGTCGGACCAGCTCGGCGGCGACCAGCAGGCCGGTCGGACCGGCACCGACGACCAGCACACCGGTCCGGTCGACATAACTCATCATGCGTTGAACTCTAGCGACGGTACGGAGGGTCAGCAAGTGCTGACCGGCACGTTCCGGCCTGGGTTCGGAGGTTGCGGCGGGTGTCGGGAGCGGCGCCTGACCACCGGGTAACTCATCCGGTGTAGATTTCTGCGGGCCGGGACGGCGCCGTCGCCCCGGTGGATCCCGTTCACAAGCCGGGAGGCGACATGAACCAGCACACGCCGAGGACCTCGGGGGTGGAGGCCCTCGGGGACGGACGGCGCGACGCCGGCGCGCGGCACGCCGGGACGCCCCGCCCCCGCGACGACAGCGACCCGCGGGAGGGCGGCGCCCCGGGGGCGACGGGCGAGGGCCGGGGTGGTTCGCCGGAGGGCGGGGCGTCGCGCAACCGGTGGCTGGTGCTGGGCATTGTGCTGTCGGCGGTGTTCATGCAGCTGCTCGACACGACCATCACGACCGTGGCGGTGCCCTCGATCCAGAGCGACCTCGACGCCAGCTTCGGCGCGGTCCAGCTCGTCCTGGCCGGCTACACCCTGGCCTTCGCCTGCACGCTGATCACGGCGGGCCGCCTCGGTGACATCCACGGCCGCAAGAAGCTGTTCCTGGTCGGCATGGTCGGGTTCACCCTCGCCTCCGCCGCCTGCGGCGCGGCACCCACCGCGAACACCCTCGTCGCCGCCCGCGTGGTGCAGGGCGTGTGCTCCGGGCTGATGTTTCCGCAGGTCCTGTCGATCCTCCAGGTGACCTTTCCCGAGCGGGAGCGGCCGAAGGCCTTCGCGATGTACGGCGCGACGATCGGCCTGGCGACCATCCTCGGCCCGGTGCTCGGCGGCGGGCTCATCCAGCTCGACATCGCCGGCAGCGACTGGCGGTCGATCTTCTATATCAACGTGCCGATCGGGATCGTCGCCCTGGCGCTGGCCGCGCGCCAGGTGGGGGAGTCGCGCGCCCCGGACGCCCATCGCCTCGACCTGCTCGGCGCCACCATCGTCACGGCGGGCCTGTTCCTGCTGGTGCTGCCGCTCGTGGTCGGCCGCGACCAGGGCTGGCCGGTGTGGTCGTTCGTCATGCTCGCCGCGAGCGTGCCCGTTCTGGTCGTCTTCGTGGTCTACGAGCTGGCCCGCACCCGGGCGGACGCCGCCTCCGCGCTGATGCCCACACACCTGTTCCGCCAGCGGTCGTTCAGCGTGGGCCTCGCGCTGACGCTGATCTTCTTCGCCGGGGTGCCGTCGTTCTTCTTCGTGTTCATGCTCAGCCTCCAGGCGGGCTTCGGCTACTCGGCGGTCGCCGCCGGCACGGTCACGCTCGGCTTCGCGGTGGCGGTCGGGATTGCCTCGGGCCGCTCGACGGCGGTGTCGCGCCGGCTCGGGACGTACGTGCTCGCGCTCGGCTGCGCCCTGCTCGTCGTCGGCCAGCTCGGCGTCATCGGCACGCTGCACGCGCTCGGCACCGATCTGCACGGCTACTGGCTCATCCCCGCCCTCGTCGTCGCCGGGGCCGGGGCCGGGCTGTTCCTCGCGCCGGTCACGAACATCATCCTCGCCGGCATCCCCGGCCGGGAGGCGGGCTCGGCCTCCGGCGTGCTGGCGACGATGCAGCAGGTCGGGGCCTCGATCGGCATCGCGGTCATCGGCGTGATCTTCTTCGGACTGCTCGGGGTCAACGGCCACCGGTCCAGCGACGCAGTGGTCCCGCAGTTGCGCTCGGATCTCGCGGCCGCGCACGTGACCCCCGCGGTCGCCGGCCGGGTGGTCAGCGGGTTCCAGGTCTGCTTCGACGACCGGGCCCACGCGAAGGACCCGTCGGCGACCCCGGAAAGCTGCGCGGCGATCCAGCGCCGGGTCGCCCAGAGCCCCGTTCCGGCGCAGGTGAAGGCCGCCGTCGGCAGGGCGGTCAACGACGTGGCCGTGCCGCAGGCCCGCCGGCACAACTTCAGTCGCACGCTGCAGCAGTCGCTGTTCTGGCAGGTGGGAGTGTTCGTTCTGTCGTTCGCGCTGGTGATGGCCCTGCCGAAGGTCCGGATCGGGGAGTCGAGCGGCGTGCCGGGCGCCGCCTGAGCGCCCCGACCGCCCCGACCGCCCGCGGGCCCCGCCCGCCCGGTCGGAACCGATGCCGCCGGCGTCCCCTGGTCCGGGCGCGGGCGGCATCGTGCTGCGCCGTGCCGGCCCGCCACGGGAGACCGCGGATGTCATCCGAATAATTCACCCCTTGACGACATCTGGAGGGCTCGCCCAGAATTCACTTGGCAATGAATTATGGCGTGACTTCGTGGAGGGGACGAGTCGATGACACAGACCGCGCTGGCCGGGCCTTCGCCCGGCGGCCCGCCGGCCCCCGCCGCCGTGGGAGCCGGCGGGCTCCTGCTCGATCTGCTCGACCCGGGAACGGCACAGATCACCGGCGGCGACGGCACAGGGGTCGCCGTCGCCCAGGGCCTGGCCGACGGCTGCCCCGTCGAGGCCTACGCCACCGACCGGCTCACCCGCGGCGGATCGCTCACCGCGGAGGGCTGCCGGCGCCTCGCCGCCACCATCGACCGGGCTCGTGACCGGGGGGTACCCGTCATCGGCCTGTGGCACTCCGGCGGGGCGGCCCTGCAGGAGGGGGTGTCCTCCCTCGACGGGGTGAGCCGGGTGTTCCGCGCCATGGTCACGGCGTCCGGCCGCGTTCCGCAGATCTCCGTCGTCGTCGGTCCCGCCGCCGGCGGCGCCGCCTACGGTCCGGCGCTGACCGACGTCGTCATCATGACCGGCGCCGCCCGCGTGTTCGTCACCGGTCCGGACGTCATCCGGCGGGTGACCGGCGAGGACGTCACCGCCGAGCAGCTCGGCGGCCCCCGCCTGCACGCCCGCGACAGCGGCGTCGCCCACCTTGTCGCCCCCGACACCGAGCAGGCCGCCGCCCTCGCCCGCCAACTCGCCGCGCTGCTCGGCGCGCCGGGACGGCTCGCCGAAGATCGGCTCGGCCCCCGCCGTGCTCTCGGCGCGCTGCTGCCCGCCTCGCCGCGTCGCGCCTACGACGTCCTGCCCCTGGTCGACGGCATCCTCGACGACCCCGGCGTGGTGCTGCACCCCGGCTGGGCGCCCAACGTGCAGACCGCCCTCGGGCGCCTCGCCGGGCGCACCCTCGGCGTCGTCGCGAACAACCCGCTGCGCCGCGGCGGCTGTCTCGACGCGGCGGCCGGTGACAAGGCCGCCCGGTTCGTGCGGATGTGCGACGCGTTCGGGGTGCCGCTCGTCGTGGTCGTCGACGTGCCCGGCTACCTGCCCGGGCTCGACCAGGAGCGCGACGGCGTCGTGCGTCGCGGGGCGAAGCTGCTGCACGCCTTCGCCGGCGCGAGCGTTCCGCGCGTCACGCTGATGACCCGCAAGACGTTCGGCGGCGCCTACATCGCCATGAACAGCCGCGGTCTCGGCGCCACCGCCGTCCTCGCCTGGCCCAGCGCCGAGATCGGCGTCATGAACGCCTCCTCGGCGGTGGAGATCCTGCACCGCCGCGAGCTCGCCGACAGCGCGGGGCCGCGGCGGGCGGAGCTGCTCGCGGAGCTCACCGGGCGGTACGCGGCACGGGCCGGCGGGCTCGCCCGCGCCGTCGAGATCGGGGTGATCGACGCCGTGATCGACCCGGCCGACACCCGCGAGGCCCTGGTCGACGCGCTGCGCGGGGCCGTCCACGCCCGTGGCTACCAGCGCAACATCCCCCTGTGACCGCCCACGGCCGCCCGCGCCGCCCGTAGCCGGACCCGCCCGGAGGCCCCGCCGCCCGGCCGACCCGCCCGCCGGCCCCGCCTCCACCCCGGATCTCTCGGCATGTCCCGGCTCCCGACCCGGCTGCCGCACTGCGACACCCGGGCCCGCGAGCATCCCGGCACCGTCCGTGGCACCGCCATGCCCGGGATCACCGGGCCCCGAGCAGCGCAGCCTTCGAGCAGCGCCGCCTTCGAGCAGGGCCGTGTCCGGGAGACAGGGCCGTGTCCTGGAGCAGCGGCTGTCAGCGAGCAGCGGCGGTGCCCGAACGGCGGGCCGGCCTGGGCCACCGGTCCTGATCCCACGACACCGAAGGAGAGGGGTTCATGCATCCCGACTGGGAACGGTCCCGTCAGCGCAGCTACGACGTCACCCTCGCCGCCGTGCGGTCGATGTTCGGCGGTGCCGGCGACGCCCGCCCGGCGGGCCCGTTCACCCCGCAGGAGTGGCGCCGCTGCGGCGAACTGGGCCTGCTCGGCCTGTGTGCGCCGGCCGAGTACGGCGGCGGCGGGCTCGGCGCGCTGGAGACCGCCTACCGGGTGGAGGCGTTCGGTCGGGGCTGCCCGGACATGGGGCTGGTGTTCGCCGCCTGCGCACACCTGTTCGCCTGCGTGATGCCGATCGCGTCGTTCGGCTCGGTGCAGACGCGCGCGGCGCTGCTGCCGGCGCTGTGCTCCGGGCGTCTCGTCGCGGCCAACGCGATGACCGAGGAGCAGGCCGGCTCGGACTCGTCGGCGATGGGGGTCAAGGCCCGCCGTGACGGTGACGGCTACGTGCTCAGCGGCGAGAAGTCCTGGGCCAGCAACGCGCCCGCCGCCGACGTCCTCGTCACCTACGCGGTGACGGACCCCTCGGCCGGCTTTCTCGGCGTCACGGCGTTCGCCGTCGACGCGCACGCCGAGGGGATCACCGTGGAGGGTCCGTTCGCCAAGATGGGACTGGAGAGCTGCCCGGCCGGTGCGGTCCGGTTCGACGAGTGCCGGGTGCCGGCCTCCGCCGTGCTCGGCGGCGAGGGGCGGGGTGCCGCCGTCTTCCAGCACTCGATGGGCTGGGAGCGGGCCTGTCTGTTCGCCTCCTACGTGGGCCTGATGGACCGGCTGGTCGAGGAGACCGTGCGCCATGCCCGCACGCGGCGGCAGTTCGGCCGCCGCATCGGCGAGTTCCAGGCGGTCTCGCACCGGATCGTCGACATGAAGCTGCGACTGGAGTCCGCCCGGCTGCTGCTCTACCGGGCCTGTGCGCGGATGGACGGGGGCGAGGACGCCGGCGTCGAGATCGCCCTGTCGAAGCTGGCGATCTCGGAGGCGGTGGTGCGCACCGCCGTGGACGCCGTGCAGATCCGCGGGGCGGCCGGCTACCTGCACGGGGCAGCGGAGGCGGCGGTGCGCGACGCCGTCCCCTCGACGCTGTTCTCCGGCACGTCGGAGATCCAACGGGAAATGATCGCGAAGGGACTGGGACTGTGACGTTCGCGCCGGCCGGATCTCGGCCAGCCAGCACCGGCCATGCCATCCCCCCACGCCCGCCGACCCCCGCAGCCGGGCGTGCCGACGTCGACCTGCGGGAGTTCGTCGACCTGCGGGAACTTGTCGTCGACGCGGCCCGCCGCGATCCGGGCGCGCGTGCCGTCGTCGGACCGGACGCCGCCCTGACCTACGGCGAGCTCGACGCCGCCGCGGACTGCCTCGCGGGTGAGCTGCGGGCGGCGGGCGTGCGCCGCGGCGACCGGGTCGTGCTGTGGCTCGACAAGTCGGCTGCCGCGGTCGTCGCCATGCAGGCGGCGTTGCGCCTCGGCGCCGTCTACGTACCCGTCGACGGGGCGAATCCGCCACCGCGGGCCGCGCGCATCGTCGCCGACTGCGCGGCCGCGCTGGTCGTGACCTCTCCCGACCGGGCTGCGGGCCTGCGCGCCGGCCAGGCCGGACTCGGCCCGCCCGTCCACGTGCTCGACGCTGTGCCCGCTCCGCCCGACCCGCAGGACCGCCCCGACCCGCAGGACCGCCCCGACCCGCAGGACCGCCTCGACCCGCAGGACCGCCCCGACCCGCAGGACCGTCCCGGCCCGCAGGAGCCCGCCGACGGCGTCGAGGACCGCCGGGCCGGGCCCGACGAGCTGGCCTACATCCTGTACACCTCCGGGTCGACCGGGGAGCCGAAGGGCGTCTGCATCACCCACGCCAACGCCTGGGCGTTCATCCGCTGGGCGGCCGCGGAGCTCGGCGCCGGACCGGACGACCGGTTCGCCAACCACGCGCCGTTCAACTTCGACCTGTCCGTGCTCGACCTCTACGTCGCGTTCCTCGCCGGCGCGTCGGTGCACCTCATCCCGCCGGTGATGGCCTACGCACCGCGGCAGCTCACCGACTTCCTGCACGACCGGCGCATCACGGTCTGGTACTCGGTGCCGTCCGCGCTGGTGCTGATGATCCGGGAGGGCGGCCTGCTGCTGCGCCCTCGGCCGCCCGCGCTGCGGGTCGTGCTGTTCGCCGGCGAACCGTTCCCCGTCGGTCACCTCGCCGCCCTCCACCGCGCGTTCGACGGCCTGCGGCTGCTCAACCTGTACGGGCCGACGGAGACCAACGTCTGCACGTTCCACGAGGTCGGCGCCGCCGACGTCGAGCGCGGCCGCCCGGTGCCGATCGGCCGGGCCTGCTCGGGCGACGAGGTGTGGGCGCAGCGCCCCGACGGCCGGCCCGCCGTGCGCGGCGAGGAGGGCGAGCTCGTCGTGCAGGGACCGACCGTGATGGCCGGTTACTGGGGGCGCGAGGCGCAGCACGGCCCCTACCAGACCGGTGACCTGGTCCGGTTGCGCGAGGACGGCGCCTTCGAGTACCTCGGCCGCCGTGACCAGATGGTCAAGGTGCGCGGCCACCGGGTCGAGCTCGGGGAGATCGAGGCGGCGCTCGTCGGCCATCCCGCCGTCGGCGAGGCGGCCGTGGCCGTCGCCGGCGACGGGGAGGCGAGGCGGCTGGTCGCCTTCGTCGTCGCGGACGGCGACCCGCCCGGGCTGCTCGCGCTGAAGCGTCACTGCGCGGCCCTGCTGCCCCGATACATGATCATCGACGAGATGTGCGTGCTCGACGCGCTGCCTCGCACCCCGAACGGCAAGATCGACCGCCGTCGGCTGGTGTCCCCCATCCTCGACCGGACCCGTTGAGCCGGTCACGCCACCTCCGCCCAAGGAGCAGATCATGGCGCTGAGCAGGACCGACCTCACCGATCTGACCATGCGGATCCGCGCCGCCGGCGGCCGGGTCCGGGGTGGTCCGCCGCGGCGGCGGGTCTTTCCGCCCGCCGCCCTGCCGAACGCCGCCCAGGCGCGCGGCGGCCTGGCGGCTCCCGTCCCGATTCCGGCCGCGGCTCGGGTCGGTCCGTGCCGCCCGGGGGTGGATCGGGATACCTTCCGCCAGGTCATGGGCTCGCTGCCGACCGGTGTCACGATTGCCACGTCGATCGACGGGCGTGGTGAACCGCGCGGGCTGACCTGCTCGGCGGTGTGCAGCGTCTCGATCGATCCGCCGCTGCTGTTGCTGTGCGTCAACGCGGGCAGTCCGACACTGGCCGCCTTCCGCGAGCGGGGTGCCTTCGCCGTCAACGTGCTGCGCGAGGAGCGGGACTGGCTGTCCCAGCGCTTCGCCTCGCCGGTGGCGGACAAGTTCGACGGGGTCCGGTGGCGGCCGGGCGAGCAGGGCGGGCTGCCCCTGTTCCACGACGACGTCGTGGCCTTCGCCGAATGCGAGACGGTGGCCGACATCGAGGCCGGCGACCACGCCATCCTTGTCGGCGTCATGGTGCGCGGCGGCGCCCCGGCGGCCGCGGCGACGCCGCTGATCCACTGGCGGCGTCGGTATGCCACCTTCCCGGCCGAACCGGCCGTCGCCGCGGCGCCGCGGCAGCCGTCGGCGGTCCGCTGAACGGCCCCGGGAGGGGATCGTCCGGAAGATTCGCCAAAATGTCTTCCGTCCTGGAACTCAACAAGCGTAGAATTCTGGCAGAGAAGAGAGCGGAGGTAGGACCGTGGAGTCCGAAGAGATTCTCGACGAGATCAGCACCTATGTCCGGAAGGAATTCCTCTCCGGTGACGAGAAGTCCGAACTGACCCCCTCCACGCCGTTGCTCGAATGGGGGATCCTGAACTCGATGAACACCGCCCGGCTGCTCACCCATATTCGGGAGCGGTGGGGGGTCGACATTCCGCCGCAGCGGATCGTCGGCCGCAACTTCCGGGACCTCAACAGCGTCACCGCGATGGTGATCGAGGCCGCCGTTCCCGCGTCCTGACCGCCCCGGCCGCGCCCGGCGGCACGCGCCGCGGTGCATCCGTCGAGATTTGCGAGGAAACCCAGTGACCCAGGCTGACTTCGAAATCGGCATCATCGGCGGCGGTCCGGCCGGCTCGACCGTCGCCGCCTACCTGGCCAAGGCCGGGCTGTCCTGTGCGGTGTTCGAGAGCGAGACCTTCCCCCGCCAGCACGTGGGGGAGTCCCTGGTGCCGGCGACGACGCCGGTGCTGCTGGAGACCGGGGCGATGCCCAAGGTGGAGGCCGAGAACTTCCCGCGCAAGTACGGGGCGGCGTGGACCTCGGCCGAGGACCGCGACGTCGACCACAACGGCTTCACCGGCCTGACCCACGACTTCAACGCGGCCGAGGTGCTCTTCGGCGAGCGCGACCAGGACGGGGTGGACCGCGACTACACCTTCCACGTCGACCGGGCGAAGTTCGACCTGGTCCTGCTCCAACACGCCGAGAGCCTCGGCGCGAAGGTCCTCCAGGGCGTGCGGGTCGACCGGGTCGACTTCGCCGACCCGGACCTGCCGGTGATCCGCACCCGGATGGGCGCCAAGCAGGTCGACTTCACCGTCCGGATGGTCGTCGACGCCAGCGGTCGGCGGACGCTGCTCGGCAACCAGCTCCGGCTCAAGGAATCCGATCCGGTCTTCAACCAGTACGCCATCCACACCTGGTTCGATGGCTTCGACCGGCGAGCACTCGCCGTCGACAAGAAGCAGACGGACTACATCTTCATCCACTTTCTGCCGATCACCGACACCTGGGTCTGGCAGATCCCCATCACCGACACCGTCACCAGTATCGGAGTGGTGACCCAGAAGAGTCGTTTCGAGTCGTCGAAGGCGAAGCGGGAGGAGTTCTTCTGGGACTCGGTGGGCAGTCGGCCGGAGCTTCTCGACGCGTTGAAGAACTCGGCGCAGATCCGGCCGTTCAAGTCGGAGGGCGACTACAGCTACGCGCTGAAGGAGTTCTGCGGTGACGGATACGTGATGATCGGGGACGCGGCCCGCTTCGTCGACCCGATCTTCTCCAGCGGGGTGAGCGTCGCGCTCAACAGCGCCCGGTTGGCGAGCCGGGACATCATTGCCGCCGCGGCTGCGGGCGACTACCGCCGGAGCCGGTTCACGAATTTCGAACGTACGCTGCGCAAGGCGGTCAGCAACTGGTACGAGTTCATCTCCATCTACTACCGGCTCAACATCCTGTTCACCGCGTTCGTGCAGGACCCCCGTTACCGCATCGACGTGCTGAAGATGTTGCAGGGCGACGTGTACGACGATGCGGAGCCGCCGGCGCTCGCCGCGATGCGCGAGATCGTCACGGCAGTCGAGAACGACCCCGACCACCTGTGGCACCGCTACCTCGGCGGCCTGCGGGCCCCGGTGGCCTCGCCGGCCTCCTGACCGGACATCCGGGCCGGCCGGCCGGCCCCGCGCGGCGCCGGCGCGGGCGGGCGGGAGAGCAGGTCCAGGCGGCTCAGCCGCGCCGCCACGGCCCGGGCCACGGGCTCGTCGTCGAGGATGAAATGGCTGCCCGGCACCAGCGCGAGGTCGAACTCGCCGGTGGTCTCGGTCCGCCAGGCGAGCAGGCCCGCGGCCTCGACCAACGGGTCGTCGCGGCCGGCGAACACCGCGATCGGACACGCCAGCGGCCCGCCGTCCGGGCGGTGGTAGGTCTCGGCGATGCGCAGGTCGGCGCGTAGCGCCGGAAGGAAGATCTCCAGTAGCTCGGCGTTCGCGAGGACCTGCGGCGGCGTGCCGCCGAAGGTTCTCAGGGCGGCGACGAACTCGTCGTGGGCCAGCCCGTGCACCGGGTGGCGCGGCGGCGGCGTCGCCGGCGCCTGACGGCCGCCGACCAGCAGGATCTCGGGCACCGCGGTGCCCTCGCCGGTCGCGCGGCGGGTGAGCTCGAAGGCGAGCAGCGCGCCGAAGCTGTGCCCGAACAGGGCGTACGGCCCGCCCGGGCCGTCCCCAAGCTGGCGGCGCAGGTCGGCCACGGCGGCGTCGAGGTCGGCGCAGGGCGCCTCGCGCAGGCGGACGCCCCGCCCGGGCAGTTCGAGCGGGACGACCTCGACGCCGGGCGGCATTCTCGCCGGCCAGCGCCGGAACGCCCCGACCCCGCCACCCGCGGGCGGCAGGCAGAACAACTGCAGCGTCGCCATACTGCCACCCTTCGTCACCAGCCTGTGACCATCCACGTCATCGTAGGAGGACAGCGCCCGACGGGTCCGGGACCTGCCGCCGCGGGCCGGGCCGCGTCAGCCCCGACCGCAGCCGCCCGGGGTCACCGCGTCCCGTCGCCTGACCGATCCGTCGCCTGACCGATCCGTCGCCTGACCGATCCGTCGCCTGACCGATCCGTCGCCTGACCGATCCGTCGCCTGACCGATCCGTCGCCTGACCGTCCCGCCGCACCACCGTCCCGCCGCACCACCGTCCGGCCCGTCCTGCATCGCGCGCTGCGTCCCAGGGCCGCGACCCGCCCGGCACCCGATCGTGACGAGGAGATTTCATGCCTACAGAAGGGGCTAACGCCGTCGAGATCGCCGTCGTCGGCGCCGGTTGCCGGTTCCCCGGCGGGGTCGTGGACCTCGGCTCGCTGTGGTCGGTGCTGCTGGCCGGAACCGACGTGGTGACCGAGGTGCCCGCCGACCGCTGGGATGACAGCTTCCACGACCCGGACCCGTCGACGCCCGGCACCATGTACACCCGCAGCGGCGGCTTCCTGCCCGACGTCGACCGGTTCGACGCGGAGTTCTTCGGCATCTCCCCCCGGGAGGCGCGGGAGATGGACCCGCAGCAGCGGCTGCTGCTGGAGGTCGCCTGGGAGGCGATGGAGGACACGGGAGTCCCGCGCGGGCGCTGGGTGGGCTCCCGGACCGGGGTCTTCGCCGGCGTGCTGAGCATGGACTACGCCCTCCTGCACAGCAAGACGCGGGGCACCGCGGCGATCGACCCCTACTACGCCTCCGGCAAGGAGTTCAGCTTCGGCGCCGGCCGCGTCGCCTACACCTTCGGCCTGCGCGGACCGGCGATGACGGTCAACACCGCCTGCTCGTCGTCGCTGGTCGCCGTGCACCTGGCCAGCCAGAGCCTGCGCGCGGGCGAGTGCGACGTCGCGCTGGCCGGCGGGGTGAACACCATCGTCGCGCCCGAGCTGAGCGTGTTCATGAGCAAGGTGGCCGCGGTGTCGCCGACCGGGCGCTGCCGGCCCTTCGCCGCCGATGCCGACGGGGTGGTCCGCGGCGAGGGCTGCGCCGTGGTCGTCCTCAAGCGGCTCGCCGACGCCCGCGCCGCCGGCGACCGGGTCCTCGCCGTGGTCCGGGCCAGCGCGGTGAACCACGACGGCCACAGCGCCGGGCTGACCGTCCCCAGCGGGCCCGCCCAGGAGGACCTGCTGGGCGAGGCGCTGCGCGCGGCGGGAGCCGACCCGGACGAGGTCGACTTCGTCGAGGCGCACGGCACCGGCACCCCGCTCGGCGACCCGATCGAGCTGGCGAGCCTCGCGGCGGCGATCGGCAGGCATCGCCGCGACGGACGACCGCTGCTGATCGGCTCGCACAAGGCGAACTTCGGCCACATGGACTCCGCGGCGGGCATCGCCGGCCTGCTCAAGGCGATCTGCGTGGTCCGCCATCGGGTCGTGCCGCCGCAGATCCACCTGTCCCGCCCCACCGGGCGCATCGACTGGGCCGCCGGCGGCCTGCACGCGCCGACGGAGCCGACCGCGCTGCCCGAGACCGGCCGGCCCGCCCTCGCCGGCGTGAGCGCCTTCGGCCTGAGCGGCACGAACGCGCACGTGCTGGTCGCGGCGCCGGTCGAGACCGACGCGCCCGGTCCGGCCGCGCCGGCGCGGCCGGACACGCCGGGCACCCGCCGCCCGCTGCTCGTCTCGGCGACAACCCAGGCCGGCCTGCGCGTCCGCGCCGGCGCCTTCGCCGCACTGCTCGACGCGGGCGGTGGGCTCGACGGGGGCGGTGGGCTCGACGACGTGACGTGGACGGCGGCCGTCCGCCGCACCCATCATCCGCACCGACTCGCCGTCGCGGTGGACGATCGGGCCGCCGCGGCGACGGCGCTGCGCGGCTATGCGGCCGGGGACCAGGCGGGCGGCGTCGAGGACGCGGTGGCGGCGCCCGCGGGCACGCCGGTCGTGTTCGTCTTCGCCGGGCAGGGTTCGCAGTGGGCTGGGATGGCCCTCGACCTCGCCGCGGCCGAACCGGTCGTCGCCGAGGCGCTGGCCGAGTGCGACGCCCACGTGCGCGCACATACCGGCTGGTCGCTGCGGGACCGTCTGCACGACCGCCGGGCCCTGACCGACACGGACACCGCACAGCCGGCGGTCTTCGCCGTGCAGGTCGCGTTGGCGCGGCTGTGGCGCTCCCGGGGCGTGCACCCGGACGTGGTCGTCGGACACAGCATGGGGGAGATCGCCGCCGCCCACGTCGCCGGGGCGCTGACGCTCGAGCAGGCGGCCGAGATCGTCGCCCGCCGCGGCCGGATCATGCAGGCCGCCACCGGCAGCGGCCGGATGCTGGCGGTGGAGCTGGCCGCCGACGACCTCGCCGACACCCTCGGCCGCCACCCCGACCTCGACGTCGCGACCCTGAACGGGCCGCGGTCGACCGTCCTCGCCGGTCCCGCCGGCGCGATCCGCGACGCCGCCCGCGAGCTGTCCGCCGCCGGCGTGGCCTGCACCCCGTTGCCGGTCGACTACGCCTTTCACAGCCGCGCCGTTCACGCCTACGGCGACGCCCTCGAACGGGAGCTCGCCGGCCTACGCCCCGACAAGCCCGCGGTGCGGCTGCTGTCCACCGTCGACCCGCCCGGCGAGGGTCCCGCACCCGTTCTCGACGCCGCCTACTGGGCGCGCAACGTCCGCGAGCCGGTCCGGTTCTGGCCGGCCGTCGACAGCCTGCTCGCCGAGGGCGACGCCCGCCTGGTCGAGATCGGCCCGCATCCGGTGCTCGCCCGCCCGCTCGCCGCTGCCCTGCGTCACCGCGGCCGCGGCGGACCGGTCGTCGCGTCCCTGCGTCGCGGCGCGCCCGGCCCCGATGTCCTGACCGCGGCACTGACCGGCCTGCACCTGGCCGGCGTCGAGGTGGACTGGGCCGCGCACAGCCGTCCGGCGCGGGTGGTCACACTTCCGCGACACGCCTGGTCGGACGATCGGTACTGGCTCGCCGGGGTACCCCGCGGCCGGCAGGACTCCGCCGACCCGGCGGGGGGCGCCGGGCGCCCGCCGGACCTGCGCGCCGAGGTGCGTCTCCTCGACCCCGCCGGCAACGTGGTCGGCGAGATCGCGGGCGTCCTGACCGGCCCCCGCACCTCGGCCCCACCCGACCCGGCGGCCGACACGTCGACGGCGGATGTCCGGACGGCGGCTGTCCCGGTGGCCGACTTCCCGGTGGCCGAGGGCCCGGCGGCGGAGGCGTCGGCCTCCCCGGCGGCGCAGGTCACGCCGGCCGGGTCGGGCGCCGCCGGGCGGGTCGCCGCGGCCGTGCGCGCCGCGCTCGCCGAAACACTCGGCCACGAGCGGCCGGCCCGCATCCCGGCGGCGCGCGGTCTCGTCGAGCTCGGGATGGACTCGGTCAGCGCGGTCGAGCTGTCCCGCCGCCTAGAACGCGACTTCGCCGTCGAGCTTGGCCCGACCGTCGCCTTCGACCACCCCTCCCTCGACCGGCTCGCCGCGTACCTGACCACGCTCGTCGAGACGGGTCGGGCCCGCGTCCCCGGGGGTGCCGGGACCGACGTCACCGCCGACGCCACCGCGGTCGTCGCAGGGTCCGGGCCCGGGACGGTCCTCGCCACTGCGGCCGGCACCGAGGCCCCTTCGGTCGGGGCCCCTTCGGTCGGGGCCCCATCGGTCGGGGCCACGGCGGTCGGGGCCACGGCGGTCGGGTCGTCGGAAGCGGACGAGCCGATCGCGATCGTCGGGATGGCCGCGCGGGTGCCCGGCGCCGACTCCGTCGAGGAGTTCTGGGCCCTGCTGCGCGACGGTGTCGACGCCAGCGGCCCGGTCCCGGCCGACCGCTGGGACGCGGCGGCGATGCTTGCCGACGGCGCTCCCGAACCGGGTCGCTCGGTCACCGCCCGGGGCAGCTTTCTCCCATCGGTGGACGGTTTCGACGCCGGCTTCTTCCGGATCTCCCCCAAGGAGGCCCGGGGGATCGACCCGCAGCAGCGGCTGTTCCTGGAGGTCGCCTGGGAGGCGTTCGAGGATGCGGGGATCGACCCGCGGGCGCTCGACGGTTGCGCGGCCGGGGTGTTCGTCGGTCTCAACACCACCGACTACCAGCAGTTGCTCACCCGCCGTCCCGAGGACATCGACCTGTACTACGGCACCGGGACCTCGTTCAGCGCCGCCGCCGGCAGGCTGTCGTACTTCCTCGGTCTGCGCGGCCCGAGCATCGCCGTCGACACGGCCTGCTCGTCGTCACTGTCCGCGGTCCACCTGGCCTGTCAGAGCCTGCGCGCCGGTGAGGCCGAGATCGCCGTGGTGGGCGGCGCGAACGTGATGTCCACGCCGACCGTGCACCTGGCGATGTCGGCGGGCGGTGCGCTCTCGCCCGACGGCCGATGCAAGGCCTTCAGCGCCGACGCCGATGGCTACGGCCGCGGCGAGGGGGCCGCCGCGCTGATCCTCAAGCCGCTGTCGGCGGCCGTCGCGGCCGGCGATCGGGTGCACGCCGTCATTCGTGGCAGCGCCGTGAACTCCGACGGCGCGAGCGCCGGATTCACCGCCCCGTCCGGGCCCGCCCAGCGGGACGTCATCCGCCAGGCGTGCGCGCGCGCCGGGATCGGCGCCGGCGACGTCGACTACGTCGAGGCCCACGGCACCGGAACCCCGCTCGGCGACCCGATCGAACTCGGTGCGCTCGCCGACGCCCTCGGTGCCGACCGGCCCGCGGACCGGCCGCTGCTGGTCGGGTCGGTCAAGACCAACATCGGTCACCTGGAGGCCGCGGCCGGGGCCGTTGGCATCGTCAAGGTCGTCCTCGCGTTGCGCCACGACCTGCTTCCCCGCCACCTGCACGCCGACACCCCGACGCCTCGGTTCGCCTGGGCGGCGCGGCCACTGCGGCTGACCATCGACGCCACCGCCTGGCCGCGCGGCGGGCGCCCGCGTGCGGCCGGCGTGAGCGCCTTCGGGTTCACCGGCTCCAACGCCCACGTCGTCCTCGCCGATCCGCCGGCCTACGCCGCCCCCGCCGGACCGGTCGCCGGGCCGGTCGCCGGGCCGGGCGTCGCCCGCAGCCCGGCCGCCGCCGCGGGCGTGCACGTACTGCCGGTGTCCGGCGCCACCCCTGCGGCGTTGCGGGCCGCCGCGGCGCGGCTGCGCGACGTGGTGGCGCCGGCCGGCGACCTCGGCGACATCTGCGGCCTCGGCGACATCTGCCACACCGCCGCGGTCCGCCGGACCCATCATGAGTGGCGCGCCGCCGCCATCGGCCGCACGCCCGCGCAGCTCGCCGACGCGCTGTCCCACATCGCCGCCGCGGACGGCCCGGCCGGCGACGGGCCCGGCCGGGGGCTCGTGTTCGCCTTCACGCCGAGCGTCGCGGCCCGGGACTGGGCGCGCCTCGCCGCCGCCGAGCCGTCGTTCCGGGCGGCGCTGCAAGACTGCGACGCCGCGCTGCGCGACGGCGGATCGTCCCCCCTCGACCCGCTGCTTGCCGGGCCGGGCGACGGATCGGCGGCCGGCCCGGAGGCGGCATTCGCCGTGCAGGTCGCGATGGCCGCGGCGTTGCAGGCCGCCGGGCTGCGGCCCGACGCGGTCGTCGGCACCGGCCCGGGGGAGGCGGCGGCCGCGGTCGTCGCCGAAGCCGTCGACCTGGCGACCGGTGTCCGCCTGCTGCGCGGCGAACGTCCGACGGGCACGGCCCGGACCCCCCGCACACCCCAGTTCGGCGCGGACACGGGTCGCCCCGTGGACGCCCGGACCACGCTGGCCGAACTGGCCGACCGGATCGCCGGGCGCAGCGGTACACCCGGCCGCGCCGGCCGGGGGGAGCCTGCCGCCGGGCTGGGCGATCTCGACGTCGCCACGGTGCTCGTCCCCGGCGGTGGCGACGGCACGGCGCTGCTCGCGGAGCTCGCCGACCCGCGGCGACCGGCCGCCCCGGAGGTGATCGCGCTGCCGCCGGGCGACGACGACGACCTCGTCGCGGCGTTGCTGGCCGCGGCGTACACACGGGGCTGCGACGTCGACTGGTCACGTCGGCTGCCCGGCGGGCGGGTGGTCTCCCTGCCGGGCTACCCGTGGCAGCGCCGCCGCTTCTGGACCGACGCCCCGGCCGACGAGGCCGTCGGGACGACCCGGGCGGACGGCGATCGGGCGGCGCCCGGCTCCGCCCCCCCGCTGCTCGGGGAGCCGACCCACCTGCTCGACCGGCCGCGACTGCGCTACCAGACCGTCCATGCGACGACCGGCGACCCGGCGCCCATCGCGGATCTGATCGTCGCCGCGCTCGCCGCCGGGCGCGACGCCCTCGGCGGTCACGGGCGGGCCCGGGCGCGGGACGTCGTCGTGCTCGAACCGGGGACCCCGGCGGTCGACGCCGGCACGATGCAGGCCGTCGCGCAGGTCGAGGGGTCCGCGGCCGCGGTACGCATCGTGCACCGCGCCGACGGCCGCGCCCCGCGGACCGTGCTGTCGGCCCGGGTCGACACGGCGCCGGGCGCGCCCAGCCACCGGGACGTCGCCGCGTTGCAGGCCAGGTTCGACGCGGACGTGTCCGCCCGCCGCGACCGGCTGGCGCCCGGGGGCGGCGGCGGGCCGAGCCTGACCGTCACCCGCACGCGCGGCCGCGACGGCGAGCGGCTGTCCCTGATCCGCCTCGACGGGGCGCCGGCCCCGGTCGGGCACGGCGCGCCGCCCGGCCTGCCGTTGCCGCCGGTGCTGCTCGACCATGCGCTGTCGCTGCTCGCCGACGCGGTGGCCGCTCCGCCCGGCCCGCTCGCCGTGACCGGGGTGGCGGAGCTGCGCGTGCACACCCCGCCCCGCGGAGAGCTGCTGGTGTACGCCGTCGCGCGCACGGCGACCGGTGGCGAGGTGCACGTGCTCGAGCCGTCCGGAAACGCCGTGGCGACCCTGCGCGGGGTGAGCCTGCGCGACGCCCAGCCGATGCTGCTCGCCGAGGACGTCCGCGACCGGCTCGCCGCGCGCCTGTACCGGACCGACTGGGCCCCCGTCGACCCGCCCAAGCCCACGTCTGACGGGCCACGCGCCTGGCTGGTGGTCCCCGGGCCGGGCCGGCTCGGGGACGCGGTGGCGGACGGCCTGCGCGACGCGGGCCATCAGGTGATCGTTCCTCGCTTCGACGACCCCCCGGACACGGCGCGGTGGACGGCCGCGCTCGACGACATGCCGGCGTCGGCGGGCCCGGTCGGCGTGGTGCTCGTCGACGACGGCGCGGCCCAGCCCGGCGAGGCGAGCCCGGGCGACGCGGCGCGGCAGCGGTGGGCGTACGCCCTGCAGGCCGCCCGCGCGCTCACCGGGGCGACGCGGCCCACCCGCACCTGGATCGTCACCGCCGGCTCGCAGGACCCGGGCCGCAACCGGGCCCCCGACCCGGGCAGCGCCGCCACCTGGGGAATCGGGCAGGTGCTCGCGACCGAACAGCCCGAGCGCCGCGGCGGCCTCGTCGACGTCGACCTGGACGCCCCGGTCGCCGACGCGGCGGCGCGCGTACTGGAGGCGCTGCTCGGCGAGCGGCGTGACGATCAGCTCGCCGTCCGCGCCGGCCGCTGGTACGCGGCGCGGCTGATGCGGATCGGAACCCCGCCGCTCGTGCGGCCGACCCGCACGCTGTCGCCGCACCGCTGGTACGCGGTCACCGACGGACTGGCCGCCGCCGCCGACCCCTTCGTCGACTGGCTGGTGGCACACGGCGCCCGCCGACTGCTGCTGTCCGGCCCCGGCCGCGGCCGGGCGAGCGAGGTGGGCCACCGGCTGGCCCGCCTGCGCGCCGCGGACGTGGAGATCCGACTCGTCGACGGCGCGCCCGACGCCGTGGCGGACGCCGTCGCCGACCTCGCCGACGCCCGCCGCCTCGGCGGCGTCGTGCTCGCGTCCACCCCGTCCGCGACCCGCCCGCTCGCCGACACCACCGTCCGCCACCTGGTCGGGGACCTGCGCCGGGCCGTGCTCGCGACGAGGCTGGACGCCGTCACCCGCGACGCCGACCTGGACCTGTTCATCGCGGTCGGGTCGGCCGCCGGGGCCTGGGGGGCGCTGGGAACAGCGGTCACCGCGGCTGCCGACGCCCGCATCGCCGCCGTGATCGCCGGTCGGGCCGCCGCCGGCCTGCCCGGCCAGCTCGTCGCGCTGATGCCGCGGGAGAGCAGCGGCGAGATCGGGCGACGCGACCGAGCCCTCATGCGCGAGTGCGGGCTGACCCCGCTGACGGATGGCGACGTCGCCGAGGCGTTCGACCATCTTGCCTGCTCCGGCACGGCCACCGCCGCCGTCGCGGACATCGACGCCGACGCCTACGTCCAGGTCTGTCAGCGCCGCGCACCACGGTCGTTCCTGCACGGGATCGCCCGCCCACGGCCCACCGCCGACGGCGGCATGGGCAGCGGCGCCGCCGGTCCGGGGAACGGGGAGCTGCGCACCCGGCTCGCGGGCCTGCCCGCGGCGCAGGCCGCCGACCAGCTGCTGGAGTTCCTGCTGGCCAGCGTCGGCGAGGTGCTCGGCGCGGGCGACGGCGACGACCTCGGTCCGGACACCGGGTTCTTCGAGCTCGGCATGGACTCGGTGATGGCGGTCAGCCTGCGCACGCGCACCGAGCGGGCGCTGGGCTGTGAGCTGCCGGCGACGCTGACGTTCGAGTTCCCCACCACCCGGGCGTTGGCCGAGTACCTGGTGGCCGAACACCTGCTCGCCGGCGACCCGCCCGCCGCGCCCGGTCCGGTTCCGGCCGACCCGGGTGGGGACGCGCCAGGCATCGCCCCGTCGAGCGGCCCCGACGGGCCGCACGACCAGGACCCGCTCGCCTGGCCCGACGACGGCGGGCTCCAGCAGGTCGCGGATCTCGACGAGTTCGACACCCTGTCCGACGAGGAGCTCGCCCGCCGCCTGGACGCGGCGCTCGACAGCTCCGCCGACCTGCTGGCCGACGAGCCGCGCTGACCGGTCGACCCGCCCCCCACCGACCCGCCGCCGCCGTGCCCGGGGAACCACGGGCCCCCGGGCGGGACGGACCGCCGCGACACCGAAGGAGAACGCAGACATGACCGAGCGGACAGCCTCCGCCCCCGTCGCCGCGACCGCCGCCGCCGGCGCCCCCGCCCCCGCCGCCTCCGCCGCCTCCGCCGTCCCCGCCGTCCCCGCCGTCCCCGCCGTCCCCGCCGTCCCCGCCGTCCCCGCTCCCGGGCGGGACCGGCTCGTCGAGGCGCTGCGCACCATCGAGAGGCTGCGCCGCAGGCTCGGCGAGGCGGCGGCGAACGCCGAGCGCGCCCGGGCGCTGGACGAGCCGGTCGCCGTGATCGGCCTGAGCTGCCGCCTGCCCGGCGCGCAGGACCCGGAGCAGTTCTGGCGGCTGCTGGCCGACGGCGTCGACGCGACGGGGGAGTTCCCGCCGCGGCGCGGGGCGGCGCGCACGCTCTACGACCCGGACCCGGACGCGCCTGGCAAGGCGTACACGATCCGCGGCGGCTTCCTGGACAGCGTGGACGGCTTCGAGCCGGAGGCGTTCGGGATCTCCCCGCGGGAAGCGGTCGGCATGGACCCCCAGCAGCGGCTGACCCTGGAGGTCTCCTGGGAGGCGCTGGAACGGGCCGGCTACGCCCCGGACGGCCTGGCGGCCACCCGCACCGGGGTCTACCTGGGCGTCTCCACGACCGACTACGTGCGGATGCGCCAGCAGGTCGGTGACCCCGCCGACGTGGACGCCTACCAGCTCGTCGGTGAGCCGAGCTTCCTGGCCGGGCGGATCTCCTACACGCTCGGCCTGCGCGGGCCGGCGAAGGTGATGGACACGGCCTGCTCGTCCTCGCTGGTCGCCGTGCACGAGGCGGCCCAGGCACTGCGGCTCGGCGAGTGCGACATGGCGCTGGCCGGCGGCGTGAACCTCATGCTCGCCCCGTACGGCTTCCTGCTGATGAGCAAGTTTCGCGCGCTGTCCCCGGACGGGCGCTGCAAGACCTTCGACGCCGCCGCCGACGGGTACGCCCGCGGCGAGGGCGCCGGCGTGCTGGTGCTGCGCCGGCTGTCGGATGCCGTGCGCGACCGGGACCAGATCCTCGCGGTCCTGCGTGGCTCGGCGGTCAACCACGACGGCCGCTCCAGCGGGCTGACGGTGCCGAACCCGGCGGCGCAGCGTGAGGTCGTCGAGGCGGCCCTGGCCGGGTGCGGGATCGCGCCGGGCCGGGTGCAGTACGTCGAGGCGCACGGCACGGGCACGTCGCTCGGCGACCCGATCGAGCTGCGCGCCCTGGAGGCGACCCTGGGCCGCCACCACGCCGGCGGCGACCCGCTGCTCGTCGGATCGGTGAAGACGAACATCGGCCACCTGGAGGCCGCCGCGGGCATCGCCGGCCTGATCAAGATCGTGCTCGCGCTGCGGCACGGCGTCGTGCCGGCGCACCTGCACCTGCGCGAGCCCAACCCGAACGTCGACTGGGACCGCCTGCACGTCGAGGTCCCCACGGCGGCCCGACCGTGGCCGGCCGCCCCCGGCGAACGGATCGCCGCCATCAGCAGCTTCGGGGCGAGCGGCACCAACGCGCATGCCCTGGTGGCCGACGTCGCGGCGCCCCCGGACGACCGTGGCCCGGACGCGCCGGCCGGGGTGGTCGTCGCCGCCGCGCGCACCGAGACGGCCCTGGCCGAGCTCGCCGGCCGCTGGGCCGACCATCTTCGCGCCCACCCGGACCTGCGCCTGGACGACGTCACCTACACCAGCCAGGTGGGGCGCGCCCGCGCCGCCCACGGCCTCGCCGTCGCCGCGACCTCGACCGCCGACCTCGCCGACGGGCTCGCCGCCCACGCCTCGGGCGCCCGCGACCCTCGCGTGGTGACCGGCGTCGCCGCGCCGCACCGGGCCCGGCGCACCGCCTGGCTGTTCACCGGGCAGGGCGCGCAGTACGTCGACATGGGCCGCGAGCTGGCCGACGAACCCGCCTTCGCCGCCGCGTTCGACGAGTGCGCGGCCCTCGCCGACCGGCTCCTCGACCGCCCGCTGCGCTCCGTCCTCTGGCCCGACGCCCAGGCCGACGCCCAGGCCGACGCCGACGCAGCCCGGGCCGACGCGGCCCGTCGGCTGGACAACACCCGCTACACCCAGCCGGCGCTGTTCGCGCTGGAGTACGCCCTGGCGCGGACGTGGCTGGCCTATGGGCTGCGCCCGTCGGCGCTGGCGGGGCACAGCGTCGGCGAGATCGTCGCCGCCCAGCTCGCCGGCGTGCTCAGCCTGCCCGACGCGGTCACGCTGGTGTGCTGCCGGGCGAAGCTCATGTCCAACCTGCCGGCCGGCGGGGTGATGGCGACGCTGACCTGCGACGAGGCGACGGCGCGCGCCGCGGTCGAGCCGTACCGGGCCTCGGTGTCGCTCGCCGCCGTCAACGGCCCGCGCGACGTCGTCGTCGCCGGCGCGGCCGAGGACGTCGACGCGGTCTGCGCGGCCCTGGCGGCCACCGGGGTGAAGAGCCGCCGGCTCGCGGTCTCCCACGCCTTCCACTCGCCGCTGATCGAGCCGATGCTCGACGGCTTCCGCAACGTGCTGGCGCACCTGACATACCACGCGCCGAGCATCCCGCTGGTGTCGAACGTGACCGGCCGGCTGTGGTCCGCCGACGAGGTGGGCCCGGAGTACTGGGCGCGCCACGCGCTGGCCGCCGTCCGCTTCGAGGACGGCGTGCGGGCCCTGCACGGCGACGGGACGCGCACCTTCCTGGAGATCGGTCCGCATCCGGTGCTGTCCGGGCTCGGCGCCCGGGCGGTCGACGACCCCGCGACCACCTGGGTGCCCTCGCTGCGCCGAGGCCGGGACAGCCGGCTCGGCCTGCTCTCCGCCGTCGGCCTGATGCACCTGCGCGGTCACGCCGTCGACTGGACGGCGGTGCACGCGGGCCGTGCGCCGCGGCGGGTGCTGCTGCCGGCGACGCCGTGGCGGCGTGCCTCCTACTGGTTCACCGAGGTCGGTCCGGACAGCCGCGCCGCGACGGGGGGCCGGGAGATCCCCGGACTCGGCCGGCGGCTGGCCACGGCCGTTGCGACCTACGAGTTCAGCCCGCAGGAGGCCCCCGCCGGGCTGGTCGTCGACGGTGAGGTGCGCCTCGGCGGCCTGCTCGACGCCGCCGCGGCGGCGGCCGCGGACGCGGCGGGGGGACGGTGGACGGCGGGCCCGGCCGGCGTCGACCCGGCGTTGCCGAGCCCCGCCGAGGGGGCGGACCCCGGCCTGCTCCAGCTCGTCGTCGCCGCACCCGAGGGCGCCGACGCCGACCTGCCCGAGGCGGCCGAGCTGACCGTCACCCTGCGCGGGAGCAGCCGGGCCGAACAGGACGCCGACGCCCCCTGGCGGACCCACGGCCGGGTGGTGCTGAGCCGTCCGTCGCACGCCGCGGCGCACGCGGGTCAGCCGCCGGCCGCCCCGGGGACGCCGGCGCCGCGGCCGCTGAGCGAGGCGGCCGAGGCCGACCCGGGGTCGGCGACCGAGATCACCGCGGCCGTCCCGGACGCCGGCTGGACCGGCGTTCTCGCGGCTGCGGCGGAGACGATCATCGCCGCGGACGGCACCGACCGTTCGCCGACCGTGGTCGCCGTCGACGCGGCGCTGGGCGATCCGGGAGCGGCGCGGCGGCTGCGTGCGGTCCCAGCGGCTCCCGCGGCCCCGGCGACCTCAGGCGGCGACACGGCCCGGTGGGACGTGGAGCTGCGCGGCGCCGACGGCGGCCCGGTCGGGCAGGTACGGGGAGTGCGGTTGGCGCCGCCCGCCCCGGCCCGCCCGCCCGCGCCCTGGTACCGCTCGGACGAGCTGCTCTACCGGCTGGACTGGCAGCCGGCGCCGCCCGTCGCCGCCCGACCGCTCGACGGTGAGGCGTTCCTGCTCGTCGGGGACGGCGACGGGCTTGCTGCCCGGCTCTCGGCGCGGCTGCGCGCCCGCGGCGCCACGGTCGACACCGTCGCCGGGCCAGGCGAGGTGGGCGAGACCGACCGGGACCGCATCCTCACCCAGATGCTCGCCGACTGGCACGACCGGTCCGGCGCCGCCGATGTCCGTGCCCGCCGGATCGTGGTCCTCACGGGGCTTGCGGCCCCGGACGCCGCGGAGACCGACGCCGCGGTGCTGCGCGCGGTCAGCGTCGGCGCGGAGCTGTTCGTCGCCGGCGTCGTCCGGATCCTGGCCGCGGGCGCCGAGGGGCCGACGGCCGGCGGCACGACGGGCGGCACGACGGGCGGCATGACGGGCGGCGGGACCCACGCGGGGTCCGGCGGGCAGACCCGGGCCCGCGGGCAGCGGTCCGGCGGCACGGGGTTCGAGGGGTTCGACGCGCCGGTGACGGTTTGTCTGGTGACCCGGGGAGCCCAGCCCGTCGGCGTCGCGCAGCGTCGGCACACCGTGGCCGCCGCAGCGCTGTGGGGCCTGTCCCGGGTGGTCGCGCTGGAGCACCCGGAGCTGTGGGGTGTCGCGGTCGATCTCGACCCGGACGCCGCCATCCCGGCCGGGGCCGACGCGGAGGCGGATCTGCTGGCCGGCCTGCTCACCACGGACGACGCCGAGGACCAGCAGGCACTGCGCGGCGGGCAGCGTCTCGTCGCCCGTCTCGTCGCCCGCCGCCCGCAGGAGGAGGAGCTGCGCCGCCGGCCGGACCTGCGGGCCGACGGCACCTACCTCGTCACGGGCGGGCTGGGCGGGATCGGGCTGGCGCTTGCCGCGTGGCTGGCCCGTCACGGGGCCGGGCGGATAGTGCTCACGGGCCGCACGGCGCTGCCCGAGCGCGCCCGCTGGGACGACCCGGACCTGGCCGAGCCGGTGCGGGTACGGGTGGCCGGAATCCGGGCCGCCGAGCGGCTCGGCGCCGAGGTGGAGGTGGCCGCCGTCGACGTGACCGACGCCGACGCCACCGCGGAGCTGCTCGCGCGGATCGCGGCGGGGCCGCGGCCGCTGCGCGGTGTCGTGCACGCGGCCGGGGTCTCGCGCCCGCAGTTCCTGCGGGACCTGCGCGACGGGGAATACCAGGCCGTCTGGGCGCCGAAGGTGCTCGGCGGCTGGAATCTGCACCGCCTCACCGAGCCGTGGGAGCTGGACTTCTTCCTGTCGCTGTCGTCCATCGCGTCGGTGTGGGGGTCGCAGCACCTGGCCAGCTATGCGGCCGCCAACGGCTTCCTCGACGCCCTCGCCCATCACCGCCGGGCGGTCGGGCGGCCGGCGCTCACGGTGAACTGGGGGCCCTGGGCCAGCGCGTCGGCGCTGTTCGGCGACGACGTGATGGAGTTCCTGCGCTCGGTCGGGTTGCGCCCGCTGCGGCCGGAGCAGTGCCTGGCGCTGCTTAGCGGTCT
Source organism: Frankia sp. BMG5.60 (assembly GCF_059428125.1). Classification (NCBI taxonomy): domain Bacteria; kingdom Bacillati; phylum Actinomycetota; class Actinomycetes; order Frankiales; family Frankiaceae; genus Frankia; species Frankia sp. BMG5.60. The sequence goes on along the minus strand of NZ_CM182091.1, from coordinate 883,857 downwards.
GCTCGGCGGGGACGAGCCCCAGCAGGTTGTGTGCGCCGCCGACTGGGAGCGGTACAAGCCGATCATGCAGGCGCGGCGGGAGCGGCCGATGCTCGCGACCATCGAGGTCGTGGCCGCGGCGTCGGCCGGCGGACCCTCCCGGCTGGTCACGACGATCGCCGAGGCCAGGCCGGGCGAGCGGCGGGCGCTGGTCGACGGGTACGTGCGCGGCCAGCTCGCCGACATCCTCCGGCTCGACGCCGGCGAGCTGGCCGGTGAATACCACCTGCTGGAGGTGGGGCTGGACTCGCTGATGGTGATGGAGCTGATCGGCCGCTGCCGCAAGGACCTGGCCGTGAAGGTCGACAGCCGGGAGTTCTTCGCCACCGACGCGAATCTGTGGGCCGATTATCTGCTCGGCCTCGTGGCCGACCAGCACGCGATTGTCGTGCCGGCCGGGTCGGCCGCGGCCGACGCCGGCGGAGGACTCCCCGCCGAGGACGCCGGTTGAACGCCGCTCTCCCGGAGGGTGGCGAACCGATGAACGGAACCCGGGAAAACGGCGAAACCGGGCGCTGGTGTTGCGCTCCGCGATCCCGGAATACGACGGCGGGAAGGCCGGGAGAACAAGGGAATACGGCGCGGGAATACCTCTCGCGGCGCCGCCCGGGCGGCGACCGATGCGACCGACCGAGAAGAAACGCACCGCCTGGCCGCCGGGCCCGGTGGCAGGGTGAGGAATCGGACAAGAAGGGGAGAAAGATATGAAGGAGCTACCGGGCACCACGGGCGCCGGGTCCGGGGGTGGTGGCCGCTTCGACGTCGCTGTCCTGGGCTCGGGAATCGCCGGGTCGACCCTCGCGGCGATCCTGGCCCGCAACGGGGTGCGCACCGTCCTCGTGGACGCGGCGGTCCACCCCCGGTTCGCTATCGGCGAGTCGACGATTCCCTACACCTCGGCGCTGCTGCGGGTGCTCGCCGCCCGCTACGGCGTGCCCGAGATCGGCGACCTCGCCACCTTCCGGACGGTCCGGTCACGGGTGTCGGCGAACTGCGGCCAGAAGCGCAACTTCGGCTTCGTCTACCACCGTGCGGGCCGGCTGCAGAACCCGGGGGAGCACAACCAGTTCGTGATCCCGGCGATGCTCCAGACCGAGTCGCACCTGTTCCGCCAGGACACCGACGCCTGGGCGTTCAACGTGGCGGTGAGCTATGGCGCGGTGCCGCGCCCGGCGACCCGGGTGAGCGAGATCGGCCTCGACGCCGACCACGGCGCCACGCTCAGCACCGCCGACGGCGAGCGCATCGAGGCGCAGTACGTCGTCGACGCGGGCGGCCCGGGCTCGCCGCTGGCCCGCCAGCTCGACCTGCGCGACACCCCGACCCGCCTGCACCACCACTCCCGCGGCCTGTTCACCCACATGGTCGGGGTGCGGCCGTTCGACGACACGGCGGCGGGCCGGCGGATGCACCAGCCGAGCCCCTGGCACAACGGCACCCTGCACCACGTCTTCGACGGCGGTTGGATGTGGGTGATCCCGTTCGACAACCACCCCGGCGCGTCGAACCGGCTCACCAGCGTCGGGCTGAGCCTGGACCCGGCGAAGTTCCCGGCCGACGAGCGGGGGCCGGCCGCCGAGTGGGCCGCCTTCCTCGCCCGCTTCCCCGACATCGCCAGCCAGTTCACCGACGCGGTGGCGATCCGGCCGTGGGTCAGCTCGCCGCGCCTGCAGTACTCCTCGCGCACGGTCGTCGGGGACCGTTTCGCGCTGACGGCGCACGCCGCCGGGTTCGTCGACCCGCTGTACTCCCGCGGTCTGACCTCGACCTTCGAGGTGATCAACGCGCTCGCGTGGCGGCTGATCGCCGCGAGCCGCGACGGCGACTGGTCGACCGAACGCTTCCGCTACGTCGACGACCTCGACCGCGGCCTGCTGGAGACGCACGACGACCTCGTGCACAGCTCGTTCAACAGCTTCCGCGACTACAACCTGTGGAACGCCACCTTCCGCACCTGGGCGCTGGGCACCGTGCTCGGGACGCTGCACCTGGAGTCGATCTACTTCGACTTCGTCCGGCACCGCGATCCGGCGGTGTTCGAGGAGCGGGAGCGGGCGAAGTTCACCGGCTCGCCGTTCCCGCTCAGCGAGGGCTTCAACGAGCTGATGAAGTCGACGCTGGCCCGCACCCGCGCGGTCGTCGCCGGTGAGGTCGCGGCCAGTCGGGCGGCCGCGGACATCATGGCCGACATCGGCGCCGCCGACTACGTCCCGCCGCCGTTCGGTTTCGCCGACGCGGACAACCACTACATCCACCCCACCCCACCCCGGATGGCGAAGGCGGTGGCCTGGTCGCGCCGGTCCGCGCCGGCCGAGGTCGGTCCGATCATCCGCGGTGCGCTCGCCGGTTTCGCCCGCGAACGCGTCCGCGGCCACGTCTGACGTCCCGGCCACGTCTGGCGTCCCGGCACGCCACCGGCCCAGGCAGCGCACGACAGGAGCAGCGACATGATCCGACCAGCCGCGGCGCCCAGCGCCGACCCGGCGGACACCTACGACGTGGCCGTGCTCGGCGGCCACCTCGCCCCGAGCCTGCTCGCGGCGATCCTCGCCCGCCACGGGATGCGCGTGGTCCTGTTCGACGCGCCGGCCGGCCCGGCGAACGCGGCCGGCGCCACCACCGTCCCGTACACGGCCGAGGTGTTCTTCACCCTGGCCGCCCGGTTTGACCTGCCGGAGCTGCGCGCCTTCGGGCTGGCGCAGGCGCTGCCCGCCCGGGTGCGCCGTACCAGCGGGGCGAAGGGCAACATCGGCTTCGTCTACCACGAGGCCGGCCGGGAGCCGCGGCCCGAGCAGACCGTGCAGTTCAACGTGCCGGGGGAGCACAGCGAGTGGCATCCCTACCGGGGCGAGGTCGACGAGTACGCCCACGAGCTGGCGGTGGCCCGCGGCGCGGCGGTCGCGCCGGGCCGACCCGCCGCCACCGCGGTGGACGTCGCCGACGACGGCGTCACGGTCACCGCGGCGGACGGCCTGACCTACCGCGCCGCCTACGCCGTCGACGCCGTCGGGCTGCTCGCCCCCGCCGCCGACCGGGCCCCGCTGCGGCTGCGCAGCCGGGTGCTGGCCACCCGGATGTACGGGGTGCGGCCGTTCGAGCAGTGCATGCCGGCGTCCTGGGCCGACGCCGCGCCCTGGTCGCGAGGCACGCTCAGCCACCTGTTCGACGGCGGCTGGGTGCAGGTCGTGCCCTTCGGCAACCATCCGGAGGCGGCGAACCCGGCCTGCGGGGTGACGGTCAGCCTCGACCCGCAGTGCAGCTCCGACCCGCAGTGCAGCTCCGACCCGCAGTGCAGCCCCGACTGGACGGGCGACCCCGACGCCGACTTCCAGCGGCTGCTCGCCCGCCACCCGGCGCTGGCCCGGCAGTTCGACCTGGCGGTGGCGGCCGAGCCGTGGACGGCCAGCGACCACTGGCCGTGGCGCGCCCGGGAGACCTGCGGCGAGCGGTACTTCGCCTTCGACCGCGCGGCCGGCCGCGCCGACCTGTTCCTCTCGCGCGAGCTGACGACGGGTGCGGAGATGGTGCACGCCCTGGCCGCCGAGCTGCTGGCCGCGGCCGCCGGCGGCCGGCCCCCGGGCCGGCTGGAGCGGACGGCCCGCTTCCAGCGGGACCTCATCGACTACCACGACCGGATGCTGTTCGCCGCCCGCGTCGCCACCCGTGACTTCGCGCTGTGGAACGCCTTCTCGCGGGTGTGGCTGCTGCAGTCGATGCTCGGGGCGCTGGCGCTCAAGAGCGCGCGCAACCAGCGGCTGCGGGCCGCGGCGGCGTCACCGACCGACGGTTGGCGCCAGCTCGAGCGGTTCGCCGACGGGGCGTTCTGGTTCCCCGCGCCGGCGGGGCTGGCCGAGCTGGTGGAGCGCACGTTCGACCGATGCGACGAGGTCGCCGCCGGCGAGCGTGGGCCGCGCTCCGCCGCCGCGCGCATCTTCGGGGACCTGGCGCAGGCCCCCTTCGTCCCGCCGCTCTACCGGTTCGCCGACCCGGCGGCACGCCAGTACCGGTTCAGCCGCTCCGGCCGCCTCCGGATGCTGCTCTGGGCGCGCACCCGCGCCCCCCGCGAGTTCCGCACCATGCTCACCCGGGAGAACCTCACCGCCGCGGTACCGGTCGGGGCGCCCGACGCGGACCCCGGCCGCCTCGCCGCGGCCTGAACCGGACGGCGGCCCTGAACCGGACGGGGGCGAGGCCCACCGCACCGGCCGTCCCAGGTACCGGCCGTCCCAGGTACCGGCCGTCCCGCCACCGCCCCACCCCGTTGCGGGCCGCCCGGCCGCGTCACGACTGCGGCCGGGTGGCTCCCGCATACGTCCGGGTGGTGATGCCGTGGGTCAGGGAGCCGCGGAACTCGCACGTGATCTCGCCGCGAGGCAGGTCCTCCTCGACGGACTGGCTACGGATGATCCAGAACTGGTGGATCTCGGCGTCGGGCAACGGGCGGATCTCCAGCCAGCCACTGGGCGCGTGCCGGGAGTCGTGTCCCTGTAACAGGATCGAGGCGGGGGCGTGGTCGCCGGGCACGGCGCCGTCGGGGGTGCCGGCGGCGACCGTGACCTCGACTCCGAGCTGGCCGTCACCGAGATAGAGGATCTGCAGGAGCAGACCGACGCCGTCGGGGTGCGGGACGAGCGCGCTCTGCAGCAGAAGACCCTCCGGCTCGTAGTACAGCGTCCTCGCGCTTCCTTCGCGTCCGAGTTGCACCTCGTTCATCCGCCCCTCCGAGTGACTTCGCGGTGGCGCCGTCCATAGCCGAGAACGGTGTGAGGATACTTTCCGGGGAGAAGATGCGCGAGGCTGTGTCACGATTACGACTGATGAACGTCCAGGGTGGCGTGAGTAGTGCCTGCGGTGCCGGCCGTTGCCGCCGACATTGTTGTCGGATGAAATCGTGGATCAGGATCCGCCGGACTCCGCCTAATTTCCGGCGGCGACTGCTGTTCGGGCAGAGGATTGCCGGGCGCCGGCTCTGGGCCGGGCGGCGCGAGCAGATTCAACAGGGGTGCGCTCATGGCGGTCGTGACAACGGCCATGAGTACCAGCGCGGAGAACAGCGGCCCGTCGAGCACCTTCATCTCCAGCCCGATGTTGAGGATCACCATCTCGGTCAGCCCGCGGGTGTTCATCAATACCCCGAAGGTCGCGGCCTGCCGGGTGCCGATCCCGCACAGCCGGGCCGCGCCACCGGCGCCCGCGATCTTCCCGGTGCACGCGACCGCGAGGACCAGAGCGATCTCCCACAATCCCCGGCCCCCGATGGAGGCCAGGTCGACCGACAGACCGGTGACGACGAAGAAGATCGGCAGCAGGGGGACGCTCATCCGGTTGACGTTCTCGGCGAGGTCCGGCGCCAGCACGGTGAGGTCCGCGCGTGGGAGCGCGGCCCCGAAGGCGAACGCCCCGAAGACCGGGTGCAGCCCGATCTCCGCTGTCGCCCACGCGCACAGCAGGAGTCCGACCAGTACGAACACCAGAACGCCGGAGGTGCGTGCGCGGGTCGTCCTGGCGATCATCCAGCGCAGGGCGGGGCCGGTGAGCGTGCCGATGGCGGCGATGAACAGCGTCGCCTCGACCAGCATGCGCACCACCCCCCAGGGGCCGCTCGAGGACGCGACGGCGACGACCACCGTGAGCATGCACCAGGCGACGACGTCGCCGATCGCCGCGCAGGCGAGCGCGAGCAGCCCCAGCGGGCTGGCCTGCATCCCCCGCTCGGAGAGCATCCGAGCCAGCACGGGGAACGCGGTCACCGACATCGCCGTGCCCACGAACAGGCACAGTGGCAGCAGCTCGATCGGCCGTCCGCCGGCGCTGTCGTGCCAGGGGTGCAGCAGCACGGCCGCCGCCGCGCCCAGGGCGAACGGCACCGCGATCGACGCTCCCGTCGCCGACGCCGTCAACCGGCCGATCCCGCGCATGTGCCGGGGTTCGAGCTCGTAGCCGACGACGAACATGAACAGGACGAGCCCGAGCTGGGCGAGGACGTTGAGGTAGGGGCGCACGGCAAGCGGGAACAGCCACCCGGGCACGTCGCCGGGGAGCAGGCCGAGCAGGCTCGGACCAAGGGCGAGCCCGGTGACGATCTCACCGATCACGACGGGCTGGCGCCAGCGCCGGGCGAGACGGCCGACCAGGGTACTGGCGGCCAGCAGCAGGGCAACGTCGGCGAAGACGACCGCCACGAGATGATCGGTCCCAGAGGCCGCGGACACGGCTGTCCCCCATTCCTAGGCGATGCGCTAAAGTCATCTCGTGATGAACTCTACGTGTGATGACTTATTTGGGCAACGGCCCGGAGGGCGTCGTGAGCAGGACCGGCCCGCGCGCCGGCCGCGTCCGGCGCGCGCCGGTCGGTAGGCGCTGCCCGGACCGGCGGCGCCGCGAGGCGGCTGCCCGCGCTCGGTAGTCTGCGAGTTCATCGTGAGGAGGGTGGCTGGATGACACCGACCGAGGGTGGCCAGCTGTCGCCGGGTGACCCGGCGCGGCCCGTCGGTGAGGAGCCGCGGACGGCGCAGGCGGGCGGCACGCGGACGCGGCGTACCGGCCGTCGACCGGGCTCCAGCGGGAGCCGCCAGGCCATCCTGGACGCCGCTCGCGGCCAGTTCGCCGAGCGCGGCTACGAGGGCGCGACGATCCGCGGCATCGCCCGCGAGGCCAAGGTCGACCCCGCCCTCGTGCACCACTTCTTCCTGTCGAAGGAAGGCGTGTTCTCCGCGGCGATGCAGGAGGCGTTCAACCTCGCCGAGGTGCTGCCCGAGGTCTGGGCGTCGGGGCAGGCCGGGACGGGGGAGCGCCTCGCCCGGTTGTTCCTCACCCTGTGGGACTCGCAGTCGGCCCGTAACCCGATGCTCGGCATGTTGCGCTCCGCGCTACGGCACGAGGAGTCGGCGAACCTGCTGCGCGAGTTCGTCAACCGGGAGATCTTCCGCGAGATCAGCGCCGTGGTCCACTCGGATGACGGGCTGACCCGGGCGGGCCTGATCAGCTCCCAGCTCATCGGACTGGCGATGGTGCGCTATGTGGTGCGCGTCGAGCCGCTGGCGACGATGGACCCCGAGGCGATCGCCCGCTGGCTCGGCCCCACGCTGCAGCGCTACCTGTTCGACGAGCTCGACGCCCCGCCCGACGCGGCCTCCTGACGCAGCGCGGGGCGGTCCGCCCGGTACGGCGGACCGCCCTGCGGCGGTGCGGTGCTCAGCGCTCCCGGATCACCGTCGCCACCGTGTACGGGCGGCCCGCCGGCCCGCCCGCGCTGACCTGGTACACGGCCAGGGAACGGCCGCGGTGGACCGTGCTGGTCGTGAAGGTGACGGGGTGGTTGCCGTCGCCGGGGCGCAGGAAGCTGATCCGGATCGACGTGGTGTGCGGCGGCCCGTCCGGGTCCGCCAGCGCCACCGCGAGCTCGGAGCCGCACAGCAGCACGCCACCGTGCACGGTGTTGTGCGGGTTCTGCATCCCGGGACCGCTGGGCAGGACGAGCGCCGGCCAGCCCGCCTCGGGCCCCGCCGCCCCGGCCGCCGGTGACGCCTGCTCGGGGATCGCTCCGGCCGACGCCGACGCCGACGCCAGATCAAGGGTCTCGAACAGGGAACTGTGGTCCGCGGGTGGCAGGGGCGGGCGTATGCCACCCGGCGGCAGGATGTCCGCCGGCACGTAGCGGCAGCGGCCGGTGGCCACGGCCACCACCTGGCCCTCGCCGTCGCGCACGGTGGCGGCGGCGAGCCCGCCGACGGCGTCGCGGCCCAGCAGCGTGGCGTGCGCGGTCAGCTCCGGGCCGGCCCACGGCGGGGGGACGACGACCTCCAGCGAGAGCTGGGAGGTCACCGAATGCCGGTCGCCGAGGCGGGCCCGCAGGATCGCCGAGCCGATCGCGTCGTCGACCACGACCCCGAGCGAGCCGACCGTCGGGACGCCATCGGTTCCGGCCAGCCACGGCCCGATCCGCATCCGCACCCGGGTGCCGTCATCGCCGTGCGCGGGAGGCTGCACCCGGAACCGGGTCTCGGCGTACTCCCTGGCCTCGACCTCGTGCGGCTCGGCCCGTCCAGTCGTCGTGGTCAAGCCTTCGGCCCGCCGGCGACGTAGATGATCTGACCGGAGACGAAGCCGGCGCCCTCGCTGACGAAGAACGACACGGTGTGCGCGATGTCGTCGACCTCGCCGACCCGGCCAACCGGGATCACCCCGGATGACGCGGCGACGTATTCCTCCCAGGTCTTGCCCATGCGGGCGGCGGTGGCCCGGGTCATGTCGCTGGCGATGAAGCCCGGCGCGATGCAGTTCGCGGTGACGCCGAACTTGCCGAGCTCGATGGCCGCCGTCTTCGTGAAGCCCTGCAGGCCGGCCTTGGCGGTGGAGTAGTTGAGCTGGCCGCGGTTGCCCAGCGCCGACGTGCTCGACAGGTTGACGATGCGGCCCCAGCCGGCGTCGACCATGTGCTTCTGGACCGCGCGGGTCATCAGGAACGCGCCGCGCAGGTGCACGCCGATCACCGAGTCCCAGTCGGCCTCGCTCATCTTGAACAGCAGGTTGTCCCGGGTGATGCCGGCGTTGTTGATCAGCACGGTCGGCGCGCCGAGCCCCTCGGTGACGGCCGCGACGGCCGCGGTGACCTGCTCGGGGTCGGCGACGTCCGCGCCGACCGCCAGGGCGCGACCGCCGGCCGCGGTGATCGCCTCGACGGTGCCCTTGGCGGCGGCCTCCTCCAGGTCGAGCACGGCGACCGCCAGGCCGTCGCGGGACAGCCGCTGGGCGATCGCGGCGCCGATGCCGCGGGCCGCTCCGGTGACGATCGCGACGCGGGTGGGAGTTTCGGACACGGGCGCACTCCTAGCAGTCGAGGTGACGTGGCAGCCTGAGGTGACATGGCAGCCTGAGGTGGCGTGGCAGCTTGAGGTGGCGTGGCAGGGAGATGGCGGCCGGCGCGGCCGGGCGGGGTCTGGCCGGTCGAGGCCGGGCGCCGAGGGCCCCAGAGGCACATTTGCGCCGACCTTCCGGCCAGTCAAGCGAATGGTCACCCTGGGCGGCCGGCGTGCCGCGGTGATCTGCGGCGCGCGCCGGATGGGGTATGAAGGAAACCGTTGTAGGGCGGGCCGGTACAGCCGGCGACGCGAATGTCGTCGTGAGGAAGCTGCGGACATGTCTGTTGCCGAGCCCGTCGGGGCGGCCCACGAGGAGCGCCCGGGGGCGGACCGGCGCGTCCGCCTGCCGAAGTCGGCCGAGCTCGTCGCCGGGCACCTGCGCCGGCAGATCGTCCGCGGGGAGCTCGCCGCCGGCGAGGCGCTGCCCCCCGAAAGCGCGCTCATGGTCCAGTTCCACGTCTCGCGCCCGACGCTGCGCGAGGCGTTCCGGGTGCTGGAGAGCGAATCGCTGATCACGGTGCGGATGGGGCCGGGCGGCGGGGTGCGGGTGCGCCCGCCGAACGTCGACGTCGCCGCCCGCTACGCCGGCCTGATCCTGCAGCACCAGGGCACCGCGCTCGCCGACGTGCTGCAGGTCCGCGAGGTCGCCGAGCCGCAGGCCGTCGCCCACCTCGCCCGCGCCGGCGGGCCGAAGGAGATCGCCCGGCTGCGGGCCGCGCTGGCCGAGCCGGCCGAACCCGCCGAGTCGCCGCTGGAGACGCTGCGCCGCCTCGAGCGGTTCCACCCGCTGCTGATCGAGCTGACCGGCAACCAGACGCTGCGGGTCCTCATGGGCATGATCGAGCACATCGTCGAGCTCGCCGACCGCTCGCGGGTCCAGTCGGACGCCGGTTCGCCCGACCTGGACACGGCGGTCGCCCGCAGCCGGGCCGCGCACGCCCGGGTCGTGGACCTCATCGAGGCCCGCGACGCCGAACGAGCCGAGCGGCTGTGGCGCCGCCACCTCGTGGCCGGCCGGGACTACCTGGAGCGCGGCGACGGCACGACCGTCCTGGACATGTTCGGCTGACCGGCCCGCCCCGCGCCGGCCGCCCGTGACCTGCCGGCCGCCCGCCACCCGGTGGCTGCCCGCCGCGCTCCGCCCGCCGGCCGGGCTCACCTCTCCGCGGACCCGGCGAGGACGTCGGGTGACGCGCCCCTGTCCGGCTCCGTGGGGGCCGGCTCGTCGGGGGCCTGCGCGGTGATGCCGGCGAGCGCGGCGATGCGGTCGAGCTGGTGCTGCGGATCGCGCAGCAGTAGCCGGTCGGTCGTGGCTCGCTTGAGGTACAGGTGGGCGGAGTGCTCCCAGGTGAAGCCGATCCCGCCGTGCACCTGGACGTTCTCGCCGGCGGCGAGCAGGGCCGCCTCCGAGCAGCTCAGGCCGGCGATGCTGGCCACCTCGGGCAGCTCGGCGGGAGACTCGTCGGCCGTCCACGCCGCGTACATCACCGCCGACGTGGCCGCCTCCACCTCCAGCAGCACGGTCGCCAGCTTGTGCTTGATCGCCTGGAAGGAGCCGATCGGCCGGCCGAACTGCTCGCGCTGCTTGGCGTAGTCCACCGCCGACGCCAGGGCCGCCTCGGCCACGCCGATCTGCTCGGCGGCGAGCAGGGTGACCGCCGCGTCCAGGGTCCGGGCCAGGCCCGCCGCGCCGGCGCCGTCGGCGCCGAGCAGGACACCAGGCGTAGCGGCGAGGGTGACCCGGGTCACCCGCCTGGTCGGGTCGACGACGGGCAGCGCCTCGACCGCCAGGCCCGCCGCCGCGGCGTCGACGAGGAACAGCGACGTCCCGGCGGCGGTGGTGGCGGTGACGACGAACAGCCCGGCGCTCTGCCCGTCGAGCACCCAGTCCTTGACGCCGCTCAGCGTCCAGCCGTCCCCGGCGCGCTCGGCCGTGGTCGCGGGGGTGGCGTCCCAGGCCCGGCCGGGTTCGCGGGCGGCGAGGGTGCCGGTGGTGGTGCCGGCGGCCAGGCCCGGCAGGTGGGCGGCGGCGGCATCGGCGTCGCCGGCGTGCAGCAGCGCCTGGGTGGCGAAGCTGGTCGACAGCAGCGGCGCGCACAGCAGGCTGCGGCCGGCCTCGCTCAGCGCGATGCCCAGCTCGACCAGGCCGAACCCGGCCCCGCCGTACTCCTCCGGCACGGCGAGAGCCGGCAGCTCCAGCTCGTCGCACAGCCGCTGCCAGGTCACCGGGTCCCACCCGGTCTGCGTCGCCATGTCGCGCCGCACCGCTTCGGCGTCGGCGACCTCGGCGAAGTAGCGCCGGATGCCGCGGCGCAGCTCTTCGTGCTCGGGACTGTACCGGAACTGCACGGAACCTCCAGCGGGTGACCGGGCCCGGCGACCGGAGTGTGTCGGCGAGTCGGCGGACGTCGACGGGACCCTGTGCTCGAGACGGGACCCTGTGCTCGAGACACAAGGATAGGGATATTGTTTATCTGATTCTAGCCGTCGCGGGTGTGGGGAGGTCCGGGTGGACACGCGTTATCCGGCGGAGGTGGAGCAGTTCCGTGCCGAGGTGCGGGCGGTGCTGGCCGAGGAGCTGCCCCCGGGCTGGCCGGGGACGGGCGCCCTGGGCGACGCGGCGGCGGTGCGCGAGTTCGTGACCGGATGGCGCCGGACGCTGTTTCGCCGCGGGTTGCTGGGGGTGGCCTGGCCGGTGGAGCACGGCGGCCGGGGACTGACCACCCTGCACCAGGTGGTGCTGGTGGAGGAGCTGACCCGGGCCGGGGTGCCGTTCGGGGTGCAGCCGCAGGACTCGACCGGGTTCAAGATGCTGGGCAACACCCTGCTGCGTTACGGCACCGAGGCGCAGAAGGCGACCATCCTGCCCGGGCTGCTGTCGGGCGAGCAGATCTGGTGCCAGGGCTTCTCCGAGCCGAACGCCGGGTCCGACCTCGCCGCGGCGGGCACCCGGGCACGGCTCGTCGACGACGAGTGGCACATCGACGGGCAGAAGATCTGGACGTCGGGGGCGCACCGCAGCAACGGGATCTTCGTGCTGGCCCGCACGGAGCCCGAGGCGGCCAAGCACCGAGGCCTGTCGTTCCTGCTGGTGCCGCTGGACCAGCCGGGGGTGGAGGTTCGTCCGATCCGGCACATGACCGGCGGGGAGGACTTCTGCGAGGTGTTCTTCACCGACGCCCGCTGCCCGGCGGACGCCATCGTCGGCAAGCCCGGCGACGGGTGGAAGGTCGCCTCGACCCTGCTCACCTACGAGCGCGGCGAGGAGGCGGCGACCAACCCGATCCTGTTCGCCGCCGAGCTCGACCGGTTGGTGGAGTTGGCGCGCCGGCGCGGGCTCGCGGACGAGCCCACCGTGCGCCGGCGGCTGGCGTACTTCCGGGCCCGGGTGGAGGTCATGCGGTTCCTGGGCTACCGGATCCTCAGCGACGTGCTGGCGGGTGGCGAGCTGGGCGCGGCGTCGTCGGTGTCGAAGCTCTACTGGAGCGAGTACCACCGCGAGGTCACCCAGTTCGCGTTGGACCTCGAGGGGCTCGACGGCCTGGTGCTCGTCGGCAAGGGGCCGTCGCGGCCGCTGCGGACCGACGACCCGGGTGCGGACCCGGAGTCGACGGCGAGCTGGTGGGAGGTCTCGCTGAACGCCCGGGCGGGCACGGTGTACGCGGGCACCTCGGAGGTGCAGCGCAACATCCTCGCCGAGCGCGTCCTCGGGCTACCCCGCGAGCCAGCCGCCTGAGTCCGTCGGCGCCCCGGGCTCGCCGGGGCGCCCGAGCAGGTCCAGCGTGGCCTCGTCGCGCCCGCCCTGGCCGAGGTAGCGGGCGCCGGCGGCCAGGTGGCGCCGCCAGAGGTCCTGCGCGCCGGCGGCGTCCCCGGCCTCGACGAGGTCGACGAGCATGGCGTGCACCCGCACGGTGCCGCGCTCGGCCCGCTCCAGCTCCGGGGTGCCGAGGTCGGCCTCGACGCGCGTCCAGGTGGTCCGGTTGATGATCTCGCCGAGCAGGGTGATCAGCAGGGCGAGCGTCTCGTTGCCGGCGAGGTGGACCACGAGGGTGTGGAACTCGTTGTGCAGCCGCACCCCCTGCACCCGCTCGGTGGCCGCGTCGTGCTCGGTCAGGGAGGCGCGCAGCGCCCGCAGGTCGGCCCTGGTGCGCCGGCGGGCCAGCGCGGCGGCGGTCGGCGGTTCGAGCAGCAGCCGGGCGTCCCAGACGTCGGCGATCGTGGTGGCGCGGTGCTCCAGGACGAGCCCCGCGTAGCGGGCCGCGACCGCCGGGTTCGGCGACTGGACGCGGGCCCCGCCGCCCGCGCCCCGGCGGACCGTGATGAGCGACTCCGCCTCCAGGATGCGCAGCGCCTCCCGCAGGGTGGGTCGCGAGACCCCGTACTGCTCCATGAGCACGGCCTCGGGTGGCAGCGCCTGGCCCTCGGCGAGAGTGCTGCGGACGATGGCCTGCCGCAGGTCCGAGGCGACCAGCTCGGCCATCTTCGGCACGCGCATCCGCCGGCCGATGACATCGGGTGGCCGTTGCGGACCGCCTGCAACCACGCTGTCTCCTTCGGTCGGGCGGGGGAGGGTTCGGGCGGAGCGAGGGACCGATGCCGAGCATTCTAAGATGTAGATTATTTAGCTGCTCAAGGATGTCGGGCCGGGTGCGACCGTGTCGGATCGCGGGGGCCGCGGCGGGGCGGGCCCACCAACAAATGCCGGGCCTCGACATGCCTCGACGCGCCTCGGCGCAGTGGTGCGGTCACCTAGACGACGGGTGTGGCGTATGCGCACATATTTCGATAACGTCCCTCCTGGCTGGTCAGCGTGCCTCGCCACGGCTGGAGCCGGGCGGATGGCCGGGCCGGCAGCTACGACGAACCGCGAGTACGGGGGTGCGCGCGTCCGGCAATTTCCGGAGTGATCCTTCGCGTCCGCGGGTTCGTGTTCCACACGCCGTTCGCGTCCGCTCGGGAGTCCCGCCGGTATGCCTCGCACACGTTCGTCTCTGGTTCTGGCCGTCGCGCTGCTCGCGCTGACCGCCCTCACGGGTGGCTGCTCGTCGGGCACGCAACCCGCGGCCGCAGGCTGCGACACCCCCGGGATCACCGCCGACCAGGTCCGCCTCGGCCTGCTCTACCCGGACACGGGCCCCACCGCGTCGTCGCTGGCGGCCGTGCGGGCCGGAATCGACGCCCGCCTGGGGCTGGCCAACGAGGCCGGCGGCGTCCACGGCCGGAAGATCGTCTACGACTGGCGGGACGACCAGGGCACGACGGAGGCGAACACGATCGGCGCCCGCGACCTGATCGAGGGCGAGGGGGACTTCGGCATCCTCGAGTACTCCCTGGCCGCCGACGGCAGCGCGGGCTACCTCGCCGAGCGGGACGTGCCGGTGGCGGGCCTGGCCGCCAGCGACGCCTGGTCGACCAGGCGGAACATGTTCTCCTTCTCCTACACCACCGGCGCGGCCAGCGACACCTACGGCACCTTCGTGAAGTCCCGCGGCGGCACCCGGGCGGCCCTGCTCACCACCGCCCTGTCCACCGGTGTCAACGACGCCGGCGCCCGCCTGTCCGCGAGCCTGCGCGCGGTCGGCATCCCCGTCGTCGACCAGATCGGCTACACCGCGAACGCCGACAGCCCGGCCGCGATCGCCCGGCGGCTCGCCGCCACCGGCGCCGACACGCTGCTCACCGTCGTCGGCACCCCCGATCTGCCGGCGGTGCTGCGCGAGCTGCCCGCCACCGGGTGGAACCCGAAGGTCATCCTGTCGCTCAGCGGCTACGACAGCCAGCTCCTGGCCGAGGCGGGCGGCGCCATGACCGGCGTCGTCGTGCCGGTGTTCTACCGGCCGTTCGAGGCCGGCGGGGCGCCCATCGCCGGCTACCTCGACGCGATGACGCGCTACGCCCCCCAGATCGCCAACCCCCGCCAGGACCTCGCGATGATCGCCTACATCGACACCGACCTGTTCCTGCGCGGCCTGCAGCAGGCCGGTGCCTGCCCGACCCGGCGGGGCTTCGTCGACGCCCTGCGCTCGGTGCGCAGCTACGACGCCGGGGGCCTGATCTCGCCCCTCGACCTGAGCACCAGCCTGGGCCGGCCCACCACCTGCCTCGCGTTCGTCCAGGCCAACGCCGCCGGCTCCTTCGACGTCCTCGACGAGCGGCTGTGCGGGCGGGAGCTGCCCGCGTCCGGCGGCGCCGGCTGAGCGATCGCCGCGCCGGCCCCGGCCACATCCGCTAAACAGGTGGTCAGAGCTAATTTGTCGCCAAGAACCGGAGGTCAGATGGATCGGGGTGCGGGGCCGCTGGCCGGCCTGCGCGTGCTGGAGCTCGCCGGCCTCGGCCAGGTGGCGATGGCCGCGATGGCACTCGCCGACCTCGGCGCGGACGTGGTCCGCCTGGACCGGCCGGGCGGCGGCCCCTACCCCGCCACGGCGGGCGACCCGGTGCTGCGCGGGCGCCGGCACGTCACGGTCGACCTGCGTTCGCAGCAGGGCCGGGACACGGCCCTCGACCTCGCCGCGGCGGCCGACGTCGTGCTGGAGGCGATGCGCCCCGGCGTCGCCGAGCGCCTCGGGGTCGGCCCGCGGGACTGCCTCGCCCGCAACCCCCGGCTGGTCTACGGGCGGATCACCGGCTGGGGCCAGCAGGGACCGCTGGCCCAGCAGGCCGGCCACGACATCAACTACATCGCGCTGACCGGGGTGCTGGGGGCGCTGGGGCGCGCCGGGGAACGGCCGCTGCCGCCGCTGAACCTGCTCGGCTTCGCCGGCGGCGCGATGCAGGGCGTCATCGGAGTGCTCGCGGCGCTGCACGAGGTGGAGCGCTCCGGCCGGGGCCAGGTCGTCGACGCCGCCATCGTCGACGGGGTCAGCATGCTGGCCCAGATGGTCTGGTCGTTCCGCGGCCAGGGGCGGTGGAACGACGCCCGCGAGAGCAACCTCTTCGACGGGCACGCCCCCTTCTTCGACACCTACACCTGCGCCGACGGTCGGTTCGTCGCCGTCGCGGCGCTGGAACCGGCCTTCTACGCGAACCTGCTGCGCGGCCTCGACCTGGCCGACGCCGACCTCCCGCCGCAGGACGACGAGCAGGGCTGGCCGGTGCTGCGCGCCCGCTTCACCGAGGCCTTCGCGCGCCGCGCCCGCGACGAGTGGGTGGCCGCGTTCGCCGATCTCGACGCCTGCCTGACGCCGGTGCTGACCTTCGACGAGGTGGCGGTGCACCCGCAGATCGCCGCCCGCGGTACGGTCGTCGAGGTTGACGGGATCATCCAGGCCGCACCGACCCCGCGCTTCTCCGCCACCCCGGCGCCGACCCCGCGCCCGCACACCGACCCCGAACCCGCCGAGGAGATCCTCGCCGCCTGGCGCGCGAGCTGACATCTGCCCGGGTCCGCCCGGAGCTACCCCTTGGGCGGCACAGGGCGTCCATATTCGGGCTCTTCTACCTGGAGGTGAAGGCGATGAGCACCCCGACGCCGCGGATCCCCCGACACGTCCCCGTCGACGCCGCCGCCCGGCGCGGCACGCTGCATATCGCCAGTTATCCGATCGGCGATCACCTCGTCTGGGCGGCGACCGACGACGTCGGCGTCGTCGCCTTGGCCGGTACGCGCGACGAGCTCCAGCGGGCGCTGGACGAGTTTTCGGAGTAGCGCGGCCCAACAGCATCGGCAGGCCCGTCACGGTGCGGTCAGGAAGGCTTCCACGCCAGGCGTGACACCATGATCGTGAAAGCCCCCCTCTCTATGCCCGGCCACCGCCCCCCAGACCCCGGACCTACTCGTCGGGCGCCGGTCGGTTCTGGGTAGTCGGTTCTGGGCGGACGGTTCTAGGCGGACGGTCCGGGGGCCGGCTGGGGGTCGTCCCAGGTCCAGTTACGGATCTCGGACAGGTCCTCCAGATGGTCGCGAATGTAGTCGTGGTGGCGGCTGAGCTGAGTTTCGCAATGGGTGACGAGCCGGTCGGTGCCGGGATGGGTGGTGCGGGCGAACTCGATGGCGAGGCGAGCGAGGTGGTAGCGACTGACCTCGTTGCGGACGAGCATGTCGAACGGGGTGGTCGTCGTGCCCTGCTCGATGAAGCCGCGGACGTGGAAACGCTGGGGGTTGCGCCGGCCGTGCAGGAGCTGGTGAACGCCCCGGCTGTAGCCGTGGAATCCGACGACGACGTCGGTCTCGTCGGTGAACAGGGCCCGGAACATCGGGGTGGAGAAGCCGTGCGGATGCAGGTCGCTGCGCAGCAGGGCCATCAGGTCGATCACGTTGACGACCCGGATGGAGAGGCTGGGCACGAACTGGCGTAGCAGCTGGGCGGCGGCGAGGATCTCCATGGTGGGAACGTCGCCGATGCCGACGAGAACGATGTCGGGATCGCGGCCGAGCTGGGATTCGGTGCCGGCCCAGTCCCAGACGGAGCCGCCGCGGGCGGCGTGCTCGTCGGCCTCGGCGGCGGTGAGGTACTGCAGATGCGGCTGCTTGTCGGCGACGAGCAGGTTGACGTGGTTGCGGCTGCGCAGGCAGTGGTCGGCGACGGACAGCAGGCTGTTGGCGTCCGGCGGCAGCCAGATCCGGATGACCCCGGGGGACAGCGGCACGACGGTGTCGATGAGGCCGGGTCCCTGGTGGGAGAAGCCGTTGTGGTCGTTGCGCCAGCAGGTGCTGGTCAGCAGCACGTTGAGGCTGGGGACGGGCTCCCGCCAGCCGAGCTTGGCCCCTTCCTGCAGCCACTTCGTGTGCTGGACGAGCATCGAGGCGGACACCATGGCGAACGCCTCGTAGGTGGCGAACAGGCCGTGGCGACCGGTGAGGGTGTAGCCCTCCAGCCAGCCCTGGCACAGATGCTCGGAGAGCACCTCCATGACCCGGCCCGAGGGGGAGACCCGGTCGTCGTGCGGGTCGATGGGGGCGACCAGGCAGCGGTCGGTCACCTCCAGGATGGCGCCGAGCCGGTTGCTGGTGAGCTCGTCGGGGCTGAACACCCGGAAGGTGGTCGGGTTGTCGCGGTAGACGTCGCGCAGCAGCTCGCCGAGTGGCCGGGTCGTCTCGTAGGAGTCGCGGCCGCGGTGGCGCGGGTCGATGTCCAGGGTGTAGGCACGCCAGTCGGGCAGGCGCAGCGCTTCGGTGCGCCGGCCGCCGTTGGCGTAGCTCGTGGCCCCCAGCCGTTTGTCCCCGGCCGGGGCGAGCGCGGCCAGCTCGGCGGCGAGCCGGCCGTCGGCGTCGAACAGCCGCTCGGGTTGGTAGGACCGCAGCCACGCGTCGAGCTGGGCCAGGTGCTCCGGGTTGTCGCGGACCGCGGCAAGGGGCACCTGGTGGGCGCGGAAGGTGCCCTCCACCTGCACGCCGTCGACCTCGTGCGGACCGGTCCAGCCCTTCGGGGTGCGCAGCACGATCATCGGCCAGGTCGGGGTGTCGGTGACCGCGCCGCCGGGGCGGCGGGCGGCGTGCTGGATGCGCCGGATCGCCTGGTGGGCCGTGGCGAGGGCGGCGGCGAAGTCCCGGTGGACCTGGCGGACGTCGGAGCCTTCGACCCACAGGACCTCGTAACCGTGGCCGGCGAAGTAGGCGGTCACCTGGTCGCGGCTGCGGCGGCCGAGAACGGTGGGGTTCGCGATCTTGTACTGGTTGAGGTTCAGGATGGGCAGGACCGCGCCGTCCCGGGCCGGGTTGAGGAAGGTGATGCCCTTCCAACTGCCCTCCAGCGGGCCGGTCTCGGCCTCCCCGTCGCCGACGACGGCGGCGACCAGCAGGTCGGGGTGGTCGAACGCGGCCCCGAAGGCGTGCACCAGGGCGTAGCCGAGCTCGCCGCCCTCGTGGATCGACCCCGGCGTCGGCACGCTGACGTGGCTGGGGATCCCGCCCGGGGTGGAGAACTGCTCGACCAGCCTGGTCAGCCCGGCCGTGTCCGCGGACACCCGCGGGTAGATCTCGGAGTAGGTGCCTTCCAGGTAGGTGTTCGCGACCAGCGCCGGGCCGCCGTGTCCCGGGCCCGCCACGTACAGCACGTCCTGGCCGGTGAGGCCGACCAGCCGGTTGAGATGCGCGTACACCAGGTTCAGCGCCGGCGATGTCCCCCAGTGGCCGAGCAGCCGCGGCTTGATGTGTTCGGGGCGCAGCGGCTCCCGCAGCAGGGGGTTGGCCCGCAGGTAGATCTGGGCGGCCGTCAGGTAGTTGGCGGCGTTCCAGTAGGCGATCAGTCGGTCCAGCGACGGTTCGTCCAGCTCCGGAATCGGACGGTCGAGGCCGTCGACGTCCACCGTGACAGTCATGGTGCCAAGACTCCCACCCGCCCCGCCCACCACATACAGGTGTCCGATTCCGCGGTGGCCCGCGAGGCCACCCCCCGGGACGCCCACGGGGCGAGCGCCACCGTCCGCTGGCCGCGGCCGGTGGCGCTCGGTGGCCGGCAGGTTCGTGCCGTTGCTGTCCGGGCAGGTCCGGGAGGTCCGGGGAGGTCCCCGAACCGGGAAGGTCGGCCGTCGGGGGTCCGAAGGGCCCGCGGCCAGGTGCCTTCCGGCATTCGTCGCCGAGATGCTCCGTGGACAGGATGACTCCGTGGACAGGATGACATTGCCCACATCGGTGGGGGACACGGGCCGGCTCGGGAACTCGCCGGGCCCCGATCGCCTTCGGGCCGGCCGGGGATCCTGCGGGACAAGGACAGGAGACGATCGATGTCGGGTCAGGACCAGGTACTGCTGACCTCAGCCCGGGACGCGACCCCGGCCACCGCGGACCGGCTGCCCCCGTCGGACCGGCAGCCCCCGCCGATCCCGCCGGCGCCCGCCGCGGCTGGGCAGCCGCCCCTCCGCCGGGCCGGCCACCTGGACACGGTCGAGACCCACACGGCCACGCTGTTCTTCGTCGGAGACCGGGTCTACAAGATCAAAAAACCGGTCAACCTCGGCTTCGTCGACTACCGCACCCGCCAGGCCCGGCTCGCCGCCTGCGAGGCCGAGGTGCGGCTCAACCGGCGCCTGGCTCCCGACGTGTACCTCGGCATCGGCGACATCCGTGACGTGACCGGCGCTCTGCGTGACCACATGGTCGTGATGCGGCGGCTGCCCGACGAGCGACGGCTGTCATCGCTGGTGGCCTCCGGGGCCCGGGTGCAGCCGCAGCTGCGGGCGATCGCCCGCCGGCTGGCGGTGTTCCACGAGCAGTGCGAGACCTCGCCCGAGATCGCCCGGGCGGGCGGCCTCGCCGCGCTGCGGGCGCTGTGGCTCGAAGGCCTGATGGGCGTCGAGCCGTTCCGTGACCTGCTGGACGGCGAGGTCGTAGACGAGATCGGCCGGCTCGCCCTGCGCTACCTCGACGGCCGGGCGGCCCTGTTCACCGAGCGGCAGCGGGCGGGTCGCATCCGCGACGGGCACGGCGACCTGCTCGCCGACGACGTCTTCTGCCTCGACGACGGTCCCCGCATCCTCGACTGCCTGGAGTTCGACCGGCGGTTGCGGGTCGGCGACGTCCTCGGCGACGTCGCCTTCCTCGCGATGGACCTCGAACGGCTCGGCCAGCCGGGGGCGGCACGGTACTTCCTGGACGCCTACCGGGAGTTCTCCGGCGAGACCCACCCAGCCTCCCTGGAACATCTCTACCTCGCCTACCGGGCCTTCGTCCGGGCCAAGGTCGCCGGCATCCGTGACCACCAGGGGGAGCCGGGCGCGGCCGACGCGGCCCGCGAGCTGGCCGCGCTGGCCCTGCGCCACCTGCGCCGCGGCCGGATCCGACTGGTCCTGGTCGGCGGCCTTCCCGGGACCGGCAAGTCAACCCTGGCCCAGGGGCTGGCCGACGGGGCGGACGGCTGGGTGCGGATCGGATCCGACGCGGTGCGCAAGGGGCTGGCGGGTCTGGCTGCCGAGCAGTCCGCCGCCGACGCGTTCGGTGCGGGGCTGTACGGTCCGCAGCCGACCGAGGCGACGTACTCGGAGCTGATGCGACGCGCCCGGACGGCCCTGGAACGGGGGGAGAGCGTGGTGCTCGACGCCTCCTGGACCTCCGGCGCGCACCGGCGGCTCGCCGCCCGGATCGCCACCGAGACCGACGCCGACCTCGTCGAACTGTGCTGCGTGGCGCCGCCGGAGGTGGCGGCCGCGCGGATCGCGCGCCGCGCCGCCGTCGGCGGCGACGCCTCGGACGCCACGATCGCCGTCCACGCCGCGATGGCAGCCCGCAACGACCCGTGGCCGACGGCCCACGAGGTGCCCACGACCGGTCCGGCCGGTGACGCGCTTCGGGCCGCGCGTGCCCTCGTCGCCTGACTGGCGCGGGCCCGTCAACCACCCTCCCCGCCGGCAGGCCGGCGGATGACGGCGACCGGGCAGGTCGCGTGCAGCAGGCACTGCGAACTGGTGGAACCAAGCAGTAGGTCGGCGAACCCACCGCGGCCCCGAGCGCCGACGACGAGGAGCTGGGCTCGCACCGCCGTGTTGATGAGGCCGTAGGCGGCGTTGCCCATCACCAGGTCGGTGTCGACCGTGAGGTCCGCCCGGCCGGCGAGGCCGGCGCTCGCGGACTCGTCCAGGACGGCCTGGGCGGCGGCGCGAAACACTCCGTCGCCCTCGTCGAGCCGGTCGGCGGCGGGTGGGGGCGGCTCCCACACGTGCACGATGCGCAGCGCGGCCCCGCGCAGTTCGGCCTCGACGGCGGCCCAGGCCAGGGCCTCGATCGAGGCGCGCGAACCGTCGACCCCCACGACGACGGGGCGGTGGCCGGGCGCGGTCCCGCCGTGGACCACCACGACCGGCACCGTCGCGCCGTGCGCGCAGGCGAGGCTGACCGAGCCGGTGAGCATGCGCCTGGTCCGGTCCACCCCACGGGCGCCGAGGACGAGCATGGCGGCATGGTCGGACTCGGCCAACAACGTCTGGACCGGTGGCCCGAAGGCCGTGCGTTCGACGATCCGGGCTGTGGGCTCGTCCTTGCGGACCCGCTCCACGACCTCGTGGAGCAGCCACGGGGCCGTCCAGCGCGGATGCTCCGGCGA
Organism: Frankia sp. BMG5.60; assembly: GCF_059428125.1. Classification (NCBI taxonomy): domain Bacteria; kingdom Bacillati; phylum Actinomycetota; class Actinomycetes; order Frankiales; family Frankiaceae; genus Frankia; species Frankia sp. BMG5.60. The sequence continues at coordinate 861,980 of NZ_CM182091.1, read as the reverse complement.
GGTGGCCGCAGGCGAGACACCCGGCTCGTGCGGGGGCCCGGCGGCCGCCCAGACCAGGACCGCGCGCACCTGGGCGTCGCGCCGGCGGGCCGCGTCCACCGCCCAGCGAAGCGCCCGCTCGGCGTCCGCGGAACCGTCGATCCCCACGACGATCTGCGCCCCGGGGACGTCCTCACCTCCCACAGCATCTCCTCTCCCGGCTGTCCGACCTGCTCTCGGCTGTTCAACCTGCTCAGACTGACACCCGCAGGGAGCGACGGCGAGCGCACGGACGAACAGGTGGGAGTGCCACGGTCGAACGGGCGGCTTCCCGGGCGTGGGCGGATCTGGCGCCCAGGTTCCTCGGCGGCCACCTCAGGGTATGGCCTCGACTACAGGACGTTATGGCCGGCCGGCCGGATGGATGGGATGGGGGTGCGGTGGCGCAGCCAGAGGTGGTCGAAGCCGTCGTCCGGCCGGCCGCGCTCGGCACCCTCGTCGAGGTGCTGCGGGCGCGCGGCTACCAGGTGGTCGGCCCGACGGTGCGGGACGGTGCGATCGTCTACGACGAGATCGCCGGAGCCGCGCAGCTTCCGGTGGGCTGGACCGACGTCCAACAGCCCGGCCGTTACCGGCTCGAACGTCGCGGCGACGCGGCGCTGTTCGGCTACGCCGTGGGGCCGCACTCGTGGAAGCAGAACCTGCTGCCGCCCCGGTTGCGCCTGCTGCGGACCCGCCGCGGCGGCGACGGCGGGTTCGAGGTGGCGGAGGAACCGACCCCACGCACCAGGGTGGCGTTTATCGGCGTTCGTTCCTGCGAGCTGCACGCGATCGCGATCCAGGACCGGATCCTGCTCGGCGGCGGCACCCGGGACCGGGACTACGCCGCCCGCCGCAGCGACGTGTTCATCGCCGCGGTGAACTGCCACGAACCGGGTGGAACCTGCTTCTGCGTGTCCATGAACACCGGCCCGGCGGTGCGGGAGGGCTACGATCTCGTCCTCAGCGAGATCCTCGACGCCGACCACCGGTTGCTCGTCGAGGCGGGCACCGCCCGCGGCGCCGAGGTGGTGGGCGAGCTGGCCGGGCGGGCGGCGGAGCCGGCGGACCGGACGGCGGCCAGGGCCGCGGTGGACCGCGCGGCCGACCGGATGGGGCGCACGGTCGAGGCGGCCGACCTGCGCGACCTGCTCGCGGACAACCTCGAACACCCGCGCTGGGACGAGGTGGCACAGCGCTGCCTGACCTGCGGTAACTGCACCATGGTGTGTCCGACCTGCTTCTGCACCTCGGTGGAGGACGTCAGCGACCTGCGCGGCGGTGAGGCGGAGCGCTGGCGCAGCTGGGAGTCCTGCTTCTCGCTGGATCACTCCTACCTCCACGGCGGCAGCATCCGCGCCGCGGGGCGGTCGCGCTACCGCCAGTGGCTGACCCACAAGTTCGGGACCTGGCATGACCAGTTCGGCACGTCCGGATGCGTCGGTTGCGGACGGTGCATCACCTGGTGCCCGGTCGGCATCGACGTGACCGAGGAACTGGCCGCGATCCGGGCGAACCCCCTGGCCGGCGACCCCGACCCCACCGGTGCCCACCCGCACCCGCCCACGCGTGAGGCCCGCGATGACGCCGGTTGAGACCCCGCTCGTCGAGGTCGGCGTGTTCGCCGGGATGCGGCCGGACCACCTCGCGCTGCTCGCCGGCTGCGCCCGCCACGCCGTGTTCCCGGCGGGCGACCTGCTCCTGCGGGAGGGCGACCCGGCGGACACCCTTTACCTCATCCGGCAGGGCACGGTCGCGATCGAGATGTTCGTCCCGGCCCGCGGATCGGTCCCCCTGGAAACCGTCGGAGCCGGCAACGTCGTCGGCTGGTCGTGGATGTTCGCGCCCTACCGCGTCCACTTCGACGCCCGCGCCCGCTCGCTCGTCCGGGCCGACGCCCTCGACGGCGCCTGCCTGCGGGGCAGGTTCGCCCAGGACCCGGCGCTGGGCTACGACGTGCTCTCCCACCTTGCGCAGGTGCTCATCGAACGCCTGCAGGCGACCCGGATGCGGCTGCTCGATGTCTATCGAAACCCGGACCGGGGCTGACGGCGCCGTCGGGGCGATGACCCCGCGGCCGTTCCGCGTCACGAGCCACCGCCAGGAGACCCGGGACACATGGACCCTCGAGCTCGAGCCGGTCCGCGGCGCCCCGCTCGCCGCCAGGCCCGGCCAGTTCACCATGGTGTACGCCTTCGGCGTCGGCGAGGTCCCCCTGTCCGTGTCCGGCGACCCGCTGTCCGGCGGCCCGCTGTCGGACGGCCCGGTGGGAGAGGGCGGGGACGGGCCGCTGATGCACACCGTGCGGGCGGTCGGCGCCGTGACGGAGGCGATCTGCGCGGCCCGCCCGGGCGACGTCCTCGGGGTGCGCGGCCCGTTCGGACAGGGCTGGCCGCTGCGGGCGGCCGCCGGCTCGGACGTGGTCGTCGTCGCCGGCGGGCTGGGACTGGCGCCGCTGCGCCCGGTCGTCCGGCAGATCCTGCGTCGCCGCGCCGACTTCGGCGCCGTCGCCGTGCTCGCGGGCAGCCGGACCCCCGACGACATCCTCTTTCGCCGGGAGCTGGCCGGTTGGCAGGACCGGGCCGACCTGCAGACCCTGGTCAGCGTCGACGGCGGCCAGCCCGGGTGGCGCGGGCGGGTCGGGGTCGTCACCGCCCTGCTCCCCGAGGTGCACGTCGACCCCGCCCGGACGGTCGCGTTCATCTGCGGGCCGGAGGTCATGATGCGGCTGACCGCGCGGGCGCTGGTCGACGTCGGCGTGCCGGCCGACCACGTCCACCTGTCCATGGAACGCAACATGCACTGCGGGCTCGGTCACTGCGGCCGCTGCCAGCTCGGCCCGCTGATCCTCTGCCGGGACGGACCGGTCCGCGGCTACGACCGCCTCGCCCCGCTGATGGCCGTGCGGGAGCTGTGATGCGGACATCAACATCAACATCGGCGTCGGCATCAACCTCGACTGCGGCCGCGGCCGCCAGGCCCCGCCTCGCCGTGTGGAAGTTCGCCTCCTGCGACGGCTGCCAGCTCACCCTGCTCAACTGCGAGGACGAGCTGCTTCCGCTGGCCGCTGCGGTCGAGATCGCCTACTTCCTCGAGGCGTCCAGCGCCGCGGTCGCCGGGCCCTACGACCTGTCGCTCGTCGAGGGCTCGGTGACCACCCAGGCAGACGCGCAACGGATCAGGGAGATCCGGGCCGCCTCCCGGCGACTGGTCACGATCGGTGCCTGTGCCACCGCCGGCGGCATCCAGGCGCTGCGCAACTTCGCCGATGTCGACGGGTACCTTGCGGCCGTCTACGCCACCCCCGCGTACGTCTCCACGCTGTCGACCTCCACCCCGATCTCCGCGCACGTCCGGGTGGACTTCGAGCTTCAGGGCTGCCCGATCGACTCCCGCCAGCTCCTCGAGGTGATCAGCGCGTTTCTTGCGGGTCGACGCCCCGCCATCTCCTCGGCCTCGGTCTGCACCGAATGCAAACGACGGGGAACGGTGTGTGTCATGGTCGCCCACGGCACGCCCTGCCTCGGGCCGGTGACGCACGCGGGCTGTGGCGCGATCTGCCCGGCCTGGCACCGCGGCTGCTATGGCTGCTTCGGCCCGATGGAGAGTCCCAACACCCCCGCGCTCGTCCGCGAGCTGACGGTGCTCGGTATGGACGACCGCGAGGCCGGCCGGGTGTTCCGGACCTTCAACGCCGCCGCGCCGGCGTTCCTCGCCGCGTCCCGCGACGCCGCCGCGGGCGGTGGGACCCATGCCGAGGACACCGACGGCGAGGACACCGACGGCGAGGACACCGACGGCGAGGACACCCATGCCGAGCAGTAGGCGCATCACCGCCCCGCCGCTCACCCGGGTCGAGGGGGAAGGCCGGCTGCTGATCAGGGTCAGCGACGGTCGGGTCGACGAGACTCGGCTGAACATCTTCGAGCCGCCGCGCTTCTTCGAGGCACTGCTGCGCGGGCGGGCCTACACCGAGGCCGCCGACATCACCTCCCGCATCTGCGGCATCTGCCCGGTCGCCTACCAGCTGAGCGCGCTCGCCGCGATCGAGCAGATCTGCGGGGTCGGCGTCGACGGCCAGCTCGCCGCCCTGCGGCGGTTGCTGTACTGCGGGGAGTGGATCGAGAGCCACGCGCTGCACGTCTTCCTGCTGCACCTGCCGGACTTCCTCGGCTGCGACAGCGGCCTCGAGCTGGCCCGGGAGCATCCCGCGGTCGTGCGCCCGGGGCTGGAGCTGAAGAAGATCGGCAACACCCTGATGACGCTGATCGGCGGCCGCGCGGTGCATCCCGTGAACGCGCGGGTCGGCGGCTGGTACCGGGCGCCGACCCGCGGCGAACTCGACCGGCTCGTCGGTCCGTTGGAACGGGCCCGCGACATCGCCCGGGACACCGCCCGTTTCGTCGCCGGCCTGGACTTTCCCGACGACGAGGTCAGCGCGGACTTCGTCGCGCTGCGGCAACCGGGGCAGTACGCGATCGAACGAGGCCGGATCGTGTCCAGCGAGGGCCTCGACATCGCCGCCGCCGACTACGACAGCCACTTCGTCGAAGAACAGGTGCCCTGGTCCACCGCCCTGCACTCGACGCTCGCCCTGCACGCGACGCCGGCTGCCGGCGGCTCCTACCTCGTCGGACCGCTGGCTCGCTTCGCGCTGAACGCCCGGTGGCTGGCGCCGGCGGCTCGGGAGACGGCGGCGGAGATCGGCCTGTGCCCGCCGGAGCGCAATCCCTTCCGCAGCATCATCGTGCGCTGCGTCGAGATGGTGCACGCCGCCGACGAGGCGCTGCGGATCATCGGCGACTACACGGAACCCGCATTCCCCGCCGTGCCGGCCCGGCCGCGGGCGGGAACCGGATACGGCGTCACCGAGGCGCCCCGCGGGCTGCTCTACCACCGCTATTCCACGGACCGCGACGGTACGATCCTCGACGCGAAGATCGTGGCGCCGACCTCCCAGAACCAGCGTCCCATCGAGGAGGATCTGCGGGATGTCGTCGAACGCTCGCTCGACCTGCCCGAGGCCGACCTCGCTCTTCGCTGCGAGCGGGTCATCCGCAACCACGACCCCTGCATCTCGTGCGCGACCCATTTCCTGACCCTCGACATCGACCGCGGCTGACGGTCGTCGGGATCGGGAACCGGTGCCGGCGCGACGACGCGGTGGGCCTGGCGGTCGCCCGCCGACTCCGGGGCCGGTCTCCGTCCGCGACGAGCACGGTCGAGTGTCTCGACGAGCCGGCCGGTCTGTTCGCCGCCTGGGACGGTGCCCACGGCGTCTGGATCATCGACGCCGCCCGTTGCGCCGCCGCACCGGGAACCGTGTTCCGTTTCCGGGCCGACGAGCGGCCACTGCCGGCGCGGATGATCGGCCTGTCGACCCACGCCCTCAGCGTCGCGGACGCCGTCGAGATCGGCCGGGCGCTCGGCGGGCTGCCCGGCTTCGTCGTCGTCTATGCGATCGTGGGCCGTGACTTCTCGCGCGGCGAGGGGCTCGATCCCGAGGTCGCGGCCGCCGCCCGCGGTGTCGCCGCCGCCGTCCGGGCCGAGGTGGCGAGGTGGGCTGCCCGCTACGGCGCGGCGTGCACGACCGCAACCGGGCACGACGCGTGATGCAGGCACTGGTGGGCGACCGAACCGAGCAGCAGCTCGGCGAAGCCGCCGTGACCCCGGGAACCGACGACGAGCAGCTGCGCGTCCTCGGCCGCCGACAGCAGCGCATGGGCCGCGCCGTCGGTGACCAGCCTGTCGTCCACGACGAGGTTCCGGCGGTCGTCGATTCCCTCGGTGAGACAGGTGTCGAGGACGGAGCGGGCGGCCTTCTCGGCGGCGGTGAAGTCCACGCCGACGTAGACGGGGGGGTAGCCCAGCGGGACCGGCAGCCAGGCATGGACGACCCGCAGGACCGCCCCGCGCAGGCGCGCCTCGCGGGCGGCCCACCGCAGCGCCTCGAGCGACGTGGCCGACCCGTCGACGCCCGCGACGACCGGTCCCTGCGTGCTGTGCTGACGGGCGCGGGTCACGACCACGGGCGTGGTCGCCTTGTGCACGCAGGCGGCGGAGACGGAGCCCATGAGAACCCCGCGCAGGCGGCTTGCTCCGTGGCGGCCGACCACCAGCAGCTCGGCGTTGGCCGCGGCCTCGAGCAGAGCCTCGGCCGCGCCGCGGGACTCCATGCGTTCCACCACCGGCACGGGACGCCGCGAGTCGAAGGCGTTGCGTACGGAGGTCTCCAGGATGTGGCGGGCCATGGTCGCGGTCTCGGGCGACCCCGGCTCGTGCCGCAGCCCGGCGATGGATGCCGAGGAGTCGTCCGGCGACCAGGCCATCAGGGCGGTGACCGTCACGTTTCGCAGGCGTGCTTCGCGCATGGCCCAGCGAAGTGCCTCCTCGGCCTCCGGTGACCCGTCCACTCCGACCACAATGCCGCTCATTCTGCGCCTCCCGTCACGCCATGTTCATGTCGGCGGACACAGCGTCGCCCGGTCGGCGTCGTCGATCGAGTGCGGTTCGGCGGTGGGACCCGGGCCGCCCGGCCCTGCCGACCGGAACGAAAGGCCCTGCCATACCCGCACGTTTCCGGGACCGTCGGCCCGGACCGGGCCGACGGTCATCGCCGCCCCCGGCTCTGCGCGCGGTGGATACAGATCAACAGGACCTTGGCCCCGGGCGGGACGGACCTTCGGGCCCGTCGGCCGCGACCTGCGCATGCATACGCCGCACCAGGTGCGCGGGCACTCTCGGGGCATGGCTGTGATGACCGAGGCGAGCCCGTTCCCGGCGGGGCGAGACGAGCCGGTGCCGGCCGGTGCGCCGCTGCCGTTCGCCGGGTTCGTCGAGACGTCGGGGTCGGTGCTGTACTTCTTCGGGGATCGGGTCTTCAAGGTCAGGAAGCCGGTGGATCTCGGGGGGATGGACCTGCGGAGCCGGTCGGCCCGACGGTCCGCCTGCGAGGCGGAGGTGCGGCTCAACCGTCGCCTCGCGCCCGACGTCTACCTCGGCGTCGCCGACGTCGTCGGGCCGGGCGGGGAGCCCTGCGACCACATGGTCATGATGCGTCGCCTGCCCGCGGCGCGCCGGCTGTCGACGCTTGCCGAGAGCGGGGCCGCGGCCGTCGGGGAGATCCACTCCGTCGCCGAGGTGCTCGCCGACTTCCATGCCCGGTGCGAGACCTCGCCGCGGATCGCCGCGGCCGGCGATCCGGACCGTCTGCGCGCGCGGTGGGACGACTGCGTCGCCGAGGTGCGCCGTGCCGGTGGCGTGGCGGTGGGCGCCGACCTGCTCGACCAGGTGGACCGGCTCGCCGGGCGGTACCTCGAAGGCCGGGGTGAGCTGGTGCGGGAGCGCCGGGAGGCGCGGTGGATCCGCGACGGGCACGGCGACCTGAGCGCGGCGGACACCTTCTGCCTCGACGACGGTCCCCGGATGCTCGACTGCCTGGAGTCCGAGCCCGAGCTGCGGGCGGCCGACGTTCTCGCGGACGCCGCCGCCCTGGCGGTCGACCTGGAATGGCTCGGACGTCGCGATCTCGCGCGTGCGCTGCTCGACCGGTACCGCGACAGGACGGGGGAGAAGCATCCCCGGTCGCTCGAGGACTTCTACTGCGCGCTCGCGGCGCTGCGACGCTGCCAGCTGGCGTGCCGGCGGCTCGCCGCCGGTGAGACCGCGGCGGCGCGCGAGGCCAGGGTCTTCGCCGAGCTGGCCCGGGCCCGGCTTCGCCGGGGCCGGGTCCGGCTGGTGCTGGTCGGCGGCCAGCGGGGCACCGGGAAGTCCACGCTCGCCGACGGACTCGCCGAGGCCGAGCGGTGGACCGTGCTCCGCTTCGACGACGTCGCGGCGGCCTGGTCGCCCCCGCCCGGCCGTCCTGATCCCGCCGCGGGACACCGAACACCGGCCGACGGTGTGGACGCCGTCCACCAGGAGCTGCTGCGCCGGGCCGCCGCGGCGTTGCGTCGCGGCGAGTCCGTCGTGGTCGACGCGCCGTGGAACCGGCACGGCCAGCGCCTCGAGGCGGCCGAGGTGGCCCGCCGGGTCGCGGCCGACCTGGTGCAGCTGCGTTGCACGGCCCCGCCCGATCTCGCGGCCACCCGCGCCGACCCGCGCCGCGCGGCCCCCGCCGGCCCCGCCCGTCTCGCCGACAGCGTCTCCCGGGGTGAACCGTGGCCGGAATCCAGGAGCATCGACACGGCGGCGACCGCCGCGGACGTCCTGCGCCACGCCCGCCGCGCAGTCGCCTGACCGTCGGTGCGGGTGGCCTGGGCGTGAACATCCAGCCGCTGCCCGGAATGGATCCCGTGCGGCCGATCGATTCCGGTACTGTTCGGGCGTGGGCACGGAAGCCGAGCTCGTCGCAAACGGGGCTGAAGCGGAAGGGAACTCCCTGTCACCGCTCCCGCAGGGGGAGGGGTCGCCGTCCCCGCAGGGGGAGGGTTTGACCTTCCCCGTCGTCGCGCGGCTCGAACTCGACGAGCTGCTCACCCAGCTGGTCGAGCGCGCCGAGGACGTGCTGGCCACCCAGGGCCGGTTGCGCGGGCTGCTCGCGGCGAGTCGTGCCATCGCCACGGACCTGCGGCTGCCGGTGCTGCTCCGGCAGGTCGTGGAGGCGGCGTGTGAGCTGCTGGACGCCCGCTACGGGGCCCTGGGCGTCATCGCGCCGGACCGTACCCTGGAGGAGTTCATCCACGTCGGCATGGACCCGGACGACGTCGAACGGATCGGTCACCTGCCCACCGGCCACGGTGTGCTCGGTCTCCTGATCGACGATCCCCGGCCGCGCCGCCTCGACGACATCTCCCGTGATCCGAGCGCGTACGGCTTTCCGCCGGGCCATCCGCCGATGCGAACGTTCCTCGGTGTGCCCATCACCGTGCGTGGTGAGGTGTTCGGAAACCTCTATCTGACCGAGAAGCGCGGCGACGCCGCCTTCACGGCGGAGGACGAGGAGCTCGCGCTGGCGTTGGCCGCCAGCGCCGGCGTCGCGATCGAGAACGCGCGGCTGTTCCATGACGCCCAGCAGCGGCACCGGTGGATGAGCGCCTCGGCGGAGGTGACCCGGCAGATCATGGCCGAGGCCGACGGCGCGCTTGGGTCCGTGGTGCAACGGCTGTGTACCGTCGCCGGCGCACAGTTCGTCTCGGTCGCCCTGCGCGAGGAGGATCCCGGCAGCGTCCGGGTCGCCGCCGTCGCCGGGGTGGACACCGCCGGGGTGGACACCGCCGGGCGCATCGGGCAGCGGATACCGCTCGAGGGCACGCTGACCGGCCGGGTGATGGCGGAGCAGCAGCCCCTGCGGGTGCAGGATGCGCAGCTCGACTCGCTGTCCGAGGAGCGGGGGGCCGAGACGGGTTCGTTGATCGTCCTGCCGCTGGTCGCCGGTGCCGACCACGTGTCCGGGGTGCTGCTCGTCGGCCGGGACCGGGCCGAGCGGCCCTTCAGCGACGCCGATCTGGCCAGCGCCGCCAGCTTCGCCGGCAACGTGGCGATCACCCTGGAGCTGGCTCGGGTCAAGGCCGACCGGGAACGGCTGGTGGTGCTGGCGGATCGTGGTCGCATCGCCCGTGACCTGCACGATCACGTCATCCAGCGGATGTTCGCCGTGGCGCTCGGCCTGCAGGATGTCGCCCAGTACGAGCGTCCGGCGAATGCCGAGCGGCTCAACCAGTACGTCGACGACCTCGACGTGACCATCAAGGACATCCGACGGTCGATCTTCGAGCTGCGCAGCAGCGGCGAGCGGAAGGAACGACACCGCCTACACACCGAGATCGACCGGATCGCCGAGGACGTCCGCCCGGCCCTCGGCTTCACGCCGACCATCCGCTACTCCGGCCCGCTCGAGACCGTGGTCGGCGGCGAGCTCGCCGACCACGTGATCGCCGTCGCCCGGGAGGCGCTGACCAACGCGGCGCGCCACTCCCAGGCCCGGTCCGTCGAGCTCCGCCTCGGCGTGGCCGGCGACGCGGTGGTCGTCGACGTGATCGACGACGGCGTCGGCATCGGCTCCGCCGATCGGCGCAGCGGGCTGGCCAATCTCCGCTCCCGCGCCGAGCAGCTCGGTGGAACCTTCACCCTCACCACGCCGACCGGCGGGGGCACCCACCTGCACTGGGCCGCCCCGCTGTGACCGTCCCCGGGCGGGGGATCGGTCAGTGCCGGGGTGGTGGCGGGAGCGGCTGAGCGGGAACCGCCGCCCGGCGGCGGCGCCACGCCCGCCACAGCTCGTCGACGCCCCAGACGACAACCGGCAGCGGGAGCAGGAGCAGCAGGTCGGAGGGCGGGACCGCGGTGGTGTCGAGCAGGGGCTGCAGGGCGGGCGTGTAGACCACCACGGCCGCGAAGGCGATCTCGAAGGCGATGCCGGCGAGGAGCAGCCGGTTGGTGAACAGCCCGACGGCCCGCAGGGAGGCGTGCTCGGTGCGGGCGGCCATCGCCGCGCCGACCTGGCAGGCCACGATCGCGAGGAACGTCATGGTGGTGGCGCGCAGGTACCCCTCGTGCAGCGGGGTGCCCTCGGCGACGGAGTCGCCCGGGTGCCAGCCGACGCGCCAGAGCACGGTGAAGAAGACGGCCATGACGGCGGCCGCGGAGACGATGCCGAGGACGGCCCAGGCTCGCAGCAGCATCACCGGTCGGATCACTCCCTCGCCGCGCGGCCTCGGCGGTTGCTCCATCAGCCCCGGCTCGGCCGGCTCCCGGCCCAGTGCCAGCGCCGGCAGCGTCTCGGTGCCCAGATCGATCATGAGGATCTGCAGGACGGTGAGCGGCAGGGGCACCGCGCCGCCGGAGAGCGCGAAGACCAGGAACGGGACGAGCTCCGGAGCGGCGTGGGCGAAGATGTAGACGATGAACTTCCGGACGTTGTCGTAGACCTGGCGGCCGGCCCCGACGGCGCGGACGATCGTGGCGAAGTTGTCGTCCGTGAGCACCATCGTGGACGCTTCACGGGCCACGTCCGTGCCGGAGCGCCCCATCGCGACCCCGATGTCGGCGCGGCGCAGGGCGGGGGCGTCGTTCACGCCGTCGCCGGTCATCGCGACGACCTCGCCCCGGGCGTGCAGGGCATCCGTGATCCGCAGCTTCATCTCCGGCGAGCTGCGGGCGAAGACGAGTTCGCGCTCGTCGCGCAGGAGGGCGTCGAGGTCGGCCTCGCCGGGATCGTCGAGGTCTGCCATCGAGATCACCTGCAGGCCCGGCGTGCCCGCCCCACCGATGCCGACCTGGCGGGCGATGGCGGCCGTGGTCAGGGCGTGGTCGCCGCTGACGACGTTGATCCGGATGCCTGCGCGGTGGCAGGCGTCGACGGCCTCGCGGACGCCCGGGCGCGGCGGATCGGCCAGGCCGACGATGCCGAGCAGCCGCAGATCCGACTCCAGGGCGTCCCGATCCACCTCGCCGGCCGGCTGGCCGAGTGCCGGATGCCCGTCCGGCAGCTCGCGGTCGGCCAGGGCGAGGACCCGCAGCCCCTCGGCGGCGAAGTCGGCGAGCCGCCGGGTGAACCCGTCGCGGTCGGCGTCGGTCAGCGGGCGCGTCCCCGCGGGCGTCGCCAGGCTCACGCAGCGTTCGACAATCGCCTCGGGGGCGCCCTTCACGGACGCGACGAGGCGGCCGGGCTCGACCTCGTCGACGGTGGACATCCGCCGGACGCGGGAGTCGAAGGGGGCCTCGGACCGTCGCCGGGCGCTGCGCGCCGCCGGGTCGGTGTCGGCGCCGAGCCATCGTGCGGCGTGCAGCAGCCCGAGCTCCGTCGGGTCTCCCCGGGCCTCGCGCCCGCGGTCGGGATCACCGAGATCGGCGTTGGAACAGGTGGCCAGGGCCTGACCGAGCGGGCCGGACACGGATGCGGGCACGGCCGGCGGACCGGTCGCGTCGGCCGCCGGCTCCGACCGGGTCCGGGCCGGCGGGGGGTCGCCGACGGCCAGGTCGCCCGCGGCCGTCCACAGCCGGACCGGCCGCATCCTGTTCTCGGTGAGCGTCCCGGTCTTGTCGGTGCAGATCACCGTGGTGGAGCCGAGGGTCTCCACCGCGCTGAGCCGGCGCACGACCGCGCCGTTGCGGGCGAGCACCCGCACGCCGACCGCGAGCGCGAGGGTGATGGTGGGCAGCAGGCCCTCGGGTACGTTCGCGACGAGCAGGCCGATGGCGAACACGAGCGCCTCGTCCAGCGGGAGCCCGGCGAGGACGCCAAGTGGCAGGAAGGCCAGTCCGACCCCCACCGCGACCGCCGCGATCAGCCAGGCGACCCGGCGGACCTGCCGTTCCAGGGGGCTCTCGTCCCGGGTGACGCGTTCGCTCAGCGCCGCGACCCGGCCGATCTCGGTGCGCATGCCGGTCGCCACCACGATCGCGCGCGCGGAGCCGGCGGTGCAGGTGGTGCCGCTGAAGACCAGGTCCTGTGCGGAGAGCAACGGGCCGGTGTCCGGCTCGTCGCCGGCCGTGCGCGGCACCGGAACCGACTCGCCGGTCAGCATCGACAGGTCCACCTCGACGTAGCCGCGAAGCAGCCGCGCGTCGGCCGGCACCCGATCACCCTCGCCGATCACGATCAGGTCTCCGCGGACGAGCTCGCGGACCGCGACGCTGAGCTCGCTGCCGTCTCGGACCACCGTCGCGTGCGGCGGCAGGTAGGCGGCCAGCGCCTCCACGGCGTGCTCGGCGTGCCGTTCCTGGACGAACGCGACCGCGGCGTTCAGCAACACCACGATCACGATCGCGACGGCGAGCACCGTGCTGCCCGAGGCCAGGGACAGCAGCGCCGCCAGCCACAGCAGCAGCGCCAGCGGGTGCACGAGCTGGCGGCCGATCTCACCGGGCCAGGTGCGCCCCCGCCGCCTGGACAGTTCGTTCGGCCCGTCGGCGAGCAGCCGCCGGGCGGCCTCCCGGCCGCTCAGCCCGTCCGGGCCACTGCGCAGGTCACGGAACAGCAGCGCGAGCGGCTCGCGAGGATCCGACGCATCCGGCCGACCACGCGGCGTTGCGGTCTTCACGGCGGACACCGCTACCTCCGATCAGAGTTCCTTCGCGGCCTCCCGGCCGGGAGGCCGAGCGGCGTCGTGGCCTGTCGCGGTGGTTCTGTTCTCGGAGGGATGCTCGCCCGATCGCAGGGCCGTCGCAGGGTCCGGAATACCCGCGGCCGGCGGTCGTGTCGCGGGCCGCGTGCCTTCCGATCGGCCCGCGCGCGACCGGCGGCGGCGGGACCTTCGTCCGGCGTCGGTGGGTCACAGGTCCCTGGCCGGGCGGGAGCGGCGTCTGCGGGGCAGGGAACCGGCAGGCCAGGGAGTGACGGAACCGGCAGGCCAGGGAGTGATCGCCGGGCGCTGGACCGCCCCTTCGGGCCATTCGGCCGCGCGGCGCGTGACTTTCGCCGGTCCCGCCCGCCGCCGTGGCAGGCGACGATGACCCGCGGCCGGCGAACGGACCGCTGCTGACGGACATCCAGCCCCCGCAGCGCACAGTGCGGCGCAGCGCAGCGCAGCGCAGTGCGGCCCAGCGCGGGGCAGGATGCAGGGCAGGGCAGCACGGGATTTCGGGACGGATCCTGTGCTGAGCCGGTCGTACCGCAGTCAGCACCGGGGGCACACGCGACGATGGGTGATGACCATGGGCGGAGAATCTTCTCGGGAGTCTGCCGTTGCGGCCGACGCGCAACCGGGCGTGGTCGACGGTCGGGCCTGGTCAACCCCGCGGAGGCGGGCGGCTCTGCTGGTCGGCCTGGCCCTCGGCGGCCTCGCGGTCGGCGCCGTCGGGTGGTTCGTGGATCAGACCCGCATCAGCGCGGTGGCCTGGGCCGTGACCGCGGGGATCGCGCTGGTCCCGGCGGTCGCCAGCGTCGTCGCCGGGCTGCGTGACCGCAAGGCCGGCGTCGACGTGATCGCCGTGCTGGCCCTGATCGGGACCGTCGCCGTCGGCGAGTACCTGGCCGGCGCGGTGGTCGCGGTCATGCTGGCGACCGGGCGGCTGCTGGAGGCCGCGGCGGGTGAGCGCGCCGAGCGGGCCCTGCGGCAGCTACAGGCCGCCGCGCCCCGTAGCGCGCGGCGTCGCGAGGGCACCACGCTGCACACGGTCGCGGTGGCGGAGATCGTCGTGGGTGACCTGCTGGTCGTCGGCGCGGGGGAGGTGGTCCCGGTCGACGGCCGCGTCGAGCGGGACACGGCCGTGGTCGACGAGTCGACGCTCACCGGGGAGCCGGTGCCCGTGACGAAGCGTGCGGGCGACGCGGTCCGGTCCGGGACCTTCAACGCGGGCGGCCCGTTCGAGCTGCGCGCGACCACCACGGCCGAGGACAGCGCCTACGCCGGGATCGTCCGGCTCGTCGAGTCCGCCCGCGCGGACTCGGCGGGCTCCGTCCGGATGGCGGACCGCTACGCCCTCGCCTTCGTGCCGGTGGCGATCCTGCTGGCGGCGCTGGCCTGGGCGCTGTCCGGGCAGGCGGACCGGGCGGTGGCCGTCCTGGTCGTGGCCACCCCGTGCCCGCTGATCCTCGCCGTGCCGATCGCGATCGTCTCCGGGCTGTCCCGGGCCGCCCGCCGTGGGGTGATCGTCAAGGGTGGTGGTGCCCTCGAGGCGCTGGGCCGGGCCGACATCGTGCTGTTCGACAAGACGGGCACCCTCACCGTGGGCCGCCCGACCGTCACCGACGTCGTCACGGACTCGGCGGCGGCCACGGGGCCGGCCCCCGCCGAGCTGGTCCGGCTCGCCGCCTCCCTGGACCAGGTGTCGCCGCACGTGCTGGCCGCGGCACTGGTCCGGGAGGCGCGGGAGCGAGACCTGCCGCTCGCCATGCCGCAGGACGTCGTCGAGGAACCCGGTACCGGGATCCGCGGCCGGGTGGCCGGCCGGCTGGTCGCGGTCGGAACCGCCGCCTGGGCCGGGGCCGCTGCCGGGGCCGCACCAGGGGTCGCACCGGTGGCCGAGGCCGGCGGCCGGTGGGTTCGCACGGTCCGGCGGCGGTGCACGTTCGATGGATCGACCGCGGTGTTCGTCGGCGTCGACGGGCGGCTCGCGGGTGCGCTGCTGCTGGACGACCCGCCGCGGCCCGACGCGCCGCGGATGATCAACCGGCTCCGCGCCGCCGGGGTGCGCCGGATCGTCATGGTCACCGGTGACCGGGCCGAGGTCGCCGAGTCGGTCGGGGCCGGGCTCGGCGTCGACGAGGTGATCGCCGAGTGCACACCGGCCGACAAACTCGCCGCGGTCCGGGCCGAGGGCCGCACCGCGAGCACCGTCATGGTCGGTGACGGTGTCAACGACGCGCCGGCCCTCGCCGCGGCGACGGTCGGGGTGGCGCTGGCCGCGCGCGGAACCACGGCGTCCGCGGAGGCCGCGGACGTCGTCCTGACCGTCGACCGGCTGGACCGGCTGGCCGAGGCGATGGCGATCGCCGCGCGCTCGGGGACCATCGCCCGGCAGTGCGTCCTGCTGGGGATGGGTCTGTCCGGAATCGCCATGATCGTGGCGGCGTTCGGCGGCCTGGCCCCGGCGCCGGGGGCGCTGCTGCAGGAGGGCATCGACATCGCCGCCATCGGCAACGCGCTGCGGGCACTGCGGCCGGGCCGGGACCGGTCGGTGTCCCTGCACGGCGAGCAGGCGGCGATGTCCGAGCACTTCGCCGCCGAACACCACCGCCTGCGCCCCGGGCTGGACCTGCTGCGCAGCGCGGCGGCGGTGGCCGACGACGCCGAACCGGCCGAGATCCTGCGTCGCGCCGGTGCCGCCCACCGGTTCTGCGTCGAGGAGCTGCTGCCGCACGAGGACGCCGAGGACGCCGAGTTCTACCCGGTGCTGACGAGCGTGTTCGGGGGGAGCGAGTCGACCGCCATGATGAGCCGGGCGCACATGGAGATCCATCATCTCGTCCGCCGGCTCGGCCGGCTGCTCGACGAGCTCGATCCCGCCGACCTCGACCGGGACGACGTCCGTGACCTGCGCCAGCTGCTCTACGGGCTGTACGCGGTCCTGCGCCTGCACTTCGCGCAGGAGGAGGAGGACTACTTCTCGCTGGCGGACACCCCGCCGGTCCCGCTGGCGGGCCAGGAGGTGCCGGCCTGACCTGCCCCGTTCGGGACTGTCCCATTCGGGACCTTCGGCGTGGCCGGCGAGGTCCTCCCTACCCCCGCCGCGTGCCCCGGGGAGGATGCCGGCACCGGCCGCGACCCCGGATCATCCCAGTCGGTCTCCGGAGCACGTCGACCGCGGTTCACCGAGTGCACCGTCCGCCGCGGTCCCGCAGGCCGCCAGGGTGGACCGGCACATGAGGAGACGGGACGGCCATGGATACACGGACGCGATCGATCGTCTGGTTCGACGAGCTGGGCGCGGCGGACACCGGTGTCGCCGGAGGCAAGGGCGCGAACCTGGGGGAACTGACGGCGGCGGGCTTTCCGGTGCCGCCCGGCTTCGTTATACCGGCGGCGGCCTACCTGGCCGAGGCGGAGCGGTCCGGGGCGCGGGCGGAGCTTGCCCGGGACCTCGCCGGCGCCGACGCGGCCGATGCCGGCGCGCTGGCCGCGCGCTCCCGGCGCCTGCGCGACCTGGTCGGTGCCATCGCCATCGGCCCCGAGCTGCGCGCGCACATCGTGGACGCCTACCACAAGCTCGGCGGCGGTTTCGTGGCCGTCCGCTCGTCGGCGACGAGCGAGGACACGGCGGGCACCTCCTTCGCGGGGATGAACGCGACGTTCACCAACATCCGGGGCGAGGACGCGCTCGTCGACGCGGTCCAGCGCTGCTGGGCCTCCCTGTTCGGCGAGCGGGTCCTGACCTACCGCGCCAGCCGGGGAGTCCGGGACGAACCCGCGATCGCGGTCGTCGTCCAGCGCATGATCAACGCAGACCGCTCCGCGGTGGCGTTCAGCGCCGACCCGGCGACCGGGGACACCGGCCGGATCGTGATCGAGGCGGCCTTCGGCCTCGGCGAGGTGATCGTCTCAGGACAGATCGTCCCGGACACGTACGTGGTGGACAGGGCGGGCCCGAGGATCGCCGAGGTGCGGACAGGCGTGCAGAGTCACCAGATCGTCCGCGGCCCCGACGGCGCCGACCAGCGGATCGCCCTGCAGCCCGACGAGGGTGGCGCGCGGGTGCTGAGCGACGACGAGATCCGCACCCTCGCCCGCCTGGTCGACGGGGTGCAGGAGCACTACGGCGAGCCCCAGGACACCGAGTGGGCGATCGAGGGCGGTCACACCTACCTCGTCCAGTCCCGGCCGATCACCACGTTGCACGCGGACCGGACCGGACCCGACGCGGCCGGCCGGCCCGACACCGGCCAGGCCGTGGACGGTGAGGCGCCGCCGCTGGTCGGCGGCATCGGCGCCGCGCCGGGGACGGCCAGTGGGCTCGTGCGGGTGCTGGTATCCCCGGACGAGGGCGGCACGCTGCGCGACGGCGAGATCCTGGTCGCCCCGATGACCTCGCCGGACTGGGTCCCGACCATCCGGCGGGCCGCGGCGGTGGTCACCGACAGCGGCGGGGTGACCTGCCACGCGGCGATCGTCAGCCGGGAGCTGGGCGTCCCCTGCGTGGTGGGTACCCGCACCGCGACCAGCGTGCTACGCACCGGCCAGCCGGTGACGGTCGACGGCGGCCGTGGCACGGTGCGCGGCGGCCTCGCCCCGACCGAGCCACGCCGGCCGGTCATCACGGCGAGCGGGCGGGAACCCGGCGCGCCGGCCGCGGGCGACCCGCCGGTCACGGCGACCCGGCTGTACGTCAACCTGGCCGTCGCCGAGCGGGCCGAGCAGGTCGCGGCCCTGCCCGTCGACGGCGTCGGCCTGCTGCGTGCCGAGTTCCTGCTGACCGAGGCGCTCGGCGGGGTGCACCCGAAGCGGCTGCTCGCCGACGGTGGCCGGGCCGAGTTCGTGGCCCGGATGAGCAGCAGCCTCAGCCGGATCACGCGGGCGTTCTCGCCGCGCCCGGTCGTCTACCGGGCCACCGACTTCCGGACGAACGAGTTCCGCGGGCTGCGGGGCGGCGAGGCGTTCGAGCCCGTCGAGGCGAATCCCATGATCGGTTACCGTGGCTGCTACCGCTACGTCCGCGAGCCGGAGCTGTTCGCCCTGGAGCTGGAGGTACTCGCCGAGGTCCGCCAGAGCACCCCCAACCTGCACCTGATGATCCCGTTTGTGCGCACCCGCTGGGAGCTGGAAGCCTGCCTGGAGGCGGTCGACGCGAGCCCGCTCGGCGGCGACCGCGGGCTGCACCGCTGGGTGATGGCCGAGGTGCCCTCCGTGGCCTTCTGGATCCCGACCTACGCCGCGATGGGCATCGACGGGGTCTCGATCGGCTCCAACGACCTCACCCAGCTCGTGCTGGGCGTCGACCGGGACTCCGCGACCTGCGCGGAGCTGTTCGACGAGTCCGACCCCGCGGTGCTCGACACGATCACGCGCATCATCGACGCGTGCGCCGTGTCCGGGATCACCTCGTCCCTGTGCGGGCAGGCGCCGTCGAACCATCCCGAGTTCGCCGAGCACCTCGTGCGCGCCGGCATCACCTCGATCTCGGTGAACCCGGACGCGGTGGGGCCGGCGCGCCGGGCGCTCGCGGCGGCCGAACGCCAACTGCTGGTCGACGCGGCGCGCCGCGACCTCGCGCGGCGCTGACTGGTCGACCACGGTCCGTACCACCCGCCGGCAGGCAGCACGACTCGCCGATCGGCCGGGCCGACGACGGCTGCCACACCTGGACATGGATGTTCTCGTCGACGCCGCTGATGCGCCCGCCGACGGTGCCCGGGGAGGCGGTCGCCGCCGGCGCTGCGTCGCCGCCGCCGCGGCCGGTGTCCTCGTCTGGGGCGTCCATGGCTGGGACCTCATGCTTCTCGCGAGGCCGGTGGACCGGCCGCCGGACAGGGGACCGCGGCCGGGCCTGCGGTGCGGGCCCGGCCGGGGCGGGTCAGCCGCGCTGTACCTCGACCTTGCGGGTCGCGGCCTTGGCCTGCCGGTCGTCAACCGGCACCCTGATCTCGAGGATGCCGTCCTTGTAGGTGGCGGCGACCTGGTCGTCCTTTGCTCCCGCCGGCAGCGGCAGGCTCCGCGAGAACGATCCGTACCGGAACTCCGACCGGTAGCCGCCCTCCCTCTTCTCGGTCTTCTCCTCGCGCCGCTCGGCCCGCACCGACAGAACACCTTCGGCGATGGTGATCTCGACGTCGCGGGCCGGGTCGATACCGGGCATCTCCGCCCGGACGACGTGCATTCCCGCCTCGGTCGTCTCCTCCACGTGAAGCATGTCGTCCCGCAGCCCGACGAGCCGCTGCGCCAGTACTCTGCCCTCCTCGGCCCACGGCCAGGCGAGTCCAGGAAATGTTGCCAGATGCCGGTCACGATGGGTTTTAGTCGTCATGAACACCATCCTCCTCGTGTCGGTCGCTCTCTTTCCATTATGTCGCCGCCGCCGCGTGCTTTCAGGTTTCTTCAGGCATGGTCCGAGGTGACCAACCGCCCTGGTTCAGGTGGCTGTCGGCGGGCGTTGCCGGCGGATCGCCGGGGAAGTCGGCACGATGCTCGACCGGGGTGCTCCCATCGGCGCGTGCCCGCGGTGCCCGGCCTGGCGGCGGCCCGGTGGGGCGTTGGAACGAAAGGCCGGAAAGCCCACTGTCGAAAGACCCGAACTGCACCTCTAAATGCTGCGAACGCCGGGTCCGATGGCAGTGGGGGCGCCTTGGCCGCCGGCGGATCATAGCTCTCATGGCAACCGCACTGAGTCTCCTGCTCGTTGGGGTGGGAGCAATTCTGACCTTTGCCGTCCACTCCGATTCCGAGAACATCGACTGGACCACGGTCGGCATCATCCTGATGCTCATCGGGATTGTCGCCGCCGGGCTTTCCATCGGCCGTGAGCGCTGGCGGGACAAGCTGTTCAAGGAGCGCGTCGAACTGGGCACGGCGCCGCCCATGCCGTTCGACGACGAGGTGCTGGTCGACCGTGACGCACCCGTCGAGGGAGAGGCGTACCGCTTCGGCGACGACTGGCGTCACGACACGCTGACGGAGTCCTGGCGGAAGCGCCGCGCCGGCCGGTCCCCCCGCCGCGACGGGCGCCGCGGTGGCGGAACCCGCGGCCCGCGTCCCGCCGAGCCGGGCTCGGTCACCGAGCCGGATTCCGCCGCCGAGCCGGATTCCGCCGCCGGTGAGCCGGGCTCGGCCACCCAGCCGGGTTCCGTCGCGGGTGCGCCGGGCTCGCCGGAGCGGCCGGAGCGCCGCAACGGCCCGCCGCCGGTGACTGCTTGAACCGGTGGAACGCCGGCCACCGCGTGATGTTCCGCCGGACCTTCATCGCCGGGTTCGTTCCAGTGTGGTGCCTACCAGGTCCGCGGTCAGTACCGGCCTGTCAGGCTCGGCGACGACGATCACCCTGTCGCCCTCGTCCACCAACGTCATCGGGGTTGGCGCCGGCACGATCTCAAGCCGCCCGTCCCGCTCCGCCCGCAGGACAGTCGCGTTCGGCCGGGACCGGTCCTGGCAGCGGGGCGATCCGGGCGACCCGGCCCGCACCGGCACTCCAAAAGTCCCTGGTAACGGCCTTGTGCCGTGGAGAGGCTGGTCACAGCAGCACGTCCCCCCGTGGAACGAGTCTGGAGACGTCCATGCGCCACTCCCCAGTTGCCGCAGCTCGGAACGAAACCGATCCCGTGGCCCAGGCGTCTGGCTGCGTGGGCCGACAGTCCCCCCGGATGGGGGCCTACTGGCATTCGCTGGCCGTGATTCCCGGCAGCGGCGGGGATTGGGTGGACGTGTTGGACATCGGCGACGGGCGGCTCGCGTTGTGCGTCGGCGACGCGGCCGGACATGACGAGCGGGCCACGCGGTTCGCGCGATGCCTGCGAGAGGCGATGCGCCGGTACCTGCGCGCCGGCGCGACCCCCGACGTCGTGGTCAGCCGAGCGATGGCCGACGTCGCCGCGGCCGGTGACCTCGGGGAGATGTTCGCCACCGCCTTCCTCGCGGTGGCCGACACCCGGTCGGGCCACGTGGACTACGTCAACGCGGGGCATCCGCCGGTCGTGCATCTCCCCGCATACCCGGCCACGGGTGGGGAGGGCGGCGAACCACGTGCGCTCGGCCCGACCGGGCCGATCCTCTCCGACCTGTTCGCCGGGACCGAGATCTGGTCGTCGCGGTCGTTGACCATGGCGGTCGGGGACTGCCTGCTGCTGTACACCGACGGCATCAGCGAGGCCCGCGACGAGCACGGCGATCAGTTCGGCGTGCTTCCCCTGACCACCGCGCGCGCCGGGACGGACTCCCCCGACGGGTTGCTGCACCGGCTGTTCGCGCAGGTCGCCGAGCACGCCGGTGGGGCCGTCCGGGATGACCGCACGATCGCGATCCTCGCGCGGCAGACCCAGGCGCCCCCGCTGCGCGGAGTCTGCGTCCGCGGATGACCGGCACCGGCGATGCCGCACGCCCCCTGGCACCCGCGGAACTGTGGGCTGACGTCCCTGTAAGACCAGGAACGGGCCGAGCTCCGCCACGGCGTGGGCGAAGATGTCTCCCGGCAGGCCGGACGGTTACAGGGTCCGCAGATCCGTAATGTCCGCAATGTCCGCGACCGGTGATCCTGTCCCGAGCCGGGCACCACCCGATCGGCCCCGGAGGGGTCGGCGGTGCCGAGACCTTCGTCCGGCGCCGGTGGGCCACAGGTCCCGTGCCGGCCGGTCAGGACGGGTAGCGGGCCCGGGTGGCGATGCGGTGGCGGAGCTTGCGGAGCTCCTCCAGCCACAGGGCCGAGGAGGCGACGCTCGTCGCCAGCAGCCATTCCCGCCAGTCCAGCGGCGCGGTCTCGAAGAAGCCGCGTAGCGCCGGGACGCCGACCACCAGGACCTGGAGCGTGACGACGCCGAGGACCGCGCCCAGCACCGCCCTGTTCGCCAGCGTGCGGGCGGTGAACACCGAGGCGGTGTCGCTGCGCAGGTTGAGCAGGTTGAAGACCTGGAACAGCGCGAAGGTGGTGAAGGCCACCGTGCCCGCGGTGGTCCCGGCGCCCTCGTCGGGCAGCGGGCCGGGCAGCACGCTGATCGCGATGAGCGTGCCGGCCGCCATCACGGCGGCAAGGCCGATGATGCGGGCCAGCCGGCGGCCCGTCAGCAGGCGTTCCCCGGCCGGTCGGGGCGGGCGGCGCATCGTGTCGGGGGCCGGCGGGTCCACCCCGAGCGACATCGCCGGCGGGCCGTCCATGATCAGGTTGATCCAGAGGATCTGCACCGGGGTGAACGGCGCGCCGGCCATGATGTCCGCGGATCCAGCGATGAGAAAGATCGCCACGAAGGCGATCGCCGTGGTGAGCTGGAACTTCACGAAATTCACGATGTTGTCGTAGATTCCGCGACCGGAGCGCACCGCCTCGACGACGGTGGCGAAGTCGTCGTCGGTGAGCACCATCGCCGCGGCGTCCTTGGCGACGTCGGTGCCGGAACGGCCCATCGCGACACCGATGTCCGCCATGCTCAGCGCCGGGGCGTCGTTCACGCCGTCGCCCGTCATCGCGACGATGTCGCCACGTTCCTGCAACGCCTTCACGATGCGGATCTTGTGCTGTGGCGCGACCCGGGCGATCACGGCGATGCCGTCGATGCGGCGGCACAGCTCCTCGTCGTCCCAGCCGTCCAGGTCTCGGCCGAGCACGACGTCGCCGTCGAGACCGAGCTGGCCGGCGATGGCCGCGGCGGTTCCGGCGTGGTCGCCAGTCACCATCCGGACCCGGATGCCGGCCTCGCGGCAGGCGGCGAGCGCCGGTCCGGCCGACTCCCGCGGCGGGTCGACGATCGCGACGAGCCCGATCATCGCCAACCGCGCCACCCCGGACAGCGGATCGCCCGGCGGCAGCGGAACGGTGCCGGGAGGATCATCCCGGTAGGCCAGCGCCATCACCCGCAGTCCCCGGCCGGACAGGGCGACGTTGGCCTCGCGCCAGCTCTGCCGGCGGACGTCGTCGAGCTCGACCACGTCGCCGTTGCGGTCGAGCTGGGCGGTCGACCGTTCCAGCAGCGCGTCCGGAGCGCCCTTGACGAGCAGGCGGGTCGACCGGCCGGCGCCGCCGTCGGCCGCGGGAGCCCGGCGCCCGCCGTCGGCTTCCTTGGCTCCCTTGGCTTCCTCGGCAACATCCCCGACGGAATGCACGGTCGCCATCAGCCGGTAGTCCGCGTCGAACGGGACCTCGGCGAGGCGGGGTCGGCGTCGGCGCCAGGCGCCCACGTCCACTCCGCTCTTGGCGGCGAGTGCCACCAGCGCGCCCTCGGTCGGGTCGCCGACGAGCTGCCCGTCGCCGACGGTCGCGTCCGAGCACAGCGCGAGCACCTCGACGGCGACGGGTGGCAGGCTGGCCGGGGCACCGTCCCCGTCGTGGATGCGGCCGTCCGGGCCGTAGCCGAGCCCGGTGACGCTCAGCTCCCGACCACCCGACCAGATCCCGGTGGCGGTCATCTCGTTGCGCGTCAGGGTGCCGGTCTTGTCCGTGCAGATCTGCGAGGTCGACCCGAGCGTCTCCACCGCGGCGAGCCGTTTGACGATCGCGTTGCGTTTCGCCATCCGGGACGTGCCCATCGCGAGGGTGAACGCGACGACCGCGGGCAGCCCCTCGGGGATGGCGGCGACCGCCAGCGACACCCCCGTGAGGAACAGGTCCGCGAGGTCACGTCCCTGTGCGACCCCGAGCGCGACCACGACGACGACCACGGCGGCGGCGATCGCCGCGATGGTCCGGCCGAGCTGGTCGACCTGGCGCTGCAGCGGCGTGCGCCGGACCGGTGTCTGTTCGAGCAGCTCGGCGATCTGGCCGATCTCGGTGCCCATGCCGGTGGCGGTGACTGCCGCGAGCCCGCGGCCGCGGGTGACGACCGTGTTCATGTAGACCATGTCGGACCGGTCGGCCAGCGCCGCGTCGGGCGGTGCCGCGCCGGTGCCCTTGCCGGCCGGTGCGGCCTCCCCGGTCAGGGTCGACTCGCCGACCGCCAGCGTGGCCGCCTCCACCAGCCGGCCGTCGGCCGGGATCCGGTCACCGGCGGCCAGCAGCACGATGTCGCCGGGCACCAGGTCCGCC
The DNA here is from genome assembly GCF_059428125.1 of Frankia sp. BMG5.60. Lineage (NCBI taxonomy): Bacteria > Bacillati > Actinomycetota > Actinomycetes > Frankiales > Frankiaceae > Frankia > Frankia sp. BMG5.60. The sequence continues at coordinate 837,926 of NZ_CM182091.1, read as the reverse complement.
GGGTCGATCTGTCTCGCGGTGCCGTCGCGGCGCACCGACACGGTCGCGGTCAGCATGCCGCGCAGCGCGGCGAGGCTGGCCCGGGCCCTGGTCTCCTGGATGAAACCCAGCGTGGCGTTCACCAGCACGACGACGCCGATGACGATCGGTGTCTCGAGCGACTTCGACACGACCGCGCTGACTATCGCCGCCACCGCCAGGATGGCGATCAGCAGGTCCGCGAACTGCCGGAGGAACAGCCTCCAGACCGGCTCGACGGCAGGCTCGGCGAGCGTGTTCGGGCCGTACCGCGCCAGCCGGCGGGCGGCCTCCACGCTCGACAGCCCCTCGGCCGGGTCGACGTCGAGTGCGGCGCCGGCCTCGTCGGCGGTGAGCGCATGCCAGGCTCGGGCGGCCCGGCCGCCGTCACCGCAGAGCATGTCTCATCCCCTCGCGGCCAGGGCCACCACCGCGTCCTCGACCGTCATGAACAGGCGGTCCGGGCCGAGCGCGGCGAGCAGGCCGGCGTGAACCAGGTCGTGGTGGACGAGGTGGGACGACCGGGCGATGCCGACGGTGACGTCCCGCCGGGCGAGCCTGTGCAGCAGGTCCCGCAGGGTCTGTGCGGCCGTGTAGTCGATGTCGGAGATGCCGCCGGCGTCGAGCACGAAGGCGTGCACCGGTGGGCGCGCCGCGTCGACGAGGTCGCGGATGCGGGCGGCCGTGTGGTCGGCGTTGCCGTACCAGAGCGGGCCGTAGAGCAGGTAGACGACCACGCCGGGCACCTGTTCGGTCGGCTGCCCGACGTCGACCGGAATCCAGTGATCGGTACCGGGTTCGCGGCCCAGCACCACATCGGCGGGACGGGCGGCCCGCCAGGTGCGGTCCGCGAGCGCCAGCACTATCGCCACGATGACGCCCTGTTCGACCCCGGCCAGCGCCACCGCTGCGGTCGTGACGACGGCCAGCGCGCACTCGAGCCGGTCGAACCGCAGGATCGTGCGCAGCTCGGTGATCCGCAGCAGCCGGGACGCGACGAAGACGAGGATGGCGCCGAGGGCGGCCTGCGGCAGATTCTGCAGCACGCCGGCAGCCCCGGTGGCGAAGCCGAGCGTGAGGACGGCCGCGACCACGGCGCAGACCTGCGTGCGACCGCCCGTCGCGACCACGATCGCGGTCCGCGGCGGGCTCGCGTTCACCGCGAACGATCCCCCGAGGCCCGCCAGCAGGCTGCCGGCACCCACGGCCACCAGATCGCGGTCGAAGTCGCCCGCGGTCCCGGTGGCCGGGGCGGCCCCGCGCTCGGTCGCCGCCGTCTGGATCACGCACAGGAATGTGACGACCAGCGCTGCCGGCAGGAGGTGGCGCACCTCGCTCCACGGCGCCGACGGCAGGCCGACGGTCGGCAGGCCGGTCTGGACCGGGCCGACCGTCGCGACGCCGCGGGAGTCCAGCCCGAGCCAGGTGACCACCGCGGTCGATCCGATCACGCCGAGCAGCGCACCCGGTATGCGGCGGTCGAGGCGTTCGCCCGCGACGATCACAGCGATGACGAGCGCCGCGATGGTCACCGCCCAGCCGTTGGTGTGGCCGAGCCGGCCGGCGACGGCACGTAACCGGCCGATGGTGTTCGTCCCCTCCCCGGGGACGCCCAGGACGGCGGGGAGCTGGCGGACGAGGATCTGCACGGCGATGCCCGCCAGCATCCCCGTGACCACCGGCGTCGACAGGAACTGGGAGATCCAGCCGAGCCGGAGCAGACCGACCGCAGTGACCAGCAGTCCGACCATCACCGCGAGGATCGCGAGGGACTGGACGTAGGGAGGATTGCCCGGGGAGCCGACGGTCGCCGCCGCCGCGGCCAGCAGCGGCGCGATCGTCGAATCGGCCCCCACCGAAAGCTGGGGATGGCGGCCGAGCACGGCGAACATCAGCGATCCGGCGACGAAGGCGTACAGGCCGGCCCAGGCCGGTGCTCCCGCCAGGCCCGCGGTGGCGACCTGCTCCGGTACGGCCACGCCGGCGAGGGTCAGACCGGCGGCGAGATCCCGACCCAGCCATGCGGCCCGGTAGCCGCGCAGGGTCGGGATGATCGGCCAGGACGTCACAGTGCATCCCTGTATACAGGGATGCCGCCGGCCGGTGCCTACCCGGGCTGATCGTCCTCGCCGGGGTTCAACCGGGCCGCGAGCACTCCCGGCACCGCCCGCACCAGCCGCAACGCCGTCTCCGGTTCGGGCAGGCCCGCGACGACGAGGGTCACCTCGCCCTCGGCGACCTCGACGGTCGGGCGCAGGCCGCCGTCCCACCGCGCGAGCACGTCCCGAACGTCCGCGGCGATCTCGGCGTCGGGGCGGGCCAGCGGACGGAGCAGGTCGCTGCGGCTCACCAGGCCGACCAGGCGCTGGTCCTGATCGAGGATGGGCATCCGGGTGATGTGCTCGGACAGCATCGTCTGGATGATGTCCGCGACATCGGTGTCGGTGCGGGCGGCCACGACGGGGCTGGTCATCGCCTCGCCGGCGGTGCGGGGCACCCGGTCGTCGATCGGCAGGTCGCGGCGGAGGTGGCGGCGGGGGTCGGGGGTGGACTCGACCGCGATGAGGTCGGCCTCCGTGATCATGCCGAGCAGCCTGCCGTCCTCGTCGACGACGGGGACGGCGCCCACCCCGCGGTGGACGAGGAAGACGGCCACCTCCTTGAGCGGGGTGTCGGGGGTCACCACGCACACCTTGGGTGTCATGATCTCGTCGGCGCGCACGACCTGCCTCCTGGACGTCGGCGGCACGGGGCCCGTGGGGGCCGCGCGGTGCCACGCGGCGGCCCTGTGCCGAGGATGTCCCCACCGGCCTGCGGCGGACAGGGACGAACGGCACGCCGGCCCGGACCTTCGGCCCGCCGGGGCCGCCGGGGCCGCTGGAAAACCCGCCTTCCTCCGTCAGGGCGGCTCGCAGCCCGGCCGCGAGCGGTGGAGGCCGGGTACCTGATGCGCCGCGGCGGTGGATTGGGACGATGGGGGTATGCGAATCGTCAGCACGTCCCTGCTTGGCGGGATGGTCGCGGGGCATCTTGCCGGTCGCGGTGACGGGGGCGGGGGGCGGCGGCCGGTGGTGGTGGCATCGGGGAACTTCGCGAGTCCGGGGGTGGCCCTGCGGGCGGTCGACGAGGCCGTCGAGTCCTACCGGCTGTTCGTGCTCAACCCGCAGGCGGGTCTGCCGGTGCGGGCGGGGGTGTCGCACGTGACGCCGTTCGTCGGTCCCGGCATGCGGGGGCTGGGGACGTTGGAGTACGTGCCGTGCCGGTTGAGCCTGGTTCCCCGCCTGCTCACCGGGCCCTACCGTCCGGATGTCGTCGTGGTGCACACGAGCCCGCCGGTGAACGGGCGGGTGTCGCTCGGTACCGAGGTCAACATCCTGCCGGCGGCGGTGGAGGCGGCGCGGGCCGGTGGGGGGCTGGTCGTCGCCCAGCTCAACCCGGCGATGCCGTACACGTTCGGGGACGGGGAGCTGTCCCTGGATGTGGTCGATCTGGCCGTCGAGGCGGAGCAGCCGCTGTCACAGCCGGTGGTGAGGGCGGGCGACGAGGTGGGGCGGGCGATCGGGGAGCGGGTCGCTGCCCTGGTCGTCGACGGTGCGACCCTGCAGCTCGGGATCGGTGGGGTGCCGAACGCCACGCTCGCCGCGCTCACCGGCCGCCGTGGGTTGCGGGTGTGGACCGAGACGTTCTCCGACGGTGTGCTGGCCCTCGATCGGGCCGGCGCGCTCGATACCGGTGCCGATCTGGTCACCAGCTTCCTGTTCGGTTCGGCGGAGCTGTATGGCTGGGTGGATCGCAACCCGCGGGTGCGGCTGCTGCGTACCGAGACCGTGAACGATCCCGGCACGATCGCCCGCCAGCCGGCGATGACGTCGATCAACACCGCGTTGCAGGTCGATCTGCACGCGCAGGTGAACGCCTCCCATGTGCGGGGGCGGGTCTGGTCCGGCTTCGGCGGGCAGCCCGACTTCGTCGCCGGTGCCCTGCACGCGCCGGGTGGCCATGCGGTGATCGCGCTGCCGAGCTGGCATGCCAAGTCGGACACCTCGACGGTCGTGGCGTCCCTTGGTGAACCGACGACCAGCTTCCAGCACAGCTACCTCGTCAGCGAGCACGGCACCGCCTCGCTGTGGGGGCGCAGCGTGCAGGGGCAGGCCCGCGACATCATCACCCACGTCGCCGACCCCCGCGCCCGCGACGGGCTCACCCGGCACGTCGAGGCCCTGGCCGCGGCGCCCTCGGGCTGACAGGTTCGGTCAGTCCTCGCCTGTCAGCTTCAGCGCGTAGACCGCGGCCTGTGTCCGGCTGGTCATGTCGAGCTTCTCCAGGATGCTGGAGACGTAGTTCTTGACCGTCTTCTCGGACAGGTGCACCCGGGTACCGATCTGCCGATTGGTGAGACCTTCGGCGATGTACTGAAGGATCTCGCGTTCCCGGGCGCTGAGGGACGCCAGCGCCGGATCCTTCTTCGGCCCCTCGCGCATGCGTTCGAGCACCCGGCGGGTGACGGAGGGGGAGAGCAGCGACTGCCCGGCTGCGACCGAACGGATGGCGCTCACGAGGTCGTTGCCACGGATCTCCTTGAGCACGTAACCGGCCGCGCCCGCCATGATGGCGGAGAACAGCGCCTCGTCGTCGTCATAGGACGTCAGGATCAGACAGGCGATGTCGGGGTGGGCGGAGCGGATGTCCCGGCACACGTCGATGCCGCTTCCGTCGGGGAGCCGCCCGTCGAGGACGGCGACGTTCGGCAGGAGAGCCGGAATCCGGCGCAGCGCCTCGGCGGCGAGACCGGCCTCGCCGACGACCTCGATGTCGTCGTGGCGTTCGAGGGTCTGTCGCAGACCGTTACGCACGATCTCGTGATCGTCGAGGATGAACACCCGGATCGTCTCCATGCGCAGGACGATACGGTGCTCTTCCCGCTCGGTCAGGCGGAGACGCCGAAACCCCACGCGAGCCGGGGTTTTTGCGTGGGGAGGCCGATGGCGCGGGAAGACCGATGGTCCGCTCCTGGGGGACGATCGGCACGTGTGGCCAGGCGGCTGGTGCGGGATGGTCACCCCATGAATCTCCCCGGCATTCACCTGTCCCGGTCGGCCGTGACGTCCAGGTCGGACGCGGAAGGCGGGGCGGCCGTCGCGGCCCCGCGCCCGCCGCACCGGGCGATCGAGCCCGGCAGCCGGTCCTGCTGCTGCCCCTCCGAGCCGGTCGCCCAGATAGTGCTCCCCCCGGGCAGGACGCATGCCCACGAGGTCGACCTCCTGCTGTGCGCCCACCATCTGCGTCGCAGCGCCCTGGTACTGGGATCGTTGGGGGCCCTGCTCTACGACCGGGAGGGCGATCTCATCGCGGACCCGACCCGGGTGTTCGGCCGGGATCGCTGACTGCGGGCACCGGCGGATGACAGGCCCCATCAACCCCATCAACCGCTTTTCGCCCCGCTTCGGCCGGCACCCTGATGGCCAGGACTGCGGTGTCGTCGTCCAGCCCGTCGCCGAAGCCGTCTAACAGGGCGATCAGGGCGTCGACGGCCGCCGCCGCGGTGGTGGGGGCCAGGCTGGCGGCGAGATCGAACAGCGCGTCGTCGCTGTAGCGGCGGCGGCCGACATTGGCGGTGCGGGCCTCGGTCAGCCCGTCGGTGTAGAGCAGCAGGGTGTCGCCGGGTGCGAGGCGCACGCGGGTGGTGGAGATCCGCGCGTCGGGCAGGACGCCGATGAGCTGCCCGCCGGGGGTGGACAGGTAGGTGGTCGTGCCGTCGGCCCGCAGCAGCAGCGCCGGGGGATGGCCGCCACTGGCCAGGGCGAGGGCGAAGCCGCCGGCGTCCGCGTCGGGGATGAGCAGCCCGAAGATCACGGTGCAGAAGCGTGGCTCGTAGTCACCGTCTTCGGCGCCGAGGACGGTGTTGAGGTTGGCCAGCACCGCGGCCGGGTCCGGGTCGTACACGGCCGCGGCCCGCAGTGTGTACCGGACGAGGGAGGTCACGGCCGCGGCGGCGGCACCCTTGCCGCGCACGTCACCGAGGAACAGCCCCCAGGCGCCGGTGGCGAGGGGGAACAGGTCGTAGAAGTCCCCGCCGACCTCGTCGGGCGAGGCGAAGTGGTAATGCGCGGCCACGTCCAGGCCGGGCACCGGCGGCAGGACCGGGGGCAGCAGGGTTCGCTGGAGCGTGGTGGTCAGGCGCTGGAGGCGTTCGCGTTCCCGCTCGGATTCCTGCCGGGCGCGCAGCAGCTCCGTCTCGTACGCGCGACGGTCCCGGGCGTCGAAGATCGTGGTGCGGATCAGCAGCGGCTGCCCGTCGCCGCCGAAGCGCACCGTCGAGGTCACGAGGACCGGCAACCGGGTGCCGTCGGCGGCCTTGAGCTCCAGCGCGATGCCACTGATCTCGCCCTGTATGCGCAGCAGCGGGGCGAAGTGGGTCTCGTGGTAGATCTGCCCCCCGACGGTGAGCAGGTCGGCGAAGCGGCGCCGCCCGACCAGCTCCTCGCGCCGGTAGCCCAGCCAGCCGAGCAGAGTGGCGTTGATCTTCGCGATCTGCCCGTCCAGGAGGGTGGAGAGGTAGCCGCAGGGCGCGTTCTCGTACAGATCCTCGAGGCTGTCCTCCAGCAGCGCGGCGAACGGGAGCTGATCATCGGAGTCCGCGCACACCGCCTCGCCTCCCCTGTCGTCCATCACCGCCCGGCGGCCGCGAACGCGACGATCGCCGCGAACGCGACGATCGCCGCGGCCGTGGCCTCCGGCGCGCTCAGCTGCGGGCAGTGGCCGGTCGCCGGCAACGTCACCAGTTCACTGCCCGGGATGCTCGCCTGGACAAACGCGCCCACGCCCGTCGGCGCGATCGCGTCGTTCGAGCACTCCACCACCAGGGTGGGCACCCGGACCTGGGCGAGATCGGCCCGGTTGTCCGACAAGAACGTCGCCCGGGCGAAGGACCGGGCGATGTCCGGGTCGGTGCGGCAGAAGCTGTTCGTCAGCTCCTCGCCCAGCTCGGGTCGGTCCGGATTGCCCATGATCACCGGAGCCATCGTCGCCGACCAGCCCAGGTAGTTGCTCTCCAGCGACTCCAGCAGCTCGTCGATGTCCTCGGCGCTGAAGCCGCCGTGGTAGTCGCCGTCCTCGAGGTAGCAGGGGGAGGGGGTGAGCAGGACCAGCCGGTCGAACAGGTCCGGCCGCCGGGCAGCGGCCAGAACTCCGATCATGGAACTTACCGAATGCTCCACGAACGTCACCGGCCCGACGGCGAGTTCCGCGCAGATCTCCACGACGTCCTCGGCATAGCCGTCCAGCGTGGCGTAGCGCCGCGGGTTCCAGGCCGACAGATCGGAGCGGCCGGCGCCGACATGGTCGAAGAGCACCACGGTGAACTCGCGGGCCAGGGCGGGGACCACCAGGCGCCACATGTTCTGGTCGCAGCCGAACCCGTGTGCCAGCGTCACGACCGGGGCGCCCTCCCGGCCGGTGACCAGAACATGGTTCCTGCTCCGCACGTCCATAGCCGCACATTCTTCACCCGCAACGCCCGGAGTGGCCCGGCGAGGCGACCCCGCACGCCGAACCCCTGGGTGCGCTGCGACCCCTGGGTGCGCTGCGGGCCGGGGTGCGCGCTGCGATCCCGACCGACCGGACCAACCGGGTTTGTTCAGCGCTGTGCGGGCACCGTGGACCTGAGGACAGCCGGGTGACCCCGGGGACTGCGGGGAGGGGCCAGTGGAGAGAGGCTGTGCGCCGAGCATCCTGCTCGACATCGACGGCACCCTGATCGACACCAACTACTTCCACTGACCTCCGGAGCTTGGAGCCGCCCGCGAGCGGTGGGTTGGTCGGATGTCACCCGGGGCGAAGGGAGAAGGATGTGGGTGCTGCGCAGGCGGCGACGCTGGCGGACACGGCACTGGCCGATGTCCGCACCGGGCGGTTCGAGCGCGGCCTGTCCGCGTTGACGGCGGTGGGCGCGGCGATCACGGCCGGGGAGATCTACCTGTCCCATGACGGTGCGAGCTTCGGCAACGCGATGATGTGGTGGCCGATCGCCGTGGTCCCCACCGCGATTCCGGCCGGTGTCGCCGCGGTGTTCTCCCGGCGGGCGGCGCACACGGTGCTGCCGCTGGCCTCGGCGGCGATCGTCGCGAACGGTCTGCAGGGCACCTACCTGCACTGGCGGGGCGTGAAGCAGCGTCCCGGCGGGATCACCCGCTACAACCTGGAATCGGGGCCGCCGGTGTTCGCCCCGCTGCTGGCCTCGCTCGTCGGCGGGATGGGGCTGCTCGCCGCGGTCCTGCGCCGGGAGGGGCCCCCGCCGCGGGGGGACGGGTAGATGCCGTCGCGCGCTCCCGATCAGCGGGCCGTCACCCCGCAGAGCCGGGGCCGGTTCCCCGGCTTCGACGTCCTCGACCAGGCCGACGGGTGGGACGACGTCACCGCCGGCGTCGTGCTGGGCCGGCTCGCCCCGCCGGCCGAGCTGGCGTTCTTCACCCCGGCGGACGTCGCCGTCGCCGGTCCGCTGTTCGACCTGCTGCTCGCCCAGGACGGCGAGCCGCGGGTGCCGGTCCTGGCGCTGATCGACGCCCGTCTGGCCGCGGGGGAGACCGACGGCTGGCACTACGACGACATGCCGGAAGACGCCCAGGCCTGGCGGGACAGCCTCGGTGCTCTCGACGCGGACGCCCGCGCGGCTTACGGCGGTCGGTCCTTCGCCGAGCTCGACCCCGGCGGGCAGGCGGGGCTGATTCAGGCCGTGCAGGACCTTGCCGACGCCGGCCGGGACTGGCACGACTGGCCGGCCGCCCACGTCTGGAGCCTGTGGACTCGTTATGCCTGCACGGCGTTCTACTCGCATCCGTGGGCCTGGAACGAGATCGGGTTTCCCGGGCCGGCCTACCCGCGGGGTTACCTCCACGCGGGGGTCGACGCCCGGGAGCACGCGGAGGTGGCCGACCACGACGCCGCCGACCCGGTCCCGTTCGCCGAGCGGGTGGAGCGGGAACGCCGGCGGCATGAGGACCTGCTCGAGCCGGGACCTTCGTCATGAGAGACGCGGCATGAGGGGCGCGGCATGAGGGGACGCGACGAGGTCCGTGCCCGCAACGCGTCGGCGTGGCTGATTCCGAACGATGGCAGCCGCACGAACCATCGGCTGCGCGTGGACATGCGCCGCTTCGCCGATGACGACGAGGTCGACCTGGTCGTCGTCGGGGCGGGCGCCGGTGGCGGGGTGCTGACCCAGCGGCTGGCTCGGGCCGGCTGGCGGGTCGTCTGTCTGGATGCCGGCCCGTTCTGGGATCCCGATGCCGACTGGGTCAGCGACGAGCGGGGCGGCCACGTCCTGTACTGGACCGAGCCGCGCCAGATCGGGGGCGCGGATCCGGTGCCGCTGGGGTCGAACAACTCCGGGCGCGGGGTCGGCGGGTCGATGGTGCACTATGCCGGCTACACGCCGCGGTTGCATCCGTCGGACTTCTCGACCTTCACCGCCGATGGGGTGGGCGCGGACTGGCCGATCTCGTACGCGGACCTGCGGCCGTACTACGCCGCGCTCGAGCGGGAACTGCCGGTCGCGGGGGAGAGCTGGCCGTGGGGCGATCCGCACGGCTACCCACACCGGCCGCATCCGGTCGGCGGCAACGGGGAGATCTTCCTGCGTGGCGCCCGCGCGGCCGGCATCGAGGCCCGGGTGGGTCCGGTGGCGATTCCCAACGGCCGGTTCGGTAATCGGCCGCACTGCATCTACCGGGGTTTCTGTCTGCAGGGCTGCAAGGTCAACGCGAAGGCCAGCCCGCTGGTCACCCACATCCCGGACGCGTTGGCGCACGGTGCCGAGATCCGTCCCGACAGCCATGTCAGCCGGGTCGTCGTCGACGACCGGACTGGGCGGGTCACCGGTGTCACCTATCTGCGTGCGGGCCGGGAGCACGTCCAGCGGGCGGGGGCCGTCGCGGTGGCCGGCTACTCGATCGAGACTCCGCGTCTGCTGCTGCTGTCGACCAGCGCGCGTTGGCCGGACGGGCTCGGCAACGACCATGACCAGCTTGGGCGGTACCTGATGGTGCAGGGCGCGCCGCAGACCGCGGGCCGCTTCGCCGAGGAGATCCGGATGTACAAGGCGCCGCCGCCGGAGGTCTCCAGCGAGCAGTTCTACGAGACCGATCCGGCGCAGCCGTACCGGCGGGGCTGGTCGATCCAGAACGTCAGCCCGCTGCCGATCACCTGGGCCGAACACGTCACCGCCCAGGGCCACTGGGGCGCGCCGCTGCGCGAGTACCTGCGGGACTATGTCCACTGGGCGACGCTGGGCGCGCTGTGCGAGTACCTGCCGCAGCCCGACAACCGGGTCACGCTCGCCGACGAGACCGACCGGCACGGCCTGCCCGTCGCCCACTTCGCCTACTCCCGGTGCGACAACGACCGGCAGCTCCAGCGGGCGGCGACGGCGTCGATGGAGGCGATCCTGACCGCGGCCGGCGCCACCGAGGTCATCACCGTCGACCGCTATGCGCACCTCGTCGGCGGCGCCCGGATGGCCGCCCGCCCGGCCGACGGCGTGGTCGACGCCGACCACCGGGTGTTCGGCGTGGAGAACCTCTTCGTCGTCGACGGCAGCGTCCTGCCGACCCAGGGCGCCGCCAACCCCGCCCTGACGATCATGGCGTTGGCGGCCCGGGCCGCCGACCGGCTCGTCGCGTTGAGCCGTGGCGGCCCGACCGGCGAGCACCGGTCCGGCGCGCGGCCGACCGGCCAGGAGGTGGTGCGATCATGACCTCGGACGAACCCGCGCTGGAGACGGTGACGGTTGGCGTCTACCGGTTTCCCACCGAGCGGCCGGAAGCGGACGGCACCCTGGCCTGGGACGCCACCACCGCGGTCACCGTCACCCTCGCCGCCGGCGGGCACACGGGCGTGGGCTGGACCTACGGCAGCCCCGCCGCCGCGACGGTTGTCGCCGGGCACCTCGCCGGGGTCGTCCGAGGCCGGTGCGCGTGGGACATCACCGCCGGCTGGTCGGCGATGCACCGGGCCTGCCGCAACCTCGGTACCCGTGGCACGGTGATGCAGGCGCTCAGCGCGGTCGACATCGCCTGGTGGGACCTGAAGGCCCGGCTGCTCGGCGTCGGGCTCCCCGCGCTGCTGGGCCGGTGCCGCGAGCAGGTGCCCGTCTACGGCTCCGGCGGCTTCACCACCCTCGACGACGCGGCGCTGGCCGACCAGGTCGCCGGGTGGCGGAAAGCGGGCTGCACCAGCATGAAAATCAAGATCGGCGAGTCGTGGGGCACCCGGATCGACCGTGACCTGGCGCGGGTGCGACGGCTGCGGGAGCTGGCCGGCGACGGCGTCGAGCTGATGGTCGACGCCAACGGCGGCTACCAGGTCGGGCCGGCCCGCCGCGTCGGCGCGGCGCTGGACGACGCCGGCGTCACCTGGTTCGAGGAACCGGTCAGCAGCGACGACGTCGACGGACTCGCCGCGGTCCGGGCCGCGGTGCGTTGCGACGTCGCGGCCGGGGAGTACGCCGCCGACCTCGACGACGTGCGCGGGCTGCTGGGAGTGGTCGACTGCCTGCAGCTCGACGTCACCCGCTGCGGCGGCTACACGAACTGGCTGCGCGCCGCCGCCCTCGCCCAGTCCCACCACCTACAGGTCTCCGCGCACTGCGCGCCCGCGCTGCACGCCCCGGTCGCCGCCGCGATCCCGAACCTGCGTCACGTCGAGTGGTTCGCCGACCATGCCCGCCTCGAACCACTGCTCGCCGACGGGGTCCCGCCGGTGACCGCCGGCACGATGACGCCGGACGGCACCGCGCCGGGCCACGGCCTGACGATCGCCCCGACCGCGGAGCGCTGGCATGTCGACTGACCCAGGCGCCGCCGACCCGAATGCCGCCAACCCGAGCGGCGCCGACCCGAATGCCATGGACGTCGCGACCGGGCGGTTCCCTCCGCACGTGCTACGCGACTATGCCTTCCTCGGCGACGGCGAGCGCGGCGCGATCGTCGGCCCGGACGGCGACCTGGCCTGGATGTGCGCGCCGAGCTGGGACTCCGACGCGGTGTTCGCCGCGCTGATCGGCGGCGGCGGCAGCTACGCGGTGACGCCGGTCGGCCGCTACTCCTGGGGCGGCTACTACGACGACCGGTCGCTGATCTGGAACGGCCGTTGGGTCACCACCGACGGGATCGTGGAGTGCCGCGACGCGCTCGCCCTGCCCGCCGACCCGCACACGGCCGTGATCCTGCGCCGAATCCGGGTCCTGTCCGGCTCCGCGCAGATCCGCGTCGTCCTCGATGTCCGTGCCGGCTACGGCCTGGCGGACATGGACGGGCTCACCCTCGGCGGCGAAGGTGGCGGTGGCGGCGAAGGCGCCGGCGCCGCCTGGACCGGCCGGTCCGGACCGGTGACGTTGCGCTGGTCCGGCGCGGTGAACGCGACCCGCACCGGTTCCGGACCGTTGGTCGTCACCCTGAAGCTGACGGCCGGCGAGCAGCATGACCTTCTCCTGGAGATCTCCGACCGGCCCCTGCGGCGACCCCGGGCCGGCGACGTGGAGGACCTCTGGCGGGCGACGGAGGCCGGCTGGCGCGACGCCGTCGGCGCGCCAGCCGCCGGGGCCCTGGCCGTCCGCGACACCGGGCAGGCGCTCGCGGTCCTGACCGGACTCACCAGCAGCGCGGGGGGAATGGCGGCGGCCGCGACGATGAGCCTGCCGGAGCGGGCCCGCGCCGGGCGCAACTACGACTACCGCTACGCCTGGATCCGCGACCAGTGCTACGCCGGCCGGGCGGTCGCCGCCCACGGCCAGTACCGGCTGCTCGACACCGCGGTCGGCTTCGTCGCCCAGCGGCTGCTGGCCGACGGCCCGGCGATGAGGCCCGCCTACACGGTCCGCGGCGGCCCGGTACCCGACGAACGGGCCCTGCCACACCTCGCCGGTTATCCCGGCGGGGCCGACCGGGCGGGCAACCGGGCCAACGGCCAGTTCCAGCTCGACGCCTTCGGGGAGGCCCTCGACCTGTTCGCCGTCGCCGCCCGCCACGACCGGCTCGACACCGACGGCTGGCGGGCCGCCGAGGCGGCGGTCGACGCGATCGCGCGTCGCGGCCACGAACCCGACGCCGGCATCTGGGAGATCGACGCCCGGCGGTGGGCCCACTCCCGCCTGACCTGCGTCTCCGGCCTGCGTGCGATCGCGGCCCAGGCGCCGGCCCGGTCGGCCTCCCGCTGGCACGGCCTGGCCGAGGCGATCCTGGCCGACGTCGGCGCAGACTGCCTGCACCCCGACGGCCGCTGGCAACGCAGCCCCGGTGATCCCCGGATCGACGCGGCGCTGCTGCTGCCGGCCCTGCGCGGCGCGCTGCGGCCCGACGACCCCCGCAGTCGGGCCACCGTCGCCGCGGTGGAGGCCGGCCTCGTCCGCGACGACTACGTCTACCGGTTCCCCCCGGACGGTGGCGGACCGCTCGGCGACGAGGAGGGCGCGTTCCTGCTCTGCGGCTTCCTGCTCGCCCTGGCCCGCCACCACCAGGGCGAGCATCTCGGCGCGCGGGTGCTGTTCGAACGCGGCCGGGCGAGCTGCGGCAGCCCCGGCCTGCTCGCGGAGGAGTTCGACGTCGACCAACGCCAGTTGCGCGGCAACCTGCCGCAGGCCTTCGTCCACGCCCTGCTGCTGGAATGCGCCGCCGTCCTCGCCCCGGATGAATATCGGAATGGCGGGTAGAGAGGCCACGGCGGGGGATCGGCAGCGGCAGATGAACTGGCAGCGGCAGGTGGACTGGCAGCGGCAGACGAATGGAGGCAGGCCGGCATGGCGGAACGCAAGGTGGCTGTGGTGACCGGGGCGTCGGCGGGAGTCGGACGGGCCACGGCGCTCGCCCTGGCCGACCAGGGCTTCGACGTCGCACTGCTGGCGCGCGGACGCGTCGGCCTGCAGGCGGCGGCGGCCGAGGTCGAGTCGCGGGGTCGGCGGGCGCTCGTCCTGCCCACCGACGTCGCCGACCATGCGGCTGTGGACCGGGCCGCCGACACCGCGCAGGACCGGCTCGGTCCCCTCGACGTGTGGGTCAACAACGCCATGACGACCAGCTTCGCCCCGCTGGCGCAGACCTCGCCGGCGGACTTCCAGCGGGCGATCGAGGTCACGTTCCTCGGCCAGGTCTGGGGCACCATGGCCGCGCTGTCCCGGATGCGTCCCCGCGACCGTGGCTCGATCGTCAACGTGGGCTCGGCTCTCGCCTTCATCGGCATCCCGCTGCAGGCCCCGTACTGCGCGGCGAAGTTCGCCAGCCGCGGCTTCTTCGAATCAGCCCGCGCCGAACTGCTGCACGACGGCAGTCACGTCCGGATGTCGATGGTGCACCTGCCCGCGGTCAACACCCCGCAGTTCTCCTGGTGCCACACCTCGCTGGACCGTCACCCCCAGCCCGTCCCGCCGATCTACCAGCCGGAGCTGTGCGCGAAGTTCATCGTGCGCGCCGCCGTCGACGGCCGCCGGTCGAAAATCATCGGGTCGTGGAACAAGGCCCTGGTCGCCGCCGGCTCAGTGGCTCCCGGCTTCGGCAACCACTACGCGGCCCTGGGCGCCTGGGAGTCCCAGCTCACCGACGCCCCGCTGCCGCCGGACCGGCCGGACAACCTGCGCGCGCCAGCCGACGGCGAACGCGACGCCGGGGCGCACGGCATCTTCGACGACCGCGCCGGCGGGTTCACCGATCCCGGCTTCCTGCGCTCGCTGCCCCAGACCGGCCGCACGTTCGCCCAGGCCCTGGTCGCCACCGTCCGAGACCGCCGGCGTCCCCGCGCGCAGCGCCCACCCCGCGACCGACGCCCCGCCACGGTGCTGGCAGAACGCTGACGGCCGCGTCGGGGCCACCGCGAAGGAGCGGGCCGCCGGCACGGCGGCGCGCGTACCCGCGCGGGCCGGCCGGGGCCGGCCCGCGCGGGGGACCTACCTCACGGGTGGAACTACTGGTTTGCGCCCGTGGCGGCCACCGAGCCCAGCAGTGAGGCGTTGCCGGAGTCGGCCTCCGCCTTGCGGCGACCCATGCTCTTGGTCTCGATGTCGACGTCGGCCGCCTCGGCGCGCAGCGCGGCGACGGTGGACTTCTCCTTCGGCCGGATGGTGAAGGGGTCGAACGAGTACGCCCGGATCGCGTTCTCATGGGTGATCTTGTTGATGTCGGCGTCCGAGACCCCGGCGAGGTCCTTGAACAGCTTCTCGGGACCGTGCGGCCAGGTGGAGTCCGAGTGCGGGTAGTCCAGCTCCCACATGATCTTGTCGATGCCGACCTGGTCGCGCAGCTTCACGCCCACCGGGTCGTCGATGAAGCAGGTCCAGATGTGGTCGTAGAAGACCTGGCTGGGCAGCCGGCCGCCGAGGTCGGTGAACGTCCACGCGTGGTGGTGCTGGTAGACGTAGTCGGCGCGCTCGAGGGCGTAGGGCAGCCAGCCGATGCCCCCCTCGGACAGGGCCATCTGCAGGTTCGGGATCCGCTTGAAGATCCCGGAGAAGACCAGGTCGGTGACCGCCATCAGGCTGTTCACCGGGGTCAGGGCGATCATGACCTCCGGCGGGGCGTCCGGAGCGGTGATGTTCATCGACGACGACGAGCCGATGTGGATGTTGACGACCACGTTGTTGTCCGCGCAGGCGCGCAGGAACGGGTCCCAGTACTCGGTGTGGTAGCTCGGCAGGCCCAGCTTGGTCGGGTTCTCGGAGAAGGTCACCGCGTGGGCGCCCTTCGCCGCGACCCGGCGGATCTCCTCGGCGGCGAGCTCGGGGTCCCACAGGACGGGCAGGGTGATCGGGATCAGCCGGTCCGGGTGGGAGCCGGCCCACTCGTCGATGTGCCAGTCGTTGTAGGCGCGCACGCTGGCCAGCGCGAGGTCCTTGTCCTTCGCGCGCAGGAAGAGCTGGCCGCAGAAGTGCGGGAAGGTGGGGAAGTTGATGCCTGCGAGCACGCCGCCGGCGCTCATGTCGCGCACGCGCTCGTCGGCGTCGTAGCAGCCGGGGCGCATCTGGGCGTACTCGGTCGGGTCGAGCCCGTACTCCTCCGGAGGACAGCCGGCGACGGCGTTGAGGCCGACGTTCGGGGCGAAGCCGTCCTCGAACGCCCACAGGTCACCGCCGTTGGGGCCCTTGACGATGTGCGGAGCCCGGTCCTTGTACTTCGCGGGGATGTGCGCGTCGAACATCGTGGGCGGTTCCACGACGTGGTCGTCGACGCTGATCAGGATAAGGTCCTCGACCTGCATGACACTCCTTGACGCTTACAGAGGACGGAAGAACGCACCAGCGTGCGTGAGTCCGGGTGCACCGGTCCTGCCGGATCCCGGGGGGAGGGTGCGGATCTCACCGGATGCCTCCCTGCTCCTCGTCGGTGAACGTGACGCAGCTCTATGAGCTGTAACACTACTAAGACTATCGTCAGGATGAAAGAGCTGCCCGCCGCCGGCCCGATCCTGGCGCGGATCAGAACGCCGAGCGGTGATGGCCGCCGTCGACCTCGATCCAGTTGCCGGTGACGTAGCCGGCCTGCTCCGAGCACAGGTAGACGATCATCGAGGCGATCTCGTCCGGGCGGCCGAGGCGCGCCGCGGGCACCCGTGCGTTGGTGCGCATCCACTCGCGGCGGGCCTGCTCGTCGTGCACGCCCACGTTGGCGTCCATGTAGGCGATCGCGTTCGCGGTCTCGATCCAGCCCGGCGCCACCGTGTTCACGGTGATGCCGTAGCGGGCGTACTCGTCGGAGACGGTCTTGAGCAGGCCGATCGTCGACGGGCGGGTGGCGTTGGCGATGGCGTGGTGGATCGCGCCCACCGGCTCCTTGGCGGTCGCCGAGCCGATGTGGACGAAGCGCCCCCAGCCGGCCTCGCGCATCCCGGGCAGCACGGCGTGCAGCAGGTAGACCTGGCTCATCGTGTAGCTGCGGAACGAGTCGACGTAGTGCTCGGGCTCGGTGATGTCCTCGAAGTCGCCCGGGATGTTGAAGACGGTCTGGCCGATCACGATCAGCGGCGGCCCGAACGTCGAGGTGACCTCGGCGACCGCCCGGTCGACGTCGGCGCGGTCGGTGAGGTCGGCCGGGACCCCGATCGCGGTGCCGCCGTCGGCCGTGATCTGCTCGACCGCCTCGTCGATGGCGGTCTTCGTCCGAGCGACGATCGCCACCTTGCAGCCTTCGGCGGCGAGCAGGCGGGCGGCCTCGCGGCCCATCCCCTTGCTTCCGCCGGTTAAGAAGACGACCTTGCCGGCGATGCCGAGATCCATGCGTTGTGCCTCCTGGGCGTGAGTGCCCGCTCGCCGGTCGGCCTGCGGCCGGGGCGTCGGGTGGTCGGGCGGGAACGTTCGGTCGGCTCCGGGGCCCGCGCCTCGCTGCGGGGATCGCAGCGGGGATCACGGCGGGGAACGAGGTGTGGTCAAGCCGGCAGCCGCGATGTAGAACACAATTCTAGGAACGTCCTGGCGGGAGCGTCAACGCATCGGCGGCGCGGCCACGCGGGGCGTGGGCGGCCGAACCGCCCCCTGTGCCGGGCTGGCGCCGGGGGAAACTTGATGCTTCCGTCAAGTTCCGGTCGCCCGTGACGGACTGACGAGGTGATCCCGATCTTGGTGATCGCCATGGGGCGCGGCCGGCAGGCCGACCATAGGGAGACCAGGTGTTGATCTTATGACGTTTCCGCTCGCGGGTATCAAGGTGCTGGAGTTCTCCGAGCACGGTTTCGTGCCGTCCGCCGCGGCGGCGCTGGCCGACTTCGGCGCGGACGTCGTCAAGCTGGAACGGCCCACCGGCGATCCGATGCGCCAGATCCACGCCAACCGCCTCGTCCCCGAGGCCGACGGCGAGGAGTTCATGTTCGAGCTGGTCAACCGCAACAAGCGGGGCGTCGCGCTCGACGTGGAGACGGCGGCCGGCCGGCAGGTCTTCGAACGGCTCGTCCGCTGGGCGGACGTCTACATCACCAACCAGCTGCCGCGGGTGCGGCGCAAGCTGCGCACCGAACCCGCGGACCTGCTGGCCCTCAACCCGAAGCTCGTCGTGGCCAAGGGCCACGGCCAGGGCCAGGCCGGCCCGGACGCCGAGGCCGGCGGCTACGACGGGGTCTCCTACTGGGCCCGCGGCGGCGTCGCCCACGTGCTCACCGCGCCGGACGCGCCGGAGCCGACGATGCAGCGCCCGGCCCTCGGCGACGTGCCAACGGGCATGTACCTCGCCGGCGCGGTCTGCGCCGGCCTCGTCCACGTCCTGCGCACCGGCAAGGGCGTCGTCGTCGACACCGCCCTGCTCAACGGCGCGACCTGGACGATGGGCCCCGACCTCGCCTACAGCTCGCTGACCGGCCGCCAGATGCAGATGACCGGCGGCGGCCCGCGCAGCCCCCTGGTCAACACCTACCGCACCGGCGACGGCCGCTTCGTCAACCTCGTGATGCTCGACGAGGCCCGCTACTGGGCGCCCGCCTGCACCGCCGTCGGCCTGCCCGAGCTGATCGACGCCTACCCGGATGCCGCGTCGCGCCGGTCCGCCTGGGGCGAGCTGGGCGACCGGTTTCGGGCGGCGATCGGCACGCTCACCCGCGCCGAGTTCGACGCCCGGCTGCGGGAGCAGGACTGCATCTTCTCGTTCTACGCGGTACCGGAGGAGGTCGTCGGCGACCCGGCCGTCGTCGACAACGGCTACCTCATGGCCCATCCGACCCGCCCCGGGCTGCGCCTGCCCGGCGCGCCGGCCCAGTTCGACGACGCGCACCCGGTGATGCGCCTGGGCGCGCCCGCGCTCGGCGAGCACTCCCGCGAGGTGCTGCGCGAGGTCGGCTACGGCGCCGACGAGATCGACCGTCTCGTCAAGGATGGCGTGCTCGGCAGCCCGCCGCCCGCCTGAGCGTCCCGCCCGCCTGAGCGTCCCGCCCGCCTGAGCGTCCCGCCCGCCTGAGCGTCCCGCCCGGCTGAGCCGCCGCCCGCCGCCCGGCGGATGCGTGGGAGCGGGCCTTCCTGTCTCGTCCACAGGGTTGCATGTCCGATATATCCCTGTGGAGGAGACAGTTGGCGCCGCTCCCACGCACACCGTCCGCGAGGCGCGGGGGAGCGGACTAGCCGGCGACCGGCTCGTTCGGGACGACGCGGGGCACGACCGGCTGGTGGCTGGTCGCGCCGCCGTCGACGGTGAGCTGGGTCCCGGTGACGTACTTCGACTCGTCGGCCGCCAGGTAGACCGCGGCGGCGGCGATGTCGGCGGGTTCGCCTAGCCGCGGCAGCGACAGCATGCTGCGGATGACGTGCATGTACTCCTCGTCGGCGAGCAGCTTGCGCATGGTGTCGCCGTCGGTGTTGATGAACCCGACGATGATCGCGTTGGCGCGGATGGAGTCCGGGCCGTAGTCGACCGACATCTGCCGGGTCAGCGAGTTGATCGCCCCCTTGGACGCCTGGTAGGCGGGTCGGGAGCGCACGGACAGGATGCTCGACGACGCCGAGATGTTGATGATCGAGCCGCCGCCCGCCGCGCGCATGTGCGGGATCGCGTACTTGCTGGCCCACAGCGTCCCGTACAGCGCGGTGCGGACGGTGTAGTCGAAGTCCTCGTTGGTGATCTCGTCGACGTGGTTGTCGACACCGCTGATCGTCACGTCCGTCGCCGCCGCGTTGTTCACCAGCACGGTGACCGGACCGTAGGCGTCGACGGTCGCGGCGATGGCGCCCTTGACGTCCGACTCGATCTGGTTGTCGGCGCGCACGAACATCGCGGTACCGCCGGCGTCGCGTAACTCCTTCTCCAGCGCGATGCCGGTGGACTCGTTGCGCCCGGTGAACGCCACCGCCGCGCCCTCGTCGACGAACATCCGCACGATCCCGGCGCCGATGCCGGCGGTACCGCCGGTGACCAGCGCGACCTTGCCCTGCAGCCTCATGTGCCGTCCTCTCGGTGCGACCGGTACGACCGACCTGCTGGTGCGGGGCCGCTCATCCCTTGCCCGCGGCCTGCACGGCGATCGCGGCGAGCTCGCCCGGGGTGCTGCCGCGGTGCTCGCGCAGGATGTGCCGCAGCGTCAGGTCGACGTCGGCGCCCTCGGCCCGCAGCGCGGCGACGGTGGAGCGCTCGCGCGGGCGGTGGGAGAAGGCGTCGAAGTCGAACGCCCGCAGCGCGTTGAGGTGCGTGATCGCGTTGACCTCGTCGTCGGGGATGCCGGCCAGCGAGCGGGCCAGCTCCTCGGGGCTGTTCGGCCAGGTCGAGTCGCCGTGCGGGTAGTCGCACTCCCACATGATCGTGTGCAGGCCGACCCGCTCGCGCAGCACGAGCCCGGCCGGGTCGTCGATGAAGCAGCTGTAGATCTGGTCGCGGAACAGCTCGCTGGGCAGCCGGTCGCCGAGCTCGGTGCCCGTCCACGCGCGGTGGTGGCGGTAGACGTAGTCGCAGCGCTCGAGGGTGTAGGGGATCCAGCCGATGCCGCCCTCGGACAGCGCGATCCGCAGGTCCGGGTAGCGGGGGAGCACGCCGGAGAACAGCAGGTCGGTCAGGGTCGACTGGGTGTTCATCGGGCTGAGCGCGATGGAGACCTCCATCGGCGCGTCCTCGGCGGTCACCGGCACCTGCGACGACGAGCCGATGTGCAGGCAGACGACGACGTTCGTCTCCGCGCAGGCCGCCCAGAACGGGTCCCAGGAACGGCTGTGCAGGCTCGGCAGGCCGAGCTTCGCCGGGTTCTCCGAGAAGGTCACCGCGCGGCAGCCCTTCGCGGCGACCCGGCGGATCTCGGCGGCCATGAGCTCGGCGTCCCACAGCGGCATGACGGCCAGCGGGATGATCCGGCCGGGATGGGCGCCGGCCCACTCGTCGATGTGCCAGTCGTTGTAGGCGCGCACGACGGCGAGGCCGAGCTCGCGGTCGGCGGTCGCCCGGGTCAGGAACTGGCCGCAGAACTGGGCGAACGTCGGGAAGTTCAGGCTGGCCAGCACCCCGTTGACGTTCATGTCCCGGATGCGCTCGTCGATGTCGTGACACCCCGGCCGCATCTGGTCGAACCGGGTCGGGTCTAACCCGTAGTCCTCCGGGCGCACGCCGGCGACCGCGTTGAGGCCGATGTTGGGAGTTATCTGTCCCTCGTAGGTCCAGATCTGGTTGCCGTCGGCGGTCTCGACGACGTGCGGCGCGCGGTCGCGGTAGCGGGCGGGGATGTGCGCGTCGAACATGGTGGGCGGCTCGACGACGTGGTCGTCGACGCTGACGAGGATGAGGTCACCGACATCCATGGGGCGCTCCTGTCAGGGGTGGCGGTTTGCGGTTCGCGGCTGTCAGGCCGTGGCGGCGGGGGCGGGGGCGGACGTGGGCCTCGCCGCTCAGGCGGTGGGGACGGTGACGCCGATGTTGTCGACCAGCGGCGTGGTGCCGAAGCGGACCGAGGCGAGCAGGCGGACCTCGCCGTCGCTCGGGCCGCCCTCGGCGCCCGGGTCGAGGGTGTCCAGCGGGCGCAGCGTCGCGGCCTCGACGGCGACGATGTAGTCCGGGTCGGCGACCGGGCGCAGCCGGGCCAGGGCGACCTCGGCCGCGGCGCGGGCGTCGCGTTCCCCGGCGGCGATCGCGTCGGCCGCGGCGGTCAGCGCGGCGTACAGCGCCGGCGCGGCGGCGCGCTGCTCGGGGGAGAGCTTGGTGTTACGGCTGGAGATCGCCACCCCGTCGGGCTCCCGGCGGGTGGGGCAGCCGATGACCCGCGACGGCAGGTGCAGGTCCTCGACCATCCGCTGGAACATCACGAGCTGCTGCCAGTCCTTCTCGCCGAAGAACGTCAGGCAGGGCCCCGCGATGTTGAGCAGGGTGGCGACCATCGTCACGAGCAGCTCCATGTGCTCGCCCTCGGGCATGCCGGTCAGGTGCCGCAGCATCCCCGGCATGGCCATGAAGGTGTTCGAGGGCCGCTGGTAGAGGTCGTCGCGCATCGGGATGTAGAAGATGTCGACGCCGGCCGCCTCGAACAGCGCCTGGTCGTGGGCGAGGTCGCGGTTGTAGGCCTGCACGCCGCCGGAGGCCCATTCCAGCTTCAGCGCCCCGTTCCAGAACACGGCGACGACGTCGCACTCCTTCTTCGCCTGTTCGACCAGGGAGATGTGCCCGGAGTGGGTGCCGCCGCTGGTGCCGACCATGGCGACCCGTCGCCCGGCCGCCCGCTCGGCGTCGAGCAGCTCGCGGACCTCGGCGTGCTTCTCGGTGGTGATCATGACGCGCTCCTGGGTCGAGGATTTTTGCCGCTCGTTACCACTCGGCCGCGCACCCGGGGCAGGGGCGGCGGGCGAGGGAAAAGATGGCGAGGGGGATGTGATGACCCTCACGGATCACCGTCCCCCTGTCAAAGCACCGTTCAGAGAGCTGAACAATCGTTCAATCGCCGAAAATGCCGAAGCCACCGCGTCGCGTCTGCTCGCGAACACGGTGGCTTCGGGGCGGTGCTGTGCGGCGGTGCTGTGGCGCTGGAGGCTCTTAGGGCCGGTTCTTGTCGGCCGGCAGGATGGCGGGGGCGTTGCGCCAGTCGTCCAGGCCGTACTCGGCGGTGCCGACGTACACCTTGCCGCCGGAGACCTCGCTCCAGTGCGCGTGGTTGAGCTGGTGCAGGGTGAAGGCGGCGTCGAGCGCCGAGCTGAAGCCCATCGCGTCCTGCGCCTGGTTGACCGACTCCTTGACCAGCAGCGCCGCCATCGTCGGGACCTTCGCGATCCGGGCGGCGAACTCCACCGTCCGCTCGGAGACGTCCTCGACTCCGAAGACCTTGCTGACCATGCCCAGCGCGTGCGCCTCGTCGGCACCGAGAGAGTCGCCGGTGAGCAGCAGCTCCTTGGCCTTGCGCGGGCCGAACTCCCAGGGGTGGGCGAAGTACTCCACCCCGCACATGCCCAGGCGGGTGCCGACGACGTCGGCGAACACGGTGTTGTCCGCGGCCACGATCAGGTCGCAGCACCAGGCCAGCATCAGCCCGGCGGACAGCACGTTGCCGTGTACCTGGGCGATGGTGATCTTGCGCAGGTTCCGCCAGCGCTTCGTGTTCTCGTAGTAGTAGTGCCACTCCTGGCGGGTGCGGTTCTCCGCGCCGCCGTAGGAGGCCCCGTTGCACTGGAAGGTGGGGTGCAGGTCGGGGCTGTCCGGGTCGCGCTCGGCGAGGCTCTCGGGGGTGCCGAGGTCGTGCCCGGCGGAGAACGACGCGCCGGCGCCGCGCAGGATCACCACACGCACGCCGTCGTCGGCCTCCGCCCGGGCGAACGCCTCCCCGAGCTCGACGAGCAGGCCCCGGTTCTGGGCGTTGCGCGCCTTCGGCCGGTTGAGGGTGATCCGGGCGATCCGGCCCTCACCGAGCGTGTCGTAGTCGATGTAGCGGTAGCTCATGCCGGCACCTCTCGCGGCGCCTCTCGCGGCGCGGCCGCCAGCCGGGCACGCAGCGCCTTCTTGTCGATCTTTCCGGTAGGCAGGACGGGCAGTTCGTCGACGACCACCGCGGACCGCGGTGACTTGTAGCGGGCGATCCGGGTGGCCACGTGCTCGCGCAGCTCGCCCGAGGTGAGCGTGGCGCCTGCGCCACGCTCACCACCGGGCGCGAGGACGACGACGGCGCACACGGCCTCGCCCCAGCGCTCGTCGGGCACGCCGACCACGGCGCACTGCACGACGGCGGGGTGGGTGAGCACGGCGTCCTCGACCTCCAGGGAGTAGATGTTCTCCCCGCCGCTGATGATGACGTCCTTCTTGCGGTCGACCAGGTGCAGCAGGCCCTCCTCATCGAGGACGCCGACGTCGCCGGTGTGGCACCAGCCGTCGGCGAGCGTCACGCCGGTGGTGGCCGAGTCGTTCCAGTAGCCGCGGAACATCGCCGGGGAGGCCACCACGATCTCGCCGGGCACGCCGGGCGGGCACTGCGCTCCGTCGTCGTCGAGGATGCGGATCTCGGTGTCCGGGTAGGGGAAGCCGACGGAGGTGAGCCGGCGGTCCCGGTCGGGCCCGGAGCCGCGGTGCAGCTCGCGGGGCAGCCCCGAGGTGATCACCTCGGTCTGGCCGTACAGGTTGAGGAAGCCGGTGTCCGGCATCGCGGCGAGCGCCGCGGCCAGCGTCGGCGCCGTGATGGGCGCGGCCGAGTAGACGATGGAGCGCACCCCGCGCAGCGCCGCCACCGGCGCCGGGTCGGCGACGCCCGGCCCCGCCCCGGCCTCGGTCAGCACCGCCTGCAGCATGCTCGGCGCCAGGTGCAGCACGGTGATGCCGTCCGCCGGCACCGTGGCCAGCAGCGCCGCCGGCTCGAACTGCCGGTGCAGCACCGCGGTGCCGCCGCGGGCGTGCAGGCCGAAGGCCATCGCCATCGCGCCGATGTGGAACAGCGGCATCACCAGCAGAATCCGGTCGTCGCTGCCGGTGCGCATCTCGACGTTCATCGTCTGGCCGACGCGGAACATCTCCCGCTGGCCCATGATGCAGCCCTTCGGCCGGCCGGTGGTGCCGCTGGTGTAGATCAGGCAGGCGATGTCGTCGGGCCGGGCGGCGAACGGAAGCTCGTCGTCGAGCGCGGCGTCGCGGAACTCCGCCAGGCCCACGACGTCGCCCAGGCCCACGAGATCGCCGCCCGTGCCGTTCGCGCTCGTGCCGTTCGCGCTCGGGTCGCCCGCGCCCGGGTCGTCGAGGCGGACGACCAGTTCGAGGCCGAGCTCCGCGCGCAGCGCCGCGACGATCGGCAGGAACTCGGCGTCGACGAAGATCGCCCGCGGCTTGGCGTCGGCGAGGATGCGGGCGATCTCGGGCGCCGCGAGGCGGAAGTTGACGGTCGCGACGACGAGGCCGCTGAGCTGACCGGCGGCCAGCACCTCGCCGAAGGCGATGCTGTTGCGACCGAGCAGGGCCACCCGGTCCTGGCGGCGCAGGCCGGCCCGGGCGAGGGCCGCCGCGATGGCCGTTGCGCGACGCAGCAGCTCACGGTGGGTGACGCTGCGCCCCTCGTACAGGTAGGCGGGAACGTCGCCGAACCGCTCCGCGTTGCGGCGCAGGATGTCGGCGAGGCAGGGATCCGGGATGTGTTTCGTCGGCACGGGCTACTCCATCGAAGCTCCGAGCGTTAATGTTTGACGATGATGTCAAACAACGACACCCCGGGCAAGCGCCCGCCGCGGCCCATCGACCCCCGGACCAGCGCGGTCGTCCTGGTGGAATGCCAGAACGGGGTGCTCGGCCCGGACTCCATGCTGCCGTCGCTCGCGGCCGACTCGGCCGACATCCGCGACGGCCTGCGCCGGCTGGTGGCCGCCGCGCGGTCCGCCGGTGTGCTCGTCGTGCACGCCACGTTCGAGGGCTGGCTGGGGTCCACCGACCCCGGGACCGCGCCGCTGTGGCGGACCGCCGCCCAGAGCAGCAAGGACTGGGGCCCCGGCCACCCGGCGACCCAGGTCGTGCCCGACCTGCTCGACCCCACCGACCTGATCATCCCGCGCCACCACGGCCTGTCGCCGACCTGGGGCAGCGAGCTGCTGCCGATCCTGCGCGGGCACCGGGTGAACACGGTCGTCTTCGCCGGCGTCTCGCTCAACGTCGCGATCCCGCTCGCCGTGGGGCAGACCGTCCACGAGGGCTTCCACGTCATCGTCACGCGCGACGCGGCCGCGTCGACCCCGGCCGAGTACGGCCAGCACATCCTGGCGAACACGATCGCCATGCTCGCCCGCGTCACCACGGTCGACGACCTCGCCGCCTCCTGGGCCGCCGCCACCGCGACCGTCTGAGTCGTCGGGCAGTTCACGCCGCGGGCGCGGGCTCGTCGCCAGTGTTGGCGGAAGTGTCAACTTTGGCTAGGGTCAGGCGGAGCCCGATCGCCGCGGTGCCGGGCCCGTAACGGTCCGCCGAGCGTCCTCGCGTACCCGTACCGAACGTGACCGCACCGCCGGACCGGCCGTGGTCCCCGCGGCCGATCCGGCTCCCCTTCCCGGAGGCGCCCCATGACCACCAGTACCGAGCCGACGGCGAGCGGCGTCCCGGCGGCGTCGCCGTCCGGCCGCCCGGCCCACCATGCCCACGCCGTGCTGCACTGCAACCTCAACACCGTCGACGTCGACCGCTCCGCCGCCTTCCACCTGTCGCTGTTCGGCGGCGAGCCGCGGATGCGCTCGATCAGCACCGACGGCGACACCGCCACCATGGGCCTCGGCACCGGCACCGCCAGCGTCACCACGTTCCTCTACGACCTGCGCGGCCCGCGCTCGGCCCCCGCCGTCGAGCTGGTCGGCTGGACCAGGCCGCACACCACGCCCGCCACCGCCGACCAGCGCCCCACCGGGTTCTCGGCGTTGGGCTACCGGGTCGAGTCCCTGCGGATCGTCTCCGCGCGCCTGGAGGCCACCGGCGTCGAGTTCACGCCGGTGCCCGAGGGCCTGGCGGTCCGCGGCGCCGTGCGCCCGGCGCTGCGGCTGACCGATCCCGACGGTGCCGTCATCGAGGTCGTCGAGATCCCCGCCGCCCCCGGCGACCCGCGCCGGCTGCCGCTGCTGTCCCACGAGCGGATGCGCTGCACCGACCTCGAGCGCACCATCGCCTGGTACACCGGGATCGGCTGGACGGTGCGTGACCGCGGCGAGAGCCCGACGGGACCCACCGCGTCGCTGGTGCTGCCCGAGGACCCGACGTTCTCCCTGGAGTTCACCCAGCAGCCCGCGCCCGCCGGAGCCACGGCGACGCCGCCGGCGAATGTCCAGGGCCTCTACCGGATCGCGCTCGCCGTGGAGGACGTCCGCGAGGCGCACGCCTCGCTCGTCGCCGACGGCGCGCTCGGCGACGTCGACGACCCGGTGGTGATGCCGATGCCGGACACGCCGACCGGTGGCTTCACGGTGCTGTTCCTGCACGACCCGGACGGTGCCGTCGTCGAGTTCGTCGACCGCCCCCGCTCCGCGGTGCGCCGCCCCACCGAACCCGCCTGACCCCGGCGGCGGGCAGTCCACCCCGGCTCAGCCGGGGTGGGGCTCAGCCGGGGTGGATCGTGGCGACGAGCAGGGCCGCGGCCTCGGTGATGATGTCGGCCTCGTCCATCCGGATCTCGGTGGCCCGGATCTTGTACCAGCAGCGGTCGAGCATCGCGAGCACCACCAGGCCCACCGCCTCCGGCGGACCGGCCGGATCGCGCTGGCGGGCGTGGAGCAGCTCACCGAGCTTGCGGGCGACGCGAACCTGGGTGCGGTGCGAGTCGTTGCGAAACGCCGCGTCGGTCGGCCCGGCCATCATCGCGGCCAGCGCGAAGGCCCCGTGCTGGTCGAGGTGGGCGAAGTAGAGCCGGATCCAGTCCTCGACGACGGCCGCCGACCAGCCGTCGGGTGCGGCGGTGAGCTGGGCGACGACGGCGAGGCTGGACTGGTAACTGGCCCGGCCGAGCTCGGCGAAGATCTCCCGCTTGTCCCGGAAGTAGGTGTAGAACCCGGCGCGTGAGATGCCGCAGGCCTCGGTGATGTCGGCGACGCTGGTGCCCGCGTACCCGTGGCGCAGGAACAGCCCGCGGGCGGTGTCGACGATGACCTGGCGGGTGCGCGCGGCGCGCGGTCCGAGGTCCGCCGCCGCGGCGGGGACGCGCTGTCGGGGTGTGTCGGACGGCTGCATGGCATCATCTCGGCGCGTCGATCGGCCGCCCCGGCCAGGCCGGGTGGCCGCGCGGGGCGGCCGGCCCGGCCAGGGCGGCGGTGATCAGATCGCGACGACCGGTTCGAGCTCGGCGCCGGCGAGCAGCTCGGTGCCGAGCTGTTCGGCCAGGGTGCGGTGGTCGCCGAGCAACAGGTCGAGCGCGGCGGTCCGGGCGACGAAGCGGTGCAGCTCGCTCTCCAGCGACAGCCCCATCGCGCCGCAGACCTGCACGGCATGGCGCATGACCTCGGCCTGCGCGAGCCCGGCCCGCAGCTTGACCAGCCGCGCCGCCCAGGCGCCGCCGTCCGGGTGTCCCGCGCTGCCCCAGGCCACCGTCAGCTCCGAGCGCAGCGACTCGACCGCCACGTGCGCCTCGGCGAGCCGGTGGCGCACGGCCTGGAAGGTCGCGATGGACCGGCCGTACTGGACCCGTGCCGAGGTGTGCGCGACCGCGATCGCCAGCGCCGCCTCGCAGCCACCGGTGATCTCGGCGGCGAGCGCCCGGCGCCCGGCCGACACCGCGCGGGTCCACGCGTCACCGGCCGGGGTGGCGGGGCCCGCCGGTCCCGCCGGCGCCGCGGAGACGGTGAGCCAGCCCGCGGCGGTGTCGAAGCCGCGCACCGGCTGCGCGGCCGCCGCGACCAGCTCGGCCGGCAGGATCCGCAGCGTGGCGCCGCCCGCGTCGGCCGGGTCGCCCGCGTCGGCCGTGTCGAGGGCGGTCGGGACGACGACCTCGGCGATGCCGTCGAGGCCGCCGAGCAGCAGCCCGGTCAGCGGGCCGCGCGGGTCGGCCGGGTGGTCGGAGTGCAGCGGGTAGAGCAGCGCCCGCGGGCCGGTCGCGGCGGGCAGGCCGGGGGCGAGCTCGGCGAGCAGGACGTCGTCGAGGACGCGGGAGTGGGCGAGCGCCCGCCCGTGCTCGGTGAACAGCAGGGTGGTGGCGCGGGCCGGGTCGTCGGCGAGCACCTCCGCCCAGCCGAGCTCCTCCAGTGCCGCGGTGAGGTCGCCACCCTCGGCGAGCACCTCGCGCAGGGAACCCGCCAGCAGCTCGGCGGTGGCGTCATCGAGTCCCGGAGTGGTCACTTCGCCTCCTTCGGCAGGCCGAGGACGTGATCGGCGATGATCGTGCGCTGGACCTCGGCGGAGCCGCCGAGGATCGTCGCCGAGCGGGAGAACCACCACTCGTTGCGCCAGGCCCTGACCTCGTCCGTGGCGCCGAGGACGAACTCGGTGCCCAGCAGGTCGCGGGCGAGGTCGAACAGGGAGATCTCGACCGTGGCGAGCAGCACCTTGTCGACGCTGGCCTCGGGGCCCACCGTGTCGCCCGCGGCGAGCCGGCGCACGGTGCCGGCGCTGCGGGCGCGCAGCGCGATGATCTGCTCGTAGACGGAGCCGAGGCGTGCGGCCGAGCCGTCGGGCAGCCGGGCGCCGGCGGCGAGCCGGGTGGCGACCTGCCCGCGCAGGTCGCGCAGCCGGCGCAGGGCGTCGGCGGCGCTGAGCCAGGCGTACATCGCCCGCTCCCACTGCAGCAGGTACATCGCGACCGCCCAGCCCTTGCCTTCGGCGCCCACGAGGTTGGACGCCGGGACCACGGCGTCGTCGAAGAACACCTCGGCGAGCTCGTTCTCGCCGCTGGCCAGCGCGATCGGCCGGATGGTCACGCCCGGCGTGTCCGCGTCGAGCATGATCATGGACAGGCCGCGGTGGCGGGACTCCGGGGTGCCGGTGCGCACCAGGCACACCAGCCGGCTCGAGGTCGCGCCGTGGCTGGTCCACAGCTTCGACCCGGACAGGACGTAGGTGTCGCCCTCGCGCCGCGCGCGGCAGCGCAGCGACGCCAGGTCGCTGCCGGCCTCCGGCTCGGAGAAGCCCTGCCCCCACCACTCCTCGCCGCGCAGGTAGGCCGGCAGGTAGGCGGCGGCGAGCTCGGGGGCGAAGTGCACGACCGGCGGCCCGAGGGTCTCCAGCATCAGGTGCGGCGCGGGGATCGGCAGCCCGGCGGCGGCGAGGCCGTCGTAGAGGACGGCGCGGTGGCGCTCGTCCCCGCCGAGCCCGCCGGCCGACTCCGGCCAGCCGTAGCGGTTCCAGCCGGCGCGGAACAGCACACCCATGAGCAGGCCGTGGTCGGCGATGCGCTCCTCGGTGTTCGGGTAGTGCCGCCCGCGCCACCGATCCAGCGCCGGCTCGCTGGCCAGCCACGCGCGCAGCCCGCGGGCGTAGGCGTCGAGGTCGTCGCGCAGGACCGCCGGGTCGGTCACCGCCGCCTCGGCGGCCGTCGGGCCGCTCGCCGTCGGATCGGTCGCCGTCGTGGTGGTCATGAGGGGCGCCCCGCCGCGGCCGCGCGGGCCTTGGAACGCTCGAGGAAGCTGCGCACGAGCGCCTGGTGTTCGGGGGTGTCGAAGGAGGCGAACTCCTCGCCGAGGGCATACTCCAGCACGCCGGCCACGGCCCGCTTGATGTGCATGTTCAGCGCCCGCTTGGTGCTCTGCACGGCCTGCGGCGGCTGGGCGGCGAGCTTGTCCGCGACCTTCAGCGCCTCGTCGAGCAGCTCCGCGTCGGGCACCACCCGGTTGGCCAGGCCCAGCGAGACGGCCTGGTGGGCGGGGATGCGCTCGGAGGTCAGTAGGTACTCCTTGGCGCGCAGCATGCCCATGAGCAGCGGCCAGGTCGGCGCGCCGCCGTCGGCCGCGGTCAGCCCGACGCCCACGTGCGGGTCGGAGATGAACGCGCTCTCGGCGAGCAGCACGATGTCGCTGCACACCGCCAGGTTGCAGCCCAGGCCCACCGCGGCGCCGTTGACCGCGGCCACCACCGGCAGCGGGAAGTCGACCATCTCGTTGAGCAGGCGGCGGGCGCCGTCGATCTCGGCGCGGCGCAGCTCGCGGTTGTCCCACAGCTCGACGAAGTGCTGGAAGTCGCCGCCGGCGCTGAACGCCCGGCCCGCCCCGGTCAGCACGACCGCGCGCGCGCCCGGGTCCTCCGCCAGGTGCCGCCACACCCTGACCAGGGCGTGGTGCAGCGCCTCGTTCGTCGCGTTGAGCGCCTCCGGCCGGTTCAGGGTGACGAGGCGGACTGGACCCCTCTCCTCGATGAGCAGCTCCGGCGCGAACGGGTTGTCCATCAGTTCTCCTGTCGGTCCTGCTGTGCGCCTGCGATACGTCTGAAGGTCCGTGCGTGAGGTCTGTGGGTGGGCGTCCGGGACGCCTCCGGTCGGTCTTGGACCGCCGGGGGTGAATCTCCCGTCAACTGCCCGCTACCCTGCCTGGGAACGCCAACGGTGGTGCGCCACCCCGGCCATGAGACCGTTGTTTGACGGAAATGTCAAGTTCTCCTAGGGTGCTGCTGGTGGCGGCGTCAGCCGCCCCCGAGGTCCACTGTGGGACCTGCGGACGGCGGCATCGAGGGCGCCGTCCGACGAGCGCGCGGCCCGGCCGGTGCCGTCAACCGCGACGGCGCCGGGGGCCGTGGGAGGAGGCGGCGTGACGGATACGAGTTCCCCGGCACCAGCGAGTTCCCAGGCGTACGCGAGGCCGGAGCGGCGGCTGTTGCCGCAGCCGACCGCCGAGTCGGCGGCGTTCTGGACCGGCGGGCGCGACGGCCGGCTACTGATCAGCCACTGTCGGGGCTGCGGACATTTCTTCCACCCCCCGGGCCCGGTGTGCTGGCGCTGTCGCAGCACCGACGTCGGTCCGGAGCCGGTCTCCGGCCGGGCGACGGTGGCCGCCTACACGATCAACCGCCAGCCGTGGATCCCCGGCTACCCGCCGCCGTACGTGGTGGCGATGGTGGAGCTTGCCGACGAGCCGGACGTCCGCCTCATCACCAACATCGTCGACGTCCCGCTCGACGAGGTGCGCGTGGGCCTGGAGGTAGAGGTGTTCTTCGAACAGTGGCCGGCCGAGCCCGGTCCGGATGACTCGCCGGTGTGGCTGCCGCTGTTCCGGCCGGCCACGGCGACGGTCGGGGGTGCGCGATGAGCGGCGGTCCGTTCGACGGCAAGGCGGTCATCACCGGGGCCGGCAAGTCCCAGGTCGGCCGGCGCCTCGGCCGCACCGGGCTGGACCTGACCATCGAGGCGGTGACCCGGGCGATCGCCGACGCGGGCCTGTCCGTCGACGACATCGACGGCATCGCCAGCTACCCGGGGCCCGGCGTGCCGGACGCGGGCTTCTCCGGCGCCACCATCACCGAGGTCCGCAACGCCCTCGGCCTGCGCAGCCGCTGGTACCTGTCCTCGACGGAGACCGCCGGGCAGATCGGCCCGGCGATCGAGGCGTGCATGGCCGTCACCCTGGGGCTGGCCAACCACGTCGTCGTCTACCGCTCGGTGTGGGAGTCGACCGCGCAGGCCGGCGCCGGCCGGGCGTCGGTGCTCTTCGGCGGCGGGGCGCTGTCCGGGCACCTGGAGTACACGGGACCCTTCGGCGCGCTGTCCGCGGCGAACTGGCTGTCCATGCCCGCGCAGCGCTACATGCACGACTTCGGCCTCACCCGCGAGCAGCTCGCCGCGATCCCGCTCAACGCCCGCGCCAACGCCGGGCTCAACCCGGACGCGATCTACCGCGACCCGCTCACCCTCGACGACTACCTCAACGCCCGGATGATCTCCGAGCCGCTGTGCCTGTTCGACTGCGACGTGCCCTGCGACGGGGCGACCGCGGTCATCATCTCCCGGCGTGACGCCGCGGCCGGGCTGCCGCACCACCCGCTGACGGTGGAGTCGGTCGGCACCGGGATGTTCGAGCGGGCCACCTGGGACCAGCGCGTCGACGTCACCACCATGGCGGCGCACGACGTGGCCGCCACCCTGTGGGAGCACACCACGCTGCGTGCCGCCGACGTCGACCTCGCCCAGCTCTACGACGGGTTCAGCTTCCTGACCGTGATGTGGCTGGAGGCGCTGGGCTTCGCCGAGCACGGCAAGGTCGGGCCGTTCATCGAGGGCGGCGAGCGCATCGCCCTGAACGGGCCGCTGCCGCTGAACACCTCCGGCGGGCAGCTCTCCGGCGGCCGGCTGCACGGCATGGGTTTCCTGCACGAGGCGTGCGTGCAGCTCTGGGGTGAGGGCGGCGAGCGGCAGGCGCCGAACAGCCCGGAGGTCGCCGTGGTGGGCGTCGGCGGCGGCCCCGTCGGCGGCGCGATGCTGCTCAGCACCCGCTGAGCCACCCGGGGGCCGACGCCACCTCGACGACGTAGAGGGAGAACGCGAAGATGGAGATCTACCGCAGCGCGGCCGACCTGGAGGCCGCGCTCGGCACCGAGATCGGCCCCACCGACTGGCTCACCGTCGAGCAGTCGCGGATCGACCTGTTCGCGGACGCCACCGAGGACCACCAGTGGATCCACGTCGATCCCGAGCGGGCCGCCGGCGGCCCGTACGGGGCGACGATCGCCCACGGCTTCCTCACCGCCTCGCTGGTGCCGTACTTCATGAACAAGCTGCGCACCATCGAGGGCATCCGGATGGGCATCAACTACGGCCTGGACCGGGTGCGCTTCCCGTCGCCGGTGCGGGCGGGCGCGCGCATCCGCGCCCGCGCGACCCTCATCGACCTGCGCAAGCTCGACGACGGAGCCGTCCAGGTCACCAACCGGGTGACGATCGACGTCGACGGCTCCGCCAAGCCCGGCTGCGTCGTCGAACTGCTGGCCCGGTACTACTTCGCCGACGCCGCCGGTTCCTGAGCCGCCGGTTCGTGGGTCGCCGCCGGTCCGCGGGTCGGCGCCGGTCCGCGGGTCGGCGCAGCCCACTCGCGTAGGACCTCGCCGGTGTGCTGGCCCGCCGTGGGCAGCACACCGGCCTGCGGGGCGCTGCCCGTGGCCGGGTCGTGGGCGGTGCGGGGGGACGGCGCCGGCACGGTGACCGTCGCGCCCTGCGGGGTGCGCAGCGTGCGCAGGGCCTGCCGGTGGCGCAGGTGCGGGTCCGTCACCACGTCGTGGGCGGTGTTGACCGGCGCCCCGGGCAGCCGCGCGGCGGCGAGGCGTTCCACCGCCTCGGCGCGGTCGAGCCCGCCCGCCCACGTCCGCACCGCCTCGCCGAGTTCCCCTCCGACGGTCCCGGCCGGCGCGCCGACGACGGCGGCGAGGTCGCGTAGCTGGCGGGGGGTGGACACGCTCACCGCCAGCCAGCGGCCGTCCGCGCAGGCGAACACGTCGCGCAGGGCCGAGCCCGCGAGCCCGCCGCCGAGGCGCCCGGGCGGTGCGGCGCCGGCCGCGACCCCCGCCGCCGCCGACACCAGCGTCGGGCCGACGACGTGCAGCATCGCCTCCACCGGGTTGACGTCGACGACCCGGCCGGGCCCGCCGTTGACCCGCACGTCGTGGCAGGCCGCGGCGACCCCGAAGGCGCCCGCGTAGGCCATCACCGCGTCGCCGAGCGGGACCGAGGGCAGCATCGGCGGGCCGTCCGCGTCGCCGGTCATGTGGGTCAGGCCCGCGAACGCCTCGCCCATCGTCCCGTTGCCCGGCCGTCCCGCGGCGGGGCCGTCGGCGCCGTAGCCGCTCACGTGCGCCACGACGAGGCCCGGGTTGACGGCGAGCATCGTGTCGGGATCCAGGCCGCGGGCGGCCAGTCGCGCCGCCGGCTCGTTGACGACGACGACGTGGGCCGCGGCGACCAGGCCGCGCAGCGCCGCCCGCTCGCCCGCGTCGGCAGGGTCGAGGACCACCGACCGCTTGCCCCGCGCGACCAGCGGCCAGAACGCGGTCGCCCGGTAGGCGTCCCCGCCGGGGGGCTCCAGCTTGACGACGTCCGCGCCCTGGTCGGCGAGCAGGCTCGCGAGCAGGGGGGCGGCGTACAGGGAGGCGGCGTCGAGCACCCGCAGCCCGGCGAGCGGACCGCCGGGCGCGGTCGGAGTGCCGGGTCGGTTCATCCGATGTCTCCTTCGCTGGGTGCGGCAGCCCGCGCCATGTTGACAAAGGATTCAACTCTTTGATGTGGTTGCCCTGGTCAAGGAGAGCACCTGTCCGACGCTGCCGTCAATCATGCAGCCGTCGATGACGGACCCCCGCCGCGCCGCCGGAGGCACGGTGGTCTGCTCGCCGGACGCCGACATCCTCAGGAGGCGCGTCATGACGTCCGTGTCGAGCGAGCAGCCCGCGGCGGGCGGGCTGGCCGCGACCGAGGCGGTGGCCCTCGCGCAGGCCGCCGAGCAGTGGCCGTGGCTGCTGACGGCTCCCACGGTCGACGGGTTAGTGGCCCGGCGCGCGCAGGCGACCCCCGACGCGCTGATGCTCGTCGACGAGCACGACGCCCGGCTGACCTTCGCCGAGTTCGACGCGAAGGTCGACCGGGTCGCGGCGGCGCTGGCCGGCGAGGGCGTCACGGCCGGCACCCGGGTGGCCTGGCAGCTCCCGACGCGGATCAGCACCCTGCTGGTGATGATCGCGCTGCGCCGGCTCGGGGCCGTGCAGGCGCCGGTCATCCCGATCTACCGCGAGCGGGAGGTGGGCGCCGCGCTCGCCGCCGTCGACGCGGACGTCTTCCTGGTGCCGGGGACGTGGCGGGGCACCGACTTCACGGCGATCGCCCGGGCGGTCGCCGCCGCCGGCGGGCCCGCGCCGCGGCTGCTGGAGATCGGCCACGACGCGCCGGAGACCGACTCGCCCGGCGCGGGCCCGGACCACCAGCAGGACCGCCAGCCGGGCCATCGACCGGACCACCTTCCGGACGAGGTGCGGTGGATCTACTTCACCTCCGGGTCGACCGGCATTCCCAAGGGCGCGCGGCACAGCGACGGCACGCTGCTCGCCACCGCGGTGTCCTTCGCCGGCGTGAGCGGTCTCGGCCGGGTGGCGGGGGAGGTCGGCGCGGTCGGCTACCCGGTCGCCCACGTCGGCGGGATCCAGTACCTCATCGCCGCGCTCGCCGCCGGCTTCCCGATCCTGCTGCTCGAGGCGTTCATCCCCGACCAGGCCGTGGAGCTCTTCCGCCGGCACGATGTCACCGCCACCGGCGGCAGCACGCCGTTCTACACCGCGCTGCTGGACCTCGCCGCCGCCCGCCCGGGCGAGCGGCTGATCCCGACGCTGCGTTCCCTCAAGGGCGGCGGCGCCCCCTGCCCGCCGCACCTGGTCGGCGAGGTGGACCGGGTGCTCGGCGCGGTGCTCGCGCACGACTACGGGATGACGGAGGTGCCGATGGTGGCGGTGGCCGCCATCGCCGACCCGCCGGACGTGCTGGCCGCCACCGACGGCCGGCCGGTGCCGGTCAACCGGCTGCGCTTCGTCGACGAGGGCGGCGCGGCGGTCGCGGCGGGCGCCGTCGGCGAGGTGCAGGTCTCCGGCCACGGCGTGTGCCACGGCTACACCGACCCCGAGGCGACCCGGGCGGCGTTCACCGCCGACGGCTGGTTCCGCACCGGTGACCTCGGCCGGCTGGTCCCCTCCGGCCACATCGAGATCGTCGGCCGGCTGAAGGACCTCATCATCCGCAAGGGCGAGAACATCGCCCCCCAGGAGATCGAGGCCCTGCTCGGTCGTCACCCCGACGTGGCCGAGGTCGCCGTGATCGGCCTGCCCGACGCCGACCGCGGCGAGCGCGTGTGCGCCGTCGTCGTCGCCCGGCCGGGGCGGCCGGTGCCCTCGTTGCCGGAGCTGGCGAGCTGGCTGCGCGAGTCCGGGCTGATGCGCCAGAAGCTGCCCGAGCAGCTCGAGCTGATCGACATCATGCCGCGCACCGGGCTCGGCAAGGTCGCCAAGGCCCAGTTGCGCGCCCGCTTCGAGCCGCGCGAGCCCTAGCCGCCCTCAGGCGGTCAGGACCGCCATGATGAACCCGGCGATGGTGTTGACAACGTCGCTGTCGTCGACCGGCAGGTGCTGGCCGTGGCAGTGGTACCAGGCGCGGTCCATCATCGACTGTACCGCCAGGCCCAACGCCTCGGGGGCGTCGGTCGGCGTGCGCTGGCGGCCCCGCAGGTGGACCCCGAGCAGCCAGACCACGCGCAGTTCCATCTTGTTGCGGGCCCTGCCGATGGCCTGCTCGCCGGGGCCGGACTGGGCGGACAGGATGAACGCGCCGTGGCGATCCATGAACGCGAAGTACTCCCACACCCACGCCGCGACGTCCGCCTGGGTGCACGGGCGCGCCATGGTCTCCCAGCGCGCCATGACCTGCAGGATCTCGCGGTGGGTGGCCTCGCCGAGGGTGTCGAAGATCTCCCGCTTGTCGCGGAAGTACGTGTAGAAGCCGGCGCGGGAGATGCCGCAGGCGTCGGTGATGTTGTTGACCCGGGTGCCCGCGTAGCCGCGCTCCAGGAACAACCGGCGGGACGCGTCGAGGATGAGGCCGCGGGTGCGGGCCGCGCGGCGGCCCATGGTCCTGGGAGCCGCGTCGACCGCGTCGACCGCATCAACGGCGTCGACCGCATCGACCGCATCGACGGCAGGGGGGTCGTCCATGATTCTCTCCAGTCTAGGAGGGCGCGCTGCGGCCGGAGCCTGACGGACCTGTCGAAGCCGGTGCCCGCCGTCGACCGAAGCGACCCGGTGGCGTCCCACATGTCCGTGTCAGCTACGGTCCGCCAAAGTTGACAGTTTCGTCAAGTCGGCTTAGTGTTGCCTCGCGCAGCAGTACGCGAGACAGCACCGAGGTGGCGAAAGCCCGGTCGCCCATGGCCGACGGCACGTGACGCCGGCGGCGAGTTCCCCCCGGGCAGCGAGGAGCAGCAGCCGTGACGCAGTTCACCGACGCGCCGATCTTCGACGCCGACCAGCACATGTACGAGACGCCGGACGCGCTCACCCGGTACCTGCCGGAGCGTTACCAGCGTGCGGTGCAGTTCGTGCAGGTCGGTCGGGCGACCCGGATCGCGATCAAGGGAAAGATCACCGACTACATCCCGAACCCGACGTTCGACCGGGTGGCCGCGCCCGGTGCCTGGGAGAAGTTCTTCTCCGGCCAGAACCGTGACGGGCAGTCGCTGCGCGAGATGACCGGGCGGGCGATCGAGTCCCGCCCGTCGTTCCGCGAGCCCGCCCCGCGTCTGGTGGAGATGGACGCCCAGGGCGTCGACGAGGCGCTGGTCTACCCGACGCTGGCGAACCTGGTCGAGCACTCCGCCGCCGAGGACCCCGAGCTCGTCGTCGCGATGATCCACGCGCTCAACCGCTGGATGCTCGACACCTGGGGCTACACCCACGCCGACCGGCTGTTCATGACGCCGGTCATCAGTTGCGCCCTGGTCGACGACGCCCGCCGCGAGCTCGACTACGTCCTGGCGAACGGGGCGAAGGTCGTCCTGATCAAGCCGGCGCCGGTCAAGGGCCTGCGGGGCTGGCGCTCCCCGGCGCTGCCGGAGTTCGACCCGTTCTGGGCGGACGTCGAGCGCGCCGGCATCCCGGTGGTGCTGCACTCCAGCCAGCCGCCGCTGGACGACTACATCAACCGGTGGGAGCCGCCGGACTCCAACGACTTCACCGAGATGAGCGCGTTCCGCTGGGTGACGCTCGGCCACCGCGAGATCGCCGACATGCTCACCAGCCTGATCTGCCACGGCACGTTCACCCGGTTCCCGAAGCTGCGCATCGCCAGCATCGAGAACGGCAGCGCCTGGATCCACCCGCTGTTCGACGACCTGGCGGCCGCCTACGGCAAGATGCCGCAGGCGTTCCCCGAGCACCCGCACGAGGTGTTCCGGCGCAACGTGTGGGTCAGCCCGTTCTGGGAGGGCTCCGTCGCCGACGTGATCTCCACGGTCGGCTGGGACCGGGTGCTGTTCGGCTCCGACTTCCCGCACCCGGAGGGCCTCGCCGAGCCGCGCGGCTACTACGCCTACGCCGAGGGCATGGACGAGAAGCGGACCCGCGACTTCATGGGTGACAACGCCCGCCGCCTGCTCGGCCTGCCGGTGCGCGACCCCGCCGGTGACCGGACTCCGGTCGCGGTCTGACGCGACTGCCCGCGCGCACCGAGGAAGAAGGACGAAGCCGTGCAGCTCAACTACCAGTTTCCGACCCGTGCGGTGAAGCACTGGGAGCGGTGGATCGGCGAGCGTGACCTCGCCGACGTGGCGGTCGCCGCCGAGGAGAGCGGCTTCGACATCGTCTCCACGACGGACCATCCCTTCCCGTCCAGCGCGTGGATCGACGGCGGCGGGCACCACTCCTTCGACCCGTTCGTCTCGCTGGCGTTCATGGCGGCGGTGACCCGGCGCGTGCGCCTGCTGACGTTCATCCTCGTCGCCGGCTACCGCAACCCGTACCTGACGGCGAAGTCCACGGCCAGCCTCGACCTGCTCTCCGGCGGCCGGCTGATCGTGGGCATGGGCGCCGGGTACCAGAAGCCCGAGTTCGACGTGCTCGGCGCGCAGTTCGACGGCCGCGGCGGCCGGTTCGACGCGGCCATCGCCGCGATGCACGCCGCCTGGACGGGCGAGGTCGTCGAGCGCGACGACCCGCACTTCCCGGCGTCGGGCCACGTCATGCTGCCCCGCCCGGCCCAGCGTCCCGGCCCGCCGATCTGGATCGGCGGCAACAGCAGGGCGGCGATGCGCCGGGTCGCCGAGGTCGCCGACGGCTGGCTGCCCTTCGAGCAGCCCGCGCAGATGGCGGAGATCACCACCACCCCGAGCCTGGCCGCCGACGAGATCGGCGAGCGGATCGCCACCCTGCGCGAGCTGCGCGTGGCGGCGGGCCGCCCGTCCACCTTCGACGTCTGTTTCACCCCGCAGGTCAGCCGGGATCCGGCGCGGGCCGCCGAGGCGCTCGCGGCCGCCGCCCCCGGGTACGAGGCCGCGGGCGTCACGCACCTGTCGGTCGAGTCGCACGCCCGCAGCATCGACGACTGCCTGGCCGAGATCGAGCTGTTCGGCAAGGCTCTCGCGCCCCCGCCCCCCACCCCCACGGCGCTCGCACCGTAGGCAGCAGGCCGGCGGGCGGCCCTCAG
Source organism: Frankia sp. BMG5.60 (assembly GCF_059428125.1). Taxonomy (NCBI): domain Bacteria; kingdom Bacillati; phylum Actinomycetota; class Actinomycetes; order Frankiales; family Frankiaceae; genus Frankia; species Frankia sp. BMG5.60. The sequence goes on along the minus strand of NZ_CM182091.1, from coordinate 798,425 downwards.
ACGACGCCCGACCCATCCAGATCGAACGCACGAGGAGAGTCCATGACCACCCTGGCAGCCCCCGGCGACGCGGCCGTGCTCCCGTCGCTGGGCTACCCGCTCTACGACGCCGACCAGCACTACTACGAGACGGCCGACGCGCTCACCCGCCACCTGGCGCCCGAGTACAAGCGGCTGATCAAGATTCTGCAGACGCCCGACGGCCGGACCCGGATGGTGATCAACAACAAGCTCTACACCACCAACCCGGACCCGACGTTCCCCACCGTCGCCGCCCCCGGCGTGTTCGAGCAGTACTTCCGCAGCAACAACACCGAGGGCCGGGAGCTGGCGTCGTTCGTTGGCAGGCTGCAGGAGAGCCAGCCCGAGTACACCGACCGCGACGCGCGCATCGCCAAGCTCGACGAGCAGGGCGTCGCCGCGACGATCATGCTGCCGACGGTCGGGGTCGCCGTCGAGGGCCTGCTCACCGACAAGCCCGACGCGCTGCACGCCATCGTCGAGGCGTTCAACCGGTGGATCGAGGACGAGTGGGGCTACTCGTACCAGGACCGCATCATCTCGACGCCGGTGCTGTCGCTGGCCGACCCCGACCTGGCCGTCAAGGAGCTGGAGCGGGTGCGTGACCTGGGCGCTCGCATCGTCGTGCTGGTGCCGGGCCCGGTCCGCGCCGGCGCGATCACCCGCTCCCCGGGCAACCCGATCTTCGACCGGTTCTGGGCGACCGCGGCCGAGGCCGGCATCGTCGTGTCGTACCACACCGGTGAGGCCGGCTACGAGTGGGTCGCCGAGAAGTGGGGCGAGGGCGCCTTCGAGGGCCTGCGCACCACGCCGCTGCCCGAGATCATGCAGCTCCACGTCGAGCGGCCCATCCAGGACACCATCGCGGCGCTGGTCGGCCATGGCGTGTTCGAGCGGCACCCGGCGCTGAAGGTCGCCACCATCGAGGCCGGCTCCACCTGGGTGCTCGACCTCGTCCGCCGGATCCGCAGCGCCTACGGCAAGATCCCGCAGCAGTTCGCCGTCGACCCAGTGGAGAGCTTCCGCGAGCACGTCTGGGTCGCGCCGTTCTACGAGGACGACCTGCTCGCGCTCAAGGACGCCCTCGGCATCGGGCACATCATCTTCGGCTCGGACTGGCCGCACCCGGAGGGCCTGCCGACCCCGGGCGCCTTCGTCCGTGACGCCGCGGTGCTCTCCGACGAGGACCGCAAGCTGATCCTCTCGGACAACCTCAAGTCCCTGCTGCAGCTCTAGCGTTCAGAGGCTCTAGCGTTCAGAGGCTCCAGCGTTCGCGGGTCCCGGCCGCGGGCTGCCGTTCCCTGGTGGGACCGGCAGCCCGCGGCCGCGCCGTGCCCGGGTCAGGATGCCTGCGCGGCGGCGGTCCGGCGGGCCTCGGGGCTGACCGCGGAGTCCGGGTAGAACTGCGCGGACCAGCTTCGCAGCGCGCGGAACCCGCGGGCCTCCTCGGTCGCCAGCGCCGGCGCGTCGAGGAAGGTCTGGTTGGCCCAGATGACGATGTCGTCAGGTAGCGCCAGCTTGGCGTCGGCCATGCGCCGTTCGTAGGTCCCGTCGGCAAGGTCGCCGGCGAGTTCGTCGATCCAGTACGTCGCGAAGATCTCCGTGCGGCCGTCCTCGACCGGCGTGGTGTTGATCGAGATGACCCGGACGCCCTCGCCCATGTGTTCGACGTTGACGCTGACGCCGGGGCCGGACCAGAGGATCTCGATCGTGTTCGCGCTGTCGGTGCGCAGCTTTCCCTCGGCGTCGAGGGCGTGCTCCGCCCAGCCGCGGCCGAAGCCGACCCGCGACCACCACTGCGGCCCCTCCACCCGCTCCTCGAGCACCACCGGGCTGCGCGAGGTGTGGTGGACGAACCGGAAGTGGTGCGGGTCGACGACGTTCTCCAGCACCATCTGCGGGTGGGCACGCAGGTCGCGGAAGTGCTGGCGGCCCTCGACGCCGGCCGGGTGGAAGCGCCGGCTCGCCGCGTGCGGGGCGTCGCCGAGCGCGTCGGGGACGTCCCACAGCGGCTCCCGGCCGGCCGCGTCGTGCCAGACGTAGATCGTCTCGTTGCGTTCGGCCACCGTCCAGGTCCCCAGCTTCGGGCCGCGGTTGGGCCGGTCCTGGTAGGGGATCGACACGTTGCGCCCCTCGGGGCTCCACACCCAGCCGTGGAACGGGCAGCGGATGCCGTCGTCGACGACGCAGCCGCCGTGGGCCAGGCTCGCGCCGAGATGCCGGCAGTACCGGTCGTGGACGCGGACCACGCCGTCGCGGCCCCGGTAGGCGACGAGATCCCGGCCGAAGTACCGCAGCGGGACGACCTGCTCCGGGCCGATGTCGACCGACCACGCCACCTGGAACCACCCAGTCAGCGCCAGGTCCAAACCATGCAGTTTCATTGCCCCGACCTCCGCGTTCTCCCGGCCTGCGGGACTTCCCAGAATGAGTGCACCCTATGGGGGAATGGTATTCCCAGACAAGCCGACGGACGCCGTCCGCGGCGGCCGGGCCCCTGCCGCCGCCCCTGTCGCCGGCTCCGCCGCGGCCGCCGGGGCGCACCGTGGCAGCTCCCGTGGCCGGCGCACCGGTTTACTTCTGACGAAATCGTCAACTACGATGTGCGGGCTGGATCGCACCCCCGGGCCGCGGTGCGAAGCATCCCGCCGACATCGGTGCGGGCGCCGTCCCACGGCGGCTGCGCACCCGGAGGAACCATCATGATCGTCGCCCGCGACGAGGTCGGCTGATGGCCGATCCCCACGACAAGCTGCGCCGGGAGGTCCGCGCGTTCGTCGCCGCGGCCGGCATCGTGCCGCGCAACGACAGCTGGTTGCGCGGCTACGACCCCGACTTCACCCGCGCCCTCGGCCGCCACGGCTGGATCGGCATGACCTGGCCGACCGAATACGGCGGCGGCGGCCGGTCGAACACCGAGCGGTTCGTCGTCACCGAGGAGCTGCTGCGCGCCGGCGCGCCGGTCACCGCGCACTGGACGGCCGACCGCCAGATCGGCCCGACGATCCTGCGGGTCGGCACCGAGGGCCAGCGCGCCGAGATCCTGCCGAAGATCTGCCGCGGCGAGGTCGTCGTGGGCCTGGGCCTGTCCGAGACCGAGGCGGGCTCGGACCTCGCGGCCGTGCGCACCCGGGCGACGGCCATCGACGGCGGCTGGTCGATCACCGGGGCGAAGGTGTGGACGACGTCGGCGCACCACGCCACCCACCTGTACATCCTCGCCCGCACCGGCGAGGGGGCGTCCAAGCACGAGGGCCTGACCGAGTTCCTCGTCGACGCCGACACCCCCGGCATCACCGTGCGGCCCATCCTCGACCTCGTCGGCGAGCACCACTTCAACGAGGTGATCCTCGACGACGTGCACGTGCCCGACGACCGCGTCCTCGGCACGGTCGGCGCCGGCTGGAAGCAGGTCACCGAGCAGCTCGCCTTCGAGCGCGGCGGGGTGGAGCGCTACCTGAGCACCTACCCCGTGCTCGCCGCGATGATCCGCACGGTCCAGCGCCACCCCGACCGGGCCGCGACCGAGCGTCTCGGCGAGCTGGCCGCGCGCCTGACCGCGCTGCGCCAGCTCGGCCTGCAGCTCGCCGGCGCCCTCGACCAGGGCGAGGCGCCGGTGCGCCTGGCGGCGGGGCTCAAGCTCGCCGGCACCCGGTTCGAGAAGGACGTCGTGGAAACCGCCCGGTACGTCTTCGACGTCTGCGAGGGCGACGCCGAGGCCCACCGGCTGCTCGTCGACGGCCTGGCCGTCGTGCCCGGCGCGTCGATCCGCGGCGGCTCGTCCGAGGTCCTGTACACCGTCATCAGCCGGGCGGAGCTGCCGCGATGATCTTCGATGCCGATCTGCGCCCCGTCGTCGACGACGTGCTCGGGGCGAACACCGACACCGCCCCCGGCGAGCTGTGGGCGCTGCTGACCGAACTCGGCTGGCCGGTCGTCGGCGTCGCCGAGGACGACGGCGGCGCCGGCGGGGATCTCGCCGCGGTCGCCGAGCTCGCCGCGGGCGTCGGTCGCCACGCCGCCGCCGTCCCGCTGATCGAGACCGGCCTGGCCGCCTGGGCGCTGGCCGGCGCCGGGCTGCCCATCGCCGCGACCGCCGAGCGCGCCGCGCTGGCGCTCGCGCCCGCCGGCACCGTCGAGGCCCGCCGCGACGGCCTCGAATGGGTCCTCGACGGCACCGTCGCGCGTGTGCGCTGGCTGTCCGAGGTGCCCGCGGTCGTGCTCGTCGTCGAGCAGGCGGACGCCACCGTCGTCGCCGTCCTCGACGCCCCACCGAGCGCCACACCGCCCGAGCGTGACCTCGCCGGCGAGTCGGCGGGGACGCTGCGCCTCGACGGCCTGCGGCTGCCCGCCGACCGCGTCGCCGTGGCCCCCGCGGGGCTCGCCGGGGATGTGTTCGACCGCGTCGCGGTGCTGCGCGCCGCGGCGATCTCCGGCGCCGTCGAACGGGCCTGCACGCTGACCAAGGATCACGTCACCACCCGCCAGCAGTTCGGCCGGCCGCTGTCGGCGCTGCCCGCGGTGCGCCAGCTCGTCGCCGGCCTCTCCGTCGAGCGCGACCTGCTCGACGCGGCGCTCACCGTCGCGGTGACCCGTCCCGGTCGCGGCACGGCGGCGGCGGTGCGCGCGGTGGCCGCGCGGACCGCCGGGACGGTGGCCACCGACACCCACCAGTTGCACGGCGCGATCGGCATCACCCAGGAGTACCCGCTGCACCTGGTGACCCGCCGGCTGTGGTCGTGGCGCGACGACGAGGGCACGCAGCGGCACTGGGAGCGGCTGCTCGGCGACGAGGTGGTCCGCACCGGTTCCGACGAGCCGCTGTGGGCGCTGGTCACCGGCGCGTCCGTCTGACGGCTCGACCGCGCACAGGCTCGACCGCGCACAGGCTCGACCGCGCACAGGCTCGACCGCGCACAGGCTCGAAGGCTCGAAGGAGAGTGGGAATGGCACAGCAGGTACCCCTGGCCGAGGATCTTTTCACCTGGCCGGCGGAGGAACCCGCCCTGATCGGCGGCCGGTCGTCGGACGGCAAGGTCGTCTTCCCGTACCGCAGCCACAAGCTGGTCGGGGGCGTCAACGAGGAGCTGGAGCGGGTCGAGCTGCCGCGCCGCGGCACGCTGTGGACGTTCACGGGCCAGCGGTTCCGCCCGCCGTCCCCGCCGTACGCCGGCGACGACACGCCGAAGACGTTCGAGCCGTTCGCGGTCGGCTACATCGAGCTGCCCGGCGCGCTGCGGGTCGAGGCCCGGCTCACCGAGGCCGACCCGGACAAGCTGCGCATCGGCCAGGAGATGGAGCTGCGCATCGTCCCGTTCGGCACCGACGCCGACGGCAACCAGACCATGATCTACGCGTTCGCCCCGGTCGGGGCCGAGGAGGGACACGGCGATGGCTCCGAGTGACGTTGCGATCATCGGCACGGGCCTGCACCCGTTCGGGCGCTACCCCGGTAAGTCGGCGCTGGAGATGGGCGAGGACGCCGTCATCGAGGCCCTCGCCGACGCCGGGGTGGAGTGGTCGGCCATCCAGGCGCTCTACGCCGGCAGCATGGAGGTCAAGAACCCCGAGGCGATCGTCGGGCTGCTGGGCCTGACCGGCGTGCCGGGCCGGGCGGTGTTCACCGGCTGCGCGACGGGCGCGACGTCGCTGGCGATGGCGGCGAACGCCATCCGCCTCGGCGACGCCGACATCGCGATCGCCATCGGCCTGGACAAGCACCCCCGCGGCGCGTTCTCCGACCACCCGTCGGTCTCCGGCCTGCCCGGCTGGTACGGCGAGGCCGGCCTGTTCCTCACCACGCACTTCTTCGGCATGAAGATCAACCGTTACATGCACGACTTCGGCATCACCCCGCTCACGCTGGCCCGGGCGGCGGAGAAGGCGTTCCGCAACGGCGCGGCGAACCCGCGGGCGTGGCGGCGCACCCCGATGACCGCCGAGCAGATCCTCGAGTCGCAGTACCTGAACTACCCGCTGACCCAGTACATGTACTGCTCGCCGGACGAGGGCGCCGCCGCGGCCATCCTCTGCCGGGCGGATCTGGCGTCGAAGTACACCGACAAGCCGATCTACCTGCGTGCCAGCACCCTGTTCTCCCGCCGCGAGGGCGCCTTCGAGCTGCTCAGCCCGTCGCTGCCGCTGGAGACGGCCCCGAGCCCCACCGTCTTCGCCTCCCAGGCCGCCTACGAGCAGGCCGGCATCGGCCCCGAGGACGTCGACGTCGCCCAGCTCCAGGACACCGACGCCGGCTCCGAGGTCATCCACCTGGCCGAGAACGGCTTCTGCAAGGACGGCGAGCAGGAGACGCTGCTGGCCGAGGGCGCCACCGAGATCGGCGGAAAGCTGCCGGTCAACACCGACGGCGGGCTGCTCGCCAACGGTGAGCCGGTCGGCGCCTCCGGGCTGCGCCAGATCCACGAGCTGGTCACCCAGCTTCGCGGCCGCGCCGGGGACCGCCAGGTCGCCGGCAGTCCGCGGGTCGGCTACGCCCACCTCTACGGCGCCCCCGGCACCGCGGCCGTCACCATCCTGTCCACCTGAGCTAGACCCGACTGCGAGGGTGATGGCGTGAGTGTCGGTGCTGGCATGAGTGTCGAGAGCGGGAAGCTGGCGGAGCTCGTCGAGCCGGGCAGCCGGGTGGCGCTGGCCGACGGGATCGGCGCGCCGCGGTCGGTGTCCGGCGAGCTCGCCGCCGCGGCCGCCGCGGCGGGCGGAGTGCGGCTGCTGCTCGGGTGGCTGCCCGTCGCCGACCGCGAGCTCGACCTCGCCGCCTTCGCCGACGTCCGCGCGGTGATGTCCGGCTGGGGGCTGCGCCGTCCGGTGGACGACGGGCGGGTACGGGCGCTACCGGTGCGGCTGTCGGCGGTGCCGTCGCTGCTGCACGGTCCGCTGCGCCCGGACCTGCTGGTCGCCACGGTCGTGCCGGCCCCCGGCGGCGGCTACGCCTTCGGCACCGAGGTGGCGTGGATGCACGCCGCGATCGCCGCCGGCGCCCGTGTCGCCGGCGTCGTCGCCCACGCCACCCCGCACTGCGACGCGGGCCCCCCGCTGCCCGCCGACCGGCTCGTCCTGGTGGGGGAGACCGACACCCCGCCGATCGCGCTGGAGTTCAGCGCCCCGGGCGACGAGCACCGGGCGATCGCCGAGCAGGTCGCCGCCCTCGTCCCGTCCGGCGCCCGGCTGCAGGTCGGCCCGGGGGCGCTCGGCGTCGCGGTGCTGGAGGCCCTGCGTACCCCCGTGCACCTGGACTCGGGCCTGCTGCCCGAGGGCGTCGTCGACCTCGACCGCCGCGGCCTGCTCGCCGGCACCCCGGTCACGACGTACCTGGCCGGCGGCCCGGGCCTGCTGGCCTGGGCGGCGGGCCGCCCGCTGCTGCATCCCATCGAGCACACCCACGACCTGGGCCGGCTGTCCACCGGCCTGCCGTTCGTCGCGGTGAACACCGCGATCGAGCTCGACGAACAGGGCCAGGTCAACGTGGAGGGCTTCCCCGGTGCCACCGTCGGCGGCGTCGGCGGCCACGCCGACTACGCCGCCGCCGGCGCCCGCTCGCCCGGCGGCCTGTCCATCATCGCCATGCCGGCGACCCACCGCGGCCGCCCCACCCTCGTCGAACGCCTCTCCGCCCCCGTGAGCACCCCCGGCCACGACGTCGACGTCGTCGTCACCGAGCACGGCACCGCCGACCTGCGCGGCCTCGACCGCCGCGAACGCGCCGCAGCCCTGCACCACCTCTGGGATCGCCCGGCGGCACCCTGATCTCCCCGATCACCATCCCGGCTACAGCCCGGCGCCGGCTCCGCGGAATGATCATCCGTCGGGTCGTCGGGTCGTCGGGTCGTCGGGTCGTCGGGTCGTCGGGTCGTCGGGTCGTCAGCTTCACGATCAGTCTCCGCGTTCTGGTCTGGGTCTGGGCCTGGGGCTGGTGCCGGTTCCGCGGAACACCTTGATCGAATCTTGGCTTGGGTGCCGGCTGCGATCTCTCCCAGCATTCGGCGTGCGGTGCCCCCCCGTTGATCCTTGGTTGATCTTGGTTGGGTTCTTGTCGGTGGGGGGTGGGACGATGTTCGAGTCCGATGTTCGACGACACCCCTGGCCCGGTGATCATGATGACTGTTCCTGTGTCCTCCGCGCCCGCCGATCCCTCCGCCTGGTCGGCGATGGTGGGGGTGGATGTGGAGTCGGCGTCGTTGGGGGAGGTGGAGGAGGTGATCTGCCGGTGGGCGGGGCGGATCGCGGCGGCGACGTGTGCCTGGCTGCTGGCGGTGGCGGCGTTCGATCGGCGGGAGGGCTGGTCGGGGATGGGGCTGGGGTCGTGTGCGCACTGGTTGTCGTGGCGGTGCGGGATCGGTCTGCGGACCGCGCGGGAGCAGGTGGCGACCGGGCATGCGTTGGAGCGTCTCCCGGCGATCCGGTCCGCGTTCGCCGCGGGCACCCTGTCGTATGCGAAGGTGCGGGCGGTGACCCGGATCGCCGACGAGCGTTCCGAGCAGGTGTGGTTGACCCATGCGCGGTATTGCACCGCCGGGCAGATCGAGCGGCTGGTGCGCTGCGCCCGGCAGGCCCGCGGCGAGGAGAGGACGCGCCGGTCGGCGCCGCGGCTTGGGTGGCAGTACGACGACGACGGGACAGCGCGTTCGACCGACCGGAGCGCACCGTGGCCGCCACCTACGCCGACGCGCTGGGCTCACGCCGGGCCGAGACCGTGCCGCTGATCGGGCTCGGCCTGCTCGCCCCGCGGGACCTGGGCCGGCCGGTGGGGGAGCTGTCCGTGGGCCAGCGCCGCCGCCTCGCTCTGGCGCTGCTCGTCGCGGACCCGCCCGACCTGCTGTTGCTCGACGAGCCCACCAACCACCTCTCGCCGCGCCTCGCCGACGAGCTGCAGGACGCCCTGGGCGCCGGCCCCGGCGCGATCGTCGTCGCCTCCCACGACCGCTGGCTGCGCTCCCGCTGGCCCGGCCGCGAACTGCGCCTACCCGGATAGGCTGCGCACATGCTCGAACTTGGGGTGCTTTCGCTCAGTGACACGCAGATTCGGCTCGGTACCGGGGAACGGGTCGGTCACGGCGAGCGGCTGGACGAGATCGTCGGGCACGCGACGCTCGCCGAGCGGGTCGGGCTCGACCTGTTCGCCCTGGGGGAGCACCACACCCTCGACTTCGCCGTCTCCTCGCCGGCGGTCGTGCTCGCCGCCGTCGCCGCCCGGACCAGCCGGATCAGGCTCACCAGCGCGGTGACCGTGCTGCCGATCCTCGACCCGGTGCGGCTCTACCAGGACTTCGCCACCCTCGACCTGCTCAGCCACGGCCGGGCCGAGATCATCGCCGGGCGCAGCGCGTACGCCGAGCCGTTCGAGATGTTCGGCGAGCACCTCGCCGACGCCGACGCGCTGTTCGACGAGAAGCTCCGCCTGCTGTTGACCCTGCGTGAGCAGGAACGGGTGACGTGGCGCGGCCGGTTCCGCCCCCCGCTGACCGACGCGCCGATCACACCCCGGGCCGAGCCCGGCTCGCTGCCGGTGTGGGTCGGGGTCGGCGGGTCACCCACCAGCGCCGAGCGGGCCGGCCGCCTCGGCCTGCCGATGGTGCTCGGCTACATCGGCGGCCCGCTCAGCCACGCCCGGCGCGCCGTGGACATCTACCGCGCGGCCGGCGAGCGGGCGGGCCATCCCGAGCGGCTGAAGGTCGGCATCTCGACGCACTTCTACGCGGCAGCCTCCGAGCAGGACGCCCGCGACGTCCACCCGTACTACTACGAGTACCTGCGCCCCAAGACCCCCGGCGGGCGCGGCTTCATCGTCTCCGCGGAGGCGTTCGCCGACGGGATGCGCCGCGGTAACGCCATCATGATCGGCACGCCCGCCCAGCTCGTCGAGAAGATCCTCGACGCCCACCAGACCCTCGGCCTGGACCGTTTTTATGGCCAGATCGACTGGGGCGGCCTGCCCCGCGAGCAGGTCGGCGAGTCGATCCACCGCTTCGCCGAGACCGTCGCCCCGGTCGTCCGCGCCCACACCGACAGCCACACCAGCGCCGCCCGCTGATCGTCGCCGCCGATGGGCGGCTGGGTAGTACCGCGGACCAGGCCGGTCGGGCTCCGGGGCACGGTTCCGCGGAACACCATGATCGCCGGGCGGTCGACGGTGCCTGTGATCAGCGCGGCTCGGTGAGGGTGGCCACGAGCTCGTCGATCAGGTTCTCGTCGACGGGTCGGCTGGTGGCGAGCATCCGGTACCAGATGACGCCGAAGACGAGGTCGGCGACGGTGCCGGGGGACGGGATCGGCGGCAGGTCGCCCCGGGTCCGGGCGCGGTCGAGAATGATCCCGAGCGCGTCGCGGCGGCGCTGCAGAAACGCGGAGCGGAACCGCTGCTGGAACTCCTCGTCGATCTGGGCGTGGGCCATCAGGGCGCGCAGCGCGTCGACGACCCGCCGGTCGGCGGCGTCACTGCCGTCATCCGGGCTTCGACCAGGCCGCCCGGGCTCTGCCGGCGCAGCGGATCGCGACCGCGGACGACATCGCCGAGGTCACCGTCGTCGCGGCGACCAATCCGAACGTCACCGGCACCGTCATCGAGGCCGACGGCGGGGCGCGGCTGGTGTCGATGGGGTGACCGGTCGATGGGGTGAGCCGGGGGGCTCGTCCTCAGCTCAGCGGCGGGGGCCCCAGGCGGTGTCGGTGCGCAGGCGGGCCTTGTCGACCTTGCCGGCGGCGTTGCGGGGCAGCGGCTCGGTCAGGATCGCCACGTACTGGGGGATCTTGAAGTCGGCGAGGCGGCCGGCGGCGTGGGTGAGCAGGGCGGGGACGTCGACGGTCGCGCCGGGGCGGGGCACGACGGCCGCGGCGACGCGCTGGCCGAGGCGCGGGTCGGGCACGCCGACCACGGCGACCTCGCCGACGCCGCCGAACGCCGCCAGCACCCGTTCGACCTCGATGCTGTAGACGTTCTCCCCGCCGCGGTTGATCATGTCCTTGATCCGGTCGAGCAGGTGGACGCGCCCGGCGTCGTCGATGCGGGCGAGGTCGCCGGTGCGCAGCCAGCCGCCGTCGAGGACCTCGGCGCTCGCCTCGGGCCGCCGCCAGTAGCCGCTCATGAGCTGCGGGCCGCGCACGAGGAGCTGGCCGACGCCCGCGGCGGCCTCGGGGCCGTCGAGGCGCAGCTCGGTGGCGGCGACGGCGCTGCCGACCGTGTCGGCGTGGGCGAGGACCTCGTCGTGGTCCAGGCCGCTGACGCAGGCGGCCTCGGTCAGCCCGTAGCCGGGGCCGAACCGGGCCGCGGGGAAGGCGGCGAGCAGCTCCGCGACCTGGCTCGGCGGCGTCGGCGCGGCGCCGTAGCTGACCAGCCGGACGTGGGAGACGTCGGTGTGGGGGAAGTCGGGGTGGCGCAGCGCCTGCCAGTACATCGCCGGCACGCCGTTGAGCACGTCGATGCGTTCGTCGCGGATCGCCCGCAGCCAGGCGCCGGTCTCGAAGTGGGTGGCGATGACGACCGTGCCGCCGGCGAGCAGGGCCGGCAGCCACTGCATGCCGAAGGCCAGGACGTGGAACAGTGGCGCGGCGATCAGCGTGCGCGTCGCCTCGGTCGGGCCGAGGTGCAGGGCGCGGCGGCACTGCTCGGCCGCGGACAGCAGCGCCCGGTGCGACAGCATCGCGCCCTTGGGCACGCCGGTGGTGCCGGAGGTGTAGAACAGGGCCGCCAGCGCCTCCGGGTCGTCGGCGAGGCGGACGGTGGCCGGGCCGTCGGGCAGCGCGGCCGGGTCGTCGACGACGAGCGTGGCGCCGGAGTCGGTGACGATGTGTTCGACCTCGGCCGGGGTCAGCCGGGTGTTCACGGGGACGGGTACGGCGCCGGCGAGGATCGCGCCGAGCACCGCCGCGCACCAGGGCGCGCCGTTGGGCAGCCGCACGGCCACCCGCTCACCCGGGGCGACGCCGGCGGCGACGAGGCCGCCGGCGACCCGGCTGGCGGCGTCCCACAGTGCGCGGTAGGTCAGGCGCTGGCCGGTGGCGAGGTCGACGAGGGCCTCGGCGTCGGGCACCCGCTCGACGGTGGCGCGCGTGCCGTCGCCGACGGTGGTCGCCAGGCCGGTGAAGCGAAGCCCTGCCGCGGTGCGCACCGTGCCCTCGACGTCCGGGCCGGGGCCCGGTGCGGCGAGCCCCGGGCCCGGCAACGGCGGCGCGGCGGACGGGACGGTGGCCGTCCCCACGCCGGGCGCGGTGGCCGGGCCCGGCGCGGCGCTCACACTCCGGCCTTTGCCAGCAGTCGCTCGTAGTAGACCGCCGGGCCGCCGAACAGCAACTGGGAGGCCTTCGCCCGGCGGTAGTACAGGTGCGCCGCGTGCTCCCAGGTGAAGCCGATGCCGCCGTGGACCTGGATGTTCTCGGTGGCCACCGCGAGGAACGCCTCGGAGCAGACGGCGTGCGCGACGGCGGCGGCGACGCCGGCCTCGGGCGCGTCGGCGAGGCCGTCGACGGCGCGGGCGGCCTCGCGGGCCGCGGCGTCGGCGACCTGGACGCGGGTGAGCATGTCCGCGGCCTTGTGCTTGACGGCCTGGAAGCTGCCGATCTGCCGGCCGAACTGGACGCGGTCCTTGGCGTAGGTGGTGCTCGCCTCCAGGCAGGCGCGGGCGGCGCCGACCTGCTCGGCGGCCAGCGCCGTCGTCGCCACGTCGAGGACCCGGTCGAGGATCGCCGCCGCGCCGCCGGCCGCGCCGACCAGGCGGGCGGGAGTGGCCGCGAAGGTGACCTTGGCGATGCGGCGGGTCAGGTCCAGCACGGGCAGCGGGGTGCGGGTGAGTCCGGCCGCGTCGCCGTCGACGGCGTACAGGCCGGGGCCGGCCGGGCCGCCCGCGACGACGAGGAGCACGTCGGCGCCGGCGCCGTCGAGCACGAGCGGCGCGGTGCCCTCGAGGGTGACGTCATCCGTGCCGGCGCTCGCCGTGACGGCGAGGGCGTCACCGGCGCCGCGTCCGCCGAGTGACCAGCCGCCGTCGACGCTCGGCGGGGCGAGGGTGGCGGTGGTGGTGCCGGCGGCGATGCCGGGCAGGATCCGCGCGGCCTCGTCGCCGCCCGCGGCGACCAGCGCGGTGCCGGCGAGCACCACCGAGGACAGGAACGGCGAGGGCAGCAGCGCCCGGCCCATCTCCTCCAGCACCACGGTGAGTTCGACCAGGCCGTAGCCGTCGCCGCCGTGCTCGGTGGGCAGGGCGAGGGACTGCAGGCCGAGCTGCTCGGCCATCTGCGCCCAGACCTTGTCGTCGTAGCCGCGCTCGGAGTCGATCGCCGCGCGTACGGCGCGCTCGTCGGCCTTGGCGGTCATGAAGTCGCGTACCGCCGAGCGCAGCTCGTCCAGCTCGGTGCTGGTGGTGTCCTCGCCGCTGGTGGTGTCCTCGGTGCTCATGCAGACCTTCCCGATTCCGTGGCCCCGACTGACGCCGCGGACCCGGCCGAACGACGGAGCTCCCGGAAGGGCGACCTGGTGTCGATGCCGGGCTCCTTGGGCAGCCCGAGCACCCGCTCCGCCAGGATGTTCTTCATGATCTCCTCGGTGCCGCCGAGGATCCGCAACGCCGGGGTGGACAGCAGCAGCTCCGTCCACGAGTAGGTGCCCCACGCGCCGGTGTCGGCGATCAGGCGCGGGCCGATGATCTCGGCGGCGAAGTGGGCGCCCCGGGTGAGGTTCTGGGCGTACATCAGCTTGGACACCGACGCCTCGGGGCCGGGCTGCTCGCCCGCGCGGAACTTGCGGACCATCTGGTGGTTGAGGTACTCGGTGGCGAGCGCGTCGGCGTGCAGCTCGGCGAGGCGCCGGCGGGCGGCGCCGTCGTCGAGGCGGCCGTTGGCGCGCAGCAGCTCGGTGAGGAACGGCAGGGCGACCGCGCGGCCGACGGGGCCCGCGCCCTCGCCGCCGACGCTGGCCCGCTCGTTCATCAGGGTGGTCAGGCCGACGCCCCAGCCGCCGTCGACGGGGCCGAGGCGGTGGTCGTCACCGACGTGGACGTCGGTGAGGAAGACCTCGTTGAACTCGGAGCCGCCGCTCATCTGGCGCAGCGGGCGCACGTCCACCCCGGGGGCGGTCATGTCGACGATGAACGCGGTGATGCCCCGGTGCTTGGGGTTGTCGGGGTTGGTGCGGCACAGCGCCAGCCCGATCGCGGCGTGGTGCGCCACCGACGTCCAGACCTTCTGCCCGTTGAGCACCCAGCCGTCGCCCTCGCGCACGGCCTTCGTCTCCAGGCTCGCCAGGTCGCTGCCCGCGGCCGGCTCGCTGAAGAGCTGGCAGGCGATGATCTCACCGCTGTAGAGCCGGGGCAGGTAGCGCTGCTTGAGCTCGTCGGTGCCGTGGGCGAGGATCGTCGGGCCGATCATGCCGAGGCCGATGAGGGAGAGCACCCCGGTCTCGGGCACATCGTAGGCGGCCTCCAGGCCGTCGTAGACGAGGTCGTGCAGGGTGGTCAGGCCGCGCCCGCCGAACTCGGTCGGCCCGGTGATCCAGCCGAAGCCGTTGTCGTAGCGGGTGCGCTGCCAGGCCTTGGCCGCGGCGACCTTGGCGTTCTCGACCTCGGGCGGGTCGGTGCTGAAGTAGGTGATCCGGTCCTCGCCCTCGCCCCAGGCGACGTCCTCGGCCGCCCGGGCGCGGCGGGTGGCGTGGGCGTCGAGGAACGCGGTGACCTCGGCGACGAACTGGTCCATCTCGCTCGGCATGGGCGATCTCCGACTGGGGTGTCAAGTATGGCGGGAAATCCCGGCCTGCAGGGGCACACCGGGGCGGCATGAGCAAGGGATATGGCCTCATGACACTAAGGTTTGACGAATATGTCAAGTAGACCCTAGAGTCGCCAGCGTCGCCGTGCGGACTGACCGGGCAGAGGAGCTGACGGGTGTCGCAACAGGGTGAGCGTCTCCTGGAGGGACGCGTCGTCATCGTGACCGGCGGAGGCCGGGGAATCGGCCGCAGCCACAGCCTCGAGCTGGCCGCCCACGGGGCAACTGTCGTGGTCAACGACCTGGGCGTCGGAGTCCGCGGGGAGTCGTCGCAGGAGGAGCCCGCCGACGCCGTCGTCGCCGAGATCGAGGCCAAGGGCGGGGTCGCGGTGCGCGACACCGGCAACGTCACCGACTGGGCGGCGGTGCGCTCCCTCGTGGCGAACACGGTCGAGCGGTTCGGTCGACTCGACGCCGTCGTCAACAACGCCGGCATCCTGCGGGACGCGACGATCACCTCGCTCACCGAGCAGGACTGGGACGCCGTCATCGGCGTCCACCTCAAGGGCACCTTCGCCCTGACCAAGCACGCCTGCGACTACTGGCGGGCCGAGTTCAAGGCGGGCCGCCCGGTCGCCGGGCGGATCGTCAACACCACCTCCGGTACGGGGTTGGCGGGCAACGTCGGTCAGGCCGCCTACGGCGCCGCCAAGGCCGGCATCGCGAACCTGACGCTGACCACGGCGCTCGAGGGCAGCCGCTACGGCGTGACCGCCAACTGCATCTCCCCGGTCGCCGCGACCCGGATGACCGCCGGCACGGGCCTCGCCCAGCCGGGCGCCGACGAGGGCTTCGACCGGTTCGACCCGGCGAACTCCTCGCCGGTCGTCGCCTGGCTGGCTTCGGAGCGCTCCGGCTGGCTGACCGGGCGGGTGCTGCGCATCGACGGCAACACCGTGCATCCGGTGGACCCGTGGAGCGTGCGCCGCGGCTACAGCGCCGCCCGCGGCGGGCGCCTCGACGCCGCCGAGCTCGACGCCGGGCTGCGCGTGGTGCTCGGCACCGCGCCGGCCGGCCTGGCCGGCCTGAACATCATTTCGTGATCGGGGTGTCTGTGATCTGCTGGCGGCGAGAGGAGACAACGCGATGACGACGGTGGCCGCTGTCGGTACGTACCTGCCCCCCTGGGGCAGCGCGCGGGGACGGGTCCTGGGACCCGACGAGGACGCGGTGACCCTGGCCGTCGCCGCCGCCCGCGCGGCGCTGGAGCAGGCCACCCCGGCCGGCGCGGCGACGGCGCCGGACGTGCGCCGGGTGGTCTTCGTGACCCGGGAGCTGCCGCTGCTCGTCGGCGGCAACGCCGCGGCGCTGCTGGCCGGCATCGGGCTGCCCGACGACGTGCCCGTGGTCGAGCAGGTCGGCGGCGGGCCGGCGGTGTTCGACACCCTCGGCGACGCCGAGGCCGGCACGCTGGTCATCGGCGTCGACGCGGCCGAGTCAGGCCCGGTCGGCGCGGCCGCGGCGCTGCTGGCCGACGGGGCCGGGGTCGGCGTGGAGCCGATCGGCCGCATCGTGCGCAGCCTGCCGGTGCACAGCCGGGAGAACGGCGGCGGCGCCCGCGACTACTCCGACGCCCGGCTGGAGCGCGAGCGCGGCGTCGGGGTCGCCATCGAGCGCCTCGACCTGACCGACAAGCCGGTGGTCGTCGCGGGGCTGCCCGCCAAGCAGGCCCGGGCGCTGTGCGCCGGGGTACCGCCGACGCTGCCGACGACGGGTGCGAGCGCGGCGCTGTTCGCGGTGGCGGCGCTCGCCGAGGTCGGCGGCGGCGGGCTGGTCCTCGCCGTCGAGCAGGGGTCAGCGACGGCGCTGCGTGTCGACGGGGTGCCCGCGGTGCGCCGCGACGAGCCGGCGCTGCTGGCGCCGGAGAAGCTGACCCGTACCCCCGGGCCGGACATCGCGATCTCGCTGGCCGCCTACGAGCGGGCCTTCGACGCGAAGCTGCGCTGGGACGCGGGCAGGTGCGACGCCTGCGGCACGCTGGCGCTGCCGCCGCGGCGGCGGTGCCTCAACTGCGGCTCGGAGGACGGCTGGTCGCTGACCCCGCTGCCGCGCACCGGCGAGGTGTACACGGTCGTCACCGTGCATGTCCCCGTGCCGGGGCTGCCGACGCCGTACTCCCTGGCGATCGTCCAGCTCGACGGGGTGGACGTGCGCGCGCTGGTGAAGGTGACCGGCGCCCCGGCCGGAACGGTGCAGATCGGCGACCGGGGGCGGCTGGTGCTGCGCCGGGTCGCGGTGCGCTCAGGAATTCCGGACTACGGATATGCGCTGTATCCGGAGGCGGCTACGGCCGCGGATGCAGGCGAGGGAGCGGTGCGATGAGGCGGGTGGCGGTGGTCGGCGCCGGCATGACGGCGTTCGGCGAGCATTTCGACCTGGGTATCAAGGAACTGCTGCCGATGGCGGTGTCCGAGATGGCCGCGCACGTCGACAAGGGCCTGGACCGCGCCGACATCCAGGCGGCCTGGTTCGGTGAGCTGACGACCTCGGACGGTTTCCCCACCGGCATCCTCGCGGACACCTGCGGGCTGCTCGACATTCCGGTGACCCGGGTGGAGAACGCCTGCGCGACGGGTAACGACGCGGTGCGCAACGCCTTCTACGGCGTCGCGTCCGGGGCGTTCGACGTGGTGCTCGTCGTCGGCGCGGACAAGGTGCGCGAGTCCTCGGCGCGCAGCACGTTCTGGGAGTGGGCGGGCCTGACCCGAGACATGGCCTGGGACTACCCGCTCGGCCTCGTCGCCCCGGCGAACTTCGCCCTGCACGTCGCCCGCTACCTGCACGAGTCGCCCGCGACGAAGGAACACCTCGCGATGGTGGCGGTGAAGAACCACAAGCACGCCGTGCCGAACCCGAAGGCGCAGTTGCGCTACGAGATCACCGTCGAGCAGGCGATGAACTCGCCAGTGGTCGTCGCCCCGTTCAACCTGTACGACTGCACCCCGCAGAGCGACGGCGCCGCGGCGCTGCTGCTCGTCTCCGAGGACGTCGTCGACCGCTACACCGACCGTCCCGTCTGGGTGCGCGGCGTCGGGCTCGGCCTCGACCGGGTGATGCACCAGCACAAGAAGGACATGACGACGTTCCCGCCGACGGTGAAGGCAGCGAAGGCGGCCTTCACGATGGCCGGGATCGGCCCGGAGGACATCGACGTCGCCGAGGTGCACGACTGCTTCACCGGCGTCGAGCTGATCAGCTACGAGGACCTCGGGTTCGCCGAGAAGTTCGGCGCCTACAAGCTGATCGAGAACGGGGTGACCAACGTCGGCGGGGCCAAGCCGGTCAATCCCAGCGGCGGTCTGAAGGCGAAGGGGCACCCGCCGGGCGCCACCGGCGTCGCCCAGTGCGTGGAGCTGTTCGAGCAGCTCCGCGGTGAGGCGGCCAACCAGGTCGACGGCGCCCGCACGGCGCTCGCGCACAACATCGGTGGCCCCACAGCGGTGTCGGCGGTGACAATCCTGTCCTCGCAGCGAGGCTGACCGCGGGCGGGACGGCGGGGGCCGCATCGGCGACCCCCGCCGGGATGTGACACACGGGAAAGGGACCGGATGGAACTGGCAGGCAACGTCGCCCTCGTGACCGGCGGAGCGGGCGGCCTCGGTGAGGCCACGGTGCGGGCGATCGTCGCCGCGGGCGGGTCGGCGATCATCGCCGACCTCAACGACGAGCGCGGCGAGAAGCTCGCCGCCGAGCTCGGCGACGCGGTGAAGTACTCGCGCACCAACGTGCTCGACGACGACTCGGTGCTCGCGACGATCGAGGCGGCCGGCGAGCTCGGCACGCTGCGCTTCGCGGTGGCGGCGCACGGCGGCTTCGGCGTCGCCGAGAAGGTCGTGCAGCGCGACGGCTCCCCGGCGTCGATGGACGGCTTCCGCAAGACCGTCGACCTGTACCTCAACGGCACGTACAACGTGCTGCGCCTGGCCGCCGCGGCGATCGCGCGCACCGAGCCCGGCGAGGACGGCGAGCGCGGCGCGGTCGTGACCACGGCCAGCATCGCCGCCTTCGAGGGCCAGATCGGCCAGTCCTCCTACGCGGCGGCCAAGGGCGGCGTCGTCGGCCTCACCCTCGCCGCGGCCCGCGACCTCGGCTCGCTCGGCATCCGGGTGGTCTGCGTCGCCCCGGGCACCATGCGCACGCCGATCATGGAGTCGGTCGGGCCGGAGGCGCTGGCGAAGTTCGGCGCGGCGGTGCCGTTCCCGAAGCGGCTCGGCCACCCGTCGGAGTACGGCGCGCTGGTCACCCACATCCTGACCAACCCCTACCTCAACGGCGAGACGATCCGTCTGGACGGCGCCCAGCGCTTCCAGCCCCGGTAGGGCTCGCGGCCGCGGGGGTGCGGTGGCGCCCCCGCGGCCGGACCACGTTCTCGAACAGACAGGGGGAGTGGCGATGATCCGAACAGGTCATCCCGGCCATGGACCGCGCACCCCGGCGGCGGCGACCCCCCGACGCCGGCCGGGTTCGATCCGGCGCACGAGCACCGTCGACATCGCCGGCGGCCGCGAACTGACCGGCCCGCTGGTGCTGCGCGGGCGGGGCCGCGACCTGCTCACTGACCCCGCCGGCGCCGGGGTCGAGCTGGCCCACGCGGCCGTCGAGGTCGAGATCGACCGCACGGGGCGCCCCGCCGTCGCCCACGTCCTCACCGACCCGCCCCTGCCCGGCGCCGAGGCGCTCGTCGGCGCGAGCGTGCCCGGCGGGTTCCGCAGGGCCGTCGCCGCCGCCCTGCCGGCCGAGACGTCGTCGCTGGGCCACCTGCTGCTCGACGACGTGCCCGGCGCGGTCATTATCTCCGGCTACGCCTGGGCGGTGGAGCCCGGCGAGAACGGGCCGCATCCGGGCGGCATGGCCCAGGCCGACATCTGCTCGGGCTGGCGCTCCGACGGCACGATGATGATCTCCATGCGCAACGAGGGCGGGCTGCCGCCGATGGCCGGCCCCGTCGCCCCCGACCTCGCCGACCCCGACGACCCGGCCGCCTGGCACGAGCTGGCGCCGCTGGGCGTGAACGGGGTGCGCCGCCGCCGGCGCCTCGACCTCACCGCCCGCGACGGGCTGCTCGACGTCGACGCGATGTTCCGCGACACCTACGTCGACTCCGACGGCGACGAGACCGTCGTCCACGAGTACGGCCTGACCGCCGGGATCGACGCGGCGACGTTCACGGTCGTGACGGTCGCCGCGCAGCCGCGGGTCCTGCCGTGGGTCGAGTGCCCGCTGGCCGGCGCGAGCGCGGACCGCCTCGTCGGCACCGACGTCCGCGCCGTGCGCGGGCTGGTCGGCGGCGCGTTCCGCGGCATCTCCACCTGCACGCACCTCAACGACCTGCTGCGCTCCCTCGGTGACGTCGAGGCGCTGGCCGCCGCGCTCGGAAAGAATTCCGAGGAGGTTCGCCCGGTATCCCTGTAGTACCGTCCAGGAATGGTCAGGGATATTCGTGAGGTCACCCCGGAAGAGCACTGGAAGCAGTTCGAGGAGGCCTGGACGGCCCTGCTCAGCTACCGCTATCTGGGAAAGCTGAGCCCCGATCTCGACAGCGAAGTCGAGCGGGAGACGATGCCGCTGCGCCATGACATGCGCAACTCCACCGGCGGCATCATGGCGGCGCCGCTGTGCATCGCCTCGCCCGAGCCCTACTGGCTGGACAGCCAGTGCGTGCCGGCGCCGGTGGTGATGTCCTACGACATCCTCGACAGCGCCCGCGACGTCCGCGGTGTCGTCGTGCACCGCGACGTCATCCACCTCGGCCGCTCCATGGGCTTCAGCCGGTCGCTGACGGTCGACGCCGACGACCCGAGCCGGGTGATCGCCGTGTCGTGCGGGACCGGGGTGAGCCTCGGCGACGTCCCCGAGGACTACCAGAAGGTCCCCAACCCCCCGGTCCCGGTCGTGGACTCCCCGTCGCTGCCGCCGCTGCACCAGGTCTTCGGGGCGCGCCGCGGGCAGGACGGGTTCTGGCGGCTGCCCGAGGTCACCCCGGAGCTGTCCTCGCCGCACGCCGCGCTGCACCTCGGGCCGATCAACATCGTCCTCGAGGCCGCGGCGACGGACGCCGCCGCCGCGCACGCCGGCACCGACGCGCTGCAGGTCGACAGCTGGATCGTCATGTTCATCCGCCCCGGCGTCGCCGGGCCGTTCCGGGCCGAGGCCGAGGTGGTCAGCGGGCGCTCCGAGCGGATCGCGACGCAGTTGACGCTGCGCGACGAGGGACGAGAGGACCGCATCGTCAGCGTCGCCCGCGCCGTCTTCCGCCGGGTGTGACACACGTCGAGTGAGCGGGTCGCTTCGGGGAGTCCCGTCATTGACGTCCCTTGCGACGGGTTCATAGAATAGCGTTCTACGTGCGGCGAATTGGTGTCCTCCGTATCCTGCGCCGGGATTCCTTTGCCATCCGGGGATCTCGTTTGCGTCGGTTCCGCCGGCCGAGCCGCATCGAGTCCGAAGGGTGCTTCGCGTGCCGGTTCCGGTTATCAATGACGCCGTCACCTGGTGGGAGCTGATCGAGCGCCGGGCGCGGGCGACCCCGGAGCTGGCGATGCTCGTCGACGCCGCCGGGCGGCGGCTGACCTTCCGCCAGTTCCGCGAGGTCGCCGAGCGGGTCGCCGCCGGGCTGTGGGAGCTGGGGGTGCGCCCGGGGGAGACGGTGAGCTGGCAGCTCCCGACGACGATCGAGGCAGCCGTGCTCATGTCCGCGCTGGCCCGCCTCGGCGCGGTGCAGAACCCGCTCATCACGGTCCTGCGCGAGGCCGAGGTCGACTTCATCGTCGGCCAGCTCGGGGCCCGCTGGATCGTCGTCCCCGAGGTCTTCCGCCGGTTCGACCACCGGACGATGGCGGAGAAGGTCGCCGCCCGCCACGACGCCCGCGTCCTCGTCTGCGATCCCGCCACGTCGGCCGGGGAAGGCGAGGCGGGGGAGGGGGAGACGGGGATCCCGATCGGGTTGCCGCTGGGCGACCCGGCCGTTCTCCCGCACCTGTCCGTGGCCGGGGACGGGGCCGGGGACGGGGCCGGGGACGGGGCCGGTGACGCGGTGCGCTGGGTGTTCTACACCTCGGGCACCACGGGCGTGCCCAAGGGCGTGCGGCACACCGACCGGTCGGTGATCGCCAGCTCCAACGGGATGGTCTACCAGCTCGGGTTCACCGACGCCGACGTCGCCTCCATCCCGTTCCCGCTGGCGCACATCGGCGGCCCGGGGATGCTGGGTCTCATGGCGCGGGTCGGGTGCTCCGGCGTGCTCGTGGAGACCTTCGACCGGGAGGCCACCCCGGCGATGCTCGCCCGCCACGGCGTGACGATGCTCGGCAGCGCCGCCCCGTTCTTCCACGCCTACCTCGACGCGCAGCGCCGCCACGGCGACGAGCCGCTGTTCCCCCGGCTGCGACTGTGCGTCTCCGGCGGGGCGCCGAACGAGCCGGGCCTGCACACGCGGATCCGCGCCGAGCTCGGCGGGGCCGGGATCTGCAACGGCTGGGGCCTCACCGAGCATCCGGTCGTCGGCTACGCCGCGCCCGGGTCCCCGGACGACCGGATGGAACGCACCGCCGGCCGTCCGGCGCCGGGGGTCAGCGTGCGGGTCGTGCGCGCCGACGACACGCCCGCCGCGCCCGGGGAGGAGGGCGAGCTGCGCCTGCGCGGCCCGCAGCTCTTCGCCGGCCACACCGATCCCACCCTCGACGCGGGGGCCTTCGACGAGGCCGGCTACCTGCGCAGCGGCGATCTCGGCTACGTCGACGCCGACGGCTGGCTGTACGTGACCGGGCGGCTGAAGGACATCATCATCCGCAACGCCGAGAACATCTCGGCGCTGGAGGTCGAGGCGGTCGTGCTGCGCCATCCGGCGGTCGCCGAGGTCGCCGTCGTCGGGCTGCCCGATGCCCGCACGGGGGAGCGCGCCGTCGCCGTCGTCGTGCCCGACCCCGACCAGCCGACGCCGACGCTCGCGGCGCTCGTGGCGTTCTGCCGCGCCGAGGGCCTCGCCCCCTACAAGATCCCCGAGCAGCTCGAACTGGTCGCCGAGCTGCCGCGCAACTCCATGGGCAAGGTCCTCAAGCGCCAGCTCCAACTCGCCCTCTGACGCCGACCGTTCCCCTGGCTTCGGCACGCGGGCCGCAGGTCGCACGCGCCACGCGGGTTGCCCGGAGGCACGGCGTGTCCAGAACGGGCTGGGCTGCAGGAACAGTCGAATTAGGGTGAGAGGGCGGGGCGACTGCGGCGGGGACTCGGGCAGGAGGGCATGGGATGAGCGGCGCGTATGACGGGGTGCGGGTCCTCGACGCGAGCGGGGCGATCGCGGGCGCGATGGCCGCGATGTACCTCGCCGACCAGGGCGCCGACGTCGTGCGATTACGCCCCCCCGGGCGCGGCCCGCTCGACGACGGCCCGGGTGCGTTGTGCTGGGACCGCAACAAGCGGCTGTGCGCGCTGGACCGGACGACCCCCGCCGGGGCGGCGCAGCTTCGCCGCCTGCTCGCCGCCGCCGACGTGCTCGTCGTCGACGGCACCCCCGACGACCTCGACCGCGACGGGCTCGACCCGGACGGCGTGCGCGCCGCGCATCCGGGCCTGATCCACCTGTGGCTGCCGCTGCTCGCCCCGGCGCCGCCGTGGGGCCGGCTGCCGGCCGACCCGCTGCTCGCCGACGCCGTGTCCAGTGCGTCGGGCGAGCACGGCTCCTACGACGGTCACCCGCTCGCGCTGGTCACCCCGATCGCCGCCTACGGCCAGGCGATCCTCGGCGCGACCGCCGTCGCGGCCGCCCTGCTGGGCCGCGACGGTGCCGGCCGCGGGGATGCCGGCCGCGGGGATGCCGGCCGCGGGGATGCCGGCCGCGGGGATGCCGGCCACCGGGATGCCGGCCGCGGGCGGGCGGTGCTGGTCAGCGGGCTGCACGCGACGGCGGCGATGCAGGCCGCGAGCCTCACCGACGCCGAGGGGATCATCCGCGCGAGCCAGCCGGGGGGCGGTGGCTCGTCGCCGAACTACCGGCTCTACCGCTGCTCCGACGATCGCTGGCTCTACCTCGGCGCGCTCACCGAGCCGCTGTTCCTCACCGCGCTCGACGTGCTCGACCTGTTCGAGGTGCTGACCATGCCGGGCGTGGACGGCTCGATGCTGAACATGCTGCGCCCCGGCGTCGGCGCCCCGGTGGTCGAACGCTTCGCGGCGAGGTTCGCCGAGCGGCCGCTGGCCCACTGGGAGCGGCTGCTGACCGACGCAGGGGTGCCCAACGCCCCGGCGCAGACCCGCGACGAGTGGTGGGCGGGCGAGGTCGTCGCGTCGAACGGGATGCGCCGGGTGCACGTCCATCCCGAGCTCGGCCCGGTGGAGATCCCCGGCGATCCGATCCGGCTGGGCCGCACCCCGGGGGCGTTCTCCCACCTGCCGAGCGCGCAGGCGTTCGTCGACGCCGCGCAGGTCTGGGCCGACCCCCGCCCCGCCGCGGCTGCGGACCCTGCGGGGGCCGGGTCGGCGGCGGGGTCGGCGGCGGGGTCGGCAGGGGAACCGCCGGCGCCCCTGGCCGGGCTGCGCGTGCTCGACCTGGGCAGCTTCGTCGCCGGGCCGTTCGGCTCGACGCTGCTCGCCGACTACGGCGCCGAGGTCATCAAGGTCGAGGGGCCCCAGGGCGACCCCTACCGGATCTACACGGTCTCCTTCCTCGCCTTCCACAAGGGCCAGGACGACATCGTGGTCGACCTGAAGACCTCCGAAGGCCGGGAGACGTTCCACGACCTGGTGCGCAGCGCCGACGTCCTGCTCGACAACGTCCGCCCGGGGGTACGCGAGCGCATCGGCACCGACTACGCCACCCTCGCCGCGATCAACCCGCGGCTCGTGCGCGGCACGGTCACCGCCTGGGGCACCGGCAACCCGCTGAGCGCCACCCCCGCCTTCGACCCGCTGCTGCAGGCCCGCTCCGGGCTCATCACCGCCCAGGGCGGCGCCGGCGCGCCCTGCCAGAGCGCCATGCTCGTGCACGACATCGGCACCGGGTCGCTCGTCGCCTTCGGCATCCTCGCCGCGCTGTACGCCCGGCGGCGCGACGGGCTCGGCCAGGAGGTCGTCACCACGATGGTGAACTCCTCGGTGATGATGCAGGCCGGGGAGTTCGTCCGCCACGCCGCCCGGCCCGCGCCGGCGGTGGGCGGCCACGAGTACGTCGGCGACACCGCGGCGCACCGGCTGCACCCGTGCAAGGAGGGCTGGGTCGCCATCGCCGCCACGACCCCCGAGCACGCCGTCGCCCTCGTGGCCGCCCTCGACCTCACAGACGTGGGCCGCGAGGCCGGCGTGGGACGCGAGGCCGGCGCCGCGGCGCTGCTGCGGGCGCCGGCCGCGGGCCCGGCGGCCGACCGGATCACCGCGGCGCTCGCCGGCCTGAGCAGCGCCGAGGCCGCCGCCCTGCTCGCCGCCGCGGGCGTGCCGGCCGCGCCCGTCCTCGACCGCGGCGGCTTCCTGACCGATCCCTGGTTCGCCGCGGCGGGCATCCTCACCCGCATCGACGAGCCGGACCTCGGCCCGTGCACGGTCGTGCGCCGCTACGCGGACTGGTCCGGCAACCCGGTCGAGATCACCGCGGCGGCACCGCCCCCGGGGGCGGACACCCGCCGCATCCTCGCGGGCCTGGGCTACTCCGGCGACCGCATCGCCGAGCTCCTCGCCGCGGGGGCCGTCCGGGAGCACGCCGCGCCGTGATCCAGCCCTGGGGAGGCCCCGGCGGCGCTGGCGTGACGACCGTGGCGCGGTTCCGCGGAACACCATGATCGTTGAGCTGGGCGGGGTCAGGCGGGGTCGGTCCGCGGCAGGTCGCCGGCCTCGCTCAGCGCGAAGACCGTCCGGGAGTGGTAGGTGTCGTTGAACTCCCACAGCCGGCTGATGCGCTCGCCCGAGAACTCGAACAGGAAGTGGTACGCCTGGTCGTAGCGATTGCCGGCGACGGTGACCGCGTGGCCCTCGGTGAGGGCGGCGACGCGGTCGTCCTCGGCGGTGAGCGTCGTGACGGTCTGCTGGATCGGCGCCCGCAGGAGCTCGGTGTTGACCCATTCGATCGACGCGCGCATCTGGTCACGGTCGGAGAACCGCCGCGTCGACAGGCTGAACCAGGCGGCGTCGTCGGTGAGCAGATCGAAGGCGCCGGCCACGTCGCCGGCGTTCATCCGGTCGAAGAACGCCCGCACCGCCGCCTTGTTCCGCGCCACCGTGTTCGGCGCCGCCGTGTTCGGCGCCGCCGTGTTCGGCGCCGCTGTGTTCGGCGCCGCCGCACCGGTCTCGGCCACCTCGGGGGCTCCTTTCGTCGGCGCGGCACCTATGCTGAACATCCGTTCAGTGAGGCGGGCGCATTCAGCGAGGGGGAGGGCTACATGTCGACGCACCTGACCGGGCCGGAGGACCTCACCGCGAAGGCGCGCATCCGGGCGGCGGCCTTCGCCCTGGTCGCCGAGCGGGGGGTGCACTCGACGACCGTCCGCGCGATCGCCCAGCGCGCGGGCGTCTCGCCGGCCCTGGTGATCCACCATTTCGGTTCGAAGCAGGGGGTCATCGACGCGATCTCGACGTGGATCGTCGAGTACCTGCACCGCAACACCCGCGAACCCGATCGCGGCGGCGACCCGGCGCAGGCGCTGCAACGTCGGCTCGTCCGCTTCGAGCGGATGGTCGCGGAGGTACCGCTGCTCGGCGCCTACGTCCGCCGGATGCTGCTCGACGGCCAGCCCGACGGCCTGGACTGGTTCCGCCGGGCGGTGGACCTGTCCACCGAGGAACTCGCCCACCGCGAACACATGGGCAAGGCCCGACCGTCGACGGACCTGCGCGCCGAGGCGGCGATGCTGTTCATCCTCGGCTTCGCCCCGGTCCTGCTCGGCCCGATGCTGGAACACGCCCTGGGGCTCGACTTCGACGACGAGCGGTCCTGGACGCGGTGGCGCGACGCCGAGTCCGAGCTGCTGACCTCCGCGCTCTACCCCGGCGCCGCGACCACCGACACGCCCTGACGCACCGACACGCCCTGACGCTCAGTCAGGAGCGCGGTCAGATCAGGTGCGGGGGAAGTTGAGCATCGTGCGGGCGTTGGTCTCGGTGATCTTCACGACCTCGTCGTCGGGAACGTTCGCGAGGACCTCGGCGGCACGCTTGCGGCTGTTCGGCCAGTTCGAGTCGGAGTGCGGGTAGTCGATCTCCAGCATGATCCGGTCGATGCCGACCTTGTGCCGGTTCTCCAGGCCGAACTCGTCGTCGATGAAGCAGCCCCAGAAGTGCTTACGGAACAGGTCGGAGGGGCGGGCGTCGAAGTCGATCGGCTGGTAGTAGCGGTGGCGCTCCCAGACGAAGTCGGCGCGCTCGAGGATGTAGGGAATCCAGCCGATGCCGCCCTCGGCCAGGGAGAACTGCAGCTTCGGGTGCTTCTGGAGGACCCCGGAGAACAGCAGGTCGGTGGCCGACCACATCAGGTTGGTCGAGAAGATGGTGATGGCGACGGCGAACGGCGCGTCGGGGAGGACGACCTCACCGGGAATGGCGCGGGTGGCGGCGAAGGAGAAGCCGGGGACGTAGCTGCCCGAGCCGAAGTGCAGCGAGATGACCATGCCGGTCTCCTCGCAGGCGTCC
Organism: Frankia sp. BMG5.60; assembly: GCF_059428125.1. Taxonomy (NCBI): domain Bacteria; kingdom Bacillati; phylum Actinomycetota; class Actinomycetes; order Frankiales; family Frankiaceae; genus Frankia; species Frankia sp. BMG5.60. Next base: position 771,029 of record NZ_CM182091.1, on the reverse strand, counting down.
CACACGGGCTCCCAGGCGGCGTTGTGGAACGACGGCAGCCCCAGTGGCACGGGGCTGTCGGGGAAGGAGATGGTCCGGGCGCCCTTGGCGGCGGTGCGGCGGATCTCCGCCGCGGCGAGCTGCGGGTCCCAGGTGGGGATCAGGGCGAGGGGGATGAAGCGGTCCGGCGCGGCCGCGCACCACTCGTCGATGTGGAAGTCGTTCCACGCCTGCACGCACAGCAGCGCGAGGTCCTTGTCGGGCGCCCGCTGGAACACGCCGCCGCCGAAGCCGGGGAAGGACGGGAAGCACAGGGCGGCCTGGATGCCGTCGAGGTCCATGTCCTTGATCCGGGCGACCGGGTCGTAACAGCCGGGGATCATCTCCTCGTAGCGGACCGGGTCGATGCCCCACTCCTGCGGCGGGCGGCCGGCGACCGCGTTGAGCCCGACGGTCGGGAAGACCGAGCCGTCGTAGTGCCAGACGTGCTTGCCGTTCATCTCCTGGATGCGCGGGCCCTGCTCGCGCAGCGCCGCCGGCAGCCGATCCTGCCAGACGCGGGGATGTTCGATGAGGTGGTCGTCCACCGAGACGATCTGATGATGATCCTGCAGCGGCATGAGACGCGCTCCCTCGTCGGTGTTGCGGTTGGGCGCGAGGCAGCGTACCCAATGTTGACGTATTCGTCACCTGATCGCTGTCCGCCGGTCAGGCGACTGCGTAGTGCAGCCGAGTGTCGACGTGCCGTGCACACAGGACGTATGCCCCGTGCAAGCGAGGGGGCGGCAGAGTCTCTCGACCGACCGGGCGGTCCGGTGGCCTGCCGGGGCCTTCTGTTGGCGGTGGCGTCAACTACCGTGGGGATCCCTCGCGTCCGCCTCGCGGGCACGTCGCCGGGCCGCCGTCCACACGCCGTAGAATGATGTTCCACGGGCCGTGCCCGGCCGCTGGCGTGCGCCCGCAGATGCCGCTGTGCGCCGACGAAGGGAGCGCCGATGGCGAGTCCGCTGCGCTACCTCGACGATCCCGTCGCCCTGGCGCGCGAGCGCCAGGCGTTCATCGCCGCGGCGCTGGACCTGCTCGCCGCGACTGACACGGTCGACCTGCAGGTCAGCCGGATCGTGGCGCACGCCGGTCGGCACAACGCCGCCTTCTACCGGGTGTTCGGCTCGAAGGACGGGCTGACCCTGGCCGTGGTCGAGGAGGCGACGCGGCGCACGGCCGTGGTGGTGGAGCGCCGCGTCGCCGCCGCCGGACCGCCCGTCGAGGCGGTGCGCACCTGGGCGGTGGCGCTGCTGTCGCTGGCACGGGGCGAGGCGGCGCGGGCGATCCGTGCCCTCGCCCTGGACCGTTACCGCCTGCTGCATCGCTTCCCGCAGGCCGAGGCCACGCTCACCCTCCCGCTGCGCCAGCCCCTGACCCAGACGTTGCGCCGCGCCGAGCTGCCACGGGCGGAACTGCTCGCCGACGCCGCGTTCGAACTGGTCATGAGCCGCCAGGCAGCCTGGATCGCCCTTGACCATCAGCCCGACGCCGACGAGGTCGCCGCCTACGCGGAGCTGGTCCTGGACCTCGTCGGCCTGTCCCAGCCCGCCGCCTCGCGGTAGCCGGGCGCAGGCAGGGGCGCCCCGGGGCCACTGGCCCCGGGGCGCCCGTCTGCGTGTGCTGCCCGCTGGGGCGGGCGGGACCGTCAGCCCGCGCCGAGCTTGAAGATCCCCGTGGTGTCGAGGGAACGGAAGTTCGTCAGCGTGCCCTGCTTGTCGGCGTCCGCGATGAACCCGGTGGTGGAGCAGATGTTCGGCGAGACCGAGTTGGCCTTGCCGTTGCACTGGAAGGTGGCGCCGCCGCCGAGCGGGTACTTGGTGGGCGGCATGGTGTGCAGCGCCGTGGCGATGGCCGCGGAGCTGACGTCCGTGCCGGGCACCGAGTTCACGCCCCGCACCAGGCCCATCATGCCCTGGTAACCGCTCATGCTGATCGCGTCGAACTTCAGGCCCTTGCCGTAGGCGTCGAGCACGGCGTTGAACAGCTTGAACTCGGGCGTGGACGGGTCGACGTTGGCCTGCGCGATGATGTCCACGCCGGCGAAGCCGCCGGGGATCGACGCGCCGTGGTCGGCACCGATGCAGCGGTCCAGCGCGGTGATCGGCGCGGTGATGCCGAGCGCCTTGATCGCCTTGATGGCGCTGGCGCAGAACGTCGGGTCACCGATCACGTGGTACATCGCCGGCTTGTTCTTCTGCGCGGTCTGGACCTGCGGGGTCATGTCCGCGGTGCCCGGCGGGATCGCGATCACCTGGGCCTTGGCACCGGCGTTGGCGAAGAACGGCGGGACGAGCTGCTTGGCCGGCTCGCTGGCGGCGGGCACGTCGATGACGAACACGGCGGCGCTGGTCAGCTTCTTGTCCCGGGCGAAGGCGGCCGGGGTGCCGAACGAGGCCAGGGGGTTGCCCCAGATGAACACGTTCTTCGTCGTCAGGGTGGCCTGGGTCGCGACGAGGTTCATGGTCACCGGGATTCCCGCCGGCGCGACGATCTTCAGCCAGGGGTCGGTCTGCCCGGGGCTGCCGGCCGCGGCCACGGCGACCTTCTCCCGCAGGAACTGGTTACCGCAGGCCTGCGCGTTGGCCGGGACGGACTTGTCCTCGCAGGGGACGAGCTCGATCTTGTGACCGCGCAGGCCGCCGAGGTGGGCGTTGGCGTAGTCGACCACGGCCTGGGCGGCCCGGATCTCGCCGGAGGTGTCGACTGCCTGCGTGCGGCCGGTGCTGACCCAGCCGATCTTGACCGGGGTGCCGGTGGCGGCCTTGGCGGGGCCGAGCAGGCTGCTGTCGGCTTTCGTCGTGCCGCCCGTGCTGCCGCCACCGCCGCCGCTGCTGCCGCCGCAGGCCGCCACGCCGGTGGCGACCGCCACGGCGAGCGCCACGGCCGACAGGCCGGTGCGGGCGCGCCCGCCCGAACGGGACAGGTGCCCGCGGGAGCGGGTCGGACACGCGCGCCGAAGCGGTAATCGCGAGCTGGAGATATGCACGCTGGAACTCCTCATGGTGTTCGGGAAGTGCCCCGGGGCCGACCCGGGGTGGTGCGGGAGCCGAGCCCCGCGACGGGCGACGAGCCGGCGTCGAGTCCGTCGGCCGCTCGGTCGAGATCGTCAGACGGTCTGGTTCGTCGGGTCGAGGGGCTCGTGGGTGACGCGGCCGGGTGGGGTGACGCGGCGGGGTTCGTCGAACCTCCGACGCCTCTCCCGGCCGGCGGCCGGCGTGGTCCGCGGGAGGACGGCCTCCTCCGCGGGATCGTGTGGCGGCATCCGGACGGCGTCCGGCCGGCGGTCGGCTGACGTCCGGCCGCGATTGTGGCTTAGGTCACGTTGAGTTGTCAATGAGCCGTTGTGATCACCGGTGCCGGCTTCCGGTCGGCGCACGTGCCAGGATGGGAACGCCGTTCCCGGCCGGTGCGCGCGGGCACGGCAGCAGGGTGGAACCGTCCTGGTGGGAGAGGCAGAACAGTGGACCTTGGCATTCGTGACCGGGTGGCGCTCGTCGTCGGCGGCAGCAAGGGGATCGGGCTCGAGGTGGCGAGGATGCTCGCGGCGGAGGGCAGCCGCGTCGCCGTCGTCGCGCGCACGCAGCGCCACATCGACTCGGCCGTCGCGTCCATCGCGCAGGCCGGTGGCGAGGCGGTCGGGGTGTCGGCGGACATGAGCACCGCCGAGGGCATCGAGTCAGCCGTCGCCGAGGTCACCGAGCGCCTGGGGTCACCACTCATCGTGGTCACCCAGGCCGACTTCCACGTGCGCGGCTTCTTCGCCGAGATCACCCGGGCGGAGGACTACGTCGACTCCTACCGGACCTACACGCTCAGCCAGGTGCACATGCTGCGCGCGGTCCTGCCGGGGATGCAGGAGGCCGGGTTCGGGCGCTACGTCCACATCGGCTCGGCGACCGCCAAGGAGCCGCAGAGCTCCCCGCCGCACACGGTGGCCAACGCCACCCGGCCCTCCACGGTCGGCCTGCTCAAGAGCGTCGCCGACGAGTACGCCCGCCACGGCATCACCATCAACACGATCGCCCCGGGTTGGATCGCGACGAAGACGACGAACTGGTACCTGTCGACCCACGAGGGCCTGACCGAGCCGGACGCGCGCCGCGCGTGGATGATCGAGACCGCGGGGGTGCCGGCCGCCCGGCTCGGTGAGCCCGAGGAGATCGCCTCGTCGATCGTCTACCTGTGCTCGCGCCAGGCCGGCTACCTGACCGGGCACTACATCGCCGTCGACGGCGGCCACCACCGCTCGGCCTTCTGATCGGTCTGCCTGCCGGGTGCCCGCCGCGTCAGGCGGGCGCGCCGGGCCGGGCCGCCGCCGCCGCGAGACCCGCGATGGCGGAGTCCGGGGCCATGCCCTCGACGGTGGCCACCCGGCGGGCGAACAGCCAGCGGCCGTCCGCCTCGACGATCTCGTCGATCTCGTCGCGGTAGGTGCCCCAGTGGTCGAGGCCGCGCGTGCCGAGGTAGGCGAAGCAGGCGTACGTCGACGCGCTGCCGTCCGGGCGCGGGTCGATGTGGATCGAGCTCAGGTGGTGCCGCGACGGCCCGATGTTCGCGGCGATGAAGCTGTCCTTCACGCTGCGGAAGAACCCCAGCACGCTGGTGGGCGTCGAGTGGTGGCGCCGAGTGGCTGGTTGCGCCGGGCTGGGGTGGTCCCCGGGCGGCCCGGGCCCCGCGGACGCTGCGTGACGCCGGGCGCGGAGCGGGTCCTCCGCCTGGCCGCGAACCGGCCGTTTGCCACCCGTTCCGCCGCAGGTCACGGCATCGCTTGACAGGCTGTGAAGTAAGACACAAGAATCCAATGAGTTTAACTCAATCGGGGGGCCGGCGAGACCCGTCACGCTCCCCGAGGTCCTGTCGAGGCGCGGTGATCCGCGACCTGCGCAGGCCTGAGCGCCCCTCCCGCTCTGGGACGATCCTGCGGAGTGACTTTTGAGTCAACATATTGTTTTCCTGCTCCTCGGCCTCGGCAACGGTGCGGTGTTCGGTGCGCTCGCGCTCGCGCTCACCATCACCTACCGAAGCTCGGGGATCATCAACTTCGCGACGGGCAGCATCGCGCTGCTCGCCGCCTACGTCTACGCCTACCTGCGCTCCGGCGAGCTGATCAATCTGATCCCCGGCACGCCGACGACCATCGACATCGGTGGCGATTTACCGATGGGTGCCGCGCTGCCGATCGCGGTGGCGCTGTCCGCGCTGCTCGGCCTCGGGCTGCATCTGGTGATCTTCCGGCCGCTGCGCAACGCGCCGCCGGTCGCGAAGGCGGTCGCCTCGCTCGGCGTCTCGCTGGCCATCACCGCCCTGATCGCCGCGCGGATGGGGACCACCGCCGTCGCGGTCGACCCGATCTTCCCGACCGACCTGTGGAAGGCCGGCTCGATCAACGTCCCGAGCGACCGCGTCTACCTGGCGATCACCGTGCTCGCGCTCGCCACCGCGATCTCGCTCGTGTTCGCCCGCACCCGCTTCGGCCTCGCCACCCGCGCGACGGCGTCGAGCGAGAAGGGCGCCTACGTCAGCGGCATCTCCCCGGACCGGATCGCCGCCGGCAACTGGATGATCTCCTCGGCGGCGGCCGGGCTGGTCGGCATCCTCATCGCGCCGATCGTCCCGCTCATCCCCGTCTCCTACACGCTGTTCATCGTCCCCGCCCTGGCGGCGGCGATCATGGGTCGGTTCCAGTACGTCCTGTGGGCGGCGGTCGCCGGCATCGTCATCGGTGCCCTGCAGTCCGAGGCCCAGTACCTGCAGAACAACTACGACTGGCTGCCGTCGTCCGGCCTGCCGGAGCTCGTCCCGCTCGTCCTGATCCTCATCGTCCTCGTCGTGCGCGCCCAGCCGCTGCCCGGCCGCGGAGCGGTCATCACCCGCAACCTCGGCCGTGCCCCTCGACCGCACAACGTGGTGCTGCCGACCGTGGTTCCGACCGTGCTCGGTGTCGTGGGCCTCATCGCGTTCACCGGCGACCTGCGTGACGGGCTGATCTCCACGTTCGTCTACGCCGTCATCGCGCTGTCGGTCGTGGTCGTCACCGGCTACGCCGGGCAGGTGTCGTTCGCGCAGCTCCCGCTCGCCGGGGTCGCGGCGTTCCTGGTCGGGCCGATCTCCGAGCACCTGCACATCGCCTTCCCCTTCGCGCCGATCGTCGCCGCGCTCGGCGCCACCGTCGTCGGCGTGGTCATCGGACTGCCCGCGCTGCGCATCCGCGGGCTGACGGTCGCGGTGGTGACCTTCGCGCTGGCGTTCGCGCTGGAAGCGCTGTGGTTCCGCAACCTCGACTTCGTCGGCTCCTCCGGCGCGGCGGTGCCCAACCCGGAGATCTTCGGGTGGAACCTCGGCGTCGGCAGCGGCTCGGACTTCCCCCGGGTGACGTTCGGGGTGGTCTGCCTGCTCGTGCTCGTGCTCGTCGGGCTCGGCGTCGCCTGGCTGCGTACCAGCACGCTGGGCTCGCAGATGCTCGCCGTGCGCGCCAACGAGCGCTCCGCCGCCGCGGCCGGCGTCAACGTGGTGCGCGTCAAGCTCGCCGCGTTCGCGCTGGGGGCGTTCATCGCCGGCATCGGCGGTGCGCTGCTGGCCTACAAGTTCGGCAACGTCACCAACGACCCGTTCACCGCCATCGTCGGGCTGACCTTCTTCGGCACGGTCTACCTGGCCGGCACGACCTCGGTCTCCGGCGGCCTGCTCGCCGGGGTCACCGTCGTCAACGGGCTGCTCTACGCGCTCGTCGACAAGGTCGTCTCCACCGGGGTCTGGTACGAGGCGGTGGCGGCGCTGCTGCTGATCCTCACCGTCGTGTTCAACCCCGAGGGCGTCGTCGGCCCGGCCCACCAGTTGATCGAACGCCGCCGCTCGCGGTCCGCGACCACCCGGTCGGACGCGCTCGTCGCGCCCGAGGACGCCGTGGTCGCGCAGGCCGGCGAGATCGTCGCCGACGCCGAGGCGGTGACCGCCGCGTCGGCGGTCACCTTCGACGACGCCGGCGAGCCCCTGCTGACCGTGCGCGACCTCACCGTCCGCTACGGCGGTGTGCTCGCCGTCGACAACCTCTCCCTGGCCGTCCCCCGGGGCGGATCGTCGGCCTCATCGGCCCGAACGGCGCCGGCAAGACGACGGCGATCGACGCGATCAGCGGGTTCGCCCGGGCCACCGGCAGCGTCGCGCTCGCCGAGCAGGACGTGTCGGCGCTGCGCCCGCACGAGCGGGTCCGCGCCGGGCTCGGCCGGACCTTCCAGGCGATCGAGCTCTACGAGGACCTCAGCGTCCGGGAGAACGTCAGTGTCGGGCTGACCGCGGGCGCCTCGCGGCGCCAGGCCGGCAGTTCCAGTTCCGAAGAGGTCGCGGCGACCCTCACCCTGCTGCGGCTCACCGCCGTCGCCGACCGTCCCGCCGGCGAGCTCTCCCAGGGCCAGCGCCAGCTCGTCTCCATCGCCCGGGCACTCGTCGGGCGGCCGCGGGTGCTGCTGCTCGACGAACCCGCGGGTGGTCTCGACACGGTCGAGAGCCACTGGCTCGGCCAGCGGCTGCGCGACATCCGCGCCAGCGGCGTCACGATTCTCATGGTCGAACACGACATGAGCCTCGTGCTCAGCCTCTGCGACGAGATCCACGTGCTCAACTTCGGCAAGGTGATCGCGCACGGCACCCCGGCGGAGATCCGCAGCCATCCCGCGGTCGCCGAGGCCTATCTCGGCAGCACTCACGCGGAGGAGGTGTCGGCATGACCGGGACGAACGAGCCGACCGCGAACGAGCCCACCGTGACGAACGAGCCCACCGTGACGAACGAGCCGACCGTGACGAACGAGCCGACCGTGACGAACGAGCCGACCGTGACGAACGAGCCGACCGTGAAGGATGAGCCGACCGTGACCAGCGAACCGACCGCCGACAAGGCGACCGGGACGACGGACGCGGTGGTGGCCAAGCCGGCGGACGCGGCCAAGCCGGCGGACACGGCCAAGCCGGCCGACGCGGCCAAGGCTGCGGACACAGCCAAGCCGGCCGACACGGTCGACGCGGCCGAACCGGCTGGCACGACCGAACCGACCCCGGAGCAGGAGCCGACCGCCGCGCCGACGGTGGCTGCGCAGCCGGCCGCGGCCAGCGAGCCGGCCGCGGTGAAGGAGCCGGCCGCGGTGAAGGAGCCGGCGGTGATTCCCGCTATGGCGAGCGGGCCGGCGGTGGTGCAGGAGCCGGCCGCGGAGACCGCCGCGGCGGCGGCCGGCGGGGCCGGGACGGGCGCCGCCACGCCGCTGCTGACCGTGCGCGGGCTGGAGGCCGGCTACGGTGCCGTGCGGGTGGTCCGGTCGTTGGACCTGACCGCCGACAGCGGGACGGTGCTCGGCGTTCTCGGCCCGAACGGCTCCGGCAAGACCACCATGATGATGACCCTCGCCGGGCTGCTGCCGCGGCTGGGCGGCGAGGTGCTGGTGGACGGCTCGCCCGTGCCGGGGGGACGGCCGGCGGCGGCGAACCGGGCCGGCATCGTGCTCGTCCCCGACGACCGGGCGCTGTTCCCCGATCTCGACGTCCGGGAGAACCTCGTCGTCGCCCGGCGCTCCGGGGGATACAGTCTCGACGACGTCGTCGAGCTGTTCCCGAGCCTGGGCAAGCGGCTCAGCGTCGCGGCGGGGGCGCTGTCCGGCGGGGAGCAGCAGATGCTCGCCGTCGCCCGCGCGCTCGTGCAGAAGCCGCGGGTGCTGCTCATCGACGAGATGAGCATGGGGCTCGCGCCGGTGATCGTCGAGGGCCTGCTGCCCGTGGTCCGCCGGATCGCCGACGAGACCGGGGCCGTCGTCATCCTCGTCGAGCAGCACGTCCAGCTCGCGCTGGAGGTCGCCGACCAGGCGGTCGTGCTCGTGCACGGCGAGGTCGTCCGCAGCGGCCCGGCCGCCGACCTCGCCCATGACCGGGCCGGTCTCGAGGCCGCCTACCTGGGAGCCGAGGCGGGCGCCTCCGCCTGACCCCCCACATCCTTTCTGGCCCGCAACACGCACCATCCGCGCGCGGTCCGTGGACTGTCCGGTCCACGGACCGCACGTCCATGTAGTTGATGAGATGACTAAGGAGCACCACCGTGCGCTTGTTACCGCTTCGTTCCACGACGGCCGGCCGGCTGGTTGCGCGGCCGCGTGCCCGCACCGCGCTGACCGGTGTCCTGCTCGCCACCTCGCTGGTGGCTGCCGCCTGTGGTGGCAGCAGCGGTGGTGGTAGCAGCGGCGGGACGGCGAAGGCCGACTCGGCGCTGCTCGGTCCGGCGAAGGCCGCCACCGGCACCCCGGTGAAGATCGGCTGGATCGGCACCGGCCACACCCAGGCCGTGGACGCCTCGGCAGAGGAGAAGTCGGCGCAGGCCGCCGCCGACTACGCCAACGCCCACCTCGGTGGACTGCGCGGGCATCCGATCCAGATCGTCAGCTGTGAGGACAAATCCGTCCCCGCGGACGCCCAGGCGTGTGGCAACACGTTCGTCCGCGAAAAGGTCTCCGCGGTGGCCGGCGGTAGCCCGGGGCAGGCCGACCCGTGGATCAAGATCGTCTCTCCCGCCGGGATCCCGTCGGTGCTGAACCTGGTCGCGACGCAGACCGCGCTGACGACGAAGAACGTGTTCCTGCTCGGCAACCCGCTCGGGCCGTTCGGCACGGCGGCGGCGTACGCGCGTGAGGCCAAGCTGTCCCCGGCCGTCGTGCTCGTCATCGACGTGCCCGCGGCCAGCGGTCCGGCCAAGGCGCTCTCGCCGATCTTCTTCAACAACGCGGGAAGTAAGGCCACGGTCATCGCGATCCCGCCGGGTACCGCCGACATGACCCCGCAGATTCAGACCGCGCAGAAGGACAAGCCCGCGCTGTACCACGTCACGGGTGACCCGACCTTCTGCGCCAGCGCGATCAAGGCGATCAAGGCCCTCGGCATCAAGGCCACGATCACCGCGCTGGACCGCTGCGTCGGCACCGACAAGGGCGCCTCGATCCCCGGCGGCTTCGAAGGTGTGAAGATCATGGGTCAGGCCAACCAGGACCCGACCACGGCCGAGTACAAGCTGTACTCGGCCGTGATCGACGCCTACGGCAAGGGCCTGAAGACCGTCGACGCCTACACCGTCAGCGGCTACCAGGGCATGCTCGGCCTGATCCGCGCGGTCAACGCCGTCCCGGGCACCGACGTGACGCCGGCCGCGGTCGCCACGGCGATCAAGACGGCGCCGGCCACCCGCTACCCGATCGGTGGCGGGGCGACCTTCCAGTGCAACGGCAAGGCGAGCCCGGTGTCGCCGAACATCTGCTCGACCACCGGATTCGTCGCCGACGCGTCCAAGACCGGCACGTTGTCGAACTTCCGCACCATCGACGCGACCGGAATCTACAAGCTCGGCGCGAACTGACCCGTTCGTGACGAACTGACCCGCTCGTGAGCTGATCGCTCGTGAGCTGATCGCCTCGCCGAGGGCGTGGGCCGCGTGACCCGCGGTTCACGCCCTCAGGCGAGCAGGTCCAGGGTGGCGGCGTTGCGCCCGCCCCCGTCGAGGCCGCCCCCGTCGAGATAGGCGGCACCGGCCCGCAGATGGCGCCGCCACAACGCCTGCGCGCCGGCCGCGTCCCGTTCCTCGAGCAGGTCGACCAGGGCGTGATGCGCCCGGACGGTCGCCCGCTCGGTCTCGGCCTGCACCGACGTCCCGAGGTCGCTTGCGACCGCGGACCAGGTGGCGCGGTCGACGATCTCCCTGAGCATGCCGATGAGCAGCTCGAGGCTTTCGTTGCCCGCCAGCCGGACGACGAGGGCGTGGAAGTCGTTGTGCAGCCGGACCGTCTCGGCCGGATCGGCGCCGTGGCGCTCCAGCGCCGCGCGCAGCAGGCTCAGGTCGGCGCGCGTGCGCCGGCGGGCCAGCAGCCCCGCGACCGGCGGCTCCAGATACAGCCGCGCCTCCCACACGTCGGCGACCGTCGTGCCGCCATGCTCCAGCACCAGCCCCGCGTAGCGGGCCGCCACCTGCGGGCTCGGCGTCTGCACCCGCGCCCCGCCGCCCGCGCCGCGGCGCACCGTGATCAGCGACTCCGCCTCCAGGATGCGCAGCGCCTCCCGCAGCGTCGGCCGGGACACCCCGTACTGCGCGACGAGCAGCGCCTCCGTCGGCAGCGCCTGCCCCTCGACCAGCTCGCCGCGCACGATGCGCTGGCGCAGGTCGGCCGAGACCAGCTCGGCCATCTTCGGCACCCGCATCCGCTGCCCCACGACGCCGACCCCGCCCGCGCGGACCCCGCCCGCGCCGGTCCTGCCCACGGCGGTCCTGCCCACGGCGGTCCTGGCCGCGCTGGCGGTGACGCCGCCGCCAACGTCGGGCTCGACTGCTGGCATGCGCGTCTCCTCGGTGGGGCCGATCTCCAGGCTACCGGGCCCGGTAGGCACCGGACCGCTACACCGATCTTCAGGTTGCCGGGTCGGGGGAGCGGTCGGGGAGCGATGGCCGTGTTGCGGTGACGGCGTGGGGGTCTGAGTGGGGTCGACGCAGGCCGGCTTGGGCGCGGTGCCCGGTTCGGCGGAACACCACGATCGCCAGAGTTGGGGTCGGAGCCGGCTTCAGCCCGCTGGGTAGACGAGGAACAGCGTGCAGCCGGTGGGAGTCATCGAGTCGTGGCCCGGGCGCCTACCGGCGGGCGTTCCGGGTCCCGTGACGCGCCATCAGTCAGGACACCGGCCCGCCGGGCCGGCCTGAGCGGGCCGCCCCGGCGGTGGGAAGGTGCAGGTCAGCGGGGCATGCCGAGGACGCGTTCGGCGAGGATGTTGCGCATGATCTCGGTGGTGCCGCCGGCGATCGTCGCCGACCGCGACATCAGGTACTCCCGCTGCGCGCGGCGTCCGGTCGTCTCGGCGACGCCGGCGAGGCCGAGCGCGGCGAGGTGCGTCTCGCCCTGGTGCTGCATGGCCCGCGACCAGAGCAGCTTGATGACCGAGTGCTCGGCGCCGGGCGCGCCGCCCTCGGCGATGCGGCCGAGCGCGCGGCTGCCGAGCAGGCCGACGAGGCGGGCCTCGACGAGCCGGTCGGTGAGCTCCAGGCGGGTCTGCTCGTCCAGGCCGTGCCCGGACAGCGCCGTCACCAGGTCGTCGACGGACTGCTCCAGCCCGGCGGCGAGCTCGATGACACCCGCCCGCTCGAAGCCGAGTGTGGTCATCGTGACCGTCCAGCCGGCGTGCAGCGGGCCGAGCAGCGCGCTGCGCGGGACGCGGACGGAGTCGTAGAACACCTCGGCGAAGCCGCTCTCGCCGGTGATCATCGTGATCGGGCGGCGGGTGATGCCGGGCAGGTCGAGCGGCACGAGCAGCGCGGAGATCCCGCGGTGCGTCGGCGCGTCCGGGTCGGTGCGGGCGAGCAGCAGGCAGTGGGTCGCCTCCATGCCCTCCGACGTCCACACCTTCTGCCCGGTGATGACGAACTCGGCGTCGTCGCCGTCGCCGACGAGCTCCGCCCGGGTGCGCAGCGAGGCGAGGTCGCTGCCCGAACCGGGCTCGGAGAAGCCCTGGCACCAGATCTCGGTGCCGGCCTGGATCGCCGGCAGGTGCGCCTTCTGCTCGGGCGTGCCGTAGCGCATGAGCGTCGGGGCGACGTTGTTCAGGCCGAGGACGCCGCCGAGCGGCTGCGGCGCCCGGTGGGTCGCCATGACCCGGTCGCAGGCGACCTGGTCGACGATGCCGAGCCCGCGCCCGCCGTACTCCACCGGCCACTGCGGGGCGACCCAGCCGACCGAGTGCAGCGCCTGCTGCCAGGCCATCCGGGAGGGGAAGGACACCTCGTCGCCCCAGGTCTCGCGCCAGGCGGGCAGCAGGGTGGCGACGTGCCCGGCGAGCTCCGCGGCGGGCCCGGAGTCGGGCACGCTCAGCGTCGGGCGGGCCCCGGCGCCGCGCCGCGTCGGGTCGAGCCGGGCGCGGTGCGCGGCGGCGCCGCCGAGCAGCGGCGCGCCGGCCGCGGCGCGGCGCAGGTACAGGTGGACCTCGTGCTCCCAGGTGAAGCCGATTCCACCGAGGATCTGCAGGTACTCGTTGGAGACGACGTGGGCGGCGCGCCCGGCGGCGAGCAGGGCCAGCGCCAGGGCGTCGTCGAGCTCGGCCGGGTCGGCGGCGTCGTCGTCGAGGCGGGCGGCGAGGTGGCGGGTGGCCGCGCGGGCCTGCTCGACCTCGGCGAGCATCTCGGCGCAGCGGTGCTTGATGGCCTGGAAGGAGCCGATCGGCCGGCCGAACTGGTGGCGGTCGGCCGCGTAGGCGACCGCGCCGGTCAGGCAGTGCCCGGCGAGACCGGTGAACTCGGCGGCCAGCGCCAGCGCCGCGGTGGCCTGACCCCGGCGCACCGCCGCGGTCGCCTCGCCGCCCGCCGCCAGCACGGTGCCCGGGGTGTCGCGCAGGGTCAGCGTGCCGAGTGGTCGGGTGGGGTCGACGCCGTCGATGCGGGTCAGGTCGAACCCGGCCGCGCCGGCGTCGACCGCGACCAGCAGCGGACCGCCCGGTGCCCCGGCGAGCACCAGCACGTGGGCCGCCTCCGGCGACAGCACGGCCGAGACCTCGCCGGTGAGAGCCACTGGCGCACCGTCCGAGGGCGCGCCGGCCGGCGATGCGGGGGATGCCGCGGCCACACGCACCGAGCCGGGGGCGCCCCACAGATCCTCGTGCGCGGTCCAGGCGAGGGTCGCCACCGTCCCCTCGGCGACGGCGCCGAGCAGCGCCGACGCCGCCGCGCCGGGCAGCGCCTGCAGGGTTCCGAGCACCGCCGCGGCGCCGACGCTCGGCACCGGCGCGAGCACCGCGCCGACCGCCTCCAGGGCGACGGCGAGATCGACCCACCGCCCGCCGGCGCCGCCCTGCTCCTCGGCCAGCGGCAGGCCCGCCAGCCCCACCTCGGCCAGCGCCGCCCACACCGGCAGCTCCGAGACCCGCGCCGGGTCGGCGATCTGCTTGTGCCGCTCGTCGGCGGGCCAGTGGCGGGCGAGCTGGCCGACCACCGCCTCGGTGAGCGCGGACTGTTCCTCGGTGTCGGCGACCCCGACCTGGTCGATCACTGCTGGATACCTCGTGGGGCTCGGCGGGAGGCGCCGTGGGCGCCCCGCGGGGATGACGGAGCAGTACGTGCACGTGCGGGCACGGCGGACGCGGTGCGCCCGCCGTGGGGCCGATCCGGCGTGCGGCCGATCTGGCGTGGGGCCGATCCGGCGGTGGTGGCAGCGGCGGGCCGGGCGTGCGTATGCCGCCCGGCCCGCCGTGGTCGCTCAGGAAGTGGCGCCGTTTTCCTTGAACTCGATGATCTTGTCCCAGTCGTACCCGAGCTCGAGGAGGATCTCCTCGGTGTGCTGGCCGTGCTCGGGGGCGGCGGTGAGTTCGAGGTGCTTCTCGTCGAACTGCACCGGGCTCGCCGCGACGGAGAACGTGTTGCCGTTGCCGTCGGTGATCTTCGGCAGGTAGCCGTTGGCCTGGACCTGCGGGTCCTGGTGCAGCTCGGGGGCGGTGCGCACGGGGTCCCAGACGCCGTCGAAGTCGGCCAGGACCTTTTCCCAGTGCGACAGCGGCGCCGACTCGAAGGTTGCCCGCAGCTCGGCGATGCACTCGCGCCGGTTGGCGAAGCGGACCTTCGCGTCGCTGTACCGGGGGTCGTCGATGAGGTCGGTGCGGCCCAGGCGGGTGCAGAAGTCCGCCCAGAAGCGGTCGGCCTGCAGCAGCACCACCGCGAGGAACCGTCCGTCGCCGGTGCGGTAGAGGTTCGCGACCGGGTTGGGCATCTCCTCGAGGTGGAACTTCGGGATCGGGGCGCCGGTGACGCCCGCCCCGACGATGTCCGGGGCGAGCTGCCAGATCGCGGCGGCCAGCAGGGACACGTCGACGACGGGCGCCTCGCCGCTGCGCTCGCGACGGAACAGCGCCGCGGCGATGCCGCCCGCGAGCGCGAAGCCGCCGTAGGTGTCACCGAAGGCGGGCCGCTGCGGTGCCGGCCAGTCGCCCTCGTTCGGGATGAGCGAGTCGCCGATGCCGCCGCGCGACCAGTAGGCGGCCATGTCGTAGCCGCCGCGGCCGGCCTGCTCCCCGCGCGAGCCGTAGCCGTGGCCGCGCGCGTAGATGATCTTCGGGTTCCAGGCGCGGACGTCGTCGACGTCGATGCCGGCGCGGGCGCGGGAGTCGGGCAGCAGGTTCGTCACGAACACGTCCGACTGCTCGACCAGCTTCCGCAGGATCTCGCGGCCGGACTCGCTGCCGATGTCCAGACCGAGGCTGCGCTTGCCGCGGTTGGGCTGCTCGATGAAGTGGTTGATGTTGCCGGCACCGGCGACGACGCCGGAGCTGATCAGGCCGCGCTGCGGGTCACCCGTGACCGGGTGCTCGATCTTGACGACGTCGGCGCCCCAGTCGGCGAGCACGGCGCCCGCCGACGGGACGAACGTCCACGTCGCCACCTCGACGACCCGCACGCCGGCCAGGATGTCCTGCTTCATCGGATGTCCTGCCTCATCGGCTCCGGTCTCCTCGAACAGTTCGATGTCCATACGGATGGATCTATGGGCGTGCTGCGATCTACAGAAAGTGCTGGGTCTACCGGGTGTGCTGGGTCTACCGGGTGTGCCGGTGATGCTCCGAAGTCGGAACGGCCGGCCGTGGCGGCGGCGAGACCGGTCCGGATCCCGGCGGCGGACGCACGCTGATCACCACACCCGACGGCCCCACCGGTCGAGCATCCTGCATGTTGACATGACCGTCAAACGTCGCTCCAATGACGTTGGCGAGGCCAGCGGCGGTCTCCCGTGGAGGTGGGCGAGCGATGACGACGGACATTCCCGACTTCCGAGGCCAGGGAACTGCCCGCGTACTGTCCGCCACCGGGCAGCTCGGGGGCCGAGCACCCGCCAAATCTGTCGCTCCCGTCAACATCGTCGGTCCCGCTGCCCGCGACGCGCGCCAGGCCTGCCGGTGAGCGCGCTGACGGGCGGGCCGGCCACGGCCGCGGACGAGGCCGCCATCCGTCGGGTGCTGCTGGAGTACTGCCGCGGCATCGACCGGCTCGACCTCGAACTGGTCCGCGGCTGCTACTGGCCGGAGGCGACCGACCGCCACGGCCCGTTCACCGGCACCCGCGACGAGTTCATCGACTGGGTCGGCCCGCTGCTGGGCCGCCAGACCATGACCATGCACCATCTCGGCAACGTCCTCGTCGACATCCCCGCCGGCCACGACGTCGCCGACGCCCATGTCGCCGTCGCCGAGAGCTACGGCGTCGCCTACCACGCGGGCGAACCCGCGGGTGACGTGCGGTGGAACTACGCCGCGGGCTTCCGCTACGTCGACCGGTTCGAACGCCGCGACGGGCGGTGGCGCATCGCCGACCGGATCACCGCCATCGAGTGGGTCCGGCCCTGGGACGCCGACCGCGACCGGATCACCAAGTTCGGCGAGCACCTGCCGCGCCGCGACCGCACCGACCCGCTCTACGCCACCCAGGAGGCGGCGGCAGTGCAGGAAACAGCTGTGCAGGAAACAGCAGTGCAGGAATCGGCTGTGCAGGAATCGGCCGTGCGGGGATCGGCGTGAGGCTGGCCGAGACCGTCGCCCTGGTGACCGGCGCCGGGCAGGGCGTCGGGCGCGGTGTGGCGCTGGCGCTGGCCGCCGAGGGCGCGGCCGTCGCGGTCGTCGGGCGGACGCTCGCGAAGTGCGAGGCCGTGGCGGCCGAGATCGTCGAGCGGGGCGGGCGGGCGATCGCCGTGCAGGCCGACGCGGGGGTCCGCGCCGACGTGGACGCCGCCGTCGCCGCGGTGCGCGCCGGGCTCGGTCCGGTGACTAGCCTCGTCAACGTCGCGCAGACCACCCGGTACGGCTCGATCCGCCGGCTCACCGAGGACGACCTGGACGCCGTCTGGCAGTCGGGGCCGGTCGGGTCGCTGCGATTCATGCAGGCCTGCTTCGACGACCTGCGGGCCAGCAAGGGCAGCGTGGTCAACTTCGGCTCCGGCAGCGGGCTGACCGCCCGTCCCGCGATGGGCGCCTACGCCGCGGTCAAGGAGGCGCTGCGGACGATGAGCCGCGTCGCCGCCGCCGAGTGGGGCCGCTACGGCATCCGGGTCAACGTCGTCTGCCCGCTCGCCGACTCGCCCGGCTTCGAGAGCTGGACCGCCGACCTGCCCGACGCCGCGGCCAGTCTGGCCGCCCAGGTGCCGCTGGGCCGACTCGGCGACGCCGAGATCGACGTCGGCCGCGCCGTGGTCTTCCTCGTCGGCCCGGACGCCCAGTACATCACCGGCACGACGCTGATGGTCGACGGCGGCTATGACTACCTCCGGTGAGCCGACCGGCCGCGCCGGCGCCCAGGGCCCGTTAGCCGGCGGTCCGCTGGCCGGCGAGGTCGCGCTGGTCACGGGCGCGGGTTCGGGGATCGGCGCGGCCAGCGCCCGCCGGCTCGCCGCCGAGGGCGCGGCGGTCGCCGTCACCGACCTTGCCGGTGCGTCGGCGCAGCGGGTCCGCGACGAGATCGTCGCGGCCGGCGGGCGGGCGGTCGCGCTCGCCCTCGACGTCGTCGACGAGGCCGCCGTGCGCGACTGCGTCGAACGGGTCGCGGCCGAGCTCGGTCCGATCGGCATCCTGCACAACAACGCCGCCGCGACCGCGCTGTCCGGCGGCGGCGGCGACGCCGAGGTGCTGACCATGACGGCGGACCTGTGGGACGCGACGATGGCCGTCAACGTCCGCGGACCCATGCTGCTGGCGCGCGCCGTGCTGCCCGCGATGATCGCCGCCGGGCGCGGGTCGATCGTCAACACCTCGTCGGGGGCCGCCGCGGCCGCCGAGCACCTGCGCCCGGCCTACGGCGCGTCGAAGGCGGCGCTGGAGTCGCTGACCCGCAGCATCGCCACCCGCTACGGCCCGGTCGGGGTGCGCTGCAACGCCGTCGCCCCGGGACTCGTGCTGACCGACACCGTGCGCGGCCCCGGCCGCGGGCTGCGCCGGATGCGCGCCGTGTTCGCCGCCCACACCCCGTCCCCGCTGGGCACGCCCGACGAGGTCGCCCGGGTCGTGGCGTTCCTCGCCTCCGACGCCGCCCGCTACGTCAACGGGGTCGTGCTGCGCGTCGACGGCGGGATGGGCGCCGCGCAGCCCTACCTCGCCGACCTGCTCGGCCGCCACGCCGCGGTCGAGGACGCCCCGACCGTGCTTTCCTGAGGAGTCTCCATGAAGTGGGGCATCGTCTTCGCCAGCACCGGGTTTCCCGACCCCGAGGACGCCGTGGCGCTCGCCGTCGCGGCCGAGCAGGCCGGGTTCGAGTCGCTGTGGGCGCCGGAGCACGTCGTGCAGTCGCGCCGCCCCGACGCCACCCCGTACCGCGGCGTCACCAACGGCAGCATGGACCGGCTGTCGCGGCGCGGCGGCATGCCCGACCCGCTGATCTGGCTGACCTACGTCGCCGCCGTGACCACCCGCATCCGCTTCGGCACCGGCGTGCTGATTCTGCCGGAGCACCAGCCGACGGTGCTCGCCAAGACCGCCGCCACCCTGGACCATCTCTCCGGGGGCCGGCTGATGCTCGGCATCGGCGTCGGCGAGCTACCCGAGGAGTACGCCGCCGTCGGCATGGAGTTCCGCAACCGGGGCCGGCGCATGGACGAGTACATCGACGCCATGCGGGTGCTGTGGCGCGACGACACGGCGACCTTCGCCGGCGAGTACGTCAGCTTCGACCAGGTGGAGTGCCGGCCGTGGCCGGTGCGCCGGGCGATCCCGCTGTTCGTAGGCGGGGCGTCGGAGGCGGCGATCCGCCGCGCGGCGACCCGCGGTGACGGCTACTTCCCGTTCGTCTTCCCCGGCCAGGACCCGCTCGTCGAGCTGCCGAAGCTGCTCGCCCGGGTCCGCGAGGAGACCCGGGCGGTCGGGCGCGATCCCGACGCCATGGAGTTCACCGCGGGCGGGGCGCGCAACGTCGAGGAGGCGAAGGTCTACGCCGACTTCGGCGTCCACCGGCTCACCGTCGCCGTGCGCGGGCGCACGATCGCCGAGATGCTCGACGACGTCGCCCGCCTCGGCGACGAGCTCGTCATCCCGACGGCGGACCTGTGACCGCGGCCGACGTCCCCGCGCCACCGTCCACCGGGCCGGCCTCGTCGACCGGGTCGGAGCTGTCTTCGGGGCTGCTGTCGTTCACGGGGCGCACCGTGCTCGTCACGGGGGCGGGGCGCGGAGTCGGCCGGGCGCACGCGCTCGCCTTCGCCGCCCGCGGGGCCGCCGTCGTCGTCAACGACCTGCCCGATCCCGCCGGCGATCAGGCGGAGGGGGCCGAGGCCGTCGTCGCCGAGATCCGCCGGGCCGGGGGCAGGGCCGTCGCGCACCTCGGCGACGTCGCCGCACCGGGGGTCGCGGGCGCCCTGGTCGAGCGCGCGCTCGCCGAGTTCGGCGGGGTGGACGTCGTCGTGGCCAACGCCGGCATTGACCGGATCGTGCGGCTGCGCGAGGTCACCGCCGACGTACTGACCGAGTTCTTCCGGGTGCACGTGCTGGGCACCTGGGCGCTGTGCTCCGCCGCCTGGCCGCACCTGGCGCAGCAGGGCTACGGGCGGATCGTGACGACGACCTCGGCCGCCGGCTACTTCGGCCTGGCCGCCGCGCTGCCGTACACGGTCGCGAAGGGCGCCCTGCACGGCCTGACCCAGACGCTCGCCCTCGAAGGCGCCCGGCGCGGCATCACCGTCAACGCGGTCGCGCCGTTCGCGGCGTCCCGGCTGGCCGCCGACCGGACCAGGTCGCGGCCCGAGATGTACGCCGCGATCGAGCGGGTCGCCCCGCCGGCGTCGGTGGCCGCCGTGGCGCTGTGGCTCGCGCACGAGTCGACGACCGTCACCGGCCTGGCCTTCGAGGCCGGCATCGACGCGGTCGGCCGGATCGCCGTCGCCACCGGCGACGTCCTCACCGTCGACGGCGCGCTGACCCCCGAGGACGTCCGCGCCGGCGCGGCGCTGCTGACCGCCGGCGAGGTGACCGTCCCCGACCTCGGCGCCGCCGACCGCCCCCTGACCCGCCGCCTCACCGAACGCGCCGCCGCGGCCGCGATCAACCGGCCTACCTGACGATCCTGCGCCCCTCGCGAGGGACTGGCGAAGTACTGCTGCCCTGACGCTCGGCTGATTCGATCCGGGACCGGGAGGGGCACGGTCGCTCGAGGGATGGCGTTATGGCTGGTCCGGACCGGCGTGACCTTGGTGACGTGTTCAACGAGGTGGCGCAGCTGTACGACCGTGTGCGGCCGGGTTATCCCGAGGAGCTGTTCGCGGATCTCGTCTCGCTCACGGCGATGGAGGAGAGGTCGTCGGTGCTCGAGGTGGGATGCGGCACGGGGCAGGCGACACGATCGCTGGCGGCGCTCGGCTGCTCGGTGACCGCCGTCGAGCCCGGTGCGGACCTGGTCGCGCTGGCCCGCCGCCGGCTCGCTGCCTTCCCGAACGTGACCATCGAGAGGTCGACGTTCGAGGAGTGGGACGACCGCGGGCGGCACTTCGATGTTCTCGTAGCGGCGTCGGCGTGGCACTGGGTCGAGCCCTCGGTCGGGTGGCGGCGGGCCCACAAGGTGCTGCGCTCCGGAGGATGGATGGCGTTGGTGGGCAACGTCGTCGTTCGCCGTGAGGGGGAGCCGGAGGTGTACGCCGAGACCGCCGATCTCCACGAGCGCTTTTCGCCCGGCAATCCTGACTGGGGTCATCCATCCGGCGAGGACGAGGTGCGCGGGACCGGTGACGGCTGGGGTCTGGTTCGCGATCCCGGCGACCTGTTCGGGCCAACGATCGTGCGCTGGTACCCGACGGTGCAGTGGTTCGACGGGGATGGCTTCGCCGATCTCCTGCGCTCGCTGTCGCCGTACCGAAGGCTCGCCCGTGACGTCCGAGAGCCGCTGCTCGACGCGATCGCCGAACGCATCCGCACGCGGATGGGTAACGGGGCGTCACGTCGCTATCTGAGCGTTCTCCGCCTTGGGCAGCGCGCTGAGTGAACCAGGACTTCCTGATGGCGGAATCTGCTTCTGCCGGTTGCTCGCCTCGTGGGTCTTTGATACTGACCGGCGTGAGTGATGTGGATCGGGTGCCTCTCTGCGCGGATGACGACGGGAACCTCCTGGAGGCGTTTCACGAGGTCGACGAGGGCACTGACCTGCTCGACGCGCCGCTGCCCGCCTCACTGGTCGCGCTGTGGAGCAGTGACGGTCGGCTGTTGCTGGTGTTCGACCGTCATCGGCAGTGTTGGGAGCTGCCAGGAGGGCGGATCGAGGCGGGGGAGGCGCCCCGGCAGGCGGCGGTACGTGAGCTCCGCGAGGAGACGGGATACCAGACAGCGGATCTTCTCTTCGCGGGCATCGCGCGGTTCATCCTGGGGGGCGAGCGGAGGATCGAATACGCGGCGGTGTACGCCGGACACGCCATCGCGGGCAGCCCGTTCACCCCGAACGGTGAGATAGCCGCGATCATCTGGTGGGACGGCGCCGCACCGCTCCCCGGTCGCGTGCAGCCCATGGACGTGTGCCTGGGGCGGCTGGCACGAGCCGCCGTGCTGGGCTGATCTCCGCCTGCTTCGCCGCCCCATGGCGTGATGCCTTCGAGACGGCAGGCGTACGCCTCGGCGCGGCTACCGCCGCCGGCACCCTGAGCCGAGGGCTGCGCGCGGTTCTCGCCCACACGGTGATTTTCCACTGGAACAGGCTCGGCCTACCCGCCATCACACAGGCTGTCCTCGCCCATGCAGCGGCCAGCGCGTGCATTCCCGGGGAATGACCTATGGACCTGAGAGGTCGAGCCGGGTGATCGGGTGGGGTGGTCAGGATGCTCGTGGATCGCTTGGGTGGTCCGGCGGTCCCGGGGCGTGAGAGGGGGGATCAGTCAGGGCAGGTGGATTCCGCCCGTCCGTTGGTGACCGTCGCGTCCTGCAGGCCGAGGACGCCGCGGGCCATCAGCAGGGTCAGGCAGTGCAGCACCTGCTCGCGGGTGAGCACCGGGTGGCGCAGCCAGGCGTTGTAGGGGAACTCGGTGAGCACCGTCCACAACACGATCGTCATGGTGGTCGGCGTTGTGTTGGTGGGCGGCGACGCGGTGGGCCAGGGGGTCGGCAGGCGGGCGACGACGTCCTCGAGGTGGAGGCGCACCGCGCGGGCCAGCGGCCACAGCGGCGGGTTGTCCAGGATCTCGCAGGTCCAGATGTGGAACACGGTGCCGTGCCGCTCGACGATGCGCAGCCAGTCGTCGAGCCAGCGCGTCAGGTCGTCGACGGTGACCACGGCGAGCAGCGCGTCGAAGTGGTCGCAGATGTGCACCGCGGCGCGGTGCGCCAGCGTCGTGAAGATGGCCGTGCGGTCCGTCCAGTAGCGGTAGAAGGTTCCGTGCGCGACGCCGGAGCGGGCGATGATGTCGTTGACGCTGGTGCCGGCGAGCCCGCGCTGCTCGAAGGCCGCGACCGCCGCCTCGGCGATCGTCTCCACGGTGGAGCGCCCCCGACCGGTGACGGACCTGCGCAGCCCCGGCGGCAGCGGCGCGTCCCGCTGCGCGGGGACCCTGCCGGGCAACGGGCGCCCGGCGCCGTCAGTGCCGGCGGAAGCGTTAGATCCGGCGGTGCCGGCAGAGTCGTCGTCAGGTCCGGCGGTGCCGGTGGTGCCGTCAGGACCGACGACACCGGCGGCGCGGGCCAGCGCGGCGAGATCCGGCCGAGGGACGGGGCCGGCGGGGGACGGGCCGGGGGAGCGCGGGGTCGGCTCGCAGAAGCGGGGGGCCGGTTCGGGAGCGGGGAAGAACGAGCGGTGGATCATGCCGGCGAGGGCGTCGTGCAGCGCCTCGTCCTCGTCGGGGTGCCGCGCGATCCTGCCGCGGGCGTCGGAGACGATGTGCGTCCACTCCACGATGCAGATCAGAGCGACGGACAGCGCGCGGGTGTCCACCCCGCCGGTGTCGGCGCGGGCCAGCCGCGGCGGGAGGCTCGCGGCGATCACCTGCAGATACTCCTCGGACGGGTTGTCGACGGCCGTGTTGTCGACGGCCGCGTTGTCGACGAGGGCGGCCTCCGCCGCGGGCAGCGGCCATTCCGCGAACACCGGTGAGTGGCGGCGCAGCACGGCGCCGAGCTCGCCCAGCCAGGACCGGAACACCGCGAAACCCGCCGGTCCCGCGCTGAGCACCGGCAGCCGCTGGAAGTGGTCGACCAGGTCGACGCCGAGCTCCTCGAAGAAGATCCGGAAGACCTCCAGCTTGCCGCGGAAGTACTGGTAGAAGGCCGCGTCGGAGCGGCCGGTGGCCTCGGCCACCGCCTGGACGCTCGTGCCGTGGTAGCCGCGTTCGACGAACAGCCGCCGGGCCGCGGCGATGATCTCCTGGCAGGCGCGGGCGCCCTCCGCGCCGATCGCCTGGCTGGCCGGATACGGCGCACGTCGTCGCCGCGGCAGCCACGTTTCCCCGTCGGCGGCGAGGGCGTCGGCTGTGGGGGAGTCGGCGGCGAGGTCGTCCTGGCGAAGCGCGGGAAGCGGATCGGGCCTCGCCAATCCGGCCTCCCCTTGGGCCTCGCCGCGACGGGTGGTTCCCGGACGGTGACTCCGGCATCGCATTGCGTGTGCAACGAGTGTATGTGGAGGCGCATTCCGCCAGGTCGCCAGGCGTCTGGGGTGCGGCGCCGGTAATCGGGACCCACCCCGGGGTTTCGAAATGACAGGTGTCTTACTAGTGTGATGGCTCACAGGCGGGCCGGTGGTCCGCGGCCGACAGACGTGAGAAGAGAGCATCCATGGGCTTGTTGGACGACCGGGTCGTGTTCATCACCGGAGCGGCGCGCGGGCAGGGCCGCTCGCATGCGGTGACGTTCGCCGAGCAGGGGGCGAACATCGTCGGCGTCGACATCTGTCGCGACCTCGAAGCCGTGCCCTACAAGCTGGGCACCGCCGAGGACCTGGCCGAGACGGCCCAGCTGGTGGAGAAGGCCGGTGGGCAGATGCTCACCGCCGAGGCCGACGTGCGCGACAAGGCCGCCCTGCAGGCCGCCTTCGACGCCGGGGTCGAGCGCTTCGGCCACATCGACACCGTCCTCGCCAACGCCGGAGTCATCCTCAGCAACAGCGACGAGCGCGACGCCGACGAGGCCCTGCGCCTCGGCATCGACATCATGCAGATCGGCGTGTGGAACACCTTCCAGGTAGCCATCCCGCACCTGATCGAGCGCGGCCAGGGCGGCAACCTCGTCGCCACCAGCTCCATGGCCGCGCTGCTGCCGCTCACCGACGGCCGCGGCGGGTCCGACGCCTACGGGATGGCCAAGAACGCCGTCATCGCGCTGGTCCGCTCGTACGCGAACTGGCTGGCCCCGCACCGCATCCGGGTCAACGCGGTGGCGCCGACGAACTGCGCGACGCCGATGGTCACCGAGAACCCGGCGCTGTTCGGCGTGATCGAGGCAAACCCCAACCTCGTCAACGCGATGCAGACGATGCTGCCCGACCTCCCCTTGATCGAGCCCGGCGACGTCAGCCAGGCCATCCTGTTCCTCATCTCCGACGCCGCCCGCTCCTTCACCGGCAGCCTGCTCAAGGTCGACGCCGGCATGGACGTCCGTCGCTAGCACGGGCGACGGCCAGGCCCGGCCGCCCGCTCACCCGATCGGATCACCGCCCCCCGGCGTGGTGGAGGCGGAGGACTTGCGGAGGACCCATGACGAGCGTGACCCCCACCACCCCCACCGCTCCCGCCGTGGTCGGCGAGGCCCGGATGCTCATCGACGGCCGGCTGGTCGAGGCCACCGGCGGCGCCGTCTACGACAACGTCAACCCGGCCACCGAGCAGGTGCTGGGCCAGACCAGCGACGCCGCGGCCGTCGACCTGGACGCCGCGATCGCCGCGGCGCGCCGGGCCTTCGACGAGTCGGCCTGGTCGACCGACCGGGACCTGCGCCGCCGCTGCCTGACGCAGCTCCAGCAAGCACTCGAGGGCGAGCGTGAGGCGCTGCGCGCCGAGCTCGTCGCCGAGGCCGGCGCGCCCGTCGCCGTCACCGGCATCGCCCAGCTCGACTGGCCGCTAGCCGACGGGCTGCGCGCCCCGCTGGAGCTGATGGACAGCTTCCCCTGGGAGCGGTCCCTGCCGGACACCCACCTCATGGGCACCAGCCACCGGGCCGTCTGGCA
The DNA here is from genome assembly GCF_059428125.1 of Frankia sp. BMG5.60. Taxonomy (NCBI): domain Bacteria; kingdom Bacillati; phylum Actinomycetota; class Actinomycetes; order Frankiales; family Frankiaceae; genus Frankia; species Frankia sp. BMG5.60. The sequence continues at coordinate 745,862 of NZ_CM182091.1, read as the reverse complement.
GGAGCCGGTCGGCGTGGTGGCGGCGATCGTGCCGTGGAACTTCCCGTTCGAGGTCACGATCAACAAGCTGGGCCCGGCGCTGGCGACCGGGAACACTGTCGTGCTCAAGCCCGCGCCGGACACGCCGTGGAACGCCACCCGCATCGGCCGGCTCATCGCCGAGCAGACCGACATCCCCCCGGGCGTCGTCAACGTGGTGCCCTGCTCGGACAACGCCGTCGCCGGCCAGCTCCTCGTCGACCCGCGGGTCGACATGGTGTCGTTCACCGGGTCGACGGGGGTCGGCCGCCTCGTCGTGGAGAAGTCGGCGGCGACGATGAAGCGCACCCTGCTCGAACTCGGCGGCAAGTCGGCGATGATCGTCCTCGACGACGCCGACCTCGCCGCGGTCCTGCCGCTGGCCGGGTTCGGCGCCTGCCTGCACTCCGGGCAGGGCTGCGCGCTGCTCACCCGGGTGCTGCTGCCGCGCGAGCGCTACGCCGAGGGCGTGGAGATCCTCGCCGGGGTGATCGGCGCCCTGCCCTACGGCGACCCGACCGATCCCGCGAACCTCGCCGGCCCGCTCATCAACGCCCGCCAGCGCGAGCGGGTCCTCGGCTACATCGAGGCCGGCCGGGCGCAGGGGGCGCGGGTCGTCGTCGGCGGCGGGCGGCCCGAGCACCTGCCGCACGGCTACTACGTGCAGCCGACGCTGCTCGCCGACGTGGACAACACGATGACCGTCGCCCGGGAGGAGATCTTCGGGCCGGTGGTGTGCGCGATCCCGTTCGACGGCGAGGCCGACGCGGTCCGCATCGCCAACGACAGCCCGTACGGCCTGTCCGGCGGGGTGTACTCGGCGTCGGTCGAGCGGGGGCTGGGCGTCGCCCGGCGCATCCGCACCGGCAGCATCAACGTCAACGGCGGGATGTTCTACGGCTCCGACGGCCCCTACGGGGGCTTCAAGCAGAGCGGCCTGGGCCGGCAGGGTGGCCTGGAGGGCTTCGCCTCCTACACCGAGGCCAAGACCGTCGGCTACGTTGGTGCCTGACCCGGACGTCGGCGTGGGCGGCGGCGAGGTGGGCGTCGGCGGCGTGGACAGCGTCGGCGGCGTGGACGGCGTGGACAGCGTCGGCGGCGTGGACGGCGTCGGCGTCGGGGTCGGCGGGGGCTGGCTGGAGCGCGTCTTCGCGGTGCACGCGGGCAGCGCCCGCCCGGCGGTGCTCGACGCCGGCGGTGCGGTCAGCGGCGCCGAGCTCGTCGGGCGGGCGACGCACGCCGCCGAGTTCCTCACCGGGCTCGGCGTGCCGGCGGGAACGCCGGTGCCGGCACTGCTGACCAGCAACCCCGACGCGCTGGCGCTGCTGCTCGGCGGGGCGGCGGCCGACCGTCCGGTCGCCCCGCTCGGCCCCCGGCTGACCGCCGCCGAAATCGCCGGACCGCTGCGCGCCAGCGGTGCCGGCGTCCTGCTCACCGAACCAGCCTCGGCCGCCGTCGCCGCGCAGGCGGCGGCGCTGGCCGGGGCGCGGGTGGTACCCGTGCCGGCGATGCGGGCGTCGGGCGCGGCCCCGCCGGTGCCCCGCGGACCGGTCGCGCTGTACCTGCACACCTCGGGCACCACCGGGGCGGCCAAGCGGGTGCCGGTCACCCAGGAGGTGCTCGCCGCGCGCACCGAGCTGCTGTCCGGCCTGCTCGACCTCGGCCCGGACAGCCGCTACGCCACCGGCTCGCCGCTGCACCACATCGGCGGGCTCGGCAACACGCTCGTCGCGGTGACCGTCGGCGCGACCGTGCTGCCGACGTCCCGCTTCACCCACCGGTGGTGGGCCGGCCTGGCCGACCAGGGCGCCACGCACTGCCAGCTCGTCCCGACGATGATCGAGATGCTGCTGGCGGAGGGGACGCTCGACGCTGTCCCGCTGCGCACCCTGATCTACGGTGCGTCGCCGATCAGCCCGGAGACGCTGCGCCGGGTGCAGACGGTGCTGCCCGGGGTGCGTCTGGTCAACCTGTTCGGCCAGACCGAGGGCAGCCCGCTGACCTGCCTGACCCCGGCCGACCACGACCGGGCCGCGGCCGGCGCCCCCGACCTGCTCACCACCGTCGGGCGGCCGGTCCCCGGGCTGCGGCTGCGCATCGACGACCCGGACGACGCCGGGGTCGGCGAGGTGTTCGCCGCCGCGGCGCACCTGAGCGTGCACGCCGCCGACGGCTGGCTGCACAGCGGCGACCTCGGCTTCCTCGACGACGACGGCTACCTGCACCTCGTCGGCCGGCGCAACGACATGATCGTGCGCGGCGGGGAGAACGTGTACCCGCTGGAGATCGAGCACACGCTCGTCGAACATCCCGCGGTGGCCGACGCCGGGATCGTCGGGGTGCCCGACGCCCGGCTGGGGGAGACGCTGGCCGCGTTCGTCGTCCCCGCCGACCCCGACCGCCCGCCGCCCGTCGACGAGCTGCGCCAGTTCGTCCGCGACCGGCTGGCCGGGTTCAAGGTGCCCGCCTACTGGTACGTCGTGGACGCGCTGCCGCTCAACGCCGCCGGCAAGCTCACCCGCCCCGCCCTGCGCGCCCGCCACGACGCCGCGACGGCCGCGACCGCCGCCAGCACGTCGCCGTAGCGCGCGGGCGGGTACGGGCCACCGTCAGGAGCCGGTGGTGGCGGGCAGCTCGTGGCCGCAGAGGTTCTCGCGCACGACGCTGAAGGCGTCACCGGTGCGGTTCGCCTGTACGAACGACCAGCAGGTGGTCTGCTTGCCCCGGTCGCGGCCCACGTCCATCGGCTGGATCAGCCCCCCGGCGTCGTAGTCGTGCACCGCGTTCAGGGCGTTGACGAAACCCTCGCGGGTCGGGCAGGCGCCGGCCTCGGTCAGCCCGCGCAGGAACAGGTCGGTGTCGATGTAGGCGATCATCGACAGTTCCTGCTGCGGGTTGGGGACCTGCGGGGCGTAGCGCGCCATCGCCGTGCGGTAGTTCGCGATCGCCGGGCCGCCGGCCTCGAACGGGCGGTAGAACACCGGGACGGTCACGCCGGCCAGCGCGCCGCCGGAGTCGTGCAGGAGCTGGGTGTCGTAGCCGCTGACCGACAGGATCACGCGCAGGTTCACCCCGGCGGCGCGGACCGCGGTCAGGACCGCGGGCAGGTCGGGGGCGTTGATGACGGTGAGCAGGGTGTCGGCGCCGCTTTCGGCGATGCGCCGGGCGACGGACGCCGGGTTGTCCGCGTTCGCGGTGTAGGCGATCTCGCCGACGACCGGGATGCCGGCGGCCTGGGCGCTCTGGGTCATCTTGGCGCTGGTGTTGCCGACCCCGGCCGACAGCGCGGTCCGCAGCAGGATCGCCTTCGTCCCGCCCTGCGAGCGCAGGAACGTGCCATACGTGTCGGTCGCGGCGCCGGTGGTGGAGGAGAACGAGAACATGCTGCGGTACTTCGCCCAGACGTCGCCGGTGGCCAGCCCGCCGACCGGGACACCGTGGTCGGCGAGGTACTGGGCGCTGCCGTCGGCGGCCAGGGAGTACTCCAGGACGCCGAAGACTCCTCGTCGCTCGACCAGGTCGCGGGCGGCGACGCCGTTGGACCCGGGGTCGCCCTGGTCGTCCCGCCAGTCGTAGACGATCTTGCGTCCGTGGATGCCGCCGGCGGCGTTCGCCTGGCCGATGCGGGCGTCGACCCCGGCGCGGGTGGCGGCCAACGAGGCCGCCGTCGGCCCGGAGTCGGGATAAAGAAGCCCGAGCCTGACCTCCGACGAGGTCACGCCCGGGCTGTCACAGGGTCCCGCCGACGACGCCGCCGGGGACGAGCACGCGCTCGCCCCCGCGGCGACTAACGCCAGCATCGCGGCGGCGCTGGATAACGATAAGGAACGGCGACGCATGGTGACCCCCGTGGGAACGGTCAGGGAAGGGAAAGGAGGAACTGCGGGGAAGGGAGAAGGAACGGCGGTCGACAGCGTGGGGCCGCCCGTGCCGGCCGGTGCGCGTGGCCCGCGCCCACCACCCGCCCCGGCGTCGACGGTGCCTGGCTCCGGACTGTCACAGCATCCGGGCCGCGCCGCCGGCCGGGCGGGGGTCGCCGCCGCTCACCGGGCAGGCGCAGCCCCCGCGACGGGACGGCCCTGCCCGGGGACCTGGAGCGGTCTCAGCTCTCGTAGCGGGGGGTGCCGCGGTAGCCGAAGAAACGCTCGAAGTTCTCGTCGTTGATCGGCCGCCGCGAGTTGCGCTCCTGGGCGTCGCGCAACGCCGCGAGCCGGGCACGCTCGCGCCCGACGCGCTCGGCGTCCACCGGCTCGGCCCCTTCCAACTCGGTGACCAGGATGGCTTGCGCCTTGATCTCCTCGGCGAGGCGTACCGCCACCTCGCCGTAGGTCAGCAGATCCTGGTCGTCCTCGTCCTCGCGCTGCGGGACGGCGGCGGGGTTGGATTCTGCGTCGGTCATGCGTACACCGTCCTTTCTGCGATCCTCGCGGGGGACCGTAACCCCCGCGTCGGCAGAGCTCCACCGCAGGCCCGGCCGATGGTCAGGCCCGCCGATGGTCACAGCTCGATGGGAACCCAGCCGGCGCCCTCGGACGACCGGTGCGCCGCGTCGATGATCTCCAGGCTCAGCAGCCCGTCGGTGAACGTGGGGACCGGGGTGGGCTGGCCGTCGAAGGCCGGCAGCCAGTCCTCGAGCATCAGCGCCATCGCCCGGCTGCCGTGCCCGGCCAGGCCCTCGGGCAGGTGCTGCGGGGCGGCGGGCTCGCGCTCGATCGGGGCCAGCGGCGCCAGCCCCTTCTGGTTCGCCGGGCCCGCCTGGTAGGAGGTGTGGCGCAGGCTGCCGTCGGCGACGATGGTGCCGTCCCCACCCAGCAGTTCGAGGCGGAAGTGGTCGACGTTCGCGCCGATCGTGGAGACGCTCAGGATCGCGATCGCGCCGGAGGCGAGCCGCAGCAGCACCGCGGAGGTGTCGTCCGCGGTCACGGCCAGCTCCCCGCCGTCGGGCAGCGCCCGCGTCGGCACCGAGCTGCGCACGTCGGCGCACACCGCCACCGGCTGCCCCAGCAGCGAGCAGACGAAGTCCAGGTCGTGGACGAGCATGCCGGCGAGGTAGCCGCCGCCCTGGGCGCGGTCGTACATCCAGGCGGCCTGCAGGGGCCGGCTGGGGTGCCAGTAGGAGGCGCTGCGGCTGACCCTGGCCACGTGCGGGGTGCCGAGCAGCCCGGCCCGCACCTGGTCGGTGATGGCCAGCCATTCCGGGTTCCAGCGGTTCTCGAAGCAGCAGCCGGTCGGCCGGCCTGACTCCTGCGCCGCGGCGACCATCTCCCTGGCCTGCGCCGGATCGGCGGCCAGGGGCTTCTCGCACAGCACGGCCTTGCCCGCGGCCAGCGCGGCGAGGGTGATCTCGTGGTGCAGCGCGGTCGGGGTCGCGACCGAGATCAGATCAAGGTCGTCGCGGCGCACGAACGAGCGCCAGTCGGTCGAGGTGTCGTCGATGCCCAGCCGGGCGGCCACCTTCCCGAGCCGATCCGGCGTCCGCGCGCACAGCGCCACCGGCTCGTAGCCCTGAGCCGCCCGGTATGCCGGAGCCTGGACGATCGCCCCCCAGCCGACCCCCACGATGCCCACCCGCAGCGTCATCGGACCACCCGCGCTGTCATGTCGCCTCCCACGCGACGGATGCCCGCCGCCCTGCCGCATTGACGCATTGCCGAAACCAAAGGCTAATTGGTTAGACACTAGTGCGGGACTCCTCCGGCGGGCAACGCAGGCCCGGCGGCCGGCGCCGCAGGCTGGCCGGAGGCGACGACACCGCACCGATACCTTCACGAATCCGGCCTGAACGGTTGGCGGGCGGACGGTATCGAGGCCCGTGTCTGAGCGGCGCCCTACACTTGCCTGCGGGAATGCCCTGTTGGGGCCGTTGGAGGAGTGAGGAAGCGTGAGGGGGCGCCGGGTGGTGGTCGAACCCGAGCGCGACCCGGTCCTGCCCTCGCGGCGGCGGGAGCCGTATCCGGTCAGCCCCGTGATCGGCCCGGAGGGCGAGCGGGCCTGTGCGGAGATCGTGGCGGCGGCCCGCGGCCTGTTCGCCCGCCACGGCTACCACGGCACCAGCATCCTGGCGATCACAGAGGCCACCGGCCGCTCGGACACCGCCTTCTACCAGTACTTCCAGAGCAAGATCGAGCTGTTCGCCCTCTTCTACGAGCAGCTCGGCCGGGACCTCGTCCGCCACTTCCGCCGCCAGCGGGTCATCGAGCCCGGACCGGCTGGGCTGACGGAGTTCCGCGCCTGGCTCGAGGGCCTCGACGACGTCCTGTGCCGGCACTCGCCCGTCTTCGCCGCCTGGCCGCTGGTCGCGGACGACGCCCTGATGCCGGAAGACCCCTCCGAGCAGTACCTGCACGTGCTCGCGGACGAGATGCGGCCTCGGCTCGCGCTCGCCGACACCGGTCCGGTGGACACCCGCGTCCTCGCGATCGCGATCATCAGTCTCATGCAGTGGACGCACGTCGTGCTCGATCCACGACGCCCCGGCGTTCTGCCGCCCGAATCGTCCGTGCACGCCACGCTCGCGACGATCATCCACTCCTCGCTGTTCCCGCGGGAGGCCGGCCCGCTGGGCGCCGTGCGCGCCGTGGGCGCCGACTGCGACCCCCCGCCCTGGCCGGACCTTCTCCTGGCGAGCAGCACGGACCGTGCGGACCCGCTCGGCGCATGGCGCGAGACGGCCCCGCTGGGCCTTCGCCGGCGGGTCACCCGGCGGTCCGAACCGACGATCCGGCGCATTCTCGCCGCCGCCAACCAGGCGTTCGAGCGTGGCGGGCTGGCCGGTACGAGCGTCGACGACATCACCGCCGAGGCCGGCGTCGCCCACGGCACGTTCTACCAGTACTGGGAGGATCGGTACGCGATCTTCGCGACGCTGGCGCACCAGGCGGCGGTCGACATCTGCACCCACCTCGACGACCTGCTGCGCGCCGAGGACGAGAGCGACATCCTGGCCTGGATCGACCGCTGGTTGGACGTGCTGCGAGGGCGCGGCCCCACCCTGCACGTGTGGACGACCGAGGTTCTGCCGACCGCCCCGCTGCAGCGGCTGAGCCGTCAGCTCCGGACCCACCTCGACGCGGTCACCGCGCGGCTGCTGGCGCGGTGGGCGCCGGGACGATCGCTGGACCCCTCGGCGGCTGCCATCGTGCTGTGGGTACTGCTGGGTGAGTTTCCCTACCACGCCTGGCGGCGCCATCCGGTACTCGACCGCGACGACGTCCATCGCTCGCTCGCGCTTCTGCTCGTCGGCGGGCTGCTCGGCGCTCGCGCACCCCTGCCCGCCGGCGGCCCGCCACGCTGAGCGGGCGGGGCCGCCGACGTCGGCCGCGAGGAGGCTGAGGTCGGTCCGCGGCGCGGCGGCGGCGCGGCGGCGGGGTCAGGCCGGTTCGGCGACGGCCGTGCAGAACGTGACGAGATGGTCGCGTTCCACGGCGTCGGGCCCCGTGCCGGTGGCGACGTGGCGCTCGAGCGCGCCGAGGACCACGTCCAGGATCGCCCGCGCGTCCAGCTCCGGGTGGGGGCGCCCGGCCGCGGCCAGGGGCGTGACCAGCAGTTCGCCGAGCTGGTTGTCGAGGGTCGACCGCCCCGGTTCGGAGCCGCCCGAGCGCAGCGTCAGCCGGCTGATCGCGATGCTCTGGGTCGCGACCTCGGGGCGGGTGAGCTGCGTCAGCAGCCCCTGCACCCAGGCGGCGACCTGATCGGCGGGGCTGGTCTCCTTGGCCATCTGGTGGCCCAGGTAGGAGCGGACCCGCAGGACACCGCGCTCCATCACGGCGTGCAGCAGCTCGCTCTTGCCGGCGAAGTAGCGGTAGAAGGTCTGGTTCGAGGTGCCGGCCTCGGCGACGATGTCGCTGACCCGCGGCTCCGCCGGCGCCACCCGGACCGCCACCCGCAGGGCGGCGTCGAGGATCTGCTCGAGCTCGTCGAGGGCGTCGCGCTGGTGGCGGCGCAGCGCACGATCGACTGCGGCGCGTACGGACGCGGGCGCTCCGTCCCACTCCAGTCGGGTCGACTCCATGGATGCAAGTGTGCCGTGCGTGGCGGGCGGAGCGGGGCCGGATCCGGCCATGTCGCAGAATCTGGTTCTGGACAGGCGAGAATGCTATTCTGCCCACGTCCCGCTCCCGTCGACGAGGAGGTCCGGATGGGAAACCCGATCCAGCCCGCCAACCCAAGCCAGCCCGCCAACCCGAGCCGGCGCCCGCGGTGAGCGCGGGCCCGGCAGCGCAGGGCGTGGCGCTCGACGTCGCCCGGCTGGCCCGCTGGCTCGACGCCGAGCAGGTGCCCGGCGTCGGCGAGCTGCCCGTCATCGCACGGCTCACCGGCGGTTCGCAGAACGAGCTGTACTCGCTGACCCGGGGCGGCGAGCGCACGGTGCTGCGGATGCCCCCGGCGGCGGCGAGCGCGTCCCGCGTCGACGGGCTGCGCCGGGAGCTGCGGCTGCTGCGCGCGCTGCGCGGAACCGACGTGCCCCACGCCGAGCTCGTCGCCGGCGACCCCACCGGCGACGTGCTGGGAATGCCGTTCTACGTCATGCGTGCCATCGACGGCTGGAGCCCGACCGCCACCTGGCCGGCTCCGTTCGACACCGACCCGGCCGCCCGCCGCGGGCTGGCGTTCGAGCTGGTCGACGGCATCGCGAAGCTGTCCCGGGTCGACTGGCGGGCGCGCGGGCTGGAGGGGTTCGGCCGTCCGGAGAACTTCCACGAGCGCCAGGTCGACCGCTGGCTGACGTTCCTCGGCGCCTACCGCTTCCGCGAGCTGCCCGGCCTCGACGAGGCGGCCGCCTGGCTGCGGGCGAACCGGCCGGCCACCTTCGAACCCGGGATCATGCACGGCGACTACCAGTTCGCCAACGTGATGTTTCAGCACGGCGCCCCGGCGCGGCTCGCCGCCATCATCGACTGGGAGATGACCACGGTCGGCGACCCGCTGCTCGACCTCGGCTGGGCGCTGCTCGGCTGGGACGGCGAGCAGCCTCGCACCGAGGGCTTCTACCTCGACGTCGCCGGCATGCCGCGCCGGGCCGAGCTGCTGGAGCACTATGAGCGGGTGAGCGGACGCTCGACCGCGGACATCGACTACTACCTGGTGCTGGCCAACTGGAAGCTCGGCGTGGTGCTGGAGAAGAGCTATGCGGCCTTCACCGGCGGTGGGACGGTCGACCCCAAGGTCGAGACGTTCGGGCCGCTGGTGCTGCAGTTGCTGGCCACCGCCGCCGACCTCGCCCGCTCGCTGCCGGCCCGGAGAGGCTGACCATGGGATACGCGGACACCCTGTTCGACCTGACCGACCGCGTCGTACTCATCACCGGCGGCAGCCGCGGTCTCGGCCGGGAGATGGCCTTCGGCGCGGCGCGCTGCGGGGCTGACGTCGTCATCGCCAGCCGGGACCTCGACTCCTGCAAGGCCGCCGCCGCCGAGATCGAGGCCGAGACCGGCCGCAAGGCCCTGCCGTACGCGGTGCACGTCGGGCGCTGGGACGAGCTGCCCGGCCTCGTCGACGCCGCCTACGAGCGGTTCGGCAAGGTCGACGCGCTGATCAACAACGCCGGGATGTCGCCGCTGTACGACACCCTCGGCAGTGTCAACGAGAAGCTGTTCGACGCGGTCGTCAACCTGAACCTCAAGGGTCCGTTCCGGCTGTCGGTGCTCGTCGGGGAACGGATGGTGGCCGCGGGCCGCGGCTCCATCGTGAACGTCAGCTCCACCGGCTCCATCCGCCCGACGCCGGCGATCCTGCCGTACGCCGCGGCCAAGGCCGGACTCAACGCGCTCACCGAGGGTCTCGCGCTCGCCCTCGGCCCGCACGTGCGCGTCAACACCCTGATGTCCGGCCCGTTCTACACCGACGTCAGCCGGCACTGGGACCTCGACGCCGTCGCCGAGGCGGCGAAGTCGCACGCGCTGCAGCGCGCCGGTGACCCGACCGAGATCGTCGGTTCCGCGCTGTACCTGATCTCCGACGCGTCCAGCTACACCTCCGCCGCGACCCTGCGGGTCGACGGCGGCATCCCGTGAGCCGCCGCCGTCGCAGAGGCCGCCGCCGGCGCGGGTGCCGGCAGGAAACTCGAATGCTGGGAGGACGATAGCCATGGCATGGGACTTCTCGACCGATGCCGAGTTCGAGGCCAAGCTGGACTGGGTCCGCGCGTTCGTGCGCGACGAGGTGGCACCGCTCGACGTGCTGTTCCCGGGCTGCGAGTACCTGCCCCTCGACGACGAGCGACGCAAGATCGTCGACCCGCTCAAGCAGCGGGTGCGCGACGAGGGCCTGTGGGCCCCGCATCTGGGTCCCGAGCTCGGCGGGCAGGGTTTCGGCGCGGTGAAGCTGACCCTGCTCAACGAGATCCTCGGCCGCACGGACTGGGGGCCGATCGTGTTCGGCACCCAGGCGCCCGACACCGGCAACGCCGAGATCATCGCCCGGTTCGGCACCCCGGAGCAGAAGGAGCGCTACCTGGCGCCCCTGCTGGCCGGCGAGATCTTCTCCTGTTTCTCCATGACGGAGCCGCAGGGTGGTGCCGACCCGCGGGTGTTCACCACCCGGGCGCGCCGCGAGGGCGACGAGTGGGTGATCGACGGCCGCAAGTACTGGTCGTCCAACGCCGCGGTGGCCTCGTTCCTCATCATCGTCGCGATCACCAATCCCGACGTCCCCGTGCATCACGGTGCGTCGACCTTCCTCGTCCCGCGGGACACCCCGGGCGTGGTGATCGAGGACAGCCATCACGTCTACGGCGCGCACCGCCACGAGCCGGGCCACTCCCTCGTGCGCTACGAAGGGGTGCGGGTCCCGGCGGACGCGCTGCTCGGCCACGAGGGGCGCGGCTTCGAGGTGGCGCAGTCCCGGTTGGCCGGCGGCCGGCTGCACCACGCCATGCGCGCGATCGGCGTCGCCCAGCGAGCCATCGACATGATGGGACAGCGCGCCCGCAGCCGGTTCACCCAGGGCAGCTCGCTGGCCGACAAGCAGTTCGTGCAGGGGTTCATCGCCGACTCCTACACCGAGCTGATGCCGTTCCGGCTCGCCGTGCTGCACGCCGCCTGGCTCATCGACACCCAGGGGGAGCACGCCGCCCGCACCGAGATCGCGGCCCTGAAGGTGCTCACCCCGAAGGTCATCCAGTCCATCGTGCTGCGGGCGATCCAGGTCCACGGCGGGCTCGGCATCACCGAGCAGCTTCCCCTCGTCGACATGTTCACCACGGGACTCGCCCTCGGCCTCGCCGACGGGCCCACCGAGGCGCACAAGGTCAACCTGGCCCGCCAGCTCCTGCGGCACTACGAGGCCGACGACCCGGCGTGGCCCGAGGAGTTCCTCGGCCGCCGCCTCGCCGCGGCCCGGGAGAAGTACGGCGACCTCGTCGCCACCGTCCCGTCGGTGCCCGCGGGGCCGCCGCCGGCGCCGTCGGGGGTGTGACGGCGCCCGCGGGGCTCAGGCCTCGAGCACCGCGGTGATGAACCCGCCGATGGTGTTGACGACGTCGGCGTCGTCGACCGGGAGGTGCTGGGCGTGGCAGTGGTACCAGGTGCGGTCCATCATCGACTGCACCGCCAGGCCCAGCGCCTCGGGCGCGTCGGTGGGCGTGCGCTGGCGACCTCGCAGGTGCACGCCGAGCAGCCAGGCCACCCGCATCTGCATCTTGTTACTCGCCGCACCGACGCTCTCGTCGGCCGGGCCGGACTGCGCCGAGAGAATGAACGCGCCGTGCTGGTCCATGAACGCGAAGTACTTCCACACCCAGGCCACGGCGTCGGCCTGGGTGCAGGGCCGCGGGATGGTCTCCCACTCCGCGATGACCTGGAGGAGTTCCCGGAAGGTGGCCTGGCCCAGGGTGTCGAAGATTTCCCGCTTGTCGCGGAAGTAGGTGTAGAAGCCGGCGCGGGAGATCCCGCAGGCGTCGGTGATGTTGTTGATGCGGGTGCCGGCGTACCCGCGTTCCAGGAAGAGCTTCTTGGAGGCGTCGAGGATCGCGTTGCGGGTGCGCGCCGCGCGCCAACCCAACCGGCCGGCCGCGGTCTCGACGCCGGCCGGCTCGACCTGCAGGATCCGGGAATCGCCGTCGGGGGCCGCGCCCTCGTCGACGATCTCCGCGGAGGTTGGGTCGCCCATGGTGAACCCAGTGTAGGAGAGCCGGTCGGCGCAACAGTGACGGACGCGTCAGAGGTTGCTCACACACGCGGTCTACGCGCACACGCGGGTTGCTCACCCATGCGCTCGGGTGTATAATCCGGCGCCTGGCGGGCGATCAGCCGGTCCGGTGCTCCCGTATCATCCACCCGGAGCGCCGCAGCGCCGCAGGACCGTCGGTGCCGTCGTGCGGTGGCCGGTGCGGGCATCCGGTCGAGACGAGCGCGAAGGGGTGTGTCGGCGGGATGGGCCCCAGTGGCTGAGGCGTCGCTGCGGCTTGCCGCCGACGACCCGGACCGCGCCGAGCGGGAGCGTCGGGCGATCATCCGCGCCGCCCACCGACTGATCGGCCGGGAGGGGCGCGCGGCGACGCCGCTGGAGGACATCCTGCGCGGCGCCGGGGTGAACAGGCGCACCTTCTACCGGCACTTCCCGTCCAAGGACGCGCTGGTCCTGACCATGCAGCGGGAGGCCGCCGCCGGGGTGCGCGACAGCCTGCGCGCGGTGGTGCGCCAGGCCGGCGACGCCCGGGCCGCCGTCGTGGCCTGGATCGAGGAGCTGCTCGCGATCGGCTGGGACGAACGCGCCAGCCGGGACGGGCGGACGTTCATGACCCCGGAGGTCGGTCTCGTCGTCGGCATCGCCGATGCCCTGGAGGACATCTACGCCGAGCACCGGGGCATCCTCGCGGAGGTCCTCGCCGCCGGGCGCACCGACGGCAGCCTGCCCGCCGCGGAGCCGGAGTGGGACGCCCTCGCGATCCACGCCGTCGTCGTGCGCTATCTGGAGATGCGGGCGCGCGGGCGGCTGGACCGGCCCTACGCCGCGGTGGTGGACGACGTCGTCCGCCGGTTCCTCCCGCCGTCGCCCGAGGCCGCCGGGCTGATCGGCACGCTGGGCTGACGCGGGGCCGGGCTGACCGACGGGGCCGGGCTGACCGGGGGGCTGGGCTGATCCCCCCTGGTCGCGAACCCGCCCCGGACGATGGTCACGTTGGGCGGGTATCGTCACCATCCCGGTCGGTACCGGCCGGGAGTCGAGCCGCGCCGCGCGCGGACGTCGACCGTAGGGGAGTACACATGACGCCGGGTCCTCTTCTCTACGCGCTCTACACCCGGCGGCTGCGCCGGCAGGTCATGGCCGGCCCGCTGCCGGCCCACGTCGGCCTGGTCATGGACGGCAACCGTCGCTGGGCCCGCGAGATGGGCCTGGCCAACCCCAGCCTGGGCCACCGCTATGGCGCCGAGCACGCCGAGGACGTGCTGTCCTGGTGCGAGGCCGTCGGCATCCGCCACGTCACCGTGTTCGTCTGCTCGACCGAGAACCTGCAGCGCCGCGGCGACGCCGAGGTCGCCTTCCTCATGCAGGTCATCGAGCAGGTCGTCAGCGACCGGCTCGCCCGGCCCGACGCCCGCTGGCAGGTCCACCTCGCCGGCATGCTCGACGCGCTGCCCGACAGCACCGCGCGGGTGCTCAAGGACGCCGTCGAGACGACCCGCACCGTCACGACCGGGTTCCACGTCACCCTCGCCGTCGGCTACGGCGGGCGGCAGGAGGTCATCGAGGCGCTGCGGGAGCACCTGTACGAACGCGCCGAGGCCGGCGACTCCCTCGCCGACGCCGCCGCCGCGCTGACCATGGACGACATCGCCCGCCACCTCTACACCGCCGGGCAACCCGATCCGGACCTGGTGATCCGGACCTCCGGCGAGCAGCGGATGTCGAACTTCCTGCTCTGGCAGAGCGCCTACTCGGAGCTGTACTTCTGCGAGGCCTACTGGCCCGCGTTCCGCGAGATCGACTTCCTGCGCGCCCTACGCAGCTTCGCCGCCCGCGGCCGGCGCCACGGCGCCTGAGCGACCGGCCGCGCCGGCGACCATGCCTGGTTGGGGACGGCTGAACGGCCGGCGCCAGCCTCCGGCCCGACGATGGCCTCCGAGCCGGTGCCAGTCTCGGAAGGGACGACATCCTCCGAGCGGACAGGGAGTCCCGATGACGGCACAGCAGACCGACGACCGCGAGCAGCTCCTGCACGACGTGGCACACACCATTGCCCAGGCCCTCGGCTGGCGCTCCGTCTCGTCCCCGCCGGCCCGACTGTCCCCACCTGCCTGACCTGCCCGTTCCGGTCCGACATCTTCCCTTTGGCACTCGGTGCCATTACAGTCGTCTCCGCGACGGGACCACGCGACACCGGTTCCGGACCCGGTCAGCTCTAGCGATGGGGAGTGTTCATGGAGGAGTCAGTGCAGGTCGACCAGGCCGTCGAGGCGCCCGCGGAGCCGGTCGTGGCGGACCTGCTCGTCGAGGAGGTCTCCATCGACGGCATGTGCGGCGTCTACTGAGCGCCGACGTGACGGACGAGCGCGGCGCGGCCGGCTTCTCGCCGGCCGCCGCCGGGTTCGACCTGGACCGGGCCTGGCGGCTGCATCCCCAGGTGTCCGTGCGGCCGGAGTCGTTCGGGGCGCTGCTCTACCACTTCGGCACCCGCAAGCTGTCGTTCCTCAAGGAGCCGGGGCTGCTCGCGCTGGTGGAGGCCCTGCCGGCGCATGCCAGCGCGCGGGCCGCGGCGGCCGCCGTCGGGCTGCCCGCCGCGGATCTCGGCCGCTATCAGCGGGCGCTGGCGACCCTCGCCGCGTCCTCCATGATCGTCGAGGGGAGCACCCCGTGACCACCGCCGCCCCGGCGCGTCTCGTCGACCACTTCGCCCGCGGACTCGCCGCTCCCATCTGTCTGACGTGGGAGCTCACCTACGCCTGCAACCTGGCCTGCCGGCACTGCCTGTCCAGCTCCGGACGGCGCGACCCCCGCGAGCTGACGACCGCCGAGTGCCGCGCGGTCATCGACGAGCTGGAACGCATGCAGGTCTTCTACGTCAACATCGGCGGCGGCGAACCGACCGTGCGCGCCGACTTCTGGGAGCTGGTCGACTACGCCACCGCCCACCACGTCGGCGTGAAGTTCTCCACCAACGGCGTGCGGATCACCCCCGAGGTCGCCACCCGGCTCGCCGCCAGCGACTACGTCGACGTGCAGATCTCCCTCGACGGCGCGACCGCCGAGGTCAACGACGCGGTGCGCGGCGCCGGCTCCTACGACACCGCGGTGCGCGCGATGGCGAACCTGGCCGAGGCGGGTTTCCGCGGGTTCAAGCTGTCCGTCGTCGTCACCCGCCAGAACGTCGGCCAGCTCGACGCCTTCGCCGCGCTGGCGGACCGCTACGGCGCCCAGCTCCGGCTGACCCGGCTGCGCCCGTCCGGGCGCGGCGCCGACGTGTGGGACGAGCTGCACCCGACCGCCGCCCAGCAGCGCGAGCTCTACGACTGGCTCGTCGCCGCCGGCGAGAACGTGCTGACCGGCGACTCCTTCTTCCACCTGTCCGCCTACGGCCAGGCGCTGCCGGGGCTGAACCTGTGCGGCGCCGGGCGGGTGGTGTGCCTCATCGACCCGGTCGGCGACGTCTACGCCTGCCCGTTCGCCATCCACGACGAGTTCCTCGCCGGCAACGTGCGCGACACCGGCGGCTTCACCGGGGTGTGGCGGACCTCGGAGCTGTTCGCGGCGCTGCGCGAGCCGCAGTCCGCCGGGGCGTGCGCGTCCTGCGGGCACTTCGACGCCTGCCAGGGCGGCTGCATGGCGGCGAAGTTCTTCACCGGCCTGCCGCTCGACGGCCCCGACCCGGAGTGCGTGGTCGGCCACGGCGTCGACGCGCTGCTCGCCCGCGGCGACGCCGCCCCGCCGAAACCGTCCGTCGACCACTCCCGCTCGATCGCCACGGCATCAAAGCGCCGCGGCAGCGGTCCGGTGCCGGTGACGATCGGCCGCGCACCGAGCGTGCTGTCCCCAGCTCTGCCGCCGGTCAGCGCCTGCCAGGAGGACCCGCTCGCCGGCTTCGACCCGACTTCCGCGGTCGCGCCGGCCGCCGGGGCCGCGCGTTGACGGGGCTCAACCGAACGGGTGGTCGTCGGCGCCGGGCTCGTTAGCATGACCGCATGGTCCCGATGCCGCCGGACGGGGTGAGCTGCCAGGCGCTCACCCCGGTCTTCGCCCTGCTGGGCAAGCGGTGGAGCGGACTGATCATCGGCACGCTGCTGGCCGGCCCGGCCCGCTTCTCCGAGATCGCGAAGCTGGTGCCCGGGGTGAGCGAGCGGATGCTGTCCGGGCGCCTAGCCGAGCTGTCCCAGGCCGGACTGGTCGAGCGGGAGGTCCTCGACGGCCCGCCGCTGGCCACCCGCTACCGGCTGACCTCCTGCGGCGAGGCACTGCGCCCGGCGCTGCACGCCCTGGAGCTGTGGGCGCAGGAGCATCTCGTCCACGCCGACCCGCGGGCGGCCTCCGGCTGCGGCTGAGCGCCACCACGCCCGGTCGCGCGACACCGGCGCGCGAACGCCGGGGCGGGCCGGGACATCCCGACCTCCCCGGCGCCAGAGCGTGTACGCGGTGAGGTTGTGCGGAGGGTCAGGGGGCGATGAACTGCAGGTCGAGCTCGATCTTCACCTTGTCGGCCAGCGCGAGCTTGCCGGCGCCCAGCGGCATGTTGAAGTTGATGCCGTAGTCGCTGCGCTTGATCTCGCCGGTCGCCGAGAACCCGGAGCGGACGCGGCCGTCGGCCGGGTGGGTGTCCACGCCGTAGAACTCCACCGCGAACGTCACCGGCTTGGTCACGCCGTTGATGCTCAGGTCGCCGGTCAGCTCGTACTCCTCGCCGCTGCCGGAGATGGAGCTCGACACGAAGGTCATCGCCGGGTGCGCGGCCAGGTCGAAGAAGTCGGTGGAACGCAGGTGCGCGTCCCGGTCGGCCTGGTTGGTGTTGATCGAGGCCAGGTCGATCGACGCGTCGACGGCGACGGTCTCCAGCGCGTCGCCGACGGCGAGGGTCGCCGAGAACGTGTCGAAGCGGCCGCGGACGTTGGTGACGCCCAGGTGGCGGATCTGGAAGGTGACACTGGAGTGGGCCGTGTCGAGCGTCCAGGTACCGGGGACGAGCGGCAACGGTGCGAGCTCGGACGAGGGGGCGGTCACGGGACCTCCAGGAGCGGTCGGGGCGGGGCACCGTTGCGGCTGCAACAGTGGGCGTACGAAACGATAGTGGCTAACGAAATGCAAGTCACCGGCGGGCTGTCGGAGCCTGGCATCGCATGCCGCCGCGCGAGAGGGTCGGCGGCGTGAGCACCCCACCCGCGCCCTCATCGTCGCCCGACCCCGACCCGGACCCTGGTCTCCGCGCCAACCCCGGCCCCGACGTCGGTCCCGGTCTCGACGGTCTCGCTCGGACCCGCCGCGCGCTGCACGCCGTCGCCGAGCACGTCCTCGCGGCGGCGCGCCACCGCGCGACCGGTCGCATCGGCCTGGCCGTCACCCCCGGCGGGTTCGCCACGCCCCCGTTCGGTCCCGCCGGACGCACCGTGGCCGTGGCGGGCACCGACCTGGTCGTGCGCGACGGCGGCACCGAGACGGCGCGAGGCCCGTTGACGACGCTGCGCGAGGCGGCGCGCCTGGCCGGCATCGCCCCGGGCGGACCGGCGGCGGTCTACCGACTGAGCACGCCCTGCCACCCCGACGAGCCGCTGGACCTCGATCCCTCCGCCGCGCGCCGTCTCGCCGACTGGTACGCCCTGGCCGACGCGGCGCTGCGCCGCTGGTCGACCGAGATCCCCACCGACGCGCCGAGCCCGCCCACGCTGTGGCCGGAGCACTTCGACGTCGCGATCCGCGCCGGACAGATCAACTACGGCCTGTCGCCGGGGGACGAGGCCTTCGCGGCGCCCTACGCCTACGTCGGCCCGCCGCTGCCGCCACCGAGCCTGCCCGCCGGCTTCTGGAACGCCTCCTTCGGCGCAGCCCGCACCTGGACCGAGGTCGGCTCGGTCGAGGCCGTCGTCGACCTGTTCCGCCAGGCTCGCCGCCACGCCTCCGCCTGACCGTCCACTCCGCCTGACCGTCCACACGGTTCCGCGGAACATCAAGATCGTTAGGGGTGGAGTCGGAGCTGGGGCCGGCCGCGCGGGCGCATGGTGTGGGTTCCGCGGAACACCTTGATCGTCGAGTCGCGTCGGGGCTCGGGCGCGTGGCGCGGTCTCGTGCTCGTAACACTGATACGCGGCCCTCCAGACGCCTGCAGGCGAGTGGTTCCGCATCGCTCTCGTGACGCCAGGTGTCCGTCCGCCGTCCCTGTCTTCAGATGCGCGGCCGGACTGCCGCGGACCGATCTTCATATCTGTGCCTGATCGGTTGGACGCGGGAATGCTCGGCTCGAGTGTGATCCTCAATGATCTTGGTGTTCCGCGGAACCGCGTCCCGGTCCCCGCGCCTGCGCGGCTGTTCGCCGGAGCCCGGGCCGAGCCCAGTGCCCGCACAGCGCCGCCGTGATCGCCGCGCCGGGCGCGCGCTCGTCGCCGCCGGGCGCCAGGACCAGGACGAACTCGTGGGCGAACGGCCGGCGCACACCTCGGATTATCCGCCCCGGCGATCGGTGCGTACCGTCACCGGCATCGCTATAGTGGCACTCGGTGCCAAATCGTGCCCGACCCTGCCGTCCGATGTCCCGTCACGTGCGGCCGGTGCCCGGCCGGGCGAGGCATCCGGGCCCGTCGATCGCCGGTCGGTGGCGGGCGGACACGACGAGGTGGGAGTTCGATGGCCAGCACAAGGACATGGTTCGAAACGGTCGCCGAGGCCCAGCGCAGGGCGCGTAAGCGGCTGCCGCGGGGGGTGTACCAGGCGCTCGTCGCCGGGACCGAGGCCGGCGTGACGATGAACGACAACGTCGACGCGTTCGGTGAGCTGAAGGTCCGGCCCCGGGTCGCCGACCTGCCGGCGACCCGCGACCTGTCGACGACGGTGATGGGGCAGCAGATCAGCTTCCCCGTGCTCATCTCGCCGACCGGGGTACAGGCGGTGCATCCCGACGGCGAGGTCGCCGTCGCGCGGGCCGCCGCCGGCGCGGGCACGGCGATGAGCCTGTCCTCGTTCGCCTCCAAGCCGGTGGAGGAGGTCGGCGCGGTCAACGACAAGCTGCTGTTCCAGACCTACTGGGTGGGGGCGCGCGAGGAGATCCTCGCCCGCGCCGAGCGGGCCCGGGCGGCGGGGGCCAAGGGCCTGATCGTGACGCTGGACTGGGTGTTCGACTCGCGTCGGGACTGGGGCAGCCCGTTCATCCCGGAGAAGCTGGACCTCAAGGCGATGGCCCGCTACGCCCCGCAGGTCGCCCTGCGCCCGGGCTACCTCGCCCGCTGGCTGCGCAGCCGGTCGCTGCCCGACCTCGGCGTGCCGAACCTCGGTCCGCGGGAGGCGACGCCCCCGACCTTCTTCGGCGCCTACGGCCAGTGGATCGGCACGCCCCCGCCGACCTGGTCGGACCTGGCCTGGCTGCGCGAGCAGTGGGGCGGCCCCTTCATGATCAAGGGGATCACCCGGCCGGACGACGCCCGCCGCGCGGTGGACGTCGGCGCGAGCGCGATCTCGGTGTCCAACCACGGCGGCAACAACCTCGACTCCACCCCGGCGTCGATCCGCTGCCTGCCCGGCGTCGTCGACGCGGTGGGTGACCAGGTGGAGGTGCTGCTCGACGGCGGTATCCGCCGCGGCAGCGACATCGTCAAGGCGCTCGCGCTCGGCGCCCGCGCGGTGCTGATCGGACGGGCCGCCCTGTTCGGCATGGCCGCCGGCGGCGAGCGCGGGGTGACGAACGTGCTGGAGATCCTCCGGCAGGGCGTGAGCGAGACGCTGCTGGGACTCGGCCATTCCTCGGTCCACGAACTGTCGCCCGAGGACATCCTCATCCCGGCCGGCTTCGCGATCGACCAGAAAGTCTGACCGTCCACGGTCGACCGGACGGGTAGAGAAACCCTCCGGATACAAACTGGAAACGGATTGCCGGTGACGCGGTTCGGGGTGCAACTTCTTGTTGCACCCCGAACCGCGTTTCTCTTGCATATTGCTTTGGGGGCCCGGGGCCGTGCACCATCGTGCCATGCCGTGTCGTCATCGCAATGTGACCCCTGGTGCTGGATGGCTTAGTACTGTCGTTTCACCGACCGGAAACCGAATTCGGTTCCGGCCGGCGGCGGCCCGACCGAGACGTGCCGGGCAGTCTGGACAGGTCAACGCGTTCGGTGGTCGTCTTCTCCGGTCCGGATCGGACGGCCCCCCGGCGGCGGGGCGCGCTTCCGATGGTGCCACGCCGATGCCGCCCGACCGCAGTGACCATTCTGGCTGAATGATTCCGAACCGTTTTGCGGAGCCGTTTGTGGCGGCGGTGCGCCGCGTCAGCATGGGGGTCACCTTCGAATGCGTCGCTGTGCCCTGAAACTGAGAATTCCTGGAAAAGTGGGGATGCCGGCGAAAGTGGGAATGTCGACGATCCTGCTGGGACTGGTCGTCGGGACGGGATGCTCCGGGACAACATCCTCGGCGGCGTCCTGCACCGGTGACAGGGCGGCTCCGGGGGTGACGCCCGACGAGGTCCGAGTCGGCCTGCTCTACCCCGACTCGGGCCTGCTCGCCGGCGCGTTTCCGGCGCTGCGGGCCGGTGTCGACGCCCGCCTCGGCGAGATCAACGCCGCCGGCGGCGTACACGGGCGGAAAGTCGTCTACGAATGGCGCGACGACGCCGGCACCGTCGAGGGGAATCTCAACGGCGCCCGGGAGCTGGTCGACCAACGCGGGGCGTTCGGCCTGCTGGAGTTCACCGTCGCCGCCACCGGCAGCGCGAAGTACCTCGCCGACCGGGGGATCCCCACGGTGGGCCTCGCCGCCGAGGACGTCTGGACGCGATACGGGAACATGTTCTCGTTCTCCAACACCCTCGGCGCGCCGATCGACACCTACGGCCGCTTCGTCCACGACCGCGGCGGCACGTCCGCCTTCCTGCTCTACAGCGCGCTGTCCACGGGGGTCTCCGGCGCGACCCTGCGGGTCGGGCAGAGCCTGCAGTCCCTCGGCGTGCAGGTCGTCGGCAGCCACGCCTACACCCCCGACGCCGACAGCGTGGGCGATGTCGCCCGCCAGATCGTCGACTCCGGCGCGGACACCATCGTCACCATGGTCACCCCCACGGCCCTGCCGCCGGTGCTGCGCGCGATCCGCGAGGCCGGGGGGAGCACGAAGGTGGTGCTGTCGATGAGCGGCTACGACCACAGCCTGCTGCGCCGCCACGGCCCCGACCTGGCCGGGGTACTGGTCCCGGTGTTCTACCGGCCGTTCGAGGCTGGAGGCGTGCCGATCACGCACTACCTCGACGTGATGGCGCGCTACTCGCCGCAGACCGACGACCCCGAGCAGGAGTTCGGCCTGATCGGCTACATCGACACCGACCTGCTCCTGCGCGGGCTGCAGGCCGCGGGACCCTGCCCCACCCGGCAGTCCTTCCTCGCCGGGATGCGCACCCTGACCCACTACGACGCCGGCGGCCTCATCCAACCGACCAACGTCGGCGCGACCCGGGGTCGCCAACCGACCTGCTTCGCGCTGATGCAGGTCAACCCGTCGGGCAGCGCCTTCGAAGTCGCGCAGGACAACCTGTGCGGCAAGGCGCTCGGCCCGACCCTCTGACGGCTCCGCGCGGCGGCCCGGCCCCGGCCGTCGCGCGGGCCGCCTCGGTCCGGCGGGGGGCGCCGCCGCCCCCCGCCGGACAGTTCCACTGCGCCGACTCCGCCGCGCCGACCGCGCACACCGACTCCGCCGCGCACGCCTACCGGGTTGCGATGCACTCGGCGCGTTGTGGTGCGTTTCGTACGTTTCACCGGCCCAGACCGTGCGCAACGCACCGCAGAACCGACCTTGCCGGCGACCGGCCGCCGGCCAGTGGCCCGGCGACGGCCAGCCGGGCCCGAGACGAGACGTGAGGACACCCCCAGGAAACGGACGGGGGCAGTCCCCCGACGGGTTCGGCCGCTGGCCGGATGGGGGCGGGGCGCCGGGCTCTCTAGCGTGATCGACATGACCGTACGTCCTCACGACAGACGTTTCCGCGACGAAACGACCATCCCGCCGGGCCGCTTCCCGAGGCGGCGGGCGGCCGCCGCGCTCGCCGTCCTCGCGCTGACGGCCGCCGGCGCCCTCGGCAGCGCCGCAGCTCCCGCCGCCGCAGCTCCCGCCGCCGCAGCTCCCGCCACCGCAGCTCCCGCCACCGTGTCTGCCGGGTCCACCGCACCTGCCGGGTCCACCGCGTCTCCTGCTGTCGTCGCCTCTTCCGCCGTCGTCGCCTCTTCCGCCGTCGCGACATCGCCGCTCTCGACCGCGGGACATGTGGACCGCGGCGGGGTGGTCTCGTCCGAGCGGTTGCGTGTCCTGTCCGCGGCGCAGGTGCGGGGGGTGCTGACCGCGAGCGGATTCGACGCGGACCCGGCGGTCCTGCGTTCGGGCGTGGTCACCTACCGGCTGGTCTACCGCACGATCGACCCGCGCGGGCGGGCGACCACCGCCAGCGGCCTGCTGGCCCTGCCCGCCACCGACGACCGCCGGCTGCGCGTCGTTTCCTACACCCACGGCACCGAGATCGCCCGAGCCGACGCCCCGTCGACGGCGACGGACCTGGCCGCCGACGGCTGGGGGCAGGCCCCGGCCCTGACGTACGCCGCGGCCGGCTTCGCCGCGGCCGCCCCCGACTACCTCGGCCTCGGCGTCGGGCCGGGCCCGCACCCGTGGATGGACGTGCCCTCCGAGGTGTCCGCTTCGCTCGACCTGCTGCGCGCCACCCGGACGTTCGTCGCCGCCCAGGGGCGCACGGTCGACCCGCGGGTCCTGGTGACGGGGTTCTCGCAGGGCGCCTCGGCGGCGACCGGCCTCGGCGCGGCGCTGCGTGCCGGCGACGACCCGTCGCTGCGCCTCGGCGCGCTCGCGCCGGTCAGCGGCGCCTACGACTTCCGCTCGGTGGAGCTGCCCGCCCTGCTGGACGGTCGGGTCGAACGGCCCTACGGCGTCGGCTACACCGCCTACCTGCTCGTCGCGTTCAACCGGCTGCACCACCTCTACGACACGCCTGCCGAGGTCTTCCGTGATCCGTCGGTCGAGGCACTGTTCGATGGCGAGCACTCCGGCCAGCAGTTCGTCGCCGGCCTGCCGGCGAGCATCGACGCCCTGCTCACCCCCCGCGGCGCCGAGCTGCTCCACCATCCGCGGGGTCGGTTCGCGGCGGCGCTGGCGGTGGCCGACGCGACCTGCTCCACGCCGGCGGGCCCCCGGTCGCTGCCCGCGCCGGTGCGGCTCTACGTCGGCGGCGCGGACACCCAGGTGCCCCGGGCGAACAGCGAGCACTGCCGGGCGGCGCTGCGCGGGCACGGCGTCGACGCCCCGATCGTCGACCTCGGCGCGGGCGTCGACCATCTCGGCTCCAACCGCGCCGGCACGGCGGCCGTGCTCCGCTGGTTCCTGACCCCCGGCGGCCCGCGCTGAGGCCGAACCCCGGCGGGCCGTGCGCAGGCCGCGTCCGCCGGGACCTCCGCCGGCCACGCCGGGGCGCAATCGAGGCCTGCGGGGGTCGCGGATGTGCCAGGCTCGACAGATGACGTCTGCCGTGGCGGGGCTACGTGGGGGTAGGGCGCCGGCGGCGGTGCTGTTCGACATGGACGGCCTGCTCGTCGACACCGAACGGCTGTGGACGCGGGCGCAGGAGGACCTCGCCGCCCACCTCGGCGGCGTGTTCACCCCCGAGATCAAGGCGGCGCTCATGGGGCGCGGCCCGGACACGGCGCTGCACCTCATGCTGTCGCTGCTCGGGGTGGACGGATCGCGCTTCGCCGAGGCGGCGCGGTTCGTCATGGGCCGCATCGTCGAGCTGTTCGCCGCGCCGGGGGCGATCGTGGCGCGGCCCGGCGCCGTCGAGCTGCTCGGCGCGCTCGCGGCGCAGGCGGTGCCGCTGGCGCTGGTGTCGTCGTCGGCCCGGGTGCTCATGGACCACGTGCTCGGCGCGGTCGGCGCCGCCCGCTTCCAGGTGTCGGTCGCCGGGGACGAGGTGGTGCGCGGCAAGCCGGATCCCGAGCCGTACCTGCGGGCCAGCCGCCTGCTCGCCGTGCCACCGGCGCGCTGCGTCGTGCTGGAGGACAGCGGGTCGGGCGCGGCGGCGGCCCTGGCCGCGGGCTGCGTGACCGTCCTCGTCCCCTCGACGCCGCAGCCTCCGGACGTCCCCGCCGACGCCGTCGTGGCGAGCCTCGCCCACGTCACGCCCGCGTGGCTAGCCGCCCTGGTCGACCGTCGGACTCCCCGGCAGGGGTGACCTAGGTCTCGGTCTCGGTCTCGGCGTCGCGGGCGTCGCGGGCGTCGCGGCCGTCGTCGCCGGGAGCCGGCCGGCGCGCCCAGAACAGCGCGTGACCGCTGCTGCCCTCGGGGACGAAACGTTCGGACTCGACGACGAGCCCGGACGCCGCGATCCACGACCGGTAGGTGGCGGCGTCGGCCTGGCTCCACCACATCGGCTGGCCACTGCCGAACCAGTCCTGCTCGACGCCGGTCCACGCGTGCTGGCCGGTGACGGCGAGCAGCCAGCCGCCCGGCCGCAGCCAGGTGGCGATCCGGGCCAGCAGCGCCGGTTGTCTCCGCAGCGGCATGTGTATCAGCGCGTACAGGCTGACGACCGCGTCGAAGGAGGCGGATGGGAAGTCGACCTCGGTCGCGTCGGCGTGGAGGAAGGTGGCCGCCGGCACGAGCGTGCGCGCACGGCGCACCTGTTCGGCGCTCAGATCGACGCCCGTCACCCGACGACCGGCGGCGTCCAGCGCGCGTGCCACCGGAACGCCGCAGCCGCAGCCGACGTCGAGAACCGTCCCACCCGCCGGCACGCGCGCGAGCAGGTCGGCGATCCAGGGCCCGTAGGGCCGGGGGTCGTCATCGTCTCGCCGGTAGTGGTAGGAGATCGCGTCGTAGCTGCGACGCACCAGATCCGTGGAATCATGGTCGAGCACGCCAAGGAAGCTAACGTCCCACCAGCGCCCCGGCGACCCGTTTTCTGGGATGTTCCGGGACCCTGGTGGCGTCGACGCAGTTGCAGCCCGGATGCCGGTGGTCTCAGGCCCGGGGGTCCCGCTCGTTGAGCGCGTCGAACTTGCGCACCTCGTTGCGCATGTGCGGGCTCCACCTGGCGAAGAGCGCCGTGACCTGCGGGGTGGCCAGGTGCCGATCGAGCGCCTCCTGGGACGCCCATTGCTCGAGCACCGGGACGGTTCCGGTCGCCGCGTCCTCCACGCAGAACGAGATCAGCACGTTTCCCGGGTTCGCTGCGGCGACCGGGTACGTCGCCTGTGCCTCGGCGATGAACGTCTCGACGTCACCGGCGGGGACGAAGACCCGGCCGGCAATGATGATGGCCGTCCGGACAGACGGCTCCATGTCTGCGGTGGTGGCGGCCTTGTCCTGGAGCGAATGCATTGTTCTTCCTCAGCCTTCGTGCCGGTGCAGAGCCGGACTGTTCCGCCCCCGCCACCGGTCTGCCTGCTTGCTCCGGTCAGGCGGTGTACTGGTACGCCGGGTAGGTGAGATAGCCCGCGTCGCCGCCCTGGTAGTACGTGGCCGGGTCGGCGGGTGCGACCGGCCGGCTGGTGCGGAGCCGTTCCACCAGGTCGGGGTTGGCGATGAAGGCGCGGCCAAAGCTGATCAGATCCGCGCCCAGGCGGAGCCAGTGGTCGGCGGCGGTCCGGTCGACCTGCTTCGGGCCCATCGGCAACGCCGGATTCATGATCAGGCTGCCCGGCCACGCGCGGCGCAGCCCGACCAGCACCTCCTCCTCGGCAGTCGCCTCCAGGTGCACGTAGGCGAGGTCGAAGCGGGCGAGTTCGGCGAGCAGAGCCGCGTACAGCTCCGGCACCTCGGTCTCCTCGACGCCCCAGAAGGTGCCGCCGGGCGAGAGCCTGATCGCGGTGCGGGCCGCGCCCACGGCGTCCACCGTGGCGGCGACCGCCTCGACGGCGAAGCGGATGCGGTGCGCGATCGGGCCGCCGTAGGAGTCGGTGCGCAGGTTGGCGTTGGACGACAGGAACTGCGAGATCAGGTAGCCGTTCGCGCCGTGCAGTTCGACGCCGTCGAACCCGGCGTCGACGGCGCGCCGGGCGGCCTCGGCGTACGAGCGGGCCTGCTCGGGCACCTCGGAGGTGTCCAGGGCGCGGGGGACCGGCGCGGGTTGCGGCCCGGTCGGGGTGAACACGTCGCCCACGGCGGCGACAGCGGACGGTCCGACCGGCTGGAGACCGGTGGTGTCGGGGTGCGAGACCCGGCCGCCGTGCATGATCTGAACGAAGATGCGCCCGCCGTTGGCGTGCACGGCGTCGGTGACGGGCCGCCAGGCGGCCTGCTGCTCGTCGGTGTACAGGCCCGGGGTGCCCGGGTTGGACTGCCCGACCAGGCTGGGCTGCACCCCCTCGCTGACGATCAACCCGGCGGTGGCCCGCTGGGCGTAGTAGACCGCCATGGACGGGGTCGCGAGGCTCCCCGCCGCGGCCCGGACCCGGGTCATCGGGGCCATCACGACACGGTTGGGCAGCTCCAGACCGCCGAGGCGGTAGCGGTCGAACAGCGTGATCATGCCGGAACTCCTTCATACCTGGTCAAAGGCCCCGGAACGGCGGGCCCGACAGGTACGGTAAAACCTGACATCAATGTGAGAGGCAAGTCGTGGGGCCGGGGTCACAGGCGGGAGGGTGAGATGCGGATCGGTGAACTCGCGGCGCGGGCCGCGGTCAGCGTCCGGTCGCTGCGCTACTACGAGGAGCAGGGACTGCTCACCAGCACCCGCAGCGCCGGCGGGCAGCGGCAGTACACGCAGGAGGATGTCGAGCGGGTCGCCTTCATCCAGCGCCTGTACGCCGCCGGGTTGTCCAGCGGCGCCATCGTCGACCTGCTGCCGTGCCTCGACTCGCCCAGCGACGAGAACTCCGACGCCGCGATGGAGCGCATGGCCAGGGAGCGCGACCGGCTCTCCACCCACATCGAGGACCTGCTGCGCACCCTCGACGCGCTCGACCTCCTGATGGTCGTGGCCCAGGCCCACCGCGACGCCCGCCAGAGCGCCGCCTGACGGCGTCCCGGTCGGGCGACGCGCCCAGGCGCGGGTCGGTCAGGTGGCGGACCGGGGGAGGGGTGCGCTGCGCCGGTCGAGCAGGAGGCGGGCCAGCTCGGCCGGGTGGCTGATCATGGCGTTGTGGCCGGTGTCGAGGTCGACGATCTCGTCGACGCCGCCCAACGCCTCGATGGAGCGGCGCTGGGTGGCAGGTGTCTGGGCGCGGTCGCGCAGGGTCAGCAGCCAGGTACGGGGTACGGAGCGGTCGAGGTCGGTGCGGTCGGTGGGCTCGATCGTCACCCCGGTGGACTCGCCGTAGAGCCGGGAGAGGCTGAACGCCCGCTGCTCGCGGGTCATGCCGTTACAGAACGAGTAGCGGGCCAGCAGCTTCGGCATCGGCGCGGCGGGACGGCCGGTCGCGGCCTTGCGGCGGGCGACCCAGCCCAGGATGCCGGGTACCGTGTCGACGATCGAGCGGCCCTGCGGCGGCACGGCCGCGCCCAGCAGGATCATCCGGCGCACGCGCGTCGGACCGAGCCGCGCGACGACGCCGGGCACGGTCAGGCCGGCCATCGAATGGCCGACGATGACGAACTCGCCGATGCCGGCGGCGTCGATCTGCGCGATCGTGCTCGTCACCCAGTCGTCGATGGTGACGGTGGCGAGGTCCGCGGGCGCCGAACGCCGGCCGGGCAGGTCCACGGCGAGCACCGGGGTGCCCGGCGCCTGTAACCCGATCTCGGCGACGGTGGGTTCCCAGCAGTCCCCGGCGTGCTGACCGCCGTGCACGAGCACGATGCCGACGTCCGCCATCCCAGACCTCCCGTATGCGTCCAACATGGTCACAGGTGAGAAGACCCTAGATGATCTGACAGTCGTGTCAACGGAGGTGACGGGCGGCCGCCCTCGGCGCCGGCGATCTCGCGGGGCCGGCGGGCCGGTGGCGGGTGGACGTCGGGCCGGTGACGGGCTGATGGCGGGCCGGTGGCGGCATCCGACGCGAACGGGTCGTAACGTGACGGCCGGGGCGTCCGCGTCGCCGACGGGCCTGGCCGCGGCGGACGCCGCACACCCACATGCCGACACCGACGGGGACGGGAGCGCGCGATGCCGCTGTGGCAGCAGGCCGCGGTCGGGGCCGGGGCGCTGCTGGCGCTGGCCGTGGTGGCCCGGGTGGTGCACCGGTGGTGGCCGCGGCGCGGCGTCGAGCTGATCGCCGCCGCGTCCCGGGAGGCCGGGACGATCCTCGGCCTGTTCACGCTCTGGCAGGTCGGCCGCATCCTCGGGGTGACCAGGGTCGCCGGCGGGATCGAACACGCCGAATGGATCTGGCGGGCCGAGCAGTGGCTGCACCTGCCGAGCGAGGTCACGCTCGAACGGTTCATGCTCCGCCACGAGAGCCTGCTGCGGGCGGCGAACGACTTCTACTCCTGGGTGCACTTCCCGGCGATGAACCTGTTCCTGGTGTGGCTGTTCGCCCGCCACCGCCGCGCCTATCCGCCGGTGCGCACGACGATCGTGCTGTTCACCGGCTCGTCGCTGCTGTTCCACATGTTCCTGCCGGTCGCGCCGCCGCGGATGCTGACCTCCGTCGGCTTCGTCGACGAGGCGGTGCTGCTCGGCCAGTCGGTGTACGGCGAGTTCGGCAGCGGGGTCGCCGCGCAGCTCTCGGCGCTGCCCTCGGTGCACGTGGGCTGGGCGTTCCTCATCGCCTACGAGGTCATTCGGATCAGCCCGAGCCGCTGGCGGTGGCTGATCGTCCTGCATCCGATCGTGACGACCCTCGTCGTGGTGGTCACCGCGAACCACTTCTGGGCCGACGGCATCGTCGCGGTGGTGCTGCTGGTGCTCGCCGAGCTGGTCGGCCGGGTCCTGACCCGCGCGCTGCGCCGGCTGCGCGAGCGGATCCGCGCCCGCCGCGGCGCCGAGACCGGGCGGGGACGCCCGCAGGCGGTCCCCGCCTTCGTCACGGTCCCGTCGCCCGCCGCCGGGACGGGGCGCCGGGACGTGCCGGCCGCCGGCTCCGACCCGGCGCCCCTGCCCCGGTAACGCGGCCGGCCCGACCGGCAGCGCGACCGACCGGCCTCACCCCACCGACCGGCAGCGCGACCGAGCGGTGGGGGTGAGGCCGTGCCGGTCAGCCGCCGACGATGCCGCGCTCGCGCAGGTCGGCGATGGCGGCCGCGCCGTAGCCGAGTTCGGTGAGGATGGCGTCGGTGTGCGCGCCGGCGTACGTGAAGCCCTTCGGGCTCGTGGCGGAGCGGGAGAAGCGGGTGGCGGGACCGGGGCGCAGGTGCTCGTCGAACACGTCGCTGTGCACCGTCACGCAGTACTCCTCCGCCGCGGCCGGCTCCACCTGGATGATCGTCTGCTGGGAACGCTCGGCGACCTCGACGCAGCCCACGCCGGCCGCGGTGAGGTCGCGTTCCCAGTCGGCGGCCGGCCGGGTGCCGAACGTCTTGGCCAGCACGTCGGCGAGGGCGGCGTCGTGCTCGGCCCGGCCCGGCGCGGTCGCGAACCTCGGGTCGGCGTCGAGATCGGCGTGGGCGGCGAGCGCCGCGGCCAGGCGCGGCCACTCCTTGTCCGCGGGGGCGGCGAGGAACACCCAGCCGTGCGCGGCCGGGTAGATCCGGTAGAGCGCAGACAGCCCCCAGGCGTCGTCGTCGACCCCCCGCGGCGCCGGCCTGCCGGGGTAGTCCACGACCTGGTCGAGGATGGCGTGCGTCGCGGTCGCGAGCATCGTCGCCGTCAGCGCCCCCGTGGCCCGGCCCCGGCTGCGGGCGACGAGGCCCAGCAGGATCGCCGAGGCGGCCCCGAGGGCGGCGATGCCGTCGGCCTGCACCGGCACGGCGGCCGCGGCGGCGAAGCAGCGCACCGCGCCGATCTTCTTCTGCGCCACCGTGGTCACCGCGCTCTGCACGCCGGGGGCGTCGGTCAGCGCCAGCCCGCTGGCCGCGCCGATCGCCGGGGCGTAGGCCGGGCGGCGGCCGTACGGGCCGTCGACGCCGTAGCCGGGGGCGTTGACGTAGACGAGGTCGGGGTTGAGGGCGCGCAGGGTCGCGGCGTCGACGCCGGCGCGTTCGGCGGCGCCCGCCCGGAACGCCTGCAGCACCACGTCGGCCCGCCGCGCGAGGTCGTGGACGATCGCGCGGCCCTCGTCGGTGGCCACGTCGACGCACAGGCTCTCCTTGCCCTGCATGACCTTGGCGCCGCCGGACTCGGGGAAGCCGGCGACCCGGCGGATCGTGTCGCCCTCCAACGTCTCGATCTTGATGACGCGAGCGCCGAGGTCGGCCAGCAGGGTCGCGGCGAACGGTCCGGCGAACATCAGCCCGAAGTCCAGCACGGTGATCCCGGCCAACGGCAGTCCGGACGCGCCGTCCCGCGGCGGTGTGGCGGTGGGCGGCGGTGTGGCGGCCGGTGGCGGTGTGGCGGTCGGCGGCGGAGCTGTGGCCGGCGGCGGTGTGGCGGTCGGGGCGGCGGGGGGCGCCGGCCGGCCGAGGCGGGGTGCCGGCGCGAGCTCGCGCAGCGGGCGGCCGTCGGCCTGGACGAGGGTGGAGGGCTGCACGACCGGGCCGAGCTCGGGGTCGGTGACGGTGACGCGGCGTCCCTCGTGGACGAGCTGCGGGTGGGCCAGCGCGTCGGCGCCGCGGCGGAACGGTTCGGCGGAGATGTCGCCGTTCGCGGCGAAGACCTCCTCCCATTCGGCGAGGGTCCGCTGCCCGACCCGTTCGATCATCAGCTCCCACAGCTCGGTGCGCAGTTCCTGCGTCGGCAGGGCGGGGATGCCGGCCCACTTCGGGTCGGTGAACACCTCGGCCAGGCCCAACTCCCGCATCAGCGCGACGAACAGCCGCGGCTCGACCTGGGCGAACTGCAGCCAGGTGCCGTCCTTCGTCGGCGCGGTCAGCAGCGGGTACACCAGCGGCCCCTGAACCTCCCCGGCGGCGTTGAACGCGTTGACGACGGTGAACGCCTCGGGCCAGCGGATGCCCACGATCTCGGTGTAGAAGTTCCAGGTGTCCAGGGCGCCGACGCCGCGGGCGAGGTCGGCCTCGACGTGCTGGCCCAGCCCGCTGGCGTCGCGTTCGAGCAGCGCGGCGAGGATGCCGTGCACGGCGGTGTGCGCCGCGCCCCAGGAGGCGAACGGCACCGACACGTACGCCGGCCCGCGGCGGGCCGTGATCGCCTCCTTGACGTGGAAGACGCCGAGCTTGGCCAGCACCAGTCCCTCGTAGCCGGGCAGGTCGCGCCACGGCCCGGCCGGCCCGAAGCCGGTGATCGACGCGCTGACCAGCCGCGGGTGGGCGGCGGCCAGGTCGGCCGCGGTCAGCCGCAGCGCCGCGAGCGTCGCCGGTCGGTACGTGGTGACCAGGACGTCGGCGTCGGCGAGCAGGGCGTCGAGCTCGTCGCGGCCGCCGCCGGCGCGCAGGTCCACCACGACGCTGCGCCGGCCGCGGCCGAGGACCGGCCAGTCGACCCGCCGGCGCAGCGCGCTGCCGCCGGGCGGCTCGACCAGCACGACGTCGGCCCCGGCGTCGGCGAGGAACAGCGTCGCCAGCGCCCCGGGCAGGCTGCCCGACAGGTCGATGACACGCAGCCCCGCGAGGGGGCCCTGGCCGCCCGCCTCGGCCTGTCCGCCGTCGGAGGTGGTCTCTGTCACGCCGTTCTCCCTCGTCCACGATGAACCCGGCATCCGTGACGGGCATCATAGTGCACTAGGTCATCGAAGAGAACTATCTCGATGTGCGGGTGGCGGTCGGGCTGCGGGTCAGTGGGGTTGCTGCGAGGTCGCCGCCTCGGGGCGCAGGTCGGCGAGGGTGAGCGGATGCGCCGGCGGATCGGGCAGGACGGTCGCGACGTCCACCTGGCCGCCGGCGCCGACGTGGACAAGTTCGCCGCAGCGCAGCGGGCGCCAGTCGGGATGATCGTCCATGGGTTCGCTCGCGACGACGACGGCGGGCGCACTCGCCAGCTCGTCGGCGTGCACCCGCGTCGCCCCCGCGGCGTCGCAGTGCCGCAACGGCTGGCCGCCGGCGGGCCGGTCCAGCAGGAACAGGCGGTTCGTCGCCGGGTACCGCAGCGCCCACAGGTCCCCGGGCGTGATCAGCACCAGGTTGATGCTGTAGAGCGGCAGGTTGGCGGCCACCCAGCGGACCGCGGCGGCGATCCCGCGCCCGACGTCACCGCCGGCGGCGTGGATCTCCCGGGTGATCAGGGCGAAGAGCCGTTCGGAATCGGTGTCGCCGGCCACCTGCGCCATCGCGGCGCCGAGTTGCGCCTGCAGGACGTCGAGGCCCTCGATCACCCCGTTGTGCGCGAACAGCCGGCCGTCCTGGCGGAACGGATGGGTGTTGCGCGGCGCGAGCCCGCCGGTGGAGGCGTGCCGGACATGGGCGACGAAGGTCGTCGACTGCGCCTCGCGCGCCCGCGCGGCGAACTGGCGGTCCTCCCAGGCGGCGATCGGTTGGCGGAACAGCTCCGCCCGGCCGTCGGCGCCGAAGTAGCCCAGGCCCGTGCCGTCCGGGTTGCGGCGGCTCTGCTCGTCGAGGCTGTCGGGGGCGTCGAGCAGCCAGAACGTGGCCCGGGTCCGTCGCGGGGCCCCGGTCAGCCCGAACAGTCGGCACATCGGCGCACGTCCTTCCTGACCCGTCCCGGCGTCGCCGGTCCTGGCTGTCGTCCGTCCCGGCGTCGTCCGTCCTGGTGTCGTCCTACCCCGGGGGCGGCCCACCAGGTGCGGGGGACAGGAGTGTCGGACCCGCGCTCAGGCGCATCCAGTCCTGGTGGACGACGCAGCGCCCGGCGCCGGCGCGTTTGGCGGCGTACATCGCGATGTCCGAGGCGTTGAGCAGGCGATCGGGGTCGGTGAGGCCGGGCCCGGAGACCGCCACCCCGGCGCTGGCGGTGATGGTGATGGTGATGCCGTCGATCGCCACCGGCTCGGCCAGGGAGGCCAGCACCCGCGCGGCGACCCGCTCCACGGTGTCGACCGACTCGATCTGCGTACAGAGCACGGCGAACTCGTCGCCGGCGAGGCGGGCGACCACGTCGCACGGTCGCACCGCGGCGCGTAGCCGGCAGGCGACCGTGCGCAGTAGCATGTCGCCGGCCCGATGCCCGTAGGTGTCGTTGACCGCCTTGAAGCTGTCCAGGTCGACGAACACGATGCCGGTGCGCCCCGCGCCCGCCCGGCCCTCGCCGTTCCCCGCCCGGTGGTCGGCCGCCAGGCTGCTGCGCAGCCGCTCCAGCAGCGATGCCCGGTTGGGCAGGTCGGTGAGCATGTCGTGCTGCGAGCGGTAGCGGATCTCCCGCTCGGCGGCGAAGCGGGCCGCGGCCGCGCCGAGCACGCCGGCCACCGCCGCCACGAAGCTGCGTTCGGAGTCGTTGAAGGCCCCGATCCCCGCCGGCAGGACGGTCCCGGGGGAGGTGCACGGGGGCCCGGCGGCGCCCGGGGGGCGCTGGACGGCGAGGACCGCCGAAGGCTCGCCGCGCAGACCTATCGGCTCGGCGAGGGCGAACCAGCCGTCCTGTCGCGGGTCCACCTCGCCGCCGGCGGTCGCCGACTCGCCGCCGTCGGTGGCCGACCGTGACCCCGCGGGTCCGCGCAGGGCCTGCTGGGCGACCGCGGCGGCCGCGGCGGCCGCGGTCCGCGACGCCGACGGACCGTCGGCGGCCACCAGGCCCAGCGCGCCGGTGTCCCCGTCGACCTCGTGCAGGGTCGCCGTCGCCCCAAGATGTTCGGCGAGCACCGCCGTCGCCCGACGCCACAGCACGGCCGGCTCGAGGGTGACCAGGGCCTGGCGGGCCAGGTCGGCGAGGTGGGCCTGCGCGGCGCGGGCGTTTTCCCGCTCGGTGATGTCGATCGTGATGGCCGCGGCCAGGCTGACCTGGCCCAGGGGGTCGCGGATCGGCATCACGTGCAGGTCGAGGTAGCGGCCGAACGCGCCGACGATCCGCGCGCCGGACTCACCGGCGAGACCTCGGCGCAGCATGTCCATCGCCTGCGGATGATCGGCGAACACCTCGAACACCGACGCCGACTCGGCGGCGGCGAGGCCCGCGGCCTCCTCGGCCGTGTGCCTGCCCAACCCGAACACCGAGCGGCCCGACTGGTCGATCAGCAGCATCGACACCGGGCTGTGGTCCAGCACGAGCCGCAGGTACCGGTTCGCCTGCTCCCGTTCGGTGACGTCCTGCACCCGGCTGACGACCTGCACCCCGTCGTCGGCGACGACGGCCGTGGAGACGATCAACACCGGCGCCGGTGACCCGTCCGGCCGGGTGAGACGGACCGCCAGCGGCAGCTCCGCCGCCTCGGCGGCGGCCGGCCCGCGGCCCGGGTGCGCCGACGCCAGCCGGGCGAGCTGGCGGGACTGATAGGCCCGCAGCCGGTCCGCGTCGCCGGGCGGCAGGTAGGCCGTGAGGAGCGAGTCCACGAGTTCGCCTCGGTCGCGGCCGAGGATCCGGCAGGCGGT
The DNA here is from genome assembly GCF_059428125.1 of Frankia sp. BMG5.60. Taxonomy (NCBI): domain Bacteria; kingdom Bacillati; phylum Actinomycetota; class Actinomycetes; order Frankiales; family Frankiaceae; genus Frankia; species Frankia sp. BMG5.60. Next base: position 711,257 of record NZ_CM182091.1, on the reverse strand, counting down.
GTCGTTGACGTAGCTGATCCGGCCGCCGGGCTCGGCGGTGGCGACCAGGCCGATCTCCAGCCGGTCCAGCACGCAGTCGGTCACATCCATGGCGGCCCAGGTCGACCTCCCTCCGTCTCGCCGCCGGCGGCGGCCCGCGCGCTCGGCGCGGTGGACCGCGGATAGCCCCCGGGCACCGGCGGACCTCGTTTCCCCGGAGGTCGCCGTTCGCCCGGGGATCTCGTTTCTCCGGGGTCGCCGGCCCAGGGGGACCTGGTTCCCCGGAGGGTCACCGCCTGTCCGCGGGACGACGTTCCCCGGAGGTCGCCGCGCGCCGACGGCGGTTGCTGGAGGACCTACCCGGTGGCGCCGGGCGGAATCGCTGGGCAGCGACCGACACCGGCACTCGCGAGCACGAAAGATAAGTGCTTAATATAAGGAGGTGATAGATCGTGCCGATGGGCAGGACGGGCCGGGGCTCGCGCTGCGGGTCGGCTCGGCCCTCGAACGTCTCGCCCGGGTGGTGCGCCAGCTCGCCCAGCCCAGCGACCTGTCGTTCGGCGCCGTGGTGACCCTGTCGACACTGGAACGCCTCGGTCCGCACCGGCTGACCGACCTCGCCGCCCGGGAGGGCGTCACCCAGCCGGCGATGACCCAGCTCGTGACCCGGCTGGCCGACGCCGGCCTGGTCGCCCGGGCCACCGACCCGGCCGACGGCCGGGTGGTGCGCGTCCACCTCACCGAGGCGGGCCGGGTCACGCTGGCCGCCCGGCGCGCGAAGCGGGTCGAACGGGTTGCCGGGCTGCTCGCCGAGCTCAGCCCGCAGGAGCGGGCGGCGCTGACCGCGGCGTTGCCCGCCGTCGACGCCCTGGTCGACCTGGCGTCGGGCGAGCGGGCCGGCCGCCAGGCACCGCCAGCAGAAGGCCGCCCGGCACCGCCAGCAGAAGTCGGCCGGGCCGCCCCGGCAGGTCGGGCAGCCCAGGCAGCCCCGGCGCAACCGGATACGGCGGCGCAACCGCAAGCACCGGCACATCAGCAAGCACCGGCACATCAGCAAGCACCGGCACGTCGGGCAACACCGGCAGGTGAGTAGGGGAGCCGCCGCATGAGTGCGTCCGCGCACGCGCAGACCGCCAGTCCGTTCCGTCAGCCGAAGGCCGTGTTCGCGGTGGCCTTCGCCTGTGTGGTGTCGTTCATGGGAATCGGGCTGGTCGATCCGGTGCTGCCCGCGATCTCCAACCAGCTCCACGCCTCGCCGAGCCAGGTGACGCTGCTGTTCACCAGCTACCTGGTGATCACGGCCGTCGCGATGCTCCTGGTGGGCTGGATCTCCAGCCGGATCGGCGCGAAGCGGACCCTGATCGTCGGCCTCGCCGTCATCGTCGTGTTCAGCGCGCTCGCCGGCTCCGCGTCGAGCATCAACGGCATCGTCGGGTTCCGTGCCGGCTGGGGGGTCGGCAACGCCCTGTTCATCGCCACCTCGCTGGCGGTGATCGTGGCGTCGGCCAGCGGGGGGTTCGCGGGGGCCATCGTGTTGTACGAGACGGCGCTCGGGGTCGGCATCGCCTGCGGTCCGCTGCTCGGCGGCGTGCTCGGCGAGGTGAGCTGGCGGGGCCCGTTCTACGGCGTGGCGGTGCTCATGGCGATCGCGCTGCTGGCCACGATCGTGCTCGTCGAGCCGATGCCGCTGCCCGCCCGGCGCACCGGACTGCGCGAGCCGCTGGCCGCGCTGCGCCACCGCGGGCTGCTCACCCTGTCGCTGACCGCGCTCTGCTACAACTGGGGCTTCTTCACCCTGCTCGGGTACGCGCCGTTCCCGATGCACCTGAGCGCCATCCAGCTGGGGCTGGTCTTCACCGGCTGGGGCGTCCTCGTCGCCGTGTTCGCCGTGGCGGGCGCGCCGTGGCTGCAGGCCCGCCTGGGCCTCGCCCGCACGCTCTACGGCAACCTCGCCCTGTTCGCCGCGGTGATCCTGGTGATCGCGATCTGGACGACGCACCGGGCGGTGCTGATTCCCGCGGTCATCGTCACCGGCGTGTTCATCGGCGTGAACAACACCGTCACCACGCAGGCGGTCATGAGCGTCGCCCCCGTCGAGCGGTCGATCGCCTCCTCCGCCTACGGCTTCGTCCGCTTCATCGGCGGGGGTCTCGCCCCCTACGTCGCCGGCAAGCTCGTCGACGCGTTCAACGTCCACGTGCCGTTCTACCTCGGCGCCGGCGTGGTCGCGGTGGGGATCGCCGTGCTCGCCACCGCCCACGACCTGCTGGCCCGCGCCGAGGCCGGGCAGGCGGCGGAGGTCACCGCAGCCGCGGCGGAGTCTTCCCGCCCGGACGTGCGGCTGGAGGAGGTAGAGCCGGTGGCCGGTCCGGCGCGGCGGACGATCGTGGCCGCCGTCGACGGGTCGGCCGTCGCCGACCTGGTGACGGCCGCCGCCGGCCGCCTCGCCGGCATCCACGGCGCGACGGTGGACGTGGTCCACGTCCAGGAGGCGGCGGTGACCGCGGACGCGGCGGCCGACGTCGACCCCGTCGCGGACGCGCGCGCCGGGGTGCGCCGCCACCTCGACCGGCTGCGGGCCCAGGGGGTGCCGGTGGCCGGTCACGTCCTGCTGCACGCCGCGGACCACGGGGCGGTGGGGCGGCTGCTGGCCGCGCACGCCCGGGCGAGCGCGGCGCGCACGATCGTCCTCGGCGCCCCCACCCACGGCGGCGTCGCCACCCTGCTGGACGAAAGTGCCAGCCGGGAACTGTGGCGCCACACCGACAGCAACATCGTCATCGTCAACCCGGCCGCCGCCGACGAGGCGGCCTCGCTGGTCGCCGCGTCCTGACCGGCGCCGCCTCGGAGTCGGCCGCGGTGAGCGGTCGCGTTGCGTGCTGACATACGTCACAAACGCCTGATTGCCACCCCGGGGCTCCGCATACTGTGACGGTGCGAGAGCGTCGTTGCCGGCCCGGTGCGCGCCGCCGGCCCCGGCAGGGCGCCCCCCGCGGGAGGCGTGCCGCCGCCCGCGGGGGGCGGACCGTCGCCCGTGGGGCCGCCGCGGGTGCGCGGGCGGGTCGCGGGGCGGCCCGGTGAGCGGACCAGCGCCCGCCGGGCGGGCGGACCCGGCTCCCTCGGCCGGACCCGAGCTGGTCTGGTACGCAAGCTACGGCTCCAACATGCGCATGGCCCGGCTGACGTACTACCTCGCCGGCGGCTGCCCGCCGGGCAGCGACCACCGCCATCCCGGCTGCCGCGATCCCCGCCCGCCGCGGTTGGCGGTCCCGGTCATGCTGCCCGGTGCCCTGTACTTCGCGCTGGAGTCGCGGATCTGGACGGGCGGGATCGCCTTCTACGACCCGGCGGCCCCCGGGGAGGTCGCCGGCCGGGCCTACCTGCTGTCTGCCGGCCAGTTCGCCGACGTCGCCGCCCAGGAGATGCACCGCGCCCCCGACGTCGACCTCGACCTGGCCGCCGTGCTGCGCACCGGCCGGGCCCGGGTGGGTCCGGGCCGCTACGAGACGCTGGTGCTCGTCGGCCACCGCGCCGGCGTCCCCGTTCTGACGTTCACCGCGCCCTGGTCGCTGGCCGACGTGCGCCCCACCGCGCCGTCGGCCGGCTACCTGGCCATGCTCGCCGGCGGCCTGCGCGAGGCGCACGGCTGGTCGCCGGCCCGGATCGCCGGGTATCTCGCCACCCGGCCCGGTGCCGCCGGCGTGTGGCGGCCGGCGGACATCGAACGGCTCGTCGCCGAGTAGCGCGCCCGCTCACGCGACCGTGCGCCGCGAGCCCTCCCGACCGTCGGCGCCGAGGTTCCAGCTTATGATCCGGCGGGGGTGCAGGCGGATGACCTCGGGGCTCAGGTGCGCGGCCGGGGGGTCCCAGCCGGTCAGGGCCTCGGCGGTCCCGCGGATCTCCAGGCCGCGCACCGTCCACGGCTCCAGCGAGGCGATGTCGTCGACGACGTACGCCACCTGGCCGTTCGCGGCGATGTTGTGGAACTTGCGGCTGTTGCCGAGGTCGTAGCCGTAGATGCTGATCACTCCCGTCGCGTCGTCGACGGTGTGGGCGACCGGGCTGTTCTGCAGCGTCCCGTCCGGGGCGAGCGTGGCGAGCCGGCCCAGGCGCTGGGAGTGCAGGTAGTCGAGTTCGGACGGGGTGAAGACCACGATGGCTCCCTCTGGCGAGTCCCGGTCTGCCCGGGAGTGACGGCGGGGCGCGGGCAGGCGCGGCCGCGGCGGACGGGCTTCGGCGATCACGGGGCCCCTCCGCGACCGACCCTAGAAGCTGAACCCGCGTCGAGGTCAGCACCGGCTGTCCGACTCCTCTTCCAAGATAATCAACACTGTTGACGTGGCGGTGACCCGCGCATTTGATCTTGGGGATTACTCCGCCATATCGCTGCGAACGGCCGCAACCGGATGGTTGCCCGCTGTCACGAAAGTGATCTGGCTGACATGGGTTACTGTTCCTACTAGGTTCACGGCCTGGGGGTTCGGGCAGTGGGTGCGTAGCGAGGAGGAGCGGACGATGAGCAGACCGTTCGAGGGCGTGAGCGTCGTCGAGATCGCCGGTTGGACGTTCGTGCCCGCCGCGGGCGCGATCCTCGCCGACCTCGGCGCCGACGTCGTCAAGGTCGAGCCGCCCACCGGCGACCCGCAGCGCCTGCTGCGCAACCTGCTCAACCAGGACGACAACGGTCCCAACCCGTTCCTGGAGATCCCCAACCACGGCAAGCGCAGCGTCACCCTCGACCTGACCACCTCGGCCGGCCGGGAGGTGCTGCTGCGCCTCGTCGCCGACGCCGACGTGTTCCTCACCAGCTACCTGCCGGCGTTACGCACCCGCCTCGGCATCGACGTCGACGACCTGCGGGCGGTGAACCCCCGCCTGGTCTACGTGCGCGGCAGCGGCTGGGGCAGCCGCGGCCCGATGGTCAACACCGGCGGGTACGACTCGGCGGCGGCCTGGTCGAGCTCGGGGACCCTGCACAAGCTCACCGGCGCCACCGACGACGAGCCGGTCGCCCAGCCGGCCGCCTTCTACGACCTGCAGGGCAGCAACACCATCGCCGGCGCCGTCGCGATGGCCCTCTACCGTCGGGAGCGGACGGGGGAGACCGCCGTCGTCGACGTCTCGCTGCTCAACACCGGCATGTGGGCCCTGGGTGCGGACATCGCCGCCGCGCCGTTCACCGGCGAGGTGCCGCGGGCCGACCGCCGCGCCCCGGGGAACCCGATCGCCAACTACTACCGGACCAAGGATGGCCGCTGGATCAACCTGGTCTGCCTGCAGAGCGACCGGTTCTGGGACGAGCTGTGCCTGGTCCTCGACCGTCCCGAGCTCGTCGCCGACCCGCGGTTCATCGACGCCGCCGCCCGCTTCGCCCACAACCGTGCCTGCGTCGAGGTGCTCGACGGCATCTTCGCCGAGCGCACCCTCGACGAGTGGCGCGAAACCCTGGCCGGGTTCTCCGGGGTGTGGGCGCCCGCGCTGACCCCCGCCGAGGTTCACGATCACGTGCAGGTCCGGGAGAACGGCTACCTCTCCGAGCTGACCGCCGGGGACGGCACGCCGTTTCGGGTGGTCACCCCGCCCTACCAGTTCGACGGCGAACCCGCCCGCGCCCGCACCCGCGCCCCCGAACTCGGGGCCGACACCGCCGAGGTACTGCGCGGCCTCGGCCTCGACGCCGCCACCGTCGACGACTACCGAGCCCAGGGCGCCTTCGGCTGAGCCCCTGCGGCCCCGCCGGGCGGCCCGTGCGGGGTCCCGGGCTTAGGTGATGTCGTCGACAAGAGCCTCAAAGTGGCGCTCTCCGTCGCGGGTGTGCGCGCCGGCGGCCAGGGCAGCCTTGGCGAGACGGGTTGCGGCGGGTGCGTCGAACAGTCCGTTGAGGAGCTCGTTGGCCTTCCGTAGGCCGTGAGTGGTCGACTCGACCGCGGTGTCGACCGCTTCGGTCGCGGCGCGGGCGACGCCGGGAGGAAGAGCGGCGATGCGGGCGGCGAGGGTGTCGACGACGTGGTCGAGCTCGGTGTCCGGCACGGCCCGGTTCACCCATCCGATCCGTTCCGCGGTCGCGGCATCGATCAGCTGCCCGCCGAGGATGATCTCCAGGGCGCGTGCGCGACCCACGAGACCGGGCAGGTAGGCAGTGCCTCCCGCGCCCGGGATGATTCCCAGCCGACACTCCATCTGGGCCATGCCGGCGCGCTCGAGCGAGGCGAACCGCATGTCCATCGCGGACAGCAGTTCCGCACCGCCGCCGCGGGCCAGTCCGCGCAGCTTGGCGATGGTGATCTGCGGCAGCGACCGGATGCGTTCGTGCAGGCGCATCATCGGGTTGAGGGACTGGTCCTGTTCGGGCGCGATGGGGAGCGCAACGAACGTCGCGGGGTCGTCGGCGGTCGTCATGTCGCCGTGCGCGACGAAGAAGTCCGGATCCGCGCTGTCGAAAACGATCACCCGGATGTCGTGGGCGCCGGACATGGCGGCCGCACACCGGTCCAGGTCCGTCATCAGGGCCGCGTCGAGCAGATTGATGGGGGGGTTGTCGATCACGACGTACGCCACGCCGCCGGTGAGAGAGATCTTGAGGGTCGAGTATGCGTCAGTCATGATTCCCGTTTCGCCGTCAGGCCGTTAGGTATCTGATGTATATCTAGTAGCACGGATATACTTCAACGAAACCAGGTATCGCGGGGGAGACCGACGTGCCCGAAGTGACGCTCGACGGCGACGGCCGGCATCTGCTCGACCAACTCTTCGACAAGTGGTCCCTGCTGGTACTGGCCGCGTTGTGCGACCGTCCCCGACGCTTCAACGAACTCCGGCAGTACATGCCCGCCGTCACCCCGAAGTCACTGACCGCATGCCTGCGACGACTGGAGCGCAACGGCATGGTCGAACGAGCGGTCGTGTCCACGGATCCGGTGGCGATCGAATACCGGATCACCCCCCTGGGCCGGACCCTTCGGTCCCCTGTGCACGCCATCCTGGAATGGGCCGTCGATCATCTCGACGCGGTCGAGGCCGCCCGCTGTCACTACGACGAGCGACGTGCGGACACGTGACATCCCGGCCTGTCTCGCGCCGGACGGCGCCGGAGTTTCTCCACCTTGCCGACCCGGTCCGCCCGCGCGAGGAGGCGGGAGGTCCATCAGGACTCGGAGGGGGCGGGTGTGTTCGGTGGGGACGGGTGTGGCGTTCGGCGGTCAGGCGAACAGGACGCGGGCCACGTGGTCGGTGTCGGTGTACTCCCGGACGGAGACGATGCGGCCGTCGCGGACCTCGAAGATGCCGAGGCACTGGTTGTCGTACGGTGCGCCGCTGGCGGCGGTGCCCCGGGAGGTCCAGGTGGCGACGACCTGCGGGCCCTCGGCGAGGACGCCGGTCAGCTCGATGAGCAGCGGCGCGCCGCTCTGCAGCCGCCTGCTCATCCCGCCGAGGAAGTCGTCGACGATGCGGGCGCGTCCCCGCCACTCACCCGAGATCGGCAGGCTGCCCGGGTAGTGCCAGACGGCGTCGGCGGCGAAACTGTCGCGGATCACCGCGGCGTCGCCGTCGCGGACGGCCTGGATTTGCCCACGGCCGTCGACGCGCTGACCCGCGGATCGATCGACCTCGGCTTCGGTCGCGTGCACGCGATCACCGACCACGCCCTCGCCGGCCACGCGCCCGGCGAGGATGCGCCCAGCGAGCACGCCGGTGCTGGTGGGGGCCTCGCGCCGGCGCTCGCGCGCCGGCTCGTCCGGCTGGAACCACTCGACGTGGTCCTGCACCCCGCCCATCCGCTGGCCGGCGGCGGGCGGGTGCGTCCCGCGGACCTGTGCGGCAGCGTGCTGTGGTGTCCGGCGGCCCTGGACCGGCTGGACTTCCTGCGCCGCTTCGCCGGCAGGTTCGGGATTGCGGCCGAGGCGGCCGCGGCCAACCTCGGCCTCGAACCGCTGCTGGAGCGTCCGCGCTCGGACCCGCGCTACGTCTGCGTGCTGCCCGCCGAGATGGTGCTGCCCGCCGACGCCGGCCTGCGAGGGGTGCCGCTGGTGGACCCGACGCCGCTGTACGCGTGGTCGCTGCTGTGGCGGGGGGAGCCGTGCGCCGCGGGCCGCGACCTGCAGCGCGCCTTCGCCGAGACCGCCGCCCGCCGTCGCTGGCTCGAGTACGCCCCCGGCCGCGACTGGCTTCCCGACGCCGAGCACGCGTGGCTGACGGGGTCAGTAGCCCGACACGGATGGTGACATTACGGGTGGAACCTTACTCACCGTGCTGGGATCGGCGTCAGAGTTAACGCGGAGGAAGTCTGAGTTAATTTTGAATGAATCCTAGCGTGCGACTCTGAGGCATGCAGACAGGTGGTGTTCCCGGGGCCGAGATCGTGACGATGGCCGCGTTGGTCGACGATGTTCCCAGCATGGAGCAAACCGACGCGATGCTGGCGGAACTACGCCGGCTGCCCCGCAATGCAGAAACGGCCAGGCTGATCGACGACCTGCTGGAGCTCAGATCGCTACTCGGCGCGCGCTGAGAACGCGCGCCGAGTAGCGAAGAAAAACTGTGCGACGCACCGGCTACCCAACGGCGCGTCGGGATTGGCCGGCCTGAGCTAACAGGCTACTGCTGGGCGCCGAACGGCTGGCCCTGGTTTCCCTGGCCTCCCAGGTTGCCCTGCTGGCCCTGCTGGCCGCCGCCGAAGCGCTCGCCGGAGCCGCCAACCCCGCCCTGGCCGCCACCGACGCCCGCCAGCTCACGCAGGCGGTTCTCGACGTAGCGCTCGCTGTGGTGGGTCTTGTCGGCAATGCGCGCGACGAGGTCCTCGATGTCGGTCGCGGCGTCGAGGTCCGCCGTGCTGACCTGACCGAACTGGTCAAGGATGCGGTAGCGGATCTGCCGCCAGTTCTGGCGCAGCTGCTGCTCCACCTGCTGGCGCTGCTGCTGCTGGTCCTGCTGGGCCATTATGATGATCCCTTCCGGTCATTTTCCGAACGCGCTGAGGGCGCGGAAGGGACGCTACCCCAGTCCGTTCGGCCAGCGCCAAGCCGACGTTGAATAAGAATGTCTGCACACAGCTCCGGGCATCTGGCACCACAATCGGAAGCGTCGCGGACGGGTGTCTTTGACGGAATTCAAGGCGGAAGAACGAATAACAAGGACTCGCCGGTCACCCGTTTGCAGTCCTCCTGGTCGCATCTCGCCCGTGACGCCCGGCCTTGGCTACTGCGCACGGTCGATGCCCTCGTGCCGTGTTCACCTGTTCCAGGCTGCGGGTACACGGGTCGTATGTCGTCAGCATCCTGGTCTGTGCCGGCCGGCGGGCGGGTCCCCGGCAGTGACCCCGGGCGGATCTTCCTCGTCGGGCTGATGGGCTCGGGCAAGTCGACGGTGGGCCGGGCGCTCGCGGATCGGCTCGGCCGGCCCTACCTGGACAACGACGCCCTGCTCCAGCAGCGGACCGGACTCGACGCGCCCGCCCTGGCCGACCTGGGCCGCGCGGCCCTGCACGACCAGGAGTCGCGGCAGCTTCGCGCCCTGCTCGACATCCCGGCGCCGTATGTCGCCGGGATCGCGGCCAGCGTCGCCGACAACCCCGACGACCTCGGCCGCATCGCCGACGCCGGTCGCGTCGTCTACCTGCGGGCGACCCCGACGACCCTGGCCCGGCGGGTCGGCCGCGGCCAGGGCCGGCCCTGGCTCGGCGAGGACCTGCTGACCACTCTGAGCGAGATGTTCGCCGCCCGCGACGACGCCTACCGCCGCGTCGGGCACGTCGTGGACACCGATGGTCGCGACCCGCACGAGATCGCCGCCGAGCTCGCCCGCCTCGTCGGCGCCGGCTGAGCGCCGCCCCGTGGACGCGGCGCGGGCAGTGCAGGTCGTGCGCCTACCGCCGCGCGGGGTCGCGGGTCCGGGCGCCGGGGTGGGACGGGCCTGCCGGTCTCTGTCTCGGTCTCTGTCTCAGGCCTCGGGGTCTCAGGCCTCGGGGTCTCAGGCCTCGGGCGGGAACCCGGCCGCGGGCAGGCCGAGGGCGCGGATCACCGCGGCGGCGTCCGTCACGCCGGCGGCCTGCTCCGGGGTCAGCGCACCGAGCGGGGACCGGGCGACCCGCTCCCACACCACGGCCATCGCCTCGAACAGGTCCGGCGGCAGGCCCGCGGCGGCCTGGGTCGCGGCGATCTCACGCATCTCGGCGACGTAGCGGTCCGACTTGCTCGCCGACAGTGCGAGCCATGATCCGAGCTCGTCGACCTGGGCGGGGAACGTCGGCGCCAGATCGTCGAGCATCGCCTCGAGCACCCCGGCCCGCTGCGCCGCCGCAGTCGCCTGCAGGAAGAGGGCGGCGAGCCCCTTGTAGAGGCTCGCCGTACTCATCTTCAGCGCGCTCGCGGCGCCCACCGGACCCGCCAGGACGCGCGGTTCCAGTCGGGAATGGGCCAGCGCGGCGATCTCACCGGCCCGCGGCCCGCTCAGGTACAGCCGGGTGCGGGCCCGCCCGGACGCCGCTACCCGGGCGGTGTATCCGATGTGATCCCGGCCGCCCCGGGCCCTGGCGCACGTGACGTCGGCGGCGCAACACGATCCGAAATCCGTGATCCGTGATCCGACAACCGTGATCCACGATGTGTGATCCGGGACCTGTGATCCAGGATAGGCGTTCGACCGGGTCGGCCTGCCCGCCACCGGCGCGGGCCTTCTCGCGGTACGTCCGCATCCCTCCCCGACCGGATTCGTACGGGGAGTCCGGGTTTGAGGCGTAGCTCCTTCGGATGAACCACCATGGTGTGGTGGGCGTTGTCGGGCGCCGGCCGCCGGCAGGGCGGTGATGCCGCGGCGACGTTCGTCACCGGAGGGGACGGGCCCCGACGGCGCCGGCGGCAGTCGGAGGGATCGTGAGAACGGCGGTGCGGAGCAGATGATCAGCGGTCAACCCCATGTGCGCGTCCTTCGCCCGGTCGCCCGCCCGCCGGACCCCTCGTCGGCCGGCTCCCCGCCCGCCATCCACCCGTCCACCAGGATCCCGTCGGTCAGGATCATCCCCTCGGCGGCAACCACGACCGCGCCGACTCCCGCGACCGCCGCACCCCCCGCGACCGCCGCACCCCCCGCGACCCCCGACACCCGCGACGGCTCGGCGGCGGCCCCACCGAGCGCGGCCCCCTCGACTGTCGACACCCCCGAGGAGTCCACAGCGGCCCCACCCAGTGCGGCGCCACCGAGTGCGGCGCCACCGAGTGCGGATTGGCCGAGTGCGGATTGGCCGAGCGCGCCATCGCCGACGCCAGCGGACCGGACGCAACGGCGGGAGGCCGCGGACTCCCCGGACGCGGGGGACAGCGGCGCGGCCGCGGGAGCCGATCCCGCGACCGGGGCGGACCTCGACGATGATGCGCGGACCGTGGTTCTGCCGGTGGTGGCAGACCGTTCCGGGGAAGCCGCGACCGGGACGGCACCGGCAGTCACAGAGCGCGGAGACGCGGCAGGCGGGAACGCGGCGGGTGAGGGGGACCGCGCGGTATCGCCCGGGCCACCACCCGAGGACGAGGACGACGACGGCACCGGGCCGTTGTGGGCCGCGCTGCGCGAGGACCGGTTCGTGCTGTCCCGCTGCCTCGAGTGCCGGAGCTGGCTGCCACCGCGTCCGGAACGCTGCCGGCACTGCGCGGGACCGACCGACTTCGCGCCGGCGGCCGGCACCGGCGTCGTCGAGAGCTACCTCGTCATCCGCCATCCCAGCGTGCCCGCCTTCGCCGGCCGCCCGCCGTACGTCCTCGCGCTGGTCACCCTGGACGAGGGGATCCGGCTGCCCGGCCGGCTCGACGGGGTCGCGCCGGGGGAGGCGAAGGTCGGCCAACCCGTCCGCGCGGCCTTCCACGTCCGCCCCGGCGCGGACACCCCCGGCGTCATCTTCCGCCCGCGCCGACCGGCGGGCGCCGGGGCCCGTTAGGCCGCGTGTCTACGTGTGATCAAGGCGTGCCGAAAAGTGGCACGAGTGCTCGGCTCGATTCCGTGTGCAGACAGGCACAGAAGGGCACAGAGGTGCGGTTGCCTGTGACCACCAGCCCCGAGCCCGACGCCCGATGTTCCGCGGAACCGCGCCATACCGCGGCAGTGGGCGGGACGCCGCATTCGGCGGGGCCCCGTCCCACGCGGTCACCACGGATAGGTGCCCCCCTTCTCGCTCAGGAACAACCCTGAGCCTTCCCCGTGACGGGCGAGCACCTGGGCCGCGATGCGAGCGCCGCCTTCGTCGGCGGTGTCGTGGCCGGTGTGGCCGTTGAGGTCGGTAGCGCAGTAGCCGGGTGACAGGGCGTTGACGGTGATGCCGGCGGCGCGCAGATGCCGCGCGTAGACGAGGGTGATCGCGTTCAGGGCAGCCTTGGAGGAGTTGTAGCCAAGCAGCTCGGCATAGCTTCCCAGCGCCGGGTCGGGGTTGGCCAGGAACGCCATCGTGCCGAGTCCGCTGGAGACGTTGCCGATGAACCCGCTGCGGGACCTGCGCAGCAGCGGGATCATGGCGTTGGTGACGGCGACGACGCCGAAGACGTTCGTGTCGTAGATCTCCCGCAACGCGGTGACGGGAAGTTCCGAGGGCGGACGCCTGCGGTCACGGGTGATACCCGCGTTGTTCACCAGGATGTCCAGGAGACCGTACTCGGCGTCGATGAACGCCGCGGCTTGCGCGATCGTCGTCTCATCGGTGACATCGAGGTGGACGAAGGTGATGTCCAGTCCGTGCTGGGCGAGAGCCGCGGCGGCCGGTCCGCCGAGGCTCGGGTTGCGGGCGCCCAGCAAGACGGTGTGCCCGTCGCGGGCGAACGATGCCGCCGCGGCGAGGCCGATGCCCTTGTTCGCCCCGGTGACCAGGACGACCTTCTTGGTCGAAGGCGGGGTCGGGGTTGGGGACTTGGTGGCCGGGGTGGTGGTCATGCCTGCACCGTGCCGCCTGGACCGGGGCCATGGGAGAGCCTTGTCAAGGGTGGTATCGGCTATCCCATGGTGCCGATACCGGCGGTAGGCCACGCTGATGGCCATGGAAAAAGTGGACCGCGGCGAGCTGGCCGCGTTCCTGCGCCATCGCCGAGCCCGGCTACAGCCCGACGACGTCGGCCTGGAAGCCGGCTACCGTCGCCGTACGCCCGGGCTGCGCCGGCAGGAAGTCGCCCAGCTCGCCGGGATGTCCGTCGAGTACTACATCCGCCTTGAGCAGGGACGCGGGCCGCGGCCCTCCCGGCAGATACTCGGCGCCCTCAGCCGGGCGTTGCGGCTGTCCGACGACGAACGCGCCTACCTGCACCACCTCGCCGGCGAGTCCACGCCGATGTCGTCCGCGCCGTCGCAGCAGGTGCGTCCGGGCGTCCTGCACCTGCTGGACCGCTACGACAGTGCGCCCGCGCTGGTCTGCGACGCCAAATACGACATCCTCGCCTGGAATCCGATGGCTGCCGCGCTGCTGGGCGACCTCTCGGCGGTGATGCCGGCCGACCGCAACGTGATCTGGCGGTTCTTCACCCGTCCCGGTGCCCGGCAACGTCACGATGCGACCAGCGCGGAGCAGTTCGCCCGTGAGTCCGTCGCGGACCTGCGCGCCGCCGCCGCGCGTTACCCCCACGACGCGGGCATTCGCGATCTGGTGCGTCGACTCCTCGACGCCAGCGATGACTTCGGCCGGCTGTGGAACGAACACGAGGTGCGGGTCCGGCGCTCGACGCACAAGCGGTTGAACCATCCCGACGTCGGCTGGCTCGATCTCGACTGCGACGCGCTGCACGATCCCGAGCGCGACCAGTGGATCATCCTCTACAGCGCGGCTCCCGGGACTTCCACGCACCGGGCGCTGCAACTTCTCAGGGTGATCGGGACGCAGCGGCTCGGCGTTTCCGCCGAGCCGCCACAGCTGCGCTGAGGCCGGCCGGGTCAGAAGTTGATCATGTGGCCGGCGAGGCCGTGGAGGGCCTCCTTGACCGATTCGCCGAGCGTCGGGTGGGCGTGGACGTTGCGGGCGAGGTCGGCGACGGTGAGATCCCAGCGCTGCGCGAGGGTCAGCTCCGGCAGCAGCTCGGTGACGTCCGGGCCGATCAGGTGGGCGCCGAGCAGCTCGCCGTACTTCGCATCGCTGAGGATCTTCACGAAGCCGGCGGTCTCGCCGAGGCCGTGCGCCTTGCCGTTGGCCGAGAACGGGAACTTGGCGACCTTCACGTCATAACCGGCGTCGCGGGCCTGCGCCTCGGTGTAGCCGAAACTGGCGACCTGCGGCTGGCAGTAGGTCGCCCGCGGGATCATCACGTAGTCCAGCGGGTAGGTCTCGGCGTCGCCGATCGTCTCCGCGGCGATGATGCCCATGGCCTCGGCGGCGTGGGCGAGCATGAGCTTGGCCGTCACGTCACCGATGGCGAAGATGTGCGGGACGTTGGTGCGGCAGTAGCCGTCGACGTCGATCGCGCCGCGCTCGGTCAGCGCCACGCCGGTGTTCTCCAGCCCGTAGCCGGTGACGTTCGGCCCGAAGCCGATCGCTTGGAGCACCTTGTCGGTCTCCAGCACCTTCGACACGCCGTCCTTGCCCGTCACGGTGACCTTCACCGTGTCGCCGGAGTCGTCGATCGAGTCGACCCGGGTCGAGGTCAGGATGGTGATGCCGGCCTTCTTGTAGTGCTTGGCGAGTTCGGCGGAGACCTCGGCGTCCTCGAGCGGCACCACCCGGTCGAGGAACTCGACGATCGTGACGTCGACGCCGTAGTTGCGCAGCACGTAGCCGAACTCGACGCCGATCGCCCCGGCACCCGCGATGACGATGCTGCGCGGCAGCTCGGAGCTGAGGATCTGCTGCTCGTAGGTGACCACCCGCTCGGACAGCGAGGTGCCCGGCAGCAGCCGCGGCGTGGCACCGGCGGCGATGATGGCGTGGTCGAACGTCACCGTGCTGGTCGCGCCGTCCGCGCCGGCGACCGACAGGGTGTGGTCGTCGACGAACGTGCCGCGCCCGGAGTACTCGGTGATGTTGTTCTTCTTCATCAGGAAGTGGACGCCCTTGACGCGGCCGTCCGCGACCTTGCGGCTGCGTTGGAACGCCGCTCCGTAGTCGACCGTGATCGACCCGTCGACGGAGATCCCGAACGTCTTGGCCTCGTGGGTGAGGGTGTGCACGAGCTCGGCGTTGCGTAGCAGCGCCTTCGACGGGATGCAGCCCACGTTCAGGCAGACCCCGCCCCAGTACCGCTCCTCGACCACGGCCGTGGTCAGACCGAGCTGCGCCGCGCGGATCGCGGCCACGTACCCGCCCGGACCCGCACCCAGAACCACCACGTCGAAATGTTCGCTCACAAGGGCAGCGTAACGATGCCGGCCGGCCCCCGGATTCCCGCCCACCCGGCGTTCGGTCACACCCGCCCGTCCCCCGGGTCAGCCATCCTCGGCGGCTCGTCCGGGAAGCGCGAATGCGGGGAGCAGCCCGACCAGGAGGCTGGCGATCAGCAGCCAGAACGTGTGCGCGAAGGCGACCTGGCTCGATGCCCCCGAGGATCCGGTCTGGCGTCCGCCGAAGCGGCGCACGGCCCACCCGGTGCCGGGGATGGCGACGGCGGCGGCCATCGCGTAGCCCGTCACCGATCGCCGTGCGACTTGCACGCTAATGTGGGCGAGTGGAGATGCAACGCGGAGAACGCCTCGAGGCAGCCCTCGGCGAGCTGCTCCAGCGGCGGACCAGGCTCGGGCTGTATGCCGACCTCGTCGCCGGGATCGGCCGTGGCCTCGACATCTCGTCGTATCCGCTGCTCAGCGGCCTGGCCAGGATGGGGCCGGCGAACGCGGTGCAGCTTGGTCGCGAGATCGGCCTGGATCGGTCGGGCACCAGCAGGTATGCCAGCCGGCTGGAGGCCGGCGGCCTGCTGCGGCGCAGTCCCGACCCGGAGGCCCGCGGCACCCAGCTCAGCCTCACCGAGGACGGCGAGAAGGTGGTCGGCCTGCTGCGCCGGCGTCTCGCCGAGCTGCTCGGCCGCCGCCTGGTCGGCTGGTCGGCGCCCGAGGCCGAGGCCTTCGTCGCCGGGTTGGAGCGTTTCGTGTGGGAGCTGCGCGACGAGCTCGGATGAGTGGCCCGGGTCGGCCGGGCGCACCGCGCGCCCAGGGGAGTAAATCCCGCCGGCCCCCGCCGGCCCCGCCGCCGATCCGCCCGTGCGGATCAGGTCCTGAGCAGCTTCTCGGTGATCTCGTGGAGCCGGGCCGCCTCGTCGCGGTCGAAGTACGGGGTGTTCACGTCGATGCGCCGGCCCTCCACGAAGGCGCTCAGGCGCTCGGCCGGCGGTCGGTCGAGGCAGGGCAGGATCTGCCCGACGCTCTGGGCCACCGTCTTGCCGGTCACCTTCAGCCCGGCGACCTGCGCGGCAGTGGCCTGGTCGTACTCCCCGGAGAAACTGGTCGACACGACGCCGGGGTGGAACAGGATGTACCTGATCCGGCTGTCCGGGTGCACAGTGGCGAACCCGGCGCCGAGCTCGCGCGCGGAGTCGAGGACGGCGATCCGCTCCACCAGGTGGTCCCGCCGCAGCAGGTCCCACGGCGAGAGGCAGTCCCAGCGCACCGGGGGCGCGTCGTGGAGCCGCGCACCACCACGATGGCCAAATCCCTCATCCCCGGGTGTCCCCGATCGGTACTCCGGCAATTGTCACGCGAATATCGAGGGAATTCGTGTAACCCCGGTCGCGGTAGCACCGTAGCCCATTCGTGTTGATGTCCCGGCCCGGCGCCGGCAGCGTGCCCGACCCGCTCTCACCTGCATTTCCCTTGCTGCTCGTGCCCTCCGACGGGATCGTTCTCGCCCGTTCTGCCCATCCGTGTGGAGACGTACGACACAAGGCTGGATGGGCTGATCGGCCCGCGGATAAACAGGTACATGGGTACAGGTATCCACGACGCATCCGTGCGTCGATCTGCTAACATTATCGATCGCGTTGTCAAGGCCTGCACCCAATGCCCGGCGACGGGCTGGGGGCGCGCCTGATGACCCTCCTCGACACGGTCTCGAAGACCGGCTACAACCGGGCGTTCGCCCGCCCGCTGACCGCGGGGGACCGCGCCTATCTCGCCTTCCACCGGCTCAATCCCGGTGAATACCAGGACGTCGGCGCGGTGCTGTTCCTCGACGGACCGGTGGAGCTGGCGGACCTGCGGGCACACGTCGCCGAACGGCTGCGTGCGCCGCGGGCGCGGATGCTCACCGACCGGCTGGAGACGGTCACGGTCCGCCCGGCCGACCGCCGCTCCACGGTGCACGAGACCCACTGGGTCTGCGACCCGGAGATGAAGGTCGACGAGCGCGTCGTCGCCGTGGAGCTGCCGAGTGCGGCCGAGGTCGCCGGTCTGATCGGCGGCGACACGATCGGTGACCGGCGCATCCGCGCCGCGATCGACGGGATCGCCAGGCGTCCCGTCGACACCAGCGCCCAACCGTGGATGCTCTACCTGCTGTGCGAGCGCGGGACCGCGGGCGCCGTGGTCGTCTACCGGACCAGCCACATCGCCCAGGACGGCGCGGCCCTCTACCGGTCGCTGCACCTGCTGTTCGGCGGCGAGGACGAGCCCGACCTGGGGCTGCCCGCATCGATCCCCCGTCCGCAGGTCGGCGACTACCTGCGCTTCGTCAGCCGGGGGCTGAGCTGCCTGTCGCCGACGCGCGTCCTCGACGCCTGGGGCGGCCAGCCGGTGGGTCCGGCGCGGCATACCTGGATCACCACCGAGCTCGGGCCGATGCGGGACGTCGCCCGCCGCCACGACGCCTCGGTCAACGACGTCTACCTGGCCGCCCTGGCCGGCGCGGTGCGGGCGTGGTCGTTTCCGGAGTGGCGGGAGGACTCCCGGCCCATCCACGCGCTGATGCCCGTCAGCATCCGCATCGCCGCCGACCAGAACGTGCTGTCGAACTACACCTCGGGAGTGCGGGTCGCGCTGCCGTGCGGAGAACCGGACCCGGCCCGGCGGCTGGCCCGCATCGCCAAGCTGACCCGCCGGCTCAAGGACGGCGGGATGGGCGTGGTGGAGCATCACCACTTCCCCGCCGTGGCGGCGCGGGCCACCCCCCGCATGCTGTCCTACGCGGCGAGCTTCGGGGGGCGCACCCGGGAGCTGGCCATGGTGGCGACCAACGCCCGCACGATCCGCGGGCCGCTGGCCGTCGCGGGACGTGGGGTCACCGACCTGATCGGCACGGGGCCGCTGCTCGTCGGACGCCAGCACCTGTCCGTCGCGCTGTTCGGTCTCGGGGACCGCATCGGGATCACGTTCGCGGCCAGTGACAGTGTGCCGAACCACGAGCGTCTCGCCCAGTTGTGGCTGGCGGAGCTCACCGAGCTCGGCCGATCGGCGCCGCCCGGCGGCGTGCGGGTGCCGGTCCAGCGCGACGCGGGGCCACCGGCCCGCTAGGTCCGCCACCGGGCCGCGTGCGCGGTCCGGCCGGCGGCGCGCCGCGGGGCCCGTGGGGGGAGGTACATCTCGTGGCTGGCCAGGGGCAGCCGAACGTGGTTGCCCCTGACCGACAACCGCCGCCGGCCGCCTGTCGACGCCGCCGGAGCTGTCGATGTGGCCCGCATCTCCGCCACCGGATGCGGGCGCTTCCTGGGGCGGGCGTGCGCCCGCGTCGGCGCATGCCCGCCCCAGGGAGCGAGGGACGGCGCGACGGCGGCCGACGTGCTCGCCGCTATGCGGAGCCGGCCGTCCCGGGGGGTGACAGGGCCGCGCTCTGCCGTCCGGTCCGGTCCGGGCCGGACGGGTGGGACGGCTCGTCGGGATACGGCTCGCCGCCGTCCTCGCCGGCGGAGTGTGCGGCGGCGGAGTGTGCGGCCGCGGTGTCTGCAGTGGCGCTGTCTGGACCGGCGCTGTCTGGAGCGGCGCTGTCTGCGGTGGCGGTGAGCGGGGCGGCGATGTCCTCCAGGGAACGGCCGGCCGCGTCCACGCCGAACAGTAGCTCGGCGACACCGCCGACGGTCATCGCCGCCGCGCCGACGAGGAAGCCGACCATCACCGGTCCGGTGCGGCCGGTGTCGATGAGGTGGCCGAACAGCAGCGGGCCGGTGATGCCGCCGACCGCCGTGCCGACGGCGTAGAAGAACGCGATCGCCAGCGCCCGGGTCTCCATCGGGAAGATCTCGCTGACCGTCAGGTACGCCGAGCTCGCCCCCGCCGAGGCGAAGAAGAACGTGGCCGCCACCAGCAGCAGGAACGTCCACGCGGTCAGCGCGCCGCCAGCGAACAGCACGGCGAGCAGCACGGCCAGCGCGGCCGCGGCCAGGTAGGTCGCCGCGATCATCGGCTTGCGCCCGACGGTGTCGAACAGCCGGCCGAGCAGCAGCGGGCCGGCGCAGTTGCCCAGGGCGTAGACGACGAGGAACACCGGCACCGCCGACGAGCTGACCCCGTAGAACGTCGTCAGCATCGTGCCCAGATCGAAGGTGAACGCGTTGTAGAGAAAGGCCTGCCCGACGAACAGCGCCAGTCCCAGCACCGCGCGGCGGGGGTAGGTGCGAAACGCCGTCGAGGCGATCGTCCGCAGCGGGATGACCGTGCGCTGGCGGACGGTGATCTGCTTGTCCGGGGCGGCCAGCCGGGCGCCCGTCTCGGCCTCGACGGTCTGTTCGATGTCGCCGACGATCCGTTCGGCGTCGTCGGCGTGGCCGTGGATGAACAGCCAGCGCGGGCTTTCCGGCACGTGCCGGCGCACGACGAGGATGACCAGCCCGAGCACCGCGCCGAGGCCGAAGCTGAGGCGCCAGCCGACCGCCGTCGGGAAGATGTGCTCGGACAGGAAGAACACGGTGAGTGCCGAGCCCGCCGCGGAGCCCAGCCAGTAGGAGCCGTTGATGAGAAGGTCGACCCGGCCCCGCACCCGCGCCGGGATCAGCTCGTCGACCGCCGAGTTGATGGCCGCGTATTCACCGCCGATTCCGGCGCCGGTGAAGAACCGGGTCAGGAAGAAGAACCACGGCGTCCACGAGAAAGCCGTCGCCGTCGTCGCCACGATGTAGACGCCGAGGGTCAGCAGGAACAGCTTCTTCCGGCCGAAACGGTCGGTGAGCTGACCGAAGAACAATGCGCCCAGGCAGCTTCCGAGCACGTATATCGCGGCCGCCGTGCCGATGTCGGAGGCGGACAGCGAGATCCCGCTGCCCGATTCGGTGAGCCGCGAACCCACCGCGCCCACCATCGTCACCTCGAGGCCGTCGAGGATCCACACCGTCCCCAGGCCGATGACGATCATCCAGTGGAACCGGGCCCAGGGAAGCCGGTCGAGTCGGGCCGGGATCGCCGTGCGGATCGTCCCCAACCCGGCGCTGTCCTTGCCGTGCATGCCACCCCCACACCTTCGCCGTTGCGTGCTCGCCGTCCGCCGCGGCCGCCTCCAGCCGTCCTGACGGCCCGCGGATGACGTTGACCTTCGGCTCTTTGCCCGCTTCCGCCGTCGATATCCCGCCCGCCGTCGGCGAAGCACCGCCGCCACGTCGCGGCACATCGCGGCACATCGCGGCACGACCGCGGCACGCCGACACCGGTGACGGGGCAACCGGACGCCGGCCGGACCGGCGGGGGCGCGAGGGGATCGCGAGGGGATGAGGACAGTGGATGATCCAGTGGATCTGATGATCGTGGGGCGGCGGGTGCCGTGGCGGGCCGGGGCGGCGACGCGCGCGGCGCGTTCCGGGCGGGGTGGGGCATGACGGGCCCGGGCCGCTCGACGGCCGCGATCGCGGTGCGGATCCTCGTCCGTGCCGTCATGGCCGCGTTCGCCGCCAGAGCGGTCGTGGAGATCTTCGACGCCATCGGTGGGATCTTCGACGACACCGCCGGGCGGATCGCCGTCATCGTCCTCGCCGTGGCCAGCGGGATCACCGTGCTGGCCGGCGGTGACTACGCTCGCCATCCGCAGCCCGGCGACCGCGGGCCCACAGCGGACGGCGAACGGGGGGAGCCACCGAGATACGGCAGAAAGGGGCAATGAGCGGCGGGCACCCGCTGATCTCCGCTGGTGTTCGATGGCCGCCCCGCCCGGCGCACGGCGCCGCGGCGAACGGGTTCGCCGCGCGCCGGTCCGGAGGCCGCCTCCCTGCGCTCGGCACCCTGGCCGGGCGTGTCGGCCGTTCGGCGCGGTGGGTCGCCGGGGTCGACTACGAGCGCCAAGCGCACGGGTTGCCTGACGGGTTGCCCGTGGTTGCCCCTCCCAGCGCCTTGCCTGGACGGCGGCGCCCCCACTGTCCCAGCCGCGGCAGACACGCCCTGACGGATGACGTTCGGCCGCGCTCGACCTCAGTGACGACACCGCACCGACCCGCACGGTCGAGCCCGCGCGGGTCGGTGTTTGTGGATCAGCTGTCCGCTGGTGTCAGGACGAGCTCGAGGAACGTGGTGTAGCTGTCGGCGTCGAGCGTGCCGTCCAGGGACAGCGCGGTGCGGATCGACTCCTCGCTGACGGGGCGGGGGATGCCTCGCCGTTCGGCTTCGCCGATCACCGAGGCGATGGTGGAGGCGGCGAGGGTGGGGCGGTGGCGGACGAGCCAGTCGAGCGTCCGGGTGATCGGGAGGTTGATCCCGTAGAAGGTGGGCTCGTATCCGTCGACGACGCTGGCGGAGCTGGCGTCGAGTTCCCTGCCGGTCGTGAACTCGTCGAGGATCGCGTAGCGGATCGTGATCGAAAGGTCGGCCATCGGGACCAGGCGCTCGCCGGTGAGATCGGCCGCCACATACCAGCCGAGGTCCTCGGCGAGGTCACGCACGGCCGCCTCGGTGCGCCAGCGCAGCGCCCAGCGCCGGCGCCGGTTCGGGTTCTCCCACAGCCCCGTCATGAACATCCGGATGTAGCGGTTCCAGACGTCGATGATCCCCGGGGGCTGCGTCGCGTTGCCCCGGGTCGCCTGGATGGTCTCGCTCACGCCGTCATCCGAGCGCCGACGGCGCTCGGCCCAGTCCTCGGCGACCGCCCGTGACCAGACGCTGCGCCCGCCCACGCTGGCCTGGGGCAGCGGGACGTCGCCCTCGCCGCGGGCGAGGTAGGCGCGCAGGGTCGACGCGCCGATCCCGCCGATCGCGGCGAACTCGGCCTGGCTGACCAGTTGGTCGCCGGTGAGTTCCGGCGCGGCGAGGCGGACCACGCACTCCGCCAGCGGCCGGGCACCCTCGGGGCGGTACCCGGCCCAGCAGGCAAGCTCGTTCAGCCACGGGGCAACAAGCCGGGCGGGATCGACGCGGCCGGTGTCCGCGCCGACGTCCGCCACGGCGAACACCTGCCCGCGGGCGGCGTCCCCACCGCCGGCGAGCAGACCGGCCGCGCTGACGGTCGTCGCCCCGGGCACCGAGCGGCGCACGTAGGTCTCACCGCCGCTGGCGAGCCTCCGCCGCCGGTGCGCCACGGTGGTGATCAGGTCCTGGGCTCCGTGGTGATGCCCAGCGGGGCGGCCGACGTCGCCGTAGCAGGCGCTGGCGGCCAGGGCCAGGCGGGCGGGCCCGGTCGATCTCGGCGTCGCGTCATGAAGCCGCCTATTGTTCGCATTCGCAGAAATCCCGATAGGGACCCAGTGGCCTCGCTCTAAACCTCACGTCGCAATAAATTTCATGGCGAGGTAAACCGTTTCTTTTGGAGAGTGGTCGGGACCAATATCACGGCAACGAAAGGAGAGATGGTGACCCTTATGAGGAAAGTGCTGAGTCTTGGAGTAATGGTATTCGCGGTCTTCGCGATCGTCCTGGCAAGCACTACGGCGCAAGCCGCGCCGCCCGGTACTTCGCAGGGCGGCGGCCAGCAGGGCGGCGGCACCTGGAACGGCGGCGGCCAGCAGGGCGGGTACGGCCGTCACGACGGGTACGGCCAGCAGGGCGGGTACGGCCGTCACGACGGGTACGGCCAGCACGACGGGTACGGCCGTCACGACGGGTACGGCCGTCACGACGGGTACGGCCGTCACGACGGGTACGGCCGTCACGACGGGTACGGTCGTCACTGCCGTCATTATTATCGCTATCGCTGTAACCGTTGGTGAAGCGTCGAAAATCCTCCTACGACGGGAGATGAAGGTGCGCCGTGAACGTTCGTCCTCGGGACGGCGGGTTATGGCAGCCCGGCGATTTCTGACAATCGGGGCCTTCTCTGTCCTGCAGGGGAAGCGGCGATGATCCAGAGCCAACGCGGTGCAGCACTGGCCAAGCACAGCGAGACCCCCGCATGCGGCTAGAAGGTCGCTGAACCTGAACCAGAGGCTGTTTGGTGTCTGGTCCTCCGGGCCCGGGCGTGTGTCCGGACCCGGGGCGGCCGGGGGCCGCGTCCGCACGAGCAAGACCAACCGGGATGCAAGCACCCGTCCGGCGACCCGCGTACGCGCGTTGGGGCCGTGTGTGCACGGCCGTGCACACCGGTCTGCACGCCGTCGTGCACGGGAATTGCACGCCCCGTTGCGCGCGCGTCTTCAACTTTCGATCAGGCTCCCGCGCCCAGAAATGATCACGACGGCCCGCCCCGGGTGCGCCTTTGATCTTTTTCCTGGGGTGTGGCGGCCTGGTGTCCACGCCGCAACGAAACGACCCCCATGGCCACGCCGACGATGGAACCGACGGCGACGGCCACGATGAAGATCATGCTGTCGGTCATCGTGGTTTCCTCCCAGCCCGAAACATGTCCACGATGATCCGGTCGTATGGCGACGAGCGCCAGAGTCACGGTGCCGACCTCCTGGATGGGCGCCGGGTGTCCGGTCCCGTTGGAGATGGCCCGGGTCCAGGGCTGTGACCTGCCAGGGACCAGATCCGTGGGACACAGCGCCGCCCGCCCGTCTCGCTGGAGCTGGCCTATCCGACAAGATCTCTCCGGGTGTCCCGCTGTATCTGGTGCGTCGGGCACGGTCCGAGGGCATCGAGCCGAGCCGCCCCACCTGGTCTGGGTCGCGATAACAGACAGGATCGGTCCGGTCGGTGGCGTACAACCCACTCATGGCGGACAGCGGGGGATCAGCCCGGCGGGCTGGTCGGCGGTGATTGTGGGCGGTGGCCGGACTCGCCGGGCTGGGTGCGGTGGCCGCGGTGGTGGGGATCTGGCATCTGCCCGCGCGGATGTACCCGGGTGCCAGCGACGGCGCGGTCCAGGCCCGGGCGGCGTTGCAGGGCGGTCTGCTGACCGCGGCCGCCGCCCTGGTCGCCGTCGCCGGCGCGCTGATCGCACTGGACGAGACCCGCCAAGCCAACACCGAAACCCGCCGGGCGAACGAGGCCGCGGACGCCCGCGAGCGGGAGGCGAACAAGAACACCCACGTCCGGGAGCTGTTCATCCGCGCGGTGGACCTGCTCGGATCGGACAACGGCACGGTCCGCCTCGGGGGGATCTACGCCCTGGAACGCATCGCCACCGACTCCCCACCCGACCAGCGCACCGTCATGGAAGTCCTCTCCGCCTTCATTCGGACGCGCAGCACCGACCCCGCTCTGCGTCCACCCGTACCCGCCGACGGTGAGCCCCCGGTGCCGCCGGTCCGCCCGGCCGCGGACATTCGGGCCGCTGTCCAGGTCCTCGCCCGTCTCCCCCATCGCGACGGCGTTCCCCGCAGCGATCTGACCGGCGCCGATCTCACCGGCCCCGCCAGCCTCGACCACCTCGACCTCACCAACGCCACCCTCACCGGCGCCGAGCTGGGCGGGGCGAACCTCACCAGCGCCCGGGATCTGACCCAGGAGCAGGTAGACGCCGCTCAAGGTGACGATCGGACGCATCTTCCGGTGGGGGTCGTCCGGCTGTAGGGATCGGATGAAGATGGCCACTCAGTGCTGGTGAAACGCTGTTGTTGGCCAGCACCAGCACGCTGGCCGCCGTCATAGTTGGCCAGATTGACCGCGCCCAGCAGCTTCAGCGTGAGGCCCGCAACGCCGTGACCAGTGGCGCCCACTCTCAAAGATCATGTCCGCCGGACAGGCTGTGGGCTGAGGCGGAACAGCGCCCTTGAGACCGAGTCTCTTTACCTGGCCACCGCTCAGGAACGGACTACGGCCGACTCCAAGCCGTTGAACTGCAACCGCATACTGCCTTCGAGGTGGGCGACATCGACCTGGCCGTCGCCCGTGAGGACAAGGAGCACGTACTGTTCGGTACGGGTCACGCGTGTGCCGCTTCTCTCGGCGGCCAGCTCCACGGTGACGAGTGACACGGAGCGGCGGTGACCGTCGAGCATGATCGTGTAGGTGAACACGATACGTTCGTCAGGGACGATGTCCAGGAACTCCGAGCGATACTCGATCTGCTCCGGAACGCCCGAGGGGGCGAACGTGCCGCGGGCGATCTCGCATCCGCCGACGCGGAAGTCCAGCTCGTGATGGGCCGTCCCGGGTTCGCTGGGTATGCGGAACCAGCGTTGGCGCAGGGCGAGGTCGGAGAAGGCCGCGAAGACACGACCTGGCGGTACCGCCAGGTCACGGGACAGTGTGCAGGACCCGTGGACGAGGGGTGAACCTGCTTCGGCCGCGACAATGGCGCTGTCCGCGGTGGCCCTGGACGGGCGATCAATCGTCACCGACCCATCATCCCAAGGACTCCCCGGAGCCATGCCAAGCAGCAGCCGCGGCCGGCTGCGGGCCGCTGGCCAAGTACCCGTGCTACTGGCCAACCACTACGGCGAGTGGCCAAGTAGATCCGATCCCTACACCGGCCGGTGTCGTGGACGGAGTCCTGAGTCGAGGACCTGACGTCGCGCCGGTGCTGTCCGGTCCCGTCCGTCCGGGAGCCGATAGCGGACGAGGCCGGTCCGGGCCGGCCCCGACTTCTACAACAGATCCGTGATTCTGTTGTATCTTTCGATCATGTTCGCTGAGGCCGTCGCACCGTCCACCGACGCCGCAGTCGCCGAGATCGTCGAGCCGGGTGTGCTCGTGCCGGCCGACGGCGGCGACCCGTGGCCGCCGTTGGTCGCCCTCTGGCTCGACAGCGGGTTCGCGGCGACGACCCGGGAGGCGTACGGCCGCGGGGTCACCGAGTGGACGAGGGCCTGCGCCGGGTGGGACGTCCATCCGCTCGCCGCGCGCCGCCAGCATCTCGACCGGTGGGCCCGCGAACTGGAAACCGCCGGACAGGCCTCCACCACGATCGCCCGGAAGCTGTCCTCGGTCGCGTCGGTCTACAGCTATGCGATGGACGAGGGCGTCATCACCGCCTCGCCGGCCGCGCGGGTCCGCCGGCCGAAGACCGGCGACCGGCACCAGGCCCCCGGGATGTCCCTCGAAGAGGCGCGGGCGTTCCTCGCCGCCGCGGCCGCGGACGGGCCGCGCACCGAGGCGCTCATGGGCCTGCTGCTCCGCAACGGGCTACGGGTGTCCGAGGCGATCGGCCTGGACGTGGCCGACCTCGACACCGAACGCGGCCACCGGATCATCCGCATGGTCGGCAAGGGCGCGAAGGCCGCGGTCATCGTGGTCGCCCCGACGACCGGGCACGCCCTCGACGTCTACCTCGACGGCCGTGTCGACGGCCCGCTGTTCGCGACGGCGACCGGCCGCCGCCTCGACCGGGCGGCGGTCTGGCGCAAGGTCCGCCAGCTCGGCCGCCGCGCCGGCCTGCCCCAGACCCGGCTGTCCCCGCACAGCCTGCGCGCGACCGCGGTCACGCTCCTGCTCGACGCCGGCGCGAGCCTGCGCGACGCCCAGGACTTCGCCCGCCACGCCGACCCCCGCACCACCCGCGGCTACGACCGAGCCCGCGGCAATTTGGACCGGCACGGCACCTACACCCTGACCGCATTCCTCGACGGCTAACGACTCACACCGGCGTCAACCCACCCTGGTCAAGGCGACGGCTGCGGGGCGCCTACCCAGCCCGCGACGTCGGTTTTTCCTCACCTGCGCCGCTGCGGGCGAGGACCGACCGCTGTGCGTGTCAGCCGGCCCAGCCGTACTGGCCGCACAGCAGCCGTCGCGCGGCGAGTCCGGCCTGCGAGGTGGTCGGCGCGGTCAGCCCGGCCCAGGCCAGACCGAAGCCCGGGGTGGTCGAGTGCAACGCGGCGAAACCGGCACGCAGCGTGAGGATCATGAACTGGTTCGCGGTCTCGCTCACCTCACCCGGCGCCGGGGAGGGAGCCAGCTGCGCGGCCGCCACCGCCTGGCAGGCCGCGTCGGCGTACTGATCCAGGACCACGGTCGTGGTTGTCGAGGGTGCAGATGATGGCGTGGCCGTCGTCGAAGCCGGACCTGCAGCAGGGGCGGTGTTCGGCTCGGCCGGGTCGGTTCTGGCGCCGCAGGCCGCGAGCACGGCCAGGACCACGAGTGCGGGCAGTGCCGTACGGATGTGCATCGTCCCCCCGATGATCGAACGATCAGGGTAGCGGGGGTGGCATCGACATCATCGGCCACGCCCCATGGCTCCCGGGGAGCGTGCGCGGTGCGCGGGCTCCCTCTGCGCCGTCGGAGGTTGGTGACGCCGCGTCAGTCTGTTGATTGGCCTTCTCCTGTGTGGAGTTGGGCTCTCGGTAGGGTGCGGGATCACGTCCTACCGGGGGGATCATGGGACAGTCACGGTTCGCT
This sequence comes from Frankia sp. BMG5.60, assembly GCF_059428125.1. Lineage (NCBI taxonomy): Bacteria > Bacillati > Actinomycetota > Actinomycetes > Frankiales > Frankiaceae > Frankia > Frankia sp. BMG5.60. The sequence continues at coordinate 683,780 of NZ_CM182091.1, read as the reverse complement.
GACCGTGTTGAGGCGCTGCTGCACCGGCGTGGTGTGCGGCCGCTGCTCGCGCTCGCGCTCGTCGCCCTGGCCGTCGTCGGTGTCGGTGTCGGTGTCGGCATGGCCATCGGCACGGCGGTGACGAACGCCGACCGGGTGGGGCGCAGCGAGGTGACGGTCGCGGGCTGCCGCCGGGACGCCCTTCTCGGCGCCCCGGCCGCCGATCTTCGGGTACAGAACAGCTCTCACACCACCACGAGCTACACCGTCACCGTGTCGTTCCAGGGCCCGGAAGGGTGGGGGCAGCGCAGCACCGGAATCACTACCGTCCTGCTGCTCGCCCCGGGACAGACCGCGACGTCGACCGCGCACGGCGTCCTGCAGCTTCCTGCGGGAGAGGTTCCGGTGTGCACGGTGGTCGGCGTGACGCGGACACGCGCCTACTAGGGCCCGTATCTGGTTGTGATCTGTTGGGAGGATTCGTCCTCGTGGCGGGGGGTGATCCGGTAGTTCGTGGTGCATGACGCGGGTGCAGTTGACCGATGCCGAGTGGGAGTTGATCGAGCCGTACCTGCCGATCGGCAGGTTCGGCCCGTACCCGCAGCGGTTGCGGGCGCAGTTCGAGGGTGTGGTCTGGCGGTTCCGGACGGGCGGGCAGTGGCGGGAGATGCCGCGCGAGTTCGGTGCCTGGCCGACGGTGCACAACTGGTTCCGGCAGTGGCGGGACGCCGGTGTCTTCGCGGCCCTGCTGGAAGGCATGATCGCCGAGGCTGCGAAGCGGGATGCGGTGGACCTGTCGTTGGTCAGTGTGGACTCGACGACGGCCAGGGCCCATCACGACGCCGCGGGGATGCACCTGCCGGCCGAGGTGAGTGGAACCCGTCGTACAACTCCCGCGACGAGATCGTCCGCTTGAACCGCGGATACGCCGTCCGCTCGATCGATGCCACCAGCCACCCCGCACCGCATCGCCGACAGTGATCGGCAGGCTACCGAGCGGCCCAACGCCGTACGCCACCGGGCTACAGCCGCCCGTTGCCCCTTTCTCCCGTATCTCGGCGGCCCCCCAACGGGGGCCTAGTCGGGCGGCCGGGGCGTGCGGGCTGCGACGATGAGGGCCGGAACTCCGGCGTCGTCGACGGGGGCCGCCCGGTGGGGCGGGCCGCGGCCGGCGGGGGAGGGCGAGGGAGGGGCGCGATGAGGGCACGGGGCTCTGCCGCAGGCCGGCCGCGGGGGAGAGGTCATCGGCCGATGGGCGGAACGGGCGGTGCCAGCCGCACGGCGGTGATGGTCTGCCAGGGACGGGCCGTCGCCCACGGGCGGCTCGCCCCGGGTCGCTTCGACGATCCGACCGCGAGGGCGTTCCTGCTTCCCGCCGAGCGGGGCATCGTCGACGAGGTGCGATCCGGGGATGCGCCGGCGGGCTGGGGACCGCGGTTGACCTTCGAGATGGTGCGCGCCTGCGCCGAGGTGATGGCGCCGCGCACCGTCGCGATCGACGAGGCCGTCCGCCAGGCATTGCCCGCCACCGGTGAAGCCCTCTCCGTGGCCGACGCGATGCCGGCCGACCCGATGTCGGCCGACCCGATGCCGGCCGACCCGGTGCCTGCCAACGGCGTCGAGACCGATGTTGTGCCCGTTGCCACGGCGCAGGTCGTCATCCTGGGGGCGGGGTTGGACGGGCGGGCGTGGCGGATGGCGGAACTCGCGGCCACGCCGGTGTTCGAGGTCGACCATCCGGCGTCGCAGCGCGACAAGCGCGACCGGGCCGGCGAGCTGGCGCCGGCGGGGGCGCCGCCGCGTTTCGTGCCCGTGGACTTCAGCCGCGACGACCTCGCCGCGGCGCTGGCCGCCGCGGGCCACCGCCGCTCGGTCCCGACGATCTGGATCTGGGAGGGCGTCGTGCCCTACCTCACCCGCGGCGAGGTCGCCCGGACGCTGCGGATCGTCGGCGACCGCTCCGCCGCGGGCAGCCGCCTGATCGTGCACTACCACACCCCGGCGCCCTCGGCGCCGCTCGGCCGGGGAGCGGCGCGCCTGCTCAGCGCCCTGTCCCGGCAGGCGAATCCGATGACCCGCGAGCCGAACCGCTCGGTGTGGACGCCGGCCGCCCTGCGCCGCGCCGTCGGCGTCCGCGGCTTCGCGGTCACCCAGGACGACTCCCTGCTCACCCTCGCCCAGGATCTCGGCACCCCGGTCCAGCACCGCCGCTCGCTGCGCAACGGCCGCATCCTCGTGGCCGACCGCGTCTCGGCACCCGCGTGAGGGCCGCAGGCCGCCCCGACTGATCCGTCACCGGGCCAGCGAGCACAGATCCGCTCCGTTCTCCACGTCACGGTCGACAACCAACCAAGATAATCAACAATGTTGACGACATTCGCCGCCGCCTGGATCGCCGAGCAGGTGTCCGCCGACCGGGCCGGCCGGCTCGTCGATCCCGCCATGGCGGGTGCTCGCCCCGTCGCGGTGACGGCGCCCGATACCGGCCCGGGGGAGTGGTCAGCAGGACATCCGAGGGGCCCTGGCATTAATCCGCTGTCGAACGCGATCGATCTGTAGCCGGATCGTCACGGCGTGTCTGTGAGCGCGTGTCCATGGTCTGCGGTCTGTCCGCGCGTGCCCGCTGACGGTGGTAGCGCTCGACGAGGAACGACACCAGGACCAGCCCCGCTCCGAAGACGCCATAGGGGAAGAAGCCCCAGAAGACTGCCGCCCACACGATGAACAGGCCGCCGACCACTGTGCCGGCGCGACGCTGGAAGGTCTGCGCTGCGATGTCACCGAACCGTCGGCGGACGGCCGCGGACCCCACGGTTGCCAGCACGAGGTTGACCGTCGAGAACCCGACGATCCACTTGTAGTCACCCGGGGGCACGGTGTCCATGCCTCAGGATAGGGCGACAAGCCCGCAATCACGGGTAATCGTCGTTGCCGCTCGCGAACGGCAACACGAGCACGGCGCCTCAGCAGAGGAGTCCCCGCATCATGATGTGGCAGTGGATCGGCCTGGCCCTGTTCTCCCTCACGGTGCTGCCCGCGGGACTGGTCCTGGCCGCGAACAGGGTGCCCCGCCGCCTGCGTACATGGTTGGCGCCGATACGCACGCGCGGCTGGGTCCTGCTGTTGTTCTACTGCGCGGCGCCCCTCAACACGATTCCGCGCCTGGCCGGCGCCACCTCCGCCGCGACTCGCACCTGCACCGCGGCTGGCTGCATCCTGTGTCTCGCCGGCTTCCTGCTGCTAGGCGTCGCCAGTCGGCGGCACCAGAACCGTGCCGCCGACAGACCGCAGTCGGCTGCCTGACCCGCTGGCGCGGTGTGCGGTCCTGCGGTCCAATTGAACAAGATAATCAACGGTGTTGACGAAATCGGTGAACCAAATTTGATCATAAAACAGTCATCGAAACCAAGCACCTGGCCACCGCCTCCAACAACCTCTGTCAGCGGACGGAGAGTGGGCGCGAACACGCTGACCGGGCTGCTGGGAGGATGTTCGTCCGAACGGTCCCTGGTGCAGGGACGCGAAGCGGTCGCGAGATCGCGGGGGAGGGCGGTGCGGATGGGCGACGGACGGCTTGAGGTCGACGCCGTATCCAAGCGCTACGGCGAGGTCGTGGCGCTGGACGCGCTGTCGTTCGAGGTGCGGGCCGGCGAGCTGTTCGGGTTCGTCGGCAGCAACGGCGCCGGCAAGACGACGGCGATGCGGATCATCCTCGGCGTGGTCACCGCCGACGCCGGCCAGGTCCGCTACGACGGCGCGCCGCTGACCCTGCGCACCCGCCGGCGGATCGGCTACATGCCCGAGGAACGCGGGCTGTACCCGAAGATGAAGGTCGCCGAGCAGTTGCACTACCTCGCCCAGCTCCACGGCCTGGGGCCGGCGGCCGCGCGCCGGGCGGTGGCGCGGTGGATCGAGCGCCTCGGCGTAGCCGCGCGGCGCGACGACGAGGTGCAGAAGCTCAGCCTCGGCAACCAGCAACGGGTTCAGCTCGCCGCGGCGCTCGTGCACGATCCGGTCGCCCTGGTGCTCGACGAGCCGTTCTCCGGGTTGGACCCGGTCGCGGTCGACGTGATGAGCGAGGTGCTGCGGGAGCGGCGCGCCGCCGGGGTGCCGGTGGTGTTCTCCAGCCATCAGCTCGACCTGGTCGAGCGGCTGTGTGATCGGGTCGGGATCGTGCGGTCGGGTCGGATGGTCGCCTGCGGGTCGGTCGACGAGCTGCGGGCGGGCGGCGGCGGGCGGCTCGTCGTGGACGCCCCGGACGCGCCGGCGGGCTGGGCGGACGCTCTGGCCGGGGTGCGGGTGCGCGGGCGGGACGGGTCACGCACGGTGCTCGAGCTCGGGCCGGGGGCGGACGATCAGGCGGTGCTGCGCGCGGCGTTGGCGAGCGGTCCGGTGCACGAGTTCCATCCCCGCCGGCCGTCGCTGGCGGAGCTGTTCCGCGACGTGGTGAGCGCACCCGACAGCCCCGGCGGCGCTGGCGGCGCTGGCGGCCTCGGCGGCGGCGAGGATGGCGGCGGCGGGGGACAGCCGGCTGCAGTGGCCTCGGTGGGCGCGCCACGGGCGGAATCGGCAGCGGCGCAGGCCGCCGAGGCCGGCCGGTCCGAGGCGCGTGTCGAGTCCACGGGCCGGTCGGCGTGAGCGCCGGGCCGGAGGCGTCGGCGGACGTCGGCGCGCACGGCGATGGCGTGCACGGCGCGGGCGGGCCGGACGAGTCGACGGGGGAGCTGGGGGCGTCGCGGGTGCTGCGCCTGGTCGCCGGCCGGGAGGTCGGCACGCGGGTGCGGTCGCGGGCGTTCCAGATCACCACGGCGCTGTTCGTCGTCGCGATCGCCGCGAGCGTGCTGGTGACCACCGCCGTCGGCGGTTCGTCCGCGCAGCGGGTCGCGGTGACGGCGGCGGACGGCACGCAGGCGGCGGCGATCGTGGCGGCGGCGCGTTCGCTCGACGTCGACGTCGCGGTGCGCACCTACGCCGACGCCGCGGCCGGGCGGCAGGCGGTGCTCGACGGGGACGTCGACGCCCTGGTGCTGGTCGCGCCGCCGACGGACGGGGCCGCGGGGGCGGGCGGCGGCTACCGGGTGGTGGTGGACTCCGAGCTGGGGGACTCGCTGACGTCCGTGCTGACCGTCGCGGCCCGCCAGGCGGCGTTGGAGGGGCAGATCTCCGCCCTCGGCGGGGATCCGGCGACGGTGGGCCGGGCGGTCGCGACGGCGGGGGTCGCCGTCACGGCGCTGCGCCCGCAGCCCGAGCGGGACGGGGCCCGGCTGGTGCTCGGACTGCTCGCCGGTGGTCTGATCTACATCTCGCTGCTGATCTTCGGCCCGGTGGTGGCACAGAGCGTGATCGAGGAGAAGACGAGCCGGGTGGTGGAGCTGCTGCTGGCCGTCATCCGCCCGTGGCAGCTCATGGCGGGCAAGGTGCTGGGGATCGGCGTGGTGGCCCTCGGCCAGCTCGTGCTGATCGGCGTGGTCGGGGTCGGGCTGGGGCTGGCCACCGGGGAACTCGACATCCCGGCGGGGGTCGCCGTGGGGTCGGTGGCGCTGGCGCTGCTGTGGTATCTGGTCGGGTTCGCGATGTACGCACTGATGTTCGCCGCCGCCGGAGCGCTGGTGTCGCGTCAGGAGGACGCCGGCGGGGTGACCGCCCCGATGATCGCCATGATCCTCATCCCGTACGTGCTGGGCATCTCGGTGCTGCCGTCGTCGCCGGACAGCGGCCTGATCCTCGCCCTGGCGATCATCCCGCTGTTCGCGCCGATCCTGATGCCGATGGTGATCGGGATCGGCAGTGTGGCGGTCTGGCAGGTGCTGGTCGCGCTGGCGTTGACCCTGGCGTGGATCGCGGCGCTGGTCTGGCTGGCCGGGCGGGTGTACGGCAACGCGGTGAAGCGTTCGGGGACGCGGGTGGCGCTGCGCGACGCGCTGCGCGCGGCCTGACTCCTGCGGGCCGCGTGAGCTCTGCGCCCGATCCCGCCGCCCGCGCGCCACGATCGGTAGCATCCGGAGCGATCGACCGGGCGCCGGCCATGCCGACGGCGCCCAGGCCAGCGACGACCGATGCCGGCCGGCCGGGCGCCGATGCCGGCTGGTCAGGGAAAGAGAACAGGGAGCGGTTCGTGCGAGACATCGCCGTCTTCAGCGGCAGTGCCCATCCCATCCTCGCCGAGGAGATCTGCGCGCACCTCGACGTGCCGCTGCACCGGGTGCGGGTCCAGCGGTTCGCGAACGACTGCCTGGAGGTGCAGCTACCGGCGAACTGCCGGGAGCGCGACGTCTTCCTCATCCAGCCGCTGGTCACGCCGGTGCAGGAGAACCTCGTCGAGCTGCTGCTGATGCTGGACGCGGCGCGCGGGGCGTCGGCGGCGCGTACGACGGTGGTCCTGCCGCACTACGCCTACGCCCGCTCCGACAAGAAGGACGCGCCGCGGATCTCGATCGGCGGGCGGCTCGTCGCGGACCTGCTCGTGGCCGCCGGGGCGAGCCGGGTGCTGGCGATGACGCTGCACTCGCCGCAGGTGCACGGCTTCTTCAGCGTCCCGGTGGACCATCTGCACGCGCTGCGGGAGCTCGCCAAGCACTTCCGCCGCCACGACCTGTCGAACACGACGGTGGTGTCGCCGGACCTCGGTAACGCCAAGGAGGCGGCGGCGTTCGCGCGGATGCTCGGGGTGCGGGTCGCGGCGGGGGCCAAGCAGCGGTTCGCCGACGACCGGGTGAGCATCAGCACGGTCATCGGGGACGTGGCCGGCCGTGACGTCATCGTCCTCGACGACGAGATCGCCAAGGGCAGCACGGTGCTGGAGCTGCTCGAACGGCTGCGCGAGCTCGACGTGCGCTCGGTGCGGGTGGCGTGCACGCACGGGCTGTTCTCCGCCGGGGCGCTCAAGCGGATCTCCGACCAGCCGGACGTCGTGGAGATCGTCTGCACGAACACGGTGCCGATCCCGCTGGACGACCGGGTGCCGAAGCTGGAGGTGCTCACGGTCGCGCCGCCGCTGGCCGAGGCGATCCGCCGCATCCACAACGGCGAGTCGGTCAGCGCCCTGTTCGACGCCTGATCCCGCCTGCGGGGGCGTGCCTCGGCGGTGGTCGCTGTCAGCAGGGCCGCGATGCGCGGAGGCTGGCGGGGGCGGTGGCAGCCGGATCGGCGACGTCCCGTGCGGCGGCGAGGGCCGCGAAGGCAAGGGAGCGCAGCGGCCCCGTCCGCAGCTGTCCGCGCGCGTGGAGCGGATGCCCTCAATGGCCTCGCGAGGGCGGGTGTCGCCGGGAGCCTTCTGTTCGAACTGCTGGTTCTGGCGCTCCCTGTTGCTGCCAGCCGCATCTCTGGCCGCGCCGGCTTCACCCCGCGCGGCCATCACGTGAAATGTGCGGGGAGACCCACCCAGCCAGGGTCGTAGGGCCAACCGGCGCTCTGACAGAGTGGGCGTCATGGTCACCGAGCTCGGCGTCGATGCGTCGAACGCTACCCAGTTCGCCAGCTGGGACGGCGAGGGAGGCGCTTTCTGGGTCGCGAACGCCGATCGCTTCGATGAGGGGGTCGCCGCATACCGCGATCGGTTTCTGGCTGCGGCCGCGATCGACGAGACGGCGACCGTGCTCGATGTCGGGTGCGGCAGTGGACGGACGACCCTGGACGCCGCCCGCTGCGCCACCGCCGGCTCTGTCCTGGGCGTGGACCTGTCCGCACAGATGCTCGAGCTGGCCCGCCGGCGCGCCGAACGCGAGCACGTCACGAACGCGACCTTCGAGCAGGCCGACGCGCAGATCCATCCCTTTCCTGCCGGAGCCTTCGACGTCGCCGTCAGCCGGCACGGGGTGATGTTCTTCGGTGATCCCGTCGCCGCTTTCACCAACCTCGCGCGCGCCCTGCGTCCCGGCGGGCGCATCGTTCTGCTGACCTGGCAGCCGTTCGAGCGCAACGACTGGCTCAAAGCCTTCTTCACCTGCCTGGCCGCTGGCCGGGAGATACCTGTCCCACCGTCGGACGCGCCGAGCCCGTTCGCCCTCAGCGACCCCAGCCGGATCCGGTCGCTGTTGAACACTGCCGGGTTCTGCGACGTTCGACTGGAGGGCCTCGTCGAGCCCATGTATTTCGGTCCCGACCCCGACGACGCCTTCCGGTTCGTCTCCGCCCAGCATGCCGGGCTGGTACGCGACCTCGACCCCGCCGCCGAAGACCGCGCGCTCGCCGATCTGCGAGCCGACCTGGCCGAGCACCACACCGAACGAGGCGTCCTGTACGACTCGGCCATCTGGCTCATTCAGGGCCGCCGGGACTGATGTGTTCCGGAGTGCGCGGCGCCGGGCTTCTGAAAAGTGTTGGCGGCGATGCGCACGCTTCTGCCAGGGTGGAATGGTGATCGACGAGCTTCCGGACGGTCTGGTGCTGCGCCATCCCACCCCGGACGATCAGCGGCGTGTCCTGGCCGTCATGGACGCCTGGTGGGCGGGTTTCCAGGGCGACGCCGGGTCGTTGCAGCGCAGCCTGCTGCTCCCGCGGTTGTTCTTCCAGCATTTCACCGACAGCAGCTTCCTGGTGGAACGCGACGACGGCCGGCTGGTGGCGTTCCTCATCGGGTTCGTGTCGCAGTCCCAGCCCGAGGTCGCCTACATCCATTTCGTCGGGGTCGATCCGTCACTGCGCCGCCGCGGTGTCGGTGCGCTTGTCTACCGGCGGTTCTTCCGCCTGGCGGCCGCCCGAGGCTGCCGCCGGGTGCGGTGCGTCACCAGCCCCGGAAACACGGCCTCGCTGGCGTTCCACACCGGCCTCGGCTTCCAGGTCGATCCCGGCGACACCACGATCGACGGTGTCGCCGTCCACCGCGACTACGACGGCCCCGGACTTCCTCGCGTCGCCTTCACCCGGGCGCTCACCGACCCGACGTCGCCGCCCCCACCACCGGCGATCAGAGACGTGCGGGTCTGTTTCCTCGGGGATTCCTTCACCGCGGGTGTGGGCGATCCCACCGGCCTGGGCTGGGTCGGACGCCTGGCCGCACGCACCGAGAGCAGGAGCCTGCACCTCACCGCCTACAACCTCGGGATCCGCGGAAACACCTCCGCGCAGATACGGGCCCGGTGGCGCCAGGAGTGCCTCCCGCGCCTGTCCGAGGCGCCGGAGGCCCGGCTGGTGCTGTCGTTCGGCGTCAACGACATGACCCACGACGGCCAGGGCCTGCGTGTCCCTCCCGAGAAGTCGGTGGACAACCTCAGGACCCTGCTCACCGAAACGCTGCCGACCCTGCCCGTGCTGATGGTCGGACCGCCCCCCTCCGGGGACCCGGGCAGAGACGGACGCGTCGCCGCACTCGACGAGCAGTACGCCACCGTCTGCGCGGCGAAGAACGTTCCCTACCTCACCGTGTTCGCCGCGCTGAAAGAACAACAGTCCTGGCAGCAGGGGATCGCCGCCGGCGACGGCGCCCACCCCGCGGCGGCCGGCTACGAGCAGCTCACCCGCCTCATCGCCGACCCGTGGCGACGCTGGCTCAACGATCCCCGGATGGGACAGACCTCCTGTCAGGCCAGGTAGCGGTCATCCGGCTACTGGCACTCCCGGCTACTGGAAGAAGTCGAGCAATGCCGGTGCGATGGCGTCGGGGTGTCCGCGCTCGTCGCGGTTCTGGGTGACCGCGTGCGTCTGGCCGGGGAGCTCGACGTGCGTCGCACCGGGGATGATCGCGGCAAGGCCGGTCACGGCCGTGCGCAGGAACGGCCGGGTGGCGCTGCCGTTGATGAGCAGTACGGGTGTGGCGATCGCGGCGAAGTCCGCGATGCGGTCCGCGTTCTCGCGAACGATGGCGAAGTCCACCGGGAGTGCTTCGGCCTGCGCACGTCTCTGCGCGGAGGTGAGCATCCGGCGGGAGAACGCCGCGAGGACACCGACCGGCAGGCCGAACATCCACGGCGGGCCCATCTGCGAGATCTTCATGCCGAGCCCCATCGCGGTCGCGAGGTCACCCGCGGCGACCGCGGCGTCCATCCGTGGGGCGAGGTCGAGGCGCATCGAGCCGTCGAGGGAGAGGGGCGGCTCGAACAGGGCCAGGCGTTCGATGATCTCCGGGTGGGCCAGGGCGGCCCTCGCGGCGATGATCGCGCCGGAGCTGATACCCAGGACCCGGCGGGCGCCGGTCGCGGCGAGCACGGCGTGGAGGTCGCCGACGTCCACGGCGGTCGTGACCGCGTCGGGGTAGGGTCCGCTCGCGCCGCGCCCGCGACGGTCGATCAGGTGGGTGCGGTATCTCGTGGCGAGCAGTTCGGCCAGGTCCGCTTGGCTCCTCGCTGCCTGCATCGCGCCGTGCACGACGACCACGCCCGGCCCTGAACCGAGGCTGTGGTACCCGATGGGCGTGCCATCGGCGGCCCGCACCACGCTGTCGGCGACTTCCGCATCCTGAGACACGCACTTATCTTAGTGACTAAGAGACTTCGATGTCACGGTCGGTGTCACGATGAGAGGGTGACTGCTGACCCGGACGCCGAGATCCGGCAGGACCTGATCGAACGGCTGCGGCTCCTCGGAGAGATCGAGTCGACCCAGACCGCGTTGTTCCACCAGGCCGCTGCCGCGACGTACGGCCTCGGGGTAACCGACATGAAGGCGCTGAGTATCCTGCTGCGCGACGGGCCGCAGACCGCGGGCTCCCTGATGGCGCGGCTGGCCGTGACCTCGGGAGCCGTCACCGGCGTCATCAACCGCCTGGAGGACCACCGGCTCGCCCGCAGGCAGGCAGACCCGCAGGATGGGCGCAAGGTCGTTGTCACGGTGGACCTCGCCGGGTTGGCCGCTCGCGAGAACGTCTATCTCGGCATCGGGGCCGCCTTCGACCGGCTCCACGCCACCTACTCCACCCAGGAGCTGCGTTTCCTCACCCGGCACCTGGAAACCGCCATCGAGATCACCCGCCAGGAGACAGCCGCCCTCAACCGCGCCAGGGCCAGTCCCGCGCGCGACCTTCGCCGATGACCGTCATGAACGCGATCCACCCCACCTACCAGGCGATGATCGAAGTAGGCGACCACTGCTATTCTTCTGGCGGCCGTGCGAGAGGACGAGGAGGTGGTACCCGTGAACGCAGTATCGACATGGGTGCTCCCCTCCGGGGTCACGGTCGGACGATAGGTCGTCCGGGAGCGCCGTTCACGAACGCTCCCGAAAGGCACGACCATGCGATTCACGTCCGAACAGCGCCTCGACGACGGCGTCCTCGAACGCGCATTCACCCTCGGCGAGATCCCCGGCATCCTGTGGACGCCCGGATCCGCATCCGCACCTGCCCCGCTGATCCTGGTCGGCCACCCCGGCGGACTGCACACGATGCACCCCCGACTGGCGGCCCGGGCCCGGCACTACGCGGCGCAGTACGGCTTCGCCGCGGCCGCCATCGAGCTCCCCGGCAGCGGTGACCGGCCCCGTTCGGCCGCCGGCGAGCAGGCTCGCACCGACCTGCGGCGGGCGATGGAGGCCGGCGAACCGGTCGACGAGATCGTCGACGCCCTCGTCCTCCCGCTGGTCGAAAAGGCGGTCCCGGAATGGCAGACCACCCTGGACGCCCTCCTGGCGCTGCCCGAGATCGGCGGCCCGGTCGGGTATGAGGGGGGAGTGATCGCCATCGGCATCCGGCTGGCGGTGGTCGAGCCGCGCATCTCGGCCGCCAATCTGTTCGCCGGGAGTTTCGTGCCCGCCACCCTGGTCGAACAGGCCCGCCAGGTCACCATTCCGCTGCAGGTCCTGCTGCAGTGGGACGACGAAGGCAACGACCGGCAGTCGGCCCTGGACCTGTTCGACACCTTCGGCACCAGGGAGAAGACGCTGCACGCCAATCTCGGCGGGCACACCGGCGTTCCGTCGTTCGAGATCGACGCCGGGGCCCGGTTCTTCGCCCGGCATCTGCGCTAGCCGCCGGCCGGCCCCGCCGTCAGGCGCCAGCAGCAGACGGTAGGCGGTACCGGCCGGTCGGGGCGGCGCTCGGCCACATAGCCCCCACCAAGCACGCCGCCCGGGGCGTCGGCAACCCGCCACGCACGGGAGATCGGGGAGGTGCGTTCGGCTACCTGGTCGTCGGCGACGGCCGCGCCGCGGCGGGGCTGCTGTCGTGGAGGATCGGTTTCTCCCAGATCAGGAGGTAACGCCAGAACAGGAGCCGTCGCACGCGCGCGCCGGGCAGCACCGCGGCGGCCACGCGGGCGGCCTGGCGCGTGGTCAGCGGCGGATCCAGGACCACGGGCATGCCCGTGCGCGTGTGATGCTCCTTCGCGAACGAGCTGGTACCCCGCAGCAGCCTGTTCGCCAGGAAGATGACGCCAAGCAGGCGATATCCGACCATCGCGACGATCTCGACAGGCCACTCCCGGCGCAGGTCCAGCCGGGGAAGGACGACGGCGGCAAGGACCCCTCCGGGCCGCAGCGCAGCCGCGAGCACCTCAAGCGCGTCCTCCAACGGCATGTGGTGCAGCGCGGTGATCGAGACGATGGCGTCGTAGTCCTTGCCCGGCAGCGGATCGACCAGCACGTCGGCGAGAACGCAGGTGACGTTGTCGGGGGTGCGACGCCTCGCCTCCTCGATCATCCGCACGGAACGGTCGACGGCGTCGACCTGTTCGACGCGCTGGGCGAGCCGGGCCGCGAACGCTCCGGCGCCACAGCCGACATCGAGCACCCGCCGGCAGGGCCGCGGCAGGTGGCGCAGCAGCAGCCGCTGGTAGTAGACGTTGTGATCCCAGTCGAGCACAGCCGACACTATGCCGCTGCACAGCCGCCGCCCCGCAGGCGGTCTAGGCTACGGCGGTCTGGCTGCGGTCACCCCTGGAGGCTCACCTTCGCCAGCCACGGCCGCGGTGCATCCGGGCCCGCGGCCCGCACCCGCGCCGCGCGGACCAGCCGCGCCACGAACCCGCCTCAGCCTCGAACCCGCCTCGGCCTCGAACCCGATCATCGAAAGGGCCGTGGGTTCGTCGCGAAGACCCCTCAGTCAGGCTGAACTTGCGAAGGTTCCGGGACTCGGGTCCGTGCCACCAGGTCGGGTATGTGGTTGTGATCAGACGGCTTGTCTGCGCCACCAGATCCGGACCGTCGAGGCGTCGAGGGGGGGACGTGGGGACACACCGTGGCCATGGAATCCGGGGTCGTCCTCACGCCGGGCTCGCCTCCGACGGCGCCGGCACGGTTCCGCGGAACACCACGATCAACAGTGTCGGGCTCGAGCCGAGCAGGCCGTACCCCACCGATCACGTACAGACATGAAGATCGGCCCGCGGTAGACCCGGCCCCACGGCGGCCGGCAGGTGCAGGAGCCTGACGCCCGTACGCCCGGCCCCCACCGTCATCAACCTCCTGCACGTACCGACACAACCGAAACAGGCCCCGGCCCACACGGAGCTCCCGTACACCACCCCTTGATCACAAGTAGAAGGGAATCAACGTGCCTCCGCCGTTCGTGCTGTACGGCACCGACCGGATGACCGGTGAGGACTACCCGGACGGCGCCAAGGCCACCGCATTGCCCGCAGCGGCGGACCATGGACAACCGCCAAGCAGGCCGCTTGCTGCCGGCCACCGACTCGCCAACAACAACCTCACCAAGCCGAGACACTCGCCAACTTCCCGCGATCTCTGCACCCGGCCTCGATCGCCGCCTGCAGGTTGGCCATGGTCCGCCGAAAACAAGGTGGGAAAAGGTCAGGATTGGCTGATGTCAGTGTCCGCTGTATCGTTGAGGCATGGTCAAGGTTGCCTCACCCGCGGAGGTGCTCGCCCGGTTCGGTCACGCGCTGTCCGATCCGACGCGGGCGCGGCTGCTGCTGGTGCTGCGGGCCGGCGGGGCCTACCCGTCGGAGCTGGCCGAGATCCTCGGCGTGGGCCGCACGAACCTGTCCAACCATCTCGCCTGCCTGCGCGGATGCGGGCTGGTCGTCGCCACCCCGGAGGGCCGCCGCCAGCGCTACGAGCTCGCCGACGACAAGCTCCGCCACGCGCTCGGTGACCTGCTCGACGTCGTCCTCGCCGTCGACACCGAGCACGTGCACTCCGACAGCGGCGCCGTCGCCGCGGAGGCGGTGGCACCGGCGCCGGCCGGGCCCGGGGCGGGCATGTCCGCCGGGGCGTCCCTGGCGGGGGTGGGTGAGTCATGACCGCGCCCGACCACGGCCACGAGCCGCACGTCGGTCACGAAACGGACCATTCTCACGAGGCCAGCCACGCCCATGAGGCCAGCCACGCCCACGCCCACGGGCACAGTCACGGGGTGCCGGGGGGGCGGAGGGGCGCGCGGCAGCGGCGCCGGCTGTGGCTGGCGGCCGGGCTGAACCTTGCGATCGTCGTCGGGCAGGCGGTGGCCGGCTTCGCCGCGGGGTCCGTCGGCCTGCTCGCCGACGCCGGGCACAACCTGACCGACACGGCCGGGGTGGTGCTCGCGCTGGTGGCGTTGACGTTGTCGCAGCGTCCGCCGTCGGCGCGGCGCACGTTCGGCGGGGTGCGCTGGCCGGTGCTCGCCGCGCAGGCGAACGCCGCGGCGGTGCTGGTGGTGACGGCCCTGCTGGCCGTCGAGTCGCTGCGCCGCCTCGGCGAGCACGGCCCGGTCGACGGTCCGGTGGTCGTCGGCGTCGCGTTCGCCGCGGCGGTCGTCAACGTGGTGAGCGCCCTGGTCGTCCACGAACGCGACGCCGATCTGAACACCCGCGCGGCCGTGCTGCACCTGGCCGGGGACGCGGCGGTGTCGGTGGCCGTCGCCGCGTCGGGTCTGGTGATCTGGCTGGTCGGCGGCTGGTACTGGCTGGACCCGCTGGTGTCACTGCTGATCGCCGTGCTGATCGCCGGGCAGGGGGTGAAGCTGCTGGTCAGCGCGTCGCGGGTGCTGCTGGAGGCGACGCCGGAGAGCCTGGACGTCGCCGCGGTGCGCGCCGACATCCTGCGCGACACCCATGTCCTCGACGTGCACGACCTGCATGTGTGGAGCCTGTCCGACCGGGTGTTCGCCGCGTCGGTGCACCTGGAGCTCGGCCATCTCGACGGCGTCGAGGATGGTCATCCCAGCCTGGCGCAGGCGCGGGCGGTGTCCGACGGGATCAAGGCGATGCTCGCCGAGCGGTACGCCATCACGCACGTGACGATCGAGTCCGAGTGCGAGCCGTGCACCCCCCCGCACGACGATCCCTGCGGCATCGCCCGTGACCGGGCGGCGGCCGGCGAGCCGAGGATGTCCGGGGCTGGCCGCGACTGATCGACTGCGGTCACCTCGACTGCGGTCACCGGCCGCGTCCGCACGGGTGCGGAGGTCTGACGAGTAGCCGACAGCGACAGGACGCGCTGGTCCGCGCGCTGCGACGATCGCGGCGTGACGGGTGTGGTCGGGTTCGGGGTGGGCTGGCGGCCGGAGCTGGCCGCGGTGCTCTGCTCCGGGCCCGTAGACGGTGTGGCCCGCGGCGAGGAGTCGGCGGGCGGTCTCGAAGCCGAGACCCTTGTTCGCTCCGGTGATCAAGGTCGTGGTCATGTCCTCAGGGTGCGGCCCGCCGCGATGGTCAGGCAGACGTCGGATCTTCCTGGGACTGCCAGTACCAGGACGGTCCGCCGCGGCGGGGTGCACAGTGGTGCCGTGGCGCCCACGGAGTTCCGGCACCCGGAGTTCGGGCGCACGGTGCGGCGCTGGCGCGACCGGGTCTCCCCGCAGGCGGCCGGGCTGCCCGTCGGCGGCCACCGGCGCGCGGCCGGGCTGCGCCGCGAGGAGCTCGCCCTGCTGGCCGGTATCTCGGTCGACTACGTCACCCGGCTCGAGCAGGGCCGGGCGACCCACCCGTCGGCACAGGTCGTCGAGGCGTTGGGGCGGGCGTTGCGCCTGTCCGCGGCCGAGCGTGAGCATCTGTTCCGCCTCGCCGGGCTCGTGCCGCCGGGCCAGGGCACGGTGCCCGCCTACATCACCCCGGGGGTGCAGCGGATGCTGGACCGGCTGACGGGGACGCCGGTGGCGGTCAGCGACGCGGCGTGGACGCTGCTGCTGGCCAACCCGCTGTACACGGCGTTGATGGGGCAGCGCCGCGGCAGCGAGCGTAACGCGGTGTGGCGCACGTTCCTCGGCGCGCCCAGCCGCGTGCGCCACACCGCGCAGTCCCAGGACGACCTCGAGGTCTCGCAGGTCTGCGCGTTACGGGCGGCGGCGCACCGGTATCCGGCGGACCAGCGGCTGCGTCGCCTGGTCGCCGAGCTGCGCGCGCGCAGCGACCGGTTCGCGCAGGTGTGGGATTCCGGTGCGGTGGGCCGGCCCGCGGCGGGCCGCAAGACCGTCGATCATCCGCAGGTGGGCGCCGTGACCCTGGACTGCGACGTGCTCAGCGTCGCGGGCAGCGACCTGCGCATCCTGGTCTACACAGCCGAGCCCGGCTCGCCCGACGCCGAACGTCTCGCGCTGCTCGCCGTCCTCGGCGCCCGGACGCTTTCTCCGCCGGAGGGCAGGGAAGAGCCGCGCGGGAGCGGGGCGGTCGGCGGCGGCTGCTCGGAAGTCGCCGGGAAGGTAGGCGACGGGGCGGGAACGGGCGATGATCAGCGTCTGCTAGCGTACGGCTGTGTTCGACTGGAGTCACAACGCCTACTACCAGCGGCTGCTGCTGCGCCAGCTGCCGCAGCCTGGCCGGCGGGTGCTGGATGTCGGCTGTGGCGCCGGCGCGTTCGCGGCCCGGCTCGCCCAGCGCAGTGAGCAGGTCGACGCCGTCGATCGTTCCGCCGAGATGATCGAGCAGGCGAGGCGAGGCACCCCGCGCAACGTGCACTGCGTGCTCGCCGATGTGCTGGCTGACCCGCTGCCGGGCAAGGACTACGACGCGATCTTCTCGATCAGCGCGCTGCACCACATGCCGTTGGCGGAGGCGCTCGGGGTGCTCGCGGCCGCCCTGCGGCCCGGCGGGGTCCTGGCCGTCGTTGCTCTGCCCCGGACGGACCTGCGCCACGAACTGCCCGTCGAGATCGTCGCGGCGCTCGGACATCGCCTGCTGGGCGCGGTGTTCTTCGCGAACAGGCTCCTGGGACTGGGAGGCGGAAGCTGGTTCGCGAAGGACCCTGCGCACGCGAGTATGCCGGTGGTCATGAACCCGCCGCTGACCACTCGGGAGGTCGCCCGTCTGGCCGCTGCCGTGCTGCCCGGCGTACGGGTGCGACGGCTGCTGTTCTGGCGTTACCTCCTGATCTGGCACAAGCCGATCACCCCGGCCGGCTGACAGGTCGGGCTCGGCCACAGCACGTCGCCGGCCCTCGCGGCCCTCGCGCGAGCCGCCGGCGCAGCCAGTCCGAGCCGTCCGGCGGCCGGCGCTGTCTGATCAGAACGAGCCCCGAGGCTGCGGTCTGACGGTGAACTCGGTAGTGGGTAAAGCTGGTGCGCAATTCCATCCGGGGAAGCGGTGATCCTGAGCCCATGGACTCTGCGCTGGAACCGGCCCCGGTGGTGGTCCGTCTCGCCCGTGACGACGATTTTCCCGCTGCGCTGGACGTCTGGCGCGAGGCCAATGGCGCCCGTGGACGACCTCCCGACGCTCGCGTTCGCGCAACGCCCTGGAGCTGTGCGGCGGGTCGCGGCGTGCGGTGCGCGGGATCGGGGGCAGGGAAGGCGCACGGCACGCCGCAACGGACCCGTCGGCGCCGTGACCGGTGGGACGGACGGCGGGGCGGGGCCGACGTCACGGCGCGGCCGGCCCCGATGGTCGTTCGGGCGGTGCTGGGTCAGACGGCGGTGCGGGGTCGGACGGCAGTGCGGGTCAGACGGCGGTGCGGGTCAGGCGGCGGTGAACACGAGGGTGGCGTTGTGGCCGCCGAAGCCGAAGGCGTTGGCGACGGCGGCGTGGACGGTGTCGTGGCGGGCGGCGCCGGTGACCACGTCGAGTTTGATCGCCGGGTCGAGGCGATCGAGGTTGCGCACGGGGGGGATCGCGCCGTCGCGCAGGGCGCAGATCGTCGCGATCGCGCCGATGGCGCCGGCGGCGCCGAGGGTGTGGCCGGTCATCGACTTCGTCGCGGTGACCGCCGGGTGGGTGCCGATGGTCTCGGCGATCGCCTCGGCCTCCAGCGGGTCGCCGACCGGGGTGGAGGTGGCGTGGGCGTGCACGAGGCCGATGTCGGTGGGGGCCAGGCCCGCCCGGGTCAGGGCGGTGCTGATGGCGCGGGACTGCCCGGCCGGGTCGGCGGTGACGATGTCGAGGGCGTCGGAGTTGACCGCGGCGCCGGCGGCGACGGCGTGCACCCGGGCGCCGCGGGCGGCGGCGAAGGACTGCCGTTCCAGCACGACGATGCCGGCGCCCTCGCCGAGGACGAAGCCGTCGCGGTCGGCGTCGAAGGGGCGGGAGGCGGCCGCGGGATCGTCGTGGCGGGTTGACAGGGCCCGCATCTGCGCGAACGCGGCCAACGGCAGGTTGTCGATGGCGGCCTCGACGCCGCCGGCGACGACGACGTCGGCGAGGTCGTGCTGGATCATCTCCATGCCGATGGCGATCGCCTCGGCGCCTGAGGCGCAGGCGCTGACCGGGGTGCGGGCGCCGGCGCGGGCGCCGAGGTCGATGCTGACCCAGGCGGCGGGCCCGTTGGCCATCAGCATGATCACCGCGTGGGGGGACATCTTGCGGGCGCTGCCCGCCTCGACGATGCGGTGCTGGCCGAGGGTGGAGGCCACCCCGCCGTAGCCGGTGCCGATGACGACGGCGAGGCGCTGCGGGTCGACCTCGGGCCGTCCGGCGTGCGCCCACGCCTCGCGGGCGGTGACGATCGCCATCTGTTCGCAGCGGTCGAGCCGGCGGCTTTCCTTGCGGGGCAGCGACGCGCCGGGGTCGACGGGCAGCCGCGCGGCGAGGCGGACGGGCAGGTCCGCCGCCCAGTCGTCCTCGAGGACCGTGACGCCGGATCTGCCCGCGAGCAGCCCGCTCCACGTGGTGTCGAGGTCGCCTCCGAGCGGGGTCATCGCACCCATCCCCGTGACGACGATTGTGTCGTGCACCACCCTGTCTCCCCTTCGCTGCCGCTGCCGTGGTGGCGCGGGACGGCCATGTCACGGTCCCGCTGCCGTTGTCCGGGGTTCACCTTCGCAGCCGCGCCGCGCCCGGCCCAGCTCTGACGGCGCCGAGGTCGGCGGCCTGTCCTTGTGGCTTTCCCACAAAGCACGACCGCGAGCACCGGTCCTGCGTGTCGACCCCGGCATGGAGGCGCGGGGTGTGCGGACCGAGCGAGCAGCGTCAGGCCGACGTCGCCGCGGTAATCGATCCACGCCAACCGGTGGCCGATCCTGTGCCACCGTGTTAATCATGACGGTGCTGGGAGACGCGCTGGAAGCGATGGTGACGTCCGCCGAACGGTGGATGTCCCTGCGGACCGAGCTGCACTGGCGGGTCGACGGCGAGGCGCGCGCGGCGGCGCAGAAGGCGACCAACGCGGCGCTCGGCTTGCCCGCCGCGATCTCGCCGCCCGGCGCCCCCGCATCGTGCAGGACGCCCGCGGCGGTGGAGCAGCGGCGCGGTTCCCTGCTGGCCGCCCCGGACCTGCTGCGGATCGACTGGCACGACGACGACGCGGCGATCGTGGTGCGGGGCGAGCAGTGGCGCCGGCGTCGCGACGGTCAGGTGCAGGGTTCGCCGCCCTCCGAGCCTGGTAATCGGCTTGTCGCCCTGTGGATCTCCGAGCTTGTGCTCGTACGGCCCTGGCAGGTCCTGTCCGCCCTGTCGCTGTCCGTCCGTGCCGCCGGGGACCGGGAGGGGCGGCGGGCGACCTGGCTGCGTGGGGTGCTGCGCGAGCCGGGTGCGCTCCGTCAGGTCCACGGCCTTCCCGAGGGCGACGCCTACGACCTGGTCGTCGACGACGCCACCGGACTGCTGCTGGAGCTGACCGCCTGGTCCGGCGAGCAGGAGGTCGAGCGGGCCACCCTGCGCCACCCGCAGGTCGACGGACCTGTCGACGCGGACCGCTTCGACCTGGACACCGTCGGCACGGTTGACGAGTCCGAGCCGCCCGTCGGCCGGTCGCGGCCGCTGGCGGCGCTGGCCGGCGAGGCGGACTTCACCCTGCTCGCTCCACGCGACGAGGCCTACTTCGGCAGCGTCGATCCTGACGACGAGGACGGGATCGCGGTGATGGCGTATCCCGCCGGGGGACGCCCACCCGACCGTCGCCTGTGGTTCACCCAGTCCCGGGGAGCGAGGATGGCGGACCCGGCCGAGTGGGAGACGATCGTGTTGCCGGACGGCACCCCCGCGCGCTGGTGGTCGCCCGCCGCCGACCCCGAGCAGGGCCATCTGCGGTTCGAACGGGCCGGCACCCAGGTCTGGATCCAGGGCCGTGATCACCAGGGCATCCACGATCTTGCCGCCGCCCTCGCACCGGTGCCGCCGGAGCGCCTCTAGGTTTCGGGTGTCCGGCGTCGGGGCGGGGTGGTTTTCGTCAGGAATGCCATGAGTCGCCACGGGCGGGTGGGATGTTGCGACGACTCGACGAACCGGGTCACCACGAGTGGCGAACAATCCCCGATCACGCTTTCCGGGCGACCCCGCCGTAGATGCCGACCTGCGCGTCGCGCAGGGGGGTGGAACGGTCGTCGTCGGGCCGCCAGCGGTGCGCGAGGAGCAGGCCCGGTTCGACCAACTCCAGTCCGTCGAACAGGCGTTCTACCAGGGTGTGGGTGCGGAGCTGGAACGGAAGGCCACGCCTGCGGTAGGCGGCCGCGAACTCCTCGGCTTCCGGGTCGAAATCCGCGGTCCCGTGGGTGAGGACCAGATAGCTGCCCGACGGCAACGCATCGACGAGGCGACGCACGATCGCGTGGGGATCCTCCTCGTCGGAGACGAAGTGGAGGATCGCGACGAGGGACAGGGCGACCGGCCGGGCCAGGTCCAGGGTTTCGCGCAGCTCGGGCGAGTCGAGGATCGCGGCCGGGTCACGGATGTCGGCGTCGATGTAGGCGGTCTGGCCCTGCGGCGTGCCGGTGAGCAGGGCGCGGGCGTGGGTGAGCACGATCGGATCGTTGTCGGCGTAGACGACGCGGGCCTCGGAGACGATGCTCTGGGCCACCTCGTGCAGGTTCGGCGACGTCGGAATCCCCGTCCCGACGTCCAGGAACTGGCTGATCCCTGCCTGCGTGGCCAGGTAACGCGTCGCCCGTGTCATGAAGGCGCGGTTCTCCCGGGCGGTCACCCGCGCGTTCGGAAACGCGGCGATCGCCAGGTCGGCGGCCTCCCGGTCGGCCGGGAAGTTGTCCTTGCCGCCGAGGTAGTAGTCATACATCCCCGCCGGGTGCGGCAGATCCGTCCGCAGCGTCTTGCCCGCCGAGCCCGTGTCGGCACCTGGGTCCGCCATCGCCCTGCCCCCTCACGCTCACGCTCATGCCACCAGACGGTCACCCTGTCGGCAGGGAACGGGGCAGGCCGGACGGATACGCATGAGAATCACGGTGCGCGGCAATCGTCGGTTGGGATGGGTGCCGTGTCCTATCGCCATCGATCGGGCGCTGGGGCGCCTCCGTCGTGACCGTCTCCGTAGGTGTGCCAGGCCACCGCGCGTCGCCATGGCCAGCGGCAGGGCGAATTGTCTGTGGCCGGAGAGCAACATGACGAGTCGAGACGTCTATCCTGTTGCGCGAATCGGAATTTCATGGCCTATTCCAGGGGCCGGTAGCGTCGGAATCATGGAGTGGAGTTTTCAGTCAGCCGAAGAGCTCGCGGCCGCATTGCGTTCCGGTGACGTGACCTCGGCGGAGCTGACCGACGAGGCGATCGCCCGTATCGAGCGCGACGACAAGGTGATCAACGCGATCTGCGTGCCGGACTTCGACCGCGCGCGGGCCGCCGCGCGCGGCGCCGACCAGGCGCGCGCCCGCGGCGAGGACCGGCCGCTGCTCGGCATTCCGGTGACGGTCAAAGAATCCTACAACATCGCCGGGCTGACCACGACCTGGGGCATGCCGCAGCACCGGGACTATGTGCCGGCCGAGGACGCGGTACAGGTGTCGCGGCTCAAGGCCGCAGGCGCGGTGGTGCTCGGCAAGACCAACGTGCCGTTGGGGCTGCAAGATATCCAGAGCTTCAACGAGCTCTACGGCACCACCAACAATCCATGGGATCACGATCGCACGCCGGGCGGATCCTCCGGCGGATCGGCGGCGGCCCTGGCGTCCGGATTCTGCGCGCTGTCCATCGGCTCCGACCTCGCCGGTTCGCTGCGCACCCCCGCGCATTTCTGCGGCATCTATGCGCACAAGCCGACACGCGGACTGGCGGCAACCCGCGGCATGGTCGCGCCGCCGGCACCGCCATTGCCGGTCGACCTCGACCTCGCCGTCGTCGGTCCGATGGCGCGCACTGCCCGCGACCTCGCGATGCTGCTCGACGTCATGGCCGGACCGGACCCGCTGACGCTCGGCGTGGCGCACGACGTGACGCTGCCGCCCGCGCGCCACGAGCGGCTCGGTGACTTCCGGGTCCTGGTCGTCGACGAGCATCCGCTCATTGCGACCGGGTCCGCTGTGCGGGCGGGCGTGAACCGGGTGGCCGACGCGCTTGCCGACGGCGGCGCCCGCGTCGAGCGGCACACTCCGCTGCTGCCCGATCTGACCGAAGCCGCGACTCTCTACACGCAGTTGCTGTTCTCGGGCTCCGTCGCGCGTTTTCCCGTCGAGGCGTACGAGCAGCTGCGGACCCGCGCCGCCGGACTGAGCGCAGACGACCGGAGTCTCGACGCGGCGCGGCTGCGCGCCATGGTGTTCAGCCACCGCGACTGGATCGAGGCGAACAACCGTCGCGAGCTCCACCGCCACGGCTGGCGGCAGCTGTTCGCCGAGTTCGACGCCGTGGTGTGCCCGATCACGCCCACTCCCGCGTTCGGTCACGACCACAACCCCAATCCACTGGAACGCCGGATCGACATCGACGGCGTCGAGTACCCGTACTTCGACCAGCTCGTCTTGGCCGGCCTGGCCACCATGCCGGGCCTGCCGGCCACCGCCATACCAGCGGGCCGGTCCCCCGAGGGCCTGCCGGTGGGAGTGCAGCTCATCGGCCCGATGTTCGAGGACCGCACCCCGCTGCGGCTGGCCGAACTGCTCGAGCAGAAGATCGGCGGCTTCCAGACACCGACGTTAGGGCGTACCACCGGGTGTCCGTCGAGGATGAGGTAAGGATGTTGTCTTTCCACTGACCAGCGGGAACAACCGCCACAACCCCTTTCTGGTGTATTCGGTTCCCACCCCCACAATGGCCAACCAGCATGCTCCCGGTGACGTGGTCGGCTTCGCGGACGGGCGCCACCCGTGACGACGACCGTGATCCGGCCGCGGTGGGGGAGCCGGCATCGGCGCGCGCGGAGCTGGTCAGTCGCTGCGGGTGGCTTCGGGGCCGGTGATGCGGCGCAGCAACGGGAAGGTGGCGGCGAGGACGGCGAGGGAGGCGAGCAGGCCGGCGAGGACGACGAGGTAGTACTCGCCCGCGGGTGGCCGCAGCGTCTCGTGGAGCTGGGAGCGTAGGAACAGGCCCGCGGCGAGGAATCCGGTGCCGATCGACACGACGGTGAGGACCAGCAGCGGCAGCGCGCTTTCCAGGGCGACGACGCGGCGCAGCATCCCGAGGGGGGCGCCGGCGAGCCGCAGCAGACCGAAGGGCCGTCTGCGGTCGTTCAGCCCGGCCACCACACTGACGGCCAGGCTGGCGCCGGCGATCGGCAGGCTGGTGAGGATCACGACGTTCGCCAACTGCTGGTAGGCGGTGGTCAGCCGCATGCCGCGGTCGAGGTCCTCGGCGATGGTGACGGGCAGGTAGGAGGAGGGGTAGGCGAGGTCGAGCACGGTGCGGGCCCGCTCGACCGCCGCCGGCCCGTCGGTGTCCACGGCGAGGGACTGGACCGGAAGGTGGCGCAGACCGTCGAGGGACAGGGCCGCCGGCCAGACCGTCCCGGCGTGGTCGCCGAACCTGGCCTCGAAGTCGGTGCTGAGGGTGGCCGTGTCCGATCCGGCCGCGCAGCGGCCGAGCGCCGGGGTGCCGGACAACTCGGCGCAGGAGACGACACCGATCAGCGGGTCGACGTGCCCCGCGCCGGGAGGCCGATGGATCACGGTCACGCCGCGCACGCCGGGGACCCGGCGCAGATCGCGCAGCAGGGAGGCCGGGATCGAGGCGATGTCCTGCGGTCCTGCGAGGGTGTAGGTGGTGAAGCGGTCGATGAGGGTGTGGCGTTGCGCCGGGCCACGTGCGGCGACATGGTCGCGCGTGCCGGTGGTGCCGTAGGCGTTGATCGTGGTGATGATCCCGACGGCGACGCTGGTGACGAACAGGGCCAGGACGAGACCGGCGACGGCGCGGAAGCCCGCCTGCGGGTTGTCGGCGAGGCGGCGCCCGGCGATGAGCACGGCGGGCCGCTGGGTGCGCCGGGCTGCCAGGCGGGCGCCGGCGTGGGTCAGCCACGGTCCGACGGCGATCAGTCCGATCATGGTCAGCAGGATCCCGGACAGGTATGCCTGGACCTGACCGGCGGTGCTGGCGGGCTGGCCAGCGTGGACGAACCAGACGAGTTCGCCCAGGCCGGCCAGCAGGGGCAGGATCCGCCAGGCCCGCGAGGGGCGGGGGGTCACCTGCCGGGTGACGCCGAGCGGCGAGAGGGTCACCCGGCGCAGCGCCAGGCGGGCCGCCGCCGCGGCGGCGATCGGCACGCCGAACGCGACCAGCAGGACGTCGGCCAGGCTCAGCGACAGGTCGGCGGGGTAGAACGGTTCCCCGGTGAAGGGGATCGGCGCGAGCGCCGGGCGCAGCAGGGCGAACAGCCCGAACCCGGCGGCGACGCCACCGACCGCGGCGACGCTCGACTCGACCGCCGCGATCACCGAGATCTGCCGCGGAGTCGCACCGAGAAGGCGCAGGGCGGCGAAGCGCTGCTCGCGGCGGGCCGCGGACAGCCGCGTCGCGGTGCCGATGAAGATCAGGACCGGGAACAGCAGTGCGGCGGTGACGACGGACAGGACGAGGTCGATGCCGTTCGCGTTGATGCCGACGTCGAGGCACTGCCCGCTGCAGCCGCTGGGCGGTGTGGTGGCGATGGCGGTGACCCGCTCGGCCTGCGGTGTGCGTGCGAGCTGGTCGGCGCGGCGGCCGACGACGACGAGCAGGGAGTCCGGGGCGGGCAGCGCCGCGGGGCCGAGGGTGCCGACCTGCCGTCCCGGGTAGCGGGCGCCGAGTTCGGCGGGCGGGGTGGTGCGCAGCAGCGTGGCCAGCGCCGGGGAGGCGTAGAACTGTCCCGGGCCGGGCAGGCGGGTCAGGCCCGGGGGGAGCGGTGCGTGCGCGCCGGTGGGGGCGACGTCGACCCGGCCGATCTGCCTGCCGTGGAAGGCGTCGACGCTGAGCAGCCACCACAGCGGATCCACCGCGCGGCCAGCCGGCGGTGTCGCCACGTTCGACGCGGTGCCGGTGGCGAGCCAGGCGTAGCGGGCGTTCTGGGCGTTGACGGCGTTGATCCCGGCGAGGGTGGCCAGCAGCATGGCGGCGCCGAGGGCGACGGCGCCGGCGATGAGCGCGAGGCGCACGGCCGACTCCCGGCCGCCGCGCAGGGCCAGGCGCAGGCCGAGCCGGATCACGACGCAACCGGCGCGGGCGGGGCGGGCGGGGCCGGGGCGAGGTCGTAGGAGGTGACCGTGCCGTCGCGGACGATGATCTCACGGTCGGCGTAGGCGGCCACGCGCGGCTCGTGGGTGACGAGGATGACGGTCGTGCCCTGCTCGCGGGCGCTCGCGACCAGCAGGTCCATGACGTGTTCGCCGGTCAGGGAGTCCAGCGCGCCCGTCGGCTCGTCGGCGAACAGGACCTGGGGGCGGCCGACCAGGGCACGGGCGAGTGCGACGCGTTGCGCCTGCCCGCCGGAGAGTTCACCGCAGCGTCGGGTCCGGGTCGCGTCGAGGTCGAGCCGGGTGAACCAGGTCCGGGCGCGGGCCAGCGCCTCGGCGCGGGGGGTTGCGCGCAGCAGCAGCGGCAGCGCGACGTTCTCCTCGGCGCTGAGCTCGGGAACGAGCTGGCCGAACTGGAACACGAACCCGAAGCGGTCGCGCCGCAGCGCGCTGCGGGCGTTCTCGCGCATCGTGTCCACCCGGCGCCCGTCGAGGAGGATCTCGCCGCTGTCGGGGACGAGAATGCCGGCCAGGCAGTGCAGCAGCGTCGACTTGCCCGAACCGCTGGGCCCCATGACGGCCAGAATCTCCCCGGCCCGCACCGCCACGCTGGCGCCGCGCAGCGCCGGCGTCGGCCCGAACGCCAACGTCACCTCCCGTGCCTCGAGCAGCGGGCCGGCCGCCTCGGATCGCCCCCGGGCGGCGGTCCCAGCGGTCTGGGCCGGCTCGGCGCTCACGCGCGCACCACCGCGGCGAGCGCGTCGAGGCGGGCCGCGGTCAGCTCGATCCAGCGCAGATCGGCCTCCAGGTGGAACAGGCCGTGGTCGGCCAGCAGCGCGTCGACCAGGCCGCCGGTCCGTTTCAGCGCGGTCAGCTCGCGCATCCGCTGCAGGTGGGCGGCGCGTTGGCGGTCCAGGTAGCCCTCCGCGGAGCGCCCCGACATCAGGGCCAGCACGACCTTGACGAACAGCACCGTCTGCAGGTGGGGCTCGGGTTCGACGGGTTCGTGCAGCCACGCCTCGACTTCGCTGACCCCCTGTTCGGTGATCACGTAACGCTTGCGGTCAGGACCTGCGCCCGGTTCGGCGTCGCCGACGAGGACTTTTCCGTCCCGGGCCAGGCGGCCCAGGGTGGCGTAGACCTGGCCGAACGGCAGGGGTTTGCCGCGGCCGAAGTAGGCGTCGTAGTCGCGTTTGAGGTCATAGCCGTGGCTCGGCTCTCGCTCGAGCAGGCCCAGCAGGGCCATGGGTACCGTCACACCCCAGTGTCTACATCGAGTGTATACGCGCGGTCAATAGCGGGCGGGTGGTGAGGGGCGAGCCGGGACACGCCTTGTATCGACATCACCATGGCGGATTTCGCGCTGTTCACCCGCGACAAGCCGGCCGACGTCAAGCTTTCCTGCACATGAACGCGCTCGACCAGGGACGGGAACACCCGAGGAGCTCTACCGGGACGGCAATCTTGGCGCCGAGCGGTCCGCGGCCGCGGACAAACTCACGACAGACCCGGCATCCAGCTGGGACGCCAGCGTGGCACGGTTCGGCGACATCCTCACCGCTCTGCTCAGGTGATGAGCCGGGTCAGGGAGCGTGGCTGCGCGTGGGGGTGGGGGTGGGGATAATCCCTGCCCGAAGCACCGTCATGGTCGCGGGAAGCGGGAATGGGTCGCGCCGGGACCGAGGTGCCAAACGGGCCGTGTAGCCTGAGTTCACGAGCATCTGTCCGGGGGTCGCACCACGGGTGTTCTTGACGGGGGTCAAATAGTAGGTGCATTTAGAGGATTCTCGCGTTGTGTCCGTCGCAGGGCGCGGCGTCGTATGGTTCGGCATTCCCGCCGGATGGCGGCGAGCCCTGCCGGTGGTGGTGGCCGCGTCCGTCCTGGTGGCGGGCGTGGGGGCTTTCCTCGGCTGGGGACACGGCGTGGCGCGGGTCGGTTTCGACAGCGGTTCGATGTGGCTGTCCGGGTCGACGGCGGGTGTCGTCGTGCACGCCGCGGGCACGTCGGCGACCGCGGATGCGCCGGTGCCGCTGCCCGGTGGCGCCCACCAGGAGCTGGACCTGGCCGTCGACGGGGACGCGGCCGTCCTCGTCAGCGCGGGGACCACGGGAACGGTGGTGCGCGTCGACGCCTCGGCGCCCGGCCGGCCGGTGGCCAGGGCCTCCTTCGCCGCCGAGGGTGATCACCTCGAGGTCGCCGTCGCCGGAGCCGACGGGTACGTGGTCGACCGCGAGGCGGGCACCATCGTCGTCATCGACCCGAGGTCCCTGCGTCCCCGTGGGCCGGTGCGGCCGCTGGGCGCGCCAGCCGGCGGGCTGTGGCCGGACGGGGAGGGCCGGGTCTGGGTCGCGCTGGCCGGCGGGGTGGTCGTGCCCGTCACCGCCGCGGGCGTGGGCGCACCCGTGGCGGTGACCCGCTCCGGGCGGCCTGCGGTCGTCGTGCTCGCGAACGGCCGCCCGTGGGCCGTCGACGCCGCCGGGGGTCGGCTCGTGGCCCTGCGTGGCGCCCGGGACGTGATCGTGCTTCCCACGGACGGCGGCGGGCGGGCCGCCGAGGTCCGGGTGCCGCGTGGGGACGGCGGGCCGGTGGTGCCACTGATCGTCTCCCCGCGCCGCGCGCTGCTCGTCGACACCCGCTCCCGGCGGGTCCGCACCGTCGCGTTGCCGGCGGGCGGGGCGGCGGACTCCCTCGGCGCGCCCGCGCTGCAGCGGGGAGTGCTCTACACGCCGGACAACCGCAGCGGCCGCGTCGTCACCGTCGACACCGCGACCGGGCGGGCCGGACCTGGTTTCGCCGTGGGCCCCGCCGGTGCGGACATCGATCTTGTCACACGGGGGGCGATGCTGTGGGCCAACGACCGTCGCAGCGGGCAGGCGAGCGTCACCTACGACGGCCGTACCCGCCCGATCCGCCCGCGCCCCGCCGCGCCGCCGGCCACCGAGGCGCACGGGGCCACCAGCCCGCCCACCTCGACGTCCTCCCTGTCGCCCACCCCCACCACCCCGGCGACGAACCCGGCGGCCACCCGAGCGCCGGCGCCCCGAGCACCGACGGCGCACCCGCCCGCCACAGCGGCGCCGGCGGGAACGTCGCCGCACGCCCAGCCACCGCCGTCGACCGGTCCGCGGCCCTCGTCGAGCCGGCCGATCTCGCCGGCCCCGGAGGTACCTCCGCCCGGAACGCCGTCCCCCGCCGGCGAGGGGCCGAGCACGTCCGCCGGCGACCGTTGGGGCGTGCCGACGCCGCCACCGGGACCCACCGCTCCCAGCACCCCGCCCCGCCTGCCGCCGCGTTCGGTCCCACCCCCGCCGCCACCGAGCGCGGGACCGAACGCGGGACCGGGACCGGGGGTCGGCACACCGGTGGGCACCCCGTCCGACGAGGCGACTGGTACCTCGGGCCGCCGGCCCGGTGACATGACGGTGCGGGTGGCCGGCGACTCCCTGGTGGACGTGACCTTCGCGGCCCCGGCAGGGGTGTCGGCCGCCGGGGCGTCGCTGTCGGTCACTCCGGACGCCACGATCGTGTCCACCTCCGGGAACACGTTCCGGGTCCGCGTTCCCGACTGCGGGATGCGCACCTACTCGATCACCTTCCTCGACCCGGCGGTCGCGGCGCTGCGCCACGACTCCTACGGATGCGCGCAGCCGGGTCGTCTCGCGAACCAGCGCATCGTCACCGGCAACGGCTTCTTCGATCTCACTTTCACCCCACCGAGCGGCGGCCCGACCGAGCAGGTGTGCTTTTCCTACACGTTCGTCCAGTTGGGAACGGGCGGCACCCGCGGCGAGAGTGGTTGCCTTCAGCCGTGGGCGGCGGAGTTCACCCAGCTCGCGCCGGACGGGTTCGTCCACTTCGACGTCCGCCTCGGCATGGGCACCTACATCACCAATTTCCACTACCAGGTCTGCAACGCCGTCGGCTGCTCCGAGATCACCACCGACACCATCACCGCCTGGAAGGATCCAGGCTGCTCCTACTGCGTCTACCAGAACATCGACGACCTGCCCCTGCTCGACGCTCCCGGCGGCAGTCCCACCGGCCCCGTGCTGCCCGCGACGCCGCCGAACACCTGGGGTGTCCAGGTGCAGGTGCAGTGCCAGGCGACGGGACCCGCCTGGCCGCCCGACAATCCCCTGTCCACCTGGTGGGACCGGGTGATCTACGACGGCCAGCCCGGCTTCGTTCCAGACGTCTACGTGGGAACGCCGATGTCGCGGGCCAACGAGCCGTCGCCGGGGATCCCGCCGTGCTGAGCGGGCGCGGCGGGGGGCGGCCACGGCTGAGCCGCCGTGGCATGGTCACGGGGGCCGCCGCCGTGGGCGGGCTGGTCGCGGGCCCGCTGCTCGGCTACCCGGAACTGGCGATGCTCGGTGCCGGCGCCGCGGCCGGCGTCGCCCTCGCCGCCGCCGTCGTCTGGCTGCCGCACGTCCCGATGACCGCCACCGTCAGCCTGTCGCGCGCCGTGGCCGCACGCGGGGACGACGTGTCCGCCCGACTGCGGCTTCGGCTGCGCGCACGGCCCGGGCGGCGGCGCGGCGAGGCGGAGATCCAGCTCGCCCTGCCGGGCACGGGATGGGCGGGCCGCGCGCTGCTGGCGGGCATGGTCGACGTCGTCGCCGAGGTGGCGGTGCCGACCGGCCGCCGTGGCCTGCACACGGTCGGTCCGCTGCGCCAGCGCCGCGCGGACCCCTTCGGTCTGGCCGTCCGGGCCCGAGACGTCGGCGAGGCGACGTCGCTGCTGGTGGGCCCGCGAATCCTGCCGATCCCCGCGCCGGCGCGGGCCCGCGTGCACAGCCCCGACGCGGACGCCACGCCGCCCGGACGGCGTGACGGCGGGTTCGCCTTCGCCGGGATTCGGAACTACCAGCCCGGTGACGACCTGCGCCGCATCCACTGGCCGTCGACGCTGCGCGCTCGGGCCGGTCAGCCGCAGACGCTGCTGGTGCGCCGGTTCACCGAGTCCCCCGAGCCCGCGCTGAGGCTTCTGCTGGACACGCGGGCGGCGTCCTGGGCGGCGGACGGTCCGGCGGCGTTCGAGGAGGCCGTCGACGTCGCCGCCTCGCTGGGGGCCGCCATGGTGCGCGCCCGCGGGCGGCTGCTGCTCGCCACCACCACCGCGGCTCACGGCGGCGTAGGCGTCGGCGGGGCGGTTCTGGCCTGCGACGGTCGGCGCGGCGACGTCGACCGGATGCTGGCCTGGCTGACCGTGCGCGGCATCGACGAAGACCCGCCGCGGCCCGTGGCGGCACCCCACACCAGGTGGCCGGCCGGGACGGCGGTGACGACGGTGGTCGTCACCGGGCGGCGCGGGCCGGGGACGAAGGGGCTGACAGCGGTGCTGGCGGCCCACCCAGACGGGCGGGGCCGGCGGAGCGGGGCGGGCGTGTTGCTCGTGCGCCTGGGCGCCGGGCCCCCGGTCACCGAGGCCGCCGTGGGGGGCGTGGCGGTGCTGTGCGCCGCGGACGCGCCGGCGCTGCTGCGGCTGTGGGCCGCGGCCGGTGAGGGGCGCGGCCGGTGAGGGGCGCGGCCGGTGAGGGATGACGTGCGAGGTGCGCAGGGTCAGCGGACGGCCGCCGTGGTTTCTCCGCAGGGGCCGCTGTCCGATCTAGGTGACGGGAGGGGTCTGCGGGGTGAGCGGATCGCCGCTCCGGTGGCGGTCGGGGCGCGCGCCGCGGTGATCGCCACCGTGGTCGTGGCGACGCTGTGTGCCGGGTTCGCGTTCGGTCGTGCGTTCCCCTCGTCCGCGCTGTGGTCGGCAGTGTTGGCGGGTGCGGTCGGGGGACCGGCGGCGCTGGTCGTCGCCCGGCGGCTGGCCGGGCGGTGGCGGGTCGTGCCGGTGCTCGGCGCCGCCGTGATCTGGGAGCTGGCCGGATGGTTCGGTGTTCTGCGGGCGAGATCGGCACCGTGGGCCGCGCGGACGGTGCACGCGCTGGTCGTCGACCTTCCCGACGGGCCGGCCCGGATCCTGGAGTCGACCCTGCCGGTGCGGCCGACTGCCGACCTGCTGGTCGTGCCGTTCACCGTCACCTGGCTCGCCGGCGCCGCCGGGATGATCCTGGCCCGCCGCGACGGGCCGGCGCTGCGGCCTCTGCTGCCCGCCGCACTCGCGGTGGCGGTGGCGGTCCTGCTCGCCGCGCCCGGTCCGGCCGCGATCATCCCCACGGCGGGCCTGGTTGCCTGCGCGGCGGTCCTGCTCGCCGCGGCGCGACCGCCCGCGCTCGCCCTGTCCTCACCGCCGGACGTCCCCGCCACGGACATCCCCGCCACGGACGACCCCACCGCGACCCGGCTCGTCCGCCTGCGTCCGGCCGCGGCGGCCGCGGGTGTCACGGCGCTGGTGGTGGCCGCGGCGGCGCTCGTCGGCGGCGTGGTCGACCGGGGCACCGGGGCCAGGGCCGATCCCCGCGGTGTGCTGCGGCCGCCGACGCATCGCTGGGAGGACGTCAGCCCGCTGAGCAAGGTCAGCGGCTGGCTCGGTGAGCCGGAGCGGGTGCTGTTCACCGCGACGGCGCTGGGCGGGGCGGCACCCGGTCGCACCTGGCGCCTGGCGGTGCTCGACACCTTCGACGGCCGGGACTGGTCAAGCTCGGCGCGTCCGGTGCCCGCCGGGCTCGGCGTGCCCATGCCCAGCCGTGGCGTCGACGGCGCCGCCCGCGCGCGGCTGGGTCCACGCTCGTCGCTGCGTGTCGACGTGGGCGAGCTCAGCGGCCCGCTGCTGCCGACCGTGGACCGCGTCGTCGGCCTGGACGCCCCCGATCTGTCCGTCGACGTCGCGACCGGCACCGTGCTCTCGCGGGTGCCGCCGCGGCCCGGCGCGACCTATGGGCTGCGTGTGCGCGCGGTCAGGGAACCCGGTGCGGCGACGCTCCGCGACGCGGTGGCGCTGCACCCCGACCTGGCGGGGCAGGGGCCGGCGGGGTTGCCGGCGGCCGCGCCGGTGGGCGATGGCGTCGCCTTCGACGGCGCGGTGGCGGGGCCGCTGACCCGGCTCGTCACGGACGTGCGCCGTTCGGCGGCCGGCGGGTACCCGGCGGCGGCACTGCTCGCCGACACGCTGCGTTCCGGTTTCACCTACGATCCGGCGTCCGGCGCGGGGCACGCGCCGGCTGATCTGGCCGCGTTCCTGCAGAAGCGGCGCGCGGGAACCCCTGAGCAGTTCGCCGCCGTGTTCGCCCTGGCCGCCCGGGGCCTGGGACTGCGCTGCCGGCTCGTGGTCGGGTTCCGCGCCGCTGGGTCGCCGCACGCGGGCGTCGCGGTCAGTGTGCGGGGGGCCGACGCCACCGCCTGGCCGGAAGTCGCCTTCGACCGGGTCGGCTGGGTGGCGTTCGACCCCACCCCGCGTCGCGCCGACGGCACGCACCCGGTCGCCGCGGGCGGCGCCGGATCCGGCGACGCGAGCCAGGGCCCGGGCGGCGCGCAGGGCGGCGCGGCGGGCGGGCAGGGATCGGCGGCGGGCGACGTCTCGGCGACGCGCGGCGTGGCGCGGCCACCGGCGCCCGCCCCGCCGCCGCGCCACGACCTGCTGCGCCGCGTCCTGCTGGTCGTCGCCGGTGTGCTGGGCGGAGTGGCGCTGTGCTACCTGCTCGCCGTGCTCGTGCTGCCCCGGGCGGTGCGCGCGGGGTGGCGGCGTCAGCGTTCGCCGCGTCACCGGGTCGGTGGCGCGTGGCTGGATCTGCTCGCCGAGCTGGGTGACGCGGGCACGGCGCCGCCGCTGGCGGCGGGCCGGCGCGCCACGCAGGCGCTCGTCCTGCAGCGGCTCGCCGCCCGAGGGCCCGGCGCCCGACAACAGGCCGGGCGAGGGCAGGCCGGGGGGAGGCAGGGCACTTGGAGGCAGGGCACTTGGAGGCAGGGCGAGGACGCGGCGGCGATGCACCGCCTCGGGGAGCTGGCGGGAATCGCCCTGTACTCGTCGGCGACGCTCACCGACCGCCACGCCGCGCAGGCGTGGCAGGACGCCGACCGGCTGCGCCGGGCACTACGCCGGGCCAGACCGTGGTACCGGCGGGGGATCGACCGGATGCGGCCGCGGCGGTTGCTGCGACCGGGTCCCGACGGGGAGCGGATGGGCCCCGGGCAGCTCGTGCGGGTGGTGCGGGCGCCGCGCGGGCCGCGCCGCGTACGCCTGCCGACCTGAGAGCCGGCATCGATGTGGCCGCGTCGCGCCCACCAGGCGGGCCGTCCGGCGGGCCGTCCGGCGGGCCGTCCGGCGGGGCGGCCGTCGTCGGGCCGCGAGGGATCGGGCCGCGAGGGATCGGACAGCGAGGGAGATGTGGATGGCCAGGGGGCTGCGGGACGGGGCCGGGCTGAGCAGCGCCGGTTACCGTGACCTGTTTGACGATCTGACGGACAACGTCGAGCAGCGGGTCCGCGGGAAGAACGCGGCGGTCCGCCTCGCGCTCGCCTGCGTCCTGGCCCGCGGCCACCTTCTGATCGAGGACGTGCCCGGCGTCGGCAAGACGTTGTTGGCGCGCAGCGTCGCGGACTCCTTCGGGTTGTCCTTCGCGCGTGTCCAGTTCACCGCGGACCTGCTGCCCGCCGACATCACCGGTGCGGAGATCTACGATCAGGCGGCGAACGCCTTCGAGTTCCGCCGCGGCCCGCTGTTCGCGAACGTCGTGCTCGCCGACGAGATCAACCGGGCCTCGCCGAAGACGCAGTCGGC
The DNA here is from genome assembly GCF_059428125.1 of Frankia sp. BMG5.60. Classification (NCBI taxonomy): domain Bacteria; kingdom Bacillati; phylum Actinomycetota; class Actinomycetes; order Frankiales; family Frankiaceae; genus Frankia; species Frankia sp. BMG5.60. The sequence goes on along the minus strand of NZ_CM182091.1, from coordinate 649,541 downwards.
GTTGCTGGAGGCGATGGAGGAGGGGCACGTCACCGTCAACGGTGTCCCGTACCCGCTGCCCGATCCGTTCGTGGTGATCGCCACGCAGAACCCGGTGGAGATGGCCGGCACCTACCCGCTGCCCGAAGCCCAGCTCGACCGGTTCCTGCTGCGGGTGAGCCTGGACTATCCCGACGCCGCCGCCGAGGTCGACGTCCTGCGCGATCATCACGAGGGCCGCCACGCCGTCACGCTCGACGCGGCGTTGCGCGCCGACGAGGTCACGTCGCTGTTCGCGTTCCCGCGGCGGGTCGAGGTCACCGAGCAGGTCCTGCGTTACATCGTCGCGGTCGTGGCCGCGACCCGGGCGATGCCCGGGGTGGCGCTGGGGGCCAGTCCGCGGGCCGGCGTCGCGCTGCTGCGGGCGGCCCGGGTGTGGGCGGCCGCGGCGGGCCGCGGCTACGTCGACCCGGAGGATGTCCAGGGTCTCGCCCCGTCGGTGCTCGCCCACCGGCTGATCCTCGATGCCGCCGCGCCCGCGCAGGTCGGGGACATCGCGGCGCGGCGGGTGGTCCAGGAGGTGCTCGCCCGCGTCCGGCTGCCCCGCGCGTTCGACTGACCGGACACGGATCCCCGCCAGGCGGTGATCGTCGCGGGTGCCGGTCAGCGCAGGGCGTCACGGGTCAGCGCAGGGCGTCGATGACGGCGGCGCGCACGGCGTCGCCGTCGGGCCGTTCGCGGGCGATCCGGCGCCAGGCGTTGCGGGCCGAGCGGGTGCCGACCGGAACGGAACGGCGCACGACGGCCGCCTGCGCGGCGCCGAGCGCGGCGGCGGGGAACGGCGTGGTGAGGGCGAGTTCGACCGTGCTCGCGGTGGTCGTCAGCTCCACGCCGGCGATCAGTGCGCCGGCGGGGTCGCGCCACAGCGGCAGTAGGTAGACGTCGGCGTCCCGGCCGGTGTCGCCGACGGGGCCGGTGTCGCCGGCGGGGGTCGCGACGGTGACGGCGAGGACGTCGCCGTCGTTGCCGCGTTCTCCGACGGCGATGAGCACGTCCACGGTGGCCCGGCCGGTCGAGGTCGCGATGACGCGCATCCCGTCGACGGCGGATTCCACCCGGTCGCCCGCACGGGTGCCGTCGCCGCCGGTGTCGGCGCGGGCGACGAGTCCACGGTCGAACAGCGGCAGCGGTCGCAGGCGTCGCCCGAGTTCGCCGAGCAGGCGGCCCAGGGGCCGGGCGTCATCCGGCTCGGCCCGAGCCTGCGTCCGGGCCTCGTCGCGGGAGCTGTCGGGATCGTCGTCCGCCGCCGTCGGCGGGTCTGCCGGATCGCTGTCGGGAATGCCCAGGTCGTGCACGACGATGTTGCGCAGCAGGCGGGGAAGCCGCGGTGGGGGTTCGCCGCCGGCGCCGTACCGGCGGGCCTCGGACCGTCCGATCGCCGCCAGTTCATCGTGGATCGACCCGAGCGCACCGCGGTCCGCGGCGCGCAGCGCGGTGCGCAGCGCGTCGAGCAGCACGCCGACGCGGTCCCACTGCTCGGGCGGCAGCCGCCAGCGCGCGATCGCCGGGAGCAGCGTCACCAGGTCGGGGTCGGCGGTGCGGTCGAGCGGTGGCGGCGTGTCCGCGGACGGCTGGTCGGCGTTGTCCCCCTGATCCCCCATGGCGGGACAGGGTACTCATGTCGTGGCGGTTCGACTGCGATCCGCCACAGATCACGACGGTGGTGGGGGTGGTTCGGTCAGGCCGTGGCGTCGGGCGAGGTCATGCAACCGGGGGTTGTACGGATAGCGGCGGCGGGCCGCGCGCAGCAGTCGGCGGTACGGCTCGGGGATGGGGCCGCTGTCCAGCACGTGGAACATCTCCGCCCACCAGTCCAGGGGGTTGGTCTGTTCGCCGGGGGGATGGCGGGCGCGGGACAGTCCGATCCGCTCGACGAGCAGCCTTGCCTCCGCACGGGAGTAGCCGTTGGCCAGTTCGGCGGCGAGCCGCTCGCGTTCGTCGTCGGACAGACGGATGTCCGCCGGCCAGGGTAGATCGGTCCGGCCGTCGCCGAGGTTGCCGTCGCCGAGGTTGCCGTCGCCGTCGGCCTCGTCGGCGCCGCCGTGGGTGGCCGCGGTCGCCGCCTGCCCGGCGCGCCGCACGGCGGCCTCGGCGCGTTGCGTGGCCGCGGTGACGAACCCCAGGTCGGCGTCGAGCTGGACGCCGATGTGGCCGGCGAGCGCCAGGTCGTCACCGAAGGCGTCGCCGTCACCGGGGGCGGTGCTCTCGGCGGACAGCAGGGTGCGCATGTTGCGCTCGGCCAGCTCGACGCTGAGGCGCATGGTCGTCAACGTCGCCGTCAGCGACGCCAGATCGACCAGATCGGTGCGCAGCTCCTCCACGGCGACGTCGAACATGCCGGGCGTCGGCGCGTCGCGGCCGTCGCCCCGGCGGCCGTCGAGCAGCCGGCGCAGGTGACGCACCCGCGCCTCGACCCGCTCGAGCTGGCGGCGCATCGGCGCGCCGTCGCCCCACACCCGCCACTGGTAGCGGAGCTTGGCGGCGTTGGCCAGGTAGGCGACCAGCGCGGGAACGGTGCCGTCGTCGTGGACCCAGGTCCAGTCGCTGAGTGCGTCGTCGCCGTCGGCGGGGGCGAGCACGAGCAGCCGCCGTTCGCGGCGGTCGTCGGCGCCGCGCTGCGGTTCCCACACGGCGAACCCGTGCCCGGTGCGCGCGCCGGCGGCCGGCCAGCCGCCGGCGCGCAGCCGCGCCGGTAACGACGGTACGCACGCGCGGGCGGTCTGGGCGTCGGAGGGCACCGGCTGCCCGGCGGCGGCGCCGGGTGCACCCCAGCGTGCCTGGTAGACCCGCGCCACGCCGACGAGCGACGCGCAGGACGGCCCGGTCACGGCGTCCCAGCGTGCGTCGAGCTCCGCCCAGCTCGGCAAGGCAACGGCATCGGGGACGCTGTCGGCATCGGAGACGGCGTCGGCATCGGAGACGGCGTCGGCATCGGAGACGGCGTCGGTGTGTGCCGGCGCCGGGTGGGGGTCGGGGGCGAGCATGACCGACATGCAGAGCAGGTCGTGGTCGCGGCGCAGCACGGCCTGGAAGACGTCGCCGGACTCGCCGCCGTCCGGCTTCTCCTGGGCGGCCAGGATTCCGTCGCCGGCGATGATCGGCGGTGTCAGCGGCAGGTCCGCGGGCAGGTCGCGTCCGGGCACCGGGCCGCCCATCCCGAGTTGGTCCCGGCAGCCGGCCCACACCGCACGCAGGAAGGCGTATCCGGCTGCGGCGCGCGGCCCGTCGGCCGGGGCGAACAGGTGCACCACGAGCTCGGTTCCATACGGTCCGGGCTCCACGGCGGGCCGCGGACGGGCGGGGTGGTCACCGGTGGGGGACACGGTGGTCATTCTGCGGCCCGCCGCGCCGTCGGGATGGGCATCCTGCGCACCATCGTCGTATCTGATGCCTATGTGAGCACACCGAACTCGGGTGCCAACAAACGATCCCCTGGCATCCAGCCATGCTGAGCGGCGTGCAACCGGCCCCCGGTCAGTGCCCGCAGGTTCGGCGGTAGGGGATGTCGGGGGCGAAGCGGGCCCATTCCTGCTCGTTGAGGCCCCGCCAGGTCATCTCGCACGCCTGGGACACCTCGCGGCCGACGTCTCGGGCCAGACCGTCCAGATCCCACAGCGCCGCACCGCCGGCCGGCTCCGCGCCGATCAGTGGCGTTCCCCTGCCTTCGGTCGCCAGGATGGCCGTGCCCTGGTCGAGGCCGGCTGCCGTCGCCAGGCGTCGAGGCCGGGTGGCGTCGCGCACATCCCACAGCGCCGTCTGCGCATCCCGCCCGCCGGTGACGAGCACGGAGCCACCCAGGGCAAACGTCGCCGCGGGGGCCGCGCCGGTGTCTGCGGGGACGGTGGCCAGGCGGCGCACGTGAGCCGGATCGTCGACGTTCCACAGCGTGGGTGCGGTGGTGGGGCCGGCGGTGGCGAGCTGATGGCCCGCCGGGGAGAAGCGGGCGACGGTCTGCCCGGGGGTGCGCAGGTACGTGCCGAGCCGGGGATGGGCGGGATCACGGGTGTCCCACAGGACGGTGTCGGCCGCGGCGGCGGTGACCAGCAGGGCGCCGTCCGGGCTGAACGTGGCGTCGGTGAGGTCGTCGGTGTAGGTCCCACGCAGGACCCGCAACAGCGACGGGCGGGTGGGCGTGGCGATGTCCCAGAGGTCGAGCACGCCGTCGGAGGCGGTGACGAGCGTCTTCCCGCGGGGCGAGAACGCCAGAACCGTCGCGTCGGTCCGTCCGAACGCGCCGTGACGCAGGACCGGTCCGAGTCGGGACGGCCGGTCTGGACGCCGCATGTCCCACAGGGTGGTTCCGGCTCTGTCGCCGGTGGCGAGCAGGGTGCCGTCGGGGCTGAAGGCGACGGACTGCAGGTACGGCTCGCCCGGGGTGAGTGTCGCGCGTCGGACGGGCCGGCTCGGGTCGCGCACGTCCCAGACTCCGACGTGGTCGCCGGCGACGATCGCTGCCAGCGAGCCGTCGGGACTGACCCGGATCGCGGCAGCGGAACCGGCGAGCCGCGCGGCGGGTGTCAGCTCGGCGGGGTCCGCGCGGGGCGGACGCCACAGCGTCGCGCCGCCGTCCGCGGCCGCGGTGACGAGCAGGTCCGCGGCGGGGAAGGTGACCGCGGCCAGCGGCGGCCCGGGGCTCGTCGCGGCCTCCCGGCGCGGCCGGGCCGGATCGCGCAGATCCCACAGGACCACCCGGCCGTCCTCCCGGGTGACGGTGGCGCAGGCCAGCCGGGTTCCGTCCGGGCTCCAGGCGATGTCCTGGGACGTCCCACCCGCCTCGAGCGCGGCCCGCACGACGACGCGGGTGGGATCGTGCAGGTCCCACACCCGTGTCCTGCCGTCGGTGTCGGCCGTGGCCAGCAGGGTGGCATCCGGCGACAGCGCGATCGCGTCGCTGCGCGCCTCGGGCGGGGCCGGGACGCGACCGAGCCGCCGGGCCCGCTGCGGGTCGGCGACATCCCAGACGCCGATGCCGCCGCTCGTGCCCAGCGCCAGCGTGGTGGCGTCGGCGTCGAGGGACACCGTCGCCTCGTCGCCGACTCGGCCGGGGGGATCCACCGGCAGGACAGCGAGGCGGCGGGGATGGTCGGCGTCGTGGGTGTCCCACAGCACGCCCCCGGCGGTGGAGACGGTGACCAGCAGCCGGCCGTCGGCGGAGAACCGAGCGTCGTCCACCGTGCCGCGCGGCGCGGGCAGCGTCGCGCGACGGCGGGGATGGGCCGGGTCCCGCAGATCCCACAGCGAGCTCTCACCGCCCAGGACGGTGGCCAGCATTCCCCGACCGTCGAGGGTGAGGACGTCGACGCCGGTGGGCGACGGCAGCGTCGCGATCTCCCGCGGCCGCGGCGAGGCGAGGTCCCAGACGTGGATACCCGCAGCGGAACCGGCGTGGGGATCGGCGCGCGGATCGGCACCGGTCGCGGTCACCAGGATCCGCCTGCCCGGGTCGACGACCGCCGCGGGCACCGCGGTGCGGTGGCCGACCGTGGCCTGGCGGATCGGTACGGCGTCGAGGGTCGCGCGCAGGGCCGCGAGGCGTGGTGGGGTGTTGCCGTCGAGGGCCGCGGCGGCGATCTGCAGGCGCAGCGCGGTCATCGGATCGTGGTCGGCGAGGGTGACGGCCTGGGCCGACAGGGCGCTGACGGCGGTGTCGTGGCGGGCCTGGGCGGCCCGGCGCCGCTCGGCGGCGGCGTTGCGGGACAGCACGATCCCCAGGGTGCTCGCCGCCAGCGCGATGATGAGCGTGACGGCCACGGGCCAGGCGAACGCCGGGTTGAGCGTGGTTCTCGTGCGGCGCACCGCCTCGGCGACCGTCGCCGCCCCGGCCGTGGTGATCCCGGCCTCCTTCGCCTTCTGCCGGGCGTCCTCGGCGTTGGCGGCCGGGACGACGATCCGTCCCAGGTCGGCGGCGCGGGCGGCCTGCAGCTTGTTGGCGATCGTGGCCGGTTCGACGGGCGCGAGGGCGGTGCCGTGCACGTCGAGGGCGGCGGTGACCGCGCAGCGCCGGTCCAGCCGCCGTGGGCTGATCCGGCTGGTCAGTCGGCGTAGCCGGTGCAGTTCGACGAGGCCGACCGCGGCCGCGCCACCCAGCGAGCCGTCCGCGAGGTCGTTGACGGGCCGTCCGTCGTCGCCGACGACCGACCAGGTGACGCAGGTCCCGGTCCGGGCCAGCGGCGAGCCGTGCCAGGCGCGGATGAGCGAGTCGGCGAAGGCGGTGTCAGCGAGTAGGAAGGCCATGACCGGCTCGGGGTGCAGGCCGGGCGGTCCGCCGTCCACGACCGCCAGGCGCAGACGGGCGTGGCCGCCGCCGGTCGTCCGGTCGAACAGCACCGGCAGCCGCACCAGCCGTGTCACCGGGGGTTCGTGGCCGGTCAGGTGCAACGCCAGCAGCGTCAGCAGGCCGCGGTGGGTGATCTGTGGCGTCGTGTCGACGGCGTGCAGGACCTCGTGGGTCAGCCCGCGCTCCGCGCGATGTCGCGCTCCGGTCGCGTCGCCGTGGCCGGTCTCGTCGACGCAGGGCAGCGCGGCGCGCGCCCAGTGTCGCGCGGCGACCCGGACCTGCTGGCGGGCGGCGGCGCCGCACAGCGCCCGGATGACGGCGACGATCGCGGCGGCGGCCGCGAGATCGAAGGTGTCCGTGGCCTGCTCGTCGGCGAGGGGATCGTCCGCGCCGGACTCGGCATCGGATGAGGCATCGGATCGGGCGCCGGGCCAGCGCCGGCCCGACTCCGTGAGCGCCTCGTACATCAGGGGGTCGACCATCGTGGAACCGGCGTCGAGCAGCGTCGCCAGCCTGTCGCGGGTCTCGTCGTCGACGCGGGCGGCCGCGTACAACGCCGACCATGCGTCCAGGCGCATGGTCAGCTGCAGATAGCGCTCACGCCGGGCGGCGGCATCGCGGGCCGCACGCCGTTGGGTAACCGCGATGGGCGCGCCCGTGAAAGGCGCATCCGATCCGTTTCCGTGCCCCCGATCCCCCATGACCGAAAAGGCTACCCATGCCCCCCGGGCCGACGATCAGCACGTACACCCGCTGCACGCCACCAGCCCCACCGTGACGGTCCGTCCCATCTTCGGGGAAGGGCCGGAGAAAGGCCGAAGTGGTATTTGCACGTCATGTCCTCCGGCTCCGTCATGGCTGGTCATGCGGGCCGGAGAACACGCCGGAGAATGTCTTCCTGCTCCGCCGCCGGGCTGTGCTTCTCCACCATCCGTGACCATCGCACCGAATGGTTGTCGGGACACTCGGCGGCACGCAGAGCTCCGCCACCGCGATCAACGACACCGGCGAGACGCCTACGACCTCAACCGGGCGGGTCAGGGGCCGTAGATGCGGGTGGGGGTGAGGAACACCGCGGTGCGGCGCTGTTCGGCCATCACCCGGTCGTAGGTGTGCCAGTCGTCGTGGGTGCCGCCGGCGGCGAGGAAGACCTCGCGCAGCAGCAACCGCAGCCGCACGGCGTCGACCCCCGGGCGCGGGTCGTCGGGGCCGATGATCTCGGCGACGCCCTCGACGGTGGCCCACCGCCAGCCCGAGCGCACCGTCGCGCTGGCCTGCGGGCGGGCCCGCAGGTGGGCGAGTTTGACCGCGCCGTACGTCACGAACGCGACGACCTCGAGGTCGGTGAGCGGATGGCGCATGAAGGCGATGTTGACGACGGATGCCTGGATGCCGCCGTCGTCGCGCAGCGTCGAGATGACGGCGAGGCCGCTCTCGGCGCGGCTGAGGGCGGCGGCGTCCTCGAAGCTGGTCACGGCTTGTTCGCCCTTCGTCGCGATGGCCCGGATCCGACCGTGCGGCCTCGTCACTGTCCGTCCTTGTGGTAACGATTTCCACCGTATAGCTCTGCCCGGGGTGACCGGTGTCGCTTGCAGGTCGCGGGGTGCGGGGTGCGGGTGGCGACGGCAGGCGGGATGTACCGGTGCCTGCGGCGACGTAGAAACGCCCTGGTGGAAAGTTCCGTGGGGGGCGCGGTCGGGAGGCTGGGATGAGTGGTGTGCACGGCCCGATCGGTGGTGTGCGAGGCCCACAGGTGGTGTCGGTCAACGTGGGTCTACCCCGCGCCGTCCCTCGCGGCACCGGCGGTGACGGCGGCGAGGTGATGACGGCGATCTGGAAGGAGCCGGTGGCCGGGCGGGTCGCGGTGCGCCGGCACAATCTCGACGGCGACCGGCAGGCCGACCTGGTCAACCACGGTGGTCCGGACAAGGCCGTCTACGCCTACACCCTGGAGGATCTCGCCTGGTGGAGGCAGGAGTTGGGCCGAGACGTGCCGGTGGGGGCGTTCGGGGAGAACCTCACCATCGCCGGGCTGGACGCGGCCGGGGTCGTCGTCGGCGAGGTGTGGTCGATCGGGTCGGCGCGGCTGCAGGTCGCCCAGCCGCGCATCCCGTGCTTCAAGCTCGGGATCCGCTTCGCCGATCGCAGCCTGCCGCGGCGGTTCGCCGCCGCCGGGCGACCGGGGATCTACCTGCGGGTGCTCACCGAGGGGGAGCTGGGCGCCGGCGACGCCATCGACGTCACGCCGGGTGCGCCGACGGCGGTCGGGGTCAGCGCGCTCGCCCGTGCCTACCACGGGCACGACGCGGCGCTGGCCGCGGCGCTGGCCGCGGCGGTGCTGGCCGCCCCCGACCTGCCGGCGTCCTGGTACGACTGGGCCCGCGAGCGCACGGCTCCGCGGCGCCGCCGCCGTTCCTGACGCAGCACCGACGGCCGACGCCCCCGCCCGGTGGCGGTCGTCGGGCGGGGGCGGTCGTCGGGCGGGGGGCGACCGGCTCTCCTTGCCGGGCGGGTCAGCCCACCAGCTCGCCCAGGAGCCGGCGTTCCTCCTGCTCGCTGAGCCCTTCGTCGCCCGGCGCCGGGCCACCGCGGGCGGTGTCCCACGCGAGCGTGTCCGCCAGGGTCTGCGCGAGCGGGCAGATCGTCAGCCCGGCGGCGATCGCCCGCGACACGTCGATCTGGTTGATGGCGGCGCACCCGGGGACGGCGATCCACGCGGACAAGTCACGGGTACGGGTGCGGTCCCCGAGGACGGTCTCGGCCGCGGCGAACAGCCCGGGATTGGTCTGACCACGGTGGAACAGGGTCACCTGGTGGCCGTCGGCCAGCGCGGCCTCGACGAGGGCTCGGCCCACGAAGCGGGTGCCACCGAGGACGAGAATGCTGCGCGGTCGGGAGGTGGTGCCTGGCATGATGTGCGGCTCCGGCGGCAAGGGTTCATCGGACATTCACGGTGACGATCCGCATTCCGCCTGCGCCGCAGGGGAACGTGTGATCCATGCCTTTGACTTTGATCACCGGAACCTTCCGGGTGGTGGGCGCCTCCCCGGACGGCGACTCGGTCCGCTTCTACCCGCACAATCCGCAGGCGTTCCGCCGGGCGGGCATCACGGTGAAGGCCAACCGGGCCGGTGGGGTGCAGCTTCGCCTGGACGCCATCGACGCGCTGGAGACGCATTACACCCCGCCGCACGGCCGGGAATGGCATCAGCGTGCCGAGTTCGGCCGGGGCGCCGCCGACGCCCTGCTGCACGAACTGGGTTTCACCGAGGTCACCCGCGACGCCCGCGGCACCGTCACCGCCGCCACCCCCGCCCAGGCCGGCGGGTACATCCTGACCCGTTTCGCCGACAAGTACGGCCGCGCCGTGGCGGTGGCCTTCGCCGGCGCGCCGCCGGCGGGGCAAACCGACGGCGCGGCGGTGTTCCTCGACGTCGACGGGCTGCACCGGTCGGTCAACCACCGGCTGCTGGCCGCCGGCTGGGTGTACCCGACGTTCTACTCCAAGCTCTACGTCGACCTGCGCGCCGATCTCGCCGCGACCACCGCGACGGTGCGCCGTGCGGCGAGCGGCATCTGGAAGCTCGACGCCACCACGTCCGGATTCACCGTGACCTCCCGCGAGCAGCTCACCGACGATCTGGTCATCCTGCCGAAGCTGTTCCGCCGGCTGGCGGAATACCTGACCCTCGACGAGACCGGCGGGGTGGATCTGGCCGGTTTCGCGGATTTCCTCGCCGCCGGCGACGACAAGCTGTTCACCGTCCCCGCGGGCCAGGCCACCGCCCTGGACACCCTGGTCCGGGTGCGGACCGATCCCGCCACCGGGCAGGAGAAGGTCACCCTCACCGTCCCCCCGGAGCACATCGTCTTCCTCGAAGGCTGACGTTCCCGCGGTGTCGCCGACGTCAGCCGACGACACCGCGCCACACGCCACCCGCGTGACATCCGTGGCGCGGGACCCACGACGGCACCTGCACCACTGACCTCCGGGCAGGACCTCGGCCCGATGCGCGACCAGGTCGCCTACGCAGCCAGCAAAGGGGCCCTCGCTTCCATCACGCGCACCCTCGCTGACCATCTCGCCGACCCCGCCCGCCTCATCACCTGGCTCGCGACCGACGACGCCGCCTGGATCACCGGGCAGACCATCAACGCCGAGGGCGGCTTCCGCCGCTCGGACTGACAACCCCACAACCTCGACCGAAGGGAATTCCGACAAAGGGAATTCCGGGAGGTGCACCATCCGATGCCGACGGCGACGCCCTGCGGAGGCCGGGACGGACGCGCTCGACGTCCCCTACGACGGGGACGGTCGTGGCGACAGTTCCCGCACCGTCGGATCCGGCCCGCCGGTCGCCGGCACCGGTGCGATGGCTGCGCCGCCATATTCGATGCGCCAGGCCCGGGCCCGCGCGAATGCGTTCGCCTCGTAGACGGCCTGCAGCCGGGTCGGCCAGGTCTGTGCCTCGCGCGGATCGTCGGTCAGGCGCCAGTCGAGCACGTCGGCGAGGTAGCGATGCTCGCCGTCCCAGGCGACGTTGATCCGCCACCGCACGTCCTGCTCCACAGCCACCAGCACAGCACACGCACCCCCGTCGTGTCGAACGCTAGTTCGACGTCCTGGTCCTGGGCTCGCTTTCGCGCCTGCGTTGATTCTGCGCATGTCGCGCGGTGTGTTGCCAGCCCCCTCGGCGCGGGGACAAATATCGAGGCGTGTATCCGGGCCCGAGGTCAGATTCGGCCGCCGTCTCCTTTCCCGTCGACGGCCCGTGAGGCATCGACGGTCAGAGGTGTGTCGATCTCCGGGGGGGTGAGGTGGCGTTGGCGCCGCGAGGCGGAGAGCAGCCGCCACATCCGCCCGGCGACGAAGGCGCCGACGAACATGAGCACGTAGACCAGCGGCGTCCACGCCCCACCGACCGAGGTGTGTGTTCCGTGGTGGTAGGTGAAGGTGGCGTCGCTGGTCAGGTAGGGGACGCCGGCCCAGCGAAAGGTGCCGGTGGCGTCGGGGGTCGCGGTGATCCCGGCGTCGAAGGCGCTCCTGGCGACATAGTCGACCAGCATCATGACGGCCTCGACGGCGAAGATCGTGAAGGCGGCCGCCGTCCAGGACGGGCGCCGCGCCAGCTCGCCGTACTCGGCGGCGAGGTAACCGGCGGCGAGGACGCGCAGGTCCCCGAGCTGGCGCACGGCCTGGCGGGCGCCGACGTCCGCGGCCGCGGCGTGGAGGTTGTCGCGCAGTTCCCGACGCCGCGCGGCCCGGGATCGGCGCGGCAGGTCCTGCAGCCTGGTGTCCATCGTCCACACGGCGCGTGCGATCCGCAGCCGGTCGAGGGTGCTCAGCGAGGTGGCCATCGTCAGGTGTCCTCCGAGGCGGTGGGCGGGGTGGCCTTGGGTGAGGCGGCCTTGGGCGGGGTGTCGGTGGGCGGATCGGGAAGGCGCCGGACCAGGACGGGGTGGACCACCGCGGCCAGCGACAGCCAGCTTGCGGTGCCCTGCGCCAACGCCTGGTCCCCGGCCGGGGTCGGCCGGTAGTACTTGCGGGCCGGGCCGGAGCGGGAGGCGACCAGCCGCCCGTGGAGCCGCCCCTCGCGTTCCAGCCGGGCCAGCGCCGGATAGACGCTGCCCTCGCTGATGTCGGTCAGCCCGAGCTCGCGCAGCCGCTGGACGACCTCGTAGCCGTAGGACTCCCGTTCGGCGAGCAGCCGCAGCAGCAGCAGCGACAGGACACCCTTGAGCAACTGGGGATCATGCGTCGGCGCCATGAGAACAGGCTAAGCCAGGTACCTTGCATTGTCTAGTAGCCGCCCGCCCGAGGCGCCCAGCGACAGCGCCAGCCATCCCAGCGCGTCGAAGTCCCATCAGCCACCGCCGCGTGGGTGACATGATCCGTGCAGACGCAAAGCGCCCTCGGCGGTCGCCTCGAGGTGACCTGACAGGGCCATGCCGGTGGAGAGCTCGGTGAGTCGAGTGTCGCCGATTTCCAGCCCGGTCCGGCAGACGGGGGACTGAGGATGTCGCAGGACGGTGTGGCCATCGTCGCCGCAGTGCTGGTACCGGTGGCCACGGCTGCGGTGGGTGCGCTCGGACTGGTGGTGAAGGACTGGCGGGACGGCCGGGCCTATGCAGGCAGGCGCCGGCCGCCCTTCGAGGACGCGGCTCGGCAGGTCGGCTTCGCGGTCGAGTGGTGGCAGGCCAGGCAGACGATCTCCGCCTCGGCCGAGGACCTGACCGAGGCGCGGTCCCGCGCGCTGGCCTGGTTGGACGAGGCGTCGGCGCTGGTCACCCAGACGGCCACGACTCCCGGAGTATCGGTTCGCCGGCTCCTGCTCCTCGCGCCACGCCTGCACGACCGTTTGGCCAAGGTGATCCGGGTGGCCTTCTACCTCAGCCTTGCCGTGATGGTCGTGTTCAGCATCGAAGGGACAGCCGCCGCGGTGGCGGGCGGCAGAGCCGGAGAGGTGTCCTGGACCTACGTCTGGTCTGCGGTATTCGGGGCGCTGTCCTTGATCCTGCGGTATGCGACGGTCGCCGCGGAAGCACGCTGAGCCCGACGGGGGGCGTCGCCGGCGTCTCAGACGGCGAGATCCAGCACCGTCGCTCCGCGCCTACATCAAACCGCCGCTCAGAACACGATCGAGCGCTGCCCGGCCTGCGGGTCCCCACGTCGGCTTGCCGCCAGGAAGGCCCCGGTCTCCGTTCTGGCCCACCAGCATGAGGACCAGGCTTTTCAGAACAGCCAACCCGCGGGCGCGCCGGATCGCCGCGGCGTCCGCATGCGCGTACACGTCGAAGAAGCGTGCGGCGGCGCCCGCAGGAAGGACCACCCATGCGGCCGCGAGGTCCCACGCCGGATCGCCGGCGAACATGTCACCGAAGTCGATCACGCCTGAGAGCGTTCCGTCCGAGACGACGACATTCGCAGGATGAAGGTCACCGTGCACCCACACCGGCGGACCCTCCCACTCGGGCGCCGCAACGGCATCATCCCAGATGGCCCGGACATCGTCGGCAATGCCGCCGGGGACAACGGCTCGCAAGAAGCGCTCGAAGCCGGCCGTGCACTTCTTGGGGTGAGCGCCGCGGTCCGAGCTGATCGGCGCCTCGGCGGGCGCCGCCACGTGCAGCGCTCCGAGGAAACCCGCCAGAGTGTCGGCCGCGTGGTCGCCGCGGCTGATCGAGGTGTAGTCCAGTGGCTCGCCGGGAACCCACGTCATGACGGTCCAGGGCTTCGGGAAGCGCGCGGACGGTTCACCGATCCGTACAGGGTTCGGGACCGGGAGCGGCAGGCGCGGGGCCAGGACGGGCAGCCACCGGCACTCCTTGCGCTGGAGATCCGGGGCACGCTGCGTACGCGGCATGCGCACGGCCAACTCGTCCCCAAGGCGCCACTGCTGGTTGTCCCACCCGCCCGCTACCTCGCGGATGGCCAGCCCGGCAAGGTCGGGATGCTGTTCCTGCAGCAGGTCGTGGACCAGGTCCGCGGTGATCTCGATCTCGGAATCGGTCATACGAAGCCACAGTACTGAGGCAGGCGCCGACTCTGGCGCCGCTCGTGATCCGCGACTGGCCAGCTGCCCCAGCCCGTCCATCTGGGGGTCGAGGAGGATCCGGGCAGCGGTTGGCGTTAGCGGTGATCCAGGTCTTCGGCGATCGATCCGCTGGTGATCGGCGGACCACCGGACACCACGGTGGGACGATCGTGCTGTGCTTGTTCGCCCGGCCGTTATCGACGATGTCGAACGGGTCGCCGAGGTGCATGTGTTGTCCTGGCAGGTCGGCTACCGCGGGCTGTTGGCGCAGTCGCTGCTCGACGGGCTGCGTCCGGCGCAGCGGGTGCCACGGTGGACGGCGGCCGTGCGGCAGGCGGCGTGGCCAGCCCAGGGCACCCTGGCCGCGGATGACGCCGGTGACGTGGTCGGCTTCGCCTCCCTGCGTCCACCGGATCGGTTCCTGCTCTTCCTCGTCACGTCCCGGCCTGTCGGGCCGGGAAGGTTCCGGGGGTGAAGCGGCGGCATCCCGGAGGGCGGGGAATGGAGGGCGGGGGCATGGACGACGACGGCGGGAGCGACGGCCACCCGGTGGGGGCGGGGCGGGCCTGGCCCACAGACGGCGCTCCCCGGTGGCAGACCGCGATCGCCGACTGGTCGGTGACGCCCGACGGCCGCGAGCTGCGGTGCACGGTGCACAGTCATGCGGACGAGGTGCTGGCCGGCGTCGACGTCGAACAGAACCCCGAGCGGGTCGCCGTGCGGGCCTGGCTCACCTTCGGCCCGCACGGCCCGACGACCTTCGGCGAAGGCGGCCTCACCGGGCTGCCCGACGGGCGCAGGGTCCGTCCCGTGGCACGCCAGGGCGCCGGGCGCCGGTGGAGCACCGTCGTCCGGCTCGCCGAGCCCCTGGGCGCCCGGCCGGTCGTCGACGTCGCCTCTCCCGACCCGGGCGGCGCCCGCACGGCGCGTCGGGCCTGGCTCGCCGCGCGCGGCTGCTGACGCCCACCCGCGGAGGACGGGCATCCGCTCCAGGAGCCGACGGCCGGGGCGTCGCCGGGGAGGTGGCAGCAGCGATCGACGAGTCGTTGCGGGAATCCTCCGGATAGCCGTCCTGACGCTTCTGCGCTGGCCAGCGCCATGGTTTCGAGTTTTCCCTCGACAAAAATTGCGCAAATCCCTCTCTCCGAGAGAGGTGTCGGCACTTCCTGTCGGCTGCCTTACAACAACCTTCCGCCGCCGCTAAGCGCCTAACTGGGTGTCGAGCGCAGGCAAGGTCGCCACCGGCGGTAGAAGCCGAAACACCGGTGACCTCACGGCGTTGGCCGGTTTCCGGGTTGATGCCACGGAGGCTTCCGGTCTCCGGTCGGCCGGCACCCGACAGAACACGTAGCCCACCCGCACGTTTACCTCTCGGAAAGGAACACGGAGATGACGGACACAGAATTCCTGGCTACTCAGGCCGGGATTCTTGCGCGGGACCCGGCCACGGCCGGATCGGCCGTCGACGGGAATATCTTCCGGTCGGAGATTCTCAGCCGGGCTCAGTTCTGGGTCAACCACAAGGTGACCTACACCCAGTCGGCCTCGGCACCCGATCCGCGGGGGCGCCGGTACCGGCGGGACTGCTCGGGCCTGGTGTCGATGGCCTGGCACCTGTCGTCCAGCCGCACGACGTACACCTTCGCCTCCTGGTCGGGGAAGATCCGCCTGTCGAGCCTGCACGACCTCAGGCCCGGCGACGCCCTGCTCAGGAGCGAGCACATCGAGCTGTTCGTGAAGTGGAAGAACAAGGCGAACCACGCCGCGGGCGCGTACGTGTACTCCTTCAACCACACCGGGGAGACCGTCGAGAACCCGACGGCACCCACCAACCAGGGAAGGATCGGTTTCGACACCTGGAGCGAACTGAGCACCTACACGCCGATTCGTTACCGTAAGGCGGTCAATGCCCCGCGGCCCGCGCTGCTGGCGGCGAGGAGCGTCCAGTCGGCCGGTTCCCCGCCGCCGAACTCGGACGGTTCTCTGGTGCGTGAGCCCGACGGCGGTATCAACCTGATCGTGGGTGGCGTGCCCTTCGAGCTGGAGCCGGCGGAATATGCGGCCCTCGGTTCCCCGCAGGTGCGCGACGTTCCCGCCGACACCCTCGAGGACATGCCGGATCTGATGCGGGACGGCACGATCGTGGCCACCGGTGACGGCACCCGTTTCCTCATCGCCGGGAACGCGAAGTACCGGCTCACCCCCGCGGACTGGGACGCCCTGGGAAAGCCGTCGTCGGTCACCGTGCCCGCGCGGCTCGTCGACGTTCTCGACGTGGTGCCGATCGACGACACCTTCCTGCGGGATGCGGCGACGCACACCGTCTGGCAGATCCTCGGGGCGGCGAAGTACCCCCTGACCCCGGCCGAGTACACCAGTCTGGGCAGCCCCGCCCACGTCGACGTGCCGACGGGTTTCCTCGACGCCGTCGCGAACCGGACGCCTGTCGGCAGCTACTTCCTGCGTGATCCTCTCAGTGCGATCGTCTACCAGGTCGTCGCCGGCGCCGAGCACCCGCTCAGCGCCGCCGAGTACGCCGCGCTCGGTCAGCCGGACGTCATCGACGCCCCGCTCGGTTTCGTCATGACCCTCGGCCCGGTGCCCCGCGAGCACACCTACCTGACCCGCAACGGCGACGGGGAGATCTTCGAGGTCCGTGACGGCACCCGTCGGGCGCTGACCGCCGACGAGGCCGCGGCGTTGGGGGAGGTCGACTGCCCCACCGTCGCCGACGGTTTCCTCGACGCGATCCCGACCGCCTGACCCCCGCGGCGCCCCGCAGAGCACAGACCCACCACGGCCGTCTCGCCCGCCCGCACCGGTCCCGCGGGCGGGCGCGACGGCCCGCCCTGCGCCTACCACCGGCCCCCTGACACCGCCCTACTCGGCGGCATCTGACGAGACGGCGAGGATGCGCGAGGCGGCCCTGTGCGCGACCCATCCGAGGGAACCGCTGGCGAGGACGACGATGCCACCGACCGCCAGGATCGGATCGGTCAGCAGAACGCCGCCGGCGGTGGCGCCGCCCCGGCCGGGCGGCGCATCCTCAAGGCGGTGCGCCGCCTGCCCGCGCTGTCCCGGCGCCGGGTCAAGGACCGCCGCTGCTGCCCCGCGAAGTCGACGCCGAGCTGGTGCCAGCGATGTGGAAGCGCGCGGTGTTCTCCAACGCCAAGCTGCCGCAGGGCGCGGTCGACCGCGACGCGTACGTGGTGTGCGTCCTGGAGCAGCTGCACCGCGCCCTGAACCGGCGCGATGTGTTCGCCTCCCCGTCGAACCGGTGGGCGGACCCGCGCGCCCGGCTGCTGGACGGGCCGCGGTGGGAGGCGATGCGCGCGGACGCGCTCGCGGGCCTGTCCCTGACCGAGGACGCCGAGGAGCACCTGGCCCAGCTCACCCGGGGGCTGGACGCGGCGTGGCGGCAGATGGCCGACCGACTGGAGGAGGCCGGCGCCGACGCGAAGGTGGAGATCGTCGTCCCCGAGGGCGGCGGACGCGCCCGCCTGTCGGTGGACAAGCTCGGCGCGGTGGGCGAGCCGGAGTCGCTGACCTGGCTGAAGGCCACCACGGAGGCGATGCTCCCGAGGATCGACCTGCCGGACCTGCTGTTCGAGGTCCACTCCTGGACCGGGTTCCTCGACGCCTTCGGCCACGTCTCCGAGCGGCGCACCCGCATGGAGGGCTTGCTCGTCTCCCTGGTCGCGCTGCTGGTGGCGGAGAGCTGCAACATCGGCCTGACCCCGGTCATCGACCCGGAGAACAAGGCGCTGACCCGCTCGCGGCTGTCCCACGTCGACCAGAACTACCTGCGCGCCGACACCATCGCCGCGGCGAACGCCGCGCTCATCACCGCCCAGTCCCGCATCGAGCTGGCCCAGATGCGGGGCGGCGGGCTGCTCGCCTCCGTCGACGGCCTGCGGTTCGTCGTCCCCGTCAAGAGCATCAACAGCCTCTACACGCTGGACACGCTGCTGAACCTTGACGGCGGGGTGAAGCCGGAGATGGTCGCGACCGACAACGCCTCGTACTCCGACATGGCCTTCGGCCTGTACAAGATTCTCGGCTTCCGCTTCGCCCCGCGCTTCCGCGATCTCGCCGACCAGAGGTTCTGGCGGGCCGACCTGCCCGACGGTGAGGCGCCGACCGCCGGGTACGGGCCGCTGGAGGCCGTCGCCTGCGACAAGGTGAACCTCAAGCGGATCGCCACGCAATGGCCGGACATGCTCCGCGTCGCCGGATCGCTCATCACCAACCAGGTCCGGGCCCACGACCTGCTGCGGATGTTCGGCCGCGAAGGCCACCCGACCCCGCTCGGCGCCGCGTTCGCCGAGTACGGGCGGATCGACAAGACCATGCACCTGCTCGCGCTGGTCGACCCGGTCGACGACACCTACCGCCGGCTGATGAACCGGCAGCTCACCGTGCAGGAGTCCCGCCACCGCCTCGCCCGCGCGATCTGCCACGGCGGCCGCGGCCAGATCCGCCAAGCGTACCGCGAGGGCCAGGAGGACCAGCTCGCCGCCCTCGGCCTCGTCCTCAACGCCGTCGTCCTGTGGAACACCCGCTACCTGGACGCTGCCGTCGCCCAACTCCGCGCCGAGGGCCACGACGTCAAGGACGAGGACGTCGCCCGCCTCTCTCCGCTCAAGGACCGGCACATCAACTTCCTGGGCCGCTACCTGTTCAACATCAAGGCCAGCGGCCCCGGCAAGGGCCTGCGCCCGCTGCGGGACCCGGACGCCGTCGAGGACGCCGAAGACGAGGAGTGATGGGCGACGCACCCGACCTGTCGGGCCGTTCGTTGTCGAAGCGGAGGTCCCGCGCAGATACCCGGGACCGGTAAGAGAAGAGGACACCATGGCCCGCACGAAGGTCCGGCCGCTGGGCCGCTGCACCCGCTGGTGAAGACCGCCGGGAAATACGCGGTGTCCGGGCCCTGTGGCAACCTGCTGCCGGTGCACCGCTTCACCCTCACCCGCTCCCGCCCCCGCCGCGCCTGACCCGCCGGCGGGGGCCGGTCCTCCGGCTTGACTTCGAGCGCTCTCCAAGTCCTAGTTTCGGAGGCGTTCGTCAGCCCTCGAGGTACCGCCCGGTCCGCCGGGCAGGAGGAGTATCCGCGCATGATCACCCGAACCACGCTCGGCTCGCCCGGTCTCACCGTCAGCGCGATGGGCCTGGGGTGCATGGGGATGAGCGAGAGCTATGGCGCCGCCGACTGGGACGGCGGCCTGGCCACCATCGACCGGGCCCTGGAGCTGGGCATCACGTTCCTGGACACCGCCGACGCCTACGGCACCGGGCACAACGAGGTGCTGGTGGGCCGGGCCATCCACGGCCGCCGGGACCAGGTGCAGCTGGCCACCAAGTTCGGCATCGACCGCAGTGCCGGCGACCGGGCACGCCACATCCGCGGTGCCCGGGACTACGTGCTGCGCTCCTGCGACGCCTCGCTGCTGCGGCTGGGCGTCGAGGTGATCGACCTGTACTACGCCCACCGCCCGCCCCAGGACGTGGAGATCGAGGAGACCGTCGGGGCGATGGCCGAGCTGGTCGAGGCGGGCAAGGTCCGCCATCTGGGCCTGTCCGAGGTCGACGGCGAGCTGCTGCGCCGGGCGCACGCGGTGCACCCGATCACCGCGGTGCAGAGCGAGTACTCGCTGTGGACCCGCGACGTCGAGGCGGTCACCCCGGTGATGGCCGAGCTGGGGGTCGGGCTGGTGCCGTACTCGCCGCTGGGGCGGGGGTTCCTGACCGGCACCCTGGACCGCTCCGCACTGGGCGAGAAGGACTTCCGGCGCACCAACCCCCGCTTCGCCGGCGAGGCGGGCGAGGCCAACGAGAAGATCGCGCAGACCGTGCGTGAGGTGGCCGACCGGCTGGGTGCCACCCCGGCCCAGGTGGCGCTGGCCTGGGTGTACGCCCAGGCCGAGCGGCTCGGGGTGGCGGTGGCGACCATTCCGGGCACCCGCAGCCCGGCCCGGCTGGAGCAGAACGCGGCCGCGCTGGAGCTCACCCTGGACGCCGAGGCGCTGGCCGCGCTGGACCCGCTGAGCGACCGGGTGATGGGCGAGCGCTACACCCCCGCGCACACCGCTGAGGTCGCTCGGGGATAGCCGGTGGGCTCGACGCGCACGACGTCCAGCTCGACGACGTCGTTGTACCTCGTCCCGGACGAGGCCGGCATCGAGGACCCGGTCGTCTTCGAGGAGGACGGCGGCACCTCCAGCCGCCTCCACCCGCTCCAGCGTCCGAAATTCCGCGCGCTCCTCGACTACGCCCGGCCCGGGGACACCGTGCACATCTCCGAGATGTTCCGCCTCGTACGCGGCACCGGGCACATCCTCGACGTGCTCGACGTGCTCGACGTCCTCCACCGCGGCCAGGTGAAGTTCATGGTGCAGACCCTCGCCGCCGTCGGCGAGCTCCAGCGCGACCTCCAGCGGGAACTGACCTACGACGGACTGCGCGCCGCCGAGGCCAAGGGCAGCAAGGGCGGACGCCGCCCCGCTGTCCCGGCCGACAAGACCGGCGACGTCCGCACCGCGTATCTGGAGGGCCGCTCCATCGCCGCCCTTGCGCGCGACCACCGGGTCAGCCGCGGCGCGATCCGCACGGCCGTCGCCGATCTCCTGCCCGACCACACCGCCGC
Source organism: Frankia sp. BMG5.60 (assembly GCF_059428125.1). Classification (NCBI taxonomy): domain Bacteria; kingdom Bacillati; phylum Actinomycetota; class Actinomycetes; order Frankiales; family Frankiaceae; genus Frankia; species Frankia sp. BMG5.60. The sequence goes on along the minus strand of NZ_CM182091.1, from coordinate 629,044 downwards.
CGAGGAGGAACATGTCCGGGGGCGTCACAGGTTCATGGTCGCAGGCACGCGGCACGGCTTCGTCGCCGGAGCGGACGTCACCCTGGAGCCGGTGTTCGGGTCAGGTTGGCCAGTCGAGCTGGGAGTCGGGGACGCCCTGGGCACGGCCGTATTCCTCGGCCTCGGCACGCCCCTGCGGATCCCCACGCCGGTAGCGAAAGACTCGACCGGAGAACACGATGAAGCTTTCCTCGGCGGTGTGCAGGTCCACATACCACCCCGGCGCTTCCAGAGCCTCGCCGAGGTGAGCGGCCAGAACCTCGGCTTCGGCGTCAGCGACGTCGAAGTAGACCAGCGTCCAGACGGGTGGCTGGTCGGCGGTGGCATTGCCTGATGCCGATCGTTGGATCTTCCGAACGGTAAGCGCCAGGTCGTCGACGACCGCTCCCACCCGCAGGCTCTCGGCGATCAGTACTCCGGCGGCCACGGCGGCTCCCTGGGATCAGCTCCGGCTGACGGGCCTGTTCAGGCTATGCCGAGATCGCGGGGAAATGCTTGGGATCACCGCCGAGCAGCGGCAAGATCCGCGAGTACGTCACGCTGCGATCCACCCGCCCACCCGCCCATCCGCGGATCGCCGGACCGCGAGGATGGGCGACGTGCTGACTGTGGACGATACGGGCCACGCCGAACGACATCTTCATCCCGAACGACGAGATCAGAGTGATCTGCTGGTGGGACGAGGCGCAACCGGCTGCCGGCCGCGTACAGGTGCTCGACGTGGTGCTGGGACGGTTGACGCGAGCCGCCCTTTCCTGACGGATACCCGGAGTGCACCACACGGTGGCACGGACTCGAGCCCGGGCCTGCTGGCCGCCGGGTGGGGTCAGTGGCTGCGGGTGGGGTGACGTCCAAGTGCAGCCAGGAGCCTGTCCTGGGGTGAGCTGTCGGGGGGTACGGGCAGGGCGGTGGCGTACATGCCGGTCGCGGCGAGCTGGCCGCCGAGTGCGTCGACGGCGGTGAGGGTGGCGGTCACGGTCTCGGGGTCGAGCTGGACGGTCTGGTCGGCGGTGGTGGCCAGGTCCCAGGCGTGGATGAGCGCCTTTCTCGGACTGGCCAGCCAAATCCGTAGGATCAAGCTCGCATCGAGAGCGGCGCTATGTCGCGATTCGGTCAGGCCGGTGGGCAACCTGGCGCGTTCGCGGCCGGGGGAGAACCGCCTCCGGTCAGGCGTCGCCAGAGGCCGATCGGCAGAGCGGGCAGCGGTCGTTGCCGTCCCAGCTGTCCCAGCCGAAGTCCATAGGCGATAGCGCGGTGGCCTCCAACTCGGCGCGAACTGCCTCCCGGTAGCGCCAAACAGCGTCGAGATAGGGGTGGTAGGCGTCGTGGAATGCCGCCGACGATAGGCCAGCTCTAGTGGCGACCACGTGCCGCAACACGCGCAGCCGCTCGAACATCGCCTGGCCAGCGCCGGCGACCGTCGCGGTGGCGTCGATGAACAGCCGCTCGCGCACGTCGTAGATGCCCGCGTCGGCCAGCACCGCCCGCGACGCCGCGTCGAGGTCACCATTGCCGGAGCTGTTCAGGGCGATCTGGCGCAGCCGGGTGTGGCAGACACCCGCGGCCACGATGAACGCGATGTAGGTATCCCGCCGCCGTTGCAAGTGGCCTCGGTCGTCATCGCGCCGGCCACGCAGATGATCGGCCAGGACGGTGCCGGCGATCGCGATGACCGCGCCGCTGGCGGTGGCAACCAGTGTCCCCCAGTCCACCGCACTCCTTCCCTTCGATGCCGGTGCAGGCGTAGTCCGGTGGAGGCTTCTTACCGGCACGAAGTCCGCAGGTTCAGCCTCCAGGCGATCAGCGGCTACGACCAGCGCGCCGGCCGACGGAACGACTGTCGGATCAGGTCAGAGGAGTCCTTCGAGTTGGGCGGCGACTTGGCGGTAGCGGCTGACGGGGACGAGGTGGACGCCAGTGAACGCGGCGCTATCGCGTAGGCGGAGGATCTGTTCGCAGGCGGCGTCGACTCCAGCGGCCTGGTCGCGTTCGACGCGTTCGACGAGGTCAGCGGGGATGTCGATGTCGGGGATCGTCGCGGCGAGGCGCCGGGCCATCCCGGCGCTGGCGAGGACCATCACGCCCGCGTAGACAGGCCGATCGATCGGGTGGGTATCGCGCCAGCGCAAAAGGGCGTCCACTGAGTAGCTGACCTGGACGAAGACGAAGTCGGCCGCGTGCTTCCAAGCGGGCAGCGGTCGCAGGCCCGCCGCCGTGCCGACGCGGAAGGCGGGCCGGCCAGCGTAGACCGGGTCGTCGGCGACCGCGCGAACCTCATCAATCATGGCGCGTACGGTGAGGTCGCCAGTCCGGTTCCCAGCGGTGGGCTTGTCGCCCTGGACGAAGAGGAACTCCTCGACGCCGTAGGCAGCGGCAGTGAGTAGGTCGCGGCGGAATCCAAGCAGGTTGCGGTCACGGGAGTTCACGCAGGCGATGCTGCGCCCACCCATCGCTTGAACCTCGTGGGCGACGGCAATGCTGGAAACCGTCGCACGCCCCAGGTGATTGTCGGGAATCAGGAAGGCGTCGGCGACCGGGGCAAGAACGCCGATCTGGTGGCGGGCGTGGGTGAGATCGGGCCGAGTCGGCGGTTCGATCTCGCAGATCAGCTCGAAGCCGTTCGTCGAGGTTCCTCGGCTCGCCCTGCCGATCTCGTTCCGGGCCACTGCCTGCTCAGTCAATGCCGCCTCCACGTTCCCAGTGCGAGTCCGCCCCGCCCACGCCCCAGTATCGCTAGCGACCATCACGGTCCGTTGACCGCAGCCTTCGCGGCCGGACGGCGCGGACCGGACCCGGAGTGGCTAGCCCACCGCGAGACGATCGGGTGGCGGGACGCCGGTCCCTCGAGCACCTTCTCCGGCTCGGGAAGCAGCAGCTCGTCGACGCTGAAGAAGCCTCACAGTGGGGCGATGGGGTCGAGCGTGGCCGTATACAGTAGCTGGCTTACCGGCGGGCTGGGGAACCCGGCAACTGTTGTACTCCCGTCCTGCCAGCGCCCTCGGTCGGGCGGACCCCTGCGGAGCCTGGGACGGGGCCCGAGGAGCTGAGCTCAGGTCCCGCTGGGGCCGGGGGTGCGCAGGGCGCGTAGTTCGGCGGCGAGGTCGTCGGCCTGGCGTTCGGCGCGTTCAGCGCGGGTGCGGGCCTCGGCCCGGGCCTCGCCGATCACGGCGAGGCGTTCGGCGGCGGCGCGGCGTTCGGCGTCGAGGCGGGCCTCGGCCTCGACGCGGATCCGCTCGGTCTCGGCGGCTGCCGCGGTGCGGGCGCGGTCGACGTCGGCGGTTGCCTCCGCGCGGATGCGGGTGATCTCGGCGGTCGTCTCGGCGCGTAGCCGGTCGAGGTCGGCGGCGGCGGCCTGGCGTAGGCGCAGCGCGTCGGCGCGTTCGGCGCGGATGTCCTCGCGCAGCGCGTCGCGTTCGGCGCGCAGCTCGGTGCGCTGTCGGGCGTCGCGCTCGGCGTCGCGGCGCGCGGTGGCCAGCTCGGTGAGGGCCTGGTCGCGGGCGGCGGTGGCCTCGGCGATGCGCGTCTCGGCGTCGTGGTGGGCCTCGGTGATGCGGGCGGTGGCGTCGCGCTCGGCGGCGTCGATGGCGGCCTGGGCGTGGGCGTCGGCGACGGCGACGGCGGTGTCGGCGTCGGCGCGGACGGCCTCGGCCGCGGCGGTCGCGGCGCGGACGGCGGCGGCGGACTCCTCGACGGCGTCGGCGACGGCGGTCTCGGCCGCGGCCAGGCGGCGCTCGGCGTCCTCGAGCGCGGTGACGGCTTCGGCGGCGATCGCGTCGGATTCGGCGCGGGCGATCCCGGCGGCGCGGGCGGCCTGCTCGGCGCGTACGGCGCGGGCGACGGCTTCGGCGACGCGTTCGGCGGCGTCTGCCTCGGCGGCCTCGACCTGGGCTTCGGCGGCGGTGACGTCGCCGAGCAGCGCCATCTGGCGGGCGAAGGCGTCGAGGGTGGCGGTCAGTTCGCCGGCGAGGGACTGGACCTGGCCGGCGAGTTCCTCGGCGCGGGCGCGGCCGGCGGCCAGCGGGCGGGGGATCGGGGCGGGTCGGGTGGCGCCGGGTGCCGGGGTGCTCTGCCCGGCGGGGCGGTGGGCGAGTTCGCGGCGGCGGCGGTAGGCGGACAGACGGTTGTGGGCGGGGTCGTCGCAGTAGGCCGGGGGGCGGCCGGGACCGTCGGCGGGAGCGGGCGGGCGGGTGCAGCCCGGGTAGGCACAGCGCGCCCCCGCAGCGCCAGCCGGCGCCGGCGCCGGCGCCGACGCCGACGTCGGCGCGGCGTCCGCATCGGCGGCGGTGTCGGACGCCTGTGCCGGCCCGTCCCCCGGCGTGTCGGCGGCGCCGTCTGCGGTGGTGGTCGGGTCTGCGGTGGTGGTCGGGTCGGGGGGTTCGACGGGGGGGCGGGGTGTCGGGGGGCGGAACGGCTCGTCCGGCTCGGACGGCTCCTCGCGTTGCCGAGGGGGACGGGGCACCCGGCTCATCACGTTCCTCATTCCGTCTCGTATCGTCATTTCCGTATCATCACGCGCAATGAAACGTTAACTCGCATCGTTATATCACGGAACGGAACGACGATACGGGACGTCCCCCGCGTCCCGATCCTGACGCCCGATAAGGGAGGGTTATCGGGCGTCAGCCGATCCGCGGGCCTGCCTGGCCGGATCTGCTCTCTGCGACCAGCTGTGCCGTCTCACTGGATCTGCACTCGTCTCAGCGAAGCTGCGCAGATCTGGTCTCGGGTCTCACTGCATCTGCGTCACGTCGGGGGACGAGGAGGATCCGTACAGCCGCTGGCGCTAGCGATGATCAGGAGTTCTTGTGCCAGGGGCGTCGGGGTCGGCGAGGGTGTCCAGGACGAGGTGGCACCAGGTGAGGGCGGCGTTGACAGCTCGGGACTCGGGTCCGTGCCACCAGCCGCCATGTATCTCTCAGCAGTCGACGGTGCGGAGAACTGCCCGCATGTCTGGCTCTTCCCACCTCCGCAGCGGCGCGCCTCGCTGATCAGCGGCGAAGGGCTGCGTCGAGGTGGTGGCGGAGCATGTCCAGTCGACTGTGACCAGGGCTGTAAGCCGGCATCTGCCGCACGATCGTGCGCACCGCCGGCGGGGCGTGCTCGATCGCCCAGCGGATCTCGGTGTCACCGATGCCGGTGTCGTCGCCCGCCGCGAGTTCAGCCGCGCGCGCCGCCTGCATCGCCGGCCCGAGGGCGTGTTTCGCCTGGTGCGGGGTGGCCAGTGGGTGGATGTACGGGGTTGCTGCCGCGTAGCCCGCGGCGCGGGCGGCGGCGGTGGCAGCCGGATCGCCGACGTCCCGGGCGGCGGCGAGGGCCGCGAAGGCAAGGGCGCGCAGCGGCCCCCTCCGCAGCTGGCCGCGCGCGTAGGAGCGGATGCCCTCGATGGCCTCGCGGGGGCGGGTGTCGCAGGGAGCCTTCTGTTCGAACAGCGGCAGCGCCCGCTCGGCGCAGTCGGCAGCCCAGACGCCGAGACGTCGACGGTCCTCTTCGCCGATGGTCACCTTGCTCACCCGCGCATCCTGGTTCACCCGTACATCCTGCCGGTTGTCGTGGTACCACCGTGCGCTCTGCCAGAGTGGGCGTCATGGTCACCGAGCTCGCCGTCGACGCGTCGAACGCCACCCAGCTCGCCAGCTGGGACGGCGAGGGAGGCGCCTTCTGGGTCGCCCACGCCGACCGCATCGATGAGGGGGTCGCCGCATACCGTGACCGGTTTCTGGCCGCGGCCGCGATCGACGAGACGGCAACCGTCCTCGACGTCGGGTGCGGCAGCGGACGGACGGCCCTGGACGCCGCCCGCTGCGCGGCCGCCGGCTCGGTCCTGGGTGTGGACCTGTCCTCGGAGATGCTCGGGCTGGCCCGCCGGCGCGCCGCACGCGAGTACGTCACGAACGCGACCTTCGAGCAGGCCGACGCGCAGGTCCACCCCTTTCCCACCGCAGCCTTCGACGTCGCCGTCAGCCGGCACGGGGCGATGTTCTTCGGTGATCCCGTCGCCGCCTTCACCAACCTCGCGCGCGCCCTGCGCCCCGCCGGGCGCATCATCCTGCTGACCTGGCAGCCGTTCGAACGCAACGACTGGCTCCAGGCCTTCTTCACCTGCCTGGCCGGCGGCCGGGAGATACCCGTCCCACCGTCGGACGCGCCGAGCCCGTTCGCCCTCAGCGACCCCGACCGGATCCAGTCGCTGCTGCGTGCTGCCGGGTTCTCCGACGTCCAGCTGGAGGGCCTCGCCGAGCCCATGTACTTCGGTCCCGATCCCGACGACGCCTTCCGGTTCGTCTCCGCCCAGCACGCCGGACTGGTACGCGACCTCGACCCCGGCACCAAAAGCCGCGCGCTCGACGACCTGCGAGCCGACCTCGCCGCCCACCACACCCCACGAGGAGTCCTGTACGACTCGGCCGCCTGGCTCATCCAGGCCCGCCGGGACTAGAAGCAACTCGCCTCCAGGCCCCCGCCCCTGTCGTCGCGACCATAACGGGGCCTACCGGCGCCGAACCGCCGACCAAGCTATGTGAGGAACGCTGCACTGGTCCTCGTCGCGAGGGCACGCTCATCAGCGGGTGTCCTCCAGGCTCAGCAGCAGGTCGCCCATGGCGGCGGGCTGGGACAGGAAGGGGTGGTGGCCGGCGTCGAGCTCGACGACCCGGCCGGCCCTGCGGGCGAACTCGTGCTGCAGCCGGGCAGGGGTGCCCCTGTCCTGGGCGCACACGAGGTAGGTGCAGGGCAGATGGTGCCAGGCAGCCGCCCCGACCGGCTGCCCGGTCGCCTGGACGCTCTGGCGAGTGAGGTGAGCCGGCGCCTGCGTCTGGACGCCTGCGTCGCAGTCCGCCAGGAACGTGTCCACGAGCAGCTCGGGGCGGACCCCGAACGTCCCGGCGTCGACGTCGACGTCCAGGAACGGGGCGGGGGTGCCGCCGCCGAACTCCGACAGGCTCTGCCCGACCTCGGGCAGATAGCTGGAGACCAGCACCAGAGGGCGCACCGAGGCGACCCCCGCGGCGGCCTCCGCGGTCACGATGCCGCCGTAGCTGTGGGCGACCACAATGGTGGGTTCGTCGCCGTCGTGGAGCACGTGGCGCACGGCGGCGACAGCCAGAGATCAAGCAGCGGCTGCTCGACGCGTGCGCCGACCACGCGCTCGAGCATGGCCTCCCCGACCGGCTCGAGCCGCTGGCCTGCGCCGCCGGCACCTCAACCCGCATGCTGATCTACCACTTCGGCACCCGCGACGCCCCTGCTACGGGCCGTCCTCGCACACGCGCGGCAACGCCAGCTCGACACCTTCGGCGCCCTGCTGCGCGCCCGACCCGACGAGCCCTACACCACCACGCTGGACAACGCCTGGACCTCGATGACCGGCCCGGACGGACAGCCGTTCCTGCGGATGTTCGCTCAGCTGCGGGAGAGCTCGGTACAGCAGCTGTGGCCCGACTTCCGCCGTACCGCGACGACCGACTGGCTCGGGCCGCTCGCCGACGGCCTGGGCAGCATCGGCCGCCACGAGCTCGCGACCCTCGTCCTCGCGGTCATCCGCGGCCTGCTCATGGACCTCGACGCCACCGCGGACACCACCCGCACCGATCGGGCGTTCCACCACTTCCTCAGCACACTCGATCACCAGGGTGATGGCGAACGCTCACCGGCCCGCCGCGCCTCCGAACCAGCGAGCAGTGGCACGACCAGCACGAACGAGCCGATGGACACATAGCGCTGGGACAGGCCTGCCCACTATCGCTGCAGGTCCCGCGCCCGGGCAGCCCGCAGGCAACCTGCTCGACAACGTCAGCGATGTAGCGAGCTACTTGGCGGCTGGTGACACGGGCCCGAGCCCCGGGGAGGTCCGCACGTTCAGCCTGACCGAGGGTTTTTCGCCACGAACCCACGGCTTTTTCGATGATCGGATTCGAGTCCGACGTATTCGGCTCGCCTCCCTTCCAGGGTGCTCGGCACCGGGCTCCTGAAAAGTGTTGGCGGCGATGCGCACACTGCTGCCAGGGTTGGCCGGTGGTCGACGAGCTTCCTGACGGTCTGGTGACGCGCCATCCCACCCCAGACGATCAGCGACGTGTCCTGGCCGTCATGGACGCCTGGTGGGCGGGTTTCCAGGGCGACGCCGGGTCGCTGCAGCGCAGCCTGCTGCTCCCGCGGTTGTTCTTCCAGCACTTCACCGACAGCAGCTACCTGGTGGAACGCGACGACGGCCAGCTGGTGGCGTTCCTCATCGGGTTCGTGTCACAGTCCCAGCCCGAGATTGCCTACATCCACTTCGTCGGGATCGATCCGTCACTGCGCCGCCGCGGTGTCGGTGCGCTTGTCTACCGGCGGTTCTTCCGCCTGGCGGCCGCCCGAGGCTGCCGTCGGGTGCGGTGCGTCACCAGCCCCGGCAACACCGCCTCGCTGGCGTTCCACACCGGCCTCGGCTTCCAGGTCGATCCCGGTGACACCACGATCGACGGGGTCGCCGTCCACCGCGACTACGACGGACCAGGACTTCCTCGCATCGCCTTCACGCGGATGCTCACCGACCCGACGTCGCCGCCCCCACCGGCGATCAGAGACGTGCGGGTCTGCTTCCTCGGGGACTCCTTCACCGCAGGTGTGGGCGATCCCGCCGGCCTGGGCTGGGTCGGGCGCCTGGCCGCACACACCGAGAACAGCGGCCTGCAGCTCACCGCCTACAACCTCGGGATCCGCGGAAACACCTCGGCGCAGATACGGGCCCGGTGGCGCCAGGAGTGCCTGCCACGCCTGTCCGAGGCGCCGGAGGCCCGGCTGGTGCTGTCCTTCGGGGTCAACGACATGACCCCTGACGGCCAGGGCCTGCGTGTCCCTACCGAGAAGTCGGTGGCCAACCTCAGTGCCCTGCTCACCGAAACGCTGCCGGTCCTGCCCGTCCTGATGGTCGGACCGCCGCCCTCGGGAGACCCAGGTAGAGACGAACGCGTCGCCGCACTCGACGAGCAGTACGCCACCGTCTGCGCGGCGAAGGATGTTCCCTACGTCACCGTGTTCGCCGCACTGAAAGAGCAGCCGTCCTGGCAGCAGAGGATCGCCGCCGGCGACGGCGCCCACCCCGCGGCGGCCGGCTACGAGCAGCTCACCACCCTCGTCGTCGACCCCTGGCGACGCTGGCTCAACGATCCCCATGTAGGACAAAAGCGAAAATGATGAATGATGGCGGAAACACCCAGGGGGCGTTCAGCGGCCTCGCTGGGCCGCTCGTGGCCGGTCAAGCCAGGCCGCCGGGGTCGACACAGGTCCGTACGGGCAGAGGGCGCGACCCGCACGGACCTGCGTGACGCGGCACCGCTCTCAGCGGCGCCGAACGCCGGGCCGGTAGACCCGGGGCGGCGTGTAGACCACTGTGGGTCCGGAGGTCGGTGGGGCACCATAGACGGGCGCGGCCCCGTAGACCGCACCAGGCCGGTACACCCGGTGGGACGCGGCGACGACACCGGGCCGGTAGACCCTGGCGCTCCCCAGGGGCCGCGCCTGCGCCGCGACCGCGGGGAAGAGCGCGAAAGTCGCGGCAGCGGCAAGAAACAGGGCGAGCATCGACAACGTCCGTTTGAGGATCATGTTCTGCTTCCCGTCGTTAGGTTCACGGCTCGTGGAGACGCCGCTGGACACTGGACGGTGGCCACCTCGTCATGACGATATTCACCTAGGGGAGGGATTCGATCGCCGTCGGTTACATCATGGGGGAAGGGTTGGCGGGCGCGCCACTGGGGGCCGGCGTGAGGCGCAGATTCCGGCGCAGAGAACGAGCCGGCCTGGCTGTCCGCGAACATCGCCGCGAAGACCGCGGCCTTCTACGCCGCCGGCGGCGCTATGATCATCACTCCACGTTTCACCCGCTGGTCCTGGCCGGCCCCGGGAGCAGCTCATGGCACCCGACGTCGTTGCCATCCGGGGTTGTGTTGATCATTGTGCTCCTACGCTGCGCCTGCGCGTGAACCTGTGGCGTTGACGCAGCGGTTGGTGGCGGACAGCGTTCAGATCATCAGCAGCACCCCGGACAGATCACACGACGCGGTGACGGCCCGGCTGGCGGCGGTCACCGGTGAGCATCTCGTCCGGGCGGGTGCTCGCCGAGGCCCTCGCTCAGGTCACCACGTTCGACCTCCATCCGGCCGGGCCGAGTGGGGATCCCGGGACGGTCCGCGGAACAACGGAAAGCTACCGGGCGCAGTGCGCGCACGTCATCGGTCAGGGATCCACGCCATCCGACGGTCTCGACACGCTGATCAGCCGGCTGGTGAATCGGCTGACGACGTAGTTCGGCGTCCCTGGAACCCGACTGATCACGGACGTCGGACGGGAGTACTAGCCTGGGCGGACGGCGTCACAACCACCGGGAGCGGCACCATGCGCACGTTGACCAGCCAGGGCGAGCAGGCGGTCGCGGACCTCTCCGCCAGGTACGCCGTGAGCACCGACGCGGTGCGGGCCATGCTGGAGGCCGTCCGCCTGGGCGGCGGCACCATGGCGCAGTTCTCCCACCCCGAGTTCGGCGGGCCCGGGCAGTGGATGGCGGGCGGCATGACCATGGTCGGCGACATGTTCGACCACGGCCTGCAGGCGACGGTCAGCGGACTCGCGCGCGAACTGTCGAGCCTGCTGGCATCCACCCCGGTGTACGCGTCCGTGCTCGATCCGGTGTCCGCGAGCGAGCCCGGCCCGGTGTACCCGGCGAACCGCCGTACGGCGCAACCGGGTTCCTGGTGGCCGGCCGAGCTGGGGCGGCCCCGGGCGAGCGGCGGCCAGAGCGACTCCCGCTATGCGGTGTTCCCCCAGCTCAGCCGGCTGGCCGTGCAGAGCGGCACCGGGCCCGTGCGCGTCTACGACACGCTCGACCATGCCATCGGCGGCGTGCACCAGCAGCAGGGCGCCGAGCCGGGCACGCTGTCGTTCACCAGCCAGCACGGCACCTTCACCGTCGAGAGCCTGCCGGTGGCGAACCCGGCCCCCACGACGCCGCCCGCCGCCGAGTCCGCTGCCCAGCCCGCCGCGTCGACCACCGCCCCCGCACCGCCCGCCGCACCGGCCGCGCAGGCGGCCCGGTCCGCAGCCGACGCCGACGCGGTGCTGGCGACCCTCGACCGGCTCGGCGATCTGCACCGACGCGGCATCCTGACCGACGAGGAGTTCGCCGCGAAGAAGGCCGAACTCCTCTCCCGCCTGTAGCCCACCGGCTCTCACGCCTGGAGCCCCACCCCGCCGCGCCATGGGAGCGGACGGACCGTCCGCGCGGTCGGGCCGGCGGGCGGCCAGGCATGAGGCGACCGGAGGATAGGTTGTCCGACATGCCGGCCAACGATCTTCCCGCCGAGGCCCGTCAGGCGGCGGAGGTGTTCCTGGCGACCGCCGACGCGTTGGCCCCTGGCCTGGTCACCGGCTTCTACCTGGTCGGATCGGTGGCCCTGAACGATTTCCATCCCGAGGGTGTCGGCCGCGGCCGGCTGAGCACCGCCAGCGACCTCGACGTCGTCGTGGTGACCGACCGACGCCCGGGCAGCGGTTCCGACAGGGCGGCGCTGGCCGGGGCCCACGCCCGCACCGTCGCCCAGTTCCCGCGACCGCACCTCGACGGCGTGATGGTCACCTGGGCGGACCTCGCGGCGGGGCCGGACGGCTGCCCGGACGTTCCCTGCGCCCGGCAGGGCCGGTTCGTGCCGGCCGGACGGTTCGCTGTCAATCCGGTGACGTTCTGCGAACTGGCCTGGCACGGCGTCGCGGTGCGCGGGCCGCGGCCGGCCGCGGTGGAGGTGTGGGCCGACCGGGCGGCCCTGCGCGCGTTCACCGCCGACAACCTGCTCTCCTACTGGCGGCCGTGGTCGCAGACCGCGCGGCGCCGGCGGCCCCGGGCCCTCGCCGTCGGCCTCACCCCCTGGTTCCCGGTGTGGGCGGTGCTGGGGGTCAGCCGGCTGCACCACACCCTCACCACGGGGGCGATGACCTCCAAGTGCGGCGCCGGTCGGTACGCCAGGGACGCGTTCGACCCGCGCTGGGCACGCCTGATCGACGAGAGTCTGAGCCTGCGCACCGGCGGTGCCGAAGGTCGGCGTGGTTACCGGGACCCGCTGGCACGCCGCCGCGACACTCTGGCCTTTCTCGACGCCACCGTCGACTCCGCGCTCGCGTTGGCCGCCGCGCCCTGACGACCACGAGTCCTTGGGGCACGCCGTCGCCTGCCGTCGCGGCGCCGGAAGCCGGGCGGGCGGCATGACGGCGGGGCGCTCGCGTTGACCCTGACACGGTGGCAGGCCGTAGACCGGTAGGTGTCATGTTCAGCATCGGAGACTTCGCCCGCCGCGGGCTCGTGTCGGTCCGCATGCTGCGTCACTACGACGCGATCGGACTGCTGCGGCCCGCCCACGTCGACCCGGTCAGCGGCTACCGCTTCTACCAGGCCGGCCAGCTCGCCAGGCTCAACCGGATCATCGCCCTGAAGGACCTCGGCCTCACCCTGGCGCAGGTGCGGGCGATCCTCGACGAGCAGGTGAGCGTCGCCGAACTGCGCGGCATGCTGCGACTGCGGCAGGCCGAGCTCGCCGCGGCGATCGCGGCCGACACCGCCCGGCTGGCCCGGGTGCACGCGAGGCTCCGCGCGATCGAAAGCGAGGGACACATGCCCACCGACGAGGTTCTCGTCAAGCGTCTCACCCCGGTCCGGGTCGCGGAACTGGTCGCCACCGCCGCCAGCTACGCCCCCGAGGACATCGGACCGGTCGCCCGACCCCTGTTCGACGACCTGGTCGACCGGCTGGCCCGCGCCGGGGTGACCCCGACCGGACCCGCGCTCGCCTACTACACCGACGCCACCCAGGGCGAGGGCATGATCAGTGTCCACGCGGCCCTGCCGGTCGTCGCCGCGCCCGACTGCCACCCTGACTTCGCGCTCGTGGACCTGCCCGAGGTTCCCGCCGCGGCCACCCTCGTTCACCACGGGTCCATGGACGAGGCGGTCTCCAGCGGTCAGGCCCTGGCCGCGTGGATCGACACGCACGGCTACCGGGCCGTCGGCTACCCCCGCGAGCTCTACCTCGCCTGCCCCCCGCACGCCCCCGAGCGGTGGGTCACCGAACTCCAGGAGCCGATCATGAAGCGCTGACCCGACGACACCCAGCCCGACGACACCCGACCCGACCGCACTGGTCCGATCCGGCCCGCAGACGCGGCGGCCCACGCGGGGGCAGGGGCGGGGGCGCGGCGATGACCGACTCCGCGCCCCCGCGGCGGCGCTACGCCGACGATGTGCTCGGCGGCCCGACCGACACCGAACGCGCCCGGCTGGCCGCGATGGCCACCGTCTGCGACCCGACGACGATCCGCGTCCTCGACGAACGCGGCGTCGGCGTCGGCTGGCGATGCCTGGAGGTGGGCGCCGACGGCGGATCGATCGCGGCGTGGCTGGCCGACCGCGTCACCGGCGCCGACGCCGATTCCCCCACCGGCCCGGCCACCGACGCCGGGGCGGGCCACGCCACCGAGGCCGGCCACGTGGTCGCCACCGACGTCGACACCCGCCACCTCGATCAGCGACGTCGGGGTCGTCATGGACGTCGGGCTCGCGTCTGACAGCGCGGCGCGGTTCCGCGGAACACCACGATCATCAGATTTGGGCTCAGGCTGAAGCATTTCCGTACCCCGCCGATCACACACAACCACCCGTAGTTGCCGAGGCAACCGAGACAGGCACCGGCCAACAGGTGCGGTGTCGCCTGGCGGACTACCCGTCCTGCACGCTAGGCAACCTCAGCACCACTTAGAGTGCGAGCAGTGATGGCAATCCTCCGCGCGGTGTCCCTCGCCGCAGCGATCCTCCTGCTCCCCGTCGCCGGTGCCGGCAGCGCCGTGGCGGCTGTGCCCCCGCAGGGCCCGTCGTCAACGCAGGGCCCGTCGTCAACGCAGGGCCCGGCGACGGTGGCGGGGCTGGCCCTGCCTCGCCCCACCGGGCCCCTCGCGGTCGGCCGGGACACGCTGCACCTGATCGACCGCGACCGACGCGACCCGTGGGTGCCCGGTGTCGCGCGGGAGCTGATGGTCGACGTCTACTACCCGGCGCAGGCCGCCACCGGCACTCCGGCCCGCTACGCCACGGTCGAGGAGATCCGCCGCTACCTGGCCGCGCTCGGCCTGGCCGACACCCTGCCCGTGCAGGCGCTGGCCGACACGCGCATCGCCAGCCGTGTCGGGGCGCGCCCGCTGCCCGGGCGCCGGGCGCTGGTGCTGCTGTCCCCGGGCCTGGGGGTGGGGCGCCGCTCGCTGACCGGGCTCGCCGAGGACCTCGCCAGCCGCGGACTGGTCGCCGCAACCGTCGACCACGCCTACGAGTCGGTCGGCACGGCGTTCCCCGGCGGGCGGATGCTGACCTGCGTGGCGTGCGACCGGATGCGCACCGACGCCGACTTCCGCGCCGCCAGCCGCGGGCGCGCCGCCGACCTGTCCTTCGTCCTGGACAGCCTCACCGGGGCGCACCCGGCGTGGCGCGGCGCCCAGTTCATCGACCCGGCGCGCGTCGCCGCGGTCGGGCACTCCCTCGGCGGGTCGGCGGCGGCGTCGCTGCTGCTGCACGACCGGCGGGTGCGCGCCGGGGTCGACATGGACGGCACCCTCGGCGAGCCGGTCGGCGCCGGCGGGTTCGGCGGGCGGGCGTTCCTGCTGCTCGGCGCGACGACGGACCATCCCGGCACCAGTACCGGCACCGGGACGGCGGGGGCGGGAGCAGGGGCGGGGGTGGACGACGATCCGAGCTGGGCGCAGGCGTGGGCGCACCTGGGCCCGCCGCGGCTGTGGCTCGACGTCGACGGCGCGGACCACTTCAGCTTCACCGACGATCCCGTCCTCGCCGACCAGCTCCCGCTGCCCCCCGCCGCGGCGGCAGCGGCACCGGCGCAGGCGTTGACCGGACGGCAGGCGCTGGCGATCACCCGCGCCTACGTCGGGGCGTTCGTCGAACGCTGGCTGTGTGAGCGGACGCAGCCGCTGCTCGACGGGCCGAGCCGGGTCTACCCGCAGGTGCGTGTCGTCGGCCGGGACCCTCAGCCCACCGCCGACACCACCCGCCGGCGGTAGGCCGTCGGAGTGTCGCCGGTGTGCTGGCGGAAGGCGCGGGTGAAGGCGCTGGCGCTGTCGAGGTCAGCGAATCATCGAGGTCAGCGACACCGGGCCTGGACGGCGAACATCATGGCACCAATGGCGAGGTTGTTCTCGTCGCCGGTGAGTGACCACCACTCGTCCACTTCGTGCTGCGTCATCAGCTCGGCCTGGATGATGCCCTGTTGGAACTGTTCCACGAGGAGCTGCCAGGGTAGCCACGACTGGCTGGTGCTGCGGGACTGAGTCCCGCGGTACTGGGCGGATACGTCGGCGAGGCCGAGGCTGAACACGTCGCCAAGGAGCCGGCGGCCATAGGTCGCGTCGAACCCGCCCCTCTCACCCATGAGCTGCTGCAGAGCACGGACCATGGCGATGTGTATCGGCGCCTCGGGAACGATCAGGTCTGCGCACGTCCAGTCGACTTCCTCGACCAGAAGCCAGCCGCCGGGTGCGACCGCTGCCGCCAGCCGCCGCAGCGCGTGCAGATGGGGGTGTAGGTGTGCTATCAGTAGCCGCGTGTGTACCAGGTCGAACTGCGCGGGCGGAAGGTCGTCGACCATGACGTCCATGCACCGCACATCGACCCCGTCCGGCAACTCGCCGAGGAAGCGGATGTCGCGGTCGGAGAATCACGCCATGACCCCCCTGCGCGCCTTTCCCCTGGAGCCCGCCCCGATCCATGTGTCCGACGACGTCCTCGATGATCTGCGCGCCCGTCTCGCGCTGACCCGTGCGCCGGTGGACGAGGGGAACGGGGATTGGTCCTACGGCGTCCCGGACAGCTATCTGCGTGAGCTTGTCGCCTACTGGCGGGACGGCTACGACTGGCGCAAGGCCGAGGCGGCCATCAACGCCCACGAGCACTACCAGGTGAGCGTCGCCGGTGTCCCGGTGCACTTCATGCGCAGGCCCGGCCGCGGCCCCCGCCCGATTCCGTTGATCCTCACCCACGGCTGGCCGTGGACGTTCTGGCACTGGTCGAAGGTGATCGACCCGCTCGCCGACCCGGCCGCGTTCGGCGCCGACCCCACCGACGCGTTCGACGTCCTCGTGCCCTCCCTGCCCGGCTTCGGTTTCCCCGGCCCGCTCACCGGCTTCCCGGACGTCAACTTCTGGAAGGTCGCCGACCTCTGGCACACCCTGATGACCGAGACCCTGGGCTACGAGAAGTACGCCGCCGGGGGCTGCGACATCGGCGCGATCATCTCCAGCCAGCTCGGCCACAAGTACGCAGGCGAGCTGTACGGCATCCACATCGGCTCCGGGCTGCCGCTCGACTTCTTCACCGGCCCCCGCGCCTGGGACCTCGCCCGCAACCGGCCCCTCACCGACGACCAGCCCGCCGACGTGCGCGCCCGCATCATCGAGCTGGACCACCGCTCGGCGTCCCACCTCGCCGTGCACACCCTCGACGGCGCCACCCTGGCCCACGGCCTCGCCGACTCACCCGCCGGACTGCTCGCCTGGCTGCTGGAACGCTGGAACGCCTGGAGCGACAACGGCGGCGACGTCGAGTCCGTCTTCACCAGGGACGACCTGCTCACCCACGCCACGATCTACTGGGTGAACAACTCCATCGCCACGTCGATGCGGTACTACGCCAACGCCAACCGCTACCCCTGGGCCCCCGCCCACGACCGCACCCCTGTCGTGCAGGCCCCGGTCGGCCTCACCTTCGTCACCTACGAAAACCCGCCCGGCATCCACACCACAGGCGAGCGGGTCCGGGCGTTCACGACCGGCCCGCAGGCCGCCTGGTTCAACCACGTCAACGTCAACGCCCACGACCACGGCGGCCACTTCATCCCCTGGGAAAATCCCGACGCCTGGGTCAGCGACCTGCGCCGCACCTTCCACGGCCGCAGGCCCTGAACGACCCTGCGGGTTCCTCTGGCGACAGGCCAGATGAACAGGGATGCGTGACCGGTCAGGAGGCCGGCCCGCGGCGGGCGAGCAGGACGGCGGAGGGGAGCCGTTCGGTCGCGTCGGGGTTGCGCAGCAGCCGGGCGGACTCGACGAACCCGGCCCGGTGCAGCAGGGCGGCGATCGCCCCCGGCGGCCAGCGGTGCGACGGGGTGACCTGGTGGGGATGCGGCTGGGGGGCGTCGGTGCCGGCGTCGGCGTCGGCGGCCTGGAAGGCAAGCAGGACCTGGCCGCCGGGGGCGAGCACCCGGGCGAACTCGGCGAACAGCGCCGGCACCCGCGCCGGCGGGGTGTGGATGATCGAATACCAGGCGACGACGCCGCCGAGGGCGCCGTCGGCGAGCGCGAGGCGGTGCATGTTCCCCACCTCGAAGCGCAGGCCGGGCCGGTCGCGGCGGGCCAGCTCGATCATCCGCGGGGACAGGTCGACGCCGAAGGCGTCGACCCCGAGCTCGCGCAGGTGGGCCGTGATGTGGCCGGGACCGCAGCCGAGGTCGGCGACTTCGGCGGGCGTGCCGGTGGCGGTGGCGTGGGCGAGGACGAGTTCGGCGAACACACCCAGCAGCGCCCGGTCCAGCGGGCGGCGGGCCAACTCGCGGCTGAACAACTCTGCGTAGAGTTCGGCGACGCCGTCGTAGGCGTCGCGGGTCACGCGCAGATCCGGCTCCTCACCCATGGTCGATGATCATAGTGAGTCCGGGTGCAGCCGCCGGCCCCGGTCGGGGCAGCGGCCCGGCGGGCTACCAGCCGCGGCCGCTGGGCAGCGGTGCCGCGCCCGGCGCGGACACGTGCAGCACCTCGTAGCGCTCGGTGGCCTCGCCGTCTCCGGCGGCGGCCGCGGCGTCGGCCCACAGCACGAACCGCGTCAGCTCCCAGCGGCGGGGGTCCAGGGTGAGCGCGGCGGTGCGGACGCCGGCGCGGCCGGCCAGGGCCGCGAGCGCGTCGATCTCGCCGGCGACGTGGGCGGCGAGCCCCGAGCCCGAGCCGTCGTCGCGCGCGTCGGCGTCGGCGGGCAGCGCGCTGACCCGCCGCGAGGCCGCGGTCGGCGCCGCGGCCGAGGTGGCCGGCGGCGGCGCGCCCGCGTCCCTGGGACGAGCCGGCCCGGTGTCCGACGCCGGCCCGGTGTCCGACGCCGGGCCGGGGACGACGGCGAGGACGGTGCCGTGGGCGACCGCCGGGCGGCCGAAGGAGCGGATGATCCGGTCGAAGCCGCCGCCGCCGACGAGGAAACGGCCCATCGCGCCGGCGTCGTGCCACAGGTAGAACGGCGCGTACTGGTTCACCGCGGCACCCGCGACGCCGCGCTCGCGGATCGCGTACGTCTTCAGGGCGAGCCCGGCCCGGTCGTCGAGGGCATGGCCGGTGTCGGCGACCCGGCGACGGATGATCTCCATGTCGTAGTCGGCGGGCAGGGTGATCTCGTACTGCATCGCGTACATGTCTGCGTCCTGTCCTGGTCGCTAGCCGGTGGGTGCCGCCGGTGCGGTGTGGGCCGCCAGCAGGGCGAGCAGGCCGTCGACGGCCTGGACGAACGGCGCATCGCCGCCGGCGGCGCGGGCCAGCACGTACCCGCCCTGCAGCACCGCGACGATCGTGGCGGCCGTGACCGCCGCGTCGAGCCCGACGAGCTCGCCGGCGGCCGTCCCCTCGGCGAGCACGGCGCCCAGGCGCGCGCGCAGCCAGGTGAACGTCTGCTCGACCGGGCGGCGCAGCTCGGCGTCGGCCATCACGTCGGGGTCCTGGGTGAGCCGGCCGACGGGGCAGCCGCGCAGCACGTCCCGCTCGCGGCGCAGGTAGGTCTCGATGCGGGCGAGCGCCGGCCCGTCGGCGCCGAGCTGGGCGTCGGCCGCCGCCCGCAGCTGCGCGGCGGTCCGCTCGATCGCCGCCCGTGCCAGCGCCGCCTTGCCGTCGAAGTGGTGGTACATGCTGCCCTGCCCGACCCCGGCGTGCGCCTGGATCGCCCGCGGGCTCGTCCCGACGTACCCGCGTTCCCACAGCAGCACCCGCGTGCTCTCGATCAGCCGCTCCGCCGCGTCCACCCGACCAGTGTACATACCAGTAGGTACAGGAAAGGGAATCGGACGATGGCGCCACCCCTGTGCCGCGTCTAGCCAGTGGCGGGGGTCGCGGGGGCGGCCGGGCCGCCCGTGGGCGAGGCCGGCGTCACCGGCGGCCAGGACGAGAGCGAGGGCAGGGGCACGGCGGTCTGGGTTGCCGATCCCGTGTCGCACACCGGCACCTGGCCGCATGGGGTGGGCGTGGACCGGGCGAGCAGAGTGCCGGCGGAGTTGTCGGCGTAGAACGTCAGCGGCATCCGGCCGAGGGCCTGGTACCGGGCGAGATCCGGGGTCGTGACCTGGATGCGGGTGATGAACGCGCCGGTCGAGGGCTCGAAGGGAACCACGACGGCGTCCCCGGTCGGGAGCACGGCGACGAGCAGGGCGACCTGGGGGGACACCTGGCCGACGGCCCACCGCCGCGCGTTCCACTCGCCGAGCCGGCCGGACCCGTCGTCGCCCGAGCTGACCACCTCGACAGGCCTCGTGGGCGGCTTCGTCAGGTCATGGCGAGGGCCTGACCAGAGGATCGGGCCGTTGATGCCGGTGAGGTCGGGGACGGTGGTGAGGTCGGGGACTGCGGTGAGGTCGGGGACTGCGGTGAGGTCGGGGACTGCGGTGAGGTCCGGGACGGCGGCGGGTCCGTTGACGGTGCCTCCTTGCGTGGAGCGAGGGGTGCCCGATCCCGCAGGCCCACGGGGGGTCCGACCTGGGGTGGGCCTGGTGGGGCTGGTGGGGCTGGTGGGGCGGCGACGCCGGCGATCGCGGGGTGGATGCGTAACTTGGCGAGGCCCTTCGCGGCCTGACTTTTCACCGTGCCGACCGACCAGCGCAGCAGCGCGGCCACCGCGGCCTCGGACAGGTCCTCGCAGTAGCGCAGCACGACGACGGCCCGCTGCCGCGGCGGCAGCATGGCGAGCGCCGCGGCAAGCCCCGCCCGGTCCTCGACGGCGGCGAGCTGCGCCGACGGCTCCGCACGCTCCGGCGGCACGTCGACGAGCACGTGGCGGACCCGGCGACGGAACCCGGTGGGTATTGGCGTTGACCATCACCCGGCGGGCGTAGGCGTCGGGCCGGTCGTGGCCGCGCACCCGCGGCCAGACGACGAACACGCGGGTCAGCGTGGTCTGGGTCAGGTCCTCCGCCTCGCCGGCATCGCCGGTCAGCAGATAGGCGAACCGCAACAGCTCGCCGGCCCGCGGCGTGAAGTACGCCGTGAACCCGCCGTCGTCGCCCTCGTCCGTGTGCAACACGACCTCCCTCGCCCTACAAAGGCCGGCGGGCCGCCTCCAGGTTGCCCGGCGTCCCGAAATTTCCGCGAGCGTTGCCCGGCCGTAGGCGGTGGGGCGGCCGTACGCAGAGTCAGGGCAGGTCCAGCGCGGCGGTGAGCTGGGCGCTGCCGTGAGCTGGGCGCTGCCGTGAGCTGGGCGCTGCCGTGAGCTGGGCGCTGCCGTGAGCTGGGCGCTGCCGTGAGCTGGGCGAGGTGGCGCCGCGGCGGGCTCAGGTGAGCAGGTCGAGGTCCAGGGAGCGCAGGCGGTCGGGGTCGGCGAGGATGTCGATCTCGGTGATGCGACCCCCGCTGATCGTGAAGCCCATGACGGCGAACGGCCGCCCGCCGCTCATCGTCACCAGCCCCGCGGTGCCGTTGACCAGCGCCGGGCGGGCGGCGCGGCCGAAGCGGCGGAACGTCAGCGCCCGGGCGGCGACGGCGCGTGCCCCGCGGGTCCGCCCGGAGCCGGCGGCCCCCATCCCGGCGGCGCCCCGGTCGGCGCGCAGCACGACGTCGGGGTCGAGCACGGCGACGAGGGCGTCGAAGTCCCCACCGCGGGCGGCGGCGAGGAAGGCGTCGACGACGGTGCGCTGGCGGGCCAGGTCCACGTCGGGCGTGGTGGGCGCCCCCTGCACCCGGCGCCGGGCCCGGCTGGCGAGCTGACGGGTCGCCGCCGGGGAACGCCCGACGATCGGGGCGATGTCGTCGAAGGGGACGGCGAACATGTCGTGCAGCACGAACGCGAGCCGTTCGGCCGGGCCGAGGGTCTCCAGGACCACGAGCAGGGCCAGGCCGACCGCGTCGGCGATCAGCGCCTGCTGGGCGGGGTCGACGCCGTCGGCGTGGCTGACGATCGGGTCGGGCAGGCGGACGAGGTCGTCGAGGGGATCCTCGCGGCGCGCGGTGCGCGAACGCAGCATGTCCAGGCACACCCGCCCGACGACGGTCGTCAGCCAGCCGCCGAGGTTGGTCACGGCGTCGCTGTCGGTGCGGCTCAGGCGCAGCCACGCCTCCTGCACGGCGTCGTCGGCCTCGGCCAGCGAGCCGAGCATGCGGTAGGCGACCGCCCGCAACTGGCCGCGGTGCGCCTCGAACCGGGCCGCGAGCAGCTCCTGGGCGCCGTCTCGTACCTGCTCGTCCATGATCGCCTTCCGTCGTCGCGGGGTGTCGCAACCCTGACGGATCACAGGCCGCCGACGTGACGCCTCGGCGGCCTGTCGTAGCGCCGCGGGCCGGCGGACGCGCGCGTCAGGCGTGCTCGCCGGCGACGGTGTGCCGGGGTGCGACGCCGTCGGGCCGCCAGACGCGGGCGGGTGGGCCGGTGGGGTCGGTGCCGAGGGTGTTGCCGCAGCGGGTGGAGATCCACGTCGACATCGAGTTCGGTCGCATCATCGGCCGCCAGCTCTCCAGGTCATAGGTGTCGCCGGTGGCGTACCCCCGACCGCCGCCCAGCGCGGGGATCAGGGCCAGTTCCTGGTGACAGGTCAGTTGGGCGTGCAGGCTGTCGGTGACGTCGCGGCCGAGGGTGGGCAGCGTGGTCACGCAGCCGCCGATGGCCGTCCAGATCGCGTCGGTGGCTTCGCGGCGGTCGGCGTGGCGGGCGGCGGAGGTGGGCCGCACCGAGATCCGCAGCCGGCCGTCGGTCCACTGTTCGACGACGATCTCCTCGACGTAGCGGCTGGCCCCGCAGTACGGCGTCGCCGCCGCGGGCGCCACGGCGGGGGGCCGCGGGGGCGCCGCGGCGGCCGCGGGGAAGGACGACGCGGGGGTCGTGGCCGCCGGGGCGGGGCGGGCCGCGGCGTCCGCGCGGGTGGGGCCGTCGGCGCCGGCGCCGGAATGGCAGCCCGCGAGCAGCCCGCACATCAGGGCCCCGGCCACGGCCAGGGTCATCGGCGTGGGCAGCGGCCGGCGCCGCACGCGGCGTCCCGGGTGGCATGGCGGGTGGCATGGCGGGTGGCAAGGCGGGTGGCATGGCGGGCGGCGTCCGGGGCGAGCGGCCAGGTGGTGGGCCGGGTGGCGTTCCGGGGTCGGTGGGACGCGGGTGGCGGGCCGGGCGCCGCCGCGGCGCAAGGGGGTCGGCGTCTGCACGGGCAGAAGGGTAGGTCCGGGCGGGGCCGCCGGGCGCGACCGACCCCGCCCACCGGATCGGCGGGTGCGCGCTCGGGGCGGCGGGTGGGGGACATGTCCGGGCGTGGCGGACGCGGTCATCCCCACAGGGCGCGGGCGAGGGCCACGCCGGCCGCGGCGGCGCCGACACCGGCGAGCAGGCTGGCGGCGACGGTGAGGGCGGCGAGGCGGTGGCGGCCGCCCTCGACCAGGCGCAGGATCTCGTAGGACAGCGTCGAGTAGGTGCTCAGCGCCCCGCACAGCCCGGTGCCGACCAGCAGCGCCACCCGCGTCGAGGCGGCGCCGGCGGCGACCGCGCCGGTGACCAGTCCGAGCACGGCGCTGGCCACCGTGTTCACCGTGAACGTGCCCCAGGGCAGCGGGCTGTCGTGGCGGGCCTGCACGGCCCGGTCGGTGAGGTAGCGCAGCGGGGCGCCCACCGCCGCGCCGAGGATCACCAGCAGCCAGCTCACCGCCGTCGCCGCCCGGGTGGCAGCAGCCGGCGGGTCGCGGCCGTGGCCGCCCACACCGCGACGAGCGCCACGGTCGGGGTCAGCGCCAGGGCGGCCAGGGCCGCACGCGGCCGACCGTCGTCGAGGAGCCCTTCGACGTCGACGGCGTAGGTGGAGAAGGTGGTGAACCCGCCGAGGATCCCGGTGCCGAGGAACGGGCGGGCCAGCGGGTGGGCGAGGCGGCCGGCGGCCAGCAGGGCCATGAGCACGCCGATCGCCGCGCAGCCGACGGCGTTGACCGCCATGGTGGTCCAGCCGAACGCGCCGGGCTGGGTCGGCCAGGCCAGCGCCGCGGCGTAGCGGGCGCTGGCCCCGAGGGCGCCGCCGGCGGCGATCGAGCCCAGCAGCGGCACCGGCCGGGCGCGCAGTTCGGCGCGCTGTGCCGGCAGGTGCAGGTCGACGTCGGGATCGGCCGCGGCAGTGGCAGTGGGAACCCCAGGATCGGTCACGGCCTCGGGATCGGTCACGGCCTCGAGATGGGTGGGGGTTGCGGGCCGCGCGCGGGCCGCGCGGTGCGGTGCGGGCCGCTCGGCCATGCGGTTCCTCCCTGCGTGGGCGCCCGACCGGCGGGGCCGGGCGCAAGCCGTGTACACGCAGGGACCGTTGGCGGCGCGCTGCCGCGGTTGGACTACGGCGGGCCCCACCGCCGCCGGCGGCCGCCGCAGGGCGGGCACCGTCCGGGAGCGACTCTACCGGCCGACGGACGGGCCGCCTGCCGGCCCCCGCGGTCCGGCGCTGCGCGCCGGCCGTGCGACCGGCCGCCGGGCGGAGGGCGGATGGTGGAGGCGGACGGTGACGGGGGAGGGATGTGGGCTGCCGAGGTCGCGGTTGCGCGCCCCGCCCGCCCTGTTCGATCGCCGTCGTACACTAGGCGGTGTGTTCGGTGACCATCGAACACATCGTGAGGGGTGTCCGGGCCGAGCGAGGGCCCGGGGCCGCGCCGGCAGCGGCGCGGAGGTGAGGAGGATCGTCATGGCGGTGTTGTTGGGGCGCGTGGGCGTGTGGTCGCCGTCGTTCGCCTGGACCGAACCGGACGCCGTCGCCGCGGCGGCGGCGGAGCTGGACACCCTCGGCTACGGCGCGCTGTGGATCGGCGCCGCTCCGGCGGACCTGACCCTGCCCGAGCAGGTGCTCGCCGCCAGCGGCCGGCTGGCCGTGGCCACCGGGATCGTCAACGTGTGGACGACCGAGCCGGCCCCGCTCGCCGCCGCCTACCATCGCCTCGACGCCGCGTACCCGGACCGGTTCCTGCTCGGACTCGGCATCAGCCACGCCCGGGTCGCCGAGGCGCTCGGCCGCGAATACACCCGGCCGCTGGCCCACCTCGCGCAGTTCCTCGACGGGCTGGACGGCGCCGACGATCCGGTCCCGGCCCAGGCACGGGTCCTCGCCGCGCTGCGACCCCGGGCGCTCGAGCTGTCCGCGCGCCGCGCCCGCGGCGCCCATCCCTACCTGGTCACCCCCGAGTACACCGTCGCCGCCCGCGCGGCACTCGGCGACGGTGTGCTGCTCGCCCCCGACCAGAAGGTCGTGCTGGCCACCGATCCCGGCGACGCCCGCGAGCTGGCCCGGTCGAACCTGCACTACTACCTGGCCATGCCCAACTACGTCGCCAACCTGCAGGCACTGGGCTTTGACGCCGACGACGTCGCCGGGTCGGGCAGCGACCGGCTCGTCGACGCCCTCTACGCCTGGGGCACCCCCGCGCAGGCCGCGCAGCGTGTGCGCGACCATCTCGACGCTGGCGCCGACCACGTCGCGGTGCAGGTCATCTCCGCCGACGTCGACCTGGTCACCCGCACGGGCCGTCCCACCGTCGAGGAATGGCGCGCCTTGGCCGCCGAACTGCTCTGATCCACGCGGCCTGACAGCGGGTCCGCGGAGCCGACCCGGGCAGGACGAGCCGGTCCGGCACCGACGAGGCCCGGCACCCCGGGAGCGGGGGGCCGGGCCTGAGGTCGCGGCCGGGAGGCGGCGGGTCAGCCGAGTTGCGGCGGGTCAGCGGTGCAGCGCGTGGCGGCGTCCGCCCACCGCCCGCCAGACGAGCAGCACGACGATGGCGCCGAGGATGGACCCGACGACGCCCGAGGGCTGCAACGCCCCTTCGCCGAAGTCCTTGTCGAACAGGACGTAGCCGAGGAAACCGCCGACGAACGAGCCGACGACGCCCAGCAGGATCGTTGCGGGGATGCTCATCGGATCGGGTCCGGGCACGAGCAGGCGGGCCACGGCCCCCGCGATGAGACCGAGTACCACCCAGGTGATGAGGGTCCAGAGCACAGCGGGCCTCCGACAGATGAGGATCAGCGGCGGGGTTGCCGATGATCGGCGATGAGATCGACCGCGATGTACCCGCCGCCGACGATCCGTCAAACATCACCTCGCCGGTCAGGCTGACGACAGGGCACCCGCGGCGGATGGGACCCCTGGCCGCAGCGGCGGGTGTGACCCGGCTCGGACGGCCCCGCTCGGACGGCCGCCAGGGCGGGCCGCCGGATGCCCCGCCCGTCGCCACGGCGGTGCGGGCGGCCGTAGCATGCCCTCAGGGCCGGCGGTGGGTCCGACCCCGTCCGTAGGATGGTTTTCGTGGGTGACATCGGTACGCCTGAGCTGCTCATCATCATCGTCGTCGTCGTGGTGCTGTTCGGGGCGAAGAAGCTCCCCGACGCCGCCCGCTCCCTGGGCCGCTCGCTGCGGATCTTCAAGTCCGAGATCAAGGGCCTGCACGACGACGACGACGCGGCCCCGGCCGCCGCGACCCCCGCCGCACCCGTGCACCCCGCCGCCGTGAGCCCAGCCGCGCCGGCCGTGCCGCCGCCGGCCCCGGCCGCCGACGCCGCGGCGGTGGCCCCCGCCCCGCCCTCCCTGGCCGCTCCCGGCGCCGCCGCAACGGTCGCCGGGCCGGCTTCGGCCGCGGACGGCGCGGTGGACGGCCGGCCCGCCGGGTCACGCTGAGCACCGCCGCCGCAGTCCACCTGCTCTCCCTGCGCGGCGCAGCCGCGGGTCGCCGTCGCGCTCACGGCGGGCGTCGGGGAGCGTGATGCGTCCTGGCCTGCTGGTATGCCAGTAGGCTGGGCACGAGTTCGTGTCGTTCACCCAGCACCGCCCGCGCCGCCTCGGCCAGTCGTGCGCACCGGGCCGCTCGGCGATCGCGGTGAACCGATGGGCGGGGCGTGGGCGATCCGGGGCGGCAGGGTCTGCCGCGCCCACGGCGGCGCCTCGCCGAACGCGCGGGCAACCGCCCGGACACGGCTGCTCGTCGACGACCTGCATCGGGCCTACGTCGGCGAGCGGCGCGCGCACGAGCAGCGGCTGCGGGACTGGCGGTGGGGCGCGCTGCCTCACGCCTCCAGGCAGGACAACGCCTGCATAGCCTCACGCTCAAGGCGCGAAAGAGCGCCAAGGATCGTGCTGGCTTGTTTGAGGAACTGCGTCTCGCTCGATTCGCCAGCCTTCTTGATCAGTGCCGCCACTTCCGTCCACAGGGTGGCTGCCTCGGTGTACAGCGTGTGAGCAGTGCGCAGATGGCCACTGTCGAGCAGATCGGTGCATTCGGCGAGGAAGTCGCGGTAGAGGTTACGGAACAGGGCACCGCCGGTGCCGGCCTTCTCCATCAACAGGGCAGCCTGCGGCAGGTCCCGCTGCGGGGCGGCGGTGCGCTGGAACCATGTGCGTACCAGCTTGCCGGCCTTCTCGATGCCTCGGTGGCCGAGGTTGGCAATGGGCGGGTTGAGGAAGGCATGGGCGCAGGCGGTGATGGCAGGGATGATCTGCCCATGTGCGGAGGGTAGGTCCCTCTGAGCGGTGAGGGTGAAGGACCGGTGCTGGGCGGTCATCGGGCCGCGCTCGGCCCTGGCCTGGGCGAGGCTGGTCAGGCTGGTGGATACCGCTCCGCCTTGCTGGTCGGTGTCCACCAGGTAGGCGCAGCGGCCGTCATAGCCGTACATGGCGACGACGTGGCCGCCGAAGTGGACCTTCGACTCGAAGTAGTCCAGGTAGTAGCTGTCGAGCTGTAGTCCGACGGGGTGGCCGGCGTCGATCGGTAGGTGTCAAGTCAAATGAGACAGTTGGTCGTTGCTCGGCTGGCTCGGAACTGGCTGGTTGATCCACACGGTCTCGGGTAGCCGGGGTGGCCGTGGCCGGCGGGCGAACCGCTCGGGATGCGTGGCGTGGGCGCGGTCGAGGGTGGCCTGGCGGTGGGCCTGGACATCGTCGGCGGTGCCGAAGTGCACCGAAGCGGGCGTGTGAAACCCGATCCCGGAGTGGCGATGGTCGTGGTTGTAGGCCGTGAAGAACCCCTCACAGAACGCCCGGGCGTCGGCCAGCGACCCGAACCGGTCCGGGAAATCGTAGCTGTACTTGAGCGTCTTGAACTGCGCCTCGGAATAGGGATTGTCATTCGACGTTCGTGGCCGGGAATGCGACCGGTGGACGTTGAGATCGGCGAGGAGTTCGGATACCTGCTTCGAGACCATCGCCCCGCCACGGTCCGCGTGGATCGCCCGGGGCGCGGTACCGTTCCGCGTGATGGCGTCGGCGAGGAAATCCTTCGCGACCACGGCGTCCTCGCCGGCGGCGACGAGCCAGCCGGTCACATATCGGGAGTAGATATCGAGGATCACGTAGAGCTTGTACCAGACGCCTTTCGCGGGTCCTTTCAACGCGGTGATGTCCCACGACCAGATCTCGTCCGGGCCGGTCGCGGTCAGCTCCGGGCGGACCCGGGCCGGGTGGGTCGCCTGGGCGCGGCGTTCCCGGGTCTGCCCGGCCGCCCGGGCGATGCGGTACATCGTCGACAGCGAGCACCGGTACCGGCCGGCGTCCAGCTCCCGTGCCCAGACCTGCGGAATCGCCAGGTCCTGGTAGACCGGGCTCGCCAGGACCGCCAACACCTCGGCGCGTTCGACGTTGGTCAACGCGCCCGGCGGCGGTGTCCGCGCCAGCCACGGGCCGTGGCGCCGGCCGCCTGGTGCCGCATGACGGTAATACGTTGCCCGTGACCGGCCCGTGTGGGAGCACGCCCGGCTCACCGGCACCCCCGCGGCGCGCAGCTCCTCGAAAGCACCATCCAACACCCGGTCTACGGCCGTTCGGTGTCCGCGCTCCCGGAGATCTGTTCCAAGAGCGCGCGCGCTTTTCCCATGATATCCAGCGCGGTTTCGGTCGTCGCCAGCCGGTTTTTCAGCCGTTCGTTCTCGCGGCGCAACTTCTCCAACTCGATCTGCTCCGCCGATTTCCCGGGTTTCTTCTCCGGACCGAGAGCCGCGGTGCCTGTTCCGCCCAGGGCCCCCGCGTCACGGGCCCGGGTCCACTCCACCAGATGCGAGGAGAACAAACCCTCCCGACGCAGGACCGCTCCTTTCTCCCCATGCGGGGCGTTCTCATACTCGGTGACGATCCGCAGCTTGTACGCAGCGCTGAACACTCGCCGCGACGGACGCGGCGCCGGATCATGCCGCGGCGAGGACCCGCCCGGACGGTCCTGCGACTCTGACTCCACGAACACAAGGATCTCCGATCACGTCCCCCGTAGCCAACCCGCACCCAGCGGGTGTCTCACCCGAGACTGACAGGGAGGGGATGGAGGCCACCACGTTCTCCCATGCCTTGCGCGGGGATGTGGTCTCCTGGACCAGGAGTTCCAGCCCGAGCCTGGTGGCCAGGTTTCTGGTGATGTCGAAAGCCTTGACCCGTCCCCCGAGAAAAGGGAAGCCCATGTTCTTGCTGTCCCAGTAGATGAAGGACAGACCGGAGCCGAGGCCGAAGAGCATGGGCTCCGACAGATCGAGTCCTTGGTGGCGCAGCAGCACTCCCAGGGCTGTCGTCTCGCAGTGCTGCGTACCGCGGGCATCGATGTCTACCACCGTGGTCATGTCATCCTCTCCCGGACCGGGATGATCAGCCGGGTCATCAGTTCTTCTTGCGGTGCCTCCGCCGGTCCGACGAGATACGCCTCGCGTAGGGGTGCCTGCGGGCGCAGTCCGCGCTCGTGGATGGCGGCGAAGAGAACGTAGGCCAAAGGCAGTTGGGTGTGGGACCCGACGTGCATGGTCTCGGCGACGACTCCGCCGGGCAACCCCTCGAACTCCAGGCTGGGCATGCCTTCCCCCGGCGGGATCTGCACTCCGACGGCGATCTCCCGGAGGTCGGCCTACGCGCACCGGGTGACCGAGTTCCCGGCGAACGCTGTGACCACCAACGCTGTGACCACCCAGGCTGCGACAACCCTCGCCCGGCGACGTCGGACGCGACGGAGCCAGACGCGACACAGCCAGACGCGACACAGCCAGACGCGACACAGCCAGACGCGATACAGCCGGACTCCACACGGCAGGCGCCGGCCGGACCGGCACCGTCGCCGGGCGCCGGCGGCGGACCGGCCGGGCCGCGGCGGCGCCGCCCGCGTGCGGGGGTGTGCGCCGCCGGGGGGGTGACCGGATGTGGCTCCCGGTCCGGGGTGGCAAGGGCGAACCGGTCTCGCGCGCCGCGCACCCCACGCAGGCGGGCGCCGTCCCCGGTTGCAGGGCGGGGCGTCCGCCGGTGGTGCGGCGCCTGCATACCGACCGGAAATGCGGCGCATATGCACTGCCATAGGCGCGGGAATCGGCGGCCGTCACCGGGCGGGCGCGGATTCCCGCCGCGGCCGGCGGCACGGGCGCCACGGCGGGCGCCGGCGGCGGCGGATCGGCACGCCCCCGCCGCCCTCGGGCCGCCGCCTCCGAGCTGACCTGCGCCGTCGGCACCGGCCCGGCCCGGCGCCGCCCGTCCGGGTGCCGGCCGCGCCGGGCGTCGGCGCCGCGCCCGGCGGCGCCCGCCCCGGCGGTGCGGGCCGATCCCGACGCCGCACGCACACAGCACGGACCATGCCGCGACCGGCTGTTCACCGAGCACGGTGCCGAACGCGGTCCGCGCCGCGCCCCCGCCCGGGGTCGGCCCGGGCCGGGGCGGGCGGGGGCAGCGGCGTCCGGCGACATGCGGCGCGGGTTCCCGCGGACGGTGTGCGCGGTTCATCAGCAGCGGGCAGGCCGCGGCGCAACGCCGGTGGTGTTCACTCGAACCGGTGGCGACGCCGAGGGTCCGCCGTGCTGCGGTGCGCCGATCGTCGGAGCCTGGGAGCCGCGGACGAGAAGCGGCGAGAAGAGGATGGTGATCCGCCGTGCGTGTGGACATCTGGAGTGACGTCGTCTGCCCGTGGTGCTACGTCGGCAAGGCCCGGTTCGAGCGGGCGCTCGCCGCGTTCGCCCACCGCGACGAGGTGCAGGTGCGCTTCCACTCCTACGAGCTGAACCCGACCCTGCCCCGGGGCCGGTCCGAGTCGCTGCTCGTCGCGCTGGCCCGCAAGTTCAGCGACGTGCCGGCGACCGAGATCGAGGGCATGGAGCACCGCGTCGCCGACGCCGCCCGCCAGGAGGGCCTGGCCTACCGGTCCGACCGGCGCAACGGCAACACCTTCGACCTGCACCGGGTGTTGCACCTGGCCGGCGAGGCGGGCCGGCAGGTCGAGGCGGTCAGCGCACTCAACCAGGCGCATTTCGGTGCCGGCCGGGACGTGTTCGACCACGACGTCGCCGTCGAGGTGTTCACCGCCGCCGGCCTGCAGGCCGCCGAGGTGCGCCGGGTCCTGGCCGGCGACGACTACGCCGAGCGGGTGTTCGCCGACGAGCGTGCCGCCCACGACATGCGCGTCACCGGAGTGCCGTTCGTCGTCGTCGACCGCACCCTGGCGGTGTCCGGGGCGCGCCCGGCGGACCTGTTCACCCGCACCCTCGACCAGGCGTGGGCACGGCGCGCCCAGCGGGTGGCATGACCGATCCGTCGCCCCCCGCGCTCCGGTACGGTCCTGGCATGGTCATCGCGGAGCCGCCGCCGGAGCAGTCGTGGGACGTCGCCGTGGACGCCGACGAGCTGCACCACCGGCACGCGCCGTCGCAGCCGGCGTTCACCCTCGTGCACACCCACTGCCGCATCGTGTGGGACATCGCCGCCGGGCTGCTGGCCGCGGGCGCCGCGCCGCAGGCCGACAGCGGGCTGGTGCGCACCGGGGCGCTGCTGCACGACATCGGCGTCTACCGGCTCTACGACGACGCCGGCCAGCTCGATCACGCCCAGTACGTGCGCCACGGGGTGCTCGGCCATGAACTGCTCGCCGCCGACGGGCTGCCCGAGACCGTCTGCCGGTTCGCCTCCTGCCACACCGGCGTCGGGCTGACCCGCGCCGACATCGCCGCCGGTGATCTGCCGCTGCCCCCGGGCGACTACGTCGCGCAGACCGTCGAGGAACGGCTGGTCATGTACGCCGACAAGTTCCACTCGAAGAGCCATCCGTCGAGTTTCCTGACCGTCGACGCCTACCGCGGCTACGTCCGCCGCTTCGGCGCGGACAAGGTGGCCCGGTTCGACGAGCTGACCGCCGAGTTCGGCGTGCCGGACCTGGCCGCTCTCGCCGCCCGCCGCGGGATGACCGTCCGCGGCGGCTGACCGGCGGCGGTACCGACCCGTTTCGGCGGCTGGCCGGCCCGGCGGCCGGACTGGTCTCCGTCAGTTGTGCCAACCACCCTATGCGCGCCCGGTGCGCGGACGCCACGATGACGGGCGTGGCGGCGAGCGGTGCGATGAGCGGTGCGGCGGACGGTGCGGCGAGCGGTCCCGGACGGCTCGTGCGCCGCCTCGGGCCCGGTGACGCGGTGATGATCGGGCTCGGGGCGATGATCGGCGCCGGGGTGTTCACCGCCTTCGCCCCCGCGGCACACGCCGCCGGGTCGGGGGCGGGCCTGCTGGCGGCGCTGGGCCTGGCCGCGTTCGTCGCCTACTGCAACGCCACGTCGTCGGCGCGCCTCGCCGCGCGCTACCCGACGTCGGGCGGCAGCTACGTCTACGGCCGCGAACGGCTCGGGGAGCTGTGGGGGTACCTGGCCGGCTGGGCGTTCGTGGTCGGCAAGACGGCGTCGTGCGCGGCGATGGCGATCACCGTCGGCGAGTACGCCTGGCCGGCGCACCGGCATGCGGTGGCCGTCGCCGCGGTCGTCGCGCTGACCGCGGCCAACCTCGCCGGGGTGCATCGCAGCGCGCTGCTGACCCGGCTGATCGTCGCGGTGGTGCTCGCGGTGCTCGCCGCGGTCGTCGTGGCCTGCCTGACCTCGGGCGCCGCCGACCTTGCCCGCCTCGGGGCGGGCGGTGACGGGGCGGCGGTGACGGCCGGCGGGGTGCTGCGCGCCGGCGGGCTGCTGTTCTTCGCCTTCGCCGGCTACGCCCGCATCGCCACCCTCGGCGAGGAGGTCCGCGACCCGACGCGCACGATCCCCCGCGCCGTCGCGACCGCGCTGGCGATCACCCTCGTCGTCTACCTGCTGGTCGCCGTCGCGGCGCTGGCCGTGCTCGGTCCGCAGCGGCTGGCCTCGGCGGGCGCCCCGCTGGCCGACGCCGTGCACGCCGCCGGCGCCGGGGGGCTCGCCGGGGTCGTGCGGGTCGGAGCGGTGCTGGCCGCCGCCGGGTCGCTGCTCGCGCTGATCCTCGGGGTGTCGCGCACGACCCTGGCGATGGCGCGCGACGGGCATCTGCCCGCCACGCTGGCCGCGGTCGCCCCCCGGGTCGGCGTGCCGCATCACGCGGAGCTGGCCGTCGGCGCGGTCGTCGCCGTGCTGGCGGGGCTGGCGGACCTGCGGGCGGCGATCGGGCTGTCCTCCTTCGGGGTGCTGGTCTACTACGCGGTCGCCAACGCCAGCGCCTGGACGCTGCGCGCCGAGGAGGGCCGCCCCCCGCATGCGGTGCCCGCCGCCGGGCTGGTCGGCTGCGCGCTGCTGGCGTTCGCCCTGCCCGTCACGGCGGTGCTCGGCGGCCTCGGGCTGCTCGCCGCCGGGCTGGCCGCCCATGGCCTGCGCCGCCTGGCCCGCCGCCGCGCCACGGGGGAGCGGCGGGGTTCGTAGCCTCCGCCGAGCCGGTGACGGTGGCCGGCCCGGCGAGGCTCCCGCCGGCGGGCGGCGGGCTCAGCGCACGAGGGCGGCGAGGGTGTCGACCTGCGCGGGGTCGTCGGCGTAGCAGTAGAGCACCAGCTCGTCGGCGCCGAACTCGGCGTAGGCGGCGACCGTGTCGACGATCTCGGCAGGGTCGTGCAGCGGCTCGCCCCACCCCGGCCGTCCGGTGAAGGCGTAGTAGGCCGCGATGGCCCGGCGGGCACGGCTGAGCGTGTCCGGCCCGCCGACGGCCACGTTGACCTGGCAGACCAGCCGCGGCCGCCCGGCGCGCCCGGCGGCGGCCCACTGCTCGCCGACCGCGCGGACCAAGGGCCCGGCCCAGGCCAGCGGCGCCGCGCAGACGAAACCGTCGCCGTGCAGCGCGGCACGGCGCAGCGCCGCCGGGGCGAACCCGCCGACGAGGATCGGCGGGCCACCCGGTGTCGCCGGGCGCGGGCCGATCGCCGCGCCGCGGTGGGGCTGCCCGGCCCAGATCGCGCGCAGGGCGACGAGCTGGTCGTCGAGGATCCGCCCGCGGCGGTGCATCGGCGTCCCCGCCGCAGCGTGGTCGTCGGCGCGGCCGCCGACGCCGACCCCGAGAACGAATCGGCCGCCGGACATGCGGTCGACGGTGGCGACCTGCTTGGCCAGCAGCGCGGTGGCCCGCAGCGGGCCGAGCAGGACCTCGGTCTGCAGGCGGATGCCGGTGGTGGCACCGGCGAGGGTGGCCAGCGCGACGAGCGGTTCGGGATTGTCGAAGGTGAGCCGGTCGAGCAGCGCCAGGGAGTCGAAACCGGCCGCCTGCGCGCGGACGGCCCAGTCGAGCAGGCGGGCGGGGTCACTGATGGGCAGACCGAGACCGAGGTCCATGATGATCTCTCCAAAGGTGGGCAGCAGACAGCGCTGTCGCCACCTCCTCCTCGCCCGGGCGAGGAGCCGGCTCCCTCTGCGACGTGGTGCGTGGAGCACGGCAAGCGGAGTTCCGCCGCCGACCCTACCCGACCGCCACCTGTGGGGCACCCGTCCCGCCGGTCCGCCGCCCGCCGCCGCGGCGGGCGGGGTCAGCGGGCCCACGGGTCCTGCACCGGCATGGGCACGCCGTGGCGCCCCGTCATCCGGGACACGGCGAACGCGGCGATCTCCCGCAGCGCGACGTCGCCGAGCCGGCGAATCCCGGCGACCCCCGCGGCGACGCGCTGCTCGCAGACGCGGGCGCCGACGTCGTCGCCGACCAGCCGGTAGGCGTCGGCGAGGTCGCGCAGCACGGTCGGGTAGAACGCCGGCAGCGGCAGTGGCAGCCCGCGGCGCGCCACGTAGGACTCGCGCACCTGCTCGCCGGCGTGCAGCGCCCGCAGCAGCCAGGCGAGCCGGTCGTGCTGATCGTCCTGCAGGGCCGCCATCGCCAGGGCGCAGTCGGCGCGCAGCGGCGCGTCGTCGACCGGGCTGAGCTGCCGCCACACGGCAGCGAGCAGGCCGCGGGCGGCCTGCCGCCGGCCGCCGCGGGCCAGTTCGAGGCCGCGTTCGATCTGCTCCGCCCGCGGATCCACCTGGTGCATCAGCCGCCCTTCCGTCTGCGGCCGCCGCGGTGGCGGCGGCCGGCGAACGCCCACGGCGACGACGATAGGACCGACCTCCGACAAGTTTTCGTCCCGTCGCGGGCGGGCCGCCCGCCCGCCGATCAGGCGGACCGCCGGCCGGACGACCCCAGCCGTCCGCGGCGGCGGTGGGAACTAAGGTAGGCCGCGATGACGCTTCACCGCCGATCCGCACACCGGTGAACGGCGAGATCGCGCGGTCCGCCGACACCGCTGCTCACACCGCCGACACCGGCACTGACAATGCCGCCGACACCGCCGACACCGCCGACACCGCTGGCGCCGCACGGCCGCTGCCCGTGCCTGCACCGGGCGGATCCGCCGCCGGGGGCGCCGCGCCGCTCGCGCTGCCCGCCGACCTCGCCGCGCGCGTCGGCGACTACGCCCGCGCGTCGCGGTCGGCGTCGACGTGGCGCGCCTACGACAGCGACCTGCGACAGTTCCGCGCCTGGTGCGCCCGCCAACCGGCCGCACCCAGCGCCCTGCCGGCGACCCCGGCCACCGTCGCCGGCTACCTGGCCACGCTCGCCGACGCCGGCTACCGGCCCTCGACGATCCGCCGCCGCCTCGCCGCGATCTCCGTGGCCCACCAGCTCGCCCACCATCCCAACCCGGCCGCCGCCCCCGAGGTCGGCGCCGTCTGGGACGGCATCCGACGCACCCGCGGGGTGCGTCCCACCCGCAAGACCGCGCTGGACACCGACCTGCTCACCCGGGTCGTGGCGGGCCTGCGCGACGACGACGTCGCCGACGCCCGCGACCGGGCGCTGCTGCTCATCGGCTTCGCCGGCTGCCTGCGCCGCAGCGAACTGGTCGGCCTCGACGTCGCCGACCTGGTGGAGACACCCGACGGTCTCATCCTCACCATCCGGTTGTCCAAGACCGACCAGGAGGGCGAAGGGGCGCTGGTCGGCATCGCCTACGGCTCCTACCGGCCGACCTGCCCGGTGCGGGCGTGGCGGGCCTGGGCGGATGCGGCCGAGCTGCGCGAGGGCCCGGCGTTCCGCGCGGTCAGCCGGCACGGGCACGTCGGCGCCACCCGGCTCTACCCCGGGTCGGTGGCCCGCATCGTGCAGCGCCGCGTCGCCGCCGCGGGCCTCGACCCCGCCGACTTCGCCGGGCACTCGCTGCGCTCGGGGTTCGCCACCGCCGCCGCCCGCGCCGGCGTCGCCGACCGCTCCATCATGCGCCAGGGCCGCTGGCGTTCCTCGGCGTCCCTGGACGGCTACATCCGCGCCGGACGCCTGTTCGACCGCGACAACCCCTCCGGCCGCGTCGGCCTGTAGGACCCGGGGGCGGTGGGACCCGGGGGCGGTGGGACCCGGGGGCGGTGGGACCCGGGGGCGGTGGCCGTCCCGGCCTGCCCGCCCGGCGGCCTCGTCAGCGCCGCCGGAACCTGTCGACGGCGCAGGCGACACCCACACCCCAGAGCTGGATGACGACGGCACCGAGATCGGCCAGCCCCATCCGGACCAGCCCGACCGCGGCCACGGACGACACGACGATCACCATGCCGCCGCACCAGCCACCCCCGCCCCGCCTGGTGCGGTCACGGCAGACAAGGCGGTCACGGCGGCCGTGGCGCGCACGTGCGGGGACCACCCGCGTAGGCCGACGATCCCTGTCGGTGACGCAGCGTTGCGCCGCGGAGGGCCGGTGGCGGGTGCATGGGAGTGCGGGCCGGCCGCGGACGGTGGCGGAGAGCGGGCAGGTGTGGGTACTCCGGGTGGGGGGCGTGTGCGGGGGGCGCGGCTGGCGGGGGCTACGCGGGCGGGTGCGCGGGCGGCGGCGTGTCATGAGTGGCTGTTCCCCTCGCTAAAGCGCGTCCGACGTGTTCCGACCCCGACGTGAAGGGTCGGGTTCGAACCGGTCGCAGACGACACCTTCGGCAACGATCGCAGTGGTGCGTACTCTTCTTATCGAGCGATGCCAATGCATGGCAAGACACTGCATCAACCGTCAGGGAGGCTGTCCACGGCGCCGGAGAATGCGACATCGAATGCTGCATTCAGCATGCCCGTGCGGTATGCGGCCGGTCGATCACGCCAGCTCGATACGGCACCGTGTGCCACATCGAATATCGGGACATGCGTGCCCGGTGACCAACGGAGAGTGAGGAAGGCGGATGTCAGGTAAGCCGCAGCAGGAGCCGGTCACGCAGGTGGGCTCCCCGGTCATGCTTCTGCTGCAGCACCGGTACGAACAGTACAAGGTGCACGGAGTGTCACTGGGTGCGATTGCCCGCGAACTGCAACCGAGGGGAACAACGGCGGAACAACGAAACCTGGCGGCCAAAATCGGCCGCTTCTTCCGTGATGGTTCAGGGGCGCCGTCGCAGCGCTGGTCCTACCTGGAGACGGAGATACGACTCGGATTTCCCGTGGCGGAACAACAGGCCCGGATCGAGACCTGCGCCGAGCTGTATCACAAGGCTTTTCCGACCGCGACAGACTGCCCGTACGGGCGTTCCCCCGAGTTGTCCTTCGAGGACTATGTCCGGCGCAACATCGAGGAGTCGATGCGGGTACTGGGGCAATCGGGCGGCGCCGAGGAACTCTCCGACGCCGACCTGCGCCTGGTGGCCGAGCGGCTCATGCCGCTGCTCGACGGCGCCAGCCTGTACAACCCCTGCCTGCACTGGATGTCCACGCTGCGTAATGCTCCAGAACGTGGGCACAGCCCAGAGGACCTCCTGGCCATCACACAGTGCGACGAGCAGCTGGCCGCATTCGACCGGCAGCTCGCCGCGGTGACGCGCAGCGCAGCCGACCGGCTGCGTCGCGCCATCCGCGAGCATCGCGCCGCGCACCGCCGGGCTCTGGCCCGTCCCGGCGCCCCCGCCGGTCTCGTCGACGCCGGCGCTGGCGAAACCGGCGGCGTGGTCGCGCCGACCGGTGCCGCCCAGCCGGGCGCCGGAACCCCGCCCGCCCCGGCCGCCCTACCCGACTCCGTGGACTTGGCGCCGCCGACCTGGCGGTGGTTGCATACCTCGCCGCCGGGCCGCTCGAAGCTCGGCCCCAGTGGAGTCCACGGACGTGGTGTACGGAGTGTGATTGTCTGACGACTCGCCGGAGTGGCGGTCCGTGACGTGAAGCGACCACCGCGTGATCCTCATTCGAGAACGACCAAGAACCCGATGAGGAGAAACGCGATGGCCGTGCGTCCGACTGTGACCGACGCCGAGGGGTTCGGCAAGGAGCTGGTGGCGGCGAGTCCGGATCTGTTGGGCTCGATGGTGAAGGCGTTCGCGGAGGCGTTGATGGGCGCCGAGGCGGACGGGGTCTGTGGCGCCGAGTACGGGGAGATATCACCGGATCGGACGAATCGTCGGAATGGCTACCGGATGCGGGAGTGGGACACCCGGGCGGGAACGATCGATCTGGCGATTCCGAAATTGCGGTCCGGGTCGTACTTCCCGGAATGGCTGTTGACGCGTCGCCGGCGGGCGGAGCAGGCGTTGATCTCGGTGGTCGCGACGTCGTATCTGCTCGGGGTTTCCACGAGAAGAGTCGACAAGCTCGTGGAACAGCTCGGGGTCGCGCATATTTCGAAGTCGCAGGTGTCGGAGTTGGCGAAGCATCTCGACGGCCAGGTCGAGGCGTTCCGGTCGAGGCCGCTCGACGGCGGGCCGTACCGGTTCGTGCAGGCGGATGCGTTGACGATGAAGGTCCGTGAGGACGGCCGGGTCGTGAACGTGCACTGCCTGCTCGCTGTGGGCGTGAACGGCGACGGGCACCGGGAGATCCTCGGCCTCGACGTCGTGTCCAGCGAGGACGGGGCCGGCTGGCTGGCGTTCTTCCGCGGCCTGGTCGCCCGTGGCCTGTCCGGGGTCCGGCTGGTGACCTCGGATGCCCACCGGGGTCTGGTCGCGGCGATCGGGTCGACGCTGCCGGGCGCCTCCTGGCAGCGCTGCCGGACGCATTACCTGCGCGACTTGTTGACGTTCACACCGAAGTCGTCGCAGCCGTGGGTGGCAACATTGGTCCGGACCATCTTCGAGCAGGCGGACGCAAAAGAGGTGACCGTGCAGTTCGACCGGGTCGTCGACGCCCTCGCCGAGAAACTGCCCCGCGCCGCGGAACACCTGTCCGACGCGAAAGCGGACCTGCTCGGGTTCACCGCCTACCCGCGGGAGATCTGGCGGCAGATCTGGTCGTCGAACCCGCAGGAACGACTGAACAAGGAGATCCGCCGGCGGACCGACGTCGTCGGTATCTTCCCCGACCGTGGGGCCATCATACGACTCGTCGGCGCCGTCCTGGCCGAGCAACACGACGAGTGGATCGAAACCCACCGCTATTTCGGCCTGGAAATCCTCGCGAAAGTCGACGCGGGGAACACGCCGGCCGACACACCCGAGATCAGCGTGACACCCGAAGCACTCACCGCATAAACTAAACCTAGGATCACGCGGAGTCACCTTCCGTACACCACGCCGCTGGACGTGACCTCGGCCCCGGGTCGGGCGCGGATCGTGCCTGTGGCGCGGTCGCGGGTGAGCAGGGGATCGGCGACGCCGCATCGTCGGGGGGCGAACCCGCCCAGGGCTGAGGCCCACCAGCGCCCGCGGCCGCCCTCCCGCCGGCCGGCGGGAGGGATCGCGCCACGACGACCGTTCGGCCGTGCGGCGGAACAGCAGACTGCAGAGCAGGAGCGGTCAGACCGCCTGAACAGATGCGAACGTCGGTGACGTTCGGCGATCCGGACGTATACCTGTCTCGCTACACTGACCGCTCCGTGGACGATGCGACGGAGCTGAACCGGGCGCGCTGGGACGAACTGGCACGCCTGCACGGACAGGACAACTACTACGACATCGACGGTTTCCTCGCCGGTCACCTCGCGCTGAGCCCGCGGGAGCGGGCGGAGATGTCCGCAGCGGTCGGCTCTGTGTCGGGCCTTGATCTCCTGCACGTGCAGTGCCACTTCGGGTTGGGGACGCTGTCGTGGGCCCGGCTCGGTGCGCGGGTCACCGGCCTGGACTTCTCACCCGTCGCGGTGGAACGCGCCCGCGCGCTCGCCGCCGCCGCGGGGATCGACGCGCGGTTCGTCCAGGCGGACGCCCAGCGGCCGCCCGACGACCTCGCGGGCTCGTTCGACGTCGTCTTCGCCTCCTACGGCGTACTGCCCTGGATCGCCGACGTGACGGCCTGGATGACCGCCGCAGCCGCGGCCCTGCGCCCCGGCGGAACCCTGGTGCTCGTGGACGGGCACCCGCTGACCCAGATGATCGACACCGTCGACCCGGTCAGGTTCGACTTCCCCTACCAGGGCGGCGAAGCGCACCGCCTGCCCTCGACGGCGTTCTACACCAGCAGCGCCACCGCTCTGACCACGACGCGGACCGTGCAGTACCCCCATGGCCTCGGTGAGATCGTGACCGCCGCGGCCGACGCCGGACTGCGCCTCGATGCGCTCACCGAGTATCTCGACGCCGACGGCCCGGAGGGCCGCGACGAGCAGATGCAGCGCGGGCAGGACGACCGTTGGCGGCTGATCCTCGCCGGCCAACCCGTCCCGGTGCAGTACTCCCTGCGCGCCACGCTCACACCTCCGCGGCGCAGCACGCTGCGCGCCTAGCATCCACCACTCGTCGGGTGGGCGGATCCGAGCGGGAGACTGCTGCGGCGCCGGTGCGGGACATGGTCATGTTCTCGTTGCCGGGGTGGGCGTGGCAGGCTGCCAGGTGTGAACAGTGGCGCCGCGGCGGAACCGGGCCCCGAAACGGGCGCGGACGCCGCCGCGCCCGGCGGTCGGGGCGGCCCCGGCGACCTGAGCGGTCCGGGGAACGGCGAGGTGCGGGCCGTGCCGGCGGGGCCGTCGTGGGACATCATCGTCTCCCACACCGTCGCGGAGCCGGACGCCGCCTGGGCACGCTGGCTGTGCTGGCAGCTCGCCCACGCCGGCTACCGGGTGCTCAGCCATCCGCTGGTCGACAGCGCCCCGCCCGCCGGGGCGGCGCCGGTCGCTCTCGATCGCCATCTCGCGCTCGGCGGGGAGATCCTCGTCATCTGGTCGGCGGCCTACCGGGCGCAGACGGCCCGGTCGGTCGCCGCCGGAATGCCGGCCAGAGCGACGGTGGCGGGCAATGCGGCGATGCCGGGTACGGCGGCCAAGGCGACGGTGGCGGGGGCGCGTCCGACGACGCGGCCCGGGCCCGACGCCGGCCCGCCGCCGACCGCCGGGGTCGGCGCGCCGGGCGGCGGACGGATCATCCTGGTGCGGATCGAGGACTGCTCGCGGCCCGCGCCGTTCGCCGGCCTGCTCGCCTTCGACCTGTTCGGCCTGGATGCGACGCTGGCGCGTGACTGGCTGCTACGCCAGATCACCGTCGTCGCGCCCCGGCCCGCGACGGGCCTCGCCCCGCCGCCGTTTCCTCCCACCTCGTTCGCCGGCGCCGACGCCGAGCCCACCGCACGCTCCGGCGACGGCGGCGGACACCGTCCGCCCGGCCCACCGGCGCGCGGCGGCGCGGCGCGCGGCGCGACGTTCACCGGCGCCGGCGCCGGCGTCCGCCGCGAGCGCGGCGCCGCCCGCGACCTGGCCGCCGCCCGCCGCCTGGCCGTCCTGCCCGAGGAACGCGGCCATCCGATGAGCGTCAGCTTCAGCCCGACCGCGGCGCTGCTGGCCACCGGCGGCACCGACACCACCGTCCGGCTGTGGCAGGCGGCGTTCCCCGACCCCCCGCGGCTGGTCGCCACCGTCGGCTACGGCCGGCGGATCAACCAGGAGTGGGCGCGGGCGGTGACGTTCAGCCCGGACGGGCGCATCCTCGCCGCCGCCGGCGACGCGGGCACCACCGTGCTGTGGCAGGTCGCCGACCCGGCCCGCCCGGTGCCGCTGATGACGCTGACCGGCCACCGCGGCTACCTGCACGACCTCGGGTTCAGCCCCGGCGGCACGCTGCTGGCCACCGCCGGCGACGACCGGGCGGTGCTGCTGTGGGACCTCGCCGAGCCGGGGGTGCCGCGGCGCGCGGCGATCCTCGCCGGGCATCGCAGCGCCGTGCGGGCGGTGGCGTTCAGCCCCGACGGCACCCTGCTGGCGACCGGCGCCGAGGACCGCACGGTCACCCTGTGGGATCTCGCCGACCCGACCCACCCAACCGCCACCGTGACCCTGTCGGGCGCCCGCGGGGCGGTGTTCACGGTGGCGTTCAGCCCCGACGGCGACCTGCTCGCCGTGGCCGGCAAGGACCGCACCGTGCGGGTCTACTCGGTGGCCGACCCCACCACCGAGACCGTCCTCGCCGAGATCGCCGACCATCGCCGCGCCGTGCACGCCGTCGCCTTCAGCCCCGACGGGACCCTGCTGGCCACCGGCAGCGGCGACCGCACCGCGACGGTGCGCGACATCACCGACCCCGAACGTCCCGGCCCCGGCCACCGCCTGCCGGCCCACGCCGGCCCCGTCCAGGACGTC
The DNA here is from genome assembly GCF_059428125.1 of Frankia sp. BMG5.60. NCBI lineage: Bacteria > Bacillati > Actinomycetota > Actinomycetes > Frankiales > Frankiaceae > Frankia > Frankia sp. BMG5.60. The sequence goes on along the minus strand of NZ_CM182091.1, from coordinate 587,062 downwards.
GCCTTCGCCCCCGACAGCCGCCTGCTGGCCACCGCCGCCGCCGACCGCCTCACGGTCCTGTGGGACCTCTTCCCGTCCCCGCCCGCCGCCGTCCGCCGACCCGCCGACCCGCCGACCCGCTGACCCGCCGACCCCGCGTTCTGCCCGACGCCGACGTTCCACCCGAGCCCGACGCTCCGGCCGAACCCGATATCCGGTCCCGCTCCCGGCGGCCACGGACGCACACGACAGCCGATACGAACTGCCTGCCTCCGGCACTCCCGACGAGGTCCACGCCGCCCTGTACCCGCTGGTGACCGACGTCCTTGGCCGCCGACTCGACCGTCCTGCGGTGCGGCCGCGGGCCGCTCATCTGCTCAGGGAACGCGCGACGCGCAGGCCCACGTCGTCGAGGCGCAGCGTCGGGTGGCTGCGGCGGCGCACCGAGGCCCGGCAGCTCCACGGTTCGTCGAACCACCCGCCGCCGCGCAGCACCCGGTAGCTGCCGTAGACCTCGGCGTCGTAGACGTCCCAGCACCATTCCCACACGTTGCCGAGCATGTCGTGCAGGCCCCACCCGTTGGGCGCCCGGCCGCCGACGTCCTGCGGCCGCTCGCCGGCGTTGGCGCGGTACCAGGCGATGTCGTCGAGGCGGCCGTAGCGGGCCCCCGTCGTCCCGGCCCGACAGGCGTGTTCCCACTCCGCCTCGGTCGGTAGCCGGTACCCGTCCGCACCGGTCTCCCACGCAACGTCGCCGCTCGCGCCCTCACCGTTGCCGCCCACCTCGCCCTCGCCGTCGCCGTCGCCGAGGTGGCCGTCGCCGACGTGGGCGGGCAGCCGGTACACCGGCGTCAGACCCTCGTGGCGGGACAGGGCGTTGCAGAACCGGACGGCGTCCCACCAGCACACGCCCTCGACCGGCAGCCGATCCCCTTCGACGCTACTCGGCCGCAGGCCGGTGATCTGCGCGTACTGCGCCTGCGTGACGGGGCATGCCGCCAGCCGGAAGGAAGCGAGATCCACCGACCAGCGGCGTCGGGTACGCCGATCCGACAACGTCACCTGCCCGGCCGGGACGGCGACCGTCTCGATGGACACGCCTGGCTGCATCCGACCATGATCTCACCGGTGGCCGCCCCCGGCTGGCACCGGCGGGCCGGGGACCGCGGGGCCTGCAACAACCTCGAAGGGGACGCAGGCGCGGCGGGGCGCGGTTCCGCGGAACCTTATGATCATCGAGACGTCGATCGGGAGGTGAGTCGGGTCCAGACGGCAGGGCGAAACCCGTAGCACCGTGATCATGTCGATGGCGTGGCCGGCCGAGTCGAGTCCGCCGTCCAGTGCGCGGGGCGGGTCAGGGTCGCCGGCAGGGTGGCGGTCCGGTCGCCGCGGGCGGCGTCGAGCTGGGCCTGCACGACGAACAGCGCCCCGCGCAGGTCCGCCCCGCTCAGGTCGGCGCCCCGCAGGTCCGCCCCGCGCAGGTCCGCGCCCCGCAGATCGGCGCCGCGCAGGTTCGCTTCGATCAGCAGGCGGCCGGCCAGCTCCGCCCCGCGCAGGTCGGCGCCGGCCAGGCGCGCGCCGACCAGGTCGACACCGAGGGTGCGCGGCCTGGGCGCGCCGAGGCCGCGCACCCCGTCCGACCGCTGGGCGCCGAGGCCCAGCGGCCGGTCCGACTGCCCCCGACCCCGACCCCGACCGCGGGCAGTCGCCCGGCGCGCCGCCGCGCCCCGCCGGGTGCCGGCCGACTCCAGCGGCGTGCCGTCGCGGTCGGCGGCGGGGGTGGGCCCGGCGCGCAGCAGGTTGCTGGCGCGGGTCAGCAGGTCGTGGACGGCGCGGCGGTGGGCGGGCAGATCCGCGGCGAGCAGGGTGTCGGCGTCGGCCCCGGTCAGGGCGACGGTCGCCGCCGTGGCGGCGTCGAGCTCGGCGAGCAGACCGGCGCGGTCCGCGGTGCCGAGCCGGGCACGGGCCTCGCCGAGGTGGTGCAGGGATTCGTGCAGGGTGCGCATGACCGCGAAGGCGTCGAACATCCGCGGGGCGTCGCCGGGATGGGTCCGCCAGTCCCGGCCGGCGAAGGTGACCTGGCTGACCTGCTGGCCGGCGCCGAAACAGTCGAACACCGCGCAGCCGCGGAACCCGCGGGGGCGCAGCTCGTCGTGCACGGAGCAGTCCTGGCGCGGGCTCAGATGCCGGCACGGCGTCCCCGGAGCCTTGCTGATCGGGAAGTCCGCCGAGGTGGCGAAGCCCGGGGCGACGCAGCACAGCGCGAAGCAGCTGCCGCAGTCTGCCGCCAGGCGCGGGTAAGCGGGGGTCAGCCCCAGCTCGGCAGGCCCGCCGGGCCGGCCTGGCGCGGGTGGGTGGGGCTCGTCGCTCACCGCGCGGGCCTCCTCGACGTCGGCGGATATGTCATGCTGGCGGACGCGACAGCTTCGGGAGGAAGCCGGTGCGAATCCGGCGCGGTCCCGCCACTGTCACCGGGAAGCGGGTCTTCCCGGATGGTCCACCGGCGCGGCGCGGCGCGGGAGGCACATCCGGTGATCGTTTCGCCCTGACGTCGGGAGCAGATCTCCCGGCGGCGGGGTGGCGATCGGGTCACGGCCGCAGCGGGCGGCTGGAAGGCCGAGGGCGCGCGCCGATCCGGGAGCCAGGATACTCCGGCCGTCGCAGGTGATGACCAAGGGCGAGGACCCTGGGGAGGACTCCAGCATGCCTGCAAGACCGTCACATCGGGCCCTTCCACCCCATCGGCGCGTGGTCGCGGCGGCGCGGGCGTGGTGAGCTTCCCGCTGTCCGCCGTCGTCGGCATGGACGACCTGCGCCTGGCGCTGCTGCTCAACGCGGTCAGCCCGACGCTCGGCGGCGTGCTCGTGCGCGGGGAGAAGGGCACCGCCAAGTCCACCGCGGTGCGAGGCCTGGCCGCCGTGCTGCCGGCGTTGCAGGTGGTCGACGGCTGCCGGTTCGCCTGCGCGCCGCAGGCGGCGAACCCGGACTGCCCCGACGGGCCGCACCCGGTGGACGTGGCGGGGGTCAGCCGCCCGGCGCGGCTCGTCGAGCTGCCCGTCGGCGCCTCCGAGGACCGGGTGACCGGCTCGCTCGACCTCGACCGGGCCCTGGCCGACGGGGTCAGCGTGCTACGCCCGGGGCTGTTGGCCGCCGCCCACCGCGGGGTGCTCTACGTCGACGAGGTCAACCTGCTCGGCGATCATCTCGTCGATCTGCTCCTCGACGCCGCCGCGCTCGGCGTCGCCCACGTCGAACGCGACGGGGTGTCGGTGCGCCATCCGGCGTCGTTCCTGCTGGTGGGGACGATGAACCCGGAGGAGGGGGAGCTGCGCCCACAACTGCTCGACCGGTTCGCGTTGACCGTGCAGGTCGCCGCCAGCCGCGATCCGGCGCTGCGCGCGCAGGTGGTGCGCCGCCGGTTGGCGTTCGAGGCCGACCCCGGCGGGTTCGCCGCCGCCTGGGCGCCGGCCGAGGCGGCCCTCGCCGCCCGGGTCGCCGACGCCCGCGCCCGCCTGACCGCGGTGACCCTGACCGACGCGGCGCTGCGCGCGGTGACCGCGGTGTGCGCGGGCTGCGACGTCGACGGGATGCGCGCGGACGTGGTCCTGGCGAAGACGGCGATGGCGCTGGCCGCCTGGTCCGGGCACGGCACGGTCCGCGCCGCGGACATCCGCGCGGGCGCGCGCCTGGCCCTGCCGCACCGGCGCCGCCGCGGCCCGTTCGACGCCCCCGACCTCGATGACGCCACCCTCGACGCCGTCCTCGACGACGCGCTCGCCGGCCTCGACGCCACCGTCGACGCCGAACTCGCCGACGCGGCCGCCGATCCCGACCGTGCGGCGCACGGCGACGCCGACGGCGCGGCCGGCGAGGGCGCACGCTCGCGGCGGGACACAGCCGGCGACACCCACGACACCCACGGCGGCCTCGGCGTCGAGCGCGGCGGCTCGGATGGCCACGGCCCGAGCCCGGACGACGACCCCGACGGCGGCGGCCCGGACGGCGGCGGCCCCGGCAGCGGAGGTCCGGACGGCGGCGGTGGCCGCGACGGCGCGTCACGCGGCGACGACCACATCGGCCCCGGCGGCCCCTTCGACGCTGGCAGTGGGCTGGACGGGCGGTCGCCGGCGGACGGCGGCGACCCGGCGGCAGGCCCGGACGCGCGGGCCGGCGCCGACGATCCGCGGCTGCCCGCGACGGCCGGCAGGACCCACCGAGGCCCCGCCGGGCCCGGTGCCCCGCCGCACGGGCACCGGGCGGGCGGGGGACACCTCACCCTCCCGCCGGCACCGTTCCCCCCGTTCGCGGCGGCCACCTCCGGATCGCGTCGCGCCGGCGGCCCACCCGACCCGGCCGCCGCGGCCGGGGTCGCGGGGGCGCCCGGGGCGGCGTTTCGACCCCGGCTGTTCTCCGTGGCCGGCCTCGGCACCGCTGCCGGTGCCGCCGGGCGCCGTTCACTGGCCCGCGGCAGCCGCGGGGCGGTGGTCACCACCGCCGCGGACGCCCCCGGGGTGCACCTGCCCGCCACCCTGCTGGCCGCCGCCCCCCACCAGCACGCCCGCGGCCGGCGCGGGCCCGCCCCGGTCCTGCTGCCCGCCGACCGGCGCGGCGCGGTGCGGGTGGGCCGCGAGGGCAACCTGGTGCTGTTCGTCGTCGACGCCAGCGGGTCGATGGCCGCCCAGGCGCGGATGACCCTGGTCACCACCGCCGTGCTGGCCCTGCTCACCGACGCCTACCAGCGCCGCGACCGCATCGGCATGATCACCTTCCGGGGGTCCGGCGCCGAGGTCGTGCTCGCCCCCACCGCCAGCGTCGAGGTCGGCGCCGCCCGGCTCCGCGCGCTGCCGACCGGCGGGCGCACCCCGCTGGCCGCCGGGCTCACCCGCGCCGGGCAGGTACTGCGCGCCGAACGCCGCCGCGACCCGGCCCGGCGGGCCCTGCTCGTCGTCGTCACCGACGGGCGCGCCACCGCCGGCGCCGACCCGCTGCCGGTGGCCCGCGCCCTGGTCCGCGCCGCCGGCGGCGCGGGCGGACCCGCCACCGGCCACCCCCGCGGCGGGCTGGCCAGCGTCGTCGTGGACTGCGAAAGCGGCTTCCTGCGCCTGGGGCTGGCCGGGCGGCTCGCCCACGCCCTCGGCGGGATCACGATCGGACTCGACGCCCTGCCGCTGCTGACCCCACCGCCGCCGACGACCCCACCGCCGCGCCCACACGCCAGAAAGGCGGCCTGAGATGGCGCCGCAGGGGCAGCCGGCCAGCGTCCCCGACGACGGGTTGACCACCCGCGAACGCCGCGACCGGCCGCTGCTGATCGTGCACACCGGCGACGGCAAGGGGAAGTCGACCGCCGCGTTCGGGCTGGCGTTGCGCGCCTGGTCGCAGGGCTGGCCGGTGGGGGTGTTCCAGTTCGTCAAGTCCGCCAAGTGGCGCATCGGCGAGGAACGCGCCCTGCGGGTGCTCGCCGACTCCGGCGCGGGCGGCACCGTCGACTGGCACAAGATGGGCTCCGGCTGGAGCTGGGTGCAGGGCCGCGTCGATCCCGACGGCGATCCCGCGGACGCGGCGGCGGAAGGCTGGGCGCAGATCCGCCGCGACCTGGCCGCCGAGACCTACCGGCTCCTCGTCCTCGACGAGATGACCTACCCGATGGGCTGGGGCTGGCTCGACGTCGGCGAGGTCGTCGACACCCTGCGTGCCCGTCCCGGCCGGCAACATGTCGTCGTCACCGGCCGGCGCGCCCCGCAGGAACTGCTCGACGCCGCCGACCTCGTCACCGAGATGACGAAGATCCGTCATCCGATGGACGCCGGGCAGAAGGGGCAGCGGGGGATCGAATGGTGAGCGCGCCACTCGCGCTGCCCCGCCTCGTGCTGGCCGCCCCGACCAGCGGCGCCGGCAAGACGACGGTGACCACCGGGCTGATGGCCGCCCTGCGCGCCCGCGGCCTGCGCGTCTCCCCGCACAAGGTCGGCCCCGACTACATCGACCCCGGCTACCACGCGCTGGCCACCGGCCGGCCCGGACGCAACCTGGACGCGGTGCTGTGCGGCGCGGCGCGCCTGGCCCCGCTGTTCGCCCACGGCGCGCGCGGCGCCGACGTCGCCGTCGTCGAGGGGGTGATGGGCCTGTTCGACGGGGTCGCCCGCCCGCAGCCCGGCGAGGCCGCCGACCACGCCTCCACCGCGCATGTCGCCCGGCTACTCGACGCTCCGGTCATCCTCGTCGTCGACGTCTCCGGCGCGGCCCGGTCCATCGCCGCGCTCGTCGCCGGGTTCCGGTCGTTCGACCGGCGCATCCACCTGGCCGGGGTGATCCTCAACCGGGTCGGCTCGCCGCGTCACCGCGAGCTGCTCACCGAGGCGCTGGGCGGCATCGGGGTGGCGGTGTTCGGCGCCGTCCCTCGCGAGCAGTCCGTGCACACCCCGTCGCGTCACCTGGGCCTGGTGCCCGCCGCCGAACGCCGCCCGGCCGCCCTCGACGCCGTCGACCGCCTCGGCGCGCTCGTCGCCGCCTCCTGCGACCTCGACGGTCTGCTGCGGGTGGCGCGCGCCGCCCCGCCGCTGCGCACCGAGGCCTGGGACCCGGCCACGGCCCTCGCCTCCGCCGCGTCCACCATCCCCGCCGCGTCCATCATCCCCGCCGCGTCCATCACGGCCGCTGCCCCCGCCCCGTCCACCGTGATCGGGGACGGCGGGCAGGGGCCGGTCGGCGGGGCCGGCCGGCCGCCGCGGATCGCCGTCGCCGGCGGGGCTGCGTTCACCTTCGGCTACGCCGAGCACGTCGAGCTGCTCGCCGCCGCCGGCGCGGAGGTCGTCGCCGTCGACCCGCTGCGCGACGACACGCTGCCCGCCGGCACCGACGCGCTGATCATCGGCGGGGGCTTCCCCGAGGAACACGTCGGCGCGCTCAGCGCCAACACCCGGCTGCGCGGCGAGATCGCCGCGTTCGCCGCCCGCGGCGGCCCCGTCGCCGCCGAGTGCGCCGGGCTGCTGTACCTGGCCCGCAGCCTCGACGGCGCGCCGATGTGCGCCGTCCTCGACGTCGACGCGGTGATGGGCCCGCGGCTCACCCTCGGCTACCGCCGGGCGGTCGCCGCCACGCCCAGCCCGCTGGCGCCGGCCGGCAGCATCCTGGCCGCCCACGAGTTCCACCGCACCGTCCTGCTTCCCCCGCCCGCCGGGGCGCCCCCGGCGGCCTGGTGGCTGCCCGTCGTCGACCCCGCAGCCCCCGCCTCTCTCGGCGCGGCGCCACCGCCGGCGCTACCCGGGGCGCCGCCGCCGACCGCCGAGCCTCCGGTGGCGGGGCCGACCGAGACGCCGTCACGCTGGCTGGCCGAGGGCTTCGTCCACCGCCGGGTGCACGCCTCCTACCTGCACCTGCACTGGGCCGGACGGCCGCAGATCGCCACCGGCCTGCTCGCCGCCGCGCGCGCGTCCCGCCGCGACAACCCTGCCAGCGCCCGGCACCCCGGCGTCCCCGCCATCCCCGGCGTCCCTGGCGTCCCCGGCGCTGATGGTCGCCGTCCCGGCGCGGCCTGAGCCCCACGATGGCAACCGCGTGGACCGCGGCCGATCTGGTCGTCGGGGTCGGCGCACGGCCCGGGGTCGACGCGGCGGAGATCCTCGCGCTCGTCGACGCGGCGCTACGCGAACTCGGCGTGCCGGCGGGCGCCGTGCGCCTGCTGGCCACCGTCGCCGCCCGCCGCGACGAGCCGGGCATCGTCGCCGCCGCCGACCATTACCACTGGCCCGTCGCGGGCTACCCGCCGCACCGCCTCGCCACGGTCGACGTCCCCCACCCCAGCGCCCTCACGCGGGCCGCAGTAGGAACACCGAGCGTCGCCGAGGCAGCCTGCCTGCTACCCCTCGACCCGGACCCCGCCGCACCGCGACCGGTCCTGCTGCTACCCAAATGCACCGGCCGCCGGACCACACTCGCCGTCGCCCGCCACCCCGCACCTACACCCATACCCGAACACGCACCCATACCCGAACACGCACCCGGATCCGGATCCGGATCCGGCCCACGGTCGCAGCTCCGCGCAACCCCCTGATGGTTCAGATGCGGTGTATGCGCCCCGCACACCGGCGACAACCGATGTGCGTCGCAGAACCCAGGCGATCTCCTCGGGGTCCAGAGTCAGTGGCGCCGACATGGAGGCACCCTCCCGAACCAAGCAGGCAACTGGTCCGGAACCCCGCGGCTACACGGGGTCGAACAGGGGGCGGCGGGCCCGTTGGGCCAGGGCGTCCGGGTCGGGCATCTGGACGTGGTCGGGCGGCGGTCCGCCGACGGCGACCTGCGGCCAGAGCTCCTCGACCCAGGTCAGGTGCAGCAGCCGCGGGTGGCAACGGACCAGATCGACCAGGCGGAGGGTTCGCGCCGTGCCGGCGGTGGTGGTCCGGGTCAGGTAGAGGAGCGCCGCAGCCGCACCGGGAGCGCGCCCGGACCGCTCCGATCTTCGCACCAGCCCGACGAGCCAGGTGAAGACCTCGTCCCAGCCCCGATCGTCACCCGCGCCCGCCAGTTCGCACACCGGCAGCAACCTGCGCGCGCTTCACGAGACGTCCCTGACAACGGACGCGGCGTTCCGCCTGGCCCTGGCAGTCAGTAACAACCGGGACTCCGGCGCGCTCGCCTACGCCCGAAGCCAGGCCATACCTGCCGTGCACCTGTCGACAGCCACCCATCCCGCCCCCAGCCAACTCGATACCGCCATCTGCGCCCTCCTTCGGCAACACCAGATCGATCTGGTCGTCACCGCGGGCTATCTCAAAAAGATCGGACCCCGCACACTCGACTCCTATGCGGGCCGCATCATCAATCTGCATCCTTCGCTGCTGCCCCGCCACGGCGGACAAGGCATGTACGGCAGCGCAGTCCACGACGCCGTTCTGGCTTCCGGGGACCGGACCAGCGGGCCCTCGATCCATCTCGTGACCGCGGAGTACGACGAGGGTCCCGTGATCGCCCGGCAGGAGGTTCCCGTTCTGCCCGACGACACCGTCGCCAGCCTCGCCGAACGGGTTCTGGCAGCCGAGCACCTCCTGCTCCCTGCCGTGGTCAGCACGCTCGCCATGCGCGCGGCACCCTCGTCTGGCCATGGAGTCAGCGCCTCGGATCCACGTCCGTGAAGGGCGAGGCGTACGTCTCGGTCATCGTCGGCGCAGGGGCCGCCTCCGGCATCGCCCGCCACCTCGGTGAACTCATCGTGGGTCACGTCCAGCGGCGTGGTGTACGGAAGGTGACTCCGCGTGATCCTAGGTTTAGTTTATGCGGTGAGTGCTTCGGGTGTCACGCTGATCTCGGGTGTGTCGGCCGGCGTGTTCCCCGCGTCGACTTTCGCGAGGATTTCCAGGCCGAAATAGCGGTGGGTTTCGATCCACTCGTCGTGTTGCTCGGCCAGGACGGCGCCGACGAGTCGTATGATGGCCCCACGGTCGGGGAAGATACCGACGACGTCGGTCCGCCGGCGGATCTCCTTGTTCAGTCGTTCCTGCGGGTTCGACGACCAGATCTGCCGCCAGATCTCCCGCGGGTAGGCGGTGAACCCGAGCAGGTCCGCTTTCGCGTCGGACAGGTGTTCCGCGGCGCGGGGCAGTTTCTCGGCGAGGGCGTCGACGACCCGGTCGAACTGCACGGTCACCTCTTTTGCGTCCGCCTGCTCGAAGATGGTCCGGACCAATGTTGCCACCCACGGCTGCGACGACTTCGGTGTGAACGTCAACAAGTCGCGCAGGTAATGCGTCCGGCAGCGCTGCCAGGAGGGAGCCTGTCACGATTTCCGTGTAAGCCAGAGGTGAATAGCTCAGCTTACATGCTTACACTATCAGAAAGGTAGGCGTCCGGGAAATAGGTTGACGAGCGTGTTGAGGGCGACTTTCCATCCGTGGGTTCCGGTACCGGACTCCCCGCCGCGTTGGCTCGATATGTTACGGAGCCCGAGGTAGAGTAGCTTCATCGCCGCGTCACGGTCGGGGAAATGCCCGCGGTTCTTCGTGATTTTCCGGAGCTGGAAGTTCATCGACTCGATCGCATTGGTCGTGTACACGATCTTCCGGAGCTCCGGCGGGTAGTCGAGGAACGGAATGAACTCGGTCCAGGCGTGGCGCCACACGTCGACCGCGCCGGGGTACTGGACGCCGAACTTCTTGTCGAACGCGGCCAGGCCAAGTTCCGCGGCTTCCAGCGTCGGTGCCGTGTAGATGTCCTTCATCGCCTTGACGACGGCTTTCCGGTCGCCGTAGGACACGAACCTCATCGCGTTGCGGATCACATGCACAACGCAGGTCTGCACCACGGTCTCGGGAAAGACCGCGACCGCGGCGTCGGGCAGGCCGGACAGCCCGTCGCAGCACACGATCAGCACGTCGCGCACCCCGCGGTTACGCAGATCGGCCAGGACCTTCTGCCAGAACTTCGCGCCCTCGGTGTCCTTGATCCAACAGCCCAGCGCGTGCTTACGGCCATCGACATCGACACCCACGGCCAGGTAGGCGACCTTGGTCGTGACCACCCCGTTGTCCTTGATCCGAAGCCGGATCCCATCGACGTACAGGATCGGGTAAACCTCGTCGAGGGGCCGGGACTGCCAGGCCTTGATCTCGTCGACGACGACCTCGGTGACATTGGAAATCAGCTCCCGGGACGCCTGGACCCCGTACACCTCACGCAGGTGCGCCTCGATGTCGCGGGTCGTCATGCCCCGCGAGTACAACGACAGGATCGTGTCGTCAAGATTCCCCAGACGGCGGGCCCGTTTCGGCACGATCGTCGGCTCGAAGGAGCCGTTCCGGTCACGCGGTACCTCGATCTCGACCGGCCCGTTCCGGGTCGACACCGTCTTCGTGGACTTCCCGTTCCGGGAGTTTCCCGTGCCCTGACCGGCCGGATCACCCACCTCATAGCCGAGATGGCCCGTCATCTCGACCTGCAAGGCCCGCTCGAGGACAGCCTTCGTCATCTGGTTCAACAGGCCATCGACCCCGTCGATCGGTGTTCCGGTCGCTTTCGCGTCCTTCAACAACGTGTCGATCGCCTCCGGCGCGAAAGCCTCGGCGATCCTCTTCGCCGCCGCTTCGTCTTTTGTCCGAAACGCCGCGCTCTGTGTCATTCGGTGTCCCTTTCCGACCTACCCGATCAAGGTAGATCGATCCTGGTCCACCTCCGGCTTACACAGTCGTCATGACACGCCCCCAGGAGGCGCCCGGCAGCGTCGACCCGATCGCCGCGACCAGACCCCGGTGGGCATCCGAGGTCACCAGCCGGACCCCGGACAGGCCACGGGCGACCAGGCCGCGGAAGAACGCCAGCCAGCCGGCCCCGTCCTCGCTGGACACGACGTCGAGGCCGAGGATCTCCCGGTGCCCGTCGCCGTTCACGCCCACAGCGAGCAGGCAGTGCACGTTCACGACCCGGCCGTCCTCACGGACCTTCATCGTCAACGCATCCGCCTGCACGAACCGGTACGGCCCGCCGTCGAGCGGCCTCGACCGGAACGCCTCGACCTGGCCGTCGAGATGCTTCGCCAACTCCGACACCTGCGACTTCGAAATATGCGCGACCCCGAGCTGTTCCACGAGCTTGTCGACTCTTCTCGTGGAAACCCCGAGCAGATACGACGTCGCGACCACCGAGATCAACGCCTGCTCCGCCCGCCGGCGACGCGTCAACAGCCATTCCGGGAAGTACGACCCGGACCGCAATTTCGGAATCGCCAGATCGATCGTTCCCGCCCGGGTGTCCCACTCCCGCATCCGGTAGCCATTCCGACGATTCGTCCGATCCGGTGATATCTCCCCGTACTCGGCGCCACAGACCCCGTCCGCCTCGGCGCCCATCAACGCCTCCGCGAACGCCTTCACCATCGAGCCCAACAGATCCGGACTCGCCGCCACCAGCTCCTTGCCGAACCCCTCGGCGTCGGTCACAGTCGGACGCACGGCCATCGCGTTTCTCCTCATCGGGTTCTTGGTCGTTCTCGAATGAGGATCACGCGGTGGTCGCTTCACGTCACGGACCGCCACTCCGGCGAGTCGTCAGACAATCACACTCCGTACACCACGTCCGTGGACTCCACTCTCATCGTGCCCAGACTCCCCTGAAGCAGCCCGTCCCATCGCGGGCGCGGCGCTCCTGCAGCGGTCTTCTCCGACGAAATATGACTCGCGGGCAAGGGGGACGGGCTGGTTGGCTGTCGGGCTGTGCGTGTTCTGGTGACCGGAGATCGGGGGCTGGTGGGCCGGGCCGTGACAGCGGCCCTGACGTTGGTCGGACACCGGACGGTGGGATTCGATCTGGTGGACGGGCACGACGTATGCGACGCCGCCGATCTCGAGCGGATGTCCGCGGGCTGCGGGGGAATCGTGCACCTGGCCGCCCTCGACGAGCCGGTCGACGATCCGGACCTGTCGGAGTTCGGACCGGCCACGACCGGCACGGACGCGCGGGTGTTCGAGACCAATGTGGTCGGGACGAGCAACGTGCTGCGGGCGGCCGAACGCCGCGGTGTGCCCCGGGTGGTCGTCATGAGCAGCGTGGACGTGTTGGGGTGTTTCGGCGGCCACGGCCGGCCGGCCTACCTTCCCCTCGATGACCGCCATCCCGCCTGCCCGGCGGGTGCGTACGGGATGTCGAAGTGGCTGGCCGAGCAGATGTGCGAGGCGGCGAGCGCCGCGTCCGGCGTCTGCACGGTGTGCCTGCGCCCACCCGGGGTGTTCACCGAGCAGACCTACGCCGGGATACGGCGGGCCCGGCGCGACAATCCCGCCTTCGAATGGTCGCCGATCTGGGAGTACGGCGCCTTCCTCGACGTGCGCGACCTCGCGTCGGCGGTCGAACGGGCGTTGACCGCTCCGCCTGCCGGGCACCATCGGCTGCTGCTGTGCGCGGCCGACATCTCCTCCGCCCGCGACGACGCCCGCACCCTGGTCACGCGGCTGCTCCCCGACGTCCCCTGGCGCGGCGCAGCGGACCATCTCCAGGACCCGTTCCGAGCACTGATCGACACCTCGGGCGCGCGCACGCTGCTGGGCTGGGCACCGCAGCACCGTTGGCGACCTTCCCGCATGGAGTAGACCCTGGGAGCGGCGCACGCGGCGCCAGCGGCGCGCGGGCCGGCGGCGACCGCGGCGGGAGGAATCATGACGAGGCGGGAGCCGACCGGCCCGGTCGATCCGGTGGAGCGGATGTCCTACGCGGTCGTGCGCGCCCGGCTGGACACCTCCCGGCTGCCCCGGTTGACCCGGGCGGTGCTCGAACGGGTCGTGCACGCCAGCGCCGACGCGCGCTACGCCGACGACCTGGTCTGCCGGGAGGACGACCTGCGCGCCGGGGTGGAGGCGCTGCGCTCGGGGGTCGCGCTGGTCACCGACGTGCCGATGACCGCCCTCGGCCTCGCCGACGATCCCCGCCACCCGCCCGACCCGCCCCATCCGGACCCCTCCACCCACGCCGGTTCCGGGGCCGGCCCGCGCCTGGCCGGACGGCCCGTGGTGTGCAGCGTCGGGCGCGTCGATCCCGACGTCGCCCGCCGCGACGACCTCAGCCGTCCGGCGGTGGGCATGGCGCTGTCCGTCGACGAGGTCGGCCCGGGCGCCGTGTACGTGATCGGGGCGGCGCCGAGCGCGCTGGAGGAGCTGCTGTCGCTGGCCGACGTGGCCCGCCCGGCGTTCGTGATCGGGCTGCCCGTCGGCTTCGTCGGCTCGGTGGAGGCCAAGATGGGCCTGCGCGACAGCGGTATCCCCGCGGTGTCGAACCGCTCCGCGCGCGGCGGCCCGGCCGTCGCCGCCGCCGCCGTCCACGCCCTGCTGCACACCGTCGTCCCTGACTGACCAGTCGTCCCTGACTGACCGCGAGCCGCGGTGGCGAGGTCAGCGGCAGGGTCGTGGCACATCATCAGGGCCCTCGTGATCAGGGGCCCTCGTGCAGGACGAGGTCGAGCAGCCCGGGGAAGCGATGGTCGAACTCGGCCCGGCGCAGCCGGTTGAACCGGCGGGGGCCGGTGTCGCGCTGCTCGAGCAGCCCGGTCGCGCGCAGCACGGCGAAGTGGTGGCTGCGGGTGGCCGCGCTGACGGGCACCTCGAAGCTGCCGCAGGGCAGCGTCCAGTCCGGATGGTCGGCCAGCGTGCGCAGGATGGCGCGGCGCACCGGGTCACCGAGGGCGTCGAGGGCCTCCTGCAGGCTGACCTGCGCCGGGTCGCGATGGGTCAGGCTCTGCGTGCGCGCCGGCGTCCTGGCCTGCCCGCCGGCGGCCGTCGGCTGCGTCATGACCACCTCCCAGCGGCGCGGGCCGGCGCCAGCGACACCCTCACCCTTGGAAGCGTCACGCCGCAGCGCGGCCCTGCTGTCATGGTAGGTCCGCTTCGCGCGCCGCCGGGCCGGTGGACCGCAGCGGCTCCCCGCGGCGCCGGCCCGGTGCCGACGTCGGCGATCCGGCAGACGTGACGTCGGCGACCATGTCCGACAGTCGTCAGAGTCCCATCGACGTCAGAGTCCCACCGTCGTCGAAGCAGCGATGCGCGACGGGATGTTCTGGCATGCTGCACCGATACGAGCAGGGACGCATGACGCTTCTTGGCTCTGCTGCGGGAGCAGCACAGAGCGCCATGACGGGTGCGGCCGCTGCGAGGTGACGCCATGTCGCGGGAAGGCCCGAGATGATCGCAGCGATCGTTGCGGCTGCTGCCAGCCTGGTCACGGCGGCCTTGACGTACCTGCTTTCGCAACGGGGCGCCCGCCGGGTGCTGGCGCACGAGGCGCGACTTCAGCGGGTGAACGCCCAGTTGAGCCAGTTATACGGACCTCTTCTCGTGATGACGGAGTCAAGCCTGATATCTTTCCGCGTTTTCAAGGAAGTCTACGACGATGCGAACTTCTCGCGGCGCTACAGGCTCGACGAGCCGCACGAGCTGTCGCCGACGCAGCTCGAGGCGTGGCAGCATTGGCTGCCCGGGGTGTTCCAGAAGACGAACCGTCAGATGTACGAGCTCCTTCTCACCCGCGGCGATCTTCTCATCGGTGGCGTGATGCCGGACTGCATGATCCAGTTCTGTGCGCACGTGACCGGCTACGAGACCATTCTCCAACGATGGGAGTCGGGGGACACGCGATTCGCTTTCAGCGCGGTCGCCTACCCGGCAGGATTCACCCCGTACGTACGCGATTCATACGCCCGACTGGTCAGGGAACAGACACGGTTGCTGGCGATTGTCGGCTGAGGACATGCGGATCGACCTGATCACCGTCGTCGTCGACGAATACGACCCGGCCATCGCCTTCTTCACCGACGCGCTGGGTTTCGAGCTCGCCTCGGCCGGTGTCACCTTCGTCAGCGGGCCACGCACGGAGCCCTACGGGAGGGTCGCGGTCTTCCTCGACATCGCCGGCAACCGATGGGACCTTCTCGGCCCCGCGTGATCAGAGCACCCGCACCGCGATCCCTGGATAGTCCAGAACAAGCGCCGCGTCGTCGTAGGTGAGCCGGCAGGCGAAGGCGAACGCGGGAGCGGTGTAGTCGTAGCGCTGACAGGATTCGTCGGCGGCGCGGGTGTAGGTCTGCTCCAGTCGATGGACGCCGAGATCGACAGCGCGGACATAGGCCGCCGGAGCCTCAGCCCGCTGCCCGACGGCCAGGTCCAGCCGGCGGACCGGCAGGGCGTTCGTCACCGCCGACGATTCCAGATCGACGTCGAGACAGCCGTCCAGATGAGCCGCCGCCACCCCGTTGACCAGCCATCGCCCGCCACCGTCGGTTTCCAGCGTGACCGACCGGGATCCGGCGGCCGACCGCCCGCAGACAGTGGCGTCGCGCGTGTGCCCGGCCCCGTCCAGGCTGACACGATAGGCGACCATCCAGGTCTGGCCATCCTCGCAAGCCGTCGTCGCTCCCTCGACGCGGTAGCCGTCGGCCGACCTCTCGAAGTAGACGACCTCGAAACCGCGGCGGGCGTCCTGGTGCTGCCAGGCCGCCGTTGCCGGCCACGTAGTGAAAGGCACGGTGCCACCCTGCCGGATCGAAGAACCAGGACACGACAGGCGTCGACACTGTCGCCCTCGACGAGGCCCGGGACGTGGGCCCGGGGACGTGGGCGCCGGCACGAATCCTCCTCTCCGGCCGACGGCGGCGCACACTGAGCGGGCGGGCCCATCGCCGTTGCTCCCCACCCGCCATCACCAGCGCAGCCCCCGACCGGCATCCCGCCGCCGAGGCCCGTCCCACGAGGGAGACACATGGCCACCCCGCAGGAGCGCCGCACCGCCGACCAGGAGGCCCGGTACGCCGACCATCGCCGCGCCCGGGCAACGATCCTCGACGCCGCCGAGCATCTGGATCCCACCGACCTCAGCCTGCGCGCCCGCCAACTCCGCGACACCGCCCAGGCGATCCTGCGCCGCCCCGGCCGCAGGACCCCCGCCGAGGCGGTCGCGGACAACTGACCCCACCCACCGCGGCCCCACCCACCGCAGCCCCGGCCGGACAGGGGGGCGGCCGGTCGCCGTCAGCGGCGCGGCGCCGAGCCGGCGCCGAACAGCGCCGCCACCATGTCACGGGTGGTGCTCGCGACGGGATGCCACACGGTGCGGCGCGCCCAGCGGGCGGGCTCGACGACGACAACCCGGCCCACCATCCGCACCGCGCGCCCGACCGGCACGGCGAGGGTGCGCCACAGCCAGCCGACCGGCCGTACCACCACCAGACGCAGCACCGCGGCGACGGTGCGCACGACGGCCGCGCTCACCCGCCAGGCGAACCGCAGCGCGTCCGCGACAACGTGCCCCACCGGAACCGCGACGTTGCGCCACAGCCAGCCGATCGGGCGCAGCACGGCCCAGTACAACACGGCTGCCAGTGCTCGGCCGATCGGGCGCAGCACCTGCCGGTGCAGCCAGTGCAGGGGCACCGCGACGAGGTAGAGCAGCCCGAACCGTAGCGGGATCACCAGCAGATACCGGTACAGCCATCGCAGCGCGTGTCCGGCCGGTCGCAGCGCCCACCACCACAGCGCGAGGCTGATCGGGACGACCAGCCAGTCCCACAACAGCGTCCTCAGCGCGAGCAGCACCGGCCGAAGCAGCCGATCCCACAGCAGCAGGCGCAGCCCCCGAGACAGCAGGACCAGCAGCTCCCACGCCAGCCGTAACGGGACCACGACCACCACCGCGATCACCCGCGCCGGCCACCGCAGCACCTCGTACAGGCAGCCACCGCCAGGCTCGGCGGACCGCGGGGCCACGGCAGGGCCAGGGCGGTCCGGACGATTCGGCCCCGCCGCGCCCCCGGCCTGGTACTCCTTCAGCGCCTTCCAGTCCTCGGACACTCTGTACCCCCTGCAACGTGCCCCGTCGAAGGCCCATCACCCTCGCGCTCGCCGTGATCAGCCTGATCGTGGTGACGATCGGACTGGTGTGGTTGCTCGCGGTGGCGATCGTCACCGGTCATCTCAACGGCGTCATCTCGACGGCGTCATCTCGACGGCGTCATCTCGACGGCGTCATCGGCACCGGGTCACGCCGGCGGGCGTTCGACGCGGTCACCGGCGCCGCACTCGTGGCGCTGGCCATCGCCGTCGCCCTGGAATGATCTTCGGCGGGGGTGTGCCGGTCGGGGACGGCGGGTCCGGAGTCGAGGGCGCCGAGCGCCGCCGGGTCGCAGGCGTCGGCCAGCAGGTCCAGGGACAGGCCGAGGACCTCGGCGAGCGCGGCGACGGTGAAGAACGCCGGCGTCGCGATGCGGCCGGCCTCGATCTTGCGCAGCGTCTCCGCGGACAACCCGGCCGCGGCGGCGACCTCGACCATGCTGCGCTCGCCGCGGGCGGCTCGCAGCAGCGCGCCCAGCCGCTCGCCACGTTCCCGTTCCGCCCTCGTCAACGGCGCGCGCACCATACCCGTGATAGTAATACCGTGATAGTAATTGGGAACGGTACGGCGGGTGCCGAGCCGGCGCCGGGCGGCGCCGGTGTCGGCGGGGGAGGGTGGTCGGAATGGTGGAGCTGAAGTCGGCCTCGGCGATCGAGGCGATGGCCGCCGCCGGGGCGGTCGTCGCCCGCGCGCTGCGCGCCACCCGTGACGCCGCCGCCGTCGGGGTCACCCCCCGCGAGCTGGACGCGGTCGCGCACGCGGTCATCCGCGACGCCGGCGCCATCCCGGTCTTCCTGCACTACCATCCCGGTTTCGCCCCGACACCGTTCCCCGCGGTCATCTGCGCCTCGGTCAACGACGTCATCGTCCACGGCATCCCGGGCGACACCCCGCTGCGCGACGGCGACCTGGTCAGCATCGACTGCGGCGCCGAGCTCGACGGCTGGGTCGGCGACGCCGCGATCAGCTTCACCGTCGGCGCCGGGCGCCCCGGCGACGCCGCCCTCATCGACACCACCGCCGCGGCGCTGGCCGCCGGCATCGCCGCCGCCGTCCCCGGGGGCCGCCTCGGCGACATCGCCGCCGCCATCGGCGCCGTCGGGCGCGCCGCCGGCTACGGCATCCCCCGCGACTTCGGCGGGCACGGCATCGGCCGGCGCATGCACGAGGATCCCAGCGTGCCCAACGACGGGCGGCCCGGACGGGGCATGCCGCTGCGCGCCGGACTGGTCCTCGCCCTGGAACCGATGTTCTGCGCCGGGGGCCGCGACAGCTACCGCACCGCCGCCGACGGCTGGGCCCTGCACACCGCCGACGGCAGCCGCGCCGCCCACGTCGAGCACACCGTCGCCATCACCGCCGACGGCCCGCGCATCCTCACCACCACCGCCTGAACCATCCCGCCCGAACCACCTCGCCTGGTCCATCCCGTCTGGTCCATGGCTCGCCGGCCCGTCCGCACCCCGCCCGGACCGCACCCCCGCCCGGCGCGGGTGGTACCCGGTCCGTTGCGGGTCGCCGCCGCGGCGGTCGATAGTCGGAGCTGGCCGTGCGGCACCCGCCGCCGACCGGTGACCATCCCATCCGACCCCGGACCCCTCGGAGCGTGCCATGACGTCGCCGTCAACCGCCCTGCAGCCCTTCACGATCGACGTCCCCGACGCCGTCCTGGACGATCTGCGGCAGCGGCTGCGCCGGACCCGGTGGACCGAACAGATCCCCGGCACGGGCTGGGACCTGGGCACCGACGTGGACTACCTGCGCGGGCTGTGCGCCTACTGGGCGGACGGGTTCGACTGGCGGGCCGCCGAGGCCCGCCTCAACCGCTGGCCGCACCTGCGCACCGTCATCGACGGCACCACCGTGCACGCCCTGCACGCCCGCTCCCCGCATCCGGGGGCGGTGCCGCTGCTGCTCACCCACGGCTGGCCCGGGTCGATCGTGGAGTTCGGCGGGGTCATCGACCGCCTCGTCGACCCGCCGTCCTACGGCGGCGACGCCGCCGACGCCTTCCACGTCATCTGCCCGTCACTGCCCGGCTACGGCTGGTCCGGGCCGACGGTCGAACGCGGCTGGCACGTGCGCCGCATCGCCGACGCCTGGGCGGAACTCATGACCCGCCTGGGCTACGACCGCTTCGCCGCCCAGGGCGGCGACTGGGGCGGGGCCATCACCGCCCACCTGGGCGCCTACCACCCCGACCGGCTGCTCGGCATCCACCTCAACCTGGTACCGCCGCCGCCGATGACCCGCGAGGAACGCGCCAACCTCACCCCCGAGGAGGTCGCCGACCTCGACTTCGCCCGCCGCTTCGCCCAGTACGAGACCGGCTACCAGGCCATCCAGGGCACCAAGCCGCAGACGCTCGCCCACGCCCTGACCGACTCCCCGGCGGGGCTCGCGGGCTGGATCGTGGAGAAGTTCCGCACCTGGTCGGACTGCGACGGCGACGTGGAGAAGGCGATCAGCCGCGACGACATCCTCACCAACATCACCACCTACTGGGTGACGGAGACGATCGGCTCGTCGATCCGGCTGTACTACGAAACGCGCGCCGCGGGCCTGCTCGGCGCCCCCGAACGGCAGGTGAGCACCCCCACCGGCGCGGCGATCTTCCCGAAGGAGATCTACCGGCCGGCGCGGGCCGTCATCGCCCGCCACTACAACCTGCGGCGCTGGACCGTGCAACCCCACGGCGGCCACTTCGCCGCCCTCGAGCAGCCCGAGCTGTTCACCGCCGACGTCACCGCCTTCTTCCGCACCCTGCGCCCCTGACCCACACCCCCAGGGCGGCCGACGACGCGGTTCCGCGGAACACCTTGATCAACAAGGCGGGTGCCGGGCAACGGTCGGAGTCCGGGAGCGGCAGGGGGTTCCGCGGAACACCCTGATCGTCGAAGTCGCAGCGTGGCCGGATGCGGCGGCAGAAAAGGGGGTGACGGATCGCGGCGGGGCCGGCAGCCTGACCGGATGATCCGCACCCCCGACGGCCCCGACCCGGCGCCGACCCCCAGCCTCGACCATCCCGCCTCGCCCGATCACCCCGCGCTGCCCGGCGAGCTGCGCTGGCGGCGTCCGCGCGGCACCGACCAGGCGCGGGTGCTCGCCGTGCTGGACGACTGGTGGGGCGGCTTCGGCGGCGAAGCCGGTTCCCGGCAGCGGGCGCTGCTGCTGCCCCGGCTGTTCTTCCAGCACTTCGCCGACACCTCCCTGCTCGGCGAGGCCGCCGACGGCCGGCTGACGGCCTTCCTGATCGGTTTCCGCTCCGCCGCGCGGCCCGACGCCGCCTACATCCACTTCGTCGGCGTCGACCCGGCCCTGCGCCGCCGCGGCGTGGCCGCCGTCCTGTACCGGTGGTTCTTCGCCCAGGCCGCCGCCGGCGGCGCGCGGCGCGTCGAGGCGATCACCAGCCCGGGCAACGTCACCTCCGTGGCCTTCCACACCGCCCTCGGCTTCCGGATCATCTCGGGGCAGCGCACGGTCGACGGCGTCGACGTCCAGCCCGACTACGACGGGCCGGGCCTGCACCGCGTCGCCTTCACCCGCCCCCTCACCCCCGCCGACACCGCCCCGGCGTCCCCGCCCTGACCCGTCGCCCGCCAGGCGAGTGGGTTGCGGGGAGCCGATCGGCTCCCCCCGCGGATGGGGCCGTCACCCAGCACTTCTTCACCCTGCACTTCTTCGACCTGGCCTACATTTTCGCCGCCTCGCCGGCGGGCGTCGGGCGCATGGTGCGCTCGGCGATCCACACCAGCGTCCGGCGGGGCAGCAGACGGCCGCTGCGGGCCAGCAGCGCGTTGCGGCGCCCGTCGATCGCGATCGGCCGGCCCCGCTGCAGGGCACGCAACGCGCAGGCCACCACCTGCTCGGGGGTGCGCATCGCACCGACGACGTTGTCCCGGGTGCCGACGACGTCGAAGAACGGCGTCTCGGTGGAACCCGGGCACAGCGCGAGCACCCGCACCCCCGCCGGGCGCGTCTCCTTCCACAGCGCCTCGCTGAACGACAGCACGAACGCCTTGCTCGCCCCGTAGACGGCCATGTGCGGCAGCGGCTGGAACGCCGCGGTGCTCGCCACGTTCACCACCGTCCCCTGCCCGCGGGCCACCATCGCGGGCAGGAACCGGGCGGTCAGCGCCACCACGGCGACGCAGTTGAGCCGCACCAGGTCGGCGAGGCGGACCGGGTCGGCGGCGACCAGGTCGCCGTGGATGCCGAAGCCGGCGTTGTTGACCAGCAGATCCACCCGGACGCCGGCGGCCGCGACCTGCTCGGCGACGACGTCGACCGCGCCCGGGTCGCCCAGGTCGACGGCGACGACGTGCGCGCGCACCCCGTGCTCGCCCACGACCTGCGCGGCCACCGCCTGCAGGCGGTTTTTGTCCCGGGCGACCAGCACGACGTCGGCGCCGCGCGCGGCGAGCTCTCGGGCGAACACCGCGCCGATGCCCGTCGACGCCCCGGTGATCAGCGCGGTCTGTCCCTGCAGGTCCATCAGCAACTCTCCATACCATCCGGTCGGTCGGGTGGAAAAGCATGCGGGGGCGGCGCCCGGTCGCCGCGGTGCGCGGGAGTGGACCTACCCGCCAGGACGGGCCGCCACCGCCACCGCCCCCGGCCCAGGCCCAGGCCCAGGCCCGGGCATGTCCGCGCCCCGCCCGCCACACAGCGCCAGGTCGACGAGGCCGACCAGCCCCCCGCCCGCTCGGCGAAGCGCGCCGACGCCGCCGGGTGACCCCCACGCGGGGGAGACGCCGGCCGCCCACCGCCGCCGGTATGCCCGAGCGGCCGGGTCCGCCCCGCGCCCCGCCGACCCCGCAGGCCCGCCGTGCCCCGAGATGCCCCCGGCGCGCACCCCCCACCCGGACCCCGCCCGCCCACGCCCACCCTGACCAGGCCCGCGGCGTGGGCTGCCCCGGAGCGGGGCACCCGGCCCGATCAGGCCATCACGACCCCATTACACGCCTCACGTTCCACCTACAAGAGGAGGAATGTCCCGAATGGACAACGCGGGGGCGGTGTGGAGTTCGTCCAACCGCTGTACAGACCCCCCCAGGGTCGCGGTAGCGTGCCCACCGTCACGTCGTCCACCGATCCGGCTACACACCGGTAGGACCGTCGCCGTGGACGGGTCGCCGCCTGCCCGGCGTCGAAGCCCAGCTCCGGCACCCGCAGCGGGCCCGCCGAGGCGAGGCGGGCGCGGCGGGCAGCAGCCCACGACCAGCCGACGGTAACGCGGCGTGACGGACAGGGGTGGGCTCGCCCGCGGCCTGCGCCGCCGCGGCATCCGGCCGCGCCGACGCCGACGCGCACGGCCCGCCCGGGCCTCGGCCCGGCCCGGACGTGACGGCGGGCGCGGGACCGGCGGTCCGGCCGGCGGTGTGCGCCGCCGGTCGGGAGGTGGAAGGGATGCAGGGCATGGACGCGGTGGAACTGCCGGGCGCGCAGGTGCCGGACCGCTTCGGCCTGTCCGCCGCCGCCCGCGCCGCGGCGATGATCTCCCGGGAGATCGCCTACGCCGACCCCGACCCGCTGGCGCTCAGCGAGTTCGACGACCGCCTCTACCGCTACGCCACCACCCTGCTCACCACGCCCCACACCGGCCTGCTCGGCCCGATCGTCGGCGACTGGCGCCGCGTGCAGGCCGCCCTGGCGCGGCGGCTGTCGCCCGCGGTGCACATCGAGCTGACCCGCGTCGCCGGCTACCTGTCGTTCTACCTGGGCGTGCTGTCCGCGGACACCGGCGCGGACACCTCCGCCCGCCGCTTCGCCACCCTCACCGAGCAGTTCGCCGCCCAGCTCGACGACCGGCTGCTCACCGGCACCTCCCGCAGCCTGGACGCCGCGATCGCCTTCGCCGACGGACGCCTCGACGCCGCCCGCGCCGCCGCCGCGCGGGCCGCCGCCGTGGAGCATCCCTACCTGCACGGCTGGGCCGCGGCCGCCGAGGTCACCCTCGCCGCGGCCGCCGGCGACGAACCCGGCGTCGACGCCGCGCTGGCCCGCCTGCGCGACCGCCCGGTCGTGCGCGGCCTGCGCCATCCCGGCTGGCCCGCCTTCGACGACGTCCGCGAGGCGTGCGTCGTCGCCGACGCGATGGCCCGGCTGCACGTGCCCGGAGCCCGATCCGCGGCGTGGCGCGCCGTCGCGATCACCACCCCGGGCACCCTCGAACGCGGCTGGGCGCTGGCGGCGCTGGCCACCACGCTGGTCAACCACGACCCGGCCACCGCCGGCGGTGTCCTCGACGAGATGGTCGCCATCCTCGACACCCGCCCGTCGCGGCTGCTGGCCACCCGGGTGCACGAGGTCCTGCTGCTGATCTCCGCACCGCCGGTCGACCGCGCCCCCCGCACCGCCGGCGCCTCCTGACGGCAGCTACCGGGTCGGCGTAGGGCAGGCTCGTTGCCGGTAGCCGTCGCAGCCCGGCGGGCCCGGCGCTCAAGCCCGCCGGGGTCGGCTCAGTCCGCGTCAGTCCGCGACGTCGGCGAGGGCCACGACCTGGGTGGGGGACAGGCGCACGAGCAACTCGCCGGGAACGCCGTTGCGCGCGCCGTACTCCTCGGCCCGCTGCGCGCCCATGTAGCGGGCGGCGATGCGCGTGGCCCAGTGGCGCACCTCGGCCACGTCGTCGGACAGCGTCACCGGCCCGGTCAGGGTGACGAACGAGTACGGCGGCCGCTCGTCGTCGACACACAACGCCGCGGCCCCGGTGCGCCGCAGCGCCCGGCCCTTCACCGACTCCGCCCCGGTGTTGAACACGACGTCGGCGCCGTCGAGAAGGAACCAGATCGGCACCACGTGCGGCCGGCCGTCGGCCCGGACGGTGGCGAGCTTGCCGGTGCGCGTGCCCGCCGAGACGAACTCCCGCCACTGCGCATCGGTCATCGTCGCCATGCGAGCACCCTATGCCGCCAGGCGGTGTCCCCCAGCCGGGCCACGCCCGGGGCCACGCCCGCAGAGGTGCACGGGGGCGCGATCGCAGGCGGTTCTCGTCGCCTTCCGGCCGCGGGCGTGTGCACCCTGCTGCACCGGGGCCGCCGGCGCCCGAACGACGGACCGTCGCGGCCTCGGCTGCTTCAGGCCGACGCCCGGTACGTCTGCTCGCCCGGCCTGGTCGGACCCGGGACGATCGAGGCTGCGGTGGTCGGACCGCTCAGGCCCGAGCCGCCGGCGGCCGGACCTGGGGTGGCCGGACCTGGGGTGGCCGGACCTGGGGTGGCCGGACCGCCGCTGGTCCCGGTGGCGCGCCCGCCGGTGGCGCGCAGGCGATGGCCACGGCGTACCAGGAGCCGCTCGGCGAGGGCGTCGGCGCGTTCGATGTCGTCCAGGGTGGCCCGGGTCCGCCGCTCGACCTCCAGGATCGCGGCGAGCAGCTCGGCGGACAGCCGGGTGCGTGCGGCGACCCGAGCCACACTCGGTGGCAGCGGCGCCGCCCCACCCCCGGGCCCGGCCGTCCCACGCGGGGACCCGGCCGCGCCACCCGCCGCCGGACGACCACCGTCGTGCTCGTCGCCGCCGGGACCGGCACGACCCGGACCCGGCCCGCCCGGACGGGCGGCGTCCAGCCGCGAACGGCCGGGCGAACGGGCGGGCGCTCGGGCCGGCGCATCGGGACCCACGACCTGGACGGGGCCCGCCGTCGAGCTCGGGCGGGCGGACTCGGGCGGGCGGGCGGGCGGAGTGGACCGGGCGGTCAGGTGCAGCAGTGCCATGCATCAGTGATACCGCGCCAGATACGCACTGCAACGCCTTGACTTCTCCCCGCCGCGCGGGATTACCCTTTCCCCACAGGACATCCACAGGGTCACACCGGGTTACCCACCACCCCGTCGACAGGGTTATCCACATCTCGATCATCATGTGATGAACATCACAGATCGCCTGGCTCGATCGAGGATCCGCCGATGCTCGGCGACGTCCGCACCCGAGGCGGCGAGCGGATCGGCGAGGATGCACCGATGACCTGGACCCGTGACCCGGACGCACCCGTGACCCCGTTGCACCCGTGACCCCGTTGCACCCATGACGCAGACGCCCCTGCCCGGTGGGCTCGTCAACACGGTCGTCCGGATCGGGGACACCGTGCGCCGGCCCGTGCCGGAGCGCGCCGAGTTCGTCCACCGCCTGCTGGGCCTGCTGGCGGACCGCGGCTTCGAGGGAGCGCCACGCCTGCTCGGCGTCGACGGGCAGGGCCGCGAGATCCTCACCTACCTGCCCGGCCATGTCGCCTGGCAGGCCGACCAGCCGGCCGCCGTCACCACCGACGACAGCCTCGCCCGCCTCGCCGAGCTGGTCCGTCAGCTCCACGACCTGACCGCGGGGACGGCGCTGGCGCGCGGCGGGGAGGTCGTCTGCCACAACGACCTGGCGCCGCGCAACACCGTCTACCGGCCGGTGGCCGGGGAACTGCGCCCGGTGGCACTGCTGGACTGGGATCTGGCCGCACCAGGCCGGCGCATCGACGACGTCGCCCACGTCTGCTGGCAGTTCCTCGCACTCGGCCCATCGGTGACCGACCTGACCGAGGTGACCCGACGGATCGCAGTGATCTGCGACGCCTACGGGCTGCGACACCGTGACCGCCTGATCGAGACGATTCTGTGGTGGCAGGACCGTTGCTGGCGCGGCATCGAGCGCGGTGCGCGGGCCGGGCAGCCGGGCGCCCGCCGCCTGCGTGCGGCCGGTGCCGTCGAGGAGGTGCGTGCGGCGCACCGCTGGGTCGTCGCCCACCGCGGCCGCCTGCAGGCCGCGCTCCTCGGGCGCCGCCCCACCCGGGGATAGCGACGGTGGGGCCGGCACCCGCACCCGCGGCACCCTGGCAGGCGGCGCCGGTCCCTTCGCCGGCATGGCGCTGGGCGCCCTGGGCTCCAGCCTGCTCGTCGCCTACCTGCACGACCCCACCCGGCTGGTCTACCTGGTGCTGCTGGCGATCCTGCTCACCCAGGCGGGTCTACTCCGGTAGCGGATCGCGTGGTGGTGGGTCGACTCCGACGCCGCGCAGTGCCTGGTCGACGAAGGCGGCCTTGGCGTTGGTGTAGGCGTTGCGGTTGTCGCGATGCGTCCGGGCGAGGCGTCGTTTGAGCTGCGCGTACCGCCCGCGCAGCTCGGCATCGGCCCGCAGGGCGTCGCGGAAGGCCAGCAGCGCCCGGGCGTGCGGATCGTCGTGGGCGATCACATGGAGGTGGTGGGTGCGCGCGACCGGATGCGGGCGCAGGAACCACAGGCGGTAGCCGCCGGCCGGATCCTGCGGCCAGTACAGCCAGCCGTCGGCGGCCAGCGCCGGCACCGCGTCGTGCACCGGGGCGAGGAGGTCGACGACGGGCTTGGCGGGCAGGCCCGCCACCGCGGTGGAGCCGATGTGCTCCACCGCGCCGGCGAGCAGATCCCCCAGGAGGGCGGCCAGCCGGTCGCGCTGCTCGGCGAACCGGCCGGCCCACGCCGGGTCGTGGGCGACAACCTCGACCGGCTCGTCGCTGACCATGTGTGCTCGCCCCTCCCACCCGACAGGCATCGTCCTGGGGCCGTACGGGCCCGGGCGCACCGGCGGGCCGCAGACCCCGGGCCGCCGACACCCGAGGCGGCGGCGCTCAGCGGCGCCAGGGGGAGCGGGAGGTGTTGCGCGGCAACGGTTCGGTGGCCGCCCAGATCCGCCGCCAGCGCGCCGTCGGGGTGTCCGGGGCGCCGCGCAGCCGCGCGGAGATCGACACCGGGCCGGACCCGCTACGCGCCGAAGCGCGGGGACGGTGCCGGCCCAGGGTGCGCGCCTCGCCGACAGCGGCCGTCGTCGCGGCCGTGCCGGCCGACCGGGTACCGCCCGATCCGACGTCGTCCCCCTGGTCGAGGCGCGGCCCGCCGAGGACAGACCCAGCAGCGGGGGACAGACTGTCGGCGTGGTCGGCGTGGTCGGCGGCGGTCGGCTGCCGTGGTGGCACGCCGGGCCCGGCCACGGTCGGCTCGCCTGCGGCGACATCCGCCCCGGCTGGCGGCGCGGGATCGGCGCCGAGGGGGACGGCGACACCGGCGGCGGGGGAAACGGGGGAGTCGGTGGGCTGCTCGGCGAGCGCGGCACGGGTGGCATCCCACCAGCTCGTCGCGTCCTCGGCGCACAGCCGGTCGACCTCGGCGGCCAGCCGGGCGGTGAACGCCCGCACATCCTCACCGGGCGCCGGGCGCAGCGGCCGGCCGAAACGCACCGTCACCTGCGGGCGACCCGGCACCGGCCACGACCGGCCCCGCGGCATCGCCGCGAACGCCCCCCGCACCCCCACCGGCACCACCGGCACCCCGGCGTTGATCGCCAGATACGCAGCCCCCAACCGGAACCGGCCCCGCGCCCCGTCCCGCGACCGCGTCCCCTCCGGAAAGATCACCAGGTTCCAGCCGTCGCGCAGCAGATCCATCGGCGTCGACGACGGCGCCCCGCCGCTGCGGTCGATCGGCACCGTCGCGAACGCCAACGCGCTACCCGCCCCCCGCCACACACTGTCGAAGAAATAGTCCGCCGCCGCCGTCACCGCGGTACGCGAACGCACCCGCCCGGGCAGCGCACACAGCAGCATGGGCGCGTCGAGATGGCTGGTGTGATTCGACACGACGATCACCGGGGTGCCGCGGACGGCGTCGAACACCTCCGCGCCATGCGTATCCGCGGTCAGCGAGGCGTGCAGCAGCGGATTCATCACCCCGCTGAGGAACGCCGCCCGAGTCGTGCGCGCCGCACCGCTGCGCGCCCACCCGGTGGGGAACTCCCGCGCCGCCGGCCGCGCCGCACCGCCCGCGTCGCCGGCCGGCGCCCACGGCGGGCCACCCCGACGAAAACCCCGCGCGGCCTCGCGCAGCCCCACACCCCGTCGCGGCCTACCCATCCCGATCACCCATCCGTCCCGAACACCTTCGTCCTACCGGTCCCATCCGCCGCACCCACGCACCCACGCACCCAGCGACCCCGCCCGTCACGGCGCGACCCCTGCGCCCCTCACCGCACCTCGGTGATCAACTGCGGCGGGCTGTGCAGGTAGGTGATCGACGGGTCACGGCCCACCGACCCCGCCACGATCTCCAACGCATCCGCCAGCGTCGACGCCGCCCGGTAACCCAGCCGCGCGCACACCGCCCGATCCCCGCCGACGAAGACCACCTCGGCCAGATGCGCCCGCGCCGGCGCCGTCTCATACCAGCGGTGGAACGGATGCACCCCGTGATGCGCCAGCGACGTCCGGTACAGCGACGCATACCACGGGTCGGTGGCGTACTGCCGCTCGAACTTCGCCTCGATCGTCGCCGGATCACTCGACTCGGCGAGCACCTCCTCGTAGAAGTCCACATACGACGGCTGATGCAACTGGGAGAACCGGGCCGACACCGGATGGTAGACGATCATCGCCCCGTTCTCGCGGACGACGGGCCGCCCCCGATGGCGGGCGAAGACGTCGGCGAGCGCACCGTGCGCGGCGAGCACCGGATCCGCCGGCGCCCCACCCTGATACGCCCCGAACGGGGGCAGCCCCACAACGACGACGTCACTCTGCCCGTCGACGTCGACGCGCTGCTGGGCGTCGACCGCCGCCCACGCCGCCACCGCCACCGCCTGCGGCTCACCGGCCGTCACCGACGTGATCGCGTAGTCGGCGGCCAGATCGCGCAGCACCCGCGCCCGCCCCCGCCCGCCGAGCAGCTCCAGGCCCCGGCCCACCCCGAACGCCAGCGCGGAATCGGCCGGCGACCACTCCCACTCCCGGCGGGTCAGAAACGGCCCCGGCCCGACGGCGGCGTTCACCGTCGCCGTCACCGCGAACACCGGCACCGCCGCGCCCAGCACCGCCCCCACCCGGCCCGCCGCCGCGCCCTGCACGATCCGGCCCTCGACCGTCCCGCCGCCACCCGCACCCGCCGCCGCGCCCTGCGTCACCGCCGCCACCCCGTGCACCGCGCGCAGCGACGCGTACGACGACAGCCCCTCGACCAGCGCACCCAGCCCGCCCTGCCCGGGGCCCTGCACGATCCCGACGGCGACGAGCAGATCGGCCTCGGCCACCACCCGGGCGACCTGAACCGGTTCGCCGGCGTCGCTGAGGCCGATCTCGACGAGGTTCGCCGCGTCCTCGGCGTCATGGCAGGCCAACTGCGTCGGCCAGAACGAGCGGAACACCCGCTCCCCGACGATCCCCGCCACCTCGGCGGCGGCGAGCCGCCGGTGCAGCCCGTTGGCCACCACCAGCGACACCTCGTCGACGCCGGCCGCCGCCGCCACGGTCAGCACCCGCTCCAGGATCCGCCCGCGCACGTCGACACCCCGCACCCGCGGCTGCGGGGTGCGCAGGTCGTCCACGCTGATCGCCAGGCGCATCCCCGGGCGCAGCAGCGCCGACAGCGGCGCGCTGCCCACCGGCTCGCCCAGCGCCGCGCCGATCGCCGCGTCGACGTCTGCGACCCCCGGCCGCGGCTGCGGCGGATACACCACCCGCGTGCCCAGCGGGAACCGTTCCAGCAGCACCCCGGCGCCGGAATGGACCAGCAGCGGGGGAGTCCGCTCGTCGACCTCGAGCACGAACCCCGGTCTCACTGTCGCGATCCTCTCCACGTCCGCCCCGATGAGCCACACCCTGCGTGTGCCCAGTCCACCCCCGCCATCCCGGCCCCGCACCCGCCGCCGGCCCCGCTCACGACGGCGCCGCCGGATCGAACGCCACCCGCACCGCGCCGAGCCGCCCCGCGTCCCACGCATGGGCCAACGCGTCGCGCCAGCGGGTCAGCGGATAGCCGCCGGTGACCAGCCCGTCCAGCGGCGCGGTCGCGGCCAGCTCCCACGCCCGCGCCAGCACGTCCGCCGCGCCCGGATCGGCGCTGGTACGCGCCGCCCCGACCAGCTCCAGCCCCCGCGCCCACAGCGGCGTCAGATCCACCCGACCCGACGGGGTACCGGCCACCACCACCCGGCCACCCGCCCGAGTCGTGCGCAACGCCGTCGCCAGCGCCTCACCGCTACCCGCCGCGTCCACGGCCACATCCACCCCGCCGAGCAGGAACGACCCGCCCGACGGCGGGGTCACCCGCAGCGCATGCGTGCCCCGACGCACCCCGGCGACCGCCTCGGCCGGATCGAACACCGCGTCCGCGCCGAACCGGCCGGCCACCTGCGCCTGGCGGGGATGACGCGCCACGACCGCCACCGACCCGGCGTCGGTGAACGCCCGCAACGCCAGCACCGTGAACAGCCCGACCGCCCCCGCGCCGACGACCAGCACCCGCGCCCCGGACGCCACCCGGGCCCGATCGACGGTGTGCACGGCACGGGCCAGCGCGTCGACCAGCACCGCCCGCTCGTCGGGCAGGCCGTCGGGCACCGCATGCAGCTGACCGCGATGGGCGAGCATGATCCGGCTCCACCCGCCGCCGCCGACCCCGACCTCACCCGCCCGCGGCGCCGACTGCGCCACCGGGTCGACGACGACCCGGGCACCCGCGGCCAGCATCCGGCCGTCGGGAAGGGTCACCTGCTGCTCCACCCGGCCGACGACCTCCCGTCCCGGCACGAACGGCAACCCGACAACCGCCGTCAGATACGCCGACGCCCGCCCGGTCACCAGCGCCAGATCCGCCCCACCGATCCCCGCCAGCGACGGACGCACCCGCACCCAGCGGTCATCCGGCGGCCGCGGATCATCACGGTCCACATACCGCAACGGCACCGCCCGGCCCAGCCCCCCGAGTGCCCCACCGGGCGCCTGAGCGACCAGCCGGGCGGCGACGTGGCGCGCCGGGGAGTCATACAGCTCCAACCCCCGGGTCACCACCCACCCCCCGCACCACCGACAGCCCCGCCAGCACCGCCAGCACCGACGGCGGCGCGGGCCCGCGCGGCCGCGGCCTGCCAGCCCCGCTCCACCCGACTGCCCACCATCAGCCGCGGTTCCCCCACCGCCGCCGCCCACTCCTCGATCGGCCAGCCCGCACCCCGCGCCACCTGGTGCAACGCCACATCCGGGTTCACCGCCACCGGATTACCCACCGCACGCAGCAACGGCAGATCCGACTGGCTGTCCGCATACGCCCAGGACGCCGCCAGATCCGCACCCGTGCTGCGCGCATGATGCCCCAGATACGCCGCACGCGCATCGCCGACCAGCGGCGAGGAGGCCAACCCGCCGGTGAGCAGCCCATCGGCGCCCACCTCCAGCCGGGCGGCGACGATCTCGTCGAACAGCGGCGCGAACGGCCGGGTCAGCACCTCCACCGCCCCGGTCAGCAGCACCGTGCGATGCCCCGCCGCCCGATGCTCCCGCACGCGGCGGATTCCCGCCGGCTTCACCCGCCGCAGCAGAATGTCCCCGGCCACCTCGGCGACCAGACGCTCCAGCTCCTCGGGATCCACCCCCGCGTAGCGGGCGTACACCGCGCGCATCAGATGCCCCCGGTCACGCCGCTCCGCGCGCACATACCCGGGCAGCGCCGCCGCCAGCCCCGCCAGCTCCCGCGCACGCCGCCGCGGCCCCGCGTCGGCCAGCCGCATCCACAGATACGACTCGATCACCGTCGCGCTCGCCACCGCACCGTCGAGATCGAACACCGCCAGCACCCCGTCGCCGGCGGCCAGATGCCCCGACAGCCGCCGGCGCGGCGCCGCCTCACGCGGACGGCGCAGCACCGCCGTCACCGCCGGGCAGTGCACCTGCTGCAGGTAGTGCCGCCAGTCGAAACACGCCGGGTCGAACCCGAACTCCACCTGGTCAGCCGAATCCAACGCCTCGTGCAACGCCGCCGTCGCATCGTCGACGTAGACCAGCTCCGCCTTCGTGTACGCCCGGTACACATCCGAATAGCGGCGCAGGAACGCCACCCGGCTCTGCGCCCGCTCCAGCTCCCCGGCCAACGCCCGCGTCCGCGCCGACGCCGGGACCTGCGCCAACGCCCGGCCCGCCAGCCCCACCAGCCGCTCGGAATGCCGCAGCCGCGCCTCCACCGCCGCCGCCCCCGCAAACGGCCACGACGGCACCGCGATCGCCCCCCGGCCCCGCTGCGGCAGCGGATCGGCCAGGAAGTACTCGCGCACATGGGCATACAGATCCCGGAACAGCAGCGGGTTACGGAACCCCGAACACACCGTGTAGTAGGCCGGGCGGTCCACCGGCGGCACCGTCGCCGCCGCGGCCAGCGTCGCGTTCACGACCAGGTCCACCGGGATGATGTCGACCACCGCGTCCGGAGAGGCGGGGAAGTCCGGCAGCTCGCCGCGGCCGTAGGCCAGGATCAGCGGCTCGGCCATCTTGAACCCCTCGATCCACCCGGGGAACGGCCGCGCCAACGCACTTTCGATGATCGACGGCCGCAGGATCGTCAACGGCAGATCGCCGTGCGCCTCCTCGAGGAACCGTTCCCCCAACGCCTTGGTGAACGTGTACGCATCCGTCCAGCCCAGCACCTGCGCGCGCTGCCCGCCGGCCTCGACCAGCCGGCGCGCCACCCACGCCCGCCGCAGCTTCTCCGCCTCCGCCGACACCGTCTGCGCCCCGGCCGCGGCGAACCGCCGCCCCGCCTGCGTCCGGAACCGCACCGAGTTCTCCGGCGACCGCGAGGCGTCCTCGGTCTGCTGACGCACCCGGGAGGCCGAGTCCTGCTCGACCCGCCAGTCCACATCGTGGGCCAGCGGGCCCTCCGCGATGTGCCCCGACCGCAGCCCCGCCACGTACGCCGTCGACACGTGCACCAGATGCGGACGCGCCCCCGCCGCCGCCAGCGCCCGCAGCAGCTCCTGCAGCCCACCGACGTTGATCCGGAACCCGTCGTCGATCGGCGGGTCGAACGACACCTCCCCGGCGCAGTGGATGACGACGTCGATGTCGCCGGGCAACGCCGGCAGCCGCGACAGGTCACCCTCGACGACCTCGACGCGACGCGCCACCAGCTCGGCGAGCCCCGTCGCCCCGAGCCGGCCGCGCAGCTCACGAAACGCCGGCTTGCGCAGCATCCGCGCCAGCCGCGCCGCCCCCGTGTGACTGCCCCGCGGCCGCACCAGCGCCACCACCGAGGTGTCGGGGAAATCCGACAGCAACCGTTCCAGCAGAGCCTCGCCCATGAACCCGGTCACCCCGGTCACGAACACACGCCTGCCCGCGAGCCGCTCGCGCAGCCCCACCCTGACCTCCGCTGCCGTCACCGCCGACACCCTCATCCGGGGCACCCGCACCCGCCGTCGTCCGGATGGGCGGGTGCACATCCGGTGGGCAACCCTAGGCGACGCCTCGCCCCCGCGGCGCCAACCTGCTCATCACGGGTGCGTGCCCAGGCCGCGGTACGCAGGGAAACCTACCGTCCGCACCCCTGCGCGGTGACGGGCAGCCCCACGATCCGGCCAGCCAAGTGGACAACCACCCCACCCGTCTGCTTCCCCACCGCGGGGCCACTACCGGGCCACCCCGCGGTGGGGGCCCTCCCGCGGACCCCCGAACGGGGGCAGCCCGACCCGGCACGGGAAGGGCGACACCCTGTCCCGTCGACGCCCCACCCCGCCGGCGGGGTGGGCCGCTCAGCCGGCGGCGACCGCGCCCAGGGCGGACACCAGCCGCGTGCACGGCCCCGTCAGTCCCCACCGTTCGCTCAGCGCCAGCACCGCCCGCGGGTCGGCCGGGGTGACCGGCAGCCGCCCGTCGACGTCACCGACGTCGCAGTCACGCACCACCGCGACCACTCCCACCGCGGCGTCGAGGTAGTCGCGGGCAGCCAGCAGCCGCCGCCGCGCCGCCACCGGCATCCCCTCCTCCCGCGCGCCACCCCGCGCACCCGCGGCCGCCGAAGCCGGGGGAGCCGGGGGAGTGTCGAGCGCGGCGAGGATCGCCGCCAACGACCCGAACCGGTTCAGCAGCGTCGCCGCGGTCTTCGCGCCGACGCCGGCGACCCCGGGCAGCCCGTCGCTGGGATCGCCGCGCAGCACCGCGAAATCGGCGTAGGCCCGCCCCGGGATGCCGTAGCGAGCGGTGACGGACGCCTCGTCGACCACGGCGAACTTCTCCACCGCGTAGCGCACCCGCACCCCGGCGTCGTCGTCGACGAGCTGGAACAGGTCCCGGTCCCCGGTGAGGATGTCCACCCCGCCGCCGGCCGCACCCTGCCCGCCCACACCACCCTGCCCGCCCGCCCCGCCCCGCTCACCCGCGGCGCCCCGGGCGCCGTCGCTGTGGCGGGTCGCGAGGGTGGCGATGACGTCGTCGGCCTCGAAGCCCGCCGCGGCCGCCCGGGCGATCCCGAACGCGTCCAGCACCGCATCGATGATCGGGAGCTGGACGGTCAACTCGTCGGCGACCTCCTCGACGTCCCCGCCCACCACCGCCTCCCCGCCGCCCACGGCCCCGTCCCCGCCCACGCAGGCACCGGCCGCCGAGGCGCCGAGCCGGTCGGCGGACACGGCCACCCGGTGCGCCTTGTACGACGACAGCAGCGCCACCCGGAACGCCGGACGCCAGTCGGCGTCGAAACAGGCCACCAGCCCCCGCGGGCGGATCTCGACGATCTGACGGGCCAGCACGTCGAGCAGACCCCGCACCGCGTTGACCGGCGTCCCATCCGGCGCCCGCACCGCACGCGGCACCCCGTAGAACGCCCGGAAGTACAGCGACGGGGCGTCGGCGAGCAGCAACCCGCCGCCCCGCTCACGCACCGGGCCGCTCACCACCGGTCCACCGCCGGGTCCACCGCCGGGCCTCGCGCCATCACCGATCCGCCCCCTACCCGTCCGTCCACCCCGCCGTACACCACCCACGCCCCGGAACGTCCACACCCCGGACCGCCCGCCCCCGCCCGACGGCCTTATCACCACCATCACCACGGCAGCGCCGCGCGACCGCGCCCCACCCACACCTGATCCCGACCGTACCGGCTGTCCCACCGGGACCAGGCAACGGACCAGAAACAGCTCCCTCGCCCCGCGCCGACCTGCGTACGCTCCGGATCGTGCTGGAAGATCTCGACCGTCGAATCGTGCAGATGCTGTGCCGAGATGGGCGCATGAGCTTCACCGACCTCGGCCGGGCCACCGGCCTGTCGGTCTCCGCCGTCCATCAGCGCGTACGACGCCTGGAACAACGTGGAGTGATCACGTCCTACACGGCGCTGGTCGACCCCTCCCAGGTGGGTCTGCCCCTGACCGCCTTCGTCTCGATCACCCCGATCGACCCGAGCCAACCCGACGACGCCGCCGACCGGCTCGCCCACATCGTCGAGATCGAGGCCTGTCACAGCGTCGCCGGGGAGGAAAGCTACCTGCTCAAGGTGCGCGTCGCCAGCCCCGGTGACCTG
The DNA here is from genome assembly GCF_059428125.1 of Frankia sp. BMG5.60. NCBI lineage: Bacteria > Bacillati > Actinomycetota > Actinomycetes > Frankiales > Frankiaceae > Frankia > Frankia sp. BMG5.60. The sequence continues at coordinate 551,434 of NZ_CM182091.1, read as the reverse complement.
GAGGTCCTGCTCCAGCGCATCCGCGCCGCGGCGAACGTGTCCACCCGCACCATGGTCGTGCTCTCGACCCCCTACGAGGGCCGCCCCCCCGCCCTGTGACCCGGCGCCCCGCGACGGCACCCACCCCCGTCACCCGGTACCCCACTGCACATCCAGAGGGACAAGTCGGGCACGAAACCCGCTGGACATGCAGGGGAGAGGGAACCAGGTCGGGGGACGCCGGTCAGCCGGTGAGCGCCACACCGCTGGCCGCGTCGAACAGGTGCAGCCGCCCCGGGTCGAACCACAGCTCGACCCGCGCCCCGCGCACCGCCGTGCTCGCCGCCGCCAGGCGCGCCACGACCTGCTCCCCGACGCCGGGCACGTTGGCCGCGCCGGCCTCGCGCAGCACCCGCGCGAGATCGGCGGCCCGCCCCGGCTCGACGGGCACCCCGGCGTAGACGTACTTGTCCGACCCGACCGACTCCACCACCTCCGCGGTCACGCTCACCCGCCCCCCGGGCCGGTCGGCCCCGACGACCGCGACATCCTCGAAATGCTCCGGACGGATCCCCAGCACCAGCGGCGCACCCCCCACCACCGCCCCCGCCGTCCCCGCCCCCGCCGCACCGTCGACACCCGCCGCCGTCCCCGCCTCGCCCGCGGACAACGCCCGGCGCAGCCGATCGTCGAGGGGCACCGCGCCCAGCGGCGAACGCAGCCGATCCCCCTGCACCACCGCCGGCAGAAAGTTCATCGCCGGCGAACCGATGAACCCGGCCACGAACAGGTTCACCGGCCGCTCGTAGAGCTCCACCGGCGCCGCGACCTGCTGCACCCGCCCCGCCCGCAGCACCGCCACCCGATCCCCGAGCGTCATCGCCTCGACCTGATCATGGGTGACGTACACCATCGTCGTGCCCAGCCGACGCTGCAGCCGCGACACCTGCGTACGCGTCGCCACCCGCAGCGTCGCATCCAGGTTCGACAACGGCTCGTCCATCAGGAACACCGCCGGCGACCGCACGATCGCCCGCCCCATCGCCACCCGCTGACGCTGACCCCCCGACAGACTCCCCGGCTTACGGTCCAACCACGGCGTCAGATCGAGCATCTCCGCCACCTCGCGGACCCGCTCCTCGATCCGTGCCCGCGGCACCTTCGCCAACGACAACGGAAACCCGATGTTGCGCCGCACCGTCATGTGCGGATACAGCGCATAACTCTGGAACACCATCGCGATGTCCCGCTCGGCCGGCCCCAGCCCGTTGACGACCCGACCACCGATCCGCAGCTCCCCGTCGCTGATGTCCTCCAACCCGGCGATCATGTTCAGCGTCGTCGACTTCCCACACCCCGACGGCCCCACCAGGATCAACAACTCCCCGTCGGCGACACGCAGGCTCACATCGTCGACCGCCACCTGCCCGTCGCCGAACCACTTGCTCACATGCTCCAGCTCGACCTCCGCCATGAGCGCGCCTATCCCTTCACCGCGCCGGACGTCAGCCCGGCGACGATCCGACGCTGGAACACCAGCACGAACACGATGATCGGAATCGTGATGACCACCGCCGCCGCCGCGATCGACCCGATCGGCTGGGCGAACTGCGACGCCCCGGTGAAGAACGCGATCGCCGCCGGCACCGTCCGCGACGACTCCGTCGACGTCAACGAGATCGCGAACAGGAAGTCGTTCCAGCAGAAGATGAACACCAGAATCGCCGTCGTCACCATCCCCGGCGCCGCCAGCGGCACGATCACCCGCGTGAACGCCTGCCACGGCGACGCCCCGTCCACCGCCGCCGCCCGCTCCAGATCCCGCGGAATCTCCCGGAAGAACGCCGACAACGTGTAGATCGCCAGCGGCAGCGAGAACGTCAGATACGGCACGATCAACCCGATCCACGTATCGAAGATGCCGATCTGCCGCCACAGGTTGAACAGCGGACTGACCAGCGAGATCTGCGGAAACATCGCGATCAGCAACGCCAGGCCCACCAGCAGCCGCCGCCCCGGAAACACCAGCCGCGCCACCGCGTAGGCCGCCATCGCCCCCACCACCACCGCCAGCACCGTCGAGATCAGCGCGATCCCCACCGAGTTCACCAACGCCCGGGTGAACAGCGACGCGTCGAAAATCCCCCGATAGTTCTCCCACGTCCAGTGCCGCGGCACGAAATGCCCGTCCCCGACCGACGCCGGCGTCTTGAACGACAACGACACCAGCCACGCCAACGGCACCAGCGACACCACCACGATGACCGTGTTCACCGCCACCCAGCCCGACACCACCGACACCCGCCGGCCACCCCCACGCCGGCCACCGCCCGCACGCCCCCGGCCGCCAGCCACCCGGTCGGACGTCGCACCACCCGCCGCCACCGTCGTCACCGGCCCGCCTCCTGCTCCCCGCCGGGCGCGGCGGTCCCGAACCCCTTCACGAACACGAACGCCACCAGCGCGACCACCAGAAAGATCAGGACGCTCAACGACGACCCGACCCCCAGATTCAGCGCCGTGAACAGGTTGTCGTACCCGAGAATCGACACCGACCGGGTGTCATACGACCCGCCCGTCAACACATAGATGTTGTCGAAGATCCGGAAGGCGTCCAGGACCCGGAACAGCAACGCCACCAGAATCGCCGGCTTCATCAACGGCACCATCACCCGGGTGAACCGCGCCCACGGCCCCGCCCCGTCCACCCGCGCCGCCCGCAGCAGCTCCTCGGGCACCAGCGCCAACCCCGCCAGCAGCAGCAACGCCATGAACGGCGTCGTCTTCCACACCTCCGCAGCGATGATCACCGCGATGCCCCACGTCTGCGACGTCAACGGCGCCGCATCCCCGAACAACCCCGACAGATACCCCGTCCCCGGCGTCCAGGCGTACTGCCAGCCGAACGCCGCGACCACCGTCACGATCCCGTACGGGATCAGAACCACCGTGCGCACCAGCCCCCGGCCCACCACCGCCCGGTGCATCACCAGCGCCAACGCCATCCCCAGCACGAACTCGATCGCCACCGACACCACCGTGATCACCACCGTGACCGCCAGCGCCTTCCACCACAGCGACGACCCCAGCACCGTGGCGTAGTTCCCCAACCCCACGAACGACGACTGCGCCGGGAAACGCAGGTCATAGCGGCGCAGCGACAGGTACACGGCATAGCCGATCGGATAGCCCGCCACCGCCAGGATCACCACCACCGCAGGTGCACACAGCAGCCACCCCAACCGCCGCTGCGCGCGCTGCTGCGCCGTGAGCCCCACGCGCCCCGCCATCACGGCACCAGCCCCTTCGAGTCCAACGCATCCTCGATCGCCCCCCGCAACCCGCCCAGCGCCGACACCGACACCGAACGCGGCGGGGACAACCGATCGGCGATCTGCAACGACACGCTCTGATACGCCGGCGTCTGCGGCCGCACACTGGCATGACGCAACGCCGTGTAGATCGCCGCCGCGAACGGATACCCCCCCTCGACGAACGCCCGATCCGAATACAACGCCTCCAACGTCGGCGCCAACCCCCCGTCGACCGCCGTGCGGATCTGGTTCGCCCGACTGCGCAGGCAGCCGATCGCCGCCCGCGCCTGACCCGGATGCCGGCTGTACGACGACACCGCCAGGTTGTAACCCCCCACCGTCGTGTGCGACGGCTGGCCGGCCACCAGACTCGGCCACTGCGCCCACCCGATCCGACCCACCAGATCCGGCGCGTTCTGCCGCGCCGACGGGTAGATGAACGGATAGTTCAACTGGAACGCCGCCGACCCCGTCTCGAACGCCAGCCGGTTGTCGTCCTCCCGCTGGTTCGACCACGACGGATCCGCCGCCCCGGAGTGCGCCAACGCCGCGATCGCCGCCACCGCCCGGCGCGCCGGCTCGCCCAGCGCCACCTGCGTCCCGTCCGCCGACAGGATCGACCCGCCGGCCGAGGCCACCAGCGAGTTGAACAGCACCGTGTAGCCCTCGTACTGGGCTCCCTGCACCTCGACCAGATGCGGTCTGCCCGCCGCCGCCAACGCCCTCGCCTGCGCCAGCATCTGCGCCCACGTCGCCGGCGGCCGCGCCACCAGATCCTTGCGATACCACAGCAACTGCGCGTTGGTGCTCAACGGCGCCGCATACAACCGGCCCCGCCAGCTACCCGTGCGCACCGCCACCGGCAGCGTCCCCGCCGTGAGCGCGCGCGCCGACACCGGGTCGAACGGCACGATCCACCCGGCCTCGGCGAACTCCGCCGTCCACGTCACGTCCAACGCCAGGACGTCCATCGAGGAGTCCTGCGCCGCAAGCCGGCGCACCAACTGCTCCCGCTGCCCGTCGGCGTCGTTGGGCAGCACGCTGATCGCGATCCGGTAGGCGCCGTGCGACCCGGCCGAACAGTCCGCCGCCGCCTTCGCGAACGACCCCGACGACTCGTTGTACACATACCAGCGCACCGTCACCGGCCCCCGCGCCGGACCCGACCCCCCGCACCCCCCCAGCACCACCACCGCGCACACCGCCACGACCAGCCCGACCCGGCCCCGCACCACCCGGCCCCGCACCACCTGACGCCGCACCACCTGACGCCGCCCCCGGCTCGAGACCGGTTCAGTCGACGCAGACCGCCCACCCCGACCGGCTAACGACCCGACACGACCCCCGGCCGCACGCCCAGGACCCGCGCCGCGCGACACACGGTGACGGCGCGACACGGCACGGCGCCTGCCAAGCCCCCGAATCGCGAACCTCGCCACCGGCCGGCCTCCCTTCTGGCAGGTACGCAGAAGTCGCAACCCCCGCCCTCAGACGGAAAGAACATCAACACCCATCCGGCTGTACCCGACCACCCCACGGCGCCTCGGCAATGCCCCACCCCACGCACCGTAAAACTCCGATGACAGCAATACACGCCAACCCGGCCAACGGGGAAGCCGAACACACCCACCGCACCCCACCACTCACACCACACCCAGCCCGCCACCCCGGCACGCCCCCACCACCCGCCCCAAGGACGACCGCCACCACACCGACCCGGCGACCAGCCGACCCGACGGGCGGGCAGACTCACCAGCGTGACCGACCCCCGCGCCCCCCGCCGCACCGTGCTCTACCGGGGCGGCCACATCCACACCCCGACCAGCCCCACCGCCACGGCCATGCTCACCGACCACGCCACCATCGCCTGGATCGGCTCCGACGACACCGCCGCGACCCTCGACGCCGACACCGTCATCGACCTCGACGGCGCACTGATCACCCCCGCCTTCGTCGACGCCCACATCCACACCACCGCCACCGGCCTCGCCCTGACCGGCCTCGACCTCACCGCCACCCCCACCCGCACCGCCGCCCTCGACGCCCTGGCCGCCCACGCCCGCCGCCACCGGCACACCACCGTCTTCGGCACCGGCTGGGACGAGACCGCCTGGGCCGAACCCACACCCCCCACCGCCGGCGAACTCGACCGCGCCACCGGCGGCGCCGCCGTCTACCTCGCCCGCGTCGACGGGCACACCGCCGTGATCTCCACCGCCCTGGCCACCGCCGCCGACGCCGCCACCCACCCCGGCTGGCACCCCGACGGCCTCGTCACCGGCCCCGCCCACCACGCCGCCCGCCGCACCGCCGACACCACCCTGACCCCCAGCCAGCGCCGTCACGCCTGGCAGAGCACCCGCACCCACGCCGCCGCCCTCGGCATCGCCGCCCTGCACGAGATGGCCGGACCCGACGTCTCCTCCGCCGACGACCTCGCCGGCCTGCTCGCCCACGCCCGCACCGTCACCGGACCCGACATCGTCGGCTACTGGGCCGGCGACCTGCCCACCGCCGTCGAACTCGGCGCCGCCTGGGGCGGCGACGCCTTCGTCGACGGTTCCCTGGGCTCCCACACCGCCGCCCTGCACACCCCCTACGCCGACCGCCCCCACACCCACGGCACCCTGCACCTCGACGCCGACGCCATCCGCGACGCCGTCCTCGACGCCACCGACGCCGGCCTGCAGACCGGCTTCCACGCCATCGGCGACGCCGCCATCACCACCGTGCTCACCGGCCTGGAGGCCGCCGCCGCCAAAGTCGGATTCGCCCGCCTCGCCGCCGGCCGCCACCGCCTCGAACACGCCGAGATGACCACCACCGACCACCTCCCACGCCTGGTCGCCCTCGGCGTCATCGTCAGCGCCCAACCCGCCTTCGACGCCCGCTGGGGCGGCGAGGACGGCATGTACGCCACCCGCCTCGGCCCCACCCGCGCCGCCACCATGAACCCCTACGCCGCCATGACCCGCGCCGGCATCGCGCTGGCCTTCTCCTCCGACGCCCCCGTCACCCCCCTGGACCCCTGGGGCGCCATCCGCGCCGCGACACACCACCACAGCCCCGCCGCCCGCATCTCCGCCCGCGCCGCCTTCACCGCCGCCAGCCGCGGCGGCTGGCGCGCCGCCCGCGCCGACACCGACGGCCACGGCATCCTCGCCCCCGGCCACCCCGCCACCTACGCCGTTTGGGACCACCACGGCGACCTCGTCGTCCAGGCCCCCGACACCCGCATCGCCGCCTGGTCCACCGACCCCCGTGGCGCCGTCGCCGGCCTGCCCGACCTCACCGGCCCCACCCCCCACTGCCGGCGCACCGTCCTGCGCGGCCGCATCCTGCACGACACCCCACGCTGAACCCCACGCTGGACTCCGTGCGGACCCCCACCTCGACACCAACCCCATAATCGCACACATGTTCGATAGCGTCGAGGGGTGAGCCACCACCGCCCAACCCCGGCCGGACCGCCCACCTTCCCCCACCCCACCGCCAGGCCACACCGCCACCACACTTCGAGCCCCCTTCGGGTCAGGGGTGGCGTGGTCAGCGCGGCCCGAGTGACAGAAACTGGTCGGGTGACCCCCACGCCGGCCACCCCCAGCCCCACGGCCCCCCAGGCGGCCGGCGACACCGCCGCCGCCACGCCGACCCCGCCCGCCGCCATCCCGCCCCAACCCCAGCCCCAGCCCCAGCCCCGGACCAGCATCGAGCCGGCGCGGACAAGCGACCCGTCACCCCCCACACCCGAAGCGCCCACCCCGGCCGCCGCGACCTGCACCGAACCCGACCGGACCGAGCCCAACCAGGCCGAGCCCGGTCAGGCCCGCGAAGACCGGGCCGCCCGCCGGACCCGCCGCCGCGCCACCCTGCGCCGACGCACCCCACCAGCCCTGGCCGCCCTGCTCGGCGGCGCCCTGCTCTACCTCGCCACCCCACCGGTCGGCGCCTGGCCGCTCGCACCGATCGCCGTCACCGTGCTCACCCTCACCGTCCGCGGCCGCCGCCTGCGCGCCTCCTACGCCCTGGGCCTGCTGTTCGGCCTCGCGTTCTGCCTGCCGCTGCTGCGCTTCGTCTCCTTCGTCGGCGCCGACGCCTGGATCGCCCTCGCCGTCGCCGAAGCCGCCATTCTCGCCCTCGTCGCCCCCGCCACCACCCTCGTCTGGCGCCTGCCCGCACCCTGGGTGTGGACCGGCGCCGTCTGGGTCGCCCAGGAGGCCCTGCGCGGACGCGCCCCCTTCGGCGGCTTCCCCTGGGGCCGGCTCGCCTTCACCCAGTCCGACAGCCCGCTGACCGGACTCGCCGCCCTCGGCGGCGCACCCCTGCTCACCGCCGTCGTCGCCGCCATCGGCGCCCTGCTCGCCCTCGCCGTCACCCACGCCCACACCCTGGCCCGCGCCACCACCGGCCACCGGCGCACCGCCCCGCGACGCCTCGCCCCACCCCTGCTCGGCGCCACCGCCCTCACCCTCGCCGGCCTGCTCGTCCCGCTGCCCACCGCCGCCGAACACGGCAGTCTCACCATCGCCGCCATCCAGGGCAACGTCCCCGCCGACGGCGGCATCCACGCCCTCGGCCGCGCCTTCCAGGTCACCGCCAACCACGTCGCCGGCACCCGCCGCCTCGCCGCCGACGTCGCCGCCGGCCGCCGCCCCGCCCCCGACCTCGTCCTGTGGCCGGAGAACTCCTCCGACCTCGACCCCCAACGAGACCCCACCGTCGCAGCCGCCCTACGCGGCGCCGCCCGCACCGCCGGTGCCCCCCTGCTCGTCGGCGCCGTCCTCGACGGCCCCGGCGCCGGCCACGTCCGCAACGCCGGCATGATCTGGACCGCCGACGGCTTCACCGGCCAGATGTACGTCAAACAACACCCCGTCCCCTTCGCCGAATACCTCCCCGGCCGCGCCCTGCTCACCCGCCTCATCGGCCGCTTCGCCGACGAGATGCCCAGCGACTTCCTGCCCGGCCACAGCCCCGGCGCCCTACACGTCGCCGGCACCACCATCGGCGACGTCATCTGCTTCGAAGTCGCCTACGACGACCTCGTCCGCGACACCGTCGACCACGGCGCCGAGATCCTCGTCATCCAGACCAACAACGCCTCCTTCGGCCGCAAGGGCGAAAGCCAGCAGCAACTCGCCATGTCCCGGCTACGGGCCGTCGAACACGGCCGCGCCACCGTCCAGGTCTCCACCAGCGGCGAAAGCGCCCTCATCGCCCCCGACGGCACCCTGCTCGCCAAGACCGGCCTGTACGAACCCGGCGTCCTCACCGCCGCCCTGCCCCGACGCACCAGCCGAACCCCCGCCGACCGTGCCGGAATCGTCCCCGAGGCGGTGCTGCTCGCCCTCGGCCTGGGCGCCATGATGGCGGGAGTGATCCGCCGCCGAACCCGCCCCACCGGCGACCCCGACCACACCGGCACCACCCCGCAGGCACCACGACCCCACGAGACGACACCCACGGTGACGCCCGCCGGGCCGGCCTGACGGATATGGCCCCCGATCAGGAAAGGAACCGCGTGGATCTCCACCGCGTTGTCGTCTGCGTCCCCACCTACAACGAGCGGGACAACCTGCCGGACACCGCCCGCCGCCTGCGCGCGGCGAACCCGACGGTCGACCTGCTCGTCATCGACGACGCCAGCCCCGACGGCACCGGGAAGATCGCCGACGAACTCGCCGACAACGACGACCACATCCACGTGCTGCACCGCGACGGCAAAGCCGGCCTCGGCACCGCCTACATCGCCGGCTTCACCTGGGCCCTCGACCACGGCTACGACGTCATCGTCGAAATGGACGCCGACGGCTCCCACCAGCCAGAACAGCTACCCCGCCTGCTCGCCGCCCTCGCCCACGCCGACCTCGTCATCGGCTCCCGCTGGGTACCCGGGGGAGAGGTCCGCAACTGGCCCCGCACCCGGCTGCTGCTCTCCCGCGGCGGCAACGTCTACGTCCGCGCCGCCCTCGGCATGCCGCTACGCGACGCCACCGCCGGCTACCGCGCCTACCGCGCCGACGTCCTGCGCGACCGCGACCTGACCGGCGTCTCCTCCCAGGGCTACTGCTTCCAGGTCGACCTCGCCTGGCAGGCCTGGCGCTCCGGCTACCGCGTCACCGAAGTCCCCATCACCTTCGTCGAACGCGAACGCGGCACCTCCAAGATGAGCAACGCCATCGTCGCCGAAGCCTTCTGGCGCGTCGCCTGGTGGGCCGCCACCACCCGCCGCCGCCGGCCCACCCCCCGCACCCCCCACCTCCCGGGCAACCCCACCCCGCGCCAACCCACCGCCAACCCCGACATCCCCGCCGACCACCCCGACAACGTCACCACCAGCCGGGGCGCCTGACCACGACCACGCCGACCCACACCCACCCGTCACCCGCCGCAACCGCCGCATCACCCACAACAACCACCCGGGGCATGCCAAAGGGTCGGGCACGTACATTCCCGTGCCCGACCCCGCAACCGCCGACAAACAGCCTTGCTACGCGGTACGCCGACCCTCACCGGTCCCGCGCAGCACCGCCAACCGCTCCGCCAGAACCTCCTCCAGATCATCGGTGGTCCGGCGCTCCATCAACATGTCCCAGTGCGTCCGCGGCGGCTTCGACTTCTTCGGCTCAGGCCGCTCACCATCGACGATCACCGACGCCCCACCACAGACCTTGCACTCCCACACCGACGGCACCTCCGCCTCAGCCGCGAAGGGCATGGTGAACTGGTGGCCGTTGGGGCAGTCGTAGGACGCCGACTGCCGTGGGGCAAGCTCGGTGCTGCGGTCAGTCTCGTAGGACACTGCACCGAGACGGCTTCCCCGCAGGATGCGCTCGCCCATATAACTCCTCCGAGCGTCGAGACGTGTGCAACTACCCCTCGACAACGTTCTGGCCAGCCGAGACGTTCCCGCCGAGGAAGGACCCGTAACACAATCATGAACGCGCAGCGTCCCCACCCCACAGCGAAACGTCCCACCCGCCCCATCCGCACCCTGCACACGGCCACCCTCGGCATCACCCGCACCGCCGTCGGCACCCTCGTGCTCGCCCGCGCCGTGGACACCCTGCGCATCACCGGCGTCGACCGACTCACCGCCACCCGCCTGGCCTGGGTCGCCCGCCTCGCCGGCATCCGCGACCTCGCCCTCGGCGCCGGCCTGCTCGCCGCGATGACCACCGGCCGCGACACCACCACCTGGCTGTGGGCCGGAATGATCGCCGACGCCGCCGACGTTTCGGTCTTCGCGACCTCCACCGCCCGCGGCCACCTGCCACCCGTCATCGGCACCCTCATGGCCACCGCCGCCCTCGGCGGCGTCGCCGCCGCAGCCCCCCTGACCCGCACCGGACCGGGGGAGTGACCCCACCACCCCGCACCGCCGCACCGCCGCACCGCCACCGACGGATCCACACAGAAAGGACCATCTGACGCCATGACCACCAGCGACCACGCCACCGGCACCACCCCCACCGGCCCCGACGCCGCCGACGCCGCCGACGTCGCCAAGACCGACGAGCAGTGGCGGGCCGAACTCTCACCCCAGCGCTACGCCATCCTGCGCCAGGCCGCCACCGAACCCCCCTTCACCGGCGCCTACACCTACAGCAAGGAGACCGGCACCTACCGCTGCGGCGGCTGCGGCGCGGCGCTGTTCACCTCCGACACCAAGTACGACTCCGGCTCCGGCTGGCCCAGCTTCACCGAACCCGCCGTCGCCGACGCCGTCGAACTCGTCGAGGACCGCTCCCACGGCATGATCCGCACCGAAGTCCGCTGCGCCCGCTGCGGGGGACACCTCGGCCACGTCTTCGACGACGGCCCCGGCCCCACCGGCCAGCGCTACTGCATGAACAGCCTCGCCCTCGACCTCGACACCCACTGACCCACCCGAGCCCGTGGACCGGGCCGCCGCCGGTGCACCCACGCACCGGCCGGCCCACCCACCACCAGGCGCCACAACCTCCACCAGGCGGCACAACCTCCACCAGGCGGCACAACCCCACCCCGGCGCCGCCAGACCGACCCGCGCCGCGGTCCGCCGGTCCACCCTCGCATCCCGCACCAGGAACGGCCGACCCGACACCAACGCCCAGCGCGGCTGGCTACCCGGCGCACACGACGCGAATCCGGCCTCCCGCCCCAGCGGCGCCCCCTCCACCGCATCAGCCCGCAACCCCGACCCGCCACATCGGTCGAACCACGCCACCTCCATGCCCATCTCGCTGCACGGCAGCGCCAACAGACCCCGCACATACGCGGCAAAGTCCGGCATGGGGACCCCGCCTGGATCAGGAACGCCACCAGCACCCGAGTCCGGGCCCCCGATCGCGATCCCTGCCATACCTCACTACCCCAGAGCCCCAGCACTCGGAGAGACTCGCCTTCAGCTTCCAAATAGCTACACAAGGTTAACGTCCGTCGCAGGTGGTCTCACCGGGACGACCCGGCACCCCCAAAAACTGTCGGTGCCCCCGCCTACCGTCACTGCCATCCCGCCACCGACCCCGGGGGAGGCACACCATGGAAACCGAACTGCAGTTCGACTGGCACCGGCGGCACGCCGCCTGGATCCGCGACACCATCCACCGCCACGGCTGGGCCGTCCAGGCCGTCCTCGCCGAACCCGACACCGGCGAACCCGACTACGCCTACACCATCGGCCTCACCGCACTGCACCACCCCGAACTGCTCATCGCCGGCCTGCACCCGCACGACGCCGCCGCCCTGCTCAACCTCCTCGCCACCCGCATCCGCGCCGGCGACCACCCGCCAGCCGACACCACCCTCGACGACCTCGCACCCCCCAGACGCCACCACCTGCTCACCCTCCACCCCGCCGCCAGCGACGAACTGCTACTCCACGCCAACGCCACCTACCAGCACCCCGACGGCCCACCCGTCGCCGCCCTCCAGATCGTCTGGAGTGACCCGGCCGGCACCCTGCCCTGGGAAACCGGCTGCACCGGTGACGCCGCCCAGCAGCCCCTCGCCGGCCCACCCCCCGGCCCGCCCACCGACGCCGCGGGGGACAGGCCCCGCCCCTGACCGCCACCCGACCAGCGCCCCGGTGCCCCCGCGGCGGTGCCATCCGAACACCGCCGAAGCACCGGGGCCACGCCGAGCCCGGGGGAGCCGCCTCCCACCCACCATCACACCGACCGACAACCCGAATCCTGAACGACCAGCAAGCCGCCCGACCCGACCAGCGCCAACTCGCGGCACCCGAACACAACCAGCCACCCGCAGCAACCCGTCAGAAGTTCCCACCGCCGACGACCAGCAACAGCCGGCCCGCCCTCGAACACGCCGCCCACCGAGCCAACCCGCACGGTCAAAACCCCACCAACCACTACCCCACCACACGCGCCGATAATGCACATTATGTCAAGTAGAATCGAGCCGACCGCTCCTCCCGGTCGGCTCGAACCTGGGACAGCAGGTGGCGTTGACGGGCGAGATCCGCCGGCGCCCAGAACTCTCGTCGGCCGGCGAACCAGCTGGGTCGCCTACCAGCGCGGCAGTGCAAGATCATCTCCTGTGGCCGCAGCCGATCTTCAGACGTTGATCGTTGACTCCCCTCTTGGCTGCTTGGTGTTGGTTTTTATTTTTTTGATCATTATGCGAAGTTTCGTCAACAGTGTTGATTATCTTGAAGGATAACCACGGTGGATCACGTCACCGCAAGGCCAGGATGCCTCAGGCCTACCAGGCACTCCCCCGGGGCCGGCGCCTCTCGGCGCGGAACCTGCCCGGTTCCGGTTCCGCGGAACACCTTGATCATCGATGGGGAGCGGGACGTGGCCGGGCCGGAGGCTGGGGGCGGTTCCGCGGAACACCTTGATCGCCGGAATGACTCGTTTCCGCGTCTCGGCTGCTGGGACACCTGCACGCGGTGGGTTTCGCCGGTGCCCCTCGCCCGCTGGGGCGGGACGCACCGGGCGGAGCTGTTCTCGATCGGCCTGCACCGGGCCCTCGCCGGTTTCGTGCCGCCGGCCGGGGCGGTGTGGAACAGGATCATCCCGCCAGACTCGGAGGACGTCGTCTGCCACAACGACGTCGCGCCGTGGAATCTCGTCAGGTCCACCCAGGGCTGGGCACTGATCGACTGGGACGGGGCCGCGTCGAGTTCCCGGCTGTGGGATCTCGCCTACGCCGCCCAGGCCATGGCCGGCCTGCGCGCCGATCGACCGCAGGCGGAATCGGCGGCGCGGCTGCGCGCCTTCGTCGACGGCTACGGCCTGGAGGAGACGTCCCGGCCAGTGTTGGCGAGCATGCTGGGCCGGCGCGCCAGGGCGATGTACGACCTGCTGCGCAACGTCGCCGAACGGCAGCACCAGCCGTGGGCCGGGATCTGGACCGAGGACGGCCCCTACTGGCTCGCCACCGCCGACTACCTGGACGCCCGAGCCAACGTATGGGCAACCGCCCTGTGATGAAGCGAGGAGAAGCGGATGGTCTCCCCCACCAGCTTCGCCGCAGTGAACCCGGCGTCACGCAGCGCCCGACGGCATCGCGACCGCGTCCCCAGGGCGGTGGCCGGGTCGGCGAGGGCCAGGCCGTGGCGGCGGGCATGGTCACGAAAGAGCCCGGCCGCGACGGGGAAACCCACTGCCATCGGGGAGAAGGCGACCTGCCCGCCTGGGGTCAGCAGCCGGCGCCATTCCCCAGTGCCGCCTGGACCGGCAGGTAGAGCAGACCGGCCGAGCAGAAGACCAGGTCGAACGAAGCCGTCCCCGAACCGGGGCAGGGCGCTGGCATCCGCCCTGACCAGTTCGATGTTCGTCAGCCCGGCGGCGGTGATCGCCTGCCGGGCTCGGGTGAGCATGCCCGTGAAGATGTCGACGGCCACCACGTGCCCGGTCGGCCCCGTGGCGCGGGCTTTCGACGTTGTCACGGAAACTGGTTACAGCTTGAGGTGAGCGGGGCAACGGGATGATGTTGAAGCCCGGGGTGGTCGGTCATGGTGCCGCGACTCGGCCAGGTGTTATTCGGCCGTCTCGTCAAAGTTCCCGGCTGAGGCACGCCATCGGCGGCGCCATGCTCCGGGTGCGATGCTCTGGTACCGGCGGAACGCTCGGCTGAAGGCGGCGTCAGTGTCGTACCCGACCGCGAGGGCGATCTGCTGCAGGCTCGATTCTGTGTCACGCAGCAGCGTTTTCGCCCGGTACATGCGCCAGTAGGTCAGGTAGTTGATGGGTGAGTCGCCCGTCTTTCGTTTGAACGCCGCGGCGAAAGCCGCCCGCGACATCCCGGCTCGGCGCGCGAGCTCCTCGACCGTCCATGCGTGTGCGAGATCGGTGTGCAGGTCGCGCAGTGCCGGCGCGAGCTGTGGGTCGCTGAGAGCAGAGAGCCATCCGTGCGAGATCTTGGCGGAAGACGAGACGTAGGTGCGAAGTGCGTACACGAAGAGGGCGTCGGCCAGGCGGCTCATGATGAACCCGGACCCGAAGCCGGAGAATGTCCGCTCCAGCTCCAGCAGCCTGAAGGTGGAACGCAACGCGTCGCCGGCCGAGTCGTCGAGATCGAGCCGCAGCACGGGGGGAAGTGCCTTCAACAGCGGCTCGGCGGCACCCGTGTCGAAGGCCAACCGGGCCGAGACGATCTCCGTCACTGGTCCTTCTGTGCCGTGGCGCACAGAAGGACCCCGTCCTGCCGCCAGGAGGCTCTCACAGCCGACGAGGTTTCGCCCCGGCTCGTCCGCGACGGCGAACTCGCCGCCGGCGCGGACCAGAAAACAGCTGCCGGGAGTGAGCAGTTCCGGCACAGCGCTCGAGTTGGGCTGCCACCAGCAGCGCCCACTTCTGATCATCATCACGTAGGTCGTGTGCGGCGACCTGAAGGAGATCCCCCAGGCCCCATGGGCCTCGATGCTCACGTACTGCGAGTCCTCGACAGACCGCGCCGCCAGGACGTCATCAATGGGATCCACCTCGTCACACTAGACGATCAGTCGTAAAAACAAGACGTTCGGCGTTCCTCCGTCTCGACCGGCCACCGTAGCGTCGACAGCGCAAGCACGGTGGCGCAAGGGCAGAGTCCGGAGCGATCGGCGACGCCCACCCCCACCGAGCAAGTCCGTTCACCGTTCACCGTTCACCGTTCACCCAGAGCATCCGACCGCCCGAACCACCGGAGTTCACATGCCTGAGTTCGTTGCCCCGACCCCCTCGGTCGCCGTCGCCTTCCACTCGGGCTACGGACACACCGCGGTCCTCGCCGAGGCGGTCCGGCGCGGGGCGGCCGACGCCGGCGCCGATGTGGCCCTCGTGCCGGTGGACACCATCACCGACGAGCAGTGGCAGCAGTTGGACGGTGCCGACGCGATCGTCTTCGGCTCGCCCACCTACATGGGCAGCGCGTCCGCCGCGTTCCACAGCTTCGCCGAGGCGACCAGCCGCCGGTTTGCCGAAGGCCGCTGGGCCGACAAGCTCGCAGCCGGCTTCACCAACTCCGCGTCCAAGAGTGGCGACAAGTCCGGCACTCTCGCCTTCTTCGCCACCTTCGCCGCCCAGCACGGCATGCTGTGGGTCAGCCTCGGCCTCGGCCCCGGCTGGAACTCCACCACCGCCTCCGAGAACGACCTCAACCGCCTTGGCTTCTGGAGTGGCGCCGGGGCCCAGACCCCGCTGGACGGTGGCGTCGACACCGTCCACACCGCCGACGCCGCCACCGCCGAGCACCTCGGCGCCCGGGTCGCCCGCCAGGCCGCCCTCGTGGCGGCCGGACGTCGCCTCGTATCCGTCACCGCCTGACGCGCCGACCGGTGGACCGGCTCCTGCGGACGGCTGGGGTGTTCCGCGGCCTCTTGGCTCCCTGTCCCTTCGAGTTGATCAAGATGTCTGCCGGCTCATCAACGGTGTTGATTATCTTGGGGAGGTGGACCGCGGCCTCAGTGGGCGGCGTCGGACCAGCGTTGCAGGATGGACACCTCGGCGACGAACCGGACCCCGCTGGCCGTCGCCCAGTAGGCGGCCGTGGCGGCGAGGGCGCGGCGTAGCAGGTCGGCGGCGGCCTCGGCGTGCGCGGTGGGGACGTGCAGGAGCAGTTCGTCGTGCAGGCAGAGCACGATCTCGCCGCCGAGGGCGGGCAGCTCGGCGCGGACGGTCACCGCCCAGGCCTTGAACAGTTCGGCGGCGGGGCCCTGGATGACGGCGTTGCGGGCGAAGCGGCCGCGGGCCTGCTCGGTGACCCCGCCGGCGGGTGGGGATGCCTCGTCGGGCGGCGCCGGGTCGGTCAGGCCCCGGGGTGGGCGCGGCGCGGGGGCGAGGCGGACGAGCCGGCCGCCGTAGGTGCGCAGGTCGCGGCCGGAGCGGCCGGCGGCGTCGGCGGCGTCGAGGTAGGCCAGTGCGGTCGGGTAGGCGCGGCGCATCCGGCGCAGGGCCTCACCGGCCGAGCCGGTGGTCTGGCCGTACATGGCGGCGAGCATCGCGACCTTGGCGTGCGCCCGGTCGCGGCCGAGCTGCGCCGCGACGGGGGCGTACATGTCGTCGGCCCGGGTGGCCGCGGCGAGGGCGGGGTCGGCGGAGACGACGGCGAGCACCCGGGGTTCGATCTGGCCGAGGTCGGCGCGGACGAACACCCGGCCCGGTTCGGCGAGGACGGCGGCGCGCAGATCGGCGGGCAGGTTGTGCAGGCCGGCCTGGGCGGTCATCCGCCCGGCGGCGCCGTCGCTGCCGTGCCAGGCGCCGCGCAGCCGGCCGTCCGGGCCGACGTGGGTGTCGAGCCAGCGGTGGCCATAGGTCGTGGCGATCCGCTCGGTGCGCCGCCAGGCCAGCAGCGCGGCGACGGCGGGATGGGCGTCGCGCAGCGGTTCGAGGCGGCCCGAGCGGGTGTCGGGGACATCGATGCCCACCGCGCGCAGCGCGGCCCGCACGGCGGCGGGGTTGCGCAGGTCGACGGGCCCGCGCAGGTGGGCGAGGACGGGGGCGTCGCGGCGGTGGCGGGCGGCGAGCTCGTCGGCGTCGGTGCGCGGCGGCGGGCCGACGAGCTCGGCGAGCAGCGTCTCGGCGGTGGCGCGGTCGACGGGCAGGCCGTCGCGTTCGAGTTCGCGGGCAAGCAGCTCCGCGGCGGATTCGGCGCGGGCGGTCAGGACGGCGAGGCTGATCCGGCCGGGGCGGGCGCGCCGGTCGGCCAGGCCGCCCAGCGCCGCCTGTTGACGGTGCTGGGTCTGCAGCGCGAGCGCGGCGAGGGCGGCGGCGCGGCGCAGCGCCTCGCCGGGCTCGGGGGCCCGGTGCAGCCAGCCGGCGTCGAGCTGGCCATCCCCCGACAGCGGCCCGTCGGCGTCGCCGGCTCCCAGCGCACCGCCGGCTCCCATCGCACCGCCAGCGCTGAACGCACCGCCGGCGCCGAGGGGTTCGTGGGTACGGAGGGGTTCGTCGGAGCTGACGGCAACGCCGCTGGTCGCACCGCGGGTGTCGACTCCCCCGGCGCTGGTTCCCGCACCGGTGCTGATTCCCTCGGCGCCGGTGGGGTCGAGGCGACGCCGGGCGGCGGGGTCGTCGCCGGTGCCCTCCCACAGGCCGAGCTGGCCCGGAGCGACCCGCGCGGCGGGGCCGGGGGGTCGGGACGGCGGGGGTGGCGGGGGCAGGCCGGCGGCGGCGGCCCACACGGCGGCGGGGTCGTCACGGCGCCCCCCGTGCAGCAGCCGGTGCACGGCGGCAAGGTCCCAGCAGGCGGCGAGGCGCACCTGGGCGGCCAGCGGCACCGCCGCCGACGCCGACCACCACACCCAGCGCGGGGCGCAGCGCCGCTCGATCTCGGCGACCAGGCCGGCGGCCGCGTCCGGCGCGGGGGCGGACACCACCAGGGTGACGGGTGTGCGGGGCGGGCGAGGCGGCCCGAGAGGCCGCGCGCCGACGCCGCCCGCGGGGTGAGCGGGCGGCGGGTCGGCGGGCGGGTGGTGGGCCAGGGCGAACCCGACCGTCGGGAGGACCACGAGCGCCAGGGGCTGACGCGGGGCGAACCTCCCCGACCACAGGTCCGCGAGCGGGTGCGACGGGCTGGCCGGCGTCATCGTTCGATTCTCACCGCCCGGTCCGACAGTGCGCGGCGGCCCGGCGCCGAGGGGCCGGCGCGCCGGCGCGCGTCGCCGGGCGGGCGAGCCTGGCCGGGTAGGCGGTGCCGTGGTCAGATGGACCGTCATGGTGACCGGGAAAGCGGAAATACCCCCGTTGGAAACGTGGAGCGGTAAGAATCCCCGTCGACGAGGGTTGCACGTACCACGGGGGAAGGGTGGATTCATGGCGGGGCGGGACAACGAGTACGAACGTCCCATCCTGCTCGGCTGCGGTGGGTGCGACGCCCGGTGGACGGCGCTGACCGCGGCGCACTGCCCGACCTGTCATGCCACGTTCGCGGGGGCCACGACCGGTTTCGACGCGCACCGGGTGAACGGGGTCTGCCAGCCCCCGCAGCGGGTCGGTCTGCGCCACGACCGGGGCTACTGGCTGGTCGCGGGCGAGCAGCCGCCGGGCCGGATCCTGTACGGCTCCCGGCAGGGGGCCGGCGGGCACGGTGACCCTGGCGGATCGGCCGGGCCCCCCGGCGGCGAGGTACGGATGGCCGGCTGACCGAGCCGGCCGGCCGCATGGGCCGGCCGAAACGGCCGCGCCGGCCCGGCGGCGGACCGGCCGGACGGAGCGCCGGCCGGACGGTCGGCTGCGTCAGCGGGCCTGCTCGGCGGGGCAGGCCTGGCGGGCCGCGATGCGCTCGGCGGTCGGCCAGCGCACGTCGTGGGCCCAGCCCAGGCGTTCGAACCAGCGGATGAGCGCGGCGCTCGGGTCGACCTGACCGGGCAGGACGCCGTGGCGGGCGCTGGTGGGGTCGGCGTGGTGCAGGTTGTGCCAGGACTCCCCCAGCGACGGCACGGCCAGCCACCAGACGTTTCGCGACTGGTCGCGGGCGGTGAAGGGCCGTTCGCCGATGAGGTGGCAGATCGAGTTGATGGAGAACGTGACGTGGTGCAGCAGGGCGATACGCACCAGGGAGCCCCAGAACAGGGCCGTGAGCGCGCCCTCCCACGACATGCTCCACAGCCCGCCGGCCACCGGCGGGATCAGGACCGAGGCGGCCACGCACCAGGGGAACGCGGCGGCGACGGCGGCGACGTCGCGGTCGGCGAGCAGATCGGGGCAGAACCGCTTCGGGCAGGTGCGGTGGCGGTTGAACAGCCAGCCGACATGGGCGTGCAGGAAGCCTCTGGTCACTCCGACGGTGCTGCGGCCGAAGCGCCAGGGTGAATGCGGATCGGCGGCGGAGTCGGAGTACTTGTGGTGGCGGCGGTGGGCGGCGACCCAGTCGGTGACGCTCATCTCGACGGCCAGGCTGCCGGCCAGGGCGAGGCCGATGCGCAGGGGCCGGCTGGCCTTGAAGGAGCCGTGGGTGAACAGACGGTGGTAACCCACCGTGATCCCGAAGCCGGAGACCAGGTACATCACCGCGCCGATGACGATGTCGTGCCAGCCCAGTCCGTGTCCCCAGGCCACGGGCACCGCCAGGGCCACCGCGAGGAGGGGGACGACGAGGAACAGCAGCAGCAGGATCTGCTCGAGGGGGGTCTTCAGGTCGGGGGCGATGTCGGGACGGGCGGGCGGGCCCGCGTCGACACGCTGGAATGTCGATTCGATCGATTCGGAGGACACATATTTCCTCTCACGAGTGTCGTCGGATACCCGGCAACCCTCGTCGGTTCTCCGAGCCGGGTCACGGGTGCTGGCCACCGGAAAGCCGGTTCGGGTCCGCCCCAACAGTAGACGGGGGCGTGCCCGCCGGTCGGCGGCGGCGCGCGTCAGGCACGATCGAGGGACCATGACACTCACCGACCACCTTCCCGCGACCTCGCATCCGGTAGCCGGCGCCGCCGACGATGTACCCGGCGAGCCGGATCCGGACACTCTCTACGACGCCTTCACCGCCTGGGTCGGGGAGCAGGGCCTGGAGCTCTATCCCGCCCAGTCCGAGGCGCTCATCGAGATCGTCTCCGGGTCGAACGTCATCCTGGCGACGCCGACGGGGTCCGGTAAGAGCCTGGTGGCGGCCGGGGCGCACTTCGCGGCGCTGGCCGCGGGGCGCCGCACGTTCTACACCGCGCCGATCAAGGCGCTGGTGTCGGAGAAGTTCTTCGCGCTGTGCGCGATGTTCGGGGCGGCGAACGTCGGGATGATGACCGGCGACGCCTCCGTCAACGACACGGCGCCGATCGTCTGCTGCACGGCGGAGGTGCTGGCGAACATCGCGCTGCGCGACGGGGTGGCCGCCGACGTCGGTCAGGTCGTCATGGACGAGTTCCACTACTACGCCGATCCGGAGCGGGGGTGGGCGTGGCAGGTGCCGCTGCTGGAGCTGCCGCGCACCCAGTTCGTGCTGATGTCGGCGACGCTCGGCGACGTGTCGATGTTCGAGGCGGACCTGACGCGGCGCACCGGGCGGCCCACGGCGGTGGTCCGCTCGGCGCAGCGGCCGGTGCCGCTGTTCTACCGGTTCGTCACGACCCCGCTGCACGAGACGATCGGGGAGCTGCTGGAGACCCATCAGGCGCCGGTGTACGTCGTGCACTTCACCCAGGCGCAGGCGTTGGAGCGGGCGCAGGCGCTGATGAGCGTGAACGTGTCGTCGCGGGCGGAGAAGGACCAGATCGCGGCGACGATCGGGAACTTCCGGTTCGCCGCCGGGTTCGGCAAGGTGCTGTCCCGGCTGGTGCGCCACGGCATCGGGGTGCACCACGCGGGGATGCTGCCGAAGTACCGCCGCCTCGTCGAGCAGCTCGCGCAGGCGGGGCTGTTGAAGGTGATCTGCGGGACGGACACGCTCGGGGTGGGGATCAACGTGCCGATCCGCACGGTGGTGTTCACGTCGTTGTCGAAGTACGACGGGACGCGGGTGCGGCTGCTGTCGGCGCGGGAGTTCCACCAGATCGCCGGGCGGGCGGGGCGGGCGGGCTACGACTCGGTGGGCAATGTCGTCGTGCAGGCTCCCGATCATGTGGTGGACAACATGCGGGCGTTGGCGAAGGCCGGCGACGATCCGAAGAAGCGGCGCAAGGTGGTGCGCAAGAAGCCGCCGGAGGGCACCGTCGGGTACGGGGAGCCGACGTTCGAGCGGCTCGTCGCCGCCGAGCCGGAGCCGTTGACGTCGCAGTTCACGGTGACGCACGCGATGCTGCTCAACGTCGTCAACCGGCCCGGGGACGCGTTCGCGTCGATGCGTCATCTGCTCACCGACAACCATTCGGATCTCCCGACGCAGCGCCGGCTGATCCACCGGGCGATCGCGATCTACCGGGCGCTGCTGGCCGCCGGCGTGGTGGAGAAGCTGGACTCCCCCGACGAGCTGGGCCGCAACGTGCGGGTGACCGGGGATCTGCAGCTTGACTTCGCGCTCAACCAGCCGCTGTCGCCGTTCGCGCTGGCCGCGCTCGAGCTGCTCGACCCGGCGTCGCCGACCTACGCCCTCGACATGCTGTCGGTGCTGGAGTCGACGTTGGACAACCCCCGCCAGGTGCTGCACGCGCAGTTGAGCAAGGCGCGGGGGGAGGCGGTGGCGGCGATGAAGGCCGAGGGGATCGAGTACGACCGGCGGATGGAGCTGCTGGAGGAGGTGACCTACCCGCAGCCGTTGGGCGAACTGCTCGCCGCGGCGTTCGCGACGTACCGGCAGGGTCATCCGTGGGTCGACGACTACGAGCTGGCGCCGAAGTCGGTGGCCCGGGAGCTGTTCGAGCGGGCGATGACGTTCGCCGAATATGTGGCGTTCTACGGGCTGGCCCGCTCCGAGGGGCTGCTGCTGCGCTACTTCGCCGACGCCTACAAGGCGCTGCGTCAGACGGTGCCGGAGGATGCGCGCACCGACGAGGTCGTCGACCTCACCGAGTGGCTCGGAGAGCTGGTGCGCCAGACCGACTCCAGCCTGCTCGACGAGTGGGAGCGGCTGAGCAATCCCGATCCCGAGGCGGCCGCCGGGGCGGGGGCGGTCGACGAGCGGCCGCCGGCGGTGACGGGCAACATCCGGGCGTTTCGGGTACTGGTCCGCAACGCGCTGTTCCGCCGGGTGGAGCTGGCCGCGCTGCGCCGCTACGACCTGCTCGGCGAGCTCGACGGCCCGGCGGCGGGGGTCGCCGCGGGGGACGGTCCGGTGTTCGACGCGGCGGGCTGGGCGCAGGCGCTGGGTGGCTACTACGCCGAGCACGACGAGCTCGGCACCGGCCCGGACGCGCGCGGGCCGGGGCTGCTGCTGCTCGACGAGCGGCCCGGGGTGTGGACGGCGCGGCAGATCTTCGACGATCCGGCCGGGGACCACGACTGGGGGATCAGCGCGGAGATCGACCTCGCCGCCTCCGACGAGGCCGGGGTGGCGATGGTCCGGGTGACCGCCGTCGACCGGCTCTGACCGGACGCGGGGCCGGGCCGCCGCGGGCGAGCGGGAGGCCGACGGCGGGAAGCCGACGGCGGGGGGCGAGCCGCGGCTGGGCGGGTGTTCAGCCCCCTGGCGGCGGGTGGTCGGCCCCTGAAGGAGGGCGTCTCAGCCGCCGCGGGCGCCGGCGGGGGTCGACAGGGCGGCGGGGGTGCGGTCGGGGTGGTGCTCGCCGCCGGTGGCGAGGGTGACGCCGAGATCCTCGGCGCGGGCGGCGGCGGCGGGGCCGGCGAGGTCGGTGGCGACGATGCGGACGCCGAGGTGGTGCAGCAGGCCGAGCAGGGCGTCGCGCACGGCGCGGTCGCGGTCGGCGGCGGTGGGGGCGGTCCAGTCGGCGGTCAGCGCCGGGGTCAGCGCGACGATGTCGACGGGCAGGGCGCGCAGCAGGTCCAGGCTGGCGTCGCCGCCGAAGTCGGACAGGCAGAGGTCGAAACCGCAGTCACGCAGCCGCCGCAGCGCGCCGACGAGGTCGGCGGGGTCGAGGCCTCGCTGGGCGTCGACGAGGTCCCAGACGAGGTCGCCGGGGCGCAGCCGCCCGCTGCGGGCGGCGGCGCAGGCGGCGCCGACCAACGCGGCGGGCAGCGGCACGGCCGTCGGAACGGGCAGGTGGACCGGCGGCGGGGTGGGGCTGCCGCGCAGGCGGGGCAGGTCGTCGCAGACCAGGCGGAGGGTGGCCAGGGTGAGCGCCGGGGCGAGCCCGGCGCATTCGGTGGTGGGCACCAGCGCGGCCGCCGGCAGGTCCCCGAGGCTGGGGTGCGACCAGTGCAGCCGGGCCTGGCAGGCCACGGCGCGCCCGGAGGTCAGCTCGACGACGGGCAGGTAGTGCAGGCACAGTTCGCCGTCGCCGGTCTCGCCGCGCAGGGCGCGGGTCAGCGCGACCCGCGGGGACCGGTCGACGCCGCGCCCGCGGCCCGCCTCGACCGCCGGATCGTAGATGGTCAGGCTGCCCTTGCCGGTGGCCTTCGCCCCGTACATCGCCCTGTCGGCGCGGTGCAGCAGCAGTTCGGCGGACAGCTCCTCGGTGGCGTCGGCGACGACGAGTCCGACGCTGGCGGGCACGCAGCGCCGCGCGCCGGCGAGCAGGGCGGGGGCGCGCACGGCGGTGAGCACCCGGCTGCCGACCGTCGCGGGGTCGTCCCCGCCGGGGGCGAGCAGGATCGCGAACTCGTCGCCGCCGAGGCGGGCGACGGTGTCGGCGGCGCGTACGGCGCGCGTGAGGCGGCGGGCGGTGACCTGCAGCAGCCGATCGCCGGCGGCATGGCCGAGGGTGTCGTTGACCCCCTTGAAGTCGTCGAGGTCGACGTAGAGCACGGCGAGCGGGCGGCGGTCGCGTAGCTGCAGGGTCAGGGCGTGGTCGAGGCGGTCGTTGAACAGGGCGCGGTTGGCCAGCCCGGTCAGGGGGTCGTGGAAGGCCTGGTGATGCAGGCGCCGTTCGCTGAGTTCGAGCTGGCGCAGCAGGCCGATGTTGTCGGCGATGACGACCATCTCGCGGACCAGCCCGAGCAGGAGCAGGCCCACCAGGCCGGCGATGTCGACCACCTGCAGGCCGACGCCGAGGACGATGTCGCCGAGGGCGACCAGGCCGGCGACGACGAGGGGCAGCAGCGGCAGGATCGCATGCCACCAGCGCAGGCTGACCCCGCCGGCGCGGGGCGGGCCCGCGCGCGCCGCGGCGGCGGACGTCACGGCGGCGGGGGTCGTGGGAGCGAGGGTGACGGGGGGTGGGGGAACCAGGCAGGCCAGCATGAGGCACCAGCCGCCGATCACCCAGCCGGCCTCGAACACCGCCGGGGGCGGGGCGCGCTGGGTGGCGAGGGTCGCGGTGTTGGTCAGATAGCTCAGGCTGATCGCGGTCAGACCGAGGGAGAACAGGGCGAACCCAACGGTCGACGCCGGCCGGCGGAAGATCCACACCACCAGGGCGGAGCAGACGAGCAGGAGGTTCGCGGCGCTGATCGCGAGGGTGACCACGACGCTCTCGACGTCGCCGACGGTGGCGTTGATCGCGTCACGCAGGACGAACACCCAGGCCAGCAGGCCCACCGAGCCCACCGCGAGGAGGCTGTCGAGCACGGTGGTCATCCACCAGCGGCGGCCGAGGGCGACCCCGGCCGTCCCGGACGACGGCGACGGCGGGTAGAGCAACAGGGCGACCAGCACGAGCAGGGACGGGATGAGGAACGCCAGCTGGCTGTAGGTCAGGGTCGGCAGAGGTTGGGTCGGGGAGCCCGCCTGGCCGCCGGTGAGGGTGATCGCGATGCCGCCGAGATCGACGACCAGGCTGGCCGCGGCCAGCAGCCAGCGCCACCACCGGTCGCGCCCGCGGGCACGCCAACCGGTCCACGCCCCGACGACGACCGGCAGGAACATGACGACGAGGCCGGCGATCCGCGGGACGAGGTAGGAGCCGGGGTAGGGCAGGACGACGCCGAACAGGATCACCAGGGCGCACAGCACCCCGCCCGTCCAGGCCAGCGCGCGCAGCCCCGATCCGCCGGGGCCGAACGGTTCGCCGGCGCAGCGCGCCCCGCGGACCGCCGCCGCGGTCCCGCCCGCGCGGCCGGTCATCGACCGCGTCGTACCCCTCATCATCACGCCACCGGCTCCTCACCTCGCCGCGTCGCCGCCCGTCGCCGCCCGTCGCGGCTCTCCGCCGCGGTCGCCCGGGGCGCCTCCCTCCCGCTGTCCCACCCCACGCGCGAAGCTAACACTACGAGCTTAATCAAACCCATAGCGTGACGAGATATGCGCTGCGTGAGCGAGGACGCGCATTCCGGTGAGGGTGATGGACGGCGGCGGCGGGGCGGCGGCGGGGCGGCGGCGGGGCGGCGGCGACCGGCCGCGACCCGGCGGCGGGCACACCGTCGGGCCCCTTCGACCGGGGTCACCCCGCGATCCGGGCCGGGGCACGCAACTCGAGCGGTATCGTCACCCTGTGAGTACCGTACGGGTCTTCCTCCTGGATGACCACGAGATCGTCCGCCGGGGAATTCGGGAGATGCTCTCCGAGACCGGGGACGTCGACGTCGTCGGCGAGGCGTCCACCGCGGCCGAGGCGCTGCGCCGGATTCCTGCCACCAGACCGAACGTGGCGGTGCTCGACGCGCGGCTGGAGGACGGCAACGGCATCGACGTCTGCCGTGACCTTCGCTCGGCGCATCCCGAGATCGGCTGCCTGATCCTCACCTCCTACGACGACGATGACGCGCTGTTCGCCGCGATCATGGCCGGGGCCGCCGGCTATCTGCTCAAGCAGATCAAGGGCACGGACCTGGT
The DNA here is from genome assembly GCF_059428125.1 of Frankia sp. BMG5.60. Classification (NCBI taxonomy): domain Bacteria; kingdom Bacillati; phylum Actinomycetota; class Actinomycetes; order Frankiales; family Frankiaceae; genus Frankia; species Frankia sp. BMG5.60. The sequence goes on along the minus strand of NZ_CM182091.1, from coordinate 525,455 downwards.
CGGGGCGATCCGCACGATCGCCGCCGGCCGCTCCCTGCTCGACCCGGCGGTCACCCAGCGGGTGCTGACCCGGCTGCGGGAGGGCCCGGCGGAGGACCGCAAGCTCGCGGCGCTGGGCGAGCGGGAGCGCCAGATCCTCGTCCTCATCGCGGAGGGTCTGACCAACCGGCAGATCGCCGGGCGGATCCACCTGTCGGAGAAGACGGTCAAGAACTACGTCTCGGCGATCCTGGAGAAGCTGGAGCTGTCCAGCCGCACCCAGGCCGCCGTCTACGCGACCCGCATCGACAAGTAGCACGCCGCCGGCCGCCGGACCCCACCCCACTCCCCCGGCCGGCGCCGCACCCCTCTCCCCGGCCGCCGCCGCGCCCTTCTCCCCGACCAGCGCCACACCCCCCGACCGACGCGCCGCTGCGCGTCGGTCGCCGTCGCGCCCACCGGCCGCGCAGGAGGTCTCCCGCGCGGCCGGTCAGTCGAGGTGGCTCTGGACGGCCTGCAACGCCTCGGCGACGGTGACGGCGGTGCGGATCACCGCGGCGGACGGCCACGGGTCGGCGCGGGCGGCCATGGCCCGGTGGATGGCGACCGTGGCCTCGGACGGGTCGGGGCCGGCGGCCATGCGGCGGGCGATGCGCGCCGCGGCGACCTCGGGTGCGGTCACGCAGTGCAGCTCCACCAGGTCCGCGCAGACGTCGGCGGCGAGCGTGGCGGCTGCGTCGCGGTGGCGTGCGCTGGACCAGGAGGCGTCGAGCACCACGCTCTCCCCCCGGCACAGCGCCGCCCGGGCCCGGCGCAGCATCTCGGCGTAGGTCGCGTCGGTGATCTCCGGGGCGTAGCGGCCGACGCCGAACTGGGCGTCGAACCCCGCCGCCTCGCCGCCGACCGGCGGCGAGGCGTCATCAGCGGGCTGCTGGGGCGGGGCCTCGGCGGGCGGCTTGCCCACGAGCTCCTGGCGGATGATGTCGGAACGCAGCAGCACCCAGCCGTCGCCGACCTCGGCCAGCCGGCTGGCCAGCGTCGTCTTGCCGGTGCCGGGCAGCCCGCCGACGACGACCAGGCGGACGCGGCCGGCGCGCAGGTGGCGGTGGGCGACGGCGAGCAGCCGGCGGGCGTTCTCCGCGGCGTCGGGATCCCCCTGACCGCCACGGATGCAGGCCACCTTCGCCCGCACGAACGCCCGGTAGGCCACATAGAAGTGCTGCAGCGACCGGGGATGCACCTCGCCGCTGAACTCGCGGTAGGCCTCCAGGAACTCGGCGGCCTCCTCCGGGGCGCCGAGACGCTCCAGGTCCATGGCGAGAAAGGCGACGTCGCCGAGGACGTCACCGAAGCGCAGCCGCGGGTCGAACTCGATGCAGTCGAGGATGCGGGGGCCGTCGTCGAGGCAGAAGATGTCATCGGCGAGCAGGTCGCCGTGCCCGTCGCGGATCCAGCCGGCCCGGGTGCGCTCGGCGAGCAGCTCGGCGCGTCCGGCGAGGTAGCGCAACGCCAGGCGGCCGATGTCGTCGACGACCGCCGCGTCGAGCTGGGTGCCGCGGTAGGCGGCGATGCCAGCCATCCCCTCCCGCCACAGGTCCTCCAGGGTGGCCCGCTCCCCCGCGGTGGCGATCAGCGGGGAGGTCTCGCACCGCTGGTGGAACACCGCCAGCGCCCGGGCGACGGAGCGCAGCGCCGGGCCGAGCAGGTGGCCGCGGCGCACCAGGGTCGACAGCCGGCGGCTGCTCGGCATCCGCCGCATGACGACGAGATGGTCGATCACCTCGCCGGAGTCGTCGCGCAGGTCGGCGACGCCGAGGTAGACGTCGGGGGCGAGACGGCGGTTGAGCGCCACCTCCGCCAGGCACACCGCCTCCCGGGTCCGCCGTTCGGTGAAGTCGAGGAACCCCAGGTTGACGGGCTTCTTGCGCTTGTAGACCCGGTCGGCGGTCAGGTACAGCACGGCGCTGTGCGTCTCGCGGGTCTCGGCGGCGGCGAGCTCGGCGAGCGAGGGGGCCGGTAGTCGAGGCGGCACGGACGCGCCGGCGAGGGACGCCGGCCCGCTCGACGCCGGCCCGCTCGACGCCGTCTCGCCGCCCGGCCTGGTTCCGGCCGGCCTGGTTCCGGCCGGCCTGGTTCCGGCCGAGGAGGTGCCCGGCGACGAGGTGCCCGGCGACGAGGTGCCGGCCGACGAGGTGCCGGGCGGCGACGGGCTACCGGCGTTGCGGCTGTCGCCGGCCCCTTCGCCGGGCAGGGCATCCCGCACATACTGGACGGTCATGGCCTCTCCCGGGGTTGCGTGAAAGTCTCACGATCCTGACGGTCGACGCCCCGTTCCACCGTCGAACAGTCGAACACAGGCGTTCGATGGTTCTCCTTCGTCATGCTCGCCGTCCGTAGGAGATCGCACGACCGCCAGAGGTTGCCTACCCGGGGGACGTTCGGACCATCCGCGGTGGACATCCGTCCCGGATCAGGGCCATGCCCTGCACACGGGGCGTCACCGGCCGGGCCGGGCGGCCCTCCACCGGAAGGCGGGGAAACTCCCTCAGCGGTCCTCGAACTGGCGCAGGAACGCCTCCCGCTCGGCGGTCGCCCGGTTGACCGCGACCTCGGCCCGGGCGAAGGCGTCGTCATCGAGTAACAGCTGCCCGCAGTAGCGGTCGACGAGTCCGGCGAGGGTCAGCAGGATCGCGCGCAGCTCGGCGGGGGTCGCCGCGATCCACGGCCAGGCGTTCTCCCGCATTCCGTGAACCGTGTGCAGAATGTCCTGGACGCTGAGCGCGCGTGGCCGGGGTGCCAGCACGCCGTCGACGGCCGGCCCGGAATCGGCCGACCACATCCCGACCCTGGCCCCGAGCGCCCATGACGTCCACGGATCGCAGGCGACGTCGAACATTCGCCGACCGCCCCGGAACTGGACATACCAGCAGGTCCGTTTGGCGAGGAAAAGCCCGTACTTCTCGGCCAGCGGCTCCAGAATCTCCATCACCGCCAGGTCGAACTCGGCTCCGGCTCGCCCGCCGGCGGCGCCGTCGCCGTGCCCGTGTCGCATCGCCAGCCACCTCAGCCTTCCGGTCCGAGCTCCCGCCGGCCGTTTGCGCCGGCGCGACGGGGCACGCCTGCGTCGCCGGGTCGCGCCTGCGACGCCGACGGCTTCGGGAACCCGCGCTGAACTGTAGAAGACAACCGGGGATCGTGTAACGGAAATCGAGCCGCTTGTCCGCGGGATCGTGGATTGTTGGCCCGTCCGACCGGTGCCGCGCAGGTCAGCCACGCCCGGATATCCGAAACGGGACGACAAACAGGTCACGAGTCCGCGCGATTGACCCCGAACGGGAAAGAGAACCGCAGGTCAGCCCGCCGCATCAGAACCCCGGAAACCGATGGTGACCAATCGGGGACGCATCGCCGACGCCATGACAACCCGATGGTTCCACCACGGACGGGCCATCCGGGGACCACGAAGGACCCACAGACCGCCACCGCCGGGAGGGGGTCCGCGGCGGACGCCGCGCGCGGCGGCGGGCGGCGGGTTGGCAGGTCGCGCACCGGACAGCGGGCGGGAGGCAAACGGTGGTCGCGCGCCGGGGCGATCTCGGTAGCATCGCCGCAATCACCGCGCCGGCGCGTCCCCGGGCGTGCCGCCGATCAGGGCGGCCCGCCCCGGACGGGCCGGGCGCGGCGCCCGGCCGGGGAGCCGGACCCGCACACCCTGGGAGCACAGATGACCTCGCCATGGCAACCGCAGGACCGGCCGCACGGCTACCAGGGGCAGCCCGAGCACTCCGACCAGAAGCCCGCGGCCCAGGGCCAGCCCGGGTACCCGGAGCAGCCGCCGCCCGGCTACCAGCAGGGCTACCCGAACCAGCAGGGCTACCCGAGCCAGGACGGCTACCCGGGCGCGCCCCCCGGCTTCTCCGGCCAGCCCGGCTATGAGGGTCAGCCCGGATACCCGAACCAGCCCGGATACCAGGGGCAGCCCGGATACCAGGGGCAACCCGGATACCAGGGGCAGCCCGGGTACGAGGGACAGCCGGGGTACTCCGGCCAGATGGGCTACGGACCGCCCCCCGGCTACGGTCCGCCGCCCGGCTACGGTGGTGCGGCGCCCTACGATCCCTCCGCCCCGTTCGGCCGGCACCCGGTGACCGGGGAGGCCTACTCGGACAAGCAGAAGCTGACCGCCGGGCTGCTGCAGATCCTGCTTGGCGGGTTCGGCGCCGGCCGCTGGTACCTCGGCAACACCGGCATCGCGCTGGCGCAGCTTTTCACCTGCGGCGGTCTGGGCGTCTGGGCGTTGATCGACGGCGTGATGATGCTGACGGGCAACGTCCGTGACCGGCACGGCCGGCCGTTGCGTGACTGAGCCGCCGCCGTCCCCGGACGGCGCAGGCGCCCCACCCGGGCCGCCGGCAACCGGGCCGGCCACGGCCAGAACGGCGTCACCCCGATCGGGGCGGCGCCGCGCGGCGGTCTGGGGCGTCGTCGCGGCGGCCGTGGCCGGCCTGGCCTACCTGGCGGGCCACGATCCGCACGACCCGTCGACGACGATGCCCGGCTGCCCCATCCACCGTGTCACCGGCCTGGACTGTCCAGCCTGCGGAACCCTGCGCGCCGCCTACGACGTGCTGCATGGACGGTGGGCGGCGGCCGGCCACGACAACGTGTTCGTGCTGGCCTGCGCTCCGCTGCTCGCCGGCCTGCTGGCCCGCCAGGCCCGGGCGGTACGCGACGACCGGTACGCCCCCCTGCCCGCGCCGCTGGCCTACGGACTCGGCGGCGCGGCGCTGGTCTGGATGGTCGTGCGCAACCTGCCCGGATGGCCGCTGACCCCCGGCTCGCACGGCTGAGCGCCGTCCGCCCGTCTGGCGGCCGATGGCGAACCCCGATCTGGATGATCGTCTTGGCGCCCCGCGCCGTCAACACCGTGGATTATCTTGACGTCGGCATGACGGTTCGGTCGTCAGAGGCGGGTCGGGGTCGCGTCCGGCGGCGCGGCGCGGCGCGGTTCCGCGGAACCACGCACAGATCAGAAGTGGCTGCGCACCTTAGCGACGGTCGGGCTCGGAGCCGACCAGGCCGGAACCGGCCTGCGCCGGCTGATCCGGGATCCCGACGGCCCCGGCGTCGACCTCGGTCCCCGCGGCGGCCTCGATCCCGGCCTCGGCCTCGGTCGGCGCGCCAGCCCCCGCGCGTACCGGGAAGGCCAGCGCCTCCATCTGCGCGCGGCGGTGGGGCGGGATGACCGTCGGCACGCCCTCGACGAGGTGGACCAGGATGCTGTCGCACAGGCCGAGGCAGACGCCGTCGCGGAACAGGCCCGCGCTGTGCACGAACGAGGTGGTGCCGATCCGGCCGACCCCGCAGCCGACGACGTACGTCGCGGGATAGCGCGCCTCGGCCAGGTAGTGGATGGAGATGTTGGCGACGACGAAGGTGAAGTTCTCGAACGGCACCGGCTTGCCGTCGGTGAAGATCCGCCAGTCGAGCGTGATGCGGGCGTCCTCGTAGAACGACGCCAGCGCGACGTTGTTCAGGTGGCCGTTGCCGTCAAGGTCACTGAACCGCGCCTGGACGGGGTGACTGAGCGGGTAGCTGGCGAGGCTGAGCCGCTCGGGATCGCGTCTGGGGTCCATCCCGCCACTGTGCACATCCGCGGCGCCGACGGGGCCGCGGTGCAAGCAATCTCTCACCGGGGGACTCCCACGGGCGGACTCGCACGGGCGGACTCGCACCGGCTGACCTGCGCTCAGCGGTCCTGGCCTGGGCCGTGTACCGGGACGCCGTCGATGATCGTCTGACGGACCTGGGCGGCGGACGGGTCGCGCAGGGCCGCCCGCAGGGGGCGGTGCAGCAGGCAGAGGTCGGCGCGCGCGCCGGGGCGCACCCGGCGCGGGCGGGCCGGGTCCGCCGGGTCGCCGAGGAACAGCGCCAGGGCCGCGGGGGCGTCGAGGCGTTCGTCGACGCCCAGGACGATCCCGGCGGCGGTGCGCCGGGTCACCGCGGCGGCGACGGCCCGCCACGGGTCGGGATGACCGAACGGGGCGTCGGTGCCGGCGGCGAGTCCGATGCCGGCCCGCACGAGGGAGGCGGCCGGGTACAGCGACGCCGGATCCTCGTCGGTGACGTCGACGAGGTAGCGGTCGCCCCGCTCGGCGACGAAGTTGGGCTGGGTGACCACGACGAGCCCGGCGCGGCGCACCTGCCCGTACAGCTCGCCGGGTACGACGGCGCCGTGTTCGAGGCGGTCGCCCCGGCGCGGGCCGACGAGGTCGAGCGCGGCGAGCGTGAGCACCGTCTGGACGCGGGTCACGCAGTGCACGGCCACCGGGTGGCCGGCGCGGTGCGCGGCGGCGAACCGGGCGGCGAGGGTGTCGAGGTCGGGCAGGGTGTCGTCGTCGAGGATCACCTTCACCGGGCCGCCGACGACGCGGGCGCCGCCGACGCCCGCCACGCCCGCCACGCCCGCCACGCCCGCCACGCCCGCCACGCCGATGGTCCCCTCCCCGGCCCGCCGTCCGGCCGGGGCGTCCTCATCGGCGGTGGGCTGCGGTTCGGGGCGCATGAGGGTCAGCCGCTGCGGCAGCTCGCCGGTCGCGGCGGCCGCGGCGAGGGTCCGGTGGTGCTCGGCGGTGCGGCCGGGGGTCGCGTCGGTGAACCCGGTGATCCCCGCCGCGGCGGCGGCACGGCCCACGGCGGCGAGGTCCACGGCCACCGGGGGCAGCGCGGCGTGGCGACGCAGCCAGCCGTCCAGCCGCCACAGCCGCCCGGTGGGCGCCCCGGCGGGATCACGTTCGACGCCCGGCAGGTCGCAGCCGTCGATGCCGGCCAGGCGCAGCGCCGGCGAGTTGAACACCCACAGGGCGCCGCCGCGGTGCTGCACCCGCACCGGCCGGTCGGGCAGCAGCGCGTCGAGGGTGTGCCGGTCGAGGTCACCGGCCACCGACGGGTGGTAGCCGACCGCGCGCACCCACCTCGCCGGACCGGTGCCCGGCGCCGCGCGCAGCGCCGCGCGCAGCCCGGCGGCGTCGACGACCTCGGGCGGCCCCACCCGCACCGACGACGCCGACGCCGCCAGCGACAGCAGGTGGACATGATGATCGTGCAGCCCCGGCAGCAGCGCGCCGCCGTCGGCGTCGAGGACGTACTCCCCCGCCCGCGGACGCAGCGGCTCGGCGCTGACCTCGACGATCCGTCCGCCGAGAATCCGCACGTCCGCGACCCGCGCCGGCGGGAACGCCCCGGCCAGGAGGCGGCGGTCGACCCCCGGCACGCCGCCGGCGGCCCGCGCGCCGGCCGGGCGCGACAAGCGGGGCGGGCGGGGCGGCTCGGTCGGCCCGGTCAGCCCGGTCAGCTCCGCCCGGCGCACGAGCAACGCCCGACGCTGCGGTTCCTGCGCGGCGCGCCCCATCCCCGCCACCCTACGACCGCCGTCCACCGGCGTGGCGGGCGGCAGGGCCCGGACGACGGCGGCCACAGTGAGCTACCCTGCGGCATCGATCCGTACATCGTCGCGGTCACGGTCGGCAGCCGGGGCCGGGCGGGGCGCGCCGGGCCACGCCGGGCGCGGCCGACCGTGGGGAGGCCGCGGTGCAGGTGAGCAACGCGCAGGTCCTCGACCTCGACGACCTGCGCCCGTACCGGCCGCGGCTCGACGAGCACTTCCCGGTCTACCGCGACCTCGTCGACCACCTCGCCGCCTTCGACGACACCCACCTGCATCCGGACGACCCGACCAGCCACGTCCTCGCGGCGTGCGCCGGCTACGCCTACGCCGAGACCGCCTCGACGCTGCTCGATCCGGACCTGCCGCGGGGGATCAACGCGGTGTCGGCGGCGATGACCCGGCTGGGGCTGCCCGGCTGCCGGTGCCGGATCATCGCCGAGCATGTTGACGCGATGCTGATCCGCTCGACGGCGTTCGTCGTGCAGAGCGCCGACGCCCGGGTCGTCATCGTCGCCTACCGCGGCACCGAGCCGTCGGACCTCATCAACTGGGGTACCGACCTGGACGTCCACTCCCGCGAACGCACCCGCGTCCGGCTGGCGGGCACAGCCGTCGACGACCTGCACGCCGGGTTCCACCGCAACGTGCGCGCCACCGCGTTCGAGGTGCTGCGCACCCTGAGCCGGGCGATGGCCGGCCGGTCGATCTACGACACCGACGGCGACGACGCCGCCAGTCCCCGCGCGGGCGGCGCCGGCACGACCCGCGCCGGCGGCGCCAAGGGACGGCGGAAGGCTTCGGCGCGGCCACCGGCGCTGTACCTGACCGGGCACAGCCTGGGCGGGGCCATGGCGGTCATCCTCGGGCTGCGGATCATGACCGATCCGGTGTACGCCGAGCTGCGCCGGGCGCTGCGCGCGGTCTACACCTTCGGCCAGCCGATGATCGGCGGTGACGGCACCGCGGCGGCCTACGCGGCGGTGGTCGACCCGGCGCCGATCGCGCGCTTCGTCTACCGCCAGGATCCGGTCCCCCACCTGCCGCCGACCGCCGTCGGCCGCTACCGGCACATCGGCCGGGAATGGCGCTACGGCGGCGGGTGGACCGACACCACCGGCCGCCCGGTGGGGCAGATGCTCAGCGCGCTCGGGTTCGCCGGGGCGCTGGCCGCGTTCCCCCTCGGCCAGGTCCGGCCGCTGGGCCGGCTGTTCCCGTACACGATCGGCGACCACTTCCCGCACTACTACATCGACGCGTTGGCCGCGGCCGGCGTCTGCGAGTTCGGCGACGACGAGCTCAGCGTCGGCCCGGACGGCCGGTTCCGCCCGCCCCGCTGACCGCCAACCCCGGACCGGGACGGCGGGACGGCGGGGAAAGCACGGGCGCCGGCAGGTGGGCGAGGCGATACTGCCTATCCATGGGAAAGACCTACGAACGCCTCGACGGCCGGCTGCGCGCCTTCATCGAGGAACAGGTCCTCTTCTTCGTCGCGACGGCGCCCCTGTCGGCGCAGGGAAGCGTCAACCTCTCCCCCAAGGGCCGCGCCGGAACGCTCAGCGTCCTCGACGAGCGGACCCTGGCCTACCTGGACTTCGGGGGCAGCCACGCGGAGACCCTCGCGCACCTGCGCGAGAACGGCCGAATCACGCTCATGTGGTGTGCGTTCACCGGGCCCCCGAGCATTGTGCGAGTGCACGGGCGCGGCGAGCCGGTGTTCCGCGACGATCCGCGCTTCGCCGGGCTGCTCGCCCGGTTCGATCCGCGGGCGGCCGACCCCAGCGGGCTGCGGTCGATCATCGTCGTGACGGCCGAGCGGATCAGCGACAGTTGCGGCTACGCCGTGCCGTTCCTGGAGTACCGGGAGGAACGGAGCCTGCACCGAGAGTACTTCGGTCGGCGGACCGACGAGGAGTTCGCCGCCTACTGCGAACGCAAGGAGTACAACGGCACGAGCATCGACGGCCTGCCGGCGTTGCCCCTTCCCCTGCCGCCCCTGCCCGATCCCTCTGCCTGCCCCACCGCGACGTCAACCGCGACCGCGGCGCCGACCGCGACCAGGAGTGTGGAGCACCGATGAGATTCGCCGTCCAACATGCCGTGGCCGATCCTGCCTGGTCGCCGCGGATCCTCACCCCGGACGCGGTGACCGGCTTCGCGCGGGCCGCGGAGGAGTCGGGCTTCGCCGCGCTCGGGTTCAGCGACCATCCCGCGCCGTCGGCGCGCTGGGTCGACTCCGGCGGGGAGGGCAGCGCCGACCCGCTGGTGTCGCTGGCCTTCTGCGCGGCGGTGACGAGCCGCATCCGCCTGTTCACCTGGGCGCTGGTGGCGCCCTACCGCAGCCCGCTGCTGACCGCCCACCAGGTGGCGACGCTCGACGCGCTGTCCGGGGGTCGCCTGACGCTGACCCTCGGCGCGGGCTACCTACGCTCGGAGTTCGGCGCGCTCGGCGTCGACTTCGACGGGCGGCTCGCCGCGTTCGACGAGACGGTGGACGTGCTGCGCGCGAGTTGGGAGCAGCCGCGGCTGACCCACAGCGGCCGGCTGCTGCAGACCCGCGGTACCAACATCCAGCCGCAGGTCGTCCAGCGGCCGCACCCGCCGCTGTGGCTGCACGGCAACAGCGCGTGGGGGCGGGAGCGGGCCGTCCGCTACGGGCAGGGGGTCGTCACCCTGCTGACGAACGACACCCTGGCCCGCACGATCCGTACCGCGGCCGTGCCCGGCGTCGACGGGTTCACCCGGGTCGTCGACGACGTCCGGGCCCGGCTGGACGCGGCGGGGCGCCCGCATGACGCCGTCGACGTGGTGGCCACCGGCATGTGGCCGCAGCTCGATGTCCGGCAGGGCTGGGACGCGGCGGCCATGCTCGACGACGTCGCGACCTTCGCCAAGCTCGGCGCGGACTGGATCGTGATCGCGGTCTGCGGTGACGACCCGGCCGCGGCCGAGGACACCGTGCGCCGCTTCGGCGAGGAGATCGTCGCCCACGCCGCGGACCCGGTGTAAGCCCGTGTCGGGTCTGTGCGCGGGTCGGGTGGTGATCGTCACGGGGGGCGGCAACGGGATCGGGCGGGCGCATGCGCTGGCGTTCGCCGCCGAGGGCGCCCGGGTGGTCGTCAACGATCTCGGCTGCGACCGAACCGGCCATGGTCGCGACGACGGGCCCGCGGCCGCCGTCGTCGAGGAGATCCGCGCGGCCGGCGGGCAGGCGGTGGCGAACACCGACGACGTCGCCGACTTCGCCGGGGCCGGGCGCCTCGTCGCCCAGGCGGTCGAGACGTTCGGGGGCCTCGACGTCCTGGTGAACAACGCCGGGATCCTGCGCGACCGCACCCTGGTCAACATGACCGAGACGGAGTGGGACACCGTCGTGCGGGTGCACCTCAAGGGCACCTTCGCCCCGACGCACCATGCCGGCGTCTACTGGCGCGACGAGCATTCCGCCGGGCGCGGGCGGGCCGGGCGCGTCGTCAACACCAGTTCGCCGTCGGGGTTGTTCGGCAACATCGGCCAGACGAACTACGGCGCCGCCAAGACCGCCATCGCCGGGTTCACCATCACCGCCGCGTTGGAACTCGCCCGCTACGGCGTGACCGTGAACGCGATCGCTCCGCTCGCGCTGACCCGGATGACCGACGGTCTCACCGGCGACCTGCCCGAGGCGCAGGCGGCGAGGATGACCCCCGGGCACATCGCGCCGCTGGTGGTCTGGCTGGGCAGCGAGGCGTCGGCCGGAGTGACCGGGCGGGTGTTCGCCGTCGTCGGCGGCAGCATCACCGTGTTGGAGGGCTGGGTGGCCGGCCCGGCCGTCGACCTCGACGGCGTCTGGGACCCGGGCGCGCTCGGCGAGGTCATCCCCGACCTGGTCCGCGCCGCCGCCCCGAACGCCGACCTGACCGGCACCCGTCCCCCGCGCGACGCGCCCACCCACCACTGAGCCGCCCCGGTGCCCGTCCCCGGCGCGACGCGCCCACCCACCGCTGAACCCGCCCGCGCCGAGGTGGCCGGTCGGCGTCGGCCCGCGCTGAGCCAGCCCACCGGCGCCGACGACACGACAGGGTCCGGCAGCACCACCGGATGATCACTGGCAGGCACAATCCGTCAACACTGTTGATTATCTTGTGGGTCGGGACGGGGACTGCGGTGCGTTGTGCACCATCGCCGGGCCCGGACCGGACAGAACGCACCGCAACCGACCCAACCGTGTTCGGCCGGGTGATCACTGTGGCGACGGGGGCCGTCAGACGGTGCCGTCGAGGAGGCGTTGCAGGCCCGGCGCGCACAGGTCGACGATCCGGTCGCGTTCGGCGACGCTGATCGCCTCGGTATGCACGATCTTGCGCAGGACGCCGAGGCCGAGCAGGTGAGCGAGGACGAGCTCGGCGCGCAGGGCGGCATCCGGGCCGGTCAGTCGGGACCGCAGCCGGGCGACGACCTGATCGCGGAAGTTGTCGCGCAGCAGGGTCGCGTGCTCGCCGTGCTGGAGCGCGAACGCGACCCGGATGAGCGGATCGCGGCGCTGCTCGTGCGCGTCGAGCAGGGCGTGCAGCAGGTGGCGGCCGAGGTCGGGCAGTGGCGCGTCGAGCAACCAGTCGATCTCATCGCCGAACCGGGCGACCCGGGCGAAGAGCTGCTCCTTGCTACCGAAGTACTTCAGGACCAGCGGTGCGCTCACCCCGGCGTCAGCCGCGATCGCCTTGAGCGTGATGGCGGCGTAGGGCTGGCGGGCGAACGCGCGGCGGGCCGCGGCGATGATCGCCTCACGGCTGACCTCGGCGTCTCCCCGCATCCGCCCCCGCCCGTTGCCCGCTGCCCCCGTCCCGGCCGACGCGCCCCCCGCGACGTCGGAACGCGCGGCATCCGCACGCGAGTCGGCCGCATCCGAGTCGGCCGCATCCGAACGGGCCGCATCCGAACGGGCGGTGTCAGGTTGGGCGTGGTCGGCAGGTTCCGGCGCGGCCAGGCGTCCACGGGTGGTGGTCGAGGCGCTCGTCATGGTCCGGTCCTCCGCCCATCCCGGGATGCGCCGCACGTCCCCGACCGGGACGCCCGAGCCTGCACGCTACCGCTCACCGGCGGCGCACCGTGCCCGCCCGGCACCGTCGGGGCCTCCCGGATGCCACATCCTCACCGCGCCGTGCCCTCACCGCGCCACGTCCTCACCGCATCCTCACCGCGCCGCCCTGGCCGCGTCGGCTCGCACCGTCGCCCTGACCCCGCACACCGAGACCCCGCCGCGTGGTCAGTGTGTCGTGGTGACCGGGGTCGCCGTGGCCGGAACCGGCTCCCCCAGCCGGCCATTGTCGCCGCGAGCCGCGTCCCCGGTCCGCGGCGGCCCGGTGGGCTGCACAGGCACGCCCGCATCGGACCGGTCGCGGGCGGGCACCAGGCAGCCCACCCCGAGAGCGAGCGCCCCCACCACGCCGGCCATCGCGAAGACGGTCCGGAAGGCGCCGAGGCTCGGCACCGCCCCGACGGAGGTCGTCATCGTGAGGTGACTGAGCAGCGCGGCGACCGCGGCGCTGCACATCGCCTGCCCGACCGTGCGCAGCAGGACGTTGAGGCCGTTGGCGGCGGCCGTCTGCGTGCGGGGAACCGCGTTCATGATCAGCATCGGCATGGCCGAGTAGGCCAGCGCCGTCCCGGCGGCGACCATCGCCGCACCCACCACGATCATCGGCAGGTTCTCGCTGGTGAACATGCGCAGCAGGTAGCCGAACACGAGTGCGGACGCGCCGAGCAGCAGAGTGAGGCGCGGGCCGCGGGAGGCGGTGATTCGCGCCGCGACCGGCGACAGGGCGAACATCGCCACGCCGCCGGGCAGCAGGCACAGGCCGCTGGCGAACACCGACAGACCCAGGCCGTAGCCGGTCTCCTTCGGGACCTGGACGAGCTGGGCGGTGGACAGCGAGTTGGCGTAGAAGGAGAAGCCGATCAGCAGCGCCGCGGCGTTCGGGGCGAGCACCGCGGGCCGCCGCGCCAGGCGCAGGTCGACCAGCGGGTCGGCGACCCGCAACTGCCAGCGGGACCAACCGGCGAAGATCACCACGGCGGCGAGGATCAGGCCGCCGAACCGCGGGCTGGTGAAGCCCCAGTCCGCCGCCTTGGACAGCGCCAGCAGCAGGCACAGCAGGCCGAGGGCCAGCCCGACCGCGCCGGGGATGTCGAAGCGGGCGGGGGCGCGGACCTTCGACTCGCGCACGAGCAGCCCGGCGAGGATCAGATCGGCCAGGCCGAGCCCGCCGGTGACCCAGAACATCACGTGCCAGTCGGCGAACTGGATGATCAGGGAGGCGAACGGGACGCCGAGCGCCGCGCCGATGCCGACGGTGGCGCTCATCAGCGCGACCGCCGACCCGACCCGCTCGGGGGGAGCTCGTCGCGCAGGATGCTGATCGACAGCGGCACCACCGCGAGGCAGGCGCCCTGCAGGCCGCGCGCCGGGATCAGCAGCCAGATGTTCGACGTCAGCGCGCACAGGACCGACCCGGTGGTCAGCATCCCGAGCGCGACCAGCAGCATCCGCCGCTTGCCGAAGATGTCGCCCGCCCGGCCGAACAGCGGCGTGACCACGGCGCCGACGAGCAGGGTGACGGTGAGCAGCCAGCTCACGTTCGACGCCGACGCGCCGGTGAGCCGGGGCAGGTCGGGCAGCAGCGGCACGATCGAGACCTGCGAGATCGCGGTGAGGATGCCGCCGACGCCCAGCACGGCGCTGAGCTCCCGGGAGCGTCCCCCGCCCGCCGCGGGAGCCTCCCCCGCGGACACGGCGCGGACCGGATGCACGGCAGGCTCGTCCACGTGACTCCTTGACTGATCGAGACCGAATGATCGAGACCGGATCGGCTGAAGGTGAACCGGCGTTCACCAGCATAGTGAACGCAGGTTCACCAACGGGAGGAGCGCCCCAGTGACGGCCGCCACCCATCGCGGTACGCAGACGTCCAGGTGGGACCCCATTCCCCGCCACGGCCGGACGGCTCTCGGGCGGCCCGACGGGCCCCGAAGCCCCCGCACGGCGGAGCCCCCCAGTGGCCACCCGGGGGCCACCCTGCCCACCACGGAGGGCCCGGTCGCGCAGCGACGATCAACCCGGCCCCGCGGAACCGCGCTCCGCGGGGCCGCGCTCCCGCCCCCCGGACCGGACGATCACAGTGTTCGGCGGAACCACGGCCACGCCGCACGACCACCGTCGTCAGCCCGTCAGCCCGTCAGCCCGTCAGCCCGTCAGCCGAATGTCGGCCATATTGAGGCCACATCATGCCGAGGCTTAGGTACGGTTTTTCGCCGAAAAACCGTACCTACCCCTCGGCACGTCTCTGCGCATGAGCGATCACGGATAGAACGGATAGAGACGAGACCGGTGGTTCGGCCAGCGAGCGCCCCAGCCTCGCGGCCACCGAGCACCCGACCCCGGTGGGATCTCCACCGGCAAGAGGCACCCCTCAGCTCTCTGGTCTGGCCAGGGAGGCCGCCGGATACGGCGCGGCCAGCTCCGCCAATGGCTCGGACGACCCTGCCCTGTCGGACGGCCCGGACAACCCTGCCCTGTCGGACGGCCCGGACGACCCGGCCTGGTCGGAGGGTCTGTACGCCCCAGCGCCGTCGGAGATCCTGGACGGCCCGGCCTGGTCGGCCTGGTCGGCGGGGTCGGCCTGGGCGCCGGGGTCGGCGTGGATGCGACCGCTGGTGGTCCGCAACGGGCGGCCGCTGCCACCCCAGCGACTCTGGATGATCTCCGCGGCGATCGAGACGGCCGTCTCCTCGGGCGTGCGCGAGCCCAGGTCCAGGCCGATCGGGGAGTGCAGCCGCGCGAGGTCGTCCTCGGCGACGCCGCTGGCGCGCAGCCGGCGCAGCCGGTCGGCGTGGGTGCGCCGCGACCCCATCGCGCCGACGTAGTGCGCCGGGGAGCGCAGCGCGGCGCACAGCACCGGGATGTCGAACTTGGGATCGTGGGTGAGCACGCAGATCACCGTGCGAGCGTCGACCGCCGCGCGGTCGAGGAAGGCCACCGGCCGTTCGCAGACCACCTCGTCGGCATCGGGGAAGCGTCGCGCGGTGGCGAACACCGGCCGGGCGTCACACACCGTCACCCGGTATCCGAGGAAACGGCCCAACCGCACCACCGCGGCGGCGTAGTCGATCGCGCCGAAGACCAGCATCCGCGGCGATGGGGCGAACGACTGGACGAACACGCCGATCGCGTCCGGCCGCCGCTGCCCCTGCGGCCCGTAGCGGCGCAGCCCACTGCGACCGGCCGCCAACAGCCCGCGGGCGTCGTCCACCGCGGCGACGTCGAGACCGGCGACCCCGGACGAACCCGTGGTGCGATCGGGCCACACCGCCATCTGCCCACCCAGCCCGTCTCCCCCGACGACGGTCAGCAGCGCCACCGTGTCGTCGGCGGCCAGCGCGGCGAGGACCGCGTCGAGCGCGACCCCCGCACGCCGCTGCTGGTCGGCCTCCACGTGGGCGCGCGGATCCACGTCCACATCGGCGACGGCGTCGACATCTGCGACATCTGCGGCGTCTGCGGCGTCTGCGGCGTCTGCGCTCACGTCGGTGGGGTCGGCGTCTGTGGCGGCGGTGTCAGCGAATCGCCCACGGGCCGGGTACGGGACGATGACCAGGTCGATGATCCCGCCGCAGGTCAGGCCGACGGCGAAGGCGTCGTCGTCGGAGATGCCGTAACTCTCCAGGGCGGGCACGCCGGTGCGGATCGCCTCGGCCGCGGCCTCGTAGACCGCGCCCTCGACGCAGCCGCCGGACACGCTGCCCACGACCTCCCCACCGGCGGAGACGGCCATGGCGGCGCCGGGCTGGCGGGGCGCGCTGCCCCGCACCCCCACGACGGTCGCCACCGCGAACGCGCCGCCCTCGGCCCGCCAGCGCCGCAGCGCGTCGGCGATCTCGCGCACCGGCGCCACCCCCCTCCGCTGCCCGATCGACCCCCGACCTGCATACATGCCTACCCAGGGGTCTCGCCGCCACCCTAGAACCCGCCTGCGACCCGGCGGCCCCGCCGTGACCGACGCCCCACCCGACCGATGACAGAGCCAGCCGATGACAGAGCCGGCCAGCGGCCTAACCTCAGGCATCACGCGGCAACGGCCGGGCGACGAGCGCGGGCGTTGTCCAGAAGTTGGCCGGCTGCTCCCCGGGCTGCGGGCCCGCACCGGCCTCCTATGATCTTTACGGGATCGCTGGGAACTGGCGATCAGCGGAACGTCGGCACCGACAGCCGACCGGTCCGAGCGGATCCCCGTCCGCGGATGGCGCGAAGGAGGCAGATGTGACAATCGGTTCCGAGGCGCAGAGATCATCCGACCTGGCCACCGTCGAGTGTGAGGGCTACCGGGGCTTCGCGGCGCCCACGTCCTTGGGACTGCGCCGGCTGACCGTTGTCTTCGGGCGCAACAACAGCGGCAAGACAACCCTCGTTCGGCTTCCGCCGTTCGCCCTCGCCTCACTGACCGCAACGGACGACTACTATGCGCTCGGCGCGCACGGCGTCCGGTTCGGGACGTCCTTCAGGCAGCTCGCCACCGGCGACCAGCCGCACCCGCGGATTCGTATCAGCCTCGGCTGGGGCGAATCCCAACGCTTCGGTGCTTCGATGCAGTATCTGTCAACAAGTGGGAAACGTTCCCGAGCTGTGCTCGCCGAGCTCGACCTCGACGGCGACGTCACGCCGTTCGATCTCGGGCAGGCCGCAGCCACGGCATCGATGGCGGACCAGATTCGCCGTCACCTGCCGAAGGATGCGCGGAACAAGCTGGCGGAGCGGACGGCATACCTGGCACAGATCTTGCCGAGCCTCGTTCACATCCCGAGCACTCGTCCCGCCATCGAGGAGATCTATCCGACCAGGGACGCAACGGCGTGGACCGCCGCCGAAGCCCCTTTCCTGCTGGCCCGGCACGATGATCTTCGGGAACAGGTCGGCCGCTGGTTCCGCGAGGCTCTCGGCGACCCGGAGCCGGTGGTCGACCACGGAACGTTCGCCTTCCGGCTCCTGTCCAATCCTGCCCATGGTGGAGTCGGCGTCAACCTTACCCATGCGGGGCGCGGCACTCAGTCCCTCCTGCCGGTGGCGACCCTGCTCATCGCCATCCGGGAGGGCCTTGTCCGGCCGCGCCTCGTCATAGTCGAGGAGCCAGAGGCGCATCTGCACCCCTCTGCGCATGGAGCCGTCGCGGAACTGCTGCTTACCTGCGCCCGGAACACACAACTGATCGTCGAGACCCACTCCGAGAACCTCATTCTGAGGCTCCGCCGCCGCATCGCGGACGGGGGCCTATCCTCGGACGACCTTGCTCTGCACTACGTTGGCTCGGATTTCCGCGTGGACGAGGTCACGGTCGATGCGATGGGCATGGCCCCGAACTGGCCGGACGGTGTCTTCGAGGAGGACGTCGCGGAGGCCGAGGCCATTGTCCGCGCCAGGCTGGCACGCATCGACAACCGGGGGACCTAGTGATCGTTTCTTTACCGAGCGCGGCTTCGAGGGCATCGATCGGACGACCATCCTTCGTGCCCTTCTCGCCAACCTCGGGGAAGATATCTATCGCACCGACTGGACCCGCTTTCGGGATGGGCGGCGCCGTGAGCTGCAACGGGGCCTGCAAGGCAGCATCGTGTCGACCGCAGCGAGCCTCGACCGGACAGTCGATTTCCTGGACAAGGTGGGAGTGTCAACGAGCAGACTGCTGCCCTACTCCATGCAGGTGGTCCTGCTCAGCGCCTTCTTCCATGCCCAGCCGGAGCCCACCGCCGACCAGGAGGAGTTTCTGCACCGGTGGTTTTGGGTGTCGTCGTTCTCGGGCTGGTTCGGGTCTGCCAGCACGTCCCGCGTCAACTCGCTCGTTGTCGAATTCCGTAGAAGCCTCGCTGCCAATCCCGCGCCGACCAGGCTTGTGAACTTTGATATGCATGCCCGCGCCCAGCCGTATCCTGCCTCGTTCGATCTGCGCAGCGCACGCGCGAAGTCGCTGCTGCTGGTCATGCTCTCCCTTCGGCCCCGAGCAGCAGACGGGGTGGAAATGACCGAGCCGTGGCGCGAGATCGCCCGGCTCGGCCCAGGAGCCATCGGCTACATCATCCCCGATCCACCCAAACAGGTTGCCGGCAACCCCGCGAACCGAATGATCCGGCCGAATGCGACCCGCACCGGTTCCCTGCGTCCCTGGCTGCTGGAGGTGGCTGGGCAGGGCGACTGGCAGATCCTGAAATCGCACGGCGTGACCCGAGAGGCTGTGAGGGCGCTCGACGAACGCGACTACATCGGGTTCATCGAGCTTCGCCAAAAGCAACTGATCGTCCTCGAGCGAGCATTCCAGACAGGGGCCGGCGTGAGCCATAGCGTGATTGACACGGCGGCCGTTGTCATCGACAGCGACTAAATTCGCTCCGCTCGGTACGCATTCGCAGGAATGCCCTGGGGGCAGCCCGGGGGCTGCGATGGGCGGTCAGTCGAGGATGTCGACGACGGTGTTCGGGTCGACGTTGCGCAGCAGAGGGCTGTTGGCCAGTTCCAGGTAGAGCCGCCAGAACGCATGGGCGGTCATGGCGACGGGCTCCTCCGCCACTCCGGGTGGCCCGCCATGCCCGGCGGCACCCGCGGCCGCCGTCGACCACGGTGCGGGACTACCGGGACACGCACAGTTCCCCGCAGTGAGACCAGACACGGCTGCCGCCACGACGACGACCGTCCCCGGACGGGGACGAGGGCGGTGGCGTGGGCGAGAACTCTCCTCTGCGGCGCGACAGCGGTAGCGTTCGGCCACCGGGTATTGCGCGAATACAGCCACGTCCGCGGCGAGATCACCCGTATGCGGCGGCGCGGGCGCACGTGGCTTACTGTCCGTCAACAAGGGAGCACGAATGTCCGACGAAGTTCTGGTCGAACACGCCGACGGGGTCACCGTCATCACGATCAACCGCCCGCAGGCGCGCAACGCCGTGAACCGCGCCGTGTCCGAGGGAGTCGCCGCCGCCCTCGACGAGTTCGAGTCCCGCAAGGACCTGACCGTGGCGATCATCACGGGCGCCGGCGGCACGTTCTGCTCGGGGATGGACCTCAAGGCGTTCCTGCGGGGCGAGAACGTCGCCATCGAGGGCCGAGGCCTGGCCGGCATCACGCTGACACCGCCGCGTAAGCCGATCATCGCCGCGGTCGAGGGCTTCGCCCTGGCCGGTGGGTGCGAGGTCGTGCTGGCCTGCGACCTGGTCGTCGCCGCCGAGAACGCCGCCTTCGGCATCCCGGAGGTCAAGCGGAGCCTCGTCGCCGGCGCCGGCGGCCTGCTGCGCCTGCCCAAGCGCATCCCCTACCAGGTCGCCATGGAACTGGCGCTGACCGGCGACCAGCTCTCCGCCGTCGACGCCCACCGCTACGGCCTGGTCAACGTGCTGACCCCGGTCGGCGAGGCGCTGGCCGGCGCCCGGGCGCTCGCCGCCCGGATCGCGGCGAACGGCCCGCTGGCCGTCGCCGCGACCAAGGAGATCCTCGCGTCGGCGTCCTCCTGGCCGGCCGACGAGGCGTTCGACCGCCAGGCGGAGATCATGAATCCGGTGTTCGCCTCCGCGGACGCCAAGGAGGGCGCGTTGGCGTTCGCCGAGAAGCGGGCGCCGGTCTGGCGCGGCGAGTGACCCTCGCCCGGCGAGGGAACTGACGGCGCGCGGCGGCCGCGGGCGGACACTTCCTCACTCCGCGCGGCCGCCGCGCACGTGCGGACGACGGAGCCGAGCCGGCGCCGACGCAGGCCGGCGGACGGCGGCCGGGCCGCCGGCGGCGGCGAGAGTGCGGCGACGCACCCACGCCGACGGCGAGCCGAGTCGGCGGCGAGCCGAGCGGCGGCGGGGCGGCTTGCACGGCTGCCTTGAGTCACCACGGTGGAGCCGATCGCGCCCGCAGGCGGGGACGCTGCGCCCGCTGGACATTACGCGCAGTTGCTGGCGGACACCTAGGCCTACCAGGCATAACCCCACAAAGGTGTGCTCGGTATTGTGCTCGGGTGTGGACATTTTACGGTAATGTCCGCTCCTCGGGCACGTGCCTGTTGTCACAGGCGGTGAACATCGCAGTCGTGGTTCCGGCCAGGCGCACTCTGCTGCCGACGAGATCGGAGTCCGCGTGCACCGTTCGCTGATCGTCGCCCGTCCTCGCCGATCGTCCACCGTCAGCCACCGAGGGGTTCGCTGCTTATGCGCCGCCACGTCCAGTTACGTCTCGCGACCGCCGCGCTCACCCTGACTGCGGCCACCGCCACGGGTTGCGCCAGCGGCGCGGCGGGCGCCGCCGGCGACTGCGACGCACCCGGGGTGACCAAGGACGCGATCCGCATCGGCGTCGTGTACCCGGACACCGGCGCGGTGTCGGGGCCATTGCAGGCGGCCCGCGCCGGCATCGACGCCCGGCTCGGCGCGATCAACGCCAAGGGCGGCGTCAACGGCCGGAAGATCGTCTACGACTGGCGGGACGACCGGGGCACGCCGGCGACGAACGCAATCGCGGCGCGTGACCTCGTCGAGCACCAGCAGGTCTTCGGCCTCATCGAGTCCACGATCGCGGCCAGCGGCAGCGCCCAGTACCTCAACGACCAGGGCGTCCCCGTCACGGGGCTGGCCGCCGAGGGCGTCTGGTCGAAGTACCGCAACATGTTCTCGTTCTCCTACACCACCGGCGCCGCCGTGGACACCTACGGCACGTTCGTGAAGTCCCGCGGGGGCAGCCGGTCGGTGCTGCTGCAGACGGCGCTGTCCGGCGGCGTCTCCGACGTGGGCACCAAGCTCGTGCAGAGCATGACGGCGGCCGGCGTCAGCGACGGCGGGACCGTCAGCTACACCCCGGGTGCCGACAACCCGACGACGATCGCCCAGCGCGTCGTCGACAGCGGCGCCGACACCCTGCTGGCCATCACCGACACCGACGCCCTCGTCCAGGTTCTCGCGCAGCTGCGCGCCAGCGGGCACGCACCCAAGGTCGTCATGGCCCTCAACGGGTACGACGCCGGGCTGCTCAAGCAGTACGGCGCCGCGATGGCGGGGGTGACGGTGCCGCTGTTCTACCGCCCGTTCGAGTCCGGCGGACCGGCGACCGCCGCCTACGTCGACGCCATGAACCAGTACGCGCCGCAGATCGACCAGCCACAGCAGGACATCCCGCTGATGTCCTACATCCAGACGGACATGTTCATCCGCGGGCTGGAGGAGGCCGGCGACTGCCCGACCCGGCAGGGCTTCATCGACGGGCTGCGCGCGGTGACGAACTACGACGCCGAGGGCCTCATCCAGCCCATCGACATCGCCCACGGCCAGGGCCGCCAGACCACCTGCTACGCCTTCGTGCAGGTCAACGACGCCGGCACCGCGTTCGACGTCGTCAAGGAGCAGCTCTGCGGCAAAGAGATCACCTCCTGACCCGACCCTGACCCGCGTCCCGGGGGTGGCGGCTACAGCGTCCGCCCCCGGGACGACCGGCACGCACGGTACGAGCCGAGCGGCGTCTGGGGACTCACAGGGTCTCTGGGCTCACAGGGTCTCGGGACTCAGGGTGCCGGGTGCAGCTCGGTGCGCAGCTCGTGGCTGCCGTCGGGGCGGGCGGCCTCGTAGTACAGCCGGTGAGAGCCGTCGGGCAGGGGCACGACGCTGACGTAGCGCAGCGCGCCGTCGCCGTCCGGGGAGAACGCGACCGGCTCGGTGCCGACGGCGTGGAAGCGGTCGGGAGTGATGCCGACGGCGAGGCCGGTGCGCTCGGCCCAGTTCTGCGCGGCGCTCGCCCGCCCGTCGTAGTAGGCCACCGGCTGGGTGCCGCCGGTGAGCACGGCGCTGATCCGCACGCCGCGGGCGTCCCAGTGGCCCGGACGGGGGGCGAGCGCCGTCCCGGTCCAGCTCCAGTGCACGCCGTCGGGGCTGGTGGCGTGCCGGCTGTCCATCCGGTCGGTGGCCGCCGCGTCGTCGAGGGGATGGCAGGACGCCCAGAGCTGCCACTGGCCGTCGAGCAGGGCCACGACCGGGTCCTTCACGGCGAGGGTGGCCGGGTCGCCGGGCAGCACGGTGCGCCGGCGCCGCGGGTCGAAGTCGGCCGGGGAGTCGGCCTCGAGCAGGTCCACCCACCAGTGCGGGCTGTCCGGGGTCGCGCAGCTCACGTAGAGCCGCCACGAACCCTGCGGGGTCGCCACCAGGGCGGGCCGCTCCAGGCTCTCCGCGCCGAACGGGTCGCGCGGGACCTCGGCGATCTCGGTGAAGGTCTCCCCGTCGGTGGAGCGGGCGATCACCAGGCCGTAGCCGCGGCCGGAGCCGACCGGGCGGCGCAGGCGGTAGGCCAGGTAGAACACGCCGTCGGCGAGCACCGCGCTGGGCGCGCCGGCCCAGAAGCCCGGGCCCGACCCGGGGGAGGCGGCGACGGTGGTCGCGGGCTGCCGGCCGGGTAGGGGAACGGTCTGGGACGCCGTGTGCTGCTGGCTGATTGCCACGCCGCAACCCTACCGTTTCGCCTGCCGGGGGCCGTGCGGCAAGCGGACCCCGGCGGGGGCGGTGCGCGGCTACCATCCTGATTTCACCGGTCGAGTTACCCGGCTATGCCCGCGCATGGCCACCGACCGGCGCCGCCCCGTGCCCGGATCGGCCGACCCCGATCCCCGTCCCTGGAGGAGCGACCGGCGATGGCCCTTCCCGACTTCCTCGTGCTCGGCGTGCCCAAGGCCGGCACGACGGCGCTACACGCCGCGCTGTCGCGGCATCCGGAGTTGTTCCTGCCCCAGGTGAAGGAGCCGAAGTTCTTCCTGTCCGAGGGTCCGCCGCCGGCCCGCGGGGGCCCCGGCGACGCCCAGACCTACCAGGAGCACGTGTGGCGCCGCCGGGACTACGAGGCGCTGTTCGACCCGGCGCCCGCCGGGACGCTCGCCGGCGAGGCGACCCCGTTCTACCTCTACGACCTCGACGCGCAGAACCGGATCCGCCGGCTGCTGCCGAAGGTGCGGATCATCGTCCTGCTGCGTAACCCGGTCGACCGCGCCCACTCGAACTGGACGCATCTGTGGGCGGCGGGGCTGGAGAGCGAACGTGACTTCGTCCGTGCCTGCGCGCTGGAGGAGCAGCGCCGCGACGCCGGCTGGGCGCAGTTCTGGCACTACGTCTCCCTCGGTCGCTACGGCGAGCAGCTCGCCCACCTGTTCGGCCTGTTCTCCCGTGACCAGGTGCTGCTGCTGCGCTACCGGGACCTGCGCGACTCCCCCGTGGCGACGCTGGACCGGGTCTGCGAGTTCCTCGGCGTCTCCACCGGACTGGTCGGCCTGGTGCCGTCGGAGAACGTCACCCCGTTCGTCGCCGACACCCCGGTGAACGCGGCGCTGCGGGCGGCGCTGCGCACCGGGGGGCGCATCGGCCACCACTTCCCCGTGCCGGTGCGCCACGCGGTGCGCGGCCCGCTGCTGGCGGCTCTGCAGCGGCAGAAGCGCGGCCGGCCGAAGCTGACCCCCGAGCAGCGGCGCGCGGTGCTGCCGTACTTCGTCGACGACATCGCCCGGCTGGAGGAGCTCACCGGGCTGGTCTACCGCGACTGGCTCACCGTCGGCCTCGAACCCGAGGTGATCGACTGACCGCCCCGGCCCGGACGAGATCAGCCCGGCGGTCGCGGGATCGGCCCGGTCGCGGGATCGGCCCGGTCGCGGGATCGGCCCGGCGGTCGCGGGATCAGCTCAGCGAGCGCGGGTCCGCGGGGACGTCGACGGCGTGGGCGCGCAGCGCCTCCAGCGGGATGACCTCCAGGGCCCGCTCGTGGGTCGAGGCGAGCACGACCGGGGCGGCGACCCCGGCGTCGTAGGCCTGCAACCAGCGGACGGCGACGACGCACCAGCGGTCACCGGGGCGCAGGCCGGGGAAGGAGTACTCCGGCCGGGGCGTCGACAGGTCGTTGCCGACCTGACGTTGATGACGCAGGAAGTCGGCGGTCACCACCGCGCACACGGTGTGGCTGCCAAGATCCTCCGGACCGGTGCTGCAGCACCCGTCGCGGTAGAAGCCGGTCACCGGATCGGTGCCGCACGGTTCGAGCTCGCCACCGAGAACGTTGCGCTCCACTGCCACCCGCTCATTTTCTCCCACGCGCCCGATGGTCACACGGGGTCTGGCCAGATCGGGCCGGTCATCCGGCGGTGACGACCGGCACGTTCGCTCCGGCCGGCGCGACGGCAGTGGCCTGGACGGGGTCGCGCAGCTCGCGGGGCAGCGGCCGGGCGTGCACGACGGTCAGCTCGCTGACCGCGCGGGTGAGCACCACGTACAGGCGGCGCAGGCCGAGACGGGGGTGGATCTCCCCCGCGACGATCGACGCCGGCTCCGCGACGATGACATGGTCGAACTCCAGGCCCTTGGCCAGCGACGCGGGTACCAGGCAGGCCCGCGACGGCGTGTCGTCGGCGCCGAGCACGTCGACGCCCAGGCCGGCGCCGGCCAGCGCCGCGGCGAGGGCGGCGACGTCGGCGTCCGCGGCGACGACCGCCAGCGAGCCGGCGCGGCCGAGCGCGGCGGCGACCTGATCGGTGACGATGGCGGCCACGTGGTCGGCGTCGGTGTCGGTGTCGGCGGTGTCGGCGGTGTCGGCGGCCAGGATGGCGAGCGCGCCGGGTGCGGTGCGCGCGGAGGTGGGCGCGGTGAGCTCGGCGGAGATGTGGGCGAGCAGGCGGCCGGCGAAGGCGATGATCTGGGCGGGGACGCGGTAGCCGCGGGTGAGCACCTCCAGGTGCGCGCCGGGCCGGCCGAGGTGGGTGAGCTGCGCGTGCCACGACGTGGCCGCCCACGGGGTGGTGCCCTGGGCGAGGTCGCCGAGGACGGTGAGCGAGCCGTCGACGCAGCGCCGGGCGAGCGCGCGGCACTGCATCGGAGAGAGGTCCTGGGCCTCGTCGACGATCAGGTGGCCGACGCCGGGGGTGCCGTCGATGAGGTCGCGGGCCTCGTCGATGCAGAACGCGTCCGCGGGCGACCAGCGCGGGGTGCGCACCCCGCCCGGCGGTGCGGCGGCGAGCAGGATCCGCTGCTCGGCCGGGTCGAGCACGCCGTCGGCGGCGCGGGTAAGCAGTGCGGCGTCGGTGAGCAGGCGGCGCACCAGGGCGGGCGCGTCCGCCTTCGGCCAGACCGCCTCGACGGCGTCGCCGACCGCACGGCCGCGGGCGAGGGTGCGCAGCGCGCCGTCGGTGAGGAAGTGCCCGCCGGCCTCGGCGCGCCGGCGCACGGCGGCGGCGAGCCGGGTGGCGAGCCGGTCGCGGGCCGCAGCATAGCGAATCGTGCCGGCGCGCAGCGCGGCGGCGGCGTCGGCGAACAGGCCGGCGAACTCCTCCTCCCCCACCGTCCACCGCCCGACCGAGGTGGCCACCCGCACCGGCCCGTCCGGCGGGCGCAGCCCGTCGTGCAACGCCCGGCGCACCACGGTGGCCAGGCGGGCGTCGCCCTTGAGCGTCGCCGCCTCGACGCCGTCCACCCCACGCACGGCGACGGTGTCGACGAGCTCGTCGAGCGTGCTGTGCCGGACGGTGAACTCGCCGAGGGTCGGCAGAACGGCGGCGATGTAGCCGAGGAAGGCCCGGTTCGGCCCGACGACGAGCACCCCCGCCCGGGCTAGCCGCTCGCGGTGGGTGAACAGCAGGTAGGCGGCGCGGTGCAGACCGACGGCGGTCTTACCGGTCCCCGGCGCCCCCTGGACGCACACGCTCACCGCCAGGTCGGCGCGGACGATCTCGTCCTGCTCGGGCTGGATCGTGGCGACGATGTCGCGCATCGGACCGGACCGCGGCCGCTCGATCTCCCGTTCGAGCAGCCCCCCGGCCGCCAGCCCCCCGGCGGCCGGCGCGCCGCCCGGCGGCACCGATGCACCGGTGGTCGCATCACCGGGGGCCGATCCGGGGCCGCCGAGTGGCTCGTCCTCGAAGGCGGTCAGCTCGGGACCGTCGTAGCCGAAACGTCGCCGCCGCAGCACGCCCATCGGGTCGCCCCGGTGAGCCCGGTAGAACGGCCGGGCGACGTCGGTGCGCCAGTCGACGACCAGCGGGTCGTCGCCGGCCGACTCGCGCACGTGCCGGCGCCCCAGGTAGAACCGCCGCCCCGCGGGCTCGGCGGCGTGGAGTGCCCCGGAAGCTCCCTGCGGGTCGGAGGCGCCGGGGGCTTCGGGGACGCCGCGGGCTTCCGGGACGCCGGGGGCTTCGGAGGCGCCGCGGGCTTCACGGGCCTCACGGGCGTAGTCGAGGCGCGCGAAGAACAGCGGGGCTGTCCCCTCGCCGTCGGCGAGACCGGCGATCCGACGCTTCCTGGCGATCCGCAGGAACTCGATCGTCACCTTGTCGTCGACCGGGTCGCCGCCGGCGACCTGCGTGCCCTCGGCCTCGGCCCGCATCCCCGCCAGCGCCGCGCGACCCCGCCGCAGGTAGTCCCGCTCAGCCTCCAGCTCGGCCCGCCCCTCGACCTCGGCACGCCCCCCGGTATCGGCACGCCCCGTGGCCGCCGCATGTACGGCGGCCACCGTTCCGTCCGCCGCCGCGGCCTCCCCTGCCGGTTCCGCATCGCCCGCCATCGCCGTCCCTGCCTCGACCCACCTCCTCGCCTCGACATCGGGCTCTGGCTCGGCGTTCCGTCCGACGTCCCGACGCGCAGTCCCCACCACGACCCCTTTCTTAACCCGGTAAAGACTACGCGACTCTCGACACCCTCGGCGGCGCCACGAACGCCGGCCGTAAGGGCGGCGACCTCTCCCGCGCCACGCCGCCCGACGCGACCTCCCTCGACGATCATCCCGTGAGCCTGTCTCCACGCCTCGATGATCCGGACCCAGGAAGCGCACCTCGCCGATCACAACCGACCCCCGGCCGGAGGCGACACCAAGGCTCGCGGCTGTTCACGATCAGGGACTGGTGCACGGCAGCGACGCGCCCGCCGGCGCCCATTTCGGTTGCGTCGGCAACTGCAGGAGGTTGATGACGCCGGGGACCGCGCGCACGTTACCCAACCTCCTGCATCCGCTGATCACCATCCGGCCGGGGCGACTGCCAGCCGATCTACACACGGCGCGTGATCATTGGGGTACGAAAATGCCTCAGGCCAAACCCGAGCCAGGTGATCACGGTGTTCCGCGGAACCGCGCCACGCCCCCGGGCACGGACCCGACGTCCGCGACACTCCCGACGACCCGACCCGACCCGACCCGACGACCCGGCAATCTCGACGACCCCGACGTCCATGGCCACGGCGTGTATGCACGTCCACGGCTCGACGGGTTCCGGATCACCTGGCGCGGCGGGGCCGCACGGCAGTGCGGCGCAGCCGGCGCGGCGGGCACGGCGCGGTGCGGCGCGGTAGGCGTCCGGGGGTACTGGGTGGCGGTGGAGGATCGGGCTGTGCGGCTACGGCGGCGACATGTGCCGGGGGACGCGGGCACCCGAGGCGAGCAGACAGAGGAGACAGGCGGGCACGCGAGGCGAGGGAGGCGGAGGCATGTCGCGCAGAGCGCGGGGTGGGACGTGGCGCGTCCAGGACCGGCTGATCAGCCTGCCCGTGACGATCACGGATGCGCGGGCCGCCGTCGCGGTCTTCCGGGCCGATCCGGCCGCGGTTCGTGGGGTGCTGGCGGGTACCGGCCTCATCCCGTGGACCGTCGCGGGGCGGGCCGTCGCGGTGCTGGGCGTCGTCCGCTACGGGCCGTGGGTGCTGGGCAGCTACGACGAGGTGGGGGTCGGGGTCGCCGTGCGGGGCCCGGATGGGCGGCGTGGCCTGCACCTGGTCGACCTGCCGGTGACCGCTGCGTTCACCCGCGACGCCGGCCGGGCGATCTGGTCGCTGCCGAAATGGCTGATGTCCGCCGAGGTGCACCTCACCGACCACACGATGTCGGTCACGATCGCCACCGTCACCGAGCCGGCCGTCCCGCGGCACATCCCCGCGCCGGCCCCGAGCCGCGGATCGGACGGCGACGCATCGGACGGCGACCGAGTGGGCCGCGACGAAGGGGGCAGCGCCGGAGGGGACGGCGGCGAAGGGGGCAACGGCGACGGGAGCAGCGGCGACGGGAGCAGCGGCGAGCACGATCATGGCGGCTACCACGGCGGCGGCGGTGCGGGCGGGCGGTTCGTGCTGCGGGCCGGGCTGGAGGCGGGTGGCGTGCGGGTGCCGTTCCCGGTGCCCGTGAGTATCCCGCTGTGGTGCGTGGTGCCGGACGGCCCGCGAGCGGGGGTCCTGCTGCGCGGGGCGATGCCGGTGCGACTGCGCGGGGTCCGCGTGGGGCGAGGCCGGGCGCGGGTGGAACTGGGGGGTCATCCGATGGCCGAACGGATGGCCGCGTTGGGGATGACCGGGCGACCCCTGCTGATCGTGACAACCGCCCGCCTACGCGGCGAGCTGGGTGACTTCGCCGACCTCGGTGGCGTCGGTGGCGTCAGTGGGGTCGGTGGGGTCAGTGGGGTCGGTGGGGTCGACGACCTTGGTGGGGTCGACGGGTGGATCAGGCGTAGTCGGGCAGGGCGCGGCGCAGGGCGTCGAAGGCCCGCCGGGTCGCCGCGACCGCCGTCGGATGGCGCGTGGTGACGTCCTGGCCCGCGCGCAGCCGCGCCCAGTTCTCCCGGGCCAGGACGCGCTGCACGGCGATGATCTGGGCGGCGGCGAGCCGGGCGGCGAGGTCACCGGCCTGCGGCGCGGCCTCGGTGAGCGCGTCGCCGAGGTCGTGCTCGTCCTGCCCGGCGTACTGGGCAACCCGGCCGAGCAGGCTCGGGGTCTCAAACACCAGGGCGTGGAAGGCGAGCACCTCGGGGTGGTCGTTGAGGCCGGTGACGGGCTCGTGCCGGTCGAGGCCGGCGAGCAGGTGCGCCGCCACGGCGGTCAGCGGGGCCACGCCGGGAGCCCGCGCGCGCACCACGCGGGCCGCCTCGCCGCGGTGGTCGAGGATGCGGTGCAGGACGAGGTCTTCCTTGGTGGGGAAGTAGGCGAACAGCGTCGGCTTGGACACCTCGGCCGCCGCCGCGATCTCGGCGACGGAGACGTCGTCGAAGCCCCGTTCGAGGAACAGCGTGATCGCCGCGGCGGACAGCGCGTCATGGATGCGTCGTCGTCGCAGCGCGCGTAGCCCGGACGGCTCGCCCGCGCGCAGCCCTGTCGGTTCGTCCGGGCCCGGCATCCGGGGGTCCCGGGCTCAGGCGACGTGGACGAAGGGGCGGCGGTCGGGGTCGGGTTCGGCCTCGCGTAGTACCTCGCGGGTGACGGTGGCGACCTCGCCGGCGCCGAAGAACAGGAACCGCAGGAAGTTCACGATCGGGTTGCCCTCGCTCCACTCGAAGTACACGTTCGGTCGCATGCCCGTGGTGTCGCGCAGGTGCAGCAGCAGCGCGGCGATCGCGTTGGGCACGGACGTGCTGGTCAGGCGCAGGATCCGGTAGCCGTGGCGGTCCTCGCCGCAGACGTCGAGCTCGCCTTCGAACTCGGAGGAGTCCGGGATGCTGACCTCGAGGAACAGCAGCGGGACGTCGTCGGGCACGAACAGCTCCTGGCGGGCCTTGCGGACCTTGTCGACGTACTCGGCGGCGTCGCCGGCGTCGAGCTCGTTGGCGACCAGGTGCAGCGAGCCGGCCTCGGCGGACTCGCGCACCCACCGCTCGGCGAGCGGGTCCAGGCGCACCCCGGTGACGCGCAGCTCGAACGAGCGCGCCACCCGGGAGGAGAACGACACGACGATGATCGCGATGATGAAGATCGAGCCGATGATGAGCCCGTCGGGCCGTTCGATGATGTTCGCGATGGTCGTGTAGACGAACACGACCGCGATGGCGCCGAAGGCGACCGCCAGCCGGCGCCGGCCGCGGCGCAGGGTGGACAGCGTCACCGCGAGCGCGGCCGAGGTGATCAGGACGAGCACGCCGGTGGCGTAGGCGCCGCCCTGCTTGTCGACGCTGGCCCGGAAGACGATCGTGACGAGGAACCCGATGAGCGTGAACACGATGACCAGCGGTCGCACGGCGCGAGCCCACGTCGGCGCCATCCCGTAACGGGGCAGGTAGCGCGGGACGAGGTTGAGCAGGCCGGCCATGGCCGAGGCGCCGGCGAACCACAGGATCAGGATCGTGCTGACGTCGTAGACGGTGCCGAAGACGGCGCCGAGCTGTTCGTGGGCCAGGTAGGCCAGGGCACGCCCGTTGGCCGGCCCGCCGGGTTCGAACTCCTTCTCCGGGATGAGCAGCGTCGTGCTCAGGCTGCTGGTGATCAGGAACACCGCCATGATCGCCGCCGCGGTGGTCAGCAGCTTGCGGGCGCCGCGGATGCGGCCGACCGGGTTGGCCTCGCTGTCGCCGGGATCGCCGCGGACCAGCGGCATCACCGCGACGCCGGTCTCGAAGCCGGACAGCCCCAGCGCCAGCTTCGGGAAGACGATGAGTGCGAAGCCGATCAGGGCGAGCGGGTCGGGATGTTCGTTGACCAGCAGCGCGTGCCAGTCGCTGAACAGGTGCGGATGGCTCGCGATCTTGATCAGCGCGTCGACGACGACGACCGCGTTGAGGCTCAGGTAGATCACGACGAGGACGACGGCGATGCCGACGGCCTCAGTGAACCCGCGCAGGAACACGCCGCCGAGCAGGGCGAGCAGCACGAGGGTGACGGCGACCTGGTGGCCTTCCAGCGCATGCGGCGCGTAGGGATTCTCCAGGATGTGGGCGGTGGCGTCGGCGCCGGACAGGGTGATCGTGATGAGGAAGTCGGTGCAGGCGAAGCCGAGCAGCACCAGGACGAGGACCTTGCCCTTCCACCAGGACAGTTCCTTTTCCAGCATGGCGATGGACCCCTCGCCGTGCGGGCTGTCCCGGGCGACCTGCCGGTAGACGGGCAGCGCGCCGACGAGGGTCACCAGCACCAGCACCGCCGTCGCGATCGGGCTGACGGCGCCGGCGGCGAGCGCGGCGATGCCCGGCTGGTAGCCGAGGGTGGAGAAGTAGTCGACGCCGGTCAGGCACATCACCCGCCACCAGGGGTGCAGGTGGTGTTCCTCGGCGGGCTGGGCGTGCGGGCCGGAGTGCTGCTGGGCCTGCTCGGTGCCGGCGAGCAGCCATGCCCGCAGGCGCCGCGGGCCGGCCGGCCGCCGCGCCGGTTCGGCTTCGGTCGTCGGGGTCACGGAGCACAACACCTTCCAGCCGAGGGGGGCATGCGAGCATCCTCCCCCGCGCCCCCGGCCGGCACGCGCGGCCCCGGCTCGCCCGCGCGCTGCGACGCCACCCCAGCCGCCCCGGTGGCCGCCCTCGAACAACGAGCCCGAAAACCATCACCGCCGAGGGCATATCAGCAGCCCATGGGTAAATTCGCGGCGAATATCTGGCCACCGAGCCCGCTATGACAATCCGCGCACGGCAGCGCCCCATACAGTGACAAGACCACTAAATCGGCTCACACGCTAGGCACATCGGGGTGAACGGACGCGTGGACTGGCTGAGCACCGAGAACGTCGTGGCCGTCATCACCGCACTGGTCGGCGTCGTGGCAACCTTCGCCGGGGTCTGGTACGAGCGGCGAGTGCCGCGCCGAAAGCGGATCGGTTATCGCGTTCAGATGGACATGCCCATCGGCAGCGATAACCGTCACGGGCCGCGCCGGGCGAACATCCGGCTCGGCCTGTTCAACGACCTCCCCGACATGTCCGACGCCACCCTCGTCCTGCTTCGCATCGAAAACGACGGCGCGCAGAGCATCACCGACACCGACTACACCGGCCGTGAGCCGCACGGGCTCATCGCCGTCTTCACCGAGCGGACCATTCGAGGGGTCGCCGTCACCGAGCCCGGGGACGAGCACCTCATGGACCACTTCACGCCGTCGAATGGCATGGCGCACGACGGCGACACGATCTACCTCCCCCGGGTTCCGCTCAACCGCGGCCAGCACTACAAGCTGCTGGTGCTGCTCAGCGGTGGCGGTGTCGGCAGCGCGGTCCGGGTTATCGGCGGGATCCGCGACGGCACGGTCGCGCGCAACCGGAGCACGACGGTCGACGACAAGCCACCCCTGTTCAGCCGGCCTTCTCGCTGGATCACCAGCGTGCTCACCGTCGGCGTCGTCGCGCTGGCGAGCATCATCGTCACAGGCGAGGGCGCCTCCCCCGCCCCGCTGCCACCTCCGGTCGGCTGCGCCACGGGACACCTCGACGTCAACGGCTCCACGGCGTTCGCACCGGTCACGCAGGAAGTGGCCCGGATATACCAGAAGGACTGCCCGGGTTCAACGATCGTGGTGGCGGCGAACGGCAGCGAGGAGGGGCTCCGGGCCCTCGTCGGGGCAGGCGCAAAGGCCACGAACGGCTCGCCGGCGCTCATCACCATCTCTGATGGTCAGTCGAACCTGTCCACGCACCTGGACAAGCTCGCGATCGGGCTGACCGCCTTCGCCGTCGTCGTGAACAACGACGTGCACGTCTCGGGTCTGACGAGCGAGCAGATACGGAGCATCTACCGGGGGGACGTCGACAGCTGGCGCAGCTTCGGTCAGGCCAACATACCGCTGCGAATCGTGAGCCGTTCCAGCGACTCCGGAACCCGGGAGGTGTTCCGGCAGCGCGTTCTCGGCGGAGCCTTCCCACTGAGCACCAACTCCATTGACTGCAAGACGCCGCTC
This sequence comes from Frankia sp. BMG5.60, assembly GCF_059428125.1. Lineage (NCBI taxonomy): Bacteria > Bacillati > Actinomycetota > Actinomycetes > Frankiales > Frankiaceae > Frankia > Frankia sp. BMG5.60. The sequence goes on along the minus strand of NZ_CM182091.1, from coordinate 492,406 downwards.
AACCCCCAGGACACGGGGCAACTCCGCTGCGAACTCAGCAAGACCGACCAGGTACTGGATACGGTCGACGACGTGCCAGGTGCCATCGGTTACAGCGACCTGCACTCCGCTCAGGCCCACCAAAACCTGCACGCCCTGACCCTGGACGGGCTGGCACCCTCCGTCAGCGCGCCCTACCCCTTCCTCGGGGTCGAATACGCCTATACCTACGACCAGCCGCCCCCAGGCTCCCTCGCGGCCAGCTTCCTCAACTATCTGGCACGGGGCAGAGGTCAGGACGTGATGCGGGCCCAGGGGCACCCACCCTGCTACAGCCCGGAGGGCTTCCGGGAATGCCAGGAGCAAAAGTCCTGACGCCCCTGGCCCCCGCGACCCGTCCTGGCCCGGCGATGACGACGTCCCCGCCCGACGGCGCCGGGCGCTGCCCGGCCGGGGGCGGTCACCTCAGGTGCCGGTGCCGCCGAGGGCGGACAGGACGCTGCGACCGAGGACGCGCGCCAGGCGCTGCAGCGGCCAGCCCTTCGACTCCCGCAGGTCGACGATCACCCGCTCGTCGAACATCGTGCTCCAGACGAGCACGGCGTACTCGACGTCCTGCTCGGGAAGCTCCCCCTGCTCGATGAGGTCGCGCACGATCGGCTCCAGCGCGGCGTAGAGCGCGCCGGTGGGCTCGTCGCCGAGGTGGACGCGCTCGAGGAAGCCCCGCCAGCTGCGGATGTGCACCGCGGCCGGGCCCCAGTCCGCGGCCTGCTCGGCCCACCGTTCGCAGGCGGCGTCGAAACGCCGCCGCGGGGTCCAGGTGGGCGGCACCGACTGCAGCCGGTCGGTGAGCCGGGCGGTGAGCTGCAGCAGGAACTCGCGGTGCGCGTCGTGGATCGTCTCGAAGTGCCGGTAGGCGGTGGCGGTGGCCACGCCGCCGCGGCGGGCGAGTTCGGGCAGGCCGAAGGTGGGACCGGACTCGGCAAGCAGTTCGCCGACGGCGGCCAGCAACCTGTCGCGGGTCTCCTGGGTGTCCCGCCGCAGTCCCGGTCTCGGACCCGCCATCGCACTCCCCCTCGCCGCTGGCCGATGCGCACTCACATCAATGTTAACCCATAACCTGGGAAGTTAATCTCATGTTTCGCGCCTTGACAGTCGTCCGGGCTCACCCCAAGACTTTGGGAACACGCGAAGATCTTCCCATGTCCGCGAGAAGATCGCCGAATCGTCCTCTTTCCCCGCTCTCCGAAAGTGATGTCACATGGCCGTTACCGCATTGACACCCGGGCCCCGCGTCCACGGCCGGCGCGGCGGACGCGTTCTCGCGCCGGCCGTCGCCTCCTGCCTGGCCGCCGCGATCTCCCTGGCAGCCTGCGGCTCCTCCGGCAGCGACGGCACCCCCGCGGCCGCCGGCGCATCCTCCGCCGCCACCGCGAAGACGGTCCACGTGGGCGTGCTCCAACTCGCCAGCGCGACCGTCATCGACCAGACCGTGGCCGCTTTCGAGCAGGAACTGAAAACGAAACTCGCCCCTCGCCCGGTCAGTTTCGACGTGAAGAACGCCCAGGGTGACCAGAGCCTCATCACCAGCATCTCCCGGGGCTTCGCGCAGTCGGACTCCGACGGCGTCGCCGTCATCGGCACCCCCGCCGTGGTCGCCCTGGCGCAGCAGACCCAGGAAAAGCCCATCTTCGCCCTGGCGATGGGCGACCCGGTCGGTGCGAAGGTCGCCGAGAGTCTGGAGCGGCCGGGTAAGAACGTCACCGGCAGCGTCGACTACGTCGACCCGGCCGTGCTGCTTCAGTCGATCATGAAGATCAGCCCGGCGCCGAAGCGCATCGGGACGATCTACGACCCGTCCAACCAGAACATGCAGGTCTGGATCAAGGCGTTGCGCGCCGCGGTGGCGAAGTACGCCGGGGTGAGCGTGGTGGAATCGACCATCTCCGGCGCCCAGGACGTGCCCAGCGCCGCGCGCAGCCTCACCGGGCGCGTCGACGCCGAGCTCATCGGCCCCGACGCCACCGTGCTGTCCGCGCTGCCCGTCGTCGGTTCGGCCGCGGCCGGCGGGCGGCTGCCGGTCTACGTCTGCGGCGGCGACGCCACCGTCGCGGGCATCCTGGCCAGCATCGGCCCGGACTACCCCACCCTCGGCCGCCTCGCCGCCGATTCCGCCGCCAAGGTGCTGACGGGCACGCCCGCCGCCGAGGTCGCCTTCGGCAAGCCGTCCGGGGTCGAGTTCACCGTCCAGAAGGCGACCATGACGAAGCTCGGGATCACCCTGCCGCCGGACCTGCTGACCACGGCGACGGTGCAGTGATGACCCAGGTCCTGCTGGACATGCTGGTCACCGGCCTGCCGCTGGTGCCGGTTTTCCTCGGCATCTACACCGTCTTCCGGCTGCGCGCGGACTTCGACCTCACCGTCGAGGGCAGCTTCGTCCTCGGCGGCGCGGTGTGCGCGCTCACGCTGGTGCACGGCTGGCCGAGCTGGCTCGCCCTGGTGGCGGGGACGGCCGGCGCGGCCGCTGCCGGCGCCGTCACGGCGCTGATCCACCTGCTGCTGCGGGTTCCGGTGCTGCTCGCCGGCCTGGTGATGAGCATCGGGCTGTTCAGCGTCAACCTGCACGTGCTCGACACCCCCACGCTGAGCCTCGGCACGGTGGACACGCTGTTCAGCGGCTTCGGCTCGCTGTCCGGTCGGCAGGCCGACCTCGCCACGTCCGGGGTGATGGCCGGTGTGGTCGCCGTGGTGCTCGTCGCGTTCGGCCTGTTCCTGCGCACCGAGCTGGGACTGGCGCTGCGGGCCACCGGCGTCAACGCGCGGATGGCCCGCAGCCAGGGCGTCAACGACCGCCGGCTGACCGTGCTGGCGCTCGTGCTCGCCAACGGCCTGGCCGGACTCGGGGCGAGCCTCAGCGTGCAGTACCAGGGATACGCCGACGTCAACATGGGCGCGGGCACCTTCGTCGCCGGGGTCGGCGCGGTGCTGCTCGGCGAACTGTTCGTCCGGCCGTCCGGGTCGAAGCTGGTGCGCATCGTCGGCTGCGTGCTGGTCGGCACGCTGGCCTACCGGCTGGTCCTCGTCGCGGCGCTACGGGTGGGCCTGCCGGCGGGCGATCTGCGGGGGGTCACGGCGCTGACCCTGCTCGTGGCGATCGCCGCCGAACGCTACCTCGGCGCGCTCGGCGGCCTCGCCCGCACGCTCGCCCGCAACGCCCGCTCCGCGAGCGCACCGGTCCGGCAGGAGGCCGCCTGATGCTCCGACTGGACGACATCGACCTGATCTACAACGCCGGCCGGGTCGACGAGGTGGTGGCGCTGCGCAACCTCAGCGTCACCTTCGAACGCGGGCAGTTCGTGACCGTCGTCGGCACGAACGGCGCCGGGAAGTCGAGCCTGATCCAGACGATCTCGGGCGCGGCCCGCCCGACCCGCGGTCGGGTCCACCTCGACGGCCGCGACGTCACCCGGCTGCCCGACCACCGCCGCGCCGGCTGGATCGCCCGGGTCTTCGACGATCCCCGGGCGGGCACCGCGCCGGAGCTGTCCATCGAGGACAACCTGGCGCTGGCGATGGCCCGCGGGCGCAGGCGCGGACTGCGGTTCGCCGTGAGCGCCCGGCGCCGAGCCGTCATGCGCGAGCACGTCGCCGGCCTGGGTCTCGGCTTGGAGAACCGGCTCGCCGACCGCGTCGGGCTGCTCTCCGCGGGCCAGCGCCAGAGCCTGACGATGGTGATGGCCGCCCTGGGCGCCCCGTCGGTGCTGCTCCTGGACGAGCACCTGGCGGCGCTGGACCCGGGGACGACCGCGACGGTGCTCGCGTTGACCACCGAGCTGGTGCGCGAGCTGGGCGCCACCACGGTCATGGTCACCCACAACATGGATCACGCGCTCGCCCTGGGCGACCGGCTGCTGGTGATGAGCCGGGGCCGGGTGATCGCGGACTACGACGGGACGGAGAAGTCCGAGATGACGGTAGGCGGACTGATCGACAGGATCACCGGCGCCGGCGACGCGCTGAGCGACCGCAGCGCGCTGGTCGAGAAGGTGTCATCGTGACGACCACTGCGGGAGTCGGCCCTGCGGGAGTCGGCCAGACGGAGGCCGGGCCGGTGCAGGCCGAGAGGGGCGATCCGATCGCCGGGCGGTTCCCGACGCTGACGGAGATCCGCGCGGCGGCGCAGGCGGTGCTGCCCCGCGACGTGTGGGACTTCCTCGCCGGCGGCGCCGGGCAGGAGACGACGCTGCGGGCCAACCGGGACGCGTTCGCCGGCTGGCAGTTCCGCCCCCGGGTGATGAGCGGCCACCCGGTGCCCTCCACCGCCACCACCGTGCTCGGCCTGCCGATGCGCCTGCCGGTGCTGACGGCGCCGTTCGGCACCGACGGGTTCTTCGACACCGACGGCCATCTCGCCGTGGCCCGGGCGAACGCCCGGTGCGGGACGTTGAGCATCGTTCCCGAGGCGGGCACCCACTCGATCGAGAGCGTCGCCCAGGCCGCTCCGGCGGCGGCGCGCGTGGCGCAGGTGCATCCCATGGGCACCGAACGCAACTTCGTGCGCATGCTGGAGCGCATCGAACGCGCCGGCTACGCGGCCGTGTGCGTGACCGTCGACTGCCCGACCGCCGGGTGGCGCGAACGCAACCTGCGCAACCGTTTCACCGTCGACCTTCGGATGATCACCGGTAACTACCCGCCGGGCGGCGACGTCGCGGCCCAGGACGTCTTCGGCCAGCTCTTCGCCCGCGACGAACCCGTCTGGACGTGGGACCGGCTGGCCCGGCTGATGCGCCACACCGACCTGCCATGGATCGCGAAGGGCATCCTCACCGCGCACGACACCCGTGCCGCCATCGACGCCGGCGCCGCCGCCGTGCTCGTGTCGAACCACGGCGGGCGCCAGCTCGACGGCACGCCCGCCGCGCTCGACCAGCTTCCCGAGGTCGTCGCGGCCGCCGACGGCCGCGTCGAGGTCCTGCTCGACAGCGGGGTGCGCTGCGGCACGGACGTCGTGAAGGCCCTCGCCCTCGGTGCGCGCGCCGTGGTCATCGGCCGGCTGGCCGCCGCCGGCCTGGCCGCGGGCGGCGAGGCCGGGGTGGCCCGCGTCCTGGCCCTGCTGCACGAGGAGATGGTCACCGTGCTGACCCTGCTCGGGCACGGGTCGGTGACCGAGCTGACCCCCGCGGCCCTCCAGCGGAGCCGGCCGTGATCACGAGGGTGCCCGGCCAAATCCCGTCGATCTCGGGCGCCGCCTGCCACGGCGACCTCGTCGTCACCTCCGGCGTGATCTGCCCCGACCTGCTACGCCCCGGCCTGACGCCCGCCACCGCACCGGACGTCCGCCAGCAGGTCGACGGCGCCCTCGGCGCACTGGGCGACGTCCTGCGCGCGGCCGGCAGCGACCTGCGGTACGCGCTGCGGGTGGAGGCGTTCCTGGCCCGCCCGGCGGACTTCCCGCTGTGGGACAGCGCCTTCGCCGCGGCCTGGCCCACGCACCCCCCGTCGCGGACCACCCTGGTGACCGGTTTCGCGCTGCCCGTCGTGCTCGTCGAACTCCAGGCGATCGCCGTACGCGCACCCGCGACGGCGCCCTAGCGGCGCGGCGGCGGTGGACCGGCCTGCGGCTGCGGCGGCACGCGGGCGCCGGCGGGGGAAGACTGACCGGATGGAGGTTCTCAGCAGTCGGATTCTCATCAGGCCGGTGGACCCGGGGCGCAGTCGCCGCTTCTATCGCGACACCCTGGGGCTTGCGATCTACCGGGAGTTCGGGCCGCCGGACGATCCCGGCCTGGTGTTCTTCCTCGGGCAGAGCCTGTTGGAGGTCTCCGGCCGCGCCGAGGAGCCGGCCGGCGGTGGCGCGGGGCAGGTGCGCCTGTGGTTGCAGGTGCGCGACCTTGCCGCCGAGCACCGCCGGCTCGCCGCCGCCGGGGTGCCGATCGTCCGCGACCCGCAGCGGGAACCGTGGGGGCTCGACGAGATGTGGATCGAGGACCCGGACGGCATTCCGATCGTGGTCGTGGAGATCCCGCCCGAGCACCCGCTGCGCCGCGACCAGCGTGGGGCGCACACCGGGCCCTGACCGCGCCCCCGACGAGCGGAGAAGATCGGGACTCAGACCGCCCCGCGGCGGCGCTCCTCGGGCGTCGTGGCACTCTCCGGTGGCTCGGAACCGGGCCCTTCGCCTGGAGCCCAGACCGTCCGGTCCACCAGGCCGTGAGGACAGCGTCCGGAACCGTCCTTGGTCGACGCCCGGACACCCCGGACGCCAGCGAGTGCCGCGCCGCGGGCCCGGCGGCACTTCCGACAGGCCGTGACAGAGATCATCGGCACGATCCTTTCGGCGCCGGTGTCCTCGCTCACTTCTTCACCCGCCCACTGCCACTGCACGCCGCGCACTTCGTGACGGCATTTCCAGCAAACCGGCCGTCCTCGTCGACCTCCTGCCGGCCCGTCTCGACCTCGCCCTTGCCGTTGCAGGCGGAACACGTGCCGAACTCGACCGGCTGGTCCCCGGTGTTGCCGCCGGCCTTCCGCTTGTCCGCGTCGCTGTCGTCGCGGACCACGGGTGGCGTGCCGCCGCGCTTCGTACCCCCACGGCCCGACGACGCGCCAGCGTCGGTGTGTCGGGTAGGACCGCCCGCATTGCTGCGGGCGGTCCCCCCTCACAGGGTGTTCGATCCTGTGGGTTCTGTCTTGTTCGGGTTTATGTTCCTCGCCAGGTTGAGGTGGATTCGCCGGTGGCGCGGCGGGCCATGAGGTCGATCATCGCAAGGTTGATCATGGCTTCGGAGCGGGTGGGGTGGGCTTCGTAGTCGCGGGCGAGGCGGCGGTAGCCCATCAGCCAGCCGAAGGTACGTTCCACAATCCAACGGTGTGGAAGAGGAATGAACCCTGTGGTTGTGGGGTCGCGGTGGACGGTGTCGACGTCGATGCCCAGCCCGGCGGCGTGCTCGATGACCATGGTGCGGTAGGCGCTGTCAGCCCAGGCTTTACGGATTCTGGAATGGGTGGCGGCAACGGTGGTCAGTACCTGGAGGCCGGCACGGCTGTCGGAGGTGCCGGCGGTGGTGACCAGGACGGTGAGCAGCAGCCCGAGGGTATCGACGATGATGGTGCGTTTCCGTCCGATGATCTTCTTTCCGGGGTCGATGCCCTGGGTGGCAGCCGGAACGGTGGGGGCGGTCTTGACGCTCTGGGAGTCGATCACGCAGGCGGTGGGTTCAGGGTCGTGGCCTGCGTCGGTGCGGACGTGGCACCGGGTCAGGGCGACGAGCTGGTCGAGGATGCCGTCGTTGTGCCAGTGGGCGAAGTAGCCGTAGACGGTTTCCCAGGGCGGGTAGTCGTGGGGAAGGTAGCGCCAGGGGATACCGGTCCGGTCGACATACAGGATCGCGTTCAGGATGCTGCGTAGGTCATGCGCCGGGGGGCGTCCGATGGTCAGGCCTTTGCGGTGTCGTTCGGCGCGCCAGGCGGTCAGCACGGGCTCGACCAGTCTCCATCGGGCGTCGGACAGGTCGCTGGGGTAGCGTCGCTGCTCGGTCATGGTTGTGGCCTACCGCGGACCGGCGGTGGCTACCCGGATTTCTTTCCGTCACTGGCAAGGTCGTAGACCGTCAGATGGCGGGATGAGACAGGATCTTTCGGCGCTAACGCGGCGCTGTCATGGGCGTCATATCGGCCAAAGCAGCTTGGATCGCGCATGGATCTCGGCGTAAAACTGCTATGCGTGACCATCGGTGGGAAACGAACCAGTCGACAATCCCCGGAGAGGGATCAAACGCCCTTTCAGAAGGTGTTTGAGATCTCCGGCTGGTAGCTGGCTGTGATGTTCGGGGTGTGCAATGGGTGTGCACTCACCGGGAAGGGGCCTGACCGGGTCGTTGGGCGGGTGACGGTCAGGGGATGCCGCGACGTCACCGTCACCGCTATCCGTCTGATCTGAGCGATACCCAGTGGGCGTTGGTCGAGCCGCTGCTGCCGCCGGCGGCGTCGATCGGCCGCCGCGAGAAGCACGACCGTCGCGATCTCGTCGACGCCATCCTGTACGTCGTGCGCAACGGCTGTGCGTGGCGGGCGCTGCCGTCGGACTATCCGCCGTGGCAGACGGTCTACTACTACTTCGCCCGCTGGCACGATCTGGGTGTGACCGAACGTGTCCACGACGCCCTGCGGGATCAGGCTCGCCGGCAGGACGGACGTGACCCGGAACCGACGGCGGGGATCATCGACTCCCAGTCGGTGAAGGGCGCCGACACCGTTCCCGCGGTCTCCCGCGGCTACGACGCGGGCAAGAAAATCAACGGCCGTAAGCGGTTTGTCGTCGTGGACACTTTGGGTCTGCTGCTGGCCGTGCTGGTCGTGCCCGCGAGCACGCACGACACCGTCGGCGGCCGGCGGCTTCTCCTCGACACCTATTTCGCCGGCCGGCGGTTACGGCTGGTGTTCGCCGACGGCGGGTTCGCCGGCACGTTCGTCGACTGGGCCGCCCGCATCCTGACTCTGACCGTGCAGGTCGTACGCAAGCCGGCCGGACAGAAGGGCTTCGCCGTCCTGCCACGGCGCTGGGTCGTGGAACGCACTCTCTCCTGGATCACCGCGCATCGCCGGCACGCCCGCGACTACGAACGCCGCCCCGACCACGCCGAATCCCTCATCCGCTGGGCCATGATCAGCACCATGGTCCGTCGCATCGACCGGCGCACCCCCGCCCACCGGCCCGGTCCCCGACCGCTACAGAGAATCATCTAACCGACGATCTCAAACACCTTCTCAGAACCGGCCATGCGAGATTTCCCCGCAACTCGGCTCAAGCAAGCCCGATGGCTCGCGGTCGCGCAGAGGTGCTGGGCCTCCACCGCTGGGCCGGAGCCTGCGGCGACAGGAGGCGTGTAGTAGGCAGGGTGTGGAAAGAAATTCCGACATTCCGCGCCCATTTCTGATGACGATAGTGCGTTCGCGGGTCACCGTGCGGGTTTCCGTGAGCCATTGTTCCCACTTGAGCGGGCTTTGTGGCTCCTGGCCGGCGCCCATCAGCCTGCCACCACATAGTCCACAGCGGCCGCTCTGTGCCTGAAACAGGCGCAGAGCGGCCGGACTCAGTGGCGGTGTACTGCGGCGTCGCCGTGCGGCCCAGAATTCGGCCAACGCCGGGTCGTCGACCGACGCGGCGACTGGCACTATTCTGTGTCGGACGATGCGCGTCCAGGCGAACTTGAGCAGACGGTAGCCCTTTTCTTGATCCCCGAAAACCCATATGTCGCGCCTGGACTTGTGGAGCTGACCCCAGTAGCGGTTTACCACCCAGTGTCGCGACTTGTTCGGGTGGGACCGTCTGGCCCACTTGTAGGTCACTGTCCACATGTGGTAGTCCAACGAACTAAAGGCCCGTTTGGACACACCGATCCGGTAATAGGCCGCCCAGCCCCTGATGATGGGATTGAGCCTGTGCACCACCGCCGCGGCGTTCGCGCCACGCAGGGCCGCCACCTCGGAGGTGAGCCGTTCCCGGATTCTTCGCATCGCTGCCTTACTCGGCTTGGTCAGCAGCTTGCCGCGAAACCGACGGATATTGAAACCGAGGAAGTCACAGCCCTCGTCGAGGTGGACAATCCGCGTCTTTTCCTCGTTGAACCGTAACCCTCGGGGCGCCAGCCACGCGGCCAGCCGCGCCTTGACCTGTTCGGCCTGGTCCCGCGAGTGACACAGGGCGACCAGGTCGTCGGCATACCTGACCAGGGCCGGGGAACCCGGCTTCACATCCCCGGCATTCACACCGTTGACGTGATACCGGACTCCAGCAGCTTCTTCCATACCATGCAAAGCGATGTTCAGCAGCAAGGGGCTGATCACACCGCCCTGGGGAGTTCCCTCCTCGGTGCGGATGAACTGACCCGCGTCAACCACTCCTGCCTTCAGCCAAGCCGCTATCATCCCCCGACCTGGGAATGTACCGAGCATCGCCAGCAGATGATCGTGGTCTATCCGGTCGAAAGCCGCTTCCAGGTCGGCGTCGAGCACCCACAGGCGTTTGGCGTTTTGGCCATTCGCCGTCCTGTGGATGGACACGATCGCGTCATGGCAGCCGCGGCCGGGCCGGAATCCGTAGGACCTCGGCTCGAACCGCGCCTCCCACTCGGGCTCCAGCGCGTTGAGGGCCAGCGCCTGTAGGCACCGGTCCGCTATCACCGGAATACCGAGTGGTCGCCGCCTTCCATCAGACTTCGGAATATACACCCGTCGGACCGGCCTGGGATTCCATGGTCTTGCCTCGCGTAACACCCATTCGGCCAGTTCTTCTCTGGCTCGCGAGCTCAGCGCGACCTTCCCATCGACCCCCGCCGTCCGACGGCCAGCATTCGTCTCCGTCACCCGGCGCACGCTGGCCAGCGCGTTCGCCCGAGAACGGAGCATCAACCTCTGCAGATTGCGGACCTTCTTGAGATCTCCCGCCCGCGTTGCCGTGAAGATACGCTGCCTCAGCCGCCGTACGTCGTCCTCGACCTGCCGCCAATCGATCGTCGGCCAGTCGACGCCCACGCCTTCCGCTCGGTTCACCGTCGCGGCACCAGCCAACACGGCCTGCTGCGTCGTCACGGCGTCCAACCTGCCCTTCGGTTCCGGCATAAAGTACAGCGATTCGTCACAGGCTCACCCGATCCGCGTCAGCACCCTTTCAGGTCAGGACACAAGTCCCTATCCGGCCAGTTATACGACCCCACCGGCGGAGGTGCCGGTATACAGAGCCGGTTTCCTGCTGCCTTTCGGCCGCCGGCGTTTGCTTCTCGGATCGTCCTGCCCCCGCCGGGGAGCTGGGCCTTCCTTGCGGTCGGCTTACCGGGCGCACCATCCACCCGGACCCCGTCGGGATTGTCACGTTCCACATGAGTGAGTTACGACCGGGGTGGGCGCCCTCTATATCCCGGGGGCGGTGGTGCACTCCCGACTGACCGAGGTTCTCCAGTCGGCACCCGCCGCTTTCCAACGGCCAGCCCCTACACCCCGCTGCTACTCTCCATCGGCGGGGTTGAACATGACGAGACATCAACGAGGATTCATTCGCATTCACCCGTCCGGCCTTCCCCAGCCTGTAACTCCCGGATGGGACGGGAATCCTTGGGCCTCTTCCTCGGGCTTCGCACCCCACGATTACTCCTGACGCACGCCGAGGCGGGGACATGCCCTGTGCACTGGCACGGGTCCTACACCCTCAACATCTAGTTGATCCTCCTTGGTGAGTTCCGCTCACTTCATGCGACCTCGTGTCGCACGCCCCTCTTGTTCCACACCATCGGCTGCTCTCCGTCCACACCCGGTGTCGTACCGTATCGACGGTAGCCCCGAACGGCGCGAAGCCGGAACGAGACAGTCGGAACTGTCACCGAACCCCAGCAGGCAGATCGCGGCGAGCCGGCGCCGGAGCGTCTGCTCATCCCGAGATCGGGACAGGCCGGCGTCGCCCAGATCCCCGGAGAGGGTGCGGGTCCCGTCCCGGCGGCGGCGAGCGGGGCGCCGTGGCTAGCGGCCGGCTGGGGCGCCGGTGAGGGCCCGCCAGTCCTCGAAGCGGGTCCTGGCGAGCAGGGCGTCCGGCCCGGGGACCAGGGTGTGCTCGTCCAGGCGGGCGCCGAAGTAGCGGGCCTGCGGGTCGGTCACCACCGGGCGGGGGTCGCCGCGGCCGGCGAGGTACTGGCGGACGAGCTCGTCGAGGCGGAACCGCTGCGGGCCGGCGACCTCGACGGTGCCGCCCACCGGCGCGCTGGCCGCAGTGACGCCGACGGCCGCCGCGACGTCGTCGGCGGCGATCGGCTGGAACGGCGCCGACGCCAGGCGGACCGTGCCGCCGGCGGTGGCGGCGTCGGCGATGTCGCCGACGAACTCGAAGAACTGCGTCGCCTGGACGATCGAGTACGGCAGGCTCCCCTCCCCGATCAGCTCCTCCTGGGCGATCTTGGCCCGGAAGTAGCCGCTCTCGGCCAGCCGCCGGGTACCCACCACCGACAGCGCGACCAGGTGCCCGACGCCGGCGTCGGTCGCGGCGGCGAGGATGTTCGCCGTCGACGTCCGGAAGAACTCCAGCACGGCCTGGTCGGCGAACGACGGCGAGTTGGACACGTCGACGACGGCGTCGGCGCCGGTGAGCGCCTCGGCGAGCCCCTCGCCGGTCAGGGTGTCGACGCCGGTGCTCGGCGAGGCGGCGACCGCGGTGTGCCCGTGCCCGGTCAGCCGGCGCACGACCTTCGCGCCGATGAGGCCTGTCCCGCCGATGACGACGATCTTCACGGTGGATCTCCCCTCGTCGGGTCGGGGCGGGAGCGACGGCCCGCCACGCAGATACAGAGGACGGGGCAGCCCACCGATCCGTGACACGCGGCGACGGCCCCGACGTCACCCACCAGTGTGCACACGCGGCGTACGCGGGTCGCGACGTGACGCACGGACGGCCGGGGGCGGCGAGGCGCCTCGATCATGTTTCGCGCCGGGGCGGCATGCTGGGTGGGTCGGGGGCGGCGGGTGGGTCGGGGGCGGCGGGCAGGGTGATCGTGACGAGTCCGCCGCCGCCCGGGTCGTTGGCCGCCTCGACGGTGCCGCCGTGGGCGGCGGCGATCGCCGCGACGATCGACAGGCCGAGCCCGGCGCCGCCGTCGTCGCGGCCGCGGGCGGCGTCCGCCCGGCGGAACCGCTCGAACGCGTGGGGCAGAAAGGCGGGGGGGAACCCCGCGCCGTGATCGCGGACCTGGACCACGACCACGCCGGGCGAGCCGTCGGCCCGGCCCGGTGCACGGTGCCCACGCAGTTCGACGGCGCTGCCGGGCGGGGCGTGGCGCACCCCGTTGGCGAGCAGGTTGTCGACGGCCTGGCGCAGCAGGTCCGGGTCGCCGAACGCGGTCAGCGGCCGGTCGCCGGCGGGCACCGTGACGTCGAGGCGCAGCCCGCGCGAGGCGGCGTAGCCGGCGGCGGCGCGCGCGGCGCGGTCGAGCAGCTCGTCGAGGGCGAGCGGCCCGCGCCGGACGTGGCCGCCGTCCATCCGGGCCAGGGTGAGCAGCGATTCGGCGAGGCGGATCAGCCGGTCGGTCTCCTCGGCGGCGGTGTGGATCGCCTCCCGTAGCTGCTCGGCCGAGCGTCCCGGGCGGTCGGCCAGCTCCAGCTCGGCGCGCAGCACGGTCAGCGGGGTGCGCAGCTCGTGGCCCGCGTCGGCGACGAAGGCACGGTCCCGGGCGCGGGCGGCGTGCAACCGGGCCAGCAGGTCGTTCATGGTGCGGGCCAGGGCGGCGATCTCGTCGCGGGTGGCCGGCACGGCCAACTGGAACCCGTCGCCGGCCGTCCCGAGGTCGGAGGCCGCCATCTCGGCGGCCTGGCGGCGCATCCGGTCCACCGGGCGCAGCGCGGCGCCGGACAGCAGCCAGGCGGCAAGCCCGGACAGCGCGATCAGCGGCGCGGTCGCCGTGACCATCACGTTGCGGACCCGGTCCTCGGCGCGGTCGGTGAGGTGGGTCGGGGTGCCGACGACGGCGACGAGTGGGCTCCCGCCGGCCGCGGCGCGCACCGGGACGGCGTACAGGCGCGCCTGGCCGCCGGGCAGGGCCCGGTCGTCGGCGTCGCTGGCGATCCAGACCGGGTGGGACCGGGCCCGGGCATGCTCGTCGGCGGTGAGCAGGGGGGCCGTCCCGGCGTCCGCCGAGGAGGCCAGCGGCCGCCCCTCGGGGGTGAGGACCTGGGCGATGGAGCCGGCCCCGGTGAGCAGGGCGGCCGGGTCCCCGCGGCCGGGCACCGGCTCGCCGGCGGCGAACCGGTCGGCGAGGCGCGCGGTGAGCACGTCGGCCCGGGTCCGCAGGTCCGTGTCGACGGCGTCGCGCAGGTTCGCCCGCAGCAGCAGGTAGAACAGCGTGCCGGCGAGCAGGAGCACCAGGGCGGTGCCGAGCGCGAACAGCAGGGTCAGCCGGACCCGTAGCGGCACGTCGGGCTACGTCCCGCCGCCGGCGGCCGGCAGCGTCGACCCGGTCGGGTGCGGCCCGGTCGGGTGCGGTTCGAGCGGGTGCGGTTCGAGCGGGACGCACAGCCGGTAGCCGACCCCGCGAACCGTCTCGATGAGCGAGGGGGCCGGCGGCAGGTCGATCTTGCGGCGCAGGTAGCGGACGTACTGGTCGACGATGTTGGAGGTGGCGTCGAAGGCGTCGTCCCAGACGTGCTCGGTGATGTAGGTGCGGGTGAGCACCTGGTCGGGATGGCGTAGCAGCAGGTGCAGCAGGGCGAACTCCTTGGCGGACAGGTCGACCGGCGCCCCGCCGCGCCAGACCCGGTGCCCGGCCGGGTCGAGTTCGACCGCGCCGGCGCGCAGCACCACGGGCCGGTGCACCGCGCCGCGGCGAACCAGCGCGCGCAGCCGTGCGGTGAGCTCGCCGAAGCTGAACGGCTTGGGCAGGTAGTCGTCGGCACCGGCGTCCAGGCCGCGGATGCGGTCGTCGACGTCGACGCGCGCGGTGAGCATGAGCACGGGCGCCCAGCGGTGGCCTGCGCGCAGCCGGCGGCACACCTCGAAGCCGTCGATGCCGGGCAGCATGAGGTCCAGGACGATCGCGTCGTAGGCGATCTCGGTGGCGCGCCAGACGGCGTCGATCCCGTCGCCGACGACGTCGACGGCGTATCCCTCCTCGACGAGGCCCCGGCGCAGCACCGCGGCGGTGCGCACCTCGTCCTCCACGACCAGGACCCGCATGGACCGATGGTAGGACCCGCCGGATGTGACGGCGATGTGGACTCCGCCGGGTCGCCGGTGACAGACCGGCCCGGCCCGGCCCGGCGGGGCGGGATGGGGCGGGTGGACGAGTGAGCCGAGTCAGCCGGGCCGGCCGGGCAGCCGGGCGGCGAGCAGGCCGATGCCGAAGGCGGCCGCGGCGAACAGGGCGAACAGGAGCGTCACCCAGTCGGTGCCGGCGCGCGACTGCAGCAGGCTCAGCAGGGCGACGCCCAGCGACGCGGCGAACTGCACCGCCATGAAGATCGAGGTCGTGCCCTGCGGCTGCTCGGCCGGCGGCAGCGTGCGGTACAGGCTGGCCACCGTCGGGGAGGCGGTGAGGCCGAAGCTCAGCCCGACGGCGACGAACAGCGCGCACGCGGCGGCGAGCGGGAGGTGCTCGGCGCTCACCGCGAAGGTCGCCAGCAGCACGGCGCTGGCGACGGCGCCGGAACGCACGAGGGAACGCGCGCCGAGGCGGTCGCTGAGCCGCCCGCCGGTCGTCATCGACACGAGCAGCCCGAGCCCGAGGGCGCAGACCAGCAGCCCCTGGTCGAAGCCGTGCAGGCCGTGCTGGTCGAGGCCGATCATCGGCAGTGCCGTGGTCTGCCCGTACATGATCAGTCCGACCAGGCCCATCACGGCGATGCTCGCGGCGAATCCGGGCCGGCGCAGCAGCCGCAGGTCGAGGGCGGGGGTGGCGGTCGTGGTGAACGCGTGGCGGACGTAGGCGGCGAGCAGGACGATCCCACCGGCCGCGGCGGCGAGGACCGGCCAGTCGCCGGGGTGCTCGCCGGCCCGGTTGACCGCGAACAGCACGCCGAGGTAGCCCGCGGTGAGCAGGGCCAGGCCGCGCAGGTCGGCGCCGGGGCGGGTCGAGGCGGGGTCGGGCCGGCGGGCGGGAACGTAGGCCAGGGTGGCAGCGCCGACCAGCAGCCCGAGCGGGATGTTGACCGCGAACAGCCACTGCCAGTGGCCGGTCTCCAGCAGAAGGCCACCGAGGATCGGGCCGGCCGCGGGCGCGACGTTGACGACCGTGGCCATCACGCCGAGCACCCTGCCCATCGACTCCCGGGTCGCCAGCGCCGCGGACAGGGTCATCGCGCTCGGTTCGAGCAGGCCGCCGCCGAACCCCTGGAGCACCCGGAAGCCGATGAGCATCCCCGGCGAGCGGGCCACCGTGCACAGCAGCGAGCCGAGCAGGAACAGGCCGAGACCGGTGAGGAACACCGCGCGCCCGCCGAAGCGGGCGCTCGCCCAGCCCAGCAGCGGCAGCGCCGTCGCCGCGGCGAGCAGATAGGCGATCGTCACCCAGACGACGGTGGTCAGCGGGGCGGAGAAGGCGTCGGCCAGCGGGTCGAGGGCCACGGCGACGACGGTGCCGTCGAGCACGGCGAGCAGCGCCGCGCCCGCGAGCGCGACCAGGGCTGGCCCGGTGCGCGCCGGCGACCCGGACGCCGGAACCAGACCGGACGCGGACGCCGGCGCCGGGCCGGCCGCGGGGACGGCTGCGGGGACGGGCGCCGTGGCGGCGGGCTCCCCGGAGGCTTCCTTTACGCTCATGAGACCAGATTAAACTGAACGGTTTAGTAAGACAAAGGCAGCCTACAGTAAGGGCGGTAGCGGCGGCGCAGAGGTGAGGGTGGGGCCCGATGGCGGGACGGCAGCGCGGGGTCGACAAGCGCCGGGCCATCCTCGACGCCGCGGCGCCGATCTTCGGCACGCAGGGGTACGAACGGGCGAGCGTGGACGCGATCGCCGCCGCGGCCGGGGTGTCCAAGCCGACGATCTACAGCTACTTCGGCGGCAAGGAGAACCTGTTCCGCGAGTCGGTCGCCGACTCCGCCGTCGAGCAGAACGGCGACGCGCTGCGCGTGCTCCAGACCTTGGACCTCTCCCCCGAGCGCTGGCAGGCGAGCCTGTTCGAGGTGGGCGTAGCGCTGGTGGAATGCCAGCGCAGCAGGTGCTCGATGTTCCTGTACCGCACGATCGCCGCGGAGTCCGCCCGCGATCCCGAGATCTACCGCCTGGTGCGGGAGAAGGCCGGCGACCCGATCCTCGACGCGCTCACCGGGCGCCTGGCGATGCTCGGCAACGCCGGGTTGCTGCCGGTCGCGGACCCGGCGCTCGCCGCGCGCCAGTTCTTCGCGCTGATCAACGCGCAGATCCCAGAGCTGACCGAGAACGGCACCCGCCCGGCGGCGGACGACGTCGTGCGCCGCGCCGTGGAGGCCGGCGTGCGCACGTTCCTGCTCGCCCACGGTGTGCCCGACCCGCAGCCGCCGGCCGCCAAGACGGTGCCCTAGGCCGGCGTATGTGGTTGTGACCGTGGGGGCCTGTCGCGTTCCCTGATCCTCACCGTCGAGGTGTGCAGGTGAGGGCAAGATCGTGGAAGTCGAGGTCGCGCCCGGCAGCACGGCGCGGTTCCGCGGAACACCAGGCGTCCGACTCGGGGCCGATGCTCGCAGACGAAAGCGCCTTCGTGCCTGTCTGTGCCTGCCTGTGCCTGCCTGTGCCTGCCTGTGCACGGAATCGTGCCGAGGGCTTGTGCCACTTTTCAGCCCGAAAACCGTACCTAAGCCTCGGCACGATCTGGCCGCGTTCTGACCGGAAAAGCCAGCAGAGTGAGTCCGAAGCCGGGCGGGGAGGTCGCGGCGCGTTTTGCACGGTCTGAGCCCGCGGATCGTGCGCATCGCACCGCAATGCCGCCGCACTTGTAGCCGGCCCAACTGACAGGTCCACGATCGCCGGGGTCTCGGCCGGGAGGTGCCGGGAGGTGCCGGGAGGTGCCGGGAACGTCCTGGGCCGGGCCGACCCCCGCTTCGGGAGCCGGCCCGGCCCAGGACTTGCGCCGGCCGCGGCCGGCTGGCGTCGGGTCCCGCGGACGGGACCCGACGGGGTCACTTCGCGCCGGCGGTCAGGATCTTCTGGCCGTCGTAGGACTTGCCGGTGGCGAGGAAGGTCTTCTTCGTCGAGTCCCAGCGCTGGCCCAGCAGCGTGTTGTTGAACAGCCGGGTCAGGCCGGGGACCGGGTTGGTCCTGGTGAAGTCCAGTGGCGGGACGAGCTGCAGGTCCAGGCCCTTGGTCTGGTTGAGCTGCGCCAGTAGGGACTTGGCGGTGAGGTCACCGGTGACCTTCTTGCCGACCTGCTCGACGATCTGGACCGCCAGCCAGCCGCCGATGGTGGAGGTGGAGTGGCGCAGGTTCTTCGCCGCGTCCTTGTCGCCGGCGGCGAAGTCCGCGTCGAGCTCGGACTGCAGCCGGGTCAGCTCCGGGTATTTCGCGCTCTGGTTGAACAGCGGGAAGGCGCCGACGGCGTAGAAGTTCTTCGCGGCGGGCCCGAGCTTGACCAGGTTCGCCTCCGAGATGGTGCCCGCGGCGTGGCAGTAGCTCAGCTTGTCCCCGCCGGCCTGGATGAGGCCGATCGAGCTGGCCTCGGCCAGGCCCATCGTGACGCCCTGGGCGCCGGCGTCGGTGACCCGGGCCGCGACCGGAGCGTAGTCGCTCGTCGTCACCGGCACCTTGATCTCCTGGGTGCCGACCCCGGCGGACTTGCCGCCGAGCCCGGCCAGCACCCCGAGGCGGGAGGCCGCGGCGATGTCGTAGTTGACGACCCCCATCTTGCTGATCTTGGCGGTGTCCTTGAGCAGCGGCGCGCAGACGGCCTCGTAGTACGTCGACGCCGGCTGGTAGACGAAGCTGATCTTCGAGGTGAGGTCCGAGCCGTCGCCGGCGACGCCCGCGCTGCCGATGCTGGGGATCCCGGCCTTCTCCAGGATGGCGTTGATGCCGCCCGCGGTGCTGAAGGCGGAGACGACGGCGAGGTACTTGCCGTTCACCGCCTTCTGGGCGCAGGCCTCGCCCGCCGCCTGGTCGTTCTTCGAGTCGCACACGTCGATCTGCACGGAATGGCCGTTGATGCCGCCGCGCTTGTTCAGCGCGCGCACGGCGGCCTTCGCCGCTCCGGCCTGCTCCGGGAAGTTCGTCGTCGGCGTCGTCAGCGGCACGATGGACATCAGCTTCACCGGGCTGGCCTTCGGGCCGTCCGTGGCCGGCGACGACTCCCCCGTCGTTCCGGACGAACCACACGCGGCCAGGGCCAGCGTGGCCCCCACCGCCAGCGCCGCCATCGCGCTTCTGGACCGCATCGTCTTCCTCATCTCTCGCCCGAACCCACTCTCAACTCGCCGCCGTTCCTCCACCCGACCGCCGCCGTCCGCCGGCCGACCCCCGTGGGACCGGCCGGCCGCCGCGGCCGGGACGCTCTCCACCACGCCGGGACGCTTTACATCCCGTCGAGCAGCACGGCCCGCTCCGGGCAGGCCTCCGCCGCGCGCCGGGCCAGTTCCACCTGGTCGGCCGGCACGTCCGCGACGGTCACCTCGCCGTAGCCGCTGTCGTCGTCGGTGACCAGCTCCGGGGCGAGGTCGTAACACCGCCCGTGCCCCTGGCAGCGGGCGGTGTCGATCGTGAGCCTCATGCCTGCCCCGCGTCCGTCGGCCAGGTCAGCGCCAGCGAGTCCAGGCCGCGCAGCGTGTGGCCGTTCCAGGTGATGCTCGCCCCCGGCGCCAGGGAGTACTCGGGGATGAGCCGGTGCCACTCGCGCAGCACGGTGCGCAGCTCCATCCGGGCCAGGTGGGAGCCCAGGCAGCGATGCGGCCCGCCGCCGAAGGCCAGGTGCCGCTTGTCGGCCCGGTCGAGGTCGACGACGCCGGCCCGCGGGTCCGCGTCCGGGTCGAGGTTGCCCGAGGCCAGCATCACGTGGACCATCTCACCCTTCTTGATCGGGCAGCCGGCGATCTCGGTGTCGCGGGTGGTGATCCGCGGGACGGCTATCACCGGGGTCTCCCAGCGCAGCAGCTCCTCGACGACGGTCGGGATCTTCTCCGGGTCGGCGACGATCGCGCGCCGCGCCTCGGGATGCTCCAGCAGGTAGGCAAGAATGCAGGTGAGGCTGATGGTGACGGTGTCCAGCCCGGCCATCATGAGCATGAAGCAGATCCCGAGCAGCTCCGGCTCGGTCAGCGGCCGGCCCTCGATCTCGGCCTTGAGCAGCTCGGTGATGAGATCGTCCCGGGGCTCGGCGCGCCGCTGCGCGAGGACCGTCCCGAACAGGGTGAACGCCTGCGTGCCGGCCTCGGTCTGGATCCGCACCCTCTCGTCGGGGTCGTCGGTGAGCGACTCCGGACGGATGATCGCATCCTTCATGTGCAGCAGGGCCGGCAGCTCGGACTGCGGCAGCCCGAACAGGGTGAGGAACACCGAGCAGGGCAGCGGGACGGCGAGGTCGGTGGCGAAGTCGCAGGCGCCGCGGTCGAGGAAGCTCTCGATCGTGGCGACCGTGTTCGCCACGACCTCGGCCTCCAGCACGGCCATCCGCCGCGGGGAGAACAGCGGGTCGAGGATGCGCCGGTACTTGGCGTGGTCGGGCGGGTCGACGCCCATCGGGATGGCGGGCAGCGGGCTGCTCATCAGCTCGGGGATGAGGTTGGAGAACACCTCGGGATTGCGCAGGACCTCGTCGATGTCGGACCGGCGCAGGATCTGGATCCAGCCCTCGTGTCCCTCGTCGTAGTCCACCGGGCACTTCCCCCGCAACCGGGAGAAGTAGGCCCGCGGGTCCTCGGCGCGCTGGCGTTCGAACTCGAGCCAGTCCAAAGTCGCGGCTCGCAGGCCGTGGCCGCCGTCGGCGGGCGCCGCCGCGCCCGCGGTGTCGTCTGGCATGTGCGTGTTCCTCCAGGATCAGTGGGACGTCCCGCCCGGGGCACGGACGGGGCCGGTCAGGTGAGGTAGCCCTGTTCGACGAGCGCCGGGTCCGCGCGGGCCTGGGCGGCCGGTCCGGACCAGCGGACCCGCCCGCGGCTGAGCACCACGGCCCGGTCCGCGACGCGCAGCGCCGCACGGACGTGCTGCTCGACGAGCAGCACGGCGAGTCCGTCGTCGGCGGCGGCGCGGATGGCACCCAGCAGGCGGGCCACCACCTGCGGCGCGAGGCCGAGCGAGAGCTCGTCGGCGAGCAGGGCCACCGGCCGGCGGGCCAGCACCCGGGCCAGGGTGAGCAACTGCTGCTGGCCGCCGGAGAGCAGGCCGGCGCGGCGGTCGAGATGCTCGGTGAGCTCGGGGAAGTCGGCCAGCGCGGACAACGGGTCCACGCCGCCGATGCGCAGGTTCTGGCGGACGGTCAGCGACGGGGTGACGGCCCGCTCCTCGAGCACGACGCCGAGGCCCTGCCGGGCCCGCCGGTGCAGCGGCGCCGTGGTCGCCTCCCCCTGCCAGGTGACGGTCCCCTCGCTGGGGGTCAGGGCGCCGGCCAGCGCCATCAGCGTGGTGGTCTTGCCGGCGCCGTTCGGGCCAAGCAACGCCACCACCTCCCCGCGGGCCACCTCGAGGTCGAGACCGACCACGACGGGCCCGGCGCCGTACCCGACGGCAAGCTGGCGGCATCCGACGACGCTCACCTGACACCTCCAGCCGCGGGCGGCGCTGCCGCCGCCTCACCCACCGGCGCGGCCAGCGCCGCGCCGTCCTTGCCGTCCCCGACCGCCGCGTCGCCGGCCGAGCCGCTCCCGGCGCCGTCGCCGGCCGTCTGCTCCGGTCTCGTGCCGTCGCCGGCCGCCTGGTCGGGTTCGGCGCCGTCGCCGGCCGTCTGCTCCGGTGCGCTGACCTGGGCCACGATGATCTCCTCCTCGGTACCGCCGGCGCCCCCGTCCGCGGCGGCTCCCTCACCCTCCGGGACAGCCTCGCCCTCCGCGACAGCCTCGCCCTCCGGGACAGCCTCATCCGCGGGGACAGCCTCGTCCGCGACGGCAGGAGTCGCCGCGACGGCAGGCTCGTTCGCCATGGCGGCCTCATCCGCCACCGCCGGCGACTCCTCGACCACAGCCTCCTCCGCCGGCGTCGACGACTTCGCCGCGGCAGCCTGATCCACCGCCGCCGGCGGATCATCAGCCGGGGAGGTCTCGGTGTCGCCGCCCGCCCGGTCGTCGGCGGCGCTGGCCGCGGTCGGCTCGTCGGGGCGGCCGAGGTAGGCGGCGATGACGGCGGGATCGGCCTGGATGTCCGCCGGCGCGCCCTCGGCGATCCTGCGGCCGAACTCGAGGACCACCAGCCGGTCGCAGACTCCCATGACGAACGGCATGTCGTGCTCGATGAGCAGGACGGCGATCCCCCACTCGTCCGCCAGGCGGCGCACGAGGACGGCGAGCTCGGCGCTCTCGTGCTCGTCCAGACCGGCGGCCGGCTCGTCGAGCAGCAGCACGGACGGCGCGGTGGCGACGGCGCGGGCGATCGCCACCAGCCGGCGGCGACCGTAGGACAGCGCCGACACCCGCGTGTCCAGCGTGTCGGCCAGGCCGAACTCGCGGACCGCGGCCTGGGCGGGCGCGCTCAGCGGGCGGTTGCCCGGCCAGACCAGGCCGGTGAGGTAGGCGGCGAGGTCGCGCGGGTCACTGGCGGCGCGCAGGTTCTCCGCGACGGTGAGATCCTCGAACAGTTCGAGGTTCTGGAACGAGCGGCTCACCCCCGCCCGCACCCGGCGATGCGCTCGCAGCCCGTCCAGGCGGGTCTCGCCGACCCGGACCGTGCCCGCCGCCGTCGCCGCGTACCCGGTGATGGCGTCGACGATCGTCGTCTTGCCGGCGCCGTTGGGCCCGATGAGCCCGACGACGGTGCCCGGCGCCACCTCGAACCCGACGCCGTCCACGGCGACGACTCCGCCCCAGCGCACCGTGACCCCTTCGACCGTCAGCGTCGCCGGCCGCACCCGCAATGCCTCCCGCCCGGCGTCCGCGTCCGGCGGCACCGAATCCTCGGCAGGCCGCGCCGCAGCGACCGGGACGTCGGCTTCGGCCGCCACCACCTCGCCCGCCACCACCTCGGCCGCCACGGACTCGGTCGCCACGGACTCGGTCGGCGCCTCGGCGACGGTGACCGGCGCCGGCGCGGGGCTGGCGAGCACGACGTCGGGGCGGCCCAGCCGGGCGGCGACGGGGGCGGGCAGCGGCAGGCGGGCCCGGCCGGCCAGGCCGCCGGCGAGCCCCGTGCCCCCGGAGCGGATCAGGACCAGCAGCAGGACGATCCCGCCGATCAGCGGCAGGTAGCGGTCGATCTCGCGCAGCCAGTCGGTGAGCCGGTCACCGAACAGCACGCCCAGCACCGCGAGGACGACCAGGGCGCCGGCCGGCAGCCAGCGCGCCCACCGGGCCGCGCCGGCGCGCCGGGACCGTTCGACCTGGCCGCGGGCGAGCCCGCCGAGCCCGTACCCGAACAGGCCGGCGAGCACGGCGCCGACGGTGCGCGGCAGCGCGGTGGAGCCGCCGAAACGGTCGGACAGCCAGCCGGCGAGCTGCTGACCGAGGGTGCCGGGGGCGAGCAGGGCGCCGATCCCGGCGCCGCTGATGTAACCGACGCCGCCGACGACGGCGTAGGCGACGACGAGGATGCCGGTGAACGGCAGGAAGTCCCCGTCGTCGTAGCTGATGTTGCGGTCGGCGAAGGCGAGCAGCACCCCACCGAGCCCGGCGATGGCCGCGGACAGACCGAAGGCGTAGATCTTCGCCGCGAACACGCTGATGCCCAGCGACGCCGCCGCCCGTTCGTTGGTGCGCACCGCGATGAGCCGCCGCCCGGCCCGGCCGCGGCGCACCGCGGACACCGCGAGCCCCGCGAGCAGCAGCAGGATCAGCGCCAGGGTGGCGTAGGCGCGCGGATCGTCGGTGCGGTCAACCGGGATGCCGAGGAAGTGCAGCGGGGCGTCGGCGGTGGCGACGACGGTGCCCTGCTGGGCGAGCACGTCCCCGAAGATCGACGAGCTCTGGCCGTCCGCGGGGGGTGAGGAGTAGCCGCGCTGGAACAGGATCGCGCTGACGGTGACGCCGAGGCCCAGGGTGACCACGGCGAGCTGCAGGCCGCGGGTGCGCAGCGCCGGCAGGGCGAACAGCACGCCGACGGCGGTGGTGGCCAGCACCCCGATCACCAGGGCGGCGGCGAACGGCCAGCCCTCGGCCGCCACCAGGCGCCCCGCGACCAGCGCGGCGATCCCGGCCAGCGCGCTCTGGGCCAGCGAGAGCTGGCCGGCGTAGCCGACGAGGACCACCAGCGACAGCAGGATCAGCGCGTACCCGGACTGGAGGGCGACCGCGTTGACCCACGGATCGGGCAGCACCAGCCAGACGAGCGCCACCAGCAACGCGAACCCGCCGACCAGCACCGGGAGGTTGATCGCCCCAGAGCCGAGCGGCGGGCGGTCCTCGGCCTGGTGGGCGCGGTCGGGGATGCCGCTGCCCCGCGCGACGAGCAGCGCGATGATGACGACGACCGGCAGGGCGCTGTCGAGGCCCTGCGCCCAGTCGTGCGGGCCGGTCAGGTGCACCTGGAGCTGGAGTTCGACCAGCGCCAGCAGCAGCCCGCCGACGAGCGCGAGCGGGAACGAGCGGAACCCGGCGGCGAGCGCCACCGCCAGCGCGGGGACGACCAGCAGGACCAGACTCGTCGACGACAGCGGGTTCTGCAGCGGGGCGAGCAGGACCCCGGCGAGGCCGGCGAGCACCCCGCCGCCGAACCAGCAGGCCCCGGCGACCGCGTCGGCCGACCAGCCGAGCGTCGCCGCCGCGGCCGACCCCTCGGCGACGGCGGTGGTGACCGCCCCGGCGGTGGTGTACCGGAAGAACGCCCAGAGCGCCGCGACCAGGGCGACGACGACACCGAGGCGGACGAAGACGTGCACCCCGACGGGCTTGCCGAACACCTCGACGACGGACTGCGGCAGGAACGACGGCACCGAGCGGCTCTGCCCGCCGAAGGCCAGCACCACCGCGGCCTGCAGGACGATGAGCAGGCCCAGGGTGGCGACGACCCGGTTGAGCGGCGCGGCATGGCGCATCGGCCGCAGCACGGCCGCGTGGAACAGCAGCGCGACCGCCCCGGTGAGCACGACGACGACGGCGGCGGCGAGCGCGGTCGGCAGCCCCCACCCGTCACCGGCCTCGTGGAACAGATAGGCCGCGAACATCACCAGCGCGCCCTGCCCGAGGTTCAGTACTCCCGAACCCCGGTGGATCAGCAGGACACCGGCCGCCACGAAGACATACAGCGCACCCGTGCCAAGACTGATGACGGCGTATCCGAGAAAGCTGCCCACAGCACCACCCCAGTCCGAACTCCAGCGAGTCCGATCCTCACCGAGAACCGGTCGGACAGTTCTCGACACCGCCGGCCGTCACCGTGACGCCCGCGCTCCCGCCAGGCCACACCATCCGGATCGGACGGCCGGCCCATATCTTCGCCCACGCCCCGCCGCAATGCCCTTCTATCACATCAAGGCGCGGGCCCGACCTCCCGCATCACTGGCCGGTGTCGAAGCGTTGGCCGCAGAGCGGCTGCGGACTCACGACCTCGAAATGGTCACCGCTTCCGGCGACCCGGACGAAGTCGAAACACGGGTCGAGCTGGCCCTGATCGGTGGTGTAATTGATCTTATTGACCAGCATCCCGTCGGCATCATAGTCGGTCACCCCACGCAGGCCGTTCACGTAGGACTCCCGGGTAGGACAGCCGTGCTGGGTCTTCAGTCCACGGATGAACAGGTCCGCGCTCAACCAGCCGATGATGGCGCTCTGCTGGCCGGGCGGGGAGACCTCCGGGGAGTAGTCCGCCATCGCCTGCAGGAACCGGCGCTGGACCGGCCGGTTGCGCTCCAACGCGGCGTAGGAGAGCGACGCGTAGGTGCCGGCGAGCTGCCGCCCGTAGGGGGCGAGCAGGCGCGGGTCATAGCTGACGGCGGACACGGCGACCTTGAACGGGCGCCCGGCGCTGACGGCGGCGTCCAGGACACCGGTGTAGAGGTCGAGCGGCGCCGCGGCGATAATCGTGTCGACCCCGGAGGAGATGATCTTGCGGGCGACGTCGGCGGCGTTGGTGGCGTCGACGTCCTGGGTGACCGCGTCGATGCCCGCGTGCTGCAGGCTCTTCGTCACTCCGTCCGCGTAGAGCTTGGCGGTCTCGCTGAGAAAGCTGACGACCACCGCGGCCTTGGTGCCGCCCTGCTGGCGGACGAAGTCGCCGATCGTCGTCGTGCTCTTGCCCGTCTGGCTCGTCAGGGTCACGGTGAAGGTGTTGCGATGCGCCGCCCAGCCGGGCTGGTCGGCGGCGCCGATCACCGGCACCCCCGCCTTGTCGAGGTAGGCGACGGACTGCTGGGACACCGCGGTGTACTGGACGACGGCGAAGGCGTTCTGGGCGACCAGCTCCCGGGCGCCCTGCAGGTTGCCGCGGGGGTCGGACTGGTCGTCCTGCCAGGCATAGTCGATCTTCCGGCCGTCGACGCCGCCGGCGGCGTTCTCGACACCGAAGCGGGCGTTCACGCCTGCCCGGTAGCCGGTGAACTGGGCCGCCATCACGCCGGTGTCCGGATAGAGCAGACCGACCTTGACCGAGTTGTCGGTGACGCCGGGGGCGCAGGCGCCGGTCGCAGCATGCGTGCTGCCCGAGGAGTCACCGGAACTACAGGCCGCCAGCATTGTCAGCGCGACGATCGCCGCCCCGGTGAATCTCGTCCGCCGCATTTGCAGGAGCCACCTTTCGACCGCACCGAGGTCTACCCGAGCCAGCATCTGGACCGCTGCACGCCAACGCCTTTTCCATTCTCGTCGACAAGTCCGCGATTACGTCCGACCGGCTGCCCCTGCATCGCAGGACCTCGTCGTCCGGTGGCTCATCAACTCCAGAAGAATCAGTGCGGATGATCCGCATCGACAGCGCTGCGGTTTAGGCGGATCCGAGCCGCCCGCACCTTCACCGAAGAGCACTTCTCCGTTGACTGAAACCTACCAGGGCCGAGCTGGCGCGGAGCCAAGCGGGGGGGGTGCCCTCCGCTTCAGCTTCGGGCCCGTCCGGACGGCCGCGAACGTATTCACGCAGCCCTGCTCGCGGGCTGCAACACGGAGTGCTACCGCCGCTCCGGCCAGGCTTCGTATTAGCAGTGCGCGCAGGACCGGTAGCCGATCCGTATCCCGAATATCACCAGACGGACAATGAACGGCGTGCCGTGCCACCGCCACTCGGGGCGAGCGCACGCGGGCCGGGCGCCGCCGGCGACCCCGCCCCGCGGACCGGGCGGCGATCGGCGGGGCTGTGCCGTGCGCAGATCCACACCGGCAGTGAGCGAAGTCATAGTCGCCTCCACCCGCGTTCCGCGCGTATCCCCGTGTTTCCGCCCTCCTTGACACACCGGGGGGCGGATGCCCTGATCGGCCCGTTGACCTGCCATTGGCGCGGATTTAGTGTGGATGCGTGCAGCTCACTCCGTGGCCTACGGTCGGCGCATCGCCGTGCGCCTCCGTGGAGGGTCGTGACGACCAGCCACGACTGCGGCGTCGGCGTCATGTCGACTTCGGCCACAGCAACAGCGATCTCTGTCGCCCCTGCCGCTGAGTCACCCCGCCCCGCGAACGTCAGCGCGGGCCGCAGGTAAGGTCCGGCTCGATCGTCGGCGGATGCCGCCCCGTGAACACCCCGGGCACCTGCGCCGTGCCGAAAGATCCGGCCCGCCCCGTCGCCGCCCGCCTCGCCCCGCGGAACGGCCCTCCCTCCGGTGACACGTCCGCCTCCGGCCGGCGCACCCGCCCGTCGGTCGGCCGGCGGCCCCGACCAGCACGTGTCCGATCCCCCAAGCCCCGTGCCGGCGGCCCGGCCGGCCCGTCCCGAGCCGGACCCCGCCGGTCCGCGGCCCGGATCGTGGCGAGCATGCCGGCCGCGGGCACGGCGCGGCCGGGGCGACCGGACGGATGACCCGACCAACGGCGTGACCGGACTCGATCCACGCACCGGACGGAGCACCATCCGTCACTCGGAGCCACGACCCACCGCCCAGAACACGCCCGCCGCTCAGAAGCACGACTGCCGCTCAGAAGCACGACTGCCGCTCAGAACCACGTCCGCCGCTCAGAACCACGTCCGCCGCTCAGAACCACGTCCGCCGCTCAGAACCACGTCCGCCGCTCAGAACCACGTCTGTCCCTCGAACCTCGGGAGCATCCGTATGACCGCCTCGCTTCGCCAGACCCAGGGAGCCCCCAGGGCGCGCGCCGTCGACGGCGACCTGTTCCGGACCGTCTTCCGGGGTCACCCGGCGGGCGTCGCCGTCATCACGACGGACGCCGGCGTGGGACCGGTCGGCTTCACCGCGACGTCACTGGCGTCGCTGTCCGCCGAGCCCCCGATGGTCGTCTTCGCGATCTCGTCGAGCGCGTCGGCCTGGCCGCACCTGCGCGCCGCCGAGACGTTCGTCGTCAACCTGCTCTCCTCGGAGCAGGAGGAGGTCGCCCGCCGCTTCGCCCGCAGCGGCATCGACCGGTTCGCCGAACCGACCCGCTGGACCGCACTGCCCACCGGGGAACCACTGCTCGACGGCGGCCGGGCCTGGCTGCGCTGCGCCACCCGCCCGCCGATCGAGGCCGGCGACCACTTCCTCATCGTCGGCCAGGTCCTGGAGGCCGCGACCGACCCCGCCGCGGCTCCACTGATCTACCACGACCGCACCTTCCATGCCCTGCCCTGAGCTCGCCCGCGCCCCGAGTCCGCGCACGCGCCTCGGCCGCCCGCCCCGCCGCAGCGTCCACGGCCCGCACCCCAACCACGGCCCGCACCCCACCACGGGGGCGGGCCGTGCGCGCGCCCGGGCCCGGCTGACGCGCCGCCGAGGCCGCCGGCCGGCGCACGGGAGGCACTGCGGTGCGATGTGCACGATCCCAGGGCTCAGACCGTGCAGAACGCACCGCAATCGGCCCCGCCCGGTTCGGACTCACCCGTCCAGACAGGCCTGGGGCGGGGTCCCCGGCCACGCCCGCGGCGCGCACGGGATCCGGCCGGAGCCGGACCGCAGTTGCGGAAGAATTTGAGGCACCCCCACCTGGTCGCAACGTACAAGCGGCACTATCATGCATCCAGTTTCGCATCTGCGGCATCGCCTACCAGCGGCGTCCGCAGGTGCGAGCGGGTGCCGTAGCCGTCGGAGTACTCCGCACGGCCCGGTGCTCGCGGCGACGACGGCGTCGCCATGGGTCGTTCGGTGACGATGAGTGACATCGAGGCGCCCGACCGCACAGCCAACAGTGGATGTTCGTAGGGGGCGGTCGACCGTGCGCGCGATGGCGCCGGCGACCAACCGTGGTGCGTAGGAACGGGGATTCGTGAGATTTCGCAGGGTGAAGACGGCGCTGGCGGTCGTGGCCAGCGCCGGTCTGCTCGCCGCCGGGTGTGGCAGCAGCGGGAGCGACGGGGGCACGGCCGCCACGCCGGCGCCCGCCACCAGCAGTGCCTCCAGCGGTGTGACGGGCACGGTCACGGTGTTCGCCGCAGCGTCGCTGACCGGTACGTTCACGACGCTCGGCAAGCAGTTCGAGGCCGCCAACCCGGGGTCCACCGTGAAGTTCTCCTTCGCGGGCAGTTCCGCGCTGGCCCAGCAGATCACCTCCGGCGCGCCCGCGGACGTGTTCGCCGCGGCGAGCCCGGCCACGATGAAGACCGTCACCGACGCCGGGGAGAACTCCTCGGCGCCGAAGGTCTTCGTCCGCAACCAGCTCGTCCTCGCCGTGCCGAAGGCCAACCCGAAGGGCATCAAGGACCTGCCCGACCTGGTGAAGCCGGGCGTGAAGGTCGCGCTGTGCGCCGAGCAGGTGCCCTGCGGCGCGGCGGCGAAGAAGGCGCTGGCCGCGGCCGGGACGCAGTTGACCCCCGTCACCCTCGAGCAGGACGTCAAGTCCGCGCTGTCGAAGGTCACCCTCGGTGAGGTCGACGCGGCACTGGTCTACCGCACGGACGCGAAGGCCGCGGGCGACAAGGTGACGGGTATCGAGTTCCCCGAGTCGGCGAAGGCCATCAACGACTACCCGATCGCCACCCTCAAGGCCGGCAAGAACGCCGCCGGCGGCAAGGCGTGGGAGGACTACGTCACCTCCGACAAGGGCGAGGCGGTCCTGATCGCGGCCGGTTTCCAGGCCCCCTGATCCGCGGCTCGCCCCCGCGCCGGCCGCCGGTAGCGGGCGGCATCTCGGCCACGGTTCCCCGGGAGAGTCATCCCGGGGAACCGTGGCCGTCGCCTTGTCCGGGCACTGGCCCCGACCGGCGACGGGTGGCCGCGGGTGGCGGTCAGCGGCGGGTGGCGGTCAGCGGCGGGTGGCGACGAGGAAGCCGTCGGCGAGCGGGTCGGGCGCGGGGCGGCCGGACTCGGTGGCGAGCTCGGCGCGCAGCCGCGCGCGCAGCACCTCCCAGCCGTGGCGGGGCAGCCAGACGAGGGGGGCTCGTCGAGGCCGCCCTTGAGCAGCGTCGCGAACTCGGCCAGCTCCGGGGTGGCGCGCAGCTCGTCGAGCAGCCACGTGTCGGCGGCCTGGTACTCGAATCCCAGCAGGCTGCCCGGGGCGGACAGCTCCCCGACGGTGGTGAGCAGGCGGGCGGCCTGTTCGGCGTCGAGGTAGGGCAGCAGGCCCTCGACGAGCCAGGTGGTGCGTTCCCGCGGCCGCAGGCCCGCGCGGGTCAGCGCGGTCGCCCAGTCGCCGGCGAGGTCGGCGGGGACGGTGACCCGCTCGGCGCGCGCGGTGGCGTGCCGGGTGTCGAGGACCGCCTGCTTGAACGTCAGCATCTGCGGCAGGTCGACCTCGTACAGCCGGGTGCCGGCGGGCCAGGACAGCCGGTAGGCGCGGGTGTCCAGGCCCGCGGCGAGCAGGACGAGCTGGCGGTGGCCTTCGCCGACGGCGCGGGTCAGGTAGTCGTCGAAGAAGCGGGTGCGTTGCACGCCGTGGGAGTCCACCACGTCGACGAAGCGGGCGAAGGCGCCGGCGGGGCCGGCCGCGGCGGGGCCCCCGGCCGCCTCGACGAACGCCTCCGCGTAGGGGTCGTCGAAGAGCCGGTCGCGGCGGGCGCTCTCCCGGGCGCGCACCCACGCCATGCCGACGGCGGTCAGACCCACCCCGGCGGGAACATCGATCTGATCGGACGCAGCCCTGAAGGTCATAACTGACCGTAACTCCGTCGCCGCAACCAGGCCAAACCAGTGATTACCAAGCGTCACCAGATCGTGGCGGATGTTGCGGCGGGCGGTCAGAACGACACGTCGCCCGTCTGGGACTTGCCGATCGTGTGGCAGGTGGAGCTGTCGCGCAGGTAGCCGAAGGCGAACGCCTGGGCGCGCTGGCGGGGGGAGCCGTGGGCGTCGGGGGCGCTGGCGGGCTCCTGGGCGAACCAGCCGCCGCGGGTGTCCCCGAGGCTGTAGAACAGCAGGGCGCCCTGCAGGGCGTCGCTGACGGCGATGCGCCCGGCATCGTGCGCGGCGGAGGCCTGCCGCCCGGCGAAGCAGTCGGCCTGGTTCTCCTCGGCGCGGGTGACGACCCCCAGGTTCCCGCCGATGCGGTCGCCGCGGTGGGACAGCTCGTGCATGAGGACGAACAGCGGGTAGGTGGGCCCGCCGACCTGGGCCAGCTCGCCGAGGAAGTCGACGCTGTAGGCGACCGTGTCGTCGAGCGTGCAGTACAGCGCGTTGTCGGCGAACTGGCGGGGGTCGTTGACCTGCCGGCCGCAGGCGTCGTCGGGCACCTCGCCGTCGCGGTAGGGGACGAAGCGCGGCGCCGTCCAGGCGTCGCCGAGCTCACCGTGCCAGAACGTGTTCAGCGCGCCGGGGCAGCCGACCGGCTCGTTGATGAGCTGTTCGACGTCCTGCACGTCGGTGATCTTGCCGCCGCACGACGGGCGCGACGCCGTCGCGGAGGCGGTCGACGCCCCGCGGGCGTCGGTGGACGACCCGCCCAGGGCGCGCGCCGACGACCCACCGGGGTCGCTCACGGACGACCCGCCGGTGGCGGTGCTCGCGCCGATGCCGCCGGCAGCGTTGAGGGGACCACCCGTCGCGGAGGCGTTGCAGCCGGCCAGAAGGCCGACAGACATGACGATCGCGGCCAAGGCCGCCCAGATGACCCGCACGACGGTCAACCGTAGAGGCGATCGTTTCCCTCCGGGGAGCCGTCGTCGTCACCGCGACAGCCGGCGAGGGCCCGCCGCCGCGCCGCCGTCGGCGCGCGACGCCGCCCGGGGCCGCCCGGGGCCGCCCGGGGCCGCCCGTCCGCGCCCGCGCCGCGGCGGCGGCCGCTCCGCCAGGGCGACCCGAATAACCGCAGGTAGAGCGCGCGCGAACGGGCTCATGACCGCCGTTGGCAGGCCGGCGAGGACGACGGAGACGCCGGTGGAGTCGCAGGCCAGGGCGATGACGGAGACCGCGGTCAGGGTCGCGAGCCCGAGCAGGGTAGCCGCGGCGGTGAGCACTTTCACCAGAAGATCGGCCGGTAAGGGGGGTGCCGGCACCGGCCCGTTCGGGGGACGTCGGGCCACGGGCGACCTCCATCGAATGCAAGACCATCGTCGAGTGCATCTGCACGTGCATGATGCCATGCCGAAGTCGGGTGCATTCGGCATTCGCTTCGGTCGTGGCGAATCGGCAGGGCCCGGGCGGCTCGTAGGGCCCGGGCGGCTCGGTCGGGTCGAGCGGGTCGGTCGGGTCGAGCGGGTCGGTCGGGTCGAGCGGGTCGGTCGGGTCGAGCGGGTCGGGGGCCCGGCAGGCGCTGCGCCGGCTCAGGCGGGCGGCGGTGTCTGGCGGGCCTCGCGCAGGCCCCGGGCGGCCAGGGCGTCGGCGCGCTCATTGCCGGGGTCGCCCGCGTGCCCGCGGACCCACAGCCACTCGACCTCGTGCCGTGCGACCGCGGCCGCCAGCCGCTGCCACAGGTCGGCGTTGCGCACCGGCGTGCGGTCCTTCGTCAGCCAGCCGTTGCGCCGCCAACCGGCGATCCAGGTGGTGATCCCGCTGCGCAGGTAGGTGCTGTCGGTGTGCAGGCGCACCACGGACGGCCGGGTCAGCGCCTCCAGCGCCATGATGGCCGCGGTGAGCTCCATCCGGTTGTTCGTCGTACGCGCCGGCTCGCCGCCGTGCAGCTCCCGCTCGTGATCGCCGTAGCGCAGCACCGCACCCCAGCCGCCGGGCCCCGGATTGCCGCTGCACGCCCCGTCGGTGTGGATGTCGACGGCGGCGCGCCCGTCGCGCTGCGCCATGCCGCGCGACGTTACCGCCCCCGCCACCACCGCTGTCCGCCACCACCACCCGTGGGCTGGATCAGTCGAGGCCGACGGCGACGGCCAGCGTGGGGCGGACCGGCGCGGGCAGCCATCCCGCCGCGGCGCGGCCGGGCACCTGACGCCAGCCCAGCCCGGGGGTCAGCAGGGTCAGCGCGCCGGAGGCATGCCGGCGCGCCAGCGGGATGCGTTCCTCCCAGCGGGCGGGGCCCGCGGCGGTCGGCTGGACGACTCCGACGACGAGCTCCCCCGGCAGCGTCGCCGCGCCGGCGCCGAGCTCCCCCGCGCCCGCCGGCTCCCCCGACGTGACCACCAGCGTCGCGTCGATTACCGCGGGGCCAGCCAACGCCGCGCCAGCCAATGCCGAGCGGGCCGCCGTCGGGCCGGCCACCGCCGGGCCGGCCACCGCCGGGCCAGCCACCGCCGGGCCGACGCGATCCCCGGCAGACGGTGCCGCCGGGAAGAACCGGGTCTGCGCGCCCAGTCGCACGTAGGCGGCCGCGCCGGCGGCGGAGCCGGCGGGCAGGCGAGCGGTCAGGTGAACCCGGATCCGCCCGCCGCTGACCTGGCGCAGCGCGGTGAACGAGCCGTAGAAGCTGGCGGGCGCCGCCGGGTCGGCGATCTCATCCGGGCGCAGCCGGTACAGCGCCCGCCCGGGCACGCGGTCGGGCAGGGTCGCCGTCGCGGGGCCGAGGTCGGCCGCGTACAGCACGCGACCGTGCAGGTCCGGCCGGTTGCGCAGCGTCTGGTACGGCACCTGGGTGTACCGGCTGGGCACCTGGGGCGTCACGACGACCACCGCCGGGGCGGGGTAGCTGTCCGGGAGCAGGGCGGCGAGGAAGGTGTTGCGGTCGTTGACCCAGCGCTGCCCGTCGACCTTGCCGGGCAGCGCCGACGCGGTGAGCAGGACCATCGTCACCGCGACGAGCCCGGCCGCCGCCGGCCGCAGCGCGCCGGCCCACGGCAGCGCGGGGGCGGCCGACCACAGCCGGCGGGCGCCGTCCGCGGCGAGGATCAGGATCGGTGTCAGCGCGGCGAGATGGTAGTGCGGGCCGAGCCCGTCGCGCAGCCCCGGCATCGCGAACGCCGAGCCCCACCAGAACAGGTATCCGCCGGCGACCGCGACCACCGTCGCCACGAGCAGCAGCCGCTGCGCCCGCCGCCGCGCGGCCACCGCGCCGACGGCGGCCAGCGCGACCACCACCACCCCGCCGAACAGCCAGCCCGGCGCGGCGGTGCAGGTCTGCTGCAGGGCCCGCAGCGCGAGGTGGCGGGTGAAGGCGAACGTCGGCTCGGACGGCAGGATCCGCCGGGGGCCGAAGCCGAAGCGGTCCAGCGGATCGGAGGCGGACAGCGGCATCCGCAGGGCGGAGCCCGTGACCAACCGGCAGAACACCAGCAGCACGGCGACGAACGGCGCCGCGCCGAGGACCGCCCAGCCGGCCCGCGCAGGTATCGCCCGCGGCTGTCGTCGTAACCGCGCGAGCGCGAACACGACCACCCCGGTCAGCACCAGCACCGCGTCGAAGGGGCGCAGCAGCAGCGCGAAGCCCGCGCCGGCCCCGCCGCCGAGCAGCGAGCGCCGGGCGCCGGTGCGGGCCCCCCGCAGCAGCGCCGCGCTGGCCAGGGTGAGCGTGGCCGCGCCGCAGGCGTAGGCCAGCGGCAGCGCCGTGTGCACGACGACGAGCGGCGACCCGGCCAGCAGGACCGCGGCCAGCACGGCGCTCGCCGCGTCGTCGAGCAGCTCGCGGGCCAGCCGGTAGGTCCCGGCGACCCAGCCGGCGGCGACGAGGGCGGGCGCGACCGCCATGGTGCCGAACACCGCCTGTGAGGCGGCGAGCAGCGCCGGCCAGCCGGGCAGGTACTTGGTGAACAGCCGGCCGTCGTGCTCGCCCGTCAGCCAGGGCCGGAAGAACGGCTCCATCGTCGCGGCGTCCAGAGTGAGGTGCCCGTCGAGCAGCATCCGGGCCTGCAGGACGTAGGCGGCCTCGTCGGCGTCGCCGGAGCCGTCGCGGTACAGCGTCGCCTGCAGGACGAGGCTCGCCGTGAACGAACAGGCGCAGATCACGGCGACGGCGAGCGCCGGCCGCGACCAGACCGCCCGGCCCGGCCCGCGGCCCCACCCGCCCACTCGCCCGTCAGGGCCCGACCGCCGCCGCAGGCGCACCCGCCGGTCCGGGGCGGGCCGCGCCGCCGGGCTGGTGGGCTGTCTCGGCACGGGGAGCGTCACCGGACCGCGGTTCCGCGTCGGCGGGGACGGGACGTCCGCCGACGACCCGACCGCCGCCCTGCGCGCCCGCGCCCACGGTGGTGAGCCCGCGCCCATCTCCCCCGCCCATCCCGTCCCGGAGCCGTCCATCCGTCCCCGGAACCGTTCATCGTCCCCGAGACCGACCTTCCGTCCCGGAACCGTTCATCCGTTCCCGGGCCCGCACATCCGTCCCGGATCGCATCGTTGCGGCGTCGCGTGCCGCCGAGGTCGGCGGATCCTTCCCACCGAGTTCGCCTTCCGCGGCGCCGACCGTCCCGTGCCGCCCGCGTGGAATCGCGCCATCAGAGTAGAGCGCCCCTTATCTGGGCCTTCGCGTGGGGTGTCCGCGGCACCACGCCGTGTTTGTCGTCGGCGCCCCGACCTGCGGGGACGGGTCCGTGGGGTAGCACAGACGGCTCACCCACCGGACGTGCCGAGGACGGCCGTGGCTGTGGGTGACCAATGGTTGTCGCCGGCCGGGGTGAGGTCGACGACGAGAAGGGAGCCGCTGGGCGACCCGGCCGGGATGTCGCGCGGGCCGCCCGGGTCCGGCTCCTGGCGGTCCTGCGGTGCCCTGGGTGCGACGGCGGCGGTGGGAACAGGGGGTGGGTTCACCGCGGAGCCGGCCGTGGGCCCGGCGGATCCCCGCGGACGACCCGGTGCGGAGGTTGGCGCCGCGGCCGCGGCGGGCGTCGAGGCCAGGGTGGAGGCCGCCGGCACGGCGGGCACCGACGGCGCAGCCGACGGCTTCGCGACCACGGACGGTGCGGGGGCGGCGGAGGTGGGGGCGGCGGAGGTGGAGGTGGGGGCGGTGGAGGCGGGGGCCGGCGGCGTCACGTCTGACGGCGTGGGGCCGGGGGCCGGCGTGGCGGCGGCGGGGCCGGGTGCCACGGGTTGACCGTCCGCCGGGCCGACCACGACCGCGGTGGTGTAGCCGGCGGTCCAGGCCAGGACGGCGCGGACATAGCTGGCCGACGGGTTGTAGCTGTGGATCGCGGCGCGCAGCGCGGCCGGCTCGGCCAGGTCCCGGTGACCGCGGCACAGGTAGCCGGCGGCGGCCAGGGCGGCGTCGTCGATGTTGCCGGGATCGGCGTGGCCGTCGCCGGAGTTGTCCCGCCCCGCGGCGGCCCAGGTCGTCGGGATGAACTGCATCGGTCCGACGGCCCGGTCGTAGCGGCGGTCGTGGTCGAGGACGCCGTGGTCGGTGTCGATGATCAGGGCACGGCCGCCGCGGCCGTCGAGGGGCGGGCCGAGGATGGCGCCGGTCAGGGTGCCGTCGGCGGTGATGCGGTGGCCGGCGGCGTGGCCGGACTCGACCTTGCCGATCCCGGCGAGCAGCGGCCACGGCAGATGGCAGGCGGGCTGTTCGGCGGCGTTGCGGTCCGCGGCGGCGCGGTAGGCGGCGACCATGCGGGCGGGGATGCCCCGGTCGCCGGCGGCCAGCGTGATCGTGGGGGGGCGCGGCCGGCGGCCACGGCCGCGAGCGTGGCGTCGGTCGGATCCGACGTCGGACCCGACGAGGGTGGCGCCGCGGTCGGTGCCGGGGTGGGCCCGTCGCCCTGCCCGGTCCCGAAGCGGCTCTGGGGGATGAGGTCCGGCATCGTCCAGTCGCCACCGCGGGTCGGTTGCGCGCCCAGTTCGGCGAGGTCCGCCCCCGATCTCGGCACGGGCGGCGACGCCGCGGTGCACAGCAGCAGGATGCCGACGGCGGCGGTGACCGGCAGGACAGCGACCCGCAGGCCCCCGGACGGACGCCGGTGGGTGGGTCGTCGACGCGCCGGGCGCCGGGCGCGATGCCTCGTCGGTGTACGGCGGTGCGCACCCATCGGCAGCCTCCGAAAAGCCAGGCGAGCAGGCCGGGAAGATCTTCCCGAGCCAGAGAATGTCAGCGGTAATCCACGCTGTTTGAACGCGTGCCGGTCATCGGCGGAACGCAGGAATAACCGGTGCCGGACTGCGCACCAGCCACCCCGGAGGGGCGGGATGGCTGATGCGCAGTGTCTCGAGCCGCGTAGAACACGGCGCCACGCGGTAGGCGTTACTGAATTCTGTCGACGAGGCGGTGCCCCAACCGGCTCCCCGGAGTGAAGACGTAATCAAGCGTCGATCTTCGGGGCGGCGACGTGGGTCACGCAATGTAGCGAAAACTTGATCGGCAAACGCCCCGATCGATGCGACCGGACAGCGAGGAAGGTAGCAATCGAACAAAAGATGCGCAACAGGTGGACGGTCGAACTTTTCGCGTGTGATGCTCCCTGACACCTTCTGCAGCACTGTTCGCCCACTCCGGGCGCAGATGATCTGGATGCGGATCGTCAGATAGGAGTGATCGCATGTCCGTGTCGGCGGTTGGCGCCCCGGCTGGCTCGCCGCCGGGTGAAAGCGCCCACGGAATGTCGACGACCCGCCGTCACCCCGCCGCTCCGCGGATCCTCCGTGACCAGGTCTTTTGCCTCGACGGGCCCGCCGCCCGCCGCCCGCCGCCCGCCGCCCGCCGCCTGGGGGAGGCCGGCGATGCGGACCGTTGAAACCGTGTCCGTCGTGCTGGCCGACGGCGACTATCTCGCCCGCGCGGGCCTGCGGGACCTTCTCGTGACGGAACGCGGGCTACGCCTGGTCGCCGACGCCGCCGACGGCGCGGCGGCGGTCCGCGCGGTCCGCCGCCACCACCCCAGGGTGGCGGTGATGGACTGCACGATGCCCGAACTGGACGGACTCGCCGCCACCAGGATGATCATGTCCGACCCCGCCCTGGCCGGCACGGGAGTCCTTCTCCTCGCGGCCGGGCCACGCAGCGAGCGCCACGTCCTCACCGCCCTGGTGGCAGGGGCCAGCGGCTTCGTGTTCAAGGACGAACTGCACTCCGGCCGGCTGGGTTCCGCGGTGCGCGATGTGGCGGCGGGCGACGGGACCGTGCTCAGCCCACGCGCGGCGGAGATCCTCACCACCCGGCTGCGGCGCACCTTCACGCCGATGCCGACGGCCCTGGCCGCGCGGGTGGACCGGCTGACCCGCCGGGAACGCGAGGTGCTCGGACTGCTCGTGGTCGCCGACCGGTCCAACGCCGAAATCGCCGGCATCCTCGGCGTGAGCCCCACCACGGTCAAAACGCATATGCAGTCGCTGCTCGGAAAGCTGGGCGTTCCGTCACGGGTGCAGGCAGCCCGGATCGCGCGCCTGATGGCCGAGGCCGACCTGTACCCGAACATCGCAAGCTGAGCCGGGCCCCCGAACCTCTTTCGCCGGCCTCTTATTCCGCGCGTAGGACCGTCATGGCGACCGCCGCCCGCCGCCCGCGGCCCGGACGGTCCCTTTCGCATGGCCGCAGTTCTCCTCCGCCCGGAGTAGAAGAGGCGGATACAACGGCGGAGACAAACCCCTGACCGGTGGAGCCCGCCGGCTCGAAGTTCCTCCGAGCGGCCGATGCGCGGTATTCGGATCATGTTCCACGATTGCCGAGGTTCTTTCCGTTCCGGCCCTCCCCCTTCCCGGTGCCCGCTATCCGTCAGGCCAAACCACTGCGCAGTTGGCCGGGTATCGCGCATGCGCCAGTCCGACTTTGGCCCTGCGTTGACCCGCCGACCGCTCGGGTGGGCCAGGTCGGGTCAGCTCTGTCGGCGCTCCCGGGAACGGGCAGAACCTGGGAGTCGCATTGCGAAAACATCGACGTCGCACCCTCCGGCGCCGGCTCGCCGCGGTCACCGCGGTCACCGCGGTCACCGCGGGCATGGTCGCCGCCGCGAGTCTCGCCCTTCCGGTCCTGATTCCGGCGGCGGCCAGCGCCGCGCCACCCCCGACGTTCACCAAGCCGCCCACCGAGGGCTCGGTGCGACCCGCCCCGCCCGGCGGGGCGAGCGGCAAACCGGTCGCCCGCGAGCTCCCGGGCCTACGCACAGCGACGTCACGGACGGTCGAGACGACGCAGGGCGTGTACCGGACCGAGGTCTCCTCCTCGCCGATCAACTACCGGGACGCCCACGGCGCCTGGCAGCCGATCGACACCACGCTCGTCGCCTCCACCATGAAGGGCTTCGCCTGGCAGGCGAAGGCCGCCGGCTACGACGCCCAGTTCCCGGGCACCCTCGCCGACGGCCCGATCCGCGTCTCGCGCGGCGGTCGCTGGGTGGGCCTCCAGCTCGACGGCGCCACCGCCAGGGGAGTCGTCGACGGCGCGACGATCACCTACGCGGACGCCCTGCCCGGCGTCACCCTCGTCTACACGGTGCTTTCCACCGGGGTGAAGGAGTCGCTGGTGGTGAAGGACGCCGCCGCGGCCACCTCGTTCCCGTTCACGATCACGACCTCCGCGGGGTTGGCCAGCACCGCGCGGCTGACCGTGAGGGTGGCCGGCAGCCGGGCGGCGACGTAGGCCCGCACGTGGTCGGCGGTCAGCGCGCCGTCGGGCGGGGTGTCCGCGCCGGACCGGTAACGGGCGGACAGTTCGCGGTAGGCATGCGACAGGTGCCGCACGGAGGAACGGCCACCGCCCACCTGTCCGGTCCCGGTGCCGCCGCCCTTTGCGGGGTCGTCGTCGTACCCGCGGCTAATGTCCCGATCGGCCACGCCCGCAGCGTAGCCACCGCCCCGGCCGAGCTGTTGACCATCCCCTCTCACCGGTGCCGCGACGATGACCGCCGGCGGCCTTGGCGCAATCAGACGCGGCGTACTGCGCCCGGTCGGCGCCGCGAGAATCAGGCACAGCACAGCACAGCACGGCACAGCGCGGCCGGGCGGCCTCGGACGGGCGAAGCCACCGCGGCCGAACCCGGTCCGCGATGGTCGAGGCTGCGCTATTCGGCGGGGTCGGCCGGTTCGATCGGCTCGATCGTGGCCGAGCGGCGGTGGTCGAACACCAGGCTGGTCCGCACGTCGAAGACCTCGGGCCGGGCGGTGAGGCGGTCGATGACGAGGCGGTAGAGCCCGTCGACGTCCGGCACCGCGACGTGCAGGAGGAAATCGAAGGTTCCGGTCGTGGAGAACAGGCTCACCGTTTCGGCGAGGTCGGCCGCCCAGGCGCGGAAAGCCTCGATCACCGGTCGGGAGGGCGGCCTGACCCGCACGGATATCAGGGCCTGCACCGGCCGGCCGATCGCGGCGAGATCGACCTCGGCGCGAAACCCGCTGATGATGCCCCGCTCCACCAGCGCGCGCACCCGCTGCAGGGAGGTCGAGGGCACCACATGGGTGGCCAGGGCGAGATCCCGGTTGGTCCGCCGGCCATTCTGCTGCAACAGGCGCAACAAGGCCCGGTCGAGCTCGTCCAAGCCGATTCCCCTCGCCGTCAGGGCATTGATGACCCGCCCTCGGAGTATTTATTACGGTCGCGACATCGTAGCAACATGTCCCGGTATCGGGCGGGTTGTGCCGAGTGGGTATCGTCCGGGGAACCCGCGACCAGGGAAAACGCGGACGGAGGGATTACGTGATGTGCGTATCTGGCACTTTCGGGCCGGATCCGGTGCGCCACGCCGCGCCGCGCTGGCGCCGCGCCGCGGGCGACCGGACGGCGGACCGGTTGCCGCTGCCTGGGGCGGATGGTAAGCCCACAGAGGATGGATGGTGATCGGTGGGGCGCGCCCCAGAGGCCGTGGCCGGGGTGGGATCCGCCGCCACCACCACGGCCCGTCCCGCGGCGGACCACCCACGCGTCCGCCGGTCGGCCGGCCGGGGACGGAATCCGACCTGTGAGGAGCACCCCCGTGCCGCAGACCGTCCCGTTCGTCGACTATCTGGTCCTGGGTGAACGACCGCACCTGGTCGCCCGCGAATGCACCGCGTGCGGCGCGCGTTTCTTCGACCGGCGCAATGCGTGCGCGAGCTGTTTCGGCACCTCCTTCACGCAGGTGGATGTCCCCACCGAGGGCGAGGTGCGCGCGTTCACGATCGTCGCCCACGCCGCCCCGGGGGTGCCCGTGCCGTTCGTGTCGGCGACGGTGGACTGCGCCGGCACGAGCGTGCGCGCCAACCTCATCAACGTCGAGCCCACGCCCGAGGCGGTGCGCCTGGGAATGAAGGTGCGCCTCGCGCTCACCCCGGTCGGCGTCGACCAGGCCGGCACCGAGGCGATCAGCTTCGGGTTCGAGCCCCGTCCCTGAGGCCCTCGGCGTCCCGGGAACCCGCCCCACACCTTCGGCAGGAGAAACGACATGGCAAGCGACGACGTGTGGATCCTCGGCATCAGCATGACGCGGTTCGGCAAGCACCCCGACTCCGACCTGATCGACCTGGCCGCCGAGGCGACCATGAACGCGATCGCGGATGCCGGGATCACCATGCGGGAGATCGGCGTCCTCGCCGCCGGCAACCTGCGCGGCGGCGGCGGGATCGGCCAGGCCTTACAGAAGCAGGTGGGCCAGACCGGCATCCCCGTCTACAACGTGGCCAACGCCTGCGCGACGGGGGCGACCGCCGTCCGCGTCGTCCACATGGCGCTGCGCGCCGGGGAGGCGGACTTCGGGCTCGCCGTCGGCGTGGAGAAGCTCGCCGGCGCGGGGCTGCTCGCCGGCGGCGAGCGGGCGGGCGACTCCGCCACTTGGGCGCCGCAGGGCCGGTATGGCGCGGTCGGCCCGCTCGACGGGCGCATCGGCACCGAGACGATGCCCGGGGTCTTCGCCCAGATCGGCATGGAGTACGGCCACCGCTACGGCGGCACGAGCTTCGAGCTGTTCGCCCGGATCTCCGAGAAGAACCACGCCCACTCGACGCTGAACCCGCTGGCCTCCTACCAGCGCCGGTTCACCCTGGACGAGATCATGAACGACGTCATGATCTCCTACCCGAACACCCGGCCGATGTGCTCGGCGAACTGCGACGGGGCGGCGGCCGCGGTGCTCGTCACCGGCGCCGCGCTGAAGACCCTGGCGCCCGAGCAGCGCCGCCGGGCAGTGAAGATCTCCGCCTCGGTGCTGACGACCGACCCGTGGGAGGAGGCCTGCCAGGTGCTGCCGAACGTCAACACGCTGACCCGCAACGCCGCGCGGCGCGCCTACGACGCCGCCGGCGTCGACCCGGAGGACCTCGACCTCGTCGAGCTGCACGACTGCTTCGCCACCGCCGAGCTGGTCCACTACGACAACCTGATGCTGTGCCCGGAGGGCGGCGCGGTGGACTTCTTCAACTCGGGTGCGACCTGGCGGGACGGGTCGACGCCCGTGAACGTCTCCGGCGGGCTGGAGTCCAAGGGGCATCCGATCTCGGCGACCGGCATCGCGAACATCTGGGAGGTGGCGACCCACCTGCGCGGTGAGGCCGGCGACCGGCAGATCCCCGGGGCCCGCGTCGGCCTGGCCCACGTGATCGGGCTGGGTTCGGCCTGCGGGGTGCACATCCTCGAACGCGCCGCCGCCTGACCCACCCGCCCCTCAGGGCCGCCGCGGTGGGGCGGCCCGGGGGCGCAGGCCGTCCATGAACAGGTCGAGCAGGCGCCCCGCCTGCGCACGCTGGGCGGGTTCGCCGGCGGCGAGGGTGACGCCGGCGAGCCCGGTGAGCACGTCGACCGGGTCCACGTCGGCGCGGACGGTCCCGACGGCGGCCCCGGCGGCGAGCAGGGAGGTGACGGCGGCGACCATCCGCTCGCGGGTGTGGGCGAACGGATCGCTGCCGGAGGCGATGACGGCCCGCAGCGCGTCGGCCATCCCCCGCTTGGCGGTGGTGTAGTCGAGGAAGGCGTCCATCCAGGCGCGGACGGCCGCGGCCGGCGGCAGACGGTCCAGCAGCGCCGGCGCCGCGTCGCACAGCCGGCCGAGCTCGGCGCGGTAGACCGCCTCGACGAGCGCCTCGCGGGTCGGGAAGTGCCGGTAGAGGGTGGCGATACCGACCCCGGCGTCCCGCGCGACGGCCTCCAGCGGCACGCCCGGACCGCCCGCGGAGAAGGCCCGCAGGGCGGCGTCGAGGACCTGGTCGCGGTTGCGGCGGGCGTCGGCCCGCAACGGCCTGGTCCTGCCGTGCGCCGGCATCGCTCTCCTCCCCGCGGTCAGGTGGGGCGGACCGTCCCGCGGCCAGGAACGCTCGGTCACCACGTTGCTAAGTTGCTAAGTGGAGGCGGCTCCACTTAGGCTGGGCTTCGCGAGCCGGGAGCTTCGCCCCCACCGGAACCGACCGAGTGTTCCGCAGGCCCGCGCGGCCAGGCCCGGACGGGTCGCCGCCGCGGCCGTCCCGCCGCCATCATATCGGCCGGGCTTCCGCCCGGATCCGCCGAGCACACAGGAAGATCATTACTGTGAGCACTCTGATCACCACACCGTTCTCCGCGACCTCGACCGCCGCCGAGGTGCTGGCGGAGGTCGACCTGTCCGGCCGGCGCGCCGTCGTGACCGGCGCGTCCTCGGGCATCGGTGTCGAGACGGCACGGGCACTCGCCGGCGCGGGCGCCCAGGTGACGATCACGGTCCGTGACCTTGACGCCGGTGCCCGCGTGGCCGCCGACATCACCGCGTCGACCGGGAACGAGCACGTCACCGTCGCCCCGCTCGACCTCGCGCAGCCCGCCTCCGTCGCCGCGTTCGTCAGCGGCTGGCAGGGCCCGCTGCACGTCCTGGTCAACAACGCCGGGGTGATGGCCGCGCCGGAGACCCGCACGGCGCAGGGCTGGGAGCTGCAGTTCGCCACCAACCACCTCGGGCACTTCGCGCTGACGACGGGCCTGCGCCCGGCGCTGGCCGCGGCCGGCGGCGCCCGGGTGGTGTCGGTGAGCTCGAGTGCGCACCTGCGCTCCGACGTCGTCTTCGACGACATCCACTTCCTCGCGCGGCCGTACGAGCCGTGGTCGGCGTACGGGCAGTCGAAGACCGCCAACGTGCTGTTCGCCGTCGAGGCGACCCGGCGGTGGACGGACGACGGCATCGCGGTCAACGCACTCATGCCCGGCGGCATCCGCACGAAGCTGCAGCGCCACGTCACCGACGCCGAGCTCGACCGGCTGCGGGCCCAGAGCGCCGCCGGCGCGAGCGGCGGGGGCATCTCCTGGAAGTCGCCCGAGCAGGGGGCGTCGACCTCGGTGCTGCTCGCCGCGTCGCCGCTGGTCGACGGGGTCAGCGGCCGGTACTTCGAGGACTGCAACGAGGCCGGCCCGAACCAGCCGGGCACCCGCACCGGGGTGGCGGACTACGCTCTCGACCCGCGTTCGGCCGCCCAGTTGTGGGACGTCAGCCTCGCCACCCTGGCCGGCTGACCGCGCCGCCCCGCCGCCGGCCAACCGTCGGCGGCCAACCGTCGGCGGCCAACCGTCGGCGGTCAACCGTCGGCGGTCAGGGCGAGGTCGGCGGGGAGGACGCGGTCGACGGGCCCGGTCCCCCGATCGCGGCGGGAGGGCTCGGCGAGCCGGTCGCGGTGGGGCGGGCGACGTCGAGGGTGACGGTCGACCCCCGGGGAACACCGCCCGGCGCCGGGGTCTGCCCGATGACCGTGCCGGGCGGATCGTCCCCGGTCCGGGGGTGCTGGACGACGGTGAGGCCGAGGTCGGTCAGGGTCCGCTCCGCCTCCCCCGCCGGACGGCCGTGCAGATCGGGCACCGTCACCGTGTCGCTGGCCACGGTGATGGTGACGGTGCTGTGGGCCGCCACCCGGGTGTTCGCGCTCGGCGTGACCTCGTCC
This sequence comes from Frankia sp. BMG5.60, assembly GCF_059428125.1. Lineage (NCBI taxonomy): Bacteria > Bacillati > Actinomycetota > Actinomycetes > Frankiales > Frankiaceae > Frankia > Frankia sp. BMG5.60. Next base: position 447,746 of record NZ_CM182091.1, on the reverse strand, counting down.
ACCTGCCCGGCGTCGGCGGTGGACGGGCCCGAGTTGACCCGCTCCACGACGACGAGGCCGACAGCGCGCAACATCGCGCGGGCATCCGCGGCGCCCTGCCCGACGACCTCGGGCACCGTGACCGTGCTCGGCCCTGACGACACGGTCAGGGTCACGGTAGCGTCGCGGGCGTGCCTCGTCCCGGGCGACGGGTCGGTGGCGACGACGGTGCCGCGGGCGCCGCCGCCGGCCCGGTAGGCGCGCTCGACCGTGTCGAAGCCGGTCGCGCGCAGGACGATCTCGGCCGCGGCGGCGTCCTGGCCGACCACGTACGGGACGGTGATCTCGCCCGTGGGCGGCGAGGCGTCGGCGGGATCGGTGGACGCGGCGGGATCGGGTGCGCTCGTCGACGCGCCGGTGCCGGCGTCGCCGCCGTCACCGGGGTCGCCGCGATCGCCGACCGGTCGGGTGGCCGGTCGGGTGGTGGTGGCGGGGCTGACGTTGTGGATCGCGGCCGTTGCGCCGGGCGCGGCGACCTGGCCTGCCGCCATCGCGGTGGCGCGGGCGGGTCCGCCGCGGGCGTGCACGAGCAGTCCGATGACCAGCAGCGCGGTCGCGATCACGGCGCCGGCCACGGCGGTGATCAGCCGCACGCGCCGCCGGCCCGCCGACCCCGGATCGCCGGCGCAACCAGCGGCGCCCGCCAGCACCAGGTCCAGCGGGCCGGTCGCCGGGTCGGGCATCACGGCGACCGGCGCCAGGTCCGGCGTCGTCGCCTCGACTCCGGGCACCGGTCCGCCGGAGGGCGCGGATACACCCGGAGGCGCGGATCCTCCCGGAGGCGCGGATACACCCGGGGGCATGGACTTGCCGGGGGTGGCCGGCGCCCGATCGGACGCGACGCGGACTCCCCCGCCGGGCACCGGTTCGGACCGTGCCAACGCCAATCCCGTCGCAAAGCCCGGTCTTCTTCCCGCCCCCACCCCCGCAGGCGCGGCGCCGGACCTCGCCCCCGAGGCCGCCGCCCCGGAGGCTGAGCTGGATTGCGACGCCGCCAACCCGGGGCCGGGCCTCGACCCCGACCGCGCAGGTCCGGCCGACGAGGTTCGGGAGACCGCGAGCGAGGTGGACGGCGAGGTACTCGGGCCCAGCCGGGGCGGCAGGATGTCCAGCGGGCTGGTGACGATCGTCTCCGCGGCGTCGCCGGGGCGCACGAGGCGGCGCAGCAGCTCCTCGGCGGTGGGCCGGCCGGCCGGCTCCCGGCGCATCGCCGCGCGCACCACGGCGGCCAGCGCCGGATCAAGGTCGCCGAGGGTGGGGTCGGCGTGCTGAACCCGGCGTAGCTGGGCCGACGTCGGGCCGTCACCAAACGGCTTGCGCCCGCTGCCCGCGAAGATCACCAGGCCGCCCCAGGAGAAGATGTCGGCGGCGTTCGTCACGGTCTCGCCGCGGGCCTGCTCGGGCGACATGAACGCCGGCGTTCCCGCGACCCGACCCGACGGCCCGCTCGGCGCCTCGTCGGTGACCCGGGCCAGCCCGAAGTCGATCACCCTCGCGCCCAACGGGGACAGCAGCACGTTCGTCGGGGTGAGGTCGCGGTGCACCAGGCCCGCGCCGTGGATGGCGGTCAGCGCCGCGGCGACGCTGACCGCGACGCGTTCCAGGTCGGCCGAGCCCAGCGGGCCGTGGGTGGCGACGGCGCGGGCCAGCGTCGGGCCGTCGACGAACTCGGTGACGAGGTAGGGCTGCCCGTCCGGCGGGTCGACGACGTCGAGGACCTCCGCGGTGCAGAAGCGGGCGACGCGGCGGGCCACCGCGGCCTCCCGCCGGAACCGGTCGCGGTAGCGGGGAATGCGGGCGACGTCCGCGCGGATGACCTTCACCGCGACCAGGCCGGTGTCGCGGCCCCGGCCGAGGAAGACGGTGCCCATGCCGCCCTCGCCGAGGCGGCCGAGAATCCGGTAATCGCCGAGTTCGCGCGGATCGCCGGGGCGCAGCGGGTCCGGGCGGGTGGCGAGCCCGGTCGTTGTTTCCCGCGGCTCGGTCACCTCGTCGACGTTCTCGCGCGCATCCACCATTTCTCCCTACGGCCGAGCGAAAATCGGGCACAGGGCGCCTGCTGAATTGTCGGTGACCGCGCGTCCTCCCGGTCGTCCCTATCGCCTACTCGACACCGCCGGCGGCGCTGTTCCCCCCGCGTCGGCGGGCGCCGACAACGGCCCGATGTCACCGACGCAACTCCCCGCAGGGGCCCCGACCTGGCCCGAAACGGCCAGCTGAGCTGTCGATGCGGCGTGCCCGCGGGGGCCGGCGCGGCGGTCGTGGTGACGCCTGCGGCACCGGGGGTGGCGGAACGGGCCACCGGGCGCGGCGCCGGCCGCCCTCATACCACCGGTGGGACACCGGTTGTCATTGTCTGCGCCGATCCCGGCGGCCGACGCGGCGCATTTCCGCGCCCGATACCTCAGGACCCGGCCGATCGGCGGAAATCTTGACGGAAATCACGGCGAGAGCATCAGCCGTCGCCGAGCCACCGAGCCCAGGCCGGTAATGTCCCGCACGTCCCACGAACGGGTGGCCGGCGACCCGACATCGGGTACCCCCACCCGGTCAGCGGCGCCCGGCGGCGTGGCCGGCGACCAGCATCCGGGTCGTGGCGACGGACGCGGCGGCGGCCTGGTCGACGCTGCGCCGGTGCTGGGCGAACACACCGTCGAGGTGGAACACGGCGTGCCCGTGGGCCTGGGCGAGATGCTGCTCGACGAGGATGAGCGCGTCGCGGTAGCTCGGCACCCCGGGCAGGGCCAGCACCAGCGGGAGCAGCGTGTCGAGCAGGGCCCTGGTCTGCGCGCCGAGCTGCGGGTGGCGGCTGCCCGCCAGCCCCGGGGCGAACAGGACGTCCATCCCGGCGCGTCGTTCGATGACGAACCTGGTGTAGGCGCCGGCGGTGGCGGCCAGCCGTTGCACCGGATCGGCGCCGGCGGAGTCCGCGGCCGCGCGCACCTGCCCGGTGAGCTGGCCCGCCGCCGCCGCGGCGGCCGCCGCGAGCAGGCTGTCGCGGTCGGGGAAGTGCCGGTACGGTGCCGCCGAGCTCACCCCGACGCGGCGGGCGACCGCGGCGACCGAGAACGCCGCCAGGCCGCCCTCGGCGATCAGGTCGAGGGCGCCGTCCACCAGCGCGGCCGCCAGATCGCCGTGGTGGTACGAGGTCCGGCCCGGCTCCATCATTGCCGCCTCCGGTCCCGACGCCTGGACGTCTGTGCACCATACAATCGAAGTGAGTGCGCTCTTACATTGTGGGACCGGGGTGCCGGTCCCGGGGGCGTTCGCAGGTTTTCGTCCGCGTCACACCATGACCATTACTGCCCTCACCGCACTCCCGCGGCGCACCCGCCCGGGGCGGCGAGGGCGCGAGGGAGTTCCATGGCAACCACCGCAGCGCTGGTCGTCCCCGCCGCGGGCGCCAAGTTCGAGCGCTCGACGGTCGAGCGCCGCGAGCTGCGCGACCGTGATGTCCTCATCGACATCAAGTTCGCCGGCATCTGTCACAGCGACATCCACCAGGCCAAGGAGGAGTGGGGCCGGGGCACCTACCCGCTCGTCCCCGGCCACGAGATCGCCGGTGTGGTCGCCGCGGTCGGCCCGGCGGTGACGAAGTACGCCGTCGGCGACCGGGTCGGCGTGGGCTGCTTCGTCGACTCGTGCGGCGAGTGCGAGGCGTGCGAGGCCGACGAGGAGCAGTACTGCCTCAAGGGCGCGGTGCCGACGTACAACGGCAAGGGCTACGACGGCGAGACCACCTACGGCGGCTACAGCCAGAGCGTCGTCGTCACCGAGCACTTCGTCGTGCGCATCCCCGAGGCGCTGCCCTTCGACGCGGCGGCCCCGCTGCTGTGCGCCGGGATCACCGTCTACTCGCCGCTGCGGCACTGGAACGCCGGTCCCGGCACGAAGGTCGCCGTCGTCGGCATGGGCGGCCTCGGCCATATGGCCGTCAAGATCGCCCATGCGCTCGGCGCCGAGGTGACCGTGCTCAGCCAGACCCTGAGCAAGGAGAAGGACGGCCTGCGCCTCGGCGCCGACCACTACTACGCCACCGGCGACAAGGCGACGTTCAAGACGCTGCGCCGCTCGTTCGACCTGATCATCAACACCGTGTCGGCAAACCTGCCGCTGGACGCCTACCTCGGCCTGCTGCGCATCAACGGCACGATGGTCAACCTGGGCGCGCCGCCCGAGGCGAGCTCCTTCAGCGTGTTCTCGCTGCTGGGCGGGCGGCGCAGCCTCGCCGGTTCCAGCGTCGGGGGCATCCGCGAGACCCAGGAGATGCTCGACTTCTGCGCCGAGCACGGCATCGCCCCGGAGATCGAGCTCATCGGCGCCGACGAGGTCGACGAGGCGTACGAGCGGGTGCTGCGCAGCGACGTGCGCTACCGGTTCGTCATCGACATCGCCACCCTGACCCAGGAATAGCCCCGAACCGGGGAACAGCCTCGGACCGGGGAACAGCCTCGGACCGGCCGGCCGCGCCGGCGCCGGACACCGTTCCGGACCGGCGCGGCCGGCCGCGCTGACCTGCGCCTCGACCCGACGCGGCAGGAAAAGAGCCAGGAAAACTTCATCGTCGACATTATCCTTGGCATCATTGTTTTTCTGGCCCTGAGGAATATCGACGTCACCTTTCCCGCGCGCTATTTGTTTACATGAGATTCACAGCGCGCGCCGTTTCGACCTCGCCCTGGCCGCTACGATTCCTTTCGGGTTCGCCGCACGGCACCCGCCCCGGCTTACCAGCCGGAACGAAAGTCGTAGGCCAGCCACGCGATTGCCGACCGCCCAGCAGCGGCCCGCAACGTCGATCCGGAAATGAGGGCTCCCATGCCATACGTCATCACCGCGGCGTGCATTGATGTCAAGGACGGCTCCTGCCTGGAGGGCTGCCCGGCCGACTGCATCTACGAGGGCGACCGCAAGATGTACATCAACCCCGACGAGTGCACCGAGTGCGGCGCCTGCGCGGTCTCCTGCCCCGTCGGCGCGGCCCTCAGCGACGACCGGGTGAAGGCGAAGGACAAGGAGTTCATCGACAGCGAGGCGGCGTTCTTCAACGAGGTCCTGCCCGGCCGCGACGAGCCGCTCGGCGAGCCCGGCGGCGCCACCCGCCTCGGCAAGATCAAGGCCGACACCCCGTTCGTGGCCGGCTACGAGAAGTGACCCGCCCGCGGACGGCCCGCTGACGCCTCGGCGGGTCCGCCAGGGCGCGGCATCCGTCACGAAGGCGGGTGGCGTCCCACACCCGCGCAACCTCGCCGCGCGGGTGTGGGACGTGGGCCCGACGGGGACGACGAGGGGGTGCCCACCACCGACGTGCGAGCGTACTCGCTGCCGGACCTGCTGGCCTGGCTGGAGCGGGCGCGCCGGCGCGGCCAGGTCCACCACGACGACAGACAGCAGTGCTGGCAGGTGCTCGGGCACCCGGAAGGCAGCAGGGTGCTGGCGGACCCCGGGACCTTCTCGTCCGACCTCGGCGATCTGATGCCGCGCCAGCAGGACATGGAGCTGTTCCAGCAGGGGAACTTCGTGCGGATGGACCCACCACGCCACCGCCGGCTGCGCGGCCTGGTCAGCCAGGCGTTCACGCCGAGGACGGTGGCCGGGCTCGCCCCACGGATCGCCGAGGTGACCCGCGGGCTGCTCGACGCGAGTGGCGGCGACCGCGGCGAGCGTCTTGATCTGATCGATGACCTGGCGTATCCGTTGCCGGTCATGGTGATCGCCGAGCTGCTCGGCCTCCCGACGTCCGACCGGCCGGTGTTCCGGCGCTGGGCCGACGCCCTGTTCGACCGGGGGAACGTCGAACCGGACACATCGCTGCCCCGGCTCAGCGCGGAGGCGGTGCGGCGGTCCGCGCCGACGATGCGCGAGATGAACGGCTACCTCCTCGACCGTATCCGGGCCTGCCGGGCCAGACCCGGAGACGACCTGACCAGCAGGCTCGTGCAGGCGGAGGTCGACGGGCGCCGCCTCGACGACACCGAGATCGTCGGCTTCGTCGGGCTGCTGCTGCTCGCCGGGCATGTCACCACCACCGCGACGCTGGGCAACACGGTCCTGTGCTTCGACGAGCATCCGGACGCCGCGTCGCAGGTGCGAGCGGACCCGACGCTGCTGCCCGCGGCGATCGAGGAGGTACTGCGAGTACGTACCCCCTTCCCGCGGCTGGCCAGGAGGGCGACCACCGACGCCGAGGTGGGCGAGGCGGTGATACCAGCCGGGGATCTCATCATCACCTGGCTGACGGCGGCCAACCGCGACGAGCGGGTGTTCGGGGATCCCGACCGCTTCGACATCCACCGCCCGGCCAACCCCCACCTCACCTTCGGACACGGCATCCACTTCTGCCTGGGCGCACCGCTGGCGAGGCTGGAGGCGAGGATCGCCCTCGGTATCCTGCTGGAGCGCTACCGTGAGATCGCCGTGGCCACGGACGTACCGGTCGAGCACCGCAACCCGTGGCTGATGGTCAGCGCCACCCGGCTGCCGCTGGACGTCCGTACCCACTGAAGTGGCCCTGGTAGGTGTCGGTGTGCGCCTGCGCCCTGCCGGCCGAGCCGGGCGTGTCGTAGAACGGACCCGAGCCCATCCCGGCGCCGACCGTCGGCGGTTCCGCGGAACCGCCGCAGCCCCTCGATTCCGGGGCGTGCCTCGCGCCGGTGAGGCCGACACCGCACGAGGCGGCGTTTGCCTGGGCCTCACCGACCTTGGCCAGGTGCAGGGACCGCGCCGTTGGGAGGCGGCGGGCGGCGGCCGGGGATTCGATTCCGGTCGTGGCGGGCGCCTCACTCCATCACCCAGACGACACGACCACCATGAGCCAGATTGCGCGCAGCAACGCACCCAACACAAGAAGCGTGCGCGAAGTTGCGCAGAAGACGTGAACACCCGTCCGCCGGCCATCCAGGCGCGCCAGCTACCAAGATCACAAAATGGCGGATGTGGATCGAGCCCGATGAGGACTTTCTGTACGTCTTCAAGGGCCTGCCTCCTCTCATGACGGCAACCGTGACGGCAACGCAGGCGGACACAGACGGCCAGCGTGGCCACCTGGGCACCCAACGCGACTGCCTTGAAATTGAACGAAGGTTCCTCACTTGACGCAAAGTGTCTTCAGGGGGGACCGAATCGAAACACTAATTACCCGCAGACAAAGACCATTAGTTTGCGCGGGATACGTACTGACCCAAATCCATTCGGAGATGGGCCAGCACGTCGATCAGGCTTCGGGAACTTCAGACGGTCGGATCGTCAGAGTGGGCTGCCGACCCGGGGTTACCGCGAGGACGACAGCTCTCCGGAGCTCTCCGATATACCCTGAGGTCTCTTCTACCGTGAATCGGTCGTCTGTCACGCGAGGGGGGTTCACGTGCCCATAGGCTCCGCCAGATCTTAGCTGAACGCCCACGCCGAAGGCATGGACACACATGATCCGAACCTCGACGACGCTCCCGACCAGTGCAGGATTGATCTCCCCCCGTTGATCCGGCGGGAGTTCGTGGATATCTCGATCTTCTACCATGGCGCGTGGAACCACTCTCTGGATATCGTCAGGCGGTTGAACAGGTCAATCTGGCCGTGTGGGATCTCCCACTCGCGTCCAGGACCGCCCTCATAGCGGAACCCGAGGCCCCTCCCTGTCAGTCTCGGGTGAGACACCCGCTGGGTGCGGGTTGGCTACGGGGGCGACGGTGTCACCGTCGGGTTGGCGCCAGTCCGGCTGCCCAGCCCTATCCAGCCCGGAAAGCACCGTCCACGTCCAACGGCACCAAATCGTGGCCCGTAGTCAACTTCCGGCAGCACATCGAGGGTCCGTAGCCCAACCGTGGACGCGCCATCAATGGTGATGGCCGCATCTTCGGCGCCCGTCACCGCCCCCACGGCGAGGGGCCCCACGAGCCTCTCGCCGGCCGCAACCATCTCAATCAAATCGCCATTCGGCCTCATCGCACGACCCAGGACCTATCAGCTCCGACGGCGTGCCTCAAGAAGCTTCACCCACTCATTTTCCGAGAAATTCGAGTAATCCGCCGAATGAGCATTTGGCGCGGTCTCGATCAGGTGGAGAACAGTCCATGCCAGGCCGAAACATCCATCCGAGCCAAAGACTCCCAGCAGGGCTTGCGCCTCTCGTCCGATACAGGAGCGGAGATCTGACCCACTAGACTCTCTCGTTCCTCCAGGCCACCGGGGGTCGCACCTCCCTCCGCCGGAAGTGGCCCAGCGTCTACCAGGTCTTTCACCGCTTTACGCAACATTGTTCTCTCTCCCCCCAAGCCAGCGGTGGCGGCGAGTTGGGCCAGGCTGGCGAGCCGGTCGCCTTTGGTTCGGGGCCGGCCACGTTTCCCGGTCCTCGGCGGGGCCGGGGCGAACAGTGCCGCGTCCGCGCCGAGCCGGGTCGTCCAGGTCAAGAGCCCGACAAGGCGGGCAGACTGCGGACTGCTGATCTTTAATTCACTGGGTCGGGATTCCGCCCGGTTCCGGTTCGGTGGAATCTTCAGACACAGTCTGTTCATGGCCTCTGTCCAGCCATCGAGGCGCGCGCCAGTAATCTGCACCACATCCCCAGTCGACCCGCCCGACCCAGCCCCTCAGCCCAATCCAGCTCGAGTGGATCAACACGTTACCTCATCACGACCGTTGATCTGTGATGAGTGGTCATGAAGGCAGACCCGACCATCAGGTGTTCTGCGCCCTCCGACGCGCGCGACACTGCCTGGCGAACACGGGCTCCTAGTACTACAGTTTCAGTGATCTTTCTGTCGGCTCGATGGCCGTGTCGAAGTTCTCCGCTGCGCGGTCGCGTGACCGGTGGTGGTAATGCTTGGCGCCGCCGATGGGGCGTTCAAGCGGCGCAAGCTGGGGTCCCGGGTCCAGGGAACGTCTTCGGAGGCACGCGAACGGGTAGCAGATTGCGCTAGGAGTGGGAGCGATCGGACTTCGAGAGACCCGCGGCAGCGACACCTAACGCGCCACGCCGTCCGCCGAGCAGAGATCACATCCCGACCACTGGGGCTGTAGTACTAGTCAACCTCCGGCGGCACATCGAGGGCCGGCTACCCGACCGCGGGCACGCCACCGATCGCGACGGCGGTGGCAAGAGCTGCGTCCTCGACGCTCGTCACCGCCCCGCGGCGCCGGGCTCCCACGACCCTCTCACTGGCCGCGTCACGCTCGATCCCATCGCCATTCGATCTCATCGCAGGATTAGGCACTGCTACTACTGACGGCGTGCGTCGAGAAGCTGCACCCACTGACCTGGGAACTTCGAGTAATCGGCAGAACGAGCGCCTGGTGCAGATTCGATCACGTGGAGGAGAGTCCATGCCAGCCCGACGCAGCCATCCGGGCCGAAGACCCCCAGAAGAGCCTGCACCTCCTCGTCCGACACGGGAGCGGAGATCTGACGGAGTAGTTTCTCCAGTTCCTCGAGATCTCCGGGAGTCGCGCCTTCCTCTGCCGGCAGTGGCCCGGTTTCCACCAAATCATTCACGGCTTCACGTAGCACTTATCTCCCTCCTCAGAGCCTCCCACCGATCCCGGTAGAAATTGACCCACGCCAAGCGTCTGATAGAGGCCCAGAAATTCCTGGCCGGCCACATCCGCCGTTGCAAACTCGGCAATGTGGTTTCGATAGGACGCAGGCCCGATTGTTCGTTGGCCCGATTGTTCGTCAACAGACGATCCGCTGATGAGAAACGAGGAGACCAGATCGCCGCGGAGTATGTCAGCGTCGCCCAGCTCTCGCCAGGCACCATGGCTGCGATGACGTCGCCCTCGGGATCACGCATTCTACCAATACGCTCTCCACCGGCCCGGAAGACACCGTAACGCCTCGGCCTCTTGGGTCGTTCGACGTTCTGGAGGGGTGACTCACTTCATCGATCTCAGACCGTCGACAGCATACTCAAGATTGTTCGAAAGGGCATACCGGACAGCGGCTTCACGAATCTCTTCAGCTTTTTCCCTTCTCCCCAGCTTCAGATGATAATAGAGCGAGATCTCCAGTTTCCCAAGAGGATTTAGAGGGGAGATGGAAAGTCGTCTGCACTCCCGATCACCTTCCAGTAGATGCAGCAAATCGTCGATGTCGCGAATTTTCAGCAGGAATTCGTCGCCAATGAATGAAATGGTTTCCAGGACCAACTCCGCCACTTCTCCATCCTCCTCATCTCCAGTCAACTCTAGATAGATCCCCTTGGGATGCCGTTTCGAATAGATTGATCCGAGATTAGTGCACACAACCCATTCTGCGCGATCTGCCGAGATGAAACTGGCGTTCGGCAGTCCAAGACACAGCAGGGCATCGAACTGATAGCCGCCTTGCCCTGCGGTCTTCAACGGGCGGAAACAGACTGATCGCAGAAGATCGTCCTCGCGGATCGCCATTCTTCCCCTTGCCGTAAACCCGTATTCATCGGAAACAAAGGTCCAGCACCGGTCAATCAACTTCTTGAAGTCGGGATTCATGCTGCTCCGGCCTATCGTACTCGACGGTATGAGATCGTCCCGTCTTGGGAGATGCGGTACACCCACAACTGCCCAGAACCTACTGGCACCTGCATCTCCTGCTCGTAGCGGGCGAGTTCCCTGGTCCTCTTCTAATCTGCGCCCGAGTGTCGGGCTTCAATTCCACCGGCACGGACTTGCCGGTCGCCGGATCGGCGAGGAGGAGTTCGTCGTCGTGCTGCCGCCGGGCGACCCGGCCGTACCCGCCGCGACGACCCAGGTCGGGCTCAGCCGCCTCGCCACCCGGGACTGGGTGCACTACGCCCCAGGTCACGGCCTCGCCGACGTGTTGGACCGGGCCGCCGCGGACGCCGGGTTCCGGCCCCGCGCCGCGGTCCGCACCGAGCAGACCGCGGCCTCCCCGGTCCTCGCCGCCGGGCTCGGCCCGGCCCTCGTCCCGGCGAGTATCGTGCCCGATCCGTTCGCCGGGCGGGTCCTGCGGGTCGATCCACCGCTGCGCCGCCCGCTGGCCGCCTATGCGCGCGACGAACCCGACGTGCTCAGCGCGGCCTTCCTCGACCTGCTCACCCGGCACACCCGGCTGCTGCCCACCCACGTGCGCGCGCTGCTGCCCTGAGGGCCGTACCGCCCGCCGCCCCGGTCAGCAGCAAGCCTGAGCGGAGGTGACAACCATCGCCGCCAGTCAGTGCGGACGCGGGTTGGCCGGCCGGTGAGGCTCGAACCAGCTCCACGGTGCCGTAGCGGTGGGTCCGGTAGCCGGCCCCACAACGCCCTGGCCGCCGGGCAGGCGCGCCGCCGCGTCGACCTCGCGACCGGCCACCGCGCCGGCGGCAGCCCGCGGCGCCGGATCCCGGGTGCGTAGCCGGGTCGGCACCGTGTCCTCGGCGCGTGCGGACTCGGCCGGCGAGCCGGACCCGCCGCCGGCGGCCGCCCCCACCGGCACGCCCGGGCCATGCGGCGCGTCGGTGCCGGTGCTGTCGGCAGAGGCGGTCCCGGGCCGGGCGGTCCGCGGCGCGGGCATCCCGTGCACCCCGCTCGGCGCGGCCGGCCGGTCCGCCGGCCGCGGCGCTCCCTCACCGCCGGGCACCGTCGACCGCCCCGCGGCGGGCCCGGCAACCGGCCGCCGGCCGGCGGCGTCCCGGGTGAGGTGCACCAGCGCCGGCAGCAGCAGGACGCGCAGCACCAGCGCGTCGAGCGCGACGCCGACGGCCAGCCCGAGGCCGAGCAGCTTCATCGTGCGCACCTGCTGGCAGGCCAGCCCGGCGAAGACGGCGATCAGGATCAGGCTGGTCGCGACGACCACGTGGCCGACGTCCGCGTGGCCCGACCGGATCGCCGTCGCGGGGTCCCCGCCGTCCGGCGGCTGCTCCTGCGGGTCCCGCAGCCGGCGCAGCAGGGTCAGGTGCATGCCGATGGCCAGGCCGAAGGAGAGGATCAGGATGAGACCGAGGACGAACGGTTCGATCGGCCCGCCGCGCACCCCGAGCAGGCCGGCGAGGTGGCCGTCGCAGAAGACGAAGGTGATGGCGCCGAGCGCCGCCGCCGTGGTCAGCGCGCTGGCCGCGACGATCGCCACGGTGGGGCCGACAAAGCGCACGCTCGCGAGCACGGTCACCCCGAGGACGACGAGTTCGAGAGCCGCGAAGGCCGGCAGCACCCTGGCGAAGCGGGCCGCCATGTCGTCGAACAGCGCGGTCTGGCCGCCGATGTGCACCCGCACGGTCGTGCCGGCGACGGCGGCGGGCACCGTCCGGGTGCGCAGCCGCCGCACGAGGTCGCTGGCCTGCGCCGACCGGGGCTCCGCGTGGGGCAGCACCTCGATGAGCGCCGAATGGGTGGCGGGGTTCTGCAGCACCTGGAAGGCCCTGACCACCCCAGGGGTGGTCCCGAGGCGGTCGATCAGGGTCGCGAGGACGGTCGGGTTCGCCGCGGGCAGGTTCGCCGCGGGCAGGTTCGCCGCGGGCAGGTTCGAGACGGCAACGAGCACGGGACCGTTCAGGCCCGCGATGTAGTCGTCGCTGATGATGTCGTAGGCCCGCCGGGTGGTCACCGATGTCGGGTCGACACCCCCGTCGCCGCCGCCGAGGCGCAGGCCGATGATCGGCAGTGCCAACGCGGCCAGCAGCAGGACCGCCGCGGCGGCGAGCATCCCCGGGAAGCGGCCGACGAGGCCCGCCCACACCGAGCGCAGACCCGGCCGGACCGGCAGGCCGCGGCCGGTGGCGCGCAGGTGGGTGCGCTCGGTCCAGACCAGCAGGGCCCGGCCCGCGACGGCGAGCGTCGCGGGCAGCAGGGTCGCGATGACGAGGCTGGCGACCGCGGCCGCGACGAACGCGGCGGGGGCGAGGCCGGCGAGGACACTCGCGTGCAGCGTGCTGGTGCCGAGCATGACGACGGCGAGGCCGATGCCACCCCAGACGAGCGCGCGCCCGGGCTGGGCCATGCTTGCGGCGACCGCGTCGCGTGGCCGCCGTCCGGCGCGCATCCCCGCCTGGCAGTGGTGGACGACCACGACCGCCGCGCCGAGGCTCGTCCCCACGGCGAGCATCACGGCGAGCAGCGGTGCCAGCGGGCTGACCTCGACCCGGTGGGAGAGCAGGGTAACGCCGGCCTGCACCCCCGCGGCGGTCGCGCCGGCGACCAGCGCGCAGACGGCGACCCCGCCCGGCGCTCGTACCACCAGGCACAGGATGATCGTGGCGGCCACGACGGCCAGGGCGATGGGGGTCACGGAGATGTCCCCCTGGACGATCATCGTCGTGCCGGGGCCCGACATCTCCACCTGAAGGTCCGGCCCGTCGTAGGCGCGGGCGGTCGCGATCAGGCGCCGCACGGCGGCGAGGTCCGGGGTCGTCGCGGCGCCCTTCATCACGACGCCCACGATCGCCGCGCGCCCGTCGCGCGCCACCGGCTCGACGCCGAGCAGCAGGCCGCCGGCCGGCCCGTAGGGATCGATCGCGGTGGCCACGCCGGGCAGCCGGGCGACCCGCGCGGTCATCGCCGCGATCCGCTGGCGGACGGCCGGAGCGTTGATGTCGCCGTCGCGGGCCCGCACGACGATCATCTCGGCGTCGGGCAGGCCGGCGGGCACGACGTTCGCCAGGGCGTCGGTCGCGAGCTGGGAATCGGTGCCGGCGACGCCGAACGCCTGGTGGTAACGGGCGCCCTCGTGGCCCGCCAGCACGCCGCCGGCAACCAGAACGATCAGCCACGTGCCCACCGCGATCCACCGGTACCGCAGGCACCACCCGGCGATCAGTCCCACAGCCCACTCCTCGACGCCCGGGCCGCCACCTCCGGCGCCTCGCCCTGTTTGTCCGTATTGCCGCTACTTCGGGGACAATCTGAGCGCACCAAGACGATCAGCGTCAACGAATGCCGGGCGCCGTGCGGTCGAGATGGCACGGGGGTGCCGGCCGGTCGCCGTGACTTCGAGGGTCGGCGTTCCACGTCCGCGAAACCGCGCCGGGACCGGCGGTACCACCATCCCGACCGCGGCCGCGGCGGCCGCCCCGCGGGCGATCGCCGGCACGGTCCGCGGCGGCGGTGGCGGCGGAAAAGGCGGGCGAGGAAATGCGGCGACCTTTTCCGCTCTCCGCGGGGCGGGAGGGAGCTCTATCGATTCTTTAGGGGAATGCAAGACCGCCGGTCGACACTGGCAGGAACGCCGGGGGCGGCCCGCCCGCCGGTGACCGACCGACCCGTGGCGTGGCGCGGGTGGCGCCCGAGGATCGCATCTGCGACACCGGATCGCCGCCACCGGCGTCGTGCGGGAGAGGAAGCCATGACCCAGCCGACCAGGATCGGCCAGACCGCGGTCGTCATCCCCGGCCAGGATGTGCGCGACCCCGGTCGCCGGCTGTCCCAGCTTTTCGACGCGGGCTCGTTCGTCGCCGCCGCCGCGCCCGCCGGCGGCCGGGTGCTCGCCGGACGGGGCCGCATCGACGGCGTGGCCGCGGTCGCCTTCTGCACGGACGGCACCCGGATGGGCGGGGCGCTCGGCGCCGTCGGCGCCCGGCAGATCGTGGCCGCCATCGAGGAGGCCGTCCGCGACGGCGTGCCGGTCGTCGGGCTGTGGCACTCCGGCGGGGCGAGCCTGGCCGAGGGCGTCGAGGCGCTCGACGGCATCGGCCAGATCTTCGCCGCCATGATCCACGCCTCCGGACGGGTGCCGCAGATCTCCGTGGTGCTGGGGCCCGCGGCCGGCGGCGCGGCCTACGGGCCGGCGCTGACCGACGTCGTCATCATGGCGCCCGACGGGCGGGTCTTCGTCACCGGCCCGGACGTCGTGCGCAGCGTCACCGGGGAGCAGATCGACATGGCGGGTCTCGGCGGCGCCGACGCGCACGGCCGGCGCTCCGGCGTCGTCCACGTCGTCGCCCGCTCCGAGAGCGACGCCTACGAGCGGGCCCGCCGGATCACCACCCTGCTCGCGGCGCCGGGGCACGTCGACCTCGACGCCATCACCGCCGAGGAGACGGCCGCCGACGCCATCACCGTCGAGGACACGGCTGCCAACGCCGGGCCGGAGCGGGTCGGGCCCGATCCGCGCGACCCGCGGTCACTGCTGCCGCAGCGGGCGCGGCGGGCCTACGACGTGCACCCGCTGGTGTACCGGCTGCTCGACGGCGACGACGGCCCGGGGGGCTTCGAGGAGCTCCAGCCGCGCTGGGCACCGAACGTCGTCGTCGGCCTCGGCCGGCTCTACGGCCACAGCGTCGGCGTGATCGCCAACAACCCGCTGCGCAAGGGCGGCTGCCTGGACTCCCTGAGCGCCGAGAAGGCCAGCCGGTTCGTGCGGATGTGCGACTCCTTCGGCGTCCCGCTCGTCGTCCTCGTCGACGTCCCCGGCTACCTGCCCGGCGTCGGCCAGGAATGGGACGGGGTGGTCCGCCGCGGCGCGAAGCTGCTCTACGCCTTCGCCGAGGCGACCGTCCCCCGGGTCACGCTCATCACCCGCAAGTCGTTCGGCGGCGCCTACATCGCGATGAACTCCCGCTCGCTCGGGGCCACGGCCGTACTCGCCTGGCCCGAGGCCGAGGTCGCCGTGATGGGCGCCGAAGCCGCCGTCGGCATCCTGCACCGGCGCGCGCTGACCGCCGCCTCCGACGACGCCCGGCCCGGCGTGCTCGCCCGCCTCGTCGAGGAGCACACCCGCACCGCCGGCGGCGTCGAGCGCGGAGTGGCGCTGGGCGTCATCGACGACGTCATCGACCCGGTCGACACCCGCCCACGCATCGCCCGCGCGCTCGCCGCCGCGCCGGCGCGGCGCGGCGCGCACGGCAACATCCCGCTCTGAGGGTGGCGGCGCGGCGAAACGTTCCCCGTCGCCTGTCGTCCTGCGCGATGATCGACCATGACGAGTCGCGAGCACGGTCTGGTCAGGCGTCCGGCGCAGGGTGACCAGGCGCTGATCGCCGCCTACGCCGATCCCGCCGACGGGACGTTCACCCGGCTGGAACGGACCGTGATCACGGTGGCGCTGGACGCGCGGCGGCTCGGCCACGCTGGCCCGATCCCCGCCGGCCTGCTCGCCGACGCCACCGCCGGGATGCTGCCCGACCTGGCACTCGCGCGAGACCCACGGTGGATCGACGCCGTGCTGCACGCCTTGTGCCACGAGCCGCGCGCACAGGTCCCGGACGCGACGAGTGCGCTGGTGGCGCAGCGGGCGGGCGCCGGGCGCCAGTGACCGGCTATCACCCGGCGGCCGTCCTAGTCGAGCACGCCGGCCGGACCCGCTGCTATGTCGTTCCGGCGCAGCCGTTCTGGGACGCCGCGGCCCGTCACGCCCGTTCGCTCGACGACCTGCTCAGGCTCGCCGGCGCCGCCCGGGACCGGGCGCGCATCCGGATCGCCGCCCAGCTCTACCAGCAGGCCGCCGACACCCGCGACACCGCCGGCACGGGCGGCACGGGCGGCACGGGCGGGTCGCGCAGACGCTGCGAGCCCACGTTCGGCAGGTTGACCTTCAGCACCTCGCCGTAGTGCGCCTTGGACTGCTCGACGAGCCTGCGAGCCTTGCGCTGCGCCAGTTCGTCGGTCTCGGCGACTATCGGCCGGAAGGTGACCCAGAAGCGGATTTTGCCGGTCCGGCCGACCTTCCGCGCCTCCTCGTAGACCCGGTCAATCTGCTGCTTGGTCTGCTCCAGCGGCTCTCCCCACAGCGCGAAGATGTCCGCCTGAGCGCCACCCGCCGCATAGGCGTAATCCGACGATCCGCCGAGGGAGACCGGAATCGGCTCACCGGAATAGGTCTGGTAACCGGGCCCGAAGTCATCGAAGTCGTAGAATTCGCCGTGGTGCGAGAACGGCTCGGTCTTCGTCCACACATCTCGCAGGATCTGCACGAACTCGGCGGAGCGCCGGTAACGAGCATCCTTCTCGAGGTAGTCGCCCTGCCGCTGCTGCTCCTCGTTGCTCGAACCGGAGATGATGTGGACCGCCGTGCGCCCCTTGCCAAGCTGGTCGAGGGTGGACAGCGCCTGGGCGGCAACCGTCGGGAACGACGTGTTCGGCCGCACGGCGACCATCGGCTTCAGACGCTCGGTGTAGGTGAGGATTTCCGCCGAGCGAACGTACTGGTCAGGACCCGCCGAGTGGTAGGCCACCAACGTGTAGTCGAACCCGAAGTCCTCCAGCGTGCGCGTGCATCGACGGACGTACTCCGGGTCGAGCTTGCCACGCCAAAAGTCGGCCGCAATGCCCGCGCCCGGCTCACGCCAGTTAGCGGCATTGACGAATTCGACCGCCATCATTGTCCTCCTGCTTCGTGGCCCGGTACGGCGGAGCCAAAGGAGCCGCGCCGCGGTGCGAACGTGGCTTGTCCTGCGGCGAGCCCGGCCGAGACCGCGGCCACCACGGCGCCCTGCTGGTCGGACAGGTAGAAGTGGCCGCCGGGGAACACCTTCACCTCGAACGGTCCGGTGGTGTGCCGGCGCCAGAGCTCCGCCTCGGCGAGGGTCACCCTCGGATCGGAGTCCCCCACCATCGCGACGACGGCGGTGCCAATCACGGCGTCATGCGGCGCGGAATACGTTTCGATCGCCTGATAGTCGGCGCGGGTCGGCGGCAGGACCATCTCGACGAGTTCGGGGTCGGCGAGAACCCGCGGATCGGTCCCACCGAGCTCGCGCATCTCCCGGAGAAAGCCCGCGTCGTCGCGACGGTGGACGGTCTCGACCCGTTCGGTCGACGGCGCCCGCCGCCCCGACGCGAACAGCACGAACGGCGCCGGACCGCCGGCCGCCGCCAGCCGGCGGATGACCTCGAAGCCGACGATCGCCCCCATGCTGTGCCCGAAGAGGGCCAGGGGTCGGTCGGTGAGCGGGGCGAGGACCTCGGCGATCCGGTCGGCGAGCGGCGCGATGGCCGTGTGCGCCGGCTCCGCCCGCCGGTCCTGCCGCCCCGGATACTGCACGGCCTGTACCTCGGCGACCGAGGACAACGCCTTCGAGATCGGCAGATAGGTACTCGCGGCGCCGCCCGCGTGCGGGAAACAAACGAGCCGCGGGGCGTCGGGCGGGCCCGCATGAAACCGCCGCAGCCACCGGTCCGCCTCAGCGGACACGGTCATCTCCAAACCACCTTCTCCGGCCCGGACCAGCACCCGGCCGTGGCGTCGGAACCACCTTTTCCGTCGGAACCACTTTTCCCGTCGGAACCATCTTTTCCGTCGGAACCACCTTCTCCGGAGGAATTCGCATACCTACACAATAGGCGGTACGCCGGCCATCGGCTCGCCTTGTGAAGGGGAGTCGGCCACATCACCATCGATTTGTTTCCGCCCGGTGCCCGGGCACCCGGCGAAAGGCGACGGGACCGGAGGCGACGGGACGGAAGGCGACGCGGCGGGAAGCGACGCGGCGGGAAGCGACGCGGCGGGAAGCGACGCGGCGGGCGCGGGGGCCCATCTGCGGTTCGCCGCCCAGGCGATGATCGCGGCGGCGGCGGAGGCGAGGCCGCCGACGTAGAAGCCGGCGCGGGCGCTGTGGTGCTCGGCGAGCCAGCCGACTCCCAGGCTGCCCAGCGGCGTCGTCCCCTGCAGGATGAGGCTGTACAGGGCCATCACCCGGCCTCGGTAGCTCGGGTCGCTGCCGAGTTGGATGCGGTGGTTGGCCGCCTGGGCGAAGTAGAGGGTCGCGAAGCCGGTCAGCGCCAGCAGGCCGATCGCCGCCGGGTAGCTCGGCGCGACGCCCGTCGCCGCCTCGAGCACGCCGAACCCGAACGCCGAGACGATCACCAGCCTGGCCGGCGGGCGGCTGCGACGGCCGGTCGTGAGCAGCGCGGCGACCAGCGAACCGGCGGCGAGCCCGGTGGTGAGCAGGCCGAAGGAGGTGGCGTCGGCGTGGAAGACGGTGCGGGCCAGCAGCGGCACGGTGAGCTGGAAGTTCATCCCGAACAGGCCGACGACGGCCACCAGGCCCAGCACGACGACCAGATCGGCGCGGCCGAGCACGTAGCGCAGCCCGTCGACGATGCGGGGGGCGACCGCGGGGCGGGCATGGCGGTGGATCTCCGCCGGGCGCATCAGGCGCAGGCCGGCGACGGTCGCCAGGTAGCTTGCGGCGTTGATCGCCATCGCCGGGCCGGTGCCGAAGCCGGCGATGAGCGGGCCGGCGGCGGCCGGGCCGACGACCCGGGCGATGTTGAAGTAGGCGGCGCTGAGCGCGGAGGCGTTGGGCAGCAGCTCTGGGCCGACCAGCTCGCTGACGAACGCCATCCGGGTCGGCGTCTCGATGGCGTTGACCAGGCCGATCGCCAGCGCGAACGCGCAGACCTGCCACAGCCGCACCGAGCCGGCGAACACGAGCGTCGACAGCGCCAGGGCGAGCAGGCCGGCGACCAGGTTGGCGCCGGTGAGCAGCAGGCGTTTGTCGTGCCGGTCGGCGAGCCGGCCGCCGTAGAGGGTGAGCAGCAGCACCGGGGTGAACTGCAGCGCGGTGACGAGCCCGAGGGCCGTCCCGGAGTCGCCGCTGAGCGACAGGACGAGCCAGTCCTGGGCGGTGAACATCATCCACGTGCCCGTGACGGACAGCACCTGCCCGGCGGCGAAGAGCCGGAAGTTGTACACCCGCAGCGACCGGAATACGCCGTCGATGATCCGCTCCTCGCCCGTCGTGGTCATCGTCACCGGTGTCCATCGTCGCGGACGGCCGCGCGCGGCGGGCCCGCTGTCCGGTTCCGCGCCGTGGGCGCGTGGCCAAGGATCGCTAAAGGGCGCGGCCGGGGTTGAGGATGCCGGTCGGGTCGAAGACCCGGCGCACCTGGCGTTGCAGGTCGTGGCTGCGGCTGCCGAGTTCGGTGGCCAGCCAGCGGCGTTTGAGCACTCCGACGCCGTGTTCGCCGGTGACCGTGCCGCCGAGCTCCAGTGCGAGCGCGAAGATCTGCTCGGCGGCCGCCCACGCCCGGCGCGGGATCTCCGCCTCGGCCGGGTCGACGACGATGATCGGGTGCAGGTTGCCGTCGGCGGCGTGCGCCAGGGTGAAGATCTCCACCCCGGTGGCGGCGCCGATCTCGGCGACGCGGGCGGCGGCCTGCGCCAACCGCCCGCGCGGCACGGCGATGTCCTCGATGAGCACCCGCCCGAGGCGTTCCAGGGCGGGCAGCGCGGCGCGGCGGGCGGCGAGCAGCGTCTCGGCGGTCGCCGCGTCGGTGGAGCGCCGCACCAGCCGGGCCCGGGTAGCGAGGACCGCCTCGGCGGCGTCGGCCTCCTCGGCGGCGCCCGACCCGTCGGTCTGGACGAGCAGGAACACCTCCCCGTGGTCGGCCAGGTCGCTGCCGGTGGCGGCGTCGACGGCCCGCACGGTGCGGGCGTCGAGCAGCTCGGCGACGGCGGGGACGATGCCGGCGGCGCCCAGCGCGGTGACCGCGTCGACCGCGGCGGCGACGGTGTCGAAGAAGGCGGCGAGGGTGACGGTGGCCCGCGGCGCCGGCCGCAGCCGCACGGTCGCGCCGACGACGACGCCGAGGGTGCCCTCGGAGCCGACGAACAGGCCGGTCAGGTCGTAGCCGGCGACGCCCTTGACGGTGCGCCGCCCGGTGCTGATCAGCTCGCCGTCGGCGAGGACGACGTCGAGGCCCAGCACCGACTCGCGGGTCACGCCGTACTTGGCGCAGCGCAGCCCGCCGGCGTTGGTGGCGATGTTCCCGCCGATCGTGGAGATCGCCGCGCTCGCCGGGTCCGGCGCGTAGCACAGGCCGGCCTCGCGGGCGGCGGCGTCGAGGTCGGCGGTGATCACGCCCGGTTCGACGACGGCGACGGCGTCGTCGACGGACAGCTCGCGGATGCGGTTCATCCCGGCCAGGTCCAGCACGACGCCGCCCGGCGCGGCCGCGGCGCCGCCGGCGAGGCCCGTGCCGGCGCCGCGCACCGTCACCGGCACCCCGCGGGCGACGGCGACCCGCAGCACCGCCTGCACGTCGGCGACCTCGCGGGCGAACGCCACCCCGAGGGGGCGGCCGTCGGGGATCCAGCCCGAGCGGTCGAGGCGGTGCGCGTCGACGACCGCCGGGTCCGTGCTCCACCGGCCGACGGGCAGCGCGACGGCGAAGGCGTCCGCGCGGATCACGTCCGCGTCCACCGGGCCGGCGGCGCGGGCCCGCGGCGCGATGCCGGCCGCCGACGGCCGGGGCGGGCTGCCGGCCGCGGCCGGCCGGGGCGCCGACGGCCGGGGCGCCGACGGCCGGGGCGCCGACGGCCGGGGCGGGGTGGCGGTCACCGCGGGCCGGTGGCGACCGGCCGGGCAGGGTCGGACGACCACGCCGACCAGGAGCCCGGGAACAGCGCCGCGTCGAAGCCGGCGACGGCGAGGGCGGCGATCTCGTGCGAGGCCGTCACCCCCGACCCGCAGTACACCCCGATCGGCGCCTGCGTGGCGCCGCCGCTGGCCGAGGCGCCGAGGGCGAGGAAGCGGGCGCGCAGCTCCGCGGCGGGCAGGAACCGGCCGGCCGCGTCGAGGTTGTCCCCCGTCGACGCGCTGACCGCCCCCGGGATGTGGCCGGCACGCGGGTCGACCGGCTCCACCTCGCCGCGGTACCGCTCGGGCGCGCGGGCGTCGAGCAGGATCCCCTCGCGGGCCACCGCGGCGGCGGTGTCGGCGTCGAGGACGGGCAGGTGCCCCGGCTCGAGCACGATGTCGCCGGGCAGCGGGATGATCTCCCCGGTCTCGATCGGCAGGCCGGCGTCGCGCCAGGCGCCGAGCGCCCCGTCGAGGATGCGGACGTCGGCGACGCCGGCCCAGCGCAGCAGCCACCACGCCCGGGCGGCGGACAGCCCGCCGTTGTCGTCGTAGACGACGACCGGACGCCCGGCGGTCAGCCCCCAGGAGCGGGCGGCCCGCTGCAGGTCGGCGAGCTCGGGCAGCGGGTGGCGCCCGGCGGTGCCCCCGGGGGCGGCGGCCAGCTCGGTGTCGAGGTCGACGTAGACGGCGCCCGGCAGGTGACCCTCGCGGTAGTGGTCGTGACCGTCCGGGTCGCCGAGCGCCCAGCGGACGTCGAGCAGCAGCGGCGCCTGCGCCGAGCCCAGCTCGTCGTGCAGCGCCTTGGCGTCGACGAGCACCTCGCCGCTCGGCTGCCGGCCCGCCCTGGGCCCGCGCGTCACCCGACCCGCGGCCAGCAGCTCGGCGAGGTCGGCGTCACCGAGGCCGCCCGGCGGGGTGCCGAGGCGGGCGGCGACGGCGACGCGCCGCTGCACGCCCGCGTTCACCGGGGCGGTCAGGCCGTGCAGCCGGGCCAGCAGGACGATCTCCCCGTTGAGGAAGTCCGATTCGACCGAGCCGCCGCGGGCCAGGCTCTGCCAGGTGGAGCTGCCCTGGCGCGGGAAGCCGGGGATGTCGTGGATGACGAGCTGGGTGTGGTCGAACCCGCCGTCCTGGCGCAGGTCGGCGATGTCGATGCCGGCGGCGTCGAACGCCCGACGCGCCTCGGCGACGAGCTCGGCGGAGGCGGCGTCGCGCCGCGGGCTCGGCGGGTAGAGCGCGTCGAGGTTGTAGGCGAGGTTGCCCAGCAGCTTGCCGGCCTTCCAGCGGCCGATGTCGTCGACGATCCGCACGGCACTCGCCCCGCGGCGCAGGTCGGCGGCGATCTGTTCGACGACCGGGTCGCCGACGCCGCCGCCGGGCGCACGGCCCAGCAGGAACCCCGCGACGAGCGGCGCCGCCGGGGAGATCACCTCGCCCGGGCGCAGGTGCGACGACGGGCTGAGCACCATCGCGTCGACGACGACGGCGAAGCGGCGCAGCGCGGTGCGGGCGTTCTCGATGCCGTTCTGCAGCAGCACGACGGGCAGCGTCTCGGCGGCGGTGGAGCGCCCGCCGTCGACCGGCTGCCAGGCCCAGGCGGCGAGCAGGGCCTCGGAATCCTGGGACTTGGTGGCGAGCACGAGGACGTCGCCGGAGCGCAGCTCCACCTCGTCCGGCCCGCCGGCCACCGCCAGGTCCACACGCCGTTCCTCGGCCGGGCCGCCCTCGGCGGCCGGGGGGCGGATGTAGCGCAGCCCGTGGGCGCGCAGCGCGGCGAGATTGGCGCCCCGGGCGACGACGACGACGTCGATGCCGGCGAGGGACAGCTCCGCGGCGATGGTCGCGCCGACCGCGCCGGCTCCGATGACAACGTACCGGCGGCTCATCGCCCCGTTCCTCTCTGTCGCGTCTGGCCCGTGTTGTCCTGACTGTGCCACCGAAGCCGGGTTCCGCGCGTCCCCGCGGCCGTGGCCTGGATCGGTCCCCGTCGGTTCACCGCGCGGCTCCGGGCGGCGTCGCGGCCGTCGCGGCGGCGGCGAGCTCGGCGGCGAACCGCTGGCCGGGGACCGCGCCGAGCAGTTCGCGGGTGTGCTCCTCGGCCGGGGCGGTGAGGATCTTCTCGGCGGGGCCGGTCTCGACGATCCGCCCGCCCCGCAGCACCGCGACGTGGTGGGCGAGCTGGGCGACGACCGCGAGGTCGTGGGAGATGAACAGGTAGCCGACCCCCAGGTCCTGCTGCAGCCGCAGCAGGAGGGTGAGGATCTGCTCCTGCACGGACACGTCGAGCGCCGACACCGGCTCGTCGAGGAACACCAGCTCGGGTTCGAGAGCGAGCGCCCGGGCGATCGCGACCCGCTGGCGCTGGCCACCGGAGAGCTCCGCCGGCTTGCGGTCGGCGAACGCCGCCGGCAGGGCCACCTGGTCGAGCAGCTCGCGGACCCGCCCGGCGCGGCTGGCCCGGTCGCCGACCCGGAACGACACCAACGGCTCGGCGATGGTCTGCGCGACGGTGAACCGCGGGTCCAGCGACGAGTACGGGTTCTGGTGGACGAGCTGGAAGCGCCGCCGCAGCGGGCGCAGCTGCGACCAGCCGGCGTCGGTGATGTCGACGCCGTCGAGGTGGACGCGGCCCTGGGTCGGCTTCTCCAGGCCCATCGCGATGCGCAGCGCGGTGGTCTTGCCGGAGCCGGACTCGCCGACGAGCCCGAGGGTCTGCCCGGCGCGCACCGACAGGGTGACGTCGTCGAGGGCGCGGAACGTCCGCTCGCCGCTCGCGGTGCGGGGCAGCCGGAAGTCCTTGCCGATCCCGTCCAGACGCAGCACCTCGGGTGCCGGGGTGACGTCGGTGAAGCGGGGCACGACGCCGCCGGCGTGCGACAGCGCCGGGGCGGCGGCGATGAGGTGGCGGGTGTAGGGCTCCCGGGGCCGCAGCAGGATCGCCTCGGGGTCCCCCTGCTCGACGATCCGCCCGCGTTGCATGACCACGACCCGGTCGGCCCGGTCGGCGGCGACACCGAGATCATGCGTGATGATCAGCAGCGACGCGCCCGTCTCGGCGACGAGGCCGCCGAGGTGGTCGAGGATGCGCCGCTGCACGGTGACGTCGAGCGCGCTGGTCGGCTCGTCGGCGACGATGAGCCGGGGATGTCCGGCGATCGCGATGGCGATGAGCACCCGCTGGCGCAGCCCGCCGGACAGCGCGTTGGGGTACTGCCGGGCGCGCACCGCCGGCTGGTCCACCCCGGCGCGCTCCAGCGCCTCGATCACCTCCGCGTGGACGAGGCGCTTGTCGACGCCGCGGCGGCGCACCACCTCGGCGATCTGCCCGCCGATGCGCATCGTCGGGTTGAGCCCGACCATCGGGTCCTGCGGGACGAGCCCGACGACGTTGCCGCGGAACGTGCGCAGCACCCGGTCGGGGGCACCGGTGACGTCGGTGCCGGCGATGCGGATGCGGCCGGCGGTGATCACCCCACTCGACGGCAGCAGCCCAAGGATCGCGTTCGCCGTCGTCGTCTTGCCCGAGCCGGACTCGCCGACGACGGCCACCGTCTCCCCGGGGGCGATCGTGAGATCGACGTCCTCGACCGCCAGGGTGGTGCGTCCGCGCTGCTGGTAGCCGACGGACAGCCCGGCCAGCTCCACGATGGGGCCGGTGTCGGCGGGCGTGACGGGACCGCCGAGCGGCGCTGTCTCGGTGCTCAACGCTGCATCTCCTCGAGGGTGCGGGCGATGTGGTTGAGGCTGAACACGACCAGGCCGACGAACAGGCCGGGCAGCAGCGACAGCCAGGGGCTGGTGATGAGGAAGTTGCGGCCGTTGGAGATCAGCGTGCCCCACTCCGCGGCGGGCGGCGGCGTGCCGAACCCGAGGAAGCTCAGGGAGGAGATGACCAGCACGGCCGTGCCGAAGTCGAGCACCGCGAGCACGGACACCGGGCCCCAGGAGTTCGGCAGGATGTGGCGCACCAGCACCCGGCCCCAGGAGGCGCCGCCGGTGCGCGCCGCCTCCACGTAGGGCTGTTCCTTCACCCGTAGCACCTCGGCCCGGGTGGTGCGGGCGAAGGTGGGGGTGATGGTGGTCCCGACGGCGATCGCGATCGGCAGCAGGCCGAACCCGAGCGCGGTGACGATGACCAGGGCCATCAGGAGCGCCGGGATCGCCAGCAGGATGTCGACGAGCCGCATGAGCAGGCTGTCGACCCAGCCGCCGAAGAAGCCGGCGACGACGCCGAGGGTCAGCCCCGCGACGATGGCGATGAGCACCGCGCCGCCGGTCGCCTTGATCGTCAGGGTGGAGCCGTGCAGGACCCGGCTGAACAGGTCCCGGCCGAGTTCGTCCGTGCCGAACAGGTGGTGCACGCTCGGCCCCTTCAGCTTGTCCGTCGGGGACGTGGCGGACGGCTTGTAGGAGGTGAACAGCGACGGCGCGAGGCCCGACACGATCACGAAGACGACGAACAGCGCGGCGAGGACGAACCCCGGGCGGCGCAGCAGGGGTCCGGCCGCCGCGAGCAGGTCGTGCCGTCGTCGCCGCACCTCCCCGCCCGCCCCGGCGTCACCCGGCGCCGGGATCGCGGTGCCGGCCGGCTCCGCGGTGCCGACCGGATCGGCGACGTCCGCCGGCACCGCGACGGCGGCCGGCGCCGTGGCGGGGCCGGGCTGGGCGACCCCGGCCGGGGTGAGGACCGGTGGCGCGGCCACTGCCGGCCCGGCGGCGCGGGCGACGGCGGCGCGGGCGACGGCGGCGCGCTGCTCCGGCGGCGCGACGAGGTCGGTGTTCGGGGAAAAGATCTTGTCGGGCATCGGTACGGTCCCCCTCAGGCCGCCCGAGCCGCGCGGGCGACGCGCGGGTCGAGCAGCGAGTAGAGCAGGTCGACGAGCAGGCTGACCGCGACGAACAGCGCCGCCGCGATCAGGACGATGGCCTGGACGACGGGCACGTCCTGGCTGAGCACCGCCTGCTGCGCGAGCTGGCCGATGCCGTTGCGGGTAAACACCACCTCGACGACGACCGAGTTGACCACGGTGTACGCGACGACGACGCCGAGCAGGGTCAACGCCGGTAGCGAGGCGTTGCGCAGCGCGTGCCGGACCTGGATCGTCCAGCGGGACAGACCCTTGGCCCGGGCGGTGACGATGTAGGGCTCGCGCCAGGTGTCGCTGAGGCTGCGGGTGAGCAGTTGGGCGAGCATCGCGGAGCCCGGCAGGGCCAACGTGATCGCCGGCAGTACCAGGGAGCGCCAGCCGTGGGTGCCGGTCGCGGGCAGCCAGGTCAGCGAGAACGAGAAGACCTGGATGAGCAGCAGCCCGACGAAGAACTGCGGCAGCGAGACGCCGACGGCGGGCAGCCGGGCGAGCAGCATCCGCGCCGGGCGCCACTGGACGTAGGTGGCGAGGAAGGCGACGGAGGTGCCGAGCACCAGCATGATCACGACCGCGACGGCGCTGAGCAGGAGCGTCGAGGGCAGCCGGTCGGTGATGAGCTTGCCCACCGAGACGTTCTGCGTCAGCGACATCCCGAAGTCGAGGTGCAGCGCCCCCCACAGGTGGTGGAAGTACTGGACGAGGATCGGGTCGTCGAGGCCGTAGTGCGCCTTGAGGTCGTGCACCTGCGCCGCGGTGAGCTGGCTGATGTCGGAGCCGCTCGCCTCGAGCTGCAGGCTGATCGGGTCGCTGGGCAGGACGTTCAGGATGATGAAGGTGACGGTGTAGGCCGCCCAGAGCACGAGGAGTGCCTGGGCGACCCTACCGGCGAGATAGCGGGGCATGTGGGTACCGGTTCCTACGGTGGCGGGTTCCGGTCCCACGGTGGTGGTTCCGGTGCTGGGTGCGGGGTCCTACTTGGACAGCCAGATGTCGTTGGCGCGCAGGAAGCTCTCCGAGGTCCAGGCGAAGCCGTGCACCTTGGCCGAGACACCAGCGGTCTGCAGCCGGTCGTAGAGCGGGTAGGCCACGCCGTTGTCGATCAGGTAGTCCTGCAGGTCCTGGTAGGCGGCGCCGCGCTTGTCGGGGTCGACGGTGGACAGCCCCTTGGCGAACAGCGCGCTGACCTTGGCCGCGGTCGCGGGGTCCTGGGAGTACTTGGCGGTGTACTGCTTGGACACGGCCTGGTCGAGCGACGAGCCGAGCACGCTCGGGTCCGCCCGGGTCAGGTAGCTGGGCGCGAGGTCGTAGTTGCCGGCGTTGCCGTTCGGGGTGAGCTGCGCGGCCGTGAGGGTCTTGATCTGGAGGTCGATGCCGACCTTCTTGAGCTGGTCCTGGATGAGCTGGTCACCGGGGCCCGGCGCGGTGGTGGCGTAGATCAGGGTCAGCTTCTTGCCGTCCTTCTGCCGGAAGCCGTCGGAGCCCGGCTTCCAACCCGCGGCGTCGAGCAGCTTGCCCGCCCCGGCGGGGTCGTAGGCGAGCTTGGCCGACTCGTCCGCCACGTACGGGGTGGTCGAGGTCAGCGGGCTCTTGGCCACCGGGTAGCCGTCCCAGAAGACGGTCTTGGCGTAGGTGTTCAGGTCCAGTGCCTTGTACAGCGCCTTGCGCACCTGCAGATCGGCCAGCGGCCGCCCGGCGGTGACGTTCGGGTACAGGTTCCCGCTGATGCCGGGCAGGGCGCGGGTCTCGACGGTGGCGCCGGAGGCCTTGATGACCTGCTGGTCGGCGGAGGTGATCGGCTGGCGCGGCCAGGCGATGTCGATCGTGCCGTTGGTCAGGCTGCCGACCCGGACGTTGTCCTCGGCGATGTAGCTGACGTCGATGCCGTCGAGGTACGCAGCGCCCTTGTTGGTGATCAGCGAGCTGGGCCAGGCGTAGCCGGCACGCTTGGTGAGCTTCGCCGACTTGCCGGCCGAGTAGCTGTCGAGGGTGAACTCGCCGGAGCCGACGATCTTGCCGGCGCAGCGTGCCTCGGGCGTCTCCTTGTAGGTCGCCGGCGACAGGATGGCCGTCGTCGTCGTCGAGGATGCCTGCAGGAACGCGGCGTTGGGCGTGGCGAAGTCGACCCTGACGGTGAACGGGTCGACGACGGTGGTCGACTTGTAGCCGGCCAGGTAGGTGACGCCGAGCGTCGACTTGGCGCCGAGGTCGTGCAGCCCGTCGTAGGCCGTCTTGACCGCGGTCGCGTCGAATTTGGTGCCGTCGCTGAACGTCACGTCCTTGCGCAGGTTGAACGTGTACGAGGTGGCGTCGGCGTTCACCGTCCAGCTCGTGGCCAGCCAGGGGACGATCTTGCCGGTCTTCGGGTCCTGGTCGGTCAGCGAGTCGGCCACGTTGCGGTCGATGCTGCGGGACTCGATCCAGTACACCTGGTTCGGATCGATGCAGGCCTGGAAGTCCGACCAGAAGGCGATCTTCAGACGCCCGCCGGGAACGGGCTTGCCGTCCTGGGTGCCGCCGGCCGCCGAGCTGCCGCCGGAGGAGGAACCGCCGCTCCCGCAGGCCGCGAGGGAGACGGCCGCGAGGACGGAGACGGCTGTTGCGGCCAGCCGTCGCCTCGTTCGGTGACGGTGCGACGTGAACATGGTGATGGTGCTCCCCCTTGTGACGTTCCGCGACGAGCGGACACGATGGTGGACGGGATGGATGGAGTGGGCAGGCATGGACTGGGGCCGGGCTGGATGGACCGGGGCCGGGCTGGTGGAGCCGCGGCGGTGGCTAGCCGGCGGCGGGCGCCGCGGCGGCGAGGACACGCCGGCCCGCGATGAGCAGCGCGGTGTCCTCCTGCGGCGGGTGGACCCGGACGCAGTGGACGTCACGCAGGTGGCGTTCGAGCGGGTTGCGCCGCGTCAGGCCGGGATTGCCGATCGCGGCGACCGCGGTCTGCACGGCGGTGATCGCGGCCCGGGCGATGAGCGGCTTGGCGAGAACGGAGCGTTCCGCCGCCTCCGGTGCGCCATCCTCGAAGCGGCGGGCCACCCCGAAGGCGATCTCCTCGGCGGCGACGAGCTGCGCCTCGATCTCCCCGGCGACCGTCTGGATCCGCTCGGTCGTGGCGATCGGCCGGCCCAGCGCCGTGGGGACCCGCTCGTTGGCGAAGCGCACGAAGAACTCCTGCGCGGCCCGGGCCACCCCGATGTACAGGGCGGTCGCCCCGATCCCGACGGCGGCGAACCCGGCGTCCGGGGTCTGGGCGGAGGCGGGCAGTCCGCGGAAGTTGGCGGCGGGCACCTCGACGTCACGGTAGATCACGTCGTGGGTGCTGCTCGCCCGCAGCCCGAAGTGGTCCCAGGTACGGACGATCTCGATGCCGGGCGAGTCGGCGGGAATGATCACGTGCCCGAGCAGCGGGTCGTCCTCCTCTGTGGCGACCCAGACCAGGTGGTAGCTCAGCCCCTCGGAGCTGGTCGCGAAGCCCTTGTGCCCGTTGATCACCCAGCCGTCCGCGGTGCGCCGGATCTTCGTCGCCGGCAGGCCGCCACGGGCCGGGGCGCCGAGCTCCGGCTCGGCCCGGATCGCGTTGAGCAGCACCGGCCGGTCCAGCGAGTCGGCGACGACCTGCCGGTACAGCTCGTCGGGCCAGAACGGGTCACGGGCCTGCAGCACGTGCTGGAAGACGGTCATCGCGGAGACCAGCGCCACCGACGGGTCGCCCTTGCCGAGGGCCTCGAACACCCGGATGCTGTCGGTCGGGCTCAGCGCCCGCCCGCCGTAGCGCGGGTCGATGCCCAGGCGCAGCAGGCCCGCGTCGTGCACGGCCTGCACGCCCTTCCAGGGGAACTCCCCGGACCGGTCGTACTCCTCGGCGGTGGCGGCGAGCTGGGCGCCGACCCGGGCCAGCGCCTCGTCGGAGATGTCGACCGCGGGCAGCGGCGTCGTGGGCGTGACCTCGCCCACCGGCACGGACTCGGCCTCGGTACCCGTCGGCGCGATCACGCCGGCCACGCCGGTCGGGACGGTCACGCCGGTCAGGACGGTCACGCCGGTCGGGACGGTCACCTCGGTCGGGGGGGTCATGACGCCACCCCCGCCCCGGCCGCGCCGACGAGCTCGGGCCGGGAGAGGCCGGCGTCGAGGGGGACGACCTCGCCGCGCTGGCCGGTCGCCTCCCGGTGGGCCAACTCCTGGCGCACCAGCGGCAGGACGTAGCGGCCGTAGTCGACGACGTCGTTGAAGTTGTCGTAGCCGCGGATCGAGATCAGTTCGGCGCCGAGGTCGATGTAGTCGAGGATCGCCGCGGCGACCGTCTCCGGCGTCCCGACCAGGGCCGTCGACGCGCCGGCGGCGTTGGTCGCCTTGGCGGGTGCGGTCCACAGCGCACGGTCGTGCACCTCGCCGCGGGCGGCGGCGGCCAGCAGCCGCTGGGAGCCGACGTTGGCCGGAGCGGCCTTGCGGTCCACCCGGAAGCCCCGGTGGAGTCCGCCGTTGCCCTGCAGGACGTCCAGGATGTGGTGTGCCTTCTCCCAGGCGAGCTCCTCGGTCGGCGCGATGATCGGCCGGAAGCTCACCCAGATCCGCGGGGTGTCGCTGCGACCGGCGAGGCGTGCCTGCTCGTTCACCGCGTCGATCTGCTGGCGGGTCTCGGCCAGCGGCTCGCCCCACAGCCCGAAGATGTCGCCCTTGGCGCCGCCGACCTGGTAGGCCTCCGCCGAGGAGCCGCCGACCGACACCGGGATGGTGCCGTTGACCGGCCGGACCAGGGAGACGAAGTCCTCGAACGAGTAGTAGGTCCCGGCGTGGTCGAACGGTGTCGTCGAGGTCCACACCCTGCGCAGGATGTCGATGTACTCCGACTGCCGGGCGTACCGCTCGGTCTTGCTCAGCCGGTCGCCCTCGCGGGCCTGCTCGTGGTCGTCGCCACCGGCGATGAAGTGCACGACGGCCCGCCCGCCGCTGAGCTGGTCGAGCGTGGCGAGCTGCTTGGCGGCGACCGTCGGGTACATCGTGTTGGGCCGCAGCGCCACGACCGGCCTGACCCGCTCGGTGTGCTGGGTGATCGCCGAGGCCAGGGTGAACGGATCATGGAACGGCGAGCCGTAGGCCACGAGCGTGTAGTCGAAGCCGCCCTCGTCCAGCGCCCGCGCGTACCGCTTGAAGAACGGCAGGTCGATGGTGGTGTTCCTGAGCCCATTGAGCTCGTTGGTTGAGTTGACGTTGATCGCGCTGATGAACTCGACGGGCATCAGGGTCCTCCGGGAAGACGGTCAGACGCGGGGACGGTGGGGGCAGGTCACGACCAGCGCGCGATGGCGGGCAGTTCGCTACCGAGCCGCAGGCGTTCGAGGAACAGCACGACCGCCGCGGCGGCGGTGCGGTGGGTGGCGTCGTTGAGGGCGTCGTGCCTGCCCCCGTCGATGGTGACCAGCTCGGCCCGGGGCGCCGCCGCGTAACGGGCGCGCACCTGGCCGAGCGGGCTGACGAGGTCCGCCGTGCCGTGCAGGCCCAGCACAGGCAGGTCCACCCGGCCCAGGTCGCCGTCGGCCAGCCAGGCCGGCGGCACGGGCGTGTCCAGGCCCCCACGACGCAGGTGCGGGTCGGCGCTCAGCCGGGCCTGATGGGTCGGGCAGGCCGTACGCGCCGCGAGCTCTGCCGCCCAGCGGCCTTCGCCGCCGGCGTCGTCGGCCCCCGCCCCGGTCGCTCCCGCCACGGCTCCCCCCGCCCCGGGTGCCCCCGCCCCGGGTGCCCCCGCCGCGACCGAGGTGGCGGCCGCCGCGGAGGCGGTGCCCGCCGGAGCCGGGGCGCCGGCGGCGGCCGGCGGCAGGCCGACGAGCAGCAGCGCGTCGGCCTGCACGGTCCCCGTCGCGGCGAGGGCGGCGACGAACGCGGCGCCGGCGTCGGAGCCCGCCAGGACGCGGGGCGCGGGCAGGTCTGGGGCGCTCAGCAGGGTGCGGATGTCCGCCGTCACCGCGTCCGCGTCGAGGGTCGGGTCGCCGACGACGCGCACGCGGTAGCCGTCGAACGCGATCCGGGCGCCGAACCGCTCGTAGATGCCGGGGTACTCGCCGCGTCCGACGACCAGGATGATCGTTCCACGCGGGGCGACGGCAGGCGGGTTGTCCCACGCGGCGATGGTCGGGGCCGGCGCGGGGGCGGTGGAGAGCTGGGCGGAGGTCATCGAGGCGTCCTTCGTCCGGGAGTGGGGACTCGGCCCGGTCATGGGGGCCCGGGCCGGGGTGCGGGCGGTCGGATACAGGCGGTCGGGGCGGGTGGTGACGGCGGATGCGCGCCGGGCGCGGTGGCCGGTGGCGCCGGGCACGGCGGGTGCGGGCAGACCGGGGCCGGCGGGCCGTCGGCGCACGGGGCAGGCGCGCACGGCCGGCCGTCCGAGCACGAGGGCACGACGGCGGCGGAGACGTGGATGGAAGGCGGCTGGGCGGAGGCGGCGGCCGGGCGGGAGGCGCCTGGCCTGGAGCGGCACGGAAACGCGGGCGGACGGGCACCGCGTGCACCGGGAGGGCTGACGAGCGCATGCGCCCGCCGACTCCGTCACGCCGTGCGAGGATCGGGGCTTGACCTGCGTCCCCGGGCAGCGCCGCCCGTCGCGGCGGGCCGGCATGCGGCGGTCGCGGCAGCGGTGGACTACCCGGCCGGCCGGGGCGTCACCGCGCCGACGCCGTCAGGCGGGGCCGGGACGGCGGCCGAAACCGGCTGGCGGCGCGGGTCGCGTCAGCGGCAGCGACAACAGGACGACGCGAGGATGCCGAAGTCGACGACCCGCCGACGAGTCAACACCCGCCGGGGTAGCGGGACGGCAACGATGCAGCCGGCACGAGGGGCGTTGACCTGCCCGAACCGGGATGCGCGTGACCTGCCGACCATGTCCATGAGGATGGTGGGTTTTCCTCCGGTTGTCCAACGCCGATCCGCGATCGCACCGATCAGGATTCGCGATCGTTCGTGTTATGGTGCGCCATGTGTCCTCCGTGCTCGACATAAACGCTTTGCGCAGCCTCGTCTCGATCGCCGACAGCGGTGGCTTCCGGCGGGCCGCGGAGGCCCTGTGCGTCTCGCAGTCCGCCGTGAGCCAGCACGTCCGGCGGCTGGAGAAGACGGTCGGGCGCCCGCTGGTCGAGCCGGACGGTCGGGCCACCCGCTTCACCCCCGACGGCGAGCTCCTGCTCGCCGCGGCGCGACGGATCCTCGCCCTGCACGACGGCACCCTCGAACAGCTCGGTGTCGGCGCCCCGGCCCGGCCGTCCACGATCACCGTCGGCGCCACCGAGCACGCCGCGGATCACCTGCTGCCACTGTGGATGGAGGCGCTCACCGCCGGGTTCCCGGAGGCGCGTGTGCAGTTCCGCCTCGACCGGGGGGCCCGCCTCAACGAGGCACTCGACCAGGGCGCGGTTGACGTCGCCGTGCTCATCGGCTCGGCCCGCGCCGCCGTGTCCCGGCCCGCCGGCACCCTGCCACTGGCCTGGTACGCGGCCGCCGGCTGGACGCCGCCGCCACCGGACCGTCCGCTGCCCCTGGTCGCCATCAACGATCCGTGCACGATCCGCAGCCAGGCGTTGAGCACCCTGGCGCGGGTCGGCCGCACCGCCTGGGTGGTCGGCGAGGCCGGTCACCTCGCCGGGGTGCTGCAGGCCGCCCGGGCGGGCGTCGGGGTGGCGCTGCTCGCGGATGTCGGCCCGGTCCCACCCGGCCTGGTCCGGCGCGACGATCTGCCCCCGGTCGCCCCCGAGCCGCTGCACATCCGCGCCCGGCGGGGGGCGCCGCCCCGGCTCGCCGAGCTCATCGGCGACACCGTCATCGCCGCGCTGGCCTGAGACCAGGCCCCGGGTCCCGCCCCGGTCGCCGGCCCGGTCGCCGGCCCACCCGTCTGAACCGCCCGTCGGGGCCGCCCGTCGGGGCCGTCCGTCAGGCCGTCCGTTGGGGCCGTGCGTCGGGGCCGTCCGTTCGGGCCGTCCTGCATGACCGCAGGTCACGGCGGGCATGCTCCCCGTGGAGGTGGTCGGGATGGTGCCCGCGTTGGCGATGGCCGCCGCTGGGACGGAACTGTCCCAACCGGACACGGTGGTGGCGGATCTGCTCGAGATCCTGCGCCGCCAGCTACGGATGGACCTCGCCGCGCTGGCCAGGGTAGAGGACGGGCACCTGGTCCTGCAGGTGCTGCGCGGGGACGTCGCCGGGTTCGGGCTGCGCGCGGGCGCGACGATCAGCCGCCGAGACTCCCTGCTCGGGCAGGTGCTGGCCAGCGAGCTGCCCGCGATCGTCGCGGACACCCTGGCCGATCCGCGCCTCGCCGGCAACCGCGACATCCTGGACAGGGGCATCGGCTCCTACGCCTCGGCGCCGATCGTCGACGGCGAGGGCAGGGTGTACGGCGTCCTGTGCTGCGCCGGACACCGGGCCCGGCCGGCGAGCCCCGAACGCGACGGGCGCTTCCTGCGGCTGCTGGCGGCGTTCCTCAGCGACACCGTCCTCGACCTGCACGAGATGTGGGCGCGCCGGCGCCGGGTCTGGCAGGAGGTCAGCGACCTGATCGACAGCGGCGGCCCACAGATCATCTACCAGCCGATCTTCCGGCTCGCCGACCAGAGCATCATCGGCGTGGAGGCGCTGTCACGGTTCCCGGGCGGACGCCGTGGGGCGCAACGCTGGTATGCCGACGCGGCCACCGTCGGGCTGAGCACCGAGCTGGAACGACTCGCGATCGGCCGGGCGCTCGCCGTCCTGCCCGTCCTACCCGGCGATCTCACCCTGGCCGTCAACGCCTCCCCCACCACCATCTCCGCCGGCCTGCTGGACCTGCTTCCCGACACCGCGGCCGGCCGGATCGTCGTCGAGATCACCGAACACGAGCACATCGGGACCGACAAGCACCTGCTGAGGGCCGTCGAGCAACTGCGCACCCGGGGGGTGCGGATCGCCATCGACGACATCGGCACCGGCTACGCGGGCCTGGAGCAGCTCCTGCACCTGCGCCCGGACATCATCAAGCTGGACGGCGTCATCACCCGGGACATCGACACCGACGCCGCCCGCCGCGCCATCGCGACCGGCCTGGTCGAGGTCGCCGGCGAGATCGGGGGCAGCGTCGTCGCGGAGGGCATCGAGACCCCGGCGGAGCTGGCCACCGCGATGGCCGCGGGCATCCACTACGGCCAGGGCTACCTGCTGGGCCATCCCGGCCCGCCCGCCGGAGCCGCCTGGCTGCGGCCCGACGCACGACGCCCCGTCGTCGCCGGCGGCCCCGGCGGCCCCAGCGGCCCCGGCGGCCCCGGTGGCCCCGGTGGCCCCGGTGGCCCGCAGCCACCGGCCGGCAAGCCCGCGGCCCACCGCGACCCGAGACCAAACCGGCCGGACCACCGCGGCCCGCTATCGTCGGCCGATGCCCGTCGATGATCCCGACCCCCGGCGCACCCAGCGGGAGCGCCGCGCCAGCAGCCGCGAGCTCATCCTCGCTGCGGCGGTCCGGGGTCTGTTCGAGGACGGTTACGCCCGGACGACCACCGTGGCGATCCAGACCAGAGCCGGGGTGTCCCGCGGCCGGTTGCTGCACCACTTCCCGTCCCGGGAGGACCTACTGGTGGCGGCGGCCCAGCACCTGGCCGGCGAGCGCATCGAGGAGATGCGGCGTTTCGTCCTGTCCGCCGCCGAAGGGCCCATCGCCGACGGCCCCCCCGCCGGCGGCGGCGAGCGGATCGACCTCGCCACCGAGCTGCTGTGGGAGACCTTCCGGGCGCCGTACTTCTGGGCGGCGATGGAGCTGTGGACCGCCGCCCGCACCGACGCCGATCTCGCCGCCACCCTCGCGACCGCCGAACGGCAGCTCGGCGGCGCGATCGACAGCGTCGTCGCCACGATGTACGGGCCGGTGCTCAGCGCCCACCCGAACTTTCCCGCCGCCCGGGATCTGATCTTCTCCAGCATGCGCGGGGTCGCCCTGACCTACGCGGTCACCGGGCGTGATCCGCGGACCGAGCCCCATCTGGCCCTGTGGAAACGGGTGCTGCGCGAGATGCTGGCGGCCTCGGAGAGCTGACCGCAGCGGCGTTTCGAGACCCCGATCGAGGCCCCACGCGGCGCCTGCGCCACACTAACAGTCACGTCTGACTGTTAGTGTGGCGAGGTTTCCGACGCGAGGAGCACCTCGATGGCGAACGACCGACCGCTGACCTCCCCGGCGCCCGACGCGACCGGCCAGGTGCCGCGCACGCAGGACCGGATGACCCATGACGTGTGGCTGCCCGACGAGACCGTCGCGCTGCGGGCGCAGGCCCGGGCCGCGGTGGAGAAGCGGCTGGCGCCGCACGCCCGCGAGATCGGCCAGCGCGAGGAGTCCGCGGACAGCTTCCCCTGGGCGGTCTTTCGGGGGCTGGCGGAGGAGGGCCTGTTCGCGGTGCCGTTCGGCGCGGACTTCGGCCGCGGCCTGACCCATCCGATGCTGGGGACCTGCACGGTCACCGAGGAGATCGCCTACCATTCGTCGTCGATGGCCGGGGTCTACGACGGGCAGTGCATCCTGGTGCCGCAGACCCTGACCTTCGCCTCGCCGGCGCTGCGTGCCCGGCTCATCCCCGAGTTGGTCAGCGGCCGCACCGCCTTCTCGTTCGCCACCACCGAACCGGAGACCAGCTCGGACCTCACCGCCACCCGGATGCAGACCGTCGCGGAGCGCACCGCCGACGGCTTCGTCGTCAACGGCCGCAAACGCTGGATCACCAACAGCGTCGTCGCGGGCTGGGTGTCGGTGCTCGTCCGCGCTGGGCGGTCGGACCGGGCGACGATGCTGCTGGTCGACCTGTCCTCGCCCGGCGTCCGCATCGGCGCGCCCGACCTGAAGATGGGTCACCGCGGCCAGCTCACCGCCGACATCGTGTTCACCGACGTGCACGTGCCGGCGGACAACGTCCTCGGTCCGACCGATGGCGGCCTCGGCGTGGCGCTGTCCGCGCTGGTGCGCGGACGGATCGGCATCGGCGCCGCCGGCGTCGGGGTCGCCCAGGCCGCCCTCGACCTCGCCGTGCACCGGTTGCGCACCCGGCACGTGTTCGGCGCCCCGCTCGGCGGCATGCAGCACTGGCAGTTCCAGATGGCCCAGCGGGCCACCGAGATCGAATGTGCCCGCTCGCTGTACCAGAAGGCAGCGCTCCTGCTCGACCGCGGCGATCGCAGCGCCGAACCGGAGGCCGCCATGGCCAAGGCGTACGGCACGCGCCTGGCCAACGACCTCGTCCGCGAGGCCATCCAGATCCACGGCGCGGTCGGCTTCGCCCGCCGGGTGGCCGAGAGCGGCGAGTCGGTCCGTCTGGAGGAGATGTACCGCGACGCCAAGATCCTGGAAATCTTCGAGGGCGCCAACGAGCTCCAGCAGTGGATCGTCGCCCGCCAGCTCATCGGCCGCGACGTCACCGGCTGAAACTGGCCGGCGTCGATGATAGGTCCCTTCCGGTGCCGGCGTGCACCGGCTGCGTGTGCCGCCGGGTCAGGCGTTGGTACCGGCCTTGTTGGTCCGGGTGCGCGGCAGGAGGAAGCCGGTGGCGATGAGCCAGGCCAGCCCGGTGAACCGGGCTATGGGCAGCAGGAAGGCCGAGTCCGAGACGAGCAGGGTGAACGTCGACAGCTCGGCGACGGCGGCGATGACCAGGCCGGCCAGCGCCAGCCCACGCGGCAACAGGCCGGCCAGGAGCCCCGGCACGGCGATGCCCGCGACCAGCAGGCCCAGGAAGACGACGTTCCCGACGCCGCCGGTGGCGAAGGCGAGGTCGTGCAGTGCCCGGACCACGGCCGGCTCGCTACCCACCTCCGACCGTGACAGCACCCAGCTCACCAGGCCGGACAGGCTCAGCATGGCGGCGGCCACCACGCCACCGGTCAGGGCGATGGTGGCACCGGGTACCCGGATACCGAGATTGCGCAGGCGGGCCGAGACGGTGGCGGCATAGACCGCCAACGGGACCGAGGCGGCGAACTGCAGGAACGCGCCTACGCGTACGGGGTCCTGATGGTCGTGGAAATACGCCAGGATGTCGGCCGAGGAGCCGAACGGTGACGGAAAGGTGTCGCCGCCCGCCATGGCCGTGCTGACGGCGAGACTGGCGACGAACAGCGCCGTGAACACCACGGCGAGAATTCCCAGGGGTGGTCCCCCGTCGGACTGTCGTGGGATGCGCGTAGCGGTTGTCACACGATCACCCGTCCGCCGGTCAGGTCGAGGGTGACCCCGGTGACCCAGGACGATGCGCTCGAGGCGAGATACAGCACGGCCTGCGCGATGTCATCGGGCTGCCCGAGGCGGCCGAGCGGGAACGTCGCCGCCAGCCCGTCGAGCTGCGGGCGGGACATGAACCGCGCCATGCGCTCGTTGAGCACCGCCGAGGGGGCCACGCAGTTGACGCGGACGCCGTGCCTGCCGACCTCGTTCGCCAGGTGCTTGGTCAGCATCACCACGCCTGCCTTGGCCACCGCGTACGCGGCGTTCGCGCCGCCCGGATGGCGGCCCGCCGTGGAGGACATGGTGATGATCGACCCGCCACCCAGTTCGAACATGGCGGGCAGGAACGCGGTCACGGTCAGATACACCGACGTCAGGTCCGACTCGAGGACCGCGCGCCAGCGATCAGGGCCGAGCTCGGTGGTAGGCGCCGGGGCGCCCTGACCACCGGCGAACGCCGCGAGGATCTCCACCGGCCCCAGCGCGCGCTCGACGGACTCCCGCACGCTGTGCACCGCGGCCTCATCGGTGACATCACCGGGCGCCGGCACCGCCGTACCGCCGTCCGCGACGATCTTCGCGACGACCGTGTCGACCGCCGCCCGGTCACGGCCGTTCACCGCGACCCTGGCTCCGTTCGCCGCCAGGGCCCGGCAGGTCGCCACTCCGATTCCTCGTGAGCCGCCGGTCACCAGCGCGACCTTGCCGGCCAGGTCCGGATGATGCGACAGCCCGTCGCCGGCCTCGCTGAACATGTCCACAACCGCCTCAGTTCTCTCGGGTGAATCATTCATAGCACAGCATCGTTCTCTACCGCTACCATCGCTGCATGACCGCACAACGGCAGGCCGGCCAGGACGACGGATGGGCGCAGCGGGTCCGGCCGGCGGGCGCGGCGTTCCTGCTGGCCCAGGTGGGTGCGTACGCGGCCGCACGGTTCGCCGAGCGGATCAGCGAGCTCGGGCTGATCCCCGCCGATGCCGGGGTTCTGCGCATGATCGCCACCCGGCCGGGGCGCAGCCAGCAGTCCCTGGCCGAGGAGCTGGGGGTCGTGCCGAGCCGGGTCGTCGCGCTGGTCGACAAGCTGGAGAGCAAGGGGCTCGTCGAACGGCTACGGAACCCACAGGACCGCCGCAACTACGCACTGCATCTCACCGCGGCGGGCACGCAGGTCATGACCAGGATGCGCGGGCTCGCCTCCGCGCACGAGGACCAGATCTGCGCCGGGCTGGACGACACCCAGCGCGCGCAGCTCGCCGGGCTGCTCGAAGCCGTCGCCGCACATCAGGGTCTCGCTCCCGGTGTCCATCCCGGATACCAGCAACGGCCACGGTGACCACGACGAACCGAAATCGTTTTCGCCCGCTGTGGGCGGCCGCGGACCGCGCCGGCCGACCTGCCTGCGGGGGAGCTTCTGTACAGCAGCCGACAATGACCTCGCCGCGATCGGGAGGCTGGCATCGTTGCCTTCGCAGCAACACCAGGCACCGATTACGGGGGTACCATGAAACGCCGTTTCACCCTGCCCGTCCGCCGGCTCGGAACACTGTTCACCGCGGCCGCCCTGGCGGTCGGCCTGACCGCGGCGCTGGGACTGGCCGCGCCGGCCGCGCAGGCCTCCACCTGCACCGACAACCCCTACCAGGGGACCTGGAAGGCCACCGATCCCGACGGTCATCTCATCGTGGTCGTGCTCGACTTCCCGAACTGTTCGAACTGGAACTCCGTAAAGGTCAGCGCCGTCTCCCACGCATTCCTCGGGCTTTCCACGAAGCCGTCGTACTGGGGCTACGCCAGCAGCGTGACATGGGGCATCTACGGGACGTCGCTGACCGCCACGTACACCTTCCAGGGACTGACCGAGACCCTGTACATCAAGCCGCCCACCAGATACACCGGGCTGCCGATCGCCGAGACCGAACGCTACGCCGACGGCACCTCCTACACGTTCCCCACCCAGTACCTCGCCCGCGCCTGACCCCGCCGGGACGGCACGGAGGTCCACCTGTCCCGCTCAGTCCGTGCACTTCTGCGGCGCGGCACGCTGGAGTGCACGGGAGGGGTGCGGACCTCCTCGGCGCTGCCCCGCAGTCGCTCCGCGCGGGCGGCGTGATCGGGATCGGTTTCCGGGCCGGTGTGTTCCAGGCCGCTCCGACGCCAGCAGCCGGACGCCA
This sequence comes from Frankia sp. BMG5.60, assembly GCF_059428125.1. Taxonomy (NCBI): domain Bacteria; kingdom Bacillati; phylum Actinomycetota; class Actinomycetes; order Frankiales; family Frankiaceae; genus Frankia; species Frankia sp. BMG5.60. The sequence goes on along the minus strand of NZ_CM182091.1, from coordinate 407,242 downwards.
TAGCCTTGGGGGATGCGGGAGGTGCGTGCCGGCTCGGCTGATCGGATGCGGGCGGCCCCGCTCGTGGGAGCGGCCTTCGGGAGGCCGATCGACGCTGGTCGCGGTGGCGATGGTCGCGGTGGTACCGGTCGCGGTGGTACCGGTCGCGGTGGTACCGGTCGCGGTGGTACTGGTCGCGGCGGTACTGGTCGCGGCGGCGCTGGGGCGGTGTCGTGCCGGCGCAGGTGAACGGTCGGTTGCCGCGAGGGTCGCTCGACCCGGAGATGATCCTGGTGGCCGCGGAGCGGCTGGCCGCCGAGGCGGGCCTGGCCGAGGTCACCATCCGCAAGGTCGCCGCGCTCCTCGGGGTGCAGCATCCCGCGGTGCACTACCACTTTCCCCGGCGGCACGATCTTGTTGACGCGCTGCTGGGGCGGGCGGTGCGGCGCTTCAACGACGCCCTGCCGGTGATCGACTCCGACGACTGGGAGACGCACCTGCGCGGCTACTGGGAGGGCTACCGTGCGGTGCTGCGGTCCGATCCGGCACTGTTCGAGCTGGTGGTGGGTCAGTGGGCGACCATGGGCCGGTCCCAGCAGGCGCTCGACTCCAGTTACGGGCGGATCGACGCGCAGCTCGGGGTGCTGTTGCGGGCGGGCTTCACCCCCGAGCAGGCGGGCTACGCCTACCACCTGCTCTCGACCTACACGCGTGGCTGCCTGGTGAGCGAGCACCAGTTCGCGCGGTTCCTGGGCTCGGCCCGCGACGACGCGCTGGACCTGTCGAACGTGGACCTGCCCGGCGACCTCGACCGGTTCCCGAACCTGCGCACGGTCACGGCACGTGGCTGGTCCTACACCTTCGCGACCGACACCGACTTCGACAACGGCCTCGCCGTGATCATCGCCGGGCTGCGCGCCTGGTTGCCGCTGTCGGACTGACGAGCGAGCCGAGGCGGGCCGAGGCACGGCCGGCCCCATCCCATCCGACCCCGCCCCGCCCGACCTGAGCCGAACCGTGCCGGGCCGGGCCGGCCGTTCCCTGGACATCCTGACCATTGGTCAGTAACGTCCGTCCCGAAGATGCTGACCAGTGGTCAGTACTGGGGTTCGACCGGTCGTCTGGAGGCCGCCGTGGGCGTGTTCGAGTTCACCGACGATCACGAGGCGCTGCGGGCGACGGTGCGGGCGTTCGTCGAGGAGACCTTCTCCGAGGCCCAGGTGCGCCGGCTGATGGTGGCGCCCTCGGCGTTGGAGCGTCCCGTCTGGGAGCGGATGGCCCGCGAGCTGGGGCTTCAGGGGCTGGTGGTGCCCGAGGAGTGCGGCGGTGCGGGGGCCGGGCCGGTGGAGTTGGCGATCGTGCTGGAGGAGTTCGGACGCAGGCTGGTGCCGGTGCCGTTCCTGTCGACGGCGCTGGCCACGATCGCGCTGGCCGGTGCGGACCGGGCGGTGAGCGCGGGCTACCTCGAGGCTGTCGCCGAAGGACGGGTGGTGGCCACGGTCGCCCTCGCCGAGGATGGTGGCGGCTGGGACGCTGCCGGGGTGCGCTGCGCCGCGGTCAGCGGCGACGGCGACGGGGGCGGGTGGCGGCTGACCGGGACGAAGTCCTTCGTGCCCGACGGCCTGGAGGCCGATCTTCTGGTGGTCGCGGCGCGCACCGAGGCGGGGGTCGGGCTGTTCGCCGTCGACGGCGCCGCGGCCGGGGTGTCGCGCAGCGAGCTGGAGGTCTTCGACCTCACCCGGCGGCTGGCCCGGGTGCGACTGGACGGCGTGGCCGCGACGCCGCTGTCGGCCCCGGCGGACGAGGCCGCGTTCGACCGCTTCCTCGACACCGTCCGGATCGCGGTGGCCGCGGAGCAGGCCGGGGGCGCCGATTTCGCGCTGGCGATGGCCGTCGGGTACGCCAAGGAGCGGGTGCAGTTCGGCCGGGCGATCGGGAGTTTCCAGGCGGTCAAGCACCTGTGCGCCGACGCCTTCGTCGACGTCGAGTCCGCCCGCTCGGCCGCCTACTACGGCGCGTGGGCCGTCGCGCAGGACAGCCCGGAGGTCGCCACGGTCGCGCCGCTGGCCAAGGCGTTCTGCTCCGAGGCGTTCTTCGCGACGGCCCGGACGAACATGCAGGTGCACGGGGGCATCTCGTTCACCTACGAGCATCCGGCGCACCTGTACTACCGGCGTGCCAAGTCCGGCGCGCAGCTCTGGGGCAGTCCCCGCGCGCACCGTGACCTGCTGGCCACCCGGATCGGGCTGTGATCGCACACTCCGGGTGCACGCGAACGACGAGGAGGACCGATGACCGCGACGACAGGCCCGGACACGCCGCCGGAGGCGTCGAAGAAGACGTCGAGGGGAGCGTCGGCGGCGGCCGCGGAGCCGGCGGAGGCGCCGAGGGGGGCGTCGGTGGAGGCGGAGCCTGCGGAGGCGGCGGAGCGGGTGCGCGCGCAGGTGAGGGCGTGGCTGGCCGAGAACTGGCAGCCCGGCGGTGGGGGCCCGCGGGGGCGGGAGCGGCTCGTCGACTCAGGGTGGGCGGCCCCGACCTGGCCGGTCGAGTGGTTCGGGCGCGGCCTGCACCGTGACCTGCGCCGGGTCGTCGCCGAGGAGTTCACCCGGGTGGGCGCGAAACCGGCCGCGTTGGATGTGACGCAGCTTTTCGCGAACACGATCCTGGCGCACGGCACGGACGAGCAGAAGAGATCGTTCGTGCGCCCACTGGCCCTCGGTGAGCAGCAGGGCTGCCTGCTCTACAGCGAGCCCGGCGCCGGCTCCGACCTCGCGGCGTTGCAGACCCGGGCCGACCGCGACGGCGACACCTGGGTGGTCAACGGTCAGAAGGTGTGGACGTCGGGGGCGCGTGAGGCGACCCACGGCTTCCTCGTCGCGCGCACCGACTGGGACGTGCCCAAGCACCGCGGACTGACGTTCTTCTGGCTGCCGCTGGATCAGCCGGGGGTGGACATCCGGCCGATCCACCAGGTCACGGGCGGCTCGGAGTTCAACGAGGTGTTCCTCACCGACGCCGTCGTGGCCGACTCCCACCGCCTCGGCGCGGTCGACGACGGATGGCGGGTGCTGCAGACCGCGCTCGGCTTCGAGCGGCTGATCATGGGGGCCGCCGCCGGCGGCAGCTCCCGTCAGCGCCGGCGGGCCGGCGGGGGCGAGACGACCCTGGCGGACCGGCAGTCGCCGTGGACCCGGCAGATCGGCGGCGCCGACTACGTCGAGCTGGCGAAGAAGGTCGGCAAGGCGGACGACCCGGTCACCCGGCAGGAGATCGCCCGGCTGTACACGCTGGAGAAGGTCAACGCCTGGAACGGCCTGCGGGCGCGGGCGGACGCCGGGCGCGGCGCGGCGTCGCCACTGGCGTCCATCGGCAAACTCGCCATGTCCCGCATCGTGCACACCGGCGTGGAGGTGACCACGAACCTGCTCGGCGCCTCGTCCGTGCTCGACGGCGACACCGACCCGGTCGCCGCGGAGGTCAACCGCTCGTCGTTCGCCGCGTTCGTCACGTCCATCGGCGGCGGCACGGACCAGATCCAGCGGAACATCATCGGCGAACGGGTCCTGGGCCTGCCCAGGGAGCCCGAGGTCGACAAGAACGTTCCGTTCCGCGAGGTCCGCAAGGCCCAGGCCACCAGGCGGTTCAGTTGACCACCGCCGACGCCCCGACCACCCCCACTGCGTCGACCACCCCCATTGCGTCGACCACCCCAGTTACGTCGACCACCCCAGTTACGTCGACGACCGCGGAGCCCGCCGCGGCGGGCGAGCCGTTCCCGCTCGACCTGCCCCTGTCCGGCGTGCGGGTCGTCGACCTGACCACGGGGCCGCTGGCGGCGATCGGCCGTCACCTCGCCGAATGGGGCGCCGACGTCCTGCGCGTCGAGCCGCCCGGCGGCGCCGCCGACCGCCGCGCCGGTCGCCGGGTCGGCGGGGTCTCGCTGGCCTTCGCCGCCGCGAACCTCGGCAAACGCGCCGTGTCACTCGACCTCGCCCGGCCCGCCGACCGCACCAGGTTCACCGCCCTGCTGGCCGACGCCGACATCCTGCTGGAGAGCACCCCGCCGACCGGTCCGGAGGTGACGACGCTCGACGTCGAGGGCATCCGACGGGAGCACCCGTCCCTCGTCGTCCTGTCCGCCACGCCGTTCGGCCGGACCGGTCCTCACGCCGGCTGGCAGGCCACCAGTCCGGTGCTGCACGCCTTATCCGGCGAACTGTCCCGCTCGGGCATCCCCGGCCGCGAGCCGCTGCTGCCGCCCGGCGACCTGCCCTACGACTGCGCCGCGGCGCAGGCCGTGTTCGTGGTACTCCTCGCCTACCTCGAACGCCTGCGCACCGGTCTGGGCGACCACCTCGACTTCGCCGTCCTCGACGGCGCGGTCGCCGCGCTCGACCCCGGCTATGGCATCGCCGGCAGCGCCACCGCGGGAGTACCCGCCAGCAAACTCCCCCGGGGACGCCCCGAGGCCCGCCACCAGTACCCGATCATCCCCTGCGCCGACGGCTTCGTCCGCCTGTGCATCCTCGCCCCGCGGCAGTGGCGCGCCATGTTCGCGTGGATGGGACGCCCGGCACAGTTCGCCGACCCCTCCTACGACAAGCTGTCCACCCGCTTCGCCTCCACCACCCTCCTGCCCGCGATAGCACAGTTCTTCGCCGACAAGACGCGAGCGGAACTCGAACAGGCCGGGCAACGCCACGGCGTCCCCACCGCCGCCGTGCTCGACCTCGACGAGGCACTGGAATCCGAGCAGGTCCGCGCCCGAGGCGCCTTCACCCCCGTCGAACTCGCCCCGGGGATGGCGGCCCCGTTCCCGAACGGCGTGCTCGAACTGGACGGACACCGCGCCGGAATCCGAGGCCCGGCCCCGACGCTCCCCCCGGACTCCGCGGCACCGCCGAGCTGGGCCGCCCGACCGGCCCCTGGCCGGCGCAACAGCTCCGCCGATCCAGATGGTTGCGCCGATCCGGACAGCACCGCCGATCCGGACAGCTCCGCCGATCTGGACAGCTCCGCCGATCTGGACAGCTCCGCCGATCTGGACAGCTCCGCAGACCAGGACAGCACCGCCGACCGGGACAGCCGGCCGCTCGCCGGACTGCGTGTCCTCGACCTCGGGGTCATCGTCGTCGGCGCCGAGCAGGGACGCCTGCTCGCCGACCAGGGCGCCGACGTCATCAAGGTCGAGAACGACGCCTTCCCCGACGGCAGCCGCCAGGCCCGCGACGGCAGCGTCATCACCGTGACCTTCGCCGCCGGCCACCGCAACAAGCGCAGCCTCGGCCTCGACCTGCGTTCACCACGAGGCAAGGACCTGTTCCTACGGCTGGTCGCCGACACCGACGTCGTGCTCACCAACTACCGTCCCGGCACCCTGGAATCCCTCGGACTCGGCTACGACGTTCTGCGGAGCATCAACCCGGCCGTCATCATCGTGGACAGCTCGGCGTTCGGTGCCACCGGACCGTGGAGCCGCCGGCTCGGCTACGGGCCGCTGGTCCGCGCCTGCGCCGGCATGACCGCGCAGTGGCGTTACCCCGGCGAACCGGACGGATTCTCCGACGCCCTGACCGTCTACCCGGACCACGTGGCCGCCCGCATCGGCATCGCCGGCGTCCTCGCGCTGCTGATCCGCCGCCGCCGCACCGGCACCGGCGGCACCGTCAGCGTCAGCCAGACCGAGGTCATGCTCGGCCACGCGGCCGTGGCCGCCGCCGACAAGGCCCTCGTCCGCGCCGGCACCGAGGTCGACGGACCCGCCGAACCCGACGCGCCCTGGGGTGCGTTCCCCACCGCCGGTGACGACGACTGGTGCGTCGTCACCGTCCGCGACGACGACGACTGGCAGGCGCTGTGCCGCGTCCTCGACCGCCCCGACCTCGCCGCCGAACCCGCCCTCACCAGCGCGAACGGACGCGCCGCGGCCCGCGGCCGGATCGACGCCGCCCTCACCGGCTGGCTCGCCCAGCACGGCGCCGTCGAAGCCATGACTCTGCTGCAGGCGGCCGGAATACCCGCCGCGGCGATGCTGCGCGTCTCCGAGCTGCCCTCGTTCCCCTACTACACCGAGCGCCGCCTGTTCCGGCTGTCCGGACACCCACACATCAGGCAGAGCTTCTACCTGGAAAACGCACCCGTCCGTTCCGAACGACTGCCCGACCCACCCGACAACCCCGCCCCCCTGCTCGGCGAACACACCGAACGGATCCTCCGGGAAGCACTCGGCCTCACCGACACCGAGACAGCCGCGCTGCTGTCCGCCAACGGCCGGATCGCCGGCGCTTCCCGCTGATCCCGGCGACGCACAGTCTTTTCCGGGGCGTCCCGACGGTGCGATCGTAGATCCACCGTCTACGGCCGGTTGCGGGTGCCCTGGTCGATCGGCACGGTGATGCCGGTGACGTAGCGGCCCTCGTCGCTGACCAGCCAGAGCAGGGCGTTGGAGACGTCGATCGGCTCGATCCAGGGCCGGCCCAGCGGGGAGACCTTCTTCAGCGCCACCTTGGTGTCCTCCAGGTTCGGGGCCTCGAGGTCGGGTCGGAAGACCCCGTACTGGGCGCGGTTCTGGGTGACCATCGGGGTGCCGACGGTCCCCGGGCACAGGGCGTTGACCCGGATGTCGTGGCGGGCCAGCTCGTTGGCCAGCGTCAGCGCCAGGCCGACGACGCCGTGCTTGCTTGCGGTGTAGGCGCCGAGATGCGGAATCCCGCCGAGGGCGGCCCCCGAGGCGGTGAGCACGATCGCTCCCCCGCGCCCACCGGCGATCATCGGGGGCACGACCGCACGGATCGTGTTGAACACGCCGGTCAGGTTGACGGAGATCTGCTCGTCCCACTCGGCCGGCGTGATCTCCCAGAGCTTCGCGAGCCGGGGTGAGATGCCGGCGTTGGCGGCGACGATGTCCAACCTGCCGAGTTCGCCGACCCCCTGGTCCACGAGCGCCTGGAGCGCGTCGGCGTCGCGGACGTCGGCCTGGCCCCACACGACCCGCCGGTCCAGGGCCTCGACCGCCGCCACCGTCTCGGCGAGGTCGGCGTCGGTCCCGAGACCGTACTCGAGTGTCGGCAGGTCCTTGAGCACGTCCACGAGGATCAGGTCCGCGCCCTCCTCGGCCAGCCGCACCGCGTGTGACCTGCCCTGCCCGCGGGCCGCACCCGTGACCAGAGCGACCTTGCCGCCAAGACGACCCATCAGAGTGCCTTCTCCCGACGCAATGTGGCGATCTCGGACTGGGTGAACCCCGCCCGGGTGAGGACCTGTTCGGTGTCCGCTCCGACGGCGGGCGCGGCGGCGGAGTCGGCGGCCGCGTTGGCGGCGGAGTCCGCAGCCGGGTCGGCGGAGGTGTCGCCGGGCGCCTCGGTCAGCCGCACGGGGCCGCGCAGCACCGTGCTGCCGTCGTCGAGCTTGAGGAGGTTTCCGCGGGCCAGCACATGCGGATCGGTCAGCAGGTCGGGCACGGTACTGACCGGCCCGACCGCGGCCTCCGCAAGGAGGGTGACCCACTCGTCCATCGGCCGGGACGCGAACACCGCCGCCAGCCGTTCGGTCATCGCCTCCTGCTCGGCGGCCGGGGCGTGGAGCCGGTCGGTCAGCTCGGGCAGGTCGAGCGCGGCGCACAGCGCCCGCCACGGCCGCGGCTCGGCGGCGGCCAGCGTCAGCAGCCGGCCGTCGGCGCAGCGGTAGGCCCGCCGCCCGGCGCTCGGGCCCCAGCCCGCGGGTTCGCCGGCGGCCACCCGCGCGACGTGTTCCGAGAGCAGCCAGCTCGCCGCGTCGAGGATGCTGGTGTCGACCAGCCGGCCCTGGCCGGTGCGGTCCCGCTCGCGCAGCGCCGCGAGGATGCCGATCACCGCGACCAGCGCGCCGAGCGGCACGGCGAGCACCAGGTCCGGCGTCGCCGGCACGCCGTCCCCGGCGAGCAGGCTCAGCACCCCGGAGTACCCGAGGAAGCTCAGATCGTGGGCGGGCCGGTCGGCGTAGGGGCTGTCCTGGCCGAACCCGGTCAGCGAGCACCAGACCAGGCCCGGTTGCACGGCCGCGAGCTGGGCATAGCCGATGCCCGACCGGTCCATCGTGCCCGGCCGCGCGGACTCGACGAGCACGTCGGCGTCGGCGGCGAGGCGGCGCAGGACCCCCGGCGCCGCGTCGTGGCGCAGGTCGAGGGTGATCGACCGCTTCCCGTGGTTGTAGGCCGGGTGCGCGCCCGGGATCGTCCGCAGCAGGTCGCCCGCACCGGGCTGTTCGACGCGCACCACCTCGGCGCCGAGATCGGCCAGCAGCCGGGTGCAGAAGGCGCCCGGCTGCAGCCGGGAGAGGTCGAGCACGCGGATGCCGGCCAACGGCCCGCCGACCTGCCCGGTCGCCCCCGTGGGGTCCTGCGCGTTCATGAGCGGCCTCCTCTGCGGTGCCCGGCCTCGCGGTCAGCCCGGGACGCTACCCATCCGGGCTGACCGGGTCAACAGACAACAAGATCTGTCGAATGAAGTCGAGGGTTGACCTTTCCGCACAGCGGCCTACTCTTGATCCCAATCCACAGGGACGACAAACTTTAAGATCTGTCGTGTGTAGATCCCGGGCGGACTGGCGCCGCCCAGACGGAAGCAGGTGATCGGCGTGAGCGACTCGGCGCACCGGATGCTCATCGACGGCCAGCTCGTCGCGGCGCGGGACAACCGCGAGTTCGGCAACATCAACCCGGCCACCGAGGAGGTCATCGGCACCGCGCCGGAGGCGTCGGCGAGCGACGTCGAGCGGGCGATCGCGGCCGCCCGGCGCGCGTTCGACACCAGCGGCTGGTCGACCGACGTCGACCAGCGCATCGCCTGCATCGGCCAGTTACAGGCCGCCCTGCGCAAGCAGGTCGACATGCTGCGCCCGACGCTGACGGCGGAGTCGGGCATGCCGCTGGCGATGGCGTTCATGATGGGCGTCGACCCGGCGATCGAGGCGATGTCCTACTACCCGGACCTGCTGCCCTTCCTGGAGTTGACCGAGGAGCTCCCCCGCAAGGAGATCTTCGGGACGCCGGTGCGCCGGGTCGTGCGCCGGGAGGCCGCCGGTGTGGTCGCCGCGATCACTCCGTGGAACGTCCCGTTCGAGCTCAACCTGCGCAAGTCCATCGCGGCGCTGTCCGCCGGGTGCACGGTGGTGCTCAAGCCGGCCCCGGAGACCCCGTGGTCGGCGACCCTGATCGCGGCCGCCGCCGCGGAGACGGACCTGCCCCCCGGCGTGTTGAACATCGTCACGACCTCCGACAACAGCGTCGCCGAGATCCTCACCAGGCACCCCGACGTCGACCAGGTCGCCTTCACCGGCTCGACGGCCACCGGCCGGCTGATCATGGCCAACGGGGCGCCGACCGTGAAGCGGGTGTCGCTGGAACTCGGCGGGAAATCGGCGCTGATCGTGCTCGACGAGGAGTCGCTGCAGGCCGGGGTCCTCACCGCGGCGGGCACCATCTGCGTGCACAGCGGCCAGGGGTGCACGCACTACACCCGGCTGCTCGTCCCCGCCCACCTGGCCGCCGCGGCGACCGAACTGGCCAAGGGCGCCATGGAGGCGACACCCTACGGGGATCCGCTGGACCCGAACCACATGATGGGCCCGCTGATCAGCCAGCGTCAGCTCGACCGGGTGCTGGGCTACATGGACCTCGGCCGCACGGAGGCGCGCCTGGTCACCGGCGGCGGTCGCGCCACCCAGTTCGACCGCGGCTATTTCGTGCAGCCGACGGTCTTCACCGACGTCCCGAACTCCGCGCGGATCGCCCGCGAAGAGATCTTCGGTCCGGTGCTGTCGATCATCGCCTTCGACGGCGACGACGACGCCGTGGCGATCGCGAACGACTCGCCCTTCGGGTTGAGCGGGGCGGTCTTCAGCGCCGACACCGCCCGCGCCACCGGCGTGGCGCAGCGCCTGCGCACCGGCACCGTCTCGGTCAACGGAGCCCCGTGGTTCGATGTCGACTCGCCGTTCGGCGGCTACAAGCAGAGCGGCCTGGGCCGGGAGTTCGGCCGCGAGGGCCTGGAGGACTTCATGGAGATCAAGACAGTGAGCTACCCCGTCTAGATGGCCCGGACCCAGCCGGCCCGGTGGGGTGCGCAGGCCCCGACCACCGAGGACGAGGCGCGTGAACGCATCCTGCACGCCGCGATGCGCTGCTACCTGCGCCACGGGGTGGCCCGGACGACCGTGGAGGACATCGCCCGCGAGGCGCTGATCCACCGGACGACCGTCTACGCCTACTTCAGGAGTCGCGACGACGTGCTCGCGGGGGTGGTGCTCATCGAGGCCCGCGGGCTCATGGCCGCCTCCGACCGGATCATGGGCGGCGAGGGGCGGTTCGAGGACAGGTTGGTCGACGCGTTCCTCGCCGCCCGGCGGGCGGTCGCGCGCTCGCCGTTCCTCACCCTGCTGTTCGACCGCGACAACGCCGCCCAGACGGTCGGCGCAGCCTACGCGTCGGGCCTGATCCAGCAGCGGACCCTGCCCACCCTCACCGGCTACATCGCCACCGCCCAGGAGAACGGCGAGCTGCGCACCGACGTCGGCGCCCCCGCGATGGCCCGCTGGCTGCTGCGCGTCCAGAACATGCTCATGACCGATCCACCCGCGGACGACGACGCCGTCGAGGCGACCCTGCGGGTGTTCGTCGTCGCCTCCGTCGCACCCCGGCCGGGCACCGCACGGATCGGCGACGGCGAGGGTTCCTGACCACGCGAGCGCGTCCGACCCAAGGAGCGAGCGAACATGGCTGTTGCCGCCCTGCGCTACGACTTCCGACATCCACCGTTCGCGCCGTCGTCCCCGGCGCAGCGCTACCGGACCTGCCTGGAGCAGTGCGCCTGGGCCGAGCAGCACGGATTCGGCCGGGTGGTGCTCTCCGAACACCACGCCCTCGACGACGGCTATCTTCCCTCGCCCCTGGTCGTCGCCGCCGCGGTGGCGGGCGCGACGAGGAGCCTCACGGTGCAGGTGGCCGCCGCGCTCCTGCCGCTCTACGACACGGTCCGCCTCGCCGAGGATCTCGCCGTGCTCGATCTCGCCAGCGGCGGTCGCGTCGAGGTGGTGGCGGGCATCGGCTACCGGGACGTCGAGTTCGCCATGTTCGGCGTCGACCGCTCCGGACGCGGCGCATACATGGAGCGCCAGATCCGCGACCTGCTCGACGCCTGGGCGGGCCGGCCGGTCACCGCGCATGGCCGACAGGTCGTCATCACCCCCCCGCCGGCGAGCGATCCGCGTTCGCTGCTCTACGTGGGCGGCGCCACCGAGATCGGGGCACGCCGGGCGGCGGCCCTCGACCTGGGCTTCGCCCCGGCGCTGCCCGACCCCGGGCTGTACGCGGCCTACACCGACGAGTGCGCCCGCCTCGGTCGGGCCCCGCGCCGCGTCATCCCCGGCTCGACGCACGGCTTTCTCCACGTCGCCGACGATCCGGAGAAGGCGTGGGACAGCCTGGCCCGGTACGCCGTGTACGAGGCCGTCACCTACTCCGGCGCGAAGCCGGACTCGGAACGTTCCAGCGCGACCGTGGTGGGCGCGGATCTGGCCGCCGTGCGGGCGTCCGGCGTCTACCAGGTCGTCACGCCCGACGAGTGCGTCGCGCTCGCGCAGGCGCTGGAACCCGACCAGCCGCTCGTCTTCCATCCGCTGATGGGCGGGATGCCACCGGAGCTCGGCTGGGCCAGCCTGGAGCTGTTCGCGGCGAAGGTGCTCCCCCGGCTGGCCCCCCGGTAGGGCCCGCCCGATGCCGCCGCCCATGGAGCCGCCCGGTGCGGGCTCACCCGCGCCGGTCTCACCCCTGCCGGGAGTCGCCCAGGATTCCCCGGCCGAGGAACAGCCGCTGGCAGGACAGGATCTCGTCGCGGGTGAGGACGTTGTGCCGCAGCCAGGCGTTGTAGGGCAGCTCGGTGAGCAGGGTCCAGAGGGTGATCGTTCCGGTCCGGGCATCGAGTGGGATCGCCGCCGGCCAGTGCTGCGGGAGCTCGGCGGTGACGGCGTCCAGATAGGCGCGCAGCCCGCGCGCGGCGGGCCACAACGACGGGGTTTCGAGAATCTCGACGGTCCAGACGTGGAAGACGGTCCCGTGCTTTTCGACGATTCGCAGCCACTCGTCGAGCCACCCGTCCAGCTCCGGCCCGGTGCGTACGTCACCGAGCCGCTCGAAGTGGTCGCAGGTCCGGACGGCGGCCCGGTGCGTCAGGGTGGTGAACAGGGCGGTGCGGTCCGTCCAGTACTGGTAGAAGCTGCCGTGCGCGACGCCGGCGCGGGCGATGATGTCGTTCACGCTGGTTCCGGCGAGTCCCCGCTGCTCGACGGCGGCGACCGCGGCCGCCAGGACCTTCTCGATGGTCGCTCGGGCCCGGGCCGTGACGACCTTGCGCAGTCCGGGCTCGGGGCCGGCCTGATCGTCGACGGCGGGGCGTTGCGGCCGGGCGGCCGCCTTCCGCCCGGCGGGGGTGGCGTCGGGGGCGTCGGGATCGAGAGCGTCGCGATCGTGGGCGTCGGGATCGGAGGCGTGCGCGGCCGGGAACACCGCCCGGTGGATGATGCGGGCGAGCGTGTCGTGCAGCGCCTTCTCCTCGGAGGCACGCTCGGCCCGGGAGGCGCCGGCGTCGAGGACGATGTGGGCCCACTCGACGACGCAGATGATGGCGATGGACAGCACCCTCGTGTCGATGTATTGCGTGTCGGCGGCGCGGGTGTCGGCGGCGGCCAGGCGCCCGTGGATGAGGGCGCCGAGCTGGCGCAGGTACTCCTCGGAAGGGTTGTCCACCGCGGGCTCGTCCTCGAGCGGCCAGTCCGCGAACACCGGGGAGTGCCGGCGCAGCACGGCGCCGAGCTCCTCCAGCCAGGTCCGGAAGGCATGGAGGCCCGCACGGTCCGCCGTGAGCGCCGGCATCGCCGCGAACAGGGCGATCAGGTCCGCGCCCAGCTCCTCGAACAGGATCCGGAAGATCTCCTGCTTGCCGCGGAAATACTGGTAGACGGCGGTGTCCGAGCGACCGGTCGCCTCGGCGACGGCCTGGATGCTCGTCGCGTGGTACCCACGCTCGACGAACAGCAGGCGGGCTGCGTCGAGAATCTCCCGGCAGGCGCGCATCCCCTCCGGGCCGATGGTCGGGCTCACCGGATAGGGGGCGCGGCGCGTGCGGGGCAGCCACAGACCGTCGATCGGCGGCTCCTGCCCGGGCAGCCGCCCCGGCTCCGGCAGCCGGGTGCGCGCTTCGCCGTCAGCTCGGGTGGCGGGGACCGACTCGGACATCGACAGCCGCTCCCTCCCAGGCCCGCGTCGCATCAACCCGGCTCCGGGACGTCCCTCGAAGTCTATGCGGGGCCGATCCTCCCCGACTCGATGATCGTTCTCTCGGCGACGTTTCGGAGGAATGTTCACGCAGGGGGTTCCAATGTGACAGTTGTCTTAGTAGTGTCAGAGGTCACAGATCGACCCGGGCCACACCGCCCAGTCCGCCATCGGCGGCAACCGGCCCGAGCGTCTCGCGGCCCGCGTCACTGCAACTGGGAGGAGCCGTCTCCATGTCCGTCGCGCCGCCTCGATCCGACCCCGCCAACGGATCGGCCACCGACGCCTCGCCCGCCGACGGGTTACCCGCCGGCGGATCGGCCCCGACGGTCGGCTTCATCGGCGCGGGATCGATGGGGGCGCCCATGGTCGAACGCCTGCTCGCCGCCGGCCACACCGTCCACCTGTACGCCCGCCGTGCCGACGTCGCGGCCCGCTTCGCGGACCTGGGCGCGCGGATCGGCGCCTCGGCCACGGCGGTGGCCGGCGCGGTCGACGTGCTGATCGTCTGCCCGTTCTCGCAGGACCAGCTCGTCGAGATCCTGACGGCCGGCGGCGCGCTGGCGGCGATGCGTCCGGGATCGGTGCTGGTCCAGCACGCGACGGTGTCCCCCACCACTGTCCGCGACCTGGCCGCCCAAGCCGCCGCCGGCGGGGTGGGCGTGCTCGACGCGCCCGTGAGCGGCACCTCGGACTCCATCCGCGCCGGGCGTCTCACCGTGCTCGCCGGCGGCGACAAGGACGCGGTCGACCTGGTGGAACCACTCCTGCGCGCCTACAGCGCCGCGGTGGTCCGCACCGGCGAGGTGGGATCGGCCTCGGTCGTGAAACTCGTCAACAACCTGACGTTCGCCGCACACGTCCAGACCGCCATCGCCGCCGACGCCCTCGGGCGTTCGCTCGGGCTCGACACGAACCTGCTGATGGGCGCCCTCAGCCTGTGCAGCGCGAACAGCGCCGCGATCCAGGCGCTCGGCGTGCTCGGCAGCCCCGAGACGTTCGCGCAGTTCGCCCTTCCGTATCTGCGCAAGGACGTCGCCCTGGTCGAGCAGGTCGCCGCGGACCTCGGCCTCGACGTCGGTCTCCTCGGCGACATCGTCCGCAACGGCCCGGCCGTGCTGACCGGCGACTCCTGACCAGCGTCACCCGACCGGCGACGCCCGACGCCCGACACTCGACTCCCGACCGGCGGCACCGGACCGGCGGGGCGCTCGCGCCACCCCGGCACGCCCACACCACCCACTCCACCCTCGACACACCACCACTCGACACACCACCACCCGGCACACCCACACCCCGAACCCTCGCGAAAGGGACATCATGGGCTTACTCGACGGCCGCGTCGCCTTCATCACCGGCGCGGCCCGCGGCCAGGGCAGGTCGCACGCAGTGACCTTGGCCGAGCAGGGCGCGAACATCGTCGGCGTCGACATCTGTGCCGACCTCGACACCGTCCCCTACCCGCTCGGCACGATGAACGACCTACAGGAGACCGCCCGCCTGGTCGAGAAGGCCGGCCAGGAGATGGCCATCCACCAGGCCGACGTCCGCGACCTGGCCGCGTTGCAGGCGGCGTTCGACGCCGGGGTCGAGCGGTTCGGCCACATCGACACCGTCCTGGCGAACGCGGGTGTCATCCTCAGCAACGCCGAGGAGCGGGACGCCTCCGAGGCGCTGCGGCTCGGCCTCGACATCATGCTGATCGGCGTCTGGAACACCTTCCAGATCGCGATCCCCCACCTGAAGGAGCGCGGCCAGGGCGGCAACCTCGTCGCCACCAGCTCGATGGCCGCCCTGCTCGACCTGACCGACGGCAGTGGCGGGTCGGACGCCTACAACATGGCGAAGCTCGCGGTGACCGGGCTGGTCCGGTCCTACGCGAACCTGCTCGCCCCGCACCGCATCCGGGTCAACGCGGTCGCCCCGACGAACTGCTCGACCCCGATGATCCTCGAGAATCCGGCGCTGTTCGCCGTCATCGAGGCCAACCAGCACCTCGCCAACGCGATGCAGACCGCGCTGCCCGACTTCCCGATGATCGAACCGCGCGACGTCAGCCAGGCGATCCTCTTCCTCGTCTCCGAGGCCGGACGCACTTTCACCGGCAGCCTGCTCCGGGTCGACGCCGGCATGTCCGTCCGCCGCTAGCGGACCGACGCCCCGCGCCCCGTCGCGGGCGAGGCGCTCCGAGCGCACCACCCCCACGTCTTCGTCCGTTCCGTCGGCGACCCGTTTTCCGTCCGGTCGGGCAGCAGGTCGCCGGCGGTTCCGGACGCCTTCGCAGAACGGCCTCACCGAGATATCCGAACCGGTATATCCGTACCGGGATATCCGAACGCCCCCGAGGTGACCGATGAAAGTTGTTGTTGACGCGGATCGCTGCCGCGGGCACGCCCGCTGCCTGACGATCGCGCCGGATGCCTTCGAGTTTCTCGACGACGAGGACCGGACCATCGTCCACGACCAGGCGGCAGAGCAGGCGGGAATCGCGACCCTGCGGGCGGCGCAGGTGGAATGCCCGGAACAGGCGATCACCATCGAGACCGGAGAGGACTGATCGACATGACCACGGTCCAGCCCGAGGCGACCGGCCACCCGGCCGGAATCGACCATCATTCGCCGTACTTCCGCGAGCACAACTACGAGATCTACGAGGACTTACGGGAGAAGTGCCCGGTCGCCCACTCCGATGCCTGGGGCGGCTTCTGGATGTTCCTGGACCACGCGGACGTCTACAACGCCGAGCAGGACGGCGAGCTGTTCAGCTCGGCGATGGAGAAGGGCATTCCCCAGGCCGGCAACCCGGACCCCTTCATCCCGATCGACTCCGACCCGCCGCTGCTCGCGCAGTACCGCAAGATCGTGCTGCCCTGGTTCTCCCCGTCCGCGGCCAAGAGGCTCGAACCGACCTTCCGGCGGATCGCCACCGAACAGATCGACGAGTTCATCGAGACCGGCAGGGCCGACATCGTCAACCAGCTCACCACACCCCTGCCGGCGCGCTGGATCCTCGAGATGCTGGGCTTCGACGACAGCCGCTGGCAGGACTGGGTGGCGTGGGTCCACGCGACGGTGCACGACCGCTCGAACGCCCCCGAGAAGGCCATGGAGGCGGTCGGCAACATCTACGCCAGCATCACGGCGGAGATCAAGCTTCGACGCACCGAGGGCTACCGCGACGATCTCCTCAGCACGATCATGCAGGGAGAGGCCGACGGGGCGCCCCTGCGCGACGAACTCGTGATCGGCTTCGCGTTCCTCATGCTCCTCGGCGGGATGGACACCACCAGCGGCCTGACCGGCAATGCGCTGGTGCGCCTGCACGAGCAGCCCGAGCTGCGCCAGCGGCTCCTCGACGAGCCGGACATCCTGCCGAAGGCGACCGAGGAGTTCCTGCGCCACGACACCCCCACCCAGGGCCTGGCCCGGATCATGACCCGGGACTGTGTGGTCCAGGGTCAACAGCTCCATGCCGGCGACCGCGTCCTGCTGATGTACGCCGCGGCCAACCGCGATCCGAAGGTCTTCACCGACCCCGACCGGATCGACTTCGACCGCACCGGGAACCGGCATCTTGCCTTCGGCGCCGGGGGTCACCGCTGCCTGGGCTCCAACCACGCCCGCGCCATGTTCCAGGTCATGATCACCGAGATCCTCACCCGACTGCCGGACTACACGATCGACGGCGAGTTCGAACGGTTCCCCGACGCGGGCGACGTCTACGCCGTGCGCAGCCTACCGATCCGCTTCACCCCGGGTCCCCGTTCGCAGCGCCCAGATCCAGAGCAATGATCATCCGCTTCTCCGGAGTCGGGTGGCGCGGCGGCGCGCCGAGGCGGTGCATGTGCCGCAGCGCCTCGCCGTAGGACGTTCGGGGGGCGGTCCAGGGGGCGTTCAGGGGGCGTTCAGGGGGCGTTCAGGGGGCGTTGGTGACGAAGTCGGCCGCCGTGACGGGGACGGTGGCCAGGGGGCCGGTGACATCTCCGACCAGGACGGTCCAGCGTCTGCTGGTCCTGTCCACGCCGCCGGTGGGCGAGTTCTGCGGCGCCCACACTATGTCGCGCGGGCCGCAGGAGTAGTAGCCGACATAGCCCGGATGGTTCTCCGGGGATCCCCAGGCACCGCCGTCACGCAGGCGGCAGCGCTCCCCGTTGGCCAGGTCCAGGCCGAGCGGGACGGGGTTCCTGGGCGGGGAGACCCTGGCGACGAGCGACTGGGCCGTGAGCGCGGCGAGCGTGGCCGAGTACGGGTCGCGCAGGCAGAGCATCCGGCGGGCCTGGGGTGTCGGCCAGCAGGTATCGGCGTCGGCGGCGCTGGGCGAACAGTAGTAGATGTCCGCGCTGACGGCGGCCGGCGACGGGTACGCCCGACTGGTGTCGCCGCAGTCGATCGGCGCGTCCGGATCATCATCGCGCCCGTCGACGGCCCAGCCTTTCGCCGGTTGTCCGCGGCGGTCGACCGGGGCCAGGTTGACCAGCCGAGTCACCGGGCCGCCGCGCGCGCCGGTCGCCCCCGAGCTTCCCGCCCCGGCGCCTGTCCCCGCGGGCGAAACCGTTCCCGCGGCCGAAACCGTCCCCGCGGCCGAAACCGTCGCCGCGGCTGGGACCGTCGCCGCGGCCGGGACCGTTCTCGCGGGGGACACGGCCGGCGGCGTCGTCACCGCCGCCTGCCCGCCAGTCCGCCCCTCGCTGGCACAGCCCGCGAGCGCCGTCACCGACGCCGCCACGAAGACGGCCGCCCACCAGCGCACGCCCGCCTCTCGCCGACCCGTCCTACCTGCTGCCCGCACATCCGCCTCCCGGCCAGGTCCCGCCGATTCGACACGTGACCCGACCCGCGGACTGTAAGCCGCCCGCCGCCCGCTACCTCCCGCCCTGTCCAACACCCGACGACCGCATACCAGGTTCTTCTGGCGGGGCTGGAGTTACGGGCGTCTCAGGTCGAGGGTCACCGTCCCCGCCTCCGGGCTGCTGGCCCCGGCTGCTCCAGACCGCGGGGACCGCACTCGCAGGACCTGTCACAAACCAGTCAGGATCACGGCTGTCGAGGCCGAGGCGGCGATAGTGTTCGCACTGCCATCCACGGCGGTGCGTGCACTGGTTCGAGGGGGGCGCACAATGACAGTGGACGAACCATCAGCCGGCGTACCACGGCGAACCCTTCTGGTGGCCGGGTTGGGGTTGGCGACCGTCACGGCAACGGCCGCCTTGTCCTCGCCTGCCGAGGCGTCAGGTATATGGCATCCCGACTGGCGCTTCTGCAACAAATGCTTTGGCCTGGTCCGGAACCTGCAACAGGTCCACGATCGCTGCCCGGCGGGCGGCCGGCACGTGATACAGGGCTGGACCTTCGGGATACCCTTCACCAACAGCGCCGACCACCACGCCGGCGAGACGGCGTACCAGCAGAGCGACTGGCGGCAGTGCTCGTCCTGTGGCCTCCTCTACTATCACGACTCCCCGGGCGTCTGCGCCGGACGCGGCGGCGGGTCGCACACCGGCGTCTACCCACAGAACCTTCTCTGGCACGACCGGAACCCGGTTCCGGGGAACTTTCAGAGCGCGTGGCGCTTCTGCTTCAAATGCAGCTCGCTCTATTTCGACGGATACCAGCCGAATCGAGGCGTCTGCCCAGGGAATCCGGGATGGGGGCATGCCGCCGCCGGCTACATGTTCCAACTGGAAGTGTACGCGTACGCCTGAAAGGCACCGCGCCCCGCGCCCGGGCCGGGCTTGCCGCGAGACCGAGTCCCGCAGACAGATCACTACCCGATAGGCGCCCCGGAGCGGCGACCGCCGGGACGGCGCAACTGTGATGACGCAAAGTTGACACCGCGGCCCCGGAACGCCGTAGATCGCCTAAGATCACCGGATATGACCGCGGTGGGCACGCCGTCGCCTCCCTCCATCCCGCCGGCCACGGCCGCGCTCCCCCCGCCGGCTGCCCGTGGCGCGGCGGGCACGGCCGCCGGGGGCGCGGCCGGCACCTCGGGAACGGCCGACCCCTCGCGAACGGGCAGCTCCTCGGGAGCGGGCAGCTCCTCGCGAACGGGCAGCTCCTCGGGAACAAGCGGCGGGGCGGGCGCCGGCAGCGCCGGCTCGCCCGGGCGCCGCGGGCTGCGGCGCCGCACGGCCACGCCGCCCGGCCGGCTGCGACTGCTGTCGATCATCGTGACCGTCGGCCTGCTCGCCCTGTGGGTCGCGGCCTTCACCACCGTGCGGGCCCGCCAGCAGGCGCTGAACTCGCTGCGGACCGACAGCGGCGCGTCGTTCATCGCGGCGCAGAGCCTGCACGCCGACCTCTCGGCGGCCGACGCCGCGGCGGCGCGGGCCTTCCTCGCCGGCGGCGTCGAGCCCCCCGACCAGCGCGCGGCCTACCAGCGGGCCATCGCCGACGCGAGCGAGCGGATCGTCGATCTCGCCCGGGCCGGGGGGCCGCGGGAACCGCTGACCGTGCTCACCGAGCGGCTGCCCGTCTACACCGGCGAGGTGGAACGGGCCCGGACGAACAACCGGCTCGGTCTCGTCGTCGGCGGCGCCTACCTGCGCGAGGCGTCCAGCCTGATGCAGGGCACGATCCTGCCGGCCGCCGACCGCCTCGCCGCCGCGGCCGCCGACCGCATCGACCGCGACTACCGGCAGGCCAGCCGCGCCTACCACCTGGTGGTGGTCACCGTCGCCGGGCTGGCGACGCTCGCCGTGCTGATCGCCCTGCAGGTTCGACTGTTCCGGCGGACCAACCGCATCCTCAACCCGGCGCTGGTGGCGGCGACGCTGCTCGCCGTGCTCGCCCTCGGGTGGACGCTCGCCGCATTCGGGGTGCAGCGCGCCCGCCTGCTCGACAGCCGCGACGACGGCTACGTGCCGATGACGATGACCGCGCAGGCCCGGGTCCTCGCGCTGCGCGCCTGGGGCGACGAGAGCCTGTCGCTGATCTCCCGCGGCAACGGCGCGGAGCTCGACGCCGACGCCGACGCGGTCGGTGCCCGGCTGGGCTACGACGCCCGGGGCCGGCCGACCGGCACGGGGCTGCTCCCGGCGGCCGCGGCGCTGCCCGGACCGGATCGGCCCGCCCGCGTCGCGCTCGCGCCCGCCTGGCAGGCCTACCAGGCCAGCGCGGTGCGGGTCCGCGCGCTCGTCGCCGAGGTCGGCGGGTTCCAGCAGGCGGTGGCCCTGGCCCAGGGCGGCGGCACCGACGCCTTCCGACGATTCGACATCGCGTCGACGGTGGTGTTCGACGCCGGCCGCGGCCGGTTCGAGCAGCGGCTCGCCGCCGCGGACGACGGCCTGGACCCGCTGCCGCTGGCCGTCACCGCGAGCGTCCTGTTCGCCGCCGCCCTCGCGCTCGCCGGGATCCAGGTGCGTATCAACGACTACAGGTAGCGCCGTCATACCGCCCCCACCCGGCCCATCCCGTGGTGGCTGCCGGGATCGGGCTCACCCCCGACGGTGCCGGTTCCCATGACGCCGAAGGCGGGTGACACGGGCGGGTGACACGGGCGGGTGACACGGCGCACCCGTGGCCGGGCCGAACGGAACGGCCCTGCATCCCGAGTCGGGACGACTAACATTTCGACCTCGCGAACCGCCCGGGGTGACGACAACGCGACATTGCCGCACGGAAGGTACCGATCGGCCTTACGATCTGTCATCGTGCGACGTCGGAACGATCAGCGGGCACCTCACCGGACCCGTGCGCCGCTGCCCGCGGCGGCCGCGCTGGCCGCTGCCCTCGTCCTGGCCGTCGCCTACGCCACGGTGCTCGCCGGCTGCGGCACCGTGACCAGCCCGCCGCCGCAGCCCGCCCGCCCGTTGCCCGGCGCGTCGCCGGCCGCGGCGAGCCCCAGCCCCCAGGCGACGGCCGGCCCCTGCCGGGCGACGACGGCGAGCTGGCGCCCGCCCGCGATCCCGCCGGTGCCGGGGCAGGCGGCGGGGCCAACGCTCGCCACCATCCTGCGCCGGGGCTACCTGAGCGTCGGCGTCCGGCCGGACACCCCGCCGTTCGGCTCGATCAACCCGGACAGCGGCCAGTTCGAAGGGTTCGACGTCGACCTGGCGACCCTCGTCGGCCGGGCGCTGTTCGGTGTGGACGGGCGGGTGAAGTTCCGGGCGGTGACCGCGGCCCAGCGGATCGACCTGGTGCGGCGCGGGCAGCTCGATCTGGTCGCGGCGACCGTCAACATCACCTGCGACCGGGCCGAGCAGGTCGACTTCTCCGAACCGTACTTCCTGACCACGTCCGGGGTTCTCGTCCGGCGTGGCTCGCCGTACCGCGGGCTCGGCGACCTGGGCGGACGCCGGGTGTGCGCCGCGGCCGGGACGACGTCGCTGCGGCAGATCGAGACCGCGCCGTCCCATCCGATCCCGCACGTGGTGACCAACGTGACCGAATGCCTCGTCGCCCTGCAGGACGGCAGCGACTCCGGCATCGTCAGCGACGAGACGGTGCTGCTCGGGATGGCCGCGCAGGATCCCAAGACGGCCATCGTCGGGCGCGCGGCGCGGACCACCGAGATGGGTGTGGTCGTCAGCCGCACCGCGCCCGACCTCACCCGCTTCGTCAACGCGGTCCTGCAGGCCGCCAAGCGCGACGGCGACTGGGCGACGATCTACCAGCGCTGGCTGCACGCCCCGGCCCCGGCGCCGCCCGCGCCGACCTACCGGGACTGACCGGCGGTGCCCACCCGCTGGGAGGTCGACGCGGTCCTGGCGAGGCTGCGCTCGGGCAGCGCGCAGCTCGCCGCCGAACTGCTCGACCTCGACGCTCTCGTCGACCGCCAGCTCGGCGATCCACCCCGGTTGCGCGGGCGCACGGCCGCGATCGCCGCCGACGCCCACCGCCGGCTGGTGGGGTTCTGGGAGGCCCACGGCGCGATCAACGACCTGCTCACGGCGGCCGCCGCCGAACGCGGGGAGGGCCCGCGGCTCGGTGGGCGCCGCGCCGGCCGGCTCGCGGCGCTGCTGGCCGCCGAGACGGGCGAGCCGGCACCAGGCGACGTGCCCGCCCAGCGCCGTCTCGACGACGCCCTGGCCGGCGTGCGTGAGGTACAGGCGGCCGTCGAGGAGGCCGTCGCCGCCCGCGCCCGCCACCGCGACGCGCTGGCGCCGCTGGCCCGGCAGCTCGGCGACCTGCTGGCGACGGCGAAGCGCATCGGGGTGGCACCGGCCGGCGACGGCAGCGGCGGCAGAAGCGGCGGCAGGCATGGTGACGGCGGGGATGGGCACGGCGGGGATGGGCACGGCGGCGACGGCAGGAACGGCGGCGACGGCAGCGGCGGCAGCGATTGGGACGGCGAGGACGGGCAGGGCCACGGGCGGGGCAGGGACGGGGACGGGGACAGCGAGGACGGGAACGGAGACAACGGGGACGGCGGCGGTGACGTGCCGGAGCTTGCGACGGCCCGCGCGGCGCTGGCGCTCGCTCAGGCGGCGGTGGCCGCCGACCCGATCGACCTGCCGGCGGGGCTGCTCGACGGGGCCGGGGCGGCGCTCGCCTCGGCGGCAGCCGCGCTCGCCGCGCTCGCCCGGGCGCACGACCATCTCGCCGAGGACCTGGCGGCGGCCGGCGGACTGCTGACGCGGGTGGTCGAGACCGCGCAGGTCGGGGAGCGCCATGCCCGGGAGGCCGTCGAGCGGATCACCGGCGACGCCGACGGGTTGCTGCGGCTCGCCGACGGCTGGTTCGACGCCCCCCGGCGGGGCTTGCGGCCCTGGCTTGACCGGCTGATCGCCGCCGGGGAGGCCGGCGACTGGCGGCTGGTCGCCTACGGCCTGCCGGCATGGCGGCGCACGGCGCAGGAGACCCTGGCGACGGCGGCCAGGATCGTCCAGACGAACGCGACGCCGGCGCGCCGCCGCGACGAGCTGCGCGGACTGCTGCGGGCACTGCGGGCCAAGGCCGGACGCACCGGGCGGTCCGAGTCTGCCGAGCTGGAGGCACGGTACGCCCCCGCGCTCGCCGCGCTGGGAACGGCGCCGATCGACCTGGACCGGGCCGAGAGGCTCGTCCGTGCCTACGCGGACGCCCTGCTGGCGGCTGCCGAGGCCGGCGGCGGGCCGGAGCGGGACAGCCCGCGATCCGACAGCCCGCGACAGGACCGCCCCGGCCGGGACGGCGATCGGAGCCGCGACGCAGACGGCCGGCCGCCCGCGTCCACGACGAGGAGTGAGCTTGACCTCCTCCACCGCGTAACCGCGGAGGAGGATGTCAACTCCTACTCGTCCCCCGGAGGGGGTGCGCGGTGTTGAGGTTCGCGGTTCACAGGCCGCCTACTGGCGTCGCCTCCCCGCGCAGTCACCCAGGTGGTTGCCCGCTGATGTCCCAGGACGCTCGGACAGAGCTGATAGCGGGACATTCCCCATTCTACGACAAGGGATATCGACTGATGAACAAGATGAGGCGACGTTTCCTGCCCGCCGTGAATGGCGGGGTCTCCACGCCGCAATCCCGATGACCGAGGCGATCCGGTGTCCCGAGCCGGACTGCGAGGGCGTCATCGAGGACGGTTACTGCACGATCACCGGCCTCGCCTACCGGCCGCCCGGCCCCGCCGCCGCAGACCGTCCCGCCGCCTCGGCGACGTCGGCCGGCGGCGTGACCGGCGCACCCCCTACGTCCGGCGCACCCCCGGCGTCCGGCGTCACCCCGGCGTCCGGCGTCACCGACGCGTCCGGCGGGACCGGCGGCTCGCCGTCGACGGGGGCCTCCGCCTCGCGGCGGTCCCGGCGCGGGTCGGCGAGCCACAGCGCGCCCGACCGGCTGGGCGCCGGGCTGGTGCGCATGCCCGATGTCGACCTGCCCGATCCGACGTCGCTGCTGCTCACCGACCCGCAGATCCCGCAGCGGCGGCGGCTGTGCGCCCGCTGCGGCGAGCCCGTCGGCCGCCCGCGCGGGGGCCAGCCGGCACTGGCGGAGGGGTTCTGCGCGGGTTGCGGGCAGCCCTACTCGTTCCGGCCGGCGCTGCGGCCCGGCGACCGCGTCGGCCAGTACGAGATCGCCGGCGCCCTCGCCCATGGCGGGCAGGGCTGGGTCTATCTGGCTCGCGACCACGGTGTCGGCGGGGACTTCTGGGTGGTGTTCAAGGGGCTGCTCGACTCCGGCGACCGGCACGCCCAGCTCGCGGCGATGGCGGAACGCAGGTTCCTGGCCGCGGTCGACCATCCGACGATCGTGAAGATCTACACGTTCGTCGAGCATGCCGGGACCGGCTACATCGTGATGGAGTACGTCGGCGGCACGTCGATGCGCGAGGTGCTGCGCCGGCGGCGGACCGCCGCGGGCCGGCCCGACCCGCTGCCGGTGGCCGAGGCCGTCGCCTACCTGCTCGCGGTGCTGCCCGCGTTCGCCTACCTGCACCGCAACGGTCTGGTGTTCTGCGACTTCAAGCCGGACAACATGATGGTCGGCCGGGACGCGGTGCGGCTGATCGACCTCGGCGCGGTGCGGCGGATCGACGACCACGACGGTGCCGTCTACGGCACGCTCGGCTACCAGGCGCCGGAGGTGCCCACCGAGGGCCCGTCGGTGGCCTCGGACCTGTACACGGTGGGCCGGACGCTGGCCACCCTCGTCCTCGACTTCCGCGGCAACACCTCGACCTACCGGCACACCCTGCCGCCGGCGTCCGGCCATCCGGTGCTCGCCCGGCACGAGTCGCTGTACCGCCTGCTGGTCAAGGCCACGGCGCTCGACCCGGACCATCGCTTCGCCAGCGCCGAGGAGATGCACGGCGAACTGCTCGGCGTCCTGCGGGAGATCGTCGCCGCGGAGCGGGGCGCCCCGATGCCGGCCCGCAGCGCACGGTTCACCGGTGACGCCCACCCGACCGGTGAGCCGGCCGACCCGGCGCCCTGGGCGGTGCTGCCGGCTCTGCTGCCGGCGTTGCTGCCCGATCCGGACGATCCCGCGGCGGCCGCGCTCGCCGCGCTGCCCGACGTCTCCCCCGGCCAGCTTGCCGAGCTGCTCGGCGCGATGGCTGCGGGCAGCGCCGCCGCCCGGCTGCGCCTGGCCGACCTGCGGACCCGGCTCGGCGAGCACGACGCGGCGCGGGAGCTGCTCGACGCCGTCGCGGCCGAGGACCCCTTCGCCTGGCGGGTGCACTGGCAGCGTGGCCTGCTCCTGCTCGCCGAGGGCGACGCGGCGGGGGCGGTCGCGGCGTTCGAGCGGGTGTACGGAGAGGTGCCCGGCGAGCTCGCGCCGAAGCTGGCGCTGGCCCGCGCGGCCGAGGTCGGCGGCGACCTGCCCCGGGCACAGGAGCTCTACGACCTGGTCTCGCGCACCGACGACACGTTCACCAGCGCCGCGTTCGGGCTGGCCCGGGTCCGCCTCGCCGCCGGTGACCGCGACGGCGCCGCGCAGGCCTACCAACGGGTGCCGGCGGCGTCGGCCGCCCACGTCGAAGCGCGGGTGCGCCTGGCCCGGGTGCTCGGCACCGTCACCGCCGCGGGCGCCCCGGACCGGTCCGGCCTGCTGGCGGCGTCGACGATCCTCGACGATCTGGACCTCGCCCCGGCCGTCCGGGCGACCCTCACCCGAGACCTGCTGGCCGGCGCGCTCGACCTGGTCACCTCCGGCGCGGTGGCGGCGGACCCCCAGGTGAGCGTCGCCGGGTCGGCGCTGCGGCCCGCCACGCTGCGGCTCGGCCTGGAACGTGCCTACCGGATGCTGGCCCGCCTGGCGCCGACACCCGACGAACGGTACGCCCTGGTCGATCTCGCCAACGGCGTCCGTCCCCGGACGCTGCTATGACCAAAGAGCAGAGCCCGCAGCCGGACGCCCCGCCCACCGGCGAAGCCCCGGGAGCCGGAGAATCCCAGAGCAGCGCGGGATCGCCGGGAGCCGGGCGGTGCCCGGCGTGCGCGGCGGTCGTCTTCCCGCACGACCGGTTCTGCGAGCGCTGCGGTGCCGGGCTGCGCCCGGGAGACCCGCCCGGTGACCACGCCGATCTCGATCTCGTCAGCGCGGCGGGGGTCTCCGACCGCGGCCTGGTGCACCGCACCAACGAGGATGGTTTCGCGCTGCGTGTCCTCGCCGGGCCCGTCGACGACCGGCCGGCCGCGACGCTCGCCGTCGTCTGCGACGGGGTGTCGACGGCCCCGGGGTCGGGGCCGGCGGCGGTGCGGGCGGCGCGCGACGCCGTCGACCTGCTCGCGCAGCTTGCCGGCATGCTGACCGCGCCGCCGGTCAAGCCGCCCCACCCCGGCGGCACCAGCGAGACGAACGTCCCCGTCGACGACGGCGACAGCGGCGACGCGCCCGACGGTGGCGGCACCAGCGGCAGCACCGGCGGCACCGGCGGCGGCAGCAGCAGCAGCGACGACACCGGCGGCACCAGCAGCAGCGGCGGCAGCGACATCACCGGCGACAGCGGCAGCACCGGCGACAGCGGCGACACCCGCCCGCTCGGTCCCCGTCCCGGCCCGGCGCCCCCCGGCGGGGACACCGCCCGCTGGCAGGCGAGCGCCCTGCGGGCCGCCGCCGCGACCGCGCAGCGCAGCGCCGTCGCATCGATCAGCGGTCCGGACGACGCGCCGGCGTGCACCTTCGTCGCCGCCATCGTGACGCCGGGCCGGCTGGCGGTCGGCTGGCTCGGCGACAGCCGGGCCTACCTGATCGACCGGTCCGGCGCGCGGCTGCTCACCGCGGACGACACGCTGGCCGCCGAGGCGGTACGGGCCGGCCTGCTGCCGCCGGAGCGGGCCGAGACCGGGCCCGGCGCCCACACGATCACCCACTGGATCGGCACGGGCAGCGCGTCGGCGATCCCCCGCGTCGCCGCGACGGCGCTGAACGGGCCGGGACGGGTCGTGCTGTGCAGCGACGGGCTGTGGAACTACCTCTCGGCCGCGGGCGCCCTCGCCGACCGGATCGCCGAGCTGCCCGCCGAGGCTCCGGCGCTCGCGGTCGCCCGCCATCTGACGACCGTCGCCCTCGCCCGCGGCGGAGGCGACAACATCACCGTGATCGTCATCGATATCCCGGGGAGCAGCGATGATCACCTTCACCTGTGAGGTCAGCCAGAACGAGTTCCTCGCGCAGGGCGCCGGCGAGGTGCACGCGGTCATCACCGTGGCCGCCCGCGACGAGGCCACCGTCGCGCCCGCCACCGGCACCGGCACCGACACCGGCACCGGCACCGGCCGGCCGGCGGCCGCGGCGGGCCCCGGCGGGCCCCGCGACGAGTCCCCCGGCGCCGCCGAGGTGATCATCCTGGACTGCTCCGGGTCGATGGAGTACCCGCAGTCGAAGATCATCGAGGCGCGGCGGGCGGCGCGGGCGGCGATCGACGCGCTGCCCGACGGCGTCGCGTTCGCCGTGGTCGAGGGCACCGAGCAGGCGCGGGTGGTCTATCCGGACGGGCGGGAGCTGGTGACGGCGAGCGCCGAGACGCGGGCGGCCGCGGGCCGGGCCGTCGCCCGGCTGCGTCCGCACGGCGGCACCTCGATGGGCCGCTGGCTGCGGCTGACCGCGCAGCTCATGGCGTCGCGCCCGGATGCCATCCACCACACCATCCTGCTCACCGACGGGCAGAACGGCGAGAGCGCGCGGGCGCTGGAGGCGGCGCTGGCCGCGTGCGAGGGCGCCTTCCAGTGCGACTGCCGCGGGGTGGGCGCCGACTGGCGGGTCGACGAGCTGCGCCAGATCTCCACCCGGCTGCTCGGCACCGTGTCACTGCTGCGCGAGCCCGCCGAGATGGCCGACGACTTCCGCGCCCTCGTCGCCAAGGCGCTCGCCCGCGGCGTGGCCGACGTCGCGCTGCGGGTGTGGACGCCGAAGGGCTCCACCACCCGCTTCCTGCGCCAGGTCTCCCCCGAGGTCGACGACCTGATGCCGCGCGCGGTCGAGGTGAACCCGTTCACCCGGGACCATCCGACCGGCGCGTGGGCGGCGGGTACCCGCGAGTACCACCTGTGCGTCGACGTGCCGCCGGCCGACGTCGGCGACGAGCGGCTCGCCGCGCGGGTGAGCCTGGTCGTCGGCGGCGAGGTCGTCACGCAGGCCCGTGTCCGCGCGGTGTGGACCGAGGACGCCGAGCTGTCGACCCGCATCGACGGCGTCGTCGCCCACTACACCGGGCAGGCGGAGCTCGCCCGCGCCGTGCAGGACGGGCTTGCCGCGCGCCGCGCCGGGGACGAGGTCAGCGCCGTGACGCTGCTGGGCCGGGCGGCCCGGATCGCCGCCGGGGCCGACGACGGCGCGATGCTGGACCGACTCGGCAAGGTCGTCGAGATCGACGACCCGGCCACCGGCTCGGTGCGGCTGCGCCGCGACGTGGAGAAGCTCGACGAGATGGACCTCGACGCCGGTTCGACGCTGACGGTTCCCGCGAAGCGGTGAGGCGGGAGACCTGCCCGCTCTGCGAGTGTCCGCGCCGCGGAGTGGGGACGCACTGCCCGGCCTGCGACCACAACTTCGCCACGGGCACCGGCCCGCTGCCGGCGAGGGCCGTCCCCCTGCGGGTCGCGGCGCCGCCGGCCGTGGCGCCCGGCAGCGGAGCCGATGGCCGCGCTGGCGGCCGGACCGGCGCCGGGGCCGACGGCAGAGCCGGCGGAGGGGCCGGCGGCCGGGCCGGGAGCTGGAGCGCGCGGATCTCCGTCGACCGTGCGTTCTTCGAGCGCGGTGACGACGCGGGAGCGCCCGCCCTCCCCGAACGGTCCCGTCCGGTGACCGTCGAGCTGACCGCCGCGCGGACCGTCGTCGGTCGGCGCAGCCGCAGCCAGCGCCCCCCGCCGGGCATCGACCTGTCCGGCGACCCGGGGGATCCCGGCGTCTCCCGGGTCCACGCCGCGCTGGAACTCATGGCGGACGGCTCCCTGCGTGTCACCGATCTGGGCTCGTCGAACGGCACCTGGGTCGGCCCGGACCCGGGGCACCTGGTCCGTCTGACGCCGGGCGGCGCCGTGGCGCTCGACGACGGCGACCGGTTCTACCTCGGCTCCTGGACCCGGATCACGGTCCACCTCCGGTAATGCCCCCGACCGCTGCGACGGCTCCCGTGGCGGGCGACACGTCCCCTCCCGCCCGAACCTGACCGAAGGGGTAGGTATTTGTTACGGTTTCACCCATCGCCATTCGCCTCCGCCAAGCAAGGTCGCCTACGCTGCATTTCCTGTCAGCCGGCTGCTGGAAAACTTCCGGCCGGGCATCGCGCGCGAAGGGGGTTCGTTTTTACGCCGTTGTGCCGGACAACCCTCGGTCGCCTTAGGTCACAGCGGCAGGGCGTGAATCGGCGTGGCCTTTTCTGGCAGGCTCTGTCGTCGTGCGATCTACCCGACCGTCCGCGGTCGACGCCGCCGGTACCGCCCAGCCGGGCACCGGCTTATTCCTTTCGTACGCCGGTCCGGATGAGAACTGGGTCACCTGGATCACTGACATTCTCGAGTCTGCCGGCCGCACGGTGCGGGTGCAGCCTTCCGAATCGCCCGGAGGGGAGTACGCCGTTTCCGATATCGGTGCCGAGGTGGCGCAGGTGGAACGTGTCCTGGCCGTTTGTTCCCCGGCCCTGTTCGAGGCCCCCTGGTGCACGTTGGAATGGGCCGCGGTGCTGGCGACGCGGCCGCTGCTGCTGGTCCGGGTGGCCGACGGCCCGGTCCCCGGGGTGCTGGCGACCGTCGACCGCATCGACCTGTTCGGCGTCGCCGAGACGGCCGCCGCCCGGCGCCTCCTGGACGCCGTCGCCGCGCCCGGCACCCCCCGCCCCGCGGCGCCCGGTCCCGACACGCCGGGCGCCCCCTTTCCGCCGCTGCTGCCCGCGGGGTGGAACGTGCCGCGCCGGGACCGGTCGGGCGTCGAGCGCGGGACGCTGCTGCGAGAGGTCCGCCGGGCGCTGACGGGCGGCCCGGTGCCGGCTGTCGTGCTTCGCGGCCCCGCCGGCAGCGGACGCACCCAGCTCGCGGTCGACTACGCCTACCGGCACGCGTCGGGGTACGGCCTGGTCCGGTGGCTGGACGCGGGGCAGCTTCCGCTGCTCGGCCAGCAGCTCGCCGCGCTCGCCGGGCCGTTGGGGCTGCCGGCCGGCGCCGGTGTCGACGCGACGATCGGTGCCGTCCTGGCCGAGCTGAACCGGCGAGACCGCTGGCTGCTGGTGTTCGACGACGCCCGCGACGCGTCGGGGTTGTGGCAGTGGTTGGACCAGTCGCTGCCGGCGCGGTCGGGCCACCTGCTGCTGATCGACGCCGA
Source organism: Frankia sp. BMG5.60 (assembly GCF_059428125.1). Taxonomy (NCBI): domain Bacteria; kingdom Bacillati; phylum Actinomycetota; class Actinomycetes; order Frankiales; family Frankiaceae; genus Frankia; species Frankia sp. BMG5.60. Next base: position 376,779 of record NZ_CM182091.1, on the reverse strand, counting down.
CGGGACGGCGCGGCGCGGCGATCCGGTGCCGGCGGTGGAGGTCGGTCCCCTGCCCCGCGAGCGGTCCGTCGCCCTGCTGACCGTCCGGCGACCCGACCTGGACCCCGATGTCGCCGACGCCATCGCCGCCCGGCTCGCCGACCAGCCGCTGGCGGTGGGTCTGGCCGCCCGGCTGCTCGCCGAGGATGATCGCGACCCGCGGGACCTCCGCACCGGCCGGGACGGCCACGCCCCGGTCGAGCTGTGCTGGACGCTGTTCCAGGAGCGGTACGCCCAGTCGGCACCGGCGACCGTGCGGCTGCTGGAGCTGTGCGCCCTGCTCGCGCCGGCACCGGTGCCCCTGTCCCTGTTACGCGCGGGGAGCCCGCCGAACCGCCGGGGGCGGATCGGGCCCACCCACCGCCAGCGCCGCGACGACGGCGAGCGTGACCTGCACCGGATCATCGCGGTCGCCGTCGACCACGGCCTGGCCCGGCGCGCCGGGGACAGCATCGTCCTGCCCGGTCTGGTGCGCGACGCGGTGGCCGCCGGGCTGACCTCGCGCCAGCGCCGCGAGCTTGGCGACCTCGCCGGACGGCTGCTCGCGGCGGCGTATGCCGCGAGCCCGGCCGACCGGCCGACCTGGTCGGCGCAGGCGCCCGTCGTCCCGCACCTGCTGGCGGCGCTGGACACCATCGACGATCCCGACGACCCGCACCAGCTCCACGCGTGGGCGGACGTCCACTGCTCCCACCTGTACGCCCGGGGTGCCTACGCCGCGGCCGAGCACCTCGCCCGCGACCTGTATCGCCGCAACCTCGGACGGTTCGGCCCGGACCATCGCGACACGCTGGCCACCGCGAACAACCTCGCCGTCACCCTGCTCGCGGTCGGGCAGCGGGGGGCCGCACGGGAGCTGGAGCGGGACACCCTGGCCCGGCGGCTCCACTTCCTCGGCGAGAACCACCCGGACACCCTCGCGACCGCCGCCAACCTGGCGATGGTGCTGTGGGAGCTGGGCGAGCACGAGGCCGCCCGCGACCTGCACGCCGACACCGTCGCCCGGTCCCGCGCCGTCCTCGGCGAGGACCACGCCGACACACTCGCCCGCGCCCACCAGCTCGCCGGGCATCTCGGCGCCGTCGGCGACCTGCGGAACGCGCGGGCCCTCATCGAGGACGTGCTCGCCCGGCGGCGCCGCCTGCTCGGCGAGGACCATCCCGAGACCCTCGACACGACCACCGACCTGGCCGCCGTCCTGCGGGGGCTCGGCCAGTTCCGGGCGGCTCGCGCGCTCGACGAGGACCTGCTCGCCCGGCTGCGCCGGCTGCTCGGCGACGACCATCCCGACGTCCTCGCCTTCGCCAGCCGGCTCGCGAGCAACCTGGACGACCTGGGCGAGTTCCAGTCCGCCCGGCGGCTCACCGAGGAGGTGCTGGCCCGGCGCCGTCGCCTGCTCGGCGACGACCATCCCGACACGCTGGCCTCGACGCACAGCCTGGCCGCCAGCCTGTCGGCGACCGGTGACTACCGCGGCGCGCAGGAGCTGTTCGACGAGGCGTTGGGCCGCTGGCGCCGCCAGCTCGCCGCCGCCCGCGCCCGGACCGACCGCGCGGTCCGCCGTCCCCGCCCGCACCCGGATGGCGGCATGGCATCCTGACGCGGGCGCAGACCGCGCCGCACGAAGCCGCCCGGGACGACGCCGTGTGGGACGTGGCCGCCCGGGACGTAGCCGCGTGGGACGAGGCCGCATGGGACGAGGCCGCATGGGACATGGCTGGGGCGGGACGAGACAGGACGGGACGGCGCGGGAGCGGAGCGGCGATGGCGGACACGAGTGCCCGGATGCTGCGGCTGCTGTCCCTGCTGCAGACACACCGGTACTGGCCGGGCGGCGAGCTCGCCGAGCGGCTCGCGGTCAGCCCCCGCACGCTGCGCCGCGACGTCGACCGGCTGCGTGAGCTCGGCTACCCGGTCCAGGCCATCCGCGGGGTGGCCGGCGGCTACCAGTTGCGGGCCGGCGCGGCCATGCCGCCGCTGCTGCTCGACGACGCCGAGGCCGTCGCCGTCGCCGTCGGGCTGCGCACCGCGGCCGCGGGGGCGGTGACGGGTGTCGGCGAAACGTCGGTGCGGGCGCTGGCGAAGATCGTCCAGCTTCTGCCGCCACGGCTGCGCCGGCAGGTCGACGCGGTCGCCGCCTTCACCACGCCGGCGCCGTGGGGCGGCCCGACGCTCGACGCCGGGCTGCTCACGGCGATCGCGCTGGCCTGCCGAGCCGAGGAGGAGCTGCGCTTCGACTACACCGACCGGGGCGGGGAGCGCAGCCGGCGCCGCGTCGAGCCGCACCGCCTCGTCGCGCTCGGCGGGCGCTGGTACCTGGTCGCCTTCGACGTCGAACGGGACGACTGGCGCACCTTCCGGGTGGATCGGCTCGCCGGGCCCACCGCCACCGGCCGGCGGTTTCGACCGCGCCAGCCGCCCGGCGGGGACGCGGCCGAGTATGTCCAGCGCGCCGTCGCCGGCGCGGGGGTCCGCCAGCAGGTGCTGGTCGATGTCGCCGCGCCGGCCGCCGAGGTCGCGCGGGTGGTCGGCGGGTGGGGCCGCGTGGAGGAGGTCGACGGCGGGTCGTGCCGACTGCGGATGGAGGTGGACTCGCTGGCCTGGCCCGCGATGGTGCTCGGCGCCGTCGGCGCGCCGTTCACGATCCTCGAGCCGGCCGAGCTCGCCGATCGCGTCCGGGCGATGGGCGAGCTGTTCATCCGGTCGGCGCCGCCGGGCGGGACGGGGCGTGGCGGGACGGGGCGTAGAGGCGTCGGTTGAGCGCGGCGACGGTGGCGCGCTGCACCGGGCCGAACGGGCCGGCCGCCCGTAGCGCGGCGCGGGCGGCGAGCGCCCCCGGGCCGCCGTGCACGCCGCCGCCCGGATGGGCCGACATCGATCCCAGGTACAACCCGGCGACGGGCGTCTCGGGTCGGCCGAGTCCCGGCACCGGGCGGAAGACGAGCTGCTGGTGCAGCGCCGCGGTCCCGCCGTGCACGGCCCCGCCGCGCAGCACCGCGTCCGAGCCCTGCAGGTCGGCCGGCGACTGCACGTGGCGCGCCAGCATCCGCGCGGCGAACCCGGGTGCCGCCGCCTCAACGCTGCGCTCGGCCCGCTCGACGACGCGTGCCACCGCCTCGTCGTTCCACGGCCCGGCGATGCCAGCTCCCCCGGCGTCGCCCCGCGGGAGCTGGGGGACGTGCAGGTAGGCCCAGGCGCTCTCGGTGCCCGGCGGAGAACGGGTGGGATCGGTCGTGGTCATCTGCCCGAGCACGCAGAACGGTTCGGCGGGCACCAGCCCGCGGGCGAGCTGCGCCGCGGTGCGGCTGAGATCGTCCAGGGTGCCGCCGAGATGGACGGTGCCGGCCTGGGCGCACCGCGGGTCCGCCCAGGGGATCGGTCCGGACAGCGCCCAGTTGATCTTTATGGTGGCCTGGTCCCACTGGAAGCGGGTCAGGTCGTCGAGCAGCCTGGCGGGCAGATGCCCGGCGCCGACCAGGTTCCGGTACAGCGACACCGCGTCGACGTCGGCGATGACGGCACGCCGTGCCGGCAGCGAGCTGCCGTCGGCCAGCCGGACGCCGCGGGCCCGCCCGCCGCGCACCTCGACGGCGTGCACCGCCGCCCCGGTGCGTAGCCGGCCACCGCGCTCGCGCAGGCGGGCGACCAGCGCCTCGGGGATCCGCCCGGCTCCGCCGCGCGGCGCGGGGAAGCCGACGTCCTGCCCGAGCATGGTCAGCAGCCAGCCGAGCAGCGCCGAGCCGACCGACTCCGGGCCGAGATCGGCGTGCATGGCGTTGCCGGCGAACAGCAGCGCGGCGCCCTCGCCGGTGAACTCCTCCTCGGCGAAGCGGCGCACGCCCAGCGCGGCGAACCGGGCGAAGCGCAGCCCGTCGGCGGCGCCGAGGCTGCGGGCGAGGCGCAGTCCGGCCCGCAGCGGCGGGAACGGCGCGCCGAACAGGGCGTCGAGCAGGGGTTCGCGCAGCGGCGCCCACCGGTCGACCAGCGCCCGCCAGGCCGCACCGTCGCCCGCGGCGAAGTCGTCGAGGGACCGCGCGGTGCGAGCCGGGTCCATCGACAGCAGCGCGCAGCGGCCGTCGGGGGTGGGATGGGCCAGCACCTGCGGTGCCCTGCACCATTCCAGCCCCTGCGCGGGCAGGTCCAGGCGGCGCAGGGCGGGGCTCGCCGCGGCGAACGGATGGAAGGCGCTGAACAGGTCGCTGAGGAAACCCGGGGCGGTGACCTGCGCGGACCGGCAGGCGCCGCCGGGGCTGTCGGCCGCCTCACAGACGACGACGTCCCACCCCGCGTCGGCGAGCACGTTCGCGGCCACCAGGCCGTTCACGCCCGCGCCGACGACCACCGCGTCCGTCACGTCACGTCCCCTGGATCCGTCACGTCACCGCGCCCGTCATGCCGCCGAGTCTGTCATGTCGCCGAGTCCGTCACGGTCGGCTGCGCCCGCCCGCCCGCCGGGAGCCGGGCGCCGACGTCACGGCCGGTCGAGGCGGGCGCGTTCCCATTCCGTCAGGCCGCCCCAGACGCCGAACCGCTCGCCCGTGCGCAGGGCGTAGCGCAGGCATTCCCGTCGCACCCTGCACCCTGCGCAGACCGCCTTCGCGGCCGCCTCCCGCCGGGCGCGCTCGCGGCGGGGCACACCGTCGGGCGCGAAGAACAGGTCGAGATCACCGGCTCCGCAGGCGCCCGCGCTGCGCCAGGACGCGAGCGGGGGGACGTCGGCGGCGGGTGACCAGGTGCGGTGCGTGGAGGCTGATACCGGCATGTTGCCGCCTCTCCCGTGTGAAGCGATCCGACAGAAAGCGTTCCGACAGGTAACTGCCGGACACGCCCGACCCGACCCGACCGAGACGACCCAGGCGAGACGACGGGCATGGCGCCTCGCGGCACGAAGTGCCTATTCCCCCGCGTGTCGCCGGAAACCCGCCGCGGGGCTTCGTCACGAGACAGAAACCTGCCCCGCTCGCAGGCTCGGTTCCTCACCCGCTCGCCGGCCCGGGTCGCGACGCCGACGGGCGTGCCGCACAAAAGCCGGACCTCCTACGTCCGCCCCAGGATCGTCGACCTGTTCCTCGACGGGTACACGATCGCGGCGGACCTGGCGTCCCTCGACCCGCCGACACCGGCCACCTCGCCACCCTGGGGGTGACCGAGGTCGCCGTGCTCGACCTGCTCGCCGGGTCGACGCGCCGGGGCGGCCGAACCCCCGCCCGGTTCCGCGGCCGGTTGCCGTGACGATCCCGACGCGCCCGGCCCGGGACGGCGCGCCAGACATCCCGACCTGGTCCGATCCGTCTGCGCCCGACGGGCGGCGGGAAACCGCCGGCAACCGGTTAGGGGGGCGTCGCCCAGGGCATCACCGACTTTTCTGGCATGCTTGACCTCGCCGAAGGGCGCGGCGGAGCACAGGCAGTGAACGGCAGGCAGGGTGCCGCGCCGCGTCAAGGGTTGCGTCGCGTCAAGGGTCGCGCCGCGTCAGGGCCATCAGGGTTGGCCGGTATCTAGGGTTGGCCGCCATCATGAGTGGTCGGTCGGACGGGAGGCCGGCAGGATGGGCAGGCACAGCGAGGTGGGCGACGCCGTCGCCGCCGGGCCCGGCGGGCCCGAGCCCGGGCGCGCCGAGGGCGAGCCGGCCGCGGCCGCCGGGCAGGCCGGTGACTCCGAGGACGCCGCAGCGGGCGGGAACGGCGCGGCGGGCGGGGACGTCGCCGCCGGTGGCGATCGTGCCACGGTGCGCCTCGACGGCCGTTCCGGCGGGGTCGACCGGGTGCGCAAGCTGGCTGTCCGGATGCTCGCCGGCACCCGGTGGGAGCCGGTGGTGGACGACGTCCGCCTGGTGCTGAGCGAGCTGACGACCAACGCCCTGCTGCACGGGGCCGCCCCGGTCGAGGTGCGGATCCTCGCCGGCGGCGCGGCGCTGCGGGTGGAGGTCAGCGACAGCAGCCAGACGATGCCGCTTCGCCCTCCGGCTGGTGGGGACGGGCTGACCGGGCGGGGCATGGCGCTGGTCGCCGCCTCGGCCACCCGGTGGGGAGTCCAGCCGGTGGCCGCGGGCAAGATCGTATGGGCGGAGTTCGCCGGGGTCGGCGACGGCGCGGACGCCGTCGCCGAGAAGGGTGCGGGCGTCGGCGTCGGCGAGGGCCGACCGGACGCCTCGCACAGCGGCCGGACTCCCCCGGCACGGACTCCCCCCACGCGTCGGCGGGCCGGTGGCTCGGCTCAGGCCGGCCGTTCCGCACCGCACGGCGGCGCCGCGCAGAGCGGCGGTTCGGCGCAGAGCGGCGGTTCGGCGGACAGCGGCGGGGCGCACACGGTCGGGATCAGGGGCATGAGCGGCCTGCGCGGCGTCGGCACGATCATCCTGTCCGCCGGCGGGCAGCCCACGTCGGCGCCGGGGCATCTCGTCCGTCTCGGCGACGTGCCCACCGATCTCCTGCTCGCGGCGAAGCACCACGTCGACGGCCTGGTCCGCGAGTTCGCGCTGGCCGCGGGCGGCGCGGCGTCCGGTGCCAGCGCGGCCGTGCCCGAGCGGCTGGCCGAACTGCTCGGGACGGTCACGACCCGGTTCGCCGGGCCCCGTCAGGCGATCAAACGGCAGGCGCTGGCGGCCGCGTCGGCCGGGCGGCCGCGCACCCCGCTGGAGCTGGTCCTCCCGCTGAGCACGGCGGCCGACGCCGAACAGTACCTGGCGGCGCTGGAGGAGATCGAGGACTACGCCCGCGCCGCCAGGCTGCTCACCCTCGAGTCCCCGCCCCAGCATGTCGCGTTCCGGCGCTGGTACATCGGCTCCCTGGTCGAACAGTTGCGCGCCGCCGAACGCGGCGAGGGCGCGGTGCGGACCCGCGGCTTCGAGCAGTACCTGCTGGACACCCTCGACGTGGTCGTGGCCGCCCAGCGCACGGCGGAGCGCTCCGCCCGACTGCAGCGGGTCACCGCCGCCCTGGCCCGGGCGACCACCCCGGAGCAGGTCGCGGCCGCCGTCGTCTCGCAGGGCGCGAAGGCACTCGGCGCCAGCGGCGGGGTACTGATGATCCCGCACGGCGCCGGGCGGCTGGCCATCCCCGGGTCGGTCGGCTACGGGGAGAGCATGATCGCGGCGCTGCGAGCGGAGCGGCTCGACGACCGGCTGCCGGCCACGGACGCGCTGCGCAGCGGCGAGCCGGTCTGGCTGGAGTCACGCCGGGAGCGCGACGCCCGCTACCCCGACCTCGCCGAGCTTGAGCCCACGGCGGTGGCGATGTGCGTGCTGCCCCTGTTCGTCGGCGACCGCACCCTCGGCGCCCTGCGGTTCTCCTTCGACCACTCCCGCCTGTTCGACGACGACGAGCGGGCCTTCGTCCAGGCGCTGGCGACGCAGACGGCGCTGGCGCTGGAACGCGCCCGGCTGTTCACCGTGGAGCGGGAGGCCCGGGAACGCACCGCCCTGTTCGCCGCCGCGACGGACCTGTTCACCTCCACCCTGGACACCCGGCGCATCCTGGAGCACCTCGTCTCCCTGCTCGTGCCGTGGCATGCGGGGCGGGCGGCGGCGTGCCGGTTCGACGAGGAGGGCGGCGTCGAGATCGTCGCCGTCGCCGACCGCGCCGACCCGCTGCCGACCGCCGGCAGCCGCCCGACCGGCGCCGACCGCCCGACCACCGACCCGGCGCACCAGGTGTCCGCGGTCCCGGTTCAGAGCCCGGCCGCGGCCCCGATTGGCGGCCGGCTGGGCGGCCGGGGCGTCCCGGACGGTGGGGGCATGACGCAGGCGCTGCGCACCGGCCGGCCGGCCCGTTCCCCGGACGGCACGCGGCTGGCCCTTCCGATGGTGCTCGGCGGTCGGCCGGTGGCGGCGGTCGGCCTGGCCGCCGCCGAGGGCGGCGCCTACGAGGACGACGAACAACGCGTGGTCGCCGAGCTCGTCGACCGGGCGACGGTCGCGATCGGCAACGCCCGCCAGTACGAACAGGAACGCCGGACCGCGGTCACGCTGCAACGCAGCCTGCTACCCCAGCGCCTGCCGGAGATCCCCGGGCTCGCCTTCGCCTGGCGTTACCTGCCCGGCAGCGCCGGAGCTCTGGTCGGCGGCGACTGGTACGACGTGCTGCCTCTCGACGACGGCCGGATCGCGCTGGTCATCGGCGACGTGATGGGCCACGGGATCCACGCGGCGGCGACGATGGGCCAGTTGCGCGCCGCGGTGCGCGCCCACGCCGTCGCCCAGACCAGCCCCGGGGCCGTGCTCGCCCTGCTCGACGCGGCCGCCAACCGGCTCGAGCAGGGCCGGATCGCGACGGCGGCGTTCGCACTGCTCGATCCCGACAACGGCCGGCTCGTCCTCGCCTCCGCCGGACACCTGCCGCCGCTGCTGATCCCCCCGCACCAGCCGGCCCGCTACCTGCACCTCGAACCCGGGCCGCCGCTGAGCGCCGGCCTGCCCGACTACCCCGAGACGGAGCTGACGGTGGAGCCGGGCAGCACCCTGCTGTTCTTCACCGACGGCCTGGTCGAGGACCGCCGCCGACCGGTCGACGAAGGGATGGAGCTGCTCCGGGCGGGCGCCGCCGCGCACGGCACCCCCGAGGAGGTCTGTGATCGGGCGCTGGCCGCGCTCGGCCGCGACGCCGACACCGAGGACGACACCGCCCTGCTCGCCGTCCGCCTGGGCTGACCCGTCCCCGGGCCGGACCACGGAGCGGCCTTCCGACGCGGCGGTTTCGACGGTTTCAGCGGCGGGCGGCATAGATCCGGCGGACGACGGCCTCGATATCGGGCTCCTCGACCGTGAAGTCGAGGATCTCGGCCCGTTCGGCGACCGCCGCGAACACGCGGGCGGCGGTGGTGGTCTCGGCGTCGAACGCGAGGCTCTGGCGCAGGCCGTGCGCCTCGCTGGACAGGTGGCGGGCCACGCCGATCCCGATCAGGTCCGGGGACGGCGCGGCGAGGTGGACGACGAGCACCCGCTCGGCGCCGGTGGTCCGCCCGAGGCCGGCCAGGTCGCCGTCGTAGGCCAGCCGGCCGTGATCGACGACCAGGACCCGGTCACACAGCCGTTCGACATCACCCATGTCGTGGGTGGTCAGCAACAGCGTCGTGCCGTCGGTGCGGCGCATGGCGATGAGGAACTCCCGCAGCCGCTGCTTGGACAGCACGTCGAGGCCGATTGTGGGCTCGTCGAGGATCACCAGGCGGGGAGCGTGCAGCAGCGCGGCCGCGACCTCGGCGCGCATCCGCTGGCCCAGGGATAGCTGACGGACCGGGGTGGCCAGGAAGTCGGCCATCTCGAGCCGCTCGACCAGCTCGTCGGTGCGGGCCCGCTCCCTGGCAGCGGGCAGGGCGTGGATCGCGGCCAGAATCCGAAAGGACTCCCGCACCGGCAGATCCCACCAGAGCTGGGATCGCTGACCGAACACGACCCCGATCTGGCGGGCGAGCCGGCGCCGGTCCCTGACCGGTCGCAGCCCGCAGGTGGTCACCGTGCCGCTGGTCGGCACGAGGATGCCGGCGAGCATCTTGATCGTGGTGGACTTCCCGGCCCCGTTGGCACCGATGTAGCCGACCGCCTCGCCCGGTTCGATCCGTACCGTCAGGTCGTCGACGGCGGTCAGCCGCCGCCGACGGACCCCGTCGCGCACGGTGAACTCCCTGGTCAGCCCCGCGGTCTCGACGATCGCGCTCATCCGCCGTCCCCTTCGTCGTCGTCCCCTTCGTCGTCGTCCCCTTCGTCGTCGTCAGCCACCGGCTGCCTCATCCGCCGCCGCCGCGGTAGTGCCGCACGCCCCAGTGCCAGCACAGCAGCGCCATCGCCCACGCCCAGATCGCGGCGAGCGGTCCGCACCAGGCCAGCCACGTCGGCAGCCACGCGGGTGCCGGCAGGTCGAGCAGTCGCAGCGTCGGCAGGAAGCCGGTGAAGGCCATCGGGAAGAAGAATCCGAACACCGCCTGGAGCGGTCGCGACCACACCGACGCCGGCTGGGTGGCGGCGTAGCGGCCGCCGTAGACGAACGCGTTGGTCATCTCCTCCCCGTCGACGAGGAAGAACTGCAGGCCTCCCGCCAGGACGAACATCGCCGCGAACGTCGCGCAGCCGCTGACCAGGGCCACCACCAGCAGCGCCACGTCGCCCACGCCCCAGGTGACGTCGTTGACGGCCAGCCCGGCGCCGAGGGCCGCCAGACCGACGGTCGCGCGCGCCAGCCGCCGCAGGCTGATGTCGCTGGTGACCAGCTGCAGCAGCAGCGGTTGCGGCCGCAGGTAGAACACGTCGAGAGTGCCGGCCCGCAGGTACGCGGGCAGGTTGTCGCAGTGCCCGAAGACCAGGTCGGCGAGGGAGAAGGCCAGGTCGGCAAGGCCGAACACCAGCAGGATCTGGTGAAACTCCAGCCCGCCGAGCCGCGTCACCGCATGGAACAGCACCCAGACCTCGGCCAGCTCGACGACGGCGGACAGCAGGGAGCTGACCAGGTCGAGGGCGAAGTTCGCCCGGTAGGCGGTCTGGGAGCTGGCCCGAGCGGCGAGCACCACCCGGTAGGGACGCAGCCGAGCCCGAACAGTGAGCCCCTCAGCCACCCTGCACCTCGAGGTGGCGCCGGCCGGCGCGGGTCAGCGCCTGGCCGAGCCCGCCGACGCCGGCCAGCCAGGCGAGCTGCGCCGCGAGCAGGGTGAGCGCGCCGGCGAGGCCCACGCGGCCGGCGAGGATGTCGATCGGGTACGTCAACATCGACGGGAACGGCGTCGCCTGGGCAGCGATCCACAACCAGCGCGGGAACAGCCGGATGGGCACGAACAGCCCAGCCAGGAACCCCGAGACCACCAGATAGAAGACCTGCACGCCGTGGGTTTCCACCAGCCAGAAGCCGGCGACCCCGACCAGGTAGGCGGTCGCGACGGAGATCACGATGCCGAGCAGCAGGCTCACCGCGCCGAGCGGGTACGCCGCGAGCGATCCGGGCTGCGCCATCCCGACGGTCACGCCGATCAGCAGCATCGGGATCCCCCGTGGGACCAGCGCGAACAGTGCCCGACCGACCTCGGTCGTGATCTCGGCGGCCTGCACGTCCAGCGGGCGCAGGAAGTCGACTGCGACCCGGCCATCCTTGATCCGTTCGGCGATGTCGGTCCGGCCGGTGAGGTTGACCGAGCCGAGCAGCGCCTGGGAAAGCCAGATGTAGGTGCTCATCCGACCGACGTCGTACCCGGCCAGCTCGCCGCCCGCCGCGCGCACCGTCGCGAACAGCACCTCCACCTTGAGCAGCCCGAACGTCGCGTTCGCGGCCACCCCGCCGAACGCCGCCAGCCGGTAGGCGGACTGGCGACGAATCCCCGCCCTCAGCAGGCGCCAGTACACCCGCAGCGTCGCGCGCATCGACGGACAGGGCAGACGGTGCGCACCGGCCACCGCAACACGCCGCGACCCGGCGCCGCTCAGATCCGGCGCCAGGCCGCGCTCGTCGCCCGCGGGAGGTCGCCAGGAGGCCGGCTCACGAGGAGATCACGCCGCATCCGTGCACTCTTGCACGGATGACGCCGGCCCCAAGGCGAAATCTGGATGTTCTCGACGACGGACTCCGGACTTGCGGAAGTCAGGGCGGCCACACGCCGGGACCATCGTCGGCAGCCCCACGCGGGCTGCGCCCGGCGTACCGCCGGGTCGAGGAAACGCGCCGGACGGGCGTAGTAGGGCGTCCGCGGCACACTGGTACGACCGGGCGATTCAGCCCATAAACGGATGGTGGTGGTACCGGATCCGGGCGAGTATTGCGCGATGCGGCTGGAGGATGTCGCCGTGGCCCGAGCGGACGAGGACAGGCTACGCGCGTGGTTGAGGGCCGGCGGCTACGGCGAGTTGGGCCGCCCAGGTGCCTACCCACCCCCAGGTTGCAGATGTCCGCAAAGAGGGACTATCGGATCGTCGCTGTCCCGGGCTCACGGAGACCGACCGCGTCGTGCCGCCAGAACAGTTCCGAGTAGACCAGCGTCCCCGTCATCCACGGCTGATAGCCGGGAAGCGTGACGACTTGGAAGGCCGCGTCCGGAATACGCGGCGACGGCTTGCGGAAGCTCAGGCCCCCGCCGGGCACGAAGCCGAAGCGGCGGTAGTAGTCGGGGTCGCCTTCGAGGAAGACGAGTGGCACCGAGGACTCGGCGAGGATGTCGAGGCCGCGGTGGACGAGAGCCGAGCCGACCCCGTGCTTCTGGTGTTTGCGTACGACCGCCAACGGGCTGAGGACCTGGACCTCGACCAGCGACCTGCCTCGCCGGCCGCGGCGACGCCCCGGTCGAGGACTGGAATCCTGAGTATCCAGAAGACCCCACCCCCTTCGATCGAGACGACGTCAACCGCCGCCTCGTGGTCTTCGCGGCACCGATGCCGTTGCGCTGACCCGTACGGTGGAACCGTGGGTGACGACGTCGTGACGATCGTGTTCTGCGGTGACACCATGCTGGGCCGCGGGGTGGATCAGATCCTGCCGTGTCCGGGTGATCCCACCCTCCTGGAGGGTTTCGTCCGGGATGCCCGTAGTTACGTCGAGCTGGCGGAGGCGGTGAACGGGCCGATCCCCCACCGGGTCGACGCCGCCTGGCCGTGGGGCGACGCGCTGGCGGCGCTGGACGCGGCCGGGCCCGCCGTCCGGGTGCTGAACCTGGAGACCAGCGTCACCTGGTGCGACGACTTCGCGCCCGGCAAGGCCGTCCACTATCGGATGAACCCGGATAATCTTGGGTGTCTCGCCGCCGGTCGGCCGGATGTCTGTGTGCTGGCGAACAACCATGTGCTGGACTTCGGGCCCCGCGGGCTTGCCGAGACGCTCGATGCGCTGTCCGGCGCGGGGCTGCGCCATGCGGGTGCTGGCCGCGATGCCGACGAGGCCAGACGGCCCGCGATCGTCCCGTGCGGCGCTGGCGAGAGCGACCCTCATGAAAGCCACCGTCGCGGCCGGGTGCTCGTCTTCGCGTGCGGGGTGCCGTCCAGTGGAATACCGCCCGGCTGGGCCGCGACCGACGACCGGGCCGGCGTCGACGTCGTCGAGAGACTCACCGACGCCGCGGCCGACGAGCTCGCTGCCCGCGCCCGAGGGATGGCGCGTGCCAGCGATGTCGTCGCCGTGTCGATCCACTGGGGTTCCAACTGGGGCTACGAGGTGGACGACGAGCAGATCGCCTTCGCGCACCGGCTGGTCGACGGCGGTGTGGACATTCTGTTCGGTCACTCGTCGCATCATCCGCGCCCGGTCGAGGTGTACCGGGACCGGCTGATCCTTTATGGCTGCGGCGACTTCATCGATGATTACGAGGGCATCGCCGGCTACGAGCCCTACCGGGACGATCTGCGGCTGGCCTACCTCGTGTCCGTCTCGGCCGACCCGGCCGACGCCGGGACGCTCGCCGGCCTGCGGATGGTGCCGCTGCGGTCCCGGCTGATGCGGCTGCGCCGGGCGTGCGTCGCCGACCGCGTCTGGCTGTGCGACATCCTGGACCAGATCAGCCGCGGTTTCGGCGCCCGGTTCGACCTCACCGCGGACGGCCTGCTGGCGCTGCGTCGAGCCTGAACCGGGAAGTTCGCTCTCGTCGGCTGGCGTCCCGGGCTTAGCTGTACGGATGGCTGTACCGCACCGCGATGCTCGGCACCGCACGACCGCACGACCTTGCCCTCACGGGATAACTCCCGCCCCACACGGGACTGGCTTTGAGAGAGGCTCAAGGAAGACGGCTCACCACCTCGCTGGTCCCGGAGGATGCTCAGTCAAGACAAAACTCGTTTCCCTCGATGTCCTGCATCACGATGCAGGAGTCGTGGCCGTCATACAGCAGTCGCACGCGCACCGCGCCGAGCACGGACAGTCGTGCGCATTCAGCTTCGAGCGTGGCGAGGCGCTCTTCACCCACGAGCCCGGAGCCGACCCTCACGTCAAGATGCAGCCGATTCTTGGCGACCTTTCCTTCGGGAACGCACTGAAAGAACAGTCGCGGGCCCACGCCCGAGGGATCAATGCAGGCGAACCATGAACCCTGATCCTCAGGAAACCGGGAGCGGTTGAAATCATCCCAGGTGGCGAACCCCTTCGGGGGCGGCGACACAACGTACCCCAACACCTCGCACCAAAAGCGAGCGACGCGCTCAGGTTCTGCGCAGTCAAAGGTGACTTGAAACTGCTTGATCGATGACATAGGCGCACCGTAGCATGGGAGGCTTTTGCTCATCTCCCGCATTTTGACGGGAGGATGGTCCCCGGGAGTCGCTGCTGCGTCGTGCGGTCGCACGGGCCGAGCCATGCGTGTGCAACGCGGGTACGGACCCGTTGTTCGCCCGATCCAAAATATGCTGGTGAGAAGCCTGAACCTACGCCAACACGATCGGGTCGTTGTCCACATACACAATCCGGGAGTCGGGTCGCATCGGCTGTCATGGCTGCTCTCCGGAGGTCCACGGACGACAAGGAGGCCAGACCGCCGCGTACGGGCACGCGGTAGTACACGGAAGGAAACCACCTCACTGCGGACGGTGGCAGCACCCGCGCATCGGTGGCGGTATCGGTTGAGCACCGATCGGTCACGGCATATACAACGTAAGGGCATGATCCGGATCACCGCGGGCCCGCGGTCGTGACCGGCGGCACCGCCCCCCGGATCCATCGGGGTCCATCCCGACGCGAAGGAGCACCCGTGGCCGACGAGCAGCGCATCTCCACCACCCGCCGGATCTCCGCCCCGGCCGGACGGATCTTCGAGCTCGTCACCGACCCCGACGGCCACGTCCGGATCGACGGGTCGGGCATGCTCGTGGCCGCCGGCGACGCCCGGCGCGTGACGAGCGTCGGCGACGCGTTCGAGATGGACATGGACCGCGAGCCGCTCGGCGACCTGCCGATGGGCAAGTACCGGGTGCGCAACGTCGTCACCCGCATCGAGCCCGACGCCCTGGTCGAATGGACGGTCGGCGGCGTCGACCACCCCCCGATCGGCCATGTCTACGGCTACGCTCTCGCGCCGGTCGACGACCACACCACCGACGTGACCTCCTACTGCGACTGGAGCGCCGTGTCGGAGAAGTGGAAGGCCCGCGTGAGCTGGCCGGTGGTGCCGCTGACGATGCTGGAGAAGTCGCTGGCGAACCTCGACCGCCTGGTCAGCCCCGCCGCCTGAGCGCAGTCCAGGGCCGCCGGCCGCAGGCCTCCGCCCGGCGGCCCGACTCGGCGCGGTTCCGCGGAACACTTTGATCATCGGGAGTCGGGCTCGGACCGAGGTCAGTACCCGTTCACCCGGCCCCCACCGTCATCAACCTCCAGCAGTGTTCAGCGCCGCCGACAGGCACCGGCCCTCACAGCACTTCCGCACACCACCCGGTGAATGTGTGTCCGCCGGCACCCGTGACGGTGGCCGGACCGCGGCGCGCCGCCCGGCGCATCATGGGGTAATGGTGGGTGTACGGATGATCAGCGGTGCCGACGACGTGCGGGCCTGGCTCGGCGGCCACGTCCTGCAACGCGTCGCCGGCCCGGAGGGCCCGCGCCGGCGGGCCCAGATCTTCGAGGCCGCGGGCGAGCGCTGGTTCGCCGAGGACCGGCCGATCCGCCGCGTGCACGCGGACGCGGCGATGTTCGTCGGCGGCCTGCGCGCGCTGTTGTTGCAGTCGCTGCACCCGCTGGCCATGGCCGGCGTGGCGGGACACTCCGACTTCCGTCACGACCCGTGGGGGCGCCTGCAACGCACCAGCTTCTTCCTCGCCGCGACCACCTTCGGCCCGGCCGAGGAGGCCGAACGGGCCGTCGCCCGGGTCCGCGGCGTCCACCGCCGCGTCCGCGGGGTCGCCCCCGACGGCCGGCCCTACGCCGCCGGCGACCCGCACCTGCTGCGCTGGGTCCACGTGGCCGAGGTCGACAGCTTCCTTGCCGCGTACCAGCGTTACGGGACCGGCGGCCCGCTGAACGCCGACGAGCGCGACGCCTACATCGCCGACGCCGCGACCGTCGCCGACAAGCTCGGCGCCGCCGACCCGCCGCGCACCGAGGCCGAGCTGGCGCAGGCCCTGCGCGAGTTCCGCCCCGAACTCGCCGGCACCCTCGAGGCCCGAGCCGCCGCCCGCTACCTGCTGCTCCAGGCACCCCTGCCGCTCGCGGCCCGACCCCCCTACGGCGTGCTGGCATCGGCGGCCGTGGGACTGATGCCCGCCTGGACCCGCTGGCCCCTGCGCCTGCCCTACCTGCCCGCGACCGAGGCGACCATCGGCCGGCTGGCCGGCCACGGCATCGTCTCCACCATCCGCTGGGCCACCCGCCCCCCGTCGACACCACCCGGACGGGCGATCCCCCCAAGAGTCTCGAACACTTCTTGATCCAGCTTTGGTGAACTCAGTGCCACGTCAGGCAACCTTCGCCCTGTCGACAACCTGGCGTAGGCGCTTGTCCTGGGCGTGCTTGTTCCGCCATCTGCAGTAGCGGCGGATCATGCTGGCCTGACTGCTGCCGGGGAAAGGCATCGCCAGCATGATCGGCGGTGTGCGATGACGGTGTACGTACGTCGTCGAGGTCGGTAGCATCACCGCACCCCTGGCCGCCGACGACGGCCCCGGCGGTTAGCGGCGTTCGAAGACCCAGGCGGCCGCCACGGCGGCGCCGACCACGACGCCGACGAGCAGGATTCCGCCGAGCACGAAGAAGCCGACCGCCTTGATCAGGGCGATGACGATGGGCAGGGCGGCGGCGAGCACGAAGAAGCCGCGGGTGCGCACCGGGGTGTTCACGACCGCGTACAGCTTGCGGGGGCCGCTGGTGCGGGCGACGTTGAGCTCGTCGGACACCGACGGCATGAGCCGGATCGTCGTCCAGGTCAGCGCGACGAAGGCGAGCGTCAGCGCGAGGGCGTAGAGGAACCCGACGGCGCGACCGAAGGCGTCGAACGACGCCCCGGCGGCAATCACCGTGATCACCAGCGGGATGTACCACGAGGTGGTGCGGTCCTGTCGCGCCTGGCCGGCCAGCCGGCGCGCCTGGGCGAACCGTTCGCCGCGCCGGCCCGCCCCCCGGTTGCCACCCGACGACTCGCCGTAATATCCGTCCGCCATGAGCGCTCGGCTCCCCTCCACGGTGAGTACCGCCATGCCCCGCATCTTGCATGGGCACGACATTGCACCCCTCGTTATTTTCCCCCAATCCAGCGGCCCGGGGTATGTGATTTTCGGGGAAGACCACAACCCGAAGGGCTGGAGCCACAACCCGGTGACCCGGAGGTGGCTGCGGACGCCCGGTCAGGACCGTTCGCCCGGTCGTTACCGTTGCGGTATGTGTCGCAACATCACCGAGCTGCGGGGACTCGAGCCGCCGGCGACCGCCGACGAGGTGCAGGCCGCCGCCCGCCAGTTCGTCCGGAAGATCAGCGGCCTGCGCCGGCCGCCGGCCACGGCGGACGCCGCCTTCGAGGCCGCCGTCACCGAGGTCGCCGCCTCGGTGCAGCGGCTGCTCGACGCGCTTCCGGCTCGCCGTCAACCGCCGTCGACGGTGCCACCGCTGCGGCGGCCGGAGGTACGCGCCAGGGCCGACGGCTAGCCACCCGCCGACGGCCCGCCGCACTTGGCAACGGCTGGCCACGCCACCTGCCGACGGCCAGCCGCACTGGGCGGCAGCCGGGCACACCGGCCGGCGGCCGGTCACTACCGGCGCTGGGTCTCGGCCCGCGAACGGCGGCGGCGGCTGCCGGAGTCGACGAGCCGGTCCGGCGCCTTACCGGCGAGCGCATCGGCGCGATCGGTGGCGACGCTGTCGGCGATCAGTTCCCGCGTCCGGTCCTGCTCCTGGTCGTCGAGGCCGTGCAACAAGCTGTCGAACATGCTCACGTGGTCACTCCACCTGGTCGGTTCCGCGGCGTTGCTGCCCTCGCTCTGGGCCCTTCCCGCTCCCGCGTGCATAAAGCACCGAATTTGCTCCGATCTGATACAGACCACGGACAAGCCCCTGACCTGCACGTTTGTCCGGCTCGCGGAGGCAGGGCGGCGGCTGGCGGGCGTGTGCGTGGACGCGGGCGCGGGCACAGACACCTCGCGGGGAGGTGATGCGGATGACGGTGCGCGCGGCCACGCTGCTCGGGCCGACGGCCGAGGTCCCCACACCGTCGGCGGCGGTGGTCGAGCTGCTCGGTGTCCTACGCCGGCATCTCGACATGGACGCGGCGTGGCTCGGCCGGATCGAGGGCGACGTGCTCGTCATCCAGGTCCTCAACGGCGACGGCGGATCCTTCCACCTCGCCCAGGGGTCCACCGTGCGGCGACAGACCGGCCTGTACGCCGAGGTCCTCAGCGGCCGGTTGCCGACGCTCATCCCCGACACCTTCGCCGACCCCCGCACCGCCGACTCGCCGGTCGCGCGCGAGCTGGACATCCGCTCCTATGCCGCCGTGCCGGTCGTGGACAGCGACGACGCGCTCTACGGTCTGCTCGGCTGCATCGCCCACCGGCCCCATAACGAGCTGCGGGAACGGGACGCCCGGTTCCTGCACATGCTCGCCGAGATCCTGCGCGACTCCGTGTCCGACCTGCACCGGATGTGGCAGGCGCGCAGCCAGGTGTGGCTGGACGTCAGCCGCCTCATCGACCAGGGCGGCCCGGCGCTCGCCTTCCAGCCGGTGTTCGATCTGGAGCGGGCGCGGATCATCGGGGTGGAGGCGTTGTCCCGGTTTCCGGACGCCTCCCGCAGCACGACGCAGTGGTTCGCGGCGGCCGGCGCGGTCGGACTGACCGTCGAGCTGGAGCTCGCCGCGGTGCGCCGCGCGCTGAACGCACTCCCCCAGATCCCCGCGCACATCGGCCTCGCCGTCAACGCCTCCGCGACCACCCTGTCGGCCGGACTGGTGGAGATGATCACCGGGACCGACGCGGAACGCCTCCTGGTGGAGATCACCGAGCACGAGCGGATCGCCGACGCCCCCGAGGTCACCCGCGACCTGGACCGCCTGCGCCGACTCGGGGCCCGCCTCGCCGCCGACGACGTCGGCGCCGGCTATGCCGGGCTGGAGCAGCTCGTCCGGCTCCGCCCGGAGATCATCAAGATGGACTGCAGCCTGACTCAGGGCATCGACGCCGATCCGGCGCGCCGCGCGGTCGCGACGGGGCTGGTGCACGTCGCCGAGGAGATCGGCGGCGGCGTGGTCGCCGAGGGCATCGAGACGACCGGCGAGCTGCTCACCACCCGCGAGACCGGGATCCGCTACGGGCAGGGCTTCCTGCTCGGCTCCCCCACCCCCGTACTGCGCGACGCCTGCGTCGCGGCCGGCGAGTGAGCCGGCCGGTGCGCACCGCGGACACCGCGCACGGGTGTGCGGGGCCGGGGGAACGGCGGTAGGCCGCCGCCCGGGACGGCGGCTGCGCCGGCGGCGGATCCGCCGCCGGCGGCGGCCGCGCCCCGATCGGGGCGGCCGGCGCCGGCCTCGATGTACAGGCGGACCAGACCGGTGCGCTTGGTCGACATCGGCGCGCCGAGCGGCAGCAGCCGGCGGCGCGAGCCGCGGCGTGGCGGGGCGGGCGGCGCGGGCCGCGGCGGGTCGCCGCGGCGATGGTCCAGCCCGACCAGGTGGATGAGCGCGGGCAGCAGCACCAGCCGCAGCACGAGCGCGTCGAGGATCACCCCGACGGACAGTCCGATGCCGAGCAGCTTCATCATCCGCACCTGCTGCGTCGTGAGCGCCACGAACACCGCGACCATGATCATGCTGATCGTGATGACGACACCGCCGACGTCCGCGTGCCGGCTGCTGATCGCCGCCTGGGGATCCGGGGCGTCGGCGGAGCCGCGCAGCCGGCTCAGCAGCGTCAGGTGCATCCCGATCGACAGCCCGAACACGATGATGAGGATGAGGCCGAGGATGAACGGCTCGATCGGGCCGGTGCGCACGCCCAGCCCGGAGGCCAGCCATCCGTTGCAGAAGACCGAGGTGATGACACCCAGGGTCGCCGCGAGGGCGAGCATGCTGGCCGCCGTGATCGCCAGGCTGTGCCGAACCGAACGCAGGCCGAGCAGGACCGCGACCCCGAGCACGCCCAGTTCCAGGATCAGGAAGGCGGGCAGGACCCGGGCGAACCGGTCCGACATGTCCTCGAAGATCGCCGTCTGGCCGCCGATGTACACCTCCAGGGAGGTGCCCGCGATCGCCGCCGGCACGGTGGAGTCGCGCAGTCGGTGCACGAGGTCGCTGGCCGCCGCCGACCGGGGCGGGTCGTTCGGGAACACCTGGATCAGGGCGCTCGCCGCCTGGGCGTTCTGCAGGACGAGGAAGGCTCGCTTCACGCCGCGGGTGCCCTCGAGGGCGGTCAGCAGGTGGGGCACGGCGGTCGGCTGGTCGGCGGACACCCCCGTGGCCATGACGATGAGCTGCCCGTTGAGGCCGGGGAAGTACTCGTCGCTGACCAGGTCGTAGGCGCGCCGGCTCGTCGTCGACGTCGGGTCGACGCCGTTGTCGGTGCCGCCGAGGCGCAAGCCCACCACCGGCAGCGCCAGGACGGTGAGCAGCACGACCGCGGCGCCGGCCAGCACCTGGGGGTGGCGCCCGACGGTCCCCGCCCACCAGGATCGCAGGCCGGGGCGCACCGGCAGCCCGGTCCCGGTGACGCTCAGATGGGTCCGCTCGGCCCAGACGAGCAGGCCACGCCCGGAGATCGCCAGCATCGCGGGCAGCAGCGTGACGACGACGAGGATGCTCACGGCGGCGGCGGTGAACCCGGCCAGGGCGAGGCCGTCGAACACGCTGAGGCGCAACGCGCTGGTGCCGAGCATGACCACGGCGAGCCCGAGGCTGCCCGCGACGGTCGCCCGGCCGGGATGGCGCATCGCCGCGCGCACCGCGTCCTCGGGTCTGCGTCCCCGCCGCAGGCCGGTCTGGCAGCGGTTGACGATGACGAGGGCGGAGCCGAGGCTCAGCCCGAAGCCGAGCACCAGCGCCAGCAACGGCGCGAGCTGCATGACGTTGGCCCGGCGGGACAGCACGGTGACGCAGTCCAGCGCCCCCGCCGTCGTCGCCCCTGCGGCGACGGCGCAGACGGCGACGGCGGCCGGCGACCGCACCGCCAGGCAGAGGATGAGCAGCGCGACGCCGATGCCGAGCGCGATCGGCCAGGGTGAGATCGTCCCCTGCACGACCACGGTGGTGGCGGGCCCGGTGACCTCGACCTGGAGATCGGGCCCGTCGTAGTCGCGGGCGGTGGCGATCAACCTGTGCATCGCGGGGAGGTCGGGCGTGGTCGGCGCGGCCTTCATGAGCACGGAGACGATCGCCGTGTGTCCGTCGGCGCTCAGGGGGCTGCCGCCGAGCGGCACGGCGCCGAGCGGGCTGTAGGGGTCGAACACGCCGGTGACGCCGGGGAGCTTGCCGAGCTGGGCGATCATGGTGGCGACCCGCGCTCGCACCTCGGGCGCCTGCACGTCACCCGCCCGGGCACGCACGACGATCATCTCCAGATCCGGCAGTTTCCGGTCGGGCATGATGTCGGCCACCAGGTCCATCGCCTGCTGCGATTCGGCGCCGGTGACGCCGAGATCCTGGCTGAAGCGGGCGCCCTTCTGCTGGGCGACGTTCGTCGCGGCGATCAGTGCTATCAGCCACACCGCGACGACCAGCCATCGGTACCGCTGGCACCAGCGGACCAGTAGCGTCACGGCACACTCCTCGGCAAGGACCGGTAATGGCCCATTTGGGTCGAATGTCGGATTCGTATGCGGGGCCAATCTGGCCCACGGACATGCACGGCGTCAACGCGAACCGGATCTGGACCGGCGAGATGGGCACTCCGGTGGGGTGCCGGCAACGTGTCCGGGGGATCACAACACGTCCGGGTGAACCGCCCACGAGGCGGCCACCGCGACAGCGGCCGTGGCGGTGGTGGCAGACGGTGGTGACGGACGGTGGCGACGGCGGCGGAGCCCTGGTGGCGGCGGATTCTAACCCCCGACAATCCGGCGCCGCGGCGGGTGACCTTCTCCTGCCAGCGGCAGGACGTGTGCAGAGCATGTTGGCGACTAGCTGTCCCGACGTCGCTTCGCGCCCGTTTTTTCGACCGTCTTCACTACGTACGACCAATCGACATGCAACGATCGGCCCGCTGCTCCCCCCTGCCCTGGCAGCGAGAGGAAGTCCACTCCCCATGTCGGTCACCGAAGTCGTGCAGAACGACCAGGAAATCCCCACGTTTCCCTTTGACGACACATTCTCGCCGCATTCCTCGGGACGCCTGGCGGAATACGCCCGGGAAGCTCCCGCGATCCGTGTGCGTTTCGGTCCCGGCCAGCTCCCCATCTGGCTGATCGTGCGCTATGCGCCGGCCCGGGCGATGCTCGCCGACTCCCGTTTCTCCCGCACCAGGACGCTGGACTTCTCCCCGCCCCTGACGGCGGGCCAGATGCCCGATCCGAACTCCATGCTCTGGCTCGACCCGCCGGAGCACACCCGGATCCGGCGCATGGTCAACGCCGGTTTCGCGCACCGGCGGATCGAGCGGATGCGGCCCTGGATCGCGGCGACGGCCCGGGCCCGGATCGACGCGATGACGGCCCAGCAGGCGCCGGGTGACATCCGCACGCTCGCCTTCCACCTGCCGATCGAGGTGATCTGCCAGCTTCTCGGCGTCCCCGACCTCGACCGGGAGAAGGTCCGGACCTGGAGCGAGTCGCTGTTCCGGTTCCATCTCGATCCGAAGGGCGCCGCCGAAGGGCTCTTCGCGCTGTACGGGTACATGGGCGAGCTGGTGCGTGCGCGCAAGGCCGCCGCCGGTGGCGCCGACAGCCCGGAGGGTCTGCTCGACGTTCTCATCGCCGCGGCCGACGACGACGGCACACTCACCGAGGCCGAGCTGCACTCACTCGCGATGACGCTGCTCATCGGCGGATTCGAGACCACCGGCGGCGTCATCTCGAACGTCATCACGACCCTGCTCACCCAGCGGTCGCACTGGGAGGCCCTCGTCGCCGACCCGAGCGGCATGCCCAACGCCATCGAGGAGCTCCTGCGCTACCACCCGCTGTCGATGACCTTCCCCCGGGTGGCGACCGAGGACGTCGATCTCGGCGGCTTCGTCGTCCGCGCCGGAGAGGTGGTCGTGGTGCCGCTGGCGGCGATGAGCCGTGACCCGGCGGTGTTCACCGACCCCGACCGCCTCGATCTGACCCGGGAGCCGGTGCCGAACCTGACGTTCGGCGCCGGCGTGCACCACTGCATCGGCGCGCACCTGGCCCGGGTCGAGCTGACCGAGGTGCTCACCGCGCTGATCGAGAAGGTCCCCGGGCTACGGCTCGCGGTGGCGCCCACCGAGCTGCGCTACGAGCTCAAGGCACCGATCGGCCGACCGGAGACGCTGCCCGTCGTCTGGTGACGTTCAGGGCGGGTTTCGCGCCGCCGGGACCGACGCACCGTCAAGGACGTCACCCACCGGTCCCGGCGGCGCGCGCCCGCGCTGCGACCTCACCCATCCTCCGACCGTTGGATTCTCCAACTCACTGCGGCTAGGCTCCGTCCTGGCCAGGTCAGTTGCGTTTCCAAACTTATGGGCGAGGGATGAGCGAGCATGGACGACAGCCCCGAGGCGGCGCTCAGATCCGGGCGACCATCGACGATCACTCCCGTCGGGAACCGCCCCTCCACAGGCAGCAGCCCGACGAGCGGTGACGCGGGCGGCATCGCGCCGGGTGGCTCGCCCGGTGGGCGGTTCGGGCCGGTGTTCGCGGTGGTGGCGGCCGGGGTCGCCATGTCCAACCTCGACCTGTTCGTCGTCAACGTCGCCCTGCCGGACATGGGCCGGCACTTCGACGGGTCGTCGCTGTCGTCGCTGTCATGGGTGCTGAACGGGTACGCCGTCGTCTTCGCCGCGCTGCTCGTGCCGGCCGGGAACCTCGCGGACCGGACCAGTCCGCGGCGCGCCTACCTCTGGGGCACCGGGATCTTCGTCATCGCCTCCGCGCTGTGCGCCGTCGCCCCCACGGTGTGGTTCCTCGTGGCCGCCCGGGTGCTGCAGGCGGCCGGCGCCGCCGTGATGACCCCGTCCTCGCTCGGCCTGCTGCTCGCGGCGGCGCCGCCCGCGCGACGGGGGGCGGCGGTGCGGGCCTGGACGGCGGTGAGCGGGCTGGCGGCCGCGCTCGGACCGGTCGCCGGCGGGTTGCTGACCGAGCTGGACTGGCGGTGGGTGTTCCTGGTCAACCTGCCGGTCGGGCTCGCCGTGCTCGTCGCCGGGCCGCGGGTGCTGCCCCACCCGCCGCGGCGCACCGGTGTGGGGCGGACCGACCCGGCGGGGGCGGTCCTGCTGACAGTCGGGATCGCGGCGTTGGCGCTGGGGCTGGTGCGCGGGCCGGACTGGGGCTGGGGCTCGGCGCGGGTCGTCGGGTCGCTGCTCGCCAGCGCGTTGCTGCTGGCCGGGTTCCTGTACCGCTCGGCGCGTCATCCCGCACCGGTCCTGCCACTGCCACTGCTGCGCGTGCGGACCTTCAGCGCCGCCGCGGTGGCCGCCTTCGTGTTCAGCGTCGCGTTCGCGGCGATGCTGCTGTCGGGCGTGCTGTGGTGCCAGGACGTCTGGCACTGGTCGGCGCTGCGGACCGGGCTCGCCATCGCCCCCGGACCGCTGATGGTGCCCGGGCTGGCCCTCGCCGCCGGCCCACTGGTGGCCCGCCTCGGGGCCGGGCGGGTGGCCGCCGCCGGCTGCCTGGTGTTCGCGGCCGGGATCGGCTGGTGGGTCCTGCGGATGGAGCCGCATCCGGACTACGTCGGCGCCATGCTGCCCGGGATGCTGCTCACCGGCGTCGGCGTCGGGCTGATCCTGCCGACGCTGATCAGCGCGGCCGTCACCGCGCTGCCCCCGGCGAGCTTCTCCACCGGCTCCGCGGTGGTGACCATGGCCCGCCAGATCGGCACCGTCATCGGGACCGCCCTGCTCGTCGCGGCGCTCGGCGGCGCGGCGCCCGACGACCTCGGCTCGCTCACGGACGCCTACGACCTGGGCTGGATCATCACCGTCACGGCGGTCGTCCTCGCCGCGCTCGCCTGCCTGACGATCCCGCGGCCAACCCCGACGCCGGCACCGACCTCCCCGCCGGCACCGACCTCCCCGCAGGCGCCGACGGCGGCGGCGTAGCGGCCGAGGTCAGCGTCGCAGGAGGAACCACACGGTCTTGCCGTCGCCGGGGACGGCGGCGGCGCCCCAGTCCTCGGCCAGCGCCTCGACGAGGTGCAGGCCGCGGCCGCCAGGCGACTCGGGGCCGACGTGGCGCACCCGCGGCGGATGGCGGTTCGGGTCCCGGACGCCCACCCAGACCAGGTCATCGGTGGTCCGGATCTCCAGCACCGGTTCGCCGTGGCCGTAGAGCACGGCGTTGGTGACCAGCTCGCTGGCGAGCAGCAGGACGGTCTCGGTCACCTCGACCGGGATGCCCCGGCCGGTCAGGTCGGCCGACAGCCGGTGGCGCGCGCGTCCTTCCGTCCGGACCGGACGGAAGGACGAAGCGGTCGAGGAAGATCCCGAATATCCGGGCGAATCCATGGATAAACCGAAGCCGCATCGGTCATCGGGCCACCTGCCCGAGGACGTCGTCCCAGTCGGCCAGGAAACGCCCGAGGCCGTGGCGGGCCAGGGCCGCCTGGCGGGCCCGCTTGCCGCAGGCGTGGGCCAGCTCCGGGTCGGCGACGAACCGGCGGGCGGCGTCGACGAGCACCGCCGGATCGGTGGACAGCACGCCCGCCTCGGCCGGCACCGCCTCGGTCGCCTCCGTGGCCGCCAACGCGACGACCGGCATACCGAGATGCATCGCCTCCAGCAGCGACAGCCCGAGCGAGGTCCAGCGCGGCAGGTGGACGTAGACCCGCCGGCGGGCGAGGGCCTCGTGCAGATCGGCCTGGGCGACGTCGTCGAACACCGCGAGGCGCTCCGGCGGCAGGCCGGTGTGCGCGGGCAGCGCGGCCACGCCGATCCCGAACGCGTCGACCGGGGCGGCACGGGTGAACCCGGCCAGCAGGTCGGTGCCGGTCACCCGGCCGCGGCGCACCGGCTCGTTCACCGCCACCGCGATGCGGGCCAGCTCGCCGGTGTAGCGGTGGCCGGTGTCGACGATGCCGTGCGCGACGACCCGGGTCGGGGTGGTTCCGGCGTCCCAGAACAGCCGGTTGAAGTGGGTGACGTGGACGAGCAGCAGCTCCGGCCGGTCGGCGACGGGATGGCGGGTCAGCGGCACGTCCCCCCTCGGGGTGTTGTGCTCGACGTACACCGCCGGGAGGTCGCGGCCCGGCCGCCGGCCCAGCCAGCGCTCGGTGAGCTCCAGTTCGTGCGGGCGCTGCAGGACGACGACGTCGACGCCGGCGTCGCGCAGCTCGTCCGGTCCGAGTTCGGCGACGGTGCCCGGCCACGGGTAGGTGCGGGCGAGGCCGAGGCCGTCCGGCCCGCGGCCGGGCAGCACCGGGACGACGTAGGAGTGCCCGCCCTGGACGAACGACGTCGTCCACGAACCGTGCACGTGCCAGAGCAGGATTCTCATCCGGTCCCCGTCCCCCCGCGGTCGCGGTCGTCGGTCTCGACGATCTCGGCGTAGGCGTCGGCGTCGCGTTCGACGACGCTCGTGGGCATTTCCAGGTGCTGGGCGCCGGAGGGCAGCAGGCCCACGCCGCCGGCCCGTTCCATCACCCGGAGCTGGGCGACGATCTCCTCGCCCCGGTGGCTGGCGGGCAGCCGCCGCCAGAACTGGAAACCGCCGCAGTCGACGAGCACCGCCCGGTCGTAGAGCACGCAGCCGGCGATCCAGCTCACCCGGTAGGCCAGCCAGCCGCGCGCCGGCAGCGTCACCCGCTCGGCGAGGTGGGCCGGGTTCGCCGCGTTGTGCAGCCGCCACCGCTCCCACGCCGGCCCGTCCTTGCGGACCCGTTCGGGGCGTACCGGCCCGTGCACCGCCTCGAAGGCGGTCCACTCGTGCGGGCGGACGTCGTCGAGGTAGCTCAGGCCCTGCGGCGCGCAGCCGACGAACCCGCAGCGAAGCTCCCCGATCGCCGCCAGCATCCGGGCGACGGTGGACGCGTCGAGGAAGACGTCGTCGTCGAGGAACAGGACGTGGTCGCCGCCGGCCTGGTCGAGCAGGAACTGGCGATGCTCGGCCATGCCCCGCCGCGGGTGGCCGTGATGCAGGTCGACCCGGTGGCCGCCGTGACGCAGCCGGCGGGTCATCGCCCGCACCTCCGGCGCGTCGGCGGCGGGCGCGCCGGGGCTCTGGTCGGACACGACGACGCGGAACCCGCCGGCGGTCTGGTTGGCGAGCCCGGCCAGGGTCACCGCCAGCGCCGCCGGTCGCCCGCAGGTCGGGATGAGCACGTCCAGGCCGCCCGCTGGACGCCGGCCGGACGCCGAAGCGGCGCGCACGGCACCGCTGGTCACGGCAGGGCTGGTCATGGCACCACTGGTCACGGCACCGCTGGTCACGGCAGGGCGGGTCACGGCAGGGCCGCCCCGCGCCGGATGCGGCCGAGCAGGTCCGACGTCGACCGGTCCGCGACGTAGTCGACGAAGCGCACCTCGCCGCCGAGCGCCCGGACCAGCGGCGCCTCGGCGAGCATCGACTCGGTGTAGTCGCCGCCCTTGACGTAGACGTCGGGCCGCAGCGCACGCAGGAGCTGCGCCGGGGTGTCGTCGTCGAACACGGCGACGTGGTCGACGGCGGCGAGGGCGGTGAGCACCGCGAGCCGGTCGGCCAGCCGGTTGATCGGACGGTCCGGGCCCTTGAGCCGCCGCACGCCGGCGTCGCTGTTGACGGCGACGACGAGGACGTCGCCCAGTCGCCGGGCGGCGTGCAGGTAGGCGATGTGGCCGGCGTGGACGACGTCGAAGCAGCCGTTGGTGAACACGATCCGCCGGCCCCGGCAGCGGTGCGCGGCAACCGCGTCGGCGAGCGCCACGCCGTCCAGGACCGCCCCGCCGACCCCACCGGGGTGACCACCCAAACCGACCCCGCCGACCGAGGCGACCCCGCCGACCGAGCCGACCGAGCCGACCGAGCCGGTCAGGCCGGCTCCGCCGCTCGCGGGGTCGGCGCCGGCGGCACGCAGGCGGGCCCGCAGATCTGCCGCCGAGCAGGTGCCGGTGCCCGGCGTGGACACCGCGGCGCAGGCGGCGAGCGAGGCGAGCCGGGCGGCGTCGCGCGCAGCGGCGCCGGCGGCGAGGGCGAGGACCATCGCGGTGATGAAGGTGTCGCCGGCGCCCGAGGTCCGCTCGTCGGGGGCGTCGGTGCCGGCCGGCAGGTGCCACGGTTCGTCGTCCCGGCTGAGCACGACGACGCCGTCCCGGTCGAGGGTGACCGCGGCGAGCCGGGCACCGCTGGCCGCGAGGATCGGCCCGGCACAGCGGCGCACGGTGCCGACCCGGTCGCGGGCGAACGCGTCGCGGGCGTCGTACGGCAGCAGCGGCACGACCTCGCCGGCGTTCGGCTTGACCAGATCCGGCCGGACCCCCGCCCAGCGGCCCGGATCATGGGCGTCGACGACGAGGCGGCGCCCCGCCGCGCGGGCCGCCGCGCCGACCGCGTCGATCAGCTCCGGCGTGAACATCCCCGCGCCGTAGTCGCAGGCCAGCACGGCGCAGGCGGCCGGCGCCGACGCCACGACACCGGCGGCGAGCGCGGCGGCCGTGGCGGGCGCGGGCGGGGTCTCGTCGCCGGTGTCGCAGCGCAGGTGCAGGTGGCTGCCCGAGCAGATCCGCCGTTTGGCCAGTGTGGCGCGGCCCGGCTCCGCCACCAGGCCGGCCGTGCCGACTCCGCCCGCGTCGAGCAGGTCGCCGAGCCGGCGGCCGTCCGCGTCGTCGCCGACCATGCCGACCAGCCGGACGCGCGCGCCGACGACCGACCCGGCCAGCGCCGCGTTGCCCGCCCCGCCCGGGGAGTCGGTGCGGGCCGTCACCGACACGACCGGCACCGGGCCCTCCCGGGACAACCCCCGCGGCGGCCCCCACAGCCAGGCGTCGAGCATCGCGTCGCCGACGACGAGCAGCTCGAGGTCGGCGAACCGGTCGAGCAGACCGGGCAGCCCCCCCTCGCCAACCGCCCCGCCCCCCGCCCTGCCCGCCATCCCGGCCGCCGCCGTACCCGCCATCCCAGCAGGCGCCTCAGCCGCCGCCTTGCCCGCCATCCCGGCCGCCGCCCCAACAGCCGCCACGGTGGGCGAGCGCCGCGCCGCCGCGCTCACGCGGCGAGTCCGCGGGTGCACAGGCTGAGCGCGGCGGCGGCGACCTCGGCGGGTGTCAGGTCCAGGCACTCCTGCTCGAACGGGCAGGTGAAGGCGCGGCACGGCGAGCATGACGTCGCCCGGCGCAGCACGACGGCCCGGCCGGCGCGCGGGCGGTACTCGGCCTCCCGTTCGGTGCCGGCGAACAGCGTGACGACGGGCGCGCGCACGGCGTCGGCGAGGTGCGCCCCGGCCGAGTTGTTGGTGACGGCGACCGCCGCCCCGCTGAGCAACGCGACCAGCCCCGGCACGTCGAGCGCGCCGGCGAGCCCCCGCCCGGCCGGACCGGCCCCGACGCGCACCCGGTCGACCAGTGCCGCCTCTGCGCGCGTCCCGGCGACGAGGACACGCAGCCCCTCGCCCGCGAGCAGGCCGGCGACCTGGGCGAACCGGTCGGGATCGTAGCGCCGCGACGGGCAGCTCGCGCCGGGCAGCAGCACCGCGTACGGGCCGGCCTCGACCAGCGGGCGCACCCGGGCTCGCGCCTGCGTGGGCACGGTGAGGCGGGGATGGCCGCCGGCGGCGGGCAGACCGGCGTGGCGCAGCAGCAGCAACGCCCGGTCGACCTGGTGGACGTCGCCCGGCAGGTCGTCCACCCAGTGGGTGAGCAGTGAGCCGCCGAACTCCCGCGACGCCCCGACCCGCACCGCGATCCCGGCCAGCGCGCAGACGAACGCGGCGGGCCACGGCGACTGCGAGAACGAGGTGAAGACGACGGCGGCGTCGTAGCGGCGCGCGGCGAGAGCGGCGACGAGCCGGGCCTGCGCCCCCGGATCGACGGCCCGCCCGCCGGCATCCTGCCAGCACACCGAGGCGACGATCGCCTCGTCGACGTCGTCGATGAGCGGCGCGGCGGCGGCGCCGGCCGGGGAGGTCAGCAGGTCCAGCCCCGCCGTGGGCGCCGCGGCGCGCAGCGCTCGCAGCGCCGGGGTGAGCAGCACGACGTCGCCGAGGTTGTCCGGGCGGATGGCCAGAATGCGGCGCGTGGCGGTGAGGTCCAGCGGGCCGCCGCGGCCGGCGGCCGGATGATGGCGGCTCACGTCTGCCTCCCCCTGTCGCGCCCCTGTCCTTGGCAGCGTTCCCCCACCCGATTCCCGGACCCTCGGCAACAAAACTACTACTCAGCGTAATCGACGCTGGTGGATGGACGCTGGTGGATGGTGGTGCACTGCGGGAGCGGGTAGGGGCTCCCGCATGCCCGGGAGAGCTCACCGAGGCGCCCCGGCCGGACCGTCGGCGGCACCGACAGCACCGACAGCACCGACGGGGTCGGCGGGATCGGCGGGATCGGCGGGATCGGCGGGATCGGCGGGATCGGCGGGATCGGCGGCTTCGGCCGGCCCGTCGCCCGTCGGCCGCGACCGCCCGGTGAACGGCGAATGGCGGCCGCGGGTCGCCCTCGTCTGCGGCAACCTCGCCCCCGCCGAGGACGGCGTCGCCGACTACACCGTGCGGCTCGCCGCGGCGCTGCGCCGCGACGTCGAACCCGTGCTGGTCACCTCCGGCCGGCTCGACGTCGACACCGGCGCATTGCCGGTGGTCGCCCTCGGACGGGGCTGGGGGCCGGCGGGTCTGCGCGCCGCCGCCCACGCCCTGCGGCGGCTGCGGCCGGACGTGGTCCACGTACAGTTCGCCCCGTCGGCGTTCGGGTTCTCCCCGGCCCCGGGCCTGCTGCCCGTCCTGGCCGGAGCGGGAGCCGTCTGGGTGGCCACGCTGCATGAATACGGCTGGTGGGCGTGGCCGTCGCGGCTGCCCGCGGCGCTGTGGCGGCCACCGGAACGGCGTGGCTGGTGGGACCGGGAGACGCTGACCCTCGTCCCCCGGGCGCGGGCGCTGGTCGTCACCAACCCCGACCATGCCGCTACCGTGCGCGTCCGCTTCGGCCGGACCGCCCAGACGGTGCCGGTCCCCCCGAACATCCCCCGCACCGCCCTGCCCGCCTCGAGCTCGGCGCCCGCGGCGCGGGGACGCCTGCGGGCCCGGCTCGGCGCGCCGCCCGACGCCGAGGTGGCGGTGTTCTTCGGCTTCGTCCATCCGGTGAAGGGCGTGCGCTACCTGATCGACGCGGTCGCCGCAGTTCACGCGAGGCGGCCGCGGCTGCGCCTCGCGGTCGTCGGCGGATTCGCCTCGCTCGCGCTGCCCGCCGCCGAGGCGACGGCGTTCCGCCGCGAGCTCACCGAGCACGCCCACGCCGCCGGCGCCGGCGACCTGGTCACCTTCACCGGGCACCTGCCGGCCGCCGAGGTCTCGGAGATCCTGGTCGCGGCCGACGTGTGCGTGCTGCCGTTCACCGCCGGGGTCACCACGAAGAGCGGGGCACTGGCCGCCGCCCTCGCCCACGGGCTGGCGACGATCGTCACCGCCGCGCAGCCACCCGATCCGGCGCTCGTCGACGGCCGGACGGTGCTCGTCGCCGACTGTGTACGCGACCCGGCGCCGCTGGCCGCCGCGCTGCATCGCGCGCTGGGGGATCCGGCGCTGCGGGCGCGGGTGGCGGCCGGCGGGCAGCGCCTGGTCGCCGGCCGCTCCTGGCCTGCGATCGGCGCGACCCACACCCGCCTGTACCGGCAGGTGCTGGCCGACGCCCGCCCGCGGTCCCGATGATCGCCGTCCCGTCCAGCACCACCCCAGTCGGCGCCACCCCAGCCAGCACCACCCCGGCCAGCACCACCCCGGCGAGAGGCCCGGAGATCGGCGAGATCCTCTTCGTCGAGCTGCTGGGCGGCATCGGTGACCTGCTCATCGCTTTGCCGGCCATCCACCTGCTCGCCGACAGCCATCCCGGCGCGCGGCTTCGGGTGCTCACCTTCACCCCCGCCGTCGAGTTGCTGCACGGCGACCCGCGAGTGGCCGAGATCCTCCCGCTGACCGACCACGACGCGCACGCCGTGCATGCCGCCGTCCGCGACGCGATGACGCGCCGTCCGGATCTCGCCGTGACGACGACCCGCCACAGCGGCGTGCCGGCCGCGATCGAATCCGGCCGGCCCCGCTTCGCGGTGACGGACCTGTGGCGGGGCCCCGGCCCGCACGAGCCGATCGGCGACAGGTACGTGCGGCTGCTCGCCGCCGACGGCTGGCTCCGGCTCCCCGACGACGCCCGACGGCTCGCGCGCTGGCGGCGCGAGCCCCGCCGGACCGATGGTTTCCCGCCGGGACGCGTGGCCTTGGACGCCACCGAGCTGGCCGAGGGCCGGCACCGGCTCGACGCACTCGGCGGCATCAGGCCGGGTGCGTCCAGGCCAGGTGGGACCGCTGGCGGTGCCGGTACCACTGGCAGTGCGGGTACCGCTGGCAGTGCCGGTGCCGCTGGCAGTGCCGCTGACACTGATGGGGCCGCTGACACTGATGGGGCCACTGTCGGTGCAGCGCCGAGGGCGAGTGGGACCGTTACGGGCTCCGCCGGGACCGGCACGGCCGGTGGGGGCGTGCCGGTGCTGCTGGTACCCGACGCGGGGATGGCGGTCAAGCGGTGGCCGGCGTCGCGCTGGGCCCAGCTCGCCCGCCTGCTCGCCGTCCGGGGGCACCCGCTGCTGCACCCGCACGGGACGGCGGTGCCGGGGGCGGTGGCGGTGCCCGCGCTGTCGCTGCGGGAGTTCGCCGGGCTGTGCGCGGCCGTGGCGGAACGCGGCGGCGTCGTCGTGGGCGGCGACACCGGTCCGGTGCGCCTGGCGGCCGCGGTCGGCGCGCCCACCGTGACGTTGTTCGGCCCCAGCCCAGCCGAACGCTACGGATTGGCCGGGCACAACGTGTCCGCCGGGCACAACGGGTTGGCCGGGCACAACGGGTTGGCCGGCAGCGCGGCGAGCACCGGTGCCCGCCGCCCGCCGCGCACGCTCGGCGCGGACCTGCAGGGCCTGCCGGACTGCCCGGTCCGCCGCCCCCTCGCGATCACCGAGCAGGAGTGCTGGTGGACGGCCCGCTGCCCGCTGGCTCCGGACGGCCCGGCCTGCCTGGACGACCTGAGCGCCGAGCAGGTCGCCGGCGCCGTCGCCGCGGCCACCGAGGCGACGGCCGCCTGACCAGCCGGCCTGCTGGCTCCAAGGGCAGCGGGGCGACCACGGAGAGGCGCCGACCGTTCCCGCAGCAGGTCGTCCATGGACGATTACGCAGAGTAGTAGTTTTGGTGGCCTTCACCAGGGCAGTCCTGTCTGCGTGACCGAGCAGACCGTTCCCGTGCGCATCTCGGACGGCTCGCCGCGTGCGGGCGCACGAGAGGTGCCCATCCAGGTGCGGGCGGTGCTGTTCGACCGGGACGGGACGTTGTGCGTCGACGTGCCCTACAACGGCGATCCCGAACGGGTGGAGCCCGTCGCGACGGCCTCGGCGGCGCTGCGGCGGCTGCGTGCGGCCGGCGTGCCGACGGCCGTCGTGTCGAACCAGAGCGGCATCGGGCGCGGCCTGGTGACCGGCCGCCAGGTCGACGCGGTCAACCGCCGCCTCGACGAGCTGCTCGGCGGGCTCGGCCCGGTCCTCATCTGCCCGCACGCGCCGGACGCCGGCTGCCCCTGCCGCAAGCCCGCACCCGCGTTGCTGCTGGCCGCCGCCGACCGGCTGGGCGTGCACCCCCGGCACTGCGCGTTCGTCGGGGACATCGGCGCGGACATGGCCGCCGCGGCGGCGGCCTACATGCGCGGCGTGCTCGTGCCGACGCCGGCGACCCGGGCCGTCGAGGTCGCCGCGGCCGTCGAGGTCGCCCCCGACCTGTTCAGCGCCGTCGACCGGCTGCTCGGAGACGGCCCGGCGACGCGGGTGGGGCGCGTGGCGCGGGTGGGGCGGCCGTGAGCACGCGGGTCCTCGTCGTCCGCCTCGACAGTGACGGCGACGTCCTGCTGTCCGGGCCGGCGATCCGCGCGGTGGCCGCGCGGGCGGCACACGTCACGCTGCTCGTCGGCCCCCGCGGACGGTCGGCCGCCGGCCTGCTGCCCGGCGTCGACGAGACGATCGTCTGGCGCTGCCCGTGGATCGACGCGACGCCGCCGCCGGTGCGCCGCGACGACGTCGACGGTCTCGTCGACCGGCTCGCCGCCGGCCGCCACGACGAGGCGCTGATCCTCACCTCGTTCCACCAGAGCCCGCTGCCGATCGCGCTGCTGCTGCGCCTGGCCGGTGTTCGGCGCATCGCCGCGGCCAGCGAGGACTATCCCGGCACGCTGCTCGACGTCCGTCACCGGCTGCCCGAGCGCGGTCTGCACGAGGTGACGCGCGCGCTGTCGACGGCGGCGGCGCTGGGTTACCCGCTGCCCGCCGGCGACGACGGCATGCTGGCGCTGCGCCGGCCGCTGCCCGACCCGACGCCGCTGGTCGGCGCGACTCCGCCGATCGGCGCGGTCCCGGCGGACGCTCGGCCCTACGTCGTGCTGCATCCGGGGGCCTCCGTCGCCGCGCGGCGCTGGCACGCGGCCGGCTTCGCCGCCGTCGCCCGTCACCTGGCCGGACGCGGCCACCGGGTCGTCGTGACCGGCGGACCCCGGGAGACGCCGCTGACCGCCGCCGTCGCCGGCGCGCTGGCGGGGGTACGGGACCTCGGCGGGCGCACCGACCTCCCGGCCCTGGCCGGCGTGCTGGCAGGGGCCGGGGCGGTCGTCGTCGGCAACACCGGGCCGGCGCATCTCGCGGCGGCCGTGGCCACACCGGTCGTGTCCCTGTTCGCCCCCACCGTGCCGGCGGAGCGCTGGGCGCCCCACACCCCGCACCGGGTGCTGCTCGGCGAGCAGGGCATCGGCTGCGCCGGCTGCCGTGCCCGGGACTGTCCGGTGCCCGGCCACCCCTGCCTGAGCCGGGTCGAGCCGGGCGAGGTCGTCGCCGCCGTCGAAGCCCTCCTCGCGCCCGCCGCCGCATCCTCGTTCGCCACCGCACCCTCGTTCGCAACTGCCACCGCCGCCCCGCCGGCCGGACCGGCCGTGGCCGTCGGCCCGACCAGCCCGGACGCCCTGGAGGCATTCCGATGAACGTCTCGATGGTCTCCGAGCACGCCAGCCCGCTCGCCGCCCTCGGCGGGGTCGACGCGGGCGGGCAGAACGTGCACGTGGCCGCCCTCGCGACCGCGCTGGCCAGCCGCGGCGTCGAGGTCACCGTGCACACGCGGCGGGACGATCCCGAGCTGCCCCGGTACGTGCGCCACGGCGCCGGCGTACGGATCGACCACGTCCCCGCGGGACCGGCGTGCTACGTGCCCAAGGACGAGCTGCTGCCCTACATGGACGGCTTCGCCGCCGAGTTGCACCGGCAGTGGCAGTGCCGGCGTCCGGACATCGTCCACGCGCACTTCTGGATGTCGGGGCTCGCCGCACTGCGCGCCGCCCGCCCGCTCGGCGTCCCCGTCGTGCTCACCATGCACGCCCTCGGGGTGGTCAAGCGCCGCCATCAGGGACGCAAGGACACCTCGCCGCCGGCGCGCATCCCGCTGGAACGCCGGCTCGTCGCCGACGTCGACCAGCTCGTCGCCACCTGCACCGACGAGGTCTTCGAGCTCATCCGGATGGGTGCGCCGCGGCGGCGGATCAGCGTCGTGCCATGCGGGGTCGACCTGTCCCTGTTCAGCACCCGCGGGCCCGCCACGCCACGGCCGGCCGGTCGCGTGCGGCTGCTGTCCGTCGGCCGGCTGGTGGAACGCAAGGGCGTCGGCAACGTGATCAGCAGCCTGCCGCTCCTGCCGCGGGCCGAGCTCGTCGTCGCCGGTGGGCCGGCCCCGGCGGGCATCGACCACGACGCGGAGGTGGGCCGGCTACGCCGGCTCGCGGTCGAGCTGGGCGTCGCCGACCGGGTGCGGTTCCTCGGCCGGGTCGACCACGGCGAGCTGCCGAGGCTGTACCGGGGGGCGGACATCGTCACCTGCGTGCCCTGGTACGAGCCGTTCGGCATCGTCCCGTTGGAGGCCATGGCCTGCGGGGTGCCCGTCGTCGCCTCCGCCGTCGGCGGCCTCGTCGACACGGTCGTGGACGGCATGACCGGGTTGCACGTCCCGCCGCGTTCCCCGGAACGCATCGCCGAGGCCCTCGCCGAGCTGATCGACGATCCGGGGTGGCGGCTCGAACTCGGCGCGCAGGGCGCCCGGCGGGCCCGTTCCCTGT
The DNA here is from genome assembly GCF_059428125.1 of Frankia sp. BMG5.60. Lineage (NCBI taxonomy): Bacteria > Bacillati > Actinomycetota > Actinomycetes > Frankiales > Frankiaceae > Frankia > Frankia sp. BMG5.60. The sequence goes on along the minus strand of NZ_CM182091.1, from coordinate 340,477 downwards.
TCTCCTGGGACCGGGTGGCCGCGCTCACCCTCGCCGGTTACGAGCGGCTGGCCGCCCACGGCCCGGCGCGCCTGGGCGTCCCCGACCTGCCCGCGGGGGTGTGACGGTGGTCGCGCGCCGCGAGGCGTGGCCGGCCGCGACCGCCGCTGCGGCACCGGGCGGGCCCATCGGGTCCGACCGTCGGCCGCTGCCGTCGGGGCACGAGCATCTCGCCGCGCTGCGCCGGGCACTGGACGACGTCGACGTCGACCGGCTCACCGCCTGGGGTGGACGCCTGGCCGCCGTCCTGGCCGCCGGCGGACGGCTGCTCGCCGCGGGCAACGGCGGTTCGGCCGCCGAGGCCCAGCACCTGACCGCCGAGCTCGTCGGCCGCTTCCGTGACGACCGCCCGCCGATGTCCGCGATCGCCCTGCACGCCGACACCTCCGCCCTCACCGCGATCGGCAACGACTTCGGCTACGACGACGTGTTCGCCCGCCAGGTCCGCGCCCACGGCCGGCCGGGAGACGTGCTGATCCTGCTGTCCACCTCCGGCCGCAGTGCCAACCTGCTGCACGCCGCCCGGGCCGCCCGGGAGGTGGGCATGGCGACGTGGGGGCTGGTCGGCGCGGCGGACAGCCCGCTCGCGGCCGCCTGCGACGACGTCGTCGGGGGGGCCTCGACCGCCACAGCGGGGACGGCGTCGACGGCCACCGTGCAGGAGACCCACCTGGTCGCCGTGCACCTGCTCTGCGCGGCCTGCGACGCGGCGCTCGGTGTCGCCCCCGTCCGTTCCTCGAGAGGCGATCCGTCGACGGCCGATCCGTCGACGGCCGATTCGACCGGGACCGGGACCGGGACCGGATCGGATCGATCCGTCCGGGTAAGGCCGACACGAACGCCGGGTCGGCCACGGTCGGGACCGCTGGTGATCGTCGGCGACGCGTTGCTGGATCGGGACGTCGCCGGCCGGGTGGAGCGACTGGCTCCCGACGCGCCGGTCCCCGTCCTCGACGAGATGGCCGACACCGCCCGGCCGGGCGGGGCGGGACTGGCCGCACTCCTGGCCGCGGGCGACGGTGCCGACGTCGTCCTCATCACCGCGCTGGCCGGCGACGAGGCCGGCCGGCGGCTCGCCGCGCTGCTCGCCGACGCCGGGATCACCGTCGTCGACCTCGGCCTGACCGGCATGACCCCGCAGAAGATCCGGCTGCGCGCGGGCGCGAACACCCTGCTGCGACTCGACCGCGGCGGCAGCGGCGGCTCTCCGGTCCGTGGCGGCCTGCCCGAGGTGGGCCGGCGGGCCCTGGCCGCCGCCCGGGGCATCCTCGTCAGCGACTACGGCCGCGGGCTGATGCGTGAACGTTCGGTGACCGCAGCCCTCGCGGGCCGCCCGGGTGGGGTGCCGCTCGTCTGGGATCCGCATCCGCGCGGCGGCGAGCCGTGCCACGGCGCCACGCTGGTCACCCCGAACCTCGCCGAGGCCCGCGGGTTCACCGCCGGTACCCCGGTGCGGCGCGATCCCGTCGCCGAGGCCACCGACCGCGGACGCCGGCTGGTGACCCGGTGGGGCGCCGGCGCCGCGGCGATCACGCTGGGCGAACGCGGCGCGGTGCTGGTCGGTCCCGAGGCCGGTCCCCCCCTCGTCGCGCCCGCCGAGCCCGTCGACGCCGACCCGTGCGGCGCGGGCGACCGCTTCGCGGCGAGCGCCGCGGCCCTGCTGGGCGCGGGGGCGCTGCCGTCGGAGGCGGTCGTCGCGGCGACCAGGGCGGCCGGTGCCTTCCTCGCCGCCGGCGGCGTGTCGGCCATTCCTCCCGTGCCCGGCCAGCTCGGTGACGACTCGAGCGGCGAGCACGACAGGAACGGCGAGCACGACAGGAACGGCGAGTGCGACGGGAACGGCGAGTGCGGGTCCGGCCAGCGCGGCATTGGCCAGCGCGGCGGCGGGAGCGGCGGACCCGGCGGCCACGGGCGCCGCGGGGACGGTCCGGGGCCGACCGGCGGCGGGAACGGGCGCGGCGACGGCATCGGGATGGCGGCGGCCCTGGAGTTGGTGCGGTGCACCCGCGCCCGCGGCGGGGTGGTCGTCAGCACCGGAGGCTGCTTCGACCTGCTGCACGCCGGGCACGTCAGCGTCCTGGCCGCCGCCCGCCGCCTCGGCGACTGCCTCGTCGTCTGCCTGAACAGCGACCTGTCCGTCCGCCGTCTGAAAGGCCCCGACCGGCCGCTGGTGAGCCAGGCCGATCGGGCGGCCGTGCTGCTGGCTCTGGGCAGCGTCGACGCGGTCGTCGTGTTCGACGACGACACGCCCGCGCCGGTCCTGGCGCAGTTGCGCCCGGACGTGTTCGCGAAGGGCGGCGACTACGCGGCCGGCGACCTGCCGGAGGCGGCGGTGGTCGAGTCGTGGCGGGGGCAGGCGGTCATCCTGCCCTACCTCGCCGGCCGCTCCACCACATCGATGATCAGAGAGGCGGTGCGCCGTGGCGGCACCTGACGTGACCCTCGACGCGACCAGGACGAACCCGGCGCCGGCATACCCGGCCGGCCGCTCGGGCGAGATCGGGACGGTCCTCGTCTCCGGCGGGGCCTCGGGGCTGGGGGCCGCGGTCGTCGCGGCCGTGCGCGACGCCGGGGGGACGCCCCTCGTCCTCGACCGGATGCCGGTCCCGTCCGCCGAGCACGCGATCGTCGACCTCGCCGACGGCCGCGGCACCGAGCTCGCCACCCGCCGGCTCGTCGAGCGGACCGGCGGCCGACTCGACGGCGTGTTCACCGCCGCGGGAACCGACCGGCCGGCGCCGTTCGGGGCATTGGACGGTGCCGGCTGGGAACGCATCGTCGGCGTGAACCTGTTCGGCACGGCGGCGGTCATCCGCGGGGCGCTGCCGTACCTGGAGCCCTCGGCCGGACGGATCGTGACCTGCGCATCCACCCTGGGGCTTCGGGTCGCCGGCGACGCGTCGGCGTACTGCGCGTCGAAGTTCGGCGTCGTCGGGTTCACCCGGGCGCTGGCCGAGGAGTTCAAGGGCCGGCTCGGCGTGACGCTGCTCGTGCCCGGCGGGATGACCACCGCCTTCTTCGATGACCGCGAGGAGCAGTACAAACCGGGTCCCGACGCGAAGCTCAACCGGCCCGAGGACGTCGCGCGCACGGTGCTGTTCGCCCTGGCCCAGCCGCCCGGCTGCGAGATCAGGGAGCTGGTGGTGACGTCGTCCTGGGAGACGTCGTACCCGTGAGCGCCGGTCCCGCCCGGCGCGAGCGGGTCGTGGTGCTGCGGGCCCTCGGCCTGGGCGACCTGCTCACCGGCCTGCCCGCGATGCGCGGCCTGCGCCGGGCGATGCCGGACGTGGACCTCGTGCTCGCCGCGCCCCGCTGGCTGGAGCCGGTGGCGCTGCTGTCCGGGGCCGTCGACGCCGTGGTCGACACCGCGCCGCTCGGACCGGTGCGGACCGCGCAGCCGCGGCTGGCCGTGAACCTGCACGGCCGGGGCCCGCGGTCCACCGCCACGCTGCGAGCCCTCCGGCCGGACGCGCTGTGGGCGTTCGACCTGCCGAGGGGCCCGCGGTGGGATCCCGGCGACGGCGCCGACAGGACCGACAGGACCGACAGGACCGACAGGACCGACGCAGACCGCGCGGACCGGGAGCCGGACGAACGGGAGTCGGTTCGGTGGTGCCGGCTGCTCGCGGCGTACGGCGTGCCCTGCGACCCGGACGACCTGGCGCTCGCCCGGCCCGACAGGCACGGCGGATTCCACCGCGATCCCGACGGCCCCGGCGCCCCGGCGCACCTGCCCGGTCGGGCGCCGGACCACTCCGCAGCGGACCACTCCCCAGTGGACCGCGGCGCAGCGGACCGCGGCATCACCCTGGTACATCCGGGAGGGGCGGCGTCGGCTCGACGCTGGCCGGCCGAGCGGTGGGCACGGGTGGCCCGTGGCCTCGCCGACCGGGGGCACCAGGTCGTCGTGACAGGCGGGGCGGCGGAGTCGGCACTCGCCCGGCGGGTGGCGCACGGCGCCGGACTCGGGCCCGCGGCCGTGCTCGCCGGAGCCACCGACCTGCTCGACCTGTGCGCACTCGTCGCCGGGGCCCGGCTCGTGGTCGCCGCCGACACCGGTGTCGGGCACCTCGCCACCGCCTACGGGACCGCCTCCGTCCTCGTGTTCGGTCCGGTGCCGCCGGCGGTCTGGGGACCGCCGCCGGACCGGCCCCGGCATCGTGCCCTCTGGGCCGGCTGGCGCGACGACCCGTTCGCCCCGATGCCCGGAGCCGGCCTGCTGGCCCTCACCTCGGCGGACGTCCTGACCGCCGTTGACGAGCTGGTCGCATGGACGTCTGACGCCACCGGTGGGGCTGAGCTGTCCGGCCGGCGGCGCGGGCCGGGCAATTGATTGCCGGTCGGCGGCTTTCCCACGGCGGATTCGGTTCACCCGGGCCGAACCCCTGCGGCATCGCCCACATTGGCCAGCGTCCCGGGCCGGGGGCGTCGAATCCGACCCGGGCGCCGGGTGGCATGCTGACAATCATGGACGACACGAACCCGCGGGGGGCGGCTGTTCCGGAGCCGGAGGGCGCCGGGAGGCGTGCCGAGCACGACTTCTTCGTCTCCTACCACACCAGCGACCGCGCCTGGGCGGAGTGGGTCGCCTGGCAGCTCGAGGATGCGGACTACCGGGTGCTGTTGCAAGAATGGGATTTCACCCCCGGAACGAGGTGGACGGCCTTCCTGCAACGTGCCATGACCGAGTCGGAACGCACGATTGCACTGGTGTCGGAGACCTACCTCACGTCGGCCTACGGGCAACGCGAGTGGGAGCTCGCCTACCAGCGCGATCCCCACGGGTTCGCCCGCAAGCTGCTGCCGGTCAGGGCGAGGACTGCCGCCTGCCCGGGCTGCTCGGCGACATCAAGGCCTTCGATCTGTTCGACGTGGCGGACGAGACGGAGGCCAGCAATCTCCTGCTTCGACGGGTCTCGGACGCGCGGACGGGTCGGGCGAAGCCCACGACGAAGCCGCCGTTCCCCGGCTCGACAGGCACCGACCCGGGACTGCCCGGGGAGACGGCCAGGTGGCCGCGCGGCCCCGAAGCCCTGTTGCGGGGCACGCCGCTGGCCAGAATGGCGGAGTATCCGGTGCGGTTGCGGGACGGATACCCCGTCGGGCTTGATCTCGAATACCTGCGGCGGGCCTGCCGGCGGGTCATCGCCGACCGGAACGTCCGCGCCGCCGTGGAACTCATCTACCTGGTGGCGCAGAACCAGCCGGACGTGGAAATCTCTCCGGACACCTACGCACTGGTGCAGCGGGTCAAGGAGGAGTTTCACCCGGAACTGATGCACATGGACGGGCCCCAGGCCCAGCAGCGAAACCTCATCGAACCGCTGATCAACCTGACCAACCTCGCCGGTGCGATGTTCGCCCACCTACCGATCGAGTTCGTCCTGCACGACACCCGGGATCCCCTTCGTTCGGTCTGCGCCATCCAGAACAGATTCACCGGACGACAGGTGGGTTCACCGGTAAGCAACGTGACACTGGACCGGATCGTGAACCCGCCGGGCGCCGAGGCAGCCATCTACCAGGTGCGTCTGCCGGACGGCCGCAGGCTAAGAAGCACGACCATTCCGATTTACCACCGAGTATTCGGCCTGATCGCACTGCTGTGCATCAACGTGGACACCGAGAAGTTCCTGCCAGAAGCGAAAGGCCTCACAAATTTGCTGCGGGCTCTTGCCCACCTTCCTGACGAGGTGGTGAACGAGACCTTCTACATCTGACTCCGCCACGTACCGTCAGCGAATTCCGAAACGTCGAGGTCACATTCCCTGGCATTACGCGGGGGAGGTTTCGGCGACCGGGCGGCGGGTCATCATGCCTGCATGACCACAGCAATCGAAGCGCAGAAGCTCCTCAAGGGCGTCGACTACCCGGCCGATCGTTCGGCAATCGTGAAGAAGGCGAAGGAGAACGGCGCGGACGAATCCTTCATCCGGACTCTGGAGAAGATCCCGGACCGGCAGTACAACGGCCCGAACGCGATCTCGAAGGAACTGTCCGGGAAGTCCTGACCGGCACCCGTCACCGAACGCGGCACGCGACGGGGTCGAGCCGGGGCTACCGCCTTCCGGCCCGACCCCGTCGTTCACGCCGCGGCGGCGCCGAGCACAGCAGCCGACCCCGCCGGCAGGCATCGCCGGTGGGCCGACGTCACCCGGTTGGCCGGCACCACTGATCGGCCAATGTCACCGACCGGCCAATGTCACCGACCGGCCAGCGTCACCGACCGGCCGCCGTCACTGGTTGGCCGCCGTCACTGGTTCGCGGGCATCGAGCTGACCTGCCCGAGTACGGACTCGTTGTCCCCCTCCCGGGCGAGGTCGCCCAGGCTGACGACACCGACGATGCGGTCCTCGTCCACCACCGGAAGCCGCCGCACGGCGCGCAGCCGCATCAGTTCGGCCGCGTCGTCGATCAGGGTGTCCGAGGTCACCGTCTCGATGTCGCCACTGGCGACGTCGCGTACCGGGGTGGTGTGAGGGTCGCGGTCCTCCGCCACCACCCGCACCGTGATGTCCCGGTCGGTCAGCACCGCGGCGGCACCGCCGCCGTTCTCCGTCACCACGATCACGCCCGCGTCGACCTCGCGCATGAGCCGCGCGGCCTTGTCCACGGTGTCATCCGCCCGCACCGTGGCGGGATCACGAGTCATGATCTCGGCTACTGTCGTGGCCATCACCCACTCCTCTCACCATTCCTCCGTCACCGGCTATTTCCGGATTTTCGGCGGCCCGCCCTGTCCTGCGCTTTTCGGACCGGTTCCGGCCCGCGCAGGAAGTCGGGATTCCGGCAACAGGAGTCTGCACGGTACTCGCCGGAGGAAACCTGCGCGACGGCGTGCCGGAGCCCGACCGACGATCAGTGGACGTGCACGACCGCCCCGGAGAGGAAGAATGCCGCGACGAGCAGGACGACCATCCCGACCGCAGTCATCGCGATGATCATCGGGGTACGATTGGGCATCGTGGGCTCGGCGTTGGGCTGGTCGCCGCCGACCGCGCCGCCGGTGGAGTCCTCGCCCGGCGGCGTCTCCCCCGGCGGCACGCCACCGCCCGGTTCGAGCCCGGGAGTGCGAGCCGGATCGGGGTCGACGGGCGAGCCGGCGGCGCGGGATCGCGCACCGGCGCGGGCGTGGGCCGGTCCCGCGCGGGCATGTGCCGGTCCCAGGGGTGCGTGGGCGGGCCCCGTGGCGGCGGCCGGTGCCGGGCCCGAGCGGACGTGATGGTGCTGGTCACGTGTCATGACCTCGGCGTGCCCGCACCGGGCCGGACAACCCGCCGGCCCGCCCGCCCACCGGCCGGAGTTTCGGACGTCGGATCGGCATCCGAGCCGGCTCCGGTCACGAGACGGGGACTTCCGCCGTCCGCTCCGGCTGGGCGGCCGGCTGCGCCGACGGCTCTGGGCGGCCGGGCAGGAGCAGGCTGGCGGCCAGAATGATCACGAGGGTGCCCAGCGCGAACCAGTAGACCCCGTGGAACCCGTCGACGCCGCCGCCGCCGTCGCCCACCGTGGCCAGGATGAGGGTCACCACGGCGATGCCGATCGCGGCACCGAGCTGGTTGAGGATGTAGAGCACCGAGCTGCCCTGCGGCACCGAGGCCGGCGGCAGCGTGCGATACAGCGAGCCCATCGTCGGGGCGCCGACGAAGCTCAGCCCCAACCCGACGACGAACGCGGCGAGCGCCGGCCAGACCTCCGCGGTGTGCGCGCCCACCCGGGTGAACGCGAACTCGCCGACGGCGGCGACGAGCGCCCCGGCGCGGACCAGCCGGCGGGCGCCGAGCCGGTCGGACAGCCGACCGGACTGCGGCATGGCGATGATGGCGGCGACCGCGAACGGCGCGACGAGCAGCCCGGAGGCGAGTGGGCCGTGCCCGTGCTGCTGCTGGTAGTACAGCGGCAGCACGAACAGGTTCGCGAACATCGCCAGCCCGACCAGCATCATGATCGTCACGCTGGCGGAGAAGCCGCCGCTGGTGAACAGCCGGAGGTCGATCGGCGGCGGCGTGCGCCGCGCGCCGGCCGGGCGCAGGGCGTGCCCGGCGTAGCCGGCGAGCAGGGCGACGGCGGCGATCAGCGGGAGCAGCACCTGCCAGGCGGCGAAGGTCGTGCGGTCCGCGGCCTGGGACAGCGCCAGCACCGCCGCGGCGAAGCCCGGGCCCACCAGCGCCACCCCGAGCACGTCAAGCCGGATGCGCGGCACCTCGCCCGTCGACACGCCGCCCGTCGGCGCGTCGCGGGGGATGACCCGCAGCGCGCCGATCAGCGCGGCGACCCCGATCGGCAGGTTGATCAGGAACATCCACCGCCAGGAGAAGTGCGCCAGGACGGCCCCGCCGACGATGAGGCCGACAACCGGGCCGGCCGAGAGGACCATGCCCATCAGCCCCATCACCCGGCCGGCCCGGTGGGGGCCGGCGGCGCGGGCCAGCAGCGTGAGCACGAGCGGGTCGAGGATGCCGGCGGCGAGCCCCTGCAGGACCCGGAAGACGATCAGGCTGCTCACGTTCCAGGCCAGCCCCGAGGCGAGCGAGGCGGCCAGGAAGGCGACGAGGCCGCCCAGCCACAGCCGGCGGGCGCCGAACCGGTCGACGGCCCAGGTGGTGACGGGGATGGCGACGGTGAGCGCCAGCAGGTAGCCGGTGGAGACCCAGCCGATCGTGCTGAGCGCGGCGTCGAAGCGCGCGGCCAGGGTGTCGACCCCGACGGCCACCATCGATCCGTCGAGGATTCCCATGATCCCGCCGAGCAGCACGACAGCGATCAGCCGCCGCAGCGCGGGATCGAACCGGTCCTCGTCCAGCACCTGCGCCATCTCTCACCTCACGAGTCCCTCAGCCTGCACCAGCGAGTGCACTGTAGCAGGCGGCCTCGTTCTCTGGAACCAGCCGGGTGGTTCTACTGCACTGATCGGTGCAGAGGATGGATGGCGATGGGATACGGTGTGGCGATGAGTGGGAGGACGCCCGCCGCGGCCGCCGGATCGGCCGCCGCCACCCCCGGTTCGCCCACCACCGGTTCGCCGGCCACCGCCGGTTCGCCGGCCACCGCCGGTTCGCCGGCCACCATCGGTTCGTTCGCCCGGCCGGGTGCGCGCGGTCGGATCGACAAGCGCGAGGCGATCCTCGCCACCGCGTTCGTGGTCTTCGCCCGCGAGGGGTACGCGCAGGCCACGCTGGACGCGATCGCGGCCGAGGCGCGCGTCGCCAAGCACACGATCTACAACCACTTCGGGGACAAGCAGACGCTGCTTCGCGCGGCGATCGCCGCCGAGGCGGACCGCGCGATGGCGAAGAACCTCGCGGCCGTCGACCGGCTACGCGACCACGACGGCGACCTGCGCGCGGCGCTCGAGGACGTCGGCAGCCAGCTCGTCGCGTGCTACTGCGACGAGCGCGGCTGGGCGCTGCGGCGCCTGCTCTACGCGGAGATCAGCCAGTTCCCCGACCTGCTCGACATCATCACCGGCCGGGCATCGGACCCGGTCACCGAGGCGCTCGCCGACCGCCTGGCCCGCCTCTCCCTGGCCGGCCACCTGCGCACGGGCGACCCGGCCGCCGCGGCCGAGCAGCTCGCCGCCCTACTCACCGGCTCGCTGGAGGCCCGCTGCCGGTATGGCACCCGGGTCATCTCCGCCGCCGAGCAGCACGCCGTCGCCCGCGCCGCGGTCGACACCTTCCTGCACGCCTTCGGCTCCCTCCCCGGCCCCGCCGGGACGCCCGCGACCGGGGAGGGAGACCCGACGGCGCGATGTTGACGATCGGGATGCTGGGCGGGATGAGCTGGGAGCAGCGCCGAGTACTACCGGCTCGCCAACGAGCTGGTCCGGGCGCGGCTCGGCGATCTGCACTCGGCACGGTGTGTGCTGTTCTCCCGCTGCGGCACCTCGCGGACGCCACGGCGGCCGCGGTGACCACCGCGGGTGGCGTCGTGCGGGAGGAGTCGCGCCGGCAGTACGTGGCGGTCATCGAGCGGCTGGCAGCCGCGGGTGCCGAGGGCGTCGTTCTCGGCTGCACCGAGATCGAACTGCTGGTCCGCCGGCAGGACAGTCCGGTGCCGCTCTTCCCGACGACCCGGCTGCACGCCGAGGCCGCCGTCGAGCTGGCCCTCGCCGCGGCAACGACGGCAGGCGAGTCCGGTTGACCGGGGCGGGCGGCCCGGACGGTCCCGAGGAGCCGGCGCACCCGCGCACCAGCGCGTGGGACCGGCTCTCGCCGATCCATCTGCGGCAGTTCGCCCGGGCCACCGGGCTGGCCGTCGACGAGGTCCGCGGGCTGCCGGAGCATCTCGTCCCGGCGTGGCTGCGGCCTACCGACGGCGAGCGGCGGCTGCCGGTGCTGCTCGCCACGGTGGTGGCGATCGCGTTGCAGTGGGCGCTGCCGTCCCGGCTGACGCTCACCCCGCGTTGGCTGCTGCCCGGCCTGGAGATCGCGCTGCTGGCGGGGCTGACCGCGGTCAACCCGGTACGGCTGACCCGCAAGCACCCGGTGGAGCGGGCGGCGAGCCTGTTGCTGGCCGCCTCGGTCACCACCGCGAACGGGGTGAGCGCGGCCCTGCTCGCCTACCGCCTGGTCCGCGGCACGGCCGGTGAGGACCCGGCGGCCCTGCTAAGCACCGGCGCGGCGATCTATCTGACGAACATCATCGCCTTCGCCCTCTGGTACTGGGAGTTCGACCGCGGCGGGCCGTTCGCCCGGGCGCAGAGCGAACGGCAGTACCCCGACCTGCTGTTCCCCCAAATGAGCGATCCGGCGAACGCCGATCCCCGCTGGGAGCCGACGTTCGTCGACTACCTGTTCGTCGCGTTCACGAACAGCACCGCCTTCAGCCCGACGGACACGATGCCGTTGACCCGCTGGACCAAGCTCATGATGATGGCCCAGTCGACAATCTCGATCATCGTCGTCGCCCTCGTCCTTGCCCGCGCCGTCAACATCCTCCGTTGACAGCACGCACCGGTCAGCGAGACGGCTGCGCTGTGCGCGCCGGATCAGGCACTCGGCGCGCAGCCGGCCGCGGAGGGCCCGATCCACCGCCGCGCCGAGGGCCGGCTGCCCCCCGCCCACGCCTCCGCCCTGGCCGGCACCGGAGCCGGCCGGTCGCCGCCCGAGCCGGCCGTCCGCGGCGAGCCGGCGCAGCACGAGAGCCAGGCCGCCGTACAGGCACACCGCGGCGGCGGTGTGCCCGGACGGGAAGCTGGCCAGCGGGTTCCCCGGGTCGAACCGGGGCACCGCGGGGCGCGGCTGGTCCACGAGGGCGTTGGACGCCTCGTAGACGGCCGTCTCCCCCGCGGTGAGCAGGATGATCCCCGCCGGCAGCCACCAGCGCCGCGTCCACCATCCGACGGCCGCCGCCAGCACCGCCGTCGCGGCGATGACCGTCCAGGTGTCGGCGAGGTAGGTCGCGTCCGCGGTGAGGCGGACCAGGCCGCCGGTGCGGTGGTCGGCGAACCAGCGCTCGGCGTCGGTGTCCCAGCCACGCACCTGGCCGGGCCCGTGGACGAGGAGCGCACCGGTGCCGGCGAGGATGAGGACGAGCAGCCCCGCCGCCGCCACGAGACGGCCGCCCAGGCCGAGGAGTGATCGCACGGATCAGTTCCTCTCCAGAACGAGGCCACCGAACACCTGCCACACCATGCCACCCGGCTGGACATGACCCGCCAGTCGGCGAGCCGGCACCTGGCGGTGCTCGCGGCGGGTCTGGTGACCACGCGTGGCGCGGCCGGGAGTAGCCGCACCACCTCAACACCGGGAGTCCGAGCCGATGGGCAGCACCGAGTTCGTCTACATCACCTACATCCACACCACCCCGCAGCGCCTGTGGCAGGCGCTGACCGATCCCGCCTTCACGCTGCGCTACTGGGGGGCGGCTCTGGAGTCGGACTGGCAGGCCGGCTCACCGGTCGTCTGGCGTCAGGGCGAGGTGACGATCGCCGACCCCGAGCAGGTCGTCCTCGAGGCCGATCCACCACGGCGGCTGTCCTACACCTGGCACACGTTCACCCCCGAGTTCGCCGCCGCGTTCGGGTTCGCGGACGAGTTCCTGGCCACCGTGCGCGCCGAACGCCGCTCGAGGGTCGTGTTCGATCTCGAGCCGGTCGGCGGGACGGTGAAGCTCACCGTCGTCCACACCGACTTCGATCCCGGCAGCACGGTGCTGGAGTCCATCAGCGGCGGGTGGCCGGCGATCCTGTCGAACCTCAAGACGCTGCTGGAGACCGGGCAGACGCTGCCCATTGAGGACCAGCCGGCCCAGGACCAGTCCCCCCGAGACCGTCCGGCCGAGGACCAGCCCGCCCCGGCTGGCGAGCCGCCCACTGCGACCTGACACCACGCGCGGGTGACGGAGGCGACTGCTTCGCGATCCGCGACCGGGCGTGGGGGCCGCGGCGCGACCAGCGGCAGCGGCGCGTCGGCTACGCGTACGGCACGGCGTCGGCGACCGAGGCGTTCCTCGCCATCACCGGGCCGGACCGCCACGGCACGGACCGGGTGTGGACGGGCTACCTCATGCGGGACGGTGTGTGGTCCCCGCTGGTCACCGGCGAGCGCCGGGTGGAACGCGACGGCGAGGGCCGGCCGTGACCGTGCGGATCACCGGCGGCGACGAGCTGGGCCGGGCGCTGTCCGCGACGGGCACGGCGGTCAGCCGGCTGGTCTTCACCCCGTCCCCGAGCATGCTCGCGTGGTGCGGCATGACCCGCTGGGACCTCGACGGTCAGGTGTGCTGGGGCGAGGACCAGGACGTGTGGAGCCCCCGCCGCTGGCGCCGCGACATGGTCGCCGCCGGTTAGACCCCGGTCAGAATCGCCGACCTGAGCCGGGGCGGGGTCGTCGAGCGCGGCGAGGATCCCGCCGACCGGCGGCGGCGGATCGTGAGCATCGCCGACGTCAGCCGCCCGGCGATCGAGCGATGGCTCGGCCCGGGCGCCACCGCCTGGCGCCAGGCCCTCCAACCGTTGACCCCCGCCGAGCGCCGCCTGGTCGTCGACACCCTGCGTGCGTATGAACGCGCCGCCGGCACGCGCGCCGCACCCGCGGACTGAGCGCCCGCGCGACCGCGCCGATCGCGCGGGCCGACCGCGCCGATCGCGCGGGCCGAAAAGCGGTTGCGGTCCCACAGTGTCACGCCTAGAAATCGGAACCATGGAAGATCAGCACGTAGTCGAGCAGCGCCTGCCCGGCGGCCGGCATGTCGGGGGCGTCCGCATCGGCGACACCGTGCATCGCCCCGCCAACCCCTGGACCCCGGCGGTGCACGGGCTGCTGCGCCATCTCGACGCGGTCGGGTTCGCCGCTGCGCCGCGGGTGCTCGGTTTCGACGAGCAGGGCCGCGAGGTGCTGTCCTGGCTTGCCGGAGACACGATCGGGGAGCGGCGGCCGTGGCCGGCGTGGGCGTTCTCCGACGAGGCGCTGGGCCAGGTCGGGGCGTGGCTGCGCCGGCTGCACGACGTCACCGCCGGCTACGTGCCGCCGGCCGGCGCCGTCTGGCTGTCCGGGCGGCCGTGGCAGCCGGGGCTGGTCGTCGGCCACCACGACGCCTCGCCGTTCAACGCGGTGTGGGACGCGGGCGCCGACCGGCTCGTCGGATTCGTCGACTGGGACACCGCCGGGCCGTCGTCCCGCGAGCTCGACCTCGCCTTCACCGCGCTGACCTGGGTGCCCCTGCACGCCCGCGCCGTCGTCGAAGCGCAGGGCTTCACCGCCTTCGACGACCGGCCCCGCCGGCTGCGTCTGTTGCTGGACGCCTACGGCTACGACGGTGACCGCGCCGCCTTCGGCCCGGCCGTCGCCGCCCGGGCCCGGCTCAACGCCGCGGTCATCGACCGGCTGGGCATCGACGCGCTGCGGCCCATCGCCGCCGACCTCGAGCAGGCCGCCCGCGAGATCGAGGCCCTGCCGCCCGCCTTCTGGACCTGACGGCTGCGCGAATCCGGGGCCGGGCGGCTACTCGGCCTGGGCCTGACGGCCACGACTGGGCCTGACGCCGCGACCTGGGCCTGACGGCCGCGCGACACCGGACCCTTGGCCTGCGCTCAGGCGGCGCACAGCCACCCCACAGGCTCGGCTCGCACTCTCATCACCAATCGGCGTTCCTTCCACGGAGCGCGGCCGGTGAGAGGGAGACGATGGCCACACGCGAACAGGGGATCCGACGGGTAGGTCCCGTCACGACCGGTCTGGTCGCCGTCGCGGCCGCCGGCGTCATCGGTTTCGGCGTCCTCGCCCACGAGCACACCGCCGCCGCGGACGACGACACCGCCGCCACCGCGACAAACGGCACCACCACCTCCGGCACGGACACCACCGGCAGCACCGGCAGCACCTCGGGCACCACCGGCAGCACCTCGGGCACCACCGGCAGCGCCTCGGGCAGCACCGGCTCCTCGGGTAGCACCGGCTCCTCGGGCAGTACGAGCTCCTCGGGCAGCACGAGCTCCGGAGCCTCGTCCTCCAGTGGGACATCGCCCTGGAGCGCCGACGGCCAGGCGCACGCCACCACCGGTGGCTCCTGACATGACCGCGACCACGAGCCCCCACCGCGCCGCGGCGTCGAAGCCCGCGATCGGCACCGAGCCGACCGGGCCTGGCGCCCACCCGATCGGGCCCGGGGAGACGGCCTCGGCCACCTGGCCGGTCTGGAGCACCACCGCGCAGGTCGTGGTGACCGACCCGGACCGCCTCGACGACGCCCGGCGGCTCGTCGCCGACCAGCTCGCGGCCGTCGACGCCGTGGCCAGCCGCTTCCGCGCCGACGCGGAGATCGTCCGGCTCGACGCGGCCGGCGGGGCGCCGCAGCAGGTCAGTCCCCTGCTCGCCGAGCTGATCGGCGTGGCGCTGGCCGCCGCCCGCCAGACCGGCGGGGGCGTCGACCCCACCCTCGGCGGCCCGCTGGCCGACCTCGGCTACGACCGGGACATCGCCCAGCTCGCAGCCGGCGGCCCGCCCGTGCGGGTGGTGCGCCGACCGGCACCGGGCTGGCAGCGGGTCCGCCTGACCGGGCGGCTGCTGACCCTGCCCGCGGACGTCCAGCTCGACCTCGGCGCGACGGCGAAGGCGCACACCGCCGACCGCTGCGCCGCGCTGGTCGCCGCGCGGCTGGGCACCGGAGTCCTGGTCAGTCTGGGCGGGGACATCGCTACCGCGGGGCCGCCCCCGCCGGGCGGCTGGCGGGTCCGGGTGCTGGACCAGCCAGGCGAGCCCGCGTGCACGGTCGGCCTGCCGCCCGGGACCGCGCTCGCGACGTCGAGCACGCTCGGGCGGCGCTGGCGGCGCGGGCACCGGCTGCTGCACCACGTGCTGGACCCGCGGACCTGCCAGCCGGCGCCGGCGGTGTGGCGAACCGTCACCGTGGCCGCCGCGAGCTGCCTGGCGGCGAACACGGCGAGCACGGCGGCGATCGTGCGCGGCCCGGCGGCGCCCGATTCGCTGCGCCGCGAGGGGCTCGCCGCCCGGCTGGTCGACGCGGACGGCACGGTGGTCACCGTGGCCGGCTGGCCGTCCCCGACGGAACATCCGGCGCGACCCGCGGCCGCGTCCGAGCCGAGACGACCGGCGCGATCGGCGGCCGCGTCCGGGGGGTCTACGGCCGCCGAACGAGTCCCGGCGGAGACGCGATCGGCGACGCCCGGCCCGCGGACGGCCGGAGCCGCCCGATGACCACCGACACGCTCTGGTACACCGCCCGGGGCAGCGGCGCCGTGGCGCTGCTGCTGCTCACGCTCACGGTCGTCCTCGGCGTGGTGGCCCGCTCGGGCCGGGGGCTGGCGGGCCTGCCGGGCTTCGCGGTCGCCGCCGTGCACCGCAGCGCGGGCCTGCTCGCCGTCGTGTTCGTCGCCCTCCACGTCGTGACCCTGCTGCTCGACCCGTATGCCCGGCTCGCCCTGCCCGACGTGGTCCTCCCCTTCGGAGCGGGGTACCGCCCGCTGTGGGTCGGCCTGGGAACGGTGGCCCTCGACCTGCTGGCCGCGGTGGTGCTGACCAGCCTGCTGCGCCGGCGCGTCGGCGCCCGCATCTGGCGCACGGTGCACTGGGCCGCCTACGGCGCCTGGCCGGTGGCCGTGGCGCACGGCCTCGGCGCCGGCAGCGACACGGGCACGCCGTGGCTGTGGGCAGTAGCCGTAAGCTGCGTGCTCGCCGTCGCCGGGGCGCTGAGCTGGCGCCTGTCGGTGGGATTCGCCGCATTCCACCGGCCCCGGCCGTTAGCCCCGACCGAGCCTCTGCCGGGCGGGTTCCATGGCTCCCCTCTGCGGGCCATGCGCACCGTCCCCGCGCACGGCCCCGTCCCCGCCGTCGGCGGCCACCTCGACCGGCCCGCGGCGGCCGCCGTGGCGACCCCACCCGACCAGACCATGCGCGGCGCCGCTGGGGACAGCCCCGCGGCGGCCGCCGACCGATGGGACCCTCGATGACCGTCGAGCACACTGTTGAGCCCTGGCCGGCCGGTGAGCCCTGGCCGGCCGGCGTCCACCCGGTCCGTGGCGTCGCGGAGGCACCCAGCGAGGGCGGCACCGCCATGGCGAACCCGCCGAGCGGGGCCGGCGCCGGGTACCTGGCGGACACGGCCGGTGCCACGGATCTTCCGGGCACCGTCCGCACCGCCGACCTGCCGAGCACGGTCCGCGCCGCGGATCTGCCGGGCACGGTCCGCGCCGCGGATCTGCCGGGCACGGCCGGCGTCGGTGGGCACGCCACCGAGCGGCTGCTGGCGCTGGCCGCCCCCGACCTGCTCGGCCACCACCGCCGGTGCGGGCCGCTGCCCTGGCGCGGCCCCGGCGGACGCCTCCTGCGCGAGATCCACGACGCGGGATTGACCGGACGGGGCGGCGCGGCCTTCCCGACCTGGCAGAAGCTGGCCGCCGCCGCGCAGGCCGCGTGGCCGCCCGGCGCGGACCGCCCCGGACGGCGCCGGGCGGGCACGGGCGGGGGCGGGGGCACCGGACGGCCACGGCCGGGCGGCACGCCCGTCGTCATCGCCAACGCCGCCGAAGGTGAGCCCGAAAGCGCGAAGGACGCGACCCTGCTCGCCGCCGCGCCGCACCTCGTCCTCGACGGCGTGCAGCTCGCCGCCGAGGCGGTCGGCGCCGGGGAGGCGTACGTCTACGTCAAGGCCGGCAGCGCCGCCGGGGCAACCGTGCGGCAGGCGGTGGCCGAGCGACGGGCCGCCGGCTGGGACCGCTGCGGGATCGAGGTCCGCGAGGCCCCGGCGACGTTCCTCGCCGGGGAGGCGTCCGCGGTCGTCGCCGCGCTCGACGGGGCCGCGGCCCGACCCCGCGCGCACTGGCGACCGCTGGCCGACAGCGGCCTGCACGGGCGTCCGACGCTGGTGCACAACGTCGAGACTCTCGCCCACCTGGCGACGATCGCGCGCTGGGGCGCCGCCTGGTTCCGCTCCGTCGGGACCGCCGACGAGCCCGGCACACTCCTGGTCACGGTGACGGGAGCCGTCGCCGCGCCGGGAGTCGTCGAGGTGCCGTACGCAACCCCCCTCGGCGATCTCGTCGGGTCCCGCGGCGGCGCCGTCGAGCCGGTCGGCGCCCTGCGGATCGGCGGGTTCGCCGGCACCTGGCTGCCCGGCGGCGTGGCGCCCGCGGTGCCGATGTCGCGGGAGGGGCTGGCGTCCTGGGGCGCCACGCCGGGACCGGGGATCGTCTCCGTGCTGCCCGCCCGCGCCTGCGGGCTGGCCGAGACCGCCCGCATCGTCGCCTACCTGGCCGCGCAGAACGCCGGCCAGTGCGGCCCGTGCGTCAGCGGGCTGCCGCAGCTCGCCCGGGCGGTCGCCGGCGTGGCCGGGGTCGCCGGCCGGGACACGGCGCCGGACGGGGAGAACCCGGCCCAGGCGGCGAGCCGGTCGCTGCGCCTGGCCGCCCTGGTCGCGGGCCGCGGCGCCTGCCACCATCCCGACGGCGTGGCCCGCCTCGTGCACAGCGCGCTGCGCACGTTCGCCGCCGACATCCGCGCGCACGCCCAGGGCCACTGCCTCGGCTCGGCCCACCCGAGCTGACCGGCGCAAACAGACGAGGAGACAGCATGCCCGGCATACCGCAACGGCGGCGAGCCACCCCGACCGGCGCTCCGAACGGCCACCCGGACAACGCGGCGGGCGGCGGCGGACCCGCGGTCGGCCCGGCCCGACTGTGGATCGACTGGACGGCCTGCGACGCCCGCGGCTGGTGCGCCGAGCTGCTCCCGGAACTGCTCACCCGCGATCCCGACGGCTACCCCCTGGCCCGCGCTCCCGGCGCCCAGGCCACCCGGGAGGTCACGATCCCCGCGCCGCTCGCCGGCCACGCCCGCCGGGCCGTCGACGCCTGCCCCCGCCTCGCCCTGCGCCTGCTGCCCGACGGATGACCGCACGATCGAGCACCAGTCGAATCGAGGATATTTCTCGGGAATCTTCGTGTGAGGGAACGGGATTGCGGGGTACAGCAAGGTCACGACAGTACCGGCCGACGACCGAAGGAGAGGAGGAGTTCCCATGACGAGGCCCAACACGGTGCACGATGCCGGTACCGAGCAGCTTCCCGTCAATCCGCCTTCCGACCGCCCCTACGGCCAGCCCTACCGCGAGCCGTACGCGCCCCAGAACTCGCCGCAGTACGGCGGTTATGGCACCCGGGAAAGTGACCAGACCGGCTATTTTCCGTACCCGGACAATGGCCAGGCGCAGATGCAGTACGGCCGCCAGCCGCAGCCGGCCGGGCCGCGCCCGGAATCGTCCGGGACGCGGGCGCTGTGGATTCTCGCCTTCGTTTTCTCGGCGGTGGCGCTGTTCGTGCCGTTCGTCGGCTTCGCCGCCATCGCCTGCGGCGCCGTGGCCTGGGGCAAGGGCAGCCGGCGGGGCCGGATCGCGACCTTCGTCGCCATCGCGGCCACGATTGTCGGCTGGGTCCTCAGCATCCTGATCTACACCTCCTAGCCCGGCGCGCCGCGGCCGTCCCGGCCATCGCCGGACGGCCGGAACAGGGCCCCGCCCCACCCGGCGGCGGGGCCCTGTTCGCTCGCAGTGCCGTACCGCGGCCGACCCTCCGCCGCGGTACGGCACTGTCGTGCATCACCCGTCGGCGAGGCGTTGGATGGTGGCGCCCAGCCAGGCCTGGAGAGCAACGGGGTCGCCGAGCTCGGAACGCAGGACCCGGCGGCGGGTCGAGACGCCCAGCACGAAGGCGTCGATCGCCTCGGCTCGGCTGCGGGCGTCCGCGTCGTCCAGGCCGCTGTCGCGCAGGTAGCGGTGCAGCGGCTCCAGCGAGTTCGTGTCGAGGAAGGCGGCCAGCGCCTCCGCCGCCTCCGGGCGTTCACCGGACGCGCGTTGCAGCACGAGCAGCGGATCCTCCCCGGGTGCACCGAACCAGCGCTGGACGATGCTCGCCGCGAGGCGCGAACCCAGCACGGAACGGTCGCCGTCGAGGGAGTGCGAGACCGGGATTTCCACCCGGGTCGCCGCCAGGAAAAGGCCGTCCTTGCCGCCGAAATAGCGCGTGATGAGGTTGGGCGACACGCCGGCCGCGTCGGCCACACTTTTGACCGTGATCGCCGCGTACCCGTGCTGGGCGAACTGGCGTTGCGCGTGTTCCAGGATCCGCTGCCTGGTGGCGGCCGCGTTGCGCAAGGTCATGTGTACGAGCATACACACCATGTGTACGCTGATACACATGAACGACGAGATGCGGGAACGACTCCAGCGGACGCGGCGCGTCACGACCCCGTGGAGTGACGACGGGACGCGCGGCATCAGCGGCGCCCACCTCGACGAACTGCTCGAACGCTGGGCGAACGGGTACGACTGGCGCGTGTACGAGCGCCGCATCGGCGAGTTCCCCTGGGCGACGGTGCAGGCGAGCGACACCGACCTGCGTGTGATCCACCAGCGGTCCGCGGATCCCGGCGCCCCGGTTGTCGTGCTGCTGCATGGCTGGCCGGACTCGGTGTTGCGGTTCGAGCGCGTCCTGCCCTTGCTCACGGACCTGCACGTGGTGGTGCCCGCGCTGCCGGGCTTCCCGTTCGCGGCCCCGCTCACCGTTCCCGGCATGTCGGCCAACCGGATCGCTGGGATCGTCGCGGATGCTCTGGATGAACTCGGTTACTCGCGGTACACGGTGTCCGGCGGCGACGTGGGTGGCACCGTCGCCGAAATCCTCGCGGCCGAACACCCGGACCGGGTGGCTGCCCTGCACCTCACGAACATTGCCCCGCAGCGTGCGCTCACGGCGAACCCGGCGACGCTCGCGCCCGACGCGGCGGCCTACCTGCGCCGCTCGGCGCAGTGGTTCCGGACCGACGGCGGGTACATCGCGCAGCAGTCGACGCGGCCGAACACGCTCGCCGTCGCCCTCGGCGACTCACCCGCCGGCCTCGCGGCGTGGATCATCGAGAAGCTGGAGTCCTGGTCCGACGAGTCGGCCTTCACCCCGGACGAGCTTCTCACCTGGGTCACCGCCTACTGGGTCACCGACACGATCGGCACCTCTTTCACCACCTATGTCGAACCGGTCACCCTCCCCGACCGGATCGACACGCCGACCGTCTTCTCCCTGTTCCCGCGCGACATCAAACCGGAGCCGCGAAGCTACGCCGAGGCGTTCCTGAACGTTTGCGATTATGTGGAACACCCTGCCGGCGGCCACTTCGCGGCCTGGGAGCAGCCCGAGGCTTACGCCGGCGACGTACACCGTGCGATCAAGCTGGGCGGCTGAAACGGGAGCTTGCGGATGCTCCACCCCTGCAACGCCGCGCCCGGACGCCGCGGATCAGGAACTCACTGACCTCCCGCGGGCGCCGAGCGATCCGGGTCCGCGTCGCCGCGTGCCGCGCCGTCGCGTGCCGCGACGGTGTCACCGCGGTCGGCGTCAGTCTCGGTGGTCCGGGAGAGGCCGGGGATCGCTATCCCGTTGCCCAGCGGGATCGACGCGGGCAGCGGAAGGTCGCGTCGGACCTGCCGGATCGTGCGCTCGGCGACGAGCAGCGTGAGGCTGACCTGACCGGACCCGGGGTGCGCCCTCGTCAACCGGCCCGCGCGCAGGGCGATGCTCACCTCCGCCAGCGCGAACTCGACGATCAGCCGGATCCTCGTCCTCGACAGCAGCAGCTCGCCGGCGAGGATGTCGGCCTCACGGCCGTACTCCACGGTCGAGGTGTGGGAGCCCAGGAGGAGCGTCTCGGTCGCCTGCGGGGACGCGGCGGAGCGGCGGGCCGCCTCCCGGACCACCGGCCACTCCGCCCACGCATCGATGATCATGCCGACCAGGTCTATGCGCAGGAACCGGAGGATCTCGGCGGCGAGCTCGCCGGCGACGCGAAGGATCACGCCCGGCGGGATCTGCGCCGCTCGAAGGGAATCGGTGACCTCGCTCAGCTCGGTCGCCAACTGACGCCCCAACCTCGCAACGCTCTGGCCGGCCGCGAACAGCATGCCGCCCGCCTGGAGCAGATCGAACGGCGCGGGCTCCCCGTCGGGCGTGGCCGGCGGCTCCGGCTGGGCGGCCTGGTCGTCGGACCGCTGGTCCGCTTGACCCGGCTCGGCGGCCTGGTCGGCCGGGCGCCCGGCCGGCTGGTCGCGCCCGGCGGCACCATCCCGTTCCGGCGGTTCACCCTGCTCCGCCGGCACCCTCCGATCCGCCGGCTCACCCCGATCCGCCGGTGAGCGCCGGCCGTCCGGCTGGGCGGCCGGTTGATCGGCGCCTGCTGGGCGCGCGCCGGGGCTCTCGTCGGTGGGCGGCGTCCGGCGGGGTGCGGGTGGCGCCGGAACCGCGTCCGCGGGGCCGCGGATGACGGGCAGTGGCTGGGTCGTGTCCGGATCCCCGGGGCTCGCGTTCATGGCCGCTCTCCTTCGCGGGTCCGGCATCGCATGGAGCGGACGGGGGTGAGGTCATGGGTTCGCAGGCAGACGGCGGGGCCGCCCGGGACGCCCTCGTCCGCGCCCACGACGACGACACGGGGTGTACCCGCGACGGACCAGCGCAGGCGGGGCGATGCCGCCGCCGCGTCCCCGGTCGCGGCGGGCGGGCGGGCCCGCACCGGGTCGCGGGAGCCGCCAATCACCAGCCGCACCGGCGCAGGCGGCGCCGCGGGGAGGACCCTGCGCACCGCGGCCGGCGGCGCCGCCGCCGGCCGCACCCACGGATCTGGCGACGTTCCACCGGCCGCGGCCGGCGTCAGGGCGCGCGTCCGCACCCGTACCGGCGGGCCTCCGCCGCGGCTCGGTGCCGGCTGACCGTCGGTCCGACGCACCACTAGTAGGACTTTGTTAGGTGACTCCGAGGAGTTGTGGCGATTTGCCCTGTGACGGGTCGTAGGGGCGGTGGCAGGTGCGGCAGGCGCCGGTCCAGACGTTGAGCAGGGTCTGGAGGCTACGGAGGACTCCGTAGAGGGTCAGGCCGGCGCAGGGGCTTTTGGGGTGCGGCGTAGCTGGGTGCACAGGGCTTGGGCGACGGAGACGAGGGTGACGTGGCGGTGCCAGCCGAGGAAGGAACGTCCTTCGTGGTGGTCGAGGCCGAGGCCGTCCTTGAGTTCGCGGTAGTCGTGTTCGATCCGCCAGCGGATCTTCGCGAGGCGTACCAGTTGGCGCAGGGGGATGTCGGCGGGCAGGGTCGAGAGCCAGTAGTCGGTGGGTTCGGTCTTGCCGGGGGGCCATTCGGCCAGCAGCCAGCATTCGGGCAGGCTGCGGTCGTCGGCGCGGGTGACCGACCGGCCGGCGGGGCGGACCCGCAGGGCCAGGAACCGCGACCGCATCGCCGCGGTCGGGTTGTTCGCGCTGTGGTGGGTGCCGTGCCGCCAGGTCACGGTGCGCAGCGCGGCCCGGCCGGCGGCCAGGGCGAGGTCCTTCAGGGTGGACGGCGGGTCCGGGTAGGCCGGGACCGGGCGGCGTCCGGTCCCGGAGTACGGCGGGGTCACCGGTGCGGCCGAGGCCAGGTGCGCGGTGGCGGTGGGGGTCACCCCGAGCACGTAGACCAGGTGCCGGTCGGTCAGGGCTTGGCGGAACTGCGCGGCGTCGCCGTACCCGGCATCAGCGACGACCGGCCGGGCGGGCACGCCCCAGCCGGCCAACTCGTCGAGCATGTCCAACGCCAGGCGCCACTTCTCTCGGTGCCGGACGTCGGCGGGGATCCCGGCCCGGGTCCGGCGAGCGCGGACCGCCGCGGCCTCGGTCGGATCATCGCAGCATGTGTCGTCCCAGCTGGCCGGCAGGAACAGTCGCCAGTCCAGCGCCGCCGACGCCCAGTCGGTGACCGCGTGCACGGACACCCCGATCTGGCAGTTCCCGACCTTGCCCAACGTCCCGGAGTACATCCGGGCCACTCCGGGCGAGGCGGGCCCGTCCTTCGGGAAACCGGTGTCGTCGACGACCAGCGCCTGCGGGGCCACGAAGTCCACCGCCCAGCCCGCCAGCCGGGCACGGACCTCACCATGCTCCCAGGTCGAGTTCCGCAGGAACTGCTGCAACCCCTGATGATCCACCCCGAGGCGCTCGGCCATCGGGACCAGGCTCTTGCGCTTCCCGTCCAGCATCAGCCCACGCAGATACGCCTCGCCCTTGGCCCGCTGGTCCTTACGCGGCAGGTCCGCGAACATCCGGGCCGCGAACTCCTCCACGACCGGACGCACCTGCTCCATCTCCTCCGGCGTCACAGCAGGCAGCGAACCAGGCGAAGATCCCAACAGCCAAACCAGACGATCAAAGACCTAACAAAGTCCTACTAGGCGCACCGCGGGATAAGGGGGAAGCCGGCTGGGTGGAGGCGACGGCCTGATCGGTGGCGACCGTCGCGGGGGCGGCTGCGCCGCTGCGGGGCGTGCCGACGGGCCCGGCGCCCTACCGACCGGCGCCCTGCCAACAGGCGCCCTGTCGACCGGCGCCCTGGCCGCTGGCGCCCTGGCCGCTGGCCCGCTGGCTGCTGGCCCGCTGGCTGCTGGCACCCTGTCGACCGGCGCTGGACGGACCGGTGGGCCGCCGACCGGGACCGGTTGCGCGCGCCCGGTCAACCGCCGCCGTCGCGCCAGGGGCACCACGATCGCCAGTCCGACCACGCCGCCGGCCACGCCCAGGATCGCCCGCCCTGCCACGGGGAGGCCGCCGTCGGTGGGCGGATCCTGCACCGAGACGACGGCGGGCGGGACGTCCTGCACCGGTCGTGGGCTGGGCACGGCGCACAGACCGTCCTGCCCTCGACTCGTCCCGTCCGGGCAGCGGGCCGGAACCCGCGCGCACGCCCCGGAAGCCGTGCGGACGAGGCCGGCGGGGCACCCCGCCCTCACCGGCTCGCAGAGCCCCGCCGCGGTCCGGATGGTGCCGGTGGGGCAGGTGGACACCGTTTCCACGCAGACGCCGCCGATCGTCCAGGCCGTGCGCTCGGGGCAGGCCGACCCGGTGCACAGCTCGCCGTCCAGCGCGGTCCCGGCGGGGCAGCGCGCCGTCCGCCCGGCCGGACAGCGGCCCCCTGACCTGGAGAGGCTGCCATCGGGGCAGGACCACGACGGCGACACGGCGCAGCGATCCGGCGGCTCGACGGTCCCCCGCGGGCAGGACGGGGTCGCGTCGCCGGCGACGCAGGACGTGGTGCCGGCCGGCGCGTCCCGGCCGGCGCAGCGGACCTGCACCGGGACGACGCACCGGTCGAGGTCGTCGATGTCGGCCCGGTCGTAGCCGTCCGGGCAGCCCAGCGTCGGCGGGGTCACGCAGCGGTCCGAGGAGTCGGGGCGCACGCCGTCCGGGCAGCTCGCCGTCGCCCTGGTCACGCAGCCCGCCGAGGTGGGCGCGGCACCCGTCCCCGGACAGGCGGCCGTCGCCGCATAGGTCGGCGCATAGGTCGGCGCGACGACGCAACTTCCGTCGGACGTCCCCCCACCGTCGCGCGTCCCGACGCCGTCGCGCGTCCCTCCGTCCTGCGCGAGCGTGAGACCGACCGGCCCAGCGGTACTCGGGCGCGCGTTCGCCTGCGGCGGCGAGGGTGGGCAGGTCGTCTGGGAGCGCACGCAGGTCGCGCCGGACCGGGTGTCGCCGTCGCGGCAGGTGTAGTCCGGCTCGCGGGTGCAGGTCGTGCCGTCCCTACTCGCGCCGGTGGGACACGTCCACGTCGGGTCGTGCGTGCATTCTCCGGTGCCGTCTCCGCGCCGGTTCCAGCCCTCGGGGCAGGTCGCCGTGGCCGCCACGAAGCAGCTGTCCCCGGATCGGTCCCAGCCCCGCGGACAGGTCCGCTCGGCTGGCGTCTCGCACCCGCCGGCACGCCGCGTCGCGCCCGACGGGCAGGTGAACTCGGCGGCGGTCGAGCACCGGCCGGCAGTCGAGGTCCAGCCGGTCGGGCAGGACGGCGTCGCCGCGGCCGTGCACCCGCCCGCGGTCCGCGAGCCGCCCGCGCAGGCCACGGTCGGTGCCGCGCTGCACCTGCCGGTCGAGCGGACGAGGCTCGACCCGGGCGGACAGCGAGACGCCGCCGTGGACGCGCCGGGGCCCGCGGCGGCGAGACCCACCGGATGGGCTGCCGCACCGGCGCCGCTGCCCACCGCACCGGTGACGCTGAGGGCAGCGGACGCCCGCGAGCCGTCCGGCGCCGCCATCAGGACGACGGCGCACGCCGCGGCCAGCACGATGACGCGAAGAAATGTCGCCGACAACCAGCCGGCGGGAACGCCGAACCCGCGCATCATGCCTCACGCTTCCCCCGTCGGCATCTCGGCCCGGCGCCTCCCGCGAGCGCGGACCGATACAAGTGTCTCCCATGGTCACCCGCGAGCAGACATTTACGTGAAAAGGCCCGGGGAATCCGTCGATTTTTATCTTCCCGACAAACTCCCGTCGCGAAAGGCGGCCGTCACCCGCCGCTCATTCGGTGGGCGAGGTCGTCGGTCCAGAGCCGGTCCAGATCGTCGGGCCGCAGCTCATATCCGGTGAACCGTTCGACGACGAGCAGGCCCTTGGCGACCCGGTTCCGCCAGCTCGTCAGGTCGACGCCAGCCAGGTAGTCCGCCACCTCAGGGCCGGCCGGGTAGTACTCGTCCAGCTCCCCCGCCGCGAGGATGTCGCCGTCGCGTGCCAGCGTCAGCCGGGTGACGGCGTTGACGTTCCAGAACATGCTCGCCGCCGGGCCGAGCCGGGACAGCGCGCGCATGGTCGCCGGGCCACTGCCGACGAAATCGTTGTCCTCGGCCACCACGACCACGCCGGCCTCGGGCACGGCGAGGGCCGCCATCCAGCGGGCGAAGCCCGGTAGATCGGCCAGGGAGGCCAGCGATCGCTGGTGCGCCGGATCGGCACCGAAGGCGCGCACCACGTCGTCGCGGTCGGCGCCACCTGGTCGTGGGCGTGCACGACAGGCGCGGAGAGAGACTGGGCGTCACCCGTGGGTACTCGATCCGCGGAGACGGACCGGCGACGCCGCGGGCAGCCGTCCGCCGCCCGGACCGACGAGGGCCGGTCCGGGCGGCGGCCGGGTGCGCCACCGCCGTCAGCGGTGACGGGGGACGGGGCGCTTCAGGACGACGCGGTCGAACTCGGTGCCGTGCTCGTCGACGCCGCACACGGTCAGCGTGGACGCGCCGCCGGGCTGCCCCGGCGCCGAGTCGACGGACACGAACGCGTAGTTGTCGAAGCGGGTCCGCGACCAGGAGATCGCCTCGGGGGTCTTCGTGCCGTCGGGCGACCAGACGTAGCTGTTCGGCACGATGTTCGATCCCGCCGGGGCCGGCTTGCCGCGGTAGTTCTCCACCTCACCGGTCTGGAACTGGTAGCGCGGCCGGCCGGCGCTGCCCGCGGTGATGTAGATGGTGCCGTCCTTGGCCGGCTCGATGGTCGAGCCGTCGGGCGCCTCGCGGGTCGGGGCGTTGCCGCGGATCGGGTCGGTGCGCTCGTAGAGGTGGTTGTGCCCCTGGAGTACCAGGTCGACCTGGTACTTGTCGAACAGGGCAGCCCACGCGCCGCGGACTCCGCCGTCGCTGGCGTGCTGCGACGTCGTCGAGTAGGCGCAGTGGTGGAAGAAGCAGACGATGAAGTCGATGTCCGGGTCCTCGCGGTAGCCCTTGAGCGTCCGCTCCACCCAGGACGTCTGCGCGCCGCCGGAGTAGCCGGTGTTCGTCTTGATCTCGAAGCTGACGTCGTTGGCGTCCAGCGAGAGCACCGCGACGTTGCCGTAAACGAACGAGTACACGCTCGGGCAGCCCTTGGGCCCGTCGCCGGGAAGGTCCAGGCGGGCGGCGTGGCCGCCGTAGCCGTGCGGCGAGTACAGCGCCTCCATGTCGTGGTTGCCGGTGGCGAACATCCACGGGCTACGGGCGCTGGAAAGCTCGATGTCGGCCAGGTAGACGTCCCAGACCGTCGGGTCGTAGTTGTCGAAGCCCGCCGGCGGCTGGCCGGTGGTGGTCCGCTGCGGCGGCTTGCCCGCGCCGGACGGGTCGGCGTAGCAGATGTCGCCGGCGAGCAGGTGGAACGCCGGGTCCTGGCGGGCGATCGCCGCGGTGATCGCGGAGGCGTGGGCGACGGTCGGCTCGTTGTCCGGCTTGTAGTAGTCGTCGTCGAAGACGCCCTTCGGGTCACCCGGCGGGGTGGTGTTCGACCCGTGGTCGCCCATCATCGTGAACCGGAACGGCCCGCCGTGGCGGCCCTTCGCGTGCCCGGTGCGCACCGCCTGCACCGGGGTCGTCGCGCCGCCGGGAATGCGGAACCGGTAGTAGTACTCCCGGCCCGGGGCGAGGCGGTCGAACGCCGCGTGCACGTAGAACTGCTCGACGCTCAGGATCGACCCGTCGACCTGCGGCACCTGGGACAGCAGCGGCCGGACCTCGGCCTCCACCGTGCCGCCGAGATGGGGGGTCGGGCCGATGTCGACGAGGATCCGGCCTCGGCCGGGGTTGCGCGTCAACTGCGCGGCCAGGCGGAGCTGACGCGCCGGGTCGATGCCGAACGCGGTGTGCCGGCCGCCGACCAGCAGGGGACTGTCCGCCGCGGTGGCGGCGTAGGCGGCCCGGCCGAACGGGGTGGTACCCAGCGTCGCGGCGCCCGCGCCCGCCAGGCCGCCGAGGAGCATGCCGCGGCGGCTCACCGGCCGGCGGCGCAGAAAGGTCTGGAGCCACTCGTGCTGCTCCGCGATGGTCATGTCCTGGGCGATGTTCGCCGGAACGCCGGAAGCGACCACTTCGTTGGGAGGACTCACTGGCATGGCGCTGAACGTAGGCCCGCCGTCTGCGGAGCACCCCAACGGCAAGATGGCCGCGGGTCGAAATATGCGTAAACACGTCGGCCGTCCACGCAGGCCGTCGGCGCATTTCCCGGCCCTCGATTTCCGGCCGGGCGGTTGTCGCCGGTCACCTCACGTCACGTTGGACGGTCGGTGACGGTTACTTTCAGCTTCACGTTCCTGCCGTCGCGGTTGACGGTCAGGGTGACCGTCTGTCCCGGATCGACGGTCCGCAGCTCGGCCGAGAAGTCCTCGACGGAGGTGACCGCCCGGCCGTCGAACGAACGGATGACGTCACCGGGCTGGATGCCGGCCCGTGCCGCGGGACCGCCGCCGACCACTCCGATCACCAGCGCACCGCTGTGGACGGTCAGGCCGAGCTGGTCGGCGATCTGCGGGGTGAGGGTGACGGACTGGATCCCGATGAACGCGTGCCGCACGGAACCGGTGCGCAGGAGCTGGTCGACGGCGTCGACGACGGTCGCCGACGGGATCGCGAACCCGAGCGAGACCGCGCCGCTCTGCGGCGGCACGTACGCCTCGGTGACGCCGACGACCCGGCCCTCGGCGTCCAGCAGCGGACCGCCGGAGTTCCCCGGCGAGATCGCCGCGTCGGTCTGGATGAGGTCGACCCGCGGGCCGGCCGCCGCGGCCTGCCCGCCCCCGCCGGACCCGCCCTGCCCGCCGTCCCCGCCCTGACCGCCCTGGCCACCCTGACCGCCCTGGCCACCCTGACCGCCGTCCCCGCCGCCCTGGCCCCCTGGGCCGCCTGGGCCGCCCTGGCCGTCGACGCCGGGGAGAGTGCGGTTGAGGCCCGAGATGATCCCGGCGGTGACGCTG
Source organism: Frankia sp. BMG5.60 (assembly GCF_059428125.1). NCBI lineage: Bacteria > Bacillati > Actinomycetota > Actinomycetes > Frankiales > Frankiaceae > Frankia > Frankia sp. BMG5.60. The sequence goes on along the minus strand of NZ_CM182091.1, from coordinate 311,436 downwards.
TTCTCCAGGCCGAGGGGGCTGCCGATGGCGATCGCGAGCTCACCGAGCCGGGGCTGCTGCTCGCGGAACCTCGCCGCCGGCAGCCCGGTGCGCTCGACCTTCACCACGGCGAGGTCGCTGACGGCGTCGGCGGCCTGCACCTTGCCCGGCACGCGCCGCCCGTCCGCGAAGGCGACCTCGACCGCCCCGCCGGCGGCCGAGGCCACGACGTGCTGGTTGGTGACGATGACGCCGTCGGAGCGGTAGACGATCCCGCTGCCGAGCCCGTCGCCCACGAGGATGGTGACCACGGAGGGCTCCACCTCGGCCACGACGTCCGGCACCACGGACAGCGCCCCCGCGGCGGCCGGCGGCTGACCCCTGGCCGGCGGCGCGCCCCTGGCCGGCGGCACGCTGGAGCGCCCGCCGTGCCCGACAAAGGCGATGAGGGCGACGAGCACCACGATCACGGCCCCCACCCGCGACCACGCTCTGCGCACGACCCGATACACGTCAGCGGCATACCCACTCGCCGAATCCCCTGCACCCCGCGCGGCGAACGCCTGGCGAGCAACGGCGCGCAGCGGACGTTTCGTGCCGGTCTCCGCGGCCCATTCACGAGCCGCCCACGACCGGCGACCGGCGCGCAGAACGGTCTGACCTTGACCATATTCGGCGGGCCGGGAAGGCTCGGTGACGTCAACACGTCGAACGTCCGGGGCTCGGCATCCGACAGGTGCACGGCGGCGCCGCGGCGCGGGGTCGGCGACGGGCCGCGCCGCAGCCCCCCGCGCCGGGCGGGTGACCGGCGACCGCCAGCGGAGGTCAGCGTCATGAAGTACGTCGCGGAGTTAGTGCTCGACGCGGGATGCCGGCCCGGGGCCTTCTCGGCCCGCCGGCTCGCGCGGATCGCGCGGCGCATCGAGGAGGCGGGCTACGACGCCATCGCCGTCAACGATCACCTCGCCCCCTCCCGCAAGTGGTACGAGGCCGGCGGCCACGACGCCTACGAGCCGTTCGGGCTGATGGCCTACCTGGCCGCCGTCACCGAACGGGTGCGGCTGATGACGTTCGCCGTCGTCGTCCCGCACCGCAACCCGTTCGCGCTGGCCAAGTCGGTGGCCACCACCGACGCCCTGTCCGACGGCCGGCTCGACCTCGGGGTCGCCGTCGGCTACCTGCGCTCGGAGTTCCTGGCCCTCGGCGCGGACTTCGACGAACGCAACGAGCTGTTCGACGAGGCGCTTGCCGTGCTGCGCGGGGCGTGGACGGCGAGCAGCGTCTCGGCGCGGGGCCGGCACTTCGACGGTCTCGACCAGGTGCTCGCCCCCGCCCCCGTGCAGTTGCCGCACCCGCCGCTGTGGATCGCCGGCAACAGCGCCCGCGCCCGGCGCCGGGCGGCCGCCTGGGGGCAGGGGTGGGCCCCGCTGTCCATCGACGAGCTCGGCGCCCGCACGATCCGGTCGGTGTCGATCCCGACCGTCGACGACCTGCGCCGGGCCGCGCGCACGCTGCGCGCCGACACGGTCGTCGCCGGGCGGGACCCGGCCGAGGTCGGCCTGTGGGCGACCACGAGCGAGAGCGCCGCCGCCGGCCACGGCGAGCTCGACCCCAGCGCGCACCTCGACCACCTCGTCGAGCTCGCCGACCTCGGCGCCAGCCATTTCACGGCGACGTTCCACCTCGACGACACCGACGGCGCCGAGCGCGCCGTCGACAGCTACGCCGAGCACGTCCTCGCCGCCGCCGGACTCCCCCGCTGACCACGGCTCCCCCGCTGACCACGGCGCTCCTCCGCTGACCACGGCGCTCCCCCGGGGCCGGGCCCATCGCCGACGCCGGGGCATTTCCGTTCTCTCTCGCAACGGTCGAATTTTGCAAAACAGCAAGCCGGACGATTCACCGGAATGGGCCCTCCGGAATGACTGTGATCTGAATCACAGTCTCGATAACACGGGACGTATCGATCCGTTCGCCCTAGTCTGCCCGTGTCATTGATTCCGTCGCCCGTCCACGTGGCCGCGACGGGCTTTCACCGATCCGCGTGGGTGGCGCCGATTCACGTGGACGGCAGCGATTCACGTGGACGGCACGATTCGCGTGGACGGCGCCGATTTACGGGGGTGGACAGTGTCGGGACCGGAGCTGGCGAACCGCATTGCCGGGAGGGCCAAGGCCACGCTGCGGCAGAACAAGCGGCTGCGGGGCGGGGTCGTCGCGGCGAAGGACGCACTGTGGCAGGCCCGGGTCTCGCTGGACGCGGCCCGCCGCGGGGCGGTCGTCGTCGAGGACGAGTACGGCATCACCCTGCTGGTCCCCGCCGACGAACGGGCCCACCTGCGCTCGCTCATGCGCCGCCCGGGGGACCGGCCGGCGTTCGCCCTGATGGACCGGCTGCTCAGCGCCGGCGACGTGGTGTTCGACGTGGGCGCCAACATCGGCGTCTACAGCGTGCACGCCCGGCGGCGCACCGACGCGAGCGGCCGGGTGTACGCCTTCGAGGCGGTGCCCGCGACCGCCGACCGGCTCGTCCAGACCCTCGCGCTCAACCGCTCCGCGGACGTCACGGTCGTGCGCGCCGCCGTCACCGACACCCCGGGCACGGCGACGATGAACGTGTTCCCCGACCCCGCGTCCGGGTGGAACTCGCTCGGCAGCCACCCGATGTTCACCTACGACGGCACGGCGATCCGGCCGAGTGAGGTCGTCGAGGTCCCGGCCGTGACCCTCGACGGGTTCGCCGAGCGGGAGGGGATCGAGCGGGTGGCGCTGTGCAAGGTCGACGTCGAGGGCTTCGAGCGCCAGGTCTTCGCCGGCGCTGCCGGGCTGCTGGCGCAGCGTCGCATCGGCGTCGTCTGCTTCGAGATCAGCGAGGACCCGCTCGTCGGGGAGGGCGGCACTCCGTCGGAGGTCTTCGACGCGCTCGACCGCCACGGTTACCGGACCTTCCGCCACGACGAGGCGAGCGACACCCTCGTCGGCCCGATCGACCCGGCCGTCGAGGACAACCGCCTCACCGCCGAGCCCGTCCGTCCCTACGTCGCGAATTACTTCTCCACCGCGGACGAGGCACTGCTGAACGCATGACGACCCGCCGCCGGCACTGACACCACACCCCATTCCCCCGCCGCCAGGGCACCGCCAACACACGTGCGACGCCAAAGGCACGAGCCCCGTCTCTCGCGCCTTCCGGACATGACGCCCCCGCGCGGCGGTGTCCGGCCTTGTCCGAGGATGTCGCCGCATCTCGCCGCGAGACCGCCGACGGACAACAGTTGTCCCGTGTCCATTCTTCGCGCGGGCAGCGCCGCCCCGCTGCGGCGAGCCGCCGACGCCTACCTTCGCGCGCGCCGCGACGCCGAGCGCAGGCAGGCGGTCGTGGCGCTGCTGCACCTGCTGGCGCAGCGCCAGGACCTGCTCGGCGCGGTGCTGCCCGCCGCGGACGCCGACGACGTCGCCCGGATCGCCCTTGACGTCACCCGCCGCAACGCCCGCCGCCACCGCGAGCTGGGATGCCGCGTCGACGGCCTCGACCTGGTCTTCTGGTGGTGCTCCACGGCGATCGAGGTGATCGACCAGCTCCTCGCCGGTGCCGGTCGCGCGGGCTGCGGCGACGCGCGACGGAGGGTCAGGAGTCGGTCCAGCGGGGCTCGCGTCGTTCGAGGAAGGCGGCCACCGCCTCCGGGTTGTCCGCGGTGGTGGAGGCGAGGACCTGGGTGCGGTTCTCCAGGTTGATCGCCGCGTCCAGGCCGGGGATCTCCAGCGTCGACCACATCACCTGCTTGGTCATGTAGACGCCGAACGGCGAGTTGGCACGGATGAGCCGCGCGGTCTCCAGCGCGCGCTCCAGCAGCGCGTCGTCGGGCACGACGTCGACGACGAGGCCGATGCGCAGCGCCTCCTCGGCGTCGATGATCCGGCCGGTGAGCAGCAGCTCGTGCGCCCGCCCGACGCCGACGACCCGGTTGAGCAGCCAGCCGGTGCCCATGTCGCAGCCGGACAGCCCGACCCGGGCGAACGCCGCGGAGAAGCGCGCCGACGCGGCGGCGAGGCGAACGTCGCAGCCGAGCGTGAACGCCAGGCCGCCGCCGGTCGCCGGCCCGTTGACCGCCGCGATCACCGGCTTGGACAGCGCCCGCAGCCGGCTCGTCGTCCGCGAGTACTGCTCCTGGATCTGGAAGGTGCCGACGGGGCCGGGCCGCGGCTCGAACGGCTCCGGGATGTCCGGATCCCCGCCGCGCAGATCGGCGCCGGCGCAGAAGCCGCGGCCCGCGCCGGTCAGGATCACCGCCCGGCAGGATCGGTCCGCGTCGACCTCGTCGAGGCGGCGGTGCAGCGCATCGACGAGCGCCGGGGTGATGGCGTTGAGCCAGGCCGGCCGGTTGAGCCGCAGTAGCTGCACGCCGTCCTCGACGACCTCCCGCTGCACCAGGTCCGCCCCGGCCTCGCCGTCCACCGCGCCGTCCACCGCGCCGTCCACCGCGCCGCCAGGCGCGCTCACAGCGCCGCGCCGCTGGTCGCCGGATCGGCGCCGAGGGCGGGGACGGCGCGGATGGCACTGACCATCTCGCGGACCTCGTCGGCGCCGAGCGACGGCGGCGGCGTGAACGACAGCCGCGTCGCCAGGCCGGCGAAACGCTCGGCGAAGCGGGCGGGGACCTCGGCGGGTGGGGCGACGACGGCGAACGCCTCGACGACGTCGTCGTCGATCAGCGTGGCCATCTCCGCCCACCGGTTCTGCTTCGACAACACCGTCAGCTCGGCCCCGAGGTCACCCCAGCCGTGCAGGTCCAGCACCGGGCGGTAGGCGGGCGTCGAGCCGTAGAAGGAGATCTGCCCGCGGATCGTCGCCAGGCCCTCGACGATCTCCTGTTCGGTTCCGGTGGCGAGGAAGGCGCCGGCGACGACGTCGAAGCCGGCCAGGTCGAGCCCGGCGCGGCGGCGGCCCTCGGCCAGTGCCGGCAGGGTGTGCTCGCGGATCCAGCGCGCGGTGGTGAAGCCGTGGCAGAGGAAACCGTCGGCGACCTCGCCGGCGACCCGGGTCATCACGTCACCGACGCCGGCCAGCAGCACCCGCGGCGGCCCGTAGGCGTGCGGCGCCGGGACGAACGTCGGCGGCATCAGGGTGTGCCGGTAGTACTCGCCCTCGAACGACAGCGGCGTCCCATCCGCCCAGCTCGACCACGCGGCCCGCATCGCCAGGATGAACTCGCGCATCTGCGGTCCAGGGCGGCCCCACGGCATCGAGAACCGCCGGGTGATGTGCGCCTTGACCTGGGACCCCAGTCCCAGCACGAACCGGCCGCCGGAGAATCGCTGCAGGTCGTGCGCGGTGTAGGCCAGCGACATCGGCGAGCGGGAGAGCGCCACCGCGATGGACGTGCCCAGCTCGATCGTCGACGTGGCGTCGGCGGCGAGCGTCAGCGGCAGGAACGGATCCTGGTTGACCTCGGACGCCCACACACCGTCGTAGCCGGCCTCCTGCGCCGCGAGGGCGTTGCGCGTCGCCTGCTCCAGCGTGCCCAGGGCCCCGTCGATCTTCATACGCATCCTTCCGCGGCGCGCGCCCGGCGGCCACTCGGCGGCGGCCGTCCGTCGACAGGGAAGCTAACAGAACCGGTCCGCTGCGGCCATCGGTTGTTATCTGTCGATGCCGAGCACCTGGCGGACCTGTGCGGTCGCGTGCCCGTCGAGGCCGCCGTGGGCGGTCGCGTAGGTCTCGACGACCTGTTCACGCAGGGCGCGGGCGTCGGCCGGCAGGAACTCGGGCGGCAGCTCCGGGTCCCGGTAGACGAGTTCGCGGTAGTCGTGGGTGAGCCGCATCCACCACAGCAGGGCCTCCGACGCAGTCAGGGCGTCGCGGGAGCCGGCGGCGCGCAGCGGAGCGAAGCGGGCGACGAACGCACTGTAACGCTGGGTGAGCGAACCGAGATCCCAGCAGCGGTGCAGGATCGCGTCGACGTCGGCGAGCGCCGAGGGACGGCCGACGAACACGTCGACCAGACCGGCCAGGTCGAGCGACTCGACCAGATCCTTGACCTCGTCCTCGCAGGCCCGCGCGGCGACCCAGGTCGTCTCCCGCAGCCGGCCGAAGCCGAGGTAGGCCAGCGCGCTCTTCATCCGCCGCCGGGTCGAGCGCAGCTCGTCGGGCACCGAGGCGAGCACGATCGTCCACGAGCCGTCCCAGCCCACCGACCGGCCGAAGCTCTCCACCCGGCCGCCGACCGAGGTGACCGTCTCGGCCATCTGCCGGCCCAGCCGGTAGCTGGTCTGGCGGCCGTCGCGGCGGCGTTCGAGCGAGCCGTCCGCGCACAGCCGCGACAACCCCACCCGGGTCGCTCCCGCCGCGTAGCCCGCGGTGGCGAGCAGGTCGACGAGGCCCGCGCCGGACGCGAACGGGCGCGCCGGCAGCGCGGTACCGATCAGCAGCGGCACCCAGCTCTGCGCCGACACGCCCGGAAACTCACCGGCCGCCATCACCGGAGTGTAACGACGCCGGTCCCGCCGCCCGCCCACACAGCCACGACCCGAGACCGGCCACACCCCCGCCCCGGGATGGGGCCGACGCCCGCGGCAGAGCGGACCGATTGACGCGCGGGCACGGGCGCGCCTAGAACACCGGACATGAACCGCATTCGACGTCACGCCCGACGAGGCCAACAGCCCCGCCTTCCGTCCCAGGCGGCGAGGTGAGCGCCGGCGCCGGTCGGCTCGCCGGTCGTACGGCGATCGTCACCGGGGCCAGCCGCGGCCTGGGCCGGGCCATCGCCCTGACCTTCGCCCGCGAGGGCGCCGCGGTCGCCGTGGTCGCACGCACCGAGGCGCAGTGGGACGCGCGCCTGCCCGGCACCGTGCACGAGGTCGTCGAGGAGATCGTCAAGGAGGGCGGCCGGGCGCTGGCCGTCCCCGCCGACCTGTCCCGGCCCGCCGACGTCGAACGCATCGTCGAGGTGACCCGTGCCCGCCTCGGCCCCGTCGACCTGCTGGTGAACAACGCCGCCCTCACCGTCCCGGGCCGCCCGCCCGCGCAGCCGCAGCCCGGCTTCCCCCCATCCGGCAGCGCCGCACCCGGCACGCCGGCCGCGCCGAGCTCACCGGCCGCGCCGCGCGAGGGCGCTACGCCGGCAGGGCCGAACGGTACACCGGCAGGGCCGGGCACTACGCCGGCAGGGCCGGACGGTACGCCGGCAGCGGGAGCATCGGGCCAGGCACCACCGGCGCCGGCCGGCACGGGTGCTGGAGTCCCTGCGGCGCCGGCACCGTCCGGGGCGCCGGGGCGGATGCCGGGCTGGGCGTCGTTCCTGAACTTCCCGCTCAAGGGCCTACGGATGCACTTCGAGATCGGGCTGTTCGCCTCCTACCGGCTCATGCAGCTCGTGCTCCCCGACATGATCGACCTGGGCCGGGGATCGATCGTGAACATCAGCTCGGTGGCCGGGTTCATCCCCGGCGAGGGGCCCTACGCCGCGCCCGGCACGCCCGGCCCGATCGCCTACGGCGGCAACAAGGCGGCGCTGCACCACCTGACCCAGGCCGTCGCCATCGAGGCGCAGGCCTACGGGATCGCGGTGAACGTGCTCTCGCCGTCGGAACCCGTCATCACCCCCGGCAACCTGGTCGCCGCCGCCGGGGAGTCCGACTGGGCCAGCCCCGAGGACTTCGCCGAGGCCACCGTCCTGGTCGCGCTCGCCGACCCGGCGAAGACCAACGGCCAGCTGCTGTGGAGCGACGACGTGCTCCACCCCGACCTCGGCCGCCGCGGCTGGCTGCGCCCCACGTAAGCGAGGCGGTGTGCGTGGGAGCGGCGCCACCTGGCTCTTCCACAGGGATAAATCGGACGCCGAACCCTGTGGAAGAACCATGGAGGCGCTCTCCCACACATCCGCCGCCGACGCACGAGCCGTCGCCGCCCGAGTGGCTCGGCGGCGGCCGGCCTGGTCGGTCAGGCGAAGCCGGCGACGGGATGCGGGGTGTAGGGCTTCTCGAGCTGGGCCCGCTCGTCCTCGGTGAGGTCCAGCTCCACGGCGGCGACGGCGTCGTCCAGGTGGGAGAGCTTCGTTGCCCCGATGATCGGCGCGGCGACCTGGGGCCGGCCGAGCAGCCAGGCGAGCGCCACCTGGGCGCGGGGCACGCCGCGTTCCGCGGCGATGCGCGCCACCTCGTCGACGATGGCCCGGTCGCCCTCGGTGTAGAGCTTGCGGCCGAACTCGTCGGTCTCGGTGCGGGCGGTCGTCGCGTCCCAGTCGCGGGTGAGACGGCCGCGGGCCAGCGGGCTCCACGGGATCACGCCGACGCCCTGGTCGGCGCACAGCGGGAGCATCTCCCGCTCCTCTTCCCGGTAGATCAAATTGTAGTGGTTCTGCATGGCCGCGAAGCGGGTCCAGCCGTGGGCGTCGGCGACGAACAGCGCCTTGGCGAACTGCCACGCGTACATGGACGAGGCGCCGATGTAGCGGGCCTTGCCGGCCTTCACCACGTCGTGCAGGGCCTCCAGCGTCTCCTCGATCGGGGTGCGCGGATCCCAGCGGTGGATCTGGTAGAGGTCGACGTAGTCGGTGCCGAGCCGCTTCAGGCTCGCGTCGATCTCGCTCAGGATCGCCTTGCGGGACAGTCCGCGACCGTTCGGGCCGCGCCGCATCGGCCCGTGGACCTTGGTGGCCAGCACGATCTCGTCCCGGTCGGCGTACTCGGCCAGCGCCCGCCCGGTGATCTCCTCGCTGCTGCCGGCCGAGTAGACGTTCGCCGTGTCGAAGAAGTTGACGCCGGCCTCGATCGCCCGGCGGAAGAACGGTCGAGCGGCGTCCTCGTCCAGCGACCACGGGTGGGCGCCCCGGCCCGGCTCGCCGTAGCTCATGCAGCCCAGACAGATGCGGGACACGTCCAGTCCCGTCGAGCCGAGCTTCGTGTACTGCACCGGGCCTCCTCGTCTCGTCGCGAACGCGCCTCGCCACCGGCGCACGCGTCCTGGCCGGCGCCCGATCGCCTCCGCGGAACGTCGCATCCGCGGGAACGCTGACCGGGCGCCGGCCACCGCCGGTCTACATCCTGCCGGGCTCAGACCTCGATGAGGACCGCGCCGCCCTGGCCGCCGCCCGCGCACATCGCGGCCACGCCGATGCCACCGCCGCGGCGGCGCAGGTCGTGCAGCAGCGTGATGATCATGCGGGCACCGGAGGCGGCCACCGGGTGACCGAGGCTGCAGCCGGAGCCGCTGATGTTGACGGTGTCCTCGTCGAGGCCGAACTCCTTGACCGCGGCCACCGGCACCGAGGCGAACGCCTCGTTGATCTCCCAGAGGGCGACGTCCTTGGTGGTCAGCCCGGCGCGGCCGAGCACCTTGGAGATCGACTCCAGGGCGCCGAAGCCCATCCGGCGCGGCTCGACGCCGGCCGCCGCCCACGCGCGGACCTTCGCCAGCGTCGGCAGGCCCTCGGCGGCGGCGATGTCCGCGCCGACGAGGGTGACCGCGGCGGCCGCGTCGTTGACGCCGCTGGAGTTACCCGCGGTGATGTTGAAGCCGGGGATCTCCGGGTGCAGGACCTTCAGCGACGCCAGCTTCTCCAGCGTGCTGGAGCGGCGCGGGTGCTCGTCGACGGCGAACTCGCGGAACGACCCGTCCGGCGCCTGCACCTTGATCGGCACGATCTCGTCGACGAAGCGGCCCTCGTCGATCGCGGCGACGGCGCGCTGGTGGGAGCGGAACGCCCAGGCGTCGAGCTCCTCCCGGGTCAGCCCCGCCTCCTTCGCGGTGTTCCAGCCCACCGAGATGGACATGTCCATGTTCGGGGCCTCGGGAGAGTCCGGGTGGGTCGCGGGGATCCAGTCCTCGAACTGGTCGGCGGTGCCGAGGACGCGGCGGGTCAGCTTCGGCCCGGTGGAGGTCGCCTGGACGCCGCCGGCGACGACGATCTTCTCCATCCCGCTGACGATGCCGGCGGAGCCGTTGCCGATCGCGGTGAGGCTGCCGGCACAGTGCCGGTTCACGGCCTGCCCGGGAACGCTCGTCATGCCGAGGACGACCGCGGCGTAGCGGGCGAGGTCGCCGCCGCCGTACATCGACTCGGCGAAGATGACGTCGTCGATGCGGGCCGGGTCGAGGCCCGAGCGGCGCACGGTCTCGCGCAGGACCACCTCCGCCAGCTCCTCGCCGGTGGTGTTGACGAGCGAGCCCTTGAAGGCCGTGCCGATCGCCGTGCGCGCCGCGCTGACGATGACGGGATCTGACATGACGGTCCACCTTTCACAGGGTGAGGGCTTCCAGCGGAACGCCCCCGGACAGGAACTATGGTAAGCATTACCGAGATACCGACAGTAATACAGCGGGATGGAGCCGTGAGTTGACGATAACGTCACCTTGCGGCCGGACGCCCCTGATGACGACCGCCCCCGCCGGCCACCCCTGCGTGACACCGGCGGGCCCGAAGGAGGAACCATGGATCTCACAGGAGCGTCCGCGCTGGTCGTAGGCGGAGCGGGAGGCTTCGGCGAGGCCACCGTGCGCCGGCTCGTGCAGGCCGGCGCCAAGGTCGTCATCGCCGACCTGGCGGCGGACAAGGGCAAGACCCTCGCCGACGAGCTCGGCGAGCAGGCCGTCTTCGTCCCCACCGACGTGACCAGCGACGAGTCCGTCGAGGCCGCGATCGCCGCCGCCGTCGAGCTCGGCCCGCTGCGCGCGGCGGTCGTCGTGCACGGCGGCCCGGCGGCCGGCAAGCGCCTGGTCAACCGGTCGGGCCAGGCCTACCCGGTGGAGACCTTCCAGCGGACCATCGACATCTTCCTGGTCGGCACGTTCCGGGTGGTCAGCAAGGTCGCGGGGGCGATGTCGCAGAACGAGCCGCTGGACTCCAACCAGCGCGGCGTCATCATCACCACGGCGAGCATCGCCGGGTTCGAGGGCCAGGTCGGCCAGACCGACTACTCGGCGGCCAAGGGCGGCGTCATCGGGTTCAACCTCACCGCGGCCCGCGACCTCGCCCCCACCGGCATCCGGGTCGTCTGCATCGCCCCGGGCACCTTCTTCACCCCCGCCTACCGGATGGAGGAGGCCGAGGCGCAGGCCAAGTGGGGCCCCGGCGTGCCCAACCCCAAGCGGATGGGCCACGCCGACGAGTACGCCAAGCTCGCCCTGTCGATCGTCGACAACGACTACATCAACGGCGAGACGATCCGCATCGACGGGGCGCAGCGCTTCAACATCTGACCCCAACACCCGACCCCACCGTCTGACCCCACCGTCTGATCCCACTCAGCGCAGCAGCGCTTCCACGAGGACGCCGGCCTCGGCCGCGGGTCGCCAGGCGTCGACCTGGCCCTGGCCGGCCTCCTCCCCATTCGCGCCGCCCGTGAGCAGGCCGCGGCGCTCCAGATGCAGCAGGTGGGCGTAGGTCTCGCCGACCGCCGAGCGGCGCACGATCCCCTTCGACTCGCTCCACGGCCGCGACCAGGTCAGCCGCTCGGCCACCGCCATCGTCGTCGGACCGTCGAGCTCGACCACCGCCTCGACCACCTCGCGCAGCCGCGCCCGGTGATGCTCCTGAAGCTGGCGCACCCGGGCGCCGAGGCCGCGGAAGCGGTACTCGTGGGCGGGCAGCACCTCGTCGACCGGCATGTCCTCGATCGCCGCGAGCGAGCCCAGGTACTCCCCGAGGGTGTCCGCGCGCACCCGCGGCGACGGGCTGATGTTCGGGCTGATCCGCGGCAGCACGTGATCGCCGGTCAGCAGCACGTTGTGCTCCTCGTGGACGAAACACAGGTGGCCGGGGGTGTGTCCGGGGGTCCACAGCGCCCGCACCGCGGCGGCGGCGCCGAGCGGGCGGTCGCCGTCCTGGAGCAGCACGTCGGGCGGATCGCGCCACTCCGGCGGCTCGTCGCCGTCGGGGAACAGTGCGCCGATCTCCGCGGCGGGCATGCCACGGCGACGCAACCAGATCCGGTCGGCGGCGCGGAACTCGGCGATGCTGGCGAACTGGTGGGAGACCGCCACCTCCAGTTCGTGAATCATGATGGGGGCGCCGGATTCCCGCCGGATCCGCCGGGCGAGGCCGAAGTGGTCGGCGTGGCCGTGGGTGATCAGCACCGCGCTGACCTCGCCGATCTCGTGGCCGGTGGCGCGCACGCCCGCGACGAGGCCGTCCCAGGCGTCCTCGCTGGGCCAACCGGTGTCGACGAGGACGGGCCCGCGTGGGGTCTCCAACAGGTAGGCCAGCACGTATCGCAGCGGGCTCTGCGGGAACGGAGTCGGCACCGACCACAGGCCCGGCCGGACCTGTTCCACCGGCGGCAGGACCCGGTCCCGCCAGGCCTGCTGCTGAACCTGCCCAGTGACGATGATCTTGTCGTCGACCGTCACGCTGGCGCCTCCTATCGCTGGGATGCCGTCGGGGCCGGACCTGTGCCGAGCCGGCCACGTACCGAGCCGGCCACGTACCGAGCCGGACGTGTGCCGAGCCGGCCCCGACGCGCCGCCGGCCGCGGCGCACGGGGCGGCGCCGCGGCGGTGGCGGGAAGGGATGGGCGCGCCTCAGCGCATGTTGGGTTCCCGGGGCAGGCCCAGGATCCGCTCGGCGATGACGTTGCGGCCGACCTCGGAGGTGCCGCCGGCGATGGTGAGCGCCCGGGCGAACAGGTAGCGGTAGGCGAGGTCGGCCTCCGCGCCGGTCACCCCGGTGGCGCCGGCGATGCTCATGCCGAGCTCGGTGACGTGCTGGGCGTGCTCGGCGGACAGCAGCTTGCTGACGTTGCCCTCGGGCGACGGCTCGCTGCCGGCGACCGCACGCTCGACCTGGCGCAGGTTGATCAGCCCCATGGCGGCCTCGACGGCGACGAGCCGGCCGACGCGGCGGGCGAGCTCGACGTCCCCGGCGGCGTAGCGCGCGTGCAGGTCGACGAGGCCCACGGCGGTGCGGCCCTCGTCCGCGCCGCTGCCGGCGCCGATCGTCACCCGCTCGTTGCCCAGCGTCGCGCGGGCCACGATCCAGCCGGCGTTGATCTCCCCGACGACGTCGGCGTCGGGAACGAAGACGTCGTCGAAGAAGACCTCGTTGAACAGCGCGTCGCCGGTGATCTCGCGCAGCGGCCGGACCTCGACGCCGGGCGCGGTCAGGTCGACCGCGACCGCCGTGATGCCCTTGTGCTTGGGGGCCGTCGGGTCGGTGCGGACGGTGGCCAGGCCGCGGTTGCAGTTCTGCGCGTCCGACGTCCAGACCTTCTGCCCGTTGATCCTCCAGCCGCCCTCGACCCGCTCGGCGCGGGCCTGCACGGCGGCGGCGTCGGAGCCGGCGTTCGGCTCGCTGAACAACTGGCACCAGCGCAGCTCGCCGCGCAGGCTCGGCAGCACCCAGCGCTCGATCTGCTCGGGCGAGCCCTGCTGGGTCAGCGTGAGCAGCACCCAGCCGCCGATGCCGAGGTTCGGCACCTCGACGCCGGTGAACTCCTCCTCGATGACGAGCTGTTCGGCGGCGCTCGCCTCGCGGCCCCATGGCTTCGTCCAGTGCGGCACCAGGTAGCCGCTCTCGACGAGCAGCTCGCGGCGCCCGCCCTCGGCGGCGGCGTGGTAGCGCTCCACGAACTCCCGGGCCTCGCGCCGGTACTGCTCGGCCTCGGGCGGCAGCTCGACGGCCAACGCGCGGCGGGTGCCGTCGCGGGTCAGCGCGTAGACGTCGTCCTCGGCGCCCTCGATCGGGCCGGCGAGCGCGGCCAGCGTCGCCGCGCGGCGCAGGTACAGGTGGGCGTCGTGCTCCCAGGTGAAGCCGATGCCGCCGTGGATCTGGATGTTCATCCGGGCGTTGTGCTGGTACGACGACAGCGCCACCGCGGCGGCGACGGCCGCGGCGAGCTCAGCCTCCGCGCCGCCGGCCGCGACCCGGGCGGCGTCCCAGGTGGCGGCGGTGGCGAGCTCGGTGGCGACGAGCATGTTGGCCAGGTGGTGCTTGACGGCCTGGAAGCCGCCGATGATGCGGCCGAACTGCTCGCGGACCTTGGCGTAGTCCAGCGCCATGTCCAGGGTGGCCCGGGCGCCGCCGACCGCCTCGGCGGCGGCGACGACCCGCAGGATGCGCACGGCCGCGGACCGGCCGCCGCGCAGCAGGCCGGCGGGGTGCGCCGCGACGGCGGACAGGCCGAGGCCGGCGAGCCCGAGCGACGGGTCGAGCGCGCTCGTCGGGCGCAGCGTCAGACCCTCGGCGTCGGCGGCGACCACCGCGAGATCGTCGCCCACCGGCACGAGGTGCAGGCCGGCCCACACCGCGCCGAGCGCCGCGGGCGCCTCGCCGTGCAGCGCGCCCGCGGCGTCCGCGGTGACCGCGCCCACGGCGGAGAACGAGGCGATGACCGAACCGTCGGCGAGCCCGGGGAGCAGCTCCGCCTGCTGCTGCGGCGAGCCGACGGCGGCCACGACGGCGGAGGCGACGACCGTCGGCAGCAACGGGCCCGCGGCCGCACGGCCACCGAGACCCTCGGCGACGATCGCGAGCTCCGCCAGGCCGAAACCGGAGCCGCCATGCTCCTCGGGCAGGTGCAGGCCAAGCCAGCCGAGGTCGGCGATCTGCTTCCACTGTGGGCCGACGGCGCCAGGACCGCCGTCGAGCGCCCGCCGGGCCGCCGCGCGCAGGTCGTTCGCGTCGGCGAAGGTGCGGACCACCTCGGCGAGGGCCTTGTGGTCGTCGCTGATCGCCAGGGCCATCGTGTCTCCCTCCAGCGGGCTCCGTCGCCGCACCGCCGAGCGGCGCGGCCGTCCCACCGACCATGATTTGTAAACCTAACCGTAAGCCTTTCAAACAGGCTCCGTCCACGAATCCCTACGCACCGACCATCCGCAGGGAGTCGACTCGACCTGGGCGGCCGGATGCGGGCACCCGGAACGACACCAGGCACGCTAACCGTGAGCCATGCCGTGAGTCGATCGATACCGGCCGATCACCGGCACGGAGACGAGTACGGAGACCAGCACGGGACGAGTACGGGACGAGCACGGAGACCAGCGCGGGCGGACCCGGCCGGCGCGGCTCAAGCTCGGCGCGGCTCGGGCTCGGGCTCGCGCTCGGGTCAGGCGACCTCGCGGTCGTGCGCCTCCTGGGGCAGCAGGCTCCGCAGACCGAGAATGATGTTGGTGATGCCGAACTCGAACTCCTCGGGCGGCCCGGCGGTCGGCCGCGACGATTCCAGCTCTGACGCCAACGCCGCTGCCGGTGCCGCCGCCTGCGTCGCCGTCGTTGCCTGCGTCGCCGGTGCCGGTGCCGCCACGGCTGCGGCGACGGCTGCGGCGACGGCCGGCCGCCGGCCGCCGGCGGGCGGGGCCTCGGCCGGCCGCTCGGTGAGGAGGAATCCGCGGGTGTAGGCGGCCAGCGTGAGGAAGGCGTGCCAGGCCAGCGACGGGGGGAAGCCGGCCTCCCGCAGCCCGTCGAGCAGTTCCGCGGCCCGCGGCCACGCCTCGACCGCCGCCTGCCGGGTGGCGCCGCCGATGCGCCGGGCGATCAGATCACAGGTCAGGTCGTCGGCGGCGAGCGCGGCATAGCAGTCGTCGAAGAACCCGCGGAGCATGTCCTCCCAGTCGCCGGAGCGCAGCGGGGGCATGCTCTCGTAAAAGGCGGCGAGCGCCTCCTCGGTCATCGCGTCGAGAAGGTCACGCTTGCTCTTGTAGTACCAGTAGATGCTGGTGACGCCGACGTCGAGGAATGCCGCGAGCCGCGGCATGCTGAGCTGGTCGACGGGCGTGTCCCGGCAGAATTCGAAGGCCCCCGAAAGAATCCCCGCGGCGTTGATCGACCCCCGAGCACGCCGCGACCGGGACCGCTTGGCGTTCGTGTTCGCTGTGGGGGGCACGCTGCCTCCGCATCGTCAGGAGCGGCCCCGCCCGCCAGGACCACCCCGAGTATCCTACCGGATGGTTCTCCGGATGGGTCTGAGACGTGCGCCGCACCCTGCGGATGCAGGGATTGTCCGCAGGTCGCGGCCCGCCTCACGGGGCCGCCGCGCGGCCGCCTCGCCGAGACTTCCCGGCCGCCACACGCCCGGCGGCGATGAGGATCCGAGGGTGGCCTCAATGCTCGACGACCGCCGCGGAGCGGGTCGGACGAGACCCTTCGCGCAACGCCACCGGATCCCGCCGGACCGGCGTGCGCCAATGCCGTCCGGTGAACGGCGGCCGTGGCTCGCGCCTTCCAACTCCGAAACTCCAGGGCCCGTTGGGTATACCCTTTTATGCGGGATGGATCGGACGCGGCCGACGTTATGGCGCTCATGCCGCGGATCGCGGCCGGAATCGGCGGACGGCCAGGCCCGGTGATCGAGGCTGGGAGGGGACGGCGATGAAGCTCGGGATCGTGTCCGACGTGCACTGCGAGGCGGCGCTGCTCGAGACCGCCGCGCGGGAGATGGTCGACGCGGGCGCCGAGGAGATCCTCCTGGCCGGCGACGCGCACTTCGAGTACCGCTTCTCCAACGACGTCACCGAGGTGATCCGGGCGTTCGGGATGCGCTATATCTCGGGCAATCACGAGTGGCGCCCGATGGGCCCGACCGGGCAGCGGGCCAGGGAGGCGCCGCACGTCCGCGCCGCGAACCGCGACGTCGTCGCCGCCATCCCGACCACCATCGACACCGTCGTCGACGGCCGCGCGCTGCGCATGATCCACGGCTGCCCGTGGCCGCCCTACGACCGCTACCTCAATCCGGCCGACCCGGACTTCTCCCGCTGCGGCGAACTCGGCGTGGACATCCTCGTCATGGGCCACACGCACCTGCCGCACATCCAGCGCGTCGGGAAGACCCTGGTGATCAACCCCGGTTCCCTGGCGTTCTCCCAGGATCCCGGCGGCTTCGACCTCATGACCTACGCCCTGCTCGACGCCGGCACCGACGAGGTCACGCTCGTCCGCCGCCCCAAGCCGACCGCCTAGTCTCGGAGAGTGACCGGGCTCGCCGCCACCCGCCCCCGTCGGGGCCCCTCAGTGCGCCGTATATCTTGGCCAAACTAGGGACAGATACCGAGGAAGCGGCATATCTTCACGTCTGAGCCCGCATCCGCGGAGATCGGTGCAACGGAGCACGTCATGCTCACGCACGGAAGTCGGTCACTTCCCGTGCATGAGGTTTTGCTCGCCCCTTCCGGGCGACCCGGGTTGGCGCGCGGTCACGCGCCGTGCCCGGGCCGACGGCGTCCGGGCGGTCCGAGGCCAGGACCCGCCCCCTGCGCCGTCGTCGCCCCGGGGTGAGCCCGCCGCCGAGCTCCGGGTGCGGCGCGCGGGCCGCGGCCATTGGGACAGCCGCACCCCGCCGCCACGCAGACCGCGGTCGCGGATCCCCGCACGACCAGAGCACCGGGCGCCCGCCGCCCATCTGCGCCCTCCCTGTCGGACCAGTGTTATGGGGACCACCGAACACATGTCAGCAACACACATGCCAGCAACACACCCGTCACCCCGACGCCCGTTCGCCGCCCTGCTCGCCGCCCTGGTCGCGGCTCTGGTCGCGGCTCTGCTCGCGGTGGTCACGCTCACCGCCTGCGGCAGTGACTCCGACGGCGGCTCCGGCAAGCCCGCGGCGGCCACGTCGGCCGCGCCGACGACCCACGAGGTCGTCGACATGGGCGGCCGGCACGTCACCGTGCCGACGCATCCGGAGCGGATCGTCACCAACTACCCGGCGGTCACTCAGATCATCTTCATGCTCGGCGGGATCGAGCGGGTCGCCGGCGTGCCGCTGAGCAATCTCACGACCCTGCCGCTGTTCAAGAAGATCTACCCGCCGCTCGCCCAGAAGAAGGCGGTGTTCGGGGCCGACACCACCACCGTCAACACCGAGACCCTGCTCGCCCAGAAGCCGGACCTGGTGGTGCTGACCTCCGGCAACGCGGCGCTCGTGAAGAAGATCACCGATCTCGGTGTGCCGGTGGTCCAGATCGCCTCGTTCCCGAACTACTCCAAGCTCAACGACGGCGTCACGTTCCTCGCCGACGTGCTCGGCGGCGACGCTCCCAAGCGGGCCCAGCAGTACGTCGAGTACGTCGACGGCAACGTCGCCCAGATCAACAAGGGCCTCGCGGGCCTGCCGGCGACCGACCGGCCGAAGCTCTACTACACCGCCAACAACCCGCTGAACACCGAGGGCGGCGGCTCGATCATCGACAACTGGTCGACGCTCGCCGGGGGAACGAACGTCGCCACCGTGAACGGCGTCACGGGCACCATGAAGGACGTCTCGGTCGAGTCGATCGTCCAGTGGGATCCGGAGTACGTCTTCTGCCGTGACGCCTCGTCCTGCACGAAGATCCAGCAGAATCCGCGCTGGTCGTCGGTCGCCGCGGTGCGCGACAAGCACCTGATCGTCAACCCGCGGGGCGTGTTCGTCTGGGCCGCACGCAGCGCCGAGGAGGCCCTGCAGCCGATCTTCGTCGCCAAGACCCTGCATCCCGCGCAGTTCGCCGACGTCAGCGTCGAGCAGGAGATCAAGGACTTCTATCAGACCTTCTACTCCTATGACCTGACTGACGCCGAGGTGTCCGGCATCCTCCACCCGACGACCCCCTGACGCGCGTCGATCCATCGACCGGCTGACCCGCCGAGGCACTGGTTCGTGACCATCCACTAAGGTCACGAACCGGTGTCTTCGGGGGGAGCACGGATGGCGGGTCGTCGGCAGCACGTCGCATTCCTGGCGGGACGGGGGGCCCGGATCGGGCTCGGTGTGCTTGGCGCCTTCGTCGCCGTGGCCATCGTGGTCGGGATCTTCGGCGGCTCGTCGTCGAAGCCCCGAAGCCTGGTCGACGCCTCCACCCGAGCCGCGGACTCGGCGGCGACGCCCACAGCGGCGGCGACGCCCGGGTTCACCCCGTCACCGTCGGGGGCGCGGTCGGACGCGGGGTCGCCGTCCGGGACGACCTCGGGTACTCCGTCGTCCGACGACGGATGGCCCGGGCTGCCGTACTCGGCCGCCCCGGCACCATCGCCCGGCACCGGCACCGCGGACGGCAGAACGACAGGCAGCGGTACCGCGGCTGGGACCACGGCCAGCACAATCACGACCAGCACAATCGCGGCTACCAGCGCCACGGCTACCGGAACCACAGTCACGGGCTCCGGGGATGCCGATCCCGCAGGCGGCGGCCCGGCAGGCGGCGAGACCCCAGGCACCGGGACCACAGGCGCCGGGACTGCGCGCGGGAACGCGCTGGCTCCCGCGGCGGCGGGCGGCCCGACACAGGCGTCCGGGTCGACCTACTACGCGAACTGCACGGCGGCGCGCGCCGCCGGCATCGCCCCCCTGTACCGCGGCGACCCCGGCTACCGCGCCGGACTCGACGCGGACGGCGACGGCATCGCCTGCGAAACCACGTCGTCGACCACATCGTCGACCACATCGGCACCGGCCGCCGGGTCGGGAGCGACCTACTACGCGAACTGCACCGCGGCCCGCGACGCGGGTGTCGCCCCCCTGTACCGCGGCGATCCGGGTTACCGCTCCGGCCTGGACGCGGACGACGACGGCATCGCCTGCGAGACCACGTCCTCGACAGCGACGGCGCAGCAGCCGCCGGCGACGACCCCCGCGACCCAGGCCGCCGCACCCGCCACCGCCCAGTCCGCGGCGCCCAGCACGACGCAGAACGCGACCCCTCCCGCGACCCGGCCCGTCCCGGTCACCGAATCCGCGTCGCCGCCGCCACCCGCACCCACCTCCGCGGCACCCGCTCCCACGACCGCGCCCGTCCACACGACCGCGCCGGTGCCGACCGGCGGCCAGCCGGCCGTCTATGCCAACTGTGCGGCCGCCCGCGCCGCCGGTGTCACTCCCCTGCACAGCGGCGACGCCGGGTACAGCTCCGATCTCGACCGGGACGGCGACGGCATCGCCTGCGAGTAACGCCCGGCCGCGCCAGGTCGGGTCGTCGGATCACCGTCCGGTCGAACGGCATCCACCGCGCGACCCGGTGGAACTGACCGGACGTCCCGCCTATCGGTCACCGGGGGTCTCGGCGGTTCCGGTGAGGGTGGCTCGCGCGAGGATGTGCGAGGCCATGGTGAAGCCGAGGGATGCCGGCGTGCTGTCCGCGCGAACGCCGATGTCGCCGACGTCGAGCGCGTGGACGGTGATGAGGTAGCGGCGCGGGCGTCGTTGGGAAGCTGCACGGCCGGGTCGGGAAGTCCCGAGCCGGTGTCGTCGCCGGCTCCTTCCGGCAGCGAGGTCACGGTTGCGGGGATGTTGGCGACGGCCCAGTGCCAGAAGCCGGACATGGTCGGGGCGTCGGGGTCATACACGGTGACGGCGTAGCTCCTGGTGTGTTCCGGGGCGCCGGACCACGAGAGCTGCGGGCTTGCGTCTCGGCCTCCGGGGACGCCGAACAGGCCCGAAAGCTGCGCGGGCCGTAGCGCCTGCCCGTCCCTGGCGGGGACGTCGGGTGTAAACCGGGTCGGCTGCGCTAATATCTGACCCCACGAATGGGGGGCGCCGGTAGCACTGTGCCGCCTCCGGGTTGGCGCGCCGCAGGAGTGCCTCCCCGGCCGCGCGGGACCCCGCGTTGATCCTGCCCGAACTACCCGTGTCCGCATGGAGGTCCCGTGAGCACCCGGATCGAGACGCTTGAATTTCAGGCCGAGGCCCGTCAGCTTCTGCAGTTGATGGTCCATTCGATCTACTCGGACAAGGACATCTTCCTGCGTGAGCTGATCTCCAACGCGTCCGACGCCCTCGACAAGCTTCGTCTCGAGTCGCTGGTCAACAAAGAACTGCAGGCTGACACGTCCGACCTGCACATCGACATCGAGGTCGACCGGGAACAGCGCACTCTCACGGTGCGCGACAACGGCATCGGCATGTCCCGGGACGACGTCGTCGAGCTGATCGGCACCATCGCGAAGTCGGGAACGGCCGAGGTGCTCCGCAAGCTGAAGGAGTCGAAGGACGCCGCCGCGTCGCAGGACCTCATCGGGCAGTTCGGCGTCGGCTTCTACTCCACGTTCATGGTGTCGGACACGGTCACCCTGCTGACCCGGCGGGCCGGCGCGAGCGGCGGCACGCGGTGGGAGTCCAGCGGCGAGGGCACCTACGTCATCGCCGACGTCGACGACGCGCCGCAGGGCACCGCGGTCACCCTGCACCTCAAGCCCGAGGACCGCGAGGACCACCTGTTCGACTACACCGCCGAGTGGAAGATCCGCGAGATCGTCAAGAAGTACTCCGACTTCATCGCGTGGCCGATCCGGATGGCCGTCGAGCGCACGAACGAGGCCGGCACAGGCGAGGCCGGCGCGGCCACGACCGAGATCCAGACGCTCAACTCGATGAAGGCGTTGTGGGCGCGCCCGCGCGACGAGGTCGACCAGGCCGAGTACCACGAGCTCTACCGCCACCTCAGCCACGACTGGACCGACCCGCTCGAGACCATCCACATGAAGGGCGAGGGGCTCTTCGAGTACGAGGCGCTGCTGTTCCTCCCGTCCCACGCACCGCTCGACCTGTTCGCGCAGGACGGTAAGCGCGGAGTCCAGCTCTACGTCAAGCGCGTGTTCATCATGGACGACTGCCAGGCGCTCATGCCGAACTACCTGCGCTTCGTCAAGGGCGTCGTCGACGCGCACGACCTGTCACTGAACATCTCACGCGAGATCCTCCAACAGGACCGCCAGATCCAGCTCGTCCGTCGTCGACTGGTCAAGAAGGTCCTCTCGACCGTCAGGAGTCTGCAGACCGACGACGCCGAGCGCTACCGGACCTTCTGGAAGGAGTTCGGACCCGCCGTCAAGGAAGGGCTGCTCGACGATGTCGACAACCAGGAGGCGATCCTGGAGATCGTCTCCGTCGCCTCGACGCATGACCCGGAGCGGACGACCACCCTGCGGGAGTACGTCGAGCGGATGAAGGACGGCCAGGACGACATCTACTACATGACCGGCGAGTCGCGGTTGATGGTCGAGAAGTCGCCCCACATGGAGGCCTTCCAGGCCCGCGGCTACGAGGTCCTGATCCTGACGGACCCGGTCGACGAGGTGTGGGTCGAACGGGTGGCGCAGTTCGACGGCAGGCCGCTGCGGTCCATCGCCAAGGGCCAGGTCGATCTCGACACGGCGGACGAGAAGGAGAGTGCCGAACCCGAACGGGAACAGCAGAAGAAGGATTATGCCGAGCTGCTGTCCTGGCTGGCACGGACCCTGCAGGAGCAGGTGAAGGAGGTTCGTCTCTCGTCGCGCCTCACGACGTCACCGGCCTGCCTCGTGGGCGACACCCACGACATCACCCCGACCCTGGAGAAGATGTACCGCGCGATGGGGCAGAACGTCCCGCATCCCAAGCGCATCCTGGAACTCAACCCCGCCCATCCCCTGGTGTCGGGCCTGCGCAAGGCCCACGAGCAGCAGGACGCGGACTCCGACGTTCTCGGCGAGACGGCCGAGCTGCTGTACGGCATGGCGCTGCTGGCCGAGGGCGGCGAACTCCCC
Organism: Frankia sp. BMG5.60; assembly: GCF_059428125.1. Classification (NCBI taxonomy): domain Bacteria; kingdom Bacillati; phylum Actinomycetota; class Actinomycetes; order Frankiales; family Frankiaceae; genus Frankia; species Frankia sp. BMG5.60. The sequence goes on along the minus strand of NZ_CM182091.1, from coordinate 289,027 downwards.
GACCCGTCCCGCTTCACCCGCATCCTCGCCGACCGCCTGGCAAACACGCTGTAGCGGACACGAGGCCGGGAAAAGCCGGTAGGACATCCCCCGTTGTGAGATTCTATGGCTGTGGGGATGCGGGCGGACTCACCAGCCGCTGAAGGTACCCGCGAAGGTGGCACGGACTTCTTCGTGTCCTACACCCGCGTGGATGCGAAGTGGGCGGAGTGGATCGCCTGGCAGCTCGAAGCCGCCGGCTACCGGGTGAAGATCCAAGCCTGGGACTTCGACCGGGGCTCGCATTTCGTGCGGGAGATGCACCGGGCAACCGCCACGGCGGACCGCACGATCGCCGTGGTGTCGGCCGCCTACCTGAACTCAACCTATGGGGAGGCCGAGTGGCAGGCAGCCTGGGCCGCCGACCCGTCAGGGACTGGCCGCAAACTGATTCCAATCCGCGTCGAGGACTGTCCGCGACCTGGATTGCTGGACCAGCTCGTCGGCGATGATCTCTTCGGCCTGGACCCCGAGACAGCGGTGGAGCGGCTACTGGCCACAGCCCGGGGAGGCCGCGGAAAGCCGGCGACGGAACCGCTCTTTCCCGGCCACTGCGCGACAGTAGGAACCACGCCGGAGCCCACATTTCCTGGCCAGCTTCCACGATTTTGGAAGGCCCCTGGGAGGAACCGCAACTTCACTGGCCGAGAGCGCCTGTTGGCGGCGATCAAGATGAGCCTTCAGGAGGGACTACCGGTGGCCGTGACCGCGCTTCACGGGTTGGCCGGGGTAGGCAAGACACAGTTGGCCGCCGAATATGCCCACCGGTATGCCGACGAATACTCGCTGGTCTGGTGGATCGACGCCGATCAGATTCCGCTCATCGACGAGAAGATCGCGGCGCTGGCGGGCCCGCTTGGTCTGTCCGGTGACGGGCCGGCATCCGACATCGCGACGACTGTCCTCGCCGCGTTGACCCGCCGCACTGGCTGGCTGGTGGTGTTCGACAACGCCGAGGACCCTGTCGCCCTGCGGAGCTGGCTGCCGGATGGGCCAGGTCATGTACTGATCACCTCGCGGAACCCGGCCTGGGACGCGCTCGCCGACCCCATCGCCGTCGGGGTGTTCGAGCGGGCCGAGTCGAGCGCGCTGCTGAACCGGCGCCTCCCCAGCCATGCCCCGGCGGTGGTGGACATCCTTGCCGCCGAGCTGGGCGACCTGCCGCTGGCACTGGCGCAGGCAGCCGGCTACATCGCCGCCACCGGCACGGACCCGGCCGGCTATCTGGCCAAGTTCCGCGCCCGCAGGACAGCCCTGTTGGCGAAGGGGGACGACCCGCTCTACAACGGCACGGTCGCCACCGCCTGGTCGGTGGCCCTGGATCGGCTACAGGCCGAGGCCCCGGCGACGGTGCAACTACTGCAGCTATGCGCGCTACTGGCGCCCGAGCCCATCCCACTCACCCTGTTCAGCGACCGTCCCGAGCTGCTCGAGAGCCCGCTGGCGGATGCGTGCACCGACGGTCACGTCGACCTGGATCTGGACGAGGTGATCGGCGCGGCCCGGCAATACTCCTGGGTGAGCCGTACCGGAAACACGATTCAGCTCCACCGTCTTGTTCAGCGCGTCATCGCCGACTCCGGCCGCCGGACCCCCCACAGTGACGCGATCTGCCGCACCGTCATCACGCTGCTCGGCGGCATGGTCGACTCGCTTCACCCTGAGCTCCCGGCCGACTGGCCGCAGTACTGGCTGCTCACGCCGCATCTGGCTGCCCTGTGCCACCAGGCCGCCGTCCGCGCCGTCGGCTCCCGCCACGTCGACCGTCTCCTTCACTCCGTCGCGGGGACGGTGTCGGCGCATGGCAGGAGCGGTGCGTTCGCGGCAGGCGAGGCGCTGGCCCGCACCTCCCTGGACGTCCTCGCCGATCGTGGCAGCGAACAGGCCCTGTTGCGAGTGCGCCATGAACTGGCCTGGCACGTGGCACAGCGACGGCCGGCCAAGGCAGAACAGATACACCTCGACGTCCTGGCCGCTCGACGGCGACTGCTCGGCGACGAGCATCCCGACACCCTGGCCTCCCGCCAGGAGGTCGCGTGGATAGCCGGGGTCCAGCGACAGTGGCCCGACGCAGAGAAGAAGTACCGTGAGGTCTTCGGCGCCCGGCGCAGAGTTCTGGGTCTCGACGATTCCGAAACCCTCATCACCTGGCATGAGCTGGGCTGGGCGATCGCCAACCAAAGTCGCTACGACGAGGCCGAACGGATCCTGCGTGGCGTACTGAAGGCGCGCAGGAAGGTGGTCGGTGATCATCACCTCCGCACGCTGACCACCCAGCACGAGCTGGCCTGGATCGCCGCCTTGACGGGCCGGTGGTCACAGGCCGAGGCAGCCTACCGAGACCTCCTCGACGCCCGCCGTCGCCTCCTCGGCCACAACCATCCGGAAACGCTCGTCGCCTGGCAGGAACTGGCCTGGGTGCTGGCGAAACAGGGCCGCCATGGGGCAGCACTGACCGAATATCAGGGGGTGCTGGAGGCACGGGAGCAGATGCAGGGCGACGAACATCCAGATGTCGTCGAGACGTGCCGCTGCATCGAGTTGCTGCAACTCGGCAGGATTCCGCAGCCGCCCGTCCACCTCGCCTGAGTCAGAACCCTGAGTCAGAACGAGGTGAAGACGTACGGCATGCGCCGCGGGAACATCTCGCGCAGATCATTCGCCGCCTGGGTGGAGACTGCGCCGAGCCCCCGTACCACCACATCCTCCGGGTCGAGCACGCCGTAGATCAGTCCGGACAGTCCGGGAACGGTCAACGTCGCTGCCGGTTCGGAGCTCTGTTCACGGTGCACGACGAGCTGCCCGGTCCGACCGTCGAGCACGTACCGCCCGGCGATGAAAGGATCTTCTACGACGTCGACGACCGTGAGGCCCTGTCCGGTTGCCATGCCGGCGAGACCGTCCAGCGACAGAATCCGGGCCATCGGCGCGGGTGACACCGGAAAGGACGTCCGTGCCTCGATCACCACGGCGAGGTCGGTGGCCCACAGCTCCGGGGTCTCGTCAGCCCCGACCGTCACCACGATCCGGGCCACCTGGTCGACGTGCCGGGCGAAGAACTGCAGCAGCAGCGCCCTCGCCAGCGGCCCCGTGGTCAGTAGATCGTCGACGACCAGATCACCGCCGTGCCCGGTGATGCGGTAGGTCGCGGCGCCGACCACCTCATCCCGGACCCGCGCGGTGACAAGCCAGCGGTCCTCGGAGTCACGGATCTGCACCGCCCGGGACTCCGGGAAGACGGCAAAGCCATGCCGCTCGGCCACAAGTCGAAGGGTGAATTCGCGGTAGGTTTCGTAGCCGGCGCTGATCGGCTCCCAGGTGGTGTCGCCATCCAGCTCACGGTGCAGCAACCCCGCGAGGTCGGACGGCGCGAACGCCGCCGTCCGCGTCCTGGGTAGGCCCACGTAGCCGAACCGCTCGTAGAACGACGGGCGGAACGGGTACAACGCGCTCACGACATTGCCGGCGTCACGCATTCGGCCCAGCAGCTCGGTCACCAGGGCCCGCGCGTACCCCTTGCGCCGCGCAGGCGGAAGGGTGGCCAGCCCGGCGACACCAGCCATCTGATACACCGTGCCCCGCACGTTCTGTCGCAGGGGAACGGCCGACACGTCGGCGACGGGGATGTCGTTCTCCTCGGCCACCAGCGAGAAGTGGCTCTCGTAATACCGCTGCGTCGCGCTCAGATTCTCCCAATCGCCGTCGCTCACCGGCGACGGCTCGAAGGCGTACGCCTGGATCGGCAGACTCAACGTCACACGCTCGGCGGCAGTGATCTGACGGATCTTCATATCTCCCACTGGGCCAAGGTTACGTCCTGACCCTCCGCCCACCAACGGCTGGCATCGGCCCAGTGGCCCAGTATTGAGGCCGAGCACGCCCCCGCCGTCGGACTCTCGTGCCTCGTCGAGTCAACCTCGTCGATTCAACCTACGTACCGGACACCAGGGCGCTGGGAAGGAGCCGCACCGACCCAGCGGTGATAGGCGTCCATGTCGACGTTGCTGCCGCACACGATGGTGACGACGTGGCGGCCGGCGAAGCGGTCACGGTCTTCAAGGATCGCCGCGATGCCGAGCGCGGCCGACGGTTCGACGACGAGGCCGGCATGATCGAGCAGCATCCGCATCCCGGTGATGATCGACGCCTCCTGGACCAGCACGGCGTCGTCCGCGACCAGGAGAAGATCGGCCAGGACGGCCGGGATCGGACGCCGGCCGGCGACGCCATCGGCGATCGTGTTCGTCGCATCGGTGGTGACGACGCGCCGCTGGCGCCACGAGAGGGTCATCGCCGGTGCGCCCAGCGGCTGGACGCAGATCACCTCGACGTCGGGCGCGAGGGCCTTCACCACATGACCCACCCCGGTGGCCAGCGCCCCGCCGCCGAGAGCGATCAGGACGGCGTCGAACGACGGCGCGGTGTTGAACGTCGGCGCGGTGTCCACCAGTTCCGGGTCCACCAGTTCCAGGCCGATGGTCGCCGCGCCCTCGCAGGTCTCGAGGTCCAGGCTGTCCTCGACCAACCGGATGCCGTCGTGCCGCGCGACGGCCGCCGCCCGCTCGCGAGCCAGGTCGAAGTCGCCGTCCACCAGCTCCACCCTGGCGCCCAGCGCGCGGATCCGATCAAGCTTGGCCGCAGGGGCGAAGCGGGAGGCCACGACGGTGACGTCGAGCCCCCGGCCGCGACCGGACCAGGCGAGGGCCTGGCCAAGGTTGCCCGCGCTGGCACATACGACGGCTCGCGAGCGGTCATCGGCGAGCTGGCTCGCGACCACCTCGGTGCCGCGGCCCTTGAAGCTGCGGACCGGGTTCGCCGTTTCGAGCTTGATGCTGACCGTGCACCCGAGGTCGGGCTCCAGCGCCTCACAGCGGTACAGCGGAGTGTCGAGAAAAATCGGGTGGATCATCCGGCGAGCCGCCCGGATCCGAGCAGTATCGAGACGCGTCCCCCGCACAACACATCAGCGTAGCGTCGCCGGCGCCGCGCCATTTCGCTGAACGCCCGGCGACCGGAGCCCACAGCACTGTCTGCGTCGGGTCGCCCATGGACGTCTGGCTCGCGCCCGGCAACGCGGCGCGGTTCCGCAGAACACCATGATCACCGAGAGTCGGACTCGGCCCGAACAACCTGCACCCCACCAATCACGCACAGACACGAAGATCGGTCCGCGGCAGTCCCGACCACAAGGCGGTCAGCAGATGCTGGAGGTCAATACCCGTTCACCCGGCTCCGACCGTCATCACCCGCCAGCAACCGCCGACGCGACCGACAGGCACCGGCCGACACAGTGCCCCCGCACGCCACCCCTCGATCACAAATAGATGCGCACCCTGACGGACTCTCGTGCCTCGTCGAGAAAGATGACGCCGCCTGCATCGGTCGCCGGGGAGGCGGAGACGGACGGCCAGGCGTTGATCCGTGCGGCTTCAGTCGTGCGGGCTGTCGGGCGGTGGGGTTCACAGGGATCACACAGAGGTCGCACAGGGTCTGCGCAGGCGGGGGGCCGACCGTGAGGGCATGACACTCCTGCCGATCTCCGACGCCCCCCGCCCCACGGCCCCACGCACCATCGCCCGACACACTGCGGCCCCCCGCACCGTCGACGCGCGGTCCGACTTCCCGCGGTCCTCGAGCCGGCCCGCCGCAGGGCAGGTCGGCCGGGAGGGGCGCGCCGATCAGAGAGTCACACAGCCGAGCCCGCGGCCACCCCGGGCGGATCATCCCGTTCTGGACCTGGTGGTGCCGGTCTACAACGAGGAGCGGGATCTCGGGCCGTCGGTTCGGCGGCTGCACGCCTTTCTCCTCGGCCGGTTCCCCTATCCGTTCCGGATCACGATCGCGGACAACGCCAGCACCGACGGGACCCTGGCACTGGCCCGGGCCCTGGCCGCCGAGCTGCCCGGCGTCGCCGTCACCCACCTCGACCTCAAGGGACGGGGACGGGCACTGCGGGAGGTGTGGTCGGCCTCGGACGCCGACGTGCTCGCCTACACCGACGTCGACCTGTCGACCGACCTGGGCGCCCTGCTCCCCCTGGTCGCGCCGCTGATCTCCGGGCATTCGGACGCGGCGATCGGCAGCCGGCTCAGCCGCGGGGCACGGGTGGTGCGCGGGCCGAAGCGGGAGATCATCTCCCGCTGCTACAACCTGCTGCTGCGCCGGACGCTGCGGGTACGGTTCCGCGACGCGCAGTGCGGCTTCAAGGCCATCCGGTCCGACGTCGCCGCGCACCTGCTGCCGCACGTCGCCGACACCGGCTGGTTCTTCGACACCGAGCTGCTCGTCCTGGCCGAACGCTGCGGGCTGCGGGTACACGAGGTGCCCGTGGACTGGGTGGACGATCCGGACAGCCGTGTCGACATCGTCGCCACCGCCCTGGCCGACCTGCGCGGCATCGTGCGGGTCCGCCGGGCGATCGCCAGCGGCGCGGTGCCCGTCGCCCATCTGCGCTCCTGGATTGGACGCCGCCCGCTCGCCCCGAACTCCGCGCTACCCGCCCACCTGACGCCCTACCCGGACACTCGCCCCCGGCCCATGCGGTCGGACGCCGACCGGCAGGCCGCCTCGGCTGGCACCGGCGCCCCGCGCTGAGCCCGCCCGCCTCCCGTACATCCCGCACTGAACCCGTTCGTCGCTCGCGTATCTCGCGCGCTGAACCGCGGCCGCCGCATCGGCGACGCGACCGACACCGACCTGGCCCGCCCGGGGACGGAACCGCGACAGACAGACCCTGGAGTTTCTCGATGACGACCACCGCACCCGACGTCGACGCGTCCGACACGATCCGGCTCGCCCCGCGGCCGGGCGCCGGGCGCTGGGCCCAACCGCCGCCGCCTCCGCCGCCGGGCAGGGGGCACGGGCGGCTCGGGCGGTTGGCCCGAGGGCCGGCCGGTGATCCGGTCTGGGTCCGGCCGGCGCTGCTGGCCCTGCTGGCCGGGACGGCGTTGCTCTACCTGTGGAACCTCAGCGCGTCCGGCTACGGCAACAGCTTCTACGCGGCGGCGACGCAGGCGGGCTCGCAGAGCTGGAAGGCGCTGCTGTTCGGCTCCCTGGACGCCGGCAACGCGATCACCGTCGACAAGCCGCCGGCGTCGCTGTGGATCTCGGGGCTGTCCGCGCGGGTCTTCGGCTTCTCGTCCTGGTCCGTGCTCGCGCCGCAGGCGGTCGAGGGGGTCTCGGCCGTCGGGCTGCTGTACGCGACGGTCCGGCGCAGCGCCGGCGCCACCGCCGGGCTGCTCGCGGGCGCCGCGTTCGCGCTGACGCCGGTCGCCGCGCTGATGTTCCGCTTCAACAACCCGGACGCCCTGCTGGTCCTGCTCCTCGTCGCCGCGGCCTACTGCACGGTCCGGGCGACCGAGCGGGCCAGCGCGCGCTGGCTGATGCTCGCCGGGACCTGCATCGGCTTCGGCTTCCTCACCAAGCTGGCGCAGGCGTTCCTGGTCGTCCCGGCCCTCGGCCTGGCGTATCTGATCGCCGCGCCGACGGGCCTGGGGCGCCGGGTGCTGCATCTGGCCGGCGCGGCCGGAGCGATCGTCGTCTCGGCCGGCTGGTACGTCGCCCTGGTCGACCTGTGGCCGGCGTCGTCGCGCCCCTACATCGGCGGTTCCACCGACAACAGCCTGCTGCAGCTCGCCCTCGGCTACAACGGTCTCGGCCGCATCCTCGGCTCCTCCTCCGGCGGCGGGGCCGGTGGCGGCGCTGGCGGCGGGATGGGCGGCGGGGCGAACAACGGCTTCGGCGGCGCGACCGGGATCACCCGGCTGTTCGGGTCGAGCATGGGCTCGGAGATCTCCTGGCTGCTTCCCGCGGCGCTGCTCGTGCTGGTCGTCGGACTGTGGCGGACCAGGCGGGCGCCCCGCACCGACGCGGCGCGGGCCGCGCTGGTGCTGTGGGGCGGCTGGCTCGTCGTCAGCGGGCTGGTGTTCAGCTTCATGAACGGGATCATCCATCCCTACTACACCGTCGCCCTGGCGCCGGCGATCGCCGCCCTCGCCGCCGCCGGCGGGGCCGCGCTGTGGCGTGACCGCGACCGGTTCCCGGCGCGGGCGGCACTCGCCGCCATGATCGCGCTGACCGGTGCGTGGAGCTTCGTGCTGCTCGACCGGGTGCCGACCTGGCTGCCGACGCTGCGCTGGATCGTGCTCGTCGCCGCGTTGGCCCTGGCCGCCGCGCTGGTCGCGGGTGCGACCCGGTTCACCCGGGTGACCGCGGCACTCGCCACCGCGGCGGTGCTCACCGTCGGCGCCGGCAGCACCGCCTACGCCGCCAGCACCGCCGCGCATCCGCACACCGGCTCGATCCCCACCTCGGGACCGTCCAGCGCCGCGATGGGCGGCGGCCCCGGCGGCAACGGCGGACGCTTCGGCGCCGGCGGCACCCCGCCCACGGGAACTCGACCCACCGGCACCCCGCCCACGGGCACGGGCACGCCCGCGGGCACGTCGGGATCCTCTGCCGCCACCTCCACGACCAGCGGCACGGCAGACGGCGGCGAGCAGTCCACGAACTCGGCGCTGACCGCGCTGCTGGCCCGTTCGACGACCACCTGGGCCGCGGCCACGACGGGCGGCGCGACCAGCGCGGCGCAGCTCGAACTCGCCAGCGGGCAGTCCGTCATCGCGATCGGTGGCTGGGACGGCAGCGATCCGGCACCCACCCTGGCCCAGTTCCAGCAGTGGGTCGCCGCCGGGAAGATCCACTACTTCCTGGCCGGCGGCGGGGGCATGGGCGACGGGATGGGCGGCGGCCGCGCCTCGGGCACCGGCACCGCGATCGCCAGCTGGGTCGAGGCGCACTTCACCGCCACCACGGTGGGCGGTCAGACGGTCTACGACCTGACCGCCACCAGCACGACCGCGACCGCCACCAGCACAAACGGCTGACACGACAACGGCGACACTGCCCGCCACGGCGGCGACGGACCTCCCGGGGACCATCGCCGCCGGGGCGGGCGTTTCGGCCCCGCCGCCGCAATCAACGCGCCCGAATCAGCACGCCGTCCGGAGGAGGGCGCGATCCAGCACCGACGATCATGGTGTTCCGCAGAACCGCGCCACGCATCCAGCCCACCTTCATTCAGCGATCTTGGTGTTCCGCGGAACAGTACCGCGGGGCAGGGCGGACCTGCGGGCCCACGCCGATCTCCACCTGGACGGCCGGTGGGCAGGAGAGGGGCGCCGGTCAGGGGGTCTCGGGGGCGGCGCGTTGCCTGGCCAACAGGGCGCGCAGGCCGTCCACGATGAGGGTGTCGGCGAAGGCGGTGAGGTCGCGATCGTGGACCTGCGACCACATCGCCTCCACCCGGCTCAGCGCCGGCCACTGCGCGGGCCGGTCGCTCGGGACGCCGGTGCCCGCGCCCTCGCGCAGCCGGCGCTGGATCGACCGGGCCATGCCGTAATCGTGCAGGACGTTGAAGCCGAGCAGCGCGTTCTTCGGCGTCAGGCCGGCGTCCAGCAGGATCTGGAGGTAGCCGTCCATGATCCGCCAGCCCTGGGTCGTGGGCGGGCGGCTGTAGACCAGGACGTCGATGCCCGGCCATGCTTCCAGGGCCGCGCAGGAGCGCCGGCGCAGCTCGCGCAGGCGTACGTCCCAGTCGCCGAGGCCGGGCGGGGGGATCTCGACGTCGGCGAGGACCGCGTCGATGACCAGGTCGACCAGCGCGTCCTTGCTGGGAACGTGGTGGTAGGCCGCCATGGCGGACACCCCGAGCTCCTCGGCGAGCGCGCGCATGGTCAGCGCCTCGAACCCCCGGTGTGTACCCACGCGCAGGGCGGCGGCGACGATGTCGTCGACCCCCAGGGCCCGCACCACACCGGCCGGCGCGCCGGACGCCTGCGCGCCGCGCGCCGCAGCCGGACGGGCACCTGCCGCCACCTCACCACCCGAAACACATCGACGTCGCCGGACGCCGTCACCCTCCCCGCCACCCCGGGGAACGCCCAGCGGACAGTATAAAACCGGCGGCGCGGCGCGGCGCGGCGGGCAGGGCGATCGTCCGACCCCGGTCGGCCAGTCGATCCCGGTCGCTCGGTCAATCCCACTCGGTCAGACGATCCGGGCGATCAGGCCGGTCAGTCGATCCGGCCGGTCAGGCGATCCGGCCGGTGGTGACGAGTTGGTCGACGAGGACGGGGACCTCGGCGAGCGCCCGCAGCGCGTCGTTGAGGTGGGTGCAGCCGTCGGTGCCGACGACGAGCGCGATGACCCGGGCCCGCAGGGTCCGCATCGGCTCGCCGAGCAGCAGGTCGACGTTGCCGGCGGCCGACGGGCAGGTGTCGAAGGGCAGCACCCGCGGGTCCGCGCGGAGCCCGACGAGCCGCATGGTGGCCGGGTCGACGGTGGCGTGCACGCCGTACTCGTGCACGACCGTCTCCACGCCCTGCGGGCTCCACATGCTGTCCCGGAACATCGAGTCGACGGTCAGGACGCCCTGTGGGGAACCAGGCTCGGGCGCGACCACGTCCACCCGGCGCCGGCGGCGGAACATCGCCGAGTCGCCGGGCGGCGCCGGCATCCGGTGCCAGGCCAGCGGGTCGTCAGGCTGCTCCAGGGGATGGGCGGGCACGAGGTTCTGCTCCAACCCGCCGCCCTGGGACATCCGTTCCAGCGGGCCGCCGTCGGCCCGCCAGCCGGAGCAGACCTCCCGCATCGCCTCGACCCGACTGGCCTGCGTCGCCGCGGCGAACCTCGCCAGTTTCTCCTGCTCGCCGGGCCACAGCCGCCAGGCGATCGGCGCCACCAGGGTCGCGCCGGGCATGTCGTCGAGCAGGAAGTGCAGCGGCGATCCGGTGGCGACGTCCTCGGGGACCAGTTCGCGCAGCCGGGCGCGGTAGCCGCGGCCGCCGCTCTGACCGACCAGATCGGACAGGGCCCTGCGGGGGGGCACACTGGTGACGGAGCGCAGCGTCCGGGTGCCGTCGACGGTGACCCGCAACTGCGCGGAGTCGACCACCGTCGCCTGCCCGTCGCGCCCGGTCACGAGGTCGCGGGCGCCGGCGCTGAGGTTCATCGGAGACCCGTAGCCGGCGGGCCAGGTCGCGTTGAGGTGGCTCGTGCGCCGCACCGACCCGGGCACGCGGCGTGGGGCACCGCGGTGTGGACTGCCCGGCGGCGGGGTCAGCTCGGCGAGTGCCGGCAGCGGTCGTACGGGAGACGGCATCTGGACCTCCGAGCCCGGTCGGGCGGCACGCCGCGCAGGCGCACCGCCCATGTGGGCCGTGCCCGCGGCATAACCCGTCACCCTTTACGCAGTAAAGCCAAGTAGTGAATCTACCCTTCACGATCCCGCTGCGCTGGGTGACATCGCCCACGGCTACGCCGGACGCCCGCAGCCCGAGGCCACGGGAGCGGGCATGCTCCCGTTCTGGCCCGGTGCTGGTCGGGTGCGCCCCTCGGTCGGTGGGAGCGGACGAACCTGCTCGGCGACGCCGCGCCGGCCGGGCACTGATCGGCGCGGCGGGGGCGGTCAGGCCGGGAAGGCGAAGTCGCGGATCAGGGTGACGAGCTCCCGCGGGCGGTCGCTCTGCACGGCGTGGCCGGCGCCGTCGACGAGGGCGTAGCGCAGGGCCGGCAGGCGGCGGCGGAACTCGGCGACGTCGGCGTCGTGGACGTACTTCGACTCGCCGCCGCGCACGAGCAGCGCCGGCACGCTGATCGTGTCGACCTCGTCCCACAGCGAGGTGAAGTCGAGCCAGTCCGGGGTTCCCGGCGGGGGCGGGCCGAACAGGTCGTACCGCCAGGACCAGCGGCCGTCCGGCAGCCGGCGGGCGTTGTGGCGCACCCCACGGCGCACCCCGGCGGCGGCCCGCAGCGGGCTCAGCGCCACCGCGGCGTCGGCCATCTCCTCGAACGAGGCGTAGGTCGGCGGTCCGGAGACGAGTGCCACCGAGCCGCGTTCGGCCGTCGTCATCGTCCGGCTCGGGTCGTTGACCTGCGGGGTGACGTCGACGATCACAGCGCGGCGGCAGAGGTCGGGGCGCGTCGCGGCGAGATGGGTGACGGTCAGGCCGCCGAGCGACATGCCCACCACGACCGCCGCGTTCGGGGCCACGGCCGGCAGGGCGGTCTCCAGCGCCTCGACGTTGCGCCACGGACCGTAGTCGCGGTCGGCGCGCCAGGACGACCGGCCGTGGCCGGGCAGGTCGAACGCCACCGCCGGCCGGCCCAGCGCGAGCGCCACGTAGTCCCAGGTGTGGGCGTTCTGCGCGCCGCCGTGCAGGAACACCACCTCGGGATCGGCGGTGCCCCAGCGGATGTAGCTCAGCCGCCGGTCGGCCGCAAGGTCTACGTAGCCGCGGCTGACGTCGGGCCGGCCCGCGAACGGCAGGCCCAGCTCCTCGGCGTTCTCGTGCAGCAGTCCGAACTCGTCGTAGTCGTCGGCCGCCAACGTGCTCTCGACATCGGTCGCCACGTCGCCTCGCTCTCCTCGCGCCGGCCTCGATCCGTCCAGCGAGCAATGTAGGACGCTCCGGCGCCGAGATGCGCCGAGATGCGCCGCTTCGGGCCGCGAAATCGCCCCCCGAGGCGGGAATGCCGATCGACAGGCGTGGTTGTTAGTATGAGTCAAGCAACTATCCGACGTGGACGCGGGGCACACGGTCGACCCGACCAGAAGGCCTGCGCCAGACGCAGAAGGCACCCGCCCGACGCCGAAGGTGCCCAGGCCCCTCACCGCAGAGACGAGATGCACCCGGCCCCCGGCGGCCCCCCTCGCGCCCATGCCATGCAATACGCCCGGCACCGCCCGCAGCGGCGGGCCCGGCCCGCATCGGTGATGGAGGGAGCAGCGCCGGATGTCCACGACAGCGGGGACTCCGGTCGACGCAGCGCGCCGGCCACACCAGGACGACCACTCGGGATACCGCTGGATCGCCCTGTCGAACACGACCATCGGGGTGCTGATGGCGACGGTCAACAGCTCGATCGTCATCATCTCCCTGCCCGCGATCTTCCGCGGGATCCACCTCGATCCCCTGCAGCCGGGCAACGTCAGCTACCTGCTGTGGATGCTGATGGGCTACATGCTCGTCTCCGCCGTGCTGGTGGTGACGCTGGGCCGGCTCGGCGACATGTTCGGCCGGGTCCGGATCTACAACGCCGGCTTCGCCGTGTTCAGCGTCGCCTCGATCGGGCTGGCGCTGACCCCCTGGCAGGGCTCGTCCGGGGCGCTGTGGCTGATCGGCTGGCGGGTCGTGCAGGGCGTGGGCGGCGCGATGCTCATGGCCAACTCGACGGCCATCCTCACCGACGCCTTCCCCACCCGCCAGCGCGGCATGGCACTGGGCATCAACCAGGTCGCCGCGCTCGCCGGCTCCTTCATCGGGCTGGTCGCCGGCGGCCTGCTGTCGGAGTGGAACTGGCGCGCGGTGTTCTGGGTGAGCGTGCCGATCGGCGTGGCCGGCACGATCTGGTCCTACCGCAGCCTGCGCGACACCGGCCGGCGCGCGCCCGCGCGGATCGACTGGTGGGGCAACATCACCTTCGCCGTCGGGCTGACCGCGCTGCTCGCCGGCGTCACGTACGGCATCCAGCCCTACGGCGGCCACGACATGGGCTGGCTGAACCCGAAGGTGCTCGCCGCGCTGATCGGCGGCGCCGCCGTCCTGGTCGCGTTCGTCCTCATCGAACGGCGCACCGCGCAGCCGATGTTCAACCTGGCGCTGTTCCGGATCCGGGCGTTCACCGCCGGCAACGCGGCGGTCCTGCTGTCCTCGATCGCCCGCGGCGGGATGCAGTTCATGCTGATCATCTGGTTGCAGGGGATCTGGCTGCCGCTGCACGGCTACGACTACGTCGACACGCCGCTGTGGGCGGGCGTCTACCTGCTGCCGCTGACGATCGGATTCCTGGTGGCGGGCCCGGTGTCGGGCTTCCTGTCCGACCGGTTCGGTGCCCGCGCCTTCGCCACCGGCGGCCTGACGCTGGTCGCGGCGACCTTCGTCGGCCTGCTGCTGCTGCCGACGGACTTCAGCTACCCGGCGTTCGCGGCGCTGCTGGTCCTCAACGGGATCGGCTCGGGCCTGTTCTCCGCGCCGAACACGACCGCGGTGATGAACGCCGTGCCCGCGGCGGCCCGCGGCGGCGCGTCCGGGATGCGCGCGACCTTCATGAACTCCGGCCAGGTCCTGTCGATCGGCCTGTTCTTCTCCCTGATGATCGCCGGGCTGTCCTCGACGCTGCCGCACTCGCTGCACAGCGGGCTGGCCGCGCAGGGCGTGCCCGCCGACGTCACCGACCGGGTGGCGAACCTGCCGCCGGTCGGCAGCCTGTTCGCCGCCTTCCTCGGTTACAACCCGATGCAGAACCTGCTCGGCGACGGCACCCTGCACCAGCTCCCCGCGGCGAACGCGCAGGCGCTGACCGGCAAGGAGTTCTTCCCCCACCTGATCGCCTCGCCGTTCCACCACGGCCTGATCAGCGTGTTCTCGCTGGCCATCGCGATGTCGCTGATCGCAGCCGTCGCCTCCCTGCTGCGCGGCGCGCGGTACGTCCACGTCGAGACGCTGCTTGCCGCCGAGGCCGCCGCCGGCCCCACCGCAGACGGCCCCATCACCGCCGACGGCGCTGTTCTGGCAGGAAGCAGCCATTCGACGGAGATCAGCCATCCGGTCGCGAGCAGTCGCCCGACCGAGAGCAGTCAACCGGCCAAGGGCGTCCTGCCGGCAGAGCGGATGCGGCCATCCGCCCAGGCGGGCGTCGACCTGGACGCGCCGACCGTGCGGATCCCCTAGTCGCACTGCCTGTGGCCGGGGGAGGCGGACGGCCGTCCGCCTCCCCCGGCCACGCCGACGTTCTCCCACCCGCGCCAGCCGCGCCAGCCGCGGCGCCCGCCGGCCCGCGCCGCCTGCGGCGCCCGTCTGTTCGCGTCGCCTGCCTGCGTCGCCCGCCTGCCCGCCTGTCCGCGTCGCCCGCCCGCCCGTCCGCCCGCCCGCTTCGCCCACCTGTCCGCGTCGCGTCCTGCGCCTCCGGGCCTGCAACGACTGCCGTCCAGCTCTGCTGCTGCGGACGTCGGCTGCCGCCGCGGTCGCCCTTTCTGGGTGGCTACCGGGAAGCTCGGCGCGCCGGTATACCAGCCGAGGGCCGGTACCGCCCACGGACTGCGAAGGGTGTGGCGGCCAGATCTGGTGTGTGGTTGGCGTTGTTCGCGCGGGGCGTGCGGGGTGCGGGTTGGTTCCCGTGTCGTCTCCGCTCACAGCGTACGAACATATGTTCGACATCCGGCCTGTGTTGTTCTACCGTTGACCCATGGTTTTCGACGACGACCTCGGAGACGGCCCTGACCCGCCAGCCCGCCTCGCCACGATCTCCCGGCAGGTCGACGGGCTGCTGACCGCGCAGGCATGGCAGCTGTCGGACGGGGAACCGGAAGGACTGATCGAGGGGGTGAGCCGGCCGACCGGCCGGGTCGCCGCCGTGCGGGGCCGGCTGTTCGTGGAGGCCCAGGATCGTGGTTTCGCCGTGCGCCACGGCGCCACCGATCTCGCGGGTTGGCTACGCGACCGGCTGCGGCTGACCACCCGCGACGCCAGGTCACCCTCGCCCGCGACACCACCGCCTGCACCGCCACCGGCGCGGCCCTGGCCGACGGGACCATCACCGCCGAACAGGCCGTGGTCATCGGCGAGGCCATGCGCACCCTACCCACCGAAGTCACCCCCGACCAGCGGGCCGCCGCCGAACAGGCCCTCCTACGCTTCGCCGACCAGTTCGACCCCATCCACCTGGTCAAACTCGCCGCCCGCCTCCGCGAAACACTCACCACCACCGACACCTCCCCCGGCGGCGACGACCCCCACACCGACAAACACACCAACCCCAGCACCGGCAGCGGCAGCCGCGGCGGCGGCGTTGGTGGCGGTGGCGATGGCGGCAAGACCGGCAGCGGTGGCAGAGCAGGCGGTGCCGGTGGCGGGAACAACGGCCGGGACAAGCCGAGCCCGGACCCGGCCGACATCCGCCGGTTGACCCTCACCGACACCCCGACCGGCACCACCGTGATCAACGGGGAACTCGACGCCGAAGCCGCCGCCCTGCTGCGCACCGCACTGGACAGCCTCGCCGCCCCCCAGCCCACCACCGACGGCACCCCCGACCGGCGCACCCCCACCCGCCGCCGCGCCGACGCCCTCATCAACCTGATCACCCGCGCGTTGAACGCCGCAGCCGTTCCCGACAGCGGCGGGGTACGCCCACACCTGACCGTCACCATCCACTGGAACACCCTGCTCGCCAGCGGCGCCACCCCCGCCCTGACCAGCCGGGGACTTCCCCTACCCCACAGCACCCTCGCCCGACTGTCCTGCGACGCCGAAATCAGCCGGATCATCCTCGATCCCGCCGGCGTCCCCCTCGACGTCGGACGATCAACCCGCGTCGTGCCGCCCCAGCTACGCCGCGCGCTCGCCGCCCGCGACCGAGGCTGCACCTTCCCCGGCTGCGACCGGCCACCCTCCTGGCGCGAAGCACACCACGTGACCTATTGGACACACGGCGGGGTCACCGCCCTCCACAACCTCGTCCTGCTCTGCGGCCACCACCACCGCCACGTCCACCACGACGGCTGGACCATCACCTTCACCGACGACGGACACCCCGCCTACATCCCACCCCGGCACATCGACCCCCACCAAACACCACGCCAAAACCCCTACACCCACCCACCCGACCTCCTGGCCACCGTCAGCTGACAGTCGGCCAGTCCGCCAGCCCCACGCTGCCGGTCGTCACTCCTGCCGACGGCGTATCACGCAGTGACGGGCTTCGGTGGCGTCGCGATCCGGTCTGGCGGACCGTCCGCGCGGAACCTCGGCGAGCCAGAACACGATGGAGGTGCGATGTCCTTGCGCGTAGCAGCGGCGTCCGTCTTCCTCCGGCGGACCGCCATCCCGCCAGCCTGGCGGCATCGGAGCTCCCGCCTGTCCGAGCGAGCAGGAGCTCCAAGCGCCGCCCGACCACCGACGTCCGCCCAGGACCGGCTAGGCGAGCGTGCCCCAGGGTCCGGTGATGACGCAGGTCAGGCCCGGGTACTGGAGGTTGACGAACAGGTGGCGGCCGTCTGCGGTGAACCGGGCACCGGCCGTCTCGCTCGCGCCCACCGGTCCCGGCGCAGGGAAGTCCTCGGCGTTCCAGTGGTGCAGGTCAAGCGGGGCGATGACCTTCGCCAGGTCGACGATCCGGCCGGCCGTGGTCAGCAGCCGCAGGTAGTTGTCGCCGCCCGCGGCGTCTTCGCCGTCGCCGTCCTCGCAGAGAACGACGCCGCCGTGCGGGCCGACGGTCAGCCCGTCGGGCTGGTCGAGCACGCCGCCGTCGCGCGATTCGTAGCGCAGCGTCAGCACGCCGGTGTGCAGGCCGGTGGGCCGGTAGGTCCACACCTGCCCCTCCTCTGCGTCCCCGGCCTCGGAGGCGACGAAGGTGAGCTGGCCGCCGGCCCAGTCGGCGCCCTCCAGGCCGAGGAAGCGGGCGCCGCCGCGGGCCCGGCCCTGGGTGTAGACCGATCCGGGGTTGGACTCGGCGTCCGACGGGTCGGGGTGGTCGATGTCGACCCAGGCCACCGGCAGACGCTCGCCGACGCGCTGGCCGGTGGCGGTGTCGTAGGTCGGCTCGCCGCGCACAGCGAGCATCTGCAGCCGTCCGCCGGCCGCCAGCCTCCCGGGGCGGTTCGGCAGGAAGCGGTAAAGCCCGTCGCCGGGGTCGCCGTTGTCCTCGGTGAGGTAGACGATGCCGGTCGTGGGGTCCACGGGAGCGCACTCGTGCTCGAAGCGGCCCATCGCCCGCAGCGGCAGCGGCGACACCGGACCGCGGGCGTTCGCCGGGACCTCGAAGACGTAGCCGTGCGGCCGTTCGTAGCCGGCGGCCGTCCCGTCCGTCGTCTCCTCGCACGACAGCCAGGTTCCCCACGGCGTCGGCGAGCCGTTGCAGTTCTCCAGCGTCCCGTTGAGCACGAGCCGGCTCTCCCGCAGCCGGCCGGCCGCCAGGTCGTAGCGCGACCAGGTCACCCCCGCCGGCGCGGCCCGGTCATAGGCCTCGCGCGGGCCGAGCGCTCGGCGCTGGACCCCGGGCAGGTCCGGGTCGATCTCGTGGTTGCGCAGCAACACCACCGTGCCGCGCCCGCCGTCGAACAGCGCCTGGCCGTCGTGGGCGATCGGGGTGGGCAGCCCGTCTGACATCGGCGTACCCGCACCGCCGAACGAGGTGTATCGGAACCCGGGCGGCAGGGCGAGCTCGGCCCCGGCGGGCCGCAGCGATCCGAAGCCGGCCGGTGCCGCCGAGGAGCCCGCCGGTGCTACCGAGGAGCCGGCCGGCGTCGCGGACGGCGCGGCCCACGCGGGTCCGGCGAGCCCGGGAGCCAGTCCCGCCCCGAGCAGGCCGAGACCCGTCGCCGTCAGCACGTGTCTGCGTGTCGCCATGCCCGTCCCGCCCGCCACCGGAAGATGCGGCGGCCGGACGACCGCCGCCGGGCACGCTAGGCCTGTCTTCCGCACGTGCGTGCGGTGAGACAGTTACTTGATCGATTGTTCGGATCGGGTCGGGTTGATCGGGATCCGTGGTGACGGGTCTGGGACTGTTCGTGGCTGTGTCGGTCGTGGCGGGTTACGGGCCACCGAGCGTGGAGAAGCCGCTCGGTGTGCTCCCCGTCGCGCGGGACTACCTGGCCCGCCTTGATCTGGCGGGCACGATCGACCGGCTCGCCCCGATGCGCCAGGACGTCAGCCGCGTCAGCCACGGGCAGGTCATCGCCGCCCTCGTTGCCAACCGGCTGACCTCGCCGACCCCGCTGCTGCACGTCGCGTCGTGGGCCCGGGAATGGGCGGTCGAGGAGATGTTCGACATTCCCCCGGACGCGCTCAACGACGACCGGGTCGGCCGGGCGCTCGACGCACTCGCCCCGGTCTGCGACCAGGTCGCCGGTTCGGTCGGCGCGGCGGCGATCGCCGCGTTCGGCCTCGATGTGTCCCGTTTCCACTGGGACATGACCTCGATCTCGCTGCACGGCGCCTACCCCGAGGTCGACGCCGACTACGCGACCCCGAAGTACGGCCACCCGAAGGACCGCCGGCCCGACCTCAAGCAGGTCCAGACGGGCCTGGCCACCACCGGCGACGGCGGGGTGCCGCTGCTCCCGCGTGCCTACGACGGCGGCGCCGGCGAGGTCGCCCAGGTCACCGGCGCGCTGCGCGCCCTCGTCGAGCTCGCCGGCCCGCGCGCGTTCCTGCTGGTCGGGGACACCAAACTCGTCTCCTACGCCAACCTGACCGCGCTGACCTCCACGCCCGGGGTCACGTTCCTCGCCCCGGCCCCGAAGACCGTCGTGCCCGCCGAGGTCCTCGCCGCCCAGGACTGGGCCACCGCCACGATCATCGAGCATGTCCCGGCCCGGGACCGGGACAGACCGATCCACCAGCGGGCCAGCTACCGCGCCCGCGAGGGCATGACCGTGCTGCGCGGGCCGCAGAAGAAGAACCCGCCGGTCACCGTGCGCACGGTGTTCGTCTGGTCGTCGGCGAACGCCCAGGCCGCGAAGGCGGCCCGCGCGCTGAAGCTGGACCGCGCCCGCGCGGCCCTGGACACCCTCGCCCGCGCCGCGGGCAGCCACCACCTCTACCGCACCGAGGCCGCGGTGACCGCCCGCCTGGCGTTCCTCGCCACGAAGCACCGGGTCTCCCGCTACCTGCTCGCGGAGACCAGCGCCGACCCGGAGACCGGGAAACCAGCCCTGACCTGGCAGTTCGACCAGACGGTCCTGGACGCCGAGGCCGCCACCGACGGCTGGTACGCCCTGCTGACCAACCTGCCCGACAGCGTCGGCCCGGCCGGGGTCCTCGCCCGTTACAAGGGCCAGGAGGTCTCCGAACGCCGCTACGGCGCGTTCAAGGGCCCGCTCGCGGTCGCGCCGATGTTCCTGCACTCCAACCAGCGCATCCACGCTCTCCTCCACGTGATCTGCCTGGCCCTGCTCGTCTTCTCGCTCATCGAGCGACAGGCCCGCCTCGGCGCGGGCCCCGACGGGAAGATCCCCGGCCTCCACGCCGGTCGTCCCGCCCGCCCCACCGGGGCACTCATCCTCAGCACGCTGGGCAGGCTGCGCCTCGTGCCCGCCCAGAACGGCCAACCCGCCTACATCCCCCGCCCACCACACCTGCACCAGCACCTCCTCGACATCCTCGGCGTCGACCCAACCCGACCACCTTGATCGATAACCGGGTCGGCTGGCGCATCGAAATCCCATGTGCGGAAGACGGGGCTAGGAGCAACGAACGACGACCCGGTGGCCCGCGCCTGTCCGCCCGGCTGACGCGAAGCGAACAATGCCGCCTTTTCCCAGCTCAATCCGGCATACCGGGCACATCGCGCCGCCTCCCTTCGAGCGGGCAAGCCCCGAAGGCGGATCGACCGCGCAGGTCCGAGGCCGGCTGGACCGTGGTCAACTCACGAGCTGGGCGCCGGGCGCGGGGGCCAGGGACGGCTGCGGGGGGCCAAGGGCGGCCGCGGGCCCAGGGACGGCCGCGGGCGCGAGAGGCCAGGCGCGGGCGCGGGGGGCAGAGGCGGGCGGGCGCGGGCGGGCGCGGACCGGGGACCCGGCCATGAGCGCCGTTGCTGACGATCAGTGCGGATCGTTGTTGGACACCTGCCGCAGCCGCGGGCGGGCTCGATCCTGGCCCGGGCCGGGTCGGCTTCAGCGCCGGCCGCGGCGGACCATCGAGCCGGGCCGCCCGGCGGAGGGCAGGGGCGGGTTGGGCGACCGCCGGGAGGGAGTCGCGGTGTCCGAGGCGGCGACGGGGGACGGGCAGCCTGTGGACCCGAGCCGGTGGGCGCTGCTCACCATCGACGTGCAGAACGATTTCGTCCGTGCGGACGGACCCGGCGCCATCGCGGGAACCGAGGCGCTGCTGCCGACGATGGCCCGCGCCGCCGCCGGTTTCCGCGCGGCCGGGCTGCCGGTGTTTCACCTGGTCCGGCTCTATCTACCGGACGGCTCGAACCGGAGCGTTGCCGGCGCGCCTCGATCGCCGCCGGCAGACGCCTGGTCTGCCCCGGCAGCGACGGCAGCCAGCTCCACCCCGCGCTGGCGCCGCCGGGCGGCGGCGCGCGGCTGGACGACCAAGCGTTGTTGGCGGGCGCCACTCAGCGGCTTGGCCCGCGCGAATGGGCGCTGTTCAAGCCCCGGTGGGGCGGGTTCTACGCGACCCGGCTCGGCGACGAGCTGCGCGCGCTCGACGTCGGCACCGTGGCCGTGGTCGGCGCCAACTTCCCCAACTGCCCGCGGACGACCGTCTACGAGGCCAGCGAGCGCGACTTCGACGTCATCGTCGTCGCCGACGCGATCTCGCGGATCTATCCGCGGGGACTGGCCGAGTGTCGCGACATCGGCGCCCGGGTGCTCGACACCGGCGAGCTCCTCGACGCGCCTGCTCCCACCGCCGGCACGGCGGCTACGACACGGCCCGGCGGGTGAACCCGTCCAGCAGCACGGCGAGGCCGGCCGGGTCGGTGAGCATCGGCAGGTGGCCGCCGGGAATCTCGACGGGGTCGACGCCGAGGGAGAGGCGGGCGCGGTCCCGCTCGGTCTCGAGGGCGAACATCTCGTCGTCGGCGGCGCAGACGACGACGGTGGGCAGCGCGGCCCGTTCCGCGCGGCCAAGGGGGTAGCGGCCGGCGGCGGGGGCCATCGGCCGCAGCCGGGCGGCGAGGCGCCGGGCCCGTTCCGATTCCAGCCGCGGGTAGAGCGCCGCGACCGCCGCCGACGGATTCCAGGCGCTGATGCCGTCGGGGTCGGCCGGTGGCCAGGGGAAGCCCGCGCGCAGCGGGCCGAGACCCGGGCACAGGAGCACGGTGAGCGCCCCGGGTAGCGCCGCCGCGACGAGCTGGGCGTAGGCGGCACCCATCGAATGTCCGACGATCACGACCGGCCCACCGTCGTCCGCCCGGGCGACGGACAGGGCGGCGAGAACGGGGCGGACGCGCTCGGCGTAGGTCGTGGCGGGGTCACCGAGCGGCAGGTCAGGGGCCAGCACCCGGTGTCCACGGGAGCGCAGGTCGACGACGACGTCGTCCCAGCAGGTCGGGTCGTGCCAGGCCCCGTGCAACAGGCAGATGACCCCCACCGGCCAAGGCTAACCGGACCCCCGCCGGCACCGACCTCCCGAGGCCACCTGGGCCGCCCGCCGGCACCGACCGGCGCGCGGAGCGACCTGACCTGTCGCCGGGCGCCGGCACCACACGGCACGGCGGCGGCGGTGCGGCGCCAGTGCCTCGCGGGCCGGAATTCCTCCGGACCATGCGGCGCCCACCCACCCCGCGGGGCGTTGTCCATCCGTTTCGAATACTCTGCGGATGCGACGGCGTCGGCTGGCCGCCGGGCCGGCCTCGAGCGAACAGTTGCGCGATATTCACCCAACAGATGCGCGACCATTGCTCCGTGTTGGTCCTACGCTCATACCTCTAGACAATCCGGAGCCGACCGCAAAGATGTCTCGTTGTTCTGCACACTCCGGATGGTGGGTGCAGCCGGCCGGATTACGGCACCCGGGCGACCCCTCGCGGCCGACCCGACACGGCAGCGGGCGATTCCGGTGGGGACGGGATCGTTCCGTGCTCCACGCATTCGAGCGAATGATGACGACGAGCGGCCGGCGCGCCGGGAAATCATCCGCCGGGACGACGCCACCGCGGCCCACACCAGCCTGTGTACCTCAGCCTGTGCACCTCACCGCCTGGATACCTAACCGACCGGGGCAATTCACCACCTGCGCACCCCGCCGACCTGCCCATGTCACCAGCCTGCGCCCGTCACCGACCCGGCACGCCGACGACCCGGCCCGTCACCGACCCGGCAGGCCGACGACCCGGCACCGGCGGGCGCCGAAGCCGGCAGGTTACGCAGAGCCGCAAGTCAAGCAAGTCAGGCAAGACGGACGCAACGGTCAGACCGCGCACACCTGACAGACAACGCGGACCGGGCGATTGGGCGCCCGATTGGGGGGCCCTGTGGTCACTTCGGGGCACACGATCCTGTCGTCCGGACTACTAGAGGAGTCCGGACGGGCTCTGGTGCCAACCGGCGATCTGCTTCATGGAGAGGCCCCTCGGCGGGCGCTGGCGCTTCCACCCGCCGAGGGGCGGTGCCCCGCCGCTCAGCGACCACCGGTACGGCGGCAGGGCACGATCCGGTAACCGGCGATGCCGGCGAGGGTGCGGGCGTGTTCCTCCGCGAGCGACGCCTCTGACCAGCCGAGGAGGGTCTCGACGGGACCGCCGTCCGCATCGAGCACCGTGATCGCGTAGTCCGACGCCCGCGGGCCCTGGGGCGGGATCCAGTGCCGACCCGGCCGGCGGACCGGCAGGCTCCGCGGGGGTACCCGAATCGGGGAGGGACGGGGGGCCCGAGTGGTCGGTGTGCACGGACCACATCGGTAGTCGGGGTGCCGCCGGTATCGGGACCAAGGTCCCGTCGCGCCACCCGTGTGAGCCAGATTCGGCGGAATGTCCCCCCCATCCCGGGTAGACCCCGGCAGAGTCGAGGACGAATCACCCCCATCGGGGGTCCGCGATGTGGCGTGCACAACCTCTTCGTCCTCGAGGGGAGGGGATACGGAACTCGGTATTCCTGCCGAAGGGCTCGATGGTGTCACGAAACCTCCTCGAAACGGCGTTAACCGGATCACCGGTGCCGGGGGCACTCCCGCGGTACCCACCTGGGTGGCCCGGGCGTGCCTCGGTTGGTGCCATGACACACTTCGGCCCCAGCTCAGCGACAGAGTGCAATAGATGGGTGCTCGTCCCGCAAGGACTTGTTGCACCCCTCGAAACGGATGCGGCCCGGAGGTTGACGGTGGAGGCTGAACGGCAACGCAATGATGCGCTGGACCAGCTGGCAACCATGCTCCAATCGCTGATCGGAGACAACGAGACCAACATCAGCAGACTCGCGGAAAGGACCGGATTCAAAAGGCAGCAGGTATCCCGGGCGGTCAACGGCCGGGAGGTACCTTCGCCAGACCTCTCCGACGCCCTGGATGTTGTTCTCCCATGCGGGGGAGCAATTAGGCGGCTGCGTGACGCCGCCGACCGGGAGAAGCGGGCGCGACGCCTCGGTGTCGTGCCCCCCATGAGAAAACCGACCGATGAATACGTTCCTGCACCGGAGGGGATGCTCGTAGCCAACGGTGCACGGACGATCGACCAAGGGGTGATTTCCACGAACCGGCGAGAGTTCGCGGCCCTGCCCGCGCTGCCCGCCCTGTCCGCCCTGGCGGTCTCCACCCGCCAGCGCATCGAGACCGGCAGTGCCTCCGACCGCACGCTCGACGAGCTGGAGTCCGACGTCGACGAGATCGCCCAGGTCTACGGCTCCGCCCCGCACGCCGCCCTGCTCGGCGAGGTGGCCGGACGCTGGAAGCAGATCGAGGCCATCCTCGACGGCCGGATGTCCGCGGGCACCCGCAGTCGGGTGACCCTGCTCGGCGGCCAGCTCACCTACTTCCTTGGCCGGCTGGCCTTCAATACTGATGACTTCCGCTCCGCCCGTCGGTTCGCCGGCCTTGCCGGAACGTATGCGAACGAGATCGGCGAGCCCGTTCTCATCATGTCGGTCGCGGCCCTGCAGAGTTCCATCGCCTATCACACCCAGCGCTATCGCCAGGCCATTGCCGCGCTGAGCGTCGTCCGCCATGTGAATCACCCGTACATGGATGCAAGAATGGCCGCCTACGAGGCACGGGCATACGCGAAGGCGGGCGACAACGACAGCGCCCGGCGCGCGTTGAACCGGATGGAGGCGGCGTCCTGCTCGATGGCGCCGATGCCAGGAGAAACCCCGGTCGGTCCGGCGGCGGTCGCCATGTTCCGATCCGGCGTCGCCATCACGATGGGCGACGCCGACATGGCCCGGGAATGGGCGCCGATCGCGGTGGCGGGTTACCGCCGCAGAGGTGCCGACTTCACCGTCGAGGAATCACAGCATGCCTCCATGTCCGACGCCTCGCGGCATCTTCTCGGCCCCGACGCGGAACCCGAGGAGGCGGCCCGCATAGCAATGGAGGTGATGACGAGCGCACCGGCCGAACTGACGCACACCGTGAAATCCCGGCTGCGGCAGTGCGCGTCCTCCTTTTCCCCGTCGCATCATCGGCTGCCCGCGGTCTCGTCCTTTCTCGAGGCGTGTCGCACGCTGCCGGCCGGAACGCCGGTATGACGACGACCGGGATGACGACGACAAGGACGGTTGAAACGGCCATCCCGACGCTCACGACGGAACGCCTGATTCTGCGTCCGCTCGACAATGCCGACGTCCCCGGTTTCGTCGAGATCTGGTCCGATCCCGAGTTCACCCGCTACATCGGTGGACGATGCGATCCGGACAGCGTGTGGCACGCGATGGCCGGGAACATCGGCTGTTGGGCGCTGACCGGCGTGGGTCCCTGGGCGGTCGTGGAGCGGTCGACCGGGTCGCTCGTCGGCCGCGCCGGGCTGTGGAACGAACCCGGCTGGCCCGGCGTCGAGGCCGTCTGGTTCATCCGCCGTGACCGCTGGGGTCGCGGCTACGCGCGCGAGGCCGCCACCGCCGCCATCGGCTGGGTCTTCGCGCAGCGGCCGGACCTCGCCGAGGTCGTGTCGGTCATCCTGCCGGAGAACGCCGCGTCGGTGCGCGTCGCCGAACGGCTCGGCATGACCCCGCAGCGCCTGGAGTTCCTCCACGGCGAGGACCATGCCGTCTACACGATCAGCCGGACCGACTGGGCCGCCGCCCAGCCCGCGCAGAACGCGCAGAACGCCCACTGACGGCACACCACCCCGCACACGCACCCCGCCGCCCCGCACACGCACCTCGCACGCCGCACCTCGCACGCCGCACCTCACACGCCGCACCTCACACCTCGCATGCCGCATGCCGCATGCCGCACGCCAGAGCACCGGCAGACGACCGTCGATGCACAAACGCCGCAGACACAACGCACAGAAACACAACGGAACACCACGCAACGCGACGAACGGTGGCCGGGCCCAGGATCACAACCGGGCCCGGACCGTCACCGATTCGCGGCGAGGCCGTCCAGGACGACCCTGACCGCCCCACGGCTGACCGCGGTGGGCACGGGCATCGCGGCCGCCGCCTGGGTCAGGCCCCGGACCAGGAAGTAGAGCTCGTCGACGGAGACGTCCGGACGGGCCACCCCCGCGTCCTGCGCGCGACGCAGCACGGCGTCGACGGCATCACGCAGCCGCCGGGCCGCGTCCGCCGCGCCGGAGGGGACCTGGTCGGCGGCGCCGAGCAGGTTCGCCAGCGTCACCTTCGTCGCGCCCCGCTCGACCATCGCGGTGACCAGATCGCCGAGCGCCGGACCCGGCGCGGGCGCGGCCGCGAGCGTGCGGGCGTGCGCGACGAGGTCGTCGAAATGCCGGATCAGCGTCGCCTCGACGAGGTCGGTCTTGGTCGGGAAGTGGCGGAACACCGTGGCGACGCCCACCCCGGCCCGACGGGCCACCTCCTCCGTCGACGCCTGCGCGCCGAGGTCGCCGAACACCTCCTCGGCGGCGGCGAGGATGCGCTCACGGTTCAGCCGGGCGTCCACCCGCATCCGCGACCACCCCTCACCCGACGACGGCATCCTTCCGTCCGTCGTATCACCCCCCGCCGCCAAGAGGCGTAAACGAAGCCGCGACTTCGGCTAGTATCCGAAGTCGCCACTTCGCTTACTTCGCCTGGAGGCTTGGGATGACCGCCGCCGCCACCCCCACCGAGGTCTTCCACGCGCTCGCCGACGCGGCGCCGCGGCTCGCGCTCGGCGACCGCTTCCAGCTCGAACCGCTCATCGCGCTGTACGCCGAGCCCACAGACGTCCGCCATCCGTTCGCCCCGTTCCCGGCCGAGCCGCTGCGTACCCGCGACGACCTGCGCCGGCACTTCGGCGGGGCGACCGCGGCGGCCGACGGGGTCGAGAGCTTCGCCGCGGTCGAGCGGACCGTGCACGCCACCGCCGACCCGGAGGTCGTCATCGGCGAGTTCCACTACGTCGGCCGAGCGCACGCCCGCGACTTCGACGTCGCGTGCATCTTCGTGCTGCGGGTGCGCGCCGGGCGGATCGTCGAGTCCCGCGACTACACCGACCCCGTCGGGTTCGCCCGGGCGTTCGGCCGGCTTGACACGCTCGCCGCGGCCCTCGTGGGCTGACCGCCGCGGTAGCCCGCCCGCGACGTACGGCGAGGCGTTCGTCGTGTTCGGCGGGAGCCGAACGAGCGGCGAACGGATCAGCCGACGAGGCCAACCCGACCGGTCTATGCAGGCGAAGCCAAGCCGACCGTATACGCAGGCGAAGCCAAGCCGACGGGGCCGACCGACGAGGACCGGGCGACGGGACCCGGGCGACGGGGTCAGGCGGGCGGGGGCGTGAACTCCGGCTGGTCGATCAGGCGCAGCCAGGAACCGTCCGGCTGGCGGCGGACCACCTGGGCGCGGGCGCCCGCGCCGTCCTTCGGTGGGGTCGAGGTCAAGGCGATGTCGCCGCTGGCCAGGGTCGGCAGGGGCGTCTCCTGCTCGAACGGCGGCAGTTGCGGCAGGACCTTCGCCCAGAAGGCGTGGATGGCCTCGCGACCGACCGTCACGCTGCCCGGCGGGTAGGCCATCACGGCGTCCGGCTCGTAGAGCGCCGCGATGCCCTCGGCGTCGCGGGCGTTGACCCGCTCGACGAACAGGCGGGTGAGGTCCTCGGGCTGCAACGCCTTGTCGCGCTCCGACATGTGTCCTCCTCCGTGGGGAGCCTGGTTGTGTCCGGGCCGTTCTGGTGCCGTTCCAGGATCTCCGGACCGGAGTGCAGAAGTCCAACAGATGATCCGTATGACTTCTAGAACCAGAGCTGATGGCAGACCGAGAGATCAGGCGCCGCCCGACCGTCGAGGCGCCCACACCGGCCCACCGCGCCGCCCGTCGCCGGATGTAAAGAACGAGTCACCTTTCCCAGCCGAGAAACGGACAGATCAGACGTACCGGGCAGAGTCCACGCACACCGTCCGACCTGCCCCTTTGGGCCCCCGAGGCCCCCCGGAGGCGGTTGCCCGGGGTAGCTCCTTGGTGGAAATCACCCTTCCACTGCACTTGCACGAAGTTCGGGCACTGCCTAGTGTTCCTGCTGACTCAGATCAACAAGTGGCAGGATTCAGCAATCCGGACCGTCCAGGACCGGGCCCGCGAGCTCGCCCTCTTTCTCGGCGAAACCATTCACCGAATACCATCTCGCGGCACCGCCGACTGCCCTTTTATTGGGATGTCACCATCGGCAGGGAGGTTTCCATGCTGCTCGCGGACAAGGTTGTCGTCGTCACCGGTGGCGGCCGTGGGATCGGCGCGGCGCTCGCCGATCAGGCTGCGGCGGCGGGTGCCCGGGCGGTCGTCGTCGCTGACATCGACCTTGTGGTCGCGCGAGCGACGGCCCAGCGTGTGGGCCTGCGCGGCACCGTGGTAGAGGCCGTCAGGGCCGACGTCGGGTCACCGGCGGACCTCGACGAGCTGGCCCGGCGTACCCGCGAGATGTTCGGTTCCGTCGATGTTTTCTTTTCCAACGCCGGAATCGCGGCGGGCGCCGGTATCGACGCCACCGCACGCCAGTGGGCCCGCGCCTGGAGCATCAATGTGATGTCTCACGTCAACGCCGCCCGCATTGTGCTTCCGAGCATGCTGGAAAGGGACAGCGGCGCGTTTGTCATCACCGCCTCCGCGGCCGGCCTGCTCAATATCCCCGGGGACGCTCCTTACGCCGTGACGAAGGGCGCCGCGGTCGCTCTCGCGGAATGGCTGGCGCTGACCCATGGCGGCCGCGGCGTGCAGATCAGCGTCCTGTGCCCGCTCGGCGTCCGCACGGACATGCTGGTGGACGCCCTGAACGCCGGTCACGAGACGGCCCGCGCGGTGGTGGCGTCCGGCCCGGTGCTGGAAGCCGACGTGGTCGCCCGATGTGCGATCGAAGGCGTCGCCGAGGGCCGGTTTCTGATAATGCCCCAGGCGCAGACGGCGACGGCGTACGCCGAGAAGGCCGCCGACCCGGAGGGCTGGCTCGCCCGGCACCGCCGGGCCACGGCCGTCACCGCCCCCTGACGCCCTCTCGCGGGCATCGCCGATCGCGGCGTGGCCCATGCCCGCCGCCCCGGCCCGTCCCGCCCGTCACCCAGCCGTCCACCCGGCGGCCGTCCGCCCGGCGGCCGATCATCGTTGGAGAAGTGAGTCCATGCAGGCAAGCGCGCAGCCTCCCGCCGCCGCGGTGGGCACCTCGCCGGCACCGGTCCCGGCGCCCGCCGCGGCCCGGCACCGGCGCGACCTCGTCCTCGGGGTGAGTCCGTTCGGCGAGCCCGATCCCCGGCTGGTCGCGGCACTGTGCCACGCCGGCGCCTGGGGCGTGCTCGACCTGGGTCGCGACCCGGTCGCCGCGCTCGCCGCGCTGCACACCACGGCGCGCATGGTCACCGGCAGGTTCGGGATCCGGCTGGCGCACCCGGGTCTGGTCGCACCGGAGGATCTCGCGGCCTTCGCCGACCGCATCGGCCTCGTCCTGCTCCCGGCGCCACCGCCCGGCGTCGGTCCCCGCGGCGGCGAGGCCGCCGGTCAGGACACGCGCCACCTCGGCCGGCAGGACCGCGGCGACCCCGACCGCCACGACCCCGACAAGCACGACTCTGACCGGCACAACCCTGACAAGCACGACCCCGACAAGCACGACCCCGACAAGCACGGCTCTGACCAGCACGACCCTGACCGGCACGACCCTGACCGGCACGACCCTGACCGGCACGAAGGAAACCGGGGTTCTGGAGACGGTCCGCGCCGGGCGGAGCTCGCCGCCCTGCCGGGCGCGCGGCGGCTGGTCGAGGTCACGACGGTCGAACAGGCCCGGGCGGCCGCGGCCGCGGGGGCGCACGGGCTGGTGGCTCGGGGCAACGAGGCCGGCGGCCGGGTCGGTGAGCTCGGCGCGTTCGTCCTGCTCCAGCAGTTACTCGACGGCGTCGGCCGGGACCTGCCGGTGTGGAGCTGGGGTGGGATCGGGGTGCGCACCGCGGCGGCGGCGGTCGTGGGCGGCGCGGCCGGCGTCGTGCTGGACAGCCAGCTCGCCCTGCTCGCCGAGTCCGACGTGCCCGCCGAGACCGCCGCGGTGCTGCGCCGGATGGACGGCACCGAGACCGTCGTCGCCGCCGGCCACCGGGTCCTGCAGTCCGCGCCGGACCGCCGCACCCACGGCGACGCCGCGACCTGGCCGCCCGAGCGGGTGCTGGACCGGCTCGGCGGCTGCGGCGGCGGGCGGCTCCTACCGGTCGGCCAGGACGGCTACCTCGCCGGCGCGTTCGCCGAGCGGTACGGCACGGCGGCGCGTGCCGTCAGGGCGGTGCGCCGCGCGATCGCCGCGACCGCCGGCGGCGCCGAGGCTGCGGCCGCCGCGGCGATCCTCACCGGCGACTCGCCGCTGTGCACCACGCTGGGCCTCACCCGCCCCGTCGCGCAGGGGCCCATGACCCGGGTCAGCGACTCGCCGGCGTTCGCCCGCAGCGTCGCGGGCGACGGCGCGCTGCCGTTCCTCGCGCTGGCGCTGGCCACCGGCGAGCAGGCCCGTCGGCTGCTCGCCGAGACCCGCGACGCGTTGGGCGCGCGGCCCTGGGGGGTCGGCGTCCTCGGGTTCGTCGCCGAGGACCTGCGGGCCGCCCAGCTCGACGCCATCCGGGAGATCCGGCCGTCGTGCGTCATCATCGCCGGGGGCCGGCCGGGCCAGGCCGTGGAGCTCGAACGGCTCGGGATCCCCACCTTCCTGCACGTCCCCTCCCCCACCCTGCTGCGCCAGTACCTGGCCGCGGGGGCGCGCCGGTTCGTGTTCGAGGGGGCCGAGTGCGGCGGTCACGTCGGCCCCCGTGGCAGCTTCCCGCTGTGGGAAGCCCAGGCCGGCGTCCTGCTCGACCACCTCGACGACGGGAGCCTCGACGACAGGGACCTCGACGACAGGGACCTCGGCGACAGGGGCCGCGACGACAGGGACGGGTCGGCGGGTCGGCGGGCCCCCGTCCAGGTGCTGTTCGCCGGCGGCATCCACGACGCCCGATCCGCGGCGATGGTCGCCGCGCTGGCCGGGCCGCTGGCCGCCCGCGGCGTCGAGGTCGGCCTGCTGATGGGGACCGCCTACCTGTTCACCGGCGAGGCGGTCCGCGACGGCGCCATCGGCGCGGAGTTCCAGCGCCAGGCGCTGCGGGCCCGCGCCACGGCGCTGCTGGCGACCGCGCCGGGCCACCTCACTCGCTGCGTGACCAGCCCGTTCGTCGACCGGTTCGACGAGTTGCGCGCACAGTTGCGCGCGGACGGCGTCGCAGACCATGAGGCATGGGAGCGGCTCGAACAGCTCAACGTCGGACGGTTGCGCCTGGCGAGCAAGGGCCTGGAGCGCCGCGGCGAGGAGCTGCTCCGCGTCGACGCCGAACGCCAGCGAGCCGAGGGCCTGTTCATGGCCGGCCAGGTCGCCGTGCTGCGCGCGACCGCGACCACCGTCGCGGACCTGCACGACGACGTCACCATCCGGGCCCGCCGGTTCCTCGCCGACCAGGCAGGCCGGATCCGCAGGCTGACCGGCACCCGCATGGCCGAATCCACCCCGTCTCCGACCGCGATGTCCCCGACCCGGATGCCCACCACCGCCATGCCCACCACCGCCAGCTCCACCACCGCCAGGTCCACCACCGCCGCGGCCACGAGCTCCATGTCCATGTCCAGCGCGCCCGACCCCGGCCCGCTGGACGTCGCGATCGTGGGGATGGCCTGCGTCTTCCCGGACGCGCCCGACCTCGCGAGCTACTGGTCGAACATCGTCGCCGGAGCGATCGCGATCGGCCCGGTGCCGGCTGACCGGTGGGATCCCGAGATCTACTTCGACGCCGGCGACGGCGGTCACGGGCACCCCAGCGGCGAGCGGACCCGGTCGAAGGTGGGCGGATTCCTGCCGCGAATCCCGTTCGACCCGCTCCGCTACGGCATCCCCCCGTCCGCGTTGACCAGCATCGAACCGGTCCAGCTCCTCGCCCTGGAGACCGCACGGCGCGCGCTCGAGGACGCCCGCCTGGACCCCACGGCCTTCGACCGCTCCCGCACCGGTGTCGTGTTCGGCACCGAGACGAACAGTGACCTGTCCGCGGCCATCACCCTGCGCGGGCTGCTGCCCGCCTACTACGGCCGGGTGCCGGCCGAGCTGGACGAACAGCTACCCAGGGTGACCGAGGAGACGTTCACCGGCATCCTCGGCAACATCATCGCCAACCGCGTCTCGAACCGCCTCGACCTCGGCGGCCCCGCCTACGTCGTCGACGCGGCCTGCGCCTCGTCGCTGACCGCGTTGGACATGGCCTGCAAGGAGCTGCGGTTCGGCACCGCTGACGTGATGCTCTGCGGCGGCGCGGACCTGCACAACGGCATCCTCGACTACCTGATGTTCTCCTCGGTGGGCGCGCTGTCCGCCACGGGGGCGCCCCGGCCGTTCGACGCCTCGGCGGACGGCACCGCGCTCGGCGAGGGCGTCGCCTGCGTCGTGCTCAAGCGGCTCGCCGACGCCGAACGCGACGGCGACCGGGTGTACGCGGTGGTCAAGGGGCTCGGCGCGGCCAGCGACGGGCGGTCGCTCGGCCTGACCGCACCGCGGGCCGACGGGCAGCGCATGGCGCTGGAACGCGCCTACCGTGCCGCCGGGGTCTCCCCCGCCGACGTCGGCCTCGTGGAGGCGCACGGCACCGGCACGGTCGTCGGCGACCGCACCGAACTCGGTGCGCTCACGGACGTGTTCACGGCCGCGGGCGCGGCGCCGGGGGCCTGCACGCTCGGCTCGGTGAAGTCGCAGATCGGCCACACCAAGACGGCCGCCGGCCTCGCCGGGCTGGTGAAGGTGGCGCTGGCGCTGCATCACGGCGTGCGCCCGCCGACCCTGGGGGTGCGCGAGCCGAATCCGGCCTGGGACGCGGCGAGCAGCCCGTTCTCGTTCTCGGACACCGCCCGCCCGTGGCCGGTGCCGCCGGCGCGGCGGGTCGCGGCGGTGAGCGCCTTCGGATTCGGCGGGGCGAACTACCACGCCGTGGTAGCCGGCTATCCTGCGACGGCCGGGGCCCGGCACGCGCTGGACCGCTGGCCCGCCGAGCTGCTGCTGATCCGCGGAACGGACCTCGACGCCGCTGGGGAGGCCGTCGAGGAGCTGCGCCGCCTGCTCACGGCGAACGACGCGGCGGGACGGCCGTGGGCGCTGCGGGACTTCGCGGCGACCGCGGCGCGGATGGCGGGGGAGCGCCGCGGGCCGGTGCGCTTCGCCCTCGTCGCCGACGACCTCGATCATCTCGCCGACCTGCTGGCCCGGACGGCGGCCCCGGACGCGCGCCCCGGTCACGGGCTGTTCGTCGCCCCGACCCTCGTCGCCCCGACCCTCGTCGCCCCGGCCCAGGACGACTCCGCCGCGACCAGGCCGAGCGGGCCGAGCGGGCCCGACAGGCTGGGCGGATCATCCGACAGGCTGGGCGGATCCGACGGGTCGTCGCCGGGGCAGGTGGCGGTGCTCTTCCCCGGGCAGGGCAGCCAGCGGCCGGGGATGCTCGCCGAGCTGTTCGTCGCCTTCCCTGAGCTGCAGGACTACCTGCGGGCCGGTGACTCCTGGGCGGACCTGCTGCATCCGCCGTCCGCGTTCGTCACAGCGGTGGACGGCGAAGCGGGCGCGGACGCCGAGGCGCGGCTGCGCGACACCCGGGTCGCCCAGCCGGCGCTCGGGATCACCGGGCTCGCCGTGCACCACCTGCTGACCCGGCTCGGTGTACAACCGGACCTGCTCGCCGGGCACAGCTATGGGGAGCTGGTGGCGCTGGCCGCCGGCGGTGCCTTCGCCCCGCAGACGCTGCTGGAGCTCAGCGCCGCCCGCGGACAGTCGATCATGGCTGCGGTGGATGCGGTGGGCAGCGGCGACGGTTCCGATCCTGCCGCGCGGGTGAGTGATCCGGGAACGATGGCGGCGGTGCGTGCCGGCGCGGCCAGGATCGAGGCGGTGCTCGCGGACGCCGGGCTCGCCGACGAGGTGGTCGTGGCCAATCACAACGCCCCCACCCAGTCGGTGATCTCCGGGGCGACGGCCGGCGTCGAGCGCGCCATCGCCCTGCTGCGCTCGGCCGGGCTGGGGGCCGTGCGGCTGCCGGTGGCGTGCGCGTTCCACAGCCCACTGGTCGCCGCCGCCGGTGACCGGTTCGCCGAGGTCCTCGCCCGAACCCGGGTGACGGCGCCGCGGCTGCCGGTGTGGGCGAACCGCACCGCCTCCGCCTACCCCGTCGCCGGCCCGAGCGGCGGCAACGAACCGGCCGCGGTGGAGGCCGGCGGGAGGCCGGCGACCGGCACGCCCGGGGACGCGGACGGGCACCCGGACGGCCACACGAACCCGGACGGCCACACCAATCGGAACGCCGCCGCGGAGGTGGACGACCAAGCGAATCCGAACGACGCCACAGATCCGAACGACGCCACAGATCCGAGCGGAGGCACGGATCCGAGTAGGGGCATGGATCCGAGTAGGGGCACGGATCAGGGTGGCGCCGCGGATCAGGGTGGGGGCGCGGCGGTGCGGGCAGAGCTCGCGGCGCAGATGGGCGCGCCCGTCCGGTTCGTCGACGAGATCGAGGCGATGTACGCCGCCGGGGCACGGGTGTTCGTCGAGGCCGGTCCCGGTCGGGTGCTGACCGGGCTCGTCGACGAGATTCTCGGCGAGCGCCCGCACGTCGCGGTCGCCTGCGACGGTCGCCGCGGTGGCCTGCGCGGATTCCTCGACGCGGTGGCGCAGCTCGCCGTGGCCGGGGTGGCGTTGCACCCGGACTGGCTGGTCGAGGGACGCGACGCCGCCGACCTGCGGGGCAGCCGGCCGCCAGTCCGCCCACGGTGGAGCGTGACCGGCCGGGCGGTGTTGACCGCGGACGGCGAGCCGCTGCCGGGCGGGCTCGCACCGGCCCGGCGGGTCCCCCACGCACCGGCCGACCACGCGGGCATCCCCGGATGGTCGGCCGCTGGACAACCGGTGGCGGCCGCGCGGCCGGCGGCACCGGCCCGGACGCCGGTATCCGGACAGCCCGCGACGCTCGCCCAGGCCTCTGTAGCCAGCCTGCCCGCCGCGCTCGCGCAGCCGGGGTCACTCGAACAGGCGGCGTTCACACAGCCTGGGACGCTCGCACAGCCTGGGACGCTCGCACAGGAGACCGCCGCGGGACTGGCCGCGGGCGCGCCGACCCGCGAGGCTCTGGTCGGCCACTTCCTCACGACCGCACGGGACATGCTTGCCGCCCAACGCGACGTCCTGCTGTCCTATCTGGGCGCCCCGGCCGCCCCGGCGGGAGCCGGCCTGGTGACGCCGGCGAGCCCCGCCACGGTGGCGATGACGGCACCGGCGGTGGGCCTGCCAGCGGACATCGCTTCGGCGGAGACGGAAGGCCTGCCCAGCGGCGGTGACGGACGACCTGCCGCAGCCGACGGCCGACCTGCCGCAGCGGACGGCCGAGCTGCCGCGGGGAAGGGCGAGGCCGGCGCGGCGGACGTCGAAGCCGGCGCGGGGAACGGCGGGGCCAGCCCGGAGGCCAGGAACGGGGGCGGTCCCGCGACGGTCGACGTCGGCGCCGTCGTGCTCGATCTGCTCGCGGGCAGCACCGGCTACCCCACCGAGATGATCGAACCCGACCTGGACCTCGAGACCGACCTGTCGGTCAACTCCATCAAACGCACCGAGATCGCCGGCCTGCTCACCCAACGGCTCAACCTCACCGACGCACTCGGCCCCCGCGCCGTCGAGGAACTCAGCCGGCTGCGCACCGTCCGCGCCATCACCACCTGGCTCGCCCAGCGCACCCCGGCAGCCGACACCACCGCGGCGCCGGCCACCGCGGCCGTACCAGGGGAGGCCGAGCTCCAGGGCATCGTGCTCGATCTGCTCGCGGGCAGCACCGGCTACCCCACCGAGATGATCGAACCCGACCTGGACCTCGAGACCGACCTGTCGGTCAACTCCATCAAACGCACCGAGATCGCCGGCCTGCTCACCCAACGGCTCAACCTCACCGACGCACTCGGCCCCCGCGCCGTCGAGGAACTCAGCCGGCTGCGCACCGTCCGCGCCATCACCACCTGGCTCGCCGATCGCGCCGCAGGACCCGGCCCCGCCACACCCACCGCACCCCCAGCAGCCGGCGCGTCCTCGCCATCCCCGACGGCCCCAGCACTCCCGAAAGCCCCAGCACTCCCGAAAGCCCCAGCACTCCCGATGGCCCCAGCACTCCCGACAGCCCTAGCACTCCCGACAGCCCTAGCACTCCCGACAGCCACGCCACTCCCGAAAGGCACCGCATTCCCGACTGCCACGGCATTCCCCACTGCCACGGCACCCGCGGCGGCTACCGGGACGGTTACGCCGGTCGTCGACTCCGGCCCAGGCGAGCCCGGCGGGCGCGGTGGTGGGCGGGCGCCGACCCGGTTCGTGCTCACGACCGTCCCCGCGCCGCTGATCGCCGACACGGTCGACCTCACCGGCACGGACTGGACGGTGTTCGGCGACGTGACGGTGCACCACGTCGCCGACCCGGTGGTCGCCCGCCTGGCGGACCTCGGAGCCACGGTCACCGCGCGTACCGCCACCGAGCTGGCCGAGTCGCCGCCGCAGCGGCTGGACGGGCTGCTCTACCTGTGCGGCTGGGGTCGCGCCGAGGGCGAGCCGGAGCTGCCGGAGACGTTCGCGGCGATCCGCGCGGCGCTGGGTGCCGGGCCCCGCTGGGTGCTCGCCGCGAGCCCGCTCGCCGCCGACCCGACCGACCCGACCGACCCCGCCGACCCGGCTGGTTCCGCGCGACCTGCCGGCCCCACCGGACCGACCGGCCCCACCGGACCGACCGGACCGGGGCGGGCGCTGCCCACCGAGCGCGCCGCCGGCCTGCGCGGGCTGTTCCGGACGCTGGCGAGGGAATACCCGGATCGGCTGGTGCGGCTCGTCGAGCTTGACGCCGCCACCGCGGCGGCGGACATCCTGGTCGCCGAGCTCGGCCGATCCGCCGGGGCCGGGGCGGTCGTCGTCCACCGCGGCGGCGCCCAGCTCGGCGAACAGCTCACGCCGGTTCCGCCGGGGCCGCTGGCCGCGGCCGGCGCGGGGCCCGCCGCCGACGGCGCGGCGGAGGCCGAGGCGCTCGGCCTCGACCGCGACGCCGTCATCCTGCTCGTCGGCGGGGCCCGGGGCATCACCGCCGGGTTCACGACGCTGCTCGCAGGTGCCGCGCGCTGCCGGCTGGAACTCGCCGGGCGCACCGCGCCGCCGGCCCCGGAGCATCCCCGCACCGCGGGGATCGTCGACCGCGCCGGCCTCATCCAGGCGGTGCGCGAGCTCGGGCACCGCACGCCCGGCGAGGCGCGCCGCGCGGTCGCCGCCATCCTCGCCGGGCGGGAGATCACCGCGACCCTCGCCGACGTCGAGGCGCGCGGCGGCCAGGCCCGCTACCGACAGCTCGACGTCCTCGACGCCGACGCCGTCCAGCAGGCGGTCAAGCAGGTCTTCGCCCGCCACGGCCGCCTCGACGGCGTCGTCTACTCCGCCGGGGTCATCGAGGACGCCCTCGTCGCGGACAAGGATCCGCAGTCGTTCCGGCGGGTGTTCGACACCAAGGTCGCCGGAGCCCGGACCCTGCTCGCCGCACTCGCCGAACTGCCCGTCGCGCCCCGGTTCCTGGCCTTCTTCGGCAGCATCGCGGGCGTCCTGGGCAACCGCGGCCAAGGGGACTACGCGGCCGCGAACGACGCGCTGGAGACCCTCGGAGCCGCCTGGGCCCGCCACCGGGACACCCGGACGATCACCGTGCACTGGGGTCCGTGGGCACCGTCGGCCGCGCATCCAGGGATGGTCGATCCGGGGCTCGAGGCGGAGTTCGCGCGCCGCGGGGTGGACCTCATCGACCCCGACGAGGGTCACCTGTGCCTGCTGCGCGAGCTCGCCTGGGGGCCCCGCGACGTGCCCGCGGTCGTCTATTCGGCTTCGGGCTGGTAGCCGGCCACCGCGGCCCTGCCCTCGCTGCGGCCCTGCCCTCGCCGCAGCCCCGCCCTCGCCGCAGCCCCCTCTTGCCCGCAAACCCCGCCCTCACCGCCGCCCGGGCCCGCCTCCCGCCAGGTCGCGCCCGGCTCACCGCCCCGGCCCCACCTGCCCCGAGTCCCACCCGTCCCTCCCGGTCCAAGGAGTCCCCACCACGATGACGCCCTCGCCGGCCCCGCCCTCGTCACCGGCGCGCCCGCCCCGGGCCATCGCGCCGCCCGACCCCGCCGCCGGTGGCTGGCGCCAGCCACCGATCGCCGTCGTCGGCATGGCGGTGCTTCTGCCGGGTGCACCGGACCTCGCCGCCTACTGGCAGAACCTGTTGGGCGGGATCGAGTCGATCAGCGAGGCGCCGCCGCACCGCTGGGACCCCCAGTTCTACGACCCGGCCGGCGCCACCGAGCCCCACGCGGAACGGATCTACTGCCGCCGCGGCGGGTTCGTCGACGAGTACGCCTACGCCGACCCGCTGCGTTTCGGTATCCCGCCCGCCGACGTCGCCGGCATCGAACCCGACCAGCTCCTCGCGCTGCAGGTCGCCGCGAATGCGATCGACGACGCCGGCGGCGCGACCCGGCTCGGCGACCCGGCCCGCGTCGGCGTCATCCTCGGCCGCGGCGGCTACCTCGGCGCCGGCCTCGCCCGCCTCGACCAGCGGCTGCGCACCGCCCACCAGCTCGTGTCCACCCTCGGTACGCTGCTGCCCGCCCTGGGCGCCGATGAGCTCGACCGCATCCGGGCGGCCTTCACCGACCAGCTCGGCCCGCAGCGCCCGGACGGCGCCATCGGGATGGTGCCGAACCTGGCCGCGTCCCGGATCGCGAACCGGCTCGACCTGCGCGGCCCCGCGTACACGGTGGACGCGGCCTGCGCCTCGTCGCTGATCGCCGTGGACAGCGCGGTTGCCGAGCTCGCCGCCGGGCGCTGCGACGCGGTGCTCGCCGGCGGCGTCCACCACTGCCACGACATCACCCTGTGGAGCACGTTCGCGCAGCTCGGGGCCCTGTCGGCGCGCCAGCAGAGCCGGCCGTTCGACCGCGCCGCGGACGGGATCCTCATCGGCGAGGGCACCGGCGTCGTCGTGCTCAAGCGCCTCGACGACGCCCAGCGCGCCGGCGACCGGGTGTACGCGGTGATCCGCGGCACCGGGACGTCCAGCGACGGGCGCGGCGGCGGCCTGGTGAACCCGGAGCCGGCCGGGCAGGCCCTCGCCGTCGAACGGGCCTGGGCCGCGGCCGGACTCGACCCGCGCGCCCGGCACTCGGTCGGCATGATCGAGGCGCACGGCACCGCGACGCCGGCGGGGGACGCCGCGGAACTCGCGACGCTGGCCCAGGTCTTCGGCAGCGACCGGGACGACGTCGGCGTCCTCGGCTCGGTCAAGTCGATGATCGGCCACGCGATGGCGGCGGCCGGCGTCGCCGGGCTGGTCAAGGCCGCGCTGGCCCTGCACAACCGTGTCCTGCTGCCGGCGGTGAACTGCGAGGATCCGCATCCGGCGCTGGCCAGAACGCGGTTTCGCCCGCTGCTGACGGCCGCACCGTGGGAGAGCGCAGGGCCGCGCCGCGCCGGCGTGAACGCCTTCGGGTTCGGCGGGACGAACGCCCACGTGCTGTTGGAGGAGGCGCCGCCGCCCACCGCGGCACGTGCCGGGGCCGGCGCACCTGGATCCCCCGCGGGGGCCGGCTCGCCGGGGGCGCGGCGGGACCCGGCCTCCGCGGGTCAGGCCGCTGCGCCCGCCGCGGCCGGAGCCGGCACGGCGGCAGGCGGCACAGCGGGAGCCGGCACGGCGGCAGGCGGCACAGCGGGAGCCGGCACAGCGGCAGGCGGCACGGCGGCAGGCGGCACGGCGAAGGGCGGTACGTCCGAGGGCAGCCTGGCAGGGGGCGGGACGGCGGGGGGCGGCCTGGCGGAGCGCGGCCTGGCGGAGCGCGGCGCGGCGGAGCGCGGCGCGGCGACGGTCCCGGCGGCGACGGTCCGCGAACCCGACGTCATCCTCCGCTTCGCCGCGGCGACTCCGCGCGAGCTCGCCGGCCAGCTCGACGCCGACGACGCGACCCTGCGTGCGACGGCCGGTGGGCCACCCGCGTACACAGGTCCCGGCGCCCGCCTCGGTCTGGTCCACCCCACCCCGCGCCGGCTCGCCGCCGCCCGGCACGCCGTCGGCGGAGCCCGGACCGGGGCCTGGGATGCCTGGCGGGGTCGCAGCGAGGTCTGGTACAGCGCGTCCGGCCTGCTCGCCGGCCCGAAGCCGGCACGGGTCGCCTTCGTCTTCCCCGGGCTGGAGGCCGAGTTCTCCCCGCGGCTCGACGACGTGTGCTCGCACTTCGGGTTCGCGCTGCCGCGGCTGTCCGCCGACGGCCTGGGCACGCACGGCAGCAGCGTGCTGGCCGCCAGCCGGGTGCTCGACCGGACGCTGCGCCGGCTGCGCGTCGAGCCGGACGCCGTGGCCGGGCACAGCATCGGCGAGTGGAGCGCGATGTTCGCCGCGGGCCTGTTCGACGAGGCGGAGGTCGACGCCGACATCTTCGGCGCCGACCCGTACGAGGGCGACGTGCCCGAGGTGGACTACGCGTCGCTGAGCTGCTCGCACGACGACGCGCTGGCCGCGATCGCCGACCACCCCGGGGTCGTGCTCTCCCACGACAACGCCCCGGCGCAGACGGTGGTGTGCGGGCCGCCGGCACGGATCGCCGAACTCGCCCGCGGGCTGCGCCGGCGCAACGTCGTCGTGCAGATCCTGCCGTTCCGCTCCGGCTTCCACACCCCGATGCTGCGGCCCTACCTCGCCGGGTTGCGGGAACGCACCCAACGGATGCGGATCCGGCGAGCGCCGCAGACCGAGCTGTGGTCGGCCACGACCGCCTCGCCGTATCCGGAGGACACCGGCGCGATCCGCGAGCTGTTCGTCCGCCACCTGCTCGAACCGGTGCTGTTCCGGCAGGTCGTCGAGGCGATGGCCGCCGCCGGCGTCGGGGTGTTCGTGCAGGTCGGCCCGGGACGCCTCGGTGGGCTTGTCGACGCCACCCTGGAGTCGACGCCGCACCTGACGATCGCGGCGAACAGCTCCGAACGCGACGGGCTCGGCCAGCTACGCCGGCTGGCCGTCGCCCTGTGGGTAGAGCACGGCGACCCCGACCTCGCCGTCCTGGACACCCCCACCGCCGGTGCCGCGCCGCCCGCCCGCTTCCTCGCAGGCGGCGCGGACGACGCAGGTGGTCTCGGCGGTCTCGGTGACGCGGGTGGCCTGGACCGCGCGGGCGGCCCGGGCAACGCGGGCGGCCCGGGCAACGCGGGCGGTCTAGACGGAGCGGGCGGTCTGGACGACAAGGGCGGTCTGGACGGCGCGCGGGGCGCTGGGGGCGCGGGGGCGACGGGCCGCCGCGGCGGGCCGCTGGTCCGCCTCGATCTGGGGGCGGCGTCGGTCCGCCTCGACCCGGCGGCACTGCCCAGGTTGGAGCCGGCCCGGCCGGCGAGTCCGCTGGCCGCGTGGGCCGCCAGCGACCCCCTGGCCGGCGAGCTCATGGCACTGCTCGACGACACCGCCGAGACCGCCGCGTCCGTTCTGGCCAGTGCCTTCGCCGCCCCACCACCGCAGACCCCACCACCGCGCACCACACCACCGCAGACCACTTCGCCGCCGCAGACCACACCACCGCAGACTGCACCGCCGCGAGCCCCGGCACGGGTGGTCCCAGCACCGCATGCCGCAGCCCCGCACGCCGCGGTCAGGGAGACCGTGGTCAGCGAGACCGTGGCACCGCCGGCCACACCACCGCGACCGGCCGAACCCGCGCTCACCACTCCGACGCGGACCGGCGCCGGCTGGGAGGCGATCCTGCGCGTCTCCCTGCGGACGATGCCCCACCTGCTCGATCACGCACTCAACGCGCAGCGCCCCGGCTGGCCCGACGACGCCGACCGGCGGCCCGTGGTCGCGGCGACGACGACCGTCCGACTGATGATGGACGCCGCCGAGCGGGCGTCGGGGCGGATCGCGGTCGGCCTCGCCGACGCCCGCTTCGACGCCTGGCTGCCCGCCGCACCCGCCCGGGAGGTGGCGGTCAGGATCGCACCGGTGGGGCCCGAGCGGCTGCTGGTCACGTTCGTCGGCTACGCCAGCGCCCAGGTCGTCGTCGCCGACCGCTATCCGGCGTCCCGGCCGGCGCGCTGGCCGGTCGACCCGGCCGCCGAGCAGCCGCCGATCATCAGCGCGCGGGACTTCTACCGGGAACGGTGGATGTTCCACGGCCCGGCGTTCCAGGGCGTGACGGCCCTGCTCGGCCACAGCGCCCACGGCGTGCGCGCGGTGCTCACCGGCACCCGCGCACCCGGGTCGCTGCTCGACGCCGCCGGTCAACTGCTCGGCTACTGGATCCGCACCCAGGCCCGCGACGGGCTGGTGCTGTTCCCGGTGCGCATCGGCGGGGTGCGACTGTACGGGCCGGAGCCGGCGCCGGGCACCCCGGTGACCTGCCAGGCATGGGTGACCTGGGTGGACGACCAGTGGGTCCACGCCCACCTGCAGCTCGTCGACGGCGCCGAGGTATGGGCCGAGGTCGAGGGCTGGGTGGATCGCCGCTTCGGCCTCGATCCGGCGCTCGACGAGGCGTTCCGCCATCCGGACCGGCACCCGTTCGCGCTGGCGCAGCCCGGCGGTTGGGTGCGCGTCACCGAGCAGTGGCCCGATCTGGCCACGCGGGAACTGGTCCTCGGCAGCGTCACCGGCGCCGCCGAGCGGGCGGACCACGACGCGACCTCGCCGCCGGCGCGGCGTGCCTGGCTGCTGCGCCGGATCGCGGCGAAGGACGCCGTACGCACCCGGCTGTGGGCGGCGGGCCACGGCCCCCTGTTCCCCGCCGAGCTGCACGTCACCGATGCGATGATCGGCTCCGCCGGGGCCGCCACCGCGGGGGCTGCCACCGCCGGGGCCGCCACGACGATCACCGGGGCCCACGGCAGCGCGCTGGCGCCCTTCGCGCTGTCGGTCGCGCACGACGCCGGCTTGGCCGTGGCCATCGCCCGCCCCGCGACCCCGGCGAGCGGCGGCGGCGTCGGCATCGCACTCGTCCGGATCGACCCGGCCGACCCCGCCACCCGCGCCAACCCGGGGGCGCCCCGTCCCCCGGCCGGGCCGGACGTCGCGGACCCCGCCGAGGACCGGCTGCTGCGCCGGCTGGGCGGGCGCGACCAGGCGACGGACGACGAGG
This sequence comes from Frankia sp. BMG5.60, assembly GCF_059428125.1. Lineage (NCBI taxonomy): Bacteria > Bacillati > Actinomycetota > Actinomycetes > Frankiales > Frankiaceae > Frankia > Frankia sp. BMG5.60. Next base: position 245,697 of record NZ_CM182091.1, on the reverse strand, counting down.
CGGACGACCAGTCGACGGATGACCAGGCGACGGTGTCCCGCTGGCGCGCTCGGTTCGCCGCCGCCCGGCGGGCCGCGACCCGAGCCGCCGGCCACACCGCCACCCGGGTCGTGGCCGCGGGTCCGGACGGCACGTTGACCGTTCTGGTCGGCCTCGATCCGCAGAACGGTACAGGCGCGGCCGGCGGTCCGAGCGGGCCGAGTGATGCAGGCGGGCCGGACGGCGCGGGCCGGGCGGACGGTGCAAGCCGGACGGACGGTGCAAGCCGGACGGACGGTGCGGGCGGGCCGCTGCCGCAGCGGTACGCCGTGGCCTACGCCGAGATCGACGCGCCCGCCGCACAGCAGGAGCACGCCGCCGCGGGGACGCGGCACCGGTACGTGGTCGCCTGGACGACAGGGGCCGCCAGTCGAGAGGAGTCCCACCATGACGCACGATGACGAGCTGTCCGGCACGCTGCTCGCCGAGATCGGCGCGATGATCGCCCGCATCCTGGAGAAGTACGGCCTGGCCGACGTGCACGTCGAGATGACCACGGCCTTCCACGACGATCTGGAGATGGAGAGCATCGACCTGGTCACGCTCGGCGGCATGCTCGCCGAGCGGTACGGCGAGAACGTCAGCCTCGCCGAGTTCCTCGCCGAGAAGGACCTCACCGAGGTCATCGCGCTCACCGTGGGCGACATCGTGGGGTTCGTCCGGTCCCGGCTGGGCGCCCCGGCGGGCGTGGACTGACCGTGCCGATCATCGACGTCAACGGCAACGACCTCCACTACCTCCACGAGCGGGGCAAGCATCTCCACGAGCGGGGCGAGCCCGTACTGCCCACCGCCACCGCCGCCACCACCACCACCGGCGCCGGCGCCGGTGCCGGTGCCGACAACGCCGCCGACACCGCCGCCGACACCGCCGCCGGCGACCCGGCCCGTCCCGCGGGCCCGGCGCCGACGCTGGTCTGCGTGCACGGCCTGGGCACCGACAGCCTGGCCAGCTTCTACCTGACGATGGCCGCCCCGCTGGCCGCCGCCGGCATCGACGCGGTGTTCTACGACCTGCGCGGGCACGGCAACAGCGGGCGGCCCACCCGCGGCTACACCGTCGGTGACTTCGTCGCCGACCTCGCCGGCCTGCTGGCCGCCCTGGGCATCGACGAACCGGTGCACCTGGTGGGCAACAGCTTCGGCGGCACGATCGCCTACGCCTTCGCGGCCGCCCATCCGGACCGGGTGGCGAGCATCGTCACGATCGAGGCCGAGCCGCCGACGCAGCCGTGGGCCGACCGGGTGGGGCTGATGCTGGAGAACACCCGGCGCGACCTCGGCCGTGAGGACACCTACGCCTGGCTGCAGAAGACCTTCGGCTCCCACTACGTCCGGCTGTCCCGGCTGGCCTACCGGCGCCTGCAGGAGACGTCGATGGCCGACGAGATCCCGGAGGGCCCGTTGCTCGACCTGGAGGACCTGGCCCGCATCCACCACCCGGTGCTGAGCATCCTGGGCAGCGACGGCTTCCAGGCGGAGGACCCCTACCTGTTACAGAGTGTCCTGCCCGACTGCCACACGGTGATAGTGCCGGATCAGGACCATTCGGTGCTCGTCGAGTCGCACCGGCGGGTCCGCGACCTGACGATCGACTGGGTGCGCCGGCACCAGGCGGTGGGCGTCCCCTCCGGCGAGGGGGCGTGAACACCTTCCTGTTCGTGGTGCCGCCGCTGGCCGGGCACATCACCCCGCTGGTCGCCGTGGCCGACCGGCTGCGCGACCGCGGCCACCGGGTGGTCTGGTCGGGCGAGGAGTCCATCGTGCGGCGGCTGGCCGGACCCGACGCCGAGATCCATCCCTGCCTGGCGGGGCCGGTCGACGTCGACGTGCGCGGCGCCGAACTGCGCGGCTACGCCGGGGTCCGCTTCCTGTGGGAGGAGTTCCTCGTCCCGCTGGCCGAGGCGACCTACCCGGCGGTGCTCGAGGCGGCCGTCCGGTCGGCGGCGGACCTGCTGGTCTGCGACATGCAGGCGCTGGCCGGGCCGCTCGCGGCGACGCGGCTGGGCCGGCCGTGGGCGACGTCGGCGACGACGTCGGGCCCGCTGCGGGACACCTTCGCCGCCACCCCGAAGGTCCAGCGGTGGTTCGACGACCTGCTCGACGGGCTCATCGCCCGCACCGGCGACACAGCCCGCACCGCTGACACAGCCCGACCCGACCCGGCCGCGGCCGGCGGGCCGCCGACGCCGCGCACGCTGCGACTGTCCCCTCATCTCGTCCTCGCGTTCACCACTGAGGCGCTGGCCGGGCCACCCGGCGGCGACTCGCTCATCGGCCCGGACGGGCCGCCGACCGCCTGGGTCGGCCCGTCGCTGCCACCGCCGCGTCCCCACCCCCTCGGGGCAGGCCCGGGCGCTCCGGAACCGGGCGGGTTGGAACAGGGCGGGCCGAAACAGGGCGGGTTGGAACAGGGCAGCGCGGCGGTGGGCGAGGCGTTCCCGTGGGGGCGGCTCGATCCGGGCCGCCGGCTCGTGGTGACCAGCTTCGGGACCGTCAACGGCCGGGTGAGCGGGGAGTTCCTGCGGACGTGCGCGGCGGCGCTGCGCGCGCTCGGCGACGGCGTGCAGGCCGTCATCGCCGACCCGTTGGGCGCCGTCGACCCGGCCGCCGTGCCGGCCGGCGGCATCGTCGCGCGGTTCCTGCCGCTGGTCGACCTGCTGCCGCGGGCTGCGGCGGTCGTCTGCCACGCCGGGCACAACACGGTCTGCGAGGCGCTCGGGCACGGCGTGCCGCTAGTCGTCGCGCCGATCCGGGACGACCAGCCGGTCATCGCCCAGCAGGTGGTGGACGCGGGTGCGGGAATCCGGCTGCGCTTCGCCCGGGCCACGCCGGCGATCGTGGCGTCGGCCGTCCGCGAGGTCCTCGACGATGCCCGCTACCGGTCGGCCGCGGCCCGGGTCGGCGCCTCGTTCCGGGCGGCGGGCGGAGCCGCGGCCGCGGCCGAGCATCTGCAGCGCCTCGCCGCGGCGCGCAGCCCAGTCGGATGAGCCGCGCCCGCCGCGCCGCCACGCCGCGCCGCCAGCCGCTGCCGGCCGGGCGGTTCGTGCTCCACTTCACCGCGGGCTCGCGCCGTGTCCTGCTCGCCGGTGGGGTGCTCACCCTGCTCGGCACCTCGATGTCGCTGGCCCAGCCGATCATCGCCCAGCACATCCTGGCCCGGCTCACCGCCGACCAGCCGGTCGGGCGGCTGCTCGGCGTCCTGACCGTCGCGGTCCTGCTCGGCACGGCGGTGTCCGCCGCCGGGTTCTTCCTCATCGAGTCGGTCGGGGAGACCCTCGTGCGGACCGTCCGCATCCGCCTGGTGGAACGCATCCTGCGGTTGCGGCTGTCCGCGACCGACGAGATCAAGCCCGGTGATCTGATGTCGCGGCTCGTCGGCGACACGACGCTGCTGCGCCAGGTCACGACCCAGGCCCTGGTGACGAGCTGCACGGCGACGATCGCCCTGGTCGGGGCGCTGGTGATGATGGCGCTCATCGACGTCGTCCTGCTCGGCGTCACGCTGTCGTCGGTCGTGCTGATGAGTGCCAGCGTGCGCTGGTCGGCGGCGCGGATCGGGAAGGCCACCGGCGAGGCACAGGCCGCCGTCGGCTACATGGCCACCCTGCTCGACCGCGACCTCGGCGCCCTGCGCACCGTCAAGGCCTCCGGGGCGGAGGGTCACGAGATCGGCCTGCTCGCCGACGCGGCGCAGACGGCGTTCCGGCGGGGGCTGCGCGTCGCCGCCTGGCAGGCGGGCACCGGGGCGAGCGCCGGCATGCTCATGCAGGCGTCGTTCCTGGGGGTGCTCGGCGTCGGCGGCGCCCGGGTCGCCGCCGGAAACCTGCCGATCTCCGACCTGATCGCGTTCCTGCTGTACATGTTCTTCCTGACGCAGCCGGTGACCACCCTGGTCGGTGCCTGGGGCCAGTTCAAGGCGGGCGGGGCGGCCGCGGAACGGATCTCCGCGGTGCTGCACCTGGCCACCGAACCCACCGCGGACCGGGGACGCACCACCCCCGGCCGCGACACCGCCGGCCACCGCAACACCCGCGGCCACCGCAACACCCGCGGCCACCGCGACCCAGCCGCCCACCGCGATCCAGCCGCCAGCGGTCCCATGTTCAGGCGCGGGCCGGCCGTCGTCCGCCGCACCGCGCTGACCAGGCGCCCCGCATCGACCACGAGCACCGCCCCGAACGGCCGGGCCACCAGCGCGGCGGTGGCCTTCGACGACGTCGAGTTCGCCTACCGGCAGGACCTGCCCCCGGTGCACCGGGGGGTGTCGTTCACCGTCCCACCCGGCGGGATGACCGCCATCGTCGGCCCGTCGGGCGCCGGCAAGTCGAGCATCTTCCTGCTGCTCGAACGGTTCTACGACGCCACCACCGGCCGGATCCTCGTCGACGGCCGCGACGTGCGGGACTGGCCGCTGGCGCAGCTTCGCCGCTCGATCGGCTACGTCGAGCAGGAGGCTCCGGTGCTCGCCGGCTCCCTGCGCGAGAACCTCACCCTCGGCCTGACCGGCGTCGACGACCAGGCCCTGTACGAGGCACTGCGCCTGGCCCGACTGGAGCTGTTCGTGGCGGCGCTGCCCGGCGGGCTCGACGGCTGGATCGGCCACCGTGGCGGCACCCTGTCCGGCGGTGAACGCCAGCGCATCGCGATCGCCCGCGCTCTGCTGCGCCGGCCCCGGCTGCTGCTGCTCGACGAGGCGACCTCGGCACTCGACGCCGGCAACGAGCTCGCGCTGCGCGACACCGTCGCCGCCGCGGCGAGCACGACGACGGTGATGGTCGTCGCCCACCGGCTGTCCACCGTCGTCGGCGCCCGGCAGATCATCGTCATGGAGGCGGGCCGGGTGCGCGCCGTCGGCAGCCACGCGGAGCTGCTGGAGACCGACCCGCTCTACCGCGATCTGGCAACCACCCAGCTCCTCGTCCCCACCGGCTGACGGTGCCGCCGGCCTCGCCCTGTTCGGCTGTTGCCGCTGCCGACGACGGCGGACACTGGCTGGCGGAGGCGGTGCACGATGTCCGTCCAGCTCAACCACACCATCGTCGTCGCCCGAGACCGGCGTGAATCCGCCGAGTTCCTGGCGGAGATCCTCGGCCTGTCGGTCGGGACACCGACCGGCCCCTTCCTGCCCGTGGCCACCGGCAACGGCGTCACGCTCGACTTCGCCACCAGCGACGAGCCCACTATCCCGACGCAGCACTACGCCTTCCTCGTCTCCGAACCGGAATTCGACGTGATCTTCGCCCGGATCCGGCAGGCAGGCGTCGACTACTGGGCCGATCCCACTCGGCGACGCCCCGGCGAGACCTACCGCCACAACGGCAGCCGCGGCGTCTACTTCCTCGACCCCTCCGGCCACTTCCTGGAGATCCTCACCCCCACCGCCGAATGAGCCGCCCACGCGCGATCCCGCTCGCCTTCTACGGCACCGTCGTCGCCGACGATGATGGGTCCACCCGCTCATCGCCGGGGAACGCCGGCGGCCTCTGCGGGACCGGGCCCGACGCGTGACCTCGCCCGCGTCGATCCGCTCGACCTGCTGGACTCGGCCGTTGGGTCGGCGCGGTCTGACCGTGACGCCGGGCCGGTGACAGATCCGGCTTTTCCCTGCCGCTCGCGCAGACCCAGGGGCTACCATCGGCACGGTGTGAAATCGGGTGTGAACGGAGAGCAGTCATGGGTTGGGGTGGCAGCAAGCACACCGACAAACGCGGCAACACCGGCGGAGGCAGCAGCACCGGCCGCAGCGGACAGAAAAGGGGTGGCTCTGGCCACACGGGCGACCCTGCGGACAGCGTCGACCGCGGAACGCTGACCTGCCCGAAGTGCCTCGGGAGCGGAATGGTCGGCAACCCGGCGGCAGAGCAGGACGCCGGTGAGGAGTTCGACGGCGCCAGTCAGATCAGGTGCCCGCGTTGCAGCGGCACAGGCCAAGTGAATGCGAAATGAGCGAGCCGCCGGAGGACGGCCCGACCGGGCCCGCCCCCGAGGTGCACGCTCTCATCCCGTCATGCGGGCCCTGCCGGCGAGCACGGGCGCAGCACCTGCGCAGGTCTGCCCGGGGATCGGCGGGCAGGGAGGACCTGCCGGAGGTAACGTTGCAGCCGCCGGTGACGCGCTGCCCGCATATCCCGGCCGTGTGGGCGCCCGGGTTCGGGCCGGATGCCGAGCCGCCGGAGGACTCCGGGTGGGAGACGCGGCCCGACGGACCGGTGTGACGACGCCGGAGGAGCGCCGCCAGAGTTCGGTCTGACGGGGAGTTGAACGCCCTCGCCTCGGGTGTTCGGTCAGGGCTCGGTGTGAGTTCCACCCTGGTCGCGGCGCAGCGGGTACTCGGGTGGGAGCTGCACGACGACGACGGGGATGGATGTGGTCACCCGACGAGAAATACCCCCACAACGGCGGTCGCAGCACGTACTTCCACGACCCGTCCGGCCGTTGTCGGAGATCCTCACCCACTCATGAAACCCTGAAGCCGGCCCGGGAGTGCATCGGCGAGGTGATCCAGAATGTCGACAACCGCGGCAGGCCCTTCCTCATCACCGCGAGCAACGGCAAGGATCTCTTTACCTACGATTCACGATGTTCCAGGCCATCTACGCGGGCGGTGTCGCCAGCTCGACCAACGACAGCCGCTTCCGTCGGCTCGACCCGGCGACCTACCACTGATCAGCACCACCCACAATTCCTTCCGGGGGAAGACGGATGAGCCGGCCGCGCGCGATCCTGCTCGACTTCTACGGCACCGTCGTCGCCGAGGACGACGACGTGGTGGCCGCGGTCTGCCGCAGCATCGAGCAGACCGCGACGGCTCGCGTGCGCGATCCGGCGACGATCGGCCGGTACTGGTCGGACGCCTTCGCCCGGTTGTGCGCCGCCGCGACGGGCCCCGCGTTCGCCACCCAGCGGGAGCTGGAACGCCGGTCATTGCGGGAGACGATCCGGCATTTCGGCTCGGACGCCGACGAGGAATCGCTCAGCCGGCGGCTGTTCGACTACTGGCGTCGGCCGGCGCTCCTGCCCGGCGCCGCCGCCTTCCTGGCCGAGATCGAACTGTCGGTCTGCCTTGTCTCCGACATCGACCGTGCCGATCTCGACGCCGCGCTCGACGCCCACGGGCTCCGAGTGGACGCGATCGTCACAAGCGAGCAGGCACGGGCCTACAAGCCGCGACCGGAACCGTTCCGGCTCGCCCTCGACCACCTGGCACACGGCCAGCCCGGACCCGGCCAGCCCGGACCCGGCCAGCCCTGCCTCGCTCCGGGCGAGGTCTGGCACGTCGGCGATTCCCTGACCTGCGACGTGGCCGGCGCCAACGCGCTCGGCATTCCCGTCGTCTGGATGAACCGCAAGCACCGGCAACGGCCGGCAGGGGCGTCGCTCGTCGCCGAGGTCGGGGACCTCACGATGGTCCTGGAACTGGTCCGGCAAGCCTGACCGCGACGGCCGCCCAGGCGCCACGCGTCCACCACCGGTCCACGGCCCAGCCGTCGTCCCCCGCGCGGACCACCCGTCACCCGGCGGTGGCCTCGCTGCCGGCGACGGGACTGCCGAGGGCGGGGCCACCGGCGACGGAGATGGCGGGGGCAGAACTGCCGGCGCCGGGGATCACGGGATCGGGACGGGCACCGACGGTGAGCGTGGGGACGGGACTGGCGGGGACGGGACTGGCGGGATCGGATCCGGCCGGGACGGGACCTTCCGGGGTGGGACTGGCGGGGGTGGGGCTGGTGGGGGTGGGGCGAGCGGAGACGGTCAGGCGGGCGGCGCGGGTGAGGACGTAGCCGAGGATCGACATGTGGGACGCCGGGAAGAGGCGGGCGACGGCGTCGATCGTCCTGGCCTGGCGGGTGATGACCACGCGGCCTCGGCGGGCCTCGACCGCGGCGAGGATCTCCCGGGCGGCGGCGTCCGCCGGGTAGCTGAGCATCTTCGCGAACTCGCGGCGGCCCGCCTCCGCCTCGTGGCTCGGCACGGCCCGCGCCACCCGGGCCGTCTCGGCGAGCCGGGTGCGCACCCCGCCGGGGAACACCGCCGTGACGCCGACGCGGCCGGCCAGCTCGTGGCGTAGCGCGTCGGTGAAGCCGCGCACGGCGAACTTGCTCGCCGAGTAGGCCGTCTGGCCGGGGGGTCCGATCAGCCCGAACAGGCTTGAGATGTTGACGATGTGGCTGCCGGGGCTGGCGAGCAGGGCCGGCAGCAGCAGGCGGGTGAGCCGCACGGGCGCGCGGAAGTTGACGTCCATCACCCAGTCGAACTCCTCCAGCGTGAGGTGTTCGAAGCCGCCGCCGAGCGCGACGCCGGCGTTGTTGACCAGCAGAGTCACCCCAGGATGGTCGGCCAGCACGCGGGCCGCCGCGGCGTCGACGGCGTCGGCGTCGGCAAGGTCGACGGTCAGGCAGTCGACCAGCAGCCGCGGATGGCGGGCGCAGATCCTGGCGGCCACGGCCGCCAGGCGCGGTGCGTCGCGGTCGAGCAGCACGAGGTTGCTGCCGCGGCCGGCGAGTTCGTAGGCCATCTCCTCCCCCAGGCCACTCGCGGCACCGGTCACGACGGCGGTTGCGGCGGCGAACCGGTAGGGACGTAGCGGGGACGGCACGTGGGAACTCCTTCTTCGGGGAACGGGGACGACCAGTATCCGTGGACCCGGTCGACCGGCCGGACCCGACCTCGCACCACATTTCCCAACTCCGGGCGACAGGCCCGAATGCGGCGCCCGGACGCGTCCATTATGCGGCCCGAAGGCCGCCGAGCCGAAGTCGGCCGCGTCGTAGTCGGCCGCGTCGTAGTCGGCCGATACTTTGCCGTCGGCGACAGTCAGTACGGCCCGCCACGCGGCCTTCACCCGGCAGCACACGCTTTCGGGGCAGCCGCCGTCGACGCCCTGTCAGACACCGGCTCGACGGACATGCTGCGTCCGCACCGTGCACCATCCGGCCGGCCCGCTCCACACCCGAGAACTGGTATCTCTGGATTAGGGAGAATGCCGCGCCGAGTCCGGTCACCATCGCGGCGAATATGCGATATCGACAGAGGAACGCGATTCGTTTTCGGCGTTCCGGGGCAGCGCCCGCCGTGGTGGACATGGACTCGCCAAACCGGGCCGCGCCGGTCTGACGGCAGCCTCAGCAGCGGCTGATGCTGGAGGTCTCCGGCCGCGCCGAGTCCGCCGCCGCCCGGTACGGCCACACCCTCGACCCGGCGCTGGCGGGCGACGATCGAGGCGAGCCGGCTGCGCACCGGCCAGCGCAGCCTCGCCGGCGAGCACGGCGCGTGATGCCCGCCGCCGGGCCCGCCGGCCGGCCGGCTCAGGGCAGCAGGACGTCGGCGAGGCGCCGCCACCACGTGGACTCGGGCTCCCCGCCGGTCGCGTCGTTGACCTGGAGCACGACCTGGTCGGCGCCGGCCGAGAGGTACTCGGCCACCCGCTTGCCGATGGTCTCCACGCCGCCCCACACGGTGACCTGGTCGATGAGCCGGTCACTGAGGTCCGCGACGTCGTCGGTGGTGAAGCCCATCCGGGCCAGGTTGTTGGCGTAGCCGGGGACGGTGGTCAGGAAGCGGATCGCCTCGCGGGCGGCGCCGCGCGCGGCGACCGGGTCGCGGTCGGGGATGACGGTGACGAGCACGGCCAGCGTCCGGTCGGGGCCGAGCACGGCGCGGGCGTCGGTGACGTACTGCGGGGTGACGAGGAACGGGTACGCCCCCGGCCGCGCGGTCGCGGGCGAGGCGGAGCATGGCCGGGCCGAGGGCGGCGAGGATGCGCCCGGCGGCCGGCACCGCCGGCTGCGCGGCGTCGAGCTCGTCGAGGTAGGCGCCGAGGGTGCCCAGCGGGCCCGCGCCGTGCGCGCCGCCGAGGCCGGCGAGGTAGCGGCCGGGATGGTCGGCGGCGAGCGCCGCGTAGGTCGCCGCGACCTCGGCGGCGGGGACCTGGTCGACGGACAGGATGCCGTTGGCGACGAGCAGGCTCCCCGTCCCGCGCACGACCTGCTCGACGAGAGAGACGTTGTTGTCCTGGCCGCCGGGCAGCCACAGCGTCGAGTAGCCCAGGCCCTCGACCTCGGCGGCCGCCGCGACGGCGGCGGGAACGTCCGGGTTGAAGGCGATCGTCGAACTCGCGATGCCGATGTTGCCGAGAGTGGTCATGACCCGTGCAACCCCCCGTACCGGGAGCCTCTTCCGGGTCGGCGGGCAACCTGCGGGGCGGCCCGGACGACAACGAACCGGACGCGCCCGACAACGAAGCTGATCGGCAGGACACGATGCGCACCCCGCGACACATCGCCATGATCGGCTGCACCACGCCGAGCCACGTCTACCCCTCCCTCGGCGTCATCGCCGAACTCGTCCGCCGCGGCCACCGGGTCAGCTACGCCATCGGCGACCGGCTCGCCGGGCTGGTGGAGCCGACCGGCGCGCGGCCCGTCACCCACCCCTCGACGCTGCCCGCCGAGGACGGTGACTGGCCGGACAACCCGGCCGCGGAACTCGCCACCCGGATGTTCCTGACCGAGGGGATCGCCACCCTCCCGCCGCTCGCCCGCCACTTCGACGACGACCGGCCGGACCTGCTGATCCACGACGTCGCCGCGCAGGCGGGGCCGGTGCTCGCCGCCCGGTGGAACGTCCCCGCGGTGCTGCTGTCCCCGACCTGGGTGCCGTGGGACGGCTTCGAGCAGGACAACGCCGAGGCCCTGGCGGCGCTGCGCACGTCCGTGCCGGGCAAGGAGTACCACGCGGCGTTCGGCGCCTGGCTGCGCGACAACGGCCTCGACCGCGACCCCTGGGAATGGCTGGGCGCCGACCGGCCCACCGTCTCGTTGATCCCCCCGGTGCTGCAGCCGCACCTGAACCGGGTCCGGCCGGGCGTGCGGTTCGTCGGACCGTGCCTGGACCCCGCACGCCTGGCCGAACGGACCTGGACGGCACCGCCGGACGCCGGCCGGGTGCTGCTGGTGTCCCTCGGCACCGTCTACAACGACCGGCCCGACATCTACCGGGCGGCCGCCGAGGCGTTCGCCGGCACCGGCTGGCACGTGGTCATGGCGCTCGGCCGGCGCGTCGACCCCACCGCCCTCGGCCCGCTGCCCGCGAACGTCGAGGCCCACCGCAGCGTCCCCCAGCTTGCCGTGCTCGCCGCGGCGTCGGCGTTCGTAACCCACGCGGGGATGGGAAGCTGCGTGGAGGCACTGTGGTTCGGGGTGCCGACGGTCGCGATCCCGCTGGCCGCCGAGCAGTTCGGCAACGCCGCGATCCTCGCCGCCCTCGGCGTCGGCGAGCAGCTCGCCGCCGACCGGGTCAGCCCGCAGCTCCTGCGCGCCGCCGTCGAGTCCGCCGCCGACGACGCCGAGATCGCCGGACGGCTGGCCGGGGTCGCGTCCGTGCTGCGCGCCCACGGCGGAATCGAGGCCGCCGCCGACGCCGTCGAATCGTTCCTGCCCTGACAGGCCGGCCCGGTTCAGGCCGGCACATCCCCGCGATCTCCATCGAGGACGTCGTAGACGGGCGCGAGGCGGGGGTGAGCGAAGATCGCATCGGGCACCCGGCGACCGTATCCGGCCGGGCGAGGATCGGCGACGACGACCGAGACGGCCCCCGACCGGCCCCGCCGTCGGGCCGGGTCGGGACCTGCTCGTCGCCGGAACACGCGGGGCGGCGAGCTGTGAGATCGTGCGCGGATGACCGCCGAACCTGCGCTGATCCTGTGGGACGTCGACCACACGCTGGTGTCGTTCCCCGGGCTCGGCCGCGAGCTCCACGCCCGCGCCTTCCAGGAGGTCACCGGCCGGCCCGCGGACCAGATCGCCGACCTCGCCGGCCGCACCGACCGGGCCATCGTCGTCGACACCCTGCGGCTGAACGGGATCGACCGGCCGGAGTCGCTGCTACCGGCGTTCTACGCGGCGCTACCGGCCGCGGCCGTCGCGCTCGACGATCGGATGCGCCGGACCGGCCTGGTCCTGCCCGGCGCCCGGGCGGCCGTCGAAAGCCTGGCCCGCGACGGCGTCGTGCAGTCGGTGGTCACCGGGAACCTGCCGTCCCTCGCCCGGCTCAAGCTCGCCACCTGTGAGCTGACCGACCTGCTCGACCTGACCGTCGGCGGCTACGGCGACGACGACAGCGACCGGGCCGCGCTGGTCGCCCTGGCCGTCAAGCGGGCGGAGGCCGCCTACGGGGTCACCTTCGCCCCGGCCCGCGTCGTCGTCATCGGCGACACGGCGCACGACGTCCGCGGCGCGCGCGACGCCGGGGTGCGGGCGGTCGGGGTCGCCACCGGCGCCACCACCGCGCAGACCCTCACGGCCGCCGGCGCCGACGCGGTCCTGACCGACCTCACCGACCTCACCGCCCTGCACGCCGCCGTCTACGGCGACACCGTCACCTGACACTCCCGCACCTGACACTCCCGGCGCCGGCGCCGCGTCGGCAACCCCGAGCCCGGCAACCCCTGAACAGTGAAGGCGCGGGTCGGCGGAGCTTTGCCCGTCGTATCTCGCTGGATTTGGGTTGAATCCATCTTCTCCTCCGTGCGCGATGCGCGACGAGCCGCGCGACCAACCCGCAGAAAAAACAGGGTCCATCGCTTCCATTCCAGCCGTGACGGCGGGTCGTAGCGGGCACCTTTATCGCAACTTCTCCTAGCAGGGCAATGCCGCCGATTACGTCAGTGCGTTCCGGACTCGCGTCTCGGAATGCTTGACAGGGATAATTCTTCGGACCTATCGTTCCGCTTACCGACCACCTCAGTACAAGACTGCCTGGACGCCTTCCCTGCAGGTGCGGTTCTGTGCCAGGTACCTTCCGGAGACACGGTGACTGTGTTGCATGGCATCTCCCCGGGCGGGATCGAGGTCCCGGGCGGGAAGTATTCTCCGGCCGGCCGGTCCGGCCACATGTTCCCGGACCTGACCGCCCGGCCGGCGATCGGGATTCCCCCGGTCGAGCAGCACGGCCTTCCCGCCGGGAAGGCGGACGCGGGCACTCTCGGCATCGTCGGCCGGCCCCACGCCGCGGGCGTCGCGCCAGGCCCGAGCCGGCGGCGATGCCATCACCGTACCCAGAGTGGAGTCTTCGTGTCACCTAGAAGGACGATTCGCGAGACCGTCGAGAACGGTATCAACAATCTCGCCGAGCTGCAGGCCTCCCTGCTTACCGCCATCCAGTTGGAGTTCTCGACCATTCCGCCGTATCTGTGCGCCCAGTGGTCGGTCGCGAGTGGCGACCCCAGCGGCGTGGCGGGCATGATCGAGAAGGTGGCAGTACAGGAAATGCTACATTTCGGCCTGTCCTGCAACATGTACACCGCTACCGGAGCATCACTCAAGGGCGAGATCGCCACGCCGGACTTCGTTCCCGTCTATCCTGCTACGGGACTGCCCGGCGGTGTCCATCCCGAGCTGGTCGTCGCGCTGGCACCGCTGAGCGGCCGCGCCCTGCAGACCTTCATGGCCATCGAGTACCCGGAGAGGGATCCGGTCGTGCCGGCGCCGGATCTGCCGCCGCCACCCCCGCCGCCGACCGGGCCGACAATCGGACAGTTCTATGACGCGATCGCCGCCGGCTTCAACGCCGTGTTCCCCGACGGCTCGCTGCCGACGTACCCGGCGCCGAACCAGGTGACCGCCACCAGAATAGGCGGCGACACGCTGTTCGCCGTCAACACGGTCGCGGACGCCCTGAAGGCCGTCGACGAGATCACCGCACAGGGCGAGGGCACCGGCGCATCGCCCGACGAGGGCACGTTCGATCCAGGCAGACTCGCGCACTACTACACGTTCGCGGAGATCTACTACGGCAAGACCGTAGTACCGTCGGGCGATAATTTCGAGTACGCGGGCACTCCCATCGAGATGCCCACGGTCCATAATTTCTCGGCGCAACCGTCACCTGGACCCGACCAGCAGACCTTCATCGCAACGTTCACGGCACTGATGACCAATCTGGAAAAATGCTGGAGGAACGACTTCGGCATCGAAAACGCCATCTCCGAAATGTCCGGCCTGGAGAAGGCGGGCCTTCTTCTGATCGAGGCCGGGATCACCCCTCAGTTCACCCTCGCCTAGTACTACAGCCACAGTGATCTCTTTGTGGTCTCTGGTGCGGAAGGGGTAGCGCGACACGAATATCCTGTGATCGTCGGGTGTATGCGGGGATCTGGCGAGGATGCGCTGGCGACGGATGATGGCGTCGACGACGTGGATGTGCAGGCATGGGAAGCGAGCCTGGAAAGGCTGTTCTCCCGCGTCTCGGAATGTTTCCGTAGCGACGAGTCGGCTGCCCAGGCCCGCATGTATCTGACGGGTCTGCTGTCGGGTGTCGAAAGGAAGAACGGCTGGACACTCGCCGAGCATGCCGGCGATCCGGCCCCACACAAGATGCAACGACTGTTGAACTCCTACGCCTGGAACGCCGACATGATGCGGAACGTGATCCGTTCCTACGTCCTGGAGAACCTCTCCGAACCGGACGGGGTGTTCGTCGTCGACGAAACCGGATTCGTGAAGAAAGGCACCGAGTCCGCCGGGGTACAGCGGCAGTACTCCGGTACCGCGGGACGCATCGAAAACTGCCAGCTCGGGGTGTTCGCCGCCTACGTGTCCGGGAAAGGCAGAGCGCTGATCGACCGCCGCCTCTACCTGCCCGTGTCCTGGACGAACGACCCGGCCCGCTGCCAGACCGCCGGCATCGGCAAGGACACCACCTTCGCCACGAAGCCCGCCCTCGCCCGGGCCATGGCCGCCGACGCCTGGCAGGCCGGGGCACGGTTCACCTGGTTCGCCGCGGACGAGGCCTACGGCAACAGCCCCACCCTGCGCGACTGGCTCGAAGCCCACGACGTCGGCTACGTCCTCGCCGTCGCCCGCAGCCACCAGGTCTCCACCGCCACCGGCCGCCACCGCGTCGACACCCTCGCGGCCAAGGTCCCCACCCGCGCCTGGGAAACATACTCCGCCGCCGACGGATCGAAAGGCCCCCGCCTCTACGACTGGGCCGTCATGGACACCACCGACACCGCCCCCAACACCGGCCGCCGCCGCCAGGTCCTCCTCCGCAGATCCCGCACCGGCAAGCACGAACTCGCTTTCTTCCTCACCTACAGCCCTCGCCCGGCCCCGCTCTCCCTACTCGTCACCGTCGCGGGACGCCGATGGGGAGTCGAAGAAGCCTTCCAATGCGGAAAGAACGAAGTCGGCCTCGACCACTACCAGGTTCGGCTTCACGACGCCTGGTACCGGCATATCACCCTCGCAATGCTCGCACAGGCCTGGCTCGCCGTCACCGCCGCAAACAGCGGCGAAACCCAGCACAAACACTTAAAAAAAAGAATTCCGTCTCCTCTGGCTACCGCCGCCACCGCGGCGGCATCGCGATCGACGCACCACCCGAACTCCCCACGAACGCGATGATCCCTCTCACCGCCAACGAGATCCGGCACGTCTACGCCCTCACCCACCGCATCAATCACCCCACAGGCCACATCCGCCGATGGTCACACTGGCGCCGCCGCCACCAGGCCCACGCCCGCTACTCCCACTACCAACGGCGCATACACGCAGCTCAGACCCCCTCCATGAGGATCAAGACCACACCACAACCACTGTCGCTGTAGTACTAGCTGCGGCGGCTACCGAAAGGAATTGCGATGACCGAAGTGCCTGTGGCCAGCCGACCGGTCAACACCCGCCCGGGCCTGCCGTTGGCCGGGGTGACCCAGACCCTGGGTCCGCTCGCCGATCTCGCCGGCACCTGGATCGGGACCGGCTTCACCCTGATCGCACTTCCGGATTTTGACCCGAGTCCGCCGAGCACCGGGCCGAGCGCGTTCCGGCTGAAGCTCAACGCCACGGTGGAGCATCTGGAATTCATCCCTATCGGTGGTGCGGTTCCCAATCGGGGTTCGACTGGCCAGCTCGACATCAGCATCTTCGGGTTGCGCTACCTTCAGCGGATCGCCGACATGGTGACGAACGAGGCGCTGCACATCGAACCCGGTTTCTGGCTCGACGTACCGGCGACGACGGTCCCGGCCAGCCCGGCGACGGTCGTCCGGCAGGGTGCGATCCCGCACGGCACCTCCATACTGGCACTGGGAACCCCGCTGACAGTCCCCTCGGGCCCGACGATCGACGCCGTCGACTCGACACCCACGAAGAACCCCGATGGTCCCCCACCCTTCCAGCTCGGATATCTGGATCCCTACGACCAACCAGAGCTGCCACCGGGATTCAAGCAGATCTTCGTCAAAGATCTGAACATCGCACTCACGGAAGCGATCGTTGGCCAGAAAATCATCCAGACGGTCGTGCTACCGATCTCCACAGTGGCCACCGTACAAGGCTCGGGCACCGAGGCCGGCGGGTCCGTCAACATGCCGTTCAACATCGCCAACGCCGACGCGACGAGACTCGACGCAATCTTCTGGATCGAGACAGTCCAGCAGCCGGACGGCAGCACGTTTCTGCAGCTCCAGTACACCCAGACCGTCATCCTGCACTTCCTCGGCATCGACTGGCCGCACATCTCGGTCGCGACGCTGATCAAGCAGTGAGCCTTCGCTACCTGCACGCGAGACCACCTGTATCTGACGGTGGCTGCAGACGGTTTCGCCGCTGACCCAGAACCTTCGTCGGCGGGTCACCTCCCGGACGCGGCCGGGCGACGGCGCACGGCGGCCCAGGCGGCGAGGGTGACGGCGGCGAGGCCGAACACGGCGCCGGTGACGCTGACGGCGGTCCAGCCGCCGTGGCTGTAGGCGGTGCCGGAGGCGATCGAGCCGACGAGGCCGCCGGCGAAGTAGGTCGCCATGTAGGCGGAGGTGAGCCGGCTGCGGGCCGCAGGGTCCAACCGGTAGATCTCGCTCTGGTTGGCGATGTGCAGGCCCTGCGCGGCGAGGTCGAGGGCGAGGATGCCGACGATCAGCGCGGCGAGCGAGTGCCCGCCTAGGCCGAGCGGCAGCCAGGCGGCGAGCAGCAGCGCGGCCGTGCCCACGGTCACCGCCCCGGCACGCCCGCGGTCGGCGGCCCGGCCGACGAACGACGCGGCCAACACCCCCATCAGGCCGAGCAGGCCGAACAGGCCGATGACCCCGGTGGAGTAGCGGTACGGCGCCGCGGACAGCAGGAACGCCAGCGGCGTCCACAGCGCGCTGAACGCCCCGAACGACGCCGCCCCGTAGGCCGCGCGCAGCCGCAGCATCGGCTCGTCGCGCAGCAGCCCGACCACCGAGGCGATCAGCGCCCGGTAGCCGAGGCGCGGCGCCGCCGTACGCGGCTCGGCCGGCAGGCGGGCGGCGAGCACGGCGCACAGCACGAGCTGGGCGGCCCCGGCGACCCAGAACGGGGTGCGCCAGCCACCGAGGTCGGCCAGGTAACCGGCGACGGTGCGGGCCAGCAGGATGCCCAGCAGCAGTCCGCTCATCACCGTCCCGACGATCTTGCCGCGCTCGGCGTCGCCGGCCAGCGTCGCGGCGAAGGCGACGCCGATCTGCGCGGTCACGGACAGGGCCCCGACCGCGATGCCGGCGATCAGGAGCTGGGTGGCCGACGTCGCGGTGGCGAGCACGAACAGGCCCACCGCCTGGGCGGCGACCAGCGCGGGGATCAGCCGGCGGCGGGCCACGAGGTCGCCCACCGGAACCAGCAGGCACAGCGCCACCAGGTACCCGGCCTGGGTCACCGACACGAGGAGACCCGCCGAGCCGGTCGACAGCCCCAGCGCCGCCCGGATCTCGCCGAGCAGGGGCTGGGCGTAGTACATCGCCGCCACGCACATGCCCGTGCTCACCGCGAGCAGGCCGACCAGGCCACGACCGAGGCCCGGCCCCGCCGACGGGACGGCGCCGCCGGACGACTGGACGCCGGACAACGGGACGCCGGACGACGCGCCGTCGGACAACGGGCCGTCCGAGGATGCGCCGTCGGAGGATGCGCCGTCGGAGGATTGGTGTGTCGTCACGCCGCCGTCGATCATGCGTCCAGCGTGCCGCGCGGCGGGTAACCTGTCCAACAGAACAATCAGCTTGGCTTCATCTTCCGAGGAGATGTATGGAGCTCCGCCAGCTCGAGCATTTCGTGGCCGCCGCCGAGGAGCTCCACTTCACCCGGGCCGCGCAGCGGGTGAACATCGTCCAGTCGGGGCTGTCGTCGTCCATCGGCGCCCTGGAACGCGAGCTCGGCGCGCGGCTGTTCGTGCGCAGCACCCGCGCGGTGCGGCTGACCCAGGAGGGCGAGGTGCTGCTCACGCAGGCCCGCCGGATCCTGACCGCCGCCGCCGCGGCGCGCTCGGCGGTCGCCGGGGTGGCCGGCGGCATGGGGGGCCGGCTGACCATCGGGATCATGCAGTGTTTCCGCCGCGGCCTGACCGAGGCGCTCGCCGCCTTCCACGCCGAGCACCCACGGGTGGAGCTGCGGCTCGTGCAGGCCCCCAGCGTGGAACTGCTCGACCGGGTCGCGGCCGGCACGCTCGACCTCGCGTTCGCCTGCGCGCGGACGGCCCCGGCCGGCGTCCACCTGACCCCGCTGGACGACCGGCCGATGGTGTTCGCCTGCCATGACGGACACCCGCTCGCCAGCCGGGCGGCGGTGTCGCTGCGGGAGACCGTCGACGAGGACTTCGTCGACTACCCGCCCGGCTGGGGGTCGCGCACGGTCGTCGACGCCGCGCTCGCCGACCACGGTCTGCGCCGCCGGCTGGCCTGCGAGGTCGGCGACACCGACACGCTGCTCGACCTCGTCGCGCACGGGCTCGGCGTCGCCGTCCTGCCGCCGAGCCTGGACACCCGCCACCGCGGCGACCTGCGACTGATCCCGCTCGCCCCGCCCATCCCCACCTTCCCGACGGCGATCGTCACCCCGGCCGGCGCCACCTCGACCGCGGCCCGCATCCTGCGCGACACCGTCCTCGCCCGCCAACCCGCCCCGACCACCCGGTAGCGACCGGCCCGCGTCGCGGCGGCGGGTGTCGCGGCGGCGGGTGTCGCGGCGCGCCGGGCCGCGGTCAGGACGGCCGGCCCCCTTCGCCGGGATCGCCGGGTGGCTGCGGCGCGGCGCGGCGCCTTCGCTGCCGGCTCCGACGAGCCATCCATGATCATCGGCGCTCGCGGCACATCGTCAACGGCGTTGATTATCTTGTGTGGCGATGGAGGGCGAGGCCGCAGCGGATCGATCGAGTTGGCCGGTCGCGGCGGGTGTGTCACGGTCGGACGATGCGCCGCTGGCTGTTCGCCGACCAGCTCGGGCCGCATTTCCTCGACTATGCCAACCAGCCCGTGCTACTCGTCGAGTCGACCCGGGTGCTCGCCCGACGGCGCTTCCACCGACAGAAGGCGCACCTGGTCCTTTCGGCGCTGCGTCACCGGGCGCGCGAGCTGGGCGACCGCTGCGACCACCGGATCGGCGCGACCTACGGCGAGGCCGTCGCCGACTACGGCGAGCCTTTGGAGGTGCCCGACCCGACCTCCTGGCCGGCGCGGCGCTTCGTCACGGACCTGCCCGGGGTGACGGTCGCGCCCTCGGCGTACACCGCCACGAGCCGGGACGACTTCGCCACCTGGGCCGACGGCGACACCGGCCACGGCCGTAGAGGCAGCCATAGCGGCGGCGGCCAGAGGGACGGCCCCGGCGACAGTGCTCGCGACGGGCGGAGCGGTCGGCGGCGGCTGCTCATGGAGGACTTCTACCGCTGGCAGCGGCGTCGCTTCGGCGTGCTCATGGACGGCGTGGAGCCCGCCGGCGGCCGGTGGAACTTCGACCACGACAACCGCCACCCCCCGCCCCGGGCCCCCCGCCTCGACCTGCCCGAGCCGTGGTCGCCGACCGAGACCGAGATCGACGCCGAGGTCCGGGAGCATCTCGACCGGCTCGAACGCGACGGCCACGCCCGCTTCCGCGGGGTCGACGGCCCGCGCCGGTTCGCCGCGACCCGGGCGGAGGCGGGCCAGGCGCTGGACTGGTTCGTCCGCCACCGCCTCGCCGACTTCGGTCCCTACGAGGACGCGATGCTCGCCGGGGACGGGGCGATGGCCCACTCCACCCTCTCGCCGGTGCTCAACCTGGGCCTGCTGCACCCGCTGGAGGTCGTCGCCGCGGCCGAGCAGGCGTACCGGCGCGGGGAGGCGCCGATCGCCAGTGTCGAGGGGTTCGTCCGCCAGGTCCTCGGCTGGCGCGAGTACGTCTGGGGGATCTACTGGTGGGCCGGCGAGGACTACGCCGACCGCAACGCCCTCGGCGCGCACGTCCCCCTGCCCGGCTGGTTCGACGACCTCGACGCGGACGCGGTGGGCGCCGCGTGCCTGTCCGACGTGCTCGCCGGGGTCCGCGACCGCGGCTGGGTCCATCACATCCCCCGGCTGATGGTGCTGGGCAACTGGGCGCTGCAACGCGGCTACGACCCGCGAGCCCTCACCGACTTCTTCCACGAGAGCTTCGTCGACGGCTACGCCTGGGTGATGGCACCCAACGTCGTCGGGATGAGCCAGTACGCCGACGGCGGCCTGATGGCGACCAAGCCGTACGCCGCCGGCGGCGCCTACATCCACCGGATGAGCGACTACTGCGGCGGCTGCCGCTACGATCCGTCGCGCCGGCTTGGCGACGACGCCTGTCCCTTCACCGCCGGCTACTGGGCCTTCCTCGACCGCAACGCCGACGCCCTGGCCGGCAACCCTCGCCTGGGCCGCCCGCTCGCGGGCCTCACCCGCCTCGCCGACCGGGCCGCCGTCACGGCCGCCGAACACCGCCGCGGCGCGGGCCCACCCTGACCCGCCGGCACCACCGCCGACCACCGCCGCGGCGCGGGACCATCCTGACCCGCCGGCCGCGGGCCGGGCGAGCCGCGAGGTGCCGGCTGGCCTTCACCGGGTCGAGTCCGGCGGGGGCCGGCCGGGCTCCAGCAACAGCGGGAGGAGCAGGTCGACCAGCTCGGTGCAGGCCGCGACGATCTCCGCGTCGCCGATGGTGTCCGTCTCGAGACCGTGAGCCAGCACCTTCAAGGTGATCGCGCCGTAGAGGCACTCGATGACGCGAGCCTGGGTGACCGGGTTGATGGGTTCGCCGCGCTCGGCCGCCCGGGTGAGCACCACGCCCGCGGCTCGGCGATGGCGTTCGGCCACGTCGGTGGTGACCTGGGGGGCGGCGCGGCTGGCCACGGCCTCGACCGTGAGGCGCAGCGTCGCGAACCCGACGGGGTCGAGCAGGAACCGCAGCATGTTCGCGCTCAGCGCGATCAGGTCGTCGCGCAGTGATCCGGTGTCGACGTCCTCGATCGCGCGGGACCGCACCAGGACGCTGTCGACGAGGAGCGTGTCGCGGTCGGGCCAGCGCAGGTAGACCGTGGACTTGCCGACCCCGGCGCGCCGGGCGACGCCGTCGACGGTGAAGCCGCTCGCGCCGCGTTCGAGGTACTCGTCGATGGCGGCGTCGAGGATGCGCCGCTCGGCGTCGGCCCTGCGAGGCCGGCCGGGGGACCGTCGCGCGGCCGTCGCGCCGTCACCCATGGATCTCCTCCCCGCCGCGTCCGCGAGCCGATCCTCACCGTAGCGGCGAGCAGCGGGCCCTGCGGAGCCGATCTCTGCGTCAGGATTTACGGACGACTTTGTCCGATTCCTTGACACGTGACGACCACCACAGTTCACTAAGGTCACTCAGTCACCTCACTGCTCTCCCTGATCCGCTCACCTGCCGATCCGCTCACCCGCCGATCCGCTCACCCGCCGATCCGCTCACCCGCCTTCCACTCACCTGCCGATCCGCTCATCCACTCCGTCGTGCGCGCGGGAACGTCCCGAGGAGCCCCATGTCAGACATCGACCGCACCCCGCCGAAGGTCCACCTCCGCATCAACGGTGAGAGGCATGCGTCCGGCTCAGGGGGCACCTACGGTCACGTCAACCCGGCCACCGGCGAGGTCGACGCGCAGATTCCGCTCGCGGACTCCGACGAGATCGACCTCGCCGTCACCGGGGCGCACGAGGCGTTCCAGACCTGGAAGCGCACCCCGCCCGCCCAACGCCGCGCCCTGCTCATCAGGCTCGGGGACCTGATCGAGGCCCACGCGGACGAGTTCGCCCGGCTCGGGGCGCTGGACAACGGCACGCCGCTCACCGTCGGAGCGGCCTTCCCGGTGCTCTCGGCGGAGTGGACCCGCTACTACGCCGGCTGGGCCGACAAGATCCAGGGCGACCTGACCGGCAACCCCGTCCAGGACGGCGAGCTCGGTTACACCCTCGCCCAGCCGTACGGCGTCATCGGGATCATCATCACCTGGAACGGCCCGCTCATCTCGCTGGCCATGAAGATCCCGGCCGCGGTCGCGGCCGGCAACACCGTGGTGGTCAAGCCCTCCGAGCTCACCCCGTTCAGCGGGGAGCTGTTCATGGACCTCGTCGAGCAGGCCGGGTTCCCGCCCGGGGTCGTCAACGTCCTGCCCGGCACCGCCGAGGCGGGCGCGCAGCTCGTCTCCCACCCGCTGGTCAAGAAGGTCACCTTCACCGGTGGCCCGGCCACGGCGACCAGGATCCTCGAGGCGTGCGCGCCCAGCATGAAGCCCGCCGTCCTCGAACTCGGCGGCAAGTCCGCCAACATCGTCTTCGACGACGCCGACCTCGACGTGGCCTGCCAGCTCGGGACGACGTTCTCCCTGATCGCGCTCTCCGGCCAGGGCTGCGCCTTCGCGACCCGGATGATCGTGCACGAGGACGTCTATGACGAGGTCGTCGCGCGGGTGAAGCTGATCGCGCAGAACATCCCGATCGGTGACCCGTTCGATCCCGCCGTCGCCTCCGGTCCGGTCGTCAACCAGGCGGCAGTCGAGCGGATTCTCGGGATGATCGAGCGGGCCAAGGAGCAGGGCGCGACCCTGCTGGCCGGCGGGAGCCGGATCGAGCGTGCCGGCTACTTCGTCCAGCCGACCGTCTTCACCGACGTCGACCCGGACTCCGAGCTCGCCCAGACCGAGGTCTTCGGACCGGTGCTGACGATCTTCAAGTTCCGAACCGAACAGGAGGCGGTCGCCCTGGCCAACGGCACGCGGTATGCGCTGTCCTCCTACGTCCAAACCCGGGATCTGCAGCGGGCGCTGCGAGTCGCCGCCGAACTCGAGGCCGGCGAGACGCTCATCAACGGCGCGACCAACCTCAAGATCGGCCGGCCGTTCGGTGGGTTCGGGCTTTCTGGTGTCGGCAAGGAGGGCGGCCGGGAGGGAATCGAGGAGTTCCTCCGCATCCGCAGCGTCGGCATCGCCGTCTGACCTCACCGGCTTCTCACCGGCTCGCGAGACAGGACAGGAAACAATGACCGGAAAGCTCGAAGGGCGCGTGGCCTTCATCACCGGCGCCGCCCGCGGCCAGGGCCGCGCGCACGCCGTCCGCCTCGCCCAGGACGGCGTTGACATCATCGGCGTCGACATCTGCGCGGACATCCCGTCGATGAACTACCCGTGCGGCACCTGGGCCGAGCTCGAACAGACCGCCGGCCTGGTCGAGAAGGAAGGCCGGCGCATGGTCGTCGGCAAGGCCGACGTCCGTGACCAGGCTGCGCTCCGGGCCGTCTTCGACGAGGGGTACGCCGCGTTCGGCCGGATCGACATCATCCTCGCCAATGCCGGCATCCTGCGGGTCGGCGACAGCGTCGACCCGCAGCGCGAATGGCAGGACACCATCGACATCCTGCTCACCGGCACGTTCAACACCGTCCAGGTCGCGCTGCCACGGTTGCGAGCGGGCGGACGTGGCGGCTCGATCGTCATCACCTCCTCGAGCGCGGGGCTGAAGGGCACCGCCAGCGAGGAGCCGAGTGCCCAGGCATACACGGCCGCCAAGCGGGGCCTCGTCGGCTACATGCAGGTGCTGGCCAACCAGTACGCCGCCGAGATGATCAGGGTGAACACCATCCACCCGACCGGCGTCGTGTCGGGCATGACGATGAACGCCGCGATGCAGGCGGCGATGGCGAAGGCGGACACCAACATCTCCGCGATGCAGAACGCCCTGCCGATCCCCATTCTCCAGCCCGAGGACATCGCGAACGCCGTCGCCTACCTGGTCTCCGACGAGGCGACGTTCATCACCGGGACCCAGTGGGCCCTCGACGCCGGCTTCACCGTCCGCTGACGTCCCGGAACAGCTAACAGCTAAGGAGAATCGGCGATGACGACACCCACCACCGAGGTCACCGACCACCGTCTCGTGGGGGTAGGCGCGGTCGGCGACGCGGGCGACCGTTTCGACGCGCTGCGTGCCTTACACCGCGTCGTCAGGGTGACCGAACCCGAACGCTCGTACTGGATGGTGCTGGACCACGATCTCGTGCGTGAATGCCTGCAGAATCCGGCGGTCTTCTCCAGCGAGGTCATCACCCCGCTCAGCCCGGACCCGCCGTTCGCGATGATTCCCATCCAGCTCGATCCGCCGGAGCACACGCAGTGGCGGCGGCTGCTGGCGCAGTACTTCTCCCCGCGCACCATGGGGCTGCTGCGACCGCGCCTGGAGGAGCGCACCGCCGAGCTCGTGGCGGCGGTCCGCGCCAAGGGCGAATGCGACTACGTCGAGGATTTCGCGCTGGAGCTGCCGACGGTGGTCTTCCTCGAGCTGATGGGGCTGCCGATCGACGAGTTGCCGACCTTCCTGGAATGGGAGAAGCAGGCGCTCGCACCGACCGACGAAGGCGTCTTCGACCCGGAGCGGCAGGTCGGCGGGATCTTCTCGGTCGTCGGGTACTTCCAGGCCGAGATCGCCCGCCGGCGGCAGAGCGGCGAGCGGGGAGAGGGACTGCTCGGCGCGATGCTCGGCTGGGAGCTCGACGGCGCGCCGGCTCCCGACGACGCCCTGGTCAACTGCTCGCTGCTGCTTTTCCTCGCCGGGCTCGACACCGTGGCGATGAGCCTGTCCTTCGCGATGCACCACCTCGCCACGCACGACGCCGACCGGCGCCATGTCGCCCGGCTGGCCGCCGCCGGCGAGCCGCTCGACGGCGTCGTCGAGGAGCTGCTCCGCTTCCACGCCGTGCCCGAGGTCGGCCGGAAGGTGAAGCAGGACATCGAGATCGACGGCCAGCGACTGCGGGCCGGTGACCTCGTGCTCTTCCCGCTCGTCGCCGCGAACCGGGACGAGGCGCTCGTCGCCGGCGCCGACACCGTCGACCTCGTCTCCCGCCCGCCCGCCCCGCACCTGGCGTTCGGCGCCGGCCCCCACCGGTGCCTGGGCTCCCACCTCGCCCGGATCGAGATGACCGTCGCGCTCGCCGGCTGGCACCGCACCATCCCCGACTACGCCCTGCGCGACGGTGCCACACCCCAGGCGTACTGGGGCAACGTCCACGGCATCTTCTCCCTGCCCCTGGCGACATTCGGGTCCTGACCCGAGCGAAAGGACGACCCTTGAGGATCGTGGTCGACACCGGGCTCTGCTCGGGCCACGCCCGCTGCAACGCCACCGCCGAGGACCTTTTCCCCCTCGACGACCTGGGCTACGTCGCCGTGACCGACCCGGATGTTCCGGCGGGCCAGGAGAAGCGTGCGCACGACGCCGTCGCCGCCTGCCCCGAGCGGGCGCTGAGCCTGATCGACGAGTGACGGCGGACGGGCCCCCTCCTAGGCTGCATCACAGGCACCACCGGATCACAGGAACCACCGGATCACAGGAACCACCGGTCGGGCACGGCCAGGCCCGATCTCGCCGCCAGGAGGATGTGACGTGCACCTTCGACGCGTGGTGACGGGCGTCGGCCCGGACGGTGCCGGGATCTTCGTCCAGGACGGGCCGGCACCCCACGTGATCACGAACGACGACCGGCCGGGCCTCGAGGTGAGCTACCTGTGGTCCACCGACGAGCCGCCCTCGGTGCCCGGCAGCGGCGCGGAGAGCACCCGGCTCGACCAGGAGCCCGTGCCGCCTGCGGGGGGAACCCGTTTCATCGCCGTGACGTATCCCCCTGGGTTCGGCCTCCCCGACCCCGCCGCCGGGCTGTCCGCGGACGTCGACGACGCGGCGGCGGACGCCCCGTTCGACGACAGCCTGCTCCACACGACGGAGACGGCCGACTACGGCGTGGTGCAGCGTGGTGAGATCTGCATCGTGCTCACCGGCGGCGAGGAGCGCGCCCTTGCGGCCGGGGACGTGCTGGTTCAGAACGGCGCCGCACATGGCTGGCGCAACCGCCGCGACGAGCCCGCGGTCGTGCTGTACGTGATCGTCGGAGGCCGAACCGGCCTGCGCTGAGGCCGCGGGAGTCCTCGTCGACCGCCCGACTCGGCAGTGGGGCGGTCGCGGCGCGGGCGCCGCACGTCCACGCCGTCGTCGAACGTGTGGAACCCTGCATCTGTGGCAGATGCGAGCAATCTGATCAATCTGGCAGCCCTGACCGGCTGGTTGGACGAGCACGTCCCGAGTCTGGGGGACGGGCCGCTGGCGACGGCCCTGGTCTCGGGCGGGTCGACCAACCTGATCCTGAGCCTCGACCGGGGCGGCCGGAAGGCGATCTTCCGCAGCCCGCCGCCGGAGGGCAGCCCGCAGGGTGCGCGCACGATCCAGCGCGAGGCCACCGTCCTGCGCGCGCTGACCGGGACCGATGTCCCGAGCCCGGAGTTCCTCGGCTTCTGCGCGGACGACTCCCTGCTCGGGGTCAGCTTCTACGTCATGGAGCTGGTCGACGGCTGGGCGGCCACCATCACCGCCGAGAACGAGACGATCTGGCCGGCGGGTTTCGACGGCGGCCCCGACCAGCACTACATCTGCTGGGCGATGACCGACGGGCTGGTCGCGATGGCCAACCTCGACTACGAGGCGGTCGGACTGGGCGGCTTCGGCCGGCCCGAGGGGTTCCTCGAGCGCCAGCCCGACCGGTGGCTGGGCCAGGTCGACGGCTACCGCCGGCGCTACCCGAAGTACGAGCCACGCGACCTGCCCGGGCTGCGGTACGTGGCGGACTGGCTGCGGGACAACGTCCCCCCGCCGTCGCGTCCCGCGCTCATCCACGCCGACTACGCGCCGAACAACGCGCTGTTCCACCACCGGCCGCCGGCCCGGCTCGCCGCGATCATCGACTGGGAGACCGCGACCATCGGCGATCCCCTGCTCGACCTCGCCGCCTTCGCGAACAACCTCGTCACCGCCGACGAGGACGACGGCGCCATGCGGTACTTCACGCCGGGACGCTTCCCGCACCGCGACGACGTCATCGCCTACTACGGCGAGCAGACCGGCCGCGACGTCTCGACGATCGGCTACTACTCGGTCCTGTCCAAGTGGCGCGCGGCCTGCATGATCGAGTACAAGGTCGCCGAGTCGATCCAGGGCCTGTCCCCCAGGGCCAAGGGCGACCGCTTCGACGCGATCGTCCGCCGCCTGCTGCTCGACTCCGAGGCCCTGGCCCGCTCCCTGACCTGACGGCCTAGCCCAGCGGCATCCACCGCCACCGCCACCGCTACCGCGCAGCGGTGGTCAGGATCGGGTGGATGCGGCGAACAGCTCGTCGGTGGCCTGGCGCAGGCGGTGGCGAGCGTCGGGGTCGTAGGCCTGGGCGAGGGCGCGGGCCTCGCGCTGGCCGGCGAAGTAGCGGCCGGTGCCCGAGGTGGCTGCGGGACCGGTGATCAGGTTCAGGGTGGCGTCGCCTCCGTCGGTGACGGTGCTGCTCACGGGGGAGCCGGCCTGGCGGACCATCGTGGTGTCCATGAAGGTCGCGGGGTGCAGGGCGTCGACGGTGACGGCGGTGCCGGCCAGCTGTTCGGCCAGGTCGAACGTGCCCATGATCTGGGCGAGCTTGCTGCGGCGGTAGGCGCGTACGCCGTCGTAGCCCTGGACGGTGAGCAGGTCGGCGAAGTCGAGGGGCTCCTGCCCGGCGGAGGCGACGTTGACGATCCTCGCCGGGGCGGACCGGGTCAGCAGCGGCAGCAGCAGCCGGGTGAGCCGGTAGCCGGCCAGGTAGTTGACGGCGAAGCGCAGCTCGATGCCGTCGACGCTGGTCTCGCGGCCGGCGCCCGGCGCGCCGAACCCGACGCCGGCGTTGTTGACCAGGACGTCGAGCCGGTCGGTGTGCCGCTCGACGTCGGCGGCGAGGCGGGCGACCGCGCCCAGATCCGCGAGGTCGGCGAGCAGCACCTCGGGCCGCGGTCCGCCGGCCGCGCGGATGCGGCCGGCCACCCGCTCGGCGCGCGCGGCGTCCCGGCCATGCACCAGCACCCGCCAGCCCGCGCCGCCCAGCCGTTCGGCCAGGTGGGCGCCCAGCCCGTCGGTCGCCCCGGTGATGAGGACCGTGCCCTCGTCCATCGTGCGTTCTCCTCTCGGCCGTCCTGGCAGGGACCCGTGCCCGGCGGAGGGGCCGTTCCTGTCGAAACGGCCCTGCCCGTCAACCGGGTGGGAACCCGTCGACCGCGGCGGCTCTTCCCGTGACGGCAATCCCGCGACGGATCCGATCGGTTGGACGAGACGGGTAGGAACGTTCGGTACGGGCATAGGCACCTTCAGCGACCGCGACGCGTCGCCGACTCGTGGCGGCGCGGGATCGCGGCCGCGGCCGCCGGTCCCCGGTGCCTGTACCGGAGTCGGGGCCGGACCGCATCACGACGCCCAGAGGAGAGGCCGCCCATCATGACCACGACCGTGGAGCACGGGAACATCACCGGGACGAAGGACGCCCAGTACGACCTGCTGTGGTTCACCGAGATCTGCCTGAGCAACGCGCTGCGGCTGGAGATCTACGCCGCCGACGCCGAGCGCGACGGCGATCGGGAGCTGCACGACCTGTTCCGCCGGGCGCAGACCGAGAGCCGCAAGGGCGCCGAGCAGGGCAAACAGCTCCTGCGTAACCGGCTCTGACCGCCGGCAGTTCTGACCACCGGCGGCGTCACGGCGCGCCGGGCGGGACGAAGGGCAGGCCGGGTGGGGCTCCCTCGTCGAGCAGGCGCCGCAGTGCGGCGGTGTCGAGATGGTCGGCGACCAGGTCGCCGAGGACGTCGAGGCGGCGGCTGCGCACGTCCGCGAAGCGGGTGCGGGCCGCAACGAACGCCCGCCCGGCCGCACCGGCGACGTCGGCGAGGTAGGCGCGGCGGAACTCGTCGCTCTCCAGCAGGCCGTGCCAGCTCGTGCCGGCGACCGCGCCGACCCGCACGCCGTCGGCGGCGAACGGCTCGGCGGCGGGATGGTCGGCGACGGAGAGCCGGCCGTGGCGGATCTCGTAGCCGCTCACCGGCCGGCCGGCGGCGTCGGTCGCCGCGCGGCGGCCGAGCAGCTTCGACGCCTCGAAGGTGGTCGTCACCGGCAGCAGGCCGAGGCCGGCGACCTCCCCCGCACCCGACTCGACGTCGTCGTGGATGCGCCGGCCGAGCATCTGGTAGCCGCCGCAGATCCCCAGCACGGGCCGGCCGGCGGCGGCGCGGGCGGCGACGGCGTCGGCGAGGCCGCGTCGGCGTAGCCAGCGCAGGTCCTCCACCGTCGAGCGGGTGCCGGGCAGCACCACGAGGTCGGCGTCGGCCAGCTCATCCGGATGGGTGACCAGCCGCACCACGACGCCGGGCTCGGCGCGCAGCGCGTCGAGGTCGGTCACGTTCGACAGCCGGGGCAGCCGGACCACGGCCACCCGCAGGCTGTCCCGCCGTTCGCCGCGGTGCCGCGGCGAACCCGAGCCGGCCCGGGCGTCGGAGCCTGCCCGCGACCCGGGACCGGAGCCGGCGAGGCCGGCCGCGCCGAGGCCCGAGTTCCCGTCGGGGACGTAACCGGCGTCGTCGGCATCGTCGGCATCGGGGTAGGAGGCCAGGTCGAGGGAGTCCTCGACGTCGAGCCAGAGCCCGGAGCGGAACGGGACGACGCCGTGCACGGGCCGGCCGGTCAGCGCCTCGATCTGGCGCAGCCCGGGTTGGAGCAGCCGGGCGTCGCCGCGGAACCGGTTGATCACCCAGCCGGCGACGAGGGCCTGATCGGCCCGGTCGAGCAGCGCCAGCGTGCCGAACAGGGCGGCGAAGACCCCGCCCTTGTCGATGTCACCGACGACGATCACCGGCAGGTTCGCCGCGCGGGCCAGGCCCATGTTCGCGATGTCGGTGGACCGCAGATTGATCTCCGTCGGGGACCCGGCGCCCTCGCAGATGACCGCGTCGAACCGGCCGCGCAGGTCGTCGAGGCAGTCCAGGACGATCTTCGCCAGCCGTTCCTTGTACGGGCGGTAGCCCAGCGCGTCGACCTCGGCGACGGGCCGGCCGAGGACGATGAGCTGGCTGTGGCGGTCGCCGCCCGGCTTGAGCAGCACCGGGTTCATCGCCGCCTCCGGCTCCACCCCGGCCGCCGCGGCCTGCATCGCCTGCGCCCGGCCGATCTCCGCGCCGTCCGCGGTGACGGTCGAGTTCAGCGCCATGTTCTGCGCCTTGAACGGCGCGACGCGCACGCCCTCGCGGGCCAGCCAGCGGCAGATACCCGCGGTCAGCACGCTCTTGCCGGCGTCCGACGCCGTCCCGGCGACCAGCAGTCCCCCGCTCACCTGCGCGAACCCCCCTCGGCCCCGGCGCGGCGCACCCGGCGCAGGCCGCGGGCCAGCAGCGCGGACGCCGCGCCGCCGGCGAGCGTCGTCACCGCGAGGCACAGTGCGCTGACCGCGCCGGACAGCCGGGCGGCGGCGACGACGTCGGCGCCCCGCGGCGCGCGGCCGAACCCCAGCTCGGGCCGGTGTTCGACCCGGTACGGGTAGTGCAGCTCCCCGCCGAGACGCAGGCCCAGCGCCCCGGCGAACGCGGCCTCGGCCATCCCGGCGTTCGGGCTGGGATGGGACCGGCCGTCGCGGCGCATCACCCAGAACGCGTCGGCGGCGCTGCCCCCGACGACCGGCGCGCACACGCAGGTCGCGAGCGCGCACAGCCGGGCCGGCAGCAGGTTCACCAGGTCGTCGAGGCGGGCCGCCGCCCAGCCGAACCGTTCGTAACGGTCGCTGTGATGGCCGATCATCGCGTCGAGGGTGTTCACCACCCGGTAGCCGGCCAGCCCCGGCAATCCGGCGACCGTCCCCCACCACAGCGGCGCGACCACGGCGTCGCAGGTGTTCTCGGCGATCGACTCGACGGCGCCGCGGGCGAGCCCGGCCTCGTCGAGCCGCGACGGGTCCCGCCCGCACAACGCCGGCAGCCGCGCCCGGGCGCCGGCCAGGTCGCCGGCGAGCAGCTCGGCACCGAGCCGCCGGCCCTGCCTGCGCAACGACGCCCCGCCGAGCACCACCCAGGTCACCGCCGCGGTCATCGCGACCGCCGCGCCGTCATGCTCCCAGCCGCCGTCACGCTCCCAGCCGCCGGACCGGTCCGCCACGGTGGACCGTGCCGGCACCGCCCGGGGACGTCCCCACGCGTGCTCGACCGCGGCGGCGGGAACGGCGACGGCGGCCAGCAGCAGGGCGGTGTGCAGCGCACCGGCGGCGCGGCCGTCCCGGTAGACGTGCCGTTCCAGCCGGGCGGCGGCATGCCCGAAGCCGGCGACCGGATGCAGCCGCGCCGGATCGGCGAGCAGCGCGTCGAGGGCCGCGCCGAGGACCAGCCCGCCGGCACGCGCCGCCGCGCGCCGCCGCGCAGCACCGCCAGAACGCACAGCACCGCCGGAATACGCAGCACCGCCAGAACGCACAGCACCGCCGGAACGCACAGCACCGCCGGAATACGCAGCACCGCCAGAACGCACAGCACCGCCGGAACGCACAGCACCGCCGGAATACGCAGCACCGCCGGAACGCACAGCACCGCCGGACGTGACCGCCGAGCGCCGATCCGCCGCACCGATCATCGCCACCGGCGCCGGCTCAGACACTGGTCGCGTAGGCGACGACGCCACGGCGCAGCGCGTCCATCGCGGAGCGGGCGGTGCGGCGCACCCGGGAGTCGTCGGGGGCGACCTTGGCGATCTGGTCGAGCAGGTCGAGCAGTTGGCGCATCCAGCGGACGAAGTCGCCGGCGGTCAGCTCCAGCCCGCTGTCGGTAAGGACCCGCTCCAGCGGCCGGCCCACCGCCCAGTCGTGGGCGGCGGGGACGAAGCCGAGCTCGGGCGGGCGCAGGAACGCCAGCCGGTGGCCCTGCTCGGTCGCGGCGAGCCGGAACGCCAGGCGGCCCATCTCGTCCAGGCAGTCGCGCAGCGCCGCGCCGCCGGGCAGCGCCGGGA
Source organism: Frankia sp. BMG5.60 (assembly GCF_059428125.1). Lineage (NCBI taxonomy): Bacteria > Bacillati > Actinomycetota > Actinomycetes > Frankiales > Frankiaceae > Frankia > Frankia sp. BMG5.60. The sequence goes on along the minus strand of NZ_CM182091.1, from coordinate 213,543 downwards.
CGCCCACGTCGTCGCCGCGCGGCTCGAAGACCAGGCTGGACACCGCGGCGGCGAGCGCCGGCGCGGTCAGGTCCTCCCAGATGCCGGCGCGCAGGCACTCGGAGACGAGCAGATCCTGCTCGGAGTAGATGCGCGCCAGCACCCTGCCGGCGTCGGTGACCGTGTCGCCGTCGAGGTAGCCGAGCTCCGCCAGCGCCGCGCGGACCCGGTCGAACGTCTTCGCGACCGTGTTCGTGCGGCCCTCGACCTTGCGGGAGATCGCCGCGGTCTCCTTGGTCAGCCGGTTGGCCTGCTCGGCCGAACGCAGATGCTCCTCGCGGCGCGGGCAGTCGTGCACCGGGTGGGCGCGCAGGGCGCGGCGCAGCCGGGCGAGTTCGGCGTCGTCCGCGGCGGCGGAGCGCGCCTTGGCCCGCCGGCCGGGCGGACCGTCGGGGTCGACGTCCGCGGCCCGCAGCGAGGAGGCCAGGTCGCGGCGGGACTGCGGCGAGCGCGGGTTGAACGACCGCGGCACCCGGACCCGCCCGAGCGGCTCCACCGCGACCGGGAAGTCGACCAGCGACAGCCGCCGCACCTGCTTGTCCGCGGTCAGCACGACGGGACGGGGCCCCTCGGCGCCGACCGCGCCCGCATCGGCGTCGAGGACGACGGCGAGCCCGCTGCGCCGCCCGGCGGGCACCCGCACGATGTCGCCGGTGCGCAGCCGGCCCAGCGCCGCCGCCGACTCGGCGCGTCGGCGCGCCGAGCCCTCCCGGGACAGCGCCGCCTCCCGCTCACGGATGTCGCGGCGGATCCGGTCGTACTCGGCGGCGTCCCCGCGGTCACAGCTCAACTGCGCGCGCATCTCGTCGATCGCCGCGGTGTTGCGCGCGACCACCCGCGCCAGACCCACCACGTCCCGGTCGGCCTGGAACTGCGCGAACGACGATTCGAGGACGGTGCGGGCCCGATCGGCCCCGAGCCGGCCGACGAGGTTGACCGCCATGTTGTAGGAGGGGCGGAACGACGAGCGCAGCGGATAGGTGCGGGTGGACGCGAGCCCGGCCAGCGCCAGCGGGTCAAGCCCCGACTGCCACAGCACGACGGCGTGGCCCTCGACGTCGATGCCGCGGCGGCCGGCGCGGCCGGTGAGCTGCGTGTACTCCCCCGGGGTGATGTCGACGCGGCTCTCGCCGTTGAACTTCGTCAGCCGTTCGAGGACGACGGTGCGCGCCGGCATGTTGATGCCGAGCGCCAGGGTCTCGGTGGCGAACACGACCCGGACCAGCCCCTGGACGAACAGCTCCTCGACGATCTCCTTGAACGTGGGCAGCATCCCGGCGTGGTGGGAGGCGATGCCCCGCTCCAGTCCCTCCAGCCACGCCCAGTAGCCGAGGACGCCGAGGTCGGAGTCGGGGATCCCGGTGGTGCGCTCGCGGACGATCGCCCGGATGCGCTGCTGCTCGGCCGGACCGACCAGGCGCAGCCCGGAACGCACGCAGGAGGTGACCGCGTCGTCGCAGCCGGCCCGGCTGAACACGAACACGATCGCGGGCAACAGGCCGTCGCGGTCGAGGCGTTCGACGACCTCCGGGCGGCCTGGCACCCACATCCGCCGCCGCGGGCCGGGCCCGCCGCGGCCCCGGCCGTTGCCGTAGCCGCCGGGCACCCCCCGGCTCTCCTCCCGGGCGAGCCGCACCAGGTCCGGGTTGACCACCCGGCCGCCCACCGTGGCCGTCGTGCCGCGGGCCCCGCCGCCGTTCGCGCGATCACCACCGCCCGCGCGGGCTCCCCCGGCCCCCCGGGCGCCCCCGTCGGACCGAGGGCCACCGGCGGGTCCGCCCGCCCCGTCCCCGTCGGACCGCGCCGCAGGGACCGTCGGCGACCACGTCCGAGCGCCGTCGGCGGCGCGACCCCGCCCGTCGCGGCGCCGGCCGCGCTCCCCGCCGCGGCCCCGGTCCCCGGATCGCCCACCCGAGCCGGGCGTGGCCGCGCCGGCGGAACCGGCGGCGGGCGGGGAACCCCAGCCGGGCCGGGCGAGCTCCTCCTCGGACACCGCCCGGGCGAGCGCCGCCCCGGCGGACGGCACCGGCGCGCCGGAACCGTCCTCGAGGAACAGGTCGTGCAGGGTGCGGTCGGCGAGGACGTGCTGCCACAGCGGCACCGGCCGGTGGTCGCTGACGATGACGCGGGTGTGCCCGCGGACGGTGACGAGCCACTCGCCGAACTCCTCGGCGTTGCTCACCGTCGCCGACAGCGACACCAGCCGGACGTGCGCCGGCAGGTGGATGATGACCTCCTCCCAGACGGCGCCCCGCTGGCGGTCGGCGAGGTAGTGCACCTCGTCCATGACCACGTAGGCGAGGTTGTCGAGGCCGCCGCCGCCGACCGGGCCGGCGTAGAGCATGTTGCGCAGCACCTCGGTCGTCATGACGACGACCGGCGCGGAGCCGTTGCGGGAGGTGTCGCCGGTCAGCAGGCCGACCTTGTCGGCGCCGTAACGGGCGACGAGATCGGTGTACTTCTGGTTGGACAACGCCTTGATCGGCGTCGTGTAGAAGCAGCGCGTTCCCGTGCTCAGGGCGAGGTGGGCGGCGAACTCGCCGACGACCGTCTTGCCCGCTCCCGTGGGCGCCGCGACCAGGACCCCTTCGCCGGCCGCCAGCGCCGAGAGCGCCTCGAGCTGGAACGGGTCGAACCCGAAGGGGAGGCTGGCGGCGAACTCCACGAGAGCCTCAGGCGTGGAGGACACATTGCCACCCTACGGGACGCGGCGCCCCCGCACCGCCCGCCACGGCAGGTGGAGACGCCCGTCGGGCCCGTCGCCGCGCCGAGGCGGACCGCACCCGGGTCGGCCGGTGGGGCGACCCGGGTGCACGGACGGTCGGGTGGCCGCGGGAGCCGACGCGTCGGGTGCTAGTCGACGTCAGGTGATGGTCGACGTCAGGTGATGTCGAGGTGCGACGGATCGCCGCCGGGAGCCGCGGAGCCGGTCCCCGCGCCGACCGGCGACGCCGGGGTCGACTCGGCCGGCCGGGCGGCGCCGGCCGCGCGGGGAGCGGCGTCGTCGTAGTCCAGCGGCGAGGTCTCGTCGTCGCCGAGGTCGGCGTACGGGGAGTCGTCGCCGCGGCGGGCCTTGCGCCGGTCGTTGATCCACCCGACGATCAGCGCGACCTCGTAGAGGATCACCATCGGCAGGCCCAGCGCCAGCATGGTGAACGGGTCCTGGCTGGGCGTGACGACGGCGGCGAAGACGAACACGAGGAAGATCTCGGCGCGCCGCCAGGACCGCAGCCGGGCGGTGGTGACGACACCGGCCAGGTTCAGCATGGTGACGAGCAGCGGAATCTCGAACGACAGCCCGAAGATCAGCAGCATCGCCTGGACGTAGCTGAGGTACCTGTTGCCGTCGAGGACGCTGACCAGGCCGTTGCCGCCGAACCCGAGCAGCAGGCTCAGCCCCGTGGACAGGGTCAGGTAGGCGAAGACGGCGCCGGTGGCGAACAGGATCAGCGAGATCCCGACGAACGTGAGCGACCAGCGCCGCTCGTGCCGGTGCAGACCGGGGGTGATGAACGACCAGAGCTGGTAGAGCCACACCGGGGAGGACACCACAGCCGCGGCGATCATCGAGATCTTCAGCCGGATGGTGAACGCGTCGAGGATGCCGAAGAAGTACAGGGTGCAGTTGGTCGACGCCGCGCCGTCGGGGCTGAAGCGCTTGCTGGCCGGCAGGTCGCAGTAGGGCGCCTTGAGCCAGTTGAAGATGTGCGGTTCGAAGATGAAGCACACGACCGCGGCGATCGCGAAGCCAAGGAGCGCGATCGCGATCCGGTTCCGCAGCTCACGAAGGTGCTCCGTAAGGGGCATCCGGCTGTCCTCGACCGTGCGGGTCCGCCGCTGGTGCACCGAGGCGAAGAGCCTGCGCGGCGTGGGGATCCCTGGCACGTCGGCGTCTCCTGGTCAAGGGGGCAGGGTCGAGGGTCAGGCAGGGTCGAGGGTCAGGCAAGGGCGAGAGGGCCCGCATTGTCGAGAGGGCACAGTGTCGAAAGGGCAGGCAGGGTCAGGCGGGCAGGTCTAGGGCGCGAGGGACCGCCGACCGCGACCGGCACCCACCGGCCGGACGCCGCGGCGCCCGGCCGGGACGTGCGGTCAGCGGTGGTCCGCCGCCGGGGCGGAGCCGTTCACGGACGCGCTGGACTGGGCCGCCTGAGCGGGGGCCGCAGCCGGGGCCTCGATCGGCAGCGGGGCCGGCTGGGCGACCGGGGCCGGGTGCTCGTCGTCACGCAGGCCCTTGGTCTCGGCCTTGAAGATGCGCAGCGAGCGGCCGAAGGAACGCGCCGCGTCGGGGAGCTTCTTCGATCCGAACAGCACCAGCACGACGAGGGCGATGATAATGATCTCGGTGGTGCCCAGGTTTGGCATGGTCTGCGTCCTCCGATGAGCGGAACCGGCCCCGGTCCCACGACCGGTGCGATCGATGCTACGTCCGCCAGCCTAGGAGGAGATAGAGGGCATACGGGTATCTCGGAGATGACGGCTGCGCAACGAAGCGAGTCTGCTGGACAAATTGTAGCTGTCCCGGAACCCTTCGCAAGCGAGATCCCGCAACGCCGCCGTCGATATCTCCCACAGTCATCGCGCGGACGCGCCACGTCAACCTTAACGTTACCCCGCGCCACGAGTCCGAACCCCGCGATCGCTCCTCATGGATCACGGAGGGACCACACCCGAGCCGCCCGCTCGCGCCCCGCATCCGGCCCGGTCGGGCTGATCAGGAGGTGCGCTCGGCAAGCCGGGCCGTGACCTCCGCATGGTTCAGTCGGGCGGAGAGCTCCGCGGTGTCGGCGGCGAGGCCGGACACCCGCGTCGACAGCTCGCCGAGAGCCCGGCGCACGCCGCGCACCTTCTGCCACACCCGCCAGGCGCACAGGGCGACCAGGACGAGCCCGCCGAGGATGAGCACGAGGTAGACGAGCGCCCAGAACATGCCGATCACCCTACCGTTCGCCGCCGGCGCCGCCGGCGGGGGCGTCGAGCCCGTAGGCGGCCAGCGCCCGGCGCGCCAGGGCGTGCACCTGGGCGGCCAGCCCCGCCGGCTCGACGACCCGCACGTCGGCGCCGAGGCCGAGCACGAGCCGGTGCAGCCAGGACGTCTCCCGCGCGTGAAGGGTGACCTCCAGGCGGCCGCCCGGCAGCTCCCGCACCCCCGTGACCGGGTAGTAGTCGGCGACCCAGCGGGCCGGCGAGGCGAGTTCGAGGACGACCCGGACGTCGGCCGGGCCGGGACGGTAGATCCCCTCGCTGGTGTCGCGGGACACCGCGCCCGGCGGCGGGGCGGCCGGGACGTCGAGCACCTCGACCCCGCCGGGCCCGTCGATGCGGTCCAGCCGGAACAGCCGCACCGCCTCCGCCCGGTGGCACCAGCCCTCCAGGTACCAGTGGCCCTCCCGGACCAGCACCCGCATCGGGTCCACGTCACGCTCGGTCAGCTCGTCGCGGGACCACACGAGGTAGCGCAGGTGCACCCGGCGACGTTGCCGCACCGCCCGCTGCACCGCGGCGAGCACCTCGGCATGGGTGTCGAGACTGACGCGCACCTGGCCGGCGACGCTGCCCGCCGCGCCGACCGCCTTCTCCAGCTTCTCCAGCGCCCGGTCGAGGGCCTCCCGGCCGGCGAGCCCCGGCACGTCGGCGAGCGCGCGGGCGGCGACGACCAAGGCCGTGGCCTCGTCCACGGACAGGCGCAACGGCCGGTCGAGCGTCTGCGGATCGGCGACGGTGATCCGGTCGCCGGAGTAGCTCAGGTCGATGAGGTCGCCCGGCGCCCCGCCGGGCAGTCCGCACACGAACAGCAGGTCCAGATCATCGCGTAGCTGCCGCGGCGTGATGCCGAAGGCCTCCGCGGCGGCCGGCAGCGGGATGCCGGGATGCGCCCGCAGCCAGGGGACGAGGGCGAGCAGCCGGCTCAACCGGTCGGTCGCGGCGCTCATCGCTCATCGCCCGCCGGGAACCGGAACCGCGGCGGCCTCGCGCGCGCCGGCGGTGCCTGCGGCCGCCGCCCGCAGCCGGGCGACCACGGCGGCGCGCAGCTCCGGCGGCCCCAGCACGATCACGTCCGGTCCCGACCCGACGATCCAGCGGGCGAAGCGCTCGGTGTCGGCGAACTCCCTCTCCACCAGGTCCATGTCCGCCGGTGCGACCAGCCGCCGCCCCGCCTCGGCCGACCGACATCCCACCTCGGCCGGCAGGCCGGTGAGCCGGTTCGGCGGCAGCTCGGTCGGCGGGCAGGGGTGGACGGGGCGGGCGCCGCGACGCAGCGCGTGGCCGGTGCCGCGGCGCACGGCGAGCGTCGCGGTGCGCACCCGGTCCGGCGGGGCCTGGGTGGAGACCATGGCGTGCAGGTCGACGTCCGGCGGGACGCGCACGGCCCCGCCGGGTCCGACCGGCCGCACGGGCCCGGCGAACCGGGACAGCCGGAACACCCGCGGGGCGCCGCGGACGACGTCGTGGCCCGCCAGATACCAGCGGCCCCGCCAGGACAGCACACCCCACGGCTCGACGTGCCGCTCGGCGATGTCGGTCTCGCCGACCTTGCGGTAGGGAAAGCGGATGGCCCGGCCGGCCTGCACCGCGGCGAGGCACGGCTCGAACGCGGGATCCGTCGCGTCGACCCGGGGCTCGAAGCCGTCCAGAGTGTCGAGGCCGGCGAGGCCGTCGAGGCCGCCGTCGCCGACCGCGGCGCTGCCGGCGGCCAGCTTGCGCAGTGCGCTCGCCGCCGGACCGGCCAGCGCCGTCGTCGACCACAGCGACCCGGCCAGCGCCAGCGCGGCGGCCTCGTCCGGCGCCAGGGCGATGTCGGGCAGGGCGTAGTCGCCGCGGCGGATCCGGTAGCCGACCTCGTCGCTGAACGCCGAGTCCGCCCCGGTCTCCAACGGGATGCCGATCTCGCGCAGGTAGGCCTTGTCGCGCTCGAACATCCGCCGGAAGGCCTCCTGCTCCTCCTCGGTGACGCCGGGCTCGTAGCCCTCCACCAGCTCGCCGAGCTGGGACACGGTGAGGAAACGCGATGTCGCCATCAGGCACATCGTCAGGTTCAGCAGGCGCTCCACCCGTCGCCGGGACACCTGACACACGCTAGCCGGCCAGCGGCGCCGGGCCGGCACCGCCCCCACCGCGACCTGTCACCCGGTCGGTCAGGCGCGGGGAACAGCAGGGTCCGGCCGGAAGCGACCGGCCCAGACGTTCGTCCGGACGCGTGGCATCGCGGCCAGGCCTGACCGCACCGCAGCCGCCGGCTAGGGCTGGACGGTCGCCCCGCCCGCGCCGGCACCGCCAGCACCGCCGCCGCCCTGGACGGCGAGCAGGTCGACCACGAAGACCAGGGTGTCGTCGGCGAGGATGGTCGGCGGCTGGCCGCCCGCCGGCCCGTAGCCGAGGTCGGGCGGGATGACGATCTGCCGGCGGCCGCCGACGCGCATCCCGTCGATGCCGCGCCCGAAGCCGGTGATCGTGCCGTCCAGCGGGAAGGTGGCGGTCTGCCCGCTGCCCCAGGTGGTGTCGAACTCCTGGCCGTTGCGCCACAGCACGCCGGAGTACTGGATGACCACGGTGCTGGTGGCCGAGGCGCGCGCCCCGTGGCCGGTGACGAGGTCGTCGGTGACCAGCGTGGTCGGCGGGGTGCCCGACCCCGCCGCGGACAGCGGCTTGCGGGTCAGGTCGGTGGCGTTCCGCACCGCGGGCAGGCGGGGCCCGGCGGTCACGGTCGGCGCCGGCGCGCCGCTGGTGCCGTCGGGGGCGTCCGAGGCGGAGCAGCCCGCAAGGACCGGGACAGCCAGCACGGCGGGCAGCACCACGCCGGCGAGCAGGCGCCGGCGGCGCGCGACCTGCGCGAGCGGGGCGGCCGCGCGCGGAGCGGTCAGGGCGGCGCGGGCGCGCCGCGGAGCGGACATCACAGAAGTCGGGTCCTCACATGCTGGCGATGAGCTTGTCGACCCGGTCGTCGACGGAGCGGAACGGGTCCTTGCACAGGACCGTACGCTGCGCCTGATCGTTGAGCTTGAGGTGGACCCAGTCGACCGTGAAGTCTCGCCGCTTCTCCTGGGCCCGCTTGATGAACTCGCCGCGCAGCCGGGCACGGGTGGTCTGCGGCGGCCGCGACTTGGCCTCGAACACGTCGAGGTCGCGGGTCACCCGCTCGACGAGGCCCGCCCGCTCCATCCGGTAGTACAGCCCGCGATCGCGGTGGATGTCGTGGTACTTCAGGTCGAGCTCGGCGACCCGCGGCGAGGCCAGCGACAGGCCGTGCTTGTGCCGGAACCGCTCGATGAGCACGTACTTCGTCACCCAGTCGATCTCGCGGGCGACGAGCTCGAGGTCGTCGGTCTCGATCGCGAGCAGCGTGCGGCCCCACAGGTCGAGCACCCGCTTGGCGACCTCGTCGCCGCCGCGGCGCTCGACGAACTCGACGGCCTTCGAGTAGTACTCCCGCTGGATGTCCAGCGCGCTGACCTCGCGACCGTTCGCCAGCTTGATCTTGCGCTGGCAGGTCATGTCGTGGCTGACCTCGCGGATCGCCCGGATCGGGTTCTCCAGCGTCATGTCGCGCAGCATGACGCCGGCCTCGATCATGCGCAGCACCAGATCGGTGGAACCGAGCTTGAGCAGCATCGTCGTCTCGCTCATGTTCGAGTCGCCGACGATGACGTGCAGGCGGCGGAAACGCTCGGCGTCCGCGTGCGGCTCGTCCCGGGTGTTGATGATCGGGCGGGACCGGGTGGTCGCCGACGACACCGACTCCCAGATGTGCTCGGCGCGCTGGGAGATGCAGTAGACCGCGCCGCGCGGGGTCTGCAGCACCTTGCCGGCCCCGCAGAGGATCTGCCGGCTGACCAGGAACGGCACCAGCACGTCGGCGAGCTTGGAGAACTCGCCGTGCCGCCCGACGAGGTAGTTCTCGTGGCAGCCGTAGCTGTTGCCGGCGGAGTCGGTGTTGTTCTTGAACAGATGGATGTCGCCGGCGATGCCCTCCTCCCGCAGCCGCCGTTCGGCCTCGACGAGCAGGCCCTCCAGGATCCGCTCGCCGGCCTTGTCGTGGGTGACGAGGTCGGGGACGGAGTCGCACTCCGGGGTGGCGTACTCCGGATGGCTCCCGACGTCGAGGTAGAGGCGGGCGCCGTTCTTGAGGAACACGTTGCTGCTGCGTCCCCATGACACGACACGACGGAACAGGTACCGCGCCACCTCGTCCGGGGACAGCCGCCGCTGCCCCCGGAACACGCAGGTGACGCCGTACTCGTTCTCCAGTCCGAAGATGCGGCGATCCACGTCTGTGACCCTATGCTCGGATGCCACCCTGGCGTGGCCAGACGCTCGGGCTCGAGGTCACCGGGATTCCGATCCGCCCGCCGTCGCACCCCCCGCGGGGCCTCCCCCACGCCCTGGTGGCGGGTCGCCCGGACGGGTCGGGGGCACCAGCCGGACGCCTCCGCCCGACGGTTCGATCGGCACGGTGCCTTCCAGCGGCGAGCGCCACGTCGGCAGCGGCGCCGCGACCGCGGCCGGTGGGCCACCGGGCGCGCTCCCCGCGCGCGCCGCCGGCGCCTGGTCCACCGCCGCCCCGCCGGACAGCACCGGGGCACCGGGCCGCACAGGGCCACCGCCGGGGAGCACAGGGCCACCGCCGGGGAGCACAGGGGCACCACCGGGGAGCACAGGGGCACCGGCCGCTTCCTGGGACGCCCACGCCTCGTCCGCCGCGGTCGCGCCGGCTCGTGCGGGCACCGTCGCCCCCACCCCACTCAATGCGCCCGTAGCCGTGGCCGTGGCGCCTGCGCCTGCGCCTGCGCCTGCCGGGATCGTGGCCCCGCCCGCCGGCACCGTGCCCGGCGCGGTCGTGCCGACCGGGGCGGTACCGGCCCCCAGTCGTTGCGGCCCCTGGCCCGACCGGGGGGTCCCGTGGGTACCCGGGTACAGCGACGGGGCGGCGCCGCGCTCCCCTATGAAGGCCAGCCAGAGGCCGACCACCAGCCAGACGGCCAGCACAACCACCGGTCGGCCGCCGGCCGCCCCCTCGAAGTAGCTGGTGGAGCGCAGCAGGGTCGCCCCCGCTCCGGGCGGCGCGAACTGGCCGATGTCCCCCCACGGGCGGGGCAGCATCTCCGGCGCGGACTGCACCGCCGACAGCGCGGCGCCCGCGACCGTCACCAGGACGGCGCCGACCAGGCCCGGCGTCCCCGCCACCGCGCCGACCCCCACGATCGGCCCGGCGACCGCCAGGGCCAGCAGGGTCAGCACCGCCATCGTCGTCAGGAAGGAGCCCGGCAGGACGTCCAGCGCGCCCTGCAGCGCCACCGTCCCGGCGAACCCGGAGAGCACCGCGAGGACCGCGATGCCGGCCAACCGGACCGCGCGGGAGCGGACCAGCCGGGCCAGCAGCACTCCCGCGGCGGCGATGACGAGCACGAGCGGCAGGTACCCGGCGGCCAGTCCCCCGCCGGCCAGGTCTCGAGGCGCGTTCGCGACCACGTCGACAACCGGGATCTCCAGACCGGGCATGAACACCCGGATGCCCCGGGTGATCGCCTCGGTCACCGCGGGACTGGCCGCCGAGGCGACCCGCAGCGTCAGTCCGTCGTCGCCGATGACGATCGCGGCGTAGGCGTCGCGGTCGCGCAGAGCCTGGTCGGCCGCGGCGACGGTCGGCACCGTGTGCACGGTCAGCGCGCCGGGTTCGACCCGGCTGATCTGGTCGGCGAGCGCCGTCGCCGCGGGCGCCGGACCCACGGTGAGGATCGGCAGGTCCCGTGGCCGCAGGCTGGTCACCGACGTCCCGTAGAGCCAGACGAGAATCCCCATCAGCACGGCCATCCCGACCGTGATGACACCGGCCCGGCGCACCGCGCGCAGGCCGAGCGGATCACGGCCGGGACGCTGCTCCGCCAGGGCGCCCGGCCTCCCCCGGCCCGCCACCGCGTCATGATGGGCGCCGGGGACCAGATCGGCGGACACCTCGCCCGCACCGCCGATCGCCTCCCCCGAACCAGGGATGCCGGCCGGGCCGGGCACCCCGACCGAACCAGGCACCCCGACCGAACCAGATACCCCGACCGAACCGGGCACCCCCGTCGGACCAGGCGTACCGGCCGAACCAGCGCCCGCGCCAGCGGCCGAGGTCACGCCCGGCGGGGTGTCGCCGGCAGGGACGCCGCCGTCCGGGGTCGGGAGCACGCTGCCGTCAGCGGCATGGCGGTGGCCGTACGCCGGTCGGTGGTCCGGCCAACCGGTGTCGCCCGGCCCGTGGTCGTGCAACGGGTAACCGGGATGGGCGTGCCGGCCGACCGCGGGATCGCCCCCGGCCGGACCATGGATGCCGGCCGAACCACCAGGGCCGTCAGCACCACCAAGGCCGTCAGCACCACCAAGGCCGTCCGGCTCGCGATGGACGTCCGGCTCGCGATGGACGTCCGGCTCGCGATGGACGTCCGGCTCGGCGTTCGGTCCGCGGGCGCCGTCCGACTGCGGGCCGGGTCGGTGACGTTGCCCGGGCAGCGGGCCGTGGTCGCCCTCCCGGTGCCTGCCGCCGGTCACCACGGGACCGCTGTCCCGGTCACGCCGGCCCGCGCCGCGCCCGCCGTGCCCCGCGAGTCCGCCGTCGCGCGCGCACGCGCCGTCCTGTTCGGCAGCGGTCTGCTCACCGCATCCTCCCCTCCGTCCGGCGGAGCCCGCCGGGACGCTACGGGGAGTAGCGTGACGCCTTCACGTTGTAGCGGCCCGTCCGACGGCGTGTCGTGGCACGGCGTTTCGCGACGGATCCGTCGTCACCCGGCGGTTCCCGGCACCGTCCGGCGGCCCCCGGCGGGGACACATGGGGTCGCTCCGGTGGGCCACCGCATGCAGGTCGCCGCGATGCGCCCGCACGCGCCTGCCGCGACGGTGGCACGTCCGACGCGGGCCATGCGGTCACGAAGGCCGCGACGGGGAAGGATGGCCGCCATGACAACCGGAACGAACGACACGACGTCCAGCCAGTCCCACCGCAACGGCACCCTGAAAAGTCACCTGCGGGCGGAGGTCGCCCGGCGAGGTTCGGTCCCGCTGACGATCGTGGCCCCCGCGGCGGACGATCCCCCCCGGGGTGGCATGGTCGTCGTGCAGGACGCCCGCGGCATCACGCCGTACCTGGTGTCCGTGTGCGACCGGTTGGCCGGCGCCGGCTGGCTGACCGTGGCGCCGCACCTGTACCACCGGGACGGACGCGACGAGGTCGACCCGGCCGGCGGCTGGCCGGGGGCGATCCCGGCGATGGAGGCGCTGACGGGGACGGGGATCGACGCCGACGTCGACGCGGCACTCACCCATCTCGCCGACTCCGGCTTCGACGCCGGGCAGAGCGCGATCGTCGGGTTCTGCATGGGCGGCACCGTCGCGCTGCACACCGCCACCCGCCACCCGCTGGCCGCGGCGGTGTCGTTCTACGGCGGCGGGGTGAGCACGCCGTACTGGTCGGGCGTGCCGCCGCTGGTGGAGGCGGCCCCGACGCTGCGCGTGCCGTGGCTTGGCCTCTACGGCGAACAGGACGATCTGATCAGCGGCGACGAGATCGCCGCGCTGCGGGCCGCGGCCGCCCGCAGCGGCGCGCCGACGGAACTCGTCAGCTACCCGGGCGCGGGACACGCCTTCCACAGCGACGACCGGGAGGCGGTGTACCGCCCGGTCGCCGCGGCGGACGCCTGGTCTCGCGCGCTCGCCTTCCTCGACGAGCACGTCCGCCCACGCTGAGTCGTCACCCGAGCTGAGTCGTCACCCGAGCTGAGTCGTCACCCTCGTGGGACACCGCCCGTACTGAGCACTACGCCGACGCGCCGTTCGGCCGGTCCGACGGTCGCCGCAGGGGCACCGATCGGACCGGCCGACCCGGCCGGTCAGGAGCGCGGCCGGTCAGGATCGCGGCCGGTCAGGATCGCGGCCGGTCAGGTGGGAGTGGCGGTCTGGGCGAGCAGCTCGGCGAGGGCGGTGCCGGCGATCCGCTTGAACTGCCGCCGGGCGCGGGTCCGGTCGAGCATCCCGACCTCCAGGTTGGCCTCGGTGAGCACCCGCTCGCCGTTCTGCGGCAGCCCCGGCGGGACGCTGACGGTCAGCGCCTGCACCGCGACCCGCAGGGCGTCGGCGAGAGGCTGGCCGTCCCGATGGTGCTCCTTCAGCGAGGTCGTGACCTGGTCGGAGGCGCCGCCGATCGCGACGAACCCCCGCTCGTCGGCGATCGACCCGTCGAACGTCAGCTTGTAGATCTGGTCGTCGCCGGTGGTGGGGCCGACCTCGGCCACCACGATCTCGACCTCGTAGGGCTTCACGCTCTCGGTGAAGATCGCACCGAGGGTCTGCGCGTAGGCGTTGGCGAGGGCGCGGCTGGTCACGTCGCGCCGGTCGTACATGTAGCCGCGGGAGTCCATCAGGCGGATGCCGGCCGTGCGCAGGTTCTCGAACTCGTTGTACTTGCCCACGGCGGCGAACGCGATGCGGTCGTAGATCTCGCTGATCTTGTGGAGGGTCGCCGAGGGGTTCTCGGCGACGAACAGGATCCCGTCCGCGTAGGTGATGACGACGACGCTGCGCCCGCGTGCGATGCCCTTGCGCGCGTACTCGGACTTGTCGCGGACCTGCTGTTCGGGGCTCGCGTATCCGAACGGCATGGTCACGTCAGCCTCCCGCGCTCGTGGAACGGTCCGCGATGATGGCGGTCACCACGGGTTCTACCTCGTCGTCGCCGTAGCGCCGGTACCCGTCGGACGTGACCGACGCGACGATCGGATACAGCTTGCGGATCGTGTCCGGGCCACCGGTCGCCGAGTCGTCGTCGGCGGCGTCGTAGAGAGCCTCGACGGCGATCCGCACCGCGTCGTCCTGGGTCAGGTCGACGCGGAAGCGCTTCTTCAGCGAGCCCTTCGCGAACACCGAGCCGGAACCGATCGACTCGTACGTCCGCTCCTCGGACTTCGCCGCGGCGATGTCGTAGGAGAAGATCCGACCCTTGTCCAGGTCCGGGTCGTAGCCGGCGAACAGGGGGACCACGGCGAGGCCCTGCAGAGCCATCGGCAGGTTGCCCTTGACCATGGCCGCCAGCCGGTTGGCCTTGGCGTCCAGGCTCAGGGTCGCGCCCTCGATCTTCTCGTAGTGCTCCAGCTCCACCTGGAACAGCCGGATCAGCTCGGCGCCGACCCCGGCCGTGCCGGCGTAACCCACGCAGGAGAAGTCGTCGGCGTGGTGCACCTTCTCGACGTCCCGCTGGGCGATCATGTGCCCCTGCGTCGCCCGGCGGTCACCGGCCATGATCACACCACCGGGGAACGTCACCGCCACGATCGTCGTGCCGTGCGCCACCTCGGTGACCGGCCCCGGCAGGCCACCCCGGGCCCCCGGCAGCAGGTGCGGCGCCGACTGCGACAGGAAATCGGTGAACGACGACGTTCCCGGTGTCATGAACACAGCCGGTAGGCGCCCGGCGCCACCCAATGGATCAGCCACGCATCCCCCTTCCGATAGACGGTCACACGGGCCGCGGCGTCCCGGTCGTCTCCGGGAACCGCGGGCGACGTGCGCATGAGCACAACATAGGGCCATCGCCTCCTGGTGCGGTCGGCCAGGGCGACCGGCCGGGCGATCGGCGGCGATCCACCCGCGGGGGCCCCAGCCCCGGACCGACCCCGGACCGGCCCCGCGGACCGTCCGCAGGGCGTCCACCGGCCCCGGCCGACCCGGCCGCGGCGCCCCGGCCGCACCCCGCGGGCCGGATCAGGGCCGTCCGGACACGCCCGGGAGGCCGCCGACGCGACCAGCGACGATCCGCACCCCGCGGACCGCAGCGGCGCGGCACGGCGGCGGGCGATAACGCGGTTCCCGGGCCCCGCGGGTCATCCACGACCCTGCCTCACCCGCCGGCGGAACCGACGGGCGACACGCGGAGTGCGGGTGGGCGACCCGGCCGGCGGCGGTCAGGCGACACAGGGCGACCGCCACGATCGGGAGGCACCTTCGGTTGCCCCGAGCGCGCCCGGAGCCGGTGCGTGGCGCGGGCTCAGCCCCGCCGACGCCGGGGTTGCGCGGTCACTCGCCGCCCTTCTGGACGTAGCCCTTCACGAACTCCTCGGCGTTCTCCTCAAGGACGTCGTCGATCTCGTCGAGGAGCGAGTCGACGTCCTCGGACAGCTTCTCATGCCGCTCCTTGAGGTCACTGGCGTCGCTGCTCTCGGCCGCGACCTCCTCGACCTCCTCGGCATGCCGGTTGGTGTGCTGCTGCCCGCCGCCGCTGTCCCTGGTGGCCATGAAGCCCTCCTTCGATCGCCTGGCGCGACACTATCCCGCCCCACCGACACCATCAGTCGGATCGGTGAGAGGTCCACTCCATCACGAACTGACCGTCTCGTCGCGACGTCCGCCCAGGGCGCAACGCGCACAGATCAGCAGGGAGCACCCGGCCCGACGGTGGGCGCGGTAGGGTGCCGGCCGCGGGCGACGAGGCCCGTGCCACGCCCGGCCGGCTCACCGACCGCGCGGCGCCGCCAGCCGGCTCTGGCGGCCGGCCAGCACGGCCGCCAGCGCGTCCGGCCGGCTCACCGACCGGCCAGTGCCGCCAGGCGGCCCCAGCGAGCGGCCAGCGCCGCCAGGCAGCCCAGCGAGCGGCCAGCGCCGCCGGTCGGGCTCAGCGGCCGGCCAGCGCGTCGACGAGGTCCGCGGCGGTGGCGCAGCGGTCGAGCAACTCGCCCACGTGCGCCCTGGTCCCCCGCAGCGGCTCCAGGGTCGGCACCCGCTGCAGGGAGTCCCGGCCGATGTCGAAGATCACCGAGTCCCACGACGCCGCGGCGACCTGCTGCGGGTAGCGGGCGAGGCAGCGGCCGCGGAAGAACGCCCGGGTGTCCTCCGGCGGCTCCGTCATCGCCCTGGTGACCTCGTCCTCGCTGACGACCAGATCGAACCGACCGCGCTCGACGAGGCGGTTGTACAGGCCCTTGTCCGGCCGCACGTCGTGGTACTGCAGGTCGACGAGCTCCAGGCGGGGTGAGTCCCAGGCCAGGGCGTCGCGCGAGCGGTACCCCTCCAGGATCGACAGCTTGGCGACCCAGTCGAGTTCCCGGGCGCAGCTCATCGGGTCGACCTCGAGGCGGCCGAGGACCGACTCCCAGCGGGAGAGGACGTCGGCGGTCTGCGGGTCGACGTCCGAGCCGAACCGGTTCTCCACGTACTTGCGGGCCTGCTCGAAGTACTCCATCTGCAGCTGCACGGCGGTCATCTTCCGACCGTCGCGCAGCGTCACGAGATGCTTGAGCGAGGGGTCGTGCGAGATCGCCCGCAGGGCGGCCACCGGGCCGTCCACGGACAGGTCGACGCTGAACCAGCCGTCCTCGATCATGGCGAGGACCAGCGACGTCGTGCCCACCTTCAGGTAGGTGGCGACCTCGCTCATGTTCGCGTCGCCGATGATGACGTGCAGCCGGCGGTACTTCTCCGGGTCGGCGTGCGGCTCGTCCCGGGTGTTGATGATCGGACGCTTCAGCGTCGTCTCGAGGCCCACCTCGACCTCGAAGAAGTCCGCCCGCTGGCTGATCTGGAAACCGGCCTCTCGGCTGTCGACGCCGAGGCCGACCCGACCGGCGCCGCAGACGACCTGGCGGGAGACGAAGAACGGGGTGAGGTTGCGGACGATCTCCCCGAACGGGGTCGACCGGGCCATGAGGTAGTTCTCGTGGCAGCCGTAGGAGACACCCTTGTTGTCGGTGTTGTTCTTGTACAGGTTCACGGGCTTGGAGCCGGGCACCGTCAGGGCACGGCGTGCCGCCTCCGCCATCACCCGTTCACCGGCCTTGTCCCACAGCACGACGTCACGCGGGTTGGTGACCTCGGGCGAGGAGAACTCAGGATGGGCGTGGTCGACGTAGAGCCGTGCCCCGTTGGTCAGGATGACGTTGGCGAGGCCCAGGTCGTCCTCGTTGGCCGGCGCGCTCGGGTCGACCGCGGGCTCCCGGGGGAGCTCGAAGCCTCGTGCGTCCCGCAGTGGCGACTCCTCCTCGAAGTCCCACCGGGCACGGCTGCCCGAGGACGACGTTCTGTTGGCATAGGAGTTCACCACCAACGACGAGGCCAACATCTGATTGGTGTTCGGCTGACCGGGCACCGACACCCCGTACTCGGTCTCGATTCCCATGATCCGGCGCGCGCTCACTCTGCAAGCGTAGGTGCTGCGCGGGCGGTCGGTTGGCCGGACGTCCGCCTTGTTTCTTCTGGGCGGTGCGCGTGGACCCGTTCCGCCCGACGCGGATCGGCGCGGCGAACGTCCGAGCCGGACCCCGACGAGGCCGGGGATCCCCCGATCGGGGGCGCCCGGGCCGGGGCGGATCGCGGCTGGACCGGCACGCGGGTGTCGCCCGCGCCGGTGGCGGCGCACCTCGGGGAACGCCGCTGCGGTGGGCCGCAGGCCCCCGCGGGCTGGGCGGGCCCGGGCCTCCGGCGCACGCATGCCGCGGCGCCCGGGACCTCCTCGGTCCCGGGCGCCGCGGTACGGAGCAGGCCGCATCCCGCCGCGGTCGCCTTGTCAGCGCGACCGCGGCGGGACCGCGGCGAGTGTTCCGCCGGCCGTTACAGGTACTGGCCGGTGTTCGCGATGGTGTCGATGGAGCGTCCGGCCTCGGTGCCCTTCGTCCCGGTGACAAGCGTGCGGATGTAGACGATCCGCTCGCCCTTCTTGCCGGAGATCCGGGCCCAGTCGTCCGGGTTGGTCGTGTTCGGCAGGTCCTCGTTCTCCTTGAACTCGTCCAGGCACGCGGCGAGCAGGTACTGCATGCGCAGACCCTTGAGGCCGCCCTCGATGTGCGCCTTGACCGCCATCTTCTTGGCGCGGGCGACGATGTTCTCGATCATCGCGCCCGAGTTGAAGTCCTTGAAGTACAGGACCTCCTTGTCACCGTTGGCGTAGGTCACCTCGAGGAAGCGGTTCTCCTCGCTCTCCGCGTACATCCGCTCGACGACCCGTTGGATCATCGCGGCGACCGTGGCCTCCCGGTTGCCGTCGAACTCGGCGAGGTCCTCCGGGTAGAGCGGCAGGCTGGGCACGACGTACTTGGCGAAGATGTCGCGGGCCGCTTCGGCGTCGGGCCGCTCCACCTTGATCTTGACGTCGAGCCGCCCCGGCCGCAGGATCGCCGGGTCGATCATGTCCTCGCGGTTGGACGCGCCGATCACAATCACGTTCTCGAGCTGCTCGACGCCGTCGATCTCGCTGAGCAGCTGCGGAACGATCGTGTTCTCCACGTCCGAGGACACACCCGAGCCTCGGGTCCGGAAGATCGAGTCCATCTCATCGAAGAACACGATCACCGGCATTCCCTCGGACGCCTTCTCGCGCGCCCGCTGGAACACCAGCCGGATCTGCCGCTCGGTCTCGCCGACGAACTTGTTGAGC
Source organism: Frankia sp. BMG5.60 (assembly GCF_059428125.1). Taxonomy (NCBI): domain Bacteria; kingdom Bacillati; phylum Actinomycetota; class Actinomycetes; order Frankiales; family Frankiaceae; genus Frankia; species Frankia sp. BMG5.60. The sequence goes on along the minus strand of NZ_CM182091.1, from coordinate 195,116 downwards.
AGCTCGGGGCCCTTGATGTTGAGGAAGAAGGCGCGGCCGTTGCCCTGGCCGGTGATCGCCTCGACCTTCTTGGCCAACGAGTTGGCGACCGCCTTCGCGATCAGCGTCTTGCCGCAGCCGGGTGGGCCGTAGAGCAGCACACCCTTCGGCGGCTTGAGCTGATGCTCCCGGTAGAGATCCTTGTACAGGAACGGCAGCTCCACCGAGTCGCGGATCGACTCGATCTGACTCTTCAGCCCGCCGATCTGCTCGTACCCGATGTCCGGGACCTCTTCGAGGACGAGCTCCTCGACCTCGGACTTCGGGACCCGCTCGAAGGCGTACCCGGAGCGGGGCTCGATCAACAACGAGTCCCCCGCGCGGATCGGACCGTCGAGCAGCGGTTGGGCCAGCATGACCACCCGCTCCTCGTCGGTGTGACCGATCACCAGTGCTCGGTCACCGCTTTCGAGGACTTCCTTGAGCAGAACGATCTCGCCCTGCCGCTCGAACGCGCGCGCCTCGACCACGTTGAGGGCCTCGTTGAGCATGACCTCCTGGCCGGGCGAGAGCGAGCCGACGTCGACACTCGGCGACACGGTCACCCGGAGCTTTCTGCCCTGAGTGAACACGTCGACGGTGCCGTCGTCATACCGGGAGACGAAGATCCCGTAGCCGCTTGGCGGCTGCGCGAGTCTGTCGACCTCCTCCTTCAGGGTGACGATCTGGTCGCGCGCCTCCCGGAGGGTGGCGACGAGTCTGTCGTTCTGTCCCGTGGCGGACGACAGCTCGGCCTGTATCTCCGCGAGGCGTTCCTCCAGCACCCTGACCTGCCTGGGCGATTCGGACAACCTGCGCCGCAGCATGGCCACTTCCTCTTCCAGGAAGGCGACCTGCGTCGTGAGCTCGTGTGCTTCCTTCTCGTACGCCGACCGCCGTGATTCGGCATCACCTGGACGACCCGTGCTCCCACCGGAGCCAGAGCCCGAACGGGGACCGGACACTGCGCCTCCACCTCCCCCGTGCTGACCGGGACGCACCCACACTACCGTTGTGACCGCCGCTGGCAGGCCGGTCACGCAAGGACGACCGGGCTTTGCCGTAAACAGCGGGTTACGGTGCCATGGTGACAGAAGATCGGAGCCCTGTGGCAACTCCAGCGAAGCCGGGCGTTTCGGCAGGCCTGCGCGTGCGGGTCGACCAGAACGCCTGCACCGGCGACGGTCTGTGCGTCCAACTCGCCCCCAGCGTCTTCGAGTTCGACGTCGACGGGCTGGCCTACGTCAAGGACGACGCCGGCGAGCTCCAGACGACCGACGGGGCGTACGTGCCGGTGCCCCTGCCCGTCGTGGACGCGGTCGTCGACGCGGCCGACGAGTGTCCGGGGACGTGCATCTACGTGGAACGCCCGGACGGCACCCTGGAGGCCGGCGGCCCCCTGGGCTGACGCCTCCACCACGCCGAGCCCCCTCCGCCGCCGAGAGACCCTCCGTCAGCGAGGGACCCTCCGTCGGCAAGACCCCTCCGTCGGCGAGAGACCCTCCGTCGGCGAAAGGGTCTGCAGGAGGTCGATGACGCTCCAGGAGCGGCGAGAGGTCACTGACCTTCTGCGACTGCGACCGCCCTGTCGCCTCGGTCCCGATCGACCCGGCCGTGGGGCCGCCGTGGCCTCCCCTGGTCCGCGCGGGTCAGACCCCGGGCCTGCCTGATCGGCTTGGCCTCGTGCGGCCGCTCACCAGTTCCTCTCCACACTCGGTGACGGAACGTGATATCGACCTACACCCGCCTCGCCACCGCACGGCCCATCGCCACACCGCCACACCGCCACACGAGGCGGGGGTGTGCAGGGGAACGGGGCAACCTGTTCCTTCTGGAGGGACGAATCAGACACAGAACCCCCCAGAAGGAACAGGCAGGCGCTCTCCCCCGCATCCGCATCCGCCGCCGCCCGAGCCGTAGCCCGATTCGCGACGCGCCTCAGCCACACCCCCTACCGTCACGGAAGGTGACAGCAGGACGGGAGAGGCTTCTTGCGGCGTGCACCAGCTGGCTGGTGGAGTCAGCTCCCACGCGTGGCTTCGGGTACCGCATCCACGGCGGGTTCGGGCGCAGCTCCGGCGAGGGCCGTCGCGGCCGGCTCGGCGAGGGGGGCACCCGCCTCAGCCGGATCCGTGGCGGCCCGCTCACCGAGGGCGCCCTTGGCCGGGCGCCGGCGACGGACCGGGGGCGTGACCCCGTCGGCGAGGCGGCGCGCGGTGACCAGGAAGCCCGTGTGGCCGACCATGCGGTGGCCGGGACGGACGGCAAGGCCCTCGACATGCCAGTCCCGCATCATCGTCTCCCAGGCGGCGGGCTCGGCGAACGTGCCGTGGGCCCGCAGGGTCTCCACGACCCGGGAAAGCTGCGTCGTCGTGGCGACGTAGGCGCAGACCACCCCGCCGGGAACGAGCGCGGCGCTGACGGCGTCCACGACGTCCCAGGGCGCGAGCATGTCCAGGACGACCCGGTCGACGTCCCGTTCGGTCGTCTCGGCCAGGTCGCCGACGATCACCGTGTGCGCCGGATGCGGCCCGCCGAAGAACGTCTCGATGTTGCGCTGGGCGATGGCGGCGAAGTCCTCCCGCCGCTCGTAGGAGATCAACCGGCCGGCGTCCCCGATGGTGCGCAGCAGGGAGCAGGACAGCGCGCCCGAGCCGACGCCGGCCTCGAGCACCCGCGCGCCCGGGAAGATGTCCGCGTACGTGATGATCTGGCCCGCGTCCTTGGGGTAGACGACGGTCGCCCCGCGGGGCATCGACAGCACGAAGTCCACGAGCAGGGGGCGCAGCGCCAGATAGTCGGTGCCGCCGGTGCTGGTGACGACGATGCCCTCGGGCCGGCCGAGCAGCGCGTCGTGTTCGACGGCCCCGCGGTGGGTGTGGAACTGCTTGCCCGGCTCCAGGACGACGGTGTGCTTGCGCCCCTTGGGATCGGTGAGCTGCACCCGGTCGCCCTTGGTGAAGGGCCCGCGGCGGTGCGCCGCGCCGGTGGGGCCGGGACGAAGGTCGGGATCGGTCACCGCTGCGCCACCATGCGCGCGGCGGCGGCCGGGTCGAGGCGGGCGACCAGGTCGACCATCGCGAGCACGCCGACCGGCCGGCCGTGCTGCAGCACCAGGTACTCCGAGGCGGGCATGCTCTGCACCGCGGCGAGCAGGTCCTCGCCCTCCAGGTCGGCGTCGAGCACCATCCCGGGCGAGATCGCCCGGCTCACCTCGTCCACGGACATCCACGGCCTCCGATGCTCGGGCAGCGCGTCGACCGCCGAGCCATTCATGATCTTGATGGGATTGCCGTCGCGGTCGATCACCGCGACGGCGGTGGCGCCGACCTCCTGCGCCCGCCGCAGCGCCTCGGCCAGCGGCACGGCGCCCTCGACGGGCAGCGTCCGGCGCACCAGCCGGCCGGCGGACAGCCCCGGCAGCCGCCCACGCAACTGGGCCGCCCGCAGCGACTGGAAGGCCGCGAAGGCCAGGAACGCCGCCAGAGCATACGTGTAGAACAGGCCGAAGCTGTCGCCGGAGATCGTCGTCCCCCAGACGACCATGCCCGCGGCCACCACGAAGCCGCCGTAGGCGCCGGCCCGCAGCCCGCGCAGCTTGTCCCCGGTCACCGCCCACACGGCGGCGATGACCACCCGCCCGCCGTCCAATGGCACACCGGGGGCCAGGTTGAACACGAACAGCGCCAGGTTGATGACCCCGAGATCGCGCAGCACCACCCCGACGTGGGTGTCGTCGCCGATGCCGAGCAGGCCGAGGAAGCACAGCCCGGCGAGCAGACCGTTGGCCGCCGGACCGACGAAGGCGATGAGGAACTCGCGGCCGGGGCTGCGGGGCTCGGGCTCGAACTCGGTGAACCCGGCGAACCCGTGCAGCGTCACCGAACGGACGGTGTGGCCGAAGGCGAGGGCGGCCAGGCAGTGGCCGATCTCGTGGACCAGCAGGGAGACCAGGAAGCCGACGGAGATCACCGTGGCCATCGCGAGGACCTGGCCGTCCGACGCCGTCGGCAGCCGGTCCCGGATGGAGCCGGAGAGCAGATAGGCCACCAGCAGGGCGAAGATCAACGCAAGCGGCGACACCATGATCGGGACGCCCCGGATGCGCCCGATGATGACTCCCGCCGGGCGTTCACCCGGATGCCGCGACGCACCACCCGTGCCGCCATGGGCATCCGAGCCGGTGCCACCGCGCTGATCCGTCATGGAACCGATGCTACGGACCAGATCCGGCCGCGTCTGCCGGCCCTGTCCGCGCCTGTGACCAGCGGGGGTGCCGGGGGTCTCCGGCCAGGGCCGCCTCGGCGCGCCGGTGCCCACCCGGACGCCCCGCGCCGCCGGTCACGCACGACGGCGCCGCCACCGGCCGGACCGCCGCCGTCGCCAGCCGCCGTCGGCCGGGGCCGACCCGCGGGAGTGTCGGTGGCGGGTTCTAGGGTCGGGTCATGACCACGACGCCGCCGCCGGGTTCCGCGGCATCCAGCGAGGCCCCGGTGCCGGCGGTCGGCCCCGCAGTGCCGCACGGCCCCGCGGCGCCGGCCGGCGCCGCAGCGCCGAGCGGGCCGCGGGGTGCCCAGCGGCCGCTGATCGGGTCGCTGTCGCCGTCGCGGGCGGCGGACTTCGTGAACTGCCCGCTGCGCTACCGATTCCGCGTCGTCGACCGGCTGCCCGAACCGCCGAGCGAGGCGGCCAGCCGCGGGACCGTCGTGCACTCGGTCCTGGAGAACCTGTTCGACCTGCCGCCGGCCGGGCGGACCCTCGAGGCCGCGCGCACGCTGGTCGAGCCGGCCTGGCTGGCGCTGCGCGAACGGGAGCCGGCGGTCGAGGCGCTCTTCGACGGCCCGGACGCGCTCGCCGCCTGGCTGGATTCGGCGCGCGAGCTGCTCGCCGGGTACTTCGCGCTGGAGGACCCGGCCCGGCTCGCCCCGTCGGCCCGCGAGCTCTACGTCGAGCACGTGCTCGACTCCGGGCTGCGGCTGCGCGGCTACGTGGACCGGCTCGACGAGGCCACGACCCCGCAGGGCGTGGCCCTGCGGGTGGTCGACTACAAGACCGGCCGCTCGCCCGGACCGGCGTTCGAGGGTTCGGCGATGTTCCAGATGAGGTTCTACGCCCTGCTGCTGTGGCGGATCCGCGGCGTGATCCCCCGGGAGCTTCGCCTGTACTACCTCGGTGACCGCACCTGGTTGCGGGCCACCCCGGACGAGGCGGACCTGCGGGCCACCGAGCGGCGGATCGAGGCGCTGTGGGCGGCGATCGACCGGGCCCACCGCAGCGGGGACTGGCGGGCCACCCCGAACCGCCTGTGCTCCTGGTGCCACCACCAGGCGCTGTGCCCGGCGTTCGGCGGCACGCCGCCGCCGCTGCCCCGACAGGCCCCCGCCGTGCCCCTCGACGACGCGGCCCCGGCTGTCTGCGAGGCGGACGGCTGACTCCCGCCGGCGAGGACGCCGCCCACGGACGAGGACGGGAACGTCGACGGGACGCGGGCTGTCCGGGGATTCCGGATCGATCCCGAGATGCGGATCATTCCTCGGTCGTTGGGGACTCCGACGGCGTGATCGAGGTCGTCCGGACCGGGCGGCCGGCGGGCGGACCCCGCCGAGCGTGGCAGTCCGCGCGCCGAAACACCTACATAGGACGATGGGACGGGCCCTGTACCCGGCGGCGGGCAGGGGCATCGGCAGACGCGCCGAGCGCGCGAGGAGAGGACGTCACGATGGCCCGACGGACCGGATCATCCCCAGGCGGGAGGCGGGACGCGGGCAGGGGCGCTCCGCCCGGTCGCCCGCAGCGGGTGGCGCGGACCGCCGAGCGCGGGGACGACCGCCGCGAGCAGCCCGCCGTCGGCATCGCGGGCGGTCCCGGCGGTCCCGGCGGCACGGGCGGCACGGTCCCGGCGGCGCGCGCCGACCGTCTGACGAAGGTCTACGGCACCGGGGACACGACCGTCACCGCGCTGCGCGGGATCGACCTGGACTTCCCGCGCGGCCGCTTCACGGCGATCATGGGGCCGTCGGGTTCGGGGAAGTCCACGCTCATGCACTGCCTGGCCGGCCTGGACACGGTGACCCGCGGGCGGGTGTTCATCGGCGACGTCGACCTGTCCCGGCTGTCGGACAAGGAGCTCACCCGGCTGCGCCGGGACCGGATCGGTTTCATCTTCCAGCAGTTCAACCTGCTGCCGACGCTCACCGCGGCGGAGAACATCACGCTGCCGCTGAGCATCGCGGGCCGCTCCCCGGATCAGGCGTGGATGCGCACCGTCGTCGACGCGGTCGGCCTCGCCCCCCGGCTGGGGCACCGGCCGAGCGAGCTGTCGGGCGGCCAGCAGCAGCGGGTCGCCTGCGCCCGCGCCCTCGTCACCCGACCCGAGATCATCTTCGCCGACGAGCCGACCGGCAACCTGGACTCCCGCTCGGGCGCCGAGGTGCTGTCGTTCCTGCGGGACTCGGTCACCGAGCTCGGGCAGACGATCGTCATGGTGACGCACGACGCCACCGCCGCCTCCTACTCGGACGAGGTGATCTTCCTCGCGGACGGTCGGCTCGTCGACGCGATCGAGCAGCCGACCGCGGACGAGGTGCTCGACCGGATGAAGCACCTCGACGCCGCCCAGCGCGGGCTGCTCCCCGACGGCGCCGACGCGCCCGGCGAAGCGGACGCCTACGACGACGATCGGGACGGCCGGGACCGCCACGACGATCGGGACCGCCACGGCGGCCGGGACCGCCACGCGCGTCGCGCGGACCGCGAGCATCAGGGCGACCGAGCCCGCCACGACGGCTACAGCGCGGCGCCCCACCCACGGGGCTACCCGGAGGGCGACGACCGTTACGGCGACTACGACTACCCCGACCAGCGCTACGGCAACGACAGCCGGCCGGCGCGGCCGGCGCCCTACGACGGCCGCTACGCCGAGCCGTTCACCGGCGAGTTCGACCCCGTCCCCGGGCCCGAGACCGGGCCCCTGGACGAGACCGGACCACCGGACGGCAGCGGGCCGGGCGGCGGCCGCTACGGTGGGCCGGCGGGCGCCCCGCGGCGCCGGCCGGTGCCGCGCCCCACCGGCCCGCGCGACGACGACGAGCCGGACGGCTACGGCGTCCCAGACGGCTACAGCACCCCGGACGGCTACAGCACCCCGGACGGCTACGGCACCCCGGACGGCTACGGCGCGCCGGGCGGCTACCGGGCGGACGGGCCCGGGTCGGCGGGCTGGGCCTGAGCCGATGCTGCGCGCCACCCTCAAGAGCCTGCTGGCCCGCAAGGTCCGGCTGGCCCTGTCCATGCTGGCGGTTGTCGTCGGCGTGAGCTTCGTCACCGGCACCCTGGTCCTGACGGACACGCTCAACCGGACGTTCAACGGCCTGTTCGCCGACATCAACAAGAACGTCAGCGTCGCGGTCCGCGCGGTCAACCAGATCGACCCGACGAGCGACGCCGGCCGACCGCCGCTGCCCGCGTCGATCCTCGACACCGTGGCCAGGGTCGACGGGGTGCGCGCGGCCGTCGGGTCGGTCAACGGCCAGGCGGTGCTCATCAACCCGCGCACCGGCAAGCCGGCGAAGGAGGGCGGGGCGCCGGGGCTGGGCAGGAACTGGACGGGCGGCCAGCCGACCGCGTCCGAACAGCTCGCCGAGGGCCACGCCCCTGGTCCCGGCGAGATCGTGGTGGATCGGGCGACGGCGCGGGACCTTCATCTCGCCCTCGGGGCGCGGATCTCCGTGCAGACCAAGGGGCCACCGGCGACGTACACGCTGGTCGGCACGTTCCGGGTGGCCGGGCAGGACAGCCTCGGCGGCGCCGCGGTGACCGCGTTCGACACTGCCACCGCCCAGCGGGTGCTGCTGGCCCCCGGCCAGTTCAGCTCCATCCACCTGGCGGCCGTCCCCGGCCTCGGCCAGCCGGAGCTGCGCGCGCGGGTCGCCGCCGCGCTCCCCGCCGGCGTCGAGGCGATCACCGGCACGCAGCTCTCGGAGGAGAACGCCAGCGCCGTGCAGCAGGCGATCAGCGGCTTCTCGACCTTCCTGCTGATCTTCGCGGCTATCTCGGTGTTCGTCGGGGCCTTCATCATCTTCAACACCTTCACGATGTTGGTGGCGCAGCGGGTACGGGAGCTGGCGCTGTTGCGGGCGATCGGCGCCAGCCGGCGCCAGGTGCAGATCTCGCTGCAGGTCGAGGCGGCTCTGGTCGGCTTCGCCGGCGCGAGTGTGGGGCTGCTGTTCGGCGCGGGGCTCGCCGTGCTGCTCCGGGCGGCCGTCGGGGCGTTCGGCGTGGATCTGCCCAGCGGCTCGCTGGTCTTCGAGGCGCGCACGATCACCGCCGCCTACGCCGTGGGCGTTCTGATCACCTCGGCGGCGGCCTTCGTGCCGGCGCGCAAGGCCGCGTCCGTGCCGCCGATCGCGGCGATGCGGGAGACCTACGTGCTGCCGACGCGCTCGCTGCGCACCCGGGCCGTCGCCGGGACGGTCCTCACGGGGCTCGGGGTGCTGCTGCTCGTTCTCGGGACCGCGTCGGCGGGCAAGTCGGGTGCCACCTCCGTCGGGGTCGGCGCCGCGGGGATCTTCCTCGGTATCGCCACCCTGTCGCCCCTGCTGTCCGGCCCGATCATCCGGGTCCTCGGCGCGCCGTTCGTCTCGCTGTTCGGCACCACCGGCCGGCTCGGCCGGGAGAACGCGATGCGCAACCCGCGGCGCACCTCCTCGACCGCCTCCGCCCTCATGATCGGACTTGCACTGGTCAGCGCCTTCTCGATCCTCGGACAGTCGATCAAGGAGTCGGTGCGCACGACGGTGCAGGACAGTCTCGGCGCCGACTTCTTCCTGACCGCCCAGGGCTTCGGCCAGGGCTTCAGCGGGCAGGTGGCGCGCGACCTGGCCGGCAAACCCGGCATCGAGGTCGCGACCGGGCTGCGCGGCGGCCTGGCGAAGGTCGGCGGACGCGACGCCCAGGTGCTCGCCGGGGATCCGGCGGGCCTGCCCAAGGTGCTGGCCCTCAAGAAGGTCGCCGGGGACCTCCACGCCCTCGGCGACGGCACGATCCTCGTGGATGACACCGTCGCCGCCGACCGCCACCTCACCGTCGGGCAGAAGGTCCCCGTCGCCTTCCCCGACGGCACCCAGGACCTCACCGTCGCCGGGACGTACAAGAAGAGCCAGGTGGCCGGCTCGTGGATTATCTCGACCAGCCAGTTCGCCCGGCACACCACCGACGACCTGGACCTGTTCGTGCTGGTCAAACGCGCCGGCGGAGCCGACCCCGCCGCCGTGCGCGCCGAGATCGACAAGATCGTCAAGCCCTACGCCACGGTGGAGGTACGCGACCAGTCGGAGTTCGTCGCCCAGCAGGAGAAGCAGATCGACCAGCTACTCGGCTTCATCTACGTCCTGCTGGCCCTGGCAGTGATCATCGCGCTGTTCGGCATCGTGAACACGCTCGCCCTGTCCGTGATCGAACGGACCCGGGAGATCGGGCTGCTGCGCGCCGTCGGCATGAGCCGCGGGCAGATGCGGGCCATGGTCGTCATGGAGTCGACGATCATCTCCGTCTTCGGCGCCGTGCTGGGGGTGGCCGTCGGCAGCATCTTCGGCTGGGCCCTGACCAAGGCCCTGGCCTCCCAGGGCATCAGCACGTTCGCCTACCCGGTCCCGACGATCATCATCGTCATCATCGTCGGCGTCCTGCTCGGCATCCTCGCCGCCGTCTTCCCCGCCCGCCGCGCCGCCCGCATGGACGTCCTGCGCGCCATCTCCGCCGCCTGACCGCCTGCGCTGGAACCGTAGCGGAAGGGCGCACCCTCTCCCAGCGCAGGGACCACCTCACGGAGGGTTCTCCGGCGCCCACGGCGCGCTCAGGGCCGGACGCCCGCACGCGCGCCGCCACGCCTGCCGTCACCCCGCCCGTCGACGTCCCCGCCGCCCCACCCGTCGGCACGGCGTCGCCCGGCACGGCGTCGCCCGGCACGGCGTCGCCCGGCACGGCACGGAGGGAGCGTCTCCGGCCGACCCAGCCCAGCCCTTCGTCGACCCCACCCGAAAGCGTGACCCGGCCAGATTGCTGCCACATCATGCCGAGGGCTCGGTACGGTTTTTGGGCGAAAAACCGTACCGAAACCTCGGCACGATTGTGTGCACGCACGATTACGGAAGGACCCAGCCCGCAGAGTCCTTGTCCGTAGATGCCCTTGTCCACAGGCCTCCGGCTCGTCCACAGATGGCCGTGTGCCGCTGCCCAGGAGGCAAGATGCCCGCCACGCTGGCCGGGTGGACCTCCCCGTGCTCCCGCTCTCCCTGCGTCGGCTCGCTGCCCGCCAGGACGGCATGCTCACCCGGGCCCAGATCCGGCAGGCGGGTCTGACCCGCCGGCAACTCGATCGCCTGGTCCGGGGCGCCGGCCACTCCACGCCATTCCGCGGCACCGTCCTGCTCCCAGGCGCGCACCCGCTGCGCGGACCGGTGCGGGCTGCGCTGGTCGGCCGGCCAGATGCCGTCGTCTGCGGCGTGACCGCCGCCCGGCTTCTGGGGCTGCCGGGGCTACCTTCCGCTCCTCGTCCACCTGATCAGGCGGAGGACCGAGGCAGCCCGAAGGCAGACGCGCGGGCGGCCCGCAGCTCCCGCGGCGCGGGCCGCGGCACGAACCGCGCGCGGGCGGACCAGGGAGGCACGGCGCGCGAACCGGTCCACCTTCTGCTCCCCCGGTCCGCTCACGCGGCAGCCGACATTGACGGCCTCATCCGGCATCTCGGCACCCTCCGCTCCGACGAGCAGCAGCTCCGGCGAGGCATCCCGGTCACCACCGTCGAGCGCACACTGGCGGACCTGGTCCTGGACAGCGATCGGGAGACCGCCGTCAGTCTGCTCGACGCCGCGTTGCACCAAGGGCGGATCCCGGACATCGACGCCGTGCTCAGGTCGGCAGCCGGCCGTCGGGGAGTGGTCGCCCGCCGGCACTGGTTCGCGCTCGCCGATGGTCGGGCCGAGTCGCCTCTGGAGACGCGGCTACGCCTGCTACTGCTCGACGCCGGCCTGCCGCCGGAGGAGTTGCAGTGGCAGGTGTGGGGCCCCGCCCGCCCGACGGCGCGGGACAGTCCGACGGGGTTCACGAGCGTCGACGCCCTCGAAGGGGCGCAGGACGAGCCGCCGGACCCGGTCTCGACGCCCGGAGGCCGTCCAGTCGCCCGGCTCGACCTGGCCTGGCCGAGCCGGCTGGTCGCCGTGGAGGCGGACGGCGCCGCCTATCACCGCCAGCCACGCGCGCTGTTCCGCGACCGCATGCGGCAGAACGACCTACTGTCGGCTGGCTGGACCCTGCTGCGCTTCACCTGGGCCGATGTGCTGGGCGGCGCAGCCGGCGTCGCCGATCTGGTGCGCCGCGCGCTCGCACTGGCGGAGGTCACGGTCAGGGCCCGACCGGTCGGACGCTCAGCAGTTCGTCGAGCAGATCGAGGGTGACGTCGTGCAGGCTGGCGACGATCGCGGCGAGGCCTGCGGGCACGGGTTCGAGGGCTTCCGCGGACGCCACGTCGGCCCGCGCGAGGGCGGACGGCACGGCGGCGGACGGGGTGGCGGTGGGCAGCGCCCCCTCTGACGGCACGGCGGTGGGCGGGGTGGCGGTGGGCGGGGTGGCGGCGCGATCGAGGAGGTCGGGCATGGAGGGGACGAGGATGGTCGCGCAGCCGGCGGCCACACCGGCGCGGGCGCCCGAGGGGCTGTCCTCCAGGACGACGCAGCGCCGGGGGTCCACGCCGAGCATGCGGGCGGCGGTCAGGTAGGGCTCGGGATCCGGCTTTCGGCGGCTCACCTCGTCGCCGGCCACCGTCGTCGCGAACAGCTCCCGACCGATGACGCCGAGCACAGGGTCCATCAGGTCCCGGAAGGACGAGGAGACCAGCGCCGCCGGGACGCCCCGCTCCCGCAGGACGGCGAGCAGCTCGACGGCGCCGGGTTGCGGGACGATCACGCCTGGCTCGCGGAACAGCTCGGCGGAGCGTCGCAGCAGGAAACGCGCCGTGGCCGGGACGTCGGACGGCGGCCGGCCGAGCATCGACACCATGATCGGCACCGCGGTGTCGATGCCGTGGCCGATCATCGCCCGCTTCATCGCCGGCGTGAACTCGCCGCCGAGCCGCGCCGCCGCCTCGTGCTCGGCGACGGTCCAGATCGGCTCCGTGTCGACGAGCAGGCCGTCCATGTCGAAGAAGACCGCCGCGAGGCTTCCCACGTTGTGCTCCCAGCTCGAATCGGGGCGCACCGGATGGTTCCGGGTGCGCGGGTCGACGTGCCTTGCCCGGACGCGGGGTCGCCGGCTGCCGGCCGCCGACCGCCCACGCCGACCGGTCCCGCCCGGGCGGGATCGGCCTCCGGTCTGGAGAGGCGCCGCTGCGCCCGGTACGGACCGGTCCTGCCCGTATGCTGCCGGATCGCGGCCGCGCATCTGGCGGCGGGCGGCTCAGCGGGCTCGGGACGCGGGGTTCGGCCCGTCCGGGCGGGCCGGGACCTGAGGACCTCGTTACACCGCCCTTCGGCGGGAATGCAGCGCGGGAAGGGGGCGGGGCCCGGCAACATGGTGACCATGGCGCCAGAGGCCTCCGGCACACGTCGCGACAGGACGGACAGCAGGCCGTCGGGAATCCGCCGCCGACCCCGCCGCGAACCCCGGCGCCGTCGGCCCCGGTGCGGACGGGCGCCGTACCGGGAGAGTCCGCCGCAGGCGCCGAGCGCGGTGGGCCAGGTGCCGAGCGCGGTGGGCCCGCGCCCGCCCTCGGGCCCGCGCCCGCGGTCGGGCCGGCGCCCGCGGTTCGGGAATGTGGTCGGGAATGTGGTCGCCCGGGCGTGGGTTGGCGACGACGCTGCCAACGGTGGCCGGGTGAACTCCGTCGGAGACGGCTGGGTGAACGTGGACATCCAGGGAGGTGGTAGGACGGGCGGCGCGGGAGTCACGGGAGCCGGCGCGGCACGGCCCCGCGGGTCCGCGGCGACGCCACCCGGGCGGACGGGGACGCGGCGGCCGCCAGAGCCGGCGGGCGGGCCGGGAGACGGGGGTGCGGGTGTCGCAACGCGGACAGTGCTCGCCGCGACCGTTGGCCTTCCCGCGACAGCGGGTACTCATCGGGAGCCGATACGGTGCAGCCACCGCGTCGATCCGGAACGGATGTCCGATCCGCCCGGCGTCGTTCGCCATCGACAGACCGAGGAAAGGCGTTCCCACGAGAACACCGGCAGACTGGTCCCGCGGAGGTTCACCGCGGGCGAGGGCAGGTTCCCCACCGGATGCAAGGAGGGCTGACGTAACGGATGTCGGCTCTGGGCAGGAGTCGTCTCCGTGAGGACGTACCGTTGCACTGTCACGGGGGCAGTGGGCCGCCGCTGGGCGGCAGGAGGTGGTAGGTGATCGAGTTCTCCGGCGTCGGTCAACTGCGGTCGCCGGTCGTGGTGGCCGCCTTCGAGGGTTGGAACGACGCCGCCGACGCGTCCTCCGCCGCCGTGGAGCATCTCGAGACGGCGTTCAAGGCCCGGGTGATCGGCGCGATCGACCCGGACGACTACTACGACTTCCAGGTGAACCGGCCGACGGTGAGCGGAACCGACGGGGCGTCGAGGAAGATCACCTGGCCGACCACCCGGCTGTCGGTGGCGCGGCCGCCGAAGTCGGAGACGGACTTGGTGCTCATCCGCGGGCTGGAGCCGAACATGCGCTGGCGCGGCTTCACCGATGAGCTGATCGAGGCGGTGCATGCCCTCGGCAGCGACATGGTGATCTCGCTCGGCGCGCTGCTCGCGGACTCCCCCCACACCCGTCCGGTGCCCATCAGCGGGACGGCCGGGGATGCGGCGACGGCGGCGAGGCTCGGCCTGGAGCCGTCCCGCTACGAGGGTCCGACCGGCATCGTCGGCGTCTTCGGCGACGCCTGCGCGCGAGCGGAGCTGGCGTCGGTGTCGTTCTGGGCGGCGGTGCCGCACTACGTCGCGAACCCGCCGTGCCCGAAGGCGACGCTCGCGCTGCTGCGGCGAGTGGAGGACCTGCTCGACATCGAGATTCCGCTCGGGGATCTGCCGGAGCGGGCCAAGGCGTGGGAGCGTCAGGTCGACGAGCTCGCCGCCGGGGACACCGAGGTCGCCGAGTACGTCCGCTCGCTGGAGTCCCGGGAGCCGGAGACCGCGCTGCCGGAGGCCAGCGGCGACGCGATCGCCCGCGAGTTCGAGCGCTACCTGCGGCGCCGCGGGCAGTGATTTCTCTCACGCGGCAGTCGCCCGGCTCCGTCTGAGCGGGTGGCCCGGGTGGCCGGGCCCGGATGGTCCCGGCCGGGCGGAGCGGCGCGTGGAACTCGGCGCCGCCGCCGCGGGCAGGGGTGTGCGGGCAGGGGTGTGCGGGCAGGGGTGGTGGCCTACTCCTCGACGATCTCGGCGTCGATGATGTCCTCGTCGGCGCCTCGGCGGAAGGGGACCCCGGCGGTGCTGGCCGCCGGCTCCCGCTGCGCGGCGCTCGCCGGGTACGGCTCGGCGTCGGCGACCTCACCCTGCCGATGCCGGCCAGGAGAGCGCCGACCGAGCCCAGCGGCACCCATGCGGCCAGCGACCCGACCGGCCGCCGCAGCACCAGCGCCGACGGCCGGGCCGGCAGCATCCCCGGAGGACCCGTTCCCGTCGGTGCCGCCGTGCGGGCCGAAGGCGCCCGCAGCGTCCCAGGCCGTCCCACCGGCACCCACGGCCGCCGGCCAGCCCGGGCCGTGCTGACCGGTGCCGTATGGCCCAGCTTCGCCCCGGCCGGCGCCGTGCAGTCCGCCGCCGTGCTGGCTGGCACCGTGCTGGCCGGTCCCGTGCTGGGGGGCTGTGCTGTACTGGGGGGCTGTGCCGTGCTGGGGGGCTGTGCCGTGCTGGCCCGTGGCCGCTGAGGATCCCGGAGCGGCCGAGGATCCCGGGCCGGCTGAGAATCCCGGGCCGGCCGAGGACCCGGGATCGTCGGGGCTACCGGGTGCCCTGGGCGGCCCGGGTGGGGCGCCTACGGGGGGCGTGGACGGCCCCGTCGGTCCGTCCACGACCGTCGGGGCCGTCGGAGCCGTCGGAGCCCTCGAAGCCGCCGGGGCCGCGGTGTCCGGTCCGCCCGGGAAGCCGCCGTCGGTCGCCTGCGCGGCGGAGGCGCCGGGGACGAAACCGTCCTGCGCGCCACCGCTGGGGAAGCCGCCGGCGGTGGGGAAGCCGCCGGCGGTGGGGTCGCCGTTGCCCGCTTCCGGCGGGGCCGTGCCGGCCCGGGCGAGGTCGGTGAGAGCGCGGTCGACGTCGTCGGAGCCGAGGAGGCGGCGCAGCCGCAACACCGCTCCGATGATCTCCCCCTGTTGGTGGCGAAGCGCGTCGAGGGACGCGGAGCTGCGGGCGATCTCGTCCGCCAGCTCCCGGTGGCGTTCGACGGCGAGCCGACGGCTCTCCTCCACCGCGTCGAGCAGCAGCTTCTCGGCCTGCTCGCGGGCCTCGCGGACGATCGGATGGTTCGCCCCGGCGTCCTCGATCACCTCCTCCAGGGCGGACTCGGCGATCCGGCGGGCGCCGTCGATGATCTCGTCGGCCTCCCGCTGGGCGATGGCGAGCATCTGCCCGATCCGACCGCCGGCCTGGGCGGCGAGCGCCTCGGCGCCGGTGACGCCCGCGTTGCGCTCCCGCTCGTGCCTCAGCGCGCTCTCGGCGGCGGCCGCGCGCGAGGTCACCTGGCTGGCGTACCGCCACAGCGTGGCGAGGTAGTCGTCCACCTGGCGCGGGTCGTAGCCGTGGGCGACCTCGTCGAACGCGGGTCGTTCGGTCGCTGCCCCGGGATCTGTACTGCGGTGGTGAGCCCCCATCCCTCAGCTCCCTCTGGGTCGGACGGGTTCAAGGTCTACACCGAGCAGTGTGTCAACGAGCCGCGAGACCAGTGCGGGCGCCTCCCCCCCGGCACCCGCCGCACCGCCAGAACCGCGAAGGGACCCGCCAGCCGACCCGACCCCGACAGGACCGACGCGGGCAGAACCAGCACCGACAGAACCAGCAGCGACCGAACCAGCACCGGCAGAACCAGCACCGGCAGAACCACCGCCGGCGTCGGCGAGCGCCGCGTCGACCCAGGCGTCGACCGCGGCGAGGGCGCCGGGGGTGTCGAGGTCGTCGGCGAGCCGCTCCCGGACGGCGGCGAGCACCCCCGCCGCGTCCGGGCCGGCGGGCAGGGCGACGGCCGCCCGCCACCGCTCGACCCGGGTCACCGCGCCCGCCAGCAGGCCCGCCGTCCACTCCCAGTCCTCGGTGTGGCGGTGGTCCAGCAGGGCGAGGCGCAGCGCGGCCAGGTCCGTGCCGGCGCGGCGTAGCCGGGAGACGAACTCCAGGTTGCCGCGCGACTTCGACATCTTGTGGCCGTCGAGGCTCACCATCGCGGTGTGCACGTAGCTGCGGGCGAACGGGCGGGAGCCGGCGGCGACCTCGGCGTGCGCGGCGCTGCACTCGTGGTGCGGGAACGACAGGTCGGTGCCCCCGCCCTGGATGTCGACGACGCCACCGAGGTGGTGGCGGGCGATCGCCGAACACTCGATGTGCCAGCCCGGGCGGCCGGGTCCGAACGGGGACGGCCACGACGGCTCCCCGGGGCGCTGCGCCCGCCACAGCAGCGGGTCGAGGGGGTCCTTCTTGCCGGCGCGGCCCGGGTCGCCGCCGCGCTCGGCGCAGATCGCGAGCATCTCGGCCCGGGACAGGTGGGAGATGTCACCGAACGCGGGGGCGGCGGCGACGGAGAAGTACAGGTCGTCGTCGACGTGGTAGGCCGCGCCCCGGTCGACGAGCTCGGCGACCATGTCGACGATCATCGGGATCGCCTCGACCACGCCGACGTAGGAGTCCGGGGCGAGCATCCGCAGCGCGGTCATGTCCTCGCGGAACAGCGCGATCTCCCGGGCGGCGAGGTCGCGCCAGTCCAGGCCGTCCCGGTCGGCACGCTCGAGCAACGGGTCATCGACGTCCGTAACATTTTGTACATAAAGGACGTCATGCCCGGAATCCCGCAGAACCCGCTGCGCGAGGTCATACGTCAGGTACGTGAACGCATGACCCAGGTGCGTCGCGTCGTACGGCGTGATGCCGCAGACATAGAGATGGGCCGTGGGCGCGGAATCCAGGGCCCGCACGCTCGACGTGGCCGTGTCGAAGATCCGCAAGGGCCGGCCGGAGCCTGGAAGTGGACGTATCGGAGGAGATGGCCACGCCTGCATGCGTGTCAGAGTAACCGCGAACCGTTCCGCCGGCGGGCACAAGACGGGTAACCATCCCGTAACCGACCTGCGAAAATGAACACAGACCGCAACATCACCGTCAGTAAACTGACGAGGCGGAACGCAGGCGGTTCAGAACGGCCACGGTCAGAACGGCCACGGTCAGAACGGCGGCCACGGGATCGGCGGCCAGTCCCCCGAGGGCAGCGGGAAGCGTCCCTCGTCGAGCAGCCGGTCCACCCGGGCGACAAGCGCGCCGGACTCGGCGACGGTGAGCAGCTCGGCGAGCCGGTCACCGAGGTCGTCGGCGAGCGCCTCGCGCAGGCAGCCGAGCAGGGCCGTCTCCTCGGCGACCAGCCGCCGGCCCCGCCACGTCCACAGCAGCGTGCGCAGTTTGCCCTCGGTGTGGAAGGTCACGCCGTGGTCGATGCCGTGGATGCGCCCCGACGGCGCGGGCAGCAGGTGCCCACCCTTGCGGTCGGCGTTGTTGATGACGGCGTCGAACAGCGCGATCCGGCGTAGCTGCGGGTCGTCGGAGCGGGTGAGGGCGACCAGGTCGACGGTGACGTCGGTGTCGATCCAGAGCTGGACCATGCCCTCGCCGAACGGGCCGTCGCGCATGACCGTCGGCGGCACGATCCCGAGGTCGAGGTACGCGGAGACCTCGTAGGCGGCCAGCTCGCGAGCGGCGAGGGTGCCGTCGGGGAAGTCCCACAGAGCCCGTTCGCCGCGCACCGGCTTGTAGACGCAGCGCCCGGCGACGTCGCCCGCGGTGATGTCGCAGTACAGCGTCGCGTTGCTGGCGTCGGCGAGCCTGGCGCTGACCGCCAGCTCGCCGCGGCGCAGCAGGTCGAGCGCGGCGGGGGCGTCGAGGCCGCCGCCGTCGATCGGATCGAGTGGCAGCCGCCCCGGAGGGGGACCCGCCGCGGGAACGCCCATCAGCCCAGTGTGTCCGCTACGCGCCGGCTCTGTCGCCGGGTCCGGATGGTGACCGGGGTCTCTCCGCGGCGAACCCGCACGCCGCGCCCCCGGCCAGGCCGGGTGGGCGGGCCCGGGACGCGCATCAGTGCCGGTGTCCGTTCTGCCGCGGGCAGACGTGGTCCTCGTCGAGCGGCAGGCCGCACAGCGGGCACGGCGGGCGCCCGGCGGCGACGAGCCGCCCCGCCCGGCGGGCGAAGGCGCGGGCGGGGCCCGCCGCGAGCAGCACCCGCAGGGCGTCGGGGCCGTCCGGGTCGTCGCTGAACCCCGACGCCGACTCCTCACCGCCGGCCGCCTGCGCCTCGACGACGACCCGGCTGCCACGCGGATCCCACCCGAGGGCGATCGTGGCGACCCGGAACTCCGCCTCGATCGGCTGCTCCAGCGGCGACGTGTCAGGCGCGCCGACGGGTGCGGCCGGCCCCATCGCGACCCCGCGCCGGCCCAGCTCGTCGAGCAGCTCGGTGAGCTGCTCGGCCAGCAGGGCGACCTGGGCCTTCTCGACCGCGACCGTGACGAGCCTCGCCTCGTCCCGGGCCTGCAGGTAGAACCCTCGGGCGCCGGGCGAGCCGACGGTGCCCGCGACGAACCGCTCCGGCGGGTCGAAGACGTGTATCCGGCGTGCCATGGCCGATCAGACCGCTCCCCCGCCGGCGGGGGGCGGGTAGGACCCGGCCCCGCCGCCGACGACCTCGTCGGGACCGAGCGCCGGCGGGGACGCCGCACCGTCCCCGGCGGGCGGGCCGGCGGCGCCGTCCCCGCCGCCGTCACCCGCGGCGGCCTCCCCCTCGGGCTTGGGAGGCGGCGGGAGCAGCTCGGCGACGTCGCCGCCGATGTCGTTGATCCGCCGGACTAACGGTCGCCGCTCGCCGTAGCGGATCACCGTCAGCGAGCACGGGTCGACGGTGATGCGGTGGTACATGTCGAGGTGCATGCCCAGGGCGTCGGCGACGATCGTGCGGATGACGTCACCGTGCGAGCACAGCAGCCAGGTCGCGTCCGGGCCGAGCCGGTCGTTCCACTCCCGCACCGCGGTGACGCCGCGGGCCTGGGTGTCGCGCAGCGCCTCACCCTCGGGCCCGGGGAAGACCACGGCGCTGGGATGGCTCTGCACCACCGCCCACAGCGGGTCCTTGGCCAGGACGGCGAGTTCCTGCCCGGTCCAGTCCCCGTAGCGGCACTCCCCGAACCGCTCGTCGACGGCGACCGGCTGGACCCCGCCGGGGGCCTGCGAGCCGTCGGGGCGGCGGGCCGCGATCGTGCCCGCCGTCTCACGGCAGCGCTCGAGCGGGCTGCTGACGATCGCGGCGAGCGGGATGTCCCCGAGCCGGCCCGCCAGGTCCGAGGCCTGCCGCCGGCCGCGCTCGTCCAGGCTGACGCCGGGGGTCCAGCCGAGGAGGATCTTGCCCGTGACGGCGGTCAGGCCGTGGCGGACCAGCAACACAGTGGTCAACCGGTCGGTCCCTTCGAGATCGGACGGGTCCGCGACGCCGCCGGACCCGCGGGCGGCCGACCGGGCGCGACGCGAGGCCGTGACGCCGGACACGCCGGGTGCGGACCACGGTGCGCCCTGGCACAGCCACCGGTGATACCACGCTACCCAGCGGGCTTCGCCGGGCGTCGAGTGGTGCGTCGTTACGCTTCCCGGCATGCCCGACGAGTACCCGACCGCCGCCCCGGGACCCGATCCCGCCCCGGGAGCCGCCCCCACCGCCGGTCCCGCTCCGGGAGCCGACCCGGTCGCCGCCGACGCGGCCGCGGACCCGACGACGGTGTTCGCCGCGTTCTGCGAGGCCGCGCTGTGGCCGGGGCTGGGCCGCACGACGGCCGCCCGCCTGCCGGCCGCCGGCATCACCCGGCCCGAACACGTCGACGTCGGCCGGCTCGGCGCCGTCGAGGGGGTCAACGGCCCGCGGGCCCGCCGGCTCGCCGACAGCTTCCGCGCCGCCGCGGGCACGTACGCGGTCGTCGAGCTGCTCGTCGCGGCGGACCTCCCGGCCCGCCTGGCCCGGGGGGCCACCGAGCGGCTCGGTCCGACCGCCGCCGAGGCCCTGCGGGCCGACCCGTGGATGCTGCTGACCGCCGCCGAGGCCGAGATCGGGCAGGCCGACCGGTTCGCCCGCCGCCGTGGGCTGCACCGCGACGACCCTCGCCGCGGCCCCGCGGTGCTCACCCACCTGCTGGGCCGGGCGGCGACGCGGGCCGGGGACACCGCCGGCCCGGTCGACGCCGTGCTGCAGGCCGCGGCCCGGGAGGGGGTGGCCGATCCGCGCCAGGCACTGGACGCCGCCCTCGACGACGGACGGATCATCGCCGTCGGCGACCGGATCGCGCTGGAACGCTACGCGATGGCCGAGCAGTCCATCGCCGACGGCATCGAACGGCTGGTGGCCACCGCCGAGCCGCTGCGCGCGGGCGCGCCGAGGGTGCGCCGCCGCCCGGACGACGACAACGACGGCAACGACGACGCGGACGGGTCGCAGGCCGTGGCCGCCGCGGCCGGGCCGCCGCCGACCGCGCTGATGTTCGACGACGAGGACGCCGAGGACGTCGCGGGCGACGACCCGCCGAGCGGCGCGAACCGGGCGGCTGGCGACGCCGGGCCGGACGGGACGTCCGAGGCCGAGGACGCCGGCAGCCCGGCCGGCCCGGCCGGCCCGCAGGGATCGTCCGGCGGGGCCGGGGACGACCCGGTGGGCGGCCTGGACGAGGTGCAGCTCGCCGCGGCCCGGGCGGCCCTGGAGTCGGGGGTCAGCGTGCTGACCGGCGGGCCGGGGACGGGCAAGAGCCGCACCGTCGCCGCCGTGGTCCGCCTCGCGTGGGCGGCGGACGCCGAGGTCGCGCTCGCCGCGCCGACCGGTCGGGCCGCCAAGCGGCTGGAGGAGCTGTGCGGGGCGCCGGCGAGCACCCTGCACCGGCTGCTCGGCGCGCAGGGCCGAGGCGGTGGGTTCGCCCGCGGCGAGCACAACCCGATCGACGCCGACCTCGTCGTCGTCGACGAGGCGTCGATGCTCGACGCGGAACTCGCCGCCGCGCTGCTCGACGCCTGCGCCGAGGGCACCCACCTGATGTTCGTCGGGGACCCCGCCCAGTTGCCGAGCATCGGACCGGGCCAGGTCCTCACCGATCTGCTGGAGTCCGGTGAGATTCCGGTGACGGAGCTGCGCCGGCTCTACCGGCAGGTCGACGGCGGGGCGATCGCGATGCTGGCCGCCGCGGTGCGCGGCGGGGAGCTGCCGCCGCCCCCGCCGGGCCCCGGCCGTGAGGTGGTCGTCGTCCCGTCGAACAGCTCCGGGGAGGCGGCGCACCGCACCGTGCAGCTCGTCACCGACTCGATTCCGCGGGCGTTGGGGATCCCGGTCGCCGACATCCAGGTCGTCACGCCGGTGCATGCCGGGCCCGCCGGCACGGGGGCGCTGAACGCGGCGCTCAAACGCGTCCTCAACCCGGGCGCGGGCGCCGTGTCGGGGTTCGACGTCGGGGACCGGGTGGTGGCCACGGCCAACCACATCGACGTGGGGTTCGCCAACGGCGAGATCGGCACCGTCGTCGCCGCCGGCGAGCGGGGGGCGTTGCGGGTCGCCTTCCCGGGCGGGGTCATCGAGGTGCCCGCGGGGATCCTCGGCGATCTGCGGCACGGCTGGGCGGTGACGGTGCACCGGGCGCAGGGCAGCGAGTGGCCGGCGGTCGTCGCCGTCTTCCCCCCGGAGGCCGGCCGGATGCTGACCCGCCCGCTGATCTACACGGCGCTCACCCGGGCGGCGACGCACCTGTCCATCGTCGCCGTGAACGGCCCCGCGGTGCGCCACGCGGTGCGTAACGCGGGCGGCCGGCGGCGCCTGACGTCCCTCGCCGCCCTGCTCGCCGGTGAGATCGCCGGCGAACTCGCCGAGGACGACGAGGACCTGGACGACGAGGAGAACCTGGACGACGAGAATCCGAACGGTCAGGATCTGAACGGTCAGAACCTGGACGGCCAGCCCCTGGACGGCCGGGGCCCGCAGCGCGAGGGCCTCCGGTCCGGCGCCGGGGTGAAGAGTGGGTGACCGGCCGGTGGCGCGGTGGTGGCCGGCAGCCGTCGCCGCCTCGGGCGCCCACGGCACCCCCGACGCGTCGGGGGCCCCCGACGGGAGGCAAGATCGTGCCCTATGAGGATGGGTAGCGTTCCCGTCGTGGACGCAGACGCACCCGGGACGGCCGCCACCGGCCGGGAGGCCGGGTCCGGGCCGACTGTCCTGCCCGGTCCGCGCTCACCCCGGCAGGCATCGGATGGCGACGAGCCCGAGGTCTCCGCGGGCGACGCGGCCGTGGCGACCGTCCCCACCACCGCCGTCCCGGCCAGCACCGCCGAGACGACCAGCACCGCCGTCCCGGCGACGGCGCCGACCACGACGTCCGCACCGCCACCGCGCGGGCGCGTCGAGCGGCTCGTGCGCGTGGCGGGGGCCTGGATCGTGCCGCAGGTTCCGCGGCTGTTGCTGGCCGCGGTCGCGGTCGCCGTCGCCGTCGGCGCGGTCATGCGGTTCGCCACGCCGAGCCACCTGTGGCTCGACGAGTCGCTGACGGTCGCGATCGCCTCCCGGCCGGTGCCGGACCTGCTCCACGCGCTGCGCCACGACGGTTCACCGCCGTTGTACTACCTGCTGCTGCACGGCTGGATCAGCGTCTTCGGTGACGGCGACATCGCGGTCCGGGCCCTGTCGGGCGTGTTGTCGCTGCTCACGCTGCCGCTGGCGTGGCTCGCCGGGCGCCGGGTGGGGCGCATCGCCTTCGCCGCCGGCAACGGCGAGCGGGCCGCCCCGACGTGGGTGGGCGTGGCGACGCTGCTGATGTTCGCCTGCTCCCCGTACGCCATCCGCTACGGCAGCGAGACCCGGATGTACTCGCTGGTCGTGCTGCTGGTGCTGGTGTTCGGGTTCGCGGCGGTGCGCGCGCTGGAACGCTCGACGCTGCCCCGGCTGGCGGCGCTGACGCTGGCCACGGCGGCGCTGGTCTACACCCACTACTGGACGTTCCTGGTGATCTTCACGGTGGCGGCGTTCCTGCTGGTGCAGGCCCGCCGGCGCCCCCACTACCGCCGGGTCACGCTGCGGGCGTTCGCGGCGATGGCGGCCTCGGCGGCGCTGTTCGCCCCGTGGATGCCGTCGTTCCTGTTCCAGATGCTGCACACCGGCACCCCGTGGGCGCCGAAGGTGCAGGCCCAGGTGCTGCTTGACACGGTGTTCGACTGGGCGGGGCCGCAGTCGACGGGGGCGCTGCTCGGCGTGGTGCTGCTCGGCGGGGCGCTCATCGGCCTGACCGCCCGGCCGGTCGGCCGCCGCGAGCTCGCGGTCAGGGTGACCGGCCGGGTGCCGGGCCGCTACCTGGCGGCGATCTGGCTGCTGCCGCTGGTGCTGGCGTACTTCGTGAACATGTTCGGCGGCAGCGCGTACGCCGAGCGGTACACCGGCATCGCCCTGCCGGCCTGCCTGCTGCTGGCCTCCCTGGGCATCGCCCAGCTTCCGGGCACGCGGTTGCGAGCGATCGTGCTCGTCGTGGCCGTGTTCAGCGGGCTGGTCGGCGGCTGGCAGCTCGCCCGCACCGAACGCACCCAGGCCGGGGAGATCGCCGGGCGGATCGTCGCGCTCGCCCGGCCGGGCGACGTGGTGGCCTACTGCCCCGACCAGCTCGGCCCGGCCGTGCACCGGGCGCTGGTCCGGCACGGCCCGCTGACAGTCCGCGAGATCGTGTACGCGGACAACACCGGCCCGGCGCTCGTCGACTGGGTCGACTACGCCGACCGGATGCAGCGGGCCAACGGCACGACGTTCGCCGCCGAGGTCAACGAACTCGCCGGCCCCGACCACGCGGTGCTGCTCGTTCGCGCCGACGGGTACCGGTTCCTGGAAGGCGCCTGCGCGGTGCTGTCCGACCAACTCGCGACCCTGCGCGACCGGACCGTCCAGGTCGAGCGGCGCGACCTCTACGAGGGCGCGTCGCTGGAACGTTTCTCCACCCTGCGCTGACCGGCACTGCGCTGACCGGCACTGCGCTGACCGGCGACGCCAGGCTCACCGGCGACAGCGGGCTCACCGGCGACGCCAGGCTCGGCGCTCCCCTGACCGGCGGCGCTCCCCTGACCGGCGGCGGCCTGGGCGGGCACGCCCGCGATCGGGCCGCCGCGGCCGGAACCGAGGGCCGCGGCGGCGAGGATCAGCAGGCCCATCGGCAGCGTGTAGTGGTTGAAGAACGTCTGCTTGTTCATCAGGTTTCCGGTCAGCAGGACCAGCGCGGCCCCGAGGCAGAACCCGGTGGCGTCGCCGCGCGCCCGCCAGGCGGCGGCGTACGCGGCGACCAGCGCCACCGCGGCCGGCGCGAAGCCGAGCGTGACCCCGAAGTGCGACGCCCAGCCCGGCACGGACAGGGAATGGGCGAGCACCCGGTAGTGCAGGTTCGTCCAGACGGCGTCGTCGACGAAGTCCCCGGGCCCGGCCAGCACCCACGGGACGACGAGCAGCGCGCCGGCGCCCGCGGCCACCACCGTGCGGCGCGGCCCGAACCGCGGCCAGGCCGCCGCGACCGGCAGCAGCAGGGCGATGTGCTGCTTGGTGGCCAGCGCGAGGGCGAGGGCGACGACCGCCGTGCGCCCGTGGCCGCCCCGGACGGCCAGCACCATGGCCGCGAGGCAGGCGACGAGCAGCGGCTCGGTCCACGACTGCTGCAACGCGTACATCGACTCGGGCAGGATCACGACCAGCAGCGGCAGCACGGCGACCGCGACCACCCTCCCGTCCGCGCCGCCCCGACCAGCACCGCCGCCCCGACCAGCACCGCCGGCACGGACCGCCCCGTCCCCGCCGCGCGGGCCGGTGGTGAGGCCGCGCGCGCAGATCGCCGCCACCGCGAGCGCCAGGAGCAGGCCGTAGCGGACGTCGCCGAGCAGCAGCCGCGGCGGTGCGAGCAGCACCGAGGTCAGCGGTAGGTAGGGGTAGACGTCGAACAGGCCGTCGACGGGGTAGGCGGCCCGGCTCTGCGCCCACTGCTGGCGGTACATGTCCGCGCCGTGCGCCAGCCCCGACGTGGAGACCTGCAGCAGGTGAAACACGTCGATGCGGGGCGCGGGCGCCGCCCGGATGGTGGCGACCCCCGCGGCTCCCGCCAGGCCGAGCACGACCCAGAACAGCGCGGGCGAGCCGAGCACCCGCCGCGCCGCCGCAGGACCCGCCGCCGCCGGTCTCCCGCGGGCCGGTTGTGCGGACAGCGCTGCCAGGACGGCGGCGGCGGCGAGCAGACCGGCGACGATCGCGAGCGCGTCGGCCACGGCGGCCAGCGGCCCGGCGGCGTAGTAGCGGGGATGGCGCACGATCGGGCCCAACCCGACGGTGATCGCGACGAGCAGCCAGCCACCGACCCATGCCCGCCCGCGGACGGCGGCGATGCCCGGGGACGCGGGCACGGCCTCCGAGGCAGCGATGGCATCCGAGGCAGCAGCAGTGGCGACAGCGGGGGTAGCCGGCGCGGGCCCGGAGGTTTCGGACAGCGGACGGTGACGGACGGTGGCGAGCGCGGCGCCGGCCGTGCCGACAAGGACGCCGGCCATCGCCCAGGCACCGTACCGGCCGTCCTTCGCCGCGATGCCCCAGGCGACGGCGCACCAGCCGACGAGGATCGCCGGCAGCGTCCGATACGGATGCGGGTCGACACCTTCGGGCCGTGCCGCGGCCGGCCGCCGCGGGCCGGATGCAGGCAAACCCATGCCCGCACGATGCCAGAGGCAGGCCGGGCAACGGCCGGCGGAGTCACCCGATGGCCGGGGGCACAGGGGGAATAGTCCGGATGTACCACGGATGATCGTGCCGGCGACCGCGAGGGGGTGCGGGCGGGTCACACCCGTCCGCATGCAAGACTTCCCCCCGAGGCCGGTCCCAGGGTCCGGCGCCCCCGATGGCCGATGCCTGGCATCCGGCCGCGGGAGTGACCATGAAGGTGTTTTGAGGAGAGGTCCGGCACAGTGACCGAAAAGCCAGAGGTAGTCGTCATCGGAGCCGGGCCGGCAGGTCTGTCCGCCGGCTGGGAGCTGGTGAAACGGGACGTGCCCGTGACGATTATCGAGGGTGACTCGGTCGTCGGCGGAATCAGCCGTACCGCGCAGCGGGACGGCTGGCGTTTCGACATCGGCGGCCACCGTTTCTTCACGAAGGTGCCCGAAGTCGAGAAGCTCTGGCACGAGATCCTGCCGGACGAGGACTTCCTGCTCCGGCCGCGATCGAGCCGCATCTACTACAACGGGAAGTTCTTCGACTACCCCCTGAAGGCGACGAACGCGCTCGGCGGGCTGGGCCTGGTGGAGGCGGCGCGCTGCATCGCCTCCTACGCCGCGGCCCGCGTGCGTCCGCCGGCCGACCAGAGCAACTACGAGAACTGGCTGGTTGCCCGCTTCGGCTGGCGGCTTTACCGCACGTTCTTCAAGACCTACACCGAGAAGCTGTGGGGCGTTCCGGTCAGCGAGATGCCCTCCGACTGGGCGGCGCAGCGCATCAAGAGCCTGTCCATGATGAACGCCATCGTGAACTCGGTGCTGCCCAAGCGGAACCAGACGGACATCACCTCCCTCATCGAGGAGTTCCAGTACCCCAAGTACGGGCCTGGAATGATGTGGGAGACCGCCACCGACAAGATCGTCAAGCAGGGCGGTCGGGTGGTCTTCGAGGAGAAGGTCCGCAAGATCCACCACGAGGGTGGTCGCGCGACCGGCGTCACCACCACGGTGACCGGCGGATACGGCCCGGGCGCCGGCGCGCCGGAGTCGTCGCGCACCGACATCGGCAGCGAGTACCAGTACTCCGCCGACGAGATCATCTCGTCGATGTCGTTCTCGTCGCTGGTCCGCGTGATGGACCCGCCGGTGCCCGACCACGTCCTGGCCGCGGCGAACGCGCTGAAGTACCGCGACTTCCTCACCGTCGCCCTCGTGGTGCCGGAGTCGGCCGGGTTCCCGGACAACTGGATCTACATCCACTCCCCCGCGGTCAAGGTCGGCCGGATCCAGAACTTCGCCTCCTGGTCGCCGTTCCTGGTGAAGGACGGGCGGACCTGTCTGGGGCTGGAGTACTTCGTCTTCGAGGGCGACGAGACGTGGAGCAGCTCGGACGAGGACCTCATCAAGCTCGCCACCAAGGAACTCGTCGAGCTCGGGCTCATCCGGGCGTCCCAGGTCGAGCAGGGGTTCGTCGTACGGATGCCGAAGGCGTACCCGTACTACGACATGCAGTACAAGAACAACGTCGATATCATTCGGGCCTGGCTGGCCGAGAACGCACCGAACGTGCATCCGGTCGGCCGTAACGGCATGCACCGCTACAACAACCAGGACCACTCGATGCTGACCGCCATGCTGACCGTCGAGAACATCGTCGACGGCACGAAGCATGACGTGTGGGAGGTCAACGTCGAGGAGGACTACCACGAGGAGGTGTCGTCGTCCGGCGGCGCGGCCAAGCGCTGACGCCCGGACCGACCTGCTGAGCGCGGCGGCGCGGCCCTCCGGAACATGCGGGTGGGCCGAGCCCTCCCGCCGGCGAAGGACCTGGCCGGGACCTTCGGTCGTCGGCGCGCGGCACCTGTCGGCGTGCCGTCGGCGGCCGACCCGGCCAGAATGCGGGACGGTACGCTCCGCGCCCACCCGGCGCGCCCTGGCGGCGGCTTCGGTGGCCAGCCCACCGCCCCGGCATGCAATCCGCGGTCTGCCCCCCGCGCCCGCCCGGCATCGCCGCGGCGCGGGAGCTGCCGCACGAGACCTGCACCGGGTGCGGACCTGCCTGGTCGGCCGGATCGTTGCCCGGCTGACCCCGCCGCACCGCGGGCAACGTGGACGGAAGGGACTGACCGTGACGGATGTCGCGGTCCGGCCGGCGGAGCAGCTCCCCGGGCCGGTCGACCAGGTCGGGGACGCGCCCGACCGCGCGGGGCGGATGTTCGCGGTGGTCGTGGGGGTGCTCGTGGCCGCCGCGGTCATCGTGCGCTTCACCGCCAACCAGGCGCTGTGGCTCGACGAGGCGCAGAGCGTCGCCATCGCGCGACTCCCCCTCGGCGGGCCGGGCGTGACCATGTGGGACGGCCTGCTGCAGGACGGCTCACCGCCGTTGTACTACCTGGTGCTGCACGGGTGGGTCGCCGTGTTCGGGGAGACCAACCTCGCCGTCCGGTCCCTGTCCGCCCTGATCAACATCGCTGCGGCGTGGCCGCTGTTCGTGCTGGGCCGCCGGGTGGTGAACGCCCGCGCGGCGAAGGTCACCGTCGTGCTGTACCTGACCTCGCCGTTCGCGCTGTACTTCGGCACCGAGACCCGGATGTACAGCCTGATCGTGCTGCTCACCGCGCTCGGCGGGCTCGCCCTGGAGCGGGTGCTGCGGGCACCGTCGGTGCGGTCGGTGATCGGCCTGTCCCTCGCCGCCGGCTGCCTGGCGCTGACCCACTACTGGTGCCTGTACCTGCTGCTCACCGTCGCCGTGTGGCTGATCGGGCTGCTCACCCTGCGCCCCTGGTACCGCGCTCGTCGCGCCCGCCAGCTCGGCGTGGCGTCGGCGACCGGAGCGGCGTCGCCTACGGCGCCGGAGTCGCCGACGGGGCTGGTATCGCCGACAGGGCTGGCGTCGCCGACAGGGCTGGTATCGCCGACAGGGCTGGTATCGCCGACAGGGCTGGGGCCGTCGCCGAGCGGACCGGTCTCCTCGATGGCGGGGACGGCATCCATGGCAAGGCCGGGAGTCGGGGCGGCCGACGGCGGCCCGGCGGCCCGCCCCGCTGGCGCGCGCAGCCATCGTTCGTCCGGCCGGTCCCCGTCGTCCGGCCGGTCCCCGTCGTCCGGCCGGTACCTGACGGCCCAACGGCGCGGGCCGGTCTACGGGCTGCTCGGCATCGTCGGCGGCGCGATCGTCTTCTCCCCGTGGCTGCCGAACTTCTTCGACCAGCTCGCCCACACCGGCACCCCCTGGGGCGAGCCGGCCAGCTACGCGGCGATCTCCCACGCCTACGGCCAGTGGGCCGGCGGACCGACGACCCTTGGCCGCCTGCTGCTGTTCCTCATCACGGGCCTGGCCGCCGCCGGGGTCGCGGGGCGCAGCCCCGGCGGCCGGTTCATCCTGATCGACCTGCGCGGTCTCGAACCGGGCCGCACGATGTTCTTCCTGGCGACGGGGACCCTCGTCGTCGCGGTGACGGCCGGCAAGCTCGTCGGCAACGCCTGGGCCGACCGGTACACGGCCACCGCCTTCGTCCCGTTCCTGCTCGTCATCGGCCTGGGTGCCACGGTCATCGGGGACCGGCGGGTGTTCCATGGGGTCGTCGCCGTCGCGGCCCTGGTCGGCCTGCTGGCCGGCACCACCGACATCCGGCGGGAACGGTCGCAGGCCGGCGAGGCCGCCCAGGTGCTCCAACGGCTCGCCCGACCCGGCGACGTCATGCTGGTCTGCCCCGACCAGCTCGGCCCGGGTCTCGCCCGCACCGTCCCGTCGTGGATGAAGGTGTACGTGGTGCCGACCTACGCGCCACCCGACCGGGTCGACTGGGTGGACTACGAGGATCGCAACAAGAAGGCCGACGGCCAGGCGATCGCACAGCGCGCGCTGACCGAGGCCGGCCCGCAGCACACCGTCTTCCTCGCCGGCTCCGGCTCCTACCGGACCTACGAGGAGCTGTGCACGCAGGTCCGCGGAGCCCTGCAGAACGCCCGCCCGCACGCGGACGAGGTCATGGAGCAGGGCCTGCCGGCGAAGGTGTACGAGAACTACTCGCTGCTGCGCTTCCAGGCGCAGTGACCACCGCACGGGGGACGTCCGCCCACCCCGGTCCGACGCCGGACTCGACCCCGGCGACCGGGACGGGGACGCCCCCCGTGCACGAAGCCACCGCCGTTCCCCTCGCCCCCGCCGCCCAGCACCATCCCGCGCCGCAGCACCATCCCGCGCCGCAGCACCATCCCGCGCCGCAGTACGACCCCGCCGGTCCGTACCACCCCGCCGCCGACCCGGATGACCCCGCCACCGGCCCGCACAGCCCCACCGGCCCGCACAGCCCCACCGGCCCGCAGAGCCCCACCGACCCGCATGACCCCGCCATCCAGCGGGACCGCGGCCGAGCCGCGTCCCGCCGGCGCGCCCCCTCCCGGCGCGGCGCCCCCTCTCGGCGAGGCGCCAGATCCCGGCGCGCCGGCGCGTCCCGCTGGGGTGCACTGACCCGCCGGGACGACCCCTGGTGCCTGCGGGAGGTCGTGCTCGCCTGGCTCGCCGCCCGTCTGGTCGTCGGCGCCGCCCTGGCGATGACGAGATTCATCGCCGACAACGCCCGCGGCGACCAGGGCGCCCGACTGCAGACCACCGACCTGCTCGGCTGGGACGCCGGCTGGTACAGGACGATCGCCGAGGTCGGCTACAGCGGCGCCGGCAACGAGAGCCGCCGCTTCTTCCCACTGCTGCCCACGCTGGTGCGGATCCTGTCCCACCTGCCGGGCGCCGGGAGTCATGTCGGCATCGTGCTGCTGCTGGTGGTCAACCTGTGCGCCCTCGGGTTCGCCCTGGCGCTGGTCCGCCTGGCCCGCCTCGAGGGACTCGGGTCGGACGCGACCTTCCGGCTGATCTGGCTCGCCGCCCTCGCGCCGCCCGCGTTCGTCCTGGTCATGGGATACGCCGAGGCGCTGGCCGGGCTGCTGGCAGTGGCGGTGTTCCTCGGCGCGCGCGGCCGCCGGTGGGAGCTCGCGGCCGCGGCCGGCCTGCTCGGCGGGCTGTGCCGGCCGCTCGGCGTGCTGCTGGCCGTCCCCGTCGCCGTGGAGGCGGCCCGCGGGCTGCCCTGGCCTGGTCTGCGTCGCCTCGGCCCCCCGCCGGACACCGCGGTGCACGGGGCGAGGCGGGCCACCGCAGTGAACGGGGCGGGGCGGGCCACCGCGGCGGGCGGGACCGAACGGGCCACCGCGGTGAACCGGGCCGGACGGGCCGCGTCGGCGAGCGGGGCCGAACGGGCCGCGTCGGCGGCCGGCATCGGCCGGTGGGACCTGCTACGCCGACTGGTGGCTGTGCTCGCGGCACCGGCCGGCGCCGCGATCTACGTGCTCTGGTCAGCCCGAACCTACGGCGACGGCCTGGCGCCGTTCACCCTCCAGCGCGACGAGGCCCGCCACGGCAGCACCGGCAACCCCCTGTCGGTGCTGTGGCACGCCGCCCGCGGGGCCTTCTCCGGCGAGCTGGGAACGGGCCTGCACGTGCCCTGGCTGCTGCTCGCCCTGGTGGCCCTGGTGGTGATGGCCCGGCGGTTGCCGGTCTCCTACGTGCTGTGGAGCGCGTTGGTGCTCGCGGCCGTGCTGACCGGCAGCAACCTCGACTCAGCGGAACGCTACGTGTACGGCGCCTTCCCGTTCCTGCTGGTCGCGGCGCTGGTCACCGCCCGCCGGGAGGTCTTCACGTTCGCGCTCGTCGCCTCGACCGCGGCGATGACGCTCTACGCCACGCTGGCCTTCACCCTCTCCTACGTCCCCTGAGGCCCGCTACGTCCCGAGGCCCGCTACGTCCCGGTGCGCTACGTGCCCCTGTGGCCGACGTTCCCCGAGGCGTTCTACGCGCTCTGAAGTCCCGCCCGCCGCTGATGCGCCGGCCAGCCCGCCGTGTCATGATCGGCAGGTCGGCACGAACCCGCAACAGCCGGGCCCCCAACGCGCCGTAGTCCCTTGCGGGAGGTAGCGGGACGGTTAACGTGGTGAGGCCGAACGGTGGCCCTGTCCCCCGCCGCAACGGGGCATCCGCACCTCACGCCCGTGCCCGTCGCGCCGTCCGCCACGTTCCATCGTCGGCGACGTCCCAACGTCGGCGACGTCCCATCGTCGGTGAAACGTCCCATCGTCCGCAAAGTCGAGGTCAGGTCGCTTTGGCTGGGGTCGAGCTGGAATACCAGAAGCTGTACATGCCGCCGGGCACGGACCGCCGGGCGGCCGTGCAGATTCTGACGATGCACGCCGAGTTCGGCGACTGGGAGCTGGAGCGCCTGCGCCTGTTCCCGGACGGGTCGCGCCGCGTCGTTCTGCGCCGCCGCCGGCGCCCGGGCGGTCTGCCCGGCTATCTGCCCACCTGACGCCGGTCAGCGGCCGACCTCGCGGCGGACCTGCGCGGGAGTGCGCACCTCCACGGCGTCCGGGGTGATCCCGTGGGTCTGCAGATGTCGCCCGGACAGCGCCCAGCCGGCCGGGACCGCCGGCGGGCCCGGCTGGCCGGCGTGGTCCGGGCCGGCGGGCTGGCCGAGGGACCAGACGTCGGCGCGGAACCACAGGTCGCGCCACCGGGCGTCCTCGTCGGCCCGCAACTGGACGAAGCGGCGGCGCAGGACCTGACGGGCGACCTGCGCCGCGGTACCCGGGCTGTGCTCGAAACCGCCCGACGGCTCCGTCCGGTCGGCCACCCACCGGCTGCCGTCCGAGCTGACCTGCACCAGGTAGGCGAAGGTGACCGAGGGGCGGTCCGCCTCGGCCTCGGCGGGCGGGCGCAGGCCGGAAGCGGACAGTGCGTCGTCGGTCACATCCACCATGATGTCACGCAGCGACCTCACCAATTACACGATGCGTGACGCTTCGCGGGGAACGGTCGGGAAAGTCCGCGCGATTCCCGCGTCGCGCGCCCTGGCCAGCCTCGGCTCGCCGGCACGCAGCCACGGGAACGCCGCCGGGCCGACGGCCAGGAGCCGTCGACGCCGACCCGGTCCCGACCCGGTCCCGACCCGGTCCCGCCCAGGTCCCACCGGGGCCAGGCGTCTCCCCCGGTTCGAGCAGGCCCGATGGTGGGGCACCGGACCGCCCCACCCTCTCTCCCACCGCCAAAAAAGCACTAATCATTACTCGGATACTGCTATGGTGTGCCCGAGCCGATCAGTGACGTGCGTCACTGAATGCCCTGCCCGATCATGTCCGAGTCGGTGGAGCGAGCATGGTAGATCACTTGAACTTCGTCCTCCTGGGCCTGGGGAACGGTGCCGTGTTCGCCGCCCTGGCGTTGGCACTCGTCGTGACCTACCGAAGCTCGGGAGTGCTCAACTTCGGCACCGGCGCCCTGTCGTTACACGCCGCGTACACCTACGCCCTGTTACGCGACGGGAAGGTCCTGGTGCCGATCCCCGGTCTGCCGGAGTCGATCGACCTGTCCGGGCCGGTCGGGCTCTGGCCGGCGATCATCATCACGGTCGTGTACGAGGCCGTGCTGGGCGCGCTGCTCTACGTGCTGGTGTTCCGCCCGCTGCGGGCCCACCTCGCCGTGGCCAAGGCGGTCGCCTCGCTCGGGATCATGGGCCTGTTCACCGGCGTCATCACCATGCAGGTCGGCGGCGACCAGATCCTGGTCGAGCCGATCCTGCCGCGCCACACCTGGCGGATGGGCGGCCTGCACCTGCTGTCCGACCGGTTCTGGTTCGTCGCCGTCATCGTGCTGATCGCCGCCGCCCTGGCCGCAGTCTACCGCTTCACCAGGTTCGGCACCGCCACCCGCGCCGCCGCCGAGACCGAGGTCGGAGCGCTCGTCAGCGGCCTGTCGCCGGACCTGATCGCGCTGGCCAACTGGATGATCAGCGCAGCCGTCGCGGGCGTCGCCGGCATCCTGATCGCCCCGTTGGTGCCGCTGGTACCCGGGACGTACACGCTGTTCATCGTCCCGGCCCTGGCCGCCGCCGTGCTCGGCCGGTTCTCCCTGCTCGCCCCCGCCGTCCTCGGCGGCATCGGCATCGGCGCGCTGCAGTCGGAGGCGGTTTACCTGCAGAGCCGGGCCGACTGGTTCCCCAGCAGCGGCGTCGCCGAGCTGATCCCGCTGGTGATCGTGCTCGCCGTGCTGGTCATCCAGGGCCGGCCGCTGCCGACCCGCGGCATGCTCCTGGAGCGGACGCTGGGCCGCGCGCCGCGCCCACGCTCGGCCTGGAAACCCGCCCTCGTTCTCGTGCCGCTCGCCGCCGTGGCGATCTACGTCGCGAACGACAGCTACCGCGGCGCGCTGATGGAGACGTTCATCGCCGGCGTGCTCGCGCTCTCGCTGGTCGTGGTGACCGGTTACGTCGGCCAGATCTCGCTCGCCCAGCTCACCCTGGCCGGCGCCGCCGGGTTCCTGCTGTCGACGTTCAGCCACGCCTGGCACATCCCGTTCCCGATCTCGCCGATCCTCGCCGCGCTCGGCGCCGCCGCCATCGGCGTGCTGGCCGGCCTGCCGGCGCTGCGGATCCGCGGCATGCTGGTCGCGGTCGTCACGCTGACGCTGGCGGTCGCGCTGGAGGCGATCTGGTTCCGCAACAACGACCTCAACGGCGGCACCGGCGGCGCCCCGATCGCGAACCCGTCGATCTTCGGCCTGGACCTCGGGATCGGCACCGGCAGGGCGTTCCCGCGCCCGGAGTTCGGGCTGCTGTGCCTCGCGGTGCTGACCACGGTCGCCATCGGCGTCGCCCACCTGCGGCGCAGCAGGCTCGGCTCGGCGATGCTGGCGGTCCGCGCCGACGAGCGGTCGGCCGCGGCGGCCGGGATCAGCGTGGTCCGGGTGAAGCTGCTCGGCTTCGCGATCGCGTCGTTCATCGCCGGCCTCGCCGGCTGCCTGACGGCCTACAAGCAGACCACCGTCACGTTCACCTCGTTCAGTGCCCTGCTCGGCCTCAGCGTCTTCACCACGGTCTTCCTGGCCGGGATCACCTCGGTGTCCGGAGGGCTGCT
This sequence comes from Frankia sp. BMG5.60, assembly GCF_059428125.1. Taxonomy (NCBI): domain Bacteria; kingdom Bacillati; phylum Actinomycetota; class Actinomycetes; order Frankiales; family Frankiaceae; genus Frankia; species Frankia sp. BMG5.60. The sequence continues at coordinate 160,200 of NZ_CM182091.1, read as the reverse complement.
CGCCGGGGCGCTCGGGATCGGCGGCGTGTTCTTCGTCTTCCTGTCCCGGACGATCGACATCGGCGGGTGGTACGGCATCGTCAGCGGCCTCGGCCTGATTCTCGTCGTGATCCGCAACCCGGACGGCATCGTCGGCCCGGCGCACCTGGCGGCCGAGAAACGCCGCCGCAGCCGGCTGGCCGCCGGCCCGACCGCCCCGGCCCCCGCGACAGCCGATGACGGTCCGTCGGCGGACGGGGAGCGCGCTGCGGTCGGAGCACGGCTGTCCATCTCGGGGGTGGGCGTCACCTACGGCGGCGTGACCGCGCTGTCCGACATGACGATCGACGTGGCGCCCGGGACCATCGTCGGCGTGATCGGCCCGAACGGCGCGGGCAAGACCACGATGATGGACGCCACCTGCGGGTTCACCGCGGCGGCCGGCGAGATCACCCTGGCCGGGCAGCGGCTCGACGGCCTGCCGCCGCACCGCCGGGCCCGCCACGGGCTCGCGCGCACCTTCCAGGGTCTCAACCTCTACGAGGACCTCACCGTCGAGGAGAACCTGATGGCCGGCCAGCACGCCGCCCGCCCGGGTGCGCCGTCGCTGGACGAACTGCTCACCTCGCTCGGGCTGTGGGAGCAGCGCGGCCGGGGGGTCGGCGAGCTCTCGCAGGGCCAACGCCAGCTCGTCTCGATCGCTCGCGCCCTGGCCAGCGGGCCGCAGGTGCTGCTGCTGGACGAACCGGCCGCCGGGCTCGACCCGACGGAGAGCGCGTGGCTGGCGGTGCGGCTGCGGGCGGTGCGTGACCGCGGCGTGACGATCGTGCTCGTCGACCACGACATGCGCTTCGTCCTCGACCTGTGCGACACCATCCACGTCCTCGACTTCGGCCGGCAGATCGCCGGCGGTCCCCCGCCGGAGATCCGGGCCAACCCCAGGGTCGCCGAGGCCTACCTCGGCTCGATCCACGCGGTGAACCCGACCCACCCGGCGAACCCGACCCACCCGGCGAACTCGACCGGGCCGGCGAACTCGACCGGGCCGGCGAACTCGAACCACCCGGCGAAGGAGATGGCGTCATGACCGTGGCGCTGACCTGCGAGGGACTCTGCGTCGGCTACCAGCGCACGACGGTCGCCCGCGGCATCGGCATCTCCGTCGGCCGCAACGAGATCCTGGCCGTGCTGGGCCCAAACGGCGCCGGGAAGACCACCCTGCTGCTGACCCTCGCCGGATTCCTCGCGCCGACCGCCGGCTCGATCACCGTCGGCGGGAAGGACGTCAGGACCGGTTCGGCCCGCCGCATGAACCGCGCGGGCGTGGTGCTGGTGCCGGACACCCGGGCGCTGTTCACGAACCTGAGCACCGTGCAGAACATCTCGATCGCCGACAGGAAGGGCGGCGCGACGGTCAGCGGGGTCCTCGACCTGTTCCCGCAGCTACGCACCCGCGCCAAGGTCAGGGCCGGGATGCTCTCGGGCGGCGAGCAGCAGATGCTCGCGGTCGCCCGGGCGCTGGTCCAGGGGCCGCGGGTGCTCCTCATCGACGAGATGAGCATGGGCCTGGCCCCGATCATCGTCGAGCAGCTCATGCCGCTGGTCCGCACGGTCGCCGATGAGACCGGCACCGCGATCGTCCTCGTCGAGCAGCACGTCCACCTCGCTCTCGGCGTCGCCGACACCGCCATGGTCCTCGTGCACGGCGATGTCTCCCTGGCCGGCAAGGCCGCCGAGCTCCGCGACGACCCGGCCGCGCTCGAGGCGGCCTACCTCGGCGCGACCGGCGCGCCCGGCAACTCCGCCACCGACGACTCCGCCACCGACGACGAGGAGACCACCGCCCTACCGAGGAGCACCGAGAATCCGCCGGCATAGCGGGACCGCGATGGCGCGGTGACCCGGCGGCACGGCGAGGGAACCGGAAGAACGCCGGCTGACCTTCGACACGCATGTTCGTCAAACCAGCGGAGCATCGGGCCGGGCGACACCCGCAAGGTTCCGGCCGCACGTCTCCGCGCAACCAGCAGGAGGGTCATATGGACCTGTTACGTCCGGTTCGCCGGAGCGGCTGGCTGATCAGCGGCGTGCTGGCGCTTTCGCTGGCTGTCACGGCCTGTGGCGGCGGTGACAGCGGTGGCGGGTCCCGAGACGCCGCCGGGGGGACCCCGGTCGCCGAGGTCCTCGGCACGCCGAGGCCGGCCAAGGGCGAACCCGTGAGGATCGGACTCATCAGCGCGTCGGCATCGGACAGCATGCTGTCCGCGCAGTTCCAGCGGATCGAGCAGGGCATGCGGATGGCCCTGAAGTACACCAACGAGTACCGCGGCGGCATTGCCGGCCGCCCGGTCGAGCTGTTCGTCTGCCAGGGCGGCGAGACACCGGCCGGTACCCAGGACTGCGCCAACCAGATGGTCAACAGGAGCGTCTCGGCCGTCATCAGTCCGTTCACGGCGAACGGCGCCTCGGTGGTGCCCGTGCTGACCGCGGCGAAGATTCCCTACGTGTCACTGAGCGGCACCTCGTCCGAGGAGCTCACGACGCCGGGCGCGTTCTCGCTGACCGGCGGGTTCTCGGTGGGGCTGGCCGCGTTCGCCGCCTACGCCCACGAACACGGCGTCAAGAAGATGGCGATGCTCGCCATCGACGGACCGGCGGTCCTGCAGGCGGTCAACGGCATCGGCGGCATCGTCTTCAGGAACGCGGGCGTCGGCTTCCAGACCATTCCGGTACCGGTCGGCACCGCCGACATGACGCCGCAGATGCAGGCGGCGGTCAAGGGCGGCGCGGACGCGGTCAGCATGGTCGGCGACCTGACGTTCTGCACCTCCTGGCTGCAGGCCTACCAGACGCTCGCCCTCGACCTCCCGCGCTACATCATCAACACCTGCATCGATCCGACCACCCTGAAGGCCTACAAGTCGGTCCTCGCCGGCTCGGTGATGAGCGCGTCCGCGACCACCGACACCGCGACCCCGGATGCGACGCTCTACGGCGCGATCACCAGGACCTACGACTCGAAGGTCGACCCGGACCCGGCCGTCAGTGTGGGCCAGTCCACCGGCGTGATCACGCTGCTGTCCTTCGTCAACCTGTTCAAGGGCTTCACCGGCGACCCGACTCCCGCCGCCATCACCGCGCAGCTCAGGACCGCGAAGAACGTGCCCCTCTTCCTCGGCAACGGGACGACCTACACCTGCGACGGCAAGGCCGTCCCGATCCTGCCCGACGTCTGCTCCGCCGAGAGCCAGATCGGCACGGTCACCGAGGACGGGACGGTCAAGGACGCCGCGGTGGTCGAGACGACCAGGCTGTTCAAGCCCTGACCGCGCCGCCCGCGGGTGCCGGGGGGAGTGCCTGGCCTGGCGGGTCCCGGCGGCCTGAACCGCCCGGACCCGCCACCTGACGGCGCGTCGCGGGGTCCGGCCGGGTGGGCCGGCCCGGTTGCCGTCACTCGCCCCGCCCGACCGGCGCTCCGCTCCGTCGCGAAGCGTCCAGCAGGACCGGCCAGACCTCCGGGGCGACCTGGTAGGCCGGGTAGAACGTCACCCGGTCGTAGACGCCCGTCAGCTTCGCCCGTAGCTGCCTGCCGACCTCGTCGGGCGTGCCGACGACGGAGAACGCGCGCAGCACGTCGTCGTCGATGAGGTCGCCGAGCTCCGCCCACCGGCCCTGCTTCGTCAGCCGGGTGAGCTCGGGCTGCAGGTCGCCCCAGCCGTGCACGGTAGGCGGGCGTCGACGCGTAGAAGGCGATCTGGCCGCGGGTCCCGGCCGCCGCGGCGGCGAGTTCGGTCTCGTCGCGGCCGACGGTCACGAAGCTCGGCCCGGCGATGGTGAACCCGTCCAGTGCGCCCTCCCCGTCCGGCCCGGTCCTGCCGGCCTTCGCTCGGCCGCGGCGCAGGGCCGGGAGGGTGACCTCCTCGATGTAGCGGGAGGTGGTGAACGGGTGGATGAGGAAGCCGTCCGCGACCTCGCCGGCGACCTCCGTCATCAGCTCGTTGACGCCGGCGAGGTAGACCGGCGGCGGGCCGTAGGCGTGCGCCTTCGGCGAGAAGAACGGCGTCATCAGGGTGTGGGTGTAGAAGTCGCCGCGGAAGTCGAGCCTGGTGCCGTCCTGCCAGCAGGTCCAGATCGCGCGCATCGCCAGCACCAGCTCACGCATCCGCGCGGCCGGGCGCGACCAGGGCATCGAGAACCGGCGCTCGACGTGCGCCTTCACCTGCGAGCCCAGCCCGAGCACGAACCGGCCCTCGCTGGCCTGCGCCAGGTCGAAGCCGATGTTCGCCAGCGTCATCGGGGTGCGCGCGAACGCGATCGCGATCGACGTGCCGACCGTCGCGGCGCGGGTCGCGTTGATCGCCTGCAGCGACAGCAGGAACGGGTCGTGCTGGGTCTCGCCCACCCACAGCCCGCCGTAGCCGGCGTCCTCGAGCGTCCTGGCGGTGTCCGGGATGGTCCTCAGGTCGCCACCGAGATTCGAGTCGATCTTCACCGTTCTCCCTTTCGCGGACCGGGCGCGTGCTCAGCCGATGAGAAGGCGCCAGGTGGGCGGCTCGCCGTCGACCTCGCGGACGATCGCGCGGCGCTCCAGGACGCGCAGGTGGGCGAGCGCCTCGGCGAGGGCGGCGCGCTTCATGAAGCCTTCGATCCGGTCCCAGGGGCGGGACCAGGTCATCTGTCGGCAGACGTCCCAGGCAGTCGCGGTGCCGTCTGCGGCACGCAGGGCGGCGAGGACCTCACCGAACCGCTGGTCGTGGTGGTCGCGCAGCTCGGCGAGCCGGCCGGTCAGGTCTCCGAACCGGTGCTCGTGCGCGGGCAGCACCTCGGCGGCCGGGAAGGCGCCGGCGTCGTCGAGCTTGTCGAGCGAGGCCAGGTAGTCGCCGAGCGGATCCGCGTCCCCGACGGGCGAGAACGGGATGTTCGGGGTGATCCGCGGCAGCACGTGGTCGCCGGAGAGCAGCACCGAGTTGGCCGGCTCCCAGAAGCACAGGTGCCCCGGCGAGTGCCCGGGGGTCCAGACCGCCCGCAGGTCCCAGCCGGGGATGTCGGGCCGATCGCCGTCCGCCAGGAGCACGTCGGGCAGCGACGGCGCGGGCATCGGCCCCGGCGGGAGCACCACCCGATTGAGCGTCTCGATCTCGGCCGCCGGGGCTCCGGTGCGCGCCAGCAGCCGGTTCATGCCGGCGAGCATCTCGGCCGGCTCACGCGGGAACTGGTTCAGCAGCGCGGCGTCCGCGGGGTGCAGCGCCACCCAGGCCCCGGACTCCGCCCGGATGCGGCCGGCGAGGCCGTAGTGGTCCGGATGCATGTGGGTGGGCATGACGCCGCGGATGTCGCCGACCCGGTAGCCGGCGACGGCCAGACCCGCGCCGAGCGCGTCGAACGCCTCGGCGGTGTCCCAGCCCGAGTCGACGAGGTACCCGCCGGTGTCGGTTTCGAACAGGTAGACGAACACGTGCCGCAGGCCGGCGGTCGGCAGCGGTACCGGGATGCTCCACAGCCCGGGCCGCAGCCGCTCGACGGGTGGCGGCGCGATGCTGGGCGGCTGCGTCAGCGAGGTCATCGGTCCCGGCCCACCGCGGGCGGCAGGGGGACATGCGGGAACAGCTCGTGGAACGCGCCGATACGGATGCGCTCGCTGGCGACCGGGTCGACGCCGTCGAACAGCTCGTGCAGGGTCTTCTGGGTGTGACCGAAGGTGCCCTCGAAATGCGGGTAGTCACTGCCCCACAGGACGTTGCGCCAGCCCATCGCCACGTGCGCGGCGACGGCCGAGGCGTCGTGCTGGAAGGACGCGTAGACCTGGTCGAACAGGAACTCCGACGGCGGCCTGGACAGCACCGGGCGCACGGCGGCGCTGTGCTGGCGGTAACCCTCGTCCATCCGGTCGGCGATGAACGGGCCCCAGGTGGCGCCGCCCTCGGAGACGAGGACGCGCAGCTCGGGGTGGCGGTCGAGGGCGCCCGCGGCGATGAGCTGGGTGACGGCGCGCTGGCCGCCGTAGGTCGTCTCGACGTAGTTGAGCACGGCGCCGCCGCGGCCGCGGTAGTAGACACCGGTGCGCTCGGTCGGGTCGTGCGGCTCGGTGCCGATGTGGAAGCCGATGACCATGCCGGTCTCGGCGAACGCCGCCCACAGCGGGTCCCACTCCTCGTCGTTCCACAGCGGCCGGCCGAGCGGCGGGCGGGTCGGCAGGAAGCCGACGGCGAACCCGTCCGCGCTGGCGCGGCGGATCTCGGCGACCGCGTCGTCGACGTCGAGCAGCGGGATCGACGCCGCGCAGACGAACCGCGGCGAGGAGCGCTGGAAGTCCAGCGCGAACTCGTTGAGCGCCCGGACGCCGTAGCGGACGACCTTCGGCGTGCGGATGTTGAACGTCCAGATGCCGAGCGACGGGTAGATGACCTCCGCCCAGATGCCCTCGTCGTCGAGGTCGGTCAGGCGGTGCGCCGCGTCGTTGCCGCCCAGGGCGCGGCGCAGGAAGTCGTCCTCGGTGGAGTCGACCGGCCGGGCGTTGATCCCGAGACCCTTCTTCTTCGGCGCGCCCGGCGCCGGCCGCGGCATCTCCCGACGGAACTCCTGGCCGTCGATGTAGATCGTCTCGAACTCGCCGCCGGGGTCCTTCACGCTGCGCGGCAGCAACTCCTTCACGTCGTCCGGCAGGGACGAGAAGAGGTCCGGCGGCTCGATGATGTGCGAGTCGCCGGAGTTCGCCCAGATCTTGCCCTCGGTCACGTCGGCCATGGTTCCCGTCTCCTCCATGATCGCTGTCTCCTCTCCGGGCCGCGCCGAGTGTCGACGGGGCCCGTCCGTCAGACCTTGCGGTCGACGCCTGCCCACAGCTCCGCCCGGATGGCGGCCTTGGACAGCTTTCCGGTCTCGGTGCGGCGCAGCGCCGCGCGGAACTCGACGACCCGCGGGCACTTGTAGCTGGCGAGCCTCGACCGGCAGTAGGCGATGAGCTCGGCGGCCAGCGCATCGTCGGCCCGGACGCCCGGCTCGGGCTGGACGACGGCGCGGACCTGCTCACCCCACTCCACGTCGGGGGCGCCGACGACCGCGACGTCGGCGACGGCCGGATGGCCGAGCAGCGCCGCCTCGACCTCCGCCGGGTAGACGTTCGTGCCGCCGGTGATGATCATGTCCTTGGCCCGGTCGGACAGGAAGAGGAAGCCGTCGGCGTCCAGGTGGCCGATGTCGCCGATGGTGAACGCGGAGCCGCGGTACACCTGCTCGGTCTGCTCCGGGTCGTCGCGGTAGGCGAACGTCCGGGCGCCGGCGTCGATGTAGACGGTGCCTCGCTCGCCGGGGCCCAGGTCGTGGCCGTCGGCGTCGAGGATGCGGACCCGCACGCCGCGCACGGGCCGACCGACGGTGCCGGGCCGGGACAGCCAGTGGTGCGGCTTGGCGATGGTGGCGGCGCCCTCGGTCCCGCCGTAGGTCTCCCAGATGACCGGGCCCCACCAGGCGAACATCTGCTTCTTGACCTCCGGCGGGCACGGCGCAGCCGAGTGCACGATCACCTGGAGGCTGGACGGGTCGTAGCGGTCCCGGACGTCGTCGGGCAGGCGCAGCAGCCGGACGAACTGGGTGGGCACCATGTAGCCGGTGGTGACCCGGTACTTCTCGATCAGCCGGAGCGCCTCCTCCGGGTCGAACCTCCTCATGATCACCAGCGCCTGGCCGACCTGCAACGCGCCCATGAAGAAGCCCTGGCAGCCGCCGTGGTGCATGCCCGCGGAGATCAGGTGGGCGCCCTGCAACGGGAGGAACCGGAACGCCTGGCCGAACAGCTTCATCGAGTCGGCCAGGTCCGCCGGGTCGACGTCCGGCATCGACGACGCGTTGCGGGCGATCGCCTTGGGCTTGCCGGTCGTCCCCGACGTGTAGATCAGCGGCGTCCCGACCCGACGGTCGGCGGGCTTCGTCGTCGGGTGGCCGGCGACGAGGTCCTCCTGGCGGCGGTAGCCGGGCAGCTCGCCGCCGACGCTGACCAGCAGCGGCACCGAGACCACCCGGCCGGCGCGCTCGGCGTACTCGGTCGAGACGACCAGCGCCCTGGCCCCGGCGTGCGCGACGATCGCCTCGATCTCGGCCGCGGCCGCCATCGGGTTGAGCGTGGTGAGCCGCCAGCCGGTCTCGCTGGCCGCCAGCATCCAGACGATCATGTCGACGCCGTTGGGCAGGACGGCGGCCACCACGTCGCCGTAGGTGAGGCCGGCGGCCCGCCCCGCGTGCACCACCTGGTGCGCCCGGCCGGCGAGCTGCGCGTAGGACAGCACCTCGCCGGTGGGGCACGCGGCGATCGCGGGCTGGTCGGGATGGTTCTCGGCGATGTGCCACACGCCCAGTGGGCGGTCCCAGGGATGCTTCATCGGCCCACGCTTCCCGTCCCGGGTTCCAGCACCTGACACCCGGCTCTAAAAGAGGCTTATATTTACTCTACTAAAGGGTCGGTGGTCCGCGTCAACGGTTGCCGCGACCCACCTCGCCGGCCGGGCCCGTCCGGCGGCCGTGCCGGGGCCGGAACCAGCGATGAGTTGCCAGGAGGCAGGCATGGCGATCGCGATCAGCGAGGAACACCGGGAGCTGGCCCGCACGACGCGGGCCTTTCTGGCGTCGCACGAGGCTCGCGCCGCGAACCGCGCGTTACTGGAGGCCGAGCAGGAGCCGCTGCCGGAGTTCTGGAAGGAGTTCGCCGACCTGGGCCTGCTCGGCCTGCACCTGCCCGAGGAGCACGGCGGTGGCGGCGCCGGGCTCGCGGAGCTGGTGGTCGTCGTCGAGGAGCTGGGGCGCGCGGGCGCGCCCGGGCCGGCCGTCCCGACCGTGGTCGCCGCCGCGGTGATCGCGGCGGCCGGGACCCCGGCGCAGCGGGCCAGGCTTCTGCCGGGCCTGGCCGCGGGCGACACCGTCGCCGCGGTCGCTCTCGGCGGCCCCGGCACGGGCAACGACCTCGTCCTGGCCGACGGCGTGCTGTCGGGTGGCTCCGGGGTGGTGCTCGGCGGCGGGTTGGCGTCGCTGTTCGTGCTGGTCGTCGGCGACGACGTCGTGGTGGTGCCGGCGGGCGCGGCGGGGCTGACCGTCGAGGTGCCCCCCGCGCTCGACCCGGCCCGCCGGTCGGCCCGGCTGACCCTGCGGGGGGTGGCGGTCGGCGACGACGACGTGCTGGCCGGCGCGGCCCGGCGCGCCGAGGCCCTCGCGCGCACGCTGTTCGCCGCGGAGGCGGTCGGCGGGGCGCTGGAGGCGGTCGAGGTCGCGACGGCGTACGCGAAGGTGCGTGAGCAGTTCGGCCGGCCGATCGGGATGTTCCAGGCGATCAAGCACCATCTCGCGAACATGCTGGTGGCCGCGGAGCTCGGCACGGCGGCCGTCTGGGACGCCGCCCGGGCCGCGGGCGACGGGTCGCCGCCGGCGCAGTTCGAGCTGGCCGCGGCGACGGCCGCGGCGCTGGCCATCGAGGCGTTCGCGGCGAACGCGTCGCTGAACATCCAGGTGCACGGCGGCATCGGCTACACCTGGGAGCACGACGCGCACCTGCTGCAGCGGCGGGCGACGACGCTTCAGGCGGTGCTGCGCCCGGGGGCGGCCGCCGCGGACGTGACCCGGCTGGGCCTGGCCGGCGTGGCCCGCGAGTCGACGCTGGACCTGCCGCCGGAGGCGGAGGCCGCCCGCGCCGACGTGCGGGCGTTCGCCCGGCAGGTGGCGGCGCTGCCGGCGGCGCAGCAGCGCGAGCGGCTCATCGACACCGGGTACGTCCAGCCCCACTGGCCGAAGCCGTGGGGCCTGGCGGCACCCGCCGGGCTACAGCTCGTCATCGACCAGGAGTTCAGTGCGGCGGGGGTCCGGCGGCCGGCCTACGGCATCACCGGCTGGGTGATCCTGACCCTGATCCAGCACGGGACGCCCGAGCAGATCGACCGGTACGTGCACCGCGCGCTGGCCCAGGAGGAGATCTGGTGCCAGCTGTTCAGCGAGCCGGCCGCGGGCTCCGACGCCGCCGGCATCCGGACGAAGGCCGAGCGGGTCGAGGGCGGCTGGCTCGTCAACGGTCAGAAGGTCTGGACCAGCGGCGCCCAGTACTGCCAGCGCGGCTTCGCCACGGTGCGCACCGACCCGGCGGCGCCCAAGCACGCCGGGGTCACGATGATGATCATCGACCTCGGGCACCCCGGCGTCGAGGTCCGGCCGCTGCGTCAGCTCACCGGCACGGCGGAGTTCAACGAGGTGTTCCTCACCGACGTGTTCGTCCCCGACGCCGACGTCGTCGGCACGCCCGACAGGGGCTGGTCGGTGGCCCGGGCGACGCTGGGCAACGAGCGGGTCAGCATCGGCGGCGGGGTCTCCGGCGGGTTCGAGGTCGCCGACGTCTTCGACCTGTACCGGGAGCGGGGCGCGGGCGTCCCCGCGGCGGCGGAGCGGGTCGGCCGGCACGTCGCCGAGGGCCACGCCCTGCGCCTGCTGAACCTGCGTCGCGCGGAGCGGGCCGTCGTCGGCGGCGAGCCCGGCCCCGAGGGCAACATCACCAAGCTGGTCCTCGCCGAGCGCGGCCAGACGGTGGCCGCCCTGTTCCTCGACTTCGCCGGCCCCGAGGCGGCGTTCGCCGAGGGTCTCGGCGCCGCGGCCGGGACCTCCGCCCTCGCCTGGCGGGGCATGACGATCGCCGGCGGCACCTCCGAGATCACCCGCAACCAGATCGCCGAGCGCATCCTCGGCCTGCCCCGCGACCCCCTGCTGCGGTAGTCCCACAGCCGAGCGGGCGCCTCCACGGCGCCCGCTCGGGCACATCCACCGGCCCGCCGCCTCGTCGTCGGCCGGCGGTCAGCGGCTCCCCGCCGGCCGGGCCGTCAGAAGGCGACCTCGGCGACGGTGCGCAGCGCCTTGTCGTCGGCGAAGCGGATGAGCAGGCCGGTGACGCCGGAACTCGCCCACGCGGCGAGCTGGTCGGCGATGGCGGCCGGCGGCCCGACGAGGGTCAGCTCGTCGACGAGGGCGTCGGGGATCGCGGCGGCCGCCTCGTCGCGGCGGCCGGCGAGATAGAGGTCCTGGATCGTGTCGGCGTCCTGCTCGTAGCCGTAGCGCCGGATCAGGTTGGCGTAGAAGTTCTCGCTACGCGCGCCCATGCCGCCGAGGTAGAAGGCGAGGTTCGGGCGGACCTGGTCGCGGCAGGCCGCGACGTCGTCGCCGACGGCGACCGGGACCGCCGGGCGGATGTCGAACGGCACCGCGGCTGCGTCGGTTCCGGTTCCGGTTCCGGCGCCGGAATCGGCTCCGGCGGCGGTGTTGCGGGCGGCCGCGGCGGTGATCAGGTCGCCGTAGATCTCCTTGAGGCGGTGCGGGCTCCACATCAGCGGGAGCAGGCCGTCCGCGATCTCCGTCGCCATCGCGATGTTCTTCGGGCCCATGGCGGCGAGGTAGATCGGCAGCTTCGTCTTCGGGAACCCGGGGCGCAGCGCCTTGCCGAGGCCGGTGGCGTCCGGGCCGTCGTAGGGGATGCTCAGATGGTCACCGTGGAACTCGATCTTCCCCTGCTCCTCCAGCAGCTTGCGGATGACCGTCACGTACTCCCGGGTACGCGCCAGCGGGAAGCGGAACGGCCGGCCGTGCCAGCCCTCGACCACCTGCGGGCCGGACACCCCCAGGCCCAGGCTGAACCGGCCCCGGCTGAGGTGGTCCAGGGCCCAGGCGGTCATCGCCGTGTTCGACGGCGTGCGCGCGTCGAGCTGCATGATCGACGAGCCGATGCGCAGGCGCTCCGTGTGTGCCGCGACCCAGGTCAACGCGGTGACCGCGTCGCCGCCGTAGGCCTCGCCCGTCCAGAACGAGTCGTAGCCGAGCGACTCGATGAGCCGTGCGTGCTCGGTGAGCTTGCGGCCGTTGTAACCGCCGGACATGACGCCGATGCGCAGGCTGGTCGTCATGACCGCTGCTCCGCCCGCTCGGCCGCCGACTCCTCCTGGCGGATGCGCTCGATCTCGTACTCGATCATCGCCTCGAGGGTGCCGCGGGGCGGGGTGGGCAGGGCGACGACCGGCTCGTCGCGGGTCGGGAGCAGGACGACGGCGGTCGCCGGGGAGGTCACGACGCCGCGCTGGTTGGTGCAGCCGAGCTCGATGTGGACCTCGTTGCGGCCGTCGACCTGCCGCTTGTCGACGACCCTGCCCCCGACCCACGTCGTGTCGCCGACGAAGTTGAACCGGCGGTGCTGCGCGGAGAGCTTCCACAGCCAGCCGTCGTCGCCGACCCAGTCGGTCAGCAGGTGGCACAGCCACGTCTCGCGCATGCCGCCGTAGTCGTAGGACGTCGGCAACCCCAGCTCCTGCGCCCGCGCCGGCTCCCAGTGCAGCCGCTGCACGGTGTCCGGGATGTTCAGCGCGTTCGGCGGGTACAGCCCCGGGGCCTTGCGGCGCACCTGGTAGGCGAGCCGGAAGGTGCCGGGCGGGGTGAGCTGCATGCCCCAGCCCAGGTGCCAGACGACCACGTCGGTCGTGGTCAGCGGGCCCTTCACCTTCGTCGGCAGCTCCGCGCCGATCTCGACGTCCTCGAAGAACCGCGGGGTGCCGCCGCGCCGTGTCTCCGCCGCGTACGCCGCGTCGATCTCGGCGAGCTGCTCGGGGGTGTACGGCTCGGGCAGCTCGCGCTCCTTCCCGCGCTCCCGCGAGGTGTGCCGCTCCGCGTTCACCCACGTGCCGCGCTGCAGGCAGGCGAGCTCGCCGCGGTCGTTGCTGTAGATCGTCTCGTTCGTGACGTGGGCGGTGCGGCCGCCGAACGAGCTGCGCTTCGCGGTGACGCCGACCTGGGAGTGAATGGTCCGGGCCCGGTCGCCGAGGGCGAACGGGCGCCACCACTCGAACTCCATCACCGCCTGGTAGGACCCGAGGCCGGCGAACGGGTCGCCCTTGAGCAGCGCCTTCGTCTCCGGGTCGGCCTTGCGGACGATGTTCTCGCCCATCGTGTACAGGAAGGTCGGCGGGGCGATCAGCGTGCCCCAGCGGGTGCCCTTGGCATACTCCGGGTCGCAGTACAGCGGGTTGTCGTCGCCGTAGCCGTAGGCGAAGTGCCGGGAGCCGTCCCAGGTCACCTCGTGGTTGTGCGGCCGCCCCGCGCCGGGACGCAGCACGCCGACGCGCCGGCGGGACCGCGCGATCGCCGCGTCGGTGAGCACCCCGAACCGCTCCGCGCCCGCCGCGCCGTCCGCGCTGTCGACCTTCTGCGCGCCGTCGGCCTTCTGCGCGCCGTCGACCTTCTGCGCGCCGTCGACCTTCTGCGCGCCGTCCACGCCGTCCGCCATCTCCCTGCCTCCGTCCGCCGCCAGAGGGTGGCTCGCCGCCGACGCCGCGGGCCGGGCACCGGCGAACCGCGAGTCGGGCCGCGCCAACCGAGCGGCCGTCTATGGGTTGAAAGTCATCGTGCATCTGCGCACGCTCAGCGGCGTTGGGTGCCGACCCTGAGCTCGCGGTAGGGCACGTTCCGGCTGGCGTCGGCCTCCTTCGGCAGGCCGAGGACCTGCTCGGAGATCACGTTGCGCTGGATCTCGTCGGTGCCGCCGCCGATCGCGCCGGCGAAGCTCCAGTAGTAGGTGGCGTGCAGCCGGCCGTCGTCCGGGGCGTCGGCGTCGACCAGGGTCGCGTCCGGACCGACGAGCGAGAGCATCAGGTCGCGGTAGCGACGGCCGTGCAGGCTGATCGCCAGCTTCAGCGTCGACCCGGCGGCGCCGGGAAGCCGGCCGGCCTGGGTGGCCGCCTTGACCCGCTGCGCGTTCAGCCGGATCACCTCGGCCTCGACGTAGTAGTCGGCGAGCGCCTGGCGGATCACCGGGTCGGCGCCGCGGCCGCGCTCCCGCGCCAGCGCGATCATCGCCTCGGGGGGCAGGAAGAAGCCCGCGCGCTGGTTCGGTGCCGGGGCCGCCAGGACGTCGGCGACCACCCGGTCGAGGTTGCCGGACCGGCGGCCGCCCTCGACCAGCCGCAGGCCGGCGAGGCCCTCCCCGCCGAGGCCCGAGCGTTCCAGCATCAGCGTCGTGCGGGCGACCCGCCAGCCGTCGTCGACCGCGCCGACCACCCGGTCGGCGGGCACCCGGGCGTCGGTGAGGAAGACCTCGCAGAAGTGCGCGTCGCCGCTCATCTGCCGCAGCGGCCGGACCTCGACCCCCGGCTGGTCCAGATCGATGATCAGAAAGGTGATCCCGTCGTGCTTGGGGACGTCGACGTTGGTGCGGGCGAGCAGCATGCCGCGGTCGGCGCTCAGCGCCCCGGACGACCAGACCTTCTGACCGTTGACCACCCACTCGTCGCCGTCGAGCACCGCCCGGGTCGACAGGCTGGCGAGGTCCGAGCCGGAGCCGGGTTCACTGAAGAGCTGGACCCACGCCTCCTCTCCGGTCGCCAGGCCGGGCAGAAAGCGCTCCCGCTGCTCGGGCGTGCCGTGCGCCAGCAGCGTGCCGGCGCCCAGCCCCTGGCCGACCCCGACCGGAGCCCCGATCACCCCCGCCGCGGCCAGCTCGGCCAGCACGGCCCGGGCATCGTCCGGTGCCATCCCGAGGCCACCAAGGCCGGCCGGCCAGGAAGGGTAGGCGTACCCGGCGTCGGCGAGCCGCCGCCACCACGCGGCGAGCGTCAGCGAGGTGTCCCAGTTCGCCCGTAACCACTCGCGCACCCGCGTGCGCGGGTCGCTCGCGTCGGCGGCCTCCACCGCCCCCCGTTGCGTCATGTGCTGCGCCGTCACGTGGTTCTCCCTCTGTCGAGACGGACACTCGCCGCTGGACTTCCGCCGGCCGACCCGCGGGCTAAATCCGGCTTCTGTTTAGTCTATTAAAGGGCTAGAGTAGCCGCTCGGACGCCGCGTCGTCGAGCTGAACCTGATCGCCACGTTCAACCTCAACCGGTTGCAGGCGTGGGCGATGAAGGACAACGAGCCGGAGGAGGACGAGCGCGGCGTCATCGTCAACACCGCGTCGATCGCGGCGTTCGAGGGCCAGATCGGCCAGGTCGCCTACACGGCGGCCAAGGCCGGCCTCGCCGGGATGTGGCGGCACCATCCGCCTCGACGCCGGCCAGCGCTTCGCCCCCAGGTAGGCGGGCGACCGGGTCGCGCGCGCAGCGGTGCGCCGACGCGGCGCCGGGCTCAGGAGTACAGGTCGACGCGCTGCTTGTTGCGGCGGTCGGGGTAGTGCATGAGCAGGTTCCAGTGCTCCTCGGCGGCGGCGGCGTCGCCGTCGGCGACCAGGCCGAGGAACTTCCGGTACGACCTGATCGCCCGACGGCGCTCGGCGGCGGTGGCGTGCTGGCCGGAGCGGCGGTAGTACTGCGCGATCACCTCGTGCAGGAGCTGGCCGAGAATCGACAGGGACGTGTTGCCGGCGTTGCGCAGCAGCGTGTGGTGCACGGCGGCCGCGGCCTCGCCGAACGCCGTCCCGTCGTCCTCGACGCCGGCCGCGGCCGCGGCCGCGTCGATCGCCGCGGTGAGCTCGGCGAGCGCCTCGGGGGTGTGGCTCGCGGCCAGCCGGCCCGCCAGCGGCGGCTCGACCACGGCGAGTGCGTCGTGGACGTCGGTCAGCGCCACGCCCTCGATCTGGAGCAGCAGGGCGAACATCCTGGTCATGTGCTCCACGGTCGGGGTGGTGACCCGCGGCCCGCCGCGGCGCCCGCGCAGCACGGTGACGAGGCCCTCGGCCTCCAGGATCCGCAGCGCCTCCCGCAGGGTGGTGCGGGCGATGCCGAAGACCTCCATCAGCTCGTCCTCCGGCGGGAACCGGTCTCCCGCCTTGAGCTCGCCGCGGGCGATCTGCGACCGGATCGAGGCGGCCACGACCTCGGAGGTCCGCGCGCTGCGTTCGACCCGGCGCGGGATCCGTACCGGCTCCACCCCGGCCGCGGCAGCGGCGGCAACGGCCTCGGGCGGGGTCATCGGCACTCCTTGAACATCGCAGGGCCCGCCGCGGTGGCTCGGGCACGTCGCTGGGCTCCTGAGCCCAGATTATCAGCGCAGAGATTGGTCCCTTTTCGGGCCGGCCCTGGCCACGCGTCCGCCGGGGGCACGACCGGGCGATCGGGGGCTAGGTCGCAAAAAGAGATTATGGTTTACTCGCTTTCCGAGCGGTCGTCCTGACGGGCGGGCCGACCGGTGGACGGAGGCGCCCTGATGGAGTTCGTCTTCACCGAGGAGCAGGACGGGCTGCGGTCCATGGTCCGGGACCTGCTCGCGGAGACCTCGCCCGAGGCCGAGGTCCGTCGGCTGATGCAGACCCCGGACGGCTTCGATCCGGCCGTCTGGCGTCGGCTCGCCGAACTCGGGCTGACCGGGCTCGCGATCCCCGAGCAGTACGGCGGCGCCGGCTTCGGGCCGGTCGAGGTCGGAGTCGTGATGGAGGAGGCGGGCGCGGCGCTGCTGTGCGCGCCCTACCTGTCGACCGTCGTGCTCGCCACCGAGGCGCTGCTCACGGCCGGCGACGAGGCCGCGGACAAGGCGTACCTGCCCGGCATCGCCGACGGATCGCTGCGCGCGACCTTCGCCACCGAGGAGCGCCGCACCGGTGCGCCGCTCGAGGCGACCGCCTCGCCGGCGGACGGCGGCTGGCGGGTGACCGGCACGGTCGGCCACGTCGTCGACGGCGCGAACGCCGACGTCGTGTTGGTGGTCGCGGCGGCGCCGGGCGGGCCGAGCCTGTTCGCTGTCGAGGCGGACGCCGCCGGCCTCACCCGGACGGCCACCGCGACGTTGGACGCCACCCGCCGGCAGGCGAGGGTGGCCTTCGACGCGGCGCCGGCCCGGCTGGTCGGCGCCGCGGGAACCGGCGCGGCCGTGCAGGTCCGGGTGCGCGACGTCGCCGCGACACAGCTCGCCGCCGAGCAGGTCGGCGGCGCGCAGCGGGTGCTCGACATGGCCGTGGAGTACGCCAAGCTGCGGGTCCAGTTCGGCCGGCCGATCGGCTCCTTCCAGGCGATCAAGCACCGGTGCGCCGACCTGCTGCTGCGGGTCGAGTCGGCCCGCTCGGCCGCCTACCACGCGCTGTGGGCAGCGGCCGACGGCGCGGCGGGCCTCCCGGTGGCGGCCCGGGTGGCGGGGGCCTACTGCTCGACGGCGTTCTACACCTGCGCCGAGGAGAACATCCTGATCCACGGCGGCATCGGCTACACCTGGGAGCACCCCGCGCACCTCTACCTCAGGCGGGCGGCCGCCGACCGGGTCATGTTCGGCGACCCGGCCACCCACCGTGGCGCCCTCGCCGACCTGCTCGGCGTGTGACGCCCGTCGCCGGGGCTGCCACGCCCATCGGCCCGTAACTGCTCGTCCCCGCAACCCCTCGTCCCGCCGCCGTCAGGCGAACCGTCCGGGCGGCCGGCGCGCCGAACTCCCCTGGAGGCCAGCCCGCATGAGCTCCACCCCACACGACCAGGCCACGGGAGACGGTCCGTTAGCCGGACTGTCGGTCGTGGACCTGTCGACGACGATGGCGGGCGCGTTCGCCACCCAGTTCCTGGCCGAGGCCGGCGCCGACGTCGTCCTGGTGGAACCGCCCGGCGGGAGCCCGCTGCGGGCGGAGGCGGCCTGGCCGGCGGTCGCCGGGGGCAAGCGCAGCGCCGTGCTCGACCACCACGACCCCGCCGACCGGGCCCTGCTCGACGGGCTGATCGCCCGGGCCGACGTGCTGGTCACGACCATGCGCCCGCGCACCGCCGAGCGGCTCGGCCTCACCGCCTCCCGGCTCGTCGCGCTCAACCCGCGGCTGGTCAGCGTGGCGATCAGCGGCTGGGGCTCGACCGGACCATGGGCCGACCTCAAGGGCTACGAGGGCATGGTGATGGCGAAGCTGGGTCTGTTCCACGCCAAGCGGGCGATGGTCACCCGCCGCGGCCCGGCGTTCGTCTCCGTCCCGTTCGCGAGCTGGGGCGCGGCGCACAGCGCGCTGCAGGGACTGCTCGGCGCGCTCGTCGAACGCGAGTCCAGTGGGCGGGGCCAGCACGTCGAGGCCGACCTGGTGCGCGGCGTGCTGATGCTCGACACGTGGGCCTGGTTCCAGCGGCTCGTCGCGCTGCGCTGGCCGGACGCGTTCACCTCGGTCGCGGCGACCACCGCGGCCGGCGAGCCGGTGGGTGGCCTGATCTACCCGCTGCTCGTCGGCCCGACGAAGGACGGCCACTGGCTGCAGTTCGCCCAGGTCCAGCCGCGGCTGTTCGGCGCGATGCTGCAGGAGTTCGACATGATCGAAATGCTCGCCGACCCGAAGTGGAAGGGCTTCCCGTTCCTGGAGACGCAGGAACTGCGCACCGAGCTGTGGGAGTACATGCTGGGCAAGGTCGCGTCGCGCACCCTCGCCCAGTGGCGCCACGTCTTCGACACCAACCCCGACATCAACGCCGAGATCTTCCGCGCCGGCGTCGGCGCCCTCGATCACCCGCAGATCCGCCACGACGGCCGCGACGTCGTCGTCGAGGACCCCGAGCGCGGTCCCGTGCGCCGTCCCTCGTCCCTCGTCCACGTCGACGGCGGGCCGCTCTCGCCGCCGCGTCCCGCGCCCCGCCTCGACGAGCACGGACCCGTCCTGCGCGCCACCCACGCGGCCGGCACCAGGGATCCGGCCGCCGTCGCTGCGGGCCAGGCCGGTACGGCCGAGCCCGATCCGCCGTCGTCGGGGCTTCCGCTGGCCGGCCTGACGGTGCTGGAGTTCGGCGTCATGTTCGCGGCGCCGTTCGGGGCGACGATGCTCGCCGACCTCGGGGCACGCGTCATCAAGGTCGAGTCCCTGGAGGGCGACGAGATCCGCCGGATCCTGCCGTTCCCGGAGGCCGGCGGCGCCCGCGTCGTGCAGGGCAAGGAGAGCGTCGCCCTCGACCTCGGCACCGACGAGGGCCGGCGCCTCGTCCACCGGCTGGTGCGGCACGCCGACATCGTGCTGCAGGGCTTCCGCGCCGGCGCGGCCGAACGGACCGGGATCGACGCGAAGACGTTGCGCGAGATCAACCCGGACCTGGTCTACGTCAACGCCCCCGGCTACGGCACCGACGGCCCGTTCGGCCATCGTCCGGCGTACGCCCCGTCGATCGGAGCGGCGATCGGCCTCGCCCTCGCGGAGGCGCCGGATGCCGCCAGCGCCACCGGCACGATGCGCGATGTCAAGCTCGCCGCCAACCGGCTGTTCGCCGCGTCCGCGGTGCTCAACCTGCAGGCCGACGGAATCGCCGCGCTGGGCGTCGCGTCGACGATGCTGCTCGGCGCGCTCGCTCGGCGCCGCGGCCGCCTGCTTCCCCCGCTGACCGTCACCATGCTCGGCACCGGCACGCACGCCCTGCTCGACCGGGTCGTCGACTACCCCGGCCGGCCCGCGTCCCCGACCGTCGACCCGGACGGCTACGGGTTCCACGCGCTGTACCGGATGTACCCGACCGCGCGCGGCCTGCTGTTCCTCGCCGCGCCGAGCGACCGGGAGTGGCGGGAGCTGGCCGCCGCGCTCACCGACACGGCAGGCGCGGACACGGCAGGCGCGGACACGGCAGACGCAGTCGCGGCAGACGCCGTCGCGGCAGACGCCGTCGCGGCGCTCGGTGACGACGGCTATGCCACCGCCGCCGGGCGCGCCGAACGCGGCGCCGAGCTCGCCGCGCTGCTGGCGACGATCCTCGCGACCCGCCCCGCCGCCGAATGGGAACGGCTGCTGACGGGCGCCGACGTCGGCGCCGTCGAGGTCGCCGAGGTCGAGCCCGAGCAGCTCCTGCTCACCGACGAGACCCTCGGCGCGGAGTACGGCGCGCTGGCCGACAGCCCGGTGTTCGACGAGCACCTGCGGATCGGCCCGCCGGTCCGCTTCTCCCGCTCGGCGACCCAGGCCCGGGGCGGCTGCCTGACCGGCGCCCACACCGAACCGGTCCTGCGTGAGCTCCTCGGCCTCGGCGACGGCGAGCTGGCCAGGCTGCGCGACAGCAAGGTGATCGGCTGACGTCCGCCTCGGACGTCGTGCCCGGGCGGCCGCGGGCGACCTCGCCGGTCGCGACGGCCACCCGCGTTTCCGGAGGGCAGGAGAGCAATGACCCACAACGACCCGTACATCCGACCATGAAGGACCAGACCGCGATCGCGGGTATCGGCTACACGCCATACTACAGGCGGGGACAGTCGCTGCCGCAGACCGAGACCGAGATGGCCTGCAAGGCCATCCTGGCGGCGTTGGCGGACGCCGGGCTGACCGTCAACGACCTGGACGGCTTCACGATCTACTCCAGTTCGATCGACCCGGCGACGGTCGGCTCGATCCTCGGCGTGCCGGAGGTGCGGTTCGCCGCGACGCTGACCTCCGGCGGCGGCGGGATGGCCGGGTCGCTGGGCCTGGCGGCCGCGGCGATCGTCTCCGGCCAGGCCGAGGTGTGCGTCACCGTGATGACGCTGCAGCAGGCGGCCCGTCGCCTCGGCGGCACCCAGGTCGAGGGCGGCGGCGGGGGCGGCGGCGGGGGCGGGGGCAGCCCGTACGGGGCCGGCCGGATCTCGCCGGGGGCCGTCCTGGCCGCCGGCAGCGGCCTGATCTCCCCTGGGAACAGCTTCGCGCTGCTCACCCAGCGGCACATGAGGCTGTACGGCACGAAGCGCGAGCACCTCGCCGAGGTGGCGATCTCGCAGCGCGAGAACGCCATCAAGCGGCCGACGGCGATCCGCCGCGATCCGCTGACCCTCGACGACTACTTCAACACCCGGATGATCTCCGACCCGCTCTGCCTGTTCGACTACACCATGGAGACCGACGGCGCGGTCGCCGCGGTCATCACCTCGGCGCGGCGCGCCCAGGACCTGCGTCAGCCGCCGGTCTACATCATGGGTTCGGCGAACGGCGGCGCCGGCCGGTGGGGCAGCGCCATCTTCAGCTACTTCCAGATGCCGGACGAGTACTTCGCCTCCAGCGGCCATCGCACCGTCGCCAGGCGGATGTACGACATGGCCGGGGTGGGACCCCAGGACGTCGACGTCGCCCTGCTCTACGACCACTTCTCGCCGCTGGTCATCATGCAGCTCGAGGACTACGGATTCTGCGGGATCGGCGAGGGCGGCCCGTTCGTCGCCGAGGGCAACATCCGGTTCGACGGCGGCACCATCCCGGTGAACACCCACGGTGGCCACCTGTCCGAGGCCTACATCATCGGGATGACGCACGTGCGCGAGGCCGTGGAACAGCTGCGCGGCGTCGCCGTGAACCAGGTCGAGGGCGCCGAGATCGCCCTCGTCACCGGCGGCCCGGCCGGCCTGCCCGTCAGCGGCACCCTTCTGCGGAGGTAACGATGACCCAGCTCCAACGGGGCGTGTTCCCCGCGCGCCTGACCGACCCGATGGCCGACGAGCGCACCCAGCCGTTCTGGGACGCGGCCCTGGCCGGCCGCCTGAGCATCGCCCGGTGCGACGCCTGCGGCACATTCGTCTTCCCCGCCGAACCGTTCTGCTTCACCTGTCAGGGCGACGCGTTCACCTACACCGACCTGCCGGGAACCGGCACGATCTACACCTTCACCGTGGTCCGCCACCCGCTCGCCCCGCAGCTAGCCGACGTCGTGCCCTACGTCTCCGGCGTCGTCGAGCTGGACGGGACGCAGGGGGCCGGCTGCCGCATCATCGCCAACATCGTCGACTGCGACCCCGAGACCGTCCAGATCGGCGACCGGGTCCGGATCCGCTTCGACCCGATCACCGACACCTACGCCGTTCCCCGTTTCGTTCCCGACGCCGGCTGAAGGACGGGGACGACACCTTCGCCGCTGGCCCGTCCAGAACGGTCGGTCGGCGGCCCCTCCACGGGCCGGGCCGGGCTGGACGGGCCGGGCTGGACGGGCCGGGCTTGGACGGGCCGGGCTTGGACGGGCCGGGCTTGGACGCGGAGTCAGCAGGCGCGCAGGAAACGGTCCAGGACGCGAACGCCGAAGCGCAGGGACTCGACCGGGACCCGCTCGTCCACGCCGTGGAACATCCCGGAGAAGTCCAGGTCCGCGGGCAGGAGCAGGGGGGAGAACCCGAAGCAGCGGATCCCCAGGCGGGAGAAGGACTTGGCGTCCGTCCCGCCGGAGAGCATGTAGGGGACCGGCCGGGCGATCGGGTCCTCCGCACGCAGCGAGGCGCCCATCGCCTCCACCAGCGCCCCGTCGAAACCGGTCTCGACGGCCCCGTCGTGGACGACCCACTCGCGGCGGATGTCCGGTCCGAGGATCTCGTCGAGCTGGCGGATGAACTCCTCCTCCTGGCCCGGCAGGTAGCGGCCGTCGACGTAGGCGGTGGCCTCGCCCGGGATGACGTTGACCTTCTCGCCGGCCTGCAACTGGGTGGGGTTGACGGTGTTGCGCAGCGTCGCGCCGATCATCCGGGCGACCGGGCCGAGCTTGCTGACCGTGGTCTGCAGGTCGTCGAGGTCGAACTCGACGCCGAGCGCCTCCCCCAGCTCGTTGAGGAACACCCGCACCGTCGGGGTGAGCACGAGCGGGAACTCGTGGCGCCCCAGGCGCGCCACCGCCTCGCACAGCGCGGTGACCGCGTTGTCGTCGCTGATCATCGACCCGTGCCCGGCCCGGCCGGACGCGGTCAGCTTCATCCAGGCCAGGCCCTTCTCGGCCGTCTCGATGAGGTAGAGCCGCAGGTCGTCGGAGACGGTGTAGGAGAAGCCGCCGACCTCGCCGATGGCCTCGGAGCAGTCGGCGAACAGCTCGGGATGGTGCTCGACGAGCCAGCGGGCGCCGAGCACGCCGCCGGCCTCCTCGTCGGCCAGGAAGGCGACGACGAGGTCGCGCGGCGGACGGCGGCCGGAGCGGGCGAGGTCGCGCACGACCGCGAGGGTCATCGCGTCCATGTCCTTCATGTCGACGGCGCCACGCCCCCACAGGCAGCCGTCGACCTCCTCGCCGGAGAACGGCGACACCCGCCACTGGCTGGCGTCGGCGGGCACCACGTCGAGGTGGCCGTGGATGAGCAGCGGCGCGCGGGACGGGTCGGTGCCCTCGATGCGGGCCACGACGCTGGTGCGCCCCGGCTCCGACTCCAGGATGGTCGGTTCGATCCCCACCTCGGCGAGCTTCGCGGCGACGTACTCGGCGATCGGCCGCTCGTGGCCGTCACCGTTGCCGCGGTTGACCGACTCGAAGCGAAGCAGGTCCCGACAGAGCTCGACCACCTCACCCTCGGCGTCCGGTGCGGTCACTGGCAGCCGGATGCCACCGGTCGGGTCGGGGGACGAGGACGGCGCGCTAGGCATGCCTCCAGTCTGCCCCGCCCGGGATGCGCATGCCGACCGCGGACCGTACCGTGAAACATTGTCGTAGCCGACCAGCAGCATTGCGTCGCCGCGTTCCCGACCGAGATGGCCCCACGGTGATCGCCCGCAGCGTGATCCGCGGCGGGGAGCGTGATCCGCGGCGGCGACCGCGATCCGCCCGTGGGAGGTCCCCCGTGACCGTCTACCCCTGCCCGCGCTCCGACCTCGCCTGCGCCGAACGCTTCCTCAGCACCGGCGACCTCGACTACCACCTCCATGTGACCCACGGCTACCGGGCCGTCTGGCGGATCGTCGCAAGCCTGCGCCCGGATCACCCGCTGCCGATCGGACCCCGCCCGACCCGCCACGTCCCCGACGGCCTGGTCGAGAGCCAGGGCTCCCCCACCCCGGGCGTGTCCCAGGGCATCCCCGCTCTGGGCGGGTCCCACGGCACCCCCACCGCGGGCAAGCCGGAGGCGACCCCGCAGCTCGAACGCGCGCCGGCCGCCGACGCGACAACGGCGGCTCGCCGAGGTGCCCACGCCCGCACCCGCAGGCACATCCGCACCCGTTCGCGGGCAGGCGCCCGAGCGGAGAAGGCCGGCCGCGCCGGCGCACGCAGCCGGGCAGGCGAGCAGGCGAGCCGCTGACCCCAACCGCTGCCTGAGCGGGCACGGGTCGGGCCCAGCCCCGTTGCGACGCGGGCCCGGGCAACGCGGTCGGGGAGCGGCGGGCAGGGAACGGCGGGCAGGGAACGGCGGGCAGGGAACGGGGTCAGGGAGCGGCGGGCACCAGGGCGCCGCCGGGCAGGCCGGCCGCCAGGTGGGCCTCGTACGACGGCCGCCAGGCCGCGGCGGCGGCGGGTCCCTGTGGGCCGTCGCCGGGCCGTCCCGCGACGGTCCGGTCGAGCTCGTCGAGGCAGACCGCCCAACCCGCGGCGTTGCGGGCCGCGGCGGACCGGTCGTCGAGCACGTTGACGAGCACGAGCCGGGTTCCCGCCTCGCCGGATGGTCCCAGCGTCAGGTGCAGCTCGTCGCCGCCCCAGGTGAACGCCAGCCGGCGCGGCGGCTCGAAGACCAGCACCCGCCCGGACGTGTCCGCGAGATGGGGGTCACCGGAGAAGGCGACGAGGCCACCGGCCCGCGGTTCGATCGTGACCCGCGAGGGGAACCAGTGGGCGAGCTCGTCCGGGTCGCTCACCGCCCGCCAGACCCGCTGCGGCGGCTGCGCATAGTCGCGTTCGAACTGCACCGCGGGTCGGCCGTCATGGTCGAGGAAGCTGCCGAGGTCCATCAGGTCTCCTCCGTCCAGGTCTCCTCCGTCGTGCCAGGTCTCCTCCGTCGTGTCCGCCGCCGCGTCGCGACGGCCACCCGAGCCGGTTCAGGGCCGCGTGCAACATGGCCGGTGGGACGCGCACCCTCGGTCGAGCTCGGCCAGCGGCACGGATCGCGAGTGTAGGGCCGGCGCCGCCGACGGCACCACCCTCTCCACCGGCTGCGACGACGGCACCGTGCGGATCCTGCGAACCACCACCGGCACCGCCACCGTCACCGAACCCCACCGCCTCGCCCACGGCGGCTGGGTCAGCACGGCCTCCTACCCCCGGTGGCGGGGCGGGGATGACACGCGGAGGTGACCCGCGGCGCGACGGAGGCCGCCCGATCTGACCCTTTGCGACCGATACGAGTGGATGTGGCACCGGGTCCATGGGGGTGATCGACACGCCGCGGTTACATCGATGTCTTCGAAACATGTCCGGGGCGAATCTGATGATGTCGACGGCGCGCGCCATGTAGCGAAGACGAAAAGTTTCCGGGTCAACTACCGTCCACGGCTATTCATCACCACTGCGGCTGGCTAGCGTTCCCGCGACCGCATCGGGCAGACGAATTCGCGGCCAGGATGGGTGGTGGTGGGACGATGACGGCTCCGCCGGGCGAGATGATGGTCGAATCCGTTGCCGCCCCGCCCGTCGTTTCGACGGAGGGTCGCTCGCTGTGGCGATCCGGCTGGATCAGGCTGAGGCGCGACAAACCCGCGGTGATCAGCGGAGTCTTCCTGATCCTCCTCGCACTGATCGCTATATTCGCACCGGTCGTCGTCTCGCTGCTGGGGCATCCGCCGAACGAGCCGCACTACGACCTTCTTGATCCGAACACCGCCGCGCCGCGGGGGCGTTTCGGCGGGATGAGCTGGGATTACCTGCTCGGGGTGGAGCCGGTCAACGGTCGGGACATCTTCAGCCGGACCGTCTACGGCGCGCGGGTGTCACTGCTGGTCGCGCTGCTGGCGACCGCGACAGCGGTGATCATCGGCACGGTTCTCGGGATGCTCGCGGGGTATCTCGGCGGGCTGTGGGACACGATCATCGCCCGACTGATGGATCTGCTGCTGTCCGTGCCGTCGGTGCTGTTCGCGATCGCGATCGTGGCGGTGATTCCGAACAAGGCGTTCGGTCTGTCGGGTTCGGGGCTGCGGATCGGGGTACTGGTCTTCGTCATCGGGATATTCGCCTGGCCGTACATCGGGCGCATCGTCCGCGGGCAGGTGCTGTCGCTGCGGGAAAGGGAGTTCATCGAGGCGTCCCGCTCGCTCGGCGCGGGGACGTTCACGGTGATGTTCCGGGAGCTGCTGCCGAACGTCGCCGCGCCGGTCCTCGTGTATGCGACGCTGCTCATTCCCACGAACATTCTCAACGAGGCGGCGCTGTCCTATCTCGGGGTCGGGGTCCGGCCGCCGACCGCCTCCTGGGGTGATTCCCTGGCCGTCGCCTCGCACGGCTGGTACAGCATCGAGCCGATCTTCATGCTGGCCCCGGGGCTGGCGATCTTCGCGACGGTGCTCACGTTCAACCTGCTCGGCGACGGCCTGCGCGACGCCTTCGACCCGCGCGGCGGTCGGTGACCGCGTTCCACCCGCGGCGCCCCCGCGGCGCTGCCCTCCGGCTTCCCGCGCCGGTCATCCCGCGGGACATCCGGGCCGACCACGCCCGCAACGCGGCGGGGCCGGCACACGTGTGAGGGAGATTCAGTGAAACGGCGTGCAAATCTCATCCGGATGGGGGCGCTCGTCGCCGCCACCGGGCTGGTGCTGGCCGCGTGTGGCGGCAGCAGCGGGGGCGGCGGGTCCAGCGGCCGCGCGACCGGTGGCGGCGCGACCTCGTCGTCGGAGGGCGGTTCGTCGTCCGGGAGCGGTTCGTCGTCCGGGAGCGGTGCGTCGTCCGGGAGCGGTGCGTCGTCGGGGAGCGGTGCGTCGTCGGGGGCGAGCGACGCGGTCCTGCACACCTCCGACAAGAAGGGTGGGACGCTGCGCGCTCTGAACGACTCCGACTGCGACTACTGGGACCCCGCCCGCACGTACTACGCGAACTGCTGGGACCAGCAGCGCTGGATCTCCCGCCAGCTCGTCACCTACGTGCCGCAGCCGGGCACGCCCAAGCTCACCGGTGACCTGGCGACCGCGGTGCCGACGTCGACCGACCTGAAGACCTGGACGTACACGCTCAAGGACGGGATCAGGTTCTCCGACGGCACGCCGATCACGTCGAAGGACATCAAGTACGCCGTCGAGCGGGTGTTCGCCACCGACGTCATCAACGGCGGCCCGACCTACCTCATCGACTACCTCGACGACCCCGCCGCCCCCTACCCGGGCCCCTACAAGGACACCGACCCGAACAAGCTGGGCCTGAAGTCGGTCGCGACCCCGAACGACAAGACGATCACCTTCCACCTGAACAAGCCGTTCGCGGACTGGAACTTCGTCATGGCGCTGCCGGGCGTCACCCCGGTGCCGAAGGCCAGGGACACCGGCGCCAACTACACCTTCAAGCCGGTCTCCTCCGGCCCGTACCAGATCGAGAAGTACACCCCGAACAAGATCATCACCTTCGTCCGCAACCCGAACTGGGACCCGAAGACGGACACGGTGAACAAGGCGCTGCCGGACCGCATCGAGGTCACGATGGGCCTCGACCTCGACGACGTCGACAACCGGCTGCTGGCCAACAGCGCCGACTTCTACGTCGGGCAGACCGGCGTGCAGATCAGCGCGCAGAACAAGATCCTGGGCGATCCGTCGCTGCGCAAGGACCGGACCACCAACGACGTCACCGGCTTCATCCGTTACCTGTCCGTCATGACGCAGGTCAAGCCGTTCGACAACGTCCACTGCCGCAACGCCGTCGCCTACGCCCTCGACAAGACCGCCCAGCAACTCGCCCGCGGCGGCCCGGTCGGCGGCGGGGCGGTCGCCTCGACGATGCTCACCCCGCCGCTGAAGTACTACAAGTCCTTCGACCTGTTCCCGACCGCGGGCAGCAAGGGCGACGTCGCCAAGGCCAAGCAGGAGCTCACCGCCTGCGGTCAGCCGAACGGCTTCTCCACCACGCTGGCCAGCCGCAGCAACGGCAAGGAGGTCGCGCAGGCCGAGGCGGTCCAGGCGTCGCTGGCGAAGATCGGCGTCAAGGTGGCGATCAACAAGAGCGCCCCGTCGCAGTACTTCTCCTCGACGATCGGCATCCCGGCGAACGTCCACAAGAACGGCATCGGGCTGGCGATGGCCGCCTGGGGCCCGGACTGGCCGACGCCGTACGCGATGCTGAGCTCCATCGTCGACGGTCGCAAGATCCTCGCCGCCGGAAACAGCAACTACGCAGAGCTCAACGACCCGGCGGTCAACTCCGGCCTCGACGACGGCACCGCCACCACCGACGAGGCCAAGGCCCAGCAGATCTGGACCGACACCGACAGGGCGGTCGTGAAGTCCGCCGCCTACATTCCGCTGGTCTACGACAAGGCGCTGAACCTGTTCAGCGACCGCACCACGAACATCTACTTCACCTCCGCGTACGGCATGGCGGACTTCGCCCAGTTCGGCGTCGTCAAGTGAACGGCGTCGACACGTCAATGACGTCGAGTAGATGACGTCGCGTGACTGAACGGGTCCGCGCCGGTGGCACCCCGCCACGGGTTTCCACCGGCGCGGGCCCGGTCTCGAACCACTGTCCGTGGTGCCAGCGGGTCCGTGGTGTTCGTGGTGTTCGTGGTGTTCGAGTCCGAGTCCGAGGGAGGTGACGTGGCCAGGTTCATCCTGGGCCGGCTGATCGGCGGCATCGTCATCCTGTGGCTGGTCAGCGTGCTCGCCTTCGTGCTTTTCTTCGTCGTCCCGAAGGCGCTGGGCAACAATCCTGCGGTGCTGTTCGCCGGGCGCAGCCCGGACCCCGCCACCATCGCCGGGGTGACGAGGAAACTCGGCCTGGACCGGTCGTACGTCGACCAGTACTGGGATTTCCTGCGGGGCGTCTTCGTCGGCCGCCACTTCGACTCCGGCTCGGATCGAAGCTGGTGCCCGGCGCCGTGCCTGGGGTATTCCTTCCGTAACGACCAGCCGGTGTGGTCGGAGATCGTCGACGCGCTGCCCGTGACGGCGTCGCTGTCGATCGGCGCGGCCGTGCTTTTCCTCGTCGTCGGCGTGAGCACCGGGGTGTTCTCGGCGGTGCGCCGCGGCGGCCTGTTCGACCGGATCGCCGCCGCGGTGTCGCTGGCCGGCGTGTCGCTGCCGGTGTATTTTACCGGACTGTTGCTGTTGCTGCTGGTCAGCTACAAATGGCACATCATCGACAACGTCCATTACGTGGACTTCACCCACAATCCGGCCCTGTGGGCGTGGAACCTGATCCCGGCCTGGCTGGTGCTGTCGCTGCTCTACACAGCCAACTACCAGCGGCTGACCCGGGCCAGCATGATCGAGACTCTGGGTGAGGACTACGTCCGGACGGCGCGGGCGAAGGGCCTCACCGAGCGCACGGTGATCGGAAAGCACGCGCTGCGCCCCGCGCTGACTCCGATCGTCACCATCTTCGGCCTCGACCTCGGGGTGCTGTTCGGCGGCGCGATCCTCACCGAGCACACGTTCGGCTTCCGCGGTCTCGGCGCCATCTCCATCGACGCGGTGAACACCCAGGACCTGCCGGTGACGATGGGGGTGACGCTGTTCGCGGCCTTCTTCATCATCCTGGCCAACGTCCTGGTCGACGTCGCCTACGCGTTCATCGACCCGAGAGTGCGGCCGTCATGACCGACACCACGTCCGCCACCGAAGCCCCGACCCCCGCCGCGGCGCCGGCGCCGGCGCCGGCGCCGAGCGGCACGCCGTTCCTGGAGGTGCGCGATCTCACGGTCAGCTTCCGCACGGACGACGGCGTCGTGCACGCCGTGGACAAGCTCAGCTTCTCCGTCGAACGCGGCCGCACGCTCGGCATCGTCGGCGAGTCCGGCTCCGGCAAGAGCGTCACCAGCCTCGCGATCATGGGTCTGCACCGGCGTGGCCGGCGGGTCAGCGTCTCCGGGGAGATCCGCCTCGACGGCGAGGATCTCGTCACCGCGCCGGCCGAACGGGTCCGTGGGCTGCGCGGCCGGCGGATGGCGATGATCTTCCAGGATCCGCTGTCGTCGATGCACCCGCAGTTCACCGTGGGTGAGCAGATCGTCGAGGCGTACCGGGTGCACAACCGGGTGAGCAAGTCGGCGGCCCGCCGACGCGCCGCCGAGCTGCTCGACCTCGTCGGCATCCCCGAGCCCGCCCGGCGCCTCGACGACTACCCGCACCAGTTCTCCGGCGGCATGCGGCAACGCGCCATGATCGCCATGGCGGTGTCGTGTAACCCGGAGCTGCTCATCGCCGACGAGCCGACCACCGCCCTCGACGTCACCGTCCAGGCGCAGATCCTCGACCTCATGCGCGAGCTCCAGAAGGAGTTCAACTCGGCGATCATCATCATCACCCACGAGCTCGGCGTGGTCGCCGAGATCAGCCACGACATCCTGGTGATGTACGCCGGGCAGGCGATGGAGTACGGCGGAGTCGAGGAGGTCTTCGCCCACGCCGAACACCCCTACACCTGGGGCCTGCTGCAGTCGATCACCAGACTCGACCGCCAGCTCGAGACCACGCTGCGCACCATCCCGGGCAGCCCACCGAGCCTGATCAACGCGCCGCCGGGCTGCCCGTTCCATCCCCGCTGTACCTACCGCGAGCTCGCCGGCCCGGCGACGAGCACGACGCGCCCGCCCCTTGCCGAGACCACCCCCGGCCACCAGGTGGCCTGCCACCTCCCGGTCGCGGAACGCCGGCGACTGCTGCGTGACGAGGTGCTCCCGACGCTATGACCAACAATCTGACCACCGACACTCCCACCACCGATATTCCCACCACCGACACTCCCACGACCGATCCCCCGGCCACCGGTACTCCGGCCAGGGACGCCCCGGCCACCGGTATTCCGGCCAGGGACGCCCCGGCCTCGGTGACCCGCGAGGGCGCTGCACCGACGGAGTCCGCCGGGCCACCGCCCGGCGACGGCATACCGGCATCGGCTGCCGAGGCCGGCAGCGGGCGGGGCCGCGCGGCGGGCGGCGGCGATGAGCTGGTACGCGTCACCGAGCTGACGAAGTTGTTCCCGGTGCGCCGCGGGACGCTGGTGCGCCGCGGCGCCGGCGCGGTGCGTGCCGTCGACGGAGTCAGCTTCGCGATCGACCGCGGCACGACGCTCGGCCTGGTCGGCGAGTCCGGCAGCGGCAAGTCGACGACGGGACGGCTCATCTCCCGGCTGCTCGAACCGACGTCGGGTACGGTCGTCTTCGACGGGCGGGACATCAGCCACCGGTCCACGCGCGAGCTGCGCCCGATGCGCCGCGACATCCAGATGATCTTCCAGGATCCGTACTCGTCGCTGAATCCCCGCCACACCATCGGTGCGATCGTCGCCGCGCCCCTGCGCATCCAGAAACAGACGCCCCGCGGCGGCATCCGCGCCCGGGTCCGGGAACTGCTCGAACTCGTCGGCCTCAACCCGGAGCACTACAACCGCTACCCCAACGAGTTCTCCGGCGGGCAACGCCAGCGCATCGGCATCGCCCGGGCGCTGGCCACCCGCCCCAAGCTCATCATCGCCGACGAGCCGGTGTCCGCCCTCGACGTGTCCATCCGCGCGCAGATCATCAACCTGCTCGACGGCCTGCGCACCGAGTTCGGCCTGACCTACCTGTTCATCGCGCACGACCTGTCGATGGTGCGCCACATCAGCGACCGCGTCGCCGTCATGTACCTCGGGCAGATCATCGAACTCGCCGAGCGCACCGACCTGTTCTCCGGCGCCCTGCACCCCTACACGCACGCGCTGCTGTCCGCGGTGCCGATCCCCGACCCCACCAGCCACCGCCGCCGCGAACGCATCCGCCTGCGCGACGAGGTGCCGAGCCCGCTGAACCCGCCGGCGGCCTGCCGCTTCCACCCCCGCTGCTGGAAGGCCCAGGAGATCTGCCGCACCGACGCCCCGCCCCTGCTCGAACGCGCCCCCGGCCACCAGGTCGCCTGCCACTTCCCGGAGAAACGCGACGTCGTCTGACCTGCCCCGCCGCGCGCCCCCGCGCACCGGGTCAGACGGCAGGCCCAGCCCGGTTCGGCTCGGCTGCCGGCAGGACGCGGTGAGGTCCGCGGACAGTGAGTCCGAGCGGGGCCCGCAACGCGTCGATCAACGTATCGAGGTCCGCCGCAGATGCGGCGGCCTGGCCGATCGTGGCGGCCACATCCGCCCGCGCCGCGACCGCGACGATCTCGGGCAGCTCCTCGCGCCAGGGAACGCTCGCCACTCCCCGGCCTGGCCGCCGGTAAAAGTAGTGGCAGGTCATCAGCAGGCCGGTCACCCGTTCCACCGCGCCGTCGGTGGGCCCGACGACCTCGAAGCTGCGTCGAGCAAGCTGGGGATTGTGCACGCTCATGGACGTCGCCGCCCCGCCGAAGTGATCCCGCCAGCCATAGTGCAGGACACCGACTCCGGTCTGCAGCGCGGCGCCCATGCACAGGCAGCAGGGCTCGACGTTGGTGTAGAGGACGTGCTGCTGGAACGAGCCCTGCATGGGTAGCTGGGCGAGCGCGTTGACCTCGGCGTGCGCGATCCGCGTGTTGGCGAGCTGCCCGGGAACCTGGATGTCCTCATGACGGGTGCTTCGCGCCTGCCCGACCGGTGTGCCGGACCCGTTCAGCACGACCGCGCCGACCGGCAGGCTCCCGGCCCGATAGGCCTCCCAGGCCAGGGACATCACCAACCGCCAGGGGAAATCCACCCGATCAGGATGGCAGCGCCGTCGGTTCCTCGAACCGCTTCGCGCACACCGGAACCACACCTCGCGCCCAGCCCTCAACCCCGATGATCACGGTGTCCCGCGGCGCAACGGTTCCGCGGAACCGCGCCACGCCCGAGCTCCGGCTCGGCTGCCGCTTCCCGGACACCTCGCCGACCTCGGCCACCTCGAAGGCCCGAAGCACGTCGGGACGCCGTCTGAACCCCGCAACGTCGTAGTACGCGCCGGTCAGGTGAAGCGGCACCCGCTCGTCCCAGTGCGCCTGGTTCAGCCGCCACCCGTCCGATTCCAGGTGGCCCGATGGCCCCTGGTCCGAGACTCCCCGATCCGGGGCCGCGCGATCCGCGGTTTCCTGCCCGTGGGTCACTGCGGCCGGCGCCAGACGGAGACATGGGCCGGGCTGGTCGAGGTGAAGGGCTCGCCGTTCCATCCCGCCCATCGCTCGGCGAGTTCCAGGCCGGCGAGGCGGCCCATCAGATCCAGCTCGCTCGGCCAGGCATATCGGATGTCGACCGGGTAAGTGCCGACTCCGCCCGGCCCAAGGACGAGGTGGTGACTGCGGACTCGCTGGGAGACCGGGTCATGGAGCGAGACGTTCAGTCGGGTCGTCTCCCCGCGCAGGCCGTCCACCTGTATGCGCTGACCTCGGTCGTACCGGGTGACGTCCGGGACGAACGCCTCCATGACGAACAGGCCGCCCGGCCGCAGCGCGGCCGCCACGTTCGCGAAGCAGCGCACCTGCGCATCCTGGTCGGCCAGCGCGAAGAAGGTGTTGAACACGACGTATACCAGCCCGAACGGCCCACCCGGGGCGTCGACCTCGGCGAAGTCGCCGAGCACGACGTCGACCTCGGACCCGCCGGGCTTGTCCCGCAGCCGGGCGACCATCCGCGGGGAGGCGTCGATGCCGACGACGGTCGTCCCCCGGGCCGCGAGCGGCAGGGCGAGGCGCCCGGTGCCGACGCCGAGTTCCAGCACGGGCCCGGCGCCGACCCGCGTGCGCAGGAAGTCGACCGCCACGGCCACCTCGGGTTGCCTGTCCGGCGTGGAATACCACTCGTCGTACACGTCGGCGATGTGTTCGCCGTAGGCCGCCGGGTCATGGTCGGTGTAGCCGAGAGGGGCCATGGCCGTCAGGTTGGCACGCCGCCGTGACCCACCGCATCCCATTTTTGGCAGCACGCTGGCCGCCGGCTGGCGGGGCGTGGGGCATGGGGGCTCGCCATCGGTCAGGCTGTGGTGGCTCGGTCAGGCTGTGGTGGCTCGGTCAGGCTGTGGTGGCTCGGTCAGGCTGTGGTGGCGAGGTCGGGTGGGGGTTCGCTGTAGGGGTTGCGGCGGGGCCGACGCCGAGGGTCGATGCGGTAGGGCGGGCGGAATTCCGGGCGGCGGTCGCCGGCGAAGACGATGTCCCAGCCGTCGTGGTGGACCTGGCGATGGTGGGCAGGACACAGCAGGAGGAGATTGTGCAGGGCGGTCGGCCCGCCATCGCGCCAGTGGATCACGTGATGCGCCTCGCACCAGGAAGGCGGCCGATCACAGCCCGGAAACGTACATCCTTGATCGCGGACGGTGAGGGCGCGGCGTAGGTGCGCGGGAACGGTACGGGTCAAGCCGTGTTGACCCACTATCTCCGACCTGGACATCCCTCCAGGGATGATCACGGGCAGGTCGGGGGTGAGCTCCGGGGACACCGTCACCTATTGCGATCCCTCTAGGGATGATCACGGACCGGGCCCACCTCTGGCGCCCCTCATGTCAGCTACCGCACCGTTGCGATCCCTCCAGGGATGATCACAGACCGGGGGGTCCGGCCATCCACCGCGGCCCCTGGTTCACGTTGCGATTGAGGTGGTGCCCGTTCTTCGGACAGTGATCCCTGTGGGATAATTGATCCGTGGACGGATGATATTGATGGCGCAGTCACGCAGGCGGTTCACGCCGGAGTACAAGGACGAGGCGGTGAAACTCGTCCTCGATTCGGGTCGGCCGGTCTCGGCGGTCGCGAAGGATCTGGGTATCAACGAAGGCACGCTCGGCACCTGGGTCGCGTCCTGGCGGCGCGCGCACGAGAACAGCGAGGACGAGCCGCTGACGATGTCGGAACGGGCCCGGCTGCGGGAGCTGGAGAAGGAGAACCGGGAACTCCGGATGGAGCGTGAGTTCCTCTCAAAAGCGACCGCCTTCTTCGCACAACGCCATCAGTGACCGACAAGTATCAGCTGATCGCCGCGGAGAAGGACTGCTACCCGGTACGAAACATGTGCCGATGGCTTGCGGTGTCCGCATCCGGTTTCTACGACTGGACCCGCCGGCCCTCCCCGACGAGCACGCGACGTCGCGACCACCGAGATCAACGCCTGCTCCGCCCGCCGGCGACGCGTCAACAGCCATTCCGGGAAGTACGACCCGGACCGCAATTTCGGAATCGCCAGATCGATCGTTCCCGCCCGGGTGTCCCACTCCCGCATCCGGTAGCCATTCCGACGATTCGTCCGATCCGGTGATATCTCCCCGTACTCGGCGCCACAGACCCCGTCCGCCTCGGCGCCCATCAACGCCTCCGCGAACGCCTTCACCATCGAGCCCAACAGATCCGGACTCGCCGCCACCAGCTCCTTGCCGAACCCCTCGGCGTCGGTCACAGTCGGACGCACGGCCATCGCGTTTCTCCTCATCGGGTTCTTGGTCGTTCTCGAATGAGGATCACGCGGTGGTCGCTTCACGTCACGGACCGCCACTCCGGCGAGTCGTCAGACAATCACACTCCGTACACCACGTCCGTGGACTCCACTCATCAGGTGATCAGGCGGCCAGTGTATCCGGCGGCGACGAGTTCGCGGTAGGCGTCCCGGACGTGGTCGGGGACCGGTTGCGGGATGGCGTAGCCGCGTTCGGCGTAGAGCCAGATGCGTTGGGTGTCGCCGACGAGCATGGACACGACTCGGTCGGTGTCGCCGATGCTGGCCACGTAGTCGTCGAGGCTCATGGGTTGGGATGCACACAGCACGTCGACGTCGGGCCACAGTTTGCGGCAGGTGGCGAAGGCGCGGCGCTGCTGGTAAGGCCGCGAGATCAGGGTGACGGATCTGGGTGTGAGGCCGTGGGCGGTGAGGAGTTCGCGGGTGTGGGTGATGTTTTCGCCGGTGTTGCGTGCGGTCGGTTCGACGAGGATGGCGGTGTCGGGGACGTCGAGGGTGAGCGCGTGTTCGCGGTAGTGGACAGCTTCGCCGCGGGGGAACGTGGCGATGGTCGTGGGCGCGTTTGCGCCGGTGAACACGATCCGGGGGAACATGCCGCGGTGGTAGAGGGCAGCGGTGCAGGTCGCGACGCTGAGATCGTGGCTGCCTAGACCTATCCCGACGTCGGTGGGGTGTGGGCCGTGGTGCATGTCGTGGTAGTTCCAGAGCACTTCGACCGGGCCCCGTAGCGCGGCGGGCAGCGGGGCGGCGGTCACGGGCGGTCTGCGGAGTCGGGGATCTGGAACCGGTAGGACCAGGCAAACCGGGATGCCGGGTGCACGCCGACGGCGTATTCGACGGGGGTGTCCTCGACGGTGTAGGTCGTCCGGTGCAGCTCGACGACGGGTTCGCCGGGTGGGAGCTGCAAGGTTGCCGCTTCCTCGGGGGTGGGCATCCGTGCGTGTAGTTCTTCGTTGATCCAGACGGGTTCGAGGCCCTGGTCGGTCAGGACCCGGAATCCGCCACCGGGGCCGGCGGGGCCGGCACGGTCGTCGGTCAAGCGGGTGCCTTCGACGTGTTGGGGTCGGTAGTAGCTGGTCAGCGTGTGCGTGGGCGCGTCGTGTTCGCGGATCAGGCGTGCGCGTTCGTAGACGTCGGCGCCCTGGTCCACGCCGAGTGCGGCGGCGACGTCGGGTGGCGCGGGAACCCGGCGGACCGTCTGCGTCTGGTCGCCGGGCTCCCAGGTCCGGCCGGATGCGACCCGGTCGGCGGCGAACGCGACCAGGTCGGCGCCTTGCCATTTCGCCTTGTCGTAACGGTCGATCCCGAGCCGGCGCAGGGGTGGCCGGGATCGGACGTAGACCCCGGCTCCTGCGCGGCCGCTGACCAGACCCTCTTCCTTGAGGCGGGTGACGGCGAGCCGTGCGGTCTCCGACGCAACGCCGTGGTGCCTGGCGAGTTCGGCGGTCGAGGGAAGCGCTGTCCCCGGAGCCAGGTGCCCGGATGCGATCTGCTCGCGGAGATCGGCCCAGATCCGGTCAGAAGCCCCACGCTTACTGCTCATCGGCCGAGTGTAGATGCTTCCTAGGAAGGTCTTGACCTACCTAGACCTACCTAGGAAGGTGGGGGACGCTTGATACCTACCTAGGAAGGTTGGTTCCCCTGGTGCTGCCGGCGCTGGGCGGAAGGTGGCCGACTCCTGTCGTCGCCTCCACGGAAGGGGGCTGGTTGTGGCCGGGTGCGAAACGGAGGCCGGGTGCGAAGCAGTGGCCGGGTTCGGGGGGTCGGGTGACGGCGTGCCGGTGGGGTCGGTTGTCCGGTGGGGGTTGGCGACGTTCGGTGCGGGGCGGCGGCTGGAGGGGCTGATTGGCCCGTTCGATTCGCCGGCGGCGGCGCAGCGTCACGCGCGGGAGAGGTGTTACGGGGACTGGCTGGTGGCGCCGATGTTGTGCATGACCGATGTGGAGGGGGTGCCGGCGCTGTGAGCCTGATCGGGGGCGACGGCCCGGACGATGTCCGCTACCGCTGGCTGCCGGAGGTGGAGTTGCCGGACGCCGATGGCGTGCTGGTCTGCAAGGAGCCGACCGGTGACGAGGTGCCCAGGATGGAGGCGGAATTCTGGCCGTTGCCGACGAGGGTGCTGGTCGAGGCCGCGTCTTATCTTGCTGGGGAACCGGGGGCAAGAACGGTGATCGTGCACCGTCGGGGCGCGGATCGGGTGGCGCCGCGGTTGGCAATGGTGGTGGGTCTGCGGCTGACGACGCAGTCCGACCGGCGGGGGCTGGTGCTGTCCGGCGGGTCGTTGGACGGGTTGGACGCGACCTTTCAGGGGCGGCGGCTGGCGGCCCATGAGGTGCAGGTGTGGGAGTCGGGGGAGGTGTGGGTGTCCCGGCGGGTGTGGGAGGTCATGGCACCGGACCGGTATGAGCAGTGGGTAACCCGGCGGCAGGTGCTCGGTCTGGATCGGCGGCCGTGACCGCGTCCGGCGGCCAGACCGGTGGCGGGCCTGTGGGGCTGCCCTCGCTGGTGGAGCGGCTGAGCCTGGTGCTGTCCGCACGGATCGCCGGGGAACTGCCCGACGCCGACCGCGCCACGGTGGAGGTGGTGGTGGATCGGGTGTTGGAGTTGCTGTCCCGATCGGCGGCGGTGAACCGGTCGCATCCGCTGGCGGACGCGACCCTGTATCTGATGGCGCATGCGTTGGAAGACCAGGATCTACACCGGTCGTTGGCCGGTATCCGGTTGCAGCTCCCGGGGCTGACCGTGGATACCGCGGCATTCCACCGCGAGGCGGAGTTGCTCCGCTGGCTGGGTCGACGCGGGAGACCTTCGCAGGATTGATCGCAGCATTGTGAGCTGGTGACGGGTCAGAGGTCACGCCTACCCGTCACCAGGGGGAGGGCCCCGTGCGTCTCGTCCACGCGGCGGGGTCCTCTCCCCCTCGTGACCGGCACGCCGGCCGGTCACGGAAGTCGGCCCCGGACCGGTAGGCGCCCCCTCGCACCGGTCCGGGGCCGCACTCATGCCCAGACGAACGCCTGAACCTCGATCACGGTGGGGTGGCCGCGGGACGGGCAGGGCACACCGCGGGGGTTCACCGGGCCCTCTCCAGGTCTGGTCCGGGTTTTCTCCGCGTGCACTCCGGGCCGTGCACTCCGGGCGGGCTCCGGGCTGACGCGTGGTGTACTCCGCGTCCACGCCGGCGGAATTCCATGGAATAACCGAATCTGCACCGTTCCAAACCAGTAAGCGCGGCGGCAGGGTAGGTGGTGCGGGAACCATTCCGGTTTCCGCTTTTCCCTTCCTGACCCTGAGGGTATTCCTGTGCGCTGCCGCATTCTTCGCCGATCATGTGAACGGGCCCGGCGGGCGTCGGCCGTCGTTTCCATCCCACCGGATGGGAACATGCGTTCGACTCCGATGGTTGGGAGCGGTGCGGGTGGGGCGCTGGTCGTCCTGCCCCGGTTCGCGTGTGCTGTGACGCCAGGTGGACGGGCTACCCCGTGGGACCGCGGTGACGGTCCGGGGGGTCGGGCTCGGGGCGGGTCTCTGACTGCCGTCCTGTTCCCGTCGACCCCCGCGCCCGCCGGTCGCCTGCGGCCGGCCGGCGGGGTCCGCCCGGAAGCGGTGTTCCCCTGATGCAAGCTCGACGTGACGGCGTGAACGACTCCGGCGGTGCGCCGAGGCTCACCGGAGAGAGGTTCCTGCCGTTCGACGATGAACCGGACGGCGGCCCGGCCGACCCGGACGGCGCCGTACCGGATGCGGTGTCGACGATGGTGCAGCCGGCAGGATCTCCGATGCCCGCGGACGGGCCGGCGGGAGGGCTTCCCCCCACGGAAAGATCATCAATTGCGGATCATGTGGCGCGGCTGCTGGCACGTGCGCCGCGTCTGACGGAGCAGCAGAAGATGGATCTTCGGCGGCTGCTAGGTCCTCCAGCCCGGTGGGGCACATGATCGAATGGCGGTGCCTCAACCGAAGTGTGAGCTGCTCGACCGTGAGCTCGCCGCTGGCCAGAGCCGCGCCGGTGGCCTGGCACACCTCGTGGACATCACGGGCGAGGGCGACCTGTCGGCGCGCCTCTCTGGGCGCGAGGGACAACCGGTCCCGCAACCAGCCGGCGGTGTCCACCGCCCCCTGCCGCAGCGCGAACCCCCGAACCTGCGCCTCGACCAGCAGGCGACCACGCGCGGCCGCCACCCGCCCGACCAGTCGGCAGACCCCCTCCATCAGCGCTTCCAACCGGCGTCCGACAGCCGCCAGGTCGCATCCGACAGCAACCCGTCGAGCTGCCCGCCGATCACCGCCAACCGGGCCGGTGGCGCCGGCCCGTCTCCCGTATCGTCCTCGAAGCCCATGGATCAACGGTAGGCCAACGCGCGCCCGATGTCGAACATATGTTCGTCTGCGTGAACAGACTGCCTCGGCAACCCGGACGGGCGATCCCTACCGTGTGCGGCCCTCGGCCGGCAGGATGAGCGGAATCAACTCGGTTCCGCTGTTCCTCGACTCGAAGGGTGGCGCACCCATGTCCCCGCACGCGACTGATGCCCAGCCCCTCACCGGATCGGCACCCGGGGCGGCGCACGCCGGGCACCCCACCGGTCCGTCGTCCAGGGTGGAGCCTCAGCCGGAGGTGCTGGTGCGGCGGGAGGGCCCGGGCGGGCGGCTCGGACGACTCACCCTGAACCGGCCGCGGGCGATCAACGCGCTCACTCCGGCCATGGTCGGCCTGCTCGACGCGGCGCTGCGGGACTGGGCGGACGACCCGACGGTCGCCGCCGTCGTCATCGACGGTGCGGGCGAGCGCGGGCTGTGCGCCGGCGGGGACATCCGGGCGATCCGCGAGGCGGTGCTCGCCGGGACACCCGAGCGAGCGCTGGCGTTCTGGGCCGACGAGTATCGGCTCAACGCCCGCATCGGCAGGTTTCCCAAGCCGTACATCGCGATCATGGATGGGATCGTCATGGGCGGCGGCATCGGCGTCTCGGCGCACGGTGGGGTCCGCATCGTCACCGAGCGGTCGGTGCTGAGCATGCCCGAGGTCGGCATCGGCTTCATCCCCGACGTCGGCGGCACCTGGCTGCTGTCCCACGCCCCCGGTGAACTCGGCACGCATCTCGCGCTCACCGCGGCCCGCATCGGCGCCGCCGACGCGATCACCGCCGGCCTGGCCGACCACTACCTGCCCGCCGACCGCATCCCCGACCTGCTCGACACACTGCGCCACGCCGCCGACCCGGCCGCCGCGCTCGCCGCCTTCGACTTCGCCGCCCACACCCCGTCTCCCGGGCACCTCACCACAGACCGCGCGTGGATCGACGAGCTCTACCGCGGCGACGAGGTCACCGAGATCGTCGCGGCACTCGCGGCGAGCCCCATGCCGGCGGCGGCTGCCGACGCGGCGGAGATCGGCAGCAAGTGCCCGACGTCGCTGGCCGTCACGCTGCGCGCACTGCGGGCCGCCCGGTCGATGACGAGCCTCGAGGCGGCGCTCGACCAGGAGTACCGGCTGGCCCGAGCGACCCTCACGACGGCGGACCTCGTCGAGGGCATCCGGGCGGCGGTCGTCGACAAGGACCGCAACCCCCAATGGTCACCGGCCAGCATCGACGAGGTCGACCCGGCCGAGATCGACCGATTCTTCGCCTCCGTCGATGACGAGCTCAGCCTCGCCGCCGCCCAGCCCGACACCGCCGCCCAGCCCCCCGTGCCCGCCCGCTGACCCGGCGGCGGCCGTCCGTCGCCCGTCCGGTCGTCCGCCCGTCCGGTCGAACGGTCGAACGGTCGACCACGGTGCGATGCGGTCGTGGCGCCGGCGCACCGCGTCGCCGTACCGGCCCGATCGGCTACGCAGCGTCTACTGTCAGCCCCGGCGGGAGCGCGCCCGGCCGCGCCCTGGCGGACGCCCCAGCAGACCTGCCGACGGGAGGAGGATCACCGTGCCCACGATCACCGTAAGGGACGGCGCCGAGATCTTCTACAAGGACTGGGGTTCCGGCCAGCCGGTCGTGTTCAGCCACGGTTGGCCGCTGACCGCCGACGTCTGGGACAACCAGCTCAAGGTCGTCGCCGACCACGGGTACCGAGGAATCGCCCATGATCGCCGTGGTGGCGGACGGTCCAGCCAGACCTGGGACGGCAACGACATGGACACCTATGCCGACGACCTCGCCCAGGTCATCGAGGCGCTCGACCTGACCGACGCCGTCCTGGTCGGCCACTCCACCGGAGGCGGCGAGGTGGCCCGCTATCTGGGCCGGCACGGCTCCTCCCGGGTGGCCAGGGCCGTGCTGCGAGGCGCGGTGGCGCCACACCTACTCGGCACCGACAGCGATCCCGGGGGCGCGCCGATGGCGGTCTTCGACGGACTGCGCGCGGGATTGTCCGCGGACCGGGCGCAGTTCTACCGGGACCTCGGCGAACCCTTCTACGGCAACAACCGCGACGGCGCAAACGTGTCCCAGGGCACCCGCGACGCCTTCTGGCTCATGTGCATGACGGTCGGGGTCAAGGGCGCCTTCGACTGCATCGCGGCGTTCTCGGAGACGGATCTGACCGAGGATCTGAGGAAGATCGACGTTCCGGTGCTCCTCTCGCACGGCGACGACGACCAGATCGTGCCGATCGAGGCGTCGTCGTACCGCTCGGTGAAGCTGATTCCCCACGCCACGTTGAAGGTTCACCCCGGCGCTCCGCACGGCCTGACCGGTCGGTTCGAGCAGGACTTCAACCGGGAACTGCTCGACTTCATCGCCGGTTGAGGAGGCGTCGTGACCAGCGCGAATGATCTGACCAGCCGCAACGCCGAGTTCGCCGCCGCCGGATTCAGCGCCCAGCTGAGCATCAACCCCAGCGGCAACATGATGGTCGTCTGCTGCGTCGACCCCCGTGTCGATCCGACCCGCGTGCTGGGCCTCGAACAGGGCGAGGCCGCGGTGATCCGCAATGTCGGCGGGCGGATCACGCCCGCGACGCTGCGCACGATGACGATGCTCGGCAAGGTCGGCCAGGCCAACCGGGACGGCCGTCCCGCCGGCGACTGGAACCTGGTCATCCTGCACCACACCGACTGCGGCATGGCGGATCTGGCCTCCTTCCCCGAACTGCTCGCCGACTACTTCGAGATCCCCGCTCGCGAACTCGACGCCAAGGCGGTCAGCGATCCGGTCGCCTCGGTCCGCGTCGACGTCGGCGTCATCGAGCAGGAGATCCGGGCCAGCGGGTTCCTGGTGTCGGGACTCGTCTACGACGTCGCCACCGGCCTGGTCCACACCGTCGTCGCCCCCACGCCGGTCCGCAGCG
This sequence comes from Frankia sp. BMG5.60, assembly GCF_059428125.1. NCBI lineage: Bacteria > Bacillati > Actinomycetota > Actinomycetes > Frankiales > Frankiaceae > Frankia > Frankia sp. BMG5.60. The sequence goes on along the minus strand of NZ_CM182091.1, from coordinate 117,883 downwards.
AGTAGATCGTCGCTCAGGCGGTGATGCGCGCTTCTCGCTCGGCAGAGCACCGCACTCTTCGAGACCGCGTTGCAGCCGGCGCCGCTATTCGAGAATGTCGGCGTCGGTCCTGGCGACGGACGGGCGGTGGTCGGCCTGGCCACTCCCGGTCCCAGGCCCGGGCGGGCGGCGGCGCAGGAGGTAGATGTCCATGATCCAGCCCTTGCGGCGGCGGGCGGCGGCGCGGGTGCGGGCGATGGAGCCGCCGACGTCGGCGACCCGGCCGTGCATGAGCATCTCGTCGGGCGTGCCGAGGTAGGCACCCCAGTAGATGTCGAGGTCGGGGTCGTCGAGGGTACGGAAGGTGGTGTCCGCGTCGAGCATGACGACGACGTCGTCGACCCCGGGCGGGAACCCCTCGGCGAGGCGTCGGCCGGTGGTGATCTCGACGGGGCCGCCGATGCGGTTGAGCACCAGCCGGTGGCTCGCGGCCAGCGCCTGCACGCTGGTGATCCCGGGGATCACCTCGTAGTCGAACGCCACCCGGCCGCGCACGGCGACCCGCTCGACGATGCGCAGCGTGCTGTCGTACAGCGACGGGTCGCCCCAGACCAGGAACGCGCCACAGCCGTCCTCGGGCAGCTCGTCGAGGATCATCCGTTCGTAGAGTTCGGCGCGGCGTTCGTGCCAGTCCTCGACGGCGGCGGCGTAGGCGGCCGAGTCCGCGGGACTGCGGTCGCGGCGGGGGTCGCGGGCCTCGACGACGCGGTAGTCGCCGGCGCCGACATGCCGGTCGAGGATCTCCCGGCGCAGCCGGACGAGGTCGTCCTTGGCCGCGCCCTTGTCCAGCACGAAGAACACCTCCGCCCGGCCGAGTGCCTTGACCGCCTGAATCGTGAGCTGGTCGGGATCCCCGGCTCCGATCCCCACCACCAGGATCGTGCGCATGCCCACCATCCGTCCGCCCGGGCGCCTGACCGCCTGACCGCCTGCTCGACCCGTCCCTGTCAGACGGCGCCGGCCTCGCCGCCGGACGGCCCACCGGCGCTCGGGATGATCTTGCCGGGGTTGAGGTTGTGCCCCGGGTCGATGCCGTCGAACAGCACCGAGAGCAGACGCACCCCAGCCGGGGAGATGTCGTCGCCGAGCCACGGGGCGTGCTCGACGCCGACCGCGTGGTGGTGCGACAGGGTGCCCGCGAGGTCGAGGAAACCCTGCTGGATCGCGGACTTCACCGTGTCATAGCCCTCGATCGCCTCGAGGGTCACCGGGGAGGCGTAGGCGAACGTGAAGTACAGGCAGGCACCGGAGTGGTAGGAGTGCGACAGGTGGCACATGATCCAGCCGTCGACGCCGATCTCCGCGAACGCCTTGTTGGCCCGGGCGACCACCCCGCGGTAAAGCGGACCGAGCTGGGACCAGGAGGTCGACGTCTCCGACACGTCCGCGACCGCGCCCTGACCGAGCAGGAAGTCGCGGATGTAGGGGGTGTCGAACTTCTTCTGGTCGTAGAGCTGCCCGGGACCGGTGCCGACGCAGATGCCGCCGTGGCGCCCGACGATCTCGCCGACGAGCTTGCGCTGGGCCTTGACGTGCGTCGGCGTCCCCTCGAAGCCGATGAACGACAGGCACATCGCGTCCAGGTCGTAGTTGCGGACCCGGCGCAGGTACTGCTTCAGCCCGGCGGAGACCAGCCCCGAGGCGAGCGAGCCCTTCTTGCGGGTCGCGAAGGAGAACCGGGTCTCGTTCGCGTCGGACACCCGGGTGACGGTCGGGCTGGCCTCGCTCTCGGCGATCTCCCGCATGGCCACGAGCGCGTCGTCCCAGGTGGGGAAGAAGTAGCCGAGGATGACGCGCTCCTGGGGCACCCGGTGGACCTGCACCGTCGCCTCGGTGATGATGCCGAGCCGGCCCTCGCTGCCCAGGATCATCTCCCGCACGCTCGGCCCGGTCGACTGGCTGGGCACGGCCCGGGTCGCGAGGACGCCGGCGGGGGTGACGACGCGCACCGCTCGGGTGATCTCGGCGATGTCGCCGTACTTGTCGGACTGCATGCCCGACGAACGGGTGGCGATCCATCCGCCCAGGGCGGAGTGGGAGAAGCTGTCCGGGAAGTGGCCCAGCGTCCAGCCCTGGGCGTTGAGCTGCTCCTCCAGGTGCGGGCCGAGCGCGCCGGCCTGGATGCGGGCGAGCCGGGCGTCGGCGTCGATCTCCAGGACGCGGTCGAGGCGCCCCAGGTCCACGGAGATCACCGGCCGGGTCTCCGCGCGCGGCGCCTCCAGGCTGCCGGAGATGTTGGAGCCGCCGCCGAACGGGATGACCACCGCGTCGGCGTCGAGCGCCGCGGCGAGCACGGCCCGCACCGCCTCCTCGCCGTCCGGGTAGACGACGGCGTCGGGCAGCCGGCCGAGGTCGGCGTTGCGGATCCGGACCAGGTCACGCAGGCTCTTGCCGTAGGCGTGCACCACCCGCATGTGCCCGTCGGTGTGGACGTGCTCGGCGCCGACGGCGGCGACGAGCGCCGCGCACAGCGGCTCCGGCAACGTCGGCTCGGGGATCGCCAGGTCCGCGAAGGCCGGCGGCTGCGCGGGTGGGCGGGTGATGTCCAGACCGATGTTCGTGCGCACGAACGGCGCCAGGTCGGGCTTGTCGCTGTGGCTGAAGGAGACGCTCTCCCGGCCCCAACCCCACCACTTCATGTGCTCGACCAACGCTGGCTCCTCGACGACGACGACGGACGTTCGGACGGATTCGGGACTCACGATGCAACCGGCGGCGGGGGCGGGGGCGGGGACTGCAGCGACGACGACGGGACCGCGGCGGTGCCCGGCGGGCGGGTCAGGTGCCCGCGAGCCGCGCGACGACGGGTGCCAGCGCGGTCAGCGAGTCGAGGGCGACGCCGATGGTGCTGATCCCGAACCGCTCCCGGCGTTCGACGAGGTCGTCGACGATCTGGTCGACCGAGCCGCACAGCGCGTGCGGGGTGGCGTACGCCTGCTCGGTGGTCAGCCCGAAGCCGGCGGCGAGCTGCTCGACGATCTCGCTGCGGTTGTCGGTGACGATCGCCAGGTGGATGCGCACCTGCAGGGTGAGCTCGTCCCACCGGGCGCCCGCGGCCTCGCGGATCCAGCCGATCTTCTCCTCGGTGGCGGCCGTCGTCGCGTTCGGGCCGAGGGAGGCGTCGATGACCCCGCCGACCATGTTCATGTTCAGCCCGACGACGTCGGCCTCCCGTGCGGCCAGGGACAGCAGCCGCCGCCCGCCGCCACCGATGACGATCGGCGGGTGGGGGCGCTGCACCGGCTTCGGCGTGCCGCTGAGCCCCGCGACCTGGTAGTGCGTGCCGTGGAAGGTCAGCGGGCCGTCGGCGAACATGCCCTTGATGACGGCGAGGGACTCGGCGAGGCGGCTGATCCGCACCCCCGGCGGGTCCAGCGTCAGGCCGGCGCGCTCGTAGTCCGAGGTCATCCAGCCGGCGCCGAGGCCGAGTTCGAACCGGCCCCCGGACAGCGCGTCGAGGGTGGCCGCCTCCTTCGCGAGTACGACCGGATGCCGATAGTCGTTACTGAACACCATCGCGCCGATGCGCAACGTGGTCGTGGCGTCCGCCGCCGCCATCAGCGCCGCGATCGGGGCGACCTGCTCGTCGAGGTGGTCGGAGACGGTCAGCGTCGTGTACCCCAGGTCCTCGACCTGTCGGGCGAGGTCCGCCCACGACCGGGCGTCGACCTGCTCGGGCGAGGAACACTGGATGTTGAACCGGAAGGGCCGCTTGTACGGCCCGCCGGAGATCTCCGTCACCGCTGCCACTCCTCACTCCACCGACCCGGTCCCCGCCAACGTGGTCACTCCGCCGACGTGGTCATTCCATCGATGCGATGACGCCGCCGACGTGGTGACGCCGCCGACATCGTCACGCCACCGACATCCTCACTTCACCGAGCATCGTCACTTCACCGAGCATCGTCACTTCACCAACATCGTCAACGCACCGGGATGCTCCCGGACGGCGTTCCGGCGATCGTCGCGGGCGGGAGGATGCCAAGATAGCCCGCCCCGCATCGGTGCGCCGCCCTCGCCCAGCCCCCCGCCGCCACCCGGCCACCCGGCCGCACGCCCGCACCGACCGCACGCGTCACTGGTCCGCGCGGCGCAGGGCGCGCAGCTCCTCGCCGGCCGCGCGTACCTGCTCCGGGCTCGGCGGCGGCTCGCGCAACGCCTGCACGGCCGCCTTGCGGTCCTCACCGGTCAGCCGGTCGAGGTACAGGGTGCCGTCGAGATGGTCGACCTCGTGCTGGAAACAGCGGGCCAGCAGGCCCTCGCCGGCGTACTCCACGGCCGCGCCCGTGACGTCCACCCCGCGGACGCTCGCCCGCAGGGCCCGCGTCGTCGGGAAGTGCAGGCCCGGCACGGACAGGCAGCCCTCCGGGCCGTGCTGCAGCTCGCCGTCGGCGGCCAGTTCCAGCACCGGGTTGACCACCACGCGGGGCACGCGGGGCACCGTGACGTCCCGCGGGTCGTAGCCGACGTCGAACACGAACACGCGCAGGCCGACGCCGATCTGCGGGGCGGCCAACCCCACGCCGGGCGCGTCGTACATGGTGTCGATCATGTCGTCGACGAGCCGCGCCAGGGCGGCGTCGAACGTCGTCACGAGTGCCGTCGGGGTGCGCAGCACAGGGTCACCGACGGTACGGATGGGGAGCACGGCCATGGCGGACACTGTGTCATAAGGCGGCCCACCGCCGAGAGCCCACCGCCGGACGCCGGTCACCTGCCCGCAACAATGGCCGCGCCGGAAGCCACCACAGCGTTCGACCATCCGTCGGACCGGGCGCATGACACCGGACGGGTAAGCCGTGGACCGGCCGACCACAGAGGCGTTCCTCTCCGCACCGCCGCTCTCCACCATCACCGTCCTGTCGTCAGGTCACCGTCCACTCGTCAGGTCACCGTCCACTCAGCAGGTCACCGTCGCCGTCGCTCCTCACCGCTGCTCTTAACCGGTCCTCTTCACCGTCGCGGTGACCGGACGGACTCCTCGTCTCCCGGCCAGGATTCCCCGTTCGCCCGCCGGCCGGTTTCCATATCTTGGAATGTCGGTCCGTCGGATTCCCGAGCCGAGGCGTCCCGCGTGGCGGTGACCGGTGACCGGACGGCGTCCTGGAACCGCGCGGGGGCCACGGGACCACCGGGCGGGGACGGGGGAGATGATCGGGGCGGCCGGCGGGGCCATGGTCCGGGAGCACCGCCGGCCGGCCGATCGTTGTCCGGAGGTGGACGTCATGCAGGACCGCCGGCCCGCCGGTACCGGCGGTACCGCCGCGGCGCCGGCCGCCGCCGCGCCCGATGCGGGCCCCGCCCGGCCTGACCTCGCCGCGGCCGGGATCGCCGAGCTGCGGGCGCTCGGCGAACGGGTCACCCCGGCGCGCCGGGCGGTGCTGCGGGTCCTCGCCGGGACCAGCGAACACCTCTCCGTCGACGACGTCCTCGCCCGCGCCGACGAGATCGTCCCGGGGCTGCACCGCACCACCGTCTACCGGGCGGTGGAGACCCTCGGTGAGCTCGGCCTGGTCACCCACGTGCATCCCGACCACGGGCCCGCCGTCTACCATCTCGCCTCGTCCCTGACCGGCAGCGGCCACCTGCACGTGCGCTGCCGCCGCTGCGGGCAGATCAGCGACGTGCCCGCCGACCTGCTCGACGGCGTCGCCGATCGGCTCGCCCGCCAGATCGGGTTCCGGCTCCAGCCCGACCACGCCGCGCTCACCGGCCTGTGCCGGACCTGCGCCGCCGCGACCGATCCGGCGCGCCACCCGCGCTGACCTGGGCTGACTCGCGATCCCGGGGCCGGCGTAGTCTCACACGAGGGCGTAATCCGTCCCTCGTAGGAGACAGCGCTGGTAGGGACGGCGGCGGTCCGCCGTCCGAGGGAGGCCACGAACGATGCCGGTGCAGCCCAGCCCGGTGGTGATGGGCATCGAGACGTCCTGCGACGAGACCGGCGTCGCGCTCGTCCGCGACGGCGTCCTGCTCGGCGACGCGCTGTCGACGAGCATGGACCAGCACGCCCGCTACGGCGGTGTGGTGCCGGAGATCGCGGCGCGGGCCCACGTGCAGGCACTGGTCCCGTGCGTGCGCGCGGCGCTGGCGTCGGCCGGGCTGACCGCGGCCGACATCGGGGCGGTCGCGGTCACCGCGGGCCCCGGCCTCGCCACCGCGCTGCACGTCGGGGTGTCCGCGGCGAAGGCCTACGCCACCGCCCTCGAGGTGCCGCTCTACGGGGTGCACCACCTCGCCGGCCACCTCGCCGCGGACCTCGTCGACGGCGAGCCGCTGCCCGACCCGCTCATCGCGCTGATCGTCTCCGGCGGGCACACGTCGCTGCTGCGCGTCGGTGACCTGGCCCGGGACCCGATCGTTCATCTCGGCGACACCCTCGACGACGCCGCCGGCGAATGCTTCGACAAGGTCGCCCGGGTGCTCGGCCTGCCCTACCCGGGTGGGCCGGCGGTCGACCGCGAGGCGGTCGGCAACGACCCGGCGGCGCTGGCGTTCCCGCGCCCCCTGACCGGCCGCACCGATTCGCCCTACACCTTCTCCTTCTCCGGGCTGAAGACGGCCGTCGCCCGCTGGGTGGAGGCCCATCCCGACTCCACCGTCCCCGCCGGGGACGTGATCGCGTCGTTCCAGGAGGCGGTGGTCGACGTGCTCACCGCCAAGGCGATCCGCGCCTGCCGCGACCACGAGATCGGTGACCTGCTCATCGTCGGTGGGGTCGCGGCGAACAGCCGGCTGCGGGCCCTGGCGGCGCAGCGGTGCGAGGCGGCCGGCCTGCGGCTGCGGATCCCGGCCCGCAAGCGCTGCACCGACAACGGGGTGATGATCGCCGCCCTCGGGGACCTGCTGGTCCGCTCGGGGGCCGCGCCGTCCCGGCCGGACCTCGCGGCCATGCCCGGCGCCTTCCTCGACCAGGCCCAGCTCGGCGTGGCGCACCCGGCGCAACGCGCCGCCTGACGCCCACCACCCGGCCCCGACCGACTCCGTCCGTCCGACCTCCAGTCCATCCGACCGGCACCCACTCCGTCCGGCCGGCACCCACTCCGCCTGGCCGGCACCCACTCCGCCTGGCCCGCTCCGTCCGCCCCACGCACCCGGGAGACCTCCGACGATGCATCTCGGTCACGACGAACTGCATCCGCCGCACGCGCACGGCGGTGGCGGCGGGCCAGTACCGCTCGGGCGGGCGCCGCGCATCGGCGTCGGCGGCCCGGTGGGCAGCGGCAAGACCGCGCTCGTCGCCGCGCTGTGCCGCTCCCTCGCGCCGAGCCTGCGTCTCGGCGTCGTCACCAACGACATCTACACGACCGAGGACGCCGACTTCCTGCGCCGCGCCGGGGTGCTGGACCCGCGGCGGATCCGCGCGGTGGAGACCGGCTGCTGCCCGCACACGGCGATCCGCGACGACATCACCGCCAACCTGGACACCGTCGAGGATCTGGAGGCCGACACCGGCCCCCTCGACCTCGTCCTCGTCGAGTCCGGCGGCGACAACCTCACCGCGACATTCAGTTACGGACTGATCGACCGGCAGATCTTCGTCGTCGACGTGGCCGGCGGCGACAAGGTACCGCGCAAGGGCGGCCCTGGGGTCACCCTCAGCGACCTGCTGGTCATCAACAAGACGGATCTCGCTCCCCTGGTCGGCGCGGATCTCGGCGTCATGGCCCGCGACGCGGCGGCGGCCCGCGGCCCCCGCCCGGTGCTGTTCACGTCGCTGACCGCCGACCCCGCGGCCAGCGACGTGACAGCCTGGGTGCGGGCCCAGCTCGCCGACCTGTCCCCGCACGGCCCCCGAGGCACCGCCCCGGCCGCCGCCGGGTAGTCCGTGCGGGCCGCGTCACCGTGAGCCGGCCCCGGTCCGACCGCCGGACCAGGCCCGGGGCCGCACGCCGGCCGCCGGGCGAGCGCGAGGGGAGTCGCGATGCCAGCAGCCGTGCCGCCGGTGCACCGCAGGACGATCGAGATCGAGGTCCACCAGGCCGACGACCTGCTGATCGCCCAGGCGAGGCTGCGCGACACCCGGCCCTGGCATCCGGACCCGACCCGAGTGCTGCTGCACGACATGCAGCTCGCCCTGCACGTGCGGACGGCGGACCTGACGATCGTCGCCGTCGAGTCGGGGATGAACGCCTTCCCGCACACCGAGTGCCCGCTGATCAGGCCGAGCTTCGACCGCCTCGTCGGGCTGTCCGTGCGCCGCGGGTTCACCCGCGCGCTGCGGGAGACCGTGTCCGGCGTCCACGGCTGCTCCCACCTGCACGAGCTTGCCCGCGCCGCCGGCCCCGCCATCATCCAGGCGACGTTGAGCGCCGCCGACGCCCGCCGCCGCGGCCTCACCCCCGGCGCCGAGCCGGCGGACGCGCCCGCGCCGACGGACGCCCAGACCCCGGCCGCCCAGACGGCGGACCGGGCCGCGGGTTCGGGTCCCGTGGTGAGCGGACGGCAGGCCGCGGCCCTCACCGGTACCTGCCACATCTGGGCGCCCGACGGCATCGCCACGCGGAAGCTCGCCGCCGGCTGGCGCCCGGGATTCGACCCCTACCCTGCGCCGCCGCTGACCGCCTACGAGCCGACCTGAACCGCCCCGCCCGCCGGCTTTTGCTTCCGCCGGCCGGCGAGAAATCGTTGCCGTGCGAACGAGAATGTCGTGACATTCCCGCGCGTCCGAGGCGGCCGCGAGAAAGGAGAAGTACGGACTAATTCCCGCGTGTCGCGAGTACGACGAAATGCGGCGGAAATCGGGTTTCGAGCGCAGGCTCATAAGTGCTCCAACAACCCAACCGCCTTCACTCACGCGACACACGGGAGAACTCCTCATGGCACTTGTCTGGCCCATTCAGAAGTCCGGTGACGCCGGCCTCACCGTGCAGCTCGTGCAGTATCTTCTCGGCGCGCACGACCTGCGTGTCCCGGTTGACGGCGCCTACGGCCCGCGGACCGCGACCGCCGTGCGCAATTTCCAGGCCCGACACGGGCTGACGCCCGACGGGCAGGTGGGCCAGCGCACCTGGCCGGTGCTGATCGTGCCGGTGCGCTCCGGTTCGCGTGGCCAGGCCGTCCACGCCGTGCAGGACGCCGCTCACACGCTCGACCCCCACTACCAGCCGAAGCTGGCGCTGGACGGCGAGTTCGGGCCGCGCACCGACGCCTGGGTGCGGCACTACCAGTCGACCGTCCACGCCGTCGTAGACGGCGAGGTCGGCCCCACCACCTGGAACCACCTGGCCAAGGGCGACCGGGCAAGCTGACCGCGCCCGCTCACCCGCCACGCGGAGCCGACCGGCCCCTCCCCCGCGACCGTGGTCCGCGAGGGCGGGGCCGGTCGGCTTCCCGTCCGGTGCCAGACCCTCCCGCCCAGCTCAGCCGCCTGTCCTCAGACGATCGTCGGCGGGCGCTGAGCGCGGAAGACGTGTCGGTGCCTGTTCGGCGGTCTCGGGCGTGGTGAGCGGCGGGACCGACCTGATCTGCTGGCCGCCTGCCGCGTCGCCCTCGCGGCGGGCCAGACCGTGCAGCAGCAGGCCGGCGAGCTGGGCGTAGGCGTCGGCGTCGGCGAGGCCCGTCTGGCGTTCGATGGTGCCCTGCTGGATGCCGACCATCGCGAGCGTGGCGACCTGCCCGACGAACCGCGCGTCGACCTCCCGGAAGACGCCGACGGCCACCCCCTCGGCGACCAGGGTGCGCAGCTTAGCCGCGGCGATGCTGGTGTTGCGCTCGTAGATGGCGCGGGCGGGCGGGAACGCGGCGAGGTCGGCGCGGAAGGCCGCGGAGGCGGGGCGCAGCTCGGCGGCGACCCCGTCGAGATAGCGACGCAGCCGATCGGCCGGATCGGGCGCGTTGCGAAGGCTGTCGTCGATGCGCTCGGCGGCGCTGCGGAAGAAGTGCACGACCACGGCGACCGCGAGCTGTTCCTTGCTGTGGGCAAGGGTGTACAGCGTCGACTTCGAGCAGCGCAGCCGGCCGGCGAGGTCCGCGAGGGTGAACCGGGCGAACCCCTCCGCCAGGAAGATCTCGACGAGGGCGTCGAAAAGATCCGACTGGCGGCTGGTCCTCGGTCCACCGGCCGCCGCGGCCGACCAGGTGTCGACGTCCCAGTTCACCGTCATGATCGATCAATCTACCCCAGCGCGGGACGGTACCCAGGTACTCTGTGCGGTACTGTCGTCTCCGTCGCACGGCACGCGCGTCGGCGACGCCCCGGTTCCTCGGTGACATCCCTGGAGGCACGCCATGCCGGCCGACCGCCTACTCCCCTCCCCCGAGGCCGGCGAGCTGATCGACCTTGTCCGCACGATCGGCGAGAAGGAGATCGAGCCGCGCGTCGTCGACGACGAGGCGCAGGCCCGCTTCCCCCGCGAGGTCTTCACGATCCTGGGCGACGCCGGCCTGCTCGCCCTGCCCTACCCGGAGGAGTTCGGCGGCGGCGGCCAGCCCTACGAGGTCTACCTGCAGGCGCTGGAGGAGATCGCCTACCGCTCGGCGTCGGTCGCCGTCGGGGTGAGCGTGCACAGCCTGAGCTGCTTCCCGCTGGCCTACCACGGCACCGACGACCAGCGCGCCGCCCTGCTGCCCCGACTGCTGTCGGGCAAGCTGCTCGGCGCCTACTGCCTGTCCGAGCCGCACGCCGGCTCCGACCCGGCCGCGATGACGACGGCCGCCCGTCCCGACCCCGACGGCGGTTACCGGCTGTCCGGGACGAAGGCGTGGGTGACGCACGGCGGCGCCGCCGACTTCTACACCGTTTTCGCCCGCACCTCGGCGGACCGCTCCGGGGGCATCTCCTGCTTCCTCGTCGACGCCGGCACCGCCGGCATGGACGTCCACCCGCCCGAGCGCAAGATGGGCCTGACGGCCTCCCCGACGACGCAGATCGGCTTCGACGAGGCCCCCGTGCCCGCCGACCGCCTGATCGGCACGGAGGGCAACGGCCTGCGGATCGCGCTGTCGGCCCTGGACGCCGGCCGGCTCGGCATCGCCGCCGCCGCGGTCGGCCTGGCGCAGCGCGCCCTCGACGACGCGGTCGCCTACGCCAAGGAGCGCCAGGCGTTCGGCAAGGCGATCATCGACCATCAGGGCCTCGGCTTCCTGCTCGCCGACATGGCCGCAGCCGTCGAGTCGGCCCGGGCGACGACCCTGGCCGCGGCCCGCCGCCGCGACGCCGGGCTGCCCGCCGGCAAGGCCGCGAGCATCGCCAAGCTCGTCGCGACCGACGCCGTCATGAAGGTCACCGAGGACGCCGTCCAGGTCTTCGGCGGCGCCGGCTACACCAAGGACTACCCCGTCGAGCGCTATATGCGCGAAGCCAAAATCATGCAAATCTTCGAAGGAACCAACCAGATCCAGCGCATGGTGATCAGCCGCCACCTCGCCCGCTCCTGATCAGAAGCTGTTTTCGCTGGTCACAGCTCCAATTCGGGTCCGGTCGGCGGTTCGGTCGGGGCCGGGGCGATGTCCGGCGGTGTCCGGCCCGATCCGGTCGTTTCCGGCTGGCTGCGGATAGGGCGCGGATGAGAATCCGTCGGCTCCGGAGCCGGCGAGACCTCGGGCGTCTCGCTCTCGGCGGCCAACGCCGCGTCGATCCGCCGCCGGGCGGCCTCGTCTCCACCGGAGATGCACCTCGCGTAGACGAGCAGGCACACCCGCACGGAGTGGCCCGCCCACTCCGCAACCTGAGTGACGGGGACGCCGGCGTTCAGCCAGCCGGACACGGCGGCGTGCCGCAGGTCGTAGGGCCGTCGCGCCAGCGGCGATGCCTGCTCGGCTGGCGTGAGCGCGATCTCGCGGGCCTGCCGCCACCTCGCGAGGTACCGGATCGCCTTCACCGGCCCGTCCTTTCCCGACCGGAACAACCGACCATCGGCGGTCACCCCGAACGTGTCGATATGGCGGCGCAGGATCGCGACCAGCGGCGGGTTCAACGGCACCGGCCTTACTTCTCCTTTCGCCCGGTGCTTGAGCTCGCGAGGCTGGCGCGGTCCCTCCGGAGCATCGGACCAGCGAGGCGAGATCTCAGGATTGTTCGCGTCCACGAGTGCCTCACCCCAGCCGGACGCCGGCAGCGTCAGCTGGTCGAGACGCAGTTCCTGGAGTTCGCCGGGTCTGAGCGCGGCGTGGTAGATCGTGGCGTAGAAGGCTTCGAGATCCGGGGCATTCTCCACGACGGCCGCGAACAGGCGGCGTGCTTGATCGGCGTTAATGACGACGCGCCGATCGACTGCAACAAGCTTGCGCGGCGGCCTCCAGTCGAGACCCACGAGCGGATTGGCGTCCAGGTCACCACGCGCCACGGCATATTTGACTGCCATCTCGAAGATCTGCCGGCGGCGCACAATGGTGTTCCCCGCTGCCGGTCGGCCGTCCATTCTCCGAGACAATGCTGCGACGACCGCGCGGGTGATCTCTGGGTCCGCCAGGTCCGTGACCGGCCGGCTATGTTGCTCCATCCAGTCCAGCACCCCCACCCAACCAGCAGGCGGCGTCGCCTCACGTCTGCGGCCGTCCCGACCCGGGACGGAACGCGCGCCGGTGTTGAACGACCAGCCCGCCAGGGCCTCACGAACAAGCCCCGCGAACTCCGCCGGCACGGGAGCATCGAAAAGGGCCTCCGTGGCAATCCCAAGTCCCTGCGCGATCGAACGCCGGCTACCGGGAGCCTGCCGCTCCTCCCACTTCGCATCGGTGAACCCCCGAGCCACCTCAAGCCACGTGCGCGGCACCGGGGGCGGCTCAGCGGCTCGCTGGGCGAACACCTCCCGCACCGGCAGCCCGGTCGTGACGTCGAACGCCTCCCCCTTCTTCACTGCGGCGAAAATCTCCGCCCGACGCGCCTCAGCCGCCCCCTTCGTGACAAACGAGCGGGAATTCTCCGAGGGGCGCCCGGCGACCCACCACCGGGCCTGCCACGTCGACCGCTTCTTCCCCTTCACCTCACGAACGGCCCACACCCGAACATCGAACGACGTCTGCGGGTCCGCCCCATCCCCGCCGGGGCCGCCGTTCCCAGCGGACCCACCAGGAGCGCCGGTGCTCATCGGCCCGGGTCGCGAGTCAGGCCGTCGAGCCAGGCATTCAGATCGTCCCGCGCGACCCGGATCTGCCCGTTCGGCAACTTGATGACCTTCGGCCCGGTCCCCTTACGCTGCCAGTCGTACCAACTCGACCGCGGCAACGGCCCCTCAGGCCCACCAAGCTCACCAAGCACCTGCTCGAGAGTCAGCAAGACCCGCTGATCCGTCCGGGCCGGCTGCTTCTTCCCTTGGACAGGCCTCGCCGGCCGGCTCGTCGGACCCTGTCGGACCTCGCCGCCACTCTCCTGCCTGGTCAAAGCACTGAGCGCAGGACTGTCTTCCACTGGAACCACGGCAACTGGATACGGATGCCGGCCCCGGCCGCTCGCAGATTCAACGAGGGACGGCGAACGGCCGGAGGGATCGCCAGGCCCGTGTGAGGAACACTGCATGGCTCGACAGTGTCGGCAGCGATGACATCGCCGCTGTCACCATAACCGACATCAACGACCACACCGCAGCGATTCAGCACATCGGATCGACACCGATGTAGACATCGCCATCCCCGTGACGATCAAGGGCAACCGCGGACGCCATGGCTCGGGCTCGCCGCAGCCGACGCGGCACCGGCACGCCGATCGAGCCTCGACCCGATCGCCACCGCGTAGACGAAAGGTACGTGTCGGAGGGGGGACTCGAACCATTACCCCACCACTGGTCACCCTCTCCGATGACCTCGTTCTCGCAGGTCGGCAGGGGTACGACCGATGAGCGCGCTGACCGGCGAGTACACAACGAATCATATCGAAAGTCGCGTCACGACGGATACGCTTCGGCCGGCTGCCAGGCCGGGGGCGGCGGCTCGCGGGGCGACCGTGATCATGGGCGGGATTGTCGGTCAGAGTTTCCTGCTCGCGTTCGGGAACGTGTGGCTGCTGGCGTTGCGGCTCGGGGTCCCCGGATATGTCGCCCCGCTGGTCGCGCCGTCGGTCGACCTGTCAGTGGTCGGCCTGCTCGGCGTCCGGCGCGACGATGGCCACCGCGTACGGCGGCGGCATCCGCGGGTCCCACATCTGGTGGGGTGGTTCACGGTCACGCCCGCGACGACACCCCGTCCTGGTACTTGGCGACGGCCAAGATCGGTGGAGCGGTAGTATCGGCACACGGGCTGCGGGGGGGATGCAGCAACGCCCCGCACGCCCGGCAGCACACGAAAGAAAGCGCCCCATCGCGGCCCTCTTCCCAGAATGGACGGCTCTCGTCGTCCAGCAGCGGCAACGGACGCCGAACAGAATCCATCGCCAGTCGTTCGCTCATGGCGCTGCCCTCCACTGGTCCGCCGGTATCTGTCGCCTGGTGTGCCGTTCAAGGCCCGATCACGCACACCGGCCCGGTTCGCCGACCGCACGCCACTGAAGCGGCGATCTTCGACGAACCTCGACCAGCAGGCCCCACCATGTGATCACGCGGCCTCGGCCCGGCGGAGTCCAGCGTGCCCTACCTCCCCAAGATGATCGTCGGCGCCGCCGGCTTCGCAGCCCTCGCGGTCACCGCCTGGCGCTCACATGCCGCGCCCCGCGTGGCCTACGTCTTCTTCGCACTCACCGCCCTGATCGCCCTGGTCCTCACCCCACACCAGCCCACCGCCCTCGCCGCCGGCATCGCACTTCCCTGGCTCGCCCACACCGCCACCCGCCGCACCTCGGCATGATCACCGTAACATCTACAAGGCATGGCATCCGATCACCGGTCGATCACTCGACTTCCATGACATCATCGTCTCGGTCGACCGCACGGCTTCGACATTCGCGGCCGAGTTCGTCTCGGAGGCGAAAGGGGCGGCGATCGCGGGTAAATGTTCGGTGAACGGGTGGGATGTTGACTGGGCGGGCGTATGACCGGGTGTCGGTCGAGGGTCGCGCTGCCCGCACGTTGAGGAGATGTTGTCGCGACATGCCGGGTCGGCGCGTGAGGTTCCTGTCGGTGGTGGTGTGTGCTGGGCGCTGTGTCCCTCGCGCCGACGGTGGAAAACGCCGACGTGGCGTACTGGCGTGCTCGTGCCGAGGTTGCCGAGGCTAGTGCCGAGTGCGCGCAGGCTACTGCCGAGGAGCTGCGGGCCCGGGTCGAGGAGTTGTCCGGGCAGGTCGCGGTGCTGTCCCGGATGCTGTTCGGTCGTTCGTCGGAGAAGAGTGGCCCGTCGTCGGCCGCGGGTGGTGGAGCGGATGAGCGGCCGGCGTCGAGCGGGCAGGCTGGGAAGCGCGGCCAGCGTAAAGGTAGCAAAGGGCACGGGCGGCGGGACTACTCGCATCTGGACACCCGTGAGGAAATCCACGACGTGCCCGCCGCTGAGCGGGCCTGTTCCGGGTGCGGGGCGGTGTTCGAACCGTTGGGGAGCGAGGACAGCGAGCAGGTCGACTGGCGGGTGACGGTCACCCGGGTCGTGCACCGCCGACGCCGGTACCGGCGCCGTTGCGGCTGTCCGGGGCCGCGGACGGTGACCGCCCCGGTGCCGCCGAAGCCGGTCGGCAAGGGCCGGTTCACCGCCGGGTTCCTGGCCCGGCTGCTGTATGAGAAGTACGTGCTGGGCCTGCCGTTGCATCGGATCGTCCGGTCGCTGGCGGCGGAAGGGCTCGACCTGGCCGAGGGCAGCTTGTCGGGTGCGTTGAAGGACGTGCACGCGCTGCTGGCCCCGCTCTGAAGCTGCCCCGGTTTCGTTCACAGGTAGGGCTTTGAACGGCTATGCGGCTTCATGGTACTCGTAGAAGCGGGTTTCGTGTTCGTGGGGGCTGAGATATCCGTTGGTGGAGTGGCGGCGTCGCCGGTTGTAGAAGCCTTCGATGAAGTCGAAGATGGCGGTCCGGGCCCGGTCGTGGGTGGCGAAGCTGGTGCGGTCAAGAAGTTCACATTCGAGGGTGGCGAAGAATGACTCGGTGACTGCATTGTCGTAGCAGTCGCCGGCGGTTCCGACGGAGCGCCGGACCTGGTGCCGCTCGCAGATCCTGGCGAACTCTCGAGAAACGTATTGACCGCCCTGGTCGGAGTGGTGAATGACGCCGGGGGCGGGACGGCGGTGTCGGAGTGCCATGGTGAGCGCGTCGGCGACGAGCGGGGTTTTCTGCTCGTCTGCCATGGACCAGCCGACGATCCTGCGGGAGTACAGGTCGAGGACGACCGCGAGGTAGAGCCAGCCCTGCCCGGTCGGGATGTAGGTGACGTCGGCGGTCCAGACCCGGTTCGGGGCCGGGGCGGTGAAGTCACGTCCGACCAGATCAGGCGGCAGATGGGCGGCCCGGTCGCGGCGGGTCAGGCTGACCCGCCGGCGGCGGTGGACCCCTTGCAGGCCAGCCTGTCTCATCAGCCGGGCGACCCGCTTACGGCTGGTCCGCACGCCGGCGGCGGCCAGGTCGGCGTGGACCCGTGGGGCGCCGTAGGTCGCCCGGGACGCCGCATGCACCGCGGTGATCTTTGTGGTCAGGGTCTGATCCTCGGCGGAGCGGGCGGACAGGCCGCCGCGGCGACGCCAGGCGTAGTAGCCCTCGCGTGACACACCGAGCACGCGGGCCAGGACGGAGACTGCATGGTGTGTTTTCTCCGCGTCGATCAGAGCGAACGTCATCTCCGATCGGTCTCCGTCGCGAAGAAAATTGTTGCCTTGCGGAGGATGTCACGTTCCTCGCGGAGCTGCCGGTTCTCCTTCCGGAGCCGTTTCAACTCCTCACGCTCGGCGGCACTCAGCCCGTCGGCCCGTGCGCCTTCCTCCTGTTCGGCCTGGCGTACCCAGTTACGGATTGACGGCCCCGACGGGCCGTATTCCTTGGCCAGCGCCTCGGGTGAGCGGCCAGCCCGGACAAGTTCCACCATCTGCCGGCGGAACTCCTCCGTGTACGGCGGTTGTGATCTCGACACCTGCACTCCTCCCTGGGACCATTATCCCAAAGAGCCCAGGTGTGAACAGAAACGGGTCAACTTCATCACGCCCTTCATCAGCTTCAACGGCCTGGACACCTCCGCCGGATCCGGGGTGTTGCAGCCGGTTGCCAGGAACGTTGCCGCACCGTCGAAGATCTCGCACAGCGCCGCAGCGAGGCCCATGCCAGAGGTGACGTGCTCCAGCGCCAAGGCCGAAAGGTGGAAGGAGGAGAACGCGGGGTTGCTCCACTGTTTGTTCCACGCCTTCAGCAGCCGGATGGCCCGGCGTCGGGTGCGACGCAGCGCGACCGTGTCGCCGTTGAGCAGCGCGACGTGGGCCTCCGGGTCGGAGGCCTCCCAGCGTTCCATGTCCAGGTTCGGAATCCACAGCCCGTTACCGTTACGGCGAGTGAGGGCGAGGACAAGGTCGACGGAGGGGTCCTGGCCGTTGATCGGCGCACCAAAGGTGATCTTCGGCCCCCGCTTCGAGGTGCCGCACCGAGCCTTCGGGTAGATCTGGCGCACCTCGGGACCGAGGAGGGCACACAGGTCAGCGACGATGTCGTTGGGCGTCTCCCCGCCGCCCTCCGGGCCAAGCCGCGGATAGTGCACGCGGTTAAGGACCAAACCGCCGTCGCCGTCGGTCACCGGGTCGTTAACGGTGAACTGGGCGAGAGACCCGGACGCGTAGGTGCGCAGCGCCCCGGGGAAGCCCAGCGCAATCTTACGGATCAGAGCGAGTCGGTCACGGGCCTCAGCCAGCGTGCGGTCGTCAGCGGCAATCTTGCCGCGGATGGTGGTCAGGTAGTCGTCGGTGTACCCCACTGCCAGTCCTCTCGGTGTGGTGGGCGGTAGTCGCCCTCTCACACCGTCTGACGCCGAACCTCGCCCATCCGTCCGGTCAGTCGGCGCAGTCCCGGCAAAAGTCCGACGTCCGGCTGGCGGAACCTGTCAACCTCTTTGAGGCAGGATGTTGTGGAAATTAGCTGGTCTCGGCCTCTGCCTCCGGTGTCTGGTCTTCGTCGTTCTGGGGTCGGTTGATCCAGGCGGGTTCGGGCATGGCCGGTGGGCTTGGCGGGCGGACGAACCGTTCGGGGTGCGCGGTGTAGGCGGTGTCGAGGACGGCAGCGCGGGCCCGGCGGACCGCGGGCGCCTGGCCGTGGTGGACGACGGCCGGGGTGAGTAGCCCGAGCCCGGAGTGACGGTGATCATTGTTGTAGTGGTCGAAGAACGCCCGGCACCAGGAGCGGGCGGTCTGGATGGTGTCGAAGGAACCCGGGAAGTCGGGCCGGTACTTCAACGTTTTGAACTGGGCCTCGCTGTAGGGATTGTCGTTCGACACCCGGGGCCGGGAATGGGAACGGGTCACGCCGAGGTCAGCGAGGAGCAGCGCGACGGTCTTCGAGGTCATCGAGGTGCCCCGGTCGGCGTGGATCGTCAGCTGACTCCGATCGATCCGCTGCTTCTCACAGCTGGCGATGATCAGATCCTCGGCGAGGGTGGCGGATTCCCGGTCAGCGACCATCCACCCGACAACATAACGGCTGTACACATCCAGGATCACATACAGGTAGAAGTAGGACCATTTCTTCGGGCCGCGGAGTTTCGTGATATCCCAACTCCACACGGAGTTCGGTTTCTCGGCGACGAGTTCGGGTTTGACGTGGGCGGGGTGCGTCGCCAGGCGGCGGCGCTCACCGGTCTCACCGCGTTCGGCCAGCAGCCGGTACATCGTGCGCTGCGACGCCAGGTAGACCCCTTCGTCGAGCAGGGTCGCCCAGACCTGCGCCGGGGCGGCATCGACGAACCGGTCCGAGTGCAGCACCTCGACCACCCGCTCCCGCTCCGCCGGTGACAACGCCGCGGGCTGCCGGCGCTGGCGGTGCGGGATCGGCGCCGGCCGCGGCGGGGCGGGGGATTTCCGGTGCCGGCGGTAATGCGTCGCCCGCGCCCGGCCCAACGCCGCGCACGCCGACGCCGTACTCACGCCGGCCTGTTCGGTGAGGCGGGCGAGTCCGTCCTCGATTATCCGTTCCGCCTGGTCGGCGAGTTCGGGTCGTCGGTGGTCCCGGGCATGCCCTCGGAGAGTTTCTCCAAGAGCTCGGAGACTTTTCCCTGGACTTCTATCACGAAGCGGGCTTTCGCCAGCTCCTTTTCCAACCGTTCCTTCTCCACCCGAAGTTTCGCCAGCTCCCGGTCCCGGTCGTCGACCGCGGGCCGGCCCTTCGGCTTCGACATACCCGCCAACGCCCCCGCGTCGCGGGCCTTACGCCACTCCACGAGATGCGCCGAATACAGGTTCTCTCGGCGCAGGATCGCGCCTTTCGCACCCGGCCCGGTCGCCGCCTCGTACTCGGTCAGGATCCTCAGCTTGTACGCCGGCGAGAACGACCGCCGCCGCGCCTTCGGCTCGACCTCCGGATCCGGCCGCGACCGGTCGGCCTCACGATCTCCCACCCGACCATCATCGACCAGGCCCCGCCTGGCCGTCACCGACACCACCACGATCTTCTTCTCCCAACCCCGCCCCGGTCACAAGATGGTAGCTGCTACCTGACTCACCTCATGCTGACAGGTAGGGTGGCGATGCCGATTCCGGTGGCAAGTGCGGCAACCGCCTGACTTCTGGGCCCATCGTGCGCGCCCGGGTGCAGATTGGGCGGGACCGGGGCTCGGACGCGATCCTGGCGGGGAAGAAGTTCCTCTGCGTCGGCAGTCGGAGTTCCGTTGGGCCGGGGCAGCCGGTGGACGGTGAAGGCGATGTCGGCGAGCTTGCTGGCGATGGGTTGGTTGTCCCAGACCAGCAGCTCGACGCGGCCGAGGTCGGCGACACTCCTTCGGCTGCGCCCGGGCACCGCGCCCACGGTCGGGACCGGAGCTCGCGAGCCGGACCGCGCACGTCTTCCAGATGCCGGCGATGACTGGAATGCCGAGGTCCCCCGGCACGTTGCCGTGCTTCTCTCGGTCCGTCTTCGGGCCGGACGACCGTGAGCGGGGTGGCGCTGCGTCGTCGTGACGACCATGACGTTCTGGCTCTGTCCGCGACGCGCCGCATACTGTCACTGAAGGTATCCTGACGGCCACATTTGGCAAGATGGATGGATGACGTTCAAGGTCGCCGTCGTCGCGCCGGATCGGGTGCCCGAGATCTTCGCCGGTGGCTACGCGGATGCCTGCGCCGCGCTCGACCTACCCCCAGTCGACGACGGCTACGTGCTGAACCTGGTGTCCTCGCCGGCCGCGCGCCTGACCGTCATCACGCGGGATGCGGGCCGGGTCGGCGTGACGAGCGAGGACGGCTGGGCCGAGGTCACGCCAGCGGGTGACGGGCAGTGGGTGGAAGTGTGGGATGGCTGGCCCGAGGAGTTCGATCCCGGCCCGCACTGCCAGTTCTGCGGCGACCAAAATCCTGACTGGATCTTCCCCGGCGTCGAAGTCGACGTCCTCCTGGGAGCGGGCTCCTGGGGGGAGCACGAGGTGCTCGGCGAGGAGGTCGGGGGGCGGGGCCGGCTGGCACGCGTGCGACGCCTGCCGTGAACGGATCGATGCCGGTGACTGGATCGGGCTCGTCGACCGCTACGGCGAGCTGGGCGCGCCGCTCACGGTGCAGGCGGCCTGGCGGCAGTTCTGGGCCCACCGGACAGCGGCCCAACCCGCGCCGACGTTGCCGTGGACCGCAGTGCGGCGCCGACGGATCGCCCACGCGATCCGCGCGCACTGGGACACCTTCCTCGACCATCTCGACCTGCCCGTTGTGGGGTCGGCAGGAGCCCGCGACGCCGTCGCGCAGCGGGTACTCGACGCAGCCCGCCACTACCTGAGCAGGCCGCCGACACGGAGCGGCTGGGTCCGCTCCTACCCCGCGTCGGGGGCCAGGGCGGCTGCTGTGCGTGGAGGGCGACGGGTGGAACCTCGTCGCCCGCACAGACGCGTCCGCCTACCTGCTCACCGACGCCCTACCGAACCTGATCGTGGCCGTCGATCGTGGCCCGCAGCTGCCCGCACTCCTGGCGGGGCTTGATGCCATCGCGCAGCGCCGCGGCGTCGATGGGCGTCCGGACTCCCTCTCATAACTGCCTGCCGAGGTGGGGTCAGTTCCCGGAGCGAGTAAGCCGATGAAGCGGCTTCTGGAGATCCGCCGACGAGGCCTGCACGACCATCGGACCGGTGGCGTCAAAGGGCGAGATTCGGCGGCTCGACGGCGTGGGGGTGCTGCGGGCTGGCGACGGGCATCGGTGACTGGCCGGCAAGCACCGGTGCGGACGGCGCGCGGCGGGGACCGGTTTCCGGGTCGGTGGCGGGGGTCTCGAGGGCTTCGGGGGCATAGGCGGTGACGAGGGTGGCGAGGGTGATGAGGGTTTCGGTGCCGTCGAGGTTGAGCCAGGGGTGGTCAGCGAGGATGCGGCGCAGGGTCTGTGGGGATCGAGTGACCGCGGCGGAGAGGGCGGTGTTGTCGACCTGCAGGGTGCCGTGGCGGGGGTCGTGGAGGCGGAGGATGCCGTCTGTTTCCTCCCTGAGGACGGGAGTGCGCCAGCTGGGTTTGGGCGCTTCGTCGACTGCGGGGTGTGCGTGGTGTAGGCCGAGGAGGTCGTAGTCGCCTTCGGGTGCGTAGCGCTGGACGAGGTACAGGGCACGGGCATGCTGCGGGTGGGTGCCGGGAAGGCGGAGCAGGTAGGTGATGGTGGATCCGCTCTGGCGGGTGGCGGCGCGGTAGGTGTCGACGATCCAGGTCTGTTCGTTGTCGCCGAGTGTCGTGTTCCCGGCGGGTGGGGCGGCGGGGCGGAAGAGGGCCTGATGGGCGAGGAGGGTCTGGACGGCGAGTCCGCAGCGTTCGGCGATTTCCGGGAGAAGAAGGGCTGCGCTGCGCGTCACGTCTAGGGCGCGAGCGAGGTCGCGGCCGTCGGGGTTCTTGCCGATTCGGGTGTTCGCGCCAAGCAGGCGGCTGGTCGTGTGGGCCAGGTGGGGAATCTGGTGACCGTCGGTTCCGCGGGAGGTGGTGTCGAGGAGGAAGGGGCGGATCTCGCGCCAGGAGCGACCGGTATCGGCGGCCCGCTCGCCAGCGATATCGAGGCGGGCGCGGTCGGGGCCGCGAGTCAGGGCGGCGGCGCGGCGGGTGAGGATCGTGGTCCGGTCGCTGATCGCGATGGCGAGGTTGGCGAAGCCGAGGAGGGCCTGCTGGCTGATGAGCGCGTCGGGTTGGCTGAGTTGGTGCAGCGTCCGTCGGACGTGGTGGATGTGGCGGTCGAGTGGCGGTGCGCTGGGGTCTCCGAGGAGCGGGCCGACGGAGTCGAGGGCGTGGTCCCCGGTCGGGTGGAGGCGTTCTCGGGACATCCGGATGGGGCCGGCGAGGGCGCCGAGTCGGGTGAGGACCTGCGCGGCGGGGATGACCGAGGGGACGTTGGTCTGGAACGGTGCGAGCAGCGGTGGGAGGGCTCGTGCGGTGAGTGCGGCGGCGAGGGTGATGTCGGTGAGTCGGGTCATCGCGCCGCGCACGGCGAGTGGGTCGCCGAGGATGACGGCGTCGAGGCTGCGGTGACGGCCGGCGCGGTCGACGTGGGAGGCGAGGAGGTCGTGGGCGGCGCCAAGGTTGTCGGCGGCTCGATGCCAGAGGGTGCGTCCAGGGGTGGGCTGGGCGTAGAGCTGGTCGGCGATCAGTGCTGCGGTGACGAGGCGGTTGACGAAGGTCGTGGACCGGCCGGAGCCGCCGAAGGGGGCGTCGAGGAACTTGGCGTGGCGTCCGGCGGTGGCGAGGAGCCGGCCGATGCCGGCGGCGTGGTCGAGGATCTCGCCGACGCGGGCGCTGGGCCGTGGCGGGTTCGCGGCGGCCGTGGTGGCGATGCGGGCTGCGGCGTCGGCGAGGCCACCGTAGGTGAGGGCGTCACGCATCGCTCGGCGCGGTACGAAGCGCGCCGGCCGACGCGGCGAGGTGGGGGTCCGGGTCGGCCGGGTCCTCCTGACCGGTCAGGCCGAGGGCGTGCAGCAGGTCGGTGGTGCGGACGCGGTAGAGGCGGCCGTAGCGGCGGACCGGGCAGGGGAACTCCTCGGTGCGGGCGAGGTTGTAGGCGAGGGTCCGGCCGAGTCCGAACAGCTTCGCGGCGGTGGGGAGATCGATGACGGGTGGGAGGCGGCGCAGTCGCGTGAGCTGCCAGTCGGTCCATCCGTTGCCCTCGAGGCCGAGGGCGTGGAGGAGGTCGGCGGTGCGGACGCGGTAGAGGCGGCCGTAGCGGCGGACCGGGCAGGGGAACTCGTCGGCGCGCGCCAGCTCGTAGGCGAAGGTACGGCCGATGCCGAACAAGGGTGCCGCCGTCGGCAGGTCGAGGACGAGAGGTAGGCGTCGGAGGTGCTCCGGTGATGGCGGCGCAGGCATGTGGGTGGCCTTCTCTCGGGTTGAGGTCAAGTCGATAGAGCCGGCGGGCAGTGGTGGGCCGCTAGTCCTGCTCACAGGCCGGGAGTTGGCGGTCCCGGCCAGTCGGGGAGACCAGGGGGCGTAACAGCCGAAGCTGCTGACGGTGTCGTCGTGGTTACCGGTCCGGCTCGTGGACGCTGCTCTGGCTCCGGCCGCCTGGCGGAGGGGGTGGTTGCGGCGGGGGTTGTTTCGGTCTGGCGTGGCAGCAGTGCGGCCGGCTCGGTTTCGGGCTGCGGCGGTTGGCGGGGCGGGGCTGAAGGTGGTGGGGCTGCGGGTGGTGGGGCGGATGCGTGTAGCCGCTGCGGGTCGATGGTGAGGGCGCGGCGGAGGGTGCGTTCGGGGAAGCGGGCGAGGAAGGCGACGGCGCGGCTGGGGCGGGGGGTGATGTGCCAGTCGGCGAACCGGGCGTGTGCCTCGCGGGAGGCTTCGTCGAGGAGTTGGCGGACCTGGACGGCGTCGGTGGCGGCGGGATCCCACCGCCAGGTCCTCGCGTCGAGGTCGGTGTCGGTGGGTGCGGCGCGGTGTAGCGCGTCGGCGAGGGCGGTGGTGTCGCCGTGGGCGAGGCGGGCGCGGATGTCGTCGGTGACGGCGGTGGGCAGGGCGCGTTCGACGAGTTCGCGGGGGTGGCGTTCGTCGGGGGTGCCGAGCAACCAGCCGTTGCGGTCACAGACCGCTTTCAGCGCGGTGTCGGTGAGATCCACCGGATGGGCTGGGGGCGGGAACCGGCGGGCGAGGCTGCGCAGGTCGGCGAGGCGGAGCGCGCCGGGTCCGCGGAGGGCGAGTTCGGCTGCCACGGTCGGGTGGGAGGCGTGCAGCACACCGAGGGCGAGCAGAACGGCGTCGCTGCGGCCGCGGGCGCTGCCGGCGCCGGCGAGCCAGCGGCGGCCTTCGGTGGCGGTGCGTACCGCGGCGTCGAGGTCGCCGAGGGCGTGCTGGATGCCGAGCCAGCCGACGAGGTCGGTCCGCTGGGGTCGCAGCGCGGCATCAGGTCCGTGCACGGCCGCGGGTTCGGTCAGGATCACCCGGGCGGGGATGCCGTGCGTGAGCGCGTTCGCGACCATCCACAGGCGGGGCAGATCGGGATCGGAGAACGGCGCGTTCTGCCGCAGGTGGGCGCGGGCGAGGTAGGTGTCGAGTGCCAGTGGGAGGTTGGCGCCGTCCAGCGCGTTCAGGGCGGGCTTTCCGTCGACGCGCCCGGATCGTGCGCCGTGCTGGCCGCTGGCCGCCGCAGCGGAGTGGGTCCGGGCGATGAGGGTGCCCACGCCGAGGGCGACGCCGAGGAACTGGTCGGGATCGAGTCGATGGGCGACGGCGACGCGCCGGACGGCCGCGAGCTGCGCGCGGACCGGCCGGCGGCGCGTCTGGCGGGCGGTCTCGTGTAATGCGGTGAGCAGCCGGGTGGGTGGCACGGTCGGCAGCCCGGTGGCCGGTCGGGGGATGGCGCGTAGCTCGTTGATGACGTCGGTGGCGCGGCGGCGGAGGTCGCGGTCGCTGGTGGCGGCGGGTGGGGTGTGGGCGGGCCACATGCTCGCGGTGCGGGACAGGCCGAGGGTGCGGTCGTGGGCTGCGGCGGCGCCGACCCGCCGGGGTCTGGTGCCCGTCCACGGCGTGCGGGCGCCGGCGAGGTCCCGCTGGCCGCGGGGGCTGTTCTCCCGGTCGAAGAAGCCGTGGTCCCGCCGACCGAGCGCGGCGCTGTCGGCGTCCGCGGGCAGGCCGCGGCCGGGCAGGTCGTCGTCGGCACGGCTCATGGCAGCTCGTCCGGCCGGTTGGGGGTCGCGGCGTTGGCGCGTTCGCGGGCGAGGCGGTGGGCGCGGATCCATGCGGCGGCGGCGAGTTCGGCGGGTTCGGGTTCACCCCAGCTGCGCACGAGCAGCCAGCCGTCGCGGCCTTCGCGGAGCTCGAAGACGGTGCTGATCGTCCGCAGTGCCACGACACCGCTGTGCGCGAGCTGGCCGATGATCCGCGACGCGGTGGGGGCGCCGGCGAGGTGGCGTTCCAACGCGACGGCGGCCAACGCAAGCAACGCGTCGGGGTCGTCGCCGAGCCGGTCGGGGACCGTGAGGACGACGGGCCGGCCAAGCACGCTGATGTCCCAGCCGGGTTCGGGTGTGGTCATGAGAGTCCATCCAGATCAGGGCCGGTCGGTGCCTCCGGCTGCGCGGCATCCGGCACTGGCGACGGCGGCGTGGGCACTGGCGGT
Organism: Frankia sp. BMG5.60; assembly: GCF_059428125.1. Taxonomy (NCBI): domain Bacteria; kingdom Bacillati; phylum Actinomycetota; class Actinomycetes; order Frankiales; family Frankiaceae; genus Frankia; species Frankia sp. BMG5.60. The sequence goes on along the minus strand of NZ_CM182091.1, from coordinate 92,322 downwards.
CGGTCTGCCGATGGCCCGTTCGGTGCGGATCCAGATGGCGGCTGGCCGGGTGGCGGTGGTTCAGGTAGTGGTGGCCCAGGCGGTGGCTCGGGCGACGGTGGCTCGGGCGGCGGCGGGGTGGGAGATGGTTCGGGGGGCGGTGGGGCCGGTGGTGGTCCGGGTGGCGGTGGGGTGGCGTGAATGTTCGGGAGGTTGGACAGGTGCAGGGCGGCGAGGGCCGCGAGGGTGACGGGGGGTTCGGTGCCGTCGATCCCGCGGACCAGCGGTCGCAGGGCACGGAGAAGATCGTCGGGGCGCAGGGTGAGTGCGGCGGCGAGGTCGTCGGCGTCGACGTGCAGCCAGCCGAAGCGGGGGTCGCTGACCGTGGCGGTGTCGCCGTGCCAGGTCAGCGACACCGAGGCCGGGGGTTGCGCGGGTTCACGCCAGGCCGGCTCCCGCGACGGTTGGGCGCCTGGGCCGCCGTTCGGCCCGCGAGTGGGCCGGCCGGCGGCGTCGGGGGCCCAGACCTGGGCGGCGAGGGAGTGCTGGGCGGCGGCGTAGGCGGCGGGCAGGGTGGGGTGCGGGCCGTGGAGGACCAGCGCGCCGCGTTCGACGGCATGCAGGTAGCCCCACCACTCGATGACGTGGACCGCGGGCGGTGGATACGGCGGGCCCGGGCGGGCCGCCGACGGCGGGATGCCGGCGATCTGGGGTCGGGTGACGGCGCGGAAGCCGAGGACGTCGCCGAGGTCGATGATCTGCGGTAGCTGCAGGCCGCGGCCGTGCGGGCCGCGTTCCCATTGCAGGTACGACCAGCCGTTGGGCGCGGTCGACTCGGGCCAGAAGGTGGCGACGTAGACCGCGGCTCCCGGCGGCGGGGTGAACGGAAGGTCCAGCAGCAGCCCGCTGGGGTGCAGCCGGGCGACCTTCAGCCGCGGCCCAGCGAGGTCGGTCATCCAGGGTCTGGCCGGGGGCGGAGCGCCGTAGATCGGTGGCGACGGATCGACCGAGGCGTCCGATGGTCCCTCCCCGGACGGTGCAGAACCGGGATCGGAGCCAGGGTCGGGCCGTGGCGCAGACGCCGGGCCCGAGAAACGCCCCGGCGCAGGCCTGCTCACAGGTCCAAACCCATTGACCCGAACCCGGGGCCCTCAGGCGGCTCCGGAAGACGGGGAAACGGAATGCCAGGCGGGCCCGGCGCCTCCGCGGCGGAAGGCAGACCGAGGACGTCCGCGGCCTGCGGGGCCTCGGCGAAGGCCGGGTGGGCGGGCCAGAACGGGGCGTCGGGGTCCAGGACCCGATCCGCCGAGAGCAGCGCCTCCCGGACGAGCGCGCCCACCACCGGCGGGTTGACGTCGGGCATCACCGCGATCTCGCGAACCGCGACCAGGATTTCGCCGGGGATCATCGGCACCCGGTCGACGCCACGCGCCAGGAGCAGCCGGTCAATGGTCGGCCAGGCTGTGCCGGTCAGCGGGATCACGTCGTGGACATCCAGCCGGTAGCTGGCACGCGGATCGTCGGCCGGCTGGACGTCGTAGGCGAGTCGGCCCGCGTCGTCGACGGCGCGCAGGACTGTTCCCCGCTCGAAGCGGGGGTCGTCAACGGTGGCGACGGTCGCGCCGAAGGTCAGGACGACCGGACCGTCCGGCCCGTCGACTGCGGTGTCCTTCGCCGCCAGCGTGTCGCGGACCCGCGCGGCGTCGGCATACAGCACGTAGTCGGATCGCCGGTGGCCGGGATGGCCGGGCAGGTCGGCGACGTCCGGGCGCCACAGGTAGCCGGCCGTCCGACCGCCCCGCACGACTGGCCCGCGGACGGTACCGGTCGCGGTCAGCCCGCCCGGGAGATCGATCTGAATCCGGGTGCCCCCCGAATAGGGCGGGATCAGGGTGAGGGCGCGCAGCGCGAGGCGTTCCCGGTTGACGTCGAGGAAGGTCTGCTGCGCGATGGACATTTCGGTGCGGTCCCCTGGCCGGTCGATGACTCGGTCGATCACTCTGCGGACCGCGTCGTCCGACCTGGGGTCCGATTCCGCCGGGATCGTGGCGTCACGACCGGCGAAGATGACGTTCCCGTCCAGGCTGACCCGGTAGGTCAGGGCATGCTCGCCGCCACCTGGGCCGTCGCCGCCACGGGTCGCGGCGACGATGTCGACCCGGTAGGGGGCGTGCTGCCACGTCCGAAGCGGCGGATCGACGTGGAGCAGCCGGCCGTAGGTGGCCGGCTCGCGGCCGGCCAGGTCGACGCGGCTGGCCCGCCACGGCCGTTCGTCCCAATCCAGGCCGATGTCGAGGAGCAGCTGCGCCTGCGCGACCTGCCAGCCCCCAAACGGCCCGGGAAGAACCAGATCGTTGCGCGGCGACGACGAGGCGAGCGTCGCACCGACGGCCTGCGGGAGCGGGAAGCCGAGGGTCTGCTCGAGGTCGGCAAGACTCGGTCGGGCGACGGTGACGATAAGAGGCGGCGGGCCGTCCTCAACCGGCCAGCGCACCAGCTGGGCCGTGACGGTGCGGGCGCCGTCGGCTCCCCTGGTCGCCAAGAGCCGCCACCAGCCGGCCGGCACGGCAATCAGCGCCGGCGCAGGATCGGCGAGGTACAGGAGGGAGCCGCGCGGGTCCCCGGGAATGGGGGCCGTCATCCACCGACTCCCGTCGGACCGGCACCGAGGCCCGGCTGGATCGGCGGCGCCTGGGGCGGCACGCTCGGCAATGTCCGCGCCGGTGCGGGAGCCGGCGCCGGCAGGTCGACGTCGGCGGTGGGATCGGACACAAGACTGGCCCGCACCGCCGCGGCGGGACTGACGATGCCGCCGCGCAGGAATCCGCGCGGGCCGAACAGGCTGCCGGGCAGCAATGCCGGGTCGGGGTTCCACTGGTAGGACCGCACCTCCTGGCCGGCGCCCCGGATCGCCGCGCTGACCGTGCCGGTGAGAGTCCGTCCATCGGGTAGACGCACCTCGACGCGCTCGTCCACGCGGAACGGCCCGGGATTCTCCGCGACCAGGCTCAGCAGCTCGTCGCGGCGCGCGAGCAGAACCTGGTGCCCGGTGGTCGGCGGCGCGTCAACGTCGGGGCTGGTCAGCATCGCGATCAGGCCGCGGATCGTGTCGCTGCTGCGCACCACGAGGTCCGCAGGCACCTCGATGTCGTTCCCGGCCACCAGCACCCGGTTGTTCAGCGACAGCCGGTAGGTGAGGTCCCGGCGCCCCTCGTGAACGTCCCGGCCGAGCGCAAGGACGTCCAGCCGGTAGGCATCGGAAGAATCTTCGAGACCTGCCTCCTCCCAGCGCAGCAGCGGCCGCGACCGGGCCAGGGACTCGGCGTAGCTGACCAGTCGCCGGCCGGGCAGCCGAACCAGATCCGAGCCGCGGGGAACCCGGCCCTCGTCCGGATCCGGCCGGTCGGTTCCGCGCGCCGCAACGAGGACGCCTCCCACCGTCGCGCCCAGCGGCACGACGACAGCCGCCAGGCGCAGGGCCTCATGGACTTCGTTCCCGAGCGCAACTCCGACCAGCGGCTCCAACTCCCAGCTGGACGCGGCGGTCACCGTGTACGCCGGGACGGAGAACAGCGCATCCGCGTTCGACCCGGCCGGGCGATGCACAGCGACGCACAGCCGGGTCGCCGGGTCGACTCCGATCAGCCACTCCCCCGACAGCGTCTCGAGAACAGCAACCCGCTGATCGACGGCGCCACCGCCGGCGACGGTCTGCGACACCCCAGAGGCGCCGATTCGGATCCGCGGAGCGGCGGAGATCTGCTCGGGGCGGGTGAGTTCGCCGCGGCGGACGACGGACGTCCTGCGCCGAGAGGCGGTCACGGTTCGCGGGGTGCTCTGGGGCGGGTCCTCGATGGCGATCACTCGCCCGCTCCGTTGGGATCACGCCGCCGGCTCCAGCGTCCGCGAATCACCGGGCCGAACCGGCGGTGCTCATCCGGGTGTACGGCGCCAACCGGGGGCGGGACGGGCCTCGGGTCGCCGGCGGCCAGAGCGCGCAGCGCCGGGTCCCGGAACCAGTAGCGGCCATACAGATGGACCGGCGGCAGCGTGTTGTGCAGTAGCAGAGCCTGGCCCGGGGCCACCTGGCGCAGCAGATGCGCCGGCAGCAGCTCCAACCTGGTCGGGGCGTCGCTGACGCCCTGGCGTCCCCCGCCCGGCGCGGTGTCACTGGACACGCTTCGCGCGGCCACATGCTCCTGCCCGAGCAGCGACGCCGCATAGTCCAGAGTCGACTTGTCCGACAGCCCGGAGAAGAAGACCTTCGTGAGCGCGTTGGACACGATGACATCGGCCTTGGTTCCGTAGGCCGCGTCGATCTGCGCCTTGCTCTGATAGACGAGCATCAGCTGAATGCCCATGCCCGCACACGTCGAGATCCGCCCGGGCAGGTTCTGCATCGGCCAGTTCCCGGCCTCGTCGATGACCACGAGCAGCGGCGGATCCAGCGGCTTACCCGTCGCCCCGACCCGGGCATACACCGACCGGATCAGATCATCGACCAGCCCCCCGAGCACCGGCGCCAGACGCTCCGCGCCGTCGAGATCCGCGCACAGATAGACCGTGTTCGCACGCCGCCGCCGCGCCCCGTCGCCGGGCGGCACGGCGGCAGAACCGACGTCCTCGGCGAGCGGACCGTTGTCAGCGAGCGGACCGTCGTGACCGACCAGACCGTCGTCGGCGAGCGGACCGTCGTCGAGGAAGGGCTCGCCGTCTGCGAACGAATCTGCGTCGAAGTCGGAGAAGGGGTCGACGTCGGTGAAGGGGTCGAAGGGGTCGAAGGGGTCGGCGGGATCGTCGTCGAGGAGCCAGTCGAGATCGATCTCGGAACCATCGGCGGAATGTCGCACCGACGGTTCCTGCCACGGCCGGATCATCTGCCGGGCCACGAGGAACACCGACGAGACCTGCTTGGGATCCGTCTTCCACACTGCGCTCAGCCCGGCCAGCACCTGCTCGCCGTCGGCCCGGATCACCGGATCGTCGTGGCGGGCGAACGCCTGCGCGAAACGCAGCACCCCGTCGCGGTCCATGCTCGTCGTCCACCCGACCACCGCGTGCATCCCGAGCCCGGCCGTGGCCGCGACCCAGAACAGCAACCCGAGGAGGTCCTCACCGGCGGCGGTCCAGAAACCCATGTCCGACCCGGCCGACGTCCAGTCGGTGCTGTTCGCGATCGACCGGGCCGCCAGCCGCGCCCCCGCCAGATCAGTCGACTGCGCCAACGGCGACCACGTCGCCGACAGCTCGCCAGTGATCCCCGTCGGGTCGAAGACCCGCACCTGCCCGAGCGCCCGCCGCCGGCGCACCGTCGCGCCCAGCAGGTCGGTCTTCACCGACAGCGCGATCAGCGGACCGTCCCACTCCAGGATCGCCGGCACCGCCAACGCCGCGGTCTTCCCACACCGGGTCGGACCGATGACCAGCACCGCACCCCGATCCCCACGCCGACGGTCGACATAGCGGCGCAGCAGCCGCGGCACCGCCTCGTCCACCGGCATTGAGGCGTCCTCGGTCGCCACCAGCCGGCTCACGCGACCGCGACGGGCCCGGCCGAGGATCACCCGGCCGGCCACCGGCCGGCGCACCCACATCGGGGCGATCTCCCACAGCCGCGCGAACCGCGCCTCGGGATTCAGGCCCATCCGACGTCGACGGGCGACCCCGACCTCGCCCTGCAACAGCCAGAACAGCGCCGCGCCGAGCAGCAGCGCCCCGGTGATCGGAATCGCGGTGGCGATCCAGTACGCCGTCGGTCCCGGTAGCAGAAACGCCTGGTCGTCGGGCCAGGCCAGCGCCGGATCCCCCGGATGCAGGGCAAGAAGCGGCACCGCCACCAGCGCCGAACCCAGCCCCACCGACATCGGCTCATGCGCGCCGAACAGCACCGCCGCGATCTGCGCGCCCACCCACACCCCGCCAGCCAGGGGCATCATCGCGGCGAGGAGCAGCAGCACCTTGGGATTCGTCAGGAGCCCGCCGGTCGGCTCGCTCGGCGCGATCATGCCGACCTTCCCTCGGACACAGCCGTGGCAGGCACCGCGGGCCCGACGGTGCTCCCCGCAGGAGCCTGGCGAGGCACGGGGAGGACCGCGGCCTGCAGCGCACGGACAGCCGCGTCCCGACGCAGCCGCACCCCGCGATCGCTGATCCCCGCCCGCTCGGCGACCTGCGCCTGACTGCGCCCGACGATCGCCAGCTCCGCGAGCAGCCGCAGGTGCGCCGGCCGGACACCGCCGTCGCGGCCGTCGGCCAGCACGGCGAGCAGCTCCGCGCACGACCCACCCCGCGGCCATCCGCCCACCGGCCGCCCATCCAACCCCACCGGCAGATCCGGCAAAAGATCCAGATAGACGGTGGACCGCTCCGTCAACGGCCGATACCCGAACACCCGAGAGACCGCGTCCCACACCACGTTCACCGCGATCTTCCGAGGACGCCGATCCAACGGAAACGTGCCGATCACCAGCCACGCCGCCCCGACCAGCTCGGCCAGCACCTCACCGAACGCCGAACCTTCCACCGACGCACCGGTTACCGCGGCGCCACCCGCACGCCGCGCCCTCTCCGCGGCGCGCACCGTCAACGCGGGCATCACCCGCTCCAACACCACCCGCGCCGCCGCCCGATCCCCCTCCCGCGCGTAGGCAATCAGCGCCGCCAGACGCCCATCGGCCACCGGCACCGCGACCGCCCGATCCCGCCCGCATGCCGCGAGCAGCCCGGCGACCGACTCGCAGTGCATGGCGAGCACGGGATCGGCGGCCCAGCGGCGCAGTCCGTCCGCCGCCTCAGCCCCGACGGCCCAGCGCTCCCAGTCCCGCTGCCAGCGTTGAAGAGTCGCCGTGCGCGGCTCGAACCGCCGGCGATCGACGTCCGTATCTGTGTGGTTCGACATGACACCCGACGGTCCGAACCAACAGCATCCGCACCGTCATCGCAGGAGACATCGCCCAGGTCATCGCCAAATTCGCCCGCATCCGAAACGTCATCGTTGCCGTTATTCCAGCGCCGAACAGGTCCACCCCATCCACCGTCCCTGGGCGGGACGGCGAGACGGCTGCCCGCGCACGCCAGCGGCTGCCGTACCAGCTCGAGGAGGCGAATCTGGCGGCGTTGCAGGTGTCGTGACGGACAACAACTGCGACGTCATTTAGCAAGCTGAACCAGGCCAGAGATGACGAGGTCCCGAGCGCCTGCTTGAGCTGTCCCCTGGACCGATGGCGGCCCTGGCGAGCGCGCCGCCGATCTCCATCCCATCCGCAGGCGCAGCTCTTCCGCGTATCAGCACAGTCGACTTCGAAAGATCTGTGGTTTATCCGCTGACGGAGAATATCCGCTTTGTCCCGCCGAAGAAAATCGAGCCATACATCGGCAACAGTACGAACGCGGATGCGGATGCGGATGCACCACTCGAGATCGACTTTCGCCCGGTTCTCTCGTTTGACGGTTTACTCGTGCCGATCCTCGCGTCGCTCTCCTTGCAGGAGCGAGCCGAGATAGGCGGCTGCTACTCAAGCGCAGCTCCCAACAAGCCACTCAGTCTAGCGGTCCACGCTGCATCTATGCACACGCCATCCCAGGGATCTGATGGCGTTACCAGCGCGAGCGGCTGGCTCGGATCGCCCTCAGCCCGTCTTATGCCCAACGGGTGGCCCAGGGGTCCTCGGGTGGTCCGTCATTCAGGGCTTGTTGGGTGAACATCCAGGCGATCAGAAGGGGGTCCTCGGGTGCTTCCGGCATCAGGTGGGGGCCGGGAGGAATGCGGTCAGCGGGAACGGCGACGGGCTCATCAGGGATGAGATCGTCGTGGGCGACGACGCGAGGTGGAGGCAGCCGGCGGCTCCAGCGTTGCCGAGCGCCCTGGCGGGTACGGCCGGTAGCCCGACCGATCTGGCCCCAGTCGGCGCCGGCCGCGACGGCATCGGCGACCGCCTGGTCGCGTTCGGCGTCCAGGCGTTCTTCACGTTGGGTCAGGACGGCGAGATAGGCCAACGCCACGGTGCGGGGGCTGACGTGCCGTGGTGGGAGCCATTCCGGGTCAAAAGTTCTCACACCTCAACAGATTAGCCACCTTCGGCAACGGATGTTGCCGATCACCCCGACAACATCCGTTGCATCAATTTTTGAGCCCCCCGGGACCGGACACCCCCATCGATGACAGTGTCCGCCCCTTCCTTATAGGCGCGACAACCCGTATTTCCGACAACAATCATTGTCGAAACATCGTCCCGCATGCGACAATCACACTTGTCGTCCTGGATACGACAACCATACTTGTCGTTTTGTGCGCGACAACCACACTTGCCGTCGGCTCGGCGGATTCACTGCCCGCCCGGCTGGAGCGGTAGCCGTGCACGGAGAACGGGAGTGAACGCCGTCGCCGCGATCCTGGCCACGGCCACGGTCCCGGTCCTCGTCGGACTGCTGCTGCGCTACCTCCCCGACGCGGTTCTGACCCTGCTCGCCGGCCTGATCGCCCTGTTCAGCCGCAATCCCGTACGCAGCCGCCGCGCTATGGCGCTCCTGCGCCTCCTGCGCGCCCGCACCGACAACTCGCCCCACCCACCACCATGATCGACACCATCGCGAGATGGTGATCACCAAACGAGGCGTCGGATCGACCGCCCGCCGCGATGCGCCCGTCACCTAGACTGGCGAGCAGTAACAGTTTTTCGCGCACGGATGCTGCGCGTCGCGAGTGCGCGGGGTCGACTGCCAGCCTTGGTTCTGTCGCCAGGAACAGAGAGTGCCTGGCTGCGAGAGGTCAAGCGGGCTGTGCCCGTCCACAACAGGAAGCAGGAAGGCGGATCCGGTGGTGTCCAGGGCGCTCACGCGCACGAGGGATGCGGGACAGACGATGCTCGCCACGCTCGGTCTGTCCGACGGCGCAATCATGATCATGGTGGTGGTAACGGTGGTAGCCCTCTTTCTGGCGTGGGTGGTCAGCAGTGACGCGCGTACCCGGCGGCTGTCCAGCCTGATCCGGTCACGACGGGCAGGCACGCGGCGATGACAACAGCGGACGACCGGATATCCCGGATCGAGGCGGCCCGGGCGGCCGAGGTGGAACCGCCGGCGGTGAGCAACTGGGCCCGCCGACACGCGGATTTCCCGGCACCGTCGTACACGACAGGACAGGATCTCTACTCCGTCTCCGCGCTCGCCACCTGGCTCGACTCACGGCGCATTCCCCGTAACGCCCTGCACAGCAAGGAGCCGCTCGGCACGACCTACGGCCAGCGGTTCCGGAAGAACCTTGGCCTCCCCTCACCCACCCCGACCGAAAGGGTCCCACGACACAGCGTGATGCAGACCGACGACGCACTGGCGAAAAACCTCTGGGACCCGCTCGAAAAGATCTGGGGCCCCGTCGACTTCGGAACGAACCTCGAACTGGTGCTGTCCCTGCTCGACCTACGTCGCTCGGACACCATCCACTGGAAGCAGCTAACCAGCACAAAAGGAAGAATCGGTGATTTCCTCGGGAAGGTGCTGCCTAGGCAGGTGGAACGCTCACCCGGCCTCTCCGGTGTTTACGCCGGGATCCGGCAGGAGCGATGGCCTGACGAGGACCTGACACAGCTCATCACCATCATCGAACGCGCCGCCCCACGCGAATCCCCGGACACCATCACCGGCGACACGTTCGAGGCCGCCGCCTGCCGGTTCCTCCTCGAAAAGGTCGCCGCCACCCACGGCCGACGAGGAAAGGAGTACTTCACTCCACCGCCTGCGACACGCGTGATCATGGAGCTAATCAATCCACAGCCCGGTGAACGAATTTGCGACCCCTGCTGCGGCACGGGTGAACTCCTCGTAGCCGCGGGCATCCACGCCCAGCAGCCAGACCACGCCACGCCCGACCCCCAGCTGCGCGGCTACGCTCTCGATCACCAGTCCTGGCGGCTGGCCACGCTCAACGCCGCCATCCACGGGCTGACCGTCGATCTCGACGGCCATCCCATCAAGCCGCTCTGGCTGCGGCACTCACCAGCCGTCCACGACGTCGTCGTGATGAATCCGCCGTTCAACACGTCCGGCTGGAGCGACGGCGACCCCGCCGAACAGCCCTACTGGGAGTACGGCCCGCCTCCAGGACACAACGCCAACTTCGCCTGGCTGCAGTACGCCGTCTCGATCCTCGACGAAGGCGGCCGCGCAGCGGTCGTGATGCCCACCATCGCCGCGACCATCGACAAAGCCGGCGAAGGCGCGATCCGCGCAGCAATGATCACCCGAGGAGTTGTGCGCTGCATCATCGCGCTCCCCGACCGTCTGTTCCGCGAGACCTCCATACCGGTCGCCCTGTGGATCCTCGGCAGACCGATCAGCAGCCAGCACGACGTGCTGTTCATCGATGCCCACCGAACCGGCGTCATCGTCGACCGCACCCACCGAGTACTCGCCGACGCCGACCACGCCCAGATCACCAGCGCCTACCAGGACTGGCTCCGCAGCCCCCCCGGCACCTACACCGGAGTGGCCGACTTCGCCGCCACCGCCACCCCCAGCCAGATCCGAGACCACGGCTACCAGCTCAACCCAGCGACCTATCTCACCACCGACCCGCCCGCCATCGACCTCCACGACACCACAGCCACCCTGCGCGCCCTGCAACAGGAACTCGACTACCAGCACGAACAAGCCGCCTACGCCGACAACGCGGTCGCCCGACACCTCAGGTGGATCAATCTGTGAACACACTCCTCGGCCCGGTGCCCGACACCTGGACCGCCACTACCATCGGCGACACCTGTCTCGTCCAGGCCGGCCCCTCCGGCACCACCTACCGCCGCGCCGACCGAACCCCCACCGGAACCCCGGTGATCACACCGATGGACATCCGGGACAACCAGATCATCCTCGACAACTGTCACACCGTCGGCCCCGAGACCGTCTGCAGACTCAGCCGCTACACCCTGCAGCCCGGCGACATCATCTGCACCCGCATCGGCGAAACCCGACGCCACGCCCTCGCCGACGAAGACCACACCGGCTGGATAGACCACACCCGCTGGCTACTCAGCGCCGCCTGCATCTTCATCCGCCCACAGCAGGCGGTACTCCCCAAATACCTCGACCACTACCTACGGCACCCCCTCATCCAGACCTGGATAACCCAGCGCATCACCGGAGCCGCCGTCCCGACCATCACCGCCGAAACCCTCCGCACCCTCCCCCTCGTCCTGCCGCCCCGCGAGAGCCAGCACGCGGTAGCCGACACCCTCGAAGCACTCGACAAAAAGATCACAGCGCACAGAAAGATCGCCCAGATCGCCACGGAGATGCGCGACACCCTCACGCCCGCACTCCTCACCGGCGCTATCTCCCCGGACGGAACGACGCCCTACGACTGACCCAACCCCCATCAAGATCAGCCGATGGCGGCTGGTCGCAGCTCGTCTGGACCAGCCCGCCTCGTCCGAAGGGACGATTCACTGACAAGATCAGATCAGATCGGGGCGGCGGCGGTAGGGCTGCCGGAGCACCAACCACGTTTCCGCGATCACGCGGAGATCTCCTGGCCGCTCCAGCGCAACAACCGCTCGCTGGCCAGGACGCCGGGATGGTCGTCGCCGAGGACCCCGCGGCGAGCCGCGGCGTCCTCGCCCGACACGCGCGCCCCCCATGATCTCCGAGGTCGGCCGGCGAAGCGGTCAAGGTTGATGGGGTTGCTGTCGTGGAGGTGAACTCCAGGCACCGCAGCTCGACCTGATTGATCGCGTCTTCGTCGACATCAGCAACGACCGCACCGACCCGCCCTTGTCTTGGGGGCCTGCCGGGCTCGAGAAACGTCCCGCTTCCGCCTTCCGGATCCGGCAAGCTTATTCACACAGCGCAGGTGAGTCCGTCCGCTCCGGAGAGGACGCTGCCGCGAGATGCCGACAATCGATCGCGACGCCGTCCTCGACGCCACCGACCTCGCCGCCCTCGCCACCGAGATCTGCGGCGAACCCCACGGCCGCAGCCGCGGTACCCGCTGGCACTGCCCGAACCCAGCCCATCCAGACGAACACCCCTCGATGGGCATCTTCCAGGGAGTCCACGGCCGGTGGCGGTGGAAATGCCACGCCTGCGGCGAAGGCGGAACCGCCATCGACCTGCTCATGACCGGCGCCGGCATGACCGTGCGAGACGCCCTCCTACACCTCGCCGACCGGGCCGGCATCCCCGCCGTCCAGCACTCCGCCGCCCACCGTCTCCGCCGAACCGCCCAGCTCACCCCGAGGCCAGCGATCGAACGGCCCGCCGCGGTGAACCCGGCGATCGGCGAGCTCGTCGCCGCCGCCGCCGACCTCCTCTGGCAACCCGTCGGCAGCGGAGCACTCCGCTACCTACACAACCGCGGCTTCACCGACCCGCTCCTCACCGCGAACCGCGTCGGCTTCGACCCCGGACCCCGCCAGTTCCCTCGCCCGGACGGACTCCCCCACCAAGGCCCCGGCATCGTCTTCCCCGTGCTCCACCCCGACGACCACCGGCCCGTCTACTACCAGCTCCGCTACCTCAGACCCACGCACCGCCGCCGCTACGACCAACCCGCCCAGGACCTCGCCCCCAACCCCAAACTCGCCCACCTGATCACCGACGGACCCACCCACCCCGCCATCACCGTCATCTGCGAAGGCTTCCCCGACGCCCTCACCGCCGCCCACAACGGACTCGCCGCCGTCGCGCTCCTCGGCACCGGCCACGCGAGCCTCACGGGCACCCCAGCCCTCGCCCGCCGCCTCGCCGACGAACGCCCCAACTCCACGTTCGTCATCTGCTTCGACGACGACACCGCCCTGAACCACGACAAGACCCCCGCCGGCCAGAACGCCGCCCTCCGCCTCGCCGACGAACTCGCCCAGCGCGGACAGCTCGTCCTCAACATCCAACCCCCCACCGGAATCAAGGACCTCAACGCCTGGTGGCAGCACGACCCCGACACCGTCCGCGTCGCCTTACGAAGTCTTCCCGAGGCGCTCGAGATCCCGTTCCCGACGCCCGCGCTTAATGGACCTGATCTCACCAACACTCCGTTGTCGGACGTGCCCGAGGGCCCGTAAACACCCTTGGCCGCAGTCCCCGCGCCGACGGACGAGATGATGGTAAGGACCGCCAGCACAGGGCAAGCTCGGTGGTCCGGCCAAGAGACCCGGGCTCCACGGAAAGCGCCGCGGAGAAGCGTGCCGGCTCTGTCGCCGCCAATCAGGATGTCCCCCCACACCACAGGGCGGAACACAGGTGTCAGACCCACGATCTTGACGCCGTCCACGGCGCACAGGCGGATGCCTGAGGCACAAGTGCGAGACGGCCGCCGCGTGAGCCCCGCCCCGCAGGGCACCTCGGCCCGGGCCGACAATCACGGGTCATGGGCCTGCCTGCTGCGGTACGTGATGCCGTGGACGCCTACCTGCTCGCGGTCGATGCCATAGATCCCGATCTCGTGGAAGGCCTCTACGTGATCGGGTCCGCGGCCCTGGACGATTTCCGTCCCGGGGCCAGCGACGTCGATTTCGTCGCCGTCACCACCACGGCCCCCGCAGACCAGCAGGTCGCGGCGTTGACCCGCATCCACGCCCACCTGTCCCGCCGCCCGCTCCTCGACGGGATCTACACCACGTGGCTCGACCTCGCCCGAGATCCTGGACAGGCATCGCCAGGACCGCATGCCCACGGCCGACGGTTCCATCCGCACTGCGACCACCAACGCCACCAGGTCACCTGGCACAGCCTGGCCCGCCACGGCACGGCAATCCGCGGCCCCAAGCCTGCCGAGATCGACATCACGGCCAGCCGAGAGGAACTCGCTCGCTGGACGCGCGGCAACCTCGACGGCTACTGGCGGCGATGGTGGCGCCGCGGCTCACGCCTACCCACGCCCGCCGGCCTGGCCTGCCTCACCTCACAGGAGTCGGCCTGGGGCGTGCTCGGTGTCAGCCGGCTCCACCACACGCTCACCACCGGTGAGATCATCTCCAAGGCGGCGGCAGGAGAACACGCACGGACCACCTTCGAACCACGGTGGCATCGCATCATCGACGAATGCCTACGCATCCGGCGCGCCGATCAGCGCCGGTCCCTCTACCGCAACCCCCTCACCCGACGGACCGAAGCGCTGACCTTCGTAGATATGGTCATCAACGACGCACCCCGACCCACGGGAACCGGCTCACCGCTCTCCCCGCCCTCAACCCGCCGGTATTGACAATTTCTCACTGTTGATCGGTTCGGCCTGGATAGCGAATGATGCGGGCTCTTTGCCGTCTCGACCTGCGCCGCGCGCTGCCCTGCGCCACGCGGGAGACGCTGGATCGGGTGAAAGTGCTCGGGTTCAGCTAGGACTGGTCGGGTTCCGTCGTCCGGTGTACCCAGTCCAGATATGGCTTCGCCCCTTCCAGGATCGGCACCGCGATAATTTTCGGATTACTCCACGGATGGTGGGCCAGCAGGTGCGCCTGCAAATCCGGGTATCGATCGGTACGAGTCTTCAGGAGGAGCTGCCACTCCTCGCCGGACCCGAACTCACCCTGATGCCAGAACACCGAGACCACCGGCCCGACGATCTGCGCACCCGCGGCCAGCCGCGCCCGCACAGCGGACCGAGCCAGGTCCACGGCCGTCTCACGGGTCTCCGTCGCCGTCGACACCTGAGGCTGATGCGGCGGCCGCGTTGGTTCGGCCTTGATCGCCGGCGCTCGTGACAGCGATTTCAACCTCTGACTAACATCCCATCCGGCTGGCGGGTCAGGTGCTGTCGCATCACGGCCTCGCTCGTCTCGACCGCTGCCATCAGGTCCGTGCGCAGGCTCGCAGGGATGATGCCGCATCCGATACCGGCAGACTGCGCGACCGTGAACAGTTCGCCGCGCTGCTCACGACTGAGCGCGGCACGACATCCTTCATGATCGAGGATGCTGCGAGCGGCGATCCCGTCGCCGACAACCAGCGCCTCTTGGACGAGGCGGGCGGCGGCCGGGTGAGCGGCGGGTGATGTAGCGCTGCCGGCGAGGTCGATCACGCTGAGTCCGAGCCGGGTCTGGAACACGACGAGGTCGGTCGCCGCGGGCACCTCAAGATAGTTCTGGACCATGAGCACGACGGCGCGGTCGGCCGTGCGCCGGGCGGATCGGTGGCGCAGCACGGTCAGGCAGGCGGCGACGGCGCGTTCCCAGGGTTCGGACGTCTCGCTGTCGTCGAGAATCGCTTGGGCCGCGGTGAGCCGGCCGGCGGCGCAGTGTGCGAGAACGGCCGCCTGCCGTCCGTCGAGCAGGCGCCGGCCGACGCCGCGCTGTTCCTCGGCGAGCGTGGCGGCGCGCTCCCACCGGCCGGCGGTGGCGAGTGCCCTGGTGCCGTCTGCGAGCAGGACGGCCCACAGCCAGCGGCACAACTCGCGATGCTGCTCCTGCGGCGCGGCGAACTGCTCCCCGGAGATGGGGATGCCGTCGACGATAGTGTCGCCGCGGTCCCTGATCACACGGAAGAGCGCGTCGAGCAGGTCATGGGCCCGTTCGCCGTGGCCGTCGCGGATGTGTAGGCGGGCGAGGTTGACCAGGGGCTCGAGCGCATGGCGGGCTGTCCGCCCGTCCCATGGCCCGGCCCCGTGGTAGACGTCGAACTGCCGCCGGCACAGGGCGCGGGCGAGGTCGGGCAGGCCGACGTCGCTCGCGATCAGGGCTGCCTTGTTGTGGGCCTCGGCCGCCAGCGTCACCGCATCGGGCCCAGAGCTGGCCGTCGCGGACCGCGCGAGGGCGCTCACCTCACGGATTCGCGTTTCGAGCGGCGCGCAGATCGGTCGCGGGCGGGCGACGAGCGGGAACCGTCGGCCGGCCGAGATCAGGCGGTTCATCGTCACTCCCACGAGACCGCGAGCGAGGTGTGCCGGCGATTGAGAAGGAACCGGCCGGGGCGGGTTGCTTCGCGGGCCCCGTCGGGGTGGAGTTCGATGCGGACGTCGCGGGCTCGGTAGTCGCGGTTCCAGCGACGGATCTCGTCTGCGACCCGCTGGGCGAGCCCGTCGCTGTCCGGGCCGTGGGCGAGGATGCCGACCTCGTTCATCGTCGTCCCGTCGGCTGCCCGCGCAGCGGCGCGCAGGGTGAGGTAGGCGACGCTGTCCTTCTCGATCGTGGCCATCGCACCCCAGCCGAACTGCGGTGTCACCAGGCCGCGCTCGACGGCCCGGGGCTGGACGGGCATGCGCGTGAGTCCGCCGTCCAGGGAGCAGGCGAGCCACAGGTCCATCCACTCGAACGGTTCGGGGGCCGCGAACAGCACCCCGGTCCAGACTCCGGCTGCGGGCTGGTCGAGCACGCCGAGCAGATCATCCGGGTCGAGGGTGTGCTCGCGGAAGAGCTGCACGGTGACGTCGCCGTCGTCGGTCAGCTCGGCGATGCGCCGCGGGTCGTCGCCGATGCCCCGCAGTGGCATGAACGAGGCCATCTCGATCGAACGGCTGTGCCAGACGCCGTCGCCCCGGTCGAAGGCGATCGACCGGGCCACCGCCCCGCGTAGCCGCACCGGCACCACCAGCCGGCCGCGCGGGGCCACTTGGTCGAGCCACGCTGGGGGCACGTCGAAGGCACCCACAGTAGCGATCAGCCGATCGTGGCAACCGCCGGCCGGAGCGCCGAGCGCGCCATCGCCGAGTACAACCTGCACGTCCCCGCGGGCAGCCTCGGCCAGGTTCCGTCGGGCGCCGGCGACCAGGTCCTCGTCCACGTCGATCGTGGTGACCTGGCCCTCGTCGCCGGCCAGATGAGCGAGTAGCGCCGAATTGTAGCCCGTGCCCGCGCCGATCTCCAGGACCCGCTGTCCCGGCTGTACGTCGAGCTGTTCCAGCATCATCGCAACGATCGTCGGCTGGGACGCGGCGCTGATCGACACGCCGGCGCCGTCGCGTTTGGTGTAGACCGGCTCGTCGGCGTAGGCATCCTCGAGGGTTACACCTGGGAGAAACAGATGCCGCGGCGCCGCGCGCATCGCGGCCTCCACCGCGTCACTGCGCACCGTACCCGCCTCGCGCAGCCGGTCGATCAGCTCATGGCGCAGCCGAATGGCCGCAGCCGTGTCCCCGACGGGGCTGTGCGCGGCTTCGGCGGCCGGCGCGCGGTCGGCGGGCTTGGTGGGCGCGGGCGCCGTGACACCGGCGATGTCGTCTTCCGCCATGACTGCCTCTTTTCCCAGGGTCGCGAGGGTGGCCTGCTCGGCGTAGGCGAGGCCGAGCCGATTCCAAAGGAAGATCACGTGATGGGTGAGGACGGCGCGCAGGCCGCGTTCCAGTGCTCCGCGCGATGCGAGGTCGGCGAGCTGCTGTCCGGCTCGGTCGAAGCCGGCGGACCAGTCGGCCAGGCCGGCGAAAGGGCCGCGTTCGGCCAGCCGGCTTCCCGGGCCGGCGTCGACGGTCATGAGCCGGCGAACGGCGGACGTCAGTGCACGGCGGCGTTCGGCGGAGAGCGCCGTCGTCGCATCCGCCGGTCGGTGCTGGGCGACTCTGGCCCAGACGTCGCCCTGTTCGTACCAGTCCAGGCCCGCGCCGCGTAGCAGCACACTGGTCAGCAGGACGGCCAGTTCACGCCGGCCCAAACCGGGCTCGTCCCGGCCGGACGGGCCGGACGGGCCGGACGGGCCGGACGGGCCGGCGAGGTAGTCCAGGATGTGGCGACTGTCCTGGGCAAACAGCTCGTGCGCCACGTCCATACCGGCGGCTCCGCCGAACGCGACGGCCTCCGGTTCGTAGATCCCCGCCGTCCAGCCGACCGCGTGCCCATCCGCGACCAGCTCGTCGAGCAGGTGGCCGATGAGATCGCGGGCTTCGTCGGTGGCGGGGAGGTAGCGCAGCCGCCAGGTCGGCATCTTGCGGACGAAGAACCATCCGGCGAGCTGGCCATCCGCCAAGGCCGCGAGCAATGCCGGGCGCAGGTGCCGCACCGCGGCAAGTTCCGCGGAACGTCGGTCGGTGAATTCGATGACGGCCTGCTGCCAGACGCCAGGATCCATCAGGTGGGATCTCCCGTCCGGGCCAGTCAGTTGATCAGTAGGCATGCGTCCCAGCCAGAGTCGGAGGGCGGGTCGTTCTCGACGCCGTGCAGGGCCAGACCGATTCCAGCGAGGCCTTCGAGCAGGCCGAGACGGTCGAACATGGCCGCCCCCGGCCCGGCGGCGAGGTCGGAGCCGGCTCCGTCGGCGCGCATGGTAGCGAGCACGTTGTCGAGCAGGCGGGGAACGCAGGCGGCGAGGTCCGCCGTGGTCGCGTCCGCGGCGACGTATCGGGCCAGGTGGAGCAGCCCGGCGTGGCCGTGGCAGAGCGACGCGTCGACGGTCGCGGCGAGCTGGGCCGGATTGAGCAGGGCGCTGGCGAAGGCCTGTTCCGCCATCTGCTGACGCTCGGTGTCGGCGGTGGCCAGGGCCGCGAGTTGCTGGGCCCGGACCAGACCAGGAGTGCCGTAACACCAGGACAAACGCGCCGGTCCGGGCAGGGCCACCCGGCCGGCGCGCAGCTGCGCCCGGGTCACCCAGTACGGCCACCACGGGCCGGACTCGCCGTCCTGACGCCAGTGGTCAAGCCAGTCGCAGATCCGCCGGATCGCCTCACGCTGACCGTCGACGAGGATGCCCCGCCGGGCGGCGAGGGACAGCATCGCCAACGGACCGCCGATCCCGTGCGCCATCCCAACGTTGCCGTGCCCGCCCGGGAACTCGGGTGCGAGGCGGCCGGTGGGGGCGAGGTCGGTCCACCAGCCGGGCAGTGTCTCGCCGTCGTCGGTGATGGGTTCGGTGAGTCGGACGAGGTACTCCAGGATGACGCGAACGAGGTCCGCTGTCGGGTCGCGGCGCAGCAGATGCGCGCCGATGCCGGTAAGGCCGCGGATGGTGTCGAACTCCGCCAGCGCGGGGAGCTCCCCGGCATCGATGCGCTTGTGGGCGCGGTCGAGACGCCGCCGGGTGGCGGTGGCAATGCGGCGGTCGAGAAGCTCGAGCGCGCGGGCGTAGCGACCGCGTGGATCCGCGGCACCGTGCAAGGCGAACGCGAGCGCAGGGGCACCGTGGTAGAGGTGGCTGCCGTCGCCACCGCTGATCTCCTGCCGGGTGGCGAACCGGAGCCAGTCGTGGGCACGCTGCCAGGACGCTAGTTCGCCGCGGGCGCGTTCGACATGGAGCAGCGCGATTCCGGCCGCGCCATGCGCGAGCGACTGCGGCCACCAGCACGAGGTAGCACCCAGGTCCCCGACGTCGGCGGGTGAGGCCAGGCGATTGGCGATGAGCGCGCTGAGTGCCGCCGCGCCTTCCCGGTGCTGGCCGGTCATGTGCCGCTCCGGCTGGCCGGGACAGTCGCGTAGGTGCGGGCGGTCCAGGACAGGGCCGCGGCGCGCGCCAGGTGCAGGCCGGTCCGTTCCTCGGCAGGGTCGATGCCGACGGCCCGGATGTGATGGGCGTGCAGCAGCGCGATGAGCACCGCGTCGGGGTCCATGTCCCAGGTTGCGGCGAGCAGTGCCCGGTAGCCGGCGAGCGCCCGATCACGGCGCTGCCAGCCGTCGATGACCTTCGCCCCGCCTGGCGCGGCCCGCAGCGTCGCCCAGCCGTCGCCGGGGTCGGCGAGCCGGACCGCTTCGGTTAGCAGGTCGCGTGAGGGTGTGGCCGGCGACGACGGTCTCG
Organism: Frankia sp. BMG5.60; assembly: GCF_059428125.1. Lineage (NCBI taxonomy): Bacteria > Bacillati > Actinomycetota > Actinomycetes > Frankiales > Frankiaceae > Frankia > Frankia sp. BMG5.60. The sequence continues at coordinate 72,702 of NZ_CM182091.1, read as the reverse complement.
CGTGCCTGACAAGCCAGCTCATGCCGGCGTCCAAGCTGCCGGTGAATCCGGCGGCGATCGCCACGAGGTGGGCCGCGGCCAGCGCCAAGGCCGACGGTCGGTTCGCCACTCCGAACTGAGCGACCAGCGTCTGCGAGTCGGTGGCGAAGACCTCCTCGGCGGCTGCCATCCGGGCGCCGTCGCCCCACCGGCCGACTTCCGGGCGGTAGGTGGCGAACTGGACGTCGCGCAGCAGGCCCAGACTCCGAAGTCGGCTCGCCCAGGCGCTGACGCGATGCGCAGCGGATCCGAACTCTGCAGCGTCGGTAAGCGCGATTCGCAGGCGGAGGTGCCACTGCCCGTCCGGATCGCGGTATCTGATGAACCACCACGGGGGTGTCTCGTTCCACGTCGCGAGCAAGGCGGGCAGATGCTCGCCGAGGACCTCGGTCTGCCGCGCCGGGTGCCCGTACAGCTTGGCGTACAGCCACGGCGACACTCCAGGAAGATGATCATGATCGCGGTTGAACACACGCGGCCGAGACGGGACGGTCCGCGGCGGCGCCGCCCGATCCGCGGGAGAGGTGGCGATCAGCGGGACCACGATCTCGTGGGCGCGTCCCCCGAACCAGCCATACGCCTCCGGGGCCGGAGCCTCGGTCACCGAGGCGACTTTCACTCGGTCCAGATGATCGCGTAAGAGCGCGCGATGGGCGGCTTCCCGCAGATCAAGGCACAACTGTCGGTCGCCGTTGCCCACCAAGACGTGGTCCGGCAGCCGGCGACGCACTTTCCACGCGGCCCATGCGTCCTCCCAGGCCGGCCAGGATGCGCCGCGCCCGGGAAGGGCCGCCGCGGTCAGGCGCCAGCGGGCGGGAGACAGCACCGCACGGCGATAGATGAGGCGCGGCAGGAACGGCAGGCGGGCAGCCGCGCCCCAGTCGACGTCGGAGACGACGGCGGCCTGCGACCGGACGATCTCGGTGAGGAAACGGGCCAGCGGCGGGGTGTGGGCGCGCAGGTCGAGGGCGTGCAGCATTGTCGGTTCCACCGGCCGTCCCCGGGACAGCGAGATCAGCGAAAGCCGCCGCCCGTCGCTGGTCACCGCCAGGTCCGACAGGGGGATCACGTTGTCGGACGGCTCGCGATGCTCGCCCAGACCGACCACGGCGGGCAGCAGTTCCGGAACACGGGTCACCTGCGCGCCGCGCGGGTCCGGCGCCGCGAAGGACAGCTGTGCGGGCAACGCGGCCGGATCGTCGACGGACAGCTCCGCGAGAACGCTGGACAAGGGCTCGCGCTGCGCGCCGGTGAACGTTTCGAGGAATCGGCCGGTCATCGTTCCGGCGGCACGCGCCATCGAGACGACGGCCAGCTGGAAGGCACCGCCGTCCATCGCGGCCCTCGACTCCGCGTGCAGCTGGAAACACAGCTCGACGTGTGGCGGCACGCGCATCCGCGTCGGATCCTGCATCGCGAGTTCACCGAGCAGACCATCGTCCAGAACGATCTCCTGGCGTCCATCCAGCGCAGCTTCCTGGGCCAGGGCAAGTAGCCGCTCGTCACGGGTGGAGTGCGACGCAGGCTCCTGCCGTTCCCGGGCGCCGTCTCCCGGGTAGCCGGCCGGAAAGCCCAGCCCGACGTCGGCATCCACCACCTCGAGGAGTGGCACGTGGCTGCCGATGCCATAGGTCTCGAAGAAGCGGATGTGGAAGGACTGCCACGCTGGCGGGCCAGACGGGTAGCGGGCCAGGCGGACCAGCGCCGAGGCGGCGGACTGCACCTCCTGCGCCACCTCCCGCGGGAGGACGACCGTGCAGTCCATGAGGAGATCCACCGCCACCGGCGGACGCTCCGATACGCGCAGGGCTGCCATACGGCCCGACGCCTCCATCCGGATGCGACGCGCGGCCGCAGCCGTCGGGGCATGACGGTGGCCCGCCAGGTCCGCCCTGATCTCTCGCAACCGGTCGAACGTCTCCGCCACTTGCGCGATGTCATCGGCGCTGGCGGCGGAAAGTTGGTCCACGAGATGTCCGAGCGCGTCGGTGATGGTGCTCAGCGCGCGCAGGCCGCTGACCAGCACGCGCCGTTCCACCAGGTCCGCCACCAGGTCGACGATCGTGTCCGTCGGCGCGGCGGGAAACTCGGCGGCGAGCTTTGCCGCGAGGTGCTCCCCGCGGATCGGTGACCGCGCCGCCTCGACCGCCAACCGCACCGCCGCCGTGTACCTCAACGACACTTCGACCGGCCAGGCCCCGGTGCCGCCGGCCGTCTTCGATCGGGCATCCGCCTGGTAGGGCACGACGAGACGGCTGCCGCGCGCGAAGGCCACGTTGCTGGCCATCAGCGGCAGACGCTCCAGCAGCGGGCGGCATAACTCCAGCCCCGCGATTACCTCGTCGAGCCAGCCCGCGTCGACCCGGGCAACACCGCGGTGATCTTCTCCCCAGCGGACCATGACCCCGAGACCGAACGAGGCGGGCGCCACCCCGGCGAACAGGCCGAACGGCGTCGCGCGGCCGGTCATCCGCGCCAGGTAGCGGGCCGTCGAGAGCACCACCCGCCGAACGCGGCGAGGTTCTGGATGTGCAGCCGCGCAGGCCACCTCGACGGCCCGCGCGAGGCCGGGACTGGCGAGCTCGATGGCTGTGGCGATGTCGTCATTGGCCCAAACCTGACGCAGCCACCCGCACCAGCGCTCCACCTGGCCGGGAGAGTGGTCGTTCGGTTCGGGCCAAGCCGGCAGCGCCAGGACCGCATGCGTGGCGGCGCGCAGGAGTGGAGCATCCGCGCAGCGGTAAGGCCGCCCGCCGTCGCGCGACGTCATCTGCCCCTCTCCCGTCTGTTGGTCTCGATGGCCCGGCAACTCGATCAGCCCATGTTCGTAGCGCACGCCTTCGGGCAGGTGGAACCACATCCGTCGTCGGTCAGATTGATCAGTGCCGCAGCCGTGTCACCTGCCTCGATGACGCGGATGTCCAGGTCGAACGGGTCGACCTCGATCTCGACCGGGCTGCCCTGCGTAGTCGTACTCATCGCGTTTCCTCCACTGTGGCGTCTCTGCCGACTCCGGCTCGGACTGACTGACCTAACGGATCTGCCTTGCACGTTCTCGACCACGTCGAGAGGGTCGGTCGCCAACGATCGGACTCTCTGCTATCTGCTGCTGACGCAGGAGTTCGGGCAGGTGGCGCCGCAACCGCCGTCCGTCGTGAAGAGCAACCCCCTGATCCCGTCGCCGGCCTCCGCGACGCGGATGTCCAGGTCGAACGGGTCCAGGTCGAACGGGTCCGGCTCGAGCATCTGGTCGGCTCGCGGGTCGGACGGCAGCTGCGACGAGCCCCGTGCGTCGACCATCGCCCGCGGGCGCGCCACCGATGGCGTCGAAAGATGAGTCAGCACAACACGACCTCCTTCAAGGATCTTCCGTTCGCGATCAACAAGTGACCGCGGATAGGATCGCATCTATTCGCATAACTAGCAAGAGTCGGCGCGCCGTCGCCGGCTCCGGCCGATGCCGCAGCACTGCCGGGAACCATCTATGCGGCAGGAGAACTGGACTACAGTCCAGCATGTTGACCGATCCGCGGCACGGGAGCGATACTCCCGGCGAGACGGATAACAATGAATAGGAGAGGATGACTCCCATGGCTCTACAGCAGGTGGCCGGCAGTTGCGATGACGTGCAGACCTGCCCCGGCGTGTTCGTCGAGGGCGACGACGTCGTGGTCCAGGGCTACGAGATCGGCGGCGACACGCGCGCCCAGCTCACCCTCGCGGCCGACGAGACCGCCGTGCGCCTACCCCGCCAGCTGATTCTCGACGCGGCCCGCCGGCTGACCGAGGGCGTATGACTCCCGCGCAGCTCGTCGCGCTCTACAGCAGCTTCACCAGCGAAGCCGTGCGCCTCGAGACCCGCCAGTACTATGCGGTGCCCGGCGACGCCGACCGCCAACGCGCCTACCGCGAAGGCCTACCGCTCCCCGCCCGCCCGGCGAAGTCTGCCACCGTGCAGCTCATCCGGGACGCCGTCGCCGCCGGCAAGACCTTCGCCCGCGTCCACATCGTCGACCAGCCCCTGAGCGACTACGTCCGCTACGAGTTGGACGCCGCCTACCCGGAGAACCACGCCGCCGGCGAACAGGTCTGGATCGTCGACCGCACCAGCCACCCAGACCTTGCCACCGCCCACCGCGACTTCGCCCTGTTCGACCGCGACACCGACCATCCCAGCCTCGTCTGGTACGACTACACCCCCGACGGCCACCTCGCCGGCTACACCCCCGGCACCCCGGGCGACCTCGCCGCCTGCACCAGCCTGCTCACCCTGGCCCGCGCTCACGCCCTGCCCTATGCCGAGTTCATGACCTCAGAATTCCGGAAGTCCCACTAACCACGGATGAGCGGCTTCGGCACCCCCGCCCTACGCGAACGTCTCGGACGCTCGCTCGGACGCCTGCGCGCCGCCACCGGACTGTCCCAACCCCAACTCGCCCGCCACCTCGGCTGGTCACAACCCAAGGTCTCCCGCGTCGAAGCGGGAAAACAGCGCATTACCCTGCGCGACGTCGAACAGTGGTGCCAGGCCACCGGCGCCACCCCGCAGCAACACGACGAACTCCGCGCCCTCGCCGAAGAAGCCCTCCTCGGACCGGCGTCCTGGGACAAGGCCGGCGACCCCGCCACCCTGCGCCAGACCACCGCCGACACCGAAGCCAAAGCCGGCCTCATCCGCAGCTACCAGCCCGCCATCCTCCCTGGCCTGCTTCAAACCGCCGCCTACGCCCGCCAGGTGTTCTCCGCCGGACCAGACGGCCCACCACCCGACCTCGCCGAACGCATCCTGGCCCGCCTCGAACGCCAGCGGATCCTCTACGACGACGCCAAGCGCCTGGAATTCGTCATCCCAGAAACCGTGCTCCGCTGGCCCTTCGGCTCCCCCGCCGAACACGGCGAACAACTCGCCCGCCTCGGCGAGATCATCAACCGGCCCAACGTCGACCTCCGCATCCTGCCGATGGCCGCAGCACCCGTCTGGCGCACCAGCGGCTTCGTCCTCTTTGAAAACCTCCCCGACACCGACCCCTTCGTCCACATCGAACTCCTCACCCGACCCGTCAACATCGACGACCCCACCCAGGTCAACACCTACCGCCAAGCATTCCTCCGCCTTCACCACGCCTCCGCCACCGGCAGACGCGCCGCAGAAATCATCGACCTGGCGAGAACAGATCCGTGAGGCGCCCTCGCCGAAGCCGGCTGCGCGAAACCGCCCGAGTGCGGGCAGGCACACTGAAGACCCGCGCCACCGGCCACCTCGGAGACGAAGCAACGATGATGGACGCGCGGCGGCACGCTGGCCAGACCCGCGACGACATCGTCGACGAGGAGCCGTCCCTGTCTCGACTCGGCCTCGCCGCCCGACTCGAGCGATCGGCCTTCGACGGCGCCGCAATCCTCACCATCTGTGCCAGCGCCGCGGACACCCCTGTCCGTACCGGCGACACCGCAACCGCGTGAGTCTGCAGCGACCGGCCGTCGGCCTGTTGCATCCCGGGACGATGGGTGCGGCCGTCGGCCGGCAGGCCACCCTGGCGGCGCGGGTGCTGTGGCTGCCGAATGAGCGCAGCGCCGCGACGGCGGATCGTGCCACGGCCGCCGGACTGGAGCCGGCGCGGGATCTCGTTGCGTTGGTTCACGACGTGGACATCGTGATTTCCCTGTGTCCGCCGCAGTTCGCCGCCCAGGTCGCCGCAGAAGTGCTGGCAGCCGGTTTCCGCCGCGGGCTGTTCGTCGAAGCCAACGCGATCACCCTGAACGGATGGCATCGATCGGCGAGGCGTTCGCGCAGGCGGGGGTCCGCCTCGTCGACGGTTCGATCATCGGGCCGCCACCCACCGAACCCGGCACCACCCGCCTCTACCTCGCCGGCGCCCCCGAAGACACCGCCACCGTAGTGGACCTGTTCGCGGGATCAGCCTTGGCGGCGGTGCCGATCTCCACCCGACTCGGCGCAGCATCGGCACTCAAAACCGCACAGGCCGTGTTCCAGAAGGCCAGCCGCGCCCTCGCCGGACTCGCGCACGCCCTCGCCGACCATTACGGTGTCGCCGACGTCCTCACCGAGGAAGGACGACGGCGCAGCCGGCCCATCCTCGCCGAACCCGACTACCTGCCCTCCGTCGCCGCACGCGCCTGGCGATGGTCACCCGAACTCGCCGAAGCCGCCGCCGCTCTACGCGCCGCAGGCCTGCCCGACACCATGATCCGCGGCGCCGAAGAGATCCTCGACGCCTGGTCCACCTACCGCGACGCCCCACCCGACGAGGTCGACGTGCTCTTCACCCGCCTCCGAGGAGAAGGCGCCAAACCCACCGAGTAGCGCACCTTGAACACCGTGAACTCCCGCAGCCGCAGCCGCAGCCACCGCCGCCGAAGCCGCGTTCGCGGCCTCCCGCGGTTCGACACCTCAAGAATCGGCTGGCGTTCAGTTCAGAGCCTTGCCAGTCGGAGCGGCGTTCATGGCCGGCGCTCGGGCAGCGGTTGCAGTGAGGGCCAGCGGGTGAGCATGCTGTCGCGCATGGCCGCGGCGAGCTGCCCCAGTCCTTCCAGCTCGCCACCGTCAGCGGTCATCCCGCTGAGAACTCCGAGACGATAAACGAGCCGTTGGCGCGCCGTCGCCGTGCCCCAACGCCAGTCACGGCGCGGAATTTTGGCCAGCTGGTCACGGGTCCCCCGCCGGGCCCGCTCGACCAGCGCGTCGCCTCGCAGCAGCCAGCCGGCACATGCGTCGGTGAGATCGCCTGAGACATCGAGACCGGTCTCCTGGCGCCATACCGCACGGTAGGCGGCCTCCGCCGCTTCCAGCAACGGCCGCGGCGGGGCAGTGACGCACCAGCATGTCGGGAACCCGATACGCAGGTAGGCGAGTTCGGTGAGCCCGTCGCCCAGCACCGCCTGCTCGAAATCGATGAACCTGACACCGCTGCTGGTGTGCAGGTCGTTGCCAGGGCAAGGGTCGCCGTGCAGCAGGGCGCTGCCCGGGCAGCGTGCCAGGCGGCTCACGAGGCCGTCCAGCTCGGCGCGTACCCCGAGCGGCGCAGTAACGCCGAGCGCGTGGGCCAGCCGGAGGAAGAAGTCGACGTCGTCCTGGGTCGCGCCGGACCAGCCCGGCAGGACGCCCGTGTCCTCGACTCCTGTGGAAGCGTGAAGCCGAGCCAGCGCCTCGGCGTAGGCGACCACCCAGTCCTCCCGCGGCCGCTGATGCTCCAGATATTCCAGAGCCAGGACCCGCTGGTCCGGATCGGTACCGAGGAGCCTCGGCACCACGGGCGGGTCAACGCGGGACGCGAGCGTCAGCGCCGCGATCTCGCGGGCATACCTCTCGGCGGCTCCCGGCCCGTCGATGAACTGCTTGACCACCACGGGTATGCCGGACAGTTCCACCCGCCACACCCGTGACCGCGGACTGCTACCCAGCCGGCGAGCCCGCCGGGGTGAACCCAACTCGGCCCGCAACCTCTCCCCCAGCGGCAACGGCAACCACATGGTCTCCATCCTGACGAGTCGGCGTAGCGCGCATCGCCAGGACGCTCGAAGATCACGACCACCCGAACACCGGCCACACAGTCGTCACCCCTCTTGAGGCGTCATGCCCCCAGAACCGCGGCCAAGGGTCCCGCTCCGCGGGTAGCTCGAGCGGCGGGTGCCGGCGTGCATGGCGGTGTCGGTGTCGGCGAGGGTCCATTCGCCGGGGGTGATGAGGTGGTCGACGAGGGCGGTGTGGGGGCCGATGTGCCAGAGGGCGGTGAAGGGTGGGAGGTCGGCGAGGATGGTGGCTTCGGTGGCGGTGAGGCCGAGGTCGGTGAGGAGGTGGCCGACCTGTTCGGGGTTCTGGTGGAGGTAGACGCGGACGGAGGTGGTGTTGAGGAGGCCTTCGGCGATGCGGCCGGTGGCGCTGCCGGTGTCGACCTGGGAGTGCAGGTCGGCGATGGCGTGGGTGATGAGGATGTTCGCCGCGCCCCATTGGCGGCCCAGGCGCCACTGGTCCTGGAGGAATTTGACGATGGCGAGGTCGTCGAGGGCGATCCATGCTTCGTCGAGGATCATGATGGTGTGCTGCTGGGTCTGGCCGTACATGATGGTCTGGAGCCAGCCGGCGGCGGCGGTGAGGACGAGGCGTAGCGCGCGGCGGTGGGTGAGCAGGGCGGACAGGTCGAGGATCAGGCCGGGGGCGTGATCCCACAGGCCGGAGGTGGTGGGGCCGTCGCAGATGCCGCGCAGGTCGTGTTCGAGCATGGTGGCGCAGGCGTCGAGCAGGGGGCGGCGGCGGTCGAGGAGCTCAGCATGTGTGGTGTCAAGGTCGGTGGCGAGCCGATGGTCGGGGTGGGCGAGGAGCCGGCGGACGTCGACGAGGGTCGGGGTGGCCTGCTGTGTGGTCAGCTGGCGGGCGACGGCGGTGAGCAGTCGGCGTTGGCCGATGGGGAGTTCGGTCTGGTCGAGGGCGACGGTGAGCAGGGCGGTGAGGACGGCGGCGCGGCGGGCTGCCTGGTCGTCGAGCCCTTCCCCCGTCACCACAGTGTTGATGTTGGTGCTGGGTCCGGTGTCGAGGGGATTGACGCGGAGGTTTCCGCCGGGGCGCAGGCGCAGGGTGGCGAAGCCGAGGCGATCACCGAGACGGGTCCATTCGCCTTTGGGGTCGATGACGGCGGTGAACCGGGGTCGGCCGTGCAGCGCGGACAGGGCTGCGGCGCGGTGCACGTAGGACTTGACGATCGCGGACTTGCCGTAGGCGCCGGCGCCGGAGACGACCATGTTCGGTCCCTGGATGAGGCCGGCTTCGTAGGCGTCGATGATGTCGAAGTGAAACGCCCCACCGGCGAGCCGGTTGGCCCCGAGGAAGGCGCCGCGGTTGCCGAGATCGGCTTCGATCGACCAGGGGTTCACCACGCCCAGATGCGCGGTCGTGGCGACGTTCCACGGCAGCGCCAGTCGACGGTCTCCTGGTCTGCGTCGTCGGGGTCCTCGGCCGCGTCGGGCGGTCGGAGGGGGCATCAGGCTGCTCCGGTGAGGATGGGCCGGCGGGGCACGAGGCCGAAGGGGAGGGTCGCGGCCCAGGCGGTGTGATGCCGGCCGTGCAACGGGCGGAGGTCGACGATGCCGCAGCGGGCAGCCAGGTCGACGACGGCGGCGGAGGCGTCGGCGAGGTCGTCGCGGCTGGGCGCGGTGACGTCGAGGAGGCCGAGATAGGCGTACTCGGGGTAGCCGGCGGTGAGTTCGGCGTCGCGGCGGTCGATGTCGTCGTGTGCCTGGGTGAGGTGGACGGGGACGCGGAAAGCATGCTGGTCGCGCAGGTGGACGGCGGTGTCGATGGAGACGCTGTCGCTGTTGATGCGCCGACGGGAGACGCGCCAGGGCACCGGGGCCATCGCGACGGCGAGGGTGCGCACGCCCGGAACGTCGTGGAGCAGCGGGTCGAGCCAGCCTGGGCGTAGGCCGCCGGTGGGCCAGCCGGCGATCCAGAACGCGCGATGCCAGGTGGCGCCGATCTGCACCGCGTCCCACCATGCCCGCATCGCGAGGCCGCCCGGCGGCAGCTGACGCGTCGTCCGACGTCCGCCGGCTGCCAGAAGGCCGGCGCGGGTCGCGAGGCCCGCAGGCGAGGTGTTGTCCGGCTCGGCTTCCCGGTTGGCGGGCGCGGACGACACTGGGTCGGCGTGGTCCAGCACGGTCTCGGTGAGCTCGGCGGTGGACAACAGGCCGCGCACGTGCAGACCGGCGGTGGCACACCGGTCGGCGAGCGCCTCGGCGGCGGCCAGCGCGGTGTCCCGCAGATCAGCTTGGCGACTTCCCCGTGCCGGCCGAACGGTCAGCCATAGCCGAAGATCGTGCTGGGTGAGGGAAGGCTGCGCCTCGGCCAGCATCCGGCGGTACTCCAGCAACGCCACCAGTGGCCGAGACGGCTGCCGCGGCCGGGCCGGCCCCGCCGCATCCGACCGGAGGGGTGGATCGCCGGGGAGTTCCACAGCGGGTGCCGGTCCGGAGCGGACGGTCCACCCGAGCTGGGCCACGGGTGCCTCCCGCGCGAACTGGGTCAGCACTCGGGCCCAGCCGGCGACCTGCCGGTCCTTGCCCGCCCCGTCGAGCAGTCCGAACGGGCCACCGCGCACGTCGAGAACCACGGTGATCAGCCCGCTGCGCCCGTCGCGGACCAGGCCCGCCGGTTCCCCGGTCCGGGTCGGGACACGGCAGCCCGACGACGCCGTCACCAGCTCCATCGACCGCGGCAGGCCGGGAAGATTCGATTGCCCAGTCTCCCGACCGGCGGATCTCCGCCTCACCGCCGCCGACACCGACCCAACCTTTGCGCGGCGCACGCGATCGGGATCGGGATCGGGATCGGGATGTGCGCGACGTTCGCCGCGGGCGTGCAGCGCGTAGCCGACGACGACCGGTAGGAGATGGGCCAGGGGTTCTCCGCCAGCACGAACGAACGCGAGCAGCAGGCAGGTGGCGAGTGCCCCGACCCCCGCCGTCGTGCCGAGGCCGCCGCCCAGCAAGGTTGGACTTAACGCGAGTCCCCCGACTCCTAGCCCCACCAGGAGGACCTGCGAGACGCTGGCGCCGAACAGCGCCGTGCCCGCCCGGCGCGGGACGAGATGATGCTCCGGTCCGCTCATGATTCGGGCCGGCCCGCGACGGGACCTGTGTCTCCACCCGGCCGGGTGGGGCCCGCCGGCGGTCGGCGCCGCCAGCCGGGCGGTGCCCCGACGGGCCCCGGTCGAGCAGACCCGCCGCCGGCTGCGGTGGGCGTGCGTGGCGAGCCTGGGGGGCCGGCGGGCCCCGGAGGCCCGGCCGGTCCAGCCGGGCCCGAAGTGCCTGCAGGTCCGCGGTCGGGCTCGGCACCGCGGTGTGGTGGGGGTCGCCGCGGACCGGCCTGGCCCGGCTTCCCCTCAGAACTCGCCCGACCGCGCCGGTCACCGCCAACGGGCTCGGGACTCCCGGGTGTGCCGCCGTCGCCGCCCGGTCCGTCCGTGTCCGGTTGCGATCGGGTCTGCTGTGGTCTGGGCTGTTGTGGCCTGCGCCGCCTGCCCTGTCCCGGGTCGGGCAGGCTCCGGGGCTCCCCAGCGCCGCCCGGCCCACCCGATCCCGGTCCGCCCCGACCGGCCCCCGGCGGCGGCCCGGTGGCCGGGCCGCCCCGCCGGCCGCTCCCGCCACGCCCGATGCCGCCACGGCCGCTGAGTGCCTGTGCCCAGTAGGCGGTCTGCACCACCTGCATCGCCGCCCGAAACGGCGCCCTAGACACCCCCTGCGCTACCACGTACGCCTCCGCGATCGGTATCAGCCGCCACACGACAAACGGCATCAACGCGGCAATACCGATCACCGCCATGCCCGTCAGATATCGGCCCCACCCACTCGGCGTCGCCCGATCCTGGTCCGCCGCGATCAGATCCTCACCGACCCGCAACGCCACGTAAATCGCCGGTTTCGCGAAGGAGATCGCCACCGTCATCTTCACCATCTGACCCGCCGACTGCCGCGCCGACGGCATGGTCATCCCGGCGAACGACAAGGGCGCCAGCGCCGTCACGATCATCGTCAACGCGTTACGGACCACGAGTTCCAGATAGATCATCACCACCGCCAGAAACACCAACCCCGTGACCATCAGGCCTGGGATGTCTCGAGACGGCGGCAGCGATACGACATCCAGTATTTCCTTCACGCCGCCGTTGTCATACAGGACCGCGGCAGCGATGCCGTCCGTGAGAGTCAGCAGCTTGTCGACGAACCAGGGGAAGCCCAGGATTGCAAGCACCGCCAGCGGAAGATCCCGTACCACCCGCGCCAACGCCCGGCCCGGCTCCCCCGAAAACATGGCCGCCGCCACGCCCAGCGCAGTCGAGCCGGCCAGCAGGAGGCACGAGATCGACGCCACCGTCTGATAGGAGCCACCCTTGCCCAGGAAGAATGCCGCGGTCACCTCCGGACGTGTCGACGTCGATCCAAAACCGCCGATCAGCGACTTCGTCTCCTCTCCCAGAGAGTCGACGAACCAACCGATCATCACCTTGACGGCTTTCTCCGCTACCAGGCTGGGACCCTCACGCAGATAGCTGAGAAAATTCATCCGGGCGGGCCCATCAAGGTAGTAGCCGAGACAGTCAGACCCACCAGAAGCCTGAGATCGGGGAGCAGGCAGCCAGAGCGGCGAAAAATTGGGATCACTGGGCAAGCCAGGAGATCAGATCCGGGGCATAGACGATGGCGATGGCACCGCCTCCGCCACCCAGAAGCATGGCCATGCCGCGGATCCCCGATGGGCCCGCCCCGGTCATCCGCGATAGTCCGAGCGCCGCTCCCCCGATGATCGCCGTGGCAATGCAACAGGCCAACCCGACCTGCGCGCCCGTGTCCAGCAGATCCAGAATTCGGTCCTTGACCGGCAGATCATGCCAGTCCGGAACCACCTGGATCGGAACCGGCATCCGACCACCCGCCTGCGGCCGAGCGCCGTCCGCCATCACCGCCGTCGACGTCCACGGCCCCGGCATCGGCCCGGCCCCGGCCCGTCTGATCTCGGCCGAAGCTGGGGCGCCACCGCCGCAGATCGTCGCGACACCGCAGAGCAGGCCCACCATGATCCATCGCCAGCAGGCAGACCAGCGACGTCGGCCAGGACCGCCGCGCTGGTGAAGACCTGACGGTCCGCGTCGAATCACCATCAACACCTCCGGGAGTGCAGGTACCCCTCGCACCCCAGCTGTGTGAACCAGCACCCTCGAACCGGAAGGGCTCCCTGCCATCCGTGAACGAGCAGATGGTCAGCATGATCGAAAATCGCTTCGAGTCGTCGGTCCGCCGCTGCTCACCTCAGGCCGCGCACACCCGTGCGTCCATTCGTAAAGATCGTCCTAACGGCCAGTCCGACGCACCCGCCGCCACGGGATGTCGGAGGGCGGCATATCCGATGCCGCTGCCAGAATTTCTTCATCAATATCAAGATCGATGTCGACGCCAGTGACATACGCCAGATCAAGCATGAGTCGCACAGTCAGTAGTGGACTCATCCTCGAGCCGACACCTTCGGCCCCCCAGCGGACCATGAGTTTCGATGCGTTTTCAAGTCCTTCTTCAGAGGCATCTGGGAATGCATGCGCGAGGAATAGACGCATAATCTCCCTCGCGTCCCTTGGTTTGGCCATAAGGCGGTCTCCCTCAAATGCCTAGCGTCGAACATCGCAGATCATGCATCTTTTGAACACCGCGTCGGGGCGGAGCATCATTTGTGCACCACTCACCGCAGAACGGGATGTCTCGCCTCGGCCCATCTCCGCGTACTGCTTGGTGTTCATCAGGTCGGAGACAGCGATCTCCCAGTGATCCTGTGCAGTCCGCCAGTTATTCAGATGAGCTTGCCGCACAAACAGATCGACAAATTCGCGATCACTTGTGTTGCCGAGATGATATCGTCCGAGCCACGGTATCGCCGGGGGTGGTGCAAGCCTTTGCCTTATGGACTTCTTCTTGTAGCTACTGTTCGACACATGCGTATAACCTTCGATACGGCTGGAGATCACATGCCCGGCGAAACCACCGACCACCGCCGGCACAAACAGCCAGCCAATAATGGACACAAGCCAGAGGGTCTTACGACCCGAACCATGCGGAGGAGGGTCCCCACCCAGGAGTACCGTGTACGAGGGAAGTAGGCCGAAGAAATGTACCGCAAGAAGAAAGGCCGTGACACCCAGGATCGCAAAAGGTACGCCCACTTCGAGTATCCACTGCATAAACCCCGAGAATGCCGTGCGAGATCGATAATAGCGCCTGATTCGAGCTGCACCTTGCCGCGGTGGAGCGATCAGAATCGGCGGCGGAACAACCGGAACCGTCATGATCATATACTCCAGTTGTCCCCATCGCCAACCGAGGACAGCCTAAATTCTTTCCACCCGGCAACCATCAATCTCCCCCGAAGATATCGGACACCACGGAATCAAAAACTCATTCATAGTGTAGTACTCGGTCTTCTCTGCCCTTATTCGGCGTCTGCCGCCCGTGCGCGAGGTCCCTCGCCGACGGTGGCGCAGGACAGGCTGGCGCATACGGGGACCTGGGTCAACGGCGAGCACGAGGTCGACACAGACAGGAGAAGTGCGACCTCCGGCCGGGCCTGACTCGCTACGGATGTATGCAGGCCCGCGCCATGCCGGCTATCCCGGAATACCGGTCGTGCTGATCATTGTGTGCAGATTGGCACCGGGATCGAACACCGCATGCCGCACCCCGCGACAGACCTCCGACCCTGCCGATCAGCTGGCAGCGCTCCCGTTTTCGTGCCACGGAGGCTGGTGTAGGAGGACGCGATAGAGCTTTTCGAGGTCGGGGTCGGTGTCGCCGTCCCAGAGGGGGTCGGCTTGTTCGGCGCGTAGGTAGGCGTGGTACTCGGCGCGGACGGCGCTGCGGTCGCCGGTTTCGGCGTAGGCGCGCATCCGTTGGGCGAACAGGCCGGGGTGAGCGGGGAGCACGGCAAGACCGCGGCGGGTGGCGTCGAGGACGGCCGTGCTGTCGCCGCGGGCGAGGTGGAGGTCAGCAAGGAGGAGAGCCGCACGGACGACGGTGGTGGTGAGTTGGGAGCCGAGTTCGGCGTCGAGCCAGGGGTGGCGGGCGGGGGTGCCGCGGACGAGGTCGAGTCCGTCGGTGAGCGCGGCGATGGCGATCTCGGGGTGGTGGCGATGGGCCTCGGCGTGGTCGATGTGGGCGTGGAGCAGGTCGAGGTCGGTGACGACGGCCGGGTTCAGGGTGATGGTGGTGCGGCGGGTGGGCAGCCATTGGCGAGCGTGTTCGCCGGCGAGGGTGACGAGGATGCTGCGGGCGCGGCCGAGCTGGTTGTTGATGGAACGGGCCTGGGCTCCGGTGGGCCAGATGGCGGCTTCGAGGTCGGTGCGGGTGCGGCCGCGGTGGGTCGCGAGCCAGGCGAGGACTTCCAGGGTGCGTTCCCGGGCGAGCTCAGCGGGTGGGCGGCGTCCGTCGCGGGAGATGATGGTCAGGGGGCCGAGGAGTCCGATCATGACCTGCCAGTCGGGGCCGGTGTAGGGCTCGGGGCCAGGCGCGGCGGGCGGCACGGGGACGGGTTGGGGTGGCCTGTCGGCGTCGGCGAGGAGATGGAGCAGGTCGCGGAGTTCGTCGGCGGCCAACTGCGCGGGGCGGAGGCGAAGGCCGAGCGGGTCGAGTCTCCAAAGGGGTTCGCCGTCGGCGTCCGCGTGCCCGTCGAAGAGCAGCCGCCAGGTGGTGCCCTCGTCCGTGTTCGCGTCGCCGTGGTGGTCGGTGATGACGGCGAGTCCCAGCCCGCCGTCGCCCGCGAGCTCGATCAGGTCGGCGCGGCTGTCGAGGTCGTGGGCGCTGGGGTGGGAGTGCAGGGCGAAGGCCGCGGTCGGCTCCCAGCGTTCGGCCGGGGCGGCCGGGCGGGCGGCGAAGGTGGAGCCGTGGCCGGTGACGGCCAGTTCGTCGTCGAGGGCCTGCAGGCCGGGGGTGATTCGGGCGAGCAGTGCATCGAGGTCGTCGGCGATGGTGATGCGGTCGTCGTCGAGGAGGCCGAGGGGGTCGAAGCCGATGACCTCGATGCGGGATCCGCCTGCGAAGGGGGACAGCGCGAGGGTGGCCAGCAGGGCGCGGGCGAGCGCGCGGAGACCTTCTGCTCCAGTGTCGCCGGGGTCGAGGGTGAGGACGCCGAGGGCTTCCAGATCGGCGTAGAGCTCGGCGCCGTCGGGCTCGGTGCCGAGCTGAACCAGGAGCGGGCAGGGCGGCGGGATGTCGGGAGGCGGAGGCAGCGCGGCGGCGGGTGGCAGGATCCAGATCCGGCCGTCGACCTCCTCCTGCCAGGGCGTTGGCGGGTCGGTGCGGGGTTCGCGGAGGTAGACGTCGATGGTCTCGTCTGGGCGGACGAGGACGACCAGCGGTTCGGGGCCGGCGGCGGGATCTGTCGCGTCGGCACCGACTGGAACTGCGGCGCATTGGGCGGCGAGGTCTCGCAGGGCCGCGTCGAGGCGGGACAGCCCGTCGAGGTCAGCGGTGGCGAGGACCGCGGTGTGCAGGGCGACGGCGCGCGGGTCGGGTTTCGGCGGCACGGTGCGCCGGTCCACAGCCCGGTCCCGGTGCCGGCGCCGGGAGGCGAGCGTGGATACCACTGCCCCGGTGAGGAGGCCGGCGGCGCCGACCCAGACCGGGAGGAGCTCCGACTTCGTGTCGTGGCCGCGACGGATGGGGG
This sequence comes from Frankia sp. BMG5.60, assembly GCF_059428125.1. Taxonomy (NCBI): domain Bacteria; kingdom Bacillati; phylum Actinomycetota; class Actinomycetes; order Frankiales; family Frankiaceae; genus Frankia; species Frankia sp. BMG5.60. The sequence continues at coordinate 56,447 of NZ_CM182091.1, read as the reverse complement.
TCGGCGGCGGCGTGGAACCGGTCACGTCCCGAGGCGCTCGCGGTGCAGGGGACGGATCGATCCGTGTACCGGGGCCGGCCGTCCCTGCCGGGTTGTCGGAGGGGGCCGACTCGCTCGGGGTGAGTCGAGTGGGGCCGGGCGCCAGGAGAGTCGGCCTTATTGCGGCCGATGGGTCGGTGCCGTTCCGACTCGACGTCGGCGGTTCACCGTCCTGAGCCGGCGCTCCCGGCACTCCCGGCGGCCCGGGCGCCGTGGGCAGGACGTCGGCACCACGTGGCGGGACCTCGGATGGGGACGCGTTCTGGTTCGCGGCTGGTGTGGGCAGTCGAAGGGGCATTCCGGGGTTGAGGATGTTCGGATCGTGCAGGCGCCGCCCGGCGGGATCCGTCGCTCCCCGGTTGGCCGCAAAGATCTGTTCGACCAACGCTGGGAGATCGCCTTCTTCGGCGTCGGGGTACGCGGCCTGGGCGATGCTCCAGAGTGTTTCGCGGGGTCGAACGAGGTGGCTCGTCTCCGGCGCGGTGTTGCGGGCTGGTTGCGGCGCTGCGCCGATCGCGTTCGGCGTCGCCGCCTTCGCCGTCGGTGGTTCGAGGGGGATGCGCAGCAGGGTGCCGTCGCCGATGACGACGAATCCCGCTTGCAGGGTGGTGCCGTCACGTTGACGCAGGCCGATGCTGGCGTCGCGGATCTCCTTCCACCGGTCCGGGTCGCCCAGGAACTGGGCGGCGATTGATCGCAGCGTGTCGTAGGGGCCGCAGTGGTAGATGTCGCCGAAGAGCCGTCCCGCTTCCGGTAGCCCGCGCCCGTCCTGGGTGGTGCCGGGCGAGGTAGGTGCTGCGGCGGTGCGGGCCGTGCCGCCGAGGGCAGCGGTGACATCGGCAGGGGCGCTCAGCGGTGCCGAAGGACGATCCGTCGGGCCGGTCGTGGTTGGGGTGGCGGCGAGGGCGGCGCGGGAGGAGAGCAGGCTGAAGACCAGGGAGGCCAGGGCGACCCAACGCGCAGTGGCGCGTCGCAGCGCGTTCGGCGCGGGCAGGCGCCAGCCGGCGCGTTGCGGCGCGGCGAGGCGGCCGCCCGGGCGGGGACGGCTGGCAGCGCTGCGGGAATCGCGCCGGACGCGGAAGGTCTGGGAGAGGGCTTCCGCGGCGATGCACAGGGTCAGATAGGCCCAGGTCAGCCAGGCCAGCACGGCGATGGCGTTGGGGATGACGTCGGGGTGGAGGTAGCCCCGGCTGGCGAGCGTCGCCCAGCGGGCGGGTTCCCAGGTTCCTGGTAGCGGGTTGCCTCGCCAGGCGGCCAGGAACACGGGCACGGCGATGAGGAAGAGCAGCAGGCCGACAAGCGCGCCGAAGCCGCGCAGCGCCTGGCCAGCCGACGGTCGGGCTGCCCTGCCCGTGGCGCTACCTGCGGACCCAGTGCCTGCGGGTCTCGCGCTCGCGGCGCCCGTGCCCGTGTCCGCAGCGCCCGCCGCGCCGATGCTCGTAGCGCCCGAGCTCGTCACGTCCGACGGTGGGCGTCGCCGCGATCTGTGTTCTGGTAGCGGGTCGCCTCTGAGCCGAGGATCTTCGGAGGTGGAGCGGCGGCGAATGACGGTGTGGTGGGGCATGACGGTGCTCCGCTGGGTTACGGGCCGCGAAGGGCGACGGCGGACCGGGTCTGGATGACCGTCTCGCCGGTCCGGCCGGACGCGGCGAGCAGGATGTAGGTGACGTGGGTCTGAGCGGTGACCGTCACGGTGTCGACGGTGACGGTCACGGTGCCCGCGACGTGGTGGCGGTCGAGATAGCCGCGGGCGGCCGCGGCGGCCGCGGTCCGGTCGAGGGTGGGGGTTCCGGCGCGCAAGCTGGTCAGACTGATCTGTTGGGCGCCGGCTCGGGCGGCCTTTCCCGCCAGGTCGGAGGCGTCGGCGTTGGCGTAGAGGACCCGGCCGGTGTCGACGATCAGTCCGGCAAGCAGAACCGCGCCGGCGAACAGTGCGACCAGCAGGAGGCTGACCGACCCCTGGTCACGACGCGCTGTGGTCATGGACGGTCCCGGAGTCCGCCGCGGAATCGATCGATGACCTCGTCGCTGGTTGCCTCGGCCACGCGGGACGGGCCGAGGACCAGGTGAATGCGGCATCCGACGGTGACCGTGACGATCCCGCCGGCGCCGAACTCGGCCACGTCGGTGGTGATGGTCTGGCTTCCCGGCGCGCAGGCCCCGGCGGCCAGGGCGCGGCGCGCGACCGCATCGGCCTGCCGCTCAGCTTCGGCGGGAGTCGCGGCGAGGGAGGCGGCTCGGGCTGCTTCCCGAGCCGCATCACGAACGCCGCTTCGGGCCTGCTGGGTCTGGAAGGCCACAGCGATGATCGCCGTCGCCACCAAGAAGATCATCCATCCGGCGGCGAACTCGACCGAGTAGGCCCCTCGGTCGTGATCCTTTTCCGGGGCTCGAGCCCTGCCCGCAGGGAGTCCGATCTGGGCGGCGCGAGCGAGAGCGCGAAGCCAGCCTGCCGCCAGCATCGCGCGGCAAGTACCGGGTCGCCCGCGGGACTCCGGATGGCTCATGGCGTCCGGCCGGCGCCCGCGGGAACCGATGCGCCGGCGTCGGGCGGCGCGGCAGTCGAAAGGCCGCCGCGCCCCGCGACCGGCGCGCCATCGAAGGCCGGCGCGCCATCGAAGGCCGGCGCGCCATCGGTGACCATCGGCTGCGGGACGAACCGTAGCCGTGGGCCGAAGGCGGAGCGTGCGACGGTCATGCCCAGGACCGAGGTGACGGTCACCGTCACCGTCACCTGCTCCGGCGCGACCTGCACGGTGGTCGTCACGCTGGTGATCGAGCGGCTGGATCGGGCCAGTCGTTCCGCGACGGCCGCGGACTCCTCGGCGGTTCCGTCGGGGCTTTGCATGATTTCCAGGGCGCGCTGCGCGGAGGCCTCGGCCGCCTGGACCGCGAGCCAGCGCATGCCGAGCCCGAGGGTGACGACGAGGAGGGTCATGACACCGGCCATCACCAGAGCGAGCTCCACCGGGCTGCTTCCGACGTCGGTGTCGGCAGGCCGGCGCGCGGCGCGGGCGAGCCTCGCCGGGGCGATCATGCCGGCTACCGGCAGGTGGTGGGGTCGGCGCTGGTGCACACGTGATCGGCGATCTCGGTCGCCTTCGCCCGCAGAATCAGGATCACCGCCGCCGCGATCAGTACGAGCCCGACCGCGATCACTGCCGTCGGCAAAGCATCTCCACGATCGCGCCCTTGCTCTGCGCTGCGCTGCAGGTAGGTCGTCCACCGCAGGTGTGCCAGGGTCAGGAGGACACCGAGTCGGCGCATCACCGCCACCATCCCTTCCATCGGTTGCTGGTTGTCTCGAGTCGTAGTGGCCGGCCCACGCCGCTGCCCTGCTGTCGGAGCCGGGCGCGGCAGACCGGTTCGCGAATCTGGTTCGACGTCATGGGGTGGTGTTGACGCCGGTGAAGATCGCCAGCAGGGGGACGGTGAGAAACGCGACGAACGCCAGGGCGACCACGACCGCCGGCAGTTCCATCGCCGCATCCGCGGTGGAGGTCGCCGATCTGGCCTGGGCGGCTTCCACAGCTCGCAGGTGCGCGCTCTTGCTTTGCAGCGCGAGCACCGGGGACGCGCCGCGCAGCGCCGAGCTGACGGTCAGCCGCAGCTCGGCGAACTCGGCGACCGGTATCCGCCGAGCGAGGCGGTCCAGGCCGGCGTCTGGTGGGGCGTGGCGGGCCCGAGCCCACCTCAGGGCGCCGCGGATCTGCGCGAAGGCCCATCCCCGGCCGGCATCGGCGGCGCTCTGCAGCGCCGTGTGCAGCGGCAGGCCGCCGACCAGCAGGATCCGGACCAGGTCGAGATAGGCGGCCACGGCCAGCCGGGCCTCCTGTCGGCGGGCGTTCGCCCGGCGGTGCAGCGGCCGGTCCGCCCACGCGACGCCGGCCAGCACCGCGGCGACGCCGCCGGTTGGCAGGGCGATCGCTGGCACGGCCAGCCCGCTCGCCGCCACCCCTGCTTCCAGCACCACGGTGGCGCACAGGGCGACCGCCAGGCGCATCATTCTGGTGATGGTGTGTGCGGCCGGATCGACGTCGAGTACCGCGAGATCGTCGGCGAGAAGCAGCCGCCGCGCCCACACCGGCCCGACGATCCGCGCGAAGCGGCGCGTCACCATCCAGGCCCAACGTGCGCCGATCGTGGCGCCGGTGCGATCCGGCGCGAGCCGCGGGCGCAGGCTGCGCCCGAGGAAGTACAGCCCGGCGCCGAAGCCCCCGCCGCACATCGCCGACACCACCGTGCCGGTGCCGGCCATCGGGCCGGTCACGGCTCGTCGCCGAAGAAGTCCGGGACCGTGCCTGGTCGGGACAGCCGGGTCAGGGTCCGCACCGCCAGTCCCACGGCTCCGCCGATCAGAGTGAGGATCATCTGCCCCCAGGCGGTGCGGTAGGGGGCAAGCATCGCCGGCCACACGGCCAGGACACCGGCGACGGAGGCGGCGAACAGGCCGAGCAGCAGCGCCATGGACCGCCGATACCGGGCCCGGGCCGCGTGCACGTCCCGGAGCACGACAACCTGGTGGCGGGTCGACTCGACCTGGTCGGCCATCAGCCGTGCCAGGTCCCCCGCGCCACGCTGGTACGTCAGCGACAGGACGGTGACGATCGATCCGATCAGCGGATGGGTCACCTCGGCGCGCAGGCCGCCCAGCGCCACCGGTAGTGGTTCCCGGTCGAGCCGGACCCGCAGCCGGCGCAACGGCTCGGCAAGCGCGGACGGGGCCAGCTCGCACGACGCCAGCACCGCCGCCCGCAGTGGTTGGCCCGCGTCGATTTCCTGGCGGATCGTCTCGCACCAGGTCGCGGCCGCTTCCCCGAGTTCGTTGAGCGCGCCGACGTTCGGTTCCCGCTGCATGTCGTGCACCAGCCACCCGCCGGCCGCACCCACGACCGCAAGCACCGGCAGCGCGGCCACAAGGCCGAAGACCAAGCCGGCGAGGCCGCCGCCGGCCACGGGCCAGGCGACGTCCACGATCCGCCCGACCTTCCCCGCCTCCACCGGCCGCCAGGGCCGCCACGCGGCCGGCGGACGGTGACCGACGATCACCCTGCGACCCGGGCCGATGGGGAGGGTCCGGCCCTCCAGCAGGGCGGTGAGGAGTAACCAACCTCCGAGGCCGACCAGCGCTCCAGACAGCGCGCCGGCCAGGATGTGAAGCTGCGCGTTCACCAGGCCGCCCCCGTCCGACGGCGGGCAAGCACCGCCGGGGCGACTCCGGCGGACCGCAGCTTCGCGGCTAGCTGTTCGGAGAAGTCCAGATCCGTCCGCAGCGCCTGTCGGGACTGCGGCTCCCAGCGCCACAGCTCCGCCGAGGTCACCCGGCCGTCCCGGTACTCCCCGACCTCGTGCACGCTTGTGACCATCCGCCGGCCGTCGACACTCGCGACATGCACGATCAGATCGACGGTCGCCGCGACGGTCTCCAAGACCGCCTGCTCCGGCACGCGCAGAGCGTCGAACGCGGCATAGGTCCGCAACCGCGCGACGACGTCGGCGGCGCTCGGCGCGTGGATGGTCGTCGCGACCCCCTGGGCGATGCCCTGCCCGACCGCGAGCAGCAGCGGCAGGACTCCGCCGTCGGGGCGAAGCTCCCCGAGCAACACCCGATGCGGCGTCTGGCGGCGCAGGTTCTCCGCGAGGTAGCGCGCCATCGAGTACTCGCCGCGGCCGTCGACGTTGCGTTCGCGGGCCTCGAACTCCACCAGGTTGCGGAATCGCTCCCGGTCCAGGAAGAGCTCCTGCTCGTCCTCGACCGTCACGACGCGGTCGAGGATCGGATCCTGGGGTGTCGCGTTGATCCACGCCCGCAGCAGCGTGGATTTCCCTGCACCCGTCCCACCGGAGATGATCAAACCGAACGGCTGGCGTACCGCCGCCGCACCGGTCAGCAGGGCGGCGATGTCCGCGCCGAACATAGCCGCGTCGGCGAGCGCGCCCAGGCTGTCCAGGCCCGGCGCGAACAACCGGCAGTCGATGTGGGTCAGCCGGGTCACCCGGGACACCGCGTGCACCCGCACCCCGTTCGACAGCCGGAACCGCACCGACGGATTGCTCTCGTCGAACCGGCGGCCCACCGACGCCGCATGCTCGGCCACCCACTCGAACGCCTGGACGTCGCTACCGAACGGGGACCGTCCCTCTATCCGATGCCCGCTGCCCCGCTCGGTCAGCACCAGGTTCACCGAGCCGTTGACCTCGACGTCGGAGAACCGGTCGGCCAGCAGAAACGGACCGAGCGGACCCAACGGTGACTGCGCTTGCCGGACGAGCAGCCGCACGTCGTTCTCCCCGGCCGCGTCCAACTGCGGCCGATCGGAGCCGCCATAGCGGATATCGGCCAGCTCCCGCGCGAGAAGCTCCTCGGCAAGAGCGGCACGTTCCGCCGAGGTGAACCGTCGACCGTTGCGGCGGGCGGCCGCCGCCTGCCGCTGCACCTCTGTATTGATCGAAGTCGCCACTTCATCGACGACTTCGACGATTCCCCGGGGTCTGGCGGACGCTGGCTGGGACATCACCCGGCACCTCCCTCGACGGGATCAGCCCCATCGCCATCAGCCCCGTCGCTGCCCGGGCTGCGGCCAGTCGGCCCAGACGCGGTGCCATCGGAACGGCCGTCACCCGCACCGCCGCCCAGCTGCTCGGGAGCTGCCGAGCCACCGCCGATGCCGACGAGACGAACACCGTGTTCCGACATCGCAGCCGTCTCCACCGCCTCCACCGCCTGCTCAAGCAGAGTGAGGTACACGACGGTGTCTCCCGAGTGGCTCGCAGCCACCTGCGTTCGGACCTCGGCGACGCGCACGTCGCGGGCCAGGAGCACGGCTCGGCTCGTCACCGAGTCAAAGCCCAGGACACCCACGACGTCACCGGCCCGCACCGACGCCGACGGCAGGCCATCCGGACCGACGGCCACCCCGATCGACACCTGGCCGGCGGCCGCGGTCACCGACCCCACCATCTCCGGGCTGAGCAAAGTGCCCGCCGGCAGGTCCAGCAGCACCGGCCGGCCGACCAGCACGCGGCGCGCCGTCGCCGGGGTCGCCAACCGGACCGCCCCGCCCTGCGCATCCACCCCGACAACCGCCAGGTCCGCCGGCGCCACCACCGTGCCGCGCGCCAGCGGCCGGGCGAGCGCCACCACGTCCACGCGGCGCGCGTCGTCCGAGGACAGCCACAGCGCGCCGGCCGCGCCGAGAACCATCAGCAGCAGCGCCACCGCCGCGCCACCCCACCGCCGGCGCGGCGCGGCGCCCTCCGCATCGGGGTCAAGGTCGTCCGGGATCCACTCCTGGTCCGTGGGGCGCGCCGGCCGGGTCATCGTCCAGCCCTTTCGACCGCTTCGATCTCGCGCACCTCGACTGGCACGTCCGCCCGGGTGGTGACGCTGGCCAGCTCACCGTGTTCGCCGTCGCTCGCAGTCCAGGTCACCGTCCAGCCGACGGATAGCGCCCCAGGCCAGCTCCGGCCGCCCGGCGCCGCGGTGGAAGCGTTGAGAAAGGCGTACGAGCAGGCGGGGGGACGCACGGGCTCCGGCGTTCCGGGAACGAACACCGGCCCCGGCCCGGCGCAGGACACCGGCGGCGAGCCGTCACCCGGGTCGAACCGCAACACCGTCGCAGTCGCGGTCACGGTCACCGAGCCACCCGCAATGCCCGCCGACGCCGACACCGCCGACCACTGCCCCGGCACGGCAAACCACACCGGCACCCGAACCACCACCGCGCCCGCCGTCACGTCCGGCGAGAAACGGCCCCGTGGGGCCGGCAGCCGGCGCCGCACGTCCTGCTCGGCAGCTGCCAAGGCATCGGCGACGTCCGGAACCCGCAGCCACTGCCATAGGACGATCCGGTCGTCGCAGACCCGCGCATACAACCGCGACCGGCTGCCGTCCGCCTCGACCCGCTCGACATCCACCCGGCTGACGGCCTCCGGACGGTCCTGTGTCAGCTGATCGGCGGCCGCGTAGCCCACCTGCCAGTGACACGCGGCTGCGACGGCAAATCCCGGGGGTCGCGCGGCGCGATCCGTGCCCGCTGAATCCGCCGCGGCGACAAGAGTCCGGGCCGCCTGATCGACGTCGGCGGAACCATGCACAGTTCCGTTGCCGTTCGACCAGCTCGACGTCGCCGCGGCGTTCACGGCGGCAGCAGAAAGAATCAACAGGAACAGAACGGCACCAGCCGTCATCAACGTCTTGACGGGGGGCATCCGTCTCGCCCCTTCCACGAGTCCGTCGTGTGCACCTGGTCGATCTGCCACGTTTCACGCTTCACCCAGGTGAACAGAGTCCTCTCGCTCAGGAGACCGTCGTCGACGACGATCTCCGACCCGTCGGGTGCTTTCTGACGCGCGTCGAAGATGACACCGGCGTCGTAGCCGCAGACCGTGGCCACCGCGGTATCCATCCCGCCAGCCGGCACTTCGATCTTCTCGATGACATAACGATTACCGGCCCCTGGCCGGGCGGCGTACCCGCGGGCCGCGAGAAAGGCCAGGAACACGCGGACGTTACGACCCGGTGCGCCCGTCGTGGTGTAGCTGGCCAGCAGGCCCTCGACCCCACGCTGGTCGCCGGGGTCAGCCAACGCGACCTGGAACGAACGGTAGTACCTCTCCTGCGCGGCCGTTATGTCCCTGTGCAGCGCATCGATGGGATCCATCAGCGCTGGCGGGGAGGTGGACGACCGGGACCGCACGGAGGGCGCGGCCGATCGAGCCGCGGGGGTCGCAGCCACACCCGGGGCGCCGTCCGGGTTACCGGGAGGGCTCCCGCATGCCGCACCCAGCACGGCGACAAGCGCGAGAACGAGAACGAGTAGCGGAGAAGAGGCGAGACGGGAACAGGGGCTCGCGGACATCACGACCTCCGGAAGACGATCTCCGGTAACAGGACACACGGATCTCACCGATTCGGCAGCCGACGCGCATACCCCACCCTGCCGCCGCACCGAATCCCCCGGAAGACCCGCGAAATACACAGCCCCACGGATTGCACCTCACCGCCGGGGCTCATCCCGCCGCGCAACCCGCCTCCTTCGCAATCAGCGCGGCGCAACAATTCAGGTGGCTACGTTGTTCGTACACGTTGATATCACAGCCCACGAACCCCGAATCGGCGGCCACAACCATAACCGCAAGAAACCGAAAGAAGATGCGCGTGCAAGCTGGACTGACGCTTCCTGACGACCTCGACGCCGCGGGTGCGTCGACCGCCGCGACGCGTGCGAGCCGACCTACAGATAGGAGCGGCAACGACCGCCTGGACACCGTGCCGCTCCCCCGCCGTCCCGTCCCGAGGGAGCTCACCGTGACCCACGACCCCGACCCGTACTTCCTGGCAGGCGACGAACACACCACCCTCAGCCTGCACCGACAGGCCCTCCGCCCGGACGACGCACCGGCTCCGCTGCTACTGCGGGTCACCTCGCCCCAGACCGGCATCGCCACCGCCCACCTCACCGAGGCCACCATCCGGCTCCTCGTCGCGGCCCTCCACTCCGTCCTCACCGAGGCAAACCAAGCCAGCAGAAGTGACTTGCATCACATTGGCGTTGAGGATCAGGTCTGGACCATCGCGAGCCCCGACCACATCGACCCCTGGGCCGCCGTCCCACCTGCCGCGGCCTACGTCACCGACCCCGGCGACCTCGACATCGACCGAGCCCAGATCGCGTACGCCGACGCCACCCGCGAACGCGAGAACGCCGCCGCCTGGCTCGCCCGCGTCCACTGCCAGCACGCCGCCTACGCCACCGCCCTCGCCTACCCACACGCCGCGTGGATCACCATCGACCTCGACACCGCCAACACCGACGGCATCCGGCCCGCCCTCGTCGCGGTCCTCGACCCCGAAGGCAACCCGCTCCCTACCTGTCAGCATGAGGTGAGTCAGGTAGCAGCTACCATCTTGTGACCGGGGCGGGGTTGGGAGAAGAAGATCGTGGTGGTGTCGGTGACGGCCAGGCGGGGCCTGGTCGATGATGGTCGGGTGGGAGATCGTGAGGCCGACCGGTCGCGGCCGGATCCGGAGGTCGAGCCGAAGGCGCGGCGGCGGTCGTTCTCGCCGGCGTACAAGCTGAGGATCCTGACCGAGTACGAGGCGGCGACCGGGCCGGGTGCGAAAGGCGCGATCCTGCGCCGAGAGAACCTGTATTCGGCGCATCTCGTGGAGTGGCGTAAGGCCCGCGACGCGGGGGCGTTGGCGGGTATGTCGAAGCCGAAGGGCCGGCCCGCGGTCGACGACCGGGACCGGGAGCTGGCGAAACTTCGGGTGGAGAAGGAACGGTTGGAAAAGGAGCTGGCGAAAGCCCGCTTCGTGATAGAAGTCCAGGGAAAAGTCTCCGAGCTCTTGGAGAAACTCTCCGAGGGCATGCCCGGGACCACCGACGACCCGAACTCGCCGACCAGGCGGAACGGATAATCGAGGACGGACTCGCCCGCCTCACCGAACAGGCCGGCGTGAGTACGGCGTCGGCGTGCGCGGCGTTGGGCCGGGCGCGGGCGACGCATTACCGCCGGCACCGGAAATCCCCCGCCCCGCCGCGGCCGGCGCCGATCCCGCACCGCCAGCGCCGGCAGCCCGCGGCGTTGTCACCGGCGGAGCGGGAGCGGGTGGTCGAGGTGCTGCACTCGGACCGGTTCGTCGATGCCGCCCCGGCGCAGGTCTGGGCGACCCTGCTCGACGAAGGGGTCTACCTGGCGTCGCAGCGCACGATGTACCGGCTGCTGGCCGAACGCGGTGAGACCGGTGAGCGCCGCCGCCTGGCGACGCACCCCGCCCACGTCAAACCCGAACTCGTCGCCGAGAAACCGAACTCCGTGTGGAGTTGGGATATCACGAAACTCCGCGGCCCGAAGAAATGGTCCTACTTCTACCTGTATGTGATCCTGGATGTGTACAGCCGTTATGTTGTCGGGTGGATGGTCGCTGACCGGGAATCCGCCACCCTCGCCGAGGATCTGATCATCGCCAGCTGTGAGAAGCAGCGGATCGATCGGAGTCAGCTGACGATCCACGCCGACCGGGGCACCTCGATGACCTCGAAGACCGTCGCGCTGCTCCTCGCTGACCTCGGCGTGACCCGTTCCCATTCCCGGCCCCGGGTGTCGAACGACAATCCCTACAGCGAGGCCCAGTTCAAAACGTTGAAGTACCGGCCCGACTTCCCGGGTTCCTTCGACACCATCCAGACCGCCCGCTCCTGGTGCCGGGCGTTCTTCGACCACTACAACAATGATCACCGTCACTCCGGGCTCGGGCTACTCACCCCGGCCGTCGTCCACCACGGCCAGGCGCCCGCGGTCCGCCGGGCCCGCGCTGCCGTCCTCGACACCGCCTACACCGCGCACCCCGAACGGTTCGTCCGCCCGCCAAGCCCACCGGCCATGCCCGAACCCGCCTGGATCAACCGACCCCAGAACGACGAAGACCAGACACCGGAGGCAGAGGCCGAGACCAGCTAATTTCCACAACATCCTGCCTCAAAGAGGTTGACAGGTTCCGCTCGCGGAGCGGAACAGCGCCGACCCGGTGTTCCACGCACTCGCCCGCCAGGTCGACGGGGCGCTGCGCTCCGCCCTCGCGATCGCCCCGGACCTGCTCACCTGGACAGGTCGCCGCAGCCTCCACCTCAGCCACTACGCCACCTGGTAGACCACCATGCCCCTGACCGTCGGCACGCCCGAGACCACATCACCCCCTCCAGCCCACAAGATCATCTGGCCGCCACAGACACCAGCGCAGCAACTCCTGGCGCCGGCGGCTACGAGTCCGGCCGACGAGGTGAGCACGGTCGGAGAATGCCCTGCGGCCACAGATGCTCCGAGCGAAAGCAGGACAGCCCCCGACTCCCCCGCTGCGACCGTCGACCCGACGACACCCAAGCCCACGCCGGCAACAGGCTCGACGACGCGCCGCGACGTCACGAGCCGCGCCGACCCCGCGCCTCCGACCGCGCCGACGCGCGCCACCAGCGCGCCCACATCACCGATCGGCGGTAGGAGCACGCCCGCAGAACAGCCAGGCCGGCATGACCCGACGAGGCTGCCGCCCAAACCCCGTTCAGGAACCGGCGACCGCTGCATCCGCATCGCCACCGTCATCGCCGTCCTAGGCGTCGCCGGCATCGCCGCCGTTGTCAGCTACCGCCACATGCGCGCCGTCGCCATCCTCCACGGCGAGGACCCCACCAACGCCGCCGTCATCCCACTCTCCGTCGACGGCCTCATCATCGCCGCCTCCATGACCATGCTCGCTGACAGCCGAGCCCACCGACACCGCTCCTGGCTCGCCTACGCCCTGCTCACCCTCGCCTCCGCCGCCAGCCTCGCCGCGAACGTCATGCACGCCGAACCCGACCTCGCCGCCCGCATCATCGCCGCCTGGCCCAGCGCCGCCCTCATCGGCGCCTACGAACTCCTCACCGCCCAAATCCGCGCCGCCGTCACCACCGCACCCCAAAACTCGAGTGAACCGGCCGCGCTCCCCTCGTCGAACGCGCCGCACGCCACGCCCACCCCTACGCCCGCGCCGAACTCGCGCGCTTCCGCAGCGCCCGCCGCTTTACCGAACACCGAGCCCACCACCGCGCCGGCCGGGAAGCGCCGAAACGGCCCCGGCGCTTCTCCGACTCCCCCGCCAGTCAAACCCGGTACCAAGAAGGACCGACTTCAGAAGCTCCTCGCCGCCCTGCCACCCGACGACCCCAGATCCGTCTACGCCCTCGCCAGAGACCTCGCCCCCCTCATCGGCCTCCACGAAGGCACCGCCCGCCGCTACATACCCCATCTCCGACTCTGATTCGATCATGCTGGCTTCCGTCCGAAAGGGACGCTGCCCATGGGCATCGCCAGCTGGCCGCTACGGACGGACCTGCCGGATCTTCAGCGCAGTCCGGGGCGTCGCGAGCTGGCCGGCATGCTGCTGCCGCCGGATCCTCTTCTTATGGCGCACGCCACCGCGGTCTGATCGGCCAGGCTTGTAGCGAGCCCATCGCCAGGAGACGGTGCGCCATGAGAAGCATGATTCCTGTGGCCTCACCCGGGTCTCCAGGATGATGCCGGCGGGACAAGGAGTCTGCACCGGCGAACATCGTGCTATGCGGAAGACATCACGGACCTTTCGGTGACACATCGGGCCGACGTGCAGCGGCGGAGTCCCGGGGGCGTGCCCCTGTTCCCGCGGTCCAATGAGGGTCCGACTGCGGCATACGCACGCCAACGCCTTTCTTCGGCGGATTCAGTCTCGGGTGACCCGCCTCCTGGTCGCTGGGATGAACTTCAGGGATCGCAACCAAAGGTCACGGAAGAGTCACCGAATGGCCAACCTTTCGACGTCTTCTGCACTCGGCCTTGCGGCCTTCCCGCGTTCCGCCGGATGAGGTCCGCTGCCCCACTACTGTTCAGGTGGTTACGCAGCTCCCTCGCCGTCAGCGGTGGGGGAGGCTGCGCTGATCCTCGGGGGAGAAGTGCGTCTCGTTCATGCTGCTGATATTCACCTGGACAGTCCTCTGCGAGGGCTGTCCAGGCTCGGTGACGACGCCTTGGCACACCTGCTGCGCGAGGCCACGCGTCGGGCGATGGAGAACCTCACGGAGCTGACGGTCGCGGTCGGAGCGGACGGATTACTGCTCGCCGGTGACATCTACGACGGAGAGTGGCGGGACTACGGGACCGGCCGGTTTTTCGTGGAGCAGATGGGGCGGCTGCACGACGAGCAGATCCCCGTGTTCCTGGTGCAGGGCAATCATGACGCGCAGAGCGAGATCACGCGGTCGTTGAGCCTGCCTCCGAACGTCACGGTCTTCGCCGCCGACAGGGCCGGCACGGTCACTGTGGACAAGATCGGTCTAGCGGTGCACGGTCAGAGCTACGCCACCCGTGATGTCGAGGCGAATTTGGCCCGGGCCTATCCGGACGCGATTGGTGGCATGGTGAACGTCGGGCTGCTGCATACCGCGGTCGAGGGCGCCGAAGGACATGCCTCCTACGCGCCGTGCACCATCGACGATCTCACCCGGACGGGTTACGACTACTTCGCGCTCGGCCACGTCCACACCCATCGGATCTTCGGTGACGGCGCGCGGGTGGCCGCGTTCAGCGGGAACCTGCAGGGACGCAATCCCCGGGAGACCGGTCCGAAAGGCGCCCTGGTCGTCGAGCTCGAACCCGGCCGGACACCGGTGATACGCCTGGAGCCGTGCGATGTCGCCCGGTGGGCCACGCTGAGGATCGACGTGGCGGCATGCCGCACGTTGGACGACGTGCTGGCCTGCGTCGGCGGACACCTGCAGGCGACACGCAGCGACGCGGGTACGCGGCCGGTCGTCGCCCGAATTGTCCTCGTCGGCGCCTCACCCGCCGCTTCCGCACTGCTCGACGAGGAGCGTCTGCGAGAGGAACTGCAGACAGTCGCGGCCGGCCTGACCATGGTGCTCGAGAAGATCGAGGTCCGGGTGACGAGCCCGCACCCGCCCGCGTCGGTCGACCCGGAGCTGATGGCGGCGATCCGCGCCGCCGCGGACGATCTGGCCGGTGACACCGACCGGCTCGCCGTACTCGCCGGTCCATTGGAACGCGAGGTCGGCCGGGCGCTGCGCCGCGCCGGTCTGCTCGACCTGAACGATCGCGCGACCCTGGCCGATCTCGCGCACCGCGCCGGGGCCAGCCTCTTCACCCGACTCGTCGGCGACGAGGAGGACTGATGCGGATCCGCTCATTCGGTCTGGAACGCTACGGCGCCTTCGAGGGTCGCGCCGTCGCGTTCGGCTCGGGGTTGACCCTGGTCGTGGGCGACAACGAGACAGGCAAGTCGACGACGCTGGCGGGACTCGCGGACCTGCTGTGGGGCTTCCGTCCGCATCATCAGGACCACACCTTCGCCGTGGGCACGTTGAGTCTCACCGCCCGCGTCGAGCTGCCCGACGGGTCGGAGGTGGATCTCCGCCGGAGTCGTACCGGCCTGTCCACCACCCCGGACGGGCATCCGTTCACAGCGGTGTGGGGGCAGGACGGCCGTGAACAGTGGCGCCGGGCGTTCGGCCTGTCACGCGCGGACCTGCAGGACGGCGGTTCCGCTGTCTTTCGTGGCACCGGGGATCTGGCGGAACTGGTGTTCACGGCCCGCAGCGGGCGAGCAGTGCGCGAGCTGCTGTCCGCATTGGAGGGGGAAAAGGACAAGCTGTACAAGGCGCACGGCAACAGCAAGCGGTCTCAGGTCCGCGCGGCGTGGACCGAGTTCGAGCGTGCCCGTGCCGCCGCAGAGTCCTCCATGACCCGGGCGGGTACCGTCCGCGACGCGCAGGACGAGCAGGCACGCCATCAGCGCAGCGCCGACATCGCGGCGGCCCGGCTGAGCTCCTCTTCCGAGAGGTACGCCCTCGCCGACCAGCGGCGCCGTGCCGTGCCCGGCGTCCGCGCCCTGGTCGGCCTGCGGGCCGAGCGCGTCCGGCTGCTCGCCACCGGGCTGGTGCTGCCCGCCGAGCGGCTCGACGCGTTCGACACCGAGCAACGGGAGCTCGACATCGCGGCCGGCGACGCGGAGCGGCTCGAAACTGACCTTGCCGCCAAGGCCCGCGACCGGGCGGCGCTGCATATCGACGACGCGCTGCTTGCCGACGGCGTCGCGATCAACCGGCTGGAACGGCTGATCGAAGCCCGAGCAGGGGATGCCAACCTGGCCGAGGACCACCGCTGTGAGGCCGAGGATCAAGCCGACGAGGCCACCAGGCTGCTCCACGGGCTGGTCGGCCCAGGCGAGCAGCGGCGGAACGAGGAGTTGCTCGCCGCGATGCACATCCCGGTCGACGTCGCGGCCGACCTGGACACGCTGGGCGCCCGACTCGACGCACTGACCGCCGAGGTGGAACGGGCCGATGCCGCGGTCGAGGCAGCACTGGCCCGCGAGCAGGCCGCCGCTTCCACGGTGGCCCCCCGCGACCCGGTGCTGATCGGCCTGCTCCGCAGCGTGGTCACCACGATCCGCGCGGAAGGCTCAGCATCACAACTGCTCAGGGCGTCCGTGGACACCGCGGCCACAGCGCAGGGGGATCGACGCGACGCGCTACGCCGCGCGGGCGCCCGCGAGGTCGACACGGCTCCACCTGCCGTGCCAAGCCGGGACACGGTACGCCTGGCGTGCCGACGCCTCACCGACGCCGAAGACGCCTGGGTTCGCAGCAAGGAGGAGGTCACTGCCGCCGAACTGGCCGTGGACCAAGCGCGCCATCAGCTGGCCAAGACCGATGGGCAGCACCTACCCGACCCGGAGTTGCTCGCACGAGTCCGGACAGAACGCGACGACCTCTGGGGCCGCCTCGTCGAGGCCGCGGCGAGCGGGTTGACCCCGACACGGGCCGCCGAACTGCTGCCCAGCCTCGCCACCACCGTGCGCCGCGCCGACGAGATCGCCGACGATCTGATCGGCCGTGCCTCGGCTGCGGCGAAACAGGCCCAGAAGCAGCGCAATCTCACCGACGCCGCCAGCCGCCAGCAGGCCACCGCGGACGCCTACACGGCCGCGCGCGACGCGAAGGAGCAGGCGCAGCAAGCCTGGGACGCCTTCTGGAACGACCTCGGGCTCACCCCACCAGCGATGGACGAGGCCGACGACGTCCGCCGCGCGCTCGACGACGCCCAGCAGGCGCAGACCACCCTGTTGGCCGCAGAGCGCCGCATCACCGCCCTGACCGGCCAGGCCGACGCCCAACACGCCACCCTGACCGAGGCCCTCGCCCAGATGGGGCATCCGAGCCCTGGCGCCGATCTCGACACGGCCTTGGCTGCCGCCGAGCAGATTCTCACCGCCGATGACGCCGCCCGCGAGGAACGCACCAGCGCGGCCCTGCACGCCCGCGTCACCGCCGATGCCCGCGAGGCGCACGCCGACCGGGCCGTCGACCTGCACACCGCCCAGCAGCAGTGGACCGCACTGTTGCAGTCCGCGGGCCTGCCTGCGGCGATGACCCCGGCAGGCTGGGCGGCGTGGCACACCGCGCTGGCCCAGGCCCAGGCCGCCCAGCACTCCGCGACCCGGGCCCGCGCCCTGGCGGCCGACGCCCAGGCCCGTATCGACGCCTTCACCGACGAGATCGCCAAGCTCGCCACCCGCCACGACGACGACGGACACGACGACCCCACGCCCGCCACCGTCCTGGACCGGCTCACCGAGAGGCTCCGCGCTGCCCGTGCGGCCCGCGCCGCCGCCAAGGTCATGGACCGCACCATCACCGAACTGACCGACCAGCTCACCACCGCCCGCACCCGGCACACCGACACGGCCGAGCGCCTGAACCGGCTCCGCGACGAGGCGGGACTCCCTCCAGATCATCCGCTGGCCGCAGTCCTCGAACGCAGCCGCGCGGTCCAGAAGACGCGGGCCGAGGAGACGGCCGCCGAGACGATGATCCGCGCCGCGGCACCCGAGCACGACCTCGAAACCCTCGTCAAGGACCTCGCCGACCGCGACGAAGCCGACCTGGAACGGGAACTCGCCGCCGTCCGCGAGGAACGCGACGCCTGCTCTACCGCCCAGGACGAGGCATCCCGGGCGCTCGGCGCGAGCACCGAACGGCTCCGTCAGTTGCGCGGCGGACCCAGCGTCGCCGATCAGCACGCCCAGGCCCAGGAGCACCTCACACTCGTCGCCGAAGGAGCTGAACGGTACCTCACCGCCACCATCCAACATCATCTCCTCCGCGAACAGCTCGAAGCCTACGAACGCCGCCACGCCTCCCCGCTCCTCGGCGACGCCGGGCGCATCCTCGAGCGCCTCACCGGCGGCTCCTGCGTCGCGCTGCGCGCGGTCGACCGCGGCGACCAGCGGTTCCTCCGCGTCGTCCGCGCCGACGAGCAGGAACGCGAACCCGGCGAGCTGTCCGAAGGCACCGCCGACCAGGTCTACCTCGCGCTACGGCTCGCCGCGATCGACCAGCTGCAACGCGACCGAACCGCCCGCGGCGACGTGTCCCTACCCGTCGTCCTCGATGACGTGCTGATGGCCTTCGACAACCACCGGGCCATCGCCGCCCTGCGCGTCCTGGCAGACCTCGCCCGAAACTGGCAGATCATCGTGTTCACCCACCACCATCACCTCACCGACCTCATCGCCGCCGACCCACGCCTGGCAGAATCCGTACACATCAGCCGACTACCCAACGTGGACACGCCGCCAGGCATACGTGGGGCCGATCAGATCAGGACCTCCCTCCTTACCGCCAGTGACGGCGACACCGCCTTCATCCTCGGCTCACCTCCCCCGGCCCCACCTGGACGGCTGGCGCGGGAACGGGCTCCAGCCCCTGCCGCCGACTACGACCGAGTGGAAGTACGTCGCTGGGCACGGGCACAGGGATACGACGTCGGAGACCGCGGCCGCATCGCCGCGAACATCGTCGACGCCTTCCTCCGCGCACGGCGCAACTGAGCTCCTCGCCGACGCCTCGTTGCCCGGGTCCTGCTCACGGCGGGACTGTCCCGATCAGTACGACAGAGCCGATGATCGGACAATCCCGGATCGGGGGGCATGGACGCGCCATGTCCCCTCAAAGGTCGAGGGTGGGGGCGTGCTCGTGGCTCAGCGCCAGGATTCGGTCGTGGATGGCGGCGGTTGTCGGGTCGGTGGGTCGGTCGCCGACGGCTCGGCGCAGCGGGCTGATGTCGCTGTCGGTGGTGGCCGGAGTGCCGTAGGGCAGGCCAAGGTTGTGATGGCGGAACTGTTCGATGGCTTCCGCTTGGCTGTCCCATCCGGCTGTGTCCAGGTCGTCGTTGGGACGGGGGCCGAGGAGGCCGGTGAGGTATTCGGCGGGATCAACACTTGTTTGGAAAACGGCATGGGCGATCTGCCGATCGAGAGCTTCCTCGACCAGTCGGAGCCTGTCCCTGCCCTCCCTGTCTGTCTCGACGAGGCTTCCCCGGATCTCGTCTCCGCGTGGACCCTCCGGCGTACCGATCGACGCCCGGCCAGCGCGGAGGTGTCGGCGTTCGGCGGCGAGGTGGGCGGTGGGGTGGCGGGCGAGGTGGTGGATCTCGCAGGTGTCGAGCAGGCCGACGAGCTCGTTCCAGTCGTCGCAGGCCGGGCGTGGTGGTGGGAGGAGGTAGTCGGCGAGGTTGACCCCCTGGTGGCGGCAGAGGTCGGCGACCCGGTGGTCGAGTACGGCCGCGCCGGTGCGCGCCGTGGCGCTGTCGCGGCTGGTCAGCGCGGCGAGGAGGGTTTCGGGCTGGTGGCCGTGGTCGAGGAGGGCGTGCAGGCCGGCGACGGCGCGGGCACGAGGGACTTGTTCGGCTTGGGTGTGGAAGCGGGTGCCGGCCCATCGAGGCAGTGTGTCGGACCAGGTGCGGGCCAGGCGCAGGGCCTGGTCGTGGTGCGCGATCCACTGGGTTCGTAGGGTTCCGGCGGGCTCGATGGATGGGGGTTGTGGTCCGGGGTCGTGCGGGGGGCCGGCCGGTTGGTGGCGGGCGTGGTAGACGGCGAGAGCGCCGACGGCGCGGTCCCACAGGGCGCGATCGGCTCCGGCAGCGGGTCGTGGCCCGATGCGGGCGGTGAGGCCGGCGGGTGGGTTGGCGACGGCGGCGGCACTGAGTGCCGCTTCGGCGGCGAGTTCGGCGCGGCGGTGCACGGGTGGCGCCACCGCAGCGGCGGTAGGTGCGCTGCGGTCTCGCGTCGGTGGCGCCGGCCGGGGCGCGGTCGGGGTGGGACCTGCGGCTGCGGCCGGCTCCTGGCGCTCGCCGTCGTCGAGGCTGCCGCCGATCGAACCAGCTCTTCCGGCGGAGCGGGTGCTGGTGGCCTTCGGGGGTGCGGGCAGTCGGGCGAGTTCGGCGAGGGTGTGGGTGCGGCGTAGCTGGTGGGCGGCGTGGGCGAGGGGGTCGAACTCGCCGGCCATCCGTTCGGTGCGGGATTGGGCGAGGTGGTCGGCGAACCGCTCGAGCGGGCCGGTCGGGTCGCGCAGGACCGGTAGCCAGTCCTCCTCGTCGAGGTCGGCTTCGAGGTCGGCGCGGCGGATGACGTAGGCGGCGAGGTCGGTGCGGGCGCGGGAGAGCATGACGTAGAGGCTGGCGCGGCTGGTGTCGTCGGGGGCGACGGCGCGGGCGGTAGGCAGGGACGACCCTTCGGCCTTCGCGGCGGTGATCGCGTAGGCGTAGCCGAGGCCGCCGTCGCGGCCGTCGGTGAACCGGTGGGTGAGGTACTCCCACGGCACCTGCACCCTGCCCTTGCGGGGGAAGTGGACGGTGAGGGCCTGGTGGTCGGGGTGGTCGGGGTCGAGGTGGACGTCGACGATGCGGCCGAGGGTGCCGGTGCGGATGTAGGCGGAGGCGGGCTTGCCGTCGGGGATCAGGGTGTGGCCGGCCTGGGTGAGGGTGATGACCTCGTCGCCGACCTGGAATTCCCGGCCTGCCACGGTCAGGACTGGTCCGGTCAGGGTGCCGTCGGCGGTAAGGCGGTCGCGGGCGGCGCGGGCGAGAAGATCGACGTCTCGGGTCCGCTCCGCCATCATGTGCAACGCTGTGGCGCCTCGTGGTCGCGCCGCGCCGCGGGCGGCGTGCAGGGCGGCGCGTTCGGTATACCAGTCGTCGACGACCTGGGCGAGCAGCGCTTCGCGGGAGTCGAACAGGCGGATCCGGCCGTCCTCGGCCAGCAGCTCCAGGGCCTTGCGCGCCGACGCGCCTGTGTCGGCGCGCAGCGCGCCGAGGGCGGCGCGGACCGGCGCGAGCGCCGCGCCGGACTGCCGGTGCAACGTGCCCAGTGCCGGCACGTCGGCGGTGGTGGCGACGAGGTGGGCGTACCAGCCGCCGGCGCCGACCGCGCCGAGCTGCGCCGGGTCGCCGAGCAGGATCAGCACCGTCCCGGTCCGGGTCGCGTAGCGCAACAACTGGGCGGCGTCGCGGGTCGAAATCTGCGTTGCTTCGTCGACGATGAGGACACTGCCGGCCGGCCACACGCGGTGTGGATCGTCGGTGTGGTCGAGCAGGGTCAGCCAGCCCGACACCACCCGGCCGGTCACGCCGATCCGGTCGGTGAGTTCCTCGGACTGCCGGCCGCCGTGCGCTGTCGCGAACACCTGGCCGCCGCCGGCGTGGACGATCCGGGTGAGCAGGCGCATGGCCTCGGTCTTGCCCGACCCCGCCGGCCCGATCACCGGCCGCACCAAATCCCCGGAGGTCAGCAGTCGGCGTACCAGGGTGATCTGCTCGGTCGACAGCGCCGGCCCCGCCGGTTCATCCTCGCGACCCACCCCGTTGACGCTGGCCGAGCTTGCGGCGCCGTCCGGCCCGAAGCCGTCCGGCGGCGACAGGCTTCCTGCGGCGGCGAGATGCGCGTCGAGGACGGCTGTCTCGACGACGATCCGGGGCTGCGCCCCGGCGTCGACCCGGCCCTGGCGGTAGAGGGCCAGCAGGGTGTCCTCGACCTCGAGCAACTCCTGCGTCGTGTACACCGGCTCCGGTTCTCGCCGCGCCCGCGGCGCGGCATGGCCGAGCAGGACAATGCGCCGATCGGCGAGCACCTGGTCGGCGAGCCGTTCGATCTCATCGGCGGGCAGGCGGTCGACGGCCCAGGTCGCGACCTGGCGGACGACGGCCTGCCGATCGAACGTCGTGTCGTGCTCGGTCAACCCGGTCGGGCCGGTGAGCCGCGCACACAGCTCGGCCACGTCTTCACCGCCAACCGGGGCCCGGTCCTCCGAGGTCGGTGGGACAGGTTCGGCGAGGCGCCGGACCTGCTCCGGGGTCCATCCGGCGGCGGTCAGCCGTTCGTGTTGGATGGCGCGGACCTGCGCGTCGGCCAGGACCTTCTTCGCCGCCCGCGAACCGCGCTGCGCGGCAGCCGCCGTAACCCCGCCCGGCGTCAACCCCTCGGCCACGAGCTGGGCGTACTCGGCCTGCACCTCCCCGTGCCGGGTCGAGAACGCGGCCAGCAGCTCCGCCGGGAACTCTGCGAGCTCGGCGACTCCGTTGCGCACCGGCACCCAGCGCAGCCCGCGCCGCCGGGACAGCTCGTGGCGCATCGCCGCCGCCCCCATGTAGCCAGCGGTCTTCACGTGGGCGAGGAACACCTCCCCGTCCAACGCCCGCCAGTCCACCCGCGCCCGGCCGAACTCATCAACCACCGGCCGGCCGTGGTCGTCGAGCACGGGCACGGCGGTCGCGTTCACCACGATGCAGTGCGCATGCAGATGCGCCTCATCGCTGCGCGACACCTCATGCTGGTAGGACACCGCCGCCAAGCTCAATCCTGGGCGGTTGCGACCGTCGACGGTTCCCACCACGGCATGCCGCTCGAGGTAGCCCAGCGCCGCCTCGACGCCGACGTCCATCGCCGCATCCACATCCCGGCGGATCTCCTCATCGCCGAACATCCTCAGCAACGACAGCGACTTCGGCGCCGAACACGTCACGTCATAGCCCAACACCACTGCCGGCGGCACCCGCGCGGCGCAGAACCGGTCCACCTCAGCCGCGCTCACCAACCACCGACCGGTCCCCGCCTCCCGCACCGCCGCCAACCACGGCCCCCGGCTCTTGGCCGCCTTGTCCCCCGCAGGACTGCCACTCCCGGCCTCGTTGTCCAGCGAGCGTTCACGCTGGCCTTCGGCCGCGCCGTGGGCCGTTCCCGTCTTCGCCGACGGCCCGTCGTCGCCGGCCGGTCCGTCGGCTGCGGCCGTGCTGCCACCCGTCTGCCCGGCGGGGGGCATCGCGGCGGTCCGCGCCGCGAGCGCGCGCAGGTAGGCGGCGCTCACGCCCGCCCGCCGCGCCGCCTCCTCCAACGTCAGCAGGCCCCCGCCGGGTCCGGCCGGACGGCCCCGGTCCGCTACCGACGACGCCCGGCCCGCCGAACCCGACGCCGCCAGCAACGGCCGTTCCGTAATCGCGTGCTCGCCGCGAAGCAGCCGCTCCAACGCCACAGCGGGCACCGGCCGGCCCGCGACCAACCCGACCAGATAGGCCGCCGACCCGCGAGCCCGCCCAGGCGCCAACCCCTCGCCGTAGTACCGGCGCAACGGATCGACTGCCTTCGGCTGCCCACCCTCCACATAGGCCACCACCGCCCGCGCCGCCCGGGCAACCGCCACCTCGTCCCGGGCCCGCAACGTCAACACCTTCACCGTGACGATCATGCAAAGTGCCTCCGGTGGCGCGCCATCGCAGCGATCCCCGAATCGACCGCCAGCCTGGGTAGGCAGCCACGACAACAGGCTTCGACGTGAAGGCCAGCGTCCCCGCCGAGGACATCGCCGCCGGCCTCGTCCGATACCTCCACGACGACATCCCGGCCCGCCCGAGAAGCCCCG
Organism: Frankia sp. BMG5.60; assembly: GCF_059428125.1. Taxonomy (NCBI): domain Bacteria; kingdom Bacillati; phylum Actinomycetota; class Actinomycetes; order Frankiales; family Frankiaceae; genus Frankia; species Frankia sp. BMG5.60. The sequence continues at coordinate 33,123 of NZ_CM182091.1, read as the reverse complement.
GACACCTCGAAGCCGCCCCACGCGCCCGTCTCGGACCGGGAGGACTCCCGAGCTCTGCCGGGCGGCATCGCCCGCGGAGCCCGGGTTTCGGCGACAGATACGCGGTCGAGCCACGGCAGCGGCCTGCGCGCCGCTCATCCCGCGGCGGCTACGCGTCCCATCCACTTCGACGTGGCCCGGCCACCCCAGGCAAGGAGATACCACAGCGAGGGGCAGGCCGCATGGCGTCGCCCAGCGCCGCCCAGGAGCAGTCCGGCCTGACGAACCCGCAATGCGGCCAACACCCAGCCCGCACAAAGCAAAAAAATCCAGTAGAGAGAGAAGAATAGAAATCCCGCCTAAGCTCTTTCGTAATTCCGACGCAGCCATGCCACCTCGAGCCGCCATTCCTCAAAGTAAAGAACGGAGAAGAAAGGGAAGAAAGAACGGTGTCCAGCGACCCGGAAGCCTGCATTGATAGTAGAATGAAAGCGCGTCCGGGGAATCCTACTCCATCACCCAGCAGGGACGAATAATGCAGCCAGATGTGGCGCTCGACAAAATCCGCAAGCTCCTGGCCATGGCGGAATCGGACAGCATCACCGACGAGGCCCGCGAAAGCTACAACCTGAAAGCCGCGGAACTCATCGCCCGCTACGGCATCGACCAAGCCCGCCTCGAGGCCCGCCAGGAGCGCCCCGCCACCGCCGGCGACATCCTCCTCGACCTCGACCCGCCCTACGCCCGCGACAAACTCGGCCTGTTGTCCTTCATCGCGGTCCCCCTCGGCTGCCGCATCGTCTCCCGCACCGGCCACAGGCTCGACCGAAGCGTCGTGCAGGCCCACCTGTTCGGGATGACCGCCGACCTCGACCGCACCCAGATCCTCTACACGTCGCTACTTGTCCAGTCCACCTACGGAATGGCCGCCGCACACGTCCCCCTCGGGGAGAACCCGCGCGCCTTCCGCCGCTCCTGGCTCGCCGGCTTCGCCCTCGCCGTCCACAAACGCCTCACCACCGCCGAAGCCGCAGCGAAAGCACGCGCCGCCAGCGAAGACGCCACCACCACCGGCCCCTCGACCGCCCTGGTCCTCGCCGACCGCACCGCCCTCGTCCAACGCCACCTCGCCGGCACCTACCCACGGCTCCAGAAAGGACGAAGCCGCCAACTCTCCGGCTCCGGCGGCCGCGACGGCTACCGCGCCGGCGAACGCGCCGACCTCGGCGGCACCCGCCTGACCGCCGCCCGCCGACCAGCACTCGGCAGCTAACCCCACCAGCCCCCCGCACACCAGGCCGGCGCCACCCACCCGGGCGGCGCCGGCCCTTCAGCATGCCCGCAGCATGTCAGTACGCCCCGTGCCGCCTATTCCGCCACCGATTCCCCTCCAGACGACCCACCTTGGTCGCTGAACGGATCCGACCGGACCCAGCCGTGAGGAGAAACCACCGGATCCTGACGGCCATGAGCACACCGGTGAACGCGGTCCACGACCGCGCCAGCAGCGCCGAGAAGCCCGCCGGAAGTAACCCCGCCAGCGACGAACAGAACGGCACCCGGCATCACCAACCTCCGACGGCACATATGGAGCTTGCGCTACGCGCAAGCTCCCAGGAATCCGAGCCACACCACCGAGAGCCACCCAGACTCACGGTCCGGCCACGCTCGCGATGGCACCCACCGCCGGACCATCTGCGATCCGAATTCCACCTCGCCGATTCAGGGCGCCAGGGATGGTCCGCCCTCTACGGGCGGCTCCCGGAAGACAAGAGTCACCTCGACGTCACCGAACTGCTCCGTGAAGAACGCGCCCGACGGCAGCGTGGCCAGCGCCACTGACACCTCCGCGACCGTGGCATGCGGATCGATCCTCAGCCCGTAGTCGATCACCGGAGCGTGAACCACTCTTGTCACCTTCACAGCCTCGAACGAGAGGGACGTACCACCGATCGGATCAGGGATCGGAGAGAACATCATGATCAATGGCCTCCTGGTAGCCAAGGCCCGCCGTCGAACGTCGCGATCGGCGGGCACGCCTTCGACGAACACGCACGCAGCGCATGTGTCAACTGACACCCTCCTCCTCGCTCCACGAAGTGTCAATTGACACTTCACTATGATCACTTTGTGGCACAGCCGGTGATGGGAACCCGCGAGGTCTCGCAACGCCTCGGCGTCTCCCGCCAGCACGTCCTCCGGCTCCTACGAGACGACCCCACCTTCCCCCGACCGATCGCCGAACTGTCCGCCGGTCTGATCTGGAACACCGACGACATCGAGAGCTACGCCACCCGCCGCGGCAAGGGAAGCCGCAGCACGTGATGGTCATCACCATCGATCACAGTGGCAGCCCGGCGATCGAAGGCTGCAAACCCTGCCGCTACGGGGGCGGCGGGTCGTCCCCGTCGTTGCGCCGACCAGGCCCGGAAGTCGTCATCGCCTCGATCATGATCAGGCTCGCCGAGGGTTCAGAGAAGCCGCCAAGCCACCCAACTACAAGACGCGCGAAGACGTACCGGGCCATGCCGCGTCGCCCTCCCTGTCAGTCTCGGGTGAGACACCCGCTGGGTGCGGGTTGGCTACGGGGGACGTGATCGGAGATCCTTGTGTTCGTGGAGTCAGAGTCGCAGGACCGTCCGGGCGGGTCCTCGCCGCGGCATGATCCGGCGCCGCGTCCGTCGCGGCGAGTGTTCAGCGCTGCGTACAAGCTGCGGATCGTCACCGAGTATGAGAACGCCCCGCATGGGGAGAAAGGAGCGGTCCTGCGTCGGGAGGGTTTGTTCTCCTCGCATCTGGTGGAGTGGACCCGGGCCCGTGACGCGGGGGCCCTGGGCGGAACAGGCACCGCGGCTCTCGGTCCGGAGAAGAAACCCGGGAAATCGGCGGAGCAGATCGAGTTGGAGAAGTTGCGCCGCGAGAACGAACGGCTGAAAAACCGGCTGGCGACGACCGAAACCGCGCTGGATATCATGGGAAAAGCGCGCGCGCTCTTGGAACAGATCTCCGGGAGCGCGGACACCGAACGGCCGTAGACCGGGTGTTGGATGGTGCTTTCGAGGAGCTGCGCGCCGCGGGGGTGCCGGTGAGCCGGGCGTGCTCCCACACGGGCCGGTCACGGGCAACGTATTACCGTCATGCGGCACCAGGCGGCCGGCGCCACGGCCCGTGGCTGGCGCGGACACCGCCGCCGGGCGCGTTGACCAACGTCGAACGCGCCGAGGTGTTGGCGGTCCTGGCGAGCCCGGTCTACCAGGACCTGGCGATTCCGCAGGTCTGGGCACGGGAGCTGGACGCCGGCCGGTACCGGTGCTCGCTGTCGACGATGTACCGCATCGCCCGGGCGGCCGGGCAGACCCGGGAACGCCGCGCCCAGGCGACCCACCCGGCCCGGGTCCGCCCGGAGCTGACCGCGACCGGCCCGGACGAGATCTGGTCGTGGGACATCACCGCGTTGAAAGGACCCGCGAAAGGCGTCTGGTACAAGCTCTACGTGATCCTCGATATCTACTCCCGATATGTGACCGGCTGGCTCGTCGCCGCCGGCGAGGACGCCGTGGTCGCGAAGGATTTCCTCGCCGACGCCATCACGCGGAACGGTACCGCGCCCCGGGCGATCCACGCGGACCGTGGCGGGGCGATGGTCTCGAAGCAGGTATCCGAACTCCTCGCCGATCTCAACGTCCACCGGTCGCATTCCCGGCCACGAACGTCGAATGACAATCCCTATTCCGAGGCGCAGTTCAAGACGCTCAAGTACAGCTACGATTTCCCGGACCGGTTCGGGTCGCTGGCCGACGCCCGGGCGTTCTGTGAGGGGTTCTTCACGGCCTACAACCACGACCATCGCCACTCCGGGATCGGGTTTCACACGCCCGCTTCGGTGCACTTCGGCACCGCCGACGATGTCCAGGCCCACCGCCAGGCCACCCTCGACCGCGCCCACGCCACGCATCCCGAGCGGTTCGCCCGCCGGCCACGGCCACCCCGGCTACCCGAGACCGTGTGGATCAACCAGCCAGTTCCGAGCCAGCCGAGCAACGACCAACTGTCTCATTTGACTTGACACCTACCGTCGTGCCGGACGATGCCTCGTTCTCTCAGGTTACGGCGTTCTCGATGCCGTAGCGTGCCCGTGGGTACCGCGCCGTACCGGAACCGTCTACACCCACAATAAGCCCACCCACACACCGCGCTGGAGATCATCGCTTGGCTGTGGCCTGCTTGGAGAGGGGCTACCGTTCCTTGAACGGCAGGTCGGCAGATGCTCGATGCTCCTCGCAGGGTGTCGAAGGCTCTGGACGTCCGGCGCCGGCGATCAGGTGCACCCTGTGGCTGGAATGCGCATCGTCGGCGTGTCGCCGGTCCAGCATTACTGCTGCGTTGCCGCAGCCCATCGTCCGTAGTAGCGTCAGATGGCCTATGCGTCAAGCCCTATCTGTCAGCAGCCGGACGCGGGTTCGCGAAGCCGCGTCCTATCACGGCCGGATAGCGGTTCGGTCCGGACCGCCGCCCCCACCTCCATACACGAAGACGGCCCGGCTGATCTCTTCGGAGGGGTCTGCATCCGCCCGACCCTCCCGCCGGTCGGGTAGCACACCGCCGTCATGATCACCCCGCCGAGGTTCGCCTCACGGAGATCCGCTTGTTGGGGCGCAGTCGCTGCCGCCCGCAGCCCCGCGGACAGTTTGGTGGCTACCTCTGCAACGGCAGCACGATCAGGTCAAGGGTCTATCCTTCTTAGATAGGTCGATCTGGGTGACGGCTGGGCTGCTGCCGGAAAGGATCGGGGGCTGTGGATGGCGCGGGTATTCGTGAGCCATCGAGGTGTCGACGCTGTGCTGGCAGAACGGCTTGCGACTGATCTAAAGGCAGCTGGCCAGTCTGTCTGGCTGGACAGCTGGGAGATCAAGGTCGGTGACTCGATCATCGAAAAGATGAACAAAGGCCTGACGTCGGCGGACTACGTGGTCCTATGCCTGTCCGTCGCGGGTGCGAACGCGCCGTGGATACAGCGGGAGTGGGCACCAACGGTTGCACGATGGCTGGAGGGGCATGACGTGCGTGTGCTGCCTGCTGTCCTGACCGGCGGTCAGGCTCCAGCCATCATCGCAGATCTGAAGGTAGCGAATCTGACGGTCGACTGGGATGCCGGAGTGGCGGCGCTGCTGATCGCGATCGACCGGTAGGCGAGTTGCAGTGGCGATAACGGTGCTTCTCGCGCATGCGGCGGGCGAGGATGAGCGTGCGGCAGAGTTGGTCGGCCCGCTGGAAAAGGCGGGCTATGTGGTCTGGAATCACAGCAGCGTGTTCGTCGGGGAGTCCCTGATCGGGGAGGCGTCGCGGGTTCTCGGCGAGGGCGGGCCGGTCGTGCTGTGCGCCACGGTGCGGGCGATGGGCACCCGCCTGCCGCGAATGCTGGCCAATGCAGCTCGGTCTCTTGGTGCAGGTGGACGAGTGTTCGCTGTGCACATGGACAAGGATGCCGATGTTGACAGTGTCACTTTTGACGCGAAGGTCGCCGCCTACTGGCACGATCCGCAGCGGGCAGTCGCCGAGCTACTGGCGGGGCTCACAAGATACTATCCTCCACAGCTCGCCAATGAAATGGTGGTCTTGACGCGAGAGCCTCGACCGTTAACGCAACCAGAAGACGGGCGAAGTAAAGATCCCCACGAATGGCTAGACGACATAATTGATCTAATGCGGGCAGAAAAATGGCTTCACAAAGAAATACTAATTGAGTTTCAGCGAAAAATACTTACGAAAAGGTTCGGTGGCGAAAGCGAGAATTTTTCAATCTCGGTCCGGAACGTTGAGCTGGAGCGTAAGGACGGCGTGCACCAGATTGGCGATGCGGGAGGTGGAACAGCGCAACTTGCGTAGCAGCGGCCGGAGTCTTGGGGGTAGCAGATGGCCTCCTTCTGTGGCGGGCTATCAGGCCCCTCCCGGGCGGAGCCGGGTCGTGGCTGAATGGCCGCGGAGCCGGACGGATCGCACCGCGTCGACCGGTTCCTGCAGCGGGTCGATCGTGCTGGACGCGATGTCGGCGGCCCTAACCTGCCCCGGCTGGGTGCAGGCCGGGGACCGAGGTACCTGCTGCGGCAGGCGGTCACGTCCGGTGGCGTGGTGTACGGAGGGTGACTCCGCGTGATCCTTGGTTTAGTTTATGCGGTGAGTGTTTCTGGTGTCACGCTGATCTCGGGTGTGTCGGCCGGCGTGTTCCCCGCGTCGGCTTTCCCGAGGATTTCCAGGCCGAAATAGCGGTGGGTTTCGATCCACTCGTCGTGTTGCTCGGCCAGGACCGCGCCGACGAGACGTATGATCGCACCACGGTCCGGGAAGATACCCACGACGTCGGTCCGCCGGCGGATCTCCTTGTTCAGCCGTTCCTGCGGATTCGACGACCAGATCTGCCGCCAGATCTCCCGCGGGTAGCCGGTGAACGCGAGCAGATCCGCTTTCGCCTCTTCCAGATGTGCGGCGGCGCGCGGTAGTTTCTCGGTGAGAGCGTCGACGACCCGGTCGAACTGCACGGCCACCTCGTTCGCGTCCGCCTGATCAAAGATTGTCCGGACCAATGTTGCGACCCACGGCTGCGACGACTTCGGTGTGAACGTCAACAAGTCGCGCAGGTAATGCGTCCGGCATCTTTGCCACGACGCGCCCGGCAGCGTCGCCCCGATCGCCGCGACCAGGCCCCGGTGGGCGTCCGAGGTCACCAGGCGGACCCCGGACAGGCCGCGGGCGACCAGCCCGCGGAAGAACGCCAGCCAGCCGGCCCCGTCCTCGCTGGACACGACGTCGAGGCCGAGGATCTCCCGGTGCCCATCGCCGTTGACCCCGACCGCGAGCAGGCAGTGGACGTTCACGACCCGGCCGTCCTCGCGGACCTTCATCGTCAACGCATCCGCCTGCACGAACCGGTACGGCCCGGCGTCCAGCGGCCTCGAGCGGAACGCCTCGACCTGGCCGTCGAGATGCTTCGCCAACTCCGACACCTGCGACTTCGAGATATGCGCCACCCCGAGCTGTTCCACGAGCTTGTCCACTCTTCTCGTGGAAACACCGAGCAGATAGGACGTCGCGACCACCGAGATCAACGCCTGTTCCGCCCGCCGCCGGCGTGTCAGCAGCCATTCCGGGAAGTACGAACCGGACCGCAGCTTCGGAATTGCTAGATCAATCGTCCCGGCGCGCGTGTCCCACTCCCGCATCCGGTACCCATTCCGACGATTCGTCCGATCCGGTGATATCTCCCCGTACTCCGCACCACAGATCCCATCTGCCTCAGCGCCCATCAACGCCTCCGCAAACGCCTTCACCATCGAACCCAACAGATCCGGACTCGCCGCCACCAGTTCCTTGCCCAGCCCGTCGGCGTCGGTCACAGTCGGACGCACGGCCATCGCGTTTCCTCCTCATCGAGTTGCCTTCGCATGTTTCTCGAGAGGATCACGCGGTGGCCGTCCCACGTCACGGACCGCCACTCCGGCGAGTCGTCAGACGATCACAACCCGTACACCACGTCTGTGGACTCAACTCGGCAGGCGGGTGGGCGATCATTCAGCCCCGCATCGGGGAGTCCGGGGGTAGCTCCGCCAGCACCTGTGCCGTCATCTGCGTCTCGGGATGCCCTTCCCCCAACGCCCGTCGGCGACGGGCAAGAGTGTCCTCGGTCAGTAATCTCGCCTGCTCCACCCACCCCGCTTCGGCCAGATCCACCGCCAGGTTGTGCGCCGAGTCCAACGTGTCCGGATGATCTACTCCCAGCACTCGCCTCCGCCGTTCCACCACCTCACATCCAAGATCACATGCGGCGGGCAGCTCCCCTGCTTCCGCCAACCACGCAGCAAGGTTGTGCGCGGAGATGAGGGTGTTCGGATGGTCGTCGCCGAGGACCCGCCGCCGTCGAGCCAGGATCTCCTCGGCCAGCGCTCGCGCGGCCGGCCACTCACCCAGGACAGACAGGGTGTTGGCGAGGTTGGCCACGGAGCGCAGGGTGTGCGGGTGGTCGTCGCCGAGCACCCGCCGCTGGCGAGCCAGGATGTCCTCCTGCAGCGCCCGTGCGACCTCACGTTCGCCGAGAACGAGCAGCGCGGCGGCGAGATTAGCCGCAGAGGTGAGGGTGTCGGGATGGTCGTCTCCAAGCACACGGCGGCGGTGAGCCAGGATCTCCTCAGCCAGTCCCCGCGCGGCCGGAAACTCACCGAGGTTGGCGTGAGCGGCGGCGAGAAGGTTGGCGATGCTCAGGGTGTGAAGATGGTCGAGGCCAAGCGCGGTGGTCCACCGGGCGCGGGTAGCGGTGGCCAGGTCACGGGCAGCGAGGGCTTGCCCGGCTCGGAGCAGATAGCTGCAGGTGCTGACCAGCAGCTCACGGAACCCGTCGGGCTCGATCATGCCCGGAATTTCAGCCAGATGATCGGCGGCGGTAGTGACATGGGGGGTGAGGGCGGCGTACGCAGCCCAGTCTCGCGGGTTTTCCGGGTCACCGGGGCGGGCGGTGGCCAGCAACCGCAGGGCTCCGCTGAACGCTTCGCGCGCCTGCCGCTGGGTGAGGCGGGCACGTAGCAGGGCCTGGACGAGGCGGTGAAGGCGTAGCCGGGTCGTACCGGAGCCCAGAGCCAGGCGGCTGATCGCACCCAGCATGTTGTAGGTGGCCTTCGCGTCCCCGACGACCAGCGCCCCACCGTTCGGCTGAGCGGAGCTGGTCAGGAGGATGGGTTCGGAGGCGAGGAAGGCCAACTGGTCGAGCAGGGCGGCGGCAGCCGGGTTGGTGGTGGCGAGGCGGTTGGCGGAGAGGGCCACGGTGCGGGTCAGACCGGAGTGGTGAAGTGTCTGCTCGTCGAGCAGTAGGTCGGGGGTGGCGGCGAGTTCGGCGAGGTAGACGTCGGGGGGCATGCCGGTCGTGGCCAGATAGGCCCCGGTCTGCTCCACGGCCAACGGCAGGTCGCCGACCGCCTCAGCCAGCCGGCCTCCCTCTGCATCGGTCAGGTCAGCCACATGGCAGCGGAGCAGGTCCAAGGATTCGGTACGGGTGAACTCGCCGACCTCGAGTAGCTCGACACCGACCCGACGCACCGTCGGGTCACGGGTCGTGACCAGCAGCTGGCCGGTGGTCGGGGGGAGCAGGGGGGCAAGGGCGGCGGGGTTAGGGATGTTGTCGTAGACCAGCAGCCAGTCCCGTCGGCGGCCGAGTACAGCCAACGCCGCCCGGGCCCGCGCCGGCACATCTCCCACGGCTACCCCCAGTGCGATCGCCAGTTCCGCTAGGCCGGCTTCTAGACCGGTGGGGGGTTCGGCGTCTATCCACCAAACCAGGTTCAGCCCTGCGGGATACCGCCAGGCGTACTCGACGGCCAGCTGCGTCTTGCCCACCCCGCCGATCCCCAGCAGGCCGGCCACCGCCGCCCTGCTGGGGTCGGTCAACCGTGCATGAAGATCGGCCAGGATGCTGTTCCGACCGGTGAACAGCAGGTTCCGCGCCGGCACTGATCCCCACACGTCGGGCAGCCGTCCCGGAAACCTTGGCTCGACCCCCGCCGGGGACGGCGGGGTGGGGCCGCCGGGAAACCGCGGCTCGATCGCTGGTTTTCCCCGCTCGCCGCGAGCGGCGGCCACCAGCCGGGCGGCTGCGGCCGCCCGGTCGATGCCGAAAAGGTCGACGCTGACCAGCTGACCGAGCAGCCCCGGCCGGGGGCAGTCCTCAATCCGGAAGACCAGCAATCTCCGACCCCGGCCCGTCGGGTCCGTGACCCAAGCAGCCTGCCACTCCGCCTCTGCAAAGGCCGAGGACAGATAAGCCGCTGAGAGCACCGCCACCGTGCGCGCCGCGACCTGCGCGGCCTGGTGCATCTCGGTGACGAAATGCGCCCCCGCCCCGAAGTCCCACGCCTGGATCCGCGTCGAGTAGCCGGCGGCCTCCAACTGCCAGGCCATCCACTCCGCCCACCCCTGATCCGCCCCCGTATACGAGATGAAGAAGTCCACCCCACCCGCCGTCGGCGACGCGGTGTCGCTGGTCGCCTGCCCCCCGGAGCCCATAGCCGACCAGCCTGCCACCACCGCCGCTAAAGGTCACATCCCGCCGTCCAGCAGACAGGGGTGAGCGAGCTGACCGCGCCCACGATCCCCGCGTCGCGGCCGCAACCCCGATGGCGGCGCGCGGACGGCTCGGCGGATACCGGGTACCCGAAGTAGGCTGGCCGCGCCGACGTAGGGGCATCAAATTGTTATTGGGCCCCAGAAGCAGCTCCGGAGACCGCAGCGACGTCGCGGACTCCGAGCCGTGGACAGGACGTGGCTACGTGGAATGACTCCCACGGGTGGCGAGACATCGCCCCAGCTCACGGCATATATTGATCTTCGGGGACGAAGCTCATGCAAATCTTCGAAGGAACAAACCAGATCCAGCGCCTGGTGATCAGCCGCCACCTCGCCCGCCCCTGACAAGGCGGGTGTTTTCGCAGGTCAGAGGCCAAGATCGGGGGCTGTGAACGGCTCGGTCGGCGGAGTCGGGGTGTCCGGCTGGGACCGGCTGGGTCCGTCTGTGTCCGGGGGTCTGTGGCTGAGTGGTGGCTGAGTTCGGGAAGCCTCGACGGTCACCGATGGCCTCACCGTCGCACTCGTCGCGGCCAGGGCGGCGTCGATGCGCTGTTTGGCGATCGTGTCCTGTCCGACGATGCAGCGGGCGTAGACGAGGAGCAGGACCCGCACCGAGTGGCCGGCCCACGCCGCCGCCTGGGCGACGGGGACGCCGGCGTTCAGCCATCCCGACACCGCGGCGTGCCGCAGGTCGTAGGGCCGTCGGGCCAGCGGTGATGCCTGCTCCGCCGGCGACAGGGCCTCCTTGCGGGCCGCCCGCCACACCTGCAGATAGCGGGTCGCCTTCACCGTGTTCCCGCGTCCAGACCGGAACAGCCGCCCATCCGGCGTAACACCGAAGGTGTCGATGTGCCGGCGCAGAACGGCGACAAGCCGAGGATTGAGCGGCACCGGCCGCACTTCGCCCTTCGCCCGATGTTTGAGCTCGCGGGCCTGGCGCGGCCCGTCCGGAATATCGGACCACCGTGGCGAGATCTCCGGGTTGTTCGCTTCCAGCAGCACCTCGCCCCACCCCGAGACGGGCAGGGTCAGCTGGTCGAGGCGCAACTCCTGCAGTTCACCAGGGCGGACCGCGGCGTGGTACATCGTCGCGAAGAACGCCTCCAGCTCTGGGGCCCGCCGCGCGACCGCCGCGAACAGACGGTCCGCCTGTTCGGCGTTGACGACCGCTCGACGGTCGATCTCGACCACCGTGCGCGGCACCTGCCAATCCGCACCCACCAGCGGATTGGCTTCCAGATCACCGCGCGACACCGCATACTTGACCGCCATCTCGAAAACCTGCCGCCGCCGAATGACCGTGTTCGCCGCCGCCGGCCTGCCATCAAGTCGCCGGGTCAACGCACCCAACACCAGGCGCACCACATCCGGATCAGTCAGATCCGTGACCGGCCGGCTGTGCGCCTCCATCCACGCCACCACCCCCGCCCAGCCCTCCGGCGGCGCCACCTCACGACGAACACCACCACGCCCTGCCGCAGTCCGCGCACCCGTGTTGAACGACCAGCCCGGCAGCGCCTCCCGCACCAGCTCCTCCACCTCCACCGGAACCGGACCATCGAACAGCACCACCGTCACCGCAGTCAGCACATTCGCGATCGACCGCAGTTGAGTCCACAGACGTGGTGTACGGGTTGTGATCGTCTGACGACTCGCCGGAGTGGCGGTCCGTGACGTGGGACGGCCACCGCGTGATCCTCTCGAGAAACATGCGAAGGCAACTCGATGAGGAGGAAACGCGATGGCCGTGCGTCCGACTGTGACCGACGCCGACGGGCTGGGCAAGGAACTGGTGGCGGCGAGTCCGGATCTGTTGGGTTCGATGGTGAAGGCGTTTGCGGAGGCGTTGATGGGCGCTGAGGCAGATGGGATCTGTGGTGCGGAGTACGGGGAGATATCACCGGATCGGACGAATCGTCGGAATGGGTACCGGATGCGGGAGTGGGACACGCGCGCCGGGACGATTGATCTAGCAATTCCGAAGCTGCGGTCCGGTTCGTACTTCCCGGAATGGCTGCTGACACGCCGGCGGCGGGCGGAACAGGCGTTGATCTCGGTGGTCGCGACGTCCTATCTGCTCGGTGTTTCCACGAGAAGAGTGGACAAGCTCGTGGAACAGCTCGGGGTCGCGCATATCTCGAAGTCGCAGGTGTCGGAGTTGGCGAAGCATCTCGACGGCCAGGTCGAGGCGTTCCGCTCGAGGCCGCTGGACGCCGGGCCGTACCGGTTCGTGCAGGCGGATGCGTTGACGATGAAGGTCCGCGAGGACGGCCGGGTCGTGAACGTCCACTGCCTGCTCGCGGTCGGGGTCAACGGCGATGGGCACCGGGAGATCCTCGGCCTCGACGTCGTGTCCAGCGAGGACGGGGCCGGCTGGCTGGCGTTCTTCCGCGGGCTGGTCGCCCGCGGCCTGTCCGGGGTCCGCCTGGTGACCTCGGACGCCCACCGGGGCCTGGTCGCGGCGATCGGGGCGACGCTGCCGGGCGCGTCGTGGAGCCTGTCACGATTTCCGTGTAAGCCAGAGGTGAATAGCTCAGCTTACATGCTTACACTATCAGAAAGGTAGGCGTCCGGGAAATAGGTTGACGAGCGTGTTGAGGGCGACTTTCCATCCGTGGGTTCCGGTACCGGACTCCCCGCCGCGTTGGCTCGATATGTTACGGAGCCCGAGGTAGAGTAGCTTCATCGCCGCGTCACGGTCGGGGAAATGCCCGCGGTTCTTCGTGATTTTCCGGAGCTGGAAGTTCATCGACTCGATCGCATTGGTCGTGTACACGATCTTCCGGAGTTCGGGTGGGTAGTCGAGGAACGGAATGAACTCCGGCCAGGCGTGACGCCACACGTCGACCGCGCCGGGGTACTGGACGCCGAACTTCTTGTCGAACGCGGCCAGGCCGAGTTCCGCGGCTTCCAGCGTCGGTGCCGTGTAGATGTCCTTCATCGCCTTGACGACGGCTTTCCGGTCGCCGTAGGACACGAACCTCATCGCGTTGCGGATCACGTGCACAACGCAGGTCTGCACGACGGTCTCGGGGAAGACCGCGACCGCGGCGTCGGGCAGGCCGGACAGCCCGTCGCAGCACACGATCAGCACGTCGCGCACCCCGCGGTTGCGGAGATCGGCCAGGACCTTCTGCCAGAACTTCGCGCCCTCGGTGTCCTTGATCCAACAGCCCAGCGCGTGCTTACGGCCATCGACATCGACACCCACGGCCAGGTAGGCGACCTTGGTCGTGACCACCCCGTTGTCCTTGATCCGAAGCCGGATCCCATCGACGTACAGGATCGGGTAGACCTCGTCGAGGGGCCGGGACTGCCAGGCCTTGATCTCGTCGACGACGACCTCGGTGACATTGGAAATCAGCTCCCGGGACGCCTGGACCCCGTACACCTCACGCAGGTGCGCCTCGATGTCGCGGGTCGTCATGCCCCGCGAGTACAACGACAGGATCGTGTCGTCAAGATTCCCGATCCGCCGCGCCCGTTTCGGCACGATCGTCGGCTCGAAGGAGCCGTTCCGGTCACGCGGTACCTCGATCTCGACCGGCCCGTTCCGTGTCGACACCGTCTTCGTGGACTTCCCGTTCCGGGAGTTTCCCGTGCCCTGACCGGCCGGATCACCCACCTCATAGCCGAGATGGCCCGTCATCTCGACCTGCAAGGCCCGCTCGAGGACAGCCTTCGTCATCTGGTTCAACAGGCCATCGACCCCGTCGATCGGTGTTCCGGTCGCTCTCGCGTCCTTCAACAACGTGTCGATCGCCTCCGGCGCGAAAGCCTCGGCGATCCTCTTCGCCGCCGCTTCGTCTTTTGTCCGAAGCGTCGTGCTCTGTGTCATTCGGTGTCCCTTTCCGACCTACCCGATCAAGGTAGATCGATCCTGGTCCACCTCCGGCTTACACAGTCGTCATGACACGCCCGCGTCGTGGCAAAGATGCCGGACGCATTACCTGCGCGACTTGTTGACGTTCACACCGAAGTCGTCGCAGCCGTGGGTCGCAACATTGGTCCGGACAATCTTTGATCAGGCGGACGCGAACGAGGTGGCCGTGCAGTTCGACCGGGTCGTCGACGCTCTCACCGAGAAACTACCGCGCGCCGCCGCACATCTGGAAGAGGCGAAAGCGGATCTGCTCGCGTTCACCGGCTACCCGCGGGAGATCTGGCGGCAGATCTGGTCGTCGAATCCGCAGGAACGGCTGAACAAGGAGATCCGCCGGCGGACCGACGTCGTGGGTATCTTCCCGGACCGTGGTGCGATCATACGTCTCGTCGGCGCGGTCCTGGCCGAGCAACACGACGAGTGGATCGAAACCCACCGCTATTTCGGCCTGGAAATCCTCGGGAAAGCCGACGCGGGGAACACGCCGGCCGACACACCCGAGATCAGCGTGACACCAGAAACACTCACCGCATAAACTAAACCAAGGATCACGCGGAGTCACCCTCCGTACACCACGCCACCGGACGTGACCTCGACCGCCTGCTCCCCGGGGCCTGCCCCTGCTCCCACTTCGCATCCACAAACGCCCGCGCCACCTGTAACCACGTCCTTGCCACCGCAGGCGGCTCCGCCGCCCGCCGCGCGAGCACTTCCCGCACCGGCAGACCAGAATGAACATCGAACGCCTCCCCCTTCTTCACCGCGGTCAGGATCTCCGCACGACGCGCCTCCGCCGCCCCCTTGGCCATGAATGTCTGAGTGTTCGCCGACACGCGACCAGCCACCCACCACCGGGCCTGCCACGTCGTCCGCCGCTTCCCCTTCACCTCCCGCACAGCCCACACCCGCACATCAAACGTGGACTGCAGCTCGCCCCCGTCACCGACGTTCCCGCCAGGCCGGGTGGAGCCGTGCCCGCTCACCGCGACGGATCCCGGGTCAGGCCATCAAGCCAGCGATTCAGATCGTCACGAGCAACCCGAATCTGCCCGTTCGGCAACTTGATGACCTTCGGACCCGTCCCCTTACGCTGCCAGTCCTGCCACGTCGACCGCGGCAACGGCCCCTCCGGCCCACCCAACTCCACCAGCACCTGATCAAGAGTCAGCAGCACCCGCTGACCAGCCCCACCAGGCTGTCTACTCACACGGCCACACGCCGCCGACCGGCCAGCCGACTCCGAACCGGCGCCCCCGCCGCCCGCAGGCCGCGCGACCACCGCCCGCGGAAACGCCGCCGCCCGGCCGTGATCAGGGATGCCCGGCCCACTCTGGACGGCCTTCAAGTTTCGACCTGACGACATACCACGTGAAGTGCATGCGGACCCGCGCGAGGAAGGTCGCCCGTCCGTTCCCCAGCAATCACACCATCACCCTGAGGACGGATCTCGTAACACCAGACACCCTCCATGACAACTCAGGCCCAACCACCATCGGCGCGGCCGCGGGCAGTCGTCAACACCGTTGATTATCTCAATGCTTGGCGTCACCATCGTCTGGGCGCAGACCGACAGGACGCCCTGACTTCTGGTGTCGCTGCATGGGCTCAGGGGCACTGTTGCATCGGCGAAGTCCGCCATCGCGGGGCGTCCGACCAGTCATGATCGAATCATGCGTCGATGTCGTGTCCGTCCACCGGTTCCGACATCGGAGTTCCGCGGGTTCGGGGTTCAAGTCCCTGACGGCGCACCCGCTCTCACTGCCCCGCAAGGGATCCGTCTCCGTAGCGATCTTTCGCTACGGGCCGCTCCCCCTGTTAACCCCCTACTTTCGTCGCTCGGCATCAGTCGCCATCACTTGTCTGCCGTCGTCACTCAACGCTATCAAGTGACCTTGCTCACAGGGACTACCAAGCCTTGTTGACTCAACTGTCCGTAGGAACACCGCAGCCGCGCGTGACGGGCCGACTGGGTGCGACGGTCGTTTGGATGGCACGTCACCCCTCAGCTTCGGGCCAACCTGTGGGGTGCCGAAACTCAGACTGCGCATGTGACCCGGCGCGCCACGATACGACTTTCAGGTCCCGCGGTACGAGGTCAGCTATTAACCACGCGCCTGTTCTCAGGCGGATGCGGTTGCCCGGTCTAGATCGGCCTTTTAGGAATTATCCCGGAATGAACCAATTAAGCGATGATCCCTTGACTTTCGGGGCGTATCATTTCATGGGCCGAGAATTCGGAATGCACGCACGATAGTCCCCGCGCGTACGGGGCGGACCCACTCCTCGGCGCAAGTGACGAGGAACCCGAGGGATGATTTCCGCGCGTACGGGGCGGACTCAGCCTGGGTGATGGCGTTGTCGTCGTACCAAGGACGGTCCCCGCGCGTGCGGGGGCGGACGCGATGTTGCAATATCCGTGGCCGGTGCCGGCCGGATGATCCCTGCGCGTGCGGGGCGGACTCCGCGCGCACCGGGTCTTCTCCGGCGAGCTCCGGATGATCCTCTGCATGCTGGACCAGCCGGCCCCCCGGAGCACCCCCTCGGGCGTGGAGAGGATGGCGAGCTGGAGGGCATCGCCAACCGGAACCGACGGAGGCATCCCCCACGGGCGTGGGGAGGACGCGGTCCGCTGCCCGAACACCACCATCCGATCCGGATCACCCCCACGGGCGTGGGGAGGACGAGAGCAGCCGGTTCACCGTCGCCGCGTCCAGCGGATCACCCCCACGGGCGTGGGGAGGACATACAGCCGATCCCCCGCGGTGATCCCGCGTTCGGATCACCCCCACGGGCGTGGGGAGGACCCTGTCCAGGGCTGCCGTCGCCACCGTCGCGGCGGATCACCCCCACGGGCGTGGGGAGGACTCGCGTCGGCAAGCTCCCACTCCTCATCGCTACGGATCACCCCCACGGGCGTGGGGAGGACGACCGCCATGTTGCAGCGGAAGCTGCGGGTCGGGGATCACCCCCACGGGCGTGGGGAGGACTCCGCGCCCGGCTTCGCTTCACCGGCTGGAAGCGGATCACCCCCACGGGCGTGGGGAGGACCGTCGCCGTTCTCGTCGTCGAGCAGCGCGTCGGCGGATCACCCCCACGGGCGTGGGGAGGACTGCTGGCGGAGCAGCGCGCGAGCGTCACGGAGCGGATCACCCCCACGGGCGTGGGGAGGACGGTGGCCTATCTCTACCCGCTGGACCGAACGGTGGATCACCCCCACGGGCGTGGGGAGGACGTCCGAGCGTCAGGAGCCCATCAACGACGTCGGGGATCACCCCCACGGGCGTGGGGAGGACGGCCGGCGGCGAGCTCGAGGGCCGGCGGCGAGCGGATCACCCCCACGGGCGTGGGGAGGACGTCAGTCCGCGACTTCGGGCCCTTCCGACTGGGGGATCACCCCCACGGGCGTGGGGAGGACGCAAGGACGAGCTTGGGGAGGTGCCGGACGGCCGGATCACCCCCACGGGCGTGGGGAGGACCCGCTGATCAGTTTGCCGAGGGTTCCGCGTATCGGATCACCCCCACGGGCGTGGGGAGGACCTTCTACTTGCTCCACAGGATTAATCCTCTATCGGATCACCCCCACGGGCGTGGGGAGGACGTTGACACGCCAGCGGAGCGTGACTCCGGTCGCGGATCACCCCCACGGGCGTGGGGAGGACCGCGGTGATCCCACGTTCCTCGAGCTCGGTTACGGATCACCCCCACGGGCGTGGGGAGGACCGCTGCTCGGCCAGCCCGAACAGCAGCCTGCTCGGATCACCCCCACGGGCGTGGGGAGGACGTCGCCGGTCGTCCAGGCCAGCGCGAACATGCCGGATCACCCCCACGGGCGTGGGGAGGACATCCGGAGCAGGTTGGTGGAGGAGACCGCCAGCGGATCACCCCCACGGGCGTGGGGAGGACGAGCACCAGCGGGCCCTTGAGCTGGAGCTGAGCGGATCACCCCCACGGGCGTGGGGAGGACGGGGCGGGTCTGTACGCCCGGGAGCTGGGGCACGGATCACCCCCACGGGCGTGGGGAGGACATCATCCCCGGACCCTCCCGGACACTCCCACCCTTAGGATCACCCCCACGGGCGTGGGGAGGACCTGATCCCCGGCGACCCCCGGCCGATCCGGGTCGGATCACCCCCACGGGCGTGGGGAGGACTCCGGATAGAGCCGGAGGGGCAAAAGGAGGGGCGGATCACCCCCACGGGCGTGGGGAGGACGCGGACGCCAGCTCGCCGCGGGCCGCGGCGACCGGATCACCCCCACGGGCGTGGGGAGGACGGGTTCCAAGTGACCGGCATCGCTGACGATGACGGATCACCCCCACGGGCGTGGGGAGGACCTTCAGCCCCGGGGAGATCGCGTCCCCCCGCGAACGGATCACCCCCACGGGCGTGGGGAGGACAATGCGGTCTTCTATGAGGATTACCGCCGCGGCGGATCACCCCCACGGGCGTGGGGAGGACGCGGAACACCGATTCCGGCGCCGGTCAGATCGTGGATCACCCCCACGGGCGTGGGGAGGACGCTCACCGGCTTCCCGCTCCCTCAACCCCTCACGGATCACCCCCACGGGCGTGGGGAGGACGATCTCGGCCATCGGCGGCCCATCGCCAACGAAGGATCACCCCCACGGGCGTGGGGAGGACATCGCGGCGAGCCGGGATTGGGCGTCGCCGACCGGATCACCCCCACGGGCGTGGGGAGGACCACCGCGCAGGGCCGGCTGATGTGCGCGCTGGCGGATCACCCCCACGGGCGTGGGGAGGACGAGCCACCCGCCGAGAAACGCGGCATACAGCCCGGATCACCCCCACGGGCGTGGGGAGGACTGACCCTCACCCACGAACGAGCCGCTGATCAATGGATCACCCCCACGGGCGTGGGGAGGACCAGATCATCGATCCGGCGGTGTCCGGACGGACCGGATCACCCCCACGGGCGTGGGGAGGACGGTGCTCAACTATCTCGCTGCCGGTACGCGACCGGATCACCCCCACGGGCGTGGGGAGGACGGCGAGCAGCATCACGGGACGGCCTGCCTGTCCGGATCACCCCCACGGGCGTGGGGAGGACCTGCTGACGAAGACCGGCGACGAGCAGGTCGACGGATCACCCCCACGGGCGTGGGGAGGACCGAAAGGCTGCCCGGCAGGCTCAGTCATCGGCCGGATCACCCCCACGGGCGTGGGGAGGACCCGGGCGAGTTCCAAGCGGATTTGATCTCCGGCGGATCACCCCCACGGGCGTGGGGAGGACGCCACACCTGGGAGGTTGCGATGCTGCGCAGGCGGATCACCCCCACGGGCGTGGGGAGGACAGCGACGGACCTGCCGGGCAGCGGGTAGCAGTCGGATCACCCCCACGGGCGTGGGGAGGACGGCGCTGACAGGTCGAAGTCAGGCATCGTTGCCGGATCACCCCCACGGGCGTGGGGAGGACCCCCGCATCGGCACAGCGACGCTGCACCATGTCGGATCACCCCCACGGGCGTGGGGAGGACCGTCTCCCAGGTGCCGGTCAGCCATCCAGCTGCGGATCACCCCCACGGGCGTGGGGAGGACCTGCTCGCCGTGATGGAGCAGGACTCGGAGACCGGATCACCCCCACGGGCGTGGGGAGGACTGGTCCGCGAGGGCGAGGCCGGGACGGTCATCCGGATCACCCCCACGGGCGTGGGGAGGACTCGAGACGGCCAACATTTGGTGCCCGTTCTCGCGGATCACCCCCACGGGCGTGGGGAGGACGGCACGCGCGTGGTCCGGGCCGACCCGCGGGTCGGATCACCCCCACGGGCGTGGGGAGGACATCGCGGCGGCCCGGTCGGCGTCGGTGAGGATCGGATCACCCCCACGGGCGTGGGGAGGACATGTTCGACGATTTCGTCGACGCCGCCTCCAGCGGATCACCCCCACGGGCGTGGGGAGGACGCCGACATCCCGGCTGCGAGTGATCCTCCCGACGGATCACCCCCACGGGCGTGGGGAGGACCTGGTCGGGACCAGCCGGGATGTTTCAATTTCCGGATCACCCCCACGGGCGTGGGGAGGACAGCATCGGCCCCGGGTGCTGCCGCCACACCTGCGGATCACCCCCACGGGCGTGGGGAGGACCGTTCCCCCGGAGCTGAGTCGATGCGGCTCAACGGATCACCCCCACGGGCGTGGGGAGGACTCGAGGCCGGCGATTTGGAGGCCGACGCGACTCGGATCACCCCCACGGGCGTGGGGAGGACGAGACGGCGCGTGAGGCGCCGCGGTTGGAGACCGGATCACCCCCACGGGCGTGGGGAGGACGCGCCGTGTATGGCTGGCAGTGTCACGGTGGGCGGATCACCCCCACGGGCGTGGGGAGGACGGACGTCCCGAGGCCGACCACTTTTGCAAGATCGGATCACCCCCACGGGCGTGGGGAGGACACTTCGTGAGCTGGGGTTTTAGGAGGGCTCCGGCGTCTGTTGTGGTTGGAGGGCGGCGAGTTGCAGGCCGTCGAAGTCGACGATATGGCGGCGGCGTTCACCGGCGGTGTGGATCTGGAATCCCTGTTCGGTGTCGGCGGGATGGATGCAGACAGCAGCGCCGTCGGCGACGCAGGCAGCGACCTGAGTCCAGAGGTGCTCGCGGACTCGGGCGGAGACGGTGCCGACGTACACGCCGGCCTTGGGTTCGATGAGCCAGCGGGTCAGCGCGCCGCGGACGTGGTCAGGGACAGCGGTGGTCGCAATGACGATCATTGAGGCCATGGGTCACCCAGGTTGGTCAGGATGTCGTCCTCGTCGAGGACGCCGTCGTCGAACAGCGGTCCATCAACAGTGGTGGCGACCTCCTCAGCCGGCGCCGGTCCATCCCGCTCGCCGACAAGACCAGGCGCGGCACCTTGACCAGCCACGTCCGCCTCGTCGATGTCACCGGCAAGGTCCAGATCGGGTCCGCCGCCATAGTTGACGCCGGCGCGAATGGGCCCCAGATCCGGATCCCACAGATTGACCATGCCAACCGACAACGTCCCCCGGTCCTCGCCGTCGCCCGCTTCCACCTCGTCGGCCGGGGTGAGCAGGTTCTGGATATCCTGGACGATCGTCGGGAGAAGCTTGACGAGCCGGAACTCCTCCCGCAGCCGGCTACGCACGGCCCGTTCCGGATCGGTCGAATCGTGCAACGCGAACGCCAGCGGGATCGTCGTCGTGGCCTTGTACAGGTCAGCCAGGTCGTAGATGAACGCGAGCTGGGTGCCGCTGTGCACGAATCCCAACGCCGGCGAGCAGCCCAGCGCGCACACGGCCGCGTGGACCACGCCGTACAGGCAGGTGTTGGCCGCCGACAGGGCGCGGTTCACCGGGTCCTGCTCGTCCCACGAGTCGGGGTTGTAGTTGCGGCGGAACCGGCCGATGCGGTGTTTCTGCGCCAGCAGTTTGTAATAGGCCTTCACCCGCTGGCCTTCCATGCCGCGCAGCTGCGCGAGCGTGGTGCCCTCGGGGACGTCGACGGCGAACCGGGCCCGGTACATCCGGCTCGCCGTCTCAACCCGCAGCTCGTCGTCCGCCCAGATCCGGACCTGTCTTTCCAACCAGTTGGTCGTCAGCCCCGCCGGCTGGATGTTCGCGTAGCTGCGGATACCGCCCGCGCCGACGCACACGATGCTGGTGCCGTGGTGCGCGAACATCGCCAGCGCCGGCTGAGTGATCGACGTGCCCGGTCCCATCAACACGCAGGACAACGCCGCAACCGGCAGATAGACCTGCTCGATGCCACGGGGCGACTCCACATAGGCGAGGACCCCGGTGTCGTCCCGCGCGATCCGTACCGACTCCATGTAGAGAAACGACAGCGAGTCCGCGACCCGCGGCAACATCGCCAAAGTCGGACGGCCCAGCCGCTGCTTGGCCGAACCGGCGCCGCCGCCGGTGCGCCGCACGCTCACCGGCCGGCCCCCAGCGGCGCCAGGCTGAGCAGCCCCGCGCCGTAGGATTTCGCCCGTCCGACCCCGTCGAGCACAGCACGGCGTGCCGCGTCCGCGTCGACGATGACGCCGAGGCCGTCGAAACGAGTCAGGGCGTGCCGGACCCGCCCGCCGGTCCGGTCACCGGTGACGTCGCCGAGCGGGCTGCCGACCAGGGAACGCAGTTCCAGCCCACATCCGGCGGCCCGCCGCGTCCACCACTCGTCGGCGTCCGCCCCGCGCAACGGGATGATCTTCCCGGCCTGCTTGCCGGCGTTGCGGCCGCCGCGCTTCGACGCGTTCGCGACGATCCGGTAGTGCACCGCGGTGCCCACGGTCAGCCGGTCCAGGAACGGCCTGAGATCGCGGACGGCGGCCTGCGCATAGGGTGCGGGCAGCCGGTGGACTTCCGGCTGCAGCCTTGTCTGGACGAGCAGCCGGGTCCGCCCCGCCCGCCGGTCGACGCGAAACAGCAGACCCGCCAGTGTGCGGGCGTCGTCGCCGAGTTCGTCGGGGACGAGCATCATCAGCCGCTTGTGCAGCCGTTCGGCGTCGGCAAGCTCGCGGCGGATCTCATGGTGCCGCTCATCGACGAGAATCTGCGCCAGCCAGGCCTTCACGCCGCCACCCGACCCTGCTCGATGTAGGCGTACAGCGCCCGCTGGAACTCCTCACCTGGCTTGTGAAGCAGCCTGGTAGGCAGGCTGATCGACTGTCGGCAGACGGTGCGGCGCGCATAGCGGCGATCGAACCGGTCGAAACTCAGCGGAACATCCGGCAAATCGGTGACGGCGGCACGGCCATCCGCCGGGGCGGTCTCGGTCAACAGGTCGACCTCGACACCGCCGTCCGCCGCCCGTGGGAGCCGGGGCCGGCGAGGCAATGGCACCTGGGTCCGAAGCTCGGCCTCCGGATCGGCGCAGCGACGCCGCAGTACCAGCGGCTGGTCCGGCGGGCAGGACCGCCGGCCGAGGTAGGGCTGCCAGACCGGGTGCAGCAATGCGTCGCCGATCCGCATGATCAGATCGTCGTCGTCCACGGCGGTGACAGCAACGGTGAACACGGCGTCAGACAGGTAGTGGCGACGGCTCACGATCGTCGCCGTGTTCTCCCCCGCCCGGTGCTTCCCCTCCGCGGTCGGAACGGTCCGGGCCGACGGAAGCCCGCCGCCGACCGTGTGAAAATCCGTCAACAACAGGCCCGGAGCATCGACCCGAACCGTGATCCGTAGCGCTGCGAAGTCCGCGATGGTGATCGACCGTGTTCCCTGCGAAACCCCTGCCTGTCCTCGCTCAATGCCCATCGACGCGGCGAACAGGCCGATCAGACCGGAGCGGGTAGGGAAACCGGCGGTGTCCCGCTCGGCGGCGAACGTGCTGCGCTCCCCCCACGACTGCATCGGCCCAGCCAGGCGCAGCACCAGCCCGCTCATGCCACCTCCGCGGCAGCCTGCGCCGGATAGGCCGCCGCGACCGCGGCGGTCAACAGCTTCGGGTAGGAGTCGTACCGGTCGCCGAGTCCCTTCTCCCGCGACACACCGTCCATGGACGCGTGCCCGTGGAGAACAATCTCGTCTGTCTCCCAGACGGTGTGCAGCCCCTGCGCGTAGGTGGCCAGGTCGTCACGGGCCTCCTGCCCGAAGCCGCCATCGACGCCAGCGGCCACGGGCCGCTCGAACGCCGCGGCCAACGAGATCGGCCGGTCCCCACGCACCGCCACATAAAGCAGCTCGGGCAGGGTGTTCGGGGCGGTCGCGGTCCGCTTTCCACTTGGCAGTGCCGAGACGAAGCCCCGCAGGAACTCCCTCGTCAGCTCGGTTGCGGTCGCCGTGTCGCCGTCGAGGTTCTTGACCAGGCCGGTCAGGTCGAGGCTCGCATACCGGTAGAACACACCGGCGGAGAACTCACCGGCGTTCATGTGGCCGCTACCCGCATCGTCCGCCGACGGGATGTCGTCGACAGCGGTGAAAAAGTCGATCTCCGGATCAGTGGCGTGCACGGTGAAGGCGTGCGCCACCTGCACCGCACCATCGACCTTCCCACCAGGCAGTTCCGCCAGCATCCGCCCGAACAGGTTGATGGATCCGTTCCGGCTCGACAGGATCGACGCCACCTCCGCCACCGGCAGCACCGCCTTCGGCGTCTTCTTGCGCGCCTCGGCCTCGATCAGGCCACGGTGGGCGTCGGCCAGCTCGGCCAGCGCGTCCAGCCCGGCGGCCGGCAGATACAGCAGCACCGAGGAGATATCCCGCTTGTCACGGTCCTTCTCGGTCTTGATGCCACTCTTGCCTGCGGACAGCAGTACCTGCGCCCCCGCGTGCGTCGCGAGCTCCTCCAGCCAGCCCTTTTTGACCAGCCGGGCGGCGACCTCTGTGGTGATCCGTCGGGTACGCACCGCAGGATCACCCAGCACCGACTCCACCTCGAGCCGCACCTGCCGCTTCCAGCACTGGCTGGACACGCGCGTGCGGGACTTCCCGCCGTAGACAACCGTCTTCGGCGCGCCGAGATCGTCACGGTTCAGATTCGCGTACGGAATCGTCTGCAGCAGGTGGATATCGAGGAACCGGGCGTCGGTCATGGCCTCTTCCTTTCAGCATCGTCCGCGGCACCATCGGCGCCGTCGTCCTTCGTGGTGTCGTCGGCATCGGCGGTCGCACCGCCGTCGAAGCGCGCGGGCCGCGCCGTGCCATAGAAATGCTGCAGCCAGATCTTCGCGACCCCGTCCGCATCGATCCCCCACAGGGCAAGATCAATCAGCAGCCGGGACCAGTCCGCGGGCCGCCAGTCCGCGGCAATCCGGTCAGACTGCAGATACCGCACCAGCCTGGGTAGTTGCCGGTGCAGCCCATCGATGTCCTGGCGGCAGAGCAGCCGCAGCCGCGACTCGAAACGGCTGTACATCATGCCGGCCTGCTCGCGGGACGGCTCCGCGTTCACCGCGTCCGCAAGCCAGCGCCCCAGACTCCGGCCCGCGCTCCGTCGCGACGACTGATCGTCCTGCGCCGATTCCGTCACCTCGGGTTCTGAAGACTCATCGTTCTCGGTCGATCTCGCAGAGGCGTCGCGGACCGACCGGGGCTGGGCTGCGATCAAGGCAGCCACCGCATAGAAGGCCCGCTCCACCGCCACGATCTCCACCACGCCAGCCCGCGGAACCCCGACCGCATCACCGTCGCGCACCGCGCCAGGCAGGCACGGGCCGACGATGCGATGCGCCGGCTGCGCAAACGGATGCGACGGTTCCCGGCCGAGGCTGCGACGCAGCGCCGAACGGTCCGCCGGCACCGCCTGCGCTCGGCGCGCTCGCCCCACCAGGGTCTGAGCCGGCAGCCTCAGCGCCTCCCGGTTCGCCACCGAACCTTTGCCTCGCCACCGCTCAGGCCCGCTGGCCCTCCCGAACGATTCCTCCTCCTTCGACGGTAACCCATCGAGGCCGCTCGACACCGACCCGACCGTCATGGAACCACCTCCCCCTTTTCGCTGACCAAATCGTCGCGTTCACAGACCAAGGCGCAGATCGGCACGGTGTCGCACCAGCGCACGAACCAACCGGGGATGCAACGCCGCGTTGATCTGGTCGACGATGTCGTCGTACACCCCCTGCGCCAGCCGCAGAAAATCATCGGCCGCACCGGTAAAAACCAACGATGGATCCGCAGCCTGCTCCGCCGTATCCAGCGTCCGCCAGAAAACACGCTCGGCCTGCGGCCAGTACCGGTCCTCCCCCATCGCGACCCACGGGCCGGCGCCCACGTCTCGCCGCTTCGACCGGGACTTACCGTCGTCCTCCGGGTCGGCCAGGTGCGCCCACGCACTGCGCAGCGCATACCTGATGTTGTCGCCCACCCGCTCGGCCACCGTCCGGACCCGCTCGATCCCGCGGACAAATGTCAGATCATCATCCTCGAGCCAACGCAGCACGGGCGGCGTCGAACCGGTGAAGAACTGCCGATCACGGGTCTGCCCGTCCTGGTCGAACCCGAAGACCCGCACCCGCATCCCGTCACGCACCTGCGGCGGAAGCTGCTTCACCGAACCGAGGACTCGCGGCCGGCCACTCTTGCCGTCCGCACCCTTCAGCAGCATGGCATCCAGATCGCGCCACAACGCCCGCGACGCCTTCGCCGGAGCAGGGTAGACGTCGCCCTGCTTGCTGGTCCGGTAGATCTGGTAAGGGTCCGGGCCGACGTTCCCCTTCTCGCGCCAGGCCCATGTCAGGGTCGCATCCACGACGTGCTCGCCGCCGCTGTCGGGAACCAGGAGCACCGCATGCTGGAAGCGGCCGACCAGCGCCCTGGCCATGCCCCGCAGCGGAACCGGGCCGCGCAGCGGGTCCGGCAACGCGGCGGCCTCCCACGGTGCCTCGTCGAGAACACCCTCCCGGTAGTCGTCGGCAGTGTCGGGGTACGGGATCCCTGCCACGAGTGACTCGAACAGAGTGCCGCCCAGCGGATGACAGCTCAGGCCCGTACGCAGCGGGCCCGCCGCCGTGTTCCCCTCCGTGCGTCCCTTCACCGTCCGGGTCGTGCAGCGCCCCGACGGCCCGTAGTACAAGGCGGCAAGCAGATGCCAGGCACCCTCACGGGCCGGGATCGGACGTGGACGGCCATCGTCGTGATGGCCGAACCAGACCTGGTTGTTCCCCGACGGACGGCCGAGCACGATCCGGTTCAGCCCCGAACTCGACGAGCACTGCTCCGCCAACCGTGGATCCTGCAGCCACGGCCGCGACTCATCGAAAAGATTGAAACGAACCCGATACTCCTCGAAATATTCTTTGACCCTGTCCGGGTCGAAGCCATCCTGAGTCAACACCCGCCTACGGCGGCGCTCGAACTCTTTGGCGCCCAGGTCCTCCTCGTCCAGGCCGCTCACCCGCGCCGCAATCAGATAGAGGATTCTCCACAGTCCGGCGGCGGCCGGCGGCAGCGGCACCTCGAGGTCCTTGATGCCCTGCGCCGCCAGGAACAGCTCCTGCAATCCAACCTGAGGCTGTTCCGACAGCCCACGGACGGGCATCCACTCCTCGAACCGCAGGTCGAAGGCCTGCCCAACGGTCATGGGCCACTCACCAGATCCCCCGATCGACGTTGTTATCGCCCCCAACTCTCCAAGGAGGGGCAAGCATCGCAGAGCTGACGCTATCGACTGCCACCGACAAAACGGCTTGCGGGTCTACTGGTGGACCACAACCCATCAGGCAGCGGATTGAACAAGCGCCCCGAGTTCCATGAAGTGTTAGCCCAGCTCCATGCAGGCCTCGATCCCACAGCGAGACCTGACGCAGCGCGCGCCCGCGTCAGCCGAGCAGGCCGAGAGTCGGGTCCAGGCGGAAGGTGCGGTTCCCGACGGCGACCGGCTGCGGCTTGCCGTCGGGGCCAAGCGCATGGGGCAGCAGGACGAGGCGGCGCAGGTTCGGGTTCTTCGACCAGCTCGCGGGTGGCCGGGTCAGCGCGGGATCCTCACGCCGCCACTGCCCGTCGCGCATCGGGATGCTCTCGGAGAGGACCGCGCGGACCTGGTCCTGGGTGAAGCGGTCCTTCCAGCCGGCACCCTTCGCAGGTAGCGGGTTTGTGCGGCAGGTCGGATCGAGCCAGCGGTTGCCGTCGGCGTCCACGTAGCAACACACGACCCGGACCGAGGGCGCACCCAGGCGGGTGGAGATCTCGTCCTCGTCGATCTCCCGTTTCGTCAACGGCTGAAGATCCAGCAGATCGCGCGGGGCCGCGATGGCCGCAACGGCAGCAATACCCCGGGCAGCCTCGTCCTCCATGATCCGGGCGATCTCGTCCTCCGGCGGATCGACGCGGAACGTCTCGCCGTAGACCTCGTTCACCATCGGCTGCACGTCCGCCGGGATGGACACCGGCTGGGGATGACGCGGGGCCAGCAGCTCGTAGGTGCGCCGCAGCAGCGCACGGTTGTAGATCCACGTCCAACGCTCGGGTAGGGCGAACTCGCCGTCGTGGCGTGGGAGGAGGACGGCGAGCCGCGGTCCGCCGGCAGCCCAGGCGGGCCGCTTTTTTGCTGCGTCGACCTGGGGATGGCGCTGGCAGCGGCCAGCGCGCTGGAGCAGTTGCGCGATCGGCGCCAGATCACTGATGACCAGATCGACGTCGAGGTCCAGCGACTGCTCGACGACCTGGGTCGCGACGAGAATCGCCGCGTGGGGCCGCCGCTGCACATCACGGCCGAACTCCGTGGTCACCTGCTCGATGCGGGCCTCACGCTCCCGGGCGGGCATGCGGGCATGCAGCAGGGTGAGAACCGGGGCATTACCCGGATCAGCCTCCCGTCTACACCAGGTCCGGACGGCGGCGAAGGTCTGCTGGGCTTCGGCGACCGTCGTACAGACCACCATCGCGCTGCCGCCCTCGCGCAGGATCGGCGCCAACAGAGTGCGCAGCGCGGCGCGGCGGTCGACCCCACCGGCAACCGGCCGTTCCTCATCGGCCTCGCCTGCGGGGTCATCCTCGACGAGCGGTACGTCGACCAGATCGACCGCCAGGTTGCGCGGATCCATCTCGAACGGCGTCGGGGTCACCGTCGCGCTGTCCGCGTCGGCGTAGACCCAGCCGGGATAGGTGACGGGAATATCCTTCCGGTAAGGCTTCGACGTCGCGCCCAGCAGATAGGCGCGGACCAGTCGTTTCGCGACCTCCTCCGGCAGCGTCGCCGACAGGAGGACGACCGGCGCTCGCAGCGTGCCCAGCCAGGTCAGCAGCCGGGCCAGCAGGTACTGCATGTAGGCGTCGTAGGCGTGCACCTCGTCAACAACGAGTACCTTGCCCGCCAGACCCAGCATCCGCAGGACGTTGTGCCGCGCGGGCAGCACTGCGAGTAGCGCCTGGTCGACCGTGCCGAGACCGGCCGGCGCCACCAAACCCTTCTTCGCACCCCGCAGCCACTCGCTGGGAACTGTCCGCGCCGCCGGCGGCGACCCTGATTCGTGCTCGCCGGTGACAACCTGCCCCTGGTCGGGTGCAGGATTGTAGGCACGGTTCAGCCAGGCCATCGAATGCAGCAGGGTGACCGCCGCACTCCCCACAGCCGGATCACCACGCCGCTGCAGGTAGGCCTCCACCCGGCCGTACATCTGGTCCGCCGTGGCCATCGTCGGCAACGTGACGAACAGCCCCTGCGCTCCTGCGGCCTCCCCCATCAACCTCGCCGCGTGCAACGCCGTCTCGGTCTTGCCGAAACCCATGGGAGCCATCATCAGCAGCAGCCCCGGGCCGGTCAGCAGCTTCGGGAGTCCCTCGGCCACCGATTTCTGCAGCGTGTTCGGGGTGTAGTCGGGGAACTCCTCGGTGAACGACCCGCTGCGCAGCACCAGACGCCCCAGGCCGACCTCCCGCACCAGGCCGTGCGCGGCTGCAGTGCTGGCCGCCCGATGCGACCGCAACGCCGCCGACGCCACCCACCGGCGTTCTTTCCCGCTGCCGGAGCCGGCCTGATGCTCCGTCTGCCGGGCAAGGATGAAGTCCTCCTGGCTGACCAGCCAGTCGGCCAGAATCACCAGAGCACAGATCACCGCAGCTACTGGGACCGGGATCTCCCGCGGGGCCACCGGAGGGGCGAACTCCTTCTCCACCGCGGCCAACACCGCACGTCGCTGACTTTCCCACTCAGGGCCGCCCTGCTCAGTGGGATTCAGCCGCGGGTCTTCGTCCCGCGAGTCAATCTCATGGAAACAGCCATGATGACCGCCCAACACTTGCGCCACCCGCGCACACGACGCGTCGTCAATCAGACCCCGGACATAGCCCAGCTCACCCAGCAGACGCGCGAGGAACTGCTGCGTGGCCAGGTCATGCCCGTAGGAATCTCGTTCACCCGACCTCGTGTAGCCGGTTAGACCAGCAAAAGCCTTTCCATCCTGAACCTGAAACCCGGGGATAATCTTTCCTATGTCGTGTAGCGCCGCCCAGAAAGCCACCAGTCGACCTGCATCAGCCTCGGAACACTCCAGCCCCACCGCGATCGTCCGCCGCACCGACGCCGCGACCACATCACGCCACAGCACCTCGACCATCGCCCCGGTATCCACCAGATGCCACACCAGTGGATACGGCCGATCAAGACCCCGCGACTTACCCCATACCCGCAGGTCCAACAGGTCCGGCACCTGCGCAGACTCATCCAACCCCGAGATCCCCCCATGATCCATTCGAGGAGGCTAACGCGTGGCTCTCGAGCAAGCAGCCAGAGGGCCTTCGGCCAGGCGACGAAGCCTGCATCGCCGAAGCTCCGGCACGTACCGGTACGATGCGCCCACCATGGGAAGGCAGGCTCACAGCCAGACCGACTCGGCACCGACCCCAGCGACATCGCCACGCATCGCGAAATCACAACAGACGCCGGACGCTTCCTAAAAGCCCAGCTCACGAAGCATCCTCCCCACGCCCGTGGGGGTGATCCGCGCACACGGCCGCCCATGTCGAGTTCACGTTGATCCTCCCCACGCCCGTGGGGGTGATCCGACGACCACAGCGGTGTCCCTCGCGGCGGTGTTATCCTCCCCACGCCCGTGGGGGTGATCCGGTAGGACGATGCACACCGTACGCCCTCCGCGGATCCTCCCCACGCCCGTGGGGGTGATCCGGCGACGGCACCCGATGCCCAGTGGTTTTTCCCATCCTCCCCACGCCCGTGGGGGTGATCCGTCCGATCGCTGGTGGTCAGATGGGCACCACGCATCCTCCCCACGCCCGTGGGGGTGATCCGCACGCGGAGCGGGCGGCGGGAAACAGGACGCAATCCTCCCCACGCCCGTGGGGGTGATCCGGAAGTAGGCCGGTGAGCCCCGTCCAACGCCAGATCCTCCCCACGCCCGTGGGGGTGATCCGCTGATGGTCCAGATCGAAGTGTCCGACACCAAATCCTCCCCACGCCCGTGGGGGTGATCCGCGACCACACCACGGGACACCTCCCGCTGGCAGATCCTCCCCACGCCCGTGGGGGTGATCCGGCCCACGCCCCGCACTGCCGGGTGCTCCTGACATCCTCCCCACGCCCGTGGGGGTGATCCGCCTGATGCACCATCAAGCCTGACTCCCACTACGTCCTCCCCACGCCCGTGGGGGTGATCCGGGATGCCAGTACGGCAACCCGAAGAGCGGAGCGTCCTCCCCACGCCCGTGGGGGTGATCCGCCGCCCGGGAGGCTCAGGCCGCGGCGCCGGTTGTCCTCCCCACGCCCGTGGGGGTGATCCGGACGAGGACCGTCCAGAACAGCGCCGGGTGCGGTCCTCCCCACGCCCGTGGGGGTGATCCGCGTCTGGCGAACGAGTACGCCCGGTCCATGCGGTCCTCCCCACGCCCGTGGGGGTGATCCGCCTAGTACTACAGCCCCAGTGGTCGGGATGTGATCTCTGCTCGGCGGACGGCGTGGCGCGTTAGGTGTCGCTGCCGCGGGTCTCTCGAAGTCCGATCGCTCCCACTCCTAGCGCAATCTGCTACCCGTTCGCGTGCCTCCGAAGACGTTCCCTGGACCCGGGACCCCAGCTTGCGCCGCTTGAACGCCCCATCGGCGGCGCCAAGCATTACCACCACCGGTCACGCGACCGCGCAGCGGAGAACTTCGACACGGCCATCGAGCCGACAGAAAGATCACTGAAACTGTAGTACTAGTGGGTGCCGCCGCAAGTTCGTCGGTTATGCGGCGAGGCCGAGGCGGCTGGCGGTCTTCAGGAGATCGGCGCGGGTGTACTTCCAGTCGAACGGGGTCGCGGCCTGGTTGTAGAGCGCCTGGAAGCCCATGACCCGGGCCGCGAGCGTGTCGAGGTCGGCGAAGTCACCGCGCTCGATGGCCTTGCGCTGCAAGATCGAGAAGAATACCTCGACCTGGTTGAGCCAGGAGGCGTGTACGGGCAGGTGGACCAGCGTCGCGGTCGGGTGGGCGGCGCGCATCCGGTCGATCGAGGCCTGGCCTCGGTGAGACGAGCCGTTGTCGACGATCCAGAACACCCGCCGCGCCGACGCGTAGGGCTCCTGGGCCATGACCTGGGCGGCGAGCCGACCGAACGGGGCGATCCCGGTGGTGTCCTCGATCCGGCCGATCACCTCGGCGCGGTGGACGTCGTAGGCGGCGAAGTACGCCAGCGTGCCCCCACGGGTGTACTCGAACTCCACCCGCGGGCCGTGGCCGGGCATCGCCGGCGCGGTCGGGTGGCAGCGGTGCAGGGCCTGCAGCTGGGACTTCTCGTCCGCGCTGATCACATAGTCGTCCGGGCCGAGCGGCTCGCCGTCCCAGCGGCGGGCATAGAGGTCCAGGACCCGGGACGCCTTCGCCACGAACGCCGGGTCCCGCGGGAAGATCCACGACCGGTGCCGCCAGGGGCGGATCGCGTCGGCGTCGAGCCAGCGGGTCACCGTCGAGGCGGACACCTCCTCGACGATGCCCTCGCGGACCGCGTGGGCGGCGAGCTCGGCCGCCGACCAGCGTTCCAGCGGCACGTCGACGTCGGCGGGCCGGGTGCAGGCCAGCGCCTTGACCTCGGCGACCTGCACCGCGGTGAACCGGGCCGGCCGGCCCGACCGGGGCCGGTCACGCAGGCCCGCGAGACCTTCCCGGGCGAACCGGCCCCGCCACGTGCAGACGGTGTCCTCGCAGACACCCAACCCGGCGGCGATCGCGGCGTTGCCCAGCCCGTCCGCGGCGGCGAGCACGATCCTCGCGCGCAGCCAGTCACGGCGCGGCACGGTCGCCGACCGGGCACGGCTGGCCAGTTCGGCACGGACGTCGTCGGTCAGGATGACCGCGGTAGCACGGCGAGACACCCTGATGTCCTATCGGGCAGGTCGCACCCGACCATCGCCGCCACCACACCCGCGGGCAACCCGCCCTCAACTGACGGCGACAATGAGAGCCGTGGCAGGTATCCCGGCATCGACGAAGATCTCCCTGCGCCAGCGGCTCGTCGCGCACGCGGCCGAGAACTGGCCCGGGATCCGCGAGATCTCCACCCGCTACCACGGCGCGTTCGCCTACGTCACCGCCACCGACCCCGACGGCGCCCCCCAGCCACTGTGCCGGCTGCGCTACCACGGCTACGCCAACGACTGGGGCTTCGCGATCTGGCGCGCCAGCCACGACGACTACGACGACTCCTACCTGCCCGACGGATCCCCCAGCGGCACCGCCGAAGCCGCGCTCGACCTCGCCGCAGGCCTCTACCTACCCGGCACCACCGATCACCGACGAACTAACGGCGACACCCACTAG